>NZ_CP172347.1:0-4593329 GCF_044336395.1 Clostridium sp. 10cd* | reverse complement strand
AAACGACTCCTTTTTCATGCACCTTATATTTTACTATAGATTGTGGAAAAATACCACGGCTATTCTGATTAAGATAAAGGGAATCACAGCATATGTAAAAAAGTGCTGCTGTCATGTAGAAAAAATGGAAATAATTTGTTTATGGAAAGTGAAGGAGAATACTGATTCAGTTTTCCACCGGACAGGACACGTTTTCTGAAGGATTTCCGGTGGATTCCGTTTACACACATAGGTTATCCACAGGAAAACATGCTTTAAACAGGATAAATAAAGGAGTTTCTCCACTTTCCACAGCTTTCCATATGGAAAAAATGGGGAAACAGGAAGTGTGGAATCCTGTATTTTGTGGAAAAGTGGAAAACAATGGATATCAACAGATGCTTTTCCATCATTGTATACACATGAAAAGTATGATAAATAAAGGTTATGAGAAGCTTTTCTACAGTTTCCACATATGGTGGAAAACTATGATATGTATTCTTGTGGAAGAATCGTGGAAAATCTCTTGCATCGGGATAAACAGCTGATATCCTCTGCTTCATATTATGAATTGGAGTTGAAAGCCAAGTTTTCCACCGTAAACGGAGTGTTTTGTTGAAAACCCTCTGAATGATAATATACAGGACAATTTGCGAAGTGAATTGTGTTCTTTTTCAACTTCCTATATAATAGATGAGATGATTATATAGGATGTGATGATATGAACTGGTTTGAAAAAAGTACAAAACGCATGATTCAGCACCGTCTTGCCTCTACCTATCAGATGAGTCTGCTGCTGGAGCTGTTTCTGGCACTGCTTTCATTTGTTTTGATTGCGGATAAGCTTTCTTCCCTATCCGTTTTCTTCGGAATTCTCGCTGTGGTTGTAGCGGCAAGAATTATCTTCCTGTACGCAGTTATGAGCCTGCGTGTGGAAACCAGAATTGTTTACGGCATCATGCTGCTGCTTCAGGCACTGATCTCCACCGTTTTATTTTTTTATGCAAGTATCTTTATATTTATAGTGGTTTCTGCTTTTATCGTGCTGCTGTTCCCTATTTTTACACATGCCTTCTGTCGAAAAATGGCATGGATTGACAAATAAACGTATTTTCAAATATTTTTAATGAATTATTGACTTTGACAGAGTTTTTATGTATAATTTTAAAGCAATGCTCAATTTGTATAAAATGATAAAGAAGAAGTGGAGGTGGCTCTTGTGAAAAGAACATATCAACCGAGCAAAAGAAAACACCAGAAAACTCATGGATTCAGAGCCCGTATGGCTACAGTAGGAGGACGTAAAGTATTAGCGCGTCGTCGTGCCAAAGGTAGAAAAGTGTTATCAGCATAAAAAATCACCCTGTGGTGATTTTTTTTCGCCTTGTCAAAGTGAAGGCTTCCTCTGTTTCAGGTGCTTTCCTGCTGTACGTTATTGCTTTTTCCCCTGATTTAGGCTATGATTAAGCGTATGATGCTGTGAAAGCGTATAGCAGGCAGAAAACGGCATCAGGGAAGCGGAAGACAGAAAGGAAGAACTGCATGAAAAAGGAATATCGTGTGAAAAAAAGCCAGGAATTCGCCGAGATTATGAATTACAAAAAATTTTACACCTGTCCTTCCTTTGCTATTTATGTGAAGCCGCGAAAAGAAGATCATGCAAGAGTAGGAATTTCCGTTGGTAAGAAAATGGGAAAAGCAGTTGTACGTAATAAAATCAAGCGTCAGGTACGCATGATGGTACAGGATATTTACAGTTTTGAAGAGAAATTTGATACGATTATACTCGTTCGCGTAAAATATCATGAAGAAAATTATATAAACAACAAAAAACTCTTGGAAAGATTGGTTAAAAAAGTTAAAATATAAAGGTAGGCAAACTTAGCGAGGAGACAAAAAGATGAAAGATTTTTTTAGAAACAAAAAGAAGTTTCTTCTGGTCGTTATGCTGATGGTCGTGACACTGACCGGATGTAGTGTTCCGCGTGGGCAGAATGGTAAGACATATGTCAATTCCATTTACACGAACAATGACGTTCAGGTGAAACGCGGAGATGTTGACATTCCAGACGACAAAGAACTTCAAAAGAAGTATAAGGATTATAAAGCAGATGATTTGATTACAATCGAAAAAACAACATTCTCGGATGCAATGGACGAGGGATGGTTCAACGGGCTGATCGTATGGCCGATTGCATTCCTGATTAACTTTGTAGCAGATTTCAGTGATGCAGGTATCGGTATCATTGCAGCGACCTTCCTGATTCAGCTGCTGATCTTCCTGTTCTCAATCAAATCACAGGTAGCATCACAGCGTATGCAGTCCATTCAGCCGGAAATGAATAAGATTCAGGCGAAATATGCAGGCAAAACCGATGACCGCTCCAAGATGCAGCAGGCGCAGGAAATGCAGGCGCTCTACAGCAAATACAAAATCAATCCGTTTGGAACACTGCTGGTAACGTTTATACAGTTCCCGGTAATTCTGGGTATGTATCAGGCGACGATGCGCGCGTACAGCGTGGTAACCGGTTCCTTCCAGGGAATCAACCTGGCTAAGACGCCGATCGAAGGGTTTAACTTAGGTAATTACTGGTATGTTGTCATCTTTGTTCTGATGGTAGCCTTCCAGCTGTTGTCCTTCAAAATGCCGCAGTGGCTGCAGGAACACAGAAAGAAAAAGATGCATGTCAAAGAGAAAAAATATGCAGAGCCTAAGAAAAAGGGCGGAAATGGTATGATGGGCTCCATGAACATGATGATGTACATGAGTACCGGTATGATTGCCATCTTTGCAATCAACTGGCCGCTGGGTATGTCCTTCTACTGGCTGGTAAACTCTCTTGCAAGAGTTATCCAAAATATTGTAATCCACAAATTCTTTATCAAAGATTAGGAGGATAACAGGATGAAATCGTATACTGGCAAAAATCTGGAAGATGTATTGAAGCAGGCTGCCGAGGATAAGGGAGTAAGCGTAGAAGAGCTCACTTATAATGTTACAGAAGAAACCTCAGGCTTTCTGGGTCTTGGCAGCAAAACAACCATAACGGCTTACTGTAGAAATGATATTCGTGAATTCATGAAAGCATATCTGCAGACCTATTTCGAAGGTATTCATATGGAAGTGTCCATTGATGTGGTGGATGACGGTGAATATTTCCGTGTTAATCTGGACGCTGAGAACAACGCTATTCTGATTGGAAAGAACGGACAGACATTACAGGCAGTCAATACTGTTCTGAAATCTGCTTCTTCCAGTGAGTTTAAGCGCCGGATTGGTGTACTGATTGATATCAACGGATATAAGGAAGAGAAATATCAGAAAGTTTGTTCATTGGCTCTTCGAGTTGCGAAAAGCGTACAGAGGACAAAAACTGATGCAACACTGGATCCTATGCCGGCCGATGAAAGAAAGGCTATTCACAACTATTTAGCCAATATGAAGCATATTGCTACCGTCAGTGAAGGTGAAGGTAATCAGCGGCGTCTGAAAATCGTTTACAGCGAAGATAATGCATAAAAAACAGGGAGTCATGCAAGACAGCATGGCTCCCTTTCCATATGCGAAATTTGTCGAATGTGAGTTTTTTTAATTAAAGAAAAGAGGATGAGCATGGAAGTTTATAAAAAAGAAGCTACAGAGCTTGAAGAACAGCTTCTTATACTGCGCAAACAGGGGAGACCGGAGGAGATTCTTCAAAAGGCTTCCCGGCTACTGGAAATTGCGCAGCTTCATCAGGATCCCTACTACATTGCAGCTGCATTGTATTTTCAGGCATATTATGAATTTTCAAGAGGAAATTACAAAGAATGTCTTCAGCACTGCTTTCAAAGTGAGGAATACTGTGAAAAAAATGAATATCTGAAAATTCTTGCATACATACATAATCTACAGGGAATCGTTTATTCTGATCTGGGGGATTTTCTCACCTCCCTGCATTTTCTTCTAAAGGCTTATTATCTCACAATGGATCATCCGGAATTCGAATATCATTATGCGATTATTAACAATCTGGGAACTTTGTTCCATGATATCGATTGTGAACAAAGAGGAATTGAATACTTCATACGGGCATTTCAGGAACGAAGAAAAATGCATCTTGAATTTTCACTGAATGACGGTATTATATTAACGAATATTCTGATGGTATATATGAAAATGAACCGCGCAGCAGAGGCAGCTCCTGGTATGAAACATTCTTACGCTATTTCAAAGACAATGACCATGTGGTACTGACAGAGAATAGAATCATGATCAGCATATTCGAATTGTGGCACAGAAAGGATATAGCGAAATTAAAGCAAAGATTATATGACTTTCTGGAGGCTGCTCCCCATACATCTGATTATAAAAATACAGTGAGAAACTATATGGATTGTATTCACATCTGCATTTCATTAAAATTAAAGGATCAGGCATATCTGCTATATCGCAATCTTGAAAAAATGGAATCTCATCATCCAAACTCTATCAATTCCGCAAGACTAGCAGATATCAAGGTGGAGCTGGCAATGCAATTTTGCTCCAAAGAGGAACTATTTCTCCATCTGCTGGAAGCCTATCGTCTCAACCGAAAGGCCAGAGAGCAGGAAAAACGCAATAATCTGCAAAGTATGATGAATAAAATGGATTTGGAAAACGCACTCTACGAACAGCATATTATCCTGCAGCGAAATGAAGAGCTTCTTCGCAGCAACAAACTGGATCCCTTTACCGAGGTATTGAATAAAACTGCCTTTCGCAACCATGTGCTGGAGGCGATTCGTGGTAAAAGAGCAGACGAAAAGGGTGCTTTCTTTATACTGGATATTGATAATTTCAAAATTATCAATGATACCTGTGGACATCTTGTGGGTGATCAGGTAATCATGAAGGTCGCAGCTAATCTTCAGAATAATCTAAGAGAGGAAGATCTAGTCGGCAGAATCGGCGGTGATGAATTTTGTATGTATCTGAATCATATCTCATGTATTGAGGATATTGAAAAGAATGCTTTACGTATTATAGATAATATACGCAATCTGAATATCAGTAAGCTGCAGAAGCAGCTTACTGTCAGTATGGGAATTTGTATTGTGGATACAGAAAAGGATTTTGAAGATATCTTTATGAAAGCAGATCATGCTCTTTATGAAGCTAAGGCAAATGGGCGTGACCAGTTTGTTGTCTATAAAAATGACTATTTCAGTCAGATCATGCAGAAAAAAGAAAAGCGCAAGGACCGCCATGAGGTCACCGTCAATGATATTCTGCCAAAGGTATTTGAAATGCTGAATGTATTCGATAAACGGGATGAGCTGCTGGCACAGACGATGGAATTTATCTGCCGTTCCATGAATGTGAAAAATATATTTCTGCTTCGCTTTGAAAATGAAGCATATTCCATGGGCAGAGTTTATATATATGACCTGGAAAGGAATAAGGCATCCAAGCATGTTCATATTCAGACGGATCCAGCATACCTAAAGGCTTTTGATGACAGACACCTTTACTATCAGAATCAGATTAACGTAAATGATATCCGTTATATAAATGCGTATGAACAATATCAAATTCAGGCAACACTGCAGCATCAGATTTTGTATGATCATAGAATGATTGGTGTACTTGGTATGAATGATCGAAGAATTCATGAATGGAATGAAGATGATTTATCGCTGATTCGTAATCTTTCCTATGCATTTGCGACCTACCTGATTGCAATTGAAAAATAGGGATAAGATAAATCTGAGAAATACAATAAAAACATGGAGTCTAAACAATTTGCAGTTCTGATTGAACGAAAAACAGACGCATTTCATCCAATGTAAGAATAGGAAGAGGGAGTACGCAGCAATGTCTTCTTCTTTTCTTTATGTATTGGAAATTATTTTAGTTTTTTAAGTACATAGTACTATATTACTTGTGAACAAATAAACAAGGTGTTATAATCAAGATGTTGAAGTGAGCGGAAAGTGGTACTGACCGTAAACATCAAACATCGATCGCTGACGATCTGCTTCTAAAGGAACAGCCTGAGGAAAAAGACGGGAATGCAAATAGTTTTTTACTGTATTCTTGTTTTTTCATAGGACAAGAATTTTTTTAATGGAGGAGGATGTTATGGAAACTAGAGTTGCTGTTATCGGTATCATTGTCGAAAATACGGAGTCTGCTGAAAAAATCAATTCCATACTTCATGAATATGCACAATATATTCTTGGTCGTATGGGAGTGCCGTATCAGAAAAGAGGGATTTCTGTTATCAGTATTATCATAGATGCACCTCAGCCTGTCATTTCTGCATTATCCGGTAAACTGGGGAAATTAGAGGGTGTCAGTACAAAGGCACTGTATTCCAATGTGATGGAGAATATAGATGGATAATGTTTCTTTTCTGATCGAAAAGCTATATATGGAAGGCTGGCTAAGAGATGAAGAATTTCTTGAGGTACTTATACATCATGGTGAGAATGAAATAAGAAATCTGCTTGCGGAGTATGCAAGAAAAACAGCGCACAGATACTATGGAAATAAGGTGTATACCCGTGGATTGATAGAGTTTAGCAACTACTGTCGCAATGACTGCTATTACTGCGGTATCCGCCGCAGCAATTCCCATGCGCAAAGATACCGTCTGAAAAAAGAGGATATCCTTACCTGCTGTGATGAAGGCTATAATCTTGGATTTCGTACCTTTGTCCTGCAGTCCGGGGAGGATGGATATTATACGGATGAGCTTCTGATTGAAATCATAACTGATATAAAACGGCGGTATCCGGATTGTGCTATCACCTTATCACTTGGAGAAAAAGAGAAGGAGAGCTATCAGCGCTATTATGATGCAGGTGCAGATCGTTACCTGCTGCGTCATGAAACAAGCAATGCACAGCATTATCGTTGTCTGCATCCAAAAGAGCTTACCAGTGAGCATCGCAAGCAGTGCTTAAGAGATTTGAAGGCGATCGGTTTTCAGACCGGCTGCGGAATCATGGTCGGTTCTCCCTCACAGACGCTGAAGCATATTGTAGAGGATTTGCATTTCATGAAGGAGCTTCAGCCGGAAATGGTGGGAATCGGGCCTTTTCTTCCGCATCATGATACACCGTTTCACAATGAACCGGCCGGCAGCTTCACGCTGACACTGACACTGCTTTCCATTATCCGTCTGATCCTGCCGGATGTACTTCTTCCGGCGACTACAGCTCTGGGTACGATTGATCCACAGGGAAGAGAACAGGGGATTTTAGCAGGTGCCAACGTTGTGATGCCCAATCTCAGTCCGATAGCTGTGAGAAAGAAATACATGCTGTATGATGATAAAATCTGTACCGGTGATGAAGCAGCCGAATGCAGAGTATGTCTTTCCAATCGTATGAAGCGTATTGGATATGAACTCGTAACAGATCGCGGCGACAGTATAAGAAAGTTAGAGGAAAAACGTATATGTACAATAAACATTCACTGAAAGCAACGGAATTTATTGACGATGAGGAAATCAAAGAAACACTGTGCTTTGCACAGGAAAACAAACACAATAAGGAATTGATCAGCTCCCTGATTGAGCGAGCCGCAGATTGTAAGGGGCTTACACACAGAGAGGCTGCGGTGTTATTGGAATGTGATCTTCCTGAGGAAAATGAAAAGATGTTTACGCTGGCAAAACAGATCAAGCAGAAGCTGTATGGCAATCGCATTGTTATGTTTGCTCCGCTGTATCTTTCCAACTACTGTGTTAACGGCTGTGTATACTGTCCCTATCATTATAAGAACAAGCATATTCGAAGGAAAAAGCTGACGCAGGAAGAAATAAGGCAGGAGGTTATTGCCCTGCAGGATATGGGACACAAGCGACTTGCTCTGGAAACAGGAGAGGATCCTGTTCACTCACCGATTGAATATGTGCTTGAGAGTATTAAAACGATTTATGGCATCAAGCATAAGAATGGAGCTATTCGCCGAGTGAATGTAAATATCGCGGCAACAACTGTGGATAATTACCGAAAGCTGAAGGAAGCAGGAATTGGTACGTATATCCTGTTTCAGGAAACCTACAACAAGCAATCATATGAACAGCTGCATCCAAACGGACCGAAATCAAACTATGCCTACCACACGGAGGCAATGGATCGTGCCATGGAGGGCGGTATTGATGATGTCGGCTGTGGGGTATTGTTTGGATTGAATATGTATCGTTATGACTTTGTAGGACTTTTAATGCATGCTGAGCATCTGGAGGCGGTTCACGGCGTTGGTCCGCATACAATCAGTGTTCCACGTATCTGTCCTGCTGACGATATAAATCCGAATGAATTTTCAAATGCCATCAGTGATGAGATATTTACAAAAATTGTTGCTGTATTGCGAATAGCTGTACCATATACCGGTATGATTATCTCTACAAGAGAATCACAGAAAACAAGAGAAAAGGTTCTTGATCTCGGTATTTCTCAGATATCCGGAGCTTCTTCCACCAGTGTCGGCGGCTATGCAGTACCGGAAAAGGAAGAGGAAAACAGTGCGCAGTTTGATGTGAGTGATAACCGTACCCTGGATGAGGTGGTTAACTGGTTGTTGAAGCTGGGCTATATACCGAGCTTCTGTACGGCATGCTATCGGGAAGGAAGAACAGGGGACCGCTTTATGAGTCTGGTGAAATCCGGACAGATTGCGAACTGCTGTCATCCAAACGCATTATTGACACTGCGGGAGTATCTGGATGATTATGCAGAAGAGGATACAAAAAAGCTTGGCAGTGCCATAATAGATCGGGAGCTGTTACATATTCCAAATGAGAAAGCAAGAGAAACCTGTGCCTCCTATCTGCATTCCATTGATAATGGAAAACGGGATTTCCGGTTTTAATATGAGTCTTCAGGACACACCCAATGCAGTACGGCTGCACATTGGCATATTTGGAAAACGAAACAGCGGGAAGTCCACACTGTTAAATGCCATTACGAAGCAGAAGGTCTCTACCGTTTCTCCTGTGGCGGGGACAACCACGGATCCTGTAATAAAAGCGATGGAGCTTCATGGTCTTGGACCGGTGGTATTTTATGACACTGCAGGCTTTGATGATGAAGGGGAACTGGGGAATCTGCGTGTTGAAAAAACAGTGGAAGTCACTCAGAAAACAGATATGGCAATTCTGGTATTCCGTGACATGGATATTTCCTGGGAAATGACATGGTATAAGAAGTTAAAAGAAAAACAGATTCCTGTTCTTTGCATATGGAATCAGGATGCTGAAGATGAGAAAGCATATGCGGATGTGGTTACACAGATTGAGAAGAAAACAGGTAGTGACGTACTTATTGCAAATGTGAAGGAGCTGGTGACGGATGATGTTCGTCAGGCTCTGATTCGTCTGCTTCCCTCTGATTTTACGGAAGAAACGATCACCGGACATCTGGTACAGGAAAATGATCTTGTTCTGCTTGTTATGCCGCAGGATATACAGGCTCCAAAGGGAAGATTGATCCTGCCGCAGGTACAGACAATTCGCGATCTGCTGGATCACAAATGTATTATTCAAAGCTGTACAAGCGATACGATAGATGCGGCTCTTTCAGCTTTGTCAAAGCCGCCGAAGCTGATTATCACAGACTCACAGGTGTTTCCGCTTGTATATGAAAAAAAGCCGGAGGAAAGTCTGTTGACCTCATTCTCCGTACTATTCGCAAAATACAAAGGGGACATCCAATATTTCATAAAAAGTGCAAAGGCTATTGATCAGCTGACTGTAAACAGCAGAGTTCTAATTGCCGAAGCCTGTACACATGCCCCACTTGCGGAGGATATCGGCAGGGTTAAGATTCCTGCTATGCTGAAGAAAAAATATGGAGACGGCTTGCAGGTGACTATTGTTTGCGGTACGGACTTTCCGAAAGAACTGCAGGACTATGATTTCATCATTCATTGCGGTGCCTGCATGTTTAATAAAAAATATGTTCAATTCAGAGTGGAACAGGCAAAAAAGGAAGGAATACCGATGACGAATTACGGAATTGCTATCGCATATATGAAAGGGATACTGGAGCATATTATATATTGATAAGCAAAATAAAAAGTGAATGCTCAACTCATTTACTTGATTCATTACAATGAAAGAGTAACACAGCTGTTTCATAAGTACTGACTTATGGAGCAGCTTTTTGTTATACGTTCCTTTTTAAAAACATCATATGGCTTATGCCTTCCTTTTTATAACTGAAACCGAATCTGCAGGACTGGGAAACAACGAATACTATAGAGTTTTCATAGACGAAAGATACCTCATAGGAGAAGATAAATACAGCAGTATGCAGAGGCTCTTTTTCGGTTATAGAAAAAGCTAAAAAAAGCAAAGAGGAAAGAAAATCTGAATCGTGGAATTGATGGGGTGATTACAAAAAAGAGAATTCAAATTATTGATCTATACAATCATGCTGAATTCTCTATACCTTGTATTTACTTTCAATCAGGTAAAAATTGGATTTTTTTCATTTCTGTATATACTCCGATATGAGTTAGAACCTATACAGAACCCCTGATGTTTTCCTGTTTCGAAATATCAATGAAATAATCACAGATTCTTCGTACAGCTGCCCTCTGCTTCTTCATATCGGTACCGGTGGCTTCATTAAACCAAAAAATTTTGAATTTTTCGTTTCCGAAGCTCAGAATAACACTGCTTTTAAATACACCCTTTCTCACAGTGGCTCCTTGTATATCCTGTAATGGAATACGGAAATATCCGGTAGCCCTTGTCACATCCAGAGAATGCAGTGTAACAATATGAAGATTCGTTTTCGTTAAACCCACATAGCAGTATATATTACGGAATCCGATATTCGGACGTTTATCTGCATCAACAGCATAGGATAACAGCCTCGGTGTTGTGGATACGATATTTCCCCAAGTTGTTGCCCTGTACTTCTCCTGCTCACAAAGCAGCTTTTTTAATTCCGTATTTTTGCTTTCCTCATTCATAGTCAATGCCATTTGAATTTCCTCCTGCAATGATGGCCTGTTCGAGAAGCACGATGCTTTCATCAATGGAATGCTTATGATTACATAAGCCGGAGGTTCCTCCTGTAAACATCGTTGCGCCCGCCTTTGCACATTTCTGTATGGTCCCTGTATGAATATTTCCATCAACTTCGATCACCCTGTCAAGCCCTGCTGTCATAAGCAGCTGATGCATTTTTTCTATATGGCGAACTGCCTCCTCTTGAAAGGTCTGTCCTGAAAAACCGGGTTGGACACATAGTTTCAAAATCCACTCCGCATGCTCAGAGACTTTAATGAAATCTTCTGGTACCGGTGTATCACAGCGAAAGGCAAGGACAGGCTTTGCTCCAAAATCACGTACTGTTTGAAAAGCTTTTTCTATATCGATATCCGCCTCATAATGAATCGCAATATAATCTGCTCCGTTTGCTATACAGGGCTTAATATATGGAATCGGGTTTCTACAGGCCAGATGCACCGTAATCGGCAATTTAGTATAGCTGCGAAATACCTTCAGCATGAGATCGCCGAAAATGAAGCATTCATTAAACTGGCCATCCACCATATCATAGTGAAGACTTTTAATACGAGATTGATTGATTTCCTCCATACTCTCAGCAATATGTCCAAGATCAATACAGGACAAGGATGCATTAAAACTGAATTCTGTTGTTGTCAGCTTCATGGTCATGCCTTCAACAGCTTTTTGATTTCATACTCATAGGGTGTATTCCGGCAGTTTTTCAGTGCGGAGGTCAAATAGGTTTTGCTTAATTTTTTATTACAGAGATACGTATACTGCAGACCGAGCAGATATTCAAAAATACCGATACGTACACGCTTTGCATCATTGGTAAAGGCATCCGGCATTTTCTTCATCGGTTCCAGCCGCTCTCTGATTTCCTCTATATACTCACTCTTTTTCAGTGCGAGAATACTGTACATCATTTCCATCGTATGAAGCTCTGCGGTATTTTTATCAGCCTTTCGACAGATATGCAGCATGCTTTCTGCTTTCTTAAACTTCTGATTTTCCATATAGAAATAAAATCCCTGTCTGGCAGCGGCTGCCTTTTGCTGATCCCTCATTTTCATTTTACTGAAAATAGTATCGAGCTGTGCCTCAATTTTCCTTTTATCACCCTGCATGAAATAGGAATTTAACCGCATGTACTCTCGATTGTAGGGCTTGAAGGAAAATGTACAGGCGAATCCGTCCAGCAGCTTTTCAAATCGTTCATAATCTCTTTCTGACAGATATCCTGTCAATTTTTTATATACGACTCGTTTCATTATCTGCGGAATAATCAGCAGTATGATAAGAACAACAGCGGTAATCAGAAATGTAAATGTCATATGATGCTCCTCCTATAATATATGCGATTTCAGATTTTCTTCACATATCCGTTTGAAATCATCGTAATCCTCAACAGACAGTATTTCCTGTTTGAATTCATTATTGAACAGTAAGGGAGAAAGATAATCCCAGGCACGAAAGGCTTCCAGATTATTTTTCTGAATACATACCAGAAAAATCAGATTCACATGATTCCCTTCAGTATCCCAGACAGCCGGCTTTTTGAGGATGATTTCGCCGATAAAGGAATCATCCGTCAGCAGATGCATGGGATGAAGGATTGCGATTCCATTGCCGAAGTAGGTGGAACCAAATTCCTCCCGCAGTTCGATTTCCTCAGCGAGATTGTCCAGCTTATACAAGTCAGATGCCGCATGGACAAGACACGTTTGAATTTCTTCCTTTTCTGTGAAATCTTTTACAAAAAACAGCTTGGGATCAAACAGCTTCATGATATCCTCAACATTTTTAAAGCCTTCTATACGTACCTTGATTTTCTCCAGCTCATTGGAATCGGGAAAGAATGCAATTTTTGTCGCCAGTCCGGATTCAGTCGCCCTGTTATCCTCGGTTGAGAAGAACAAATCGTATGCATCCAAATCGAGATCATCCAATTCATTCGAGGAAACGAAGGTGATGGATACGATATATTTCTGAAATTTATCATACAGAAACTGTTCCAGAAGGAAATATTCAGAACGCTTCAGATTCGTTATGATACATACTCGTTTGTTGCCCTTTAAGACGGAATACTCATTGATGCTTTTATTAAAATAGATGGCAAGAAAGGCGGTTTCGCTTTCTTTGATTTTACATGTATAGCGCTCTGATAACAGGTAGGAGAAATATGTGGCAATATCAAATGCATAGGGAAAGCTCTGCTTGATATAATCCAGCATTTCATTCTTGATCTGTACATTGTTGCGTGCTCTGGATATCAGGGGAACACAATGCAAAGCCAGTGAAATACGCAGGTTTACATCATGTGTGAAATCCGTCGGATAGGATTCATGTATTCTCTGCAGCGCATGCAGAATAAATGTATTCAGATCCTCTGATATATAATCAGTATTGCTGAAATTACTGTGATTGTTAATATACATTGCTAGAAAATTGATTTCTGTCTGTGGTACTCGGATCAGATATTTTGTTTCAATCCGCTCAAAGATATTCCCTGCGATTTTGATTTCCGTGTCATAGGTACCCTCGCCGTCAATATCCTCATCATTCAGATAAAAGAAGTTGGTGATTCTCCGTATGGATATATTCAGCCAGATAATAATATTCTGAAACTCGACATCGGAAATCGGATACTGTTTCTCCAGCAGCTCCTTCATCAAAGTCTTTCTTATGAATTCCACATGAACAGCCTCCGTATCGGATATCAGCTTGCTTGGTATCATGGGATGGTATGCATAGCTGACATCCATCAGACAGATGCGCTTATCCCGTTCCAGCCCGTCTATCCATATATAACCCTTTGTCTGAATCAGACGTAAGGAGAATTTGGACAATGTTTTTTCCAGCTCTTTTAAATCACTGGTCAGTGTGGATTTTGACACATAGATATAATCTGCACATTTTGTCAGGGAAATGCTTTTTCTCTGGCTCAGCAGAAAGTTTAACAGCTTATAAATACGATCATCTCTGTAATTGATATTGTATTCATCCGACTGCATTTTCAGATCATTGAGATAGTGAGCAAAACGCTCTCGGTCCAGAATCTTAATTCTGGTACCGAAGGGTACTCTGGAATCAATTATGAATATATCAGATAAAGAAGCAGTGTCCTCTTTTATTGCCTTGATATCATTTTGGATGGTACGAAGACTGATGTTAAATTTATCCGAAAAATAGTTTGCTTTATAGTATTCACCAACTTTTTCGCAAAGCTCTAAAAAAATACTGGATTGTCTTTTTGTTAGCATTCTTATCACTATGAAACCCAAACTGTCTAAAGGATTTCACTTCTCCTTTCCTTGTGTATTCAAAACAAATTGAAACATAGTCCCCACCCTATGCAAGCAAGTACATCATACCGTATTATCAATTACGAAAAAAATTGTCTTTTGCGTAATTGATACGCAAGAATACCCTGTGGATGACTTC
Organism: Clostridium sp. 10cd*; assembly: GCF_044336395.1. NCBI lineage: Bacteria > Bacillati > Bacillota > Clostridia > Eubacteriales > Clostridiaceae > Clostridium > Clostridium sp. 10cd*. Next base: position 4,578,906 of record NZ_CP172347.1, on the reverse strand, counting down.
ATAATTACTCCGCAATTATCCGAAACCTACGCATTTGAATTTATTTATAATGGAATTGTAAGACAGACGGTAAGGCTTTTTGAATTATAAAAAATGCCTGCCGAGAAAAAGGAGGAAATATGAAAGCTTGTGTGTTAGAGAAACCGTATGATGTTCGTATCAAAGAACTTCCCATTCCTGAACCAAAAGACGATGAAGTGTTACTGAGAGTTACTGTCGCTGGAATTTGTACAAATGATGTCCGGGATTACAAAGGCTCCAGATATACGTATCCGCGTATTGGCGGGCATGAATATGCCGGGGTGATTGAAAAGCTTGGAAAAGATGTTGATAACGGAATATTCCATATTGGTCAAAAAGTGGTGAATTACATTATAGACGAATGCGGTGTCTGCTACAACTGTAAGCACGAACATGAAAATATCTGTGATTCAGCGGAAAGCGGAAAAACCTTTTATAACGAAGGAGGTATTTCCGGATACTTCGGGTTTTCCGAATACATTGCGGTAAAAGCACGTCATCTGCATATGGTACCAAATGATACGCCGGATGAACTGGCAGCATTTACAGAACCGCTTGCCTGTGTGATCAACAGCATCAATAAAACCGGAATACGCATGGGGGATGATGTTGTGATTATCGGTGGCGGAGTCATGGGACTGCTTCATGTTCTGTGTGCAAAGCGGCAGGGCGCAAGCGTCATTGTCAGCGAGACAAGTGCAGATCGCCGAAAGCTTGCACTTGAACTTGGGGCAGATGCAGTGATTGACCCTGTGGAAAGTGATCCTGTGGAGAAGATAAAGCAGCTGACAAACGGACGCGGTGCAAATGTTGTATACAATACTACGGCGATACCCGCAGTAGCCAAACAGGCAATCGATATGTGTGCCAAGAGCGGTCTTGTTAACATGTTCAGCTCGATTCATCCCAATGAACCGATTCTTGTGGATGCGGGGCGTCTGCATTCTCAGGAAATCCGGATTACCGGTACGGTCAGTCCGACGGTACGCTCCTTTGCACAGGCGGTAGACTGCATTGCCAAAGGAATCATAGATGTAAAACCGCTGATTGAAAAGGTGTATGACTATACTGATATTAAGGAAGCGCTGGAAGCTGCCATGCGTCCGGAAACCTTTAAGGTATTAGTGAAATTTTCAGAATAAGGGAGGAACGAATATGAAAATTGTAAATGGTTTTGATCTGCTAGCATACGCAAAGGAAAAAAAGCTTCTTCTGCCGGCATTCAACACGACGAATCTGGAAATGACAAAGGCGATTATAAAGGGATTGAATGCTGTTCACCTCCCGGGTATGGTACAGATATCCTCCAACAACCTGCATTTATCAAATCCGGAAGTGATTGCTTATATGATGAGAGAGTTTTTAAAGGGGACAGATACACCAGTCGGGCTGCATCTGGATCATGGAAAAAGCTTTGATGATGTTAAGGCATGTGTGGATGCGGGCTTTACCTCCATCATGGTGGATGCCTCCCATCTGAATTTCGAAGAAAATATAAAAGAGGTAAAGAAAACAGTGGAATACTGTCATTTCTATCATGTTCCGGTGGAAGCAGAGCTGGGAGCTATCATGGGAAAAGAGGATGATGATGTAAATGAGGCAGACTGTAAAACGGATCCTGCACTGGTAAAAGAATTTGTGGAGCGCTCCGGGTGTGATATTCTGGCCGTTTCCATCGGAAATGTACATGGTCTTGATGCTGTGGCGAAGATTGATCTTGCACTGCTGAAAAGGATCGCGGAAGTATCACCTGTTCCGCTTGTGCTGCATGGCGGCTCCGGTATTCCGTTTGATCAGGTAAAACAGATGCGGGACTATAACATGATCAAGGTGAATTACGGTTCGGATCTGCGCAGGGCATTCATTCAGACATTTGGAGAGGCTTATGAAAAGAATCATAACGAAGCTAATCTGTATGGTCTCAGTGCAAAGGCAGTGGAGAATGTCAGCAAAACAGCTGCTGATCTCGTTTTGATCATCAACGGACTGAAGGAATCATAGGAAGGGATTGATTCTGTGTATTATATAGGACTTGATATAGGTACATCCGCATTAAAAACTACACTGATGGATGCCCGTCGGTCAATCGTATACGAAAACAGCTATGGTTATACAATCCTGCAGCCGCAGGAGGGCTGGCGGGAAATTGATCCAGACGTATGGATGCAGGCTGTAATGAAGGGACTGCATGATATCTTTGCCAGATGTAATCCGCAGGAGGTTTCCGTAATCGGTGTTACGGGACAGATGCATACGACTGTATTTCTGGATAAAAACGGAGAAGCTGTGCGCAATGCCATCATGTGGACAGATTTACGAACGGCCGGTATGGTTGAGGAACTGCGTACGGAATGCTCACAAAGGGAGGAAACACGCCATATCGCTGAAATATTGTCACCGGGAAGTCCGGCAGTGAATACACTCTGGATCAAAGAGCATGAGCCGCAAAGCTTTGCGCGTATTCATAAAATCATGACACCGTATGCATATATCGTATATAAATTAACAGGGCAGTACAGTATGGATTACTGTGAAGCATCCACAAGCTCATTATATGATATTGCCACAAAGAAATGGTCAGTGTATATGCTGGATAGGCTTGGTATTGAAGAAAGCTGTCTGGGACCGCTGTATGCCAGCTGCGATGTGGTCGGGACACTTCAACAGACACTTTGTGAACAGCTGAAGGTGAATCATGACATCCGTGTCATTGCCGGAACGGGAGATAATCCGGCAAATGCAGTGGCTATGGGGATATTGAACCGGAAGGAACCGGTTATTTCGCTGGGAACATCCGGAGTTGTAATTATGCCGAAAAGGGATATGGACTTCGAAGGAAAAGGTAAGAATGTTCTATTCAATGCGGATCATACACAGTTTGTCAATATCGTACAGGGAACGGTTCGTTCAGCAGGGGGAACTCATAAATGGTGGGTGGAAAATATCGTGAAGACAGATGATATGGCTGTGGATCAGCAGCTTATTTCATCTGATCGCTTCGGAAAGAACAGTGTATTGTTTTTCCCGCACATCACAGGGGATAAACTTATGTATCATGATCTTTGCGTAAGGGGAGCATTTATCGGACTGAGTTTTGAAACAAGACGGGAGGATATGACACAGGCTGTTTTCGAGGGGGTAAGCTACGCTATCCGCGAGGTTCTTGAAAGTATGAAGCTTGCACAATGGCCTTCCCGCATACAAATCAATGGCGGGGGTACAAGAAGTCCTGTCTGGATGCAGATTATGGCGAATATTCTCCATACAGAGCTAAAGGTCGTTACCGAAAGTGCAACCCCGGGATATGGAGCGGCTCTTCTGGCTGCGCTGGCAGACGGTGTATCGGAAAAGGAAGCCTGTATCGGACAGGGGAAGGTGTATGCTGCGGAAAAAGTACTCACTGACGCATACGATCGGCAATATAAAAAATATAAGCGTATGTACAGTGCACTGAAGAATATTATGCAGGAGTGAATTAAAAAATTATAAAATTGCATAATCAATATGAACTCCGTAAAAAAATCGGTTACGTAATGATTACGCATAACATAATAAAAAACGTTGCAGGAAATCGTATAGAATATAACCAGATGGTGGAACCGCTTCCAGAGCAGTGCTTTCACCTGTTGGAAATGAATAGAGAAAGGAAGGTATTATGAAGGTTATCTTAGTATCTCATGGTTCTTTTTCCAAGGGATTATTTGAGACAATGGAAATGGTATTAGGCGAACAGCAGAATCTGTCATATGTCGGTCTGTATCCTCATCAGGGAGTGGATATCCTGAAAGAAAATATTGAGAAGGAATTTACAAAAGCAGATGAGGGAGAAGAAATCCTTGTGCTTACGGATTTGTTTTACGGAAGTCCGTTCAATGCGGTTGTACAGCTGATGAACACATATGATGTATACCATTTAACAGGAATCAATGTTCCCCTGCTGATGGAAATCCTACTGATGAGAGGAAATGGAAAAAGCGCTGCGGAAATATGTGACGAGGCTATGAAGCTGGCAGGCAGTACCGTACAGGATGTAAAAAAATACTTAGCAGACATGCTTGATAATGAGGAGGATGAAAAATGCGAAACATCGTTTTAGCACGTGTGGATGATCGTTTGATTCATGGTGAGGTCGTAACAGCCTGGACACCGAGTCTGAGTGCAAACAGAATTGTCATTGTAGACGATACTGTTGCTGCGGATAAATTCAACAAACGGGTACTGATGGCTCTGGCACCACAGGGGACCAAGGTTGCCGTATTATCTGTTGAAGGCGCAACTAAGGCACTTCAGAAGCCGGATCCGGGAAATGAACGCGTTATCGTTCTGACAAAAACACCGATCGTTTTTGAACAGCTGCTGGATGGCGGCGTGGAAATCAAAGAGGTATGCCTTGGCGGTATGGGTATCCGTGGAGACCGCAAGCCGTTCATCAACAATGTTTCTGCGAGTCCGGATGAGGTGGATTCCATTCGCCGCATGAAAAACAAGAAGGGTGTAAATGTATATTATCAGTTAGTACCTGAGCAGAAGGTAGTCGATATATCAAACCTGTTATAAGACAGATTCTGCTGGACATAAAAACTAACAGAGAGGAGAGAAATTTATGTCAATAGTACAAGCGATTCTATTGGGGGTCCTGTATTGGATTGGTGAAGCAAACCTGCCGTTTGTCGGATTATGGACGGTACAAAGACCGCTGGTCTGCGGATGGATTGCGGGCATCATCCTTGGGGACGCATTAACGGGAGCTATGGTTGGAGCATCCATCAACCTCGTTTATTTAGGATTCATTTCAGCCGGAGGGTCCATGCCTGCCGATATGGCACTGGCAGGAACACTGGGGGCTGCATTTGCCATAACCGGTAATCTGGATGCCGATACAGCTCTTGCACTGGCTGTTCCAATCGGTCTTCTGGGGACACTGGTATGGTATTGCCGTATGACCTTTGACTCCATCTTCGTTCACATCGGTGACAGATTTGTTGAAAAAGAACAATACAATAAAATCTGGATTGCCAACGTACTGCTGCCGCAGATTATGGCTGCGGTTATCTGTATCGTTCCTTGCTCTCTGGCTGCATATTTCGGAGCCACCTATATTCAGGGCTTCATCACGATGCTTGCCGGAACACCTTTGAAAATTTTCCAGATCATCGGCGGTCTGATGCCTGCCTTGGGTATCGCAATCACACTGCAGTATATCTTTAAAGGGGAAAGCCGTGTATTTCTGTTCATCGGATTTGTTGTCGCTGTCTATTCCGGACTTGCACTGCTGCCGCTTGGTGTATTGTCCTTATTATGCGCATTGGTTTATGTACAGGTTCGCTACAGAGAGGGCAGCGGAAAAGGTAACATCGCTGAAGAATCTGAGTTAGAGGAGGATTTCTAAAATGGCAGAACAAAAAGCAAGACACGTCATCCCGAAGAAACACTTATACCGTGCAGCCTTTAACTGGGAAACCTGGGTTCAGTGCTGCTATAACTATGAACGAATGATGGGTATGGCCTGCGGGCACACCTTTGTACCGGTGATTGATGATTTATATAAGGATGATCCGGACGGAGCCGCAAAACGGAAAGAGGTCATGGAGCGTGAAATGGAATTCTTCAATGTCCATATCGAATTCGGTTCCTGTATTCTGGGGATGGCAATCGCACTGGAGGAACAGAAATCACTGGGAGAACCGATTCCGGGTGAATTTATCACATCCTTAAAAACATCCCTAATGGGACCTCTGGCAGGTATTGGAGATACGATTTATCAGGGGGTACTGATTCCGATCCTTCTGGCAATCTGTATTGATATCACGCTGACAGGTACCGTCTGGGGGGCAATCGTATATCTGATTCTGATGCTTGCCATCAGTTATATCTTCAGCTTCGCAAACTTCTTCTTCGGTTACCAGCAGGGCTCCGAGGCTATCATGGATTTTCTGGAAAAGGGTCTGCTCGACAAGCTGCTGCTGGGAGCACAGGTCATGGGCTGTATGGTTATGGGTGGCCTGATCGCCAATTATGTAAAAGTTTCCTGTGGTCTGGAGCTTGTCACATCGGGGTCAAAATTCAATGTGCAGACGCAGCTGTTTGATGCTGTCATGCCGGGCATTCTGCCATTTGGATTCACGATGTTAGTTTACTGGCTGATGAAGAAAAGATGGACTTCCATCAAGATTATTATTCTGATTGTAATCATCGGTATCATTGGCGGATTAACTGGAATCTTAGCTTAGCAACCAACATGAAAGGGACCAGTTCTTGTTTACTGGTCCCTGCTTTTATAAAAAGCAGACAGGAATTGTTTCTGTGTGCGATATGTAACTTTATAATCGGTAAGCGAAAATAGGAGGACTGACAATTATGAAAGCCTGTGTATTAGAAGGACCTAAAAATTATCAAATCAAGGACATACCGGTACCGGAAATGAAAGAGGATGAGGTACTGGTTCGTGTTTTGACATCCGGAATCTGCGTAAATGATGTCAGAGATTATCAGGGCTGTAAATGGTCATATCCGCGTATTGGCGGACATGAATACAGTGCGGTAATAGAACATATAGGAACAGGTGTGGATCCCAGTCTGTTTCATATAGGTGATAAGGTTATCAACTATATTATTGATGATTGCGGGGTCTGTCCGGACTGTAAGCATCATCATGAAAATATATGCAGTAATTTCACAAAGGGAACTGCTTATTTCAATGAAAACGGCTTTTCGGGCTTTTATGGCTTTTCAGAATATGCAGTGGTAAAGGCACGCCATCTGTATGTGTATCCTAAGGAAACACCGGATGATGAAGCCGCATTCACAGAACCGCTGGCATGTGTTATTAACAGTATCAATCGTTCCCATATCAAAATGGGAGATGATGTTGTCGTTATCGGAGGCGGTATTATGGGACTGCTGCATGTACTGTGTGCGAAGCGACAGGGGGCACGCATTATCTTGAGTGAAACGGACGCAAAGCGGCGCGCATTTGGATTGAAGCTGGGTGCTGATAATGTAATTGATCCGCTGGAATTCGATCCTGTTGAGCAGGTTAAAAAGCTGACAAACGGCCGAGGGGCAAATGTTGTTGAGAATACGACAGCAATTCCTTCTGTAGCAGCACAGGCAATTCAGATGACTGCAAAAAGCGGGTTGTGCAATATGTTCAGCTCCATTCATCCCAACGAGCCGATTCTTGTGGATGCGGGACGTCTTCACTCTCAGGAGATTGTGGTAACCGGTACCCAGAATGGAACCATTGAGACCTTTGCACAGGCAATTGACTGTATTTCCAAAGGAATCATTGATGTGAAGCCGTTGATTGAGGCTGTGTACGATTATGAGGATGTTGTGGAAGCAATGGAATGTGCAAGCCGTCCGGATACCTATAAAGTTATGCTGCGTTTCTCAGAATAATAGCGTCAAACACCCTGAGAATATCTCTTTTACAGACCGTAGGAATGCGTATTGTATAAGCTTGATGAAAAAGCAGCTGAATCATAAAGGAGGAGAAAATTTATGTTAGCAAATCTGAATGAGGTATGGAAGCTTGCCGATGAGAAGAAAATCGCCATCGGTGCTTTCAATATCGTGAATTTTGAAAATATACTGGCTGTACTGGATACAGCAGAGAAACTGAATATGCCGGTGATTCTTGCGTTTGCACAGACGCATGAGGAGAATAATGTCATGAATCTGGATACGATCGGACCTGTTATGGTACTGATGGCACAGCGCGCAAAGGTGCCAGTGGTCGTTCATCTGGATCATGGTGTAAATCTGGATTACATTGAAAAATCTCTGAAAATGGGATTCACCTCTGTCATGTTTGACGGTTCCGCACTGACCTATGAAGAGAATATCAGGCAGACAAAGGAAGCTGTTGCCTTAGCTCGTAAATATGGAGTGTCCATAGAGGCTGAAATCGGTAAAATGGCAGGGATTACCTTAAATAATGAAGGTGTTACAGAAAACCGTGCATCAGATCGCAGGAATTACACAGATCCTGCAGAGGCGAAGGATTTTGTCGAGAAGACGGGAGTGGACTGTCTGGCATGTTCATTCGGAACGGTGCACGGCGAATATTTTTCAGAGCCGAAGCTTGACTTTGATCTGGTAAAGGAATTAAAGGAGGCAGCTGGTGTACCCATTGTCATGCATGGAGGAAGTGGTGTAAGTCATGCGGATTACAAGAAGGTTATCGCAAACGGTGTTCGTAAAATCAATTACTTTACGTATATGGACAAAGCAGGAGGAGAAGGCGTAAATGCTGCATCTCCCGTGAAATATTTTCATGATGCCGCCAAAGCAGGACAGGATGCTATGCAGAAGGATATAGAGTCTGCAATGCGCTGTTTTGTGAATATGGATTAGGGTGATCTTATGAAAATGAAGGTAGCAACATTTGAAATCAATGATTACCTTGGTCATGCGTTTACATGTGATTGCGGAAAGCAGCATACCACCCGTCTGGAGCATGTCCGTGTTTGTGATCATGTGAAGGAGGATATCCTGAAGTATTTGCAGGAGCATGCATATCATACAGTCTATATGATTGAGGACGAAAATACCTGCCGTGTATATGGGGAAGAGCTTGAGGCTTATTTAAACGCTAATGGAATCGCCAGCGATCGTGTCATCCTTGAAGCGGATGTTGTTCCGAATGAAGCCTCTGTATTTCGTATTCTGGTGAATATGAAGCGTCAATATGATTACATTTTAGGCGTCGGGTCCGGAACTTTAAACGACTTGTGCAAATTCATTTCCTATAAGCTTTCACTGAACTATGGAATTGCGGCAACCGCTCCGAGTATGGACGGCTTTGCTTCTGTTGGCGCCGCACTGATTACTGATAATCTTAAAACAACCTATGACTGTCATGTGCCGACTGCAATTTTTGGTGATCTGGACGTACTGGCAAATGCACCGCTGGATATGATTAAGGCAGGTCTTGGCGATATTGTAGGAAAGTATAACTGTCTGGTTGACTGGAAAATTGCACATATGATCAACGGGGAATATTACTGTCAGACAATTGTTGATATGGTTTATAAATCTATCAAGGAGGTTGTAGCGCACGCAGATGGAGTAATGACACGCGATAAAGCGGCGGTAAAGGCAATTACAGAGGCATTGATTGAAACCGGTATGGCTATGGGATTCGTCGGCAATTCACGTCCGGCATCCGGCAGTGAGCATCATGTTTCTCATTACTGGGAAATGAAATTTTTATTTGCTCATCATGCACCGGTATTCCATGGAACTAAGGTGGGGCTGGCAACACCGGGAGTAATCGCCATGTGGAAGAAGCTTGCCCGGGACGGTATCGATTTTGCGGCATGTAGGAAGCGTGTAAAGGCATTTGATAAAGCTGCCTGGGAAGCAATGGTGCTTGACCGCTTTGAAGCAGCCGCACCCGGAGTTCTTGCTTTGGAGGAAAAAGCCGGTAAGAATGATATAGAAGCAGCTTTAAAACGTATTGATATCATGGAAGAAAAATGGCCGGATATTCAGGCAGTCATTGAACAGGAGCTGCCGCAGCCGGAAGAGGTGACAGCGATTCTGAAATCAGTAGAGGCACCATATCGTCCAATGCAGGTTGGTATCGATGAAGCAATGACTAGGGATGGTGTGATACTGGCAAAGGAAGTACGTGTGCGTTACGGTCTTTTACAGCTGCTGTGGGACCTTGGGCTGCTGGAAGATTATAGTACCGCATTTGTAGCGTATTATCGGAATAATTAGAGGTAAGGGGAGTTATATGATAACAGATAAAAAAATGATTCAGAAGAAGATGGAAGCAATCCGCGTCTTTATTCTGGATATGGATGGAACGATCTATCTGGGGAAGAATTTATTTCCATACACACATGATTTTCTCAATACGGTGAAGGCTACCGAAAGAGAGTATTATTTCTTTACCAACAATTCCTCCAGAGATTTAGCTGCGTATATAGATAAGCTGCATGGTATGGGAATTGATATCGATAAAAAACAGATGATGGTATCAACCCATGTAATTCTTCGCTGGTTAAAAAAACATCATGACGGCAGGCGTGTGTATGTGGTAGGGACACCTGCATTGCGCAAAGAGTTTGAAGCACACGGCTGGATACTGGATGAAGAAAAACCGGATATCGTGATTCTGGGCTTTGATACAACACTGACCTATGAAAAACTCTCCAAGGCATGCACCTTTATCAGAGAAGGCGCATTGTATTACGGAATCAATCCGGATTTAAACTGTCCAATGGAGCATGATACCTTTATTCCTGATTGCGGAAGTATGGCAAAGCTGATAGAAGCAAGTACCGGAAAATATCCTGAGTTCTTCGGAAAACCAAGTGGGAAGACACTGGACTATATCGTCGAGGAAACCGGATGTTCACCGGATCAGATTGCTATTATCGGTGATCGTCTGTATACGGATATCAAGGTAGCGGATGGCAGCGAGGTTACCAGTATTCTTGTATTGAGTGGAGAAACAAAGGCTGAGGACATTGATACAAGTGATGTAAAGCCGGATATCGTTATTGAACATATCGGAGAGCTGGCAAAGCTGCTGTAGGAATATCTTAAAAAGTAATAAAGAGTAAAGCACAGAAATGTAAAATGAAAAAGGCTTTGCTCTTTTTTTATGGACTTTCTCACTTTAGGGTGTATGCAAAAGGAAGAATTCGACTTTTATTGATAAATATATCAGTGTTGAATTCTCCCTGTTTTAAGTCCCCCGTAATCGAGATAGAACCTTTTTTATAAATATCTGTTTCTTTGATTGATTATCTTTGATATAGAAGTATAATAAAGTCGTGAGTAAAGTCGTGAGTAAAGTCATGAGTAAAGTCATGAGTAAAGTCGTGAGAAGCTAACAAAACATCAATACCTTATGAGATAAGTTAGATTTTTTTCAATAAGCACAGGCATAATCCTGAACTATGTCCGGATGAGGTTGAAACACTGTTTGTGACAGAATAAGATAGAAAGAAGATGCCAGTATGATACGATACCAAGGTAACAAAGTAAAAAAGTATTTTTATTTTCTGTTAGTAATTCTTTTTACAGCTAATGTATTCGGTTGTACAAAACAGATAGGCAATGACTCCGTAACGGACAGGAAAATACAGGAAGATGGCAAGGAATCGATTTATAAACAGCTTTATCATATAGGTGAAGCGCTATGTAAATATGTACCAAAGGAATACAGCTATCTTTATAACGGGGAGGGCACAGTTCGCATGCAGACCTTTCAAATGCACAAAAAAATACTGACAGGATTTGATGATTCCGGTTCTGCACATCCAACATATGCGAATGAAACCTATGCGTGGGAGTATACAACGAATAGTCTGAAAACAGCTGCTCTATTTGCAAATTACGACTATGTAACATGTGATGCCAATCAGCTGGTAAAAACGGATGCAAATGGTAAAAGAACTGTGATATATCAGGGAAACGGCTATGGTAACCTTTGGATTGTGAATGAGCGTATGTATCTGTATCGAAATAACAGCAAAGAGAATAAGGAACGGGAACTGTTTTCATTAAATATGCAGGGAAAAGACGAGCACGCCTATGGTGACTACGAAGTACATGCAGTGTATGATAAATATCTTGTTCTCACCAACAGTGAAGAAACTGAAATTCATGTTATGGATACAGAAACTGAGGATATACTGCTGCTGGAGACGGACGCACAATATTTATATACAGATGATGATACCGTTTATTTCACAGAGCATCCGAAGGATACAGACGAGCATATAGTGCTTGCAAGCGTGAAGCTTGATGCTACAGAGCGTTGCAGACTGGCAGATGTAAGGAAAGAAGATGTAAACCAGATAATACAGACAAGTACAAATTTATATATTAACTGTGTTCAGGTCGTGAAAGATAAGGTTTATTTCTCCTGCGGGACATATGGAGGCTCAGCGTCTGTATACCAGGGCGGCGTGCTTGCCAAGGTAAAAAAAGATGGTTCAAATTTCAAGGTCTTGGGGGAAGCTCCCATTAACTTTACGGTATATGAATCCGGGGAAATCATGAAGTATGGAAGAATAAATCAGCCCTTTCAGGATGATAACGGGAATATCTGGATTTATAGAAACAATGCCAGAGAGAAGCTAGTCGTCAATGGTGAGGACTATTACAGGCGTTCTACTGTAGATGAATATGTTGATATCCGCAATGTAGATGTGCAAAAAGATGTCGTTTATTTCAGCGTGAATTACAGTGTACCCGATGAATCTGTATCCATAGGGTGGAGAACAGGATACAGGCTGCAGTCCTCTGTTTACTACAGAAAGAATTTAAAAACAGGGATATCAGAAAAGCTGTATGAGCTTCAATTTTAAGGGTGGATTTTGTTGAAGTAGTAAGAGAAAGGAGATTTTCATGGCAGATAAAAAATTAAAGCGGCCGGATTTTATATTACAAAAGGATTTTTTTGTAAAGAATGATGCAAACGAGCAGGAAACAGGTCCAAAAAAACAAAAGCAGAAGAGTTCAAAAAGAAATCAAGAGACGGAAGCAAGCTGTAAGGAAAATAAAAAAATATAAAGCGGAACATCACAGCGCATATATGCTGCATTTTGACTGATCTTTTCAAGCAGGTATATAAAAAAACAGCATTCATACAGACGCACATATCCGAATGAATACAAGCAAAAAGCAAGCCTGTACGAAAACAGGCTTTTTAGGATGTAATTCTCTGCTTTTTTGGTATAATATAGAAAGCGAAACAGAGGTGATTGCATGAAACTGATTGTAGGACTGGGAAATCCCGGTAAGGAATATGAAATGACGCGTCATAACTCCGGCTTCTGCGTACTGGATGCCATTGCAGAGGAATGCCGTGTTGATGTTACACAGAAAAAGTTTAAGGCACTGATTGCAAATACGAGAATCAGTGGTGAGGCGGTTGTTTTAATGAAGCCGCAGACCTTTATGAATTTATCGGGGGAAGCGGTTCGTGCAGCTATGGATTTTTATAAGCTGTCAGCACAGGATTTGCTTGTGATCTATGATGATCTTGATCTGCCGGTAGGAAAAATACGTCTGCGAGCACAGGGAAGTGCCGGCGGACAAAATGGAATGAAAAATATCATCCGCCATATCGGAACACAGGAATTTGACAGAATTCGTGTCGGTATAGGCAAGGATGCACGTATACCGGTAATTGACTGGGTGCTCGGCAAGATACGCAGGGAAGAACTGGAAGATTACAGACAGGCAGTTGAACTGGCCAGAGATGCAGCTATTTACAGCTGTTCTCATTCCTTTATGGATACCATGAGCCACTTCAACAGAAAATAGGGAAATACATATGGAAATTCTATTAAAGGAGCTTCAGCAGAATGAAGCGGTTTTGAGTATTCAGAAAAAAGAGAGTGTTCTGGGTAATCTTTCGTATATGGAGGAGGCTCTTCTACTTGCGGCAGATTACCGCCAAAAACCGCAGAAGCTGTTGATTATCAAGAATAACGCCTATACAGCACAGAAGCTTTACGAGCGCCTGCAGGCCCTCCTTGGGGATGAAGTGCTGCTTTTCTCATTGGAGGAATCACTACGCGTAGAAGCAATCGCAGCTTCACCGGAAAACAAAGCGATACAGATGGAGGCAATGGCAAAGCTGCAGCAGCAGGATGCTTTTGTGGCGGTTTTAAATACAGCTGCAGCCATTCGCTTTCTACCCTCTCCTGAGGTATTCAAAAATCACTGTATTACGTTAAAGCAGGATCAGGAAATTGAATATGAGGATTTGAAGCAGCTTCTCTTTGAAGCAGGCTATACGCATGTCAGCCGTGTTGATCAGCCACTGTGCTATGCGGCACGCGGTGGAATCATTGATGTGTATTCCATGAATTATGACCATCCGCTGCGTATAGAGTTTTTCGATAATATCGTGGAAAGCATCCGCTTCTTTGATATTGCGACACAGCGGACAATTGAAATCGTACAGGAAGCCATGATTATCCCGGCCAGTGATCTGCTGTTTACAGATGCACAGGTTGCCGAACTGGTGGAGCAGGCGAATAAGGCGCTGAAAAATCAGCTGTCCCAGCACGATATCGCTATGCAGAAGCTGCTGCAGGAGCATGTGAATGAAGATCTGGATCTCATCAGCAATCACATGATGGAAAGCCGGTTCTATAAATATTATGCCTTTTTGAAAAACAGAAGCACGGTCTTTGATTATGCCCCGGACGCACAGATCATTCTGTCCAGCGCAGAGGAAGTGCAGGACAGCGTCAAGCATATGCACGAGGAAATGGTTTCCTATCTTCAGGAGCTTTTTCAGGAGGGAATCAGTCTGCACAGCTTTGATGTGTTCACAGATTTGTACAGCTCCATCAAAAAGCACAGCTATATGGAATTTCATCAGTTTGTCGATTATAAAAAACCGATAACCTCACAGATCATGACCATGTCACTGGGAGATATCAATCTAGAGCGTACCATGCAGGAGGTACAGCATCAGGCAAGAGAACGAAGGGTTCTGCTCTGCTTGAACCACAAGGAGCAGGAACAGGTGAAAGGGCTGCTGGAGGAAGCAAATATATCCTGGCGCAATGTAACGTCCACGGATACGCTGGAACCGGGAATCCAGTTTCTGAATGCCAGTCTTCCCGAAGGCTTTACCTGCCTGAAGGAACAAATCTGTGTCTATACCGGAAAGGAACTGTTTCACAGTGTCAAAAAAGCAGCCCGCTACAGCAATAAATTCAAAGAGGCGGAGGTTCTGCATGATTATCAGGAGCTGAATGTCGGAGATTATGTAGTACACAACCAGCATGGTATCGGTAAATATCTGGGAATTGTGAATAAGAAAATAGATGGTGTACATAAGGATTTTCTGCATATCGCCTATAAGGGAGATGATGTTCTGCTTGTACCGCTTGAACAGTTTAAGCTTATCCGGAAATTTGTATCCAAGGAAGGTGCAAGTCCGAAGCTGAATAAGCTGGGCAGCGGAGAATGGGAGAAGACAAAGAAAAAGGTCAGCGCAAAGATTGCAGAGCTGGCGGATCGTCTGGTGAAGCTGTATGCATCCAGAGATGAGAATATCGGACATGCATTCGCAAAGGACACCCCTTTGCAGAAACAGTTTGAAGAGGATTTTGAATATGAGCTGACCCCGGATCAGGCAAGAGCGGTACAGGAAATCAAGCAGGACATGGAATCTGCGAAGCCGATGGATCGTCTGCTATGCGGAGATGTAGGCTTTGGTAAGACAGAGGTTGCGGCCCGTGCAGCATTTAAGGCAGTTGCGGAGGGCCGGCAGGTGGCATTCCTGTGTCCGACGACGATCTTATCCCTTCAGCATTATAAAACCTTTATGAAGAGGTTCCGCAATTTTCCTGTGAATATTGCCGTTGTAAATCGGTTTATCAAGCCCTCGGATCAAAAGCATATCATCCATGATCTGAAGGAAGGAAACGTGGATATCCTGATAGGAACACACCGTCTGCTTTCCAAGGATATCGTATTTAAGGATTTGGGACTGCTTGTCATTGACGAGGAACAGCGCTTTGGTGTGGAGCATAAGGAAAAAATCAAGGAGCTGAAAAACAGTGTGGATGTCTTATCGTTAAGTGCAACCCCGATTCCGCGTACCCTGCAGATGTCGCTGATTGGTATCCGTTCCCTGTCGCAGCTGGAAACCCCGCCGATGAACCGTATGCCGGTACAGACCTATGTTATCGAAAAGAACTTTCAGATGGTGAAGGAAATCATACAGCGTGAGCTTGCCAGAAACGGACAGGTGTTCTATCTGTACAATAATGTAAAGGAAATTTATAATGTGGCCAGAAAGCTTCGGGATGCCATGCCGGAGGTGGAAATCGGTGTTGCGCACGGGCAGATGACACGGGAGGATATCGAGGATGTCATGCTGCAGTTTACAGATAATAAATATCAGGTGCTTGTCTGTACGACCATCATTGAAACCGGTATTGATATTCCCAATGCCAACACGATTTTGATTGAAGATGCTGACCACTTCGGATTGAGTCAGCTGTATCAGATCAAGGGAAGAGTCGGCAGAAGCGATCGTCTTGCCTATGCGTATCTGATGTATTCCCCGCAAAAGCAATTAAGTGAGATTGCCATGAAGCGCTTAAAATCCATCAAGGAATTCACGCAGCTGGGCAGCGGTTATAAAATTGCCATGCGCGATCTGACCATACGTGGTGCCGGAGATATGCTGGGGCCGCAGCAGGCCGGCTTTATTGATACGGTCGGTATTGATATGTATATCGAAATGCTAAACAGTGCCATCATGGAGAAAAAGGGCATCAAGCCGGAGGTGAAACCGGAAATGACGAAGGCGAATGTCAAGGTTGACGCATACATTCCAAGCAGCTTTGCAACCGAGGATTATGAAAAAATCACATTGTACCAGCGTATGGAGGATATTCATACCAAAAAGGAGCTGCTTGCCATGATGGATGAAATCAAGGATAATTACGGAAAGCTGCCGAAGGCTGTACAGCTGTTATTTGAAAAGAAGCGGCTGGATATCTGTATCAATGAGCCGCATGTGGATGCCTTCCGTGAACTGCCAAAGGCGGTTGAGCTGGCGTTTACTAGTGCATGGTCAAACAGCATTGACGGTGTTGCATTATTCGAAATGATGACAACCATATCAAAAAATATAACGATACGCTATACGAACGGCAAGATTACCATGAAGCTGCCAAAGCTTAAGGACTGGCTCTATACCGTGATTGAGGTGCTGGAACGCACAGAGCCAATGGGGGAGGAACAAACAGCTTCCTGAAAATAAGGTAGGATATGAACTGTAGAGGTATAGGAATTTTACTATGTGCTGCCGCTGTCCTTTGCGGCTGCATTATGCAGAAGGATCATGCAAAGGAAGAAAATATACGATTGGAAATTCTTGCGAAAATTGATATGCTGAAAGATACAAACGGTTTACATATTGAAGATAGCCAAAGGATAAGCAGTACACAGCGATACTTTAAAGATGAAATAATAATGGATGAAAAACGCAATCATGATACAGATGCCATACAGATGAATATTGCATTTCATAATAAAGAGCTGAAGCAGTATCAGGTGCGCATCCACAGGATACCGGTGAATCTGGCAGGATAGATACTGTTTTGCAGTTGAAGAATGACGTGCTGCATGTATATATTGTGAACGTTGACAATACCTATGAGAAAATGCAGGAAACACCTGTGACATCCAAGGATAAAGAAAATTTTCTATCCTCTCTGCTTTTTCAGAAATATAGAAAAGAGGCGAAGGATTACTTCCGCTATCAGAAGCAGGAGCAGGATGCAACCACGGTATATACAGTAGAGCTGACGAATAATGAGAAATTCAGTGAGTATATAAATAAAACAGATAACAAGCGGGGGGATATCCATTTTGAAGAGCTGAAGCTGTCTTATACAATAGATGGATTTGAAAACAGACATGAAACAGCGCTATCGTACATCTCAGGATATTCAGGAGCAGGAATATAACCGGTTATCGACAGAGACAACACTGCATAAAACACGGCGTATAGCTGCATCAAAGCAATCACCTGAATTTCTAAAGCTGAAGTAAATTGCTGAAAGGCTATAAGAAGATATAGAAGGATACCTGCTTCCATATCCCTGCAGACTCTTTCGTGCTACACCTTTAAAAGGGCTGTCATATCAGGCATTGTACAAATGCGAAAAGTAACTTCCCCATGTTGTGCTTGTTTAGCAATAGGGAAAGATGTAAAATAAGAATGATGGTAATTAGTGAAAAGAAAGGAAACGATTATGTTAAATAAACAGTTTTTTACTTCCGAATCTGTGACGGAAGGACATCCTGATAAAATCTGTGATCAGATCAGTGATGCTGTTCTTGATGCGATTCTGGCACAGGATCCGGATGCGAGAGTTGCCTGTGAAACCTGCTGTACAACCGGTATGGTCATGATCATGGGAGAAATTTCTACCAGCTGTTATGTCGATATCCCAAGCATTGCACGAAATGTAGTTCTGGAAATCGGATATGACAGAGCAAAATACGGCTTTGACGGAACCACCTGTTCGGTTCTGACCTCCATTGATGAGCAGTCCAAGGATATTGCACTTGGTGTTGATCACTCGCTGGAAACCAAAGAGGGTGGGGAGGAAAACAATGGTGCAGGAGATCAGGGAATGATGTTTGGCTACGCCTGTGATGAAACACCGGAATATATGCCGATGCCAATATCCCTTGCACACCGTCTTGCACGCCGTTTGACAGAGGTAAGAAAAGACGGCACACTGGACTATCTTCGTCCGGATGGGAAGACACAGGTAACCGTTGAATATGAGAATGACCGTCCAAAGCGTGTCGATACGATTGTTATCTCCACACAGCATTCCGATACGGTTTCTCTGGACACGATTCGCGAGGATTTAAAGAAGCATGTCATTGATGTGATTGTAGATGCGGATATGATGGATGCTGAAACAAAAGTATACATAAATCCGACAGGACGCTTTGTAATCGGCGGGCCGCAGGGAGACAGCGGTCTGACAGGAAGAAAGATAATTGTCGATACATACGGCGGTATGGCCCGTCATGGCGGAGGAGCTTTCTCCGGAAAGGATCCTACCAAGGTTGACCGCAGTGCGGCATATGCGGCACGCTATGTTGCCAAGAATATTGTTGCGGCAGGTCTTGCTCGCAAATGTGAAATACAGCTTGCCTATGCCATCGGTGTGGCACAGCCTGTCAGCGTCCTTGCGGATACCTTTGGAACCGGAGTTCTTCCGGATGAAGAAATCGCAGAAATCGTAAGGAAGGAATTCGATCTGCGTCCTACTGCAATTATCAGGACACTGGAGCTTCGTAAGCCGATTTACAGAAATCTGGCAGCCTATGGTCACTTTGGCCGTGATGATCTGCAGGTGAAGTGGGAAAGCACTGAACCGGCTGAACGCCTGAAGGCATATGTAAAATAAAAACAGGTAAATAAAAAAGCTGTTATGGGATTGCATGAATAGTTCCCATAACAGTTTTTTTTCAGGCTGACAAACAGCTTATTTAATTTCCTGATCCAGGTTTTTGAATACGTCTGTATCAAAAAATTCCACAAGCGTGATATCCAGACCGTCACAGATTTTTTTGATCGTGGAAACGGTTGGATTCTTGCTTCTGCCTGATGTGATGTTGCTCAGCGTTGACTGCGTCATTCCGCACATGATACTGAGTTTGTTCAGAGAAATTTTTCTCTCGTCGCACAGATCATGAATCCGCTCACAACATACTTGTCCCATTGTCATGTCAGATCACTCCTATTTCTATTGACAACTACATTCTAAATGTTTTTATGTATAAAAGGTTAATTTAATATAGTTATATTTGTTATAACAATTAGTTTTGTAAAAAAATACCTTCATTTATGATAATTTATATGCAATTTATGTCTGAATTTGAATGAAATTTCAATCAGAGGAAATGTCTTTCCTCTTTGCCGTCAGGTATAAAGCGATTGTCATATGTCCATACTATTGAAAGAAAAGGAGTGTCTATAAATGAAAGCAACAGGAATTGTAAGACGTCTTGACGACCTTGGAAGACTGGTTATACCAAAAGAAATTAGAAAGCAGTACCGCATGAAAGAAGGAGATTCCATTGAATTCTTTATCGATAATGACAGAATTGTAATTCAGAAATTTGATGTCATGTCCAAGCATATGGAAGAAATCATGATTATGTGCGATACCCTGCGTGCCATATATCAGAATACTGTATTTTTTGTGAAGGATGAATGTATGGTGAAAACAGATCATAAGATACATGATCATTTTCTTATGATTGCACAAACACATCGTTTGAAGGATTTTGATAATGAGCGTATCTATGAGGACAGTGCACAGCGTTATAAGGGTCTGATTTATCCGGTCACCGCATTTGGAGACTGGTATGGTTCCTTTATTATCGTATTTGATAAGAAGGAGCTGGAAAAGTCCGAGCTTTATGCAGTCGAGGCATTTGTACAACTTTTATCTCGCCAACAGCAGCAATAAATGATAAACTTATTTGTAGAGGTGAGTATATGCGTCTTGATAAATATCTGAAAACAGCGCGTATTCTGAAACGTCGTACCGTATCAAAGGAGCTGGCGGATCAGGAACGTGTCTATGTAAACGGAAAAATTGCAAAGCCTTCTACAGATGTAAAAGTGGGAGATACCATCAAGGTTATTTTCGGATACCGTGAGCTGACTGTTAATGTAACCATGATACAGAAGCAGGCAAATAAAAATGATGCTTCCCTGATGTTTGAGGTTGTGGAAGAAAAGCTGATTAAGAAAGAAGAAGTAAAAGATATTCTGGCAGAAGACTGAGGCCGGGATATTTTTTGTTTTGTGCTGCTGTTCTATTCCCCGCTCTCCAGACATAGATTGTAATGAACTAGAAATAAGGAGGAGTTTGTATGGAAGATAACATTAGCAATCCGCTTCGTTTTGAAACGAACCCATATCATAACGTAATTATTAAGGACCGCAAGGTGATGGAGCTGACCGGCGTCAAACAGATTGACAGCTTTGATTCCAGTGAGTTTTTGCTGGAGACCGCACAGGGATGGATGGTGATTCAGGGAAAGGATCTGACCTTGGGCAAGCTGGATACAGAACGCGGGGATGTTGTAATACGCGGTGTCATTGAAGCTCTATCCTATGTATCCAATAAAAAGGGAAACGGAAAGGAATCAGTGATTTCAAAAATCTTTAAATAATGCTGCTGCCTACACAGATTCAGGCAATACTCTATCATTTTCTGATGGGATGGGTATATGCTTTCGGCTTCAGTTTTTTAATCAGCTTTGTAAAGTATCTCCGTTTTCCGATTTTAAAAGGAATCGTAGAGATCCTGTATCATATTCTGTTTACATCCCTTATGTTTATTGGATTGTATAAGATCAATGGCGGTATAACGAATATCTATCTCATCTGTTTTTTTATTCTAGGTGCTTTTATCTATTTTACATGGTATCTCAGCGTGTTTCTGCAGCTTTTCACAGCCATCCGCAGGCTGCTGCATCCGTTTAAAGTGAAACTTCTCGTTGCCAAATCGAAAATTATTGCTATAATTAGATTACCAGGCAAAATCAGGAAGAGGAGGAAAGCGAATGCAAAACGAAAAAAAAGCAGCCGTAAAAAAAAGAAAAAGAAAAAAGCATCCGATGAAAATCCTGATTAGTCTTCTCGCAATAGGGGTTTCATGTTATCTGATTTATGCAGCAAGCACGGATGTTATTGTCATGCTGAATCTGAAGCAGGAAATCTCGGCAAACAACAGTGAAATCAATAAGCTGTCTTCACAGAAAAAAGAGCTGTCTGCACAGAAGGAAAAGCTGAAGGACCCGGAGTATGTAAAACGTTATGCAAGGGGTAAATTTCTTGTCATAAAAAAGGGTGAACAGGTTTTTAAACTTCCCGGTGGCAGCAGCGAAGATACAAATGGCGAATAACTCTGCTTAATTCTTTCTGAAGAACAAGCAGAGTTTTTTTATGCCAGTAGAAAAGAATCGGTAAAACGATATATGATTATCATTCCATAATGATTACGGGATCAGTTGTATTGACATACCCCTTTGTAATCTCTTTGATTTTCAGATTTGCACAATCCGTAACTATCAGCATCGTTGTCATATCGAGGGTAGCATCATGCAGATAGGAAGAATCAAATGATATCACCGGTGTACCTGCCTTTATGCTTGTACCGACAGACTGTAATGCCTGAAATCCTTTTCCCTGAAGCTTCACGGTATCCAGACCGATATGAATCAGCAGTTCAATTCCTTCTCTGCTTCTCACACCAAAAGCATGAAGCGTATCTGCGACAAGAATTAAATCACCGTCTATCGGTGAACATACGCTCGTTGTCTCTGGAAGGAATGCACAGCCATCCCCCATAAGTCTTTTTGAAAACACTTCATCCCTGACATCATCCAGAGCAATACCGCATCCATTTACAGGAGCGTAAAGCTCCCTTTGTTTTTTTCTTCTAAATGTGAACATTTTCATTTACCTCCTGCTGCTAAAAAAAGACATGAGCTCACGCAGAGACCCATGCCTGATTTAACAGTCACATGTTAAATAATACATATTCATGATAAAAGCAAGCAGCCCTTTTGTCAACTATCTTTTGAAAAAGGTATCTTAAATAGTATATGTGGCACTTGTTTAATCAAGGGATAAGTAACCTTATGCTTGCTATGTAAAAACTTCTTATTCTTCTGTAAGCACATATAGTCATCATGATACTAAAATTATACTGTAATACACGAAGTAACACTTTATAAATTAAGCTTGTTTTCCTATGCTTTCTGCGTTGCAATAGCAAACCGCTTATTCATATAATCGAGTATATAGAAAAATATGGAAATAAAAAATACGTATTGACAAATATTGAAAACGCTTTATAATGAAGACAGATACAGGATTGTTACTGCAAAGGCAAGACCATTGATGTCGGGGGACTGACAGGGATGGCCTTTTTTTATCGAAAGGGAGAGTAGTATGAAAATTGCAAAAATTTTTAATAACAACACCGTGGCCACGATTTCCCAGGATAAAACTGAAATGATAGTAACCGGTCCGGGTATCGGATTTCACAAGGCGGTTGGAGATCAGATTGATGAAAGAAAAATCGAAAAAAGGTATCTGATTGAGAATACACAAAGAACAAGATTTTATCAGATGCTGGAAAATATACCGGTTGAATACTTCGAATTTTCTGAAATCATCTTCAAAAAAGCATCTAAGGAATTCAAGGGTGGTTTAAACAATCAGATGGTGCTGTTATTGACGGATCATATAGCATTTGCTATTGAACGTGAAAAACAAGGGATACATCTTCCTAATCTGTTGTTGCCGGAAATCAAAACACTGTATCATAAGGAGTATCAGATCGGTGTGTGGGCATTGAAATATATCGCCTTGAAGACAGGGGTTCACCTTCCTCTCGATGAAGCAGGCTTCATCGCCATGCATATCATCAATTCCAGAAGTCAGGATCACAAAAACAGTGCGGAAGAAATATTGACCTTCAGTAAACAGATTCTACATATTATTGAGGTTACGATGCATATTGACTGGAAGGAGAAGGACTTCGATCAAACACGTCTTGCAATGCATCTGAAGTATCTGGGACAGCGGATTTTTACAGTTGACCGCACGCATATAAAACAGGATTTCAATGATAAAATGTATCGTATGATGCTGGAAATGAATCCTGAAATGAAATCATGTTTAGAAAGAATAAAAAGTTTTGTGAAGCATAATTATGACTATGAGCTGGGCAGACAGGAGCTGTTCTACATCATGGTACATATACTGAAAATATTAAATTAGGATTGTTACGAAAGGCAAGACCTGATCATCTGGACGAGGGTGCAGATATGGGTCTTTTTTTCGTGCAGTAAGCAGGAAGAATAAAGTCCTACTTATGATATAGGCGAATCAGCTGCATGAATTAGAAAAATAGTTATGTATAAAAAGGAGAAAATGTATGGAAAATAAGAAAAAAAGTCTTTGGCAGTTCTTTCAAATGCTGGGAAAAACCTTTATGTTTCCAATTGCTTTACTGAGTGTGTGCGGTATGCTGCTGGGAATCGGATCGGCATTCACAAATTCAAGTCTGATAGAGGCGGTTCCATTGCTGGGTAATCCTGTGCTGCAGAAAATTTTCAGCTTTATGACAACACTGGGCTTGTTTGCCTTTAATAATCTGGGGGTATTGTTTGCGATGGCGATTCCTTTAGGACTACTGAAGGAGGAAAAAGAGTTTGGTGCATTTACCGGTCTAGTTAGTTTTATGGCTATGCATATCGGTACAAACTTCTATCTGACAATTACGGATCAACTGGCTGCTGCAGATAAAATGACAGAAGCAGGGCAGGGGATGATTCTGGGAATTCAGACGTATAATACAAGCGTTCTTGGCGGTATTATTGCTGGACTTATGGTATTCTGGCTATATCCGAAAATATCAAAGGTAAAAATACCGGAGGCGCTAGGTTTTTACAGCGGGCCACGTCTGGCACCGATTGCCATGTTGGTGATCATGGGAATTTTCGGCATGGTAGCGGTACCTTTATTCTGGCAGCCATTTTACAATTTCTTTAAGATGATTGGGGAATGGATATCCACCTCCGGACCGATTGGTTATTTCTCCTATGCGGTAGCTGAACGTGTAACAATTCCGTTTGGTTTGAATCATCTGGTAACGAGTACCTTCCGCTTTACACCAATTGGCGGAACTGCTATTATCAATGGTCAGGAATATATGGGAACGGTTAATATGTTTCTTGCTTATGTAGCTAATAATATGGATATTCCATTAGATTTGGCAGGCAAAATGGAACAAGGCAAGCTGATGATTCAATACGGACTGTGTGGTGCGGCGTTGGCAATGTATCGCTGCGCAAAGCCGCAGAATAGAAAGAAAATCAAAGGTCTGCTGATAACCGGCGCTTTAACTGTCGTGATTGGCGGTATCTCTGAGCCTATTGAATTCTTATTCCTGTTCGCATGTCCTCCGCTATTTTTTGTTCATACTGTATTAAATGGTATTGCCAATATGGTTCTGCCGTATCTTGGCGTGCTCATGGGTTATACCGGTGATTTGATTCAGTTCATTACATTTGGTGTCTTGCGTGGTACCAGAACTGGCTGGCCGATTGCTATTGCGTTTGCGGCATTCTATTTTGCACTGTATTACTTTATATTCAAATGGTCTATCCAGCGATTCGATATCAAAACACCCGGGAGAGAAGAGGTTATGGCTATCAGTGAAGAGGATACAGAGGATATGGATGACTTTGCGGCACTTTCATCCTATAAAGGTATTCAGATGCTGAAAGCACTGGGTGGAAAGGACAATATTGTTTCCATTGATAACTGTGTTACAAGACTGCGTCTGGAATTAAACGATGTTAATCTGATTGATGAAGATGCAATTAAGAATGCAGGCGGTATTGCTGTTGTGCATTTGGATGAGCATACAATTCAGGTGATTGTGGGTACACAGGTTTATGCTTTACGTAAGCAAATAAACAAAGCGATGGAGATGCAGCAGGCATGAGCGGCTCAGAATTTGATACGGTCATAGATCGAAGAGGAACCTTTTGTACACAATGGGATTATATCGAAGATCGTTTCGGAACAGACAATCTTCTCCCGTTCACCATATCGGATATGGATATTGCATGTCCAAAGAGCCTTGTATATACGTTGAAAAAGCGGATTGAGCACCCGATATACGGCTACAGCCGCTGGAAAAATGAGGACTATCTATCCGCAATTGTTCACTGGTATGCGAGCCGCTATGACTGTATGATTAGCAAAGATTGGATTTGTTACAGTCCCAGCGTTATGTATTCCATAGCAAAGCTGCTACAGCTATGCAGTGAGCCTCGGGACGGTGTTTTAGTATTCACACCGGCCTATGATTCCTTCTATAAGGTTATTGAAAATAATCAGCGCAGACTGATTAGCAGTGAACTGCTGGAGAATGCAGGGTATTATCAAATTGATTTTGAGGATGTGGAAGAAAAATGCAAGGAAGCACGCATTCTGTTGCTTTGCAACCCGCATAATCCTGTAGGCAGAGTATGGAAAAAACAGGAACTGCAAAAGCTTTTACAGCTTTGCGAGAAATATGATATTACAGTAATCAGCGATGATATTCATATGGATATCACGTATAAGGAAAAAGGGATTCCTGTACTGAAGCTTGCTTCTGACTGTCGTTGTTTCATTTGTTCCTCTCCATCCAAGACATTCAATATACCTTCCCTGCAAGGTTCCTATGTGATACTTCCGGATTTCAAAATTTATGAGGCATTTGAAACAATGACGAGGTATACGGAGTTTGTTAATTCCCCAGCTATACTGGGGGTGCTTTCTACCATAGAAGCATATCGACACTGTGCGGAATGGGTAGATGATTTATGCTCTTATTTATATGATAATCTTAAGTACACAGAGAGCTATATACAGAAGCATATGCCGAAGCTGAAATTTCAGATACCCGAAGGCTGCTATTTCGCATGGATTGATTTTCATGAACTTGGTATTTCGGATGCTCAAATGCAGCAGTTTCTCATTCATGAAGGGAAAGTCGCTATCATGTCCGGGACTGTCTACGGAGCTAAACAGCATCTTCGATTTCATGTAGGTTGTTCGAGAAGCAAGGTAGAGGATGGTCTGTGTCGTTTGAAAAAGACATATGACGCTATTGAGAGGTTAAAATGAAAAAATATCTTATAGAAGCAATAGAAAGGGAAAAAACAGCACTGGATGCATTATCAGCTATGTCTCTGCAGGAATGTGAAAGAGTAATGGCCGCAATAGAGGAATGTAAGGGAAAGGTGGTATTCTGCGGTGTTGGAAAATCAGCGCATATAGGGGCAAAACTTGCCGCAACATTTGCTTCGCTTGGTATACCTTCATTCTTTGTTCATGCTACAGAGAGTGTTCATGGGGATCTTGGAATGATAGAGGAAAAGGATATCGTAATTCTCATATCCAACAGTGGAACTACACAGGAGGTCATACAGGTTTTAACTCCGCTGCACAGCATAGGCTGTATGACAGTGGCCTGCTGTGCGAATAGGGATTCTATACTGGCAAAAGCATGTGACCTTACTCTGATTTATCCAAAGGTGACGGAGGCAGATGCATACAATCTTGCACCAACTTCATCCACAACTCTGGTTTTGGTACTTGGTGATGCAATTGCCTGTGCCATTTCCAAAAAACGCGGATTCAATCCATCGGATTTCCATAAATTTCATCCCGGCGGAAGTCTTGGAAAACGGCTTGATGACAAATCTTGCATATAAACTATACATATGGATTTCCATCAGGATACCCCGATAAGCAATGGTAAATCAAGACGAGCAGCATCGGAAAAAGAGCTGTCGAAAAAAGGAAAGCTGAAGGACCCGGAGTATATAAAACGTTATGAAAGGGGTAAATTTCTGCTCATCTAAAGCTTATGCAAAAAATCATGCTGAATAAGGTATGAAAGCCATCTGCTGCAGATAGTATATCTCTAAATGCAGTCTTTATGAAACTTTATATAAAACTATTTAAACCCAGATTATAAAGCAGGAAAAAAGCCTTGTCAAAATACTGTTCTCTGCTTATAATATGGTTACAGCGAATAAGGAGGATGTGCATGGCAAAGGATAAAAAGAAAAAAAGAAATAAGCTTAAGACGTTTTTGAGTCTTGCTGCTATCTTCATTGCATGCTTCCTGATTTATGCCGCAAGCTCTGATTTGATGATGACAATGAAGCTGAAGGATGAAATCACTTCTTCTGAAGAGATGATCAACTCTCTGGAAAATCAAAAGGATGATCTTTCCAAGGAAAAGCAGAATCTGGAAAATCCTGAATATGTGAAGCGGTTTGCCAGAGGTAAGTACATGGTCAGCAAGCCTGGAGAACAGGTGTTCAAGCTGCCGGCTAAAAATAATGACGATGATGATTAAGTCCCTATAGACAGCTATAGGGCTTTTTGATGTGGAGGAAAAGCTATGAGAAACTGGAAAGCGATAATTTTTGATATGGATGGTACACTCTTTGATACAGAAACCATTTCCATGAAGGCATGGAAAAGGGTGGGAGAAACCCTTCAGCTTCCTACAAGCGATGAATTTATTTTATCTCTAATTGGAAGAACGAGAAAGGATCAGCAGGTTGTATTTGATTCCTATATGCCCAAGGACTGGCCGCAGGAAGAAGCATGTAGTCTTCATACACAGTTCAAAAAAGAAGAGAAGCTGAAAAATGGTGTACCACTCATGGGGGATGTAAAGGGACTTCTGGATACCGTGAAGGCAAAAGGGTATACGATTGCAATGGCAACCAGTGCTTCAGCGGAGGATGTGGAATTTAATTTGAACAATGCGGGTATTCAGCATTATTTTGAAGCTATCATCAGTGATGAAATGATTACACACGGAAAACCGGCTCCTGATGTATATCTAAAGACTGCACAGCAGCTGAATCTTTCACCGCAGGAATGCCTTGTAGTGGAGGACAGCCTAAACGGTGTTCGGGCAGCGTTTGGTGCAGGTACCACAGTGGTTATGATTCCGGATAAAGTACAGCCTACTAAGGAAATAAAGGCAATGTGCAATTATATACTGAAAAGTCTTGACGATTTGAAAGAAATCGTATAAATATAAAGATGTACAGAGAAACGCAATAAAAACGAATACGGACAGGGAAGAAGCAGCGGCAGCCGATATACAGGGGCGGGCTGCTTTTTTGTTTCTTTCTGTGTATTGATTATCAGCATGCAGTCGCAGCCTTCTATGCATAATTATACATAGTTTTACAATATTTCCTCTTGCAGCTGAAGTAAAAGAAAACAAAGAAATTCCGGCGGTGCTATACTGAACATGAAAGGAGGCATAGCAATGGAAGAATTGGAAATTTCCCTGATGCAGATCATTTCCTATAGCGGGGAAGCAAGATCGCTGTGCTTTGAAGCATTGCAAAGCTATCGTGATGGTGATAAAGAAGCTGGCAGAAAGCAGTACAAGGATGCCGAGGAAAATCTCTATACAGCTAAGCGGGCACACAGTAGGATTCTGAAGCAATCTGCAAATGGGGAATTCGATCAGATCAGTCTGTTAATGGTTCATGCGGAGGATCAGATGATGGCGAGTGAAATCATTTATCAGATGACAAGAGAGTTATTTCACTGTATGAGTGAAACGAAAGGATGATACTTCATGTTAAAGATTATTCTGGTTTGTAACAATGGCATGTCCACAGCAATGATGGCAAAAAAAATGAATGAGAAATCCGATGGTTACTGTTATGTTGAGGCATACGGTGATGGAGATTTCATGAACTACCTGGAGGGGTGTGATCTGATTCTGGTTGGACCGCAAATACGTCATGAAATCCCGCGAATCAAAAAGTTTGTTGATGCGTCAGTTCCGGTTGTAAGCATGAATCCGTCACATTACGGATTGATGAATGCAAAGGGTGTAATTGATGATGTTAAAAAAATTATGAAAGAGAGAAAATAAAAATGGAAAGTATGAAGGACAGAATAGAGGCGAAAGTACTTGAATTTTCTGGAAAGCTAAGCACACAGATACATTTGCTTGCACTGCGTAATACGTTTATGACAATCCTTCCAATCATGGTGTTCGGCGGCTTGTCAGCTGTTATTTCCGCAGCACCTGTCACAAAAGAGACAACGAACGGTTTTCTGCTCGCATGGGCTGGCTTTGTGGCAGATTACAGCTATGTGTTCTCATGGATTTCAGTTTTAAGTCTTGGTTTTATCACACTGTATGTTGCACTTGGTATTACACATTATCTGTGTAAGAATTATAAAATTGAGGAATTGATTCCAAACTTTATCACTGTATTCGGAGTATTCATGCTGGCAGTGAGAATTGAAAAACTGCAGTATGGGCTATCTCTTACCGATTTGAACTTTCTGGATGGAAAAGGTCTTCTGGTAGGAATCTTTGTTTCCATTGTGACGGTTGAAATTTACAGATTTCTTAAATCAAAAAACTTTGGGCGCATCAAGCTGCCGGACAGTGTTCCTGCATCCCTATCCGAAACCTTTGCCTCCTTATCCATCGCAATCCTGATCATGTCGTTGTATCTGGTAATGTTTATCATCTTCCATAACATGGATACCACCTTTGCCATGTGGCTCAGCTCTGTTATAGCGCCGCAAATCAAAGCGACTGACAGCTTGTGGTTTATTCTCCTTATGACCTTTATTATCAATGCAGCATGGTTCTTTGGAATCCATAATGCAACCTTCTGGGGACTGATGGGACCGATTATGATGATGAACATTTCAGAGAATGCTGCACAGCTTGCGGCAGGAATAGCGCCTACAGCAATATTGACCGAAGCCTTCTGGGTATATTTCATCTGCATTGGAGGTGTCGGTTCCTGTCTCTCGCTTGCTATTATCCTGTGTTTCTCCAAATCGAAGCTTTTAAAAGTCGTTGGTAAGGTGGGAATCATACCGGCATTCTTTGGAATATCTGAGCCAATTACATTTGGTCTTCCGATTATGCTGAATCCTATCTTCTTCATACCATGTTCACTGGTATCTGTAGTTAATGCAGTTATAGCATTCCTTTGTCTGAATACAGGATTGATTGGAAAAACCTATGCGATGCTTTCTTTCAATATGCCAAGTATCTTCGGCGCCTATTTCTCCACCGGGGATTTCAAGGCTGTCATTCTTGTAGCTGTTCTGATTGTCATAGATATGCTGTTATATTTTCCGTTTATGAAAATGTATGAAAAGCAGCAGCTGCTGATTGAACAGCAGGACGAAATGCAGGAATAACCATGCTTGCGTTTCAACCAAAGGATACAAAACGGCTTATTGCAGCGGCTTTGGGAAATGTAGAGAATGATCTGGCTATTGAGGGGTGCCGCATCTTCAACGTATTTACAAAAGAATTCCTGGAAGCAACTGTCTACATCTGCGACGGGTTTATATCCCATGTGGAATATAATAAAAAGAATTCGGCACTGCCTTCAAAGCAGCGATTACAGCTGAACGGAATTTTGTGTCCGGGCTTCATTGATGCACATACACATATTGAAAGCTCGCTCCTTGTACCGGAACATTATGCCGCTATGGTTCTGCCGCACGGGACAACGACTGTACTGGAGGATGCCCATGAAATAGCAAATGTAATGGGAGTGGAAGGTATTCAGTATATGCTTGCTGCTTCACAGGATCTCCCTATGCGTATGCTGCTGACACTTCCATCCTGTGTTCCAAGTCTTCCGGGGTTTGAATCTTCCAATGCTGAACTGTTCGCAAAGGATTATACAGCACTCTTTCAGCATCCGCGTGTAGCCGGACTGGGTGAGGTGATGGATTATGAGGGAGTTTTGCAGGGAGAACAGCGTATACATGATTTACTGCTTGCTGCTAAAAAGCATGCAGGCTATCTGCAGGGACATGCACCTCTTATGGAGGGGAACCGTCTCAGTGCGTATGTAAATGCAGGGCCGCAATCCGATCATGAGGTGAAAACGAAACAGGAGGCTCTTGATAAATACAGAAAGGGTATGTGGATCGATATCAGAGAGGCTAACACACAGGGGCGTATGAAAGAGATTCTGGATGTCTGCAAAGAATTTAATGATTACAGCCGCATATGCTTCTGTACGGATGACCGACGCTGTAATGTCACCGGAAAATACGGACATCTGGATCATGTGGTAAGAAAAGCCGTATCTCTTGGAATGCCTGTGGAGGAAGCCCTGTTATCAGCGAGCTACCGTGTGGCACAGGAAAGCGGATGTAAGCATCTCGGTGCGATTGCTCCCGGATATGCAGCCGATCTGGTGCTGTTGAATAATGTGGAGGATCTGCAGGTGCATGCAGTATTTTTTGAAGGGAAGCTTGTCAGCAAGAAGGAACAGCTGACATCGCCAATTGTTTTATCCTCTTATACCCGCGAGCTGAACAGCAGAAATACTATCCAAATGCAGGCCCTGAAGCAGGAGGATTTCCTTATCAAAGCAAAGGGTCCGTATGCACAGCTGAATATCCTAAGCTTTGCATCTGAATATATAGCTACATCCCATCTGAAAACACGTATATGCCCGATACAGGATGGAAGGGTTTTGCTTCAAAAGGATAAAAAACAAATGTATGCCGCAGTATTCAACCGCTATGGACGCACACAAAGGGCGGTTTGTATCGTCGAGAATTTCGGTATTGATCATGGTGCTGTTGCCAGCAGTATCTCTCATGACAGTCATAATGTATGTGTGGTTTATGATACACCTGAAAACGGGTATCTGGCCGTACAGGAGGTTATGAATATGCATGGAGGCTTCTGTGCAGTTTCACAGGGAAATATTCTTGCATCTCTGGCTCTTCCTGTTGCCGGACTGATGAGCACGGAATGTATGGAAACAGTATCACAAAACGTGGAACTAATGGCGGAGGCCTTTCATAAGCTGGGGAACAGCTATTTGGAAAATCCGGTATCCAGAATCACAATATTGAATTTGCTTGTATGTCCGTACGTGAAGCTTTCTGACCACGGACTTGTTATGACAGAAGAGAAAAAAATAATACCAGTCGTGAAAAAGGAGGGAATCACCATGGATCAGCGTTATGAAAACGTAGTTTTAGATAAAATTCCGTTTCCGAAGGAGGAGACAGGAGAACCGGTACTGCTTAGTGATGAAACCATGCAGGAAAGACGGCAAAAGATTCTTCACCGTATGCAGGAGAAAAAACTGGACTGTATTGCCGTATATGCAGATGTGGAGCATGGTGGCAATTTTGAATACCTTACCGGTTTTATACCGCGTTTTGAAGAAGCCTTACTGATTCTTCATAAAAATGAAGATGCATATCTTCTACTGGGGAATGAGGTCCTTTCATTATCCAAGCATGCAAGAATACCTGCAAAGGGTCTGCATATGTCTTATTTCTCACTGCCTGACCAGCCGCTTCAGGAGGAAGAGGATCTAAAAAGTGTGTTAGCTAAGGCAGGCGTTAAGAACGGTATGCATCTCGGTGTGGTTGGATGGAAAGGCTTCTACCGTTTACAGAAAGAGCTGTTTGACATACCCTATTACATTCTTGAAGCATTGAAAGCTTGTGAAGTGAAGATAAGCAATGCAACGGATATATTCATCTCTCCAAAGGATGGTGCAAGAACGGTCAATAATGCAAATGAAATTGCACATTATGAGTATGGGCAGATCCTTGCAGCAAGAGGTCTTCAGCGGGCGATGCTTGCTCTGAAGCCGGGAAAAACAGAAGCTGAAATCGGAGGATTGCTGGAATCCGAAGGTCAGATACACAATGTTGTGACCATCTGTTCCAGCGGGACACGCTTTGAAAAAGCCAATCTGTATCCTATGAACAAGCCGATACAGACAGGAGAGAGAATATCACTAACCGTCGGGTATAAAGGTGGTCTTGCCAGCAGAGCAGCGTTTGCCGCCTATAAACGAGAAGACCTTGATTCCGCAGTAAGAGATTATGAAGAGAAAATCGCAAAACCATATTTCTCAGCTGTTTGCACATGGCTTGAGCATCTCCATATCGGTATGGAGGGGAAAGAGGTATATGCGTTGGTTGATGATATTCTGCCGAAGGATATTTTCTGCTGGAAGTTGAATCCCGGACACCTCACTGCGGATGAGGAATGGCTAAGCAGCCCGATTTACGAAGGTTCAAGGCTGAAGCTGAAAAGCGGTATGCTTTTGCAGATTGATATCATTCCGTCTGTAGAAGGATATCCGGGCTGCTGCTGTGAAAACGGCGTTGTTCTTGCGGATACGGTATTGAAAGAGGAAATCAAAAAGCAGTATCCAAACAGCTGGGAGCGCATGCTGGAAAGAAGAACATATATACAGGATGTTCTCGGTATTCAGTTGCATGAGGATATCCTGCCGTTATCCAGTATGGTTGCCTATTATACACCATATCTGATGAATCACGATTACGCATTTACCTGGAAACAATAACATGGAAAGGGAGAGATATCATGGAGATCAGTCTGTCAAAACGACAAATGAAGATGGTTGATATACTACTGAAGGAATCCGAATATTGTACTGCAGCGACACTTGCCAATCTTTTAAAGGTCAGTGAGAAAACAATACACGGAGAAATAGCAGAAATCAATAGGAAATCAAAAGCCTGCATGATATCTTCTCTGAAAGGAAAAGGGTATGTAGTGCGTGATAAGGATGCCTGGATCAGGCAGAACTATATCGTTGGTGATGAGGGGAGAAGAGATATAAAAATACTGAAGGAAATTCTATTCAATGAGCATGTGGATTACTATGAGCTTGCGGATAGATTTTATATCAGCCCCTCTACACTGAATAAGGATATACGGATATTGAATGAACGCATACAGAAGGAATTTCGGACACTGAGGATTACAAGAAAACAAAATCATCTCTTTCTGAATTGTGATGATATAGAAAAACGAAGGGTTTTGACTTATTTCCTATTGGAGGAAAGTGAGGATCAGCGCTTTGATGTTGGAATATTGGATCGTTATTTTGAAAATGTGGATGTCTATAGGCTTTCTGAGATACTGATGGAATTTATCCACAGGCAGCAGCTTGCTGTTTCTGATTTTAATCTGTTTTCCATCCTGCTGCATATGCTGATGTATATCAGTAACACCTCTTATATATGCATGGAAGAGGATCGTGCTTCGATATGTGATCAGGGCTGTAGGCCGTTACTTGAAGCGATAAGGGAAAGAATGCGTATTCAATTCACTGCAGAGGGTACACAGCAGATTTGTGCATTGTTCAAAAAACGAAATGCAGGACAGGATGATGTGAGAGTTATGCAGTTTCTGCATGAAGTATTGAGGGAAATTTATGATATTTACAGTATCAATTTTACTGAAAATCAGGATCTTATGGATAATCTGGCATTGCATCTTCAAAATTTGAGAAACCGCTGTAAGCATGGTATGCTGATAAAAAATCCATTATTGTCAGAGCTGAAGCAGAGCTTTGTTCTTATATATGATATCGCAGCATATATAGCGATACGCTTTCAGGAACAAACAGGCTATGTTCTGGATGAAAACGAAATCAGCTTTATCGCCTTGCATATTATGAACGGTATCAAAAGTATAAAGACCTCCATTGTCCGTATCGCATTGATCAATCCGTATGGAAATTCTGTAACACATATCATACAGCAGAGATTACAGGCTTTAACAGATGTCGAGATGATCGGCTGCTTCTCCATGTTTGATTTTAAAGCGCTTTATACCGAGAAGCCGGATATTATTGTGACAATGGTCTCAACCAGTGAGCAAATGGGAGTACCTGTCTTTCAGCTTGATAATTATCTTCAGGATGAAGAATATGAGAAAATTGAGCGTATTGTAAAGAGTGTCCGCGTTAAAAAGTCTTATGAAAATATCATGATCCATAATTATTTCAAGGAGGATTTGTTTTGTATTCCCTCACAGCTTACTACCAAGGATGAGGTGATTACCTATCTTTGCAGCTTACTCGAGGAACAGGGGTATGTGGACGCCGATTTTCAGGAACAGATTTATGAAAGAGAAGCAATTGCACCTACCTGCTTTGGCGCAAGATATGCAATTCCGCATACAACGAAAAAAACAGCAAAGAAAAACGGCATCGCTGTCGCACTGCTGAGGAAGCCCGTTATATGGGATGGCTTTGAAGTGAACATTGTATTGATGTTTGCTTTGCACAAGAGCTTTGATCAGGTTCCAAAGCTGTATGATCTGATACTGAATGTATTTGATGATCCTATTCGATTTGCACAGGTATTGGAATGTGACAGCTATACAGCATTTATGAAGAAAATACATATTACATGAGAGGAGAGATATAGAGGAGAGATATAATGAAAAAAGATAAACAATTTCCGGAAGGGTTTTTATGGGGTGGCGCAACCAGTGCCTATCAGTTTGAGGGGGCATGGAATGAGGATGGCAAGGGTGTAAACATTGTGGATATTCTTCCACATGGCAGCAGAGAGGCGGTACCAAAGGATCATAAGATTCTGCCGGATGTATTTTATCCTTCCCATGGCGGTATTGATTTCTATCACACCTATAAGGAGGATATCAGACTGTTTAAGGAGATGGGTATGAAGTGCTTCCGCATGTCGATTGCATGGACAAGAATTTATCCAACCGGAGTGGAGGAGGAGCCCAATGAAAAGGGTCTGCAGTTTTATGACAATGTGATTGATGAGCTTCTGAAAAATGGTATCGAGCCGCTGATTACCATTTCACATGACGAATTTCCACTGCATCTGGTAGAGGCATATGGCGGATGGAGAAATCGTATTCTGATTGATCTTTATGTAAAGTATGCGAAAACACTGTTTGAACGCTATAAAGGAAAAGTAAAATACTGGATCACGTTTAATGAAATCAATTTCTGCAGTGTTATTCCATGGTATGCGGCAGGTCTTGAATTCGAAGAAGGGGAGCATAAGGAACAGATCATGTTTCAGGCAGCACATCATCAGATGGTTGCAAGCGCACTGACAGTAAAGCTAGCACGCAGCATCGATCCGGAAATGAAAATCGGTTGTATGATCAATGCGATTCCAAGCTATGCCAATACATGCAAACCAGAGGATGTTATGGAAAGTATTGAAGCGAACCATGAGATTTTCCTTTATACCGATGTATGTGTACGTGGAGCATACCCATCCTATGCAAATCGTTTCTTTGAAGAAAAGGGAGTTAAAATTGTTATGGAGGACGGTGATGCTGAAGTACTTGCACAGGGAAGCGTTGATTTCTGCTCCTTCAGCTACTATTATTCAAGAGTGACTCCGTTAAATCCGGAAAAGGTCAGTGATCTGACAGAGGATGAGCGTATGCTGGGAGTTCTCCGTAATCCTTATCTGAAAGCCAGCGACTGGGGCTGGGTGATTGATCCGGTTGGCCTGCGTATTATTCTGAATCAGCTTTATGAGCGCTATCAGATTCCACTGATGATTGTAGAAAACGGTCTTGGTGCGCATGATGAGCTGGTTGATGGTAAGATACATGATGATTACCGTATAGAATACTTTAAAAATCATTTGATTCAGGTGCGAGAAGCAATCAAAGACGGGGTGGATGTTATGGGTTACACATCCTGGGGCTGTATTGATATTACAGCCGCCAGCACCGGTCAGATGAGCAAGCGCTACGGCTTTATTTATGTGGATATCAATGATGATGGAAGCGGCAGCAAAAAACGCTATAAAAAAGATTCCTTTGAGCGGTATAAGCGTGTAATGGAATCCAATGGGGAAGAGGGACTTGACGAATCATAAATAAAAGCTTAGGCTAATGAAATAGCTTCAGAAATATGAAGAAGCTATAGAGTATAATAAAGGAAGCCATCCATAAGGATCTTCATCTGAAGTAGTCAGAAGAAGGCGATTGGATGGCTTTTTCATATATTGTAGGAATTTGCATATATATTTATCTATCTTTGCTTTTTGTCTTTTGGAATGTCCTTGGACATTTTTCTTACAGTAGAATTAAAAATCCTGTGATAGTCAGAACATATGAATAAAGGGGCTGACTCCCTTAAAAAATTACGGTAAGAAGATATTTTGGATATACATGTATTTTTGTAGGATTGGAAAAAAACTTCTTATCTTATAGTAAGAGCTGTGTAATCTGGCAGAGAAAATTCGTGAATTCCCCTGCATATTTAATGAAACAGCTGATGTAATTCATCATCAGCTTTAACTGTGCATATGAATGAATCTATTTCTGTTTGCGACAAAGTGAATAGCAACTGGGATCAAGCTTTAATTGTCAATCTGATTTATAATTGTATGATAGAAGCTATGCGGCTGATGAAGAAGTAAATAAAATAGTTTTCTGATAAAAGT
Organism: Clostridium sp. 10cd*; assembly: GCF_044336395.1. Classification (NCBI taxonomy): domain Bacteria; kingdom Bacillati; phylum Bacillota; class Clostridia; order Eubacteriales; family Clostridiaceae; genus Clostridium; species Clostridium sp. 10cd*. Next base: position 4,541,489 of record NZ_CP172347.1, on the reverse strand, counting down.
AAATACAAGCTTTCATAGTATCCGTATGCAGTATGCTCATTCAGAAATCAGATTCATTATGGGGAATGCTATGTTTTTGACTACAGCAGCTTGAAGCAGAAAAGATATAACATATAGCGGCGAGAATAACAGAATCAGCTTTAATATCGCATACTCATATGACCAATTTGATATCATGGACAAAAAAATGAGAATTCTATACGGATGCTTTTATGTATTGTGAGTGTCATACGTTACACATTTAAAATGAATAAGAATGAAAATAAGGAGGAAGATTTATGAAGAATGACTTTATCAATTTAACAGAGGAAAATGTATCAGACGAACACCTATGCTGCATCATACGCAGCAGAAAGTCGCATCCTGGGATAACAGCAAAACGAGAATGGCTTTCAGATAGGCTGAAAGAAGGACATGTGTTTAGGAAATTAAATGTAAAGGGAACCGTTTTTATTGAATATGCACCGCTTGAAACCGCCTGGGTACCTGTCGAGGGAAATCAGTATTATTATATATACTGCTTGTGGGCTGTCGGGGAGTATAAAGGGAAAGGTTATGGAAAACAGCTGTTGGAATACTGTATCGCAGACGCCAAAGCAAATAAAAAATCCGGTATATGTGTTCTCGGAGCAAGGAAGCAGAAAGCCTGGCTCACAGATCAAGCCTTTATACAAAGTTATGGATTTCAAGTCGCAGATACTACTGAAAGCGGCTATCAGCTGCTGGCACTATCTTTTGACGGTACGCTGCCCCGTTTTTGTACATCCGCGAAACAAGAGCACATTTGTAATCAGGAGCTAACGGTTTTCTATGACATGCAATGCCCGTACGTTTTGAAAAATGTAGATATTATACGGCAGTATTGTGAAATGCATGACATTCCTGTAACATTTCATTTGATTGATACATTAGAAAAAGCAAAAAATGTACCGTGTGTTTTCAATAACTGGGCTGTATTTTACAAGGGAAGGTTTCAGACGGTTAATCTGCTGCTGGATATTAACAGTTTAGCGCGTATTTTGAAGAAGTAAACGTATAGGTTATGATACATACTAGTAATCTGTGATGAAGCATATTTTACTTGGGAATGTCCATACTTATGGAATTAAGTAAAAACCTTTTTTCCCGCTTTTGTATGTTTTCTCATTCAATGGTATTCTGAACAAGGTAGGAATTCAATTAAGCAAGCCATCATATTTTATCCAACAGCTTATATACATATTAAAAGAAGGATGTAAAGGACTTTGTTGTGAACTGCATGTATTTGTGGTGAATGGAAATCTGTGTTTGCTTTTCTGTGAAATCCGTTCATATAATACAGAAAATAATGTTAAAACGCACATCACTGCCCGATGTATTCAATAATCGTCCTTGTGATGATCAGCAGCGGTATCCTTGAATACACCGTCATTCCACTGGCCTTCATAATCTGCTCGGAATGGCCGTAAATCGTGATATCTGAAAATTTCTCCAGCTCACAGGGAGATTTACAGCAGCAGGTAATCACCTTGGCACCCTTCATTCTTGCAGCTCTGGCGCTTCTTGCCAGCTCCGGCGTGGAATTTCGCAGGGATAGAATAAAGGCAATATCGTCCTTTGTGACAATGCGTTCGGTATTCTCCATCCATTTCACATCCTTAACGATGATGGCATTGTAGCCCAGCAGCTGCAGGTACATTTGAAATTCCTCTGCGATCAATGCCGTAAAGCCTCTGGCAAAGATGAATATACGCTTTGCCTGCTTGATGTATTCAATTGTTTTCAGCATGGCAACCGGACTGATATTATCAATCGTTTTTGTACTTTCCCGATATGATTTTGCGAGGATATTATTTACTCCATAGCTGGATTCGTGATGCTCCTTCATCTGCTCCTGCTGAGAAATCGCATAGCGCAGCTGGGAAATCCCCTGATAACCGCATTTCTGAATCGCTCTGGATACTGTTGATTGTGATGTGAAGGTTTTCTCTGCGATATTGGTGATGCTCATATAGGGAATCTTTTCTTCATTCTGGTTTAAAAACTGAATGACCCCCTTCTCCGCTTCTGACAGCTTTTCATATATACCTTTATCAATTTGTATAAACATATGCTTACCTCCCTGTGTGTTTTCTCTATCATTGTACCATGAATGGCCATTCATGAATTTTACTATTTATCACAATTTCAGAATGTGTTTTCAGCGTGAAAGCGCTGTATTTTTTATGTAATCAAGTATAATGTGCTTGTAAATCAAAACGTACGTATATTTTGATATTATGATATTCGTATATTTCAGAAAGTTAACGCTGGATATACAGGATCACCACAAAAGGAGGATGCAGATTCTCCATTGCATACAGGTTATTAAAGGAGGAAATTATGTATACAACATTAAAGGAAGTGCTGAAGGAGGCAGAGTTGCTGCACATGGCGATTGGGGCGTTCAATACGCATAACCTGGAGATGCTGCCGGCCATTATTAAGGCTGCAGTACATCAGAAAACCCCGGTTATTATTCAGACAAGCTGTGGAACTGCCAATTATGTCGGGCATAGAAATCTTGTCGCAGTCTGCCGTTCCATGGCCGAGGAATACGGCGTCGATGTCGTTCTTCATCTGGATCATGCCAGGGATTATGATGAGATACGCAAGGCGATTGATGCCGGCTACAGCTCCGTTATGTTTGATGGATCATCCCTTCCCTTAAAGGAAAACATTCTGGGGACGAAACGGGTTGTCGATTATGCCAGAGCTCGCAATGTAAGTGTGGAGGCGGAGCTTGGAACTGTCGGCGGAACTGAGGACGGTATCGCCGTGAGCCAGGACGATGCCTGTTACACGGATCCTGAGGATGCGGTTGAGTTTGTGAAGCAGACGGGTATCGATGCACTGGCAGTGGCAATCGGTACAAGCCACGGTCAGTACAAATCAAAAACAAATATTAGTTTTGAACGTCTGAAGGAACTGCAGGAGGTAGTTGATATTCCGCTTGTCATTCATGGAGGAACCGGTGTTAAGGATGAGGATGTAAAACGTGTTATTGATCTGGGCATCCGCAAGTTTAATGTCGGTACTGAGCTGCTGGTCGGCTGGAATCGTAAATCCAGAGAGTGCTATGATGAACATCGCGAGAACATATCCAATCGCGATAATGTCGTACCATGCCTGGATACCATCACGGAAATCGTGGAGCGAAAAATTCATCTGTTTAAGAATTTGGATGGTGAATAACATATGAAAGCTGGATATTATACCGGAGATTATGGATATGAGGTGCGTGATATACCAGAGCGTAGGCCGATAGCGGATGAAGTAAAAATCCGCGTTGCCTGGTGCGGATTATGTGGTACCGATATTCATAAGTTTCAGGGGAAAAACGGCGCAAGTGTTGTCATACCACCCATTATTCTGGGACATGAGTGTTCCGGTATCGTTACAGAGGTAGGGCCTGAGTGCAAATACTTTAAGGTTGGGGATCGTGTTGCCTGTGATCCCAGCTGGGGATGCGGAAAATGTATCTGGTGCCAGCAGGGACTGCCAAACTTCTGTCTGGAGCGTCATGGCGTAGCCAAGGGCTTTGCGGAATATGTTTATCCGCCGGAAAAGAATGTATATCATATAGCGGATACACTGGATCTGGAGGCTGCGGCCTTTACGGAGCCGTTATCCTGTGCGGTCCACGGTATGGATCTGATCGGGATACAAAGCGGTAAAACGGTTGCCATGTATGGTATGGGGGCCATCGGTTCCTTGATGCTGCAGCTTATTCGATTAACAGGTGCTGCCAAAATCATTGTGATTGAGCGGGAAGCGGAAAAACGCAGACTTGCTCTCGAGCTGGGCGCAACCATGGCCATCAGCGATCAGGAAATCGAGGAAGTCGCTAAGCAGGAAAACATTGATTATGTCATTGAATGCATCGGCTTAAAATCCACCATGGAACAGGCAATTCGCATTGCGGGGAAATATGCGAAGGTACTGCTTTTCGGCCTGGGGGATCCAGAGCAGCCAATCAGCTTCAATCAGTTTGAGGCTTATACAAAAGAACTCAGTATTTATACGTCATTTCTGAATCCGCTATGCAGCGAGCGTGCCGTGCACCTGCTGGAAAGCGGACAGATCAATACAAAGAAAATAATAAGTGCAAAGCTTACCTTGGAGGAAATGGGAGAGGAACTAAAGACCCTGCGTTATGCAAGAAAAGGGAAGGTCTTGGTTTCCGTAAGCGGTGAGCACTAACAGGAGGAAATAGTTATGGTGTTATCAGCAATCTTAGTTGCATTATTAGCTACAATGGGGCAGTGGTGGTTCTTCGGCCCTGTCACGAAATGTCTTGTTTATCCATTGACCACAGGTACGCTGGTTGGTCTGTTCATGGGGGATCCGATGACCGGTATGCTGGCGGGGGCCAACATTCAGTTGATTTATCTGGGATGGATTTCCGCAGGTGGAACCATGCCGAGCAATACCATCGTCGCAGGTATCTTCGGTACGGCGATGACGATTTTATCCGGCGCCGATCCGACGATGGCCGTAACCTTTGCGATTCCGTTCAGTATGTTTGGACTGTTGCTGAACCAGGTATATATGACAGTCAACGCCGCATGGATTCATCAGGCGGATAAGCTGCTGGAAAAGGGCAATCTGCGCGGTGTGCGTTTTATGAACTTCGTGCCTTCCTTCTGTATGGCACTTGTCCTGTATGGAATTCCTGCCTTCCTTCTGGTTGTATCCGGAAGCGGCTGGGCAAGCGATCTGATCAATGCCGTTCCGGAAAGTGTCATCAGTGCACTTCAGGTTGTCGGCGGTATCATGCCGGCCTTGGGTATTGCAATGCTGTTGAACTATCTGGGTAAGAAAAAGCTGATTCCGTGGTTCTTCAGCGGCTTCTTTCTGACCGTATATTCCGGTCTGGGACTTACTGCAATCTCCATCTTCTCTGCAATCATTGCACTTGTTATGTATCTGAACAGCAATACTGCACAGAAGCAGACGGAAACGAAGAAGGTAAAACGTCTCTCATTAAATAAAAAAACAGAAACGATCGAGGTTTCACAGCCGGCTGATCAGGCTGCAGCAGCTGAACTGCCGGAGTATACAAAAAAGCTTTCCAAGAAAACACTTGTTAAAACATGGTTATGGACAACGAGTACCGAGGCCTGCTACAACTATGAGCGTTTACAGGCTCTGGGTGCTGCCAACCTGATGCTGACACCGATTCGTGAGCTGTATGACACGAACGAAGAACGTGTAAAAGAACTGAAAAAATATATGGTATTCTACAATTCTGAAGTATTCACCGTAGGACCGATCATCAACGGTATCGCCTGTTCCATGGAGGAGGCACATGCGAATGGTGAAAACGTTACAGAGAAGGATATCAATGCTGTACGTACCGGTCTGATGGGGCCGGTTGCCGGTATCGGTGATACGGTCATGCAGGGAATCCTGTTCCCGATTCTGTTTGGTATCGGGTGCTCCATGGCGCTGGATGGAAGCTATTTAGGACCGATCCTGTCCTTTGCAATCTTTGAAATTTTAATCTTCGGCTGCGGATACTTCATGTTTATGACCGGCTATAAGCAGGGAAAAACATCACTGCTGAAAATTCTTAAAAACGGTACGATTGACCGTATCATCAACTCCTTCAGTATTGTAGGTCTGATGGTTGTCGGATCCATGGCCGCAACCAGAGTCACGGTAAATACTCCGCTCGCAATCAAGGTAGGAGAAGGAACAACCACAATTCAGAGTGTACTGGATTCTCTTGCTCCGGGTCTGATTCCGCTGGGAATCACATTGCTTGTATGGTGGATGCTGAAGAAGAAAATCAATACTGTATGGATCATTATCGCAATCTTCCTGGTAGGTATCGCAGGCTATTACAGCGGTATTCTGGGCTATGTAGGATAGAAGGCGAAAGAGGACAGCTATGGTAAATATCATTTTGATCAGTCACGGCGCATTCTGTGAAGGTCTGCTTGCCAGCCTGCAGATGATTGCAGGCGGAGATTACGGAGTGAGGGCGGTGCCTCTCATTCCGGGTGAGTCTCCGGAAGCCTATCGTGAAAAGCTTGAAACTGTCATGCGGGAAGCCGATGACGGCAGCGGTTCAGGAACCATCGTTTTGTCTGATATTGCAGGTGGTACACCTTTCCAGAGTGCCGCATATCTTTCAAAGGATTTCAAACTCGGGCTTGTTTCCGGTATGAATATGCCGATGCTGCTGACGCTTGCATTGGAGCGCAGCGAAGAAACAACGCTGGAGGAGCTTGCGGATAAAGCAGGCATATCGAGTACAGTTGGCGTAAAGACAACGGTATTCAAGAAAGGAGAGAAAAAACAACGTGCAAAACTTAGTATTAACAAGAATCGATGACCGTCTGATTCACGGACAGGTGATGACTGCCTGGATCAGGAACAGAAAAGCGGATCAGGTGGTAATCGTGGATGACGGAACAGCGAATGATGAGTATATGATCGAGGTGCTGGAGATGGCAATACCGGAAGAAATCGCAATAGGAATCTTCACCAAGGAAGAAGGTGTGCAGTTCTTTGAACAGGGACTGGACGCACCGACGATTCTGCTGGTCAAGGGGCCGGAAGCATTAAACTATCTGGTAGATCACGGCATTGCCATTGAGGAAGTGGATGTCGGAGGCATGGGTGCCCGAGCTGATCGAAGTGTGCTGTATAAGAATATCTCAACAAGTCCTGAGGAAAATAAGGCGTTCTCTGAATTATTGGAGAAGAATGTAAATGTCTTCATACAGGTGATGCCGCAGGACAAACCGGTAAGTGTTAAGGAATATCTGAAGTAGAAAATAGAGAGTGATGGTGGATAGATATGAATCATGAAGGAATGGAAGGAAGCGTAATAGTAATTACGGGAGGCGGCAGTGGTATGGGCGCTGCCATGGCGAAGGATTTTGCGGAAAGAGGTGCCGGTATCGCAATCCTTGATCTGGATGAAGCAAGAGGATCGGCTGTTGCGGACAGTATCACGGACGCAAATGGAAAAGCGGTTTATAAAAAAGTTGATGTTACAGACAAGCAGGCGGTTCTGACTGCTGCCGATGAAGTGGAGCAGGAGCTGGGAGCTATCACATCCTGGATCAATTCCGCCGGTGTAAGTAAAATGGTACCGTTTCTGAAAAGCAGTGAGGAGCTGTGGGATTTGACAATCAATGTCAACCTGAAGGCTACCTTCCTGTGCTGTCAGGTTGCGATTGAAAAAATGCTGAAGCATGGTGGGGGAACCATATTGAACATGTCCTCCCTGTCCGGTAAGAAGGCAAGCGCATGGCAGACCGTATACTGTGCAAGCAAGTTTGGTGTGCAGGGACTGACACAGTCCATTGCAAAGGAATTTGCGGATCGCAATATACGTGTAAATTCCATATGTCCGGGAATTGTATACACGGAAATGTGGGAAAAGCTGAAATATGAATATGCACAGAAGAAAGGCATTGATCCGGAAGAGGTCATGCCGTATTTCAAAAAGAATATCCCGATACATCGTCTGGTTGATCTTCAGGACGTTATCAATGCGGCAGTATTTCTGCTGACAGATAATTCCGCTTATCTGACAGGGCAGTCCATCAATCTGACAGGCGGAGAATGGATGGATTAAAAAGGCAGTAGAATGAGGAGGGATCATCATGGGTGCATTGGATTTCAGTGGAAGACAACAGCTGTATTATCAGCTGTATAATCTTCTGTTTCAGGACATCATCAGCGGTAAATATCCTGTAGGCTGCATTATACCGGCGGAGAGCGAGCTGATGAATACCTATCATGTATCTCGGGCAACCGCACGGAAAGCGATGGAGATGCTTGCCAATGACGGGCTTGTCAGTAAGAAGCGCGGGTACGGAACCTTTGTCATATCGGCACAGCCCAATACATCACCACAGCGCGTAGTCCGCTATACAAGGAAAAACAGAGTGGATCAAGTTATCGCCGTAAAACGAATGATCAATCAAAAAAGTAATGAAAGCGCCCAAGGATATCGCGGAGTGTCTTCAGCTATCTGATGATTGTGATATCATTCGCATAAAGCGTGTACGCTATGCGGGGGAGGAGCCGTTCTATCTGGAAATCAATTATTTCGAGCAGTCCTTTGTACCGGAAGTCATGGAGCATGATTTTTCGAAAGAATCTCTGCGTGTCTTTCTTTCCAATGCCTATCAGATTCAATGGTCCTTTGCCAAGCAGAAAATCTATTCCATTCTGGCAGACAAAGAAATGGCAGAGCTGCTGCACATTGCTGTCGGCAGTCCGCTGCTTTATATACGCCGCATATCCTTTGATAAGGATAATCATCCAAGGGAATGTGTCTGTACCTATTATCGTGCAGATACCTACCATCTGGAGATTGAGCTTGCCATATAACAGGAGGTTCGTTCATGAAGCAGACACTGATTTTGCTTGCCGGCTATCCCGGTACGGGTAAAAGCTATCTGGCAGAGCTGTTAATGAAGCAGTTTACCGGCTTTGAAATTTTATCACCGGATGAGATCAAGGAAGAGTTCTGGGATGCCTACGGTTTCCGCAATGAACAGGAAAAGGAAGAGCTGATTCAGAAAAGCTGGGTGGAATACTATCATAGAATGGAGTGGAAATTCACACGGGGAATCAGTCTTCTCAGCGATTATCCGTTCAGCTATAAACAGCATGATCAGCTGCAGGAGGTCTGTGATAAGCATCATGTACAGATTATTACGATTCGCATGATTGCCGATCTGGATGTTCTATTTGAAAGGCAGAAAAAACGGGATTTGGACGCTTCCCGTCACCTCGGGCATATCCTAAAGGAATATCATAAGGGAATACAGCTGACAAGTCATGAGGAAGCGGACAATCTGCTGGATTATGATGAATTCATACAGCGCTGTACCTGCCGGGGATATGGAACCTTTGCACTGGGGACGACCCTGCAGCTGGATGTGACAGATTTTGCGACAGCTCCATATGATGAGCTGATGATAAGAATAAACGAGCTTTTGGAATTTCAATAACATTTTCATCGCCAAAATAAAAAAACATTGGTCTAAAGTAAGGCGGAGGCTATTTCGCAGAAATGCTCAAACTCTTATGAAGCGGGCTATTTCATGCGTACCTCGATGCGCCTTCAAGCATACAAAGGGCTCAGATCATTAGATTCTTATCAAATAAGCGCTGCTTGTTTTTTAAAGAAGCACCTGATTTAATTGGACTTTTTAAACAGACAAAAATGCCGTCATTCCCATATGGAATGGCGGCATTAACACGATCTTCTATTACTTATCCTATAATATTATCTTTATCCTTATGTCTGCATGACTGCATGATACAAGAGTGATGTAAGACCTTCTATCACCGCATCTGTGCCTGTCAGATAAGTATTCTTTTATGTTAATGTAGTATCTCCTTGATATAAGGCTCAGCCCTTATAATTAAGCATATTATTTAATTCTTCTGTATAAATCGGATATGAAATATACTATAACTCAAACTGCATATATATAATTTCCCACTTTTTAAACTGAACCTGAATATAAGATTTTTATCCTATACTTTCCAGCCAGGCTTTAACATCTTCTTCTGTAGGATTATCGAATCTTTTGCCTGCAACAATATTCAAGTTTGAATACATAGTTTGCAAATCTGAAATACTGCTTTCTATACCACTGCCTCCGGATGTACAGAAGGTATATATTTTTGAGTTACTAATATCGTATTTATCTAAAACTGTTTGAATAATTCTCGGATTTGTTCCCCACCATACAGGATATCCAAGATAAATCACATCATACTCTGTTATAGCACTCAAATCATTCTTAATGGAAGGCCTTGAAGCATCATCCTTCATTTCAAGATTAGCTCTACAATTATCGTTATTATAATTAAGATCATCTTCAGTATACTTTTTATCTGGGATAATTTCATAGATATCCGCTTTAGCTTCATCAGCAATCAATTCTGCTACAGCTTTCGTATTACCTGTTGCTGAAAAATATACAACTGCTATTTTGAGATCATTCTCCTGCGCTGTGTTTTTCTCAGATGCTGGTATACCTGTTGTATTATGACTACATGCAACAAGTACTGTTAAACATATAATGTATATAATTGTAGTCAGAATTCTTTTCATATTTGACACCTTCCTTTTCTCATTGAACAATACCCCCTGTTCCGGGTTGTGACCGGATTTGATACTTGTGTTTCATACATACCAGCGATAGCTGAAATGCTAAGCTGCTTAAATACAAGTGATGAAAGCATATGCTTCTGATAATACTTTACAAGGTACAGATTTGAAGTACGGATAGGAGACAATCAAACACAAGGCTTTGATGTGCAATCCTCATGGAAACATATTTAAAGTGCTGTCTTTTCAAGTGCAAACATAATAAAAGCTCTTACAGCTGCAAATAATAGCTGTTCCAAGTCCGAGCCGCAGTATTTGTTGTTAGTGATACTTTGTGTCAGAGTTCATAGCTTTTCTTTTCGTATTCCAATTGCAAATATTGCTCATCCGTAACAGGTTCACACCATTCATTTGATACTTCAATTCCCGGTACTTCTATCGCCAGATGAGAGAACCATTCATTTGATGCTGCTCCATGCCAATGTTTAACTCCTTCCAGAATACTGATGCAATCTCCTGCTTTCATTTCTATTACACTTTTTCCTTCTTCCTGATAAAACCCGCGTCCTGCAACACAGATTAAAATCTGTCCACCACCGCTCTTCGCATGATGGATGTGCCAGTTGTTGCGACAACCCGGTTCAAATGTCACATTGTAAATTGCCACTTGGGAAGTTGAAACAGGTGCAAGAAAGCTTCTTCCTGAAAAATACTTTGCAAAATCATCGTTTGGATCTCCGATTGGAAATATCATGTCTTTTGCATGTGCCCGCATTGCTGCATCTTCATAAGGTAAATCACCTTCGTTCACATTCCATACTTCTTTTGCCAAAGTAAATACAGCCCATCCCTTCGGCCATCCTGCATAAAATGCAACATGTGTGATAATGGCAGCAATTTCCTTCTGCGTAACACCATGCCTTTTTGCATTTTGTAAATGAAATTTTAATGATGTATCTGTAATACCAGATGCCATAAGAGCGACAACGGTTATAATACTTCTGGTTTTCACATCGATATCATGATTGTTCCAGTTTTCTCCAAAAAGCACATCGTCATTAAAATGGGCAAATTGTGGTGCAAATTCTTCTAATGCGTTTCTTCCTGCTGTTTGTATTATCTTCTTCATGTTACATCTCTCCATTTTTTATAATGTTTCTACCCATTTCATTATTTGCTGTCTGGTTGTGTTGTTAAATATCCTTCCTTCTTCTATAACACTGTTTGGTACAGAAGGCTGCAATTCTCTCATCGTATTTCCAAATCCACTTCCACCGGAGGTAGCAAATAAAATTATTTTTTTATCTGAGAAATTATATTTTTCCAAGAATGTATGTACGATTGTCGGTGCAACATACCACCAGATGGGAAATCCTAATATTATCTCATGATAGGTATTCATGTCTATATCTATATCAAGTAATTCAGGTCTGTATGTCTTATCACTCATTTCTATACTGCTTCTGGATTTTTTATCCATCCAGTTAAGGTCACGTTCTGTGTATGGTGTCTTTGGAGTAATCTCAATTAAGTCTGCATTTGCACAATTGGCAATCATTTCTGCGACTTTTTTTGTTGTTCCGCCTGCACTGAAATATGCCACTAGTCTTTTTTTCATACTATCATCCTCCTCAGCGTAAAAAAATAAATGCATAAGCTTAACTTACACATTTATTCTATAATTTATTACTATATCATGTCCAATACCTATACTGCATATATATGCATGCCTAAAAGGCATTCATTTCCTTTATCACCTTATGTTCAGGCTGTGAGTAGGAGATATTTCATCTCCATGCAATTACAGTACCTGCAATAATCTCAGGATATATTTCTTTGTACTAGAATATCTTCCTTAGCAAAGCCCTCAACACTAGCTGCCATCACATGAGCGCTTGTACCAAGATTGCTGTGAACTACCGCCAGCTAAAGAGCAGGCGGCTTCCAATGAATGCCTGCACATTCATCAAAACGTTTTGTTCGTGTTCAGATACACGTAACTGGTACGTTCACTGTACCTCTACTCCATCGCTCTCGCTTTGGCATACATGGATATACTTTTCGTATGATATTGCTTGCTCCATTGATATCGGCATTCATTAGAATGCCGTTTTTGCTTCTATACAATCCTCGCTTGATTCTTTTCCCTGTGAAGGTATGCGCTACATCGTTTCCATAGACTGGTATTTAATCCTCGTCAATGGAACTAGCCTTCGATTGTATTGCTTCTTCACAGATTACGACTCTGATCCCTGCCGCTTCTCCTTTGTATACCACTGAGGTGGGGTATTCTGCCTGCTTGTTAGATAGAAAATGGAGAGTATGTATGCTGTTTTAATTCAGGCATCATCTCTCCGTTTTCATTATGATATGTATAAGGTATTTGATACAGTTCCATATACCTAGGTTTACTCATTCAGGTAGGATAACAGCTGTCGGACAAATTCTGTCTGCGGCTGTTTATTCACTATATCCGGTGTATCGAACTGTTCAATATTGCCATCCTTCATAATCATGACGCGTGTTCCAAGACGAAGTGCTTCACGGATATCATGTGTGATGAAGAAAATTGTGATGTGCAATTCATGGTAAATCCTGAGAATTTCATCCTGAAGGGAGTGGCGGGTGATTTCATCCACGGCACCGAACGGCTCATCCATTAACAGAATTTTCGGATGAGAAGCAAGTGCACGGGCAATACCGACACGCTGCTTCTGCCCTCCGCTCAGCTCGTCGGGATAACGGTTCAGCAGCTGCTCCTCCAGCTTCATGATATCCATCATTTCCTTCACACGTTTCTGAATCAAAGAGGAATCCTGTTTCGTCAGCGACAGTACATAACCGATGTTTTCCTCAATCGTCATATGCGGAAACAGACCGATGCTTTGGATGACATAGCCGATATTACGGCGCAGCTCATTCTGATCCACCTTGCGAATATCCTTATTCTGCACATGGATTTCACCTTGATCCGGAATCAGAAGGCCGTTGATCAGCTTCAGAACAGTTGTTTTACCGCTTCCGCTTCCACCGATAACACTGATAAACTCTCCGTCCTGAATATCCATACAGAAATCCTTCAGGACAGTATGCTCTCCATAGGAGTGGAAGATATGCTCCATTCTTATGCTGCTCATTTTGTTACCTCCAGAAGCTGCTTCTTCACAAGGAAATCTCTTGCGACATCTGTCTCGTTTCTGCCATTGGTTTCAACATCATTGTTCATCTCCGCCATTTCTTTTTCACTGATCTGTCCATTTAACAGCTCCAGAACACTGCGCAGCTGGGGATATGCGGCAAGTGTCTCCTCGCGGACTACAGTTCCTGCATAATATTTTTCAAAATAATTGCTTTCATCCTGCAGTACAACGATAGCGGGATCACTGATTCTTCCATCCGTTGTGAAAACCAGAATGGCATCCACCTCCCCCTTCAACAGGGCATCATATTTCAGACCGATATCCAGGTCCACACTCTTTTTGAAATGAAAATCATTTGCTTTTACCATAGCATCATATCCGTCATCACGTTCATAATAGTCATATTCTGCACCAAAGGACATCCGGCTGGATACGCTGGCCAAATCAGCATAGGTCTTTAAGTGATAGCGCTGTGCTGTTTCTTTTGTGACCGCGATACCATAGGTGTTATTGAAGCCGTATAAGCCTGTCCATTCCAGATGATACTGCTGCTTATATTCCCTGATAAGCTCCTTGTACAGGATATCGTGCTCAGGTATTTCTTTTTTCTTTAACACAAAGCTCCATGAGGTGCCGGTATATTCCGGATACATGTCAAAATCACCCTTAACCATTGCCGGATGAATATTGCTCGTACCTCCGCCGACTCCCTTGGTTATTTCAACGGAAAGGTCTGTACGGTCTTCGATCAGCTGCTTCAACATTTCTCCGATAATAAATTCCTCTGTCATTGGTTTTGTGGCGATATGAATGGTATCCTTTTTGGAAGGAATCGCAAGCATGGTTGTGCATCCCGCAAGCAGAATACAGAGAAGCACTACGGCCACAGTGCGCTTCTGTTTTCTGGAATGCTTCCGTTTTGTGAAAAAGGATTCCAGAATATTCATCAGAATATCAAAGAGAAAGGCAAGTACGGCAACTGCCAGACTTCCTGCCAGCGTCATCGTTAAATTATTGGTTGTGATACCGCGGTAAATGGCAACACCCAGACCGCCTGCTCCGATAAAGGAAGCAATACCCGCCAGGGCAATCGTCATCACCACCATGTTTTTAAATCCGGATAAAATAACCGGCATGGCAAGCGGGAGCTTAATGCGCCAGAGAATCTGTGAAGCAGTACTTCCCATACCGCGGGCAGCCTCCAGAATATCATCTTCCACACCTGTGATACCGGTATAGGTAGCGCGAATAATAGGAAGCAGTGCATAGATGCTTAATGCGATGATGGCGCTCGTATTACCGATCCCGGTTACCGGAATCAGAAAGCCAAGCATGGAAATGGAAGGAATCGTATACAGAAAGCTGATGACTCCAAGTGTCAGAGAAGAAGCCTTTCGTTTCTCCGCAATGAGAATACCGACACTGACACCTACTATGGTGGCAAAGACAATAGCGATTGCGGATATCTGTAAATGCTCATAAATAAGCGGCAACAGAAAATCCCAACGCTGTGTAATAAAAGTAAACAATTCCTGTATCATACGCTTTCCTCCCCGAATGCCGTCACATCCTGCTATGTTTGTTTTATTGTAACTTTATTGCGGTAATCCTGCAAGGAATTCGTCTACAAACTTAGAAGCGACAGCTCCATCACTCACTGCAGTGACGATCTGACGCAGAGGCTTATCACGAACATCTCCGATGGCGAATACACCGGGAATACTGGTCCGTGTTGTTTCGTCCGCTACGATATAGCCTGCCTTGTTCACTTCCAGCTGTCCCTGAAAGACTGCGGTATCCGGGATGCGTCCGATAGCGACAAACAGCCCCTGTGCAGCTATGACCTGTGTTTCCTTTGTTTTTAAGTTTTCAATAACGGCTCCACTGACCTTGTTATCTGCGAGAATTTCTTTTACACGGCTGTTCCAGACAAAGCGGATGGTGCTGTTTTCCAGCTGACCTGCATACACCTTGCTTGCTCTGAGCTCCTCGCGACGATGAATCAGAGTAACACTTTTGCATATCTTTTCCAGATACAGAGCATCCGCAATGGCGCTGTTTCCGCCACCGACAATAATGACATCCTTCCCTTTATACATCATGCCGTCACAGGCTGCACAATAAGCGACACCGCGCCCTCGCAGGCTGGATTCGTTTGGAAGACCAAGCTCTCTTGGATAGGCTCCGGTGGCGATGATTACCGTCTTTGCTTCAATATCACCTTCGTCCGTATGCAAAAGCTTTGGCTGTGCTGTTAAATCCGCACCTTCAACGCCGGCATAAGCGGTTTTGGCGCCAAAGCGTTCTGCCTGCTGCTGCATCTTTTCTCCAAGATCAAAGCCGTCGATTCCTTCCTCAAAGCCTGGATAATTCTCTACGATTCCAGTGGTTGCCATCTGGCCTCCCGCTGATAGCTTTTCCAGCACGAGAACCGATAACGCGCTTCTCGCACAGTACAAAGCTGCACTATAGCCAGCAGGACCGCCACCGATAATCACCACATCATACAGTTGCTTGTTCATAAGAACACCTCACCTTCTATTCGATTCCTGCAGCTTTTTGTTCCTTCATCCATGTGATTACCTGCGCTTTTGCCTGTGGTGCAATCAAAAGAGTGGATGGCTTTTTATCATGGAATACCATCAGGCTTGGAATTGTTTCCACACCATAGCGCTCAGTAAGCTCTTCATTATCATCAATGTTCACCTGTACCAGTGTCAGATCAGGATACTCCCCTGCAATCTGTTTCAATACCGGTGACAGACGCCTACAGTATCCGCACCACGGTGCCCAGAATTCCACAACGGTTCCTTCTTTTTCAATTAGTTCATAAAAATTCTCATTGTTTGCTGTTACGAGTGCCATACTTCATTCCTCCTTATTTTTATGGTTTTCAATAGCAATCAGCTGTTGGCTGATATCTTCAATCGTGATTTGAGAAAGGGATTGCATACACACCTCATTCAGGGAAGCTTCCAGTGTGTCCACAACAGTACCCATACCGGTAGCAACCATACAATAGGTATTCAGTGCACCGCTTCTCCATCCGGATTTCGTCAATGGCTGCTGTAATGCCTGTGCAAGATCGGACAGCTTGATCGCGGATGCATCACCTTGCAGCTCATAGCCGCCGCTGTTACCCTCTCTTGTTTCCAGCAATCCGGCTTTTTTCAGCTTGGCCATCACCTTGCGGATGCGCGCCGGATTTGTACAGATACTTTTCGCCAGCTCCTCACTGGAAACCTTTGTATTGCGATGCCTTAGATAGGCAAGTGCATGCAGTGCAATAATAAACTCGCTATTCATAGGCTTATTCGCTTACCGTATCATACGGCCAGTCATTGATACCACCAAAAACATACACATTCTTATAACCCATCTGTACCAGCTTGTCGCTTGCCTGTTTACTGCGGACTCCCGTTCGGCAATGTACAATCAAAACAGCATCCGTATCCGGAAGCTTGTCCTTCGCTTCGTCCTCAATCGTTTCATT
Organism: Clostridium sp. 10cd*; assembly: GCF_044336395.1. Lineage (NCBI taxonomy): Bacteria > Bacillati > Bacillota > Clostridia > Eubacteriales > Clostridiaceae > Clostridium > Clostridium sp. 10cd*. The sequence continues at coordinate 4,524,742 of NZ_CP172347.1, read as the reverse complement.
CGGTACAAGGACGGCATCCGGTATATGTTTTTCCCTATACTCCTGCTGTGTTCTTACATCAACGATCGTGACCTTTCCGGCATCCATCATTTCTTTTGCTTTCTTCGCGTCAATTTTGTGATAGGCATTGCTGTTTTCCTGTACAGCTTCCTTATTCTCCTCCGTCGGCATATCCTTTGCGCAGCCCTGCAGTATGACCATGATACAGGCAAATACGGTAAACAAAGCTATTTTTTTCATACAATACCTCCTTTTACTGTAAGTGTAAAAGTTACAGTTAGAATAGTCGATCATCCTGCCCTAGATTTTTGAACATCTTTTTTATCCTAAGCTGCCACGTATTGTAACCTGCCATATAAAAAGGAAGCAGTGAGCTTCCTTCATGGTATATTTCTTAGGATCTGCAGGTATCATTTCTTCGACAATTTCACATACTATTTTATGTTCTGTTAATATTTACTTTATATTTTATCTCTATAATAAGGAATGGATATCTTACCTGTTCCTGTGAAAAATAAATTCCCGATGATATGCCATAAACTTCATCCGGTTTTCGCTCAGATAGCATTCTGCAAGCCTGTAGTTCTTACGAAGACTGTAGGCACTGTCCAGATTATCTTTTTCCAGCAGCTCTTCACTGAAGATGATATAGCCATTTTCATCAAATGTAAAATAGCCCTGATCAAAGAGATAATCATGATTGCGGCATAAGAGCAAACCATTGTCGTGGTCGATTGCCTCATAAATATGCGCACAGTCACGAAACGGCTTGATGTGTGATGCAATCAGCATATGTGGTATATTGATACCGCAGATTGGACAGCTATGGTCAAACTCATGAAACAGCGTATCCTTATAAAATACCTGCAGCGCCTTGGTTTCATCCCGGTCATGGGGGATCCCTTTTCTTGGAATGATGCCATGTATGATATTCTTATATTTATAATCGATCATACTGTAGCTGGTATTCTTATAGTCAATACGCATATCCTCGTGAGCAACGATAATGGAGGTGTACAGCGCAGTCAGTGTGATGGATACCAGCGGTACTTTTTCATCACTGTATTCCTGCAGGATATCCGATATTCCCTTCAGCAGCCGCGGATGGAAGCGCAGCTTCTCCTCCACGACCTCAAACAGAGTTGTCTGCAGCATGAGCTGAAGGCTTTCTCTGTCGACATATTCCAGGACAAGCTGTTTATCACGAAACGGATTTGTCCGCATCTGTTCATGATAGTATCTGAAAATTAAAGGATCCTTGATAAAGCTTTCAAATATAGACAGAGCCTCCACACCGGAATTCTGATTGCTTTTGGCATAGATTGTTGCCGCAGGCGTTAAATCAATTCCACGCGGCGTTGTCTTCAGCATTTTCTTTTCATTCAGAAAGCCGATCAAATCCCGAATTTCACTGAGCTTCATGGCATAATACTCGCCTGCAATCTCCTCATATACACGCAACGGGGCATCATGTAAGCTAACACCCTGCAGCTCGATGGCATCCAGGATGCTCAAAATTTTCTTAAATAGCATTTTTCTCATGTCTTCACCACTTCCTAACTCTATTATACACATATTTTTTAAAAAAATTTTTTAACTGGTCAAATTGTGATAGTATTCGACAAATCAAAACATTTACAATGTAAGCAATAAAAGGAGAGTGTTAAAGAATGAAAGGTCCAGGAATTAAAGATTACTTGGAAGTTATTGAAAACATGAAGGTGACTGCACAAAAAGAAGGCAAGGCATTTATAGAAGTAAACTCCAAGGAGCTGCATGCGAACGTGAGCCCAAACCATGCAACGATGCCAACCTGCTGCCAGGCGATCTACAAGCTGATGCTGGAAGGCGATGAGATTCTCAGAAGACCAAAGGGAAATACCGGCTTTGGTTCTCATCTGACGGTACGCTTTTATGTAGAGCAGCTGGAGGAAAGAGAGCGTATGTTCCCGAATAAGAAACGCGGAAGACCGGCAAAGAGTGAAGAAGAAAAGCTGGCCGCAAGAAAAGCAAAAATGAAGAGAAATACAGAGGATTTATGCAATCTTATCAAATCCTGGCTGGGTGAGCATGGCTGGGAATACATCGAAAATAAGGATTTCATTGAAGCACACAACGAGAGCCAGCGCTGGGTGATCAATGTACAGGGGATCAAACGGGGAAGAAAACAGACACTGCCGGTGAAGCTGAGCGAGGTTTTAAAGCATATTGAGGATACAAATACACATTACAGTATTGCATTTAACGACTCTGTTTCCTATCGCAGACAGTGGAATGAAATTCCGAAGGCAGTAAAAAACAGTCTGAATATGAGTGTGATTCTGGCTGATAAGAAAGGTAATATTACAGAGCTGTAATCTTCTGCCGGCATGCATACGCTATCCGGCATACATGCTTCGACACAGCACCTGATATATAGAACAGGAGGATTGAGCAATTTCGACATGGCTCGCTTCCTGTTTTTTTTCGTAATTGCCAGCTGTATATTCTAACCGTCTCCTGCCTGCAAGCCAAGCTCTGATATACACATGCCGATAAAAGTCATGACTTTCTGAAATAGAGATGGTAGAATGAAGACAGAGAAGCAGATTTGTATCAAAACGGAGGTGTGTGCATGAAGGGGTTTGAAAGAGAGGATCAGCTGTTTTCACTATGCGGGTTGAACTGCGGACTTTGCAGTATGCATCTGGGCGGGTATTGTCCAGGGTGCGGGGGAGGTGCCGGAAATCAGGCGTGTGCGATTGCACGGTGTGCTATGCAGAAGGAGGATACACCGATGTATTGCTCTGCATGCTCTGAATTTCCTTGTGAGCGGTATGCAGAACCGGATGCGTATGATTCCTTTATCACGCACCGCAACCGCATGCAGGATTTCATGCGCATGCATACGATAGGTGCCGCTGCATATCACAAGGAACAGCTGGAAAAAATTGAGATTCTAAAGGAGCTTTTATCAGATTATAATGATGGCAGAAGGAAAACGCTGTTTACACTTGCTGTAAATCTGCTGGAGCTGAAGGAGCTGAGAGGTGTCATGCAACGTTTATCAGAAGTAAAAACGGATACGTACACAAGAAAGGAAAAAGCGGAGCTTGCTGCGTCCCTGCTGCAGGAGGCCGCTGCTAAAATACCTGCTGAATTAAAGCTTAGAAAGAAACCGAAACAGAAATCCGTCGGATAAGGCTCCGTAAAACGTTCGTCACATAAATTTTCAGATTCAATATGATAGTAAAGAGGAGTCTGATAAGCATGTGGAATGCCTTTTTACTTGTCATTGCCCTGAGTCTGGACAGCTTTCTGGCCTCTCTTGCCTATGGTGGCGAGCATATACGCATACCCTGGAAATCAGCGGTTCTGATTTCCTTGATCGGTGTGCTGTTTCTGTCATTTTCCCTGTATACAGCAGCATTTATACAGCAGTTCATACCGCCGTATATCTGCCGCATGATATCCTTCACGATTTTCTTTATGATTGGTCTTAGCTCCCTGTTTCAGGGAACCATCAAGTCGTTTCTTGGCACCTATAAACGGAAAAAGCTGAGCTTTGAATACAGTGGAATATCGTTTGTTCTGGACATCTATCTGGATGAAACCAAGGCGGATGCGGATAACAGCAAGCTGCTTTCCCTGAAGGAGGCACTGTATCTGGCTGTGGCTCTGTCGATTGATTCACTGGCGAGCGGCTTTGCGCTGGGTATCAGCATTGTGCAGCCTCTGCCGGTGCTGGTCATCAGTTTCTGCGTCGGTATACTGGCAATTCTGGGGGGATCCTTTCTGGGCAGCAGAGTGCTATCGCTGAAAGAATGCAGGCTGTCCTGGGTCAGTGGAGTTCTGTTTCTGATCCTGGCATTTTCAAGAATACTCTGAATACATATCTGCTTTGGATATGTATTTTTTGGTTCATACTGTTTTATAAGGATTACTTCTGTATCTGGCTTACACCAGCTTCCATTTCTATTGCATGTACGATAGGTTTTCGTGTCGGGCACCTACTGGAAAGCCAGCTTTTAAGCAATGGAATTGTTGATTATTAACTCCTGTATACCAATATAGGCTGATGAATTAAGAAATAGGCTGTCCTCCCTGCAGTCCTGTAAAAGACCTGTGCTGCTTCAGGGATTGGGATGCCGAATGGCGCTGCTGTTTTCTTCATACGCGATATACGTGTATAGCTCAGGATAATGAGCAGATTGAGGTGAAGCGGACTGGCTCAACTGTATGAACAGGGCTTTATATGTTTGAGAGTGAAAAAGAACAAAAAACTGTTTTATCAGAAGCGCTCATAAAACAGTTTTCTTAGTTGGGATTGTATGTATTACTTCATTATCGTAACCTGATTCTTCAGCTCCTGAAAAGAATTACAGACCAGTATCAAGCTGGATACGGCTTCCATCTGTTCATCATTCAAAGAGAGCAGCCAGGCTGAGCAATCCTCATGATATTTACTTTTTAACAGCTTGAGTAACAGCGATATCCTACCTTTCTGTATACCAATCTTCTCCCCTTCAATTTTTCCTTCTTCAAAGCTGTCCTCCAAGCCATAGCGGTAACGTGCCTCTCCCATCTGAATCGCCATTGCGGTTGACCACAGCTCGTCATCCTTCTGCATTTCCTCGTACTTATCCATGAATACCTTCACCAGCCTTTCCTTTGACTTCAGTATATCATTTTTTCCATTGTTTTCAAACAGATACACCAGCTGTTCAAAGTCATTCAGCCTCTGTATTTCCTTCTCCCTTACGATGTCATTGATTGCCGGCATATGAATATAGGTGCGAAGGATGAGCGGATAGTAGCTTTCCTTCTCTCCCTGCTCATTGCGCATCTGATACTGATTGATCAGATTTCTGTTGTTCCATGCATATTCGTCAATGAAAATAATCTGATATACCGGCTTTAAATCCCTGTACTTCTTACCGCTGTTGAGCTGATTGTTCAATGCTCTGGCACCGTAAAATTCAAAGCGCATCATTTCCGCTAATCCCTTGTAGGTGGTCTGCATCTCGATATTGAAATGGCGGTTTTGTTCATCCTTCACATGAACATCCAGAATGATGCCCGGATCCAGATTGGGATTGAGCACGGTGCTTTCCTTTACCCGAATTCCGGTAACACGTTCAATGATGGTGTTGCGGGCGTACACAGAGCCTTCATCCTCACGGGAAAGGGTGTACTTAAAAAATAGATCATTACTGTAGCTGAGTTGATGCATTGTGTTTGACATTTTTATGTCCTCCATTCTGTAAGGGTTCCTTACACCCCTATATACGTATGGAAGATACTGAATTCCTAAATAATCCACTATTTGTTTATATTTATCGAAATTTTTTATGTGTCAAAAGAAAAAATAAATTCGCAAAGAGCTTTTTCATTCAATATGAGAATCTTCTATATGATATATTCGAGCCATGCAATAAAAGCTGTTCACTCCATTCTGTATCACATCATGAGTTTTTTTCAGCTTTATGGTGTTTCATAACGATTCATATTCAATTCATTCTTCATTTGCTTGCATTTCAGATAATGTCTGCTATAATAACAAAGTTTGATTATAAAAGTAAATGGAGTGATGATATGAAAAAGAGAACAAAGGTAGTAATCGGAATTGGTATCAGTCTGCTGATTCTGGTATTGGGCGGTCTTGGATTTGCCGGTAATTATTTCTATACACTGGCGATTGACGCACATAGTGATAAAAGCGTTGTATTCGGAAATGAAGAGGAGGATCCCAAAGCAGCACAGGCATCGAAGGATTCCTATAATGAAATGATGGCGCGTGATACAAAGGATGTCTGGATGAAAAATAAAGACGGCTATAGGCTGCATGCTTATGAAATCAATCAAACCGGAAATAAATGGGTCATTGTTGTTCACGGCTACATCAGCGAAGCAAAAAACATGGCAGAGGTCGCAAACCATTTTGCGGAACAGGGATATCGTGTACTGGTGCCTGATCTTCGCTCACACGGACAAAGTGAAGGCGATTCCATAGGAATGGGTGCATGGGACAGCGAGGATATTGTTGAATGGTCGAAGTATATTCTGAAGCAGGACAGCTCAGCCAGTATCGCTCTGTATGGAGTATCCATGGGAGCCAGCACGGTTATGATGGCAAGTGGTAACGAACAGCTTCCGGATGCTGTAAAAGTCGCAGTGGAAGACTGCGGCTATACAAGTGCCTGGGATGAATTTAGCTTCCAGCTGGATGATTTGTTTGGATTGCCGTCTTTTCCCGCACTGGATGCCGCAAATCTTGTGACAAAGCTTCGTGCAGGCTATGATTTAAAGGATGCGGATGCGCTAGCCGCAGTAAAAAGGAAAAAGGTCCCCATGCTGTTCATCCATGGAGATGCGGACGATTTCGTTCCAACAGATATGGTGTACCCTCTATATAAGGCAGCTGCCGGTGAAAAAGAGCTTATGATTGTTAAGGGAGCCGGACATGGAAAGAGTAGAGAGGCCGATCCGCTGGCCTATTGGGAAAAGGTGGATACCTTCCTTGAAAAATACATATAGAGGCATAAGATTATTTCATGCAAACGGCTGAAATTGATATAAAAGGATTCCTAAAACCAGCAAAAAGTGTTATATTATTAGGGAATACAGGAGGTATTGAAAATGAGTAAAAGACCAGTAGTATTAGTGGTTATGGACGGTGTGGGAATCAGTGATTCCGAATTTGGAAATGCCGTAAAAAAAGCGTATAAACCAACATTAGACAACCTGTGGGAAAACAGCCCGCATACAGAAATCAAGGCACATGGTCTTGCTGTTGGACTTCCTACGGATGATGATATGGGGAACAGCGAGGTAGGACACAATGCACTTGGCTGCGGACAGATTTATTCTCAGGGAGCGAAGCTGGTAAATGAAAATATCGAAACAGGTGAAATCTTTAAAACAGAAACCTGGAGCGGACTTGTAAATAACTGTAAGGATGGAAAGATGCATTTCCTCGGATTGCTTTCTGATGGAAACGTGCACTCTCACATCAACCATCTGAAGGCTTTGATTAAAAAGGCTAAGGAAGATGGTGTTAAGGAAGTGCGTGTTCATGCATTGCTGGATGGACGTGATGTTCCGGAAACAAGTGCATTAACCTATGTAGATGATATAGAAGCTTACATGGCTGAGCTGAACGATGACAGCTTCCATGCCTGCATTGCAAGCGGTGGCGGACGTATGACCATTACCATGGACCGTTACGAAGCAAACTGGGCAATGGTTGAGCAGGGATGGCATGTGCATGTGCTTGGCGAAGGTAGAGAATTTGCGTCTGCGAAGGAAGCAATCGAAACCTATCGTGCAGAATCCGGTGTAGTTGACCAGGATCTGCCTGGATTCGTTATTGCGAAGGATGGAAAGCCGGTCGGTACGATCGAGGATGGAGACAGTGTCATTCTGTTCAACTTCCGTGGTGACCGTGCACAGGAAATCTCTCTGGCGTTTGACGGAGATGACAGCTTTGACAAGTTTGACCGTGTCAGAATGCCGAAGGTGATGTTTGCCGGAATGCTGCAGTATGATGCTGACCTGAACATCCCTCATAATTTCCTGACATACCCTCCAAAAATTAAATATACATTGACGGAAGAGCTGTGCAAGCATGGTATCCGTGAATATGCAATCAGTGAAACGCAGAAATTCGGACATGTTACGTATTTCTGGAATGGTAACCGTTCCGAAAAGCTGGATGAAAAGCTGGAAGACTATGTGGAAATCAAATCCGATGTAATTCCGTTTGAACAGCGTCCTTGGATGAAATCTGCAGAAATTACAGATGTTCTGTGTGCGGCAATCGAATCCGGAAACTATGATTTCCTGCGTACGAACTATCCAAACGGTGATATGGTTGGACATACAGGAAACTTTGAAGCTACCGTAATCGGTGTGGAGTCAGTGGATTTGCAGCTGGCCCGTGTAAAGAAGGCTGTGGATGCAGTTAACGGTATTCTGATCGTAACCGCTGATCATGGAAACGCCGATGAAATGTATGAAAAGAAGAAAAAGGAAGATGCTCCTGTAAAGGCAAAGACATCTCACACATTAAACAAGGTTCCGTTCATCATTTACGGTGCTGATGTAGAGCTAAAGCAGGATGAGCAGCTTGGATTATCCAATGTGGCAGCTACCGTAGCAGACCTGCTGGAAGTAGCACCGAATGAACACTGGAATGAAAGTATTATCAAAAAATAATTGTATTGTATAACATCTGTCTAGGTATATATAATATATAAGCCAGTCCCTTAGTTAATAAGCGGATTGGCTTTTTTTATATAGCAAGCGAGGACAGCCTGAGGTTCTGTCTGTGGATGCTGGAAGAAAACCCTCTTTATTTTTACATAACAGACATAACAATCTGACCTTGCTGTTCTCGCACATATGAGTGAACAGCAAGGTGCAGTTTCATGCAAAGCTCTTGTGATACTGTATAACCTGTTATACACTATGTTCTTATACTTTTAGCGGTACTGGTAAGTATAAATATGATACTATAAAAATGAAGGTGTTATCTGATAACCGAGGTGATCATAGATGAGGACAAATAAAGAAATGGTTTTAATGTATATGCAGGACATGACCATAAAAAAGGGTGAAGATTTCAAAGGCTTTACGACTCAGGAGCTGTCGGCTGATTTAAATATACAGAGAACCAATCTTTCAGCGATATTAAATGATTGTGTTAAGCAGGGTATTCTGGAAAAATCAAAGCAAAGACCTGTACTGTATAGATTAAAAGAAGGTAAAAAGGAAGAAAAGCATTTATCCTGCTTCTCAAAACTGATTGGTGTCAACGGCAGCCTGAAGAATGCTGTTCAATTAGCAAAAGCAGCTATTCTTTATCCGGAAGACGCTATGAGTACATTGATCGTCGGCGAACAGGGCACTGGCAAAACATTACTGACAATCATCTGGTATCCGTTCTTCAAAATTTATGAAAAGCAGTGTATTGAAAAGGAACAAGCAGAAGCTCTGGAAGCACAGGAGGTTTAGCTATGGCGTTTCCGGAAGGATTTTTATGGGGTGGCAGCTCTTCCAGCGCGCAAGTAGAGGGCGGTTATGATTGTGATGGACGCGGACTTTCTATCTGGGATGTCAAGCAACTGAATGAAGGAACCTGTTCCTTTCATTACGCTTCCGATTTCTATCATCATTGGAAAGAGGATATTGCACTTATGGCGGAAATGGGATTCAAAGCATACAGGATGTCCATTTCCTGGAGCCGTATCCTGCCTGATGGTGAAAATGAGATAAATCAAAAAGGAATAGATTTTTATAAAGCGGTATTTGCTGAATGTCGTAAATACGACATAGAACCCATTGTTACCATCTTTCATTTTGATTTACCGCTTGCTTTGGAAAAGAAATACGGGAATTGGAATAACCGCAGGATGATGGATGCCTATGTCGCCTACTGCAGAGTGCTGTTTTCGGAATTCAAAGAGGATGTTACATATTGGCTGACGTACAATGAACAGAATATGCTGATTTTCTTTGGGGCCGTGGATATGACAGGCGGCAGCGGCAGGGTGCAGAATTTAGATGCATTATATAATCAGGCTCATGTGCAGCTGGTCGCACAGGCAAAGGCAATTCATCTTTGTCATGAGCTGTGTCCGGATGCGAAAATCGGACCGGCACCGAATATTACAACATCCTATCCGAAATCGTGCAATCCAATCGATTATATCGCCGCAATGAATATGGATGATCTGAGAAATAATTTTTACCTGGATGCGCTGGTATTCGGGAAATATCCGGAAAGTGTCAATCACTACTTTGAATTAAATGACATTCAGATACGTACAGAGGAAGGCGATTTTGAATGCATGAGAACCTGCCATCCGGATTTTATCGGCTTCAATTGCTATGGTAATGATACAACGGAATATCTGCCGTACTTTGAAATTGACTATGAAGCTATGCTGCATGCGGATAACAGAGAAGTAAGCTATTTGATGAAGCTGATGGATAAGCCGGGTATCGGGCGTGCTGTGCAAAATGAATATCTTATGAATTCGGAAGCTGACGGACACAGCTTTGATCCCTATTGTATCCGCATAACCGCTAGAAGACTGACGCAGCGTTATCACCTTCCTGTGTTGATAACGGAAAACGGCTATGGAAGAGAAGATATACTGGAAGCGGACGGATCAATTCACGATTCCTATCGCATTGAGCATTTACGGGAAACAATTCGTCAAATGCGTATCGGCATCGAGGAAGGTGCAGATATCATGGGCTATTGTCCATGGTCTGCGATTGATCTGGTTTCAACAAGAGAAGGAATTTCAAAACGCTATGGCTTCGTTTATGTAGATCGTAATGAGGATGATAATGCCGCAAAAACAGCAGAGATGAAACGTTATCGAAAGGACAGCTTCTACTGGTATCAACAGGTGATAGCGTCCAATGGCGCAAAGCTAGAGGAATGAAAGGATGATAAAACGTTATGAATAACTTTCCAAAGAATTTTTTATGGGGCGGTGCAACTGCTGCCAATCAATGCGAGGGTGGATGGAATGCGGGAGGACGTGGACCTGCAAGAACCGATATCACGACAGCAGGTACGGCTGATACGGCGAGAATGCTGACCTATCGCATGCCGGATGGAACGACGGGTGCTGTTTCTCAGTTTGAAGGTATTCCTGAGGGAGGAAAAGGTGCAGTTCTGGATGGCTATTATTATCCCAATCAGGAGGGGATAGATTTCTACCATCGCTACAAAGAGGATATTGCATTGTTTGCTGAAATGGGCTTTAAAATGTTTCGGATGTCAATTTCCTGGTCAAGGATCTTTCCGCAGGGAATTGAACATGAACCAAATCAGGATGGCTTGGATTTCTACAGAAACGTGTTCATGGAATTGAAGAAATATCATATTGAACCCTTAGTAACGATTTCACATTATGATACACCGCTTTATTTGGAAGAGGAAGAAGGCGGCTGGAATGAACGCAAAATGATTGCTTATTTTGATCGCTATACAGAAGTCATTTTTAAGGAATATAAGGGGTTGGTTAAATACTGGCTTACATTTAATGAAATCAATTGTCTGATTATGATGAAAGACTGGATGCCGAATGCAACCAGAGAAATGGTATCCTCTTATTATCAGCAGCTGCACTATCAGTTCGTCGCAAGTGCAAGAGCTGTGCAAAGAGCGCACGAGACTGACCCGGATTATCAGGTGGGATGTATGCTGCGTTTTATTATTGCGGTGATGTTATGGTACGGGGGAAATATCCGGCCTATGCAAAACGTATATGGAAAGAAGACTATGTCGAACTTGATTGTACATTGAAGGATATGCAGCAGCTGGAAAAGGGAACCGTTGATTTCTTTACCTTTTCCTATTATGGAACAAGCTGCGTAACGACGCATGAGGGCGTAGAAAAGGATGGGGCAGGCAATCTCAGCCTCGGTGTAAAAAATAAGTATATTCAATATACTGACTGGGGTTGGGGGATGGATCCGGACGGCTTACAGTATTTCCTCAATGATATTTATGACCGTTATGAAATTCCTGTTATGGTTGTAGAAAATGGCTTAGGGGCAATTGACACGCTGGAGGAGGATGGAAGTATCCATGATCCGTATCGCATAGACTATTTGCGCGAGCATATCAGAGCTATGCATGCAGCACTGAAGGATGGCGTGGATTTAAGAGGCTATACTCCATGGGGGTGTATTGATTTGATTAGTGCTTCCACAGGTGAAATGAAGAAACGCTATGGGTTTATCTATGTAGATCTGGATAACGAAGGAAATGGTACTAAGAATCGATACAAGAAGGATTCCTTCTACTGGTACAAAAAAGTGATAGCATCCAACGGTGAGGATTTGGAATAGCAACGAATCTTTCAGCTTGAAGTAGGATTAAAAGACCTGTTTATAAAGAACGATATGCGTTTACTATAAACAGGTCTTTTTCATATGTATTCCTGCAAAAACGACAAAAAGGAAAAACTACCTCATTTATATTCCCCATATTTTTTTGAGGGAATAAAGGGTTCATGGTATTCTTAACTTGTAAATAAGGAGGGATATGATTGTATACAGCAGGAATTGATATCGGAGGAACAAATACAAGAATCGCACTGATTGATGAAGCATATGAGATTATTCAAAGAATACAGTTTCCTACAGATGTAAATAATCCACACGCAACACTTCAAAAAATTCAGGAGACGGTGCAGAGCTTTTCCGTGGCTATCGCAGGAGTCGGTTTATCCTGTCCGGGTCCATTGGATTTGAAGCAGGGAATTATTCTGGACACTCCCAATTTAAAAGGAGGCTGGCATGGTCTTGCGGTAAGCAAAGAGCTGAGTGCACGTTTAAAGGTACCGGTTTTTCTGGAAAATGATGCAAATCTCGCATGTCTTGCGGAAGCTGTTCTGGGTCAGGGGAAAGACTACTCCTATGTGCAGTTTCTGACCATTTCCACAGGACTTGGGTCAGGACTTGTCATTGATAAAAAGATCTATCAGGGAGCGCATGGCTTTGCACATGAAATCGCGAATATTCCGTTATGGAGAAACGGTCCCAGCCATGGTTCCATTTATCCCGGCGGTGTGGAAGCTATCTGCAGCGGTACAGCGATTACAACACGCGCAAAAAAAGCCGGTTTGGATGTTGAGCATGCCGGCGATGTATATTCACTTGCCTGTTCGCAAAATCAGACAGCGATTGACATTATGGAGGATGCCAAGGAATATCTTGCAAATACGATTGCCATAATCTATGCGTTTGTCGATCCGGAAATCGTCATTCTTGGCGGCAGTGTCGCAATCAAGATACCGGGGTTTGTAGAGGATGTGGAACAGAGAGTGAAAACAAAGGTGTATCCGAATATTCAGCCGTTGGTGAAGGTTGTAAAAACAAACCTGAGTGAAGACAGCGGATTGCTCGGAGCAGCCTGTCTTGCGTTTCTTCAAGTGTAGAAACTGCAGATACAGGAGGTGTCTATGAAGTCTGAAAAAGAAAATTACTATATTAAGGAAATACTGAAGATACTGGTACAGGGCGATATCGTCGCAACAGGTAAAATAGCTTCCATGATTGCTCTTTCGGAAAAGGCAACCAGAAATAAGCTGGAGCACCTGCAAAACTATTTACAGGAGAATCAGCTAGGCTCCATTGAAAAGAAGCCGCGTGTCGGAATCTGGCTGAATATGGACGAGCAGCAGAAGGAAAAAATGCTGCGGCTGCTGGATGGTGCCGAGCACTTCAGTGTAGGCTATGATGCAACACAGCGGGTAAGAGAAACACTGCAGATATTCTTTCGTATGATGCCCAGAGAAACCATCACAACACAGAAGCTGGCAGAGGAGCTGTATCTCAGTCCGCCAACCGTATTGAAGGTGATGAAAGACTGTGAAAAATGGCTTGCTCCGTATGGCATTGAAATCAACAACGAACGAAGCCGCGGCTGTTCACTGAAATATGATGAAACAAGCTATCGAATCGCATTAAAGGACTATATCATGCTGGATCATGATCTGGATGAAACACGCAGACAGACACAGGACTTTTTCTCCAGTATCGATATCGATTTAATAAAGAAAGCGATTATTGAAACGGAGAACGAATGGAATTATCGTTTCACAGATACTTCCTTTTACGAAATACTCATTTACTGCTGTCTGGCATATCAGCGTAAGGATTTCAGTACACCGCTTCGCATCGCACAGGAGGATCAGGAAATCCTGGAACGCTACAACGAATATCCGTTTACCATCGCTATCTTCAAAAAGCTGCATGAGAAGATGCATGTGATCTTCTCCAACGAGGATGTCATGTTTCTGGCAACGCAGATTTTATGCTCGAAATTCATCGGCATCAACAATGCGGTGGATATGATTTCCAATATCTCAAAATATGATCAGAAAATACTGAATTTTATTGATGAGATGCTGGTTACGATTGGAAATATTCTGGAAGTGGATCTGACAAATGACAGCAAGCTGCGGGAAAGTCTCATCTTCCATATGCGACCAACCATATTCCGTCTGCGTTACGGCTCTCCACAAAGCAATTCGCTTGTGAATTTCATCAAAACCGAATACAAGACGGTCTTCCGTGCGGCCTGGTCGATATCCATGATGTTTGAGAACACCTTCGGTCTGCAGATTACAGAGGATGAGCTCGGCTATATCGTGCTGTATATACAATCAGCACTGGAAAGACGAAATCAGCGCTACAGTGCCATTCTGCTTGCGGAAAGCAATCTGGGACACGCACAGCTGCTAAGCGAGCGGATTCGCAAAACCGTACCGGAAATCAGCAGTCTGAAGGTTATCAGTCATCATGATTTCAAGCTGTATGAGCATCCGGATGAGGATATCATCATAAGCTCCAAGCTGTTAAAGGAAACAGACAGACGCATTATCGTCATACCGAACCTGTTAAGTGATACGGGGATCGGGATGCTTCGCAGCTTCATGGATAATCTGAATCTTCGGGTATCGGAGGAAATCAATCCATTTGAGCCGATCTGCTTTCAGCTGTTCTCTCCTGAGCTGATGTTCATCAATACGTCATTTGATACGAAGGAAGAGCTGTTGAAGTACATGTGTGAGCGCATGGAGCTGAAGGGCTATGTGACAGGAAAATTCTATGATTCCGTCATGGAGCGGGAAAAAGCGACAACGACGAGTATCGGAAACCGTGTGGCACTTCCCCATGGAGCCATGAGTGAAGTGAATGAATCCCATGTCGCGATTGCAGTATTACCGGAACCGATTGTCTGGGATGATGACCGGGTGGATGTGATCTTCCTGCTGGGCTTTAAAATGTCCACACATGAGGAAATCCGAAGAATACAGTCATTCTATAAGCAGTATATATCGCTGATAGAGACAGATGAAAAGGTGAAAATCATACGCAGTAAAAAATCGAATCTGGAGCTGTATCGCTATCTGATACAGTAGTCGACAGAAGTATACGCGATCAACATGAAGATTTGCAATGTTATATCATAAAAAAATACGAGGAGGAACATGATATGCAACTAATAGATGTATTGGATGAGAGAATCATCGACTTAAACGCAGAGGCGGCAAATAAGGAAGAGGTATTAACATTACTCGCAGGAAAGCTGAAGGATGCAGGCTATATCGCAGATGTGGAGGCCTTCAAGAAGGATATCTATCTGCGCGAGAGTGAAGGAACAACAGGAATCGGCAATTATATCGCTATTCCGCACGGAAAAAGTGATTCTGTGACACAGGTCGGTATCGCAATTGCAAAGCTGAAGCATGAAATTGAATGGGAGACACTGGATGATAAGGGCGTCCGTCTGGTTTTCCTGTTTGCGGTAAGCAATGATCATGAGTATGCACGCAACCACATGCTGCTGCTGGCGGATATTGCCAGAAAGCTGGGGAATGATGAGGCAGTCGAACGTCTGCTGCAGGTAGAGAATGTAGAAGAATTAAAGGAGATATTTGCAGGAAAATAAAAAGTACCACATTTATCTTCCCATCTGTTTCAAAGGAAAGAAAAAAAGGGCAGTATTAAAAATACCACAATGAATCGGAAGGAATGTCGGAAACATTTTATAATATAGACAGTTAAAGAAAGGAGGACGTACAAATGAATATCGTTGCAGTTGCAGCTTGTACATCCGGAATCGCTCATACGTATATCGCAAAAGAAAAGCTCATTCGAGCTGCGGAAGGTATGGGACACACAATCCATGTGGAAACACAGGGAACGATCGGTACTGAGGATGAATTAACAGCGGAACAGATCAAAGCCGCAGATGTTGTCATTCTTGCCATTGACATCGCCATTACAGGTACGGAGCGCTTTGAGGGGAAAAAGACAGTAAAGGTTCCTACCAATGTGTGTGTGAAGGCACCGAAGCAGCTGATTCAAAAAATTGAAGCAGAATTAAACAAATAAAGAAAGAGAGGAAAAAGGATTATGAAAAAATTTGGTGCTGAGCTGAAACGCCATGCCCTCACCGCCATCTCCTATATGCTGCCGCTGGTAGTTGCTTCCGGTCTGCTGATCGCTATCGGAAATCTGATGGGTGGAGAGGTAGTTACAGATTTAAGCAAGATGACGATTCCTAGTGCATTGACATCACTCGGTGTATTGGGAATGGGTCTTCTTCCATCATTTATCGCAGGTTATATTTCTTATTCAATCGCAGATCGTCCGGGTATTGCTCCAGGTTTCCTGATGGGGCAGCTTGCTTCCTTCCTGGGTGCCGGCTTCCTGGGCGGTATGGTCGGAGGCTACATTGTCGGTTATATCGCATTGTTCATCAGAAAGCATCTGAAGGTTCCACACTGGGCAGAGGCACTGATGCCGATGATGATCATTCCAACATTATCTTCCATCATTGCAGGATTACTGATGTACTTTGTAATCGGTACACCAATCGTATGGTTAACAGAAGGTCTGACAAACTTCATCACAGGTTTGGATCAGAGCTCCAAGGTTCTGTACGGCTTTATCATCGGTGCCCTTGGATGTCTGGACTTCGGCGGTCCGATCAGCAAGGTTCCGAATCTTATTTGCGACGGGTTACTGCTGGAAGGAATTCTGGAGCCGGAAGCAATCAAGGTGCTTGCAGCCATGGTTCCGCCACTTGGAATCACCTTATCCCTTGTTATCTCTAAATTCATCAAAAAACGCATCTATACATCGACTGAGGTTGAAAACATCAAGGTTGCCTTCCCGATGGGACTGTGCATGATTTCCGAGGGTGTTATCCCGATTGCTATGAATGACCTGATTCGTACGGTTATCTGTACCTCCATCGGCTGTGGTGTTACAGGCGCTATCAGCTTTACTCTGGGTGTGGGAAGTGCCGTGCCATCCGGCGGTGTCTTCGTTATCCCGGCCATGACCAATCCATTCGCAGCCCTGCTCGCACTGCTGGCCGGTACGTGTGTGACAGCTGTTCTGCTGGTACTTATCAAAAAGAAGAGAACAGACGCTGATGAAGTTCAGGTGGAAGAGGTCGAAGAGGAAATGGATCTTTCCGGCATCACATTCTCATAAAAAGAAAGAGGGATCGCAATGTATGTATCAATGAAAGGCATGTTGCAAAGAGCCAACGAAGGAAATTATGCAGTCATGGCAATCAACTGCTTTAATATAGAAACAGCAAGAGCTGTCATAAGTGCAGCGCAGGATTTAAGAGCTCCCATCATTGTGAATATCGTTCAGGAGCATATGGTGAATCACTGTGACAGCGAGCTGATTGCACCGATCGTAAAGCTGCTGGCACAGCGGGCCAGTGTTGAAGTTGCATTAAATTTCGACCATGGGGAAGAAATCGGATATTTGAAAAAAGCACTTCATGACGGATATTCCAGTGTCATGGTGGACGCCTCCCGCTATGATCTGGAAGGCAATATCAAAATGACAAAGGAAATTGTAGAATTTGCCAGACAGTTTGATGCATCTGTTGAAGGGGAAATCGGATGCATGGGTGGTAGTGAAGGCGGCAATTATACAAATGATGCCATGAAGACAGACCCGCAGCAGGCATTGCGCTTTGCGAAGGAAACCGGCATTGATGCGCTGGCAATCTCCTTTGGCTCCTCTCATGGCAACTATCCGGAAGGCTATGTTCCAGAATTTGACTTTGAACGTCTAAAGGAAATCAAGGAGCTTACCAAAATGCCGCTGGTTCTGCATGGAGGTTCCGGCTCCGGGGATAAAAACATAGAAAATTGTGTAAAATACGGTATTAACAAAATCAATGTCGGCTGTGATTTCATGAATGCCAATGTTGACAGTATCAAAAAGCATCTGGAAAAAGATCCGAACATCAATTACTGGGTCATGATGCATCAGGTTGAAATTGATAGTCGCGAGATTATCAGGCATTACATCAGATTATCAAAATCGGAAGGAAAATCCCTGTAAGGGAAGAAGGAGCTAAACTTATGTTAATGAATATGAAGGATTTACTTGCAGTTGCACAGAAAAATCATTTTGCAATACCTGCATTCAACATCGGAAGCGATCAGCTGTTAAAGGTTGTTATGAAAAAAGTAAAGGAATTAAATTCACCGGTTATTCTGGAAATGAGTCCGGATGAATTTAACTTTGTAGGAGATGCACAGATTCAGGCTATGATTTATGAAGCAGCACAGACCGATGTGCCTGTATGTATCCATCTGGATCACGGGGATTCCTATGAAACAGCAGTACGCGCCATCCGTGCAGGTATGACATCTGTTATGATTGATGCATCCACACTGCCTTATGAGGAAAATGTTGCAGTTACGAAAAAAGTAGTGGAAACCGCACATATCGCCAATGTATCCGTTGAGTCAGAATTAGGAACCATCGGTACAACCGGTAATTCAATTGAGGGCGGAACACAGGGTGTTATCTATACGGTTCCTGAAGAAGCAAAGCAGTTCATTGAGGACACAGGAATTGATACCTTTGCCGTAGCTATCGGTACAGCTCACGGAATTTATCCAAAGGATATGAAACCGGAGCTGCGTATTGATATTCTGAAAGACATTACCAGCAAGGTGGATGTACCACTGGTACTGCACGGCGGATCCAGCAATAAAGACGAAGAGATTGCAGCAGCAGTTGATAATGGCATTTGTAAAATCAATATCTCCAGTGATATCAAGGTTGCATTCTATACACAGTGCCGCAAGACTCTGAATGAAAATCCAGGTTATCGTGAACCTCTGGAAATCTATCCGGAAGCAATGGAAGTATGTGGAAAAGTCGTTGAGGAAAAGATTCGTCTGTTCAAATCGAATGACAAAGTGAAATATTACTACTAAGATCAAAAATAATTTCTTATAAAGATGAAAAGGGATTGGTTCAAGCGATGGAACCAGTCCTTTTCATATAATAAAGCAACAGGAAAGAGAATGGTGATGACAGGACTCTTTCATGGGTATACTTGAAAAGGAGCTTTTCATACGGATTTTTTATATTTGAAAAAAGAAGAAATTAGTGTTATTATGAAGTTGAACTTAAAATATGTGCGAAACGAGGTGACTGTTCATGTTGAAAAGGGCTATAAAACCACATGTAGTAAAAGCTTTGGATATGTATCCTGTTGTAATTTTAACCGGATCAAGGCAGGTGGGGAAATCTACACTTGCTTATGAGTTCGTGAAAGAAAAGGGCTTTGCGTACGTGTCACTTGATAATATTGATCAAAGAAAGCTTGCAATTTCTGATCCTAAGTATTTCCTACAGCAGTTTGACACGCCGCTGATCATAGATGAAGTGCAGTATGCTCCGGTTTTATTTGAAGTGATAGAAGAAATTGTAAACAGAAAGAGACTGGAAACTGGTAATGCCAATGGAATGTATCTGTTAACAGGATCACAGGCGTTTCATTTAATGAAAAATGTAACACAGTCCCTTGCAGGAAGAGCCAGTGTTATTCAAATGGTGCCTCTGGGGCTGGATGAAATTCTGGGTAGAGAAACTTTACCGTTTGTACCTTCAAAAGATCGCATAGCAATGTATCAGAAAAGTATAAAAATAAGTGTAAAAGATGTATTTGAACTGATTACAAAGGGTATGTATCCGGAATTATATCGGACAGATCAAGCGGTGCCTGACTATTATGAGAATTATGTGAATACGTACATTGACAGAGATATCAGTGAACTGATACACCTAAAGGATAAGCTGAAATTTCATGATTTCCTTCAATATCTTGCTGCTCTTACAGGTCAGCAGATCAATGCTTCTGACCTGAGCAGAAAACTGCAAGTAAGCAGTAACACGATACAGCATTGGCTTTCTATATTGGAATCTACCGGTTTGATATATTTTCTACAACCGTATAATGATATATCCATAACGAAGCGTGTTGTAAAATCAAGTAAGGTGTATTTCAGTGACACAGGTCTTGCAGCTTACCTGATAAAGATGAATTATCCCGAAACTCTGCGTATTTCCAATTTATCCGGTGCTTTCTTTGAAACATTTGTAGTGAATGAAATAAGAAAAACCTTTTTAAATAATAAGGAGCCGTTTCATGCATATTATTATCGGGATAGTAAACAAAATGAAATTGACCTTGTCCTTCTTTATAAAGGAAGGCTTTCACTCATAGAAATAAAACAGGGTGTTTCTTTTCAAGCAAGTGATGCAAAGGGATTTGATCAGTTGAAATCGTCGCTATATCAGATTGAAAATCGTATTATTCTGTGTAATACTCTGGAGAATTATCCAATCAATAGGGATGTTCAAGCGGTAGCTTTAAACAGCATATAAGCCTGTTGATTATAGATTAAGTATGATAAGACTTTCACCTGTGATAATCGAACCAGAAGTGAATATAAAGATATGAACAGATTACCCACAAGAATAAAAGCACGCAGGAACTCCAAAGAGTCAAGGCGTGCTTTTCTCATAAATATCATTTGCATGAACAGGTTTTCGTTTAGGAATGCGGTGTATTTTGCTGAAATTGGTACAGCACAACAGCAAGCTTCAGCAGCACATAATCATGAAGGCTTCTCGGATCCAGACCGGTCTGCTTGCGTATTTGCAGAAGCTTATACTGAAAGGAGTTCCGATGCATATTGCAGGCTTTTGCACAATGAAGAATGCTGCCGTTATGCTCCTCGTACAGGGATAAAACCATCATGATTTCCGCAATTCGCTCAGCACTGCAATCCTTGAATAGATGCTTCAGGAAATATGCTCTCTCCAACTCATCGATATGCGGCAGCAGCATACCGACCCCGATATCCTCATAACAGGAAACCCTGTGCCCGCTGATCCCGCTGCCCCAGAGGGCAGCTGTTTTTGCTCTGCTATACGAAAGCGGCAAATCGCTGATTTTCTCAGTCACAGTGCCGATTCCCCAGAAAATCGCATGCGGACATATCTCCCGGATACTTCCGATCCACTGATGGATATACATCCTGTTCTGTGCAGGGATAATGAAAATCAGCTCCTGCACATACAACGCCTTTTTCTCAATATAGGTGGAAAAGGGAATAGCCTCCAGCAGACGGTGTATACGGTCGATCTGCTCATCCTTCAGCTGTCCGTCAATCTTTGCACATACAATCAGTCTTGGACTCCTTTGTGTCAGATTGTCATTTTGAAATAAGGATTCATTCTCAAAATTCCCGCTCAGCACACGCTCAATCAGAATCCTGTCACTGGAACGCTTCTGATGACGGATGTCACGATAATATGCATCCTTGACAAGAATCTGTGTCATCTTCTGCAGGATTTTCGCATAGCCGATAACATCCTGTTCCTCACCTGTAATGCCAATCACACCGATAATTTCATCATCAAAGAATACCGGCATATTGATTCCCTTACGTGCACCGTAATATTGTGTATCGTTTTGCACGCTCAGCTGCTCGCGGTTTCGAATAACACTGAGCGCGCCGGTATGCAGACGATGCATACGCTTTGGATCTGTACTGGCGATAATCAGACCGTCCGCATTTATGAAATTGATTTCCTCAGGGATGACTTCATGGATATTATCAACGATAATCTTTGCTAGCTCTTCAGAAATTTTCATAAGTTCTCCTGTTCTATATCACAAAAATATGTAATAAAATCATGGTTATATTTGTATTATAACACATATGATTATTCCTATCTGCATATAAGAATTATATTGTAAGGGGAAAGGAGATGAACATGAACGTTCTAATAGCGATGGATTCATTCAAAGGCGCGCTGTCCTCTGAACGAGCAGGAAAGGCT
Organism: Clostridium sp. 10cd*; assembly: GCF_044336395.1. Taxonomy (NCBI): domain Bacteria; kingdom Bacillati; phylum Bacillota; class Clostridia; order Eubacteriales; family Clostridiaceae; genus Clostridium; species Clostridium sp. 10cd*. Next base: position 4,503,043 of record NZ_CP172347.1, on the reverse strand, counting down.
CTGGAAAGAGGAATCTTGCGGACAAGCGGACATCAGACGACGGTTTGCAGTGTAGCGGATGGAGGAGAGGGCAGCGTCCATGCACTGGCAGCCTGTGTAAAGGGGGAATACAAGACATGGCAATGCCGGGATGCCTTTCATCAACGAATAACCGTGCGCACACTGCTGTTTAAAGAGGGGGAAAGCCTGTGCTGTGCTGTGGAGGCCGCGGATATCTTCGGGCTGCATAACTGCGAGGTTTCCAGTGCCACTGCTGCCACTGCATCAACCTATGGACTCGGTGAGCTTCTTAATCAGCTGCACGGCCATGCGATTCACAAGGTACTGCTGTTTCTCGGCGGAACAATCACAACCGATGGTGGTCTTGGTGTCCTACAGGGACTGGGCATCAGGCTGTATGACCAAATGGGAAATGTGCTGCCTGACGATTGCAATCCTCTGTTTGCTTTTGATCACTGGGATGAAGAAGCCTTTCAGACCGTAAGAAAGAAGCTCGGTGATATGAAGCTTCTTGTAGGCTGTGATGTTTGTGCACCACTGTATGGAAAAGAGGGCTGTGTGCTTACCTATTCTGCACAGAAGGGGGCAAATGCCATGCAGATGCACAAGCTTGAACAGCAGCTTCATCTACTGGAGCAGCGAAGCGCAAGAAATCTTATGCAGGAAGGCTGCGGTGCAGGTGGCGGCTGTGCTGCAGGACTGCACATACTCGGTGCGGAATTAACCTTTGGCTATGAGCTGATCAACCGTTATGTCCGTCTGGAGCAAAGACTGCATACAGCAGATCTGGTGATTACGGGAGAGGGACAGATGAATCATCAGACCCTGCAGGGAAAGCTTCCGATACGTATTGCGCAGGCAGCGAAGAAGGAAGGCATTCCTGTGCTTGCCGTATGCGGGCAGAGGGAAGTGGATTGTATAGCACTTACTACATATTTCCAAGGCATTTTCACCATACAGCAGGGAATCTATCCACTCCATGAGGCACTGGCACATACAGAGGAATATCTGGAGGAAACCGGTTACCAGCTGATGCGTCTGATTACCATGACAGCAGGGATATCGCACACAGTGTTAAAGAATCAAAAAGTAACGATAGCAGAAGAGCTCTGCAGGAAAGGAAAAACAATATGATAAATCAGTTAAGAAAGAAATTAATGGAAAAAGAAGTTATCGTCGCAACCCGTATCGATTTTACATGGCCGCAGCTTATTGAAATCATCGGCAGCAACGAGCTGTATGATTATGTGGAATTCCTGGCGGAATATGCCCCATTTGACCATTACGACCTGGAGAACATGGCACGCGCAGCAGAGCTGCACAATATTTCCATGATTATAAAGCCGGACTATCACAATCGTATATATGTGGCGCAAAAGGCTATGGCATCCGGTTTTGAGGGAATCCTGTTCACCGATCATACAACAGCGGCAGAGGTGAGAGAGACCATCCGGCAAATTACACCGGCTACACCGGATGGAGGCGCTCTTGGCTTTGTGAACAGACGCTGGATACGCAATGCCAATCTGTCCAGTCAGATGGATTACGCACGGGATGTTTGTGATATCGTTAAGGGCTTTATGATAGAAAAGGTTGAGGCAGTACACAATCTGGAAGAGATTTGTCAGGTGGAGGAGGTCGATTTCCTGCAGTTCGGTCCTGCTGATTTCTCCATGAATTCCGGGTTTGACAAAAGCGTACATCCGGATGAGGTCAAAGAGGTTGAAAAATATGTAATCGAAACAGCACTTCGATATGGAAAACGCATCCGTGTAGAAATACGGAATGCAGCGGATGCGGCCTATTATTATGAGCTTGGCGTTCGTGATTTTGCACTGGGAACAGATTTGCGTATCCTTAAGGATTTTTATAAAAATGAAGGAGATCAGCTAAAGGAAATCATCATGGGCTGACAGCCGTGCTCGTTTAAGAGCAACTAAGAACATAGAGCGAGTACATAGAACCAAATATGGAAACCAGGAAACGCAACAATCAAAGTACCGTGAGGAGGAATGAACTTATTATGCGTGTAAGCTATGATACAATGCTGCAGGAATTCAAACGTGTGTTAATGAAGAAGGGGTTTCAGGAGGACAGAGCAGAGGCTGCTGCGGCAATCTTTGCACAGAATAGTCTGGCAGGGGTCTATTCGCATGGACTGAATCGGTGGAGTATTTGGAGAAGGGAGAAATAGATTCTGATATCAAGGCAACCTGTGAGCTACAGCTTGAAGCGTATGAACGCTGGAACGGACATCGCGGTTTTGGTCCCCTGAATGCCAGACAGGCTATGGAAAGAGCCTGTGAGCTGGCAAAGCAGTATGGCATTGGTATGGTAGCACTGGCCAATAACAATCACTGGATGCGTGGTGGGAGCTATGGGCTTCAGGCAGCGGATGCCGGGTGCATCGGTATCTGCTGGTCAAATACAAAGCCGAATATGCCTGCATGGGGTGGTGAGAATCAGAGAATCGGAAATAATCCACTGGTATTTGCAATTCCGCGCAGCAATGGGCAGCACGTTGTAATCGATTGTGCAATGTCTCAGTTCTCCTGTGGAAAGATAGAGGATTACAGGCTGAAGGGCTTGCAGCTTCCGGTACCTGGCGGATATGATACCAGCGGACAGATTACAAGGGATCCCGGTGAAATATACAAAACAAAAAGAGTGCTGCCCATGGGCTTCTGGAAGGGGAGCGGGATTTCGATTGCACTGGATATGATCGCAAGTGTGCTGACAGCCGAGAATGCGGTGCATACAATCGGGACCTTTGAAGATGAGATAGGACTATCTCAGATGATGATTGCCATAGACCCATCGAAGGCAAATACTGAAGAGCAGACCGATGCCATTGTGGATGGTATCCTCGCTTATATCAAGGCATCCAAGCCGATCGATGAAGCAAGGCCTGTTTTATATCCGGGTGAACCGGAATGGCGAACAATGGAGGAGCATAGGAAAAACGGGATTCCTGTTATTGAAGAAAAATGGAATAAGGTTCTTGCAATGTGATGTGAGAGAAGCTTCTTTAGGTCCAATCGTTGTGTGATGGGCCTTTTTCCATACTGTAAAGTGAGTATGATATCTTTGCTGATAGGAAATAAATATACACTATGAAGGATGCTTTGTATAGACAATTGCTACTCAAGATATATTATCCTGTAAGGTACATACAAATACTGATTTATTTGTTATAATAGGATTAACATACAATGAGGTGAGGTAAATGAAAGAGAGTAAGCCTAAATATTTGGAAATTGCAGATGCGATTCATCAGGAAATACGACAGGAAATATATAAGCAGGGAGATAAACTGCCCGTTGAGCGGGAGCTGCAGGAGCGCTTTGGCGCAAGCAGAATGACCATCCGACATGCCCTGCAAAAGCTGGAGCAGCAGGGAGTGGTACGCATTGATCGTGGCCGTGGTGCGTTTGTAATGGATTTGATGATTCAAAGAAGCAAGGAAATACTGGGCGTTACAGAACTCATGGAGCGAAAAGGATTGAAATGCCATAGTAAGGTGCTGCATCTGGAAAGGATAAAACCGGATGAGCATATACGTGAGGCAATGAATCTGAAGGAAACGGATGAAGTCTATTTTCTGCATAGGATCCGTTATGCGAATGATGAAGCAATCGCTGTAGAATATGCGCATATCAATGCATTATACTGTCCGGGTCTTGAAATGTTCAACTTTGAAAGCTTTTCTTTATATGATGTTTTCTATGAGCATTATCACCTGGATTTATCATGGGCAAGAGATGACATTCGTGCTGACAGCATTCGCGGTGAAGACGCACATATTCTGTTGCAGGCAAAGTCAGGTCCTGCTCTGATTGTTTATAATACGGCGTATGATTTGAATAATAATCCAATCGAATATACAAAAACCATTTACAACTATAAGATGTTTACTTATACGGTTGTAAGTACGGAAACTTCAAAAAAATATAAAAACAAATAGGCTGAAAGACACTGTACAGTGTCTTTTTATCGAAGGGGGTATGTGTATGAAAAGTACAGAGGAGCAATTGCGAAAGCGGGGAAAGGCATCATTGGATGATATAGAAGAGCTGTCATCCTTGGAAGTGAAGAAGCGTATACTTTTGCTATCACATGAAGCGGCATGGATAAGAAGTGCCGCAGCAATCAGTCTGAAAAAAGATGTGGAGCAGGCTGCTGATGAGCTTCTTCAGCAGCTGGAAAAGGAGAAGTGCTTATACACGCGGATAGCAATTTGTGAAACGCTTGAGGCAGGTGATCAAAGAACAGCTGAAAAAATGGCTCTGTATCTGGGAAGGATAGGGACAAACCAGTATAAAACAGTTCCCGAGACAGTATCCGCAAAAAAATCCTATCCACTTCCGCGGGATATTATAGCGCGCTGTATGGGAAAAATGAATCCATGTACAGCCTCTGTTTTAGTAGCTGTTACAGAAGGTGACGATAAAGCAAAAGTAAGTGAGGCTTTGGACGCTATAGGGTTTATGGCCTTTTATCACCCGGATATCGCTTCACCACAAATCTGTGATTCACTTTTGCAGCTGGCTGAAAAATGGAAGAAAGACTCTTTGATTCTGTGGAAGCTGCTTCTTTGCATGTCTGCCTTTACCTGTGAAAAAAGTGAAGCGTTTGTTCAGGCATATGCAGAAAAAAACGGCATTTTGAAAATACAGGCGGAGCGGTCACGAAAAATCATAGAGGAAAGAAGGAGGAATGTGAAATGACGCAAAATATTTTCGATAATGATGAATTTTTTTCTGCGTATATGGATTTACGTCTGCATAGGAAAAACTATAATGATTTTATGGAGCAGCCAAAGATGCAGGAGCTGATGCCGGATAGTAAAGGTAAGGCGATATTGGATATCGGATGTGGTTATGGGCATAACTGTCTTCATTTTGCAGAAAACGGCGCTGCACATGTAACCGGGATAGATATCTCAGAAAAAATGCTGAAAGAAGCAAGAAGAAACTATGCACATCCTGTAATTACATATATGCGAATGGATATGGCGGAGCTTGGCACCTTAAACAATAGCTATGATCTTGTGTACAGCTCTCTAGCCTTTCATTATGCTGAAGATTTCCCTGCCCTGGTACATGATATTTATAAGCTGTTACGACCGGGTGGCATCCTTCTGTTTTCACAGGAGCATCCAATTATAACTGCGACCTATGATGGAAAGGGTCACTATAATCACGATGAGCATGGAGATTGCATTTCCTATACCTTTTCTGATTATGGAAGGGAAGGAAAGAGGAGCGGCTTCTGGTATGTCGACAATGTGGAAAACTATCATCGCATGATGGGAACCATCATCACCACGCTTGCACACACTGGTTTTTTTGTAGAAGATATGGTGGAAACGCTGCCGGATGAACATGCGCTGCAGGAATGTCCGGGTATGATAAAAGAGTTTATCAAACCAAGCTTTCTGATTGTTCGGGCGAGAAAAATGACAAGAGAAATGTGAGGGTAAAGAAATGATTGCTTACGACGCCTGATAAAATGACTTGAGCTGGGCATGATAACTGCGATGAATTGCAGTGATAAAAAATTATAATAAAAAAACGCGCATAGGAAATATGAAGCGGATACAGACTGTATAAAATTATTTTATATTATATATGATTTCTAGTTGCTGCTGTATGAAATGGTATGTTTCCAGCTATGGTTATCAAAGTGATTTCTATGAATAAACTTTCTTACAGGTGATTGCGAAAACCGTAATTTATAAATATAAGCGGTTTCATTTTTCTGATGAAAGTGGTTGACAAGAGAAATTGCGTCTGTTAGAATGTAAATGAATTAAATAGTAACCAGGATTTGTTACGGAATATGCCGGCATGACCTAAGTGATTTTTAGTATAAATCATTTGGGTCTTTTTTATTCCATTTATTTAATTCCTATGTGATCACATAAAAAAAGAGGTGTCATTATGAAGGTTATCAATCGTATAAACAACAATGTCGTACTCATCAAGGATGGAACACAAAAGATGATCGTAACCGGAAAAGGTCTGGGATTTCAGGTATATCCCGGAAATGATGTGAATGAACAGCTGATTGAACAACGTTTTATATTACAGGAGCATACGGATGATGTCTATTATATAAAATTGTTAAAAAGTCTTCCAATGGAAACACTGAATGTCTGTGAGGAAATCATTGTTAAGGCAAATGAAATGCTGGGTAAACCAGTTTCCGGAAACCTGATGTTTGCACTTGCGGATCATCTAAAATTTACAATGGAACGCATGCAGAAGCATATGCTGATAGATCATCCTCTCGCAAACGAAATCAAGCAGTTTTATCCTAAAGAAATGGAAGTTGGCTACTACGCACTGCGTCTGATTAAGGAACGTTTGCATGTAGACCTTCCACAGGGAGAAGCCGTATTTCTGACAATGCATGTCGTAAATGCATTAGGTGGACTGAGCGAAGCATATGATGTTTCACAGCTGACAGATGTTATGGCAGAAATTGTTTCCTATATAGAAACATATTTTGATTGTACGATTGATCAGAACAGTACATCGTTCTCTCGTTTCATAACACATTTAAGATATTATCTGATCCGTCAGCTGAATTTTGAAATAGAGGAATCCATCAATGATGAACTGCTGGAGATTGTACAGGAAAAATATCCAAAGGCATATGCCTGTGCACAAAGTATTGCAGACAAAATGGATGTACTTTATCAAAATACATCAGCAGATAGTGAAAAATTATATCTTACCTTACATATTAACCGTTTACTGAAAATGCAATAGGAGATAGTGAAAGAGAAAATCCAGTTTGTAGTATGAAGCAACCTTCGTGTAATATTTGTGTCCGCACGCAAAGTGCGGGGGAATGGAGTCATTTATGAAAAATCAGGATTTAGCAAAAGCAATCCTGGATCATATAGGGAAAGAGGAAAATATTAAAAATCTGACCCATTGTGTTACCAGATTGCGATTCACCTTAAAAGATAGAAAAAAAGCAGATGTCAAGTATATTGAGCAGTTGGAGGGAGTATTAGGGGTACAGGAACAAAACGGGCAGTTTCAGGTTATTGTAGGCAGTAAGGTGACAAAGGTCTATCAGGCACTTACCGCATTAACGGCTTTCAATGATGAAGAAAAGGAGACAGGGCCAAAGGAGAAGAAATCCTTCCTATCAAATCTGTTGGAGACAATATCCTCCATTTTAATTCCAAGTCTGCCTCCGATTATCGGTGGAGGTATGATCAAAGGCTTTCTCTTTATGTTCTGGGAGTTTGGATGGATTGAATGGGGAAGCAATCTCTTTAATCTATTGAATATCGTATCGGATGGTATGTTTTATTTCTATCCGTTTCTATTAGCCGTATCTGCCGCAAAGCGGTTTAAGACAAACCCATATATGGCGTTGGCGGTTGCCGGCAGTATGATGCATCCGACTATGTATGAGGGCATCAATGCAGGCTTGGAAAGCTTTCAGGTTTTCGGCTTTATCAGTGTGCCATATTTAGATTATAATGCCTCTGTCATACCGATCATTTTATCCGTTTGGATATTAAGCTATGTATACCGCTTTTTTGAGAAGCATATCCCGGATATTATCAGTGTTATCTTTACACCGATGCTGTCACTGGTTATCATCATACCTGTCTCTCTGGTTATGATTTGTCCACTTGGATTTTATATCGGTGAGTACCTTGCCGAGGGAGTACAGGCACTAATCAGCTTCTCACCGATTATCGCCGGATTTGTGATTGGCTTCTTGCGTCCGCTGACCGTTCTTACAGGAACGCATCATGCAGTACGTGCAATCGTATCTCAGCAGCTTGCTACCTATGGATTCACAACAATTGGAGCTATGAATTATATGAGTACTATGGCACAGGCTGCTGCGCCGTTAGCTATCTATCTGATATTGCGTAAGCGGAATGAAAAAATGAAGAATATATCTCTATCCGCAGCAATTTCAGGATTTCTGGGAGTTACAGAGCCAGGTTTATATGGCATCATTGTAAAATATAAAGTTGCTATGATAGCAACGATGATTGGTGGAGGAATTGGTGCTGCTATCTGTGCGGCATTCAATGGTGCGGAGTATGCCATGGTCATGTCCTCTCTGATTACCATCCCTGCAACATTTGGAGAAGGCTTTATGGGAATTGCCATTGGTCTGCCTGCTTCCATTGCTGTAACAATGGCCATTATCTTTCTATTGAAAAATAAGCTGATCGAAGAGGATGGAAGCGTAAATATCAAGGAAGTACAGGCAATCGTAAAACCTACAATAACAGCATCAATGGATGATAAGGTCATATCCGTGTACAGTCCGGTAAATGGCAGCTTTACAGATGTGAAGGAGCTGCCGGATGATACCTTTGCACAGGAGAAAATGGGAAAAACCATTGCCTTCCATTCAGAGGAGGATGTTATATATGCTCCGGTGGATGGTGAGGTAACCGCCCTGTTCCCTACACTGCATGCAATCGGTATCCGAAGCAGTGAGGGTGTGGATATCCTTCTTCATATCGGAATTGATACGGTGAATTTAAACGGTGCCTTTTTCACTGCTGAAGTACAGCTGGGAGAAACGGTTACTAAGGGAACTGCCTTAATACGATTTGATCAGGCGAAAATAAAAGAAAAAAACTACAATAGTGATGTTATTATGATCATCACGAACGCCAACCAGTATCTCGACCTGTTTGTGAAAGATAAAGAGCATGCAGTATCTGCTGGTCAGGAAATTATGAATATTATATGTTAAGGAGAATATAAAAATGAAAGTTATAATCGGTAAAGACGTTGAAGAGATGAGTCAGGTAGCCGCAGGCTATGTGATGAGTTATATGTATCAGGATAGGGAACGAGTAAATCTTTCGATAACAGGTGGGACGACACCGCAGCGTATGTATGAAATTTTGGTACCTATGGTAAAAGATAAAAAACAGTTTCAGCATGTGCATTTCTATAACTTTGATGAAATACCCTATCGAAAAGAGGACCGTGAGGGTGTTACGATATCCGGTCTGCGGGATGCATTTTTTACACCTGCACACATAAAAGAAGAACAGATTCATAAGCTCGATCAGTTTAATTATCAGACACAGGACGAGCGCATTGAAAAAGACGGTGGGCTTGATATGGTGATTTTGGGAGTAGGGGCAGACGGTCACTTTTGCGGTAATCTGCCACAGACGACAAAATTTGGTGATCTGACAACCCGTGTGGAAAATGATCAGCGTTTAAAAGCACGCATCTTGCCGGAGTTTCATAATGTTGAGGAAGATGTTCCTGAGTATTATATTACAATGGGTCCACGCAGTATTATGCGTGCCAGACATATCGTCATGATTGCCAGCGGAGTAAAAAAAGCAGGCATTATCAAAACACTGCTGGAACAGGTGGTTGATCAGGATGTGCCAGCCTCCATTCTGACATTGCATCCTCATTTCACTCTGATTGTGGACGAAGAAGCGGCATCTCTGCTGTAAAGAATAAGATAAAAACCCTGTAAGTTATGGATATGTCCTCTATAACTTCAGGGTTTTATTTTGTAAGGTAAGTTCCAAAAGACTTTGCCCATTATATACATGCACTATTGATAGGAAAACTGCAAATACAGCTTAGTATTAAGCGGATAATTCGGATAAGGCTTTTACTGTTTGCAGATGCTATAGAGTTGCGTTTCGCTATTGTTATGTCATACATAGGGTTATGTGGCTATGCAGGAAGTCTTTGCTTCTTTAAAGCTCGCTGCCATGATTGTCATATCACCACATAGATGAAGTTTTGTATCACAAATTTGAAGAAGTGTATCCCATTTGTTTATATGCTCGTCGTTGATCGTGCCGTTTCCTTCAATTACCGTTAGGAGGTGGAAATCCTTATGGTGTATTGTGGTATCTCCATGCAGCTCTATTTTCTTTAACGTAAAGATGCCGGGATCATTTTGGTATACTGTCTGTATACAATCTCTGCTTTGTATCAATTGTATCGGTGTGCGCTGTTTCAATACTTGCGGATAGTATATATACTTTGCAGCCTGTTCTATATGCAGGGGTCGTTTATGTCCTGATTCATCTGTTCGTTCATAATCATAAAGCCGATATGTGATATCAGATTGACATGTGAGTTCGTATATCAGAGATCCCTTACCTACCGCATGTACGGTTCCCGGCTGTAAATAGAAATAGTCATTGCTGGCACAGGGAAGATAGCGAACTCCATTAAGAAGCTTGTGATGAGCAACCGCATCCAGAAAATCCTGTTTCTTTTGCCAGTTGTGCCCCAGACATAACCGGGAGCCATCACTGTGAATGACATACCAGGCTTCCGGCTGAGCGTCTGTTGCGGATGTTTTATCAGGATGTACCTGAATAGATAAATCCTCATTTGCTGCCATTATATTTATACGCAGGGGAAATTGTTTACATGACAGATGAAAATATTCAGGATGATTCTTATAAAAATCAGATAAGGTATACGCTTCCTCATATATCTCGCAATCACATGAGGAATTCGCACTGGCACAGCTGATTTCACCTATGGATCTGGGATTTGTGAGATGGAATTGGTCTCCCAGTGTATCACTTCCCCATATCCGGTAATGACCAATCGGCTTAATACGATATAGTCGTTTCATATTATAAACGGACAAATGTTTTCATGATAGCGACTTCTTTTCCTTCACTTTCTCCGTATGGTGTAATCGTATAAGACCTTATGGTTGCAGGGATACATACGCTTTCTGCAAAATGAATGACGAATGGCGCAAATTGTCCTTCCGGACTTTCAATGAGAGCTTCCTTACCGCTGATTAAATTCAGAGCATTGGTTTCTCCATCTGTGCAATGCGTTGTTTTTCCAGTCATCCAGATTCTTCTGCATTCCAGAAATTGAAGTTCACACAATCCCGTACGTTCTTCTTTATGAACATTGTCTTCTTCTATCAATACCGGATCAAAAGCACATTTTTCTTTAATCCAGCTAGTATGCTTATCCCATTGAATGTTCTTCATACCATGATCAATATGAACAGGTCTTGGAAGTCCGTCTAAACCAATTCTACCCCAATCCCATAATTTGAAAGTGAAAATACAAGGTGAAGAGGAAATTTCTAAGACCATTGTATTAGCTCCGGAACAATGTACTGTACCTGCCGGTATGCTGAAGTGATCATGTTTTTTAGCTGGCAGCTTATTTGCATACTTTTCAGCAGGAAAATCAATTTTTCCTTCAGATGCCAGTCTGAGATCACGTTCCATCTCTTCACGGTTAGCCTCATCAGTCAAACCGAGATATATGTAAGTTTCTTCATCACTTGCGCAGTCTAGATAGTAATAGCTTTCGTCCTGTGTAAAAGGCATCGCAAAATTTTGTACCATATATTGCTGGTTTGGATGTACCTGCAGGGATAAGTTTCCACCTTCCATCGTATCTAGGAAATCATAACGAATCGGATACTCTGCACCAAATCTGGCAAAGCCTTTTTCGCCGATCAATTGCTTTGGAAAACGCTGCATCAAAGTATAGCCTGGAATATTTACTGAAATATCTTTAAATGTGATGTTTACCTCATTTTCCTGGAACAGAAGATTATAACTCCATGCATAATTGATTCTGTCTTTATCCTCTACATCACAAACCTCCTTCATCCACTGACCGCCCCAGAGTCCTTCATCGAAGAACGGTACTGTTCGAAACGGCTGCTGTAAAAGCTGTGTTAGACCATCCTCAAATGCCTCTCTGTCAATCATGCGCGGATCATTGTGCTTTACAGTATCCAGATAGAAGTCAAATTTATCATATAGGCTTTGCTTATGTACATTACCTATTCTCCAGTCAATGAAATATCCCCTTTTGAACTTTCGTATCATGTCTTCATCTGCATTATCTGTATGGAAGTTCGGCAGATGCTCATGACGGTAGCGCATCTGAATTTCCCAGATTGTCATATCCGCAAGAACAAGAATATCACTCTTTGTGATGTAGTCTGCAGCAGTACCAAGAATCAAAATATTACCAGTGGCTGTATCTGCTTCTTCACGGGCATTTGCCAGTCTTTGCGGATCTACTAAATCCATCCACTTTCCGTAATAAGCAATTCCATATACACGGTCATCGGTAATGTTACGCTTTAAAAGCTCATAGATCTTATCATTATCATAAAAAATCGTATCACTGCGAATAATTTTATCAAAAGTCAGATATTTACATAAACCTTCCAGCAGTTCCTCCTGATCTACGCCAATGTAGCAGTCGATACAAACGATGTTGCGTTCTTTGGTCATTTTGGTTTTGATCCATTTGCATATGTCCTCATAACCTCGTACGGCTTGATTGTCATGTCCCAGTATGACAGTGGTGGGGTGCTTTTCGTAATTAGATGCTGATGTTAAATACTTCATATGGTATCCTATCCTTTCCGATCCAATATTGCTTATATCATGGGATCTTTACGATTGCATTATAGCATTGAAAAAATAAATTGTCTATACAAAAATATATATGTATACATTATTCATTATATGTATAAACAAATTATTGACTACAGGAAAAAATCAAGGTATGATGTAGAAAAGGAGGAAATTATAATGATAGGAATACTTTTGATTTCACATGGACCTCTGGCTCAGGGACTGAAAGAAACGTATTGTTTTTTCAATGATGAAAGTGATCTTCTGGATGTTTTATGTTTACAGGAGAAGGATGATCCGGCAGATTTTCATGAAAAATTATCCTTAAAATGTGATGAACTGGACCAAGGTGACGGTATTTTGATATTTTGTGACATACCGGGGGGATCTCCCGCAAATCAGGCTCAGATACTACAGGCGCAGAGAAAACATGATCTTCATATTATTTCCGGCTGTAATCTCATCATGGTACTGGAAGCTTATATATCCAGAAATTTTATGGATCTGGATGCATTGTGTAAGCACTGTATCGCAAAGGGAAGAGAAAGCATTATGGAATTGCAGCTCTCAAATGTAGAGGAAGCTGATGAAGATGCGGAATTCTAATCGTGTAAGCAAGGATCTTCATATGCATTCTATCTGGAGTATCGATGGAGAGTATGAATGCTCTGCATTAATTGAACTTGCAAAGAAAGCAGGACTGCATACGGTTGCTCTTTGTGATCATAATTGTATGCAGGGAATTGATGAAATGTATCGGGAAGGAAAAAAACAGGGACTTGCTGTGTTACCTGCAATTGAATTTGATTCTCTGTTTCATGGATATGAAACACATATCATCGGTTTTCAGCTGCAATATCATGCCCCGGTATTCGAACATCTTCATGAAAAAATAAATGAACTGGAATTTGCGGCTTTCAAAAGCAAGGCACAGCGTCTTGAAGAGCTGTACCATGTTGATCTGCAGGTTGATACGCTTATGGAACTGTGCAGAAAGGAAAATCCTTTTCAGGTGATTTACGGAACGTTTTTAGCTCATGCGCAAAGAGAGCATCTGCAGCAGCTGCAGGACTATTATGAAGGTGGAAAGAGGGCGGGTAATGCAGTCGTCAATTTCTATTGGGATTTTTGTTCTTATGGTAAAGAGGCGTTTGTTCCTGTACCATATCCTCAGGCAGAGGATGTAATACAACTGATACATTAGTATAATGGGATCGCGGTCCTTGCCCATCCCGGTGTTGCTTTTTTCAAGAAGGATGCTTTACTGAATGAAATTTGTTCCATGGGGCTGGATGGCATCGAAGTATTTACAACCTATCACACCATGGATCAGCAGAACTATTTTAAGGAATATGCATTACAAAAGCATTTGCTGATCAGTGGCGGCAGTGATTTTCACGGCAGCTATAAACCGCATATCCGGATGGGAGAGTACGGAATGCGGAAAGAAGATGAACATTTGCTTGATCCGTTACTGGAGAAGCTGAAGTGTAAAATATAATAAGAACGAAAAAAGAGAAATCAGTGACAGGGCTCTTTCTCGATTGTGGGTAAACATAAAACAGGGAGATTCAACACGATTGGTTTTATCAATAGAAGTTGAAGTCTCCCTTTTTCATATACCCTAAAGTAAGAAAGAAACAGTGATAGAATTTCTCTTTTCTTTTACTGCAGGTGCCTGCATTATGTTATTTTAGAAAGCTGAATGCATCCGGATCTGCAATGAAATGTGCATATAAAGGGATTGGATCAACTGGATTTTCCCAAGGGACCTCTTCCGCATTCAATTGCGTAATTCTGATTTCATGTTCATGATACTGTTTATTCAATACGAATTCCGGCAAACCTGAGGAACCTTCCATAACATAGACTGGAGCACCTTTCATTTCTTTCAGATGTCCATATTCACTATTGGCATCTTCAATAATCAGATCACCAAATATAAACGGATCTTTTCCCGTATTGATGGATAAATGGTAATAACCGCTAGGAATGATCAGATAATCCCCAGGCTTCACATTTAACATAATCACCTGAATACTGTTTTCTTCATAGGCAAATAATTCAAAAAATCCTGTACCCTGAAGAACCTCATATGCTTCAATGTGCCTTGTTTTCTTAATCGGATGTACGCCATGAATATGACCGTGAGCTTTCATCATTTCCTTATGAATCGTCTGTGGCATTAGAATGGTATATTCATAACGGATATGCTGACTCTTAAAGATCTCTTTGTGGGCGCTGCGATAGATACCGTTATACATGTAATACAGAGGATAATCATCCTCATAATCTTCAGAATTACGGAATAATTCACGCATATCCTTCATTCTGCGGATTGCGATTTCCTCAATCACAGTATCCGGCGGTACCTGCAATTCTCTTGTTTCGTCGTTAAATACAGATGGGATGGTAGATGCTTTTCCAAAATCATAGTCCATAATATGACCTCCAATCATTTCTGATTTCATTATTATCATGCTCGGATTCTATTGTCAACCTGAGTATTTTTATTACTTTTATATGTACAAAGCAGAGAATTGTATGCTTTTTCTTTATAGATTTACGAAAAAACCTAGTTTTATAATCTTTTCTTTTCTTTACTTTCCAGGACAATAAAGAAGAATGTCTAAAAATCAGCAAAATAAAAAATTTTAAAATTGATAGTACCTTTTTTTATAGCATAACAAATTTAATAAATTTTAATTTTTGTATAGACAATAAAATAATTGTATGTAATAATTTGATTAAGGTTAGTACAAAAAGGAGGCTGGACATATGTCATTTGTTTTTACAAGAGTGGATGATCGGGCAATTCATGGACAAACAGTTACCATGTGGAGCAAGATTTTCCAGAACAACGGTATTCTGCTGGTGGATGATGAAATATCGAATGATCCAACAATGCGTCAGATTTACAAAAATGCTGCAGTGGGAATGAAAGTTTTTATTTATACCGTTGAGCAGGCATTGATCAAGGCGAAGCAGGCATCAGAGAGTGAACGAAATTATATTCTGATAGCCAGATCACCTATTGTGTTCGAGAAACTGGAGAAAGGCGGTGTAAATGTAGGTAATAAAATCACTCTCGGACCGGTATCACAGGAAGAAGGCAGAACCCTTCTTGCTCAGTTTACAGCATTAAATGATGAAGAAATACAGGCGTGCGAATATCTTTCTGAAAAGGGTAAAGAAATCGTATTCCAGAATATTCCTTCTACACAGGCAGTTGATTGGAAATCCGTACATCATAAATAAAAACATAGGAGAGGAGTGAGTCGTGTGAGTATATTACAGGCAGTACTGATTGCTCTGTTCAGCTATTTAGCAGCAGAGTGTGTACCAGTTCTTATGGGGGATTTTGGAGGATATTATGTTTTAAGTAAGCCGCTGGCATCCGGATTGATCGTTGGAATTATTCTTGGGGATGTTTCAACAGGTGTCACAGTGGGAGCAGCTGTTCAGACAGTATATCTTGCCACAATGTCTGTTGGTGGTTCCATTCAAACAGATATCGCTGTTGTTGCTTATCCTGCTGTAGCACTCGGAGTAGTATCTGGTGGAGATGCCAATGTTTCTATAGCACTTGCCACAACCTTAGGAATCGTTGGTATTCTAATCTGGAATGGTATGGAATTCAGCAATGTATTCTGGGGTAATATGGCTGTGAAAGCTGCAGAAAAAGGTGATTATAAGGGTGTTATTAAATATCATGTCTTTGGTGCCCAATTAACTACCTTCCTGCTTCGTTTTATTCCGGGATTTCTCGTTTTGTACTTTGGTGCAGACTATGTAATCAGTCTGACAAATGCTGCACCGGCTTGGACCATTCATGCACTGGAAATTGTAGGCGGCGTATTACCAGCTGTTGGTATCACGATGATTACCAGCTTGTTAATTAAGGATGGAACATACTGGGTATATTTCCTGACAGGCTTTATTCTCATAACCTACTTTGAACTGAGTATGGTAGCTGTTGCTGTAATTGCTGTAATTTTTGCAGTAATCGCATACAAGCTCCTTGGCAGAAGCACTCCTGCTGATCAGGAGGAAGACGATATGGAGGTTGAATTCTAATGGAACAGAAGAAATTAAAGAAATCAACATTGATGAAGAGTTATTTAAACTGGTCATTTTTCCATCTTACATCTCTTGGCTTTGAACGAATGGAGGCATTTGGTTTCCTGCATAGTATGCTGCCAATCATAAAGGAATTGTATGGAGACGATAAGGAAGAAGAGATAAAGGCATTAAAACGTCATAGTGTATTTTATAATGTTGAGCCCATTCTAGGCAGTGTGGTACCCGGTATTGTCGCAGCTCTTGAAGAAAATCGGGCGAACGGTGCAGAGATTGATGACGGTATGATCAATGGCGTGAAGGTTGGTCTTATGGGACCGCTGTCAGGAATTGGAGATAGCTTTTTCCAGGGATTGATGTGTCCGATTTTCTTGAGTATTGGTATCTCTCTTGCAGCTGATGGAAGTATCGTAGGTCCTCTGTTTTACATATTTACCATGTTTCCTCTGATTGTTGCTTTCTCTTATATTGTATATTTTAGAGGGTACAGATTAGGAATTGAATCCGTCAATATGTTTCTTGGTAAAAATGCAAAGCGTATTCAGGAGGCGTTCTCTATTCTGGGTCTGATCGTAACGGGTGCAATCGGTGCCAGCTTTGTGGCATTAAGCGTGAATATTACAATCGTAAAGGATGTTACAGTTCAGGGCTTTCTGGATGGTGTATTCCCATCTGTACTGCCTTTGCTTCTGCTCGTTGTGACATGGATTTTGATGGTAAAGAAACATGCGAAAGCAACACATCTGATTATTATCTATATTATACTTGCTTTCATTGGTGCATTTACAGGTATTATATAAATCACAGGTGCTGCTGAAGACTTGGTATTGGACAAAGCATCTATGATAAATACATGTAAGCTTTTCATTTTTATACGAGTAAAGGGAGCTTTTACTTCCATACTACTCCTTCCCTGAGTACCGAAAAGGGATAAGGAACAACACTGTAGAAAAGAAACAGCGAAAAAACGAACAGGTATGTGAACATACATTTAGAAAAAGAACATGAAGCAGGCTCTGATTCACTCTCGGATATTATAAAAAAGGTAATTCTAATAGTGACTGATAGCCTAGAATTACCTTATTCCGATTTTGAACGTAAGCATACTCTCCTGTTCTTTTTTGTATCGTGCGAAAAATGCATACCTCATTCAGCAGACTGCTGGTTTTCCTGCTGTATAAGCACCAGATAATCACCATATCCCTTTTCCTCCATCTCAAAGATGGGAATAAACTTCAATGCCGCACTGTTGATACAATAACGCATCCCACCGCAATGCTGCGGACCGTCATCAAACACATGTCCCAAATGCGCGTCGGAATGTGCACTGCGTACCTCTGTTCGACGCATACCTCCACTTATATCACTTTTTTCTTTTATCAGGTCTTTCTGAATCGGTCTGGTAAAGCTCGGCCATCCGCAACCAGAAACAAACTTATCCGTAGAAAGAAATAGCGGTTCTCCACTGACAATATCGACATAGATTCCTTTTTCAAAGGTGTCCCAGTAAGCATTTCGATAAGGTCGCTCTGTCGCGTTTTCCTGTGTTACTGCAAATTGCTCTGCACTCAGTCTCTGCTTTAGCTCCTGCTTCTCCGGCAACGGGAAACGGTGGGGCTCTGCCGCTTCCTTCCTTTCAAATTTCCAGGCGGGTATATGACAGTAACCATCCGGATGCTTATCCAGATAATCCTGATGACAGGTCTCTGCGGAATAGAAATTTTCAAGAGACTGATATTCAACAGCAAGCGGCTGATCATAGGATTTCTGAAGCTTGTCCAAAGACTGCTGTATAACATCGGCATCCTTTGGATTGGTATAATAAATACCGGTGCGATACTGAGAGCCGGTATCATTTCCCTGACGATTTACGGATACCGGGTCGATGATGGTGTAAAACTGATTCAAAAGCTCCTCCAGCGTAAGCACGTTTTTATCATACAGGACATGTACACACTCTGCAAAGCCCGTATCCTTTGTACAGACATCCTCATAGCTTGGATTATCACTCGTTCCGTTCGCATATCCGCACTCCGTAAAGCGGACGCCTTCAAGGGAGGATAAGAATTTCTGTACACCCCAGAAGCACCCGCCGGCCAGAAATATCTCTGCTTCTTCATCATGCTGTATATCTGCCTGAATATTTACCTTCTGAACCGGCTGTTCGCTTTTTCTTGTAAACAAATAAAACAGTAAGTAAACAAATAAAACAGTAAAAGTATCCCTGCGGCGGCGAATATTAAAAGTACCATGTCATATCATCTGCCTTTCTTTCATATAGTAGCTGTTGTCATCGTAAACTGCATGCGGCAGCTTCAACACTTACAGCATCCCCAGAGAACAAATATTTATACATGCGGTATAAAGGTGAGAAATGTGGCAAGAATTGTATTAGAAACTGTTACAATCACGGCAATTCTATGATAGACTAAAGCTGAAATGGAAAGGAGCATTGCTATGGAGTTTAGAAGAATCAAACCGGAAGATTATAAGGACATCCATGCACTGAATGAAAAGCTGGGGTATTCCTATGATGAGGATAAGGTGTATGAGCGTATCATTTCCATACTGGAAACGGGAAGTGACTTTATCACCGTTGCGGAGGATGAAGGCAGAGTTGTTGGTTATATTCACGGATCGCCTTATGAAACACTGTATTCAGATAAGCTGGTCAATATTGTGGCTCTGGTAGTCAGTGATGATTACGCGGACAATGAAGAGGTGCGTCAGATTTATGATGTATTTGAGGCCAGAGTACGTAAAAACGGATATTGCGGTCTTCGTATGACTGCGAATGTCAGAAGAAAAAATCTTTTCAAGCTGCTGAGTCAG
Organism: Clostridium sp. 10cd*; assembly: GCF_044336395.1. Taxonomy (NCBI): domain Bacteria; kingdom Bacillati; phylum Bacillota; class Clostridia; order Eubacteriales; family Clostridiaceae; genus Clostridium; species Clostridium sp. 10cd*. The sequence continues at coordinate 4,483,728 of NZ_CP172347.1, read as the reverse complement.
CATGGATTCAAGAGTCACAGCGACCTGAAACACTATCTGAAATATTTTGACTAGTATTAGATTATTGAGGGAAAGAATGCGTACTGCGATATAACAGGGATTATATCGTTTTTTTATGCTGAAGTATATTTTGACAGCCTGCCCTCTACCTTTTAAATCATTGGCGGCTGCCTGCTTCTTGCTGATGGGATATCAAAAAAAGATGAATTTCACCCTTTTTCAAAATGACATATAAATCTGATGATCTCATTGCGGCAGCTGGCTAGCGTATTGCATATGGGAATGCAGGAGGATTGCTTTAAGTATTAGATGTTGCATTCTGCAGAAGAAAGTAAGAACTATGCAGAACAGCTTCGTGAGGATAACAATACTATTGCCATTATCGACTGTTTTGCTTTTTCAATGCTTTCAGATTGCTCGTACGTGGTACCTTGCGCAGCTTTTCCAGATTCTGCGCCAGTATTTTTTCGTAGGAGGATGTCAGCTCCGGTTCATAGAAATGCTTGTTTTTCAATCTGTCCGGCAGATACTGGATACGATTCCATAGATCACTACGTTCATAATCATATTTTTCATCATCATCCATATTGACCGGTGTAAATCGAAGATAATCCGGGACACTGTAGGAGGTATGGCGCAGTGTACTCATTGCTGCATCGATTGCATGCTCTGCACTCTTTGACTTTGGTGATAGAGTCAGATCTATCACGGCTACGGCCAGGATAATGCGGGCCTCCGGAAAGCCTACACGTTTTGCGGCATCAATTGCCGTTGCACACCGTGCCACTGCTGCAGGATTTCCCAGACCGATATCTTCATATGCGGTAACGAGCAGTCTACGCTCGATACTGTCCATATCATTCGCCTCGATCATGATACCCAGATAATACAGGGCAGCATCTACATCACTTCCCCGAATGGATTTCTGGAATCCGCTTAATACATCATAATAACCGTCTCCATCGCTGTCCATGCTCATATTCGGAAACTGGGAATATTGTGAAACAAGCTCCTGTGTGATGACACCGTCACTTGCAAGTGCACAGATTTCAAGAATGTTGAGTGAATATCGTATATCTCCATTGCTGTGACGCGCTATGATATGCAGTGCTTCCTCCTCAATCTGAACACTGTCATTGAGGCCGTCCTGATGATGAATGGCTTTCATCAGAGCCTGTTCGATATCCTCCTGCTGCGCCTGCTTGATTTCAAACAGATGACAGCGGGAACGGATGGCGGGATTGATGGCATGCAGCGGATTGCTGGTGGTTGCGCCGATCAGGGTGATATTACCGTTTTCCACATGTGGGAGCAGAAGGTCCTGCTTATCCTTGTTCAACCGATGCACCTCATCAATGATCACGATCAGTCCCTCGTAAAACTTTGCCTCCTGAAATATGGTTTCCAGATCCTTCTTATTTCCGGTTACTGCATTAAACATGCGAAACGGAAGCTCCAGCTCGTTTGCGAGCACCATAGCCAGTGTTGTTTTACCGGTACCGGGAGGTCCATAGAAAATCATGGAGAATAAGCGCTTTTCAAGAACACATCTGCGAAGAACTTTGCCTTCACCAATCAGGTGCTGCTGTCCGATGATATCATCCAGATGCTGCGGCCGCATCCGAAAAGCCAGTGGCTGCTTCATATACATTCCTCCATTCATGTACGTATAATTTTATCATAAAATCATAGAAAAGGGAGCATCAACAGGTATTTCTACCCAAACAGATGCTCCAGAAGAATCTTTGTACCAATCAGTATCAGAATGATACCTCCCAGAATGCCGGCATATTTCTCTAAAAGATCACCAAGGCGGTTTCCAAGATAGACGGCGATGAAGCTGAGCACAAAGGTTGTAACACCAATAACTGTAATCGCTGTCCAGATATGTACCTGTAGAAATGCAAAGCTGATACCGACAGCAAGTGCATCAATGCTGGTCGCTACAGCCAGAATCAGAATGGTTTTTAAAGTCAGAGATTTATCTTCACAGGCCTCTTCTTCTCCACGAAGGGACTCCCGTATCATGTTCCCTCCGATGATGGCCAGCAGACCAAATGCAATCCAGTGGTCGATGGAAGCGATGAACTCCTGAAAATAGCTTCCTGCCCACCAGCCGATCAATGGCATAACAGCCTGGAAAACACCAAAGAAAAAACCCAGCGTGAGTGCATAACGCAGAAGATCTTCTTTCTTCATTGTCATACCTCTTGCGATGCTGACCGCAAATGCATCCATACTCAGCCCGATACCGATCATAAAAATAGAAAATAAACTCATACCCTTATCCTCCTGAATGAAAAAGAGACTCATACGTGAAAAACACACGCATAAGTCTCGTTATTTAATACTTAAGCCAGATTCACTGTGAATCATTATGTTGACCTAACTACTCAAATGTGAGCTAACTACTCCCTTATAAGCCTGTACATCATATCAGAAATAAATGTAAAATGCAATATATCAAAGTGCATTTTCATTACTTAATTCATTTAGCAGGTCATTTGCTTCCGATTTCCTGCTATCTGCCTTTTTGTAGTCTTTAAAGGATGGAAAATCAATTTTATTTACTTGATTGATATCGTTCAGATTCACTACGAGGCTGATCGTCATATCAACTGCTTTCTTTTTTTCGTCCTCATCGTCCAGTTCATAGGACGCTGCGACCTTCATTTCTATACGCTCAAACTGATTCTGGTTATTCACTGTGAAAATATAGGAGCCTTCACGTATACCGGTGACTTTAATGCCATTCCCGAGTTTAAAGGTATCATCATCAATGGATTTATTAGCATAATCCTTTGCGGCACTCAGACCGTCTTTATTCATGACAGCCGTGATGACCTTTCTGCCATCCTTTTCCTCCATCGTCATTTCTTCAAAGCTCTTTTCAACATTATTTTTCGGATCACCGGTTTCCTTATCAAGCTTCAGCTTGTTCAGCAGCTGATCATCCAATTCATTGTATTCCTTTTCCATCTCCATGATGTTTGCATACACAACATCATCCTTCATATAAAATGATGCAAGATCATCGAGTCCGATTCCATTTACAGCGGCATCCATGTGCAAAGCCAGCTGCAGCTTCTTTTCCGCATTATACGTTCCGTCCATGGTAACCTTGGCATGCATATCCATATCATCTGCATCAACGAGCAGTTTCATATCATAGGCTGCGGATTTCATCTTTGTAATGTTTGTTGCTGCCTTCGCATACGCATCCAGTGCATCCTCATTTATTTTGTTCTTACTGCTGCATGCTGCAAGTGTGAAACCCATCAGTGCACAGGTCAGTATCGCCAGTATTTTTTTCAATTTTCTCATCTCCCTTTTCTATTTAGAAAAAGGCCGCGAAGCTAAGAGTTCAACGGCCGTTACATGTTATTCTATGCTGCCTTCCTTATAATCCTTGAAGTCCGGGAAATCAATGCTGGAAACCTTGTTGATATCCTTTACGGTCAGAGATATCGTACCATTCATTTCCTGCTTGGTCTCACCCTTGGTATTTGTCATCTCCATGGTAATGACAGCTTTCTCCATGAAGTCATTGTTCAATGTGACATCCATATCCAGCTTCTTGAATTCTACATTCGCATCCGTAACATTGTTTTTCTCTGTTTCTTTCTTTGTTTCCTCGTTCAGCTTTTCAACATCGAAGGAAAGCTTCAGGTCGTTTCCCTTTACAGATGCTTCCTTCAGGAATTTCTTCATGTCTTCCTTGTTCATTTTAAAGGTATCCGCATCAAAATTTACATTTGGAATACTTGCAGTACCCATTGCATCCTTCAGACTTGTTTTCTGTTTCATCATATCCATCATGTTCAGGTACATGGTATCGTCCTTAACAAACAGCTGCATGTATTTCTCCAGCTTCTGTCCACTTGCTTCCATATCCATGATCATGCTCAACTGCAGAGGCTTCTTTGTTTCTGAAATAAAACCACCATACAGCTTAATCTTTGCATTTTCCTTATCTACAGTCATATCCATATCTGCAGAGTAATTCGCATTTTTTACCTCGCTGAATTTCTTTACCGAGGATTCCAGCTTATCCAGTGCGTCGTCACTTACCTTGGAACCGGAGCAGGCAGCCATGGAAAACAGCATACCAAAACTTAATACCAGTGCGGCTAATTTTTTCATTTGTTTCTCTCCCTTACTATTTTTATTATAGTTTAATAATACCATAAGGTTCTTTCATTTTGTAGTATTTTTCTACAAATTACAAAAAAGTAAGAAATACAAACTAACTGTGTTTCCCTATGAAATAAACACGGATGAATTGCGTCTTCCGGAAATCTGCGATACACTATATAAATATAAGAAGGAGGTGTCTGTATGATACGAATCGGGCAATCTACAGATATACATCAGCTGGTAAAAGGAAGAAAGCTGATTCTGGGAGGTGTGGAAATTGAACATGAGATGGGACTGCTTGGGCATTCCGATGCGGATGCGCTGCTGCATGCAATAGCGGAGAGTATTCTGGGGGCGCTGGCGCTGGGGGATTTGGGAAAGCATTTCCCGGATACGGATGAAAGATATAAGGATATGAATTCTTTGTGGATGCTGAGGCAGGTATATAAGATTATGGAGGAAAAGGGATATGCAATCGGTAATCTGGATGCCATGATCATGATTGAACGACCCAAAATGGCTCCGCATATTCCGGCAATGAGAAAGCATGTCGCAGAGGCACTGTGCTGTGATATGGAACAGGTTAGCATCAAGGCAACACGCGGGGAAAAGCTGGGCTTCGTCGGTCGTGAGGAAGGTGTGCAGGCACAGTGTGTGGTACTGCTGCATAAAAAGGAAGGCATTGCATAACCGCTTTTCCTTCCAATGATAAAACTAAGAATTATTTTTAATTTTATTCTTAAAACTATTGACGGATTCACTTTTCGGGTATATAATAAGAACGGTTCTTAAGATTGGAGGTTGACATGATAAGAAAGTCTTCCAAGCAGCGTGATATGATACTAAACTATATGAAACAGATAGATGGTCATGTCACACCGGAGCAGGTCTTTCAGGAAATGAATGCCGGCGGCCAGAAAATCAGTCTGGCAACGATTTATCGAAATCTGAATATTCTCTGTGAGATGCATGAAGTCAAAAAGATTGCGCATCCTATAGATGGTTATCAGTACGATAAAACTTGTAAACCGCACTATCACCTGCACTGTATTAAGTGCGACCGCATCCTTGATTTGGATATTCCTTATCTTGAGTCATTCAACGAGGAAATGTCAAAACAGACTGGACTTCCAATCAAGACACACAATATGATGGCAGAGGGTATCTGCCAGGATTGCTTGAAAAAGCAGAATGGTATGGATCAGGAACACTGATCAGAAAATGTAAAGTTAAAAACGGAGGAAAAAAACATGGAATTAAAAGGATCTAAGACAGAACAGAACTTAATGGCAGCATTCGCCGGTGAATCTCAGGCACGTAACAAATACACATATTACGCACAGATGGCTCGTGAAGAAGGTATGGAGCAGATCGCTGATATCTTTGAAGAAACTGCACGCAATGAGCAGGAGCACGCAAAGCTGTGGTTCAAGGCTCTGCATGAGGATAAGGTTCCTACAACTGCAGTTAATCTGGAGGATGCAGCTGCTGGTGAAAACTATGAGTGGACTGACATGTACAAGGGATTTGCGGAAACTGCAAAAGAAGAAGGCTTTGCTAAAATCGCATTCCAGATGGAGCAGGTTGCTAAAATCGAAAAACACCACGAAGAACGTTACCTGAAGCTGCTGGAAAACGTGAAGAACGGTAAAGTATTTGAGAAAGATGAAGCTACTGTATGGGTATGTGATATCTGTGGATACCGTCACGAAGGAACTGCAGCACCAAAGGCATGTCCGGTATGTGGATACTCCGGAGCTCACTTTGCTGAAGAAGCTAAAAACTACTAAGAGAAAGTCATTAAGAAAACACGGCATAGATCCGTGTTTTTTTATGCGATATACAGCTTATTTCTAAGCCGTGATTTTATAGCACTATTGGTGTTGGGGCACTGCCTTCTTATGCATAGCGATAAACGCGACTCTTCAGGTTCAGCATCTTCCTTATGATTCTATCGCACCTGGAATCCTGCGTGTAGGCTTGTGATTATTGTATATAGAAAATATAATTGTTTGTTAATCTACCTGTTGATAAGAAATACTGGTTAAAATGAGCAAAAACATTCAAATTCATTTATAGTATATATAAAAATGAATGAAAATGCTTGATTTTGTTTCGCTGCAGCCTTATAATTAGATTGTAAGAAAGGGCACTATGGTGTAAAAGGTGACAAAATGAAACCAACAAAAAAAGCATGTGAAATGACGACAAAGGAGCTTGCACAGTATATTGATTATTCCGTATTAAAACCTGAATTTACAGAGGAGGATATCATTGCTCTTACAAAAGACGGCGTCGAGCTGGGCTGTGCTACAATCTGTATCAATCCAGGATATATGGATCTTTGTGAACCATATGTTAAGGGAAGCGAAACAATGCTGTGTCCGGTATGTGACTTCCCATTTGGGACGAGCTCAACAGAATCTAAAGTGAAGCAGATTGAAATCGTAGCAAAATACGATACTGTAAAAGAAGTGGATATCGTTGCTAATTTCGGTCTGATCCGTTCCGGTAAGTTTGATGAAGTCACGAAGGATCTGAAAGCATGTGCGGATGCTGCTCATAAATATGGCAGAGAAATCAAGGTGATTTTTGAAACAGATGCTCTCAACGAGGAACAGGTGCGTAAAGCATGCAAATGCTGTATCGATGCAGGGGCAGATTTTGTAAAAACCAGCACCGGATTCCTTACAGGCTTTGAATCACACGGAGCAACACCGGAAATCATTAAGGTTATGATGGAAGAGGTTGACGGTAAATGTAAGGTTAAGGGAAGCGGATGCATCCGTACCAGAGAACATTTCCTGCAGCTGATCGATATGGGAATCGATCGCATGGGTGTCGGATACAAGTCTGTACCGGTAGTTTTGGGTCTGGATAATAAGGTTTCCACAGATAATTACTAATATCGGATAAGAAGCGAAGAATATAGTAAAGAGGCAAATAGGGATGCCTCTTTTTTTACTGTGGAAATATTATCAGCAGTACGATACCGGAAAGCTGTGTGGTGACTCTCATACTTTTTGTACATAAAATGTTATATTAGCTGTACTGTGAATGTATGTATGGTTGTAAAGGCTGAAAGATGTCGTACTGCATACCTGAATATTATAAAAGAACATACAATTGTATCTATGCAATTGCTGATCGATATACGAATCCTTTAAAACAAAATGGCTGCTTTCAAGAAGAGCTGCTATGTGTTCGTATCGATGTAGAGAAATGAATGGTTTTCCTTTGAAAAACAGTAAACTAATCAGAATATGAGATAAACAAGAAACAAAAGCTTGCTAAATATGGAAAATACCAAATAAAATCACAGTTTCGAATATATTATTTTATAATAACAAACATTTTTCTGCTTTGAATAAGCAGAATTGTAACTGCAATGCTGTCAAACGCGCAAGAATGAGCAAATAATAAAAAGGCTGCATGTCATTTATAAGTAAATCGCTATTTATAGTTTTGTAAACGATTACACAAATAAATATAATATCCTTGTAATTACAGCAGGTCTGATTTTCCAAGGGGTAGGGGCCGTGAAATGTGAGAAAGGATGACTTGCTGTTGAGCTACTTTATGCAGAGAAAAGGAGATGAAGTTATGATTACTTGGGTACAGGCTGCACTGCTGGGTCTAATGAGCTGTACAGCAGCGTCCATCCCTGCCGCACTGGGTACGACGATTGGTAACTATACATTAAATCGTCCGTTGATTGCCTCATTATTTGTCGGGTTGACATTGGGTGATGTAGAGGGCTGTATCAAACTGGCTATTCCTATGCAGATTATCTATATCGCAGTTGTAACACCTGGAGGAACCGTTGCTGCCGATCTTCGTGCAGTATCGTATATCGGTATCCCGCTTGCCTATGCAACAGCGAAATCACAGGGGCTTGATCTTGGCGGTCCGGAAGCACTGGGACTTGCCGGATCCATTGGTGCACTGGTAGGTACGGTCGGCACGGTACAGTTTTATGAAACTGCTATGATGAATCTTGTCTGGCAGCATATCGGATGGGCAAGACTTGATAAAAAGGATTTTAATATCATAACAAAGGTCAATGTGATACTTCCGCTGATTTCGCATATTCTTGTATCCTTTATTCCGGTCATGCTGATTACCTATTATGGTGCTGGAGCTGTTACAGATTTTAAAACGGCGTTGCCAATGGATTCCTGGTATATGAAATCGCTGTTTACTATCGGCAGCTTACTGCCTGCGGTAGGGATTGCAATACTGCTGAAATCTGTCGTAAGCAAAGCAACCGATTTGATTTTCTTCCTGTTTGGCTTCACGGTTGCGGCATCCATGCATTTAACTCTGATTGCGGCAACTGCAGTCGGTGCTGTATTCGCACTGATCAATTATCAGATGACGATGATTCGTTTGAGAGGTGCAAAGACAAATACAAATGAAGAGGAGGATATCTGATATGAAGAAGCTTTCGAAAAAAGTTTTATCCAAATCCTTCTGGCGCTGGTTTTACGGAAATCTAACATGCTTCTCTCATGAGCACATGCAGACCTTCGGTTATATATGGTCCATGCTGCCAATCGTTCAGGAACTGTATGACTCCAAGGATGAGCAGGCTGAAAAGCTGAAGACCTATTACCCATTCTTCAACACGGAGCCGCAGATTGGTTCCATTGTTGTCGGCATAACTGCTGGTCTGGAAGAAGCACGTGCGAACGGAGCAGAAGAAATTGATGATGAGATGATCAATGGTATTCGCGCCGGTTTGATGGGACCTCTTGCAGGTATTGGTGACTCTTTGATTGTCGGTACCTATATTCCGGTACTGCTGGGTATCGCATTGGGGCTTTCAGAGGGTGGCTCACTGATTGGTCCTCTGTTCTATATTATCGTATGGAATATCACAAGTATTTTATTTCAGAAATGGATTTATGGAAAGGGCTATGAGCTTGGCGGTTCAGCTGTGGAGGTAATTGTCGGCGAACAGGCAACTGCATTGCGTGAATCTGTCATTGTAATGGGGCAGGTAATCGTAGGTGCCATGGCCGGCACCTGGGATTCAATTACAACGGCTGTACAGCTGACAACTTCTATTCAGAATAAAACAGAGATGGTCATTGAAGGCTCTAAAGTTATCGAAAAGGTTACAGGAACTCAGGAAGTACCTGTACTACTGCAGGAAAAGCTCGATGGTGCATTTCCCGGCGTTCTGACTCTGCTGTTTGTTATGGGCTGCTGGTGGCTGATGGCGAAAAAAGGAATCAGCCCGATCAAGATCATGCTGCTCATGGTTGTGATTGCTGTTGCCGGAGTTCTGGTTGGATTCTTTGATCCGGGTCTGTCATATTAAGAAAGACAGATAAAGAGAGGAATTGTTGCATCCCTGATGGATAAATGTATGTAATTAAATATGATGCAGCTTCCTTCTGAAATACAGACATCTCCTTTTCCAAGACAGCGACTGTCATGTTTGTAATCTCCCTTTTTTTAGTACAGTATGATGGATAGTTCAAAGCCTCCGGGAGAAAACGGTTCAGATTCTTCGATAAAGCTTAAAGCTTTTTTAGATATGAATATTTGTAATGAAATGATGTATTCCTGCAATATAAGCCGGATGATGAACTGCTTGTGGTGCATCCATATAGGACTACTCTTTGCTGTTATATGGAAATGGTGCAGTACAGCTACTATTTGACAGCAATGAAATGATCCGGAAGTGTTTCCATTCCTGTCGTGCGATTGATAAAAACATCTTCAAATTCATCCAGCTGAGCAAACGTACAAAAGCCCTTTACGCGCAGCTTGCTGTCATCGATCAGAAGATAATTATGATTTGATAATTCCATAGCGATACGCTTCAGCTCTCTTGTGGCCATCTCGGCTGTGAAAGCCTTCTTCATGCCCAGACTAACACCGGCACAGCCGATAAAGGCACGGTCGAAATTATAGAGACGCAGCATATTTTGAGCTTCATTGCCCTCACTCATTCGATACTTCGTATTGAATTCTCCACCGATGACAATGATTTTAGCCTTTGGATTCTGAACATTCTGTACGATTAGGTGATTGTTTGTCACAATTTTAATCGGTCTGCTGCTTAGAAAGTGAATCATCGGTACAATACTGGTACCACCATCCAGAAAAACACACTCCCCATCCTCTACCAGTGTGCTGGCAGCTTTACAAATCCGCAGCTTCTTATCATAATGAATGGACATGCGTTCCATCATTTTTATTTCCGCTTCATCTGTCAGAATGCGTTCCCGTTCTTTTTTTACAGCGCCCCCGTAAATTCTGTCAACCTTATTTTCATCATCCAGCTCAAGAAGGTCTCGGCGTATGGAGGATTCCGATACATGCAGCTCTTTGGCAACCTGTTTTACCTGTATCGTCTGTTCCGATTCCAGTTTTTTTAGAATATACAGCTTTCTTTCAGCTGACAGCATGTCTGTTCAACTCCTATCTTTATGGCTTATCAGAGGTATTTATCCTTATGTATGTGTGTGTCTGGTGCGGTATGCAAACTGTAGTCAGCATATTCGTTCATAGCTTTATTATACGAGAATAGGAAGAGCATTACAAGCACTATTGCACGAATATTATCGAAAATGTACGATTTATTATGGATATAGATGTTAAAATGAGCATAAACAAGCAAATAAGCAGAAGGAATGTAAATAAAAAAGTCATCCTTTTTCCGGAAGGCAGTCTGTCACTAGAGCTGTTCAGCCGGTAAGGATGAGTATATGTAGGAGCTGTTAATCTGTCAGAGTAAGCAACAGCTGCCTAAACTCCTGAAAGCTTATACATTCCTTGATCTGATCGGGTACATGCTTCTGAGAGAACAGCAGAATCAGGGCTTCATACAGCTTTCTGAATAAATGTGACTCCTGTTCGTGTATGGCGATCAACAGGACAACATGAACAATCTGCTTGTCCCAAGTGATACCCTGCTTCGACAGGGCGAGAGCTATGCCGGTCCTTCTGGCGTCCATTTTCATGGAATGAGGAACGGCGATGCATCCAAAGGCTGTGGAAGCGGCCTCCTCCCGCTTGATTACATCCTCATAAAAGGATGGAGAGGTATAGCCCTGTGCATAGAGCTTATCGTGGAGGATACGGATTATCTGTTCTTTTTTCAAACCGGCATCTGTATGCAGATAGAAAAGCGATTCATGAAAAAAGTCAGAAAAGCTCTCAGAGAGGATATGCAGCTTTTTCTGATCCATAACCTCCTGTATTTTTTCGAATATCTGCTTAAGATCCATTGCTTTTTTCAATGGAGGAATCATCAGCATATGCGGATACTCTTTTTGTACGGGAATTGTGGTAAACAACAGGTCGATTGCTGTATCCGGCAGCTGTGCTTCATAGGAGCATGCAGCACTGATACAGATTTCAGAATCAAAATGAATGAGAAGATAATTATAGATTTCCTGCCTGCTATTTTGATAATCCGGACACAGCAGTACGCATTTCAGCTTTCCGCTGTCGCTGCTCTGCCGTTCGATATCGGCACCGATGTGCATAGCAAGATAAGCGGTTTCATCTGCAGTGATGTGGAGATTACAGGAAGCCTCCAGATAATTTGCGACATAGATTGCGCAGTCGAACAGCATCGGGCAGGAGGCCTGAATGCTTTCCAGCAGCGGGTTGCGCAATGAGGTGTTTCTCTTACAGCGGGCAAATAAATTCTTGAAATGCAGAGCAAGCGGATACAGCAGCGTATCCTTATCGAGCTGTAAACCATACTGCCGGTTGACAGAGGATATAACGGTCTGTGTGATTTCATAGATATCCTGTCCAACAACGGTAATCAGCTCCTGTCGGCTTTCCGCATGGCAGAGGTTGATGCTGGTGGTGACAAGGTTGTGAATATCACAGCGTTCTGGATCCAGTAAGGCAACATGAAAGCTTTTTTCTAATTCGTCTATCACAGACACCGTAATTTCTGAAAGCTCAGGCTGCTCCTTTTGTGAATGCTCAATCGTATTGCCGCTTTGCATACGGTCAAGCAGTATGGCAAGATGCAGTGTCAGATTTGTATATCCGAAGTCATTGATATAGCAGCTGTGCTTCTTGAATGTCTCATGCAGGATATCATGAATCTGCTGCACATTCAAATTCGGGAATATATCCTTCAATGTCTGTAAATCCACAAAGCGTTCACTAGACTCCTGATAAATGATGTCTGTCAGAAATTTTCGTTTATGTCTTTCCTCCCCGTCCGCATATATCATATCATTACGGCATCGAAAGGTGATTCCGGTATCCTGATACTCTTTGTTCATGCGATTCAGCAACCCTTTTATGGATGAATAGCTCAAATATAGTTCATCGCAAAGATCATACAGATCGATTTCCTGCGCGTGGTCAATGAAAAACTGCCGGATGATATAAGAGCTGCGCTCCTGGTATGTCTGCGGAATATCACTTTCTGCTTTCACATGCGTATCTGTATCAATACGGTATCCTCTGGGACCTGCCGCAATCAGATCAGGAAATTCCTCCTGTATGGCGGCAACGTAGTTTTTTACCGATCGCGGAGTAACATTAAGCAGTCTGGCAAGCTGTGTGGAAGAAATCGGCTGTTTCTGCTGTCTTATTATATGGACAAGCTCCTCATGTTTCTTTTTCATACGCATACCTCTCTCTTTACTGTTATTATAATGCAAGAAGTAAACAAAGCAAAACGAATCTTTTTCACTACAGGGATGAAAATATAAAAACTTTCACCCCTGCAAGGAAAGATTACAAGTTGAGCATTTTCTTTATACCGGAGATAATATAGGCGTGGAACAGTTCCAGTACCAACAGGAGGTAGAAAAGATGGAAAAACTGAATATATTATTATGCTGCGGAGCAGGGATGTCCAGCGGCTTTCTGGCACAGCAGATGCGCGGTGCAGCAAAAAAACAGGGGATCATGGCCAAGGTGGAAGCAAAGAGTCAGAACAATATAGCGGATGATCTTCCGAAGACGGATATTCTGCTCATCGGGCCGCATTTATCCTATGCGTTTGATGAATTAAAGGCGATGTGTGGTCCGTATGCAGTTCCGGTTCTGATGATACCGAAGGATATGTATGCAGGACTGGATGGAAAAGGACTGCTTGCTTTATGTATGGAAACGTTAAAGGAAAAGGGATAGAGCTATGAATACATTTATTAACTGGCTGGGCTCCAGCTTTGCACCAAAGGTCGCAAAGGCCATGGATAAAAAAATAATACGTACACTTTCCGGGGCATTGATGGCCAATGTGCCGATTCTGCTGCTGGGGAGTATCATCTCCATATATAATCTGCTTGCGGGTTATGTCTCCTTTCTTCCGGATCTTTCTCCGGTCTATAATTTCAGCTTTGGCATTATGTCGCTGACACTTGTTTTTCTGGTTGGCTATCACGGCGCAAAGGAATATGGGTTTAAGGATTATGGTGTGTCAACCGGCTTAATCGCTTTAATGATGTTCTTTATGGTGATTAAACCGTCTATTGCGGACTTTCAGTTTCAGGTAGCGTTTGGAAGATTCGGAGGCTCCGGTATGATTTCTGCATTCTTTGCGGGTATTGTGACCATTGTGATCAGTAATCTGTATTTCAAGCTGCATCTGTTTGAGGATTCCGTATCTCTTCCGGATTTTTTGATTCGCTGGCTGAATCAGGTTATTCCGGGAATTATCGTGCTTGTGCTTACTACCATCCTTATTTACTGGTGCAATATTGACCTATTTGAGCTCATTACCAAGCTGTTCTCACCACTGATCAGTATCGGTCAGACCTATCCGGGCTTTATGCTCTGTATCTTTATACCGGTATTCTTCTATTCATTTGGTATCAACAGCTGGTTTATGAATCCAATCACCAGTCCTATCGGTCTTGCAGGAATCACCGCAAATGCAGCTGCATTTGAACAGGGGCTGCAGCCGACAAATATCTATACATCAAATGTAACCTTTTCGGTAATCTTTATCGGAGGTATGGGAATGACACTGGCTTTGAATATCATGATGCTCAAATCCCGCAGTAAGAGAATCAGGAAGTTCGGACAGATTGCTATGATACCGTCGCTGTTCAATATCAATGAGCCTCTGGTATATGGGGCACCGATTGCCTTGAATCCGATTTTAATGATACCGATGTGGATCAATGCACTGGTTCTGCCAACGATTGCATGGTTTGCGTTCTCCAGCGGTCTTGTCACGATTCCGCATGCTGTCATGAATGTGAACCAGCTGCCGATGCCGATTTGTTCCTTTCTGGCAACACATGGTGATTTCCGTGCCGTGATTCTGGTTGTAGGCATGTTCCTGCTGTCATGGCTGATCTGGTGGCCGTTCTTTAAGGCACATGAGAATAAAATGGTGAAGGAAGAAATGGAGATGGAAGCAAATGACTGATGAAAACAATGAGCTGATACTGAGTGCAATGGGGATTCTGACGCATGCCGGAGATGCCCGTCTGCATACCAAAGAGGCATTAAAATATGTACAAGCATTGCAGTTTGAGAAGGCGGATGCCTGCCTGAAGGAAGCCAAAAAAGAGATAACACAGGCTCATGCGGCACAGACAGAAATTATTCAGGCCGAAGCACGGGGTGTGCAGTATGAATACTGCATGCTGTTCAATCATGCGCAGGACACACTGATGACAATCAACAGTGAAATTGAATTGTGCAGTTCTCTAATCGATACCTTTCGCAGCTTTGCGGCTATGTTTGTAAAAAAGGAGGAAAGCTGATGAGTGTGTTTCCTGAAGGTTTTCTATGGGGTGGCGCAAGTGCTGCTGTTCAGATGGAGGGAGCCTATCTGGAGGATGGAAAAGGGTTGAATGTTGCGGATATCCAGATTTGTTATAAAAAAGCTGCAGGCGGCGGCAATACCAATTATACCAGAGAGCTTTTGAAGCAGCGTATTGCAGATGTGCAGGCAGAAAAGCAGCAGCAATATTATCCAAAGCATAAGGCGGTGGATTTCTATCACCGATATAAAGAATACATAGGTTGGATGAAGGAGTGTGGCTTTAAGGCATTTCGAATGAGTATCAGCTGGGCACGGATTTTTCCGAATGCGGATGATGAATATCCCAATGAAGCGGGACTTCGGTTTTATGATGAGGTGTTTGATGAATTGCACAGACAGGGCATCGAGCCGATCGTCACACTGACACATTACGATATGCCGTTAAAGGTGGTAACACATTATCAGGGATGGTATGGCAGAAGGACGATTGATCTGTATGAGCGTTTCGCACAAACCTGTTTGAAAAGATATAAGGACAAGGTTACATACTGGATCGTAATCAATCAGATCAACCTGATTTTTGGGGAGTCCTTCAGCTCATTGGGAATGGTTATGGATGAGTATGAGGATTTCACTGCCGAAAAATATCAGGCGGTGCATCATGAGTTTGTGGCAAGTGCGGGAATCGTCAAGGCTGCAAGAGAACTTGATCCTGCGTTAAAAGTCGGTATGATGCTGGCAGATCAGCTGACGTATGCAAAGACCTGTGATCCGCAGAATGTAAAGATAGCGATTGAGAAAAACCGGATGAAGGATTTCTTCTTTGCGGATGTACAGCTGCGTGGAGAATACCCGGGATATGCGAAAACGTGGTTTAAGAAGCATGGTATCACGATTCAGATGGAGGATGGTGACGAGGAGCTGATCCGTTCGTATACCATGGATTTCCTGGCAGTCGCATATTATTATAGTCACTGTGTTGATGAAAATGGAAATCGGTGCGCCAATCCGTACACAAAGGCGACGGAGTGGGGCTGGACGATCGATCCGGTTGGATTGTACAATACGATGGCACAGTATTGGGATCGTTACGGCGTACCGATGATGATTGCAGAGAACGGTGTGGGGGTGGAAGAGGCATTGGGAAGTGATGGCTGCATACATGACGAATACCGGATTGATTATCAGAAACGCCATATTCAGGAGTTAAAGGATGTAATGGAAGAGGGTACGGATATCTTCGCATATACCATGTGGTCACCATTTGATATCGTCAGCGGAAACAGCTGTGAAATGGAAAAGCGGTATGGGCTTATTTACGTGGATATCGATAACGAGGGAAATGGCACTGGTAAATGTATACCAAAGGATTCCTTCTACTGGTACGCTCGCCTTATAAAATCGAACGCAGAGAACTTATAGGGTGCACAACGTGTGCCCATGTGATCGAATCAAACGCGGAGAATCGACCTATCATACAAAAGGAACTACTACAGAAAAAGAATAATAGTAAAAAAGATGCAATACAGAAATATGCAATTCATAGCGTTAATGAATTGCAAGATACCTGTAAGCATCTTTTCATTATTCTAAATACTTTCTTGTGTATGTGTCTTTATAAATTGTACTATCTCAAGAGAATTATGAAATCTCTTTATACATTGTCGAAAATCCGTTTCCTTGATCAAGTTGGCTACTGCGACCAAAGCATCCAGATGTTCGATATTATCTTTAGAACAGAAGGAAAAGAAGACCTGAAGCTTTTTTCCATTAATAAATTCTACCGGTTTTTTTAAAATTAACAAGGTCATGCCTGTTTTTCTGACCGTTCCTTCATTCTTCGCGTGGGGAATAGCAATTCCATCATCAATTATCATATAGGACCCATAATTTTCAAAAGAATACAGCATTTGTTCCTGATAACGCTGATCCACATAACCGTTTACTACGAGCAGACCACCTGCTGTACGTATCGCATCTCTCCAGTTTTCAGCAGGATAATTCAGAAGGATATTCTCTGCCGGCAGGATATCAAGGAGTGTTTGGTCACGGCCATCATCCCGTATCAATAAATCCTGCAATGCCTCGCTCAGGTTTTTCTTCAACTCCGCATAATCATGGATTGTGCAGGATTTTTTCACAGCCTCCAGAATAGCGGTCATACGAACCCGCTTTTTTCGCTTTACAAGCAGTTGCTCATCCAGCAGTTGAATATCCTCACTGCTTAAGACAGGATGCACATGAAGAATCGGAAGGTCGTTACAATATTTCAGAGTATTGATTGTTGTGACAATCATGTCCACCTGATGCAGCAGCTCATACTGTTTTAAATAATGGTAGGGAATACAATCGAGAACATTCACCTCATAGGTATCTGACAGCTGCTGTTCCAGAAGTCTGCTGGTTCCATATCCGTGCGAACAGATTATCAGAATATTCTTTTTCTTACTATTGTTTTTTTCGCACCGGTTAATTGCTGCCTTGAAATGCAATGTCAAAAGAGCGGTTTCATCCTGATCCTGATGCTCACCTGTAAAGAAATTCAACTCTGTAAGCACCTGCTTCATCACCTCATATTCCTTGGGAAACTGTTGTTGAATCAGGCGGTAATCCATATCTGATACAGGAATATGGTTCAACAGGCGATACATAGTCGGGCGAAGATGCGTCAAAAGACTTTCATAGAGAGTACGATCCTGATTTAGGTTTAGCTGATAATATTTGCTGTACAGATTGATGATTTTAGATACAAGCAAATCGTGTTCAAACCATTCATTTTCCCGAAGATTACTGTTTTGTGCATAATTTGAACCAATTAACAGGGAAGACAGCTGCATTGTTTCATAGCGATTCAGGTCTTGCTTAAGCAGTTCCTTATTTGCTTCAATCACCTTATACTCCGGGCATGTAATGAGGAAATACTCATTATCACAGGATAACAGAGTCTGCTGTGCTGCTGTTCTGGCTAAAATAATCAGGCAGGAATAAAACATGATAGAATAACTATGGTCAGATAAAACAAAACCAAGCTCTTTCTGTATAACATGTAAAAAATTATGAATTTGTTCCTCCGCAAGATCAGTACGCCAGTGATAAAGAATCTCAATCAGAATTTTCTGCTGTGTTTCCGGCAGCTTTTCATATTCCATAAGCAGCTGCAGTAAAAGCTTGCGTATGTTTTCTTCAGAACCGGTGAGCACCAGTCCTTTTTTATGCTCCTGTAACAGCTCCAGGTGATACTTTGTAAGAGTTGTACGAATATCATCCATATAGCTTTTGGCACTGGAGCGTGAGATATCAAGATTTCTTGATACGGCACTCAGGTTGATACTACCCTCAAAGCACAGAGTGTACAGCATGAATTTCTTTTTGGTATCTCCACTGTACAGCTGTGGGCGCTTTTCCTGTAAAAAGCCTTCAACATAGGAACGGTCCTGCAGTGTACAGATTTTTTTTATAATTGAAATTCCATGCTCCTTTAGCTCATAGTTTAGATTATTCACATAATAGCGGATACTGCGTTCGCTGACTGAAAAGTAATCCGACAAATCCTTAATACTCATGGGGGCTTCCTTATTATATAAAAGAGAAAGCAATTCTATATCTTTATCTGACAGCATACTATCACCTTCATGCACATTATAACAGATATAGATATTTTTCGTACGACAGATTTTTTCACATTTATGTGAAAGAAAGTGGTGGGGATACTTTTCTTCACAATAAAATGAAACCGAATACAAATGTATTTCTTTTGTTTTGCATGATACCATATGGGTGTAAAGAAACAGGACGTTACCGGAGGTACCATTTATGATTACTGATTTACTGGGAAAACATGTGCAGACTGCAGAAAGAGCAGAGGACTGGAAGGACGCCATTCGCATGGCGGCTGCACCGCTTCTGGAGAATGGAAGTATTCGAGCATCATATATTGATGCTATGATTCACAACGTTGAGGTGAATGGACCGTATATCGTTATAATGCCGGATGTGGCGATGCCGCATTCCCGCGTGGAAGACGGTGCTTTGAAAACGGATATATCCATTCTGAAGCTGAAGGATGGTGTCGCATTTCCTCAGGACAATATCGTACATCTGATTATTGCTTTATCCGCCAATGACAATGATGCACATATGCAGCTGCTCAGTGATATGGTTGACGTATTTATGGATGAGGATAAAATGAATGGCCTTCTGCATGCGGAATGTGTAGAGGATATCAGGAGAGTGCTTGCATGAGCAGAGTCACCTTTCCGCTTGTAATCAACGGATTTACGATTTCAGCAGATTATGAGCAGGAGGATATGGAAATGATATTCCTTCCGCTGCTTCGTAAGCTGAGTGAATTTCAGAAAGAGAAAAAACGACGGCTTCTGGTCTTTCTCGCTGCACCGCCGGCTGTAGGGAAATCCACACTGGCTAGTGTACTCGCCCATCTGTCCAGAGTTGATGAACAGCTTTGTGAAATACAGGATATCGGATTAGACGGGTTTCATTATCCGCAGCGCTACCTTGATTCCCATACCATGCTGAAGGATGGAATCAGGATCCCATTACGTGATGTTAAAGGTTGTCCGGAAACCTTTGATATAAAAAAACTGACAGAGGCTTTACGTATCATCAGAGATCAGGATATAACTTGGCCGGTTTATGATCGAAATCTGCATGATGTTGTCGAGGATCAGATACAGATATCCAAGGATATACTGCTTCTCGAAGGAAACTGGCTTCTGTTACAGGAGGAAGGCTGGAAGGAGCTGAAACAGTTCTGTGATTACAGTATCTTCATTCAAGCCGAAGAGGACATGCTGAAACAGCGTCTGATTGAGCGGAAGATACAGGGAGGACTTTCCCGCAGCGAAGCGATTGCGTTTTACGAACGCAGTGACGGCAGAAATGTTTCGCGGGTCCTACAGCATTCCATGCAGGCGGATCTGACTCTCAGACTGTCACAGGATATGAGATTTTGTAAGGAGGAAATAAAATGAATCGAGCGAAGCTGCAGGCATTCGGTGGATTTCTGACCGCTATGGTCATCCCGAATATGGGTGCCTTTATCGCATGGGGATTTATAACGGCTCTGTTCATCCCTACAGGATGGATACCGAACGAAGGCTTCAATGAACTGGTAGCGCCAATGGTAAAGTATATGCTGCCAATGATGCTTGCCTATTCCGGGGGAAAACTGGTACACGGCGAACGTGGGGCGATTGCTGGATGTGTAGGAACCTTTGGACTGATTGTTGGTTCTGAAGTAAATATGTTTCTTGGCGCAATGATTATGGGACCGCTGAGTGCATGGTGTGTAAAACAGTTTGACCGGCTGATTGACGGAAAAATTCCTGCCGGATTTGAGATGGTTGTCAACAACTTCTCCCTTGGTATTATCGCAATGATTCTGAGTCTTTGCTCTTACGCAGCAATCGGACCTGTTATTGAGTTTGCGAATGAAATGATCACCAGTATGATTACATCACTTGTGAAAACAGGATTCCTGCCGCTGTTATCTGTAGTAAATGAGCCTGCAAAGGTACTGTTCCTGAACAATGTTATTGATCAGGGCGTCTATTATCCTTTGGGAATGCAGCAGGCTGCGGAAGCAGGGAAATCCATCTTCTTTATGGTTGCCAGTAATCCCGGTGCCGGGCTTGGTCTTCTGCTTGCCTTCTCTTTCTTCGGTAAGGGAAACAGTAAGAAAACAGCACCAGGCGCGATCATTATTCATTTCTTAGGCGGTATTCATGAAATTTATTTCCCATATGTGCTCATGAAGCCGCTGATGATCTTTCCGATGATTATCGGTTCCGCATGCGGTATCATGGTGTTTGAATTTTTCGGAGCAGGTCTGGTTGCCGGACCGAGCCCGGGTTCTATATTTGCATATCTGGCTCTGACTCCAAGAGGAAATTTCATCGGTATTCTGGCAGGTGTAGTAACAGCTACCGTGATCAGCTTCCTGCTTGCTTCCCTTATTTTAAAGACAAACAAGGATAACGGTGATGAAAAGCTGGAGAAGAGCATTGAGAAATCCAAGGCTATGAAGCAGGAAGGAAAGGATCTCCTTGCATCTTCATTACAGACAGAAGCAGAGGCCTTAAAGGATATTGCATATATCGCATTTGCATGTGATGCCGGACTTGGAAGCAGTGCGTTAGGGGCCACAGCGTTCAAGAAGCGTCTTCAGAAAATAGGAGTTGAAAAAACAGTACGTAATTATGCTATTGAAAAGGTGCCGGATGAGGCAGATGTTATCGTAACGCACATCAGTCTGCTGGATCGAGCACGCTTGAAATTTCCTAATCGCCGTATTATCACCATTCAGAATTTCATGAATGATCCGAATCTGGATGCGCTTTTCGAAGAAATCAGCAATACAGAAAACTAGAGAAGGGAAGGATATCATGTTAGCAAAAGCTGCCGTACTATGCGGAAAGAATACCATACAAGTTAGGGAACTGGAATTACCGCCAATCGGGGATGATGAACTGCTGGTGAAGAATATATCAAACAGTATCTGTCTGTCTACGTACAAGGCAGCGCTTCTGGGGGAGGATCACAAGCGTGTACCGGATAATATCAGCGAGCGTCCGCCGATTACCGGTCATGAGTTTACAGGCATAATCATGGAAGTAGGAAACCATCTGAAAGACAGATTTCAGCCGGGTGAAAAGTTTGTACTGCAGCCTGCGATGGGGCTTCCAAGCGGTTATTCCGCAGGCTACAGCTATGAATATTTCGGAGGGAATGCCACCTACTGCATTATTCCGAAAATCGCCATTGATCTGGGGTGTGTACTCCCTTACCAAGGAAATTACTTTGCGAATGCATCCCTCAGTGAACCAATGTCCTGCATTATCGGAGCATACCATGCGACCTATCATACAAAACAGTATGTATATGAGCATTTCATGGGCGTAAAGGAACAGGGAAAGCTGGCGCTTATGGGCTGTGCCGGACCGATGGGAATCGGAGCGATTGATTATGCAGTGAATGGGCCGGTTTCATCAAAGCTGATTGTAGTGACTGATATCGATGAGCAGCGTCTGGAACGTGCACGTACACTGATACCGGAAGAAGCGGCAAAGAAACAGGGGAAAACATTGATTTATATCAATACAAAGGATATAGATGCAGTAAGTGAGCTGCGAAAGCTTAGCAGGGGCACCGGCTTTGATGATGTGTTTGTATTTGCCGCAGTACCAGCACTTCTGAAGCAGGCTGACGCAGTATTGGGAAATGATGGATGTCTGAACTTCTTTGCAGGACCAACCGATAAACAATTTGCAGTACCGTTTAATTTCTACAATGTGCATTATGAAGGAACGCATATTGTGGGAACCTCTGGCGGATCAACGCAGGATATGCTGGAATGCCTTACGCTGTCTGCAGAAAACAGACTGAATCCAAGCTATATGATTACACATATCGGTGGGTTGCAGGCTGCACCGGAAACAATTCTGAATCTGCCAAATATACCGGGAGGGAAAAAACTGATTTATCCGCATATCGATCTGCCACTGACTGCGATTGAAAATTTCCGCAGCAGGCAGTCTGAAAATCCGTTGTTTAAAACACTGGCAGATATATGTGAGAGAAATCATAATGTATGGTGTGAAGAAGCGGAGACCTATCTGCTGGAGTATTATCAGGTTTAAAAAGGAAAACGTTGAACCTCATTCTAAGAAAGTAAAGCAGGAATGAGGTTTTTTATGATGTTTCGTTGTAATGTGTTGAACTTATACTCTTACATGTATCAGGCTTATTTCGAATAGAGTATATAAGCATACATAGCGATTCCTACGTAAATAAAAAGCATAAAATCACTTGTCGCTGGTAATCTTATGCCTCATGGATTAAGCGAATACAATTACAAGTGGAATACTTTCCAATCTTCTCTTGCTTGTTTCATATTGCTGGGCGATAAGCCTTTCTGTCACAGTGCTATTTCGCCAGCCGTATCAATTTCTTTTTAAGCTTTCATAATGCTGCAGGATGGCATGATGTAGTTCATGTGTTTTTGGAAAGCCGGTAATGCGTTCTACAACGCTGGAAAGACCCTCTTTCTGTATACTTTCCTGAAGCAGCAGTGCCTGTGGATCATCTGGATTATCATATAAAACGCCATAGACTGTCACTAAATGAATCATTTGCTAAGAGATTGCCATATGATTTTTATGTAATGCTTATATCACTGTTATCAGATTGTAACCTGCTTTAAAGGATATTATTGATTTGAATTGATATTGCTTATCAGCTGCAGTTCTTCACATGCCTGCGGGAATGCTGAAGCATACACAGGGATATGATGACAATCGAAACTATCCAGAACAGCATAATAACATTCTTCCAGGCCAGCGAATAACCGCGAATACTGAAATACGGCAGCATTTCACCCAGATGAGGATTCAATGCGACTTTGAAAAATTGTGTGAAATGTACCATCTGGGAAGGAAAGAACTGATCAATCACCATGCCTGGCTAAAGCTGATTGAAAAAGCCTGTAAATCCGCTGATCAGCGTCACCAGAAGCAGTGGAATCACTGTCGCAAAACGATTCTTTATGATATAGGAAAAAAGCATAGTGATAAAGGCGGTTGCCATTGATGCGATACTGATCAGCAGCATAGCATTCACAATCAGCGTTCGATAAGTAAATACATAGGCTGTGATATTCAATGATGCCTGCGACTGGGAATAATAAGTCAGATTCAGACCACGCAGTGGAAGGAACATACAGGACATGATATATACGATAAGAAATTGTATGAGTACGATTCCAAGCGCAAGCAATATACCTGCACACAGCTTTGCCGCAGTTATCTTTTTGTTTCCGGCAGCTGTGGGAATCATAATCTGATAGGTCTTATAATGCTTCTCCATGGCGAAGGTATTTGCCAGAATGATAACAAGAATAAGCAGCGAAGCGAATTCCAGATTATACAAAGCTTCAACGAACAGTGTATTTGGAATATTGCTGTCAATCTCATGAGAGGCTGATTTATAGCGGTTTATGAAATTCTCCATCGTGGCATCGTATATGCTGTCCGGATACTCAAAGCCGGCAATCTCAATATTAAGCTGTTCCTTACTTAACTGATCCGGATGAAGCCACTTTCTCTGGGCGTCAGAAGAGAAGTTTTCATAATCGGCAACATCCTTTTTATCCTCAATATAATAATCATAGATATTACTATACAGCTGGCGCACACCGTCATGTTTTAAATAATCTTCAACATGTACCTTTACTTTGTCGCTTCCTTCGATTTCCTCATAGGAAATACCTCCACTGATCTGCATATAGTTTTCAAATAATTCATTGACTTCCTTACCGGTATACTTACCGCTGCGTGCGTCTTTCAGTAAGGTTTCATAATTATCGCCATATACAGCTTTCATTTTTTCTTCATCCAGCGTTGTTTCTGTATACTTGTTCATAATGGCGCGGAAGTCTTTATCCATCTGCTGTATGGTCTTTTCACTGAGGGTTCCCGCATAGGAATGCTGAATCTGATCGGCAAGCCTCCAATATGCAAGTCCTGTTCTTTCTATTCCGTTTTCATCCTTCATGACGATATCAGTGCGGTACTGCAGTGGCTGATGGTAAACCTGATAGGTGCGGTAGCCATTGAAGATAAACAGGATAAGCAGCAATACGATGTTGATTTTGCTTTTGAAAATCTTTTTAAATTCAGATTGAATCAATCGTCTCATAGGAAATCACCTTCTTTAAAATAATATAAATAAAGATCATCCAGATCAGGCGTTATATTATGAGCCAGGGTATGTGGACAATCATCAGCCACAATACGCAGTTCGATGTCATTATCGACATTATGACTCTTTACGATAATATGGGAAGCCATAAGGGAGAGTGCCTCCTTTTTCGGAAGTGTTACCTGCCATACCTTTTCCTTCATAGTATGAAGTAGCTCTTTTGGTGTATCATGAAGAATGATTTTTCCTTCCTTCATAACGATGATATCGTCTGCGATGGTTTCGATATCGCTTACGATATGCGTGGAAAGCAGAACGATGCATTCCTGTGAGAGGGATGCAATCAGATTGCGGAAGATAATGCGTTCCTTTGGATCCAGCCCGGCAGTCGGCTCGTCCAGTATGAGAATCTCCGGTTTATTTAGTAGTGCCTGTGCGATTCCCACTCTACGCAGCATACCGCCGGATAACTGTTTCATTTTTGTTTTCCGCTTATCCTCCAGATGCAAAATATGCAGCAGCTCGTCAATTCTTTTTCTGCTGTATTGCTTTGACTGATTTTTCAGTATACTCATATATTCCAGGAATTCATAGACGGTATAGTGCGGATAAAAACCAAAATGCTGTGGCATATAGCCGATTTTTGACGCATAGACATCATACTGTTTTAAAGCGTCTATTTCGTCATAGCTGATGCTGCCGCCATCCTTTGGAAGCAGTCCGCACAGAATTCTCATCAGCGTTGTTTTGCCGCTTCCGTTTGCACCAAGTAGGCCATGTACACCCTTTTCAATCGTTAAATTTACATCATACAGCACCTGATTCTTTTTGAATGATTTATTGATATGTTCTATAACCAGCTCCATTTTTGCTGCCTCCTTTCTGTATCCGACATCCCTTTATTCAACTGCCGCATATTGAAAAGCGTTAAACAAGAAACGATAAGTATAACCAGCACCGCCTGAGGATTGGATATCATGTACCGGATATACTGACTGTATATAAAAAGATATATACAATAAAACATGGAGTATGCGGCAAGTGCGGATATATAGCCTTTGATTCTGTGTATTAAATGTGTAAAAATAATTTGCATGGCATACAGCGGAACGATACCGGTCATGATAAAATCAGCAGGAATCCAGGATTCTTTAAGGATGAATATCACCAGTAATATAAAAGACATCACGAGCCCGTTTAAGGCGATACCGGCTGTACGAATCAGGAAGGCGCGACAGGGATTCAGGTAAACAGGACTGATGATATCCAGCATCCTGTAGTGGCTGCATTTATAATATTCATAAAGTGCAGAAATACCCAGTATGAAAAAGTAAATAGCAGTGTAAATCTGAGCATTGACTGCATCCAGCGTTATCAGCAGTATCGAAATCAATAGTCCGATAATAGATAGGATCATATAGAAGCGAAAATCTAGCCACATATAGCGAAGAATCAGCTGTAGCAAAGAGGTGCAGTTTTTTTGTATGTATTGTTCCTGCTCTTTTTGACAGAGAAGAATCGTTTGTTCCATCGCTGCCTCATCTACCTGTATGAGTTTCTGTTTCATGATAACCTCCTTCTTTCCATAATGCACAAAGCCGCTTTAATGCCGCCGTGTGTCTTGTTTTCACTGTGGATACGGGAATTGAGAAGCTCTGCGCTATTTCCTTAAATGTCATCTGATGGTAGTATTTCAATAGAATTACATCCTGTTGAGAATCAGACAGCTCCCCTATGTAATACATAAGCTCTTCATTTCGTATCTGATCGAGAATGACTTCATGTACATCACTGTCCGCAGAAATTAAGTTTTCCTGCCTGTCAATATCCGTGTGCAGATCACGCTGCATTTTTCGGTGATAGTCATGACACAGGTTACTGGCAATACGGTATAGATAATGCAGCGTCTTGCCCTGCGCGTGATACATGGGAAGCTGACGGATGAAGCGCACAAACACTTCCTGTGTAATATCCTTTGCACTGTCGTCTCCCTGCATTTTGCGATATGTGAAGGAATAGACGTATGGATAGAGGTCTTGTATGAAGTTATTTAGTGTCTGCTGATCGCCTTTTTTTATTTTATGCAGGATCTGCTGTTCTCTCATATGCCGCCTCCTCACTTACTTAACGATTTGATTTGAAAAAAGGTTTTACTTTTCATTTATTTTAGCATACATGATAAAAAGACTTATCCACAGCTTGCTATAATTGCTTTATTCACGACTAACGTTTTTTACGTTAATATGCTTTCACAAAATTATAGCATTTTATACAGCTTGAATAAGTCCTTCGCTTTATTGTGTTTGCTTTAGTAGGTGATTGACAAACACCATCTGTTTCTGCGCTTCCTGAATAGTGTGTTCTATATAAGCGTCATCAATGGTGCTTGTCGTTAGTACGAACTCCAGAATCAGCGGTAAATTGATTCCTGTAATGCAACGTACATTATATCTGTCCAGATAAGGAGCTACCGCCTGCGTCATGCTTCCGCACATGAGATCTGTGAAAATGATAATTTCCTCCTGATTCTCAAAGGATTCAATGATTGTTTTTAATTGCAGCGCAGCATCCCTGTCATCAACATAGGCATTAACAGCGTAAATATTGTTCTTTTTTGTTAACACCTGTATGGAACTGACATAGCCATCCGCAAGATATCCATGGGTCGCTATGATGTATTTCATGAATCATACCTCCTCTGTGTGCGTCTTCAAATAAGCAGATGCACCATCATTTGCCGCATGAACAACACTCAGACCTCTATCTTCCGCAAGCAGGTGAGCAAGCATTTGAAAGGGGACCATATACTCCATGACGCTGCAATACGGATCATCTTGAAAGTGGCACAGCAGTGCTTTG
Source organism: Clostridium sp. 10cd* (assembly GCF_044336395.1). Classification (NCBI taxonomy): domain Bacteria; kingdom Bacillati; phylum Bacillota; class Clostridia; order Eubacteriales; family Clostridiaceae; genus Clostridium; species Clostridium sp. 10cd*. The sequence goes on along the minus strand of NZ_CP172347.1, from coordinate 4,456,301 downwards.
GAATCTTTCAATGGATGAGAATGATTTGCGATTAGTATTACATAATCGCTATATAACCGACACCAGCGTATCAGCTCCAGCATTCGCTTTTCCTGTACACCGTCTGGAGCAATCAAAAATAATAGAGCATCCTTTTGTATCTGTGTGGTCCCGGTATGCATAAATTCCTCCTGCTCATAAGCAAGAGCTGCAATAGATGCAGCTTCTGCGATCTTTAAACCACCTTCCTGTGCAACTGCATAGTAGGGACCGGCTCCAATATAGCGTGCAACCATTTTCGTCTGCAGCAGCTCCCTATGGTTTTTATACCAGTCTGCTGTATCCTTTATAATTTGTTTCACATTATCTTCCAATCTGGTAAAGTATTGCTGATAATATGTGTATTGCTGCCTGCTGATGAGCTCTTTTTGATTTGCCGTTTCTATGATGCAGAGAAATGTTATCAGCAGTGATGCCATATGTGTACGTGTTTCGATAAAGCTTTCCTCAGAACCGCATAGCTTATTGATGACGATATCCGAAAGGTTTGCAAGGGGAGAATTCGAATCAATAGTTATACATACTACAGGGATATTCAACCGTTTACATTCCTGTGCCATCCTGATTGGTCCGATTGTTGTTCCTGAATGTGCAGGGCAAAGCATAAGCATTTCATCCGGGCTATACTGCTGATTGATGTTAAATTGAAAATATTCAGGAAAGGAGGCAGGATTGCACACCTCTGTTTCCACCTGCAGCAATTTCTCCATACAGGGGGCAAGCATATTCCCTACAAAGGTGCCGGATGCCTGTCCGCTGAAATAAACCTTTTTTACTGTATGTGTCAGAAAATGCTGAACAAAGTCCTCAGTGAGTTCTTTTTTATGCTGTAGGAGTCTACGGATGAGCAAAGGTTCATCAGTAATCGTCCGCAGTAATGCAGTGCGTTCCTGTTCCTTTGCTGTTGTCTTGGCACCTTCCATATCAGATGATACCGAAGGAGCCCAGAATGACACCAATAATAATAACCCAGATCATTAAAACGGTAGGCTTAACATTCTTTTTACGCATCAGCCATGCACACAGCAAAGTTAGAAGCAACGGCAGAAGATTCGGACAAATTTGATCAAACAGCTCCTGAATAATGATAGGCTCCTTTCCATAGCTGATCTGTAATGGCGTAGACAACGACACATAAGCACTCGTCAACGCTCCAACCACACTGAGTCCGACAATTAGACATAAATCTGTAATTTTTTGCAAAACGCCGGAGTTAACGACCTTTTCAATGAAGACCGATCCCATTTTAAAGCCCTGATGAATACCCCACCAATGAACCAGATAATTTGGCACATTATAAATCAGGAAATAGAGAAGCAGACCAAATGGATTGCCTGCGATACACATAGAAGCCCCAATGCTGGCGGATATGATGCGAAAGCCGCCGGTCTGAAAGAAGGCATCACCGATTACGCCTGTAGGTCCCATCAAAGAGGTTTTAACTGCTTCAATCGTAGGTCCCATGGTATTACCGGATTCGACGTTTTTCACCTCCAGGGCTGCAACGATGCCGACAACAATTGCCTCAAATTGCGGACAGGTATTATAGAACTGCATATGCCGTACCAGTGCATCCCGCATTCCCTGCGGGTCATCCTTATAAATCTTTTTAAATATCGGAGTAAGGGAATAGACATAAAACATATTGTGCAGACGCTCACTGTTGTAGGAAATTTCAATCGGCATGCTGCGCCAAAAGACCTTGTGTAAATCTGACTTTGTAATTTCAAATGCTTTCTCACTCATATGCGTCTTCTCCCTTCTCATTACCTGATGCATACATGGCTACAAAGCCAAGACCTGTTGCGATGATAGTGATAGCGATAACATTCAGATTCAGGAAAGCGGCAACTGCGAAGCCGACGAAATACAGACCGATAAAACGTTTGTCCCAGAGAATGTTTAAAAGCATACCGAATCCGACAGCAGTCAGCATTTCACCGGCCTTGCCAAGACCGTTCAATACATTTTCAGGAATGACATTGATCAGTGACGTAATCGCCCCGGTTCCCAGAAGAACGGTAAGAAAGACAATGGCTGTCATGAAGAACAGCTTTACAAAACCGACACCGAGGTGAAACTGTCCGATTTTTTTATAATTTCCTTCTTCAGCCCATTTGTCAGCCCAGCGATGCATCAGATAGCTGACAACAATGTTATAAGCATTGGATACGTTCCCGCCCAGAATCGCGATTGGCATTGCAATGGAAATCGCGACATCAAAGCTGTTTCCGGTTGCCAGTGCAAAATAAGTTCCTAAAATCGCCCCGATACGCGTTTCTCCATTGATGATACCGGCATAGCTGATAAACCCCATCCATACCAGTTCCAGTGTTCCCCCGATAACAAGCCCCTGCTCGAAATTTCCCATGACCAGACCCGTTAAGGCACCGCATACGATTGGTCTGTCCATAAAGGAGCTTCCGGCGATATTGTCCATGGACCATGCAAATGCATAAACAAGGCCCAGTAAGATAGCTGTTTGCATAAGTTCTCCATTCTCCCGCTTTCTGCGAGTAAATTTTAACGAAACAACATAGATAAAGATTTGCTGTTTCCTTTTTCTCTTTCTTATAAATACTTCGTAATGGATACCGGACGTTCATCCGGTGTAACATAGGATTCCGCTTTCACGCCGAGGTCTACGATACTGCGAAGGTCATCATAATCCTCAGGGGCAAAAGCCAGAGAAGGACATACCATCTTCTTACCCGGTCCGCCTTTCATAAGTGCTACATTCAGATGCTGTATTCCGGGTACACTGCGGATGATTCGCAAGGCGTCCTTCGGTGTTTCCACAAGCAACTCAATTCTTCGACGCTCGTTTTTAGGATCCATGAGAAACAACCCTGCTTTTTCCACAGATAGAATCTTCAAACCGCAGTTTGCCGGAGCAGACATTTTCATCAAACTCATACGCAGAGGGTCCTGTATCACTGCATCATTGGCAACAACGATCATATTGATATCCAGTTTTTTCGGCCACACCTGTGAAGTCTGGTAATGTAGTAAGCGAAAATCAATTCGAAACAAACTGATCATATAAATCTCTCCTTTCTTTCCTTATTGTACATACGGTGGTGAGCTCAGGCCTCCGCATGGTTCAGGCATTACTTTTTGAATATATAATCATACATATATAAAATTTCACTCACAGGGATGTCCACCTTGTAGTAATCCATAATTCTGGCAAAGCTGTCGTTGAACATTTTCTGAAACCGTTTCTGTTCTACATCCAAAGAGTAACCACGTTCCTTCCGGGCGATTTTATTTTTCATGACAAGCCGTTCTATAATACAGGAAATATGAATGTACATACCAACCATAGTTTCATTGGCGATCAGCATACCCAGCAGCTCCTGAAGGTGATCCAGTGCTTCTTCAATAAAGGTGATCAGTTTATCTGCATTGAGTACGGTCAGGTAATTCATGACATTTTCCAATGTGAAATTCTTGATGAGATTTCGGTTAAACTGCTCTTGCTCATTCTTTGTGAAGTAGCTGTTCAGTGTTGAGGTTATACTGTCCACATCCTTGAATGCAATAACATCCTCCATCGGTACGCTGGAAACATTGCGTATGTCTAAGCGTGTTGTTGTGACAATGAACAAAACATCATACAGCTTGAATATATCATCCTGTTCCTTGTTTTTCTGTAGGCTGAGACAGTCATAGGCGAAAATACTGATATCAATCTGTCGGGGCATGCTGTTTTTAAAAAGCTGAACAACACGCTCGATTGCTTCCATTCCTGTTTCCGAGGTAAATATGATTGCTTTTTTGCGATTGATATTGCTGAATATTTTATATTCACATACGGTTTCTCTGCTTACCTTGCTCAATATTTCCTTCATTTCTACATTTCTGCGAATCTCTCCGGCCACATGCAAGGCCATTCGGGTGGAAACATTGTTGATGATTCCGATATTGATGCCGCATTCTTCAATCAGCTGTGTACCTATATTCTCCAGAGATCCCATATCCACAAGCAGAATCAAATCCTTTCGTATACTGTTGTCGTTAATATATTTTCTCAGCTTCATGACAATGTCGTCCATGGATGTACTAACCGGCATATCAATTCCTTCCATAATGTGGCTTCCAATCAGCTTGTTCGCAGCATCTGCTATGGAAGAGGCAGTGGAATAGCCATGTGAGATAATAATGCAGTTGTAACGGTATTTATCAATGGAACGGTTATAAAACTGAATATTCAAAATCAGAAATATCAGATTCATATCATTGATTTCCACATCAATTGTCTGTCGTATCTTGGTCATGATTTCCATGGCGCTTCGATAGCCTGTGGGATAATGCTCCTTTAACAGATGAATGACCTTACTGATTTCTTCGGCATGCTGCACCTCATAGCTGCGGATGGAAGAAAACATCTGCATATAGCTGTAAATAACGCGTGCAACAACGAAAGCACAATTGGATGGTATGTAGATATCATAACGGTCCAGCATATGTTCAAATACATCCAAAACCGCTTTTTCATAGGCACGAACGCGTGCATTGTAATATTTATGCTCAAATACGATATAGTCATAATAGACATTCATGTTATCAATGCAGCGTTCAAGAAACAGCTTCAGATCGATGCTTCCCTTTTCATATTCCCGATAGGCAGTCACAATAAAATCGAAGAAATCAATGATTCTTCCATTTTTTGTCTGCGGCAGATATTTGCAGATATCAATCATGTATTCCTCTTCACTATTGCTTTTATCAAGAGTCAAAGAATTGATAATAGATACCGGAAGATGATACAGATATATGTGCAGATCATCCGATACATCGTGTGACAGATAGGCATTTGCACAGCTCGACTGTATGCAGGTTGATAATTCCTCAATATTGTTTTCATAGGTATGATTCACCAGGGCGATAAACGCCTTGCTGGAAATGAGAATATTTTTCTTCAACCGCAAGCCTTCCTCTTTGAAAAATTCAATGATCAGCATTTCCTTATCTTCTATCGGCCTGTTTTGAAGGCTTGGGATATGACAGATAATCGGTATGCTGTGAAAGAAAGCGTTATGTATATTCTGCTTTGAGTCTATACAGCTGGTAAAGATAATACGGGTTCTGGACTTAAATACCTTTCCCTGTTTTCCTGAGGAAATGGTATATTCACCACTTTGCATGTACTGAATCAATAGAAAGTAGCACTGTGGTGAAAGCCGCTCAACATTCTCTATGACCAGAATTCCATTTTTTGCTCTGGCAATCAAACCACCTAGATATTTCTGCGAGCCGTTGTCCAGATAAGTCCCGAAGATGATTTGTACATCCTTTTCCCTGCCATTGCTTTCCTCATACTGACTTTCATTAAAGAAGACCAGTCTGGCATCTTTGTCTATTAGCGATTCTTCGATAGCATACTGGTAAATCAGGCGTGTGAAGAAGGTCTTGCCCACGCCGCGTTCCCCGTAAAGGAGGATTGGCAAACCGTTTGGCGGGTATTTAATAGCAGACTGGCACTGCAGAATACATTCACTGAGAGAGGTATCATGTCCAACAGCCTTCAGAAAGCTTCGTTTTGTTCGCAAAGACCTACCAAACTGATCAGTCAGCTCCTTTTCATCGTAAAATTCATTATTTTCCAGCTTGATCTGATATACACTTTCAAGTGTATGCCGATCCAGAAAATAAACCGGTCGTGTTTGAACCTTCAGAAAGATACCGTCTCTGTAAAATTCATTCAGATACTGTGAGGCAAGCGAACGAGAAATGTTCAGGCGCTTGCTTAAGTAGCTGGAATCACATTTCAGCAGCTGATTGCTGCAAAATTCAAATGTGCATTTTACAATAAATTCATAAACTTCATTTTTTGTTTCTCTACTCATTGCGGCTCCTTTCTGCACCCAATCTTTCCACTTTTATATTAAAGGGAAACGGACGCCATATGTAATGTGTCGACACTTTCGATACATAGGCAGGAAATATCGTCAGCGAATGCGTCTTTAGACCTGCCCTCATGAAGTAAAAGGTATCAGGTTCTGCTGTTAGTATTGAGCTATGCTGCTAATATATGAATTTCAATCAAGAGAACATGAAAAAAGAAAGCCGGCAACTGCCAGAATGATGGGAATAAGTGTTCAAAGTGTCGACACTTCCCTGCCCTGTCATCAGAGTATTTATAATGAAGATAAAGATATGAAGGAAAGGAGGAAATAAGCATGCGATTTGTTATAACAAAGGATTATGATGAGCTGAGTCAGGTGATTTCATCCACCATGCTGAAGCATATGCACACAGACCGGCCTCGCGTCAATATTTGCGTGACAACCGGCACGACGCCCGTACAGGCATATCAAATACTGGCTCCCCTGGTGAAAGACAAGCCGTATTTTGAACATGTCCATTACTATGTGGTGGATGAGTTCTGGTATGCAAAGGAGCCGGGAACTCAGGATATGGATATTCCCGTAAATAAAATGAGCATGGATTTAAAATTCTTTCAGGCAGCCAGTATCCCGGAAGAGAGAATTCATACTCTGCGGGATGAAACCGTGGACAGCTTTGATGCGGCGATACAACAGATTGGCGGCATGGATATGGTTCTTATGGGAATCGGTACGGATGGTCATTTCTGCGGGAACCATCCGGGTACCTTTACAAACTGGAATCAGGGCTGCCACAGCATTGACCGCTACTGTACGCCGCAGGTGAATCAGCTGCTGGAATTTCTGTTGAAGGATGACATTCACAGTGATGATGTGTCGAGAATCCCTGATCATTACCTCACGATGGGGCCGAAGACGATTATGGATGCAAAAAATATTGTCATGATTTTCTCAGGGAAAGGAAAGGCTGAGACGGTACGCAGGGCATTCTTCGGTCCGGTCACTATGGATTTTCCGGTATCTGTTTTCCAGCTTCATCCACATGTAAGCGTGCTTTTGGACGAAGCAGCGGCATCTGAAATAAGGGAGCTTTTGTAAACGGGATGCTGATTCCCCAGTATCAGCGGAAAGGAAAAGGCAGTTTCAATAAACTGCCGGTGAATGTATGAGATTTATAATTACAAAGGATCATGAAGAAGTAAGCAATGTTATGGCACAGCTAATGCTGAAGCATATGCATAGCGACAAGGAGCGTGTCAATATTTCTATCACAACGGGCAAAACGCCAGTTCGCGGATATCAAATCCTGGCTGAACAGACGAAGGGGAAGGCATATTTCAACAATGTGCATTACTACATTTTTGATGAATTCTGGTATAAGGATGATCCAAAAGGTATCTGCCGTGCCAGCCTGGACTACAAATACTTTGATCTTGCGGATGTAGAGGAGAGTCATATTCACAATCTGGATGAGAGTAACGCGGACACCTTTGATGAGGATATACAGCAGGTTGGCGGTTTGGATTTGATAATTATGGGAGTTGGAAGCAATGGCCATTTTTGTGGAAATCAGCCGGGAACCTTTGATAACTGGAATACGGGTACCCATCGTATTGACAGACATGCGACACCGCTTGTAGAAGAACTGCTGCTGCAGCTGTTGAAGGAGGATTTACATAGCGACGATACAGCACGTATTCCGAATCATTATATTTCCATGGGGCCGAAAACAGTCATGGCTGCGAAAAGTATTGTCTTCCTGATGAGTGGAGAACAAAAGGCAGAGGCAGTGAAACGAGCGTTTTTCGGACCTATCAGTGAAGATTTTCCGGTATCCATTTTTTCAGCTGCATCCGGATGTGACAGTCGTTCTGGATGAAGCTGCCGCAGGCAGAATCAAAGAGCTGCTGTAATGCTGCGTGTACACCGCTTTGAACAGGACTGTCAATATATCGAGGATACCAAGCATCATAAGCTTTATCACATTCCCGCAGAGCAGTGCGGTATATTTCAGGTATTGCACGGGGCTTTGTTTGCCGGTACTGCGCTTTGCGGTGCTGCGCTGGGACTTTCGCTACCGCTTTGGCTGGCTGTCTCAGCAGGCTGTATGCTGGCAGTACTGCTGAAGCTATATGAACATCGTGTTTTTCTGCCACGGCTTTCCTGTGTGAAACGACTGCCGAAGCAGATGGATATATCGCGCAGACAACATCATAAGCTGCTTATTATCAGCGGATTTCTCATTGCCTTCCCACTGCTTATCTTATGGAATCAGACATATCAGAATCCTGTTGTAGTTACACTGGCGCTTACTGTGACAGGTACATCCGCATTTCAGTTCATACGGCAGCTGCGAATATTACGGAAAAGGAGAATGCTATGAAATTTATTGTTACCAGAGATTATGAGGAACTGAGTCAGGTTATGGCTCAGCTGATGCTGAAGCACATGCATACTGAAAAAGAACGTACCAATATCGCTATCACAACCGGAAGCACCTGTATACAGGGATATCGACTGCTTGCCAAACAGGTGCATGGCCGGCCGTGGTTTGATCCGGTGCATTACTATATCTTTGATGAATTCTGGATTCAGGATGAACGTCATGAGAAAGAAATATCCGTTTGTCAAATCAGTCTGGATGAAAAATATTTCCACGCCGCAGAGGTTGCGCCGGATCATATTCACGATTTGAATATGGAAAATTATAAAACCTTTGATAAGGATATACAGAAGCAGGGAGGCTTAGATCTTGTGATTATGGGAATCGGGAAGAATGGCCACTTCTGTGGAAATCAACCGGGTACCTTTGACAGCTGGAACGCAGGAACACGGCTTGTGCGAACAGATGAAACACCATATCTGAGAGAGTATTCCCGTAAGCTGCTGCATCATGACTTCCACAGTGAGGATACATCCCGGATACCGGAGTATTATATTACGATGGGGCCAAAAACAATTATGTCCGCAAAAAATATTATATTTCTGCTAAGCGGAAAGGAAAAAGCCGAAACAGCAAAGAAAGCATTCATGGATCCTGTCACAATGGAATTTCCGGTATCTATCTTTCAGCTGCATCCGCATGTCACTGTTATTCTTGATGAGGCAGCGGCGGCACTGCTACCTCTGTAAACATTGTATGCACAGGCGATAATATGGCATACGCCTCTTTGCCTGTTTCAAACTGGAAAAAAGCTTAAGAGTATCCTAACGAAAGGAAACAGCTTGAGCCTTTTTCTGTATGACGGTGTGAAATTATAAAGTAACGACGATTGCTTTGAAAAGTACGATATGCAATGTCGGGTATATCATGACATAAAAAAAGTGTTAGTGTTATCGATCTGGGGGAAGATATACTGACTTACCTATATGGGTGGGGGAAGAAAGAGTAAGCCAGCTGATAACACTAACATAGTTAATATAACCTATTTTATATGTAAAATCAACTTTTTTTTAACATTTGTCAAAATTTACCTATTTATATTGGAAATATTTACTTTAAAAAGAAAGAGGTATCAAAATTGCGAAAATCATGGATGACTGCATGAACACCTGCAATTTTCTCATATGCAGCTTTTCGCTCCGGCGTGGTAATCGCAATCAGTCTGCCCGGCTGACAGCGATATGCAAAATCAAGACCGGATAGAGAATCTTCAATAATCATACAGTCCTCCAGCTTTACTCCGATTGCCTGAGCACCTTCATGAAACATAGATATCTTATCGACATGGGTGCCGTCGTCATAAATGATCTTATCAATATCAAACCAGCGGTCAAGGTGAAAGGAAGAAATAAAGAAATCAATATTATCCTTAATGGATGCTGAACAGATGGTCATTGGTATCTGCAGCTCTTTCAGATTATCCAGTACATCCTCCAGACCGTCCACTAAATGAAACATCTTCGGATCATTGATACAGCACTCGCGATACAGCGCTTCCTTTGCTTTGGACAGCTTTTCACTCTCCTCATCACGCATGTCGCCGAGCAGCAGCTCGATGATTTTCTTGTTTGTCTTCCCATGGGTATGATCCAGCTCATAATCTGAAATCGGACATCCGCGATATTTCTGAGAAAATACATCCCATGCTTCCTTATGCTTTTCAGAATCAAAAAACATCGTTCCGTTAAAATCAAATAACAGTCCTTTTTTATTCATAGCTTCTCCTTTCAGAAAGGCTTCCGCCTTTTCTCTCTTTATTGTAGTATACGGATTTGGTTCGTCAAGTCCTCCTGTATAAATCCATAGGCGTTTTTCAATCCATAGGCGCTGCTGTTTTTCTGTAGCGTTCCGTTATGGACAGGACCATCGCTGCGCACCTGAAACCATCCATCCTCCTGCTTCAATACAAGATGAGAGCAAGGAACAGCTCCTGCCCTATACAGTACAGTGTCTTTTTTCTTTGAGGAATATACGGTGACTGGCTGTTCACTGACAAGGTAGGAAATGTCACGGTCCCTTCCCTGCATCACCATATCGAAGGTCCGATAAAAATCCGCAGCCTTTTCTCCCCAGTAGGGGTCCGAGGCATAGCGTACATTCATGCCGCCTGCCTTATCGCCGAAGAACCCTCCATGATACAGATCGCTCAACGGATTGAGATAACTGTTTTGCAGGTACTTTTCCGCATGCGCAAGGATGCTTTCCCTTACGCTTTTATAGCCGGAGGCGCTTTGTGAGGGGGAATCATCATACGCTGCATGACCGAACAGATTTTTCTTTTCCCGTGCAATTGCACTTCGTCCAAAATCACTTTCGTTCATTGCCAGTGCGAACATCATGATGGCATTTGTGCCATAACGCTTCTGCGCCTCTATAAACCAGGCGCCGCTGTCATACAGAAGAGACTGCGAGGAGGACGCAAAGCCGAGATAGTTTTCCACATACCAGTTGATATCGTCCGCTGCATAGCGGCTGATGCTGCGATGCGGCAGAAACTGATAGTAATTGTAAAAGGCTTCTTTATTTGCGGCTCTTTCATGACTTCCCTTACGATAATCATCAATCATATCTTCAAAGGTGGAATAAAAATAATGACCGTCATAGCTGTAATAGGCGTGATCCTTCAGCCCTGTTTCTCCCATGGACAGCTCATTGGCGTAGCTGGATTCTGCTATATTCGTTGTTATTTTATGCGTTAACAGATGAGATGTTGCAGTATAGTGATTGATGGACGCCACATCATTTTCGTCATAATAATTATGTAAGGTGACTTCATCGACAGCTGCCCAGCCATCCACTCCTGCCTGACGAAACCGTACTTCGTTTCCGTCGTCACTGATATCGACAAAGGCGGCATCATTTCCATAGCAGCCGTTTGTATAGCCTGTTTCCTCTGTTTCTGCCATACGGTAGGAGGTGTTGAGCGTACAGTCCTTTCTTTGAAATTGTACGACACCATAACCGATCGCAATCAGCTTATGATCATAGCGGATACCTGCATTTTGTTTTTCCGCTCGTTTTGTCTGCGTCAGCATTTCTTCCTTTGCCTGCGCCAGAGAATGGTATTGTGCATACTCCTGCTCGGCACCTTCTTTCAGGATTACAACCGTATAGGTCCTTCTGGCAGAGAAAACCCATGAGATAACCAGAACCGTCAGGGCAATCAGAAGTCCGCTGGCAAGTATGGGAATATAGCGGTTGGTTTTCTTTTTCTTGCGTTTTCGAACGTTTTTTTTCATGCCTTCCTCCATTTTCTACAGTGTATCGTAATTCTTAAAAAAAGGAAAGAACTCTTGTAATTCTTAAGAAAAGTTTTATAATGATGAAAAAAGTGAGGGTGATGACGATGCTATGTGAAAAAACATTTTATGAGCTTTCTCTTCTTTCCTATTTTGATACCTATGCGGTGAACATACCGGTTTCGGATATGATTCGGCATATACAGGAGGATGAGCAGCTGATGCAGGATTACGGTCAGTATCCAGATTTCCAAAACAACATGAAGCTTGTCCGTCAGATCAACCCGGACGAATATGCGCATATGACAGTAAAGGAATGGTATAACGATAACGCAGACAGCGGTGTTGTGTATTATACATTTGAGATGGAGGATGCTTTGATATTTGCTTTCCGCGGAAGTGAAAAGCTGGATGATGTACATCACAAAACCGGATGGCAGGACTGGAAGGACAACTTCCGTATGTTTTTGAAGGACCCCACCTGGCAACAGATTCTTACACTGCACCAGATACAGAAAACAGATATACAAAAACCCTTTTATATGTGCGGACATTCCAAGGGCGGCAATCTGTCGCTGTATGTTGCCTTGACAATGAAAAAAGAGCTGCAGGATTACCTGGTAAAGGTGGTAAGCTTTAATGCACCGGGGATCACAAAGCCGATTCTTTCCCTGTATGAACAGCGTGCCAAGGATCCGGAATTTCTGGAAAAGCTGCTGATTTTTGAGAATGAGAATGACTGCGTTTCAGCGTTTTTTGAAAATTTAAAAGAACCGGTTTATGTGCGTTCCTGTTATCCATGCACAAACATGGAGGAGCTGTATCACAACCACAATTTGTATGCGATGGATTTTCGGGACAATGCCTATGTTATGGCGGAGAAGAAAACGGTTATGCCGAAGTTCTTCTATCATTTCATCAATGATTTCTTCATGAATCTGAAGGAGGAACGGGTGCAGAGGGTTGTCGCTAAAATGGACGAGTATTTTGACAGCGGCTGTTCCATGGAAGAGCTGTATAAGCTGATGCTTGTGGATGTATCCCGGTATGTATCGCTGTTTGAGGATATTCCGGAGGAGGAAATGGCGACCATCACCCTGCAGGATTTGATCGACCGCCGTAAGACTAAGCTGATTATGGATAAGGTCAAGGAGCTGCAGCCAAACAAGACGCTTCAGAAAATGGCGGATACGGTTAGAATTTCTTCTCCAGTCGCAAAGCTGAATGAGATTGATATGAAGGAAATAACACAGGGTCTCATTGATAATTATGAACTTATGGTAAAAGAGAAAACAAAGGAATTTCAAGCAATGATTACGGAAAACAATGAGAAAATCATGCATGCAATCCGATCAATACGAAATCGCGAAGGTGATTCTCAAGAAAGAATATAGTTGCAAAGTTGCCGTTCCTATAGTATTCTAATAGTAGAATACTGCAAATGTAGAAAGAAGGGTACCTATGCCGCTGAAACATGCAATTCTGGGTCTGTTGAACTATGCGGAAATGACGGGTTATGATATTGACCGTTATTTTAAGTCAAGCATTGCCTTTTTCTGGCATGCGCAGACGTCGCAGATCTATAAGGAGCTGAACACCTGTACAAAGCATAACTGGGTGGACAGTGAGATTGTATATCAGAGTGATAAGCCGAATAAAAAGGTGTTTCATATTACTGATGAGGGAAGACTGGAGCTTAACCGCTGGCTGGCGGATGCGGATCTTGAGGATATCATGAAGTACAAGAATCCGCTGCTGATTAAAATATTCTTTTCCAGCAATATCGATATTGATAAGACGATGCGCCTACTGGAGAAATACATACGGGAGTGTTCTGATATCATTGATAAAATGAATGAAGATCTGAATAAGATTCCGGAATTCGAAGCACAGATTCACAAGGATAATGAATCCTTTTACTGGGGAATGACAATGACCTATGGATTTATGTACTATCAAAATGAAATCAAATGGGCCAACTGGTGTATTGATAAGCTGAAAGAAAAAATAGGATGAAACCATATTCATACAGGCTGTAAAGGTAGCTTAAAATTTCACGGAAACCTGTGATTATCTATAGAAACATGATATAATGAGGGCGAATAATTATCATATCCTAGAACAGAAGGGAGAAATATCTATGGAAAAACTGACAATGCAGGATTATCTTAACTGTTTACAGGCAAAGAAGCAGGAAGCACATGACAAGCAGTGGCTGTACATCGAAGTGAATGCGAAGGATCTGCTGGAAGAGTGCGAGCCGGGCATAAGAAATCAAAATGTATGCTGTAAGGCTATGCTTGATGCTATGCTGGAGGGTGACGGCTTTATCGTAGAGCCAAAAAACAAAAGCAAATGCGCAGCGAGTCTGACAATCCGCTATTATGTGGATAATCTGAGTCCTGAGCGGAGAAAATATGCAGAAGTAAATCAGTAATCAAATAGAAAAAGGATGTAACATATCAATATGCTGCATCCTTTTTGTATGTCTGTATATTTTTGTCGAAGAATTCTGTTTCCCGGGAAATGCCTTCCTTCAGTTTGATGACAGTGGTCGCAGCACTGACAACAGCAGCCAGCTTCAACTGCATACATCACATTTTTTGTATGGATAGAGATAACACTGCAGCACGTTATTTACCGGCTTTTTATAACTTCAGTACAGAGTCTGTGTGTTCGCAAAACAAAAATAAGACTTTACAAATATATGGTTAAATGCTTTGAAAAGCCTATAAATAAAGGGCTTTCAAGAGTTCATATCCTGTCATTATCCAAAACAAAAGTTGAACTTAAATTGGATTGAAATGTTTTTGAATCTCTTTTATTATCTAGGTGTAAAGCAAACGAGGAAGCGTGAAGGAGGTGACATGATGCTGAAAGATCTGACAGATGAAAAGCTGATCCGGCTGAACATTGAAGCTGCTGACTGGGAAGAAGCAATTCGCAAATCTGCGCAGCCGCTGATAGACGAACACAAGGTCAAGCCGTCCTATGTGGATGACATGATTACAGGGGTTAAAGAAAACGGTCCTTATATTGTTCTTACCAAGCATGTTGCACTTCCACACGCCAGACCGGAGTCCGGAGCACTGGAAAGTGCCATTGGTATCGCAACCTTAAAGACACCGGTTGTCTTCGGAAATGAAGCAAACGATCCTGTGAAATATCTGTTCTGTTTAAGTGCAAAGGATAACATGGAACATCTGAATGCACTGGCTGAGCTGGCGGGAATGTTTGAGGATGCTCAATTTTACAGGCTCCTGGAACATGCAGAGAGCGCAAAGGAAATCATGGAATACATCAGTAAATAGAAAAAGGAGGAAACTGATATGTACAAAGCTTTAGTATGTTGCCGTGCAGGCATGGGATCCAGTATGCTGTTGAAAATCAAGGCGGATCAGGTCATCAGCGAAAACGGCTATCCGATCCAGACAGAGCATGGAAATCTGGATTCACTGAATGGATTTAGCGGGGATCTTGTTATCACGATGGATGATCTGGCAGATGAATTAAAGGACAAGGTTCCTTATGCACTGGGGATTCGCAATATCATGGACAAGGTGGAAATGAAATCCAAAATGGAAGAGTTTCTTGCCACAAAATAGGGATGAACAAGGGAATGTATAAAAAATAACTAAAGGAGAGAAAAACATATGTTAGATGCGATTTTAGCGCAATCACGAAATACCGCATTGATTATGGGGCTGATTGCGATGATTGGTCTGCTGCTGCAGAAAAAGCACGCAACGGATGTGATCAGCGGTACGATGAAAACAGTTATCGGATTTATGGTCTTCAACATTGGATCTTCAGCAATGTCAGGTGTTGTACAGACATTTACAGATTTGTTCAATGTAGCATTTGGAATCGAAGGAGTTACCACGCAGGTAGAGGTCGCAACAGGTCTTGCATTGAATACCTATGGTACGGAAGTGGCTTTGGTTATGCTGCTGGGCTTCGTTGTCAATCTGATCGTTGCCAAATTTACAAGATTTAAGGCAATCTTCCTTACCGGACAGCACTTTCTGTACTTTGCATGTGTTATCGCACTGATTTTTATTGCAAATGGTCTGCCGATGCCGCTTACGGTAATCGCCGGTGGTATCCTGCTTGGATTCTGCGGAGCAGCACTGCCATCCTTCTGTCAGCCGTTTATGAATAAAATCACGGGCGCCGATAACCTGGCAATGGGTCACTTTAACTGTATCGGTTACGCATTCTCCGGATATGTAGGGAAATTATTCGGTAAAATGGGAAAAAGCACAGAAGAGAAGAAGGATGCCAGCACTGTTAATATGCCAAAATTCTTTGAATTATTCCGTGACTTTATCTTCTCGGTAGCACTGTTCATGGTTGTATTGTTCTACGTGGCTGTCATCGCCTGTGTGGTAAACGGTCATATGGATATCGTGCTTGAAAAAGCAGGAAATGATGTCTGGTTTATCTATCCGTTCCTGCAGGGTCTGCAGTTTGCGGCCGGTATGAGCGTCCTGATTTATGGTGTGCGTCAGTTTATTGCAGAAATCACCGCAGCATTCGTTGCAATTTCTGAGAAATATATTCCAAACTCCAAACCGGCAGTTGACTGTCCGGCAATCTTCCCATTCGCACCGACAGCTGTATTGATCGGCTTTGTGGGAGCATTCGTAGGCGGTCTTGCGGCAATGGCAATCATGATTGCATGCAACAGCAGTGTCATTATGATTCCGGCAGCCGGTATCTGCTTCTTCTCCGGTGGTACCTGCGGTATCTTCGGAAATGCCTATGGCGGATGGAAGGGCGCATTGGTTGGTTCCTTCATCGTTGGTATGGCATTGACCGGTCTGCCGCTGATTCTGTATCCTGCATTCGCAGGTCTGGGAATTTCCGGAGCATCCTTCCCGAACGTCGATTACAATATTATCGGAGCATTCCTGAACTGGATTCTGGGAATCTTCGCCTGATTCACGAATAGGGCAGGGATGAAAGTCCTTGTCCTTCTTTTTGAAAAGAGGTAGGTCCTATGGAACTGAAACAGCTGATTAAGCAGCAGAAAGCAAAGGGTGTCCTTGTGAAAACACTGGCGCATCCTTCTCTGGTCATCATGGCACAGGATTGCGGAATGGATTTTATCTTGTATGATTGTGAGCATGGTGTCCTGTCCTATGAACAGCTGCATGATCTTATGGTGCTTGGCAATATGCGAAAGCTTTCATCCATCGTCAGAGTTGCACAGCTGGCAAGATCAGATGTATCCAGAATTCTGGATTACGGTGCAGCCGGTGTGATGGTGCCTATGATTGAAACAGCTGAACAGGCAGAGCAGCTTGTACAGTGGAGCAAATATCCGCCGTTGGGAAAACGAAGCTATTCCGGGGGAGCCAATACGCACTATGCCCCTGGGGGAAATCATGCCCTGCATATGAAACAGCTGAATGAGAAAACGATGAGTATCGTACAGATCGAAACAAAGCAGGGTGTGGAAAACATCGAAGCTATCCTGAATGTGAAGGGAATCGACGGTGTTCTGATCGGTCCCTGTGATTTGGCAATATCGCTGGGCAGGCCGGATGATCTCATGCATGAGGAAGAGCTCAGCATGATTCAAAAGGTCGCAGATGCCTGCTTGAAACGAGCTTTGGGCTTTGGAATTATCGGTGGCAGAGCGATGCAGGAATATTTTAAAAAGGAAAGCAGTCTGCTTGTTTCCGCTATTGATACAGCACTGATGCGGGAAGGCTTAAAACAGGCAGTGAGAGAATATGAGCAACTGGAAAGGACGTAATGATATGGCAGTAGAAAAAGAACAGATACGGGAGTTTCTGGATATCGAATCCAGCGAATTAAAAAATTTTATAGACAGCATTGACGCAGAGGCGCTGATTGCGGCCAGAGAACTGATTCTGCAGGCGGAACAAAATCATAACCGTGTGCATGTGACAGGAATTGGCAAGCCGGGACATGTGGCTGGATATGCGGCATCACTGTTATCCTCCACAGGAACACCAACCTATGAGCTGCATGGTACGGAAGCGGTACATGGCAGTGCGGGACAGGTGCTGAGTGGAGATGTCGTAATTGCAATTTCCAACAGCGGAGAGACTACCGAGCTGAAGGCAACCGTGGAGACACTGAAAAGCAATGGTGCCAGGCTGATTGCAGTAACCGGAAAGGCCGATTCCTGGCTGGCAAAGCAGGGGGACGTCACCCTGATCGCCGGTGTCAATC
Organism: Clostridium sp. 10cd*; assembly: GCF_044336395.1. Taxonomy (NCBI): domain Bacteria; kingdom Bacillati; phylum Bacillota; class Clostridia; order Eubacteriales; family Clostridiaceae; genus Clostridium; species Clostridium sp. 10cd*. The sequence continues at coordinate 4,438,521 of NZ_CP172347.1, read as the reverse complement.
AGGAGGGGGATGCTATGAACAAGCCGCCTAGAGCCTCTATACTGGCAGAGATGGTCATGCTGCAGAGCCTGAGCATCTTACTACAGAACGCAAAGAATCTGACACCGCAGCAGTATGTGAAATGGCATCCGGGCGGCAGTCTGGGCGCAAGTATCAAAGAAAGCGGGGACAGATAAATGAAGCTGGAAGGAATCATCACACCAATCGTAACACCGTTTCATCGTGATGCGCAACAAAGCATCAACTATGAGGCGACACAGCAGCTGATCGACCATCTGATCGCAAAGGGGGTAAAGGGAATCTTTATCCTTGGAAGCAACGGGGAGTTTCATGTGATTGAGGAAGCAGAAAAAATAGAATTTGCGGAAAAGGTAATCCAGATGGTAGATCACCGTGTTCCGGTATATGTAGGGACAGGGGCGTGCAGCACAAAGGAAACCATCCGTCTGTCAAAGAAGATGGAGGAGCTGGGTGCGGATGCACTGAGTGTCATCACACCGTATTTTCTGACACCGACTGCGGAAGAACTGGTACAGCATTTCACAGCGGTTGCGGAAAGTGTAAGCATTCCGATCATTCTCTACAACATTCCAAAGGCGACAGGCTGCAATTTGAGCGCAGAGGTCGTGGGACGTCTTGCAGAGGTAAAGAACATCCGCGGTATCAAGGACAGTAGTGGAAAGGAAGAAAATCTGAAGGCGTATGCAGAAATTGCGAAGCGGGATGATTTCGATCTGCTGATCGGTTCGGATTCTAAAATCAGTTATGGCTATGCAGTAGGGGCAAGCGGTGCTGTGGCAGGAACCTCCAATGTGATAACGGAGGTACTGGTGGAGCTGGACAGGGCACTGCGAAATGGAGAAACAGAAAAAGCAGAGGAATTGCAGAAGGACATCGATGTACTGCGCGGCGTATTGAAGCTGGGAACGGTACCGGTTGTCATGAAGCGTGCGGCAGAGCTGGCAGGGATTGCGGAAATCGGACCGGCAAGAAAGCCGGTACTGGAATGCAGTGCACAGGATGATGAAAAAATCAAAGAGATGCTGCAGTATTACCATCTCATATAACAACACGGGAAAGGATGATGGATATGAAGGAATACATTGTACGGGAAGACAGAGGAAAGCTGCTACTGTATACGCTGCTGAATCTGTGCTTAACCATATTGCTTATGCTGCTGACAATCTATGTTTACGGTTCCGGACATTTCCTGCTTGCGTTCTTAAGCATCACAGGTCTCTGGTTTTCTGTAAAAGCCATGTGCCGTTATGGCTTTCGGCTTGTCAAAAACACCCCGGTATGTGAATTTAAACGCGACGAGGTGATTCTTCCGACACTTCCCAAAGAGCAGCGGCACATGAAATATAGGGATATCCGTGCGGTAAAAATTCTTCGCAGCAGCAGCTCTGTCAAGCTCTTTTTCTCAGGAGATCATGTGACGCACCCCTCCGGCTGGCAATACGCAGGGGCGGTCTATCTCTTTCAGAGAAAGAAGCTGAATGATGTACAGAAGTATGCCATGGACTGCCTTCATACCCATCACATATCCTTCGAGGTTGTACAAAAGGCATAAAGCTAAAACAACAGGAGGTACGTATATGCAGAAAGCAGAGCTAACAAAACGCATAGCGGAAACAGGCGCTATGGCAATCGTTCGTGTCGAAACGATAGAGCGGGGAATAGAAATCGCAAACGGATGTCTGGAAGGGGGCGTCAGCTGTCTTGAAATCAGTTATACGCTGCCCAATGCAGGTGAGGTGATTCAGGCTCTGCGTGAGACATTTCAGGATCGTCTGATCATCGGAGCAGGAACCGTGCTTGACAGTGAAACAGCCAGACATGCCATCCTTCACAATGCGCAGTTTATCATAGCACCGAATTTTTCTAGGGAGGTTGCCGTTATGTGCAACCGGTATCAGATTCCCTATGCGCCGGGCTGCACGACATTAACGGAAGCACTTCAGGCTCTGGAAGCAGGGGCAGCCTTTATCAAGGCGTTTCCGATTTCCGATTTCTATGGTCCCAGACTGGTATCCGTATTCAAGACGCCGATTCCCTATATGCCGATTCTTGCGAGCGGTGGAATTGATCTGAAAAATCTGAAGGATTATGTGCTGCGTGGTGTGGACTGCTGCGGCTTCGGCTCACTTCTCACAAAAGGCAGCCGGGAAGAAATCGCAGCCAATGCACGCTCAATCAGAACGCTGATTGATGAAGCAAGACTGGAAATGCAAACTACGGCGGGATAACGTTTTAAAAGCCATTATGATACAATGAAAGGCGTATGATGAGCTGCGCCTTTTTTTGAGTTCAAAATTTGTGCGTATACAAAACAAAACTTGTACCGAAAACACTTTGTCAGTGATACCGTTTTCAGATAAAATCTAGTTGTAAGCATAATATGGGGAGGTATGTGTATGGATAATGAACTCATGGCACTCATGCAGGTGCTGTCCAATAAGCCTTATCTCACTCTGAAGGATATCGAAGTAAGTGCCGGCATTACCCGTCGTCAGGCAACCTATCGTATTGAAAAGGTGAACGATCTGCTGCGGCAGCATCATGCGCCCATCATTACCATTGGAACAGCGAAGGAAATTCGATTGGATTCCAAAGCACGGCAGAAGCTTGAGGAGCTGCTTCAGGAGATGAATCAAAGCAGCCAGTATTACATGAACAAAAAGGAACGTCAGATCTATATGTATCTGATGCTGTTTATGAACAGTGAGTATCTGTCATTGAGTGATTTCATTGATTCTCTCGGTGTGAGCAGAAGCACGGTGCTGCTGGATTTCAAGGAACTGACACAAATGCTGGAGGAGCGCGGCATCCGGGTGAGAAACAACCGGACCAAGGGCTATTATCTGATTGGCTCCGAAATGGAAATCCGCAGAATGATGATGAAGTATGTCATTTATACACTTGCCGAGGAACAGAGTGCTAAAATCTTCGATGTCTTTATCGACGATTTCAATCTGGATATTTTTGATTATTCACGGCTGGTGATCACGGAGCTTGCACAGCGGCATAACATTCGGTTTGTAGAAGACCGTCTGGTGGAGTTTATTTATATTTTTATTTTTCTGAAGGCACGTATGCAGAGTGGAAAAAACGCAGAGGAGGAAATCCATGCGTTGCTGGATATGGAAGCAATATCCTCGATGAAGGAATATGAGTTTACGGTGGAGCTGTTAAAGAATTACAAGAACACTGACAATATTACAAATACGGATATCAATTATATCTCCTCGTGGATACTGGGAATTTCCTTTGGCGATATCAATGAGGAGACCAAGGATTGTATACTGATCTCCGATATCATCGGAAAAATCATGACCCGTTTTGAATATCTGAGCGGAGCCCATTACCGCAATACCGAGGAAATCTTCATTCAGCTGTATTCTCATTTTCGACCGGCCTATTACCGTCTGCTCTGCCGTCTGCCGATATTCAATCCGCTGTGTGACAAGGTGAGGGAGGAATACCGGGAGCTGTATCAGCTTGTGGAGGAAACCATGAAGCCGTTTCATGTGATTTTCGGTGGAGATATTCCGGCAGGAGAGATTGCATATCTGACCATGCATTTTGCTTCCATTTACTCCGATCAGAAAGCGTTTGAAATAGCGAAGCAGAAGACTGCACTGGTGGTGTGTTCCAATGGAATCGGCAGCTCTGCCATTCTTTATAACGAGCTTACCGGTATGTTTCCCGAGCTGCATTTTTTACCGCCACTGGAAACCTCGCATATTCACGATATCAAGGAGCATGTGGATATCATATTTTCCACAAGCTATGTTTCTTTGGGGGCAGACATTCATGCGCCTGTCATTCGGGTAAGTCCGGTCATGTCCATCGCAGAGCGCTATCAGGTAATGCGCGAGGTCTACATGCAGATGGGAAGTCATTTTTTAAAGCAGCCCAATGTTGATGTCGTGATGGGGATCGTAGCAAAATATGCGAATATCCAGAATGAGCATGCATTGTACAATGAGCTGATTACGTATTTCTCTCATATTGACACGACTACACAGGAGGAACGTGTCCTGCATCTTGCGGATATGGTCAAGCCTGAGCTGATCCGTCTGCATATGGATGCCGATAACTGGGAGGAGGCTGTGCGGAAAGCCTATGAGCCGATGGTACAGCATGGCTATATCACGCAGAATTATGTGGAGGAAACCATTAGCAGCGTAAGGATCGTAGGGCCGTATATCGTTATCACAAAGCATGTGGCGCTGCCGCATGTGAAGCCGGAAGCTGGGGCGTTGTCCGTTGCACTTGGGGTTGGCGTATTAAACAGCGCGATCGAATTTGGAAACCGTGACAATGACCCGGTAAAATATATTTTCAGCCTGAGTGCTACAGATAATCAGACGCATTTGTGCGCCATGGCGGAGCTTCTGGAGATGTTTAATAAGCAGGAATTCTTCGATATGCTGGATCAGGCGGAAAACAGCGATCAGGTTATGGTGTATTTAAAAGAAAATCAATAGTGAAAAGCAGGGCGGTGATTCTACAGATCATCGTCCTGTGTATTTGTCTTGAGGAAGCCTCGAAGTGTTATGTCTGAGATTTATTTTCGCTTCTATATCATACGTTCTGCGCTTCCCTTATATCCTGTTTTCTTGTTTGCAGCGTGCCGTATTCTTAAAAGAATTAGCGCTGCATGTATTCCTGCAGTTCTTTAGCACCCCTTGGCAGAAAATAGACATCCTTCAGATACTTCATACTGTTTAATGCCTCCCGTGCATTGTAGGTCAGATCAAGCTGACATCCTATTTCTATAGCTGTTTCATGAAACTGCTCACACATTGTAAACACCGCCTGCCACAGCGCCTCACTCTCAGCTTTTGCGTAGGTTGCCAGAAAGGTCTGATATACAGCATCTGGCAGCAGCTGTTCCATATATTTTCCGCATTTTCCGGCACTGATTTGAAAGTTATAGGAAATGCCGATTTTCCATTCCAATAGACGTTTCAGCATGGGTCGCAGGGTAAAGTCAATAACATCCAGTGCATAGGGGAGCTCATTTCGTTTTAATCCCTTCGCGACATTATTCAAACACCACCAGTATTCATTGCAGGTACAGGAAAACTGCTGTTGTGAAGGCTTTTGAATCCAGTATTGCTGAAGTGCTTTTTTACTTGGCTGCGGGAGGATTCCATCCTTGTCAAGCAGTATTTGATAGGCTTCCAGGTGCGTCTTTGCATAATCCTGTGTGCAGACATGAAGATCAATCCGGTTTCCGTCCCTCAACTGCATAAGCCACCCGTAACAGTTTTCTTTATCCCCTGGATCATAGACACTGTCTTCCGGATACTGCATATAAAGCCGTTCACCGAAACGATCAATCCAGCCGTTATCTTTTTGAAAGGAAGCTGTTTCCTTTACAATATATACGACATCATAATCCTGAAACATATGCCTGGGCACATCCGGGTTCACACGGGAGCCTTCCAGGTAAGCCGCCCGTATTCTTTCATCCTGCGCGGCTGTGTTGATCAGCAGCTTCATTATTTCGTCTTCTGTTCTCATGAATGTTCACCTTGTCCTCTGGCAGCACGGTGGGATAGCATTATAGCTGTATTTCTGCTCATCCATGTGGTGCACCGCTTTCCTATTCTATATGTATTATAACGTGAAAACAGAAAATATATATGCTTTTTCAGGAAGGAAGTTACCGAATGCCTTTAAACCAGATATAAAAAGAGAAGAATATATTATAAAATCTGACAGCGCATGACTACGCAAAACGCTTAACAGAGAAAGAAATAACTGGCTGTTGCAGTTTCTAAAAAGGATTCAGCTGGACAGTCTTGTTTTATCCCTTTATAATGGAACATAGAGGTGAATATAACATGGAAAAAATTACAAGCTTTTGTATTGATCATGACATACTGGAAAAAGGAATGTATATATCAAGAATCGATGGTGATATTATTACCTATGACCTTAGAATGGTGAAGCCAAACTACGGCACGTATCTGGATAACGATGGTCTTCATACCTTTGAGCATCTGTTCGCTACCTATGTAAGAAATTCAGTATACAGTGATGCGGTCATTTATGCCGGGCCGATGGGTTGTAGAACAGGATTCTATTTTCTAACGAGAGATTCTATCAGTAAGGCGCAGGTGGTACAGCTGGTTAAGGATACGATGGCGTTCATTGCGGGATTTGAGGGAGATATCCCAGGTGCACAGGAGTCTAAGGAGTGTGGCAATTATCTGGATCATGATCTTGCCAAGGCGAAGGCCTATGCAAAGGCTTATGGTCAGGTGATGAAGGACTGGAACGAGGAACAGCTCGTTTATCCACAATAAATCAGTGGTTTCAGACTGGATTGGTCTGAAGCCTTTCTTTTGAAAGAGGGTGACGTATGAAAACACGTATCAATTTGCTGGAGGGAAACATTCTTCCTGCATTAAGCGCGCTGGCATTGCCAATCATGGCAACCAGTCTGATTCAGATGGCCTATAATCTGATCGATATGATATGGATTGGAAAAATCGGTGCAAGTGCTGTTGCGTCCGTTGGTGCAGCCGGTATGTTTATGTGGCTGTCCAACGGTCTGGCGACATTGGCGAAGATGGGTGGTCAGATTAAGGTCGGCCATGCGCTGGGGGCGCAGAAGAAGGAGGATGCGGCGTCCTATGCACAGAGCTCGATTCAGATGGGAATTGTATTTGCCATCGGCTTCGGTATTCTGTCTATTGTGTTTGCGGATGAGATGATCGGCTTCTTTCAGCTGAACAGCGCACAGGTCATACAGGATGCAAAGCTGTATCTGATGATTACCTGCGGTCTGGTCATATTTTCTTTTATGAATCAGATATTCACCGGGATTCTGACAGCGATGGGGAACAGCAGAACCTCCTTTATCGCTACCGGTATCGGGCTTGTTTTGAATATCATGCTGGATCCGCTGTTTATTTTCGGCTTTGGTGCAATTCCTCCAATGGGTGTTGCGGGGGCTGCAATTGCGACAGTTCTTGCACAGCTGGTGGTTATGCTGTTGTTTCTGCATACCATACTACGGGATACGGTCTTGTTCAGTAATATCCATATACTGCATTCTTATTCTTCACAGCATACCATGGAAATTTTCCGTATCGGGCTACCTTCCGCTGTGCAAAGTATGCTGTTTTCTGGCATTTCCATGGTCATTGCAAGATTGATTGCAGGCTGGGGAGATGCTGCCGTGGCAGTCCAGAAGGTAGGCTCGCAAATCGAATCCATATCCTGGATGACTGCGGAAGGCTATGCGGCGGCTTTGAACAGCTTTGTGGCTCAGAACCATGGTGCGAAGAATACAGATAGAATCCGGGAGGGATATCGACTCTCCATGATTGTTATGCTGTCCTGGGGTGTGTTCTGTTCTTTTGTTCTGATCGTTTTTCCACAGCTCATCTTTCAGGTCTTTATCCAGGAAGCAGAGGTGTTGCCAATGGGGGTGGATTATCTTCGGATTCTTGGTGTCTCTCAGTTGTTTATGTGTATGGAAATCACAACAGCGGGTGCCTTCAGCGGACTTGGAAAAACGCTGCCTCCATCCATTGTAAGTATCACGTTAACCGGCGCACGAATACCGATGGCGATATTGCTGGGAAGATGGCTGGGTCTGAATGGCGTCTGGTGGGCAATTACGATTAGTTCGATCGGGAAAGGTATCGTATTGCTGGGGTGGTTCTTAAAGGATATGAAGAGAGCAGGTATGCCAGAGAGGTAATCATTGTGTTAGAATTTGAAAGTTAAAAAATCATTTCATTATGCTAGAATCAACGATTAAGGTTGATGATGAGCTGGCATTAAAATGTTTGCAGGATATTATAGGTAAGATGGAAATTATAGATGTTCTTTCAACATCAAATATGTATTTGAATTATCTGATAAATTCAAAAGTAGAAAAAATAAAATCACTAAATATTGATTTAACGTGTGGTTTTAAAAATACGCTGGATTTTCTGAATCTTTTTGAATTGACAACGATCCTGGGAAATCTGATTGATAATGCTATAGAGGCTCAAAAATACGTAGAAAATAAAAGGTTTATAAAGCTTTCAACAATAAAAAAAGCGGACAGGGTTAGGCTTATTATAGAAAATAGCTGTAATATAGGAGAAATCCATATGGATAATCAGAAGCTTATTACAAGTAAAGAAGATAAAGAAAAGCACGGAATCGACTTTCAGCGTGTTTGTGAAGTGGTGAAGGAGAAAAATGGCATTATTACAAGAACTGTTAATCATAAAATATTTACAGTGGAAATTGTATTGCCAATCGAATCGTAAAAGTGAAGCTGGTAAAAAAGGTAACTGATTATTGCAGTTGATGGGATAAGACATCTTATTAAGAGATTGTTGAAGGATAGCTTAATAATCATAAACAGCTATGTTAGAATGATAACAAGGGTGAAAATGGTTTTATCTTCATAAAATCATAAAAATTTATTGTTTTATGTACACAAAAATAAAAATAATTATGATTTTATGTTCGTGAAAATGTCACAGGGTTGGCGTTTGCATTCAAATGTAGTATACTACTATCATAGGAGTGGTGCTATGTATCGAATGATAGAAGAAAATTTCTTAAAGTGGAAAAAGCAGGAAAATCATAAACCTTTACTTATATCTGGATCAAGACAGGTGGGAAAGACGTACAGCATACTTAATTTTGCTAAAAAGCACTACCTATCTTATGTATATATTAACTTTGAAAGAGATGATGATATCAGAGCTTTTTTTGAACAGACATCGAAACCGGAAGAAATCATGATGAATCTGCAGGTTTTCTTCCCTGAAGCAGATTGGAAGGCTAAAGAAATTTTAGTTATATTGGATGAAATACAGGCGTGTCCCCAGGCGTTGACATCCATCAAATTTCTAGGTACAGAAACACCTTATGATTACATATTGAGCGGCAGTCTGCTGGGAGTAGCTGTGAATCGTACTTCCTCCTATCCTGTAGGCTATGTGGAATCCATGGAAATGCAACCAATGGGATTTATGGAATTTTTATATGCTGTTGGCTTAAAAGCTGAACATATTTCCTACCTTAAGGAATGTTATACAGAAAAGCGAAGAGTAAATGAAGGTATTCATAAGGAATATATGAAGCACTTCAGAAATTACATAATAACCGGGGGTATGCCGGAAGCGGTGAAAACCTTTGTGGAAACCGGGGATTTTGTAAAGACAAGAAATATTCAGCAGCAAATCGTAGAAGGCTACTATCGGGATATGGCAAAATACGCAGATGCATCAGAAAAAATAAGAACACATGAATGTTTTCGTTCCATTCCTCTGCAGCTCGCAAAAGAAAATAAGAAGTTCCAATATAAGCTCGTGAGAAAGGGAGGACAGGCAGCGCATTTTGAAAACAGCCTTCAGTGGCTGAAAGACAGCGGGACTATTTCATTTTGTTACCGGCTGCAATGTATCGATGTACCGATGGAGGCCTATGAGGAATCTTCTGTATATAAGATATATATGAGTGATACTGGCTTATTACTCTCTCAGTTCAAAGAAACTGTGATGCAGGATATTCTGAAGAATGAGTTAGGTGTATATAAGGGAGCAATCTATGAAAACATTGTGGCGCAGATGCTGACATTCAATAAATACAGTTTGCATTATTTTGAACCGTCTTCTCATTCAGAGATAGATTTTATTATTGAACAGGATTGCGGTATTGTACCGATTGAAGTGAAAAGCTCCATGAACACAAGGGCAAGAAGTCTAAAAGCGTATATAGATAAGTATGAGCCGAAAAGAGCATTACGCTTTTCTATCAGAAATTTAAATATATCTGAAAGGATAGAGGATTACCCGTTATATATGCTGATGTTTCTTTAATAAACTTTATTATTCTATATAAGATTGAGCTTAGCACGATTAAAAGTTCAATCTTTTTGAATATAAGATAGATATAGCTTTTACTGCTAACACAAATCATGAGGGAGAATCTATTTCGAGATTATAATGCTTAAGATATTTTCGGTGTAAATATCTTATCCGACAATATCTATCACCGTTATTGTTGGATATCCTTCCGTTTTTATGATAGGAAATCTATCTGTTAATAAGGAACAGAGATAGATTAGACATGGGTGAAGTAGAGTAAAAAAGAGGTGCTTCACACAATGCGAAAGACCCCTTCTTTTTCTGATGAATATGGATAAAATATCGTTGAAATCTATAAGTTCACTTTCTTTGATATAAATTAAAATATTAGCGATTTTACGTTTTTCAATCGTTTTGAATATGAAATAATTTGTTGCAAATATAGGGAGCGAAGCTTCCCATATATTCTACAGCTGAAACAGCATACCCACAGCGGCGGAAGCAGCAATGCATAAAATTGGATGCCATTTGCGTTTATTCGATAAATAAAAGATAACGGCCAACAGCAGGATACACGGCCATTTGACCATTTCCATGAAATTTTCACTATCCTGAAATAAAGCAGCGATGAAAATCGTTATACCGGCAGAGGCGATGAGTGCAGTGACTGCTGGACGAATACCGTAGAAAACGGATTTCACCAGCTCACTGTCCTTAAACTTCTTCAGAAACTGCGCAACGATACAGATCACGATGATGCTTGGCGCAACAAGCCCAAGCGTCGCAATGATACCACCCAGCACACCATTGATATGATAACCGGTGTAGGTTGCCATATTGATACCGATTGCACCTGGTGTTGATTCACTCACAGCAATCATGTCGGTCAGCATATCTGCAGTAAACCAGTGATATTTATTCATCATTTCCGTAAGAAACGGTATGGTAGCCAGACCACCTCCAAGGGCAAACAGTCCGGTTTTGAAAAATTCGTAGAAGGCAAGCAGCAATAACTCCAGATTCATTCCTTCACCTCCCTGCGGCGAAGTGCACAGACAATCACACCAAGTAATGCGGCGATGATAACAATAAGAACGGTTGATACACTTGTAAAGGTGATTGCGGCTAGGACAACGGCAAATAACAAGATGCCGAAGGTATCCTTAATGCCGCTTTTCCAGAGCTTGACTACAGCGTTTAAAACAAGAACACAAACCGCGACACGGATACCTGCTAAAGCATGCTGAACAATAGCAAGTGAGGAATAGGTGGTAAGCACAGAGGCAATCAGCAGAATAATGATGATGCTTGGCGTAACAACACCCAGCGTTGCGATAATAGCACCAAGGATTCCTTTCTCATAAAAGCCGATAAACGTTGCCGTGTTCACCATGATGATTCCCGGTGTACACTGCGCAACCGCATAGTAATCCATAATTTCCTCTTCTGTGGCCCAATGTTTTTTATCCACAATTTCCTTCTGTATCAGCGGCAGCATGGCATAGCCTCCACCAAAGGTAAAGGCTCCGATCCGCATAAAGACAGAAAACAGTTCCCAGTAAATTTTCATAAACACCCTCATTTCCATATAAAGAATACCCATATTATACAAAAAACAAACATAAATACAAGAACTGTGAGGTATTTTCCCCTGGTTTTGGGATTGTAAGAGAAAGCGCTACACTATATAATAATACATATGGAGGTTTACTTATGTTCAATATATATCATCAGCCCTATACCAGAGGCCGCTATCCCACAGTAGCCGCAAACGGTGTTGTTGCAACCGGAAACAATCTTGCTGCTGCAGCGGGATTGCAGATTATGCGAGAGGGTGGCAACGCCATTGATGCCGCGATTGCAACAGCCGCAACACTTACCGTTGTTGAGCCTACAGCAAACGGTATCGGTTCCGATGCCTTCGCCATTGTGTGGTACAAGGATGCCATGTACGGTTTAAACAGCTCAGGCTGTGCACCTATGGAAATTTCAATAGAAAAACTGAAGGAACAGGGTATCACGGAAATGCCGAAGCATGGATGGACACCGGTAACGGTACCGGGAGCACCCAAGGCGTGGGCGGAATTAAGCCGCCGGTTTGGAAAGCTGCCCTTTGCACAGGTACTCGCACCTGCGATCACCTATGCCCGTGACGGATATCCGGTACCGCCGGAACTTTCCAGAATGTGGAAGATGGCTGTCAGAAGCTATACGGATAAAAAGGATGATCCGGTATTTGCACAATGGTTTCAGGCATTCACCTTTCAGGGAATGGCACCGGAGGTAGGACGGCTGGTAAAGCTTCCGCATCATGCGAAAACATTGGAGAAAATAGCGGAAACACAGGCAGCCGCCTTATATGAAGGAGAGCTTGCACAGCGTATAGAAGAAGACAGTATCGCACACGGCGGATACCTGCGGAAAAAGGATCTGCAGCAGCATAAGGCAATATGGGTGGATCCGGTTTCAGTACATTATCACGGCTATGATGTTTGGGAGCTGCCGCCTAACGGACAGGGAATCGTTGCATTGATGGCATTGAATATATTAAAGGAATTCCAGTTTGCACAGCGGGATGAGGAAATGTTTCATCATCAGTTTGAAGCAATGAAAATGGCATTTGCAGACGGCTTGCATCATATTACAGATGCCAAATATATGAAAACCGGGGTACAAAGCCTGTTACATGCAGCCTATGGCAGAGAGCGTTCGCAGGAAATCGAAGCTTTTGCAAAACAGCCTGCGGTCCACATGCCGCCGAAAAGCGGTACCGTATATTTATGTACAGCAGACAGCGAAGGAAATATGGTATCCTTCATTCAAAGCAATTATATGGGCTTTGGCAGTGGGGTTGTAGTAAAGGACACAGGAATCGCCCTTCAAAACCGCGGACATGATTTCTCTTTGAATCCCAATCATGTCAATGCTCTTGTTCCCGGAAAGCGTACCTACCATACCATCATTCCCGGATTTCTTACAAGGAATGGAAACGCAGTTGGTCCATTCGGCGTCATGGGAGGCTATATGCAGCCCCAGGGACATGTGCAGGTGGTTATGAATATGATAGATTTCCATCTGAATCCACAGCAGGCACTGGATGCACCCCGCTGGCAGTGGGTGAAGGATAAAAAATTTATCATAGAGGACAGCTTTGATACCAACATTGCAAGAAAGCTGCAGGAGCGCGGTCATCAGCTTCAGGTTGATTTGGAGACTGCCGGCTTCGGACGCGGGCAGATTATTGTGCGGCTTGATAATGGAACATTTATGGCAGGAAGTGAGTCAAGAACCGACAGCAGCATTGCCTGCTGGTAATGGCAATAAAAGAAAAGACAGGGGAATATATATGCAGACTGTTTACCATATAGCATTACTGGATGATGAACCATGCTATACAAATATGATTCGTGATAAAATAGAGGCCTTTGGATTAGAGGAACAGCTTTTCATCGATACGTATAATAATGTAAATGATTTTTTGAGAAGTAAACATATATATGACATACTTCTGCTGGATATCGAAATGCCGGGCATGGATGGGATTCATCTGGCAAAGTATATTGCCAATGAACGGACACTGGTGATCTATGTAACGAATTATGCAGATCGTATGGAGGATGCATTTGGAATCAACGTATTCCGCTATGTTCTGAAATCCAAAATAGATGAAAAGCTGAAGAGAACGCTGCAGGATGCTTTTGAGTTTTTACAGGATAACGCTGATTTTAAGATACGTACTGATGGCGGTTATGAGATGCTTGCACAAAAGGATATCATTTATATGGAGTATTTCTCTAAGGACATCTATGCATATACCAAGGATCGTGAATACATATTTCGCATGTATTCCATGGAACGCATGATGAATGAATTAAACAGCCGTTTCGTTCAGATCAATCGTGCCAATATTGTGAACATCGAATATATCCGCTCCATTCGCGGGTTTGAACTGCATGTAAAGGGTATTGATCGCGTACTGAAGATCAGCAGGCGGCGTAAGAACGAAATTATGGATGCTTTATTTCAAATGACGACAAAGCTATGATGCCGTCATTTTTTACTTTCAAATCATGAACACGGCAAGGATCGCTGACAAGAACATGAGGTGATTACTATGATTGGAATAAGTGGTGCCAGGTTACTCTTAAATAAAAAGGTGATTTTAAAATTCCTATTTTGAGGATACCTGTTGTGTTTTTATAGCCGCTTGTGCTACACTGTAAATACGAAAAAAAGGAGGGGCTGTCCCATGAAAACAAGTATGAAAACCATAATGATGATGTATGTATCACAACTGCAAAGCCCCGGCCTTTCTGCATGTCTGTTTGTTAGCGGTGTTTTTTCATATCCATGTCGTATGATGATACAAGGCACTCTTTTCTATTACATGAGTTCCTTGACTGCCGATTATCGGCGGACATTGTTTACACAGTTCCAAATGTAGTGAATATAACAGCAGTATAAGAGGTCCACCAAATTATGCTTCAGAAGCAATTAAATGTACTTAAGAAAGCATTGTATGTCTTTTCAATTATTGTGTTTATCATAATCAGATCCCTTCTTATACTAATTTTCATATACAAATATGTATTTCATAACATATCCTGGAATTAAATTGTTTGAAATAGCATCTATAGAGGACAGTAAGATAACAGCACTGTACCTGCTATAGGTGCTTTTTGCGTAAATCCCATGGAATGGAATAAATAGAAATTACAGATGGTGTGTTTTTATGAAAAACAGGAGGGATTACCAAGACCATTGAATACAAAAAAAAAGGCCATTCATGCAAATAGTATACCGAAAATTCGTTATATTGTAGTATAATAATGGTAGGAAGGGGGAAGGGAAAAGGTATCTCAATCAAGAGAAATAGAAAAATTAAATTTTACATGACATCATACAGGCCTTCTTATATAATAGTTGTGCAGGAAAAGAGTGATGTTATGAATGAAGTTATGGAATATGTGTATTGTTTAATTTATATTGTAGGAATAGCCTTCTGCGTTATCAGAGTAAACAATGATGTAAAATGGAATACTCGTACGGTGCTGCTGATTATTGGATACAGCTATATCAATATGCTTGTTACCAATAATATTGATGTATCTGATATCATGTTTTTAGTATCCAACATGTTCTCTACTCTTCCGGATTTTTTGTTTATCTGTGTATTATGCAGAAAAATAAAACTGTTGAACCTATTTTATCTATTGTTTTATACGGTTTCGTTCATGACCTTTATAGAAATATTTATGTATGCTCATATCCATTTATTCAACGGGGCATTTGATGCAACCTTTGTACCCGGGATATTGCGTACCGCTTCCATTATGTTTGCTAATGTCTGTGCAGCAATAGCATTTCAGATACCAGTATATCTGTATCGTAGATTTTTCGTTGTATTATCAAGAAAGCAATTGCTTCCATTTGTTTTTCTACAAATTTTTTTCATGCTTGTCCTTATGATGTACATGAGGGAGTTGGAGCTTTATCCAAAGGATCTCGCTATGTTCTTTGTATTTCTGCTCATGGTAGTGCAGACATTGACCGTAGATTTCATTTTTGTTCGATTCTGGCTGCTTGCTCAGGAGAAGAGTGAAATCGAACTGACGGAGCTTTCAAGAAATATACAAAATCAATATATGCATGATTTACAAGAGGAGCAGGAGAAAAACAGAGAGCTTCGCCACGATATGAGAAATCATATTGAGATACTGGAAAGCATTCATCATGACCGTGATTTTTTGAATTATCTGGATCGTGTAAGAAAAGATGTAGATGAGCTGGGACAACGTATTAAGACAGGGAATATGTTTCTGGATGCGTGTCTGAATACGAAAATTGAATCAAATAATGATATACAGTTTGAGGTCAGTGCATTTGTAAATGACGAAATAGGTATTGAGGATAAGGATATGTGTGCTCTTGTATTCAATATGCTGGATAATGCCATTGATGCCGCTAGGGGTAGTGAACATAAGAAGGTGGACATAAAGTTAATGATACATAACGATTCTCTGATTATTGAGGTTACCAATTCAACTGTTCAAGCACCGGATTTTCATTCCAGAAAAGGAACTGGACATGGGTATGGAATGAAAATCATTGAGCGTATTGCAGCTCAATATGAAGGTATGGTGAAATATGATTATGATGAACAAAGCCATACGGTAAGTGTGCACTGTCTGATGCCTCTTCCAAAATAAGAAAGGTTGGTAAATTTATATGAAATTTGAAATTAAGAAAAAACTTATCGATTATGCATTAAAAAATGTATCAAACACATCAGTTTTTGGACATTTTATGCCAAAGCCTTTTACCTATAAAAAGGAATCTGTGAAATCACAGAAGCATGGAAACAATAAGTAGAAGGCTGAGCATATTTCTTGCAAAACGAGGTCTGATTGAAGAGGATGAGGTGGATATCATCCGCTTTGCCCTTGAACTTCTTCTTACACAGGGAATACAGATTGTCAGTATGCTCATACTGGGATACTTCCTGCAGTTTATCTGGGAAACGGTGCTTTACCTGTGCATGCTGCTTTTCCTGAAACGTTATACTGGCGGTTATCATGCAAAAACATATGGACGCTGCTATCTGATAACGATGATTATCTATCTGCTGGTGTTATTCTGTGTGGAGTATCTGAATATATACAGTCTGCTGGTCTTTCTTCCTGCCGGACTTGGTATTTTCATTTATTTCGGCCCGTGTCTTAGCTATAAGACGATGCTGGAACGTAGAAAGCAGCAGCTGCATCTGAAGCTTTCTCTGGCTCTGTGTCTTGTTTTGCTGCTGCTGTTTTTGGGAGTCCATGAATTTCGCTATACGATAGAAATTGCAGCTATTCTGTTTTTTACCGCGGTGATGATGCTGCCGGTATTCTGGAAAAAGTCAAAAACAATCTGATGAAAAAGGTCTGGTATGTCATGATGACGATCAGATCTTTTTGTAATGTTTTTGGCAGCTTCACCATACATGTCAAATACTAAGAAAGCTCAGTACAAAACGTTGATCTTTATAAAAATAAATATTCGCAATGATAAATTAGAAAGATGGGAACGACTGTTTGCCATATACATAGTTTCCGATTTCATGGATTGTTGTATTGGTACTATTTTTTGTATAATATCCGTTGTATAATACAAAGGAAACACGTAATATGTATAAAAGTAAGGGGAATGAAAGGGGAAACAGAATAGAGGGAGATTATAATGAATTACACGATAAAGGAATTGATTGAAAAAGAGGATAGAAAAAATCCATATACGGATGAGCAGCTCGCAAAGCTTTGCAATATGAGTCGTGAGGAAGTTACACTTCTGCGTCAGGAACAGGGAATTTTAGACTCCCGGGAGCGGAGAAGGCAGATATTACTACCAGAGGTTAAGGAAATATTGCAGGCAAACGAAAAAATATCAGACCGGAAGCTTACAGCGATACTGAATGATCGGGGATATCAGATATCGCGATTTATTGCTAGAGCAGTGCGTGATGAGCTAGAGCCCAAAGCGAAAAAAGAGGAACGCCTGCAAATGGATCCGGATCGTGATTTTGAACAGCTGATTGGTTATGACGGCAGTATGAAGCGGCAGATTTCCCAGGCACAGGCTGCTGTTCTTTATCCGCCAAGAGGTCTTCATACGCTGATCCATGGCCCCAGTGGTGTTGGAAAAAGCCAGTTGGCCGAAGCCATGTATCACTTCGCCATTCATGTGGGTACCATACAGAAGGATAGTCCGCTGGTGATATTCAACTGTGCAGATTATGCGGATAATTCAGAGCTCTTACTCTCACAGCTGTTCGGTTATGTGAAGGGAGCCTTTACCGGTGCGGATCATGAGAAATCAGGGCTTGTGGAAAAAGCCGACGGAGGTATTCTGTTTCTGGATGAGGTACACCGTCTGCCAAGCGAAGGCCAGGAAATGCTGTTCTATCTGATTGATAAGGGGATGTATCGAAAGCTGGGGGAAACAGATAATACAAGAACGGCAAGACTTCTTATCATTGCTGCCACTACGGAGGATCTGGATTCCTATCTTCTGACAACCTTTCGACGCAGAATTCCCATGCTGATCGATTTGCCGCCATTGAGCGAGCGCCCGCTTCTGGAACGTCTTATGATTATCAAAGCCTTTCTGTTTCAGGAAGCTCTGCGAATACAGCAGAATATTATTTTGGAAAGGGATGCTTTGCGGCTTTTACTGAATTATCCATGTCCGGGCAATATCGGACAGCTGCGAAGTGATATTCAGGTGGCCTGTGCCCGAAGCTTCTTAAAGCATATTACATATGGGGATGAACAGCTGATTATAGCGCTGGATGATTTGCCACCCCATGTAGGTAATCTCGCGCTTAATACCGCATCACGTGAATCCCGGAAGCTGTGTGAAAGTGATTTATTTGTTTCCTGCACAAAACCAAGAGAACAGTTGGCGCATATGGGACCGAATATCTATCAGTTCATAGAAGAAAAATACGAAGCCCTTTTGAATGAGGGATGTACAGAACATGAGGTTTATCAGACACTTGGAAAAGAACTGGATACAGAGATGGACAATCTGTTCAATAAAATAAAATATCAGCAGGTTGATCGAAAAAATCTGGAAGAGGTTGTGGGTAATCGTATTATTCAATCCGTACAGAAATCGGTTGATATCGCCAGGATGAGCATGCAGGATATCAGTCCCAATATACTCTCGCCCCTTTGTCTGCATGTGAGCGCAAGCTATGAACGTATGAAATGTGGAAAACGTATTATGAATCCACAGCTTGAAAAAATAAAAAAAGAGTATCCGCTGGAATTTGCCACTGCACGAAAAATGTGTATGCAGTATCATGAGGATTTCATGTTAGAGCTGCCGGAGGATGAGATAGCGTTTATCGCCATGTATCTTAAAACCTTTACCAAAAAGAAGAAAGAGGAAAGCAGAGGGAAAATCGGAATCATTGTTTTAACACATGGCAATGTCGGTATCGAAATGGTGGAGGTCGCCAATCAGCTGCTGAATGCTAGCTTTGCAGTTGGACTTCGCTGTGCCTTGGATGAACCAAGCAGTCATGCCCTGCAGCGGACACAGCATGCAGTGGAACAGCTTGATGAAGGCAGGGGCTGTTTAATTCTCACAGATATGGGATCACTGGTAACATTCGGTCAGATAATTACGCAGCGTACGGGAATTGACACACGAACAATCTCCCGTGTAGACACGGTAATGGTCATAGAGGCGATTCGCAGAGCAATTCTGGAAGAAACAACGCTGGATGAATTGGAACAGGCACTGAATATGGAAAAGGAAATCAATTTCCATGGTAATCTGGAGCTTGAAGAAAAGGAGACTGTGATTGTTTCCATTTGTCTGACAGGTAAGGGCAGCGCGGTCCTCATCCAGTCAAAAATACAAAAGCTGCTACAGGAGCATAACATGACAATCCGAATACTGACACTGGGGGTCATCAGTGAAAACGGAATTGAATTTGAACTGGACCACCTTGCTCGCAGCTATCATATTCTAGCGATACTGGGAAACTTTCAGATAGAGTATCACCAGATACCATTTTTATCCACGAATGAAATTCTTAATGGAACAGCACAGCAGGAGCTGCTAAGCATCATAAAAAATAACAGACAGCCCGGAAAAACTGTGAATTGCCTGCAGGAGCTTCTTGATGAGGATATCATACTCTGTCATGTACAGGATGCTTTATGTAAAAATGATATTCTGGAAAAACTGGTAGACCTGCTCGTTAAAAAGGAATATGTATCTCAGGAATATCTGCTGGATGTATACAAACGGGAGGCAATGGGCGCAACCATTATGGGAAAGGCAGCTATCCCGCATGGTTTTACAGAACATGTCACAAAACCTGCCATTGCTATTCTGACCCTGCAGGATGCAATTTTATGGGAGGATGACTTTGAAACGAATATCATTTTGATGCCGGCTCTGCAGGAAGAGAGTATTGCATACACGCAGGAATTGTTCTCCATATGCAGCGATTCAACGCTGATTCAGGCACTTTCGGCTTGTCAGAAGCCGCAGGAAATCATAAGGCTGATAGCCACTTACACAAAACCGTCCAATTAGTTGGCACGGTTTTTGCTATTTTATGGGTGAAGGATAAAACATGATGGGAGGTGAAGCTGTTGGATCAGGAAATACAAATCGTCAGAGAATGTATTCTGCCGCATTATGCAGCACAGCAGAAGGAAGATATCATACAGGAACTCAGTAAGCGAATGAAGGAACGAAATCTTGTGAATGCAGATTTTCAGGAAGCGGTATTAAAACGGGAACAGAAGTATCCTACCGGATTGCTGATAGGAAAACGCAATATCGCTATACCACATACGGAGCCGCAGTATGTAAAAGTACCGTGTATCGGTATCGCCACCTTGAAAAAAAGTGTTGCGTTTCACCGCATGGATGCATGTGATGAGCTGGTGGATGTGGATGTCGTACTGCTGCTTGCCTTGAATCAGGCACATGCACATATGGAAATGCTGAGCAGAATCATCCTCATGTGCCAGGATGAAGCATTCATCGAGGAATTGATGCGGGCAGAGCAGGAAACAGATATTGAACAAATCGTCAGAGAACGATTAGAAGGAGGAAAACAGCATGAATCGTAAACCATTGGTACTGGTTGTATGCGGCGCAGGAACCCTGACTTCCGTTATTGCCAGCCAGGGAGTGGAACAGGGCTTGAAGAAAAGAGGAATCACAGATGTGGAAATCAAGGTAGGCAGACTGGACGATATCGGACGGTACGCTGATCGTATTACCGTGCTTGTCGCTTCCATGAATATTCGCCAGAAATATGATTTTCCGGTTATCAATGCCATATCGTTTCTGACGGGGGATGAGGATGGTCAGGAGCGTGTCGTGGATAAAGTGGCTGATATTTTGAAAAATAAATAAGCAGAGAAAGTGAGGAGAAACTTATGGAAATGCTACAGAATTTTTTTGACTGGTTCTTCGCCTTGGGCAGCAGTGTGTTTGTGCCGTTCATCATGTTCACACTATGTATGGTGTTTAAGGGCGGTTTGACCAAGAGTCTGCGCAGTGCCCTGTATATGGGCGTTGGGCTTGTTGGATTGGGGCTGATCGTTGATTATTCCGTTGCAGCGATGACACCTGTTACAGAATCACTCGTAAATAATCTGGGATTGAGTCTGAATGTAATTGATATCGGGTATGGAAATGTCAGTGCAGCCTGGGCTTGGCCGGGCGTAGTCTGGGTGATTTTGGGTATTATTGCAGTGAATTTCATCATGGTTGTTTTAAAGTGGACAAAGACGCTGTGGGTGGATATGTGGAATATCTGGCATGGTGAGTTTGTTGCCGGTATGATGTGGGCTTTTACCGGAAATATCTATATCGGTGTTGCCAGCGGTCTGATCTTGCTTGTCATCAATATGAAGCTTGCCGATTATCACGCTAAAAAAATACAGGAGTTTAACGGTTTGGAGGGAATTTCTGTAGTTGCGACCTCAGGTACCTTTACAGCATCCTGGGCACAGGGATGTATGTGGGTAATCAACAAGATACCGGGGCTTCGCGATATCAAGGCATCCTCCGAACAGATTAAGGAGAAATTCGGAATTTTCGGGGAAATGTCTGTTATTGGTGCGCTGATGGGTACCGTTATGGGAATCGTTGCCGGCTTTGATTTTATTAACACGGCACAGCTGGCAATCAAGCTTGCGGCAGTGCTTGTCATTCTTCCAAGAATGCTGTCTATTATTGCAGAAGGTATTATACCGATTTCCAATGCACTGTCTAAATTCATGAGAGAGAAATTTCCAGGCAGAGAGCTGTATATCGCAGTAGACCCAGCCATTCTGCTGGGGGATCCTTCCGTTATGTCAACAGTAATCCTGATGTATCCGATTTCCGTTATGATTGCAGCGGTTATTCCTGGCTGTAACTTTCTTCCGGTTGCATCTCTTGCGGCTCTGCCATACTGGATTGGCGGCATGGTGCCGTATACAAAGGGAAATATCATTCATACGGTAATATGTGCAACGCTTTGGATCATACCTGCCACTCTGATTGCTTCCTCTCTGGCGGGAATATGCACCGATCTTTGCAGCATGACGGGGTTATTTACAGATCAGATAGCAAATGGCGCAATGTTTACCAACTGGGATGAAGGCGGAAATATTCTTCTCTGGTTGTTTGTCAAGGCAGGTCAGCTGTTTGGATTTGGTGGATAAGGGGTAAAAAACTTGAAGTATCCAACGGGAAAGCAGGAAAGCTGTACTGTATACAGCAGGAGAATGGAGATAGTATGAAACAGGCAGTATTGAAACAGCAAGGGGTGCTTGCCATTGCGGATGTACAGGAGGATCTAACTCTGCAGGCGGATGAGGTGCTTGTTGAGGTGAAGGTTGTTACAATCTGCGGATCGGATCTCAGCTACTTTCAGGCTGAAACGCTGCCGCATGATTTACAGTATCCGCTGGTGCTGGGACATGAGATGGCCGGCATCGTAAAAGAAACCGGTACTGCTGTAAGCAGTGTTCAAAAGGGAGATCGTGTAGCAGTGGAGCCGCAGAGCTATTGCGGGCATTGCGAGGCCTGCCAAAGAGGAGATTATAATTTCTGTGAATCATTGCAATTCATGGCCAGCAAGGGAATCAGCGGAGCTTTAAAGCAATATGTGAAGTGGCCGCAAAGCTCAATCTATAAGCTGGAGGATTCCATGTCCTTTGAAGAAGGTGCGCTGCTGGAGCCGTTATCTGTTGCATACAGCGCGATTGAAAAGTTGGACTTTCACAAGGAAAGCAGGCTTGTGATTTTAGGAGCAGGATCTATCGGACTGCTTATGGGAGTGCTGATGCAGGAATTATATCCCGAGGTGAGCGTTCATCTAGTGGATGTTTATGAGAGTAAGCGGGACATAGGAGAGCGTCTGCATATGAAAAAGAATCAGTTTCTGATAGGAACTGCGTATGAACTGGAATCTATGAAGCCGTTTACCCACATCATTGATACAACCGGGAACAGTGAGGTGGTGAAGCAATTTCTGCAGCACAGCATACCGCAGGCCGTACTTCTGGAACTCGGTGTCAGTGATCGTCCTTTGGAAATCAGCTTTAAGGATATTGTATATCAGGGGCTTCGCATTATTGGCTCTTACCGCTATACGAATACCTATCCAAGACTTTTGAAATTGTTTCGGGAACAGCACCTGCAAGTGCGCGATATTATAACGGGCAGATACCCGTTTGAAGCAGTACAGACAGCCTTTGAACAGGCAATGGATGGACGCCATCACAGCAAAATCGCCATTTACTTATAACGAAAAAGCCTGTTGGCTGAGCAGTAGGCGGCATGCCGACAGGTTTTTCATACATTTGGAAGGAATGTGAAAAATGAGGTTGAAGGAAAAAGCATACGTATGATAAGCATCCCGTATTGCATCTATCGTAGTGTATAAACCGTTAAGGGATAAAAACATACGGTGTAATCACAGAGAAAGCGAAGCGCAGTAAGGAAAGCAGGAGTGCGTGTATAGGAGGATATGATTATGAAATTAAATACAGGAATGAATTTGTCTGTGGATCTGAACAAAATGGAATTTATATATGATGCAGCTACGACAGGACCGCTTACAGAGAAGCGTAGACTGGATGATATACGTGCAAGCTTGAGTGATCCGAATGCAGAAGGACCGTCCATTGTTTATGCAGTTGCGATGGATGTAGCCAAAAAGAAGCATATGCAGGATTTAATTGACCGCAATCTTTTGTATGGCGCGATGATTTTTGAAAAAGGGGTTATCGGGGAGGAGCCTGTTCGTTCTCAGGGGCATATCCATGCGGTGTCAGTCTCATGTAATGCCTCTACCTGTGAGGTATATGAAATCTGGGCAGGGGAGGCCTATATCTATATGCAGGAATATGCCGGGGATGATCCGGGGCGTTGCTTTGCAGTTCATGCCAGAACCAAAGATGTAGTGATTGTACCGCCGGGGTGGGCACATTGTACAATCAACGCGGATCCCTCCAGAGCCATGCTGTTTGGTGCATGGTGTGTCCGTGATTATGATTTTGATTATGAGCAGGTTCGCGCACATAGAGGAGTTGCATTTTTCCCAAAAGTAAAGGATGGCAGTATCACCTTTGTGCAGAATACACAATATCACCCTGCACAGCTAGAAATTCTGAAAGCAAGAGCATATCCGGAATTTCATCTGGAGCAGGGGGTACCAATCTATACGCAGTATGAGAAAAATCCGGAAAGATTCCGTTTTGTAACGCATCCACAGGAGGCTGAGGAGCAATGGAAGGAGTATCGACCATGAAACAGAAGAAGCTGGTCGTCCATTTTGGCGCAGGTGCATTGGGAAGAGGTTTGGTTGTACCAATGCTGTATGAGAGCGGCTGCCGTATCGTGCTTGCGGATACAAATCCGATGCTGATTGAAAAAATGAAGGATGCAAAGTCCTATACACTGGATGTTTCAGATGATGAACAACAGAGACTGCATACCATTAAAATAGAAGATATCGTTTCACCTGTAACGGATGAAGCGATGCTTCTTGCATATTTGCATATATGTGATGCAGTGACTACATCAGTCCGCAGAGAAAATCTAATCCATGTCGCAAAGGTTCTAGCCATGGCATGGGGGACGGAAAGTGATTCCCGGCGTATGGTTCTTTGCTGTGAGAACGTGGAGGGTGTAGGGGCATACTTTCACTCTCTGCTTATGGATTATGCGAAAAATGAACAACAGAGGAAAAACCTGTCTGTGATTCGCATACCGGATACGATTGTTGACCGCATCTGCGCAGCAGGATCCACCATTATGGAGGTTACGAGTGAATCGTTTCATGAATGCAGTGTCGATGCAGACGTGGTGACAGATACGGGAATCGCCAAGATACCGTCGATAACAAATATTCGCTCCCACTTTTATCGCAAACGGTATCTGCTGAATACCTATGCAGATGCAATGGCATTTCTTGCACTTGAAAAACAGCATACCTATTTATATGAAGCAGCGAAGGATGAAGAAATTCAGAACAGGTTGGACCCATATATTCGTCTTTTGATACAGCTTTTAAAAGCGAAGTACGGAATCGCCATGAAAGAGAGCGAGCATTGGTTTCAGCTGTACCGAAAACGACTTTCCAATCCGGAAATTCCAAGAGAGCTGCATACGGTTGCCCGCAGTCTATGGAGCAAAATGACACTTAGTGAACGTTTTATCTGTCCGCTAATAGAATTGATTCATTTGCATATCGATGTCAGCGACGGGCTGGCGGTCATACAAGAAATCATTGAGAGTCAGGCCGGAAGAGAAGGTCTTACAGATGATGAAGTACACAAAAAGCTGCAGGATCTATGGGGTGGGACGGAGTATGGAAGGAAGCTGCTTGAGATGTTTATTGCTTTGGAATAGATTTGAAAGCAATCACCTTAACGCAATATCTGTTCCTTATCATGAATGAGTCCTTCTGTAAACAGGCTTATTTTGTTTATCATATAGAGATCGTTTTCTTTTCTGCTTTTTTAATTGAAGTTTATGAAACGTAAAGAACGCAAGCTGTGGCCTGCGTCTTTTGCACTAAAGCTGTATTGGTTTTTAAGGACATAGACAGGAATTTCCTGCTTTTACGTATGCTTTTAGTTTGTACCACTTCACGCTGAAGTATGATTGCAAGCTCATTCGTGTCTTGCTCGTTTATAGATGGATACCATATTGTTGCGTAATGAATTCCAGGTCATTATACAGCTCCTGCCGTGTATAGCCGCCTTCCTGTAGCTCGGATTCGCTTAAAGAATTCAGCTGATCAAACGCAGATAGTGCAACCTTGAGATATTCCATACTGCCGGTCGCAAAATATTCACGTAAATATTGTACAGCTTCGGGGTATTTCCTTTCCCTTAGCAGAGCCTGTATCCGTCTGTGATATTTTTTCACATCTTCATCACTGAGCTCCTCCTCCACCCTGATTTCACTTTTCTCCCGATGTAAAAGCACCTTGCCCAGCATGTCGGTCATGCCCTCAATCTGCCGCATGATCCAGTCATTTTCAAATACACTCATAATCCATTCCTGTCTGCCGCAAATACGATTCCGGCATCCCTTCTGGCAGCTTCATACACCTCCATAACCGTTCTTGAATAAGCAAGCAGCTGTGTACAGCGCTCATAGTCATCCAGCTTATAAATATCACGGAAATCCTGTAATTCATAATACAGAGCTACATCATTCTGCACGATGGAAGGATGCTCAGCACGTTCCCTGCCGATCTGAATGGTATAGGCAGCACATCTGCTTGTTTCCGAACGCATGGTGATAAATCCCTTTTCTCCCTGAATCTGTGCAATGCATTCACTTCTGGTATCCTTACAGCCGACGCATACCGCCTGAAAGCCGTCGTATTGCATAAGTACAACACCGCTTGTATCAATGCCATTTGCATGTTTATTGGCATAGTAGTGCACTGTTTTGGGTTTACCGAAGAATCCAATTACATAATGCAGATTATAAATATTGATGTCTGCGAGTGCTCCTCCGGAGAATTCCGGATTGAATACATTCGGTGTTTCCCCCTGCAGAAACTTGTCATAGCGGCTGGAGTATTGAGAAAAATTACACTGAACCATCCGAATGGTACCAAGCCTTGGAAGCTCTTCTTTCATGCGTAGATAATTTGGCATATGTGCAGTTACGATCGCCTCGAAAAGATACAGGTGCCGGTCCTGTGCTTCTTTAACCAGACGATCGAATTCCTCAACCGTGGATGTAAACGGCTTTTCACAGATAACGTTTTTTCCTGCCTGCAGAGCTTTCAATGCATGCTCAAAATGCAGGCTGTTCGGTGATGCGACATAGACGAAATTGATTTCCTCATCCTTCAGCATATCATCCAGATTCGTATAGATTTTATCAATTTCATATTTGTCTGCCAGCATGCGGGCTGAGGATTCCTTACGTGAATACATGGCAACACAGCTGATATTGGCACTTTCCTGCACTGCCGTTAAAAACCAGTCAACGATAAAGCCTGTTCCTATGGTTGCTACATTCATGACAATCCCTCCATTCTTATCTTAAATATAGCACATATGCATGTTTGTGAACAGAGAAAGAGAATGAATTGCGTAAGAAGCAATTCTTAAAAAACTGTTGGTTTTCATCATTTGTTATCTGGTGTTTTTCCTGTATAATGAACATATAAAGGGTGATGCTATGAAAAAGAAATGCCTTGTTTACCTGATAATCCTGCCGCTTTTATTGCCGCTATCCGCGCATGCGAGAGCGGGAGGCGGTGGTTCCGGAGGTGGTGGGGGAAGCTCTAGTGGCGGTTCCTCATCAGGCAGTACGAATTCTGATCATTATTACGGACATGGATACAATGACCCGATTGGCAGTATGTTCTCTACGATTGCCATAGGAGGTCTGCTTGTATTGATACCTGCAATGCCGATGCTTGCCTATCGTAGAAGAGTGAAAAAGAAAGCAAAGCAAAGTGCTGCCCTGCTGCATTGGTTGGAAGACACGGATGCCATTTGGAATGAGAAGCTGATAAAGCAGCGGGTAGAGGATATTTACTATCATGTACAGGATGCATGGACGAATGCAAAGGTTGAAGATCTGAAGCCTTATCTTACAGAACATTTGTATGAGCAGTGGAAGATGCGTCTTACCTGGATGGAGCTGCGCAATGAGCGCAATGTTCTGGATAATATCAAGCTGCGAAGAAGTGCGGTGGTTGGCATTCAGGATTATCGCGATGATAGTCAGGATTTCTGCTGGCTATATATCGAAGGAAGCATGATAGATTACACCATAAATTCACAGACGCAAACAATTACGGAAGGTAAACGAAAAACATCAACCTTTGTGGAGTATTGGAAGCTGCAAAGAATCGGGGATACCTTTTACCTGGATGATGTCAGACAAAAGGAGGATGTGAATCCGGAGGATTTTACAGATTGGAGGGAATAAGCGTGAAGACAAAGGATATCGTATGTGCTGTAATTTGCATGGATCAGCGTCTGCTCATTGCGAAGCGAAGCAGCGGTGTACATGAGAACATCTGGGAATTTCCAGGCGGCAAGGTAGAGTCGGGGGAAACACGGGAACAGGCAGTAGCTCGTGAAATTAGGGAGGAGCTAGAGCTGTGTGTGGATATCGACAGATATCTTACAACGATTCGCGATAACAGAGAGGATTGCACACTGCTTGTACACGCCTATCTTTGCAGATATGTAAGTGGCGAAATTCATCTGCATGCCCATCATGAATATGCATTGGTAACGCCGCGCGAGCTTTACAGCTATCAATTTGAAGCAGCAGATCAACCTATACTGGACATGCTTCAGGAGAACGCCTTATGATGTGGGCATTCTTTATCGTACTGCTTACGCTGATAACGATTGTGGCACTACCGATAGTTTCAATGTCTGCGCTCATGCTTGCATGGGCAACTGCACATAGATATATGTCACCGATTTTTATGTTTACAGTGATTATGGTGTTTGTCTACCTCTGGAGTATGCTGATATCAAAACAGCGGAATCAGTGCTGGCTGAAAAAGAAAACACAGCTTGTGCTGATTCTCCCTGTGATTCTGGGAATCTGTATACTGGGCGGGACCTTTGCATATGATGCATGGCAGAGCCGGTTTGAGGTGATGCGCAGTGAGGTTGATTTGTTTGAATATGAACCGTTTCATAGCGATAAGCTGGCAGTTCCTGATAAAAAAAGCTCCTATTCGATGCAGGAGCCACTTTTAAGGCTTGACGGCGCAACAGCATTATACCCGGTGTATGCTTCCTTCGTGCAGGCAGTGTATCCTAGGGAAGGCTATGATGATAGTACAGATAGTGTGCGATGTACAACAACCCCGGAAGCATATGAAAATCTACAGAAGGGTGATACTGATCTTATTTTTGTGGCAGCTCCCAGCGATAAGCAAAGGGAACTGTTTGAAAAAGAGGGAAAAGAGCTTATCATGGTTCCCCTCGGTATGGAGGCCTTCGTATTCTTTGTGAATTCTGAGAATCCGGTGGAATCATTAACATCACAGCAGATTCAGGATATTTACAGAGGTAACATCACAAATTGGAGGGATGTCGGTGGCAATAATGAACGAATTCGAGCCTTCCAGCGTCCAGAGGGAACCGGTTCGCAATCGGCTTTGCTGCGCTTTATGGAGGGAAAGAAATTGATGTCGCCACCGCAAAAGGATGTGGCAAGCGGTATGGGAGATATCGTAACGGAAACTGCAGAATACGAAAACAGGGAAAATGCAATCGGCTATTCCTTCCGCTATTATACGCAGGGGATGGTGAAAAACAAGGGAATACGTCTTCTGAAGGTGGATGGCATTGAACCGAGCGTTGAAAATATCCGCAAGGATACATATCCGATCAGCAGTCCGTTTTATGCTGTCTATGTGAAGGGGAATACGAATAAGAATCTGAAGCCGTTTCTAAGCTGGATTCAGTCAAAGGAAGGAAAAGAGCTGATTGAGAAAACAGGATATGTGGCAGGCTCATAGCTTTTATAGAAAGGAAGATCGGATAGAGGCTCCGATTTTCTTTGTTTTACTCACAGGTATTTATATCAGTTAATTCTTAGGCTTATCTAAATTCCATAATTTGTTATAATTACACAGCGCTTTATAGTATAATGATAATAGAAAAGAGGGTGAGAGATTATGCTTAAAACAGAAGAAACCAAAGTTCTGCGCGATCCAATTCACGGCTATATTCATGTGGATCTGAAGGTGGTATGGGATTGCATCAACGCAAAGGAAATGCAGCGTCTGAGACGGATCCATCAGCTGGGGGGAGATTTTCAGGTTTATCATACGGCAGAGCATTCACGGTTCTCCCACTCTCTGGGGGTTTATGAAATTGTGCGGCGCATGGTTTATGAAATTGATCAGCTGCGGGAGGTATTGAGTGACTACGAAAAGGCGGTAGTGATGCTGGCAGGTCTGCTTCATGATATCGGACACGGTCCGTTTTCCCACGCCTTTGAGGGAATCAGTACGTATAAGCATGAAGAGTACACCGTGAAAATCATCATGGAGAATAGCGAAATTCATCAGATACTTGCCGCCTGTGATGCGCGGCTGCCGGAGGATGTTGCTAGTATTATCCAGTACCGCCATGCAAAGGAATGTATGAATCAGCTGGTAAGCGGTCAGCTGGATGCGGATCGTATGGATTATCTTCTGCGGGATGCTTATTTTACCGGAACCAGCTATGGAAAATTTGATCTGGAGCGAATTCTGAGAACAATACGTGTAAAGAATGGAAGAATCGTTGTAAAAGCAAGCGGGATACATAGCGTTGAGGACTATATCATGGCCCGTTACCATATGTACTGGCAGGTGTATCTGCATCCGGTGGCACGCAGCTATGAAACCCTGCTTTCTATCCTGTTTCGCAGGATGAAGGAGGTGTATGCTCTGCATCCTGAATATCTGAGTGATGTAAAAATGTTTCATCCATTCCTCTGTGGTGCGGATGCGGGCATTGATGCGTTGTATCGTCTGGACGAATCCGCAGCCCTGTATGGATTCTCTGAGCTGGTAACCTGCAGGGATGAAATCCTGCGTGATATATCCTATCGACTCTTAAATCGAAAGCTGTTTGAATATGTAACACTGAAAAATCCGGAGGATTTAGAGCGTATTCAGCTGCATGTACAGGCATTGGGATACGATCCGGACTATTATGTTTATCAGGATGTTGTCTCACAAAAGCCGTATTCTCCTTATAAGAGCAATGAAAGCGGACATAATATCTGGGTACTTGAGGAAAGCGGCAAGGTTAAGGAGCTGTCAAAGGCCAGTGATATTGTTCGTGCATTAACAAGAGCTGATTTAAAAGAGGAATCAAAGCTTTATTTTCCTGAAGAAAAACTGCATATAAAATAACCGTCATAGAGATACCCCGAAAGCTTACGGCAGGCTGTATATCAACAATACCGTAAGAAAGGAAGAGGAAACTGTCTATGACGGTTTTCTGTTGGATTCACTTTTTACGGAATCCGGATGGCAGTTAATGTATTTATACGATATTCACTATCAAGAGAATAGGAAGCATAGAATTGTTTTACTTTCAAAAGGCTTACCGTTTCGGATACACACGCTTTGGATCATAGCCATTCTTTTTTAATTGCTTATTCCAGGAATGATGTGCCATTTTTATATAAAGACTGCGCGGAAAGGCAGGCTGGACATAAGAACTTTCGAATGCAGTATCCGTTATAATAGCTTCTCTCATACGGCGAAGGGCTTTATCCACAGGAGCTTTTGGGCCATGCTCCCATGCCATTGCTTGTATTTCATTCAGCATGGGACCTGCACCGATGCCAATCCCTCCCATGAAACACATACCGCTTTTAGTACACCAGTTTTCCACAACCTGCAGCGCATAGCGATTCTGCTTTCCTTCAAAAAAGCCGCAGTTTACAATAACATACAGGTTCACCTTTACAGTTGCACGCTTTCGTTCCTTCTCCCATTGCAGAAGAAAGCTGAGAAGATGGGAAGGCAGCGCATCAAAATAAAGTGGAAAGCTTAGCACAATGGTATCAAAGGATTGCAGTTGATGAAAAATATCCAGATTTTTATGGATATCCATACAGTGGAAAACAGTGATATTTTCCATATCTGTAAAGAGATGTTTGGCCAGCATTTCACTGCAGCTGTTTGATGGCTTCGGTGAGCCGGAAAGGATTGCGTATTTCATTAAACGGCCACCTCCAACATGGTTTGTAACCGGACAAGTGCCTTTTCACTATCCGCGCAGTGATGACATTGGACATACCTGCAATCCATATTGACTCCATTCGCCTGAACAAGAGCTTGAAGGACGTTTTGTTCCTGTTCATTCTCACTGCCATATGCAATAACAATCAGCTGAAGATGAGTGGGAGAGGTTAACACATGGTGCATTTCATGATTGCGAATGGTGAAATACGGCTGCACATAGGAAAGAGAGCGGTCGATTGCACACTTCACAAACGGACTATAGGAGCCATATACATTCTCTGTAAGAATATAAAGCGTATCACTTTGTTTCATGGAAGCTGTAAAGGAAGCTATATCGTCTTGGAATATGCATGCTCCCGGTGATTTGATCCAGCAGGAAAAGCAGCCTGTACATGGTGCTGTCTGCTTGAGCTCATGGGAATCGAATACAGATACATTTTCTGAAAATGGCAGTTGAGGTAAGGCAATATCGGATAGTATGGTTTTCATGATAAATCCTTTCTTCAGCTAAGTAAACGCTGTTTACATTGATAGAGTATCATATTATGTTTACACTGTCAACATCGTGTGATAAAATACAGTTACATCGTAAGAAGGGACTGGTCTGCATGTGTGAACAAAGCTATCATCATAAGGATTTAAAAAATACATTGATAAAGGAGGGCATTCGTTACATCAATGTGTACGGGGAACGAAGCCTTTCTATGCGAAAGCTTGCGGCACTCTGTCATGTTTCACATACCGCCCTGTATAAGCATTTTCAAAATAAGGAAGAGTTTATGAGCGCCATTTCTGCATATATCGAAGAACAGTTCACGGAGGCATTGCAAAGGTCCTATGAGAATGCGGGTGGTGATGTAGATGAGGCTATCATTCAGATTGGTGCAGGCTATGTAGCCTTTATGGTACAGCATCCTGATTTTTTGAAATATCATACCAATATCATGAAATCTCAAATGTTTCAGCTGCAGGACTTAGAAAAGAAGTCGGTGAAGTCGTATGAGATATTTCGCAGTACCGCTCTTGCCTTTTTGAAAAAACACGGTTGTCCGCCGGAGGAGTATCAGAAGGAGATCCTCTCTATGTGGAGCCTTGTAATGGGATTAAGTGATATGCTTGCCTATAAAATCATAGATTCTCAAAAGGATGCGTTGAAAACGGCAGAGGAAATCATACGTCGGGAAATCAAGCTTCGCTGTATGAAGTCTGCTTACCACAGCTAGCTATTTAGGAAGATATTTGGAAAGGATAGTCCTGAGCATCTCCTTATAAAGCTGTTTTGTTACATCCTTCAGAAAGCAGATCTGCTGATTTGAGTATTATGTTTTACTGTTGGGGCTATAAGCGGCTGTGAATGCCTGAGAGTATGATAGAAATAGGTCTGCATATCCTGTAGCTGTTAAAGCGATTGAGAGAATACTTCAATCAGTAATGAATTCGGCATCTTTTGTAAGAGATATCATTTTCTTTAAATTCCTAGTGAAATCACGGTATGGGTATGATACAATAGTAGAACAGAAAAGGTCAGGAGATGGATACGATGGGCAGTTCAGAACTTGAAATACTAGAAATCATTTCTTCCGTGGGACAGGCTAGAAGTCTTTATATCGAAGCGATTCAGGAGGCTAAAAGTAAAAACTACGGACAGTGTAACGAGCTTGTAAGAAAGGGCAATGAACAGTATGCAAAGGGGCATCGTATACATCAGCGACTTGTTCAGGAGGAAGCCGGAGGAAATCCGGTGGATTTAAACCTTCTGCTCACACATGCACAGGATTTACTGATGAGTGCGGAATCCTTCAAAATTTTATGTGATGAATTCGTTGATCTGTATCGTAAATTTGATGAGCTGGAAGAGAAAATATATGAAAAAGGATAAAGGCATGGAGTGATTTCCATGTTTTTTTGTTTAAGAAAACGGTATGGCTTATGAGTGTTAATGTCTTTATCGAAGCATGCGGATATAAGCTTTGTGAATAACGTACAGGAGCAGTCAGAGAAGCTGGAGTCGTTAAAGCAGATTATACGGGATATACAGAAAGCAGGAGCCTGTCGATGAGGTTTCATAAAGTATGGTCATCAACGGTATCCATGCGCAGATTGAAAGCCTTGCCGTGGATACACAGAAGCAGTGCAATCAGCTGTTCTCACAGCATACTATACGGTTGATATGAATATATTGATGCTGGATGTGTTCCTGGTGTCATGTGAGCGCAGATACCGCCTGCCTACAGCTGTAAGGATAAATCCATACTCAGCACGCTGCTGAAAATCGATTATCTTCAACGGTATTCCTATATAAAACAGGCCATTCGGATGCAGCTGCCTAGGCTCTTTGCGGAATGCAGTACATAGATAAAACTCTGTATAAGGTCAGGTATACAGAGCTTTTTTCATATCGATTCATGGTACAGAAATATTCATGGCTGTCGGTTAAGCAAATTCATGATGAGAATCTATTCAGAAAGCTCATGAAGAAAGCGCATTATGGATTTCCATACCTCTTTATTCATAGCGATATCACCATGATCCAATGTATCAAAAGGAATCGTCTTAACCGGCGTTGTGAAGCATTCAATCAGGCGCCTTGAGAGGCTGGGAGAAACGATGGTATCCTGATTGCTCAATATGACCAGAGCAGGGCAGGTTAGTGCACCGACATACCTGTCACTTGTTAGCGGGTAACGAATCAGATGCTGCAGGGGACCATAGAAAACAGGGAAATAGGAATTGAATAAATCTCTCCCGTTATTGTATGGAGAGAGAAGAATGAGTGCATCCGGTGTTGATTTGGAAGCTGCATAGCTTGCCATTCCTGTACCGATACTGTAGCCGACGATATACAGCTTTTTATTTGGATATCTGTGACGGGCATAATGCAGGACTGCATCCGCCATCTTAAATAGCTCTTCCTGTGACAGGGAACCCTTGCTGTCTCCGTAGGAAGGATAATCAATACTGAGAAAGTGTGAATTCTTCATATAAGAGAAAATTCCGCTTTCATCATATTCTCTGCATAAGGCACTGGTATTCTGTGCATTTCCTCCAAAATACACTATGATGCTATCCGCATTCTCTGCTTTTCTCAACCATCCGGTATATTGCGAATCTATGCTGATACGCTCATAGGCTTTATCCGCCATGAGCATATCCCGATCCTGAGGACTTGCATTTGGATAAAAGATAACATATTCCTGTGCAAAATAAATGGTTGTGAGAAAGATGAAAAGCATACTGATCAGAAGAAATGCAAACAGACGGCAGACGATATGGCGAAATGGTTTTGTATATTCCAGCTTTACATATCTGCGTACGAGGAAGCCGGTCATGATAAACAGGGATAACAGAAGCGGCAGAAGATAAATACCGATTCGTATCCATAGCGGATAATAGCTCGTAACCAGTGCCTGCTGACGCAGAATGTAAAAGACAATGCATATTTCCAGACAAATATTGATGAGTGGAAAAATGAACAGAAAAAACCTTGGCAAACGGTAATGATAGATAAGAATCTCGATAACTGTAATAGCTGCCGCAATGAGCAGAATCCATACAAGCTGCATAAACAGCATCTCCTTTACGATATTACAATACCATCTTCTTTGGTGAATATAATGTATTGCGAAGTCTGGCAAAGCTGCCTGTATACAAGCAGCCAATGAGCTTATGCACAGGCAGTATTTTTAAAGCAGCCCTGCAGGAACCGGATCGTACGTGGTAAGCTTTTGATGATTGCGCATGCATCCCTATAATCGGCTTCATCCGGCAGGTCTATGATATGGAAAGCTACAGCCTTCTTTTGTAATACATCCAGATCAGTAAATAGGCAAACAGCTGAATGCCCAGGAGAATGTTAAAGCAGCTGTTGATGGCTTCTTCATGATATAAGGATGCAAGAACAGAGGCTGCCAGAGTTGCGATAAGAGATACGTTGAATGCCTGCGCTCTGCTGTTTTTCTGAATTAGCGGATTGCGTTCATCTGTTTCATCAATAATCAATTGCTCACGTTTCCTTTGTGATGCTTTGGCTGACCATATCGCTTTCAGCATATACAGGGAAACGATGAGGCCTCCGACACCTCCACTGAAAAGGGAGGAACTGCGATATTCCTGCGAAAAGCCGACAACAATCAGCACAACTGACAGTATGATAAACAGTAGAATCGTAATGCATTTCATCCTTATAATATTCTGTTCTTTCATGACTCATCCGCTCCTTCCGTAAAAAGAAATACATCCTCGATATGATGTTGAAAAATTGTTGCTATGCGGTGTGCAAGGTGAATGGAGGGATCGTATTTCCCCTTCTCCAGTGAGATGATCGTCTGCCGGCTGACTCTGCACCGCTGTGCCAGCTCCTCCTGCGTCATTTGTAATTCCTGCCGAAGCTTTCGTATTCGATTCCTCATGAATGTAAAGCCTCCTTTACATCTTTAGTATACCACCGGATGATAAAAATGTGAAGCGTGCTTTACATATATTTGCTTTTCCTGTGCATGTTACTGCCTATATTTGTATCTTATATCATACTGCTTGTGTTTCCTCTGAATTCCGATAAACTATAGGTGAAAAGGGTGAAAGTATGAAACTTAAGCTATTATGCAGAAAAGAGATGAAAGAACAGCTGTTGGATGATCTTCAAAAGGGGCAGGTAACTGTTTGTGAGGATGCCGATTATGTATTGTACGAGGCAAATTATGATTACCGCTATCTGCTTGTCAGGGATCATGAGGAATACATGCGTCTCGCTGTTGAAGATATCATCTATATAGAAAGCATTTCCCAGGAAATATGGATACATACCATGGACGGCAGGTACCGTGTTAAAGAAACAATGTATCAGCTGGAGGCCAATTTGTATGAAAAAGGATTTCTGAGAGTTCATAAGGCGTTCATTGTTAATAAAAAGGATATACGGCGAATCCGAAGCAGTTTAAACTCAAAATTTACGCTTATTCTCACAAACGAGGATCAAATCGAGGTATCCAGAAGCTATTATTACCGGTTCAAGGAAGAAATGGGATTTTAAGGAGGGATGCATATGCTACAGACTTTGTTTGACAGTCAATCATCCACCGGTTTGCTTCTGCTTATTCTACTTCTTTTACTGGCAGGTCTGGTGGTTTATGTCCTTTATAAGCATTACTATGAGCTGCGGGTCAATCAACATTTAAAAACACCAGAAAAGCAGATTCATTTATTAACAGTCCGGACAGTGGTATGCATTTGGGGGATTCTCTCGATCCTGACGCTATCCTGGTATATGGGCTATTATTATCTGCGTGAAGCAGAGCAAAGTGAAACGACATGTGATATGTATGATACGGTGCAGTATGCAGGAGTGGATGAAGCGATGGTTAAGGAACGGCTTGAGGCTGTAAAAAAAGGCAGCAAATCCCTCAGCATGCAGAAGGAAAAGCCGAATAAGCATGTAACTGTAACCTATGCAGTAAATGATCGCAAGGAATATGTATATGTCGTTACGTATGATCTGCTGAGAGAACCGCAAAAGGATGAACAGATAATAATCCGTAACCGTACCGACAGCGGGTGGACCAGTGGGGAAATCAAGGCGGATTCGCGGAAAATCATATCCATGACCACAGGAACGATCAAGGATTCTTGCGCAGCACAGAAGCGCAGCATTCACATATACAATTATACCCGGGGGAAAAATAAGAATCGTGTCGATTATTATGACAGCTACACGATTGAAAAGGGAGGTATCCATCGATGAAAAAATTAACAGGAATTGCAGGGCTGCTTATTCTCTGCTGTATAGGAGGGTGTGCACCTGTGCAGAAGGAAGCGACATTTCTGAAATCAAGTATTCGATTTCATTTTCCGGGAGAGGACATGGAGGAAAGTCTTATAGTACGGTTTAAAAAAGAAGGCGGTGAAGGTGTCAGGGTAACGGGAATCGCAGATTACAAGGCAGACGCTGTGGTTGATCCCCGTTATGTGATTGATGAGGAAGCACCTATGGAGGATGAGGATTTCTATGCTTATGGAATTCAGCTTCCCATGTTTAAAGATATGAAGGTAAGCTTTTCCAAAATCACCTATCAAAAGGATCAGGAGGAGAAAACGGCGGATATCGGTATATATGAAATAGAAAAAAGCGGAGAGGTTTTTGAAGAAGCCTCCATTTCAAAGAACTGGGATTCTGAGGAAAAAGAGCTGTATATTGATGTAAATACGAAGGCAGCAGGGAGACTGATCCACGTTGAAGCTGTGAATCCGGATGCTCCTATAAAAATTGTAATACAGAGAAATACATATGGCGATTTTGATACAGACACAAGAGTTATACTTCGCTATGAGCTGCCAAAGGAATATGATATGACAGCTACAAATTTCTGTTATACCTTTGAAAAAAGCGGCAGAAGGATACAACGGTATGGACGAGGTGTTGTTGAGCTTTATAAGAGTGGAAATCAAACCGCGGGCAGAGGCTTTCAGCGCCTTGCTGTGTGACTGTAAACAGAATGGATACGATTGCACAGAAAGCTACAGCCTCCCTTACGCAATGGCCATGGGTTCTGATTTTGCTCGTCCTAGGCGGAGCTCTTCTTTATATTGCGTATCGATATCACTATGATAAAAATCTGAATGCTGCACTGCTCGATAAAGCTGTAAGAAAACTGCCTTCCCCGAAAACCGTATTATTTGCTTACGCAATATTGGCTGCAGCCTGCAGCTTACTTGTTTTCGCATGGAACACACAGCCAGGTGACATGAAACAAAGGAGCTGTTTCACGACGGAAAGCTATCTTGACCTAAATGCCGATGAACAAACGATTACAGAAGAGCTGAAACACATGGAAGAATTGAAAAGCAGGGAATCAGTTTCATATCATGAACAGGAGCTTAAGCATGGGATCCGGATGCAGTATGCGATAAAGAATAAAAAGGACTACGTTTATATCATCAGCTATGAACGTGCCGCAACAGATTTAAAGGAGTATTACTATATAGAGCTGCAGGATATTTTCGGTGGTACATATGCAACGAATATGATAATGAACCCCAAAGATAAAAAACTATATGTCATGGTTCGAGGAACTATGCAGGAATCCTGTGATGCTTCCGAGTTGAAGCTGGAGCTGCGGAACATAACGGAAGAAGAAAATAAAAATCCGATACATGAAGAGATTCGCTTTACTGTAGAAAATGGAGGGATACAAAATGAAAGTAAATAAAAAAATACTTCTGCTTCTGCCTCTGTTAGTGGTGGTGTTTCTTCTTTTATGGTATGCTTTCCAGCCTGCAGCTTCAACGGCTGAATTTTTACACAACAGTGTAGAATATAGCAAGACCTCATTGTATGAGGTGGAGAGTATTATGCTCGAAGAGGGTAAGCCTTCGCGTAATACTGTCACAGAGCCGCAGCTGATAGATTTTGATATGAAGCAGCCGATGGATCCTGCTGTATGGTTTTGTGAAGCTGCCCCGTTAACCGTCTATGTGCCTATGAAGCAGGGAAGTCGTGTCCGTTTTCAAACACTCCAGTATACAGAAAACGGGGAAGAAAGGACGGCTGATCTGGGACGGTATGATATCCGATATGTGAAGGGAAAAGCATTGCAGGAGTCTGAGTTTTTCGGAAACACGGAGGAACAAGTGATAAATATCCGTATACGAAAGAACGCATATGGTCGTCTGAAAACGGTGGAGCCTGTTAATCGGGATCTGAAAGTCAAGGCAGCGGAAATTAGCGAGGATGAGAAAAGCTATCGGATTCGAATACCGTATCAGGATTTCTCAGCATATGATTATATTTATACCAATCTGAAATATACGTTTGAAAAGGATGGAAGAAAGGAAATTTATTATGGGGAACAGGTGCTGGCGATTCATAAAGAATTCGGAATAGACTATCATGTGATTATAGATTGAGTGCTTTCCCGAAACTTTCCTGAAATGGAATTGTAATGTTGTACAAAATAAAGTAAAATAAGAGTGGAAATATTACTTGTATAGAAACATGATTGGATGATTCGTCTCTACTCGCCGACCGTAAATTGGCGAACTACAAGTAAACTTTTTGGCTCAATGCATGGAAGGTTTACTGTGACTTTTCATGCTTTTTATGTTTCGGAAGGAGCGATTGTTTGATGAAAGTATTGGTAATCGGTAAAGGCGGAAGAGAGCATGCACTGGTTCATGCGGTAAGCAGAAGCGGCCGGGTAAAGAAGATTTATGCAGCTCCGGGAAATCCCGGAATGGCAGAGCTTGCGGAGTGTGTCAATATTGCGGACAGTGATGTAAAGGGCTTAACCGCATTTGCAAAGGAACAGGAAATAGATTTAACGATAGTCGGACCGGAGGCTACGCTGTCACTGGGAATCGTTGATGCGTTTCAGGCAGAGGGACTAAAGATATTCGGACCGACAAAGGATGCGGCACAGGTGGAGTCCAGCAAGGACTTTGCGAAGAAAATCATGGCGAAGTATGGTATTCCGACAGCAAGCTACCAGACCTTTGACAATAAAGCGGATGCAATCGGCTATGTGGAGCATCAGGGCGTGCCGATTGTAATAAAGGAAGACGGCTTGAAGGCAGGAAAGGGTGTTACGGTTGCTTATGAACTAAAGGAAGCATTGGATGCAATCGAAATCGCGTTCAGTGTTCCGGGAAACCGTGTTGTTATCGAGGAATGCCTGGAGGGCTTTGAATTCTCCTTGATTTGCTTTGTATGTGATGATCTGGTTCTTCCGATGGAGGTTGCACAGGATCACAAGGCGGCGTATGACGGTGATAAAGGTCCAAATACTGGTGGTATGGGTGTCTACTCTCCTGTTAAGAAGATAACACCGGATATTATAGAGGAAACGATGAATGCAGTTATGATGCCGATGGCGAAGGCAATGGTGAAGGAAGGGCATCCGTTTACCGGATTTCTGTACGGCGGGCTGATGCTGACAAAGCATGGTGTTAAAACAATCGAATTCAATGCACGCTTTGGTGACCCGGAGGCAGAGGTTATCCTGCCGAGGCTGAAAACGGATTTCTGTGACGTGATTGAGAATATTATGAACCATTCCAAGACAGAGCTGGAATGGGACGACAGGGTTACGCTTGGTGTTGTTATGGCCAGTGAGGGGTATCCTGCTTCCAGTACAAAGGGCGCTGTGATTGAAAATTTGGAGAATGTGAATTCCATGGTATTTCACATGGGGACGGCAGAAAAGGAAGGCAGTCTGGTAACGGACGGCGGTCGTGTTCTGTGCGTGTGCGCTGCAGCGGATACACTGGAGGAAGCATATGAAAAAGCATATGCGGATGTACATAGAATTCACTGTGATAAGCTCTTTTACAGAAATGATATTGGAAAGAAAGATATGTAATACATTAGGTTTTGTCTATAGTGAATAAGAGAAATATACAAGGAGGAAGCTATGTTTAAAACAGATTTAGAAATTGCGCAGGAATGTAAAATGGAGCATATTCGTGATATTGCGGCAAAAATCGGTGTGGGTGAAGAGGACCTGGAATACTATGGTAACTATAAGGCAAAGGTATCTCTCGATTTGCTGCATAGAAATGAAGGCAAGGAAGACGGTAAGCTGATTCTGGTGACCGCAATCAATC
Organism: Clostridium sp. 10cd*; assembly: GCF_044336395.1. Classification (NCBI taxonomy): domain Bacteria; kingdom Bacillati; phylum Bacillota; class Clostridia; order Eubacteriales; family Clostridiaceae; genus Clostridium; species Clostridium sp. 10cd*. Next base: position 4,397,322 of record NZ_CP172347.1, on the reverse strand, counting down.
CGACAAAGGCCGGGGAAGGAAAATCCACAACGACTGTTGGTTTGGGGGATGCGTTAAACCGGCTAGGGAAAAAGACGATGATCGCGCTTCGTGAGCCAAGTCTGGGTCCGGTTTTCGGTCTGAAGGGTGGAGCTGCCGGCGGCGGTTATGCCCAGGTTGTACCAATGGAGGATATTAACCTGCATTTTACCGGGGATATGCACGCAATCACAACAGCAAACAATTTGATTTCCGCATGTCTGGATAATCATATTCATCAGGGAAATGAGCTGGATATCGATATAGAAAACATCACATGGAAACGCTGTCTGGATATGAACGATCGTACGCTGCGTCACATTACGATCGGACAGGGACCGAAGGCGAATGGTGTGGAACGTGTGGACGGCTTCAATATCACGGTGGCCAGTGAGGTGATGGCAGTTCTTTGTCTGTCTACTTCTTTGATGGATTTAAAGGAACGCCTCGGCAATATGCTGGTGGCATTTAATTCAAAGAAGGAGCCGATTTATGTAAAGGACCTTGGCATTGAAGGGGCTCTGGCAATGGTTATGAAGGATGCCATCAAACCGAATATGGTACAGACACTGGAACATAATCCTGTACTGATTCACGGCGGTCCGTTTGCCAATATCGCTCATGGCTGTAATTCCATTCTTGCGACAAGAACATGTCTGAAGCTTGCGGATTATACGGTGACAGAGGCAGGCTTTGGTGCTGATCTTGGAGCTGAAAAGTTCCTGGATATCAAGTGTCGCTTCGGTGGGCTGAAGCCAAATGCAGTGGTAATTGTAGCAACCATTCGTGCCTTGAAGCAGCACGGCAATGTAGCATATGAGGATTTGAAGGATGAAAATGTGGAGGCGATGCTGACAGGGTGTGAAAATCTTGCAAAGCACATTGATACAGTAAAGCAGTTCGGACTGCCTTATATCGTAGCAATCAATGAATTTGCGAGCGATACTCCTGCAGAGGTGGAAGCACTGCAGAACTGGTGTAAAGAGCATCAGCATCCGATGAGCCTTTCTCAGGTATGGGCAAAGGGCGGAGAAGGCGCGCTTGATCTAGCCAATCAGCTGGTGGAGCTTTGTGCAGAGGAAAACAGCTATGCTCCGCTGTATGATGTGGAACAAAGCATTGAGGAAAAAATTACAGCAATTGCGACAAGGGTGTATGGCGCAAAAGAAGTTGCATTCACAGAAGAGGCGAAGGAACAAATTGCGTTGTATACTTCCCTTGGCTGGGATAAGATGCCAATCTGTATGGCGAAAACGCAGATGTCACTGTCTGATGATGCGAAGGTATATGGGGCTCCGAAGGATTTTACGATTACGGTTCGTGAGCTGCGCCCGAGTCTTGGTGCCGGTTTCCTGGTTGCATTAACGGGGAAGATACTGACGATGCCGGGTCTTCCAAAGATGCCTGCGGCAAATAACATGGATATCGATGAAAAGGGGCATATCGAAGGTTTATTCTAATTAGAATGTAAAACAGCGTATCTCGATTCAGATACGCTGTTTCATGATTAATGATTACAAAGAAAGACGGAGATGATTTAATCCGTCTTTTTAACATGATATTAGTTGCATATACCATTTCAATTTAATTCTATTTTAAAAGCCCGTCAAAAAATATCCGGTTCCTGCTCCAGTATGATTTCCAGCATATACAGTGGCAGGTGTTTGATAACTCCATCAATAGATACTCCTGTATTCTTCTTTGAAAAAAGAAAGGCATTCTTTACACGGTATTTTTTTACGAAGTTCTGAAATGCCCTTGATGTTGTATGTGTGCCAGCTTTAACCTCTAAAGGGGTGATTTCTCCTTCATATTTAATGATGAAATCAATTTCTGTGCTTTGGCTCGGCTCATAGTAGAAGCACGCTTTATTCGCTCTTTTACATATCTGTGCAGCTATATTTTCATAGATAGCTCCTTTGTAAATACTTAAATCACCACGGATTATTTTTTGTATATCACCATCATCAAACTGTGAGATAAAGAGTCCGCAATCTGCCATATATACTTTAAATACAGATAATTCCACTTCAGAAACCAGAGGTTCTGCAATATGAGCAAGGCGGTTTACTTTCAATATCAATCCGCTGTCCTCGAGCCATTGTAAACTTGAATCGTAATAGCGGGCATTGTATCCTTTTTTTACCACGCTGTATTGAAACTTTTTATTCTCTTTCGCAAGTTGAACAGGGATGGATTGAAAGCATTCTCTAGCTTTTATCTTATCCCCGGATATGGCATATTTGGCCATATCGTTAAGGTAATCATTGACAATTCTTCTTTGAATCATAAGGCATTCCTTTATGGATTTCGTTTCAGCATACGTTGCGACCACCTCTGGCATACCGCCGATAATCATATATTTTGTAAAAAGCTCATTCATTTTATCATGTAATATCTCAGGTACAGCTTCCAGCCGTTTAAGAGATTGATTTATGCGATTCAAAATATCTTTATTTATGCTAACGGCTTCCAAAAATTCAAGAAAGCTCATAGGATACATATCCCATGTTTCTACGTAACCAACTGGAAACGAGGTAGTCTTAGCGATAGCGATACCCAACATACTTCCAGAACAGATGATATCACAGGAAAAGGCTTCGCTCATAAATTTTAGTGCAGTTATAGCATCGGGACATGCTTGAATTTCATCCAAAAATAAGAGAGTATCCTTGAGAAATGGTATATCCATGAAGGATATTTTGAGATAATCAAGTAGCTCTATTGGATTGTGTGTTTTATTGAACAATTCAATATATGAAATATCTCTTTCAAAGTTGATTTCTACCATATATTTATAGTTTTCTTTTCCAAATGCACGTATACTATATGTTTTTCCAACTTGACGAGCACCTTTGATTAATAGTGGTTTTTTGTTTGGCATCTGTTTCCATTTTAAAAGTTGCTGCTCTATTTTTCTTTTCATGTGGACTCCTCCTTCATATAATAGTATATCACGTAATGATAAAAATATGATATTTCACATATATTTATCGATAAAAAAATGCAGATTAACATATTTTTATCAGTAATATTATGCATAATGAAGTGGTAATCGCTTTGCAGAAAGACAACGAGGTTATCATCGTCACTGATATGGCGGTGCAAATTTCAACGAAAGAGGCGCTATATTTTAAAATCATAACAGTTCAACAGATAACCTCATTTTTAAACTATCAGGACTTTGGGTAAATTGAAAAGTATGTTCAACAGCTCAGGAATAATCGTTATTCTTTTGTTAAGGGCAGAAATATCTCCGTGATAAATGAAAACTCAGAAGGAGGAATCGTACAATCGAAAACCTCCTGAACCTCATGAAAATTCCGCTCAATGATATTGTAAACATAATTATTGCGATTTATGAATGCCTTCATCTTCGGAAAAGAAAGTGGCTCATTTTTTATACAGCGCTCCAGTGTAAAGGAGCAGTGAAAAATAAACTTAATCAACAGATTGTCTGAATAAGGCAGCTGCAGCTGCTTTATGATGGCATTTAATGTTTTATAAAGTATTTGGGAAGACTTACGCGGATTTAGAAAGACAAGGGAATCGCTTAAAATGGTTTCATCCATTTGTTGAATCAATTGCATTGCATAGCTGTCAGAGTCCTTGGCTTCTGTTTCAGCAATCGGATTTTCGGCATCCTTTTGAAGAATGGTTTCAAAGGTTGCTCCGATACTGCTTGCACGTTTTAACAGTGTTAACAATAGCGGCAGGTCAAGGTCTGGGACGATGCGTACATGACAATTTGACAAAGTCTGTAGTTCCTTCTCCAGCAGCTTGATATCTTTACTATCCGTAATGATCAAAACGCCTTTCCCCTTATCACTTTCCTGTACATGCTTTGTCAGAATGGATAAGAGAGCATCATGGGATACCTGTGTATCCAACTCCAGAGATAGAATCTGGTTCCCGTAATCATGCGAATGCAGATAACGTGCATATTCCTTGGAGCGGCCATTTTCTGTAACAATCAGAAGCTGTACCTGCGTTTCCTGCAGCCATTGACTGGATAGATAAACATAGGTCGCAATATAATCACGCTCCCATTTTGTGAAGGTATAATTAAAGCGTGAAGAAACAGCTTCTTGAATTTCGTCGAATAACAGGTAATCTTTTTTTCGTGCAATGCTGATCGCCCCAACATCTGTAATCGCCGGAACCGTGTCTTCTTTGAAAGCTGAGATAAATTCAGAAAGCTTACTTAACATTCCATAAAGTATGTTTTCATTTCGCGAAATAGGTTTATCCTGTAAAACAGGATATAATAAATCATAAATATCCTTCAATAAAACAGAGCGTATGGTATTCAGGTGAACATTCATGAATGCATTCATATCATTCAGACACTGATTTACAATTTCACCCTTTGCATTGTTTATAGAAATGTTTTTTTTCTGATTCAATTCCTCATTGATATGATAGAGCATCTGTAATTCTTCATTCTCTTTCATCGTGGAAAAGTAGAAATCATTATGTGTAAATAAAGCTAAAATCGTATTCAACTGCTGATAACGCTCGTTTACATCATAAATATCGGATAGTACCGTGTTTGATATATCGGCGAAATCCAAAGTGATACATAAGGGATTTTCTTTTATCAAACGGGTATAGGCATTTGCACATGAACTGCGTATCTCAGCTTTTAAATGCGGCAGATTTCCCTTATAGGAGGACATTGCGAAGCAGCTCAAAATTCCCTTTGATATGCGAATGGCTCGCTTGATGAAATAAGCCTCCTCCTGAAACTGCTTAAGAACCAGCATAACGGTCTCTTCCAGTGTACGCTGCTGTAGTGAAGGCAGGGAAATTAGCGTTGGAAAACAGCGGCGGATCATGGATTCCTCTTTTAATTCAGGTGAGGAGGTCGTGATAATCACCTGGCATTGAAATGTAAATCTGCGATTGACAGCGTTGAGTGGATGGTACTGCGCTTCTGTTATTGCATTGCATATCTTTATCTTTATTAAATCGGGAAGCTGTTCGAAATGAAGCAGTATGAGCATCCCCTGCCTAGCTTTTTCCACCAGACCGCGGCGCAGTCGGCTGTCGATGATTTCTCCGAATACATACAAATCCAAATCATGAACAGAATAATTTTTTAAAAGGCTGCAGTCTGCAATAATCGGAGAATGAAAGGAAGAAAATCGTCCATTCTGTTTGCCGTACAGAAACATGAGCTGTGCAAAACTCTTCCGGTTGGTTCCCTCCTGCCCCTCGATAATGGTATTTAATCCGCTATATGGGTAATTCATTGCTGCTTTAGCTTTTTGAATCGGCTCATACATACTTTCACCGATGTTTTTTCCAATCAATGTATCCAGAGATTCTTTCATCTGCGTTTGTTCATTCTGACGCTGCTGCTTAGTCAGAAAATCGGTAAGCTGCTGATCCTTGGAAAGAACGGCGGGTATGTTCTGCTCGGGGAAATACTTCATCAAAAGCTGGCGTGAAACATATAGTGTTGGTCTGCCATTGAGCTTGATCAGTCTGCCTTCCTGATGCAGGAGGTTGAGATCTCTGGATACATTTGATCGATCAAGCCGCAAATCCATCGCCAAAGAGGAGGCATCCATTCCAAGCTTATCATACTGCTTATCCTCCAGACATTCCAAGGTGTGCGCATAAATTGCTTTCAGAATCAGTTCTTTGCGTTTACTCATGAAATCACGACCTCCTTAATTTTTTTGTGTTGATTTCTTCTTCATAATAACACAGTAAGAATAAAAACGCATAAAAAAGTCTAAAAGTGTGTCTGCTTTTTACAATGTATACATATTGTGTATGCTTGCACTGGAAGTTATCGGAATAAAAGCTGGTAAATCTGTTTCTTTTTTCTTCACACGCTTTCCTGAGTGTGTTGAAACAGGGACTTTTTTGACCACCTGAAAGGGACGATGATAAGATGACATCAGAAAGGAAAAGGAGGAAGCTGTATATGATTGATATCATAATCGTTACACATGGCGAATATGGAAAAGCGATGCTGGCAAGCAGTGAACTCATCATGGGGGAACAGGAAAACGTACAGGCATTCGGCTTCTATTTAGGTGAAAGCGTCGAACATCTGAGGGACTCTATTTTGCAGGCAATCAGCTGTACGCGGAAGGGAAGTGAAATACTGATTCTAACAGATATGCGTTCCGGAAGTCCGTTTAATGTTACAGCGTCATTGATGAAGGATCACACATTTGAACATCTAACAGGAATCAATCTTCCCATTTTACTTGAGATTCTCTGTTCAAGAACGCAGATGGAGCTGAAGATGATGATAGCACACATAATGTCAGAGGAAATGAAAACGCTCATTCATGTTAATGAAATGCTGAAGGAGGACTAAACATGAAACATATTGTGTTATGCCGCATCGATGACCGTCTTATTCATGGGCAGGTTGTTACGGCATGGGTAAAGCAGACTGAGGGTAATCGTATTGTAATCATTGATGAAGCATTGGTGAAAGATGTTTTCTTACAGAAAATCATTAAGGCAGCAGCACCTTCCGATATTCGTATTGATATATACAATATAGAAAACGGAGTGTGTGAGTTGAAAAAGGAGGCTGAGGATAAAGAACGAATTATTATTTTGGTAAAGACTCCACAGGTGGTTGAGGCTTTAATTGATGAAGGTATTCTGCTGGATAAAGTGATTCTGGGGGGAATGGGGGCAAAGTCAGGCCGCAGGAAATTTAATCGCAATGTATCAGCAAGTGAAGAAGAAATCGAGTGTATGCAGCGCATCATGAATAAGCATATACCGATGTATTATCAGTTGGTACCGAATGAGTCGCCAAGTGATGTTGGTAAAATGATAAGCGGATAGGAAAGGAGAAGTATTATGAGTATTTTGCAGGCTGTTTTACTGGGGATTATTTATTATTTGGGGAATAGCTCGATCATTGCAGGACCGGTTGGTTATTATTCTGTTTACAGGCCGTTGGTAAGCGGTTGTCTGACAGGGATGTTTCTTGGTGATCCCGCACAGGGAACTATGATAGGAGCTACCATAAATCTGATGTATGTAGGGTTTATATCAGCAGGTGGTGCTTTGCCCGGAGATATGTGTCTGGCTGGTATCCTGGGAGCCGCTTTGGGAATTACAGGTGGTCTGGATACGGAAGCAGCTCTGGCGATTGCTGTCCCAATCGGATTGATTGGTACCTTACTTTGGTTTGGACGTCTGACACTGGATTCAGTATTTGCACATATGGCAGATCATCTGGCAGAAAAAGGCGAGGCTGGGAAGGTTTGGATTCCTTCTGTATTGTTGCCGCAGCTGATGCTGTTTGTGCTTACCTTTGTTCCATGTATGCTGGCATGCTATTTCGGGGCCAGCTATATTCAGGGTATTATTGATGCTCTTGGCGGGACAGTATTAAATATCCTCATGATTATCGGAGGGATGATGCCTGCTCTCGGTATTGGCTTGACGCTGATGTATATTTTCAAAGGAGAGGCAAAAATCTTTTTCTTCATCGGGTTCCTGATTTCTGTATATTCGGGATTGAGTATGATTGCGATTGGATTTATATCGCTTTGTATTGCAATCGTCTATACACAGAAAAAAGAGAGTACAGGAGGTAATGCGGCATGAGTGAAACTGTAGATAAGAAAAATCTGCTTACCAGCAAAGAGGTTAATAGAGCCTGGCTGCTATGGCTGTTCAATAATCAGGCCTGTTACAATTATGAGCGTATGATGGGAATCGGCTTCCTTCATGCCATGACCCCGGCCTTTCGAAAGCTTTACAAGGATAATAAGGATTTACGTATAGAAGCCATGCAGCGTCATACCAGCTTCTTTAATTGTGAGCCTTGTCTGGGGTCATCTATTGTTGGACTGGTTCTGGCGATGGAAGAACAGAAGGCATTGGGAGCTGAACTTGATAATGATGCAATCACCTCAATTAAAACCGGACTGATGGGGCCGCTTTCGGGTATTGGTGATACCTTGATACAGGGTGTCATCCTCCCCCTGCTTATTGCATTCGCTGTAGATTTTGCAAAAGGTGGTAACTGGGTCATTCCTCTTGTATTCTCATTGGTTATGGCGATTATTGTATTCGGCATATCACGCTTTGGATTTTTACTGGGTTATCGTAAAGGTTCAGATGCAATTCTCAGTATGCTGGAGAATGGTGTTATCAAACGTTTAATATCCGCTGCGAGTATTATGGGCTGTATGGTACTGGGAGCATTGGTTGTTAATTTTGTGACAATGAAATGCGGCATCAGCATCCCACAGGCAGAAGGAAGCTTCTCCATGCAGGAGCAGCTATTTGACGCCATTCTTCCAAGTATGCTTCCGCTGTTATTGACACTGGGCTGCTACAAGCTGCTGAAAGCAGGAAAATCAAGTGTTTTGGTTATGCTGGTCATAATCGCTATTGGTGTTATCGGCGGATTAACGGGAATTTTGAGTGTATAGGGAGGCAATAGATGCAGATTAAACAATACCAAACAACGAAGTATATCATGGGAAATGGTGCACTTCGTGAAGTACAACGGTGGAAGGATAAAAAAATCGGCTTGGTTGTCGATGAAAATGTTTTGAAGGCATTACAGCTTGAAACAAAGCTGTTTGATGAGCTTTTAAAGGACTGCGATTATGAAGTCCTCTGTAATATGCCGCAGGAGCCTACCACAGAGCTTCTGGAACCGGCCATTCGAAAAGCGCAGCGCTTTGATCCGGATGTATTTGTGGCAATCGGAGGCGGCTCCGTCCTGGATAGTGCGAAGGTACTATGGCTGTTTACAGAATTCCCTGATTACACTTGGGAACAGGCATTTGCACCATATGCTGTAGAATCATTCACAAAGGAAAAGGAACTGATTGCCATTCCTACAACCAGTGGGACAGGCTCTGAAACAACGGGCTGTGCGGTAGTTAAGGATACAGAGAAAAGAAAGTGTATGGTTTTAAGCAATGAAATCATGCCAAGCACAGCCATTCTTGATTATGAGCTGTTGGTAAGTCTTCCTAAGCACGTCATTGCATTCTCCGGATGTGATGCTCTTGCCCATGCGTTGGAGGCGGGTATTTCTGTTCTGGCTTCGGATATGGTACGGATGCAAAGTGTGCAGGCCGCTGTGCAGATTATAAAACAGCTGGAGGCTTCCTGCAATGGTGATTTGAATGCACGTCGTGATATCCATTTGAGTGCAACGATTGCAGGTGCATGTATCAATAACTCCATAACCGGTATGGCGCACGGAATGGATCAGGCCGGTGGTGATTTCAGAAAGCCGCATGGACTGATGACGGGGCTTATCCTGCCGTATACGATGTGTCATCTGCTGCCGCAGCCTTTATATGAGGAAGTGGCTGATCAGCTGGGAATCTGCGGGACCTCTATGGAAAAGCAGGAGCGTCTGATAGCAAGGATATGGGAGATGTATCGAAAAATAGAGATGCCGGTTACCCTACAGGAAGCAGGTATCGAACGTACGGCTTATATGTGTAAAATTGATACCTATGTGAAGCAGGCGATGCAGGATGCCAATGTGCAGTGTGCACCAAAGACCTTCTCTGCAGCTGAATTAAAAGCAATGTATCAGGAATTATATGATGGAAAAGAATGGAGGACAGCATATGAATAAGAAAATGAAGGTAGTAGCGATTACGGATGACCATAAGGTTGAGGTGAAAGAGGTTCGGCGTCCTGATGTAAAGCCGGGCAAAATACTGATGCATATCAAAGCATGTGCATTATGTACCTGGGAACAGCGTGTGTTTACACGGGAGTCCAAAATGCCGCTGCCATTTGTTGGCGGACATGAAATTGTCGGAAGCGTTGCGGCCGTTGGGGAGGGGGTAAGTGAACGTGAGTTTCCGATCGGAAGGAAGCTGACAGCTCGTTTGATTCAGGTTTGCGGAAAATGTTATTTCTGTCGTCATGGTGAAGAGAATCTGTGCGTAGATATCAATGCGCCGTTTGATAAGGAAATGGAAATACCAGGTACAGGAGGGCTTGGAGAATATCTGAATATTGATCCCTCTCAGGCTTACCTGCTGCCGGAATCACTCTCTGATACAGCAGCGGTGTTCAGCGAACCGCTGGCATGTGTGCTGAACTCGATTGAACGTGGACAGATTGCACTGGGAGATGATGTAGCGGTGTTAGGTGGAGGCATCATGGGAATGCTGCATGTACTCTGTGCCAAGCTGTCGGGTGCACGCGTTATCATGAGTGAGCCGGATGCTAAACGTCGTGCTCTGGCAAAGACACTGGGATGTGATGATACTATCAACCCGATGGAAACAAATCCGGTTGATTACATAAAAAATCTGAATGGTATCGGTGCAGAGGCTGTCTTTAACACAACACCGATCAGTGCTGTTGCTAAGCAGGCTGTGGAGATGACAGCACCCTTGGGAAGATGCGTCATGTACAGCTCACAGCATCCTGATAAGCCGATTGAAATCAGTCCAAACTGGCTGCATTCCAGTGAAACGGTTATTACAGGAGCAGTAAGTCCAAGCGTACGTTCCTTTCAGCGGGCGGTCAATATGTTAAGCAAAGGGTTGATTGATCCAGAAAAATTGGTTTCCGGAGTATATCCGTGCAATCAGGCACAGGAAGCGTTTGAAGCAGCAATACGTCCGGATACATTTCGTATTATTATCACATTTTAACTTAAGGAGGAATATAAGATGTTAGTAAGTATGGCAGAAATCCTGCAACAGGCAAAAGAGGGACATTACGGAGTACCGGCTTTATCAGCTGTAGATGAGCTTTCATTGAGAGCATGCGTGGAAGCGGCTGAGGAGATGAATGCCCCCCTGATTATGCTTTGTGGCTGGGGTCATAATAAGGATATGCAGTATTTTGGCCGCATGCTGCATGATTTTGCAATCAAAGCGAGCGTACCGGTAGCGTTTATATTGGATCACAGTGCAACCTTTGAGGATGCGGTAAAAGGAATTCATGCCGGATTTCATACCATCATGGTCGATCGCTCCTCCCTTCCATATGAGGAAAATGTCGCACAGGTGAAGGAGCTTGTGAAAATTGCACATGCTGCAGGTGTCGGTGTAGAGGCAGAGCTAGGTCATGTCGGTGTCGGTGAGAACTATGCTGTTGATGGTATTGCAGCCTTAACGCAGCCGGATGAAGCAGTACGGTACGTGGAGGAGACAGGCGTTGATTGTCTGGCTGTGGCCATCGGTTCCGCACATGGTGTTTATAAAGGAGAGCCAAAGCTTCGTCTTGATCTTTTAAAAGAGCTGGCAGAGAAGGTTCCGGTGCCATTGGTGCTGCATGGTGGCAGCGGTACCGGTGATGAGAATCTGGCAACGGCATGCCGTCTGGGTATCAGTAAGGTGAATGTAGCCAATGATTTATTCCGCGGAGCGTATAATAAAATACAGGAAGTCGGTATGGAGGGGAATAATATCTATGCCTTAATGCCGATGCTGCAGGAAGGATATAAGGAAACAGCAAAGCATTTCATAAAAATTCTGGGATGTGCAGATAAAGCATGGAAGGCAGAGCAATGTGTTTCTTCGGGATTGAAACAGGACCTAAATGAAGCAAAGTAACAAATAATCTATTAGAGAAATAAGATATCCTGTTAAGGTGATTGTGACAGGATATTTTATGATTATCTGAGATCTATGATTGATCACATAAAATATGCTTACATGATATGGAAGCGAATTATACAGTTAACATAACATTCACACAAGGATGAGTTTCTATAATCTGTCTATCGTAGAATATGGAGACTTTTTATATTGATAATTTATGAGGCATATTAGTTTACTAAGTTACAACTTAGTAAGTTATAACTTAGTAAACTTCGGAGTAAAATATAGGTTCTGATTTGGTTTAAAAATCATAATTATTACATAGTATAACTGTTTCTATTTAAATTTAAATTATGAAAACAATATTTTATAACCCTTTAATAAATGTGATTTTAATTTATTTTTTTGTTTTTTTAAATATATTAAAAAGAATTATTGAAATTTCCTTCAGAATTCTATATGATTGTAATAAAATTCAGGAGGTGTTTTATGTCGAAAAAATACCAGACAATGAAAAAAGCAATCAAGATGGAGATCAAGGAGCATAGGAAATCGTTTCTTGTATACCTAACCCTGCGCGCACTTGTAATTCTTGTTATGATTCTTCAGATATTCAACAGGAATTTTGAAAATGTATTTTTATGCCTGTTAACACTGATTTTACTGATTGTACCAAGCTTTTTACAGGTAGAGCTGAAAATCGAACTGCCGACAGCATTGGAAATTATCATCCTGCTATTTATCTTTTCCGCAGAAATTCTCGGAGAAATCCAGTCCTTCTATATTCTGATTCCCATGTGGGATACCATCCTGCATACGCTGAACGGCTTTCTTGCGGCGGCAATCGGTTTTTCACTTGTGGATCTTTTGAATAATGATGATCGTCTGCAGTTTCGTCTTTCCCCTGTGTTTATGGCACTGGTTGCTTTCTGTTTTTCCATGACAATCGGTGTTGTATGGGAATTCTTTGAATTTGGTATGGATACCTTCATGGGAACGGATATGCAGAAGGATACGATCGTGCAAAGTATAACAACGGTTATGCTGGATCCAACCAACAGCAATATACCAATTACGATTGACGGGATCCATTCCGTTGCGGTAAATGGCAAAGAGCTGGGATTTAACGGTTATCTGGATATCGGACTGATTGATACTATGGAGGATTTGCTTGTGAATTTTATAGGCGCCTCTACATTTTCTATCCTTGGCTATTTTTATGTGAAAAAGCGTGGAAAGGGTGCTTTTACTAGACAATTCCTTCCTAGAAGAAAAACAAGAGATGCGGATTTTAAGCGTCTTGCCAGAAAAGAACTGGAGCAGGAGGAGCATGAAAAGCTGAAGGATGCAGGAAAAGAGGCATCTCGAAATTATTAGATATAAAAAAAGGATTGCGGGTCCGCAATCCTTTTGGAATAATGAACTATTGAATGCTCGTATCGTTTACAATAGTATCCGTGCTATCCTTTAAAGCCTCAATAACACAGAATTTCTTATAAAAAGCGATGCCATAGCCGATAATATCCTCATAACCCTCCGCCAGCATACCTTCTATATATTGTTTATCCTTTATCTGCTTACATGCGTGCTTTGCCGTGTTTTTTAATTCCGCAAGGGAAGTAGCTGTTTTTAGTTCTAATATCATCCCCCGATCACTTAAGGAACGAGGCGCAACCGCTATATCGAATCTTCCCAAACCGGACTCCTGATTAGACATGATGCGATAATTGCATAACAAGCCTATTAAAATGCCATGATAGAATTTCTCATCATAATCAAAATAGCTGATGGAAGTAAAAAGAAGGTCATTTACTATTTTATTTGCGGTTTCTATATCTTCCTTCAACAAGGCTTCAGCGAAATTCTCAGCATGTGCCTCCGTTTGTTCCTGAAACCATTCTTCAAATATGAGGGTATAAATTCTGTTGATTTCTTTGTTAGGAATCATCAGCTGGTATATACTCTTTTCTTCATCTATGCATTTTATGACTTTCAAATACCCCGTGAATAGAAGAAAGCTGTAAATGTTCTGTATTTTATCCATTTCACGGTAGGTGAGCTCATGTTTTATGGCTTTTTCAATCATCTTACCGGATGTCAATAAATCAAAATCCTCTCTCATATGTGAATTTGCTTTTTGAATGTACTGATAGATAATATCATTTCCACTCGTATTTGCCCAGAAGGATTCCGGTGTATCGTTTCCCTGCTTGATTTTTTGAACATATTTCAGTACGCTCCATGGATTGTATATCTCTTTGTTTCCGAATAGATACCCATCATACCATTCTTTTATGGTTTGTTCATAGGATTTCAAATCGTAGTGTTCAAGGAGTGTTATCGTTTCTTTTGGTGTAAATCCAAAGGATGTACTGGATTGATCTTCAGAAATGGAATATACACTAAAATTATTTAAGCCAGTGAAGATCGACTCTTTCGCAATTCTCAGGCAGCCTGTCAGAATCCCTTTTTCCAATGCATCATTTGTTTTTAGGGCAGCACTGAACATACCGCTTAAAAAGTCTGCCATTTCATCATAATATCCTTTTAAATATGCGCTTTGTAACGGAACATCGTATTCGTCAATCAAAAGAATAACATCTTTATGATAATGCTGCTTCAAGCAACCGCAAAGAAACTTTAATGCATTCTGCAGATCTACATCACTTTGTGAACGACGATAATATGCTATAAGCTGTTCTTTATCGAAGGTATTTAATTCCTCACTTTCGAGTAACTCCTGATTTTTTCTGACAATATCCTGGATTAGGATAGCGAACATCGCCTTTTGATTTTCAAACGTGTGTTTTTTCATATCTTTCAGAGTAATAAAAATGACCGGATACTGATTTTGGTATTGTAATGAGTCTGTATGATTGACAATATCCATATCGTTAAAAAGATAAGCATTATCCTTCTGCTTCATTGAGAAAAAATAATATAGCATACTCATATTCAGTGTTTTACCAAAACGGCGCGGTCTGGTATATAATGCGACCTTTTCATTTATAATGTCTGTAATGAATGATGTTTTGTCTACATAATAACAGTCTTTGTCAATCAGTTCCTTGAAATCTTCTATTCCAATCGGCAGACGTTTCATATGATCAGCTCCTTAACTTTATCCTTATTATACCACGATACCGAAACCGTATCGTAAGGAAATAATGTTTTGCGTACATGGTTATACAAAATGCATAATGCTATAAGGCATAGATGATATAGAAGGACTTTATTTCCCTTTCTTTCGCATGTTTTCATGTGAAAAGTACAGAAATAAGTGCTATACTATAGAGGTTGAAAAGAGGTGTCTATATGGAAATGCATAGAAATACACGCTGCTGGTGCGGCAGTGGAAAGAAATATAAGCAGTGCCATGAAAAATTTGATGAAAAGCTCGCAAAGCTGGCCAGGGAAGGACATATTGTACCGGATCGCTCTCTGATTAAAAACAAGGAAGATATCATCGGTATTAAGAAAAGTGGGAATATCAATACAGGAGTACTGGATCATGTCGCAAAGCATATTCGTCCCGGTATGAGTACCGGTGAAATTGATCGTCTGGTATATGATTATACTGTTTCCCATGGTGCGATTCCTGCACCATTGAATTATGAAGGATTTCCGAAAAGCTGCTGTACATCTGTGAATGATGAGGTCTGTCACGGTATTCCGGATGACAGTATTATCCTGCAGGAAGGCGATATTGTAAATGTCGATGTATCAACAATCTTTCATGGCTACTATTCCGATGCTTCCCGTATGTTTATGATCGGGGAGGTCAGTGAAGAGGCAAGAAATCTGGTTGAGGTCACAAAGGAATGTCTGAACATTGGCATGGATGCCGTCAAGCCATGGGGACATGTCGGTGATATCGGTGCCGCCATTCATAAATATGCGACAAGCAGGGGATACAGTGTTGTTGTGGATTTTGCCGGACACGGTGTTGGCAAGGAGTTTCATGAGGATCCGGTAATCGGTCATGTCGGTCGTGCAGGTAGTGGTATGGTGCTGGCTCCCGGTATGGTATTTACGATTGAGCCCATGATCAATGTAGGAGATTATCATTTATATATTGATGAAGATAACGGATGGACATCCTATACAGAGGATGGTTCATTAAGTGCCCAGTGGGAGCATACCCTCCTGGTCACAGAACATGGTATTGAAATACTAACGTATTGATACAATAGAATATAGAGATGTCTGAATTAGTGTGAGCAACAAAATGTTTTTATAATGTAAGCAGATAGTATATGCAGTATTCAATACTTTATATGGTATCTGCTTTTTTGTACATCAGCTTCTTTGCACATAAATTGCCTGTGAAATAGCATTTTTCATAGTCTTTTTTTGAATTTGCTGAATCCTACGGTTTTTGTCACAAAAATGTCTTAAACAAGCAGGTTTAAAGTGTTTTCATAGTGCCTGTATTGTGTTAAAGTAGTAATAAGATAGATTAGGGAGGTATGCATATGAAGAAAATCAGTGGCAATAAGTTATTGGTAAAGGCACTTCAGGAAGAGGGTGTGGATACGCTGTTTGCTTATCCGGGCGCCTGTACCATTGACATCAGTGATGAATTATATAAGCAGAACAGTATAAAAATCATTCTTCCACGGCAGGAAATCGCTCTTGTTCATGAAGCGGATGCCTATGCACGTTCTACAGGGAAAACAGGGGTATGTCTCGTTACCAGCGGCCCGGGTGCGACAAATCTTGTGACCGGTCTTGCGACTGCCTATTATGACAGTGTTCCACTAGTATGCTTTACCGGACAGGTTGCCCGGAATTTAATCGGAAATGATGCGTTTCAGGAGGTGGATATTGTGGGAATCACCCGCAGTATCACTAAATACGGTGTCACGGTTCGCAGAAGGGAAGACCTGGGACGTATTATCAAAGAAGCCTTTTATATAGCGGCAAGCGGAAGACCCGGTCCGGTGCTGATCGATCTTCCAAAGGATGTTATGGGAGAGCTGGGAGAAGCAGATTATCCGGATAAGGTGAATATTCGGGGATATAAGCCCAATACTGCAGTGCATATCGGTCAGCTGAAGCGTGCTATCAAAATGCTGGGAAAGGCAAAACGTCCATTGTTTCTTGCCGGGGGCGGTGTGAATATTGCCCATGCAAATGAGGACTTTACAAAGCTGGTTAATAAAACGAATATACCTGTCATAACAACAATTATGGGGAAGGGGGCAATTCCAAGCAATCACCCGCTGTATGTGGGGAATATCGGAATGCATGGTGCCTATGCCTGTAATATGGCCGTAAATGAGTGCGATCTGCTGTTTTCCATCGGCACGAGATTCAATGACCGGATCACAGGAAAGCTGCATTCCTTTGCGCCCAATGCCAAAATAGTGCATATTGATATTGATACTGCCGCGATCTCTAAAAATATACAGGTAGACATCCCGATTGTTGCGGATGCCAGAGAAGCAATCAATAAAATGCTGGAATATGTGCATGAATATAATACAAAAAAGTGGCTGGATGAAATCGATGCATGGAAAAGCGAGCATCCACTCATGATGAAAAAGAAGCCGTATCTGACTCCGCAGGACATCATCGAAACCATCAACCGGGTATTTGAGGAGCTGATCGTTGTCACCGATGTCGGACAGCATCAGATGTTTACAGCACAGTTTATCGAGCTGACTAACAAGAAGAAGCTGTTGATGTCCGGAGGTCTTGGTACGATGGGCTATGGTCTTCCGGGGGCAATCGGCGCAAAAATTGGAAATCCGGACACTCCTGTACTATCCATTTCGGGAGATGGCGGGATGCAGATGAACATCCAGGAAATCGCAACAGCTGTACTGGAGGAGCTTCCTATTATAAATTGTATTTTCAATAATAACAATCTGGGCATGGTTCGGCAGTGGCAGAAGCTGTTCTATGGAAAGCGCTATGCCATGACCTGCCTTCGTGCCGGAGCTGCCTGCCGCAATAAATGCGGGGAAGTATCCTGTCCAACGTATACTCCTGATTTCGTAAAGCTGGCGGAAAGCTATGGGGCAAAGGGGATCCGGGTAACGGAAAAGGAACAGATTGAGCCGGCACTTCGCGAGGCGATGAGCAGTAAGAAAACACCGGTAATCATTGAATTTATCATAAATCCGGAAGATCTTGTGTATCCGATGATACAGCCCAACGGCACCTTAAAGGATATGCTTATGGATTGTTAAACTGATGCTGAAACAGGAAGGAGAGAATGGATATATGAATGGTAACGGTATGAAAAAACGTTGGATATCGCTGTATGTGGAAAATCAGGTAGGTGTTTTGTCTAAGATTTCCGGATTATTTTCCGGGAAATCATATAATCTTGACAGCCTTACCGTAGGAACGACGGAGGATCCTACCATATCCAGAATGACGATTGCGACAGTCAGTGATGATGAAACCTTTGAACAGATCAAGAAACAGCTGAATCGACTAGTGGAAGTAATTAAGGTCATAGATTTTACGGATATCTTTGTCCGTATGAAGGAAATTTTATATGTGAAGGTACAGAACTGTACCCTGCAGGAAAAAACGGAGCTGTTTCAAATCGCACAGACCTTTAAGGCAAAGGTGATTGATTATGGAAGAGACAGTCTCCTTCTGGAATTTGTGCAAACCGCAACAAAGAATGATGCGGTCATTAAGCTGATGAAAGAGGAATTCAGAGACATCGAGGTAGTTAGAGGTGGAAGTGTGGGAATCGAGTCAATCAGCATGATGGAACGTTGAATACACATGGAACGCAAAAATGTATATAACTAAGAAATAGGGATCAGAACATCTGGTCCTTTTCTATTTATTTGGCTGTTCGCAAATACAATAAGCGGTATAATAATTCTGTACATGCATATATGGATATGTGGTATAATGAACAGGAAATGCGGAGGTATACATAATGGTAAAGCTATGTCATTTAACTCACTGGAAGAAATTGATGTGAGACTCTATGATTTTAAATTCTGTTCGCGTATCATTCTAATAAAATAGAAAATGAAAGAATTGATTTTCATGACACAAGAGATATTTTCGAAAAGGGCTATGTGAACGGTTATACCGGTGATCTGAGAACACTGTTTGAAATAGAAAATCAGGTGCATTGCTATAATTACTTGAAACTGCTTATCGTAGAGAAAAAAGCTCTGGATATAAACTTTATCAAGCGCATGCAGTATAAGCTTATGAAAGGTACATATGATGATATTCGTTACCATGATAAACAGGAACGTTCGGGTGAATTCAAAATACATGATTATGTAACCGGTAAAAATGAAATCGGCAGGTATCCTCATGAAGTCGAATCCGATGTGAAAGAGCTGTTATCAGAGCTTAATACATATCA
This sequence comes from Clostridium sp. 10cd*, assembly GCF_044336395.1. Lineage (NCBI taxonomy): Bacteria > Bacillati > Bacillota > Clostridia > Eubacteriales > Clostridiaceae > Clostridium > Clostridium sp. 10cd*. The sequence goes on along the minus strand of NZ_CP172347.1, from coordinate 4,378,419 downwards.
GGGAACAGATTACTTTACAGCAGGAGTATATCTACATGCAATATTTGAACATATAATCCCTTTGCGGATGGCAGAGCAGGCAGGACATTGATGAATTATTATTTCATGATTCATGATATCGCCCCTGTTATCATTTACAATGAGGATAAACCGGCGTATTACCGTGCACTGGAGGCCTTTGATCACAAAGTGATTTGATTCCTTTAAAAAGCTTTATACAGGAAGAACAGGCAAAAACATGGTGTAAGAAAAAGGATTCAGGAAAAAAGCGGTTAAGGAAATTTCTGGAGTAAACTGTATATAAATAAGGAAGCAGGCACCCCGTATGTGAGTATGAGGATTGCGTTGCTTCCTTTTATTGGATAATATGCCAGTAAGCAGCAGAGATTCTGCCTTTTGATAGGGGTTAAGCAGAGAATCAGATCAATATGCAAACTGGCGGTAATAGCGTCTTGTTGTCAGATCATGATAATTGCAACCTCATTATTTATGCCAATAGAAATATTTATGCAAATATATTTTTAACAGTGATCTCAATAAGAATTATGCTATCTATTTCGGCTTTCTTTTGGTATAATGAACAAAGAAAGAGGTTTATTTATGCTATGAGGAAGGGAACTTTATGAAAATCTTAACATTGAGTATCATGATTGCCAATGAACTCAAAAATATGATTGAGCAGGAAAATTTAAAGGAAGGCGACAAGCTGCCTAGTGAGCGGGAGCTGTGTGAGAAATTAAATGTTCAGCGACTGACTTTGCGTAGTGGATTACGTATCCTTATGCAGGAAGGGATTATTATCTCAAAACAGCGGAGTGGTTACTATGTTAATAAGCCCAGAATAGTAAAGAATGTTTTTCATTTGGAATCGACAAGTGAGGCTATATTTGAGCAAGGCTTGAATATGAAAATCAAAATTTTGAATATAGAAAAAAAAGAAACAAATAAACAATTATCTACAAAGCTGCGTCTTCCTTTAGGAACAAAAGTATATTGCTTACAACGATTACGTATTATTGACGATGAACCTGTTTCAGTAGATACTAGCTATTTGCCGATCAAATATGCGCAGGGTCTGGAAAAGAAAGATTTTGAAAGCCGTGCATTATATCAAATACTGGAAAGTGAATACGATATTTCAATAAATCGCAGTGAGCAGGAAATATTGATTTGTGAGGCAGATAACTATATAGCCAATGCTTTGCATGTGGAATTAGGAACACAGATGGTGTTGCAGCAGGGTTTGGCATATGATAATGATAATCGCCAAATTGAATATTCAGAAAGTATTATGAAGATGGAACGCTTCGTTTACGTGAATTAGGAGGATTTTTATGGATTATCGAATGCCGCTTTATATGCAGTTAAAAGAAATAATCATAAAACGTATTGAGGATGGTGAATATCTTCCTGGTGAAAAAATCCCCAGTGAAAGAGAGATGGCAGATACCTATGGTGTGAATCGAATGACTGTTAAAAATGCGATTAGTTCTCTTGTAGAAGCCAATATTCTATATCGTGTTCACGGTAAAGGGACATTTGTGGCAAAAAAAGAGACTGAAAAGGTTGCATTTTACGAAAATTATACCGATACCGGCCGGGGACTGGGTGCTGTTTTAAAGGATAGTGGAAAGCCGTTGACAAATCAAACACTTGAAAAGGGTGTAATTCAATGCAGAGGATATTTGGCAAATAAACTTCATATTTTAAAAAATGATGATGTTTATGTATTGCATCGTCTTCGAAGTATGGGAACAGAATCCTTTGCATTAGAGTATTGTTATGTACCGTTCCGTTTGTTCGAGGATATTGATTCTTATAATTTTGAACATGTATCCCTTTATGATTATATGAAAAGCAAAGGACATCTACCTGTAGTATTTTCACAGCGCTTGACAATATTAAAAGCAGTACAACCAGAAGCTAGACTGATGAAAATTCAGGAAGGACAGCCTCTATATTACTTTGAATATATCGGAAAAGATGCTAAAGGTAATGTTGTTGAATACACGGAAAGCTATGTTCGCTGCGATAAAGCAAAATTTACATTTCGAGCTAAAAGATAGATCAGAAACGATGTATCTTTTTTTTTCTATTTTTTTATCAAAGATTTATGATATATCAAGTTAAAAATTCTATTGTGAAATTATGAATAGTCATATTATTATTCCTACACACATTGTAAAGTCAAATAAATCTGGTATATAAATCTATATAATTGGTATAATATATGAACCTCGTATTATGTAATTTCTAGTATATAATATGCTTAAAATATAAGCAAAAAGTACGATATTTAAAGGCTTTTTAGCGTTTTTTTTGTATGCTTTTTAGTTGTGAATATATTTTTATGAAGAATTATGTTTTTGAAAATATTAAAGAAAACGCTTGCAAAGAATTAATACAACTGGTATAGTAAATATATAAAGTGGATTATATGATGAACCACAGGGTGCACACTGTAGAAGAGAAATCTGTGATTCTGCTTTGTATATTCCTTATATCTGATAATGGTAACCTATGATGCAATAGAGCAGTTTTCAGTAAAGGGAAGCATATGAAAGTTATCGAAGGAGAAAAAGAACATGGAAAAAGAAAAAGTAGTATTGCCTAAGTTTAATGTGGAGACTTATTTAAAAGATGGAGATGCAGTTATCGATAAGCTAAAGGATGTAGAGGCTGCCGCAGATAAGATTCATGATAAAGGTTATGAAAACATATTCCTGCTTGGCATGGGGGGGACCTATGATGAATTAGAGCCTATTCAGTATATTATGAATAAATATTCTGAAGTAGAAGTGCATCTATCAAATGCTGCAGAGCTGAATGTACTTGGAAATAAAAGATTGAATAAAAAGTCAATTGTCATAACAGCAAGCGCATCCGGCGATACGAAAGAAATTGTCGAAGCGGTAGAGTGGATTGTTAAAGAGGGAATCGATGTAATGGCATTCACAAAACCGGAAACACCACTTGGAAAGCTTGCGACAATGATCGTTACTGCTCCTGTGACAACTGGACAGTGTGAATATAGTTACCTGATGTTTGATGTCTTGGCATTGCGTTTACTCAATCGCCGTGGAGAATTCCCAAAATATGATGATTTTGTGGCTCAAACAAAAAATATTTTCCACGATCTTGTTGGTATTCGTGAAAAATTCGATGAAAGAGCAGATGAGATTGCAAAACAGTATGCATTAGCTCCTTACAGTATCTTTGTTGGTTCCGGAGCATTGTGGGGAGAGACTGTTTTATTCTCCATGTGTATTCTTGAGGAAATGCAGTGGGTACGTACAAGAGCCGTGTCCTCGCCTGATTTCTTCCATGGAACATTAGAGCTGGTGGAAAAAGATGTACCTGTATTCCTGTTCAAAGGAGAAGATGAATGTAGAAAGCTGGATAACCGTGTAGAGGCATTCGCAAAACGCTTCACAGATAATCTGGTTGTAGTTGATACAGCAGAATATGCAATCGATGGACTTGATCCGGAGTTCCGCTTTATCGTTTCACCAATGATTCTGACTGCGCTGGTTACAGAAAGACTTGCAAGCTATTATGAAACATATACTAAGCATAATCTTGCCTACCGCCGATACTATCGCCAGTTTGAATACTAATCAATGGATGCAGTTATATTCGATATGGATGGTGTTCTGATTGATTCAGAACCCATCTATATGCATCATGTACTTGAATTCTATCGTCGATTTGATATCCATGTACCTTATAAGGAAGTTGTGAAGCTGGCAGGGAGTAGTCATGAAGCTGGATTAGAAATGATGTCAGCGTGGTGGAAAGAGGATATTACGCCTTCGGAATTTGAAAAATTCTATGAAGCAAACAGCGATGAGGAAATCGTTTATTCGGAAATCTTGAATCCGTATGTTTTATATGTTCTTAAACGTTTAAAGGCAAGGGGTATGAAACTTGCGATTGCATCCTCCTCGCCTAAACAGGCGATTGTCACAATGGTAAATGAGTGCGGATTAAAAGGATACTTCAATGAAATTATCAGCGGGCATGATTTTCCTTATAGCAAGCCTGATCCTTCAATTTACTTATATACCCTACAAAAACTGAATGTAGCAAAAGAACGTTGTATCGTCATAGAGGATTCCACTTATGGAATACTGGCGGCTAAAGCAGCCGGTATTCGTGTTATTGCGAAACACGATGTAAGATTTGGATTTGATCAATCGCTGGCTGATTATCTGGTTTATGATTTGCTTGAGGCCTATCATTTGATAATGCAAGAAGGTGAAGCTGCATGAATAGGGAAATAAAGCTTAGTGCAATGAATTGCCATCACCGATTTTATACACTGGAATCATTTTTTGCCAATGCGAAAGCAAATGGTTACTCCTGTGTTGAATTATGGACGGGACCACAACATTTCTACATGGACTATCATGGTTATGAAACAATAGCCAAGCTGAAAGATCTTGAACATCGATATGGGATAAAAATTATTGGTATCTGCCCTGAACAGACGAATCCAAAACCCAATAATATGGCGGTCAGAGATTCAGGTATGCAATTGCAGGTTGAACATTATTTCAAGAATGCTATTGATGCTGCGGTAGAAATAAAAGCGAATCAGGTTGTAGTAACAAGCGGTTGGGCTTTCCTCGATGAGCCAAGGGAAGACGCCTATCAGCGCAGTGTGAAGATGCTGCAAAAAATAAGTGAATATGCGGAACAGAAAGGGATGTTATTGGCGATTGAAGCTTTGCAGCGTAACGAATCTGTTCTGGTAAACAGTGTTGAGGAATTACAGCATCTGCTAAAGGAGGTACAGCGTGATGCTTTGAAAGTTTGTCTTGATACCGGTGCTATGGCAATGGCTGGGAACACCATTCAACAATATTTTGATGTATTTCACGATGATATTATTCACGCCCATTTTGTAGATGTTAAAGCGGATACAACACATCTTGCCTGGGGTGACGGTGAACGGAATATGAAAGAGGATTTACAGGTTTTCATTCAGAATGAATATCATGGTGTTCTTTCTGTAGAATGTGTAAATTCACAATATTTTGAAAACCCGTCTGTAGCAGATGAACAATCCATTCAGCAATATCAAAAGTACATGAAGGAGTTATACGTATGAGACATTATGTAATCGCATCACACGGAGGTTTTTCGAAAGGGATATATGAAAGCATTAAAATCATCATTGGGGAACAGGCAGGTGTCGATATCATCACAGCCTTCATTGATGGTAAAAATGATATAGAAGTATTAGTAAACGGAACTTTGGAAAAAATTCCATCTTCAGATGAAATCATTGTATGTACTGATGTCTTTGGAGGCAGCGTCAACACGGAATTTATGAAACAGCTGAAAACACGCAAAAATCTATATCTGATTACCGGAATGAATCTTCCTTTATTGATGCAGCTGTTTTTATCAGCAGAAGAAAATACGGAGCGTATGATTCTTGATATTGTTAATAGTGAGGATACACACGTTAAGTATTGTAATTCGATGATTGAAACACAAGATGTAGAAGACGATTTCTAGAAAGGTGATGTAGAATGATTAAATTAGTAAGAGTAGATCATAGATTGTTGCATGGTCAGGTTGCTTTTTCCTGGACAAATGGTGTAGGTGCAAACTGTATTTTAGTCGCAAGTGATACCGTCGTGAATGATGATGTCTGGAAAACGACACTAAAGCTGGGAAAGCCAAGCGGGGTAAAGCTGGTTATTAAGAATATGGCTGATTCAATAGCAGCGATTAACAGCGGAGTTACCGATAAATACAAACTGATTATTGTTGTACAGACAATCAAAGAAGCCAAACAGCTTGCGGATGGGTGTCCTTGCATAACGAGTATAAATCTTGGAAATACGAAAGAAAGTAAAACAACAACACAAATTAGTAAGCAGGTATTTCTGGAAGATGAAGAGAAAGCTATTTTGAAAGAGTTAATGAATCGAGGCGTAGAGTGTGAGATCCGTGCATTGGTTGATGATTCAAAAATCAATGTCGCACATGCTCTAATATAATTAGGAGGAAATTTTATGATAGTACAAGCTATCTTAGTCGGTCTTATCGCAGCTTGGGGTTCTTTGGATTATGCATTTGGTACCCTGTATACATTCAGACCTATTGTGTTAGGTCCACTTGTTGGTCTTGCTTTGGGAGATGTAAAAACAGGAGTAGAAATTGGTGCTAGCCTGGAATTATTGTTTATGGGAGCAATTTCTGTAGGTGCATATATACCACCGGATGTAAATATCGGAGGGGTTCTTGCTACTGCATTTGCTATATCTATGGGAAAGGGGGTTGATGCAGCTGTTGCATTGGCCATGCCGATTGCAGTTATATCATTAGGAATCGGAAATCTGGTGTCTGCTATTACCCCTGTCTGTCTGAAAATTGCAGATGATGGTGCTGCACAGGGAAATGATTCTAAAATTATGTTTACGCAGTGGTTGATGGGAGCATTTGCTACTTCATATAAATTCCTGCTTGCCTTTGGCGCATTTTATATCGGAGCAGACAAAGTACAGGATCTATTGGATTTCATACCGCAGTTTATTCTGGATGGGATGGGAGTTGCCGCTGGAATCCTGCCAGCAATGGGTTTTGCAATGCTGATGCGAATGATTATCAATAAAAAACTGATACCGTTTTTCTTCCTTGGCTTTGTACTGGCATCCTATGCGAATATCCCAGTGCTGGGTGTGGCAATTATAGCAGTAATTATAGCCGTAGAAAAATTTGGATTTCTGGAAGGAAAACCACAGCTTGCAGGAAATGCTGAGGAGGTAGACGATGATGACGACTTCTAATAAAGAAGACAGACTGATTACAAAAAAGGATTTGTTACATTCTGCTTGCAATATCGGTGCATTGGGAATGGAATACTCCTGGAATTATCCACGGCAGATGCATTTGGCTTTCTGCTTAATGATCAATCCGATGCTGAAAAAGGTGTATAAAGATGATCCTGAAGGCTATGCAGAGGCTCTTACACGGCATGTGGCATTCTTTAATATTACACCTCAGCTTGCTCCATTCGTTGGAGGTATTGCAATTTCAATGGAGGAGCGTGTAGCAAAAGGGGAATTGGAAGGAGCTGCGGTAGATTCTGTAAAAGCTGCCCTCATGGGACCATTAAGTGGTATCGGCGATTCCATTTTTCTGGGATGTATACGTGTAATTGCTGTTGCCGTAGGTATTTCCCTATCAGCATCCGGAAATATTATGGGACCAATCGCTTATTTCCTGATTTATAATATCCCAGCTTTTCTGGTACGCTTTATCGGTGCAGTGAAAGGTTATGAGTTAGGCTTTTCTTTCCTTGCGAATGCTGAGAAGAGTGGGTTGATGGAAAAGGTTATGTTTGCATCCGGCATTGTCGGTATTATGGTTATTGGGGCAATGAGTAAGGATATGTTCTATGCGACTATTCCGCTTGAAATTGGTGCAAGTGTATCGGGAGAAGAGGTACAGACGGTACAGGGGATTTTAGATGGAATTATGCCTGGTGTACTTGGATTAAGCGCAACATGGATTTATTACTGGCTGTTAAAGAAAAAAGTAAATCCTATGTGGTTGATATTTGGAACTATGATTCTGGGTATTGTTGGTGTTTACTTAGGTTTCCTGGGATAGTTTACTAATCAATTAAGGTGATGAATTCATTACTGTATTAAAATGTCAGGAGGAATATATGCGTATAAGTAAATATATCGACTATATCGATGACCCGGAAGATACCTTTCTGCAATATATAAATAAGGGAAAATTTTATGATTTCCGTTGTGTTTTTGCAGATTTGGAAACATATGCAGTCGCTGTTGAATATTTGAAAGATACAAGTGTTATAATAGCGGGGGCAATTGATTTTCCGGAAGGAAAGTTGTCACTTGATGAAAAGATGAAAATGTTTAAGACATATGCGGAAAAGGGATTTCGAGAGATTGATTATGTATTAAACCAAAAAGCTGTTGAACAAAAGGATTATTTATATATAGAGAAAGAAATGTCCTGCATAGCAGATTTCTGTAGAACACATGGAATACTTGATAAGGCCATTGTTGAAATGTGTAAACTGGATAATGATGAAGCTGCGAAGAGAGAAATCTGCAGAATTGCAAATAAAGCAAAGCCGGCATTCTTAAAGACATCAACAGGAAAGAGCTATGCGGGTGCAAAACTGGAAGATGTAAAACTGATGAAAAGCATACTGCATGATGATATTAAAATTAAGGCAGCTGGTGGTATTCACAATTATCAGGAAGCGATGGCGTTCATCAAGGCTGGAGCTAGCGTTTTAGGTGCCAGTGCAGGGATAGCGATTGTCAAAGGCGAAACACAAAATGTAATCGAATAATATAAGAAAATAGAAGCACTTGTAATCTGATTATTCAGTTTTATGAGCAGCTTCTTTCTTTTTCTTAATGTAATGTCAATATGTATCAGGAGGTTTTATATGAAGCATATCAGATTTATGAGATATTTTATAAGCTTAGCATTACCGGTGATATTGCAGCAATTATTAGCCCATTTACTGGCAATGAGTGATACCATTATGTTGGGAGCCTTTAGTGAACAGGCCATCAGTGCTGTAAGTGTGGCAAATAAATATTTCTTTATTTATAATTTGGTTATCTTTGGTCTTACAAATGGATTAGGTTTGTTTATTTCACAATATCATGGAGCTGTACAGAAAGAAAATGAGAATCGTACCTTGCGTTTTGGATTAAGGCTTTGTATATATACTGCATGTGGCTTTATGTTCATTCTTCTGATATCACCATCTGCAGTGATGTCAGTTTTTGTTAAAAATCAAAATTTGATTTCATTAGGAAACACATATAACAGGATTGTTTTATTTTCCTTTATACCTTATGCTGTTGCGCAAATGCTGGGTGTCGGCTATCGTGTAATTGCCCATACCCGTATACCGATGTATGCAGGGACACTTTCCTTTGTCTTAAACGTAGTTTTAAACTATGGACTGATTTTCGGCAGGCTCGGTCTGCCAGCTATGGGAATAGCCGGTGCGGCGTGGGCCACGCTTCTTGCAAGGCTAACAGAAGCGGTCTCTCTAACTCTTGTATCTATGCATAAAAAAAGTGAGTTTTATTTCTTTCAGCGATATGGTGGTTTTGATGTAAGGCATAAATTAGTAATACTGAAAAAGACGATTCCACTGGTTTGCAATGAATTTATATGGTCATTGGGTCTCTCACTTATTTTTATAAATTATTGTTTTGTGAGTGAGCAATACATACCTGCTTTAACTGTTGTTGATAATATATCAAGTATGATCTATGTTGCATTTAGTGGCTGTAGTACAGTAACCGGCGTGATTATCGGAAATGATTTGGGTGCTGATAAACTGGATCAGGCAATGAGGGATGCGAAACAAATGATAAAAATAGGTTTGATGATCTATGTAATTGGCTGTATTCTGATTTTACTTACCAGTCCGATAACTCCTAGACTTTTTTCTTTAAAAGGAGAAAGCTTGCAGATGGCTATATGGTTGTTAATCATTAAGTCCTGTATCACATGGACACAAGGCTATTCAGAAACAATTTACTATATTTTAAGGGCTGGTGGTGATACACGTTCTGTATTATACATTGACGGTTTATTTACCTGTTTTGGGCCACTGCTTCTTTCAACAATCTTTGCGCGGCTGTTTCCGCTGCCTATACTATTTTTGTTTGCTGTTGTCGAGGGCTGTAGTATTTTTAAAATAATTATCGCTACATGGTTTTATCGTAAAAAGACATGGCTGAAAAATCTAACAGAAGAAAAGAGTAATTATAATGAGTATACAAAATATTCGTAAGAAAGAGCTTGATCATTCAACCATGACTTGTTAAGGTTAAATCCATATTCCTACTCACAGGTTCTGCGAAGAATTCAAATATGAATTTTCGAAATATAAAAAATGCTGAAATAAAGGCAATATGATGTCTAATAAATAGTCCTATATGTAAAGTGATTAACATTTATATCTGAACCTGTCAATATAATACTTTCAGGGCTTCCATATCATAGATAGACTTATTGAGAAAGGATATATAAGGAACTGCCATTTGAAGTGAGGCTTTATCATAGTCATGATAGAACCTTCACAAGTGGTGTGTCATATAGGCAGCTTAAAAATTTTCATGTATGTATGGAACAATGCTTTCATTATAATATGGTGAAACTTTGTATTACTGCCAGTTTTGCATGAAAGAACGGCTTTTTTATAATTGTAATCTTATTGTATATAAGTGATTCTCTATTATTGACTACGAATATGTGGTTTATCGCACATATCAACAGAACTGAAAAATAAATGATGTAGTTTACAGGATAATCAGGCAAAGAATTGCGAATCAATAATTTAATAAAACTATAAATCAACTGACAAAAACCTCTTAAATATGAATAAGAGGTTTCTTCATGTACTCATTTAATATTTTTTATAGAATGACCATCATAGAAATATGGGATCCATTTAATAATATGTTTTTCTAGCAGGGTATGTTTCATCAATTGTTCTTTCATAACTGTCATTTCTTATACCTTGTAACATCGACACCTGATAATAGAACATATTTCTGTTGATCATACCACTCCACATAGGCTGCTGTCGTTTGAATATCCGCATTCAGCTTCGCATTATGTATATCTGTGGAGGCAGAGGGAACTGTCTTTGAAAGCTGACGTATCGGGCAATCCTTACACGGTGTATCTTCCTCTCTGAAGACCTTATGACAAATTTCACCTGTCTTCAATTTCGGAAAGATTTCCATAAGACTCTGGTTAAAGTAAATCAGCTGATAACTGTGCGGATCAATGACATATATGGAATTTCCAAGGTTGTTCAAAAGTGAAATCAACGTGTCGGTATACTTTTTCTGCTGCTCACGCTGCTGCTGATCTTTGAGGAAGGTGACGATTACCTCAAAAATTGTCCGAATATCCGTGCGCTGATTACGACTGAAGCTGTGCGTATGCCTGGTATTGGCAAGACCGATGAGGATATCGTGTTGATTGGAAACCGGCACACTCATGTGAACCAGCGCAAAAATAGCTAGCTTGTTCAGAATTTCCTTTGGAAATCTATCAAAACAGTCCTTCCCGCAATTTTCCAGAAACAGTATACGGTCATTGTCAGAATGAATGGTTTCCAGAAATTCCAATGCTGCTTTCTGCTCATCCAGCTGCAGCAATTCATACAGGCTCTTATCCTATTCACTCCAGGAAAGCAGCGGCTGTATGCTTTGGGTTTCCCTGTTGAAATCCATAACATAAAAATACTGCATGTCGTAATGGTGGGCGATAAGCTCCAGTACCGTCCGCATGGTTTGCGGATCCGTCTTCTCCCGACGATAGAGAATGCGGAAAATATACTCGCCGATATTTCCCTCAAAAGGCTTATTCAGCTGCATGTCGCCGATATTGTCGGAATCCGGCTTTTCCATGATTTGCTGACAGCGCTCCATCGTATCCTGATAAACCGTCCATCCGTTTTTCCCGTTCCGCTTACAATGATACATGGCAATATCCGCCTTATCATAAAGCTCTGTAAAGGTGGTGCCGTGTCGTGGATAAAATGAAATTCCCATGGAGACACTTGTTTTCACCATGTGACTTCCCGAGGTATAGGTATTCACAAGTGCTGTTTGCAGGCGTTCAGCTGCATGCATGAGAACCTCCTCGCTTTGTAAACGGGGAAAGAATGCAACGAACTCATCACCGCCCAGCCGTCCTATCAGCGTGTCACTTCGACAGAGCTTCTGAATTTTCTTCGCTGTTTCAGATAATACAGCATCGCCGTATAAATGACCGAAGGTATCGTTGACCTCCTTGAAATTATCAATATCCAGTGATACGCATGCGCTGATCGCTTCAGGATTCTGCCGCAGCAGCTCCTCGATATGTGTAATAATTCCTTTACGATTATAGGCGCCTGTCAGTGCATCGATGTGCACTTCTTTTTGAAGCTTTTCTTCCTTTTCTTTTTGTGCCTGAATATCTTTTAGGAAAACACGTGCGAAAATATCCGCACTGCTATCTTTTTTCAAAAGCTGAATGGATGCATTGATCCAGTGGTAACAGCCTTTTCGCTTCAGCCGGTATTCCACATTGCATGTATGTATGCCACGCATATACGCCAGATGCAGTGCCCTGCAATTCATTTTTTCGTAGACCTTTTTCTGAAAGTCCGGATGTATTTTCGATAGTGCTGCCTGCAGAATTTCATCATACACGCCTTCCTCCGGCGGACTGCTCAATTTTGCCGCGGCTTCCTTATCTATCAGAATCATCCGGTTTTGTGTTATATTTACTTCGAAGACACTCAGGAATCCTGCATTCATGATTTCCTGCAGCTTCCGTTCATTTTGGTAGCTGCTTTCCAAGCGCTTCTGTTCACTGATATCCTTTGAAATACCGATTGCCTTAATGGCTCTTCCCGCTTCATCGAAAATGGTTGTACAGCGGATTTCCACCCATCGTTCCTCACCATTTCTGTTACGCATATGCAGCTGTCCGGAAACTTTTTTGTAGCCTTCCTTCAGCTTGCTGTACATGACTTCGATTTCCCTGATGGAATCCTCAAATAGAATGCCCTGCGCAATAAGAGCATCCGGCACGCCTTCAATAACCCCTTCATTGGGAAATATTTCAGAAAATTGTCCCCGGACATTATCTATACGCTGTATGGTATGCTCCCTGATATCGTATTCCCACAATGCGGTGCGGGCCTGCTGTAAAGCAATCTCATAGCGCTCCTGGCTGATTTTCAGCTGGCGCTGCACCTCCATCAGCTCCCGTACATCCGTGGATACATTGATATAACCGATGGGATTGCCCAACGCATCTCTGAGATAGGAAATATCGACACGATTTATAATATCTCCGGGACCGCTTTGGATGGCACCCTTTTCATTACGCAGGAAGCGTTGGATACAGCAATCTTTTGTATGACAGTAGGGTGTATGAAAATTACTGCAGGGCTGATTCAACAGCTTCTCATAAGGAGGGGGAACAATCGCTCTCGCCGCAACATTGATATAGCGTACGATTTTGTCCATATCTGTGACGATGACAGGGTTTGGAAGAGAATCGAGAATATAGCGGTATTTATCCAGACTCTCCCAGAACTGATTCTGATCAGGCATGGGCGCCGCCTCCTTTCCCAGCTTTTATAAATCCGTATACATGTTTCTATCTAACTTCATTATAGCGGATAAACAGGGGCAGTTCAAATGATTATCGGTTTTCTTTATGTATTTTGAAAAATGGAAATGTTCACCTTTGTGAAGCCGCCTGCAAAGGAAAGGCAAAAGGTTTTCTTAACAATTTAAAAAAAGAGTTTCGTTTTAAAAAAGCAGTGCTATAATTAAACCATGCCGTTAAGGAAGGAGAGTATCATGGATCAAAAAGAAAATAAGGAAGAACAGTTCCAGGCAGTCATCGATGGAACGGAAAACATAAAGCCAAAAAAGAAAAAGGAAGAAAAGAAAGGTTTAAAATATGAGCTGCTGGACTTGGTGAAAACCTTCGTCATCTGCTTTGGATGCATCTTTCTGTTAACCAATTTTGTTGTCAAGCCGGTGCGTGTGGATGGCAGAAGCATGGACCCTACGCTGGAGGATGGAGAAATCGGCCTCATGAATGTGTTCAGTGCAAAGTTTCAGGATATTGAACGCTTTGATGTAGTCGTAGTATACAATGAAGAAAAGAAGGAAAACTGGGTAAAGCGTGTCATCGGTCTGCCGGGTGATACGATTTATGCAAAGGATGATGTGGTCTATGTGAATGGCATGCCGATAGAGGAGCCTTATCTTGACAATGCTTATGCAAATCAGATTCGCAGGCATGGCAATAATTTTACAGAGGACTTTCCAAAGCGGACACTGAAGGATAATGAATATTTCCTGATGGGGGATAATCGTATCGTTTCTTATGATTCCCGTCGTGTCGGGCCATTCAAGCGGGAGGATATACGGGGAAAGGATGTCTATGTCCTGTTTCCGTTTAATAAAATAAAAATGGTACGCAATGGAGGGGCAGAATGAAAACTTCCGTATTTTGAACAGAGCTGCCATACAGCACAGAGTCTGTCTGGGCGGTTATGACAGATACAACGCAGTATGCATGGAGAAGTGACTTAAAATGTATAGAAACCGATAGTGATATGGTTTTTCGTGAAATCTATCCGAATGGTAATGAAACAGTATTTACAATAACAGAAAAAAAGCCGTTTACGCGATATGCTTTCCATATGGAAAACAAACGCTTAGTGGTGAATGGACTGGTACTCTGGAGGAGCTTGCGCATGGAGGATGCCGTTTGATCCTGGAGGAGCGTATTGAGATACATAATCCGCTTATGCGCCTGGTGGCAGGCATGGCTTGGAATCTAAACAAGCTGCAGCAGACCTATGTGCAAGATCTAAAGAAAGAACTTGTCAGGCGTAATAATTGTAAGGAAGCATCTGCTTCGTTATAATGGTATCAGAAAATTATGAGGAGGAGCTTATATATGGAATATCAGATTATGGTTGATGGAATTGAAATTCAGTCAAATGAACAGGTGAATGAAAAGGAAGCCCGCGCGTATATCAGCTATATACGCAAGAATAATCCAAAGAAGGAGATATCATCCGTTGAGCTGAGCTTTGATGGTGAGGAAGTAGGATTGGGCTATCACCTGCAGCCGGAGGGCTTTGAAAAAATAAGACGCATTACCGGTTACCTGGTGGGGACAGTCGATCGCTTTAATAATGGAAAGCGCGCAGAGGAGCATGATCGCGTTAAGCACGCATAGGCAGCAGAGCGCTGCTTTTTTTCTGTATGATATATTACATATAATAGAAATATCACGTAGTGGAAAAGTATAGTCTTAAAATATGTAAAATTAAGTTAATTTTAAGATTTAAAATGACAGTTTATGTGATTAGGTGTTATAATTATGCCGTAAGATTGCATATATTCATCTAGCCAATGAAATAAGGATATGTGACTTACGTAGCGAAATTTCTCTCTCCTCCTTTGAGAAGCAGAAATTCGATTCGGAGTGTTCGTAGGAGAACTATGAGCACTCTTTCATTAAAATAAGGAAAAACGACAAAACGGTGCGCATAGATTATATACAATGATACAAGTACGTTGGAGGTTTAAATATGGATGATAAAAGAAGAACAGCCGGAAATGATGAAGATATTGATTTATCCGGTATGATCAATGAATACAGTCAGGATAATGAATTGAGAAAGAAGATTGAGGAGCTGAAAAAACAGAAGGAAGAGGAGAAAAGGATCTATGCTTCCAAGCAGGAGTCCTCAGCAGCAGGCAGCAGCATCTTTGACAGTATCAGCGAAACTGGTACCTTTAAACGGCCGGAAGCGGTAAAGCAGGGTGGGATTCCGGATATCCGTGTGGATGACACACAGCTTGATCAGACGAGGGTAGGCTTTGATGACGATCCTGCCTATGATAAAACACTGGTTATCATGAATAACAGAAACAAGGCATCTTCCGCAGATCAGACACAGATTTTCGGTGAAGACCGTACTGCTGTGTTCCACACAATGGACGCACAGGAATATGATGACAGTGATGTGGAGGAAGAGGATGCAGAGGAAGAAATTTATGAAGAGGATGACGATGAGGAAGAAGATGAAGACGATCCTGGGAAAAGTGCGAAAATGAATAAAATCATCACCTACGTAATTATCGGTATCGTGGGAATCTGTATCATTGCCGGCGCATTTTTCGGTGTGAAATATGCCTTGTCAAATTTCCTTGGCGGAAGTGATGATAAGGAAAAGACAACGGATAAAAGCGGTACTGGTTCAAAGGATAAGGAACAGAACGAAGGCAATAAGCAAACGAATACCAATCCGGGTGATGACGAGGATGAAGAGAAAAAGAATGAAATCAAGACCAATCAGGCAGAAGCGGCTCAGCTGCAGAAACAGCTGGATCAGTATGAATCTCAGCTGAAGGATGTGGAAAAAGATCTGGCGGCTGCAAAAAAAGATAAGGAAGCTGCGCAGAGTGAACTGGATTCGTATAAGGAATTATTTAACAATGCAGTATTGTTGAAAAAGCAAGCAGAGGAATTATATACTTTATTAACACCAGTTAATGAACAAAATACTTATAGGAATAGTGATAATCCAGAAGAAAAAGCCAAATTCGACGTTGCAATTTATGAGACAGCATTAAAAGCATATAATGACGCATGTGCTAAGTACAGTGTTAGCAGTTATAATGAGCTGTATACCAAGAGTCAGCAGGCAAACAATGATTACAATACCAAGGCGCAGGCAGCTGAACAGAAAAAAAGTGCTGCCGAAAGCAGTATCAGCTCACTGGAAAGCAGAAAAACTGATCTTGAATCTAAAATAGCAGATACGACTACGAAACTAAATGCATATAACTAACCGGCGGGATAAGCCGGTTTTTGTTACTGCTCATTACAACTCTGCAATTGCATAAGGGAATTCTGACTATGGTATATAACAGCCATGACCTCTGTTATTGTGCGTATGCTCCTTCAGGATCTGGCTGAGAAATTGTATCGTTTTCTCTACCAGTTTTGTAAGGTAGTCATTATTAAATTGTCATTTTTTTGCCGCAATGCTATAATAGGTTTACTTTGTTTAGGAATGGAGGGAAACAGATGGAGAGAATTTCCGCTTTTCTGCACCGTAAACTTGATAACTTCACACTGGATGAATATATTATTATGTTCGTTGTGTGTTCCATATTCCTGCCGTTTGAATTCCCATTGCTGGCGATTGCCGGTGTACTTCTTTACCTGTGTGCAACAGGAAGGATGAAGGGAATCATTCGGGCAGTGCCAAAATCAGGATTTATGATAGTATTCTGCTTACTGACCTCTGCAATCGCATTTATCAGCGGTAATCTGCTGGGCGGTGTCTGCGGTATCGGAATCCTGCTGCTGATGCTGTTTATATTTTATTTCCGCACTGTTATCAATAAGCGCTTATTCGAGTTGCTGATGGACGCCTGCTGTATCATTTCCCTTTTCTGTTTTGGCTGGGCGATGATGGAATATTGCAGAATCATCGACCGTTTAAATTACAGCTTTCTTCAGCTGAAGGTGGAAAACAGTCCGAAGGACCGTATCAATTCAACCTTTTTCAATGCAAATTATTATGCGATGATGATTGAATTTATTGTATTGATCTGTGTTTATAAAATGATGCAGGTGAAGACTCTGCGCCGTATTGTATTTTACGTTGTTACCATCGTATGCAATCTGTTCGCACTATATCTGAGCGGCTCCAGAACAGCATGGATTCCCTTCGTGGTGACCATTCCGTTTATGTTTTTGATCAATAAGCGGTTTATCTATTTCACCACATCCATGGCGGGAATTGGCGGTGCCGGTATGCTGTTGCTGCTGGAACCAAAGCTGATGCAGCGGGCAACGATTTTTCAGGATTTCGCAAAACGCAGTAATATATGGGAAACGGCAGTCAAGGGTATCCAGGCGCATCCGCTGCTTGGAAAGGGTCCGCTGACCTACTTCCATATATATAAGCAGTATCACGGACATCCAACCCAGCATGCGCACAGCATCTATCTGGATCCGATTTTAAGCCATGGTATTATCGGTGTCATTCTGGCAGGTATCTACTTTGCAGGTAATCTGAAAGAAGTATATTTATTGTTAAAGCGTAGAATTGACTTACGACTGTTTTCTTTAATATCTGCATTCATACTTACCATACTGATTCACGGTATTCTGGATTACACGGTTTACTGGGTACAAACCGGTCTGCTGTTTTTGATAGTTTTATCTGCATCCAGTATGTACTTTCACAAGGAACAGCCATACGATATACAGGAGGAACATTGATTCCTCTTTTTTATATCCATTATATATTTGGGCACGCTTTTCATTTTATTATTAAACGAATTTTCCATCTTATCTTATATGGCTATTCTGAATTTCCGGCATTAAGTTTGAAACCCATTATTTTTAAATACCTGTATGACATCTCTAATGTTTATACATACTTATTTTATAAATTATAAGATACAGCAAATGATGGAATGGACACAATCTTTATTCGTATAACGGATATATCCGGTTGCGATTAGAGCCGAGCGATACAATAAGCTGCTTATCTGTCATTTCTTTCAGTATCTGCCGTGCCCGAGCCTCATTTATATGGAATGTATTGGCAATTTATCACTGATTATCGACATTTATCGTCGATTTCTATATATATCGCAGATTATCGCTATGTATCGCTAATAATAGATAGTTTATCGCTGATTTTATGATGCTTATCGTTAATTGATTTAATACAATACTAACAATTTCACCAGTACCTAACGATTAACAGTAGGCATAAAGACACTATGTATTTTAAAACGACACTATCAATACTCTGCTTAACACTATTCTACATTTTTCCATATCTATCCATCTCGTTTTCATTTACAACCATGCAGGATTGCGTTATTTTTAATATAGAGAAGTAGGTGTTGGATATGAAAATGATAATACGTGCGGATGATTTCGGATTTAGTGAAGCTGTAAACTACGGTATTTTGAAGGCATTCCGGGGAGGTCTTGTGAAAAACATTGGGCTGATGAGCAATATGCCTTATGCGAAACAAGCCTTCGATATGATCAGAGAAGAAAATGTCACGTTAGGACTTCATGTCAATCTGATTCTGGGAAGTCCCTGTGCCAGACCGGAACAGATTCCCTCACTTTTGAATATGGATGGGAAGTTCCTATCCTCCCGCGTCAGAAGAAGAGAAATGGAAGAGGGAATAGATAACTTCGTATATGAGGATACCGTTGTGGAAGTGAAAGCACAGGTGGAACAGTTTTTGTCCATCTGCGGCAGATTACCGGATTATATAGATGCTCATGCAGTATGCACAGGGACAACAGAAAAAGCCATCTGCGATATTGCGGATGCTTATGGAATCGATATAAAAGGACATATTGAGGATACCCGCTGGCAGGAGATACAGACAGATTACACCAACACAGAGTTTTATAAGCAGAAGCTGCCCTTTGTGGAATTTTTTAAATCCTATCTGAACTACAGTGACCGTATCAGTCTGATTGTCTTTCATCCGGGCTATCTGGATTATGATGTGATCCGTACATCATCGCTGACTGTAAACCGCTGTCTGGATACTGCCTTACTTTGTGATGCTGAAGTTAAAGAATATCTGAAACAACATACATTGTTGTCATTTAAGGAGCTGTAGATAACATGGAAGACAATTTGCGTAAGCTTGTGAAAGAGAATACGATACATGAAAAGTATAAGCTGAACAATGCTTCTCAGCTGGGGACACAGCTGGGACTCAGCAGAAACTGGATATCACAGTATCTGAATGAATACTATAATGATGGAACATTTATCAAAATAAATACCCGTCCGGTTGTGTTTCTTGACCGGGAGGCACTTGAAGAAAAATATTCCATACGGGTGGATAAGAACCTGCTGACCTCTTTTGATGAGCTAAGAACAATCATTCAGGGACAGAATACAGCCGATTTTGAAAAACTGATCGGTCAGAAGGGCTCTCTGCGTGATGTTGTGGACAAATGCAAAGCCAGTATATCCTATCCGCCGCACGGACTTCCGACACTGCTGTATGGACCGACCGGAACAGGAAAAAGCAGCATTGCGGCAATGATGTACGAATATGGTATCAATCATAAAATCCTCAAGGACAACGCTGCCTTTCTTCATGTGAACTGCAGCGAATATGCAAACAATCCGGAGCTGATAACCGCAAACCTGTTTGGTTATAAGAAGGGAGCCTTTACCGGTGCGGAAAGTGATAATGTAGGGATGATCAAGGCTGCGGAGGGTGGTGTTCTGTTTCTGGATGAGGTACACTGTCTGCGTCCGGAATGTCAGGAAAAGCTGTTCCTGTTTATGGATAACGGCAATTACCGCATGCTGGGAGACAACGAGCATCAGTATCACAGTACGGTGCTTCTGGTATTTGCGACAACCGAGGATCCGGAAACGGTGCTGTTAAAAACGCTGCTGCGAAGGATTCCCGTACGTATAGAAATACCGTCGCTGGAGGACCGCGGCATCAAAGAAAAGACCTCAATCCTTGTCGAGGCACTGGATATCGAAGCGAAGAAAATGCGCAGGAATATCACTATCAGCAATACTGCCTTCAATGCACTATTGAATGCCAGATATACAGGGAATGTCGGTGAGCTGTTTAATGTTGTACAGGCAACGTGTATGAATTCACTGTTTCACAACAAAAAAGAAGGAGTGCTGGAGATTCATACGCTGAACCTGCCGGGTAAGATTATTTCCAATCATCACATTGATCGAAACAGCATTTTATTCGACAGGCATCAGATGCTTTCACTGGATCAGCTGAAGCAGCATGCATCCGACAGTCTGCCGCAGACCACATTGTTTGCGACACTGCTCGGACACCTCAGGGATCTACAGAATAACCGTATTCTGATGCCGAAGTTTATCGAGAAATGCACCGTGGATGTGGAGCATTATTTTAATTCGGTTCTTTTTGATAATCAGAATATCAAAGACCCGACGAATACGTATATTATGAAGTCACTGAAGGCTATTGTGGAAATGATTTCGGAAAAATACGGGTATTCCTTTCAGACGAACGAGATATATTCCATGTCCCTTATGATCCGTGACTGTATGCAGTCCTATAGAGAGATGGAGGAATATTTTGATACCTTTTCTGAGGAATGTGATAATTTTACCGGTATCATAGAAAAGAAATTCATGCGGGAATATGCCATTGTCTCGGAAATCAGCGAGGTGCTGAAGCTGCATCTTGACATTGAACTGCGCCCTTTTATTGCGGCGATTTTCACCTTAATCATGCATATGTATCACCGCAGCAAAGACATCAATAAACGTATCGGCATCATTCTGGCACATGGTTATGCGACTGCCTCCTCCATAGCGAATGCAGTAAATCAGATGCTGGATCAGTATGTGTATGATGCCATTGATATGCCGCTGGATACGACTACGGAAACCATCGTGAAAAAGCTGAATGATTTTCTGAGAAAGCGGGGAGAATATCGCGATCTCGTATTGCTGGTTGATATGGGCAGTCTAAAGGAGATACACAGGGGAGTTTCGGATATATCGCGGGCAAATGTCGCCATTGCCAGTGATGTCAGTACAAGGATGGCACTGCAGATTGGAGACGCACTCCGTAAGGATGTACCTTTGAAGAAAATTTTTGAGGCATACCGGGAAACGTGTGACATGCATGTAGAGATTTTGGAAAGCAAGGTACGGGAAAAAGCAATTTTATGTTCCTGTGCCACCGGTATCGGAACTGCGGAAAAGCTGAAAACGATACTGGAGGATTCCCTTCCGAAAAATCTTCCTGTACGTGTGCTTACCTATGATTATTCAACATTGCTGGAGAACCGCATGGAGGATGATTTCTTTGACCGCTATGAGGTCGTATGCATTGTCGGTACACTGAATCCCAACATTGACAACATAAAATTCATACCGGTGGAAGAGCTGATTATGAACAATTCGTTTGATGTTTTAACGATTCATTTCAAAGACCTGCTCAATGAGGAAGCAATGGAGCAGTTTCGAAGAAATATCCTGAAAAATTTTTCCCTGTCCAATATCATCGGAAATCTGACCATCCTGAATCCGGATAAGCTGCTCCGGCATGTCGCAGATGCGATTGACCGACTGCAGAAGGAAATGAACAGGATGTTCAGCTATAATATGTGCTTTGGTCTTTATGTGCATGTCTGCTGTCTGATTGAACGCCTGGTAACCCGTGAGGGGGCTGAGGATTATGTGAAAAGCTATGCGGAATGCAGTCGTGAAATGCAGGAGTTTATTCTTTGTATAAAAGCCGCATTTGAAAAAGTGGAAAAGTATTATAGTGTTTCCATTCCGATTGAGGAAATTGAGTATATCAGTATCTATATTCGAAACATGCAGTAGGCGCCAGGGGTAATCGTCCCGATAATTCCATCCGTTTTCATTGATTCCTACATGGGCGATTACTGATAACTCCTAGTGTTAAGTTTTAAAATATAGTGTCCTTAATTGTTGAAAAAGCCTGTAAACAAAGGCTTTTGGAAGGTTGGCATGGGAATTGCTAGAGGAATGGTGAAGCAGAACAGACGCAGAACTCATCATGCGTCGGATTCTGACATGCGAAGGAGGAAATGTAATGAGTATTGTATTGGGCAGAGTGGATTACCGCCTGCTGCATGGTATTGTGGCAACCATGTGGGCACCGCAGTCCGGCGCTCAGCGGGTGATGGTGATCGATGACCGTACGGCAAATGATCCGATCATCAAGGAAAGCATGCGACTTGGAAAGCCTGCCGGCATGGCATGCTCGATCATCACAGAGGAAACAGCCATGAAGAATTTCAAGGCAGGGAAGTATGATGATCACAAGGTATTTGTGGTATGCGAGGATCCGGGGGTGTTTCTAAGACTTCAGGAAGCCGGACAGAAGATTCCGAGAATCGTCATCGGTATTACCCGTGATCGCGATAGCGGAACGAAGGTCAGCTCCAGAGCTTCTGTGAAGGATGAGGAAAAGCCAATTTATAAGAAGCTGATGGAAAACGGATGCGAAGTGGATGTGCAGTTCACAACAACGGATAAAGCTGTAAAGCTGTCACACGCAATGGAATTGTAGGAGGAGAAAAAGGATGGAATTATCAATACTACAGATTGTCTTTATCACACTGATTGCGTATCTGAAAATGACAGATACCGTAACAACACAGCTGTTTGCATTCAATACGATTATCTGCGGCTGGCTCACCGGTCTGGTTGTGGGAGATCCGACAACAGGGTTGAGCATCGGAGCTACCATGCAGCTGATGTCTATGGGGGTTGTGGCAGTAGGCGGATCCTCCATGCCGGATTATCCGATTGCGGCCATCATCGCGACAACGATTGCGGTTACAACAGGAAAAGGCATGGAGGCAGGTCTTGCCATCGGTCTTCCGGTTGCCATGCTTGGGGTAAACTTTGACGTTATTTACAAAATTTTCAACGGCTTCCTGATGAGAAAGGAAACATCTCTAATCGAAGAAGGTAAGTTCCAGTCAGCGCTGAATATGATTAAAATTTCACCGGTCTTCTACGGTCTGTGCTCCGCTGTTCCGGTTCTGGTTTGTATTGTCGCAGGACCTACAGTTGTCAATGCGATACTGGATTTCATGCCTGCCTGGTTTACCACCGGCTTAACGATCGCCGGCGGTGTTCTTCCCGGTGTCGGTATGGCGATGCTGTTAATGTATATGCCGCTTGGAAAATACTGGTCCTTCCTGCTGGTCGGCTTTGTGCTGGCAGCTTATCTGAAGGTTCCGGTGCTTGGTATTGCGGCAATCGGACTTGCAGGGGCATATGAAATTTACAAGAATCAGATGAAGGCGGGAACTGCAGCTGCAGGTGCTGTCGCAGGAGGATTGGAAGATGAGTAAGGAAAAGGTTTTAACAAAAAAGGATTTGCGTAAGGCAGCATGGAGATGGCTGATTGGTATTTCCACATTCAACTATGAAACACAGCTGGCACCTTCCACATTGTTTTCCGTATATCCGTGCTTACGGAAGATGTATCCGGATGATGAGGATTTGAAGAAATCCTGTCTGAATTATATGCGTTACTACAACACCATGCCGTGGATTTCACCGTTTGTGATCGGTGCAGCTCTGGGTATTGAGGATGAAGGCGGTATTTCCTCACTGGATGCAGTCAACGACTTCAAGGTTGGTCTGATGGGACCGCTGGCCGGTATCGGCGATACCATTGGCTGGGCAATGATACCTACAATTTTCGGATCCATTGCGGCAAGCATGGGAATGGAGGGAAATCCACTGGGAATCTTCCTATGGGCGGCATTTACCTTTGTGTTCCTGGTAGTCCGTATTCTTCAGTATGAGTGGGGATACGGTATGGGTGTCAATGTTATCACCAAGTTCGGTAAACAGATAACGGTCTTTACCGAAGCCTGTTCCGTTCTCGGTCTGACCGTGGTCGGCTCTCTGGTTGCGACCGTCGTAAAGCTCAGCACCGGTTTGCAGTTTAAAAACGGAGATGTCGTCATGAAGGTTCAGGAGCTGATTGACGGTGTTATGCCGGCACTTTTACCGGTAGCTGCTGTAGGAATTATATATTACTTCATGAAGGTGAAGAAGGTGAAAATGACCTGGATGATTCTGTTCATCATCGTGGCATCCATGATCGGAGCTGCCACCGGCATCTTCACAGCCTAGAAAGAAGGGACTGATATTGAAGGCTGCGACCTGTGTCGCTGATATCACACCCAAATGTGCCGTTCATTTATGCGGTTATGTCGGAGAAGCCAGGAAATATACTGCAAAGGGGATTCATGATCATCCCCTTGCGGTTTCTCTGTTGCTGGAAATTGACGGTGTCCGACTACTCTTTATCAGTATTGATGTCATCACATTGGGTGGAGAAAAAGCGGCAGTTATAAAAGATAAGATACAAAAAATACTCACAATTGAAAATGATCATATCATTATCAGTGCAATTCATACCCATTCCGGCGCAAACGGACTGGATGATATGACGGTGTTCGGCACACCGGATAATCCGGAATACTTTGCATATGTCTGTGAGCAAATTACTGATAGTATCCAGCATCTGGAACAGCAGCTGTGTGAGGTGCAGGCATACATTACAACAGGAAAGGTACACGGATACTACAGTAAACGGACGGATAAACATCTGCCCTTTGAAGACCATGCGGCCATCATTACATTTATACATGGAGATACGGTTGTCGCTGCCATGTGCAATTTCAACTGCCATGCAACCGTTCTGGGTGTGGAGAATATGCTTGTGAGTTCAGATCTTGTGGGAAAGGTGCGCTCCCTGATGAAAGAGGATCTGGGCGTTACCCCTTATACCTTTACCGGCGCCAGCGGAGACATCAGTAACCGTCAGTACCGGCAGGGAAATGACTTTGCGGAGCTGGACCGTGTAGGAAGCGGTATTGCAGAAATTCTGCGCAATATGGGGCCATATGAAAAGCTGGGGCTGCATCATGTGCAGACAGTAAGCTATGATCACACTGTCTCCTATGATAACACATGGTATTTTAAAGAGTATCAAAAGGGTATACGGGATGCAGAAGAGGTATTATCGCGTAAGAATATTTCACTGGATGAATGGAAGCTTGCCACCTCGGAAAAAACACTGCTGGAAAAGAAGCTGCAATGTGAGAAAGTGGAATTTCATGTGCGTGGAGTTGTTCTCCATCTTGGTGATCTTACGATCGTCACCTTTCCCGGAGAGCTGGCGTCCACCTTTGGCTTTCAGCTGAGAAGAAAATGTAAAACAAAGCATTTTCTGTTGATTGGCTATGCGAATGATTATCAGGGATACTTTATGGAAGCACAGGAATATGGAAAAACATACGAAACAAAAGCAAGCAATACACCGGTTGGGGAAAGTGAACGGATTGCTGGCGAGATAGGAGATTTATTATGAGAAGGTTTATTTTTGCATCACATCATTATCTGGCATACGGACTAAAGGATACCGTGGATTTTCTTACGAATAAGGCAAAGACGATCTACGATATCAATGCATATGCAGAGGATAAGGAACAGAATCTGGAAAGCAGGGTAAAGGAGCTGTTTGATACATTTGATCCTCAGGATGAGGTCATTGTGTTAACGGATTTGCTGGGGGGAAGTGTGTATCAGAAATTTTATCCCTATATCAGTGAACGGGTGCATGTTTTATGCGGGATGAATCTGCCCATGGCGATGAGCATGGTTCTGGCGCAGGAGGATGTGCCGTTTAGTGAAAAGCGTATAAGCGAGATACTTGAGGAATGCAAAAACCAGATCGTTTATGTAAATGCCTTACGTTGTGCTTCCACTATGGATGGTGATGATGAATAGCATCCGGCGGCTCTGAGGTTCTGCTTCAGAGTCTTTATTTCCGTTATGGCGTTTGTTCAAAAGGGCGGTAAACGGTGAAAGGCTTCAGAAAGGAGGTTTGTTATGAAGGTAATGGATGTTATACAACTGCTGGAGAAGGAAGGAACATGGATAAGGTCTGATTTTAAAACACGGGACCACCTGCTGCATGGAAGCGAAGATGCACAGATTCATACCGTTGGCGTGTGCTGGGTGGCGACCACGCAGGCGATTCAGGAAGCCGCAAGGCATAAGGCGGATATGATCATTACGCATGAAAACCCGTTTTATCAATGCTCAACGCAAATGCATACGGCTGCATATGAAGCGGCAAAAAGCAAGCGCAGGCTGCTGGATCAGTACGGGATCAGTGTATACCGCTGTCATGATGTATGGGACTGTATCCGTACCTACGGTGTTGCGGATCAGTGGGCGGCCCTGCTTGGCTTCCCGTTTGAACAGCGTCCACAGGCTTCCTATTATCAGGCTGCGGATATTTCTGAAATGCGTCTGGAGGATCTGGCAAGGCATACCTGCCGTGTATTGCATGGTGATCATGAGGATGGTGTATATGTATTCGGGAATACGGATATGCATATAAGGCGTATTGCCATCGGAACAGGTGCTGCCACCGATTTGTATGAATTGCTGCCGCTTCACCCGGATGCGGTCATTGTCAGCGATGATGGGATTACAAGCTATGATGCGGCGCAGTATGCACTGGATCATGGTATTGGAATGGTAGTTGTTAACCATGCGGCAGTGGAGCGCGCCGGACTGAAAGCCATGGTGCCCTGGCTGCAGGAGCGCATGAAGGATGCGGAAGCTGTCTGGTTACATGACGGTTTTCATATTCATTATTATATGAATAAGGTTGGGTGTTGACCAGATGGAAGCGAACAGGATCACGATACCGAATTTTCGCAGAGTAGCGGGAAAAACAGCGGATGGCAGAAACATCAGGAATCACATGCTGTATCGAAGCGGT
Source organism: Clostridium sp. 10cd* (assembly GCF_044336395.1). Classification (NCBI taxonomy): domain Bacteria; kingdom Bacillati; phylum Bacillota; class Clostridia; order Eubacteriales; family Clostridiaceae; genus Clostridium; species Clostridium sp. 10cd*. Next base: position 4,351,471 of record NZ_CP172347.1, on the reverse strand, counting down.
GCTCCAATACCGATCACGGTGCAGGATATAAACGGAATGAGAGAATGCGGTATTCGTCATATCGTTGACCTGCGAAGTGATGAGGAGTGCTGTGCCCATGCCTATCAGCTTAGCGATGCGTTTGTATCACATCATATGTCTGCGTTAAAGACAAGGGACGGACTGGAGAATTTTTATTTTTTTATGCTGATTGATAAAAACTCAACTGTCGAGGATATAAAAAGGGCAGCTTCCTTTATACATGAAGGATATCGGATTCTGCCGTTTCACAATCCTGCATTGGCACTTCTGCTAAATCTGATGGAAGCGGATGATGGAGCTGTTTTGCTTCATTGCAGCTCCGGCAAGGACCGTACCGGTGTACTCGCGGCACTTCTTCAGAAAATGCTTGGTGTAAAAGAGGATGTGATTATGCAGGAATATCTGTTGAGTAATGCGTATATTCTACCGGATACTCTGCGTCATGCGAAAGAGCTTGGATTTCAGGGAGATACCAGAGATATGCTGGTGCATTGCTGCAGTGTACATGAATCGCTGTTGCGCTCCTCCTTTGATGAGGTGGAAAAGCGGTATCCGGGCTGGGAGGAATTTTTTGAAGCTGAATACGGTATGAGTGAGAAAAGAATCAGGAATTTAAAAAAGCGTTATCTGGAACCATAAACATAGAAAAGGAGTGATTTTATGCTGATACAAACGGTAATTGATCATATAAAAGAGTATCATAAAGGAGTATTTGAAGGGAAGCAGATTGATGAGCAGACAACAAGGGATAAGGTTCTGTATGGAAACCCTCATCAGGAATGTACAGGCATCATCACCACCTGCTGGGCAAGTGTGGATGTCATAAGAGAAGCGGCAAAGCGCGGCGCAAATCTAATCATTGCACATGAAGCCTTGTTTTGGAATCACGGAGATCATACAGACTGGCTGCAGGAAGAGAACAACCAGTCCTTTCTCGCAAAGAAGAAGCTGCTCGATGAGGCGGGAATCGTTGTCTGGAGAGATCATGACTATATTCATTCCGGCATACCGATGGAAGATGGCAGCTATACTGATGGTATTTTTTATGGTGTGGCGGATAAACTGGGCTGGACGCAATATATTACAAAGGATATTCATCATCCATTGCATTTCACAATACCAAAAACAACAGTCAAAGAGCTTGCGGATTTTCTGATTCAGAAACTGCAGCTAAACGGTGTAAAAATCATAGGAAACAAGAACAGCACAGTAGAAAAAATAAGGATTCCCTTTCATATACTGGGAGATGCCAGAGATTCCATTCAGGAAGCTGATCAGGAAAATATCAACTGTTATCTCACCATGGAAGTAGTGGATTTTACACTGGCGGAATACATTCGGGACAGCAGTATGCTGGGCATGGATAAAGCGATTATCGGTATGGGACACTTTAATCTGGAGGAACCGGGTATGGAATATATGATAACGTATCTGCCAACCGCTGTCAAAGCAGATATCCCGTGTGCATACATCCAGTCCGGGGATATGTATGATTACAGAACACGATAGCACAGAAAGCACATACAGAAGCTGCATAAATAAAAAACGAATAAGGTAGGGACGCCGGTTTTTTCCCGATTATGGGTAAACATAAAACAGGGAGACTTCAACACGATTGTATTATCAATAGAAGTTGAAGTCTCCCTTTTGCAAACATCCTAAAGTAAGAAAGAACCAGGCAACGGCACCTATCCGTTTTTGTATGTAAATATTTGAACACTGCGTGGTCTATTCCCTGGCACATGCGATTGCTGTCACGATTAGGATGAAGCTTTCTTGTGTGTAATTGCGCCATCCACCACCATGGGAGTAATAACAGAACATACTATCTTTTTTCCAATCCTGTTCCCTTCCATCTGAGAAAAGGTCTTTTCTGATAAACCACAAAACGAAAGGAAACAGCCCTTCTATTCCTCACTGCTTATCTTCATGCCAAAGCGCTTCCGGTATTCCAGAGGGGGATAGCCGACTCTTTTTAGAAACAGCTTTGCAAAATGAGTCGTATTGTCATATCCCACCTGAGAGGAAATGGAAATCAGGGAATCACTCGTATTGATCAGCATCCATTTCGCTTCACTGATTCGTCGGTCAATCACATAATTGATTGGTGAGATTCCATAGGTTTCCTTGAATTTATGGGAAATATAATCACTGCTGATGTGAAAATGCTCTGTCAGTTCCTTTAACGTGATATCGGAAGCATAGTTTTCATTTATATAGAATAGGATATCCTGGGCAAAGGTTGACTTCTTTTTCTTCCTGTCCGTAACTGCATTTTGAAAGATATGAAAGTAAATATGTGCCAGAGCATTTGCCAAGGCGTTACAAATTGCCGCAGAGGACTGTGTTTTCTGTTGTGAAAACATTTCCAGTGTTTCAAAGATATCCGCAATGATTTTTTTATGTTCTCCGGTATGTGCATACGGCTTTTTATCCAGTGATAAGAAACAGTCCGCAGCTTTTGCATTTGCCATTGTAAAATCGGTAATGGCGCACGTCCAGCAGGAAATCGGATCCTCATAATCGGATGTAATGGAATGGATACAGCCCTTATTCACAATCAGCAGATCGCCTTCAGAAACATGAAAAATCTCGTTGTTAATCTGGTAGCTTGCTTTTCCCTGTGAAAAATATATCAGCTCGGTTTCCTGTTTATGTACATGGTAGGGATAGGACCAGTGTGCATCATTGAAGCTATGGGACAATCTGGATATGATCGGCTCCTTCGTAAAGACTGGGGTGGATTGTTTTTTTTCGTTCAAAATATCAGATAAGAACATAGGACACCTCCAAATTTAGCAATATAATTTTTTGAAAAAGCAGGATAGTTACCTGTATTACCCTTTTATTATAGAAAAACGAATGAAAACAAGCAAGATAATTTTTGATTTCAACGGAATAGACAGTTTCTTTTTTTTCCTACAATTCCTATAATTTCTATATAAAGGAAAGGATAAGGATATGTCAAAAATCAAGAGGAATGGAACAAAGCCGCAAGTATTGTCTGCCAGAGAAGCAGTGGAGTATATTGCGGATCAGGATACGGTGGCAGTTTCCGGTGCAGGCGGTGGAATCGTTGATCCCTATGCACTGATCAATGCCCTGCATGAGCGGTATGTGGAAACTGGCTGTCCGAAAAATTTAACGCTGTGGCATTCTACCGGATTGGGGGATCGAAATGACCGCGGCATGTCACCACTCGCCCTGGAAGGTCTGGTGAAGCGTGTGATCGGAGGACATTGGGGACAGTCACCAAGACTTGCGGAAATGGCAAGTGAGAACAAGATTGAAGCGTATAATTTTCCACAGGGCATCATGGCACAGCTGGCAAGAACCGCTGCGGCAGGACAGCCGGGAATTCTCAGCCATGTGGGTCTTGGGACATTTATCGATCCCCGAGTAAGTGGCGGTAAGCTGAATGAAGTATCGCAGGAAGACCTGATCAGGGTCATGAACGTAGATGGAAAGGAATGGCTGTATTATCCGGTTGTTCCGTTGGATGTTTGCCTGATACGTGCAACGACTGCGGATACAGAAGGCTATGCATCCATGGAGGAGGAAATCACCTATATCGATGTTCTCCAGCTTGCACAGGCGGTTCACAATAACGGAGGAACGGTTATCCTGCAGGTAAAACGGCTGGTAAAAGCAGGTACCCTGCATCCGAAAAGCGTAAAAATTCCAGGCTTCCTGGTGGATGCAATCGTTGTGGAGGAGAAGCAGGAACAGTTATATAACGGTTCTGACAGGTTCTTTTCGGGAGATTATATCGCCGATGACAGTGCGGTGACGATGCTGCCGCTTGATCAGCGAAAGGTTGTCGCAAGAAGAGCACTGATGGAGGTTCGTCCGGGATATGTTGGAAATGTCGGTGTCGGAATTGCGGATGGAATCGGAAATGTTGCACGTGAAGAGGGTGTTCAGGATGCCTTTACGTTAACCGTGGAAACCGGGCCGGTCGGTGGTGCTACGGCACAGGGAATCTTCTTTGGCGCAACAGTCAATGCAAGAGCGGTGATGGATATGCCTGCACAGTTTGACTTCTATGACGGCGGTGGTCTGGATGTGGCATTCCTGTCCTTTGCCGAACTGGATGAGAACGGGGATGTGAATGTTCATCATTTCAATGGCAAAATTATGGGAACCGGCGGCTTTGTCAATATTGTTGCAGGAAGTAAAAAAGTGGTACTGTGCGGAACCCTGCGTGCCGGTAAGCTGTTAACAGAAATCAGAGATGGAAAAATAACAATACAGCAGGAAGGCAGGTTTGAAAAGCTGATAAAGAATGTCAGCTCCGTGACCTTCTCTGCGAAACAGGCGGAAAAGCAGAAACAGGAAGTTATCTACATTACAGAACGAGCTGTGTTCAAGCTGATGAACGGTAAGGTGGTTCTTACAGAAATCGCTCCGGGAATTGATGTACAGAAGGATGTCATCGATCAGATGGGCTTTGTACCTGAGATTGCAGAGGATCTGAAGGAAATGGATGCACGTATTTTCAGGGAAGAAAAAATGAATATCTATAACGAATTTATCAATCAGTAAATATGAATGGGCTGTGCGCAAGTCATATGAGGTCATAGTCGGGTTCTATGCCTGGTATGCATAGGATGGAGTCAGTTTTTGATTACATAACAAATTACAAAGGAGAAAAAACATGGCAGAAAAAAAAGAAATCACAAAAGTGGATATCCCTTTAAAGATAGGGGACAGTGCAGTATTTGAAAAAACGATTACGGAAACAGATGTCGTACTGTTCGGCGGCTTGACGGGCGATTACAGTCAGATGCATTTCAATGAGGAATACATGAAGAAAACAATGTACGGCACTAGAATCGCACACGGTATCTTAACATTTGCAATCGGATGTACAGCATCCACAAAAATTCAGGAACAGGTAAAATCACCGGTTCCTTCCGCATCCTACGGATACGATAAGCTGCGTTTTATCAATCCGGTATATTTCGGAGATACGCTGACCTGCAGATATACCGTTGACAGAATCGAAGAAGAAACAAATAAAACGTATTCAAAATTGGAAATCTTTAACCAAAAGGGAGAAATCGTTGTCTTTGCCATCCATATTCTGAAGTTCTTCCCTTTGGAAGAAAAGTAGACCGGGAGGCGGAATATGAAAATAGTAATGTTAGGTGCCGGTGCTTTGGGTAGTACGATTGGCGGAACTCTGGCGATGGGCGGAAACGATGTCCATTTCGTTGATATGTGGCAGGAGCATGTGGATCTGATCAACAAAGACGGTCTGCATATGACAAATGAAAAAGAAGACTGGTATGTCAGGGTGGACGCAAGAACAACTGCCGATACGATCGGTGAGGCGGATCTGGTCATTGTCCTTGTGAAATCCTTTGCGACAAAGCAGGCAGTGGAGCAGTTAAAGCAGACGAATGTTATCGGAAAGAACACCCTGGTCATGTCCTTACAAAACGGTTTGGGCAATGAAGAAACGATTGCTTCTGTCATCGGCTCTGAAAATGTCATCAGCGGTAAAACGTATGTTGGCGGCAGACTGATTCAGGCGGGCTATATCTCCGCAGGCGTACAGGGGAAATGGACCTATATCGGAGAATTGAACGGAGAAATCACGGACCGCATTCAAACGGTATGCAACGTATTCAATGATGCAGGGCTGCTGTGTGAGGTAAGTGATAATATCAAGGGTCTGATCTGGGATAAATTGCTGATCAATGTTGCGGCAGGAGCATTGTGTGGAATTACGCGTTTACCTTACGGTCCGCTGTATGAAGAGGATTATATTAAGGATGTAGCGGTAGCCGCAATTCAGGAAGGAATTCAGGTCGCAAAGGCAGCCGGTGTCGTATTGAAGAGTGAAGATCCGCAATACCCATGGGTTGCCGCAAGTGAGGGACTGCCGGGAACGTTTAAAACCTCTATTCTGCAGTCTCTGGAATTAAAGCGTCCCACAGAAATTGATTTCATCAACGGCTCCATTGTGGAATGGGGGAAAAAATACGGTATTGCAACACCGGTGAACCAGACGCTGGTAGCCTGCGTAAAAGGAATCGAAAAGTATATTTTAAAGTATGAACCGTCATTGAAAAAGGGGTAGTGCTATGGCAACATATGTAGAGCATACAGCATGTAAGGTGAAGGATCTGGACTGGTGTGTGAAATTCTTTACTGAGGTATTTGATATGCCGATCAGACTTTCTCTGGGTGAGAAACCGAATCGTAAAATCTGGCTGCATGCCGGGATTCAATTGAATGAGGATATCACCTTTGACGAAAAGGAAGGCAGACTGGATCACATAGCTCTTATGACAACAGATTACGAGAATGTTTTTGAGAAGTGTCTTGCATGGGGCTGCACAGTTCTTCCGGCAGGGGATAACTGGCTGAAAATGCCGAATGGCATTGTTATCGAGTTAAAAAGAGGAAACAACGAGGTACTTCATACGATCATAAGTCAGAAGCCGTGGGTAGATTAGGAGAGAGAATATGCGAAAATTAGTAATTGTAAACGGACCAAATAATAATTTCTATGGAATACGAAACAAAGGGCAGTACGGAAATCAGTTATACGCTGATTTGATCGAAGAGCTGAAGGAATATGGTGCATCCATCGGATTTGAGGTTGAGGCATTTCAGAGCAATGGGGAAGGGGCACTTATCGATTACTTCCAGAGCTTATATTTTGAAGCGGAGAAAAGTGGATGCAAGATTCCGCTGGTACTAAACCCGGGAGCATTCACGCATTACAGCTATGCAATTAAGGATGCATTGGAGTCCGTACATACGCTGATACCGGCAATTGAAGTTCACATGTCCAATATCCATGGACGGGATGATTTCCGTCATATCTCTGTGACGGCATCCGAATGTCTGGGTCAAATTGCAGGAATGGGTAAGCACAGCTATAAAATTGCCATGGAGGCTTTTAAACAGATGATTGAGGAGGGGCAGTTGTAAGTCACTTTCGAATTGATTACAATTGACTTTGAGATATAGGTAAAACAAAGGAGTGAAGATTTATAGATCTTTCACTCCTTTTTCTATACTGGAAATCTTTAACAGTGCATGATTATCATGAATTTAAATTTCTTATAGATACCTTCCTTTAGGATCAATTCCTGTCTGTTCTTCATGATGTCCGCAGTTATCATCAGTTACATGTTTCATAGTATGTTGAGTCCATTACACAGTTATAAATCAAAGAATCGATTCCATGATATGTATGAAGCTTTATTATATATCAGTATTTTTGACATTATAACTGACTGTCTTACGTGAACCTTTCTTCTGAATTAAATCTAAAGCTATTAGTTTATCTAAATACCGATCCAAGCTAGTTAGAGGAATCTTTGTTTTTTCAAAGATTTTCTTTCTATTTAGATTAGGAAATTCTCTTATAACATTTAAAACAATCTGTTCTTTTTCATTTAATATATGATTTGGCTTTTCTAATGCCCCACTTAATGCCCCACTTAATGCCCCACTTAATGCCCCATGCTCTTTCTTTACAATCCATAACTTAAGATTCGTAATTCTCATGTCTTGATTTTCATACAACTCAGGCACTTGAAAGCCTTCAGCTCTGGAGGGAGCTAATATTTTGTCATATCCAGATCCTGCACTTTCTCCAAATCCAATAAACCTGAAAAGTTTTTGTAATGTGATATTTCTAGGAACAGATACTCCACCTTGATAAATCTGTTCAATAGGAATTCTTAGTAACCCTGGATTAGAATAAGAAATGTAATTGTCTTTTTTAATAACCAATATTGAGCAGCTTTCTTCCTTAAAATCAGCATGTATAACTGAATTAACTAATGCTTCTCTAGCAGCTACCTGCAATTTTGTTTCATCATTTCTTTGCAATGAATCTTTCATTTGAAATGGTACAGGGAATTCAGAAATAAGTTTAGGATACACTTTTGTAATGAAATTATATAAATTTTTCTCCCATAAACCATTTTCTATTATTCGATCACTCCAACGCATATCACCAAACAAATTGGTTTCATCTCTATAATCCAGATTGACATTATGATAAATTTCGTTAAATGTTTCAGTTTTCCCAAACATCAAAACACCTGCAGATGTAACTCCCTCAATATTTCTTTTCTTATCAAAGCGGTATGCACCCATCTTTGTTAGAAAGTCTTTATCTGATAATTCTTCATAAATATGCCCTTCATTATTATTTCTAAATCGTGTCCTGTATACTGCAATTGTGTTTTTATCAATATCGCCAATATTTAACCATTCGAGAATCTCATTATCGCCAGCGTTCTGAAAAGAGTCACGTATCATTGAATTTACAGATTCCTTCGTACATCTATAATCTCCTTCAAAATTTCTTTTAAACGTACCGGCATAAGGATTACTGCCGATATAGATAGGTTTCTGATTGTACAAGGCTCTTGGTATATGCAGAATAACAAGCTCTAAGCCCTGGACTGTTAATGAATAAACGTCTGCATCCTTTAAAATGTTTCTATTTACTTTACCGGAATTTATCGTATTCCAAAAGTCAGAAATAATAGAATTTGCATTTTCTACTCCACTAATTTCATAATTTACAGCTGTGCCTGTTTTTATTTCTTTTACTCCTAAAATAATCAAGCCGCCATTGGTATTGGCAAAAGAAGAATAAGTTTCATATATACTTTTAGGTACTCCTCTTTTAGCTTCTTTAAATTCAACATTTACTTTTTCTTTATTATCTAATATATTTAATAATTCTTTCTCTGAAAGCATTTTTTCACCCACCTTTAAATGATTTTCATATTTATTATACCTTTTCTAATGTGGAAAGGAAATAAAAGAATTCTGCTTGCGTATAGCATAGGCCAAAAACTCCTATCGCATACCAGCCTATAAAAAGGAGAGAGCACTTCTCATAACTTTTTATTAAGGCTTCCGAATCAGCGTATGGCAATAGGAACAGTAGAGCATTTTTGTTTTATGATGAAATAAAATGTGGTTCTGTTTGTATACTATCAAAAGAATAAAGATATTTTATATTTGCAGCAGGAGAATAAAAACTGCTAACTGATTTAAACAAAATAAGAAATGTTCTAAGCTTTCAGAAAAAGTAAAATAACAGCACAGTTTATTGCATCCTTTTTTTCACCGGACGTATATACTTCCAGCAGCGCTCCGGCTGAAAGTAAAAGTACAGCATTCTGCCGGGGGTATCATCAAAGCAGTAGCCGGTATTTGTAAAATCAAATGCAGTCATTGCATCCTCCATCCTATGCTCAACACTTCGATTCTCCTGCTCATAATCAAATGGTCCGTGTTCAAATACAAGATACTCTGCTTCCGCAATATCAAGCAGCTGCATATCATGTGGAACATCTCCGGTATAATGAACAGGAAGACGGACACCATAACACTCTGTCCGCAGGTATCCCCAGTCACACAATCTGCCGTTTCGATCATTGCGATAGGCCATAATCTGACCGCCTCCGCTGTTGATGTCACTCCCGCCACTATCATCGAGCTTTCCTTTGATGCTGTCCAGTAGTCCGCAAACCGTATCCATATCCTGGCCGGGAATCTGATTCTGCTTCTGCCAGAAATCCCAGTAGCCGTTACTCTCCCGGTTTTCGATAAACAGGAACTTATGTGCGGGAATGGTCACGAAATAGGTCTTTACAGCTTTCGCTGAATTTATTTCTCCAAGCTCATCCAGACCTAGAAGATAGCGGTCAAACGGATTGATTTTGGTACGTAGAACAACAGGACTGGGCTGTTTCCGGTACGCACTCGGTGTCCTTCCGTATGCAGCTTTAAATGCTCTGGTAAACGCCTCATGAGAAGAAAAGCCATAATCAAGAGCAATCTTCAATATGCTTTTCTCACTGTCACGGATTTCCTTCAGGGCGAAGGCCAGCTTTCGCTGTCGGAGATATTCCCGAAGCTTCATACCGGATATCTCCTTGAACTTTCTCGTTGTATAATATTCAGAATAGCCCAGCTTTTGTGAAAGGGTTCGCAGTGTCAGTGCTTCATCCTGATAGCTTTTTATGCAGCTGTCAATTTCATCAACAATAATCTGAATCTGCTTCTGCCACTCATACATATTGCTTCACCTCATTTATATACTGCTTCTATTATAAGGGAAAGATTTAGGAAATACTTGACATGACTTGCGAATTACACAAATTTTCTGTGAAAATGCAGCTTTCTATGGACAGCCTTTCCAACGATATGCCATAGATTTCTCTACCATTCGCGAACATAAAGTTTTATGAAAATTAGATTATTTCATACCTTTCGTTTATTCTTTCACGCTTATCCCCACAGGTATAGCACATTACAATATCATCTGAAAACTGACAGGAGCTTGTCTTATATTTTATAAGGAAAAACTGCCGGAGCATTTCATCTTATGGTATAATGTAACCAGAATGAAATAGGCGAATTATACAGATGAGCAGCGTCGCTATACTTGTATGATTGTAAAATAGGAAGCATTTCCAAGACGGCTTATGTCTTTTCTTTTCTATCCTTCCCTTTACAAATGGATGGAGTATTTGAACCAGGTGCTAAAGACGGCGCGGCTTGAGTAAGCGAAGCCCTCGTATTCACAGCATTTGTATGATTGCAGTATTACAGCTTGTAATAGTAATCATCTGTGAAAAATCCGGGTTAAAAAAACAGGAGTGTGAAGCCTGCACCGGTATTGTCTGTAGGATATATGGATAAGCACTTGCTATGTAAACGCGTACTGCGACCGCCTTCTCATGGATGTCAGGCACGCTTTTATAAATGTGGAAACAGGTATAATAAACTTATGGAGGTTATATATGCAATATTTTCTAATGAATCTGGCTGTTCATGTACTATCCTTTACACTGAGCTTCTGGGCATTGAGCTGTGTACGTTTTGAAACCTTTACAAATGTGAGAAAGCCTGGTCAGGTGCGTCTGCTGCTGTTGCTGCTGTCTCTGGGTCTGGGATATCTCGTAGCGCAGTTTTTGCTTGCTATTTCCGTATACAACGGACTGTAGAGGCTTTATCTATAGATAGAAAAGGACCTACAGCTGATACATGATGAAAGGTGCTGGTTGCTATGCTGAGAGGAAACAGAAATCTGCTGCGCAGAACGGATATTAAAACAAGACTGACGCTGGCCTTTATCTTTGTACCGCTTTGTCTGATGATTGTGTTTTTTCTTATCTATTATTCCTTTAGCACAACTGTTATACGGGATAAAAATGAACAGGCGTCTGCACAGATGGTGACCATGTCCGAGGAAATCTTCCATTTGAATGCGAATGCATTAAATGAACAAATCGATAATCTTGCGGCATCCACCTACTTGCGGAATTATTTATACTATCCTGCAGATACCGCAATGCGGCGTGCCTTCTCTCATAATCTGCACGACAATGACCTGCTTGCCGGCAGAAAGGGGCTGCAGCTGTATGATGAAACAGGGAAGCTGCTCTATGAGGAGGGAACCCTCTTTCCCGTAGATTTAAAAGCATATAAAGCAGAAATTCAGGCACAGAAGCAGGGCGGCTACTGGCTATATGATAACGAAGCGCAGATGATTATGCTGACAAGGGAAATTCGGGATTTGTATGATCAGCCGCTGGGCTATGTATTTTGCAGCTTTGCGCAGGAAGCCTTCAACGCATCCCTCTCACAATCCACGCAGGCAGGAAGCCATATGCTTGTCGTTGATGCAAACGGACAGGTTCTGTTTGGAAGCAATCCGGATGATATAAAGGAAATCATTGATTTACAGGCATCCACCGTAGAGATCAATCAGCATTCCTATTATATGTCTGATAAAAAAATTGAGGGAACGCCCTGGTATGTGGTTTATCTGAATGATGAAAACTATGTGCTGGAGGAAATCCATAATTTCCGTAATATGCTGGTGGCATATGGAATCGTCTTCTTTGTCCTTCTGGCTGCCATTGCCTACTTCGTATATCACAGCATCTATGACCCGGTTCATAACATTCTGTATTCCATGCGGACACTGGATGAGAATAATCTGGCAATGAATCGTGTGGAGGATGATGGTCGTGATGAAATTCATGAACTGAGTATCAACTTCAATGACCTGCTGGATCGGGTACAGGAGCTGCTGCATACTGTGCACCAGGAGCAGGAACAGAAAAGAGAAACCCAGTTTCAGCTGCTGCAGGCACAGATCAACCCGCATTTCCTGTTCAATACCCTGAACACACTGCATTACCTTGCCATCCTGAATGAGGATAAGCCGGTCAGTGAGGGAATCACCGCCCTTGCCAGACTGCTGCGCAACACCATTGTGGACAGCAAGGAAGTTGTTACGGTGGAAGAGGAAATCGAAAATCTGAAAAATTATATCATCATTCAGAAGCTTCGCTATGGTGATGTGTTTGAAACCGTATATAATATAGATGATAACGTGCGCAGCTGTGCTATTTTGAAATTTCTGCTGCAGCCGATTGCAGAGAACAGCATTCTTCATGCCTTTGAGGAGGACAGGGAGCATCAGATTCTGACAATTCGCGCCAAGGTGGAGGGAAAATATCTGAAAATAGAGATTGGTGACAACGGCAAGGGCTTCGCTTTGGATATGCAGGAAAACCGCAATAAGAAGCTGAGCGGTATCGGCATTGGAAATATTCAGGAGCGTATTCGTCTCATGTATGGAGAAGACTATTCGATGGATATACAAAGCGTGGTAGGCACCGGTACGATTGTGACACTGCTGCTGCCGTTTAAAAAAACAGAGGGGAGGTAGGCCTCATGTACAAGGTACTGATAGCAGATGATGAGCGCTTAATCCGGATCACATTAAAAAACATGATCGATTGGAAGGCACTTGACTGTGAGGTAATTGCTACAGCAAAGGATGGGGAGGAAGCATTTCACATTTTCACGGATATGCAGCCGGAAATCGTTATTACGGATTTGAAAATGCCGGGTATGGACGGAATTGATCTGATATCCAAAATCAAGGAGGTCAATAAAAACACACAGGTGATTGCACTCAGCAATTATTCCGATTTTGAATATGTGCGGGATGCCATGAAGGCCGGTGCGTTTGATTATCTTTTAAAGGTTACGCTGGAAAAGAAGGAGCTGGAACGCATTATCACGCAGGTGAAGGAATCCTGTGTGGAAAGCAGTTTGAATGACCATGTGGAATATGAATCTGCGTTAAAGGAGCTGCAGCAATGTCTGATTCTTACCAAGAACGAGCATATTCTGAGCCGTAAGGAATTTCAGGAAGCACTGTCACAGCCGGTGTTTGAGCCCTATCAAAAGGGATTTCAGATGGCATATTTTCGCGTGGATAACATCAATCATCTGTATCGAACCAAGCTGAAGGACCATGCGGCACTGCATAAGCATCTGCAGGATTTAATACGGGAATCCATGCCGCTTGCCGTGCATCATCACCTGATTTTTATGAGCAACCATTCCGGCATCCTGATGTTTGAAAGCAGAGAAAAGCTTCGTATTCTGAATATATGCAACAGCATCATTCGAAATATCACACAGTATCTGGATATACATCTGTCCATTACATTGTCGGATATCATTGCATCACTGGATGAATATTACGATCAGTTCGAGCTGCTTCTGAAATCACATGAGCGAAGGTTTTATGTGGGTGAGGGATGTCTGATTCAAAGCGAGAAGCATGACGCGTTTCAGGAGCTGGATATGAATGAGGTGACCTTTCATCTGGAGCTGCTGGACGCGGTTGCTGCTAAGGATTTTGATACGGTACAGCACAAGCTGAAGGAAACTCTGGAGTATATGAAATTTCATGAAATTGATCCGCATGCGGTACTGGAGTATTTCATCTTCATTTTCCATAATATAGAGGGAAATGAAATGGCACGGGGGATTCGGCAGGCCTTTCCGTTTGATACGATAACAGCAAAGCTGCGACTGTGTGAAACAGCAGACAAGCTGGAGGAAATTGTCTCCTCCTCGTTTGATCAGATTGAGGCATGGATGAAGGATCAATCAAACAGACGCTATCGCCGCAAGATTCTGGAGGTTATGGAATATATTGATGCAAACCTGAACCGCAAGCTGACACTAAAGGAAATCGCAGACAGCATCGGTATGAATGAAAGCTCTTTGAGCCGCTTGTTTAAAAATGAAACCGGCGTGAATCTGAATTACTATATCAATGAGAAGAAAATGAAAAAAGCGATGGAGCTGCTGCGCGGCGAGTCCAGCATGATCAAGGATGTCGCAGCGGCGGTCGGTATGGATGACCAGCTCTATTTCAACAAGGTATTCAAGAAATACTATAATGTATCGCCAAGTGAGTTTAAAAAGAAGCTGCATCCGGATACCGAGGAATAAGTGCACACACCCTTTCATACAGTGTAGAGAGGGTGTGATTTTTTTGAAGATAGCTGTGAAGTTTCTCCTTGTACTCTCCATAATTCTTGTCTCTTTTTTTCTCTGGCTGAATATGGGCACATCCTCACCGATTTTATGGAATACGGGTAAGGAATCGGTGCAGGAGCAGGAAAAGAAGGATAAGGAAAAAGCGAAGGACAAAGAACAGACCGTACATATTACAAGACAGGACGGAACCAGCCTGAAGCTGCCGCTGGAAACATATCTGGAGGGAGTGATTGGCTCGGAGATGCCGGCTTCCTTTGAGATGGAGGCGCTGAAGGCTCAATGTGTAGCTGCCAGGACCTTTGTGACGAAGCGCGGCTTTGAGGTGGATGATACCACACGGACGCAGGTTTATCACGACGATAAGCAGATGCGTCAGATCTGGGGGAGTTCCTATGATAAGATGCATGCCAGGGTTGTTAAGGCGCTGCAGGAGACAGAAGGGGAAATCATGACCTATCAGGGCGAACCGATTTCTGCTGTGTTTTTCAGTGGATCATGTGGGAAAACAGCCAACAGTGAGGAATACTGGGACAGCAGGACGCCGTATCTGCGCAGTGTGGATTCACATTGGGATAAAGAGGAAGACGGCTATGAAAAAACAGCTGTTATTTCAGAGGAGGATTTTCATACGATGCTCGGCTTTGAGAATCCGGTGAAGGAAGTGGGGAAGCCTTCCCATTACGCTTCCGGCTATGTAAAATCCATAACGATTGACCGCATTGTCTTCAGTGGCAGAGAGATTCGTGAAAAGCTGAATCTTCGCTCCTCCTGCTTTTCCATAAAGAAAACAAGCGGCGGTTATGCGGTAACAACCAGAGGCTTTGGTCATGGTCTCGGCATGAGTCAGTACGGGGCGCAGGGAATGGCGCTGGAGAAAAAGAATTACAAGGAAATACTGAAGCATTATTATACCGGCGTACAGATTGTAAAAGAATGATGTATAAAGAAAAAAGGGGCGGGCATAATCATCACTAGAGGTGATGAAATGTATAGCTATACAAAGGAAAAGAAATTTCCAAAACGCAGACTGATTGTTTCCTTAAGCTGCCTGCTGATTGCCGCAGCTGCCTTTCTGACTTATGAATATTCCATGAAGAATCCTGCAAAGGACACTTCCGTGTTTAAGGAAGACACCACGCCGGTGCTCTCGCTTCCCAGCTCAGCTGAGGAAGAAAAAGGCATCCAGCCGTTTGCGGTCAAGGCAGAGGTCGTTCTTGATTATTTTGATGGAAAGGACAGCAAGGTTGACAGTATGACAAAGTTTGAAGGCGTCTACCGAGCCAATCAGGGCATGGACTATTCCTTCAACAAAGAGGCTTTCGATGTTCTGGCAAGCTTCAGCGGCGAGGTGAGTGATGTGAAGGAAGATAATATCTTCGGCAAAAGTGTTACAATCACCAGCAAGGATCTGAGCATAACCTATCAGAGCCTGTCCGATATCACTGTGAAAAAGGGCGATAAGGTCAATCAGAAGGATCCCATTGCAAAGGCCGGAAGCAATATTTACAACAAGGAGCTGGGCAATCATCTGCATATCGTCGTAGAGAAAAACGGCAAGATTATAGATCCGGAGCTGATGTACGGCAAAACGAACGCTGAGATCAAATAGTACCCTTGCGGTACTATTTTCATATGTGAAAGCCCATCCATACATATTACGGAATTTTAAGAAAAGGAAAGGCATATTAACACTTTTACATTTCGGATTTTGTGTTATAATGGTAATTGCTTGAAATTGAGTATAAATAGCGCATGGTATGTTTGGAAACGGATATTTCTTATCTATTTCAGAATCTGTGCGGACTACTGTAAAAAATGCGGATCAAATTCTTATGGAAGAAATATGAACGCACGAAAGGAATGAAGGACTATGTTTTCAAAAGAAGTAGGAATCGACTTAGGAACAGCAAACTTACTGATGTATGTAAAAGGTGAAGGCATCGTAATTGACGAGCCTAGTGTAGTTGCGATAGATGCAGAAACAAAGAAATGTCTGGCTGCCGGGCAGGATGCGAAGGACATGCTTGGAAGAACACCGGGCAGAGTACTGGCAATCCGTCCTCTGAAGGATGGGGTTATTGCGGATTTCGAGGTAACGGAAATCATGCTGAACTTCTTTTTCAAGAAGCTGGCTATCAAGGGGATGTTTAAGCGTCCTACCATTCTGATCTGCTGTCCAAGCAACATCACCAGTGTGGAAAGAAATGCCATTCGTGATGCGGCTTATCGTGCAGGTGCGAAAAAAGTGTATATCGAGGAGGAGCCGAAGGTGGCTGCTGTCGGTGCCGGACTGGATATCGGAAAGCCAAGCGGATGCATGGTTCTGGATATCGGTGGTGGTACGACTGACGTTGCGGTGATTTCTTTAGGTGAAATCGTAAGCAGTACCTCCCTGAAGATTGCAGGGGATACGCTGGATCGTGATATTATCAAATTTGTTAAAGAAAATAAAAAGCTGCTGATTGGTGATCGTACAGCAGAGGAAGTGAAGAAACAGATCGGAACTGCATGGAAGGGCAGCATGCATGAAACGATTGAAGTCAGTGGACGTGACTTGGTAACCGGTCTGCCGACAACCATTACCCTGTCCAGTGAGGAAATTCAGGGCAGTATGGCGGAAAGTCTGCAGGATGTTGTTCGTGCCTGCAAAACGGTTCTGGAACAGACACCTCCCGAGCTAGCAAGTGATATTGTGACAAGAGGTATCGTACTGACCGGTGGCGGTGCACTGCTGCACGGTATTGACGAGCTGCTGCGTAATGAACTGCACATTCCGGTATATGTTGCGGAGAATGCACTTCGCTGTGTGGCCGAAGGTACGGGAATTCTGCTCGAGAATCTGCATCTTGTACAATAGAAAATAAAAGCGAGGTATCTATATGGATTGGCTGAAATATCTGATTATTCCATTGGCCTTATCCGCACTGATTACTCCTTTTCTGAAAATCGTCGCCTACCGGCTGGATATTTATGCACAGGTGAATGAGCGAACCGTACATAAGGGAAAAATCGCACGTATTGGCGGTGTAGCCATTTATATATCCTTTGTCGTGTGCATGGCGGTTTTTATGAAGACGGATATGACCATCAACGGTATTCTGATTGGTGGGACAATCATGTTCATAGGCGGTTTGATCGATGATATGGTCAATCTGAAACCGAAGTATAAGCTTGCATTTGAAGTTGCTGCCGCCATCGTTTTGATGACAGTGGGAAAGGTTTCACTCGATGTGATCCGTCTGCCGATGGGAATTTCCATCGATATGGGACTGGTATCCTTTATTGTAACCTTTGTGTGGATTATCGGTATCACCAATGCGGTGAACCTGATTGACGGACTGGATGGTCTGGCAGGGGGAATCTCTGCGATTATTCTGGTTGTCATTGCATGTCTTTCCGTGATCGAGGGACGTCTGGATATCCAGACGATGTCTTTGATTCTGGCAGGGGCAACCATGGGGTTTCTGCTGTATAATTCACATCCGGCAAGTATTTTCATGGGGGACTGCGGAGCCTTGTTTCTGGGCTTTATTATATCCGCTATCTCATTGCTGGGCTTCAAGAGCTCCACGATTATGACACTGGCACTTCCGATTCTGCTGCTGGCGGTTCCCATTGTGGATACCATTGGGGCAATTTTGAGAAGAAAGCTGAGTGGGCATAAATTTTCGGAAGCCGACAAGAACCATCTGCACCATCTGCTGATGCAGCGGTTCGGACATCGCAATACGGTCATTATTTTGTATGTGGTGACTGCGCTGTTCGGCTTTACAGCGTACATCTATCTAATAAATAAAGCGACAGGATTTCTTGTTCTGTTTATCATCGCACTGGTTGTTGAGCTGTTTATCGAGTTTTCCGGGATGATATCCAAGCAGTATCACCCGTTGCTGTCGATAGCAAATACCATTCAGAAGCGTGCCAGAAAGCTGTATCGGAAATTTTCAAAGAAAAGTCCGGATACGAAACAGGAAAAATAGCAAATCTAATGCTGTAGAAATCCTTGGCATTCAGGATGAAAATAAAAAATGAGAGAATACAGGGCTGCGACCATGATTGCAGTGCTTGGATTCTCTTATTTACATTTTGTATTTGATACTCGTGTATGATAATCACCTCTATGTTTCGCATAGCGTTAAAGCAACACCGATTTCATTGCTGGGTGTCAGCCATGGCTGTTGTTTTTCCTATAGGCAAAGCCATTACTGAGGGTGTTATATTTTGTATTATTTTTATAATTCACTTTCCTTTTTTTTCAGGTGACAGCAATAGGAATGCGGTTGTGAATGATTCCATATTGTAAGAATTGCCATAAAGCTTTTTTATGGGACATTAACGGCATTTTCCCTAATTATGAAAACTTTGTGGATTTAAGTATAAAAAATATCCGCATTTTCAGGATTTTTTAGGAATTGGCCCTTTTTCTATCGTATGTATATAGTGAGGTGAGAAAAATGGAAGTTAAAAAATTATACGAAATGGTCGATGAGGATCAGAAGGAGGGTTCCCTTGGAGAGAAGGCGTATTGGAAGGATCTGTGGGAATGCTATATCGAGGAGAAGAGCATGGATTATGCATCTTTGAGTGTGAAGGAGGCGATACCGCGGCTGGTGTCGGAACAGAATCTGAGAGAACGCCGTCATGCGGGAAGCTGTGGTGAGCTTGGTGTGGATATCCGTGTTGGTGATATCTGTTATATAGATTTTGGTGAAGCATACATTGCAGAAATCGGTTATCAGCATTTTGGTCTGATTAT
The DNA here is from genome assembly GCF_044336395.1 of Clostridium sp. 10cd*. Taxonomy (NCBI): domain Bacteria; kingdom Bacillati; phylum Bacillota; class Clostridia; order Eubacteriales; family Clostridiaceae; genus Clostridium; species Clostridium sp. 10cd*. The sequence goes on along the minus strand of NZ_CP172347.1, from coordinate 4,332,324 downwards.
AACAATTTTTCATAACAAGGCATTCGTTGTGCCGATGAGCGGGAATCATACGGCTTATCTGCAGGCCTACAGCAAGGAGAATCCGAAAGGGAAGCGTCATTTGATGCGCCTGGGGAAAATCAAGGGAATGAATAAGGAATCGGTTTTGTTCATCAATGATGCAAAATGGATCAATACTGCCAGAATTATTGATGTCAAAGCACATTTAAGGCGTGACAGTGAGCTGTTCCGTGAAATAAAGGACCGTGTGAAAAACTGTCTGGACTAATGCAAGGCGCTTGTTTGACGGGGAAATGCAATTTGAAAAGCTAGGGAATGTCAGGATGATGAAGAATGCTGTGGAAAAGCAGGCAATTTTGCAGAACAGACAAAATATGACAGAATCCATGCGAAATGTCTTCTACAATAACGCATGAAAGAGGTGGTTTTGTTTGGAAAAGGTGATGAACAAGAGACTGAAGGGGAAATTTTCCATTCATGCGGAGGATTTGGCCTGTGCCGGAATTTCAATTATTCTTGGTACACTGGCTTCTCCGCTTAGTTATACACTTGCATTTCTGTATGTATCCTATTCCTATATGCGTACAATCCGGGAAGCGATGATCAGCGTATTTTTTATTCTTCTGTGCTCGTTAACCAGAGGAATTCTGCCGGCGTACAGCTATGCGCTTGGCTTTGCCTGTTACTTTGTGATTATTCATATGGTTAAGGTGATGAATCAGAATTTATACCAGTGGATGCCGTATCTGACAGCACTGTTAAGTGCGGCGTTCAGTGTCCAGCAGTATGGACTGCACAATACGGCTGTGATTCTGCCGGTACTGAGCTTTGTGTTGATGCAGGAGCTGTTTGCGGATTATCAGTGGATTCAGAAGGGGATGCTGCATAATGCCTGCATGCGGGGGATCCTGCTGTTTACCATCGGCTTATTGGGGGTGGAGCTGTTACCAGTATATGCACAGGAGGTCATTATGATTACCATGCTGCTGATTGCTTTATCAAGCAATGCATGGATCACAGTGACTGTGGCGCTGATGATATATTTCCTGCTGGATATCCGTGTGCTGCCGGCACTTGTCCTTACGGTTCTTTTAAGTGTTTTGAAAAAGGATCGCAAGAGTGCCATGCTGCTGTTGCTGGGGGCATGCTTCCTGTATCCGGATAATACAGAGGATTTGATATATCTGCTGCTGTGTATGAGCGGTGTTCTGCTTGTACCGGCGAATGCAGCTTCCCTGCATATGAGTACGGAGCTTCAAAATGAACAGGAGTACCGGCTTTCTCAGACGAGTATGCTAAAGCGGCAGATGCAGAATTATGCCAATATCTTTCAATCCCTGTCGGAATATTATGCACAGATCAGTGATGTGCAGGCTGAACTGCTTGCCAATATGTCCAATGCTTTGCAATATAATGCAGACGCCATACGAAAAATAGACGGCTACGAAAAGGATACGGTACGTGTCGCCAAGGCGCTGGAAGGCTATCAATATGATGTGCGTGAGCTGAGTATTGAAGAACCGAAGGAGGGCTGTATACAGGTTTGTGTGGAAATAGCAAATATCAAACGCGGAGAAATACGAACTACGCTGCTTCCGCTGCTTGAAGTCCTGCTTCACCGCAATCTGCAGATTGCGGACATTCGCAATCGAAAATTCATGCGCGGCTATCATTCCATCACCGTCTGTGATGATATTCCCTTTGCCATTGATGCCTATGCGGACAGTGTAAAAAACTCCTACACCTCCAGCGGGGACACCTTTTCCATCTTCAGATTTCGTCAGAGTGTGGTGTGCATGATTTCGGATGGTATGGGAAACGGTGAGCGTGCTGCCCAAAGCTCACGCCTGATTACGAATATTTTCCAACGTATGATGGTCAGTGGAATTCCACAGGACAGCGCCATCAAATGTATAAACAAGCTGATTCAAAGCGATACCTATGCAACGCTGGATGTCATCTGCTTTAACCGTTCACAGGGGGTTGCCTACATATCAAAATCCGCAGCCTGTCCGACATTTCTGCTGCGGGATGATCAGATATATGAAATTAACGGCAGTGCGTTGCCTGTGGGAATCATCAGTCAGATGCAGCCGGACTGCTTCCAGGTTGATGTAAAGGCAGGGGATGAATACCTTATGATATCCGATGGCATATATATGAATGAGATTTATAAATGGCTCAATCAGAGGACACAGACAAGTGTGAAGGCGGATGTGGAAAGCTTTACGGAGCTGTTAAAAAAGACAAGACGTAAGGACGATTCTACGATTGTACTGGCCAGAGTGGATGAGGTATAGGAAACTGTGCCAGCTTAAAGATATTAGAAACTCCGTGAAATTACGTTTGCGATAATTAAAGCTCAGTGCTGTATTTATAGAATACTGTATAAAGTAATCATAACAACGAAAATGTTATATTACCAGCCTGTTTCCTTTAAAATTTATATGATAGTATATAGGTGTAAGAGGAACGATAGGGGTTGGTAGTAATGGTTATACATAACCTTCACGCTTTGAAGCACAGGAGCATGAAGATGCTTGAAGACAAAGAAAAACACTTAAAATTCCGAATATGGGTTTCTGTGATATGTATGGTCTGCTTATGCGGATGCTCTAGTGCAGGTGAGAAACTAAAAATAGAAGTAACGCAACAACCTGTCGTAATGGAGTCCCATACGAAAGCATTATTAGATAAACAGATACTGTCATTTTCGCTAACGCAGCCGGTGAGTGAGGGATACAGTGTTGCTTATGAAGGAAATTGTGTCATAAACGCAGATGGAACACTTGATCGTGAGAATGAAGTCACCGTTTTTACATCCATCATGAAGGAGAATACCGTGCTGGCGAATGATACCAAACACATTGGAATCGCCAATATAGATAGTAACCTGACGATACAGGATGAAAATACCTTGTTGCTGATAACCACAGTACACTATGACGATCCTGATGGAGATGTTATATTTCATTATCTGGAGCATATGACACTTGCTGTGAAGCAGAATAAGGGAACTTACCATATCGAAATAACTGAGGTGACCATGGCATAGCGTGATAAAGAATTAGTATGGGAGTGCTTATAATAGGGCATTCCTTTTCTTAGCTATTCTAAACGCAAATCATGCAGAATTTGATTCTATCTGAATTTCATATCTACTTCTTTGCTTTGTTGTAAGGGAATTTGTATTAGGCTTCATCATACATGAAATTCATACCCACCTGCATGATATAATGTAGAAAGAGTATGATATAATAAAGCTATGCAGACAGGAGCTGATAATATGAAAGCTTTGCCAATCGGTATAGAAAATTTCAAAGAAATGATTGATCATCAATATTATTATGTCGATAAAACGAACTTTATCAAAGATGTATGCAATGAAAAAGTAGCGTTATATACAAGACCGAGGCGATTTCACCGAAATAGTGTCGATACCTTTGGTATCCGACAAGAGGCGCGCTAGTAGCGGGAAAAACCTTGAATATGAGTAGGCGCTGCCCGCCCAGGCGTGCTGTATTATTTCTTTTCGATCAAACAAAAGGAAAGCGCTTATCTGTTTGAGGGATTGGATATCACAAAAGATGCGCAGGTTATGAAACTACAGAATCAGTATCCGGTTATTTTTCTTACTTTAAAAGATATGAAAAATAATACCTTTGAAAAACAACTGACAATGTTTTCCTATCTGATGCAGGAAATCATTAGAAATAATCATGAATTGCTAACAAGTGAGCGGATCAATGAATTTGACAAGGAGCGAATGAAAAGTTTATACCGTGGTGCACAAAATGAAGTGGAGCTGCAAAATGCTTTAAGATTCATTTCGGGATGTCTGGAACAACATTATCAAAAGCAGGTAATCATACTCATCGATGAATAGGCGCTGCCCGCCCATGGCGTGATGTCCCTTTACAGAATGCCTACTTGAACGGTTATTATGATGATATGGTTGCTTTCCTTGGAAATGTATTCAGTGCTGCTTTAAAAACACACAATGCCTTAGAGAAAGGGATACTGACAGGCTGTTTAAGGATTGCGAAAGAATCGACACCACAGGCGGGCTTTAGCCTTTTTACCGGACTGAATAATTTTAAGGTACTTTCTATTTTTGATGAGACCTCCAAACAGCGATTTGGCTTCACGCAGAATGAAATCGATTCCTTGTTGCTTGATTATCAGGCAAATGAATATCAGGGGCAGGTAAAGGAATGGTAGGCGCTGCCCGCCCATGGCGCGATGGCTATCAGTTTGGAAACTGTGAAATTTACGCTACTAGCGGACAGAGTCTAACCCGTGGAGTGTTTTGATGTATCTTGATAAATTGATGAAAACGGATAAACAAACACCGGAGTCTTTTTGGGCGAATACGAGTGGAAATGATATTATCTATCGCTACGTAAAAGAAGCAAGCTCTAAAATGAGAGAAGAATTCGATATACTGGCATCAGGCGGAGTTATTGAAAAAACAATCAAGGATAATATAACGTATAGGGAATTGGATCAAGTTAATAATATTTACAGCTTTTTACTGTTTACCGGTTATCTGAAAGCTGTTCAATGCACGGATCAAGAGAAGGGAATCTACCAGTTGATGATTCCAAACAAGGAAATCAATCGGATTTATACGATGATCTTCCGTGAATGGTTTGAACAGCAGGTAATGCAAAACAGTATAAAATTTGCAGAAGCGCTGATGGTAGAAGATGTGAAAGCGGCTAATAAAGTACTGAACGATGTTTTATTTCAGTCAATCAGCTATTTTGATTACAATGAAAGGTTCTATCATGGTGTTTTAATAGGCATGTTAAATGACTATCAGGTAGTGTCTAATCAGGAATCAGGAGAAGGCAGGTTTGATCTTGCTGTTCTTCCGGCATATGCCAAAGAAAGAGGCCTGTTGTTTGAAGTAAAGGTGGTAAAAAATATGGAACATATGGAAATAGCCGCAGAACAGGCATGCCGGCAGATAAAAGATAGGAAGTATCTGGAAGGTCTGTATAAGAAAGGCTATACAGATATCGTCGCATACGGAATCGTCTTTTGTAAGAAATCCTGTCTGATTGTAAAAGCAGAATAGCAGTCTGTCTGAGATTTCAGGATATAAAAGCAGGTGTTGGATGATGAATATCCCTCATCTGTTTTTTCATAGACAACGTGTTCGTTTTCTACCAGTGATATGATAAATTCACGTGGCTATTTATTTTTCATATTGCCTAATGATCGTATTTACCGTATAATAGCCGCATGAAACAAATGAAGAAACTGGAAAAAGGAACCTATATCATCGGTGTCAGCGGAGGCCCGGACTCTATGGCATTGCTGGATATGTGCAGAAAAGAAGGATTCCAGCTGGTAGTCGCGCATATGAATTATAAGAAGCGTGATACGGCGGATCGGGATATGGAACTGGTGCGCAGCTATTGTGCACGTTTTCATATTCCCTTTGAAGCGAGACTGCAGACAAAGCCCTGTGTGGGCAACTTTCAGGCGTTTGCCAGAGAAGAGCGCTATCGTATGTATCGCGAGCTTTTACAGAAGTATCAGGCGGCTGCCGTATTGCTGGCACATCATTTGGATGACCATCTGGAAACCTATCTCATGGCAAAAGAGCGCGGCAGTATGAAGGAATATCTCGGTATACAGGAGGAAGCATGCATCATGGGCTGTACCATCATCCGTCCGCTAATGGCGTATAGCAAACGGGAACTGGAAGCATACTGTAGAGAGAATGCCGTGCCTTTTGGAATTGACGAAAGCAACCTTACGGATCACTATGCAAGAAACAGAATCCGGCATGAGATTGTGGATAGAATGTCGGAAAAGGAAAAAGAAGCGCTGATGGAAACCATTTCCCGGGAAAACATGCGCATGCAGCAGCTGCGTGCGGATTGCCGTGCGTTTTTAAACAGCTGGGACGGAAGTCTGAAAAAACTGCGGGTACTGGACAGCTATTTTCTGGAACAGGTGCTGATCACCTGGATTCATGATACATGCAGCTGTTATCTGTCCATGCATGAAATTCAGGTGCTGCGGGAGCTGATTATGAACAATGCAAACTATTGGACACGCGATATCGCCGGCGGGTATGATATATACAGTGAATACGGAAAGCTGGTAATTGATACCAGTGAGGAAATCAGCTATTCCTATGTATACGATCATGCAGTATTTGAGAAAACCCCGTACTTTGAAACAGCTCCTCACGGAACAGGGGTTGAGGCGGTTACTCTGCAGGCAACAGACTGGCCGATAACCATAAGAAATGCACAGCCGCAGGACGCCATACAGCTTCGATTCGGCGTAAAAAAGCTGAACCGCTGGTTCATAGACCGCAAAATTCCCAAAAAGGAACGCAAATTATGGCCGGTTGTTGTGAATGCTGCGGGAAATGTGATTCTGGTGCCTAAAATTGGCTGTGATATTGCACATTTTTCTAACAATCCTACGCTATTTGTGTTAAAATAGTAGATAGCTGTATTAGGAGGATTTTGCATGCACGACGTAGTTGAAAAAGTATTGGTGTCCGAGGAAGACATCGTAAAAAGAAGTATGGAATTAGGAAAACAAATCAGTGATGATTACCGCAAAACAGGGAAGGCACCGCTGCTGGTAGCCTTACTGAAGGGAAGTGTTCCTTTTCTTGCAGAGCTGATTAAGCATATAGATTTGGATATCCAGTTTGACTTCATGGATGTATCAAGCTATGAAGGAACAGAGTCCATCGGAGATATTAAAATTGTCAAGGATCTGGACTGTTCAGTAAAGGGCGTACCGATTCTGCTTGTGGAGGATATCGTTGATACCGGACGCACGCTGAAGGAAGTGACACGTCTGTTGAAAAACAAAGGGGCAAGCGATGTAAAAGTCGTTTCTCTGTTAGATAAACCGGATCGTCGTGTTGTAGATATAACTGCAGATTATGTAGGTTTTGAGATTCCCAACGAATTTGTTGTGGGCTTCGGTCTTGATTATGACCAGCATTACCGCAATCTGCCTTATATAGGAGTACTGAAACCTGAAGTATACAAATAAAACGTTAGGAGGACGATTGAATGAACAATAAAAAGTTTATAAGCTTTCTACCTTATATCTTAGTCCTTGGTATTATGCTGCTTCTGATTTCCTATGGATCAGAGGGTAATACAAAAAACTTTAACTATAACGAATTTATGACAAAGGCAAATACCATGACATTCACCAAAGCGGAAATGTCAATGGGAACTACCGTTATTGATGTAAAAGGGTCGTATAGTGAGAAAGGCAAAGATGTAAACTTCACCGTTCGTGTGCCAAATACGGAAAAGAATGTTTCCTATCTGACAGACGTATTCAAAAAAAGCAAGAGTACCAATTTAACAGTAAGCGATCCAAACAGGGAAAGCCTGTTAATGAAATTCCTGATGAATGTGTTCCCGTTCCTGCTGATTGCAGGTGTGGCGTTCTTCATGTTCTCTAAAATGAACGCGGGAGGAAACAATAAGGCATTTGAATTCAGTAAATCCCGTGCAAAGATCGAAGGAAATATCAAGGTTCGCTTCAAGGATGTTGCGGGCTGTGATGAGGAAAAAGAAGAGGTTAAGGAAATCATCGACTATCTGAAGGATCCAAAGCGGTTCACAGATATGGGTGCCCGTATTCCGAAGGGCATGCTGATGGTAGGTCCTCCAGGTACCGGTAAGACGCTGCTTGCCAAGGCAGTAGCAGGAGAGGCAGATGTACCGTTCTTCTCTATTTCCGGTTCTGATTTCGTTGAAATGTTTGTCGGTACCGGTGCGAGCCGTGTCCGTGACATGTTTAAAAAAGCACAGCAGACTGCACCGTGTATCGTCTTTATTGATGAGATTGACGCCGTCGGAAGACAGCGTGGAGCCGGTATGGGCGGTGGAAACGATGAGCGTGAACAAACCCTGAACCAGCTGCTTGTTGAAATGGATGGTATGGGTGAGAATAAGGGTATTGTAATCATTGCGGCTACCAACCGTCCGGATGTTTTGGACCCTGCGTTGCTGCGAAGCGGACGATTTGATCGCCAGATTACAGTGAACCTGCCGGATAAGCGTGGACGCTATGAAATTTTGAAGGTACACGCAAGAAACAAAAAGCTGGCGCCGAATGCAAATCTGGAGGGTCTGGCAAAGCGGACACCGGGCTTCTCAGGTGCCGATTTGGAAAACGTGTTGAATGAGGGTGCTATATTAGCTGTACGTGATAAACGTAAGGTAATTACAATGGAGGATCTTGACGAGGCTATTGACCGTGTTATGATGGGGCCTGCCAAGAAATCCAAGAAATATACAGACAGAGAAAAACGCCTGGTAGCCTTCCATGAGGCAGGGCACGCTGTTATCGGCTTGAAGCTGGATGACGCAGACAAGGTGGAAAAGGTTACGATTATTCCGCGTGGTGAAGCAGGCGGCTATAACCTGATGACACCGAAGGAAGAAAAAATGATGCCGACAAAGGCAGACTTCATGGCACAGATCACCGGCTTAATGGGTGGACGTGTTGCTGAAGAGGTTATGTTTGATGAAGTATCTGCCGGAGCAAGCAATGATATTCAGAAGGCTACAAAAATTGCAAAGGCTATGGTTCGAAGCTGGGGTATGTCCTCTCTGGGACCGATTCAGTATGATGATGGTACCGGAAATGTATTCCTGGGCAGAGATTATGGCAGCGGAAGCAATTATTCCGGTGAGATTGCATATGAAATCGACAAGGAAATCCGTAAGATTATCAATGAATGCTACGATCGTGCAAAACAGATTATTGAGGATAACAAGGATTTGCTGACATTGATTGCAGAAACGCTGATTGAGGAAGAAACCATCACCAGCGAACAGATTTACAATCTGATGAATTATGGTAAGCTGATTTCTCCTGAGGATGAAGTACGTGCAGCGGAAGCAAAAGCCAAAGCGGCCGAGCAGAAGCTGAAGGATCTGGAGGCAGGCATTACACAGGAAGATACTGCTGAGGAAGTGCACGAAGACGTACAGGATTCAAAGGAGCCGGATATTGATTTTGATGCAGCCTTAAAAGAGCTGACTAAAAACGATTACGACGAACATAAGGAATAGTAAAACAGAGTCATGCGAGCGGGTAAACGTTCCATGACTTTTTTCAATGAATCAAAGCTATATTTAGCATTATATGGTAATCCAATGAATGGAAAGGGGAACTTTATCCCCGCAATCAATTAGATATACCCGAAATAGCAGGCATGAAAATCGGTATCGTCAACATTATGGTGAATGATGAAACAGACTATGCTTTAGGATGTATGCATAGCCCTTACTTATTAAAATGAAAATTCATATAGTAGAAATAAATGGACAAAAATTTCATAAAATTATTCTATTGAGCAAATTATCTGATATTTTACATGAAAAATCACAAAATACAACCGTTTACAGTGAAATTAGTTTCATCAGTTTACGAAAAAAGGATACTGCACCCTGAATGGACTGTAAGTGTTTACATTAAAAAAGGTACAGGATATACTATACGAGAACTTGATAGGAGGAAAACTTATGAGTAAGCATATTGTAGCAATTACAGCATGTGCAGCAGGTATTGCACATACGTACATGGCTGCGGAATCTCTGGAGCAGGCAGGGAAGAAACGTGGGGATTCTGTACGTGTAGAAACACAGGGGTCCATTGGAGCGGAAAACGTTCTGAGTGAACAGGAAATCAAACAGGCAGACGTTGTCATCGTGGCAGCTGATATTGATATTGATTGTGCCCGCTTTGCTGGAAAACGTGTCATGAAGGTAAGAAGCGTGGATGCAATCAAGGATGCCAACGCATTGATTGAACGTGCATTAAACGAGGCAACGCTGTATGGCGAAAAAGGAAGCAAGGCGGGAAACATCACACTGGGGAAAACGGAAAATCCGATTATCAAACACATTATGAGCGGTATTTCCTACATGGTCCCGATGTGTATTGCCGCAGGTTTACTGCTGGCGATTGCGAATGTATTTGCATTTCAGAAGGACGATCTGGGTAGAATTGTAAACTGGGGCTTTGATAACAAAACAGCGATGGGCTACTTTATGCAGAAGCTGTTCATGGTGGGACAGACAGGCTTCAAGCTGATGATTCCACTGTTCGCAGGCTTTGTTGCGAAATCCATCGCAGACAAACCGGCAATCGCTCCGGCTATGATCGGTGCCTATATTGCCAACGATCCTGAATTTCTGGGAACACAGACAGGCGGTGGTTTCCTGTCTGCGATTCTGGTTGCATTCATCGTAGGATATTTTGTAAAGGGGATGAAGCGTATTCCCTGGCCGAAAATCGTGCAGCCACTTACCGGTATTATGATTATTCCGTTCGTATCCACTCTGGTGATTATGATTATCGTTCTGTTTTTGATCGGTCAGCCGATTGCATTCGCAATGGATGCATTATACAGCGGACTGACAACACTGAATGAACAATATGCGGCAGCTCCATTTATTATCGGGGCGATCATTGGGGCAATGGTCGGCTTTGACTTCGGCGGTCCGGTAAATAAGACGGCATTGATTTTCGGAACAGCTGTATTTACGGATACAATGACCAAATACGGTGTACAGGGTGCCAACTTCGTGCCGCAGAGTGCCACACAGGCAGCGATTTCCGTTGCGCCGCTTGGTATCTGGCTAGCATCTGTGATTTTCAAAAACAAATTCTCAAAAACTGAAAAGATTTCTGCGACAAGCGCCTTCGGCATGGGAATGGTCGGTGTAACAGAAGGGGCGATTCCCTTCGCTGCAGCCAATCCGCTACAGATGATTACCGCAAGTGTGGCAGGCTCTGCACTGGCAGGAGGTCTGGTAGCTTTGACAGGCTGTAAATTTTATGGCGGTATCGGATCACCGCTGGGAACCTTTATCGGATATATCGAACAGCCGATACCCTTTATCACCTGGATTCTCTGTGTACTTGCAGGGATTGTGGTAACGGCATTGATTATCGGCTTCTGGCGAAAACCGGTTGTAGAAGAAAACGAGTAACAGGAGGCAGTTATGGATAAGAGTGTATTTGACAGGCATCATATTCAGTTTGATACAGAAGCGAAAACACAAAAGGAAGCCTTTCATGTGATTGCACACGCAGCATATGAAGCAGGCTATGTAAAGGATGAGAATGCTTATTTTGAAGGTATGTGTGAGCGTGAAAAAGAGGCGACAACCGGCTTTCAGGATGGGATCGCTATACCGCACAGCAAGCATGCGACCTGCATAAAGCCGGGAATCTTCCTTGTGAAATTTGAACACCCGATTGCATGGAATGCGCTGGATGGTGAGCCTGTACAGGTGGCACTGGGGCTTACGATTCCAGAGGATGGCGGTGATGTGCATCTGCGTATCCTGAGCAAGCTGGCACGCAAAATGATCAGTGAGGAATTCCGAACGGCACTGAAAACCGGAACTGATGTTGATGCGCTGTATGAGGTGATCGCTGCAGTGGAGCTGTAAGCGATAGATAGCTATGAAGAAAATGCATGTGTATTCTCATACACATTGGGATTATGAATGGTATTTTACCGCAAGTGAATCCATCATACAGCTGATTTATCACATGGATGAGGTGATTTCCGCACTGGAAAGCGGAACACTGAAGACCTATTTACTGGATTCTCAGGTGAGTATTCTGGAGGAATATCTGCATATGATGCCTGAAAAAGAGCCTGTGATACGCAAGCTGGTAGAAGAAGGAAAGCTGATGATCGGACCCTGGTATACCCAGAGCGATGAACTGATCATCAGTGGAGAAAGCCTTGCGAGAAATCTGTGGTATGGGATAAGCTATGCAAGAGAACTGGGTAACTGTATGATGATCGGTTATCTGCCGGATTCCTTTGGACAAAGCAAGGATATGCCCAAGCTGTATAACGGCTTTGATATTCGCGAAGCTCTGTTCTGGAGAGGAGTTCCCAATGATGTATGTAAACAAAGAGAATTTTACTGGCACAATACTGATGGAAGTGAAGTGCTGTGCTATCATATCCGGGACGGATACTTCTATGGTGGAAATCTGATTTACACCGATGATGTGGATAAGGTGGAAAACCGTGTTTTGAACGGTGCCTCCACAACCCATCAGCTGCTTCCTCTGGGAGGGGATCAGCGTTATGTAGATTTCAATCTGCAGGAGCGTCTGAACTATTACAACGAACGCTCCACACATGATATTCAATATTTTGAAAGCGATTTGGAAAGCTTCTTTAAAGAGCTGCGAGAGGAGGAAGGACTGCCGCAGATTACGGGCGAGTTTATTGATGCCTCCGTTTCCAAGATTCACCACTCCATTTATTCCTCACGCTATGATCATAAACAGCTGAATGATATAATTGAACGACGCATGATTTATCAGCTGGAGCCATTTATGGTTATGCAGATGCAGATGAGGATCAAACCCAAAACCTCACTCCTGAGGAAGCTGTGGAAGAAGGTGCTTTTAAACCATGCGCATGACAGTGCCTGCGGCTGTAACAGTGATGCTACCAACGATGCCATCCTGCAAAGATTAAGGGACTGTGATCAGATGAGCTCGATGCTTTTGGATTATCAGGTACGCAAGCTGAGTGAATCCATCGAGGGAATCCGTGAACAGGATCTGGTGTTCTATAATACGCTGCCATATACTAGAGATGATGTATACCAAGTGTCTGTATCCACGAAAGCAAGGCACTTCCGTATTGTGGATGAAGCCGGCTGTGAGGTTGTTTATGACTGTCTTGGGACACAGCGTGTATACAGCGGAAGCATACGCAGGGATCCGTCTGTATACGATGAGGATTTGTATTATTATCAGAGTGATATCCGTATTGCCATGACGATGAAGCCAATGAGTATGCGTATACTGCATCTGGAAGCATGTGAGCACACGGAACAGCTGCAGGAATGCAGTGCTCTTGAAAATACATTTTATAAGATTACCATGGAAAACGGCAGTCTGCGACTGCTGAACAAAGCAAACGGGAAAGTTGTTGAGGATTTCCTGTATGTAGAGGACAGCGGAGATGAGGGAGATACCTATGATTACTCCTGGCCGGCGCATGACCATATCTATACGCTTCACTTTCAGGATGCACAGGCAGAATGGAAGCATGGAGCACTTGCGGATACGCTGGTATTGCATGGAGCATGGCAGCTTCCCGAGAATTTGCAGGAGCGTGTTGATGGGAAATGCAGTCAGGATATCGCATATACGCTTTGTATACAGCTGCATCAGGCCTCAGATGTATTACAATGTGAAATGACCATTGACAACACGGCGATGGAGCATCGCATGCGTGTGATTTTACGTGGTTTAAGCAGCTCATCCTGCAGTATTGCGGACACCCCGTTCGGTACCATTCAAAGAGCACATGATCCCAAGCACATGGAGGACTGGAAGGAGGCTGGCTATCGTGAGGAGCCTACGCCGATTTATCCGATGCTGCACCATGTATCGAATGGAACAAACCAGGTGCTGACTTGTTTCTGTAAGGGAATAAAGGAATATGAAATCCTGAAGCATACCGATATCGCACTGACACTGTTTCGCAGCGTACCATTGCTTGGACGTCCGGATTTGAACCGCCGTCCTGGAATTGCGAGCGGAAATGAATTTAAATATATACCGACACCGAAATCAGAGCTGCGGCAGACCATGAGCTTCTCCTTTGCCCTGTGCCTGCGGAATGGATACGATGCTATGGAAGTGCAGAAAACATGGCTGCGCTATGCGAATGATGTCCTGTTTTATCAGCTGCAGGAGGTCAACCGCTTTGTGAATACACAGAAATACTTTGTAACTCACCCGTATCCGAATGCGGTAAAACCTCTGCATAGCGCTATTCTCAATATGGATAAAAGTGACTGCCTGCAATTTTCTTCCCTGTATCCGCTGGATGATAAACAGGCGATTCTGCGGGTATATAACAGTCGCAATGAGATGGTAAAGGAAGATTCACTGTGTTATACAGGAGAAACCATACAGCAGACGAATATGCTGCATGAGCCGATCGCTGACTGTGAAGCTGAACAACACCCTGTGACGCTGTCAAACATACAGCCGGAGGAAATCAGAACCTATAAAATCATCGTGAAATAGAGTATAATACCGGTAGCGATGGAGGAATGCATATGGAAAAGGAAATTCTTTTAAGAATCAATCTGGCAAAGGTTAATTTCACCTATGTGGAAGAAACGATTGCACAATATTTCACAGACGGGAGAAAACCGCTCACGATTCACGAGCTCGCAAGAGAGCTTTCTATTTCCAGCTCCTCCATTACACGCTTCTGTAAGAAAATCGGACTGAACAATTTCAAGGAGCTGATGTATCTGTATGAGCAGCATCTGAATATGCAGAATGCGCCGCAGATTTCTAATATTTCATTGGATTTACAGAGTGAATATTTCCGCATCTTTCATCTGGTGGATCAAAACTTTGATGCCAAGGCGATGGAGCAGGTATGCAGATATATTTATGAGCATCGCATTATCAACATCTTTGCATTCGGACTGAGTGCTACTGCAGCAGAGGACTTTCGTTTCCGTTTTTCCCGCCTCGGTAAATTTATAGAGGTCATTCATGATAAGGATGCCATCAAAATGAGCTCGCGGGTATTGCAGAAGCAGGATCTGGTTTTTATCTTCACCCTGCGCGGGAATACCTATCTGGAGGAGCTTGCCGCAGAGCTGACATTACGGGGAATTCTTGTGGTAAGCATTCTGGGAAATCAGAACAGCCGCCTGAAAAAGCTCAGTGATGTTGTTCTGTATACCTCATCGCTGTCCGGGGAGGAGTCCACCGGGATGATATCCGGTCAGATACCGATTTTAATCATGATCGATATGCTGTACTACCATTATGTACGCACCTACAGCGACGCTTTGACAAACTGGGCAAGTACAGAGGAGATTTTAAAGGATCGAAAGGAATAGACATAGAAAAGCTGCAGATATGCAGTTGTTACAGCTTCACATAGAAAGGCTCTCTCCCATGGAGAGGGCCTTCGATGCAGTCGGCATTTTTCACATAGGAATATCGCATGCCATGCAGATAATTCTCGGTATGGAAGCATAGTATTGCCGCATTATGAAGCGAACGAATTTTACGATATAGGAAGCGCATGCCGTAGTGCTTTATAGAAATAACTTTATAAGGAGGAAGCTTATGCTACAATTTCCGAAAGGATTCTATTTTGGAAGTGCCACCAGCGCAACACAGAGCGAGGGGGCATCAGCCATTGATGGCAAAGGAAAAAATATATGGGATATCTGGTTTGAACAGGAGCCCGAGAAATTTCATGACAGAATCGGGCCGAAGGAGGCTTCCGGATTCTATACACAGTATCGGGAAGATATTCGACTCTTGAAGGAAACAGGACACAATTCCTGCCGGATTTCCATTAGCTGGAGCCGTATGTTTCCAAGAGGGGATGGTGAGCTGAATCCGCTTGCCGCAGCACATTATCATAATGTCATTGATGCCTTTCATGAGGAAGGCATTGAGGTCATGATCAATCTGTTTCATTTTGATATGCCGGCGGAATTGCAAAAGCAGGGGGGCTGGGAAAGCGATCATGTTGTGGATGCCTATGTGGAATATGCACGTACCTGCTTTTCTCTCTATGGGAAAAAGGTACGGCGCTGGTTCACCTTCAATGAACCGATCGTTCATGTGGAGTGCGGGTATCTGAACGGCTTTCATTATCCATGCCGCCATGATATGAAGGCTGCTGTACAGGTGGCTTATCATACGGCACTTGCCAGTGCCAGAGCAGTGCAGGCCTTCCATGCGATGTGTGATGGGAAAATCGGCATTATCTTAAACCTGACCCCGAATTATCCACGCAGTCAGGCAAAGGAGGATGTCGAGGCATCCCGCATTGCAGAGCTGTTTTCTGCTCGAAGCTTTCTTGACCCCGCTGTTCTTGGAGTATATCCGAAGGAGCTGGTGGAGCTGTTGAAGGAGCATACGCTTTTGCCGGACTATGAGGAACAAGAGCTTGCAGTCATAAAGGAAAATACCGTGGATTTTCTCGGAGTGAATTATTATCAGCCGATCCGTGTCAAAGCGAAGGAAACACCGGTGGACCCTGCAGCGATGATAACGCCGGAGAGCTTCTATGATTTCTATGAAATGCCAAACCGAAGAATCAATCCCTATCGCGGATGGGAAATCTATCCGAAGGGGATGTATGATATTGCAACCAACATTCGTACCAAATACGATAATATCGAATGGATGATAACGGAAAACGGAATGGGCGTTGAAAACGAAGCACGGTTTATCAAGGATGGCAGAATTGAGGATGACTACCGAATTGATTTCTATAAGGAGCACCTTACCTGGCTGCATAAGGGAATTGAGGAAGGCAGTAACTGTATCGGCTACCATGTATGGACGGGCATTGACTGCTGGAGCTGGCTGAATGCATATAAAAACCGCTACGGACTGATTTCTATTGATTTGGAAACCGGAAAGCGTACGATAAAGAAAAGTGGCTGCTGGTTCCGCGAGCTGGCAGAGAAACGGGGGTTCTAATGGATACGTATCTTTGTTTTGACATCGGAGGAAGCTCTCTGAAATGTGCAGCTGCAGATGAGGAAGGAAGGCTTTTCCATACCAGATCCTATCCTATGAGCGCAGACATAGAGGGACTGCTCGCATATATGAAAGCATATAAGAAGGATATCACCATGCAGGGTGTCGACTTGTCCGGTGTGGCAATCAGCTCCTGCGGGGCAGTGAATTGTGACAGCGGCGTGATCGGCGGAAGCAGTGCAGTTCCCTTTATCCACGGCTTTTCGTGGAAGGAAAGGATACAGAGGGAGCTGGGACTGTGCTGTGAAATAGAGAATGATGCGAACTGTGCTGCATTATCGGAATTGTTTTACGGCAAGGCGAAGAACATACAGGATATGGCGTTTCTGGTGATTGGAACCGGTGTGGGTGGTGCAATCGTAAGAAATCGTAACATTTGCCATGGAGCGCATCGCTATGGCGGTGAATTTGGCATGATGCTGGTAAAGCAGCCGGACGGCAGTGTCCAAAATTTCAGTCTGTGTGCCTCTACCTCGAGTATGGTGCGCAAAATGGAGGCTTTGACAGCGGAAGAATGGAATGGTGTGCGGATTTTTGAAGAAGCACAGCAGGGATATGAACTGTGCAGCAAGGTTATTCAGACCTTTTATGAGGAGCTTGCCTTTGGTGTCTTCAATGTGCAGCATATGCTGGATCCGGAAATGATTCTGTTTGGGGGTGCAATCAGTGCACGAAGGGATTTTACACAGCGAATCATGGAAGCGTATGAGAAGCTGCAGAAGGGGCTGGATTTTGCAACACTGACACCGCGTTTGGAATGCTGTACGTATCGGCAGGATGCCAATCTGCTGGGGGCGCTTGCGCATTACCGGCAGCGTAGGGGATTGGCAGAATAAGGAACAGGAAGGAGATTGTCAGAATTTCCTCCTTTTTATTCACAAAAGTTTTTTTGAGCACGCTGGAATTTTCATAATGATGCTTTTATATTTCAGCTTCACAGTGTGCAGAATGGCTGCGTGCAAATTGCGCTGTTTCTGCGTCCGCAGCCATGCTATACTATAGATGCGCAAAAAGAGAATAGTAAGGTTTCAGCTTTTGATAAATCACAATGAGCATTTAAGGACAGTGAAATGTCTTTGACCATGCGAAGTGCGTCTGTATAAATGCAAAACCTTTTCGTAAGGTACTGCGGCAATTGGCACACAAACTTTCAAGTCATCATGCAAGATGCAGGACACAGGTTTCATCCTACTTCTGCCTTTTCAGCACACGAACAGCTTTTACAGCGCTTATCCGGATGCAATATCTTACAAGAGAATATCATTTTTTTTATGTTACCATACATACAGCGACAGAAAGAAGGAATGGGCATGGCAGCATTGCAGGAGCAGCGACACATCTATTATGATAAAGACCTTCAGATCGAGGCGTATAATTTAAGTGGAATCGTACAGAAATTTCCTGTTCACTTTCATGAATTTTATGTAATCGGATTTATGGAGGGTGGAAAACGTCATCTCTGGTGTCGAAATCAGGAATATGATACACAGCGCGGAGATGTTATTTTATTCAATCCGCGTGAAACACATAATTGTGCGCCGGTAGCCGGAGAGGTTCTGGATTATCGTGCAATCAATGTTCCTGTAGATGTCATGGATAAGGCAGTAAAGGAGATAACCGGGAAACACATCCATCTTCAGTTTAAGGATACGCTGATTCCACAGGCAGAGCTGGCACTGTCCATTCGTGAGCTGTATGATGTTATCGTATCACAGAGCAGTCTGCTGGTACGTGAGGAGGCCTTTTACTTTCTGATTGAACAGCTGCTGGAAGAACATATGGTTCCAGTAGAGGCAAGCAGAGAGCTTACGGAAGCGGTGAAGGCTATGAAGGAATATCTGGATACGCATTATGAAGAATCCATTTCTCTTGATACACTTTCAAAGATTAGCAAGATGAGCCGCTATCAGCTGCTGCGTCTGTTCACCAGAGAGGTTGGTGTTTCTCCATATCGTTATCTGCAATCCATTCGGATCGCAAAAGCAAAGCGTCTGCTGGAACAGGGTGAAGCAATCGGTAAGCTTGCGCTGGATTGCGGGTTTTCCGATCAGAGCCATTTTACAAACTACTTTAAAAGCTTTATCGGTATAACACCAAAGCAGTATCAGAGTATATTCACACAGAAAAGGAGCGAATTGGATGAATGAGCGGATCAAGGGTCATATGCTTGCGTGTATGACTATTCTTATATGGGGAACCACCTTTATTTCAACCAAGGTGCTGCTGCGGGATTTTACACCTTTGCAGATACTGTTCACTCGGTTTATGATCGGTTATCTGGCTTTATGGGCTGTCGCTCCAAGGCTGACCAGAGTTAAAGAGAAAAAGGAAGAGCTGTATTTTCTTGCGGCAGGACTCTGTGGAGTTACCCTGTATTTTCTTATGGAGAATATAGCACTTACCTACACACAGGCAAGCAATGTTGGTATCATCGTGGCTGTTTCACCGTTTTTCACTATGTTTTTCGGAATCTGGCTGTTAAAACAAACGCGTCCCGGAGTACGCTTTTTCATTGGTTTTTTGATTGCCATGACTGGAATTCTCTGTATTTCCCTGGAGGGAAGTCAGAATTTGGCATTAAATCCAAAGGGTGATCTGCTTGCGCTGGGAGCTGCCATCGTATGGGCACTATATTCTACGATAACAAAGAAAATAAGCAACTTTGAATACACAACCATCCCGATGACCCGCAGAATCTTCTTTTACGGTTTGCTGTGCATGCTTCCGGTTATTATGCTATCCGGTATGGAACTGCCGAAGGTGGAACAGCTTACGGGATTAAATATTGCCAATATACTGTTTCTGGGACTGGGAGCCAGTGCGATGTGCTTTGTTTCCTGGAACAGTGCCGTACGTATTCTGGGTACTGTACAGACAAGTGTGTATATCTATGCTGTGCCGGTTGTCACTACGCTGGCATCGGTATGGATTTTGAAGGAAACGGTCACTATCGTCGGTGTGCTTGGTATCGTGATGATTGTATTGGGTCTTCTGCTGTCGCAGAATCGTAAAGGAGAACGTGTATGGAGAAAAACAGAAAATGCGTCATGGTGATGGATGCATCACTGGCACCGGGAATTGCCGCAAATACCGCGGCACTGCTGGGGATGACGCTGGGTAGTAAGGGGAAGGAAGCCATCGGCTGTGATGTTCAGGATGCGGATGGAAATATACATATGGGCATTCTGCAAATACCGCTTCCGATTCTGAAGATGGAAACAGAAAAGCTTCAGGAGTTGCGTCGGCAGCTGTTTGATCAGGAATATAAAGATGTCATTATCGTTGATTTCAGTGATGCAGCACAAACCTGCAATGTGTATGAGGACTGGATTGTGAAGGCAAAAAATCTGCCGGAGAATCAGTTTCATTACCTCGGTATAGGCCTGTATGGTGATAAAAAGAAAATCAACAGATTATGCGGAAGCCTGCCGCTGTACCGGTAATGCAAAAATTTGCACCTTATATACATGATAGATGGAAATTGACACACATAGGTATTTATGGGTAGAAATGAGAAAATGAGAGCAGTACGGAACCGGCATCAATATATCGCCTCCACACTTGCGGTATGCATGGGATTGTTGAAGCTGGCCAAGTGGTAGAAAAAAGACTATATGGAATTCATGAGTCATTTGAACGCTTTAAGGCTGACAAATAGAAGACGACGGCATTCTTCACAGGCATTGATAACTGTAGAAAGAGGATTGGATATCATATCGAATAATTCAAACAGTAAGCAAGGTGCCTTGTAGCAGATATGATAAATGCAGATATAGGATAGAAAAGATAATGCAGAAAAGCAGGCCGGATGAAGATAAAATGAAGGTCTGCTTTTTGTATAAAGCTTTAAGTTTTCAGGTGATTATAATCCAAAAAAACTGCAAAAGGCGGTTTTGCTACCAGTGGTTGCGGATTTGGAATGTATGAAGTATGGTAAAACAGCATAGAAACTGATAGAATACAGTCATCAGGAAATGAGGAAAATGTATGGAATTCAAAGACAATTTATATCGAATAAGAAAAGAAAAAGGAATGTCGCAGGAAGAGCTTGCAGCACTGTGTGATGTATCGCGGCAGGCGATATCCAAGTGGGAAAATGGAGCATCCCAAACAAAAGGATATTAAGAAATAACCTGTGTTTGCCTGCTTGCGAAAATACTTAAGAAATACAGAGATATGGAGAAATGATACTTGAAATAGAGTGTCTTTTTCTATACTGTGAAAGTAAAGAAACGGCAGTTAGCGAACATACCAAATTTATTTTTTGCTATGTTTTTGCTATGTTTGATGAATGCTGAAAATATTATAGACAAGTGCTTAAAAATAGTGTAAAATTAAACCGATTAGGAAAAGAAAAGAAAAATACTTTTTACTTTTTAATTTTAGTTATAAAGGGGTTGACAGATATGCTTAGGAACTGGCATACTATGACAGACAGACAGACAGACAGACAGACAGACAGACAGACAGACAGACAGACAGACAGACAGACAGACAGACAGACAGACAGACAGACAGACAGACAGTAAGGGAAAGTCTGTTTTTTTGCGTACAATCAAATCGTGATTTTAAATACATAGACACCATTATATCTATTTTTAGGTATAGTGGTTTTTTTGTTCTAATGAATAGGGGTGTACAAAAATGTATAAAGAAAGTGTCAAGAAGAATTTTCGTTACATAATGTCAAAATGTGTGCGTGTGGTTTTTGCAGTAATTTTAATATTAAATTATATGCCTTTGCAAATCAAAGCAGAAGAGAATACGAATGGGAATATAACAGATAGTGAATATAATCCAAAATATACCATTCAACATTACTTAAATTACCCAGCAATGGTTTTAGATATTCCAAATAATGATAATAAGACAGGCATGGATTTAGTAAATGAGCAAGCATCTAAGACAGATACGATGATTGTATGGCGAACAGACGCTTCACGAGAAAACAATTTACCACGTAATTTTAAGAAACAAAATAGTTATGGAGAAGAACATAATGTGGATGAATTATATGAACAAAGTCCACATTCTCAAATAAACTTAAATAATGATGGAACAGTAAAAACAAAAAATGAATTACGAAAATTGTTCGCTGATGAGAAAACATATTTCTTTGAAAAATCACAAATGCGATTCATGAATAAACTTTATAATAATGCAAGTGAAAATCATTATAATAAAAATTACACATTAAAACAGGTTTGGCTTTTGAAAAAAGATTGTGATAAAGATAGTACTGAAGAAGATGATTTTTATATTTTAAATGTGCCTGTTATGGATGATGGAATCCACCATGATCCCTCTAAGTTTATTTTCACTAATTATGAAGACAATCAGGCATTTAAGTCTAAAGGTACTATAAATAATAATGGTGTGAAATTTGTTGGAAATGAAGACGATGGTTATACGATTTTAATTACTGAAGATACGGTCATCCGCCTGGTTTTTGAACCAACTACAGAAGAAAATTATAATTATGATGCAGTGAATTTTTTCGATTATGATATAACGGATGGATGGATTTATACTACAGAAGGTGCAGTTAATTCAGCAAGAAATGGTGAAGCGGTACCTAATATAAGCAAAGAGGTTGATGAGGCAATAGAAAACCAAAATTTAGAAGGATTAGTTTCAGGCAGTACATGGAATGTAGATGGTAAACTTCCAACTTCTTATCAAAGCAAGGATGAATTGAAAAATGTAACATTTTATGCAAACACAGCAAAACAAGGTATAAATAACCCCAATAATCTTCCTACTGGAGTAGAACAAAAATTTGCTTTTGGCAACGATAATGCTGGGACTGGATTAGGAAAGAATACTTGGACGGATCCTGAAGGTGTAGAGACATCATTAAATATGACTAATGTAGGAAATCGCGCTGGAACCAGTAGATGGGGTGGTAAATTCTTTGGCCCAAGTCTTCGAGGGGCAACATTTAATTTGGCTCAAGGTGTCAATGAAAATGGAAGCATTAGGTGGAGTGAGGGGGTAAATGCACCTCCAATCTTTTCAACAGCTACAGATACTTTGAATTTAGATGGTATAGATAATCCAAAAGGAATACAAGGAAAAACGGCATATTTAAAATATAGTGCATATGGGACAGAAAATTCTGAAGAAAATTATAGCTTGCAGTTTTCACGTTTGGGAGGTACATATACTTTATCTGGAGTTAAGAAAAATGATGGGTACCAAGTTAGTAGGAATTTAGATAAATTTTCAAAAAACGCTTCATCTATTTATTCTAATGAATTTTGGCCGATGGATTATGCTTCTTCATATGGAACAGATGGACACGATCTTAAATTTGGAAATCCAAATTCCAAAGATTTTAGAAAATTTGTTGGAATTGATGCATCTGGATCCCTTCCAACAAGTGATGATCAAGGTAATGATCATAATTCTTACTTTGGGATGACAACATATTTTGACTTTGTGTTACAACCCGGATATTGTGGACCATTGAATTACTTCTTTTATGGAGATGATGATTTATTAGTGTTCTTATCAGAAACAACTGTTTCTGAGGATGGTACAGTTACAGTTGATCATACGAAAAGTGTACAAGTGGCAGACATGGGTGGAGTTCACTCGTCATTAGGTATGTACGTAGATTTGTGGGAATTTATCAATGGAGCAGAAGATATAAAAAATAAAGATGGAGATGCAATTGCCAAAGGTATTCCATATGAAGGTGAGAAGAAAACATATCGTTTATCTGTATATTACACAGAAAGAGGAGCATCTGGCTCTTCATGCTATATGAGATTTACAGTTCCATTTGAAGAACTGGCAACAAATCCAGTCACTTTTGATCAAGAACTTAAAATCGAGAAAATTGTTAAGAGCAATTCAGCAGAAGATAAGGGTGTATATGCATTTCAGTTGGATTTAACGACACCTAATGGAATTTCTATGGTTAATAAATATCCATATAAGAGATATGATGCAAATGGAAAAGAAATTAGTACTTCTAATGCTTCAATTGTCAGTGGAACAAAATTCTTTTTAAAGGATGGAGAGAAAGTGCTGATTTCTCATTTGCCAAAAGATACTGAGAAGGATTTGGAGAAAGGCTATGGATATACTGTAAGAGAATTAGGAAGAATAGATTCATCTAGTAAGGGATACCCTGATGACTTGAACCCAGGTGATGTTACAGTTATTCCATTGACTCCAAAAGATTCAACAACCTTTATGACAGGAACAATTAAAGAGGGATTAGGTCAAAATTTAATATTAGGTGTTAGTTATGAGGATGAATTTGATAAAAACAATTATGTTCGTTTTATTAATGCCAAAGAACCTGGAATGTTAGAATTAGAAAAGCAATTATCTGTTGGTACGGAATCAACAGATGAGGATTTCAATTTCAACGTCTATTTCACAAAAGCAGATGGGACACCTTTGAATTCTTTATCATGGTTTAAAAGCTTGACTGATATTGAAAGTCCAAACTGGGTTGAACAATCAGATATTGAATTGCAAGATGGTAAAGGCGTGTTATCAATTAAAGCTGGTGAAAAGGTTCTGATTTATAATTTACCAGAAGGGGCAACCTATACTATTACAGAAGCCAAAAACACAAATTATGGGGTCGAAGAGATTGTTATTACAGGAAGTGGGACGATAAATAAAGACGAAGCTTCTGGAAAGGTTACTGGAACTATTGTAGTGGATGAGAATGTGAGCGTGATAGATCAAAAAACGCCATCTAATACCATTAAATATGTCAATGCAAAAATAGAAACAAGTGGCTTGACAGTAACAAAAGAAGTTGGAGGAACGCACGGCGATAAAGACAGGGAGTTCCATTTCACGATAACGCTCGATGATAAGACGATCAGCGGAAAATTTGGTGATATGGACTTCACGGACGGCGTGGCGGCAATCACATTAAAACACGGACAGAGATCAACGGCAACGGGACTTCCTGCAGGTATCGGATATACCGTGGAAGAAACAGAAGCCAACCAAGACGGCTATGTAACGACATCTAAAGGAGATAAGGGAACTGTTCCGGCGAATGGTGATGTGGATATCAAGTTTATCAACTACAAGGAAGTAACATCAGAGAAGCCGTCCACACCTGATAAACCTGACGCGTCAGACACTCCAAAAACTCCAAAAACGGATGACAAAACAAATATAGAGTTATATCTATCATTGTTTGCAATGAGCGGACTGTTAATTGCCATTTTAGCTGTATTGAAGAAAAAGAAAATATTGAAAAACCGATAAAGATCTTTAAATAAGATTGTAACGGCTACATAACTCACATTGACGGAGTGAACCAGACACGGTGGCGGGGAAATCCCAAGATTTTTCTGCCATGCTTGCAAGTGGCTGGTTCACTTCATCTGTGAGAGAGCCTGTGGCGAGCGATTGTATAGCCCCCGTTATCTAACAAGGGGGGCACAAAAAACTGGAAACTGTATATCACAACAGACAGAAAACGCTGTATTTACAAGGTAAATCGGCA
The DNA here is from genome assembly GCF_044336395.1 of Clostridium sp. 10cd*. NCBI lineage: Bacteria > Bacillati > Bacillota > Clostridia > Eubacteriales > Clostridiaceae > Clostridium > Clostridium sp. 10cd*. The sequence goes on along the minus strand of NZ_CP172347.1, from coordinate 4,307,237 downwards.
TTTTAACAGATGTGATAAAAAAGTTGCCGATATTACTATGAAAACTGAATATTGTAGCATGAAAGACAGTTGATTTTTAATAAGTTGGCTGTCTTTTTTTATTGATTATGACACAGGCAATTATCCATAAGCGGTAGTTGCCTTTTTGATTGGAGGAATGAATATTGAACAATGATGATTTTATCAGAGAATTAAAACTGAAACGTGAAGAATACGGAGTATCACAAAATAAGCTGGCGGTTGCCTGCGGTATCACTCGTGAGCATTACAACCGCATTGAAAAAGGGAAACTTCCATTGACAGAAAAACTCAAGGAAACCTTAACAAAGGAAATCGAGCGTTTCAATCCGCAAGAGCCATTGTTCCAGCTGATTGATTACTTTCGTGTCCGTTTCCCTACGACAGACGCACTAAGGATTATAAGAAATATTTTACATATCAATCCAAAATATATGCTCTATGAGGATTACGGGAAATACGGATATGAGTGTCAGTATGTTATCGGCGATATTGCGGTACTGTGTTCACAAAACATACAGTTAGGAGTTCTGATTGAATTAAGGGGCAAAGGCTGTCGGCAGATGGAAAGCTATCTGCTGGCACAGGAAAAAAGCTGGTATGATTTCATGCTGAACTGTCTGACTGCTGACGGGGTAATGAAGCGGATTGACCTCGCTATCAATGACAAAGCAGGAATATTGGATATTCCCACGCTAAAGGCAAAATACAAGGCTGGCGAATGTATCTCCTACTTTCGTAGTCAAAAAGACTATGGCGGTTCACAAAAATGCGGTGATGATGTTCCAAAGAATACGGGGGAAACGCTGTATCTCGGTTCAACCAACAGTCAGCTCCATTCCTGCATTTATCAAAAGAATTATGAGCAGTATGTAAAGAACGGTGCAAATATTGAAGATACGGAGATTAAAAACCGTTTTGAGATACGATTGAAAGATGACCGAGCCATTCATGCGGTCATGGATTTACTGACTTATCGTGACGTGGAGCATACCGCTTTTTCTATCATCAACCACTATCTGCGTTTTGTGGACAGAGAGGACGGGAAACCAAAGAATAAATGGAAACTCAATGCCGACTGGGCATGGTTTATCGGGGAAAATCGGGAAAAGCTGAAACTGACGACACAGCCTGAACCATACACGCTGGAACGAGCGTTGCAGTGGCTACACAGACAGGTTGCTCCTACGCTAAAGATGGTGGCGGAACTAGATAAGCAGAACCATACAACGATACTGCAAGATATGATTGAACATACAGAGTTAAAAGAAAAGCATAAACACCTGTTGCAATTAGAAAAATCAGATATAAGAGACAGGATTGATACCGCTGTTCCACAAGAGAATGACGGTATTTTTTAGTGCATGGAGAAAAAATTTTTAAAATGAGTTGCAAATCAAGGTTTCGTGTTGAGTGTTATACAGAAGAAAATCATTCTTTTATCTGTCCGACTTAACAAATGATACGTTTCATTCCCTATATGAAGCGGAAGAAAAAACAGGAAAATATTCATTTTCTGCAACAATTTCGCTTTGCGTGGGTAGCTAGTGGGTGAAAGGAAATCTCTATATTTTTCTGAAAATGGCAACAAATCACGCTTTTGTGTCGAGTGTTGGTCGGAAAGAAAAATGATTGATGATTGCCATTTTATCCGTTCCATACGTACTAATGACGGAATAGGTGATTTTCTTCTTTCCAGTGTTCTTTGACAACTGAATAAAGCAGTCAGATACGTTAGACAATCAGCGAGCCTTTGGAGCCGATACGCCATGACCTTATCTAAGCTAAGCGAGCGAACCACTGTCAGCGTCCATGAGAAAAATTTGTCCTCTTTCTTCGCCATGACCTGTTCTGTCTGATAATGATACTCCCGTACAGCCATAGTTTGAGCGTTCAAAGCGTCGCACGCAATGGGTACGGTTGCATGAGAACCATGCAGAGGTGAAATTCCTGTGGGTAATGACAAATACCGTTTGACTGCTTAGAAAATATCGAAAGAAAGGAGGAATGTATTATTGATAATGCTGTAAAAAATCAAAAAAAGACGAATCAACAGACAATGAAAATTGCCAGCAGACGAACAACAAAAATCGTTGTAAAAGAGCATTTTTCAAAACAGGGTAAAACAATGGAAGAACTTTTAACTGATGTCATGTTAGAAAAAGCGAAGCAGACAATCGCATAAAAAGAGTGCTGTTGTAAAAATAGATTGAATGAGAAAAACAACCCATGTTATACTTTATCTGCAAGCAGGTATTGTAAGCATGGGTTGGTTATAAAGGAGGATAACTGACAGATGAAACAACAGATTTACAATACCGCACTTTATCTTAGGTTGAGCCGAGATGATGAATTACAGGGTGAAAGTTCCAGCATTACCACACAGAGGAGTATGTTGCGTCTTTATGCGAAAGAACATCATTTGAATGTCGTTGATGAATATATTGACGATGGCTGGTCGGGAACAAATTTTGAAAGACCGAGTTTCCAAAGAATGATTGAAGATATAGAAGCAGGAAAAATCAACTGTGTTGTTACGAAAGACCTTTCCCGTCTTGGCAGAAACTATATTATGACTGGGCAATATACAGAATTGTATTTCCCAAGTCATAATGTCCGTTACATAGCGATTGATGACGGTGTAGACAGCGAAAAAGGCGAAAGTGAGATTGCACCATTTAAAAATATCATCAATGAATGGGTTGCAAGAGATACGAGCCGTAAAGTGAAATCAGCTTTTAAGACAAAATTTGCAGAGGGTGCGTATTATGGGGCTTATGCTCCGTTAGGATATAAGAAACACCCCGACATCAAAGGGAAACTGTTGGTTGATGAGGAAACAAAATGGATTGTTGAAAAAATCTTCTCTTTAGCCTATCAAGGTTACGGTAGTGCAAAAATCACAAAAATACTGCGAGAAGAAAAAGTCCCGACAGCGTCTTGGTTGAATTTTACAAGGTACGGTACTTTTGCACATATCTTTGAGGGAAAGCCCGAAAGTAAACGTTATGAGTGGACGATTGCTCATGTTAAAGCAATATTAAAAAGTGAAGTCTATATAGGAAACAGCGTTCATAATCGACAATCAACCGTTTCTTTCAAAAGCAAGAAGAAAGTACGAAAGCCCGAAAGCGAATGGTTTTGAGTAGAAAACACGCACGAACCGATTATTGACAAGGAAATGTTCTATCGTGTGCAGGAACAGATAAAATCAAGGCGTAGACAGACAAAGGAAAAGGCAACGCCGATATTTGCAGGGCTTGTCAAGTGTGCGGATTGTGGCTGGTCTATGAGATTTGCAACAAATAAGGCAAATAAAACACCGTATAGTTATTATTCTTGCAGTTTCTACGGACAGTTTGGTAAAGGTTATTGTTCTATGCACTATATCCGCTATGATGTGCTGTATCAAGCCGTATTGGAACGATTGCAGTATTGGGCTAAGGCAGTACAGCAGGACGAAGAAAAGGTATTGCATAAGATACAGAAAGTCGGTAATGCAGAGCGGATACGGGAAAAGAAGAAAAAGGCAAATGCTTTGAAGAAAGCCGAGAACCGACAAAATGAGATTGACCGTTTATTTGCGAAAATGTATGAAGATAGAGCCTGTGAGAAGATAACAGAACGAAACTTCATTATGCTGTCGGGGAAATATCAAAAGGAACAGATAGAATTAGAACAGCAGATAACCAACCTAAGAGAAGAATTAAGTAAAATGGAACAGGATATGATAGGTGCTGAAAAGTGGATTGAGTTAATCAAGGAGTATTCCGTACCAAAGGAACTTACAGCACCGTTATTAAATGCAATGATAGAAAAAATACTCATTCACGAAGCAACAACGAATGAGGACAACGAAAGAATACAGGAAATAGAGATATACTACCGATTTATTGGAAAAGTAGACTGATAAAGAGGTTTCATATCTTTAACTAAGGGAAACTGGTACTGCCAATCCGGATATGGAGAATCTGAAAACACTCTCCAGAAGCTTGCGGGTCAGCATTGATGAGCTGCTGGGAAATAAAATCCCCCTGGAAAAAGAGGTTGTTAAGGAAAAGGAAGTTATTTATGTGCATAACCGCTATACATATGAAAAGCGGTATCGCTCCAAGCTGTCAATCTGTGGAATTCCCCTTGTGGATATCAATGTTGGAAGAGGACGTACGGAGGAAGGCTATTGGCGGGTTGCCAAGGGAATTATTGCGATTGGAAATGTTTCCGTCGGCGTGATTTCCATCGGACTTTTAAGTGTGGGACTATGCAGTCTGGGTCTGCTCACACTGGGGCTATTGTTCGCCATCGGTCCGCTTGCATTATCCTACTTTGCCATTGGCTGTCTGGCTATCGGCTACATCAGCATCGGTGCGATTGCTATCGGTGTATACAGTATCGGTGCGATTTCCATCGGGTTTAAATTTGCCATCGGCGCTCTTGCATATGGTGAGATTGCGATGGGGACAAATCCGGTTGGGGATATCGTATACCATCTGCGCTCCTCCAATACCTGCTTTCTGGATTCGCAGGAATACCTGCAGTTTCAGGAATACCTGTCCAGAGAATCACTGCCGAAAATCATTGAATTCTTTGTACAGGTGATACCATTGTGCTGAAACAAGGAAGCAGCGCTGCTCATACAGGGGAGATTAGATTTCTTAATCGATTGTATAACTGTAAAAAACGGATATAGGTAAACAGAGGTGTGCGAAGCTGCGTATGCTCATATCTGATGCTATGAAGCAGCATTTTCATAAAACACAGTCTTGTGAAAGAAATCAACACAATGCCGGATTCTGTATAGTTCTGGCATTTTTTATATTTCACTTTAGCGATTTAAAAGAATCAGGCTGTCATCCGTATTTTTTTTCTATTCCTGTATTCCTATTGTGAAAAATATGATAAAATGAAGCCTTGTAGGTGATAAAATGAAAAATATGACACAGGGCAATGTCACAAAGCTGATTATGGCATTTGCGATACCTGTTTTACTTGGTAATGTATTTCAGCAATTCTATACCATGGCGGATACCATGATGGTTGGTCAGATTCTGGGGGTAAATTCCCTTGCGGCTATCGGTGCGAGTGCGTCGCTTTCCAATCTGGTTATTGGACTTTGCACTGGTGTTTCCATGGGTGTTTCCATCATGATTGCTCAATATTACGGAGCGCGTGATGAAGAGGGCATGAAAAAAGCCACGGCAGGATGTATCAAGCTTTGCATGATCAGTGTTGTTGTGATCTTTGTAGTCGCAATCCTGTTGAAAAAGCCGCTGCTGTATCTGTTACAGACACCATCCTCCATTCTGGGGATGGCGGATTCCTATCTGACCATTATTATCGTTGGACTGTTTGTGACCATGGCATACAATATGATGGCGAGTATGATGCGTTCCATCGGAGACAGTCGGACACCTCTGTATTTTCTAATCATAGCATCCATTCTCAACGTGGCTCTTGACTATATATTTATCGCAATCATCCAGCTGGGGGTGGCTGGTGCAGCATATGCTACTGTTATTGCACAGCTGGTAAGCGTTATCCTCTGCTTTCTTTATATGCGTAAGAAATATCCGATGTTCATCGTTAAAAAAGAGGATTTCCATGTCGAGCGTGAAATTCTGAGAAAGCAGTTATCCATGGGAATTTCCATGGGCTTGATGAATTCCATCGTTTCTCTAGGCTCTGTCATATTGCAAAGTGCGGTAAACAGTCTGGGAGAAGTAACGATTGCAGCACATACCGCAGCCCGCAAGGTAGTGGAAATGTTTATGCAGCCGCTGATCAGCATTGCGATTGCCGATACGACCTTTGTTTCTCAGAACCTCGGTGCACAGCGGTTTTCCAGAATCCGTGCAGGTATGAAATCCAGTGTATGGATCAGCTTTCTGTGGGTGTGTATTGTGGTTCTCTTATCCTTTACCTGCATTGACTTCTTCATCGGCTTTCTTGTCAATGCAAAGCAGACGGAGGTGATCTCTCTGGCGGCTTATTATACCCGCATCAGCAGTGTCTTCTATTTCATCCTGGCTGTCTTGTTTATTTATCGAAACGGTTTGCAGGGTCTGGGCAACGGCAGGGGTCCGATCATTTCCAGCTGTATCGAAATGGCGGTGAAAATAGCGGCAACCTTTGCCTTGATCCCGTTTACCGGCTATACCGGTGTGTGCCTTGCGGAACCGATTGCATGGTCGCTCATGGGACCGTGTCTGATGGTGTTTTTCTATCGTGATCTCAAAAGAAAGGAACAGCAGCTGGAGATGCATACGATGGAAGCATATCAAAAAATTGAATTACCATAACCAAAACAATGGCATTTGCACAGGATTGCAGATGTCATTTTTACTAATGCAACGGCAAAGCTGTACAAAAATAAAAACAGGTATCCCCGTAAGCAGGATCGAATCGATAGCTTAAAGCTTGTCTTTTTATGAAACAGAAGCTGTAAAAACGAAGGCAGCTATATGAAAAAAGAATTCCAACCAGCAGGCTAGTCAAAATCCTTTTCCAGTGATATTTTCAATATTTCCGTAAAACGCAGAAAGCTGGGTTTTTTGAAAAAATTCTGCAGCAGCTCCTCATTGCGCACAAAGGTGCTCATATAATACCAGAACTGAAATGCCTTCGGATTATTCTTTTCAATGGATACCAGCATAACTACACGAACATTGTGATTCTTATCCCATGCGATGGGCTTTTTCAATACCCCCAGAGATACAAAGGTTTCATCCGAAAACGGTGTGAGCGGATGCGGTACGGCAATGCAGTTACCGAAGTAAGAGCTGGTAATCTGTTCCCTTGCTTTAATGACCTCCAGAAACTCATCATCCAGCTTATATTTTTCAATGGCATTGCGACAGATAATATCCAGAATTTCTTCCTTATCCTTCACCTCACCATAGAAATAACAATCCTCACTGAACTTCTCCAGTATGGAATCCGTGTCTGTATAGCCGTTGATTGCCAGATTGATTTTTTCAAAATCCTTCTCATCCGGGAAAATACTGATCAGTGTAATACCACCCTTATATTTCTCACTGTTTCTATCGGTGGAGAAAATAGCATCATAATCCTCGGTATCGAAATCGTCATTGTCTCCGGTGATAAAGGTAATCTCTGCAATCTGATTGGGAAACCAGGTTAAAATCTTATGACGCAGCAGGACTGTTTCCGACTTGCGAAGCGATGTGATAATCAAGATTTTCTTTGCGGAATTTCCCAGATGAATATTTTCCAGCCCGTAATTGAAATACAGGGACAGATAGGAAATTTCATCCGCAGAAACATTCAGATGAAACCGTTCCTTGATCAGCAGCGTAAAGTATAGGGCGATATCATAAGCAAGCGGAAAGGACTGTTTGATTTCCGGTGCCATCATATTATTAAGCTGTGTTCCGGATTTGATACGGTAAATGAGCGGTACCAGATGCAGTGCAAGAAACAGCTTCAGGCTTTCCGCAGGCTCAAAGTTGACACAGAACTTGTTGCGAATATACAAAAAGGAATCGTTGATAAAATCATTGACCTCCTTTTGTAGATGATCATTTCTGGAGTAATCAAGCTTTCCCAGAATGGTCTGCGTCAACAGATTGATCTCGTTCATCATGTATTGCTTCTTGATGCGGTATCTGGTAAGAAAGCGCGTCAGTATTTCCGTGGAAATCTGATATTCTGTGGAATCCGGCATATCCTGTTCCATTTGCTGTTCAATGAAATGTCCCTTTCTGACTCTGCGCAGTGTGAGTGCGATATGCGCAGTAATATTCTGAATGGTCTGTTCATTGATCTGATAATGGTATTTGAAAAACACATCAGCCACTACATTGTATATATTCGATACATCCTCGGATAATGCAAAGTGATCGGTGGATTCATCATTGATTTCATTTTTTGCGATGCACATCCGCTTGTCAATTTCTCTGCCCTCGATCTTATAGCCGAGATTTGTTTTATGTACCAGTGCAAGATCGTATTGCTTTAACAGCTTTTTGATTTCGTTCAGTGCGTGATACAGTGTGGATTCACTGATATAGAAGGTCTCTGTCAGTGTGTATTTCGATACATAGCCGGTCGCATCCATCAGCATTTTCATAACGGAGTGAACTCGGTTTTTTGTATTACAGGAAAGCTGCAGCGTTTTCTTGCGCAGAATCTCCATGTCCTTTTCAAATGCCGCATCATCCAGTACACATAATCTGGTTCCCTTTCCTGCAAGTGTATCCAGTACAAATGAGGAATAGGAATCGCAAAAATCACGGACGATCTTCAGCTCGTTTTTTACTGTCCGTACACTGATATCAAACATAGCAGCGAGTTCATTGGATGAAACATACGTTCCCCGGTTTTCCACATAAAAAGATAATATCGAGTATTGTCTCTTTGTCAGCATTTTATCACCTGCAATCCTTACCCCCTCTGTTTCATTTTCTAGTATACCCCAATCCATTTCAAAAATATTTTAATCTTATTGCACGAGCATCCGTGCAGAATGGAAAAAGCAATCCTTCGGAAAAGCTGCACGATTGCTGGTGCAATAAAAGAAAAAATAAAAGGCTCGTGCAATGGTAAAGTAAGGGTGTAGTTCAAAGGCCGTTGAACATTAGGTAAAGGAAGTGAAGAAGTGATAGAGCCGATAACGTATGTGATACTGAATCATGGTAGATTTGGAGAGGAGCTGATCAAAAGCGCAGAGCTGATTGCAGGAAAGACAGAGCATATTCATGCAGTTTCTCTATTGTCCGGAATGTCAATAGAGGAGTATTACGAGGAGGTCAGAGACTATCTAACAGGCGTTCAGGGAGAAATCCTTGTGTTGGCGGATCTGTATGGAGGAACTCCCTCCAATGTGGGCATGATGCTGCAGCGGGAGTTTTCACTCCATGTAGTGTGCGGTATCAATCTGCCGATGCTGATAGAGCTGATCTTGAAGCGCAACAATGAAGAATGCACGATCCAGGAGTTAATGGAGGCTGGTCTTGAGGCGGCCAGAGCGTCCATCATACAGCCGAATCCAATTGCATTCGATGAAGAAAGAGGGTGAAGAGCATGACAGAAATCAAACTGATACGAATCGACTTTCGACTGATGCACGGACAGGTTGTCACGAACTGGATCAAGCAGGTATCCGCAGATTCCATCCTGATTGTGGATGATAAGCTGGCGGCAGACAAGTTTTTGGCACAGGTATTCCTGATGGCGGCGCCTCCGGGAGTAAAGGTGGCAATACGTCCGATTGAAAAAGCGGTAGCTGCATTTAAAAAGGATGTATTCAAGGATAAGAAGCTGCTGATTTTGTTTAAATCTGTGGAAAATGCAAAGAAGGCCTTTGATCTGGGATTTCCGATGAAGGCACTGCAGGTAGGTGGTCTTGGCAACGGGACAAACAAGGTCATGATTTCAAATGAGTTGTCGTTAAGCGAACAGGAAGCGGAAATGCTGGAGGCTATGCAGAATGAGGGAGTAGCGGTAACGCTGCAGGTAACGCCGAAGGATCCGGCCTTCACACTCCACGACGCTTTGAAGGAAGTACGAGGGAAATAATGCTGACATGCGGTGAAAACGAGGGTTTAAACCGCATGGTACAGCAAAGAGGGAGCATTAAAAAGCATATTTCAGGAATTATAAAATGAAATGAAAAGGAGATATTTATGAACATAGGATTAGCCCTGGTATTTGGTGTACTCTACTGGCTGGCAACCAATAAACTCTGGTATGGTACACTGCATCTCGTCCGTCAGCCACTGGTGCTGGCGGTTCCGATTGGACTTATTATGGGAAACCTGGGGGATGCGATGAAAATCGGCGCATCTCTGCAGATGATTTATTTAGGCGCAATAGCTCCGGGAGGTACACTGCCTGCGGATGAGGCGCTGGCATCCTGCATTACGATTCCGGTGGCACTGGCAGCCGGATTAGAGCCGGATATCGCTGTAACCATTGCTGTTCCGGTAGGACTTCTGGGAGTTCTGCTGGATAATCTGAAGCGTACCTATCATTCCTACTTTGTCCACCTTGCGGACAAGGCAGCTGAAAAAGGTGATATGAAGGCAATGGGCAGAGCGGAATTCTGGTATCCGTTCTTCTGTTCCATTCCGCTGCGTGTTCTTCCGACAACACTGGCACTGCTGTTTGGAACCGATGCCGTATCCGCGTTCCTGAATGCGATTCCTGCATGGGCGATGAACGGTCTGAGTGTGGCAGGCGGTCTGCTTCCTGCACTTGGCTTTGCGGTAACTATCATGGTCATTGGGAAAAAGGAGCTTATCCCATACTTTATTCTTGGCTTTGCGATGTATGCCTATACAGGAATGAATACGATTGGAATTGCGGTAATTGCAATCTGTATTGCAATTCTTCAATCGCAGTTTACCAACAGTACAGGCAGCACAGTCGCTGTGGATGATGATGAAGGAGATTTCTGATATGAGCGAACTTAATCTGAAGAAAAATGAGGTAATCAAGGGCTGGGCAAAATATTATCTTACCGCCGAGGTAAATTCCGGCTTTGAGCGTTTGACGGCTCCGGCATTCTCCTATGGTATGAGTGCTATTCTTGCGAAGCTGTATAAGGAGGATGAGGAGGAATACAAAAAAGCATTACAGCGTCATTTAATGTTCTACAACTCTGAGGCAACCTGGGGCTCCGTTATTTTCGGTATGACCTGTGCTTTGGAGGAGGAGCGTGCGATTATGCTGCAGGAAGGGGCGGGCAGTGAAGAACTGGAGGCCTCCGCTGATATGATCAGCAACCTGAAGGTTGGTCTGATGGGACCGCTGGCAGGAATTGGAGACACCATCAATCACGGAATGCTTCGTCCGCTGCTGCTATCCATGTTTATTCCACTGGCCGCAGAGGGGAACTGGCTGGCAGGTGTCGGACCGCTGCTGATCTGGGGTGTTGCCATAACATTTCTTGCGTATACACTTGTCACAAAGGGCTATACACTGGGTAGAAAATCAGTGGTATCCATTCTGAAATCCGGTAAGCTGAATCAGTTTATCAAGACAGCCAGCGTGCTTGGTCTGTTTATGATGGGGGCATTGTCTTCCACCTATGTAAAGCTTGTTACACCGATATCATGGGCAAATGCAGTTGGTGAAAAACAGCTGCTGCAGGATGTTTTGAATAAGATTTTCCCGAATATTCTGCCGCTGTTCGTCGTGTTTGGCATTTATTTCTATATTAAGAAAAGCGGTCCGAAGTATGTGCGCATTCTGGTATCCATCCTGGTGCTGTCTGTGGTACTTTCCTTCTTCGGTATCGTATAAGGAGGAGCATGTATGGAACAAAAGCAATGGATTGACTTGAATAACAAGGTTGTGATAGTTACCGGTGGTGCGATGGGAATCGGAGAAGCCATGGTAAAGGATCTGCTTGCCTGCAATGCCAGAGTCGCAATCTTCGATCTGGCAAAGCCGAAGGATTTTTCTGAGGATGATCGCAGGATGTATGTGCATCTGGATATCCGAAACAAAAAAGAGGTTGAGGCTGCTGTTGATGCCGTTGTACAGAAATTCGGCACGGTGGATGCTCTGGTAAACGATGCCGGTGTGACCAGACCGAGGATCCTTGTGGATTACTATGGCAGCGAACCGCAGTATGAGCTGAGCGAAGAGGATTTTGATTTTATGGTTGGTGTCAATCAGAAGGGAACCTTTCTGGTATCACAGGCGGTAACACGCGTATTGTATGGAAAAAAGGAGGGTGTTATCATCAACCTATCCTCCTGTGCAGGATTGATGGGCTCCAGAGGACATAGCTGCTATTCTGCCACAAAGGCTGCGATTCATGCCTTTACAATTTCCTGGGCAAAGGAGCTGGGACCGTATAATATTCGTGTTGTCGGTGTGGCACCGGATATTCTGGACCGTACTCCTGCCAATAATGATGAAAAATATAGAGCACAGGCATACGGTCGCGGCTGGGATGTCAACACCAGACCGGAGGAGTTCTTTAAAAACTACAAATCCTCTATACCGCTGGGAAGACCGGGCCATCTGTATGAGGTAGCGGATCTGATCTGTTATCTGATTTCTGATCATGCCAGCTATATTACCGGTGTCACCATTCCGGTATCCGGAGGAAAAAGCAAGGGATAGAAAGCACAAGGGTTAAATGTAACCACTTGTATAAGAGTACAGCGGTCTGCAGCGCAGGCCGCTTTCCATAAGGTATTTTGCTTTTCTATAGCATGGGCTGTAGAAAAAGCAATGTAGAAAAGCAAGTTCTACATGTTAAAAAGATGTCAACCGCCTTGCGATATGGACCCATGGAGAAATGGGAGATTGGAGGAACATGAAAGAGGCAGTACTTATTGGTGCAGGACAGACAGGGCGCGGCTTTATCGCACCCATCCTGCAGACAAATGCATATCATATTACGTTTATTGATAAAAATAAAGAGCTTATCGACCGGCTGAATGCGGAAAAATCCTATACCGTTCACTACTTCGGTGATGGGAAGGAGCCGGTTACTGTTACCGGCTATGATGCTTATACGACAGCGGATGAGGAAGTCATAGAGAAGCTGGCACACTCAGATTTGATTACGACAAGTGTATTCGCAGGCAATATAAAGAAGCTGGTAGGGCTACTGAGTGCTGCGGCTGAACTGTGTGGTGAAAAGCAGTTGCGGATCGTATGCTGTGAAAACGGTGTCCACGTAAAACAGCCGCTTGTGGATGCGAATATATCCGACAGCATTTCCGAGGGTGTGATCTTCTGTACAACACTGCAGCCAAAGGAAAAAAGTCTGGCACTGATCAGCGAGGATGTCGCAGAGCTGCCAGTGGACGGCAGTGTAAAGGGGATGATTCCAGACATTGTGGGAATGCCGCTGGAAGCAGATTTTCCATCCCTGATTCAAAGAAAAATTTATACGTATAATTTCATGAGTGCGATTGTTGCGTATCTTGGGGATTATCTGCAATATGAGGTTTACGGAGAAGCCGCAAATGATCCGCAGATTATGGAGCTGATGGATCGAGCAGTACCGGTTGTCAGTACAATCATCGCAAGAGAATATGCAGTGGAACAGGATGTGCAGCTTGCCTTTACCATGCGAGCAGTGCATAAATTCCGTAATCGGGAAATCTATGATACGGTGTATCGGAATGCGCGGCAGGCACAACGGAAGCTGAACAAAGAAGAGCGGCTGTATGAGCCTCTTCGGCTTGCTGAAAAATATGGACAGAAATGCGGGTATATCCTACTTGCGGCAGCTGCGGCTATGCGGTATGCTGTGGTGAAGGAAAACAGCAATCCGGATACTCTTATGAAGATGTATGAGAATTTTCACTCCGCGGATAAGCTGAAGGAAGTGTATGGGTTGCTGAAGGAAAGCATATCCCTAAAGGATGTTATCAAATTCTGCGCTGAGTTCTAGGTGTATGATTTCCTTATCTATGAGCATTCCATGCATTAACGCAGAGCGCCTGATACCTGTTAAAAATATGCAGCATCCCATCATGTAATTTTAACAATATTTTTAATACCTGTGATACGGATGCGGCAGAAAGTTGGATGAAAAAACTGTTTTATAAAGTCTTATGCTTATAAAACAGTTTTCTTATTTGGGATTGTATGTATTACTACATTGACATAACCTGATTCTTCAGCTCCTGATAAGTGTTGCAGACCAGTATCAAGTTGGATACGGCTTCAAACTGTTCATCATTCAAAGAGAGCAGCCAGGCTGAGCAATCCTCATGATACTTACTTTTAAGCTGCTTTATTAACAGCAATGCTTCTCCTTCCTTTTTTCCTTCTTCAAAGCTGTCCTCCAAGCCATAGCGGTAACGTGCCTCCCCCATCTGAATCGCCATTGCGGTTGACCACAGCTCATCATCCTTCTGCATTTCCTCGTACTTGTCCATGAATACCTTCACCAGCCTTTCCTTTGACTTCAGTATATCATTTTTTCCATTGTTTTCAAACAGATACACCAGCTGTTCAAAGTCATTCAGCCTCTGTATTTCCTTCTCCCTTACGATGTCATTGATTGCCGGCATATGAATATAGGTGCGAAGGATGAGCGGATAGTAGCTTTCCTTCTCTCCCTGCTCATTGCGCATCTGATACTGATTGATCAGATTTCTGTTGTTCCATGCATACTCGTCAATGAAAATAATCTGATATACCGGCTTTAAATCCTTATACTTCTTACCGCTGTTCAGCTGATTGTTCAATGCTCTGGCACCGTAAAATTCAAAACGCATCATTTCCGCTAATCCCTTGTAGGTGGTCTGCATCTCGATATTGAAATGACGGTTTTGTTCATCCTTCACATGAACATCCAGAATGATGCGCTTCTTTCCGATAATGTCCGGATCCAGATTGGGATTGAGCACAGTGCTTTCCTTTACCCGGATTCCGGTAACGCGTTCAATAATGGTGTTGCGGGCGTACACAGAGCCTTCATCCTCACGGGAAAGGGTGTACTTAAAAAAAAGATCGTTACTGTAGTTTAGCTGATTCATTGCATTTGACATTTATATGTCCTCCATTCTGTAAGGGTTCCTTACACCCCTATATACGTATGGAAGATGCTGAATTCCTAAATAATCCACGAATTATTGATATTTATTGGAATCTACATACACTAAAGACGAATGAAAGGAAAAGCACCTTACAAAACAGCAGGTTGCTCACATATTTTATCAGCAACAGGCTAGAACCCGGTGTTTCTTTTCTGTACTGTTTTCTACTTGGCGATGCGTATTACATCAGATACATGAAAAAATTTACATTTCTGTTTCTTATTTACACATGCTGTTTCATGAGCTATAATGAATATACAGATTGTGTTGACGCATGACCTGCATTCAAAATTGAATAACAAGTCTTTGTGGCAGGGTGAAATTCCCTACCGATGGTGATAGTCCATGACCCGCGTAATGAGCGGCTGAGCCAGCGAAATTCTGGCACCGACGGTAAAGTCCGGATGAGAAAAGACATTTTCTGTAAACGCACACCTGAAGACGAGTTTTTTCGTAGTCAGGTGTTTTTTTGAAATGGAGGAGATGTGAATTGAAAAACAACATGAGTGCAAAACGGCTTGCCCTGATCGGTATGCTTGGTGCACTGGGAGCGATACTGATGATGTTTCGCTTTCCCATTCCGTTTATGCCGCCCTTTCTAAGCTTTGATCTGGCCGCAATTCCGGAGCTGATCGGAGCCTTCGCTCTGGGACCGGTGGCAGGTGTTCTGATTGTCTTTATCCGTGTTATGGTTCAGATGGTGATTTCCGGATCCAATTCCATGTTTACCGGAGAGCTGCAGAGCTTTTTGCTGGGAGTTGCCCTGGTACTGCCTGCGTCTTTGCTGTACCGTCACAAGAAGACACGAAAGGAAGCACTGCTGGGAATGACAGCAGGGACTCTGGTTAGTACCTTTGTTGCAGTGCTGACCAATCTGTATTTGATTATTCCGTTCTATGTTGCCCTGTATGATATGAATATGGACCAGATTATCCTTTCCTGTTCCAAGGTCAATTCGATGATGAATTCTGTCACTACCATGGTGATACTGGGCATCGTACCGTTTAACCTGATAAAATACGGTATCAGCTGCCTGATTACCTTTGCCGTATACAAGAAAATAAGTCCGATGATTCACCGATTCGCAAATCGTCAGTAAGGAGGAAAAGAAGATGACATTTGAAGAAGGAGTAGCATTGCTGTTTCACAAACTGGGAGATTCCAAAATTATGGCACTTGGCTCCAGCGTTAATGATTACGTCATGGTGCGTAATGTAAGCTGTCTGTTTTATGATGGAAAAATCTATTTCAAGACCGATAAGAATTTCCGCAAGACACAGCAGCTGTATCGAAACCCGCAGGTGGCACTCTGCACAGGTGGCGTTCAGGTAGAGGGAATCGCCGTAAACAAGGGGCTTGTCGTGGACGAGCCGGGAAGAAGGTTTGAAGCCTTGTATAAGAAATATCTGTGGCAGAGCTATAATGCATACAGCCATGAGGATACGGAGATTCTGATTGAGGTAACCCCGCGATTCGTGGAAATATGGGATGAGGATGAGAACCGCAATGCGTTTCAGATCTTCCTAGACTTTGATAAAAAGACAGTGGAAATCAAGCCGTACGATTAACGTATGCATACGACGGGTACAGGATTAGATAATACTGTACCTTTTTCTATATATCAGATACATTCACCCTCTTTTTCCTTGCCTGCAGCATTCAACGTACACAACAGTATAACGAAGTCGATTTTCTTCTCATTCTGCAGGTTTTTGTGGTATACTACAGTTGCCTGTAAGGCAGGGAGTGATTTCTATGATGAAAGATTATTTAGTAAAGGCGCTTGCGTGCAATGAGCATGTGAGAATCTATATATGCTCTTCTACGCATATGGCGGAGGAAGCAAGAAAACGTTTTGATTTATGGCCGACTAGTGCGGCTACCCTGGGACGTGTGTTAACTGTGGGTTCCATGATGGGAAGCATGCTGAAAACAGCACAGGAACAGATTACGATTCGCATCAACGGCGGAGGTCCCATCGGTACCATTCTGGTAGATGCCTACAGTGACGGTCATGTGCGCGGCTTTGTGAGTGACCCGCATATCATGCTGCAATACAATGATACCGGAAAACTGGCGGTCGGAGCTGCTGTGGGAAAAGACGGATATCTGGAAGTTGTGAAGGATATGAACATGAAGGAAAACTGGAGCGGTACCGTTGCTCTGCAGAGTGGTGAAATCGGTGATGACTTTGCCTACTATTTTACCGCAAGTGAACAGACACCGTCCGCAGTCAGTGTCGGTGTACTGGTTGATACCGATAATTCCATTCTTTCCGCAGGCGGCATGATTATCCAGATGCTTCCGGATGCAGAGGAAGAGGATATCGTAAAGGTGGAACAGATTGTAGCAAATCTAAGGCATATGTCCACGATGATTCAGGAATATGAAAGTCTGGAGGATATTCTCCGTGATCTGTTTGACGATGTCAGAATCCTGACAGGACAGGATATTGAATTCCGCTGTAAATGTGATCGTGCAACCATGAAGCGTGTTCTGACAACCCTTCCAAAGGAGGAACGCCAGCAGATGATCGAAGAGGATCACGGCTGTGAGATTACCTGCAATTTCTGTGGAGAGAAATATCAATTCAGCGAGGAAGAGCTTCTGGAGCTGGAAAGGTTTATGGATGCACATGCCAAATAACAGCTGGAAAATCAGAGATATTGTAATACCGAATCAGGTGGTAATCGCACCGATGGCAGGGATATCCAATCCTGCCTTTCGTGTAATCTGCAAGGAATTTGGTGCCGGTCTTATTTATACAGAGATGGTTTCGGATAAGGCGCTGTATTATGATAATGAAAAAACAGTAGGTATGACGGATGTCGAGGAACAGGAGCATCCTTTGGCCATGCAGATTTTCGGACATGATATAGAGACAATGGTATATGCCGCAAAATTTCTGGATGAAAAAACCGATTGTGATATCATTGATATCAATATGGGATGTCCTGTCACAAAAATTGTGAAATCCTTTGCGGGAAGCGCCCTGATGAAGGATGTTGATCATGCTGTGGAAATGAGCAGGGCGGTTGTTCAGAGTGTGAAAAAACCGGTTACCGTAAAAATGCGGATTGGCTGGGATATGGATCAGATTACTTGTCTTGAGCTTGCCCGCGGTCTGGAGTCTGTCGGAGTGCAGGCACTTGCTGTGCATGGACGAACCAGAAAACAGATGTATGAGGGCTGTGCAGACTGGTCCTATATTAAAAAGGTGAAGGAAGCCGTATCCATTCCCGTAATGGGGAACGGGGATGTGCGAAGCGGTGAGGATGCAGAGAGGATGCTGAAGGAAACCGGCTGTGATGCTGTCATGATCGGCCGCGGTGTTTTGGGGGATCCCTGGCTGATCAAGGATATTGCCCATTATCTGGAATGCGGTAAGCATATGCCGGAGGTAACGCTGGAGGAAACGTTCGCAATGGCCAGACTGCACGCAAAACGCCTGTGTAATCTGAAGGGTGAATTCGTCGGTATTCGAGAAATGCGCGGACATGCTGCATGGTATGTGAAGGGGCTGCCAAAGAGCCATCAGCTCAAGGATCAGCTGAGCAAAATCGAAACCTACGAGGAAATGCAAAGCATATTATCCGCATATGAAGCAGAGTATGCGAGAATACAGGAACAGTATAAACAGGGGAACCGTTGAGGTGGTGCTTCATAGCCGGGTAGATATCGCTGTGCTTTGTTATGCCATCCGTTTCAGACGGTTTTTCTTTTTACATTGCGGTATGGAAGAATCAGATCTTTTATCCATATACCTTAGTTGCTGACAATTTTATCATCAGGAGGTATATGGGAATAATGTCCCAGCATGTATTCCTGTTTTTCTGTTGAAAACCGCCGTGGTTTTCCATGGTCAATACGCTCTTCATTTGCACGAAGGGATCAGTATATGTGTGTACATATTCAATAAACAAAAGGAAAGAGACATATTTTCACATTGTTTGGATATCTTTTACATGAAATATCTCGTATAATGATTGATGAGGTGATAGCATGAAATTTAAGGATTATAACTATGAGCGTTACAGCTATGAGGCTTATGCAGAGGCAATGCAGCAGGCAGGCACCAGGCTGAAGGAAGCAAAGGACTATCAAAGCTTCAAGAAAGCATTTGATGAGGGGAAACGGGCATTTGAGCATCTGGATACGATGTATAATATCTGTTATGTCCGCTATACGATCAATACAAACGATGCCTTTTATCAGAAGGAAAACGATTACTGGGACGAGGCAATGCCGAAGATGAAGTCCCTGACAACGGCGTTTGACAAAGAGGTGCTGGCTTCACCGTTTGCGGAGGAATTGAAAAAGGATGTTCCGGAAACCTATTTCCTGCTTGCGGAGTTTGCACAGAAGAGCTTTTGTGATGAAATAATCGAAGAGCTGCAGGAGGAAAACCGTTTGCAGAGCAGTTATCAGAAGCTGATAGCCAGTGCACAGATTCCCTTCGATGGTGATATCTATACTCTATCAGAGCTTGGTGTAAAGATGGAATGTGATGATCGTGACATTCGTAAACGTGCCACCCAGGCATACTGGGGATGGATGCAGTCACACCAGGATGAGATTGATGATTTATATGACCGCATGGTTAAGGTACGCGATCGCATGGCGAAAAAGCTGGGCTATAAGAATTATGTTGAGCTGGCATATATGCTGCAGTGCCGCTTTGATTACAAGCAGGAGGATGTGGCAAATTACCGCCGGCAGGTTCTGGAGGATGTTGTACCGTTATGCAATGCATTATATGAACGGCAGCGGGAACGTTTAGGCTATGACAGGCTGCACGTATACGATGAAAAATACGAATTTGCAAGCGGCAACCCGACACCGAAATACGATACACAGGAAATGATTGCACGCGCAAACACAATGTATCATGAGCTGGATGAACGCTGTGGAACGTTCTTTGATTTCATGGTGGAGCATGACCTGCTGGATCTTGACAGTAAAAAGGGAAAGGCAGGCGGAGGCTATTGCACCGTGTTTGCCGAAGATCGCTCTCCGTTTATTTTCAGTAATTTTAATAAGACAAGCCATGATGCGGAGGTTCTCACTCATGAGGCAGGGCATGCCTTCCAGGTGTTTACTTCCATGGGAATCCGACCGGTGGAGTGTATCTGGCCAACCTATGAGAGCTGTGAAATTCACTCTATGAGTATGGAATTCTTTACATGGCCGTGGATGGAGACCTTCTTTGAGGAGGATGCGGACAAGTATCGATTCCTTCATCTTGGCGGAGCCGCTAAGTTCATCCCTTACGGCGTTCTGGTGGATCATTTCCAGCATGAGGTGTATGAGCATCCGGAAATGACACCGGCGGAAAGACGGCAGACCTGGAGAAGATTGGAAAAACAGTATCTGCCGCATAAGGATTATACGGACTGTGAATTTCTGGAGAATGGAGGATGGTGGTTCCGTCAGAGTCATATCTTTATGACACCGTTCTATTATATTGATTATACACTGGCACAGGTGTGTGCATTGCAGTTCTGGTATCGTCTGTATCAGAAGGATGAAAACGCATTTGAGGATTATTATCGCATCTGTCAGATTGGTGGAACGAAGACATTCACGCAAATCGTTGCGGCAGCGAATCTGAAGGTTCCATTTGCGGATGGGTGCTTAAAGGATGTCATGAAGGCAGTGCGCAGCTATCTGGATCAGGTGGATGACAAAGCACTTTGATGCCGGTAACGGGGAAGCTGCATATTCTTGAAATGGCGTGCCGACAGCGATAGCTGAAGGGCTTGTATGAAGTGCTGAAGCATTTGAAGGGCTTGTCATCCACATGGTATTCGTAAACCTTTCACCATAAGGAAGGAATCATGGAAAGCCTTGTTTTATCGGTAATTTTAAGGAGTTTTCG
This sequence comes from Clostridium sp. 10cd*, assembly GCF_044336395.1. Classification (NCBI taxonomy): domain Bacteria; kingdom Bacillati; phylum Bacillota; class Clostridia; order Eubacteriales; family Clostridiaceae; genus Clostridium; species Clostridium sp. 10cd*. The sequence goes on along the minus strand of NZ_CP172347.1, from coordinate 4,286,807 downwards.
ATTGACAAAGGCAGGGTTTGTCTATATAATCATAATCGTAAATATGGCTGTGATAAGAGAGTACTGTTTGTGAAAGCTTTCAGAGAGTATGCACGTTTGGTGAGAGTGCAGCAGTGGAACCTGCAGGAAATAAAGACTTGGAGCTTTCCGATCAGGACGTTTCCTTCACGTTACGAAGAGACTTGAAACACAGTCACTAAGGCTGCGCGGGGAAACCTGCCGGCGAATTAGGGTGGTACCACGATGAAGCTCTCGTCCCTATGTTGGAAGAGAGCTTTTTATATGGAAATAGAAAAGGAGCAGATTATGGAAAAGTTAACTGAACAGGAAGTTATCCGTCGACAGAAAATGGAAGATCTGCGTGCCATGGGCATCGAGCCGTTCGGGCATGCATATCAGAGAACACACAAATCCGGAGAAATACGTGCAGCATATGAAGACTGTACGAAGGAAGAGCTGGAAGAAAAAGATCTGACAGTGAAAATTGCGGGACGTATCATGACGAAGAGACGTCAGGGAAAGGCCGGCTTCATGCATATTCAGGATATCGACGGACAGATTCAGATTTATGTTCGTAAGGATGTTATCGGTGAAGAGGCCTATGAGGTGTTCAAGAAGTCGGATCTTGGAGATATTGTAGGAATTGAAGGAAAGGTCATGAAGACAAATCATGGAGAGCTTTCTGTAAAGGCCGAGGTGTATACGCATCTGACGAAGGCACTGCGCCCACTGCCTGAGAAGTATCATGGCTTACAGGATGTAGAGGAGCGTTTCCGCCGCCGTTATGTGGACCTGATTACCAATGAAAACAGCAAGCGTATCGCATTGACAAGACCTAGAATTATCCGTGCTATTCAAAATTATCTGGACGGTGAAGGATTGGTTGAGGTGGAGACACCGGTGCTGCAGCCGATTCTGGGTGGAGCGAGTGCAAGACCGTTTGTGACGCATCACAATACTTTGGATATGCCGTTTTATCTGCGTATCGCAACAGAGCTGCCTTTGAAGAGACTGATCGTCGGTGGCCTTGAGGGTGTATATGAGATTGGCAGATTATTCCGTAATGAGGGAATGGATGCTACACACAATCCGGAGTTTACAACGGTGGAGGCCTATGTGGCATATTCTGATCTGAGCGGGATGATGGATCTGGTGGAAGGTCTGTTGAATCATGTGGCAGAGACGGTATGCGGAACGACAGAAATCGAGTGGCAGGATAAGACGATTTCTTTGAAGGCACCGTTTAAGAGATTACATATGGTGGATGGTATCAAGGAAGCATGCGGTGTTGATTTCTGGCAGGAAATGAGCTTTGCGGATGCATGTGCAATTGCGAAGGAGCATGATATTGAGGTTGAGAAGAAGCATAACAGTGTCGGACATATTATCAATCTGTTTTTTGAGAAGTATGTTGAGGAAACGCTGATTCAGCCAACATATGTATATGGGCATCCGGTGGAAATCAGTCCGCTTGCGAAGAAGAATGCGCAGGATCCTAGATTTGCGGATCGCTATGAGCTGTTTATTGACGGGCATGAGTATGCGAATGCATTCTCTGAGCTGAATGATCCGATTGATCAAAGAGAGCGTTTTGAGAATCAGCTGAAGCTGCGTGATCTGGGGGATGATGAAGCAAATGAGATGGATACGGATTATGTGGAGGCATTGGAGTATGGTCTGCCGCCAACCGGTGGTGTTGGATTGGGAATTGACCGACTGGTGATGCTGTTGACAAATTCACAGACGATACGGGAAGTGTTGCTGTTCCCACATATGCGTCTTAATAAATAAAGTAACGCAACCTATTTGGGTTGCGTTGTTTGTCTATTTACTATATACTTGATTTAAGAGGTGAAGACATTGTCAAATAAAAAGTATGGTTCTATTATGATTGACATAGTTGATTCTAGGAAATATAAAAATCGTAATGAAATCCAAGAATTTATGAAATGTATTATTGTGTACTTGAATAAAATATTTTATAAATCTTTAAAGAAACCATTAATGTTTAGTGCAGGGGATGAAATTCAAGGCTTGTTTTATGAACCATTGGCAGCGTATTTATGTGTTCGGTTTTGCATGATGATTTGTTATCCAGTAAAAATTAGGGCAGGAATTGGATATGGAGAATTAGCATTTGATAATGAAAATTGGAAATCATCCGAATTAGACGGTGAAGTATATCATAATGCTAGATATGCTATAGAAAGCTTTTCTGGTAAAAATAGTTTTGGAATTAGAATAAATACGAAAACAAAAAAGGATAAATATTTGAATGCAATGTTATACTCGTCACAGCTGCTTCAAAGACAACAATCGGTGAATGTACAAAATGTTAAATTAATTGCCGAATTATTATATCCAATTTTTGATGAAAACATTATGGTTTCGTACATTGAATTTAAAGACCAATTAAATTTTATATTAGAGATGAAAGCTAATATAGTACCTGTGCAGTCTTTGAGTTATGCAAGAATCGGAAGTTCTCCTAAGGGAGAATTGAAAAACAACATAGTTATTTCAAATGATATTGGTCAAGTATATTTTATGCCATTACGCAAACTTTTAGAGGATAGTAATATGTTAGTGGAAAATACATGGAAGAAGGGAATGTCTACAAAGATTTCAGATATATTAGGAACTACACGTCAAAATATTGATAAACATATTCGCTTAGGAAATATAAATGAAAATAGAAAAATTGATTTTTCTGTTGCTTGTTGGCTGATTGAGGAACTTGATAATGCATAATATGTTATTATTTATTATTTTCCATGTTGTTGGAGATTTTTATTTGCAAAGTGATGAAGTAGCAAAGAATAAAGAAAACTTAAACACTTTTATGCTGATACATTCAATTATTTATTCAATACCTTTTGTTTTACTTTTTATCTATTTTAAAATAAATGTATCCTTATTGATAATAATCACATTATCTCATCTGTTAATCGATGTTTGCTCTGTTAAACTGAAAAATAAATACAAAGAAAAAGAGTGCTTAATATTTTGCAGTGACCAGTTTATACATATATTCATTATTTATTTATGTTCGTCATATATGAATTTAACAATCATATTATCCAATATGGCTTTAATATCAATTTTAGCGATATTAATATTAGTGAAACCAACTGGCGTATTGATTTCATTGGCCTTTAAAGTTATCTTCAAAGAAGAGAAAAGTAATCATGAGTTAAAAATTGGTACGTATATAGCATATTTAGAGAGAATTATAATTTTTTTATTATGTATCTTTGATTCTATTTCTACCATAGGTTTTATTATTGCTGCAAAAACTTTAGTTAGATATAAGGATATCAATAATAATAAAAATCATTTTCAAGAAAAGTACTTAATAGGAACATTATTAAGTACAATTGGAGCTTTATGCTGCTTTGCACTCATTAAGTTTTTAAGCACTTAAAAAGGAAGACACACATCAATATATTCTTTTTCTGTACATATTTTTATGTAACCTTCATGTACTTCATCACTGTATGCGTTATAGAATAAAATATCCAGATTTAAATGGCTAATAAATTTGCAGTAACGCTGATTCACTTGCAAAACAGTAATTGATGGAACTTTATGTACAGTGTCTCATTTCTATCGTTTCCTCGTTGGTTTACTCGTAATCCGATACAATTACATACAGGTACACTACACCTCACAGATAGGCACATATAAAAGACTAAATTTTCCGTGAAAACGATAAATTCAATGGTATATACTTTTTAAAACTTGCGAAAGTACGATAAATAAAGGTTTTTTGGAGGTTTCAATGATTTACTAAAGTCATACCATATATGAAGAATAAGTAGGATTTTATAAAATATAGCATTAGAAGGAGTGCTTTGCTTTTTTTGTCTAAGCTTAAAATGTCTAGCCTCAGGGAGGCTAGACTCAGATTATTCAGGTATCTGTACGATTGCTAAAAGTAATTTAAATCCACTAGCCTCAGGGAGGCTAGACCAAATATGATGGATACAATTACGCATATCTATATATTTAAATCCACTAGCCTCAGGGAGGCTAGACAGAAAAATTGTAAAAAAAGCAATCGCTGACATTGAAATTTAAATCCACTAGCCTCAGGGAGGCTAGACAGTGAAAATTATTGCATTTTAAGACGTTTGTAACAAAATCATTTCTTTTCATAACTATTGAATGTTATGAAAATGAAAAAGCTGTTACAAAATGCGATAAAACGCAATTTTAAGGCGCGAACCTCCCAAGGGTTTCATGTGAGCTTACGGTTCGCGCAAAATAATTCATATAAACAATACATCTTCTTCAACATTGAAGCTAGGCTTAACTCCTATATGTTCTACTTTATTTTTGTAATTGTTACCTAAATAGTAAAATCTTAAACTATCATGTTCTTTATCAATTAATCCAGTAAGCTTGTGTTTAACCTCTCTGCATTTCGCTTGATCCATAACACATTCAAAAACTGAATTTTGAACCCTTTGACCATAATTCACACATACTTTAGCAACGTTCCTTAATCTTTTTTTACCTGCGCTGTTTTGGGTGTTGACATCATAAGTTATTATAACAAGCATTTCTCATCACTTCCATAAAAACGGTGGATATTCAGGTAAATCACCACGAATTGTTCTAGCAAGTAATAGCGCCTGAACGTAAGGAACCAAACCCCACTCTATCTTTTGATCAAGGAATGGATGCTTTATCGTTTCCTGTTTTTTCTTTTGCCATGAAGACAGAACCGCTTTTCTAGTCGTATCATCCATATAAACAGCACCACTATCGGTTTTTGTAAATCCATCAGCAGTTACTATATTCATATTTATAAGTGATAAAACAAAACGATCAGCCAGGATTGAGCGTAATTCTTCCATTAAATCTAATGCTAAAGAGGTGCGTCCAGGAAGATCAGTATGTAAAAATCCAACATAAGGATCTAAGCCAACAGATTCAAGCGCTGATGTGACATCCTTTGCTAAAAGTGTATAGGTAAAGGAAAGAAGAGCATTAACATTATCTAGCGGAGGTCGTTTATTTCTACCATGAAAATAGAAATCATTTTTCTGTTGGAGAACTAAATCATCAAATACATGGAAGTAACAATTTGCTGCATTGCCTTCGATTCCTCTTAAAGAGTCTGCAGAATCCGCTTTTCTAGCTTCATTTGCAGATAATCTGATTGCTTCAGCTGCTGTTTCGATTTTTTCAACATCTATTCTCATACCATAATCTCGTTTGGCACGAAGTAATATATTTCTGGAATTGATTAGCTTTGCTGTTATCATGTTTTTTGCATATGCAAGACGTTTATCGCTTGATTCAGATATTCTGAATTGTTCTTTCCGCAACAGGACATTTCCACGTTCCTCTCCAACAACTCTAGCAAGAAATCTTCCATGCATCGTCATAAATGTTAACGATATTCCCATATCTGCACATTTACCCATAAGAGCAGGACTTACGCCTGTAAAACCAAATCCAACAATCCCTTCAATGTTATGTAAGGGAAACCTCGACACAGATTTATCTTCTTTTGCGGCGATAATGTTTTCACCATCCAATGATAAATAAGTCCTAGGTGTTGTTATATACAATGTGTTCAAAAGTTTTTTCATATACCTTTATCTCCTAAATATTTATCAAAGTATTTATCAACAGAAGGATTTTGATTCAGTTTAGGAAGACAGATATCTTTTAAAGAACATGCATTGCATTTTTTAGATATTTTTACTTTAGGAGTATATTGCTTTAAATACAGTTTATGCATTTCTTCACAAAATGCTTTGACTGTACTGCGCATGTCAGAAGAAAATAACACTTCAGTTCTTCGTCTTGTTTCTCCATAAAATAGATAGCCCTTTTCAATCTTACACAAAAGCATTTCTTCTAAACACATTGCCTGTGCACATAACTGTAAGTCATCAGCTTGATATTGTTTAGGCTCTCCTCTTTTATATTCAATAGGAACAGGGAGATAGCGCTTAGAATCTTTTGAAATAGAAATGCCTTCTTCTGATGGATGAAATTCTACAATATCACAATTACCACTAATACCCATAGTCCTTGAAAATACAGAGAGTCCTCTACGAATGAGTATTCCATTTCTTGTTTCAGAGAATGCACCATTATGTGCATTCTCATGAAAAATCTGACCATCTATCGTACGGTAATTCTCTGCCCACTGTTGTTCAATATGTATGAGTGCCCATTGACGGCGGCAAAACGCAAAATGTTGTATACCTGAAAGCATTAAAAATTCGTCTTCACTATATTCCGTCATAAATTTCTGGTTCTAGATCTTCTAATGGAGATAACGTGATTGTGAAATCTTCAAAGCAATTTGGCGTATCCACATCATTTTTTACCTCAACCTTTAAAGAATTGTGTACTTTAGCTGAACTGTATTGTCCTGCTAAACAATTATGCTTCCACCAATATACCTTACAAACTTCCATGCTTCCTTCCGGTCTTGCACTGGAGGCATCGTTCATGAACAGGGAACATAAAGCTTCTTTGATTTTCTCAGCATCCTCTTCACTGAAGCCTGTTTTTTCTGCCAGCTGGTGATTGATACTTCCTTTACATACATATAAACCAAAATCAACACGGTGCTTCATTCCCATAGTGTCAGAGGAACGCTTTTCGGATGGCTCACTATTTACACTCTTTGTTATCTGCATATCGGTTGTTACAACTGGATTGATACTTTCTGCAGTTCTTATAGAAACAGGACCTCTTACACCTACAGAAACATTATTCGCTTTAAATGCGAAGACCTGCCCAAATGCTCTGACATCAGTCCATTGTTTACAGGCAGCTGAAGCATAAGCTTCACGATCCTTTAAAACCGCTTTTAATTCCTTATTATTGGAAGCACGTTCACTTAAGCTCTTGAATCCATCATTGCTTCTTTCATCAGATTGGACGAAGATATTTTCTCCCATATCCTGCAGACGGTTTCTAATTTTCCGTTTAATGCATACGTCAGATACTTCTCCAAATCCCTTAAAATCAATTCTAGGTTGATTGCCAGAAAGTGGATCACCATTCGGGTTAGCTTTGTTAACTGTGAAAATAACTGCGAAATCTACTTTGTTTGTGAATGCTGTCATAATTTAGACTCCTCCTTTTGTTTATTTTTTTCTTTTCTTTCAGTATTGATTCGTTTGATTTCATTTCTCTGACAATCAAAACCAATGACAAAATATGCATTTAAGTTTTGGATGTGTTCTACAGCTTCTATATCCATTTCTGTATATAACTCTTCCATTAAGTCCTGTTTCATTGAAAGAAGATAATCACATTTTCTCCCTAGTTTCTCAACATAAGGTCTGATTTTCTTATCTAGCGTAGTAAGCGTTACAAACGGATGCTCTTGAAATGGTGCGTATAAACGCATTGCATTTGTTGGACGATCTTCCTTTTGAATGTTTAAAGCATATTGTTCAATTGCATCATATATTGCAAGAATTCTTCCTAATAAATAGGGGATATTTGATTTAGCTAATTTTTTGTTTTCCATAATATTCACACTCCAATTCACTCCTTCTCTATCGTAACAGTATTTTTTGAATACTGCACACAGTATACCGATACATTTATTCCAGTTATACTTCGTATTCGTTGACATGGTCTTTATCTGATTGTTAAGTCGAATGATAAAATCATCCGGAATAGGTTTCCCTTCAGAAATACATGGCAGTAGGCGTCCCATTTGCAGCGTCATCAACTGATCATCCACTTCAAAGAATGCACCACGCAGTGTACCATATGCACAAGAAATGATTTCTCTGGGAATTGGAGTCATTACATCGCTCATATGATCAGCTTTTGAGTATTGAGGCCAGCTACAATATGTGAACCAGTTCTGTAGATGTTTGTAGTATGTAGAAGCATCTATCTCCTGATAATAGGTTATTGAAAATCTACCAATCGTAGCAGCGTCCATTGCCATGATGACGATGTTATCATTATGATCGCTGATATTCTGCCTATAACCGTCAATTGCTTTGTTTACACGTTGTGCGTAATCTTCTTCTGTATCTACTTTGTCCGGTAAAGCAGGAAATAAGCTTTCGTCTAATGCGAATGCCGTCATAATGTTATCACAGTGTGCATTCCATACCAAAATCGTTTGTCCATTTTGCTTATATGCCTGTTTTTGTATCAACCATCGCAAAGCATTATGAATTTTCTGAGATGTTTCATATCCAACGGAAATCGCTTCTTTTTTAGAAACGAACCTGCCGCGATATGTAAAACCGTTTGCATCATTAGTAGAAATTAACTTAGCTTTATCTTTTCCTTGACGAAGTTTAGCAGGATGTTTTTCTGTGCAATACATCATTTTACCAGTTATATAGCAGAGATCCTCGTCGGTATGTTGACTGGTATAGAAATTGTGGTAGGCATCGAATAACATTTTGTCACACCATGGTTCAACAATTCGTTTTTGTATACCTCTGATTTTAAAGCGGACAAAAGCTTCTGTTTGAACAACTGTTTTCTGGATTTTATATTTCTTATCCAATTGTTCTCCATTCAATTTTAAGATATCGCAGGAGATCAAGTCAGAGATGAGTGTACCTTGTTCAAGATATTGATAGATTGGTATAATGCTAGAGTGGGTGTAAGAAGAATCTATCCATTGTTTTAGAAGACTTTGGTGTGCAAGAACATGCGGATCGTTTCGTTTTCCAGTATATTCTGCATAATCTTTTGAGATATAAATTAGCTTATCGTGTAAAGGATGAGGCGTAATACCGCTTGATCTACTCGCTGAATCCTCAGTCACAGGAATGACAGTGACGGCATCATCATTAGGGATTTCTATTGCATGGATAAATTTTCCGTTTTCATCCAAAACAACTTCAATCTGTGCTTTTGTAGTTAGGTGGCTAAGCGGTAATAACATCCCTGTTTCACTTTCCTTGCCCACTTCACTCTGACATATATCATAGGTTTCTAGTAATTTACTCGCCCAACTCATGCAATTCACCTCCTTCCTCATGTTCAACACTCTTAAAATTGATATCTTTTTCAAATCTCTTGATATCGCCGGTTCCTACAATACGCCTGATTGCACATTGTTCAGGTCGGATGAATGTAATAATACCTTTTTTCATGACTGGTGTCCAAAAAGTCGCAATCAGCTTGCCTTTTTCTTCTTCACAAACCCATTCGTCTGGGTAGATAAATCCATGAACCATAGTACTGAAAGGCACTATGGTATGGTCATCATAAAAACCTTTTCCTTCACCAAATTCACATGGTTCTACATACGCCTGACATTCACGCGTACCAAGAAATATATCCCTTCGTCCACCACGATTTACCATGCGCTTTGCGATTAACCAATGTTTATTCTCATTACGATCTTGTTCTAATTCTTCATGGTGTAGATTCCATTCAAAGTGTGCTTTTACCTGATATTCAACATCTGTTAAATAGGTGTAGTAGGAGAGAGTATTACCTCCGTGGTAATTGATTGGTCGAATACCTTTTGTTGTGAATTGAATCTCATTCATAATGCGAACTTCATCAATAAACCAGCTGAATGTCGGCTTAAAGTAAATGCTTTTAACCACTCCCTTTAAGGCTTCATATGTTGGGATTTGATAAGAAACCTTTTCTCCTGATACACGGTTAAGCGGGTCGGAAAAAAGAGCATATTTACTTTTTACGCAGAATGTGATTTCGTTTTTCTTTTCCATTTTTTTCACCTTCTTTCTAATAAATTTATTTTATATACAATATGATGTATGAAATAACATCATATTGTATTTAAAATCTAAAGCAGTTTAAAAAGTACGTAGATGAGAGCAACAACTAAACAATAAATGATTCTAAAGGTTATATTCATAAAACCTTTATGTAGTAGCACATAGCCATCATCTTCATCTCTTCTTTTACAAGAGTTCTTCATGATTTACGATTCACACCTCCTAATTTGTAATAAAAATCTTGATTGAACACAGGATATAGAAAGCCCTTACATGCTTCCTATGGCATTATTATAACAAATAATTATACTAATAAGAAGATGAAAATATATGTAAGAAAATATGAAATGATTCGTAATTTTTTGATATGTTGTTATGTTTTTATTTTCTTTGACTTATTAAATTATTGACCATATAATAAGTATGTCAGTTATAAACTGTGGATTTAAATTTATTTGTGTATTTATGATTTATGTTTTAGGAAAGGCTAAATGCCTTTTTCTATTTACACAAACATATCCTCTAACTCCTTCCTAACCTCCAACCCTGTATCCTTCTTATAAAACCCATCCCTCAAAACCAGCATGCCGTTAAACTCAAGCTGATAAATCATATCTTCCTTCTCCAGCTCCTTATACTTGTGTTCATAAACATTCACCATAAAGCGCTGTGTCTTATCAAGCAGTCCATACTTTTCTGCATTGCTAATGGAACTATTCAGCTGATTAATCAATTTCTCGCCATCTTTGTACGGAACCAAAACACCAATACTCTGAGAATCAATCATTTCAAATTTTTCTCCCGCACTCTTTAATGCGTGCCCCAGACAAGGATGAGCAAGATCATCAGATTCCTTTTTACTCCCTATTCGCGAAAATAGATCAAATAAGGAAACTTTACGATTCTCAATCTTTGTTGAATATTCCGTATCCTGTCTGCGATCAAACAAATAGGAATCATAATACTGACGTATGAAGGGGAGTGTTAAAAGCTCATCCACACGGTTTCCCTCTTTGGAAGCATGTAGTTGTGATAATAAAATATCTGTTTCATTCTGTCCTTTTCTTACATCCTTAAGTTTTTCGATATGTTCTTCATTGGAATTGATGAGATAGACAGTCCCTAACTCTGAATTTTTACCATTTCTATTGCATCTGCCAGCAGCCTGAAGAATACTATCAAGTCCGCATAGGGAACGTATGACAACATCACAATCTATATCGACTCCTGCTTCGATCAGATTAGTCGCTATACACAACACAGTATCTTTTTGTTCCATATGCTCTTTTAAATCCTCCAATGTAAGATGGCGATGCTCCGGACACATGCTAGTAGATAAATGATATAGATGAAGTCCGTCTATTTCATGATGCTGCTCACAAGCTCGATATAAATTTAGTGCCTCTGCTTTTGTATTGACAATCACCAGCATGCTGCAGCCGGGCTGCAGCTTTTGAAATATAAAATCTGATAAATCAGCAATTGAATAGCCGCCCCTGCGACAGGCATCTTCTATATGGACACGCTTAAATTGTTCCTGCATTTCCTTTGTCTGTTTTACAATTTCAGATTCTGAAGCCAACTTGATAGGATAGGTGGTAGTTTCCAATAATGGCTGTGTTGCCGTACATAATACCACCGTAGTATTACAATTATAAGCAAGAAAGTTCATCATTTCATTAAACATCGATATTGTTTGAACTGGTATTTTCTGAGCTTCATCTATAATGAGTACAGAGTCGGCTAACTGATGAAACCTGCGTACATCCGTTGTTCGATCTTTAAACATCACATCGAACAGACGAACTGCTGTCGTCAAAATTACGGGCTTATTCCAGGAGGAACTGTAGTAATCATAATCTGTATATTGAGATGGGATAATATTGGAATGATGCTCCAAAACAAGATCTTCATTGAAAAATTGCTTCATCACTTCCGCATTTTGTTCCAATATGGTCTTAAAGGGTGCAACATAAATGATATGCTTCTTATGGTATTTTTTCGCATGATGTAGAGCATAACGAAGTGATGCGAGCGTTTTACCTGAGCCAGTTGGACAGGACAGACGATAAATACCAGGAGAATGGCTGCTAAATGCTTTACACTGATCAGAGATACTGGCACGCAATTCATTGATTGGATTGAAAGAGGAATTTGCAGTTATCTCAGCTAAATGACTCTCAAGCTTATCTGTTGCTGCTTGCCATATAGTATCTTCTGTATAAACGATTGTTTGTGTGTGTTCCATGAAATTGCGAGTATCTTCACGATCTCCATGAATTAGTAAAGACATGAGAAGTCGTTGTAAAGCTCCAATATAAAAATAATAGTCCTTCGCATCTTGAGCCGTTTTTTGCTTCATGAAATTTGCAAGATAGACCGAAAGTTCCTTATGCGCTGCACGGAAAAGATTTTCCAATTCCTCTGTGGAAATAAAGTCATTCATAAAGGCGGTAATGTGTTCCATATCCAATGCTTTTTTCGGATAACACCGGCTGCGCAAGGCATTATCACCATGCACATTTATGAAATCACATAACCCATGATGAGAAACAATTGCATTTGCTAACATGAGTTTTACCAGACACTCACTCATATCACTGTAAGATCTGCACACCTCAAGCAGAATCTGCGCGCCGGCTGATGAATGATTAACCTTGGGAAGAAATATATTTTCCATTGCTGCTTTTGTTATGTACTTCTGAAATTCCCTGGAAGCCTTGCCGCAATCATGCAAAAAAGCAGTCAGCTTCATGCAATTTGTCAGACCTCTTGCAGCTGCATATTCTTTAATCGCTGTAAAGGTATGTTCGCTGTGCTCCTGTAATGACTGCATTTCCTGATTGCTATTTATATGTGCCAATATGTTCATGCTCCCACCCCTGTCTATTCCATAATAGCGCTTACATGAAGGCGTGTCAATATCAATGTTTCATTGAATAAATTGATAACTAAGGTATAATGTAAGAGAATGGTAAAATAGCCTGTACTTATGGAGGTAATTAAATATGTTAATATACGAAGGGACAAAATATGATTTCAAAATGGATATGGACCTTGATAAAATACCTCATCTTTTAGAGGAAAAGCTTTATGAGCGTATGCACATCCATACGAGTAAAAAAGAAGTAACCTCGTGGAAAAATTCACTTCAATATATGTACAAGGTATTGAATGACCCTACTATACCGGATACCTGCGGAGTAGCTATTGAATATAATATTCCAAAAACAAACAAGCGTGTGGATTTTATTATGTCCGGATATAATCATGATGGGAAGGCAAGTGCTATTATCATCGAGCTAAAGCAATGGGAGCGTGTGGAAACGGTATTCAACCGCGAGGATTTGATAAATACCGAGGTAATGACAGCGCTGGGAAAAGGAGTGCATCGTGTTGTACATCCCTGTTATCAGGCCTGGTCCTATGTACAGCATATGAATGATTATATCGAAGAAGTAGGGAAAAAAGACATACAGCTGTACCCTTGTGCATATCTGCATAACTATGATTTAAAGAAAGAGCAAAATATCATAAATCCAATTTACAATACATGTATTGAGAAATCACCATTATTCACACAGGGAGAAATTCCTAGACTGCGGGAATTTATCAAAAAGCATTTAAAACAAGGGGATCGTAAGGAGGTGCTGTTTCTAATAGAGAATGGCAGAATTCGACCCTCCAAGAGCCTTCAGGACTGCATTTCTTCTATGCTGGATGGTAATCAGGTATTTACGATGCTAGATACACAGAAAGTGGTCTATGAAGAAATCCTTTATATGGCTAAATTGTGTCAAAAGGATAAAAGGAAACGGGTAATGATTGCAAAAGGCGGCTCAGGAACAGGGAAGTCCGTGATTGCTGTAAATGCGATGGTGAATCTGCTGAAGGAAGACATGTTTGGACAATATATAACAAAGAATGCGGCTCCACGCAACGTGTATATAGATAGACTTGCTGGTAAAATGAAGAAAAACAAAATCAAATCACTGTTCGCTGCACCGGATAAATTTTATCAGCAGCAACCAAATGATTATGATTTTTTGATTGTGGATGAAGCGCATAGATTACGAGAAAAATCAGGTATGTTTCAAAAAGGTGAAAACCAGATACAGGAGCTGATAAGTTCATCACTCTTTACCGTTTTCTTTATCGATCCCTATCAGCGTGTTCATTTTCGTGATTTTGGAAGTATCTCCGAGTTTCAGAAACAGGCACAGCTACAAAATGCAGAGGTTATACAATATGAATTACATTCACAGTTTCGCTGTAACGGATCGGATGGATATCTTGCCTGGATAAGAAATATGCTGCAGCTGGAAGAAACAGCAAATTTCAATTTCAAGGATATCAGCTTTGATTTTCGTGTCATTGATGATCCAAATGAATTAAGAGCTATGATTTATGAAAAAAATGATGAATCAGGGAAAGCCAGAATATTGGCGGGATACTGCTGGGAGTGGGAAAAAGCCGGTAGAAGTGATCCGAATCACGATGACATTGTAATTGGTGATTTCAAAATGAGCTGGAATCTGGATGCTGGTGATCCATATGCAATAAGTCAGGGATCTGTTCATCAAGTAGGGTGCATTCATACTACACAGGGGCTTGAATTTGATTATGTAGGAGTTATTATTGGTGAAGATCTTCGCTATGAAAACAATGAGCTTGTGACTGACTACAGGCAAAGAGCGAAAACGGATTCTTCTGTAAAGGGGCTGAAAAAGCTGTATCGTGAGAATCCGGAGAAGGCAAAACATATTGAACGACAGATTATACTGAATACGTATTACACGTTGATGACAAGAGGGATGAAGGGGTGCTATATCTATTGCTGTGATTCAGAACTGCAAAAGTACATCAAAATGTCAATAGCAGATGCATAGTCAAAAAGGGTGAAGCAATTTCAGGCATCACCCTTTCTCATTCTTGATACTGTTTACTAACGGTCTTATCCTTTCTTCATTTTTGCTACAGTATCCTTTAAGCTATACCTGCAATGGCCCTCTCTTCCGACTACCGTTTCCGCAGCGTCCAGAGAGCTTTGTATCGCTTCCTCACAGGCTTCGATGCCAGCACGGAAAACCTTGTCAATCTGCTGCTCATGAAGAATAGTTTGCGATATAAATGAGCAATCAGCGGAATGAGGAATTTTATTTGCTGTGGAAAAGGCAATCGCAATATCGCCACTGCCATTTCCCAGATGTGAACCAAGGCGGGCGAGTGCCACCGGCATACGTTTGCATACACGCTTCAGCTGTCTGTCGGACATTGGTATATCTGTTGCCAGGATTATTATAATACTGCCCTGCTCCACCTGTTCCTTCACAGAATCATGAAAGGATACGTTTTCCTTGATATAATCATTCTTTAATCCGAAATTAGATAAGACGAGAAGCCCCACCGTATATTCTTCTCCATTCAATTCCAGCACTCTTGACGCGGAACCGATACCTCCCTTCATTTCGAAGCAACTCATACCGCGACCTGCTCCCACAGCCCCAAGTGCAAAATCCTTCCCTGCATCCGCAATCGCCTCATATACATTTGACTCCTGAATGCTGCATGCCCGTATATCATTCAGATATCCGTCATTGCATTCCCCAACCACTACATTCACAGTGCCGCTCGTCGTACCGATTTCCGGATGATCCTGCAGCATATAGCGCACCAATGCCTGCTGAACAGTCCCCACACACAGCGTATTTGTCAATGCGATCGGACTTTCCAGTACACCAAGCTCCTCCAGCTGTATCAATCCGCCGGTCTTTCCAAAGCCATTGATCACATGGCATGAAGCTGTCAGCTTCTCACGAAAAATATCACCCTCTGTCGGCAGGATTACCGTAACACCGGTCTGTACGTTATCCGCCGCTATTGTTTTATGTCCGACACGGACGCCTTTAACATCCGTTATCTTATTTCTATAACCCTTTTTCATATACTCACCTCGCATTATAAGGATATCACATGCAGCATACTGTTTAACATTTATTTATGAAAAAGAATGAAACACACCGTCTTCTTATTTTTTCACCCCTCTATATCTATAGGCGAAGGGTAGAAAATATGCTATGATATAACAATACAGAAAGGGGAGATACCGATGCAGGAAAAGGGTATATTACAGGGAAATCTGACAAAGGCATTGCTGCGCATGGCTGTACCGCTGTTCGTGCTGAATCTGGTCAACTCCCTCTACAATATCATTGATACCTTCTGGGTCGGACAGCTTGGTGAGCTTCAGGTTGGCGCCGTTTCGCTTGTCGGTCCTATTATGTGGTGTGCACAAAGTGTTGCCATGGGGCTTAGTGCGGCTGCGATTGCTTTACTATCCACACGGCTTGGGGCCAATCAAAAGGGGGATGCCTGTCGTTTCGCTACTGCTCTTCTATACTTTGCGATAGGCTTTGCCATTGTACTGAGCATAGGAACACTGCTTCTGCTGCATCCGATTCTAAGCTGGCTGGATACCCCGAAGGAAATTTATGATGCCAGTTATCAATATCTGCTCGGAATTTCCTTTGACTATATCGGCCTTCTTATGCTGAACCTCTATATGGCAATGCGACAGAGTGCGGGGGACAGCCGATCCGGTGTAAAGCTGAATATGTGCGCTTCCCTGCTGAATGCTATTATGGATCCGATATTCATTTTTGTTTTTCACTTCGGTATCCTTGGTGCTGCGATTGCCACGGTTGTATCCAAGCTGGTTATGGTACCGATTGCATGGCGGCGTCTGCATGATAAAGCCTTTCCTGTACATATCGATTTTCGGGCATATCCGTTTCATGCAGCGGATGGAAAAATCATACTGAAGCTTTGTATACCTGCCGCAAGCGGTCAGTTTCTTGAAAATCTGGGCTTTGTCATCATGAACAAATATATCGTCTACTATGGTGCTGTTGCCATATCGGCATACGGTGTCGGCGCAAAAATGGTGACGCTTGCCTATATTCCCGTCATGTCGATCGGAGCTGTACTGGCAACCTTTGTCGGTCAGAATCTGGGAGCCGGCAATACAGAGCGTGCACGAAAGGCATTTCATACAGCGATGAAGCTGTCAACACTTTTCTCATCTACTCTGACCATTATCGGAATGCTCGTAATCACACCGTTTATACACTTGTTTGTACCAAACGCATCTACGCAGCTTATGGAGCTAACACAGGAATATGCATTTTTTGCCTTGCTGTGCGGTGTTTTCATGGGATGGTATATCAACCTGAATGATGGCGTGTTCAATGGCTCCGGTCATACGAATTATACCTTTATCTTATCCATGATGCGTCTTTGGGCATTCCGCATTCCGATGATTCTGCTGTTTCATCGCTTTACGAGCCTTGGCATTACAGGAATATGGCTGGCAATGCTGCTCAGCAATATCTTTGAATGTATACTGGCACAAGCCATTTATCTCAGACATCGCTGGGAGCACTCCGCGATTCTTACAGAAACAGAAAAGATACAGCCTTCAGAAGAAACTGTAAAAGAAATATAAAGGGCACCCATGCAACAGCAGGGTGCCTGATCTATATTACACAGCGCGATACTGCTGTGGGAAGTTATCGGATAAAGTTTTCCTCACGGTATCCCAGAAACAGGATACATGCGATAGCTTCTGCAATTTCTATGAATTTATTCATGGTAGCGTCCCTCCTGTCTTACACCTATAGTATACCGGAAGAACTTTGCTTCGTCGTGTGAATTTACTTACACTTTGCTTACAATCCTGTTAGCTGATTGACAGGCTAATCGTTTATTTCGTTCTGTATAACGTCGCATACAGACAACATCATATTCTGATTTTATTGTTAAGCAAATACCAATAATCATACTGTTCCTTACATCTTATATAAAATCCTGTGCATTTCATTCAGAATCAGAAAGCAACATGAGTATCCGCAGCCATTCTCCTTTTACATAGCTGCCGTGGTTGTTGCTTCATTTGATTAAGGCTGAAAACAGGTAAGCAAAAAAAAGCGCCTCTTGGCGCCTATTGCAATGAAAAAGGAAAGATGTCAAATCAGATGTTCAGGCATGATATCCAAAGAATGCCAAACAGAGTGCAGTGCCAATCCAGCTCAACAGCTTTTTCATCTCCATCTCCTCCTTCTTTCTATCTGCATTATATCGTATGCACACTGGTTTGTCGTGTGTTTCTGCTTACAGCAAGATTACAGTTTTGTAATATTTCCTGCAGACTGTCTTTGCGTTTCCATACGTTATCCCGTATAATAGGTAGGAAAGCTGAAACATATAGGTGATAAACATGAAATTTGAAGATTATAAGCTGGATGCCTCCATCTGTGAGGCTCTGCATACACTGGGCTATCAAAGTCCGCTGCCGGTACAGGAGGCTGTCATACCGCTCATGCTGGAAAAGAAGGATATTCTGGTGAAATCCAGAACTGGAAGTGGAAAGACCGCATCCTTTGCGATACCTATCATACAGGACCTGATCTGGGAGGAACGCTCACCTCAGGCTTTGGTACTGAGTCCGACCAGAGAGCTTGCCCTGCAGATCAAGGGAGAATTTGATAACATCGGTGCCTATAAGCGCATTAAGACGGCTGCCGTATTCGGGAAGCAGCCTTTCCGTTTTCAGGCACAGGATGTAAAGCAGCGGACCCATGTTGTCGCAGGAACACCGGGAAGAGTGCTTGACCATCTGGAGCAGGGAACCCTTCGAACAGAAAAAATCCGCTATATCATTATCGATGAAGCGGATGAAATGCTGAATATGGGGTTTATCGAAACTGTCCAGAAGATATTCTTTCGTCTTCCAAAAAACGCGTCTGTCTGCATGTTCTCCGCAACACTGCCACAGGAAATACAGGAGCTTGCACATGACTTTCTGAAGCAGGCGGAAGTTGTGGAAATCGAGTCGCAGACCTCCGTCAGTGAGCAGATGCATCATTATGCATACCGTTTGAAGGAACACGAAAAGCCGCAGGCACTGCTGAAGCTGTTATGCAGGGAGCTTCCCGAATCCTGTATCATCTTCGCAAAGACACAGGAGCATGTTCGCGAAATATGCCGTATGCTGTATGATAAGGGCATCAGTGTCGATCAGCTGCACGGCGGTATGCTGCAGGAGGATCGACTGGAAAATATGAAGGACTTTCGTTTAGGGAAGCTTCGTATTCTAACCGCTACGGATGTTGCCGCAAGAGGCATTGATATACAGGATGTTACGCATATTATCAATTACGATATGCCAAATAAAAAAGAGACCTACATACACCGTATCGGCCGTTCTGCAAGACTGGATCGAAGCGGTACCGCGATATCCTTTGTTTCACAATATGATGATTTCCGCCTTCAGGAGCTGGAAGAATATCTGGGGAATGCACTGGAGTTTCATGACAGCAGTGAGCTTGAAGCTGTTATTGCGGACGCTGAGACATTGAGAAAGCTGGGAATTCCGAAATCTCAAAAAGAGGAAAAAGGGAAGGAGCTGCGCAAGGATATGATGAAGCTGTATCTTGGCGGAGGGAAGACAAAGAAAATCCGCCCCGGGGATATCGTTGGTGCCATTTGCGAAATAGAAGGGGTCTGCGGGGATGATATCGGCGTCATCCAGGTACAGGATCATCAGTCCTATGTGGATATACTGCATGGTAAGGGCTTGCAGGTGCTGCGTGCGCTGCGTCAGAAAACCATCAAGGGCAAAAAGCTGAAGGTGGAGCGCGCAAAGGAGTAGTCATACAGCTGTCACAAATTGTAAAAAAATGTAAAAAGGTACTTCCGGATTCAAACCATACAGAGTATACTTATACTATAAGACACAGGAGGTATGATTATGCTTGATAAAAAAGTATCCGAATTGCTGAATGATCAGATTAACAAGGAGCTGTACTCCGCATATCTGTATCTTGATTTCTCTCTCTATTATCAGGAGCAGGGGCTGGATGGCTTTGCCAACTGGTACATGATTCAGACGCAGGAGGAACGCGATCATGCAATGCTGCTTCTGCAGTATTTGCAGAATAACGGGGAACACATCACACTGAAACAGGTGGATAAGCCGGATAAAGTATGCAGTGCCTTAAAGGATCCGCTGGAATTTGCGTTGGAGCATGAGCGCTATGTAACCAGCCTGATTCATACAATTTATGATGCTGCACATGAGGTGAAGGACTATCGCACGATGCAGTTTCTGGACTGGTTTGTAAAGGAACAGGGTGAGGAAGAAAAGAATGCAGAGGATATGGTGAAGAAATTCGAATTATTCGGCACAGATCCTAAGAGTTTGTACATGCTGGATAATGAAATGGCTGGCCGTGCATACAGCGCACCTTCTCTGGTATTATAAGAGAAACACACAGTTGTCTGTAAGAGATGATTCTTTTACAGACATTTTTGTATTCTTGCATGATGCCGCTCTGTCTACTGGTAATATGCCTGTTTTCTGTAATTATTCAGGCAAACTTTATTAAATTTGTATAAATTAAGCATAAGCTATTGACCGTTCCCCTGGGGACTGCTGTACAATAGCCTCAAACATGAGGTGATAGAATATGAGAATTCAGGAGATTGCGGATACAACCGGATTAAGTAAAAAAGCAATCAATCTGTATGAGAAAAAGGGATTGCTGCAGGTTATACGGGATGAGAACGGCTATCGCTGTTACACACAGGAGCATGTCCGTATTCTAATGCGGATAAAAATATTGCGAAGAATGGATGTTTCGCTTGCGGATATCGAACAACTGCTGCAGGAGAAAAATATGCAGCTGCTGGATATGCAGAAGGAACAGCTGGAGAAAAAGCTTGCGCAGTGTGAGCTGCAAAATCTTTATATGCAAAGAATTGCAGCCTTACTGGAGGAAGAACATACAGAGCTGCTTCAGTCTGCGGATCGGGAAATGGAGGAAGCATGGGAAGAGGTTCAGGAACCGCAGCCCGATAAGCGCAATGTTTCTTCATTTATTGTTGTGGAGGTCATGCTTGCGACGCTTCTGCTTGATAATGGAAATATGTTATATGCCGTGATTGGTGCCATGCTGCTAGTTCATGTGTTTTATGTTATTGGGAAAGCTTCCTCCTGTCTGGAAAGTCCACTGGACTATTTGCTTTATATGGGGATACGGAGGGTACGTACCCTGTATACAAAAAGGAGAGTGTGCAATGAAACAGATCACACTGAATAAGGTAGGCTATGCCTATGATACGGAATGGATTTTAGAGGATTTGAATCTGACGATACAGCAGGGAGACGGGTGTATACTGCTGACCGGGAAAAACGGAGCAGGAAAGAGTACGCTGTTAAATGTAGTCTGCGGTTTTCTGCCGCCGGATTACGGGAACCTTTCACGAGGTGGAATGACAATTGGATATCTGCCATATGAACATCCTCTGTATCGCCATTTAACCGTATTGGAAAATCTGCGATATTTTTACCGCTGCTTTCATGGCAAAAATCTGGATGTGCAGGACGCAGCTGTACAGGAGGTTCTGCAGGCACTGTCGATTGATTATCTAAACCAGCGCATGGACCAGTGCAGCTCCGGACAGGAACAGAAGGCGGGGATTGCCTGTATTCTGCTCAGCAATGCGGATATGATTATCATGGATGAGCCGTTTGTTGCCATAGATGCGAAAAGCAGTGAAGGTCTGTGTGAGCTGATTTCAAAAAAGTGTGAGAACACGGTATTCCTGATTACCAGTCATACCTCATCCGGCATTTTGCCTGTTGTGAATCGGCTGCTGGCATTGGATGGTCACCATCTGGTTCTGGATACGAAAGACCATAGGAAAATCATGCAATATTTCCAGCCGGAGGAGGATGCTGTATGATTCGCTATGAGCTGCTTCGTATGCTTCGCAACCGAAAATGGAAGTATCTGATTCCTGCCGCTTTGCTTGCCTATATCTACATCAGTGGAGTAAGCAGCTTTACGGTGACAGAGGGCAGTATATATCAGGATCAGCAGATACAGGCTGCAGCATGCTTGGTATCCTTTCTGTTTCTCAGCATTGTTTATCAGATTGCATGGGAAGAAGAACCACCGCTTTCCTGGCAGGTGCTTCTGGCTTTTCCCCTTACCTGCCGTAAAAGCTATCTCTGCAAATTGTGTATACTATTGCTGTTCCAGCTCCCTGCCGCTGCTATCGGTATTGGTGTTTATGCAGTGATACAGAAAACAATCGCATCGCCTTTTCTCACCTTTCTGCTCTGTATACAGCTGCTGTATCTGACAGGCTTTCTTTATGGCTGCTATAAAACCTCACAGGGCTATCTGGCAGCCATGGGGACCATCACGATTATCAATGTTACGAAGCGACTTGTTCCTGTTTTTATCATCTTCTGTATGTTGAATGGTAAAGCGTGGAGTGCGGCGTTTGCCATTCTGTGGCCGTTGATATTGCTGTTCTGTCTGAGTGTCATCATCGGATTATGGATTCTCCTTCCGGTATGCATGCGGCGTAAGCTGCATCAGGAAATGGTTTTGAGCAATCTGTTTCCCAATCTGAAATTCACTCCGGGACAGCTGATGCTGATGCAATACCGGAAGGGTGCAGATCGGCTTTTGCAATTTATCTTTCGCAAATGTGACACACACAGCCGTTCCTACTGGAAGAGGTGCGCTGTTATTGAGGTAAGCATAAAGCTGCATGCCTTCTCTTTTGCATTGCTTCTCTTTTTCCTGGCATGGTTCATGATAAGCCTGAATTTACTGATACTGATGGCAGCTGTGATATGTCTGCTTCATGTAATATACTGTCTTTGCTTGGAAAGCAGAACAATGCATGCTGTCTGCATAAAGGATACCGGGCATATGCAGAGAAAGAGGAGCTGAACTACACAAAATAGCGGGAGTAGGTATAATGTGTTAACTGTAATCAGCTCCTGCTTTGTGCAATAGATTCAACCGTTAAAATCCATGACCGTATTATTGTCAATTTCCGGTTCTTATTTACCTTGTTTTTCATCAAAGACAAAAGGATCAGTTTCATCCTTTGTGATGCACTGATTCCTTTTTGCTCTCATGATGATACGACCTGTCCATTTAAAAAGAATTGGTGGCACTGTTTTAGTACAGAAAACACTGCATGTAAAACAGCCCAAGAAATAAAACCAGACAGGGATATTCTATGGTAAATCATATTGCTGAAAATGATGAATCCTGTCTGTCAGGTCTATTTTGTTACCCCGACGGCTATACTGCTGTGAAATAAACACGCCTCGATATTGCAAGCTCTCATTTCTTCCTTTGTTTATATGTTCTCTTATATAGCGGTTTTCCTTATGATATGTCCGCATAGCATAAGGGCGGTGTACTTTCGTCATTCTCCTGCTGCTTCTGTATTGACATCCACTATTATTTTAGCTATGATATACATGTGTTAGTTAAACGTTTACGTAAAGGAGGTGTCGATGTGGAACAGCATAAATATAATATTATTGATATCGCACGTCTGGCGCAGGTGTCCACCGCCACAGTTTCCCGTGTGCTGCATGAAAAGGGCGGTTATTCCAAGGAAACGGAGACCCGTGTGCGCAGAGTCATTGCGGAATGCGGTTTTCAGCTTAATAAAAATGCACAGGGCTTGCGGACGCAGAGAAGCAGGAATATCGGTGTTATCGTACCGGATATCACCAATGAATTTTTTGCGAGAATCATCCGTTACCTGGAACTGTTCTTTCTCAAACATCAGTATTCTGTTTTGATATGTGATTCCCATGAGGATATTGAAATCGAACAGCTGCATATCCGCAATCTGAAGGAGCAGCAGGTAGAGGGTATCATTTATATCTCAGGAAGGAATGCAAATCCGATACAGGAATCCGCATTTTCCATACCGATCGTCTATATTGACCGAAAGCCGGAGGATGTGCACATCTTTGTACATTCCGATAATCGGCAGGGAGGATATCTTGCTGCCAGAGAATTGATCGAAAAGCAGTGCCGCAGCATTCTGTTTTTAAGAGATCAGAAGAAAGCGTCCACGATTCGGCAGAGAAGAAGCGGCTACCTGGAAGCGCTGGAAGAAGCGGGGATAGCATTTCAGGAATCCTGGGAAATCATGACGAAAAGCGATTATGCCAGTGTATTCAAAACAGTCACTAACCTGCTTATGCAGAAAGGCTGCTTCTTTGACGGCGTGTTTGCGACCAATGACAATATGGCACTGGCCTGTCTGCACGCATTGCATGCACAGCATATTCAGGTTCCCGATCAGGTGAAAATCGTCGGCTTTGACAATGTCTCCATTTCACAGTTCTGTCACCCGGCACTGACTACGATTACACAAAATACAGAGCTGATGGCGGAGGCGGCAGGAGACGCGCTGTTGAAGCGGATTCATCATGAGCTGGATAAGCAGGAATTTATCATACCGGTTTCTCTTTGTGTAAGGGAATCAACCTGAGCTCACGTAGGTGAGCTTTAAAAAAAGAGGATACGTAAACGTTTACTTGAAGGGGATATACGTATGAAGCCTATGTTCAGTCCGTCTCTCATGTGTATGGATTTATTGAAAATCAGAGAACAGATTCAAGTTCTGAATCTGCATGCGGATTTTTATCATATTGACATTATGGATGGTCATTTCGTAAAGAATATTACATTATCTCCGGATTTTGTCAAAGCAGTAGCCCGCGTCAGCAGGGTACCGCTGGACTGTCATTTAATGGTAACGCATCCGGATGACTATATCACCATGCTTGCCCAGGCAGGAGCCACCTTTCTTTCGCCGCATGCAGAAACCATCAACACGGATGCCTTTCGTATTCTTCATAAGATTCATGAGCTTGGATGCAGGACCGGTATTGTTTTGAATCCGGCAACTCCCCTGTCCTATATCCGGCATTATCTTCATTTACTTGACAAAATCACCATTATGAGTGTTGATCCGGGCTTTGCCGGACAGGCTTTTATTCGCGAAATGCTGGATAAGATAAAAGAAGCGAAGGCGCTTAAGCTGCAGCATGGCTATCGGTATCTAATCGAAGTGGATGGCTCCTGCAATGCAGCAACCTTTCAGGAGCTGCGTCAGGCAGGGGTGGAAGTATTCATCGTGGGAAATTCCGGTCTGTTTCAGCTGGACGATAATTTGCATGCGGCATGGGAAAAAATGCTTGCGCAGTTTCATGGGGAAATAGATAAAACTCAGCATTTGCGAAAACAGCTGTAGAGGCAGACTGTCATAAAGTCAGCATGCAGGCAAAATAAGCAGAGGCATCCATGTAAAATGGGAGCTTCTGCTTATTCTGTAGTATCATTTATAAAGTCATTTACAGCTTCGTCTTGCACAGATATGTATGCTGTGAAAAATGAATGAGTGCAATGTCATATATACAGCATCATGACAGCAGCACCTTTCCATAGCCATCTATAAGCATGTTTCTTTCTGATATCCATACATATCTCTATCGCTGCGGGAACTGAAAATCCTGCAATGCCGTATTCATAAAATCATGAAACGGCTTCATTGCATGAAACAGGGTGCAGGCCAGTGTGAGAAACTTCTCGCGGTCTTCCACCTCATTATCCATGAGCGGATATTCAAGACACCAGCTTTTGTGGCAGAGATAGGAGGCCATGCTGTGGTCAGGATCATACCCCTTGGGAACACGCTTCAGCTTTGTCCCTGTAATTGTGAAGTGATCCTTAAACGAAGGAGCTTCGATAATGGCGGAAAACTCTTCCGGCTTTGCGGCAATCGCATCACGCATCATGGCTGTTGCGTCCTTGAACATATCCGCGAACAATCCTCCTCCCAGAAAGCTTTGATTATCCGGCATTAGATGAATATAATATCCAACCGGTATGGGAAGCTTCCCCTTTGCGGAAATATGTGCGCGAAATGCAGGCAGATACGGAGTTTTATCTTTACTGAAACGGGTGTCGCGCACCTGTTTGAAGGTCAGCTCTTTCGGCGCAAAGCCGTTAATGGAGGAATCGAAGCATGCAATGCGCTCCATCAGCTCCTGTAAAAGCTCCTCAAACTCCGCTTCTGCTTCCTTCCGCAGCTCCTTGTGACTTTGAAACCAGTCCCGCTGGTTGTTTTTCTGTAGCTGGCGCAAGTATTCCATCATAATAGACATATCAGGCCACCTCCTTTGCATTCTGTACCTTTTTCATGACCTCTGAATCCACCAGCTCCCTTAACAGCTGTTTGGCGTCCATTGTACAGCGAAAGGCAGGCAGCTGATCGAAGCTGTCCATAATCTCCTCCAGCTCCTCCATATGATCACAGAATTCATTCAGAATCCGCTTATCCAGTGTTTTCAGTCTGCTGTATTCCAGATTCTGCGGCTCAAGACGGTGTGTCATAACTGCGTAGGGAATCCGCTTATCACACTGACAGAATCCATTGGATACTGCTCCGCAATAGGTGCTTAAAAAAGAAGCCATGCGCTTTCTTGCCCGAGATAAGCGCTGCCGGTATGCTTCCGGAGTCATATCCAGAATTTCTGCGGCACTTTTACTGTCAATGTGAAACATAGTCCCGAGAATGTAAATGCAGCGATCCTGCGGCTTCAGGCATTGCAGCATGACATTGGTACAGGAGAGCTTCAGCTCTCTTGCGGCCTCCTCCCTCGTACATCCCGTCAGGGCTTCTTCTTCATCCGGCACATAGCTTGCCCGCAGATCATTTGCATAAAAATCAAAATCCAGGGGATGCGCTGCGAACATGCTTCTTTTTACATCCATCAGATAATTCACAGCGATACGATACACCCAGGTTTGAAATCTGCTTTCTTTGCGAAAGGTGGAAATACTGGTCATAACCTTAATGAGGATTTCCTGAGCGGCATCCTGTGCATCCGCTATGGTTCCCAGCATACGCAGTGACAGATTGAATACCATATCCTGTATTTCTGTCAGAACCTCCTCCAGTGCAAGGCGATCCCCCTGAACCGCCTGATCAATTCGTTTGTTTAATTCCTCCTGCTGCATAATATCAGCCTCCTTTACTCTTCCTATAATTAGACGGAAGTGTGTGCACATTGTGACAAATTCTTACTCTTAGTGTAAAAGTATTCTGGAGAATGTCAAGCAGTCCATAGTCACATCTTATATCAGCCATACATTACAGGTTATAAAATTACGTAGTTTAAAGAATATCGGCTGCTTTATACAGATATAGAAGAGTAGCCGGCATAGATATTGGTGTCGATAATCTGACAGCAATTGCGTTTACGAGCGGACACCGCCCTGTGCTGATAAAAGGAAATGAAATAAAAGCAGTCAATCAATACTTTAACAAACAGATCGCACATTATCGCTCACTGCTAAGAACTGGAAAGAAGGATAGCAAAGGCATCCATCAAACAAAACGAATGAAACGTATCAGCGAAAAGCGAAATCGACGTGTAAAGGATATCCTGCACAAAGCATCAAGAAAAATAATAGATCTATGTGTGAAGGAAGGAATCGAAGTTATCGTCGTAGGGAATCATGCGGGTTGGAAGAAGCGTATCCATATGGGGAAGAAGAACAATCAGACATTTGTTCAGATACCGTTTCATACGCTGATCGAAATGATCAAATACAAAGGAGAAGCGGCAGGAATCAGAGTCGTGGTCTGTGAAGAAGCAATACAATCGAAGGCTAGTTCCATTGACGAGGATCAAATACCAGTCTATGGAAACGATGTAACACACACCTTCACAGGGAAAAGAATCAAGCGAGGATTGTACAGAAGCAAAAACGGCATTCTAATGAATGCCGATATCAATGGAGCAAGCAATATCATACGAAAAGTATATCCATGTATGCCAGAGCGAGAGCGATGGAGTAGAGGTACGGTGAACGTGCCAGTTACGTGTATCTGAACACGAACAAAACGTTTTGATGGATGTGTAAGCATTCATTAGAAGCCCCTGCTCTTTAGCTGGCGGTAGTTCACGCACTCAGCTTATGCTTTGTCACAAAGCTGATCGTCTGGATGATGACCATCAGAGACAGGAAGCTGAATACGGAGATCAATGCATTCTGTGTAATCACACCGGAGGCAATCACAACAGAGCCATCCAGGAAGAACAGAATCACACTGACCTTTAGGAATTTAAAAACATACTGAATCAACAGCGCTATGACATCCGTACCTCCGGTTGCACAGGCGTGGTTTAAGGCGATACCGATGGCAGCCCCAACCAGCAGTCCCCCGAGAAGACCGGCAACCGCCAATTCCAGAAGCGGATGGATATCCAGAAGGAACTGTGTTGTATGAATGGAGGGAATTAATTTCATAAACAGCGGTGTTGCCAGTGTAATATACAACGTTTTGATACCAAAGCTTTTCCCCAGTACGATGGTGGATAAGATCAGCAGCGGTATGGAGATACAAAGAGACATCGTGGAAACCGGAATACCGAATACGGTGGAGCAAACCAGGGAAAGACCGGTAATACCCCCCGGTGCCAGTCCGGTCGAGGTGAAGAAGAAATTAACCGCAACAGCGGTAATGGCAGCAGCAAACGTGATCCATCCGTAATCCTTCACCAGTGTCAGGATGGAGCTTTCTTTAAAAGAACTCTCAGCGGGAGAGTTCTTTGTATTATTCAAGACCGTATTTTTCTGCTGCTGCATCGATTGCGGCTCTGCATTTCTTCACACCAGCTGCTGCTCCATCTGGATCCTTGAAAATAGCACTGGACAGAACGATGACATCCGGATTGCATTCAATCAGCTTGTCCATATTATCGGCACGAAGACCACCGTCAACCGCCAGCTCACATTTTGGATTTTTCTCGTCAATCATCTTGCGTGCACGCTGTACAAGATCAATGGCACTCTTTCTCCATCCCCAGTTGTCTTTTCCATCGGTTTCATCTACACCGTGTGTTACGATGTGCAAACGGTCAATATCATAAATGCTTTCCTCAACGAAGCATAACGGTGTATAGCAGCCCAGTGTCAGACCAACCTTGATGTGGCGTTCACGGCACCAGTTGATGATATAAGCCAGTTGTGCGCCGATAAAGTGCTCCGCAGGAATGATCAGCATATCTGCTCCCGCCTCGTCAATCTGTTCGATGAACATTCTGTCCATACTAACTGTATAAATGTGACATTCGATCGGCTTGTCTGTCTCCGGACGAATACCCGCGATAATCTGATGACCACCCATCAGCTTCATGTTTTGAAGATCGTGCATGTCAGCTGCGTCAGAGTGAATATAGTCAACTCCGGCATCACTGACTTCCTTAACCAGATCCGCAATTCTTCCATAATTAACGTGTGCAAGACCAGCTGCAATTTTGATATGTTTCATAAGTAAGTTCCTCCTTCTTTTCGCACCCTTATTGTACGCTACTTCGCTGAACTTCCGCAATCGCAGGATGTGGAAACGCCATCCGTATCAATAAGGCAATTTATAAACATTGCTGTAAGAAATTACCACATAGAAAAGGCTGCGAAAATAACAGTGAAATGATTGTAATACATGCAGGAAACAGGTAAGATATACTTGTAATAAATATTTCATCAGGAGGTATGACATATGTTCGGATTTAGAAAGAAAGAAAAGAGCAGGGAGGAGCTTCTTGCTGTTGTGGACGGAACACTGATTCCGATTGAAGATGTAAAGGATCCTGTATTTTCTCAGAAGATGATGGGAGACGGCTTTGCCATCGCTTCTACAGGTGATACCGTATATGCATGTGCCGATGCAGATATAACCATGCTGTTTCCCAGCAACCACGCAGTCGGTCTTACTTTGAAAAACGGTATGGAAATTCTGATTCATGTCGGAATCGATACGGTAAACGAAAACGGAAACGGCTTCACCTGTCTGTGTGAGCAGGGGAAGCACGTGAAAAAAGGTGAGCCGCTGTTGAAAATGGATCGTGAATATCTGTTATCAAAGGGATATGATCTGAGTGTTATCGTCATTTTCACAAATAAAGACAGCTATGCAGAATTCCGCAGAGAGGAGCCTGTCGAAGTTAAGGGTGGAGAAAGCGTCGCAGTAACCTATACACTGCCATAAAAGCGTGGCGGCTTGTAGACGGTATCACTTCAGGGGACATAAAAAGGGAAGTATGATTTTATTGTATATCAATAGAATCACAGCTTCCCGATTTTCATTTACACAGATAGTGTTATTCAACAGCTGTACAGCCCTTGTGCTGTATTCCATTTAGCGTTTACAGGGCTTTTTCGTTTCATCGGAAATGCACCTGAAAACAGAGGATATCGTTTCTGTGCTTCCTATGCATAAGCTCCTGCGGGCAAGGGAATATGATTTATTCCTGTGCTGCCGATTTAAAATTATAAGGATCGTTTTTCACCTTGTAATATTCGCGAATCACATCCTTTAGGCGCAGAATGTCGTAGTCATGCAGCAGGGAATTGACCTGCAGTATGGTGACATCTGTATGCAGATTGAGCTCCAGTGTGCTGATGATCAGATCAATATCACTGATATCGCACTCATAAATGGAAAAGAAGGTTTCCTGGGAGATGATGTCGATTTCCGGTATCTGGGCACTGAGCTTTCTACGCAGCAGATTTCCGGCTCCCACACCGCCGTGAGCAACTAATATGGTTTTCAGCGGCTGCTTCATATTTTCCAAAGAGGCTGCCAAGTGTAAGGCGAGAAAGCCGACCTCATCGTCACTCACATTACAGTGGAAATGCTCTTCTATAACGGAAACGCTGTTTCTTGCCACCTGAAAGGTACGTTCATAAAGCGTATGTATTTCCTGCATCAACGGGTTTTCATTGGGGATGCCGTGACGAAAACGGATAATGGCAGGACACAGGTGGTCATATACAGACTGGCACAGTGCTTCATCCCGGTCAAAGGGCAGATGCAGCTGTTCGCTCCAGGAGGTAAGCAGAGCATCACTCAGCATACGCGCTTCCTGTTGTTCCTGTTCACTGAGATCGCGGCTGTTTTGCAGGGCGAGAAAATAGACCTGCAGATAGCGTATTTCCACATCCGGAATCTGCAGCCGGTAATGATTGGCCAGCCGGTCGCACAGCTCGCGTGCTTCTTTATAGAATGGCTCCTTTCGCAAATCCTCGATGAAGGAAGTCGAAAGATGGACAATATGGCGATCTTGAATGCGCAGATAGGTGACAAATGCTCGCAGCAGGACAAGCACCATGGAGGGAAAGGTCAGGGAATTGATATACGGATTGCCCCAGCGGAGAATACAGCCGGTAAAGTCCTTGACCTCGTCATCGGTAACCTCCAGCCCGGGAAATACATAGGAGCCGTCACAGCGGTAATCATCCCGCCGTATGATATCAATAAACATTTGATAGCCATTGTCACGCAGCATCAGCTCCAGCAGAAAATTACGTATATTCTTTTCCTTGCCTTCCATACTGATTCCGTTGTTGTTCTTGCGATGCAATGCGATTTTGAAGGTTTCCAGATCCTTTGTCAAGGAGAGAATGTCCTTGTGAATGGTGGCACGGGATACAAACAGCTGTTCACTCAGCTCATAGATGCGGCAGCTGTCAAAGGCACTCAGCTGCATCCCGATAAAAATTTTACGTGCCTGTGGGGAATAATCGGCAAGCGTTTTATTTTTCTCCCGTACACTTTCCAATACGTGCAGCTTGTCCCTGACTTTACCGTCAATACGGATACCGACGCCGGTTTTTTTAATCAGCTTGAGGTTGTTTTCCTCGAGATACTGATCCACGATCTGGAGGTCATTGCGAATCGTCTTGTTGGATACGGCAAGCTCTTCGGAGATTTTATCAATCGTGATATAGGAGTCCTGCTTCAACAGAACATCCACAATTTTCATGATTCGTTTATTCATAAGCGTGCACCCTCGCTTTCACTTGCAACTATACGTGTGAAACGCTGTTCTGTCAAGAATGACAGCGGCAATTTCATGTGGAATTTATAACCATATAAGGAGGTATAACATAATGAAAACTATCTATGATACAGGAAAAAGAACGAGTGAGCTGCTGCAGGATTTAAAGCAGCTGGTGGAAATTCCGTCCGTCCGTGATGAACGCACTGCAGGTGCATCTGCCCCGTTTGGCAAAGAGATACGGAATGCAATGGATGTTTTCCTGCAGATTGCTCAGCGGGAGGGCTTTAGCGTCCATGATTTTGACGGCTATGCTGTAGATGCCCGACTTGGTGAGGGAGATGATTATATCGGCGTGCTGGCTCATCTGGATGTGGTGGAAGCAGGAGAACGCTCTCACTGGCACGGCGATCCCTTTCAAATGCAGGAGATAGACGGTATGCTGTACGGCCGGGGAGTCAATGATGACAAGGGACCGCTGCTGGCAGCTTTATATGCAATGGCCCGTATCAGGCAGGAAGGTCGTACACTGTATCATCCGATCCGCCTCATTGCCGGAGGGGCTGAGGAAACAACATGGGAATGCATGGAGCATTATTTCAAGCATAACCCGCAACCAATCTTCGGCTTTTCCCCGGATGGCAACTTTCCTATTGTCAATGGAGAAAAGGGGATTTTGCAGGTACGCTTCCTGCTGAATGCAGATTCGGATATCAGCCTGCACTGCAAGGAGCGTCTGCATATCGTCTGTGATGATTTACAGGTGATTGTTCCCAAGGGCAGTGATGTCAGCTTTGTTGAGCGTACCAATCTGATTGAGGTTATGCAAGATGGCATAAAAATCACCTATCGTGGTGTACGTGCACTTTCCCGCAATCCGCAGCGCGGGGATAATGCTATTTTCAAATTTGTTAAGGATTTTCACGGACACCTCGATCAAGCAGGCTCTCTGTATCCGATGGTGAATATGATATACGAGAATTTTCTTGATGATTTTTACGGTAAGAAAAGCGGTTTGTATCATGAGGATGCTGCCATGGGCTGCGGCTCTGTTTGTTTGATGTCGCTGAATACGCAGGATGGACAGCTGGAGCTGTGTGTCGATGTGCGTTATGTGCGGTCAACGGATGAGCAAAGCCTTCTTCATACTTTACGCAAAACGGCACAGCATTATGGCTGTGAGCTTGAGGTTTTACGCCATAAGCGTCTGCTCTACGTCGCAGAGGACAGCACTTTGATTCAGAGTCTGAAAACAGCATATCACAGGGTTATGAAGGAAGATGCTGCGGTGTTTACCAAGGGGGGAGCCTCCTATGCCCGCGTTCTGGAGCACGGGGTGGCATTTGGTGCGACCTTTCCTGATGAGGATCCCCGCCCTCATATGCCCAACGAATGTATGCCTGTGAAGTCGCTGTTAAAAGCGAGTGACATCTACTATGAGGCACTTGTGGAACTGGCATGTACAAAAAGGTGATGAAAAATTACCACAATAATAATGAATTACCGTAACTCATTGCATTCTTTTTCAAATTGGCGGACATGCTAAAATGAAAGCGTAAACAAAGGAGGAACAAGCTATGAAAAACATTCAGGCAAAACTTCAGACATTTGCCGGGGCAATGATGGTTCCAATCATCCTGCTTGTGCTCGTTGGTTTCTTCGTGGGTATCGGTAGTGCATTTACAAACTACATCCTGCCGGAAGGAAACATCCTGTACAATCTGTTCACCATGATCACCAATCTGGGATTCATGTTTATGAACAATCTGCAGCTATGGTTCGCCGTGGCAATTGCCTTCACTCTTGCCAAGAAGGAGAAAGGATGGGCAGCATTTGCGGGACTGATCTTATTCTTCTGCTTTATGAGAGGAATTGAAGGCTGGGCTGCGCTGGAAGGATGGACCGCTGAAACCACGACTGTTGACGCACTGGTAAAAAGCGGTTATACACAGCAGGCTGCCTTGAACTTCAATGCTTTATGGTCAAGCTCTTTGGGGATTTATTCATACAACATGGGAATCTTCTCCGGTATTGTTACCGGTCTGATTGCTGCAGGACTGCACAACAAATTCGTTGATACAAAGCTGCCGGCAATGTTCGGATTCTTCGCAGGAACAAAATTCGTTATTATTATGGTCGCTCTTGCTTCTATTCCACTGGCAATCGCATTCTATTATGTATGGCCGTATGTCGCAGGTGCTCTGCAGAGTATCACCGGCTTCATCCGTACAAGTGGTCTGCTGGGAACCTTCGTGTTCGGTACACTGGATAAGATGCTGCTGCCATTCGGTATTCACCATCTGATTGCATTCCCGATCGAATATACAAAGGTCGGCGGTACGATGATGATCGACGGTGTGATGTATGAGGGTGTTAAAAACATTATCAACGGTCAGGCTGCAAGCGCAAGTGCAACCGGCTATATCACAAGAAACTTCACCAACGGACGTCTGCTGTTCCAGCTGGCTGGTCTGCCGGGTGCCGCGTTTGCTATGTATCGCTGTGCAAAACCGGAAAATAAGAAGAAGGTAGCATCCCTGCTGGTGCCGTCTGTCTTCACGCTGGCAATGGTTGGTATTTCAGAACCGATTGAGTATACCTTCCTGTTTGTTGCACCTGCACTGTACTGGCTGGTATACGCTCCATTGTGCGGTCTGTGCTATGTCGCAGCGGAAATCACAAATATTTCCATCAATGGAACTGCGCTGTTCTTCATGATTCCAAACCTGTTCCAGCCGCAGAAGGTACATGCCATGAGCGCATTGTGGCTGCTTCCTGTAACCTTTATCGTATACTACTTTGCATTCAAATTCGCAATTACGAAATTCAACCTCAAAACACCTGGTCGTGATGACGAGGGTGAAATCAAGCTGATGAGCAAAAAAGAATACAATGAAATCAAAAACAGCGGTAAGGACGAAGCGAATGTCTCTTCCGCACCTGAGGATGCACTCGAGGTTCGTATTATTGAAGCTCTTGGGGGAGCGGACAATATTGAAACCGTAACCTGCTGTGCCAGCCGTCTTCGTGTTACAGTCAAGGATGATTCCCTGATTGCACCGGATACAAGCTGGAAAAATTATCTGGAGGCTATCGGCGTTGTACGCGGAAAGAACTCTGTTCAGGTAATATATGGTGTTCGTGTAGTAAATATTACAACAAAAGTAAAGGATTATCTGCATTTAGACTAACCATAATAGAGGAGATGAGAAAATGGCAACCATTGCAGGAGGAGTCAGTATGAAAAGAAGAGATCTTATCCGACAGAAAAACAAGCTCGCAAAAACAGGCGGTTTCCGTTATATCCGGTATGCGAAGTATGCGTGTGTTGCCATGGTCGTATTGTTTCTGGTATATGTAGGCGGTCTGTCAAACCTGAGTGGTAAATCCTACGAAGATCTGATCAGTAAAAGTCCGATCGTGATTACCGG
Organism: Clostridium sp. 10cd*; assembly: GCF_044336395.1. Taxonomy (NCBI): domain Bacteria; kingdom Bacillati; phylum Bacillota; class Clostridia; order Eubacteriales; family Clostridiaceae; genus Clostridium; species Clostridium sp. 10cd*. The sequence continues at coordinate 4,251,921 of NZ_CP172347.1, read as the reverse complement.
CTTTATGATCTGTACGGCCAATCTGTATGTCTGGTATGTACTGAAGCATTTTCTGAAGGATCTTGCGGTTCCTCAGCATGTGGAAAGCATACGTGTAAATCTGCTGCTGATGACGATTGGACAATTCATTCTGATGAACTTCATCTCGGCAGTCCTGATGATGCTATCACTGAGAAAATATTTTCAGTGGAATACCTTTTCTGTAAAGAATGCACTGAAGGAAATAAGAAAAGAAGGACAGCTGTCTGTACTGATTGTAACAGCACTTGTACTGATACTCTTCATCTCTCTCGTATTTGGTATCTATTTCTCTATTCGTTAGCTGTACAGCGGTTCCCGGTGATGTGGGAGCCGCTGTTTTTCAATTTGTGATAACGCTTATACAGCGTTTGTTTAAGAAAGGGGATGAATGAATTTCTTACGATACAAAAACGAAATGGCGGAGCACTGCGATGGCTGCCATGAAACAACTATAGTGAAAGTATTCTGCTTCACAAATATTTGAAGAGGTGCTGCATGCGGTCCTCATCTGATTGATGTATGGGATTTGAAGCAGGCATATCCTGTATCTGATATTCAGGCAGAAAATGGATGTAAAAAATACTGTTACAATACATGGGGGCTTCTGCGTAATTCAGGAGCTGTAGATTTTTTTGGGATATACATAAAATGGTAATAATTCACTTTTGAATTCCTTGTAATATACGCTATAATGGTATAGGTGAAGGAATATGAGACAGATTGCCAGAAAACAATTTAATTCAATGCTGAAGCATATGGTTTCCTATCCGCTGATTTGCATTTACGGACCGGATGGCTTTGGCAAGACAACAGCAGTTGCTGCCTTTCTGCATAATCGAAAGGAAAGGTGCTGCTGGATTCATATGCATAAGAAAAATCGTAAACAGCTTGGGGGAATTTTTGAGAAAAGTATAGATAGCGGCAGCTATGATATCATCATACTGGATCAATATCGCAATCATATACTGGACAGACATATCATGAAGGTGTACGAACGGAGGGAACATAGCTGCAGGATTATACTTCTTGCATCAGGAATTCCCTCTTTTTTTAATTCAGAGCTTTATAGATGGACGCTGCTGATCCCTACGACAATGCTGCGATTTCAGTTTGCCGATATTCAGAAGCTGGCAGCTGTGAATCAGATTTGCATTGATGAACGGGAAGTGCGGGAAATTCTAAGAGTTACCTGCGGATGGACCATCGGTGTGCATGCACTGCTGGAGGAATATGGAGCCGTACGCACTTTGAATCCGGATTTGCAGCTGTATCCGTTGTTTGACGTATATATATACCGGCAGCTGAATCAGGCACAGCGGCAGAGTCTGGCTGTGCTGTCTGTTCCCGAGCACTTTAATATCCAGCTCATTGAGGCTTTATGCGTGGATACCGGAATCATGAAAATATTGACCTGGATGATGAATTTCCACTGGTTTGTGCAGGTGGACAGAACTACACGCCTCTTTACCTACTCTCCTGTATTTCGTGAGTTCCTGTATGATAAATTCCTTATGTATGAAAAAAATCCGAGTCATCTCTATCGCAAAATTGCCGATTATTACGAAAGCAGCGGTGATATCCTCAATTGTCTGCGTCAGCTTTATCTTTTGAAGGATTATAAAAAAATACTGCAGCTGCTGGAATTATACGAAAGCAAAAACTTTGCAGATTATGATACTGAGTTAATGCGGAATATCTATCAGATGGTACCAATGGAGCTGTACGTGGATTATCCATATGCATGGCTGCATGCTATTATGGATAATTTCAATAATCTGCAGGATATATTTTATGGAAAGCAGCTGCTGGAGGGCTTTCTACATGCGCTGCATAGCGGAAGCCTGCATGAGGATGAGAAGCTGCTGCAGGGGGAGGTGGAGCTGATTCTGGCATATTCCCGCTATAACAATCTACATGAGATGAGCCGCTATTTTAAGCGGTCAAAAACTCTGCTGCGTAATCAGACCTCACGAATCAGCAATCCGGAAATCATATCAACCTTCGGCAGTCCGCACAATCTGTTTTTATATCATCGAAAACCGGGAGATATCCAGAGAATCGTCAATATCCTACATAAGGACCTGCATTACTACTTTGAAATTACCAATAACTCAAATGGTGGTTTAATGGAACAGTCATCCGCTGAACAGCAGCTGGAAAGCGCCCGCTTTGCGGAAAGCATACATACAGCATGGGAAGCATACTACATTGCCGAGCATTACCGTCAGAAATGGATCTGTGTATCCTCGCTGTTTACAATTGGAAGAGCCGCATATCATCTTCGTGATCATACATTACTGCAATTTGTTCATCAACAGCTGGCTGCTCTCCGGGAAAAGGTGATCCTGCCGCCGCTTCTTTCGGAAATCGATCTTGCACAGGCCTATTTATATATTTTATCCGGTGAATATGAAAAAGTTGCTGAATGGATCCAGGAGGGGAGAAAAGGAAATCTGCTTCAGGGAGCTACCCTGTATTCTTCTATTGTTTACGGCATGTATCTGATAAAGATTCGTAATTATGCAAAGCTGCGTGTTGTGGCATCCCTGCTGGAAAGTCAGGCGCATGAAAGAAAGCAGATGTTTGGAACGATATATGCGCTGTTGTTCTATTGCATATTGCTGGAGGAGGAAAATCATCAGGAACAGATCGTAGAGGCTGTTCATCACATAATCGAAATCTGCCAGCCGGATGGCATCATGACAGTCATACTGGAAATTGGAAAGGATGTATTTCTTTCATGCAGCGACAGCTGGAGATGGAGAAAGCTGAAACAGCTGCTGGAGGAGCATCGCGATTATAACAGCTATGGGCTGACAGAAAGAGAGCTGGAGCTGGTAAACTATGTGTTAAAGGGATATAGTCGAAGGGAGATGGCTGAGGCCAGCGGATTAAAGGAGAATACGGTCGCATCGTATATGAAAAGGCTATATCGCAAAGTAAAGGTTCACAGCCGCAAAGAGCTGTTTATGAAGTGATTGATAACCTGTGCTTTAACCGAAGGCGTAACGGTATTTCGTGCTTGTCTGTGAATTGACAAGGAAAAGCTGTTAACGGATTTTAAGGTTTCTCTTCGTGATCGGGTATCTCATGGTATCATCTGCAGCACTTGCAAAAGCACTTGCCGTATTTTTTACGATTGCTCTCATTCACTCAGCAACGCATATATTCGAAGGGAAAGCATCTATTCCTACATTTTATTCTTTGCAATTCAGCCGTTCAATGATATAGTATATAAGGATATTTATGCGTTTTTCAGGCATAATGAGAGAAAGAACTCGTAGGAGGTATAGTATGAGTGTAATGATAGAACGCCTTGAAGGAATGGTGAACCGTTATCATGAAATCAATGAAATGATGATGTCACCGGAAATCGTAACCGACAGCAGGATGCTGGCCAAGCTGGGACGTGAGCAGGCCGATCTGACTCAGGTGGTGGAAACCTATACGGAATATAAAAACAGTGTGAGTGCTCTGGAGGATGCCAAGGCGCTTTTGCTGGAGGATGACAAGGAAATCAAGGAAATGGCGAAAATGGAAATCGAGGAGCTGGAGCCTAAGATTGAGGAATATCTGGAAAAGCTGGAAATTCTACTGATACCAAAGGATCCCAATGATTCTCATAATGCCATCGTGGAGATCCGCGGGGCAGCCGGTGGAGATGAAGGAAATATCTTCGCAGGTGACCTGTACCGGATGTACAGCAAATTTGCAGAGAGTCAGGGCTGGAAGATAGAAATCGTAGAAATGGATGACTGTGAAGCAGGCGGCTTCTCCCTTGTCTCCTTTATGGTCAGGGGGGACGGCGTTTATGGAAAACTGAAGTTTGAATCCGGAAGTCATCGTGTACAGCGCGTTCCCAAGACAGAAAGTCAGGGGCGTATCCATACCTCTACAGCAACCGTTCTGGTAACACCGGAAATCGAACCGGAGGATTTTGATATTGATATGAACGATCTGGAAATGGAAACCATGCGCGCCAGCGGAGCCGGAGGTCAGCATATCAATAAGACCGATTCCGCAGTTCGTATTGTGCATAAGCCTACCGGAATTACGGTTAAGTGTCAGGACGGACGTTCACAGCATGAAAACCGTGCAACTGCATTGATGACAATCCGTTCCCGTGTGTATGAGGAGCATCAGCGCAAGCTGGAAGAAGAGCAGGGTATCGAACGCCGGAACAAGATCGGCACCGGAGATCGTGCAGAAAAAATCCGTACTTATAATTATCCGCAGAATCGTGTAACTGATCATCGTATCGGATATACCGTGAATCAGCTGGATCGCATTATGGAAGGCAGAATGCAGGATCTGCTGGATGCATTACTGAGTGCGGATCAGCAGGCAAAGCTGGCAGGGGAGAAATAATGAGCAGCTATCATTCCGTGCTGAAGAATGCTCAGGCGCGTATGGAGGAAGCCGGCTATGGCGAACAGTCTGCCCTGCTGTATATGCTGGAGCTGACGAATAAAGAAGCGCACAATCTGTATATGGAATTCGATGAGGAAATGCAGCCGGAGCTGGAAGAACTCTATGAAGAAGGTATTCAGCGCCTTCTCACCGGAATTCCTCTCGGACATGTTCTTGGTTTTGAATGGTTTTACGGCTATCGCTTTACCGTGAATGAGGATGTTTTGATTCCGCGCCCGGAAACGGAAGAGCTGGTCGCAAATATTCTGGCAGCCTATGATGAGCATTTTTCCAGTCAGGATAATGTGATGGCGGTGGATATTGGAACCGGCAGCGGGGCGATTGCGGTTTCTTTGAAAAAGGAAGAACCGAATCTGCATATGATGGCAACGGATATCAGTGAACAGGCTGTAGCTGTTGCGAAAAAGAATGCTGATGACAATGAAGCAATCGTCAATTTCATGGTTGGAGATATGTTACAGCCGCTGATTGACCGCAATCTGAAGGTGGATATTCTAATTAGTAATCCTCCCTACATACCGCGTGAGGAGGAAATGGAGCACAGTGTTGTGGACTATGAACCGCACGTGGCACTATTTGGAGGAGAGGACGGCTTGAAATTCTATCGCATTATCTTTGAAAATGCCGCAAAGGTGTTGAAGGAACGTGCTATGATGGCGTTTGAAATGGGCTATAACCAGAAGGAAGCGCTAAGTGAAGAGGCGAAGAAATATTTTCCAAATGCAAGAATTGAGGTTCTTAAGGATATGTCCGGTAAAAACCGGATGCTGTTTGTTTATTTGAATATGGAACACTGAGGGTACTTGAAAGAGTATCCTTTCTTTTTGCTGTTTTCGTCTGAATGCCTGTGGTACAGCACTGCGGAATGACTGTTACAGCATATAGCCGCAGACAAGAGCGTTTATAAATCATGATGGCGGACAACAAGATGCGAACGTTCCGGATAAGGTGCATGCCAGAAAAAGCAGCCCATGTATTATGAATCACGCGGCATCTGAGAGTTTTTTCTTATCTCAGTGATGTTCAGTGTAACTGCGTATGCATGGAAGTGTTATACATGTACATACTGGATATGGAGGTATATACAATGATGAAAAAGATTGATCACCGCAAAATGGGAAGAAGCTGTCTCGGCTGGCTGGACAGCTGGTTTCACTTTTCCTTTGCGGAATATTACAATCCGAAAAATATGCATTACGGTGTGCTGCGGGTAGTTAATGATGATACGATACAGCCTCATACCGGCTTTGAAACCCATCCGCATCGGGATATGGAAATCATAACCTATGTGATTGAGGGGGAGCTGACCCACGCCGACAGCATGCAAAATGTATCAACACTGAAACGTGGGGAAATACAGTACATGAGTGCGGGTACCGGAGTTTTCCACAGTGAGAAAAACGACGGGGAGGAAATATTACGTCTGCTTCAAATCTGGATTTTGCCTGATCGAAGCGGTTATACTCCGCAGTATGGTGAAGCACGCATTCCATGGGAGGATCGCGAAAACCGTTTGCTGCATATCGTAAGTGGTCATAAGAATACAGCTTATGTGAAAATCCATCAGGATATGGATATTTATGTCAGTGCTTTATCTTCCAGAAAGGAGCTGGATATTCCGGTAGAGCCTTCCCGTCAGGTATATCTTATTGTTATAGAAGGTGAGGTGGAGTGTAATGATATTTGCTTACAGCTGCGCGATGCTGTGGAAATTGATGAAAGCTTCTGCATCAAGACACTGCAGGGAGCTCATGTCATTCTATTTGATATGGCAAGGGAGGTTTATTTCCAGGAATGACATGAATTGCATAAAGTGGAGGAGATAAGATTTCAGGGCTGCCGCTATAGGAGCATTGTGTGATTTTATAATTAACTATAGGTTATTTCAGAGAAATGTCAAAAAATTTAGGAGTTTTAAAAAAAGAAACCGTATGTAATAGTGGAGGTAACAGTATGGACACAAGGATATGTGTGCTGAAATGAAGGGGGAGTACATACGGATCAGATCGTAGCGTACCTGATGTTTCTGACGCTGATCTATATGATCGAACGGCAGAGCCGCCGGTAACGCAGTGAAGTAAATGATCAATTTCTGTGGCAGTCCTTATCCTGCATGTGGAAATCTTGCACACCCCTTCTGTCTCAGACCTCTGTAAAAAAGAGAGTGCTTGCTTGGCGGCTACACTCTCTTTTCAGCCTTTAAAGGCTTTCTGTCTCAGTACCTAAAGTATAGAAAAAAATGAATAAAAAGTCAATGCCTTTCCTTGCTTTCTATAAGTGTATTTTGGAATTAGTGTATTCAGCTTTGAGTACGATGGCAGGCACAGGACTATTCAGATTTATTTTTTTTATTATGAAGTTCCATGTGTTGATTTTCAATGCCTTACACTAGACTCTTATGATTAACTTGAACATAAATTGTCCACAGATACGTATTTTTTCACCTGTGGTTAATCAGTACGCAAATGCGGTAAGGTCGTAGGGGATGTATAGGAACTGCATGAAAAGATGGATGTACTACAGCTATAAAAGGTACGATGATTTTGTAATTAACTATAGGTTATTTCAGAGAAATGTCAAAAAATTTAGGAGTTTTAAAAAAAGAAACCGTATGTAATAGTGGAGGTAACAGTATGGACACAAGGACATGTGTGCTGAAATGAAGGGGAAGTACATACGGATCAGATCGTAGCGTACCTGATGTTTCTGAAGCTGATCTATATGATCGAACGGCAGAGCCGCCGGTAACGCAGTGAAGTAAATGATCGATTTCTGTGGCAGTCCTTATCCTGCATGTGGAAATCTTGCACACCCCTTCTGTCTCAGACCTCTGTAAAAAAAGAGAGTGCTTGCTTGCCGGCGACACTCTCTTTTCAGCCCTTAAAGGCTTTCTGTCTCAGTTCCTAAAGTATAGAAAAAAATGAGTGAAAAGTCAATGCCTTTCCTTGCTTTCTATAAGTGTATTTTGGAATTAGTGTATTCAGCTTTGAGTACGATGGCAGGCACAGGACTATTCAAATCTCTGCTATTTTTTAATATGTATAATATGAAGTTCCATGTGTTGATTTTCAATGTCTTAATCTGGACTGTATTTTCTTATAAAACAACTGGCTAATAATTGCAGTAAGCAAGCAGAATACGTAAGTGAATCCTATTGAATCTATACGAAAATCTGTGTGTAATAAAAGAAAATCTGTTTTCTGGAAACAAGGATTACCTTATGCAGAAGAATCGGTAAAACGGAGCGCTTACAGTGCTCACTAGAACGAATACAAACGCAAAATATAAAAAAATCCCTGTTCATACGTTTGAAAATATTCTATAATATAACCCGAATGAGGACATATTCGGGATTGGGTTTCTCATGAGATTATAGGCTGTGGGATGCATTGGAAATGAAGGAAGGAATCATCATGAAATATAACAATTCACGTCTCAGCTTGAAACAGCGCTGGCTGTCATTTGCGCTCTGTATTCTTATAGCACTGCTAGCTGGCATATTTGCACTCTATTCATATATAGAAGCATATCCATTCTGGACGAGTGCATGCAGTCTGCTCGTCTGCGCAATTATGCTATTCATAGCAATTTTCCTGCTTCGTCTGAATATGAGAAGAAAACGAATTCAGCGGGAATTTGTAAGTGAGTTCGATAAGGAAATACGTAAAAAGGAGCATATGTGTCCACACTGCGGGGCCCTGATGGGATCGGGAAATACCTGTGCAAAATGTGGCTATAAGGGACATTAGGAAAGGAAATCGTATGGTTGATGTTATCGTAATTGGCGGGGGTCATGCAGGAGTTGAGGCTGCGTTGGCCTGTGCCCGTTTGAAGAAAACGACAATTCTATACTCTATGCATATTGATATGATTGCATCCATGCCATGCAATCCGAGTGTTGGAGGTCCTGCAAAGGGAATCGTCGTGAGAGAGATTGACGCACTTGGCGGTGAAATGGGAAAAGCTGCCGATGCGACTGCATTGCAGTTTAAAATGCTGAATACAACGAAGGGACCGGGTGTTCAGTGTCTTCGCGTACAATCGGATAAGCTGGAATATAAGCGCTATATGCAAGACAAGCTATTACAACAGGAGCATCTGGAAATCCGTGAAATGTGTGTGGAAGAGGTGCTGGCTAAGGATGGCAGGATAAGCGGCGTTCGTCAAAAGGATGGAACCGTTGTGAACTGTCGTGCTTTGATTATGACAACGGGTACATTTATGAGCAGTACGGTTCTGGTTGGGCATACTTCTACCTTAAGCGGTCCTGAGGATGAGCCAACAACGGAGAATTTGTCACAGAGTCTTCGTAATCTGGGGATTGAAACCTTTCGATTGAAAACTGGAACACCTGCCCGTGTACGAACGGCGTCCATTGATTTTTCAAAAACCGCAGTACAGCCGGGAACGGATGAATTTATCTGCTTCTCTGAGGATACAAAGGAAATTCGTCCATTTGATCAGCAGGCTGTCTGTTATCTTACCTACACGACGGCAAAGACGCACGACATTATCAACAGCAATCTGAAACGCTCTGCCATGTATTCCGGATTGGTGAAGGGAGTGGGACCGCGTTATTGTCCCAGTATTGAGGATAAGCTGGTACGTTTTGCGGATAAAGAGCGTCATCAGATTTTTCTGGAGCCAGAAAGCGAGTCGCTGGATACGACCTACGTACAGGGCTTCTCTACCTCTATGCCGTACGATGTACAAGAGGCTATGCTGCATTCTCTGCCTGGTCTGGAAAACTGCACTATTGAAAAATATGCCTATGCGATTGAATATGATGCCATAGATCCGCTGCAATGCAAGCCGACCTTGGAAAATAAAATCATTGAGAATTTATATACTGCTGGACAGATCAACGGTACTAGTGGATATGAGGAAGCTGCGGCACAGGGGCTGATGGCAGGAATCAATGCAGTTCGCAAGCTGGATCACAAGGAACCTTTAATCCTGCATCGTGATGAAGCCTATATCGGTGTCATGATTGATGATCTGGTGACAAAGGGGACAAAGGAGCCGTATCGTCTGCTTACTTCCCGTGCTGAATATCGGCTGCTGCTGCGTCATGATAATGCAGACGCAAGACTAAGCGAATATGGGTATGAGACAGGTCTGATCAGCGATGAGCGTTATGCACGATATCAGAAGAAAATGCAAAATATCGAAGAAATGATTTCCTATCTTGCAAGTGTTCGGTTTACACCAAAATCAACAGTTAATGGATTGCTGGAACGGCTAGGACTGGATGTGCTGAAGGAGGGGATCAGTGCTGCAGAGCTGCTGAAGCGACCGGGAATTACCATCGCGCTTTTAGAGCCTTATCTGGAACGCGAATTTGATCCTGCGATTGCGAAGCTTGTGGAAATCGAGATTCGCTACGAGGGATACATAAAAAAAGCCAAGCGTGATGCGGAACATCTGCGGGCGATGGACAAGGTATGCCTGCCTGAGCGGTTTGACTATAATCAGGTGGTGAATCTGTCACTGGAGGCAAGACAGAAGCTGAATAAGGTACAGCCTCTGACGATGGGACAGGCCTCCCGTATTTCAGGTGTGAATCCTGCGGATATTGCAGTCCTTGCTGTTTTTATGGAACAGCTAAAGCGCACATATGAAAAGAAGAGCGGATAAATAAAATGAATTAAAAAATACGATGTTCTTAAGCCTGTAATGATCTTGCGTTACTGTCAGGCAAAAGGAAATCGTATTTTTTCATAGGATAATGGGAAATCTTATAATAAATTTAGATTCACTAGCCTCAGGGAGGCTAGACATAACGACGGGAGCATTTGACTATAACACAACGCTTAATTTAGATCCACTAGCCTCAGGGAGGCTAGACGGAAATTCGAATGTCGAGTTGCATGGTGGCTGTAATTTAGATCCACTAGCCTCAGGGAGGCTAGACCTTGAGCATAGTAAAATTGATGAGTATATAGACATTTAGATCCACTAGCCTCAGGGAGGCTAGACATACATGATACGCACCTAGATTGTTGGAAAGTGATTTAGATCCACTAGCCTCAGGGAGGCTAGACCTTAACGACGGAAACTCAATTTTAAAAGAAGTTATTTAGATCCACTAGCCTCAGGGAGGCTAGACAATGCACGTTTAGCCATTTCTGGGTTAACGGTTAAAATTTAGATCCACTAGCCTCAGGGAGGCTAGACTGGTTATCGTTTGAAGATTATTGCGGTTATGTTAAAATTTAGATCCACTAGCCTCAGGGAGGCTAGACTTCAATAACCCATCAGCTCCTACATTCGAATTGATTTAGATCCACTAGCCTCAGGGAGGCTAGACTAAAATGCCAAAAATACCTACAGTAAAAAATTTAATTTAGATCCACTAGCCTCAGGGAGGCTAGACAAATACAGAAAGGTCTTAAAAAAATACAGGTAGAATTTAGATCCACTAGCCTCAGGGAGGCTAGACTTGTGAAACCTGCCACATTAAATTTATCACTTGGATTTAGATCCACTAGCCTCAGGGAGGCTAGACAATGTCAATGCCTATGCTTAGCTAACTCTGTCACCATATTTAGATCCACTAGCCTCAGGGAGGCTAGACTTCATGATATTATATCACATATACTATACTATGCGATTTAGATCCACTAGCCTCAGGGAGGCTAGACCGTGAAAAATCCCATGAAATCCCCTAAATGAAACAAATTTACACAATTATAAAACTTTGGTTAATGAAAATTGCGTTGAAATTGTTACATTTGTGCGAATTTGAACAAAATGATGCGCGAACCTCCCAGGGAATTCATGTGAGCTAATGGTTCGCGCTGGATTATTTAATGGGATAACCATCTACTAGTATTATAACAGAAAAAACTCCGAATACATAAAAAGGATACATTCCAGTATGAAATAAAAATCGTATTGACCTCATAGGAAAATAACTGGACGGTTCATAATGAATATCATCCATTTGCTATCAGCGCTTTATTGAAACGGGATATGAGAAACCATGCTGCAGTGTATATTCTTCCAGACACAGATTTTTACGGTATATTTCTGTAGCGGCTTCAGTTCCTACATAACGGAAATGCCACGGTTCATTTGCTGTCCCTGTTATATTTGTTTTATTCTCGGGATAACGTAAAATGAATCCGTATTTGTGAGCATTTTTAATTACCCATTGGTATTCCGGTGTGTCTCCGAATACCGCATATGTGCCGTCCATGACACTTTGACTGGTTAAATCCACACTCAATCCGAGCTGATGCTCACTACAGCCGGGCTCTGCTACCAGCTTCACAGCTGTCTGTACACCATAGGTCACCATATATTCATCATACACTTGCTGCTGTTCGTTATAAGGCCGATACGCACTGTTAATAGCTAGAATAAGCCCCTGCTTTTTCGCATCCTTATACATGCTTTCCAAAGCGTCTGTCGCATCCTTTCGCATTAGATTGTTTCCGTCATTGTGAGCTACGGGGATTTGAACAGCTGTTAAATTTTCAGGAACGTAGGTTTTCGGTACATAAAAGCCTCTTTTGATCATCAGTAATAGATGTTTTGGGTCATCAAGTGAATAGGATCGCTGAATTGTGATTGGTGCTGAAGAATTTATGGACGCATATGAAATACGCATTACTGCTTCAAGAGGCTTTAAGCCTGATTTCAGATAGTCAGGGACATCCTCCAGTATACGTCCGTTTATATGGATATAAGGTTGAATCTGTTTCCAGGTCAGCTTCTTATCCTTTATTGTTTTAAAATCAGCAAGACTGGTCTTTTTCATCAGTGTACGAAGGGTTGGCTGATCAAACCCCTGGCTGCGTAAGGCTTGATAATAGTCTGCATAAAACTGATCAACATAAGCGACAGCTTCTTTTTTATCAGCGCCATTCTCTGCATATAGTTCATAATCCAGATAATGCTTATTGTTTTTCATCCGGTTCCATTTCGATATATCAATGTCTGACGCAAAGGATACATACTCATCGATCTCCTGTGCACTTAATGTCATTATAATATTGCGTTCATCCCTGTCATACCCTTTAAAAGCCAGCTGAATACGAGTTCGGTTTATGATTATCAGACTGACAGCTATACATATAAGCAGCACAATGACGGCTGCGATTTTTACTTTTCGTTTGACTCTTTTTCTTCTTTTCATACTTATATCTCCTAAAATTTTATAGTTAATAATACCACGAAATTTTACTGAAAATGAATAAGCTTGATATTTATACGATTTGTATTTATTTATGTTAATATTTACAGAAAAAGAGTTCTGGAATATACAAAATTGGTTTGCATGAACATAGGGAGAGGATGATGGAACAAAGGTGAATCGCAATAGCCTGCCTGATATCTCTCTCCTTTTAAACACAGATGAACAGGAAAATCTGACTGTATAAACGTATAAGAGCTTCTTTCTTTTATGTTTCCAGCATCAGGGCATATGAAAGATGTTCATTCCAGCATATTCTTATGGAATTCTGGTCGTGTTTACGATTCGGCGAATTCTGTTGAAGTACTCCGGATCATTATCCTCTTTGATGGCGTACAGTGTGAAGAGGGTATCCATCAGCATCAGCTGGGAAACACTGGAGGAAATCGCCTCCGGACGAAATTTTGTCTCCTCTGAAATGGAAAATAGAAAAACATCACTTTTCCGGGCAAGAGGGGATGCGGCGTTGCTGGTAACAGATATGATTGGGACACCGCGCTCCTTCAGGATATCCACAATACGCAGAACATCCTTGTTTCTTCCGGTATGCGATACGATTAGGGCACAGTCCTTTTCACTCAGCCTTCCTGCATACATTAGCTGCATATGGTAATCCAGTGAAAACTGGCAGTTTAAGGAGGTTCGCAGAAACCGCTGATAGGCACTGTGTACAATGACGGAGGAAGCTCCCATTCCAAACAGTCCACAGGTTTTTGCTCTTCCAAGCAGGTGTACGGACTGTTCAAGAGAATCCTGATTCAATACCGCCATTGTTGAGGAAAGCGAGGTAATACCGCTTTGAAAGGTAGCCTTTGCGATATTCATTGCTGTGTCGTTCTCATCAAGGGACGCAAAAAACGCTTCGCTCAGATGATCAAATGGTTCACTCAGCTGCAGCCGCATTTCCTGATAGTTGCTATAGCCGACCTTTTTGGTGAATCGGGAGATAGCAGACATGGATACATCAATATCCTCTGCCAGCTCCTGAATGGATAAGTGTCTGGCGGTCGTTGCATGCTCCAGCAGATAATCGGCAATTTTTTTCTCCGTTTTACTCAAACCGTAATAATGACCCTTCACCCGCCCTGCAAATTCCATACTCATACATACACCCCGTTTCTGATACTTATATTATAACAGATATTGTGAAATGTGGTGTTATATTGGAAATTATTTTCAGCTATTGAAAAATTATTTTATATATTAAATCCAAATATGAAAATATTACCTGTCTGATTAACAGTGGATTATCCCGGATTACGAATGAAATGTGAAAATAAACGATATGATTTTTTTTCAACATAAATGAAAATAAACCTGAATATAATGGGATATATGAAGCTTTATCCCCAAGCTGTCACCAACGCATCCCAACTTGTGTTTACACGGATATAAACATTTCATGCATTGGAAATTATTTGCAAAATATGATTGACAATATGGAAATTATTTTTATAATAGATGGTGTAAGCGCTATCTGCTGATGCGGATTGAGTGCACGGAAAGGAGATGAAGAATGGAAGCAGGTTTAATCGGTTTGGGGAAAATGGGTCTTCATATTGCTATGAACATGCAGAGCAGTGGAATTTGCGCCTATGGGTATGACATACAGACAGGGCCCCGAAAGCAGGCAAAAGCGAAGGGAATTCCGGTTGTACAAACGCTGCAGGAGCTGATTGCTGTTCTGCAGAAACCGCGTATAATCTGGCTGATGCTTCCGGCAGGGGACATAACCGAAAGCATGGTACACCAACTTGCAGAGTTGCTGGAGGAAGGGGATTACGTGATCGACGGGGGAAATTCATTTTACAGAGATTCGCTACGTAATTATGAATTTCTAAAAAAGAAAAAGATACATTTCTATGATGCAGGAACCTCCGGCGGTATTCGCGGTGCCCTTGAGGGAGCCAACTTTATGATTGGGGGTGAACGTGAGCACTTTGCAGTTATTGAAGAGCTATTTCAACGCATTGCTTCGGATCAGGGGTATCTGTATGCCGGTGATGCGGGAAGCGGTCATTATCTGAAAATGGTGCACAATGGAATCGAATATGGCATGATGCAGGCCATAGGAGAGGGCTTTGAGCTATTACAGCACAGCCCCTATCCCTATGATAATGCACAGGTCGCAGGATTGTGGAATCACGGCTCTGTCATTCGAAGCTGGCTCATGGAGCTGGCTGAGGAGGCATTCAGAGAGGATGAAAAGCTGGATGCCGTGAAGGGAATCATGTATGCATCCGGAGAAGGACAATGGACAGTGGAGGAGGCAATGCGCTGTAATGTCAGCGTTCCGGTAATTTCCACAGCCCTGATGATGCGCTATCGCTCGTTGTATGAGGATACCTTCACAGGGAAAGTCGTCGCATCACTGAGAAAGGGATTTGGCGGTCACAAAACCGCAGAATGATGTACACGTTCAAGGAGGCAGAAATATGCAAATCACGATTGTACAGGCAGTAGTTATTTCCATCTGGATCGGTCTGGTTATGTCACGTTCATTTTTGGGAGGTGCCACAACGACACTGCGCTTTACCCCAATGATGACCGGACTGATCGTCGGTCTCGTATTCGGCCGTGTCGCTGAAGCGATGATTATCACCGCAGCGATTCAGCTGATTTATATGGGGGTCTTTTCTCCGGGAGGTCAGATGCCCTCCGAGCCTGCCATTGCCGCAGCCATTGCTGTACCGGTGGCATTGCTTGGAGATATGAAGCCGGAGGCAGCTATCGCCGTTGCTGTACCGGTTGGACTGCTCGGTTCCTATCTGTATCAGTTCCGCTTTTTCGTCAACACCTTCGTTATGCAGAAATTCACGGATAAATACGCAAAAAGTGCCAACGATAAAATGCTTACAATATCTATCATTTTCATTCCGATCCTGGTGGCCTTTCTGATTTTTGTTCCTTTCATGTTCGTATCTCTGTATTATGGAGCACCGGTTATCGCGGATATCGTACAATCCACATCCGGAAGCATCCTCTTCCATATTCTGGAGGTAATCGGAGGCGGACTGGCATCCATCGGTATCGCTGTTACGATTTATGTAATCGGAAAAAAGAATTATATTGCTTTCTTCCTGCTTGCCTACTTTGTCGCTGTCGTATTAAAGAGTCTGAATATCACAATGATTACGTATGCAATCATTGGTACCATCATCGCCTTTATCTTCGTTCTGTCTAAAACAGAGGCTGTGAGCATGTTCTCCGCTTCCGGAATCAATACTGCAGACAACGAGGAAGAGGATGACTATTAGGATGAAGTTATGGAAAGGTGGATACAATTATGAGTGAAATGCTGCAGAAAAGCGTGAATCTGGAACCGGAAGCAATAACGAAAAGGGATGTCAGCCTTGCATGGCTGCGCTTCTATTTCGCCAATGAGATTCCGCATTCCTTTGATAAATATATTGCACCGTCTCTGATGTGGGCGCTGATGCCGATTCTGAAAAAGCTGTATAAGGACAAAAAGGATTTATCTGAGGCCTACCAGCGTCATCTGCTGTTCTTCAATACACAGATATCGTGGGGTGGAGGTACCATAACAGGAATCATGGCTTCCCTGGAGGCAGCTCGTGCGCAGGAGGTGTATATGGATACACCCGTCACAATTGACGATGATCTGATTTACAACACGAAGGCCGGTTTGATGGGAGCACTGGCTGGTATCGGGGATTCCATTGACTCCGGTACGATTCAATATATCTTTATCGCCATCGCATTACCGTGGGCACAGCAGGGAAACGCAATCGGCGCCTTGTTTCCGTTCGTCATGTTCTCCTTGTATCAGCTGGTTATCGGCTATTACTTCGCGCAGCTGGGCTTCAAGCTGGGGCGCACAGCTGCCACTGAGGTCGTCGGTACGAAGATGCAGATTATTATTGAAGCACTCTCGATTCTGGGACTGTTCATGATGGGAATTCTGGCAGCCAACTATGTCAAGGTATCCTCTACGCTGGCCTTTACCCTGTCCGGTAAGAAATTCGTAATTCAGGAAATCCTTGACGGTGTGATGCCGGGGATTTTGCCGCTGTTGACTGTGGGGCTGGTATATTTCTATTTCACTAAAAAGGGTTTGAATGTCACGAAGGCACTGATCGGTCTGACGATTATCCTCGGCGTACTGGCCGGCTTTGGCATTCTGTAACATTAAGGAGGAACCGTTATGGGTAAGGTAGTGTTGGCACGTGTAGATGCAAGACTGATTCACGGACAGGTTATGACGAGTCTGTCAAAATCCGCTGGGGCAACTGCGATATTTGTCGCAGATGATCCAGCGGCACACGATCCGTTTACAAAGAACATCATTCTTGGTGCAGGCTCACGCACCGGCCTGAAGGTACGGGTTTTGAAGGAGGACGGTGCTGTACGATACTGGAATGACCGGCAGTACGATGACTATCATGTCATTCTGCTGACCAAGAGCATCGAGGTGATGGCAGATATCATACGGGGAGGAGTGCCGATGAAAGAGCTGAATCTTGGCGGTATTCCACAGAAGCCGGGACTGACCTCAATCATTAAGGAGGTCGCAATCAACAAAGAACAGCTAAAGATTTTGCAGGAGCTGGAAAAAGACTATGGCATTGATGTATATTTTCAGGCGATTCCATCCTCACGCCGTGTATCTTTAAAAGAGGCTGCACGCCTGTTTGAGGAGCATTCCGCATGATTGGGATTCTGCTGGTCAGCCATGGAAGAATGGCGGAAGGAATGCTGGACAGCCTGGAGCTGATTATGGGAAGCTGTGACCGGATGCACACGGTTTCTCTTTGCGCAGGTGAGGATTTTGAAAGCTTTCGTGCAAAGGTCATGGAGGCTATACGACAGCTGGACAGTGGAGATGGTGTACTGGTATTTGTCGATCTTTACGGAGCTTCTCCGTTTAATGCGTCTGTATATGCAGCGGCCCGAATGGCGCAGGAGGGAATAAGTGTCCGTGTGCTTGCCGGTATGAATCTGGCAATGCTGCTGGAAACCGCGGCAATGCGGGCATCCTCCTCCCTTAAGGAGCTTGTTGCGATTGCGGAGGCGGCTGGTCGGGATGGCATCAGTGAGCCGTTGGTGGTGAAGGAAGAAGAAAACGGGGAGGACTACTGATGAAAAAGGTTTTGATTACTCCGCGTTCCTTTGGAAAATATAATCGCGAGGAGCTGATAGAAAAGCTTCGACAGCATGGAATTGAACCCGTCTTCAATCCTTACGGCACAATTATGAATGAGCAGCAGATGCGCAGTGCACTTCAGGATATGGACGGACTGATTGTCGGTGTTGATCCGGTGAGTGAAGAGGCTCTGAGGCAGGCACCCAGACTGCGGGCTATCGCAAAGTACGGAGTCGGTATCGATAACATTGCCTGTGCATATGCGCAAGAAAACGACATCGCCATAAGCCGCACTGTAAATGCGAATGCCAATGCGGTTGCGGATTACGCCATGACTCTGTTGATGAGTGTGGCACGGCGTGTTGTGGAAATTAATGAGGGCTGTCATCACAATGACTGGTCCAAAAAGGAAGCATTGGATATCTATGGAAAAACGATCGGTGTACTCGGACTGGGGGCTATAGGGAAGGGGGTCGTGCAGCGTGCCAGCGGCTTTGACATGCATATCTATGGATATGACATCATAAGGGATGATGCCTTCTTGAATAAATATAATGTATGCTTTACAGATGTGGATACAATCATACGGGAATGTGACTTCATTTCTCTACACCTTCCACTGACGCAGGAAACACGTCATATCCTGAATAAAGAAAATCTGAAGCGTGCGAAAAGTAATCTGATTATTGTCAATACGGCCAGAGGAGGACTGCTGGATGAGGATGCGCTGTATGAGCTGTTGAAGGAAAGGAAGCTTTACGGACTGGGGCTGGATGTTTTTGAGCAGGAGCCGCCGCAGAACTCCAAGCTCCTGACACTTCCCAATGTGATTGTGAGTTCGCATACGGCCGCTTCCACACAGGAGGCTATTAACGCCATGAGCCGTATGGCGGTGGAAAATCTGATTTGTTCGCTGGAGGCATAGAGATACGTATCAATTACAGGATAAGGAGGAGCATATGGATAAGACAACTTTGCTGGCTGAGCTGAAAAAACAGAGGCTGGTAGCAGTCATTCGCGGTAAGGATGAAGAGGAAGTCACAAACATTGTGGATGCTGTATATCGCGGTGGAATACATTTCATGGAAATCACATATACAATACCACAGGCAGAACAGGTGATTGCGCATTTATGCAAGGCATATGAGCATTGTGATGATATCATTATCGGT
Source organism: Clostridium sp. 10cd* (assembly GCF_044336395.1). Classification (NCBI taxonomy): domain Bacteria; kingdom Bacillati; phylum Bacillota; class Clostridia; order Eubacteriales; family Clostridiaceae; genus Clostridium; species Clostridium sp. 10cd*. The sequence continues at coordinate 4,232,993 of NZ_CP172347.1, read as the reverse complement.
GCAGGTACCTGTCTGGATATCGTATCTGCACGCATGGCAATTTCTGCGGGCGCGCAGTTTGTGGTCTGTCCGCATCTGGATACAGAGGTCATGAAGCTGTGCAACAGCTATCGTGTGCCCTGCTTTCCTGGGGCTGCCAATGTAAAGGATATGCTGGAATGTCTGCGCTATGGGGCAGATGTGATCAAGCTGTTCCCGGGTGATACCTTTGGTCCGAAGGCTGTCAGAGCCTTTAAGGGACCTCTTCCACAGGCGGATTTCATGCCGACCGGAGGGGTGAATGCAGCCAATCTGACGGAGTGGCTGGACAACGGGGCAGTTGCGGTTGGAACTGGTGGAAGCCTCACGAAGGGAGCTGAAGCAGGAGATTTTGAAGCTGTACGCCTGGAGGCGGAAAAGCTGGTGAATATTGTCCGTGCATATGATCAGCGATAAAACAGAGCTTCTTATTTTTGATATGGATGGTCTGCTTGTGGATACAGAGCGCGTCTATCTGGAGGGCTGGCTGTATGCCTTGAACAAGCAGCAGGTTGCTATTGCGGAAGCCGTGGTGAAAAGCTGGGTGGGAAAAAGCTTTCATGATACACATGCATATCTGATGCAGGTATGCCATGAGGAAGCATTGTGCGCAAGGATTCGTAAGGATCGGGAACAGTATATCTATCAGTGTCTGGAGAATGGTACGCTGTCTGCTATGCCCTATGCACGGGATGCTTTGCAGGCAGCTCGGGAATACGGATACCGGACAGGGCTTGCGACCTCCTCTCTGAAAAAGCGCTCGACTGCCATACTCGCACATCTGGGCCTGCTATCCTATCTTGACATTCCCGTGTTTGCAGATGATGTAATAAAGCTGAAGCCTTATCCGGATTTGTATCTGGAGGTTTTAAGACGGGCACAGGTTCCCTGTGAGCATGCGGTAGCCTTTGAGGATTCCCTGACAGGTGTGCAGGCGGCGATTGCGGCAGGAATTCAAACCGTGCGGATACCGGATTATCGTTTTATTGATGTGGAGGATACGGCATCGGATGTTGTCTGCGCTGAAAATCTGTCGTGTGTGCGAGCAATGCTGGAACAACTGAATACGTGAGGTGACGAAGATGGAGAAGGAAAGCGTAAAGGATGTAATTCTGCGTTATGGCGTGCTTCTTGGAAAAAGAAATACGGAAAGACAGAAAACGGATTTTTTGAGAGCGGCTCAGAAACAGCTGGAGCAGGCCGGATTTCCTGTGGATATCACCTGTGTATCCGCTTCGCTCATGAGGCGGGAGTCTGTAAATATGTATAATCTTTACGCTGGTGATTTCAAAAAAGCGGATGTGGTCTTCATCACGTATTATGATACGCCGCTGTGGCAGTTTTTCCCAAAAGAGCAGAAAGCCTTTGATGCGAACTGGTCAAGGGGAAATTTCCTTCTCCATACCTTGCTGTTTCTATGCTGTATGATTGCGATTGCTGCATTTTTATACCTTACAGTGATTCCCAGTCTTCAGAAGCACGGATTTGTGAGTCTATGGGGAGCGGTGCTTGTACTCGTATGTTTGTTCGGTTTTTATGGGATTCGGCATATGCGTGGAGGAATAGCGGCAGGAAATACAATGGTGCGCAATTCTTCAAGTCTGATTGCCCTGTTTGCTTTGGCCTGGGATCTATCCGAACAGGAAAAGCAGCACGTAGCCTTTGCTATGATTGATGAGGGCACACGTTCTGAGTATGGTCTGCGCATGCTGCAGGAGTATATAGGGAAGAAGCGTATTCAGCGGGTGTATCTGGATTCCATCGGGAATGTCGGAAAGCTGCAGGGATTTGCTGACCGGCATATACTGGAGGGACTTCATGAGAAACTAGCAGAGCATGCGGAATGGCATGATTTGGCAGAGGATAAGCATGCATATGGGGATATTTTGTTAACGTCCGGCAGCTGCGATAATGGATGCGTATCACTGAAAATAGAAAAACGGACAGATAACAGTGATCTGGAACAGCAAGTCATTAAAGTGATACAGGTTCTAAAGGCGCTGATGATTTCCTGCGTTTCTTAAAAAGAGGTATATAAACAGGTTAATTTATAGGATTCTGAAATTGATGTCATTTGTATTAATTCACCAAATCACACACATGTAAGCTATGCAGAAATGGCTTTGAAGGCCGGAAAGCATATTCTGGTGGAAAAGCCCTTTGCAATGAAAAGCAGTGATGCACAACGTGTTTTTACGCTTGCACAGGAAAAAGGATGCCTTGCATATACCAATCAGAATCGACGATTTGATGCGGATTTTCTTATATTGCAGGATATCATAGAAAGTGGAAAGCTTGGTACGCTCATTGAAATAGAATCTCACTATGATTATTTTAAAACACGCCCTGTTGTAACACAGGATATGATTTTTAATTTGGGTATTCATACGATTGATCAAATGATAGCTCTGTTTGGTATTCCTGATAGAACGGATTATGATGTAAAAGGCATTCTTAATAAAGAAGAGGGAGCCGATGATTATTTTGATATTAAGCTTTATTACGGTAAGCTTAAGGTCTCAGTTAAAACGAGCCTGTTTGTGAAGCTGCCATATCCCAGATTCCTTGTACATGGCACAAATGGCAGTTTTATGAAATACAGTCAGGGGCATCTGTTCGCAAAATCTGCACAGGAGCCTATCGAGGCTTCCTTTCTGCAGGAACCGGAGGATAACTGGGGAGTATTATCATATATGGATGAATATGGGAATGATATTACGACCCGCATTCCCTCCAGGGTAACGGATTATGGTAAGATTTATGATGACCTGTACGCATGTATTTATCAGGGAAAGGCTCCCTATGTGAAGGCGGAGGAGGTGGTTGCAGTTTTAAACATTGCAGAGGAGGCAGAGAAAGCGGCAGGAAATTGATGATTGCATACCGTTTTTAACTACGTACTGCTTTCCTTCTCTGTTATAGCTTAAACGGGACTGTTTTCAGAAAATGGCCGTCAATTCATTGATGTTGTGAAAGTAACATAGTATAATAAAAGTAACAACAAGGAGGTCGATTTTTATGGAAAATAAGACCATTATCACCATCAGCAGACAGTTTGGAAGTGGAGGACGTGAAATCGGTAAGAAAATAGCCGACCAGCTGGGAATACCGTTCTATGACAAGGAGCTCATTGAGATTGCTGCCAAAGAAAGCGGTATGGATAAAGAGCTTTTTGAAGAAGATGATGCCCGTACAAGCAAGGGGTTCCGACTCCTGGGTGCCTTGGGATATTCTCTGGGAGGACCATTGTCCACGATAACGGAATTATCATTAAATGATCGCTTGTATCTGGTACAGGAAGAAGTAATCAAGGGTGTGGCCTGTGAGGGATCATGTGTCATCGTCGGACGCTGTGCAGATTATGTGCTGCGGGATCGCAGTGATGTACTGAATGTGTATATTCATGCAGATATGGAGGATCGCAAAGAGCGTGCGGTTCATTCCTATGAGGTGGATGAACGCGATATCGAGGGCAGCATCAAGAAAATCGACAAGCGCCGTGCAAATTATTATGAGTACTATACGGATCGCAAATGGGGTCGTGCAGAGAATTATGATATCAGCATCAATTCCTCTACGTTCGGTATTGACGGCACTGTGGAAATTATTAAGATGCTCGCACAGAAAAAAGCATTATAAGGAATCATGCAGAAAGAAGAACATATAGTATAAAGGGCTGTATGTTCTTTTTCTGTACAAAATGTGAAGGCTTTCGAAAGATATGCGTAAACCCACAATTTCACAAGATTGTTTGACAACATACGCGGCGAGTGTTGTTATACTACAGGTAGAAAGACACAAGGAGGTTTCTGTTTATGCAATGGAAATTGACTCACAGGCACAATCATGAGTGCATTGAAAATAAAGGCGGTAAAACACTCAGCTATGATCCCAATCTCGGTATTCAGATTATCGAGCAGGACGGCTTTGCGTTTAAAGATCTGGATAATAACGGAAGGCTCGATCCTTATGAGGACTGGCGTCTGCCACTTACACAGCGAATTCAGGATTTCACCAGCCGGTTTGTTTTATGGCAGGAGGGGGACTGCCTGTATTATCGCAAGGGAAGGATCGAGTTGTCCAGAGAATTCTGTGACTGGATGAAAAATTGTGACTGCCGCACAACCATACTGCAGGCTTCTGACCTTTTACAGGAGGATGAGGAATACCTCAGAGAAAACTATATTCTGGCAATGCTGCTGCTGATGTTTGATAATGACTTTGACATGGGAAAGGAAGATTATCTGCTCCAGCTGATTGTACAGAGTATGGATTTGGGAGTTCTGGAAAACATCATCTACTCTATCATGGAGGCTCTAAAAAAATATGTGACAAAACGCTCTGCAGGAGTACAGCAGGAGCTTATCTTATAAGGGGCTGTGACAGATAAGTCACAGCCCAGACATAAAAAATACACCCAATTCTATAGAGAAGAAGGTGTATTTTTTGGTATAATTTATGTATGACAAGTACTCAAATTAACCAAGGAAATTATACCGCATATCAACCATATATGCTACTAAATTTTGATTATTCTTTTCAAAATGATGTTCTTGATGATGATTTGAGCGTCACGATCTTGGAAGTCTTAGGGAGGATTAATCTAAATAAATTTATAGATTTCCATAATCTTGATTCTCGCTCTTATGACCCTGTCATGATGTTGACCATCATCCTCATGGCCTTTGCTGAAGACGGCTATGCTTCTTTACGAAAACTGGAAAAACTTTGTCGCTATGATATTCGTTACCGTAGTATCACGAACGGTTGTGTTCCAAGTTATAAGAGCTTTGAACGATTCATCAATCATACATTGAAAGAATCCATTCAAACGATTGCGAAAGAAATCTATCTGTATGTACAAGATGAAAAAGCATTGGAAGAACAGATTCTTTATATTGATGGTACAAAATTTGAGGCAAATGCCAATAAGATGACGTTCTGTTGGAAAGGTTGGAGTAAACGATACCTTCCCAGACACTGGCAGAAATGTATGGAACTGTTAAAACAAGTGAATCGATACTTTAAAAAACATGAAATCAATATCAATTATTCAATTTTGAAATATCCAAATATTGAGTATATGATCAAAATAGATGAAGCGCTTGAAAATTGGCTGAAGGAAAAAGAATATATCCGAAAAGGCAGAGGAAAACACGAAATCGCAAAATTGTGCGATGAATTGAAGAAAAGTGCAGTAAAGATGTGGGAGTATGCAATCCAGGAAGATATATTGGAAGACAGGAACAGTTTTTCCAAGACAGATCCAGATGCCACATTCATGCATATGAAATATGATTATTACAATCATACAAATGTATTCAAACCGGGATATAACGTACAAATAGGAGTAAATAATGGGTACATCGCCTATCAATATCTAAGTAGTGATCCAAATGATATAAAAACGTTACAACCATTTACAGAAGGATATAAAGAATTATATGGAAAATACCCTGATATAGAAGTAACGGATGCAGGATATGGGAGCTATGATAATTACTGTTACTGCAAAAGTAAAGGGATTAAAGGACTATTGAAATACAGTGGATATGAAAAGAAGAAAGAGAAAGTAAATGATAAGAATCGCTATCAACTGCGGCACATGGAACGACAAGAGGATGGTACTCCAGTATGTCCAGCCGGACATGTATTTGAGATAGAGCGAATAGGACTCAATATCAAAGGACAATATCCAAAAACGACGATGTATTACAGAAATAAAAACTGCGGTGAATGTCCACACAGGAGCAAATGCACGACATCAAAGAACGGAAGAAGTGCACGGATAGTCCCTGCCTTAGAAAAGATGCATAAAGAGATAGATGAATGTCTAAAGAGTGAAGAAGGAAAGAGATTGATGAGAAATCGTAGTGCACAGGCAGAGGGAGCGTTTGCGGACATCAAACAAGATTTTGAATATGTCCGCTTGCATCGACGAGGAGAAAGCGGAGTCAAGGTAGAACTAAGCTTAGTGTGTATTGGATATAACATAAGAAAGTACCATAATTATAAAATAAGGGATAAAAAAAGAGAAAAGCAGAGAAATGTAAGCAAACTGAATTAGTTTTCCACAATGGGATGGGGGATTTCTAACGAAAAAAGGGCCTAAAACCAGATTCACTCAAAAAGTTGTTTTCAGTGTACCCAAAATACAAAAATCATAATAAAAAAGGCTGTGATTTTCAGAGAAACACTAATTTCTCTTACTCGTCACAGCCCCTTTGTTTTTACATCCGATACACAGTTTCATGTTTGTTCCTGTATTTGATATTACCTATATTTAGTATTGTGAAATACCTTCCTTTTCGTTATAATTCCGCTCATAGAAGAAGTGGAGGGATGTCCTGAAAACCTTTATGCTACACCACCCTAATTGCATGGAATGCAATATGCATTCGTTTGACCCCAGAAAAAAGGCCATACGGACAGCCAGGTCAAATGCCGATTATTGTGAGTGTAAAGTCTTGTTGTTGGTTTAAAGCCAGTTTTATGAGTATCGATACTTGTAAGATCAATAAGAGTAGTAAAGGCAGATGTTTGTCGTATAGACTCAGGATATCCCTTATATTTTATTTTTATGAACATAGAATCATACAGCACAGCGGATATAACAGGATCAGTATGCACGTTTGCATATGCAGGTATTATACTCACTAAGAAAGTGAGGACATGATGAAAAAAACGATTATTTTTTGTATGGCAGCGGTACTGCTTTTCGGCTGCAGTGTGAAAACGGAGGAAAAGGAAAATTATAGTGATGAAATGAAGATTGCACATACAGTGGATCTCTCAGAAGATGACGGGGCAGACAGTGTGGAGCGTGAGGGTGATCAAAAGGAATCACCATATTTCAAGCATCCGGATTTCTATCATATGAAGTCTACCGATACGCTTACCTTGCTGCCGAAATTTAAAACGATGCAGCAGACGAGTGAATGGAGCTGCGGTGTGGATGCGGCACTCATGGTATTGCAGTATTACGGGAAGCTCGGTAAGCACAATGAGGAAACACTTGCGCAGCTTCGCACAAATAAACTGAAAAGTGAGGCTACCTCTTTACAATCCATGATACAGATTTTCGAAGGTGTTGGAGGGTTTCAGATTCATTCAACGTATGATTACAGGGAAAGCGATTACGATAAAATCAATCTGCGCATGATTCAGGATTTTTTAAAAAAAGGTATACCGGTTATGGTGGCATGGAATGACTGGGGAGGACACTGGCAGGTAATCATCGGATATGATACCATGGGGACGGAAACAACACAGGATGATGTTCTTATCGTGGCGGATTCCTATGATACAACAGACCATAATCAGGACGGCTATGGTATTTACCCTGCAGAACGTTTTTATTATAATTGGACGATGTATGATTTCTTTTCAAAGAATTACGGAATAGCGGAAAGAGATAAGCTGTTTATTGCTGTAGAGCCGAAAGCGTAAATGAAGGGAAGCTTTGTGCCTGGATGTGCGGAAGGACACTCGATATTTTAATGAAGGGGCTGCTGTCCTGCTTTAGGCATACTGCAGGTTGACGATTGTAACTGTTGATAGAGCAGAAGAAACAACACCATATCTGTTGCATGTATACAGTCAGATACATCACAGACAGGGAATATTCATAATATGGAAAGCAAGTTATGAATCGAGTATAAGCAAAAAAGACAGAATCATGAACCTGAGGAGGTTCTCAGGCTTGGATTCTGTCTTTTGTTATGAAATGGCAATCATCCTATGCAGATGCAGAGAATAGATGCAGGTCGTGATACTATGCTTTGGATATAAGATATGCATAGCCTTTTTATACATAGCAAGCTGTCCCTTATATCGTTGTATGAATTCCGCATCCTCTTTGAGAGAATCTGTCTTGAAATCAAGGATGATCATAAGGTCGTTTTGAATGCTGACAAAGTCCATATAGCCATGTAGAATTTGCGATCCGTCCTTAACCATAAACGGCATTTCATGATGGACATCCCCTCTGTATGCCGACAGATAATCCGGATCCTTTCCCAGCTGCAGCAATGTCTGAATATCCCATTCCTTCAGCTCCACCAGCTGCTGATTGGCGACTTGGAGAATAACATCACGACTCCATACCGGAGCCTGAAGTGCTTCTATCATTTTATGCATCATGGTTCCATAATCACTTCCCTGCATGTCATCGTCAAATGTAAACGCAGGCAGCTCCCTTGTCTCCTGTGCGGAAGCGGTTACCAGTTCAATGCTTTTGGATGGCTTTTCATATACCCGGAAAGGATGGTATACGCCCGCCTCTGCCTGCTGCACCTCACTGTGCCAGAGGCGGTGCACCTCCTTTACAGTAAAGAGTGGACTTGGGTTGCATAGAAACGTTTGTAGTATCCATGATGTATAGCCATTGCGGTTGTATACCTGTGACATGCTCAACGGATGCTTATAGGTATCAAGCTCAAGTATACAGTCAACGATATGCATCTGTGTCTGGGCACGGGTGGTTGCCACGTAGAGAATGCGCATCTCCTCCTCCAGCTCTTCCTTATCCTTTTTATGTTCCATGGCGATTCGCGGTATCGTTGTGCGGACATAGCGCTGCGGTAAGTCCATTGCCTTCATTGCCAGCCCGAGCTCGGAGTCACTGATACAGAAATCCTTAAATTCGATTGGTGTCTGCTTATCGGTAGACCATAGGAATACGACGGGGAACTGCAGACCCTTGGACTGGTGGATACTCATAACACGGACCACATCCGCCTCAGCGCCAATCGGAATCGCTTCTGCTGTCTGAGCATCCTTGATCTGTTCGATCTGTGAAAGAAAGGAGGATAATCCGGAGGCATACTGATCCTCAAACTGTACAGCCTTTTCAAACAGCAGATCCAGATTGGTTTTTTCCTGAATGCTTGTATGCAGACGATAATAATCCTGCATCTCATACAGTTTATTTATGAGCTCACTGATGCGCAGCCTGCCATGTTGGAAAATCAGCTCCTGTAATATTTCAAATCCGGGAAACGGATGCTCACAGAACCAGGAATAATACGATTGTCCCTTTTCCTTCTGCAGCTTGGCCTGTGCGAAATCCATAGTTGATTTACGAAAAAGCGGTGACAGCATAGTGGCAGTAAAGCTGATATCATCGTGCGGATGCAAAATACACTTCATTGCGGACAGAATCACCTGTACGGCATTGGATTGATAGAATCCGTATTTGATATCAATGAAATACGGGATATTCAGCTCATCGAAAATCTTCTTCATATCATCCTTGCGGGCATTTCCACGGACGAGGACAACAAAGTCCTTCCACTTTCGCTGCTCGCGCTCCTTAATTTCCAAAATCTGATTGGCAATATAGCTTGCCTTTAATTCATTTTTGGAAACGATAATCCCCTCTGCTTCCTTAATTTCGTTATGGTATACAGCATGGAAACAGATGGGAACATTATCCTCGTTCTGCGCAGGGACACCGGTTTCTACATCATCCTCTTTTGCATAGCTGCAGGAAAATCCATCGATATTCATCAACAGCTTAAACAGGTCATTATTAAAATCGACAATCATTTTCTTGGAACGGTAATTATTTGAAAGATAAATAACCTCATCAAATACTCCGCGATGATCGATCAGTCCCTTCATCAAAGACGGCTTGGCATGACGGAATCCATAAATTGACTGCTTGATGTCTCCAACACGGAATACATTGTTCTTTCTGCAGATCAGCATTACCAGCTGGTTTTGAACATCATTGCTGTCCTGAAATTCATCCACCATGATTTCAACGAATTTTTCACGATAGATATCAGCAACACGGCCACCCTTCGCCTGTAAAATTTCCAGAGCGAAATGCTCCATATCATCAAAGTCGATGACCTTATGCTCTTCCTTTATCCTTGCATAGGCGCTGCGATAATCCCTGCACATGTCCACCAGCTTTTTTATATAAGGATACAAGTAGCGGATATCACGCATAAATTCATCCTCACTGAACAGGATTTCCAGTTGTGCATCCTCTAAAGCAAGAAGACTTTTTCTCAGGCGGGCATATTCCTTATCCTCCTTATCCGGGCTTGGAGGTACAACGGCGTGTACAATGGCGAGAAAGGCAGCGCGGTAAGCCTGATAATCCTGATTTTGCAAGGCCTGATGCAGGTCCTGAAGAGCAAGCAGCTTCTGTTCCACTATAGCGTGTTTTTTTACCTGATCATCATATTTTAACCGGTAAAGCTCATCTATACGGACCAGCGTTTCTTCATAACGTGCAGTTTGCACAACGAGATATTCAAAGAAATTCTCATAAATCTCTTTTGGTAAATCCTCCAGCAGACGCTTTTCATGATAATTCTCTGCCAGAGAATCCAGCCAGGCTTCCGGATCGGATTTGCTGGAGGCCAGTCCTGCAAGATTCATAATCATGGTACGCAGGGCCTCATCGTTTTCCGCTCTTGCTGAAAACATCTGACACAGCTGCAGAAAGCTTGCATCCTGCAGCTGATACTGTTTCGCAAAGGCTTCCTCCAGGGACTGCTGCTGAAACAGAACCATCGTTCCGTTATCCATAATGCTTTTGATACGCTGCGGATCCAGTCCGAGAATGTAATAATATTCCTGTATGATGGAAAGGCAGAAGGAATGGATGGTTGATATATGTGCTGTCTGTATACCCGTCAGCTGTCTGGTGATATAGCTTTTCTCTTCTTCTGTTCGGGCAGCGGTCAACGCCTTCTGCAGCTCTGTGGCCAGACGCTTTTTCATTTCGTTTGCGGCAGCTTCCGTGAAGGTCATGGCAAGAATGGAGTCAATGGAGACATGATCCTTCATGACCAGATCCATCAGACGTGCAATCAGCACGGTGGTCTTCCCGCTTCCTGCAGATGCGGATACCAGGATGTTGTGTTCCTTTGTCTGAATCGCCTTCAGCTGCATGGGATTCCATTCAGGCATCTTCTTCACGTCCTTTCTGTTGCTGATAGATATCGTCCTCTACCTCCACCAGCTGTGTTTTTTCTGCATATATGCCCTTAAATCGGCAGATTTCATAATAGCTGCAAAACATACAGGCCTCTTCCATCGGCAAACAGCGAATGTCCCCGTTTATGATTCTGTTACCGATCATTTGATACATTTTTGTAAAATAACGTTCGATACTGCCGAGATCATACAACTTGCGCGGCTTTATGATCCCCTCCTTATTCTGACTCACACCAACAATGTGTGCGCCGTTGTCATCCAGTGCCTGTATATCACTGTCCATGACCCAGCCGTTCATGCGGTGTGCCTTGTGACGGATTTCTTCATATTCCTCTTTACTGGATGGAAGATGTGTTACCGGTTTTCTCCGGGACAGCTTGCCTGCCGTATAAGGGATATTTTCATTTTTTAACGAAACGTAGAAGGATCCAATAACACGTTTATGAAATTCTTTACTGCAGACGATGGAATAGGTTAGCAGCTGCAGCTGCAAGGCGGCAAATACGTTAGCCTCCGACAGCATTTTGGCAGAGCTTTTATAATCCAGAATACATAAGAATTCATCCGACGCATCGATGCGGTCAATATATCCCTTTAATGCGAGGCTGATGTCATCCCCTAAGGGAATGCTGTAATGAAACTCCTTCTCACGCAAATACGGAGATAATATGGAATGCTGTTCAAAGTCATCCAGCAAGCCCAAGGTCTGTGTCATAGAGGTAAGTATCCGCTGTGCTACATTTTCCAGCTTTTTTTCCAGAGATGGAAACACATCCTGCATAATCCGAATTTCCTTCATCAGCACTTCTTCGATTTTTTCCTCTGCCACCTTTGTATAGGCCTTCCCATATTTCCCTGTAAAGGTCTCCAGAAGGTAATGTGCGAGAGTGCCGGCATAGGAATCCGGAAAGCCGACCTTCATCGGTCCCGCAAGGAAAGACCATAGCGCAGAAAGTAAGAGAACGGGCATTTAACATAGCGTTCCAGAGCGGAAATGGAGCCCCGGATCATTTTATCTTTAACAAACAGAGCCTGTGCCATTTCAGGAGACAATGTAATGTTGGTGGAAACAGGTTCATAGCTGCTATACAGCGGATAAGCTACTGAACCCGCTTTTGGATTCGCATGCTGCTTCTGGACATAGTCCTCAATTTCCAGGGCAGCCTCCATTCCTTTTCCCTCATAGGTGCCGAGCGGATAGGATACATATACGGATGGTGCTGCGTACAGCATTGCGGATATCTGTTTCAGATAAAACTGATAACGTCGTTCCATGGAAGGATAGGCTGAAATCAATGCGTGATAGTTCTCATCGAAAATGCCTTTTTTTGTTTGAAAGGCAGGATAGTCTTTTTGTGTACATCCCAGAACAAATAAATGCTTTCGGCAGAAGGGGGACTGGCGCAGATCACAGACGATGGCTCCGCTTCTTTCTGTGGGAGCACTGCTTTGTGTCATACCGTCAAGGAAATAGAGAAAAAATGCAATATCCTCTTTTTCTAATATATAAGGATGGAGCTCCTTCAGCATCGCCTCAATATCCAGAAGAATTTTGGTATCTGCATCGTCCCTGCGCAGAGATTCTCTGACATAGGAAGCAGCGGTCTGTATCATCGCTTCCATCGATATCGGCTGTTTCAGCGGACGCAGATAGACCACCAGCTGTTGACGAACCAGCTCAGCCTCTTCTTCCAGCTTTTGCAGCTTGGCCAGCTCAAGTGCATCGAGAATATGTCCCTCATCCTCAATCTGCTGTAAATGGTCAAAGGCTTCCTCGATATCACAGGAGAATACATCCAGATAATCCTTCAGCTTCTGCAGCTGTTCCATGTGTACGACACCGCAATCCAGAACACGGAGAAGATTTTCCGTATCCGGCTTCAGATAATAAGAGAACAATGCGGAAAAGCGGTGTGGCAGTATACTCGCATGGGAATCCTGCAGCAGTGTATACGGTATTTGATAACGCTGGAAAATCTGTGCAAGAATCGGCTTATAGGTTGCATTGGCAAGGGTGATATGAATATCATCCGCATCCAGATCGTGCTCGATAATATATTGTGCACATGCTTCGATTTCCTGGCGCTTGTTTACAGCATGGAAAAACAATGGCATTGGCTCATACACCGGCGGAGTACAGCGCTGTGCCCCCTGCGCAACCAGCGCCTGTATGAGCTGTTCTTCCTCCAGCGTGTGATACACATCCAGAATATGCAGATCATCCAGCCGCTTTGTTTTTATATTCGTTAATGCTGCACGCTGCTGTTTGGAAGGCACGGCAATATCCGTGAGCTGAGAAAGGATTGCAAACAGTTCTTTTTGTGCTTCACTTTCCTGAGGCAGTTCACTCTGGGGGATGTTCCAGAAATAAATGGAATCCAGAAACGACCTGCATTCGTTCAGAAATACCGGGGAGTCCGCCACCTCACGATAGATTTTCAGTTGCGGAAGGATTGTCTGTATCCGCTGCTTATACTGATATAAGGCAACATGTCTGGACGGTACTGCAACATTTGCCTGCTGCTGCAGCCATCCCTGCAGAGTGTTCAGCTTCAGTCCCAGCATGCCGCTGCGTGTTTTTAAAAGCTCCTCGCGCAGAGCTGCGTGCAGGTAGGCTGGGGCAATGAGGGTGCTGCCGGGACCCAATTTCTGTAAAAATGTCATATTGTACCTCCTGAAAATGTTGTTTTGATTTTTGGCGTGCTGCTTACTACAGGATAATCATATCATATTGCCCGCATAACAGCGATGAAAAAAGCTCTGTATAAATATGGAATGGAAGCGCGCTGCCTGTGTTATTTCATCTATAATCTATACGGTAGCTGATAGCTTTCCAACATGAGTAGTATGATTATAATATCAAGCAGAAAAAAATACAAATGAAAAACGATGGAATGTCATATTTTCCACAGGTGCAGAATGCGTAATCCCACAAACATACCTTTCCGGACCATATGGTAAAAAAGGTGATAAATAAAGGCTGAAATTGTATTTTTAGGCATTTTATTACAGGAAGGGATATGATAAAATACAAACGTTGAAGTAAGTTGGGAAGTGATGATGTGAAGAAGTATTTTCAATTTAAAAAGGAAGAAAAAGCTGTACTGGCAATCGGTATTCTGATGATTGCTGTTGTTTTGACTGCAGGACTGCTGAAGCAGAAATTTGTAAAAGCGGAAGCCTATGTGCCGTTGAAGGAGGAACAACAAAGCGTCAATGCGATTGCTGCCAAGAAAGAGACCTTTATCATTGAGCAGAATGCAAAGCTGAGTCAGAAGGCGGAAACCTATGTAAATGCAGATTCCGATGTATTAAAAAAGGTTAAGCTGGATTTGTCTGCGGTTGATGTTACAACACCGGGTACCTATCAGGCTGTTGCATCCTTACAGAAGGAGCGTGTATCCTTTGCAATTAAGGTTGTGGAAAACGCAAAGCCGGTTATACAGGCGGCACATGCGGATTTTCAGTTTGTTATTGAATCCAATTCCACAATGCAGGAGGTACGTGATTATGCTGGTGTTACTGCTGCAGATGCATCTGGAAACGATTTGAGTGCATTGATTACCGGATGGGATGAGGAGCTGCCTGTGGAAGCAAAAACAGTAACCTACCAGCTGAGTGTCGAGGATGCACAGGGGCAGCGTGCAAAGAAATCAGTGCGTGTGCAGTACCTGCTGCCGAAAGAGGATAAGAAGGATTAGTGCTGAAAGGTATATTTGAGAATGTGTATGAATGGATGCGGAGCTGTTGTTAGTTTTACAGCCTACGCATCCTATTTTTGTTTATCAGATATGAATATCAGTTACAATTTCCACTTTTATTGAAGTCTGCTGTGCCAACCTGTATTCGCCTAAGCGCTATCTATCCTGACGATCGTGTCATAAGGGCTATCTGGTATACAGTTATAAGACTGTATTATCATTCACCAAATGAATTTTTTTACTTCGTCTATACTCTGATTTTAAGATTTTTTTCTGTATTTCCAACAGGATATATGCTACACTGTAAATACAAAAAAAGGAGAGGTCGGTCTATGAGAAACTATATAAATAGTACAATCCATTCACATCTAATTCATCCGCAAAAGCCCCGGCCTTTCAGTAGCTCAACCGCCTGCTAGAAGCGTTTTTTCTTATGCTTTCATTCATTCCTTACAGTTATTAAATAGCTTACAGCAGCTGAACACCGCTTGTCGGCGGTAAGGACTGCCTTGTTTTTGTTGCATCTGTTCCTGCGTATGATACGAAACAGCAGGTACCTCTGTATGCTAATGAAAACAACAGCAGAACAAGAGCACCACCGGATCATATCCTTAAAGTACAGATAGCAATAGGAGAAAGAAAGGATATGATTATGACAACAAAAATGAAAACAGAAGCAGCAGCTATGATTAGCTGCTATGATCATAAAAAGAAATATGACATGTACTGTAAAAAGCTATTATCAAACAAGCAGATTCTCGCCTATGTGATGAAGGGCTGTATTCCGGAATACGCAGATATTCCACTGGAGGACATACCGTCCTATATCGAAATGTCTTCTATAAACACAGCAGAATGTGAATATATCGATGATCATCAGGTTGAGGTCACGGATGAAACCATACCGGGGGCACAGATCAAATACGATATTCAGTTCGAGGCGACAATCCCCATGAAGCATAAGAAAGCAGGCAGGAATACTCCTGCGGATAAGAAAGTTCGCATGATCATCAATCTGGAAAGCCAGGCAAAGGATGATCCCGGTTATCCTCTGATCAAGCGTGCTTTGTATTATTGCAGTAGATTGATGGCAAGACAGAAGCATCCCAAGGATGGATTTCAGCATTCGGATTATGACAGGATCAAAAAGGTCTGTTCCATCTGGATCTGTATCGGTCATAACAATCAAAAGAATGATGTCATCAACACCTATAAGATACAGGAAACGTGTGAGACAAAGATATGGCATGCCGCAAGGGAGGATTATGACTTGCTCACAGCGGTCATGGTGTATCCAAAGAAGGAAGGCATACGAAAAGCGCAGGATATTCCAAATGCGGTAGAGCAGGAGGATGAGAACAAGCAGAGGCTTTTAGAGCTGTTAAAGATTTTGTTTATAAAAAATCTCGTTATAGAGGATAAAATGGAACAATTACAGAAGACGTATGGTATACTAATGGAGAAGGAGATAGATAAGGAGGTTATGGATATGTGCAACTTTAGCGATTTCATTGAGCAAAGAGGCAAGGAAGAGGGAAAAGTGGAAGCAACACTACTCCATGTAAAAAAACTGATGCAGAAAATCGATGTCAGTGCGGTGGATGCTATGAATATACTGGATGTTGAAGAAGACATACGGCCTACGGTTCTGCAATCTCTGCATCTATCCTAAAAAGCTATACCTACAGTAATTTTTAAAGAGCTGTATCATCTCAGCTCTTTTTTGTACCACTAAAATTTGTTTATTGTTTTTGCAATATCATGAGATAAGTTGAATCTGCAAGTGAAAGAGCTTATGGGAACAGCAGCTGGAAGTACTTTAAAACGTGTTAAACTGATAGCAGTCACACTTTGCAAACCTTTTATTCTTTGTTATGTATGCTTATAAAATCGGTATAGAACACGCTTCATTCTGAAAGCACATAAAGGATATAATATATGTTTTTTTCATTATGCATATTATTACGTAGGAAGGAGCGATATAAATAATGTGTAGAAACCGCCTGCTTATGTAAAGTAAAATTCAGGAAATTCACACAGACATTTTGACTTTCAAATACTTATAACTTATAATCGCATTGAACACGTATCAGAATAAAGAGGTGAAAACATGCGGAGAAAATCCAGGGTAGCAGACACATTGAAGCAGCTCTGTGCAGACATCAGCCTTTCTTCCATACAGGAAGGCTATGAGGGGGTCAGCGCACAGCAGCTATCCGATTTCATGGGGATGGATCGGGCGAATGTAAGTAAAGAACTGAATCAGCTTTTTCAGGAGAATGCAGTTATCAAGATCACCGGAAGACCGGTTTATTATTTCGACAGGGAACGCATGGAGGTCCTGCTGGCGCATTCACTGGAACGTTTTGCTGTTTCCTCTCTGCAGGAATATTTGCAGGAACGAGGAGAAGTGTATACCGAAAATGATTTTGATAAGCTGATCGGCAGTGATAAAAGTCTGAAGACGATGATCAACAAGGCAAAGGCGGCTATGATCTATCCGCCGTTTGGCCTGCATACGCTGCTGGTGGGACCAACAGGTGCGGGTAAGACGATGTTTGCGGAAATCATGTATCAGTATGCCAAGGATCATGGTGTACTGCAAAAGACTGCACCGTTTGTTATTTTCAACTGTGCCGAATATGCGGATAATCCACAGCTTCTGCTGGGACAGCTGTTCGGATATGTAAAGGGTGCCTATACCGGCGCAGACAGGGAAAGTGAAGGTCTGGTGGAAAAGGCACAAAACGGTGTCCTCTTTCTGGATGAAATTCACCGGCTGCCTCCGGAGGGGCAGGAAATGCTGTTCATGCTGCTGGACAAGGGAGAATACCGCAAGCTGGGAGCCAATGAAACTAGCAAGGATGCCAGAGTGCTGATCATCGCCGCAACAACGGAAAACCTGGAATCCAGTCTGCTTCAGACCTTTTTACGAAGGATACCGATGACGATCACCATGCCTTCTCTGGAAGAACGCTCCATTGAAGAGCGCTATGAGCTGATTGAAAAATTCTTCCGTCAGGAATATAACCAGGTCAAAATTCCTATTCAGGTTAAGGCCAAGGTCATGCGGGCTTTGCTGTCCTACGATTGCAAGGGGAACATCGGGCAGCTGAAGGCGGATATCCGCCTGCTATGTGCCAACGGCTTTCTGGAGCATATATCCCGTCAGGATAACGTGATTCGCATTACTTTGTCCTTACTGCAGGAGCATATCTATCACGGTCTTTTAAATTCCGGCAAGCAGAAGGAGGTTGATGATTTTCTGACGATGCATGATCAGGAGATCTTCGTCTATGATCAGGAAACAAAGCTGGAACACTATGATGGCGAGTTTTTGAATATTTATGAGGAAATGAACCGCCGTTTTCAGGATTATGAGGCAAAGGGCTTTGACAATGCAAACATCAACCGTCATATGCGCATGTATATCGAAACCTATATCAAAACCTTAAGCAATCAGATTGAGGAATCCGGGAGTGAAGCAATGCTTTACAAAATTGTACCGATTCATGTATATCATGCAGTAGAGGTTGCCCTGCAGCTGGCTCAGCAGCGACTTGGCTATCCGATTTCCAAAAAGGTGTATACGGCAATGGCGCTGCATATATCCGCACTGATGGAAAACAAGCGTAAGGAGCATGAGCTGAATGCAAACATCTACGACGTTCTCAGTGAAAATCCGAATGAATATCATGTGGCAATGGAAATCATGAGCTTCCTGCAGAAGGAGCTGGAAATTCCGTTTCCGCCGCAGGAAATCGTCTTCTTTACAATGTTTCTGTGTATTGAAAAGGATAAGCCGCAGGTAAACGGAGCGATTGCACTTCTTGCACTGGCACATGGAAACGGTGTGGCACGCAATATGGTGGATGTTGCCAACGCGCTGCTGGACACACGCCATGGTCATGCGCTTGATATGAGCCTGCATCAGAGTGTGGATGATTTTCTGGAAACGGTGACACGCAAAGTGAAGGAAATTGATGAGGGAAAGGGGGTGTTCATTCTTGTCGATATGGGCTCCCTGCTATCCTTTGGGGAAATCATTACACAGAAAACAGGAATTCCAACAAAGACAATCGATATGATATCCACACCGTTTGTACTGGAAGCTTTGCGGAAAACGATGCTGAGCGAATATACACTGGACGATTTGTATCGCGAGCTGCGAAGCTATACTCCGTATATCGGAAAGCTGTACTCCAAGGAAATCAAGCAAAAGGCCCTGCACCAGAATGTCATTGTAACGACCTGTCTGAGCGGCGAAGGGGCAGCGGTTAAGCTGGGAGAGCTGATTCGCTCCGCCATTCCTGCCATAGACGAATATCATATCGATATTGTTGCATGCAATACGGAATCCTTTAAAGAAAAGCATCTGGAAAATAAACGTATTCTTGCCGTTGTCGGTGCCAGAGATCTGCATCTGGAGGATACGCTGTACATTTCCAGTGATAAAATCATTCTGGAGGACGGTTTGGCAAAAATCGCACAAATCATATCCACAGCACTTGGGGTTGAAGACAGGGAGCCGGTTTCCTCCAATATCGTCATGAATAATTTTCTGAAGGAATCGCTTGTGTTCCTTGACCCGATAAAAGCAGATGATGTGATACGCAAATCCTTCCAGGTCATATCCAAAATGTGGGATATTGACGACTATAACCGGATACTGATTGGTTATATGATGCATGTCGGATGTATGATTGAGCGCTGTATTCGTGGTGCGGAGATGGAATATGATGCCTGTCAGGAACGTATTCAGCGAAATGAAAAGCTGTATCGTCTTGTCCGTACAGCGATGAAAATCATTGAGCGGGAATTTCAAATCCGCATCTCTGACACAGAAGTGGCTTACATCATGGATAACTTTGACACAGAATGACACACTAGCATACAGAGATGGAAAAGTGCTGATAAACAGGCACTTTTTTATTTTGGCATGGGACTTGCTAGTAAATGAGTGAAGGTAATAAGAAAGGAGTAAGTTATGGAGGATAATGTATGGGTCTTCGTCTGTACACATGGCAGATTCGGTGAAGAACTGATGAAATCCGCTGAGATGATTGCCGGTGAGGCAGAGAATGTATTTGCGTTTTCTCTGATGCCGGGAATGCAGCCGGAGGATTACAGAGCAATGCTGGAGAAGCAGCTGGAGAAGCTGGGTGATGGTAAGGTTCTGTGCCTGGTGGATCTGTTTGGCGGAACACCGTGTACGACATGTGCGATTCTGTCGAAAACATATGACATGCAGGTGATTTCCGGATTGAATCTGGCGATGTATATCGAGGTGACCTCACAAAGAAATCTTCGCCCTAGACAGGAGTTAGTTGAAGTAGGACTGGAAATACTGAGAGATAGTGGAAAAGATGTTATAAAATTGCTTAATGAGCGCAAATAAGGAGGTTTTTATATGGCTGATATAAATTTAGTGCGTATTGATTTTCGTCTGATACATGGTCAGGTAGTTACCAAATGGGTGAAACAGGCAAATGCAAATCGAATTATAATCGTTAATGATATGCTGGCTAAGGATGAGTTTTTAGCTAGTGTTTATAAAATGGCTGCTCCATCTAATGTTAAGGTAGATATTTTTACAGTAGATGATGCAATGGCTAAGTGGACAACAGATCAGTTCGGAGAAGGTAAAGTTTTGCTCTTATTTAAAAACGTTAGTGATATACGAAATCTTCAGAGGCTAGGCTTCCCTCTTCCTGAGGTACAAATTGGAGGGCTTGGTGGAGGTTCTGGTAGAATCAATACTTCCAGTGGAATCTCGTTTGATGCAAAGGATGTACAACTTTTGAAGGAAATGATAGCGGAAGGAAGTGATATTCACATACAGGTTGTACCAACACAGCAGAAATATGAAATAGAGAAAGTGATTGAAAAATTAGAGTTCAATGAATAGAGGAGGAAATGAATATGGATACTAGTTTATTGCTGATTGCAGCATTTTGTGGGATTTGGCAGTTTGTATCAACGACAGATTTTGGTTATACCCTGAGTGATACTCTGGGACAGCCTGTTCTTGTAGGTGCGCTTCTTGGACTTTTAACTGGACAGGTGGAGCAAGGTTTAATGATTGGGGGATCTTTAGAGTTAATGTATTTAGGAATCATTTATCCAGGAGGTACTGTTCCAGCGTGTGCTTCTAGCGCAGCATTGGTAGCTATTCCGATTGCACTCCGTACAGGGCTTGATGCACACGCAGCAACTGTTTTAGCAGTCCCTTTTGGAATACTGGGTTCTATACTATGGAACGTTAAATATTCAATCAACTCAACGTTTACTATTCGCGCACAAAAAAGCGTAGAAAACGGAAATTATGCAGCAGTTACACGTAATGCTTCTGTATACCCACTTATACTCACGTTCTTTCTAACTGCTATACCGATTTTTCTCGCTAATATACTGGCGCCTACGCTCGTTGAAGGGGTAATCAATTCAATTCCAACATGGGCTATGCACGGTATTGAAGTAGCAGGCGGCGTATTACCCGCAATTGGTTTTGCAATGGCGGTGTATACAATTGGAAAAATGGAATTTCTACCATTCTTTGTAATTGGATATTTCTTAGTTATATACTTTGAAGTAGCTACAATGGGAGTTGCAATTTTCGGAACATGTATTGCTTTATTATATTTGTTCCTTAAAAATAAAAAAGAAAGGGAGGTGTAATCATGACAGCAGCAGTTAAGAAATCAAAGATTACAAAAAAAGAATTATTCAGAGCTTATAATAAATGGTATTGGCTGTGTGAAGTTTCACATTGCTATGATCGACTGCAGTCATTATCTTTCTGTGCCAGTATTCAAAATACATTACGGAAGCTATATCCAAATGATGAGGAGTATCAGGAGGCACTGCTTCGCCATTTGCAATTCTTCAATACGGAGGGAACTATAGGTTCTGTAATTCATGGTATTACGATGTCGTTGGAAGAAGAAAAGGCAGCAAATAAGGAAATTTCTGGAGAAATGATAATAGCTTTGAAAACTGGATTGATGGGCCCTGTAGCAGGAATTGGAGACACATTGATTTGGGGTACACTTAAACCTATATGTCTTGCACTTGCTACAACGATGGCTCTAAGCAACAATCTAATTGGTGCATTCTTCGTATTGTTATTTCCTTTGGCTGGATATTTCATTGGCTACTATATGTGCCGTCTGGGATATTCACTTGGCCGTAACGCTATCAGTAAGCTTATACAAAGTGGACTAATGAATCGAATAATTGATGCCTGCAGTATCCTAGGGCTAATGATGATGGGAGCGTTGTCTGCAAGTTTTGTATCACTAACAACAACGGCAGGTTTTAAATTGGAAAATAGTGATCCGATTTTACTTCAGAATATATTAGATGGTATTATGCCAGGGTTATTGCCTTTTGCTGTGATTACAGGTATTTATTTTTACATGAAGAAAAAAGGTACAAAGTATGGCGGTATCCTAATTGGTATTATTATTGCTTCACTTATACTGTCATTCTTTGATATAGTTTAAACAAGATCTTAAAAACTATTAAATTAGGGGAGATTTTATATGGAAATATTAAAAAAAAAGGTTAATTTATTTATAGATGAACACTTTGATCATCTGTGGAAGCTGGCCTCCTATATCCATGCAAATCCTGAAATTGCCTTTGAAGAGAAGAAAGCTGCACATGCGCTTTCTTCTTATCTGCAGGAGCAGGGATTTGCTGTGAAGACGGGAATCGCCGGTTTGGATACGGCCTTTCAGGCTGTGTTCAAAAAAGGAAACGGTCCAAGAATTGCCGTATTTGCGGAATACGATGCATTAAAGGGACTGGGGCATGCCTGCGGTCATAACCTGATCGCAACCAGTGCGCTAGGCTGTGCAGTCGCAGTAAAGCAGGTTCTGGAGAGCAGTGAGCTGGAAGGCAGCATCGAGGTATATGGAACACCTGCCGAGGAAGATGGCGGAGGAAAGATCATCATGCTTAAGCAGGGTGTATTTGACGGTTTGGATGCTGTTTTCCTGATGCATCCGACAAGTGCCATGGCAAGAATCGGAGGCGAATGTGCTTCCTTTACCGACTTTGAAATAGAGTACTTCGGTAAGAGTGCACACGCAGAATCCCATCCGGAAAACGGCATCAATGCACTGGATGCGGCGAATCTGTTTTATCAGGCAGTGGGACTTGCCCGGCAGCAGCTGCGTGATTCTATTCATATCTGCTGTATCATAGCGGAAAGTGAACGGGATATCGGACGCATTCCGGATTATGCAAGGCTGGAGGTGGAAATATCCACCATGCGGGCAAAGGATATCGAAACCACCAAACAGAAAATCATAAACATTGCAGAAGGCATGGCACTGGCCAGCGGCTGCAGGGTAAGCTATAAGGAAATACCGGGATATTACGGGCGTATGCCGAATGCGGTGCTCGCTGAGCTGTGCAGACAGGAAATGCTGGCACTTGGGGAGCCCATGATGGAGGGAATGCCGAGTGATGCGGGTGGAGAGGATCTGGGAAATGTTTCCCGTGTGATTCCCGCATGCAATCTCTATATGACACTGCTTCCGGAAAAGAAGATATCCGGCCATACCGATCAGTTTCGCGAGCTCGCAATATCCGATGCCGGCAAACACTGTCTTGATATTTCCAGCAAGGCAATGGCAAACAGTATTCTGACGCTGTATCAGAACCCGAAGCTGCTCAAGCAGGCCAAGGAGGAATTAAAGCGCCGTCAGGAAGAGGAGGCTCGCTATGAATAATATCGGAGTATACGGACTGGGCGTCATGGGACAGTCGCTGGCACGCAATATCATGCAGCACGGCTTCTCTGTATCTGTATACAATATAGAAACAGAAATCACAAAGCAGTTTACACAGAAATATCCGAAGCTTTTCGGATATGAGTCACTGGAAGCCTTTGTCAACAGCCTTGAGAAACCGCGTAAAATCATCCTAATGGTAACGGCAGGACGTGTGGTGGACAGTGTCATTGCATCCTTGAAGCCACTGCTTGCGAAAGGGGATATACTGATAGACTGCGGGAATTCCTATTATGAGGATACACAGCGCAGAATGCAGTCCCTGCAGCAGGATGGATTTTATCTGATAGGAAGCGGTGTTTCCGGTGGAGAAAAGGGAGCCTTGCATGGTCCCAGCATCATGCCCTCCGGGGAATACAGGGCCTATTACGAAATTGCGGACATCTTTACTGCAATCGCTGCCAAAAATGAAGACGGCACAGCCTGCTGTACCTATATCGGAAAAGAAGGCTCCGGCCATTTTGTGAAGATGGTGCATAATGGTATTGAATATGCCGATATGCAGCTGCTTGCGGAGCTTTATGCAATCCTGAAAAGGCTGTATCCAAAGGATCGTGCCGCTGTGCAAAAGGCATTTCATCAGCTGAATCAGCATAATCTTGCCTCGTATCTTCTGGATATCACAGAGGATATCCTGCAAAAAAAGGAACAGGAGGAATGGCTGCTTGACAAGGTGCTGGATGTCGCAAAGCAGAAGGGAACCGGGAAATGGACAGCATGTGTTTCTCTGGAATACGGTGTTCCTGTGCCAAGCCTTATAGAGGCTGTGGAAGCAAGATTTCTTTCTTCCATGAAAGCCCAACGGCTACAGGCGGAACAGTGCTATGCAGGTACACAGGATGAAGAAACCGGCAATGAGCAGCTGGCTGCTGATCTGTATAAGGCGGTGCTGCTGGCAAAAACGAGCATCTATGCACAGGGCTTTTCCCTCATAGCTGCCGTGAATGCGCAATGCGGCTACCATATTGATACCAAGCAGCTTGCGGTGATATGGCAGAATGGCTGTATTATCAAATCAGAGTTCTTAAAGGATATATATCAGGCCTATGACAAGGATGCAAACCTTACAAATCTGCTTGTATCCGATCAGTTTACAGAGTATGTGAAACAGGGCAGAGAGGATTTACAGCGCATCATCAGCTTCGCTCTGCAAAAGGGCTTGTATATACCGGTTTTATGCAGTGTGATGAATTATGTCAATGGCTACACCACGGCAAGTCTGGAAACGAATCTGATACAGGCACAGCGGGACTGCTTTGGTGCACACACCTATGAGCGTGTGGATCAGGCAGGGGTGTTCCACAGTGATTGGCTAAAGTAAATGCGGAAGCATTTTCTGATATACGGCATGCTTACTCAGTGTGAATAGAAAAAAGAGAATCCAATCTGTTGTGTATACCAATAGATTTGGATTCTTTATGCTGTTTGTGGATGCTTGCAATAAGGCATCCGTATATCTTCCTGCTGTAAGATGGATGTGCAGGCTTGAATAAGCGGCGGTCTTTAAATGCTTATATAGATCGTCTGCCCGCTCGAAGGATTCGTTATGAACCCTTCATTTTTTTATATGCGGCAGGGAATTGTGAACGCCTGTTACTGTTGGCATAAGGATCATCATAGAAATACACCAGACGATACGGGATACCCTGATAAGACTGCAATGGCCTGTAATTACAAACGCTTTTATAAATTATAAATTTCGACAGATAACGACATCGGTTTACTTCTGGACAGATTTAAATTATTGTTAGTGTGTGGAATCAGAGAAATGGATGGAGGGAATTTTATGATGGATACATTGACAAAGGAATTATACGAAGAGGTTACAAATCTTTTGCATGACATGGGAACACCCGCACACATCAAAGGACACTATTATCTGCGCAGCGCTATCCTGGAAGTTTATGCTCATCCGGAGCTATTAAAGAATATGATGAATGGCTTATATGCAACGATAGCTGAGGCTTATGATACGACGCCTTCCTGTGTGGAGCGCAGTATCCGCAATGCCGTAGAGGCAACGCTGGATCGCGGGGATGTGGACTTTCTGTATTCCGTGTTCCGTAATACGATCAGTAAGAATAAAGGTAAGCCGACCAACCGGGAATTTATTATGATGGTTGTGGATGTCCTGCGGGTTCGGCATATGTAGCCTGCTTTGTGCTACTGGCAGAATGTATGGCTGCAGTGCGGGATGCCTTATTACAGAGAAGCTCAGAATGTACAGTAAGCTGTTTTCGTAATGCCTCACCGCTTTGAAACACAGATATAGGCTGATAGAGATACCATTGCTTGATAGCATAAAGAGTTTACAGACTGTCATAGACTGCTGTTGTTTCAGCGAACAGCGCCTAACAGCGCATGCTGCTTTGGTGAATCGTATCTGTTTTTCCTGACGGATTTAGAAAATAAAGGAAAAGCGGCTTGACTTATTTGGATTTGCAGGTATCATATAAGAAGAAACGCGAGGAAAAGTGTGCAATACGTAACATGACGTATTGGATGCTTTTTTGTATTCGGAATAGAAAGGATACCCTGCATGTTTGTAAAGATTGGAAAAGCAGGAGTAAAGGGATGAAGCTGTGAGATTAACGGTAGATGATATTAAGCGACAGACAAAAAGTGAAACAAAGCTGATCAAGGCCAGAAAGGTTCAACAGGAAAACCTGATTAAAAAAATATATATAGCAAAAACGCAGAGTGAGTACCACGTAGAGGCACGGATGGAAACATTGAGTGGCAAGTTTTATGCGACACTGCAGTTTACATTAAATGCGGAGAGTGATGTGGATTATTATTTCTGCAGCTGCAAGCGAACAAAAATATGCGAGCATCTGCTTGCCGTACTGTATCAGATTCATGATCTGCAGCCGGAGAAGTTTCCATATTCCTATGAACGGAAAGAGGAAGAAATCGCCGTACAGCCGGCTGCACAACTTCCGTTGCTTCAGCAGAGTCCATCACCTGTTAAGAAAGAGAAGCAGAGGATTTCTGCAGAAAAGGAAGCAGTACCTGTAAAAAAGGGCAGATTGCAGATGGAAATTTTGAAGGAGCATCAGAACATCGAGGCGATGGTGAAGGAGAATACCCGCCGCAGAGAGCTGATGAAGCAGTTTGCGACCTCCAGTCATATTCTGCAGGAGAGCAAGGTCTATTATCAGGAGCTGCAAAACCGTGAGCATGTGGAAAAGGTGCATCTGTTTGTGGAAGCTGAGGTCACTGACCAGCAGCATATGTATATCGCACTGAAAATCGGAGACCGGAAATGGTATACCATCAGCAGCCTTGCGAATTTCTTTGAGCGTCTTGCCCAGCAGACCTATGCACAATATGGTATGTCTCTGGCGTTCACCCATTCGATAAACCGCTTTGATGAAGACAGCCAGGATCTGATCCGTTTTCTGAAAAACTGCTTTTATGAGGGAAAGACGCTGGTATCCAATCCGAGCGTTATGGAGATTCCTCCGCTGTATATGGATGAGTTTTATGAGCTGCTGGGGCGCCTTCCACAGCGCTATCGCAACATTCAGATGAAGGATAAACGACAGCTGCTGGACATCCGCGTAAAGAGTGAGGAGGATTTTGTTCTGCTTACCTTCCGCAACTGGTCGCTGCTGAAAAGCGGTATTCGGGGACGGCATCACTTGTACCGCATGCAGGATGATACGCTGTACCGCTATCGCTTTGATGAACAGGGGAAGTGTTTGGAGCTGATTGATTCCCTGAGTGAGCAGCAGCTGTATGTGCGCAATGAGCAGTTTGCGGATTTCTATAAATATGTTCTAAGTGAAATCCGTGATTATGCGAATATGTATGGAATCGCGAAGTATGCCTATACGCTGGAGCCGATCGGGCTGGAGCTGTATGGGGATATTGATAAGCTGGGAAGGGTGTATTTTCAGCTGGATGTTCTGTATGAGGATGAACGGATACCGGGCTTTCAGGATGAGCAGGAATATCTGCCGCTGCGCCAGGAGATCGTTGAAAATTTCATAAGGCAGTATGCGGATATCATACAGCCGAAGGAGCATTGCGCGCTGTTTCATGATGTGAGTGAAACCCTGCTGGAGTTCATGCGGGACGGCCTTCCGTTTCTGTCGGGATATTGTGAGATTTTTGTCAGTGATGTATTGAAGAATATGAATAAGAAGCATGTGGTTAATCTGCAGGCAGGGCTTCGCCTTGCGGGTAACCTTCTGGAAATTGATTTACACAGCCGTGATATTCATAAGGAGGAGCTGCTGGATGTGCTGCGCGCCTACCGCAGGAAAAAGCATTTTTATCGGTTGAAAAACGGGAAGCTGCTGAATCTGAAGAGTGATCAGCTGGAGGAACTGGATACGATGATGCAGGAGTTTCATATCGAGGATGAACAGCTGCAGCAGAATTGCATACAGCTGCCGGGATATCGTCTGTTCATGCTGGATGCATTCACAAAGGGAAGTGACTCCATTGCCTTCCATAAAGAGGATGTCTTACAGAATATACTGAACTCCTTTCAGCAGATCAGTACACAGGATATTGAAATACCACAGCGCTATAATGAGCTTTTACGTGATTATCAGAAGGATGGCTTTCGCTGGCTGAAGCTGATGCACCGGTATGGCTTCGGAGGTATTCTGGCGGATGATATGGGTCTTGGAAAAACGTTGCAGGTCATTGCCTTTCTGGAAAGCGAAAAGCAGGCAGGCCGCACCAGCATTGTCGTTGTGCCGAGCAGTGTGCTGTATAACTGGGAGGATGAGGTGCGTAAATTTGCAAGTGATTTAAGGGTTTGCTGTATCACAGGCTCTCAGGCAAAGCGGGAGGAGCTGATCCGCAGCAGTATGGATATGGATCTGCTGATTACCTCCTATGATTATCTGAAGAGGGATATCGGCTATTATGAAAGCCGGACATTCTTCTATAAGATTCTGGATGAGGCACAGTATATCAAAAACCAGCGGACGATGAATGCGACAAGCACGAAGCGTCTGAAGAGCCATCATGCACTGGCTCTGACAGGTACACCGATTGAAAATTCACTGGCTGAGCTGTGGAGTATTTTTGACTTTCTGATGCCGGGCTACCTGTTTGATTACCGCTATTTCTCCCATCATTTCGAGAAGGATATCGTTCTTGGAAAGCATAAGGAGAAGCAGGAGCAGCTGAAGAAAATGGTACAGCCGTTCATTCTGCGAAGAGTGAAGAAGGAGGTGCTGAGTGAGCTGCCTGAAAAGACGGAGACAACGCTCAGTATCGCCTTTGATGAGGCAGAGGAAACAATGTATATGGCGAATCTTGCACAGGTCAACAAGGAGCTGCAGCAGGAGCTCGATCTGGTGAAGACCAATCGGTTCCAGGTTTTGGGAATGCTGATGCGCTTACGGCAGATTTGCTGTGACCCGCGTCTTGTGTATGAGGAGGTATCGCAGCCTTCCAGTAAGCTGAAGGCCTGCATGGAGCTGGTGAGCTCTCTTGTGGAGAATGATAAGTCCGTGCTGCTGTTTTCCAATTTTACCTCCATGCTGGATTTGATTCAGGTTGAGCTACAGCATCTGCATATACCGTATTTCCGAATGGATGGAAGTACCGGTAAGGAGGAGCGACGGGAGCTTGTACAGAAGTTTCAGGATAAGGAAAAGAAGGTGTTCCTTATTTCACTGAAGTCCGGGGGTACCGGTATCAATCTGACAGCTGCGGAGGCAGTGATTCATTATGATCCCTGGTGGAATGTTTCGGCGGAGAATCAGGCGAGTGATCGGGCATATCGCATCGGTCAGAATTCCCGCGTGCAGGTGTATAAGCTGATTATGCGCAATACCGTGGAGGAGCGTATTCAGCATTTACAGCAGATGAAAAAGGAGCTTGCGGATATTTTCGTGGAAGAGAATGAGACGAATATCATGAGGATGGATAAGGATCAGATTCTGGAGCTGCTGAAGGTGAATGGCTGAACGGGGAAAGCCAGTGTATAACCAAAGATGAAGGGAAGTCTTCACTCTCGTTGATCAGAAAGTTTCCTGTAAGAGATGGAGATTTTCGGAATGCTTTAATACAATGCCAGTTATATAGAAAAAGGGAATTCATGTACGCAAAGTATCTCTGAATTCTCTTTTTTGCTGTTCGGATTTGAATTAGACAAGAGGCGGGATGCAGTATATGTGCAATCAGCTCTGGTTTATGAAATTTCTTGGATTTTTATGGTACAGGATTTCTTTTTGCTTGTTGGAGCTGATGTGGGTGTAGATCTGCGTGGTAGTGATGGAGCTGTGTCCAAGGATATGCTGAATGTAGCGGATGTCCACGTCTTCCTCCAACAGCTGTGTGGCGAAGGTATGGCGAAACATATGGGGCGTCAGATGCTGGGGGATTTTCAGCGCTTTCTCATAGCGGGCAATCAACAGGCGCACAGATTGCTCGGAGAGCGGGTTGCCGAGCTTGTTGATGAAGAAGAAGCCGCTGGTTTCGATTTCTTTTTGAAACATGGAGCGGTAGGAATAGAGAATTTTCAACACGTCCGGATTGCCGATTTGCAGGATGCGCTCCTTTGATCCTTTTCCATAAATGCGGACATACTGCTCACGCAGGTTGATTTCTTCATCCCTGACATGGCAGAGCTCGGAGACTCTCATGCCGGTGGAAAAGAGAAGCTCCATGACGGCGGCATTGCGGACACATACCTTGCGCTGGTAGCTGGTCTTGCAGTTCTTCATCTCATCATAAATGCGGTTGAAGATGGAGGAAAGGTGTGTGTACGGTATGGTTCTGGGCAGCAGCCGGGGTTCCCGAAAGGAGGTGCGCAGACGGCTCATGGGATTGATTTCCATCAGATCATGAAAAACAAGATAGGAGAACAGGGCATTGA
The DNA here is from genome assembly GCF_044336395.1 of Clostridium sp. 10cd*. NCBI lineage: Bacteria > Bacillati > Bacillota > Clostridia > Eubacteriales > Clostridiaceae > Clostridium > Clostridium sp. 10cd*. The sequence continues at coordinate 4,202,670 of NZ_CP172347.1, read as the reverse complement.
TGCTGGCAATCTTGCGTTTTATAGTTTTTGGTTTCTGATATGTCTTGTGCAGATGCAGAATATAGGCATGCAGAGATTCCTTTTGTACATCGTATGCATAGGGTTCCATGAAACATAAAAACTGCTTCAGATCGATCTGATAGGCCTTCAGTGTGTGGGCGTTCAGCTCTTTTGCGATACTGCATTCCTGCAGATACCGGTCTACAATTTCTTTGGTTAAGATATAGTTCATGTTTTTCACCTCAAGGTTTATGCTAGTTTATATGGTAAAATATGTAAATATATATTAAATGGAAAATACTGTAAATTATGAAATTTATTGACGGAGAAATGTAAGAGGATAAGAAGTGAGGAAGGATTTAAAAAGCTGAATGGTTTGCGAAAGGAAGCTGATGGATGTTGATTCTCAGTGATATTTGCTGAATGAATTCCATGAATTATAAGATTTGTAAAACGATAGGTAGCAATAATAGAAAAAAACATAAAAAAGTACGAGAAATTTTACATGGTTAGCTGTTTCTATTGTATAATAAAGAAAAAGAGTGGGGAAAATACGGGGGCTTTTTGTCGTATTCATTTTTCAAAGACAGTATCAGGGAAAGCGAGGCAATATGAATTGGGAAGCATTGTTATCAGATGAACGTCTGGCGGCGATTCCATTGGAAGAATTTGATAAGGAATTACGGGACGAATTTGAAAAGGATCAGCAAACGGTTATCCAGAGCGCAGCTTTTCGAAGACTTCAGGATAAGACACAAGTTTTTCCATTGGACAAAAATGATTTTGTAAGAACTCGACTCACACATTCTTTGGAAACGGCATTTACAGCCAAGCAGCTGGCAAATTTGACACGAAAGCGTTTGAAAAAATACAACAGGGTTTCTATGCATGAAACAGAATCAATGCCGGACATTCTGTTCTGTGCAGGTCTTCTGCATGATATTGGGAATCCGCCGTTTGGTCATTTTGGCGAAACGATAATAAGAGACTGGTTTCGAAATCACTTGAAAGAGCTTATGTATGGAGAAGAATCTGTATACAGCCTGTTGAGTAAATAGCAGCGAATGGATCTTGAGAATTTTGAAGGGAATGCGCAGGCACTTCGTTCCATACTTAAGCTGCCGTTCTCGGATAGTGAATTTGGCATGAATCTTACAGCTGCAGTTATTAACACATTGATTAAATATCCGTGCTGTTCCAAAGATATCGATGATAAAGCAGAAAATATCCAATATCATAAAATGGGGTTCTTTCAGGCTGATGAGGAATTGGTACAAAGAATATGCAGGAAGACCGGAACTTTGGCTGTTGGAAGCTATGTACGTCATCCGTTAACGTTTTTACTGGAAGCTGCTGATGATATATCCTACGGCGTGGCAGATGTAGAGGATTCCTTTAAGAAAGGGTTGTTCAGCTACCATCAGTTAAGGAAGAAAATCGCAGATAAAATACAGAAATATGATAAAAATGATAAATATTATTATGTAAAGGAAGCACAGCAGAAGCTGACGGAGCTTTATGTTAAAGGATTGGAATTATGCAGCTCTGTGAAGGATGCAGAAATGTATGCTGTCCAAAACTGGCTGCAATACATAAAAGGTTGGCTGATGTGGTGTGCGGCCTATTCGTTCAGTATCAATTATACGGCCATTATGAAGGGAGAATATCACAAGGAGCTGCTGGAGGATACCTATCATGAGAAGACATTGGAAATTTTAAAGGAAACAGCAAAGGATTATGCGTTTACACATACAAGCATTATGAAGCTGGAAATCTCTGCTCATAAGCTCCTGAACTCGCTGTTGGATAAATTTGTTCCTGCTATTATATATTTTGATTGTAAAAACGCAGGCTTCAAGCAGCAGAAAATAGATAAGAAGGTTACAAGTCTGCTTTCCTCAAATCACGTCGCAAATTACCGCAAGGAAGCTTCCAAGCTGGAAGGTGAGTATAAGGAGCGTGACGCATTATATTTACGGCTGTTACTGGTCACTGATTTTTTAAGTGGAATGACAGATACGTATGCAAAAACATTATATCATGAGCTGGATGCGATAGATTAAGGGGGAAGCAGAATGAAAAGTGTGTTCATTATAGGCAACGGGTTCAATTGCTTCTTTAGTGCGTATTTGAATAATCCATTGTATAAAGAAGAGATTATGGAAAAGCTCTTTGATGCGTGCCCCAATAAATGGATTAGTATGAAATGGTATAAGGAGACAAAAGGGCTGTTGAATGAGTATTGCCATCTGCTGGATGACATAAAGATAGCGGATGCAAATGTGAATGGAGAGTTCCTTTTATCAAGGCTGGCGAATCTTTGTTCCAAGGTGGAAGCAGAAGAGATACTGGAGCAGCTGGAAAAGGCTGTTTCAGATAAAATAAAAACAAATATGCAGAATTTGATTATTGATAATGAAAAGACCAGTGTACCGAAAACGATGCGGACAATATCAAAATTAAAGCATACGGATAAAAACTCTTTTCATAAAATGAGTTGCTTCTCCGGCTGTCTGTTTCGTGAAATGCAGGAGACAGGGTATGAAAGGGTTACTTGCTATACGACGAACTATGATAAGATTACAAATGAGTTTTTCGATATCAAGGACAGTGGAATCACCATTGATATGAAGATAGTAGCACTGCATGGAGATTATGAAGCATCGGAAATTATATGCAGTTCACCTGAAAACAAGGAGCATAAAGTATATCCGGACATATTGGAACAGTTTGAAAAAGATATTCTGGAAGCGGACTCTATTGTGCTGTTCGGCTTGGGGCTGTTTTCGGATCCGCATTTACTAAAGCGGCTCAATATGGTGAAAAACAAACAGATTATTATTATAGATGCAGACTGTGCGTCCTATTTAAAGAAGCGAAGCCATGCAGCAGTTTTACAGATCGGCTTTGATTATCTGTATCAAAATGAAATCAGATTTATCGACACACTGGATTTCCAGGTGGATAAACAGAAGGTGAGTAAACCGGTTCAAACGCCGGAGGAATTATATGATGCATTGATTGCATTATTTGAATAAGGAAACTATAAAGGATAATATAGGATTATCCTTCATTTGATGAAAATTAAAAAGGAGAAAATTATATGAAATTCGTTTTGCTGGCAGCAGGTAAAGGTCACCGATTGGATATGAAGATATCAAATAAATGCTTTGCGCCCATAAATAATATACCCTTAATAAACTATATCCTTGAATTGGTATTACCACAGTATTTTGACGAACTAATAATCATTGTTGGTCATAACGCTGAGTATATTATGAAATATATGGGTGAATCTTATCAAGGCATAAAAATAACATATGTTTATCAAGAACCTCAATTAGGAATAGCACACGCCATATTATTAGCAGCACCTTACATAAATAGTGATTTCATGATGTGTTTAAGTGATGAAATTACAGTGCATCCCAGAATCATGTCTATGATGGAAAAATTCAAACATTCAGATACAGACTGTTTATGTGGCGTAACAGAAGATACAATCGAAAATATACAAAAGGCTTACACACTGTCGCTGAATTCTAATAACCTGGTTACTTGCTTAATTGAAAAGCCGATTGAGGTTTTTAACAAATGGAAAGGCACCGGCTTATGTTTGATGAGACAGAGTATGTTAAGTATATTGACAGAACTGAAACCGAATCAACAGCGTGGGGAATATGAAATGGGCAATTGGATCCAGTTAGCTATTGATACTGGTCTTAAATGTCGAATCGAACAATCTGGCGATGCCAACTTTAATATTAACACTCTGGAAGATGCAAAAGCAGCAGAAAACTATTTAAATACAGGGAAGAGAGGAGAATAACAATCATGGAGCCAAAGCAAAGTATTATTATGCCTTATCATAGAAACAAAGAAATGCTATATTACACAACACAGCTTTTGGATAAAATCATTCCTAATGAAGTAGAAATCATTATAGTTGGAAATAATAATAACCTGAATGAATTAAAAGTAGATTTACCAAAGCGATTTACATATATTAAATATGATAAATCAATGCTGTATTCAAAAACAGCAAATCTAGGTGTTGAGGCATCACATGGTGACATAATTACCTTATGTGATCAGGATATTTTCAGTTATCATGATTGGTATACTCCTCTTTTAAAAAAGCTATTATCCAATGATAATATTGGATCAGTGAGCTCAAAACTATTGAACCCTATAAATAACAGGATTATCGATTTTGGAATAGAATACTCAAAATACCGTATTGTCCATCCGCTAAGAGGTCTAAAATTCAACCATCCTTTAGCGATGGAAGATAGAAAGGTCTCCTCCACAACAAGTGCAACATTAATGCTGCGAAAAGAAACATATCTTGAAGTAGGAGGCATGGATTTGGATATGCCGTATTGTTGCAGTGATTGTGATATAGGACTCAAGATTGGAAACTTAGGTTTAGAAAACTGGGTTATTGCTGATTCTATTGCATATCATAGAGGTAGCAGCTCATTCAAAAATGGAAAAAGTGCCAGTTTCTCTCATTTACGCAGTGATTCCACTAGCATGTTTTGGGCTAAAAATTACAAAACTCTATCACCCACCATCGATTCAAGCATAATGAGATCCTTTAAATATTTAAAATCAATCTTTAAACTAAAGCCCATGTATTATTTCATCAATCTATCATCTTTATGGGAGTTTGAATGGTATGCCTCACAGCTAAGAAAAATAGCAGATATTGAATATTGTGATATCCATACGTATCCGCAAAATACACCACATTATTCTACTCCTATACAAATCTATGATGAAATACCTTACTCATTCATGAATGTCAACGTCCCAATTATTTATTTCGTGGATTATTTCCCTTCCCTTCAAGATAATCTGATTTGGTATCATATGCGAGACATAAAAGATGATTTGGTATTAGATTCTCATGGAAACCTCTTACCACTGTCTTCAATTATTGACCGCTCCTGTTAATCACATGTAAAATCCATCCTTTTTATCAATGCTGACTATCACTGCCTTGCTTATATAGTCAGCATTGAATGCTTTGATTTCGTTTGGGGTCATATAGAGCAGCTTATTTACTAATGATAAAGACTTCGCTCTGTCATCGATTTCTGAAAATATTTTTTCAGGAAACAATAATTTATATTTTAATGCGAGCTCCTCCAGCATGTTCACATTACTTGAAGCGTAATCCATTGAAGTATACAGCCTTTGAAATATTGATTCAAAGTTATCTCTGTTATTATTTAAAAATGCATACTTAGCCTGAAGAAATAGCCAGTCATCTGATTTATCTGTATGTGTAATACTTAAATTTGTTTCATACTGCTCGAAGGTGCTGTCAAGTATATCTGAACAGTCTCCAATCAATAACAGAGCTATCAATTTATATTTCAGATAACGACACTTAAAGAAAATATGATAATTGATGATTTCGTTATCTTTTATATAGGACAATGCTTCATTCGCTGTTTTGATGGCATCCTCAAATTGCTGCGTAATCAATTGATAGAGAATAAGCTTCGAATAATAGTTAACTTTAAACTTCGCTGCTGTATGAGCAGGCAATAACTCAAAGCTTCTGAAGCCCCATTTCAATAATTCTATTCCTCGTTTCAGATCTTCATTATTCATAAAAAATAAATTAGCAGCATCAAAACAGTCTTCTAATAATATATCATGAAACTGCCATGCGATTGCTGTCATCATTGAATTATTGAGATTGGAAACATATTTCAATGAAGCACCCTCCAGTCTGCCACATACAAAAATTCGATTTTCAAGATAAGCTTTGGCATATTCAATTTCTCTTTCCATATCACGATGATTTAATACACAAGCTTCCAATCTTTCATAATATAAAGTGTAAATTTTTCTAGATAAATCGGCTTTTGCCAATCTGTTTTTATTTTCACAATAATGTATGATGAATGAGAATTGCTCACGGAGAATGTTTTTTTCATTTGAAACTATATCAAACACATGTGAAAAGGCTTTATCGAATAAATATTCTGCACTTAACTCACTGATATGATCTCTAACATATTTACAGCATTCAGACACTTCCTTAATAAACACATTCAATTCCATTTCATCTTTTTTATTTATGAAATTATCGAGCAAATACGTATGAAAATTAAATATAAATTTATTTGGTATAGTATAAAGTACTTTATGTTTGTTTATAGTTATAAGCTCACTGCCTGCATACATACGATGAGAAAGCTTATAAAGCAGAATAGGAACCTGTTTATCTCTTAGAATCGTATGAAAAAGGTCTTGATAGGACTCTAAATATTTCATCGCATTTTTCAGCAGATCTGGATAGATATCCGTACTTAAACAGGATTCAATTAGATCGTGTTCAAATGCATAGCATTTGTTCCTATGGTCACCTTCATTTTTAATGACCCCGTGCCTGACTAAGGCCTGAACAATCTTTCTGTCTACATTTAATATATCTAATAATGATTCATCCATTGTGGAAAAAAGATGAAGTAAGGAAATAAAATCATAGATATCTGACTTCCATTGTACATATTTATCCAATATCATATGATAACTCGAACTGAATAATCTTTCATAATCATCTGGAATAGATCGTAAACTCGCTTCCAGTTCCTTCGATTTGTTGATAATTCCATGCTGATTTTTAAATTCTATGCAATCTGATATGATTAAGTGATTGGCAAGCTGCTGGATATATTTTGGCTTTAACGACGTACTGGCAAGAATCTTTCTTAATACAGGAAGATTTAAAGGATAATCATCCAAGCTCAAAATAGTTTTTAAATATGCGATGGCCTGTTTTTCATTTTGAAATCCATCAATTTTCCTGCAGAGAAAATCAATTCTGCTAAATTCCCCGATAAAATCAAGGTATCGATCATCAAATACAAGACTCGTATTGATAGAGATAAGTAAGACAATATGTGAGGATTGCTGATGTTGGAGCATATACTGTATCATTTCTTTGAAGAAATCAATAATTTCTACCGCATAAGATTGCATATTATCAATGATTACAGCATATCTGCCCTGTGATAATTTTCCAAAAATTATTTTAAGATACCGATGCAATTCTTCAAATGCGAATTCTTTCTTATTTAATAATTTAAAAAATGCTACAATTTCTTCTTTGATATTATCATCAAGACTCGGTATAACGATATCGTCGGTTTCACACATGAGATGAAATGCAAGGTCTTCCGAAATCGCAAAAGCGCTATAGGTGATTTCACGCACAACATCCTTCCAAGAACTATTTTTATCAAAGCCTATAAAATTTAGGATATGATAATCATTTTTTGTTAAAACTGCATCGCATTCCTGTAATATTCTTGTTTTTCCGGTGCCACCGCCACCATATACCAGAAATCCGGACATTGGGGAATTATTTATACACTCATGTGTAAATATATTTATGAGATCCTCATAATGCTTCCCTATAAGGACATTGTTTCTATTCCATTCACAAGGATATGCCACAGAATCAGCTTTTGCTTTTGCTTCCTGCACACCGTTCAGGCATACTTCCGTACATAAGCGTGGAAGCTTTAGCCTTTCCCTATATTTTATTAAACGTACTTTAAATTTACATAATACGATTTGATTAGGTTTTAATTCAATAGTACGCATTATCTTATTACGTAAAGCCTTGTCCTGTGATAGAAACTCAAAATAATAATTATCTTCTGATTCATCAATGGTTATTTTAATAGTACAGGAATTGAATTTATGTTTATTTTCTGCGATAACATTCAAATTATACACTTCACCCACAGCTAAATCCATGATTTCATAATACCCGTTAAATCGTTTCTTATCTATCAGTTTTGGATTTTTTTCATTATAAAAATCTATTTCTACGGAGTGATGAAAATCTGCTTTAATCTGTTGACCCAGAAAATCTGAAAGCATTTCTTTATAATTTGTGAATAGGAGTTCCTCTATTGTTTCATTCTCATAAATGAAAACTTCTTTTTTGTGTTCAAATGCATATCGTCCTATATGACGCTTGAGATTTTTATTAAGGTTTGAATAACTAAAGAAAAGCAAATGCTGTACATCATTTAGTTCAGCCATAACCAGTGTTGGAGCTAATTCTTTCAATGCAATATTTTGTGTATAGTTTTTACATTCCGCCCACCAAAGCTCTTGCAGATCATCAATTGCCCAAAAATCTTTACTACCATCATGCGAGGCCTTCGTAGGATGAAATTCAATTTCATATTGATTAAATAACAGTTTAAGCAAAAATGCAACCAACGCTTCAAACTGAACACCTTTAATATTTCCCTTTATGCTACCATATTGTTTCTTATAAAAATAATTTAGAATTTCTGTCCATACTTTATCTTCTATGAATTTCATATAGCTCCTTATATAGCTTTCGTCTTACTCTTTTTAAGGATAATCCTATATTATCCTTTATTGATAAGAATTTATGAGAGTATGAATATAAGAATAGAATACAGTAATGATTGATAATATTTATAGCTAGATTTTTACTAAGATTATTTTAAGATGTTGTTTTTGAATTAAGGGTGTAAAATTTAGATATTTATAGGGAAGGGGTGAATTGTCTCTGTTAAAGACCATGTTTCTACACTTTATTTTTACAAAAAAAGGAAAAATTTTGTAATATAGATTTGAGGTGTTAAACGTTAGGAAAGAAAAGAGAGTGTAGAGCTATGTGTGTATTTGATAGATTAAGACAAGAAAATAATTATTTTAAAGACTTTTCTGATTCGAACGAAATTAAAAGAATTGTAGGTGAAGTACGCCATCAGATTGAATTGCTAGATTATCGGACACCAATTGCGCATATTCTTGATAAAGCGGGATTTAAGATATATAAAGAAAACCTATCAGCGAATATTTCTGGAGTTATTGGGGGCAGTGATTTCTTAATAGAGGCACGAGGGTGTGAAAGAATTTTGTTAATTAATGCATATGAAAATCGCGGACACCAGCATTTTATATCGGCTCATTAGTTAGGGCATTACATATTTGATTATGATGGAAAGTCAGATTTTGCGGATGAATATAGTTTGGATAAGGATAAGCTTACTAGTGAAACGGAAATAAGAGTAAATAGATTTGCTGCTGCTTTATTAATGCCAAAAGATATTTTTACCGATAAATATAAACTTTTTTCACTTTTAGAATACAAAAAAGAAACGATTGTTAATGAATTATCGGATATTTTTGATGTTTCTGAAACTGCTATATTAAGAAGAATCGGGGAATTGGGGTTGAGGATAAAATCAAATGAAAAAACGATTTGAAATTTACTAAAAAAACCTTTGTATTTGCGGAATAATGAAGTTGATTCCTATGAATTTGTAAGAAGAAAAGTAGATAGCAAGAAAGAAATGAAGAGTATGCAAAGATACTTATAGAATATAGGGGTTTTTTACAAAAACTCTTTCATTCGAAACTAGGTGTAAGAAAGTTTCTGTATTTATTTTTTAGGCGTTATGATAGTTGTGGTACTTGCGCATTGTATTTCAATTGCAGTCATGGTAAATAGAGGATTTGATATGAATACTTTAGTAGCTTTCATCAATGCTTCAGTATCTTTGATTACTGCATTGTTGGTTGTTCCAACAAAAATCATAGAGTTTATCTTTAATCGTTATGAAGATAAATATTTTATTGAAATAATACGCAATATTCAAGACTATGACAAAAAGTAAGGGATGATTTCAAAGTGTTAGCATCATAGATAATTAGAAATATTAATAGAGAAGCTTGTGAATTAGGTTTCTCTTTTTGTATATTTGCAGATAATGATGAATCTTTTAAGAATTAAGACTTATGTGAATAACAAGTGAAATTCGGTGCATGATGTTGACTTATGCATTAATAGAAAAAATCTCTAAAGGCTTTGAGATTGCATGGTACCCCTATCTGTAATGGACGAAGCCATCTGAAAATGAAATAATTCTCTATAAGGAGATATTCGTTATATTTGAGGAAAAGCTAACGGTCATCATGATAATAGAAAAAGCTGAAAACTGTTCTTTGGAATGGAAATTATTTTTTTCTTATATGATAGATATGAGATACTTGAAAATTCATAAATTCTGGTACAAATAACAATTCATTATTGATGTATAAGCATAAAATAAGGTATATTTACCTTGATTTTTTAAAATTAGATTTTATTAAATTAAGTTGTATGGTAGAATAGGATAGGTATGAAGGAGTGGCTGGAATGATTGAGAAAATATTTGAAAACAATCTATATAAGAATCATAGAGAGATGATGCTGTGCTTTTTTGATTTATGCATCGTATTTGTATCCTTTCTATTGGCTTATTGGATTAAGATAGAGTTTAGAATACCAAATTTTGAAGATATTTATATAGGAAACTTTGCGCTGGCAATGCTTTCAGTTTTATTAGTTTACATGATTTGCTTCATGTTGTTTAAAATTCACAAAAGCTTATGGAAGTATGTCGGGCCTATCGAAACTCTGAGAATCGGTTTGGCTGTTGTTATGGCTACTGTAGTATTGTTTGCTTTGGCGATCGTATTTGAATTGGATAGAACTTTTCTTAGTGTTATAGTTACTGGAGGATTATTAACAGCTTTGCTGATGTTTAATGTACGTGTTTGTTACAGATTGTATAGAAGAAGGTTATACAAGGTTGCGAATAAAACTGATAAAGCTATCATTATAGGCGCTGGAGATGCCGGATATATCTTAGTAAAGGAATTGGCGCAAAATAATAATTTTAATGTTAGTGTCGTGGGTTTTGTTGATGATAAGAAAATTAATAATGAAATTTCAGGATATAGGGTTTTGGGAGATACATATGATATTCCAGAGATTGTGCAGAAGTATGATGTGAAAATTGCATTTATTGCTATGCCGAGTGCTGATAAGGATACAGTGAGAAGGATTTATGATTTGTGTCAATCTGCAAAACTGGAAACCAAGATTATGAAAGAAGGTGACAATTTACTTGTTAATGAGCTGAATTCACCTAAAAAGTATCCGGTTCAGGATATTAGTATTGAAGACCTTCTTGGCCGTGGTGAAATTAAGCTTGAGCAAAATGAAATAAAAAGCTACTTAACAGATAAGGTTGTAGTAGTAACAGGAGCCGGCGGATCCATCGGATCTGAGTTGTGCCGGCAAATAGTGAAATTCAAACCAAAACAGCTGCTGATGATTGATATCAATGAGAATTCCTTGTATATGCTGGAACAGGAATTTAATAGAAACCGGACACATGGAACGCTGGATGAAACTATTGAAATTATTTCATTAATTGCATCCATTAGGGAGTTCAAAGCATTTAATGGTATTTTTAAAGAATATAATCCGGATGTTGTCTTTCATGCAGCTGCACACAAACATGTTCCGTTAATGGAAACGCGTCCTATGGAAGCTATCAAGAACAATGTATTTGGAACAAATAATGTAATTAATGCATGCATTAAGAATAATGTATCCAGATTCATTATGATCAGTACGGACAAGGCGGTTAATCCAACCAATGTCATGGGTGCAACAAAACGAATGACTGAAATGATTTTGCAGGCAAATGGTAACAATGGCGTGACTAAGATGGCTGCTGTTCGCTTTGGGAATGTTTTAGGATCAAATGGTTCCGTTATCCCGATTTTTAAGCAACAAATTGCGGAAGGCGGTCCTGTCACAATAACAGATAAAAACATCATACGTTACTTTATGACGATTCCAGAGGCAGCACAGCTGGTACTGCAGGCAGGTTTTTATGCGGATAAAGGCGAAATCTTCGTTCTTGATATGGGAGAGCCAGTGAAGATTTTGGATTTAGCTGAAAAAATGATTCGATTGTCAGGATTCAAACCCTATAAGGATATTGATATCGTTGAAATTGGATTGCGTCCCGGAGAGAAGATGTTTGAGGAATTAAAGCTTGATGGAGAAACAACAACAAGAACGAAAAACAATTTAATTTTTAAAAACAATGTCATGGCAATTACAAAGGACGATATTACAGACAGATTGGTCAAGCTTGAAGAGGTATTGAATGATGTCGAACAGCGTGATGATATTAAGAACAGGTTGCTAAGCTTAATCATAACAGATCAGGATCAAAGCGTTTGTACGAAATAAAAAAGCGAAGGTATATCACATTTTGGTGATATATCTTTTTGTAACAAGAAAACCACCTGTTATACAGGTGGTTCTAAAAAGCTTAAGCTATAAGAAAAGTAACAAAAAAAAGAAAACCTCCGATATAATGTAAGTGGCTTGGCGGTCACAACAAAATAAAGGAGGTACCATAAAATATGGATACAGAAAGTTTAGCACACACAAAATGGAATTGCAATTATCACATCGTTTTCGCGCCTAAGTATAGAAGGCAAGTAATATATGGAAAATTGAAAAAAGATATAGGAAAAATACTAAGAGATTTATGCGCGCGAAAAGGTGTTGAGATAATTGAGGCGGAATTATGCAATGATCATGTGCACATGTTGGTAAAGATTCCACCCAAAATGAGTATCTCGTCATTTATGGGATATCTGAAGGGAAAGAGCACATTGATGATATTCGAGAGACATGCGAATTTGAAATATAAATACGGGCAACGTAAATTTTGGTGTCGGGGCTACTATGTCGATACAGTGGGAAAAAATAAAAAAGTAATAGAAGAATACATAAGGAATCAAATTTACGAGGACAAAATGTATGATCAAATGAGCATGAAGGAATTTGTAGACCCATTCACAGGTGAAAAAATAAAATAGAGGACCCCTTTAAGGGGTACAAGTAGCAGAGTGCAACCGTCAAGTCTTTCTCACCGTACCTTTAGGTGTAGCAGGGAAAGGAGCCTTATAGGCTCAGAGAAAACTACCAGTTATACTGGTAGTTTTATTTCAAATTCTGTCAGTCATCATTACATTATCTAATAAAGTCATAAATATGTTAGATATTCAGACCAGAATAAAGTAAGAGAGGTTGCAATATAGTTACTTTTGTAGTATTATATTTCTAGTTAAAATGGAAAGTGTAAAATTCATTTTAACAAAGGATAATAGACAGTTATCCGAGGTTGAAAAGAATGCTGAGGGATGGATCGTTGCTATGTCACGTTCATCACGAATGTATGGTCATATAGTTATAAAGTCAAACTGGATATGAAGTTTGATAGGCGAAGCCTACCCTATTGGAGGAAACAGCATGAAATGGTATGTTGTACAGGTGAGAAGCGGTCATGAAAGAAAGATTGCAGAGAAGTGCCAGACCATGATTTCAAAGGATGTGCTGCAGGAGTGTTTTATACCTGAGTATATCCGAAAAAAGAAATACATGGGGAAATGGCATGATGTAAAGGATATCCTGTTCAAAGGCTATATCTTCATGATAACGGATCAGATCGATCAGTTAAATATAGAGCTTAAAAAAATACCTGATTTCGTGAAGGTCATCGGTAAGAAAAAGGCAGATATATTTCCTTTGAATGAAGAGGAAGTTGCTTTCATGAAATCATTCGGAAAAGAAGAGCATGTTGTAGAGATGTCTACAGGCTTCATACAGGGAGAACAGATATTTATAACGGAAGGACCATTACAGGGAAAAGAAAGACAAATCATAAGAATAGATCGGCATAAGCGGATCGCCTATCTTCAGCTCAGTATGTTCAACATAGAAATCACAACAAAAGTCGGATTAGAAATCATAAGCAAGTGCTGAAAAGGGACTTGCTTTTATTTTGGAGGGATAGATTTGGAGAAATTCAAGGATAAAATATGGCTGTCAAGCCCAACTATGCATGGAGAAGAATTAAGATATATTACGGAAGCCTATGAAACAAATTGGATGTCTACAGTAGGCAAAAACATTAATGAAATAGAAAGAATGATTTGTGAAAAAGTTGGATGCAGATATGCTGTTGCTTTAGCATCCGGAACATCCTCTTTACATCTGGCAGTTAAACTAGCTGGAGTAAAACCTGGAGATAAAGTAATCTGTACAGACATGACATTTGGCGCTACTATCAATCCAGTAGTCTATGAAGGCGGGATTCCAGTATTTATAGATGCGGAATATGATACATGGAATATGGATCCGATTGCTTTAGAGAAAGCATTTGAATTATATCCTGAGATAAGAGTAGTTATCCTAGTCCACTTATATGGTACTCCCGGAAAAGTTGATGAAATCAAAGCAGTTTGTAAAAAACATAATGCCATTATCATAGAAGATGCAGCCGAGTCTTTAGGTGCAAGCTATAAAGGTGTACAGACAGGCACATTTGGAGATTACAATGCAATATCATTTAATGGCAATAAAATCATAACCGGATCATCAGGTGGGATGTTTCTGTCTGATGATAAAGAAGCAGCTGAAAAAGTAAGAAAATGGTCTACACAATCAAGAGAAAATGCGCCTTGGTATCAGCATGAAGAATTGGGATTCAATTATCGGATGTCAAACGTCATCGCAGGTGTAGTAAGAGGACAGATACCATACTTAGATGAGCATATTGCACAAAAAAAGGCTATTTATGAAAGATATAAAAAGGGTTTAAAAAATCTTCCAATAAAAATGAATCCTTACGATGAAAAGAATAGTGAGCCAAACTTCTGGTTATCTTGTTTGATTATCGATAAGAAAGCAATGTGTAAACAGGTAAGAAGTGATAAAGAGGCACTATTTATTAGCGAAGCAGGCAAAACATGTCCAACAGAAATATTAGAAGAACTTGCGAGATACAATGCAGAGGGCAGACCGATTTGGAAGCCGATGCACATGCAGCCTATATTTAGAATGAATCCATTCATAACGAGAGAAGGAAACGGAAGAGCAAGAACAAATGCCTATATTTCAGGTAAAAGCGCTGATGTTGGAGTGGATATTTTCGAAAGAGGATTGTGCTTGCCAAGTGATAATAAGATGACAGTGGAAGAGCAAGAACAAATAATAGAAATTATTAAGGAGTGCTTTAAATAATGTATAAATTATTTTTTAAGAGGTTCCTTGATTTCATATTATCTTTGATTGCAATAGTTTTGTTAAGTCCTATTTATTTAATTATAGCCATACTTGTTAGAGTGAAACTGGGAAGTCCTGTTATATTTATGCAGGAAAGACCTGGCAAGAATGAAAAGATATTCAGTATGTATAAATTTAGAAGTATGACAAGCGAAATAGATAAAGAAGGAAATTTACTCCCTGATGAGGTAAGGTTGACTCCATTTGGAAAAAAGTTAAGAGCCACTTCACTAGATGAATTGCCAGAGCTTTTCAATATTCTAAAAGGTGATATGAGCTTTGTGGGTCCAAGACCATTATTGGTGAAATATCTACCGTTATATAGCGAGGAGCAACAGCATCGCCACGATGTAAGACCGGGCTTGACCGGGCTTGCTCAAGTGATGGGAAGGAATGCTCTAACATGGGAAGAGAAATTCAAAAAGGATGTATTTTATACGGAGCACTGCAATTTCCTTTTGGATATCCAAATCATAGGAAAGACAATTTTATTGGTCTTGAAGCAAGAAGGTATTAGCAGTGATACCTCCGTAACAATGGAGGAATTCCATGGGAATTAGTAAAAAAATTGTGTTAATTGGAGCAGGTGGTCATGGTTTGGTTCTTGCGGATATTGCAAAATTAAATGGATATGATGAAATTGTATTTTTAGATGATGCTGAGAATAAGAAATATCCATATCGAATCATAGGATCTATTAGCACTATTGAAAAATATATAGGTGGATATGATTTCTTTATCTCCTTAGGGAATAACGAAATAAGAGCTAAATTATTTGATCAGATAGTAAGGGTTAACGGAAAATTGGTTAATCTTATCCATCCAAGTTCAGTAATAGCCGCTGATGTTTTACTTGGTAAGGGTGTGGCAATTATGGCGAATGTAGTCATCAATTCTAAAACAGAAATTAATGATGGATGCATCATCAACACTTTGTCCAGTGTTGATCACGAAAACAAGATTGGAAAATTTGTCCATATTTCACCTGGATGTCACTTATCTGGCAAGGTGCAAATAGGAGCTAAGTGTTGGCTGGGAACAGGTTGCAACGTCGTTAACAATATCTTGATATGTGAAGAAAGTATCATAGGGGCTGGTAGTGTGATTATCAAGGATATAGTGGAACCAGGAACTTATGTCGGAGTCCCTTCAAAAAGAGTAAAAAGATAAAAATATGAAAGTAAAGGTGTTTTTATGAATATTTGGCTGGTTAAAAGTCATGAACCTATTTGGGAGTACGATAAAGAAGAAAGCCTTGGTAGGATGGGAAAACTCACCAAAGCGTTAGTAGGCGCAAATCACGATGTATCTTTATTTACTTCGTCATTTGATCATACGAAAAAAAAATATAAGGTTGATAAAACTTGTAGCATTAACATAAAAGACAACTATCAAGTGAATTTTATTCATTCTAATTCTTATCAAAAGAATATATCGTTACAAAGACTGATGAGTTCTTATAAGGAAAGTCGCAATTTTAAAAAAATAATTTCTGACAGAATTCCTCCAGATGTAATCTTTTGTGCTTATCCGACAATTGATCTAGCTTATGAAGCTGTAAAATATGCAAAAAAAAATAATGTTAAAGTTATTATAGATATCCGTGATTTCTGGCCAGATATATTCGTGGATAGACTTCATGGTATAAAAAAAGCTTTGATTTATCCATATTATTTATTTTCAAATAGAAGGGCAAAGAATATTTTCAACGAAATAACATATTTGACAGGGGTAACTGGTAAAGCAGTAGAATGGGGGGCTTATAAGAGGAGCTCCAAAACTTCAGAACCCATCACTCAACCATTTTATATTGGATGTGAAACAAAAGATGCTTTGGAAATCAATACGTATCGCCGCAATTGTAATCATCCAGAAAAATACTTAACTTTTATTGGAAGTCTAGGAAATAGCTTTAATTATCCATTGATTAAGAAAATTGCGATTGAATTAAAAGGGCTTATGACAATTCGGATTGCTGGAGATGGTCCGCAATTTAATACTGTGAAAGATATGATGAAGGATGTTGAAAATGTTGAATTCATGGGTTGGTGCAATAATCAGCAGATGTCACAGCTGCTCATTGAATCCTTTGCTGTACTCGCCCCTTACAATGATTCTTTCGATTTTAATATGGGAGTTGGAAATAAATTTTGTCAAGGTACTTCCTACTCACTTCCCATGATTGTCACATGTAAAGGGGTTATGAATGAACTTATTCATAACTATGATTGTGGTTTATGCAGTGACAATGAGCAAGATATTAAAGCGTATTTAGAGAATTTACTTAATGATAGATCCGAATATATCAGAGTGTGCAATAATTCCTTCGAAATATATAAGGAATTATTTGATGCTGACAATATTTATAAAGACATTGTATCGTTTATTGAAAAAACAGAGGAGGAAACAAAATGAAGTATGCGTTAATTGGATGTGGGAGAATTTCCCCTAATCACATAGCTGCAGCCAGAGATAATAATCTGGATATCGTTGCGATTTGTGATGTAGTACCGAAGAACATGAACAAATTATTGGCCAAGTTTGAGTTTGATTCATCAGGTATAAAAAAATATACGAATTATCAAGAAATGATCAATCATGAGAGTCCTGATTTGGTTGGCATTGCTACTGAATCAGGTATACATGCAGAGATTGCTTTGTATTGCATTCAGCATAAGGTCAATGTTATTGTTGAAAAACCAATCGCAATGAATATGAAGGACGCGCGTGCGATATGTAAAGCAGCAGAAGAAAATGATGTGGTTGTATGTGCAAATCATCAGAATCGATTCAATAAATCCATCCAGAAGATTCATGAAGCAATTGAGGATAAGCGTTTTGGGAAGTTATTTCATGCAGCAGCGCATGTACGCTGGAATCGTAATAAAGGCTATTATGATCAGGCAAAGTGGCGCGGAACATGGGAAAATGATGGTGGCTGTTTGATGAATCAATGTATCCACAATGCAGATTTGTTGCGCTGGATGATGGGCGATGAAATTGACGAAGTTATGGCCTATACAGATAACTTGAATCATGACTATATTCAGGCAGAAGATCTTGGAATGGCGATTATTAAGTTTAAGAATGGTGCATATGGTTTATTTGAGGGTACGGTAAACGTATATCCTAAAAATTTAGAAGAAACACTCTATATTTTTGGCAGTCAGGGAACAGTAAAAGCTGGTGGCAAATCCGTTAACATCATAGAAGAGTGGGAATTTGCTGATGATAGGGATGATGCAGATAATATCATGAGGGAACATAGCGAAAATCCTGAAAGTGTTTATGGATTTGGTCATACTCCCCTCTATAATAATGTCATAGAAGCAATTGAAACACATACAAAACCGTTAGTTGATGCGGAAGCAGGAACAAGAGCGTTGGAATTGGTATTGGCAATATATGAATCAGCAGCCACTGGCAAAGCAGTAAAACTTCCACTATTAGATGAGGTGGCTTCTATTGATTTCAAAAATAGATTTAATTAAGAAGATTACTCAATGTAAGAAAGAAGGGAAACTATGCAGTTTATTGATTTAAAAGCACAGTACAACCATATTAAAGAAGATATCAACGAGAATATTCAAGTAGTATTAGAATCAAACCAATATATGATGGGGCCTTTTGTCAAGGAACTAGAACAAAAATTAGCCGAATATGTTGGCGTAAAACATTGTGTGACATGTGCAAATGGAACTGATGCTTTGCAACTTGCGCTAATGGCATGGGATATCAAAGCTGGTGATGCTGTCTTTTTACCAAGTTTTACATTTTATGCAACAGCGGAAGTAGTCTCTTTAGTTGGAGCAACACCAATTTTTGTGGATACTAATCCTCGAACATTTAATATTGATACAAAGAAACTGGAAAAAGCGATCATTGAGGTCCAAAAAGAAGGCACACTTGTTCCACGAGTTATTATTCCAGTTGACTTATTCGGACAGCCAGCAGACTTTGAAGCAATTTATGCGTTAGCAAAGAGATACAATCTTCTTATTTTGGAAGATGGTGCACAAGGCTTTGGAGGATCTATAAACGGAAAAAAGGCATGTAGCTTTGGCGATATTGCTACAACGTCTTTCTTTCCAGCAAAACCATTGGGATGCTATGGTGATGGCGGCGCATTATTTACAGATAATGATGCATATTATGATAAATTGAAATCCTTAAGAATCCATGGCAAAGGAAAATTCAAGTATGATAATGTACGTGTTGGTCTGAACTCCAGACTGGATACATTACAAGCAGGGATCTTGTTACCAAAGCTACGTGTTTTTAAAGAATATGAGTTAGATAATCGCAATACTTTTGCACAGATATATTCAAATAGCCTTGAAAATGTTGTAGAAGTACCTTATGTTCCGAAAAATATGATAAGCAGTTGGGCACAGTACACAGTATTGTTGAATTCATCTGAAGAAAGAGAATACTTGCAAAACAAATTGAAAGAGCGAGACATACCAACGATGATCTATTATCCAACACCACTCCATAAGCAAAAGGTTTATGAGGCTTATAACTTTAATTTGTCTGATTTAAATGTGTCTGAAGAAATTAGTCAACGATGTCTGAGTCTACCTATGCACCCCTATTTGGAAGAAAAAAAAATCGGAATTATTTGTGATGAAATAAAAACCGTTGTAAAGGAATATCGACATGGCTGATTATTATGTGCACGAATCTAGCTATATAGATGAAGGATGTCAAATTGGAAATGGAACAAAAATATGGCATTTTTCACATATTATGTCAGACTGCAAAATAGGTGAGGATTGTAATATAGGGCAAAATGTAGTTATATCGCCCAAAGTTGTGCTAGGAAAAAATGTTAAGATTCAAAATAATGTCTCTTTATATGAAGGTGTAATATGCGAAGATGATGTGTTTTTAGGACCAAGTTGCGTTTTTACCAATGTGGTTAATCCAAGAAGCTTCATATCCAGAAAAACTGAATATCGAAAAACAACCTTGCACAAGGGCGCTTCCGTAGGCGCAAATTGTACAATTGTTTGTGGGCACGATATTGGTAGCTATGCTTTCATTGGAGCTGGCAGCGTGGTTACGAAGGATGTACCGGATTATGCTTGTGTAGTTGGAAATCCTGCGAAGCTATTATGTTATGTTTGTGAATGCGGAGAAAAATTAGAGTTTAAACATGGAATTGCAGATTGTAAATGTTGTGGGAAGCATTACCGAAAAATCAATGATAAGGTGAAGGAGAAAATATGAAAACGAAATTATTAAAGAAAATAATTGATAAAGAAATTGTCGTAGGAGTAGTTGGCTTAGGCTATGTCGGATTACCTCTAGCAGTTGAAAAGGCAAAGGCAGGGTTTAAAACAATTGGTTTTGATGTACAAAATGAAAAGGTAGAATGTGTGAACGAAGGGGTAAATTATATTGGAGATGTTGTTGATGCAGATCTAAAAAAGCTAGTTGCAGATAAGACATTATCCGCAACTACGGATTTCAGTTTTATTAAGAATGTAGATTTCATTGCAATTTGTGTGCCAACACCATTGGATGCGCACCAGCAGCCAGATATCAGTTATGTAAAGGCAAGCACGGAGGCAATCTCAAAATACTTAACTAAAGATACAATGGTGGTACTAGAATCATCGACATATCCAGGAACTACAGAAGAATTGGTTAAACCCATATTGGAAAAAGGATCTGGTTTGAAATGCGGAGAAGACTTTTATTTGGGTTTTTCCCCAGAACGGGTAGATCCAGGTAATACGACTTACCATACTAAAAATACACCAAAAGTAGTTGGTGCAATCGGAAAAGATGCTACTGAGGTAATAGCAGCGATGTATCGGGCAGTGCTTGATGGAGATATTCATGAAGTATCTTCACCAGCGGTTGCGGAAATGGAAAAAATACTGGAGAACACTTATCGGAACATCAATATTGGCCTTGTGAATGAGCTTTGTATGTTATGTGAAAAAATGGGCATTTCGGCTTGGGAAGTCATTGATGCGGCCAAGACAAAACCATTTGGTTATCAGGCCTTTTATCCAGGTCCTGGACTAGGTGGGCATTGCATTCCTCTAGATCCTTATTATCTAACATGGAAGGCTAGAGAGTATGGATTCCATACATCTATGATTGAAAATAGTATGATTATCAATGATAAGATGCCAGAGTATTGTGTTGAGCGATGTTATAAAGTGCTAAATAAACAGAAGAAGGCGATGGCTGGTTCAAAGCTATTGGTTCTTGGAGTAGCGTATAAAAACGATATTGATGATTATAGAGAAAGTCCTGCATTGAAGCTAATTGATTTATTGAAAAAAGAAAATGCAGAGGTCGATTTTTTTGATCCATATATTCCTGAATATAGATATTTTGGCAAGACATATAAGGGTATCGAAAAAATAGATCCAATGATTCTAGGTGAATATGATTTGATTGTAATCGCCACAGCACATAAATCGTATGATCTTGAAATGATTCAAAAAAGTTCAAAAGCAATTTTTGATTCAAGAAATGCGATGAAGGATATTGCTGATAAATCGAATATAGAATTGCTATAGTAAGAAGGAAAGATGATTATGAAGAGTCCAAAGAAACGTGTTAAAATGTTATTAGACAATAATTTTCAACCAGATGTAAGAGTCTATAAGGAAGCAAGATTTCTTGTTGAACGTGGTTATGATGTCGAAATAATTGCAATGGATAAAAAAAATGAAAAGTTAGATAAACAGGATGAAGTTATGGATGGTATAAAAGTACATCGTTTATATCCAAGAAGTAAATACGTTACTGGACTTATAAATAAATATAAAATCATTAGTAAATTTAAGATGTTTATATATTTTATCTGGCTGATTAAGTTTGGTTGCCAGACTAAAACATATCTTAAGAAAGATTCTGCATATTGTTACCTTCATTGTCACGATTTGATGATGGCTGCCTTAGCAGCCATCATTCTTAAAGACAAGTTGCTTGTCTTTGATATGCATGAATATTATCTGAAAGGCGATAATAGTAAGCGAGATTGGATGTTGCAAAAAATTTTAACGTATACTCAGAATAAAGCTGCCTATATCATTTACGTGAATAATTTTCAGCTAAAGGGTATTTCAGAAGAAAACAGAAGAAAATGTATCGAGCTACCAAACTATCCTGATATCCATCTCTTTAAGGAAATCGACAAAACAGTTACATCTAAAATCAGAATTGCTTATATCGGAGCAGCAAGAGACTATATGTCATTAAAATTTTTCATTGATGCTAGTTGTAACCCTGATTTTGAATTTCGTATTCATGGGATTGGTAGTAGTTATCAAGAACTAAAAAAATATGCCGAATCAATTGGTAAAAATGAGATTTTAACTGGTACATATGATGGAATAAACGATATTGAAATGTTATATCGTAACACGGATATTTTATATTGCGTTTATCAAACAAAAAGTGCGAACTGGCAATCCGCATATCCCGTAAAGTTTTTTGAAGCAATTCTTACCTGCACTCCGATCATTGTGAATAAGAAAGCGCCTTATGCGAAAATGGTGATTGACAAGAGAATTGGGTTCTGTATTGATGCGGAAGATCCAGAAGCGCTTCCCACTCTTTTAGGTAATATCACGATTGAAACGCTAGCAGAGATGAAAAAGAATCTGTATGATATCAGATTTGACTACACTTGGGACAAAAAGGTATGTAATTTATTGGAAATTTATAAGAATGATGAGGTTGAAGGATGAAGGTAATTCATATATGTTCTTATTATTATGGGTCTAAGCTCTATCAAAATTTATTTTCTAGGTTATCAAAAAAGAATGAAACAATAGTGTTTGCCCCACATTCGTATGCTGCGGATGTTAGCCCTTTTAATCAAGATTATCTCATTAAGGCTGCATGTTTCAAGGCAAGAGATCGTTTGTTTTTTTATAAAAAATATAATAAAGTTTACAAGGCGTTTGCTCAAATGAATCTTGATGCAGACATCTTACATGCGCATACGGTCTTCTCCAATGGGTATATTGCCTATAAGCATTATTTGAAAACTGGAACGCCCTATATTGTAACTGTACGAAATACAGATATAAATACTTTTTTTAAACGTATTATATATTTGCGAAAACTAGGTATCCAAATTCTTAATCATGCTGAAAAAATTGTTTTTTTATCTGAAGCCTATAAAACAAGGTTACTTGATATGTATATTCCAACCAATAAAAAATCTGCAATAGAAGCTAAATCTGTAGTGATACCGAATGGAATTGATGCTTACTGGTTGGCGGATACAAATACGCATATAAAAAGGGATTTAAGGAAATTAAAGCTTGTTTTTGTAGGTGAAGTCAATAAAAATAAAAATGTTAAAACCATTGTAAAACTTATTGAAATGGAATTAAAATCGAAATTTGATGTATCTTTGCAAATTGTTGGTAGATGCAATAATAAAGCATTGTTAAAATTAATTGTGGAGAAGCCATACATCATATATCATGGCAAACAAGACAAAGAATACATTAAAACTCTTTATAAGGATTGCGATATCTTCATTATGCCTTCAATTAGTGAAACTTTTGGTTTGGTTTATGCGGAAGCGATGTCGCAAGGTATTCCAGTAATATATTCAAAAGGAGAAGGTTTTGATCAGCAGTTTCCAGATGGAGTTGTAGGGTATGGAGTAAATTGTTATAGTATTGAACAAATGGCAGAGTGTATAAATAAAATAATGGCTGATTATAATGCCATGTCACAAAGATGTGCTACTCTATCAAAGCGGTATGATTGGGATAAAATTACGGACACATATGAAGATTTATTTTTCAGTATCAAGAATAAAACTGTATAGTGGTAGAAATTTTTGAACCATTAAAGTTGTAAAAAGGAGTAAAAAATATGCGGAAATTAAAGCTTATTTTAAAGAAAATATATCAATTTCATATGGATATGGATATCACACATTTATGGGTAGTTTTGATTTTATTTCCAATATTTCTCGATACGATATCAACTATTCCTTTGATTGTGTATAAAATCACGGATACAGTTCTGTTTTTCATAGAATTGGATGTACTAATTGTACTTTTGGTTAAAAGCTTTTATAAAATCAATAAAAGGCAACTTGTATTCATAGGTCTTTGTGTGATCATATTTCTGTTTAATATTGCTATATTTAAGAACTTTTCATTTTTTATGTCGAATATTCGTAGCCTACTCCTTAATTTGTTTATACCTACATGGATTATGTTGGGCGAAAGTAGGTTGATCAAGAAATCTAAAGACTTTTTTATCAGACTTGAAATGCCACTCTTTGTTTTGATTATAATAAATGGTATTATAAGGATTTATGAGCATGATTTATATAACATATGGTTTGCTTATTATGTGTATACAAATATCGCCATATCTCTATATAAAGCGATTATATATAAGAAAAAGCCGTCCTATTTGATTGCAAGTTTTCTCATCGGCTTTCAACTATTGTCAGGAAGCAGAGCACCTTTGATTTATATATTGTTACTAGCCTTTATTTTAGCTTTTCCTGGCTTGAAAAAGCGGTGGAAAAAACTTAGGAGAAAAATTAAGATTGTACTCCTTTTACCCGCAATTGTAATCATAGCTCTATGCATTAATTATCAAGCGATAGCAAAATCTCTTGATACTGCTTTAATGAAACAGGGAAAAATCGTACGGATTATTCATATAGCTGCAAAAGGTGAATTGTTTACTTCAGCGCGTTCTGATTTGATTTATAAGCCGTTAATAGAAGATATTGAAAATAATATCCTACTTGGAAATGGTGTTGGTGCGGATCGCATTTATTTATGCGAAATTCAAAACAATAAAAAATGTACGGATAACGAAGCAAGAGGAAGTTACTCCCACAATCTTATCCTTGAGATTGTTTATTCTTTTGGTTTATTTGGCATTGCTATGTTACTTGTACTCATTGTGAAGTTTATTTTGAGTAGTAAATATGATAGAAGCTATTTTATTCTAATAGCTTTTATTGGTGTAGTTCCATTGTTGATGAGTTTTTCTTTTTTGAGTTATTTTTATTTTTGGCTCTTTGTTTCAATTCTCTTCAGCAATGAAGTTTTAGATTAACGAAAGAAATAAGAGCAAAGGAGTGTTTACATGGTCTTAACTCATGAAAATATTGTTTCGTACGTAGAATATTTACTCAATTTAAGAACTAAATCAGAAAAGATAAGTATTGTTATAACGGATGATAAGTATTTAATTAAATTAGCTGATAAATCTTATTGTGATGGTAAATTTCCATTATCTGATATCGAACAAATTTTATCCTCATATTCTAGGTTAGATAAAGTAATAACAAATAAAAAGCAGGAAAAATGTTTTGTATTTACTATTTTTTTCTTTATTTCTGGAATGGATGAGTGTTTGGTACAAGAAAAAGATAATAACGGTAGATTTAAGAGTGAAAACAAAATGATCTGTAAATTAGGCGAAGAATTAGTGCCAATTGTAGATATCTGTATAAATACGATATTAGATGAGCTTGATGTTGAGCAAAAAGATTTTTATTTGAATACTCACTTTGCTTTATCTCATGATATAGATAAGCTTAAAGGCACAAAGCGAATTAAGAATATTCTGCACGCCTTTTTTAATCGAAAATTTCATGATGGATTCATGCGAATGGGTGATATTTTCTTTAAAAGAAACAGGAATGGGATCACAGATATATTTGATTTTGAACAAAAAAAAGGATTTCCAAATTTTTGGTTTATTTTAAATACTTATGGAAAAGACATCAATTTTTCTAGTGGATATGATTTTTCGAAAATTGAAAATCAACTTAAAAACGAGTTTGAATTAAATAAAAATAGTATTGGCGTTCATTATGCGACAAATTATATTTCAACAAAAACAGTTGCTAAAAAAGACGAAATTAAAGCTTTTTTACCTTATGGTTATCCTCTCATTGGAAGAGCTCATTATCTAATGTTTGATATCAATGAAAGTTATAAAGTATTTGATAAAGAAGGCATAGCGTTTGATTTCACAGGAGGATTTTATGATAGAATTGGATTTAGGTTTGGTACTGCATTTCCCTTTCCACCATATAACTTTGAAACAGGACAGATATACAATGTTGTTGAAGTACCGCTCTTTATGATGGATGTCGCGATTTGTAAAAAAACAAATGGTGAAATAGGAAATTATACAGACATTAAGAAAGCATTTAAAAGAATACAAGAGATTAGCGATTTATATCATGGATGCTATGTTTTATTATGGCATAATGGTAATACTGCGTACAATGGCTGGAATACAGCCTTTCAGATGTATAAGGATTTCATATCAGAAAGAAAGCCACAAGATTATCTTGATTTAAACACGTTAATAGAAACATTTAATAAGGAGAATCTATGAAATTGAATATAAAATTTAGAAAACATAATTTTTTGAAATCAGAGTTTACTCAGAATATTTTAACGATGATATCTGGGGTATTTCTAGGTCAAGTTATAATTATGTTATCTACACCTATAATCTCTAGGATTTTTCTACCGGAAACTATTGGTGAATATGATTTAATTATATCATCGGGTGCTATTATAATCGTTATACTTGGACTAGGGCTCATGACTGCAATTATGATACCAAAAGAAGACGATGAATCAAATGCAATATGTTATATACTAAAATATAGTTGCATGTTTATCGGACTTATCATATTTGTATTATTATGTTTAATTTCTCCGTGGTTTACTTTATTCTCAGTTAAAAATGGTTATATTTTGAAACTCTTTTTTATGTTTCTTTATATTTTTTCATATATGCTTTCTCAAATTTATTATGCAGCTGCGAATAGAAAGGGTTTATATAGAGCCTTGTTTTTAAATTCATTGACATACTCGATTTTTAATGTTTTGTTTTCCTGTCTTCTAGGTTTTTTAGGATTCGGTGTTTACGGCTATATCAGCGGTACAATTCTGGGTAATATTGCCAGAATGATACAGATACGGTTTTCAGTAAATCCCTTTGCCAAAAAGTATGACTTAAATTATATGAAAGAAGTTTTCACAAAGTATAGACATTTTACAAAATATCAAATGCCTGCGAATTTATTGAATTCAATAACGGTACAGGTTCCATTACAGTTAATTGCGTTCTATTTTGGTGGAACAGCATTGGGGCATTTCTCAATGGCAAATAAAATAATCAATTTACCAAACACATTTATTGCAACACCAGTAAATCGTGTTTATTATCAAACAGCAACAAAAATGTATAATGACAATCAAGATGTGGGGACTTTTTCTTTTAAAATGATCCAAAAAAATATACAATTAGCGATCATTCCAGTGATACTTCTCATGCTATTTGGTGAAGAGTTGTTCAGCTTTTTCCTAGGAAGTAATTGGCATACCGCAGGGATATTCGCATCTACCTTAGTCTTGTCAAGTTTAATGCAGTTCTGCGGTTCCTGCTTATCCAACAATTATATGATTATTAGAAAGCCACAACTCAATTTGTATCTATCACTGTTATCTCTTGTTTTAAACATTAGTATAATCGTGACATGTGGTATAATAGGATTACCAATTGAAAAGATGCTATTTATCTATTCATTAGGTATTTGTTTAAAAGTTTCAATAGATTTAGGTTATTTCTTATATTTAACAAAATTTCCTATCAAAAAATTTCTTGTTTTTGATTGTATATTTATTTTTGTTCCATTATTATTATATCTAATACTTCACGCCTAAGTATATAATATATATTTGTATAAAAACCTACTTAAGACTACTATTAATTCTAGGGAGATGAGATCATGGAATGTTTTTGTTCAATACAGGAACCAACTAGTAAAGAAGCTTATAAAAAACTGTGTCAAATGGAGCCTAATATACCGATTTTTATGCGTGATTGGTATTTGGATTGCACTACTCATGATAATTGGGAAATCATTATAGCTATTGAATCAGATAAGATTATAGCCGTATTCCCCTTTAAATATAGGAGAAAAGGCTCATTTAAATTTATTGAGAATCCTCGTTTGACACCACGTCTAGGTATTTGGTATACTAATGGACTTACTGATAAAAAGAAAAGGAAAATCAATCATGAAATTATTAATACACTTCCCAATTTTGATAGATTCAAAATTGCATTTTCTTATGATTTTACTGATTGGCAAGAATACTATGAAAAGGGATTTCAGCAAACTACAAGATATTCATATTTCGTTGACCGGAGTGAGAAACTACAAGAACTATATGCCAAATTAGATAGGAAAGTTAGATATTGTATCAATAGAGCAAAAAATGAAATAGTAATTCAAGACAATATAGATGTAAATAAATATTTAAAGGCTCAAGATGATTCTTATAGAATAAGGGGAAAAAGAAAGTCATATAGTAATGAATTTGTTTATAATCTTATTAAACAAGTTGAAGCATACGCTGAAGTACGTATTCTTTTTGCATATGATAAAGACCAATTATGTGCAATAAATTGTCAATTTGTTGATGATGATAATAAATGTATATATAATATGTTCACATCATATTTTCCAACGACTAATGCTAATGCACAACTATATTTAATATGGAACAGCATTGAGTGGGCAAATACAAATGGTTATTCTTTTGATTTTGAGGGTAGCATGATTCCAGAAGTTGCTAGTTTTAATAGGAAAATAACAGAAAATAAAAAAATGTATTTTGAAATTTCAAAGACAAGTAGAAGATTTGACTATATCACTCATTTAAAGAATATTATACATTTTAAATAGAGTGTTTAAAGAGTCAGATGTTTACCGTGACTTACTAATATGAAATGATGGTTTTCCTAACGAAGAAAGCGGAGTTTTTCCATGGTGTTAAAATTTAAAAAGTAAATGGCTATTGATATCCATATTTCTATTACTATTGATTTTATCATTTAATTTTCCACTTGTAGGTGATGATTGGGGAAGGGGCCGCGCTCCGCTCAATTCCATTTCTGATTTTTTTAATATGATACAAAGTCAATGGTTATATCTGAATGGTAGAGTAATTGGCAATATAAGCTCTGTTTTATTGATACATACAGATTTTTACGGTCCTTTGTTTTTGCAGTTACTATAACGAGTATTGTATTACTAATCTATAAAATCGTTAAAGAGAAAAAAGAAAACAAGATTGTACTACTACTGTTTACCTGTAATTGTGTTATTTTTATTCCTAAGGAGAAATATATAAGATTCACATAAATATTCACTTTGGGTTAACATTGTATTTGATAGTATGTGGAATTAGGAGGATGGATCAATGACAAAATACATCATTAGGAGAGTAACAATATATATAAAAAATAAATTGATGACATTAGAAAAAAGTGAAAGTGTTCTTTTGATTCTATTGAATAGAGTAAAGAAAAAGGGAATAATGATTTTCTGTATCCTTCTACTAGGTGTCTTATCTTCATGTAAGATTAATCCCCATACGCTTGATAGGGAACAGGATCTAGATGAACTTTGGCAAAAAACAGTAACCCAAACGATGGATAGAGAAATTGATTTATACAACGATGCTGAACTGTTGATTGTTCCTTTATACGCATCTTTTTGCATGAAGGAAGATTCTAAATACCTCGTTCAGTTTAATGCTTATTTTAATGATGTTGAAGATGAAATAACTGACCTTTTGGAAGATAGAGATATCGCAATATTAAATAAGCTTAACTATGTTTACTTTATCAGCAATTATATCTTACTATCCAGTAAAGGAGAAAATAAGGTCTCGCACACTTTAGTGGATAAATGCTATGACTTTATTATGAGCACAGTGGAACTACCGGCATGGAATTGGAATATGGATGATTTTAATAATATGAAAGACCGAATAGCATATAAAATAAGTGAAGCAAAGCCACAATATTCATATCAAAAAGCGATTACAGATGAGGATCTTTTTGTATTGGTGACAGCCAATAATTTGCTTCCTTATTATAAAAATGCAGGTGATATAAAGAAGACAAAAAAGTTGAAAGAATTAGGCGATTTAACGAAACAAGTAATATATAAGAAGTTTGGATATAGTGGCAATCACTATGCATTTCAAAAAGGTGCATGGTCTGATCACAGGGACTATTTATATGCGAATTATACTGATATTGAAGAGAATATGAAACCTTTTTCTAATAAAGAAATAGAGGAAGATATAAGCCATTATTCTAGAATACCCCTTATGCTACAAAACATCGCTTGTGTTACAGAAGATAAGAATTACAAAGCCAATTTGGAAGCGATTCTGAATGTCAACTCCAGTTATTTTCAGAAAGAGATTCTCGTTGATCCTTCTAATGAATCTAGAATTTATAGGTTGAAGAACTATATGAATGGAAGTAATGGTTTATATAGATGGAATTATAGCGGAAGAGGTAAGGACTATGCGCATAAACCTTACTCATTATCAAAGCAGCTATATACTGGAAAATATGTTTTCTTTAGTTCTGATATGCAGGATATTTATAAAAAAATAGTGGGAACATTTCCTCTTGAATTAAATGAGGTCAATGAGATGACTACACTCAAAGAAGTAACTGAAAAGTTAATATGGAATGAATCCTACAGTAATGCATTTCCAGGTATTTTAATGAATGGATATGCAGAGTTGACATGTTTTTTAGCAGGAGAATATAATTTACTAAATCCATTGATAAAACCATAATTTGGATATTATTTTCAATAAAATACTTCCTCTAATAATCATCACTACTCATTCTAGTGCTGGTGGTGATTTAAGGACTAATGATTACAGAGCAATATGGCTAACTTTATCAAGAAGGTATATCAGTCAATCAGGACAACTGGATGGTGATCATTTATCTATCTCAAAGAAGGGAAACAAGCGATTACGATGTCTACTGTATTTGGCGGTCACATGTAATATAAGGCTAAAGAAAGTAAATCCCATCAATCAGTTTTATCAAAAGAAAAGGCAGCAATTGAACCCGTTAAATTCAAAAGCCGCCAAGGTTGCATGTATCGCTAAACTAGCTAAAATCATTTACGGTATGTGCAAGAACAACACTATCTTTCAAAGATAGCCTATTTATATTATACATATTTCTCAGAAAAATGGAAGATTCCATCTTTTTGTCGTAGACAAGTGATCTACTGATAATGAAGTGATATTTTCTGAAATTTAGGCTTGATTTTTATTATCTAATTTTTATGTATGTTATAGCACATCTTTTTCGCTTCTGGTCGTGTGTACTTTTTAGATCGCTTACACTCTTTTCTAATTAAAAATAATTAGAATATACCATTCAACTTTGGAATATGCTGCATTATTTTATTAACTATGTAAATTCTAATACGTCCGATCAAACTAGTTATAACAAATGCAGCGATAATAATAATAGTGACTTTCATAAATATATTACCATTATTTACATAAACATTTAAATCTAATATATCAACCCAGAATATTAAACCACTTGGGCCCTTCAATGAAAGCAAAATATAAATATCTAAACTAGTCTTAGAAATACAATTTATCACATTATTAAACTTAGTTATATTCATGTTTTTAAATAAGTAGAAAAATGAAAAAGATGCAAAGACTGAAGGTAAAGAGCTTGTGAAATTAAGGAAGGATGCGTGTGTAATACCTGCAAAATCTAGGTAATTTGATAAAAATTTATAGGGAACATCATAATATAAAATATACCAAGATACGATAAATAAATAAGATATAATGAAGACAAGTAGACATATTTTCTTATTATCCACTATCTTTAATGGTTGATAAATTCGTAAATACCCTGTAATTAAATATAAAACGCAAAACCATCCAAGTTCAGAATAAAATGCTCCCCTTACTTGCGGAAGGAATGTCATAGGTAAGACAAATAAGGCACTTAGAAATATAATCATATTTCTGAATTTTCTTTTTTCATATTTAGAAAGTATTAAATTTAGAAGGGGAGTTAAAAAGAGTAGGAAAACATATGCTGTAATGAACCATAGTGGCTGAAAAAAAACAGGAAACATATTAGTTATGAGATATACTAAATCTGCCTTGCAAAAACAAACGAATGATATGGCAATCGGTACTGTATAAAAGATTGTACTTAACCAGGTATTTGTTATACGTTCAAATTTAAAATTTTGTTCACATAAAAACCAAGCACTGATAATTACAAAAATATTAACTGATATCCTTCCCATTCCAAAAAATAGCCCTGTCATAGCAAATCGACTTGGTAATTCTAATGCATTGATATCTACAGTGGCATTAACTGTGTGATATGATAATACAAATAATGCTGCTATAATTCTTAAAAGTTCTATATTGCTATTTCTATTTTTCTTCATATAATAATAAATCAATGAATTGCCGTTGATTTATTAAACACCTCACTTTTTTTATACGCTATCTTTTAATTTCTATTATTATTAAATAATATCAATTTAATCAAAAATTTTTGAAAAATCATATGTTACTAAATAATTTCTGAATTGCTGTAATGTGTTATCAATATTTTCTTTTGTTAATTTATTTCTTTCATACGCAATTGCTGCTAAAATATATTCACTAATACTCTCGCTATAATGTGAATAGTCTTTATAATTATCTAAATTCTCAATTATATTCAAATCGTTTTGAAAATAATATATCTTAACATTTTCAAACTCGAGAAGCTTTTTGTACACATATAATTGTACATCTAGCTGATAGTTTATTTTACCTTCTCCTTTATTTCGATACCAATAAATAATACTATATGGAGGAATAAAAATTTCAAAATCAGTTTCTGGATTCATTTTAATTGAGTTTATTAAATATTTCATATTGTTATCAATAATTTCCTTTTCTATATCACTTAATTCTTTCTCAGGAACATTAGAATAATCAATGTATTTATAATCATTAATCCAGTATTTTTTTCCAA
This sequence comes from Clostridium sp. 10cd*, assembly GCF_044336395.1. NCBI lineage: Bacteria > Bacillati > Bacillota > Clostridia > Eubacteriales > Clostridiaceae > Clostridium > Clostridium sp. 10cd*. The sequence goes on along the minus strand of NZ_CP172347.1, from coordinate 4,169,786 downwards.
AGTTAACAGTATCATACCAGCAGTAAGGGCAATCAGTATCCTTTGCTTCGGCTTCAAGGGCCTTAATTAGTAGATTCTTGTTAAATACATATTTCAATGAGCTTAAGAAGTCACTCTTATAAACAAATGTAGGAATGTCAAATCTAAACTCATACTTCGGATAATCTAACAAATGGTCATCTAATCCGATAAGAATAGTATTTATTTTATTTTTACTCTTTAGCACTTGAGAAAGAGCTAAATCTAAATCTTTCGCTCTCATCCCGGAATAACTTAACTTGATTGAGTTTGAATTAAAAGCTTTATTAAAAGAACTGATCTTAAAATTTTCAGTCATAGAAGAGCCTATAATTACAGAGTCATAATCAAAATTATTTGCAATGCCAGAGTTTTGATATATCTCGTCAAAGTATTTAGGTTTCATTAAAGGTTTATGAAACTTAAAAATAGGATCATACCACCATACAATCCCTCCCCCTAACAAGAGCATAGTGATATTCATAATCATAAAGAGTTTTACAAATTTTTTTGTGCCCATATATACTTACCTCTTTCCTATCAAAAATTAACATAAATGTAGCTTACGATAGTACCTAATGAATATATAGACCACAAAAAAAGAACGCTAAATAATACAATATGCTTTAAGTTAAGATATTTAATCAAATGTTCTTCAACACAATTTATTATATTTTTTTCCTGCAGTATATATAGTATTAAGAGTAGAAAAATAAAAACAGTAAAAATGGAATATCTTGATGAATAGATATGACCTATTGATAATAATTTTGTAAACTCAGGAAATATAAAACACATATTAAATGTGTTATCTATTGCGCCAAAATCACACGCTATAAGCTTGGTAAAAAAATGAATGGCTTCATGAATGCTATCAGACCTAAAAAGAATCCACAAGCAATTGATTATACTAAATGTGATAAGCCATTGTAAAACATCATTTAGTTTATCCCATTGTCCCCTAAAATACTTATTAAGACCTAATAAGATTCCATGTAAACATCCCCAAATAATAAATGTCCAGTTTGCCCCATGCCATAAACCACTTATAAAGAACACTAAAATAGTATTAACATACATTCTTATTTGTCCTTTTCGATTACCACCTAGAGGAATATAGATGTAATCAGTTAAAAATTTTGTTAACGTAATATGCCAACGTTTCCAGAACTCTATAAGTGATTTCGATTGATATGGTAAATTAAAGTTTACAGGCAAGGTTAAATTGAACATATTCCCTATTCCATATGCCATTTCAGAATAACCACTAAAATCAAAGTATATCTGCAATGTATAGGCTAATGTTGTTAGTATTGCTGTAGTAGTATTTAAGTTATCTATGTTTCCAAATCCGATATCAGCAAACTTAGCTAAAGTGTCTGCTATAATAACTTTTTTAAAGAGTCCTATGGTAAATGTGATAATTCCTTTACTGAAACTATCATAATTAAAGATCTTTCTATCTTTATCTGTAAATTGTTTAATGATTTGATCGTGTCTTGTAATTGGCCCTGATAATATATATCCAAAAAATAAAATATGTATTGTATAATCTACTAATTTATAATGAAACGTATTAGCATTATGATATGTGTCTGAAATAAAGCTTATCTGTTGAAATGTAAAAAAACTCATACCTACTGGTGCAATAAGTTCAGTAATTGACATATCAAAATTGAAGAAGGTATTAATATTATCAATGAAGAAATTTGCATATTTAAAATATCCTAACATTCCTATATTAATTAACACCCCTATAATAAAAAAGATTTTTTTATATCTTGTATTATTCTCAAATATTTTATAAAGTGAAAAATTTAAGATAATACTTATTAAAATTACAATCATACCTATAATATCTGTTAAATTTATATAGAAGATAATCGAAATAATTAACAATATTAAATTTGCATATTTTTTAAGGTTAAAATGGCAGGAGCTCCAATAAAGAAATAGAGATATTGGTAATAAACTAAATATAAATTCATATGAATTAAAAAACATAATTTTTTCCTTTCTTTAGGGCTTGATTACATATCAAAAATTTTTAATAATTTATTTAATTCTTTTCCATTGTCAGAATCTGACGAATTTTTCAATGCTTCGGAAAATGAAGCACGCAATTCCTGATTAATTATTAATTTCTCTATTTTGTTTGCAAGATCCTGTGAATTCTGTTCAGCTATTAAACCGTTAATTCCATCAGAAATCTGGTCACTCATTCCTGGACAATCTGTTATTACAATAGGTAATTCAAAAAATTTTGCCTCTCGAATAGTAGTAGAAAATCCCTCATGTTTTGATGATTGTACATAGATATTTGCTGCTGCTAAATAAGGATATGGATTATCTTTTAGACCAAGCAAGAAAAAACATTTCTTTAATTCATTTGCATTAATCATTTTTTCAAGTCTTGCTCTGTCATTCCCTTCACCTAAAACAAACCATTTGAAATTATAACCTTTTTCTTTTAGTATTTTACATGCTTCAATGGATTTATCATAACCTTTTACTGGTCTTAAATTCCCAATTGACAGAATAGTGATATCTTTATTATCATTAAATTCTGATTCAGCAATTTTCATTTTCGATTTCTTTGCAATTAAATCAAAGTCTATTATATTATACATTGTATAGATTTTATCAGCAATCTGCGGAAATATATTTTTCATCTTTTCAGCATTTGCATTTGATACAGAGAATAGATAATTTAATTTTTTGAAATACGGTATATCATGATTTTTATCATACCCCCAAAGCTCATAATCTGCTCTAATCCAACCTATTTTTATGCAGGCATTCACTTTTTCAGTTACATAAAAATTTGATAGACCTTCTAAAAAGCTCACTGCTACATCATACTTTTTATTTAAATTTGGGATATATTTATTTATTTTATCCCAATCATAAAAAACTTTTTTTGCATTTGTTAAACTATTCCATTTTAACCGAATAGTTGTATAAATACGTGTCATTACGATTTGAAAATAATTAAGCAAATATTTGAATTTAAGCAAATGCTTGACATGGCAAAAACACAGATCAGTTAATAAATCATTTTCTAATAAATTTACTTCTTTTGGAACAGAGTTTATATAATGCATATCATCCCTACGAAACAGCATTAAATCTATATCATATTTAGTAAAATCCATTTTATTTAATAAAGCCACTACTGCACGTTCAGCACCGCCACAAGAGAGTGTGGGAATTATAAATAATAGTTTCTTTTTCATTTTATTTTCTCCTTATTAAATTTTTAATCTCCATAGATACAAAATTAAAAAGATAATAGAATTCCTTTCTATATATACACATTATAATTAAAAGACATATTATTATAGAAAATTCTCTCAATATTAGCTGGTTTGAAAAAAAATAATTGAGAAAAGCAATTGCATACAGTAACAAAATGGATATGTATAAATAATTATAATTATCACTTAATTTATAATACTTGCTTCCGATATAGGTTCTTATGGAAAGCATAACTACAGAGGCAGTTCCAGCAGCTAGAGCACCTCCCATTATCCCTAGATATGGTACCAATATCAAACTTAAAAAGATGTTTGTTACTACACTCCCTGAGAAAGTGTATATATTCTTGTAGCTTTTTTTGGATAACATTATACCGATGCCGGTAGTATCTGCAATTGAATTGCATATAGGTGATAATATTAAAAAAGGAAAGAACAGTCTACTTATTCTATATTTTTCTCCTAAGAGAAGATAAATGAAGTCTTGTCCAATTATGATAAGTATAGCAAATGAAATTAATAAGAAAGATATACACTTATGTACTCTGGTTAACCGATATTTATGTGTTTTATAATTTTCATAAGCAAATGGTGCCCAGTATACATTAAATCCAGTTTGTATAATTGTTAAAATGTTCGCTATTGAAACTGCGTTTGTATAAATACCGATTGCTCCGTAATCCACAAATCTTTTCAAGACAAATTGAGGAATCGAATTATTAAGCCAAGACAATAACAGCACAGGCAAATATGGTAATGCGAAACGTAAAATCATGTATATAGATTCCTTAGGAATTTTTAAATCTATCTTGATCGATTTTCTTTTGATGTAAAGAAATAATACCGCTACCATAAAATAGCCTATACTCATAGTTGCAATAGCTGCTGTATGCTTAGGATGAAAAAAAGCAATAAAAGCGAATAAGACCTTTTCAATAAATGTTATACATACCGTTTGAATTGTATAGGAAAAAACCTTTTGTTCCATTCGTGATGCAATGCTTGTCATCCTTAATGAAACACTTGAAAAAATTGATATTATTAAAAAAATCGATATAGAAATTTTAATATCACCTGTAATTTCAGTTGTCACTTCTTTAAAAAAAATCAATACAATTAAAGCGCATATCATTGACATACTAAATGAAAAAAATATACATAAACCTAGTAACGTTCTTTTGTTAATTTTAAATGGTGGTTCATTATAAAATCTCATGAATGCCTGATCTAGCCCTAATATGCTTACTGTCTGAAATAAAACCATAAAGGTTGTAAATAAATTTATTTTTCCCACTTCTTGAGGCAAAAATAATCTTGTTATGATAGGTGTTGAAATAAAACTAATTGCAGCACTTATCCAAGAAGCACTGGAAAACCCAATCAATCTTTTTACAAAACCTCTACTATTATTCGATACCTCATTAACCATTTTTCATTTTCCTTTTTAACTTGTGTAGCTTATTTAAAATAATATCGTTATAAGAATAAACAAATATTATCAATAATGCAGAAATTACAGTTATATTTAATATATATGTTATTGGATAATCAGCAGCTCCTCTTGGTACATAAAACATGATATTAATGGCTTGTAAAAAACATCCTATGATAATTGGATTTCTATACAATGACTTATATATATATGCTAAGAATGCCCCATATACAGTGTTCAATACTGCAACACCAATATATCCTAAATCAAAATATGCTTCAGCAACATAAGATGAGCCTGCCCCGTGTCCCTTTAAATAAAGCTCGGGATCTATTAAATAAGTAAGTGAATGCATAAAAGAATATCCACCTAATGCAAAGTCTTTAGTATGTTGCGCTGGTAAATGCATATCAAATAAGAAGGCAGTAATTTGATTATACTTAAAATAATTGATTATATCTGCAATCGTATATATTCTTGATGGTAACTCGCTTTCATAATATTTACCGTATCCTATAACATCAACACTTCTTCCAATACTTCTAAAAAACCTGATGAATTGATTGAAAATCGTTACTTCATTTGTATTGAACCCCTCTCTGATATAAACAAAAAAACTCATAAAAGCAAGAAAAAATGGTATGACTATAAATGCAATGATAATATAACTTTTTTTTATCCATTTCTCCTCTGGAGCTAAAAGTTGTCTTAATCCATAATAAAAAACAATTATCAAAATTGCCTGTGATAAATTCGTCCTGTCACCTGTAAGCATTTGTAAACAACCATTTAGTAATATAAAAATTATCGGAATCCTTATTTCTTTTTTATCAGGGAAACAACCTAAGAAAACAAAAACTGAAATAGTTCGCATATTTGATATTACTCTAATAATTGAGGGTATTTTTGATTCAAAGCTTGTATATAAGGCGCCATACGAATCATTTAATATATAGAAAAACTCCTCTAAAACCATAGGAATTGTAGCTAGTATAGCCAAATAAAATATAAACTTGCTTATCTTTTTAATTCTATATAAGTGATATTTATCTTGAAATAATGGTCTGTCTTGCAATTTTATAAACTTTTCAATAATTAGAAAGCCGAATCGTAAAAATACTATAGATATAAATAAACATAAATTTATATGGGAGCCGATTGGAGGATCAAAATTATATGTAACATACCCATATGTAAATAAATCCACAAACATTCTTCCCATTAAAAATAAAAAAAAGACAAGGTAAAATAATAATAAACCTAATCTTTTTTTTATATTTTGGCAACAATACAATAAACTAGAAAAAAATACTATTAATATGGCATAAAACATCCAAGTTGTATACCCTATATTATATGAATATAAAAAAAACAATAAACCAATTATAAAAAGGGTTTTATCAACAAAGGAGATTATTTTAAAACATTTTCCATCGAAATTAAAGGGCATTTTTTTGGTGTGTATTATCACTTTATCAATCTCCTCCTATCCCAAGCAAATACCAATACTTTAAGAATATTGATATTTTTTTTGTATGCATTTTTTATAAAAAACAGTTTCATTCTATTACATTTTTTTAAATATGGATTGTAAATCCATCCATTATATTCTTTATCAAATGCTGTTAGATGACTCTTTATTTCACTATTTTTATATTTTGACTTAATCATCAATAATGTTTTTGAATAAACAAGTTCAAGGATATATCTATATTCAATTTCTTTTTCAAATCCTTTGTTTACCCTCTCATTTGTCACTTTAATGATTTTATCATAAAAAGAAAAATCATCTATTTTGTTTATATTTGAAATAGATCCCTTACGTTGATAATAAAAATATAGTGGTTCATTAACTATCGTAATTTTACTTGTATATGTTAAAAGTGGAATAGTTAAGGGGAAATCCTCCCCTCTTTTTATATCTTCTGGAAAATCAAAGTCTTTTTCAAGAAAAAAATCAGACCGATATAAACGCCTTGTAGCACTAGGTTGTGGTACAAGTGCTATTTTATCCTTTTGAGATGATTCTGAGGAGATTCCTTTAAAAGAATCAATAATCTTAATCTCATTATTATCCCATGCATAACAGTAACCACACATTACTATATCTGAATTGTATTTTTTCGCATTACTTACAAGGAGTTTTAATGTATCAGCGTGAATCCAGTCATCACTATCAACAAAAAAAAGCCATTCACCTTCCGCTTTTTTCACTCCACTATTTCTACTTCCAGCAAGTCCTTTATTTTGTTTGTGTGATAATAATTTGCAAAAGGGATATGTAGAAGAATATTGTTCTGCTATGGTCTTCGATCCATCTGTAGAACAGTCATCAATCATTATAATCTCCATATTAGAGTAGGTTTGAGAAATCAATGAATCAATACATCGTTTTAAATAAGGCTTTACATTATAAATGGGAACAATAATAGAAACTAAGCCATCAACCATTATAAATTCTCCTTATACCATTCTATAGCTAGCTTTATTCCATCAGAAAAGTTATATTCAGGATCATATCCCAGAAACTTTCTTGCCTTACTTATATCTGCGTTAGAATGTTTAATATCGCCTTTTCTATCAGGACCGAAAACAGGTTCAATATTTTTACCTAAACTTGAACACAGATTATAGTAGATATCTATTAAATATTCTCTACCGCCAGAAGCTACATTATATGCTTCTCCTGCCACTTCTGAAGAAGCTAGACAAGCCTTCAAATTAGCTTCAATGACGTTATCAATATATGTGAAGTCTCTAGATTGCCTTCCATCCCCATTGATTGTTGGTGCTTCATCATTCATTAACTGTTTTAAAAATTTAGGTATTACAGCAGCATATGCTCCATTTGGATCTTGTCTTCTCCCAAACACATTGAAATATCTCATACCATATGTGTCTAGATTATATAATTTTTTATACATTTTTCCATATTCTTCATCAACACGTTTTGTTAATGCATAAGGTGATAACAGGTTTCCTTCCTGTCCTTCAACTTTTGGTAGTATGGGGTGGTCACCATATACTGAAGAACTAGATGCATAAACAAACTTCTTTACATTTGTCTGTCTTGCAGCTTCCATCATATTAAGTGTACCGCCTATATTAACCTTTTCATAATATAAGGGCATCTCAATACTTCTTGGTACTGATCCCCATGCAGCTTGGTTCAACACATAATCTACACCATTACATGCTTTTAAGCAGGTGTCGTAATCTGTTATATCTCCTTTGATAAATTTATAGTTTGGATTGTCTAAAAATAACTCAATATTTTCTCTTTTTCCTGTTGATAAATTATCAAGGCAGATAACATTGTACCCCATCTTTAAAATAGCCTCGCATAAATTAGAGCCTATGAAACCAGCGCCTCCGGTTACTAAAAAAACACTATTTTCTGGAAACTTCAAATTTGTATATCCCATTTTGATTCCTCCTATTTATCTATATGAAAATAACATTGTTCATTTTTAATTTCGTTATGTATTTCACTGAAACGCTTAAATTCATCATTTAATGTAGTTATCAACTCGTCATCTTTTTCGTTAAGTAATGATTTGAAATTATTAAAATTATCATATCCTTCTTCAGTCCATGAAAAAGGATGAATTAAAATTTGTATTTTTTTATTTTCGGTTAAATCTTTACCTAAAGGTATTCCATAATTCCAATGATGTTTAGAATCTGCAATATATTTTACATCAAGTTTCGTATAATCAGTTATTTCATCAGCATATGAAAAGAATTCTGGAGCATAGGCATTATAAATTCCAGGAATTTGAATCTTATGATAATAAACTTCTTTTATTGGCCTGTGTATTGAAAATCTATCAATTTTAGTTCCTAACATTTCTGATAAAATACGTATTTGATCCCGTACCCCATCACGCACTTCTAAAAAATCTGTCTGCCCATTTAAATGATAGTGTAAACCTATATGATGTCCATTATCAATCATTTGTTTGAGTAAAATCATATTTTTCAAAGAAAAAGCATTATAAAAATTATTAGTAATCTGCACAAAATAAGTTGAATAAAACCCATTTTCACTCTCAACTAATGAAAGATTATAAGCTCTTTCTATGGAAAACTCTATATCATGTCTCATTAAAATAAACTCATCTTTATCTATCGCATTACTGTAATCACAATATTTTCCAGTTTCTTTTATATCGCTTATAATCTTCTTATATGTTTCATAAGATGGTTTAAAATTATCCATTTCATTTCACCTTTCTTTCATTAGTCTTGCCTGGATTACCATAAATCAAAACATCATTGTCTGTATCGTGTATTACATTAGTACCTATACCTGTGAACACCTTTTCTCCAATTGAAATTCCATTTAGCACAGTAGTTCCCGGGCCTAGCCATGTGTCATCTCCTATTTTAACACTACCTGAAACTTCACAATTTGCAGTTATTGCTACTCTTTTTCCAATAATTACATTATGAGCGATATGGCATAAATTATCGATCTTTGTATAATCTCCAAGAACTGTGTCGCATAAACATCCACGGCAAATACATGTTCCAGCACAAATTCTCACGCTTTCTCCAATTATAACTCCTCCTAAATGAGGAACAATAAATGGATTTCCATCCTCGTTATTCGCTAAGCCAAAACCCGAAACGCCAATTAATGCTCCTGATTCGATAAACGTATTGTTACCTATTTTAACTTTTCCTTGTATTACCACATTGTGCATAATAGTAACATTGTCACCAATTTCAACATCTGCATCGATAAAACAATTATGTCCTATATATACATTACAGCCCAAAGTCGATGTTAATACTGTAGAAGTATTCTCAACCTTACTGATTTTTTCTTCAGGATTTATATCCTTAAAAATCACTTTCATGATTGTGAAAAAATTTGCTTTTAAATCTTTTATGAATATCGTGTTTCGTCCAGAGAAATCATAATCTTCTAGTGAAGCTATAAATAAAGTATTTTTAGAGCATAATATCTTTTCACGGCTGTTTTTATCATATTTTTTTAACCACGTTATTGCATTTTCTTTCAGCTCATTTAATGAACAATATGTATTTATTTCAAAATCATCTAAAATTGAGATTTTATAATCGATATGCAAATCATTAATCACATCTAAAATATCTTTTATTGTCATAACTATAGTCTCCAATATGTATAGCCCGCATCCTCATATGATTTTCTGTTTAAAATACCTTTAACATCGATAATGATCTTGCTATTTCGAAACATATTATTAAATTTATCTTTTGTATATTTATGGAAACATTCATGTGCAGTAGCAATAATCAAAGCATCTAAGTCTTTTAATTCCTCTAAGTCTTTAAAATCGATATTATAAAGTTTTTTTGCTTCTTCACTATCAGCAATAGGATCTACTATTATAGGAGTTATACCATATTCACCTAATTCTTTAACTATATCGACTATTTTTGTATTTCTTGTATCTGGACAGTTTTCCTTAAATGTGAATCCTAATATGCCAATTCTTGCATTTTTAATATTCTTATCATTCTCAATTAATTTTTTTACTGTGTTTTCAGCAACATATTTCCCCATATCATCATTAATTCTTCTACCAGATAATATGATTTGTGAGTGATACCCCTCTTGTTCTGCTTTATAAGTCAAGTAATAAGGATCAACCCCAATACAGTGTCCGCCAACTAAACCTGGATAAAAATTTAAGAAGTTCCATTTTGTTCCTGCGGCTTTTAAAACAGCATGTGTATCAATATTCATTTTATTAAAAATAATTGACAACTCATTCATAAATGCAATATTAATATCTCTTTGACTATTTTCAATAACTTTTGCAGCTTCAGCAACCTTAATTGATTCAGCTTTATAAACACCGGCTTCGACCACTATTTCATATATAGCTGCTATTTCTTCTAATGAATCTTCATCCATGCCAGATACTATTTTCGTTATCGTTTCTAATCGATGAATTTTATCTCCAGGGTTGATTCTTTCTGGTGAATAACCAACTTTGAAATCTTTTCCGCAAATCAATCCAGATTCTCTTTCTAATATTGGTATACAAATATCCTCTGTAACACCTGGATATACTGTTGATTCAAACACAACTATAGAGCCCCTACTAAGATTTCTTCCTACAATCTCACTAGCGCCTTCTACAGGCGATAGATCAGGAGTATGATCATCTCGGACTGGAGTTGGTACCGCTACAATGAAAAATTTTGCTTCTTGTAGTTTAATCTCTTCACTTGTAAATTCTACCTTACATTCTTTAATAGCTTCATTACCGACTTCTTTAGTGGGATCAATACCATTTTTATATGATTCGATTTTATACTTATTTACATCAAAACCAATAACATCGCATTCTTTTGAAAAAGCAACTGCTATTGGCATTCCCACATAGCCTAATCCTACTAAGGCTATTTTTTCTTCTTTATTTCTAATTTTGTTATATAAATTCATAATGAATTCCTCCTTTTATAAATTTCTGTAATGAATAAATGAATTAATTGACCCAATCCCATATGCAGTATGCATTAAAAAAAATAGAAATATCGTTTTCATTAGTTGAATAGGATACCTGTTTTTTTGTAATCCAGCAAAAAGCGCTAGTATGAAATAAAAGATAAGTTCGCATAAAAGTATTTTCAAAAAAAGCATACTAAAAATACTTAAAGAACCTAAAATGATTATACTTAGCACAAAAAAAAGCGGTATTAAATGTCTGAGCATAAGTGAACGCTTGTTTTTTTTCCAAACAGCGATATTCCATTTTCCATTATGATATGCTTGTTTGATAATTCCCGTATAAGTATTTCTAGCATAATATTTTACTTTAATCTCAGGATTAAAGTAAAATTTCCCCCCAGCTGCTGTGATTCTTGCATGTAATTCTGTATCTTGGCTTCTTCCTAATGATTCATCAAAAAAACCTATTATATCAAATATCTCTTTTCTGTATAAACCGCATGCTGCCGTATCAGCATATTGCGCTGTATTAGAGACTCGAAATGTAGAGTTACCAACACCAAAAGGAGAAGACAAAACATTAGAAATTATCTCGTGATTTTTACCTTCAACGACAGTAATTGCTTTTCCACCGACACATGTTACATCTTGCATTTCCAATAAGGTTGATATACTTTTGTCGAGAAAATCTTTATATGCTTCAACGTGAGCGTCTATTCTTACGACATAGTTTCCTTTTGCTTTCTTTATTGCTAAATTCCACCCTGACGCTAAAGTTTTTTTGGGGTTGATTATTATTTGATAATCTAGTTTAGAATTTTCCAGTATGTTCTCTGCAATTTTCAGTGTTTGATCTTCAGATACACCATCTACAAAAATTATTTCATATAAATCCTTTGGATAATCTTGTTCAATTAAAGATTTTAAACTTTTTTCTATTGACTTCCCAGCATTTCGAGCAACTATAATTGTAGAAATATATGGTTTTTTCATCTATCTTCTCTCCTATAAAACCGTTATCAAACAACAATAAATATCTTTATAAAATCTGTAATTAATAAGATATTTTAGGTTATAACTCATCTTTTTAGGCAATATTTCACTAATATATAATTCATCCGTATTTCTATATTTATTTTTAACTAATTCTATAACATCTTCTTCATTTTTGAATTTTACACTGGCCACAGATGTTATACCGGCAGGTAATAAAAGTGTAGCCTTCATTTCGTCCGTATAACTATCTACATATCTTTTTACTTCTGGCCTTGTCCCAACAAAGCTCATTTCTCCTCGCAAAACATTGAATAACTGTGGTATTTCATCAAGTCTGCACTTTCTTATTTTATTTCCCACTTTTGTTATTCGCACATCATTTTTTGTTGTAACTAATGTTCCTAATTTATCCGCATTAACTATCATTGTCCTGAATTTATAAATATGAAATATTTCCCCATATTGCGTAATCCTTGCTTGCCTGTAAAATACAGGACCTTTGCTATCTAATTTAATCCAAATTGAGAGTAGTATAAGGAGCGGGGAAGTGATTATAATCATAATTAGTGACATTACTATATCGAATATTCTTTTAAAAAATAGACTAATTTTCTTCTTTGATAAACTCTCATAATAAACTTTCACATCTTCATTTCGCATAAACTCCGGCAACTCTTCCCAGTCTTTTAATAACATCCGCATGCTTTTAAAATCTCCTTGAAACAAGTAATGATATAGTCGATATCTGTCTTGTCTAGTTTGCTATACAGAGGAAGGGTAATTTGATTTTTATATTGCTTATAAGCATTTGGATAATTTTCGATATCAAATTCTAAATTTTTATAAGCAGTAAGCATAGGTAATGGCTTATAATGAACATTACATGCTATTCCTTTTTCTGCCATCTTGATGATGATTTCATTTCGTTTTTCTTCTATGATGTTATTCACTCTTACAAAATACAGATGTCCGCTTGACATATGATTATCATCTTTATGATTTAGTAATGTAATAGGTAAATCTTTAAATGCTTCATCATACCTTCTGATAATTTCATGTCTCCATTTCAACATTTTTTGGTAACGTTTCAATTGTATGAGCCCAATAGCAGCATTGATGTCCGTCATATTGCACTTGTATGCAGGCATGACTATGTCATATTCCCATGCACCTAGCTTATTTTTAGATAGAGCATCCTTTGTCTGACCATGTAGAGATAACAATTGATATTGCTTATATAAATCTTCATCATTAATTCCTTTTCTTGATTTCCAAGTTACCGCTCCACCTTCTGCTGTTGTTAGATTTTTGACAGCATGAAAGCTGAAACAAGTAAAATCTGCAATCGCTCCTGCATGGATACCATTTTGTGTTGCTCCAAAACCATGGGCACTATCTGCCATAACAATGACCCTATTGAATACTTTTTGTATATCATTATTTGCCTTGAAAAGATTCTTTCTAGATTCGACTGCCTCGTAAATTTTTTTGTAATCACATATGATACCAGCTAAATCTACGGGAATTATGACTTTTGTCTTTTCTGTAATTAAATCCGGTAATTTATCATAATCCATTTCAAAACTGTTTTTAGCGCAATCTATCATAACTGGTGTTGCCCCTACATGGCAGATTACACTGCAACTAGCAGTATACGTATACGCCGGAACAATAACTTCATCTCCTGGTCCAACACCAAGTACATGCAAAGTCAATTCCATTGCAGCTGTTGCACTATTTAAACAAACTGTTTTATTTGTTCCAACATATGCTGAGATTTGTTTTTCAAACTCTTTTGTACGAGGCCCTGTTGTAATCCATCCAGATAATATAGCCTGCTTTACTTCCTCTACCTCTAATTCACTCATATCAGGGGGTGAAAATGGTATATTTCTTTTTTCCAATGCTATCCCTCCAAAATAAAAGCAAGTCCCTTTTCAGCACTTGCTTATGATCTCTAATCCGACTTTTGTTGTGGTTTCTTTGTTGAACATACTGAGCTGAAGATAGGCGATCCGCTTATGCCGATCTATTCTTATGATTTGTCCTTCCTTCCCCTGTAATGGTCCTTCTGTTATAAATATCTGCTCTCCCTGTATGAAGCCTGTAGACATCTCTACAACATGTTCTTCTTTTCCGAATGACTTCATGAAAGCAACTTCCTCTTCATTCAAAGGAAATATGTCTGCCTTTTTCTTACCGATGACCTTCACGAAATCAGGTATTTTTTTAAGCTCTATATTTAACTGATCGATCTGATCCGTTATCATGAAGATATAGCCTTTGAACAGGATATCCTTTACATCATGCCATTTCCCCATGTATTTCTTTTTTCGGATATACTCAGGTATAAAACACTCCTGCAGCACATCCTTTGAAATCATGGTCCGGCACTTCTCTGCAATCTTTCTTTCATGACCGCTTCTTACCTGTACAACATACCATTTCATGCTGCTTCCTCCAATAGGGTAGGCTTCGCCTATCAAACTTCTTTTCAGGTTTGACTTTATAACATCTATGACCACACATTCGTGATGAACGTGACATAGCAACGATCCATCCCTCAGCATTCTTTTCAACCTTGGATAACTGTCTATTATCCTTTATTGATGGAATTTGCATAATATTAAGGAAATGTAATACAAATCGTATGGTCAAACTGTAAAAAAACCTTTATAATAGTACTGTTGATGAAATGAGGAGGCTGTTTATGGCTAAGAAAATACATAAGGCGAAAAAAACACCTTTATTAAAAAATGTAGGGTTTTATTTTGTTCTTCTTTATGCGTTATTGACATTAGGGATGATTGTACAGGTGTTCACGGTTAATGTTATTCCTATGAAATATGCGATGATTGTTTGCGTGATTCTTTTATTGTTACTGTTGGGTATGTATTATCTGCAACTTGGGAAAAAAGTAAATAAAGTAAATAAGGTATTGGGAAAAATACTGATTGTTATATTGGCGGTATTCTTAGGTGTTGGAAACTGGTATCTATTTAAAACAGGATCAGCATTCTCTAGAATGACCGGGGATGATTCACAAACCTCTGTAGTGTCTGTTGTTGTTATGAAAGAAAATAAAGCCAAATCTATTGGTGATTTGAAAAATAGTAAGTTTGGTTTAACGAAGACCGGAGACAAAAATATCATGGAAAAGGGACTTTCAGATATAAAGAAAGATGCTGGACAGGATATATCAACTGTTGATTATAAATCTTATAAGACGATTGCTGATGATTTATATGATGGTAAGATTGACGCTATCATTATGGATGAAGCTACCAGAAGTTTATTTGAAGACAATCATTCAAAATTCGATTCAGAAACAAGGATTGTAAAAAGCTATAAATATAAGACTACTACTAAAGACATTAGTAAAAATGTAAATGTTACTTCTGAACCATTCAATGTTTACATTACCGGTATTGATACTTATGGAACAATATCAACTGTATCCAGATCTGATGTTAACATGATTGCAACAGTGAATCCGAAAACACATCAGATTCTACTAACTAGCATTCCTCGTGACTATTATGTACCTCAGCCATGTCAGGGTGGCCAGACAGATAAACTGACACATACCGGTATCTTTGGTGTAGATTGTACAGTTGAGACAGTGGAGAATTATTTCGGTATTGATATTAACTATTATGTTCGTGTAAATTTCTCAAGCGTTGAAAATATCGTTAATGCTTTAGGTGGTATTACAGTTAATAATCCTGTAGCATTTACAGCAAGTGACGGAACTTATTCATATGAAGCAGGAGACGTTTATATGGATGGATCAAAAGCATTACGCTTTGCCCGCG
This sequence comes from Clostridium sp. 10cd*, assembly GCF_044336395.1. NCBI lineage: Bacteria > Bacillati > Bacillota > Clostridia > Eubacteriales > Clostridiaceae > Clostridium > Clostridium sp. 10cd*. The sequence continues at coordinate 4,153,817 of NZ_CP172347.1, read as the reverse complement.
AACGATATAATTTAGGCGGCGGTGACCGCGACCGCGGTAAGAATCAGATGCGTGTAATTACCGGTATTATAAACAAAGCAATTTCACCATCTATTATTACAAACTATACAAGCATTCTGGATGCAGTCAGTGGCAGCTTCCAAACAAATATGAGTAATAATGAAATGACATCTCTGATCAAAATGCAGATCAATGATATGAGCGGCTGGGATATCGAACAGATTTCTGTAAATGGTACTGGTAATGCCAGCGCATGGTCACCGGCAAATGGATTTAATTCATGGGTAATGGAACCAAATGTCAATACTGTAAAACGCGCTGTTGAAGTTATGAAAAAAGTTGAGAATGGTGAAGATGTAAAAGCTCTGGCTCAACAGGTCATGGAAGAAAATACAGCAGATGAATAATATTTAAATAAAAAGTCAGTTTATTATTGTAGATTTAATTGCAGTATAGACTGACTTTTTTGCATGATGATATTTAGAAATCTTGTGCACATGTGATATGAAAGACTACTTGAATCGAAGTTTTAGACCTCTTTCTCCCACATAAATAAAGAATTCCTTTTAGTTCCTGCAATCATCAGGTTAATAAAAATGATATAAATTGTTTACAAATACTTAATTGTTTTATAAAATAAAGGTATAAAAAAGAGGGTGGGAATATGAATAATTTATTTTACATGCTTTATAATTGCATGAATAAGGACAGTATACGTAATCGATTAGATTCAGTATATTGGCTTTATAACGTTGAAAATATCATTGTAAAGCGTAATGGTGTGTGCAGAAGATTTCTAAAGGTAAGATTTTTTAATCGATTTTTCAATGAACAAAATGATTTAATGCAAATGAAATTTAATTTTCATGGGCAGGAATTTACGATTAAACGATTTGAACCTGTTTCAGAATATCAGAATCAGAATTTGCAAGGATTTGTATATGAAATAGAGTTATCTGACGCATCTACAGATTTATCATTAATTAGCTATATTACAGATGGAAAAGAATATGTTGTGAATGGACATATAGTTTCGAATATCAAATTAAGCTGTGATCGTCAGCAATTGAATTTATTAAATGATTATACTTCAGGATTAACGGTTCATAATCTACCTTTAATAAATAATGCGTTTTGGGTCTGTACCTGCGGATTTTGTAATGCAGCAGAATCAGATATCTGTGAATCGTGCGGTTCTGAAAAACAAAAATTGATTGAATTAATGAATGAAGACTTGAAAAATAGGGCTTATAAGCAGCCAGATAAATTTCTAATAATGAATGAGCAACAGACGCTTGACGATATCCTTGAAAATTATGCAACAAAAATGGAAGATACTTACGGTTTAGATAAAAAGAAATTATTATCATGCATGGATGAGGATTTGTTAAAAATAAAGCATGAAAAGTTGATAACTGATAAAATTAATAAATTTCTGGAAGATGAAAAACTTATCTTATCTGTTGATTTAAGCTTTGAAGAGAATATAAGAAGGTATTGTGAAAAGATAACCGGCCCGCTGATAACGACAGAAATGGTTATACAGAAAGGAAATCTGAAAGAACGTGAGGCAGAGTATCGACAATTATGTGAATCCCAGATGCTTGCTGAACGAGATAGGAAAAGGAAACTGGCCATCATGGCTGCAGCAGGCGTTCTTATTCTGAGTGCTCTTCTTATCATTACAGCAATGCAGCAAATACCACATGATAATGAAAATATAACTGACTCTGTTTCCGCTAAAAAAGAACAGAAAGCTATAAAAGAACAGAAAAATGAAAAAGGTATAGTGAATACTGAAAATCACAATTCTCCTCAAATCGATGCCGGTGTATACAGTACGATAGCTTTAAAAAAAGACGGTACCGTATTATCTACAGAGATTCACAAAGCTGAAGATAATCGTGGACAAAATAATGTGAAGGATTGGGAAAATATAATACAAATATCTTCCAATGAATATCATACAGTGGGTTTGAAAGATGACGGTTCTGTTGTTTCAACCTCAGTAAATACTTCTAACGATACAGGACAAGCAGAAGTAGATAGATGGTCTGATATTGTTCAGGTATCTGCTGGGACATGGCATACCGTTGGGTTACGCAAGGACGGTACAGTGATATCTACCTTCATTGATGATATGTATGATTTTGGGCAGGGTGATGTAACTGATTGGACAGATATCATTCAGGTTTGTGCAGCATGGGATCATACTATAGGATTGAAATCGGATGGAACGGTTGTATCTACAAAAATCAATAATGAAAAATACGATTTTGGTGAAACGGATGTGGATGGTTGGACAGATATAATACAAATAGCGTCAGGCTCGAATCATACACTGGGGCTGAAAAAAGATGGCACTGTTGTTTCTGCAGGATATGAGAAAGATGGGCGTTGTTCCGTATCAGACTGGCGTGATATTATTGCAATATCAGCAGGTAGATTTCACAGTATAGGGCTCCGTAAGGATGGAACTGTAATAGCTACGGAGATTCTTGATAAAAAAGAGAATTTTGGTCAGACAGAAGTACAGGAATGGAGCAATGTTGTACAGATTTCTGCCGGATGGCTTCACACTGTCGCTTTAACACAAGATGGACATATCTTATATACTGAAATTAATAAAAAAGCAGATGACAATGGTCAAACTGAAGTAGCTGAATGGAATTTAAATGGAGGGGATTAGAATGAATTATCAGGCTGATGTAAATGTACTTTCTTCACCAATATTAAAAATTGAGAAGAACATAATAGAAATGGATGATGCAATTATTCAAATTAAGAATGTTGCCAGTGTATCTCTGCGTTATCCGCCTAAGTATGGATATTCACCTTATGCAATAGGTATTTTCATAATTAGCTTTTATATTTTTTTCTATACAGTGACTGCTGCTGAAATAAAGTTTACCAGCTTTATGTTTTTGATTAGTGCGGCAATTTCAGGATATATGCTTTATCGCACTTGGGAAAAAAATAAGAATCTTGGGAAAAATATTATTATTTCTACGGGAAGTGGAATTAGTTTCTGGATCAATAGCAAAGATGATGAGTTCTCCTTAAAGGTTATCGATGTGATTAGAAATATCATGAATGGACATGCAATTGAAAATGAAATCATTATTAACCTTGAAAAGCTGGATATCACAAATCATGGGATTATGGTATATGCGGATCAATCTAAGACCTCATATTCCGATATCAGTGATTCGATCATAGGCAGCGATAATAAAGTGAGTATTTCGGATGCTGATGAATATCCGGAATTGAAAATATAAAGCGAGGAGTAACTTATGGGAAATTATACGAATTATTCGAATATATCGAATACAGTTATAGGGAATAATAACCAAATCAATATTCAGACCAATGAAATTAGTCCAGAGGCTTGGAATCTTTTAAAAAAGGAATTATGGGAATCTATTTCAAAAACGGAGAATTCACAAAATAAAGAAATACTGGAACATATATATGCATATGCTATACAAAAAGATAAAGCTGGCATAGTTCAGTATATTAAAAAGCATAGTTATACGATTGAAAAGGATATTCTTGTAGGAATTACATGTTCAGCATTGTACGAGTTTATAAAATGGTGTCTGGGAATTTATATGTAGTATAAATTGAAGCACTTTGTTTGGCTATAACGGTAGAACAGGAGTGTTGTGGATCAGTAAAGGACAGTTTGCAAGTGTCTATAATTCAATGAAAAAAGCAGCTATAATACGCTGGTTTTATAGTTTTTCTTTCTTATGAAAAGTAAATACCATACTCGATATAATTATAGTGAGGTTAATAAGAGTAATGTCATCTAATCAGGATGAATTACTCTTTTTCCTTTTTTATTTACCAAACCACTTTGTAGAACAGAATCTCTAATTTGTATAAATAATAAAATTTGCCCTCATCATATTGGTATTCTGATATCCTGAGGATGGAAGGAGGGTGTAGAATGGCGATTACAAAGAACCAATCAGGAACGTATGCTGCTGTTGATATTCATTATAATCGGCCTGCCTGTGCACCGCATCAGAATGTTATCAATTATCTCGATCATCTGCATATCATGGTGATTCACAAAAGCTTAACGGCTTATCTGGGCTGTGGCTATTCACGCGTTCTTGTTGGACCGCTGGGAAATGATGAGATGTCAGATTTCCTCAGTGTCACTCCACAGAACAAGTATGAAATTGCATATACTATGTATTTGAAAAAAACAAATACAACAGCTGATGCAAATTCCGTTATGCTGGATGATATGTATTGCATCGGTACATATCAGGGATCAGAGAAAATGAGCAACTATCTTGTTTTCTGTGATGAGTGGCCTCAGGATGCTGATGTTCGTGAGACACTTTTGAGTTTTAAAATTCCGGAAGGAATGTAAGCGTAAGCATGATCCTGTTCAATATATTTTCGGATAGGATTATTTTGCACATGCGGGAATAATGCACACATGTAAAGAAACTGATTACGAAAAGCAGAGCTTTCTTCAATAAAATCAGTATGAATGTAACATAAAGGAGAAGATAAAATGCAAGCACATCAAAAAAGCATAAAAGACGGAATACAGAATATTCTGTTTCCTGTGGAACACATGAATATCACGCAGGGTAATAACGGATCATACTCACATCAGGGAGTTAATGCGCTTGATTTAGCAGGCTATAAAGGTGGATGCAGTCCTTTATATGCTCCCTTTGATGTAGTCTGTGTCGGCGTTGATGGACCGGATCTGGGAAATGCAGTATTCTGGCAGTCTCAGAACAAGGTTCGATTTGCGGATGGAACAATAGACTATGCTACGATTATGATTATACACGACAACAATCTTGACGGTATCAGAGTTGGTGTAAAATATAGCCAGGGCACACAGATAGCGAATGCGGGAACTGCAGGCAGAGCTACAGGAAATCATAATCATTTTGAAATTGCAAAGGGAAAATTTACACATAAATATGACCTGAATCAAAAAACCAAGGTGTATCATTTGCCGAATTCCATCAGTGCGGATAAATGCTGTTTCGTAGATAAAACAGATATAATAAATGGCAATAATATGAAGTGGAAACATCTTTAGTTCACAACCAAAAAGAGGAGCCGATTCTATCTTGGAACCGGTTCTTTTATAATAAGCAAATTGCAGTATTTGTTATTATATTCGCATGACATGTAGATCCGAAGCACCAAGATGCAGAAATATATTACAGTATGTACAGGATGAATCAGTTATGCGCATACTTATGATTCCTTATAAAGAAAAGGAGTGTAAAACACAATGGCAAATGATTTAATTTTAAAGGTTGAAAAGGATCATACAATTTCTATGGACTGTGGTGGTATTAGAGAGACATACAGCCTGAAAGAAGCCCCGGATGCATCCTCTACACTAGTGGTGACAGAGAAAAAGAATATACTTCACAAAATGGATTTGGACACCGTACTCAAGAATCTTGATAATTCTGTAGATTTGCTAAATGTTGCATATCATGCGGTGTATGGCTTTGATGTACAAACGCAGATATGGGATCTGCAGAAAACATTGATGGATTTAAACGATAAGGGAATCAATGTGATTGACGATTTCGCAAGACAGTCCTCTGCTGTTATTCATGATTTGATTGGTTTCTTTGATTGGCTGACTAAGGGTGCGGAAAAGGTTGCAATCAAGAAATTGGAACGCTTTTCTGTAATTGCAGGTACAATGAGCAGACAGGCGGAGCAGCTGGCAAAGGACTATCAGAAAATGGCGGGGGATACTTCAGAAACCTTAAAAAACACTATTGACGAAAACAATCGCCAGTATGCACATCAGGATCAGATACAGAAGGAGATGGCGGATTTTCAAAGTGAGCAGGAAGCGGCGGATATTGCCCAACAGGAAATTAAGAAACGTCTGACCAGGCTGCAGACCGAATATGAGAAGCTTAGCAAGGCAGAGCTGGATGCTGAAAAGCATCAGCGTACAATGGACATCATGGGCGCTGTATTCTCATTTCTTGGCAGTGCTGCTTCTGTAGCAGCTGATGTGGCAGGGAAATCAGGTTCTACAGAAAGCTCAACTGAGGATAAGGAAAAGCTTGACACTGCACAAAAAGAAGCAAATGCCGCAAAGGATAGACTCGAAAGTCTGAAGAAAGAGAAAGAGGAACTTGTTAAAGCTCTTGAAACAGCGGATAATGATGAAAAAAGGGAAAGCATCAGGTCTGACATCCGTGCTAAGGATATTGAAATTACGGAAGCAGAAAAGCAGGTTAACAAAAAATCAAGTGCGCTTAAGAGCATTAGTGCAGCTTTACATGGTGTTTCTTCACAAATTGCCGAGCAGTCACAGAAGGAAAGCAGCGTACAGGAAAACCGCAGCAAGAGATTAACGGAAATCAATGCTGAGCTGATTCGTTTGGAAGAGGAACAGACAAAGCAATTAGCCAATCTTGCCAAATATACAAATCGACTGAAGACGATGGTAATTGAAAAAAACAGTGTGGAAGCAGCTGTTCGTTCCCTGATAGTTGCTGTATCCTGTTTAAAAAATGTTGTTGTTGCTGTTATGGACATCGCTTTATTCTGGACATCCATGGAAAAATGCTGCAAGGCTCTTGCCACATCTGATTTAAAGGATACGATTCAAGATCTTCAGGAAATTGACAAAGAAGAACGCATTGAATTTTATTACACAGACAGTGTTATGATCCCATTACTGACGTATATGGTACAGTGGGCAGCTGTAAAAAGCATTTCCACAGACTTTATCAATGGTGCTGAAAATACAAGATTCCGTTTAAACGAGACAATTACAAAAGCAGATAAGGCTGAAATGAGCAGAGAACAGCACTGGGATCTGGCTTCTAAAACAGCTGGTAATGTTGCAAATAACCTGAATCGGCAGGTTGCAGAAAGCAATAAAAAAATCAGTACACTGAAAGGCTAGCTTATGGAAAATAAAGATAATAGCGCAGATAAAAACATGAAAAAGACGGATTCAGCTAATCTGCAGCTGACAAAAATCATGGAACAGATTTTACAGATGCTGCAAAAAAACTCCATTCATATGGATCTTAGTGATGAGGATATAGCCAGGCTGGAACGGCAGGAACAGAGCATTTTGGATTCTCTTGAGCAGATCAGAATCCAGGCCGATGAAAACCGAAATAGGGTCCATCGGATATTCGATGAAAAAAAAGTGCTATGTGACCAATTGAACGCAAATCTATCTGCCCTGTATGTACATATGGAAATATTGAAACAGATAAATCATGAGCAGGAGAGCATATATGAAGGCAGAAAGAATTTATATGATGCATATAATGCTTCCTATATAAGCAAACAAGAAGCATACAGCAAAGCACAGGAAAAACTCGAAAGTGCCAGAAGAAAAGCAGAGAAACAAAATGAGCTGTTAAAAAGATGGTTCTGGGTACCCGGATATGGAGCTTATCTGGCTTTTGACAAGCTGCTGAATGACCAGGAAGCAGACACAGATGCAGCCTATCGGGAATATTGTGCCTCCAAAGAAAGACTGGCAGCAATCAGTCGTGATTTGGAATCCGCAAAGTATGATTATCAATGTAGTCAAACAGAAAAAAATAATGTACAAAAGTCATATGATGATAAGGTAGATGAAATTAAAAAAGTACAGGGCCAGCTTCACCAGATGAAAGAAGAGATGGTACACTGGGAGCTGATTCTCAGTGAAGTGAATGCATTGTATAACAAAATAAAAAATGCAAGTCTGGGACCTGATGAAATCATCGCGATGCAAGCCGAACTTATACAGCTTCAGCAATTATGAAGAAATTCATTCTATTTATTCTGATCATAAGCTGCTTTGGCTGTGAGAGTGCTTCGCAGAAAACATCCTGTGACTATGAGCTTGTTTTTGATCAGGCACTCGGATATGGTATCAATGAACACGATGGCACACCTGCTGCGATTTCAACACATGTGGCAAAGCGTGACAGCATCCTGCTCGCAAAATCTAAGGACTCCTGTTTCGATCAAAGCTTGCAAAAGGCTGCCAGAGCCACTCTGGACAATTCAGATACAAAGCTTGATTATCACCCGGAGGAAACAAACAAAGATGAGATCCTGTTTTATATTCCACATACAGATATTCAACAGGGGGATATGCAGTTTGAGGTACAGATAGGGGATACCCGCAAAAAAGAGAGTGTTAATACAACCGTTATACCAGTGAAGAAATTCCTGATTGTACCGCTTCTGACATCTAAGAAAAATAAGGAGCTTTCCGTCACGAATACCCAAATGCAAGCCTGGCATAATGAGATATTAAAAAGGCTTCCCTTATCCCGGAACGGATTGCAGCTGATACTGCATGATTCTTTGGATATAAGAGGGGATGTGTATGATCTGGACACATGGTTTGGCAGACTTCGTACCTGGAATCTGTTAAAGCATTTAAAGAATGAATTTGAATGCGACGGTGTTATCGGTCTGTCTCCGGCAAAAATGGATTTGAATGATCAAAAGGACGCTTTAAGCGGCTTTACGTTTGGTGCAGATACGACTGTTATACTTGAAAACGGTGATGAAACAGCAATAACGATGGTACATGAAATTTCACACTTTTATCAAGTTGGTGATGAGTATGCTGGCGGTCAGTTAAATCCGGAGGTAAACATTCCGCCATATGGAATGAAGGGTACGGATATGCTTCATCCGGGTACTGCTGCAAGCGGGTTAAATCCATATATTCATGGTGGGAAAAATGATGAAAAGCAGGGGAGTGGTACACTGATAACATCAAGTCAGATACCCTATGATAGTGTCGAACATAAACTGATCCGGCACGATATGACAAGCTATATGGGGAAAGACGGCTATGCTATGCAGGAATACTGGACAACCGGAATGATTTGGAAGCATTTGATACAGGAATGGAGAATTACAGAATGACAGAAAAAAGTAAAAGACTAAAGCAGCTGTTGAAGGTTATTGAAGATAATGAAAAGAACTTAACGGATACTGAAAGAATGAATTATCAAAATTTAAAAATTCTGCATATTGGTATGCAAAGCAAACTCTATAAAATTATGCTGACATGGGACTTTGGATGGAATGCATTGCAGAAGAATCAGTATACAGATCTCCAAGAGTCTTTAGATGATGATGCTGATTTTTATAAACAGGCATTGAAATCTTGGATGAGTCTAAAGCCGGTTCCGAAAATCCCGCAGATAGAGGAATTTGTTGATATTTATGAGCAGTGGCTGATTGAAATGCTGCATCATGATATACAGGATGCTTTTCATAATATGATAAATGATCCGGATAAGGAAAGCCTGCGCAGACTGATAACAGATTATCGGGATAAGCTTCAGCATATCTATATAGATGAAGAAAGCTGAATATTAAACAACAGGATGCTTGTGTCCTATGCTAGGGCCTTACTCACTCATATTCAATCATCAGGCTAACCGATTGTGCATAAATACAGATAAGGAGAATTCAACACTATTGTAGAAAAGCAATAGAATTTGAATTCTCTTTTTTACAAACACCCTAACGTAAGAAAAAACCGTATGGTACTATTATCATTTTTTATTTAAATAAATAAGGCAGCAATCTGTTAAACCTGATCTTTTAAAAAAGAGCGATATCTGCGATTGACGATTAGACATTCCTCATTATCCAGAGTTATGCTCCGGTGGCAGTCTTTTTCAATACGAACAGATTTTATATGAATTGAATTAACCAGAGTGCTCTGATTTATTTGACAGAAGCCACAATTATGCAGCTGCTTTTTTAATTCTGAAAATCGAAGGTAACAGCGATAGACATCTTTTTCTGTATAGATATATACTTTATGATCTATATTCTCTATATAATATATCTCGTGACAGGTGATAAGGTAAAGATTATGCAGTTCATCATATACTTTAATTCGTGAACTGTTTTTCTGTAGATAAAGGATTACATTATAAATATAATTCTTGTTTCTACTGCACGCTCGCAGTATAATTGTGTCTTCTGTAATAGTATTATCAATCTGTATTATAAAATTCATTTGAAATCCCCTCCCATATGTAATCTATCGTAATGATTTTAAACGCGAAATTTCAGAAACAGGCAGGATGTTACCAATCAATCACCATAAGTTACAATATCATGAGGAGTTCAGAAAAACGAATCGTTAATCTGACAGCAATGTAAAAAAAATCGGATTTATATTATCGTGTACATGCTTTCAATGTCCTACATCCTCTCAGCAAGCTATCAGTAAGGGAGCTTATGTGTGATTAGTGAAATGAGATCAAATTCATAGATATTCGATCGATACACATATTCTTTATTGTGTAATCATACAATCCGGGAAAGCAGTTGAATACGTTAAGATAATGAAAACTGATATTTAGCTTAACCTTAAAGAAAAAAACTGACAGATTATGCTGTCAGTCTTTGCTTATCCCGTTATTCATCGACTGCAAAAGGTGGACGAGTCGGATCGAAATAATCACTGTTCGCTCTTTCATATGCCTGTTTGTTTGCTTTATAGCTGGCTGCTCCTAATTTGGCAATCAATAATTCTGCAGCAGCTTTCATATCGTCTATACCACGCCCTGACTCTGTAATAGCTTCGCCGTGGACACCGATCTCCGCCATGCCCTTTGGATAATTAAATACAGGATGCCAGTGGATAACGAGGGCTGCATTATTTTTCTGCATGAGTGGCAGCTCCTGCCGTAATAAAACACTGGCATTATCAAGTACGCGGAAGTAAACATGAACGGGAAGCCGCGTGTATTGCGATACAAAGGTTCTGGAAATGATATTCCAAAGCGGTGCTTCCAGATTCCATAAAGTAGTAATTGGCATATTGTTTAATAAATTACCGAGAACTGTTTGTTCCAGAGGGCAGCGTCCTTTATCATAAGAGAACGTACTCAGATCAATTCCTCCTGACCATAAGGCGAGCTCACGATTTTCCGAAATTGTTAATAAAGCACGAAGCTTATGTGCAAATTGCTCAAACTCGGGATTGGTGGAGCGTATGACACCACGCAGAAAGCTCATGTAGTTTTCTTTAGCCTTTTCCTGTTTTTTAGCAGTAGAAGCATTTGTGATTTTTTCAGAAAAGTAAATAAAGTTGTCCTGATAAATTGATTTCAACGGCTCCGGAATTGCATACTTTATCAGCAGCGTATTGAACTGTGCAGTGTTTTTGATTGCTTCAGCTTCTTTCTGAGCATCCTTATTCAGCTCTCTTTGATGACGGAACCCATCAATCAGCAGTTTCCATAATGCCTCAGCTTCAGCAGTGGATTTTTTCTCCTTTACCATTGCTTCTGAGAATGTGGCATACGAGGGATGTGTCAGAGGGTCCTGATCCATAATGATAACAGGATCCATATTGGCCATAGCCAGACTTTTTAATATTGTATCTTTAATGTACATAATATGCACCTCCTTATGACAATCATTATAATGATTTCCAGCGATACGTGTACAACGTATATGATAATGTCCCAATCGAGGTTAGGATTATACAAAAATTAGGATAAGCTTACTTGTTTTTCAATCGATCAATCATGTGTGTTGTGACTGATTCAGGATAAAAAATTTAATCGGTTACGATACGATTATTTTTTCTGTTTCAAAAAGTTAAGCATCACAGTGTTATATGATGAAGCAGTTAATTCTGATGGATGCAAGCCGGAGACAACCAAGATACAGGGAAGTATATGCAATAAAGGAATTTGATCGATTTTCATAGTATGGCAGTAGCTAAACGGGAAACACATTCCTGCAAATGAAAGTGGAGCCGAAATAGACGTAGGATCCTGCTTGATGCTTTACCTAATGCTAACTATGTTATACAGACACTGTTGCCACCATTTCAACAGTGTCTTTGAAATCAACACTATATAGTGTTGAAACCGCTTTAGTGTTTGAGTTAGAATGGAAACATTGCGCAGTGTCAAAAATATAGGACTCTGATGACACAGTGCAATGTGAATTTCTATAATGGTATCGTAAACAAGCGGTACCGAAAAAGTGAGGTGCTTTCATGAATATCACAACATCAAAATTACAGATTCTGGAATATCTGCAGAAAATTACCCGGGGCTTGCGCATGAATGAGCTGGGCGGTTTTACAACAATCAGTATCAGCAGTGCTTTAAACATCTCCCGCTCCTTAACATCCCAGTATCTCAATGAGCTGGTGAAGGATGAGCGTATCATAAAGATCAGTACGCGTCCCGTCTATTATATGGATCGCAGTGTGCTGGAACGCAAGTATCAGCTGGAATTAAAAAGCTGTGAATATCTGAGTCTGGGTGAGCTTATGAAGGAGCTGCACCGGAACAGTCCCAAGCTGCAGGATTTTCAAAAAGCAATCGGCTGTGACGGCAGCCTGCAATACCCGATTGCACAGCTGAAAACCGCCCTCTCCTATCCGCAGGGAGGATTACCTGTCATTCTCCATGGGGAAATGGGATGTGGAAAATCCTATCTGGTACGACTCACACATGAATACTGTCTGAATCACATGACCTCCACGAGAAAAGAAATACCGCTGCTTCGCAAAAAGGCATTTCGCGGTGAGGATAAAGGCAGGCAGATGGAGGAGCTGTTTGGAAAAGGTGCCGCAGATGGGAAAGCGGCAGAGCGGGGACTGCTGGAGGAGGCGGATGAAGGCATCCTCTGTATAGAGGACGCCAGTCATCTGAGTGAGGAATGTCAGGAAAAGCTGGCCGACTATTTAAGCAGAAATAAATTTACGAGAATGCAGGATGATCAGGCACAGATTGAATCCCGTGTCCATCTGATTCTCTCCACCAGTGAAGATCCGCATACGGCTTTCTGTCATAGCCTGCTGCTCAGCATTCCTGTTATCTGTTCCATCCCATCCTTTCAGGAACGCAACGAGGAGGAGCGTCTGGAATTCGTTATTAAATTTTTTCAGGAAGAACAGGCACGTCTGGAACGCACGATTTATATATCAAAGCGTCTTCAGCATTTCCTGATGAGCTGCCATTTTGAAAGCAATATCGATGAACTGCGAAGATGTATCCGTACCATATGTGCCAATGCATTTGCGGACTGTGTATCAAACCAGCGCATGGACATCTGCCTGTATCACCTGCCTGTTCAGCTGCTCGATCATCTTAAGGTGGAAAAAAACAGCAGGGACAGTGATTCTCTGATTCGCATAGACGCAGTGGAGAAAAACGCAGCCGGCAGTAAAATCCTCATCATGTGGGAACAGCTGCTGCAGGCATTTGAAGAAACCTGCATGGATACACATGCCTTTACCAGCTTTCTGGAACAGGGGCAGAAGGCCTTGCGCTACTACTATGATATCCTTGTTTTTCAGGAAACGTACTATGACGGCCGACTGGAGGCTATGGAGAAAATAGTCATCGGTGTGCTGAACAGCGTGAAGCTCATGAAAAATATCAACCTGCCGATCAACTGTGCCTATGTACTGGCGAGAATGCTCGTCTCTGCGCAGAAAAACACCTCCTCCCTGCATCAGTGGGAACAGGATCACCAGAAGGAAATACAGCGCTGTCTAAAGAAAATGGCAGAGAATATGAGCAATGAATATATTCTGACGGAATCCATTGCCAGACAGCTGCATTCCAATATCAACATGCGCCTGTCGGAAATGAACCGTATCTTTCTGATGCTGAATATCAACTTCTACAATCGTGACATCCGCTCTCAGGATACCGTGGGTATCATATTGAGTCACGGGTACTCGACCGCAAGCTCTATTGCCGATGCCGCAAATTCGCTGCTGAACTCCTATACGTTTGAAGCTATCGATATGCCGCTGAATACACCGGTACAGGAAATCAGCGGCAAGCTGAACGATTTCATTGAAGAAAATCCGCATCTGAAAAACATTATCCTACTTGTCGATATGGGGTCACTGGAGGGAATCGGCGAGGTGATTGCAGACAGTGTGAATGTCGGTGTGATCAATAATATTTCCACCTCACTTGCTCTGAATATCGGTATGAAGATACAGCAGCACTACGAATTGGAGAATCTGCTGGAAACGGCCTGTGCAGAAAATCAATGCAATTACAAGGTACTCTCAGAGGCGAAGAAGGAAAAAGCAATCGTATTCACAAATGATGCCGGTATGGTCATTTCAGAAAAGCTGTGCCGATTATTCAAAAACAGTCTGCCGCGTCCCATTGATTTGAAAATGATTTCCTATGAATATGATGAGCTGATGAAAAATAAGGCAGAGGACATTTTATTTCACAGATATGATGTGGTGTTGATGATCAAGCCGTATTCGCTGAAGCTAAAAAAGGTCAATAGTGTGACGCTGGAGGATATCATGAATTTCGAACATATCGAACAGCTGAATCAGGTATTTCGGCCATATCTGAAGGAAGAGGAAATTGAAGAATTTGACCGTCAGCTGTTGAAAAATTTCTCCATGCAGTCAGTCATGGAAAATATCACGATTCTGAATGCAGATAAGCTGCTGGATTATGTCAGTGACTCCGTCAGTGCGCTTCAGCATACGATGGGTCGTAAGTTTCAAAGCAAGACCATTGTCGGCATTTATATTCATATCTGTTTCCTGGTGGAACGTCTGGTCACAAAAACGGCATTGGAAAAATATACAGACCTGTCATCCTTTGAGAAACAGCATGAGGACTTTATTGCGGATGTCAACCGGAGCTTTGAGGTTATGCTGCAGCACTACCATGTCAAGCTGCCCCTATCGGAAATAGCATATCTCTTTGAATATATAGAAAATGATGTACGAAAGGCGGGAGGAGAAGATGAATTTTAAAGACAGACTCTGTGCGATGAACTGCCATTACCGCTTTTATGAGCTGGAGGATTTCTTTCAATCCGTCCATAAGCTGGGCATGCATTATGTGGAGCTGTGGAGCGGTCCCATGCATTATTATGTGGATGCCCGCCGTCATGACTCGCCGGAACAGCTGAAGAAGCTGTGCGATCGCTATCAGATAACCATCATCGGCATCTGTCCGGAACAGACAAACCCAAAGCCGAACAATATCGCAGTCAAGCAGAAGCATCGTCAGGAAGAGGTACTCAACTATTACCGGCAGATGATTGATATCGCATGTGTGCTGGGGTGTCGCCAGGTTCTGGTGACCAGCGGATGGTGCTATTACAGCGAAGCGGTGGAGGAAGCATGGAATCGTTCCGTCGTTATGATGAAGAGAATCACAGACTATGCAAAACAGCGAAATGTGATTCTGGCTCTGGAAGCTCTGCAGCCGGAGGAATCGCGTCTTGTGAATACAATTCAGGACATCAGGCGATATCGAAACGAGGTTGGAAGCAGCTGTCTCAAGGTGTGTATCGATTTTGGGGCAATGGCACGTATGGGACATACACCCCGGGAATACTTCGAGGCCTTCGGCAGCGATATTGTCCATATTCACTTTGTGGATGGGAATCCGACCGGTCATCTGGCCTGGGGGGATGGTAGCCGTGATCTGAAAACGGATCTTGCTGTCCTTGAGGAATATGGCTATCAGGGATATCTGTCACTGGAGACGGCAACCCAAAGGTATTATGAAAAACCATGGTCTGCGGAAATGAAAACGCTGAAAAGCTTTGAGGAGTGAAAGGAGGGAGAATATGGAACGACATTATATACTCGCAAGTCATGGGATGTTCTCACAGGGGATTTATGATTCCATCCGCATTATTCTGGGAGAGAAGAAGCATGTGCATCTTATAACCGCTTATGTGAAAGACGGGCAGGATATTTCAGATCTGATTAAAGAGACTATGAAGAAAATCCCGACAGATGCGGAAATCATTGCCTGTACGGATCTGTTCGGGGGAAGTGTAAACAATGAACTGATGAAATATATCGGGAAGAAGCATTTCCATTTGTTAACCGGAATGAATCTGCCGATGCTGATGAATCTGTTTCTGTTTTCCGATGAGGATGCGGATAAGCTGATTCGCCGTCTGTTCACAGAAGCAAAAACGGGGATCATGTACTGCAATGAAACCGTCAAAGGTATTTCGTCGCAGGAGGATGAATTTTAAATACTGCAACCTAAAAAGAACAATCGCAAAGCACAAAAGAGTAACCACATGCTGTAAAGAAGACATACAGATGCACGAAGAGCGTGGGGTGTAAGAAACGATAGCTGAACTGCTTTATTCTACATGTGAGTAAGCGCAAAAAGCGCAAAGGAAAGGGTGTCAAATATGATCAAATTATGCAGAGTGGACCATCGTCTGCTGCATGGACAGGTTGCATTTTCCTGGACCAATGAATTGAGTGCTGACTGCATTCTGATTGCCAATGATGCAGTGGTACATGACGAGGTTTTCAAAACGACCATGAAGCTGGCAAAGCCCTCCGGGGTCAAGCTGGTCATTAAAAATCTGGAGGATTCCATAAAGGCAATCAATAGCGGAGTCACCGATAAGTACCGACTGCTGGTGGTCGTAAAGACCATTCATGATGCCAATGTGCTGAGTGCAGGCTGTCCGGCTGTTCACAGTCTCAATCTGGGCGGAACGATTCGAAGGGAAGGCTGTCGTCAAATCAGCAAGGCGATTTTCATCAGTGATAGGGATGAGGCGGAATTAAAGGAGCTGCAGCAGCGCGGCGTGTCTGTATTCATCCAGCAGCTGCCGGCAGAATCTCCAATAGCACTGGAGCATGTACTGCATCAATAAGGTCCGCTTCCCGCAACCGTGCGGGTCAAATATACAGGAATTTAATTCCTGAAACATGCATGAAAATGCAAAAGAGGAGGAAATCATGGTACAAGCATGCTTAATCGGATTGATTGCAAGTCTGGGTGTCTTCGGCGATCAGCTGGGCTCCCTGTATATCAATCGACCAATTATTCTTGCACCGCTGGTTGGCCTGGTGCTGGGAAATCTGCATCAGGGACTGATTATCGGCGCAAGTCTGGAATTATTCTTTATGGGGGCTGTCAGTATTGGGGCTTATGTTCCACCGGATACGATTGTCGGCGGTGTTCTGGCCACTGCATTTGCAATTTCCATGGGGAAGGGTATCGAAACGGCGGTTACGCTGGCGATGCCGATCGCCCTGGTGTCACAGGCAATCGGTAACTTCTGCAATGTATTTAATTCCGTGATTCTGCGTTTTACAGACCGTTATGCCATGGAAGGAAAATACGGCGGTGTTGTGGCAACACACTGGCTGATCGGTATGATCACCATTGTACGACGATTCCTGCTTGTGTTCTTTGCTTTCTATCTGGGAAGTGAAGCAGTGGGCAGTATGATCAATGCAATTCCTGCCTATGTGACGGATGGTATGGCTGCGGCAGCCGGATTACTTCCCGCATTGGGGTTTGCAATGCTGATGCGCATGACGGTAAACAGGCAGAATGTTCCCTACTATTTTCTGGGATTTGCGCTTGCAGCTTATATGAGTGTACCTGTATTAGGCGTGGCAATTCTGGGTGTGATTCTGATTGTTGTCAAATTCGATTTTATGAATCTGAAGGGAGCCGCAGCTGGAGAAGCTGGTATGGAGGTGAGCGATGATGACTTCTAAATCCGATAAGAGCATTCAGAAAGCGGATATCACCAGAATGGCATTTAACCAGGGCTCTTTGGGAATGGAGTTTTCCTGGAACTATGAACGGCAGATGCACATCGCCTTTGCCATGATGATGAATAAAATTTTGAAAAAGGTATATGCAGAAGATGAGGAAGGCTACAGGGATGCACTGACCCGCCATGTCGAGTTCTTTAATATCACACCGCAGCTTGCTCCGTTCGTTGGCGGCATTGTGGCATCCATGGAGGAAATGAAATCACGTGGCGAGGTGGACGGAGAGGCGATTTCCAGTATCAAGACGGCACTGATGGGGCCGCTGAGCGGAATCGGTGACTCTGTATTTGTCGGCTGTCTGCGGGTAATTGCTGTTGGTATCGGTATTTCACTGGCACAGAACGGAAATATGTTTGGACCGATCGTGTATTTTCTGATGTATAACATTCCTGCGTTTATCATCCGCTATTTCGGCGCGCATTTCGGCTATAGCATCGGCTTCAAGTATCTGCAGAGAATGCAGGCCAACGGTATGATGGATAAGCTGCTTGCGGCAGCGAGTATTCTTGGTGTTATGGTTATTGGCTGTATGTCAAAGGATATGGTATGGACGACTTTGAATGTCGAGTTGAGTAAGGTCGGTGAAGAGGTCACCACCCTGCAGTCTATTCTGGACGGAATTATGCCCGGGTTGATTGGACTGGGTGGTACATGGATGTATTTCTGGCTATTGAAGAAAAAAGTCAATCCGATCATGTTGATTCTGGGAACGATGGTTCTCGGTATTGCAGGTGCTTATTTCGGTATACTTGCCGGATAAGATAAATGATTTACAAATAAGAGGAGGACATGAACATGTTATTGAAATTCAATGAAGAATGGGCACGAAGCAGTGTCAATGGTGCACTGGCAATCCGTAAGGATATCAACCGGATCGTGGATGAGATATGTGCACAGGGATATCGCAATATCTGCTGGCTGGGTATCGGGGGGACCTGGGCGAGCGGTATGCAGGCGGCGGTTCATATGAAGGAACAATCAGAAATCGAAACCTGGGCGGAAAATGCTTCCGAGTACAATACGACGGGGAATAAGCGTGTGGGTGAGGGCACTGTCGTAATTACCTCATCCGTTACCGGCAGCACAGTGGAAGTGGTAGAGGCTGTAAAGCGTATGCAGGCAGCCGGGGCAAAGGTGATTGGATTTATTGACATTGATACGACCGAGCTTGCAAAGCTGGTGGATTATGAAATAGCGTATCCGGTGAATGAACAGCTGAAGTTCTTTATGGTTGCGGATCGATTCATGCAGAACAACGGAGAGTTCTCGGATTGTGATGCTATGTATGCGGAATTTGAAGCACATCTGGCACAGGCGCTGATTGATGTGGAAAAGAAGGCTGATGCATTCGGACAGGAATTTGCAAAAAAACACTGGAATGATCCAATCCATTATTTTGTGGGGGCAGGAAACCAGTGGGGCGCAACGTATTCCTATGCAATGTGCTATTGGGAGGAACAGCTGTGGATCAAGACGAAGTCCATCACATCCGGGGAGTTCTTTCATGGTATGTTTGAAATCATCACAAAGGAAACACCGGTTACCGTGTTCATAGGAGAAGATGCACAGCGTCCGCTGTCTGAAAGAGTCGCGAAATTCCTGCCAAGAATCTGTGAGAATTATACGATTATCGATACAAAGGATTATGAGCTGATGGGAATCAGTGAAGGGTACAGAAAGCACATTTCACACCTGGTGATGCATGCCGTAAATAACCGGATCGATGCGTATATGGAAAGAGAAACAAGGCATCCAATGGATATTCGCCGGTATTACAGACGTCTGGATTATTAGTTGTGAAGCAGCGTTAGAAAAATCAAACTGTCAGGAAAACAGGCCATGGTGTTAGGACAGCACTTTCGTCATGGTCTTTTTTTAGTTAAAGCGATAGAAAAGCTTTTGGTGAGTTATATAAAAGCATAGAAAACGGTTAAATTGATATACTGAAGGTGATTAGTTTTGTGAAATCCTTATTTTTTTTCTTGTTTCTCCGCTATCAGTAATAGATTATGCTATAATAGGACATGGATAAACTAAGGGAGGAACCGTACATGAAAATCTTAGTAACTGGTGGTACCGGATTCATTGGAAGCCACACATGCGTTGAATTAATAGAAGCTGGTAATGAAGTAGTGATAATCGATAACCTGTATAACTCACAGGCTGATGTTGTTGATAAGATTGAGAATATTACAGGAAAGCGTGTTGCGTTTTATGAGGCAGATTGCTGTGATGAGGCAACACTGGAGAAAATATTCAGTGAGCATAAAATTGATGCAGCTATTCATTTTGCCGGGTATAAAGCGGTAGGAGAGTCAGTACAGAAACCGATTATGTATTATCAGAATAATCTGATGTCGCTACTTGCATTGTGTAAGGTAATGGGAAAGCATAACTGCAAGCGCATTGTTTTCTCATCAAGTGCCACCGTATATGGAAACCCTGCAAGTGTACCTATCTTTGAAGATTTCCCGTTGGGACCTACTACGAATCCGTATGGTACGACAAAATTGATGATTGAACAGATTTTAAAAGATTTATACATTTCAGATAATGAGTGGAATATTGCTTTGCTGCGCTATTTCAATCCAATCGGAGCACACAAGAGTGGTCTGTTGGGAGAAAGTCCGAATGATATCCCGAATAACCTGATGCCGTATATCGTTAAGGTTGCCAATAAGGAGTTGCCTTATCTGCATGTTTATGGAAATGATTATGATACACCGGATGGTACGGGTGTACGTGATTATATTCATGTAGTAGACCTTGCAAAGGGACATGTGAATGCTGTGAATAAGGTTATGGAACCAATTGGTGTTGATGCGTATAATCTCGGTACTGGTATAGGATATAGTGTACTGGATGTTGTTAATACATTTGCAAAGGTTAATAATATCGAGGTTCCTTATCAGATTGATCCTAGACGTCCTGGGGATATTGCACAATGCTATGCCAGCACAGAAAAAGCGCTGAAGGAGCTTGGTTGGAAAGCAGAAAGAGGACTGGAAGAAATGTGTGCAGATGCATGGCATTTCTTACAGGTGGAAAAAGAAGCAAATTAATAGTTTGCAATTCTACAAAACAGATAAAAAACAAATGGAAATGCTTCAGCACTATCGAATAAATAACGAATAAGTTAGAAAAGACAGAATGAAAAAAATTCTGTTTTTTTTAGGACTTTTACCACTTTCATACGTATAGAACTATGGAGGTGATACTATGCAATGCCTGCGTTGCGGAAATACAGAGAAACGTTACTTTTATAAAGATGCCAAGGGCTGGTACTGTCGAAAATGCATCATGTTTGGAAGAATTGGGGTAGGAGAGCTGCCGGAAAGGAAAAACGTATGTAGAAAACCCATTCATACAGCATATCAGCTGAAATATCCACTGACTCCTGCACAGAAACGGTGTGCTTCAGAAATAGTAATGTACCTGAATCATCACCAGGATGTGCTGGTATATGCAGCCTGTGGTGCCGGAAAAACGGAGCTTGTCATGGAGGCGATTAAGCAAAGCCTTGTGAAAGGCAGCAGGGTGGGCTTTGCCATCAGCCGTCGTCAGGTTGTTCTGGAAATACGGGAGCGCATGCAGGATGCGTTTAAAAATCTAAATGTGATCGCGGTTTGTGAGGGCTATACTGAGGTCACAGAGGGTGATCTCATCATATGCACAATGCACCAGCTGTATCGCTATCATGCGGTGTTTGATCTGTTGATCATGGATGAGGTGGATGCATTTCCTTATCGTGGCAATGCTGTGCTGAAGCAGATTGCAATACATGCCTGTATCGGGAGCCGTCTGTATTTGACCGCTACACCGGATGAAGAAATGCTGTCAGATGTAAAGCAGGGAAAACTGCAGATGGTCGAGCTGTTTCAAAGACCGCACGGCTATCCTTTGATCGTACCCGATGTGAAAGCAGCCTTGCCTTCCATACAGCTGTATCAGCTTATCCGATTTTTAAAGCGTCAGAAAAAGGAAGCCGCACAGACCCTGGTCTTTGTACCGACGATAGCTCTGGCAGAGCAGATGAGCAGATGGCTGCGTATTGTGTTTCGCTGTACTTCCTTTACTTCAAAAACGAAGGATAAGGAAAAAATCCTTAAAAGATTTCATGAAAAGCGCTACGAATGTCTGATTGCGACAACCGTTCTGGAAAGAGGAATCACCATCAAGGGTGTACATGTTGTGATTTATCATGCTGATCATCCGGTATTCAATGAAGCGAGCCTGATTCAGATGATTGGCCGTGTTGGACGTAATATTGAAATGCCGACAGGGAAAGGTTTGTTTCTGTGCACAAGAAAAACAAGAGATATCGAGCGCTGCATACAGGCATTACAGAGGATGAACAGGGGGGATTCAAAATGAAGGAAGAATGGTGCCGACTATGTATGGAGGAGATAATAAATCAGCAAAGTCTTTTTGAATTCCTGCGTCAGGATTCCCTTTTGTGCGGAGCCTGCCGTCATGAGTTAGCCGTTTTGAATAAGACAGTAAAGCTGAATGGCATAAAGCTGCATATCGCATATGTATATAATGATTTTCTGGAAAATATGATATTTCAATATAAGGAAGGTCTGGATACAGCTCTAAGAGACGTGTTTTTCCATGACATCATGAAAAAAATCAATGCTAAATTTCGACACTACACGATCGTTCTTCTCCCTTCGAGCGAAGAAAAAACCATTGAACGCGGCTTTCATCCGGTAAAGGACATGCTACATGCCTGCCGTTTAAAGACCATTGAACCATTTTATAAGACCTGCAATCACAAGCAGTCCCTGCAAAGCTTTGAAAACCGCAGTAATATTTCCCAGGTAATAAAAATGAAACCGAATATCGTTCTTCCAAAAACCAGACTGTTGCTGGTTGATGATGTTGTTACAAGTGGAAATACATTACTTTGTGCATATGATCTTCTTCAAAAGCATAGGTATAAGATAGAGGCACTGGCGCTTTGTGCGAATCCCCGATTTGTCGAATCCTGCGAAAAAAAAGATTTGAAAAGAAAAGGGATGTTCTCTATACTTTGACATAGATACAGGAAGGTGAAGTCAGAAATGAAAGGCAAAGTAAAATGGTTTAATGCTGAGAAGGGCTATGGATTTATCAATGGAGAAGATGGAAAGGATATTTTCGTACATTATTCTCATATCCAACAGGAAGGATACAAGTCCCTGGAGGAAGGTCAGGAAGTAACATTTGATACGGTGGATTCCGATAAGGGACTGCAGGCCAGAAATGTAGAAAAAGCATAAATGGCGCAAAGAAAAGGATCAGGAGCTCTCCGGATCCTTTTCCTGTTTTCTGGCAAATAGATATTCGAATGTAGTGTTTAAACTATGGTTTTTAACAGATAAAAACCTATAATACATTACAAAGCACATGTCTTATGAATGAAAAATATTTCTCTATATATGTAATTTTTATACATAAATGAAAAACTGTTTAAAAATAAGAAACATATTACAAAAACATGATAGTTTTTTCAAAAAGTTCACAATTTTTTGATTGATTTTCACTCGTAAACTGTCTATAATGATGTTATGCAATAGATCAAGCATAGAAAGGTATAGGTTTTGAAGCAATGCGAGGAAAAGTAAAAATGTTTAACCAGGAAAAGGGATACGGATTCATCACTTTAGAGGATGGAAAAGATGTATTCTTCCACTATTCACAATTGATGATGGAAGGTTTCAAAACAATTGATGCTGATGCAGAAGTTGAATTTGATTTAGTTGAAACTGACCGTGGACTGCAGGCTCACAACATCGTTAAAGCGTAAAAAAACAGAATAACCGTGATTCCAATGTATAATGGCTGTCACGGTTATTTTTTTATGATAAAAATAGGGAGATGACAGCCACCGGAGATATATGTTCAACATACTCTGAAATGACCATGAAAATTTGTGATGGTTATGAAAAGAGGTGAGAATCATGTTATATGATGAGAATGAATATTATGACAGCTGTGATTGCTGTTGTGATTGTTGCTGTGAGGGCCCACGTGGTCCCAGAGGATTTCGTGGTGCTACAGGAAGTATCGGTCCAACAGGGCCAACTGGTATCGGAATCACCGGTCCTACGGGAGCCACAGGAGTAACCGGAAGTACCGGAGCAACGGGCCCAGCGGGTATCGGACCAACCGGCCCGACCGGGGCAACGGGAAATACAGGAAGCACAGGACCAACCGGCCCTGAAGGAAGTGGTGCTGACTGTTTGTGTGTTCAGCAGATGATCAATATATTGTTGCAGATCATTCAGCTCTATCCAAACGATACTGTCGTTGTTGCAATGGAAAGTGGTAACAATGCCAGTGGCCGTGCCGGTTCCCTGCTGCCATCACCTGATTATGGACTGCTGCAGCTCACCAATGCACAGGGCGTACCTCAAGAGGCCGTGTCGATCTGCCGCATTGCGTCTGTGCGAATTACGAGCGCAGTATATAATGAAGCTATTACGTATCTTCCTGCACCTGTACCTGCTCCAACCGGATGCAGCGCTGCCTGCGAAAATGCTGTACGCTCATACCTTCCAGTCGGAACTCCGGGTGTTGACATTAACGCCGGCGGTCAGACGGTGGGACAGGGAACTGTGATAAGAAATGAATTTGCAATGGTGGTACTGGTGGGCCCAAACAACAGCGATCCGACATTTGTATCAGCATGTAAGGCAGAAATCATTACGAAATAAAAGGAATAGGAAGGGGACAGAAATCCTGGCTTGTTTGGGAATGTCCTCTTTTTCCTATCCTGGTTTTTATTCAAACAGAATCCTTTCCAGAGTTGAAATTGACACGTAAAATTATTGAGGAGGCTTACGTAAACGAAAACGCAGACAGGTTGTTCACACAAATGTTATGGAAAAAAGAAACAAAATGTAAATTCTTCTGAAATTGTCTGTATCCGGTGTTATTGAAACACACTTTGTGTTACAATAGATAAGGCTATATGAAGTTTTGAAACAGGCGATATAAACTTATAAAGAAGGTATGGAGGGTCTTGAATGGCTAATTTTATCGAACGTTTATTAAACGGTGAAAAAAAGACATTGCATAATCTGGAAAAGACTGCAGAACAGGTCATGGCACTGGCAAATGACATGGAAGCGTTAAGTGATGATGCATTGAAGAAAAAACACAGGAGTACAAACATAGATATGAGGAAGGGGAAACCCTTGACAGTCTGCTGATAGAAGCCTTTGCGACATCTCGTGAAGCTGCACGCCGTACGATTGGTGAGTATCCGTACAAGGTTCAGATCATGGGTGCGGTTGCTATGCACCAGGGCGATATTGCAGAGATGAAAACCGGTGAAGGTAAGACTTTGACCTCCACCATGTGCGTTTACCTGAATGCCTTAAGCGGCAAGGGGGTACACGTTGTTACTGTCAACGACTATCTGGCAGGCCGTGATGCGGAATGGATGGGACAGATTTACCGGTTCCTGGGTCTGAGTGTCGGTGTAAACTCCCGCCCGCTGACACCATCTCAGAAGCGTGATGCATTTAACTGTGATATTACATATACCACAAACTCCGAGCTGGGCTTTGATTATCTGCGTGATAATATGGTTACCGATGTGAAGGACCGCGTGCTGCGCGGGTTGCATGTTGCAATCGTCGATGAGGTCGATTCCATTCTGGTCGATGAATCCAGAACGCCGCTGATCATTTCCGGTGGCGCGAAAAAAACAGCAAACCTGTACCTGCAGGCGGATGCATTCGCAAAACGTCTGAAGGGGGATGACTTTGAAATTGATGAAAAAACCCGTCAGATCATGCTGAGTGAAAAGGGTGTAAGTGTCGCAGAGCGTTACTTCAAAATCAAGAATCTGTATGATGTGGATCACACCCAGCTGGTACATCATATAACACAGGCTTTAAAGGCGAACTATATCATGAAAAATGAGGTTGAGTACGTCGTACAGGATGATGAGATCGTCATTGTCGATCAGTTTACCGGGCGTACGATGCCGGGCCGTGCATATTCCGATGGATTGCATCAGGCGATTGAGGCCAAGGAAGGTGTATCCATTAAGGAAGAGACTAGTACCCTTGCAACGATCACCTATCAGAACTTCTTCCGTCTGTATGATAAGCTTGCCGGTATGACCGGTACCGCAAAAACCGAGGAAGAGGAATTCCTGGATATCTATAATATGCGTGTTATTGAAATTCCTACAAACAGACCGGTACAGCGTATCGACTATCCGGATGCGATTTTTGCGAACCCGAGACTGAAGTTTGCGGCTCTGGTGAAAGAGGTTAAGGAACTGTATGAAAAGGGGCAGCCGGTACTGGTTGGAACGATTTCCGTTGAAACCAGTGAGCTGGTGCATGAGCTGCTGCGCAAAGAGCGGATTCCTCACGAAGTGCTGAATGCGAAGAACCATGCGCGGGAAGCAGAAATTATCGCCAAGGCAGGTCGCCCGAAATCCGTAACGATCGCAACCAATATGGCAGGGCGTGGTACCGATATCAAGCTTACCGATGAGTCCAGAGCTCTTGGCGGACTGGTCGTTCTGGGCAGTGAGCGTCATGAGTCCAGACGTATTGACAACCAGCTGCGTGGACGTAGCGGACGTCAGGGGGATCCGGGATATTCCCGTTTCTATGTTTCCTTAAAGGATGAGCTGATGATTCGTTTCGGCGGCGATAAATTTGAAAAGCTGTTTGAATCCATGGGAGATGCACAGATTGAATCCAAGATGGTAACAAAATCGATTTCTCAGGCACAGAAACGTGTCGAGGGCTATAACTATGATGTTCGTAAGCAGCTGCTGGATTATGATGATGTATTGCGTAAGCAGCGTGAAATCATGTATGAGCAGCGTAATTTCGTTCTGGAAAATGAGGATGTTCACGGCATCGTTCGTGATATGATAGACCGCGTCATTGACAGTGTGGTGGATGCGAATGTGGATCATACCCGCCATGATGAAAGCGTGGATTATGCAGGTGTTCTGCAGGGACTGGAGCTGCTCGGACTGGAAGAAAAGGATAATCTGAAGCTGGAGGAAATCCAGGGTAAGGAAAAGAATGATGTAACAACATACTGTGCAGAGAAAATCTTCACACTATACGATGATAAAATCAAGGATATCCGTGATGAATTTAAGCAGTTTGAAAAAACCATCGTACTGCGGAACATGGACCGCAACTGGATTGAGCATATTGATATGATGGATAAGCTGAGAAACGGTATTCACCTGCGCTCTTATGCGCAGAACAATCCTTTACAGGCATATATCCAGGAAGGATATGAAATGTTTGAGGAAATGCAGGCACGTATTGCACGTGAGGTTGTATTCTTTGCTTTAAAGGTACAGGTAGAAAGAAAAGTGGAAAACTAATATGGAACTATACGAAATTAAACAGGGGGTGAACACTCATCAGGCAAAGCTTGCGCAGCTTGGTGAGTCACTTTGACTTAGCTGAAAAAAAACATAAGATTCAGGAGCTGACGAGCATGACGCTGCAGGATGATTTCTGGAATGATCCGCAGCATGCGCAAACACTGATTCGTCAGCTGAACGGTATCAAGGACATCGTGGAAAGCTACGAAAAGCTGAACAGTGCGCTGATAGGTCTGGAAGAAACACATGATCTTTTGAAGGAAGATTATGATGATGAAATTTTCGAGCTGTTTGAAGCAGAGTATTTGGAGATGGAAAAGAACTTTGATGATTTTGAAATCAAGATTCTTCTGTCCCATGAATATGATCATTCCAGTGCAATCCTGGAGCTGCATCCGGGAGCCGGTGGAACAGAATCCTGTGACTGGGCGGATATGCTGTATCGCATGTATTCCCGCTGGGCTGAGAAAAAAGGCTTCAAGGTCAGTATGCTGGATTATCTTCCCGGAGATGAGGCAGGGATCAAATCCGTGACCTTCCTTGTGGAGGGTGATATGGCGTATGGGTATCTGAAGGCGGAAAAGGGCGTTCACCGTCTGGTGCGCATATCGCCGTTTGATTCCGGCGGGAGAAGGCATACATCCTTTGCTTCTCTGGATGTTATGCCGCAGTTTAACAACGAAATCGAAATCGAAATCAAACCGGAGGATCTGATTGTGGAGACCAAGCGTGCCAGTGGAGCCGGCGGTCAGCATATCAACAAAACAGATTCCGCTGTCCGCATGGTGCATAAGCCGACCGGATTGGTGGCCACCTGCCAGAATGGTCGAAGCCAGCATGAAAACCGGGAAGAGGCGCTGCGTGTATTGAAAAGTCGTCTGTATCAGAAAATGATTGAGGAGCAGGAAGCCCGACTGGCGGAAATCAAGGGTGAGCAGAAAGCTAATGAGTGGGGTTCACAAATACGTTCCTATGTATTCCATCCGTATTCCATGGTGAAGGATCATAGGACCAGCTGTGAAACCAGTGATGTGCAGGGGGTTATGGATGGCGATCTGGATGCATTTATCTTCGCATATTTAAAAACACAGATTTGATTATTATGTGTAATGTCAAGGAAAGGGGAGCCTCCCCTTTTTATCATTTAATGTGGAGATTACAGAATATGTAAAAATAAAGGAATTGAGATGTTTGTGTGATTATTACGATTTCCTTAAGAATATATGTGAAGGCTTTAAAATATCGTATTTTTAACACATAGTTAATTAAATAATGTTAGTGATTTATAAAAAAATGTGGAAATTAGCTACAGGGATGTTATACTTATATAGAAAAAGAAAGGGGTACTGAATTTGAGAAAACTTTTAGTCACATTGCTGGCAGCCGGTCTTTGCCTGACAGGTGTCCATGCACAAGAAACAGAGAATACAGATGGTACTGTAACCAATACAGATACAAATGAAATTAAGACAGTTACAGCAGATACATATCAGCCGATTGGTGAGATGGAAGGAGCTGAAAATGCTGCCATGGGAGACGGTACGCCACAGCAGCCGCAAACGCAGTATAGAAGCAGATCAGCAAATGCCCGCTTGATTGCACCTGTCTGGGGAATGAACGGAACAACGAAAACCTTTACATATACAAAGAATGGACAAAGCGTTGTTGTTGAAAATCCAAAGCAGGTAGTTGATGTCTCTGAGCATGATGGTAAAATAAACTGGGAAAAATTGAAAAGTGAGGGAATTGACGGCGCAATTCTTAGAATCGGATGGGGTGTCGGATACACAGATGAATATTTTGATTATAATATAAGCGAATGTAAACGTCTGGGAATTCCTTATGGTTTATATCTATACAGCTATGCATATGATGCTAACTTTGCCTATGCGGAAGCGGATAGTACAATTGAACGTCTGCAGGGATATGATTTAACTGATATGTCTTATCCGATTTATTATGATATAGAGGCGTTCAAGGCATATAATCATGATGGAGCAACACGTGTTCCACCAAAGGATGTTAAGACGTATGAAAGTATTATCAAAACATACGTTGATAAAATGAACAGCGCAGGTTATAGTGGAAAAGTGCACGTTTACAGCTATCGCAGTTATTGTCAGAAGCAGCTAAACTCTGCCTATATTTTAGGACTTACTTCATGGATTGCAGAATATGGAAGCTATCTGGCGTTTGATAATCCGTACTATACGGGAGACAGTGGATGGCAGTATACATCGGAAGCTGATTTTGAAGGAATTACTCCAGAAAATGTGGATGTTAGTATGTTTACAAATACCCTGCTGAGTCTGCAGACACAAAGTCCTGCAAATCTGACAGCTACGGTAGAGGGAACAAATATCAAGCTGACTTGGGATAAGGTTCCTTACAATACGAGATACCGTGTATATTATCAGACAACAGACGATGGTGAATGGAATTATCTGACATCTCAAACCGGGACTTCCTATACCTTTAAAACGGGAACCTCCGGGGCATCCTACCGCTTCGTTGTCAGAACAGCAAACCTTATAAATGGCGAGTATAAATTTAGCCAAGCAAGCTTCAGTAACCGTCTGACTTATCCGCAAAAAAAGGCGCAGGGGTTCTATAATCTGTCCAGAAGAGTCCGTGTATTCTCGTCACCGAATGCTGCAAATTACAATCGCTATGATCCATTCAAGAAAAAATGGATGGGCAGCATGAAAAATTACAATAACAAACCACTGCTTTTAACAAGAAAATATGTGAATGAAGAAGGTACCTCTTACTGGTCTGCCTATTATAATGGGAAATGGATTGGTTATATAAATTCCTACGCATTGAAAAACAGTGTGAAAAAGGATACGTATTTTGGATGGGGAGAAAATAATGCTCGAGTCTTTAATACACCGAATCCACAGAAATACTGGCTTTATAACGCACCAGCAGATAAATGGGTGAAGCGAATGACTGGTTATCGTAATCAGAAATTTACAATCAAACGTTCTCTTGCCAGAGCAGATGGAAGCTTGTATTATTCCTGCTATATCGGAGATAAGTGGATTGGCTATATCAATAGCTGGGGATTCCAGAATCAATAGAGAGTGATAAGGTATTTGCATAGGTATGTATATAATGTACAGGCTGATGCAGATGCCTTTTTTATTGCCCCGCATTTAATCAAGTAAAACATGTTGTGCTTTCAGAACAGTAAAAAGCTTTGCAATCACGGACCTGCATTCGTGATGACAAAGCTTTTTTATAACGCCATCTTCAGTATATCCACAAAAATTTGTTTATTCAACGCCACATAATGTCCAACGCAGTCTTTACCATTATTGGTAGCCCGATTAGCCATCTCCTCAAAATGTGCATCATCGATTCCCATCTCATGCAAGGTGGTTTTCAGATGCAGCGACCGGAAAAATTCCTCCAGCCTGTCCGCAAGGATATAGGCCATATCTTCTTTTGTGTAAACAAATGGATCGACACCAAAAATTCTGCTAGCGAGCTGCGCCAGCTTATCCGGATGATGCGCAGCCATGTAGCGGGCCCATGCGATGGTTACAACAGCCATACCTTCTCCATGCGTAATCCCATACTGTGCACTCAGCTCATGTTCAATACGGTGCGCTCCCCAGTCGCTCTCTCTGCCGATATCCAGCAAATTATTGTGCGCGATAAAGGCGAGGCACTGTACCTCAGAACGCACATGAATGTCATCCGGCTTCTTCATCAAACGGCGGGCATTCACCATGAGTGCCTGCATTGTACCCTCCAGCATATAATCTGTCGTATCAACATGCTCCGTATTGGTGAAATAGCGCTCCAGCATATGAGAGAGAATATCTGCAATTCCCGCCGATGTCTGATAGGCCGGAAGCGTTCTGGTATACTCCGGATTCATGATTGCGAATTTCGGGATGATGCAATCGTACTCAATGCCGCATTTGTGCAGCCCATTGGAAATGATGGAACAATTGGAGCACTCGGAGCCGCTCGCAGGTATGGTGGTGATAACACCAACCGGTACAGCCGTTTCAGGAACAGCAGCATATTCGAAGAAGTCCCATACATCATGCTCATAGGGTATTCCTGCTGCCACTGCCTTTGCTGTATCGATCGAGCTGCCTCCACCCACGGCAAGTACGAAATCAATCTTTTTTTCCTTTCCCAGTGTGATCAGCTCACGTACAAGCTCGATTTTCGGATTCGGAACAACACCGCCCTCTTCATAGAAGGCGATGCCGCTTTGAACACAAGCCTTACGAACAGCATCCCAGATTCCTAGCTCTTTGATAAAATCTCCGCTGTAAACCAGCAAAAGATTTGAAACATGAAATTCCCTGAACAGATCAGGAAGCTGATCCAGTGCATGATCGCCAAACAGAATCCGTACAGGGTTGTGATACGTAAAATTTCTCATGATGTCCTCCTATCGTATTTACGAATAAATAATTTCGATAGATGACTTTCTGCAATACTCCTCCCATGTCTCACTGAGCGGCTGATCCGTTATCAACAGGTCAACTCCGGCAAGGTCATAAAACAGGACGTCCGATATGGAATCAAACTTTGTATGATCGACAATCAGGACTTTATAGTGGGAATTTTCCAGCATATGCTTGCGCACCTCTGCCTCATTCAGGTTGTTGTCAGAGAGTCCATGCTGCAGATGCAGTGCCGGACAGGAGATAAAGGTGATATCCGCAAAATTCTGCTTCAGCGTATCTGTCGTCCGATACCCAGTAAAGGATGCAGTTGCCCGATGAAGCTGTCCACCCAGACAAATCAGATTCACATTGGATGACTGGGAATTAAACAGAGAACTGATACGCAGCGAATTGGTGATCAATGTAATACATTTTCCGGATGAGATGATTGCCTCCGCAAGCTTCAGACATGTCGTGCTGGAATCCAGCATAATGACAGAATGATCCTTGATGATATCCACCGCCTTGTCCGCCATCTGTTCCTTTTCGCTGGCGAAGAATGATTCACGTAATTCAATTGGCACACCCTTGTCGTATTTATCCGGCAGATAGGCACCACCATGAATTTTGTTGAGCTTTCCGGCCGCTTCCATTTCCTTGATATCCCGGCGTATTGTCTCTTCTGAGCAATCCAGTACCTTGCTGAGCTCGGAAACAAGTACACTGCCCTTTTCGTGCAGCTCCTTTTCAATAAACAACTGCCGTTCTAGCTTTAACATACGTCTTCCCTCTTTCTTATCGTAATATTTCTATGAATATTATATAAGTTTATTTGGAAATGGTCAATCATCCTCCTTCAAAATCCCATATAATCAAACAGAAAGTCACATCGACATCTATAATATAACAATATCCAACATGAAAAGCAAGGGTAAACACAAATAAAACAACAAAAAGTAACACAAAACTGTTGACATGTGACTGAATATGTTGTATTTTCGTTGTAGGGGGTTTCATTTCGGTCAGAAAACAATATTTGAGAAGGGAGGGAAGCACAGGACAGCTGCCGAGGGTGAAGCTACTTAAAGAATCATGTGATACTTGAGGAGGTACTATGAAAAATGAAAAGAAAGGCAGTTTTCTTGGATTGCTGCCGCTGATTGTATTCCTTGTTGCGTACATGGGTACGGGACTTGGAACAGGAAGCTTTGACAACATGCCGCTGATGACGGGAATCGCCATCGCATCCGGAGTCGCATTACTGTTAAACAAAAGAGATAAGAAAACACCATTCGAGGAAAAAATTGCATTGTACTGTAAAGGAGGAGGAGAAGAAACTCTGATTCTGATGGTTCTGATTTTCCTGCTTGCCGGTGCTTTTGGCGGAGTCGCAAAGGGAATGGGAGCCGTTGACTCTATCGTAAACATGGGACTTACCATTCTGCCCGGAAATCTGATTCTGCCCGGAATCTTCCTGATTGGATGTCTGTTGAGCTTCTCCATGGGAACATCCATGGGAACCGTTGCCGCACTCATGCCGATTGCAGTTGATATATCCAATAAAACGGGCATCAATGTCTGTCTGTTAGCCGGAGCTGTTGTCGGCGGTGCAATGTTTGGAGATAATCTTTCCTTTATTTCCGATACGACCATTGCCGCAACACGAACGCAGGAGGTATCCATGAAGGATAAATTCAAAGCGAATATACTGATGGTTCTGCCTGCTGTTGTCATCAATGTGATTCTGCTCGCTATCCAGTCTGGAGGCGATGTGAGTCTTGGAAATATCGGTTCCTTCAGCTTTGTGAATATCATACCGTATATTTTGGTCATCGCCTTGTCCCTGGTCGGCTTGAATGTTGTGGTCGTGATGATCATCGGTATTTTATCCGGAGTGGTCATCGGATGCTTCAATGGCGGGTTTACCCTGATACAGTCGCTTACGATTATTCATGACGGTGCAATCGGTATGGAGGATATGGCTTTGATCGCCGTTATGGTCGGCGGTATGGTAGAGCTGATGAAGCACTTTGGCGGTATGGATTTCCTGATGAATC
The DNA here is from genome assembly GCF_044336395.1 of Clostridium sp. 10cd*. Classification (NCBI taxonomy): domain Bacteria; kingdom Bacillati; phylum Bacillota; class Clostridia; order Eubacteriales; family Clostridiaceae; genus Clostridium; species Clostridium sp. 10cd*. The sequence goes on along the minus strand of NZ_CP172347.1, from coordinate 4,120,394 downwards.
AGCTGACAAAAGGGGCAAAATCATCCAGAGGCGGCGAGCTGTCCATTGCGGCTCTGGTAAGTCTTCTGGACATTGCGACTACCAACAATACAATATCGATTATCGCAGCCGGTCCGATTGCCAGAGATATTGCGGATAATTTCCATATTTCAAGATCGCGTGTCGCAAGTATCCTGGATCTGTTTTCCTCCGCATTTAATGGTCTGTTGCCATATGCCGGACAGCTGCTGGTAGCCGGAGGTCTGGCGAATGTATCGCCAACCGCTATCATGGGCTATAACTGGTATTCCATGCTGATGATTGTCTTCGGAATCGTCTTTATCATCATCGGATTTCCGAAATTCAAGGATATCAGAACGAAAAAAGAACAGGTTGAAAAGGAAGCATAGAAGAATATAAGGTGGAAATGTATATGAATAACTATGAGCATCACATGTTGCTGGATGTGGAGGAAGTAAAATGCTATGTCACCTCCAAGCTGCAATACTTTCAAAAGGATGAAGTTCTGCAGGCAGAGGAAATCGGTGATGGAAACATCAATTATGTTTTCCGTGTATGGAATCCGGATAGTGGAAAATCCATCATCATAAAGCAGGCAGATAAATTTCTGCGCTCTTCCGGAAGAGCGCTGGATGTATATCGTAATAAGATTGAAGCGGAAATTCTCAAACTGGAGGGTATGCTGGCAGAGGGCTTTGTTCCAAAGGTTTATGCCTATGATGAAACAATGTGCGTGCTGGCAATGGAGGATATTTCGGCCTATAAAAATATGAGGAAAGAGCTGATGGAAGGTCGATTCTTTCCCCACTTTGCAGAAAATATCGCAGAATTTCTGGCAAGGACACTTCTGCCTACAACAGATTTGGTGCTGGATCGGGCAGTGAAGAAAGATAATGTCAGGATCTTCCTGAATAAGGAGCTGTGTGATATTACAGAAGATCTTGTGCTTACAGAGCCATATGATAATTACAAGAATCGTAATATCGTATTACCGGAAAATGAGGAGTTTGTGAAAGAGTTTCTATATGAGAATGAGCAGCTGAAAGCCGATGTTGCCCAGCTTAGAGATAGCTTTATGAACCATGCGCAGGCACTGGTGCATGGAGATCTGCATTCCGGCTCCATCTTCATCAATGAGCAGGGAATAAAAATTATCGATCCAGAATTTGCGTTTTACGGACCAATGGGATATGACATCGGAAATGTGATTGGCAATCTCTTCTTCGCCTGGGCAAGAATACAGTTTATAGAACCCCGGCATACAGAATTTCTCACCTGGTGTTCACATACGGTGGCAGATACGATTGATCTGACCATGGAAAAGCTGTCAAAGGTTTATGAACAATGCGTGGAATGTCCGCTGTATCGTACCAAGGAATTTAAGCAGCACTATCTCAGAGATGTAATGAGTGATTCCCTTGGCTATGCAGGGACGGAAATTATTCGCAGGGTTGTGGGGGATTCCAAGGTTATGGAGGTCACCTCAATCAAAGAGACAGACAAGCGTGTAGCCTTTGAGCGTGCATTGCTGAAAATGGGAATCTGGCTGATACGGAATCGAAAGGTGATTCATGAGGGAAAGGAAGTAAGTGAACAATTTAACATGATTTGTTCGTAGGGCTGATGAACCTTGAGGGATTGTGTGTAGTGCTTTGGCATAAACACTAGAACAGCACATACACACGCTCTCTGCATGTAGGCATGGTACTTGCTTTATGAAGTAAGGGGCTTTGTGCGGTACGCTGATGAAATTGGTACATGCTATGCGCTATAAAGGGTTAATTATAATAAGGAAGGAAGCTGATACAATGGAAAGACAGGACAAGGGGCTTGCATATCTGCTGCAATATGAGCATGTGGCATGGTTTGAAAACGGTATGGTCCGTATACTGGATCGGAGAATTTATCCGAGTGTTATCCGCTACGTGGAATGTAAGGATTATCGGGAGGTTGTTCAGGCGATACGGGACATGGTGACGCAAAGTGCCGGACCGTATACTGCAGCCGGTATGGGAATGGCCCTGGCAGCATGGCAGATACGAAATGCAGACCAGAAGGAGCAGAAGGAATTTCTGAAGACTGCAGCTGAGGATATCGCTACAGCCAGAATTACGACTGCAAACCGCTACCGTGTCATAACAAGCGGATGCCTGCAGGCAGCCTATGCGGCAATCGATCGGGGCGAGAATGCGGTAGAGGCGATCATACAAAGAACACTGGAATCATTAAATCGCAGATATGCGACAATGGAAAAGGTAGCGGAATATCTGGTTGATCAGATACCGGAGAAAGGGCGTGTACTGACACAGTGCTTTGGAGAAACGATTGTAGGCATGATGTGTCGTGTTGCACAGCGTAGAAACAGACAGGTGGAGTTTTATCATGCGGAAACAAGACCCTACCTGCAGGGTGCGCGGCTGACCTCCAGTGTATGTCATGAAATGGGCTTATCCTCAACGGTGATTACTGATAATATGGTTGCCTATGCAATGGAAAACAAGGGGATATCACTATTTACCTCTGCCGCAGATACAATCGCCGGGGATGGACATATCGCAAATAAGGTCGGAACCATGCAGATTGCAATTCTGGCAAAATACTTCCATATTCCGTATTTTGTGACAGGTATACCGGATGCAGATAAGCGCAGTAAGGCGGATATCATTATCGAGGAACGCGATCCGCAGCAGGTACTCTGCTATCGCGGTATCAACAATACCCTGCCCGGTGTTCAGGCGATTTATCCATCCTTTGATATTACTCCACCCTATCTGATTGATGGTGTCATAACAGATAAGGGGGTATATAGTGCATATGATGTCGCAGCTTATTTTGAGGAAGATGTATCACAGTTTTATTGATAAGGAGGTCGGTTTATGAAGGTTTACGTACGTGCTCCCATGTCTGAAATCAGACTGCGGGAGCTGCAGGAGCTGTTTGAAGAGGTCGTATATGATCCATGGAATAAAACAGGAGAGCGCTTTTATGAAAAAGAGATGCTGGAGGCGCTGAAAACGGTGCAGCCGGATATTCTGATTACAGAGCTGGATCGCATCACGGAAGCTGTAGTATCCAACTATAAAGGATTAAAGGTAATTGGTGACTGCCGTGCAAATCCAGCAAATATTGATATAGAGGCATGCAGTGCTCATGGAATACCGGTTTTGTGTACTCCGGCCCGGAATGCGACGGCTGTAGCGGAAATGCTAGTGGGAATGCTGATTGCCTATATGCGCAAGCTGCTTCCTGCAACTGCATGGGTCAGGGACGGACAATGGATAGAAGGAACAACACCGTATTATACATGGATGGGAAATGAGCTGCATGGCAAGCATGTCGGCTTCGTCGGTTTTGGTGCCGTGGGAAAAGCGGCTGCACACCTGCTGGACGCATTCGGGTGCAGCATCAGCTATTACGATCCGTATGTCAGTGATACGCCATATACAAAATGTGAGCTGCAGGAGCTGTTTGCCGCATGTGATATCGTTTCCATTCATCTGCCGGTGCTTCCTGCTACAGAGAAGCTGATTTCAAGAGATTTGCTGTATACAATGAAACCGGATGCTGTTTTTGTGAATACCGCAAGAAGTGCTGTCGTAGATATGGAAGCATTGCAGGATATGGCAAGAGAGAAACGCATTATGGATTCTTCTGGATGTGCTGAACAGCGAGCCGCCATTACCGGATGACTTGAAAATCATAGAAAATGACAATGTCCTTTTAACACCGCATATCTGTGGAGCCACCTATGAAGTTACAGACCATCAGTCGGATATCATCACAGAGCGCTTAAAGGCCTGGAAAAAGCAGGAGCAGCTGGAGCGTATCGTATACAATTATCACTCCCTGAAGATGCCGTTATGAAGCATTATATGATCGTGGATATAGGAACCGGTAATTCAAGAGTTGCTCTGGTTCGTGAGGATGGCGCATTGATTTGCGTGAAAACCTTTGAAAATATCTATTATATTGATGAGGCATATGAGGATGCGCAGTATTTTGATCCTTCGTTTTGGAAGCGCAACATCTTAGGACTTTGTCGGGAAATCATTCATATGTATCCAAATATCACGATCGATGCCATATCCTCCTCCGGTGCCAGAGAAAGTATTGTCCTCATCAACCGGAAACAGGAAGACTTCTATGGACTTCCCAATATTGATAACCGGGGAAGAGCGTGGATGGCAGAGATACAGAAGGATGGGATCTATGAGAAAACGGGGCGCTGGGTTACGGAGGATTTTCCTGCTGCTAAGCTTATGGGCCTATCAAAGCGCAGAAAAGAAATTTTCGATCAGGTACAAACCTTTACAAGCCTGAGCGAATGGATTGGCTATGTTTTATGTGGAAAGCTCGCCATCGAGCCTTCGCAGGCTTGTGAAACACAGCTGTATGATATCGGTACGCAGCAATGGAGCGAAGAGCTGATCAAGCGGTTCAAGCTGGAGCAGCTTACGATGCCGCCCCTGCTGCATGCCGGCTCTCTTCTGGGGCTTGTCAAGGAGGATATGAAGGAGCAGCTTAAAATCGCCTATGACATTCCCTTTCTTGTAGGTGGGGCAGATACGCAGGTGGCAGTGCTGGGAGCCGGTATGCAGGAAGGGGATATTGCTGTTGTATCAGGAACAACGTCTCCGGTGGTGACGCTGAGAACAGAACGATACTGTGATCCGCAGGAGCGCTGCTGGACGGATTCCTGGTTAAAGGGAAGCATGTATCAGATGGAAACAAATCCTGGTGTAACAGGATTGAACTATCAGCGCATACGAAATCTGCTCTTTGACGGTGTGAGCTATGAGGATCTGGAGGCAGCTTTGAAGGAAGTAACCAGCATAAAATGCACCGCATCCTTTTCCTCTCTGGATTTTGAACACGCCTGCGGCTATAAAAACGGCGGCTTCTTCATGCGCCCGCCATTCCGCGCCGATTTGCATCGAATAGATTTAGCATGGGCGCTGGTGGGAGATATCGCCTGCTCTATTTCTTATCAGTATCGACAGCTGCTGCAGATGCTGCCGATACAGCATGATAAGATTCTGGGCTGCGGTGGCGGTTTTCAATCGGATATGCTGTGTCAGCATCTCAGCGATCTGACGCAGAAGGCTCTGGTACTGCCGGATCATTTCCATCAGGCATCTATTATGGGCTGTGTAGCTGTATGCAATTCTTATTGGAATATTCATACAGACACAAATGAGCGATCATACAAAATCTATAAACCGCAAAAGGGATCGCTCATACAGGAGTATTATGAAATATGGAAAACAAATCGAGATAGAGTGAATACGACGGTATAAGGAGGAAAACGAAGTATGTTAATGGAAAAAGAACGACAGGAAATTGTAGATTACGGGAAGAAAATGAGCTCTGCCGGTTTGTCGAAAGGAACATCAGGCAATATCAGCGCCTATGATCCTGTGTGTGGTTATATGGCGATTTCACCATCCGGATTGGATTATTTTGAAACCGCTGCCGAGGATATTGTCATACTGGATTTGAATGGAAACCTTATAGAGGGAAGCCGGAAGCCATCCAGTGAGCATGCACTGCATGCGACAATTTATAAGCTTCATCCGGATGCGCGAGGTGTGGTGCATGCACATTCTACCTACTGCACAACCTTTGCATGTTTGAAGCAGCCGATTGAAGCCGTACATTATCTGCTTGCTGGAGCGCAAACATCTTGTGTACCCTGTGCTGATTATGCAACCTACGGCACGGAGGCGCTGGCGGAAAAGGTGAGTGAAGCAACGGGGGAAGGACTGGCGATGCTGCTGGCAAATCATGGTATGGTGGCCTGTGGCCCCTCTTTATCAAAAGCCTTCAACGTTGCGGAAAACGTGGAATGGGTTGCGGAAATTCAATGGCGTACCATGTGTGTTGGAAAACCGGCGGTCCTGAGTAAAGAGGAAATTGATGTCGTGATCGAAAGCTTCAAGACATATGGGCAGGTAGAAGAAGGAGCGACAGGCAAGGGCGGATACTGATAAAAACAAGATTATCTGCTTTCCATCATCAGGAAGCACTGTATTAAAAGCTGAATTTCAGAGGTATGAATCACTACTTTTGAATTCCAGCTTTTTTTGTTATATGTTATGTGAATCGCATAACTTGGTTCAGTCTGTGGCAAAAGGAACCTAATGTATTCGATAATGCAATAATGTTCATAAGCTGTGCAGCTATGTCCTTCTAATCTCTTTTGAAAATCACATAGCCTTTAACTTGCTGTAAATAGTAACAACATTTTTCTTAATGATACAAACGATTAGTATATGGTAGAGTAATTATACAAAAATATTAAAAACTATGTGCAAAGTAAAAAGATAAGCGTTATCAAATAATAAGAAGAACACTTAATTATTGTTATACACCACTTGAATATATTTAGTTCAAAACTATTCTGCTTGTAATTAACCATAAATTGTAATATAATATAGTTAACCATTTATAGGAGGAAGAAATAATGAAAAAAATTGGTAAAATGGTTTTAATGATGATGCTTGCAATGCCTATGTTAGGAATCAATGTGACAGCAGCGACTACTGAAAATCCAGATGGTAGAGCGGTAATGAATCCTTGCGATGACATACTTCAACCTGGTGAGTATGCACAGTTTTCACCGCGAAATAGTGGAATGACTTCATACAGAGTCGATAAAGTAGATGCAGCAAAGGATTTGATTTATAATAATAAATTGAAAGCTTGGTTACCTGCTTGGTCTTTGACTGAGGTGTATCAAAATTCTGTTGGCGGTACTGGCAGTTTAGATCAAATACTACGTGTTGGAGAGTATTTTCATCCAGATGGCAAGTTTGCGCAAATTCATAACTTAGGATTTTATGTATATGCAAATAATGCATCAGCGAATACTGTGAAATTAAAGTTCAAGGATAAATGGGGAAAAGATGTGTATGTTTGGGTAAATGCTGGACCTCTGTATGAACATAATCCAAATAATAAAAATGGTAGTTGTAATTAATGATTAAGAACTTTTAAAATAGCATTGAAAAATGCTGCATTATAATGACGGTTCTTACTCAAATGCGGGCAAATTCAAATAAAGGAGAATTCAATACTATTGTAATTTATCAATAGTATTTGAATTCTCCCTTTTGCAAACACCCTAAAATAAGAAAGAACCACAATGATGTACGTATTTTTCAGTTAGTAATATAAAATTACTATGATTATACGAAAGGGAATGGTTAAACAGCTATGCTACATAAACAAAAAGGCTTTATTTTAGCATTGTTCGCTGCAGGTATCCTATTTATCAGTAATCACGATTTCATGTATGCAGAAAACTTTGAAGGTAAAGAAGATGAAATGAATGCAAAATGTGAAGTGATCAAAAATTCTGAAACACAAGGATTATGCAGACAGTATAAACAATATTTACAGAACAAATCGAATAACCTAGATAATGAAATCAAAGAAATAAAAAATCAGATTAGCAAAGTGAAAGGGAATATTGATAAAATTGCTCCTCTCATTAAAGAGAATAATGAAAAAATAGAGCAGTATGATAAACAGATACATAAAGTTCAGTTGAATATTGAAACTATGCAAAATTCCATTGAGGATATGAATGCTAAAATCAGTGAGAAGGAAAACGATATCAAAGAACGTGATCAACAGATGCGCGAACGTCTGATTGAAATGCAGGCTTACACCGGAAGCAATTACTATATCGATTTCCTTATGGGATCATCAAGTTTTGTTGATCTTTTGCGTCGCACGGAAATCGTTGGTGAATTAAACACGTATGAAAACGAACAAATCAGTATACTGAACAAGGAAAAGCAAAAACTCAACGAGGATCGCGCCATTGTGAAAGAGCAAAAAGAGCTTCTAATTGAGCAGCAAAACAATATAAAGGATGATAAGTTGCGGGTTGAAACACTGAACAATGTGAAGCAGGAACTTTTGAACGGTTATCATAAGCAAGAGTCAAAGCTGAGTGCGCAGAAGCGTCAGATCCAAATGGCCCAGACATCACTTCCTAAAATTGACCTGGCAATAGCAGAAGAATTTGATAAGCCGAAAAAGCCGGATACTGCTAAGCCTGACAACAATACCAATAATGATATTAAAAAACCAGATACGCAGACACCTCAGGAACCAGTGGTTCCGAATCAACCGAATGATACTTCAAATAACGATTCTTTTCTGGTACCTCTATCCTATGGATGGCATTATGAATCTGGAACATGGCATTATCCTGGCGGAGGTGGTCATATGGGGATGGACTTCTCTACAGGAGGTACAATAAATATCCCTGTACAGGCTCCTGCAGCTGGAGTCATCCTTCATACATATTCAGGCTGTGGAAATGGTTACAGTAACTGCGGTATTCCAATTGGCGGTGGAAATAATGTATTGCTGCTTACAAAAAAAGGAAATACCATCTACGCAATGCCATTTTATCATATGACTTCTATTGCAGTTACGCCAGGACAGAAGGTATCACAGGGGCAGGTGCTTGGATATTCAGGAGACTCCGGATGGAGTTTGGGGAATCATTGCCATGTGGAAATCATTCGTGTTGGAAATATGAGTATGTCTGAGGCATTGCATATTTATAACAGTAGTAATGACCTTACATTTGGAACAGGGTGGAATGCAGAGGTACCGAACGCCTGCGGCAGCGCACCATGCAGAGAGCGTCCAGAAAACTACTGGCTCTGATTTAAATATAATGGGAAGTAGAAATCAACAAAGATTGAGAATTTTTTGTTATGATTCATAAAATAGACAAACTCCAAAGGATCACAGATTGTGATAAGACAGATTAGAATGCCGCAGAAAGGAAAAGCTGATTGAAGTAATCAGATAAAATGATGCTAGACTTCTGAAGGTTATTGAAGCAAAAAGCAGAGAACGTTAAAAGAGACATGGATATTTTGATGATGAGCTATCCAGCATTTTGTAAGTTTTCACCTTTTATACTATATGCAACATAAAAAATTTGAACTTTATGAAACAGCTACACATATAAGGGTCTATTATGTAGGTGTTTTCTATATTTTAATACTACTTACAGCATATAGTACAGGATTAAATTCGTGGTTTTTCATTACATCAAGGTACAGAAAAGCTCTACAACGTCTGATTGATATTATCCATTGTATTTCAGTACACCTGTTCTGTTTTTAATTGTCCTGATGTTAAGCTGAAAGATCGATATTCAGAGTAATTCCTGTTATAAATGTCTTGGATTACATATCTTCCTGTGTTATAATTGCGGGCAGCAGGAATCGAGGTGCAGCATATGCAGAATCATAATAAAAAGGATCAAATCATAGAAATTATCAGTATCGTCATGGGAAATCTGATTATTGCAGCAGGCGTTACATTCTTTATTCTCCCTCTGGATATTCTTTCCGGAGGGGTGGCAGGAATAGCGGTTGCTCTGCAGCCGATTTTCAACCTGTCTCCACGTCTTGTTATTAACGGTCTAACAATCGGTTTATATCTGCTAGGAGCAGCGTTGCTGGGAAAACGCTTTGCATTGAAAACCGTCGTTTCCACGATTGTCTATCCTCTTTTTATCTCCGTATTGGGCATGCTGTGGTCGGATGTTCAGGTGACGAGCAATCCATTACTAGCATCTATCTATGCAGGTGTATGCACCGGTATCGGTATTGGACTGGTTTATCGTGTAGGTGGCAGTACGGGAGGAATGGATATCCCACCGCTGATAATTAACAAATACACGAAAATCGCTTTGCCTACGCTGGTTATGTGTATAGACGGTGCGACTGTTCTTTTAGGAGCAAGTGTTTATGGAGTGGAGGCTGCCATGATTGGACTGGTATCCGTTTGGGTATGCGGACAGTTGATTGACAAGGTGATTACCATGGGTTCTCATGAAGCGAAGAATGTTATGATTATCTCTGATAAATTTGAAGAGATGATGCAGGTAATCTATCAGAATATCAACCGCGGTGCCACAATTCTGCATGCTGAGGGTGGCTATACGAGAACAAGCAAGCCGGTGATTATGATGGTGGTGGTCAAGAAGCAGTTTTCTGAATTAAATCATATTATAACTGAGGTCGACCCGGAAGCATTTGTTATCGTCAGTGATGTTAATGAGGTACAGGGAGAGGGCTTTACATATCAGGAACAGCTGTAATGTATCCGTAAAGAGCACGCCAGTATTCTGGTTTTTGCTCTTATTTAATTTTTGTACCCTGTAAAACATGGCAGAGGTAGGTAGGGCTTTTAAATATTTAAGTGTGTATTGTTTGCGCTGATGTGTATATGGCGGCTAATTAAGGAAAGCTTTGTGTCTGTACTTTCATGAACTGAAAACGTCAGGGGTATAAGGTATAGAACTTGTGAAATTGCTTCAAGTATATGCTTGGCATTTGAATATACCGCTTATAGGCAGTGTATAACCCTAATAGGAAAGGACTGTCCAACAAGAACAGGGCTAATGATAAGGTTTGAATTACATTAAATATGAAAGCAAGAGTGTTCATATTTTTTCAGCTTGGTTAATCGTTGATCTTTGTACCATAATAGAACATCAGTATGCTTATCTGACAGAGAATACTGCAGAGGCTGTATATTAATGTTTTTAATCCCATTCGGTTTTCAAAAAATGCTATATGGCTGACAGGTAATGTTTTCTATCTATCATAACTTTTGTGTCTGCATTTTGAAATTGTAAGAATTTTACATACGACAGACACTGTCAACGGTGTCGATTTATGTTATAATGTTAGCCAAAGGAGTGATGAAATGATCCTCTTAAAAAATGTATCCAAATCATATAGGAATGGGGTTCACGCACTGCGTGATATCAATCTTGAAATAGATGAAGGTGAATTTGTTTATATCATCGGTCCGACAGGGTGTGGAAAGTCCACACTGATCAAGCTGCTGGACGGAGAAGAGCTTCCGGATGCGGGAGAGGTATATGTTGCGGAAACCAACGTGGGAAAGCTGCGTCACTCCCGTGTACCCTTTTATCGCCGCAATATCGGTGTCGTGTTTCAGGACTTCCGCCTGCTTCCGAAAATGACAGTCTTTGAAAATATTGCATTTGCTCTGGAGGTGCTGGCGCTGGATAAGGTTACGATTCGACGGCGGGTACGTGAAATTCTGGAGCTGGTATCACTTCAGGATAAGGCAAAATCCTTCCCGGATCAGTTATCCGGAGGACAGCAGCAGCGTGCTACCATCGCCCGGGCCATCGCCAATCATCCCAAGGTGCTGATCGCGGATGAGCCGACAGGAAACCTTGACCCTGAGAAATCGATGGAAATCATCGAGCTGCTGGATAAAATCAACAAGGTGGAGGGGACGACCATCGTAATGGTTACGCATGACTCCACACTCGTGAATACATACAAAAAACGCACGATAGCGCTGGAGGACGGTTTTATCGTTGCGGATATCGCGAAAGGCGGATATATACATCATGATTAGTTTTATACAAAGTCTTCCCAAGCATTTCATGACGGCGCTCCGCAATCTGGGCCGTCATATGGCGATGACATTGTCCAGTGCCTCTGCTGTGGCAGTAACGCTGACACTGATGACTTTGTTTCTCGTGCTTGCGGCCAACATGAACAGCTTTGCGGATCATGTGGAAACAAATCTGAAAATTCATGCATCCATTGATTCCCTGCAGAAGCAGGATGAAATTGAACACATGGAAAAGCTGATCAAAGGAATCTCCGGTGTGAAAACAGTGGAATTCTCCAGCAAAGAGGATGAGCTGAACATCCTGATTGAGGAAAGCGGTTCGGTGTTTGAACGCTACAAGGAACGCAATCCGATGCCAAATGTATTCATCGTGGAGGTGGAGAAGGCAACCGATATTCCTCAGATTACAAAAACATTAAACAATATGGAAGGTATTGAAAAGGCACAGTATGGCGGAGAAAGCATACAGGATATGATTGACACCTTTGAAACGATACGATACGGAGGTGCCGTCTTTATACTGGCACTGGGTGTGCTTGCGATATTCCTGATTACCAATACTATTAAAATGACAATTTATACAAGGCAGACAGAAATTTCCATTATGCGAAACGTAGGGGCAGGAAACTGGTATATCAAAACACCGTTCATGTTCGAAGGTATGCTCATTGGAATGATCGGTGCATTGATTCCTGTGATTCTGACGATATTCGGTTATGGCTTTCTCTATGATTTCTTTGGCGGGCAATTCATGAGCAGCATGTTCGTTATGCAGAAGCCATATCCCTTCACCTTGCAGATTGCAGGGGTGCTATTCCTGAGTGGAGCTGTTGTGGGCATTATTGGCAGCTTTCTGGCAGCAACGAAATATTTGAGGTGGCGTCGATGAAAATGAAGAAACTTATGATTACAGGCTGTGTGGCGGCAATGCTGTTTCTGGTACCGTCACAGAAAAACAGCTGGCTGTATGCAGCAGATTTTGAAGGAAATGAAGAAGCATGGCTGAACAAATGCAGTGTTGCTCAGGAAAGTGAAGCGGCAGCGCAGCAGTGTGCGGCCTTTAAGGAATACTATGCGGGGCTGAGCAGCTCTTTAGAAGGAGAGGTATCCTCTCTGGATAAGAAAATATCCGCAATCAAAAGCAATATTGAGGAAATAACCTCCGTTATGAAGCAGCTGCAATCCTTGATTGATAAACTGGATAAGAATATCGAAATCAATAAAGCCAATATTCGAACCATTGAAGGTCAGATTTCCAAGCTGAATGTGGAAATCAAAAAGAAGCAGAAGGATATCGATCAGCGGAATAAGATCATCACCGATCGCATGCTTGATGAACAGGCGGTGACCGGCACCAATATGGATGTGGAGGTCATTATGGGCTCCAAGGATCTTGTTGATATGATTCGTAAGGTGGATGGTCTGCAGAGAATCACAGACAGTGATCAGGTGGAAATTAAAAAGCTGCAGAAGGATAAAGCTGAGCTGGATCATCAGAAAAGCGAGAAAAACCGGCTGAAGGCTGATGTGGAAGCGAAAAAAGCGGAGAACGAGAAAAATAAGAAAGAAACAGAAAAGGTACAGAAGCAGAAAAAGAAGCTTCTGGAGGAATACCGTAAGCAGGAAGCTGAACTGAATGAGAAAATGCGTTCGGTGCAGGTGGATATCGCAAGCATTCAGAACAATATAATCAATATCAATACCTCTGTCGCAGGAAAGCTGGATTTCAGTGGAAATGGTGCGCTTATGATGCCGGTTCGCGGAGGCAGCGTGTCTGCCGGTACCTGGTATTATCCTGACGGTGGAGTGCATTTAGGTCTTGATATTGCAACCTCGATTGGTACATCTTTGGTAGCGCCTGCTGATGGCATAATTTTATATGCGGACAATCCGGCACCAACTAACGGTGGATTTCTCAATAACTGGATTGGTTATCCTGCTGGCGGTGGTAATACGATTCAAATGTTGACACAGGCAGGCGGAACCACATATGCGATAAGTTTCTTTCATTTATCCAGAGAAGGCTTTGCGGTATCTGGAGGATCACAGGTAAAGAAGGGGCAGTTATTGGCGTTAACCGGACACAGTGGCAATTCTACAGGACCTCACTGTCACATTGAAGTTATCAATCTGGGAAAAATGAGTATATCCTCTGCAATCTCACAATTCCGTTCCTCTGCTGACTTTGCATGGGGCTGCGGCTGGGGTAATGGAGCATTAAGCAGAACCTGTGGCGTAAGCGGTGCCCCTTGTCGTGAAAAACCGGAAAATATCTTCGGGTAAGCTTACCTATAAGGAACGCTGCCCGTTTCAAGCGTAATTATGAAAAGTCAGGAGTGATGTTATGATCGTAATGGAAAACGTATCAAAAGAATATAAGAATGGTGTACATGCACTGCGGGATATCAATCTTGCCATTGATGATGGAGAATTTGTGTACATCATCGGACCGACCGGTTCAGGTAAATCTACACTGATCAAGCTGCTGGATGGAGAAGAAATCCCAAACAGCGGCACGGTTATGGTGGAAAATATCAATGTGGGAAAGCTGAAGCATTCCCGTGTACCGGTTTACCGCAGAAACATCGGGGTCGTATTTCAGGACTACCGTCTGCTTCCAAGGCTTACAATTTTTGAAAATATCGCATTCGCTCTTGAAGTCATCGGCATGAAAAAGGTGGATATCCGGCGTCGTGTGCGAGAGGTGCTGGAGCTGGTATCGCTGGAAGACAAGGCGAAAGCCTTTCCCAATGAGCTTTCAGGAGGACAGCAGCAAAGGGCGACAATCGGCCGTGCAATTGCCAATCATCCAAAGGTGCTGATAGCGGATGAGCCGACAGGAAATCTTGATCCGGATAAATCTGCGGAAATCATGGAGCTGCTGGAGAAAATCAATGAGGTTGAAAAAACAACGGTTGTCATGGTTACCCATGATTCAACGATCGTAGACCGCTTTAAGAAACGCACCATCTGTCTGGAGGAGGGCTATGTGGTTGCGGATATCATGAAGGGGGGCTACCTGAAGCATGATTAGATTTTTCAAGGCGTTCCCGAAATTCATAAAGACGGCCTTTTTGAGTATCTTTCGTCACATCGCCATGTCCTTATCGGCATCCAGTGCAGTTACCATCACACTGATTCTGTTTTCCGCATTTCTGATGATTGCAGGAAATGTATCTCTGTTTACCAATTCCATCGAGGATGATCTGCAGATTCATGTGGTTTTAAAGGCGGATGTAAAAACACAGAAGAAAATTGATGAGGCAAAAGACGGTCTGGAAAAAATCAGCGGTGTACGCAGGGTGACCTTTTCCGATAAGGATAATGAGCTGGAGCTGATGATTAAGGAAAAGGGGAAGGAATTTGAAATGTACCGCGGTAAGGATAACCCGCTGTGCAATGCCTTCTTTGTGTCCGTGAAGGATGCCAATCAGATCAAAGCCATCAATGCACAGATTGAACAGCTGCCCTTTGTGAAGCAGTCTGTTTACGGAGGAAACAGTGTATCCAAAATGATTTCCGTATTGAATACCATTCGCTCCGGAGGACTCGTCTTTGTCGGATTGCTGACACTGCTGGCACTCTTCCTGATATCCAATTCCATAAAGCTGACAATCTATGCGAGAAATGCCGAAATATCCATTATGCGAAATGTCGGTGCGGCAAACTGGTACATAAAGGTTCCGTTTATGATTGAAGGAATGCTCATAGGTTTAATGGGCGCTGTACTGCCGTGTATCTTTACCTATTTCGGCTATCAGTATTTCTTTGACATGCTGAACGGTCAGATTATAACCAGTCTGTTTACACTACAGCCGATTATGCCGTTTACACTTCAGATTTGCGGTATTCTGCTATTGGGCGGTATGCTGGTCGGACTTGTGGGAAGCTTTTTCTCAACTACGAAGTATCTGCGCTGGAAGCGCTGATATGGACACCGGCACGCAATGAAAGTGCCGCTTTATCAGAATAATCGTAAAAAAGGACTGCCGGGTGTGCATTCCGTGATTACACAGAGCTTTCCAAAGGGAGCGTTCTATGTAAATCTGGGAAGGATGTACTGCTCAGGCAGTCCTTTTCCTTGTTTTCACTTTGAAGGAAAGTCTATGAAAATGAGCGCCTTTATGAAAATGAGCGAATGAGATTTCACGAACTGTCATGTTCTTTCATCGAAATAGTTATCATCGTTCATAAAATGTGATATGATTATAAACGTAAATCTGTAAAGGACAATGAGGTGTTTTGTATGGCAGAGAAAAAAGTTGTGAGATATAAACTGGTCAGACATAAATGGCCGGATGAAATACAGGCAGAGAAAAAACGCAGACAGAGACGAATGTGCATTGTTGCCACATGTATCGTATGCTTTTTCGGAGGCTTCTTTTTAAACTCCACGCTGCATCAGACTGCGGCAGCCTCCAGAGATGAATTTCAGAAGCTGGAGGAAATCTATTCCATCATGAGTGACAAATTCTACTTCGGAAAGAATCAGAAAAATCTGAATCAGAAGCTGATTGACGGTGCGATCAGCGGGTTGGTGGATGCCGGCGGCGATATTCATACCAGCTATCTGGATAATGAACAGACAGAAAGCTTTACGGGCTCCATGGAAGGAAGCTTTGTCGGTATCGGCATTCAGTTTTACGGCGTGGATGATTCGACGTTTATCATCGATGAGGTGCTGAAAAATTCACCGGCAGAGGGAGCAGGCTTTCTGATGGGAGATCAGATTTATGCCATTGATGGAACTGTATGCAGGAATATGACAACAAGCGATGTTAAAGCGCTGATCACCAATTCCAAGAGTGATGAAATCACATTGGAAATCATACGGGAAAACAGGCATAAGAAAATCAAGGTGAAGAAAGCAACTGTGCAGGATTCCGTATACAGCAGTGTCAACGGGAAAACCGGAATACTGGAGCTTGACACCTTTGCGGAAACAAGCGGGGAAGAGGTTAAAAGCCATTTGGAAAGTCTGAAGAAGGATGGCTGTGAGAACCTGATTCTGGATTTGCGGGACAATACCGGCGGCTATTTGAAATCCGCACAGGAAATTGCCAGCTATCTGCTTCCGGACAATACCGTTATCTTCCGTGAAGAAACAAAGGACGGCACGAAGGAGGATTACAAAACCATCAGCGGTTATGAGCAATACAAATATAAGAAAATTGTTGTACTTGTCAACGGGGATACTGCCAGTGCGGCAGAAGTGCTGACTGCAGCACTGCGCGAACATCTGGGCGCAACCGTTGTCGGAGAAAAAACATATGGCAAGGGAACGGTGCAGGTGCCGCTCACCTTTAAGGACGGAACCATGTTTAAATACACAACAGCGGAATGGATTACGCCAAAGGGGGAAAAAATAAACGGGAAGGGCATTACACCGGATGTTCAGGTAAAGCTGGATGAAGCGTTCTATACGAGTGCACCGGTTCTGAAAAAGGAAGTATACAAGCCGGATACGGTTTCCGCAGCAGCGAAGAGTGCACAGATTTATCTGAAATTCCTCGGTTATGCAGTGGATCGGACGGATGAATATTTCTCTTATGCGTCCGGTGAAGCCCTGAAGCAGTATCAGAAGGATAAGGGAATGAAGGTCACTGGAAACATTGATGCGGATACCCTGACCTCTCTGCTTTCCAGCTGTGCGTTAAAATGGCATAGTGAGGAGGCAGTTCTGGATACGCAGATGAAGAAAGCGGTGGAACTGACAAATGGAAACTAAATTATTTGATCTTGTATCGGATTATCAGCCGCAGGGAGATCAGCCAAAGGCAATTCAGGAGCTGGTGGACGGCATTCAAAAAGGAAAGAAACAGCAGGTTCTGCTGGGGGCGACCGGTACCGGTAAGACCTTCACCATATCCAATGTGATTGCGAAGGTCAATAAGCCCACACTGGTATTCGCACATAACAAGACACTGGCAGGACAGCTCTATTCTGAATTTAAGGAATTTTTTCCGAACAACCGGGTGGAATACTTTGTATCCAACTTTGATTATTATCAGCCGGAGGCCTATATTCCAAGCTCCGACACCTATATTGACAAGAATGCGACAACCAACATGGAGCTGGATATGCTGCGAATGGCAGCTGTCAACTCCATTCTGGAACGAAGGGATACGATTATCATAGCTTCAGTCGCATGTATTTACGGTGCCAGCAATCCGGAACAGTATCGGGAGATGTTTTTCTCAATCCGTGTGGGTGATATCATTGATCGCAAGGAGCTGATGGGAAAGCTGGTCGCAAGACAGTATACGAGAAATGACATGGATTTGCTGAGGGGTACCTTTCGTGTCCGCGGAGATGTAATTGAGGTTGCACCGGGACATACGGACTCCTTTATCCTGCGAATCGAAATGTTTGATGATGAAATCGAACGAATCTGTGAAGTGGATCCCCTAACCGGCAAGGTTCTGAATGCCTATACCGTTTACGTGGTTTATCCGGCCAGCGGTTATGCGACAAAGCAGGAAATTATCAATCGGGCAGCGAATACGATCGAAGAAGAGCTGGCTGACCGTCTGCAGGTGCTGGAAAATGAGGGCAAGCTGCTGGAGAAGCAGCGGCTGGAACAGCGTGCGCGTTATGATATAGAAGCTCTGCGTGAATTCGGTGTCTGCCCGGGTATTGAAAACTATTCGCGTCATATTGATGGTCGTAAGCCGGGAGAACGCCCGTATACCTTATTTGATTATTTCCCTGACGATTTTCTGCTCGTAGTGGATGAATCCCATGTATCCCTGCCGCAGATTCGCGGCATGTACAATGGGGACCGTGCCCGTAAGGAAACACTGGTAAACTATGGCTTCCGTCTTCCTTCCGCACTTGATAACCGTCCGATGCGTTTTGAAGAATTTGAGAAAATGATCAATCAGGCAATCTTTGTCTCCGCAACACCGGGTAACTATGAGCTGGAACAGACAAAGGGTGAAATCATAGAACAGATCATTCGTCCGACAGGTCTTCTGGATCCGGTGGTAACCGTACGTCCGACGCAGGGACAAATCGACGATCTTGTGGATGAAATCCGTACGCGCATTGAAAAGAATGAACGTACTCTGATTACAACGCTGACCGTTCGCATGGCGGAAGATCTGACCAGCTATCTGAAGGGAATGGATTTCAAGGTGGCGTGGCTGCATCATGAGGTTAAAACGATTGAACGAACGGAAATCATACGGGACCTGCGGAAAGGAAAATACGATGTGCTGATCGGTATCAACCTGCTTCGTGAAGGTCTGGACATACCGGAGGTTTCTCTGATTACCATTCTGGATGCCGATAAAGAGGGCTTCCTGCGAAGTGAGCGCTCTTTGATTCAGATTATCGGTCGTGCTGCCCGTAATGCCCATGGACAGGTCATTATGTATGCGGATAAAATAACGGATTCCATGCAGAAGGCGCTGGATGAAACCGCACGTCGCCGTGAAATACAGATTGCCTATAATGAGAAGCACGGCATTACGCCAAAAACGATCATCAAGCCGATCCATGAGGTTGTCCGCAGTAAGGAAACCCAGGAAATGACGGCGAAATATATTGGGAAGAAAGCCAAGGTCAGCAAGAAGGATAAGGAAAAGCTGCTGGCAAATCTGGAAAAGGAAATGCGGGAGGCCGCAAAGGTGCTGGACTTCGAACGTGCGGCAGAGCTTCGCGATATCCTGCTGGAGCTGAGGAACTCATAAAGGAAGGGGTCTTCTATGTTCACTGAAAAAAATAAGAAAATCAACCGGCTGACGCTGAAGCATGTATTGTTTCTGATTACCTATACGATAGCGTTAATCTGGATCATGCTGCATCTGAATGAGGTGTTTGATACGGTGTCTATGATCATCGGTATGCTGCGTCCGTTTATCTATGGCATCATGATGGCGTTTGTTTTCAACATCCCTATGAAATTTTTCCTGAAAAAGCTTCCGGACAATCTGGGAAGGTGGAAAAAGGCGCTCGCCGCTGTATGCTCCCTGTTAATTATTTTCGGTATTCTCGCCTTTATTGTACGCATTGTGATGCCGCAGGTGATTGAAAGCATTGCCTCACTGGCGAATTCACTGCCGGGATATATTGAGGATGCACAGAAAACGATTACCAGTATGATCGAGAAACAGCAGATACCGCAGGATGTTCTCAAGCAGGTGGACACCTATTCCGCACAGCTGCAGGACACTCTGGTGAATCTTCTGAAAAACGGAATACCGCATCTGCTTACCATGGCAAGCGGCTTTGCGAGCAGTCTGGCCAATGTATTTATGGCGCTGGTTATTGCGGTTTATCTGACGGTATCCAAGGATAAGCTGCTGGAACAGTCTCATCGCTTTCTCTATGCCTTTACATCCAGCAGAGCGAATGCGTTTGTGCTGCGGGTCGCTCATCTTACCAACACAACCTTTTCCGCCTTTATCACCGGGCAGCTGGTGGAAGCGGTGATTATCGGTGTTTTGTGCTATATCGGCTGCCTGGTGTTAGGCTTCCCATATGCACCGATCCTGGGTGTGATTATCGGCTGTACCAACATCATACCGATTTTCGGAGCGATCTTCGGTGTTGTTCTGTGTGCCCTGCTGGTCGCATTCGTCAATCCTCTGCAAGGGGTGTTCTTTGTCATATTCGGCATCTGTCTGCAGCAGTTTGAATCCAATCTGATCTATCCGCGCGTCGTTGGAACAAGTGTGGGGCTTTCCGGCCTTTGGGTATTGTTTGCAATCACAGTTGGCGGCGGCTTGTTTGGCTTTGCGGGTATGCTGCTGGGACTGCCAACCTTCTCTGTTATCTATTCTCTGCTGCGTGAGGAAATGAATCGCAGAGTACGCTTGAAAAGGGAAAACAGCAGCGTGGAACTACCGGTGAGTGAGGACCTGCCGGAACAAAGCGAGGACATGATCTAAAAGCGGTGCTGTAAAGCTGATTCTAACACGGATTGAAATACCGGTGTACATAACAAACCATGAAGAAATAGATTTCCTTCACATGCAGGAACTTTATTTCTTTTTTTCGGTTTTTACTGCTTTATCAACTTATATTGTTATGGTAAAGAAACCTTTCGGTAGCTGTATGCTTTTGATTCTTCTTTCAGGGATATCATTCTTCAAAGAGGCTATAAAATCATTAGGAATGAAATCGGATATGAACATGCAAATCAATGCCGCAAAGCAGCTCCCTCTGCTATAATAGACAGGAGAAATGAGGAAGATAGTATGAAAATAATGTTATCACCAACCAAGCAGATGAAGCCGGTGAACAGAGAACCGCTGCAGCTTCCACACTTCATCAACGACAGTGAAGTTATATGTGAAAGGCTGAAGCAGCTTTCCGCTGATGAGCTGCGTACCCTGATGAAAATAAATGAGAAAATAGCTGTGGAGAATGTACAGCGGTATCAGAACATGACGTTTTCTCTTGCAGGCTCACCCGCGCTGTATACATATAACGGACTGCAGTTCAAGCATATGGGGGTGGAGAATTTTTCACAGGAGGATGCCGCCTATGCACAGAACTGTATACGAATACTGTCCGGTATGTATGGTGTCCTGCGTCCCATGGATGCCATCCAGCCCTATCGTCTGGAAATGCAGACACGTTTGCCGATCGGTGAATGCAGGGACCTGTATGCGTACTGGGGGGATCGTCTTGCGCATTTCCTCTTGCAGGAGGAAGGCGAAAAACCCTGTATCATCAATCTTGCCAGTAAGGAATATTCAAAAGCTGTGTACCCTTATCTGTGCGAAGAATCTACCTATACAGTGACATTTCTTATAGAGAAGGCGGGCAGACTGAAAACAGAATCCACGCAGGTGAAGATGGCAAGAGGCGCAATGGTTAACTGGATCATCACACAGCGGATATCCACCGCAGAGGAGCTTATCGCTTTTCACGCGGACGGCTATGCATATCATAAGGAATTATCCAAGGCACAGGAGCTTGTGTTTATGAAACGAAAATAAGGTAAATGCTGGCTTATTTCAATAAAAAATGGAAGCCTGAAGCTCTTTTTCAGGTGAAATGTGAAAATAATTCATAAAATTTTGTAAGAAAATGATTGCGACTTTTTACCGTTAATGATAAAATCCCCATGATAGAGAGGAGTTTATTATGGAATACTTGAAATTGATTGGAATCGTAATCATCGTTCTCGGCTTCGCACTGAAGTTCGATGTACTCGCAACTGTTCTGCTGGCTGGTCTGGTGACAGGAATTGTTGCAGGAATGGATATTCCACATATTCTTTCCATTCTGGGAGAGTCTTTTGTTAGCAATCGTCTGATGTCGATCTTCCTGATTATCTTCCCGGTAATCGCGATTATTGAGCGTTACGGGCTGAAGGAACGTGCGGCATATCTGATAGGAAAAATAAAAAATGCATCCGCAGGAAAGGTGCTGGCAATCTATATGCTTGTTCGTACTGCTGCCAGTGCATTCAATGTGCGGATCGGAGGACATGTTCAGTTTGTCCGTCCGCTGATTCTGCCAATGTCAGAGGCTGCGGCAAAGGTGAGTAAGCAGAGTGACCTGAGTGAAAATGAGGTGGAGGAGCTGAAGGGACATGCGGCAGCTGTGGAAAACTTCGGTAACTTCTTTGCACAGAACTGCTTTGCGGCGGCAAGCGGTGTTGTGCTGATTCAGGGAACACTTTCCATGTACAAGGAAGTTACACTTCCAAGTATTGCAATGGCCAGTATCCCGGTGATGGTCATTACCGTAGCTTTTACATTTGTGCAGGTTTTCCTGTTTGACCGTAAGGTAAAAAAGGCAGGTGCTCGTCATGACTGATTTTCTGACTAATATCGCTCCGGAAATATTTTATGCATTATGCGGACTGGTTTGTCTGGATGCCGGCTGGCGGGCATTCCGGAAGAATGATAAGGCAAAATACGGGACAGCGCTGTTCTGGGTGCTTGTCGGTGTGATCTTCATCCTTGGAAAATGGATTCCGAGTACGATTACCGGAGGAATCCTTGTGGTTATGGGGATTTTAACAGTTAGCGGGCAGGTACGTATCGGTACCTTCCGGGATGTCAGTGTTGAGGAAAAGGAAAAAGAAAACAGACGGATCAAAAGCTGGATATTCCTTCCGGCCGTGACAGTTGGTCTGATGGCGCTGGTGATGTCGTTTGTCAGAATCGACGGCGCTGCGCTGGATGGTGCCGTTATGGTTGGAATCGCCTGTCTGGTATCCTTTGTTCTGGCGGTTATCATCTGCCGTCCAAAGGTAAATGAAACGCGTGAAAATACAACCAAGCAGCTGATGCAGGTCGGTGCATCCTGTCTTTTGCCACAGCTTTTGGGCGCTTTGGGTACCCTGTTTACCGAAGCCGGTGTCGGTGATGTGATTTCCACAATGATATCCAGTGTCGTACCAAGCGGCAATATTCTGATCGGAGTCATTATCTACTGCCTTGGCATGGTAATATTTACGATGATTATGGGAAATGCATTTGCGGCATTCTCTGTCATTACTCTGGGAATCGGTATTCCCTTTGTCATTGCACAGGGTGGAAACCCGGTTGTTGTCGGAGCACTTGGTATGACCTGCGGATTTTGTGGTACCTTATTAACACCGATGGCTGCCAATTTCAATATTGTGCCAACAGCTGTTTTGGAAACAAGAAATAAATGGACTGTCATTCGGGCACAGGCACCGATGGCATTCGCAATGATCGTCGTACACATCGTACTGATGCTGTTGCTGGCGTTCTAGGAAAGGAAGCTGTTTATGAAAATATTAGTGACCGGATTTGATCCGTTTGGCGGAGAGCCGATAAATCCCGCTATTGAGTCAGTGAAGCTGCTGCCAGCTACGATAGAGGGAGCAGAGATTATCAAGTTGGAAATACCTACTGTCGTTCATAAGTCTTTGCAGGTGATTCGTGAAGCTATTCAGAAGCATGATCCGGATATGATTCTGTCGATCGGACAGGCAGGTGGCCGCAGTGATCTTACCGTGGAGCGTATCGGTATCAATATCGATGACTGCCGTATCACGGACAATGAAGGCAATCAGCCCATTGATGAGCCTGTGTTTGCGGATGGTGATGCTGCCTATTTCTCCAACCTGCCAATCAAGGCAATGGTGAATGAGATACGCAAAAACAAGATACCTGCCTCTATATCAAACAGTGCGGGAACCTTTGTATGCAACCATGTGCTTTATGGTGTGCGCTATATGATTGAAAAGGAATTTGCCGGCAAGAAAAGCGGATTTATCCATATTCCGTATCTTCCACAGCAGGTGGTGGACAAGCCGGGACAGCCGAGCATGGCGCTGGAGGTTATCGTTAAGGGGTTAACCTGTGCTATTTCCGCAATGATCCATAATGAAGCGGATGTCAAAACGACAGGAGGCACCATCTGTTAGAATGAAGCTGTTCGTTTATGGATCCCTGCGAATGGGATTGTATAATTATGAGCTTTATTTGAAGGGGAAGAGTCGGTTTTTAGGCTATGGCTATGTCATCGGGGAACTGTATTCCCTAAAGGAACGCTCATACCCGGCACTGCTTCCGGGGAATTCCAGAATTCTTGGAGAAATCTATGAGGTGGATGAAGCGGCAGCCCGTGCGGTTGATGCACTGGAGGAATATGTGCCTGGTAGTTCGGAAAATGAATATGAGAAAATAAACACGCAGATACTGGATGAACAGGGCAGACAGCTGGATATATTGCCTGTCTACTGGTATCATGTGGAGAAGCCGGGGAACCGCGAGCTTTTGGATGAAATTATACAGGAGCATGATTTTACAGCCTATTGCAAGGCAAAAGCAAGCTAATACAGGAAGCCGTATTGTGATTTGTGCAGGCGGCTTTTTTGCGCTACAAGCTCGTCTGCGTGAATATACAGGTGCGCTTAAAATCGTCGATAGGAATGTGTGAAATAAAATCCAGTTTGTGATGAAATCAGTAATTTGAAACAACTGTTAGGCAATGTCTGCGCCTGCGCTCAAAGCGTGGGAGAATAGAGGGAGTTTAAACATATGGTCCCTATCAGGATATGTGGGGGAATGAAGATAGAATGTGAAAGGAAGCTGCCAATTATGGTTTTATAGTTTGTTTCATGATGATATGCGGAAGCGAATCGGTATTGAGAGGATTGAATTTTATGTGATACACAAACATTTGTATGTGTCACTGGATGGTTTATGATAGAATGTATAGAGATGTGGGTGTGCTGTTTTCTTTATAGAAAATAAGAAAAGGCTACATTCATTATTTAAATACATTGAATAAACAGGAGGGGTAAGGAATGAAATATGCTGTAAGCAGCTGCTTGCTGGGAGTAAATTGTAAATATAATGGCGGAAATAATGCTTCCTCGGAATTGATCGATTATCTGAAGGAGCATGAGGTGCTGCAGGTGTGTCCTGAGGTGCTGGGTGGTCTACCTACTCCAAGAGCTTGTGCGGAGATATCGGGGGAGTACATCATGAATACAGAAGGTGAGGATGTAACTGCGCAGTTTAAAAAGGGAGCAGCACTGGCACTGGCGCAGATACGTGAGTTTCAGCCGGATCTGGTCATTTTACAGCCGCGTAGTCCAAGCTGCGGAAAGGGAATCATTTATGATGGAAGCTTTCAAAACCGGCTGGTGGAGGGCGATGGAATGTTTGCACGTTTGCTGCTGGATGAGGGAATCCCGGTAATGACCTGCGGGGAATTTTTGGAAGAAGTGAAGCCGCTTTCTACAAAAGGCTGAGAAATGCATGGAAAACCCATGGGAAAAGCCATTTTTCTCGAAAAAAAACGAATTAAAGATTGTAAGTGGTATCAAAATGGTTTAAAATAGGATATGTAAAAAAGTTGTTTAATAGGAGGAATATAAAATGAAACAAATCACTGTATCTGTTATTGACCCAGTTGGATTACACGCACGTCCGGCAACTGTTGCTGTGAACGCTGCAAGCAAATTCAAATGTGAAGTTAACGTGTCTTTCAAGGGCCGTGAAGTAAACATGAAATCCATCATGGGTGTAATGTCACTGGGAATCCCTACGCAGTCTGAAATTACTATTTCCTGCAATGGTGATGACGAAGATGCTGCAATCGCTGCAATCGAAGAAGTATTGCGCGCTCAGAAAATCATCGGTTAATAAAAGAGAAAGGCTCCGAGCACAGTCCTGCTGATAGACTGTGGACGGAGCTTTTTTTGTATATGAGTATTGGATGGAGGTTTCACTTAAAAAACAATATACGGCTGTTGTGCGTATGCAGGAATATCATTTCTGGTGGAATGCCGGTATATTTTACCGCATGTATCTTACCTGTATCCTTATTATCGATGAGGACGCAGTCTCTTCCAGAGATTCAAATGTGCGTAAGCCATATCCATAGGCGGTGTGGAAATACCTGTATTTTACAGGAAAGGTGATATGAAGCATCTGAGGGGTTCGGCTTCAACTATGATAGCCGGAGGCAGAGACATATCCGTATATTCCTGTCAGCACGCCATTGAAAGGAAGATGTGCATGTTATGCGCTGTTTCATATGAAATCCATCTGTACAATGAAAACTTTCCACAGAGGGTATAAATCGAAAACGGGTTTTTTCAAGTATGTAAAGACGATACTTGCAGGAAAACAGTAGTCGAATAGTCGTTTCATTCCTTATTTTGTATGAAATTCAGATAAAAATCAGATGCAAATCGTGTACAGAATGGCAAAATTTTTAATTTAACTCTTTAAAATGTGGTAATCGCTTACATTCGCTAAACTTTTACAGAAAAAACCATGAGATTATGGTATAATAAAACCAGCAATCAACAGAAAGGAAGATAGTTTATGGTGAAAGATATTTATGAAAAATGGCTGAACCATCCGAATCTGGATCCTTCTTATAAAGAAGTGCTGGAACAGATGGATGAGGGTCAGATCAACGATGCGTTTTATACAACCATCGAATTTGGTACAGCGGGGATGAGAGGTCTGTTGGGACCTGGTACAAACCGTATTAACCTGCATACGATCCGCAAGGCGAATGTCGGCTTTGCAGAATATATCTGCGCAAACGGGGAAGATGCGATGAAGCGGGGGGTAGCCATTGGCTATGATAACCGTCATATGTCAAAGGAATTCGCTATGGATTCCGCTAAGGTGCTTGCGACCTACAACATTGCATCCTATGTGTTTGAAAGTCTTCGCCCGACACCGGAGCTGAGCTTCGCTGTTCGTCATTTTAACTGCTTTGGAGGTATCATGGTTACCGCTTCTCATAATCCGAAGGAATACAACGGATATAAGCTGTATGATGAAAAAGGATGTCAGCTGGTGCCTGCACTGGCACAGCAGGTTATCGACCGAGTAAATGCAGTTGAGGATGAGCTTGCCATCATGGCAGAGCCTTCCGCTGAACAGGAAAAGCTGATTACCGTGATTGGTAAGGATGTGGATGAAGAGTATTATAAAAATGTACTCAGCATTCAGCTGAATCCGGATATCAATAAGGATGATGTGAAAATAATCTTTACGCCGGAGCATGGAACTGCGAACATTCCTGTGAAGGAAGTGTATACACGTGCAGGCTATCACTTTGTCGCTGTGGAAGAACAGTGTTCTCCGGATCCTGATTTCTCCAATACACCGACACCGAATCCGGAGGAGGCAGGAAGCTACGAGCTAGCAATTGAATATGCGAAGCGAGAGGATGCAGATATTATCCTTGTCTGTGATCCGGATGCCGACCGTATGGGTGTTGGTGTAAAGCATGACGGGGAATACAAGCTGCTTACCGGTAATCAGAGTGGTGCTGTATTGATTGAATACATCTTCTCACAGCTGCAGGCGAAGGATCGCATGCCGAACAACCCGGTGATGTTCAATACTGTGGTGACCAGTGATCTGGGAGAAAAAATCGCCACAAAATACGGAGTTGCTACAGAAAAGACACTGACCGGATTTAAGTTTATCGGTGAAAAGGTGGCAAAATACGAAATTACGAATGAGAAGCAGTATGTATTCGGATATGAGGAAAGCTATGGCTCTTTGATCAAGCCGTTCGTGCGTGACAAGGATGCTCCGCAGGCATGTCTGATGCTGGCAGAGGCGGCATGCTACTACAAGGCAAAGGGCAAGACTCTGGTGGATGTTCTGTATGATTTGTATGCGGAGCTGGGCTTCTATGAGGAAAGCCAGACATCGCTAAAGCTGGAGGGGCAGGCAGGCGCACAGCGTATTCAGGAAATTCTGGCAACCCTGCGTAAGACTTCAGTGGAAACAATTAACGATGTGAAGGTTATCCGCTTCGAAGACTATAAGGAAAGCAAGATCATTGAAAACGGAAAAGAAGAGGAGCTTTGCGGATTTACAAAATCCGATGTTCTGAAATACTATCTTGAGGATGGCAGCTGGATTGCGATTCGTCCAAGTGGCACTGAGCCGAAATGCAAGTTCTATTACTGTATCAAGGGAACATCACTGGACAATGCTCATGAGAAAACTCTGGCATTCCAGAATGCGATGGCAGAAATGATCAAATAAAAAAAGTGGTGAGTTCGATCATGAACTCACCACTTACTGTTTTATATGAATGTCAGCGATAGCTGTGCAGCAGATAGTTTCGGGTGCTCAGCAATGCGATTGTCAGTATGGTCAATGCTAGTAAAGACAGCAGCATGGGTATCCCTCCTTGTTTGTTAGTTTAAACTAACTATCTTCGTATACAGCATATCGCATTCATCTGTTCCTGTCAAGCTTCCGCATAGAAAAACTTTGAGCTTCAAAGCCTGTATACTATTTGAATCAGGCTATTCGCAAATAGTATACAAATAGGTAAAAAAGTAATGTAACCCATTACAAATTTATGAAAAAGAGAGGAAAACCTATAGGTTTTCGTGTTGAAATAGAGTAAAATATAAGTAGTTACAGACTGGAGGGCTACTCATGAAAAATAAAATTATGGATCGTTATTATAAGGGCTGTGCATTGGATGCTTACGAGCTGTTCGGCGCACACCTGTGTGAAGAACGGGGGAAAAAAGGAGTTCGCTTCACGGTGTATGCACCGCATGCGCAAGGCATTCAGGTCATCGGCTCCTTTGATGACTGGAGCTGCAAGGGACACCAGATGCGCCGAAAGGATGATAAGGGAATCTGGTCACTGTTTGTGGCAGAAGCAAAAGAAGGCGATATGTATAAGTATCGGGTGACACAGGCTACCGGACGTATTGTCGATAAGATGGACCCGTATGCATTTTATTCCGAGCTGCGTCCCAATACGGCCAGCATCGTTACAAATCTGGATTATAAGAAATGGAGCGATGAGAAATGGCTTGCGCAGCGTACGAAAAATTTTGATAAACCGGTAAATATTTATGAAATGCATCTGGGCTCCTGGAAAAAGGATGAAGATCAGGAGTGGGTGAATTATAAGGATATAGCGAAGGAATTGATTGCGTATGTGAAAGAAAACAATTTTACACATATTGAACTGATGCCGCTGAATGAGTATCCGTTTGACGGTTCCTGGGGCTATCAGTGCAGCGGGTATTTCAGCGCAACAAGTCGCTATGGAAGTGCACAGGAGCTGATGTATCTGATCAATGCATGTCACCGTGCCAATATCGGAATCATTATGGATTTCGTGCCTGTTCATTTTGTGCGTGATGATTTCTCCCTGTCATATTTTGACGGGACACCGCTGTATGAATATGAGAAGGCATGCGATGCGGATTCTCAATGGGGAACGGCGAACTTCAATCTCTGGAGAGAAGAGGTGCGCAGCTTCCTGATGTCGGCGGCTGCCTTCTGGATTGATAAGTATCATGTGGATGGTCTGAGAATGGATGCCATCAGCAATATCATACACTGGCATGGAAACAAGGACCTGGGAGAAAATGAAGGTGCCCTGCATTTCATTAAGCGGATGAATTATCATTTGTCTGAGGCATATAAAGGTGTCATGCTGATTGCGGAGGATTCCAGTGATTTTGCGAATGTGACAAAGGCAACGCAGGACGGCGGACTGGGATTTGATTATAAATGGGATCTGGGCTGGATGAATGATACGTTGAAGTATCTGGAAAAGGATCCAATTTATCGAAAGTGGCATCACAATAATATCACCTTTTCCATGGCTTATTTCTATTCCGAACGCTTTATTATGGAGTTTTCCCATGATGAGGTGGTACATGGAAAGAAAACCATCGTCGATAAGATATGGGGCAGCTATGAGGAAAAGTTCGCACAGCTGCGGACCCTGTATTTATATATGTTCACGCATCCGGGCAAGAAGCTCAATTTTATGGGAAATGAACTGGCGCATTTCCGTGAGTGGGATGAAGAAAAGCAGTGCGACTGGGATTTGTTAAAATATCCGATGCATGATGCATTTCACAGGTATTTTGCGAAGCTTGGCGAGCTGTATAGTAAGACACCGGCATTGTATGAAACAGAATATGACTGGACCTCCTTTCAGTGGATTGATGCGGACAATGCGGATGAAAATATGTTCAGCTACCTTCGTAAAAATGAAAACACCTATTACATCGTCATTCTGAATTTCTCTCCAAATGCCTATAAGAAGCATGCGTTCGGTGTTCCGGAAAAGGGTGTGTATCATGAGCTGCTGAATACGGAACAGGATATCTGGGGCGGAGAGATCACGGAGCTTGGAAAAATGAAGGCTGTTGAAAAGGAATGTAACAAGCTGCCGTATACCATCGAGGTGGATGTGCCTGCGTTCGGCGGTGTGCTGCTGGAATTGAAAAAGCGTAAGAAACCTGTCAAAAAAGCCGTAAAATAATTGTTTGCAGAGGCAGTCACGGAAAAAGAGTTGTCGGTATGCGGGGAAATGTGTATAATGATTATCAAGGCAGACATTGACCTTATGAAAGGCAGGGAATAAAGTGAAAGCAGTTGTAGTAGGCAGCGGAAGCTGGGGCACCGGATTGGCCCAGGTTCTTTGTGATAATAATGAAGATGTGATGATATATGGAAATTGCGAGAGTGAAATACGGGATATCAATGAAAATCATCAGAATGCAAAATATTTTGCTGGAGTGGAGTTGAATCCGGCGCTTAAGGCAACGACTGATATCCAGGTTGTAAAGGATGCGGATGTGATCGTTTTAAGTATACCGACGATTGCTGTGGAAAGCGTTTGTAAAGAAATTGATGCTTTGCTGGATCATAAGGTTGTTGTTGTTAATACATCCAAAGGATTTCATCCGGAGACCTTTGATCGAATGTCGGATGTCATTCGCAGAAATATAAGTGCTGAGCATCTCAGCAGCGTGGTTTCACTGATTGGTCCAAGTCATGCGGAGGAGGTTGTCATCCGTATGCTGACAACGATCTGTGCGGTATCGCAGAAGGAAGCTGATGCACAGAAAATTCAAAAGCTCTTCTCCAATGATTATCTGCGTATTTATACCGGTACAGATGAAATAGGAAGTGAAATCGGGGTTGCAGTGAAAAATGCCATTGCACTGGCAAGTGGTGTCTTGTATGGTCTTGGATATGGTGATAATACACGGGCAGCTTTGATTACCCGCGGTCTGATGGAAATGACGCGGTACGGTGTTGCCTTGGGCGGTAAAAAGGAAACCTTCATGGGGCTGACAGGTATCGGAGATTTGATTGTGACCTGTACAAGTAAGCATTCCAGAAATTTTCAGGCAGGGTATGATATCGGCAAGCATAACAGTGCAAAGTATTTCTGGGATAATAATACGAAAACCGTGGAGGGTGTCAGAACAGCGAAGGCGGTGCATGAAAATGCAAAGCGTCTGGGTATCGATATGCCGATTGTCAATGAAATATATCAGGTGCTGTTTGAGGATAAAAATCCCGAGGATTCCGCAAGGGATCTAATGCTTCGTGATTTGAAGTCCGAGATAAATTTTTAAAAATTAATAGTTATTAAGTATAAGTCTACATAACTTAAGATATATTAAGAAGTGTAGACTTTTTTTTATGTTAGAATGAGACCAGGTGATGATGATGAGGAAACGAAACAAACGAAAGTACCATTTGCGGATAGCTGCTGTCGTGATTCTGCTTCTTGCGATTACGAATACAGCAACCTATCGAATTACGGAACAATATATACAGGGTAAAGAGAATGTGAAGGAAATCGCCTATAAAGGCAGTAATACAGTAAGCATCAAAAATGTTACAAAAAAATTGAATCCTGCGTCATTCAAAATTGATCGTCAGCTGGTGAAACAGATAAAGAATGTTATGATTATAGCGCATCCGGATGATGAAACACTATGGGCCGGAGATCATATAATGAAAGACAGATATCTGATAATTTGTCTGACAAATGGGAATAACAAAATCAGGAAAAAGGAATTTGAAAAGGCAATGGAACTGACTGGAAATTATGGTATTATTCTTAACTATCCCGATAATCCAAAGCACGTGAAAAACAACTGGAAAAAAGTTAAGGATCCAATACGTAATGATATTGATTATGTTCTTAATTATAAAAAGTGGGATTCGATTGTCACACATAATCCGGATGGTGAATACGGTCATATTCAACATAAATTCACAAGTATGATTGTAACCAATGAATGTGTAAAGCTGGGACTAACGGGTAAGCTGGAATACTTCGGAAAATTTTATAAAACAAATTACCTGCTGAATCATACGATACCGGGTGCCTTAGATTTGCAGGATGCGCAGGCAAAGGAAAATTTAATGAGTGAGGTTTATCTCTCGCAGGGATATGCACACAGAATTTTTAATCATATGGTGCCATATGAAAAATTTATCCGATACAAGGATTGGTATTTTGGCTTTTGATGCAGTTCAGAAATTAAATTAGAGTCAGAACAAAAGCGTATATACATAGGTTCTGACTTTTTGTATAAATAGTAAATATAGTTAGCGAAAAATGAATATTAAAGAAAGTTTTATATAAAGTTGATATTATGGATAGGATTGCGCTATAATGCTATGTATGTAAGAAAGGGGATTTAAATGAGAAAGATTGGTATCAGCATTCTGGTGTTATTTCTGGCGCTGGGTATGAATATAGCTTCACCATTTCAGAAAAACGTTATTCAGGCGGCAGAAAATACTGGATTTGAAATACATACGATCAGCGTAGGGAATGCAGATGCAACGTTGATCCGGTGCGGGGGACAGACAATGCTGGTTGATGCCGGTTATTCTACGGAAGCAGAAGAAAAAGGGAACAGCTTCAAAAATCCGTTAAGCAGTTACCTTATGGGAAACAATAAGGTTAGCAAAGAGCAGTCGGATGCATTCCGGAATAATGTGAAGCAGCTGATTGCTGAAAATCCGGATAACACTGTCACAAAATATCTGGAGTCACAGGGGATTCAAACCGTGAATACGCAGGAAGGATCTGCGGATAAAGGCAAATCTGGGCTGGATGTCATGATTGCAACACATCCACATTACGACCATATCGGTGGGTTCATTCCTGTTATGAATCGCTATTTTGGCGTAAATACAAGAATGTTTTGGGGTGCTCCATTTGAAACAGATTCCTATTATGAAGCATACCAGTCTGAATTAATGGATGCTCAGCTTGCACGCGAGGATGATGGACTTGTTGATCCATTTATGAGCTTTGGCGGACCTCGTGCAGGAGATTACTTTATGCTGGGAGAAGGTGATGAGCAGGCGCGTGTATTGTTTCTGACATCTGCCGATCCAGCGGAAGGTACCAGTATTGATGCAATAAACAATAGCTCATTAGTGATAAGAATTGACTATAAGAATGCTTCATTTTTATTAACCGGCGATTTGCAGCGGGAAGGTCAGAAAAAACTGATTGCCAGTGCTCCTGCTTTGCTTACACAGCTTCAGGAGATGGCCAAAAGAGATGATAATCTAAAGGATTTGCTGCAATGTAAAAATATTCTACAGGTTGATTACCTAAAGCTTCCGCATCATGGCTATCTGAACTTAGGCGATTTACCAGATGATTCGGAGGTTTCCGGCAATTATGAATTCTTCGAACAGGTAAAGCCGAGTATTGCAGTAGCTTCAACGAATGGAAGGACTGGCAATAACCTGAATGCTTTGCCGGCAGAAAGAACACGGCGTGATCTCTCATATGCAGATATTTATTCAACAGCAGATAATGGAACCATTGTTGTGAAAAGCGATGGAAATCATTTAACTACTTCCGCAAAACCAATGGAAAAAATATACAAGGCACAGACTCCGCAAAACCTGAAGGTTGATGTGCAGGAAGACCAGGTGCTGCTAAGCTGGAGTCCGGTAGCACGTCCAACAGAATATCGTGTATATTATCAGACAGATGACTCCAAAGCATGGCATTGGCTGTCATGTCAGCAGGATACCGTCTATACATTCAAAAAAGGAAAGCCAGGGAAAGCGTACCGTTTTGTAGTAAGAACAGCAGATAAATATAAAGAAGGATGGCGGTTTAGCACTGCTGCTTATTCACAGGAATTCACGTATCCGGGCAAAACAGAAGGGTTTTATCAGCTATCCAGAAGGGTTAAGGTTTTCTCTTCACCGAACGCTTCGAAGTATTACCGCTATGATCCATTCAAAAAGAAATGGCTTGGCAGTATGAAAAATTATAACAATAAGCCTTTATTGCTTACAAGAGAATATGTCAATGATGAAGGAACATCATACTGGTCAGCTTATTATAATGGAAAATGGATAGGCTATGTAAACTCCTATGCACTAAAAAACAATGTGACAAAAGACACCTATTTTGGCTGGGGATCCAACAATACTAGGAAATTCAATACACCAAACCCGCAGAAATACTGGCTTTACAATGCTCCTTCCAATAAATGGGTAAGACGCATGACGAAATATAAGAATCAGAATTTTACTATAAAGCGCTCTCTGGCCAGACCAGATGGAAGCTTGTATTATTCCTGTTACAGCAAAGGCAAATGGATTGGGTACATAAACAGCTGGGGGTTCCAGAATCAGTAAATAAATAAGAATGGCTTTTGTTTTAGGTTTTTACCTGATTGTAGTTAATTACAGAGATTGGAGAATTCAATACTATTGTATTTATCAATAGATTTGAATTCTTTTTTTGCGAATACCCTGAAGTAAGAAAAATTCAGATTTTATCTTCCAGGTGTATTCATATTAACCTTTGAATAGAGCAGTATGCTTTATAAGCGTTTTTAATAAGGATAGAATAAAAGAGAGATTATCGTGAATACTGGATGAAAAGCACATAACCTACGTTTTTATGGAATTATTATGTTAAAAAACAGAAAAATGAAAAACATCTAGTTTATAGATATCATTTGTAGTATAATCAATATGATTTCTTGTGAAATTCAAAGGAGTTAGGTCTATGTTTAAAAGTATAAGGTATGTATTAAATGAAAATTTCTCTAATCTGTACCGTATTTTCTGTATAGCGAAATATGAATTACTGGCAGATATGCGCGATTCCAAGTTCGGAATATTCTGGAACTTTGCATCCCCGGCAATTCAGGTATTTACATACTGGTTGATATTCGGTGTCGCATGGAATAAGAAACCAATCGGTGATATTGAGTATCTTCCATGGCTGGTCGTAGGCTATGCGGCATGGTGGTTTGTGCAGCCCTGTATTCAGAACGGCTGCAGTGCTGTTTTTTCGAAAACGAATGTAATTACGAAAATGAAATTTCCGGTCAGTGTTCTGCCGGCTACCATTTGTGCAAAGGAGTTTTTCAACCATGGTTGTATGCTTCTAATAGCATTTGTAACACTGGCGATTCATGGGTTTTTTCCGAATATCTATTGGTTTGGTTTGCTTTATTATGCGTTATGTGCATTTGCATTTGTTGAAGCCGTTTCGCTGATTTTATCTGTTTTAACTATGCTCTGGCGAGATATTCGTAAGCTGATTACATCACTGATGCGGATGCTGATGTATTTTTCTCCCGTTATCTGGGAATGTCATTTTGGTAATCATGTTCCCTATCATGAACTCTTGAATAAAATTATGAAACTGAATCCTGTATATTATATCGTTAATGGATATCGCGATTCTATATTCTACAATAAAACATTTTTGGATCATCCGGCTCAGACCCTTTATTTCTGGGCAGTCGTTATAATCTTATTTGTGATCGGATGTGCCCTTATGTATAAATTCAAACGTAAGTTTATTGATATGATTTAGCAGGAGGTGTATATGGTAAAGAGTATATATGACAGCAGTGCCAATGCTGTAGAAATGAGAAATGTTTCTAAAATTTATAAACTAAAGAAAAAAGATGGTAAGAAAAGTGAAAATGAGCGTTTTTTTGCTTTAAAGGATATTACATTGAATATACCAAAGGGTGATGTTGTTGGTATCCTTGGTACCAATGGCTCCGGTAAATCTACCCTTTCTGTTATTCTTTCCGGTATTTCCGATATCGATGGCGGAGAAATGGAAATCAATGGGGAACAGGCACTGATTTCTATAAACACAGGACTAAACAACCAGCTGACTGGACTGGAAAATATTAATGTTAAGGGTGCGTTACTTGGACTTACGAAGAAGCGGATACGTGAGATAACAGATGGCGTTATTGAATTTGCAGAACTGGGGGATTTTCTTTATCAGCCGGTGAAAAAATACTCCAGTGGTATGAAGGCCCGTCTTGGCTTTTCTATATCTCTGGCTTTGAATCCGGATATCTTTATTGTAGATGAGGCATTATCTGTTGGTGATAAAGGATTTGCTCAGAAATGTTTGAATCGAATGAAGAAACTGAGGGATGAAGAGGATAAAACGATTTTATTTATCTCACATTCCTTGCCACAGGTCCGTGATTTCTGTAAATCTGGTATATGGATTGAAGGTGGAAAGCTTGTGGAAACCGGTGATATTGATACAATTTGCGATCACTATGCCGCCTATGTAGACAAACTAAACAAATTAAGCGATAAAGAGAAAAAAGCAATGCTGGAAGAGAAGTTTAAGGAGCGTTTGATCATTGATGAAAAAACCTCTCTACTTGACAAGCTGTTTCACAAGCTGTAGAAATAAGGTTATAGGGTATATAAATAAATTTACAAAGGAGAGAGAAAATCATGAAAAAGGTTATTACATATGGTACTTTTGATTTGTTTCATATTGGCCATTTAAATCTTTTGAAAAGGGCTAAGGCTTTAGGAGATTATTTGATTGTGGCAGTAAGCAGTGACGATTTTAATCTGCGTGAAAAGGGCAAGGTCTGTCAAATCAAAGATGTTGACAGAATGGAAATCGTAAAGGCTATTCGCTACGTTGATGAGGTTATTCTTGAAGAAAACTGGGAACAGAAGAAGCTGGATGTACAGAAATATGATGTTGATGTTTTTGTTATGGGAGATGACTGGGAAGGGAAATTTGATTTCCTGAAGGAATATTGTGAGGTTGTTTATCTGCCAAGAACGGAAGGCATATCTTCCACTATGATCAAGAGTGAATTGAAGCAGAAGTAGTGAGGAGGAGAAAAATGTCAGCGAAATATAAAGTAAGTGTCATTATACCGATATACAATGTCGCAGAGTATCTGGAGGAATGTCTTGAATCCATGGTTCGCCAGACAATCGATAGTCTGGAGGTCATCATGGTTGATGACGGCTCTACGGATATCAGTGGAGTGATTGCTCAGGAATATGCAAAGAACTATGACAATTTTTTCTATTATCTGAAGGAAAACGGGGGATTGGGAAACGCCCGAAACTATGGTATACAGTTTGTTCACGGTGACTATATTATCTTCCTTGATTCTGATGATATTGTGCCGGATGGCGCATATGAAGCGATGTACAAAAAGGCTGTAGAAACAGGAAATGATATGGTTGTCGGTGATGTACAGCGGTTTAATTCCAGGAAAAAATATAATTCCGGACTTCATAGAAAAGCGTTTCGTGATGCCTATGATAAAACAACTATTTTAGAAACTCCGCAGTTGATATATGATACCACTTCCTGGAATAAATTGATTAAATTCAGTTTTTGGAAGGAACATGATTTTAAATTTCCTGAGAAGATTTTATATGAAGATATTCCAGTGACGATGCCACTGCATTTTTATGCAAATGCGGTTTCCGTATTGAATGAAATCGTATACTTATGGCGTGAACGTGATGGAGCGAATAAATCGATTACACAAAACCGTACAGAAATGAAAAACTTCACGGACCGAGTGAAAATCATGCATATGGTTGATGATTTTTATAATGCACATGTAAGTGATGATCATGCGCTTTATATGAAGGATTACAAATGGATGTCTGTTGATTTAAAGCTTTATATACAAGAAATGCTGACAGCTGATGATGAATTTATCGATTATGCGATGGATGTAATCCGTGAATATATGAAGGATTTCCGAAAAGATTCTTTTCAGGATTTACAGGCAATCGACCGCATGAAATATCATCTGATAGAAACAGGAAATAAGAAGCGGCTTTTGGAATTGCTGGCTTATGAAAAGGGTGCTTATCGTACACTGAAAATCAAAAGAAAAAAAGTAAATGGCGAAATGCATTATATCGGAGACTTTCCATTTCATGATTTTCCTGAAGAATATTATGATATGACAAAAGAGCTTCGCCTGTATCCGGAGACAAGGTCTCTGCAGCAGGTTTACTGGAATGACAATAAGCTGATAGTAAAGGGATATTCCTTTATTCAACGATTAACCTGCTCAAGCAAACATGCACAGCAGCTGAAGGCTAACCTATTGAATGTCGCAACAAAAGAATCTGTATCTGTACCATTAACTGTATGCAAGGCCAATGGTGTTCGCGGAAGGCATGGATTAAAGGTTGATAAAAGCAACCGTAAAGCGCGTTATTATAATTATAAATGGAGCGGCTTTGAAATTGAAATTGATTTCAGCAGACCGGAAATACAGAAAATTGCAAACGGTATTCTGAAAGTAGAGCTGCAATATGATCGCGAAGGAATACATACATCCTTTTATGCGGGTGGGCCGGTTTCCGGAAGCGATGCACGTCCCAAATATCTGAATGTGAAGGATACAAAAGTACTTCCATATTACAATCTGGGGTATGATTTATGTCTGAATTGTGAATCACTTGATGTAAAGGTTCAACAGCTTACTGTTACTGATCATGAATTAATAGTGAAGACGCAGTTGTCAAAAGAAACATTGATATGCAAAAGTGACGATGCTGTGAATGAATTAAAAGTCAAGCAAGAAAATGATATGCAGAGCGCTGTGCTTGATCTGAATGCTTTTCATGCAGACCACGGGGTTATCATGGCAAAGGGCGGCAAGGCATTATCCAGCAATGATTTGCGTTTAAGTCGTTATGCATTCACGACTGATCAGCTGATTCGCGTATATAGTGATGATGCCGGATATATGAACCTTGCAGGGGAACCGCATCGTTCTGTTTTGACAAGACTATATTGGGCAGAAGAACAGATTGGTATGGAAGTAGAAACCAGACTGAGTAATGCAGATAAGCTGAAAACTGCGTATTTTGAATTGAAGGGCGAAAGCAGTAGCTTGACTATGCCACCGGTTACTGGAAAAATTAATGTTCAGGGAAGCTCTGTAACAGCAGCTGCAATTATTCCGATATGTGATGATGCTTTCACAAAGAACATGGTGGCGGATAAATGGAAAACGTACATTATTTATGAATTTGAAGATGGTTCCGTACAAAAGCACACCATTGCGGCTGATGCGGTAGCGCAGCTGTCCAGAAAACCATATAAGGATTATTACTATAGTGTATATCCAAATATGGATCTGGATATGATTGTAAAGGTCACAAGAAAATGGAAATGGTATGAGAGTAATAAGCTGCGACGCAAGTTTGTGGAATTATTCATATATCCAATGCTGAGAATGCTGCCGGTACGTAAAAAAAGAATTGTATTTGAAGGCTGGTGGGGACAGAAGTTCCACTGTAATCCGAAGGCGTTTTATAAATACATGGATAAAGAACATCCGGATTATACCTGCATATGGTCTCTTGTAGATGAAAGAACACCAATTGAGGGAAATGGAATTCGCGTACGTAGAAAGAGTCTGCGTTACCACTATTACATGGCTACATCAAAATACTTTGTGAATAATGTAAACTTTATGGAGTCCTTTAAAAAGCGGAAAAAACAGGTAGAAGTGCAGACCATGCATGGGACACCATTGAAAACACTTGGATTGGATGTTCCAGGAGAGCTTCCTACAGAAGAGGCACGTCAGAAATTTATTAAAAAATGCAGCCGCTGGGATTACCTGGTTGTGCAGAGCAGCAAGGCAGAGAGCATTACATCCAGCTGCTATGCATTTAAGAAAGAATTTCTGAAAACAGGATACCCAAGGAATGATGTGCTGTTTGCAAAGAACAATGAAAAGGATATTACTGATATAAAGAAAAAGCTTGGTATTTCACCGGAGAAGAAAGTGATTATGTATGCTCCGACATGGCGTGTACGAAATCAGTTCAATATGAAAATTGATATTCAGGAGTTGAAAAAGCAGATTCAGGATGACTATGTTCTGATGCTGCGTATACATCCTTTTGCAGTTAAAGGTCTGAAGGAAGACCTGCTGGATGAATTTGTAATCAATGTAAGTAACTATCCAAGTGTTGAGGAGCTTTATCTTGCTTCCGATATTGTTATTACAGATTACTCATCTGTAATGTTTGATTATGCAATTTTAAACAGACCAATGCTGTTCTTCACATATGATTTGGAAGATTACAGAGATACTCTGCGTGGATTTAACTTTGATTTTGTCGCAGAGGCACCAGGACCTCTGCTGAAAACTTCCGATGAGGTGATACAGAGTATTGTGAATATTGATAAAGTTGCTCAGGAGCATGACGAGGCTTTGCAGAAATTCCGTAAGAAGTTCTGCGAGTATGAAAAAGGTACGGCATCCGAACAGATTTTTCAAAGGGTTATGCAAAATCAGTAAACATCAGGATAAAGAATGTAATAGCCTGTCGTTTGAAAGTTAGAAGTCAGTGTCTATTGACACTGACTTCTTTATATAATCGTTCAGGCACAATATGTTTAAGGGATGGTCTGTTTATGGTGACTGTGTTAAAATACAGTATAGACAGACAGCTTATAAGAGCAGTAAGGAGATGCGTATGTCAAAAAGTGTAGATGTCAGTGTAATCGTGCCTGTATATAATGTTGAAAAATATATACGCGTTTGTTTGGACACCCTGGTTCATCAGACATTATCCAATATCGAAATTATTGTTGTAAACGATGGAACGAAGGATGATTCACAGAAAATTATAGATGAGTTTTCTTCTCTCTATCCGGATAAAATCATTGCATTGAAAAAAGAAAACGGGGGACTTTCCGACGCTAGAAACTATGGTTTGGAGCATGCGAGTGGTGCCTATGTTG
Source organism: Clostridium sp. 10cd* (assembly GCF_044336395.1). NCBI lineage: Bacteria > Bacillati > Bacillota > Clostridia > Eubacteriales > Clostridiaceae > Clostridium > Clostridium sp. 10cd*. The sequence continues at coordinate 4,079,661 of NZ_CP172347.1, read as the reverse complement.
GATTTGTAGATAGTGATGACTATACAGATATCGAGATGTATCAGAAGCTGTATGAGAAAGCGAAGCAGGAAAACGCGGATATTGTTGTTTGCGGATATTATGGTGTACAGGAACAAAACGGGCAGTTCCGGCATTTTCAAAAAGGAAATCTACAGGAATTTGACAAGAGCCTGCAGGAAAATCCTCGATTGCTGTATATGAACTCTACCTATGCCTGGAACAAGCTGTATCGGCGTGAATTATTTATAAAGACCGGAATACGGTATCCAAAAGGCTGTCTGTATGAAGATATGGCAGTAACCTGGACTTTATTTTTACATGCGAATAAAATTTCAAAGGTTGATGAACCGTTATACTACTACATACTGAAACGAGAGGGGGCAATCACAGCTACCTACAGCAGTAAGACATTACAGATGTTTCAGTCTATGGAGCTGGTAAATACATATTACAAAGAGCAAAATGCTTTTAATCAGTACCAGGACATCCTGTGCTTTCTTAATCTGAAGCATATGCTGCTGCGGTTTCAGGATTTTCCGGGGTACCATAATCTGTCTCTTAAAAAAACAATGATCAAAACCGGATTTCAACATATGAACAGGAATTTTAAAAACTGGAAAACAAACAGTATCTTTTTTGAGGATGTATATAAGAACCGTAAAATCAAGTATATGGTTCCATATAAAGCTTTCTGGTATTTGTTTATGTTTGTACCCAAAAGTGCACTCACCTGTATGAAGACTGTTAAAAAAACGGTCAGTAAACTTAAGCGACTGGTGAGCAAGCGTTCCTATATTACACGGTATGCCTATCACGCATATTGTAAAAAGCATCCGGTGATAAAGGGACAGGTGCTGATCGAATCCTTTCAGGGAAAAACCGTTTCAGATTCACCCTTCTATATCGCACAGCAGCTTCAGAAGCAGGTTGATAAAATATACATTGCAACAACTGAAAAAAATAGGCAGGAGCATAAACAGCTGCTGAAGGAGCACGGACTGGAGACTGCCATACTCGTTCCTGTATACAGCAAAGCATATCAAATGGCTCTGGCAACCAGTGAAATTCTAGTTAATAATGTTACATTTCCACCATACTTTATCAGAAGAGATGAACAGGTGTATCTGAATACCTGGCATGGAACACCATGGAAAACATTAGGTAAGAAAATGAAAAACGGTATCCAGGATATGAGTAATATACAACGAAACTTTCTGCAAAGCAGTATGCTTCTGTTTCCAAATGTATTCACCAAACAGAGGATGATAGAAGACTATAATTTGACAAATTTATTTACCGGGCTATCCTATACAGCAGAATATCCCCGTAATCTTGTATTTCATGAGCATGAGAAAACGATAGCTATTAAAAAACGGTATGGTTCAGAGAAACTGGAAATGATAGCTTATATGCCCACATGGAGAGGATTGACAAGCACTGCATTGGAAATAGCGGGCTATGCCGAAGAACTGAAAAAGATATTACAGGTATTGGATGAAACGCTGAATGACGATCAGATGCTTTATGTCAATCTGCATTCTCTTGTAAAGGATGTGATACCGATTCAAGGCTATCAGCATATATGCTCCTTTCCTGAGGGCGTAGATAATTATGAGTTTCTGATGGGCTGCGATATGCTGATAACAGATTATTCCAGTGTACTGTTTGACTTTGCACTGACAAAAAGACCTGTCATATTATTTGTTTATGATGCTGAAGAATATGCCAGAGATCGTGGTATGTATTTTTCCGTTCAAGATCTTCCATTTGTAAAGGCGGAAACATTAAAACAGCTTCAGGAATATATTACGAAACAGAAATCGGTGGAAATCAGCAAAGCTGCATGGAATGCATATGCAGATGTATTTGTATCCAAAGCTGCTTTTGATCCTGCAGTATGCCTGAAGAAGGTTCCTGTGGATTCCATTACAGATTATGCTGATAATAAGAATAAAGAGCGTACAGTGTACTTTATACCGAAAATAAAGAGGCTGCAGGACATCCAATATTTAAAGGAAGCTGCGGAGGATCACAGTGCAATAGCAGTTTTGGATCGTCAGGATTTCACTCCGCTTACACAGAAACTGCTGTATCAGGAATTTCATGAATGCCTTGATTATATCGTCATGGATGTTCGTATGCAGTTATCGCCTAAAGAGGAACTTAAGAGACTGCTGCACAGATTTCCCGGGATGGAGGCCTATCGCCGCGAATTCCAACGAATTTTACCAAATATTAAGGTGAAGGAATGCGTTGATTTTAAGAAAAGCAGATATACATTCGGTATGAAGAAATATATTGATTCACAGAACAGGAGATGAGGACATGGGATTAAAAAAGCTTATTCTCCATATGGTATTATGGTTTTTTTATCAACTGGCAAAATGTCTGCCAGTCAGACAAAATCGAATCACCTTTGTAACACTGACTTCGCAAATACTTACAGGTGATTTCAAACTCTTGGATGAAGAACTGAAGCGTTATCCGGATATTGAAATACGTTATATTCTCACAAAGTTTGAAAAGACGATAAAAGGTGATTTATTATATTTCCTAAATTGTATTAAACAGGTATTTCTTATCAATACAAGCAAAGTTGTTATTTTAAACGATAACAATTATGTAGTTTCTCATTTTAAAAGATCGCAGGTCAGGGTGCTTCAGGTATGGCATGCATGCGGTGCTGTAAAGAAGTTCGGAAATGAAATTGATAGGCAGTATGAGATAAAAAACTATGATTATGTTCTTTCTACAAGTGATCAGTGGAAACCGGTATATGCGAAAGCATTTGGTGTTAATGAGCATCAGGTGCTGCCGTTAGGAATACCACGAACGGACGCTCTTTTTTCAAAGGCGTGCAGACTGGCATATAGAAATGAGCTACTGGAAAAGTACCCTGAACTGCAGGGTAAGTATGTAATCCTCTATACTCCAACCTTTCGAGGTAATATCATAAAGGGGCTGCGTCATGTGGATTTAGATCTTTCATCTCTGATTGAGAAGCTACCGGATCATTATGCTGTTATGTATAAGATGCATCCTTTGCTGCGTGATGTTGACCTTGGAAGTGGTGAGCGGATTCTGAATGTAACAGATGAAGAGCTGAATCATCTATATACGGTAGCAGATTGCCTGATTACGGATTACTCTTCTATTTTGTTTGACTTTTCAATTATGGAGAAAAAGGTCATTCTCTATACGCCTGATCTTGCGGAATATGGAGAAACACTCGGCTTCAACATAGATTTGAAATCCATACCCTTTCCGGTATGTCAGACAGCAGAGAGCCTGACGAAAGAGCTTTGTATAAAAGATTATGATAAGAAATCCATAAAAGCATTTAAGGATATGTATTTTATGTATCAGGATGGAGAAAGTACCAAAAGAGTAAGCAGCTTTATTTATCAACAGCTGAAACAATCATGAGTTATATGCGAAGGAGTAATTGAAGAATTTTCTTCGATTATTCCTTCTTTCATATTATTGGGCCGTTAGGCATTTTAAAAAATATGATGAAATTTAAGAATATTTAAGGAAAAAAAGGAAAGTCGCAATTCATAGAATGATATAATCATAGAGGTTAATAATAGTAAAGAATTAGAGAAAGTTGGAATGCAATGAAAAAAAATGATATACGTTATATGGCAGTATTGGGAATACTCATTGTTCTGATTACGGGTGTTCTCTTTACGCTGCTGCAAAGCAAACAGCTTGTATATGGTTCCATAACGGACTGGCTGAGTCAGCATGTGGCGTTTGCTGAATATTTCCGCGAGAATTTTTATCAAACAGGACAGCTGTATCCAGACTTTTCATTACAGCTTGGAGCTGGTCAGAATATGGCAGAGTTTATTTATTACGGGCTGCTGCGACCGGAGATATTGCTATCCTATGCGTTTCCTATGATCAAGATGTCTACCTACATTATGATCAGCAGCATTGCTCTCACAATCACAAGCACGGAATTGTTTTATTACTGGATAAGGAAACAAAATATTTCGCAACATGCTGCATTTTTTGCTTCGGTTATTTTTTTATGTGCAGGTCCCATGCTGTTTCATACGCATAAGCATGTGATGTTCATCAACTATATGCCATGGCTTATACTGACATTTATCGGAATTCAACGCTATCTTCAAAAAAGGAAAAGTGCTCTTATGATGATTGGTATTGTACTGATGATTCTGGAAAGCTATTTCTATAGTGTCAGTGCTCTCTTTATGTGCGGTATCTATGCAATATATGAAATCCTGCGAATGCAGAAAAAAATTGATTATCTGGAGTCTCTTAAAACCATAGGCAGGCTGATGGGACAAGTGCTTATCGGTGTAGGCATCAGCTGTTTCATTCTCCTTCCAACGGTAATCATGATGTTCAGTCATACCAGAGAAGCAATCCAATCCCCAACACTTATGGAGTTGTTGAAGCCGGACATGGATATCAGCGCACTCACCTATACCGGATTCAGATCCAATGCGTATTCTGCGGGTATGTGTGTGATTGCCTTGGCTGCGGTTGTATATTTTATTTTCAGAAATTCCAAAGAAAAACGAGCTCTGGGTATCATGACTCTACTGATTACTATCCTACCCTTGTTTTGTTATATTTTAAATGGTCTGCAGTATGTACGGGAAAAGTCTTTGATTCCAATGATTCCGCTCATTGGCTATATGATTGCGGAAATGCTGTCTGAAATGGAAAACAAACCATCTCGCAGGCTGCTTTGGATTTTACCGTTTTTATTCCTTCCTTATTTCTTTATTGAATTGGAAAAGCTGAAGCTTCTGTATTTGATAGACGCATTCTTTTGTTCAGGAATTTTTATATTATATACGGTCACAAGAAAAAAATATATATTTGGTATATATCTGCTGTTTCCTTTGCTTTTAACAATGCCGACAAATAAAGTTGAGAATTTCGTAAAACAGTCTCAACTCTCAAAATTTGAAAATACAGATAAAAAAGCACAGGTGAAAGCTGCGCTGGATCAGGACTCTTCTCTTTATCGCTTTGATGATCTGCATTATGCTTTACGTACATGTAATCAGGTTCTGGATAGCCGAATGTATAAAACATCTCTGTATTCTTCAAATCGAAATCAGGATTATTCCTATTTTACGGACAAGGTGATGGGGATGCCGGGACCAAGCACGAATAATGCAACCGTCACTGCGGAAAAAAATTCTTTCTTTCAGTCACTGATGTCTGTTAAATATCTATATGGTAAGGGTACTGTTCCATTGCATTACAGCATCCTGTCCGGTGATAAAAACGGTTATGTAGCCGTTAATGAGAATGTATTGCCGATGGGGTATGCAACATCGGATTTGTTATCCAAACAGCAATTTCAAGACCTGAAATATCCTTATTCCATGGAAGCTGTATATAACAATGCAGTTGTTGAAAGAGCTGATGTGAAAGAGTGGAAGAGCAGCCTGCAGGAAGTGCAGCTTTCATATAAGCTTTTGCACATGGATGATTCTGTTACTGTGAAGAAGCTTAAAAATGGCTATCAACTGACAGTAAGTAAAAAAAGCACGATAAACTTACGATTGGATCAAAGCATCGACGGGCAATTGCTTATTTTGGATCTGCCGATTACTGAAATTAAAAAGCCGTCAAGAACAGTCGTAGGTATCGAAATTAACGGCATTGTGAATAAGCGCGGATCAAACAGTGATATGTATGGCAACAATAGAAATAATTTTCGTTATGTTCTGGATAGAGACAAGCCATGGAGAGATATCACTTTAAAATTGGAGAAAGGGGCTTATACAATTCAAAATCCCAAGGCATACCTTATGGATGGCAGTGTCTTAACCGAGCGACATAAGAGCATAGATGCATTAAAAGGTGAGCGCATGTCAGGTAATAATGTATTAAAGGGAGAAATAGACGTTAGAGATGACGGTTATTTTGTAACCTCTATTCCGTTTGATAAGGGATTTACAGTACGTTTGGATAACAAAGAAATTGCATATGAAAAAGTAAATACAGCATTTGTTGGATTTCCAATAAAGAAAGGCCATCATACTGTAGAAATTACGTATCAAATGCCAGGAAAAAGCGCTGGAATTATGGTCAGTATACTCTCTTTGCTGATTGCTACAGCACTTTATCTGAAACAAAAAGTATCCATGCAGCGGGTGAAACAAAAGAAATAGAAGAAGAAACAGGTCAGTGACAAAACACAGATCTGTTTTTCATATATAAAGAAATCTTAAAAAATCCTCGTCCTATTCGAAAAGTTCTGTATACTTATAGGTAAGAGGTGATACATATGGAGCAGTCCCGTATTCTTGTTGTAGATGATGATAAGGAAATTCGTGAAATTATCCGTGTTCTGCTTACGCAGGAAGGGTATGATGTTTCAGAAGCGAGAAACGGAAGAGAAGCGTTGGAGTATATGAACGATCATATTGATTTATACATTTTGGATATTATGATGCCCTACATGGATGGATATGAGCTGTGTGAACAGATTCGTAAACATAGTAATGCACCAATTTTGTTTCTTACAGCGAAAGGTACACAGAAAGATAAAGCGCAGGGCTTCTTTAAAGGGGCGGATGATTATCTTGCCAAACCGTTTTCCTACTCGGAATTACTGGTGCGTGTAAAAGCGATGCTGTGCCGCTTTATGGTCTATCAGGGAAAGCAGGCGGAAATAGAAAAGCGTTATCGTATCCTTCAAATCAGGGATATTCGCATTGAAGAACGCGATGAGGCAGTATATGTAAAAGGAGAGAAGATAGCAATGACAGATCTGGAATATCAGCTTTTACATTTCATGGCAACACATAGGAACCAGACGTTTTCTGCTGAGGAATTATTTGTATCTGTATGGAATGAGCCTTATTTCACATCTGCAAATAATACCCTCATGGTGCATATCCGAAATGTCAGAAAGAAGATAGAAGAGGACGCCAGAAATCCGAAATATATTAAGACGATATGGGGAAAGGGGTATCGCTTTGAATAAGAAAAAAAATGGCTGGTTTTTAAAAACATATGTTCTTTTAACCGTTGCGTTTATCACCTTTTTCACTGTGTATGCTTTTCGTTATGATGTATTGGACTCTCTATATAAAAAAGGTTATGTAGAATTCGAAACCAAGGAAAGTATGGAAAAGAAGCTAAAGCCTGTTATAGAAGAGAAATATATTTATCCTGAAAATATAAATGATGTCACAAATAAGCTAAACGAATTGTTTCCGGACTATGATTATCATATATGGTCAACTATTTATGGCGAAAAAAAGAAAGTTCAGGTATATGAGACAGGATATGATTATATCGAGGAAACACAGCATTACAGGGAAACAATAGATATAACGTTTGCTAGAGGAATTTTGAGTGTACAAATTCATCCAAAGATAACGAGCTATTTAAATGCTTATCGATTATTTTGTCTAGTTAATGCAATTATAATCTCTTTCATTATGATAATACTATACAGGTATGAGCAAAAAAATAGTAAACTAAAAACGGTTTTATATCACTTATGGAACAAACCTAAGCTACATCGGTTGCATAAATTATCAACAGAACTTCTCCTAGTTAGTATAGGAACAATTCTATTTGTTTCCTTTATGCTTGTATTCTTATACATAGGTCGTGATGTTCCTATTGCATTTATGAGAGAACTACAATTATATGAACATGCACTGGATGAGCAAGCAGCTGTCATCCAGGAGAAATTACGTAATATAGATATAAGTAAGGGAAATAACAAAGAAATTGAAAAAATATTAAAAAATAATCTCCCTGATACAACGTATTCGTTCATTGAAGTTATTCCTAATAAAAAAGATAAAATATATGAATATTCATATATGAATGAAATGTATGAGAATAATGATTTATACATTTTAAACCATACGTATGCATCAACTGCTCATATCAACTATAATTATATAATGGAGAATGATCAGGGCTTTGTTCAATTAAGGATAAACTATTATCCCTATTTGAACTATACTTTACCATATTTGATAGTATCTGTCATTCTTTCGTTTTCTTATCTCCTTATATTTCTTCAATTGTTTATAAGAAATAAAATCAAAGCTATTCAAATAATACAAAAGGATACTTCTATTTTAGCAGGCGGAGATTGGAGCCATTCCTTCCAGTATTATGGAAGTGATGAAATAGGTCAGCTGAGTGACGAATTACGCAGTATGCAGAAGAGCTTTTATGACAACATGCAAAATGAAAAAAAAGCGAGAAAAGCAAATCAGGAATTGATTACAACACTATCGCATGATTTGCGTACACCTTTAACCTCTTTACTTGGTTATCTGGAATTGATTCGTTATCGGGAAAGCAGTGTGGAAATGAAAAGAGAATATCTTGATCGCTCCCTGTTAAAGGTGGAACAGATTCGAAGTCTTTCCAATAAAATGTTTGAATATTTTCTGGTGTTTGAAAAAGAAGAATCTCTGAATCTGGAAGTACAGCCGCTTTCCAATTTATTGAATTATATTAGAGAAAATATTGAGTTTATGCAGCAGGATGATATGAAAATCACCTATACACTGGAGGATGAACACTATCAGATTGCATGTAATATTGAAATGCTGCAAAGAGCAATGGATAATTTATTCTCCAATATGCATAAATATGCAGATCACAGTGCTACAGCCATTGTGCGTGGAATTTGCGAAGGAAATCAATACCAGTTATACATGAGTAATCAGATTCGCATAGATGATGAAAAAGTAGAAAGTAACAGAATTGGATTGAAAAGTGTAGAAAAAATAATAATGATGCATAATGGAACAATGAATATTGATGTAAAAGAGAATACATTTACCGTTGTATTAGAGCTGCCATTGGTTATTGCAGAATGAATCGCAGAATCATGGGAACAATGAAACTAATGCAATGATTTGCAGATTTTAAGAAACCTTAAGATAAAGCTGATAGCAAACAAAAATTATGAATGTTAAAATATAGAAGGAAGCTGGCTTTCCTTTGCTATAAATGTTTGGTTTTATAATCAGATATGATTTCTTTATTACTGATTGCTGATAAAAGACTGGAAAACAGAAGGAAAATGGCGTATTCTTATATATAGCGTATATAAGCTAAGCAGGTATGAAAGAGGTATTTTATGGATGAGAAGAAGAAAAATATAATAGAACTGCTAAACTATGTCGTTGTTGGTGGTTTGACAACACTTGTGAATTTTGTTGTGTATTTCTTCTGTACACATATACAACTGCATTATTTAATAGCAAATGTTATAGCATGGATATTTGCAGTGCTGTTCGCCTATATAGCGAATAGAAAATATGTGTTCAAGAGTGAAGGAAATGATCAGAAAGCTGAATTTTTACAATTTGTGTCTCTGCGTGCTGTAACACTCGTTGTGGAAAGTCTTCTGCTGTTTGTCTGTATCCAATTAGCAGCTATGAATGAAAATATTGCGAAGATTTTTGTCAGCATTGTTACGGTTATAGGCAATTACGTATTTTGTAAATTTATGATTTTCAAACCAAAAACGCAGGAATAGTGAAACGAGGGATGTATTATGAAATTGTCGCTGGTAGTGCCTTGTTATAACGAGGCTGATAACGTAGAGTTATTTTATGAAAAGGTCGAAGCTACTTTTCGGAATGAAACCTTTGATTATGAGTATATATTCATCAATGATGGTAGTAGGGATCAAACTTATGTTAAGCTAAAAGAGCTTGTAAAGACATATCCGGACGCTCATATTAACATCATAAACTTTTCACGCAACTTTGGAAAGGAAAGTGCAATGTATGCAGGGATGAAAGAGTCAGTTGGTGATTATACCGTTATTATAGATGCTGATCTTCAACAGGATCCGGCCTATGTTCTTCGCATGATGCAGATTCTTGATGAGGATGACAATCTGGACAGTGTTGCAGCCTTCCAGGAGAAGCGTAGGGAAGGAAAAATTTTACGAGGCTTCAAATCAGCATTTTATCATATGATAAATCGTGTTTCACAAGTAGAATTTGTTGATGGAGCTAGTGATTTTCGTTTACTGAGCCGTCCTATGGTTGATGCCATTTTGTCATTGCCTGAAAATAATCGGTTTTCAAAGGGAATTTTTTCCTGGGTCGGATTTCATACATATTATATGGCTTATGATGTTCAGGATCGTGTAAACGGACAGTCCAGCTGGTCCTTCTGGAAGCTGTTTAAATATGCAATCGAAGGCTTTGTATCATTTACGACGATGCCGCTGCGTATAGCGACGGTATTCGGTATCACATTTTCAGGACTGGCATTTCTATATTTAATAGTGGTATTGATACAGAAATTGATTATGGGAATCACAATTCCAGGCTATGCGACAACTATTTGTCTGATTTTGCTGATTGGTGGTATTCAACTGTTTTGTCTTGGAATCATGGGTGAGTATCTTGCCAGAACGTATATGGAGACAAAGCGAAGACCAATTTATGTACAGAGAAACAAAATTGATTATAAGGAACGAACAAAGTAGTATAGGCAGATATGCTTGCACTGCTTTTTTTGTGCGGTTTATACTGTTATTCGCTAATCGAGCAAATATAAAGAAATCTTAAGAAATCAGCGGTGCAATGAGTCTATATGATATTCTACAAGTATGAACAGGTGGTTTAAAAAGGGAAAGAAAATGAAAAAGAAAAAAAGTGATTACAGCGGCATTGAGCGCTATCGTCTTGGGGACAGTTCTTATGTCCTCCTCTGTATTTGTCAGTATAGATCAATAGGGGATTGATTTAAAAAAAATGAATAAAGGCATATTTAATCCGAAGTAAGGGAAAAACAATAAATTAAGATCATACTTGGATAGCATACTTTAAAAACAGTAAAGAAGGTGATTGACTTATACAAAATCTGGAATAGAATTTATTTCTTAGTAACTTTTAGGAAATTAGCTGAATAGTCTAAAATTTATAACAGCTTAAATAGGAGGGCGTACCATGGAAAAGAAACACAAGCTAGCAGCTGTCGTGCTTGGCATAGCAGCAGTATGCACAATTGGAATTATTGCTACACAGTATAGCAGCAAGGAAGAATATGTATCCTTGCAAGGGAGTGCATTATCTAGCCCGACAGACAGAGTTGTAATTGCGGGAGACAAAGAATATGTTGTCGGTGCGGATGGCTTTGAACCTGGATACTATGACGTTTCTACAAAGGAGCCGGTTAAGACGAACGCATTTAATCTTGGAGTTAATCAAACAATCTTGAATATTAGATATTACAATCATAACAAGATATCTTTATCACAGGGTAGCTCTGTGATAATGACGCGCTCTAAATTCGAACCATTGAAATTTCATGATGATATCGCCGTATTGAACAATACCACAGGAGCATTTCGGTGTGGAGAAGAAATTGAAGCAGGCACATACAAAGTAAGTGTCGAAGGTAAGCATAAAAATGCAGAGATATTTTTCCAGGTGGAGATGAATACTGAAAATAAATGGGAGGCTGTGGATAACGTACAGGTTAAAAATAAAAAGAGTGCAATTCTCAAAATTCAGGGAAACGAGTATTTGGATATCATAAATTTTTATCCTGAATATGGTGATTTCAAGATATATATCAAAAAAGTTGAATAAGTTCGTAAGAGAATAAGGCATTGTATACATTTCTACAAATTATAAAACAATCGAAAGACGACGTTTAAATATAGAATAAATGGAAAGAATATCAGAGAAATGCTCGGATATTCTTTTCTTTTAAAATTTTCATAAATCGTGGAAGCGGTATCCTTTCTTTCTGTTTGTCACAAAAGAGAAGAAAGACCATAAAATAGCAGGAGAAGGGAGGCTTTGCGCACTTTACGTACAGTTTTTGTATTTGTAATTACGTGTAAAATAATGTAAAATAAAAGGCGAGCTGGAAGGAGTAGTTAAAGTTATGGCTAACGAATTTAAAAACAAAAATGAGTTCAAGGAAGAGTTTCAAAGAAGAATTATAGAGCGCTACGGCCGTTCTTTTGAACAGGCCCACATCACTGAAAAATATATGATTCTGGGGGAAATGGTTCGTGACTATGCAAGCATTCACTGGAACGCCAGTAAGAATGTCGTATCCGAAAAACAGGAAAAGCAGATGTATTATTTTTCCATGGAATTTCTTATGGGAAGACTGCTGACAAATAACCTGATGAATCTGGGAATCTATGAAATCGCCAAGGAAGGTCTTGCCGAGCTTGGACAGGATATCAATGAACTGGAGGATCTGGAAAGCGATGCAGGTCTTGGAAATGGTGGCCTGGGTCGTCTGGCTGCCTGCTTCCTCGATTCACTTGCCAGTCTGAATCTGGCGGGACATGGAAACTGTATCCGCTATGAATACGGTCTCTTCAAACAGAAAATCGTAAACAACGAGCAGGTTGAGGTACCTGACCAGTGGCTGTCTTTAGGCAATGTCTGGGAAGTGCGGAAACCGAAGCATGCAGTCAATGTCAACTTTGGCGGACATGTGGACATGTGGATGGGAGAAGACGGCAAGGCAATCGTTAACCATGTGCCTTCCCTGATTGTACGCGCCGTACCTTATGACATGCCGATTGTCGGACAGAACACCAACCTGACAAATACACTTCGTCTGTGGAGTGCAGAGGTTGCGGATGATGCCTGTGATGCGAGCAGTCTGAACGAATATGTAAACGAGGTGCGTGAAATCTGCCGCAATGTTTATCCGGATGATTCCACCGAGCATGGCAAGATTCTGCGTCTGAAGCAGCAGTATTTCTTCGTAGCCGCAGGATTGAATAATATTATCGAATCGCACATGTCTACCTATCATACACTGGATAACTTCTCGGAAAAGGTTGCGATTCAGCTGAACGATACCCATCCGGTACTCTGTATACCGGAGCTGATGCGTATTCTTATGGATGATTATAAATATGACTGGGATCAGGCTTGGGATATTACAAAGAATACTATGGCATATACAAATCATACTGTCTTGAGCGAGGCTCTGGAAAAATGGCCGATTCAGTATGTACAGGATTTGCTGCCGCGCGTATTCATGATTATCGAGGAAATCGATCGTCGCTTCAAATATGAGGTAAGTCATGATATGGGCAGATCTGATCTGATGAATGAGTGCTGCGTGTTGAAGGACGGACAGGTTCACATGGCAAACCTGGCAATCATCGGCTCTCACAGTGTCAACGGTGTAGCTGCACTGCATACGAAAATTCTGAAAGAGGATGTTATGAAGAACTTCCATGACATCTATCCGAATAAATTCAACAACAAAACAAACGGTATCACACACAGAAGATGGCTGCTGTACTCCAACCCGCAGCTGAGCAACCTGCTGGAAAAGACGATTGGTCCTGATTTTAAAGCAAACCCGGAGCGTCTGCAGGATCTTATGAAGTATGTAGATGACAAGGATCTGCAGAAGGAATTTATGGATGTGAAGATGGAGCGCAAGAAAATCCTTGCGGCTTATATTAAGGATACACTGCATATTGATATCGATGTCAATTCCATTTTCGATGTACAGGCAAAGCGTCTGCATGCCTATAAGCGTCAGCTGCTGAATGTCATGAACATTATCGATTTGTACTTCCGTATGAAACAGGATCCATCCTTCCGTATCTATCCGAGAACCTTTATCTTTGCGGCAAAGGCAGCGCCTAGCTATACATTTGCCAAAGAGGTTATTAAGCTGATTCATTATGTGGCCGACAAGGTAAACAATGATTCGGATGTCTCTCCGTATATGAAGGTTGTCTTCATTCCGAACTACGGTGTGAGCATTGCGGAGATTCTGATGAATGCCGCAGATGTTTCCGAACAGATTTCCACTGCCGGTAAAGAGGCAAGCGGTACCGGAAACATGAAATTTATGATGAACGGTGCGATTACACTGGGGACCATGGATGGTGCCAATGTGGAAATCGTGGAGAAAGTAGGCTATGATCATGCGGAAATCTTCGGCTTACGTGCAGATGATGTAGCCCTTGTCAAGCATGAAAACACCTATGATGTATGGCGGAAATACAATGAGAACGCCAACATCCAGAAGGTGGTAAACAGCTTTGTGGATTCCACCTTCTCCAATGATCCGAAGGACTTCAAGCAGATTTATAACGAGCTGATGTTCAAGAATGATGAGTATCTGCTGCTGGCGGATTTCGAAGCGTATTCTCACGCACAGAAAAATATTGAAGAGCGTTACCGCAATAAAGAGGAATGGGCAAAAACCTGCCTGATCAATATCGCACAGTCCGGTTACTTCTCAAGTGATCGTACGATCAAGCAGTATGCGGATGAAATCTGGAATATTGAACCGGTAAATATGAAATAAACGAAAACAGGAAAGAACTGGACATTCAGTTCTTTTTTCTGCTTTCATGACATCTTGACTTGAAAAATATCTGTTTCGCCTATACAATGGTGAAAAAGGAAAGAGGGATGATATGAAGGAACAGCTGAAGCATTATATACAGGAACATATGGAGGAATACAAATATCTGGTTAATGATCTGTATGAACACCCGGAAATCGGAAATCAGGAGTTTCGTTCCATGCGTGTCCTGTGCAAGATGCTGCGCAAAGAGGGATTTGAAGTAACGGAGGAATACGTGGTACCGACCGGCTTTCTTGGTGTATGGAACAGTGGAAAACCGGGGCCTGTCATAGCCTATATGTGTGAATATGACGCCTTACCGGAGGTTGGACATGGCTGTGGTCACAATCTGATTGCCGGAATGTCACTGGCAGCGGGTTGTGCGTTAAAAAGCATACTGTCGAACATCGGCGGAGAGGTGCGCATTATTGGCACACCGGCAGAGGAAAATTTCGGAGGGAAGGTTTCCATGGCTGCTGCACATGTGTTTGATGATGTGGATGCGGCGCTGATGCTGCACCCGGATACAAAGAACTCCCTTGGGGGAAGAACACTTGCCATTTATCCACTGCGCTTTGAGTTTTTTGGGCAGAATGCACATGCCTGTACACCGCAGAACGGAAAGAGCGCTCTGGATGCGGCAGTTATGAGCTATATGTCAATCAATCTGCTGCGTCAGTTCGCAGAACCGAATACATTTATCCATGGAGTAATCGCGCATGGAGGAGAAGCTGCGAACGTTATTCCTGCGTATGCGAGTCTGGAATACTATTTCCGCGGGGAAACGATGGAATATGTAAAGGAGCTTTGTGAAAAAGCAAAAGCCTGTGTAGAAGGCGCCTGTACGATGAGCGGATGTACAAGTCGTATTACCACCTATGAGTGTCCGTATGATGACTGTGTTATCAACTATACTCTTGCGGATATGCTGAAGGATGAGTATGAGGATTTCGGTTATACATGGGAAGGTGTGGACGAGGTTGCGCAGGGAAGCAGTGATGTGGGAAGTGTCAGCTATTGCTGTCCAACCCTGCAGGGGTATATCAAAATCGCGGACAGCTGTGTAAACGGGCATTCCCGTGAAATGGCAGCTGCCACGATATCACAACAAGGCAGCCGGGCACTGTTCGACGGAGCACTTGCATTAGCTGATATCGGCAGACGTCTCATTATGGAGCCTGATACGATGGAAAAGGCATGGAAGGAACTTAAGGCCAATAGAAAATAAACCCAATTGCTGCTTTTCTGCTGCCAAAGGTGCAAAGGAAACAGAATCCAAATAGCATAAACGGAACAAGGGAAAGGTTCTCTGCCATCTTGCGCATATTAGAATTTAAACCATGATGCATCAGCTTGATGATACTTATATAGTATCTGTACAAACGGTGGTATGCTGAAAAACCATCCTTCGTGCAGATGCTTTTTTCAAGCCAAGATAAGGAGCAGATCAAGCAGCTTATTTTCCTTTTCAATAAGAATACAATGCTTACTATTTCTATGACTTTGTATTACAAAAAGGTATAAAATTCCTTACCTTTCTACTGCTGTCGATTGTCTTATGTTCCTGAAAGCTGAAATTGTAATCCGTATGATTCCATAAACACCCCTCATTTCCCTGTAATCTGAACAGATTAGCAGAAGAACAGCACCTGTTTTACCTTTCTGGTGATAAACCTGGAAAACTCTGGTATAATAATACATGGTGATAAGTATGCGACAGGAAAAGTATTACGAGGCATATCTGGATGACTATGACAAGGTCATTGTATTTATGTCAAGAAACAGCTATGAGGGAGTCAGCAATAAATTCTATCTGAAGGATGATCAGGGGCATCTCTTTGACCTTCACATTCAGTCCATAGAAACAACACAAAATAATTACAATAAATATACACTGGCATTATACGATCCCATCGAAATCGGTGTGGAATATCAGGTGATGCATCAGCATGCACGGGGTGTGGTGCTGGAATACAGCGGTATCGTCAAGACAGAGCGTTTTGATGAACAGTTTTTTTATGACGGTAATGATCTCGGCTATACCTATGACAGAGACCAGACTGCATTTGCGTTATGGGCACCGACAGCCAGCAGAGTCAAGCTGGAGGTCTGCAAGAACAACCGTCTGTATACGTATGAAATGAAACGGACAGACAAGGGGGTATACCGCTATACTATATTGGAAAATCTGGAGAATGCGACCTATGTCTACCTTGTCCGGGTAAACGGTGTCTGGCGGGAAAGCATTGACCCGTATGGGACAGCTTCGATTGAAAATTCACGCAGAAGTGCGGTTGTCGATTTGGATAAAATCCGCGTGCGGGACGTACCCCTGCCGAAAATGACCAGTGCCTGCGATGCCATTATCTACGAAACGAGCGTGCGCGATTTCACGATGCAGAAGGGAATCGGTGTCACGATGCCTGGAAAATTTCGCGGGTTTGTAGAGGAAAATGAAATAACGAAGCAGCAATGCAGCGGATTTTCTTATCTGAAGACATTGGGAATCACGCACATTCAGCTGATGCCGGTCACGGATTTTGGCTCTGTGGATGAAAACTATCCGCTGATGCATTATAACTGGGGCTATGATCCGGTGCAGTATCGTGTTCTGGAAGGCAGCTTCAGTACAGAACCGGCGAATCCATACGGCCGTATGTTCGAGCTGACAAAGCTTATAGAGGAATGCCACAAGCAGGGAATCCGTGTCAATCTGGATGTCGTATTCAACCATGTATACGATAAGGAAACACATGCCTTTGAAAACACTGTACCGAATTACTATTTTCAAATGAATGAAAACGGTGACTTCTCAAATGGTACCTATTGCGGAAATGATGTGGATTCCCGCAGAAACATGTGTCATAAATATATTGTGGATGCCTGTACCTATCTGGTAAGAACCTATCATATTGACGGCTTCCGCTTCGATTTGATGGGAATTCTGGATGTGGCAACCATCAATGCGGTATATGAGGCCTGCAAAGCACTCAATCCGGATTTCATGGTTTATGGCGAGGGCTGGGATATGCCGAGCTTTCTGGATTCCGGAAAACGTGCCAGTATTTCCAACAATGCACAGATGCCGTATGTCGCTCATTTCTCCGATCGCTTCCGGGATGTTGTCAAGGGACGTACGAATACCAACGAGGTCAGTGTCAAGGGCTATTGCACCGGGGCAGTCTACCTGCTTGATATCATGAAGAACTGTCTGAGCGGCAGCTGTACAAATATCGGAATGGAGCCGATGTTCACCCATCCGAGAAACGCTGTCAATTATGTGGAATGCCATGACAATATGACGTCCTGGGATAAGCTGAAGGAATGCTGCAAGGAAGACAGCAAGGAGGTGCGCATTGCCCGTGCCAAAATGCTGATGGCGGCGGTTCTGCTTGCGCAGGGTATCCCTTTCATCCACTCCGGACAGGAATTTGCCCGCAGCAAACACGGGCTTCCCAACACATATGAGGAAAGCGATGAAATCAATAAACTGGATTATCTGCGCAGAAACCAGTATCAGGATATGGTGAAAATCACAAAGGATCTGATCCGTATCCGCAAGGAGCATCCGATTCTGCGTTATTCCATGAAAGAGGATGTGGAACAGCACGTGTCCTTTTCGGATATCGCCCAAAAGGTACTGCTGTATAAAATCAGGGACGAGCATGATGATATGGTGATTATCTTCAATCCGACAGGAGAATATTTTTCCTATGAATTTGAGGCGGCATATCCGCTGCTATATTATAACGGAGCATCCGAGGATATCCTGATTAAAAAGGTCAATATCGAGCCTTACAGTACGATTGTATTCAGTCGAAATGACTTTTTGAAACCCGGCATCCGATAATTGGAAAGCAGAACATGGTGATTCTCGTTTGACTTTCAAAATAAACTTGGTATAATGAAACAGGATATTTTTACACGTCTGTGTAACTGACCGTATTGAAAACCCTGCATTCGCGAGGGAACACGAATACAGAAAAGGGGCGAGTCTTATGAAAATCGCAATCGTAACCGACAGCGGCAGCGGTCTGACAAAGCAGCAGGCCGGCGAATTAGGAATTTATTATCTGCCATTGCAAATCATCATTCAGGACAAAATGTTTCTGGATGGAGAGAATATAACCGTAGAAGAGATTTATGAGTATCTGAGAAACGGCGAAATGCCGACAACCTCCATGCCTCCTATGGGACTTGTGGAGGAGCTGTTTATACAGCTTAAGGCAGAGGGCTATGAAGCGGTCATTGCAGTTCCGCTGAGTGGCGGCTTATCCTCCACCTCCAGTGTCATGCAGGCGGTAGCCAAGGAGCATCAGGTGAATCTGCATGTCATCGAATCGTATACAACCTGCAATATCCAGCGCTATCTGGCAATCAGTGCCAGTCAATTGGTCGAGCAGGGACATGATCTGGAAACGATCGTGGAGCGTCTGCGTGCGAGTGCGGCAGACAGCGGGACACTGATTATACCGGATGATTTGCAGCATCTGAAGCGTGGAGGCCGGCTGACACCGCTGGCAGCTGCACTTGGCGGACTGCTGAAAATCAAACCGATTTTGCGATTGGATCGTGAAAGTGAAGGCAAGGTGGATGTGTACGATAAGGTTCGTACCATGAGCAAGGCACAGTCCAAGGCAATCTCCACATTTCAGGAGCGCGGCTTGAATGAAGCCTACACGCTCACTGTTCTTCACAGCGGGGCGCCAAAGGAAGGCGAAAAGCTGAAAGCCATGATGGAAGAGGCGTTTCCCGGACTGGATGTATACTATGGCCTGATCGGTGCAGTTATCAGTGCACATACCGGTGTAGGCTGTCTGGGGATTCAGTATATCCGCAAGGTGGAAATGTAAAAGGTGCCCGGTGCACCTTTTGTCTTATACAAGCGGAAACCGTCGAACCGAGGGAGACACAGTTTTTTTTGAAGAGAAAATAAGGTATAATAGAAACAAGAGGAGGCTGAATCATATGAAAATAGCATTTGTGACAGACAGTGGGACCGGGAAGTCCGTAGGGGAGCTTGCGCAGGCTGAAATCTACAGCGTACCTCTGCAGGTCAGCTGTGACAATAAAAATTATCAGGATTTGGAGGAGCTGGGCATTGATGAAATTTATGCTCTGATGAAGGATGGAAAGATGCTTTCCACCTCCCTGCCTTCTCTTGGAAAAATTGAGGAGCTGTTTCAGGGACTGAAGCAGCAGGGCTATGACATGATATTTGCGGTACCGATTTGCAGCGGATTAAGCGGTACGATCAATGCCATGGAAATGATTGCACAGCAGCAGGGCATCGCGTTTGATTATGTTGACTGCCATGTAACAGCGGTAGTGCAGGAATACATGATCAAGCTGGCGAAGCAGCTGCATGAGGCTGGAAAAAGCATTGAGCAGATCAAGGAAGTGTTGCAGCACATCGTGCATACAACCAATACCATACTGTTGCCAAGCGATTTGCAGCATCTGAAACGCGGCGGACGGCTGACACCGCTGGCAGCCACATTGGGCGGCTTGCTGAAAATCAAGCCGATTCTGAAAATCAATGAGGAAACAAGCGGTAAAATTGATGTGCTGGACAAGGTTCGCACGATGCACAAGGCGATGGACCGCGTAATTGAAATTATGAAGCGTGAGCATGTGGATGATTCCTATCTGATCACCGTTGCCCATGCAGATGACGAGGCTGAGGCACTTGTGTATATGGACAAGCTGAAACAGGCTTTTCCAAATGCAACGCATCAGATCATCAAGCTGGTAAGTGTGGTAGGTGTTCACACGGGACGCGGCTGTCAGGCGGTTCAGTATTTTAAACAGATCAAGGAATAAGGAAGAAATCCCGGACAAAGCAATCTGTGAGGGATCGTATAAAACGATTCCTGCATAGGCATCGAAAATTTCTGTCATAATCAAAAAGCATAAAGCACAGAACAATCATATAACATGAATGCTCCGTGCTTTTTTTATGAGAAAACCCCAGCAGAGCCGGGGTGTTTGTTTTATGTAAGAGTGTTATAAGCAACAGACATATGTTAGCTGCCCACTCCTTTTCTCTGCTCTTCCTTTTTCAAAAGGCTGTAGTCCCATCCAAAAGGCTGTGTAAGCTGATGGTATCGAAATCAGGGAATAGCTTTAGCTGCCGTGATGGTGCCCTTTTCTCATCTGCCTTCCATGGCATCCCTCCGGTACTGCCGAAGGATCATAACGCTCCAAAACGGAATACAGCTCCTTCATGCTTAGCTTTTGCAGCTCCTCGACACTCTTTGCAGAATCATGCCGAAGGATTTCATCAATTACACGATACTTCCCGGCAGACATATGATGCTGCTGTGCTTCCTGATGCGTATCATCATCCAAATGGGAACAGTGAAACTGATTTTGCGGCACCACTTCCTCCAGCTGCTGATTGATCTGCTGTTCCAGATCCAGAGAAACACTGCTGTTTTCAGAATACACGCTGACCTCCAGAAAGCCTGTTTTCATATAAGCGGAAAACTGTTCATTGTCCAGCAGCATCCGAAGTGCTGTATCCAGCTGCACTCCCTCCAGCTGCAGCTCAGTCAGAATGTTGTCCGCATCCTTATTGTAGGCAGTGACCCTCACCACCCGCTGCTGTTCATCCAGCTTCCATTCCATACTTGGATTGATATCCAGAGTCACATAGCTGTATACTGCCAAAGTAGGGGCAGGAGCCGGTGCAGGAGAAGCCTCCATCAGCCTCCAGGGCTGAAACAGAACAACCAGAAGGCAGGTGACACACAGCGTGAGAGCTGCTGTCATACCGGTTCTTTTCTTTCTGCTTCTTTGCTTCATGACGTTGTGAAGGGTTTTCTGTTTGATTTCATCACTGGCATGAATGCCGTCAAACTCATCGAAAATCATCAAGCTCACCTCCCAGTTTTTCACGCAGCGCTTCCCTGCCTCTTTTCAGCCAGGTATGGATTGTATTTTCATTTTTTCCTTTGATTTCAGATATTTCCCGCACCTTATAGCCTTCATAATAAAACAGATACAGGACATCACGGTAATGCGGAGGAAGCTGATTCAATGTATCCAGCAGGAAATAGGAAGCCTCGCTAAGATCGGCACAGGCCTCCACCTCAGTCTGTAAATCTGCATGTTTATGGAACCAACCGCGAAATCTCTCCCTGCATGCATTCATTGTTACCTTTAACAGCCATGCCTTCTCATGCTCACGGTCCCGAAACGGTTCACTCTGCGCATACTTCAGAAAGACTGTCTGGAACACATCCTCGGCATCTGCCCGCTGCTTCATATGCAGAACACAGATTTTCTGTACCATATCCGCATACAGCTCTATGGCATTTTGTATTTCCTCTTCACTCTTCATACCGTTATCATCCCTCTATGCCTCCATTATACCGCAATTTTTGAAACCATGTTTGTTTTATCGTCCGTGATGGCCGTTTCCATTGCCGTGATGCGCTCCCTGGCCACGACCTTCACTATGGTGATACCCCTGCATACCGTTATTGCAGTTTTCATTCAACTGGTGAGTTCCATCACAGTTTTCACTATGCTGATGAATTCCGTCGCAATTTTCGTGATATGGGCAAGGGTTGGATGCAGTATCTGCGACCTGTTGTGCAGTCTGTGATCCCGGCTGCTGTGAGCTGTTTGCGTTCGCTGTACTCACTGCTTCCGGCTGTACCGTGGTGTTGGAAGCAGGTGTTGTTGACGCATTCTGTTTCCGTGTCGCCTGCGCCTGTCTCTGTGCTGCTTCAGCCTGACGTTTGGCAGCCGCATCTCTTGCCGCCTGCTGTTCCTTTAACGTACGCAGGCATCCATCCGCCGCAGAATGCATGTGAGAATGATAGCCTCCGCATAGATAAGCTGTATCCTGTGCATGAATCTGTGTACCTACACCTGCCGCAAGTCCGATTGCCAGCAGGGATGCTAACATAACTTTCTTTTTCATTTTGTTTCCTCCTTAGGGTTTCCACCTATAACATGCCGCAGCCCTTAAAAACCTTTCAAAGAAATTTAATTTTTTTCCAAACTTTGAAATTCCTACAAAAAAGATGCGAAATCTTAGGCTTTTTCGGGAATACTAATGTATAATAATATGGTAAGTTTGGAGGTAATGATTATGAATCATGACTATATAGATATCAAAGGCGCTAGAGAAAACAATTTGAAAAACATTGATATCCGTATCCCGAGAGACAAGTTTGTCATCATGACCGGTGTATCCGGTTCCGGTAAGACATCTCTTGCATTTGATACGGTCTACGCAGAGGGACAGCGACGGTATGTGGAATCGCTGAGTGCCTATGCACGCCAGTTCCTTGGCAACAGTGAGAAGCCGGATGTGGATTCCATTGAGGGACTTTCCCCGTCCATTTCCATCGATCAGAAGACGACCAGCAACAATCCGCGTTCCACGGTCGGAACGGTCACGGAAATCTATGACTATTTGAGACTTCTGTATGCAAGGGTGGGTATCCCCTACTGTCCGACACACAATGAACCCATCACATCACAGACAATCAAGCAGATGGTGGACCGTATCATGGAAATTGAGGATAAGACACGCCTGACCATCTTATCTCCGATCGAGCATGGCAAAAAGGGAACCCACAGAGATTTGTTTGAGCATCTGCGCAAGGAAGGCTATATCCGTGTCCGCGTTGACGGAGAAATGAAGCTTCTGGAGGATGTGGAGTCTTTAGAGAAAAACAAAAAGCACAATATTGATGTGGTGGTAGACCGGATCGTAAAGGGGAGTGATCGTTCCCGCCTCCACGATTCACTGGAAACTGCGCTGAAACTGAGTGATGGACTGGCGGTTGTTACATATAATGAAGAGGAGATTCTGTTTTCCAGCAATTATTCCTGTAAATACTGCGGCTTCAACATTCCGAAGCTGGAGCCGCGGCTGTTTTCCTTCAATGCACCGTTTGGTGCCTGTGACCACTGTAAGGGACTTGGCATCACGCAGAAGGTGGATGTGGATTATCTGATCCCGGATCGCACCAAGTCCATACGACAGGGCGGTATTATATATTATAAGAATATTGTCGGAACAGAAAATCTGGAATGGCAGCGTTTCAAGGCACTGATTGACTATTATAAGATTGATATCGATAAACCGATCAAGGATCTGAAGAAAAGCGAACTGGACATATTACTGTATGGCTCCAAGGATCTCATTTCCTATCGACTGGCAAGCCGCAGCGGCAATGTCATGAAAAAGACGGAATTTATTGAGGGTGTATGTACTCTGATTGAACGCCGTTACATGGAAACCAGCTCTACAATGTCCAGAGAATGGTATGCGACCTTCCTTGCGGAGGCACCGTGCCCAATCTGTAAGGGACGCCGCTTGAATGAACAGGCATTAAGTGTTCGCGTAGGTGGCATCAACATTTATGAATGGACAACCATGTCTGTCAAGCAGGCAATCGAATTTATGAAGCAGCTGGAGCTGACACAGCAGCAGAAGGACATCGCTAAGCTGATCCTCAAGGAAATCGCAGATCGTCTGGGCTTTTTGAGCAATGTCGGTCTCGGTTATCTGACGCTGGATCGATTGGCAGGCTCTTTGTCCGGAGGAGAAGCGCAGCGAATCCGTCTGGCAACCCAGATCGGTTCCCGTTTAAGCGGTGTTCTGTATGTACTGGATGAGCCGAGTATCGGTCTGCATCAGCGGGACAACGACCGTCTGATCGACACCCTGAAAAATATGCGGGATCTTGGCAACTCACTGATTGTTGTAGAGCATGATGAGGATACGATGCGTGCCAGTGATTATGTCATTGATATCGGTCCGGGCGCCGGAATTCATGGCGGCAATGTTGTCGCAGCCGGTACACCAAAGGAGGTCATGGCAAATGAAAACTCCTTAACCGGTCAGTATCTGAGCGGGAAACGAAAGATAGAAATCCCTGCGAAACGACGTAAGGGAAACGGCAAGAAGCTGGAGATTGTCGGTGCCAGCGAAAACAACCTGAAAAATGTCAGTGTGAAAATCCCTCTGGGAACATTAACGGTCGTTACCGGTGTGAGCGGCAGTGGAAAATCATCCCTCGTTAATGAGGTGTTAAGCAAGGGTGTCATGCATGCACTTGGAAGAACAAGAATCCGTCCCGGCAAGCATAAGAAAATCAAGGGGATTGAAAACATCGACAAGCTGATTGATATTTCCCAGGATCCAATCGGAAGAACACCGCGGAGTAATCCTGCGACCTATACCGGTGTGTTTGATGATATCCGTGACCTGTATACACAGACCCCGGAAGCAAAGATGCGCGGCTATGAAAAGGGACGCTTTTCCTTCAATGTGAAGGGCGGACGCTGTGAAGCCTGTCAGGGAGATGGCATCCTGCGCATATCCATGCACTTTTTGCCGGATGTCTATGTCCCATGCGAGGAATGCGGCGGCAAGCGCTACAATGAAGAAACCCTGCAGGTAACCTACAAGGGAAAAAATATTTATGATGTTCTGGAAATGAGCGTGGAGGAAGCGATTGACTTTTTCTCCAATATGCATAAAATTAAACATAAGCTGCAGACGCTGAAGGATGTCGGTCTGGGCTACATCAAGCTGGGACAGAGTGCAACCTCCTTGTCCGGCGGTGAAGCGCAGCGTGTCAAGCTGGCAAGCGAGCTGCAGAGAAAAGCAACCGGTAAAACCCTGTTTATACTGGATGAGCCGACAACCGGTCTGCATACCCATGATGTGAAAAAGCTTCTGGAGGTATTGCAGCGGATCGTGGAAAACGGTGATACGGTCATTGTCATTGAACACAATCTGGATGTTATCAAAAGTGCGGATTATATCATTGATATCGGTCCGGAGGGCGGTGACGAAGGCGGTACGATCATTGCGAGCGGAACACCGGAGCAGATCATCAAGGTAGAAAACAGCTATACCGGTCAGTATCTGAAAAAGGTACTGGAGAAAGGATAGTGCATATGGAAGAACAGAATATCGTGAAAGTCAGAACGCTTGTCGAAAACTTTGACTTCATACAGATAACCGGAGATGATGCATCTCTGGAGCGTCCCATTGTCATTGCGGATACCAACCGCCCCGGTCTGGAGCTGGCAGGCTATTTTGAGAATTCCCAGCAGAAGCGGCTGGTTATCCTCGGAGATAAGGAAATCGCCTATATTGCGACAATGAGCGTACACAAGCAGCGGAAATCCTTTGACTTTATCACCAACGAACAGACACCGGCCATTATTGTGACCAAGGGACAAAGTGTCCGGATGTATTAAAGCGCTATGCGAAGCGGAAAAACTTTCCGATTTTCCTATCCAGCTCCCCGACCTACCGTCTGATTGTCGATATCGTGGCGTTTCTGGATGAGCAGCTGGCAACCAGTATGTGCATTCACGGAGGACTGCTCTCCATCTATGGAAAAGGTGTACTGATTCGCGGGGAAAGCGGAATGGGGAAAAGTGAAATCGCATTGGAGCTGATCAAGCGCGGTCACCTGCTGGTGGCGGATGACCGAGTGGACTGTTATCGAATCCACAACAAAATTGTAGGGAAGGCTCCGGAGCTGTTGCGGGAAATGCTGGAAATTCGTGGAATCGGTGTCATCAATGTATCCAGAATGTTCGGCGTCAGCTCTGTCCTGCCTAAAGCAGAAATCAATTTCCAGGTCAATCTGGAGCCGTGGAAAGCGGATCAGGATTATGACCGCGTAGGAATCGAAGAAAAAAAGCATGAGAATATTCTGGGCATCGACATACCGAAAATCGTTGTCCCGGTGCGTGAAGGCCGTTCTATGGCAGTCATTATTGAATCTGCGGTAACGAATTATATGTTATCCGTCATGGGGATGGACAGCGCCAAGGAGTTTGAGCAGCGTGTCCTTGACTATATCGAAAAGAACAAGAATGAACAATAGGAGGCTTTTATGACAATTTTTCCCGATATGAAAACTGTATTGACGATAGGATCCTTACAGGTCACATGGTACGCCGTGCTGATTCTGTCCGGTGCCTTTCTGGCATATTTTTTATCTCTTCGTCAGTTTAAGAAATGGGGGTATAAGGAAGAGGTATTTGAAAACTTCTTTCTGATGATGCTGCCGATCGCCATCATCGGTGCCCGTCTATATTATGTTATCTTTGAATGGAACAATCTGTATGCGGCAGACCCGATCCGTATCTTCTATATATGGGAGGGCGGTCTGGCAATTCACGGAGGTGTGATTGCCGGAACGATATTCGGATGGTTCTACTTCCGCCGCTATCAGTATAACGGACTGCGTATTATGGATGTTGTTTTTCCGAATATGATGCTTGCGCAGGCAATCGGCCGCTGGGGGAATTTCATAAATCAGGAGGCGTATGGCGGTGTGGTAAATGCCAGCTTCTATGATCATTTCCCGGCCTTTATCCGTGATCACATGTATATTGACGGTGCATTCCGTCAGCCGACCTTCCTGTATGAAAGCGTCGGAAATCTGATTGGCTTCGTATTGATTACCGTGGTTTATAAAAAACACGGCAGAAAAAAACGCGGGGATCTGGCATTTGCCTATCTGGCATGGTA
The DNA here is from genome assembly GCF_044336395.1 of Clostridium sp. 10cd*. Lineage (NCBI taxonomy): Bacteria > Bacillati > Bacillota > Clostridia > Eubacteriales > Clostridiaceae > Clostridium > Clostridium sp. 10cd*. The sequence continues at coordinate 4,052,786 of NZ_CP172347.1, read as the reverse complement.
TGGCATGATTCGCTTCTTTATTGAAGGAATGCGAACCGATTCCCTGATGCTGGGAGGACTTCGCGTCGCACAGCTGGTATCTCTGCTCGGTGTCCTGATCGGCATTTTAGGAATACTCGGTGTCTGGGATAAGGTATTTAAAAACATCTATCCGTTTAAAAAGCACAAGCCGGCGGTGATCTTTGATCTGGACGGCACACTGGTGGATACCAAGGAGCTGATTTACAAGTCCTTTGAGCATACCTTTGCACAATACAAGCCGGGCTATACATTGAGTGAAGAGGAAAAGCAGTCCTTTCTGGGACCTACGCTGAAGCAGTCCTTCTTGCGCTATTTCAAGGAGGAACAGGTAGATGAAATCATCGCCTGCTATCGTGCTTACAATCATGAGCATCATGATGAATTTGTCAAGCCGATTCCCCATGTGAAGGAAACGCTGGAATATTTAAAAGCAAACGATTATCCGCTTGCCGTCATGTCCAACAAGCTGCAGGATATTGTCCGTATGGGATTGAAGCAGTTTGATCTGGAATCGTATTTTGAGATTATCCTGGGCGGTGCGGACGTTGAGCGGCCGAAGCCCGATCCGATTGGTATTCTGATTGCCTGTGAACAGCTGCATGTTCCGCATGATGATGTTGTCTATGTAGGGGATGCACCTACGGATATAGAGGCATGTAAGAAGATGGGCGCCTTCTCGGTAGCCTTTGTCTATGAAGAATCACGGGCACAAGAGATGCAGTTGTGCAAACCCTGTGCTATCATTAGAGACATGTCTGATCTGATTACGATCATAAAGGAGGATCACGAATGGAGCGACGTTACGATTTAATTATCATTGGTGCCGGACCTGCCGGCATGAGTGCGGCAATATATGGAAGCAGAGCCGGCTTGAAAACAGCAATGCTGGAAATGGGTGCTCCCGGAGGAAAGCTGATCAAGACGGCGGAAATCAGCAACTGGCCGGGCATTATTGAAACAAACGGTGCCAAGCTGGCAAGCGATATGTTTGAGCATTCCACATCCTTTGGTGCGGAATACCTGTATGGCAATGTCATCCGTGTGGAGGATGGCGCATATAAAAAAATCATCTGTGAGGATGGAACGGAGTATGAGGCAAAGGCTGTCATTGTGGCAACCGGAACACAGGAGCGTATGATGAATGTGCCGGGGGAACTGGAAAATGTCGGACGAGGTGTATCCTATTGTGCAGTATGCGACGGTGCATTTTTCCGCGATCAGGAGGTTGTGGTCATCGGCGGCGGCAACTCTGCGCTGGAGGAAGCAAATTATCTGACACAGTTTGCCAGCAAGGTGAATATCATAATACGACGGGATGTATTCCGTGCAGACAGCATTGTTCAAAATGCAATCAAGGATAATCCGAAAATCACGGTGGTGACAAAGCATGTGCCGGTGCGTGTTGTCGATGACGGCATGCGCGTTACCGGTCTGGTCATACGAAATGTGGATACGAATGTGGAAACAGAAATGAAAACACATGGCATATTCCCGTATATCGGACTGGATCCGGCTACCTCCTTTTTAGAGGGGCTGGGTATCCTGGATGAGCGCGGCTACATGATCGTGGATGAAAACTGTGAAACAAAGGCAAAGGGCATCTATGGTGCCGGAGACGTCATTGCGAAAAAACTGCGCCAGGTTGTTACGGCAACCAACGACGGAGCCATTGCGGCACAGCATGCATTTCATGAGATAAAGGGGATCTGATTATGGCAAAATACGTTTGCGATATCTGTAACTGGGAATACGATGAGGCGGCAGGTCTGCCGGATCAGGGAATTGCCCCGGGTACAAAGTGGGAAGAGCTTCCGGAGGATTTCAAGTGTCCTCTGTGCGGTGCACCGAAGGAAATGTTCACACAGCTGTAAATCGAATGGGATAAAGAAAGACAGTCATCCGCAATATCCTGCATGGATATTGGAAGACCTGTCTTTTTTTCTGCATTGATGCTTCTCTTTCTGTCTCTTAAAGTATCTTGTATAACGAACAATCATCTGCTTTATGAAAACAGACTTTCTTCATGCATACAATGTAAATCTATGCACATCCTCTTATCATTTCCTGATTGTCATGGCTTTCTGAACAAAAAAATCACAACAGATACCTCATAATATAAGGAAGGGTAGATAAATACCGGAAGGGAATACATTCCATGGCATAAAGAATGCTTCAAATGTGAAATCTGTTATATTGCCGGCTGACAGGATATGCTAAAATAGAAGAAGTGATGCAGTGAAAGGTGAGAGAATATGAAAAGGATAACAGGAATTGGAATCATGGTATGTATGCTGCTTCATTATTTGTTACCGGTATATGCGGCTGATAGCATACAAACGGAATTTGAACGCTTTCTCAGCTTTGTACACGAGCATCCGCAGGGTGGGACATTTGAAATGCAGGGTGACATGATCATCAATGCGGATATCATCACAAGCAGAGAGATTACCATTTATACCAATGGCTATCAGGTAAGAATTGAACATAACATCGATGGGGATTCCAACGTTAATATAGATAATTTCAATAACGATGCTGCATGGGGATTTGTCGATAAAGAAAAAACACTGACGATAGAGGGCAGCGGAAAAAACAGACCGCTAGTATATATGAATACCGGTGTAAGTGCGTTTGGTTTGCGCATTCACAGCACAGAGGGCACAGCTCTGGAAATAGCCGGCGGTGAAGGATTATATGCAAAATATACAGATAAGAAGAATTATATCAGTGCTGAGGGTGACAATGCAATCGGAGTATTAAATAAAAATCCGTATCAGGAACATTATTATTCCGCAAGTATGGTGGATGTTGATATCTATACCAACGGAGACAACAGCATCGGCGTGCTTGCGGACTGGTTTCAAATTGAGTATTCACGCATTGAGGTAAACGGTACTGGTTCAAAGGCGATTCAGATACCGGACGGCTGCTATATCGGCAATGAGGTTATTATCGTGGAAAACAATCATCCGCTGGAAAAGGAATGGAAGCTAGATACTCCCATGCCGGCAAAGGAGATTGCAGCCCTGCAATCCCATATGGTGGATGATCTGCCATTGCCTAAGCAGGTTGAAGTGACTGCTGTGTCAGAAACCGGAGAAGAAAAAAGCTTTCAGATATCCCTGCAGTATGATACCACAGCATATGAGCGTGGCATGCAGACACACAAGCCATTTTATTTGTATGGTATTGCGGATGAAAGCAGCAGGGAACGGATTGATATCATTGAGCATGTGTTTCCCTTTTATATCATCCCCGACAGCGAACCTGTGTTTGATATGTCACTGTATATGATTCGCAATGATACCGATTATTATTTTCATATTCCGCGTGCATATAATGCCAAAGCGATTCATCTGTATACAAGCACTGACAGAACGCATTGGAAATTTCAACACGACAGCATCCCCAGCATGTCGCAGTATGCACCGGGAAGCATTGTCCTGCCACCGTATATTGTTGTTTATATGCTGCAGGTAACAGAACCGTTCACCTATGCCAGAGTTGAAATCATCGGTGGATATTATGATGGACGAAGCTATGTGCTAAAGGTGCATGATGCTGCCGGAAATCCGATTCCGGATGCTTCTGACCAGAATAAAAATGATGGCGGTGGAGAAGGAAATGACGGGCAGGGCGGTGGAAGAGGAGAGTCTCCCTATGTACCGGATACACCGAATGACAAAGACGAAACAATACCTTGGACGATTGGACAGGATGCCTCACAGATAAGCGAAGCTGTAAAAAAAGAACAGAGAAAAAAAGAGAAGGTGATCAGGATGGAGAAACATGAAGGAAAACCGGATGCAATACAGACGACAGCCCAAGCAGATTATGCGGATACAGAGCAATTATATACAGGGAAGAACAAGAATACAGGCTCTTCACAGATAAAGCAGTCGCAAAGCGCCGTACTGCGGGAATTTCTTACATTGAATCCGGCTGCCTTAAAGGACATGATAACCGGTGAACAGTATGAAACGATTTCTCAATCCGGTAACATCATGGGGGAGGTATGGGAAAGCAGTGCTCCCTTCCTGCGAATTCTGCAAAGACTGTTTCAATGATACAGGCCAATTCACATCCTGAACCAAAGCCAGTGCGGTTATACATGAAAAAAGTACACCCGGGTGATGCCATGGTGCACTTTTTGTATTATATGATTTGTACGCTGTCTTTTTCAATCAGCTGCGGCTTCAGACAGATATCCTGTTGACGATGCGCAGGATCACGCAGCTGTGCCAGCAGCTCATTACAGGAAGTTTTCGCCAGCAGTCCGACATTCTGATCCACACTTGTGATCTCAGTACCCAGCGTAAACCGGTTTAATGTGTTGTCATAGCTGACGATGGATATATCCTGCGGTATGCGGACATGATGCTCCTGGAAGTAACGCATGACCCCCAGTGTCATCATATCATTACAGATAAAGGCAGCGGTAACATCCATCTTCATCAGCTGCTTTGCACAGGTATATCCACCCTGAAAGCGATAATTTCCATCGAGAACATAATCTTCACGAACCTCCAGCTGGAACTGCTGCATAGCTTTGCGATAGCCTGCAACACGGCTCGCCCCAGTTTTGCTTGCGGAAGAAATTCCGATGCATGCGATTTTTTTGTGGCCGCTTTTCACTAGCTTTTCAATGGCCATATAAGCACCTGATTCGTTATCAAAATAAACCTTGCTGCAATTCAGATCGGGATACATACGGTCAATCATCACATAGGGGATGGAAAGGGATGCCAGCTTTTTGCGTATCGTTTCATCCTGATAGGATTCATTGCTGACGGTGATACCAAGACCGTCAACCCCTCTTGAAACAAGGAGATCGATGAGCATGCTGTCATCCGCTGCATGATCATTGGAATTTACGATCATGAGTGCGTATCCCAGCTCCCGGAGGTATTCCTCCATCCGTTTGCATAATGCGGAGAAGAACAGGTTTTCGATATCCGGGATGATGAGGCCCAGAATATTCGATTTTCTGGTGACCAGACTTCTTGCGGTCTGATTGACCTTATAATTATACTGCTTCGCAATGTCCTTGATGGTGTCGCGTGTCTGCTGAGCTACACGGCATGGTCTATCGTTCAACACGAGCGACACCGTACTGACACTGACACCTGCTTTTTTTGCGATGTCCTTAATGGTCACTTTCATATACTCCTCCTGCACTGTAATTTTTAAAAAGGTAATTACCCTTCCTGATAATTACCTTTATTTTATCATAATCCTGCAGGGATTGCTGATGATTTTACAGGAACATGATCATGGATAAAACAAACATGGTAACAACACCGGCGATCATAGGAACAGAGGTACGCTTAACAATATCCAGAGGGTTCGCTTTAATCGTACCGGCAACAATGACAACAACGGCTGCAACAGGGGATACCGCACGCATCAGATTACCGCACAGTCCCATCGGAATGGATACGGCGATGGCAGAGATTCCGGCAGCTTCAGCCAGTGGTACCATCAAAGGAACCATGGCATAGAACAATGCTGTTCCACTTCCGCTCAGCAGTACAATCAGAATCGTCAGTCCCATCAGAATCAACGGAAGTACAAAGCCCATTCCTGATCCCTGAACACCAAGCATGGCAGTCTGTAAAGCATCGATCAGACCAATGGAATTCAGACCTAATACAAATACACTAGCTGCAACCAGCAGTGCAACGATTGGCATGGAACTTCCCATTCCCTTGAAGAAATCTTCTGTTTGCTTCAATACCTTTCCACTATCCTTCGTACGTATAATTTCACACACGATAGCGATCAGGAAGGAGAGCAGAGAAGCTACCTCAACACTGATATCAACATTACTTCCGGTTACGCTGCGAATGATATAAACAACGATAAGAAGCAGAATCGGGAAGATGGGAAGCAATGTATAAACAAAACGATACAATCCGCCTTCCGGAACCGCCTTAACCTCGTGAACCTCAACATTGTCTTCCAGCTTACCTGTGTTTTTCTTGTCCATAAACTTCTGCCAGAAGAAGTGCACAACGGCCATAACAATCAGGGTCGGTACGGAAATCATGGCATGGTACTGGATAACATAGTCGGTAACACTCATACCTGCAAATGCAGGATATTTTGCAAGCTCTGTTGCTACGGCAACATTGTCACCGCCAAGAGGAGTCGGCATAACCGTTGCGGTAGTGGCAATGACTGCCGCTGCGGTCAACGGAGACATACCGGCCTGACGCAAAACAGGATACAGTGTCGCAAGCAGGATGATGGCAAGGTTGGAAGCACTTGGAATTACAAGAGACAGTACATTTCCTATCAGGAATACCAGTGGAACAAGGATATATACCGATTTAATTTTCTTGATTGGCTTGGTAAGAGTATGAACCGTAACCTCATTGGCACCGATGCTCGTCATATAGGCGGAATAGCCGCCCAGAATCAGGATGATGAAGCCGGCAGCCGGAAGTGTACTCTTGAATTGATCGATTACAGCCTTCAGCGGATCCAGTATGGTAAGACCGGTTGATTCAAATTCCTTGATTGCGATTGGATTTCCCATGGCGATTGCGATATACATCAACACAATACCCATGGCAAACAGTGTGATTTTAATATCCATTTTTTTGATCAGCATGATAACGACGATAATAACGGCAATCAGTGCAGATCCATACATAATGATATCATTCATATGTGTTCTCTCCTTTTATATTATACATTCTATCTGCATTTCGCAATGGCTTCCTTGAACCATGTACGGAATGCATTCCCGTCGATATCCAGACAAACTGTGGCATTCGGCTCTTTCCCTAAATAGCCCTTCAGATCAACCAGCGTACAGCCGGCAGTCATCGTGCCATGCAGCTCTACATCCAGATACGTTTCCACCGCCTCAAACAGCTCCGGCTTCAACAGATAGGCAACTGCTGTTGCATCATACATTTTCAGGCCTGTGCGAAAGCTTCCCCCGCGGTATTTCTTAAACAGGCAGTATGCCATTTCCCCGGTTTTGTTCATGGTGCGGATTTCCTCACTGTCTTCCGGCAATACCAGAGCCTTTAATCCGACATCCAGTCCAACCATTGTCAGCTTTACCCCGCTGTGGAATACCATATGTGCGGCTTCCGGATCCAATGCGATGTTAAATTCAGCCATGACACCCTTGTTTCCACGGCTTGCGCTGCCTCCCATGAGGACGATTTCACGGATATTCCGCTTCACCTCGGGGTAGGTCTTCAACAGCAGCGCGATATTGGTCAAGGGTGCAATCGGAACCAGAGTTACCGGCTCGCTGCTGTTCATGATGACATTACGCATGGCATCAACGGCATTTTCCTTTAACGGCTGCTGCGTCGGCTCTTCAAAATCAAAGCCCTCCATACCGCTTTTTCCATGTACACTGCTGGCATCTTCAAATTCACGAATCAGCGGTCGGTCGGCACCCACAGCCACCGGAACATCCTCACGCCCGAAGTATTTCAACAGGCGCAGGGCGTTGTAGGTTACCTTATCCAGACCGACATTACCTGCAACGGTTGAAATCAGACGGATATCCAGCTCCTCTGAAAATAATGCAATGGCAATGGCGAGTGCGTCATCAATACCCGGATCGGTATCGATGATAATCGGACGTTTGTTCATATCAGTTTTCCTCCTTGAAGTAGTGCTCTACTTCCTTTTTATACGGGATGGATGCCTGTGCGCCTCTGCGTGTTACGGTGAGTGCCGCAACTCTGGTCGCAAATTCCATGGCTTCCTTCATATCCACATCCCTTGACAGGCAGCTGCAGAGAGCTCCGATAAAGGAATCTCCGGCTCCTGTAGTGTCAACGGTTTCCACCTTTTGTGCAGGTACAAACAGATACCTGCCAAAGGCATTGCACATACTGCCGTGTGTTCCAAGCGTGATAAGCGCATCCACACCTCTGGCTTCAAAGCTGTGCATAGCTTCCATGCAGGAATCTTCATCACTTGGATAAATCCCAGTCAACAGCTCACATTCACTCTGATTCACAACAATCAGATCCAGATGCTCATACACATCACTGTCCAGAACACGGGCAGGTGCGGGATTTAACATCGTGTACATGCCCGCCTGCTTTGCATGACGCAATGCGTTTCTTACCAGTGCATAATCATTTTCCAGCTGTGTCAGGAAGATATCATCCTTTCGTGCCAGCTTCTGCAGCATTTCCACGAAGGCCGCTTCCGGCAGTGTATGGTTTGCTCCATTCCCCAGAATGATACGGTTATCTCCATGACTTCGGATAATCATTGCAACTCCGCTGGTTTCATGCGCATCACGGAAAACGCCTTCGGTATGAACACCATAGCCCTGTAGTGCCTCCAGCAGCTGTTCTCCGAACACATCATTGCCGATATTGGCAATCATATGCGTTTCGGCACCCAGCTTGGCTGCAGCTACCGCCTGGTTGCCACCCTTACCACCCGGATTGACAAAGAAATCAGATCCGTTGATGGTCTCCCCGTTCTTTGGAAGATCGACACACTGTATGGTCAGATCCATGTTTAAACTACCTAATACAATCACTTTTTTCATTTTCTCACCTCACAGGGATCATAAAATTTCACCATACCCGGTCCCATTCCGTCACATGGACGCTCCAGAAAGCCATGCTTTTTATAGAAGGGAACACAGTTCGGTGTGGACATGAGACCAATATAGGCACCCTCACAGGCAGCGCCTGCAAGATATTCCTGCAGCTTCTGCATCAGAAGATTTCCGATCCGGTTCTTCTGATAAGCAGGATCCACCACCACATCCTTGATAAAGAAGGCGATACGGCCGTCTCCGACAATACGGGCAATGCCGATGGGACGCTTATCATCAAATACCACAACGGAGTACAGGGAATTGGCAATCGCCGTTTCCACATCCTCTTTTCTGTATTCTTTGAAATTCACTTTTCTACGCAAATCAATGTAGATGGATGCGGTAAGCGCATTATCCTTACAAAGGAACCTCATGTCTTTCATCTCCTTGATAAAACGTTTTATCACGTTTACGGGGATATAATATCACGGAGTGAAAGCGGTGTCAACAGTTTTGATAAAACGTTTTACCATATTGATACGGTAATGTTAAAACGCTTACATCGAAAACTGCGGTAAACGCTTTCTGAGATATGGTAGAAATGCACATGCAGGCAGGCTATGCCATAACGCTCCTATTCGCATAAAAAGAAAACGCCTTGTACCAGTTACGTGTATCTGAACACGAACAAAACGTTTTGATGAATGTGCAGGCATTCATTAAAAGCCGCTTGCTCTATAGCTGGCGGTAGTTCACAGCCAATTGAACAAACGGTCTATCCATGACAGAAAACAGGCGGGCAGACAGACAAAGCACCATGTGAACAAAGCCGATACATTTACGTATCTGCTTTTCTCATAAGTGCAGACAGGAAGGTTCACATTCTTATATTTTTGCTTAAAAACTGGCGCACACCTGTATGCTGTGGTAAACTTATGATATGAGGTGGTAGCAATGAACGAACAGAACGTAGTATTGATAACAGGAATGTCCGGAGCCGGTAAAACGACGGCCATGGGTATTCTGGAGGATATGGGATATCACTGCATTGATAATTTCCCCGTGCAGCTGCTGGAATCTCTGGGAAAAATCATCAACGCCAAGCCGGATCCGCGCTACAGCAATATCGCTCTGGCAACGACTGCGATCGATTATCCGAAGTTCCTGCAGTATTTTGAGAATATAGATGTAAATGTACGCGTGGTTTTTCTGGACGCATCCAATGAAAAGCTGCTGCTGCGCTATAAATTCACAAGACGCCATCACCCGATGATGATGTTTTCCAAGGCGAATACGCTGGAGGAGGCTATCGAGGTGGAACGTGATATGTTCAACGCGCTGAATGAACGTGCGGTTCTTCACATCGACACGACCATGATGGATCAGCACGGCTTGAAAGGTGTGCTGATGGAGAAGCTCTCACTCAACAGCAAGCCGGTCTTCTCGATTTCCTTCGTATCCTTCGGCTTTAAGCATGGCGTACCGATGGATGTAGACCTTGTTTTTGATGTCAGATTTCTTCCAAATCCATATTATATAGAGGAGCTGCGTGAACAGACTGGCGATGATGCTCCGGTCTATGATTATGTCATGAGCTTTGATCAGACGAAGGAATTTATCCGTCATCTGAAAAGCTTTCTGGACTATGTGTTTATCCAGTATAAAAATGAAAAGAAAAATCATTTAACCGTGGGAATCGGCTGTACCGGAGGGCACCACCGAAGCGTGTCTGTCACCAACTGGCTGTATTCCCACTATAGGGACCAGTATCATTGCTATAAATCACACAGAGATAAGAAAGTAGGCTGACCGAATGAAAAATGTAGTCGTAATCGGCGGAGGGACTGGTTTATCTGTTATGCTGCGTGGTATGAAGCAGATTGAGAATATCAATCTGACAGCCATTGTCACCGTAGCGGATGACGGGGGAAGCACTGGGCGGATCCGACGTCAGTTTCATATTCCTGCCATGGGAGATGTGCGCAATGTCATGTGCGCCATGGCGGAGGAGGAGAGTATCTTTACATCTCTTATGAACTATCGCTTTGACGGAGAATGTGACGATGTCGGCGGACATAATCTGGGGAACCTGATATTGACTGCCATGACGAAAACAACCGGAAGCTTTATGGAGGCAATTCGTACATTCTCAAAGTTTCTCAACGTGAAGGGTCAAATCATTCCAAGCTCGCTGCAGGTCATCACCCTGTATGCCGTGATGGAGGATGGAACAATCGTACGTGGAGAAAGCAATATTCCGAATTTCAACAACCGCATTGAAAAGGTGTTCTATCAGCAGCGTGTGGAGCCAACCAGAGAAGCCCTGCAGGCAATTCATGAGGCGGATGTTATCGTATACGGTATCGGAAGTCTGTATACCAGCATAATGCCCAATCTGATCGTGGACGGTGTGGTTGAGCAGCTGCGCAGCAATCCGGTAAAAAAGATTTACTTCTGCAATGCCATGACACAGCCTGGAGAAACCGATGATTTCACGCTGGAGCAGCACGTAGCGGCGATACAGAAGCACTCCTTTCCGGAAGCAGTGGATATCGTAATCACCCACAACAATCGTGCAGAACCGCATATTCTTGAAAAATATAAGGATATGGGAAGTGAACCGGTGCGGGTTGCGCAAAAGGATCATCCTTATCAGATTTTATATCGGGATGTATTGAATTTCGATGATGATCTGATTCGCCATGATTCAAATAAAATCCGGGATGTTCTCGGAGAAATTATAAACAGTAAGGATGAATAGAAATGTCGTTTACAACGGAAGTAAAAGCGCAGATTGCGGCAAATGAGCTGCATCCCTGCTGTATGAAGGCGGAGCTGACAGCCGTATTGCAGATGTGCTTTACGATGAACTTCACATCGGAGGGGATGCATCTGACGGTAAAGACGGAAAATGCCAATACCGCCAAGCGCGTGTTTCGCTTTTTAAAGGAGCTGTATCAGGTGGATACACAGCTGTCTGTCATAAAGAAGATGAAACTGAAGAAAAACAACATCTATGTAATCCGCGTGAAAAACAAGGCGATGGAAATACTTCGTGATCTGGAAATTATGACAGAGCGCGGACTGCAGAACCATCCCTCCAGCAAGATGGTACGCAAGGAATGCTGTGCCAGAGCATATCTGGCGGGTGCGTTTCTGGCCGGAGGGTCTGTGAATTCTCCAAGCAAATCCAACTACCATCTGGAAATCAGTACCCAGAATGTGGATTTGGCCAAATTCATATGGAAGCTGATGCAGCGCTTTGATCTTCCTGCCAAGCAGATCCGGCGTCGGAATCAGGAGGTTGTCTACCTGAAGGCCAGTGATAAAATCAGTGACTTTCTGCGCTGTGTGGGAGCAAGTGATGCGGTATTCACCTTTGAGGACAGCCGCATTCAGCGGGATTTCATGAATTCCTTAACACGGTTGGACAACTGTGAGCTGGCAAATGAAATGAAAAGCATAACCGCCGGCAAAAAACAGCTGGAGGATATTCAGTGGATCGAGACCTATCGCACCCTGGACAGCCTTCCGGAAAAGCTTCAGCATGTCGCATATGCCAGAAAACAGCTGCCGGAAGCCAGCCTGAACGAGCTGTGTGAATACTGTGCAGAGGAATTCAATGAAACGATATCCAAATCCGGTATGAAGCATCGCCTTGCAAAGCTGCGGGAACTGGCAGATCAGTATCGCAAGGAATAAAATCGAATAGAAAGTGCAGACTATAAAGGGTGATCTTATGAAATTAAGACTGTTTATTATGTTTGCACTTTTTCCTTTCTTGCATGCGACAAGCTATTCTGCAAAGCTGGTCAGCTGCAGCCAGGATCAGATTGTTTTGAAAAGTCAGGACAGTGAATTCAGAGTTTCGCTGTTCAATACGAAAATAACAAAGGAAGAGGGCTGGCAAAAGACCTGTGAGCTGCTGGAGGATGCAACATCCATCCGTTTTGAAATTGATCCTTCCAGCAAGATCGAAGAGCCGGTTCCCGTGTATCTGTTCGCTGATGATAAGCTGGTACAGGAGGAGCTGATGAAGCAGGGGCACGCCTATCCGATGATCCGCAATCCGGAATATACGTATGAAAAACGTCTGGAAAGTGCCTATGATGCCACACAGACGATGGCTAAGCCTGCCGAAGTGAAAACCAAAAGCCGTCCTGCACTTGTCGGTCCGCTGTATTTCGGTGCTGCTTTACTGCTCTGGCTGCTCATGCTGCCGTATATGCTGCACAGGCGCAAAAAGAAGCAGCGGCCTGTGGAAAAAGAACAGACAGAGGCCGAAGCAGGGTAAGTTTTTACGCTTTTACATTCACAGATGTGCGGTTTTATATTATAATGAGAGAAGAAAGCGAGGAAATCGTACATGGATGTTATCATTTATCTACTCTTTATCTGCCTGGTCATTTATATTGTGATAACACTGCTGCCGGTGATATTGCCGATCGTAGCAATTATTGTGATTGCATTTTCCATACTTATCTGGTATGCCAAGCGAAAGGTACGCAGGCATATGGAGGAATATGAAAATGAATGGAACCAGCAGCAGGAAGAGTATACAACCGGCAACAATTCCAATCTGGATTCCGATGATGTCATTGATGTGGAATTCACAGAACGGGATGATGAGTAACGTATGCTGAGAGATGCAGGGAAGCAGGACAAGGCAGAAATATATGAATTATGGAAGCAGTCGTATCCAAATCAAAACCGAAATTATCTGAATTTTTATTTTAAAAATATATTCGACAAGGGACGCTGTATTGCTCTGGAACAGGATCAGCGCATTATTTCCAGTCTGCAGCTCAATGAGCATATCCTTCGTTTACGCGACAAGCAGCTGAAAATCAGCTACATACTCGGTGTGTCCACGCTGCCTGATTATCGCAGAAGAGGACATATGCGCAGACTGATGGAATCGGCGCTTGATGAGGCGGGACACAATCATCTGGTAACACTGATTCGCGGCTTTTATCCAAAGCTGTATGAGCAGTTCGGATTTGAGACCGTGTATGAGAGAAAGCTGTATACGGTTCCCAGAGAATGTCTGCACAAGGTTTCGCTGACAAACATATCCTATGCGGCTGAGCCGCAGGAGCTGTTACAGGCCTATCAGAATTTTACAAAGCACTTTGACGGCTGCTATGTGCGTGATCGGGAATATTATGTACTTCTGCAAAACGAAATTGTGGTTACACAGAAGCAGATGGTGGTATATCGGAACCGGCAGGGGGAGGTTTGCGGCTATCTGATTTTCCATAAGAAAAAACAGGAGATTCATGTGGAAGAAGCAATCTATCTGGAATCTGTCGTATTGATGCGTCTGTTGAAGGCGGCAATCGGCAGGGAACAGGAGATACTTGTAGAGGTATCCCAGAGTGAGAAACTGGAAAAAATATTTCCGCTGCTGATTCCAAAAAAACAGCCATTCATCATGGCCAGAATCAATAATCCGGAGCTTTTCAACAAGCTTTACAATCTGGAGGTGAAATCCGCTGCCGAGGCCTTTGCTTCTGCACTGCGGCCGCTCTGGATTCATGAATATTATTAAGGATATGCATCCGGCATATCTTTTTTTGTTTACCTGAAACACAGGCCTTTCCAGCAAAGGGAAGCATAGTCATCCGGTTGGAGATCATCTGCGAAGGTAATGGAAATCCTAAGGTGCATTCTGAAAACAGACACAGGCACTCATAGGAGGAAGTGCTGGCTCATATGAAAATCCATACATCCTTTGATAAAGGAAGACAGAAAGGGATAAAAAAAGATATCCATATAGCGGATATCCGTTCATTACTTATTTCTTATCTGTCAAAGAAGGATTGGCTTTTTTATAAAACAGAGCGCGAACCTGAAACAGTGAAACACCGATTGCAAGAATGCCCATCGCAATACACATGGCTTTCATCAGATCATCATAGCCACCCTCCGAGAACGGAAGCAGAATGATCAGAATACCAAACAGCAGATAAGCGGCTATTTTCATATAAATTTTCTTTGTTTCTTCACTTGCGGCAGTCAACAGTCTCAGCGGGCGTTCCTTCGGCTTGAAATTCGGTATCTGCGTCTGCTTTTTCAGGAACAAACGGAATTTTACCTCCATCAGTGCGTAAGCCGCAACACCGATGATAATGGAAAGCAGAGCACCCAAATCAAAGGAGTATGCCAGAATACCGCCAATCAGACCTACAATGAAACGGGAGCTGTAGGTTTTGTATTTTGGAATATCGTTCAGAATGTAACCAACATGATCGAAAACATTATAATACACATAGCGGTTGTGATCATCCTTATAGATATGCATGCCGGCAAGATCTTCACCGCTCATGCCTTTTTTCTTCTTATTTACAGCTTTATTAGCCATGTTATCACCTCTAGTTTACATTATATATGGAAACGCTTTTTTCGTCTAGCAAAACAAGAATATAAATTAGCAATAATTTTGTACAAATTAACAACATTTTGCGCACCTCGTTGTTTTTTTATAAACGCTGAGCTATAATGAAATCGTAATGAAAAGGATTTCAAATCCGGAAAAGGAGTGAAGGAACATGATCTTTGGAAAAGACACAAAAGAATGGGAAAGTTTAAAAGGAATTTACACGGCAACAGAAATTAACCAGCAGCCGAACACCTGGAAAAAAACAATCAAGCAGGTAGAGGAACACAAGGAAGAAATCAAGGCATTTATCGAAAACGTAACGAAACACGATGACTATGATATCATTCTGACAGGCGCAGGTACCAGTGAATTCGTTGGAAACGCCATCTTCACATATGTGAGCAAGAGAACAAACTATAAAACAAAATCATATGCCACTACAGATATCGTGGCAGCTCCGGAAAACTATCTGTCACAGACAAAACCAACCCTGCTGATCTCTTACGGACGCAGCGGAAACTCACCGGAATCTGTAGGTGCAGTAGATGTAGCGGATGAAGTATGCGGTAAGAATCTGTATCATCTGTTTATTACCTGCAATCATGAGGGTGCTCTTTCAAAGGCAGCGGAAAAAAGAGAGAATGCATATGCAATCAATCTGACTCCTGAAACACACGATCAAAGCTTCGCTATGACTTCCAGCTTCTCTAATATGATGCTGGCCACCCTGCTGTGCTTCAGTCTGGATAATCTGGATGAAGTGAAAGCAGAGCTGGAGGACGTTATCAAGGCTGCAGAAAGAATGCTTGCCAACAACTGGAAATTCTTCAAGGATGCTGTAGGCGCATATGACTTCAACCGTATCGTTTATCTTGGCGCAAACTGCCTGAAGGGAATCGCACAGGAATCTCAGCTGAAGATTCTGGAGCTGACTGCCGGACGCGTTGCGACAATGTATGATTCTCCAATGGGATTCCGTCATGGACCGAAATCCATCATCAATGATGACACCCTGACCATCGTTTATCTGAGTGACGATCCATATACCCGTCAGTATGAAGTGGATCTGATTAAGGAAATGAGCCCGCAGCGTAAAGGAAACAAGCTGATGGCAATCATGAATAAGAGAGATGAAGAGGTTGCAGGTCTGGTTGACTATGCATTCTCATTCGATCTGGACAATGAGCATGAAAACGCATTCCTTGGATTTGATTACATCGTTGCTGCACAGGTACTTGCATTATTCAAATCTTTATCATATGATATAACTCCGGATAACCCATGTCCTACAGGAGAGGTTAACCGTGTTGTAAAGGGCGTAATTCTGCACCCTTACACAAAGAGATAGGAACGGAGGATATAAAGATGATCGGACTAATCGTAACCGGACACGGTAATTTTGCATCCGGATTGACCAGCTCATTGAAGCTGATTGCCGGAGAACCAAAGAATTATGTAGCAGTAGACTTCCTGGAAAGCTATTCTGTAGATGACCTGGAACGCGAATTAACAAAAGCACTGGACGAGCTGAAGGACTGCGAAGGCGTTCTGGTTCTGTCTGACCTTGGTGGAGGGTCTCCATTCAAAACTGCAGTTATGGTAGGATACCCGAGAGGCAATGTTGAAGTTGTTGCCGGTACAAACCTGCCGATGCTGATTGAAGTCAATATGGGACGCCAGTTTGTAGAAGAACTGGGTATGCTGACTGAAATGGCAATGAACACTGGAAAAGATCAGGTTGTTCGTTATGAATTTAAGCCTGTTCAGCAGGAAGAGCCAACAGACGGAATCTAAGAGGAAGCTGATGCATGATTGATTGGCATACCATACTCTGGTGCTGCATCACCCTTGGTTTTCTGCTCATCTGCTTTCTGCTCATCTATTATATCGTCAGCGCACGTATGATGAAAAAGAAAAGAGAAGAACTGAAGGATCAGCTCAACCGTATGAAGCCGGGGAAGGATATCCTGTTCGCAGGCGGTATCAGGGGAAAGATTATCCGTGCAAAGGAAGAGTACCTCGATGTTGAAGTGGCAAAAGGAATTGAAATTACAATTTCCAGACTTGCGGTCAACCAGGTGCTGGAGAAAAGAAACTCTTCGAAAACAAAATAATGAAAAGCACACAAAACCATGCTGGAATTGTGTGCTTTTTCTATGAATTCGACGCTAAGATTTCAGAAGTCTTTCCTATATGAAAGAATATCCCTTTGTGATTACCACAGAGCTGTTGCAGAATCACATGATTGCTTCTATTCTTCTGCTACCGCTGGCATAAACTTTCCGCATATAAAATACATTTTCCTGTTCTCTCAGAAGAATAATTCGCTTTTTCATCCAAATTCATATACATGAGGACATAAAAACCAGACAATACAAGAAATCGTCTGGTTTTCAGCTGCCTTTTATGAATCATTGTTTGAATATGAGTTGATTCTTCCTTCATAAACCAACTCATTCCATATTTCAAATAGGAATCTGTGAACATATCTGTGTGTTGTGATAACCATACGCTTTACAGATGCTGCTAATTGTAAATCGTCTTTGCATAGTCTGTCGGAGTGATACCAAACTGCTGCTTGAATTTCCTTGAAAAATAGTGAATGGAGGTAAATCCCATCATACTGGCGATTTCGCTGATTGTGTAGACACTCTCTTTAATGAGCAGCTTGCTTTTGTTAAGTTTCAGGTCACTGATATACTGCTTCGGCGCAACCCCAAGGTTATTTTTAAAGAGCGTCTGCAGGCTGGAGCGTGATATTGAGAATTTCAGACAGATTTCCTCGATGGTGATCTGCTCATAGATGCTGTCATTGATAAAAATTACGATTTCATTTAACAGCTCATTTTCAAACCGCTGCTGCATCGGTGTTGATGCGACAGGGGAACTGGTAAGGAAGTCATATTGCAGAATTTTGATAAGCAGCTCCTTCATGTAACATAGCATCAATTCACTGTCATAAAGCATATCATTGCCGGAGACCTTAATAAAATTGTTTAAAGCGTTGTGGATATCACGGTGGGCATTGTAGACACGATTCGTGACAAGATAGGAATCGGGTATTTCCATATCAAACATGATGGTGAGATAGGAACATGATTTTGCGTGACCGGTTTTCTGGGTATGGTACTGCCCGGGCGCATATAAAATAAGATCCAATTCATCCAGCTGATACGTTTCTCCATCCACAGTCGTTTCCAGCTCGCCATTGTCGATGAAGGTCAGCTCCCAGTAATTGTGCTTCTCACCTGGAAAGGTATAGCTGGCATTGCGGACCTGATAATAATAGGCTAGAATTTCTTTTATCTCAAAGGTTGGTACGATTGGCTCATAGACGATTGGATTATGGTCATAGGTAGACATCTGTCTCTTCTTTGCCTTGAAATCCATCTCCACTTCCAGCTTAGCACTGGAGGATATGCATAGAAAATTAAATTTAACGCCCTTTCGTATTTTGATATGGCGATGTACTACAAAACGCTCATAGCTTCTGGCAGTATCATCCTTTGTGACGACCAGCATAACGATTCCGCTCTGTACGCGAACATAGATGTCACTGGTATAGAACATGAAATTATCAAAGCTCTTGTCCTTCAGCTTTACAATTGTGCGACTGAGCTTCGGTGTCTGGTGCTTTGTGAGTTCATTGACGATTTCACCGTATTTATTGAAAATAAAACTTGTTGTTTTATTAAACAAAGCAATCACCCTCTCATTACTATTAGTATATCAAATTCAGATTTGATATAAAAGGAAAAAGGAAGAAAATCAAGCAGCAATGAAATCACTGAAAACTCTATATTTTTATGTAAGTGTTTTCATAAAATGGAAATGGTAATAAAAAAAGACAAATTTAATTTATTTATCACACAATTAACAAAAATCATGGGAATATGTAAAATTTTGATGCTGGTATGTATATTTCTGATAGTTTGCATTATTTACCTGCAAAATCTCCGGAAAATTACTAAAAAGTGCAAAATCACTGATAAAAAGTGTAAAGAATTATGCTGTTTTTTGACATAGAATCTAAGTGAACTGAAAGGGTTTACTTATCGAATCCACCTCATCAAGGTTCGGTAAATTAGTTCATGTCTAATGGTAGAAGGGAGAGAGCAAAATGCCAGATATCGTATTAACAAGAATTGATAACCGTTTGATTCACGGACAGGTTGCAACACAGTGGTGTGGAGTTGTAGGAGCTAACCTTCTGTTAGTAGCCAATGATGCAGTGTCTACAGATGAATTCCGTCAGGGATTGATGAACATGGCTGCACCGGCTTATGCGCAGACACGTTTCTTCTCAATTCAGAAGACAATTGACATTATCGGAAAAGCAAGTCCAGCACAGCACATTGCAATTATCTGTGAAACTCCACAGGATGTACTAAGATTAGTAGAAGGTGGAGTACCTATTAAGAAAGTCAATATCGGAAACATGCATATGGCAGACGGCAAGCGTCAGGTTGCCACCAGCGTTGCTGTAGATGATGACGATGTTGCGACTTTCAAGAAACTACAGGACTTGGGCGTAGAGCTGGAAATTAAACGTGTTCCAGATACACCTGTAGAAAATCTTGATAAATTATTCAAATAATAATTTATCGAAAAATTAAAAAAATCTTATCTTAAATCATTGATTTGAAAGGAGAAACAACATGGATGTAAATATCATTCAAGCTTTACTGGTATTCATAGTGGCGTTCATTATGGGTATTGACCAGTTCAGTTTCTTAGAATCCCTGTATCAGCCTATTGTACTGGGACCAATTATTGGTGCTATCTTAGGTAACTTTGAATTAGGTATCGTTGTCGGTGGTGCTTATCAGCTAGTACAGATTGGTAGTATGCCAATCGGTGGAGCGCAGCCGCCTAACGCAATTATGGGTACAATCATGACAGCTGTGTTCGCAGTTTCCATGAATCTTGAACCGACTGCAGAAGGTGTAGGTCTGGCTGTAGGTTTGGCTATTCCATTCGCAGTATTCGGGCAGTATGCAGTAACATTAACATTTACTATTATGTCAGGTTTAATGGCAAAAGCTGATAAAGCTGCTGAAGAGGCAGACGGAAAAGCAATTGCAATGATTAACTTTACAGAAATGGCTATCCTGGGTATCCTGTTCGGTATCCTGGCTGTAGCTGGTGTTTATGGTGGATCAAAACTTGGTGTAACACTGAAAGACCTGTCCTTCCAGTTCTCTTGGGTAATGGCTGGATTAGACGCTGCCGGTGGTGCTATGAAGTTTGTCGGATTCGCTATCCTGATGAAGGTTATGATGTCCGGCGAAATGTGGGGATTCCTGTTCGCAGGTTTCGTTATGGCTAACATCTGTATGGGTATCGAATCTGTTAGCAGCGCAACACTGCTGCTGTGTGCATTCGTAGGTCTGGCTATTGCATTATATGACTACCAGATCAACACAAAAATCAAAAACAGTGCAGGTTCAAATGTAGGAGGTGTTTCTGATGGCATATAATATTCCTGAAAGATATAGCGATTTAACTCCGGCAGCTAAGCTGGATAAGAAAACACTGAATAAAATGGTATGGATGTCATGCTTCCTGCAGGCTTCTTTCAACTATGAAAGAATGCAGGCCTGCGGATGGCTGTGGGGAATCCTCCCAGGTCTGAAAAAGATTCATACAAACAAAGAGGATTTAAAGGCTTCCATGGCACATAACCTGGACTTCCTGAATACGCATCCATTCCTGGTAACCTTCGTTATGGGTATCGTATTATCTCTGGAACAGAACAAGGCTGAAACAGCTACAATTCGTTCCGTACGTATTTCCGCTGCCGGTCCTCTGGGTGGTATCGGTGATGCGCTGTTCTGGTTGACATTAGTTCCAATTACAGCGGGTATCACGGCTAACATGGCATTGAATGATAAGAGCATCATTGGTGCTATTCTGTTTCTGGTAATCTTCAACGCTGTACAGTTTGCGGTTCGTTATTTTCTGATGCACTGGTCCTACAACCTTGGTACAAAGGCTGTAACCATGCTGACAAGCAACGCTAAGGAATTCACTCGTGCTGCTAGTATTCTTGGTATCTTTACAGTAGGTGCATTGATTGCCAACTATGGTTCCACTTCACTTCGTATCGCTATTGCAGATCCTGCTATCAATGTTCAGAATCTGTTGAACGGTATCTTGCCGAAGCTGTTACCGCTGGTTATCACAATCGGTCTGTTCTTCTTAATCAAAAAGGGTTGGACACCGATCAAATGTATCCTTCTGATTCTGGTAGCTGGTATTGTCGGATGCGCATTTGGAATCTTTGCCGGTGACTCTAAGGCAATTGATGAAAACGGTGCTTCTATCAATGGTGGATATGATCCACTTGTTTCTTGGTATGACTATCCTGAACCTGCAGCTGCAGAGAAAACAGGTCAGCAGGCATACGATGCAATCCAGGGCGTTGTTGATCAGTTGAATAAAGCTGGTGTCAACGTAACAATGCCTGAATAAGGTTTACGATTATCTAAAACTCTCTCATCCTACTTAAGATACATGAATGTGTATCGAAAGAAAAAGATCATAGCACTTCGGTCTATGGTCTTTTTCTAAATCAAATGAACGAGGTGATTTAATGGACGGTATGGCAATCGTTATAGCAGTTGGTTTTATCGTATGCTTTCTGGCATATCAAATGATAAAAAACCATGTATTATCCAAAGTCAGTAAGGCAATGCAAAATCAGAATTATGATCTGGTCCTGCAGCTTTCAGAAAAGTCATTCTATAAACGCTTTATGGGAAGCTTTGTCTGTGATCTTTATATTTTGCGTGCACTCTTAAATAAAGGTGATAATATCGGTTTTAAAAAATATCTTATGGAAACGCTGGAGAAGCCGTATACTCTGGAAAAGCGTAAGGAAGTATTGGATATTTATTTTTATCATTTTTTATTCCATGAAGATAAGGAATGGGCGTTCAGGCTATTGGAGAAAATCAGGGAAACAAATGATCCACAGTATATAACATACAATGAAGAAGCATATTCTGTTATGATTGAACATAATACAGATCTGCTGGACACCATGATAGAAGGAATAGAAAATAAGAAGTATTCGGGGCTAGGGCTGGGAATTGCTGTCTTTATGGTAGGAATGCAATACCTGCTTCTTCAGGATAAGGATAATGCAAGAACATATTTCTATAACAGTTTGAGCTGCTTTAACAAAAAATCCTTTTACTATGCAAAAGCAAAGGCGTATGTTGACCGGTTGACGGAAGAACTTGGTGCCGAGGATCTAGATTACTGATGCTTTTACTTTTCAACAGCATGAGTCTATTCACGGTTTTTACTGTATTCTTTATAGAGACACCTTAGAATAGTAAAATAAGGAAGTACGCTTTGTAAATAAAAAGAAGAAATCGGTAAAGGTTAACACGAAACCTCAGATTTCCTCTTTTTTTATTTACGATAGTAATCAACAAATCATTGCATATTTCAATAATCCAGATCAGCTGCATTCATATCCTTACTCAGCTTATCCACCCAGGCCTGTGCATGCGCAGCATAGATCGACTTCGCATGGAAACAGCTCAGACTATTGTAAAAGAAAATACGCGCATTTTCCATATCGTTTAAATAATAATACTGCAAGGCTGCCAGATATAAAGTTATTCCCAAGGCAAATCCATGATATTTTTTATCATCAATACCCTGAATCATATCCTCCAGTAAGTCTGTATGCTTTAGAATCATCACCTTGTAAGCATTTGTATTGTATTCAATATAGGCTGCATCATTGGTTTCTCTAATCCGGTCCAGCAGTATTTCAGCGTACTCTGCATCGTCTTTAAATAAGAACTGATAATAGTAAATGTCCAGAATATCTTTTCTTTTCTCAAGTGTATATGGCTTATCCAGTACGAGGTTCAGATGTTCCTTTAGTTCTTCAATCTGCCCGGTTTTGAAAAGAACACGCAGCATATATAAATCACATACATAAGGAGATAAAATTCGCTGATTCAAAGACTTATCGGTAATCCTGTTGATTGCCTCCTTATCATTTGCTGTCAAAGCCCTGTTCAAGCTATTCAGCAGTCTGTTCTTTGTTATCTGATAGGCCAGGATAAGGATACCGCCGATCATAATAATGACTAATAAAATAGGGTTCATAAAATACCTCATTCCTTCATTGAAAACGGTACAAGAATATATATCATAATTGAAACGGAGTACAGACACTGTAATTCAGCGCTATATTTAGAAAAAAGGTTTCCGAAGAAACCTTTTCCACGTATGAACTGTACGTTAAAGTAGAGAGAGCTTTTTACTATTTATCTATAATAGCGAAATACTATTATTTCTGTTCGTAACCAGAACCGCCGTAGCCTAAGTCACTAATAGCGTCTGCAGTAGCATCAATCTTGATACCCAGATCCTGCAGCTGCTTAATGATTTCCTGAGTTGCGTGTTTCTGCTCTTTAGCAGAAGGTTCTTTTTCACCGCCATCGTAAGTGTACCATTCAACCAGCGGGTTGTATCCACCTGCGATTGTGTTTCCATCGTTATCCATAGCTTTGGAATCACCAGCCCAGATACCGAATGCACATCCAACGATACCTGTAACCAGAATCAGAAGGATACATTTAACAGGTGTCCAGCCTTTTTTGATCAGTGTATAGATACCAAGCGTAATCAGTAATGGAATCAGCTTTGGCAGAATTCCATCAATCAGACTCTGAATGTTGATTGTAGGAGAACCAACAGTAATACGCAGAGAAGTAGCACCGTAGTTGGCAATCAGACCACCAACAACGAAGATACCCAGAATAGATGCAGCACGAGTGAATTCCTTAGCGTTGCTTGTCAGCATGGTTACAGCCTTTGTACCAAGGTTGTAGGACCAGTGCATCAGCCACCAACGAACAACAAACTGTACAGCATTGAAGATAATCAGGAACAATACAGCACCCAGAATGTTACCTTCCATTGCGATATTTGCAGTCAGACCTGCAGTAATCGGAACCAATGTCAACCAGAACAGTGCATCACCGATACCACCCAGAGGACCGGCAGCGGAAATACGTACGGAACGAATGGTCTGTGTTTCCGTTTTGTTCTGTTCCAGAGATAATACGATACCCATAACGAAGGTTACCAGGAACGGGTGCGTATTCAGAAAGTCCAGGTTGTGAGCCATGGAAGCCTTCAGGTCATCCTTGTTTGTATGAATTTTCTGAAGACCCGGGAGAATACCCCACAGCCATCCACAGGCCTGCATTCTTTCATAGTTGAAAGAAGCCTGCAGGAAGCATGACATCCATACCATTTTGTTTAATGTCTTTTTATCCAGCTGAGGTGCCGGAGTTAAGTCACTATATCTTTCAGGAATATTATATGCCATCAGAAACACCTCCTACATTTGAACCTGCATTATTTTTGATTTTCATGTTAACCTGGTAATCGTACAGTGCGATTGCGATACCAACGAAAGCACACAGAAGCAGAGTTGCTCCGGAGATTGCGGAAATATTGCTGCAGATAACAGACATAGCGAAGCCTGCAAGCAGGAATCCCCACATTTCGCCGGACATCATAACCTTCATCAGGATAGCGAATCCGACAAATTTCATAGCACCACCGGCAGCGTCTAATCCAGCCATTACCCAAGAGAACTGGAAGGACAGATCCTTTAATGTGATACCTAATTTAGAACCACCGTATAAACCGGCTACAGCCAGTGCACCGAACAGGCAGCCCAAGATACCCATTTCGATGAAGTTGATGTTACGGATTCCCTTTACATCAGCGTTTTCAGCACAAGCATCAGCTTTTGCCATCATACCGGACATAATAGTGAATGTTAATGTAACTGCGTACTGTCCAAATACTGCGAATGGAATTGCAAGACCCATAGCAGCTCCGACACCTTCTGCAGTTGCCTCCATGTTCATAGAAACTGCGAATACAGTCGCCATGATACCACCCAGAATTGCGTTAGGCGGCTGCGCTCCACCGATTGGCATACTACCAATCTGAATCAGCTGATAAGCACCACCAACTACGACACCAAGCTGGAAGTTTCCAAGAATTGCGCCGATAATCGGACACAATACGATTGGCTGATACAATGATTCCAAGAAACTAAACTGGTCAATACCCATAATGAAGGCAACAACGAATACCAGTAAAGCCTGAATAATATTTACATCCATGTTGTTTCTCCTTTCAGATTATTAAAGATAATTGTAAGCAAATTGTTATTTGAATAATTCACGGAATACGGCATATTGGTAAGAATAAGCGCTATATAAAAAGGAGGTATGCGATTAATAGCAGAATGCCGTATGTTAGCTACGTGTTCGCAACCAATCATTTCATGATTGCAATTCCATCCTTGACATTGTATGGTTTATATGAGGACAGGCAGTTGGAAGGTGTAAGGATGAAAGGGAAATCAGTAGGTATAAAAAAGGCAAACGGGATGGGCAGTGTATACAAGCTGCAGGGAAATAGAAGAAAGCCATGGGTTGCATGTGTGACCGTATCCTATAAACGAAAGGATGGCATGCGGCATCAGAAGCGTAAAATCATCGGATATTATGAGACAGAGGAAATGGCGGAGTTTTCGTTATGGAATTATAATAAAAATCCTGCTTTGTATGCGGAAATTGAAAAGCTGGGTACGATAACGTTTGAAAATGTTTATATGGAATGGTCATCCACCAAATATCGGAATATATCACAAACGGCGATAAATGGTTATAAGGCAGCCTATGCACGCTGTTCCAGTATATGGAATGTCCGCATGAGTGATCTCAGGGCAATGCATTTCCAGCGAATCATGGATGAAAGTACATTGTCGCTGTCCAGTGATCTCAAGCTGCGCTCTTTGATGATGCTGGTATGTGAATATGCTGTGCAAAACGATATTATTCAGAAAAACTACGCAAAATACGTGATTATCAATAGGAAAGAGGATCACCCCGAAATTCACAAGCCATTTACTGAATGGGAAATTGAAAAGCTGTTTGATCATGAAAATATTCCGTTTGTAGATACGATTCTTATTATGATCTACACCGGCTTTCGCGTAGGAGAGCTTTTTAACATTCGCAGAGAAGATGTAGATGTGCAGAATATGACCATACGCGGGGGAAGTAAAATAGAAGCTGGTAAAAACAGGCTCGTTCCGGTGCATGAAAAAATTCAAAAATACGTGATGGACTACTATCTGCAGGGTCATGAATATTTGATCAGTGATGCGGATACACGTAAAAAATTTAATTATCATATGTACCGCAATCAGTATTTTGATAAAATAATGGATATGCTGGAAATGGAGCATCTGCCACATGACTGCCGTCATACGTTTGCGACCAGATTGAGTAATTACGGCGCAAACAGTACCTGCATCAAAAAGCTGATCGGACACAGCTCCTATACCACGACAGAAAAAATCTATACGCATAAGGATGTTGCACAGCTGCGGCGGGCCATATCTACCCTGAAATGATGATAGCTACGTGTTAGCTACCAAAAGAAAGCAGTTGGTTTTGCGTGAAAATCCTATGTATGAAAAAAACACTGAGTCGGCGTTATAAGACTCAGTGTTTTCTATATGTTTGAAGGACAATACAGCTGTGAATTTATATGAGGCAATAAAAAGACTTATCTCCAGCATGCTGGTATACATGCTTGGATAAGTCTTATACTTTCCCTATCATCATGTGAAGGGTCTGTAAGTGCAGTATTTTTATGATACTAATCCTTGCCCTTTGCGATATTTTGCAGCTGCAGGCGGATTTCTCTTCGGCGAATGCCTGCCTGATACTCCTGTTTTTCCTCTTCGCTATCACAAATCAGCCCCGGTACAGTGGTCGGGCGGTCTTCATCATCCAAAGCGACTTCTGTCAGATATGCTGTATTGACAAGGCGGCGGACACCGTCCCTGTTTTCCACATAGCTGTCCACGCGGATTTCCATTGAGGTATTTCCCACATAGGTCACCTTGCCATGAAGCACCATCAGCTCATTCAGATGTACTGCTTCCTTGAAATTCAGGCTGTCAATGGATGCGGTTGTAATATTGCTGTTGCAGTGCCTTCTGGCAACCACACCCGCAAGAACATCAATCCATTCGGCAAGCTGTCCGCCAAACAGACGACCGCTGCCATTCAGATGGTTGGCCATGACAAGCTGAACCTGCTCTGCTTCAGATTCACATACCTTCTTTGCTTTACGTTCCATAGTATCACTTCCTTTATACGATTATTTTACCATAACATATAAGGAAAGGGCAGAATTTTCTGCATTAGATGATGGCATCAATCAAGCCATAGGAGAGTGCTTCCTTCGCATCCATATAGTAATCTCTATCACAATCCCGGCGTAGTGTTTCATTGCTTTGCCGGGTATTCTCACTGAGAATGCTGTACAGCCGCTCCTTCAGCTTCTGAATATGCAGTGCAGCGATCTCCATATCCTTGGCCTGTCCCTGCATACCGCCCATAGGCTGATGAATCATGATTTCACTGTTTGATAATGCGCTTCGCTTTCCTTGTGTTCCCGCACTCAGCAGCACAGCAGCCATACTTGCGCAAATTCCCATACAGATCGTACTGACATCACAGCGGATATATTTCATTATATCATAAATAGCCAGTCCCGCACTGACACTGCCGCCGGGAGAATTGATATACATTTGAATCGGCTCGCTGCTAATGCTGGACAGATACAGCAGCTGTGCGCAAATGGAGCTGGACATGGCATCGTCAATCTCTCCCGTCAGTATGATGATTCTTTCCTTCAGCAGGCAGGAGTACAGATCATACACCCGTTCACTGCTTGCGTTTCTTTCTATAATTGTCGGTACAAAGACCATACTATCACTCCCGTCTCTATACACAGTATGCTCGAAAGAGGCGTTTTAATACCGTATGTCAGCAGTGAATTGATGTAATCGTTTACAAATTATGACGCTTTGTTATACTGAAAAAAGCCCTTTTTAAGGGTGAAAATCGCAATTTTTGCCGGATACTGTCCAAAACGGAAGGAAGGCTGAAAAAAACTGCAAGTGAAAAGATTCTCAATTGACATTTACCTATGAAATACGTATAATAAGAGTGTTAAAAGGAGGACTTTGAAGATGACAGTAAAAGTTGCTATTAATGGATTTGGACGTATTGGGCGTCTTGCATTCAGACAGATGTTTGGGGCTGAAGGTTACGAAGTAGTTGCAATCAACGACCTGACTTCTCCAAAAATGCTGGCTCACTTATTAAAATACGACTCTACACAGGGTACATACGCTAAAGCTGATACAGTAGTTGCTGGTGAAAACTCTATCACAGTTGATGGAAAGGAAATCACAATTTATGCTGAGGCTGATGCTAAAAACCTGCCTTGGGGAAAATTAGGTGTAGACGTTGTTCTGGAATGTACAGGATTCTACACTTCAAAAGACAAAGCTTCTGCACACATCGAAGCTGGTGCTCGTAAGGTTGTTATCTCTGCACCTGCAGGAAACGATCTGCCTACCGTTGTATTCAACACAAACCACGATGTATTGAAACCGGAAGACACAGTAATCTCTGCTGCTTCTTGTACTACAAACTGCTTAGCTCCTATGGCGAAAGCACTGAATGATTTAGCTCCTATCCAGAGCGGTATCATGTCAACAATCCACGCTTACACAGGTGATCAGATGACACTGGACGGACCTCAGAGAAAAGGTGACCTGCGTCGTTCCCGTGCTGCTGCAGTAAACATCGTTCCTAACTCTACTGGTGCTGCTAAGGCTATCGGTCTGGTTATTCCTGAACTGAAAGGTAAACTGATCGGTTCCGCTCAGCGTGTACCTACTCCTACAGGATCAACTACAATCTTAGTTGCTGTTGTTAAGGGGAAAGTAACTGTTGACGAAATCAACGCTGCTATGAAGGCTGCTTCAAATGAATCTTTCGGATACACTACTGACGAAATCGTTTCAAGCGATGTTATCGGTATGCGTTACGGATCACTGTTTGATGCAACTCAGACAATGGCTATGGAAATGGAAGACGGAAATACTCAGGTACAGGTTGTATCTTGGTATGACAACGAAAACTCTTACACTAGCCAGATGGTTAGAACAATCAAATTCTTCTCTGAATTAGCTTAATTCCCAGACGAAAAGTATAAACAAAAGATCACTACGGTGGTCTTTTTTATGCATTCATGCGAAGGAAGTTAAAGCTGAACGCACTTCCGGATATGGCGTGAAAGAATGACGAAAACAATTACAAATATCGCCTCTGAGATGGAAGCTACTGATATCGGCAGAATAATTGTAATGTTTTCTGTTTCGTCGTTGTTTTCCTTTCTATGTGCATGCTATAATTGATGTAACAAATTTGGGGAGAGAACTATGGATAGAAAACGGCGAATCAGCAGAGTAGATGTACAGGTATCCATTGTGACAGCTGTTCTTGTGACAACACCTTTGATCTGTGTGTATTTTTTTAACTACTTTATCACACATGAGGATATGATCAACAGTCTCAAGGAGCGCTCTCACAGCATCTATCAGTATGTGGATGATTATGTGGATAAGACCACTTTTCAAAATACAGAGGCATTGACGAGAGATAATCCTGCCTATATACGTATGAAGGAGAAACTGGAAGAAGTAAAAGCCAGCACGAATGTACGTTATCTATATACTGCAGAAAAAAATATACAGGGGGAGTATGTATATCTGGTGGATGGTCTGCCGTATGACAGCTCTGATTTTCGTAATCCCGGAGATAAAATCGAAGAGGAAATCATCCCGGAGCTAACGGCTGCTTTACATGATAAAATTATTTTGCCGAATCAGATAAAAAATACGGAATGGGGTCCTATCTTTATCTCTTATTTCCCGATTCATAAGGGCAATGAGGTCGTGGGTGTGCTGGGAATTGAATTTGATGCCACCCATCAGTACCGTGCTTTTCAGATAATTCGCATCGGTACACCGATCATTGCGGCAATTGCCTGTCTGCTCGCCGTATTCATCGCTGTTCGTTTGTTTAAGCGTATCAGCAATCCCATGTATAAGGATATGGCGAATACAGATTTTTTGACAGGTCTGAAAAATCGAAATGCATTTGAACTCGATATCCAGAACAAACAGGATGAGGTGCTGGGGATACTGATTGCGGATTTGAACGGATTAAAGAAAATCAATGATGAACAGGGGCATCAGATCGGGGATGAATATATAAGGAAGGCGGCAACGGTGATTGGAAAATGTGCCAGTACCTGTCCGGTATATCGCTTCGGCGGTGATGAGTTTGTTGTTTTAGTACCCGATGCGGATGATAAGAAGATGAAGTCTTTGTGTGAACGTATTCTGACCTATGAGGAAACCGTGCCTAAGGACTGTGACATACCGATTTCCCTATCGGTTGGGTATGCGCTGTATGATCCTGTACAGTGTGCATCGCTGCAGGATGTATTCCATGAGGCGGATGTGCAGATGTATAAAATGAAAAACAGCAGAAAAATATAGCATCTCCTCTTTTCAAATGTGACGGAAAGGTGTAAACTATAACCACAGTTCTGAGTGAGGTGAAGATCATGGCATTGCGTACAAAGCTGAATACCAATGATGAAGGAGATACAAATGGTTTCAAGGAGCTAGATGATTTGGATGCAGTCTATGTGGATGAAATGAAAAAATCCGGACTGAGTGATGACCTGATGGCTCAATTCATGAATATATCAAAAGCGCTTGAGAAGGAAAAAAGCGAGGGAAATGAGCGGTAGTATTGAAATCCGCATAGTTCCCTGTTATACTAAAACAAGATAAACCTGTGACAAGGATGAGTACCGGCATATGTATGGAAAGACAGCGATTTCTGAATGGTGGAAGCAGAAACAATTCATGCGGGAAATGCCCCTTGGAGGGATTTTTCGATAATGTAGAAGAATACGTAGTTCGGCGTTAACGTACCAAGTGGAAAAGCATTTTTCAAATAGAGTGGAACCGCGCGAAACAGCGTCTCTATAATATAAGTGCTTTTTTTATTTATAAGGAGGAAATGATATGAAAATATTCAACAGTATGAATCAAAAGGTGGAAGAATTTAAACCCCTGCATGAAAATGAGGTGCATATGTATGTATGCGGTCCAACAGTATATAACTATCCCCACATCGGGAATGCCCGGCCCATCGTTGTATTCGATACGCTGAAGCGCACGTTTCAGGCGATTGGGTACAACGTTAAAATGGTCTCAAATTATACCGATGTTGATGATAAGATCATCAAGGTCGCAAAGGAATGTGGAGTAAGTGAAGCAGAAATTACAGAGAAATTTATAGATGCATATAATCATGACCGTTTATCCCTGCACGCTGCAATGCCGGATGCGGCTCCAAGGGTTACAGAAACCATGGATGCCATTATTGCTTTTATTAAGCTGCTGGTGGATAAGGGACATGCATATGAAATGGAAGGCGATGTGTATTTTAGAGTAAACAGTGTGGAAAGCTATGGAAAGCTGTCCAATCAGCAGATCGAG
The DNA here is from genome assembly GCF_044336395.1 of Clostridium sp. 10cd*. NCBI lineage: Bacteria > Bacillati > Bacillota > Clostridia > Eubacteriales > Clostridiaceae > Clostridium > Clostridium sp. 10cd*. The sequence continues at coordinate 4,021,340 of NZ_CP172347.1, read as the reverse complement.
GATTTGCTTGTTGGTGCGCGTATTGACGAGAACAGCAAGAAGGAAAATCCGCTGGATTTCACATTGTGGAAAAAAACAGAAGAAGGTATCAAGTGGGATTCTCCATGGTCTGTGGGACGTCCGGGATGGCATACGGAATGTGTAGTCATGATCAATCAGGAGTTTGGCGGTGAGCATACGATTGATATTCACGGCGGTGGTATGGATTTGAAATTCCCGCATCATGAAAATGAGATTGCACAGTCTCGTGCAGCTTACGACTCTCCGATTGCTAATTACTGGATTCATAATGGTATGGTGAATATTGATGGAGAGAAGATGTCCAAAAGTCTGGGGAATGTGATCTGGGCAAAGGATATGATTGCGAAAATCGGTGGAAATGTATTGCGCTGGGTCATGCTGTCTGCACACTATCGTGCACCATTGAATATCAATGAGGAAGCAATCGAAACGGCGAAAAAGGAATTGAACCGCGTGGCTACTGCAATGAAGCAGGCGTATGTTAAACTGGGTCTTGCCGATGTTGACATGGATGAGACCTGTGATGAGGATCAGCTTGCGCCGTTTCTTGATGCTATGCAGGATGACATGAATACACCGAATGCTTTTGCGGCTGTGTTTGAAACTGTTAAGGCTCTCAATCAGGCACTGCGTCAGAGAGAAAGTGATCTGCAGGTGGTGAAGGCACTGGTTCGTACCCTGGAGAAAATGATGGATGTCCTGGGCATTGAGCTTTTGCGTCTGACAATGAGCGAGGAAGACAAACAGCTGCACCGTCAGTGGAAGGCAGCCGTTAAGGAAAAGGATTTTGAGACGGCTGATCAATACCGTGCGAAGCTGATAGAGAAGGGTATCCTGTAATGGATATTAAGGAGTATAACGGAACATCGCTTGCCTATATGGGAGATGCTGTCATGTCGCTGCTGGTTCGGGAAATGCTGCTGGCACAGGGCTGGCAGAAATCCAAAATTTTACAGAAGAAGAGTGAGTCCTGGGTGAGTGCGAAGGCACAGGCGTATTTTCTGATTCAGCTGAAGGAGCGTGCATTTTTCAGTGAAGAGGAATATGCAATCGTCCTGCGCGGACGCAATACCCATTCCGCAAGCAAGGCAAAAAATGCGGATGTGACAACCTACCGTATGTCAACCGGTCTGGAGGCATTATTCGGCTGGCTGTATCTGACGCATCAGGAGGACCGTCTGAAGGCCTTGTGGGAGGAAATTCAGAAGATAGGAGAATACCAATGACGCAGTATGTATATGGAAAGAATGTTGTAAAGCAGCTTCTGCAGGACGGGAAGCCCATTCATGAGGTTCTGATACAGGAGGGTATCCGTGATACAGCACTGGAAGGTGAAATCAAAAAAAGACGGATCCCTGTAAAGGTTCTGGGCAGAAAGAAGATGGATCAGCTGCTGAACGGAAACCATCAGGGCATTGCCGCCTGTATCGACGATTACAAGACCTGGGAGCTGGAAGAACTGCTGGAAAGCGTTCCGCAGGGAAAACAGCCGCTGCTGGTGATGCTGGACGGCTTGGAGGATCCTCATAATCTGGGGGCGATTCTACGTACCTGTGACTGTATCCGGGCAGATGGCGTCATCATTGGAAAGCATCGCAATGTTCGTCTGACACCGACGGTTGCCAAGGTGAGTACCGGAGCAATTGATACCGTAAAGGTAAGCGTGGTCACCAATCTTGTACAAGCAATCAAATACCTGAAGAAGCAGGGCTACTGGGTGGTCGGAACAGATTTTGAGAATTCCCGCGATTACCGTGAAGGACAGTATGATGTACCTCTTGTTCTTGTGATTGGCAGCGAAGGCTTCGGTATCAGCTCTCTTGTGAAAAAGAATTGCGACTATTGTGTCCGTCTGCCGATGGAGGGAAGCGTCAGCTCTTTAAATGCTTCCGTGGCAGCAGGCATCCTGCTTTACCAGATTCACGCACAGCGCCATCCTCTGTAATTTTCTGCTTCCCTTTCGGGGAGAGAAAATAGATGGAAGAAGTTTACGAAAACGATTATGAATTACTATATTTAATACGACAAAAAGACGAAATGGCATTTGCAGCCCTCATGCATAAGTATGAGGAAATAGCTGATAAGCTGATTAAGAAATATATCGGAGCCTGCAAAAGCGGGCTATCTGAGGATGACTACCTGCAGCTGGCAAGACTCAAGCTTGTACAGACGATCGATGACTATCGCGAGGATCAGGAGGCCAGCTTCTATCATTATTTTTGCAGTGTATTTCACAATCTGTTGATTGACTGTTACCGGCAGTCGGCACATGAACGACGTGTGCTTTCCCTGGATAGCTGTATACGCGAGGAGGCGGGAGGCTACTGTCTGCTTGATATAATGGAAAAGCCTAATGAAAGCTTTGCGGTTTCCTATGAATTTCAGCATCGTGTGAATACACGCAAGGAGGCTCTCAGCGATTTGGAAAAAAGAATCGTCGATTTGCGTGCGCTTGGATATACGTACCGCCAGATTGCGGACACGCTTCAGGTCAAGGTGAAAAAAGTGGATAATACACTACAGAAGGTACGAAAAGACAGGGAAAGGGAGGAAATGCGGTAGAATTCGCAGCATTCCTGCTTGGAATTGGAAATTAAATTGACGAAACCACTTCTTTATGATAAAGTAAATAGGCAAAGAAAGAGGTGTTCCTGATGAGCGATAAAGTCATATTAACCTGCACCGAATGTCTTTCTCGAAACTATACAACTACAAAGAACAAAAAAACGCATAATGAGCGTATTGAATTGATGAAGTTCTGCAAGAAATGCGGTAAACATACACTTCACAAGGAAACGAAATAAGGAGGCAGCTTATGAAATGGTTCAGTATTAACGGGATTTTAACCGAAATGAAGAGAATACGCTGGCCAAAGGCAAAGGATCTTGCCAGAGACAGTGTAACAGTATTTGGATTTGTAGCATTCCTGGCCTTATTCTTTTACCTGTGTCAGGTTGTATCATCCGGTTTCTTGAAACTGATTGGAATCGTGTAGGAGGTAAAGCATGGCTGAGGAAAATAAAAAGCAGTGGTATGTGGTCAATACATATGCCGGACATGAAAATCGTGTAAAAGAAAATCTGTTGCGTCGTGTGGAATCCATGGGACTACAGGATTATTTGTTCCGTGTAATTGTCGCAGAAGAAAAAGAGATTGAATACAAGAACGGTAAGGAAGTAGAGAAAACGACCAACCTGTTCAGCGGTTATCTGTTTGTTGAAATGATCATGACAGATGAAGCATGGTATATCGTACGTAATACGCCGGGCGTTACCGGATTTATCGGATCCAGTGGTGGTGGTGCGAAGCCGTTCCCTGTTGCTGAAGAGGAAATGGAGAGCATCCTGCGCCGTCTTGGTATGAGTGAGCGTAAGGTACAGATCGATTTTGTTGTTGGAGACCGTGTACGCATTCTGAGCGGGGCTTTCGCCAATGTTGAAGGAACTGTTGAGGAACTGCATGAGGATTCTCAGACAGCTGTTGTACTGACCATTCTGTTTGGGCGTGAAACTCCGACGGAAATCGGATACGGCGAATTGGAGAAAGTGGAGCTTTAAAGCGCTGCGAATTTCTATAAAATAATTGAGACGTAGAATACCTGCGTCTTTTTTCGTTTACCTTAATGAGCACTCAAAAGACTTTTCAGGGCTTCCTTTAAACAGCACAGGAGCATAGGATAGAAACTGTTTCCTTAATAAAGTGGAAATAATTGACTGCTGTGCATATATGCAGCTGTTTAAAAAAATATGCAGACATGGCGGGAAACTGACAAAATTCGTCGCTGTATCTTCCTATAATAGAGGCAGGAAGTGATAAAAATGCGGGAACGGGCAGGATTTATCATTGGAATCAGTGGTGTTGTGCTTCTTCTCAAGCCTAATTTTGATCCGGATCAAATGGCAATGTATTTCAACTATCTTGTGGGGAATTACTGGCCGGCTATTCTGATTATTATCGGCCTGCTCCTGGTTAACCCGAAAAAGAAGAAAACAAGAGGGAAAAGCAGATAGGTGCCACTTGACAAAAATGGTGCTTTCTATATCATTAAGGAGTAGAAAGCAGGTGGCAGTATGAAAAAAACATATTTCATAGATCTCGATGGTACCATGTATCGCGGATCACAGATTATAGAAGGTGCTAAGGAGTTTATCGACACGCTGACGAAACGGGGCGAGCGTTTTGTTTTTCTGACGAATAATGCAAAGCGTACAAAGCGCCAGAATGTGGAGCATATGGAACAGATGGGATTCACCGGTATCCGGGAAGAGCATTTCTTTACCTCCAGCATGGCAGCGGCTAGGTATGCGGCTGCGCATTATGAGGGAAGAAACGTCTGGTATATCGGGCAGGATGGACTAAGAGAGGCCTTGGAGGATAACGGCTTTACCGTTACAGAGCAGGATGTTGATCTGGTCTTTGTTGGTCTGGATAACACAGGTACCTATGAGAAATATTCTAAGGCATTGGATTTTCTGTTGAAGGGAGCGAAGCTGATCGGTACCAATAATGACCGCCTGCTTGCACAGCCGGGTGGATTTGCGGTAGGCAATGGTTCCATTGTAGCGATGTTTGAATATGCAAGCGGGCAGGTTTCTCCGAAAATCGGGAAGCCGCATGCTCCGATTCTGGAGGAAGCATTGAAATATTTTCAGCTGTATGCGGATGAGGCAGTAATTCTGGGAGATAATCTGGAAACAGATATCCTGCTGGGTGTGGAAAACCATGTGGATACGATTTTTGTGACCAGTGGTGTGCATCAGCGCGAGGATGTGGAAAAACTACAGATTTATCCAACGCGTACCATTGATGATCTTAGAGAATTACTTGCGGAATAAATTGTGTGAAAATGTGTTAGTTTGGGCAAACTCCTTTAGACAAAAGGGGGTTTGTGCTATACTGTGCATGTATAAAAAGTGTAGATAAAGGAGGACATAGGTTATGTCATTGATTACAAATGTTCATGCCAGAGAAATTCTGGATTCTCGAGGAAATCCTACAATTGAGGTGGAAGTGGAAACAGCTTCCGGATTTGTAGGTCGTGCCATGGTGCCAAGCGGAGCATCCACTGGAGAAAGAGAAGCACTGGAGCTGCGTGACGGCGATCCTTCCCGTTATGGCGGTAAGGGTGTACTGCAGGCAGTGGAGAACGTTAACAATATTCTGATCGATGTGGTTTTGGGAATGGATGTTACCGACCAGGCTGCAATTGACAAGGCGTTGATTGATGCCGATGGAACTAAGGATAAATCCAAATACGGAGCGAATGCGATTCTGGGAATCTCCCTTGCGGTTGCACATGCTGCTGCGGATTACTATGGGTTGCCACTGTATCGCTATTTAGGCGGTATCAATGCCAAGACACTGCCGGTACCTATGATGAATGTGTTAAACGGCGGAAGTCATGCGGATTCTTCTGTGGATTTTCAGGAGTTTATGATTATGCCGGTAGGCGCAAAAAGCATTCGCGAAGCAATTCGTATGGGTGCTGAAACCTTCCATGCCCTGAAAAAAGTGTTGAAGAGCAAGGGACAGGTCACTGCTGTCGGTGATGAGGGTGGATTTGCGCCAAACCTGGAAGACAATGAAGCGCCGCTGAAATGTATTATGGAAGCAATCGAGGCTGCCGGCTTCCGTGCCGGTGAGGATATCTGCATTGCGATGGACGTTGCGGCCAGTGAGTTCTATAATACAGAAACAAAGATGTACGATTTGAAAAAATCCGGACAGGGCTCCAAGACAACAGATGAAATGATAGCATGGTATGATGAACTGGTTGAGAAATATCCTATTATCTCCATTGAAGACGGTCTGGGAGAACGCGACTGGGATGGCTGGAAAAAGCTGACGGAGCATCTGGGTAAGAAAATTCAGATTGTCGGGGATGACCTGTTTGTCACAAATCCGGCAATCCTGCAGGAGGGAATTGATAAGGATATCGCGAATTCCATCCTGATTAAGGTGAATCAGATTGGTACACTGACAGAAACCTTCGATGCAATGGAGCTCGCAAAGAAACACGGCTATACGGCTGTCGTATCTCACAGAAGCGGTGAAACAGAGGATGCGACAATTGCGGATATCGCAGTTGCCTTCAATGCGGGACAGATCAAAACCGGATCCATGTCCAGAACAGATCGTATTGCGAAATACAATCAGCTGCTTCGTATTGAAGAAGAGCTGGGTGATGTTGCTCTTTTCCAGGGGAAATCAGCATTCTATAACATTTACAAGCATTAAGCGTTCATTCAGCGTTTATAAATACATCATGGGGTATTCTCGAATTTACAGGAGGATACCCTTTTGTTGTGAAATGGTTTTCAGCCACAGTGCAGCGGATTCAGGCAATGCGGTAATAATGTGGCCCACTGCTTATAGAAATTAAGGACAAGCTGTTGCGAAGAGTGCTTCAGGGCTGCTGCTTATATTCTTTTCCTGTCGCATACCAAAGAAAGGTAATCCCTTTACCTGTTTCCCAGTCCATGAGCGACCTGCAGAATTCTGCGATTTGATACCGGCTATTGTCTGTTCGAGCTTGATCAGTCCATCAGGGCCTTTTCATATGATAAGGATTTCTAGCATTTCTCTAATGAATTTCTATCATACTTTGCGAAACTATATCGTATATAAAGTTTATCTAAATAAACCTGTGTATGAATTGACTATTTTCGCTGGAAGCATAAAATAGTGTCAGCAGATATTTTCTGCATGCTTCATAGAAATCGAGGGAGTAGCTATGTTAAAAAAAATAAAGCATCTTGTGCTGGGACAATCGCTGCGTAGTGATGCACTGGATCATGAGAAGTTCAGTGTGATATGGGGACTTCCTGTCCTTTCAAGTGATGCGATTTCATCCGTTTCCTATGCCTGTGAGGAAATTCTGATGGTATTGATTCCTGTATTGGGAATGGCATCCTACGGACTGTTGATGAAGGTAGGCTTTGCAATTGTATTTCTTCTTTTTATTTTGGTATTTTCCTATCGGCAGACCATCAATTGTTATCCGCAGGGAGGAGGTTCCTATATCGTTGCCAGTGATAATCTGGGAAAGGTATTCGGATTGATTGCGGCGGCTTCTCTGGCAATTGACTATGTGCTGACAGTGGCGGTCAGTGTCTGTGCAGGAACAGCAGCAATCACCTCCGCATTCCCACAGCTGCTTTCTATGCGTACGGGCATCGCGCTGATAATTATCAGCCTGCTTACGATTGGCAATCTGCGGGGAATGAAGGACAGCAGTGTTCTGTTTGGTATTCCGACCTATCTGTTTATTATCACGATTTTACTGTTAATTGTCACAGGCTTTGTAAAGGTGCTGATATTCCATGAAACTCCGGCTGTTTCCGCAGCTATGCCGCAGTTTGTGGAGAATGCAGGTCTGCTGCTGTTTCTAAAGGCTTTTTCCAGCGGCTGTACGGCACTGACCGGCGTAGAGGCAGTAAGCGACGGAATTCCTAATTTCCGTGAACCGGCGCAGAAAAATGCCAAGCGTGTGCTGTACCTTCTGGCAGGGCTGGTCTTTGTGATTTTCCTTGGAATCTCTGCACTTGCTTCCCTATATCATATTATACCAAATGCGAATGTGACGGTGATTGCCATGATAGCGGAGGCTGTTTTCGGAAACGGGACTCTGCTGTTTTATCTGGTGCAGGTAACGACCGCAGTTATTCTTACAATGGCTGCAAACACAGCCTTTGCTGATTTACCATTACTGTTGTCCATTCTGGCAAGGGATGGATTCGTGCCAAGACAGTTTATGTCAAGGGGGAGCCGTTTAAGCTTCTCCAATGGAATTCTGTTGCTGTTTTTCCTCTCTGCCGCACTCGTGATCTATTTTCATGCGTCCTCCCATCTTTTGATGCCGCTGTATGCAGTCGGTGTATTTCTGTCTTTTACATTATCACAGGCGGGAATGTTTGTACGATGGGTGAAAAGAAAGGAAGATAAGTGGAAGCATAAGGCATTCATCAACGGAGCCGGTATGGTGATCACCGGAATTACCTGTGTGATCATCGCAGCAAGTAAATTTCTGCACGGTGCATGGATCGTGTTGATCTGCATTCCGGTTCTTGTATATATCATGGAGCGGATACACCGGCATTACCACTATGTCAAGGAGAGCCTGAAAATCCGTTCTGCCGAGGAATTGCAGCCGTATGATCTGCAGATCCATGGAAGCGTCATACTGCCTGTTGATTCCATCAACCGCAGCTTTCTGAAGGCTTATCATTATGCATGCTCCCTGCAGGTGAGGGAAATGGAATTCTATCACGTAAATACGAATGCGGAGGCGACTGAAAAGCTGCAGGAGCTGTATCAGCAAATGCGGCTCGATATTCCGCTGATCGTCGAGGATGCTCCATACCGGAATGTGAATGAAATGATATTGCATCATGTCGAGGAAGCGCAGAACGATTTGAAAAAGAAGGAAAGTGTAACGGTGATTCTACCGCAATTCGTTATGAAGAAAAAACGTTTTCATGCTCTGCACAATCAAACCTCCATGCAGCTAAAGCTGCAGCTGAGCAAATTGCGCAATGTTTCCGTTGTCAGTGTTCCCTATATCATATAGTGAGAGCGTTAAGCAGCTGTTTTTCGTCCTGTCTGTGGGGCAGAAGCTGGAGCGTGTTCAGATCGAGGAGGGAGCATCTGACAGCATAAGTCTTATGTACAGCATACAAGATACATCCATTATGCCTTGAACACAGGAGAATCTCGTCCTTTTACAAAAAATAAATTGTTTTTTATCCGTGTGTTTGTTATAATGATTAAGAACGTATTGAGAAAGGAGGATTATTATGGGCATTTTAGACACCTTACTGATGATTGCAGCGGTCGTTTTAATAATACTCTCCTTATTGCAAAGCGGAAAATCTGACGGGTTGGGAAGCGCCTTCGGTGGAAGTGAAGGACTGAATCTGTTCGCAAACGTTAAGGAACGTGGCTCTGAAAAAGTCATGTCCAATGTCACTCTGGTGACAGGAATTGTGTTTTTCGCTCTTGTTATAATCATTCGTATTGTTAAGTAAGTAAGAAAGACCGTCTAAGGTCTTTTTTTAATGGTATAATATTGTTATAGGAAAAAAGGAGGGCTGATGAGCTATGAATAAAAAAGAAGAACTGCTGGCGCTGATTCATGGAAACGGTTATCGAGGTATGCATGCGGCACAGCTTTCAAGAGCCCTGGATATGGAAGACAGTGCATCCTTCACACAGCTGATGAAGCTGTTAAATGATCTGGAAGCAGAGCATATACTCGCAAGAGACGCCAAGGAGCGTTATTTCACAAGTGAAGAGCTGGGGTATGTTACAGGTACACTACGCATCAATCCGAAAGGCTTCGGCTTTGTGGAAACAGCGGATACCAGCTATTATATAGGTCGGGATCACCTGGGTCTCGGTATGGATCGGGATATTGTTTTTGCGAAGACATGGACAAACAATGATAAAAGTGTTGAGGGAGAAGTGATTGAGGTTCTGGAGCACAGTGTCAGACAGCTGGTGGGAACCGTGAAAATCAAAGAGGGCAGAAAATATTTCCTGTCGGATGCATTTTTGAATTACCGCAAGGTTAGAATAACAAACTTCGATGATTTCCGTCTTGTGAATGATTCCAAGGTTCTGCTAGGAATTGACAGCTATGGGACTGTACTGAAGTGCCATATTGAGAAGGAAATCGGTTATAAATATGATCCGGGTATTGATATTTTATCAGTTTTACTGGAAAAGGATATCAATCCGCAGTTTCCTGAGGATGTCATGCAGGAGGTACAGCAGATACCGGAAACCATCCAAGAGGATGATATTGCACAGCGCAAGGATTTGCGAAAGCTGCTGACCATTACGATAGATGGAGAGGATGCCAAGGATCTGGATGATGCCATATCTGTGGAAAAGCTGGAGAACAATAAAGGATACCGGCTGTATGTTCATATAGCGGATGTTTCCCATTATGTGAGGGCGGGAAGTGCCATTGATCAGGAGGCCTATGCCAGAGGTACCTCGGTCTATGTCGTTGACCGTGTGGTACCGATGCTTCCCCACGCCCTATGCAATGGAATCTGTTCCCTGAATCCAAGAGTGGATCGGCTTACGCTGACATGCTGTATGGATATCGATAAGAAGGGTGAAATCGACAATTATAAGATATATCCTTCCATTATATGCAGTGATGAGCGAATGACATATAAAAAGGTGAATGCGATTCTTGCGGGTGATGCGCAGTCACAGAAGGAATATCCGCACCTGTTGAACTTGTGTCTCAACATGAAGGTGCTTTCCGGTATCATCCGACGGCGAAGAGAGCGTCTGGGAGCGATAGATTTTGATACGAGAGAAGCAAAGATTCTCGTTGATGAAAAGGGGAATCCGACAGATATCGTGTTGCGGGAGCGCGGAGAGAGTGAGCGGATCATTGAAGATTTTATGATTGCCGCAAATGAATGTGTCGCCATGCACATGAAATGGATGGAGGTCCCTTCCATGTATCGAATCCATGAAGCTCCGGAGCCTAAGAAAATGCGTGATTTTGCTACTACTGCAAAGTCACTCGGCTATAATTTTCAGGGCGGTATACAAAATGTTTACCCCGCACAGCTGCAGAGTCTTCTGAATGAGGCCAGAGGACAGGAGAATTATTTTGTGTTATCGAGCTTTATGCTGCGGGCTATGCAGAAGGCACGCTACGATAACCGCTGTATCGGGCATTTCGGTCTGGCATTGAAAAATTATCTGCATTTTACTTCGCCGATTCGGCGTTATCCGGATCTGGTAGTTCACCGAATGCTTCGGCGTTATATCTTTACATCCAGTGATGATGTCGAGCGCATGAAGCAGGATGAGCTGTGGTGTGAGGCTGCCGCTAATCAGGCAAGTGAGCGGGAACGCAATGCAGTGGATGCGGAGCGGGAAGTAGACGATATGAAAAAGGCGCAGTATATGGAGCGCTTTGTCGGGCATATGTTTGACGGTGTTGTCAGCGGTATTACCAAATTCGGAATGTTTGTAGAGCTGGAGAATACGGTAGAGGGTCTTGTGCATGTGACAGCCCTTACGGATGATTATTATCATTATGATGAAATGACGAAATCACTGATTGGCGAGCATACGGCTAAGGTGTATAAAATGGGGCAGAAGGTTCGTGTAAAGTGCAGTGGAGCGGATCGTTTCAAACGTGAGGTTGACTTTGAGGTTGTAGAGAAGAAAAAGCGGCAGCGTAAGAAGGCATCCCGATAGGGTATTGAGGGAAAGAGTATGAAGAAATTATGGATAGTTTTGGGGTGTGTGCTGCTTGTGACAGGCTGTTCGGGGAAAAGCGGTACGAAGGAAACGAAGCAGGAAAAGGCTGCGGACCCCGTTGTAAAAACAGAGGAAAAAGATGATATCCGCGATGTATCCTTTGTTGCGGTAGGGGATAATCTGATTCATGGTGCAATTTTCTATTACAATGCCAAGGGGGATGGCACCTATGATTTTAAGGATATTTATGAGCATACAAACCGCTATACACGCAAGGCGGATATCGCCTATATCAATCAGGAGACGATTTGCGGCGGTACGGAGCTGGGATTGAGCCATTATCCATCCTTTAACGGGCCTTACGAGGTGCTGGATGCGGTTGCGGATGCAGGCTTTGACTGGATGGCGGCTTCCAGTAATCATACACTGGATGCCGGTGTACAGGGTATCTTGAATCAGCTTGCTTACATGAAGGAACATCATCCGGATATCAGGGTGACGGGAAGTCATGCAACAAGAGAGGAAAGTGAGCAGCTGCAGGTTATCACCCGTGAGGGTGTGAAGTTTGGAATACTTGGATATACCTATGGGTTGAATGGCTATGTTCTTCCAAAAGGTAAAGAGTACATGGTTGATTTGATTGATAAGGATAAAATAAAAAATGATGTGGAAAAGCTGAAGAAGGTCAGCGATGTCCAAATCGTTAGTATGCATTGGGGAACGGAGTATTCCTTTGAGCCGAATGAGGAACAGAAAGAGCTTGCACAGTTCCTGAGTGATCTGGGTGTGGATGTCATTATCGGTGAGCATCCGCATGTCATACAGCCGATGGATTATGTGACAGGAAAAGACGGGAATCAGACTCTTGTCATCTATTCACTTGGCAATTTCCTGTCTGCACAGGATGATCATGAGAATATGCTGGGAGGCATGGCAAGCTGGACCCTGTCCTATAATATAACGAATGGTGAAGTGAGCTTTAAAAATGTGGAGTTTCTTCCAACCGTTACTCATATAGAAGGGAATTTCTCATTCTTTCGTACATATACTCTGAAGGATTATACAAATGAACTTGCTGCACGTCATACACTGACGACGCAGTATCATCAGGAGAATACAAGGGAGTATTACATAAATCTTGTGAACAGGGTTATGAATGATAAAGTGAAGATCGTATATTAGAAAGGAACACAGGCATGGCAGGAAGAAAAATTGTTGTATTTAATCGCAAGGCCTCTCATGAATATTTTCTGGAGGAACGCTTTGAAGCCGGACTGGTTTTGCAGGGAACGGAGATCAAATCCATTCGCCAGGGTCATGTCCAGATTCGGGATGCGTATATCAGCTTTACCAATGATGAAGCGTATGTAAAGGAAATGCATATTCTGGGGTATGAGTTTGGCAACCGGTTCAATCATGATGAAACCAGAATACGAAAGCTGCTCCTGCATAAGGAAGAGATCCGTAAGCTGCAGCAGAAGGTAAAGCTGAAGGGCTACACAGTGATTCCGATTTCTGTATATCTGGAAAAAGGAATGGCAAAAATGGAGATTGCTCTGGCAAAAGGGAAGGATCTGCATGATAAGCGTAATGTTCAAAAGGAAAAAGATGCCAAGCGCGAGATAGAAAAGGCGATGAAGAATCAGTATTAGACTGGAAAATTCGCCAAAAAAGCAAACGGCATTGTAGTTTGCGGTATTTTGTGGTAAACTATCAATGCCTGAAAACCGGGGGTGTACTGGTTTCGACAGGGATATGTCTGGTACAGACTGCAGTCGAGTGGTTACGTAATAACCAATTAAATTTAAACGGAAAAACTAAATTAGCTAACCTCTTTGGTGGAAACCAGAGAATGGCTTTCGCTGCTTAATAACCGATATAGGTTCGCAGCCGCCTCTGCATGCTTCTTCCTTGACCATGTGGATGTGCGCGTAAGACGCAAGGGATAAGGAATCTGGTTTGCCTGAGATCAGATTCACGAAAATTCTTCAGGCACATTCATCAGCGGATGTTCATGACCTGCTGATGTCTTAATCTTCATGGACTAAACTGTAGAGGTCTGTACGTGGGGCTGTTTCTGGACAGGAGTTCGACTCTCCTCGCCTCCACCAATATAAAAATAAAGCCTTTGTTTAAAGGCTTTTTTGATACTTTTTTGTTAAAAATATTTCTGTACCACACGCTGTACCACAAAAATCGTTGATTTTTTAGCATTATTGGGATATATTGGGTACAGAGGTGATAGTGTGGCAACGATTAAACGCGATGGTAAATGGTACATTAAAGGTAGGATACAAAGAGAGGATGGTACGTATTATCAATATACAAAACTTGCTCGTGGATGCAAATACGTTAATGAAGCGCGAGAATACGAAACGGAGTTTGTTAAACGATGGCAAGCAATCCAAGTTGCAAAATACAATAAAACATTCGCTGAACTGGCAGAAGAATATCTGGCACAAGCTGTAAATGTTAAAGCTGTGACCATCCGGACAGATCAGGATATTATAGATAAATGCAATAAAGTATTCGGAAAAAAGAAAATAAATCTATTCAATAAAGAGTACCTGCAAAAATTTATAAAAGAATTGGAAGAAAAGTACAGTAAGTCGTATGTATCGAAGTATTACTACACCATAAATAAAATATTTAAGTATGCTGTTGATGAGGATTATATCGCCATAAATCCTATGACAAAAGTACGCAGATCGGCATTTAAAGACGAAGTAAAAAAAGAAATGCTGTTTTGGGAACCATCCGAATTTGAAACATTTATACGCTATGTTAAAAATCCAGAAATGAAACGATTTTATATCTTTTTGTATTATATGGGAACACGAAAAGGAGAAGCTCAGGCATTACAATGGAAGGATATAGATTTTGATAAAAACACAATTAGAATTTATAAAACAGTAACAAACAAAATAAAGGGTAAAGCGTGGGAAATTACAAGTCCTAAGACACAAAACAGCATGCGTACTATAATTATGCCTGATATTGTAAAAACTGCTATGATAGAACAGAAAACGTATTGTGAAAGGCTTTATGGATATAACGTGGATTGCTTTGTATTTGGTTTCGACAGACCGCTTCCGGCCGAAACAATCCGTAAAAATCTTATTCGTGGAGTGGAGTCTGCAAATGCAGACGGAAATCCACTGTGCCTTATACGTGTGCATGATTTTCGCCATTCTCATGTGTCGTACTTGATCAACAATAAAGCTGACCAGTATTCTGATTATGAGATAGCACAAAGATTAGGAGATACCGTCGAAACCATCAGAAAAACATATGCACACCTATTTAAAGACGCTGACAGAAAGATTATTGAATTTATGAATAAAGACACTAGCAAGGACGAAACAATGCCAGTACAGCCTAAAACAAGTAAATACGATGAACTTAAGGAGCTAAAAGAATTGCTTGATATAGGAATCATAACGAATGAGGAGTTTACTGCAAAAAAGAAACAGCTTCTAGGTATATAAAAAACCGCTAAGATCAGCGGTTTTTTAGCTATAACCCTAATAATTGTTTTTTCTTTTCTTCAAACTCATCTTTAGTGATTATACCCAAATCATAAAGCTCTTTCGCTTTTTTTATATCTTCATATGGATCACTGATATCCTCTGTTTGATTTTCAGATTGTAAGCCTGAATTTTCACACTGAGCAAATATCAGATTCAGGCACGCAATTGTATTTCTAGCATGGCTCAACGCTTTTGTGTACTTAGAGCTCCTTGATTTTGTTTCACTTTTTATATATGAAATTATGATACTAGGAAAACAAAAATTAGTAGTTGTAATTTGTAAAGCAAGCATGTCAATAGATTTACTGGTCTTGCGCTTAGCTGTTAGTCCTCCAATAATACCACCTGTAGGACCTGCAGCAACACCCCCAACGACAGCCATTCCAAGGCCTCCGCTTTCCACCGATATATTATTTTCGAGCAGATCGTAGTCTTGTATTTCATCATAGCTAAAAATCACATCCCCAGGCTTTAAGGCCATTTCAATAGCAAGCGATGCGCCTAGCGTATACATTGCAAGAACGCTCTTACTTAAGATTTTCATCTTACCATTTTTCTTAATATTAGAGCTAGCGTTATTGATCTTTAAAAGCTTGTTGACTTCGTCTATTTCGATGTCACCCATTTTCTGTGTAGAGCGAAAAATAGATTTATAGGCAGCTTGCTTTTCCTTAAAGTCTTCTCGTTTCTGTCGAGCTAATTCAGCGTTTTCCTTTTTGATTTCAATAGATTCGTTTATACTTTCTTTTGTATTTGATGCTATATCCTTTGCGACACCCCCAATCCCTTTTTCCTTGACTTCGCTTGTAAACTCCGCAACACTCTGAGCTCTCCTTTTTGTTTTTGCGTAAATATCATAGATTCCCATTTTCATTTCCCTCCATACTGTTATTTATTACATTATATCACTTAATAACGAATCACAAAATACTTACTTGCATATAATATACTGTCATGAAACTGTTAATATATGAGCGGCGTACGGAAAAAGAAAAATCTTTGCGGGAGTTATCAAAGCTAACAGGGATAACTAAGAGTACTCTGAATAACTATGAAAACGGAAATACATCACCTACGATACACCAGCTCGAAAAAATCGCGGAGGCGCTACATATAAAAATAACGGACCTGTTTGAGTCCGATTTTAAATGACATGTATGTCCAAAATATTGGACATCGGCGGAAGTTGCTGTCAATATTAACAATTTTTTAGCGTTATGCGCTATAATATAGCTACAGAAAATATTACCAATTTACAGGAGGACAGAGATCATGGAAACAGAAGATTACTACATAAGGCATATCGTAAAAATGGTAAGGGAAATTAGGTCGATAGGTATATTAAGGGAGCTGTATTATGAATTGTTGCATATAAAATTGAATCAGTAATTAAAAAGGCAAGGAAATCACTCCTTGCCTTCTTTTTGCAGATTTTCTGCCAACGTTGTAAGAAAATTTTCGATTGCTTCTTTTTCATCATCCGGTGCCTCCAGATAGGTTTTCAAAACCATCTGGCTTTTTTTGTTCAGATTATACCGCTCTGATAATTTTTCCATTAACGTACTTGGCATTTTCATGAACATATCGACGTCTGCACCCTCAGTGAGCCAGTAATAGTCAGTGTTAAATTCTCGACAAATTGATAACAATGTTTGCTCTGATGGATTGCGTTCACCACTTTCTAATTTGGATACAGCAGTATCGCTAATACCGATTTTCTTACCAAATTCCCTTTGACTTAGACCTAGTGTTTTACGTAATGACTTTATACGGTCGTTCAATACTTCCACCTCCTTGACATAATAATATACTTAAAATCGTACTTAGTCAATAAAAATAACAAAACAACTTGACAAATGTGACTAAGTACGATAACATGATGGCGTAGTCAATATTGCGGGAGGTGCAAATATGAGAAAGGATAGAAGAGAATGCAGAAGACTGGATGGAGTTAAAATAACAAAAGTTATAATAACAATTCTATTACGCGGAGAAGGGACAGAAAAAGACCCAGTAAGATATGTTTATCAGTACTGGGATATGGAAGGGAAATTTCTTTTTGAACTTGACGAAATAGATTATTTGGATGAAGTGAGTGTTAATGCTTCTTCATAGGCAGTTTCGTATTCGATGTAAGCAATCATTGACTTGATAAAAGCCTTAAGGTGCTCTATATCATAGTCTTCGTGCTTTCTTACATAGTGTGTTTCATCATTACCTATCCAAGTGGCAGCAAGTGCTAATGTTTTGATTTTCTCATTTTCGATGTAATCTTTGATGCACTGTCCGAGAGGTTTACTCTTAATTGTATCAATGTCGTCGAAATTCTTGTAACAGCAGTAATCTTTGATTAAAAATTCTACTGCTTTTCGATAACCAATACCACACAGATGATTGAGCTTTAATTTTTCAGCTTCTAGAGCTTGATGATATATATCAATAAATGTGGTTGATATCGCTTCGATTTCTGATGGAAATTTATCCGCTGCTGCTTTCGGTAGAGGAAAAATATCAGTAATTGTATCAGCATCACTTGAAGTTCTGTTTAAACTATAAACAACCATATAACATGTATCACATGCAGGGCAAAAATATAGTAAATATGCCTTGTTGTTATATCTCGTCGAAACCGAATAAAAAGCGGAAACAATTTCACCTCTACTAGCTGTATTGCACCTGGGACAAATAGGCTGGAGTTTATATCTTATTTCTTTATGCTGCTTTGTATTAGCCGCATTTATTGTATCTTTTATTACATCCATAAACTACCTTCTTTCTAAAGAAAATTATAACATAAGCCGAAACCTATTTAAAGGTCTACAGGGGTTAGCCTCCCTGTACTGATGATGGCAGGCTAGGAGGTGATTAAATGACAGCAAATGAATACCTTGAAATTGTCAAGCAGAATGGCAACGAACGAGTATGCAAGTTGATTAAATTTTTGCAGGACAACGGATATGACTATTCGGAATTTGATATCGCCATGCTTTTAAGCGGTCAAATCAGACGGGAAGCCGCAAATTGCCGAACGCCTACACACGGCAATGCACGTTAGAAAGGAGGAAAACTATGCCTATTGCAAGATATGTGACGGCTAAAGACATTCAGCGTATTCACAACGAACGTAATCCAGAGAATCATATCGGTTACGCTAAGGCATGCGATATCAAGCAGAAGTGCCGAATGAAATTTGAAGAGGAATTTGGTAAAGTTGAACTTTACGACGAACGCAGAATACCTCTCTCGTGGTATGAAACATATTACAGCGAGGATGTATTTGATCCTCGAAAGAAACGCAAGCAGGAAAGGACTACTCTATGAGAAAAAGAGTATTAAAAAAGATGCTCCACGGTCGGCAAACTGAACGAGCATCTAAACGTAGAACCCTTATAAAAAGATTCATCTTTATTATAAGGGATACATATGCGAAAAGCAAGGGAGTGATTTGATGGAAGAAATCAAAGAATTACTATTTTGGTGGATGTTATTAGACAATATCGCTTTAGTACTTATAAAAAGTTGGAGAAAAGAACGGATAGATCAGTTAAAAACTTTAGATACCAAAGATTGAATATATACATTTACTTGAACAATCAATTTCACAAAACCACCCTTTCTTTATTACACATAATCATATCACATAATTGTCAGAAAGGAGTTTAAATTTATGAATAATACTATCACATTATCTGTTGAAGAATTAAACAACATGATAGACGAAAAAGTGCAGGCAGCACTAGCAAATGCTAAACCAGTAAGAGACGAACGAATGAAAGAAATGGAAACGCATTTCAGAGAAGAAATAGATAAGAAAAAATTAGACTTGAATTGGAATACTACGTGGACAGCTATCCGAACATCAGTAGCGTTAAAGATGGGATACCGTTCAGCATCCAAAGTACCACAGCACCGATATGATGAACTTTTAGAAAACGTAAAGCATGAATCGGAAATAATACTGGAGGTTTTTTCAAAGGAGAATAAAAATGGAATTACAAACATTTAATAGCACGCAATTCGGTGAATTGAGAACAGCCGAAATCGAAGGAAAGATTTATTATTGCGGCAACGACGTTGCCAGAGCGTTGGGTTATGCAAGACCTAATGATGCTATAAACCAACATTGCAGGTATACGGTAAAACACAGTATACCTCATCCACAGAATCCAACAAAAGAATTAGAAATGTCATTTATCCCAGAAGGTGATGTATACCGATTGACAGCACGAAGCAAGTTACCACAGGCTGAAAAGTTTGAATCATGGGTATTTGATGAGGTGTTACCGCAAATCAATCACACAGGCGGCTACAGAGTGCCTCAAAATCCTATGGAAGCATTGCGACTTATGTTTGATGCTCAAAGGAATACAGATATGCGTGTAACAAACTTGAAAGAAGACGTGGATAATCGTTTTCAGGACTTACCTTTAGTGGGTGATGAGCCAGAAGAAATAGTATCAGAGGTAAATGCAATCGCCTTAAAGCTATTGGGCGGTAAAAAATCAAATGCCTATAGCGACAAATCACTAAGAGCGAGAGTGTACCAGGATATATGGCATGAGGTGAAACACAAATTCGGTGTGCGAAAGTACAAAGCTATCAAACGTAAATACATGCCGAATGTGAAAGCGGTATTGGAAGCATATACATGTCCACAGAATTTGCTGGAAGAAATATTGGCAGTAAATCAACAGGATGGAGCATCATGTGGGAATACATAGTAATCGGTCATGCAGTATTAACTATATATCTGGTTATCAGTATGTACAACACGCTGTGCATGGGAGTTATATGTGACCCGGTTGTTTTGCTGGAGAATCATTATGAAAACCATTGATAACCACATGGATCCAGAACACTACGACGAAGAGTGGGCACCGTCAGCTGAGGAGCTGGCAGACCTGCAGGCGGAAGCCGAGGAAGAAGAAAGAAAGGAAACAGCAGTGGAGAGATATATCAGATCTACTGAGGAGGTGTTTTGATGGATGAGAGATTACAGGCGGCAGCTGTACAGCTTGCAACAATCGTTGTCAAAAATAAATTAAGCAATAGTATAAGCTACGAAGCGTATATCGGTAATGGATACTTGGAGTGTTTAGATTTTGCAATCTATATGTGGGATACCGATAAATCTAAAATTATCAAACACCGATCTTATCGTTTTAAAGCTCGTGATACAGACTTGGCAATTGCTAGAAAAATGGTAGAAATTACAAATATCATAAATGGGAAAATTGACCCGTTTGAGGAGGAAAAGAATGATAATAACAAACAAGCTTAACCTGCCGGAACCGATCGTAGCGGCAGTTATGCGTGAACATACATACAAACCAAAGCAGTATAGTGTTACAGCGTTGTTAAAAGGACCGGGGCAGGTCATACTGGAACGCCGTCATGATGATGAAATCGAGCAGGATGTATCAGAAATGATATGGATGATATTTGGTACTGCTGTACATAGCATCCTGGAGCAGGCGCAGGAAACCAAAAATCAGTTGAAAGAAAATAAGCTGGTCATAGACCTGGCTAACGGTTACAAGTTGAGTGGAATATTTGACCTCTACGATGATAAGACAGGAACAGTTACCGATTACAAGACGGCATCAGTTAACAAGGTACTGTTTAATGATTGGGCCGATTATCGTAAGCAAACACTGATTTATTGTTGGATGTTGCGACAGATTGGCTTTGATGCGCGCCGTGGTGAGATTGTGGCCATGCTCAAAGACCAGAGCAAAACTAAGGCTTTGCAAGGTGGTAACTATCCACAGCATCCTGTATATCGCATTGGGTGGGATTTCACAGATACGGAATTTGCGGAAATTGAAGAATGGATAAAGCAGCGATTTGAAGATTTAAGCGACTGCGAGCAAATGGACGATGCAGATTTGCCGAGCTGCACGCCGGAGGAACGTTGGCATAAGGATGATACATACGCAATCATGAAAAAGGGCAGGAAATCAGCTGTTAAGCTGTTTAAAACAGAAGGGGATGCAAGAGCTTATTTTGACAATATGATGTTGGATGATAAACACAGTATTGTGAAACGTGAGGGTGCAGACAACCGCTGCGACAACTACTGCAACGTAAATAAGTGGTGCCCTTATTACAGGAGCAAACATGCAGAGTGCTGTGATAACCAGTGTGACGCTGAAACAGCTGAGCAGTGAGGTGACCAGAATGACAGAAAAAGTTAAATCGGTCTTTGAGGAATTGAACAGTATTGATGTAAACGGGCACAAGGAAGAAAAGAATGGGTTATCTTATTTATCTTGGTCATGGGCGTGGACAGAACTACAAAAAAGATATCCCAGTGCATCATATACCATTGAGAAATTCGGAGAATTAAGAAAGCCGTATCTCTACGATGAAAACACCGGATACATGGTTTTTACAACTGTAACCATAGAAGGGCAGACACGCGAAATGTGGTTGCCTGTAATGGATGGCGCAAACAAAGCGATGAAGAATGTCGCATATCAATATACAGTCATGGCATGGGATAATGCGCAGCATAAAAAAGTACCAACCAAAAGAACGGTACAGCCTGCAACTATGTTTGATATTAACAAAGCTATCATGCGATGCCTTGTAAAAAATATAAGCATGTTTGGCTTGGGACTTTATATCTATTCTGGTGAAGACCTGCCAGAGCAAATCACGGAGGAAGAAACCGAAATAGCAGAAGACCAAGAGGAACGAAAAAAAGTCGTTAATGCTGTCAATAAACAAATTGCGATACTGAAAAAGGATTTTAAAACCGATGTGTTTGATCCTGTGATTGTTAATTACGTAATGAGCTTAAAAAGAGTCCCGACCACAGATATAGATAAATTGACTATACCGGAACTGCGTGTACTGGAAAACATTTATCAACAAATTGCCATAAACAAGAGCAAAAAGAAGGAATCGAAAAATGGCTAAATCAATCATGCAGGACCAGAAAGAGTGCTATATAACGCATTCTACTCTGGAGCTGCACAAACATCATATTTTTTGCGGCACGGCAAACCGCCAAAAGTCCGAAAAGTGGGGTTGCTGGGTATGGCTGACAGCAAAATATCACAACATGTCAGACCACGGAGTACATTTTGATAAAGCACTGGACCTGCAACTTAAACAAGAATGCCAACGGCGCTTTGAGGCACTGTATGGTCATGATGCATTTATGATGGTATTCCATCGCAATTATTTGGAGTAATTATGGCAAAGCAAAGAATCATAGCTACATTCCAGCGCCGTAGCCTCACAGAGGACGGTGACATGGAGATTGCCTTTAAGGTAGACAAACACTCTTACAACTGGATATCAGCTTGTAAAAGCCTTGAAACGCAGCCGTATGCCTTGGAGATATCAAAGCCACGGAGCAAACGGTCAAATGACCAAAATGCGTTGCTGTGGAAAATCATCCACGATATAGCAGAGCAAGAGGATGGGCACCTTGCAAATGACTGGGATACATACTGTGCTTTGCTGGAGCTGGCAGATGCCAAGCATACTGATTTGGTGGCACCGGCGGAAGCAGAAGAGGAGTTTCGTAAGGTCCAGGGACTGCGCGCAGTCAAAGTCTTGCGTCCTGCACAGCAGGAAGGCTATTTGATTTACCGACTGTATCCCGAATCAAGTACATTCAACACTAAAGAAATGACCAAGCTCATTGATGTGGCGTTAGATTATGCCGCAAAGATAGGGCTCGACACTGCTTACTATGGCAGTTTATAGGAGGATATAATGCAATTAAAAGACGTTTTAGATATGCATGATTATTTAACAGACAGATGTTATTGTCCGGGAGAAATCTACGACCAAAGTGGATTCTTCTATCAGATATTTAAAGATGATGACATGTGTGAAAAGTTAGGTGAAAATAATCAAAACATTGCTTTAGTTTGTAAAAATCAAATTCTTTGGATTTATAAAGATGAAAAGTACATTGATGAAATCACTAGAGTAGATGCCACCGAAAATAACATTGAAATTATCAAATTATTATTAGCTGGTAAGAAACCTAACAAAAAATTGGATGAATTTGTTAAAGGTGATACGCAGCGATCGTTAAATCAATTAATGAGTATTGCTGATGCGATCATCGTCGATTAACTACCCAGACGGACGTAAGTATACCTCTGGACAAGTATCACCCACAAAGCCTAAAAAGAGCAAGTATGGAGCAGTAAAGACAGAGGTAGACGGGATAAAGTTTGACAGTAAGCATGAAGCCAAGAGATACCAAGAGCTGCGGCTACTGGAGCAGGCAGGGGAGATAACAAACCTCTGCCTGCAGGTGCCGTTTGAGTTAATACCCAAGAGCAAGTACGGTATGCCTATCAGATACATAGCAGACTTTACGTATAACGACGGAAACGGTCAGCCGATAGTGGAGGATGCCAAAGGAGTAAAAACGCCTGTGTACCGCTTAAAACGGCGCCTAATGGCTGAATTAAATGGTATTGAGATAAAGGAGACATGAAATGAATTGGGAAGAAATGAAAAACATCGTAGAACGATGTGTTCCAGAGGATTTGCTCAAAGAGTATACGATATGTATAGAAATTAGTTGTGCAAGTGCTAATACAAATGAAACACGTATTGAGATAGACAACAGCAAATGTGAGATTTTTGTCACAGAAAGCTAACAGATTGAGGTGGTAAATTGGCAGAAAGAAGAATGTTTACGTCACAGATAATAGACAGCGACGCATTCCAGGATATGTCATTGTCAGCACAAGCATTGTATTTCCATTTGGGAATGAAAGCGGATGATGATGGATTTCTGGGAAATCCAAAAAGAGTGCAAAGAATGATAGGAGCTTCTGAGGATGATATGAAGCTCCTTCTGATGAAGAATTTTATCTATCTTTTTGATACAGGAATATGCGTTATCAAGCACTGGAAAATGCATAATTACATACAGAAAGATAGGTATAAACCAACAGCATACGAGCTCGAAAAATCTATGCTAGAACTTAAGCAAAATAAGGCATATACGATCAAAAATCCATCATGTATACAGAATGGATACATACTGGATACAACTTGTACGCCTAGGTTAGGTAAGGATAGGATAGGTAAGGTTAGTATAGTAGAGGATAGTAAAAGACATTTAAATAATATAAACAACGCGTGCGTATCTCCGTTTCCGGATGTCGAAAAACAGCTTGAAGAAAAAGTGCAGGAGCAAACTGACATATACAACTCATCGCTCATTGATTTGTATGAGCAGGGATTCGGCAGACCATTATCTCAACGTGAGATACAGACAATCTGCCAGTGGGCAGAGGAACACGAAGACCGGCTGATACGATACGCCTTACGTGAGGCATTGACTTATGACAAACAGAGCATTGATTACGTAGACCGTATCCTGCTGAAATGGAAACAGAGAGGATTCACGCCCGAACAGTATGAGGGAGGAGAGAGATAAAATGACTCAAAAAAGAATTTTTAAAAGCAGGAAAGCTGATCAAGCAGCACAATATGGATATATCGCAGATAACAAAATGCGTGAATCTGTTTTAGCGGAAGGTATACACGTATGTGAACAAGAAATGGTGAACTATTTAGCCAGAACAGCAGAAATGCCGTCAGAAGTGGAACAAGCATTCAAGGATGCGTTTCTAGCATCCGAAAGAATCACCGTACGAGAGTATAGTGACGTATGCGCGATATTGAGAAAATATGATGCAGGAGATAAAAGTTTGTTGCTTTATCTGGATACCGGTGCGGTGATGCCGGCTGACGACATGATCAATTACCTATCATCTGCAGGCTATGAGCTGATTGTAAGACATAAAAGGACGAAGGTAGCAGCTGGTCAGTTATCGGCAATGGATTGTGGGGTGGAGCTATGAAATTAAACGGATCCATGTTTCGCGATGCTATGACCATAAACCATATTGTGATTGATGGAAAGCAAATAAATGTCCACAATTCTGATATTGATTACGGCATTATAAATCAATATTTGTTGGATAAAGACAGCGGTAAAACAGAATTTACCTTAAGTAAAAAAGATTACCAGACTTTATCCATGTTGAGTGATTTTGATTTAAAAGTGAAAGATAGTAAGATACACATAAAAACCCAGAACGGCAATATCCTTCTCGCAAACATGAAAGAAGAGAAGATTCCGGATACAAGTTTAGATGATAACGCTATTCAGCTGAATGTAAAGCCATGTGATTTCGCCGCCGGCGAGAAATTTGTCGGGAATGATAAAGCACATGTCCAGTTAAACGGTGTAAATATTACACCAACCGGATATTTAATCTCTAATTCAAAATGCATCTACATGCGAAAAGCGGATACAGGAGCTGCAGAGCCGATTTGTGTACCTAAAGAAGCATTTAAGTATATCAGCTCAGCAGAAACATGCATGACGGACGGCAAGAGAGCTGCGTTCATCGGTCCGCAGGGGATATTTTACATATCACTCATCGTTGTAGCGATGGACATGCCAAAGCTTGATACAAAGCAAATCTGTGCAGTAGCCGCAGATAAAAAGCAGTTTATTGATACACTAAAAATGCTTAGAGGATATTCATCTGAGGTCCAAATTGTTTTCGATGGTGGCCTGCATCTTTTGGCCAAATCAGAAACAAACGAATTTGACATTGTTGTAAAAAGTGAACTGGCAAAGGGAAGTAAATTAAATGTCAAATTGTATATTGATGATGTGCTAAAAATCGTAGAACTGGAGGAAGAGAATCAAATCGTACTAAGCTTTAACGATAGAATGATGATTTTTAATAAAGACGAAACCACAGCAGTATGTGCATATATAAATCAGCCAGATAGGGAGGTAGTATAATGGATTTAATGAGTATGCTTACAGCAAAAACGGTCGATGAAAAACCGAAAAAAAAGGATAAGAAAGCTGAAAAGACTGTTGTAAAAAAAGAGGAGAAGCCAAAAGGAAAGAAGTACAAGTATCCGTTTGAAATCTACCTTGCAGCTGAGAAAAGAGACGTTTCACATATCTTTGAAGATGGTGCAGAGTATACAACAGATGAAATCACCAAGGCAATGCTGCAGCATGGATTCTACGAGTTTTCCGGGAACGTTACGTATGACTACATGGAAAAGGATAACGTGCTTGTACCGGTGTTCCAGCAGCACAAAAAAGGGTAAGTATGAAATATCTATTTGTAATTGTGGGAGTAGGCGGGACCGGCTCCCTCCTGGCCAGAGACATACCTAAGCTGCTGATCGACACACCACATCGTATGGTCATTATTGACGGAGATACCGTAGAAGAAAAAAACATGGTGCGCCAATCATACCAGAAACATGATATCAACCAAAACAAGGCGCTGGCATTGTCTAAGAAAATCAACACTTTTTACGGCAATATCTGTGAGGCCGTAGACAAATATGTAACAAAAGATGAGATTATCTCTTTTCTTCGGAAATACAAGGATTTTGTGCCGGTACTTGTTGGATGTGTTGATAATGATAAAACGCGTCTCCTGTTGGAAAGTACGTATCGCAAATTAGATTACTGCATCTATCTGGATTCGGCAAATAGCGAATATGAGGGCAATGTATATGTTAAAGCAAAATTGAAAAGTAACGAGGTTGGAGCTTTAAGGAGCGACTGCTATAAGTTATCTAATGACCAACACCCGGCGGATAAAAGCTGTGAGGCGCAGGCTGCTGTTGGTAATACGCAATACCTTGTCACAAACCTTCGTATGGCTACGGTGCTGCTGGAACATATCAGTTCGATAGTTCATGGCGAAGTGAAAGAAGGTGTTACCATTGTTAGACGATTTGAGGAAATACATTACTGATACTGTAAAAATTGATGAGTACAGTGTTGCATGGTACTTCAAAGAGTTTATGGAGCGGTGCAAGGATAACAAACTTGTAAATACACTCATGGACAATATCACAGAGAATAGTTACATAATCAGAGACAATGAAATTAACCCTTTTGAATTTTTGATAGCAGATTACCATATGACGGATGTTTTTGCCGTTGATAATGTAATCATAAAGTTAATTTTATCCTGCGTGACAACGCAGTTTATAATTTCTGATTGCAGGCAAGGTATGCTTAGCTCATTTTTCCGATACACCAAAAGGGGAAGGAAGTTATCGGGATATACTCATGAACGCATACTCGCAGATTATTTGATAGAGAACTGGTCTGATCTAGAGGATGAATTTTCAGGTATAACAGACGATGAGCTGATAAAGATACTCAAAACAAATGACGCTGATGACATGACATATGATTATGATTTTTATTCAGCGATTATAGTTGTAGATGAAAGAGAGGTATCATATTTATCAATCTATCAAATATTAAATACAATGGGGTTTTCGGAGGTGTGCCCAGGACTATTCTATTATGGAGGTTTTGGGTGTTCCGGATACGGAGAAGCAGACATAACATTAAATGCAGAGGATGTGGAAGATATCTATGATGAGATAGCCCTGAGTGAAAAGGACAGGAACTTAGATGGTAATGAATTAAGTGTTTTTAACGAAATGGAAGCAGATGATTATTTGTTTATGCTGTTGAGGAGTAGGAGCAGTATGAGGGAGGTGCTGTTTTGAAGCAGTTAATAGTGAGGATTAACGACCTTAATTCTGATGCCGAAATACTAGAATACGACAATGCGCGAAATCGAGAATATTTCTCTGCCATACAGATTGATGACTTGATTGAAAAACTGGAAACATTTGCTGAAAACAGGGATCAAAAAAATAGAAAAAGGGATATCGTACTGTATAGTGATCAGATAATCGGGATAGGAAATAACTGTGTTGTCATCATGCAAAAAGAGCATAAAAGGATAGTGACGTACGAAAACACAGCATACAATATTTCATTCCCTAATTCTATCTACATCATGACGTATAAAACTAACAATGTTGACAGCATCTATGCATATTGCTACAAGGAGTTTAAAGGCCAAGACACGGAGCTTTACAAATATGCCATGCCAAATATGTTAACGGAAAACAGAATATGCATGGGATCAGCACCAAGAAAAATCGAAAAGAAAGATTATGTAAAAGCACTTGAAAAAATCATATTTACTCAATATACGCACGGACATACAGACAACATAAAATCATTCAAAGAGACGAAAAAGTATTTTGAATATTTGTCCGTGAATGAATTTCCGTATGATTTATTGATTAAGTTTAATAAGACATTGGGTGGAGTGATTTAATAATACCCTGGTTGCGTTAGGAGAGTGAAAAATAAATGAAAGTATTAAAATTTAGAGTATGGGATTTAATAGGAAAAAGAATGCTGCAATGGGGCGACATCATGAATCTTCCTGCATGGGAGATTTTTCCGGGCACACCAGAGCAACGTGCATTTATCGTCATGCAATATACAGGATTAAAAGACATGAATGGCAAAGAAATCTATGAGGGAGATATCATAGACATACACCAAACCGTTAATGGATGTAATTTGTTTGTAATTGTGTGGAATGACATCGGATTCAGTGCTCGTTACTTAATCGACGGTGAAATATCAAGAGAATACGAATATGATATCAAAGAATTATTAGAAGTGAACATTGGAAAATACGAGAAAAGCGTTGAAGTCGTTGGAAATATTTATGAAAATGACGAATTGCTGGAGGTTGTGAGCTTATGATCAACAGAGTGGTATTAGTCGGCAGGCTTACAAAAGACCCAGTACTGCGTAAGACTGCAAACGGTGCATCGATTGTTTCTTTTACTGTAGCATGTACCCGCCGCTTCAAGCAGGAAGGACAGCCGGATGCTGATTTTATCAACACAGTTGCATGGAACAAAACAGCAGACATTGTACATCAGTATACACACAAAGGCTCACTGGTCGGCGTGGAAGGAAGAATCCAGACACGCAGCTATGACGATCAGAGTGGGAAACGCGTTTATGTAACAGAAGTGGTCGCAGACAGCGTACAGTTTCTGGAAAGCAAAAGTGCTGCTGCAAGCAATGCGAACAGCAATGTCTATGTACCAGAGGCAAACAATCAGAGCTACCAGAGTGACAACAGCAGCTCTCAGTCCTACTCCAATGACTTTACAAGTAGTACACTGGATATCGCCAGTGATGATTTACCATTTTAGGAGGATGTAAGATGCAGCTACTAATAAAAGATTTAAACATCAGTGATTTAATCAATAATCAATGGATCATGGAGAATTGCTATATAGCAGGAGGGGCGTGTGTGAGTAATGCCACACGCCAGCCTATCCATGATGTGGATATCTATTTTAAGACAAAAGATGCAAGAGACTTATTTATGGAGCAGGTCGGTGATGATAAATACATCACTAAAACATCAAATGAGTGGCAGGCTTTACTCATGTACGACAGCCTGCTCACTGGTAAAGTAATCGAGGTTGGAGACGATAAATGTTTTGATGAACTTAAGATTAAAATTGCATCAGACAAAAGAAAAGATAATGTTATCTACCTCATTGAAGATTACGCCGGATGGATAGAAATACCAGAACCATTATTTCAGAAGCAACGATGGATGTTTGACAATGGATATGATTATGTGCTTTTAGAGAGAAATCATTTTGAAGTAAATGATAAAGATTTCCTAGGAAACAAAAGTATCACTTTAAAAAGAAATGATATGGTTTATCAATTTATCTTACGATTTTATGGTGACGCGCAGGAAATGATGGATAAAACGTTTGATTTCCAGCATTGTAAGATTGCATATGATCTGGCAACCAGAGAGTATATAACCACGCAGGAAACATGGGAAGCTCTGTCAAAGCGGGAGCTGCATTATGTTAATTCATTTTATCCAGTGTCATCACTTAAAAGGCTTTATAAGTATGGCGGCCGAGGATTTAGCTGGAACAATGATGAGTTTGTAAAGATTATCCGAGATATTCATAAGGTGGACACAGACAATAAATTTGTAATGGAAGACCAGCTTATCGGATATTATGAGGATTTCGATTATAACGATGTATTCAGTGATTAGGAGGTAAACGATGACGCGCAAGGAGATTACTATACTGTTAGGCGATATCCTTTATCAGCAAAGGTTTACCGGTGTCGGTAAATACTATGCCAGTGAGGTTACCGTTGATTACGGCACGAAAGATGCGTGCAGAGTAGACTATATGCAATTTGTTCCGCCAAACCAAATGAGTATCAGCGGCTTAGAAAAAGGCATCTTTATCTGCTACGAGGTAAAAAGCTGCTTAGGCGACTTTAAAAGTGGGCATGGGCAAAATTACATAGGAGAAGAAAACTATCTGGTGATGCCGATGGAATTATACAAGAAAGTCATTCATGACATACCGCATGATATCGGAGTGCTAGTTCCAGTACCGTCTACGTTAGGAAGAAAAAATGAAGATATCTACAGGGAGTTTGAGAATCCGACTCAATTTAAAGGTGAAAGTAACGATTGGAGATTGCATAAAATCAAAGATGCATATCCTGAACACCGGAAAAAATCTATTACAGAATTATTATTTTGTATGCTGAGAAGCGGAAGGTGATGTAACAAATGAAAAAATACAATAGCATAGACGGCCGTATACATACAAACAGCCGGTTGTGGTTTATTATCCGGATGGCAATAAAAAAATGGAGAAACGCAGAAAAGGAGCTGAAAAGGAAATATGGTTGATCTATCATTGTGCATCCTGCTGTATTTATCATTTATGCTTATCTGCGTTTTGAACGAAAGGGGTGACTGAATGAAGTTTAAAGATATCGGCAAAGACAAATATTTTGAAATTGTCGGACTTGAAGGCTATTACAAAGTTGATCACAACAAGAGAGAGGCTAAAGCGTATCGCAAACTTAGCACCGGCAGAATGATGTACGACGGCACAGTAAGAGGGCTGTATGACAATCTGGAAGCAGGCAGGTGGAAAATCAAATGATATGGGAGGAGGAAGAGTTTGAATTCGATAAAGAGAAGCGTATGAAAAAATACATAAAGGGAGAGCTCATGAGTTACTACCTTTTAAAATCAAGGTGGTATGAATTACTTGATAAAAAATATTTCCTATACCATAAGTCGCCTGGCGGCAGCATTGTACGAGCTCCAGAAGGGCAGTGTAGCAAAGATGGTATCCAACATCAAGCAGCCATGAATGAAAGTGCCATCGCTATGGAGCAGGAGCCATTGTATCAACGTATGGAAAAAATCAGAAATTGGATGGATTGCTTAACCGAATCGCAATGCAAGGTGATTTCGGTATATGTGATGAAGTATCAATGTGACAACTTACGTGAAGCGGCGCGTGAAACCGGATTCTCAGTAGATACAGTGAACAAATATACAAAGCGAGCTATCAACCGTATATACACAAGAAATAGCAATATTTTGTAAAAGTGTACCGTCTTAGGATAGGCTTGACATGATATAATGATAGCGTGGAAGTACGGGGGATGAGGCGTGATTCTCTTCCTTGTGCTTCACTTTCCTCTTACGGTTTACTTACGCGGCATCCTAAGATGCCTGCCGTAATCTACAGACGATCCCCCCATCCATGTATCGTCTGTAGATTAGGGTAAATGCTTCCTTGCTTCAAAACACCCTCAATGCAAATTACGAAGCAAGCGTTTTAAGGGCCTGGGCTGACGAAATGAGCTTGGCAAACCAGCAGGAAACGAGTTGGTCAATGATGAGATAGCGCACTCATGTAGGGAGACATAAAAAAAGGCGCTATAAATTGATATCAAAGCAGGGATATACCTCATATTGTTGAGAACACCTGTTAGATATATTGGTTGCCCTGGTGGCGGAATAACCAAAAGAAAAAGCGGTAAGGAATCCTAAGCGGACTTACCAGCGTAAAGCGTCTGAAAAGGGCGCTTTAAAATTAAAACGTATTTATCGCACCTCTTAACAATGTGGCACAGATAACTCTATAGAGGCTAAGGATGCATAGACGTATGCTATTAACCGAACGCCTATTAAACAAAGCACGTAGAACTGCCCGTTATAAGGGATACAGGAGAAAACGTGCTTTTTATATACCCGAAAGGAATGATGACATGGAACTAACGGAATTATTGAATAAAATCAAAACGCTTTTTAATGCCAATGACACAAAGCAACTAACTGATCGTCTTATAGATGTTTCAATAAACAACGATTTCAAATACCATAAGTCATTCGTGGATATTGTAGGTGATTTAAAAACAGATTGGCTGCAAATGATATACCAATACTACGAGGCAGACAGAGAAGATAAGAAACAAGACTACACACCGAAAACAATCGGTGTTTTATTATGCCAGTTATTGGGTGAATGCAGCAAAGTATATGATCAATGCGCAGGAAGCGGATCGTTGACAATACAGTATTGGTCGCAACATCCGGATACAGAATTTATCTGTGAAGAATTGGACGAAAATGTCATGCCGTATCTATTGTTTAATTTGTCGGTGCGGAATATCAAAGGATATGTAGTGCGAAAGGATATTTTAGCTGACGAGACATACCACTGTTATAAATTAACAAAAGGTGAAAGGTTTTCGATGGTATCAGAAATAGACCGTCTCGATGTCGATTACAGTAACATAAGCGGATGCATCAGTAATCCGCCATATAACATCAAATGGCAGCATCCAATGTTCGCGGCATTCGACAATAGATTTGCGGAGTATGGAGTACCGCCAGAAAACAACGCGAATTATGCTTTTATGCTAAACGCATTAAACAAGGCAGAACGATGCGCTTTTATACTGCCAAATGGAGTATTAAGTGCAGGAGGACCAGAACAAGGTATCCGAAAAGAGATGGTAAACGGTAATATCATAGATACGGTTATTACCTTGCCAGATAGAATGTTTGTGTCAACATCCATACCTACGTGTATCGTTATCCTGGACAAAAAGAGAAAAGGCAACAAAGTGCATATGGTTGACATGCGCCAACAATGCGCACAGGAAGTAAGAGAACAAAAAGGGCAATACGGCAGTAATTCGCACACAAACAGAGTGTATAAAAAAGAGTTCAATGTCTTTACTCCAAATAACATCAAGCGATGTCTGGATGCCATAAAAGCCGCTGATCCGATTACAGAATTTTATAGTCACCCATCTATAAAAGACATCGAATCATTGGATTACATATTGATGCCAAGCAGATATATAGACATTGCATATAAAACAATCCACCGTGATATCAAAGATATTGTCAATGACATAAATAATAATGTAAGAGACAAGAATGTAACCAAAATTACAATCAATGAATCACTTGCGAAAGGCATCGGCATGTATGATATATACGAATTGCAAGAACGAAGTAATAAGATGATGCGAGAATGGAATGAATCAGTCAAACATCTAGGAATAGCAGTTGACGAAGAACACTTTATACGTGTCAGCAAGAATAAAAACGAAATCAAGATCGAACAGCAAGACAAGGAGATTGCATCAGAGTTGATTATGCAGATTATCAACAGTTGGAAAGCTCATATTATGTATCTTAACAACAAGCAAAATATACTTTTAGCCGAGTTGAGAGACGTACTGCTTGAAAAGCTAATGTCTGGTGAAATAGAGGTGTAGTTTATGATTACAGTATGTAAAGACTGCCCTAAACGCCATCCAGGATGCCACGGAGCGTGCGAATGGTATAAGGCAGAGCGTAAGGCACTGGACGCAGAAAACGCACGCAGGCGGACTGAAAACACAGTAGGATACAGTACAAGCAGTCATTGGAATTATAATAAAGCGAAATGAAAGGAGAGATCATATGGCGGTTATTGATGAAGAAACCAAGCAGCAGGCAAAAGAGCTATGGCTGCAAGGCAAGAAGTACCGAGAAATATCTGAGATAACCGGTATAAAAGAATCCTCTATAAAGTCATTAGCATCCAGAGCATGGAAGAAAGAAAAGTTGCAACCAAACAAGAAAAAAGTTGCAACTTTGGTTGCAGATGCAGATAAAGACAAAGGGCCGCCTGAAACAGAGTTGCTGCCGGAGGAAATAGAAACACTGAACAATGAAGAACTGACCGAGAAACAGCGCCTTTTTTGTTTGTATTACTCAAAGTCATTCAACGCAACATCAGCGTACAAGAAAGCATATGATTGCTCATATCAAACAGCAATGTGTGAAGGAAGCAAGACCCTAGGAAACCCAAAGATAAAAGATGAAATCATGCGGCTCAAAAAAGAGCGCTATGCACGGTCCATGCTCACAAAAGAAGATATCTTCCAGAAGTACATGGATATTGCCTTTGCGGACATAACAGATTTCCTTGAATTTGGTTCTGATCAAATTGATGCAGACAGCGGGGATGTTGTGAGCAAGAACTTCGTACACTTCCGACATCACACAACTGTAGACGGTACTCTCATAGGCGAAGTCAAGCAGGGGAAGGATGGCGCATCTATTAAGCTTCCGGACCGCATGAAGGCGTTGCAATGGCTATCTGACCATATGGGATGGGCTACAGACTTGCAGAAAGCACAGATCGAGCAGTTAAGAGCACAGACGGATAAGTTGAAAGCAGATAGCAATGATATTCCTGATGAGAGCGTACAGAACAAAATGGATGCTATCACTGGTATTGTAGATCAAATGCAACCACTTGGAGATGATGACGTATGACACAACCAATGTTATTACTATCGCCTAAGTTCAAGGATTTCCTTCGCTTAGACACTGAGCGAGAATTTCTGGAAGGTGTTACAGCCTGTGGTAAAACAACCGTCGGCATTTTCAAATTCATGTGTAAGGTTGCAAATAGCGGCATAAGGTTTCATGTTATCGCTGGTGCTGATCTAGGTACAGTGGAAAAAAACGTCATAAATGGAGAGCGGATGCTGCTCGATCAATTCGACGGAGTAGCAGAGTACTATCCATCCGGTAAACGTAAAATCAGATTGCCTCATATTGAGTATCAAACAAACAAAGGCACTAAGATCATTTACATATGTGGATATGACAATAAAAAGCGGTGGCAGAAAGTGCTTGGTGGTCAAGTAGGATGTGTGTATGTTGATGAGGTAAACATTGCTGATATGGAGTTTTTGCGTGAGATATCCCACCGCTGTGTTTACATGATGACGACTTCAAACCCTGATGATCCTTCTCTTCCTGTATATGATGAGTTTCTTAACAGGTCACGACCTCTGAAAAAATACAGAAAAGATTATCCAGAGGAATTATTGTATATGCTGAATCAGCCTGCAGAAAAAGGGTGGGTACACTGGTATTTCAATTTCAACGACAATGCTGCATTGTCACAGGAAGCTATTGAGCGAAAGAAAAAGGCAGTGGCACCTGGCACGAAAATGTATAAGAATAAGATTCTTGGTCTACGTGGTCGTGCTACAGGGCTTGTATTCCCGAATTTCAGTAGAAGTAAAAATGTCATATCAAAAGCCGATGCGAAGAAATATACGTATCGGTATTTTACTGTTGGCGTTGATACATCGTACTCAGCGAATAGTCCGGATACCATTGCTTTATTGTTCATCGGCATTACAACATGCGGTAAGGTCATCATACTAAACGAGGAAGTATACAACAACGCTGATCTGAATACACCGCTTGCGCCAAGTGATGTTGTAAGAAGACTTATAGACTTTCTTGACAGAAACAGGGAGGATTGGGGATTTGCAAAAAATGTATTTGTTGACTGCGCAGACCAAGCTACGCTGACAGAGTTATACAAATATAAGCGGACTCACCCGTGTATTTATACATTTAACGACGCATGGAAAGAAACAACCATCATTGACCGTATCCATATGCAGCAAGGGTGGATATATCATGGTGATTATCTAGTTGTTGATGACTGCGTACATCACATCAGAGAGCTGGAGGTTTACAGTTGGCAGGAAGATAAATACGAGCCAGAAGATAGAAATGACCATACAATCAATGCTGGTCAGTATGGATGGCTGCCATTTGTGCAGTATATCAAGACATCCGATCCATAGGAGGTGGGCAATGAAACTATTTAATAAAGCAAAGAACGTGATAAGAGCATGGCTCGATATCACACCTGCGCAGAAAAACATTTATTATCTGAATGAAACATTTAACTTTGAGTCTAATGCGATAAAAAATCGTATATGGATGCGAGGCGATCCAGAAGAACTTGATGAGTTTTACAAACAACTAGAGCGCGACAATTCATACTTCTGGGCAGCGAGCCCCCGTATAAAGATACGCAAGATTCATTCAGGTCTTCCTTCGTTGATGGTGCAGGTCCTTACTGATATCGTAATACGCGATTTAAATGGCATCGAGGTCGAGGCGCGGCAAATAGATTGGGATAACATCAGCAAAGATAACAATTTCAATGAGGTTTTACGTAAGGCAATTAAAGAAGCGCTGTTCATTGGTGACGGCGCTTTTAAAATCTCATTTGATAAGAAGCTTACACAATATCCAATTATAGAGTTTGTTCCTGGGGATAAGGTGGAAATCGTCTATGAACGTGGCCGTTTTGCGGAATGTGTATTCAAGACTGAATATAAGCACGCACACAAGCGTTATGTTCATTACGAGCACTACGGCAAGGGGTACATCAAAAATGTTTTAACAGAATGGGGCATGGATGATCCTTTGCCATTATCAACTATCCCTCAAACAGCTAACATTATTGATGTTGCCTTCGCTGGCTATAAATTGCCGGATGAAAAAGGTGAAAATGAAGTCTACGGTCGATTTGCAATGGCTGTACCGTTCAAGATTAAGGATAGCACAAAGTGGGAGAATCGCGGAGAAAGTATTTTTGATAAGAAAACATCATCCTTTGACGGGCTGGATGAGATTATCAGCCAGT
The DNA here is from genome assembly GCF_044336395.1 of Clostridium sp. 10cd*. Taxonomy (NCBI): domain Bacteria; kingdom Bacillati; phylum Bacillota; class Clostridia; order Eubacteriales; family Clostridiaceae; genus Clostridium; species Clostridium sp. 10cd*. The sequence goes on along the minus strand of NZ_CP172347.1, from coordinate 3,984,792 downwards.
GGGTAGATGCTGTAAGAGCCGCCAGGACAAAGCAATATATTCCGGAGGCGCTTATTCCTCGTGATCCAGAAACAGGGCAGATGCTGCAATTCAATCAATATGATGATAGATTCCTGATGATAGAAGGCAACATGAAGGAAAAAGGTGAAAATCAAATCAATGTCACGCAACCTGTCATCCCTTCTGAGAATTATCTACAATCTTATATTTCTTTCCTAGACCTCTGTTTGCAGGGAGTTATATCACCATCTACATTAGGTATTGATACAAAAAAGATGGATAATGCGGAAGCACAGAGAGAAAAAGAAAAAACCACGTTGTATACAAGAAATATCATCATTGAAGCGATACAAAAAACACTTCCTGAGGTAATAAACTGCGTTATCAAGGCATTTGATACTTACACAAAAAATTCGAGTGGTAACGATGTCGATGTTACAGTTAATTTCGGGGAATATGCAAGTCCATCGTTTGAAGCGACTGTGGAAACTGTTGCTAAAGCAAGACCAGGCAAAGTCATTATGTCAGTTGAGGCATCGGTTGATGAAATGTATGGTGATAGTAAAGATGAGGAATGGAAAGCAGAAGAAATAAAGCGGCTACGTATTGAAAATGGCGTCATGGAAACTCAAGAGCCTGTTATATCAGAGTTTGATGATTTAGGCGGTACGATACCTACACCAGAAGATTATGAAGGTGAATAATGGCAAAGAAAGTGAAAGATCCATATGCACTGAGGGATATCTTCAAGGAAATGGAGATGGAGCTCGTGGCATCACTGCGCCGTAACTTTATCAATCATAAAGTTGAAGAACAGGCGCACGGATTTAGCTGGGAAATGTGGCAAAAGGCTAAACTGCGTAACTTGCAGGAGTACCGCAAGGAGACAACCAGCGTCATATACAGGTTTAAAAAGCGAATCAGCGCAGCGATTGAGCAGGTCTTACGTAATCACTTTAGCGTAGGAGAGCGTAAAGCTGATATTAAACTGCCGCAGGATGGAGTCAGCACTGCTCTGCCTGGCGAAGAACCTCCACAGGAAAAACAGTTTTTCAGCATGAACAAGAAAAAGCTTGACGCACTGATCAAATCAACAAAAAATGACTTTGAGGATGTGCAACAAGCTGTATATCGCAAGATGGATGACGTGTACCGTCAAACAATCTTTAAGACTGAGTTTCAGCTGTCCAGCGGGGCTATATCACTTGGTAAGGCAATCGATAAGGCTACAGAGGATTTTCTTGCCAAGGGCGTTAACTGTATAGCCTATAAAGATAAAAACGGCGAGATTATAAGATACGTGAATATTGCAGACTATGCGGAAATGGCATTGCGCACAGCGAGCCATAGAGCAACATTACTCGGTGAGGGCAGCAAGCGTGACGAGTTAGGTGTGCATCTGGTCTTTGTATCAGCCCATGCGAACGCCTGTAAGCTTTGTTTGCCTTGGCAGGGACAAATACTCATTGATGATGTTTTTAGCCATCCCAATGATGAATACATTGCAAAATACAAAGAGAAGTATAAGCTGCTGTCCGATGCTATTAAGGCAGGACTTCTGCACCCAAATTGCAGGCACACGCTTGCTACGTACTTTGAGGGCGTGACAAGGCTGCCAAAACCGCAAGACCCAAAAATAGCCCTAGAAAATTACAACTATGAGCAGCGGCAGCGAAAGCTGGAACGAGAAATCAGAAAACGTAAAAGGATACTTGCTGGAACTGTGGAGGACGAAGACCGGAAAGAGGCAAGAGCTGGTCTAAGGCAGGCACAGAAAAATCTTAGAGACTTTCTGGATGCACATCCTGAATTTAAGCGCAGCCAACGCAAGGAGAAAGTGCACGGTACTTCTGTGAAGCTTGGCAATGGGACGGGCGGCGCCGCTGCCAAGTCTAAAGGTAAATACGTCGAGTCAATTACCCCCTCAGAGATTGACAAGTACATCGAAAAGTACGAAAATGAAATAAAGGATTTACCGGTTGAGAATGCTTATGTCATTCAAGAGGATGGCAAGGTCTTAAAATATGTAGGTAAAGAGGCAGCTGTAGCCTTTGAAGATGCAATACTGAAAAACGCAACGTTGCTGCATAATCATCCCGTTATCACCGGAGAGCCAAGCAATAGCTTTCAGGAGGACGATTTTGCATTTCTGCAGAATTTCGGAACAGAGATTAAACGGCTGCGAGCTACTTATGGCAATACGCGCTATGAAGTAGAGGTACTAAAGGACCTCAGTGAGGTATCATATCGGGATATAAAGTTAAGAGCGAGCATGGACGTGGATATATTTGCTGAATTTATTGATTTTGGAGATCTAGCCTTTGAGCTGTTAGATAGGGAGGGATATGTTAGATATGCCAAAACAAAAGTTGAATAAAAAGCAGCAAGAGCTTTGGGACGAATTACAGCGTAAAACTGATGAGTTTTATGACAATGTCCCCGAAGAAGAAAAGCAGAAGTGGCCTAATGGTGATCTATACCTCCCTCTTAGAGTCATGGAGCAAGAGTATTTAAAAAGAATTAGAGAAGCAGCAAACGAGCACTCATAAACTGGGTGCTTTTTTAGTGGAGGAACATCGTGAAAAAGGCAAATAGGAAGCAGCAAAAGATTGTGCAGGAACTTGATTACAAGATTGATGAGTACTATAAAACACATGATGATGAAAGTGATGATTTATTTCGCATGCAAGCACATTATCACAAGAAAATAAAAGAAGCTGGTAAAAGAAATGTGCATGCATAGCTTTTGTGAGACAGTAGAAGACCAGTATCATGATAAAAGATTGATGTGCAGGACGTTGAAAATAAAGCGTTCCTGCATTTTTTGCGGAAGAACGGAAAGAGAGGTAAGGCACGTGAAAGACCCACCCAAGCGCAAACTACCGTATTTTGGTAAGCATTTGAAGTGAAGGACGGTATAGAGTTAAGGAGGTGATTAACATGTCTTGTAAAAAGAAAGGTAAAGGCGGACGTAAATAGTTTGCTTTTTTATGCCCAACCATGACAAGGCTTTAAAAGGTGCATGTCCGAAAGGATAGGGGAGCACACCCGAATAAACAGGAGGAAATTAAAAATGAGAAATTACCTAAGATATCCGTTGAATATTCAGCTTTTTGCAGAAGATGGAAGCGGCGGAGAAGGTGGCGATACCGGGGCGCAAGCAGGAGCGCAAGTGACAGCCACACAACAGATTGATTATGACAAGCTTGCGGAAGTTGTTTCAAAACGTTCAGCTGGAACAGAAGACAAGGTGCTACAAGGATATTTTAAACAGCAGGGATTGACACCAGAACAGGCCAGTGAAGCAATGAATCAATATAAGCAGGCGCAGGCAACGAAGCAGCAGGAAGAGGCGCAGCGTATCCAGACTATGCAGCAGGAAAATGCACAACTGAAAGCACAAATCCTGAACTCACAGATTGATGCGAAAGTTGCAGAATTAGCAGGGACGCTAGGAGTGCAGGCTGAAAAAGTACCATTTTTAAGTAAGCTTGTAGACCGTGCAAACGCAACAAAAGAAGATGGTACGCTGAACGATGACAACATCAAAACGGCCATTGAAACAGTTTTAAAGGCATTCCCTGATTTCAAGTCCACAACACAAGCAGGAGGATTCCAGCAGATTGGTGGAGGGAATCAAGGCACTGCAGGCGGAAATGGTGTCGATGATCAACTTGACAATATTTTCGGAGTTAAGAAAAAATAGGAGGGCTATATAAATGGCAGAATTAAATTATGTAACGCAATTTTGGCCACGTATCATTGAAATGTACGGGCACTTGCTAATGTCTAATGAGTTGTATAATACAAATCAGGACATTCAGATTATCAATACAAAAGATATCCGATTACCAAAAATCACAGTATCCGGTTATAAAGATCACAATCGTAAGACGTTATCATTTAACACAGGTTCTTATGGTAACGACTTTGAAACAAAGACATTGGACCATGATCGCGATATCGAATTCGCGATTGACCCTATGGATGTTGACGAAACGAATCAGATTGTTTCCTTAGCAAACATTCAATCACGTTTTGAGAAGACGCAGGCTATTCCTGAATTAGATTGTTACACCTTCTCTAAGCTCTACACAGAGGCAAAACGTGTTGGTGCAAAAATCAGTAATACAGCGATCACAACCGCAAATATCCTTTCTGATTTTGACGCAAATATCGAGGCAATGGAAGAAGCAGGAGTACCTTTAGAACGTGTTATCATGTACTGTACACCTGCATTTAAAACTAAACTGAAAAACGCAGAAGGCATCCAGCGTACCTTGGAGGTATCTGGTGGCGCGAAGAATATTGATCGTCGTGTACGCTCATTGGATGATATCAGCACTATTAAGACTGCGCCGGCAAGCCGCTTAAAGACTGCTTTTGACTTCACAGAAGGCTTCCAGGTAGCAAGTGCAGGAAAACAAATCAATTACATCATGATTGACCCTGAGGCACAGGTATCCCGCGTCAAATACTCTTATATCAAGGCATTTACACCAGGTCATGACAGCCGCACTGCGGACAAATACCTTTATCAGAACAGACGTTTCAACGGAACATTCGCATTGCTGGATGATCTGCTGAAACAGGGATGTATCATCAATGCAGAAGCGGAGGGATAAGCATGAAAGCATTAAAAGACAATAAAGAGTACACCATTGCCGAAGAGCAGAAGCATGCATACCTTGAAGAAGGATACGATATCTATGGGGAGGATGGAAAACTGCTGGAATACTCTCCAAAGAAGAAAATCGCATACAGTGAATATGCTGCTTTGGAAAAAGAAAATCAACAGTTAAAGAAAAGAATCAAGGAGTATGAAAAGGAACAAAAGAAAGCAGGTGAATAGCATGTATGCAACACCTGAATACTACACCGCTAATTACAGCGGTACCCTCATATCACAAGACGAGCTACCCAAGGCCTTAAAAGATGCGGAGTACAGCATCGACCACCTTTGTTTTGGCCGCATCAAGGGCAAAGGGTTTGATAACCTATCACCCTATCAGCAAGAGCTCATAAGTCGTGCTGTCTGCCTGCAGGCTGATTATATTAAGCAGTTTGGGGCAATGCTCATAAACCCCGTCAAAGGCTATAACGCGGGCAGCACTAAGGTCGAACTGGCCAACGTAACATATGGCGGTATCAACACTACACAGGAAATCGTCAATCTTTTAGAGGATACAGGACTAAGATGCCTGGTGTTGTAATCGTAAGCCCCTTTCCTTTCCCGGATTGGGAGGCCACGACACACGTTGTCGTCTATCAGGAGCAGGACACAGGGGACCAGGGACCTATTGAGACTGTTATCTACGACGGATTGGCAATCTACGACGAAAAGTCAAAGATTGTATACGGCAAAGACAGTAAGCAGATATCCCTCAGCGGTATGCTTATCATACACGGTGATGTACAGGCCTTGGAGGGCAAAACGGCTTTCCAAGGCTTTGTACAAATCGGTGAAGAAAAGAAGCAGATATACGCTGTGCGAAAGCCAAAACTGCTAGGTGTTATCTACAGCACGGAGATTGATCTATTATGAGAGTTAAGAGCGTAAAGGTCAAAATCAATCGGGAGGCGATGGCACAGCTTGACAAAGCAAAAAAGCGAGCCCTCGTGCTCACGGCACATGCGATACTGTCAGATATTGTATCTCGGGGTGTAGCACCAAAAGACATTGGAGAGCTAGAACGTAGCGGTTTTGTGGATGATGGGCATATTGATACAGAGCTAGTATCAAGTATTGTATTTGACACACCATATGCGCGCCGATGGTACTTTAACTTAGATGACGCTACGTTTCAGCGTACTAAAAACCCGAACGCGCAGGATCACTGGATGGATTACTATCTGGATGGCGATGGATTGCAGTGGGTACAAGAAACGTTTGCTAAGTTTTTAAAGCAAGAAAGTGGAGGTCTTATCAAATGATGACTTTAAAAGATGTCAAGGACTGGCTCAGCGAACAAGTTACGGCTGATGTATGGAAGATAGGTGTCTATGATGCATCCAAGGGCAAAATGATCTGTGTGCGTAATCTGACGAGTAACCGTGGCATGTTAGCTGTAGGCGGCCTGCAAAACACCACGACAGCTGTCAAGGGAATATCTATCGTAGTGCACTGGAATAAAAACCCGGATGAAACTGAGCGTGTAGCGCAAAGCATACATGCTCTTTTTTACGGGCAGCAGCCGAAAATTGGTGATTACCGAGTTATTAAATGCGATATGAGAAGCGACGAACCCATAAGTGTGGGGACTGATACAAATGGGATATACGAATATGTAATTGAAACATGGCTCACATACGAGCGAAAGGAGTAATTTATGGCAAAAGTAACGACCGGTGTATATCCGGTATTTGACATTGTTTTTAGTATTGGGACGAAGGGACTTGCAAGCTCAGAAGATGATATGGCATCCATTAAGGATATGGAGTCATTCTCCCTATCCGTTGAAAGTAATGTAGAAAAATGGAGCCCGATGGACCAAGGAGGATGGGGTAGAGCCCTGGCAACTGCTAAAGCAGTTACTGTATCCCTGAAAGGCAAAAGAAGCGTAGGAGATAAGGGGAACGATTATGTTTATACTGTACTGTGGAAGGATGGTCTTGATTGTAGCACTAAGTATTCTATTGAATTCCCGGATGGCTCTAGCATCACTGGTAATTGTGTGCTGGATGTTAAAGCTGCACCAGGCGGCGATAGCACAAATGTTGCCGCGTTGGAGCTTGATATCATATTCGACGGAAAGCCTACCTTTGTACCTGCACCAGCAACACCAGAAGGGGGCGCTTAAGATGGGACGTAGATACGATGTCATAGACCGCCTGAGAAACCGCAACGAAAGACCTGTAGTTGAAATCGACGCAGAGCACAAGTATCCTATCAATACGTCTAAAACTAATGTGCTGCTGATTATGTCCGAGGTCAAGAAAGCGCAGAAAAAGACGGAAGACGACCCTGAATCTGACATTAAAATGATTGATAAGATCATACAGATTGCTCTCGGCAAAGAGGCTCTTGATTATATCAATGAGAGCAATATGACAATGGCTGCAACAAACGATATCATGGCTGTTATTATGGCGGCTATCAGTGATACAGAGGTAGATTTCGAGGATGAGGAAACGCCGGATGAAAAAAAGTAGACCGCTGGTATGATATCTTTGAAGACTGGGAGCTGATAGAGTCATCTTTTGCCATGCAGTACCCTACAAAGGACCTGTATGATGATAAGATGGACTGGATTGAGTTTACCACGCTTTTAGCAGGTATTATGCCAGACACACCTTTGGGCAATATCATATCCATTAGAGCTGAGGATGATGCTGACACGCTGGAGCACTTTAGCGAGGAGCAGCATCGTATTCGGGATGAATGGAGAGATAAGCAAACCCAGAGAATGATTGAAAGTATGAGCAAAGAGGAAGTTATGAAGGAAGTCCGCTCAATGTTTTTGGACATGTGTAGATAGCTTCCTCTTTTATTTTGCAGAAAGGCAGGTGATGATATGGGAACAACAAGTGCAGGGTCTATACAGATGGATCTGGAGATAAAATCAGACCTCGACAAGGACATACAGGCAGAGTCGAGTAAGATAGCCGACAGGATACGTAAGCAGGTAGACGCTATGAGCGGCGATATGTTTAAAAATCTTAGGCAATCTCTTGTGGCAAGTCTGGATAAGATGAATGAATCAATTAAGGCTACGCTCGACCGCACTAAACTTGAAATGCAGGCCTTCGTTGAGCAGATGGCGGGCATGGTCAAACAAATGTCTGGTGCACAGATGCCCTATCAGCAGGCTCAAAGCGATACGGAGCCAAACACAACAGCCTCACAGGGTCCAAGTGTGAGGGGGCCACCGGGAATCAGTATCCGCAAGCCTAAAGTCAAGTTTGACCCGCAATTTGACACAGAAATGTTCCGCCAGAAATATGCTGAGCTTGAAAACATGATGGATATGTACGACAATCAGATACTCGCTAAACAAGCACAGCGGAAAACGCTGCTGGAATCCTATAAGCCTAACATGGGAGCACAAGCAGAGGGAGCCTTGGATAAGCAGGTAATGAGTCTTGATATGCAGATTGCTAAGCTACAAGACGCTGCAGCACGGTCAAACATCACTCTTAGCGCGATGAATAGACAGATGGGGGCGACGTCCGGGGTAGCTAGAGCAGCAGGCAGTGCTATCGCGCAATTTACAAAGCGCTTAGCCTCATCAGCATTGCACAAGTTTAGTAATGGGCTAAAATCAGCAGGACAGCATGCGGCGTCTTTTGCAAGCCGATTACTTGGTATAGGGTCAGCCGGTAAAAAGGCCTCTAACGGTATGGGGCGCGCTCATATGGGCGTAGGTCAGCTGATTAAGTCGTTTACGATTTTCTCGCTGATCTTCCCTTTGGTTTCCCGTGGCATCATGGCTTTAGCACAAAATATCGGGGCTACCCTTATGACAAATACCGCTTTTGCAAACAGTCTAAACCAGATACGCTCTAATCTGGCAACAGCGTTTACACCTATCTTTCAGGCAATCATGCCGGCTCTAAATGCGCTAATGTCTGCATTGGCCACAGTGACCGGATATATAGCAGCTTTTATGTCTGCGCTATTTGGTAAGTCAATGGCGTCTACAAAGCAGGCTACATCCGGTATCTATGCAGCAAAGGATGCGATGGGTGCATATGGCTCATCTGCTGACAAAGCGGCCAAGGCGTCGGAAAAAGCTCGTAGGTCACTCATGGGATTTGATGAGATCAACAAGCTGGATGATGCGGATAATTCTGCCGGCTCTGGCGGCGGAGGTGGCGGCGGGAGCGATATGCCGGTCTACACACCGACTGATGTCGATGACGGACCTATTAAAAAATGGGTCAAGCAACTTAAAGACTTATGGGCTAAGGGTGACTATGCTGGCATCGGTAAGCTCATAGGTCAGCAGGTCAATAAGGCTGTAGCGTCATTTACAAAATGGATATCGTGGGATAACTTAGGCAAATCCATCACAGAGTTTTGCGACGGGTTTTGTGAGCTCTTTAACAGCTTGATAGACACAATCAACTGGGAAAATATCGGGCGAATGTTTGGCGCCGGAATCAACACTATCGTAAATACGTTGTATTTGTTGTTTACTGGCATTAACTGGGAGCGGATAGGTAAAGCATTAGCTCAGGGGCTTAACGGTCTTGTATACAGCGTTGACTGGGATAAGCTAGGGCATACAATGGGCGCGTTTTTACAGGCTCACATCGATGCTCTCTATGGATTTGTAACGACAGCAGACTGGCCTGCTATCGGTAAGGCTCTGGCTGATGGAGTAATGGGTCTTATGTACAGCGTGGATATGCCAAAATTTACAGCAGCTCTCGGCAAAGGTCTAAGTGGAGCAATAAGCTCTGTGCATACCTTTGTTAAAAACATTGACTGGCACAAGCTGGGAGATACGATTGCCAAGAGTATAAACGCCTTTTTTAATAACATAAATTGGGCTGACTTTGGCATGACTCTGAGCGATGCAGCACAGGGTATCCTCGATACATTGCTTACAGCGATAAGGGGTGTAGACTGGGGGCAAATCGGTACCGACATTGCAACCTTTATCAAAAACATTGATTGGTGGGGCGTTGCAGGCTCCTTGCTCCAAACAATAATCGCAGCTGTGCACGGCATAGGGTCTGGTATCCTGAGCCTAGCTGCAGACCTTGGCAAGTGGCTATGGGACGGTTTTTGCAACGGTGTGAGGGATTTCTTTTCTGATCCAATAGATTTCCTTTATCGAGTTATTGCCGAACCTATCATAAACGGCATAAAAGAGCTGTTTGGTATTCATTCGCCGAGTACAGTATTTTCTGATATCGGGGGTTTCTTGATAGAAGGGCTTATCAACGGGATTAAAGCAGGAGTTGGCGCTCTTGTTGGACTGATTCCATCCATATTCGGAGGAATTGCTTCCGCGATTGGTGATGTATGGGATGGCATAAAATCAGCTGCCGGAACAGCATGGGAAGGAATAAAAACTCATGTCGGAAATACTTGGAATCAGATCAAGGAGGGGGCTGGCATTGCATTTGACAACGTAAAGCAAGTTATTGGCGATACATGGGACGGCATTAAAACAGGCGCGGGTAAAGCGTGGGATAAAATATCAAAGTCTTTAGGCGATACTTGGAAGGATTTAAAAAAAGGCGCAAGCGATATCTTCGGCAAAATCGGAGATAAAATCAGCGAAGTGTGGAATGGATCTGATAAGGATACCGAAAGTGCTTGGGGGAGCATAAAGGGCGTTGTGGCAGGCTCCATAGACACCATAAGAAACGATGTGAGTGTCAACTCGGAAAAAGCGGGAAAGGCCATAGAGCAGAACTTTAACAATGCGCGCGACTCCCTTATCGGCGCAAATCGTGGAATGGGTAATGACACTAAAAATGCATGGGGACCTCTGGTCACCTTTATGTCTGATAAGTGCGGCTCTATTAAAAATGATATTTCACGCACATTTAAGGATTCTAAAAACACTGTTGATTCAAGCAGTAAAGGGATGAAGTCATCTGTAACAAGCAATCTAAGCGATACTACAAAATGGATTGCTAATAAAATGTACAACGACATGTACGATAAGGCCAAAAACATGATGGATAAATTCAAAAAAGGTTCTGGCTCAGTGAATATAAAATCTGCCGTGCAGTCCTGTGTAGGAACAGCAACATCGTGGCTGAGTGGTCTTGGCGGCAGCTCTTACTCTTGGGGTAACCACATGATTTCAGGTTTTGCAAACGGAATATCAGAGAATATGTGGAAAGTGGCCGGTCAAGTGAAAAATGCTGCAGATATCGTTGCATCATGGCTACACTTTACACGACCAGATACTGGACCTCTGCGAGAGTATGAGCAATGGATGCCACATATGATGGAGGGGCTCGGTAAGACTCTGGCAGCAAGCACACCAAGGTTTATAGGACAGGTCAAGAGCTTATCTCAATCCATGTCAGGAGCTATGCAGGCAGCACTACAGGAGCCGACGATCGCGTTTGCAGGCGAGCGTAGCTTGAATGTGCAGCATGAATGGAAGGAGTCTCAAAGTGATACAGATAAAACAACCATGAAGGACCTCATTGAAGAAGTGAGAGGTTTGAAGCAGAAATTTGATGAGGTTAAGGAAGAAATCAGGAATAAAGATACTGATGTTTATATTGACGATCAAAAAGTAACGAAAAAAGTCGTTGATAATGTAAACAAGGATACTCGCAAAAATGGTAAGTGTCCTATAGATATGTAGGAGGTGCGGGTATGGCAATACTCACGGCAAACGGTGTGGCGCTACCTGCGCCTACCGTAATAAAAATTGACAACGAGATCATATGGTCGAGTAACACCGGACGTACGTCAAGCGGCGCTATGGCTGGTGACGTCGTGGCCGAGAAAAAAACGGTAACGATTGAGTGGGGAGTACTCCAAGAATCAGAAATGGCTAAAATCAGAAAAAATCTGATTGCAGGATTCTTCCCTTTTGTTTTTAACGGCGGCGGAGGTGCAAATCTCTCTATCACATCATATCGGGGTACGATCAACGAGGAGCACATAGGGTTCTTAGGTGATGGCATCTATTGGTACAAAAAAGCGACTGTAAAAATAATACAGCAATAAGGAGGATATTATGGCAGTAACTACAAAATCAAATAAAAATATCGAGATTACAAAAGACATTATGGTGGACAATGTACAGGTCGAGCAGGTAAGAGCTACAATCAATACCGGCAATCCGGAAAATGCAAACTTGACGCATTATATTAGTAATCAGACTATCTATAAGGCTAATCGCACAGAGATAAGAGCGGCAGAAGCTGCAGCAGAGGATGAGATTTATACGGAGCAGGATGCAATCATTGAGGAACTGGCAGGAGGTAACAAAAATGCAGCTTAAAAACAAACAGATTGTAGACGCACAGTCAGCGCTTGGTAAGATGCTCAACACTGCTTTACCTGTAAAGCAGTCATACCATATCAAAAAGACGCTGGAATCCGTGAAAAAGCAGGCTGTATTTTTAGAGGAGCAGCGCACGGATTTAATCAAAAAATATGGTGTCGAGAAAAACGGCAATTACTCTATACCAGATGATGACTTAACAGCTCGCAAGAAGTATTTTGATGAATATAAGGAGCTCTTGGAATTAGAGGAAGAAATTGACGTGCGCCAGCTTACCCTCGACGAATTGGATCGCGTGGAGCTGACAGCGAATGAGCTTGAATCAGTGGAATTTATGCTTAAAATCGAAGATTAGCACAAGGAGGTGGTACAATGATAACCACATCCGATAAGTATAAAACAGCGATATCCAAATCTGGCCGCCACTTCCGGCTGAAAATCGACATTGCAGGTACTGCGTATACTGGCATAAAGAGCTTTAAGCTTAAAGGCGGCACAAACTCATCCGAACAAATCACGTTTGGGGATGCTGTGTCATCTTATATTGAGTTTATCCTCACAGACGTGCCTAAAAACACTATCCTTAAAGGACGTCAAGCAATACCATACATCGGCTTGGAGCTGGATGACGGTACAGTCGAGTGGATAAAAAAAGGTGTCTATAACCTTGAAAAGCCGGTACGCTCTGGGGAGTTTATAAAGCTTACCGCATATGATAACTTTGCCCTTTGCTATAAAGGGTTTTTTACTGGCTTGTCCGGTAATCAAAAGATAGACGCTATCCTGCAGGAGCAATGCAAAAAAATAGGTATTGAGTATGCAGGCGGAGCTGATGATGTTACCTACAAAGTCGATAGCCTGCAGGGGCTTACTATCATTGAGGCTGTAAGTGTACTCGCTGCGTACTGTGGCAAAAATGCTGTCATGGATAAAGACGGTAAGCTCAGGCTGGTATGGTATACCGACGCAGGTCTTACTATATCCCCGAGCCGATTTGCTGATCCGCTGGAAATGGATGAGGAAGACACCTTTATTAACCGGTTGGATTGTACAATCGACGAGGAGCACTCTGTGTCTGCGGGAACCGGCGTTGGTATCTATTTTAGTTGCCCCGGGATGACTCAGGAGCGCATCACTGTCTTATACAACCGGATTAAGGGCTTTACGTACAGAGCTGCTAAGCTTAACTGGCGCATGGCTCAACCTGACGTTGAGGCAGGTGACCTCGTGCGTGTAATGGATAATGCAGGTAATGCTTATGTTATCCCTCTCATGGACTATGAGTTTAGCTGTGACGGTGGATTTTACGGGACCGTAGAGTCAAAAGGCAAGACCGAGCAGGAGCAGGATACAGGCTATAAAGGCCCTCTACAAACAAAAGTGGATAGGACTTACTCAGACCTCGTAAGCACAAAGCAAGTCATCACCGATAAGATTACGGCCTTTGAGGGCGAGTTTGAGACCATCAACACAAACTACCTGGAGGTCAATAAAAAGCTCATTGCTCTGGACGCAGAAATTGAAAACCTGGACGTCACAGAGCTTACTGCAAAGGTAGCAATCATAGAGACATCCTACGTATCTAAAGAGTACGTGCAGGACCTATATGCCACCAAAGCCGAGGTGCACGTACTGGATGTTGATTTGGAGCGTGTCAACACCCTGCTCGCAGGCAGTGTAACGGCAGGCAGCACACAGACTATAGTCTTAAATGCTGACAACACAACGATATCCAACGCGTTGATAAAGTCGGCCATGATTGACAGCGTAGCAGCTGATAAAGTAACTGCCGGTACGATTGATGCTAGCAGTATACACTTTAAATCACAGTCCGGACGGTTAGATATATACGGCGAAACCCTCCAGATAAAAGATATCACAAGGCCAAGAGTACAAATTGGCAAAGATGCATCCGGAGACTACAACATGTATGTCTGGGATGCCGCCGGGAAGCTGATGTTTGATGCAGCCGGCATAACTGCATCTGGTATTCAACGACCAATTATCGTGGATAGCATGGTGGCCGATAATGCCAACATATCGGGAGATAAAATCAACATCACATCATTGGTAAAAGAGATTAACGACGGTACAGAGGTGATAAAGTCTAGCCATATTTTGGTGGATGGTGCAAATCAATCTTTGTCCGTCGTGTATAATACCATCAAAGGAGACATAAGCACGCTGAGCACGGCATTGTCTGTTGAGCAGGGTAAAATCTCGTCACTAATTACCGATGTGTCACAAGCTAAAGGTGATGTGTCAACCTTGCAGACCAATTACAGCAGCCTCATACAGACTGTAAACGGCATTAACAGTACGGTGTCTAGTCACTCTACTAGCATAGATAATCTCAATAACATGGAGATAGGTGGACGGAATCTCATCACTAATACAAGACCGGATAAGGCTGCGGTTAACTATGTAACTAGCAAATGGTCTGTACAAATTGTTGATGAGGCTACAGCAATCAGCGGTAAGGCGATGCAGGCGACTTGTACAGCGGCAGGAACTGGCGGCATTTATCATGGCGGTTCACGCAAATTAGAAACTGGAAAAAAATATACATGGATGGTGTTCGTTAAAGCATCAAAGGCCGTACGACTTGGCCTTGGTAGTGAACAGAACGGCATACTCTATTGTGATATCACAACTGAGTGGAATAAGTTTACACACACGTTTACAGCTAATAGTAACACACATTATCAATTTATATTTTATACAGCTAATGCCGCAGACCCTTGGGCGGTTGGTGATATAGTCTGGTACCACAGCCTTATCTTAGTTGAGGGTGATAAGGCTCCAACATGGGTGCCAGCTCCGGAGGATATAGACGCATCCATAAAAACAGTATCCGATAAAACAACAACGTTGGAGCAGACAGTCAATGGATTCAGTGGCAGAATATCATCGGTTGAGACTACAGCAAACAGCGCCAGCAGCAAAGTAACTGAGATAACCGCCACGGTAAACGGACTGAGTACGACAGTAGCAAACAAGACCGACAAGGGGGCAATTATATCTACTATCAACCAGTCTGCGGAGGCGATAAAGATACAGGCAAGCAAGTTGGAGCTTACGGGATATGTTACGATGACAAATTTGTCTACAAGCGGACAAACGAGTATAGATGGCGGAAATATCAAAACCAGAACTATTACAGCTGCAAAAATCGCATCAGGCACTATTACAGCCACTCAGATTGCAGCTAACACTATCACAGGTGCAAAGATAGCCTCTAAGACTATAACAGCAGATAAAATCAGCGTAACATCACTGAGCGCTCTAACCGCAAATCTGGGCACGGTAACGGCTGGTAGCCTTACGTCTAATACGACGATTAGCGTCTCAACTAACTTGACTGTCGGCAATAACATTTACTTGAACCAGAACGTAAATACCACAAAGTATATCTATTTCAATTCATCAAACTACATTCGTAACCTATATACCAATAGCTATAACTATATCACAGTAAACTCAAATTATCGTTGTGCTTTGATGTCAGGGAGCACAAGTGTTTATGCGTACGGTAATACGGGTGAAGCAGGTATTTCAGCGGCTGCAAGTATTATTTTTTCCAGCTATGGCAACGGGCGCCTAGAGCATTATGGTAAATACTATGACGCAAACTGGAGCTCTGGGTTTTTCAGGCCACTGCAAGCTGGAACAGCATTAGGTGGCAGTGGGGCATCATATAGATGGTACCGATTATATGCCGCCAATACGTGCAGTACATCGTCTGATATACGGCTTAAAACGAATGTGAAAAAATATGATGTACGATATGAAAGCATGTATATGGATTTAAAACCTGTAACGTATGAGCTTATCAGTACACCTGGTAAGACTCAGTGTGGACTAATTGCACAATGGGTAAAAGAGGCAATGGATAAAAATGGAATCAGTGAAAATGAATTTGCTTTATATGAGCATGATATACGTGAAGATTCCTATTCCATTTCCTACGAACAGTTGACATCCCTGAACATGCACATGGTACAAAAGACCATAAAGCGAGTAGACGCCATTGACGATGAGCTGCTGAGCATAAAGGCCAGCCGACAGCAGGATGCACAAGAGCTACAGCAGGAGCTGCAAAAACGAGACTTCGAGATATCGCAATTACAATATAGAATACAGCAATTAGAGAGCCGCTCATAGGCTCTCTTTAAATATGCCTTAACAGGCGAAAGGAGAAGGAACATGGATATGCTTTACACTGTTTTACTGGCAGACCTCAGCATGGTGCTGGTCTGCTACGCTATTTTACTACTGGCTTTTGCATCTAACGTGGTGCTGAGCCTTTACCACAACATTAACATCACAGGAGAGCACTTTGACGCTAAACGGCTGTGGCAGGGAGTTAAAAAAGCCTTGGTGCTGGTCATTGGTACTATGCTGATGGTTACCGCCGTAGATGCAGCCACAACGCTGCTTACACAGTATGTGCCGGATATCAATGAGCAGGTGCATGACCTCATTACTGTGGCTATGATTGCTGCCACAATCGGCGTAGCAGCATGGCGCTATATCAAGGATGCATACAGTACGTTTATCAATATTTTAAACGGTAAGCCCTCTGAGGTCGCAGCTGCGGTGGATACAAAGGAGTAAGACATGTCGGATGTAATTATTGTGGCTCTGATTGGAGGCATATGCACAGCCATACCTTCATTGATAGCAACGGTAGTGATCAACAACAAATCGACAGCTGTCATGCAGTATAAAATAGACGACCTTACAAAAAAAGTGGAAAAACACAACAATGTTGTAGAGCGTATGGCGGTTGCAGAAAACAGTATCAAATCAGCTCATCATAGAATCGATGACCTTATGGATAAATAGGAGGAAACAAAATGGCATTTAAGAAAAGAACAAGCCTGTCCGGATTGACAGGCAGTAATTGGATGGATTGGGCGCTGCGACGTACAGGAGTGGCAATGCCAAACTGCTTTACCTATGCTACAGCTCGTATCAGCGAGATTTTAGGACGTGAGGAGTATTTGGATAGCCCACGGGTAAACGGCGCACAGGAGCTATGGGATAACTACTCAAACGGGTTTAAGCGGTCTAAATACGCTGTGGAGGGTGCACTCATGATCTGGCAGTCCGGACAGTGGGGGCATGTGGCAGTCTGTGAGGAGCTTATCGACACCGACACGATAGCATGGAGCCAGTCCAACTATGGAGGTGCAGCATTTGAATATATCAAAGGAAATCCGAATGGCTACAAAGGAATGAAATTTTTAGGATATCTGGTACATGAAAAGCTGCCAAAAGCAGAAGTAAGTAAACCATCAACCAGTAAGCCTGCTACTACCGGCATTAAGGCGGGCAATAAGGTCAAAATCAAGTCCAGCGCTAAAAAGTACGCTACTGGCCAGACGATCCCTGCATGGGCTAAAGGCAAGACATACACCGTACAGCAGGTATCCGGCAGTAAGGCGCTGATCAAAGAGCTTGTATCATGGGTTAAAACATCCGATTTACAGGTAACCGGCGCAGCTGCGGTGATTGCAGTCGGCAAAAAGGTCAAAGTTAAAAAGACGGCCAAGACATACGCAACAGGGCAGAGTATTCCGGCGTTTGTAAAAGGTACGACTTACACAGTCAAGCAGATCAGCGGGGATAAGGTACTACTGAAAGAAATCATGAGCTGGGTACGTAAATCTGATCTGGAATAAGAAAATAACCACTCATTCCTTCGGGGATGGGTGGCTTTTTTTTATTGCGAAAAATCGTTAACTATACTATAATATCGTTATACCGCGCCACACACTAAGGATGATACCTAGGCAGTATCTAACTTTGCGGTATTGACCACCTAAGGGTGGTTTTTTATTATTTTATATAGGTGGATGGGGAGAGCCTATATAAACGGAGGGGTATCGCATGAAAAGAGAAGAAATGATACAGTATATCATTGAACGCCTAGAAATGCTGAATGAAAAAGCGTTACTGGCTATCATGGACATTGTAAGACTGTTGACTAAGTAATAAAAAGTACGGGATTTTTAACAAGAAATCCCGTATTTGATGATTTATTTCCTTTTTTAAATTTTTATGTGAGATAATGTGCACGGCAGCATAGATATCTTACTCTCCCCCAAGTCCGTATCATATCTTCCGAGCGCTGCCAGCTCCTGTCTATGCGCAGGAGTTTTTATGGTCTTAAGCTCTCAATAAACCACCTGAATTTTCCGGGACCCATATACTCGTAGTATATAGTTCTGGTCGCTGCTCCAACCTGCACAACAAACATTTCACCACCACCACCGCAGTTTTGGCTATGGGCTTGTGGCTTATGACGTATAATCTTGTCCACCTCATAACGCTCACCATCCCATATCAACGCCAGGGGAGTGATATCGCCCATTTTATCGACGAGCATTTCTACTTCTATATATTTTTTGTACATTCTTTGCATACTATCACCTCAATAAAATCATACCACAAATGTACACAAAAATTACGATTATAGTAATTGACAACTGACGACAAGTGAAGATAGGTGATAATATATAAGGAAGAGTAAGTATGAATATACGCAAATGAATATAAAAAAACTTGAAAAAACACAAAATATAAAATCTCCTCACCTCCACCAAATAAAAGTGCCAAGTTGGATGTCATCGAAAAAAGCCGATAAATAAAGGCTTATTTGATGATTTGTCCAACTTTTTTGATTGGAATCCGCATTTTATACTTCTCTTCCCCGATAGAAAACGAAGCAGGATTTGATACATCCATCTTTCATTGTAGATAAGCGCAGAGTATGCTATGATATTTTTATCAGGATGATAAGAGAAAAGGACGGGATATTTCTGTGCCTTCCTTATCAAAAGGCTAAAAACAGCATGCATTTCACAAGAGATCATGGGGTTATTATCTATTACATATATATAGATAGCAGAAAAAAGGAGGAAAACCATGTTGCAATTACGAGAATTCACAGAAAGTGACCTTGCACTGGCCGAGGCTTGGCTGCATAAGGCTCATGTAAGAAAATGGTATGAAATTCCACAGCTTGGTGTTACGCTCGAAGACTGGATGATGGAATATAAAGAGCGAAACGGAAAATATCAATGGATCACACATCTCATTGTTATGTGGCAAGAAAAACCGATTGGTCTATGTCAGTATTACAAGGCTACAGATAGTGAAGAAGATTTTGGTACACTACCACGCATTGGAACATATGGCATTGATTATCTTATCGGTGAAGAAGACTGTATTGGTAAAGGCCTTGGAAAAGATATGCTGAAATTGCTGGTAAACAGGATATTTTCTTTTCCAGACGCCTACAGAATTACTGCTGACATCGATAGGGAGAATCATGCTTCAGAAAAAACATTGCTATCCTGCGGCTTTACCTTACAGAATCCGGTCAAGAGCCGGTACATATTGTTGAAATCGGAGTTTATTAAGACTAGTTAGCATACCGGCTACCGAAATGGTTTCTTCTCAGACTGTGATATAGCTGCTGCAGCGGTTGTCGAAATACCATGCGATAAGGAGGATGCTTATGAAGCTCACAGATTTTTCTGATACATTTCACGTCCGCAGACTCTGTCCAGAGGATGTGGAAAACATATATGCGCTATGCAAGGCAAATAAAACCTAATACAAATACTTCAAAACAGCGCCAACACATGAAAATATCATGGAGGACTTATCCCGCACTCCACCGGGAAAGACTGCAGACGATAAATACTTCCTCGGCTTTTTTCAAAAGGATCAGACACTAATTGCGATTCTGGATCTGATCTTCGATTATCCGAAACCACAAGTTGCATATATCGGTCTGTTTATGTTGGATGTTTCAGAGCAGGGAAAAGGTACAGGCTCCAATATCATGAAGGGTGTTTTTAAACAGCTTACAAATCAGGGAATCACCAGTGTGCGTCTTGGCTGTATACACGGTAATGCGGAAGCTGCTTCCTTTTGGAAACACAATGGATTTTATACACTTAAAGAACAATTACAGGCTGTTGATGATCAGGTTGATTTAATGGAAAAGGCGCTGTAAAAACAAAATATAAACCCGATAAAATCAATTCTCTAAACATCGGGTTTTCTAATGCGATTCCGGTTATACTTTGAATGAAAGGAGGATGGTGATGGAGCTGATTACAGGAATCAACAGGGTCATGGCTTATACGGAGCAACATTTGAGGGAGGATTTGGATTGCGCTAAGCTTGCCCAGCTTAGCGGGTGCTCCTATGCGGATTTTCAAAGAGTATTCTCATTACTGAATCATATGAGTTATCTGGAATATGTCAAAGCGAGAAGGCTATCGCAGGCTGCTGTGGAAATTATTCATAGCAGGAAACGCATACTGGATATTGCATTGGAATACGGCTATGAAAGCGCAGATGTATTTGCGGCAGCTTTTCGCAGAGCCTTCGGCTGTTCACCGAGCCAGGCCAGAAAACAGAATCTGCAGCTTCCGCTGTTTCTGCCGAGATCCTTTGCTATCACTGTGCACGGAAATACAGAAATGAAATATGAAATAAAAAGGAAAGCCGGTATGCATCTGTCCGGTCATTCCGTGATTTCTACACAAAATGAAAATCGTTCAATAAAATTTTGGTCGGATGTAAAGGCAGATGGCACATTGCAGCGTATGATGCAGGAAGCAGCTACGGCAGTTTCCTACGGCCTGTGCTTCGGATATGATAAGTACGGCAATAACCGCTATATGATTGCGGTGGAAGGTATGCTGTCAGAAGAGTATGAGGCCTTTGCGCTTCCCGCGGCAGATTGGATGATATTTCAGAACACCGGACCAGTAGCTGAGGGCTTGCCTGCATTGTGGAAAACTATTTATGCAGAAGTGCTGCCAGCGAGTGGCTATGACCGAAATGAAAGCATGCCGACCGTGGAGCTGTATGGAGAAGGATCATGTGAGGCAAAGGATTATCACATGGAAATATGGATTCCGATTATTCGGCGGTGATGCTGTACAGGCATACTTATAAATTCATGAACCTGTTATACTTTCATGTTAGTAAAGGATTCACCAAGCTGTAAAAGAAACGCAGCCGGTGGATGTAAAAACATAAGCATACAAAAGGAGTGCTAATGATCGTTGCCGTGCAATGGTTGTGAATACCCCTTTTTTGTGTGTACAGGATAATGCGATGTGCTGGTGCGTTAAGGTAAAAAAAGAAGATTTCACCTTGTCGTTAAACACGAAAGGGATTGATCTTCTAATCTCAATGGATATTTTCCGGCTTACCTTATGCGTCCTTCAACGTATTGAAGGAAGGCAGAACATGGGCTCTTTGTTTTGCCAATACTAAAATGATTGTGGAATTCGCTGAAACACCATTATATGCTGCTGAATTTATAGGCTGTCAGCTTTCACTCAGAGCATTGATATATTTCTGGAATGCTGTCTGATACTGGCTCAGCTTGTCTGTTTTTAAATCCAGATCGGATTTCGCCTTAATTTCATTGCTTTGAACGATTTTATCGGATTCCTTGATGCCCTTATACAGCTTTTCCCATGCAAATTTCACATCATCGTACTTCTTATCCTTTAATCCGTTCACAAAGGTGTTGTATTCCTCAAGCTTTGCAACAGCTTCGTTATACTGCTTTAATGTCAGTTCGATGTCCAGCTCCTCTCCTGTCGCAGAAGTACCGCTGGAAGTGTAATACCCGATATCACATAAACCGACATTCCAGATATTTGTAACATACCAGTCATTGATTTCACGCAGCTTGGCACTCACTTCCTTTGTAGATAATTCTGTTGAGCTTTCATCATTGCTT
This sequence comes from Clostridium sp. 10cd*, assembly GCF_044336395.1. Classification (NCBI taxonomy): domain Bacteria; kingdom Bacillati; phylum Bacillota; class Clostridia; order Eubacteriales; family Clostridiaceae; genus Clostridium; species Clostridium sp. 10cd*. The sequence goes on along the minus strand of NZ_CP172347.1, from coordinate 3,963,078 downwards.
TTTGGTGCTTCCCCGCTCTTATCATCATTTCCTCCACCGCATCCGGTAAGCATAAGCATTCCTGCAAGTAAGACAAATAACAGCTTTTTCATAGAAAACGCCTCCTTTTGTTTATCATATCATGTTTTATCCGGTTTGGTGCAGGAAATCGTATGGTTTTGTATGTAAATATTACCAGTGAAATAAAAAAATCCGACAGCTTTTTACTGTCAGATACCTAGGCAGGCCGTCATCAGATACTGATTTGTGAGAATGAAGTTAAAAGTCAGGTATTCTGATGACGGTATCGTTATTATAAACGAATTTTGCATAAAATGCAATCATTTATTTATAATGTAGTAACTAAAAAGATTCTAAAATACTGTGTAAATATTACATATGGCATAATATAAGTTTAAATTTAGATGTTATGGTAACACTTATACTATAATGAACATATAAGTGGTGATAGTATGCAAAATGACGTGATGACTGATAAATTTATAGATTATGTGAATGACAGAATTGAGGATCTGGATATGACGAAGTCTTCTCTCGCAAGAAGTGTCGGGCTGGATAAAAACTCTGTAACAAAATATCTGAAAAAGGAACGGACGATGCCTCTGCATGTCGCTTTGAAAATAGCGAATTATCTGAATATGGATATCAGCAGAATCTGCGGTATTCAGACTGAGCAGGTGCTGATGCCGATAGAGCTGAATCTGATGCGGGAGCTGCGCAGTATCCGGGATGAAACATCACAGGTGCGTCTGACGCTTGATTTCATAAGTATTACCAAATCCTTCAACTCCTCTCATCGTTAGCACCGAAAGAACAAGACACCGGTTTGATGGTGTCTTTTCTGCTGTCTTGGCTTTTTTGAAGCAATCAGCTATAATGTTCATAATCAGGAGGTAGCCTATGAGAATCAATGAGAAGCGTTTATGGAATCATATACAGACACTGGGGCAGATTGGAAAAGCAGAAGATGGAAGTGTAACACGGCTTTCGTTCACAAAAGAGGATGAGGCGGCAGCTTTTCAGCTGACGGAATGGATGCGGGAAGCCGGTCTTCACGTAACGATTGATGCCTGTGGTAATATCATAGGTACGCTGAAGGGAGCTGAACCAAACCTGCCTCCTGTTGTTTGCGGCTCCCATTTCGATACGGTAAAGGAAGGCGGAATATTCGATGGCTGTCTGGGAGTGCTGACAGGTATTGAAGTATTGCAGACCATACGGGAAGCAGGAATACAGCCGCAGCGTTCCATCATGGTCATTGGCTTTCGGGATGAAGAAGGAAACCGTTTCGGATATGGCATGATTGGCAGCCGCTCGATTTGCGGGAAAGTGGAAAAAGACGGACTGCTGTCTGTGGATCATAAGGGAATTACACTTGCACAGGCAATGACACAGGCAGGCTATCATCCTGCGTGTTATGCGACCTGCCAGCTGTCATCGCTGGAAGCATTTTATGAGGTACATATTGAGCAGGCTGATGTTCTGGCAGCACAGAATCTCTCCGTGGGAATTGTTGAGGGGATTGCCGGGCTGGTGAGATATACGGTCACAATATATGGCAGAAGTGCACATGCGGGGGCAACACCGATGCATCGTCGTCATGATCCGGTAACCGCCATGTCCCGCTGGATTCTGCACATGACGAAGCTTGCGCAGCAGCAGCCGCATACGGTGGCTACAATCGGGGAAATTCATACCTACCCCGGCGCCTGCAATATCATTTGTGATCGTGTAAGCTTTTCTCTGGATCTGCGCTCTCTGGATGATGCTGTCATACAGCAAATACTGGATGTAATGCAGGAGTTTGAAGAAATGCTCGAACAGGAACAGGGAGTACGGATTGAACGCCGCCTGGAACAGCAGCTGCCGGCGGCGATATGTGATGAAGGCCTGAAGCAGGAGCTGGAGGTCTGCTGTAAAACACTGCAGCTGCCGATTCTGCGACTTGCCAGCGGCGCCGGTCATGACTGTATGAACTTTCAGGGCATTTGTCCCACAGCGATGATCTTTGTACGCTCTCAGCATGAAGGAGCCTCCCACTGTAAAGAGGAATACAGTACACAAAAGGACTGTGCAGACGGGTGTCAGCTTTTGCTGGAGGCATTCCGGAAGTATTTGTAAGCATTCAGGAAACAATTACCTATGCATAGACGTTTACAGTTTTGCTTCCTCTTTGGTATAATGAACACTGTTGTGCTCACCATATAATGTCGGGATATGGCCGACAGTCTCTACATCTCACCGTAAATGAGATACTATGGTGCTTCTTCTTTCATGGATATCATGGAATATGGTGAGGACATGGTTAAGGAGGAAAATATGAGCAAAATCGCAGATTTTTTCAAATTTAGGGAACGCAATACCAGCTATAAAAAAGAGCTTATCGCCGGTATCACCACGTTTATGACAATGGCATATGTTCTGGTTGTACAGCCCGGGGCAATCGTCGGCTATGGGGATGCCGCATTTATCATCGATGCCAACGGCGTCATGATTACGAAGGAGGCGATTGTTGTCACCTGTGCCATTATCAGTGGGCTGATTACGCTGCTGATGGCATTGTATGCAAACCTCCCGTTTGCACTGGCAACCGGTATGGGAAGCAACTTCATGTTCGGGGCACTGATTCAGAGCCAGCAGTTGTCCTTTGGCGGTGCTATGGCAATGACTCTGATTTCAGGTGTTATTTTTCTGTTGCTGACAATCTTCGGTATCCGTGATTTGATTGTTAAGGCGATACCAAAAAACATTAAAATATCGATTGGTACCGCAATCGGCTTCTTTATCGCCTATCTGGGATTCAAAAATACAGGGATTGCAGCCTTTACGGAAAGCGGAATGGGCATGGGGAATTTCACTGATCCTGCTGTTATGCTGGCCGTTCTGGGACTTGTTATCATCGCTATTCTGACAGCGTATAAGGTGAACGGTGCTATTCTGATCGGTATCGTTATCGTTACGCTTCTGGGAATACCGGCAGGGGTTACCACAGTGCCGTCTACCTTTGCCAAGGTTCCTGATTTCACAGGGCTGGGCAATGTCATGTTTAATCTGGATTTTAAATCCGTATTCAGTTTCTCATCCGTCATTCTGATCTTTACGGCGTTCTGCGGAGATTTCTTTTCTACGCTGGGGACAATTCTCGGTGTCAGTGCAAAAGCCGGCATGCTGGATGAAAACGGGGATTTACCGAATATCCAGCAGCCGTTTCTGGTAGATGCCATCGGTACCTGTGTCGGTGCGCTTACCGGTAATACGGTCATCACCACCTTTGTGGAATCCAGTGCTGGTGTGGAAGCAGGCGGACGTACGGGATTTACAAGTGTTGTGGTATCCGTTATCTTTATGATTATGGTATTTCTCTCCCCGCTGGTGCTGATGATTCCCAATGCGGCAACCGGACCGGCTCTGATTTTCGTTGGCTTTTTGATGATCAGCGGCTTTAAGGATATTGATTTCGCAGATTTCACAGAATCCTTCGGGCCGTTTGTCATGATTATGTTCACTGTGTTTACAGGCTCTATCGCCAGCGGTATCTCTGCCGGTATTCTGGCATTCGTACTCATCAAAACAGCAACCGGTAAATTCAGAGAAGTACATCCGATCATGTATGTTATGGCGATACCACTGATTTGTTATTTTATATACGGGTAAAGCAAAAGATGCATGAGAGTGCATCTTTTTGAGAAAGGAAGTGTTGTATATGAAGCTGCAGCCAAAGGATAAAAAACAGCTGCTCAAGGCGGCTCTTGGTGAAATTCCAAGCGATTTGCTGATCAAACATGTTCAGCTGGTCAACGTGATTACCGGAGAAATCTATCCGGCCAATGTATTTGTTTATGATGGTATGATTGCACATGTGGAATATAAGAATCTGGATGCGGATCTGGACAAGGCAGCGACCGTTGTGGATGGACAGGGACACTATCTGATTCCCGGCTTTCTGGATGCGCATGAGCATATCGAAAGCTCCATGATGACGCCGCGTAATTTCGCAAAGGCAGTTCTTCCTCACGGGACAACGACCGTGATTACCGACCCGCATGAAATTGCCAATGTATGGGGCATGGAGGGCGTGCGTTATATGCATGACAGCGGAGAAGATCTCCCATGCGTCAGCTGATCGATATTCCAAGCTGTGTGCCTGCCGTACCCGGTCTGGAGAATGCGGGAGCGGATTTTCTGGCAGAACAGATTGAAGAGCTTTGCGGCTTAAAGCGTGTCATCGGACTTGCGGAGGTTATGGATTTCCTTGCCGTTATCCATGGTGAGGACCGTATGATGGATATTCTGAAGGTTGCGGAGGATCGCGGACTGTATATGCAGGGACATGCACCGTATGTCAGCGGGCGGATGCTGTCTGCCTATCTGTGCGGTGGTCCGAATACCTGTCATGAAACACGGGCATCGGATGAGGGCTTGGAAAAGCTGCGCAGTGCAATGTATGTGGATGCCAGAGACAGCTCCATCACAAAGAATGTAAAGGATATCTGGGAGGGTGTTAAGCAGGTGAAATTCTTCGATCACCTGTGCTTCTGTACGGATGATCGCGAAGCGGATGATATTCTGAACAACGGACATATGAATGATGTAGTCCGCAATGCCATTCGATGCGGTATGGATCCGGTAACAGCTATTAAGAGTGCTACCTATAATACGGCACGTGAAATCAAAATCGAAAACCTGGGAGCGATTGCACCTGGCTTTGTTGCAGATATGCTGCTGGTGGAAAGCCTGGAGGAATTGAAGCCGAGTCATGTATTTTACAATGGTGAGCTGGTAGCGGAAAATGGAAAGCTGCTGGCAGACATTAAGGATGAAAGCTATGCTATTGAGCATCGCAATTCCATGCATGTGAAGAAGTTAAGCGTTGAGGATTTCCGTATCCAGGCTCCTGTGGAAAACGGGACGGTTAAGGTGAATCTGATGGAGTATAAGGATCTGCTGTTGTCCAGCACACTGGTAAGCTGTGAGGAGCTTCCTGTGGAAAACGGTTATCTGAAGCTGAATGATGATGATTTGAAGTTTGTAGCTGTCGTAAACCGTCATGAGGGGCACGATACAGTTGCACTTGGTGTTGTGCGCGGCTTTGGTACGACAACCGGAGCTCTTGCTTCAACGGTTTCTCATGATTCACACAATCTGACGATTGTATACGATACTGCAGAGAACGCGTTGCTTGCCGCAAATGAGCTGATTGCCTGTGGAGGCGGCATGTGTGCGGTAAAGGACGGAGCTGTGCTTCATACCTTGCAGCTTCCGCTGGCAGGACTGATTTCGCTGAAGCCTGCAGAGGAGCTGGCAGTTGACAATGCACTGATGAAGGATGCGAATCGTGCGCTCGGTCTTGTGGATATGGAAAACCCGCTGCTGAGAATCGTAACCCTTGCTTTACCGGTTATCCCGGAGGCGAAAATGTCCGATCTCGGACTGATTGACGTTTTAAAGAAGGAGATTGTACCGCTGTTTGCATAAAAACAAGGCGAGTTAAATGCGCTTAGTTTGTAATAACAACAACAGTGACAGCTGTTCATCACTTAAGGAGCAGGCTATGGGCGCTCTGCTTCTTACTTGGAAGCAGCGAGACCAGAACACTTTGAGAGATTGGGAATCAGGCTTATCAGCTTCGTGCGATGAGTCTGATTCCTTTGTTTATAACTGATAACAGCGGATAAAGCTCTGTTTTATAAAATCTGCTTCCTGTATTAAGACACGGGTATAAAACGGTAGTTAAAAATGGTATTTAATTTCAGTAATGCAGAAATGATTTATGGTACAATGAAGCTGTAATCGTCGTGCGTATGGCATGGGGAGGAGACTGTTATGGAGATAAGCAGAGAGGATCACCGTATATTTATAGAGGAACAGGGACAGCTGCCTGCAGAGTTTACATTCCCCTTTGTGGACAAGCAGGTCGTGGATATCAATCATACATTTGCCGATGTATCCCTGCGCGGACAGGGGATAAGAGGCGCACTGATGAAGGAGGCGGCAGCTGTGATAAGGAAGAAGTGCTGGAAATGTATGGCATTTAGTCCCTATGCACTTGCCTGGATGAAAAAGCATGAGAAGGAACAGGATATTTGGATGAAGGAGGAACCACGATGAAGCTGGCTTGTATATATATCAATGCACTGCATTTTCGTGATACGGTAAGCTTCTACGAGCAGCTGCTTCAGCAAAAAGGGAAGGAAGTTACTGCACAGCGATGGGTGGAGTTTTCCTGCGGGCATACGCTTGCCGTGCTGCATGCGGAATATGATGCGCAATGCGTACAAAAAGAACAGGATGTGGACGAACACTATAATAATGCATATGTCGAAGACTGCATACAGACGGTGAACCAAGGGAATGATATAATGGTTCAGAATTATGTTTGTGAGGATTTGCAGTCAGAATATACGCGTTTGAAAAATCTGCAAATCAGTCCGCTCTCTCCCTTATATTATGTTTCAATCTCGATGCCTTACTGGTATTTCAATATCACAGACCCCGAAGGAAATGTCTTGGAAATAACCGGGCCGTATGCTTCAGGCAAAGAATCGGTATAGTCAATCCCTTCCGGACACATACTAAGAATGGAGTGTGATGAACATGGAACAGAAGAAAAAATCCTGCTGTGACAGCGAAGAGCTGCTGCATGGTGAGGAAGCAAAGAAAACAGCCGGCAACAATCAATGGACGAACAATAACCTGAAGTATTATCCGGATGAAAGAGATCGTCAGGACGGTCCCGGCGGAAATTGAGAAAAAGGAAAGACTGAGCCTTCTATACCTGAAGATTCAGTCTTTTTCTTATCACGTTAGGACATCGTGTAAAGGAAAAAAGAAAAGCAGCTTAACAATCAAAGAAAGCTGCCTGGATTACCTATGGCTGTTACATGGTGAGTAAAGTGCAAATGACTCTGCCAGTGTTAAAGCCCCGGCTGTAGCTTTTTTTATTTTCTTTTTAAAGCAAGCTTATAAAATAGTTTATGTAAGAAATATTATCATTTCTGATATGATATACAGCAGCATGAACATGTCTTGTGGCTGTTATTATCAGACATCGGATAAAATTTGCTGGATGGTGATTTCTTTTAATTTCTTTCGATATTCCAATTCCGCACCATGCAGATAATGCATGATTTTTTCTTCCTTTTCCTTTACCTGCTTTCTGGAATCAAACACCCGATCGACAAGGCTTGTACTCACAGCAAATTGCTCCTGCCCCTCGATGGCATTAAACAGGTCCAGAAAGGTGATGCGGGAGGGGGTTTTCAATAATACAAAGCCGCCGTTTTTACTGGCGATTGAAGAAACGATCTTCGCTTTGACCAGCTGCCGCATGATTTTTTTTAAATAGGAATCTGATACGTTCAGCTTTTTACTGAGTTCGCTGCTTTTTACCGGCCGGCTGCTTGTACTTATCAGCAGCACGATACAGATTGCCTGCTCCAGACTGCCGCGTATTCTCATACTCTCACCTTCTATCATGTATAGTATAGCTGTTTTTTCTTTATCTTTGCAAGCCTTTTCCTTAAATCAAGCCGTCTTTTTCGTGTGAATTTTTCATAACAATTCTAAACTTTCTGTAAAGAGCGTTGACACAAGCATATAATGTACTATAATTCCAGTATTCCGTGGATATGGTATATCTATGGATAGAAAAGAAAGAAGAGGATATAATGAAGGAAGAATGGAAAAATATAGCAGGCAGTACATGGATCAAGGTTGTGCTGGCAGCGATTATTGTGATTCCCATGCTGTATTCAGGTATTTTTCTGGGTTCTATGTGGGATCCTTACGGAAATGCGGATAAAATACCGGTTGCAGTAGTAAATGAAGACAATAAGGTTACCTATAACGGTTCCAGCCTTCATATCGGGGAGGATCTGGTTGCGAATCTGAAAAAGGCAAAGGAAATGGATTTCTGCTTTGTCGATGCCGCAAAAGCCAGCCAAGGCTTAAAGGATGGCTCTTATTATATGATTATAACGATACCTGAAAATTTTTCATCAAATGCAACAACGCTCATGGATAAACATCCGAAAAAAATGGAGCTCAGGTATACAACGAATCCCGGTACCAATTATATCGCCTCGAAAATGGACGAGACAGCGATTGCAAAGATACGGGAACAGATTTCCGCTACTGTGACAAAAACCTATGCCGATACATTATTCTCCAACGTTCAGGTGTTGAGCAGCGGCTTGAAAACAGCGGGTAAGGGCAGTCAGAAAATTCAGAACGGATTATCCGACAGTATTGCAGGGAATCAGACCATCACGGATAATCTGAACACTCTTGCCTCCAGTACACTGACCTTTCAAGACGGAAGTGAAACACTGAAGCAGGGACTGCAGGCTTATACCGATGGAGTGGCACAGCTGCAACAGGGAAGCAGGCAGCTGCGAAGCGGTATCCGCTCGATGAATGGAAAAAGCGTACAGCTTGTTAACGGCGCATCCTCGCTGCACACAGGAAGCGGTGAGCTGCAGCAGGGGGTAGAGGCGTATACAACCGGTGTAGCTGCCCTGCAACAGGGAAGTGAGCAGTTAATGCAAAGCTCTGCAGTTTTAAATCAGGGGGTGAATGCTCTGGCGCAGGGAACCTCCGATTTGCATAAGGGCAGCTCTCGTGTTCTGTCTGGTATGCAGGAGCTATCCACTGCAATAAAATCAAGTATCGACAGTCATGCTGATCTACTTGCTTATTTGCACGAAAAAAATACCGGCAGTGCAGATAGTCTGAAGCAGGTTACACAAGGGGCGGCGGCATTGGAGGCTCAGCTGCAGACAATCATAAACAAGAATACAGATGCGAGTCAGAGATTGAATGCAGCCGCACAGAAATTGAAGGATTTGCATGCTTATGAGGATACTGTGAATCAGCTAACAGAAGCGGCAGCGGATATGAATGATTTAAATCAGCAATATGCTGTGCTCAAGACAGGGCTCTCTAAGCTTTCCAAAGGAAGTGAGGAGATGACAGCTCTTCTCAGCGGAAACGATCAGGCATTGGCGCAGCTGCAGCAGGGTCTTTCCACTGTACAGCGTTCACTGGATGCACAGGGCTCCACTGCAGAAACCATGGGTCTGATACAGGGTATGCAGCAGCTTCAAAGCGGCCTTGCAGATGCTGATAAAGCCTTATCTGGTGAACAGGGACTGGCTTCGGGGATTCATGCTTATACAAAGGGCGTAGATACGATTAGAAACGGTCTTTCCACCTTATCACAGAAATCTACGGCTTTAACAGCCGGTGCAGCTCAATTACAAACAGGTACGACACAGCTGAACTCTGCAATTCCTGCTTTACAGGGCGGAATCACACATCTGCTAACGGGTAGTGATTCTCTATATCAGGGAGCCTCAGCATTAAACAGCAGCAGTCCGACATTATTAAACGGCTCTGCTCAGCTGCAGGGCGGCGCTTCTCAAATCAGCAGTGGTGCTCAGCAGCTTGCGCAGGGCTCCAATACACTGGGAGGCGGACTGTTACAGCTGAAGGACGGTTCCCATACGCTGACAAGCTCGCTGCATAAGGGAGCTGAAGAAAGCTCGGTATCAGCAACACAGAATACAAAGGAAATGCTGGCACAGCCGGTGGTCACAACTCATCAGGAATTGAGCAATGTGGAAAACAATGGTACAGCGATGGCGCCCTATATGATGTCTGTCGGGCTGTATGTTGCCTGCATGGCCTTTACTCTTATGTATCCGCTGTTGAAAAACACAGGTAAAACGACGTCCGGTTTGCGTATGTGGGCTTGCAAGGCTTCTGTTATGTATACGGTCTCCACATTGATGGCAGTCGTTATGATCGGCGTGCTGATGCTGATTAACGGTCTGTCTCCCTATCAGACGCTGCTTACCTTTGTCATGGCGGTACTGGTTTCCGCAGGCTTTATGTCCATGATTGTTTTCTTTAACATCACCTGTGGAAAGATCGGAAGCTTTATTGTTCTGATATTCATGGTATTGCAGCTGGGGGGAGCGGCAGGTACCTATCCGATTGAAACATCCTCTGGATTTTATAATGCGATTCATCCGTTTATGCCATTCAGCTACAGTGTGCATGCATTCCGCAATACGTTGGCAATCGGCGGATCCATTACACCGGATATTCTTGTCTTTGCAGGTATGCTTGTAGTCTTCTCTGTTCTTTCCATTCTGTTTTATCGCTGGAAAACAAGTGTCAGTGAAGATCATTTTGAAAAGACATTGCTGGCGCAGTTTCATTAGTGCTTATGTAAACCAGCATACTTTGAACATATTATAAGCAATCTGAAAAGGACTTATCGAAGCGATGCAAACGTTCTGATTACTTTGCGGCCGATAGGTCTTTTTTCATCTGCTTCCATGCATAGAGAAATGAATTTTTCATCTTCTATATGCTTGTCCTATGCCTGTTATCAGTATTTTCATATTATGCAGTGAGGTGAAAGCCTCAGGTTAGGAGGAACTTATATGAAGTATGCGAATGGTGCGTGCTGTCCATGGATTCCCAGGGAGCGGGAAACTAATGATGAATACTGTTATGATGATGTGGACTTTGTGGAGCAGCAGCTCAAACATCAACGGCAGCAGGCACAGATGCCTGGTATGGCATATGTACCGATGCAGGTATGGAAAAAACCGTATGAAAGAGAGATTGGGTTTCAAAGAGGAACGATTTTTCATGCTCTTGATAAACCCTTTCTCGGTGATGAGGGGGCGTGCTGATGATGAATAGAAAGCAACTGCTGAGAAAGCTTCAAATGCTGGATTTTGCGATTCAGGAAACAGCACTGTTTTTAAACTCACACCCTGATGACAGACAGGCAATGCAGTATTATCAGTCTGCCGTGAAGGAACGCGAGAAGGCTGTAAAGGAGTATGAACATCTTTGCGGACCATTGACAAATCGGCAGAATCACTCGGATAGCTGGGAGTATAGCAAAGGGCCCTGGCCATGGGAAAGGGAGGATTGATGTATGTGGACATATGAAAAGAAGCTGCAGTTTCCGGTGAATATCAGAAAACCGGATCCTGCTTTCGCAAAAATCGTAATTTCGCAGATTGGCGGTCCGGATGGGGAACTGGCTGCCTCTATGCGTTATCTGAATCAGCGCTATGCCATGCCGTATGACAGAGTACGTGCGATGTTAACGGATATCGGAACGGAAGAGCTTGCTCATCTGGAAATGGTATCCGCAATCCTGTATCAGCTGACCAGAAATCTCAGCGTCGAGGAAATAAAAGCAGGTGGATTTGATGCATATTATGTTGACCATACAACCGGCATATGGACACAGGCAGCCAGCGGAGCACCATTTACTGCCGCATATTACCAATCCAAAGGCGATCCGCTTACTGATTTGTTTGAGGACATGGCTGCGGAACAGAAAGCACGGACAACCTATGAAAATCTGATACGGGCTGCCAGTGACCCCGATGTCATTGCCCCCCTGCGTTTTTTAAGAGAACGTGAAATCGTACACTTCCAGAGGTTTGGAGAAGCACTTGCCTATGTTCAGAGTCAGCTGGATACGGAAAACTATTATCAGTGCAACCCTGCCTTTGACTGATACCAGCGGATGGTCTTCCATCCGTTACATACGATAAAGCCTTTACCTGCCCGATTTCTTTAAACATAGGAACACAGCATGATAAAAAAGATATCGTCATATAAACGATATCAAAGCTTTGGTATATTTTCATGCTAACATAAGATATAAGTAAGAACTAATCCAGTATCGCGTTTCCCAATATGGTATCAAATTCACGGATGTTACACTTTTTATCCACATTGATTTTGAAATGTCCGGCTTTTGTCCACAGCTCCAGCTCGGCATCGATATCAAACAATTTCCCTGCATTCTCTGTAGACCACATGTCAATAGAACGATAAGGAATGGAATAAATCTCGATTTTCTTTCCGGTAAGACCCTGTCTGTCAAAAATAATGATTCTTTTGTTCGTCAGTGCTGACATATCTCGATTTGTCTTATAGCACTGCAGAATCTCTTCGCCAGGTACCAGAACAGACAGCATCTCCTGTGCCGGCTCCGCTTTTTCAATGAATGACCATATTCTTCTAAATTCCTCTGCCATAGTTTTTTCCTCCTAGTATTTCTCATTTTGCATGATCCGCTTATGCAATCGCTCTATTTAGCATTGTATGATGACATGCTGTACGACAGAACATCTTTCTGATTGGCATACATGCTTTATCCTAACTGCTACAGGCAATCGATTTCCTGCCTTCTGCTGTACACATGCTCTATGCTGTTTTTCTTTATGATCTCTGCACTTTGATTATAACATGTTTCGTATTCATATTATATATAAAACATGAAATATACAAAATAAATAAATCCTGCAGGATAACTTATCGTAATCAAAATATAGAAATATATGGAAATTATAACAGCGTCCTTATGACGGCGTGCGTATATATGGTCTTTTGATTTCTATTCATTCTGATGAACAGCCTCTGCTTTGCATATCCTTTGCTTATATTTTACAAAGATTTTTGCCCTCCTTCCAAGGAATGTGTACGTATCCAATGCAATATAAAACAGCTGTCAGATACATGGCCATCCGGAATAGCAGATTTATCTATCATAGAACCCGGTTAAAACTGTGCTGAATATATGGTTACATCCACATGGGACCTTTGGCATTCACGCATCATCTGAATTCATATATGCGATTTCATCAACAGCCGTTAAAGCAGCCAAAGACAGGAAAAATCGGATTCTATAAAAGTGGTATGGCTAAATTGAGACAGACATTCTCGTATTCTTAAAATCCCTGTTTACAAATTCCTTTTGTATAGTATAATACAAAGGGCGGGGTGATGATATGCAATATAAAATCGGAAAGATTGCAAAAATCATGGGGGTGACACCGGAGGCGATTCGGCACTATGAACGACTGGGGCTGATTGTACCCTTCAAAGATCCGGAAACGAATTATCGCTATTATACAAGTGAACAGATTGATCAGCTGCTATATATTCAGCGGTTTTCTCATATGGGAATTTCGCTATCCAATATACGTGAAAATATTCTTCGCGGCAATGTACAGACGCATCGTGAAATGGTACAGCAGAAGCGCAATGATTATGTGCAGGAGATACAGCGGCTGCAGCAGAAGCTGATGAACCTGGACCACTATATCAGCATATTGAAAATGACGGCCTATTGTCTGTACAACTGCATTTATATCCAAAGACCGGGTATCTTCTTTATCTCACAGGAGGACTGTTTGAACATCAAGGAGGATGCGCAGGATTCCATCCAATTTAATCTGTTTCAGAAAAATGCGGATTTGTTTTTCCAATGTGCCCTTATCTCAAAGGAAGAAGACGATGACCGTAAAGGGATCAGCGGATTTGGCATTTATGAAGATTGCGCTGCTGAAATTGGAGTGAGTGAGGAATTCGGCTTCTCATATCTACCGGGGTGTGCTGTGGTAATCTATGCGTTTGAGCATAATGACAAGCGTTCAGCTTTAACCCGTGAGCGCATCCGCACCTTTTTTCAAAGAGAACACCTCATTCAGAAAGGTCCTGTCTTCCAGCGGCTTGTATATCGAACCTTTGAAGACCATAAGGATGCGAATCTTGTTGAAATGCTCATGATTCCTTATATTTATCAATAGAAGGAGTCTTTTTTTCTATTATCAGATTCTTACGATTCTGTCGGTTTTCTTGACTTTCTTCTTCCGTGTCGGGGATAATACTAGCATAAGATAGGAAGTGAAACCATATGTCTGGTAAAAATATTAAAAAGCTGCGCATGGAATATGAAATCAGCGTGCAGCGGCTTGCTGCATATATGCGTATAGAGCAGGAGGAGTTACTCGATTGGGAGGCAGGCATCCGTGTTCCGGATGAGGAACAGCTGGAGCGACTTGCCCAGCTTTTTCAGGTTGACAGCAGCGAGCTGATTGATGCGAAGGAGCGATCAGTCATGAAAAAGCAGAGGGAGTCAAAGCCTTCTGATCAAAAGAATAAGAAACAGAAGGCGAAAAAAGGCAAAACCAGAAAAAAGACCAAGCGGAAAACAAAGCATAGAACCGATCATAAAACAAAGAAGCAAACCGTTGTCAAAAAACGAAGGACATGGCCGCTGGCTCTGGTCCTGTTGCTGCTTGTGGCTGGTCTGGCGGCTGGAGGCGGATTCCTTTACTGGAAATACGGAGATGAGCTCTTTTCACAGAAGCAGGAATACCGTATGGAGGATATGGCCGGTACCTTTACGGACGAAAATGCTCATAACGGTGCTGCATCTGCAATTGTACTCAGGAGCGATGGTTCCTTTGTTTTCACACAAAACAGCTGTGAGGGAATGCAGGATGTGAGTGGAACGTGGAGCATTTCGGATCACAGCATCAAAGCAACCAGTACACAGGGGACCTATACCTTTGCAATTCGAAGCAGCAATCAGCTGAAGTATGAGGGACAAACGATTAACTGTGGTCCGTATAATAAGGACATCTTTACCCGTGGCGGTGCCAACGTGCAGACTCCGCAACAGGAAGAAAAGCCGCAGAAGCAGGAGGACATCGCTGGAACGTATAGTGGAAATCACAGTACACTTGTTATATCCGATGTAACAGATACCACCTTTTCCTATACTCTGACGAGTCTGAATCCGGAGAATGCGCAGCAGGTTGCCACTATTTCCGGCACTGCGCAGCGAAACGGTGATACAGCATCATTCAGCTTTTCGGATGACGGATACGGAACACAGGGAAATGGAAGCTTTACCTTTCAGGATGCACAGGTGGTATTTTCCATACAGAAAACACAGACAGATCCACAGGCTGTGTGGGGAATCTTCGAGGAGGGGACGCTGTTTCGCTAGACAATTTCATGACTTTGTCCGAATTGCAAAAAGGGGCTGTTTACAGAAGGGTCTGTATGCTTTACAATACAGGTAGAGATAACCATGAAAAATAAATGCAGAAAGGAATCGCGATTTACGGATGTCTGCATCGTATGAAGTCACAGGCTGGCTGAATAAACGTACAATTCCTATACAGCACAGCTGTATAGGAGTTTTTTTCAATGGAGGCGGTACTATGGAAGCTTATCAGAGAACAGTGGAAGAAGCATTACAGGAACAGCACAGCAGCATGCATGGATTGAGTGAAGCACAGGCACAGGAACGAAGCAGCGTATTTGGTCTGAATAAATTACAGGAAAAAAAGCATCCCTTTTGAAACGGCTGGTCAGGCAGCTTTCCGATCCGATGATCATCGTACTGCTTGGGGCTGCGCTCATTTCCGGAATCACCTCCGCATATGCACATGAATCCTATGCGGATACCTTTATCATCCTGTTTGTCGTCATGGTAAATGCGATGCTCGGCTTGTATCAGGAGGGAAAAGCGGAGGCGGCGATAGAAGCTTTAAAGCACATGAATGCGCCTGCCTGCAAGGTCGTGCGAAATGGTGAGATACGGGTTACTGCAAGTGAAGACCTTGTTCCCGGGGATGTAATCGTACTGGAGGCTGGAGATGCTGTACCGGCAGATGGCAGGATTCTGGAATGTGCCAACCTGAAGGTGGAGGAGTCTGCCCTGAGTGGTGAATCCCTTCCGGTGGAAAAGCAAACAGAGGCTTTGCAGGAAGACAATCCACCGCTGGGTGATCGCAGAAATATGGTCTATATGGGAAGCAGTGTGGTATATGGCAGAGGACGTGCAGTGATCACTGCAACCGGTATGCATACAGAAATGGGAAAGATTGCAGATGCGATTCTGGTAAGCAGAGAGGAAGCAACACCTCTGCAGCAGAAGCTGAACCGGCTTTCCAAACTGCTGAGTCTTCTGGTTTTGGCAATCTGTGCTTTTATGTTTCTGTTTGAGCTGTTACGTAATGGTGATTTGCGTGCGGAATCTTTATTGGATACCTTCATGCTGGCTGTTTCCCTTGCTGTTGCGGCTATTCCGGAGGGCCTTGCCGCGGTAGTAACGGTGCAGCTTGCAATCGGTGTGACGCGCATGGCAAAGCGCAATGCAGTCATACGACAGCTGACCGCTGTGGAAACACTGGGCTGTACACAGGTGATCTGTTCGGATAAAACCGGTACCCTGACACAGAACCGTATGCAGGTGGTGGAGCATTTCGGTGATGATGAGCGTCTGCTTGCACTGGCAATGAGCCTGTGCAATGATACGCAGGTACATGCGGATGGAACCATGCAGGGAGAGCCTACAGAGGTTGCGCTGAGCGCATATGGGGAAACGCTGTTTCATATCAATGAGGAAATGCAGAAGTATCCGCGTATTCATGAATTTCCGTTTGATTCCCAGCGCAAGATGATGACCACGATGCACAGGCAGTCTGACGGTGTTGTTCTGCAATTCACCAAAGGAGCGACGGATGTTGTTTTACAGCGCTGTACGGGCATTTGGCGCAATCAGAAAATAGAACCGATGCGGGAAGAGGATCGCGAAGAGCTGAACCGGATGAATAAACGCATGGCAGATCGTGCTTTGCGTGTACTATGTGCTGCCTGCAAATGGAATGAGCATATCGAAACAGATATGGAAACAGCAGAGTCCAATCTGGTATTTCTCGGTCTGTGCGGCATGATGGATCCGGTACGTGAGGAGGTAAAGCCGGCGATCGCCCAGTGCCGTAAGGCTGGCATCCGTCCGGTCATGATTACCGGTGATCACATTGATACTGCGGTGGCAATTGCGAAATCGCTTACTATCATAACGGATACCTCACAGGCGATGAGTGGCAGTACACTGGATACGCTGTCACAGGAGGAGCTGACTGCCCGCATTGATCAGACATTTGTATATGCCCGTGTAAAGCCGGAGCATAAGGTACGTATTGTGGATGCATGGAAATCCAGGGGATATGTTGTTGCGATGAGCGGAGATGGTGTTAACGATGCTCCCGCCATCAAGCGTGCAAATATCGGTGTCGGTATGGGAATCACAGGAACTGATGTTACAAAGAATGTGGCAGATATGGTGCTTGCGGATGATAATTTTGCGACGATCGTGTCGGCAGTTCAGGAAGGGCGTAGGATTTATGATAATATCCGTAAGGCCATTCAGTTTCTGCTATCCAGCAATATTAGTGAGGTGCTTTCCATATTCCTTGCCACGATGATGGGATTTACAATATTAAAGCCTGTGCATATTCTATGGGTCAATCTGCTGACGGATACCTTTCCTGCTCTCGCGCTGGGCATGGAGGAGGGGGATGAGGATCTGATGCGGCGGCCTCCGCGTCCTAGCAGTGAAGGGCTGTTTGCCAACGGCCTGCACATGCAAATCATATTTCAGGGCTGTGCTATTACACTGATTACCCTTTTTTCCTATATTGTCGGTCATTTTATGGAAGCCGGTGTCTGGGAAATCACACAGAGTGCAGACGGTATGACCATGGCATTTCTGACCATGTCGATGACAGAAATGTTTCACGCATTCAATATGCGTTCCCTGAAGCAGTCCGTTGTGCATATGAAAAAACAGAACCTGTATCTCATCGGTTCTGTCGTGTGTGCACTTTTCCTGACGATTGCGGTCATCTATATTCCTGTTTTATCCGAGCTGTTTGCGTTTGAACATATTTCCGTTGCGGAATTTGCTGTTGCGCTGCTCATGTCTGTCTCCATCATTCCAATCGTGGAAATTGAAAAATGGATACACAGAGCTTTACAGCGAAAGCACGGATAAGCCGGAATTCAAGAAAAGCGTCCTGTGCAAAAGGTGTTTATCAATCATTCAGCAGCTTTGTAGCTCAGTATTACATGCATAAGCATTGAGGTAAAGCGTTACAGCCTGATGAGGAATGGGAATTCATAGGGATTCCTTCAGCTATCGCATAAATTTTACATGATTTGATAAAGGCATAGAAAAGAAGGTATTCGCATTAGAACAGTGGATGGAAACAGTTCCACTGCATATTGCGGATACCTTTTATCAATTCCAGTGATTGTTTACGCGATTTGTTTCCATTCCTCCTCCAATATGGACATCAGGATATCATCGGCATATACACCGTTATCCCAAATGGCATCCCGCAGAATGCCCTCCACGCGGAACCCTGCTTTCTCATAGGCTTTTTTGGCCCGTATATTGAATGAGAACACATCCAGTGAAAGTCTGTGCAGCTTTCGCTCGCAAAAGGCGAAATCTCTTGTTGTTTGAATCGCCCAGCTGCCGATTCCCTTTCCGCAGTTTTTGCTTTTAAAAATACAGATTCTGAAATTTGCAGAACGTGCCTGCTCATCAATTTCATTGATTACGCTCTCACCGATCAGGCTGCCCTGCGGATCAAATATCAGAAAATCATATCGTGTGGAATCGTTGAGACAATTCACAAAATATGCATCCACTTCCTCTTTGCTGTAGTGCATTTTACTGCCGGTCATACGTGCAACCTCGCTGTCACATTCTGTGAATCCGGCTAAATAATATGCGTCTTTATCCTCAATCCGCGATGAGCGCATGGTATACCCCTTAAATTCCCAAATCGATGCTGTCTGCATTTCCATGCCTCCTCATCTTGATTCCTGCTTCCTTCTGCATGGCGGTAATGATTGCCATTTTATAAATCTCTTCTGTTGTTGCGCTGCGTGAAAGATCATTCATCGGCAGCCGTACACCCTGCAGAATCGGACCAAGTGCTTCAAATCCACCCAGATTGGCGACCAGCTTATATCCGATGTTGCCTGCATTCAAGTCCGGAAAGATCAAAACATTGGCATTACCTCCGACTGTGGAATCCATCGCCTTCAGCTCAGCTACCCGTCTGGACAATGCACAATCCACCTGCAGCTCGCCATCCACATCATAATCCAGCGGCATGCGCTGTAATCGCTGTGCGGCTTCACGTACAGTATCAACATCTGTTCCGCTCCCGCTTCCATGTGTGGAATAGGAAAGCAGGGCTACCTTTGGCTCCAGCTGAAAGGTCTTTGCACTCTCCGCTGCCTGCAATGCGATTTCCACCAGCTCATCCGTGTTGGGATTTCGGTTTAAAGAGCAATCTGCGAAAATATAATGCTCATCCCTTCTGCTCATAAGAAAACAGCTGGAGACGATGGTATGCGGCATGCGTGTTTTAATCAGCTGCATAATCGGACGTAGGGTATCGGCAGTAGAATTGGCAGAACCACCGAGCAGTCCGTCGGCATATCCCAGCTCAACATACATCGTACAGAAATACGTATCCTTTTTCAGCCATTCCCGGCATGTTTGTTCATCTGTTTTTCCCTTACGCAGCTCCAGCATGCGGCGAATCATGTCCTCACGCTGTGTAAACCGCTTTGGATCTACAATCTGAATTCCGGTGAGAGAAAGACCATATGCCTCTGCCTGCTCATATAGCTGCCGGGTATCTCCATACAACAGCGGAGTGAGAATCTGTTCGTTATAAAGCCGTATCGCTGCCTCCATCATTCGTCTGTCTCTGCCCTCTGTAAACAATATTCGAACGGAGCTGTCCTTTACACATAGCGGGATATTCATAAATAACACTCCTCTCTTTTTATTATAACATCTCTTCTGTCTTTCGTCGAAAAGATCACGGTATAAACCACAGGAAAATGTCCAGACTAAATAGCAAGGAGGATGTATATGAAAGTCATAAATTATATCGTTTTGATTATCAGTATTATCGGCTGTGTCAACTGGGGTCTGATTGGACTCTTTGATTTCAACCTGGTAGATATGCTGTTTGGTACCGGATCGATTCTTTCCAGAGCTGTTTATATTCTGGTAGGTATCTGTGGTATTTATCAGCTTTCCTTCTTCTCCAGTCTGAACAACGAGAGATAGGAAAGAATACGGCTTTCTGCAGTCTGCAGAAGGCTTTTTCTTTTTGCGCTGTGATTCATTGATAAAGCTGCAAATAGATGCTGTGCTATGAGCAGTGTAATGCTTCTGATTTATGAGAATTTGGCTGGTGCCTGCGGCCCTTTTGTCTTTTCTCTTATGGAAATACAGCGTTTACAGGATGGCAGGATTTGATGCCGTATGCTATACTTAATACAGAAATATATGGTTTCAGGAAGGAGTGTTGTCCTGTGAGAAAAGGCATCCTTGGACAGAAGATTGCATAGACCCATGTGAATTCCAATCAGATAAGCAATGCATAATTCGCATGGGAGGACATGAATATGAAAGAAAATAAATATGACGACGATGTATTTTTCAATAAATATAAGGAAATGAACCGTTCTGTTCAGGGACTGGAGGGAGCCGGTGAATGGTCACAGCTGAAACAACTGCTTCCGGATTTTGAAGGAAAACGCGTTCTTGATCTTGGATGCGGCTATGGCTGGCACTGTATATATGCTGCACAGCAGAAAGCTGCATCCGTGCATGGTGTGGATATTTCAAAAAAAATGCTGGCAGTTGCAGAAGAAAAAAGCAGAGATTACGCTATCACCTATCAATGCAGCGCAATGGAGGATCTGCAATTCCCCAAGGCATCCTTTGATGTGGTTATCAGCTCTCTGGCATTTCATTATGTAAAGGATTTTAAACAGCTTGCAGCCGCTATTTCCACATGGCTGACACCGAAAGGAAGCTTTGTCTTCTCGGTTGAGCATCCGGTTTTCACAGCCTATGGTACGCAGGACTGGTATTATGCTGAGAATGGGGAAATCCTGCATTTTCCTGTGGATAATTATTATTACGAAGGAAAGCGGGAGGCGAACTTTCTGGGGGAAAGAGTGGTTAAATACCATCGTACGCTAACCACCTATCTCGATACACTGCTGTGCAATGGCTTTGAGCTTCAGCACATCATAGAGCCGCAGCCTCCGGAGCATATGCTGGATATTGAAGGCATGCGGGATGAAATGCGCAGACCGATGATGCTGCTCATAGCTGCGATCAAGCGTTAATCGTAATATGGAGACAATTATTTTATAAAAGAAAAAGCCGATATACACAGCTGAATTCTTCCCTAATAAGGGAAGCTGCTAAACCTGAGAAAATCGAGTAAAGAAATAAGGGAAAACCTGAAAAAATGAGGAAAGTAATAAAGCTTCAGCATCATGTTATTTTCAGGGCGTTTGCAAAAAGAGAATTCAAACTTATCTATGAAAGATAATAGCGCTGAATTCTCCTTTTTTGATTTTCCCCATGAGTAAGAACCGCATTGGAATTTACTTCTTCTATTTTATTTGTGTATTGCATGTCGTAATACGAGTTAGATACAACAGCGTCATACCGTGCTTTATTACATTGTGCTGCATCTTAATAATTGTATTACAGAAAGCACGCAAATATAGCATTCCGTCGTCTGTAATTCTGGGGTCGTTCGCGTTAACACAGCGTCTGTTCCTGTGTCTGCGGCAGTGCGGCAGGTGCGTGCAGGGGATTTTTCATAAACAGGGCGATTCCGCAAAGAATCAGCTGTGCTGCAGGGTAGGCCATCCAGATTCCGTTCAGCTGAAACAGGAAGGATAAAGCAAACAAACTTAAGGGTAATAGTAAGCAGGGCTCCATGTAGACCAGAAAAGTGGAATTTCGTGTTTTTTCTGTCGCATAAAAAATGGCTGATGTAACTCTGGTAATACCGAGAAAGGGAAAAGACAGCGTAGTGATCAAAATAGCAGTCTTCGCTCCTTCAAAGATGGCATCGCTGATTCCAAACAGAGCGGTCAGCGGATTCAGGAAGAGGACTACCGCTATGCAGAGAATCAGAGAAACCGCAATCGTTACAAAAAAGGCTTTTCGATACAGAATATGAATCTTATCCTCCTTTTTGGCACCGTAATAAAAGCTGATCAAAGGCTGTACACCGTCGCCGATTCCCTGAAGCAGCAGCTGTGCACTGCACAGTACATAGGAAACCACCGAATAAATGGTAACCGCTGCATCACCGCCATAACGCAGACACATCCAGTTGGTTAATACGATAACAAGAGAAGGTGCCATTGTCTGTCCGAAGGGGGAAAGTCCGATGCGGACGATGGATTGCACAAGCGGTACGTCCGGCACAATATCCTTTCGGGAATAGCTTTTAAGTTCTCTGGCATACATATAGAGCAGCGTAAGGACAGCGACGACACCCTGTGCAGTGATGGTTGCCCAAGCCGCACCTGCCAGTCCCATATGAAAACGGAAGACAAATAAATAATCGAGGATGATATTCGTCATCAGTCCGCTGCTCATGATTGCCGTTGCCAGAAAGGTTTTCCCGTAATTGCGCAGCAGTGGATTCAATCCGTTGCCAAGAACAGGGAGCAGTCCCCCCATAAGTACAACTATGATATAGGAGCGGGCCTGTGCATACATGGCTCCCTTCGCTCCCAGCATACGCAGCAGCATCGGGTGCAGTGCAAGCAGTCCTACAGACAAAATGATTCCACAGACAAGCAGCAGTGCCAGTGTCGATCCCATGGCATGGCGTGCCTTGTCCTCTTTTCCATCACCACGGCTGCGGGACATGACAACAGATCCTCCAATCCCCAGTCCGATTGCTGTAGCATTTAATATTACCTGTATCGGATAAGCGAGGTTGATAGCCCCCAGAGCAGTATCCCCCACTGCATTCCCTACAAACAACCCATCCACAATCGCATAGAAGCCGCTTAACAGCATTGTGAACATGGAAGGAAGCACATAGTTCCAGAACTGCTTGTGTATATAATCTTTTTTCATTTTGACTTCACCTCCGTGCGGATGTAAGTATAAACCCTGAAGCAGCTCCAAGGTCAAGGAAAAATCATAAAAAAATGAGGATTTAGTCCTCACATATGGGAATATACAGCTCTGCATAATAATTCTGATCATCCTGATAGCTGGTAAGGGGTATCTCCCGCAGATACAGGGTATTCTGCAGGGTTAGCTTCTGCTTTGCGGCATAGGTGAGCAGCGGTGCAATATCCTCAGGGTGAATCTGACTGTGGAGCATGTGGATCACAAGGAACACACATGGCTGCTTATGCGCTTTTATCAGCTGTGCCGGCGGGTAGTCCATGTGCAACTCCTCCATGATATCCTGTTCCAGTGCAATGATGGTTTTTCTCGGCTGTATGTCACAGTTATCGATATGATAGGTTTTAAACAGGGAGCAGAAGACAAACTGATCCTGTGTCAGATGGGCAATCTGCTGTGTGAAAAAATCACTTGTTTTTTCACTTTCAAATAGAATGACAGATGTCGGAAAGGCTTTGATACTGCAGATGTTCTGATTGGATTCCACTCTTTGATACGTCTCGGATATGCAGGTGAGCTTTTTCAGAAGCTGCTGCTCATACCGTATTTTTTCTTCCGTTTCCTGTTTCTTTTTCAACAGCAGCTCATACATATTTTCCCTGCTTCTGCTGGTGCAGATGGACTGAATATCCTGTAAGGATATATCCAGATGCCGGTAATATATGATATCCAGCAGCTCCAGAATATTATCCAGATCATATTCCCGATATTGGTTGTCCGGATTCACTGAAGGGTGTACCAGACCCTTTTTTTCATAAAAGCGAATCGTGTCACTGCTCAATCCAAGCAATTTTGCTATCTGTGAAATTTTATAGGTTTCCATAATTTCTCCAATTCTACCGAGCGCTGTGCATGATATCCCATGCAGCTTCCTGCAGATTTCCATACAGGTCTTTATGTGACATACGTACCAGCTTCAGCTCCTCCAGCAGCTGTTCCTTCTTTTTGATGTAAAAGACCATCTGTTTCCCCTCATGGTGCAGCAGCTTATTCCGCAGGACGCTTTGCAGCTCCTCATCATCACTGGCATAGTTTCCACACAGGAAGAACAAGCCGTTTTGGCGCTGTATGCGAATGTTATCCATGGCTGCCTGCACAAGCAAAACCTGTCGTAGGTCACGCTGCTTTATATAGGGCTGAAAGGCCGGTAATTCCCGCTGAATTTCATGCAGGAGCATTGCGGCACTCACGCTTCCGGAAAATGCTTCTGCGTCTTCCTCACGTAATGCTTTTCGGACATCCTCTTTCAAAAAGCCCAGACTGGAAAGCATACAGACCTTATCACTGTCCGGAAACAACGGGGCTTCCCTGCTCTCAAATACGAGAACCTGTCCGGTATCCCTTGTGGCATCCTCACAGGCGAAAAACAGTGCCACAAGAGGATTGGTTGTCAGGTCGAGCAAACGGGTGCACACCTGATAGTGCTGCATTTTCACCAGCTTTTCAAAATGGCTTCTGCTGTTATAAAAATCCATCGGATATTCAATCAGCGTCTGCTTATAGATGGCATCCTCCCGCACCGCCATGTCAGGACTGCGAAACAGGGAGGGAGTCATCTTATAATTCATATTCTGATGTCCGCGGAAATAGAAGGAAACATGCGCCCTACGATACAGTAGGATGATTTCCATATATTGCGGAAGGGAGGTGATTTCTACTAGCTGCACAGCATCCTTCTCATATAGAATAGCATCCTTAACCGCTATGTCTTTTTCATACCCTGCCTGTCTCAACAGCTCCAGCAGCAGCAGATGGCGTTTCTCCATCACCGCCGCGTGCTTTAAGGTGTAGTGCAGCAGTGTCTGATCGGATATCTCGGTAAGATATTGCAGCTGTGAAGCAGGGGTGTCCGCAACCAGAACATCTGCGCGGGTGATGCTTCTGCTGATATAGCGGTAGTCATAATATCCGTTGCTGCGCAGTGAGTATAGAATAACATTATGAAATGCAGTGCGAAAGCGAGGAAGCTTATAGAGCGTTGCTGCTTGCTTTTGAAGAACTTCTGTCATGGTATCATCTCCGTTTTGTTACCTTTATTATACGTAAGGTTTGGGGAAAATGAAAGAAGTATGCGTGGTTTTGCATAGGATGATGGATTACTTCAATGATGCTTCCTCTATGACCACCTGCAATTGACCTACTGGCAGGGCAGCTTTCTCTGTACGAAGGTACGTGTATGAAATGGAAAGGCACAGAATCATCCACTGGATTCCATGCCTTTATACGTTGCTTTGTCTGCTGTTATAAGAGAACTTCACAATGAGAGGCTGTATTCTCTTTCTGCTTGGACAGCTGTTTTTTAATGTTCTGTATGCGGCATCTGCCAGGCTTCATGATCGGTATGCAGCAGCTTCTCCGCAAGCTCTGAAAGCGGCTTTCCTAGATATTCATCATACAAAGCATGAATGGAGGGATTTTCATGCGAATAGCGAAGCTTGGCGTTGCGATCCAGATGATACAGCGTATCGGCACGCTCAGCCGCAAGCTCCTCCCCGTCATGGATCGGCTGTCCGCCTCCGCCGCTGCAGCCGCCCGGACAAGCCATAACCTCGATGAAATCATAGGCTACTTCCTTCCTGCGCATGGCCTCGATGAGTCTGCGGGTATTTCCGAGTCCGCTGACGATAGCACATCGTACCGGGATTCCCTGTATTTCAAATGTGGATTCCTTCCAGCCATCCATACCGCGGACATCCGCAAATGCATCCGCATCTGCATTTTCATCGGTCACAAAATAATAGGCACTGCGCAGGGCAGCTTCCATGACACCGCCGGTAGCTCCGAAAATCACACCGGCTCCACTGGCCGTTCCAAGCGGGTCATCCAGTGGATGATCCTGCAGATAGCCGACATCGATATGCTCGGCATGGATCATACGGACTACCTCACGGGTTGTCAAAACGACATCCACATCACGGTAACCGGAATCATTCATGACCGGAATATCAATTTCATGCTTCTTTGCAACACATGGCATGACAGAAATATTATAAATGCTCGATGGATCAACACCAAGCTTTTCCGCAAACCATGTTTTCGTAACAGCACCAAACATCTGATGCGGTGATTTTGATGTGGATAAATGGGAAACCATATCCGGATACTGCGATTTCAGAAAACGTACCCAGCCCGGACAGCAGGAGGTGAACATCGGCATTTCCTGCTCCTTATTATGGTGCAGTCGTTCCAGAAATTCACTGGCCTCCTCCATGATGGTAAGATCCGCTGCAAAATCCGTATCGAAAACATAATCAGCACCCATTCTGCGAAAGGCATCTCCCAGCTTTTCAATCGTTGCCTCTTCCCGACGCAGCCCGAGCGATTCCCCCCACGCGGCACGGACAGCCGGAGCAATCTGCACAATGGTAATTTTATCCGGATCGTTAAATGCCGCAAAGGCACGCTCGCTGTCTTCGCGCACATGCAGGGCATTCACCGGACAATGTGTGATACACTGTCCGCATAAGCTGCATTCCGCCTCTTCAATACTGCGGTTCAGGGATACATTCACTGTTGTACGGGAGCCGGTATTCTGCACATCCCATACCTGCAGGTTCTGTACCTTGTCGCATATCTGAATACAGCGCATGCACTTGATGCATTTGTTGCTTTCCCGAATCAAAGGAAAGCTTTGATTCCATGGGGTATACATCACCTTTTTTTCATACGGAAGGGAAGTGATACCCAGGTCGTTGCTTATCTTCTGCAGTGAACAATTTCCGCTTCGTGAACAGTAGGCGCATTCGCAGTCATGCTGAGAAAGCAGAAGCTCCACATTACATCTGCGTGCATAGCGTACCTTTGGGGAATTGGTATAAATGACCATCCCCTCCTGGACTACGGTGTTGCATGCGGTGACCAGCTTATCCTTACCCTGAAGCTCTACTACGCAGACACGGCATGCGCCAATTTCATTGATATCCCTGAGATAACAAAGATGAGGAATTTCGATATGTGCCTCTTTTGCGGCTTCTAGAATTGTCAGCTGCTCATCGACGGCAATCTGCTGATGATCAATCGTTATCGTTACCATTTTGTCGTTCTTCCTCCTTTGAATACACCGAAGCCGTAATGGTCGCAGCGCAG
Source organism: Clostridium sp. 10cd* (assembly GCF_044336395.1). Lineage (NCBI taxonomy): Bacteria > Bacillati > Bacillota > Clostridia > Eubacteriales > Clostridiaceae > Clostridium > Clostridium sp. 10cd*. The sequence continues at coordinate 3,936,314 of NZ_CP172347.1, read as the reverse complement.
GCATCGTCCGCATTCCTGCTGTGCCTCCTCACTGCTCATACCATATTCAATCGGCTCAAAATCAGCATTTCGTATGGTGGTCTGTCGCTCCTTCAGCTGTATACGGCCGCATTTTGGACGATCTGCATAATTCGCCGCAGGAATGATCACATCGCATTCAATCGCATGATGATAGCCGAGATACTCATCAATATTGGCAGCCGCGACCTTACCTGCCGCAATGGCACGGATCACGGTAGCCGGACCGGTTACACAGTCTCCCCCGGCAAATATGCCTTCCATGTTTTCCACACCGGAATGATCCAGCGCGTCGATAGCACCATGGCGGATCGGGACACCCTCTTCCGCAAAATGCTGAGATTCTATACCCTGACCGATGGCCACAACGACGATATCACAGGGTATCCGTTTTTCCTCTGTATCCGCCTGCTTCGGTGAAGGACGTCCTTTGCGATAGGAAGAAATCATCTGCGGCTGTACCCATAAAGCCGCGACCTTCTGTTCCTCATCCAGTTCAATGCGCGTTGGTGCCTGTAAAGGCAATAGCTCACAGCCCTCCGCGAGTGCACCCTCAACCTCCTGCGGCAGGGCAGTCATATCCTCCTGTCGTCTGCGATAGGCGATTCCCACATAGGCTGCACCAAGCCGCTTACTGCTTCTGGCAACATCCATGGCAACATTTCCGCCACCGATGACGAGCACGCGTTTTCCCTTGAAGTCCGGCATGATGTCATCACCGATTTTCCGCAGCATCGTAACCGCTGAAATGACATTTTCTCCATCCTCTCCCGGAATACCCACTTTTTTATCTGTCTGTGCACCGATGGCGAGATAAACAGCATCAAATTCCTTATCCAGATCACACATGGCGATATCCTTACCGATATCCACACCGGTATGAATTTCCACACCTGCGGCTTTTATTACTTCGATTTCCTCATCCAGGCGTGCTCTGGGCAGCCGGTAGTTGGGGATTCCATAGCGGAGCATGCCTCCCAGGGATTTTCGTTTTTCATAAACTACTGTCTGATGCCCCATTCGCTGCAGATAATATGCAGCGCTTAAACCACCGGGTCCTCCACCGACAATGGCGATCCGCTTTCCGGTGGATTTTGCACAGGGCTCTGGCGGCACATAGCCGGCATGATCGACAGCATAGCGCTTGATACCGCGGATATTGATGGAATCATCCAGCATGTTTCTCCTGCATCGCGCTTCACACGGATGCTCACAGATATAGGCACAGACGGCAGGGAAGGGATTATCCTTCCGTATCAGTCGGACAGCATCGGCATTTCTTCCTTCCTTCACCAATGCGATATAGCCGGGAATATCCACACCGGCCGGACACATGGAAACACAGGGAACCGGCTGATTGAGACTGGCCGTACAGCGTCCGTGCAGGATATGCTCCTCATAATCATCCCGAAATCCCTGCACACCCTTCAGCACCATGTCGGCAGCCTCCTGTCCGATTGCACAGTCCGCACTCCATGAGATATTCTGTGCAGTCTTTTCAATCAGATCAATCGTGGAAAGCGCAGCTCTTCCCTCCAGTACATCCTCCAGCAGCATCTGCAGCTGTGCCAGACCGATACGGCAGGGTACGCATTTCCCGCATGTCTGTGCATGACACAGCTTCAGAAAAGCACTTGCCATATCAACCGGACAAAGGCCCGGCGGACTGGCGATGATTCTTCGTTCCAGATCCTTGTAGAGATCTTCTATGATCCGCTGCGCATTGGTAGCGGTCATAATCGTTAATCTGCTCATAGCATTCCTCCATAACTTGTTAACGGTTACATCTCCTTCAGTATAAAACAAAACGGGAACTTTTCCAACTGCTTTTGAAAGAATTCCCGTTTCTATGTCTGGTGTTATCAATTGCTGTTACATACTGCCGCTGTTATATGACCTCCACATCCTGTGTCAGTACCTCCAGTGTCCGTACGATACCATCACCTTCATTGCTGTGCGTAAGGAAGGCGGCATCCTTTCTCACCTCATCCTCTGCATTCGCCATAACGCTTACACAGCCTGCATACGGTGCCATCGCCTTGTCATTGGTACTGTCCGCAATCAACAGCACATCCTCCTTCTGAATGTCCATATCCTGCATAATACACTGTAATGCGGTTCCCTTATCCACATCGGCATGGACAATGCTGCACATATTTCTGCCGCTGCGAATCAGCTTGATTTCTTCCTCCAGGGTTTTCGGCATCCAGCTGATAAAGCCGTTTAAGGCGCTGCTTTCTCCGGTAACATAGAGCTTCAATACCGTATCACTGATGTCCTCAAATGCCTCCCAGGGACACAGCCGCATATCGTTCAGTAAAGCCTCCAGCTGTACATAAGGGTCAATGCCACTCGCATACAGACAGCCGTTTTCCACAATCGACAGTGTGACATCCTGTCCTTCGGCAAGTGCCTTGATTCTATCCACCAGCTTCAGCGAAACCTCTTTCTTCCGCAGTACGCGTTCACTGCCCATTTCCTGCAGAAAGGCTCCGTGACAGGCGGCGATATAACCCTTATACGTATTCATCTGTAGCTTTTCTGCGATCTTTTTCAGATTTTGCGGAGAACGGCGTGAGATCAGAGCCAGACGTGCACCGGCCTGCTGGGCCTGCAGCAGTGCTTCCTTTGTATCCTCGCTCAGTGTGTGATTGTTGGTTAGCAGTGTATCATCGACACTGCAGACGATCAGTTTATACATAAGATTGTCCTCCTTTTGACATATGCAGTGTAACGCAGAAACTCCTATCCTGTAAACAGACAAGGGAACGGTTGAAAAAAGGTTGACACGGTTTCGCTGTGGAAAACGGAAAATATGAAAAAAAATTGTCAAAGCACGAAAGAGGAATGACAAAGTTTTGTCATACCGCTATAATGAAGAGGAAAGGACGGATGTGTATGCATATACGGGAAACCTTACAGAATACCCGCAGCTGGAGTGCGAACGAGCAGGCCCTGTGTGATTATATTCTAAAAAACAGCATAGAGGTCATACGTATGAATGGCACACAGCTGGCACAGGCAGCTGCAGTCAGTACCTCCTGTGTCTATCGCTTCTGCCATAAGCTCGGCTTTGAGGGCTTTTCCGCCTTTCGCATTCAGCTGGCAAGTGAGCTGAACGAGAAGCTGAGCAGTCCCAGTGAGGTGAATTACGATTACCCCTTTACGGAAAAGGAATCCACCGCACAGCTGATTCAGACACTGGGCAGTCTGTATAAAACCTCGATTGATGAAACCATACGGCTGCTTGATATCACACAGCTGGAAACGTTCGCAGAGCATATTTATCAGGCACGCTTCACCTATATTCTTACGACGAATACCAATCTGCAGGCAGCGGAGAATTTTGCACGCAAGATGGAGGAAATCGGCATGCATATCCATGTCGCGGGGGAATTGCTGCAGCAGCGTCTGTACTGTGCCTCCGCCAAGCAGGGGGATGTGGCAATCATCCTTTCCTACGCGGGAATCTCCGATCATGTGCAGGAATGTGTAAAGCAGCTGTATGAGAATAAGGTAACCGTCCTGCTGTTATCCAGCAGACACGATAAGACACTGCATTATTTTGCCACCTGCCGTCTGTATCTTTGCGGCTTTGAATCCTCCTATCAGAAAATAACAACCTTTTCCTCTCATGTATCTGCACAATATCTGCTTGATCTTGTTTATTCCGTTATCTACCAGAAGAATTATGAGAAAAATATCGAGCATAGAGACCGTGCCTATCATGTATGCCGGCTGAAGGCGAAGGAGGAATCTGGGATGAAGCGTATGGAAACGAATAAAGGAGAGGAAACATGACATTTGAAACAATGAATGATGCATCCTATAGGCAGGAGGATGGAGCGATTATCCTGCATGCCAGCGCGAAAAGCGACTTTGTAGTGGGTCCGATTACTGGAAAGGCTCATGCCAGTGCAGCCTTTCTGTTTCAGCGGGTGAAAGGGGATTTTGTCCTGCAGGCAAAGGTGTCCCAGCGCTTTCTTTCCACCTATGATGCACCGGCTCTTATGGCAATGGAGTCTGAAACACGCTGGGTGAAGGCCTGCTTTGAGTATACCGATCTGCATACCAGAGCTGTTGTATCTGTTATAACGGATACAACCTCAGATGACTGCAATGGAGTGGAAACAGACAGCGATTCCATATGGCTGCAGCTATGCCGCAAAGATCATATATTTGCGATTCATTATTCTCTGGATGGGTTGCACTGGAGGATGCATCGCATATTACGCATGGAAATGGAAGAAGAATTAAAGGTCGGTCTGGTGGCGCAGAGCCCGCTGGGAGACGGCGGAGATTTTATCTTTGAAAAGGTATCACTGAAGCCGGAGCGAAAAGCGGATATACGAGGTGGAAACTGATTCCATACAGAACGGCTGAATACTGCAGGGAAAACGTGAGGTCAATAGGGCTGCACGTTTTCTTTTCTTGGCGCAAGCAGTGAAACATGTGCACATTCCACGGCTATGTGTGACATTTGTAGCCGGTATTCTCCCCTTCGGACAGGAAAAAGACTTCCACAGGATACGTTCCCGCAAAAGTCTATCGCTATCGTATTCTATTGTGCACTGAATGCCAGCTCATCATCGAGAGCATCCAGCATATTCAGGGAATTAAACTTCTCAATCAGCTTTTCCACTGTCAGCTGTTTCTTTTCCTCTTTTGGTATATCCATAATAATTTCCCCCTTGTGAAACATCAGCAGACGATCCCCGTAGGTGATGGCATGCTTCAGGTTGTGGGTGATCATGATGGTAGTCATTTTCTTTTCTTCCACAATTTTCTTGGTCAGCTGGATAATCAGATCGCTTGTTTTCGGATCAAGGGCAGCCGTATGCTCATCCAGCAGCAGAAGCTGCGGTGTAATCAGGGTTGCCATCAATAACGATAATGCCTGCCTTTGTCCGCCGGACAGGGAACCGACACTGACATGCAGCTTGTTTTCCAGCCCCAGCTGCATATCTGCAAGCTCTCTTTCAAACAGTGGAATCAAAGCCTTATCCACTCCCTTAGTAAGACCAAAGCTTTTTCCCTTATGATAGGCCATTGCCATATTCTGCAATATTGTCAGAGAAGGGGAGGTTCCCTTCTGCGGGTCCTGAAATACACGTCCTATAAACTGGGAGCGTTTATGCTCAGGAAGACGGGAAACATCCTTTCCGTTAAAGGAGACACTTCCTGCATCCTGTCGGATATTTCCGCTGATAACATTGAAAAACGTTGATTTTCCACTGCCGTTGGAACCGATAATCGTGACAAATTCACCGTCGTGGATTTCCACATTCAAATCCCTGTACAGGATGACCTCATTGGCACTGCCCTTGTTGAAGGTCTTTTTTACATGTTCTAGTTTCAGCATACTCTCACCTCACGATTCCTGAACCTTGCGATGGAAGAATTTCCCCATTACACCATTGCCGAGAACAAGCACCGCGATAAAGATGACAGCCATAATCAGCTTCAGAAAGCTTGGCGGCAGACCCACCTTTAAGGCAGCCGCAATCGTCAGCCGATAGGTGATGGCACCGAGAATTACACTTGTTGTGAAGCCGATGAATGTAAAGCGTTTGAACAGCGTCAGCCCCATGATGACAGAAGCCAGTCCCATAACGATCATTCCGGTACCCAGCGTGATATCAAAATATTTCAGAAACTGAGAAACCACTGCACCGGACACAGCGGCATAGCCGTTGGAGATGGCAAGACCGTTCATTTTGATATGTCCGATATCCTTTCCCAGTGTCGCAATCAACTGCGGATTGTCTCCTGCAATACGCATAAGAAAGCCGTATTTCGTATCCAGAAACCAGTCCATCAGCAGCTTCAGGAATAAAACGAGAACCAGCAGGATGAAAATCGGCCACAGCTTCACGATCCAGGTGCCCAGTGATCCTCCTGCGGAATTGCCAAGCAGCGCCCCGTAGGAGAAAATCGTGTCATAGGTAAACAATGGAATGTTGCTCATATCTCCGGCTACAATCAGATTGATTGAATACAGCCCCGTCATGACGAGAATACCGCTTAAAAGGCTGGAGATACCGAATTTAACATGCAGGAAGCCAGTCGCATAACCGGCCGCAAGTCCTGCAATAAATGCCACAATTAGTGAAAGAAACGGATTGATGCCATGCATTACACACATGGCACCCGCAGCAGCACCGAGAGGAAAGCTGCCCTCAACGGTCAGATCTGCATAGTCCAGAACCTGATAGGTCAGCAGGACTCCGATGGCGAGGATACTGTAAGCCAGACCCTGCGCCGTAACGTCTAATATAAAATCCATACGTATTCACACCTTACTTTATTCTTCTACAAACGTTGCACGTTCTGCCAGTGAATCCGGGATTTTAATACCCAGCTGCTCTGCGACCTTTTTGTTGATATACAGAGTGGTATCCTTTGCGGTTTCCACAGGGATATCGCCTGCTTTTTTACCATTGACAAGAATATCGTAGGCAACACTGCCTGCCTGCTCTCCAAGCTTTTCATAGCTGATGGAATCACTTGCCAGCAGCCCGGCCTTCATCTGCCCGTCCTCAGCCGCAAATACCGGAATATTCTTTGCATTTGCCTTATCTGTAATGGAGGCAGTAGCGGAAACGACCATATTGTCGGTAATATTATAAATACAATCAACATCGCCTGCCAGCTGTTCTGCAGCGGTTGCGATTTCTGTAGTAGCACTGACGCCTTTCTTGACGATTTTAAAGTTATATTTTGAAGCCAGCTTTTCCACCTGTTTCACCTGAAGCTTACCGTTTACTTCTCCGATATTGTAGATCATACCGATCTTCTTTGCTTCGGGCAGGAATTCACGAATCATCTCCAGCTGCTTTTCCAGCGGTGCGGCATCGCTGACGCCGGTAACATTGCCGCCCGGCTTCTCATTGCTGGTGACCAGCTTTGCTTCCACACCATCCGTTACTGCATTGAATACAACCGGAATATCTGTTCCACCGGTCGCATTTACGGCAGCCTGTGATGCGTTGGTCGCAATGGAATAAATCAGATCCACATCATCGGAGACGAACTGCTTGGCAATCGTATCTGCCGTTCCGTTATCCCCCTGTGCATTTTTTACCGTAATCTCAAACTTCGCATCACTCTTGCCGTTCAGATATTTCTCCAGTCCCTCTCTGGCACTATCGAGCGCAGGATGCTCCATCTGCTGGATGATGCCGATTTTATATGTCTTCTTTCCATCATCCGTTTTTTCTTTGCCGCTGTCGCCACTGTTTCCACATCCTGCAAGAAGCAGTGCCAGTGCAAGTCCTCCCAATAATTTTTTCTTCATAAGACTAACCTCTCTTTTCTATATGATATTATGATGATACCTTGTTTTGTACATAAAATCAATATTTTCATGAAAAACTTTCACATTTTTACCATGAAGTTTCACAAATTTGCATTTATAGCTGAAACCGTTACACAATATGCACAGCTATGGTATAATAGCGGATGAGATGGCATAAGGAGGATGTACGGTATGCTGCACATATACAGTGGAAACGGAAAGGGAAAGACGACTGCCGGCTTCGGCCTGGTTCTGCGTCAGACGGGATATGAAAGGCGTGTTGCGGTAGCGCAGTTTTTAAAGGATGGCACAAGCGGAGAGCTGCGTGCTTTGCAGGCTTTATCCTGCGTAAAGGTGCGTGCGACACGAATGCCGCATGGGTTTTATTTTCAAATGCAGGAGCAGGAGCAGCTGGAAACCAGACAGGGGATACAGGAGCTGTTCGCATGGGTAAAGGACAGGGCAAAGGAATGCACATGCATCTTTCTTGATGAGGTTCTGGATGCTGTACAGCTGGGGCTGCTGAAGGAGGAAGAACTCCTGCATTTTTTACAGGAGCACCGGGATTTGGAAATCATCCTCACCGGCCGCAATCCCTCGCAGGAGCTGCTGGATATATGTGACTACCATACGGAGATGGTGGAACACAGGCATCCTTATCAAAAAGGCATAGCTGCACGCAAGGGTGTGGAGTATTAGAAAATCAGGAGGATAAGAAAATGGCAATGGAACAGGCAAGAGCATACCTGAAGCAGTATCATAAGGAACAGGACATACTGGTGCTGAACGCATCCAGTGCGACCGTGGAACAGGCGGCACAGGCCCTTGGAACACAGCCGGAGCGCATTGCAAAATCGCTTTCCTTTATGGTGAGGGAGCATGCCGTTATCGTGGTTGCTGCCGGTGATTGCAGGGTGGACAATCATGCATATAAGGAAACCTTCGGCTGTAAGGCGAAAATGCTGAAGGGGGATGAGGTGGAAGCCTATACGAATCATGCCATCGGCGGTGTATGCCCGTTTGGTGTACCTGCGGATACCCGCATATATCTGGATGTTTCGTTAAAGCGGTTTGATTTTGTATATCCTGCCTGCGGTACACCGAATTCCGCAATCAGGCTGACCATTGCGGAGCTGGAGACACTGCTTCCGCAGGCAGCGTGGGTGGATGTGTGCAGGATAGCTTAGGATGAAGGCAGATCGTCTGTACGCGATAACCCTGTATCTCTTGAATCACAAACGGGCAAGCGGACGCTGTCTTGCGGATACCTTTGAGGTGTCCCTGCGCTGTATTCAGCGGGATATGGATACCCTGTCCATGGCAGGTGTCCCCATCATTGCGTATAGCGGCGTGAATGGAGGCTATGAGCTGCAGGAGGGATACAAGCTGCCTGTGGCTCTGGTAAAGGAACAGGATCACGCTATCATTGCGGCATCCCTGGACAGTATGGAGAGTGCCGGTCTGCATAAGGAGGTACAAACCGCGAAGCTGCTTTTTCCAAAGCATGAGGAAGACACCTTGGGGGTGCAGCTTGATTTTTCCGTTGCGAATGAAACGGCTATCGAACAGCGCAGGCTATTACAGTCTGTGATTGCCGCAAGGCACAGCGTTACTTTTCAATATACGGACGCTCAGGGGAAGCAGACAAAACGCTTCTGCGAGGCGGTGGCACTGATTTTTCGCTGGTATGCCTGGTATCTGGTCGGCTGGGATGTGGATAAGCAGGCCTATCGGATGTATAAGCTGGTACGGATGGAACAGCTACAGGAAGCTGAACATACAAATCGTAAGCATCCCTGTCTGCGTGAAATTCTGAAGCAGCTGGATGAGACGGATACGCAGGTTATCTGGACGATCAAGCTGCACTGTCAACCGGAGGCCAGAGGCAGAGTGCTGGAATATTTTCAGGGAACAATCATGGAGGTATATGCGGACACATCCTTTCTGTATTGCATGCAGGTACCAAAGCAGGAGCATTTCTGGTATGCAAGCTTACTCGGCATGGGAAATACTGTACGGGTGCTGGAGCCGGAGGAGCTGGTGGAACGCATAAAAGCAGACTGCAGGGCAATGCTGAAGCAGTATGAGAAATAAACAGGAAACTATGACATAGTGCTGTCGTAGTTTTTTTGGTATGATAAAGCAGGAAATGAGGTGCTTTATGAGAGAGGATAGAGGAATGGCATACTGCGGTCTTGCCTGCTGTGTGTGCTCGGAATCAGATTGCCCAGGCTGTCATGCGAGGGGCTGTGAGCATAAGGATATGTGCGGTATTTTGGCCTGCTGCCTGAGAAAAGGAATGGACGGCTGTTATGTGTGTGACGAGTTTCCCTGCGATGAGGATATGCTGAAGAAAAGAAGAATGCGTGTTTTTAATCAATGCCTGCAAAAAAGCGGACCGGCAGAAATCATGCGTTGTTTAAAACGCAATGAAGAGGCGGGGATACGGTATCATCATACAGGGCAGTTGATTGGCGACTATGATCTGGAAAATGATCGTGACATTGAGGAGCTGTTGATGAAAGGCGGTGTGCATAGCAGAGGGTGATGGAACCAAAGGAAACACCTCGCGACTAAGCCACGAGGTGTTCCATAGAAATTCACATGTATTTCTACAGGAGCGTACGTTAGATACAATGAAGCTTTTCATCATGATTCTCTTGGATGCAGCTTAATACGCAATAAGGAAGCAGATATAAAGTATCATTATGCAGGACGAGAAGACTGAATCACTGCGAGATGGAATATGACACATTCATCAAAAATTTGAAAGATGTTATGATACATCAGAAACCACAGAAGAGCATTGCCGTTTGGATTATCCAGGTCTGTCGGGAAAGAGGAAAGGCGAATGCAGTAGGAGCGAGGGTTTCCCCTTGAGTGGTTTCCTGTACAAAGTAATTTATATACCCCTATCAACAATAATGGCAAGGAATTCTATAGACCGTTGACAGCGGGCCTTGGCGCAGAATTAGCATTTCACTAAGTGTATATTTTCAGAGTGATCCGGGACACTGTAACACGATTGCATTGGAAAAAGATCACGCCTGTATTTATACCGGATGAAGGGAACTGGGCGACTGCGTAAATGATTTGGATATCCGTGTGTTTGAATGGGAGTCAAGGATATCCAGAGTTCAGGTAGATTATAAAAACGGGTATGAAAATGAGGAAGATGATGAGCTGTCACATATGTCAGTACAGCTGCCGGTTTATGCATATACAGATAATGAGTTACCCTTTTCGTAGGAAATTATCCCTGCTTTTTTTCAAACAATTTGACATCAAAGAGGTGAATGATTAGACTTTCTTTAAATAAGTACCGATTTTAGCTTTATTCCGTTAGATACTGTAGCTATTAAGAATAGTATACCATAAAAAGTTGAATAATGTAATTCTATATTTTAAAAATTATTTTGATATGATATAGGTGAAAGAAGTACTATTTAAAGGAGGCGAATCATATGAAAAAAATAGCAGCTATCATCGTATCATTATGTCTTTGTGTTGGAGTGTTAGGAGATGTAAAGTATACTGTTAGTTCAAAAGAAATACCGGAAAAGTACATTGTAGAAACAGGCTCATACAGCCAAAATCAAAAAGAGCAGCTTGAAAACGCAAATTATGTATTCTCAGAGAAGGAATTGAAAGACACTCCTTTTGAGGGTCAAAAAGTTGAAGTAATTAAAGGTGAATTATATGTAAATGGAAGAATCATTTGGACCATTAAAATTTGGATTTTATCTAAAGGTATTCCAATTTTAATAGGATGGATGGCAGCAGGTGGTGTGGTAAAACAGGCTACAAACAAAATAATAAAAGCAGAGTTAATAAATAAAGTTAAGTTTGCATGGAACAAATACAGCAACATGACTGATGCTTATGCAGATGAACAGCAGAATTTACAGTCTGTAAAACTTTCTAATGGCAACCAATGTGTTTTAGCCCCAAGTGGTAAATACTTTAATTGTATGTATTCCGCTTAACTTGTAAGTGAGAAATAAAATCAAAAAACAAGTGCCTGATAGAAATAAGCCATTAGTTGAGAAAGAAGAGCTGGAGAATCTTATTAAAGAAATGATGACTGATAAAGAGGTAGAAGATCTGCTGAAGGAAGGCTTTACCCGAGAACAAATTGCATATGTGGCCAATGAAAAGAAGAAATGTGATGAGCAAGGTAGGGTTATAGGTAAAATCATAGATATCCTAACATGGATATTTCCGGATTTTAAATAACCTCAATTAAGCCGAGTTTGGCAAGAAAAATAAGAAAAGAGAATGAAATCCTACGCGTTATTCGTAGTTTAAATTCTCTTTTTTGCTTATATTATACCAGGAGGTCTCTTCTATACACTGAAGCTATGAACGTAACGCCTTATACATGTAAAAACGGACGATATTTTAAGCTCAGCTGCTCGTATTGAACGAATGCTTCCGGATATTCACCTATCACAGATTTTCACCATTTGAATCAATCACACTTCGATACCAGTCGTAGCTGTCTTTTTTTAGCCGACGCTTTGTCCCATTTCCATAATCATCCTGATCGACATAAATGAATCCGTAACGCTTACTCATCTCGGAGGAGGAACAGCTGATAATATCTATGGGACCCCATGGATAATAGCCGATGACCTCTACTCCATCCATGATCGCTTCCTTCATGTTTCGGATATGTTCCCGAAGGTAAGCAATTCTACGCTCATCATGAATGCATCCGTCCGAACTGATTTCATCAAAGGTCCCAAATCCATTTTCTGCAATGATAATCGGCTTTTGATAACGATCATAATAATAATTCAACACCGTTCGCAGACCAAGCGGATCGATTCCCCAGCCCCATTCACTAGCCTCTATATAAGGATTGGATACCGCCCCATCATCATTTACATCAGCACAGGAATTGCTTTCGCTGGAAGATGCACACGTGTAATAATAGGAAATCGCCAGAAAATCTGCAGGGTTTTCCTTTAACATGCGCTCATCCTCCTCCCGGATATCCAGCCGTATATCGTGCTCCTGAAAATAGCGAAGCATATATCCCGGATACTCTCCGCGCAGCAGAAGATCAGAGAAGAAATATTCACGCTGATTACGCTGCATATTCGCAAATACATCCTCCGGTTTACATGTCAGCGGTTCGCTTAGACCATCGTATACCATCATCCCAATCTGAAAATCCGGATTTATTTCATGTCCTATTTTTGTTACGATAGCACTTGCTGTGCATTCATTGTGTATTCCCTGATATTTCGCTTCCATAAGGTTAGAAACGCGATCACTGGGGATTCCCAGATGATTGAAGGATTCGTGATGAATCAGGTTGATCTGATTGACGACAATCCAGTACTTTACCTTATCTTTATATCTTCGCATAACCGTATCAGCATATTTTACAAAGAAATCGATGGTTTTGCGATGATTCCATCCATTATAAGCAGTTGCCAGATGCAGCGGCATTTCATAATGTGATAAGGTAATCAATGGCTCCATGCCGTTTTTAATAATTTCATCGATCAGATTATCATAAAAGCGTAGACCTTCTTCGTTTGGAGTAGTCTCATCTCCGTTGGGAAAGATTCTTGACCAGCTGATCGAGGTGCGGAAGGAGTTCATTCCGGTGCCTGCCAGCAGCTTTAGATCTTCCTTGTAAGTGTGATAAAAATCAATTCCATAGCGCTTAGGATAATAACCTTTTGTATCCTGCAGAGCAGCTTCGATATCCTTCATGGATGTCTCCTTGTTTGATTTCTTTTTAAGATCACCCTTATCCTGCACCTTGAGAATATCCGCAACACTCCATCCTCTCCCGCCTTCCAGAAAAGCACCCTCTGCCTGATTCGCTGCAATGGCACCTCCCCATAAAAAATCTGCTGGAAATCCTTTTTTTAATTGCTTCATATATCTGTCTGATTCTGCGTTTCTTGCAGAATTTCTCCTTTCCATTTATAATAAAGGGATGCATACGGCATCCCTTTTTGCTTTACAGTTCTTCACCGTTTGTTTGAATTACATGCTGATACCAGGTAAAGGAATCCTTTCGAATTCGTGCATTGCTGCCGTTACCGCGATCATCACGATCCACGTAAATATAGCCATAGCGCTTGCTCATTTCTCCCTGTGAGCAGCTGACGATATCGATTGGTCCCCAGGATGCATACCCAAATACCTGAACCCCGTCGAGGATGGCTTCCCTCATGGCCTTGATATGCTCACGCAGATAAGCAATACGGTACTCATCATGAATGTGTCCGTCAATGACCGTATCAATCGCACCAAGTCCGTTCTCCGCAATGAAGATAGGAACATGATAACGGTCCCAGTACTGATTCAAAGAGTTTCGGAATCCGAGAGGATCGGTAGCCCAGCCCCAGATAGAGGTTTCCAAATACGGATTTTCTTTAGGCTGAGGCTGCGACGCATCTACGATTCGGGTGAAGTAATAAGAGAAGGAGAGAAAATCTGCAGGGTGTTCCTTTAACAGCTTCAGTTCTTCCTCCTTTGCATGGATCTGTATCTGATGATCCTTGAAATAACGAAGAGCATAACCGGGATATTCCCTGCGCAGTAAAACATCACTGTAGAAATAGATGCTCATCTGCATCCGTTGCGTATTAGCAAAAACATCCTCCGGGCGACAGGTGGCAGGATATAATGCATCATCTCCCAGCATCATACCAATCTGCATTCCCGCATCGATTTCATGCGCCAGCTTTGTGGCTTTTGCACATGCGACAAACTGATGATGCGTAGCCTGATATTTTGCGCTCTCCCAATCCTCATATCCGTCTTCCACCATACCCAGACTGGCGAATTCTCCCCAGCCGCCAAGGGAATTGATCTGATTCAATAGTATCCAGTATTTTACTTTTTTATGATACCGTTTAAACAGTATCTCACAGAAGCGGACAAAGAAATCAATCATTTCAGGCGCATACCAGCCCTTGTATTTTGTAATAAGATGAACCGGCATTTCATAATGAGAAACGGTCATGACAGGCTCAATCCCGTTTTTCAACATTTCATCAAGGAGTGCATCGTAATATCTCAGTCCTTCTTCATTCGGCAGATCCTCATCCCCGTTTGGGAAAATGCGGGTCCAGTTGAAGGATGTACGAAAGCAGCTGAATCCCATTTCCTTCATCAGTGCAAGATCTTCCTTATAGGTATGATAGAAATCAATGCCGTGCCTTCTTGGATAATAGCCATCCTTATCCTGCAGTGCTTCTTCGATTTGCTGAGCGGTATGTGTAAATCCAACGACATGCTTGCGGTCATAGTGTTCCGGAAGAATTTCAATATCAGCCATGGACGGCCCTTTTCCATCGATATTCCATGCGCCCTCCGCCTGATTTGCGGCAATAGCACCACCCCATAAAAAGCCCTTCGGAAATCCGGTTGCTGTTTTCCACATATTATTTCTTCAGCTTTCTATACAGACGTATCATATTCTGTGTTAAGTTGACCTCGCTGTTGATGGTCATCAGTGTATCCTGTGCATGTGTGAAAAGCAATGTTGTTTGCAGTTCATCCTCATTGATGGAGCTTTGTATCATTTCGGTCTGAATCACATGAGCCTTCGTTATTTCTTTTTTTGCAGCGGTTATTTTAGCCTTTATATCCTCCTCACTTTTATCTTCCAGGAGGGCATTGACTGCCTCATTCAACAGATTGCGACAATCACCTGCATGTAAGATGATTTGCATAGCGGCACTGTTAAGCTGTTCGATCGTAGTTTTTTTCATAACACCCTTCCTTTCTATGCTTCTTCTGTACGCTCACGCATTGCTTTGCGCTTTGCCAGCTGATCCTTTTTCTTTTCATCCTCTTCTTCCTTTTGCATACACTGTCTGTCATATACCTTGAAGAACGGATAATAAATAATCCAGGATAAGACGAATATGAAGAAGGTAAACAACAGACCGATCATGCCGCCAACTGCATAGGAGCAGATTGGTCCAGGCAGATACCAGAAGGAGAATAAGGTCGTTATTTTCGGCAGGATATCAAAGTATAAGGCAAGCCAGGTCAATGCAGGGGCAAGCAATCCGACTATCCACATAGGAACCATTAGAATCGGATTAAATGCGATTGGTGCACCAAATACAAGGGGTTCATTGATATTGCATAAATTCGGTACCAGGGAAGCCTTGCCAATGACCTTGCATTTCTTTGATTTTGCCATAAACAGCATCATGAGTCCAAGCGCCAAGGTACAGCCGCCTCCGCCGAGGGTGAAATAATAGGAAACTCCGTCTGCATTTATGACAGATGCTGCGTTTCCGGCAGCGACAGCCGCCTGATTTGCGGCAATCCCCTGTAAAATCAAAGCTGATTCAATTGGATAGATGACCCATGTGGAAATACCGAAGGTGTACAGAAAGGTATAGCCGAAGAAATACAGTACCACAAAGCCGAGAAAGCTGTCACCCGCACTCAAGATCGGAGAGAATAAGGTATAGATACAGTCAAAGATATTGATGTGCAGCTGGAAGATAAACAGCCATCCGACGAACAGGATAATGAGAATCGGAATCAGTGTATCAAACTAGACTGTGATGAAATCCGGAATAGCGCTGTCTTCTTTAAAGAAGGAATGTGTAGAGAATGCGTTCATCAAAAAGCCTACAAACAAGCCTGCCATTAAGGCCGCAATCATACCGCCGTTACCAAGCGTGGAGCTTTGAAACAGAATGTTACCCGCTTCATCAAAGGTGGGGCCTACCAGCATCAGGAAAAAACCGATACCTGCCAGACCTGCTTCCTTCTTTGTCTTATTGTGCCGTTTCTTTTCCATAAGCAGGTAAGGCACCAGATAGGCAAGGTACAGGGACAGCAGACCCAAAGAGAAGGTTGACAATGGACTGAAATCCGGGAACCCGTCAATCAGACCTCCAAAGGCTGTTAGTATTGTTGTAAATGATCCGATAAAGATCATTGGCATTGCAGTTAGGATCGCTTCCTGTACAGACGCAATCCAGGGATTACGCGCAAGCTTGTTCATTTTCGGAGCAAATTTGTTCGTCATCCAATCCATGAATTTTTTCATATGTTTCTCCTCATTTTTTCATTTTGTTTAAGTTACTTTAAAAGCGAAAGCTTTTGATGCATTAGTCTTCAAGGAAGGGTAATGCGAAATCAAGAACGGCATCCCCGTCTAACTCGCCGTAGGCATCCTTCGGTATGATTTGTACAGCTACGCCATGGGGCTCTGCGATGTCCTCCAGATCCTGCAGCATATAGCTCAGATGCGGACCTACCAGCAGCAGGTCGATATCCTCGATGTAGTCCTCTACAACAGAATCACTTCGTGCCTTTACCCCGATTTCGATGTTGCGTGCTTTTGCGGCCTGTCGGATGTTCTTCGCCATAAAGCCGCTGCTGGCTCCTGTACCGCAAACTAATAAAATGTTTTTCATAATGATCTCCTTTGTGTCCGTAAGCTTTTTAACATTCCACGGACTTTTTTTAATAATGAATGAAATTTTTCTGGATTGGTGTTAGAATATAGAAGAGATGTATCAAAGTATTCCCGTACTTGGCTGAAGTGATTCAGCGTGTGATATGTCTCTTTTTCTTATACCAATCAGTGTGACTGCCCTCCTTTCTTATCGACACCCTCAGTATAACGAATGCAGCCGAAACAGACAAATTTTAAAAGTTCCTAGCGCACGGAACTTTTTTAAGTTGAGCGGATTTTCGAATTCACGTATACTTATCATGTAATACTATCATTGTTTACAGGGGGATAAGGCAGGAGAGTGATTGAATATGAAAGATAATATATCGACATTGCTGGATTATTTATGGCATCACTATGAAAGCTGGATTTCCGCAGCTGAGCTTTCCCAACTGCTTCACGTTTCCACCCGCCAGATTCGCAAATACATCAGTATCCTGAATGAAGAGCATGTCGAAGAACCACTGGTCATTTCCACAAACAAGGGCTATAAGCTAAGCAGCACGGAGCAGTATCTGCGTTATCGGGAGAGCGGAAAGCATAATCTGGAAACCCCGCAGACACGGCAGAATCTGATAATACAGAAGCTGATTTCCTCCAAGAACGGCATTGATATC
Organism: Clostridium sp. 10cd*; assembly: GCF_044336395.1. Taxonomy (NCBI): domain Bacteria; kingdom Bacillati; phylum Bacillota; class Clostridia; order Eubacteriales; family Clostridiaceae; genus Clostridium; species Clostridium sp. 10cd*. The sequence continues at coordinate 3,918,922 of NZ_CP172347.1, read as the reverse complement.
TTTGATCTGGCACAGGAGCTTTATGTCAGTGAATCTACAGTGGATAACGATATCCGCAGTATTCGCAAAATGATATCCGCCTATCAGATCGGTATTCGCAAGGAAAAGGATGTGCTATTTATCGATGGCAGTGAAAAAGAAAAGCGCCAGCTGATGAGCCGGCTGATTACCAGTGATTCCTATGATAATTTTGTTTTAAAGGATGAAGTGCGGCTGCTGACCTATCATTATCACTTCTGGGATTTCCGGAAGAATCTTTCCGATATTTTTTCACGCAACAATCTGTTTGCGAATGACTATACGCTGAACAATACAGCCCTGCATTTGATTGTGATGATCGATCGCATCCGCAGCAGCTGTATCCTGCATGAGCAGGTGGACCTCACACCGTTTTTCGAAACGCCGCAGTATACGGTGGCAAGAGAAATCCGGGAATATATTGAAGAGGCATATGCGATACAGATCAATGATGCGGAATTATATAATCTTACCCTGATTATTATGAATAACACCACGATGATCGATTATTCCTTCATTAACGGCTCCAACATTTCCTCCTTCATTGAACAGAGGTATATAGATATCGCCCATACCGTTATACACAATGTGGAGGAATGCTATCTTCTGGACCCCTTTGATGAGGAATTTATCGCAAAGTTTACGATTCATGTCAAGAATCTGTTTAATCGCGTAGAGCATAATTACTATGCTAAAAATCTGCTGACGGCAAAGATAAAATCGACCTATCCCCTGATCTATGATATTGCCGTTTATATCGCACAGCAGTTTAAGGATATGTATGACATCATTTTGAATGAGGATGAAATTGCTTTTATCTCCTTCCATATCGGCAGCTATTTTGAAAATAATGTACAATCAAAAAATAAGCTGACCGTATTGTTTCTCTATGCGGATTACTATAGTCTTCATCAAAACACGCTGGAAAAGATCAGTCGCCGCTTTGAGGACAAGGTGACGATCAAGTATGCGATGTCCATCCATTCATATCAGCCAAGTCTTCTGCATGCGGATTTGATTATATCGACTGTAGAAACACCATTCCCTCAGCCATCCATCATCATTCATCCCTTTTTAATTGAAAAGGACATGAATCAGCTTGAAAACACAATTACCAAAATGCTGGCTGAAAAAAATAAGAATAAGCTGAAGGAGTTTTTATTTGATCTGTTTGATCCCAGACTGTTTTATACAAATATGAACATGGATCGCACCCAGCTGATTCAGACGCTGTGCAATGATGCCATCCGTCTAGACTATGCCGATGCTTCTTTTACAACGGATGTCTTTGCGCGTGAGCATATGTCTTCGACAGCTTTTGAGGATGCCGCCGTACCGCATTCACTGGCAAGCAATGCAAAGAAAAGCTTTATCAGTGTGGTTTTGTGTCCGCAGGGTATGGAATGGGGAACGCATGAGGTTCATATTGTCACACTGCTGGGGGTACATGATGATTCCAGAAAGCTGTTTGCGCAGATATTCGATCATTTGATTGAGATTTTAAGTGAGCCCTCCTTTCTCAATGAGCTGGTAACCTGTCAGGATTATGATTCCTTTATTCAGAAGCTGACACACTATATGGATGCAGTCGATGTATGAAGCAGACTGCATCTTTTCAACGGTAAGCTGACAAACTGTTCGCGAGGCGCAAAAGCAGACAGTTGTGTAGAAGGCTGCTGTGCTTTTATGATGAAAGGAAGCATAGCGGATGTAGTCTGCCTGTTTTTATATGGAAGCAAAGAATCCTGCAATGCCTATGCACAGCTGAGGACATTTTTCAATTTGTTCATGAGAATAGGGATGCCGCAAAGTCGAAGACATATGGCAGCCAGTGAAAAAAACAGCATCTGTCAAAACAGCGCTGTTTGCTTTTACGTGTTATGTTTTTACCAGAATCTGTATGGTCTCTATGCAGGATTTTTTGTATGCATTCTAAGGTAATCTCCCTGTATTGGCGAAAGTGCACAAATTCCGTACGAATTCATTCTGATATGTGCCAATGCGAATTCCTCCCTCTAGATCCTATGGTCAATTCTCAAGGAAGCAAGTCAGCTGGTTGCTGTGCTGGTATCATCCTCTGTGTTTGAGGCAGTATCTGAACCTGTCACCTCCTTTTTAAGCCCTTGTATGCCAGATTGATTTTTTATCGGCAGGAATCGGTCATACCAGGGAATGGCATCCTTATCGAACAAAGACAGGATACACTGATACATGGTCACCATATATAAGACAGCCAGAATGAGTACAGCTCCTCCGTACATCCAGTACGCTGCAGCGCTTTGCGTTAGAAAGGCCAGCACACAATGAAAAATATAAAACGGTGCAGGCAGGATGAGACCGTAAAGAATCATAAAAAGAAGCAGATACTGATACCAGTGCGGTGGGTGCCCATCCAGGGTCACAAGCTTGATTTTCACAGCTGCCTTACCCAGCGTTCTGCCATGCATAAGTATCGGAAGAATGAACAGATACAGAAATACGACTGCCAGATATAAAAGACAGATGCGTATGGCAGGGCTTGTCAGCAGGAATTCATCACGTAATAACAGAATCAGTGCAGTGATGATGGCTGTTGTCAACAGGATGATGAGGTTATCAAAGAAAAATGCCAGTGCTCTGCGCAGTGGGGATACGCTTCTACCGCGGTCATATGCTTTTTCATCCATACGGCTTCGTGAAACGAGAAAATGAGCAAATACCGGTGTGATTGCATATCCCAGCATGCCGCCCAGTGTATTGGTAATCAGATCGTCAACATCAAACAGACGGTAAGGGCGTGGATAGTAACCGAACAGTGCACTCAGCTGCAGACATTCGAAGGATAAGGTCAGAAGAAAGGTAAACAGCAGAGTCTTTTTCCAGCTGCATTGAAAATAGTAGCGAAGATAAACACCGAAGGGAACGGTAAGCAGAATGTTGAAGATGATCAGATACAGACTCGGCTCATTCAATGCTGTCAGATAGGTGGCGGGATCATTCCAGATTAGGGAGCTGTTCATGGTGAACTCTTTTAAAGAGGCAAATGGAATCAGCTGCATAATCGGCTTTGTATAGCTAGCTACTTCTTCCATTGGCGGCAGGGGAAGCAGAACGAGAAAATATGCACACAGCAGATAAAATATAAAGGAATACACGATCAGAACACGAATCGGTAGTATCGATCCGTATTTTCGATATTGAATAATGATATAAGGCAGCGTGATAATTGCCGCAAGAAATGGAAACAGCAGCAGTGCTGACTGCAGGGGAATCAGATATACAGACATGAGAACATACCTCCTGTTCTATTATAGCACGATGAAAGAATAAATTAGAAAAGGTGACAGAAGTGATAGTTTATCAAATGGTAAAAAAGCGATGCTTTCATCGCTTTTCTGGACACCATATACTGAATGACTCCTAAATGTAATACATATAATCACCTGTATCAACGGGTGCTTCCTTTTGAGGCAGCGGCTTTTCGATAGGGCTGTGTACAGCCTTCCGCTCGTTAATCTGCTTTTCATAATCCTTCCAGCTTTTGAAATACTTGCCTCTTGGCGGCCTGCCCGGCTTGAGAAGGACGGTGCTTTGGTTGATTTCGTCACTGTCTTCAATATCCCTGCCAAGCTTATTCGCCATGGTCATTCTCGGCTCACAGCCATCCTGAAACAATACAGCAGTGAGAAGCTGGTAACGGAACTGCACCTGTTCTTCACAGTAATAGCTGATTTCGGTGAGTAGATTTTCCAGAAATTCTATTAAGAGCTTCTTTGTCAGATTATCCTTGAAAATGATAAAGGTTTCCTTATGGAGAGAGAATATTCTTGTGGCCTGACAGGTCGTAAAGTTGCCTTCAATCTGTTCGTAGAGCTTTTCTCTGGTATCCTGCAGCCAGATACCGCGCTGTTCATCCTGTGAAAGAAAGCCCCGGTCCTCATAGCTGACATGAAGCACCTGTACTTTTTTACAATGCTTATATAAATTAGGTAAAAACCTGGTTCGCAATACCGGATATTTCATGTGTGTCTCCTTTTTTTTCAATGTTATTTTATATGTATAAGTATAACACGATGGAAAAGGTTTTGCGACATACAATCATATATCACTAAAATTCTAGGATTTCAATTTTCACATAAGTATGGTATACTTGTACGGGTATTTCCATTCTAAACACGCCGATAACGTGTTTTTATTTGGGCTTTTCAGCGAATGAGGCGATGGATGCGGGGTACGATAAGAAGAAAGGAAGTGAATGCGTGAATTTCATTCAGGAACTATTAGGAAATCTAAACACATTTTTATACAGTAATATATTGATCATTCTGCTGGTCGCAGCAGGACTGTATTTCAGTATACGGAAAGGCTTTGTACAGTTTCGCATGCTGGGGGAGGCACTTCGTCTGCTTGGGGAGAAGGCACATCACCATGACGGTGTATCCTCTTTTCAGGCACTTATGATATCAACGGCCTCCCGTGTAGGAACCGGTAATATCGCCGGTGTCGCAACCGCTCTAGCTGCAGGAGGAGCAGGCTCTATCTTCTGGATGTGGGTGATTGCACTCATTGGAGGTGCCAGTGCCTTTGTGGAATCCACGCTGGCACAGATCTACAAGGAGCGTGATGGTGATCAGTTTCGCGGAGGTCCTGCATATTATATAGAGAAGGCATTGCATAAGAGATGGCTCGGTATTCTGTTTGCGGTATTGCTGATTGCCTGCTTCATCTTCGGTTTTAACGGATTGCAGGCATATAATGTAAGCAGTGCTCTGGAGTATTATGTAACGGATACACAGACTGCCTCTATGCTGGTAGGTCTTGTTCTTGCGGGTGCTACCGCAGCGGTCATCTTCGGAGGTGTTCATCGCATCGGTATCATCAGCTCTACGATTGTTCCCATCATGGCAGTGTTGTATATTCTGCTGGGACTTTACATAACGATAGCCAATATCAGCGGACTGCCGGCAATATTTGCACAGATATTTCAGGAAGCCTTTGATCTGCAGGCTATCTTCGGAGGCTTTGCAGGTTCCTGTGTTATGTATGGCATCAAGCGCGGACTGTTTTCCAATGAAGCGGGTATGGGGTCTGCACCAAATGCCGGAGCAACAGCAGATGTGTCCCATCCGGTTAAACAGGGGCTTGTACAGACAATATCCGTTTTTATAGATACGATCCTCATCTGCTCGACAACAGCGTTCATGCTGCTGAATTTCGGTATTCGGGACGGACTGACGGGAATGCCGTATGTGCAGACAGCGGTTTCCGCAGAGGTAGGAACCTGGGGTATTCATTTCATAACGATTTCCATTATCCTGTTTGCCTTTTCCTCCCTGATTGGCAATTACTGCTATGCGGAAAGCAATTTGAAATTTATCATCAACGATAAGAAGGCACTTCTTGTATTCCGATTGCTTACGGTTGCCGTAATCTTTTTCGGGGCACAGGCGGATTTTTCCACCATATGGGATTTGGCCGATGTTTTGATGGGCTTTATGGCGATAGAAAACATCCTGGTGATTCTTCTGCTGGGCAATGTTGCTTTCCTTGCTTTGAAGGATTACACGAAGCAGAAAAAGCAGGGGAAGGACCCGTTGTTTGAACCGCAAAAGCTGGGAATCCGGCATGCGGAATGCTGGGAGGGCATCGACGAGGAATATAAAGAATCCTGAGGGTATTTATAGCTGGAGGTTCCTTACATAAGAAAATCATGGAAACACCCTGCTTCTGCGTATGCAAATGCAGGGGTTTTAATATATAGGAAAGGTCGTGATGCTAATTCTATAAGATGCTGCTTCAAATAATAGGATAGTAAAAATGACAGAGCCATCATTAAATATTTTGACTGGGAACGCGGATGCCTTTTGTACCGATAAGAATCAGCTGATAAAGAGTATAGTTCCAATTGTCATGGAATATGGTCTTTATGATAAGGAAGGGCAAAGATGGAGTTAGCATTTCCTTTCAGCATTACGAGGAGGATGGTTTTGTATTTGAAAGTTTCGCATCCTGGTGTTATACTAACAGACGTTGGGAATACTGCAAAGGAACAGGAAAGAAGGTTATTGGAATGACGAAAATCGATATTATCTCCGGCTTTCTGGGAGCTGGAAAAACAACGCTGCTCAAGAAGCTGATCAAGGATGTATTACATAAGGAAAAGATTGTTCTGATTGAAAATGAATTTGGTGAAATCGGTATTGACGGTGGTTTTCTGGAGGATGCAGGAATAGAAATCCGGGAAATGAATTCCGGTTGTATCTGCTGTTCTCTGGTTGGTGATTTTTCCGAGGCATTGAAGAAGGTGCTTGCGGAATATCATCCGGAAAGGATCATCATAGAGCCTAGCGGTGTCGGCAAGCTGTCGGATGTAATAAAAGCGGTACAGGGAGTGGCGGAAGAAGCCGAAATTTGTATGAACAGCTTTACGACGGTTGCGGATGCACAGAAATGTCGCATGTATATGAAAAACTTCGGTGAGTTTTTCAACAATCAAATTGAATATGCCAATACGATTATTTTAAGCCGTACGCAGAATCTGAGTGAGGAAAAGCTGCAAAGTGTAATCCATGATATAAGAGGGCATAATGCACATGCGACCATGATAACGACACCATGGGATGAGCTGAACGGAGAACAGATTCTGGAGGCAATGGAGCAAAAGAAATCACTGGAAAAGGAGTTGCTGGAGGAAGCGGACATCTGTCCGACATGCCATCAGCACCATGACCACCATCATGAGCATGGTGAGGAATGCAGTCACGACCATGGCCATCATCACGAGCATGGGGAAAGCTGCAGCTGTGGGCATCATCATGATCATCACCATCATCATGCGGATGAGGTGTTTACCAGCTGGGGAATGGAAACCGTACGCACCTATGGGGAAGAGGAGCTTCGCCAAATTCTGGAGAAACTCTCCAATAGTGAGGAATACGGTATCATCCTGCGTGCTAAGGGAATGCTGAAAACTGAAAGTAAGGAATGGCTGTATTTTGATCTGGTTCCGGAAGAATATGAAATTCGAAAAGGGCAGCCAACCTATACCGGAAGATTTTGTGTCATCGGCTCCAAGCTTGAAGAAGATAAGCTGAAAGAGCTGTTTCATGCGGAATAGGAGAAGGCTATGACAGTACCTGTATATCTGTTTACCGGATTTCTGGAAAGCGGTAAAACAACACTGATTAAGGAAACACTGCTTGATACAGGATTCAATACTGGAGAGCGCACACTGCTGCTCGCCTGTGAAGAAGGTATGGAAGACTACGATGATGATTTTCTGACAAAAACAAATACCGCACTGGTTACTGTGGATAATGAAGCGGCGATGAGCTATGAGTTTTTAAAGAAATGTGACAGTCTGATTGAACCTGACCGAGTGATGATTGAATTTAACGGAACCTGGAATTTAAATAGCTTTATGGATGTAGAATATCCCTTTGACTGGCTGCTGGTTCAAATTCTTTCTACTGTGGATGCCTCCACGTTTGAAGTTTATCTGAATAATATGCGCTCCCTGATTTACGATCAGCTGCTGCATTCGGAAACGATTATCTTTAATCGTTGTGATGAAACAACGAAAAAGCTGTATCTGAGAAACAATATAAAAGCAATCAATAAGGGTGCGCAGCTGATTTATGAGACAAGAGATGGGCAGATCGTGGAGCTTGGCGATGACGAAATGCCGTTTAATCTACATGCGGATGTAATACGCATAGCGGACGGCGATTACGGTCTGTGGTATATGGACGCTCTCGAGCATCCCCGTAAATATGAGGGAAAAAGCGTAGAGCTGAAAGGAAAGGTCATCGCAACGCATGTGGATGGAATACCGAATGCATTTGTCTTTGGACGCTATGCCATGGTCTGTTGCGCAGATGATACCTCACTGATCGGGCTGCTGTGTCATTATGAGCATGCAAGTAATCTGATACCGAAGGACTGGGTCAGCATTACGGCGCAGATTGCGGTCGAATTTGATGAGGAATATCAGGGAGATGTCCCGGTTCTATATGTAAAACAGCTGACCGAGGTGCTGCCGCTGGATGACGAACTCGTTTACTTTAATTAAGTGGTTATCGGAAATTGTCTTACCTGTGGTCATATAAGCAAAACAGTGTAATGAAAAGGTCGAGGGTATCGTGTTTAAAAAATGATAGGCTTGACCTTTTTTTCTATATCTTTACGGAATAGAAACTGCTTTTACGATACCTTCACGGAAAAGGTATCTGCAGCAAGCTTTGAGTTTAGGCATGAAATATAAAATGTGCTGCGCCCGGGTGATATTGCCGGACGAATCGGTGGGGAGGAGTTCAGCATATATCTGAACGGGATACAGGATGAGGCACAGCTGCAGCATGTTATAGATACCCTGCTCGAGCGTATTCGCACCATCCGCCTGCCACAGCTGCAGAAAACGCTGACCATAAGCATAGACTGCTGTCTTGTTGAACATGCACAGGTCTGCTTTCATGATGTGTATGAACGAAGTGAACAGGCACTTTACAGGGCAAAGGAAAAATGTAGAAATCAGGCTGTTGTTTGTACGGCAGCCTACTTCAAAACTTGCAAGCCGGCTATATGTATTGCATGTAAAAGCATAAAATACAGTCGGTTTTTTGTTATTCCCTCTTAACTTGTGGTATAGTATACCTGTTGAGAAAAGAAGGGAGCAGCTATGCGTAAAACAAATTATCACATGCATACCCGGCGCTGTATGCATGCCTCAGGCAGGGATGAGGAATATGTAATAAGTGCCATAAAAAACGGTTATGAGGAAATTGGATTTTCCGATCATTCCCCATGGAAATATGACAGCGATTTTGTGGCGAATATGCGGATGCCGTTGTCGAAGTTCGATGACTACTATGCCTCCGTTTCATCTTTAAAAGAGAAATATAAGGATCGCATATCCATTAAAATCGGTTTGGAATGCGAATATTTCCCCAAATATATCGATTGGCTGAAGCAGTTTCTGATTGACAAAAAGCTTGACTATATCATTTTCGGTAATCATTATTTTAAAACGGATGAGGAACGCGTGTACTTTGGGACCGCATGTGAGGAGGAGGCATGGCTGATCGCCTATGTGGATGAAGCCATCGCCGGGATGAAGACCAATCTATATTCCTACCTGTGTCATCCGGATCTGTTCATGCGGGGCCGTCGTGTGTTTGATGAAATCGCAAAGCGCGAATCGATACGTCTGTGTCAGGCTGCAAAGGAATTACATATACCACTAGAATACAATCTGGCAGGTGCTGCCTATAATGACATCATGCATACCATGCAGTATCCGCATATTGATTTCTGGAAGACTGCGGCAGAGGTTGGCAATACGGCGATCATCGGAGTTGATGCCCATGAGCCGGCTGCACTGGAGACAGATACATATCGTGAGGAAGGCATTGCGCTGCTTTCGGGCCTTGGCATGAAGATAACCGACACACTGCCCTTAAAGGACTTTACAAAGCTGTGAGTGAAGAACATATATTGATTGTGGAGGATGACGAAACCATCCACAATATGATCGATGAATATTTGGAAAAGGACTATATCTGTGTGGACGCATATTCCGGAACAGAGGCACGTCTGATTTTGCAGCACACCGAAGTATCGCTTGTACTGCTTGATTTGATGCTGCCGGGAGTCAGTGGAGAACAGCTTCTCAGAGAGCTGAAGCAAAAGCAGCTTCCGGTTATCGTGCTATCCGCAAAGGATGGAATCGACGACCGCGTGGCTCTGCTGAATGAGGGTGCCGATGATTATTTGTGCAAGCCGTTTGATTTAAAGGAGCTGAAGGCCAGAATTCAGGTTCAGCTGCGCAAACGAATGCCGAAGCAGGAGCATGCCATTGCTGTAGACGGTGTTGTTCTTCTGCCGGATTTCTGTCATCTGGAAATTCAGGGGATGAAAATTCGTCTGACAAGACATGAATACAGGATTCTGGAGCTGCTGATGCGGGATGTAAAACGGGCACGTACGAAAAAGGAAATCTATGAATATGCATGGGAAGATGATTATCTGGGAGATGACAAGACCATCAATGTTCACATCAGTAATATCCGAAGCAAGCTGCATGCAGTTTCGAAACAGGAATATATTGAAACGATATGGGGCATCGGATTCAAATGGAAGGACTAAGGTCCTTTTCTTTATTCTTTCTTAACCTTTTCCAGACAGTTTCTGAAACTTCATTTGCTATAATCTTCATGTACAAGGAAGGAATGATAATATGAAGGAATGGATCGTAGAAACGAAGGCCCTGACAAAGAAATTTCATAATTTCACAGCAGTAGATCAGGTATCTTTTCATATGAAAAAAGGATCGATTACCGGTCTGATCGGACCAAACGGTGCAGGAAAGTCCACGCTTATGAAGCTGATGAGCGGTTTGCTGCATGAAACACAGGGGGAATTGAAGCTGTTTGGCAAGCATCCCGGTGAGGATCCGTTTGTATTCCGGCGTGTAGGGACGCTGATAGAACATGCGGGACTGTATCCGGCGTTGAATGCGTATGATAATCTGAAAATGAAGGCACTTATGCTTGGGTGCTGCAGCCATGAGCTGATAACAGAGCTTTTAAAGCTTTGCTCACTCTCGACTACAGGAAAGAAAAAGGCAGGCGATTTCTCTATGGGAATGAAGCAGCGTCTGGGAATTGCGATGGCATTGCTGGGGGATCCCGAGCTGCTGATTCTGGATGAGCCGACAAACGGCCTCGATCCGCAGGGAATCTGCGATATGCGTGATCTGCTGAAGCGTCTGCAGGAGGAACGCGGCATGAGTATCCTGATCAGCTCCCATATGCTGGCGGAGCTGGATAAGGTTGCTACGGATTTCGTTGTGATTCGTTCTGGTAAAATTATTGAGCAGTTCACAAAAGAGGAATTGCTGGACCGCTGCAGGGACTGCTTTCAGCTGCGGGTGGATGATGTGAAAAAGGCAAGTGTTATCCTGGAGGAAACATGCTTTGTTCAAACCTATGAGGTGCTGCCAAAGGGGATTCTGCGTCTGTATGATCATTATGAGGACCCCTCCCATATCGCACGACAGCTGGTACTGCATGATGTGGCACTTTATGGCATGGAGGATCATCATCAGGATTTGGAAGCCTATTTCCTGAAGGAGGGAGAAGAACATGTGGAATAATCTGAAAATGGATTTATATCGTATGGTGCGGCAGAAGTCCTTTTATATTTCGATGACCGTTATGCTGCTGTTGTATTTATGGCTGACAACTGCTGTGGGGTTGCAGAACAATACACCGTTTGCGACCTTTCATCAGGGGAAGGATACACTTGTTGATTTTCTTTATTACTTTCCTAAAAGCTCTTTTTATCAGATAGCGGTACTGATTTTTCTGTCTCTGTTTTTCTGTGAGGAATATGCCAGCGGCTTCGTGAAGAATATCTATCCGATGATGCACCGTAAGGAGCTGCTGTTGCTGGAACGCTTTGTGTTTTCATTTATCACCGCGTTTATATACTGGGCTGTGATCATTGTCATGGTTGTAGTGGAAAATCTGTGGCAGCAGGATTCCTTTGCCTCCTTCTCCATCCTGCAGTTTATATGCTATTCCCTGATGCAGATGCTGATTCTGACTGTAATTGCATCCTTTCTGAATCTGCTCATTCATGCGACCGGAAGCAAAGTGCTTGCTATTCTGGTGTCTGTAGGCTATGGCAGTATGACGGTATTTATGCTGCATGCCGGGATTATGTCATTACTGAAGGTGGAGTATACGGATTATATTCTGTATGCGATATCCGGTCAGCTGCCGTATTCCTGGGACGCTGTATTCTACAGCCGGGCTGCTATGGTGGCAATTACCAGTGCAATCCTGTATAATATAGGCAGTTATGTACTGCTGCGGAAAAAAGATTTGAAATAAGGAAGAGAGGGAACAATATGCTGGAAATTATCGTGCTTGTATTGGGATTGCTGTGTCTGTTCCTTTTACTGCTTCTCTTCCTTCAGCATAAAAATGTCCGCTGTATCAGAGAACAGCTGACCTACACCAACCGGGAGCATAGCACCTTCCGGTTTTATTCAGCATCCATGGATCCGCAGATGAAGGCACTATGCGAGGAAATGCAGAAGCTGCGGGAATATTATATGCAGGAAAGTGTGAAGGCGATGCGGATGGACCATAATTTTAAACATCTGATAACCAATATATCACATGATATCCGCACTCCACTGACAAGCATCAGCGGGTATCTGCAAATGCTGGAAACGGCAGAGGGCGAAGTTGAACGGCAGCATTGCTTTCAGGTGATCCGGGCACGTATGACATATCTGCAGGATTTACTGGAGGAGCTGTTTTTGTATACCCGTCTGAGCAGTGCCAGCATTGAGTTTCATCCGGAGCCGATTCGTATCTATGATATGCTGAGTGAAGTACTGCTGCATTATTATAAGGATTTCAAACAGCAGGAGCTGCAGGTTCAACTGGAGGTCGATCCTATGACAATGCTGACAGGTGATCCGGTATATCTGAAGCGAATGCTGCATAATCTGTGTGTCAATGTACTGCGTCACGGCTTTGGGACCTTTGTTATCTCTGCAAAACGAACAGACAACACATGCGAGCTTGTGTTTGAGAATGACCTTGTGGATGATGTAGATGCAAAGGCGATTTTTGAACGCTTTTATACAAAGGACAATGGTGGTAGCGGCAGAGATACAGGTCTTGGGCTTGCTATTGTAAAGGAGCTGTGCGAGGGAATGCAGGGTACCGTGTTTGCGCAAAAGGAAGCGCATCGGCTGGCCATTCATACGATTTTCCCGCTTGCTTGATTATTTTAGAATGATAGCCTGCATTAGGTGAGAACACCAGCAGGAATTACTGTTATGAGGTGAATAATGAAAAACATATGAACGGCGTTTATAATTGGCTGCTTGGAAATAGGGATCCTATATGTTGTTTTGTATATTGCAAAAGTGGCAGGTGTTGATCTGCGTGTTTTATCCATATCATCAGTAATTACACAAATGATAGCGGTGATGCTGCTCCCGATTATCTGCTTACTTGTATTTCGAAAGGATACAGGTTCGCTTTTCAGAATCAGACATACGTATCTGTTATTGTTATTATGCATTATGTATTGTGTTTTTTTTGTTGTACATCAGCAATTTAACATGCCTGGCTTCTATCTGTTTATACAGGATTTAATCATCATCGGGTTTTCAGAGGAGTATTTGTATCGGGGTGTGATGTATTCCATAATGAAAAAAGAGAATACAGCTTTGGCAATTGTATTGAGCAGTTTACTCTGGGGAATCACACATGCCGTATATCCAACGGTAGTGGTTGGTGGTGATCTGTCTGTATTTCTGACAGATTGCATATCGAATATAGGATTTGGTTTGTTTATCGGATATGGCTTTATTTATGTATTTGAGGAATCTAAAACGTTATGGATTCCTAACTTACTCCATGCTGTATATGACTATAGTATGGGGTATGGCTGGATTATATTTGTTGGAACTGTTATGTATTTGTATATCGTAAATAAAGGAGGACATACCAGACAAAAGTAGCTGTATGATAAGCACCCTTGTTCATACTCTTCTATCTTAATAAGGAGCAAGCATTCCTTAGCTGGCATCATGGCGAAATCTTTTTGTGTAAAACAGGGGACATGGTATAATAAAAACAAGGAGTTGATGATCATGAAGCGCTTGCCGATAGGAATCGAGGACTTTAAAGAACTGATAGAAAAAGAGTATTACTATGTGGATAAAACAATGTTTATCAAAAATGTTCTGGAGGAAAAGGTGATCCTATATACAAGACCGCGCCGGTTTGGTAAGACACTGAATATGAGTAGGCGCTGCCCGCCCAGGCGCGCTGTACTACTTCTTTTCCATTAAGCAAAAAGAAAACGCCTATCTCTTTAACGGCTTAAACATAATGAACAGATGTGATGCTGTTGAGCATCTAAACAAATATCCCGTCATCATGATTTCTTTAAAGGAAATGAAGCAAACCACCTTCGAAAAGCAATTGGAAATGTATAGTATTTTCATTCGTGATATCATCCGCCGAAATCAGGAATTACTGGAAAGTGAACAGATCAATGCAATCGACAAGGAACTGCTGACTGCATATTATATGGGAACAAAGAATGAAGTCAGCCTGCAGACAGCGATGAAATTCCTTTGCGAGTGTCTTCAACAGCATTATCATCAAAACGTTATCCTGTTGATTGACGAATAGGCGCTGCCCGCCCATGGCGCGATGTACCCTTGCAAAGTGCCTATCTGCATGGCTATTATAATCAAATGGCGGAATTTTTAAGAAATGTTTTCAGTGCTGCATTAAAAACAAACGATGCCTTGGAAAAAGGGGTATTAACAGGCTGTCTGAGGATTGCAAAAGAATCGATTTTTACAGGTCTTAATAATTTTAATGTCTATTCTGTTTTTGACAAACAGTCCAGTTCAGATTTTGGCTTTACACCTGAAGAAGTGATGTGTCTACTGAATGACTATGAGCTTAGAAAGATTGAACATACTGTGAAGGAATGGTAGGCGTGCCCGCCCGTGGCGCGATGGTTATCGATGTGGTAATCAGGATATTTACACTACTAGTGGGCAGAGCCTAATCCCTGGAGTGTATTGATGTATGTAAAAAAAAATCATTCAGAAGGATGATGAACCTGAATCCTTCTGGGCAAATACGAGTGGTAATGATGTGATATATCGTTTCATACAGCAGGGGAATACGGAAATGAAACAGGATTTTGACATCTTGCCCAGCGGCGGCATGATTGAAAAAACAATCAAACCGGAGCTGACGTATCGGGAACTGGATGATACAGACAATTTATACAGCTTTCTGTTGTTTACCGGCTATCTGAAGGCTATAAGCAAAACGGACACAAACACCTATCAGCTTATGATTCCCAATAAAGAAATACAGTACATCTACACGACCATTTTTGAAGAATGGTTTAAGCAGCAGATCAGAAGCTACCAGGCATCGTTTCTGGAAGCACTTCTGCAGGAGCATGTGGAAGAAGCGAATGAAATTCTGAATACCGTATTATTTCAATCTATGAGCTATTTTGACTATGATGAGTGTATTATCATGGATTTCTAAACGGCATGCTGCAGGGGAAGGGCAGCTATCGCATTGTTTCCAATCAGGAATCGGGATTTGGAAGGTGCGCACTGCGCGCCACGAGGCGCGACCTTGCAGTTCTACCGGCGTATAACAAGAACAGAGGACTGCTGTTTGAATTAAAGGTGGCAAAGCGTGAAGAGGATGTGGAAAAGAGTGCAGAGCTGGCAATACAGCAGATAAAAGAAAAGCAGTATATCGAGGGTCTGCACAGAAAGGGCTATACCGACATTCTCGGGTACGGCATCGCCTTCTACAAGAAAACCTGTGTAATAAAAAAGATGGAATAGAAAGCCGTTAAGCATAAAACAACTGGTTGTCCAGAAAAAGCAATTACAAATGAAAAAGAGAATTCAAAGATACCTTACGTAAAATTTGAATTCTCTTCTTTTTTGTAGTGCTGTGCAAAACAGGCTGTATCGTTTTGACTAATTCGCATGCAATCGGAAGGTACTGGTTTTTACATACTGTCGTATGAAGCCGATTCCGGCCGCAAGCAGTGCGCAGCCAAGACCGGTATAGAAGGACTTGATACATACATCCGGCCAAAGATGCGATGCACGCAGGGCAATACCAAAGCTCATCATACAGATCATGATAATATAGGATTTTGCATCAAAGAAGCGCAGGATATGCATACGATCTTCTGTATTGGCAAGAATGCGCTCTGTATGCTTATGAATCAGCTTTTTAAAAATCATATGGTAGAAAATCAGGAAGGTGATAACCGCGGTAGCAGCAGTTGCTATGCTCATATAGCTGGTACTCAGCCATCCGATCCTGACAATATTGAAGCCTGCGGCTGCCCATACAATGCCTGCTGTCAGAAGCAGATATTTCTTCGCTACGTGCATTATTCCTTCACCTTCTCCTTCAGCATTAGGAAGAGGAGAATCATACCGATACCAACCAGAATGTGTCCAATACCTGCAAAGCCGGAAATTATACCGTTTGCCGCAGAAGTCAGTGTGCTGCCATTTACCTGAAGAACACCACGGACCGCCAGCATCAGGGAGGTCAGAAGAACACCGATATTATATACGATGATAAACGCCCTGTACTTCTTTGATTCCTGAATGGCAAACAGCTTGATACAAAAGGTGACAATCAGAAACATAACCATTCCCAGCAGAAACAAATGGGTGTGCACAAAGGATAATGCCGTGCGTCCATCAAAGCCGCTCAGCTTTGTAAATTCTCGATAAAAGACTCCGCCAATCATGGCGAGAATCGCATATAAAAATGCAAGATTGATTGTTTTTTTCATAAATAATTCAGCTCCTTTTTCATCAGTTGATATCCCATCCATACAACCCATACATAGGCGAGTGTCTTGGGAATCATCAGCATTCCAATCATTGGCAGGGTATCAGCCCATAAGACGACCGGAATGTAAAACAGAAAACTCAGTGTGATGGCAAGCCACATGTATTTGAAAACGAAATCCTCCTTCTGCTTTGCCTGCTGATAAAACAGCACGATGATCCAAAGTCCCATCAATGCAAACGGCACATTTCTAAGGATACCCCAGCTAAGCGGTGCATTCGGACTTGTCCATGCATTCTGCGGAAAGAAGCAGAGTGCCATGCGGAGCAAGGCAAGCAGATACATACCTGTGCGAAGCAGGGGACGGTGTCTGTTATAACGCAGCTCCCATATGCGAAACAGCAGCAGGTAGAAAATGGTCATCGTAATGGATGTGATAAATTTTCCGATTCCCAATGCTGCCGTGTGAGCCGCAAGTCCGTCAGTGCATAATGCATAGGCTCTGGGGATAAGATGAAAGGCGTCTCCCAGCCCGAGGGTTACCGCCATGATGCCAAATAAGAAAAGCATACGGTTTCCTCTTGCCTTTCGTATCATGGTGATTCCCAGTATACATACGGTGCATAAATATAAAATATCAAAAGCAGTTTCCATAACAGCCTGCATGTGTCTTCCTCCTTATTATATGAACATGGTTTATTTTGTGCCGTGAGTAGTTGTTCCGTGCGTTACCTGAAGCAGCCGGCAGATAAGCTCCTTTGTAAAGGTACAGCTCCTTCTTTGGTGCGATAAATCATTCATCATATGCTCCATCAGAAAATCGATGAAGGCAGCCTTTGTGAAGGTAGCATTCCAGATATGCTCAGGGATATCGCAATCCTGCTGCAGGGCATAAAGGAAACCCTCGCGGATATGCTGCTGATAACGTTCCTCCATCAGCTTTCCACGCTCTTTTTCAGTATTGCGTAATATATCCAGCTGACCCAGCAGTACGGAAAAGAAATCCTCCATATGCTCTGCAAGCCGATGATATACAACCTCATAGAAATCCGCAAAGGGTAGTGTTTCACTGAGAATGCAGATATCCTTGTGAAAAATTCCTTTCCAGAAGCTTTCCACAATGGCAAGCAGCAGGTCGGACTTTGACGGGAAGTAGTTGTAAACAGCACCAACGGAAATATTCAGTTTTTTAGCAAGTACCCGGATACTGAGCTGATCAATGCCTTCTTGAAATACAATCTGTCTGGCAGTATCCAGAAGCTCCTCTTTTGAGGTAACAACCTTGTTCATAAACCACCTCCAACTTGAACACCGTTCATTATGAACTTCTCCGATACAGATGTCAAGCGATTTGAATCTTGAAAAATAAGCGGCGGTTATTCATAAAATGTATATGTTTTTTTAAACAATGTGATATTGTGTGATATAATAATTTACATGAATAGCTTTTTTGCTGTTTGAAAGGGGAATGAAATGGAATTGTTAAAAAAGTATGCAACAAGAAAATATCTGATGTATGGTAGTATTGCGGGAGGTATTCTGGCAGTAATTATGCTGATTATTTACCTCACAGCGGGACAGGGACTGGACAGCTTATCCGGATTATCAAGTGCATTGTCTTCCTTACGCAGTCTGTGTGTGCTGTATTACATCGATTTTGTCATCCTTGTAATACTGGTTGGAGGATATGCGTTTCGAATCGGTTATCTGAAGGATGCTTCATTTATGGGAAAGCTTTTGCTTGGCTGCAATGGTGCTGCATTGCTGATGGGGCTTTTCTGCTTTTCGGCAATACGGGCTGTACATGCTTTGGCAAGTGGTGATTTCACAGCCGCGATGGCGTATTCCGGCAGTATGGATAACAAGGGAATCATGCTCGTCATCATGGTGCTTGCACAAATTGCAGCAGCAGGAATCAGTATCTATATCCTGTTTGTGAAAAGGAATGAGCAGGTAGAAGCCGAGGAGGCAATGAAGGATTTAAGTGAGGGCGCAAAAGCTGCCGGAGAGGCTGTATCAAAGGCATCTGCAGCAGCCCAGGATCATGCTCTTAAGCTTTCTGAGAAATGCAAGGCATATTACAAGACGGAAAAAGGCAGACGGAATACAATCATAGGCGGTATTGCGGCGGCAGTCGTTATCGTTTGTATTGCTGGATTCAGTATTTATCAGAGTGTAAAGAAGACACCGATTGATTTGACCTCTGCTTGTACCGTTACCTTTGAAGGCGTATCCGGTGAAGGAACGGCGGATATCAATTGTAATCCGGATTATGATCATACAAACGAGGATATCCGTATGTTTATGAGCGATGTTACCTATAAGGTGGAAAAGGATGGCGAACTGAAAAACGGCGATGATGCAGTTTTGAAAGCTGAATACAGTCAGGCTACCGCAGACAGCTGTAAAGTAAAGGTGGAAAATCCAGAGAAGAAGGTAAAGGTAGAGGGATTGGAAATCGTATATAAAACCTTCGCAGAGATTCCAAAGGCAAGCTCTGATAAATTCGAGGCAGCGGCAAAAGCAGCATTGGAAGCCTATATAAAAGACAGAAGCACATCTTTTTTCTCTTCAACCAAGGTAACTGTTGAACATGTCGCGCTGATCGGTGTGTATTATGAATATCGTTCCTATGATCATACCGGTACAGCACATTATGTTTATCGCACAAAGGTTACAGAGGATAGCAAGTATTCCACAGAAAAGAATACAGATTATTACGATGTGAAGATCACCGGTATCAGCTCTGCAAAGGAAACGGATCTGTCTGAGGAATCTGATATGATAAATGTTGATTCAATTTACCTTTATGAGGATGAAAAGACGGATGCGATGGCACTTGAGAAATTCAAGCAGTATAAAACAAATCTGGAAACTATCAAGGAACAGGCAGAAAAAACGGTTTTTAAAGATGAAAGAAAAAGCAAATAACATGATGTAAAGGTTCTTTCTAACATTAGGGTGTATGCAAAAGGGAGATTTCAACTACTATTGACAAATACAATAATGTTGAATCTCCTGTTTTGAGTTTATCCATAATCGAGAAAGGAACTATGAAATTCATACTGTAAAAAATCCCTTATTCACAGGCAGTCGGATGAAACAAATCTATTGTTTGAAATAAGGGTTTTTTTTATCCCAAGGCACAGAGAATACTGCCATAAAGCGAAAATAAACGATGCATTTTTGCTTCTGCATGTATTCTGTTAGTGCTTAGCTGAAAAATCATTACGACAGGGCAGAGAAGCCGCCGGTTTACGGGAGCTGAAGAAGGTGGCTGGTATAGGAGGTACATCTGTAGAAGTGGTGAAGCGTTCGTTGCAATCGGTACAAAAAAAGGACGCATTGTCCCTTTCTAGGCATGTGCCGCATCCGCAAGTGTTTTCACAAAGCTGCCGATCTCTTCCAGCGTGATTTCCTGCTTCGCCAGTCGCCCGATCTGCCGCACAATGGCACTGCCGACAATCACACCGTCCGCATAGGACTTCATCTCGGTAATCTGCTGTGGAGTGGAAATACCGAAGCCAAGTGCCTTTGGCGTATTGCTGTAAGCGGAAAGCTCGTTTAGAAATGCCTTCAAATCCGCCTGAAATTCCGTTCGCTCGCCGGTTACACCAAGGGATGTCACGCAATACAGAAAGCCTTCACTTTGTTCTGCAATGCTTTTCTTACGGACACTGGAAACAGGTGTTACCAGGGAAATCAGCTGTATATGATGTGCATCCGCAAGCGGCTTTAATTCCTCACGGTGCTCCATGGGAAGATCGGGAATGATCAGCGCATCAATACCGGCAGCTTCGCTTTCTCTGAGAAACCGGTTTGCCCCATATTTGAAGATTTGGTTGTAATACAGGAGGAAAACAAGAGGAATCTGGGAGAACTCGCGAATGTTCGACACCATACGCATAACAGTCTCTGTTGTGATATCATTCTGTAAGGCGCGAAGACTTGCCTCCTGAATGACAGGTCCCTCCGCAATCGGATCGGAAAAGGGGATTCCGATTTCAATGATATCACAGCCGTTTTGTTCCAGCTGCTTCACACATTCCATACATGTGGGAATATCCGGATCACCTGCTGTCAGAAAGCCGATGAAGGCCGTTTTTTGTTCCTGCTTCAATCTCTTGAATACTGCATCGATTCTATTCATGAATGTCCACCTCCAGATATTCCGCAATACTTTTTACATCCTTGTCACCACGTCCGGACAGGGTGACTGCGAGTATGCTGTCCTTTGACATGGTCGGGGCAAGCTTCATGGCATAGGCCAGCGCATGACTGCTTTCAATTGCCGGTATGATGCCCTCTGTTTTTGTCAGATACAGAAAAGCCGCAACCGCTTCATCATCTGTGACTGGCACATATTGCACGCGCCCGCTTTGGGCAAGGTCGGCATGCTCCGGTCCGATTCCGGGATAATCCAGTCCTGCGGAAATGGAATACACCGGCATGATCTGACCGTCATCATCCTGTAGAAACAGTGATTTCATGCCATGCAGGACACCGACACTGCCGCGTGCAATGGTTGCGGCATGCTGTTCGGTATGGATCCCTTTTCCCGCCGCCTCACATCCGATCAGGGCAACATCCTCATCCTTCAGAAAATCATAAAAGGTACCGATAGCATTGCTG
Organism: Clostridium sp. 10cd*; assembly: GCF_044336395.1. Lineage (NCBI taxonomy): Bacteria > Bacillati > Bacillota > Clostridia > Eubacteriales > Clostridiaceae > Clostridium > Clostridium sp. 10cd*. The sequence continues at coordinate 3,897,896 of NZ_CP172347.1, read as the reverse complement.
CCGCCGCCCACACAGGCGATGACCGCATCCGGCAGACGACCTTCCTTTTCCAGACACTGTTCCTTCATTTCCTCTGAAATGATTTTCTGAAAATCACGGACAATCATCGGATACGGATGAGGTCCGACAGCGGAGCCCAGAACATAAAAGGTATCATCACAGCGGGAAGCCCATGCACGCATGGCCTCATTGCAGGCATCCTTCAAGGTGCCAGTGCCGCTGGATACCCCGGTAACCGTTGCCCCCAGCAGCTCCATCTTGAATACATTCAGCGACTGTCTGCGCATGTCCTCAACCCCCATGAACACCTCACATTCCATACCGAAAAGAGCCGCCGCTGTTGCGGAGGCAACCCCATGCTGCCCGGCACCCGTCTCCGCAATGATTTTCGTTTTTCCCATTCGTTTTGCCAGCAATGCCTGCCCCAGCACATTATTGATCTTGTGCGCACCGGTATGATTCAGATCCTCCCGCTTCAAATATATCTTTGCACCGCCCAGTTCCTCGCTCATCTTCCTTGCATAATACAGCAGAGAAGGACGGTTCGCATATTCCCTTAAATAAAACTGAAGCTCCTGCTGGAAATCCGCATCATCCTTTACCTGCTCATAGGCATTCTCCAGCTCCTCCAGAGCAATCATGAGTGTTTCCGGCGCATATTGTCCGCCAAACGCTCCATACATTCCTTTTGTCATACTGCCTCCCATCTCCCGCTTTTTACGGGCATCTATCTTGTAAAATGCACGCCATTGCAGTATTCCTTTACAGTGCTTGGTCTGCTTCTGTTCAACCCTTCAGCTGCTTCATAAACGTGCGCACTTTTTCCTTATCCTTTTTGCCATTGGTCTCCAGTGCACTGGAGACATCAATGCCGTAAGGCTGCAATGCCAGAATTTCCTTTACGTTATCCCTGCAGATTCCACCGGCAATGATGAGTCTGGACACGTCCAGCTTCTGTAACAATTCCATAGCGATCCGCTTTCCGCTTCCTCCGCGCAGGCCCTGTACATAGCTGTCCACAAGCAGACGATCCGCATGCGGAAACGCTGCAGCATCCATATCCTTGATTTGACCGATACGCAGAGCCTTCCATATTTCACAATTGCAGCTTTTTTTCAGCTGCCGGATATCCGCATCGCTTTCATCTCCGTGCAGCTGAATAACATCCAGACCTGTCTGCTTGGCAATTTTAGCTATGACGGCAGGCTGTTCATTCACAAAAACACCGACAAGCCTGCTGTATCGGATGATATTTGAAAGCCTGCAGGCGGAGGCTGCGGATATCTGGTGCTTTCCGGGAGCGAATACAAAGCCGACATAGTCCGGCTTCACCTCATTCATCAGTGCCGCATCCTCTTCGCTTTTAATACCGCACAGCTTTACAACTGCCATACTTCAGCTCCTGCAGGTGGGTACGGATATCCGGACAGCGCATGAAGCTCTCTCCGATTAAAACAGCATCTGCACCTGCTTTTCTTACATACTCCATATCCTCATGGGTGAAAATTCCACTTTCGGAAACGATGCTGATATCCGCAGGAATTCTGGAAGCTAGACGCTTTGTTGTTTCCAGAGATACTGCAAAGGTATGCAGGTCGCGGTTATTGATACCGATGATTTCCGGCTGCAGCTGCAATGCCCGCTCCAGCTCCTTTTCATTGTGTACCTCCACGATACACTCCAGATCGAGAAAGCGTGCCAGCTGATAGAATTCACGCAGGGTTGCATCCTCCAGCATAGCCACAATCAGCAGCATCATGTTTGCGCCAATACGCTTTGTCTGCACAACCTCGCGGGCATCCATAATGAAATCCTTGCGCAGAATAGGAAGATCGCTCACGGAACGGGCAATTTCTATATTTTCCAAGCCGCCCTGAAAGAAATTGCGTTCTGTCAGTATGGAGATGGCATTGATACCTGCCTCATCATACGCATTCGCAAAGCGCGCAGCGCTGAAATCCTCTACAATGACACCCTTGCTGGGACTTGCTTTTTTTATTTCTCCGATAACGAATAATGAATCATACAGCTTCATCTGCTTGGCGATCTTACCCTGTTCTCTTGGAAGCATCCGCATCAGCTCCTCCTCCAGTGTAGTTTTTTTCTTTTCTATGATCGTATCCAGTATCATGCACCTACCTCCTGTGACAGCTGTTGAAACATCCTGAATTTCGCCAGCGCCTGTCCGCTGTCGATACTCTGCTCAGCCAGCCTGATTCCGTCTTCCATGGTGTCAGCACGTCCACTGATATACAGGGCAAGGCCGCTGTTCAGTAAAACGGCATCCCGTTTGGCACTGTGCTCTCCCTGTAAAATATCCATGAGAATTTTGGCGTTTTCCACACTGTCTCCGCCGACAAGCTCCTGCAGCTGACAGCGCTTTCTGCCGAATTGCTCCGGAGAAATCGTATACGTACAAATCTGATTGTCCTTTAACTCATGTACAAGGGTATCTCCGGTCATGGAAACCTCATCCATACCGCAGTTCCCATGCACAACCACTGCCTGTTTAACACCCATTTCCTGATAGACATGAATCATGACATCTGCCATTTCCTCATTGTAGGCACCGATGACATAGGTATCGGGATGTGCCGGATTCGTCAGGGGTCCGAGAATATTAAACATTGTCTTTAATCCAAGCTGTCTGCGGATCGGGCCGACATGCCGCATGCTTTCATGATAGGTCTGGGCAAACAGAAAGGTGATGCCGACCTTCTCCAGCAGATAGGCTGCTTCCTTTGGCGGAAGGGTGATGTTGACATGCAGTGCCTCCAGGGTATCCGCACTTCCGCTTTTACTCGATACGCCGCGGTTTCCATGCTTGGCAACTGCCAGTCCTGCACCGCACAATACAAAGGAGGAGGTGGTGGAAATATTAAAGGTATTCAGACAGTCACCACCGGTGCCTACGATATCGACAATACCTTTCACATCGGTTGGAAGCGGTGTCGCCTTGCTTACCATGACCCTGGACGCTGCTGCGATTTCCGCAGGACTTTCCTTTTTCATCTTCATTGCGATCAGAAATGCGCTGACCTGTTCACTGCTTGCTCTGCCATCCATAATGATATTCATGGCAGTTTTCATTTCCTCTGTTGTCAGATCATGGTGTTCACTGACCTTTTTAATATATTCCTTTAACATACATAGCTCCTCGCTTTCGTTATAAAATTCTCAATAATTCGCATACCGTCCGGTGTCAGAATCGATTCCGGATGAAACTGAATGCCGTATACAGGATAGCGGTGATGCTGAATCGCCATGATTTCCTTTGTGCTGCTTTCAGCAGTTACGATGAGCTCCTCACCCGGCTGTTCAACAACCAGAGAATGATAGCGGGCTGCCAAAAATGTGGTGGAAAGACCATCGAACAGCGCGCAGGGTGCTGTTTGCGTGATTGCATCGCACTCACCGTGCCGAATCACCCTTGCATAGGTGATTCTGGAAGAAAATACCTCAGCTATGGCCTGATGCCCCAGACAGATTCCCAGCATGGGAATATCCCTGTAACACTGCTGAATGATAGATTCCATATTTCCGGCAGCATGGGGATGACCTGCCCCCGGTGAAAACACGAGAGCAGTCGGCTTCAGCTTTTGCAGCATAGAGGCATCAACAGCATCATTTCGCAATACGATGACATCTTGCGCATATACGGCAACTGCCTGATAGAGATTGTAGGTAAAGGAATCATAGTTATCGATGATTACAATCATACCGTCACCTCACCGTGTACTGCACGAAGCATGGCTTTAGCTTTATGCAGCGTTTCCTCATATTCCTTTTCCGGTACGGAATCCTTTACGATTCCGGCTCCTGCCTGTAAATAGACCTTATGTTTATGAAAGACAAAGGTACGGATGGTGATACAGGCATCAAATTGTTTATTGTAGCCTAAGAAGCCGATAGCCCCACCGTAAATTTCCCGTTTTACCGGCTCCAGCTGTTCAATGATATTCATTGCACTGATTTTCGGCGCACCGGACAGAGTTCCTGCCGGTAGGACACTGGCGAGTGCGTCATAGATATCACAGCTTTCCTTCAGCCGCCCGTGTACCTCGCTCGTCATATGCATGACATGGGAATAACGCTGCACCTGCTTCATATGCCGAACCTGAACACTGCCGATATCCGATACCCTGCCGATATCGTTCCGTCCTAAATCAATGAGCATGCTGTGCTCTGCATTCTCCTTGGGATCCTCCAGCAGGGATTGTGCTGCTTTCAGATCCTCCTGTTCATCAGCTCCTCTGGGACGGGTGCCGGCAATCGGCATCGTCATAATGGAACGTCCGCGACCCTTTAACAGCAGCTCCGGTGAAACACCGGCAATGACATATTCATCAAAATCAAGATAATACATATAGGGGCTTTTCCCCAGTGAACGAAGCTGAACATACGCATCCAATGGATCCTCTGTATACGAAGCCTCCATACGCTGACTCAGTACAACCTGAAAGATATCGCCTTCCTGTATGTGCTTCTGCGCCTGTTCCACGTTAGCCATGAATTGCTGCTTATTCATGGAGCTTGTGACGGTTCGCCTTGCAAGTGGCTTTCCACTATACGGCTTTCTGTGTGACAGGAAAGCCCGCAGCTCGTAAATACGTTGAACCGCTTTGTCATAGGCGTTGTCCAGACATCCGTTTTGTGTCTGCATATTCACAATGACATACAGCCGGTGCTGTTCATGATCAAGCACCAGCAGCTCTTCCACAAATGCAAACTGCATCAGGGGAAGCTTTAGAGAGGGAAGCCGGTTATCCTGAATGGCTTCAAATAAGCGAATCATATCATAATTGAAATGACCGATTGCTCCTCCTGTAAATACCGGCAGCTCCGGATAGATGGGAGCACATTCCTGCATTTCTTTCTTTAGGATGTCCAGTGGATTTCCATCCAGCTGTATTGTTTCATCGTATTGAATGAGAGCTGTAGTTCCACCTCTGCTTACCAGGCGTTTCCTACAGGGTAAAGCGATGATGGAATAGCGGCCATACGAGTTCAGAACACCGCTTTCCAGAAAAAATGAATAGGGTCCCCGCAGCGCTGCATACAGATCAAGCATATCGTCTGTTTCATAATCCAGTGCTGTGTAAACGGGAATTCGTGTATATGTGTCTGCGTAAATACGCACAGTTTGTAAATCGGGATAGATCATAGGGTTCCTCCTGTCCTCTGCATAGGCGGCTGTTAAAAGCTGCGCCATCGTCTGCTGTGACAGTAGAGAATTGCTTCTGTATTTTCCATTCTATTTTCCTTTCCTGCTACTGTATAAGAGTGAGAATAAAAATAAAAACCTCCGCCCTGTATCATAGGACGAAGGATCTTCGTTTAGCCACCTATACGTTTTGCGAAAAGACAAATGCAAAACACTCTTATACAAACACCAACATGTCTGCTTCCTCAGATAACGCGGGAATTGCGTCATCAGCTACTCATCACTTTTCGCCGATGCTTCTCTTCAGGGCCATTCACAAGATCTCTTCACGCTGAATTTCCACCGTCATCAGCTCTCTTTGGATCCGAGGGTTCTGTTACTCTTCCTGAATCAATCGAATGTATAGTCTTGATTATAAAGCTGATTTACATGATTTGTCAATAGATTTTCAAAACTATTTTCATTTTCTTTCAATATAAATGAAAATAATGCTGATAAAGAACATGTAACAAATGAATATTAAGTGCCGCGAACATCTGTTCTATTTATGCAGGCTTTATACCTTGATAAAAATAGCAGACACCAATTATTTTCTATATGCAACTGTCGAAAAACTGTTTTTATGAATTTGGGTTCTTTCTCGAATGTGGGTAAACTCAAAACAGGGAGACTTTAACTTCTATTGATAAATACAATAGTGGAAGTCTCTTGTTGCATACACCCTGAAGTAAGAAGGAACCTGAATTTGAAACAGTTTTATTGTGTACTTTATATGTATTATTTGTGAACAGCAAGCTGATTTTTCAGTTTCTGTAAGGTATCACAGGTGTATAATAAATTGGATACAAGATCGAGCTGTTCCATTGATAAAGAGCATAGCCATGTTGAGCAGTCTTGATGATATTTACTTTTCATTAGTCGATTTAACAGCAATCTTTCACCTCTTTTTTCTCTGTTCAACGCCTTGTTTAATTCCCTGTTCAACACCATCTTCAAAACTATCCAAAATAGCATTTTTTTCGCGCTGCTCCTGTATCTGCGTTGCCATCCCTATCGACCGGAGATCTTCTGCATCATGAAATTTTCTGTACGTTTCCACTTGGTGTCTTTTGGGTATAACCTTCTTCACCAGCCTTTCCTCTGTTTTTAATATACCATCTTCATCATTGTTTTTAAACAGGTACCCGAAGGGTAGAACCTAGCATAATTGTTCAAAGTCATTCAGCTTCCCGAATCCCTTGCGCTTAACAATTTCATTTATCTCCGGGAGATAAATGTAAATCCTCCTCATCAGGCTTCGCTTACTTTCCATCTCGCCTTCCTCATTTCTCATCTGATAGGCATCAATCCATTTTCTAGTGTACTCGGCATAGGAATTGAGAAAGATAATTTGATAAACAGGAAGATGAACGATAAATATAAAGTTCATATGCTTTCAGACTGTTTCCATATCGTGGAGGTTATCTGCATTTGTAGGGTATATGGAAACAATACGGATAGGAAAGGGAGGGGACGCATAAAGACCTGTTAACAGAGAAAGCTTTCTGTGGTTGGTGTTGCATGAAAAGGACTTGGTGGTGTTCCTGGTTAGGCAGGGCAGACTAAGAAAAAGCAGGCAGTGCTGTGAACCAAGGATAAATTGCATAGGGGAATCAATTACGCCGGCAAACCGGATTTCATGAAATCCATACCGTGTGGTACACTATAAGCAGGAGGTGTTTTTATGATACAGATCTTAAATGCACGTATACTCACTATGAAGGACAGACAAACAGCATCCTGTATGTGCATCGAACAGGGGAGCATTGTTTACATCGGTGATCACATACCGGAAGAATATAAAGCCGCAGATTGTGTGGATATGGGCGGCAGAGTCATCATCCCGGGAATCATAGATGCTCACAGCCATCTGGTATCCTGTGCGAATACATTCCGTCAGGCGGATGTAAGCAGTGCAAGAAGCTTTGCGGATATTCAGCACATACTTACTGATTTCATACAGCAGCATCATTTGAAGGAGCAGGACTGGGTGAGTGGTGTCGGCTATGATCATACGCTGCTTAAGGAGCGCCGGCATCCGGATGCCGATGTCCTAAAGGCTGTCGGCAGGCGGCCAATCGTGATTACTCATGCATCCTCCCATATGGGTGTTGCATCATATACAGCAATGCAGCTGGCCAATATCCCCCCTGATGCACCCGATCCGGATGGCGGCAGATATGGACGAAATACGGATGGTATGCTGAACGGCTATATGGAGGAAAATGCCTTTACATCATTTCTGCATCATGTGCCGATGCCATCCATGGAGGAGATGATGCGGCTGCTGGAGGATGCTTTGCAGCTATATGCCAGCTATGGAATTACCACCATACAGGACGGGATGATGAATGCGGCGGTATATGCCATATTGAAAGAGGCCGCAGCTCGTAATATATTGAAACAGGATGTGGTCGGCTATGTGGGAATCCGGGACAGTGAGGCACTGCGAAAGGAAAGCAAGCCAAAGGGAGTGCAGTATCATAAGCATTTTCGCATCGGTGGATATAAGATGTTTCTTGACGGCTCTCCACAGGGACGAACTGCATGGATGCAAACACCTTATCAGGGGGATGCCAACTATTACGGATATGGAACGATGAGTGATGAGGAAGTGGCTGCCTGTATTCGCAAAAGTCTGCTGGAGCATCAGCAGCTTCTCGCACACTGCAATGGTGATGCAGCAGCTGAGCAGTATCTGACACAGTTTGAAAAGGTTGTAAGAGAGCTGGATGCTAAGGATACCTTACGTCCTGTCATGATTCACGCACAGCTAGTGCAAAAGGAACAGCTGGAACGGATGAAGCCGCTGCAAATGATTCCTTCCTTCTTTGCGGCACATGTATGGCACTGGGGAGATGTGCATATTGAAAACTTCGGAGTACAGCGGGCTTCGCTGATTTCTCCATTGCGGGATGCGTTGCAGCTTGGACTTGTGTTCACCCTGCATACCGATACTCCCGTTATCGCACCGAATCTGATGGAATCCGTATGGTGTGCCGCTGTTCGCCGTACAAAAAACGGAGTGCTTCTCGGGGAAAAGGAACGTATTGATGTTTATGAGGCCCTGCGTGCGATCACGCAGTATGCGGCTTGGCAGTACCATGAGGAGGATCAAAAGGGAACGCTGGAAGCAGGTAAGCTGGCGGACTTTGCCGTCCTTGATCAAAATCCGCTGGAAATTCCGGTGGAGGAGATACGAAATATTCAGGTGCTGGAAACCTGGAAGGAGGGGACCTGTATTTATAAGCGGCAGGTGCAGGAATCGCAGAATATATAATTTTACATTTTCTTTCAATACTTTCTGATGTATTTCATTGAGATACCGCATTCTTACATTTTCTTACAAAATGCATTGACATTTCATTTTTCATCCCGTATACTGTAACTACAGTACAAGCGATGAAAAGAAATAGTACACATGTCCAGGCATGAAAGAGAGTTCCCGTTTGCTGAGAAGGGAATCATGAGTTGGCTGTGGAACACGTCTTGGAGCTGCAGATGCGAAACAACAGTAGTGTCTGCCGGTTGATTCCGTTACCGATCAAAGTGATGCTTCCATGACGATGAGCATGATCATCACTTACTGAGGTCAGTTTCCGCAAGGAGCTGATAAATTGAGGTGGAACCACGTAAGCAACAGCTTTCGTCCTCTGGACAAAATCCGGAGGATGGAAGCTTTTTTTCATCAGACGCTTGAAATTGAGGAGGAAAAATGTATGAAAAGGATAGCTTTAACAATGCTCGCACTGCTGTGCACACTCACTTTAACTGCCTGTGGATCAGATACAGCAAAGGGGGATGACAAGGAGGTACTGACCATTGGTATAGATGATACCTTTGCGCCAATGGGATTTAAAAAGGATGGGAAGCTGGTCGGCTTTGATGTGGAGCTGGCAGAAGCCGTTTCAAAGAAAATCGGTAAGAAGGTTGAGTTTCAAAACATTGACTGGGATTTAAAGGAAACAGAGCTGGAGTCCGGGAATATCGATTTGATCTGGAACGGATATTCCATCACGGAGGAGCGTAAAAAGCAGGTGCTGTTCTCTGATCCATATATGGAAAACCGTCAGATAATTATCACAACGGATAAGACGGGAATCAAGACAAAGGCGGACATTAAGGATAAAACCTTGTCGGTTCAGAAAAATTCCAGTGCGTATGATGCGGTCATGAAGGATAAGGACTTTGTCGCAGGCTTAAAGGATGGCAAGCCGACCCAGTTTGATACCAACAATGACTGTTTCATGGATTTGGAATCCGGAAGAAGCGATGCCATCGTTGTAGATGAGACTCTGGCGCGTTACTATATGAAGCAGCAGGATAACGGAGTGAACTATGTGGTACTGGATGAAAACTTCGGTACAGAGGAATATGCAATCGGAATGCGCAAGGATGATACAGAGCTGTGCAAACATATCAACAAGGCAATGCAGGAATTAAAGGACGATGGAACCTTCGATAACATCAAGGATACCTGGTTTAAATAAGCTATGGACTTCTTTATACAGCTGCTTCCGGCCTTTGTAGAAGGGCTGAAGATCACCCTGTTCTTCTGGGTGGTAACGCTGGTCGGCTCCTTTGTTCTGGCACTTCCCATGGTCTATGTCAGACTGTCAAGGAATGCGGTTGTCTCTACCATCGTTCGTTTCTATATTTATATCATGAGAGGTACACCGCTGCTTCTGCAGCTGATGTTCGTCTATTTCGGTCTTCCTTATCTGGGCATCCGTCTGGATCGGACAACAGCAGCTATACTGGCATTTCTTCTGAACTATACCGCATATTTCACAGAAATTCTGCGTGGTGGCATACAATCCATTGATGAGGGACAAAAGGAGGCAGCCAAGCTTCTCGGCTATTCCAACTCCTATACGTTTCTGCATATCCTGCTTCCACAGGCGCTGCGCAACTGTATTCCTTCCTTTATCAATGAGAGCCTGACGCTGTTGAAGGATACCTGTCTGGTTTCCATTCTGGGAATCGACGAGCTGCTGCGTTATGCCAAAATCGCAGCCGGTACCTATGCGACAGGACTTCCTTTCATTTATGTTGGTATGATTTATCTGGTCTTGAATATGCCGATTTCCCGCGGATTGAATTATCTGGAAAAACGGCTGAACTATTATAAGTAGAGGTGGCCGTATGAGTATACAAATTCAAAATCTATGCAAATCCTTTCACGATAATCAGGTGCTTCGCAATGTCGATCTGGATGTGAAGGAAAGGGAAATCGTTGTTTTAATGGGATTGAGTGGAAGTGGAAAGACAACACTGCTACGCTGTCTCTGTGATCTGGAAACCGCTGACAGCGGAGAAATTCTCATCAATGACAGCTACCTTCTGAAAGAGGAAAACGGAAGGAGTGTCTACGCGGATAAGGAAACAAAAAAGGCGCTGCGCAAGGAGGTCGGCATGGTGTTTCAGAACTACCAGCTGTTTCCGCATCGCAATGTACTTCAGAATCTGATTGAGGCACCCGTTTATCATAAGCTGATGAGTAAAGAGGATGCGGTTCAAAAGGCAGAGAAATTACTGGAACGGCTGCAGATCAGTGATAAGCTGCATGCCTATCCCTCTACTCTGAGCGGTGGACAGAAACAGCGGGTGGCGATAGCCCGTGCCTGCATGCTGCAGCCCTCTGTTCTGTGCTTTGATGAACCAACCAGTGCGCTGGATGTGGAATCCATTGCTTCCGTGACCTCCATTATCAAAGACTTAAGCAAAGAAATGGCGATTCTCATCATTACACATGATGAAGGCTTTGCCCAGCGTGTTGGTACGCGTGTTGTGAAAATTACGGATATCAATCGATAAGCTGGTGCTGATAGCGGCTATGTAGCATAAGGAAAATCAGTATATATAGGGTATCGTAAGGTATCCTTTTTATTTGGAAAATTTAATATATACATGATTCTACATACAAAGTCTTTTGAGATAAAGAAGGTTGGTATCAAATTTACATGCTTTTATGATAAGTATCATATACTGTATTTCTCAGTTTTTGAGAATAATGTGCTTATTTAATAAAAGGGTGTAAGCCTTATGTCGAACATAACTGCATCAAAGAAAAAACGCATAACTGCAATTGCAGAAATGCATTTATATGAAACTAGGCTATCTTTCATCTTCCTGCTCATTTAAAACCAGAAGATCCTCTTTTTGATATACGTGCGGTCCCGGTATGGCTTTTCGATGATTCCAGCACATGATAGATTCCTTTAAAGAACGCCCCGGATTATCCGCAAAGAAGGCTCGAATATATGTGTTGTATTCAAACTGCGGACTGATAACAGTTTTTTTTATGCTTCTTCTGTTCCTGTATGGCATACCATGCATCCACGGCATCCTGATATGTCTGTCCTGCGTGAGTTTTCAGCCAGTCCTGAAATTCCACATGGAAGGAAAACTTACTGCCAATCACAGATTTGAAAAATGCTCTGTGCTTCTGTGAACAAACAAGATCTTTCTCAATGATGGAATCGGGACACAGCGTGTCTGTGCGGTTGTTTTTTACTTTTCTTTGCTTTACGGCAGAACATATCGCATTTCCATGTAATATCTGAAGGATACGTTCGTTTAAATCAGCCTTGCTGCCGGATGCAGATACACCGCATGCCTTTAAAAACGCCTGCAGCTCCTCCTTTAGATAATAGTTTTCCTGAAACTGTTCCGGTGTTAAGGCTCTTGATAATTCCGGTCGCTTCATAAATACCTCCCATCTTCTTTTTCAAGCATTCGTTTTCCCTTTGTCCATGTATTTCAATCGTCGGGGACATAGAGGGAGCTGATGAAATTCTCTTATTGCTCAATTCGCAGGAGGAAAGCATCTATCGCTCTACAGCTTCAGCTGCCCCTGATGAACCTGCTGCTTTTTATAACCTCGGATTATATCATTCATACGGTAGCGGATACCGTATTTTCGACACTCTGTCTGAAACAGCTTATACAGCTTTGCGGCATGTGGAGAATCACAGCTGTAAACATTATGATAGCGCTGTTCATACAGTCTGCGTTTTCCCGGGAAATAATGATCCAGCTGATAGTAGTAATAATCCCTCTGATTATCCCGCAGAGTCATGCCAAATGCAGGGTAGATAAATTTCGCATGATGCTTTGCCGCAAGCTCGACGATACCGGTGATGTTTTCCGGTGTGTCATTGATGAAGGGAAGAATGGGCATCATCAAAATCCCCGCATAGATACCGGCCCTGTGCAATTCCTCCAATGCCAGAAAGCGTTCACTTGAGCTTGGGGCATACGGTTCAATCATCTTTCCCAGAGCATCATCCGCACAGGTGATTGTCAGCTTGATGATAACAGGATTATGTGAGGCAATGCGTGCCAGCAAATCCAGATCACGGAGCACCAGGGTGCTTTTGGTATCGATTCCCACACCGTAGCCATAGCGGTCGATCAGCTGTAATGCACCTCTTGTAATTTCCTGCTGCTTTTCAAAAGGGTTATAGGTATCCGACATGGCTCCGATGCCTATCACTCCTTTTTTCCGTTTACCCTTTAACTGACGCTCCAGAATAAGCAGCTCATTCTTCTTTTTCCGTACACGGTCAAATTCCTGTACCTGATAGCAGCTGCTTCTGGAATCGCAATAGATACAGCCGTGATTGCAGCCCTTATACAGATTCATATTAAAATCCATACCAAACCAGGAAAACTGCCCGATGGTATTTCCGCCCCCCTGTAAAATTGTCTTCGCCTCAATCTCCTCCATGGGCTTGCATGCATTTCCTGCGAGTGGAATATATAGCTCAATAACCGAAGCGTCCTGACGGTAGTGAAACCGCTCATCATACTTTTCGAAATAAACAAGCGCTCCCTTTGCAGGTGTCAGCTGTCTGTCCTTCAGCTCCTGCTTGAATATTCTATCGATGGTTTCCGGAAGCTTTGCCATATCACCATGATGCTCCACGCACAGATACTCCCCTTTGGGAATACGGTAAATCTGAAAGTGATCCGGATACAGCTGTGCACTGGGAACAGCACATGCATAGGTCAGACCCTGTGATCCGCGCCGGGTAAGGGCATATTTCACAAACTGCTTTCCCTGCTTCACATGATACATTTTCAGCTGTTCATTAAACCTTTTCCAGAATGCCATGGAAATGCCGGCATTTCTGCTCAGGGATGTTCCCAGTTTTGTTTCACAGCCTACCAGGAAGATATCATCCAGCCTGCACAGTCTTGCTTCCATAGGTTTTCCAAAGCTTTTCAGCCTTTTTCTCCGACTGGATTTCATTTGTCAGATACGTATTTCCATAAAACAGCGCATAGCCGCTCACCGGTCCCGGACAGCTCTGGGCAGCTTCCCGTGTGGTTATATGATGAACAACACAGGACTGTTCCCAGTTGTTCATCCATTCCGCGAATTTGAGCGCATACTGACTGGCAAACGGACATTGATCGGTATAATACAATACAAAGGTGTTTTCCGGATGCTGAGGTCGCAATACACCATCCGCAAAGCGCGGCTTCTCTCCACCCGCATGAAACGGCAGATGCATCAAAACATACTCACCTGCTTCATCAGCAGGGATGAAGCCTTTATATTTCAGATACGAGGGATCGCTCAAATAGGGCAGCTTCTTTTTTCCTGATAAAATCGTAAGACCATGCATTCCCTTCGCTTTGGCATCTGCAATGCAGTGCTCCAGCAACTCATCGGAATAGCCGCAGCCCTTAAAGCTTCCGGAAACCCACAGACAGTTGATGTGCATCCAGTTGTCTGCCTGAATAGGGAACCATGCGGCTTGAGCAGGTATATATTCAATAAAAACCTTACCGCGTACATCGGCCTTATAAAATACAAGCCCCTCCTCCATGCGTTCCTTCAGCCAAGCCTTTTTATCCGTGACGCTGTGATCCCCTTTTTTCTCTGTCATACTGCAGCAGATATGCTCCTTCTGTAAATTTTCCTGTGTCAGCTGTATATATTCCATGCTCTTTTTCTCCTTTACGGATGGTTTCCGTTATCGTTTTCTTACCGGTATGCGCAATACCGTTTTCAGATTTTCCGGCTTGCACTTTCTCGGATCTCCCAGATAGATTTCGTGATGCTTTCTAAGCTGTCCGCTGGCTGCAGTTGAGCCGATATCCACACAGCAGCCGTTTTCTTCAATAAAGGTATGCAGCTTCTTTAGGGATGCCGGTTCCTCATCATAGGAGCCCTTGTGCAGTATTTGTGCGCAGAGCCCCTCCTCATACCATTCCATACGTACGCGGTTGATATCTGCCTCCGGGTGCTTTTTATGAAACTCCTCACATGCCCATGCGAACACATCCTCCGTTACATATTCTGGAAGGCGGAGCATGGATGTCCACAGGAAATCCTCCTTACGGGAATAATCCATTCCCTTGATTCCCTTCATTTCCCACAGTCCCTCCAGCGGCGGCACCACATAATCGTGATAGCCCTCCAGAGCCTTAGTCCCCTTTCTGCTCATTTTGATCGTGAAGGTGATACCGTAAAGCAACTGCATCGCCTTGCTGTAATCACCATCCTCCTCATTCGGATTTCCTTTTCCATCCACCATCAGAAAGGGAATTGCCGCTATATCGATCAGCATACCCGTGGTTTTCGGCTGATAGAGGTCCTTATACTTTTTCTTATAGTCAAGCTTTATATTCTTTTCCATCGCTTCCATCTCCTTTTTCTATATCCTATCACACCATATAGGACATCAGTATGTCATATTACTCATACTGCTTGACTGCATGTCGCATTCTATTGATAACCTCATCCCGTATATCCACAGGCTCCAGGATGCGTAGGGAATCTCCAAAGGACATGAGATACCCGTATATCCATTCGCTTTTTGGAAAATCAATGGTAACAAGAAAGCTTCCATCCTCTCTTCGCCGGAAGCAGGAGGAATCATATTCATCGAAGATGCGATAGGCGACATTTTCCTTCATTTCCAGAACCAGATGGATCAAATCCTTCTTATATTC
This sequence comes from Clostridium sp. 10cd*, assembly GCF_044336395.1. Taxonomy (NCBI): domain Bacteria; kingdom Bacillati; phylum Bacillota; class Clostridia; order Eubacteriales; family Clostridiaceae; genus Clostridium; species Clostridium sp. 10cd*. Next base: position 3,882,724 of record NZ_CP172347.1, on the reverse strand, counting down.
ATTCTGATCATGCGGCAGACTGGATGTATCCAGCTCCCGCTCAAAATGTTCCTTTGTGTTATACAGGTTCTCCATGCGGTTCAGCTTGAAATAACGCTGTGCCTGTTTTCCTGTACAGTAGCCGATCGATACCATGCGGACCCCTTAAACAGCAGCTGCAATGGTTCAACCGTTCTTGTAGTGCTGGCGCCATAGGAGGAATGGTAGGAAAACTGTATCCTCTGTTTATCAAGAATCGCATCCTTCAACAGAAGGAATTTGCGATTGGCACTGTGGTCGGATCCCCAGTCCACAAAGTCAACATCAATCCAGTTGGTCAGCTTTGCGGAAAAGGTGGAGCTTAATTTTGTAAGCAGGGAATCCACATCCTGCGGGTCTGCAATATGATAGCTTTGCAATGCAGCCATCAGCTTTTGCTGTTCCTCTTCACTGAACATGGAACGGTGGAGTACATAATCCTCCATCAAAAATATACCACCCTGATGTCCCTTATTGGTGTACAGCGGTATTCCCGCCATGGAAAGTGCGTCAAGATCACGGTAAATCGTACGCGTGCTGACTTCAAAATGCTCTGCGAGCTCCTTGGCAGTTACTCTTCGTTTCTGTAAAAGGATATAGACGATTTCAAACATTCTCTGTATCTGCATGCGATCCCTCCTTTCTGACTCCATTGTATCAGACATAATATGACAATGCTATGTCATATTTGAGGTATACGCATAAAAATAAAATCATCGCATATACTGAAGCGAGAATAAAAGGATTTCAGGCATATATCTTGTACTTTCCATCACGCAGGACTAGAATACAGATATAGAAAGAAGGCAGCTTATGAAAAAAATAAAAATTGCAGCTGTGGTCGGTTCTCTTCGCAAAGCATCCCTGAACCGTCAGCTGGCAGAAGCAGCCGCAGCTCTTTGCGGTGACGAGCTTGTATTTGAAATACTCGATTATCAGGATCTACCTTTTATGAATGAGGATATTGAGTTTCCGGCACCTGCTGCTGTACAGCGCCTGCGTGCGCAGCTTCAGGAGGCGGATGGCATATGGTTCTTTTCACCGGAATACAATCATGGCATTTCCGGGGTATTAAAAAATTTTCTGGATTGGATGTCTCGTCCGGATGAAGCACAGAAGCGGGTTTTAAATGGAAAGCCGGCAGCCGTAAGCGGTATTACACCCGGCATGTCCGGTACGCTGATTGCACAGGATCAGTTGGTCACCCTGTTGAGCTTTCTCAATATGAGGGTTATGAATGTGCCGCGGCTTACGATACCAAATGCACTGGAACAGGTGACAGATGGGAAACTGGTTTTAAAAGAAAGCGAGCCCTTTCTGGCAGAGCAGTGCAGGGCATTTATAAATTTCATTGAAAATAACGAATTCTTTAAATAAGAAAATGTTCAGCTGTAAAAAATAATGAAAGGCGATTTCCTTCTCTTGATGCAATGGGAAATCGCTTTTTCATATACGGTGTAAATCGTGCATTCTCTGACAAGAATCATACAATCGTGGTGTGATTTCAAACACAATTACCTTATATGCTTATACTGTAAGGAAATGTGCATGCTTTTCCCATTGATGAAACATATTGAAAACAGCTGCCCTTAATGAGTGGATAGCTTTTATCGAATGCAAACAAATCCATCTCTTATGCTAATAAAACTGTTATCTTTTATTTTCGTAAAACTGTTCATTTTTCAATATACAGTTTAATGGTAGAATGTATACAATTTCATAGAGAGGAGAGCTTGTATGCAGCATGAAAAGACAAAGGAGCTGGCAATGACAGCACTTATGACAGCTTTGATATTTACCGCAACCTATATTATAAAGATACCCAATCCGGCAACCGGAGGGTACACGCATATGGGGGACTGTATGATTTTTCTGGGGGTGATGGTTCTGGGGAGAAAACAGGGGGCGTTGGCCGGCGGCCTTGGTGGTGCTTTATCCGATTTGCTGAGCGGTGCCGCTGTCTGGGTGCTGCCAACCTTTATTATAAAATATGCCATGGGCTGGATCATGGGACTTTTACTGGAGAAATCACGATTAAAAAACAGACTGATTGCAGCGGGAACGGGAGGCGTTTTTCAGATTATTGCTTATACACTTGTTAAAATACCCCTGACCGGGGTTGTACCTGCAATCGCCTCTGTTGCGAGAATCTGTATGCAGACAGTCATCGGACTCGTCCTTTTTACGGTACTATCTGCGATGCTGTCCCGCACGGAGATGCTTTCATTTTTTGAGGAGAAACGTATATGAAAAAAATAGATGCACATGCGCATATCGGTGAAATCGGCGGCTGGGCAAATGTAGCGGCGACTCCACAACAGCTTCTCGAGCTGATGGATATGTATGAGATTGAGAAAACGGTTATCTGTTCCCAGAATAATGAGGCCGTATACCGGGCAATCAGCGAATGGCCGGATCGTTTTGCTGGTGCTGTGTATGTTAACCCGCTCAAGGAAAACTGCACACAGCTGCTGATGCAGTATCTGGAGAAAGGCTTTCAGGCAGTAAAGCTGAATCCGCTCAGGCATGCCTTTGTGGCGGACGATGTATGTGTTGATCCTGTCATGGAGATGGCAGAGCACTATCAGGTTCCTGTCTGTATTCACTGCGGACATCCTCCCTATTCCCTTCCCTGGAGTATTGCGCTTCTCGCAGAGCGCTTTCCCAATGTCAAGGTGATGATGATTCATATGGGACACGGACACGGTGTGTATATCGACGCAAGCCTGAAAATGGCTCGTCGCTATGCGAATCTGTATCTGGAAATGAGCGGTATGCCGATGCATACAAAAATCAAAGAGGCATACGAGAGTGTCGGTGCAGATCGTATCCTGTTCGGCACTGATGGCCCGTTTCATCATCCGTCCGTGGAAATGCAGAAGGTGATCGTCAGCGGTCTGGATGAAGAAGCACTTCAAAAGGTATTCTATGACAATGCCAAAGCCTTTTTTCGAATTTCCTAAATGTTCAAGAAAGTTTCAAGCCATCCGGTTTTCCATGTTTTGTCATTCACTTTTCTGATACAATATACAATAAGAATGACATGGAGGATGGATCATGAGTAAGATTCTTATCATTGATGATGATAAAGATGTACTGTTTGCTGCAGAGCAGTATCTGCAGAAGAACAATGAGGATGTATTTACTGCCACCGGCGGTTCACAGGGTCTTCGGGTGCTGAAACAGGAAACGATAGACTGTATCGTTCTGGATGTGCTTCTTAAGGGGGAAAGCGGGTTTGATCTGTGTCGGAAAATACGCAGCTTCAGCTCTGTACCCATCGTGTTTTTGACGAATCTTTCCTCACAGGAGGATTTGAAGAATGGATTTCTGATGGGAGCGGATGATTATATTACCAAACCGTTTTCTCTGGAAGAGCTGTATCTTCGCATACAGGCAAGGATACGGCAGTATTATCAAATACCCTCCAGACAGAAGATTTTGAATTTTTTCCCACTCCGGATCAATCTGGATGCCAGAACCATACAGATTCAGGATAACAGGGTTCCGTTAACCATGTCGGAATTTGATATCCTGGTACTGCTGGCACAGACACCGGAGCATGTGTATACCATATCGGAAATCTACCAGCGGGTATGGAAGATGCCGGATATGAATTCCACACATACAGTGCAGGTACATATCGCCAATCTTCGTAAAAAGCTGGAGGAGGCCTGGGCGGATCATATGTTTATTCAGACCGTCTGGGGCAAGGGCTATAAGTTCGTGGAACCACCTGTTTCAGGATGAAAAAACATCGTGTCTTTTACGAGCTTTGATTGCTACGCTGTATGTACTAGCCTCAGGCTGATACGTGATGACGGCTTACGTTTTACGATAGGCAGGGCAGTCGCTTTATGACTTCATGTCAGCTGTTGTTTCCGATAGATAATCCTGTCTGCTTAACGATTATGAGCCGGGTCATGGTTAAGCAGAACAGGAAGCTTGTACCTGAAGATTTCCCTGCAGCACGGCGCCGCATTCCACCTCCAGACTCTGCGTCTGAATGTCACCGGAAATCGCAGAGGACGCCAGAAACTGGGATTTCCCCTCGATTCGGGTATCCCCGATGATCTGACCGCCGCAGAGTATTTGCTTGGCGTTCACATTGCCGTGGACACAGGAGCCCTGACTGATTTCAAGATGTGTATCACACACGATATCCCCTTCTATTTTGGCCTGCTGTATAACAGCATTCTTACAGCTTATATTTCCCTTCACGCTGCCGCTGATCGTTAGATCGCCGCCACAGCTGATATTTCCAATGAAAACACCATGTATGGTGATATTGTCTTCCGTATTCATATCTCCCTGTAAGGTTGTGTGCTCCTGAATAACCGTGGTTTCTTTGCTTTTAAAACTCTCTGCCTCATCGTTTTTTCCGGTTTGCAGCTGCTCGTTTTGACTCTTTAAAGACTCCTGCACAGCAGCCGATAAAGCTGCATGGTCGACTGCGTCGTTCCCCCTTATAGATGCACGGTCCCCAAAAGGGGTGTTTTTTTGTTCCTCCTGATTCTGTGTATACAGCTTTTTCTGCTTTTCGTACCATTTCATATGCGTTCATTCCTTTCTGTGTATTGTAATCATTCTTCAAATGTTGACTTTATTATAACAGAAAAGTCACACATACCCAGTCTCTGCCTTATGGTTTGACAGATTCTTGAAGGTTGCTGTAGGCAAGCGGAAGCAGGATATGAAAGGCAGAGCCGTGCTCACCGTCAGACTCCACCCAGATGGAGCCGTTATGCTCGGCAATTATACTTTTGGTGATGTAAAGACCAAGACCGCGCTCTGTGGAATCCTCCCGCAGAGATACACCCTTGTGGAAAATCTGTTCCTGTCTGTCCGGTGCAATTCCACAGCCGGTATCCTCCACAACGATATGCGCATTGCTGTCCTCTGTGGAAAGGGACAGGGTGATGGTTCCTTCCATCTCCGTGAAGGATAAGGCATTGTACAGCAGGTTTTCAAGCGAACGCGTTAGCTGCTTCTCATCCGCAAATACAGGACAGGGCTCCCTGGCAGAGAGATACAGAAAGTAGATTCCCGCCGCATCACAATCTGCCTTGTTAAAATCATGAAACTGCTTCAGAAACTGTGTCAGATCGAGAACATGCTTATCCTGACTCCCCTTATCCATAGAGGAGAATTTCTGTAGGACGGTCATTCGATTTTGTAATTCAGCTCCCTTTCGTTCCAGTATTTTTAAATACCCATCAACCTCATCATCAATCAGGGTATCCTGCATACGGATCAGCTCGATAAAGGATTGCATACTGCTGAGGGGAGCTTTCAGATCATGGGCAAATTCTGCCAGCATGGCCTTTCTTTCACTTAACAGTGTGTGCAGCTGTTCCGTTCGCTGTTCTACGGTTTCCTGTAAATGAATTGTCAGCCGTTCGTTTTCCCTTGCCATCTGTTCACTGCGCTGAATCATGAGGGCTGCCAGAGACAGTACAATGAAAAAGGAAAAATAGTCATTCGGCCATCCATAGCAAAGGGGTTCAAAGAGATTTGCGCCAAGCAGCGTGTAGAGAATACCGAAAATATAAAAGGTATTCGCTCCCAGCAGCCATAGCTCCATGCGTCGGTATCGGCTTCCATACAGCGTGGTATACAAAATATAAAGCACACTGATGTATTTAAAGCCGTCTACGATCCAGCCATATGCAAGCAGGGCATCCGCATTTTTGCCGAGCATAAACAGGTTGGCAAAGGGCAGGATACACATACCGATGGAAAGCAGTCGCATTCCTCTGGTAATCAGATTTTTCTTCGATAAAGGAGAAAGCAGGGTATTGATTTCCAGAATCTTATACATCATAAGAAAATAAGCCGCGTCCATGAAGGCATAAAATATGGTCACATGAGAGATTCCAGACATACGGAGAAGCTCTCTGGATGCAAACAGAGAAAAGGCAAGGGTGGCTGTCGCAAAGCAACGGGAAACGCTGTCTCTGCGGTTTCTGATCCATAAATTCAGGGAATACAATCCAATGCTTAAAGAGGAAAATACAAGGAATCCGTAAAATAAGACTTTTCGCAGAATCATGCTCTGTATCCCCTGCGGGGTGGATAATATGCATGGATAATACATACCGCTGTAATAATGCGTGTCGTTTGCCGCAATGACATAAAGAGTATGTGTTTTTTCTGTGGAAAAGGTAATGACGGTATTTTGTATGCGGGCCTTGATGGGAGCTGTTTTCACATTGCCATTGGAAGCAACCAGTGTATCATCCAGCCATATTTCAGAGGCAATATCGATTTCAGGAAAATAGATGGATATCGTCTGTCCGCTTTCTGTCGCCGGAATGCTCAGCTGATAGCTGGATACACCGTAAGGGGAGCGTGAAGCATCACGCATGGAGAAATCCGGGTACTGGCCAAGGTAGGTATAGACACCTCTGGCATCCTGATTGGTTGTTGCATTGCGGTAGATGTGTGGATAAAACAGCCAGTTATCCACCAGAGAATACAGTGCATTATCCTTTAGCCTCAGCTGATTGCTTAAAAGCTGTCCGTTTTTTACTGGAGCCTGTACATTGTAATATTTGTTATCATAGCGGTTGATAAAGGAAAGGAAGAATGAGGAGCTCAGGATGATGAGAACAATCATAAAAAAGGGGCGTATCCTGCTCATAATCGTAGTTTTCACCGGGAATGCTGTTTCCGGCGGTCCCGTTTGTAAAAGAGAAGCGCCTCATGCGGTGCATGTGGTGAATACAGGGTATAGATGTATGGTTTAGGATACGTGCGTAGCTGTTTTTTCATGATAATCATCCTTTTCTTTATTTTAACATTCCTGCGTAATTATACAAATATAAATCGTTTTTTTATGCGTTCGCTGCTTTGGCTTTACGTGTGGAAAGCCATGTTGCACACGGCATGTTTAGCTGGCATTGTGGAATAAAAGCTCCTGCGGAAGCCTTTGCTACGCGAGCGTATAGGAAAAGACACAGTATTGTTTGATGCGCTTGTGCAGAATCACGACTTGCCATTTTTCCATCATACGTTTATAATTCAGAAGGAAAAGAACTCCGATAAGCTTTATCACGCAAGACGGCTTCTTCGCTGTACAGAACAGCCGGAAGCTCGTTCGACAGTCGATTAAATGACAGAAAACAAAGGATTACAGGAGGCAGGTATGCAGATAGATACGTGGATAAAAAAAGAGCAGAAGTCTTTGATTGCACTTCGCCGCTGGTTTCATATGCATCCGGAGCCAAGCATGAAGGAATATGAGACAGCCGCAAAAATAGAGGAGGAGCTGACGCGGATTGGCGTTGCACACCGCCGAATCAGAGAAACCGGGGTTTTTGCCAGCATAAGCGGAGAAAAAGGAAGTGGAAAGGTTCTTGTTTTGCGTGCGGATATGGACGCTTTGTCCATGGAGGATTTGCTGGATAAAAGCTATCGCAGTGTGAATTCCGGGTATGCACATGCGTGCGGCCATGATGCCCATACAGCGGTACTGCTGCATGCGGTGAAGCTGCTGCAGGAGCGAAGGCATGAATTCGCCGGTGAAATCCGTTTCTTTTTTCAGCCGGGAGAGGAAATCGGCCAGGGGGCACGCACCTTTATCGGGGAAGGATGTCTGGATGGGGCGATCGTATCTTTGGAGCCCATATGTGCAGCAGTCTGGATGTCGGGACAATCTCTCTGACACCGGGACCAATCAATGCAAGCTGTGATTATTTCCGTATCGTTGTGCAGGGAAAAGGGGCACATGTGTCCACTCCGCAAAAGGGCGTTGATGCGCTGTATATCGCATCACAAATCGTGATAAATCTGCAGTCCATCGTATCGCGTTCCCTGTCTCCGCTGGATACTGCGGTTGTCGGAATCGGTACGCTGCATGCCGGAACGCAGTATAATATTGTGGCAAAGGAAGCGCTGCTGGAGGGGACAACACGCAGCTTCTCATCCCGGACAAGAGCCAATATCAATCAGCGGGTATGTGAGATTGCACAGCAGACAGCTTCCTTATACGGTGGTAGTGCTCAGGTGGAATTCCGGGATTTTGCGGCACCCCTGATCAATGACTATCAGGTAGTTGAAGAACTCACACCGGTTGCACAGGCAGTGGTTGGTAAGGATAGGGTAATTCATAATCAGGAGAAAATGATGCAGGCGGATGATTTTGCCGATTATCTGGCACATGTGCCGGGCTGTTATGCGTTTATCGGCTCCAGAAATTCTCAATCGTGTCATACCGGAATGCCGCATCATCATGCACAGTTTGATATTGATGAGGATGCCATGCTGCTGTCACTGGCTGTCTTTGTGGGATATGCATTGCAGTATCTGGCATAAGCAGAGATCATAAGATAACAGAAACTAAGGAAAGAGGGAAGCGTTTATGAATGAAACAGTGAAGAAGGAACAGCTGCGCAGCTATGCGGAAGGGATTTTGAAGCCGGAGACTGTGGAGAGCATCATGTATGTGGAAAGCTTTGCGGATGAAGCGGGCGATAGCGAGGTATGGTTTCTGGAGAGTGATACAGGGAATGAATACTGGCTGATCGAGGGGGCATACCCGGCGAATATCATCCGAAAGAGCGGTATCTATCAGTCTGCTGAACGAGCCTTTGCGGCATATGTGGAAATGCTGCAGGAAGCACATGAGGCAGAAGAGCTGCCGGATCGGTTTCATCAGAATATAAGGTTAGATAATAAATCATAGAATGCGACGGGAATTTCCCGTTTTTTTTTGCAGACTTTTGCTTTTTGAAAAGAAAAATAGTGTAGATTGCTTCCTGTTAAAGCACACACATGAAGAAGATATGTGTTCCTCTGTTTTCTTTATGTGTCCTTTACCTGTATTATGATTACACAGTAATTACGGATGATAAAATGCATGCAAAAATAACAGTACTTTCACGACCACACATTCCATTTTTGTGTAAAAGCTGAGCAGTTTGACAGCGGAAAAGGAGATGATTAAACTATGAGTGTAGCAGATGTAATCGCTTTCTTGATCGGACGCTTGCTATCTTGCATCGTGCTATAGAACACATAGGAATATACAAAGTAATTGATTACTTTAGTCAGGAGGAAGCATGGTTGGATTTTTAATTGCAACCCATGGAGGCTTTGCCAGAGGAATTCTTGACAGCATTGAGCTGATTGCGGGAAAACAGGAACGTATTGATACGATTTCCATTCTGCACGAAACCAGCATCGATGTCTTCGGAAAAGAACTCACTGATAAAATCGTCGAGCTGGATGATGGTGACGGTGTGGTCGTATTCTGTGATCTGCTGCTGGCAAGTCCTTATAACCAGGCAACAATGAGCTATCGCGCTCTGCAGGGAAAACATGAATACCGAATTATGTCAGGCGCTAATCTGCCAATGATTCTGGAAGCCTTAAGCGGACGCATGCAGGACCTTGGTCTTGATGCAATCAGTCGTATGGCACAGAATGCCGGAAAGGAAGGAATTCAGGAGTTTTTCGAAGAATTCGCCAAGGTTTCTAATACTGATATGATTCAGTAAAAGGAGAAGCGTTATGAGCAATATTCTATTGGCACGAATTGATGACAGACTGATTCACGGCCAGGTGATGACATCCTGGGTACGCTTTGTAAAATCAAAAAATATTCTGATTATCGATGATGAAACCTATCACGACACCTTCATCCGTTCCTTTATCACTATGGTGGTACCAAGAGGTATTCAGATACAGGTGCTGGATACAAAAGCAGGAATTGCATATCTACGAGATTATGACGGTGCCGGACTTGTTTTACTGGCAAAATATCCGCAAACCTTTTATCTGTTGCTGGAGGGAGGCATCGAGCTTCATGAAATCATCATCGGCGGTATGGGGGCAAGGGAAAACCGAAAGGTACTATACAAGAATATATGTGCATCGGATGAAGAACTGGAAGTATTAAAAAAGCTTTGTCACAGCGGTATATCGGTAAAAATACAGATTGTTCCGGAAGAAAAAGGGATTCCTCTGGACACGCTGCTGTAAGTCAATCGTGGGAATGGAAGAATTCGCACAACGTAAAGGAGAAGAATTATGAAACAAATTGTATTTGCAAGAATTGATGACCGTCTGATACACGGACAGGTCATGACTGCCTGGCTGAAGCAGTGTGATGCCAATGAGGTTGTTATTATCGACAACGAGCTTTGCAAGGATACCTTTGTGGTCATGATGATGAAATCACTAATACCATCAACGATTTCCCTGAAGGTATTCAATGATACAGATGCTGCAGCCTATCTAAAGGAGGATGGAAAAGGGGAGAAAATTCTGATTCTGGTCAAAACACCGCAGGTAATTCTGACTTTGCTGAACAACGGCGTAAAGCTGGAATATCTCAATGTCGGGGGTATGGGGATGAAAGCCGGAAGAAGCAAGCTTTATAAAAATATTGCCGCTTCTGATGAGGAACGTGAGGTTTTTCGAGAGCTTCGAAAGATGGAGCTGATGATGAAGGTACAGGTCGTTCCTACGGAAAAGGCTGAGGATTTAGGGAAATATCTTTAATACAATAAATTATTTGAAACGAAAGGAGAAACGGCTGTATACTGTATAGCTAACAGCCGTAAGGAATACGTATGCATATAAATGTAATTCAGGCGATTCTGATTGGGTTTTTATACTTCCTGTGTCAGAGTGGTACGCCATGGCTGACAGCATTCATGGGGAATTATGTCCGTCAGCCGCTGGTAAACGGGGCGATTGTCGGTTTGATTATGGGGGATCCTGTGCAGGGCTTGATCATCGGTTCTGCTATCAATCTTCCGTTTATCGGCGTGATCATGGTCGGCAGTACGATGCCGACTGACTCTGCGCTTGCAGGTATCGTGGGCACAGCTCTGGCTCTTGCCAGTGGTGCTTCTCCGGAGGTTGCAGTATCCATGGCGGTACCGATAGGTCTTTTGGGAAATCTGCTTTGGACGGTACACATGACGAAAAACTGTATCTTTGTTCACATGATGGATAAGGCAGCAGAAACCGGTGATGTGAAACGGATGAACTTTCTGCATGTATGGCCGCCACAGATTACGACTGCGTTTTTGATGACCATTCCGGTGGCACTGGTCGTATACTTTGGTGCAGATGTTGCAAAAACCGCAATTGATTCACTATCCGGTATGCCACTTCATATGCTGGAGGTCATCGGGGGTGTGCTGCCTGCTGTTGGTATCGGGATGACATTGCGTATGCTGATGTCCAAGAAATCGGTTATTCTATTCTTTCTGCTGGGTTTCCTGATGGTGACCTATCAGGGATTCTCAATGATCGTTGTAGCATTGTTTGCAATCATCATTGCCTATTTCTATACGGATCTATCTTCAAAAAGGACAGGTGAATAATCATGGAAGAAATAAGGAATGAAGTAAAACAGGAAAAGAGAATTACCAATAAAGACCTCATGAAGGTCTGGTGGAGATGGGTGTTTTTTCAGGAAGCGAGTGTCAGCTATGAGCGGCTGCAGGCTCCCGGTTTCTTCTATGCCATATCTCCGGTGCTGGTGAAGCTGTATGGGGATAATCCGGAAGAGCTGACAGCTGCCTGTAAGCGGCATATGCAATTTTATAACTCTGAGCCTTATTGCGGTCTTGCGATTCACGGTATTACACTGGCGCTGGAGGAGGAGCGTGCCAATGGAGCACCTATCAGCGATGAAGCAATCAATTCTTTAAAAACAGGTCTGATGGGACCGCTGGCAGGCTTGGGAGATTCCGTTCGTGCCGGTACCATTGCGCCAATCGTTACTGCCTTTTGTATCAGTATCGGTCAGACAGGTAATCTGATTGCGCCTTTCCTTTTAGAGGGTATTCTGGTAGCGATCGTTTGGCCGTTTGCCATCTGGCTCCTTAAGAAATCTTATCATACAGGAAAAGAAGGTATTCAGGAAATTTTCTCCAGTGGTAAGCTGAACTGGATTACAACTATGACCTCCACATTGGGTGGAATTACACTTGGGGCACTGGCTGCCAGCTATGTTACGCTGAGCTCACCGCTTGAATTTGTTCTGGGGAAGGGAAGCAAGATTGCCTTGCAGGCGGATGTGCTGGATGTGATATTAAAAAACATACTGCCATTGAGTATGGTTCTGCTCTCTGTATATCTTCTTAACAAAAAGGTATCCGCAGTAAAAATCATACTGATTCTGGCTGCTGTATGTGCGCTCGGTGTACTGATTGGAATATTCTAATGTAATTTGGGTCTATGCACAGCATTGATCCATTTTTTCAAAAAGGCGAAGGAAAGGAGAGGTATGAGGCGTATCTTACATGCTTCATACGTGAACAATATATGAAGGTATTACCTTATCGCACCTATGCAGAGGTGAATCTGCAACAGCTGAAAGAAAATACAAGAAAAGTAAGAGCTCTGCTTTCAAAGGATACCAAGCTGTTAGCTGTGCTGAAGGCTGATGGCTATGGACACGGGGCAGTCCGTATCGCAAAAGCAATCGAGGATATGAGTGACTGGTTTGCGGTAGCATCCTTTTATGAGGCCAGAGAGCTGCGTGATCAGGGCATCACAACTCCCATTCTGGTATTCGGCTTTCTTGATGACAGCAATATAGAGGAGGCAGCACAGAAGAATATCACCTGCAGTGCTCTATCCTATTCATATGCTCTGCATATTGCAGAGCTGTGTGAACAGAAAAAGCTTCGCCTGTCTATGCATATCAAGCTGGATACCGGCTTTCATCGCTTGGGGATCGCATGCGAGGAGGAGCGTATTACAGAGGCCTACAAAGAAGTGCGGACATTATATGAACTGCCACAGCTACAGATTACCGGCATTTACACACATTTTTCAACTGCCGGCAGTAAAGCATTGCAGGATGAAGCCTTTCTTGCTCGGCAGTATCAGCTGTTCTGTGATATGTTGCATCGTCTTGAAGAAGATCATATAGATCCCGGTATTCGTCACTGCTGCAATTCCAAGGCAACGCTCACCAATCCGGAAATGCATCTGGATATGGTGCGGGTGGGACTGTATCTGTATGGACTGGGATCGGATGCGGATATCGAATATCTGAAGCTGGAACCGATTGTCAACTGGAAAGCACGCATCTATGCAATACGTGATGTAAAGCAGGGAGAAGGCATCGGCTATGGCAGAACCTTTATCACCCCACAGCCAATGCGCATCGCTGTTGTATCACTGGGCTTTGCGGACGGATATTCCCGGTGTCTGTATGCTTCGGATCAGGTGTATGTATTAGTACACGGTAAACGCACACGTATTCTTGGTAAAATTTGTATGGATGTTATGATGGTCGATATCACTGATATCCCAGATGTTAGGGTGAATGATACCATTACAGTGTTGGGCAGTGAGGGAACACAGCGCATCAGTGCCAATTTGCTTGGACGGGAAACCGGTGGAACGGCGGTGGAGGTTACCTGTGGAATGGGGAAACGCGTTCAACGGGTTTATGTACATGACGAAGGAAACTGTTAAGGATATCCTGCAGGTTTTGCTGGGTTCAGTATTGTTTGCAATATCGTTGAATATATTTTTGATACCTGTACAGGTGTATAGTGCGGGTTTCATGGGGATTGCTCAGCTGCTCAGAGATTTCATAACGGTATGCAGCGGTATGCAGTTTCCCTTTGATATTGCCGGTATCATCAATTTTCTTTTAAATATTCTCATTTTTTTGTTTGCCTTTCATTATGTATCCAGGCGCTTTGCCGTAATGACGCTGCTGACGATTGCTGTGCAGAGCCTGATGCTATCTTTGATACCTGTGCAGCGTGAGCTGCTCCTGCAGGATCCGCTGGTTGCTGTCATTGTGGGCTCTGTCTTATGTGCGATTGGTACAGTGATGATCTTTAATGGAAAGGGAAGCGGAGGAGGCATTGACGTGATTGGTATTTATCTTTCCCAGAGCAACAAGGGAAGCGTTGGCAGTATTTATATGTTGGTGAATACATCCGTCTATCTGCTCTGTTTACTATTTTATGATTTCCAAACAGCTGTGTATTCTATGATCCACTCTACACTGCTGTCGTTTGCCGTGGATCGTATCCATAAAAGAAATATTGAGGTTGAGCTGATGATTTTTACAGAGAACAGTGCTCTTTTGCGTCAGCGTCTGCTTGCTTACAGTGAGCGCGGAATCACCTGCTGGAACGGCTTTGGTGCATATACAAAGGCCGAGAAGGAAATCCTTCTCAGTGTCGTGACAAGGGATCAGATGCAGAATATGGTGAAGCTGATTCAGACAACAGATCCGGAAGCGTTTGTAATCGTCAGCTCACAAATTCAGGTATATGGAAACTTTCGGAAACAGATTGTATAAAAAGGAGGAAGTATGGAGCATATAAAAGAAATACAAAGCTTTATGCGGCTTGCGGAGGCGCAACTGCACGAGGCGGTGAAAGCATATGATATGAAGCAGCTGGAAATGGCTGGAAATCTCATTCAGGAAGCGGAACAGAAAGGCTGTCGTATTCATGTGACGGGAATCGGAAAGCCTGCGCATCTTGCAGGCTATGCTGCATCTCTGCTCTCGTCAACCGGCACACCGGCTTATTTTCTGGATGGTACAGAGGCGGTTCATGGAAGTGCCGGTCAGGTGGCCGAGCAGGATGTGGTCATCGTCATCAGCAATTCCGGGAATACTGCGGAACTGAAGCAGACGGTAACGACGCTGAAGCAAAATCGTGCCGTAATCATTGCAGTCTGTGGAAATACTGATTCCTGGCTGTATGCAAACAGTGATGCACAGCTGTATGCTCATGTGGAGCAGGAAGGCGATCGTCTTAATAAACCGCCGAGAGCCAGTATTTTGGTAGAGCTGCTTGTGCTGCAGAGTCTCAGCGTTCTGCTGCAATATCGTAAAAATATCACCGGAAAGGATTATTTAAAATGGCATCCGGGAGGAAGTCTTGGTGAACGCACACGAAGGGAGGAACAGCAATGACAGTTAAAGGATTGATAACTGCAATGGTCACACCGATGAGAAATGGCAGTATTGATGAGGAAGCGGTACGCGGGCTGGTGGAACGTCTCATTCAAAAGGGGGTTAATGGAATATTTATATTGGGAACAAACGGTGAATTTCATGTTTTAAGCAGAGAAGAGAAAGTAAAGCTAGCCGCAATGGTGGTAGAATATGCTGATTGCAGAGTTCCTGTGTATGCAGGAAGCGGCGGCAATTCCACACAGGAGGTTATCGAGCTATCGCAGGCTTTGCAACAGACGGGTATTACTGCACTCAGTGTAATTACACCGTTTCTTGTACCGCTGAGCCAGCAGGAGCTATTACAGCATTATGAAGCGGTCGCAGATGCTGTTAACATACCGATTATACTTTATAATATTCCTAAAAATACAGGAAACAATATTGAACCGCAAACCGCAGCAGCACTTGCGTGTCATGATAATATTGTCGGAATTAAGGACAGCAGTGGTAATATCGAACAGATTAAACAGTATATAGAGCTTACAAGGGAGATGGAATTTGCCGTCCTCAGTGGGAGTGATTCCCTGATACTAAAGGCATTGAAGCTGGGGGCAAAGGGGGCAGTGGCGGCTACCAGTAATCTGCTAACCGATATTGATGTGGCTATCATTAGATATTTTGAACAAGGAAAGCTGGCAGAGGCACAGATGATGCAGGAAAAGATCGAGCCTTTGCGTAAGGTGTTGAAGCTGGGGAGTATACCGTCGGTATTAAAGGCTACTATGAATATGGCTGGAATAGCGGCTGGAGAATGCAGAAAACCAATCATTATGCCGAATGAGGCTGTATTGGCTGAAATTCGGGAAATGCTGCAGTACTATGTGCAGGAAGGAGAGATGTAATATGTTTAAAGCAGATATAGTGAACCGTATGGAGGCATGCGGTGCTATGGCAATCGTTCGTACAGAGAGTATTGAACGGGGAAAGGAAATTGCAAGAGGCTGTTTGCAGGGTGGTGTTGATGTGATGGAAATCAGCTATACACTCCCCAATGCAGGAGATGTCATTGCGGCACTGAATCATGAATTTGGAAAGACTATGCTAGTCGGAGCCGGAACAATACTGGATGCGGAAACCTGCCGTATGGCAATTCTGGCAGGAGCGAAATTCGTCATTGCTCCGAATTTCAGCAGAGAGGTCGCGCGTATGTGCAATCGCTATCAGATACCATACGCACCAGGCTGTACGACCATTACAGAGATGCTGGAGGCGTTAGAGGTTGGTGCCTCCTATATCAAGGCCTTTCCGATTTCCAATTTCTATGGGCCGCAGCTTGCGAAAATCATTCAAACACCGATTCCGGAAATGCCGTTAATGGCAAGTGGCGGTGCAAGTCTTGATAATTTAGAGGAGTGGCTGGAAAACGGGATTTCCTGTGTAGGCTTCGGTGGCTTGCTTACAAATGGGACACAAGCGGAAATCGCGAATAATGCAGCGGAAATACGCCGCATTATTGATATTTATAGAAAATGAAAACAGGGTGCAGAGATGCATCCTGTTTTCCATGTAGTACCTGCGTTTGATTATGCTGCATTGATTTTAAAAAATATGCTGCCTATACGGTATTAAGGTTAAGAATCAAGCAGAAGCGGTCTGCAGTACCTGCAATAAGGAAACATTTATCATGTGTTGGTAGTAATAAAAAACGTATTTAAAACGTGATGATACGAACAGAAATAGAAGATAAAAGGCTGACTTTTCAGGATCAGCCTTTTACTGGTGCTTATCAGGAATCGCCTTAGAATGATCTATGATAGTTGATATCGAAACAATAAGTGCATTGCGATATGAGATGATTATGATGGCTTTGCCTGGTATCAATCAATGCCTGTCCTACATTCCTCCTGTTCACAACCATTGATAAGATCAACAAAAATTTCAGAAAGTCGTGCAATTTCACTGGATGGAATGCTGATACCGAATACATCATTCACCAGCTCCATGTTGCGGTCAATGGAAGTATAAACCTCACGGTTTGTGGAAATGATACTGTTTGTATTTTTATAGATCAACGGTTCTCTACGAATTACACGCTCAATCATAAACGCACTGTGGAAAATAAAACGGATGGATATTTCATCAGTATAATTTAGTCCGAGATCCTCATAAATTTTCATCAATACTCGAAACAATGCCATTGTAGCTTTCTTCGGATTCAGGAATACAAGAGATTCTGATAGAATTTTGTCCGCTACATCATCCAGCGTTTTCTGTATCTCAATACCATAGCCTGTCGAATCGCTCTGCGGTATCTGCAGGGCGGTTCCATAGTCATAATTCCGTATATCCTCCAGCTGTATAGATGGATTGTTCACCATATTCATCACCTGAATCAGAAGCGGCAGTGAGGTTGGGGAAAGCGTTACCGTTTCGATATCTGTACTGCTGCGAATTTCGGAATCAAAATCAAGCAGAGGATTAAAATCGGTAATGATGACAACACCGCTTCCCTCATCAATTTCCCTTACCTTATCCACAACGGTACTGAGAAAGGCTGTCAGATTTCTTGTGGATGCTGTACCAGTTTCATCAATGTACCGGCATTTCACCTGATACTTCATAGTATTTACATGGGTGGCATATTTTTCAGCAATTCCCTCACACTGACAGGCAACCAAAACAGCGATGCTGCCCTTTATGTGATGCTCTCTGGAATACAACAGATAACAATACATGAACAACTGCTCCATATCCGGAAGCTTTCTATCAAAGGTTTGTTTTAATGCTTCACATATTTCCTCACAAAGCAATTGTATAGCAGTATCCTGCATATCCATATCGGGGACGAACGCGGTGGAATAGGAGTGATGCTTCAATATGGAAAATAGATTGTTTATACGTATGCACAGCTTATCCAGCTGCTTTTCCTGTATTGTGAAGGCATGTTTATCCAAAACCTGCTGTATGCAGTCCCGTATCTTCTGTAATGACAGTGAATACAGCTGATTGATTTCCAGCTTTGCGGCATTGCGCAGCTCCTGCTTACAGTATTCGGACAGTCTTGGCTCCCGGTGTGTGAATGCCTGCAGGATACCATCCTCCTGAATACAGCTGTGCAGCAGCTTTTGCAGGGGAATACATTCTGTCTCCGGAATCAGAAAGTGATTTTTTTCCTGCAGTGTGGAGGTAATGCTTTCTATGATGGGAAGTATATCGGATACATTGCGGATACTGGCAAGCAGTTCATCTGAGAGATGCTGATAATCAATAGTGATAAAGGTTTCCTGCTGTTGTGAGGATTGTATGTATGCATAGGAAAGGGCGTGTCGCAGTTCCTGCTTCAGATTCTGTAGATTCCCCGGATAGCATGCAGTCGCAAAGCAATTTAGAATGGAGGAGGATAGAGAAATCGTCTTACCGATTGCATCTGCTTCATTTTGCATAAAATGCAACACAAACTCATACTTTTCCTTTAATGTTCTGCTATTCAAATCAGGGAGCTCATATACCTTCTGAAACAGCTTTTGCAGCTGTAGAAAGTGTTCATTCATTGCAGTCACGGCAAGAAATAGCAGGTTCAGCTCATTGCTCTCTGCCATTCGCTGATAAAAGCGGAGCAAGGTTTCCATCGTCGTAATGCTTGCAGGGAGTTCCGTGAGTGCATCCAGGTTTTCAAACAGGATGATGTTGCTTTTTTCCTGATCAAGGCTTGTATCGATTCGCTGCATAATGTCAGAAATTGTCAGCTTTCCTAACGCGATTGCTGCGCAGTCAATATGAAGTAGCTGTTCTGTGTCAATTTTCAGATATTGCATGATACAGCGTAATAGATGATGCTTTCCGCTTTTGTGCGGACCGCAGATCATGATGGAGCGCATGGTCTGTGGATAGGTGAGAAAGACCTTGATGTCCTCAATGATGGGATACATACTCTCCCGAATGGAATGCCCAATGCAACTGGTAAATGCTTCCTTCGCTGTTTCCTGAGAGAGTACAAGCGAGTGCTCCAGATAAGTGGCAAGCTCTTCATTTTTAGGTATGAGCGCTGGTATATAGGAATTGGGATAGCGCTTCAGCAGTGTTTTACGGTGCAGATAAAAGGTGGGGCGTCCCTGTATTTTGATAAGAATATTTTCCCGCCACAGATCATTCAGCATACGACTGACATTAGCACGGTCAAGATTCAGATCGAGACTGATGGTAAAGGCGTCGGTATTGATACCAGTATATTCTTTATTCGCAATAGCGATGGATGTGATTTCTGCAATATGCTGCAGAAGCTGACTTCTTCTTGATTTTTTCATAAACCCTCCAGATGGAAAAAAGGAAGAAACATTGCTTCGTTTCTTCCCCGTAGTGATTACATACTTACAGTTTACCACATTTCTCTTCAATTAGGGATTTGTAGAGCATTTGGATTTTTTTGGTTATTTCACCGCGTGCACCATTCCCGATAATGATATCATTGACTTTGATAACAGGAACAATTTCACTGTTGGTATCGGTTACCATGACCTCATCCGCATGCAGCAGCTCTTCCTCGCTAAATTCCTTTTCCCATACCGGAATATTGTGCTGATGGAGAAGCTCGATGATCAGCTGTTTCGTAATACCCGGAAGAATTTTTCCGCCATTGGGATGAGTAAGAACTATGCCATCCTTTACGATGAAGATATTGCCGGACTTTTCCTCTGTAACGATATTGTCACGCACCATGATTGCCTTGCTGACACCTTTTTTTTGTGCTGCATGCTTGGCCAGACAGTTTGGCAGCAGATTCAGTGACTTCACATTACACATAAGAGAACGGCGATCCTCCACTGTTATCGCATCAGCCCCCTTGACCATCTTTTCTTCACTGCGTGTACTGCTTTGCGCAAAACCGCAGAATACCGGCTGCTGCTCCTCATACATGGAGAATCCATGATTGCGCAGCGTTCCATCACCACGTGTTACCTGCAGGTAAATATACCCGTTTTCGATGTGATTCTGTTCTACAAG
Source organism: Clostridium sp. 10cd* (assembly GCF_044336395.1). Taxonomy (NCBI): domain Bacteria; kingdom Bacillati; phylum Bacillota; class Clostridia; order Eubacteriales; family Clostridiaceae; genus Clostridium; species Clostridium sp. 10cd*. The sequence continues at coordinate 3,862,806 of NZ_CP172347.1, read as the reverse complement.
TCCTCTACAGAATGCAGCGATTTCATCCTTTGTATGCCGCAAATTTAATTCGATAAAGGCAGCGCTGTTTATCAATCTGTCGATATGCTCATCCAGTGCGAATAGCACACCATTGTAAACATGTGTTACCTCGTAGATACCATCTCCAAACTGATACCCGCGATCATGCAGATCGATGTGGATATCCTCCTTGTCCACAAAGGAACCCTTCCATAAATATTTCATGCTGCTTCACTATCAGATATAAGGAATATCTGTACTCCTTTCCACCACAGATAATAAAACACTTTGATCGAACGTGATTGCTATCTCACGTACATATCATAAGACAAGCGAGAGTGATTGTCAAAATGACAGAAAAATACACAGTGGTCATGAGTGTGCAGTAGAACAAGCTGCAGGAAAAGACGATAACAGAAGAATTCGCTAAAGTGTGTATGTATGAAAGCAGTAAAGTACACAGAAGAATTGTGTCGAAACAAATGAACAGCATTCGGTGTGTGATAATTTCTTATAGAAACTACACGATTTCATGAAATTTTTAGTTAAGAAGCTTATATGCTTTCTCTTTCACAGACCAAAACAAACTTTAATTTTCATTTCCGAGTAATTTGGTGTAAAATAGGAGTGTGTTATGAATAAGTAAGTTTATGAAAGAGGTGTCAGGATATGAAAACAGCAATATTAACGGACAGCGGAAGTGCTATGACGATTCAGCAGGCACAGGAGCATGGGATATTCCTTCTACCATTACAGGTAATTGATGAGGAACACTCATATCAGGATGGTGTGGATATCAGTACGGAAGAATTATATGAAGCTTTGCGTAAACAGCATACTCCGAAAACGAGTATGCCGGTGGGCAGTGTTATCGAGGCTACACTACGTACAATCAAGGAACAGGGCTATGAAGAAATCGTATCGGTTCCCTTATCATCCGGTCTTTCATCGACCTTCAACACCATTCAGGTAATGGCAAGAGAGATTGGTATACCAGTCATTCATATCGAGGATTTTACAACCTGTGATCTGCAGGGACATGAAGCACTGCTGGCAAAACGATATGCAGATGAAGGAAAAAGCGGTGCCGAAATCAGCGAGCTTTTGAGTAAGCTGATCAGGACGAGCGGAACATTGATTCTGCCGAATGATATTCAGCATCTGAAACGGGGAGGCCGGTTGACCCCGCTGGCAGCCGCAGCGGCTAGTCTTTTGAAAATCAAGCCTGTGCTTATCATCGATCCCTCCACACAGGGAAAAATCGACGTATTGGAAAAGGTGCGTACAGAGAAAAAGGCAGCTGCTCATGCTGTGGATACGATTAGTGAAAAGCTGGCAGGCAGAGAAGGCTATGTGTATGTGATTCATTCCGACTGTTTGGAAAAAGCGGAGGATATCCGCAGACAGCTGTTGGAGAGAAACAGCCGCCTAGAAATCAGAATCAATACCATCAGTGCCGTAATTGCGGCGCATACGGGTCTGGACTGTATCGCGATACAGTATATTGAAAAATAGTATGAAGTTGAAGCAGGATATTCAGGATTGTCTGTGGAAAACGGATACGCATACGTATCTGTTGCCGCACCCCCTGCTGCGACCATATATTGCACACTATACGATTTGCCACAGCCACTACATGATAACCGAGCAGCTGCATCTGGTTCCGGATATCAGCGGCTGTATTGTCATGAATATGAAGCAGGATAGCGGTTTGGATTTAAAATACTGGGGACCGACAACCAGAATGGTGACCGTCTGGAAAGAGGAGGGGGAGGATCAGGTTCAGTATTTTGTGGAATTTCGTCCCTCGGGCTCCCATGCGTTGTTCTTGGCAGACCAATATCCGTATCGTGATATGCGCATCGAGCTGAAGCAGGTGAATCACCGATGTCATGCATTGATTATGGAAGCCTATGACAAGGCAGAAGGGGAAGCGTCCTTTTTTCAGCAGCTCGATACCATTTTTCTCTCCATGATGAACAAACAGGATGATGCAATGGCAGCTCTTATGCAGGGACTTTCCGCTAAGACGCGTATCGCCGATGTAATGGACAGCTTCGGCTACAGCCGCCGGCATCTGCAGCGTCTGGTACAGCAGCGCCTTGGCTGCAGTATGAAAACCATACAGAAAATACAGCGCATCAATCAGGCTGTTAGTCTTTTGAAGGAACAAAAGCTTACTTTGACTGCCATTGCCCAGCAGTGCGGCTTTTATGATCAGGCACATTTCATTCATGATTTTCGTGAAATCTGTAATGTGACCCCACAGCAATATCAAAAGCAGCTGCAGGATTACTATAATGAGAGCTTCAAGTTTTAAACAATTCTCAAACAGATGATGACATGCAAATGCCGGTTGGAAGCTGAGCGCGAGCATGAAAAAAGTGCTTATGGTATGCGCATTTGAACATCGGTGTGTTCCTTCTTTTCTTTCTTCAATGCCTTATCTTGAACAATATTTGCAGTCACAGCGTAGGAAAGCAAACATGAGGTGTCTTATTATCTTATAGGAACAGCAAAGCAAGCACTCTGATTATGAATCCTTGCTTAAAGATGGAAAAGATACAGCTCATGCATAGCAAAAAGGATCAGATTCATCGTTTTCTTTTCATAAAAGCGATGGAATTGATCCTTTTATGTAATCTTTATGATAACCAAATGGATAAGACTCTTGTGACAATTGTATGTCTTTCAACACTCTGAAAGATACCTTATGCATTGCATAAGAAGAGCAGGCGCCGTATGCTATGTATACAGCTTTCCGTTTTTACTGTTCTGTTCTTATCAAAAGGCTTGGCTTCATTTCTTCTGTTCTCGACAGTCACAGGACTTCTGCGTACAGAATACTCAGGCATCGAAGTGCTTTTTTGCTTTTAATTTCGGCAGCGGGCTGTCATGCTCACTGTCCAGTCCGTATTTGTCCATGTACTGCTCAATCATTTGACTGAAGCCTTCCAGCTGGTGTTCATCGAGCTGATCGAGAAACTGATAAAATTCCTCCTCACTCATACCTGCCAGCGTATTCAGCATTTCAAAGTCGTGGTGCAGGTCCTCCTCCATCATGAGCTTTTGTGCCTCACTCATAAAGTCTTCAATGCGCAGCTTTATTGATAAATCCTCACACAGTCCGCTGAGCATCTGTGCCATATTATCATTATTAACGATGAGTGTGGTAATCCTTCCATACTCTTCCATAAATCCACAGAGTAAGGATACGACACTTCTGCTCATCTCCTCAAAACCGCGATAGCTCTCATCATCCAGCGGTATTTTCAGCTGATAATCTTCATTTTCAAGAGTCAGATACAGGGGCAGGCGGATATCTGCTACTGTTTCTAACAAATCCGCAATCAGATCGACCTGCAGCTCCCTGATCGTTTTTTTCTTCCTGTTCAGCAGAGCAGCCTGATCCGGTTGCAAATGCAGTGTGATGCTTTCATTCAGCATTCGGATTTCCGGATAACTGATATCCAGCGTGCCATCCTTTTTCCATATACCCGACAGCATTCGCCCCTCGTTGTAATCCGGCAGGTTGCGGTGGCCGCAGGACTGCAGGATATCCAGAAAATCGTGCAGGTCATTCGCAATTTCATAAGCCGCCTCATCATCCGGATCCATAGGAAGATAGCCTGTCTGCATGATTTTGACAATACAGGTTCCATCCTCGCTTACCCAGCCATCTCCCCTTTGAAAGCCCTGATCCAGACAGATGATGCTTACACCGTTGGCATACAGATTATAGCCGGGCAGCTCAGGTGTACTTTCCACGCCACGCATATAATCCGTCTCATTCTCGTACAGCTGCATATTATAGCCTTCCTCATACTGAGCGATTACAAGCACCTTTTTTGTTTCCTGATCATCTGCTGTTATCAGACTCATACCGCAAAGCTCCATCTTGTCCAGCTGGTCGATGAATGCGGCAAGTGCTTCATTAAGAACCATTCCGGCTTCCGGACTCAATGTGAAATACATATCCTCCTGCGTGATGGAGGCAAGATCCTCCCTCACCATTTCCTCATCAAAGGGAATATGCTGCATTTCCAGCCAGTTTTTCATTTTCTCATGCTCTTCGTTTGTTTCATCTGCCGCTTTCGCAACGATTTCCTGATAGCCGTCCACATTTCCGGCATCCTCCGCAAGATTATCCTGCTTCCATTTCAGAAGCTTTATCTGGGACTGTGCCTCCTCACTCTGCTTTTCAACCAGAATGACATGTTCCCAGTTATCTCCATAATCGTAGGTATATACAAGCTTCATCTTTTCTTTCAGATAGGTATGCAGCGGGGTATCCATATCCTTAAAAACCGTATCTCTTTCAAATTCAAAGGCTTCTCCATCATCGCACAGGATCTTCACATGCTCCCGGGCAATTTCAAAATCGTATAAATGATAATCCATCCATCCAAATAAATATTGAATCGCCTCATGCAGATTTCGGAATGTCATATCTGCCGGAATCCAGATACGGCGCCACACGGGAGGCGATGTACCCTTCAGGGTGATTTTCAGCTGATAGCCTTTCATACAATACCACCTTCCTTTAAATTATTGTATCATGTTTCTTATAGGTTTTATGCAATTTGCGCACTTTTTTACATATGCTGATGAAAAAATATACAGGATATACATAGGAAGTCCAAAAGAAACATATTTTCTGCAAAATAGAGTCCTGAACACTGCTGAACTGCCGGGTTTTCCACACGTGTAAAAGGAAGGAGACGGCGTCCGTGCGGAAAATCCAGGCAGTAGGTCATGACCTGTATATAGTATAAAAAAAGCAGGAGGAATAAGCAACTGCGCATATTTGCCATATACTTTTTAGAAGAAAGCAGCTGACAGCGGTACAGCTAACATAAAACAGCACAATACACAAAAAAAGGCAGATAGTGGAATGCTATGAGCAATTTTATAGCAGTTATGAGGCGGCAGTCACGCAGAAAACAGGAAGGTGTTTTCGTTTACGGACAGCTGCATCCTATAGTATAATGCAGTTTGAAAAGATGAGGAGTGATGCAGATGTTAAAGGTTTATGTAGCAGGGTCGCTGTTTAATGAGGCAGAGGTTGCCCAGCGTAAAGCGGAAGGGGTCATGTTACGAAGAGAATTTCCAGAGCTGGATATTTTCAATCCGATCGATCAGCCGTTTAACGAAAACAAGCAATCCCTGCCGACACCGGAAATGATTTATGAGGGAGATACACAGGCTGTGGAAGCGTGTGATATCTTCATAGCGGATTTGACAAATGAGGATGCCGGTGTCATGGTGGAGCTGGGAATCGCAATCAAATCGGATACCAAAATTATTATCGGTATCAACAGTGATATCCGTCTGCAGTCTGCCAACTGCTATGCAGTACCGACGATGGGGATGAACCATTATGTTCTGGGTGCAATCCTAAAGCACGGATATTTTGTGCGTAGCTTTGCGGAGGCTGTGGAAAAGCTGAAAGAATTATTAAAGGAAGCGTAAGAAAATCAGACTGTAAGCAAAAAAATAGGAAATCCCTTTCCATGCCGTATAAAGGCTGGCTTGAGATTTCCTTTTTCTTCAGATGAACAGCAATTCTGCTGTTTTTTCAAAAGCCTATGTAATTATGTGCACAGATTGTCCGGCTTCCTGCACTGCTGGCTTCCGGCAGGCACAGTGTCAGATCGAGGAGATAAGTCATTCTGCATTCATAATAAGGGCATAGGCAGCTTGTTTACAATTCCTCCCGAATAAACAGGCAATCCTGTGGAAATGTCTGCTTGTCAAGCTGTTTTACCATCATACAGGTTTCCGGCTTCCTGCGGCCCTCCACCTGTGCCTCTGTATCCAGATCGACATAAACCGTTTTTTCTTCCTGTGCCAAATACCGCATCATATGCTGCAGGGCTTCCTCATCCGCATAGATGCACTCACGAATATGGAGCTCCTGTGCTGAATCCTCCTGTACGATGTATCCCCTTGGCTGATTATCCTCCCAATAGACGCGGATTTTCTGATTCCAGATTGCCGCATTGGGAAGAAACTGATTCTTATAATATGCCAGATCACGTCGCCGCCAGCCGTTTTTCTGTTCACAGAAGTACAGATACAGGGTTAAGAGATCCTGTGCATCCTCTACCTGTTTCCATGTGCCGCCGTCGGCAGCGTCACTCTGTTTTTTCAGCTTCCAGCGAACCCGTTGATACTGCTCAATAAATCCGAAGCTCTTGTACAAATCCCAGTTATAAGCCTGTAGTAATACAAACGGAGCCTTCCCTTGTACCGTCTTTAAGGCATACCGCAGCAGCATCCCCATATAGCCGCAGCCTTCATACTCCGGATTGGTGGCGACTCCTACAACAAACGGTACACGGACATCCTTTCCATCCAGAACGATTGTCATGGGGCGAAGCTGCAGCATGCAGATCAGCTCCTCCTCACTGACCAGCAGAAGGCAGTTTTCCTCACGGTAGAGGCGCTCAAAATAAAACTGGGTGCTTTCTGCCGTTTCCTCCTGAAACTGCTGTTCCCACAGGGAGCGGATTTTCCTTGTCCAGGCAGCATCTGCCTGCTGTATTTTCAGCGCCTGATGTGCGCTTCCGAATTTCTGAATTTTACATACCGGCTGCATATCCGTCTTTGCCTTTCGCAGCTTGGGCAGTCCCATATCATCCTCGCGGTTGACATACACGATGTCCTCCTCCAGTGTTTCCAGATACAGCTTTAGAATTGCGATATACAGACCGCGAATTTCACGGTTCGCTTTTTCCACATGAATCTGAATCATATCCTTCGACAGCCGTGATGCAATGTTAAATGCTTCCAGTCTGCCGTCAATATAGATACAGCCGCCCTCGATCGGAAGCTCCTTTATATGCTCCAGCAAAAGATGAATTCCGGTATCCTCGGCGGATATGCTGTCATCCACATCCTTGAAGGACTGCCAGTAGCGCAGAAAGGCATAGACATCCTCTCTGGTGCTTTCATCAAGCTGCCGGTAAACAAAGCGTCCTTCATACTGCTTTAAAAAGGCGTGGAAGTGATTTCTGCGCTTTTGCATTTTTTTACCGGACAATGTTTCCTGCTGCCTGCGGTCATAGACATAATCTCTTGCGTCATAGCAGTCCCATATAAGGAATTCCATCGGATAGGTATCCACCAGCCAGTTTTTAAATTCCTTGGTCATGGAATGAATTTCAAAGGCGATTCCATGCTTCTGAGAATAGGTGCGGATCGAATGAACAGCCTCAAAACGATGATCCCTTGTGCAATATGGCATCAGCCAGACCGGTTCACGGTGCGGCATACAGGTATAGGCGATGGCATAGTCGGGATAAGTTTCAAAATAGACCTCATACATGCTGGTCCACATCAGCATTGTCACGGTATTGGAATTGTATTCATGATAATCGGCAAGTGCAATATACGGCTGCAGCTCCTGCCAGTTTTCCAGTGTTAGTTTTTTCATAGAACCTCGCTTTTCCTGTACATTATAGGACCAGAACACTAAATTTTCAAGATGTTTGCACAAGGAATGTTTACCTGTCTGTTCTTCGGTGATACAGCCGCACGGCAATGATTCGAAAGAATCCATCTCTTCTTATGATGAAGCGGATTTTTCAGGATATGCATGCAGACGTACTTTATATTGGCAAAACGTGACTTCTGTGTGATAAATTGTTCAAGATTTGTTCAAGAAAGGGCGTGCTGTATCGCTATTATTCTTCTGAGATATTATGATATATATAGAATTTTATCAGGGTATGTTGCATTTAAACATTCACATGGGGAACTGTGATGTCAAAAGCGTCATCGTTTTTCTAAGAGAGGAGAAACCATGTATGAGGGCTTTTATGAAAAGAGTAGCGGATATGCCATGGCGGCCGGTATGCTGCTGAGTACGATGTCACTGCTTCATGCAAATGACAATCCGGTACAGGCGGATGAGGGGGCAAAAGGCACAACATAGGAACAGGAGCATACAGGGGACTCGATAAAGGCGGATGAAGACATGAGCGCAAGGCATCCATCCGGGTGGAAAATGATAAAAAGGCTGTGACACCAAATGAAAAAACGAATGCCGCTGCACCGAATACAGCAGCTGCGACTTCCGCTGGAATGCTGCTTTGCACATTTACGGTTTCCGCTGCCGGTATTGCAGTTCTATATAAATAAAGAAGAGCGCTGAGCAGACTGTAGCTTCATACAACACCTGATACGGAAAACAGATGCGATCAGACAGCGAGTAGCTGTCGGAAAGGACAAGGATATGAAAAGAAGATTGTTGGAAAGAACAGGAGCATCCTGTATGGCGCTGGCCATGCTGTTCATGATGAGCGGGGGTGTAAGCATCCATGCGGATGAAGTGAGTGCCGAGACACCGCTTACAGCACAGGAGAAGGCAGCACCTGCGGCATCACTGGACACAACGGCATTGAAAAATGCGGACGCAACCTTAAAGACAGAAGCCGATGGTAAGCTTACCCTGACTGTCAGAGCGAAGGACGGATATTACTTTACGGACAGTCCGCTTGCTCGTAGCGATAACAGCAACGTAACAATACGAAGGAAAAGTGATAGTACCGCCATGGTTTATAACTATGACGTCTCTATATACGGCGATGTCACTGATTCCTACATGATTTCAGTGAAGGGGGAAGCAGTCGTACTGACTTCTTCCAAATTGATTCTGAATACTGATAACTTAAAAAATGCAACTGCCACATTGGAAAAAAATGAAGGAGTCACCCCACTGGATAATGTAATTCTTACACTGAATGCAGATGAGAAAACAGCATTTGAATCCGTGCCGTATGCTGTCATCGATGGTGAAAAGCGTGCCATGAGATCATTTGCCGATGAGAAAACGATGTATACCCTCAGTATCATGAATATTCATAAAGACACCACGATTGAGGTTTATGGTACAGCAGCTTCTACCGAGGCAAGAGGAACGCTGGATAGGATCAAAGTTACCGGTTATGTAAATGAAGAAATTGCAAGCTACAGCACGATTACGTTGACAAATGCAGCCTTCCATAAACTGGCAAAGGGCAGCGATATTTCCTCCTGGTTTTACTCTTTACCAAAAGGAATGCGGGTGATTGCAGCGGATGGAGTAGCAAAAGGCGATACGAGAATGCAAATAAAATTCTGTGGAAAACCGACGGAATTAAGCAATGCTTCCATTGATATCATGATAGAAGATCAATACATCACCAATTCCAATAACGGAATCCTGAAGGTTGATCCTGCCGGCAGTACATGGCTTATCCAAGCTAGAACGAAAACACCTGTGATCACGAAAGGAAACCAAACCTATATCATGGGAAGCAATAAGCCCCTGGAGCTGATCTGTTCCGGAGAGCTGAGAGATCTGTATGGTATTTTTATCAACGGCAGTGCACTCAGTAGTGATTACTATACACTCACATCCGGAAGCACGGTGTTAACCCTGAAGCCGGAGTATCTGAATACGCTGGAAAAGGGAAGCTACACGGTACGTTTTACGTATCATGACGGAAATTATGCAGAAACAAAGTTTACCATAGGTGATAAGAAGCAGGAAGCATCCACGCAAACGAATCAGGAGGAAGCGCCAAATACAGCGGATGCGACTTCCACGGGTCTGCTGCTGGTTACCTTATTGACATCCGGTGCAGGTATGGCGGCAGTATCCGCAAAAAGAAAAAGAGCACGACAGTAGATACTCATGCAAAATGAAAATTTGTAGAAATGTGCTTTGCAAATGACACACCATATGATATGGAAATGATCATACATGCATATACTCTTTCAGGAACTGAAAGCAGGTATACAGTGCTACCGGCAAAATGCTTATGTTTGCAGGGGGCTCTGCCTACACAGCCCTTTAAAAACCTGGCAACAGAAAAATGATCCGGTGTCAGCTGATCTGCGCTGCTTCCATTTATGAAAGCAAAGAGTAGGCTTCACGTTCACTGTACAAAGAATCGCACTATCTAAAAAGCTGAAGCCGATACAGGACTCAGCTTTTTCATATGTTCATTATGCAGACGTTGTATTCGTAAGCCTGGCTTTTACAGCATCCTACGTATCGCATTCCAGAAGATAGACTGCCGCATCCTCCATCTGCAATTCCGTATGAAAAGGGGTAAACTCCTAAAATTTTATGGCTTTATGAACTTATTCTTTCTTTAAAGGATACCTCTATGATGAAAGGAAGAAATATCGCCTGTCTGTGTCAATAAAAGAGCGGTCACCGTGCGGCTCTGTTCAGGGGATTCACTGAAAAACAACCGGGAATTCATCGATAACCGCATATAAAAACACCTGCAAAAAAATGCAGATGTTTACGTATATCCAAACAAGTTCCTATGCCGGAACAACCTCCAGCCAGTAGTCATCCGGATCATGAATAAAATAAATTCCCATCTCTTTGTTCTCAAAGCAGATACAGCCCATCTCCTCATGCAGTCTGTGCGCTGCCTCAAAATCATCTGTTGCAAAAGCGATATGACTCTCATTCTCGCCCAGCTCATAGGGCTGCGGATGATCTTTGAGCCAGGTCAGCTCAATCTGAAAGCTGCCGGTATCATCCTGCAAATAACAAAGCGTGAAGCTTCCATCCTCCGCCTCCAGCTTTCTGGCGACCTGCAGTCCCAGTGCCTGCTCATAAAAGGCGATGCTTTTATTCAAATCAGTTACATTGATATTACAGTGTACAATGCGAAATGCCATATTTCCACCTCCGTCTACCTCTGTATTATACCGTGTTCTTTCAGGAATGAACAGAGTAGTGCAAAAAAACAATGCTGTAGTCATAAGCTTCTGCAAGTCCAAAAAGGTATCCGGTCAACACCGGATACCTCACACGTACTATTTAACCTCGTTTAAAATACTCTGCACCTTCGGTATGACATAATGGCTTTCACCAATATCCTTGGTATCATCAATCATAACGGTAACCGCTATGTTATCATTGACTGCACTCAGCCAGCCGATTTCCTGTTCCCCGTGATTCACCTGTGCAGTACCGGTTTTCCCGGCTGCTTTGGTAGGGTTATCCCCATATCCGGACATGGAAGCCTGCAGGTCTTCAAACACTGTTTTCGCAGTAGCTGCGCTGTACGCGTTCTTCACCATGGTTTTTGCTTTTCCATCCTCATATACCAGATATGGCTGCAGGATGCTGCCGTCATTGACATAGGCGGTATACAGGGCCGTCAGATGAAGCGGGGATACCAGCAGATCACCCTGTCCATAGCCGGTTGCCGCAAGCTTCTGTGCATTCTCCAGCTCATCCCCATACGTGGACTTCGCAACTGTGAACGGAAAATCCATCTGCTTGCGGAATCCGATTTTATCGAGATAGCTGGTGTATGTCTCTGCACCGATCTTATCCGCTACCTGTGCAAAGAAGATATTATCGGAATAGATATAGGCATTTTTCAGATTGCTTGGCTCTGCATAGGACTGCGTCGTCGTTACATAATTCTTTCCCCAGCTGGAATCCTTCTGCCACTTGTCTGTTTTTTCAAAGGTGGTTTCCGCTGTGATCGTCTTGGAATCCAGAGCGATGGCTCCGGTAATCGCCTTAAAGGTAGAACCCGGACAATAGGTGGAAACAAAGCGGTTCAACAGCGGCTTCTGCTTGTTGCTGTTCAGGGAGTCCCATGTTTTGCTATCCATGCCCATTGCGAAATCATTGGGATCATAAGCCGGTGTACTGACCATTGCCAGAACCTCACCGGTATGGGAATTTATGATTACCGCACTTCCTGCATCCTTCTTCAGCTGATTGTATGCGGAGCGCTGTGCTTCGATATCAATGGTCGTACGAATATCCTGACCGTTTCTGGCCTTCTGTTCGGCAACGGTATCCTTCAGATCACCATTTTCATCCAAAATGATGATCTTACAGCCGCTGACTGCCCTCAGCTTGCTTTCATAAATACTTTCCAGACCGCTCTTACCGATGATACTGGTTGCGGTATAGCCTTCCTTCTTATGCTTTTCCAAATCCTCAGCGGTGACATTCTGCACATATCCGGTGATATGCGCTGTCATTTCGCCATACGGATACACGCGTCCGGTGGTTTCCTGTACAAAGGCACCGTCAATTTTTCGAAGCCCCTCAATGATTTCCGCACGCTTCGCTGCCGTGATCGTTTTGATTGGTACAAACATATCATCCTGTACCCAGGAGGCTGACAGTGCTTTTTTGATACTGTCCTCACTGACATCCAGAACTCTGGCCATGGCAGAAACCGTATCCGCCTCATTTCCCAGCTTTCCTGCTATCAGGCCAACCTGAAATACACTTCCCTGCTGTGCCAGTGCTTTTCCGTTCCGGTCAAGAATCGATCCTCTTTCCCCCTCGGTAACGGACACATTCACCTTATCCGAATCATGCAGCTGCGGAAATATCTGCGTGCTGTCCCATACAATACGGTAATCACCATCTTCCTTAACCACCGTCGCCTTATTGTCAAAATCAATGGTTCCGGCTGCACTCTTCATACGAACATGATAGCTGATTTCGCTTCCGTCATCCCCTGTATCCGAACTGTCTTTGATTTCCATCGAGAAATCAGATGCGTCGATCCCCTCATAAATATTTTTGTTTCGCGTAATAAAATCTTCTTCCTTCCATTTCTTTTTCGCGTCGCTGCTGATCAGGGAATACATGTCCTTGTATTTGCCTTCTTTCAAAAGATCAGTATAGGAAAGCAATACGGACTCCGGCTTTGAACCGCCGCTGAATAAGAAATACGCCGCAACCGCAACGATTGCAACTGCCGCAACGATACCGGCGATCCCCCAGAGTTTCTTTTTATCTGTCATAAAGCAAGCACCTCCTCATTTTATGTTTCTATTTTACCATGGTCAGGTAAGCATTTCCATGCCGGTTTTACCTTTACAAAGAACCTTCCATAAATTGTAAGAAATTAAGTGAGGTTCCTACTCTGCCGGTTTTCTTTCTAGTATATGGCAGAATTCTCAGTTTTTGATTTGTTTCGTCATCTTTTTGTTGTACAATGAAAGAAGAAACAAAAAGGTGGTGACGTCTATGCAAAGCAAAGGCAAGGCAAACAGTAAGGCGGACATACAGCATGATCATCTCACTGCTCTGTGGAATAAGGAGGCAGGGGAGGAGCTGCTGGATTCCTGTATCCGTACAGCCAAAGCGCAGAGTACCTCCTTTCTTGCGGTCCTTCTGGATATCAATGATCTGGATACCATAAACAAACGCTGTGGACATCAGGAGGGGATCGGATCCTGCAAAGGGTAGCGGAAAAACTCGCAGCAGTCTGCAGACCGGGGATTTCGCAATCCGTCTGGGCGGTGATGAGTTTCTCCTTGTTTTTCAACAGCTTTCCAAAAAAGAGGTACGCAACCTGCTGGATCAAATTCTGAATGAACTGGAGGAAGAAAGCAGGGAGTTTCCCTATACCATGGGCTTCTGCTTCGGAATTACACAGATCATGGCGGATATGGAGCTGTCAGTGAAAAAAATCATTATGCGTGCAGATGATGAAATGTATCTGTCAAAACGCCGCTATCATCTGGAGCAGTCAAGAAAAGCCTTTGCGCTGCGCCCTTACCATGAAAGTGAGGAGGTGCGCCAGTTTTCCTATGATAAGGATCTGCTGCTGAGTGCCCTGATGCAGAGCAGCGATGATTATATCTATGTATGCAATATGAAGGAGGACCCTTCCTGCTTCCGATATTCCCGTGCCATGGTTGAGGAATTTGATCTCCCATCGGAAATCGTGCATGATGCTGCCAATGTATGGGGCGCAAGAATTCATGAGGCAGACCAGAAGATATTTCTGGAAGGGAATCAGGAAATTGCCGATGGCCGTGTGGATTTTCACAATGTGGAGTATCGTGCCAGAAACTGCAGAGGCGAGTGGGTGTGGCTCAGATGCCGCGGTCATGTGGAGCGGGATGAGGATGGACAGCCGGTTTTGTTTGCCGGCATTATCACCAATCTGGGACGTAAGAATAAAATCGATTATCTGAGCGGTCAGTTTAACAAATATGAGCTGGAGGATACGCTGCAGATGATGGTTGCCAAGGAGGAGCATTTCTTCATGATGATCCTGGATCTGGATGGTTTTTCCAGCATCAACAAGCTGTACAATCACCAGTTTGGAGATGAGGTGCTGGCCAAGACGGCGCAGATCATCCAGTCTGTTCTTCCGGAATATGCAAGGCTGTACCGCAATGATGGTGATGAATTTATCGTTCTTCTCAGGAGCTGTACCGATTCCAACGAGATTGCCGGCTTTTATCACAGGCTCCAGCAGGAGCTGGGGCATCAGCGCATTCTGAACGGAAAGAAATACCACTGCACGATTTCTGCCGGCTGTGCCTGCTTTCCAAAGGATGGCGATGATATGATGTCACTGACGAAGAACGTCGGTTATGCACTGGAGGCAAGCAAGCGCAATGGTAAGAACAGACTGACGTTCTATGAGAAGAAAATGTCGGAAACAGAGCTGCAGGAGCTGGATATGCTGGAACAGCTGCGTTACAGCATGGAACATGATTTCGAAGGCTTTTCCCTGCAGTATCAGCCGCAGGTGGAGGCAGACAGCGGCCGTATAATCGCTGCGGAGGCACTGGCCAGATGGCACAGCAGCATGTATGGCAATGTATCGCCTGTGGTGTTCATTCCCTTGCTGGAAAAGAGCGGGATGATACTCACCATCGGTAAATGGATATTTGAAACAGCCCTCAGGCAATGTGCAGCGTGGCTGAAAAAGTGTCCGGATTTCTGTGTCAGTGTGAATTTATCCTACCTGCAGCTGTATGAGGAAGGATTCATCACATTCATGAAGGAAACGCTGAAGAAGTGCCATGTTCCCAGCCGCAATATCATTGTGGAAATGACGGAGAGCTATATGGTGAAAAGCAGTGAGGAGCTGCAGGCGATCTTTCAGGAGATACGAAGCATCGGTGTGCGTATCGCCATGGATGATTTTGGAACCGGATACTCCTCTCTCGGTGTTTTGAAAAATTCCCCTGCGGATATTGTGAAAATCGACCGGATTTTCATTAAGGATATTTTAAACAGTGAATTTGATGCGACCTTTATTCAGTTTGTTGTCAGATTGTGCCATGATGTGAATATTCGTGTTCTGCTGGAGGGTGTGGAGACAAAGGCGGAATATGAGAAGGTAAAAACCATGGGACTGGACGATATTCAAGGCTATTATTTTGGAAAACCGATGCATCCCGAGAAACTGGAGGAGCTTTTGCGGTAGATGGCAGGCTGCCATGCTGCCTGCAGCTTTTATGGAAATCAGATAAAAAAACAGGAAGTCATGTGAACATCCGGGTACGGAACATATCCGTTCAGGATGAAGCAGACTTCCTGTTTGCCATTTATAAAAGCATCTCCGCATGTCCAAAGAAAGATAACAGGGCAAGGTGCGAAAAACGTTTTATCAGGCATCGGCTTTCCTTCTTGACGCCATCCGCTTTATGATACCGTGTTCCAGTGGGCGGGTATGTGCAGGTGATTGGGGAGCCTTGTCAAGCTGTCACCGATGGCGGTGTTCAGCTGCATCTGGGTCAGAAAGAAACAATTACGCAAATCACTGCCGGCAATGCGGCAGTCCCGCATATCACTTCCCAGAAAACAGGAGCCCTGCAGGTCGCAGCCTGACAAATCAGCGGCAAGCAGAGACTTCATACTGAAATCCGTGCTTCGCAGTCTTTTATTGGTGAACCGCTTTCCCATTGGATGCTTATGAGGATAAGGATGCCGAAGCTGCTTTTGCTGCATCGTCTTTTTTAACAGGCGGTTGGTCTGCTCATGCAGGGAGTCGATATCAGCGGTAAGTACCTTTCTCCAGGGCTGTCTGCGTACCGTGTCCAGTGTTTGAATCAGCACCTGCAATTCTCCATGGAAGGAAGCAGTTTCCTTCTGCAGCAGTGCTTCCCCGAGATACCAGAGCATCTGATGCAGGGAAAACAGCTTTCTGTATACTGCAAACATATCCTGGTCCGCAGGTACATTCTTTTGAACGGCAAATTGTCCCGCACCCAGGCAGTCGTAGCCAAGACAGCCCTTCATGCCCTTCTGCTTCAGCTCATGATGAATTTTGCAGGTATGATCGCTGCATAAATAGCTGCAGGATACACCGCAAGGCTTATCCTGCGGAAAACCATCCAGCTTTGAAAAATAAAGTGCTCTGCAGCAAAGTCCCCTGCATAGAGAACAGTCTGCATATAGGGCCAGTTCTTCGAGAATCATGAAGCCACATCCTTACAGCTGCAAAACGCAAGAGCCAGATACAGCAGATAGGAGCTGAAGCAAAACAGTACAAACAGCCATACCGGAATTCGCAGCACGATGATATTCTGAAACAGCAGCATACAGCCAACACTGATGCATAATGTAAACAGCCACAGGAGCAGCAACCGCCGTTTTACTGCCTTATCGTCGTTTTCAAAGCTGCTGCGGCAAATCCACTGCACAATGCATACGGCGCTTATGCCCAGCAGGATATCCAGCAGCAGTGTTGATAAGGAAAGCGGATAGGTGCTTTGTATATCGAGCTGCAGCAATGCATGAAGGCCGTCCTTTGAAAGAAACAGATTGATAACGCCCAGAATGGCAATCAGGAGAAAGACAATCTGCAAACGCTCCCGCAGCTTTTCCAGCTGTGAGCGCGGCGGCAGCTCTTTGATAACCGTGTCACAGAATGCCTTGTAATCCTCGGGAAACACCTCATCCAGAGGTGCATTGCGCTGCTGTGCCTCCAGCAGCATCAGTGTCAAATCATAGCGGACCTTTTCCTGCTGCAGCTCACTGATATCGGCACCTCGCAGATAACATACGATATCTGTCATAAGCCTTTGGTAATCTTCACATAAAGTCTTATCCAGACGATTATTTTCTTTGTGCAGCATTCGCATGTTACGATTCATATGCATATCCTCCCATCACAGCGGCAACACCCTGCTGCAATTCCTTCCAATGCTTCATAAAATCCTGTATTTCCAGATGACCGGCTTTTGTAATGGTATAGTATTTTCGATTGGGGCCGTAAGCCGATTTGCGAAATTCACTGTTGATACATCCGTTTTTCTCCAGTCGAAGAAGCAGCGGATAAATCGTACCCTCCGATATATTGGAAAATCCGTAGCTCTTCAGCTTTTGCGAAATATCATACCCATAGGTATCCTCCTGTGCAATCACGATCAGGATACAGTTATCCAGAATACCCTTCATCATCTGACTTGGCAGCATGGCGTCACCTCCTCACTATCTTGTTATACAAGTTACAGCTATATTGTAAAACAAGATAGCGCATCCGTCAAGACCCTATTCTCTGTTTTCAGCGTTGTTATACGGAGGGAACGTGTCTCTTTCATCTGCATGATCGCTGCACTTTACCTCACCGCATCATCCTTCTGCCTTTCCTCGCACTTGTCCACCAGGTGCCCTTTGGGGATGAATGTATCATCAGCGAAAACTTTGCATCAGCTTTTATGGAAAATGGCTGTCTTCTCCGATATATTTCTAGTATAATATAGAAAAGCACAGAAAGAAGGAACCGGTATGAGCGCTTATATTGAATTTCAGAATGTGAAAAAGATATATAAAATGGGGGAAGTGGAAATCCAGGCACTTGCCGGTGTGGATTTTACCATTGATAAAGGGGAGTTTGTAGTAATTGCAGGAGCCAGCGGTGCCGGTAAAAGCACAATACTGAATATTCTTGGCGGCATGGACTCCTCAACAAGCGGCAATATTTTTGTGGATGGAACTGAAATCAGTAAATTTAATGCCAAGCAGCTGACAACGTACCGGCGCTATGATATTGGGTTTGTTTTTCAGTTTTATAATCTTGTGCAGAATCTGACTGTAAAGGAAAATGTGGAGCTGGCCACTCAGATTTGTAAGCAGCCGCTGGATATCGATGAAACGATTGAAGCTGTCGGACTGAAGGAGCGTGCCTCCAATTTCCCGGCACAGCTGTCCGGTGGAGAACAGCAGCGTGTGGCAATTGCCCGCGCACTTGCCAAAAATCCGAAGCTTTTGCTGTGTGATGAGCCGACAGGGGCACTGGATTACAATACCGGAAAACAGATTTTGAAGCTTTTGCAGGATACCTGCCGGCAGCGCGGAGTCAGTGTTGTAGTGATTACACACAATCTGGCATTGACTGCCATGGGAGATAAGGTAATCAAGGTACGAAACGGAAAAATTGACAGCATCACGATCAATGAGCATCCTTTACCGGTAGAAAGGATTGAATACTGATATGAAAAAGAAAGCCCTTCTGAAAGATACCCTGCGGGAAATCCGCAAATCCTTCGGTCGCTTCTTTTCCATCTTTGCCATCGTCGGCATCGGAGTCGCCTTCTTCGCCGGAGTACGGGACAGTGTACCGGTGATGAAAAATACTGCGGATACTTATTTTGATGACTATAATTTCATGGATCTGAAGATTATGTCGACCATCGGCATGACAAAGGAGGATGTTTCCGCTATCCGTCAGGTGGATGGAGTGGCCGGCGTGTATGGCAGCTACAGCATGGATGTACTCAATACGCATAACAATCAGCAGCGTGTCTACAAGCTGCTGTCTTATCCGATGAATGCGAAGGCAGAGGATGAAAACTATATCAATCAGATGCGGCTGATCAAGGGGCGGCTTCCCCGGAAAGCGGATGAATGCGTCATCGAATACACCAACATCAAGGGAGCAGATTCCAGAATCGGAGAAATGATAACCTTTGCGAGCGGTACGGACGAAAAACTGGATGCGTCATTAAAGCGCTCAACCTATAAAATCGTCGGAGAGGTAACGATGCCGTATTATCTGTCCTATGAAAAGGGCAGCTCCGCCATCGGCAGCGGCAGTATTGATAATTATGCGGTGATTCCGGATACCAACTTCAAATCCTCCTATTATACGGAGGTGTATGTGACGGTTGACGGCGCAAAGAAGCCCAACTCCTATGCGGATGCTTATTTCGATATCATCGATCCCAAAAAGACCACAATCACAGCACTGGGAGAGGAGCGTGCACAGGAGCGCTTTGACGATATCAAAAAGGAAGCCCTTGCCAAGGTGGAAGCCGGTCGTAAGGAATATGAGAAGAATAAAAAGAAATATGAGACAGAAATAAAAAATGCCAAGGACAAGCTGGAGAATGCAAAAGATGAACTGCTTGTTGGACAGGCCACCCTGAATGCAGAGAAAAGCAGTGCGGAAAGAACCATACAGGAAAAGGAAGCACAGCTGCAGCAGAGTGAACAGACCCTGTCCCAGCTGAAATCTCAGTACTCCAGTGCGAAAAGCTATCTGGACGCGCAGCAGAAAAAGCTGGATGACAATCTGCCGCAGATACAAAAGCAGATAGCGGAAGCCAAAGCAAAGCTGTCCTCACTGGATGAGGAACTTGCCAAAGTGGATACGCAGCTGCAGGATCCGAATCTAACAGAGCTGGATAAACAGCTGCTGCAGGAGAAAAAGGCGGCACTGGAAACCTCGCGGCAGGTTGCTTCTCCTGCATTAACGATGCTGGAAGCACAGATATCAACAATGCAGGAAATGGTAACCATGGCAGCCTCTCAGCTGCATGCACTCGAAACCCAGATTGCGACTGCCCAGCAGCAGATTGAGACGGGAAAGCAGCAGCTGGCATCCGCCAGAGTGAGCGCACAGCAGGAAAGTGCGGCCGCACAAGATAAGATAACAAACGGACAAAAGGAAATCGCGCTGGGAAAGCTGGAGCTTGAGAAGCAGGAAAGGGACGGTGCTGCCAAGCTGCAGGAGGCAAAGGAAAAGCTGGATCGGTCAGAGGAAGACATCAACAGCATGGAAACGCCGAAATGGTATGTACTGGACCGCCATTCGCATTACTCCTATATGGATTATGGAAGTGCTGCGGACCGCATGGGAGCAATCGCCAAGGTGTTTCCGCTGTTCTTCTTCCTTGTTGCGGCTCTGGTATGTCTGACGACGATGACCCGTATGGTCGATGAAGAACGTCAGGAAATCGGT
Organism: Clostridium sp. 10cd*; assembly: GCF_044336395.1. Classification (NCBI taxonomy): domain Bacteria; kingdom Bacillati; phylum Bacillota; class Clostridia; order Eubacteriales; family Clostridiaceae; genus Clostridium; species Clostridium sp. 10cd*. The sequence goes on along the minus strand of NZ_CP172347.1, from coordinate 3,842,821 downwards.
ACCCTGAAGGCACTGGGATATTCCAAGCCGGATATCGCGATGAAATTTGTAGCCTATGCGGCGATTGCCAGTATCCTTGGTGGAATCTGCGGGGCAGTAATTGGCATGATTGTCTTCCCGACAGTGATATTCAATGCCTGGGGAATTATGTATACACTGCCGGATGTTCAGCTGCAGGCGGATATCGGACTGGCGGCCCTTGCCATCGGGCTTGCCTCCGTGATAACGGTAGCTGCAGCACTTGCGGCCTGTTATAAGGAACTGGTGGAAACGCCGGCCCTCCTCATGCGTCCCAAGGCTCCGAAAAACGGTAAGAAGATTTTACTGGAGCGTATTCCATTTATATGGAAGCGATTCAATTTTATTTACAAGGTGACCGCGCGGAATATCTTTCGCTATAAAAAGCGTTTCCTCATGACGGTGATTGGAATCAGCGGCTGCAGTGCCCTGCTGGTAGCCGGCTTTGGTATTCAGGATTCCATCGGGGAAATTGCGGTGAAGCAGTATGGGGATATCTTCAAATTTGATGTCACCATGACATATAAAGGTGAGGATACGCTCAGCCAGAAGGAACAGGAATTGAACGAGCTGCAAAAGGACTCCCGTGTGAAGTCTGCCACTGCTATGGCGGTATATCACGGCTTCTATGCGGATGAGGGGGAGGATAAGGGAATCGACCTGTATGTTCCTCAGGATGTGGAAAGCCTGCATACGTATATCTCCCTGCGTCAGCGCGGCTCCAATGAAGCGATCAGCTTAAACAATGACGGAGCAGTTATCACAGAGAAAATCGCCAAGGATAAACATCTGAAGGTCGGCGATACTTTCCCGATTGACAATGGGGACGGTGTAAAGAAGGATGTGAAAATTGCGGCTGTCACAGAGAACTATGTGGGGCATATCGTATATATGACACCCTCCTATTATAAGAGTGTCTATCACAAGACACCGCAAAGTACCGGCATGTTTGCCATCATGCGGGACAGCAGTGAAAAGGATGAACAGGCGCTGGGAAATGCCTTTATGAAAAAGGATACCATTGATTCTGTATCCTTCTATTCCGGAATTGCAGCATCCTTCCAGGATACGATTGCATCCCTTTCCTTCATTGTTGTTGTACTGATTATCTCAGCCGGACTGCTGGCATTTGTCGTACTTTACAATCTGACGAATGTCAATATATCGGAGAGACTGCGTGAGATTGCGACCATTAAGGTACTGGGCTTTTATGACAAGGAGGTCAGTGCCTATGTATACAGAGAGAATATTTTTCTGACACTGATCGGTGCGCTGGCAGGGCTGGTGCTGGGAATCGTCCTGCACTCCTTGATTATGTCGCTGGCAGAGCTGGATACGGTGATGTTCGGAAGAAATATCGAAAAGCTTTCCTTCCTGTATTCCGTGGCAATCACGATGGTGTTCGCCATCATTGTGAATCTGGTAATGTATCGCAAGCTGAAAAAAATACCGATGGTGGAATCCCTGAAATCGGTGGAATAGAAGCTGAAAAAAGACACTCACAGATGCAGGGAAACGGGTATACAATCGGTGGAAGAGGTGTTTGATATATCCGCAACCTCATATTTTGGATACTGCTGCATGCGTCCCAGAGCAGTGCATAAGCAGGATGCCGGACAGACCTGGTCCCACATAGGATGACATTTGAAAAATAGTTATGTGCAGCATTTCACAGCAGTTGCCTTCCTTTTGAAGGGAGCTGCTGTTTTTCTTTTCTGCGATACACTAAAGTCATGGATATTTTACCTCGCTTATAGTAAAATAAAGGAACGAATGTTTGAAAGGTGGGCTTGCATGTCCTTATTTGAGAAAATGGATCCATCCTTCTTTACCATACTGGTATCGAAGAACCGGGATATTTATGTGGATCTGCTTCTGCAGATTCATGACTGCATTTATCGCAATCAGACCATGAGTATGGAGCGTGCCCTGCTTCAGGATTTACTGGAAGATTATGTGCAGGATAAAAAATATGAAATCGACTTTCAGGAGGAAGCGGAATACAGCGATATCGAGAATGAGCTGCGCAGTGAGAAGGATGTTTATGACCGGGATATCCAGTTTCTGTTACGGCTGTTTGAGAAGCATACCTGGATCAATGTCGATCTGCATATGGATACGATGAAAAAAATGGTGTCTCTGCCCTATCACAGCCGGGTGTTCATCTCCTTCGTGAATGATATTATCAAGGAACGGGAACAGATCGGCTATCTGATTCGCATCCATGCCTCCCTGAAGGATATGGATGATCCCGTGAAAATAGAAGACAGCTATCAGCATATCCGTAATGCCTATGCCGATTTCAAGGAGCTGATTCTGACACTGGAACAGACCAATGCCAGAATACGGGATTATTATGCGATTCAGGTGAAAAAGGCATCAACGAAAATCTATCATGATTTCTTTGATGTTTATTATGGTGATATTGTGGAGGGCTATGTTTTTCCAACTCTTGTGGAGGACAGCTTAAAACGGTTTAAAAACCCGGTCGCAGGTATTTTGGAAACCCTTCTGCAGGAGGAAGCAGTCAAGGAGAAAATTGTAGACAGTGCGGTAAGTCACTATCGTGTTGCCAGCCGTGATACGGCAAAAAAGCATATCGAGGAAATGCTGTATGCCATGTACAATGATTTGAATATCGTGGAAACGCTGACTGCCCAGCTGGTGGACAGCGACGCGGGTTACCGCAGACTGGCAAAGCAGAAAATTATGTATCTGTGCAACAGTGATCAGGGGTTAAAGGGAAAGCTGGTGGAACTGATCCATCATATGAAGGAAGAGCCGCAGAGAGTGTGTGAGCAGATCAGTGAATCCATCAATATCCAGCAGACCCGCTACATGGAGCGTGATGAGGTGTACACCTTTGAACGACGCAGGCGTAGGGATGAGCGGGAAGTGATGACCTTCACCTTTGAAGAGAGCACCCAGAATCAGGAGGAGCTTGAAAAGCGCATTGGCTTTGACCGCTACGCTCGCTTTACCCGTGAAAGCATATCGGCTTACTATGCAGAGAAGCTGCATGGGGAAGCGGTAGGAAAGCTGAAGGATATCGGGGTGAAGGATATGGATGACTATATCCGCTCCATTCTGGTGTATGTATATGGAAGAGACCGCAAAATGGATGTGCAGGCAACCCTGATTCCGAATCAGACGGAAGGGATTACAGAAGGGGATTTCCATTATCCCAATCTGTTGATTAAAAGGAAGGTAACAAAATGAAGGTAGAACAACTGGATCTGAAGGACCGCGAGGAATTCGGACGGATCGTCAATATATTACTGGCAGAAAACTGCATTTACCAGTATGCGAAAATCAGACAGTTTGAGAAAAAGGAACGAAATGCAGACTATGTGTTTATCCATGATCACTGGGACTGCTTTGAGGAATATCTCCGCTATGCGGGATGGCTGCTGTGCAGGGAGCGTTCATCTTATATGGGGATGATTTATCTGGTCAATGAGCGGGAGGACTGTAGCTGCCGCTATCGTCTGACAAAGCTGGAAACGCAGCTTCTGCTGATTCTGCGTAATTATTATGAGGAGAAAATGCTGGAGCTGGATGCATCTCTCACCATACGTATTTCTGTCAATGAGCTGCTGCAGCTGCTGGTGGATGTGCATGCGATGGTAAGCGTAAGGCCTTCGATGCAATACATCCATGCGGCATTACAGTCCCTGCAAAGACTGAATATTCTTCAGAAATACACACAGGGGGATGAGGAGCTGATCTGGGTACTGCCTTATATCACCTGTGTTCTCACACCGAAGCGGGTGGAGGAAATTCTGATGAAGCTGCGTAATGAGGAAGGAGAGGAAGACGATGAAGCTGAAGAAAATGCTGCTGGTCAACTGGCTGTATTACGAGAAGACGATCCTGAGCTTTGAGGATATCGTCTTTCTGAGCGGTAAAACCGGAGAGGGAAAGTCAGCGCTGATTGATGCCATGCAGCTGGTTATTCTTGGTCGAACCGACAATTCCATTTTCAATAAATCCGCAAATGATAAAACAACCCGTGATCTGATGGGATATCTGAAGGGCAAATACAAGGATGGTACCTTTAAGCGTGATAAAGGGATGTTCAGCTCACATCTGTGTATGGAATTTGAGGATGAACAGCATAGAATTTACTGCTTTGGTATCGTATTTGACGTAAACGGGCCTACGCGGGGGGACATGGAGCATTGCTACTATATGATGAATCAGCCGATTCCCGGGCATTGCTTTACGGATGAGGGAACGGTATTCAATATCCGTCGTATGAAGAAGCTGCTGGCCAGCTTTCAGGATCGCAGCTGCCGTTCCTTTACCACACATATGGATTACAAAAACTATTTCCGTCAGCGCATGCTGATCAAGGACCAGCGGTTTTTCGATGTCTTTAAAATGGCAGTTGCATACACACCGATGATGAATATTTCCGAATTCATCGTAAAAAATATCTGTCAGGAGGAAGAAGACCTGAATCTCGAAGAGATGCAGGAGGAAATTCAGGATTACCGGCAGATGAAGGAACAGCTGGAAACGGTACAGCAGAAAAAGGCCCAGCTTTCCCTGATCCATGAACAGTATACGGATATATGCGGGGAACAGGAGCGTGTTGCGAACTTGCGTGTGGAGCAAAAGGCAGCTGTATATCACGGTATGCTGGTGGAACATGATGAGGCAGCCGCGCAATATGAGGTATATACAAAGAGCTATCAGAAGCTGACAAAGGAATCAAGGGAAACCGAGGAGCAGCGGGCACTGCTGGAACAGAACATGGAAGCCTTACGGGATGCACGCAGGGATAATGCGGCAGATATTCTGGAACGAAAGATACAGGCGCATCTGGAGCAGCGAAACACCCTGCAAAGAGATACGACCGCCGTTCAGCAGCAGCTGGTTACGAAGGGAGAATTTCTGAAGGAACAGATAGAGCAGCTGGAGGAAATCGAGGATTATGACGGCTTGCAGCTGGAGGACTTCGATCTGTCCGGAATCAAGCTGGCTATACAAAGGTCCGTGCATGCGGCACAGCAGCTGGCTGCGTTTAACATGGAAGCCTATATGGATATTCAGCGACAGATGAGAGACATCGAGAATACCCTGTCCACGGTGCGCCAAACCATGCAAAACAGTCTGCAGACATGCAGGGAGGAGCAGGAGGTGCTAGCGGCAAATCGCCGTGCGCTGGAAGCCGGGAAAAAGACATATCCGAAAAAGCTGCTCGTTTTAAAGCAGGAGCTGGAGGAACGGCTTTATCAGCAGGTGGGAAAACCGGTAGAGGTATGCATACTCGCAGACCTGTTCAGCATTCAGGAGGAGGCGTGGACAAATGCGATCGAAGGCTACATCCATAACCAGAAGCTGAATCTGGTGGTTGAGGCAGAATATTTCATGGATGCCTATCGCATTTACCGCTCCATTAAGGAAGAAAAAAAGATTCATACCTATTCCATTGTGGATATCGCAAAGGCAAAGCCGGGGAAACGTCCCGATGCAAAAACACTGTATGACTGCGTGCAGGTGGAACGCGAGGATGTGCGCCCCTATGTGGAATATCTGCTGGGCAGAGTCGTATGCTGTGAAGCGGAGGAGACACTGCGAAGCTATCCGGTAAGCATCACCAGCGACTGTATGCTATACAGCGGCTATGCAGTGTCGCATATGAATCCGGAATTGTATAAGGTACCCTTTATCGGTGCCGATTCCATAGAAAAGCAGCTGCAGGAGCTGATTATCCGCCAGCAAAAGCTCACCTCCACCTGCCGCAAGCTGGAAACAGTCACAAGGACATTGCAGGCGGTACAGCTGCAAACCGTTATCAGTGATGACTTTATCCGTCAGCTGGAGGATGGACTGTGCAAGGCCAAAGAGGTGGAGCAGCTGGAACAAAAGATCAAAGAGCTGCGTGACGCTCAGACACCGGAATCCCTGCAGGAGCTTCTGCTGCTGGATCAAAAACTGGATGAGGCAAAGAAAAAGAAAAACGAACTGTATATGCTGCAGGTGGAACAGGAAAGCCGGCGCCGTCAGCTGGAAGGGGATATGAAGCTTTGCAATGCACGTATACAGGAGCTTCAGCAGCAGGTTAAGGAAGCGAAAAAGCCCGAGCAAGGCATACCGGACACAATCGGGGCAATCACCACGGCAGACGGTATCCGCAGGAAACAGAAACAGCTGGAGGAAGCACTGCGGGAGCTGAACAGCCGTGTTGAAATTTCCAAGCTGGAGCTGATAACGAAAAAAACACATTACAATGATACCTTCCGCATTGCCCTCAACCCGAATTTTTTATGCGATGATTATGAGCGGGAATATGAAAAGCATTCGGATAATATTGTTGAGGACTATATCGATAAATGCCGCCTCGCACAGCAGAAGGCATATGAGTGCTTCCAGAATAATTTCTTTAGTGCGCTCAATAGTAAAATCGAAAATGTGCGAATGCAGATTGACCGGTTGAACCGCTCTATCCGCAGGCATAAATTCGGCCGCTCCAGCTATGAATTTGTGTGTACCTGCAATGAGGATTACCGTGAGTATTACAATCTGATCACCAACAAGGAATTAAACGGGCACAATCTGTTGAACACGAAGGTGTATGAGGAAAATGAGGAGCTGATTCATGAGCTGTTTGATAAAATTTCTTCCTTATCCTCCATGCAGGACCCCAAAAAGTATCAGGAGCTGCAAAAAGAGGTTCAGCTGCTTTCCCGCTTCACCACCTATCTGAAATTTGATATTCTGGAAAACGGAAACTCGCTGCGTGCCACGATCGGCTCCAGCTCCGGTGGAGAAACACAGACACCGTTTTATGTCGCTGTACTGGTATCGCTGTTCAGCGTATATGATGCAGGAAACGACGGTCTGCAGCTGGCAATCTTTGATGAGGCCTTCGATAAAATGGATAATGAGCGAATCGAGGAATGCATTTACCTGTTGAAGTCACTCGGCTTTCAGGCAATTATCGTAACACCGACGGATAAGATATCCAATCTGAGCAAGGTTGCGGATGCGACGCTGATTGCGACAACGGATGAGAAAAACGGCCAGCGGGTTTCCACCGTTCAGAAATGGAGTCAGAAAGAAAACATAGCCATCCCCGACTCGGAAATGAGACAGGAAGAAGTATAAAAAAAACAGCTCAAAAGCCATCTGTAAATAGATGCTTAGGAAGCCGGATTCGGCAGAGGGATTCCTTTCTGCAAAATAGAAATTCGGCTTCCTTTTTTCTATACCTTATGAAGAAAGAGCGGACCAGTCTTGTATGGAAGTAAGCATTGCGTGTGAACCGTATATATGTAGAAACAGTTTGCTCCTATTTTCAATAAAAATGAAATTCATGATGGAAAACACATTGATGCGCACAGCTTGCTTTCCTATAGTATAATAAAATCAGAAAGGCAGGTATCTATATGTATCGGAATTATGATCATGTTTGCTGTCCATCGTGCGGCAGCAGGAATCTGCGCATCATCGAGGAGCGAAACAATGAAAGCTACAATCTGCCAAGCGGCATTCTTGGGGCTATCTGTTTTGGTCCGATCGGGATGCTGTGCGGACTGTGCTGTGCCGATGGCGAGCGCAGAAGAACCATCTGTATCTGCAATGACTGCGGTACCAGATTTAATCGATGAATCCGGATGACATCTGGCTCTCCCTGATGCATCTGTTTTCCCGTTCCTGCCATCAGAAAGCAGAGCGCAGCTTCTTTATTCACGGCTATCAGTGTCCCGTATGTGCAAGATGCAGCGGACTGTATCTCGGGTATGGCTTTGGCATTCTGCTGTGGATGTTTTCTGTAACGCTGCCGCTTGCTGTTTACGGTCTGTTTATGCTGAGTATGCTGATTGACTGGGGACTTCAGGCGGCAGATGTTCTTCCATCGACGAATGTGCGAAGATTTGTGAGCGGGGTTTTGTGCGGTATTGCCGTGATTGGTATTTTTCATGCACTTCTGCAGGCTATTTTCTGAAAACTGCTTACGATGATTGAGCAGACTGAAATAAAGTAAAAAGGGTAATCGTATAGAAGGAAAAGGAGTGGTGCTATGAAAAAGAAACAGGAGGATCTGCGTACAAAGAAGCGTTCGGATATTCGGCTGATGCTGGGAGGCTGGTATTATACGTGGCGCAGATATATTGGATGGTATACATCAAAACGGCAGTTTGCCAGCGGACACGGAAGTGAGGACTATCCCAATGTCTGCTTTCAGCATAAAAGTCTGCTGAAGTGAAATCTGACAAAGGAAGAGGAGGTTTATCAGGAGAATAAAATTGTGAACCTTCGCCTAGCGGTGGAGAAGCTGGACGGTATCATCGTCTATCCGCAGGAAACGCTGAGCTATTGGAAAACAATAGGGAAACCGTCGGCATCCAAGGGCTATAAGAAAGGCATGATGCTGAAGGATGGAACAATTGTATACGGAATCGGCGGCGGGCTGTGCCAGCTGTCCAACCTGCTGTTCTGGATTACGATACATACACCGCTACAGGTTGTGGAGCGCCACCGTCATGGGTATGATGTGTTCCCGGATGCCAATCGCACACAGCCCTTCGGCAGCGGGGCCACCTGCTTTTATCCCTATGGTGACCTGATGATCAGCAATCCGACGATCAGCCCTTTCAGCTGCGGCTTCATGTGGGAAAGACTCATCTGCATGGAGAATGGAGAATGCTGCATCCTCTGCAGGTACGCTATGAAATTGTTGAGCGCAATCATGAAATGCGTAGGGAATGGTGGGGCGGCTACAGTCGTCATAATCAGCTCTACCGTCTGATGCTGTCAAAGGAGGGAACGCTTCTGGAGGAGCAGCTGGTTGCTGAAAACCACGCAATGATGATGTATCAGCCGCTGCTGGACGCACAAGTAAAGGAAAACAACGTCTGAAGGAGAACACACTTTGAAATATTTGTAGTGTGATGTCCTGTTCATAGAAATGAATAATGTGAAACCAGAGGAGGATGTTATATGAAGGATTTCTATGAAGCCCTTGCAAGCAGCGAAAGAAACGCAGCAATTCCCAAGGAGGATGATTTCTTCGGAATGCTGATTGGCAGCTGGTACATCGATTACGTGGACAATGCAACAGGCGCAGTGCGAAAAGGGGAATGGCATTTTTCCCGGGTGCTGGAAGGAATGGCAGTGCAGGATGTGATTGTATTGCCGCACTTTGAATACGGGACAACGCTTCGCATGTATAATCCGGCTACCCGTACATGGGAAATTGCCTATGGCTATACCGGAAGAATCATGCGCTTTGAGGCGAGAAAGCAGGAAGACAGGATTGTTCTTTCCAGTCTCGAAGACGAGCACAGAAAGTGGGTGTTTGCAAAGATTGCAGAAAATCACTTCCACTGGCAGGATATTATGGTACAGCAAGACGGGGAGTGGCAGGTCAATTATGATTTATATGCAAAAAGGATGGAATGAATGCTGCACGCAGCCGAGAAAAAAGCTTCCTGATAATGAAGTCTCAGGTTGTTTACGAGACTGTAAGCCGGTATGCTTGAGGACAGGGCAGGATTTCCCGATTTCCTGTCAGGAGGACGCTGTCATACAAAAAAATTAGAAAGTATTGCAACGATCAGCCATTGAGGCTGTATGAGGAGATTACACGTATGATATATACATTCACAGAAAACCTATACAGACAGGGAAACCGGTATTTTATAAGGATCCCCTTCAATGTCTGGGAGACATGTAATCAAAAGGGGATGCTCCCTGTAAGGGTAACGGTGGAAGATACTGTGTTTGAATGCAAGCTGATTTCCAAAGGGGCAGGCACTTATTTTATACCGGTATCGAAGGCTGTTGTACAGCAGCTTAACAGCGAGGTGAGCTACCTGTTTCGTTTGAAATCATCCGTGAATTAACCAGAATTAACAAGAACGGTCCCTATACAACAGACCATCCTGTACGAAAAATAGATCATATACAGGAGGTGGTATATCCGAAACCGGGATATTGCGGGCAAATCTGTATCGCTATGCTCAGCGGTCTTCCTATAGAAGAGGTTATCGACTTCATGCAGACGAAGCCATGGCAGTGTTCCTTATCGAGAGTGATGGAGGCATTGCATTATTTTGGTATATCTCATGAGGATAGGATGACCTACACAAGAGGAAAGGCCTTTGCATTTCCCAAATGCTGTATCGTTACGGTACGGGATAAACCAAAGAACCATCTTGCTTTATATTATAACGGAAGATTTTTTGAAGCAAGACATATTGAATTTGAGGATATTATCGGCTATCTGACTATCCATACGGGATAACCCAGTGCCCGGGATACACATGTGCTGCTGATGCAAGCTGTATGAAATAAACTTAGGATATAAATGTCTTTACAAAGGCTAAAGGAGAAGGCGAATGGAAAAATACAGATACATGATGATGCTTAAAAAAAGCAAGACCTACAACAGAATGACAAAGAAGGCTGTTACGGAGCATGTGGAAAACATAAGAGGACTGGATGATGCGGGAAAATTGGAAATCTGCGGTGTGTTCAAGGGATATCCGGGAATGGCTGGCATGTATATTCTGAAAACAGACAGTCGTGAGGAAGCGGAAGCGCTATGCGAACAGGAGCCGCTGGTTATCCAGGGATATGCCACCTATCAGCTGGTTACCTTGCAAATTGCGGATCGTGAGAATAATTATTTATTATAATCATATGGTGATATGTGTTTCATGTAAATAAAGAAATGGCATGGACTACATGGATCTCAATAAGCTGGATCATGATCAAGAACAGGGGCTGATACATCGTTCAAACGGTGAATCTGGGCCCTTTTTTTGATGTAAGAAGCAACCATAGCGGCATCGCATACTTTTCCACTGTTTACAGGCGCTATCAACTGCCTCCGGGCAAGCGTATAAACACGGATAAAGGGAAAATCCATTAGAAAAATTACAAAGATGGCTTGCTGTATTACAATTATGAAAGGTGAATGTAAGGGACATCCATGGCACACTTCTGTGAAATTTTCTATAATTTCTGTAGAGATGAGGTGCTGCTATGAAATTTTCAAAATTGGCTTTACGAAATGTAAAGAAAAGCTATAAGGATTATTTTGTCTACTTTATGACACTGATGTTTTCCGTATGTCTGTTTTACACCTTCAATTCCTTTTCCTCTCAGGAGCAGGTATTGAATCTGAGTACGTCGCAGTCAACCGTACTGAAGACGGTCGGACAGTTTATGAATGTACTGTCTGTGTTTGTCGCAATCGTTTTGGCTTTTTTGATTCTGTATGCGAATAACTTTCTGATTCGCAGAAGGAAGCAGGAGTTTGGAATTTATATGCTGCTGGGAATGCCGAAACGGGATATCTCCAGAATTCTTGTATATGAAACAATGGCAGTCGGATTTCTTTCTCTGCTGAGCGGTCTGTTGCTGGGTGCGCTATGCTCCCAGCTGCTGGGAATCTTCAGCGCTGGAATGCTGCAGGTATCGATGAGCTTTCGTGTAATATTTTCCATACCGAGTGCAATAACAACAAGTATATCCTTTACGGTGATATTCGTTATTATCATGCTGTTGAATACCAGAGTGATCGCAAAGGTGAAGCTGATTGATCTGCTGCAATCAAAAAAGAAGATGGAAAAGGCAAGAATCCGCAGACCATGGATGTCCGTGCTTGTTCTGCTGATTTCTCTGACGCTGCTTGCAACGGCCTATTATCTGGCAACATCCTCGCTGCAGACATTTGCTGTCATGCTTGTACCGATTCTGGTGATTGGCGGTATCGGGACAATCCTGTTCTTTATGTCTCTGTCCGGCTTTCTGTTACAGTTTATCCGTCTCAGCAAGCGTACCTATTACCGCAACCTGCATATGGTTGTTTTGCGGCAGATCAACGCGAAAATCAGCTCTGCAAGTACCTCTATGGGAATCGTCTGTCTCATGCTGCTGCTTGCTATCGGTGCATTGTCCTGCGGCTTTTCACTGCATCACAGCCTGGTTGACAGTGTGGATCAGACGACACCGTATATGTATACGTACATGCAGGACGAAAATATAAGCGAAGAAGCTATGAAGCAGCTGCTGAACGTGCAAAAGGCCAAACGCTGGAACAGGGTGAATGTGTATACCGACAGGGATACACTGAAGGCGATTCTTCCGCTTATGGAAGACTATGATACCGGTAAGCTGTATGCCGGTGCACCTTTGGAATATATATCCGTGAGCGACTACAATAAAGCTATGGAATCACAGGGAAATAAGCCCGTATCCATTCATAACAAAGAAGCATTCTTCATTAGCGCAAAGGAAGATATTCTGGATGCTCTCACTGCCGTCGGTGATGCGCATAAGACGATATCCGTATATGGTCACAAGCTCAAGCTGGTAAACGCCCGGGAAACCTCCAGCTTTCTCTGCACCAGTCCCATGCCGGAAATCATGCTGGCAGTCGTTGTACCGGATGCGGTTGTACAATCCAAAGCACCCGTCAGGACCTACTGGAATATCGATCTTGCCAGGGAGGCGCAGGTTTCCGCATATCAAGCGCGGGTTGAAAAAAATATCACGGATTATGCCAGGCAGACAGGAATGCAGGATTACCGGTATTCCGGAATCACACGGGATGAGGTCAGGGAAAACTCTCTCGGCTCCGGTATGCTCTTTGTTTACATCGGCCTGTATCTGGGCATTGTATTCCTTGTCTCCAGTGCAGCTGTTCTGGCACTTCAGCAGCTGAGTGATGCGGATGACAGCAAATCGAACTACGACATCCTGCGTAAAATCGGTACACCGCAAAGGATGATAGATCATTCCATTCTGGGACAGATTGCCATATATTTTATGCTGCCGCTCAGCCTTGCCATTGTGCATGCTATGGTCGGTGTTCCTGTGGTATCCGGTGCCTTCTCCTTCCTGTTTGGACTGCAGAATATGTGGAAAACAAATCTGATGACTGCGGGTATCGTCCTGCTGATTTATGGGACATATTTCCTGATTACGTATTACGGATACCGCATGGCGGTGCAGGGTCCAAGACACAAGCAGAAGAAGCAGTAAGCTTAGCGGAGCAGCTCCCAGTCCTTTGTCTGATTTGACGGATACAGCATCCGACTATTAAGCGCAATACGCTGATTCATGCGATATCTTTCATGCTGCTCCTGAACGCTCTGCTCATGTGTGGAATTCGGAGAATACCTTAGAAGGCGGATTCTCTATTCGGTTGCAGTACGATGACATTTATAAAAAATTTCGGATTTAGGTAACTTTGCTAAGAGGAAGGTCTTAGGTGAGGAAAGATTATGAGGCAGGGTATCGCCGGGTGGAGAGGTTTTTGAGGGAATACACAGATACAGAGGACAGTAAAAGGATAGCCGCAATGTATGTGACAGATGCCTCCTATTGTGGAATACTCAATACTGTTGGATAATCTGGAAGAAGAGGCGTTTACTGTAAAGTATATACTGGTATTATATAAGGAATCAATTTCATTCAAATGAAGTCGATTCCTTTTTAGCATGCTTATCAGGACAACCAAAGCATGCGCTCTATTGAATATTCACCTTTATAGCCTCGTGTCTGAAAGGATATTCAGCATCCTCCTGAATGGTGCTATTGGACACCGAAATAACCTGAACATCATATGGCCCTTTGATATGGGGCTTTCATTTTTATTTGAGAAAGTCCTTTCAAAAAGGAAAACAAAAGGAAAGGGGAAAATGTTATGAGTGGTGATGATTTGTACTGTGCATGTGCATCAAGGGCAATCCTTAGTGACGGTTTGAGGAATGTTTTCCTTCTGAAGTGGTGATTGCGCGTGTAAGCTGTACGATGGGGTATATCCTACAGGATATACAGCTATGCAACCATCGCAATCGGGACCTCTTTCTGATATTTTATGAGGTAAGCCATCCGGAAACAGGCACATAAAAGAAGCGGAGGCGGAGAATCCTGAGCTGATAAGAAAAGGTCATTGCACACAGCTGCGCTATCAAAGCAGAATACACTTAAGGGAGAATGTTAGAGGAATAGCCAGCTGGTATTTCATAGTGATTGAAAATCAACATTGGATGAAAAAGGATACCTGTGTGCAACATGCAGGGGGATAAAGGCATGTAAGGCAACCTGCAATTTTAGCTCGTGCCATTTGTAAAACAGAGATAAGACTTATTGACAGATGATCGTTTGGGCAGTATAGTTAGGTTGCTAATAATTAGGATGCTAATTATGGAGGTGGCACTATGAAAACTGCATTTCACTTTATGATGTTTAAAACATTTCATGCACAGAGAAACAGAATCCGTCAAAATATGCAGGAATTCGGATTATCTCCCGGACAGCCAAAGGTTTTGCGCTATGTGGCAGCGAATCGCAACTGCATGCTGAAGGAAATCGCTGCAGCCTGTGATGTGGAATGTGCGACTGTATCCCGGATTCTCAATAATCTGGAGGAACAGAACATGCTGAAGCGCCACGTTGTGGAAACAAATAAGCGGGCTTTGTCCATGCAGATACTGCCTAAGGGAGAACAGGCACTGGCGGCTTGGGAAACACATTGTCATCAGGTGGAAGCCGAGTCCTTACAGGGCTTTAGTGAACAGGAAAAGGAACAGTTCCGGGAATATCTGGGTAGAATGTATCATAATCTGACTGGTAAACAGCTGGATTGATCATGAAGGAAGGAAAAAAGGAGGAAAACAGATGTTGAAACGAATGTGGCCCTATATGAGCCGATATAAAAAATATCTGGCAATCAGCTGCTTCTGCGTTGTTGCGGAAACAGTATTTGAATTGATTATACCGATCATCATGGCGGATATCATTGATATCGGTGTTGCGAATGCGGATAAGGATTACATCCTTATAAAGGGAGCGCAGATGATTGCCTGTGCATTGATTGCTCTGGTGCTTGGGATACTATATGCCCGATATGCCGCAACCGCCGGACAGGGCTTTGGTGCAGAGCTGAGAAAGGATGAGTTTGCGAAGGTGCAGAGCTTTTCCTTTGCGAATACGGATCATTTTTCCACATCCTCGCTGATAACCAGACTGACGAGTGATGTGACGATTTTGCAGACAGCAATCAGTAACGGAGTTCGTCCGATCGTACGATCCCCTGTTATGCTGCTGACCGCACTGGTGCTGACCTTCACCATCAATGCCCAGCTTGCCGTCGTCTTTTTGATTGCGATTCCCGTTTTAGGAATAGCGCTGTTTGTAATCGTGCGAAGGGTGGGGCCGCTGTATCGGCTGATGCAGGCATCCATCGATAAGGTAAATACCATCGTACAGGAAAATCTGAATGCAATCCGCGTTGTGAAATCCTATGTTCGCGGTACCTATGAAGAAGAAAAATTCGAAGAGGTCAATGACAGTCTGCGCTCAGCAAGTGAACGCGCATTTCGCACCTCTGTATGGAATCTGCCGCTGTTTCAGCTGGTTATGTATACCACGGTTGTCTGTATCATCTGGTTCGGCGGGAATATGATTTTTGCCGGTACGATGAAGGTGGGAGAGCTGACCGGATTTCTGAGCTATGTATTGCAGATTTTGAATTCTCTGATGATGATCAGCAATGTCTTTTTGATGCTGACAAGATCCATTGCCAGCGGTGAGCGTATTCTTGAGGTGCTGGACGAGGAGGTGGATATCCGTGATCTGCCACAGGCAACAGCGTCTGTGCAGCATGGGGATATCGCGTTTGATCATGTGTATTTCAAGTACAGGGAGGAGGCAGAGGAATTCGTTTTGAGTGATATAACGCTGCACATTGAAAAAGGCAGCACGGTCGGTATTCTCGGTGGTACCGGTTCTGCGAAAACCACGCTTGTACAGCTGATTCCACGACTTTATGATGTCAGCGACGGTGAAATTCGCATTGATGGGAGAAATGTTCGAGAGTATCCGGTGGAGCATCTGCGTGATGCCGTAGGAATGGTACTGCAGAAGAATACGCTGTTCAGCGGGACGATTCGTGAGAATCTGTTATGGGGTGACGCACAGGCCAGTGATGCAGATATAGCATGGGCATGCCGTATCGCATGCGTGGACGAGTTTATCAGCAGCTTTCCCAAGGGCTATGATACTGACCTTGGACAGGGCGGTGTCAATGTTTCCGGTGGACAGAAGCAGCGTCTTTGTATTGCACGGGCATTGCTGAAGCGTCCGAAGGTACTGATTTTCGATGATTCCACCAGTGCCGTCGATACCGCTACAGAGGCCAGTATCCGGGAAGGTCTGGCATCCCTGAAGGATACAACGAAAATCATTATCGCACAGCGTGTCACCTCGATTCAGCATGCGGATCAGATCGTTATTCTGGACGATGGGAAAATACATGCCATCGGTACGCATGATACGCTGCTTGCATCGGATCCGATCTATCAGGATATTTACTATTCCCAACAGGAAGGAGCTGGTTTATAATGGCTAAACAGATTACAGGCAAAAAGCCGAAGAATATGAAGAAAACCATACGTACCTTTCTGCGTTATCTGGGTAATCATAAATTTGCACTGCTGCTTGTGGGTGTACTGGTCATTGCCAGTGCCGGGGCAAACCTGTACGGCACCTATCTGCTGAATCCATTGATTGATAATTACATTCTTCCTCATGACTATGACGGACTTGTGCGGGCGGTTCTGTTCATGGGACTTATATATGCAGGAGGAGTTTTATGCACAGCGGTATACAAACAGCTGATGACACATACGGCGCAGAGCATTGTTAAGGAAATTCGGGAGGATTTGTTTTCCAAGATGCAAAAGCTCCCCCTTCGCTTCTTCGATACCAACACACACGGGGATGTCATGAGTCATTTTACCAATGATCTGGATACGGTACAGGATGCCTTGAACAACTGCTTTGATAATCTGATTCAAAGCTTTGTCATGATTACCGGAACACTGCTTGCCATCCTTCTGCTGAACTGGAAGCTGTCACTGATTGTTATGTTCTTCATGGTTATCATGTATCTGATGATTCAATATTTCAGTAAAAAGAGCAAATACTATTTTTCACATCAGCAGGCCGCCATGGGAAAGCTGAACGGCTTTATTGAGGAGATGGTTGACGGTGTCAAGGTGGTTAAGGTATTTAACCATGAACAGAAAAATTATGAGGAATTTGAACGTCGCAATGAACGTCTGCGCAGGGCGAGTACGGAGGCATTGACCTATTCCGGCAGAACGATTCCAACGGTTGTCAGCATTTCCTATTTCAATTATGCCATTGTCGCATGTATCGGTGGATTCTTTGCGATTGGTGGAGAAATCGGACTGGGGGCACTTGCTTCCTATCTGGTGTATGTACGCCAGACAGCGCTGCCTATCAATCAGTTTACCCAGCAGCTGAACTTCATACTGGCCGCAATGGCCGGAGCGGAGCGTATCTTTGGAATGATGGAGGAATGCGAGGAGGTGGATGAAGGCCGTGTTACCCTGACCCGTGTTCGAAAGCTGGAAACCGGCAGATTGCAGGAATGTCAGGAATATACCGGGCACTGGGCATGGCGGCATCCGCATGAGGACGGCAGTGTAGAGCTTGTGGAGCTGCGCGGGGATGTGCGCTTTCATGATGTCGTTTTCGGCTATGAACCAGGGGTCACAATTCTGAAGGGAATCAATCTGTATGCAAAGCCGGGGCAGAAGATTGCATTTGTCGGCAGCACCGGTGCAGGAAAAACGACAATCACCAATCTGATCAATCGGTTTTACGACATTGAAAGCGGCAGCATCACCTATGACGGTATCGATGTCAAGCTGATACACAAGGATGACCTGCGTCGTTCCATTTCCATCGTATTGCAGGATACACATTTATTTACCGGAACGATAGCGGATAATATTCGCTATGGTAATTTGCATGCGGATATGGATGATGTGATCAACGCGGCAAAGCTTGCCAATGCACACAGCTTCATTAAGCGTCTTCCAAACGGCTATGACACGATGCTGAGCGGGGATGGAGCCAATCTTTCTCAGGGCCAGCGGCAGCTGCTTGCTATCGCAAGAGCGGCAATCGCTAATCCGCCGGTTCTGATTCTGGATGAGGCAACCAGCTCGATCGATACACGTACAGAGAAGCTGATTGAAAAGGGGATGGACCGGCTGATGGAAAATCGAACGGTTTTTGTGATTGCACACCGCCTGTCCACTGTGCGTAATTCCAATGCAATTATGGTTCTGGATCATGGAGAAATCATTGAGCGCGGAAGTCATGATGAACTGCTGGAGGATAAGGGAAGGTATTATCAGTTATACACAGGACAGTTTGAATTGGATTGATTTAGAATAATCAGGTATCTCATGAAAACGGGATACCTTTTTTTTTGAAGGCTTTACGGTATTACGAAATCAGTTGTATAGTTATTGAAACTAGATTGTACAATTACTTTGATTATGTTATACTGTAAATGTAATTTGAATGCTTAGTTTTATTCTTTAGAAAACGGAGGTAACCCTATGAACAAAGAAAAAATTGCTGTCCTCGTCGATACCTGCTGTGATGTCCCGCAGACATTTGTAGAGCAGTACCATATGTATGTCATCCCGTTAAAGGTAGTATATAAGGATGCGGAATACCTCGATGGTGTTGATATTACACCGGAGCAGGTATATCAGGGCTTGGAAAGGGAGGTTCCGAAGACCTCGCTGCCAAGCGGAGAGCGTATAACAGAAATTTTTGACCAGATTCGAGCGGACGGCTTTCAAAAGGTAATTGCAATCACACTGTCCAGCGGTCTGAGCGGAACGAATAATATGATTCATCTGATTGCGGATCAGCTGGAGGATATGGAAGTATTCATCATGGATACGAAAAACATATCGATTGGCGGCGGATTTCATGCCATTCAGGCAGCCCGCTATATTGAGGACGGATTGTCCTTTGATGAAATAAAAGCCAAGCTGATGCGCGGTATTGATCAATGCAAAGTTTTCTTTGTAGTGAAGACTCTGGAATACCTGCAAAAGGGTGGAAGAATCGGTCTGGTCGCATCGCTGTTTGGTAATGCCTTGAATCTGAAGCCGATCATCTCCTGTAATGATGAGGGAATTTATTATACGGTCGCAAAGGTTCGCGGAAGAAAGCAGTCAATCACCAAGACAAAGGAGCTTGCTTTGGATTTTGCGCAGGGACATAAGCGATACAATGTTGCTATTATGCACGGGGATGCACAGGAGATGGCAGAGGAGATTCGTGACTGCATTATGAAAAAGCTTCCGGGTACTGATGTATTTATCATGAAACAGGTATCTCCTGTACTGGGCGTGCATACCGGTCCGGGTACGCTGGGAATCTGTGTGCAGATACTGGATGAGGCTTAATTAACATAAGAAACAGAAGAACGCTAACTTAGGTGGGCTTCTGTTTTTTATCAGGAATATCGCAGCTTTACAAAGATTGGCAACGATGTATAACCACACGAGTAAATACAATGATTTCTTCCTTTGAAGGAAATAGCTTTAGGATAAGAAAAAAAGACTGAAGAACTCAGGGATTTGTCAGGCTGCGAAACGTATGAAAAAGACGATTAAGTATATTGGAGAATACACAGCTTTGAATATTACTATTCTAAGTAATTGTCAAAATGTAGAAAGCTAGCATTGGCTGTCATTTTCTATGCTTGCTGGATTGGGTTTATGATAGGTATAGCATTGTTTTGATAACTCCATTTACATTTTGCAGTACAGGATGGATTTTTTGATAAAAAAAGAAAAATAAATGTTGACTTACAGCCGGTTTGAATATAAACTATTAGTTAGGCACTTATGCCCTTGTAGCCCCGGAAACTACATAGGAGGATATCAACATGCGCCAAACAACATTTGCAAAACCTGCTGAAGTTGAACGTACTTGGTACGTTGTTGACGGAACAGGTAAGACATTAGGTCGTTTAGCTACAGAAGTAGCATCAGTATTAAGAGGAAAACACAAACCTACTTACACACCAAACGTGGACTGTGGTGATTTCGTTATCGTAACAAACGCTGACAAAATCGAGCTTACAGGAAACAAGCTGGACACTAAAAAATACTACAACCACTCTGGTTATGCAGGAGGACTTCGTACACGTACTGCACGTGTCATGAAGGACAACTATACGGTTGAATGGGTCGAAAGAGCTATTTACGGTATGTTACCTCACACAAAACTGGGTGACAAAATGCGTAGACACCTGTTTGTTTACGAAGGTAGTGAACATCCACACACAGCTCAGAAACCAGTAGAGCTGAAAATCAAAGGTTAGGAGGAATAAGAAATGGCAGCTAAGAAAAATACAGTAACTTACAATGGTACAGGACGCCGTAAAACTTCTGTTGCTCGTGTCTTTATGACTCCGGGTAGTGGTAACATCTCTGTTAATGGGAAAACATTAGACGAGTATTTGCCACTGGAAACTTTACGTATGGTTGTTCGTTCACCACTTGAATTAACAGAAACTTTAGGTCAGTTTGATATTAAAATCAACGTTCAAGGTGGAGGTTATACAGGTCAGGCTGGTGCAATGCGTCACGGTATCACACGTGCTTTAATGGAAGCTAGTGCTGATTATCGTCCTGCACTGAAAGCAGCAGGATTTGTAACACGTGATTCCCGTATGAAAGAGCGTAAGAAATACGGTCTGAAAGCGGCACGTCGTGCTCCTCAGTTCTCAAAGAGATAGAAAGCACTTGTTTTCTATGCTCACGTACACTTACGTGTGCTCACAAAAGCCCCATTTTTATGGGGTTTTTTGTTGTTTGCATGAGTGTGTGTGCGTGATATGGAGGTTCTAGTTAGATAGCATGCCTGCGCAGAGTTTTTGCGTATCCTGTGGTATAAGATTCAATTATGCAGTAGCCTCATCATTAGCTCGTTCCATCTTAAAAAACGCAGTTGCTAATCATCACAAATCAAGGAATACCTTTAAACGAAGAATAGCATAAAATATCATGCATAAAAATAAGAATACTGCTAAACTATTCCTATAAGAAAGTTCTGAAAAGGAAGGGATTATATGAAGTATACAAAAGCAACAGCACGCACCTTATATCTAACCGGTTCAAGCTATGAAATCGGATTTCGTCTTGGAGACGTAATTTCTAAAGACACTGTTTGGCGGAGAAAGTGTGTATCTCACAATAACAAAATGAATCAGAATAGATTAGAAAAAATAAATAGTCTATTGGATATCTGGTGTCCGGGATTATGTGATGAATTGAAAGGAATTGCAGATGCACTTCATGTTGAGCCCAAGGATTTATATTTCTATCATATGACACATCTGGTACCGAATTGTTCACAAATCGCGGTATGTTTCTCAATCACAAAGGAAAAAAAGCCTCTACTTGCACGCAATTTTGAGTTCTCCGATGAAATTGAGGATTTCACTTTGATAAAAACCTCTGTTACGGGAAAATACACGCATATGGGAACCTCTATTCTGGCCGCCGGGCGAGATGATGGCATAAATGAATATGGTCTTGCTGTCACCATGACCTCCTGTGGTATGCCAGTTGTGGATTTGCCATATATGAAAACGCCCTGTATAGAGGGACTGCAATACTGGATTGTTGTTAGAGCTCTTTTGGAAAACTGCCGTAATGTGCAGGAAGCATTATCGTATATAAAGGATATGCCAATTGCCTTTCACATGAATATGATTATTTTTGACAAGGAAGAACATGCCGCTCTGATTCAAACCTATGCGGGTATGAAGGCGATTCGCTGCATCACGACTGAGGAAGCACTGCTATTCACAACAAATCATGCGGTTTTAGACGATTATAAGCATTTGGAATCTGGTGCCTTTAAGCACAGCGTGCGACGGTATCAATATATCGAAGGGAAATTATCCAATAAAACGGATATCACACGAAATACCTTAAAGGAAATGCTGTTATCCGATTATCCTGAGGGGTTGTGCTTTCATCACTACAGGGAAAGCTTTGGCACAACTAAAAGTATGATCTTGTCCCCTTTTGACAATACTATTGAATTATGCTGGGGTGGTCTTGCAAGAAATACTTGGAGATGCTATTCTTTAGATGATATACAGGAGGAGCAAAGGGACATTGCTCTTGCTGTTGAAACAGATTAGAAGGATATATTTGAATGGATTCCTCTGTAAAGGAGCAGCTTATGGACTATAAAAAAGTGCTGGAGCAGGCAGTGATTTATATAGAGCAGCATTTAAATGAAGCGTTGAGTGTAGAAGAGGTCTCTAAGGTTACCGGTTATTCCTATTATCATTTGAATCGTCAGTTTATTGCGGTATTAGGAGAAAGTATAGGAAATTATATTAAGAAGCGCAGATTGGCAAATGCTGCGCAAAAGCTTCTTTACACAGATGAAAAGATTATTACGATTGCGCTTGATAATAATTTTGAATCAGCTGAAGCTTTCAGCCGTGCATTTAAAAGTGTATATAAAGTGAATCCATCAACATATCGAAGCAATCGTATTCATACATTTGCCTCAGGAAAGCAGCGTCTGAATGATGAAAAAATAACACATCTGATGGAGCATATAAATGTTCATCCAAAATTTGTTGAGCTTCCTGAAATTGAAATTGCAGGTATCCGTAACGAAGTATCACTGCATCAGGATGAGCTGAAGGAGCATTGGGAAGCATTTTACAAGCTGCTTCCGGAGCAATACAGAAATCGCAGAAGATTTGGCGTTTATGAATCCTGTGACAATCTGACCCATTACATGATTCATGAGGATATGCAGTTTCATGAGGTATTGGGGTTCGAGATGAATGCCGCAGATATGATTTCGGACACTTTTGTGCGCCGTAAGATTCAAAAAGGACGTTATGCAGTATTTACCCATCATGGTGGTTTACAAACGCTGTCACAGACAATTAATTATATCTGGGGAACATGGATTCTTTCAACAAAAGAGGTGCTTGCTTCCAGAGATTCTTTTGAGCTGTATGATGAGCGGTTTCACGGTTATGCTGATGCGGATACAGAAATCGATATTTATGTGGCGATACAATGAAAGCAGTTATATAGGGGAATGGATTCACACATATAAAAATGTGCTTTTCGCATATGCCTGTCTGTGAATGGTGTGGTAATTATAAGAAGGGAGGACTCTTATGCTTTACAAAGCGACTTATTTTTCGCCCGTTGGAAAAATAACATTGGCTTCAGATGGTGATAACATAATCGGTTTATGGTTAGAGGGTCAGAAATATTATGGCGGCACACTGACTGAAAAATGCATCACGAGGGAGAATATTCCTGTTTTCCTATCCGCTAAAGCTTGGCTGGATAAATACTTTGCGGGTGAAAGACCTTTGATTGAGAATCTTCCGCTTTTACCAAAAGGTGGAGAATTTCGACAGAATGTGTGGAAGCTTTTATGTCAGATTCCGTACGGAGAGGTGGTGACCTATGGGGATATTGCAAGAAAAATGGCAGTTGTCACAGGTCAGCCGAAGATGTCTGCACAGGCAGTCGGCGGTGCTGTTGGTCATAACCCGATATCCATTATCATCCCATGTCATCGTGTAGTTGGCACAAACGGCAGCTTAACTGGCTATGCAGGAGGAATTGATGTGAAAATCAAATTGCTTACACTGGAGGGGGCAGATATGAAGAGGCTGTTTATTCCGAAAAAAGGTACAGCTCTGTGATTGACAGATTTCCTCTGGAGACTGCGAAATGACAGTGTATCTGGATTATATACTACCAATGCTGTATGCCCTTATAGAACTTACAGTAGGTTCACCTAAAGTAATTGCTTTGGAGAGATAATCTATGCTATGGTCTAACTGGCTGCTACTGCTTTAAGCCGACACACATGTGTTTATGTATGCGTAAGGTTCAGAAAAGCTTTCTGTATACGGATGAGGTGATGACGGATACAATCAAGCATTTATTAAAGCTATTGTTATATTGGGAGTAAGCTTACAAGCATGCTGTATACATGAATTGTAGAAACAATATGTGGCTTTATGAGTAGTGCAGTAGAAATACAGACGCCTGCATATTTGAGTTTTCAGAGCAGAAAAAAAAGGATTATATACGGTCTCATTAATGATTCGCATATAGTCCTTTTCGTTTATTTTTCGCTTTGCGGATAATAGCATTTTAAGAAAGCTTCCTTGAATTCCGCAAACCGATCCTCCAGAATTGCCTGTCTTGTATTCTCTGTAAGGCGAATAATAAAGCGTAGATTATGCAGAGTAGCAAGGTTGAAATATTTGTGCTTACCCTCTGTGCTTCCGGATTTCCACAATGCACGAAGCTCTCCGCGCGTCCATCCGGCTTGACAGGTTGGGCAGTCACAGTTCTCATCCAGCAGAAGCGGACTGTCTGTAAACTTTGACAGCTTGATAGGGCCATGCTTTGTATACAGCTTTCCATGCCTTGCTTCACGGGTTGGCGCAACACAATCAAAGGTATCTGCACCCATTTCTGTACCAATCAGAATATCGTCAGGATGGGAAAGACCAAGCAGATGCCGCGGCTTGGTTTCCGGAAGCTCTTCACAGCACCAGCGCAATATGTCACCAAGGCTTTCCTTTAGAAAAGCACCGCCGAGACCATAACCATCAAAATCCATTTCAGCAAATCTTTTAGCGGTTGAGCGGCGCAGGTCCTCCCAGCGTCCACCCTGTAGAACACCATAAAGTGACTGATGATATCCAAGATCATCACAGTGCTTTTTGTGTTCATTTATACTACGGATTGCCCAGCGCTCTGTACGGGCCAAAGCCTCAACATTATATTCATAACTGTCCGCAAGGGATGTCAGCTCATCATAGGCCATATGAATATCAGCACCGATTCGGCATTGGATTTGCATGGATTCCTCAGGTCCGATAAAATCCTCCTGATCTGTAAACGGGTCATGGAATCTGACACCATCCTCTGTAACATGTGCAAGTCGATCTTTGGGATCTGTGTTTATGACATCATTTTCCCGCTTCATACTGACTACTTTTCCCATACCGGATCCCAGAGACATAACCTGAAAACCTCCGGAATCTGTCAGTGTAGGTCCGTTCCAGCCGGACCATGACGCAAGTCCGCCGTTTTCAGCAATTTCAAAGGAGGCATTACGCAAGTGGTATCCGTTACTCAGCATAGCCTGCGCCTGTATCAGGTACAAATCCTCCATAGATACAAATTTCACTTCACCCTTTGTACCAACACTCATAAATGCCGGTGTCTTGATATCCCCATGGGGTGTATGAATAATACCGGCACGGCCAAGCTTGCCTGGTATCCGCTTTATTATTTCAAAGCTGAATGTATTGTTATTTTTATAGTTTGTCATCTGTTATCTTACCTCTTAATAAGTTTGCTATGAATGCTTCTATCGGTGAGAATACAATTTCAAAGCCGATTCCCAGAACATAGGCGAATACTGCCTGTGCAAGAAACTCCTGAAAAGTAAGGACGCCGATAAATGCAATTGTCTCAAATATGACACAATCAATAATATGCGCAAAGGCTGAAGAGCCCAGCGCACGCGCGATAAAGCTGGAAGCGAAAAATCCGTTTCCGTTTTTTAATCTTGTGAATATATAATTGTTCAGGAAATTTGAACAAACATATGCTGTCAGCGAACCGATAATAATGCGGGGAGTAAATCCCAAAACACTTGCCATAGCAGCTTGCATTGTCCATCCTTCATAAGGAGGAAGCGCGATTACTATATAAAACACGATAATCGCAAGTATATTAATAAAGAAACCAGCTAGAATAATATTTTTGGCAATCTTTTTTCCATAAAATTCAACAATCAAATCTCCGATAATATAAGTGATCGGAAATACTACGACACCTCCATCAACTGCAATACCAAAAAAATTCCATAGCTTTACTGCTGCTAAATTTGAAATTAACAGCGTACTCGCAGAAATCGTTGCGAAATAGATTAAAAGCCTGAGTTTAAAATTTGACATGGAAGTATTATAACATAATTTTTTTAGAATGCGAACTATTGAATACAGATCGATACGGTTAGATTACTATCGTTTTATGTTAGTGATGTAGAATTAGAATTAAAAAAATGAAAGGACCTTACAGGGATGCTATCTGTGGAAGTTCGCAGGAGCACGTAAGTTTTCATGCCAATGTGTGTGTTCTCATTACAACGGTTAATTTATATGCAGAACAATGACTTTGGCCTTATTTGAAAAGTGGCGGGTTCTATATATGGTGAGGTATTCTTATAGAAGAAGCCTGACAGAATAATTAGATTTTTAAACTTGGAAAATGACATTCGCAAAGGAAGCATGTATAATGAAGGTATACATAGGAAAGAGGGTATTGTTATGAAACAAGAATTGATGAATGCTATCACAGAAAAAACAAAGGAGCTTATGAATTCTGTTACTTGCAGTGCAGAAGCAAGGGCTGCGGCTCAGACATGGCTTGATGCGGTAGGCACACAGCGCATTGAGGAGGTAACTCAGGCGTATATGAAAGAACTGGAGGAAGATATTGTCACTATTCAGGATTTGATTGCGCTGGCAGAATCAAATCAGGGAAAGCAGATATTTGGTGAAGAGAAGGCAGTTCAGGTAGCGGAGCATGCAAAGGAAATCAAACAGCAGGGAGCGCTATACTGCGATTGTCCTGCATGTACAGCGGCTGCCTATATTCTGGAGAAAAAGGATGAGCTTCTCAAAGCAGTGAGAGATAAGTAAAGAGCAGCAATTTGATTTGTCTGAAACCATAAGTAGGGCAGGAAAAAGGTTTCTGATCTATTGAAAACACAATAGAACAGGAACCTTTTCCTGTGTGAAAGATTCTGACTTTTTCATCCTTTTTCATAATTGCTGAATAAGTAAAATGAAAATTCTGAAGCCGGTGAAATAAATTGATGAAAGACTGTCACAATAAAAGAAATTTACCGTCTAATAAGATGTAGGAAAATAAGGAGGATGTATGGACAAATTTTTTATAACCTGTATGTTAGGTATTGCAGTCGGGGCAGTAGATATTCTGCCCATGGTGAAAATGAAGCTGGATAAGTATTCAATAGCATCGGCATTTGTATTTTATTTCACCTTGCCGTTTATCATATTGAATACAGAGTTGTTTCATGTGGTATGGTGGATAAAGGGAGGGCTGATTGGCGGAATACTGGCTCTTCCCATGATTATCATCGTATCCAAGGAGGACAAGAAATCTGGACTACCCATGCTGATTATGTCAACCATGCTGGGCGAGGTTATCGCGATTTTGGCACACCTGTTTTCATTGTAAATTTATTTACTGTATAAATACTCCCGGACTGCTGTCAACATGCACAGTGTCCGGGAGTTTTATAATAGCAATGAATTTGGTAAAGCTACTGTATCTGTAAAATACTGAAGACACCAGATGGAGAGTTTGCAAGCAGTGAAGATGTATATAGGAAAGAGACCTGAACATCTGCACTAATCAGCGTATTTACAAGAAATGTTCCGCTGACACTTACTGTTGGTGCCGTTAATGTAGCGTTGGCGCTTGTCGCAAAGCCTGTTTGGGAAACACCGTTTAGCTGAGGTGTAACACCGATTGCACCTGCTACAGTTACAGATGCTTTTACCAAAAAAGAAACCTGATAGACATGTCCGGCACTCAGATTGATTGCAGTTGTACTTGCTGCTGAAATAGTTGTTCCGTTGATAAATGCAGTAGAAAATGTAATGAGAGAGTTGCTGGATATGGACGATGCATTGACAGAAAATTGTCCATTTTGCGCTGTTGCGGTCGCCCCCGTGCTACCGGTTGCTCCTGTTGGTCCGGCAATTCCATTGGCTCCGGTTACACCGGTATTACCCTGTGGTCCGGTTGCGCCTGTGACTCCGTTAGTACCAGTTGCCCCGGTATTACCGATAGAGCCTGTAGCTCCCGTTGGACCAGTCGGTCCCGTGCTTCCATTGGCTCCTGTATTACCGGTCGCTCCTGTGGCACCCAGTATGCCGGAAAGTCCTGTAGCTCCCGTGCTGCCGGTTGCACCTGTCGGTCCTGTGATGCCGTTCGCGCCTGTGCTGCCTGTGGCCCCGGTAGGACCTGTAGCTCCGTCTGCGCCTGTTATACCACTTATCCCGGTCGCTCCGGTTATTCCAGTTGCTCCGGTTGAACCTGTGGGCCCGATGGGACCTGTAGATCCCTGTATGCCATCAGCTCCTGTATTGCCGGTCGCTCCGGTTGCTCCAGTATTTCCATCATTGCCAGTCGCTCCGGTATTTCCCGTAGGACCTGTATCCCCGGTGGCACCCGTAACTCCGGTATTGCCAGCAGGACCTGTCGGTCCTGCTTCTCCGTTTTGTCCGGTTGCTCCAATCGGTCCTGTAACACCAATGGCCCCAGTAGGACCTGTATTGCCGGTTGCCCCTGTGGGCCCGCTAACGCCATCCGCGCCCGTTGCGCCTGTCGCGCCTGTGCTGCCTGCTGCCCCGGTTTCTCCGGTTGCACCTGTCGCTCCATCACTTCCAGTCGGTCCTGTGTTTCCGGTTGCACCTGTAGGTCCGCTCGCTCCTGGTAAACCAGGTTCA
This sequence comes from Clostridium sp. 10cd*, assembly GCF_044336395.1. Taxonomy (NCBI): domain Bacteria; kingdom Bacillati; phylum Bacillota; class Clostridia; order Eubacteriales; family Clostridiaceae; genus Clostridium; species Clostridium sp. 10cd*. The sequence continues at coordinate 3,814,362 of NZ_CP172347.1, read as the reverse complement.
CCACTTGCCCCTGTAGCCCCCGTTGCTCCATTCTCTCCCGTAGCTCCGGTAGCTCCCTGTATACCGGTGTTTCCAGTTGCTCCTGTTGGTCCTGTATTGCCTCTGGAACCTGTTGGTCCTGCTGTTCCGTTCGCGCCAGTAGGCCCCGTCGCACCGCTGATTCCTGTCGCTCCTGTTAACCCTGTCGCACCGGTTGTGCCTTTCGGTCCTGTTTCGCCCGTTGCACCATTTGGTCCTGTTGCACCTCGTGCTCCGGTAGGACCTGTACTTCCATTAGCACCAGTAGGCCCCGTCGCACCACTGATACCTGTAGCGCCGTTTGCTCCTGTGCTTCCTGTAATACCTCGCGGACCTGTCGGTCCAGTGGGACCTGTAGGCCCGGTAGGACCTGTAATCCCAGTATCCTCCAGCATCTTCAGCATATTCTTCACCTCCAGTCTATGTTATGTCGCTTTTCTTAAGTATCATAGGTATTCTGCTTGGTTACCAAGAGGTTTCTCCATGCTTATGGTTGTTTGAATGTATTCAATGCAAAAGGGGGTTCTGAAAAAGAAGGTTGTTTTTTCTATTTTACCGTGTTTGACGCTTGCTCTTGCTTTGTACATTCGAAAGGCTATTGCTGTGTTACTTCATAACAGGATTTTCTTAAATAGTGTGCAGTTATAGTGTCAGCCTGTTCAAGCATTTGCTTTGGTGTCCCCATGAAAACAACCTCTCCACCTGCAGTACCGCCATCCGGTCCGATATCTATGATATAATCTGCCTGCTTCATCACATCCAGATTATGCTCGATAATGATAACTGTATTACCTCGTTCTACAAAGCCTTCCAGCAGTTTCATGATACTTTTGATATCGGATGCATGAAGACCAGTAGTTGGCTCATCCAGTATAAAAATATTTCCTTTATTTTTAAGATGCTTTGCAAGCTTAATTCTCTGACGCTCACCACCGGAAAGTGTTGAAAGTGGTTGTCCGAGTGACAGATAGGATAAACCTACCTCGTGCAGGGTGCGCAGTTTTCTGAAAATCTTTGGCTTGTCATTGAAGAATTCCAATGCATCTTCAACGGTTAATTCCATAATGTCGGCTATGTTATGTCCACGGTACTCATAAGATAATGCCTCCTCGCTGTAGCGTTTTCCTTCGCACATTTCGCATACGGTTGTTACAGGGTCCATAAATACGAGCTCTGTAACAACAATTCCCTTTCCATGGCAATGCGGACATGCTCCTTTGCTGTTGAAGGAAAACATACCGACATCAATGTGATGTTCATTTGCCATCAGCTTTCTGATATCATTACTGAAATCCAGGAAGGTTGCCGGTGTAGACCGGCCGGTTGCAGTTATTGGCGTCTGATCCACGAGGACTACACGGTCTTCGTATTGCTTTGCAAAGACATCACGGATAAGGGAGCTTTTTCCTGAACCTGCCACGCCACTCACCACTGTAAGAATATGCAGAGGAATATCCACAGAGACATGCTTCAGATTGTGTAGTGATGCGTTATTTATGGAAAGATATTCAGTTGGGATTCTGGGCTGATTTTTTATCCTGATTTGCTCACGCATTGCATGACCGGTTCGTGTATCTGAACATAAAAGCTGCTCATAGCTTCCCTGAAACATAATCCTCCCTCCATTTCTTCCTGCCAGTGGGCCTACATCTATTATTTCATCTGCTATTCTGATGACATCCTTATCGTGTTCTACTACCAGAACTGTATTTCCTCTGTCTCTCAGCTTGCGAAGCAAATCTGTCATTCTGTATACATCTCTTGGATGCATGCCTGTGCTTGGCTCATCAAATATATAGGTTAAACCTGTCAAGGAGCTCCCCATATAACGAACCAGCTTCAGTCTCTGTGCTTCACCCCCTGATAGTGTGGAGGATTCTCTGTTCATGCTCAGATATGGAAGCCCGATATCAATCATACGGCTTAGAGATGATGTTAGAGCCTCTATGATTGTGGTTACTCTTGCATCCTTTATTCCACTGATAACATCCCGTAACTTCAGAAACTCCATGTCACAAAGATCAGCAATTGTAAATCCGTTGATTTTACAGGACAAAGCATGCTCATTTAATCGCTTACCATGACAAAGTGGGCATTCTTTTTCCTGTATCATCTCTTCTAAACGTTTTTTTGAAACCTCAGAGGAACCCGAATGGTCCCGGTTGATAAGAAGTCTTGAAAAATGATTGTGAATACCTTCAACACGTTTATTCAACCGTTTGTCTCCACGTTTGTAGGCTCCGTATAAAAGAAGATTGTATTCCTGTTCGCTATAATTTTTAAGCGGCTTTTCAAGATCAAACAAACCGGATTCTGTGTACTGTCGATAATACCAGTTACCAGGATGGAAGGCAGGAAGATCGACCATTCCCTCCTTCCATGATTTCTCGGGATCTAGTGCTTTACATATATCCAGTTCAATAACTTTTCCAAGCCCTGAGCACTCCGGACACATTCCACTTGGATCGTTGAAGGAGAAACAGGAGGCGCTTCCTATATAGGGGGAGCCTATTCGCGAGAATAGCAGTCGCATAGCAGAGTAAAGATCACTGATGGTGCCAACGGTTGATCTGACATTCCCCTGTAGTCTGCTTTGATCGATAATAACTGAGGCACTCAAATGATCGATGTGATCTACTTTAGGCTTTTCGAATTTAGGAAGGCGTCCTCGTATGAAAGCAGTATAAGTCTCGTTCATCTGGCGTTGACTCTCTGCAGCAATTGTATCAAATACAATGCTGGATTTTCCAGAGCCGGATACTCCCGTGAATACAACAATTTTGTCTTTAGGTATGGTAAGAGATACATGCTTCAGGTTATTTTGATTCAGTCCTCGAATCACTATGCTGTCTTGTTTTTTCATTTATAACTCCTTTGCTAGTTCATGATAAATATCAATACTCATTATATAGTCTCCCCTAATGGTAGAGTCAATAGGGTTATTCTGTTTTTGAAGCAGATAACATCTTATAGCATGATTTCATATAGCTGTGCCTTCTCGTAATTTTAAGACGATATCATCTGTAGCTTGATGATTTACTATGAGACAAGTTGCTTAACCGTATTACATTGATGTTCATTTACGGATAATGACAAATGAAGATGCAAGACATCATTTACATATTGCTTTTATATGAAACTGTCTGATTTTTATAATGAGACTGGAATACCTGTTCGATCAGCATGTCTTGTGAAAACAGATAGGGCCAATGTTTTTTACAGAAGATTCATTGACTTTGTGAAAACGCTATCTTACAATATATAAAGAAATGAATTGCCATAGAAAAGGATGGTGGTAACATGGCAAAGGTTTTAATTAGCCCTGGAAAATATGTACAGGGTGCTGGTGAAATGAAAAAACTGGGAGTATACGCAGAAGGGTATGGAACGAAAGCACTGATTTTGATCAGTGAGGGCGGATATCGCAGAATTGGAAAGGATATTGAAAACAGCTTTGCTGGAACAGGCTGTACGTTTATTTTTGATTATTTTCATGGAGAATGTTCAAAACATGAAATAGAGCGGTTACGTGGAGTTATGAAGAAAAACACATGTAATCTTGTGATAGGTATCGGTGGAGGAAAAATCTTTGATACAGCCAAGGCGGTTGCACATTATGAAAAAACTGCTGTTTTGATTTGTCCAACCATAGCGTCAACAGATGCTCCATGCAGTGCACTTTCCGTAATCTATACAGATGAAGGGGTTTTTGAAGAATATCTCTTTTTACCTGCTAATCCGAATCTGGTCCTGATGGATACAGATATCATTGCAAAATCTCCTGTAAGACTTACTGTAGCTGGGATGGGGGATGCTCTTGCAACCTATTTTGAAGCGCGGGCATGTGAGCAGAGTGATGCGGTGAGCTGCGCAGGCGGTAAGGTTACCGGAGCTGCTATGGCACTTGCAAAGCTGTGCTTTGAAACTTTAATGGAGGAAGGTGTGAAGGCGAAGCTTGCTTTGGAAGCAGGCGTGTGTACTCCTGCTGTTGAAAAGATTATAGAGGCTAATACGTTGCTTAGCGGCATTGGCTTCGAGAGCGCTGGTCTTGCAGGAGCTCATGCGATTCATAATGGTCTGACTGTATTGGAGGAATGCCACCATATGTATCATGGCGAGAAGGTTGCATTTGGCACCATTGCACAGCTGGTTTTAGAAAATGTTGAAGCTGCTGAGCTGCAGGAAATCATAGAATTCTGTATTGAGCTTGGATTACCTGTTACACTGGAGGAGCTTGGTGCTGCTGAAATCACAAAAGAGAAAATAATGGCAGTAGCGAAGGCAGCATGTGCGGAAAATGATACACTGCATAATATGCCGTTTGAGGTCACTCCGGATAAGGTGTATGCGGCTATTATCGCGGCAGATGCTTATGGACATTATTTCCTTAATGAAAGCTGATACACACCAAGTAAATGTGTGAATTACATTACAGATTATAGCAAACAGATAGAGTGGATGATGACGCCATTCTGTCTGTTTTTGCTTTTCTGTATATTCAGAAACGACATCCTGAAATGTAGCTGTAGCAAATCGCTGGCATTGTAATGCACTCTTTTCCATTATGAGGCAGCTATTGGATAAACATATCTCTTGTATAATTGATTATCAAAAGGGCATACTCCTGTTACAGAATGATAGTATTATGTTATGCTGATGCAAAGGAGAAGAGATACTATGAGAAATGTAACGTTGTTTATAGCGATGAGTCTTGATGGATATATAGCAAAAAAGGATGGATCTGTTGACTGGCTGCAGGGACAGGAAACTGAACAGGATGATATGGTGTCTTATCAGGAATTCATACAGGATGTGGATACCGTGATAATGGGCTGGAATACCTATCATCAAATAATTACGGAGCTTTCACCAGAACGTTGGCTTTATGAACATTTGGAAAGCTATATATTTACACATCGGAAATTGATCGGTAAGGAAAATATCCATTTCATTCAGGGAGACATATGTGAAAGTATACTGCATATGAAAAGGCAGGAAGGAAAAGATATTTGGATATGCGGTGGTGCAGATATTATTCAGCCCTTAATTGAACAGAATATAATTGATACTTATCATATCTCTGTGATTCCGATTATATTAGGCAGCGGTATACCATTATTTCAAGGGCGAAAAACAATTTTGAAATTAAAGCTTGCTGCCTCTAAATCGTATAACGGCATTACAGATTTGATATATAAACGAAGATAAGGCAGAAAAAACCACACTGCCTCGAATGCATTGAAATACTTTTCAATCAGGCGATATCAGAGCGGCTGTAAAGAACTTTTCCAATAATTTTTACAGGGAGATCTCTCACTTCCTCCTGCGTAAAGTAGCGGGCAGGCACTGTGGGATTGGCTGCCTCCAGAATGAGGAAAGGTTCTTTTTTTATAATGCGTTTTACGGTCACCTCTGTATTTCCAATCAGGATAACAGCGATAGTACCACTTTTTACATCATCACACTGCTTTACATAGATAAGATCCTGATCATGTATATGAGCACCTGTCATGGAGTCACCGCAGACGCGAAGAAAATAATCGCCCCGATAATAATCGCTCTTTGATACCTCCTCATAGCCTGCCAAGTTTTCTTCTGCAAATAATCCATATCCGGCCTTTGCTGTTCCAAGCAGCGGCTTTTCAAATCTGTCAGAATTCTTTAATAAGGATTCTACATCTGTCCCCAGCAGATAAGAAAGCTTTTCAATAACAGCAGGCTTCATGACCTTAGTCTCACCCTTCATCCACCGTGAAACCGTTGATTTATTGACGCCGACATGCTCTGCTATATAGTCATTGGTAACACTCATCCGGCATTTATATTCATTTAATAAATCTTTTAGCTGCATAATGACTCACCTCTTTTCATCATTATAAATTAGAATAACAAAAGTTGCAAGAAATTTCATTAAATTCTTAAAAAATAAAAAATTTGCATTAAAAAGTTGCATTTTATATTGATAAATGCAACTTATGGTAGTATAATCGCAGATGAAGAGGTGGAGATATGATGAAGGCTTATCTATGCATTGATTTAAAAACATTCTTTGCTTCTGTTGAATGTGTGGAGCGCAAGCTCGATCCGTTTGCAGTTAATCTGGTTGTCGCAGACCCCTCCAGAGGTAAAGGTGCGCTCTGTCTGGCAGTATCACCGAAAATGAAAGAACAGGGAGTTCATAACCGGTGCAGAATTTTTGAAATACCGGATAATATCTCCTATATCACTGCCATGCCGCGAATGAATTTGTATATGCAGTATTCTGCTGATATTTATGGGATATACTTAAAATATATATCCAGAGAGGATATTCATGTGTATTCTATAGATGAAGCATTTCTGGATGTTAGCGAATATCTGCAGATGTACAGTGTCAGTGCAAAGGAGCTTGCCCGTATGATATTGCAAGATATCTACACAACAACCGGTATTACGGCAACAGTAGGTATTGGTACAAATCTTTACCTTGCTAAAATTGCATTGGATATAACTGCTAAGCATGCGAAGGATAACATGGGGGTACTTGACGAGCAATTGTATAGAGAGACGCTTTGGCATCATAAGCCTGTATCTGACTTTTGGCAGGTTGGACGTGGAATTTCCAAGAGGCTGGAAAAGTACAGTGTGGCTGATATGTATGATATTGCACATATGGATGAGCGAATTCTCTATCGGGAGTTTGGTGTGAATGCAGAATATCTGATCGATCATGCATGGGGCAGGGAACCGACGACCATCAAGGAAATAAAGGCATATAAATCAAAAAGCAACTCATTGTCAAACAGTCAGATTTTATTTGAGGATTATAATTATGAAGAGGCATTGCTGGTCCTGAAGGAGATGGTTGAGCTAAATGTACAGAATCTTGTGGAATCTCACCGGGTAACGGATCATATCGGTCTGTATATCGGTTACTCAGCAAGAAATGTAAAGGCAACCGGAGGCTCCAGAAAATTATCCAATGTAACTAACTCGTATGCATATCTGCGTAATGCATTTATTGAACTGTATAGGGAAACAGTAAATCGTCAGGAGCTGGTACATATGCTGTCTATCAGCTTTGGAAATGTAGTTGATGAAATGTATGAGACATATGATTTATTCACAGATTTCAATGCTCTGGAAAAAGAGAAGAAACTACAGCTTACTTTACTTAATATCAAACACAAATTCGGAAAAAATGCTGTGATAAAGGGGATGAATCTCCTGAATAAGGCAACTGCAATATCTCGCAATAAGCTTGTAGGTGGTCACAATGCAGAATAAACAGAATCATACGAGTCGTGCGAAATTATTCTTGCCCTTTGATTCTTTGAAAGGCTTTCGTGATTACTTGAAATGTAAGGAACGCGTGGTAGTTGACAAAAAGCAGCTTTCTTCGGATGCCTGTGAGGTATTGGATCGTAAATTACAGCAGATTCAAAAGGGTCAAATGGTTAAAATTGTTTATTATGATCAGCAGGAATATGTAGAAGTGAAAGGGTTGGTGTCTAAATTTGATCCTGAATATTTGCACATTATTCAGATTGTGGATAAGGTGATACACTTTCGTGATATCATTGAAATTCAGGCGGAGAATCTAAAAAATATCAGTTGGGACTAAGGGGATTACTCAACGGTAAGAAATAAAGGATAATTCAACTCTAATGCATCAATGAATTTGAAACATCCACTTTGCCACCCAGAAGTAAGAAAGAACTGAAATGGCAGCTGCTGTTTTAAAAAGAAATCACGTTGAGCTGTTTCTAAAAGATAAATGAGCGGTTTCAGACATGCCTATATAATCTCTTTTCAGCAAACATGTGCAGAGGCAGGAAATTTATACACTGAAGCACAAATAATCTCTGCAGCAGATTCTTATTTCTTCTGCTTTTCCTTCACAGATTGAGCATATATCGGTTGAGAGTGCAAATTCATCATAATGGTTATCGAGCAGGAATTTTTGATTAAATTCTAATAACAGGCAATTGCAGGGATATCATAAGCCTACAAAGGAGCCTATAAAATTTCAGAAAATTTCTAGGAATCAAGAGGTGTTGAGGAGTCTGCAAAGTAAGTCTTGATAAATATCTCCATAGTTTTTTTATATGAGTGTTTGTAAGAATGATATCATTACTAACCTGCGAACGGAGTCATAAACATATATTCATTTTTTAAAATTCGTATCCTTGTAACTGAAGGAGCTGCAAGGCATACATGCCGAGCGCTAAACAGCTGATTTTTTCATAAAAGCATTTGTTGCAAGGTAAATGGTGTGATAAGATAAGGATGAATAAGCGTTAAGGAGGATGATTGGATGAAAGAAGAAATGAGTCTGCATGAGTGGATCTATAATTATATTGAAGAAGCAATCCGCTTTGGGATTTTCCGTCAGGGAGAAAAGCTCCCAACTATTTCACAGTTTGCTGAACGATTTCAGGTTTCCAGGCGTCCCGTCATTCATGCCTTTAAGCTCCTGGAGGAACATCACTACATAGAGATGTCACGTGGCAGGCATTCACGTCTTACACTGGGACTTAACGAAGAGGAGTGTAGAGAGAACTGCATTCAGTTTTTTCTGGAAAGAAAATATGCAGTACAGGATTTGTGTGAGATACGCAATATTTTGCTTCCTGATTTGTTTACCCAGGCTTTGTGTTTGCTTAAAGAGGAACAATATGCCGCAATTCATAAAAGTATTGATCAGATGCAGGGTGAACGTACAGTCGTGGCGTTTGTGGAAACGGTCCTCTCTGTATTTGGAAATCCGCTGGTTTGCTGTCTTTATATGGAGGTCGCAATATTTGGAAGACTGTCTTTTTATGAAAAAATAAAGGATTCTATGGTGTTGCAGGGAATTCGTGCGCATAGTGATACTACGAAGGTACACGCATTTATTGATGCAATACATCAAAAGCAGCTGACTCATCAGGATATATATGAAATAACGAAAAAATACTTTGTGGATGATTCCAGAAAAACACAGGAGTGCTATGCTAAGCTTCCACAGCGAAAACCTGAGCGTAAGGTAAGCTTTCGCTGGAATATATATCGTGGACGGCCACGGCAGATTTATAATATTGCAAGCAGTTTATTGAAGGATATCATTTACCAGATATATCCGGTAGAGAGTCGCCTTCCACGGGTTTTGGATCTTTGCGAGATTTATCAGGTGAGTGAACCGACTCTGCGACGGGCTATGTCAATTCTTCAGGCGACCGGTGTTATACAGCCTATTGGCGGTAAGGGAATGAAAGTAATTCAATGTGAGGAAAACAGAATTCATGAGATGCTGGAAGACAACGGTGTCAGAGAACGTGTGATTGAAGGTATGCAGTGTCTTCAGATTTTACAGTTAACTTGCCAGGCATTTACCACTATGTCTTTTACAAGTATGGTGCAACGCCATGAACAACTCCAACAAGCATTATCAAATACAGAAATCACAAGTATAAATTGGGTGAGACTAATTTGTGAGTATTGTGATTCTATCATGGATGTAAATAAGCAGGAAAGCCTAAAGAGCATTTTTGAAGAGCTAAAACAGCATATTCTATGGGTTTATCCGTTTATTTGCCATTTGGATAAAGAGAGATATCAGTCGATATTTTGTCATACCTTTGATGTGCTTCGATATGCCATGAAAACAAGGGATGGGCAGTTATATGTGAGTGAGATGAAATATCTGTTCTATCTTGTACTGGAAGAGGTTCGCAGTCAGCTGGAATATGCTGGAGTAAAAGAGGCAAAGGATTTGAAAATGATTTCATTCAGAATGGATATATAAACGATTATTCAATGAAAAGGTTTCCTGATTACAAATGCAGAAGTGGAAATAAAAAAATTTAGCGTGGATACAGGTAGAAAAAAGACTGTACACAGAAATCAGAATTGATTTGGTGCGGGCAGTCTTTTGTACGTATCGAAAATAACAAACTATAAACGATGTCAGAAGCAACTCCAATGTCTCAAAGCTATTCAGGCTACTGATATTCCTTGATGTCAGATGCTGCGTGCTGTTTCATAGCCATCATGAATAGCATCCTTGATGGTCCCTGTATGATTTGCATCTCCAATCATGTGATAGGTCATACCGCATTCCTCTAACAGAAGCTTCAAGGTTGGATCACTATGGTAGCCAACTGCAAAAATCAGTGTATCAGCATCATCTATGCATTCCGTCCTACCATTTTTTGTATAATAAATTTTATCCTTTTCAACCTTTTCCACCGTGGCTTCACAAATCAGATTTACATGCTTTTTCAGCATACGCTGTACGAGCAGACTGCGGCCGGGACCGGATTCAGCTACCATGATATCTTTCGTCATTTCCAAAACAGTTATCACCCGATCTCTTGGATAACGGTCATAAACTAGGGGAGCAAGATAATCAGCGGTTTCACATCCTACAGAGCCGCCTCCCAGGATGACAATGTTTTTACCGGGGAATGCGTTTCCTGCCAGAATATCATCGGCGGTAGCCCACTGCTTGAACCCGGTAAAGGCTTTTATAATTGATGGAACGGCACCATTGGAGGCAATCACCTCATAATCAGCAAATTCTCCTTGCAGCATTGCTTTCTCAACTTTGCAATTCAGGCGTACTTCAACACCTGCCTGCATAAGGCGGCGTGCCATATATTTAATAACTCTGCTGAGATCCTGCTTGGCAATAGGTACTGCTGCCAGCTTCATCAATCCTCCCAGCGCATCACTTTGTTCACACAGAATGACATGATGACCTTTTCTTTTCGCCACAAAAGCTGCCTCCATACCAGCAGGCCCTCCACCAATGACCAGAATTTTTTTCTTAACCTCGGCAGGCTTAAGCGTGTCTTCATTTTCCAGCTCAAAGGATGGATTTACCGTACAGGCTACCCGTTTGCCAAACATAATTCCATTTAAACAGCGCAGACAGCCAATGCACGGACGGATATCATCGTCCTTTCCGCATTTTGCTTTATTGGCAAAATCAGGATCACACAGGTTGGCACGACCGATCATGCATATATCTGCTTTTCCATTGGCTATGAGCTCATCCGCAATCCAGGGTTCTGTAATCCGACCTACTGTTGCGACTGGAATATTTACGTGTTTTTTTATTTCCTGAGACAGATGAGCATGCACTCCAGGCTTTGTCCCTGCCGCAGGAATTGCACTGCCGCGCTTAATGGTAGTGCCGCCGGATACATGCAGCATATCTGCCCCATGTGTCTCCAGCTGCTTGGAAACATAAATCATATCATCGAGGTTCAATCCGCCATCACTATATTCATCTCCCGAGATTCTCACATCGATGATGAAATCAGGGCCGCATACACTCCGAACTTCTTCAACAACCTCCAGTGTAAGCTTCAATCTTCCATTGATATCTCCCCCATATTCATCACAGCGTTTGTTGTAAAGCGGTGTCAGAAAACCGCCAAGAAGACCATGCGCATGTGCAGCGTGAATTTCCACACCGTCACCCCCTGCCTGCTTAACACGAAGGGCTGCTTCTCCAAACTGGCGTATGATAACCTTCAGCTCTTCAATTGTAACCGGACGGGGAGCTTCTTTTGCATAGGAAGGTCCCACATTGGAAGGGGCAATCAGACGTGGTGTGCCTGGAATAGGGAATGCCATATAGGCAGGGTGAAACAGCTGTGGAAGGATCTTGGCACCATACTGATGCACTGCATCTGTTAGCTTCTTCCACCCGGGGATAAAGGAATCATCGTGAATCGACATATCCCCGGGCAGATAGATGTAGGTAGGCTCCACAGTTGTCACCTCGGTAACAATCAGTCCGACACCTCCCTTGGCTCTGGCCTCATAATGCTGTATAAGCTCATCCGTAATATAGCCCTTATCTGCCAGATTTGTAGAAATCGGAGGCATAAACACACGATTTTTGATGGTTGTATGCCCTACTTTAATTGGTGAAAATAAATGATGATAGGTGTTCATTTTAACATCTCCTTTACTGATATTTTATCACGAATCAGAATAGTAATCGCTGCCATGCATTGATGATATCCGGCATATTTTGTTGTGTTTTTACATTTGATGAGTTAGAAAAAGACAAAAAAAGGAGGCTGCTGGAAAGCTATTTGCGAATAACCTCCATTACAAGCTCCTCATCTGTCTGTGTTATTGTTGTTTTTGTAATCAGCTCATGCTGAATTCGGCATTGGATATGACCTTCCTGCTGCGTGATTTTTATACCGTCATTTTCATATAAAACCTCCTGTGTATCTGCTATAAGATGCTCCAGTAGTTCTTTTTGTTCAATATCAAAGCTCATACTCTGTTCTTTATGATTTTCATTCATTTTAATGTTTTGTGTGAATTTCTTGCGATAGTCACTGGGTACAATGCCGTATAATTCACGGAATGCGGCAGTATAGGATTTGGAATTCGGCATTCCGCAGTCAGCCGCGATCTGCTCTATGGAATCCTTACCCTCCAGCAAGGCCTCCAAAGAAGCCCGGATTCTGACATATGCGAGATATTTGACAAAGGAGATACCGGTATATTTTTTAAACAGCTTTGATGTGTAGGAAACACTGAAGGACAGTGTTTTAGCGACATCCTCCAAATGCAGTTCACTTGAAAAATGGCAGTCAATGTATTGAATCGCCTTCATATAGTTTTCATGATGGACAGATTGCAGAGGAAGCCGCTCTACCGGATACTGCCGATGATTGCTGGCAATGTAGACAAGCTCCATCATGATGGCGTTCATCTGAAACATACTGCTTTCTCCCCGTAGCAGCATCCGGACCAGTTCTCCTATTTTGTTTCGCAGCCTGCACAGCAGCCGGTAATTTTTCGATCGTGTACAGATCATGGATTCAAAGGCTTCCTCTATATTTCCGCACATGCCTGCAGAGAATCGGGAAAAATCAATATGCAAAGTAAGGATAACGCTTTTATCATTATCCATCTGTCGGATCATGTGAATATCGTTTGGCGCAACAATCACCAGTTCATGTTCCTTAATACCTGCTGTAAAATGCTCTGTAACTGCTTCGTAGGCACCCTTTAATACATACGAAATTTCCAGACTCGATTGTCTGGAGAAAACCTGTCGCTTAAAACTGTTAATGCTCAAGCTCAGAGGATATCCGAATTTCTGTCCGGAAAAATCATAATAATGCTGCATATTCTGCATACTGCCGCCTCCCTTGTATCTACACTCTATCTTAGTGTTTTTTCTACCAGGAAACAAGACCTATTCACTTTCCTATGCAAATGTTGAAAGATGCAGCTATTTTTTGTTGCATTTACCTGTGATGCATTTGCCAATGTGTGCTGTTTCTGCGATAATACATACGGATGAAAAACTGAAATGAAATCGGAGGAAACTATATGATCAAGGAAATTGTGAAGGATACATTTTTGCTCAGCCGTCGTTGTGAGGCTGCTACGCTGGATGATCTGCAGACGGTTCAGGATCTGCAGGATACATTGCAGGCACATGCGGATCATTGTGTCGGGATGGCAGCAAATATGATAGGTGTTCTGAAACGTATCATCGTATTTCAGGATGGCGGAAGCTATGTATCAATGCTGAATCCTGTGATAATAAAAACCGGAGATAAGCGCTATACTGCCGAGGAAGGATGTCTCTGCCATAGTACACAGAAGAAAGCCTTACGATATGAGAAAATCAAGGTATCCTACATGGATTGCTGTGGGAAAAAGAAAATTAAAACCTATGAGGGCTTTTGTGCACAGATTATTCAGCACGAGCTGGATCATTGTGACGGTATACTGATATAATGAATTGAAAAAAACCTTGCCTTTTGCTGTAATTTATTCTGAATGGGCAGTATTTGTTTTTCAAATAAGTGATGATCAGTATAATGCTGTCATACCTGCTTGTTCCCAAGGGACATCCGTAAGCGCTGAATAGTCTGCAGGTTCCCTGAGGGCTTTCAGGCATCACACGAAAACAAAGGTGGCAAAGATTTGGCTTCATCCGTCCTTTTGCCTCTCCTGATGCTATATATGGCCATTCTCGAATACGGTTGATCCTGTGGTGATAAGGATTCCATTATTTTATAAAAGTTTACCTTTGTAATATGGAGACGGATATAGGGAAAATGTGTATAATAAAGATAACCAAATAAAGAAGGATGATATTATGAATCATACAGCGGATGCAAAGCAGTTCTGCCATCATCTCTGGCATCAGTATCTGGAGGAACGCTCCTATGAGATACCCGGCGGATATTTCAGTCCGCAAATCAGTGTGATAGGAACCGGTAAGCACGAGGTTTCACACTCGTTATAGGAATTTGCTGTATTACTGGAGAGAGAAGAAAAACAGTGGAACGGCACCTTTGTCATCGAGCAGGAAGCATACCAGGCCAGACAGTTAAGTGACAATGTATATATGGTATACGGAGAACTCGATGTGAATGAGGATGCAAGAGATCGAATCAATTATGAGCTGCACTTTCGTTTTACGATTATTTTGCAGTATACGCCGTCCGGCTGGGAGCTTCTCCATGTACATCAGTCTGTACCGGATATCAACCAGTGCAGCGATGAATTTTTTCCTAAGCGCCTGATTGAACAGAGCAATGAGCAGCTGCGCGAGAAAATCGCACAGAAAACAAGAGAATTGCAGGAAAGCAACAAGGCAGTCCTATATTACTCCCATCATGATTATTTAACGAAGCTTACAAATCGCTATTACTGCGAAAAACAGATTGAAGAACAACTGCGTAACGGGAAGCAGGGAACAATTCTAATGATGGATGTTGACCACTTTAAATTTTATAATGACACATATGGTCATCCTGTGGGAGACCGGATTCTAATTACGCTTGCACAGGCTTTGCAAAAAACCTTTTCAAAGGATATCGTGTCAAGGATTGGCGGGGATGAATTTCTTGTTTACTGCCCCCGACATTTGGACAACTGCATGCTGGAACACATTCTCGCACAATTTCGTGAGCACTGGGAGGATGAACAAAGGCAGTTTCCCTTTACACAGCACATCACGCTCAGCATTGGTGTCACTTATTTTCCGGAGCACGGCAGTACCTATCAGGAGCTGTTTCAAAAGGTCGACACCTCCATGTATAACTCCAAAAAGGGCATGCATAGTTACAGGATTTACGCTGATGAGGAATAGATGAAATCGCATCTCTTAAACAGGGATGTTTTTTCTTACCTGCCGGAAACTCAGGCAGCTGACAGATATGACAACAATGGGAAGATGGAAAGCAGTATTTACTATAGACAGAAGAACGCGTTGCCTTTATAATTAAGAGCGAATGAATGAAAAAAAGCATAACAGGTGTATGAAAATACCGAACAAGGAATGGAAGCGAACATCTTCAGCTGCCCCAGCAACCGTGATATGGACGAAATTCAGAAACCATTGTACCAATCTGGTATGAGAAGGTGAAGAGTAGGATGAAATTAAGCCGGGAGACTTGCCTGTTATGCAAACAGAGTTTTCTGCTGGGTGTGGAGAATATAGTTTTTTTATATGTTTTCTGCCCGCTGTCGTTAAGAAAGTGAGGGTGAAAAAATGAGTGTTGAATATTGTGCATATCCTTTTCTGAAGGAAAAAAGTCACCTGTGCGATTATGAGATAGCAACGGATCGTCTGGCATCCATGCTATCCGTGGCAAGACACCACATCCGTCATATTCCGCAGGAGGACCTCCTTCAACTGATGGAAATGATCTATCACGCCAATGGATCCATCCGGGGAGCGTGTGCCATAGGGGAGGCTGAACTGAAAAAGCTGAATACCTTCTATGCACGTTACCATATTGAGATGGATCGTTTTGTCCTGCCCGACGGCTGTATTGGTGCCAGCCATCTGCATGTGCTGCGTGCAGAAGTCAAGGCTGTTATCCGCATCATGCATCAGATACAGTGTGAGGGAAAGCCGGTGGAAGCCATCCTGTTTGATTTTATGAATCTGCTATCCAATACCTTTTTCATGATGTGCCTGTATGAGAATGCACAGGACGGTATAAGGGAAAGAGAATTTATTAGCAGGTCCTATGTATGAAGGCAAGAGAGCTTTGCTTCATAGCCGTTATCGCTTCGATTGAAGCTGTCGTGTTTACATCATTTTCATTCATTCTATATCTGGAATGCATTACATTTACCATTGTGGTATTTGCGATGACATTTCAGACAAGGCAGGCTGTTCTGGGTGCAGTGGTGTTTACCATACTCAATCTGAGTACCCAGGGGGTAGCCCCATGGTCGATGATGTATTGTCTGATTTATCCGCTGTACAGTCTGTTCGTAGGCTGCAGCAGGAAATTCTTAAACAGACATTTCTTCGCACTGGTATTCACCTGTGGCTTTCTGTCATTTTTGACAGGTCAGCTGGTACAGCTGCCGTTTATGCTGATTTCGGGAAAAATAACAGCGATTTATATTCTTATGGGATTAAAGACCTCTCTTATTCAGGGCTTTATGTCCATGGCGCTTTGTGCCATCTGTTATAAACCGATAGCAGCTGTTTTAAACCATATGGAAAGGAGATTGCAAAATGGGAAAGCTATGTAAAATTTTATTGGTATCTGCCATGCTGCTTGTTGGCGGATGCTCTTCAAAGGAAAGTGAAAAGAAAGAGCCTGTAAGTGACAATACGGAAAAAACAACGCTTAAAATCACGATTCAGGACGAGGTTAACAAAAAGGAACTATTCAGTGGGGATGTGAGTGTAGAGGGGAAGGTCGAAACACTTGCGGACTTTCTGGAAAAGGCGAAGGATTTGAATGTAGTAATGGAAGACGGGCAATATGGAAAAACCATTATGGCTATGAAGGGTGTGGAAACCAAGGACTTTAATAAGGGGCCATGGTGGCTGTATGAATCCGAGAATAACGAATCCTGCAAGGCTGCCGGAAGCTGTGATGCTGCAAGCAGTCTGAAAATTAAGGATGGAGATGACTTTACCTTTACGTATACTGCATCCTATTAACCAGCAATTGCTCTTTCATAAAAACCGTAACTGACAGTATTACAACGTTCATAATTGCTTTGCAAGAAAAAGGCGGTATGGAGAAAGACAATTATACAGCATCCTACATGAAAAAGCCGTATTCTTGGTCATCTGTAAAGGCCGTACTGGATACGGCTTTTCATGTGCTCTTTTATTTGAAGAATACCTGCAGAATCTGGAAGATATTGTGAAATTTCAGCCTCTGTGAATGATATTGACGGTTTGCATATACTGTTTCCTGGAATTAAGTGAAATGTAAGGAAGTCTTTCCATAGGCTCTGGTATAATGTGTGTGAAGGATTGCGGAAAGCATCATGCATGGATAACGCAAGCAGTATGATTGACAGATGAAGTACAGGAGGAATGGACATGAATATACTGGTAGTGGATGATGAAAAGGAAATTGCCGGGCTTGTGGAAATTTATTTAAAAAATGAAAATTATAAGGTGGATGTATGCTATACAGGGACACAGGCTCTGCAGAATATACGGACACGTTCCTACGATCTGGCCATATTGGATGTCATGCTTCCGGATATGGATGGCTTTAGCATTTGTAGGACCATTCGTCAGAACTACACATGGCCCATTATCATGCTGACAGCGAAGGAGCAGGATATTGATAAAATCAATGGATTGATGATCGGGGCTGATGATTATATGACTAAGCCGTTTCAGCCGCTGGAGCTGATTGCCCGCGTCAAGGCGCAGCTTAGAAGATACAAGCGCTATAATGTTCAGCAGAAGGCAAAGGAGCTAAGTTATCTGGGACTTGTCATGAATCAGGAACAGCATATATGCAGGTTGAATGAGAAAGACCTGAATCTTACACCGATTGAATTTCGTCTTTTATGGTATCTGTGTGAGCGTCAGGGAAAGGTTGTCAGTGCAAGGGAGTTGTACACCGCAATCTGGCAGGAGGAATATCTCTCATCCAGCAACAATACCCTGATGGTACATATCCGGCATATCCGTGAAAAGATGAAGGATCGCGGAGAACACCCGCGCTATATACAAAATGTCTGGGGTGTGGGCTATAAGCTGGGAGAAACACTATGAAACGCACTGTATGGATACTGCTTGCAGCAATCGCAGTGGTCGCTGGAGTTTATATCGCTGCGGATCTGCTGGGCAACGGTATGCTGCGGGAATTTTTGTCCGAACAGTTTTTCTATATGGAAGAATATACGGATACGACAGGTATCCTGCATCAGTATCTTTCTCCCAACTGGTATCGAATCAAGCAGCTGTTTTTTTTGCTGACGGCACTGGTTGTTGTAATTTGTATTGTCTGCGTGCGGACACAAAGCAGCCGTGTCGCTATGAAGCACAGGGCAGAGATAGAAAAGGCGATGGAAACGGCCCTGCATCAGTTTTTGGAGGATCGCGATTTTTATCTTCCGGAGGGCTTTGGTAATATAGAGGCACTTCTGCTGCAGATTCGAGCAAAGGAACAGAAGCAGCTGGCAATGCTGGAGAAACAGACACGTCAGAAGCATGATTTGATATCGTATCTGGCCCATGACATGAAGACACCGCTGGCTTCAGTCATCGGGTATCTGAACCTATTGAACGATGTATCGGATGTTCCAAAAGCACAGCGGGATACCTACATCCGTATCACCCTTGATAAGGCGGAACGACTGGAACAGCTGATTGATGAATTTTTTGATATAACGCGCTTTAATCTTCATGATATCGTTGTTTCAAGAGGGAGGATTGCGTTGGATTTTCTGCTGGAACAGCTAAAGGAGCAGTTCTATCCGACTCTGCTTGCACAGCATAAGGAGCTGAAGCTGGATATTGCAGAGGGCTCTGTTTGCTACGGTGATGCGGATAAGCTTGCCAGAGCTTTCAATAATGTATTGAAAAACGCTATTTCCTATAGCTATCCCAATACCGTGATACGGGTAGCAGTCAAACAGGAAGCAGAGCATATCCTGCTGGAATTCCACAATCAGGGGGATGAAATTCCAGAACAGAAGCTGGAGATGATTTTCGAAAAATTCTTCCGACTGGATAAGGCCAGATCCACAGCATCCGGTGGAGCCGGTCTTGGTCTTGCAATCGCAAAGGAAATCGTCGAGGCCCACGGAGGCAGCATTTATGCGGACAGTAATATGGAGGAAACAGTTTTCTATATAAAGCTTCCCATGCCCGCAACGGATACAGAGCTGCAGTCAGCATGATTGATGTGCTGCATCTGGAGGCAGAGAATGTACAAGGCTACAAACTGTAACCAATGCTCTTGGTTTATGATGAAAGCACCTGCGGGTGTTTTTTTTTCGACGAGAAAGCTGTTATGCAGTGAATGCGTTTTTGCTGCGGATAAGATTGGAGAAGACTATTTGATAAACGAAACAGAATACGCTGGCTGATTATGCTGTTTCAATTTACGGATAACATGGATTTCAGACTGAAAAAGGGCATCCGCTGTGTGGGTGCTGCGATGTTTATGTTTACCGCGCTTGTAATTTTTTTATATGGAAGTACTTGCTTTTGACCTCATTCTAATCAACTTCAGCATGTGCCTTTGCCTGAAGCCTTTCAGCGTATGCGAAGTGAACAAACAAGCAACGCAAGGAGTTAAGTGATAATTAAGTAAGTGCTAAGTCTGTGTTTTCAACTATCTGTGCAATTCATGGTTCAATAGAGTCATGAAGGAGCTGATACGATGAAACGATTTAAAAAACTGCTGCTGGCTGGTGTACTGATTACAAGTCTTGTCTGTTATTTACGACCGATGATTTCCAAGGAGGATAAGGTGAATCTTCAAATCAGAAACACAGAAGAGCAGCCGATCAAGATAAGCAGCGAATTATACAGTAAGAATTATATCCTTATCCGGCAAAAGGATAGCAAGGTGATGCTGAAGGAAAGGGAAGAAGAAGCGATTGCTCCGGCATCCTTAACCAAGCTTATGACGGTATATACGGCATTGCAGCATATTGATGATTTGCAGAAAACCGTACGTATTCCAGCCTCCATATTCCCGCAGCTGGAAAAGGAGCAGGCGTCAATGGCCGGTTTTTTACCGGATGAGGAGGTGACCTATGAGGATTTGATTTATGGAGCATTACTGCCAAGCGGCGCTGATGCATGTATGACCCTGGCCATTTCACTGTATGGCAGTGAGGACGCATTTGTTGCCGAAATGAATGCGCAGGCTGAAAAACTGAAGCTGAAGCAAACCAGATTTCAAAACTGTACAGGACTTGATGAAGCCGGGCATGTGAGCAGCGTCCGTGATATTGCATGGATACTGGACGAGGCATTAAAGCTTCCTAAATTTGCAGAGGCTTTTCATGCAACCAACTACGTTATGGCTCCCAGCAATATGCATCCGGAAGGAATGACCATCTATTCCACTATGCGGATGACCATGGATCAAAACGAGTTGTCACAGGATGATATTTTGGGCGGGAAGACCGGATATACAAAGAAAGCCGGTCTATGTCTTGCCACACAGGCACGTATCCATGAGGAAACGTGGTTGTTTGTCAGCGCTCATGCGTCTGGTTCTGCTACAACAAAGCCATATCACATTCTGGATGCGATAAACGTGTATGAAGCTCTCGCAAGGCTTTATGCATAAGTCTGAATCCGGTAATGAAAGTAAGAGACAATCGCAAGGCTGTATGCATAAGCCTGAATCCGGAGGTGGAAATAAGAGGCAATCGCCCGGCACAGCTTGTCTGACTACAGGCAGATTCATCTCAGGAAAAACAAGGCAGACATACAGCTTAAGACTGTGTTCACGGCATTGTCTATGATTCACTGTTAAAGGTGGTATTCTCTGTGCTGCAACATATCCGGTTTAAGATTCAGGAAAATACAAAGGCAGACCATATGCGGTGTATACGGTACGTGGTCTGTCTTTTCTACATATCAGGCATGCACGCAGCATTTCTCTATCATAGTGTCCCTCGGTTCCCTTTTTTATGGTGTTGCTTTTTCTAATCATACAAAAGATAAAAAAGCACACGATCGGTGGAATACACTGTGCCATGGATTATCAGATGGAAGCACGGATGTTGGAATGTTGGTTGGAAGTGATACATACATAAAGGGTATCGTACTGGTAATGAGGCTTACTGTTATCGCGGGTCTATGAGATATGCACCCCATAAAAGCAATTCCTATAGATATCGGAGTAAAATACCTCAGTTTTTCCGGCATATGCACTGATTTAAAACATGCAATACAACAAATCACCCGTTTTTCAGCTGATTTGTTGTTGCAATCTTTTTACCGTTTTCTCTGACCATCTGAAGCAGGTGGAACCTCAAGCTTATATCCTCTGTTTTATCTACGGTGTAGATAGCTTCTATTATCAAAATGTGAGGATAGCCTAACTTAAAGTTTTTATGATAAACAGTATATAACAGTTGACAACAGTTATATACTGTTATATACTGTTTGTGAACAGAGGAGGTATCTTATGAAAATCATTATTAACAACTCTTCTATGACTCCGATTTATGAACAGGTAGTAGAGCAAATAAAGGCTATGATCCTGAGCGAGGAGCTGGAGGAAGGCGATATTCTGCCATCTGTTCGTTCTCTATCCAAGGAACTGAAAATATCCGCTCTGACAGTCAAGAAAGCGTACGATAATCTGGAGGCTGAAGGATTTGCGGTTACTGTTCATGGCAAGGGCACCTATGTAGCCGGACTGAACAGGGCCCTGGTGATGGAGGAACATAAGAAGGAAATCGAAGCCGATTTGGACAAGGCCATTCAAAAAGGCAGAAGCTGCGGGATGGAGGACAGCGACCTGCTGGAACTGTTCCATCTGCTATTGGAGGAATGAATATGCTGAAACTGCAAAATGTTGTGAAAAACTACGGTGCCTTTTCTCTGCACTGTTCGCTGGAGCTGAAAAGCGGACAGATCAGTGCGCTGATCGGGCAAAATGGTGCTGGTAAAAGCACAACCTTTAAAGCCATTCTGGGATTGATTTCCATTGATGGCGGGGAAATTGAGGTATTGGGAAAGCCTGTACAGGAGCTGACACCGGAGGAAAAAGAATATGTGGGTGTCGTATTATCTGATTCCGGCTTCAGTGGATATCTGAATATCAAGGATATCCTTCCCGTAATGGACAATATGTACACGAAATTTGAAAAAGCGGAATTTCTGCGACAGTGCCAGAGATTTGCGTTGCCGATGGATAAACAGATTCGGGATTTTTCAACCGGAATGAAGGCCAAGCTAAAGGCATTGATTGCTCTTTCCCATCATGCGAAGGTGCTTATTCTTGATGAACCGACAGCCGGTCTGGATGTGGTCGCAAGGGATGAACTGCTGGATTTGCTTCGGGAGTACATGGAACAGCATGAGGATGCCTGTATGCTGGTTAGCTCCCATATCTCTTCCGATCTGGAGGGACTGTGTGATGATCTGTATATGATTCATGAGGGAAAGATTGTTATGCATGAGGATACAGATGTGTTGCTGAGTGATTACGCTTTGCTGAAGATGGATGAACGGCAGTATGCGGATTTGGATAAGCGCTATTTGCTGCGCCGGCGCAAGGAACCCTATGGCTATGCTGTACTGACCAGCCAAAAACAGTTTTATATGGAAAACTATCCGCAGCTTACTGTGGAAAAAGGGTCCATTGATGATGTGATTATGATGATGATACGAGGTGAACAGATATGAAAGGTTTATTGATTAAGGACTTCAAGCTGATGAAAAATCAGAAGAATTTCTTCTTTATCATGATATTTATAGCGGCAGCCATGTTGTTTGCTGAATTTGAATCAACCTTCGTTGTCAGCTATTTCACAATGATCGCTTCTATGTTTGTGCTGAGTACGATCAGCTATGACGAATATGACAACGGCTATGCCTTTCTGTTTTCCATGCCTTTTTCCAGAACGTCCTATGTGAAGGAAAAATATGTATTCTCTATTTTAGTTGGAGGCGGTGCATGGCTGCTTTCGGTGGTACTGTCGGGAATTCTCATTACTATTCGCAATCCGCAGATAAGCGTCATGGACTGGCTGCCGATTGATCTGCTATATATTTGCATCGTCCTTCTGTTTGCGGCTGTCATGATCCCTGTACAGCTGAAATTCGGCGGAGAACGGGGGAGAGTAGCATTGCTGCTTACCGTTGGTGTTGCCGTGCTGGGAAGTATGGGAGTCATAAAGCTTCTTGAAATACTGCAGGTAGATCTGGATGCTGTTCTGGCATCTATGAGTACAATGAATATGATGCAGATCGGAGGTGCTGCAGGGATATTCTCGGTAGTGCTGCTTGCGATATCCTACCGCATCAGCTGTCGTGTTATGAAAAACAAAGAATTCTAAAGCAATCATAAAACGATATATAGGGATAGCCGACACCGGGCTGTCTCTTTTCTTTTGGAAAGGCTTCTAGAAAAAAGGACTCTCAAAGTGTAAAGGGGGGTGACGCAGTCAAGGGTAATTGACAGGGCTGTAATAGCAAGGCGGAAGCAGTCGGATCATAGGAATTTACTACTTTCGGTTTTTCAGCTTTTTATATGCGTACCCTGATCTGCGTAAGAGGCATGGTAAAATCATACGTGTAGTATTCTGTAAATACCTTTCACGTACATGAAAGGTTAAATCAGCTCATGTATCGCTCCATCTCCTCTGCTTCAGCTTTTTCATAATTTCGATACAGGTCACTCAGTACGGACATGGAGGTTTGTGTTCTGCGATTTTTAGCAGTGTGCAAATACTGGTGTGATACGATATACACATCTTTAGCTTTCTTCATGCAGTATTTCTTTAAAGGCTGCCTGCTGTATCCGGAACAATTTAAAAATACAGTGACTGCTTTAAAATTACGGGAAAGCCATTCCTTTTACGGGAATGGCTTTGTCAACCTACGATTGCTGCATAGGTTTCATAGATGGAATTCCATGTATAACGTCCGACGAGTCCATCTACGGCCAGACCGAATTCCCGCTGATAGGCACGTACGGCGCGATCCAGTCCTGGTCCGAAGCGGCTGTCAACGGTTACAGATGGAATGGATGGATAGCTTTCTGAGATAATGGAAAGGAAATACTGCAGCTGTTGCACTTCGATGCCGACATCCCCCTGACGCAGCACCTTTCCGGTCCATAAACCGGTAAAATAACCTTCCAATCTGCCAAGACTTCCCAGCTCCGCCAGCTTGCGGACTGCGACATAAATTCGGGAAATCTGATACCAGGTGGACTGCCCGACAATCCCATCTACGGTAAGGTCAAACTGCCGCTGAAAGGCTCTTACCGCACTCTCTGTTTGCGGTCCGAAAACAGCATCGGGTGGATAGATTAACGGAATGTTGGGATAATTGACAGCGATTCCGTTCAACAGCTCCTGAATGATAAACACCGGCTGACCGCTGCTTCCAAGCCGCAGGGCATAGCCGGGATAGGAAGGGGTGTACGGCTGCCAGTTATCTGTTTCCAGAAATTGCATTTGATCACCGTAATAATATCGGATGATGCCATAGGAATCATATCCGCGATTTGCCAGATCGAGTGTTCCCCACTGCTTCAGCCCCGGACACTGAGCTCTTTTTCCATCGCAATATTCCGCATAATACGGCTCCCTGTAAAACGGTTTTTTCAGATAATCTCCCATAACCTCATCCACAACCGCAGCGATATTATCATAGATATTACGACCGGGAACAAATGCCTGATCAAAGGCTGTGGAATTGGTGATATCAAAGGAATACCCTCTGCTTCGATACCATTCCGTGTAAATACGGTTTAGGGCAAGGGACATCTGACACCAGATATTTGCCCGCAAAGCTTCATACGGCCATGTCGGATAGATTTCACTGGATGCGACATTCTTGATATAATCGACAAAGCCAATGGTAACATTCTGTGCACTGGCTGTCGGTCTTCCCAGATGAACGGTAATCGTCGTGGGAAGGATGATTTCTTCTAGCATGAGCGACATCCTCCTCCCTCATGAAGCTGATGCTCACCGATATCGATGGTATTGCTTACACTCCGTACCCCGGAATTTTGCATGATAACGGTCAGCGTTGAATCGGTTTCTGCAAATATCTGTACACCGTTGCGGACTTCTGTATCGTAGCCTTCTTTGGCAACGTGAATATCATACTGACCATACGGGCGTGTCAGTGAGTGAATGTCTGTTGAATGCGAGCTATCCGGAGCATCCAATTCAATACGTTGTGTTTTACCGAATTCATCTGTACTGCATTCCATGATAAATATAGATCCGCGCTCATCCCGTCGAAAGACACTGATCTGCGCATTGGGAATGGGCTGTGCGGTTTCCTCCATGGTTTCAACCATGACATATCCTGTAGTGATAATATCACCTCCTTTACAGCGTATGCCGCAAATGTCCGTGGTATCGGGTCAATCGCCTGTCTGTGCCGGCGCGAATTACAGAAATATTTCATGACTGTGATATTTTTGTGATTAACATTACATATACTTGAAAAGGTGAAGATGATGAAAAGAAAAAAATACCTGCTGGGTGCAGGACTGCTTTGTACCATACTGGCAGCATCCTTCTGTCTGTCGCACATTACCTCCGTTTCCGCGAAACGTGCCTTCCATGCACTGGATGGTGTGGAAATCGTATTGGATCCCGGACATGGGGGAAAGGATGACGGTGCTCGCAGCAACGAAGCGAAGGAACAGGAAATCAATCTGAAAATTGCACAGAAGTTGAAGAAGCTACTGGAGGAAGGCGGTGCCCATGTGACGATGACCCGTGACGGTGCCTATGATCTGGCAAGCGAAGGTGCTTCGAACCGCAAACGCGAGGATATGAAAAAGCGTATCGAACTGATCAATCAGGACAAGACGGATCTGTTCATCAGCATCCATTTGAATTCCTATCCTAACACAAGTGTAAAGGGGGCTCAGGCCTTTTATGCTCCAAAGAATGAGGTATCCAAGGTATTTGCGGACATTGTGCAGAAGCATTTCCGCGCACTGACGCAGACGAAGATGACAAGCAAGCCGGGAGATTATTATATTCTGAATAATGCGCAGAAGATCGGTTCTCTTGTAGAGTGCGGATTTCTATCGAATGCAGAGGATCGTGCGAAGCTTATCACCGATGAATATCAGCAAAAGGTGGCGCAGACGCTGTATGACAGTATACTGGAATATTTCAATTTCCTGTCGTGAGAATACCGATAACCGAATGAGAATGTGATTTGAAAGCTGCTGTATAGGCGGGTGTACAGTTTATGGCGAATAGAATGACTGCTTCATAGCAGCCGTAATCTGTAGGACAGGGCAAAGGAGCGCTGTATGTGCTGCTGTAGGATGCGTTTATAGCCGGCTTTGCCTTGATTACAGCCTGTACAGAACTTATCTTATGAAACATACAGAACGAGCTGCTGAACCTTGGATGAGCTCCTGATAGAGATGTTCCCGTTGTGAACGCTATCGGTTATATCTTTGTTATTCAACCGGATTTGTATGGCATAGTTCTTCTGATCTGCATAAAGGTGAAAGGTTCTTCGCTTTCCTTTAAAGAGCGCATATCGTTCACTGCTGTTTCGATGGTGCGCTTTGCCGTCGAACAGAGTACCGCTGCCTCGTACTTCAATCTGCAGCAGACAACGCTCCTGTCTGTCCTGCGGTTCCATGAAAACTGTAATGGCTGAGCAAAGACCCTGTGTTTGCCGCATAAATAGGCAATGTATCACAAACAGAAATAGTCCTGTACAAAGGATAATTTTGGTCAGATAAAAAAATGTTTTTCTCATGTGCTTCCTTTCCTGTGCAAAAATCAAGATACACATCGTGAACAGAAAAGCCCTGTACCACATAATATGCATTATGTAGTACAGGACATTGTTAGTGTGCAGGAGGCAGGACTGCAATTAAAGGCAGGGAAACGGTCAGCTGGGCAAATGATCTGTTTAAGAAAAAAAGATGAATAGCTGATGATATCTTCCTCAGTTATGTAAGAATATATGGTAAAATATACCTGTAAGCAGAATATGAGTGCTACCACATAATGCATATTATGTGGTATTTTTCAACAGAGGCGTACCAGATCCATGCGGGACAGTGTCTTCTCATATTCCTGAAAGCTGGTCATCGTATACACCCTGGTGGTCTCAATGGAGGAGTGCCCGAGGATATCCGCCAGTCGAACCACATCCTTTTCCATACTGTAGAAGGTGAAGGCGAACAAATGCCGCAGATTATGCGGAAAAACCTTGTTGTTGCTGACATTGGCATGGAGACACAGCTTTTTCATCGCTTTCCAGATATTGCTGCGATCCAGCGGTCTTCCGGAATTCGTGACGAAAACACTGCCGGATGTTATCTTTTTTCTTTTACAGTATGCCAGCAGCTGTTTACGCAGTCTGGATGGAAAGAATATATAGCGGAGCTTACCTTTATTCTGCACGGCTGCCTTTCTGCTTTTTACAGCTTCCACAGTAATGAATCGATGCTCAGATACACGGATTCCGGTCGCGCATATGGTTTGAAGCAGCAGATACATACGCTCATTATGGGTATCCTGCGCTGCTTTTAAAAGTCTGGCATAGTCTTTCTTAGTCAGCTCTCTCTCTTTCTCAATACAGGTTCTTTTCTGTATTTTCAATAGCTTTACCCGATATCCGGGCTGATTGATAAAGGTGAAAAAACAGTTAATTGCAACAAGCATGCTGTTGATGCTTACCGAGGTATAGGATTTCATCAGCTCCTCCTTATACTTTATAATACACTGCTTCGTCAGAGTCTTTTCAGAAGAAAGGTAGGCAAAGAGTCTTGTAATATCCCGGATGTATTTTTGTACGGTCAATGTACTTTTTTCTTCCTCGATTAAATGGATTCTGAAAATATCGATCTGCTCAAATGCTTCTGTATAGTCCATGCTGGTTCCTCCTGTAATCATTGTTATGTACCCTATCATAGCACAAATCCGGCTTTGATCTCACCGGTGTGGCTTGTGGAAAACAGAGAGCATTTCGACTTGACGGCTTTTTGTGATAAAAAAATTAAAAATATGTTGACATCATGTTTTACTTGTGGTATTATTTACAGGCATTCGATGGAAATGGGCCTGTAGCTCAGGTGGTTAGAGCGCACCCCTGATAAGGGTGAGGTCGTTGGTTCAAGTCCATTCAGG
Source organism: Clostridium sp. 10cd* (assembly GCF_044336395.1). NCBI lineage: Bacteria > Bacillati > Bacillota > Clostridia > Eubacteriales > Clostridiaceae > Clostridium > Clostridium sp. 10cd*. Next base: position 3,786,276 of record NZ_CP172347.1, on the reverse strand, counting down.
CCCACCATCGAATTTCAATATACATGGGGTGTTAGCTCAGCTGGGAGAGCACCTGCCTTGCACGCAGGGGGTCATCGGTTCGATCCCGATACGCTCCACCATATAACATGATCAGGTTATTTACATTTCGCCGAACGGTTAAAAAAGACCTTAATTAAAGGTTTTGAGAGATGTATAACCTGTTTTTTATTTTGTTCTGATTTCCGTGTTATCCATGTTTACATTTCGTGTTTCAGGCATATACTGTTCACTGCGTTGACCAAAGCTCATAAAAAGCGATGATGATTCAGGTTTAAACTTGAAAAATATAATCATCGCTTTTCTTTAGAGAAAAAGATTTTAAAATACTAATTGAAATGAATAATATGAAGCATAGCAAAGCGTGATGACCAGCTTTTGCTTCCTTCCAAGGCTTGTTTTGTTGTACGAAAATGACAGTCAGGCAGGTGATATCGGTATCGCAGGTTTACGTTAGAAAGGTCAGTTCTCTGTTAGGATAAACTGGAAGATACATGGTTGGATCTTTTATGAGTGTTTGACTGATTACAGGAATACAAACCGACTTTTTGCGTTTCTGAATGATCGTATGGCGTTGTGAAAACAATGCATGCTATAATACAGTTGGTAAAAGGGTGTGATTAAATGGATAAAAGCTATCACTGGATCAACGATTCAGTCAAAATTGATTTTGCTTTGCCTTCCATGATTCAGGAGCTGGTGGATGAGCTGGAGGAAATGGATCGGAAGGAAGACTGGTCATACTTTGACAGATGTGGATTCATTGAGAATATTACAAAAGAATTTGTTATCAATAAAGAAATGACCAGCAAACAGAGGGATATCCTATGTCAAAGATATCGTGGAGGATAAACACATGTATTTGATCGATTTTAACGAGTGTCAGGAAAATAACAAAGCCTATGGTGGGATGGCTGGCAGTAAGCTTGGAATCATTTATCAGGGGGAGGACTGGATTCTGAAATTTCCTAAATCTACAAAGGGAATGAGAAAAACGGAAATTTCTTATACAACCTCTCCGTTATCTGAGTATATAGGCAGTCATATTTATCAGATTCTTGGCTATCCTGTACATGAAACCAAATTAGGGACAAAGGATAACAAACTGGTTGTTGCATGTAAGGATTTTACGGATTCACATGTTCGATTACAGGAATTCAGAGAAATCAAAAACTATTACAATAAAGAACTGGAGGCAATTCTGGAAGATACAGTAACCGATAGCAACAGTGTTGGCAGTACAAGTCTTCACGCGGTAAAGGCACATCTGAACTATAATTCCCTATTGTATATGATTGATGGAATGTCAGAGAGGTTCTGGGATTGTGTCATGATCGACGGGCTGATAAATAATAATGATCGCAATAGCGGAAACTGGGGTATCCTGCGATATTCCGATGGCAGTTTAGCGCTGGCGCCTGTATTTGATAACGGTGCTTCTTTTTCCACGAAGATTTCCGATGAGAAAATAAACGACATGTTGAAGAATGAAGATAGGATTCTCAGCAGTGCAATCAGCACAGTCACCGGATATAATATCGACGGAAAGGCACTGCAGTTCGGTGCGCTATTGAAGCTTGAAGATAAAGATATTCATAATGCAGTAAAGCGTGTCGTTCCACAGATACAGAGGCATATGGATGCGATAACTGCTTTCATTTATGCTATTCCCAATGCAGATAACGGTATAGAAATCATCAGTGAAATACGTAAAGAGTTTTATATAAAGGGAATGGAGCTTCGATTGCAAAAGCTCCTGTTGCCGGCATACGAACATACCATGCGAGCTGTGCTGTAACAGGTAAGTTTTTCACTTCCCGTGCGTTGAATTATCATGTTTGAGAAATCGAGATAATTCAGAAAGAGGAAATATGAGTGTGTTCAGACTTTACGTAATTTGATCCGGCTTTCCTGTGCCTGTCAATGTTTTATCGCAGATCTTTAGACGCAGTTTGTGATACAGACATAAAAAGCAATAACCGAGAGTATACATGACGATATTCATATAGGAAGCGGTATAAGAACTTGCGGCTTCGTAAAATTATCAGCTTTGTGTCTTTAGCATATAAAATCTCTTAAAAGCTTGTGAAAAAATGATAAAAACCTTGTTGACACACGAAAAAAGTAGTGGTATTATATATGAGCATTCGATGGAAACGGGCCTGTAGCTCAGGTGGTTAGAGCGCACCCCTGATAAGGGTGAGGTCGTTGGTTCAAGTCCATTCAGGCCCACCATCGAATTTCAATATACATGGGGTGTTAGCTCAGCTGGGAGAGCACCTGCTTTGCACGCAGGGGGTCATCGGTTCGATCCCGATACGCTCCACCATGATAACATATTGAAGGATTCCAATCCTAACGGTCGGAATCCTTTTTTATTATACACGGCATGCTTGTATCTGAATGAGGATGCCTGTACGATGCAGATTGCTTGTTCTCAGGTCTTTTTCACGGTAAACAATAACTGCGCTTTTGTTGAATTCGGCTCCCGGAAGATGTCCTGAGGCTTTATATTTACATCATCACAAAGATACCAGTACCAGTATTCTGCTGGATTATTCGCAAAACAGATGCACATATCGTCAAGCTGCATATCCGCTATGCGCTGTCCGTCCATGCGAATCAAATGGCTGTAGGTGACGGCATGTTCGCTGTCATCCTGCCTTGTCAGCGTATAGCTTTTTCCTAATGCATCATAGCGTATCAGAAAATCCTGCGTGGAATCCCTCGCATCCTTTATGCGTATCGTTGATAAAGAAACAGTATCCAATCCCTTTAAAAAGGATATCCAGCCACTTCCGTCTACGAGATCATTGGTATCATGCAATGTAAGATCCGGGCACCTTCTGGCGATATCCGGGTAGGCAGTCTCTACTGCTGTCTGTTGAAAAAGATAGCCGCCCATGGAATTTATAAGCATATAAAATATGAGGAACATAGATTTCATGATCTTCGCCTCCTTCTATCCGGTATACGATAAAGTAAGGGAAAATATTTCAACTGTATTTCTTTTTGTCTGAAAATAGTGTACCATAAGGCATGGTGATGAAAAATGAAATATGTGAACAGCAGGGATCTGATGATGTTTTTGCCGCAGCCAATCACAAAGCTGGGTGTATTTGAAGCGGAAACCGTGGATGCTGCACTGACTATGTGTGCGGATGCGTTTCCTAAAATCGAGCAGGAATTTAAAGTGACGGTAGATTTTGCCACCTTTAAATTTCAGCTGTTGAAAACAATGGGGGAATTTTTATATAAATGTGCCGAATGTCCGCATGAATGCCTGAAAAATCCGCGCAAGCATGTGGAGGAGGAACGCTATATCAGAAATCATATCAAGCTTCCTCTGTGGCCGAAGCGTATGCAGAAGAACAATGCAGAAAACTTTTTTCTTATGGAATATATTCTGACCTATGCAGATATCCTGTTCCGCTATCTCCTCGATGCGGGTATACCGCAGGAACAAGCCAATCTCATAGCGACCAATGCGTTGGATCAGCTGGCACTGTGGGTGGATGAGAACTGTATTCGCAAATGCGGGTATGCATGTATCCGTCGTAGCGAATCATCCGGATATTGTACGCTTTGCTCCTATATGATTCAGCCGTTAGCCTGTCCAAACAAAAAGGAAGTCACTCTGCGTCAGCTGGGAATGCAGGAGGAAGACCTTGTGTGCATGCGTCGGGAATTCAAATAGCTTTAACTTTGCAGCCGGAAGCAGGTGGAAATGCCTTGGCTGCTTTTTTTCGGTTAAATCCCTGAAGCAGGGGACAGTGAAAGTGCAATCTTCATAAAAAGTTAAGAAATCTTTTGTTGACCTAAAGTGCACATCATTGTATACAATAAAGGTAGTTATGTGTTTTTAATAGGTAAAAGTAGGATGGCTGAATACTTGAAGGGAGAACGGATGAGAACGAGTGAACGAATATTACAGGAAGTGAAAAAGGCAGTGATCGGAAAGGATGAGCTGCTGGAAAAAATCCTGATGGCAATACTGGCCAATGGTCATATTCTGATGGAGGATATGCCGGGGGTGGGGAAAACAACAATCGCACGAGCGTTTGCGGATGCGATGCAGCTGGATTGCCGGAGAATGCAATTTACAGTGGATGTATTACCGGCAGATGTTACCGGCTTTAGTGTGATTGATCCGCAGACGGGTAAGACACAGATACGCAAGGGGGCAGTTTTTACCAATCTGTTTCTCGCTGATGAAATCAATCGTACCTCCTCCCGTACACAGGCAGCCTTACTGGAGGTAATGGAAGAGGGCAGTGTCAGCGTGGACGGGATAACCATGACGCTGGAACAGCCGTTTCTGGTGATTGCGACACAAAATCCTTACGGCTCTGCAGGAACACAGCAGCTCCCGGAGAGTCAGCTGGACCGTTTCATGATCCGCCTGGAAATCGGTTATCCGCAGGAGCATGATGAAATTGAAATCCTCAAGCGTAAGCAGAATCCGCAAAGCTATCGTGTGCAGTGTGTCGCGCAGCGCACCCAGATTCTGGAAATGCAGAAGGCCTGCAGGGAGGTGTTTGTACACGATTCCCTTTATCATTACATCATTCAGCTGCTGCAGGCGACAAGAAACAATCAGCGCATTTATCGGGGAGCGAGTCCAAGAGCAGGGGTAGCTCTGCTTGACATGTCCAAGGCCTGTGCTCTTTTGCAGGGGCGTGATTATGTGGTACCGGAGGATATTCAGAATGTCTTTGTGGATACCATCGCCCATCGTATTCTCATGCAGCCATCACACAGCATAGATGCCGCAGCGGCAAAGGATGCGCTGACACAGCTCCTGCACCATATACAGCCACCGCACACAAGAAGGAAGGGGCTATGATCCGTTCCTGGCTCGCCTATCTGCTTCTGCTGCTTCTGGATGCTCTGGCATGGATAAGCATTGACGGGTATCTGTATTATCTCCTGCTGCGTGTGCTGCTTATGCTTCCTCTACTCAGCCTGCTTCTGTTTATCGCCGGAAACCGGTTCCTGAAGCTGCAGCTGAAAACGAGTAAAAAGGGCTGTGTAATTCATATGCCAACCAGTCTTCCCCTGCTTGTATGCAGTGGTATTCGGATACAGGGATCGTGGAAGAATTGCTTTTATGAAAGCAGCGAAACGATTTCTCTGGAAGTGAAGCACAGGGAACAGAAATTGCAAATACCGAAGCTGGGAAGTGGAAAGTATGAGCTGCAGCTGACCTCCATCCAGACCAGGGATCTTCTCGGACTGTTTCGCAAAACCCAATCATGGGACAAGGAGGTAACGACCTTTTGTTTCCCGCAGCCCTGTACGGTTACGCAAGTGCAGTATACAAACCTCCTGCAGGAAGCCCGCCAGAGTCTCACCGGTGTTTTCAGCAGTGATTATGAGCTGAAGGAGCACCATGAGGGAGAGCCTGTGCGCCGGATTCACTATAAGGCAAGCTATCGGTTGCAGAAAACGATGGTACGTGAATTTCAGAAGGAGGAATCTGCCGTTGTACTGCTTCATCTTTGTTTTCCACAGGAGCAGAAAATCTGTGAGCGCCTTCTGGCAATCGCCTGTGGAATCTGTCGGAAAGCAAGTCCGCAGGATCTTGTTCGTATTCGCTGGCGGACAGCAGGTGGAAGACAGACGGCAGAGCTGCAAGGTCCTCAGGATATGGAAGGCTTTTTACGAAAACTGCTATCCATGCCGCGCTTTTGTGAAGTATCCCGCGATTCGCAGGATGCCCTGTATCTGGACGAGGCATTTGCGGCTCTTTTCGAACAGGAGGCCGGTATATGAAAAAACAAGTGATACCCGCGCTGTTGCTTTTGATGGGAATGCTTTCCTCTCTCGGTGTGTTTCTGTTCGCCTTTCCTTTTTGGGATGCAGTTCTCTGGATGCTGTACATACCGGTTCTGCTTTTTGCTGTAGTTGTGTATAACCGTCTGCTGCTTCGCCGCAGGAAAAAGGTGATACTGATACTGGCAGGAGGCATGCTTCTGCTTGGGGTACTCAGCTTTTCACTGCTGCAGGAGGGGGCTCATATCGCCTATAATATTATCACTGAGGTGTATCACGATGCCAGCGGCTATGTGTTCTATCCCTACGATGTAACCGATACTGCCATGCTGTACCGGCTTTCGCTGACCTGGCTGCTGCTGTATGCGAGCATATGGCTGTTTTGCGGTATGCTGACCTTCTGGAATACGCGTCGTTATTTTGCGTTATTTATGCTCTCCTTTCTCCCGGTGTTTTTTACACTGCTTTATCAGACACCGATTCCCTGGCTGTTTGCCGTTTCGCTTATCATATTCTGGTTTATGCTGCTTCTCTCACGAAAAGGAGTGACAAACGGACATGGGGGATATGTACGGCTGAGTGCTTTCGGATTAAGCGTGATCTGCGTGCTGCTTACCTTTTTTACCTCGCTGCCGGATACCTATGAAATGCGAAGCACCAGCGGTTCGCTCCGTGAGCGGTTGCTGCAGCGTGTGGATGAGCTTGCCTATTTCCTAACCCATGCCGGGGAAGATGAGGGAGAGGTGGATCTGGGAAAGGCGGCAAATCGGTATTACACCGGTGCAACGCAGCTGGTTGTGCGATCTGAGGATGCACGCGGCACCATCTACCTGAAAAGCTACAGCGGCGCGCTGTATGAGGATAATCGCTGGCAGTCGCTGCCGGAATCCAGCTATGCAGCTCTGAAATCCTATGACTGGAAGGATGTGGATACGTGGCTTGATAAGAAAAATCCCGCCTTTACACAGATTTTGCAAAAAACAGGGGCTTTGATGCATCTGGAGATAGAGGATCATCGCGCATCCAAACGCTATGCCCTGACACCGTATCTGATGAAGGAGGCTTTGCCGGAAACAAAACCGTGGTATGACGCTTACCGTCTGGAGCATGATGATACCATGCGATATACTGCCTATGCATTATCCAGTACGACCATAAATGGTGATTCCACTGTGAAAGCAGATGCATATCCCGCCTTTGTCAAGGAGCACTATCTCCAGATTCCCGCCAATCTAAAAAGGCTGTTTGATGAACGTAAGCCTTTTAAAAAGCTCACCTCCCTAACGGGTGAACATCTGACATATGATATTCAGACGACCATACAGGAATACTTAAGAGAAACGACCAGCTATACACTGAAGCCCGGAAGAACCCCGGATGACCGGGATTTTGTAGAATTTTTTCTGACGGAGAATAAGAAGGGCTATTGCGTGCATTATGCGACCACGGCAGTTATGCTGTTTCGTTATATGGGGATACCTGCACGTTATGCGGAAGGCTTTTCCTTTCAGGCCGGAGCTATGAGTGGCGGCAGTATGGAGGTACCGGATGAAAGTGCACATGCATGGGTGGAAATTTTCGATTCGGAAAAAGGGTGGATTCCGGTTGAGGTGACACCGGGCTTTGAGAGTGAAAGCAAGCCGTCCTCCCAAACAACTGTGCAGGGACAGGAGCAGGGCGGCACGACGACAGCAAAGACGGAAACACCAAAAAAGCAGACAGACAGGAAAACGGGGAACGCTGCGGAGAATCAACAAATCGAAAAGGAGCAAGGCGATACGCCTGCAGGCTTTGCCAAGGTTGGTCTTGCAGCCTTACTGATAGCTTTGCCGGTGTTGATTTGTGTGCTTCAACGACGACTGCGTATTGCCTACAGAGAAAGACAGTGTCTGCAGCGGGATGCAAAAAAGGCGATAAATTACAGCTATCGTTATCTGATCAGCTTTATGAAGCATGAAAGCCTGCCGAAGACTATACGCGCCCTGTGTGAGAAAGCCTTATATTCCCCGCATGCGATGACAAGGCAGGAGGCAGAGCTTGTTTACGGCTACGCACATAAGCAGGCAGGAAAGCTGCTGCATTCATCTCCTCTCAGGAAACGGTGGAAGCTTCTCTATCTTAGAGCAATTGGCTGATACAGACTTGTATGTGCACAAAGGCATGCAGGAAGAAATTGTCCGGCGTTTACTGACGATAAGCGAAAGCCCAAAACAGTGCCTTCAAAATCATCTGCATTCGCTTATTCATACATGTACATATGGTTCTGTATCCCGTTCACAGGGTTTGCTGTTCAGGAAGGGGCTGCCTGTGTCAATACCATCATCACAACGGCAGGCAGATATAGAAAAAGCAGCTGCTTTAACGGGGGTCCTCCTTACGTTAGGGGGTATGCAAAAGGGAGACTTCAACTTCTATTGATGAATACAATCGAGTTGAAGTCTCCCTGTTTTAAGCTTACCCACAAACGGGAAAGAATCTTGAACGGCGGCTGCACATGTATTTATGAATTCTCCAGCTTGCTTAGCGCCTTTGCTTCAAAGGCTTCTTTTTTTACTATGAAGCGATCGTGGTCTGCTGTACCGATCAAATCCCTCTCATCTCTAGCAATGATGTGAAAGGAAACCTTTTTGCGGTCTACAGCTGTGATTTCCACTTCAGCCGTTACCGTCATACCAGCAGGAGTTGCTGCATCGTGAGTTGTCCGCATCATAACGCCGACGCTGGTTTCTCCTTCCTCCAGAAACTGATTCAGACAGGCTGCAGCGGTATTCTCCATAAGCGCAATCATCATCGGTGTCGCATAGACATCTACAATTCCGCTGCCAACATGGGAGGCCAGCATGCTTTCTTCCACTGTGATCTTTTTGGTTAGCTTTGTATGCAATTTGATTTCTTTCATAAACGTACCTTCCTTTTTATGCTTCATATTATAGCATAATCCAGGGAAAAGCTTCCATACTAACGGTAGAAATTGGAGGTATGCATATGTTTATTTATGATACAAAACTGCCCTTTGAGGTGCGGATTACGCGACCGGATATGAAATACTACCTTTTGCTGGATCGCCAGCTGAAGGGCTGCAGCAGCGGTTTGAAGCAGGCGGCAGTCTATATACGACAGAGCTTCATGATCAACAACCCAACCTTCCATGATATTTTTATGCGACTGGGTGCACGACAGATCAGTGATATGGAGGTACTCAGCTGTATTATTCATCAAATGCATGGGGAGGATGATCGTTATTATGATGAATCAAACGATGATACACCTGTTTTTGAATTTATCAAGCCGTGCCATACGCAGGAGAAGCACTGTAGCTGTCAGCCGGAATCAGAAGAGGAACAGCACCATGTGAACAATGATTTAACTGCTGCAGTGATGCGGGATATGCAGTATGAGGAAGAACAGATTCATATATATGAGGAGCTGATTCGCTATATTCAGGATGATGGTGCGGATGAAGCCTTTTCCTATCTGCTGGACAGTGCGAAAAAAGCGATGGATACCTTACGGAATCTGCTGCATATTCTAACGACGCATACGGAAATGAAGGATTTTGGAGAAGGGGATACCCATAATGCCTGGGATCTGGATACATCCAATTATTTTGACAAACCGAATCCAACCTTTGTGAATCCTTCGGATATCGAGGATTTTCCGTTTAAAAAATAGTATCTTCCGATACAGAAATACGTTTACGAAAGCTGGCTATATGTTGAAAACAAACAGCAGGTGCATCCCGATTGCTTTACAGGATGTCCTGCTTTTTTTTATATTTTGAAAGATTACACAAAAGGTTATATTGGTATAGATGACAGCAGCCCTTTCTTCCCTTTACAACTTGTGTACGTCACACTGCTTATGTGCTGTGCAAATGGTATGCTTTTCCTGTATAATAAGGACAGGTGATGATATCGATGAGAGAAGAAAATCTGCGGGAACGTAAAAAACAGCGCAGAGCCTGTGTTCGCCGTCTGCGAATGCTACTGGTGCTGTTTTCTATATTTTTAATTGCTTATATGGTATTTTCCTATTTTCTGCTGAAGCTGATGCTGGAGGATGTTCATATAGCTTTTCTGCGCAATTTCCTGTTTCGCAGTGTTGCTTTGCTGGTATGGCTTGCGGTGATTCGTATGCTGTGGAGCTGCCGCAGGCTGGGGAGGCTGTTATTTCAGGTGCTGTCTCTTGTAAATCTCTATACGCTGTATGAGCTGCCTGCGCTGTTTCGAATTGATATCGCAAAGGAGAATTCCCTTCTGCGAATCGTATTTACCCTTATGGTGGCGGGGAAAGTAGCTTTGGCATTGTATATGTCGTGGAGCCTGCAAAGAAATTCGCAGATAATCTACATATGGAAACCGCATAGCACGGAAGCGGACAATGAAATGCAGGGAAAAGCGATGAGCCCGGTCAATTTTTCACAGAAGGAGCATATACAGCATGATCATCGGCTGGATATACGGGCAAGAAACCGTATCCGCGCCTGCTCTGTTGCCTTGCTGCTATATCAGTATGGTATGCTGGTTCTGCTGTATCTTCTCATGTTTGTTTTCCGATATTACAGCAGCGATCATGAAGGGATGCAGTTTATGCAGCGAACCTTGCTGCTGGCTTCTCTGTTTTCCGCCTTGATCTGGTCTCTTCCGGCGGTATCACTGTTTCTCTATAAGCCATGGAGCCGATGGATTATACCCGTTATGTGGGGGATGGAGCTGCTGCGGCTGCTTTTCACCCTTCCGCAGCTTGCCGATGTGTTTCAGACGCAGAACTATCAGCTGCTTTCCTGGGGAATCCTTATTGTAACGGAGCTGCTGCGCTACCTTTTGCTGTATCGTATGCTGCAGTATTTTCTGAAGGACCCCTTTGTTCGCGTCTATTGGATGCGCAGATATCATGAAGGCATTCAGGAAGACCAGGAATTGTAACTAGTGATGAAGAGAAATGAACTTCATATTCTATGGGTTCCATGATATACTAAAAGTACATTGGAAAGATAATGCAGGAGGTTATTTTATGGAAATGAACAAGTATATCGATCATACACTGCTGAAAGCAGATGCTACGTATGACAAAATTGAAACACTGTGTGCAGAAGCGAAGGAATATGATTTTGCAAGCGTATGTGTTAACAGCTACTGGGTATCAGCATGTGCAGAGCTGCTGAAGGGAACAGACGTTAAGGTTTGTACCGTGGTAGGCTTCCCGCTGGGAGCTATGAGTACCAAAGCCAAGGCTTTTGAAACAGCTGCTGCTATTGCAGACGGCGCTAAGGAAATCGATATGGTTTTGAATATCGGAGAAATGAAGGCCGGACATTACGATGCGGTACGCGCTGATGTAAAAGCTGTTGTGGAAGCAGCTGAAGGTAACTGTGTCAAGGTCATTCTGGAAAATTGTCTGCTGACAAAGGAAGAAATCGTAAAAGCATGCGAGCTTTGTGTGGAAGCCGGTGCTGCATTTGTTAAAACATCAACCGGGTTCTCAACAAGCGGAGCCACACCTGAGGATGTCAAGCTGATGAAGGATACCGTGAAGGGGCGTTGTCTGGTGAAAGCAGCCGGAGGAGTACGCTGCTATGAGGATATGGAGAAAATGGTGGAAGCCGGAGCAGATCGTATCGGTACAAGTGCCGGTGTGAAGCTGATGCAGAAAGAAACTAGTGACGGTGGATATTAACAGCGGGAAACCGCTGTTTTTTGCTATTTGAAGAACGCTGAATCCTTTGGAAGCTGCTTCTCTAAATTGCTTTTCATAGGAGGATGCGGATACAGTAGCCGGAATCATTCGGTTATAAATATAATCTAAATTCAGGATAACTTGCCATGGCAGGGCTTCCGCTTTCATCCGCATGGCTGTGGACAGAAATAAAACCATAAAAAATCCTAAAAAAATCCTAAAAAATTTGCTATTTTTTCTTGCCAAACACAAAATCTTATGATATTATATTTAAGCACTTAAGAAACGCCTTAATAGCTCAGTTGGTAGAGCATCCGGCTGTTAACCGGCAGGTCACAGGTTCAAGTCCTGTTTAAGGCGCCATGATAACAGGTAACCCCGTAGATATCGGGGTTTTTTTATTTTCAGGAACATGCTGACGTTCGTTTTGACGTACGATATGCAGCGGATGCGTTATACTAAGAGCTTGGAAAATTAATCAACGAATAGACAGTATCGCCGCGGATTACCATGCAGTTGACGCTGTTCGATGGATGAAGCAACACGTTACGTGCAATGCATTCTATGTGATTTGTTTCATTGGCGCTGAGCGGTGTTTTACTGTGAGCGCTTGCGATTTGCGTTCTCCTTCTGTATAATGAACGCAAGAGGTGATGTGAAGTGAGCAAATAATCCAGACGGTTTTTTGAATCAGACATACAGATGTACGCCTGTTCACCAATGGATTACAGACTCTTTTTCACATGACGCTGCCAAAATTTTTTTCCATAGCTTTTTTAGTGTGAATTTATAGAGCCTTCGAATCCTGTTTGAACAGGTGCAGAAGGTTTTTTTATAGGAGGACTGTATATGAAAGCAGCAGTTTGTTTATACGACGGTTTTTGTAATTTCGAATTTAGTGTTTTGCTGGAATCCCTTGCTTTGGCCGATTGTCAGATCGACTACATAGCCAAGACATTGAAACCGGTGCGTGCGGAGGAGGGCTTCCTTGCTCTTGGCGAATATACCTGGGGAACGATTTGTGCGGAGGATTATGATGTGCTGGTTTTAACCGGTATCGGAGCAAAGGATGACAGCAGTGACTGGATTCTGGCAGACGAGGAGCTGTTATCTTTGATTCGCTCCTTTGATAAAGCAGGGAAGCTGATTGCGGCGATTTCCTGTGCTCCCATGATTCTGGTGAATGCCGGCATTATGAAGGAACGGCGCTATGTTGCTTCCGTTGATCGGGAATGCTTCATGGCGGGCGGTGCCTGTACCTCGGTGGAGCTCAGTGCTGGGCAGATGAAGGGATTGCTTGATATGAAGGAGCAGAAAAAGCATCCCGAGCTTCACGGCTATGTGCAGGACGGGAATGTTATAACCGCGAACGGCTGGTGGTTCCGGGAATGGGCGATGGCTGTCTGCAAGGCTCTGCAGCTGCCTTTCTATCCGAAATCATTTGGTCTGGAGACAGAAGAAGCTGAAGAAGAATAGGAGTTCCGGATGAACTCTTTCGCATTCTCTGCTATAATAGGGAATAGAAAAGAGGATGAGAATACGATATGAAACAAATTGATAGAATCAGAAAATTTTCGGATGCCTTTGGACCCAGCGGTTTTGAAGATGCTGTAGTTGCGTATGCACAGGAAGAGGTACGTGAAATCTGTACGTGTAAAGAGGACCATATGCGCAATCTGTATATGAATTTGAAGGGAAACAGTCAGGGTGGTGTAAATATCATGCTGGATGCGCACAGTGATGAGGTAGGGTTCATCGTTCAGGCGGTGAAAAGCAACGGGCTCCTGCGGTTTCTGCCGCTGGGCGGCTGGGATGTGAAGAACATCATTGCGAATAAGGTGCTCATTAAAAACAGAGACGGCAAACTGATTCCGGGGATTGTCTGCAGCAAGCCGGTACACTTTATGAATGCTTCCGAGCAGGGAAAGGCTCTGGATTTTGCCGATGTATTGATTGATGTCGGTGCGACGAGTGCACAGGAGGTACAGGAATCCTTCCGCATCGGTATTGGTGCACCGATCGTTCCTGATGTTACCTGTACCTATGACGAAGAGCATAAAACGTTTATGGGAAAGGCATTTGATAATCGTATCGGATGTGCCGCCGTTGTGGAAACACTCTGTCGACTGCATGGACGTACACTCACGAATACCGTCAGTGCAACCCTGTCCTCCCAGGAGGAGGTTGGCGAACGCGGTATGACCTGTGTGATGAACAACGTGAAGCCCGATGTTGTGATTTGTTTTGAAGGATGCCCTGCAGATGACAGCTTCGAAGAGGAATATATGATTCAAAGTGCCTTGAAAAAGGGACCGATGCTGCGGCATTTCGACCGTTCCATGATTACATCCCCAAGATTTCAACGCTTTGCTTTAGAGCTTGCCCATGCAAATGACATTCCGGTTCAGGAGAGTGTACGAAAAGGGGGAGGTACCAATGGCGGTATTACACATACGGCACAATTCGGCATTCCAACAATCGTCATCGGTGTACCGGTTCGCTATGCACATTCCTCCTATGGGATTCTGGCTTATCAGGACTATGAGCATGCTGTTGAACTGGCAGTTCAGATTGTTGAAGGGCTGAGTAAAGATATCGCAGAGAGCTTTTGATTCCTTCCGCCGTGCCTGCAGAAAAGGACAAGCCTGTGTTCAGGTATTCCGGATTTATAAAAAATTTACAATTCCATCTGGTGCTGGCTCTTTACATATGCCACAACCTCTGATACAATAGCAATCAAATTCATAATAGAAAAGGAGAGATATTATTTTATGGACGCAGACCCCGCGCAATCTTCCATTACACTGCAGCTGCTGCTGATTGTCATACTGACACTGATCAACGCCTATTTCGCGGCGAGTGAAATGGCCATCGTATCCGTTAACAAAAACAGGATTCACCGCAAGGTGGAGGAGGGAAACCGCAAGGCAATGCTTGTGGAAAAGCTTCTTCAGGAGCCTACCAGCTTCTTATCCACCATTCAGGTGGCAATCACTCTTGCCGGCTTCTTCAACTCCGCCAGTGCCGCAACCGGTATATCCGTACGCCTTGGTGCTGTTCTGGAGGCCTGGGCCATTCCTTATGGAGAAACGATCTCCATGGTGGTGGTTACCATCCTGTTATCCTTCGTGACATTGATTTTCGGAGAGCTTGTTCCCAAGCGGATCGCTCTGCAGAATGCGGAAGCCTATTCCATGTTCTGCGCAAAGCCGATTCTCATTATTTCAAAAATCGCATCGCCCTTCATCAAAATTTTATCCTGGTCAACACGGTTTGTACTCCGTCTGTTCGGCATGAAGGATGAAAATGTTGAAGAATCTCTTTCCCGTGAGGAAATTCGTTCCATGGTGGAAAGCGGGCAGGAGAGCGGTCTCTTCGATGAGGATGAAGCTGATATGATCGACAGCGTATTCGCCTTCGATGATATTCTGGCAGAAGAGGTGATGACTCCGAGACCGGATGTATTCTGCATCGATATTGATGATCCTCAGAGTGAATATCTGGATGAGCTGATGGAAATGCGCTACAGCCGTATTCCGGTTTACCGGGATTCCATCGACAATATCATCGGCATCCTGAACATCAAGGATTTTGTAGTCGAGGCAAGGAAAAACGGCTTCGAGCATGTGGATATATCGCGCATCCTGCGCAAGCCGTTCTTTGTGCTGGAAAGCAAAAACATTGACGATCTGTTTCGGGAGATGCAGAGCAAGCATCAGCATATAGCCATTTTGATTGATGAATATGGAGGCTTCAGCGGTATCGTAACCATGGAGGACCTTGTTGAGGAAATTATGGGAGATATCGAGGATGAGTACGATGAGGATGATGAAGCGCAGATTGAAAAGCTTGACGAGCATACGTACGTGCTGGACGGCGGCATGCCGATAGATGATATCAATGAGGAGCTTGGACTGCAGCTTGAAAATGACAATCATGAAACCATATCCGGATTTCTGCTGGATCTGATTGGACAGATACCAGAGGACGGAGAGGAACGTGAGGTTATCTGGAACCATATCAAATTCCAGGTGAAGGAAGTAAAGTACAAGCGAATCCATAAAGTACAGCTGGTTCTTATGCAGGAAGAAGGAAACAGCGAGGAAGTATAAACAGCGGATTCTCTGCCGATAAGGGTGGGGAATCCGTTTTTTATAGACACTGAACAGCGTGCGCAGGCATTTAGCATCTGCAGAAAAAAAGCCTGTATTCGTACAGGCAGATCCTTTCGGATGAGACAGGAAGAGAATGCTTTATGGCTTCAAACCTTCTTCTTACCGGATAATCTGCGTTGGAGCTGCAGATCGGCTTCCTATTTTTTTAATAATGATTTCGTATTGATATCATACGTGTTTCGTGACAAAATCAGCAGCATTTCCTCAAAGGTAGCTAAGTAGGAACAGGCGATGACCAGTGCAACCGGAATCAGCGGCAGACTTTTGGTTACCACGCAAAGCGGAACGAGCAGAAACAGCAGCAACCCGGTCAGCTTATTGCCTATGGTGTGCATACTCGCCCAGATATGATGCTTCCATCTTGTCAGCAGCAGCGCCGCAAGCTTCAGTACGAAGACACACAGCACCAGCATGGAAATCAGATTCATGATTTTCAAATTCATCTGAAAGAAAACGATGTATAGTGAAATGCAGTAGAATGCCAGATCACCGATAGAATCAAGACGGGCACCCAGCTCACTCTGCACATGCAGGGACCTGGCGAGCCATCCGTCCAGGACATCGCTGATTCCTATGATGAAATAGACAATCAGAAACAAGGTTGTATCCTTTGTCAGAGCCAGCAGCAGAAATGACAGTAAGATCCTGACTGCGGACAGTATATTCGGTATTTGCTTCATAATGTTTCGCACCTTCCCAACAGCATGTACATTATATCATATTCAATTGTATTCCACTATCACAAAAATGTAAGGCTTTATGTAATCATTCGAATGCAGCTTTAATTTTCACCCGTATGAGAGAAGCTACAGACTTGGAAGAATGGAATTTGATGGGCTGTATTCGATAGCAAGGGGACGACATGAAAAAAGCATACCGAATCGTATGCTTTCACAGTTTTTCTGTCTATATCATACCACAAATGGGCCGGTTTTTCCAGTCTTGTATGCAAACAGTGTCCGTGATATATCTATTAGACACGGATAAGGAGGTATGCAAAATGAGAAGGCAGAACATACTGGAGGTATTACAGGAAGGGGAAAGCGGTCTTAGAAGGGAGCTTGCCTGCATCGGACTGGAGCTGCGTAAGGAGCAGATGCAGGAATTGTATCAATCACAGCAGCTGGCATTGCGACAGTATCGATGGGTGGAAACAAAAGAGGACCGTCTGTTCGACATACTGGGGCCGTTTTTAAAATCTCCCTACATGGCACTTCCAACATATATGCTGCACTTAAAACAGTCGATCTGGCTGTATTACCATGTGCGCAGTCATATAAGCTGGCAGGTATCGGATGAGGAGCTGTGTGAAATACTGTATGAAGAGTATCTTCTTTATCACGGTGAAATCAGCCGGCAGCTCGCTTTGCGTATTTTACAGCGAGTGAAAAGGTCACAGGAGGAGTAGTGTATGGGATATATTGTTGGAAAACAGCGTGTTCGCGATTCGCTGTATGTCTTGCTGCAGCATGCACAGGAGGCAGGAGAAATCACAAAAAAGCGCAGGGAATATCTGTTAAAGCAGTGCGAACAGCTGGCGCAGGAGCTTGTCCTTTTGCTCAACCATAAGCAGAGCACCTCTTTGAGCATGGCGGATCATAAACGTATTTTAAACACCATCAGCTATGTGGTTTTACAGGGACTGGAGGAGATGGAAGAACGGTCTTTGCAGGAACTGGAAATAGATGCATGCTTTGAACGCGGTCTGCTTGTTTTACAGAATAAGGAGCAGCAGACAAGAAACCTGTTGAATCAGCTGCGCAGAAACCGTCTGCCGTTTTGCAATGAGCGCTACAACAGTGTGATGGATGAACAGATACCGCACTATCTCGAGCAGCTGAGCACCTATGAGGGGATTTTATACTACAGTCACACCACAGAGGATCTGGACTATCCGCTGGTGGACGGGATTCCTCTGTTTCATGATATGTATCACCTCGATGGGATGGATCTTGTCCTGTATTATATGGAACGCTTTGCACTGGAGCATACCTTTTGCGAATACTTTCGTGAAGAGCTGCCGGAATTTCTCCGACGCTATGAACTGCAAAAGGGAGTGACTGTGGAATATTTAGGCTTGAATCTTTGTGAGCTGCTCTGGTATCAGTGCTTTGCATCCCTCATGCTGTTTCAGCAGCCCTCGCTTTTGCTGGCAGAGCAGGATGTAAAGCGTCTGCGGGCGCTGCTGCGGCATTGTTCACTGCAGGAGGCTGTTGGGCAGGTCAATCATGCAATCGCTGTCCGTATGGGGAAAAGCGTGGCAGACTATCTCACACTGTTTGAAGAACAGCTGCAGGCGCAGCTACAGGTCTTCACAGAAGATGCTTATGCTCTGCTTGTATATGAGGAAGCAGTAGATGATCGTTTCGTCATCGACCTGACACAGGGAGTAGATGAGGAAACGTTTCTGGCGCTGCTGGAGGAGGTGGAGAAATATGCCTGCCTGCAGGACAAAATTCAGTATGTACGCTCCCAGAAGATCAGTGCCTATGACCTGATCGATCTGTTGGAGAATGCTGTTTTTATGAATGAGGAGTATGATGCGTATTATGAACAGATGTCACTGGAGGAAATCGCTGTCCTGTTAAAGCTGCTGCATCCTGCCGGTGGTAATTTTCATGAGGCATGGAAGCTGGATGATGCCGATTTGAGGGAGATCGAGCAGGAGCAGGAGTGGCAGAGCCGGTTTATCCATCATATCCGTCAGCGGTCACAAAAGGAGCGTGAAATGCTGTGTGAGCTGTTAAATAAATTAAGGATACGCAGCTGAAGGAAACCGTAACCGCTGCTTTGAATTCCTAGAATGAAGCTGCTGTTTGATAAGCCTCACGGTTTTGGCAGAGGCTTCGCCGAATAAGGAAACCGCCGCAGCCTTACCTTGCATGGCGGAAAGACGCCTTTTCGATTCATTTTTTGCGTAGAAAAAGCCGATGTCTACAGGATAGCTTCGCATTCCTGTGAGCATTGGCTTTTATATATATGCTCTTTTATTTTGCCAGCCGCTTTAAAAAAGCCTGCAGGATGTCCTCCCCGTCATCCTTCTCGTAGCCGTATTCTCCCATTCGAATTTTCGGCTTCATCTTCCCATGAAAATCACTGCCGCAGGTCATCAGGACACCATGCCGGCGGCAATAGGTATCATAATAGCGGTTATGCTTTGCTTCATGATAATTGCTGTAGGCCTCGATTCCATCGATTCCCTCATCCAGTGCTTTTTGCAGACGTTCCTCCTTTTGATAGAAGTTCAGCCATGGGTGTGCCAGTACGGCAATACCCCCGGCATCGTGAATGCGCTGTACGGTGTCCTTCAGGGATGGATATTCCACACGGACATAGCAGGGCTTTCCGGCACTGCACATATCCCAGTAGAAATTCACCGGCTGAGGCTCACAGCGTCTGCCTCCGGGCTGATAATCCGCAAACTCTTTCTTATCCTTATACTGTTCCATGATATGGTGCACAATTGCAGGAAACGGATTTTTACCTGCATATCGCTTTAAAAGCGCAGCGGGATCGATATCTAGGTCAAAGACTTCCCTGATTTTTTCCACACGTTTTATCTGCACGGCTTTTTTTCGTTCACTTAAAGCATTAAAAAGGCTTTGAAAATAAGGCTGCTCATAGTCGATGCCGTAGCCGAGCACGTGTACCTCCAGCTCCTCAAACAGCGTATCAAATTCCATGGCGGGAATTACGCGGATGCCCTTTGCCTCTGCCAGACGGACCATCTCCGCAATTCCTTTCGGCGTGTTGTGATCACTCAGTGCAATCGTTGTTAAATGGGCTTCCTCAGCCATATGAATCAGCTCCTGTGGTGTAAATTCACCATCGTTGCTGTAACAGGAATGCATATGTAAGTCAAAAGAATTCATGCGATTTCCTCCTTTAAACCAAGAGTATTATAGCACAGTCAACAAAAAAGAATATGTTTCAAATACTAAAAACCAAAACTTTGCGATTTTTCGCAGTATTTCGTCTTAAAACCAATTTTTTATGCTTCTTTTTTTGGAAAACTGCGAAATCAGATTGACGATAGGCAAAGAAAAACGTACACTAACCATGTGCAAAGGTGGTGAAGCGACATGTCGAAAGCAAGTGAAGCCAGACGAAACGCGCTGTATCAGCGAGTTTTGGGAGAAGGCAGAGTACGGGTCGGAGAGCTCGCCCGGCAGCTGGATGTGACAACGGAAACGATACGTAAGGATCTCAAGGTGCTGGAGGAACGCGGCGTGCTGACAAAGAAGCATGGAAGTGCAGTCGTTCGCAATGCCTATTATCAGCTGCCCTTTGATGTAAAGCTGCAGGAGCATACGCTGGAAAAACAGCTGATAGCCCGTAAGGCACTGGAATTTATCGAGGATGATGCCATTGTCTACATGGATCCAGGCAGCACCTGTCTGCAGCTGGCGAAGCTGCTGCGTCTGAAGAAGAACATCACGGTACTGACCAATTCCCTGCCGATTGCGGATATCATCTGTGACAGCGGGCTGGATCTGATTATGACCGGGGGAAAGCTTCAGAAAAAAGGACGTGCGCTTGTCGGATATTACGCCACCAATGTCATTGATACGGTTCGTATTGACATTGCGTTTATGGGATGCGACGGCTTTATGGATATGGATGGTCCGATGACCTTTTCCATGGAGCATGCGGAGGTAAACCGTCATATTCTGGCGCATTCCAGAAAGAACATCCTGCTTTGTGATTCCAGTAAATTCACAAAGACAGCCACCTATCAGTTCGCCAAGTTTTCAGACTATGATGTCATGATTACCAACGAGCTGCAGGAAGGGCAGCAGGACTGCGTGAGTGAGGTCAAACAACTGATTATGGTAAAGGAGAACTAGGATTATGAAATTACAGCTGGCATTGGATACACTGACACTGGAGGAATGCATGACCCTGCTGCAAGAAACAAGAGGCAGCGTTGATATTGCAGAGGTGGGAACACCGTTTATCATTGAGGAGGGCATGCGCCCGGTGAGAGAGTTTAAGCAGCATTTCCCGGAAATTGAAATTCTGGCAGATGCGAAAATCATGGATGCAGGAGAACTGGAGGCGGAAACAGCATTTAAAGCCGGTGCGGATATCGTTACTGTTTTGGGAGCGAGCAACGATGAAACCATTCTGGGGGCTGTGAAAGCCGCAAAGAAATACAATGGAAAAATTATGATCGATATGATCGCGGTAAAGGATTTGGAAACAAGAGCAAAGGAAATTGATGCCATGGGTGTGGATTATATCTGTGTACATACGGCATTTGATGTACAGCAGACCGGAAAGAATCCGCTGGATGAGCTGATGATCGTCAACCGTGTGATTACCCATGCGAAATCTGCGGTTGCCGGCGGTGTGAAGCTTGCGACCATTGATGCGATTGCATCCGAGGGTGCTGCGGTTGTCGTTGTCGGCGGTGCCATCTGCAATGCAGAAGACCGTGCAGCTGCCGCAAAAGAGATGAAGCAGCATCTGAAATAGGAGGACAGGTTGATGAACAATAAAGAATATGCAGCAATCGTAGTGCAGGAGCTTACACACACACTGACCGCCATTGATGAGGAACAGGCAGAAAAATTCGTAGAGCTGATCGATGAGGCAGACGAGGTATTCTGTGCCGGAGCAGGAAGGAGCGGCTTTCAGGTAAAGGGCTTTGCCATGCGCCTGATGCATATGGGAGTGGCTTCCTATGTCGTTGGGGAAACGTGTACACCGAATATCAAGGAAGGCGGCGTATTGGTGGTATGCAGTGGCAGCGGAGAGACAAAATCACTTGTCAACCATGCTGCGAAAGCAAAGGAAATGGGAGCACGGGTAGCACTCATCACCATCAATCCTAACTCCAGCATCGCCGGTATGGCGGATGTCGTTATCGAAATCAGCGCACCTTCACCGAAAAGTGCAAAGCAGGGGGATATCAAATCCATTCAGCCAATGGGATCTCTGTTTGAACAAAGCGAGGGAATCTTCATGGATATTGCTGTTATGATGCTGATGGAGCGAAGAGGCAAGGATTCCGATACGATGTTTGGAAGACATGCCAATATGGAATAATTCAACAAACGGATAATCGTGAAAGCCTGTACAGGGAACTGACCATTCCAAAGCGCTTCGGCTGTCGTCCGTCGCAAGACGCGGGTACAGGATAAGAAAATATCTGATGGGAAAACGCCATCAATGCGGGCTGGCGGATGCAGATTCGCCGGTCCTTTTCTATAAAAGGGAGAATAACTATGCGAAGTCAAAAGAAAAACGTGGCCATGCTGTGCCTGTTCTACTTTCTGTCTTATATCGCTTTCGTATTGCCTTACGGCTATATGCAGACCTTTCTGGAATATGTCGGCTATGATGTTGTAGAGCGCGGTATCATTTTGTCCGGGACGGCTGTTGTGGCTATTATCACGCAGTTTTTTATCGGTTATTTATGCGATAAGTACAAAACGGATAAGAAATTCTTTAACCTCTGTCTGATTGTCTTTGTGCTATCCACGCTGGTGATGTATCAGGTGACACAGCGGAATTTCTTTCTGCATCTGATTTTTATATCTCTGGTAGGCGGTATGTTTCGTACCACGCTGGCTGTACAGGATACCTGGACATTGGAGACAAGTGAAACCTGCCGCAATAATTTTGGCCCGATACGTGCGTTCGGGGCGATTGGCTGGATGATTGGCAGTCCAATCGGTGCTCTGGTTGTCGAGCATTACGGCTATCCGGCTCTGGGGTATGTGTTTGCGGGTCTTGCGGTTTTAAACATCGTACTGACAATGTTCATGCAGGATGCGGTCAAGGTGGAAAAAAGCGGCGGGATTCATGCAACGGATTTAAAGGAGCTGCTGCTGGATAAGAAATATGTTGTCGTGGTTCTGATTTTTCTGTTTATCAATGTGATAGCGACTGCGGATATCTACACGACGGTGGATAAAATGATGGCGCTGGGCGCAAAGGAGGGCATGGTCGGTGCCAGATGGAGCATTCAGGCCTTTACCGAGCTGCCGCTGTTTTTTGCGGGAACCTGGCTGTTGAAGAAATTCGGTGATTATAAGCTGATGATGTTTGGTACCTTTATGTATATCATCCGCTTTCTGGGCTATGCCGTTGTACAGAGTCCGGAAATGATGATCGTGGTGACGCTGATGCAGTGTATTACCTATCCGCTGATCATGATTACCAGCAAAACACTGGTGGATGATACAACACCGATTCATCTGCGAAGCAGCGGGCAGACGATCGCTTCTGCCTTTTATGTGGGACTTTCCCTGCTGATCACCCCGGTGATTGCCGGAGCGATGGTATCCTCCCTGGGTGCCGATTTGACACTGGCGCTGATCGGTCTGAGTGGATTTGTACCGCTGGGACTTGGTATTTTATACAAACGTCTGGATTAACAAATGTAACCGGTTATCACCTGCTCCTTAATTTCTGTGAAAAAATAGTGTATAATACGAATTAGAAATGTGAGGAGAGTTCATATGAGTAAATTTGATACAATGGATTATATTATCTGTGCCGCAGTTCTGTGCTACGGAATTTATCTGACCGTACAGAATGTGCGCCTGTTTCTTGCCAATCAGAAGGTGAGAAAGGAATATCTGAAGAAGCATAAGGACGGCTATACCATGGTGAATCAGTATCTGCCGTATATGATTTTTTTCCTGGGCTTTTCTGTCATTGGCATCATTGGTATCTTTGTGATGGAAAAGAATACAAAGGATGAGTTGTATGTCTGCTTTGCGCTCGCATTGATGGCGATTATCTGTGCGGGAATGGCACTGGATTCCATCGTGAAGCGGCGGGCAATCGTGGATGATGACGGCTTTGTATATGAAAAAGCGCATTATCGCTTTCGCTCCATTCTGTCAATGGATCCTATGAAATCCATTATCAAAAATATTGATATTCTGACAACGGAGCGCCAGCATGTTGTGGTATCCAAAAAGATGGGTGTCTATCTGCATGAATGCTTTCTGGAATGGAAGAAACGCAAGAAGAATAAAAATAAATAAAGAAATCTGGAGGAGGAAGCTATGATTAAACTAGCGGTATTTGATGTTGACGGTACTCTGGTAACGAAAGGGAACCGCAGGGTTCCTGCATCGTGTGTCCATGCTCTGAATGAGCTGTCAAGGAAGGGAGTGAAGTTGGCAATCGCCAGTGGCAGACCTCCTTTTGCTATGGAACAGAGTCTGCTGGAGCAGGTGAGCTTTGATTACTTCGTCTGCAGCAACGGCGCATTTGTGCGCAATGCACAGCATGAGGTGCTCTATCATTACAGCTTTTCCATGGAGGAAACACGAAGTCTGATCCATGCCTTTAAAAAGACGGATAATGCATTGATGTTTCAGTGTCAGGATGCGGCACACTGCTATCACGGCTATAAGCGGATTGCCAATATGCTGCAGAATTTTCTGGGACGACTGGATATTCTGGTGGATGAGCGGGAATCCGAGGGCTATCTGCAGGATACCATGCCCCTGGCAGCTGTCGCTAAAATAGAGGATGCTGATCTGGAAATGATGAAACAGCGCTTCCCGCAGTTTTTGTTTACACCGTTTGATACCTGCTTTTACGATATCAACGGTGCCCATGACAAGGCAACGGGCGTATCGCATATATGTGAAGCGATGGGCTGGAGCATGCAGGATGTGATCAGCTTCGGGGATGATTACAACGATCTGGAAATGATAAAAGCATGTGGCATCGGCGTTGCGATGGGGGATGCCAGAGAGGCTGTGAAGGAAGCAGCGGATTATGTGAGCGGGCTGTGCAGCAGAAACGGAATTGCACAGGCACTTTTACATTATGGATTGATTGACAGGGTGTGTGATGATGAAGCTGTTTCTGAGTGATCTGGATGGAACGCTGATCGATGTACATGGCAACATACAACAGCAGGATGTGCAGGCGATTCATACGCTGGCAGAGCGCGGCATTGCTTTTGGTATTGTAACCGGGCGGGATTACGGCTTCTGTCAGAAGTTGATTAGCCGTTATAGACTTGCTGTGGATATGATTATCGGAAATAACGGTGGATCTACTGGATTCATGATAAGAAGGTCATGGAGGAGCACATTGAAGCCGGGGATGCAGTACGCATTATGGAGTTTTTAAAGGATCATGTGGATGAGATCAATCCCTTTGTCTGCAATGAGCAAAGCACCTTCTTCTTTATGAGGGAGCAGTATGCACCGGAGCACTGGAACGAGGTAAGAGAGCAGCTTGCCTACCTCGGTGATATTGCTGATCGGGATCTGTTGCGATATTTGAAGGAGAAGCAGGAGCCGGTGGTGAAAATCAGTATCCATACGTATACACAGGAACGCCGGGATACCTGGCTGCCGATTCTGCGCAGGCAATTTCAGGATGCCTATGAAATCCTGCCGACATCCTTTGATTACATCGAAATCACCCGTAAGGGAATCGATAAGGGAAAATCCTTTTTACAGGCACTGGAGTATTGGAAGCTGTCACAGGAGGAGGTCGCATTCATCGGGGATGGTGCCAACGATATTCCACTGTTTCATGAGGTGGAAGCCAGCTTCTGTATGGCTTCGGCAGCACAGGAAGTGCGCAGGGAAGCTGCACATGTTGTAAAAAGTGTTGCAGAAGCTGTGACTTTTGTTATAGAATAGAGTACAAACAACATAGTAAATAACTTAAAGGAGTGTTTTTATGGCTAAGAAAAAAACAACAACAGGACAGACATCGGCGAGGATGGTTATGGATGTTCTGAAAAAGCATTACGCGCTCACACCGGATACGGCCGTTGGATACGATGCATTTAAAAATCTTCGACTGTCCACCTCGGTGATTGCATACACCATCGCCAATCTGATGGAAACCGATGTCATTATGAAAACCGATGATGACCGGTATTATTTCGTAGAGAAAAACTGGAACAAGGTCGTGCATAAGGTGAATTTCGCCTATGTCATTCTGCTGGGGCTTCCTATCATAATCCTGCTTATTTTCTTAGGCATTCAGATGCTGATGAGTTGATGATAAAAGTAACCCGCTTCTGAAAAGGGCGGGTTTTATCTGCGCTTTTGTATACTTAAATATTTCTTATAAAAAACCTGTTCCTCAAGGCAGCTTGCTCTGCGTAAGGAAAACAGGTTTTTTTAGGCATCAGGTATTATCGGACAATGTAACCCAGTCCTGCATGCGTTTCATACTCTTGAGTGTTTCATTATAATCGGTTTCTGCTTCCAGCGATACGGCATTCTCATATCCGTATTTTCGCAGATTGGAAAAAATCATCATGAAGTCGATATCTCCCATGTCGAAGGCAACATGCTGAAACGGCTTTTCCAGTGCGGCATTGTATGCATAATCCTTAATATGGATGTGATCGATCCAAGGATAGATATAATGCAGCTCCTCCTCGAGTGAAAAGGTCAGATACTCCGCAGGGACATTTTCCTTATAGGCACGGTAGCTGTTTGCCGGATCCCATAGCAGCTTGAGATAGTCACTTTTTATGGCCTTCACGATCTGAATGCTCATATGACCCTTAGGAAGGTGGGAATACGGACAGTTTTCCAGCACCAGCGTCACATGCTCCTCCTCCGCAATCTGCACAGCCTGCCGGACATTTTTCATAATCAGAGCGATATGCTCCTGTGTGCCATAGGCAGGCGGCCGGTTATCCGGAAAGCGGAAAGGAAAGATGCGTACCCTTGGACAGTTCAGCTTTTTAGCAATGCGGCATGCATTTTTCAAATAGCGAAGATGTGTAGGGACATCCCCTTCAATCGCATGAAATGCCGGATTAAACAGACTTACTTTATCGTTCTCCATCAGCGGACACAGAAAGAAGACGGTACTGGCGATACAGGAAACCTTGAGTTCATAGGTATCCAGCAAGGTGCGAATGGTGTTGATTTCCTTTAGGCTGCACTCTTCAATACTTTTCCCAAATACATTATGCAGCTCTATGTGCGTATAACCATAAAGCTTGGCTATACGTAAGGCGGTTTCCAGATCTTCATCAATCTGGTCAGTAATTACAGATGTGTACATAAGCTCACCTCCCTGACAATATTATAACATTATAACAATATACTTGCAATCGGCTTCAAATAAATTCTTAAAAAATGTTATAATGTAATTACAATTTGTTGATTTTTGATAGGTTCCATTGTATAATCTGTTTGAAAAAGGAATAAGAAAAGAGGTAGATCGTATGTATCCTATGAAGTTAAAGCCTATATATGACAAAACAATATGGGCAAACGACCGTCTGACAACCATGCGCGGTATGGAAGAAAAAGGGATGGGCACCTGCTGGGAGATCAGTGCCCATCCATATGCAAAAAATGTTATCTTGAATGGAGAATATGCAGGGAAAACGCTGGATGAGGTGATTCAGGCGAATCCGCAATCTATACTGGGAGAAAAACAGCTGCATCAGATGCTTCGCCTTGCATATCTGGACGCCAGAGAGGATTTATCCATTCAGGTACATCCGTATGACGAATATGCAAGAGCGCATGAAAACGATGAAGGGAAAACAGAATCCTGGTATATTCTGGAAGCAGATAAGGGAGCTACGCTGGTGGCCGGAACGACTGCGTCGGATGCAGCGGTGATCAAAGCTGCTGTCGAAAATGATCAGGTGGAGGATTATGTGCGCAAGGTCGAGGTGGAGGCCGGTGATTTCGTATGCATTGATGCCGGTATGCTGCATGCACTGGGAAAAGGCATTCTCGCACTCGAGATTGGACAGAATTCCAATACGACCTATCGGTTTTATGATTATCATCGTCAGGATGCGAATGGCAGGGAGCGAGAGCTGCATATCGATAAAAGCTTTGATGTCGCAGATTTCGGACTGCACTGTAATAAAGTGGCAACACCTTTTACGGATGCGGATACCACACAGGAGAAGCTGCTGGTTGACCGGCGGGAATTCAGTGTGCGCCTGGTGGATGTTGCGGGAAGCTACGTGCTGCCGCAGGATGAAAAGCGCTTTTACTGTCTGAGCAATGTTTCCGCAGACTGTGTCCTTCGCTATCAGGGAGAAGAGCTTCCATTTGCATTTACTGAGAATATTTTCGTACCGGCGGGCTGTGCGGACATTGAAATCTGTGGGAAGGCACGTATTCTGGTAAGTTTTGTAAGATAAATTTTTCACACAATATTCACATAAAAACGTGTATACTGCTAAAAATAGCTGTAAATATGCGTTTTTTTCTATTTCAGATAGGACATTTTGGTTAAAATGTGTGATTACATTTGTAATTATGTGAGAAAAATTTATCAAAACAGTTGAAATTACGAGGAACGTGGTGTAAGATTACAATGTAAATAGCGGAGGTAAGCGATTACATTTCAACGAAAGCTGGTCACTTCGAAATGTGAAAGCTGCCATAACACAGACAGAGCTGGTATGGTCTGGTGTTTCAAAACGTATACCTTATGAGACATGCTGAAAAATCCCTGTTTTCTATGCAAAAGCATAAAAAAACAGATGATTTTCCACGATTATCATCTGTACTGTTAAGTATAGGTAAATGCATAAGGCAGGTAAGAAAAAGGATTTGGTAGGGAAGCCAAAATATTTTTTTGGCCTTTCACACCGTAGTTTTGTTCTGTGTCCGTGAAAAAAAGGAGGACGACAAATGAAATACGTGATTATGGTAAGTCATGGTGAATTTGCACCGGGATTGCATTCCGCTGTCAAAATGATGACAGGGGAACGTGACGATGTCCTGAGTACAAGTCTGAAGGCAGATATGAGTGCTGATGAATTTGCAGCTAACTTCAGAACACTGGTTGAGCCGCTGAATGCAGACGACAGTGTTATTCTGCTGGCAGACATTCTGAGTGGATCTCCATTCACCAACGCACTGGCTGTTCTTGATGAAAAAGGCCTGATGCCAAACACATTAGTGATTGCAGGTATGAATATGCCGCTGGCAATCACCGCCGTATTGATGAAAGATAATTTTGACGATGCAGAGCTGTTGAAAGAAACGCTGCTGAGCGAGGGTCATGCCGGTCTTACCGAATTCAAGGTAGAGAGCGATGACGCGGAAGACGATATTTAAACATCGGAATTTAATCTAAGGAGGACATAAATCATGATTAGTTTTGTACGAGTTGACGATCGTATCATTCACGGTCAGATCATCACACGCTGGTCCAAGGAATATCCTTGTGACGGTATTATCGCAGTAAACGACAAGGCTGCTACCACACCTGTTCTGAAACAGTCATTCGTAGCATCCACGGACAAAAAAGTATTTGTATGGACAAAGGAACACTTCCTTGAGAAGGCACAGACGGTGCTTGACAGCAACAAGCGATACTTCCTGATTACGAAGAATCCGGTTGACATGAAAGAGCTGCTGGTTGACAACAAGTTTGTACCAAGTGATGTAAAACGTGTTGTTATCGGACCTTGCAACGACCGTCCGGGCGCTACCAAGCTGGGACAGAACCAGTCCATCACACAGGAAGAAGCAGAAGCATGCGAAGCGATGACAAACGCTGGTTACGATGTATTCTTTGCACTGCTGGAAGAAACTGCTATCGGTTCCTGGCCAAAATTCAGATCTAAATTCGGATACTAATAAATTGGGAGATTTGTGTTCGAATTAGATTAGATAAATTCAAAAAGGAAAAGGAGATGAATTTATGATTTCTTGGGTACAGGCTGCTTTACTCGGTCTTATGAGTTGTTGTGCGGCCTCCACAATTGCATGTTTAGGTACTACAGTTGGTAACTACACATTGAACAGACCATTGATCGCATCCGTATTTGTAGGGTTGATCCTTGGTGACGTTAAGGGATGTATTCAGATTGCAGTCCCTATGCAGATTATTTATATCGCGCTGGTAACTCCAGGTGGTACCGTAGCAGCGGATTTACGTGCCGTTTCTTACATTGGTATCCCTCTGGCTTGGGCTCTTGCAAAATCTCAGGGTCTTGACCTTGGTGGTTCTGAAGCAAGCGGTCTTGCAGGTGCTTTAGGTGCTATGGTTGGTACTGTAGGTACTGTACAGTTCTACGGAACTGCGATGATGAACCTTGTTTGGCAGCACATTGGATGGGCTCGTCTGGACAAGAAAGATTTCAGTATTGTCGGTAAGGTTGAAGTTATTTTCCCTCTTATCTCTCACTTACTGATTTCCTTCATCCCAGTTATGCTGATTGTTTATTATGGTGCAGATGCTGTTGACCAGTTCAAGGAAGCACTGCCTATGGGTTCCTGGTATATGAAATCCCTGTTTACATTAGGTAGCTTGCTGCCTGCAGTCGGAATCGCAATCCTGCTGAAATCCGTTGTAAACAAGGCAACTGACCTGATCTTCTTCTTATTTGGTTTCACACTGGCAGGTTCTATGCACCTGACACTGATCGCTGCAACTGCAGTTGGTGCTGTATTTGCATTGATTAACTACCAGATGACAATGATTAGAAACAGAGCTGCAGCAGGTCCTGCAGGAATTGACGATGATGAGGAGGACATTTAATTATGAAAAAGGTATCGAAAAAGTCATTAAATAGTTCTTTCTGGCGTTGGTTCTATGGTAACCTGACTTGCTTCTCTCATGAGCACATGCAGACATTCGGTTACATGTGGTCCATGTTACCAATTATCCAGGAATTATATGAAACAAAAGATGAACAGGCTGAAAAGCTGCAGACATATTATCCATTCTTCAACACAGAGCCTCAGATTGGTTCTATCGTAGTTGGTATTACCGCTGGTCTTGAAGAAGCTCGTGCAAACGGTGCTGAAGAAATCGATGATGAAATGATCAATGGTATTCGTGCAGGTCTGATGGGTCCTCTGGCTGGTATCGGTGACTCTCTGATCGTTGGTACGTATATTCCAGTTTTATTAGGTATTGCATTAGGTCTTGCGGAAGGCGGATCCATTATTGGTCCTCTGTTCTATATCGTTGTATGGAACGTGACTAGTATCTTCTTCCAGAAATGGATCTATAACAAAGGTTATGAACTTGGTGGTTCTGCTGTAGAAGTTATCGTTGGTGAGCAGGCAACTGCATTACGTGAATCCGTAATCGTTATGGGTCAGGTAATCGTTGGTGCTATGGCTGGTACTTGGGTATCTATTACTACTTCTGTACAGCTGACAACTTCTATTCAGAATAAAACAGAAATGGTTATTGAAGGTTCCAAAGTAATCGAAAAGGTTACAGGAACTCAGGAAGTACCTGTATTACTGCAGGAAAAACTGGATGGCGCATTCCCTGGCGTATTGACTCTGCTGTTCGTACTGGGCTGCTGGTGGTTAATGGCTAAGAAAGCAATTAGTCCAATCAAAATTATGCTGCTGATGGTTGTTGTAGCTATCGTCGGTGTTCTTGTTGGATTCTTCGATCCAAATCTGTCTTACTAATCAACAAAAAAATAGAAATATCATCCCTGCCTCCCAAGTGGGGATGATTTCTTTATAACAGGAGGTATAAGTGATGAAGAAATCAGAGAAGGATGCATTGAAACAGAAAATACAGTCTGAAAATATACTGGTACGACGGCTCGGAAGCTGGGTCAAGGTTGGAGGGATTATTTTCCTTGTGACTGCAGGCCTTTGTGTCTGGGGATTTACCGGCATGAAAGATCCTATTTTACCGGATATCAGTGATACAGTCCGAAATGTAGTTAAATGGATTGCTCTGGTTGGTGCAATTCTATCTGGTGGATTCACCATTATGTCCTTCATGAGCTTCCGTAATGGGAAGAAGCATGTTTTAGCAATGATTGATGAATTGAAAGGGTTTTAAAAAACGTATTGATTTAAGATAAGTAAATATAGAGTTTGTTTGTATAGTTTTATATAAACAATAAATATATTAGTAAACAAAAAAAGCTATGACACGATTTTACAAAGTTGCCATGGCTTTTTTTTCCAGAATGGGTTAATATTATATTCGAGTGTTTAAATCATAACCTTAGCTGTAAAGACCTACAGAATGTGATTTGGTAGTCGGAATGGATCCACTTGAAGCCTCTAAGCGAATAGTCCAGTTTAATCTGGCGCTTAATGAATTATTATTGCTTATCGATTTAGAGACAAATTTCACACCATTGCCAGCTACATATACAGAACCACTACATGAAGAAACTGAGGGCTTAGATGTTTGTACAACATAGCATTTTATAGTTCCTTTTGACCCATGAATCATATCGCCATAATAATATTGGGCACTATTTGTTACCCATCCTTCATCAGCAGCTAATAGATTATATTGATTTCTGATATCTAGAACCCTTACAATATCAGCATTATATGAATCAAATGCATTTTGAACTACACTATTAACCTCAATTTGATTATCCAAATTCGCAAATACAGTGATAATTTTCTCATTATCTCTAACATCATCTGTAAAGGCATGAGTTGCTGGTACAAAGGCTAAATTTAATAAAACTAAGAAGCATGCTAGTGTAAAAATTCTAAAAATCTTTTTCATTTTTCTCACCTCACTTGATATATGCCATTGAACGAAACAGAGGATTATGAGAATATAATAATGAGATTACTTCCCTCCTTTCCATTACCCTCCTTCTAAACTAATTATAGATTATTAATTAGAATTTGTGTTGATTATTGCATTTTTAGCAGAAAAATGGAATAATTAACTTTTTTAACAGTTAAGCTAAGAAAAAAAAGAATAACCGATGATCAGTTATTCTTCCGTTTCTAAATTAGCATTATATATATCGAAATATTTTTCATATAGAGTGAAATCTTCATCTACGAGAATAGCACCCGCAAACAGTGCCTCCGGATATCGGTCAATCGCCTCCTGTGTTGTTGTGCGTGTGTTTTGACTGCGTTCCCATTTTCCGTTTCCTACAACACGATAATCATTATTTACATGCTCAACACATTTATTTCCAAACTTATCCAGCATCATAGGGATATACATTTCCTCGGCATACCAGGATAATTTGAATGTCGTGGAGCAATAGTCAAAATTATCTGCAAGGATCTGTGCACTGGTATGCGTCAGCATAAACCAGGGACTGCCAATTTGAATGACATCATCCAGAGTTCTGCGGATGTGCAAAGCATACAGTAAGCTTCCAAAGCCTCTGGTAATAGCACGTGTCGCTTTTCCTCTGGGAAAGGCCAGAAGATTTGTGAAGGGATAATACTTTAAAGTCTTTTTACGCAGCGCAGGCTCCTCTTTCTCAGATGTTTCCACATAATAGAAATCCTTACCATTCTGTTCTTCCAGAAATGCGGTAATTTCCTCCCTCGTTTTTATCGGCATCATACCATCATTCAAATTGATATAATAATCAAAGCCTATCTGAACAGCTTCCTTCATTTGAATCAGTGTACCCCTTGCCATTGACATATCGCCTTCCTGAGCGAATTCCTGTGTGTGGGAAATATGTACTCTGGAATAATCCATGTACACAAATTGAACCTGCTCTCTGAGATCATCATCATTTATCATGATAAAAACGTGATCCCCTTGTTTGGTAAGCTGATTGATCGTTTCTACAACCTCATCGTATTTCCGGTCTGAATGCATCAGATATGCTATTTTCATAATCATTCCTCCATATACTACCAGTCTATTATATCATTTTCAGATGAAAATTGTAGTGATAATCGTCATTAGAAACTGGAAGGTAGGAAGAAAAGGTATAGCAGGCAGTGATTTGCTGTAATTAAGCATAAAGCTGTTTAAATTCGGAAGGGAAAATGCTGATCTATTGATTTTATTAGGTTGAATTAGATCATATGAAAACGGATAATATAGTATCTATATATAGACATTAAGCTGGTTTATAGAAAAAATGTTATCTATTTATTTCCGCCTAAAGAGTGTGAAGGGGATTATGGAATCAACGCTTTGATCGTATGGAAAAAAAGGCAATCTGATAAGATTACCTATGCGGTTCGTAAGTGCACTCTTTGGTATATTCTGATTTGACGGATTATATTTCTATGTATGCTGATAAAAAATATCCTGTCAACAAAAACAGGATATTCTTTTTCGTGTTATTTCAGCCAGCCGAAATCCTTCAGACAGGCATCCACATTTTCTTCAAAGGTACCAAAATCAATTCCATGTGCTTTCAGCTTTTGAGTATCCAGACGATAATCCCGGAAGCGATCTGCATACCGCTCATGATTCGGAAGGATGCAGGCATCGATCTGTTCCTGTGTGAATCCCAGCTTCTGTGCTACGATTTTAGCGGACTCATAGGTGTTATGCGTGTTGGTATCGGATACATGATAGATACCGGAAGGCAGCTCGATAATTTTATCAAATACATCCGCCAGCTTTTGTGCATACGTCATTCCTCGAATCTCGTTCACCGTAAATTTAGCAGGTGTCTGATAGAACATGGCATTCATAACGTTACGAATAATGTTCGGTGATGCCTTGATTCCCGGACGACTCATGCCAAGCATCCAGGAAAAGCGCAGTATGATGTAGTCCTCCAGCACGGAGGTTATAAAGGCTTCGCATTCCGCCTTGTGATTGCCGTATGCCGTAACCGAGCATAACGGTGTATCCTCTGTGAACGGTCCCTCCTCAGTTTTGCCATTGAAGCATTGCTCGGTACTGATAAAAATCAAGCGGGCATTCTTCTCTTTACAGGCCTTGGCGATTTCCTTCGTACCGTCCACATTGATGCGGTGTGTCAGCTCCGGATGATTTTCACAGTCCGCTGTCTGTGCCATAGCTCCGGTATGAAAAACATAATCGTAATCATGGGTGTTAAACCAGCTGCGAACAGCAGCAGTTTCCCCTAAATCCAGCTCTTTTCTTGTAAGTGGGATGATCTCCATGGTGCTTTGCATAGCCTCTTTTACCAGAGATGCGATAAATCCGTTACCTCCTGTAATCACCATTGTTTTCATTTCTGCTGACCTCTTTCGTTTCGGAAGCCTTCCAGAATAGCAATGGAGCTGCTGGTACCGATTCGTTCAGCACCTGCCTCAATCATAGCCTTGCAGGTTTCCCAGTCACGCACACCTCCGGCAGCCTTGACCTTTACATCATCCCCGACTGTTTCCTTCATCAAACGAACATCCTCCAGCGTAGCTCCGCCGGTTCCAAAGCCTGTACTTGTTTTGATATAATCCGGCTTCACCTTTTTTGCGATTTCCGCCAGCTTTTTAATTTCTTCCTTTTCCAGATAGCAGTTTTCAAAGATGACCTTACTGATAACCTTATGCGCACGACAGATTTCTGTAATCTGACGCATTTCCTCTTCAATATAGTCCCAGTGTCCCATCTTTGCTTCACCGATATTGATGACATAATCAATTTCATCAGATCCATCCTGTATTGCTTTTTTTGTTTCCTCCACCTTGATTTCCAAAACAGTCTGTCCCAGCGGGAAGGAAATTGCAGCACCCACATGCACATCGCATCCCTTCAGCAGCTCTTTGCAAACGCGTACCTGTGCGGAGTTGATTGCGACCATTGCAGTACCCAGCTCCCTAGCTTCCTTACATAGCTTTTCAAAGTCTGCTCTTGTCGCATATGCCTTTAAAAAGGTGTGATCGAAATATTTGGCGAGTGATTTTTCTGTTAGTGTATTGATGATATCCATATAATACCCTCCTTTAATGTAATTACATTATAACATTACGAACTTAAGTTGTCAAACAGAAGTCAATCCGTTATAATTAAGATATTGTGAAAAGGAGTCGGACAATTATGGATGAGCGAATCGCAAAACAGTTTACAATCAGTAAGGCATCACCGGTGCCCTTATATTTTCAGCTGAAGACACAGCTGGTGGAGCTGCTGAAGCAGGGGATTTTTCAGGCCGGGGACAAGCTGCCGACCGAAGCGGAGTTCTGTGAGCTGCTGGATATTTCGCGTCCAACTGTGCGGCAGGCCTTTTCCGAACTGATCAATGAAGGCTACATCACACGGCATAAAGCAAAGGGGACCTTTGTGTCACGTCCGAAAATTGAAGGCTACTTCTTTCAGAAGCTGGGAAGCTTTGATGAGGAAATGCGCAGTCTTCATCTGACCCCATCCACCAGAGTGATCGTCAGTGAGGTGATTGAGCTGCCGGAGGAGTGTGTGGAGATTTATCCGAAAAGCAAACGGGTATTTCACCTCCAGCGCCTTCGTTATGCAGATCATGAGGAGATGGTTCTGGTCAATACCTTTGTACCGTATGAGCACTTTTTGGATATCGAGCTGGAGGATTTCGAACAGTCTTCCTTATATGATATCTTCTCACAGAAATATCAGACTGAGGTTGCCTATGTCGATCGTACTGTAGAGGCAAGAAAAGCGGGTCAGCGGGAGCGTACGATTCTGAATATGGAGGAGGACGGCGTCCTGATGCATGTGGAAACGGTTGCCTATACACAGCAGGATGAGCCAGTGGAATATTCGATTGCGGAGTACCGCGGAGATCGTAATAAGTTTAAGATGCGATTGATTCGCAGAGAGAATTAACTGTCATTCAGGTGACGGTTTTTTCTTTTCAGATGAATTGTGAGCAGTATGCAAAGGGATGCAAATTTTGCCTGCTTTTTTTCTTTTTAGCGGTTGACAGAAGAAGGGAAACAGGATACAATACAGGTGTAAATGACATAATGATATAACAACTAGGAGGTGGTTATATGGAATTCTATCCTGGCTTTGATATCGAAAGCAGAGAGAAGGATATGGAATTTGTCTATGGACCGGACGTGTTTGGTCCGAAGCCGGAAAAAAGAACGCTGGAAGCAATCCGCTCCTCCCTGCAGGATCCATCCTGTACAGGTCCTGAAATTCTTTACAGCATTGTTATGGATGTAGGAAGAAAGCAGGATCACACAGCGATTACAGAACGCAATCTGCTGTATGGTGCTGTGACCTATGCAAAGGGAACCCTTGGAAAGGAACCGGTTCGTTCCCAGGGGCATATTCACGCAATATCCCCGTCCTGCCAGTCTTCAACCTGCGAGGTGTATGAGATATGGGACGGTGAAGCCTTTATCTATATGCAGGAATATGGAAAGGACGATGCGGGAAACTGTTACGCAGTCCATGCGAAAGCAGGGGAAGTTGTCATCGTTCCACCGGGCTGGGTGCATGCCACCATCAACGCCAATGTGGAAAAGTCGCTGACCTTCGGTGCATGGTGTGTTCGGGATTTCGGCTTTGATTATGAGGAAGTGCGTGCCCATCATGGAATTGCCTATTTTCCGGTCGTAGAGGCTGGTAATATTACCTGGGAAATAAATCCTGCCTACAAAAATGCAAAGCTGCACGTGATAGCTGCACACGACTATCCGCAATTTGATCTGGAGCCGGGCAAGCCGATCTATACGCAGTTTATTGAAGACCCGGATCGCTTTCTGTTTGTATCAAGACCGCAGCTGAAGGAAAAGGAATGGGAGGAATTTCATAAATGAACGTCATTGAACCAAAAGTCATTCATGATTTTCAGGATGTAATCAGAGGCAGTGAGGTAAACACCTCCGTCAAGCTGTATCAGGATGCGAAAGGCTTCTATCGTACAGAATCTGCACTTGCGGATGATACGCTGATGTATGAGGTATATCACTATACACAGGGGGATGACAAACGCGCAGGCAATCTGAACTGGGGGCTGACTGTATTGTATCCCGTACTGGTAAACGGCGAATGCAATATGACCCGCGGACACTGGCATGAAAACCGGAAATGTGTGGAATTTTATTTCTGCATTGCCGGAGAAGGATTGCTGATGCTGATGGATGAGGATGGGACAACCTGGGCAGAAAAAACCTATCCCGGCTCTCTTCACCATATTGACGGACATCTTGCACACCGGCTGATCAATACCGGTGAGGAGCCGATGAAAATCGGTGCCTGCTGGCCATGTGATGCAGGCCATGATTATGCCGCAGTTGAACGTCAGCCGTTTGGATATCGCGTATATAAAGAAGAAGGAACCCTTCGTTTTGAGAAAGTAGAGGACTAGAGATGAAAAGCAATTACAACAAATTTCCATCAACAAAAATCAAAGGACATGAGCACGCTGCTGTTGTCGGCTACAACAATATTCTGGATACGTTGAAAAAGGAAATCCCATCCGGAAAGTATGTCATCACATGTGATGTGTATCCGGGGGTACGGGATGAGGAAATCCTTACAGAGCTGAAAAAGCTGGAGCCTTCCGTGCTGATCAATATGATTGATGTATTCAAGGAAGAAAAAACAATTACAGAGCAGCTGAAGTATATCCTAACCGATGACCGTGTATTCGGCAAGATGTATTATGGAGAGGTTTCTGATTTTATTGATATGGAGAAGTTGGAGGCTGCGAAACAGCAGGTGGAAAAAGCCGATGGTCTCGTAATCGTGTACGGCTTTGGAGCATCACTGGTACATCCTGGCGATAAGCTGGTGTATTTCGATATGGCACGCTGGGAAATTCAGATGCGTTATCGTGCGGGTATGGGAAATTATAAGTGCAGCAATTATGACGAAGACCCGCTGCGTAAGAATAAGCGCGGATTCTTCATTGAATGGCGGATTGCCGATAAGCACAAGATGTCAGTGTTTGAGGATATCGACTGGCTGATTGATACCAATAAGGCAAATGATCCGAAAATGATTCCTGGTACTGCACTGCGCGATGCATTGAAGCAGATTGCACAGCAGCCGTTCCGTACCGTTCCGTATTTCGACCCGGGTGTATGGGGTGGACAGTGGATGAAGGAGGTCTGTGATCTTGACCGTGAAAAATCCAATTTCGCATGGAGCTTTGACGGTGTACCGGAGGAAAACTCCCTGTATCTGGAATTTGCAGATGCTGTCGTGGAGATTCCGGCAATGGATCTGGTGCTGTATCAGCCAAAGCCGCTGCTTGGTGATCAGGTTTATGCACGCTTCGGTGCGGAATTCCCGATCCGTTTTGACTTCCTGGACACCATGGGCGGACAGAATCTGAGTCTGCAGGTACATCCGCTGACAGAATATATCAAAAAGCAGTTTGGTATGCAGTATACACAGGATGAAAGCTACTATATGCTGGATGCCGGAGAGGGTGCCTGTGTATATCTGGGTCTGAAGGACGGTGTGGATCAAAAGCAGATGATTGAGGATTTACGCCGTGCAAACAAAGGGGAAATTGAATTTGATGCAGAGAAATACATCAATAAGTTCCCTGCGAAGAAGCATGACCACTTCCTGATTCCTGCCGGTACCTGCCACTGCTCCGGTAGTGAGGCGATGGTGCTGGAAATCAGTGCAACTCCGTATATCTTTACCTTCAAGCTGTGGGACTGGGGACGCGTTGGTCTGGATGGCCGCCCGAGACCGGTACATGTGGAGCATGGTAAAGAGGTTATTCAGTGGGACCGTACGACAAAATGGTGTGAGGAAAACCTTGTAAATGCAATTCATGAGGTGAAGCGCACAGAGGACTATGTGGAAGAACACACAGGTCTGCATGAGCTGGAATTCATCGAAACAAGAAGATACTGGACAGAAACCATCACCCATCATGATACCGCCGGTACCGTCAACATGCTGAATCTTGTGGAAGGAAGAGAAGCTGTTGTGGAAAGTGAAGAAGGAAAATTCGAACCGTTTGTTGTCCATTATGCGGAAACCTTCATTGTTCCGGCAAGCACCGGTAAATATACGATTCGTCCTTATGGAGAGTCTGTCGGCAGCAAAATCGGAATTATGAAGGCTTACGTAAGAAATAACTCCTAAAATATACGCATACATGATATAATAGTTACATGGAGGTGACTTCATGGAAAAGCTGGATTTTGGCAAGGGAGCCGTTCCGTTATATATACAGATAAAGAAGATCATCAAGGATAAGATTTTATCAAAGGAATATGCACCTGGTGATTCTTTACCGAGTGAAGCACAGCTGCAGGAAATCTTTCATGTATCCAGAATTACTGCGCGTCAGGCAATCGCACAGCTGGAGAGTGAAGGGCTCGTTGAGCGTGCCCGCGGCAAGGGAACCAGAGTTCTGTTTCAAAATAAAATTGAAGAGCAGCTTGCAGGTATCAAAAGCTTCACAAATGAAATGCTGGAGCGCGGTATACAGCCGGGGACACGCTGGGCACATATCGAGCTTGTAAAGGCAGACCGGCATGTGGCGGATATCTTTGGATGCAAAAAGGGTGATCTGGTGTATCGGCTGGATCGTGTGCGGACCGGGGATGATGTGCCGATTGTGTATTTTGTCAGTTATTTTTCCAGAGACAGAAATCTGCCGCTGGAGGATGAAAAATATACAGGGAGCATGTATGCGCTGCTGGATGAGCTGAATATCCGCAAGCCGGTGAAAACGCGTGAGAATTTCAAGGCGATAACGGCCCGAAAAGAAGAAGCGGAGAAGCTGGATATTAAAAAAGGCGATCCGCTGCTAATTAGAGAACGTGTATCCTATGATCATGAAGGCAACGTTCTGGAGTATACGATTTCCTATTATCCGGGAGAGCGTTATTCCTACTCTATTGAGCTTGGATAAGGGTGCGATTGCTTCGCATCCTTTTTTCAGGATAAGGGATGATAATTTGTAAAGCAGTCAATGCATAACGCTATACATGCGAGAATCGTACGCATGCAGCGTATGAGAATGGAGGAACCTATGACAACCTTAGATAAGCGTATTCCCTATTATCCGGTGCTGATGGTATTGACACAGCCACCGGTGATCACGGATATCCCACTGGCACAGGGGTATTCCTTTCACCCCTATGAGCCTTCCTATAAGGAGGCCTGGATTGCATTGCATGTATCGCTTGGTCAGCTGGATAGCATGGAGGCGGGCAGACGTTATTTTGAAGAAACCTTCGAAGCTCAACCAAAGGAGCTTCAGCAGAATATGATTCTGGTGGTTGATGAAAACGGACAGCTTGCAGGTACATCCTCCGTCTGGGAGGGATATCATTTCGGAGAGCACCGTATGCGGGTGCACTGGGTTGGTGTTGATGAACGGCATCAGAGAAAGGGACTTGCGAAGTCATTGATGCTGAAAACGATTCAGCTGTACAGCAGTCTGCATTGTGAGCATCCTCTGTATCTGACGACACAGACGAACAGCTATGTAGCAATTTCCATGTATCAGCGTCTCGGCTTTACGGCGTATATGGGAAGTATGCCGGTGAATTTTCATGCGAATGCCGAAACCTTTGCAAAGGACAATGAGACCGCCTGGAGGATTATCGGGGAACAGCTGGACAAGCTGTAAGCAGGGAGACATACAGGTCAGCATTCTGACAAGTAAGAGTTGAATGCATTT
Organism: Clostridium sp. 10cd*; assembly: GCF_044336395.1. Taxonomy (NCBI): domain Bacteria; kingdom Bacillati; phylum Bacillota; class Clostridia; order Eubacteriales; family Clostridiaceae; genus Clostridium; species Clostridium sp. 10cd*. The sequence continues at coordinate 3,745,419 of NZ_CP172347.1, read as the reverse complement.
CAATTAAATAAAAGGAAGCAGGGTCTGTACGCTTAGCGGCAGACATGTGCTTCCTTTTTACATTTCTGTGGTTTTCCTGTCTAAATGGATAAACCGTGAAATTGCCAATACTTATATGTGCAACTCTGTATATGTGATAGCATGAATCGATGCCGTTTCGTTCTTTGGATTATTGCGTATTGCCAGAATGTGCTTTCAGCAGTGAATTACTCGATAATTTCATTTTCTTGGAAGAATTGATGAACAGAAACCGGTGGGGAGTAATAAAAGCCCTGAATCAGCGTGCAGTGCAGGTCTGTGAGAAACTGTACCTGCTCCTGTGTTTCCACACCTTCCGCAAGTATGGGGATGTGAAGCCTGTGCAGCATAGGGATGATGTGCTGTAAGAGTATCTGCTGGCGGCTGTTCCATGGACCGGCAAAAAAGGAATGATCCAGCTTTACCATATCCACATCGATCCAGCTCAGGACATGCAGGTTGCAGCGGGAGCTTCCAAAATCATCCAGGGAACAACGCAGTCCAGCCCCCTTCAGTCTCAACACAAACATCTGTACCTGCTCTTTATGTTCAAAGGGAATATCCTCATGCAGCTCCAGCTCCAGCAAGGAAGGATCAACACCATAGCGTTTACAGATATCGAGGATTTCTCCAAGATAGTAGTGTCCGTCCTCAAAGGAAGCTTTGGATACGTTAATACTGATAGGAAGGAGCGGCTCTCCCTGTGCATGGCGCTGTGCAAGAAGCTGACAGACGCGTTCAAACATATAGGTGTCCAGCAGTCGGATGCAGGTATTCTGATCTGCGACAGGAAGAAATTCCTGCAGGGGTATACAGACGCCGTTATGAATCCAGCGAAGCAGTGCCTCTGCACCAACGACCTGCCGGGTCTTTGTATTGACTTTCGGCTGTAGAAACAGCTCGAATTCCTGTCGGTGCAGGGCGTTTAGAATTTTTTGTTCCAGCTGGTAGCGGTGATGCAGCTGTTCCTTGGCCTGTCTGGAATAAAAGGCATAGGATGTGGAAAACCGCTCGCAGTCCCGATCATGAAGGCGGCAGTATTCCGCACACTGTATTGCATCCTCCAGGGTATCCGAGGTATACGGCAGGCAGATGCCGAACGATAAAGCAAGCCGTGCCGCATACAGCTGCTGCGCGATTGCATCACAGCAGTCATCCAGATCATATACCAGACGCAGCGCATCCAGTCGTGTATAGGACGGCAGCAGAAAAAGCAGACGGTAATCTAAAAGCTGTGCAATCTGCGCTCTTTTGGGAAGCAGGTGCTGTGCCTGTTCAGAAAGCTGATTCATAAGCTGCATCACCCGCGTTTTTCCAAACAGCAGCACAAGCTGTTCTGCATGCTTGATTCCCATGGTCATGACACAGCAGTTCAAAGGCTGCTCCTGTGCATGGCCTGTATTTGTTTTTTTCATAGCGACACCTCTGCTGTAAAGTGTTGCCGCTTTTTCTTTTTTTATGTATGCTTTCTGTGTGTACTGCTTGGAATATGCAGAAGCTTACGATATTTGGTGACGGTCCTGCGTGATACGCTGATATCCATCGTCCTCAGCTTGATGACGAGCTGCTGATCGGAGAACGGATGTGAGGGATCCTCATGGCGCAGGATTTCTGTGATTGCCCGCTGTACCGCATCACTGCTGTCACCCTGTGCAGTGGCTGTACGCAGCAGGCTGCGGATTGGATAGCATTCCCCGTGAAAAAGGTAGTATTTGTGCTGTAAGGCTCGTGATACGGTTGAAACATGCAGACCGAGTTGATCTGCCAGTTGCTGCAGCGTGCAGGATTGCAGCTCATCCCCAAACAGAAAATGATGCTTCTGTATGCTAACAAGCTCATTCATGATCAGTAACAGCGTGGCATTTCTGCGATTCAGTGTTTCAAACAGCAGATTCGCCTCACGGAAATAGGCTTTCAGCTGCTCATTTTGTTCGATTGCCTGCACATACTGCTCCTGCACAAGCGTAGCGCCATAGCGCATGGGTACGATTTGAAGCTGCTGGTCCTGTACACAGTTTTCTACCTCTGGCAATATCGTCTCCACGTGTTCTTTTGCGTACGCTGCACAGGGATCCGGATTACAGGTGCGCAGGGAAGCAATGACCTCCTTTACCTCCCTGACGCTCAGCTGCATCCCTCCTGCGATTGCCGCTAAATCACCCTCAGCAAGCTCCTGTGCATATTCTGAAAGGATTTGTTCTCCCATGGTATTACGGGTTTTCCTGCATTGCAGAATCAGGGCTTCGCGAATACTGCGTGCCGCAATTCCACAGGGCTCAAAACTCTGCAGGATGCGAAGCTGACTCAGCAATGTCTCCTCATCAATTTGCAGGTCCTCACAATATGTGGAAACAGAGCCGCTTAAAAAGCCGTGTTCATCCAGCGATTCAATCAGATAGGCGCAGATAGCTTCATCATAGGGCTCACGCAGCGTGTGCAGCTGCATATACAGATCCTCCTGTAAGGACGGTCGTTGTATCGCATTTTGCAAAAGATAATCGTCACCCTGTGCACTGGGATGGAAATCAAGAAACGGATTCTGCTGTACACATTCGGAAATCAGCTCCAGCAATTCCCGGCTGTCCATCTTCAAAATCTTTAATGCCTGCTGATTCTTGTGTGTCAGGATGTGTGTCTGCTTCATGGTCTGATTCTGCTGCAGGAATTGTGTCATATCATCACCTCTATCACTCTTTTTTATAACCTAGCAAAAAGCGTGCCAACATTTGCACGTTTCCATAAGTTTCCACATTGACTTTCAAATCTTTGCCCTATACACTTATCATAAGGAAAGGGAGTTGGTAACAGTATGTTGGAAAAGGTATATGCCTATGTGGTGGAGGCTACAAAGCTTGAATTGAGCGATCAGGGGAACTCGCTGTATATCAGTGAACAGCTGCAGCTGAGCCGCAATATGGTTTCACAGTATCTCAATCAGCTGTTTGCCGAAGGACGTCTGCTTAAAATCAATACCAGACCGGTCGTTTTTTATGACGGGGATACGATAGAGGATATGTATGGTGTTTCACTGCATCAGCGTGAATTCATTTCCCTTGAGGAATTTCAAAAAGCGCTGCAGCCGCATCAGCCGCAGGATTTTGAGAAGCTGATTGGCTATGATGAAAGTCTGGCTTCGCTGGTAAATCAGTGTAAGGCGACGATATCCTATCCGCCCTCCGGTCTTCCACTTCTGCTGTATGGACCGACAGGAACCGGAAAAAGCTTTCTGGCGCAGCTTATGTATGAGTATGCAATAAATCAGGGACTGATAGCGGAGGATAGAAATTTTCTGATTGTAAACTGCAGTGAATATGCGAACAATCCGGAGCTGCTGACTGCCAACCTGTTTGGTCACAAAAAAGGGGCGTTTACCGGAGCTGACAGGGATAATCCCGGTTTGATCAAGCTGGCAGAGGGCGGTGTTCTGTTTTTGGATGAGGTGCATTGTCTGAAGGCGGAATGCCAGGAAAAGCTGTTTCTGTTTATGGATAAAGGCATCTATCATATGGTTGGCGATAATGAAAAATGGTATACATCCAGTGTCCGTCTGATATTTGCGACTACGGAGAAGCCGCAGGAGGTCCTTTTAAAAACACTGCTGCGAAGGATTCCAATGATTGTCACTGTCCCATCCCTTGCGGAGCGCGGCTCTCACGAGCGGCTGCAGCTGATTCATTCCATATTTCAGGATGAGGAAAAGCGTATTCATAAGTCGATTCATATATCATCGCTTGTATACCGTCTGCTGTTAAGCTGTGAATGCGAAGGAAACATCGGAGAATTAAAGAATGCGATACAGGCAAGCTGTGTAAATGCATTATTTGCATCCGATCAAAAAAGCAGTATTCTGGAAATCCGTGCATTCAATCTTCCGGAGAAGCTGCGGGAAAGAAAGGATAGCGGGAAATCGGTGTCCAGAGAAAGTCAGCGTATGATTCCTGTTCATGAACTGAAAAGCTTTGTATCGAAGGAGCGCCCCATCATTCAGCTGCTGGAGCATATCCTTGCGGCATTTCAGGCACCGCATGAGTTTCCTGTCTGTCTTGATGAAGCAGGGAAAGCGATGCATTCCTATCAGGAGACCACGATGCTGCGAAGCAGTGCAGCATTATCGGGAAATGAGTATGTTCAGGGGATTGTTTCGAATATCTTCGATATGCTGTCTCTGCGCTATGGCTTCAAGTATGTGAACAATGACCTGATCGCCATTACGGCATGTATTGCGGATTGTATGCAGAATACACTGGAGCTTGGCAACTGGCAGGAGGCGAACCGCAAGCAGATGGCAGCTCTGCAGAAATTTCTGAAGCAGAAGCTTGCCAGAGAATATGCGATTGCAGGGGAAATCCGTGAGCATCTTGAAAATAACCTGGATTTGAAATTTGAGGATATGATTTCGGTGATTTTGTGCCTGCACCTGAAGCTGCTGAATCGTATGCAGGATTTGAACAAGCGGATCGGTATCATCATCGCACATGGCTTTTCCACCGCCAGTTCTCTTGCGGATGCCGTGAACAAATTTCTGGGGCGTTATGTCTTTGATTCCATCGATATGCCGCTGCATGTCACGACACAGGAAATCATTGAGCGTCTGAACCGATATCTTAGCAAAATCGGTCGTTTTGAGGAACTGTTTCTATTGGTGGACATGGGCTCTTTGGAGGACCTGTATAAGGGGATAGAAAATCAGAATGCCAATATCGGTATTATGAACAATGTGACAACCAAGCTGGCACTTGAGATTGGAAACGGTATGATTCAGGGAACCGGCATGCAGGAGATATTTGATGCCGTGCAGACCTACAGTGCATATCATTATCATATCGTAGAGCATCGCAGAAAGGAGCAGGTGATTTTATGCTCCTGTGCCAGCGGGATCGGTACGGCAGAGAAGCTGAAAACAATTCTGACGGATTCCCTGCCGCATAACTTTCCGATTCAGGTTTTGACCTATGATTATAATACTTTGCTGGAGAAGCAGATGCACGACGCCTTTTTCGACACGTATGAGGTTATCTGCATTGTAGGCACGCTGAATCCCAATATTGAGGGAATCCGTTTCATTCCGATCGAGGACCTGATTATCAATGATACAATGGATGCATTGAACATCTATTTCCGGGACTATATGCGGGAGGAGGAGATGAAGACCTTCCAGCAAAACATACTGAAGAATTTTTCTTTGTCAAATATTATGAACAATCTGACGATTCTCAATCCAAACAAGCTTCTGGAGCATGTTGCGGATGCGATTGACAAGCTGCAGCTGGAGCTGGGACTGCGCTTTACCAACAATACCTGCTTCGGACTGTATGTGCATATATGCTGTCTGATTGAACGCCTAGTGACAAGAAGAGAAATTGATATTTTTACAGATATCGAGGATTTTGCACAGCAGGAAGCTGCCTTCATTCAGTGTGTGAAGCATGCATTCAGTGTCGTGGAGGAGTATTACGGTGTGGAAATTCCGGTTGAGGAAATCGGGTATATATTCAATTATGTGGAACATGATGACGGTTATTGAAAGCCTTTATATCGGGAGGAATACCCTGTGTTAAAGGCTTTCATTTTATATATAGGATGATATTCGAAAGCCAGAGCGCATAGTAGCCTGATAATACAGGAAAGCATGACATAAAAAGCACTCTTTATACGACGGCTTTCGATTTATAAATAATGAAATGTAGGAGAAGCTGCTTATGTGCATATTTCACAGAAGCATAGACGGTACTCACATGCACGATCGGTATCGAGCGTTTGCAGTATCCGGGGTGGAAAGTGTGTGCATGATGGAGTTTTTTTATATAACAGCACTTCCCTGTTGGATTAGCGTCGATAAAAAGCGGGATAGCGTCGATACATATACATTTTGAAAAGAAACTCATGTGCTATAGCTCACAAAAAGAATCATATTGAGAGAGCTTATAGGGGAGATTGGAAAGAAAAATTGCAGAAAGCAGCAGTTATTTTGTTTTTTTATATGGAGCAGGCTAAGTTGGCACGCTTTTTGCTACGTAAGAAAGTGAAGGGAGATGAGAGATATGGCAAACATAATTCTGGCATCACATGGTGAGCTGGCAAAGGGTATGCTGCATTCCGCATCCATGATCATTGGTGATCTTACAAAGGGTGTGGAAGTGTTCTGCCTGTATCCGGGTCAGAATCCGCAGGATTATGCAGATCAGCTTCGTTTGAAGATAGAAAACAGCAGGGATGCATGGATCATACTGGCTGATATTCTGGGAGGCAGTGTGCATACGGCTTTATCGCAGCTGACAGCCTTTGGCGATGTAACGGTTCTGTCGGGTATGAATTTGAATCTGGTGCTGAGTGTATTGCTGAGCGATCATGATGATGTCAGTGAGAAGCGTATGGCACATATTATGGATGAGGCTAAAACAGGAATCACCTGTAGAAAGAGCATAGATAAACAGGAAGAAGAAGATTTTTAGGAAAGGAAGGAGAGAGAGACATGAAAAAAGAATTTCTGGCTACGGGATAATTGTGAAGCTTTACAAGATAGTTGCCTAAATATCATTGTAAAGGATGTTAAACTTATTATTCTGTAATAACACATGTAGCAACATAAAAGAACTTTAAAAGGAGGACAAATAAAATGAATAAAAATTTTTTAGAAGCTTTTAATTGGAAAAAACCTATTATCGGAATGTTACATCTTAAAGGAAATACAGATGAAGAAGTATTTGAAATAGCTAAGCAGGAAATCGATACGTATTACAACAATGGTGCTGATGCGGTATTAGTAGAAAACTATTTTGGAACCTATCATCATATGATTCCGGTTTTAGAATATCTTCAGGAAAACTACAAAGATCACATTTATGGAGTTAATTGCTTATACCAGAACACTTTGACATTTGAATTAGCTATTAAATATGAAGCACACTTTGTGCAGATTGATGCTATTGCAGGTAATTTAATTGAGCGTGAAGACATCAGCTTTGCAGAATTCATCAAATTATATCGTTCAAGATATCCCGGATATATCATCGGCGGTGTTCGTTTTAAACATACACCATACTTATCCGGAAAAAGCCTGGAAGAAGATTTGAAAACTGCTATGACACGCTGTGATGCAATTGCGGTTTCACAGGATGAAACCGGTCAGGAAACCAGCATGAAAAAAATTCAGGAATTCAGAGATATTATCGGCGATTTCCCGTTAATCGTAGGTGCCGGCTTGACAGCTGAAAACTGTACCAAGCAATTTGCAGTAGCAGATGGCGGTATTGTTGGAAGCTGGGTCAAAGATACTCATATTGCGACAGGAACTGTCGATGAAAAGAATGTACAGAAATTGATTGCTGTAAGAGATGCTTTAGTAAAGGGAGAATAAGATATGATTGTATTAGTTCGTGTAGACCATAGATTATTACATGGACAGGTTGTGTTTACCTGGACAAAAAGTATCAGTACTGACTGCATTTTAATTGCCAGTGATGCTGTTGTTAAAGATGAATTAAGAATGACAGCTTTAAGATTGTCAAAGCCTAATGGCGTGAAATTGGTCATGAAAAGCATAGATGACTCTATCAAAGCATTAAATGCCGGAGTTACAGACAAATATAATCTAATGATACTTTGTGAAAACATTGAAGATGTATCCAGATTAGCTTTTGGTTATGACAAAATTACTTCAATCAATCTGGGCGGCATTAAAAATGAAGCAGGAAAACGTCAGATTTCCAAAGCACTTTCTGTCAATGATGAAGAGATTGAATTGCTGAAAAAACTGAATGATAAAGGTATTGAGTTGGAAGTTCGTATGGTTCCGGATGATTCAAAGCAAGATGTAATGACACTTATTTAATGAAAGGAAAGGGTAAGAAAAGATGGATTTATTAGTACAAACATTATTGATTACATTGGTAGCTGCTTTTGGCTTCGCTCATGATGGAGTGGGCAGTACCATGTGGAACAGGCCGATCGTTATGGCTCCGCTAGTTGGTTTGGTTTTGGGGGATATCAGAACTGGAATCATGACAGGAGCTACCTTGGAGCTTATCTGGTTGGGAGCATTCCCGGTAGGAGCAAGCTGTCCTCCGGAAATGGTATCAGGTGCTATTATTGGGACAAGCTTCGTTATTAACAGTGGTGGAGAACCAAGTGCTGCGGTGGCTTTAGCAGTGCCGGTTGCTACTTTGGTACTGATGATTAAAACTGGGCTCAGAGTGCTTATTACTTCCCCTGTATTCTGTGGTCATGCAGATAAATGTGCTGCTGCAGGAGATGCTCGCGGTGTTGAAAGAACAGAGACGATTGGATGGATTTTTGAAATTGTTTCCTTATCTGCAATTATAGCTGTTTCTTACTACTTAGGTGCTCCGTTAATTAAAGATATCGTGGCTGCTATTCCGCCATTCATAAATCATGGATTGGAGATTGCTACGGGCATTATTCCTGCAATCGGGTTCGCCATGTTAGTTAGAATGATTATCAGTAAAGATGTCGCTGCTTTCTTCTTTGGTGGCTTCCTGTTATCGGCATATCTGGAAATACCGGTATTCGGCGTAGCATTGATGGCATGTGTTATTGTAGGTGTTATTTTGACGATTAAACAAACAAATAATAATAAGATTTCAGAGGAGGTATTAAGTGATGAAAACGAATTCTAGTGATGTTAAAAAATTAGATCGAAAAGATTTGATGGGAGTTTTCTGGAGGTCTTGGAGACAGGATGCTGTCTGGAATTTTGAGCGACAGCAAAACTTAGGGTCTGCCTATACGATGTCAAGAGTTGTAGGGAAACTGTATGCGGATGATCCGGAAAAACGTGCCCGCGCATTACAGAGACATGTGGAATTTATGGCGATTACTCCACATTTATCAACATTATTATATGGAATTCTAACAGCCATGGAAGAAGAAAATGCAAATAACCCTGACTTTGATGAAACCTCGATCAGTGCTGTTCGAGCCTCCTTGATGGGTCCTATAGCAGGTATCGGTGATTCTTTGATCTGGGGTACCTTACGTATCATCGCTGCAGGTATTGCTATTTCTTTCTCTGCTAATGGCAGTATTCTGGGTCCATTATTATTCCTTCTAATCGTTAATATACCAACCATTCCTTTAAGATATATATGCTTGTTTAAAGGATATGAGTTAGGTACTAATTTCTTTAAACAGTTTTTGAATTCAGGTATCATGGATAATGTTACTTATATTGCTTCTGCTGTAGGTCTGATGGTTATCGGATGTATGACAGCTTCACTGGTAAGCTTTCAACTTCCAATAATGGTAGGTAGTGGTAAATTTGCACAGCCGCTTCAGACTTATCTTGATCAGATTATGCCAGGCTTATTACCTTTGGCAATGTTCGGTATTATGTACTTCTTATTGGGAAAGAAAATAAAAACAACAACGATTCTACTTAGTGTATTTGCATTAAGTATCGCATTAGCATTCTTTGGTATCGTATAGGCTGTATTTCATAAAATTAAGGCTAAATAATGACGAATATCTCCCTTGAATTTTAAAAATCAGAAGCTATATTTATGGACGATATAAGAATCAAGGCTCATCCAGGACAAAAGATAAGCTGAATTATGCGTATGAATTGAATGAGCTCCCCGTTTAAATGCTTAACAGGAATTAAAAAAGTCTGTGGTACTTGCGGATGCAGGTTGAAACCATCAAAGCAGGGATATTAGTATTAAGGTGAAGAATTGTATATAAGATATAATGGACCAGTAGCGGCATACACAGGTAGTAAACATAAAGAGTATCTATTTCAATATGAAACAAGCACTGGTCCATGAATGTAAAAGCTGTAAGCTATCTTGCATTATCTAGGGATATAACGGGTAACCATGTGACGCATGTATTATCCCAGGGACAGCGGCAGAACTGTGAGCTTATCCCATTAAAATTGCATTTATTTAATTTATTCCTAATTCTGTACACATAAGTAACGGCTGTACAGAATTATATTTATGAGAAATGCGCGACAAAGTATATAAGCATATTCCAGAATTTACCTTAGCCTTCTTCTGTATATTTTCTCTACTCTATAATACAATATAGCAAGGAGAGTGAGATATGGAAGAAGAAATCAAGATTGATGATGCATGGCATATGCTCATGCACTATCCAAATGTTTGGCTTGGCGATTATCCGGAAGAACTATATCAGGCTTTTCTGGAAATCGGAAGAGAAGAGCTGGTTTTTCACAGCAAAAAACAGAAGACCATTGAGGAAATTACAGAGTTGATGATCAGAGTAAAGCCGGGGCTTCGCATTCTGCGTGATGAGGTGGTCAGCGCAGGAAGAATGGGAGAGCATATTCTCCTGTATGATGAAATGTTCGTGTCCGTATTCCGATTAAACAAGGCAGCTTTGTAAGCTCTCTGTTTGATATTTATTTTAGAAATGAACCGAAGGTGATGATGCTTTCGGTTTTTCATTTCCTATCGTTTGACTATGGGATAGAGTTGTGCTAGTATTGCTTACGTAAAATTCCAACAAATGAATGACTGTAACCATGAGCCGTGCCAATGCCATGATACGCAGTTGCTTCATTATTGGAATGTGAGAGGTGATGGAATGAACAAAATATATTCCGGCTTTCATCAGCTGCCGCACGGGAATGCATCCACAATGGTACAGGAAGGCTGCATTGTTCTGGAGGGCGGTGCATTTCGCGGACTGTATGGTGAGGGCGTGTTGGATGCTCTCATGCTGGAAAACATCAATCTGCGCTGTACGATCGGTGTATCCGCAGGAGCCATGAATGGATTGAATTACGTATCCGGTCAGATTGGCAGATCAATCCGCATGAATTTGAAATACCGCCATGACAAGCGGTATGTGGGAAGAAAAGCACTGCAAAACGGGGAAGGTCTGATTGGCTTTGCATTTGCCTTTCATCAGGCAGATCAGGAATACCCGTTTGATAAGAAACGTTTTTTTCAATTTGACCGCCGCTTTATTGCTGTTGCGACCAACTGTGAAACAGCAGAGCCGGCATATTTTGAAAAGGATCACTGCCGCGATATCTTTCAGGCGGTGCAGGCATCAGCCTCTATGCCGTTTATTTCCAAAATGGTATGGATGGAGGGCTATCCGTATCTGGACGGAGGCTGCAGTGATAAAATTCCCTTTGACTGGGCTTTGCGGGAGGGCTATAAAAAAATTATCGTCGTGCGGACGCGACCGCTGTCCTATCGTAAGAAAATGGACAGCATCACCCGAAAGCTGCCATTGGAAAAGACGATCTACAAGCCATACCCGAAATTTATCAAAGCGCTGGAGGAAATGGATGCCAATTATAATCGGCAATGCGAGGCGCTGGAAATTCTGCAGGAGCAAAAACGTATCTATGTCATCGCACCTTCACAGCCGGTTACCGTGGGAAGACTGGAGCCGGATTTGGAGAAGCTGGGCAGTCTGTACTGGATGGGGTATTATGACACCAGACGGCAGATTCAGGACATCCGCCGCTATTTGCAGCAGGATGGAAGTATTTGAATCCTGCATGAAAAAGACCTGTATTCAATAGGGAAAATGCTTTCCATATCGTTACTTTTCTGCAGGCTGCAGCTGATTACCAGCTTCCTGATTGGAGGAGTGTTTACAGCACTTATTATCAAGCTGCCGGATCATTTCTCTATTTACACGATTTGCTATACTCCATGGATTCTTCAATGTGCTGATCCTTGGCTTTACCACGTATATGCAGACCCTGTAACAGATGTTTCTCTCTTTGATAAAAAACAAAAATCAGAGCCTTCATTGACAGCTCTGATTTTCTTCATATATTGTCTTTGAATACAGATTTTCTATCCGTATTGTAGAATTGAAAATACAGTTCCCTCATCCTAATCAATCATGTGCAGCTCCTTGAGGGTATGATAAATTCCCGGCTCATTGCTGGGACCGATGACCAGATCAGCATACGGCTTCAAGGCATCCTTTCCATTTCCCATAACAATTCCATACGCTGCCTCCTGTATCATTTCCATATCGTTCAAAGAATCACCGAACGCCATGTAGGAATCATGTGGAAAACCCCAGAAATCCATCAGCTCCCGAATCCCGGTCGCTTTATTGATGCCGCATTGCATGAAGTCTACGCAGGTGTCATTGGGATGCTGCAGCTCAATACCTTCAATATCATCAAACATACTCCAGTCAAAGCCTTTTTTCTCATATGCGCTGATGGCGACCAGAGGCTCATCGTGCCAGTCCCGTACCTCGGGAACCTCGCAGTGAAATTCCGCAAAGGTTTGCCGGGCATACGGATTCAGCGGCTTCGTCATGAATTCATACGTTCCATGCGACTGAATACAGATATCATACTGCCTGCCAAGCTCAAATATACGTGCCGTCTGTTCTCTGGTAAAGGCATGCTCGCTGATCAGCTCCATACGTTCGTTGTAGACACTTACTCCGGCACCGCCGACATAGCCATCCCATGCAGTCATTTGTAAAACACCCAGCTGCTCTGCCATTTCCTTGGCACGGCCGCTGCACAAACAGACCTTATAGCCGTTTTCTCTTAGCTTTTTTACGGCTGTCAGTGTTTCCGGAAGCACCATACCGCTCACATGATCGAAAAATGTACCGTCGATATCAAAAAATACAGCGTTTATTTTCATAGCCTGTGCCTCCTGTTTTAGTGAATGAGTCCGTAAGCCTGCAGGGTGTCATGGATAGCAGGTGTATCGCTGCTGCCGCAGATATGATCGGCATAGGCCTTTACGGCATCCATGGCATTCCCCATGGCAACACCAACGGCAGCCTCCTGCAGCATTTCACAGTCATTCATACTGTCACCAAACGCCATATATGCTTCATTTTCCAGCCCCCAGTAAGCCATCAGCTGTTTGATGCCGGTCGCCTTGCAGGTATCTTTTTTCAAAATATCCATGATGTAGTCACAGGACGGCTGCATTCTGATGTTTTCCACCGTTTGAAACATACGGAAGTCATAATCACGGTTTTCAAAAATGCTCAGCACATCCACGCGTTCATGATTCCAGCTTCGTATTTCCGGTACGCCCAAATGAAACAGATCCAGAACAAATTCTTTCTTGGCAGGCAGTGGTCTTGTCAGAAAGGTTTTCTCCCCATTCACATACAAGGGGAGCTCGTGCTTCTCTGCTATCGCAAACAGCTTTTTCAGCTGGTCTTCTGTAAATGCATTTTCCCAAATCAGCTCTCTGTTTTCATCATACACACTAATACCGCTCCCACCGATGAATCCATCCCAGCAGAATTCATCGAATACCGGTAATTCAGCTGCCAGCTGCAGGGGTCTTCCACTGCATAGGGCGACCTTGATGCCCTGTTCCTTCAGCTTTCGTACTGCTTCCTTTGTGGATGGCAGCACACGATTGGTCGTATGGTCGTAAAAGGTACCGTCAATGTCAAAAAATACTGCTTTTATGTTCATATAAATCCTCCCAGCTATTCAACCTTTATTGTAAGGGATTTTTTTATAATGTCTAGTAAATTCACGAGGGACAGTCTAGAATACGAAATCCATTAAGTCTTATGCAACAGTCACAATGTAAGGAAAACAGATTCGAATGTTTTCATACACAAAGCATTCATATAACATAGTTTACAACATGTCCTGCGATCATCATGTTTCCCCTCAAACAAACCCCTCTTCTTTCAGAAATGTCGAGATTCCTGTTTGCAATCCTAACCTGTTTCTCCTATAATTAAACTGTACGGAGGATGATTATGGTAAAAGGACTCGTATTGTACGATTATGACGGAACGCTGGTAGATGAAAGAGATGAAATCTATGTTCCTACGCAGTTGACAAAAGCTGCGATCAGCCGTCTGCAGGATTTGGGATACCTGTGTGTGCTGGCAACCGGAAGAGCATTGAGCTATATTCCAAACGGAGCGAAGGATCTGCATCTGGATGGTTATGTGACAAGCAATGGTGCGCATGTAACTGTGCATGGTAAGGTAATCCACAACGATGTTTTTTCTGATGAGGAACTGCTGTCTCTGCTTCAGTATATGGATAGCTTATCTATCAATTATATACTGGAGGGAACGAAATTCTGTTATGTAAAGGATCTGAAAGAGTCGGAATATCTGCATTTTATGGATAATTTTAAGATACCGGAAGATAACTTCGTCAAATACCGCGGCTTTGAGGATGTCAGAGGCAGGATTGGAAAAATCACACTGACATTCCCAAATCGAAAACAGCTGGAAACAAGCGGCGCAGAGCTGGAAAAAACGTATCTGTGTTCCTATCACCGCAATTGCAATACCTTTGACATCGCAAAGAAGACGATACACAAGGGGGTAGGAGCCAGAGCGATTATCGATTATTTTCACATTCCCATGGACGCGACGATCGCGTTTGGAGATGGGGATAACGATGTAGAGCTGCTCGCTGGTGTGGTGCACGGTGTCGCGATGCGAAAGCATGATCCAAAACTGGACGCAGTGGCAAGCATGGTCACCGGAACCGTAAAAGAAGAGGGGATTTATAAGGCCCTGAAGAAATTGGAGGTAATTTAGTATGGCATTGGTAAGACTGCTCCCTGCATTTAAGGATTATTTGTGGGGTGGAACGAAATTAAAGGAAAACTACAACAAGAAAACCGATCTTGATATTGTGGCGGAGAGCTGGGAGTTATCCACACACAAGGACGGACAGAGTATTGTGGACAGTGGAGAGTACAAGGGACTGACACTGAGTGAGTATGTGGAAAAGCTGGGAAAGGATGCACTTGGCACCAAAGGAAACGCATTTGAATTTTTCCCGATTCTGATTAAATTTATCGATGCAAAAGGCAATCTGTCCATACAGGTTCACCCGGACAATGAGTATGCGCTGCGTGTGGAAAAGGAATATGGGAAAACAGAGATGTGGTATATCCTGGATGCCGAAGAGGGTGCCAGTCTGTATTATGGAACGAATAAGGAAATTACAAAGGATGAATTCCGGGCACGCATTGAAGACAACACCATTCTGGATGTATTGAAGAAGGTGCCGGTACACAAGGGAGATGTGTTCTTCATTGAATCGGGAACCATTCATGCAATCGGTGAAGGAATTGTAATCTGTGAAATTCAGCAGAATTCCAATACGACCTATCGCGTGTATGACTTCGGACGCGTAGGTAAGGATGGAAAGCCGAGAGAGCTGCACATTGAGAAGGCTATTGATGTTTCCAATCTGACACCGCTGGAAAGTGATTTCAAACCGATTGGTGAAGAGAAGGATTACGGTACCTACAAGTGTGCCATGATGGCT
The DNA here is from genome assembly GCF_044336395.1 of Clostridium sp. 10cd*. Classification (NCBI taxonomy): domain Bacteria; kingdom Bacillati; phylum Bacillota; class Clostridia; order Eubacteriales; family Clostridiaceae; genus Clostridium; species Clostridium sp. 10cd*. Next base: position 3,730,148 of record NZ_CP172347.1, on the reverse strand, counting down.
ACCTGCGAATATTTCACAACCTATGTGTATGATGTGAAAACAGAGTGCAGTGTGAAGGTGGACGAGGAAAGCTTTGCGTCCTTTGTCATTGTGGATGGTGAGGGCAGTATCGAAAGTGATGATACCATGCTGAGCATCCGCAAGGGAGATTCTGTATTCGCCAGTGCAAATACGGGCAAGGTGACCATCAAGGGAAGCTGCCGCTTCATCCTTTCCAAGGTATAAGCAAGGAGTAATCCGTAAAACAGAAAATAATCGTGGGAAATGTAAGTAAGGCAGATTCTCTCAACCGACAGGCGTTGATTGCGTTTTCCTTCTCGACTCATTCCCAAAAAGGCAATATGAAAAAAGTACCTATAGAGAGGTCTGACTTTGGCGGTCAGGTTGAAGCTATAGGTACTTTCTTTATAGATGAATACAATGTGTTTTGTGTGATTATGGGAATGGAAGAAGCTGTATTATGAAGAAATAAAGTCTCTGGCATGCATAGGGAATTGCTTCTTTTTTCTGTCGTTACCTATACACCGACTGAGTGCGGATGCTGCCCCGGTCTATCCTTTCCAGCGTCATATTTCTAAATGTACCAGAGATTATCGAATGTCTGTTGCGGGCTACAGACAAGAAAACCTGCAGATATTTTCATAATCGGTCAAATATTCCTGCAATAATTTGACTGAATGTGATTGACAATGGCGATTATAGAACGTATACTTATAACAAAGAGGAGGAATGAGGATGCTTGCTGAAGAACGCTTTGCGGCAATTCTGTCCATTCTGCAAAAGCAGAGAACTGTCACGGTTCTGGAACTGACACAGGCACTGTCCATCAGTGAATCCACCATACGGCGGGATCTGGTGGCACTGCATAAGATGGGAAAACTGAAAAAGGTACATGGCGGTGCAACGCTGCTGCATAAGGAATACGGGTTATATGAAACTGAGGTGGCTGCGCGCAGTGAGGAGCATGTGGAAGAGAAAAAGCGGATTGCACGCTATGCCGCATCGCTGATTCAGGCGCATGACTTTGTGTATATCGATGCCGGGAGCACAACCCTGCACATGGTGGAATATCTGAAGGAAGAGGAAGCAATTTATGTGACAAACGGGCTGGAGCATGGAAGACGGCTGGCTGCGCAGGGCTTTCGTACCTTCCTGCTGGCCGGTGAGCTGAAAAGCAAAACGGAAGCGGTGGTAGGTCTCGGTGCTGTTTCCTCCCTGCAGAAATACAATTTCAACAAGGCATTTTTCGGAACCAACGGTATAACGGTGGACAGCGGCTTTACCACACCGGATACCAATGAGGCGTATGTCAAGATGGAGGCGATGAAACATGCGCAGAAGTGCTATGTGCTTGCGGATTCCGGTAAATTCGGAACCTGTACCTCTATCACGACGGCGGATATCAGTGATGCGACGATCATCACAGGCAAGGGTGTGGAGAAGGAATATCTGGAGGAAGCGGATATTATCGAGGTGGAAGAATGATCTATACAGTGACATTAAATCCTTCAATTGACTATGTGGTTGAAGTAAACGAGCTGACAGCCGGTGAAATTATGCGCACCAAGGCGGAGGATCTGATCTTCGGGGGAAAGGGAATCAATGTATCCAGTATGCTGGCACAGCTTGGGATGAAATCCTGTGCATTGGGCTTTATCGCAGGCTTTACAGGGGATGCACTGGAACAGGGGGTTGCGGCCATGGGCATTCAGCCGGATTTTCTGAAGGTGGAGCAGGGCTTTACGAGAATCAACGTAAAGGTGCATGCGCAGGAGGAAAGTGAAATCAACGGACAGGGACCGCAGATTCGCTATACGCATCTGGAGCAGCTTATAAAAAAGCTGGATCGATTGAAAAAGGATGATATTCTGGTGCTGTCCGGGAATGTACCCTGCAGTATTCCACAGGATATCTATGCGGATATCATGCAGCATCTGCAGGGGAGCGGCATCCGTGTATGTGTGGATGCAAGGCAGGAAGCACTGATGTCCACGCTTGTCTATCATCCGTTTCTGATCAAGCCCAATCATAAGGAGCTTGCGGAAATGTTTGAGGTAGAGCTTTCCAGCAGGGAGGATCTGCTTGTCTATGCGAAGGAGCTGCAGGCGATGGGTGCACGTAATGTGCTGGTATCCATGGCGGAGCAGGGAGCTTTACTGCTCACTGAAACACAGGAGGTTTATCATGCACCGGCCTGCAGGGGAAAGGTTGTTAATTCCGTTGGTGCCGGTGATTCCATGGTTGCGGGCTTTCTATACGGTTATTTGCGTGAGCAGTCCTATGCGGCGGCACTGCGTTATGGAACAGCATGTGGCAGTGCCAGTGCATTTTCCAAGGGAATTGCGGACAGGGAAACGGTGGAAGAGCTGCTGGTGCAGCTGAAGGAACGGGAAGCCTGCTAAGGGCAGAGGGATACAAGCCCTGAGATACAGGAAAAGGAGATAAGAACATTATGAAAAAACGTTGTGCACAAAAGGCCTTGGCATATATACAGGACGGCATGGTAATCGGCTTGGGAGGGGGATCAACGATCGCTCATCTTGCACGCTTTGTTAAGGAAAGCGGAAAGCAGGTGCAAATCGTAACGCCGTCTCTGGAAACGGAAACGCTTTGTATAAAGCTGGGACTGCCGCTTCTTCCGCTGCGTCAGATATCCCATGTGGATATCGCCTTTGACGGCTGTGATGAAGCAGACCGTCAATTTTATGCGCTGAAAAGCGGAGGCGGAATTCATGTCCGGGAGAAGCTGATTGCCAATATGGCAGAGGAATATATGCTGCTGATTGATGAAAGCAAGCTTTCAGACACCCTGCAGTTTCATGTACCGGTTGTCATGGAGCTTTTGGAGGATGCAACAGCCTATGTGAAACGCAGAGTGGAGGAGCTGCAAGGCCGCTTTGTCTGTAAGCATGGGGAAGGAAAGTACGGTGCTGTAATGAGTGATCATGGCAATGTACTGGCGGATGTATGGTTTGATAAGGTCGGGGATCCGAAGAAACTGAATCATGCATTGAAAAGCATTGCGGGGGTTGTTGATACATCCCTGCTGACAAGAGAGGTCACCGCAATTCTGGTTGTTAGCGATCAGGGCTTTGAGCTATTGAAAAAAGGCAGTGTCTGATAAGAAATAACAGATTGCGTGTATTCCACAGCATGCTGCGGATATTTAAAATGTGAACAGGAAAGGGATGAGAATATGAAAAAATGGAACTGGGGTATTCTTGGTCAGGGTGCAATTGCCGTGCAGATGGCCGAGGCGCTGATGAAGGAGCATGGTACGATTTATGCCGTCGCTGGACGTCATATGGAGAAGGTAACGGCATTTGCAAGTGCATATACGGTTGAGCACTGTTACGATATTGAAAGCCTGCTTGCAGATGAGCAGGTGGATATCATTTATATCGCAACACCGCATACCTATCATTATGACTATATGATGCGCGCTTTGCAGCATGGCAAGCATGTACTTTGCGAAAAGGCAATCACAGTAAACCACAGACAGCTGCAGGAAGCAATGGCACTGGCACAAAAGAAGCAGCTGATTCTGATGGAGGCAATGACGATTTTTCACATGCCGGTGTTTGCCAAAGCAAAAGAGCTGGTTGAGCAGGGCGCAATCGGTAAGCTGAAAATGATACAGGTTAATTTTGGGAGCTGTAAGGAATACGATGTCACGAACAGATTCTTTTCCCCGCAGCTTGCCGGAGGAGCCCTTTTGGATATCGGTACCTATGCGTTATCCTTTGTGCGCTGGTTTCTGCATGCACAGCCTGATACCGTTCTCACGAATATGATTCCCTTTGAAACAGGTGTGGATGAAATGAGCGGTTTCATCCTGCGCAATTCACTGGATGAAATGGCTACGGTTACGTTAACCATGCGAGCCAAGCTGCCAAAGGTAGGTATTGTTGCCGGAGAAGAGGGATATCTGGAAATCCGTGAATATCCAAGAGCAGACAGCCTTCAGATCCGCTATACAAGAGATGGCTGGACAGAAACACTGGATGCGGGAACACGCAGTGATGCACTGGTATATGAGCTACGGGATATGGAGGCTGCCGTCAGCGCAACAGCGAACAACAGCACCCTGAAGCTATCCAGTGATGTAGTAGCCCTGATGGATGAAGTACGCAGACAGTGGGGAATGCGCTATCCGTTTGAAGACGAAGAGGCATAGGCATCAAAAAAGAGATGTATATAACAGACAATAAGCATTGTGCTTCAAGGCGTATACAAAGAAGCAGGATGCTTTTTTTGTGAGGTTTCCTTACGTTCTGGTGTTTGAAAAAGGGATATTCAAATATCATTGATAAGTTACAGTGGTATTGCATTCCCCTTTTTGATCTTGCACACTGTCAGTAAAGAATCTTTTTTTGATGCTTTCGTATGCATGTCAGAGCGAAAGAGCGGTGAATGCTCGAAAAAAATACCGTCGGGCAGGAAAGCGTGATGTATTCGAAAGAATTTTTCATCCTGTCCAGGCGGATTGAATGATTCATACAGCACATGTACATCACCGTATCCATAAATATCAGATGAAAAGTCTGTATCGTACCATGCAGGAAGCGTCCGAAAGTGAGAACCGAAGCAGAAATTCATGGCTTTGCTTCAAGGTGAAAGCAGCAGCTGTCTTGTGATATACTATAAAGACATGCTATACTTAGCGGTGGAAAGAAGGGATGCATATGAAGACGTTATCATTTCTGGTCAAGCCGGTATCCGCAGGCTGTCAGCTGAACTGCACCTATTGCTTCTATAAGGATATTGCAGAAAATCGAAGCAGTGCGAACTACGGGCGTATGCGCAATGAGGTAGCTGTGGCATTGCTGGAAAAGGTGTTTCAAGCTGCGGATGCGGATGCCGATATCACCTTCGCCTTTCAGGGCGGAGAGCCGCTGCTTGCCGGATTGCCCTTCTATGAGCAGTTTGCGGATGCCGTAAAACAGCTTCGCCAGCCAAAGCAGAATGTGCGGTATGCCATTCAGACCAACGGCTGTCTGCTGAATGCGGCATGGTGCTCCTTTTTTCATAAGCACAATGTTCTTGTCGGCGTATCTCTGGACGGATGGCGAAAGCAGCATGATTTGTATCGAAAACGCAAGGATGCCGGTACGTATGCGGACGTGATGCGTGCCATACAGCTGTTACGCAGACATCATGTAGACTTCAATATTCTGAGCGTTTTAAGCAGGCAGCTGGCCAGGGAGCCGAAGAAGCTGTTTGCCTTTTATAAGGAGCACGGCTTTTCCCATGTACAGCTGATTCCCTGCCTTGCCCCTTTGCAGGAAAAACAGAGTGCATATTCACTGACACCGGAGCTGTTCTATCAGTTTTACCGCAGCTATTTTGATCTCTGGATACAGGATGTGGAAAACAAGCAGTATCAAAGCGTTGCCCTGTTTGATAACCTGCTGCTGCTCCTGCAGGGAAAAACACCAGGTACCTGCGGAATGCTGGGAGAGTGTCAGTTTCAGTATGTTGTGGAAAGCGACGGCTCTTTGTATCCCTGTGATTTTTATGTACTGGATGAATATCACTGCGGCAATGTTCTGGATACCGATCTGCTTGCGGCACGCGATTGCAGCCGCGCGAAGGCGTTTGCATACAGGGAAGAGCCGCAGCTGTGTGCTGCCTGTCCATTTCAGCCGATGTGCCACGGAAACTGCAAACGTCTGCGCAGTGTTTTTATGAATGAAACACAGTGCGGCTACCAACGGTTTCTTTTATACGCCTATCCGAAGCTGAAGGAAGTAGTCGAAATAGGAGCTGGCAGGAAAAAACGCCGGGAGGTGACAGGATGAGAAGACTTCTTTTATGGGTCAGCACACTGCTGTTTCTCTGCACTGCATTGCTTTTGGGAGGAGCTGTGACCCTGCGGCAGGTGAAGGAACAGGGAATGAGTGCGCTTGTCGTTTCCCATCTGGATATCAAAGAGCCGCTTAAGGATGCGCTGGAACAGGTACCTGGCGGTTTTCTTCTGGAGCAGTCCATCCTGCAGCAGCTTGATACGCTGCAGGAGAATCTTCAGAAGCAAGCAGACTGGACATCCTTTCTGGATACTGCCGGACTTACCTTTATACAATGTGTAGCGGATGAAACAGCACAGCTTCCGGATTTGGATGCACAGTTTTCAGAGCTGCTTTCAAAGGAGCAAACGGCACTGTTTCAGAATATAAATCTAACTGCCTCCCAGCAAAAGCTGCTGCTTCAGATTCTAACCCGTCAGCTGCACCTGAACACCCGTCTGTCTGCACTGGCTGAGGATACACGAGCATCCCTCAGCGTACCCGCCCTTCTGGCTGTGCGGCTTGTGCAGTTCGGTATGCAAAATGATACGATCCGGCTTCTGTGCGGAGCTATGCTGGTATCCTTTGTAAGCATGCTGGTTTCTGCATCAGGGAGGTATCGTGCTTTTCGAAATGCAGCGCTCAGCTGCCTGTTTGCGGCCTTGCTGTTTTTGTGTATCAGCTATGTACTTCCTTTGCTTGTGCGGATATCCTATGTGCAGATGGAGGAGCTGCTGCATACAGCATTACAGCAGCTGCGTGTGCTGGCAGTCTGGTATCTGGGCGCATTTGCTTCGTTGGCACTGCTGTCATTCATAATGAAAAAAAGTATGCGAAGCTGATTTTATTCATACGCGATGGTGAGTAAATTTAAAACAGGAGGATTTAACCCTATTGTATTTATCAATAGGGTTGCATTCTCCCTTTTGCAAACACCCTGAAGTAAGAACCCTGATACCCCGCAGGCTTTTTTATATACAGCATTCCAGAATTCCCAGCAGAATAATCATCCACGCAGCTGTATCTCTTGCATATTTATGAATAAAATAAGCTATGCAGCTTTTTCCTGCGATTTGCGATACAGCGATAAACAGCAGCGAGCATAGAAAGGTAAACAGGCAGGTTACAGGAATCGGCAGTCCGGTGATGCTTCCGGATATCCCCAGTCCCATGTTATTGATCGTGAGTGCAAATGCCAGAACAACCGCTTCCTTCTGGTCGATTCTGCTGGACGCATCACGGTCATATGCCTTCAGACTTTTCTGCTGTGTCCGGTGATTTTGAAACAGAATCCAACACCCGATCAGCATCAGCAGGACAGCTCCGATTCGGTTGGCAGTATCCGCTGAGCAGAGTGCTGCCAGCGGTTTTCCTGCAAGCATGGAGATCAGGGTACCCGCAGTGGATATCACTGCAATGATCAAATTGCTTCGAGCATCGATTTTTACAGACTGGATGCCATAGGACAGACCTATGGCAAGACAGTCGATATTCGCAGATACGGCAAACAGCAGGGCAGATAGTACATGCATCGTCATTCCCCCTTTAGCGTATACTATGCAGCAGCTGCAAGGGTGTTAGACATTGTGAAAGCAGTCGTGCCGCAGCTGTATTACCGCTGTATGACAGCGTAAAAAAAAGAACTGCAATGAGTTCTATTTACAAATGATGAAATGCTGCGGCAGCTCCATTTCCCGCATGGACTCAAAGGCATTGATGTATACATCCTGAAAATCAGACAGCACAGCCCATGTACAAAGTGCCCGTATGGAAAGCTTAGAATCGTCAATCAGAAGATGGGAGGAGCGAGAGCGCTGCAGTACCGTGCTTTTCACTTCACTTATTGTGAAATCAATAGCCAGAACCTCCTGAGAATCCAGCTCAACGCCGCTTGCGCTGAAGAAGGCATGGTCAAAATGGAATTTACGTATATGCTCGGTTGTAAGGTAACCGACACTCATATCATAACGCATGTCGTATTTTCCGCCAATCAGAAAAAGCTCGCCGGGAAAGGAGGCAGGCAGCTTGCGTAATGCATAAATGCTGGAGGTGACAAGCTTGATGTTTTTACCTGCAATATATGGAATCAGATAGCTGGGGGTCGTACCGGAATCCACATACACACAATCCCCGTCCTTTACGATAGCGGCTGCCTGTGCGCAGATCATATCCTTTTCCGCACTGTGAATATGTTCTTTATCCATAACGGGCAGCTCCCGATAACTGCTGAGTGTCGCAGGCATTTCTTTTTTTATAGCACCGCCGCGCTCCCGTTGGATCAATCCCTGCTTTTCCAGCTCAATCAGATCGCGGTTGACTGTGGATTTGCTTGCGTTTAAAACCTCCATCAGCTCCTGTATTGTAATGAACGATTTATGATCGAGTAGCTCCAGAATGCGAAAGAAGCGTTCTTTTGTCAGCATAGGATCACCTCCTGTCAGTAAGACACTATCAGATATTTTTCCGGATGTCAATAGACTTCGCATAAGGCGGAGATCTGCGAAGAGGGTACAATAAAATCAGAGATGGAATTCGCTGTTCTCAAAACAGCAGGAAGATGCCTTTCGGTGAAATGCATGCGGATACATGAAATGCCGAAGGTAACCGCACGGATCATGGCGCTGCAAGACGAAAACAGATGCACTGTCATGTATATAGAGCATGATTGGATTTTCTTCTCCAATAATGAATCATGCGCTTCCTGCTGTATGCTTTGCTTGTTTTTAAAAATAACTCAGTAACATCTGTTTTTTTGTTATCGGACTTGTAAATAGCTGCGCTTTTTCAGGTCATCGTGGTATAATGATGAGCATACAGAAGGTATTGTATTATGTAAAAAAGGAGACTTTCCCATGGAAACAATGGATGAATTAAAGAAGCGCCTGAATTCCTCTTCTCAATATCTGCAAAGCAACGATATGCAGGTCGTGGAGGTGAAGGAAGGCTATGCGAAGGTTGAGATGATCATTGATGAACAGATTTTGAATGTACATGGCTTTGTACACGGTGGTGCACTCTATTCTCTCGCAGATACCGCAGCCGGGGCAGCGAGCTTTACCTCGGGTCGGGACAGCGTTACCTTGTCCGGTACGATCAATTATATCAAGCCGGGAAGAGGCGGCAAGCTGATCGGAATCGCACAGAAAATATCAGCCGGCAGAACGACCGGAGTTTACGAGGTTTTTATTTTCAATGACGAAGATGTTTTGCTGTCACGGGCAACCTTTACGATGTTCTTTCTCGATCAGGAACGATATCGCAAGGGAAGCAGGAAATAAAAGAAATATCTGCTGGAGATATCCGGCTTTTTGTATAGGAGGAGCGTATGCGTACAGAAACGATTCAGATACAGCTGCAGGGAAAAGCAACAGGAGCAGTCCTGCAGACGTATTTTATGGATGCATCAAAGGAGCTGTTGAACAGCACAAGGCGTCCGGCAGTGCTGCTGATGCCCGGCGGTGCATACCGCTATACCAGCGATCGGGAGGCGGAACCGCTTGCCATACGGTTAAATGCCATGGGCTTACAGGTAGCCGTGCTTCGTTATTCCTGTGCTCCGGCTGCCTATCCCCGGGCACTGCTTGAGGCTGCGGCGGCGTTTCAGCTGTTGAAGGATAACTGCACGGCTTGGAATATCCGTCAGGACCGTATCTTTCTTATGGGCTGCTCAGCAGGGGGACATCTTGCGGCGAGTCTTGGTATAAACTGGAATCAGCCGATAATCACACAATATATTCAGAGAACGGACCTGCGTCCGTTTGCCCAGATTCTATGCTATCCCGTTATCACTGCCGGTGCCTATGCACATGAGGAAAGCATACAAAATCTATTGCAGGAGCATGCGGAGGATGAGCAGCTGCGAAACCATGTATCACTGGAGCTGCAGGTACATAAGGATGTACCCAGAACCTTTCTGTGGCATACCTATACCGATCCAACGGTTTCCGTACAAAATTCTCTGCTGTTTGCCTCTGCCTTGGTAAAGAAGGGTGTGCTGTGTGAATTTCATATGTATGATAAAGGTGCACATGGCCTGTCTACAGCCGGCAGACTGAGTCAGCGAGCCGACGGAGAGAAGCTGCAGCCGGAATGCGAAGGCTGGATGAGCCTTCTGGAAACGTGGATAAATGCAATTCTGTAAAGATTTTTTAAAAAAGTATCCTTTATGGAAAAAACGGTATACAATAGAACTGACACTATGAAAGCGGTATGCAGAAATGCCTGCACATGTAATAAGCGTATATACTGCTTGGAGGACGAATATGCTGCTTAGATATCAAAACTTAACCATACGGGATGCTGTAGTGCAGGATGCCGGGCAGCTTGCACAATGGTGGAATGATGGCAGGGTGATGGCACATGCAGGATTTCCAAACGGTACAGGGGAAACGGTGCAGGAAATTGCGGAAACGATAAAAAACTGCGATACATCTCATCGCTTATTGATGATAGAAATGGACGATATTGCGATTGGCGAAATGAGTGTGCGATGGAAAGCTGATGCAACAGCCGCCATAGGCATTAAGCTATGCGATGCTTCCCGGCAGAACAAGGGAATCGGAAAAGTTCTGTTGAGTATGCTGATATCCTCCCTCTTTCATGAGCAAGGCTGTCACAGGATTATCCTGTATGTGAATCTTACCAATACAAGAGCACAGCATGTGTATGAACAGCTTGGCTTTACCAGAGTGCGGGTGAATGAAAATTCCTGGACAGATCAGTTGGGAAGACAGCAGTCCTCAGTTGATTATGTCCTGTATCAAAAGGATTTCATCAGCTACCTGAATGGATGATAGCATGGCCGAAGGGAAGCCTTTCGCAAAACGTTACAAGCATAGGAAGACTTCCGGTAATGGATTACATATGCGGATGTATGCTTTTTATAAAAAAGCAAGGGATAGTAAAAAAAGGATGATACAATGAATACACAAATTTGGAAGGAAGATACGGAAAACCAGCTCGGTGCCATGCGCATCGGCGTGTGTAAATATCTTCTCAATGAAGAGTTTTCAACATTATGGGCAAATGATACGTTTTATACGATGTGCGGATACAGTGAAGAGGAATATCACATCCTGTTTCATGACAGCGCGACCTTGTTTTTTCAGCAGACCCCAAAGGATTTTGAAAAGCTGAAGGAAATTGTTGAGCATGCATATCGAAACAAAAGTCAGCAGTACGAATGCTTCTGCCGCCTTCCTGTAAAAGGAGGGAGCTGTCTGCGGATTCATATGACCGGTACCTTTGCGGAAGAACAGATCGACGGCATACCGGTCGTTTATGTCGTTTATACCGATGTTGAGGATATGATGAGGATTCGTCAGAATCTGGAACAGGAGCATGAGCGTCTGAATCTGGCTCTGCAGATGGAAATGAAAACCGTGTCCTGTATCCGTCTGATGTATATATCCAATGATATGCAGAGCTATATGGATCAGCTGTTGAAAGAAATCGGTGAATTCATGCATGCAGAGCGCGCCTATGTGTTTGAGCTGCAGAACGGATGTATGAACAACACCTATGAGTGGTGCAGCGATGGTGTGGAATCATCCATGGAATTCTGTCAGAATATGGATGTTGAGCTGCTCGCAATCTGGAAGGATTTTATCGAGCAGGGGAAAAATGTTTCCATACCGGATGTGGAACGTATACAGAAAAGCTTTCCACAGACCTATGAGGTGCTGCACGTACAGAATATACACAGCATTGCGCTTTCTCCGATCGTTCAGAATAATAAAAGCATCGGATTTATCGGTGTGGATAATCCGGCACCTGACTATATGCGGAATTTCTCCATGCTGGAAACCATCAGCTATTTCATGAGTGTGGCGATGGAGAAAAAGGATTTGAACGACCGCCTGCTGCATAACAGCTATTACGATGATCTAACCGGTGTGTATAATCGAAATCGCTACCTTCAGGATCTGAATCAGCTCAATGGCAGGCAGATTCCCCTTGGTATCGTCTATATGGATATCAACGGATTGAAGGATATCAACGACCATCTGGGACATACCTATGGAGATAAGGTGCTGACAGAAGGAGCATCCATATTGAAAAAGGTGTTTAACACCGGCGCCATCTATCGAATCGGCGGGGATGAATTCGTTGTGTTTGTTCAGGGAATGCAGGAACAGGAATTTCTGGAGCAGGTGGGAATTCTGAAGCAGGCAATCATCGGCAGTGCGAATTGCAAGGGGGCAATCGGACATATATGGACATCCACCTGTCAGGATATATCCTCCAGGATAACAGATGCAGATGAATACATGTATCAGGATAAAATGCAGTTCTATCGGAAAAATCCAAATTCCAACCGGTACCGCTGCTGTAACGATACGGTTTTGCAGCTTGCGGACCGCTCCGTCTTGATGCAGGCATTGGAAAATCAGCGCTTTGAGGTGTATCTGCAGCCGAAGGTGAATTTCAGAAAGGAGCTTATCGGAGGAGAGGCACTGATTCGTTATCACGATGAAACGGGTACCCTGATTATGCCCAATGAGTTTATTCCATCTCTGGAGGAGGCACGCACGATCCGGTACTTGGATTTCTTTGCTTTTGAACAGGTATGCAGACTGCTCAGCCGCTGGCATGCGGAAGGCAGAAGACTTACACCGCTGAGTGTGAACTTTTCACGCTACACCTTGCGTATGGCGGATTTTCTGGGAGAACTGGAACGCATCTGGGGAAACTACAATGTTCCCAAGCAGTATCTGGAGATTGAAATCATAGAAAATGACGAGAGTCTGGACAATGAATTTCTGATTATGATAATGGAGCGCATCAAACGGCAGGGATATTCCATATCCATTGATGATTTCGGCGCACGCTATTCCAATATGGCCTTATTTATCAATGCGCAGCTGGATACGCTGAAGCTGGATCGCAGTATGATGCAGGATTTGCAGAATAACCGCCGTTCACAGATGCTGATATCCTCCCTTGTTCAAATCTGTCACAATCTGCAGATGCAGCTGATTGTGGAGGGAGTTGAAACAAAGGAGCAATTTGATATTTTAAAGCAGCTGGACTGTGACGGTCTGCAGGGGTATTTAATCGACCGTCCGATTCCTGTCTCTATGTTTGAACAGAAATATATTAAGCAGAAATAAGCAAAAGCAGATGCATTCCATTGGAAACCGGCATCTGTTTTTTATGAGCATACGTAGTTTCTCAGTTGATTTTCCACCGTATTCATAGTAAGATTTGACATGTTGTAGAAAGTGGGAGCGATATATGAACAATTCATCCATGAAATCATTTCTGTCTAAATATCATTTGCAGCTGTTTTTCTTCGCAGTTGCTCTGGAGAGTCTGGCTGCTAATTTTGCACATCCGATTACGCCGACACTCATTCAGAATCTTCAGCTACCGGATTATTCCTTCGGTATGCTGTATGCCGGTATGGCATTCACCAATTTTCTTTTTTCTCCCTTCTGGGCAAAGCAGGTCACGCGTATGGGAAGCCGCCGGGTTCTGGGTATCTGCTGTGTGGGCTACGGCATCGGACAGCTGCTGTTTGCCATCATGAAAACACTTCCCACCATTATGCTTGCCCGCCTTTTATCGGGATTCTTTGTCGGTGGTATTATGGTCAGCTTTCTGACCTATATCATTCATACAAGCACAATGGAGAACAGGGGGCGCTATCTGGCGTTATCCGCTACCTTCACGACCGTATTTGCGGCTTTCGGCTATCTGATCGGCGGGTTTGCCGGTGTCGTTTCCATTCCGTTGACCTTTGCATTGCAAAGCGGTGTCCTCATTCTGTGCGGTATGCTGTTTGCGATATGTCTGCGAGAGGATAGGGAGGTAACAGGCAAGTCTGTCAGCATATGGAAGGAAGCAAATCCGTTTCAGGCATTTCTGGATGCCCGTCGCTTTATGACGCTGACATTCGCTGTTTTATTCTTTGCGGTTTTTCTGACCTCAACGGCAACAACGGCATATGATCAGAATTTCAATTATTTTATTAAGGATCAATTTCATTTCAATTCCTCTTATAACGGTATGCTGAAGGCCGTGGTCGGCTTTATATCGCTGTTTGCCAATACTACGATCTGTGTATGGATCATGAAGAGAACCAACGTTAAGAAATCTGTCATCTATGTGCTGGGAGGAGCCGGTGTCACGCTGATCGCCATAACGATGCTGGAGGATATTCTGCCGTTTATCCTTATCAATATCATCTTCTTTGCATTAAATGCTATTTATATCCCTTTACTGCAGGATCTTTGTGCTTCGGCATCCAGTGCTGAGCACAGCAGCATGGTCATGGGCTTTTACAATGCGATGAAAAGTCTGGGGATGATTGCAGGGGCATTGTTCGCAGGATTTATCTATGCAGCGGGACCACGGTTATCCTTTTTGTATGCGGGTATCTTCTTTCTGATTTCCATGCTGGCAGCTATATGGTATTACAGGCGCTCCGGACGAAATCGTGAGAATGCATAATAGCAGAGGAATAATCAGGTTAAGGGAAAAAAGGCCATTACGGTCTTTATGAGAGAATGGAGAAAACAAATGGTACTTTTGATTGTGGATACGCAGACAATGATTATGAATGAAGCATTATATGAATTTCAGCTTCTTGAAAGTCGCATAAAAACATTGATAGCGCAAGCCAGAAGGCATGGTGTCGAGGTGGTGTATGTTCGTCACGATGATGGTGCTGAAAATGCGTTGACAAAGGGTGCACAGGGCTTTGACATATACGATGAATTCAAGCCGCTTTGCGGAGAAAAAATAGTTGATAAGAATGTAAACAGCGCTTTTAAAGACACAGGACTGACGGAATATTTAAGAGATAAAGGAGAGGATACGATCATGATTGCAGGATTGCAGACAGAGTATTGTATCAATGCAACGATCATATGCGGATTTGAACATGGATTTCACATGATTGTTCCTGCTTACACAAACAGCACGGTGGATAACGATTATATGTCGGCAAAGAAAACCTATGATTATTACAATAATTTTATTTGGAAGAACCGATATGCGTCATGCGTACCTTTTGAAAGGGCATTGGAAATGATCAAGCAGAATATGCTTTGCAGGTAGCAGGGAAGAAGTGGCGTGAATGAGGGCTTAAAACACGAGGCGATGCAAGGGAAAGACAATCGTCTCAGGCCTGCCGTGATAAGGCGTTACCTCCCGGATGCATGGACAAGTCCGTTTGTATATATCAAAGAAAGGGAAGCTGAAAATGAAAGAGAAAGTATTTTACAGAATCATAATGGCAGCCGCATTTGTATTAACTGTATGCAGTCTGCTTACACACAACGATTGGATTCTGCTTCTTACTGGCATATTCATGGCATGCTGTGTCATCATTACATTTATCAAAAAGTGATACGACTCTCAGTTGTTTAGGACTCAATTTCGTTTTGATGAAGAAGACAGTATTTCAATTGGCAGAGATGGAAGGACAACATGCTGTATGTACGTTTTAGCTTAATGCTTGCAGCGGCAGTCTGCTTTGCTATGGATATGTCCTTGAGAAACCTCTGTACGTATACAGGTCTTTTACATAGCAGATCGTGTGTGGGATAATGAAGTGGAAACGTAGTTGCATATAGAAAAACAGAATGGCAGAGGTCATTCTGTTTTTGATTCGGACACGGGTTGTCCTGCATATGTATGCAGCAGTCTACACATGGTTGTAAGAATTTTCTGTGCATGCATTAGCTGTAACGTGTCTCCTGTGACATGACAGGCTAAGGTACAGGTATCCTTCCATGTAGAGACTGATATCTGAAAGGACGGGTATATGCGGGCTCTGCCCAGAAGATACAGCTGCGTAATCGTGCAGTCGTCAAAATAGATGGATGCCGCATCGATCTTTCCCAGATTTGTGTAGGAGATTTCCGGTGAGTGAAAGCCTGCTTTTGCGACAGCTTTTGTGACGGCAAGAGGAAGGTGCTTCATAATCGGATGTAACAGCTGTATGGTATGCAGGTCAGAACAGCGTGCCTTTTCCTCCTGCATTTGTTGATGGACATCCGCAAGCAGCTCCCGCCAGTCGCGATGATCCAGACCATGCAGTGTTACCTGAAAATCTCCAACGAAATTTGCAATGGACCAGCTTGGCTTTTTCTGCAGATAGGAACGAAGATTTACCGGACAGGGAATTGTCACGGCATTCGCTGCGGAGATGCTGTGCAGTGTCTGGGCATAGGCACATAGCAGAACATCGTTCACTGTACAGGCAGATGGACAAATTTGCTGTAACAGCTTTCGTGGAATGCTTTGATGCAGCTCGCTGGTATGCAGGGGATGGGGAGCAAAAGGAAGTGCGGCAGGAATTGTTTTTCTTCTTTTGGTTTTTATTTTTTTCAGCTTTATGATCGGAAGGGATTCGGGGGTTCGGCAGTTTTGAAAGGAGACAGTCTCCTGGCGATAACAGGCTGTCAGCAGGCGAAGGATTTGTGTAGCTCCATCCCCGTCACACAGAATATGACTGTATCCGATGCATACAAGGTCCTGCTGTTCTTTATGTATAATCTGTATGCAGAGCTGTGCATGGTGCTCAATGTCCCAGCTTGAAAAGTCAAAGTCTTCAACCTCCTGAATCATAGAAAAAGTATCGTCCTTCTGTTTCCTCCAGCAGTTATGCTTTTCATCATAGCGTAAAGCAAGCTCGGGCAGAAACGCTATACACTGACTAACTGCATCCTTTAATCTTTCCATACAGATATGGGGCTGTATCGTCAGCTTCAGAAATAAAACAGGCTGCTCGGGTAGCGTAAGTGCCTCCAGCAAATCCAGCATACCGGCAGAATATTTCATGACAGCACTACCTTTCCATTTTTTTCCTTTATCATATCATTGAGCTAAAAAATGTCAAGAGAGGACGATCTGTATGAAAAAGGGAAATACATGGAGTGGCTCAACATATGCAGGGATAGCCTTCTTTTGTAGGATGCAAAAGTTTTATAGCAAGCAGCAGATACATTCTTGTGCAGCATAGGATGCTGAATCAAATAACCATAAACTTTCCTTCGATTTACAGCTCTTTACCGTTTGTCTTAATGACATGCTGATACCAATAGAAGGAATCCTTTTTCAATCGTTTCCCGCTTCCTTTACCATAATCATCCAGATCCACATAGATATAACCATAGCGCTTACTCATCTCCGCACTGGATGAGGATACCATATCAATCGGTGCCCAGCTCAGATATGCCAGAATATCAACACCATCCTTTCTGCATTCCTGTACCTGTATGATATGCTGACGGAGGTATTCAATACGGTATGTATCGTGTATTCCTCCATCCTCTTCAACAACATCCAAGGCTCCCAAGCCGTTTTCCGCTATCATCAAAGGCTTTTCATAACGATCCCAGTATTGTGAAAGACAGTTATATAGACCCAGCGGATCAGCACGCCATTCCCATGGTGTCGGCTTCAGAAAGGGATTTTGTTCCCCGTCAAAGGGTTTCATGGTATTTTTATCGGAATCAACGATTTTGGAATAATAATAGGATACTGCCAAGAAATCCATCGTATAGGTTTTTAACAGCTTTTTATCCTGCTCCTGTATGTTCAGGTGGATATCGTTATCTTTGAAATAACGCAGGGCATATCCGGGATATTCGCCTCGGAGCTGAACATCTGTAAAATAATACTGCATCCGATTTTTTTTCATGGTCAGAATCACATCCTGCGGCTTGCAGGTAGCCGGATAAAAGGTGCCATCTGCCACCATTGTTCCCATGTGTGCATCAGGATCGACTTCTCTTGCCAGCTGTATCACTCTGGCACCTGCAACAAATTGATGATGCACTGCCTGATACATCAGCTCCTCCATATGCTCACTTTGATCCTCGTAAATGCCCAGAGAACCGAATTGAACTGCAGGTACCAGATTTACCTGATTACTAACAATCCAGTATTTTACCTTACCTTTGTAACGGCGAAGTAGAACACCTGCATAATTTACGAAAAAATCAATAACCTTGCGGTTCGCAAAGCCTCCATATTCTGTAACGAGATGGATTGGGAAATCATAATGGCTCATCGTTATGATCGGCTCCATGCCATTTTTTATAATCTCATCGATCAGCTGATCGTAAAACTGCAGCCCCTTCTCATTTGGTTCCTTTTCATCCCCCTTTGGAAAGATGCGGCTCCAGGAAATACTTGTACGAAATGCCTGCAGGCCAAGCTCCTTTAACAGGGCAAGGTCCTGCTTATATGTATGATAGAAGTCGATTCCGTAGCGCTTAGGAAAATAACTAATGCTATCCAGCATGGCAGCTTTGATACCGGCCAGGGTATCACCGCCTTCTTTTTTTATATCGGCACGTTTTAAATTCGGATCATAGGCTCGCAAATCGGAGGTGGATAAGCCTCTTCCATCCACATCGTAGGCTCCCTCAATCTGGCAGGCGGCAACTGCTCCGCCCCACAAAAACTTATCGTGACTATCATGTTGCTTTATAATCATACTCTGTTCTCCTATTCTATTTTAAAAAGAGGGGCATCCTTTCTGCTCCCCTTTGTATGTGATGCAATTCATGTGCTTTCTGCAAACTTCTTTATTTATTATTCTTTATGATTTTTAATACATCAATCAGCTGCCTGCTTAAATGCAGCTCCGACTTAATCGTCATCAGGGTATCCTGCGCATGGGCAAATAACAGGCTTGGTTCATAGCCATATCCACCGGCTTCCTTTTGAATGATATCCGTTTGTGACTTATGTGCCAGTGTGATCGCTTCCTCAGCTTTCTGTAAATGTGAAGCAGCCTCCTGAAAATTAAAGCGCTTTGCTTCCTCCAATGCTTCGTCAGCAGCATTACGGGCATTCCCAGCATGCAGTATAATCTGCATGGCTGCTGTAAGCAGTTCGTTTTGTTCGTTCATAAGAAGTCCTCCGTATTGTATGTATTGTTATTCGACAGCTGCTGTCGTTTCTTCTTTTAATTTCTGTTTCTCATATACCTTGAAAAACGGATACCAGATCATTCCATAAATGAGGAATAAAATGATCCACCATAAGACAGCACGGATATCCTGTGTTGCAAGGACAGAAGAAATTGGTGCAGGTACCTGTCCGATTTCCATCATTTGTGCAGGGATGTTGAGTAAGCCCAGGCTCATAATCACCCAGACATAGACTGGTCCGACAATCGCATTGATCCATGCAGGGATCATCAGCAGAGGATTGAAGACAACCTTTGCGCCATACATTAACGGCTCATTGATGTTGAAGATGGAAGGGACAAGGAAAACTTTTCCCAGCATTTTCAGCTGCTTTGATTTTGAAAAGCACATGAGGACATTGAGCGCCAGCGTTGCACAGACGCCGCCCATTGTGATAAAGCTGATAGACCAGAAGGTCGTATGGCTGACGATATGTGTTGCCGCCTGTCCTGCAGCAATCTGCTCCAGGTTGGCCTGCACACCGGCCATGAGAATCGGTGTTGTGATGGCGTTGAAGGTCCAGCTTGAAATACCCAGGGTGTAGAAGAAAGCCAGAGTAAAACACATGAGTACCAGACCGGGCAGTGTCTGACCGATTTGTATCAATGGTGTAAAGATTGATATAATGGCAGCGTACACATTTACCTCCATAAGCTTGACCATGATCATGATGACACCTAATGAAATGAGGTTTGGTACAACTGTATTGATCCAGGTAGAAACAAAATCCGGAATACTGCTGTCCTTCAGAAACTGCAGCTTTGCCCATAGGTGAAAGATGATAGAGGTAAACAGACCTGTAATCATGGCAACTGCAATACCGCTGGCACTTACATGATTCATCAGAGCGGAAATGCTGTCGGCATCCTCACCAATCGGGATTGCGACCATCAGGAAAACACCGATGGAAGCGATACCTGCGTTGATCATATAACTCGGATGTCCCAGCTTTTCCATACACTGATTCGCAATTGTAAAGGCAACGATCAGGGAGATGATGCCAAAGCTGAAATCACTGATCGGCCCCAGATCCGGCAGTGATGGAAAAAAGGACACAAGCACATTGTATAGAAATATTACGGAGCCTGTTAAAATGAATGGAATTACCTTCTGCATAGTGGAGCCCAATGCGGAAATCCAGGGCTTGCTTAATATCTTGTTTGATTTTGGCACAAAGGAATCTGCCAGCCAATTCATGAATGTATTCATAACTTTCCTCCTGTTTTTATTGCTATTTCTTCAGAATCGATGTATGCTGTTTCTGAAGAAATCTAATGCAAAGCGATTTCTCATGAAGCTAAGATTGCCCTCTTAGCTTTTTTAATTCTTTAAAGTCTGTGCAAAAGCGATCAGGCGCTCACCGTCGAGAGAACCGTAAATGTCTTCCGGTATCAACGCAACTGCAACACCATGCGGATTTGCAAGCTCTTGAAACTTATTGATTTCTTTTGCATAATGCGGACCGATCAGCAGAACATCAATGGTGGAGAGCAGCTCGTTTGCCTCAGAAGCACTGCGTGCTTCAATCGTTACGTTCAGCTTTTTCTTTTTCGCTGTTTTTCTGGCGCTGCTTGCTAAGAAGCCGCTGGACATACCGGCACCACAGCAAAGCAGTATTTTCAAGGTTTCCATTTTTTCACCTCCGTTTTTCTTGACACCTACATTATGCGGAATTTGATAGATTTCATCAACCTGTCTTTTTCCTTTACGGGGAAAGGAGGGAAGGTATGAATGTTTCCTTCAGGGGGAAATATGTGATTTCCCCTTACAGGAAGAAGCAAAGTTGTAATTTCTGTTGGAATTGTTATAATGAAATAAATGAGCAGGAGGTTTTACATATGAATAAGAAACAATTGGAAATGATTCGTTTTTTATCTATTCATAACCGGCCGATGAGCGGGAAGGAGCTTGCAAATGCGCTTAAGGTTACTCCTCGCTCGATAAAAAATTACGTCCATGAGATAAACGGACTGTATGGGAAAAGTATAATCGCATCTTCACGCAACGGCTATGAGCTGCATACCAATACGGTGTCCTCCTTATTGGCTGCTCTTGATGATCAAAAGATTCCGCAGACACAGGAGGAGCGCTCCTTTTATATCATTAAACAGCTCATGCTGCATCACCATTCTGGATTGAATGTATTTGATCTTAGCGATATGCTTTGTGTGAGCTACTCCACAGTCAAAACCGTAATCTATAAAATGAATAAAATCTTTTCCGCCTATCACGTCGCATTCCCTGTGAAAATGACTGTGTCTATATGCAGGGAAGTGAGAAGGATAAACGCAGACTGATGAGTTATGTAATCAATGAAGAGGCGAAAAACAGCTATATCAATCTTGATTTACTGCGCAAAAATTTTGACAGTATAGATATTGATGCGCTGCAGACAATCATATATCAGACATTTAAAAAATATACGTATTATTTAAATGATTTTGCCGCCTTGAATCTGCTTTTGCATCTTCTGATTATGATTGATCGGGAGCTGAATGGAAAGGAGCTGGATTCCGGACAGACGGATTTCACGTTTACTTCACCACAGGAGGAAGCTTTTTTGAGCAGCCTGAGGCAGCAGATCGAACAAAGGTTCGGTATTGCATTTAATGATTATGAATACTTTGAGCTGTATATGCTGTTTCGCGCAAATGCCAATTTTTCATTGGATGTATCCGGTACAGCATTAAAAAATGCTGTAGGTGAGGATGTGCTTGCCTTGACAAGAGAGTATGTCCGTATGATTGATAATCTGTATATGATTGATCTTTCTGCAAACACCTTTATCACACCGTTTGCCCTGCATCTGAAAAATCTGATCTTTCGTGCAAAAACAGGGCGGTCCACAAAGAATCCGATGACGCAGGCGATTAAGAACAATAGTCCGATCGTATTTGATATTGCTATTTATATTGCACTGGATTTGATGGATCGTTATCATTTTATGGTGAATGAGGATGAAACTGCATTTCTTGCGATTCATATCGGTGCTGAGATAGAGAGGCAGTCAGCAAACATATATAAAATACCGGCGATTTTGATATGCCCGGATTATCATGATATGGCATCGGGAATCTTAAATACCATGATGATGAATTTTGGTAATCAGCTGAATCTGATCGGCTCTGTGACGGATGAAACCCAATGCAGGGAAAAGCTGCGGGAGCAAAGAATTGCAATCGTGTTCTCGACAATTCCGCTAACACAGCACGCATATTACGCAAATTCAAAGGTGGTGCAAATATCTCCGATCAATCTTACATCACAGTTCGATCGGATACAGTCTGTTATTTCAAAAGAGCTGGAGGAGGAAAAGAATCAGAAGCTATGTGTTGATTTTCATACCTTTTTTGAAAAAGACCTGTTTCTGTATGAGCCGGCAACTGCATCAAGGGAACAGATCCTGCAACTTTTATGTGCAGCACTGACAGAAAAGAAGTATGTAAACTCTGATTTTTATGATAACGTGTGCCGAAGGGAAAATGCCGCAACAACCGCGTTTGGGGGGATAGCAATTCCACATGCGGTTGAAATGGATGCCATGAAGACAAGCATTGCTGTAGCGATATCAAAAAACGGAATTCAGTGGGGGTCCAATACGGTGTATATTATCTTTTTGCTGGCGATAAACAAAGCAGATAAGCGGGAATTCAGAAGTATTTATGAATCCCTGATTTCTCTGTTCAGTGAACCGGCTATGATGCCGCTCATACGAAGCTGTACGGGTTTTCAGGATTTTGAAAAAATGATCTACAGCAGTATTCATCCGGAGAAATATCCGTAGAAGTAAGAATATTATAAAATCGGTTCTGGCTTTCTTTTATTGGACATGGTCAAGGGAGCAGAAACATGAACCAAGGCAGAAGGCTTCAGCCTTGTGTTTTCATTTTTTTCCTGTATTGCAGAGGGGAGCATCCCTTCTGCTTTTTAAACGCCCGTGAGAAATAGTTGGAGTCATTGAATCCGGACAGCTGCGAAATTTCCGAAACGGAATAAGAGCCGTTCATGAGAAAGCCGATACTTTTCTCAATTCGAAATTCCAGAATAAACTCAAATAGAGACTGATGCATATAGCTCTTAAAGATTCTGCAGCATTCGTTTTTACAGACATGAATCTGACCTGCAATATCATGCAGGGTGAGCTCGCAGTTGTAATTGTTTTCCACATACAGCAGAATGGTACGGATTCTATCGTAATTCAGCATATCAGAGGTTGAAAGCTTGCGTGCAGGATGCATATGGAGATGCAGTGTTTCTAATATCGTATAAAGCTCCATCAGGATTGCCAGTTCATAGGCATCCGCTTTTTCCTCATCGTATAGAGCAATGTGCTGAATAGCGGCAGTAATAGCAGAATGCCATGGTGCACTGCCGTTAAAACAGAAGGAGGAAAGGGAGAGGTCATTCACAAGCGGCTTCACATATTTCCTGTGTATCAGACTCCCTTCAAATCCGGACAGAAGTCTGGAATCGAAGGTTACGGAAATATAGGTGCAATCCTGCTCATGATACATGGTACCCGCATGCAGGGCATTTGCATTGCAGAACAAAGCATCCCCTTTTTTGACATGGTATTCCTGATGATTGATTCTGTACAGCATTTCTCCGCTGGTAATCAGTGTCATTTCAATTTCCGGGTGCCAGTGCCAGAGAAAAGAACCGGAATCGTAAGCGGTTATTTTCTCATAGCTGACCAGCAAAGGGAATGTGTGACTTCCATGTGCCTTTATTTCTTTTTTTGTTTCATCCGTTATAATCTGCATATCTGCCTCCGGTATTGATTATGATTATAATCTATCATACTATAAAATCCTGTTTTTTGCGCATTTGTTATCGAAAATAAGGGGATATTCTTAAAATAATGCTGTTTTTTATCAAGATAGTTAAGGTCTGTGCGGTTAGGAAAGCTTATGATGTATATGAGGAGTAACCGTTTTCATGCTTTTGCACAGCAGCAGGCGTAACAGATTTGACAAGGCGGTCATCTTTTGATGAAAGCTAAGGTCAGCGCATGTTGTCAAACAGATACAATTCCGTTGTTGGCTGCAGAAGCATGGATATGCGCAAGCTGTTCACACTTCAAGATAGGTGTGGTGCTGCGAGTCTCTCAGCAATAAAAAAGCACTATGCCTGCTCATAAAAGGCTGTATATCTGAGCAGGGACTAAATCAGGAGGATACTTCATGAAAAAACGATTGATTAAAGAATTTACAGATATATTCGAGGTACCGGGTGAGGCATTGTTCTTTTCCCCGGGACGTGTAAATCTGATTGGAGAGCATACAGACTATAACGGCGGCATGGTGTTCCCATGTGCCATCACGTTTGGTACCTATGCAGTTGTCTCGAAACGAACAGATTCCTGTATGCGTTTATTTTCCAATAATTTTAAAGAGAAAGGGATTATTGACGTTGCATTGCAAACGCTGCACTATGATAAAAAGGATGACTGGGCGAATTATGTAAAAGGCGTCCTGTACTTCCTGCAGCAGGAAGGCTTTGAAATTCCATGTGGTTTAAACATACTGATTGAAGGCAACATACCAAACGGGGCAGGGCTTTCCTCCAGTGCATCGCTGGAGGTACTGACTGGAACAATTCTGAAAGAAACCTTTCAGCTTCCCATCAGTAAGCTGGATATTATCAAGCTGTCGCAAAAAGCAGAGAATCAGTTTGTCGGCATGAACTGTGGTATCATGGATCAGTTTATCATCGGAATGGGGAAAAAGGATCATGCGATCGCACTGGATACCGGCACATTGGAATATACCTATGCACCCGTTCAGCTAAAACAGGCTAGTATTGTTATCATGAATACCAACAAGCAGCGCGGACTGACGGATTCCAAGTATAACGAACGACGTGCTGAGTGTGAGCATGCGCTTTCCCAGCTCCAAACGGTTGTGAAGATTAAAAATTTATGTGATCTGAAGGAAACGGAATTTGAGAAGGTGCAGCACATCATCACCAGTCCGGTGGAAAGAAAGCGTGCCCGTCATGCTGTGCTGGAAAACATACGTGTGAAAAAAGCGATAGCGGCATTGGAAAAAAACGATATTGAAGAATTTGGTGCTTTGATGAATGCCTCTAATATCTCCCTGCGTGATGATTATGAGGTTACCGGGATAGAACTGGATACGCTTGTGGAAAGTGCATGGAACCAGTCAGGGACAATCGGGGCACGGATGACAGGAGCAGGATTTGGAGGCTGTGCGATTGCAATTGTCAGAAATGATGATATTGAGGACTTCACAGCTGCAGTGCGCAGAGAGTATACACAGGCAATCGGATATGAACCGGATTTCTATATCGCATCCATTGGTGACGGTGCAGGGAAACTGGCGGAGCTGTGAAAGCTGAGATTACGTTTTGCTGAGGAATGGTACAGAATGCAATGTCCTGTAAAACGGGGTGGAAAGTTTTTAGAAACATCTGACTGTATTCCTGGGGACATCCTTTGCTGCATGCATATATGGAACATCATTTGAAACAGGTACTGAAGGCTGCGGGTCTATGAACTGTATGTTTGCTTCGATTGTGTAGGAAGGTGCAATGCAGCAATATGCACATGGATATCACTGCGTTGTCCTTTTATATTTGTGTCTGCGCAATATGCGAAAAAGAAATGGAGTAAATCATGAAAAAAAAGGTTGCAGAATTTTCACAAGGTGCTGTTTATGCATATACAATTCAGAATGAGGCTATACATATGACAGCCTTGAATTTCGGTGCTGTGATTACGGAGTTGAAAACCTCGGATCGAAGCGGCAATATGGAGAATGTGGTCGCTGCTTTTTCCGATATCATGGACTATGAGCGACAGCAGGGGCCGTATCTGAATGCAGTCGTCGCACCGGTGGCAGGAAGAATCGCCTATGGCAGCTATTCGATGGAGAACACCGTTCATCAGCTTTCAATCAATAACGGCTGTCATCATCTGCATGGTGGTACGGGTGGTATATCCAGACAGTTGTTTCATGTTGAAGAGGAGGAACAGGCACTGCATTTTCATCTGGAATGCCGTCATGACATGGACGGATTTCCACAGGGTACCTACCGCTATGATATATGGTATCGGCTCAGTGGAAACAATCTGATAATAGAATATCACGGTACACCTCCGCAGAAATCGCTGATGAATATGACTTCCCATATGTATTTCAATCTGTCGGGAAATTTGCGGGAATCCATATTGCAGCATGACCTGCGTATTGACAGTGTGGAAAAACTGAAAATTCATCCGGATGGACATCCGTTTGAAAAAGAGAAAATTGGAGCCGGAAGTGCCTTTGATTTCCGGAATCTGACACCGATACAAAAGCGCTACGAGCTTGGCCATCCCGAGTTTCAATATACCAGAGCATATGATACGCCGTTTTTGCTGGGGCCTAACGGCATCACCTTATATCATGCAGGAAGTGGAAGACGTCTGGATATGACTACTGATGCGCCTTCTCTGGTTTTGTATAGTGCAAATTATTTTGATGATGAGAATCTTGTATTGAATCATCATCGAAGGGGAGAGGCATTTATCGCTCTGGCGCTGGAAACACAGGACCTGCCAAACGGTGTAAATATCAGGAATGCCGAAGTGCATCCATTTTATGATGCACGGCATCCGTATAAGCAGAAAACGGTATATACCTTTTCTCATATGTAAAACTGGTCAACCATCGGCATCAAAATTTGAAAGCAATAGAGATATCGTGTATCCTTCTTTAAAATATCGGGCAGATATAGAGCAAGGCATAGGGCTTTCTTTGAATGCAGATGCTCATACAGGCAGTACTGGCGAAGAAGAAAAACGTGCAGGAAACATAAGAATGCTTCAACAACTTGCTTTATCGCAATAAATATGGAACAGCTTGCATTCCACAGGCTGTTCTTTTGTACAGAATCTGTGAAACTGCATGGTCTGTCAACTTCTTTGATGTCTTTCCTTGAAATTTCTGAATATTTAGGTAATTCATAAAAGAAAAGCAGACAGGTCTTCTTGTATAAAAGACACGCAGAAACTGGAGAATAAGCGGCTATCGTATGGTGATTGCATTCGCAGGTTAAAAGGGTACTGGCGCTTAAATGGTAATGAAGCATATAAAATCGTCCGGTAAGATGATGCAGACAAGGGGGAGGCATCATAGTAAGGAAAAACGAAATGAAATTTCATAGGGAAAATATGTTTTTAAGGTAGACAAAATAAAGATTTTAGTGTATTATTGTAAGGCACTCAATCATGCAGGAGTGGTGGAACGGCAGACACGCTGTCTTCAGGCGGCAGTGCGAGCAATCGCGTGAGAGTTCAAATCTCTTCTCCTGCACCATTTGTTGAGTCAGACGCTCTATATCAGCGTCTTTTTTTTGTTTTGAAAAATATATGTCCTTCCATGCACACATGGGATACCTGCCAGCATTTGCAATCATTGCAGGGAAAGTAAGGTAAAAAAATGATTTTTTTCCATTTAGGGGTAGACAAATCATTTTTTTCAGTGTATTATAATTGAGCATCATAAAACATGCAGGAGTGGTGGAACGGCAGACACGCTGTCTTCAGGCGGCAGTGCGAGCAATCGCGTGAGAGTTCAAATCTCTTCTCCTGCACCATGATAAGCACAAAAGCGCTCTATATCAGCGCTTTTTTTGTTTTATAGGATAATAGTAAATAAATACACAGTATCGTGTATATCGGATATACATATAGCCGTAGTTGCTGTAGCTTACTTTTCCTCATGGCAGTATCTTTTCCTCTCCTGCAAATATTCCATATAGATACTGCAGGAGGGAAAGAAAATGCCTGCGGCAGAATATGACAATAGAACGCTGTGTTCTTGCAGCACATGAAATTGATGAAACATTGCAGGTAGGGAATATGCAAAGCAAGCAGGTGTATTATCCGAAAACCTGCAGTCCACAGGATAATCTGCAGCAGCTTTTTGATACCGGTATGGATTTACTGTTTCCGGATGTGCAGTGCAAGGGAGAATATCCATACTATATGAAACGCTTTTTTGAACAGAATAACGTTGTTCTTACTATGCAGGAGGGAGATGAAGAGGTATTGAAAAAGGGGACTGTTGATTTCATGAGCTTCAGCTATTACAGCAGTATTGTATCAGGATACAACGGTGATTCCTTAAAGCTGCATACCTCCAATTTAATGGGGGCAGAGAAAAACAAATATGTGGAATACAGTGCGTGGGACTGGGCAATCGATCCAATCGGTATGCGTATTGCGTTGAATCACATGTATGACCGTTATCATTTGCCGATCTTTATCTCCGAGTGCGGCTTCGGTGCCTATGATCAGGTGGAAGCCGATGGTATGGTTCACGATGATTACCGAATTGATTTCCTGCAGAAGCAGTTGACACAGGTGAAGGAAGCAATTCGTGACGGGGTAGAGGTATTCGGATTTACCGCATGGTGTCCGATTGATCTTGTATCACAGACAACATCAGAATTTTCCAAGCGATACGGCTTTGTATATGTGGATTTGGATGATTATGGCAACGGTACGTATGAGCGTACACCGAAGAAAAGCTTTTACTGGTATAAAAAAGTGATTGCATCCAATGGGGAAGAGCTATAAGCCGTTATAAAACAGAATTCGCCTATCTTAACTAGAGGATAAATACGCTGTGAGGAGGGTACGACGCGATCATACGTTTGTGCCCTTTTTTTGCAGGTGTTGGAAAGCGTCTGTCTGTTATCAGCCGGACGTAGTGTTTTCAGTTGCTTGAACCTTTTTCAGACAGGACCAAGCAAACGGATATTTTATATCCATCACTCATAAATGCATAGCATAGAATACATCTGTACCTTCAGATAAAAGCTGTAAAGCAGCCTCAGCCTGAGAAGCTGTTTTTTTATGTTATGAGAGCCGTTTGTAATACTTATATGATTTCAGGACTGATCACATATGTGTCAATGGGAATGGCATATGTCTGGAAAGGATTCTATTTGATATAGATGAACCAATAGACTAAGAAGTATGCTTTGCCGGCATATATTGTTTCCTGCTGGGAAATATTTCTTCCTGAAGTTGCGTTTTATGCCATTGTAACTCTGCGGGGAAACGATATAATAAAAGCAGAAAGAAGGAATGAACAATGACGACGATTCGACTTGGAAAAAAGCTTATCGCGCTGCGAAGAGACGCGAACATGACGCAGGAAGAGCTGGCTGCCTATATGGGGGTATCGAAATCCAGTGTTTCCAAGTGGGAAACCGAAACGACCCTGCCGGATATCCTGCTGCTGCCCCAGCTGGCCACTTTGTTTAATGTCAGTGTGGATGAGCTGATCGGATATGAACCGCAGCTGAGTATGGAGGCTGTAAACAAGCTGTATCTGCAGCTCAGTGCTGAATGGAGCCGGGACAGCGCCAATGCGTATGCTCACAGTGAGGAGCTGATACGCAAATATTACTCCTGCTTTCCCTTCCTGCTCCAGATGGCAGGGCTTTATCTCAATCACTACATGCTGCATGAAAAACCAGAACTGGTTATGAAGCGCAGTGAGGAGCTGTGTGACCGCGTGATTGCGGAAAGTGAGGAAAACAGTCTGGTAAAGGATGCGATTTCTTTGAAAATAACCTATTTGATTACCAGCAGACAGCCGCAAAAGGCATTGCAGCTTCTCGGTGAAGAGGCAAAGCCGATCGCACAGGACAGCGAGATGATTGCGGCATGCTATCAGATGCTGGGAAAGCCAAAGCAATCCAGCCGTATCTTTCAGATCTGCATCTATCAGCATCTGTTGTTCGTAATACAGGATATGGCCAACTATATGATGATGAATACAGAGGATGAGCAGCTGTGTGATGAGACCATGCACCGTATGCTGGAATTGCTGAAGCTGTTTCATATCGATGCACTGCATACCATCACCTCCACGATGGTTTATATGTCCTGTGCCATGGTCTATGCACAGCGCAGGGATAAGGAGTCCGCACTGCGAATGCTGGAACGGCTGATCGACGTGATTATCCGCTACGATCTTGCCCATATGAAGATTCATAGAGATACGTATTTTACAGAGGTGGAAGCCTGGATGGAATCTTTACAGCTGCGCACACAGGCTCCCAGAGACGGCGGGGTTATTCTGGACTCGCTGATTCAGGAGCTGCAGCCGCCTGTATTCGATTTTCTGAAGGGGGAACCGCGTTATCAGGCCTGTTTGCAGAAGCTAAAGGCTGAAAAGGAGAGAGCATAATGGATACACTTATGGAATATCTGCCGGCATTACTGCCGCTGATTCTGCTGGAGCTTGGTCTGGCAATATTTGCATTGATTCATCTGATTCGTCATCCACAGGTTAGGATTGGAAACAAATGGATCTGGATACCGGTTATTTTGTTTCTTCAGTTTCTGGGGCCGATTCTCTATTTTGTAATCGGCAGAGAGGAGCAGTAGCAATGGATGTATTAACACTACGCAACCTGCATAAAGCCTTCGGAAGGCAGAAGGTTTTGCAGGGCATCGATTTAACGGTACCGCAGCACAGTATCTTCGGGTTTATAGGAAAAAACGGTGCGGGAAAAACAACGACAATGAAAACGATTCTCGGTCTGGAAAAGGCGGATGCCGGGGAATTGTATATTATGCAGGAGCCGGTTGTTTTTGGAAATACCAGAACGAACCGTTATATCGGCTACGTCAGTGATGTCCCTGAATTTTACGGCTTTATGACAGCATGGGAGTATTTGCAGCTGTGTGCTGAGATATCCGGCCTTGCTGCGCAGAAGGTAAAGACACGGATTGATGAGCTTTTACAGCTGGTGGGATTATCAGAGACCGGAAAAAAACGATGTGCCACGTTTTCCAGAGGGATGAAGCAGCGCCTTGCGATTGCGCAGGGGCTGCTGAATGAGCCTAAGCTGCTGATAGCAGATGAGCCGACATCGGCGCTGGATCCGCAGGGTCGCAAGGAGATTCTGACAATACTGGAAAAGGCAAAAGAGAAAACGACGGTATTGTTTTCCACACATATCCTGAGTGATGTGGAAAGCATTTGTGATTCCATCGCCATTCTGCATGAGGGAAAGATCGCCGTAAGCGGAAATTTACATGAGCTGCTGCAGATGAAGGGAACTGCATCGCTTTATGTGGAAACTGAATGTGAGGAGGAGTGCTCGCTGTTGCTGGAAGCATTGCGAAAGCGGGGCATTGCCGTACAACAGACACATCCGTATGCAGTGCAGTTGCCGGATCATATGGAAACACAGCAGCAGGTTTTAGCTATTGTAAATGCGCAGGGGCTGCGGCTGCAGAGGCTGGAGCGTATGCGTCCGACTCTGGAACAGTATTTTCTGGAGGTGACAAAATGAAGGGATTCACAGCGTTTATGAAAAAGGAGCTGCTAGAGGCAGTACGTTCCTATAAGCTTGTCATATTATTGATTGTATTTGCAGCACTGGGATTTATGAATCCAGTCAGTGCACGTTATTTACCGGAGCTGGTCGCAGGATTTCTGCCGGAGGGTATGCATATGGAGATTCCACAGCCTGTCGTACTTGATTCCTGGCTCCAGTTCTTCAAAAATACGGCGCAGATCGGCTTGATAGCAATCATTATTATGTGCTCATCCTCAATGGCGAATGAAATCGGAAAGGGGGTTCTGATACCGCTGCTGGCAAAAGGGATGCCCCGCAACAGCGTTCTTGCCGCAAAATTTATTTCCATATCATGCTTGTGGACATTGTCTCTGGGATGCTCATTCCTGATTACCTTTCTGTACAATTTCGTATTCTGGGAAAGCTCTCTCGTGCCGCATCTGTTTCCGCTTGTGACTGGGGTATGGCTGTTTGGTTTGATGATGACAGCCTCTATGATTCTGGGGGGCGTGTATAAGGGGACTGTTTCCGGAAGTCTGCTGTGTGCCGGCTGCCTGTTTCTGCTCTGTGTGCTGATAACGATGTTTGCTGCGGTGGCAGATTATTCACCCTTTGTGTTTTTGTCACAGTACCAGTCTTATCTTACCGATGGCATCACGATGCAGGAATTTCTGAAGCCTGCAGTCTGTGCAGTTACTGCTACCCTGCTTCAGCTGGCAGCGGCAGTTATTATATTTCGTCGCAAAAGTCTATAATTGAAAAGGCAGTCACTTATTCACAGTGGCTGCTTTTCCTTTGTTCTTTCTTACTCCAGGGTGTTTGCAAGTAGGAGGATGCAAATGCTATTGATAAATACATTCGTGTTGAATTCTCCTAATTTTGGATTACCCCATAAGGGAGTAGGAATTTTTCTTGTTTAGGATTCTTTTTCTTCTGGAAAGGGAAAGAGTAGAATCAATGATGAAATCCCGAATCGTAATTGATCCGATGATAAGGGGAGGAGACGATTTGGTAAAACGATCATTCAGGATGAGGAATGAACATGGAATGAAATTATCACTGCAGCTTCAGAAAACAGATTTCTCTGTTTTCTACTTTATCCTATGTTCAGAAAGGGCTGCAGTATTGGCAAAACACCAGTTCCATGCAGAAATTTCAGAAAATTATATCACACGCATAAAATTATAGAAGGTATGGTGAGTTTGCAGCTATAGCTCTAATTATGAAAACCAGGCTGTATGCTCCAGATTTATGATATAATTTAAGGAATCAGTTATGCTTGCATACTGGGAAAGGAGGCTAAATAAGATGAATATAATGATAGGAAAGAGAGTACAGAGAAAACATGAGCTATATAGAAAAGAACAAGGAAGCGTGGGAGGAAGCGTTCGACAATAGAATCAATGGCTGGGGAGATGCAGTCGTTGAAAACCTCCAGGCATCATCCGCTTATTACATTCAGCCTTCGTTACAGGCTGAGCTTGATCAACTGAATCTTGCTGGAAAACATGTTGCGCAGTTTTGCTGCAGCAACGGCAGGGAGCTGCTGTCCATCAGCAGTCACTATGGGGCAGTCGGTACCGGCTTTGATATTGCAGAAAATCTGATTGCACAGGGGCAAATGCATGCAAAGCAGCTGCATGTACCATGTAGCTTTTCCGCTATGAATATTCTGGATATAGGATGCGAATATCATCAGAAATTCGATGTGATCCTGTTTACGATCGGTGCAATTACCTGGTTTCAGGATGTAAACGCACTTTTTCAGGTGGTGTCCGACTGTCTAAAGCCGAAGGGCATTATGCTGATTCATGATTTTCATCCACTTATGAATATGCTTCCTCTGCCGGGGGAGGACTGCTATTGCGATGATGTCGTCAGGCTGCTGGAGCATAAATATTTCACAGCTAAGCCATGGATTGAAAACAATGGGATGGGGTATATTTCCGGAGATTATGCATCTAAGACATTCACAAGCTTTTCACACTCCATTTCAGAGCTTGTGAACAGCACCATACAAAGCGGTATGAGTGTAAAGCTGCTGAATGAATATGATTATGATATCGGACTGTCGGATGTATATGATGCAATGGGCTTGCCGTTATCCATGCTGCTCATGGCTGAGAAAGTATAAACATATGACGCTAGCTTAGTCTTGAGTTCAGAAAATATAATAAAATAAGAAACGGGGAAGATACCCGAATGCGTTTGAAAATCAGGCTGTTGATCTGGGATACTGAGACCGATGCCTGATTTTTATTCATATAAAAGGCAGCAGCAGTCTCAAACAGAGCGAATATAATGATCTGCATACTATGAACCATATAAAAAAGCCGATATTTACCGGCTTATTTATCAAAATGGTGCAGACGATGAGATTTGAACTCACACGAGCATACGCTCACTACCCCCTCAAAGTAGCGTGTCTGCCATTCCACCACGTCTGCGTTTCCTAAATGCCTATTTATCATACTATATTTTTCATGAATAATCCAGATGTTTTTGAAAAAAATAAGAGAATTGTATCAGTAACGGTATGGTTCACTGAGGAAATACGATACAATCAGGGATACCATAGAGTGAATCCGTTGATGATAGGTGGGAACGCTTACCTGAAAAATTCTTCAAAAATTCACATAGTACACATATTATTCACACATTTATAGTAGATAATAGGGACACGTAAAGAAAGGTTGAAATCATGAAAACGAAAAAAGAAATGAAAATCTCCAAGGCAAGTATCGTCTTTTATGTGGCCTCTGTTATCTTCCTGGCAATTGCCGCTTTTGAAATCTATCAGGCGTATCTGACGGTGGAAAGCTATAAAACAACATATACACTGCAGCTGACAGATATTCTCAATTTGTATTTCACCGGCTGTGTACCTTACTTTGGCTTCGCTTTTTTGGCCTATGGAATCGGTGAGGTTCTGAAGAAAATCAATGATCTGACAAGTACACTTCGTCTGTGTATTGAGGATGTAATCGAAGAAGAGGTGGAAGAGGAAGCAGAAGAGTTTGTTTCAGAGCCCGTAGCAAACGAAATGAAGAATGCCTGATATCAAGCAAAGCTGTAGCCTGTAAAACGGATGCCGAAACTATATCGGTTTTCTGGATACAGGTTTTTTTACTATTCTATTCTACTTTCTGAGGTGACTCACATCATAATGTAGAAAATATTCTGTCAGCTGATGGATTCCTTTTGTATATTGCTGTTTACAGTTACATGCGAAATTTATTTCAAGCTGGAAACAGAAAGGTGAAAGGATCCTTGCTTTACGGCTGATGCTGTAAGTGTTATACTGAATGGGAAGCGGAGGTGTATATATGAAGGACTGGTTTCAGGTTGAAATGCTGGATGATACAACCTATGTGATTTCAGAGCATAAGCATTATGAAAAAACTAATTGTTATCTGCTGCTCGGAAAGCAGAGGGCTTTGCTGATTGACAGTGGTCTGGGAGTCGCGGATATCCGCAAAATAACAGATCAGCTGACTGCATTACCGGTAACTGTAATTGCTACCCATGTGCATTGGGACCATATCGGCAGCCATGGCAGCTATACTGATGTACTGGTTCATGAACGGGAGTATTCCTGGCTGAATGGAAAATTTCCACTGCCGCTTGGTGTGGTGAAGCAGCAGCTGATGAAAGAGCCCTGTTCTTTTCCAGGGGACTTTCATTTGAACGCCTATACTGTATGGCAGGGGCATGCAGGCATTGTAGGAGATGGGGATATCGTGAATCTTGGCGGTCGTCATATTCGTGTCCTGCATACACCAGGGCATTCTCCTGGACATATGTGTTTTTTTGATTTGGAACGGGAATGGCTGTACTGCGGGGATCTTATCTATAAAGGAGTTCTGTACTGTGATTATCCGTCCACTGATCCACAGGCATACCTGCTATCGGTACAAAGGCTGCAAACGCTAGCGCTTCAGCGCCTGCTGCCTGCCCATTATACAATCGAAGTGGGGCCTTCACTGATTCAGGAGACAGCACAGGCATGGCAGGAACTGCAGGAAAAAGGTCTGCTTCGGCATGGCAGCGGGGAATTTCGATATGAAAATTTCTCCATTCGTCTATAGGAGAAAAAGGAACATGAGAATATTGATGCTACAGGGCTTGTATTGTACATCCAAGCTTTGGAAACAGGCAGCTTCCTGCCTGAAAGAACATGATTTGCTATTTATGGAGTATCCGCATGAGGTTACGTCACAGGCAGTTCAGGTGATGGATTTGGCTTCCTGGATTGCGTCACAGCTTCCCAGGGATATTGATGTTATAATCGGACACAGCATGGGCGGAATCCTTGCCCTGCAGCTGGTACATGATGTTGGTGTGCCGGTGAAATGCGTTATTTGCATAGAGAGCAATTTATGTCCGGCAGAGCCCTTTTATCGTAATCTCGTTATGAAGCAGAGTATGACAACACTGGGTGCTAAGCTGCAAAAGGAGATGGCAAAGGAAGCCGTATGGTATCAGGATACACTGGCGAAGCAGCTGCAGTAGCAGTTTGATTACAGTCCGCTGACGGATATTACCGTACCGATACATATGATCTATGGAGATCGCGGAATCTGTGAGTATGCCGATCGGATTCAGGATTTGAATCTACATTGGGAAACAGTAAATCGGCTGCAGTTTCATTTTATAAGAAATGCCTGTCACATGCCGATGCTGGAACAATGCGAGGACACATACCGCTGTATAGAGAACATCCTGTATGCGGCAACGGATAAACCCGCAGGTTGATGGCGATTGAATTGCACGTATAGAGCAATGGATACTGCATGCATACCGCTTCGTATATTTACCGCATGGTAAATACGAAAATGCGAATGGAAGGAAGCCTTCCTATAAGAACAAGTACAGGGGAATGCCGAACAAAAAAATCTCAAATTCTGTCACAGTGTACGGAAGAATTTGAGATTTTTATTGCGGCTTTACATATCAGTAGGAACAGTTTTCCTTTATTCCTGCTGCTTTTCCTTTTCCTGAATGACAAGCTCAGCAATCTGAACCGCATTGGTAGCGGCCCCCTTGCGAACCTGATCTCCACAGCACCAGAAGCTTAATGCATTCGCATGTCCGCTCATATCCTCACGAATACGACCGACAAACACCAGATCCTGATCAGTGGTATCCAGCGGCATCGGATATACCTGCTTCTGCGGCTCATCCACCAGTTTGACACCCGGTGCCCCCTGCAGCAGCTCCCTTGCCTTTTCCACGCTGATTTCCTTCTCAAACTCCACCATGATAGATTCGGAATGGGAACGAATCACAGGAACACGCACACAGGTACAGTTTACACAAAGCTCAGGATTACTCATAATCTTGCGTCCTTCGTTCTGCATTTTCATTTCCTCGCTGGAGTATCCGGCCTCGTTGAAGCCGCCAATCTGTGGAATGAGATTATAGGCAATCTGATACTGGAAGGTATTGACTGCTATCTCCTTGCCATGTGCCAGCGCACCCACCTGCTGATTCAGCTCACGTATTCCATTGACGCCTGCACCGCTGACAGCCTGATATGTGGAAACGACCATACGCTTTGCATTTGCATATGCATGCAGCGGCTGCAGCGCAACCAGTGCGATAATCGTTGCACAGTTTGGATTGGCAATGATGCCGTGATGCTCACGTACTGCCTGCGGATTCACCTCCGGAATAATCAGCGGTACCTGCTCATCCAGACGGAAAGCTGAGCTGTTATCCACAACTACCGCTCCTTTTTCTGCGGCAATCGGAAGATATTTTTCGGCAATATCATTTTCTGCAGCTCCTAAAACGATATCCATGCCATCGAAGCTGTTTTCTGTCGTTTCCTCAACGATATACTCCTTATCGGCAATGGTAAGCTTCTTCCCTGCACTTCTTGCACTTGCCAAAAGATGCAGCTCACGGATTGGGAAGCTGCGCTCCATTAAAATCTTTATCATTTCCTGACCTACAGCACCGGTGGCACCGAGTATTGCGACCTTGTATGTTTTCATTTCACTCTCTCCTCATATTCTATCTATATGTTCTGTATGCGCGAATTGTGAAGCATGCGGTGTGTCTAAACGACAAAATTGTTGTAGATGGTTTCCACTGTCTTCTCGTAATCCTTGTTTTCCACACCGACGATGATATTCATTTCATCCGTCCCCTGAGCAATCATGCGAATATTGATATTATTCTTTCCCAGCACAGCAAACAGCTTCCCGCTGATTCCCGGACGGTACATCATCTGACGGCCAACCGTGGCAATCAGGGAAATATTATCGATAATTTTGATTTCATCGGCATTGCAGGCTTTCTTCATATCGCCCACCATATCGTAAATGATATCCTTCACATCCTCGGAATTGACAACGATGCTGAAGGAATCGATCCCGCTTGGAATATGCTCGATGCTGATCCGGTAATTCTCACAGATTTCCAGCGCACGGCGGATAATGCCGACTTCATCCGACATGTGGTTTTTATAAATGGCAATAACGGTGAAATTCTTCTTCCCTGCGATACCGGTAATCATCTGCTCGCTTGGATGATCATCTTTCTCCACGATGATGGTACCACCCTCCTCCGGATGATTGGTATTCAGGATGTTGATCGGGATGTTTTTTTCCTTTACCGGAAAAATCGCCTCCTCATGCAGAACACTTGCCCCCATATAGGAAAGCTCACGCAACTCGGAGTAGGTGATGGTGTTGATGCGTTTTGGATGGTGGACAATTCTCGGGTCAGCCATCAGTATGCCGGAAACATCTGTCCAGTTCTCATACATATCCGCATTCAGAATATCCGCCAGAATTGAACCCGTAATATCACTTCCACCACGTGACATTGTACGCACGGTACCATCCGGCAGTGCGCCATAGAAGCCGGGAATGACAAAACGGTCCAGCTTCTTCATTGTATTATCCATTCGGTACTTTGTCGCATCAAAATCAATTTTCCCATCATAACGGAAGGTGATGATATCCTTTGCATCCACAAATGGAAAGCCAAGATACTCCGCCATCAGCTTAGCAGTCAGATATTCTCCTCGTGAAACCAGATAATCCGTGGACATTGTCTTATTCAGCTGTCCTTTCAGCTTTGCGAGGTCCTCCTCAATCGGATAGCTCAGCCCAAGATCATTCTTAATGGAAAT
Organism: Clostridium sp. 10cd*; assembly: GCF_044336395.1. Lineage (NCBI taxonomy): Bacteria > Bacillati > Bacillota > Clostridia > Eubacteriales > Clostridiaceae > Clostridium > Clostridium sp. 10cd*. The sequence goes on along the minus strand of NZ_CP172347.1, from coordinate 3,691,956 downwards.
AAAGCGCTCCTCTATCAGATGAAACAGGGATAAATGATCGACGCTGTATTTTAAATGGGCCTCAATCAGATACAGCAGATCGGTCACCTTATTATCCTTCTTATGCTCACGTCCGGATGCACTGACAACGACAAAGCGCCGGGCCGGATCGCTTTCAATGATATGCTTCACCTTGCGGAACTGCTGTGCATTCGCAACCGACGAACCGCCAAATTTTGTTATTTTCATCATACTGCTAGTCATCCTCCCTTTCATAGATGCTGGCCATAAAGGCATGGACATCTGTCTTCAGCATCCGTTCCATCACCTGATGCATTTCATATACCTCAGCCTTCTGAATATGCAGATACTCCTGCCCTTCAAAGGTTTTCACCTCATAGCTGAAATCCTGCAGCTCATCACGTGCCGCCTCATCTGCACGCAGGATATAATCACGCAGACACAGTGTCTCATCATAGCTCATCGTATTGGTGAAGGAAGGATCCATGTGACAAACGCCTTCCTTGAGGTCAATCAGATCCTGTACAATGGCGTTGGCAGTCGGAAGCTTTCCGGCACCCTGACCGAAAAACTTTAAATCTCCAATGGTTTTCCCATGCAGGGTAATCAGATTGTAATTGTCCTGTGTGTTGCTTTCCAGAGAACCGGCTTCAAACAACACCGGCTCAACAACACAGCCATAACGGTTGGCGTTGCGCCGGGTTTTGGCAATCAGACGTACAGCATAGCCCAAAGATGAAAAATACGATACGTCCTGCTTCGTGATATTGCGGATGCCGAAAACCGGGAAGGTATCCGGAACATGGTAGTCATAAGCAAGGCTGGCAGAAATACGCAGCTTGTTGCAGATATCATAGCCGTCGATATCAGCGCTTGGGTCTGCCTCCGCATAGCCCAGCTCCTGCGCTTCCTTCAGAATATCCTCAAAGGATGCATGGTAGCGCTGCATGTGATCCAGAATATAATTGCTGGTACCATTGAAAATACCGTGAATGCGGTCAACCTCATCGATTCGCATCGCCTTTGCCAGTCCTTCAATCCAGGGAATTCCACCTCCGGTGCTTGCTTCATAGTAAATGCGGACATTGTGCTCTCTTGCGACATCTGTGAACTCCTTCAAATAAGCTGCGATTACCGCTTTGTTGGCTGTAACGACATGCTTGCCGCTTTTCAATGCCTGCAGAATATACGTGTGGGCAGGCTCAAGACCACCCATCGTTTCCACGATGACATCCACAGAAGTATCCTGTAAAATCGTCTGGATATCATCACACATGTAAGGAAGTGTTTTCGCTTTTCCCTTACGAATCAGTATATAGGATACGTGCAACTGTTTGGTGCTTTTTGTTACCGCGTGATCAATAATTTCCTTTACTCCCGAGCCAACGGTTCCATAACCGAGTATTGCTATATTCATATAATTCCTCCTCAATAAATTTTTGTGTCTTTGTTTCAAAAACACTTGTTTTTTTATTGCGAACATTGTATCATAGTAAAAAAAGAATTGCAAGACGAAAAAGAAGGAGATTGGAACATGGAGAAAATATATACAAGTACGAGAAACAAAGCGCTGGCGCGCACACCCAAGGAAGCGGTCGTAAAGGGAATTGCAGAGGATGGCGGTCTGTTTGTCTATGATGCGCTGGATACGCTGCGTCTGCCGCTGCAGGATATGATGCAGATGACCTATGAGCAGATGGCGGAAACTGTTCTGCAGCTGCTGTTACCGGATTTTACCGAGGAAGAAGTAAAGGACTGTGTGGAAAATGCCTATAAGGGCAAATTCAGAGATGAACACATCACGCCGCTTCATAAGGCGGGGAACACCAATATTCTGGAGCTGTTTCATGGTCCTACCTGCGCCTTTAAGGATGTGGGGCTACGCATGCTTCCGCAGCTGATGAGCAAATCCCTGCAGCAGCATCCCGATGAACATGTCATGATTTTAACCGCAACCAGCGGTGACACCGGTAAGGCTGCCCTTGAGGGCTTTTTGGATGTGCCGCGTACCGGAATCACGGTCTTCTATCCGGATGAGGGTGTATCCAATATTCAGCGTCTGCAGATGATAACCACCAAAGGAAGCAATACCTGTGTCTGTGCCATCAGGGGTAACTTCGATGATGCCCAGTCCAATGTGAAGCGGATCTTTCAGAATGCACAGCTGTCTGCACGGCTGAAGGAAAAGGGTATCACCTTATCCAGCGCGAACTCCATCAATATCGGTAGACTGATTCCGCAGGTTGTATATTATGTGTATGCATATAAGGAAATGGTACGGACAAAGGAAATCACATTTGGGGAAAAAGTGAATTTCTGTGTGCCGACAGGAAACTATGGGAATGTGCTTGCCGGTTACTATGCCAAGCTGATGGGCTTGCCGGTAAACAAATTTATCGTGGCATCCAATTCCAATAATGTACTCTTTGACTTTTTAAAGGACGGTGTCTACGATCGAAACCGTCCGTTCTATAAAACCATCTCTCCGAGTATGGATATACTGATTTCCAGCAACCTGGAGCGGCTGCTTTACTACAAGAGCGGCAAGGATGCTGACTATATCGCACAGCTAATGAACGAGCTGGAAGCAACAGGACGCTATCAGGTGCGTGAGGACATTTTCACCTCTGTCCGTGAAGATTTTGCGGGCGGCTATTGTGATGATGCGGCATGTGCACAGAGTATGCGTGAATTTTATGAACAGAGCGGTTATGTTATGGATCCGCATACGGCAATCGCCTACAAGGTGATGAAGGATTATGAAAAAGAGGATTCCATGCATAAATGTGTGTTGCTTTCCACAGCCAGTCCATACAAATTTGCACCGGCTGTTTACGAGGCTTTGTTTAATGAAACAATCCAGGATGAGTTTGCCTGTATGGAAATGCTGCAGCAGAAAAGCGGTTCTGCGATGCCGAAGCCGCTGGCAGAGCTTGCGAAAATGGACATTTTGCACAGCCACCTGATTGATAAGGATGATATGCCTTCCTTTGTGGAAACCATCGGGGAGGAAATATTCCATGGTTAAGGTACGTGTTCCGGCAACAAGTGCGAATCTGGGAGTCGGCTATGACTGTCTTGGCCTGGCGCTTGACGATTTTGCGACCGTGACCTTTGAGGTGATTGCAGAGGGCTTGGAAATTGCGGGCTGTGAAGAAGCCTACTGCAATGAAGAGAATCTGTTTTATCAGGCATTTGTAAAGGGGCTCCAGTATATGGGGGAAAGCGTTTCGGGAATCCGCATCACCGTGGATACCGATATTCCCTATGCCAGAGGACTTGGCAGCAGCGCAACCTGTATCGTCGCAGGACTTGCTGGAGCGAATGCCCTGTTTCATAACCGCATGAACCGCTATGAGCTCTTTGATCTGGCGACACAGATGGAGGGACATCCGGATAATATTGCTCCGGCCATCTTTGGCGGTCTGTGCGTTTCCTTCATGGAAGACGGGAAGCCGAATATGATTCGTTACGGTGTAAAACGCGATTTGCTGTTTGTGACAATGATTCCCGATTATGAGGTAAGCACCAAAGCGGCACGGGAGGTTTTACCGGATACCATGAGGTATCGGGACGCTGTCTATCAGATGGGGCACTGTGCGGCATTGGCAAAGGCGATGGAAATCGGGAATGCCATGATTATGAGAAAAGCCTGCACAGATCAGATGCAGGAGCCCTACCGCAAGAAATTGATTATGGAATATGAGAATGTCCGCAGTCTGTGCAGGGAAACGGATATGATTACCATGTATATATCCGGAAGCGGATCGACGATGATCGCTCTGACCCAGGAGGAAGCGGCAGCCCGTGTGCTTGTTGAAAAAATAAAGAATCAGTATCCATCCTGGGATGCTCGTATTCTGCGTGCGACCTATGACGGTGTGCAAAGCGAGGTATGCTGATGGAGAAATACTATATTGTAGACAGTACGATTCTGCCGGATGTGCTGGACAAGGTCATTGAAGCGCGCTCCCTGCTGCAAAACGGTGAGGTAAAGCAGGTGAGCGAGGCTGTCAAGCGTGTCGGAATCAGCCGCGGAACATATTATAAATATAAGGACTATGTTTTTCTGCCAGCTCAGGGAATGAGTGAGCGAAAGGCTGTGATATCTCTTATGCTGCATCATGACAAAGGGATTTTGTCAGAGGTACTGAACACGATGTCGAGCGTCAATGCCAATATATTGACCATCAATCAGAATATTCCGATTCATGAGTGGGCGTCGGTGGTACTGTCCTTTGATTTATGCGAAATGGCGGTATCCATCGATGAGCTACTGGAGCGTCTGCGCAGCTGCCGCGGTGTAAGCAATCTGCGTCTGATTGCTGTAGAATAACGTGACCGGAATGTGCGGATAAGAATCATTGCACAGGATGATTAGAAAGCGGGGAATCCCGCTTTTTCCATGCTGACGCTTTTTATTGCATGGCGATAGATGTTCCGAATCAGGAGCTGTGGTTATTTTCTCAATCTATGTTGTATGTACTAGCTGGGATAAGGGGGGAACAAAGCCATCCTGTGACAGTAGACTCGTACTTGCAGGAGTATCCTCCATGGTTTCCTTTCTGTATGGGAAATTGCTCTGTGTACAGCAGCGTGCTTTGCTTTGTAAATGTCTGATTTTAAAAAAAGGTGATTTTCTTTTTTTCTGAAATATGGTACGATATAAAAAGCCATTTAATATATAAGGAGTATCCTATGAAACAGCTGTTAGAAAAACTAACGACATTGGCGGCATACACTGCTGCTGTCTGCACAATCGTGATTCTACTGGTTACGAGTATAAACATAAATTGCTTCAATAAGGGTTTTTATAAAACGGAATATGCATCACTGGAAACTGCACAGTCTTTAGGGATGACGGAGAAGGATCTCAACAAGGCAACGGATGCACTGCTGGATTATCTGCAGGACCGTCGGGATAATATTGATGTCACCGTAGCGGTTAAGGGGACGGAGACCAAGGCTTTCAATGCGAGAGAATCCTCCCATATGGTCGATGTACGCAACCTGTACCGGTTTGCCATGGTGTTGAGAAATGTTGCGATCATTCTGCTTGTGCTTTCTCTGGTGTACATGGCGGTACGCTTGAAAAGTGGAATGCTGACGATTTTTAGTATCAATTATATGAAAACGGCGATATTGGCAGCGGTGTTTTTCGCAATGCTGGCAGGCTGGGCGTATGTTGATTTTGATGCATTTTGGACTACCTTCCACAAGCTGGCATTCCGCAATGATCTGTGGCTGCTGAATCCGGCAACCGACCTGATGATCAATTTGTTTCCAGCACAATTCTTTTCCTCGATGGTATTTCGTATCGTGGGTATGTTTGCGACCGGGTTCATCGGGCTGTTTGTATTCTGCTATCTTTTCCTGAGACATCAGCTTCATAAGCTTCATGGAGAACTGCATCATGACTAGACGTCTGATTCTTGCAAGCGCTTCTCCCAGAAGACAGGAGCTGTTACAAGACCTATCGTATCCCTTTGATATTGTTGCTGCGGATTGTGAGGAAAATTTTGACCGTTCCCTGCCGATTGCTTCTGCAATCGAACAGATAGCCAGACAGAAGGCACTTACCGTATGGGAACAGCACCCCGAGGCTGTTGTTCTTGGTGCGGATACGATGGTGTGCTTCAAAGATCAAATGATGGGCAAGCCGGAGAATCGGGAGGATGCCTATCGTATGCTGAAGCAGCTAAGCGGTAAAACTCATACGGTTGTCAGCGGTGTGGCTATTGTTTGGAAAGGAAAAGCTGAGCTTTTTCATGAAAAAACAAGCGTGACCTTCTATGAGCTTGAGGAAGAACTGCTAGAGCGATATCTTGACAGCAATGAGCCATATGATAAAGCTGGAGCCTATGGAATTCAGGGAATGGGGAAGCTGTTTGTGCGAGAACTACGTGGAGATTATTTCAATGTTATGGGGCTGCCGATTGCTGCAGTTTACCGACACCTGAAAGCGTATCTGGAAAAAAACTAAAAAATTTTGTTTTATGGTTGAAAAAATCGGCAATGCCTATTATAATATAATAGCTTTCCAATCATAAAGCATACCTGCCGGTATAGTATAGTGGTAATACAGAGCAATGGTAATGCTCAGCGCTCAGTTCAATTCTGGGTACCGGCACCATAAAGTAAGTTAAGCCTTTAAATAAAGGCTTTTTTAATGCCTGAAAGTAAAAAGGACGAAAGAAATCACGAAAAAAGTGCTTAGCTTTGTGTTGAACCAGTCTTCTGTGGAATTCCAGAGGTGATCTAGGGATTTCCACTGCATGGATTTCGGTAGGGCTTTTATGAAAACAATGAAGAATGACCATATATATTTGATAAACCGCTTATAGGGGGATGAATTCGTATGAAACCTCACATACGATCAGGGCAGTGATGCAGACCAAAAGCTGCTGAATAAAATGCAGCTTGAGCAAATGATTATTTTCATCCTTCATTGTATGCTATACTTCAGATAGTCATTCTGCGTATTCATTTCCCCACCAAAAACGATCGCAGGGTGACTTTTTCTGTGGATTACTGAAAAAAATAGCAGAGAATGCATATTCTGTGGTAAAATAAAACCAGAAAGCGAGGTGTAGCTGTTCATGAAGAAAGTACTGCTCTGTCTGTTTTGCATGATGTTTTTCTTGCAGGGATGCGGTAAAGATCATGAGGGAGAACCGATTGAACTGACTCCTCAGGAAGTTTTAGTCAGACTGCAGGATCCGAAAAAGAATTCCTTCATGCTGTATATCACCTCGGATAACTGCTATTCCTGTGATGAGTATGAAAAAGTGATACAGGAGATAGAAGAAGAAACACCGTTTGAAATCTATTATCTCAAGATGGATACCAACGAAGAAGATACGGACATCAAGCAGGCTGTTGAAGAACTGCAAATAACGACAGGAAAAATTCAAAGCCTGCCGTCAACCTTTTACTTTTATCAGGGAAGTCTGCTGCCTGAAAATAGCAAAGAAGGTTATCTGGAAAAGAAGGACTTGTTAAAATGGCTGAACGATCTGCATTTACTACATTAAATCAGGATACTGCAACGGTTTCTTCAAAAGAGGAAATCGTACAGCAGCTCATGTCACTGGGGATACAGAAGGGAATGGTACTTCTGGTTCAGGCAGACCTGCAGAGACTGGGCTATTTAATTGGCGGTGAGCAGGCGCTGATAGAAGCTCTGATCGATGCCGTCGGCTATGAGGGTACACTGGTCATGCCAACCTTTACTCCTCAGCTGCTTGATCCATCCTGCCAGAAAAAAACGGTGGAACGTGTTTACTGGGATGATGTGCGTGCGTCTTCTTTTCCGTTTGATCGAAAACTGAGTGCGCCCCAGGATGCGCTTTCACTACAGTTTCTTCGCAATGAAGGAGTTGTGCGTTCCTATCATCCATTGTACAGCTTTGCGGCATGGGGCAAATATGCGAAGCTGATTTGTGATCGTCACCCTTTGCATTTTGGACTCAGTAAGGATTCTCCACTTGGTAAAATTGTGGAATTCAATGGATATACCATACTGCTCGGCTGTGAATATGAAAGCTGTAGCATGTTTCATCTTGCCCGCTATTCGGGAGATCAGCTTCCCATCCGTCTGGTAAGTGCTCCTATAGAAAATAATAAACAGACCATATGGAAGGATATGCTTGATCTGGATTATCATACAAAAAGCTTCTCCGAAATCGGAGAAGCAATGGAAGAGCGAAGCGTTGTGAAAACCTCTTACATTGGGAACGGACGCTGCCGCATGTTCTCTGCCAGAGAAGCTATTACGCTAGCCACGGCCTATTTCCATATTCACAGAGACTGAAGCAATATTGCTACAGCCTGCTCCAGATAATGCTGATCTATGGTATCGAATCTGGCTAGGATAGGTGAATCTACATCCAAAACACCCAGCAGGGTGTTTTCTTTTATCAATGGTACCACGATTTCTGAGTTGCTTGCACTGTCACAGGCAATATGGCTGGGGAAGGTGTGTACATTTTCTACCAGCTGTGTACAGCGTTGCAGCGCGCAGGTTCCGCAAACCCCTTTGCCTGACGGGATATGCATACAGGCTGCCTTGCCTTGAAACGGACCGAGAACAAGCTCGTTATTTTTCATAAGATAAAATCCCGCCCAATTCAAATCCGGAAGCTCATGGAATAATAAGGCTGCCATATTTGCCATGTTTGCAATCATATCATGCTCTCCCTCCAGCAAGGCTTGCAGCTGCTGCAGAATCAATTCATACTTTTTCTCTTTCATAATTCGACCTCTCTTAATATATAAGATATCGTATCATGAAAGTATAAAAAGAAAAAGCAGTTATCTATGGAAACTCATAGCGCTTCAAGTAACAGGCATAAATAAAAAGAAGAAATAAATTTCCATGTAAGAAATTATTTCTTCCTATATTTACAGCTTTATCAATGACGCGTGATTGCGTGAATCATTCCTATTAGGATAACTCACTTTCACTTTTAGAAAACTTCGTATAAGCCTTGGAAATGTTTTTTGCTGATTCAGCAGTCATTTTATACCAGCCCTGAGCTGTCATCATATTGAAGACATCTCTTTGCAGAGTGGATACACAGGTATAAACCTCATCGATTTTTGTAAACAGCTCATCATTGCTTGCTTCCTGTGTAAAGGTATTTAATTCCGCCTTCATATGCTTTAATGTAACAAGCAGGTTGGTAGCGATATCCTTATCGCCATAGCTCTTTGATTTATCAGCCATGTTATTTTGCCTCACTTTCCAGGATAGCCAGTAATGTCTGGTAGTGCTCCTTCAATTTTTCCTGTACGTTCTCAAAACAGGTTTTAACATCTTCACTTTGAATCATTGTGATATCATTGGCTACACGCTTATTCAAAACAAGCGTCTGATCCAGAATATCTTCCATATACAATACGTCTTTTGGTGTCAGCATAGTGTTCACTCGTATGACTCTATGTATCAGTCATACATCTCCTTTCATACAGTAGTATGGTAGGAAAATTACACTTGTATGCATTTGCTTTCAAGGTTTTATCTGCTATAATAGATACTCACAGGAGGACGTCATGGAAATACAAGAAAGAGAATATGTATATATCCAGAGCTATAAGCATGATGGGAGTCTTCACAGAACCTGGGCAAAGGGTTATGTTATCGAAGCGAATGAACGGCGTATTGTTGCAGTAACCAATAAAACACTTGTCAGTGAATCGGACGGACGCAAGTGGGTGACCAGAGAACCGGCAATCTGCTTCTTTTATCCGGATAAGTGGTACAATGTCATCTGCATGATTCGTAAATCGGGTATCCATTATTACTGCAATCTGGCATCTCCATCACTGTATGACGGAGAAGCAATAAAGAATATTGATTATGATCTGGATGTCAAGGTTTCACCAACAGGGAAAACTACGCTGCTGGATGAGGATGAATATCAGGAGCATTCTGCGGAAATGGGCTACAGTCAAAAGCTGGATAAAGCAATCCACCACGGATTGGATCGTCTGATGGTGGATATCCGTCTGCAAAATTCACCATTTGAGCATCGGGAAATATCGGCATTGTATGATAAATACCTGCGCTATATGGATGAGGATAAAAGAATGAAATAAGGCTTCTATGCGGTATATGAAAGAAATATAACAAAAAAGTCAAAAAAATAAAAAAAGCTGTTGACACACAGGGATATGTGTTGTATTATATACGAGCGCTGATGAGAAACAAGGGCGCGCGAAATAGAAATTTCGGTCTTTGAAAACTGAACAGGAAACGTCAATTATTTGAGAAAACAATATTCTCGGTATAACGATAACAAAAATGAAATTCAAACGCAAGTCATGCGTTAGAGCTAAATCAAATGGAGAGTTTGATCCTGGCTCAGGATGAACGCTGGCGGCATGCCTAATACATGCAAGTCGAACGAAGTTTCTAGGAAGCTTGCTTCCAAAGAGACTTAGTGGCGAACGGGTGAGTAACACGTAGGTAACCTGCCCATGTGTCCGGGATAACTGCTGGAAACGGTAGCTAAAACCGGATAGGTATACAGAGCGCATGCTCAGTATATTAAAGCGCCCATCAAGGCGTGAACATGGATGGACCTGCGGCGCATTAGCTAGTTGGTGAGGTAACGGCCCACCAAGGCGATGATGCGTAGCCGGCCTGAGAGGGTAAACGGCCACATTGGGACTGAGACACGGCCCAAACTCCTACGGGAGGCAGCAGTAGGGAATTTTCGTCAATGGGGGGAACCCTGAACGAGCAATGCCGCGTGAGTGAAGAAGGTCTTCGGATCGTAAAGCTCTGTTGTAAGTGAAGAACGGATCATAGAGGAAATGCTATGGGAGTGACGGTAGCTTACCAGAAAGCCACGGCTAACTACGTGCCAGCAGCCGCGGTAATACGTAGGTGGCAAGCGTTATCCGGAATCATTGGGCGTAAAGGGTGCGTAGGTGGCGTACTAAGTCTGTAGTAAAAGGCAATGGCTCAACCATTGTAAGCTATGGAAACTGGTATGCTGGAGTGCAGAAGAGGGCGATGGAATTCCATGTGTAGCGGTAAAATGCGTAGATATATGGAGGAACACCAGTGGCGAAGGCGGTCGCCTGGTCTGTAACTGACACTGAGGCACGAAAGCGTGGGGAGCAAATAGGATTAGATACCCTAGTAGTCCACGCCGTAAACGATGAGAACTAAGTGTTGGAGGAATTCAGTGCTGCAGTTAACGCAATAAGTTCTCCGCCTGGGGAGTATGCACGCAAGTGTGAAACTCAAAGGAATTGACGGGGGCCCGCACAAGCGGTGGAGTATGTGGTTTAATTCGAAGCAACGCGAAGAACCTTACCAGGCCTTGACATGGATGCAAAGGCTCTAGAGATAGAGAGATAATTATGGATCACACAGGTGGTGCATGGTTGTCGTCAGCTCGTGTCGTGAGATGTTGGGTTAAGTCCCGCAACGAGCGCAACCCTTGTCGCATGTTACCAGCATCAAGTTGGGGACTCATGCGAGACTGCCGGTGACAAACCGGAGGAAGGTGGGGATGACGTCAAATCATCATGCCCCTTATGGCCTGGGCTACACACGTACTACAATGGCGACCACAAAGAGCAGCGACACAGTGATGTGAAGCGAATCTCATAAAGGTCGTCTCAGTTCGGATTGAAGTCTGCAACTCGACTTCATGAAGTCGGAATCGCTAGTAATCGCAGATCAGCATGCTGCGGTGAATACGTTCTCGGGCCTTGTACACACCGCCCGTCAAACCATGGGAGTCAGTAATACCCGAAGCCGGTGGCATAACCGTAAGGAGTGAGCCGTCGAAGGTAGGACCGATGACTGGGGTTAAGTCGTAACAAGGTATCCCTACGGGAACGTGGGGATGGATCACCTCCTTTCTAAGGAGAAAGTACAAAAGAAGAGTTATCGAACATTTCCTGTTCAGTTTTGGAAGACTGATCTTCCAAACGAAAAAGAAGTCGATCTTTGAAAACTGAATAACAGAAGACATATGAAGGTCTATAACGAAAGTTGTAAACAACATAGATATTCACGAGTAGAAAGTTAAACAAAACAGAAAACTCAAGCAAAAACCTAAGCAAAGAAAAGAACGCTTTAGAACTTAATCGTGATTAAGTGAATAAGGGCGTACGGTGGATGCCTAGGCACTTGGAACTGAAGAAGGACGCAACAAACGGCGAAACGCGACGGGGAGTGGTACGTACACAAAGATCCGTCGATATCCGAATGGGGAAACCCGGCAGCAGTAATGAGCTGTCACCCATGAGTGAATACATAGCTCATGAGGGAGGTACCCGGAGAACTGAAACATCTAAGTATCCGGAGGAAAAGAAAATAAGAATGATTCCGTAAGTAGCGGCGAGCGAACGCGGAGGAGCCCAAACCAGATCTTGATCTGGGGTTGTAGGACCACGAAATGGCAAGAGCATGGCTAAGAGAACGGCATTGAAAGGCCGACCGGAGAGGGTGCAAGTCCCGTAACTGAAAGTCTAGCGAAGCCTAGTGGTATCCTGAGTACGGCGAGACACGAGAAATCTTGTCGGAAGCAGGCGGGACCATCCGTCAAGGCTAAATATACCCAAGTGACCGATAGTGAACCAGTACCGTGAGGGAAAGGTGAAAAGAACCGCGGGAGCGGAGTGAAATAGAACCTGAAACCGTATGCTTACAAGAAGTCAGAGCCCGTTAAAGGGTGATGGCGTGCCTTTTGTAGAATGAACCGGCGAGTTACGTTATCGTGCGAGGTTAAGTAGAAGATACGGAGCCGAAGCGAAAGCGAGTCTTAATAGGGCGACAGTACGATGATGTAGACCCGAAACCGTGTGATCTAGCCATGACCAGGTTGAAGTTCAGGTGAAACTGAATGGAGGACCGAACCGACCCCCGTTGAAAAGTTGGCGGATGAGTTGTGGCTAGGGGAGAAATTCCAATCGAACACGGATATAGCTGGTTCTCCCCGAAATAGCTTTAGGGCTAGCGTCGAGGTAGAGTCGCATGGAGGTAGAGCACTGAATGTACGATGGCCCCATCCCGGGGTACTGAGTATAATCAAACTCCGAATGCCATGCAGACATACTCGGCAGTCAGACTGTGGGTGATAAGGTCCATGGTCAAAAGGGAAACAGCCCAGACCGCCAGTTAAGGTCCCAAAATGTATGCTAAGTGGAAAAGGATGTGGGGATGCACAGACAACTAGGAGGTTGGCTCAGAAGCAGCCATCCTTCAAAGAGTGCGTAACAGCTCACTAGTCGAGTGACCCTGCGCCGAAAATGTACCGGGGCTAAGCATACTACCGAAGCTGCGGATTCAACTTCAGAGTTGAGTGGTAGGGGAGCGTTGCATGCACGTAGAAGCCGTACCGTAAGGAGCGGTGGAGAGCATGGAAGAGAGAATGCCGGTGTGAGTAGCGAGATGTAGGTGAGAATCCTACACACCGATAGCCCAAGGATTCCAGGGGAAGGTTCGTCCGCCCTGGGTAAGTCGGGACCTAACGCGAGGCCGAAAGGCGTAGTGGATGGAAAACAGGCAGATATTCCTGTACCCGCGATGGAAATGAAGGAATGACGGAGAAGGCTAGTGTGAGCCACTGAATGGATTGTGGTCGAAGCATATAGCAGGCTGACAGTGAAATGCGTCAGCGGGATGTAAGATGTGACAGGTAAGGGAACGTCCTCGGACAAGTACTGAAGCACATGATGCCAGCTTCCAAGAAAAGTTTCTAGTGATAATTCCATAGCGGCCCGTACCAAAACCGACACAGGTGGGCAAGGAGAGAATCCTGAGGTGAGCGAGAGAACTGTTGCCAAGGAACTCGGCAAAATGACTCCGTAAGTTAGCGATAAGGAGTGCTCTTTAAAAGAGAGCCGCAGTGAAGAGGCCCAAGCGACTGTTTAACTAAAACACAGCTCTCTGCAAAGTCGCAAGACGAAGTATAGGGGGTGACGCCTGCCCGGTGCTGGAAGGTTAAGAGGATTTGTCATCCGCAAGGAGAAGCAATGAATTGAAGCCCCAGTGAACGGCGGCCGTAACTATAACGGTCCTAAGGTAGCGAAATTCCTTGTCAGGTAAGTTCTGACCCGCACGAAAGGCGTAACGATTTGGGCGCTGTCTCGGCAGCAGACTCGGTGAAATCTTAGTACCTGTGAAAATGCAGGTTACCCGCAACTAGACGGAAAGACCCCATGGAGCTTTACTGTAGCCTGATATTGAATTTTGATCAAAGATGTACAGGATAGGTGGGAGGCGAAGAAGATTGCACGCCAGTGTAGTCAGAGCCGCTGTTGGGATACCACTCTTGTTTGATTGAAGTTCTAACCTGCACCCATGAACTGGGTGAGGGACCGTGTCAGGTGGGCAGTTTGACTGGGGCGGTCGCCTCCTAAAGAGTAACGGAGGCGCCCAAAGGTACGCTCAGATTGGATGGAAATCAATCGACGAGTGCAAATGCAGAAGCGTGCTTGACTGTGAGACAAACAAGTCGAACAGGGACGAAAGTCGGGATTAGTGATCCGGCGGTGCCGAATGGAAGGGCCGTCGCTCAACGGATAAAAGCTACCCTGGGGATAACAGGCTGATCTCGCCCAAGAGTTCACATCGACGGCGAGGTTTGGCACCTCGATGTCGGCTCATCGCATCCTGGAGCTGAATTCGGTTCCAAGGGTTGGGCTGTCCGCCCATTAAAGCGGTACGCGAGCTGGGTTCAGAACGTCGTGAGACAGTTCGGTCCCTATCTGTTGTGGGCGTTGGAGATCTGAGGAGAGCTGTCCTTAGTACGAGAGGACCGGGATGGACCTACCGCTGGTGCACCAGTTGTTCCGCCAGGAGCATAGCTGGGTAGCTAAGTAGGGAAGGGATAAGCGCTGAAAGCATCTAAGCGCGAAGCCTACTCCAAGATGAGATCTCCCATTCGTATAACGAAGTAAGACCCCTTGAAGACGACGAGGTGGATAGGTCAGAGATGGAAGTGTAGCGATACATGGAGTTGACTGATACTAATAGGTCGAGGACTTAATCACACGTACCAGGTGGTACAAAAAGAAACTGTCAACTGTTATTCAGTTTTGAGGGGTAGACCTCAAAGTGATCTGGTGGCGATAGCGATGTGGACACACCTGTTCTCATCCCGAACACAGAAGTTAAGCATATCAGCGGCGACAATATCTGGACTGGCTCCAGTGAAGATAGCACGCTGCCAGGTAATCTGACTCATCTTACGATGGGTCTTTTTTTGCATAGATTCATAATAATACATATAGTAAATCTGATTTTATGAATCTGTATCCTTCATTAACACCCTGCAAAATCTCAGACTTATAAGTAGTTGAGGTGTGACTCTATATGTGTTTAGTATAAGTGTATAGTAAGAATAAGACAGCTGGTTATTTCTGGTTGTGAAAATAGAAAGCATGCTCTACGAATCCATTTTATTACTTTCACAGGCGAATATATGTGCTTTATCTATAAAACAGAAAAGTTCTCTTAAATTTCACCCTTAATTTAAAAAATCATCAACAAACGTGGTATAATAATACTGTTTTGACGATATGAGGAAAATGCATACAGATTATGCTTACAGATTACGATAGATTTGAAAAGGAGGACGAAATTTTGGAGTTTACAACGTTGACACCTCAGGAATATGAAGCATTCCGGAATCAGCATCCCTATCGGGATTTTATGAACTCGCTGAAGGCGATGGATTTAAAAAAAATCAATCATTGGGATGTTGAGTACGTTGGAGTAAAGGAGCAGGATAAAGTTATCTGTGCAACTCCATTAACATCCATACCGGTAATGAAGCTGTACCGGTTTTACTATGCGCAACGCGGATTTCTAATGGATTATCATAACGTGGAGCTTTTGCGTTTTTTTACGAAGGAGCTAGCCGCATATTTGAAGAAAAAAAAGGGCTTATATTTAGTTGTTGACCCAAATGTATTATATAAAGAGCGCGATATCGATGGTGAGCTGGTGGAAAATGGCTTTGATCATTCCTATGTAGTGGACAATATGATTGCTTCAGGATATGAGCATCAGGGCTTTACCAAGGATTTTCAGGTGATTTCAGAGATTCGCTGGATGTTTGCCTTATACCTGGATGGCAAGGATGAGAATACGCTCCTCAAGGAAATGCATCAACAGACACGCTGGTCAGTGAATAAAACCTTAAAGCAGGGAATACAGGTGCGTGAATTGTCTATCGATGAACTGGACATCTTTCTTGATATGATGCATCATACCTCACAGCGCTGTGAATTTGCGGAGCGTGAGCCGGAATTCTACCGAAATCAAATGATTGCTTATGGTGAGGATGCGAAGCTACTCCTGGCATATCTCGATTTAAATGATTTCCGTAGAAAGCTGGATTTGGAAAAGCAGGATCTGGAAAAAGAGCATGCAGAGATACTCGCCAAGCTTGAAGAACTGCCGAATAGTAAGAAATTTATCAAGAAGAAAAAGGTATTGGATGAAGCATTGGCATTGAATGAAAAGAAATATAAGGATGCGGATACCTTGGAGCAGGAGCATGGAGCCTGTATACCGATGGCTACGTCGTTTTTTATTCAGTCGCAAGATGAGCTTGTCTACCTTTACAGCGCCGCATATGATACCTTTAAGAAATATAATGCGCCGTATGCAATTCAGTGGCATATGCTGCAGTATGCTCTGAAGCATGGAATTCGCAAATATAATTTCTATGGCTTATCCGGCGATTTTGATAAGAATGCGCAGGATTATGGGGTTTATGAGTTTAAAAAAGGCTTTCACGGTGTCGTGGAAGAGCTGGTTGGTGATTTTATTCTGCCAATCCAAAAGGGGCCGTATGCACTTTATAAGAAATTAAAGAACAAATAGTTCTATGGAGGTAGTATGCAATATCAATTTATAGAACAAGTCGATGCAAAGGAGCATGATGCGTTTGTAAGCAAACATAAATTATGCAATCTTCTGCAATCCAGCAGCTGGGGTCTTGTAAAGGAAAACTGGAAGCACACAATTGTGGGTGTAAAATATCAAAATCAGCTGGTAGCAAGCTGCATGATTCTCATCAAGCCACTGCCACTGGGATTCAGTATGTTTTATATTCCACGTGGACCGGTTCTGGATTTTTCGAATACTGCGCTTGTGGCATTTCTCATGAAAGAGCTGAAGCGCTATGCAAGGAAGTACAGGTGCCTGTTTATTACCTTTGATCCAGCTGTCCACTGTAACGATTATACAATAAAAGAAGCAAATGAGAACCATTATGAGCATATCGATGCTATGATACAGATGCTGCAGGATCAGGGGGCTGTATTTAAGGGATTCACAAAGCATATTGATGATACCATTCAGCCGCGTTATCATGCCAATGTTTACGCCTGTGATGACTTTAATGCTACCTTGTCCAAAGGCTGTAGGAAAGCATTACAGACGGTTCAGAAGAAAATGATTGAGGTTTTGCCTTATCATATGGATGGTGTAGAGGATTTTGCAAGGGTTATGCATTGTACGGAGGAGCGTAAAAATATTCATCTGCGGGATCAGGAATATTTTCAGCGTCTTATGGAAATCTACGGTGAGGATGCCGTCATCTTTCTGGCCAAGCTGCCGCTTCGCAAGCTGTATGAGGATACAAAGCAGCGATATGAGCAGAATGAAAGAGATTTGGCAAAATGTCCGGAGAATGCGAAGAAAAAACGCTTTACACTGGAAGAGCTTCACGCCTCTCTTAGTCGCGAGGTAAAGGAGCTGCAGGAGAATCTGGAGCGTGATGGAGATATTGCGGTTGTTTCCGGGGCGCTATGTGTAAAATTCGGACCGACTGCAGAAATACTGTATGCAGGAATGGATGAGCGCTATAAGCGTTATATGGCACCTTATGCCAGCTTTTACAGCTGTATGACATGGAGCTTTGAAAAGGGCTGTCGCTGGAGTAATATGGGAGGAATCGAAGGCAGCTTGAAAGGCGGTCTTACCAAATTCAAGGCGAATTATAATCCAACGATTAATGAATTTATCGGAGAGTTTGATTTACCTGTTTACAAATCACTGTATGCTCTATCGCAATGGGCAATGAAGCAGAGGAAGAAAGCACTGCAGAAGAAATAAGAGGTGAGAACGATGAAACAAATACCTGTCTGTTCGCTGGAGGAAACCGGAGAACTTGGATTGAAATTAGCTTCTCTTATAAAACCGGGAATGCTGATTACATTAAGCGGTGATCTGGGAGCCGGTAAGACAACATTTACAAAATATCTCGGTAAGGGGCTTGGTGTTAAAAAAACAATCAATTCGCCTACCTTCACTATTTTAAAAATATATCAGGGTACTTCCATGCCGGTTTACCATATTGATGCCTATCGGCTGGAGGGAATCACTCAGGATCTCGGATTTGAGGAGTATTTTGAGGATGATGGTGTATGTGTGATTGAATGGCCGCATTTTATTGAAAGTCAGCTTCCAGGGGAGCGATTACACATCGATATTACCAGAGTAGAGGGGGAAGATGAAAAACGAATGTTTACATTTGATCCAAAAGGCGAAGTGTATGAAAAAATTGTGGAGGCGTTATAATGAAAACATTATGCTTGGACAGTGCGCACAAGTATCTGGTTATCGGTCTGTATGAAAATGATCGTATGATATGCGGCACTGCTAATTTATCATGGAAGAGACAATCGGAGACCATATTTCCGGAGCTGATGCGCCTGATGAAGGAAGCCGGCTGGGACAGTGATGATGTGGATGAAGTTGTGATCACAGACGGACCGGGAAGCTATACAGGTGTGCGGATAGCAATGTGCGTTGCGAAGGTTTTATGTACCAGAAAGCATATACCGCTATACGCTGTTTCCACTCTGCAGCTTTATGCAGGAGTTCATGAGCGTGCATTTGTCATGCTGGATGCAAGAAGTCAGCGTGCTTATACAGGCGCTTTACAGGGCGGTAAATTTGTTGAAGAGGAACAAATTCTGACACTGGATGAAATTCGTTTGCTTCTGAATCAAGCGGATTATCAGCTGTTTGGAGACTGTGAGCTGATTGATCTAAAGGCGAAGGAACCAAAGTTTCTTGAAAACTTCATCGCATTGCGTCCGTTTTATAGAAAAATTGAGAATGTACATACATTAACTCCGCGTTATTTAAAGGAGTCGGATGCATATAAGGTAAAGCCATGATCCGCAAGGCTGCAGATAGGGATCTGGAGCGCATCATGCAGATTGAGGAGATTTGCTTCAGCAGTCGCTGGACAAAGGAAATGTTTCTTTACGAGCTGCATGAGAATGAATTTGGTCATTTTTATGTATTGGAAGAGAATCAAAAGATTGCTGGCTTCATTGATTTCTGGATAACATTTGAGTGCTGTCAGCTGGCGAATATCGCTGTACATCCTTCTTTTCAGAGAAGAGGGTACAGCCGCTGTCTGATGGATTTTATGATTGCATCGGCAGAGCAGGAACAGTGTGAAACAATCATGCTGGAGGTGCGCCCCTCGAATGAAGCAGCGCGCTGTCTTTATGATTCCTATGAGTTTATGAAGGTGAATATACGTAAAGGGTATTACAATGATAATGGCGAAGACGCCATTGTGATGTGCAAAGCCCTGGGAGGTAATTTGGTATGAAACAGACACTCATACTGGCTGTGGAATCCAGTTGTGATGAAACAGCTGTGGCGGTTGTAGCGGATGGAAAAGAGATTTTGTCCAATGTCGTTGCAACACAGATTGATGTACATAAGGAATTTGGTGGTGTTATTCCAGAGGTTGCAAGCAGAATTCATGTGGAAAACATATCTATGGTAATTGAGGAGGCATTGCATAAAGCGAACGTCGCGATGGAAGACATTGATGCGGTTGCTGTTACGCAGGGACCGGGTCTGGTAGGCTGTCTGCATATCGGTGTGCAGGCGGCTAAGACGCTTGCCTGGGCATTTCATAAGCCACTGGTACCGGTTCATCATATAGCCGGACATATATATGCAAATCGGCTGATTACGGATTTGAAATTTCCATTGCTGGCACTTGTGGTATCCGGTGGACATACAGAGCTGGTTTATATGAAGGATGAGTGGAGCTTTGAAATCCTAGGCACTACACAGGATGATGCTATTGGTGAAGCTGGAGATAAGGTAGGACGAGTGCTGGGACTGCCGTATCCAGGTGGTGTTTATGTGGATAGAATCGCTAAGGAAGGCAAGCCCATGTATAAGCTGGCAAGACCAAAAACAGAGAATCCAATGGATTTTTCCTTTAGTGGCCTGAAGAGCAGTGTATTGCAGTTCATTGATCGCTGTAAGCGAAAAAATGAAACCTTTGCCGCTGCTGATTTGGCTGCATCCTATCAGGAAACCGCGTTTGGCGCCCTGCTGGAGCGTGCGGAGTATGCATTGCAAAAATATCATCCTGCTCAGATGGTGCTTGCAGGTGGTGTTGCCGCAAATTCCTGTCTGCGTGAAAAGGTGGAAAAGGGTCTTGCTGATAAATATAAGGATATTGAATTCATCATTCCTCCATTGTCCTGCTGCACAGATAATGCGGCAATGATTGCCGTTGCAGGATATATTGCGTACACGCATGGCGTGCGCGGTGATTTTGATCTGACAGCAGATCCCGGCATTGAACTGGAAGAAGCTGCACAGAGTCCTGCATAGAATTACTGAAAAGTTCCGAAGCTGTAATCGGAGCTTTTTATTTGGTATCGTTTTTTTTAATCTATAATCTGTATTACATAGAGTCTTCATGCTTGTCTGATGTTTGGTTTACATGAGCATTTGCATTCCTTTGAAGGGATGGCGAACTAACGCGATTCTATTCTTCAGGACGGAATGCGAGAATGTCAATAAAGGCACATACACCGATTACAAACGCAATCAGTTTTTCCAGCCATGGAATCGAGGTTATCAACTGTGTCAGATAGTGAAAGCCCAAGAGCATGGATAAAGCATAGTTCAGACAGAATAGAATCGTAAGGATGAGACATATTTTTTGTGTTTTTTTCATTTTCTTCACCTGTTCTACTTTATGAAAATATTCTTCAATTATGAATGATTCCGGAAATCCTGGCATAAAGTAGGGTGAGCAGGAGGGAGATTTAATATGAAATCAAAAATCATTGCAGGCGTTGGTATTGTCGTTCTGGCTATCGCACTCATCTTCGCAATGAAACCAAAATCCTTTGATAAGCAGTTTGAGAAAAAGATGTCTGATATGAATTCCTATATCCTGGAAGGTAATATGGAAATTGCGAAGGGTGAGGATGTGAAGACATATGCTGTGGAGGTCGGTTACAAGAAGGCCGATAAGGATTTTTTCAAGGTGACATTGACGGATAAGGAGTTGAATCAGGAACAGATTATTCTTCGAAATGATGCTGGAGTTTTTGTAGTAACACCAAGTCTGAATCAGATTTTCAAGTTTGAGGGTGACTGGCCGATGAACTCTCCAAAACCGTATCTATTGCAGTCAATTTCAGATATTGTGAAGGGAAAGGATGCAGCGATTAAGGAGGAGAAGGGCGGTTATCTTGTGACAAGCAAGGTATCTTATCCAAATAATAAGAACTTCGATCATGAGGAAATCATGTTTGATAAGGATTCCAAGCTGAAGTGGCTGCAGATTTATAACAAGGACAATACATCTGAGCTTAAAATTGTGTTTACAAAGTCGGATTATAATGCAAAAATCAAGGATGATTATTTCAAGGCACCGACTGTTCTGGAAAAGTCAAAGGCTACATCTGCAATAACGGCTGCCGATTTGCCTTTATATCCGGTTATGGTGTATGATGCCAAGCTTGAAAATATCAGCAGTATGAATGCGAACGGACAGACGAAGCATGTTCTGGAGTATACGGGAGATAAGAATTTTACGGTTGTGGAAACAAAGAAGGAAAGTGTAAAGGAGACGCAGACTGTGATTATGCCCGGTGAAATGATGGATGCGTTGGATGTGGTAGGATTCTATGATGGAAACCATCTAAGTGCGGTGTATGATAATGTCGAGTTCACTGTATTTTCTGATGACCTGAGCCCGGAGGAAATGATGCAGGTGATTATGAGCATGCAGGTGGCTGTGATGAAGTAATGATAAGGAGAGGAGATGTATACTATGCAGATCTTTCTCCGGTTGTCGGTAGCGAGCAGGGAGGCGTTCGCCCGGTTGTTGTCGTGCAGAATGATAAAGGTAACCGCTATTCAAAAACAATTATTGTTGCTCCTATTTCAAAAAAGATGTCAAAGCCGCCAATTCCCACACACGTCATATTTAGTGATGATTCACTGAGCTATGTTTCTATGATCCTCTGTGAGCAGCTGCGTACCATAGATAAGAAGAGATTGGGGCAGTGGATCTGTACATTGGATGAAAAAACACTGGAAAAGATCAATCGGGCAATTCGGGTAAGCCTGAGTATATGAATACATGAGGGGTTCCTTTTTGGAATCTCTTTTTCATTATTGCTGAGGAAGTGATGACGATGATCGGTATAGGAAAAAGTGATAAGAAATCAATAAATTTTTCATTTTTTACTTGTCAAGAATGAAGTTTCGTGGTATTATATACAGGCATTGTGGTAATACAAGCTGAAGGTCCAGTGGTGTAGTGGTTAACATGCCTCCCTGTCACGGAGGAGATCGTGGGTTCGAGTCCCATCTGGACCGCCATTTAAATCTTTGAAATGTGTTTGAATATGCTGGTCCAGTGGTGTAGTGGTTAACATGCCTCCCTGTCACGGAGGAGATCGTGGGTTCGAGTCCCATCTGGACCGCCAGTTATGCAGATGTAGTTCAATGGTAGAACACAGCCTTGCCAAGGCTGATACGGGGGTTCAATTCCCCTCATCTGCTCCATAGAATGATAAAAGCCGATAGATTTCGGCTTTTTTTTCGCTATCAAAAAGTTTGCCAACTTTTTGACCAACAAATTTCAGGAGCAGATGAGGGAACCCGATTGCGCCATGGCAGGCTTTCAGCTGAATGCATAACCGGCTGTGTATATAAACAGCGAACCCATGATCGGTATACTGTGTGTGGCATGGTAACCACAAACGTGCGAGCCAACCCACGATTTCAACGCGTTGATGGTTGAGACGGGAGGCAGATCGAAAAGTGACTGGACCGTTCAAGAGAAGCAGTGCATACAGGTTAGCTTATATGCGTGTTTAAGATTTGCTATTATATTTAACTTAGACTGCTATGATACTTAGAAATTGATCAAGATTTGTTGAAAATTGTATTTACTGTATCATTAACCGTTCAATGTTCAGATAGTTTATATTTTTTAGCCTTATATAGGTTTTTTTTGCCTTTTTTTAGGAGTTTTAAAAATTTTAATCGTATGTATATAGTGAAAGGAGGAAAATTACATGTATTTACCATTAAATTGCAGTTACAGGCCACGCATGATGAAAAGCAGATACTCCGTGCATACAGCAGGCGCTTTCAGGACGAGGTCGAGCGCATCATCAGACGATATCAAAAGCTGGGAAGTGTCATATTTATACCATATAAATGGGTCAGTTCAGATATCGCATTTTATTCCAAAAATCAGGTACTGCACTATGCGAAGACTCTGTATGAGGAGCGCAGACTGCAGCATAGGGCCGTGTATCCCAGCAGTTTTTCCTGTATGGCGAAATCTATGCAGCTTGAGAAGAATTCAATTGTATTCATGTTTGGCCAAAGCTTTCTTGTTCCTGAACTGCGTATCAGAACCGAAATACATAAACAGCAGTGGAAGCGGTTATGGAGTGGGGAATTGGTAAAAGCGGATATAAGAGAAATACATCACGATTTCTACGCTTATCTGCTGCTTTGTGTTCATACACCGAATACTGCCGGAATTCTGAACGAGGAAAGAAAAATGGGAGTTGATATTGGTATGCGATGTCCGGCAGTTTGTTATACCTGCGATGGTGTAATCCGATTTGTCGGGAACGGCAGAGAAATCCGGTATCACACAAGAAGGATCAGAAAAAGAGCAGATGAATTTATAAAGAGAACGCAGGGTAAAAAGAAACAGCAGTACCATCGTCTGAATGATTACAAACGCTATATCGATCACTGCCTTGCGCGTGAGATTGTAAATTTTGCAATTGAACAGAAAATCCAGATTATCTGTCTGGAAAAGCTGTACCATTTACAAAAAAAATTTTCAAAGCATGAACAGATTTGCTGGTCCTATCAGCGTCTCCAGCAATTTATAGCGTATAAAGCAAAGCTTGCAGGAATACATATTCGTTACGTGAATCCAAGACTTACCAGCAAGCGCTGTCCTTCCTGTGGAAAAATCAATAACGTGAAAGGAAGAACCTATACCTGCCGCTGTGGTTTTCACCATCATCGTGATGTTGTCGGTGCTATGAATATTCTTCATGCACCTGAGATTCTCTGAATGAGAGTCTGCCCTGAATACCATTGGTACTGTTCAGGGATTGGTGAGGGCGCACCTGAGACTGCATAGCAGCTTCATAAAGAAACGTCCAGGGACTTGAATCTCATGTGCTGTTTATACAGTACGAAAACTCCATCTTTATGAAAGGTGGAGTTTTTAAAAAAGAAGCTGCGTGCATCTCTTTAAGATAATGATAATTCCGCAATAGTCAGGTCAGAAAGGTATGCTTTCAGATTGTCATCAATCAAAGACCAGACCTCACGCATCAGTATTCTCTTCATTGGATCTCGTTCATCCTGTGTGTTGACGATGCTTGTATTGGTTTCCATCAACGCAATGATATCATAAATCGTGATACTTTCAATCGGACGTATCAGCTGATAGCCACCCTGGCTTCCCCGGGCACTTGCGATGAACCCGGCTTTTTTCAATGTTGCGAAGATCAGCTCCAGATAGCGTTCGGAAATTTCCTCACGTGCACCTATTTCTGTAATTGACAGCGGGTGGTCTTTACCGTATATAGCAAGATCAATTAAACATCTTGCCGCATATCGTGATTTTGTTGACAGCTTCATGCACTCACCTCATTTCTATAAATATCAGTTAGATATTTCAGTGTCTTACTCTCAAGGACTTTGTAGATTTGTTCCTGCATACCCATCCACACCGGTTGTGTCCGACAAATACCGGAGCGAGTACATGTATGGGAAAGACATACAACAGGATCCAGTTTCTCTTCAACTGCCAGAATAATATCCTTTGCCGTTATTTCTTCAGGATCCTTTGCAATCTGATAGCCGCCATCCTTGCCGCGTATACTTATCAGGAGCTGTGCTTTTTTCAATTGTTTGAAAATCTGTTCCAGATATTTCACCGAGCAGTTTCTGGCATCAGCTATATCGCGAATACTGACACATGCAGTATTTCTTGAGGCCAGCTCAATCATGGCTTCCAGTGCATATATGCCCTTTGTAGAAATTTTCATATCATATCTCTCCCATCAATTCTTATCTTATATTTTAGTTGATATATATCAAAAAGACAAGCATATCATACAAAAATTATAGGAATATTGAATCTTATGCATTGACAATCAAAGGAAAATAACATATAATCCCAGTAAAATGATAGGAGATGGAAGCGTGAAACTGAAAATTCATATTGCTGACAAGTTTCATCATACGACACGATGTTATTACCTCGCCTTAGTTTCTATAAAATAACAAAAGAAGATGGATAAGAAAAAGGAGAACAAATACATGGAGAAAATATATAACAGCATAACCGAACTGATTGGCAGCACGCCATTGATCAGGGTTCATCGTTTGAATAAAGAGGGAAAGGCAGAGATTCTGGTGAAAACAGAGGCTTTCAATCCTGGCGGAAGTGTAAAGGATCGCATTGCATATCAAATGATTATGGAGGCTAAAAAGGCAGGAAGGCTTGACAAAGACACAGTACTGATTGAGCCGACGTCTGGTAATACAGGTATCGGTTTGGCGATGACTGCGGCGGCTCTCGGTATACGCCTAATGATCGTTCTTCCCGAAACTATGAGTGTCGAGCGCAGGAAAATGATTCGTGCATATGGTGCTGAGCTGATACTGACTGAGGGAAGTAAGGGGATGACGGGAGCAATTGCCAAAGCTGAGGAGCTGCATAAGGAGATACCGAATTCCATCATTCTTCAGCAATTTGAAAACGCGGACAATCCCAACGCTCATTATCTTCATACCGGAGAGGAAATCTGGAGAGATACAGATGGAAAGCTTGATGTATTTGTCGCAGGCGTCGGCACCGGTGGCACAATCAGTGGAGTTGCAGCTTATCTGAAAGAAAAGAATGCGGATATCCGGATGGTAGCTGTGGAGCCTGAAAATTCTCCGGTATTATCCGGTGGAGCTGCAGGCCCGCACAAAATTCAGGGAATCGGTGCAGGATTTATACCAAAAAACTATCATGGAGAGCTTGTAGATGAGATTGTGCAGGTCAAGGATGAAGCTGCTATTTCCACAGCAAAAAAACTTGCACAGGAAGAGGGAATTGCAGTCGGCATTTCCAGTGGAGCAGCTATGTATGCGGCCTTACAGCTTGCGAAACGGGATGTGTTTGCAGGAAAGCGAATTGTTGTTCTTTTGCCAGATACTGCAGAACGTTATCTTTCCACCGTACTTTTTGAGGATTAGCAGAAGCAGGGATCGCAAAAAACATTTCTTTCTTAAACGGAACCATATTATGAAAACGAGGTTTGGTTTTGATCAATTTCATGTAATGATCATTTATCCAGCCTCCTTTTTCTATAGGGCGCTTCATAATGAATGCACAGCTGTTGGAATGCCTGGAGTTTCACAGTATAGCCTGTTCACTTAACCGTTTCCTATGCCCTACTCCTAAGTCGACACCATAGAATCTGTGTTCAATTCTCTTCTACGATCTGTATATAAAAAAACATCGCAATTGCGATGTTTCACTTTTTAATGGCGGAGTAGGAGAGATTTGAACTCTCGCGCCAGTTTCCCGACCTATACCCTTAGCAGGGGCACCTCTTCAGCCTCTTGAGTACTACTCCAGCTCTGATCAGCAGTAAGTGGTTAGATAAAACCGTTTTATTCCACTGCCATAAAAGTATATCATAATCGTTTTTAAAAGTCCATACCTAATTTTTAAATTTGTGCATATATCCCATCCCGGTTAGTTACTATTGTCCACACATCATAATATATTCAAATACTGTAATCATATAAATACAGGCAATAGCAACAACGGTGATATCTCTAGTAGTGCACGTGTTTTCTCAGTCTAAGACAGTTGAATAGTAACTGCCGTATCGTTGCTCAGGAATATGCATACATAAGTAGATACTGCGTGGTTTTGCATCCTTCAAAACAGAAATTTGTATAAGTATGTATACCCATATCCTGTATAGCACACATAACCTCATGCGCTGAAAAATGAAGTGAGAGAAGAAATAAGCGCAGCTATCCATCATATGGAGATGTCATATGATGAGTTTCTGGACCTCTGTAAAAGAAAAGAGTTATAACTGCTATGCGTATCATCTCCTAGATATGCAAGGTATGAAAATAATGAAATAAAAAAATTTAATAAATTTTAGGAATTTCACCTTTTCCATCCGTATATAAGGGTAAAAGGAGGTAATCAGTTATGTATCGAACGATTAAAATAAGACTTCATGCAACAAAAGAACAAAAGGAGCATCTGCTTGCATATGAGGAGGTCTATCACACAGATTTACAGGATTTGATCCATCAGCTGCACAAGCACCCATCCAGCATTAGATATGCGGATTTATGCTTTTCCGACGCGATTGAGGTTCACAGTCGCTGGTTGCTGTATCAGACAGCCTTGAAAATGTTCAACAGGCAGCTGGCGCATAAAAAAACATCCTATGGGAAATCGAGTACATGGGGACCGCGTTCTTTTCAAATAAAAAGCAGTCGTTTAACGCTGCATTACGGAAGACAATTTTCACACAGAAAGGACACTCTGCTTATGAAGCCGCTATCTCAGGAGCTGCTGTCCCTGCAGGAGCATACGATTATCCGTATGGATCTAGTCCATGATGAGTTTTTCTGGTATGCGAATTTTCTTATCCGGATTGCTGCGAATACATGAAATAGTGTAGCCATTTTCTGTAAAATATGCTACGATAATTAACGGTTACAGTTTGATAGAAGAGGTTCATATGAAAACAGATGGAATTATTTTTGATGTTGACGGCACACTCTGGGATGCGACGCAGAGAATCGCTGAAGCATATACGGTTATTCTGGAGCGGGAAAAAATCGAAGGTAAAGTTATAACAGCAGACATGCTTGCGTCTGTGATGGGTCTTTTGAATGAGGATATCGCGGCAAGACTGTTTCCTGAGCTATCCTGTGAAAAGCGGATGCGACTTATCGAAACCTGCTGTGAATTCGAATGTGAGTATTTGCGAAAGCATGGCGGTAGGCTGTATCCCCATGTTGAGGATACTTTGGAAAAGCTGTCAGCGCGGTATCCATTGTATATAGTATCAAATTGTCAGGATGGTTATATTGAGGCAATGTTTGCTGTACATGGTCTTCAGAAATATTTCAGAGATTATGAATGCTCCGGAAGAACTGGGAAAGCGAAGTTTGAAAATCTGAAATCCATAGTGGAACGCAATCACCTGCAGCAGCCTGTTTATATCGGTGATACAAAGACAGATCAGGTATCCTGCTGTAAGGCAGGGATACCATTCATCTATGCTTCCTTTGGATTCGGTGAAGCGGATGATTATGCAGCAAGTGTGGATACATTTTCAAAGCTTGCTCAGCTGTTTTTGACAGAACAATAGCATTACGGTATTGATACAGAGGAAATGGAGGGTACGCCATGAGTGAAGAAAAAAAAGAACAAAGCACAACTCCGGAATCTGGACTTGATCAGATTTCTTTGGATGACGAAAATAAGGAAGAGCTGATTGCGTCAGACAGTCTGGATAAAATGATGGAAGAGCTAAAAGCGGATGCGGACGGCAAGCCACAGCAAGCTACGCAGGAAATAGAAAAGCCAGTGAGCGCAGCTCCTGCTGAGAATGTGAAAAAGTATAAGCTGTTTTTTGTTTCCGATATGGATGAAGAAGCAGAGTATCTGCACAGCATGTCAGAGAAGGGGCTTCATTTCGTAAGGAAAAACGGAATTCAATACATATTTAAAAAAGATACGCCGAAAAATTATTATTATCACCTTGGATATTATGAAAAAGATATTCGTGACCCTGACCAGTATGTGGAAAATTACAAAGAGGCGGGATGGGACAATATCTATCATGAAAAAGGCGAGTTTAATGGTGTGTGGAATTACTTTCGTACAGAGATGGAAACTGGCACAAAACCGGAGATTTTCAGTGATCGTACGTCAAGGATTGCTTTATATAAGCGACTTTTGACAAGCTGGAGGTCGTTGCTTACCATGCTGGCCATTTGTTCGGCTTTTATCATAGGGCTTCTCGCCTTTTTATGGCTGGGTGTAAATGCATCCTCCATTACTACATTAGGAATTCAGGTTTCCGGTGTGATTCTGCTTTTGATACTTGCGGTTTTTATTTTATATTTGCGGCTGTATCACAAAATAGGCAGAAAGCTTGAGGAGCTTGAAAAGCATTAGTACTGTATATAAAAAGCTGTAACGCGATTACTGTGAAAGCAATACGTTACAGCTTTTCTAATTCCCTATAAAGAAATCGAGGATATTCCATCCGGCATCTGTCTCCTGTTTATACAGCTCAGTATAACCGCAGCGAGTGCAGGAAACCGTGATAAATTTCTTGTTCTGTACATCGAAGATTTTTGAAAAATTACCGCCTGTTGCCTGAAATTGATCACTTTCATATTGTGTGTTACCACATTTCGGGCAGACATATTGTTTCTTCTCCATAAATACGCCTCCTTGTTTTTCTGATTATATCACGGAGATACAGAAAAAGGAAGATGGCATATATCAGCAGGGAGACTTTTCATGGTGCAGGGGCAGGGCTCCATGTCCCAAAGTACACAGCCATTTTCAGCAGAAGGTAGTGGATGTATCAAAATGACAGCTCTTACCGTTGCCTGATATCGATAAAATATTGTATAATAACAGAACGAGGTGAGAACATGCTTGATTTACAGAAACATAAGGAATATTTATGGAAGTATCTGTTGACATATGGAAAAGCCAGAAAAAAGCGGGAGGACTACCGGCAGCTGGTATTTCCATTTCAAGATATCGTGATAGAGGAAGGAAAGACAGTGGAGGATTATCGCAGTGAGGCTTTAAAGCAACAGCTAGAGGCCTGCAGTTCGATAGAAGAGATATTTGATATGATTTCGCTGGAATACAAGGACTATTATTTTTTGGAAATCAGCGCTCTGTTACATGATGACCAGACACTGTATTCCCATCTTTTGAAAAAGACAATGGATACAGCCGGAATCACAGATTACATTTCCGCACACAACTACGAATATTTAATAAAATTCGCAGATGAAGAAACACAGCAGTATATCACACAAAAGCTTACACAATAACGCAAAGAAGTCATGAAGCTGCGGTTTATCAGCATAAGCAAAAGGGATCAGGTACATCGTTTCTTTCGATACATTGATCCTTTTGAATTTAGCATGAGCACTGTCTGACGGGATAATAGCTTCAACTCCTTTAGCTGTTTGATTCCCTTTCCATAACAGAGGGCAGGCACCGTCATAGCGGCGATGTATATAAGAAAAAAGTACATCTGAAAAAATGATTTTATCCAGAAAAAGCGGAAAACACCATCATTACAAGAGCATTCTTTTATTAAGAAAACCACACAGGCAAGCGTTTGTATGGAATGCTTCCCAAAGCGGTTAAGGAATTGATAAAGCCAAATACGTAAGGATACTATCATTGTCTTTGTGCATCCTACATAACAAAGTCTTCGTCCTATGCAATAAGATTTTTCTGGTTAAATTTATCGATAGTAAGTAAAACGACATTTCATAAAACCTTTGCGAAAGTGAAAACCTACGAAATGGCAACAGGGAATGCCTTATCTATAGGTTTTCATTTCAAGCTTGTCCGTTTTTCTGCTTCAGTTAAGTCGACATTAGTAAAGCTGCAGCTGTTATCCAACAGCTGTTTTTTTTATGAAATTAAATAATCTCGGTAAAACAAGTCTTTTTTGCATATTTTTCAAAAAGAACCAAGTATGGTGCAAATGCTGATAACGCTTTCAATTTGCACCAAGATGGTGCACAAAGCGAATTTATGAAGCATAGCAATTCTGAATCGTTTACGGTAAGATAAAGGTGCAAAAGAAACCGCATACAACGAAGGGAGGAATCGTTCGTGATTGACCGGATGACAGAAAAAACCATACGACTGCTGCTGGAACAAAAAGAACCGATCACCACGTCCGTGATTGCGAATGAAATCGGTGTTTCGAGAAGCAGCATCAAGCACAATCTGGATTATGTAAAGAAGACACTGCAGAAGGCAGGTGTCCTATTGAATTCCATCCCCGGTAAGGGTGTCTGGTTATCTGCGGATGATCATCAGCGAAAAGCTGTTTTACAGCTGCTACAGGAGAACAGTGATCATTCCTCATCCTATAATTACCGTAAAAAATATATACTGGATGTCTTGTTTGAATACAATTCCAGCTATACGATCCAGCTGTTTGCCGAGGAACTGAACGTGGCACGCAACGTTATTACAAAGGATTTGGAGGTGCTGGAGCAGTGGCTGTTAAAATTTGATTTAAAAATTGTGAAGAAGCGCAATATGGGAATCGGTGTGGCGGGTGGAGAGTTTAATATCCGACAGGCGATTCTGGAGAATAATAAGGAGTTCATGAATGAAATCTATGGCAGTGAACAGGTGCCGGAGGGAATGGATTACCGCATTTCAGAAAAATTCTATAACTACTTTCTGGAAATGTATGACGACTTCGATATCCTGTATCTGCAGGAGCTGTTAAAGGATGTGGAGGATGATCTGGAAATGACATTCACGGATACCGACTACTGGCAGCTTATGGAATATGTTGCCGTGACGCTGCGCAGAGTTCGCAAGGGCAATGTTATTGTGGAAAAGAATATCATGAACAAGCTGAATGTCAATAACGATCAATACACCGCCGCTAAGAATCTGTTTGATACGGCAATTCACGGTCTGCAGGCCTATCTGGGACTGGAAATCCGATGCATGGCGGCTCAGTTCATCGTCTTCAGCAACCATGGACTGGATGATGAAATCAATATGGAATACTTTGATGCGATTACCAGGGAGTTTCTGGAGCATCTCAAAGCAATCGTCGCCAACAAGCGCTTTGTGATCAGTGAGGGACTTGTCCATGATGTGAGTCTCTTTATCCAGAAAAAGAAGGCGCAGGAGACCTTCGCCATATCCAAACGGTACGATTTCCGTCAGGATATCAAGCATCGTTTTCCCAGCCTGTACGGTATTACGCTGACAACGATCGAGGAAGTGGAATCCTGCCTGAAAATCAGCTTCACGGATGATGATATCGCCTATATCGTCATGCTGATCAACAATGCAATCGATGAATCGGATCATCCGGTCAATGCCGTGTTTATCTCGGCAGCCGATTTCCATACATCCAAGTATCAGGCGAATAAAATAATGCGCAATGTGGAAAATCTGGCCATCAGCAAGATTCTGCATTATGAGGATATAAAGGAAAGCTCCATTACTAAATTTGAATTGATTATTACGACCGTACCGCTGGAGCTGAAGAAAAATGTCCTGCTTGTCAGTCGCGAAATCAGCGATGACGATCTTGAAAAGATAAGCCGGGCAATTACAGAGAAGCAGAATGTGGAAGTAGCGGATCGGGATGAAGCCTTCCAGCTGTTTGATCCGAAGCTGATTCTGTGTGATGTGAATGCCAAGCGAAAGGAGGATGTCATATCCAGAGGCTGTCAGCTGCTCTATGAAAAAGGATATGTGAAAAAAGGTTTTGAGAAGAAGATATGGGAGCGGGAGAAGACAACACCGACTTCTATTGGAAACAGTATTGCAGTACCGCATGGCTATAAGACATATGTGAAAAAAAGCGGCATTGTTGTCATGCGTTTAAAGCGTCCGATGAACTGGACATACGAGGATCGTATTGAGATTGTATTTTTAATGGCCATTGATTTCAATACGCAGTCCGAAGTATATAACTTTTTCCAGCAATTCTATGCATTCATTGATGATCGATCAAATATCAAGGCCTTGAAGAATGCAAGGGATGAAATGGAAATCTGGGAGATTCTGCAGCAGAGTGGAATCACCGCATAGAAAGTGAGGAATACGATGAGATTTGGAGTAGATACCTTTATCTGGAGTGAAGTGTTTTCAGAGAAGGATTTGTGGGTCATCACCAAGGCGGAGGAGCTGGGCTTTTCTACCATCGATATCGCCATTGCCCATCCGGAAACCTTTCCTACTGCTTTGGTAAAGGCAGAGCTGGCAAAGACGAAGCTGGAGGTTGTCACAACAACGACTCTGGACGCAAAGACGAATTTGATTTCTCCGGATGAGGCAATCCGTAAAAACGGGGTGGAGGCTCTCAAAAGACTGGTGGATATCAACAAAGAATTAGGCAGTACCATCCTCGGCGGTGTGAATTATGCCGGCTGGGGCTGTCTGAGCGGGAAACCGAAGACGGATGAGGAATGGAACCATTCTGTGGAAGCGATGCGTGAAGCTGCCCGGTATGCGAAGGAAACACATCCGCAGCTGCGAATATGCGTGGAGCCGGTGAATCGCTTTGAAACCCACTTCATCAATACTGCAAAGGAGGGCGTACGCTATTGCAAGGCGGTTGGCACCGGAAACATGGCAGTGCATCTGGACTGCTTCCACATGATCCGCGAGGAGACCAGCTATAGGGAAGCGGCCGAAGTGTGTGGAAAAGCGTATCTGGGCTATGTGCATGTATGTGAAAACAACCGCGGTATCCCGGGAACGGGACTGGTACCGTGGGAGGAATTCTTCACAGCATTACATGACATCGGATATGAGGGACCCTGTGTCATTGAATCCTTTGATCCAAGCTTTGAAGAACTGAATGCGAACTGTGCCATATGGCGTAAATTTGCGGATACCGGAGAAGAGCTGGCTGTACAGGGATTAGCCAATTTAAAGCGTATTGCCGCCGGGCTGGGCGTATAAACAGCAGACATATTAAG
Organism: Clostridium sp. 10cd*; assembly: GCF_044336395.1. Taxonomy (NCBI): domain Bacteria; kingdom Bacillati; phylum Bacillota; class Clostridia; order Eubacteriales; family Clostridiaceae; genus Clostridium; species Clostridium sp. 10cd*. The sequence continues at coordinate 3,658,370 of NZ_CP172347.1, read as the reverse complement.
GAGGATATATAGAAAATGTTAGTGAACATGAAAGAAATCTTGAAGGAAGCAGAAGAAAAGGGGTATGCCATCGGCTGTATCAACACACCGAATATGGAAACACTGCGTGCGGTTGTGGATGCGGCTGAGGAGCTGAATGTGCCGATCATTATCGACCATGCGCAGGTACATGATCCACTGATTCCCATGGAAAGCATTGGTCCAAAGATGGTGGAGTATGCAAAGCAGGCAAAGGTGCCGGTATGTGTGCATCTGGATCATGGCAGTGATTACAGCTTCGTCATGCGTGCGATCCGCTGTGGCTTTTCCAGCATCATGTATGATCTGAGTGCGCTGCCGTTTGAAGAAAACATGGCAAAGCTGAAGGAATTTACGAAAATTGCTCATGATTTAAACATCACAGTGGAAGCTGAATTGGGTATTATGACTAGCACGGAAGAAGACTCTCATGGAGGAAGCATTGGCTGGACACATGAAAGCATCAAAAAGACCTTCACCGACCCACAGCAGGCAGCGGAATTTGCGAGAGAAACCGGTGTGGATGCACTGGCGGTGTGCTTTGGAACAGCGCATGGCATCTATGCGGAACCGCCGCTACTGGATATCGAGAGAGTGAAGGCAATCCGTGCTGCAATGCCGAAGGAAACGCGCGTGGTCATGCATGGAGGCAGCGGAGTAGACGAAGAGCAGGTACGTGCAGCGATCACAGCAGGTTGTTCCAAGGTCAACTATTACAGCTACATGGCAACAGCCGCAAGCAGGCATATCCAGGAATACCTGAACGAACGGGATGGAAAAGCCTTCTGGCATGAGGTGGAAGAGGAAAGCTACCGCTTTATGAAAGAATATGCAAAGGGAGTACTGACTGTATTCAAAAACGGAAAGTAGCACCGGGGGTGAGGAATCGTTATGAACGAAGTAAATTTATCGAAGGTTTTGATCAGGGATACCGTTCTGCTGGATGTCGAGCCGTTTACGGATAAGGAAACCATGTTTGAAACACTGGCCGCAAAATTCGAGGCAGCCGGTATCGTGACAGATGCAAAGCAATATATCAAAGCGCTGGAGGAAAGGGAAACCCTGGGTTCCACCTATATGGGAAACATGATTGCACTGCCGCATGGCAAATGCGATGCTGTAGTAAAACCGGGGATAGGCTTCTGCCGCTGCAAGCAGACATTCCGCTATTGCTCCCATGATGAGGAGGGCGATGTACGCTATGTCTTCATGCTGGCGATTGCCGCTAATCAAAGCTCAGATCAGTATCTGCGGGTGCTTGCCACACTGGCCGGGCTGTTGACGCATGAAGAATTTATCGAAGTACTGGAGCATGCACAAAGCTATGAAGAAATCATTCAGGCTATCAATACCCTGCAATCGAATTGTGCGTAAGGAACACAATGGGAACGGAAAGGAAGGTGAATTTTATGAAAATTGTTGCAATTACATCCTGTGCAACCGGCATCGCTCATACGTATATGGCCGCAGAGGCTATTAAAAAGGAATGCAAAAAGAAGGGGTATGCGTGCAAGGTGGAGATGCAGGGAGCTTTAGGGATTGAAAACAAGCTCTCGGAAAAGGATATCAAGACGGCAGACCTGATCGTTTTTGCCAATGACGTGGGAATCAGTAAGGCAGAACGCTTTGACGCTTATAAGGATAAGATTGTCAGACATACACCGCATCAGGTGATTCAGAAGCCGGATATCATTTTCGAAACACTGAAATAATTCATACAGTATGTTATTTAGGAGGACGAAAAAAGTCATGAAAGAAAAACTTAGTGAAATAAAAGGGGCACTGTTGACAGGTGTTAGCTATATGCTGCCATTCGTTATCGCCGGAGGAATACTGATTGCTCTGGGCTTCGCCATTGGCGGTTATGACATTCCCAATTCCGTGGAAGAATATGGGAACTTCGCTTCAACCATCTTCTGGTTAGGAAAAAAGGCATTTGCCTTAATGGTGCCGGTTCTGGGTGCCTATGTCGCCTATTCCATTGCGGATAAGCCCGGTATTGCTGTCGGTATGGTCGGCGGTGCACTTGCGGATATGCAGGGGTCCGGCTTCCTTGGTGCCCTGATTGCAGGTATCATTGCCGGTTACCTTGTGAATCTGTTAAAGAAAATCAATCTGCCGATGGCATTGAAATCACTGCTGCCAACACTGATTATTCCAATCATCGGGGTAGGGGCAATCGGTTTGATCATGGTATACGTTATTGGTACACCGCTATCCGCATTAACAACGGCTTTAACCGATATGCTGAACTCTCTGGGAACCGGAAATCTTGTCCTGCTGGGTATCATCCAGGGCTGTATGCTTGCCTTTGATATGGGTGGTCCCTGCAATAAGGTTGCCTATGCCTTCGCGCTTGCTGCTATGGATGCCGGAAACTACATGCCGATGGCAGCGAACTTTATCGGCAGTATGGCACCTCCGCTGGCAATCGCGGTTGCGGCACTGGTCGCAAAAAACAAATTTACAAAGGAGGAACGTGCAGCGGTACCCGGTCTGTTTGCCGGAGCATTCGGTATGATCACCGAATTCGCCATTCCGTTTGCGGCCGCAAATCCACTGACGGTGATTCCTTCTCTGATGGCAGGCTCCGCAGTAGGCTGTGCATTATCCTATGTATTCGGATTGACCATGCGTGCACCGCATGGCGGCTTGTTTGTACTGTTCGCATTGAATAACGCACTTCTGTTTATTGTAGCACTTCTGATTGCCGGCGCAGTCAGTGCAGCTTTACTGATCCTGCTGCGTAAGCCTGCAGTAGAAGCTGAAGAATAGGAAAGGACACAGGACTATGGCAAAACTATTTGATATCATGGGGAATTTCCCCTTTAAAGTAGAGGATAAGAAACCGACGCTGATTCGCAAGAGCGAGTATTCCACAGCGCTGTATCCACCCAACAATGCATTTACCTCTGACAATACCTTTACGATGGTTACGACGGATACCTTCATGCTCGGTATCTATGAGCTGGGTCCGGGCGGTGTCTTTGCACCGCTGGATATCCATCCCGGTGATGAATCCTATTACATCCTGAACGGTCCGGTCGTACAGCGAAGCGGAAACGGACAGTTTGCTTATCTGGAAACTGGAGAAGGGCTGTTCATGCCGGAGGGTGCATGGCACTGCTGTCACAATTTCTCCGATCAGAAGGCAAGGATCCTGTATTTCATCACACCGAAGGCATGGAGTGAGTCGATTCCGCCTGCTGTGATTCCAAGCGATGAGGAAACGAAGTTCTATAAGGGACCAAACAACGATACACTTCCGGATATGCGTGGAAGGATTCAGGATATCTCCCGTCAGGGCTGTACGGATGATATCGGTGCATGGCCGGTAGATCCCAAAGAAGCAAGAGAAACCGGTGCGGTCTATGCGGTCCGGGATTTTGAAAAGCTGAACAATGTGCATGGAACCAAGCATCCGATGCTGATGCGTTTCATCACCAGCAATGATTACGGTCACTTTGGGGAATTCATACTGCCGGCAGGCGGCTATGGACCAAGATGCTCCGATCCGGATATTCATGAAGGGGATGCGGCACTGTATTGTGTAGAGGGCCCGGTAACAGTCAATCTGGTCGATCTGGAGGAAAGCTTCGTACTGGAGCCGGAGGATACCTTCTTTATCCCGTCAGGAGTGAAGTATCAGCTGGTGAACTTTGAAAATCATCCGGTAAAAACGGTTTTCGCAATCACGAAGCTGTAGCTGGCAGGGAAGGCCGTGAGTGAATCGCTTGCGGCTTTTCTTCCTATCCGGCAGAGGAGCAAAGGATAGGATATATTGAGATAAACGGATGTTACTTGCGGGCAACTCGCAGGGAGGAAAGGAGCACTTATGAAGCTGGTAATCGGATGTGATGAGGCGGCATACCGCCTGAAGGAAGCAATGAAGGAAACTATCATACAGCTGGGGCATGAGGTGAAGGATATCGGGGTCTATCATGAAGCGCCGTCCCTGTATCCGGACATTGCGCAAAAGCTGTGCGCATGTATCACGGATGGAAGCTGTGAACGCGGTATCCTGCTGTGCGGGACCGGTATCGGTATGGCGATCACTGCCAATAAGATTCCCGGTATCCGTGCGGCGGTCGGACATGATCTGTTCTCTGTGGAGCGCAGCATCAAATCCAATGACTGTCAGGTGCTGTGCATGGGAGCAAGAGTCATAGCAGCGCAATATGCAAGGCTGCTGGTGGAACGCTGGCTGGAATGCAGCTTTGCCGGCGGTGCCAGTGCTGAAAAGGTGGCACGTATCATGGAAATCGAACAGGAATACAGAAGATAAGGAGGTGCAGGGAATGCAGAGAATCATCAATAATCCCAACATGGTCGTAGAGGATATGCTGAAGGGATTTGCGAAATGTCATCGGGATATCATCCATGTGGATGAAGAAAATCCCAGAGTCGTCATCAGCAATTCCTTCAATAAACAGAAAAAGGTGGGTATCGTAACCGGAGGAGGGAGCGGACATAAACCGGCCTTCATCGGCTACTGCGGAGAACATATGGCAGATGCGGTCGCTGTGGGGGAAATCTTTTCCTCACCGACAGCCAAGAGCTTCTATGACAGTATCCGTGCGGTGGATCAGGGCATGGGAGTGGCAGTGCTGTATGGCAATTATGCCGGAGATAATATGAACGTGAAGATGGCGATGGAGCTTGCAGAGGATGATGACATCGAGGTAAGAACCGTAGTGGCGAATGACGATGTGGCAAGTGCGCCGAAGGAAGACATCACCAAGCGAAGAGGTGTGGCGGGGGAAATCTTTCTATGGAAGGTCGGCGGAGCGAAAGCGGCACAGGGAGCTGATCTGGATGCGGTCATCTCTGCCGCACAAAAGGCAATCGAGAATACAAGAAGCGTGGGTGTCGGACTGGGACCGTGTACAATACCGGCAAACGGAAAGCCGAACTTCCAGATCGAGCCGGGAACGATGGAGTTTGGAATCGGACATCACGGAGAGCCGGGCGTATGTGTAAAACCGCTGGGGTCCGCGAAGCAGATGGCACAGGAGATGGTGGATATGGTCATCCGCGATGTACCGTTTCAAAGCGGGGATGAGGTGGCGGTACTGGTGAGCGGTCTGGGGGCAACGCCTGTCATGGAGCAGTATATCTTCTATCATGAGGTGGAGGAGCTGTTACAGCAGGCAGGTATCCGGGTATACCGTTCGTATGTGGGGAACTATTTCACGTCACTGGAGATGAATGGTGTAACGCTGACGATGATGAAGCTGGATGAAGAATTGAAAGAATGTCTGGATATGGATTGTGCATGTGTGGGACTGACACAGGTGAGGAGACCGTGATGGAATATATCCGAAATGAGAAGAATGTGAAGATAGCGGAAGCGATATGTGAAGCGATCCACGAGAATGCAGCATATCTGAGTGAGATCGACGGTGCAATCGGAGACGGGGATCACGGAGTCAATATGAACAAGGGGTTTCTGATGGCGAGGGAGCGGCTTCGTGCGGATATGAGCTTTTCCGAGAGCATGAAGACGATCTCGCGGACGCTGGTGATGGATATCGGAGGAAGCATGGGTCCGATCTACGGAACGATGTTTTCAAGAATTGCAAGAGCGTGCAAACAGGAAGAGAAGCTCACAAAGGAGGTATTCCTAAAAGCCCTGCAGGATGCCTTACAGGGACTGCAGGAGCTGGCAGGGGCAAAGGAAGGCGATAAAACACTGATCGACACCCTTGCACCGGCGATAAGGGCATATGAGCAGGCGATGCAGGAAAGCAGAAGCTATGCGGCATGTCTGTGTGCGCTGCAGGAGGGAGCCGAGGCAGGCAGGGAACACACAAAGGAGCTTGTGGCAAAGATTGGAAGAGCAGCAAGACTGGGAGAGCGAAGCCGCGGTTATCTGGATGCGGGAGCGACGAGCTGCTGTATCATTCTAACGACGATGGCGCATCAGATGTGCACGGATATCCTAGAGAAATAGCAGCGGGAAAGATGCAGAATCACGTTATGTGAGGTCTGTATCTTTTTCTTTGCATAGCAATGAAAGCAGCGCAAACGGATTATCGGATTTGCATGAAGAAGACAGGGATGTTATCATATGACTGTGGAACATCGCCATAGCAAAGGCTGTCTGTATACATGGATAGGAAGGAAAATGACTGATTTAGCAGCTCTGCATTCGTTCTGATGGCATATGTCATGCCTGCGATTCTGCCGTTACGGAGAATGACGGCAAACAGCGCTTTCTGAATAGGCGGTAAGATAAAGGAGAATGGAAAATAATGATACAGCATATGGATCAAATAGCAGAGGAATTTATATCGCAGGACACGCATGGACTCATTACAAAAGCAATTGGTGCAGCCGCAGGCAGCGAACGGCTGTATGTGAACATTGATCGAATTCCGCCGGAAAGCTTCAGCACAAAGTATCACAGCCATTCCCAGCAGGAGGAGTTCTTTCTTGTTCTATCCGGAAATGGGACTGTGCGGCTGAATGATAAAAGCTGTCCTGTTACAAAGGGTGATTTTTTCGCAAAGCCCTCCGGACAGAATATTGCGCATTCCATATACAATTTTGGCGATACCGATTTGATACTACTTGACATAGGGACGGTAGAGCAGGAGGATACCTGTTATTATCCTGATGAAGATATGTATCTTTTGAAGTCAAACGGGCAGCGAAGAATCATAAGCGGATCTGATTTTAACAAGGAATGGACAACAGAACCCAATGCGGATGAATCAGGGACATTGTAAAAGCTCATCGTTTACACCCTATGCAATAACGGATGAATCATGGAGCGTTATGTATTGTATTTGTGAAACCGTCTCATTGCATGCAGAAAGAAAACGTATTATGCTTAGTGCAGGAGGTGGCAACCATGGCAAATGAAGACAAAAAGGATTTCAACGCTATGCTGCATGACAGCAAGGATATGCCAAAGATGAAAATCATTACAGATACCGAAAGCATTAAAAAGTACGGAGGCAGTCGTATGTATTTTGCACCGCCTATCGACTATGACACGCTTATGCGCAGAGTACCCTTCGGCAAGGTGACAACTGTCGGGGAGCTTCGTGATTATTTCGCACGAGTGAGTCATGCGGATTTTACGGAGCCGATCACTGCCGGTATTTTCGTTTCCATTGCGGCATGGGCAAGTGTTCAGCGAAGGGATGATCCAACCCCCTACTGGAGAACGCTGAAGGCTAACGGAGAGCTGAATGCCAAATATCCCGGAGGTGTGAGTGCGCAGAAGGAAAAACTGGAGGCGGAGGGCCATACGGTAATTTGCAGGGGAAGAAAAAATATCCGTTATTTTGTAAAGGATTATGAAAATGCTCTCTTTGATTTCACACAAGGCGAGCAGGCTTCCTGATACTTATAGGAAGGATATGCGCTAACAGCAGCAGGGATGGACAAGAGGATGATTTTCACGGACAGCAGGTAAGGCATGTATTGGATCTGCTGTCTTTTTTTTGCTCTGTGCAGGGAAAAAGCGCTGTAAACAAGTGCGTTTCAGCTATGCTTGTCCGCTGCTTCCACATCTTCATCCTTGTACTATATGGTATAAGCTTAAAACCATGTGGATTAGACCACTTGGACCATGGTATAAACCATAAGAATAAGCGGTTTCATAAAAAAATATCACAAGACTGCAACAGCAATCACAAATTGTGTTAAAAAATAAAAAGTGGAAATAATGCGATAAATAAAGGGTTATTTGCTTTTTTCAGAGATTGTCTGCGGCGTTTGAACAGAAAAAATTAGAAATTTAGAAAGAAAACGCTTGCATTATTTAAAGGGGTGTTGTATCATATGAGTGTACCAAGTGGTATAGACCACTAGAAAGGGGTAAAACTCATGACAAATATCTTACTTGTATGCTCTGCAGGAATGTCAACCAGTATGATGGTTAAGAAAATGCAGGAAGCAGCGGCAGAGAAAAAAATCGAAGCAGAAATATGGGCTGTCGGTGATGCGGATGCTGTCAACAATGTAGAAAAAATGGACGTTATGCTTCTGGGACCTCAGGTTCGTTTCCTGGAATCCAAAATGAAGGCGATTGCAGGAGGAAAACCGGTTGCAGTCATCGACATGCAGGCATACGGCACCATGAACGGAGCGAAGGTTCTGGAACAGGCGTTAAAGCTTCTTGGGATGTAAAATCCCTCACAATGGCATTGTCACTATCGGTAACAGGTGGCTCCTTTTACCGGACAGTGTAAAATAATTCATTTTTAGGAGGAGAAAGAAAAATGGAAAAATTCACAGCGTGGATGGAGAAACATTTTGTGCCGATTGCGGCGAAAATCGGTTCTCAGAAACATCTGGTAGCGATTCGTGATGGATTCATCGGTATCATGCCAATTACCATGGCAGGTGCTGTCGCTACATTATTAAACGTATTCTTCCGTGATCTGCCAAACAATTATCTGCCGGACTGGCATATTGCAGAAACATTCCAGTGGCTGATTGGAATCAACGGAAATGTATGGTGGGGAACACTGGCAATGCTGGCCATTGCATTTGCATTTTCCTTCGGTTACCATCTGGCTAAGGCCTATGATGTGAACCCGCTTGCTGGAGGTCTTGTTGCACTGGCTTCCTTCGTTACGATCTTAGCACAGAGCGCTACCTTCAACTATCAGCTTCCTGATGTTGCAGTTGATGCACTGAACACATTAAAGAGTGCAGGACTGGATGTTGCGTTGAATGACACGAAAGATGCTATATTACTGAATAATGCTACCGGCTGGGGCTTCCTGCCATATGCTTGGACAAACTCCGGTGGTCTGTTCTCTGCATTGATTATCGGTCTGGTTTCTGTTATCATTTATGCGAAACTGATGATTAAGAAAGTTACCATCAAGCTGCCTGAGCAGGTACCACCAGCAGTATCCAAAGCATTCGCTGCAATTATTCCGGGTACCATCGCTATCTACACTGCAGGTATCATTCAGTTCTTATGTACAGAATTCTTAGGAAACGGTCTGCCTGAGCTGATCAACCAGTATCTGCAGATTCCATTCCAGAACCTGTCACAGGGTCTTGGCGCTATCATCATTCTTGTATTTGCTGTACAGGTATTCTGGTTCTTCGGTCTGCACGGACCAAACGTACTGGCTCCAATTCTGGACGGTGGATATATTCCATTGCTGAACGACAATACAAACATCTACAATACTGCTATGGCTGCAGGAAAATCACTGAATGATGTTGTTGACCAAATGTTCGTATGGACACGTGGTTCCTTCGATGCCTTTGTATGGATGGGTGGCTCCGGATGTACCATTGCACTGCTGATTGCCATCATGATCTTCTCCAAGAGAGACGATGCAAGAGCAGTAGCAAAACTGAGTCTGCCAATGGGCTGCTTCAACATCAACGAACCGGTTATCTTCGGTCTGCCAATCGTATTAAACCCTATCTACTTTATTCCTTGGCTGATTACACCGGTTATTCTGGCAACAATCGCTTATCTTGCAACAGCTTCCGGACTGATCCCACCGGTATTCATCACAGTACCTTGGGTAGTTCCACCAGTAATCTATGCAATCCTGGCAACAGGTGGTAGTCTGATGGCCGGAGTTATCGCCGCAATCAACCTGGTTGTAGCAGTGCTCTGCTGGATTCCGTTTGTTATCGTTGCAAACAGAATGAACAACGTAGAAGAATAAAAACTATAGCAACAAAAGTAAATAGAAAGGGAAGAGGATATTTACTCTTCCCTTGCTTACTATAAGGAGGACAATATGGAAGGTTTAGAACTGATCTGTTTTGAAATTATCTCTAGCGTGGGAATGGCACGTTCACTTTACATCGAAGCCATTCAGGAAGCGAAAGCCGGAAATTTCGAGCAGGCACAGGAGCTTATCAAGCAGGGGGATGAATCCTTCACCGAGGGACACCATTCCCATGCAAAGCTGATTCAGCAGGAAGCCGGCGGGGAAGCCACACAGATGACGCTGCTGCTGACACATGCTGAGGATCAGCTGATGAGTGCGGAGGCATTTAAAATCCTGTCTCAGGAATTCATGGATTTATATAAGGAAATCAAAAAGTAATTAAAAATAAGGGAAACAAGAGGTGAACAGAATGATATACATCAGTTGCGGATTAAATCAGGAATTTATTATTGATCTGCTGGAGAAGACAACGGAGGAAGGCGTCAGCTTCAAATATGAGGGAAAAACGGGAATCAAGCTTGCATTTCACGTAAACACAGAGGATCTTGACAAGGCATGTGCAATCGCCAAGAAAACCATCAAGGCTACACCAATCGGTAGCGTAATGTACTTTCAGGTAACTACAAAATAAAAAAGCGAACAACATAGGAAAAAGGTGATATTTATGACACGCTGGGGCTTATTTGCTGTAACAATCGGCTGCATCATCATGATGTATTCTCAAACTTATAATGACTTTTCACAAAAAATATTGTATTGTATTTGTGGTGTCACTGTTTTATGTCTGGGAGCCTTTATGGTATACAAGGACAAAAAGAACGTTAAAAAGAAATAAAAGGAGAAGCACATGATCAAAGTAGAAGAAAAATTGTATGTGAATGCGGATGTTTTTTTCGATAAAATCGCAGAGTCAATTGCATACGATATCACAGCATCAACGGGTAAGAATATTCGACCGAAGCAGATTCACAAAGGGTTTTCCTACACGAAGGATATGAAAAACAAGATGAAGCGTGAAGGAAAGGTCAAGGTCACGATTACGGATTTTGAAGCTCCGCGGAATTACAAGGCGAAATTCGAAAGCAGTCAGGGTATCAATACAATTTCCTATGAAATTGAACAGCTGGATGAAGATCATATCGGTGTAACGTATATGGAAGATTTTTCCGGAGCCAGCGGAGCGAAGAGCGTGAATTTTAAAATCATGTCCTTCTTCTATAACCGCGGGGCAAAAAAGAAGGCAGTTAAGCTGCTGCGTAACATGGAAAGCTACATTCAGAACGAAGCAAAAGAGAAGTCAGAAGCAACCGAATCGTAATAGTATTGGCTGCTTGTCAAAGGAGGAGCTAATCATGGCTAGATTAGGAATTTCTCTTTATCCGGAGCATTCAACTCTGGAGAAAGATAAAGCATATGTGACACTTGCCGCAAAATACGGATTCAAACGAATCTTTACCTGCCTGCTGAGTGTAGATAAGGAACGCGAGGAAATCCTTGCGGAATTCAGAGAATTGATCGACCACGCACATTCCTATGGAATGGAAGTCATCCTGGATGTTGCGCCGTTTGTATTTGAGAAGCTGCATGTTTCTTATGATGATCTGTCATTTTTCGCAGAGATGCATGCCGACGGTATTCGTCTGGATGAAGGATTTGATTCATTGAAGGAAGCTTTGATGACCTATAATCCACAAAATTTGAAAATCGAAATCAACGCAAGTCTGGGTACGAAATATCTGGACAATATTATGAGCCATTATCCAAAGCTGGAAAATATCATCACCTGTCATAACTTTTATCCGCAGCGCTACAGCGGAATCAGCTATGAGCATTTTGAAAAATGCAGTCAGGACATTAAGGATTTGAATATTAAAGTCGCTGCCTTCGTATCCTCTCAGGAAGAGGGAACCTATGGCCCATGGCCGGTGAATGAGGGTCTGTGTACTTTGGAAATACACCGTGACCTGCCAATCGATGTGCAGGCAAGACATTTGTTTGCCACAAGACTGGTGGATGATGTCATCATCGCAAATGCTTATGCGAGTGAGGAAGAGCTCTCTACGCTTTCAAAAATTGATCCCGGTAAGCTTACCTTTAAGATTGATTTTGAAGCGGATCTTCACCCGACAGAAGAAAAGATCCTTTACGAGCACCCGCATTTTGTTCGTGGAGATATGAGCGAGTATATGGCGAGAAGCACCATGCCGCGTGTTACCTACGCTAAAGAAAGCGTTCCGCCAAAGAATACAAGAGATTTAAAACGTGGTGATGTCGTCATTGTAAATGATGAATATTCCCGTTATAAAGGAGAATTGCATATTGTGTTGAAGGATATGCCGAATGATGGAAGAAAAAATGTCATCGGTCATATACCGGAGGATGAGAACATGCTGCTGGATTATATCAAACCATGGAAATCCTTCGGCTTCATGCGCTAGTATCAGGAAAGAGGTGAAACTATGGCAACTCCTATCTATCGGAAAATCAAAGACCTAATTATGCAGGAAATTGAAGATAAGACTGCCAATTCACCTATTGATTCAGAACGTGACATGGCGGTTCGCTTCGATGCGAGCCGTATGACTGTGCGTAAAGCAATCGATGAGCTTGTTGAGGAGGGTTTCCTCTACCGCGATAAAAACAAGGGAACCTTTGTCGCAGACCGCAAGCTGCTGAAGAAGAATACAGCTGCGGAAATGCTGCAGGAAGAAATCAGCGAGTTCATCGTCATGTATTTTAATGTAAAGGATGCCGCAGACATTGCACCGATACTGGAAATCGATCAGGATGATCAGGTGTTGAGCGTTGTTCGGCTGAATACCGTCAATTCCAAGCCGACCAGCGTTGAGGAGATCTTCTTTATTCGAAACCAGATATCCGATGCAGATATGAAAAATCTGAAAAATCTGCTGGATATGAACGATTATGTAAAAAACGGACGTGTTACGCAAAAGTTCATACCCATGCTGGTTCCGGTTCAGTTTGCGAATCTGCTGAAAATCAAGATGAACACTCCCATCATCCGTGTGGAGTCAGTAATCAGTAGTATGAGCGGGAAACCGCTCGTTTATGTCCGTGCTTATAATAACCCTTTCGAAAATGTGATAGAAATTACCTTATAATATGATGAGACGCACCCGGTAGCCCAGCCGGGTGTTTTTTATACACGGATTCGTATATGGAATATGTGATGGGAGTATGACGCAGCATCTGCAAATAAAGCTGTCTTCTGTAACCGATTACAAATGTTAATTGACGTCTACCTTTAAGCGCATTAAAATAGGAAGTGATAAAACATAATACGCCGTAATGCCTGATGAGTAAGGAAGGAGGTATTGGATCGAAACAGCATAGGAGAGTATGCGATAGCAATCGGATATACAAAGGGAAGTATCCGATGTGTTACCTATAACGGTGATGGCTGTCAGTGGAATGATTGAAAAATCAGTAGCTCATAACCCGGAGTGGATCACCGGTTTGGGCGTAGGTATTCATTTACTTATACTTTATGAAATACGTACAAAACAGCAGCTTTTGCTGTTTTTTTGTGCATTATACGACCATATTGCCTAAAAAACAAGCTATACATAAATGTATACTATTTGAGATAGCGAGAGGGAAAGAGCATGACAAAGATTATGATAGCTGAGGATCAGCAGTTAATTCGCGAGAGCCTGAAAATCATTCTGGACTCTATCGAGGGGTTTGCAGTGACTACTGTTGTAGGAAATGGGGAAGAGGTATTGCAGCATCTGGAGATAAAGCGTGTTGATATGATCCTGATGGATATTCGTATGCCGGTTATGGACGGTGTGGAATGCACACGTATCGTGAAAGAGAAATATCCGAATGTCCGTGTTCTGATTTTAACAACCTTTGTTGATGATGAATATGTAATGAAGGCACTTGCCTATGGTGCCAACGGTTATATCCTCAAAGGGGTTTCACTCGGTGAGCTGAAATATGCCATCGAAACCACAATGGAGGGCGGCAGTGTTCTGAATCCGTATGTCGGTGCAAAAATGATTCATATGATGCATACTGAAAAAGGGCTGAAGATGGAGAACCAGGACCATAAGCGCGTGAATCAGTGTGTAAGGAAGCTGAGTGCACGGGAGTGGGATATCATCAATGCCATAGCAAAGGGGATGTCCAATCGTGAAATCGCTGAAAAGATGATTTTTACAGAGGGAACGATACGAAATTATCTAAGTATCATTCTGGAGAAGCTGCAGCTCAGAGATCGTACGCAGCTGGCGATATGGTATCTTCAAAGCGGGGCAAAACTGCGGCATGCCTGCTGATATGGGAGGATCCACGCAGGAATTAGCTACAAAGAGTTTAACGAATGTCAATGTAAGTGATTACAAAATACACTGGGTTGGCATTTTCTCTTTCGATATACTTTAAACAGAACATCAAAAAGATGTCTGAAGGATGAAAAAAGGAGAGATCGTATGACGAGAAAAACGACAAGAATGCTGACAGCCTTACTGTCATGCTCCATGGCAGTAACCAATGTAGTACCTTTTCATGTAATGGCTGAAACTGCTCCGGGTGATCCGCAGGAGGAGCAGGTACCTTCAACAAAGAATCAGGAGCAGGATACAAAAGAAACAGCGCCTGTCTCATTGACAAATTTCAAGGGGGATCATGTTCGCAGTGAGGGCGGCAAGGTGATGCTGGATAATACCGGTGGTGACAATTTTGCAATGAGTGAAGATAGTAAGGTAATTGCGGATGATTTTCACTATAGTGCAGATTTGACAATCAAAAGCGGTGATGCGCAATGCGCTGCACTGCTGGTCGGTGTGGGAGACCGAAATGATCCCAGCAAGGCATGGAGAGCCGCAAATGTCATCAGGCATGAGGGAGAAAACAAAATGCGCATGTTCCGAGTGCCCGGGGATCATAATTATCAGCCCATGCAGGTATTAAATGACTATGATTCTACAAAAACGGTACATCTGGATTTGGATATAAAGGCAAACGGGGACTTTACCTACAAGGTGACCAGTGAAGGCGGCAGTGAAAATGTGATGAGCGGAAATATGGATGATTGGGCCGGCGGATATATCGGAGTGTTAACCTTTCAGACAGAGGCAGAGCTATCCAATATTCAGTTTACAGATCGAACCGTGAGGGCGGATGATAGCTTATTCCATACAACACTGGAAAATCTGCGAGGTTTGCAGGGAAGCTGGAAAATCACAGAAAAAGGTATGCACTCACAGGGAAGCGGTGATAACTTTGCAATCTCCGATACGAAAATAGAAAACTTCGAGTATTCCGCCAACATCAACAATCTGGATAAAAAGGGTGCCGGGGCACTGATGTTCCGTGTACAGAATCCCGATAATCCACAGGCTGGATGTTATGTGATCAATGCGGATTACACACATAATATTTTCAAGCTGTTTGAATTTCCGACAGGCGGCAGTATTGCCGAGGTTCCTTTGAGCGATGTGGAGCCAAATGCAGACGGCTCCTATGATATCAAGGTAATCGTCGTTGGTGAAGACATCTACGTTTATGCCAACGGAAAGGGAATCATGCGTGAAAAGGACAGCCGTCATAAGGGGGAATCCTATCTCGGACTGCTGACATGGGATGGAAATATCGAATATCAGAATCTGAATCACAAGGCCGCTAGTGAGCTTCCTGCTGTTGAAGAGGCGAAGCTGAGTGATTTCAAAATATTAACGAATGGTGTGACGATTACGCCAACGTTTGATCCGAATGTGAAAAACTACGGTATGGATATCCCGGCAGGAGTGGATCGTGTCGTGATAAAGCCGGAATCCAGCGGGGATGTTTACATTACGCTGAAGGATCGTAACAACAAGGTGACAAAGGAAAAGCAAAAGGTTACGGATACCTTTACCTTGACAGCAGAGGACTTTGATATGAATTTCCTGAACATGGGAGTTACCATTGAAAAGGACGGATTTTCTGAGAATATCAATTTTGCTGTAAATAAATGGCTGTCAACAGAAGAGCTGGCACAGCAGCCGTACCGCGCGCAGTTCCATGTGACACCGCAGATCAATTTTATGAATGATCCTAACGGCATGGTGTATGATTCCACCGACGGCTACTGGCATTTATTCTATCAGTATTCGCCAAACAACAACTTCTACAAGCAGTCGCAGGCACATGTCCGTTCCAGGGATCTCGTTCACTGGGAACAGCAGCCGCTGGGTCTGCAGATTGATGAACACGGTCTGATTTTCTCCGGTTCCGCTGTAGAGGATAGTGAAAACACATCCGGCTTATTCAACAACAAGCCGGGAGAATCCAAGCTGGTATCTATCTATACATATCATGATGAAAAGACAGGAAAACAGTCGCAGGGAATCGCATCCAGTAAAGACCATGGAGTTACCTGGCAGAAATATGCAGGGAATCCGGTAATACCAAATGAAGGAAACACGCTCTCCGGAAATGATTTCCGTGATCCGAAGGTGTTTAAAATTGATGGGGACGCCAAGGATAAATGGTATATGGTGACAGCCGGGGGAGCAGCACAGATTCACGTTAGCGATGACCTGATTCACTGGGAAAAGTCGCAGCCGCTGAAATACAAAAATGGAGAACAGATTCTTTCGGAGTGTCCTGGATTGATTCCGGCAAAGGTAAACGGAACAGGAGAAACAAAATGGATTTATAACGGAAGTGCCGGATTCTATGTGGTGGGAAGTATGAAACCGGATGAAAACGGAATTTATAAATGGACTGCGGAATCAGATAAAATAGATATTGATTCCAATGCCAATCCATGGGGCGGTTTTGGAAAATATGCAACAATGACATTCTATCGGGACGGTACCGGAAAAAACCGTCAGATTGGAATCAGCTGGCTGCAGGACTTCATAGAATTTGATGGCAAAACCTATAAGGGACTGCAGTCTCTTCCACAGGAGTACGGATTGAAGCAGGACGCAGACGGCAACTATATCGTTACATCAAATGTCGTGGAGGAAGTGGATAAGCTGAGAGATACAAAGCATATACTGTATCAGACAGAAAATAAAAAGGTTTCCTCATCCGATGCCAATATTCTGCGAGGCGTATCCGGCATCCGCTATGATCTGGAAGGGGAATTCACGCTGGGAACCGCAAAGGAATTCGGATTTAAGCTGCGCAAGGGAAATGGAAAGGAACTGATTTTCAAATATAACAGGGAAACACAAAACATGTATGTGGATGGCAGAAATGCAGGCTATCATGTAAACAGTGGTAATTTCTCCTATACCCTGAAACCGCTGGATGGGAATAAGGTTAAGCTGCGTATCATCATCGATCAGGGTGCTGTGGAAGCGTTTGGAAACGATGGAGAGGCCAATATTTCTACCGCTATGTATCAGGAAAACAGCAATATCGGTATGGAATTCTTCTGTGATGATGGAGATGTTACGATTGATCAGCTGAAGATTTATGATATGAAGTCCATGTATACCGGCAAGTCAGGCTCTGAATCGGAAGCACCGCAGCTATATCTGTCAGCACCGCGGGAAGCACAGGTTCATACGGAATTCCGTGTTGATACCAACATGTATCCGAATATGGAAAGCGGTGATGTCGTTTGGACACTTGATCCGGGATTACAGCTGGTGAAAGAAGAAAAGGGAAGTATCGTTGTTTCCGGCAGTAAGGAGGGAACCTATAAAATCAAAGCCAGTGCACAGGGTCTGGAAAGGGAAGTGGAAATCAAACTATTCACATCCAGCTTTGCTTCCAATATTCCGGATTGGAATCTGGATGGAGGAATCTGGGCGAAAACTGCAGATGGGGTGATTGGCTCCAATACCGGCGGTGACAGCTTTTTGATTCATGATACCCGGATCTACAAAGACAAACCGTTTATTTACGAAGCAGATATGCATATTCTGGAAGGTACGGCTGCAGGTATCGTATTCGGTGTCAGCGATAGAAACAATCCGTCAGCTGACTGGTTTTGTGCAAACATAGAGCGAAAGGATGACGGCAGTTCCATTGCCAAGCTGTTTAAAAACCAGAACGGTGAAATCTGGAATGTGACAAAAGTGATTCCCGCAAAGAAATCCAAAGCAGCAACACAGGCGCATTTGAAGGTTGTGTATGACGGTGCCGGTAAATCGGAGTACTGGCTGGATGGTGAAAAGATTTTGGAACGAAGCAATGTGGATATGCAGGATGGCTATCTCGGCGTACAGACATTCCGTTCAACAACGGTCTTTAATAACGTAAATGTACAATACCCGGGTGCATCTGTTGTAAGCCTGATGGAGAAGATTCCGGCGCTAACGATTGCATTTGGTGATAAGACATTACAGGATCAGCTGCCGAAACAGATTCGTGTCAAGCTCGATAACGATGTTGAATTGCTGGAGACGATCACATGGAATCTGGAGGATGTGAATGTAAACAAAGCCGGTGTGTACACCTTACGTGGAAAAGCAGCCGGGCACACCATAGAGGTGAAGGTCACGGTAAGGGCAGATAAAAAAGAACTGCAGAAGCTTCTGGATCAGGCCAAAACCTATGTGGAGAAAGACTATACAAAGGATAGCTGGAAGGCGTTTGAAGCGGCATGGTATCGTGCAGCTGCAGCGTATGCAGATGAAACTTCCACGCAGGATGATGTGAACAGCTGTGCTGCTGCTTTGGAAAAGGCGATGCAGGGGCTGGAAAAAGCAGTGATAACAGCTGACAAGAGGGATTTGAAGGAGCTTGTGGCATCTGCGAAGAAAATCAAAGCGGAAGGCTATACTGCAAACAGCTATGCCGCGCTTGAAAAAGCCATTGCCGCAGCAGAAAAGGTGCTGGCAAATGAGAAAGCTTTACAAAGTGAGGTGGATACGGCACTGAAGAATCTGAAGCAGGCGGTTCTGGCACTTGAAATCGTACAGGGTACAGCAAATAGAGATCAGCTGCAAAACCTGGTGTCTATTCTGAAGACTGTTAAAAAGGACAGCTATACGGCAGCCTCCTGGGAGGCATTTGTTAAGGCGCTCAGGCAGGCAGAGGCTGTGCTGGCGAATGAGTCAGCGGATGAAGCAGCTATAGCCAAAGCATATGAGGCCTTGCAGCAAAGCTATCGTAAGTTGCAGCCGGTATCCGCTGGGGATGATGAGAAGCCACAGGGGGATGGACAGAAGGAGCCGTCAAAGCCTGATGCTGAGCATCCGGATACCGGAGATACGACATCAACTGGCGCAGCCGGTATGCTGACGCTGCTCGCCGGAGGTGCTGCTGTTGTTCTTCGTCGAAGAAGGAAGCAAGGCAAATCTGAAAACTAAGATAGATAATTATATACAGAGAGCTCACACCATGATGTGAGCTTTTCTGCATACTTAGTTACAGCAAGTAATTCCATGCTGCATCTCTGTCATTTAGAGTAAGGCAATTGCAGTGGGCAGGTAAGCAATAACCGAATACACGAAAGATTGCAGTCGCCTCTGTAATAGCAGAAATGAAAGGGGATACAGAGAAAAAGTGTCCTCTTTTTCGTTGGATATCCCTGATTCACTGTAATTTTTCTCTTATTTCTAGTATAATAAAAATATTAGTTTCAGGAGGCGCTTATATGGATAAAACAGTATTGGAGAAATATACAAAAACATATGGTACACGTTTCAGTCGAAGACAGAAGAAGCGTTTTATCGAAGCATTGCATCAGGATTTTCACGCACTTGGTTATGAACCCACGATGATTGAAGGAAAAAAGCTGCTGTCACATGCGCATAATTATTTATATGGAAATATGAAGCAGATGAAGACGGTCATTGTTGTTCCTTATGACACACCGGAAAGAAAGTTTTGGAAAAAGGTGCTGTATTTTCCTTTTGACGGCACCAAGACGGCAAACAAGACCATGGTGGCAACCTATGTTCCGATCTTCCTGTTCTTTGCGCTGATTTTCGGAGGTCTGTATGGGTTGCAGCCGCTGATTACTTCAACGGGACTGGCGTCACTGATATCCTTTGGGTTATTCCTGCTGACTGTCATGCTGATGTACTGGATGATGCACGGCTTTCACAATGCCCATAATTATAACCGGAATTCTGCGACAATAGCCGCAGCTGTTGAAATCGCAAAGGGACTGAACAGGGATGAGCGCAAAAAGGTGGGCTTTCTGTTTACCGATAAGAACAAGATGCGTTTTATCGGTGCAGAGGCAGCCGCAAAGGATCTGGCAAATGCGGGGAAGAATCCGACGCTCATCTGTCTGGACTGCATCGCAAAGGGCAGTGTCGTACAGATCGGCTTCAATCCGCAGAACCGTAAGCTGGCAAATGAAATAGCCAAATATCATCCGAAAAAGAAATCCATCGACGTCATCAAGCTGAATGAGGAAATGCGTACACAGAATGCCATGGCGTATTTCAAAAAAGCTGTTGTCATTTCCTGCGGTGAACTGGATGATGCGGGAAGCCTCTGTGTCATTGGAACCGGTACCGGCAAGGATCGTGATATTGAGTTGGAGACACTGGACGGCAATATCACCATGGTGAAAGAATATCTGCATAACCAGAAATAAAAGAAGGAGGGAGCTGCATGATTCGTAAACTACTATCCCTTTTACATAATAAAATTTTGATTGTATCGATACTGATTCTGATTCAGCTGTTCGTATTTTTCGGTATCGTCTTCAAGCTCAGCGAATACTTTGTGGCGATTTATTTTATTCTGATCGCCCTAAGCTTCTGCATGAGCATTTACATCATCAATAAAAATGACAATCCGACCTATAAGCTGACCTGGGTGCTGCTGATCATGGCTGTACCTGTCTTCGGAGGACTGATCTATCTGCTGTTTGGCGGACAGAAGGTTCCCAAGGAGCTGCGCAAGCGAGACAGCGAGGCACTGGAAAACTATCAGGAAATTTCCTGGCAGAATACAGAAATCATGGAGGCTCTGGAGGCAGAGGATCCGCTTGCACACAAGCAGGCCAACTATTTATGGAAGAATGCAATCTTTCCCATCTACAATCATACGGAAACAACCTACTTTCCGGTAGGTGAGGAGAAGTTCAAGGCAATGGTGGAGGAGCTGAAAAAGGCTGAAAGCTTCATTTTTATGGAATACTTCATAATCGCCCCCGGTGTGATGTGGGATACCATTCTGGACATTCTGATCGATAAGGTGAAACAGGGTGTGGAGGTACGTGTCATGTACGATGATGCGGGCTGTATTACAACGCTTCCGCAGGACTACTATCTGACACTGAGAAGGCTTGGTATTCAGGCAAAGGTGTTCAATCCGATCAAGCCGCGGCTTGCCATGCAGATGAATAACCGGGATCATCGAAAAATCCTTGTCATTGACGGAAAGGTGGGAATGACCGGGGGAATCAATCTTGCAGATGAGTATATCAATCAGAAAGAGCGCTTTGGTCACTGGAAGGACTGCAGTGTCATGATTCGGGGAGAAGCTGTATGGAATCTGACGCTGATGTTTCTGCAGTTCTGGAATTATGATGAAAAGGAAAAGGATGATGTATTTTCCTATAAGCCCGATTTCAAGGTGTTTGAGAATATTCACAATGACGGCTATGTGCAGCCGTACAGCGATTCCCCGACAGATGAGGAAAATGTCGGAGAATATACACATATCAATATGATTAACAGTGCCAACCGGTATGTATATGCGACTACTCCGTATCTTGTTATCGATAATGAGATGAAAACAGCACTGCTGCTGGCGGCGAAAAATGGAATTGATGTTCGTATTCTTGTACCGCATATTCCGGATAAATGGTATGTATTCGCAGTAACACGCTCCAATTATAAGGATCTGATTGAGGGTGGTGTAAAAATATATGAATACACACCGGGCTTTGTTCATGGAAAAAGCTTTGTTGTAGATGATAAAATGGCAATCGTCGGTACGGTGAACATGGACTATCGTTCCTATTACCTGCATTATGAATGCGGTGTATGGTTCTATCGCAGCAAGGTGGTTATGGATGTGAAAAGGGATTATCTTGAAACACTTTCAAAAAGTCATCAGGTAACACTGGAGGAATGCCGGCAGATCCGGCTTCCGATTCGTATCATGCGGGCAATTTTAAATCTGTTCTCACCGATGATGTAAAGAGAAAAGACCTAAGGGTCTTTTTCTTTCTGTAGAAGGAAATGAGTTCCTAACTAAGCGATAAATATACAGGATGTGCATGTACGGCTCTGCCTTTGACCACTTTATCCATTTGAAATCATTATCAAAGAAGCTTTGTCACATATCGGTATCAGTAAATTCATAAAGAAAACGGTGAGCGCTTTTTTGAATGAAAATTAAGCATATGTATCTGTATGCATAAGAATAAGACTTCATCCAACCCCGGGAAGCAGCTTTTAAATTTCTTTTTTTACAAATATCATTGCCTTATTGTGGACATTCTTCCGATTTTGCAGTAGCATGATAAGGCAGGGTTTTTTCAGAGGGAATCTATGTGTTGGAATATGGATTTACTTAGCAGCAATTATACAAATGAGATGAGGAGGAATTTCATGAACAGCAGTAAAATGTATATCCACCTGTTTGACGGCTTTACGATTGAATATGGTGGAGAAGTGTTCAATATGCGGGATTATCTGTCCCGCCAGTCTCTCAGCCTGTTGGAAGTTTTGATCCTGCAGGATCAAAATAACGTCTCCAGAGATTTTCTGATGGAGCTGTTTTGGGAAAACAGTGATAATCCGCTGAGTTCTCTGAAATTCAACATCTTCCGTCTGCGTAAGCTGCTGAAGGAAATTCATACGTTCCAGGATATCGAATTTATACACACAGAAAAGGGTGGTTACCGTTTTCAGCCGGAGGTTGAAACCATCGTCGATACATCCCTGTTTGAGAAGGAATTTGCGGCAATTGAAAAGGCAGCCAGCTATGACGACAATACTTCCGTACATGCGAGAATAATCATTGATTTGTATGATGGCGGTTTATATAACGATACGGAGCAGCTGTGGTTCATGCAGAAGGTGGAATATTTCCGTAATGTATTTTTATCCGTAACGGATAAGCTGTGTGCGTATTATCTTCGCAGTGCGCAATATGCGGAATTAAAAAGCATTGCGTTGAAGGCGGCCACTCTGGAGCCCTCAGTTGAAGAAAACCATTTCTATTATATACAGGCCCTGATCAGTGAGGGCGATTACGCTGCGGCATATGAATACTACCAGACCTCTACCAGGATGCTGGTAAGCGAATATGCGATCAGTCTTTCAGAAAAAATGAAAGAGCTGTATTCCGATATCATCGGAAATAATGAAGAGAAGAAAAATATTGAGGGTATCACCTCCTATTATAAGAGCAAGGAAATTTCCAGAGGGGCATTATACTGTGATAATACTGCATTTGATTATATTTACGAAATTTCCATGCGAAATGCAGTACGCGAGAATCTACGGTATTTTCTATTCATTTTCGAAATTAAAGCAGACGGGGATGATGAGAAACGTCTGGAGAAATTACTGGAAAAGGCGAAAGTCTCCATACAAAGCTCTTTAAGAAGCGGGGATGTGTTCACCAGGTTGAATCGATATCAGTTTCTTGTCCTTCTGCCATGCCGGCTTGAGGATGGTGCGTATCGGATTGCACAGCGTGTATCCTCGAGCTTTCAGGGAAAGGTGCGTAATCGTAAGGAACGACTGCACTATTATATACAGAATACAAATCAGTAAATTAGAAATGAAGAGTTCATGCGCCTGCTGAACTTTTTTTGTCCGAGGATGCAATCTAACCAAATTCTAACTCCTCCAGCTCTATACTAATCGTGTAAAGTGGGAAATACTTTATATACACCATAAGAGAAAGGAGAGGATGTATATGAAAAAAGGGTTCAGTAAGTTGCTGTTAGCTATCGTAATGACATTGCAGCTGGTACCATCCTCTATGACTACTATTGTAGCAAATGACGATATAGCTTACGCAGATGATTTTGTACAGATTACAACAGAGAATAAGCCAATCGCTGTATATGAGACAGGAAGCGGTGATATTCCTGAGGCAGTTTCAAAGTTAAATGTCGCAGTGCATGTGGATGGCGCTGAAAAGACGTCAGGGGTACTGACATTTGGTTCAGCTACCAATCCGGAGAAAACTGAAATTACAGCTAATGCGAACTATGCAGTTGAACAGGTCACAGTAAATGGCGAGGCATTTGATAACAGCATTGTTTATAACAGAGAGGTTGGGGAATCAGAAAAAAATCTGGTAATCAATATCTATACGAAAGCGACTGCTACGATTCATTATCAGGACCTGGAGGGGAACCGGCTCGCAGCGGATGATGTAAAAGAGGGGAAGCTGCATGAATTGCTGACGATGGATCAGGAACCAGGTATGCAGCACATGCGAAATTTACAGTGAAAACTTCGGTAGCTCTTTATGCACAATGGAAGAAAACAGATCAGAAATATACAATCCAGCATTTTGATGAGGATAGCAATAAGAAAATTCATGATGATGAATATAAGGATGCAAAATTTGGAGATATAATAGAAGGATCCAGCTGTCAGCTTCCAATTGAAAACTTTACATTTACAAAAGCCAATACGCTGACTGTCGATACGGATAATAAGAAGAATATCATAAAGGTTTATTATAGTAAGGATGAAAACAAGGATCAGATTCCGGATAAGTATCAGATAAAGGTGATGTATAAAGCAGTAAACGGAACAATAGATGCGGTACATGAGAATGAACCGGGAAATAAAATGTTCTACGTAAGCCTGTATAAGAATGGCAAATATGCAACCGTGAAAGACGGTGGAATCGGACATCTAAGCGACGAACAGATAGCTACAGCTACAGCGGCAAGAGGCTATGATCAGAATAGCTTGAAATGGTCTCCGAAAACACCGACAACGAAACTGGATTTAAATGAGGATACCAGTTTCATTGCTGAATTTACAAAGGGCAGCTATGACTACAGCATAGAATATTATTACGACGGTGTAAAAGGGAAAACCGATACAAAGAAAGCTGCATTTGAAGAAGTGATTACACTGGACCCGGAAGTCTCTGTAACGTATGGGGGAAGTCCGTATGCTTTGGATAAGGTAAAAAATAATCCTTTAACCATTGATACAGAAGCAGCAAATAATATCATTCGTGTTTATTATGCAAAGGATACCAATGGGAACGGAAAGCCAGATTATAAGGAAGAAACATACAATGTGAACTTTGTAGCAGAGACAAATGGTACACTTACAGGTACTACCTTATATAGTGGTATACTTGCAAATACAAGGATTGGCAATATCACAGGATTTGCAATGCCAGTGCCTACGGCTAATTTGAACTATGCGTTTGATAAATGGATAGTAAGGGATGTAAATCACCCTGAAGGTATAGAAATCAATGACCCAAGTACGTATATTATCCATAGTAATACTGTATTCTACGCAAGCTTTGAAGAAGATCATCATGGTTCAGATTCAACGGATCCTGAGCAGCCTGACAATGTACCGGATAAATATCAGGCAGAGGTTTCATTCGCAGCAGTAAACGGAACCGTCAGCTTCAACAAGACATATGTCACTCTCTATGATAAGCAGGGAAATTATGCTGAGGACGGAACCGGTAGACTTACACAAAATCAGATTGCAACTGCTACAGCGAACAGTGGATATCACTTTGTAAACTGGACTCCGCAGACTCCGAAGCAGGGGATGGAAATTACAAGCGAAGGGGCTGTATTCACGGCCAATTATGCAATCAATACCTATACTGCAGCTGTTCGTTTCCTCAATGAGGATACAGGGGAAGAACTCGCGCCTGCTATAACGGTAAATGATATCGAGCATGGAACCTATCTGTATGGTGAAGCCCACAGAATCAGCATTCCGGGATATGTGTTTACAGTTGCAGATACAAAGGTCGTTGAAAGTGAGCATGTAACCGTCAACGTATACTATTCTGCGGATACCAGAGGCGGATTGCCGAATCCGGATACAACACCGGATGGTACACCGGATAAATATCAGGTACGCTTTGCATATGTTGCGGATACCAATGGCTCCGTTACAGGAACAACCGTAGAATATGTTACCCGTCCGGGTAACGATACAACAGCAGCAGTAAGACCGCAGGCATTGGTAGATGCTATTGCAAATGATGGGTACAGCTTTATGAGCTGGACAGCAAATGGCAATGCTTATGTGAATACAGACGCTATGAGAAACACCTATTTCACTGAGGATACCGTATTTACTGCAGGCTTTGCAGAGGTTGTAGCTCCGATACTTCCAACGCCGGTAACACCTACGCCTCCTGCAGTAACACCACAAAATCCAGGTACTCCGATACCGGCAGCACCAGCAGCTCCTCAGACTCCTGTGAATCCAATTACTCCTCCAATCGTCGTACCGGTCATACCGACACCAGCTCCGACACCGGCACCGAATCTAGGACCGATTGTGAATGAAGATGATCCTGATAAGCCGCAGGGTGGAGAAAGCACAGAGGTTCAGGAAAATCCAACTCCGAAAGGCGGCGGCTCACAGAATGAATGGGCATTGATCAATCTGATCTGTGCCGGTGGTACGGTACTTCTCGGTCTGTTCCTTCTGTTATCCAAGCTGAAGAAGGAGGAAGAGGAGGAAGATGAAAAAAACTTCCGCAATGAGAAATGATGAAGAACAGTCAAAAGGCTATAAGAGAAGAAAATGGCTGCGTGTGGCAAGCACGATAACAGCAGTTGTCTCTGTAATAGCATTCTTCCTTACGGAGGATATTACACTTGCGATGGTTCTGGTTGACAGATGGACACTGCTTATGGCAGCCTTCCTAATCGTACAGGTAATCTTCGTTCTGTTTGGCAGAAAGTGGAAAGAACTGGATGATAACAAAAACAATACAGAAACCGCTCGCTCATAAAGATTAGAAAACAGTCATGAATGTGGCTGTTTTCTTTTTATATCAGTGTATCTAACCAAAAACTAATTTTCGAATATATATAATGGAAAAAAGGAAGTGAGGAAACATGAAAAATACAAGTGCACTTTTTATTATCGATGATGTTATAGCAAACCGGTTGATGGAGCTGGAGGATGAACATATCAGCCATCAGGTTTTACATGAAGAATCCTTTCATAAACACCTGATTGATATACAAGAGTTTCCTATCGCTGAAAAGATATCTGACCATATGCTGGACAGACGCTACCTGATCATACGCTCATGGCAGGAAATAAGGGAGCTTCTGCATGAGCTTCAGGTTGAAAAAAATATTTATGCATGGATAAAACTGTTTCCACTGCAGCTGTATACAGAGGATGCTTATGAAAAAGGCTACATAACAGAGAGCTTGCGAACGGCTGAGCATTTGTTGATTCGAGCTGTTCAGGAACAGAAGTATGTAATGTTTTATTGCTAGCAAGACTTTATCAGCACGGCATATCACTGTGGGATAAAGCTCTGATCGGCTTTTACACACTGCTTCATCTGAAAACAGAATGACGGATAAACGATTTCTTTTGAATGTCTTATTTACAGTTACAGGTAAATTATTTCTTTACCTTACCGTCAGCTCATAGTATAATGAAAGGGCTGCGAGGTGTAGAAAAATGGCAGAAAAAATTGGTTTGATTTGCGAAGGCGGAGGCACAAAGGCTGCATATACTTGTGGAGTTCTGCAGTGTTTTCTGGACTATGATATTGAATTTCCATATACCGTTGGAATCAGTGCCGGTGCAGAGGTTCTGCTGCCGTTTGTCGCAAAACAGAAGGATCGTCTACGTGTCACAGGAGTGGATGCGGCATGTGAATCAGGTGCAATCGGTGTATCTCCTCTGATTCATGAAAAGGGTGTGTTCGGCATCGGTTACGTATGCAAATTCATCGAGAAGCATGCTCCCCTTGACTATGAAGCCTTTATGAACAACAAAACATTACTGGATATCGGTGTATATAATATGGATACCAATGAGGTGGAATATTTTCCAAAGGAATACTTTGATCCGGAAGAGCAGATTCTGATGCAGGCGAGCTGTGCCCTGTTTTTGCTTACACGGCCGTATAAATTCCGCGGACATACGTATATGGATGCCGGGCTTGTTGATATGATTCCGATTGAGCAGAGCATTCGGCAGGGAAATACGAAGCATGTATTCATTTCCACCAAGGAAGAAAATTATGTGCGTAAACCGGCACCTGGATGGCAGATTCAGCTGGCGAAGCTAATGTATCCGGGGAATAAAACAATCCGTGAGAATCTGAAAATCCGCCATATCAATTATCAGAAGCAGTGGCAGATTGTAAAGGAGCTGGAGGAACAGGGAAATGCAATTGTTCTTCGTCCAAGTGCAGATTATGGGGTTACACGCTATACGCATGATAAAGAGCTGCTGGGACGCTGGTTTGATCTGGGATATGAGGACACAAAAAACCGCCTGGATATGATTCGGGAGTTTATGGAGAAATAGGCAGATTGCTCTGCTTTTTTCATTTGTTTTCATTGACGTGAAAACATTATCATGATAAAATGTAACAAATCAAAGACAAGGAAGAGAAGAGTATGCAGGGTGAAGCTTACAGAGAGTTTTCGGATATGGTGGAAGAAAACAGGGAAGCCCTGAGGAAGATGGTCTTGGAGTTGCATGGGCAATCAGAGTTCATGACGGGAAAGTGCCCGTTACAGCACTGCGGTATAACCGGATGCTTCCGGCGTACTGAAGAGAATTCGCTGACAGTGGCGGATATGAAATAGGTGGTTACACGAAATACAGCTTTCGTCCTATGGGGGAGAGCTTTTTTATTTATAAGGAGGGTGCGGTTTATGCGTAGGGAATTAACAGATATCAGCGAAGAAGAAATCCTGCATTTTCTAGGGTATGGGGAAAACAATCCTGATGAACAGACGCGATCAGTGTTGAAGGAAATGAAACAGCTGGTTCTGCGATACAGTGAACCGCGTGTCGTATATCGTGTATTCGGACTGCATGATGCGCAGCCTGTGGATAGCGGTGTGCAGTTTATAGGAAGTGACATACAGCGTTTGCTGAAGGAAAGTCATGCCTGTATATTCATGGCGGCAACGCTTGGCTCACGGATCGATAAGGAAATGAAAAAGCTGCAGGTACAGGATATGATGAAGGCTGTTTTGTTTGACAGCTGCGCCAGTGCAGCCATCGAGGCTGTCTGCGATAATCTGCAAAAGGAGCTGCAGCAAAGCTATCCTTATCTGACAGACCGCTATTCATGCGGTTATGGTGATTTGCCGATCACCCTGCAGGCATCCTTCCTTCAGGCGCTGGATGCACAACGGCGTATTGGACTTCATGTGAATGAAAGCAGTCTGCTGGTACCGATGAAAAGCGTTACCGCTATTATCGGCATTGCGGATCGGATACAGCCCGCTGTATTGCGCGGGTGCGGGCACTGCCAACTGGTGAAGCAGTGTGCCTATCGAAAGAGAGGGAAATTCTGTGGAAATTGAAAATAAAATCCAGTTTCTGGATGGTGCCATGGGTACACAGCTGCAGGACAAAGGGCTGCCTGCCGGAGCTTCTCCGGAGCTGTTCATGATGGAGCATGGGGAAATCATTGAAGATGTGCATGCGGCTTATATTGACAGTGGCAGCGATATTATCTATACAAATACGTTCGGAGCAAATGCCAAAAAGCTGTGCAAGTCACAGTATACGGTGGAGGAAGTCATAACAAGAGCGGTACAGCTGGCAAAATCAGCCGCGAAACGAAGAAACGGCGTTCAGGTTGCACTGGATATCGGACCAATCGGAGAGCTGCTTGAGCCAAATGGCTATCTTCCGTTTGAGGAAGCCTATGAGCTGTACCGCCAGCAGGTAGTTGCAGGGGAACAGGCAGGTGCAGATCTGGTTATATTTGAAACCATGAGTGATCTGTATGAGGTGAAGGCGGCTATTCTTGCAGCTAAGGAGCATACACAGCTTCCGGTTTTTGTGACCATGAGCTTTGAGGCAGATCATCGAACCTTTACCGGCTGTACAACGGCCAGCTTTGCCTTATGTGCAGAGGGGCTGGGAGCGGATGCCATTGGAATCAACTGCTCTCTTGGACCGGATCAGATACTTCCGATTGCTGAGGAGCTTGCAGCGATGACAAATCTGCCGCTGATCATCAAGGCAAATGCCGGACTACCCGATCCGTTAACGAATACCTACAGCATTGATGCTGCCGCCTATGCACGCATGCTGCTGCCATATACAAAGCTTCCCCTTGCCTATGTAGGCGGCTGCTGCGGTACGACCCCTCAGTTTATACAGGAGCTGAAGAATACACTTCCAAAAACAATCGCTGTAGAAAAACGTAAGCGGCGCATTGGCTCTTATGCCTGTACACCGACCAAATGTCTGCGTATACAGGATGTGCATGTAATTGGAGAGCGCATCAATCCGACAGGAAATAAGCGCATGAAGGCTGCCCTGCAGGAGCATCGTATGGATGAAATCCTCGCGATCGCCATGGAAGAGGTGGAAGGAGGAGCCGATATTCTGGATGTCAATGTAGGACTGCCGGGTATCGACGAGAAAGAAATGATGGTGGAGGTGATTAAGGAGCTGCAATCCGTGATCGATCTTCCCTTGCAGATTGATTCCACCGATCCGGCTGTGATCCGCGCGGCCCTACGCGCAGTGAACGGTGTTGCTATCGTAAATTCCGTGAATGGGGAAGCGGCGGTTATGGAAAGTATTCTGCCTGCGGTGAAGAAATACGGTGCCAATGTGGTTGGACTGACCATGGATGAGGACGGTATCCCTGCATGTGCACAGAAGCGTTTGGAAATCGGGACACGCATTGTAGAAACTGCTCAGCGCTACGGTATCGCAAAGGAGAGGGTTTTTCTGGACTGCCTGACACTGACGGTTTCCGCCCAGCAAAGCGGTGCCAAAGAAACCCTGCAGGCTTTAACAGCGATTCGCGAACAGCTCGGTGTACATACGGTGCTGGGTGTATCCAATATTTCCTTTGGCCTTCCATCCCGTATTCTGTTGAACCAGAGCTTTCTTACGATGGCGATGCAGGCCGGACTGAGTATGCCGATCATGAATCCGAATCAGGCGGCGATGATGGATGCCGTGCGCAGCTACCGTGTCCTGCAGGGAATCGATGTTGATTCGCAGGAGTATATCCGCATATATGCACAGCAGAAGCGGGAGGGTGGAAAGCCGCATATTGAATCTGTCCATATAAATATTGAAGAAAGCATCATGCGCGGGCTGAAGGAAGAAACACGGCAGCTCTGTACGAAGCTTTTGTCAGAAAAAGAACCGCTGCAGATAGTTAATGAGCATCTGATACCGGCACTGGATGCGGTCGGTGCCCGCTATGAGAAAAAAGAAATCTATCTGCCGCAGCTGATCAATGCCGCAACAGCATCGCAGTGTGCGTTTGAAGAGATACGCCGCTCCGTGCAGGCAGGCGGACTGGAATCCATATCCAAAGGGAAAATCATTCTGGCAACGGTCAAGGGGGATGTCCATGATATCGGAAAGAATATCGTCAAGGTTGTTCTGGAGAATTACGGCTATCAGGTATTTGATTTGGGAAAGGATGTACCGGTGGAGACTGTGGTGGAAACCGCTATTAAGGAACAGGTACGTCTGATTGGGCTGAGTGCGCTGATGACTACAACACTGAAATCCATGGAGGAAACGATACAGGCACTGCATGAGAGTGGGCATGAGTGTAAAATCATGGTGGGTGGAGCTGTTGTATCTGCCGACTATGCAAAGCAGATTCATGCGGACTATTATGCCAGGGATGCAAAGGAAAGCGCGGACATCGCTAAGGAGGTGCTGGGATGATTGAGAACTATTTGAATACTCAGGGATATATGCTGTTTGACGGGGCCTTTGGCACATATTATGCACAGCGCTATGCAGAGGATCAAAAGCCGTGTGAAATGGCAAATCTAAACCATCCAAAGCGGGTTGCGGCCATTCATCAGGAGTATATTGAGGCAGGCGCGGATGCCATTAAGACGAACACCTTTTCCGCGAATGAACAGCATCTGGAATGCAGCTGGGAGATGATACGGCGCATTCTTCAGGAGGGCTATCGCATAGCTAAGGAAGCAGCCAAAGACAAGGTGAAGGTATTTGCGGATATCGGGCCGATCATGGAACAGAAAAATGTATCTCTGGCACAGCAGTATCAGCAAATCGTGGATGTGTTTCTTGCGGAGGGGGCGGATTGCTTCCTGTTTGAAACGCTGCTGAATACGCAGGAGCTGCATGCGGTAACCTCGTATATCAAAGAACAGTGTCCTCAGGCCTGTATTATTGTATCCTTTGCGGTTACAGCAGATGGATACAGCCGTCAGGGAATCGCAATGAGTCGTCTGCTGCAGGATTGTCTTGCGGATGAGCATGTGGATGCCTGCGGTCTGAACTGCGTGTGCGGTCCGATGCATATGAAGCGACTGCTGGATTCCATCGATCGAACACAAAAGCCGATTCTGATCATGCCAAATGCCGGATATCCGACCATTCTGGCAAACAGAACCTATTTCAGAGACAGCTCGACATACTTCGCAAAGGAAATGCGGGAAATCTGGCAAAAGGGTGCAAGGCTGCTGGGAGGCTGCTGTGGAACAACACCGGTATACATTCAAAAGACCAGGGAAGCTCTGCAGGAGCATAAGATCATACAAAAGGTGCAGCAGCCGGTACAGGAAACAGAGCGTATTCCACAGGAGGATCACAATCCCCTGCGCAGAAAGCTGCAGAGAAAGCAGCCGGTCATAGCAGTGGAATTCGATCCGCCGGCGAATTGTGAAATTGAACGCTTTATGAATCATGTGGAGTTTCTAAAGGAAGCCGGGGTGGATGCTGTAACCATCGCGGACTGTCCGATTGCCCGTGCCCGTGTTGACAGCTCACTGATTGCCTGCAAGCTGCATCGGGAGCTGGGTCTGGATGTCATACCGCATATGACCTGCCGTGACCGCAATATCAATGCGACAAAGGCACTGCTGTTCGGTCTGCAGATTGAAGGGATTCGCAATGTACTGGTTGTTACAGGCGATCCAATTCCCAGTGAGGACCGTCAGGAGGTCAAGGGAGTCTTCAATTTCAATTCGCAGATTCTGGCAGGCTATATCCGTGATCTGAATGCAACGATGTTCACCAGTCCCTTTATGGTTTTTGGAGCACTGAATCTGAACGCTGTCAATTTCGAAGCTGAGCTTGCCAAAGCAAAGCGCAAGGTCACGCAGGGAATGGAAGGCTTTCTAACACAGCCGGTACATTCACGACAGGCCCTTTTCAATCTGAAAAGAGCAAGAAAAGAGCTGCAGGCCTATATTCTGGGCGGTGTTCTACCGATTGTATCCCATCGCAATGCGGTGTATATGAACAATGAAATTTCCGGAATCGAAGTGGATGAAGAAATCGTCGCAATGTATGAGGGAACAACGCGAAAGGAGGCACAGAAACTGGCAGTAGATATCAGCTGTAAAACCATGGATGAAATGCGGCCCTATATCGATGGCTATTATCTGATCACACCCTTTAACCGCGTGGAAATCATCGCTGATATGATTACGTATATCCACAAGCAGTAATCCTTTTGTACGGAAGCAGGAAAGGGGATACAAATTTCTGAAATAATGGTGTATACTAAAGAAAAACAGGAGGTCACTATGAAACAGAAAACATTTTTGATGCTGAAGCCGGATGCGTTTGCAGGCGGACATGCACAGGAGGTTCTTAGGGAGCTGCGCTCTCATGGACTCGTGATTGAGAAAAGCTGTACACTTACGGTTACAATGGGTGTTATGAAGACGCTGATTGATCATTACGCAGGTGTGATCGATTCCATGAGTAAGGATTTTAATTTCCCGGGAAAACTTTTTAATTCCTTTTATTATGACGGACCGCATACCATCATGCCGATGGAGGTCAGCTATGAGGGAAGTGACGATATTATCACGCTTACACGGACACTTGCAGGGAAAACCAATCCGCAGGATGCCGGTGCAGATACGATCCGCGGGAAATACAGCGATGACAGCTATGAAAAGGCATCTGCAGCTGTACGCCTGGTGAACAACGTGATCCATGCATCCGATTCCCATGAAAGTGCTCAGCGTGAGCTGAATATCTGGAAGTCTTATCTGAAGTAGACAGGCGGATTGTAATTCCATGCAATCTGCTTTTTTTCATTTTTTGCTCATGATTTGCTTACACTATCAAATGATAAAAGACGCAGGAAGATACTGAAATAATAAAAAAAAGGGAATCCAGAGCTATTGTATACACATAGCAATTCGGATTCCTTTATTCATAAACATGCAAACGTAATTCATATGGTATTTTGACAATGCTTTCATCGCTTACTGCTAACCCATTTTCCATAGATTCCGCATGGCAGCACACTGTCTGTGGCTGTAATGGGCAGACCGATTTCTCCGGCATCAATCTGACCATCCCTGTGCTTTTTACCAACGGTGGTACGCAGCAGGTTGTATAAAACAGTTGGCGGAAATCCGGTGGTATAGGAATTCACAAGGAAAAACAGCGGGTTCTCATCCAGTATTTCCATACATGCGGAGATCAGCGGATACAACTGTTCCTCAATTTTCCATATTTCTCCATTCGGTCCTCTGCCATAGCTTGGCGGATCCATGATAATAGCATGGTAGGTTCTGCCTCTTCTTTTTTCACGGGCAACAAACTTCAGCACATCATCCACGATAAACCGTATTTTATGATTCTCCAGATGGGAGAGCATCATATTCTCCTTGGCCCAGTTCACCATACCCTTGCTGGCATCAACGTGTACGACCTCTGCCGCTCCCGCACTGGCACATGCCATGGTTGCCCCGCCGGTATAGGCGAACAGATTCAGCACACGCAAATCCTCACGTCCGCTGCCTTGAATCGTATCCATCATCCAGTCCCAGTTCGCAGCCTGCTCGGGGAACAGGCCGGTATGCTTGAATCCGGTTGGAGAAACCTTAAAGCGCAGATCGCCATATGAGACCGTCCAGCTATCCTTGAATTTCTTTTTATATTCCCAGCTACCGCCACCGCTTTTTGAACGGTGGTAATGTGCATGCGGTGAATTCCACATGCTGTTTTCCTCCATCGGCCAGATCACCTGCGGATCGGGGCGGCGCAGTATGATATCCTTCCATCGCTCCAGCTTTTCCCCGCTGCCGGCATCGATGCATTCATAGTCCTTCCAATGTTTCGCTACCTGATTCATTTCATCAACTCCTGACGCATACCATTATATCATGAGATAACGTGTTAGTTACATGAGTTTCTTGAGAAAAAGACATAAAAGTGTGGTAGAATATAAGAAAATACACTGGAAAAGGAGGATACTTATGATCAACAAACTGTATGATAATTGCTTTACAACGGAGCTTTCCACCAAGGTTCTGGAAGTCCGGGAAGATAACGGCCTCTTCTGGCATGCCTGCAAGGATACCATCTTTTATAAAGAAGGCGGCGGAATGGCCAGTGATATCGGTATGATCGACGAGCACATGGTACTGGATTTGAAATATGAGGAAGGTCATATGTGGCACCTTCTGGATACCCGACTTGAGGGTACGGTCTTTATGAGTGTGAACCTGCATGAACGTTTCCGTAAATGTCAGATTCATACGGCACAGCATCTGATCAGTGCGGTTCTCGGCAATGTTTATAAGGTGGAGACACTGGCTCATCATGTAGGGGATGAGGAAAATGATATTGAATTCAGCTTTGAGGATTTCACCGATAAGATGGCATTTGAGCTGCAGGTTCTGTGCAATGGTCTGATTCGCGATGATCTTGAAGTCAGTATACAGTATCCGACAAGGGTAGAGGCAAGCAAAATGGCCAAGGGTAAAAACCTTGACCGCGATGATCTGCGTGTTGTACGCATTGGGGCACTGGATTACAATATGTGCGGCTGTATGCATGTTCCATCCCTTCGCTACCTGCAGATGCTGTACATCAGCGGGTATGAAAAAACAGCAAAGGGGTATAAAATTAAATATCTGGTCGGCGATCAGCTGCTTGACTGCGTTTCCAGACGCTATAAGGTGCTGGATGAAGCAAGCCGTTCCCTGGCTGTATCCCACCTCTATGTAAATACCGGTGTCAACCGTTTAATCAATGAAACACGTCAGCTGAATCGGGATATCGTTGTCTGGAAGCAGAAGTATTATGAGATGTTTGGAAAAGAGCTTGGACAGAGCGAGGAGGATATCATCATCCATTTCTTTGATGATATTGATGTGAAATCAGAAGCGGATGTCGCAAAATATGTAACGGAGAATTACAAAAAGGCGGTCATCTTCGTGGCAAAGACATATGACAATGTTCATGTAGTCGTAGCCTCTCACAAGGATATGGACTTTGATTCCGCAAAGGTATTCAAAGAAATTGCGGATGCCTATCACCTGAAGGGAGGCGGAAGTGCCCGGCTTTCTCAGGGAGGCGGCATGTATTCTGAAGAAATTATTAAATTTGTCAAAACGCATAGGTTTTCCTGAAAAATTATGATATACTAATAAACGTTTTGTGGAGGTCTGTATGAATCAAATAGCAAAGAAATTACTTCTCTGCGTCGGAATCCTATCGGTAACTATGGTTAGCGGATGCAGCTCTGACGACAGCAGCAAGAAAAAAGAAACAGCGAAAAATGAAGAGAAGGCGGAAGTGAAAATGGTTGCCAATGATTTATATGTGGAGCCCTTGAATCCAACGCAGGCGCAAATCGAGGCGTATAACAAGCTGTCGCAAGCAATTACCAGCGAGGACAGAAAAGAGGAAGCTACCATGGTAGCAGTCAGCTTTGCATTTGATTTCTTTACATTATCCAACAAAGAGGATGCCCAGGATCTTGGCGGACTGCAGTTCATACCAAGCGATAAGATCCGCAACTTCATGGAGTTTGCACAGGCATACTACTATGGAAATTATCCGACCATCGTAAACGAATACGGGAAGAAAAGCCTGCCGGAGGTATCCGGTTATAAGGTGGATGCTGTAGAAGCCAAGGATTTTACCTATAACGGCTCTGCCTGCAGGGGATACGATGTCAAGCTGACATTGACCTATGCAGAAACGGAAGTGGAGAGTCTGAAGAAGTCCATGACGATCAGCGTTATCGAAATTCAGGATTATGAATATGACCGTACAAAGAATTACAAGAAAGATGTCATCTACGATGGGGAAATGAAAAATGTCTATCGTGTATTGGCAGTTGAATAAGGGACTGAGAAATCAGTTCCTTTTTGAAAGGGGTTTTGACAATGTCTATTGAAATTGTATTGGAAGGACAGCTGGAAAAGGAAACGGACAAAGAGGCATTCAGTGCTTTTCTAAAGCAGGTATGCGATGAGAAAAAGCTGAAGCTGGAGGATTATGATGCCACCGTCATGATTGATATTTGTCCGGAGGGGTATATTGAATGCGGCTATGAGGACCGCTTTGTGAGTATTGCGGCACAGACCAATGTCGCAGGACCCGGATTCCATGCTTTTGTCTGCACTGTTTTTGATGAGATTATCAGCGGTTCCCAGATTCCGCTGGAGGTAAACGATCCGACGGGATATTATACGGACCGCAATTTTGAAAATTTGAAATACAAGTACTTTTACCGCTGGCTGAAGGATATACAGGGCTATGTTCTGGATCATATCGATGAGGAAAAGGAATTATGCATCTCCTGGCCGCAGGAGTATTATCACCCTGTCTACAGAGAGGGCTTTGTCGTCACACCGCTGGGTTATATTCACAGAGATGATTTTCAGACAAGGGATGTCGAGGACTTGGCAGATGATTTCTTTGTATGGAATGATCGAAAGCGTACTGCACGCTATTATCGCAACTGCGCCATGGTGCTGCTGTGGAAGGAATGTTACTTTGCATACAGCTCTATGAATGAATATACGGATAAGATTGCCAACAGCATTCTGGATTATCTGGAGGCGGCGTATGAGAAGGATGACCTGCTTCCGCTGCCGATGGATGCCTATCGCAGTATCTGTACGGCAATCCACCGTGAGATTCTGATTCAGCATGCGGATGAGCTGAAGATCGCGCATCTGGGCTATCGAAACGGAGTAGTTTCCTATCCTTTCGGAAGCTGGAGTATTCCTGCTCATGGCTGCAGTGAAAAAAGCTTTGATGAGACAACACAGACGATGCATTTTATGGCACCGTACAAGGATGCAAAGGAGCCCTGGAAATGGATGATCAAGGCAAACGCCTATACCTTCGAAAAGGAAATTCCGACATTCCTGGAAAAGCTGGAGAAGCCGGTCGATGTCATGGACGCCTTCAGCTTCGAAAAGGAAGCGGTGATCTGCAAGGGAATTGTGGAGAATCTGGATGAATACTATACCGTGGTTGTACAGGCAAACTGTGAAAAGGACACCTTGTTTCTTGAGTGCATTGTGCGTGATGAACAGGATATCGCGATGCTGAAGGAATGGTGTCAGGGAATCAAGCATCGTGTTACCATCAGCGATGAGCTGCACAGCTGAATAGGCTGATCACGCTTTTTAAAGGAGGCAGAGTATCCTTTAAAGAGCGTTTTTTTATACTGCCTGCAGGCTATGCCAAAAGGCACATCCTCATTCCATTGTCCTGTCTTTTATCCTTCCCATCCTTCACAGCTACAACTCGTGCAGTATAAGAAATCATAAAAAACACCCTGTCATAGGGTGTTTTCGTATGGCTGTTAGTGCGGCGTGCTTGCCATGGTGTCCCAGATGATATTAGGATCATCGTTGATTGGCGGAGTATCCCTGTAGAGATCATCCATGTTGAAATGAAAGCTCTCCATCTGCAGCTGGTTGCTTGCGCCGTCATAGGCATTGACGACAGCGTGTACCTCATCCTTGTTGAAGAGATATACATCATATGGTCCCTCCAGCGGATTCAGGCTTGCGACCTGCTGTGAATCATAGACACCGGTATCGGAAATGACA
Source organism: Clostridium sp. 10cd* (assembly GCF_044336395.1). Lineage (NCBI taxonomy): Bacteria > Bacillati > Bacillota > Clostridia > Eubacteriales > Clostridiaceae > Clostridium > Clostridium sp. 10cd*. Next base: position 3,619,781 of record NZ_CP172347.1, on the reverse strand, counting down.
CTGGAAATTGTCCAGGGCTTCATATTATCCAGCTCACTGGAAACAAATTTTGTAATCTGGTTTGCCGGCATATCGGTAATCACGTAATTGGGAGCGACATCCAGCAGATCATTGACATAGCCAAGTGCGGACGGGGAAATCAGTTTGTTGATGATTGCCTTGATGATACGCTGCTGTGCACGTTCTCTTCCGGCGTTGTCATAGCCCTCGGTTTTACGGTGACGGGAATAAGCGAGCGCCTGCTTTCCATCCAGATGCTGCTCTCCCTTTTTCAGGCAGATCAGATCGTCCTTTTTAAAGCTGCGGTTTTCATCCTGCTCACAGAAATCAAGTTCCACATCCACGTCAATACCGCCGATCGTATCGACGATTTCAATCATGGAATTAAAGCTGACACGTGCATAGTAGTCAACCGGAATGCCGAAGAACTGTGAGATGGTGTCCACACTCGTATCGATTCCATAGATGCCGGTATGCGTCAGCTTGTCATTGGCATTGTTCAGGGCCGTATTGGGTACCAGCGCATCCCTTGGTATGGAAACCATATCGATATGATTTGCGACCGGATTGACAATCAGCAGCAGATTGGTATCGGTACGCGTCTGCTGATCCGGAGAACCGGTACTGTCCAGACCGCTCAGGTAAACGGTAAAGGTCTGCTTGGTAATGTCCTTCTGTTCCTTGGTCTTAATGGTATCGGTTTTGGAATAGGTTTTCAGAATCTGTACATTTTTCTCAAAATCCTTGATGTTTGCTTTCGACATATTGTAGAAGGTTTCAGAGATTGCCATTGCGGATACATTTCCCTGCTCCATCTGATCATAGAGTGTCGTATAATCCATTTCCTCTTTGGCAGTATAGGAGCTGATGTCCTTGGATACCGAGGTCTTGGCAAAGGAAAGGTTATCTGCATCACTTCCGTTCTGAAATCCGATAATCTTATCCGCAAGCTCTGCCTCACTCCTGATACCGCTGGTTTTTGATGTAATCAGGTACAGGTTTGTGGTAATGGTTGTCGTACCGTCATCATTGACCTTGGTCGTTTTACTCATTTTGTTGATGGTCGTACGGGATTTCTCCATGAAATAGCCGAAGGTGCCAACAATTGCGACAAGCAGAATCAAAAACAGCCGCTTGATGACTAAGCCCCAGGTCGGCATCTGTTTAAATGCGAGTAGCAGTAAAATCAGAAACAGCAGTCCGAAGATTGCTGCTGCTATGGTAACCCACTTGATTGGGAGCAGTCCGAAGCTGTAGGCGATATAGAAGGATACAATACTTACCATCAGAAATACAGCGAGCATGATGATATCGATAATCAGGCTCCTGCGTTTTAGTTTTTTATTTTCCATGAAAACACCTCAATAATCTACATTATAGTATAAAAAGTACGGAAATTCCAGATTACCTGTAATTACTCTATGTGAACGTTTTATGAATTTTATGAAAATAAACTATAAATCATGCAAAATTTGGAATGATTTGCATTTTTTGCCGCAAATATTATAGAATAAGGATACTTGAATTGAAAGAGGGATTCGTTATGATACCGTTTACAGGAAAACAGCTGCAGCTGATTCAGCTGCTTATGGAACAAAGCACACCGATTGCGTTGGATGAAATATCACAGCTTTTGCATGCAGGAAGGCGAAGTGTGTATTATATCGTGAATAAAACGAATGAGGTGCTGCAGATGAATGCACTGGAGCCTGTGATGTGCAAACGGGGAGTCGGTTATTTTCTATTGGATGAGCAGAAGCAGCAGCTATCCGCCCTTCTGAAAAAGCGGCAGCTGCAGCCGGATGTACTGACACCTCAGCAGCGTGTCAGCTTTCTGATCTGCTATATGATCTATCCCAAAGCAGTTATTCATGTGGAGGATATCATGCAGTTGTTAAAATGCAGCCGCAATACCGTGTTCAGTGATTTGAAGAATGTGAAGGAGCAGCTGAAAGCCTATGGTCTGGAGCTGCGCATCGATTTGAAAAACGGATACGGCATCGAGGGAAAGGCATTCAACAAGCGGGCGGTTCTGCTGTATTTTCTGAAGCAGCTGCTGGATGAGGTGAATTATCACGCATTGCCCTTTCTGGACACAGCGCTGGTGGACGATTATTATGGAAGACTACAGAAAATATCCAGTGAGCGTGAGCATGAATACCGACAGGACAATCTGCTATCCATCGCCTGTATGCTGAGCATTATCCGCGATTCACCGGAGCAGTATGATTTTTCTCTCATGGAGCTGCGTGATCTGTGTGAAACACAGGAGCTGGATTTGATTGACCGTTATTTTCAGGAGCTGAATGTGCATGAGCGGCTGTATCTCGCACTGCATCTTTTGGGCTCCAAGGCAAGCAGGGAGCTGTGTCCGCAGGATGATGAGCATGATATCCGCATCTTTGAATTATCCAGCCGTCTTGTGGAAACCTTTGAGCGTACGGCATGTGTATCCTTTGATGATAAAAATGACCTGATCAATTCCATCTATATGCATTTAAAGCTGTCCATGTATTACAACCGTCTTTCCATCCAGGTCGTAAACCCGCTGATCGATGAAATACAGAAGCAGTACAAGGATATTTATATGATTACACAGCTGGTATGCGAAGACCTCAGGGATTTGTTTCAGATGCCGATCATAGATAGTGAAATCGCTTATCTGACCATGCACTTCGGCGGACATCTGAAGCAGGGAGTGCGCTGCTATGATGAAATCCGTATTCTGATTGTCTGTCCCAGCGGTATTTCCACATCCATGCTTCTCAAGCGGGAAATCGAGGGGCTGTATGCGAATGTGCGGGTTGTGGATACCGCGAGTCTGGAGCACGTGCAGGAATATGAGCAGCAGGTGGATTTCATTGTATCGACAATCGATGTACAAAGCGAGGTGCCGGTAATCCGGGTGCATCCGATTTTAAGCAGAGAGGATAAGGCACGAATCGCTTCCATGATGATGCTGAATTTCGACTGCTATGAAATCAACAATGAAAAGCTGGGCGGTCTGTTTTCCATCATCGCCTCCTATGTGAAGGAAACGGATATGGACGCCCTGAAGCGGGATGTTCTGGCCTATCTCAACCGGGGAAACTCCTTTGTCGGTATTCATGATAAAGAGCAGCTCGGTCTGCTGGATATATTGCAAAAGGAGGATATACAGGTTCTGGAGCAGGTGGATTCCTGGAAGGAGATGATTCAGACGGCATCCGCACCGCTGCTGAGCCGCGGTGTCATTCAAAACAGCTATGTACAGGAAATGATCCATCTGGTGGATGAGTACGGACCGTATATCCTGCTGGCGAATTCCGTTGCCGTAGCCCATGCGAAGCCGGAGCACGGGGCATTCCGTCTGGGACTGTCTCTTCTGATCTGTCATGAGGATGTATATCTTGATGAGGTGTCCGCAGTGCGGTATCTGTTTGTACTATCGGATGCTGCTCATGACAAGCATTTGAATGTCCTGCACGAAATCCTGCAGCTGAGCAGAAACAGCACGCTGCTTGCACAGCTGGATGTATGCACAAGCGCAGCCGAGGTACGCAGGGCACTGCTGCATGCATTTTCCTAATTCCAATAGAGTCCAACGACTTGCACTTTCAAGTTCGGTCAGGTTGGACTTTTTTCTATACGCTGTCATTTGTATAATGAACCTGTAAAGAGATGCATATCTTTCAGGCATGGAGGTGAAGGCAATGAAAGAAGAAGTGCTGTCCGTTGACAACATTCAGATACAGGAGCGCTCCTGTGACTGGAAATCCGCTATAGAAACCGCAGTGAAGCCATTGATTCAAAACGGCTTTGTGGAAGAGAAGTATACAGCCGCCATACTTCGCAATATTGAGGCATGGGGACCTTACTTCATGGCCGGACCCTACATCATACTTCCACACGCAAGACCTGAGGAGGGCGTGCGGAAAAATCAGATTTCCATTTTGTCATTAAAAAAACCGGTATATTTTGACGATGGAAGCATACCGATCCGCTTGTTGATGATTCTGGCTTCTGTAGATTCAAAATCACATCTGCGAATCCTGAAGATGCTGGCGAGTGTAGTAACGGATGAGACAACACTGCGAAGCCTGCTGAAAAGCAACACGCCGCAGGAGCTGTTTCAATGTTTTCAGGCAAAGGAATCGAAGGGAGGGAGAGAAGATGGGATTTCAATTCATACCGCAACTGATTGAAACGGATGTATGTGTAAAGGACAAGGAAGAGGTCATCCGCTATCTGGCGGACAAGCTGAAAACACATGGATGCAGTGATGCGGCATATGCGGATAAGGTGCTGCTGCGGGAGCAGGAATATCCAACCGGGCTGCGTACCAAATGTGCGGCAATCGCTATACCACATGCCTTTGATCCGGCAGTCAGCGGCAATCATGTCGCACTGGCTATCCTGCAGCAGCCGATCCGCTTTTGCAACATGGAGGATATGGACAGTGAAATTGACGTTGACATGGTGTTTCTCATGGCAATCAGCAGTGCCCATGAGCAGCTGGGAATGCTGCAGACCATCATGCGGATGCTGGGGGATGACACGCTGTTTACCCGGCTTGTGAAGCTGCATGATGCAGATGAGGTATGCAGGCAGCTGAATGCATTTATAGAAGGACAGAAATCATAAGGAAAAGGAGAGGCTACGAGTATGAAAAAAATTGTAATCGCCTGCGGGGCAGGACTGGCAACCTCCAGCATGGTTCGTGAAAAGGTGGAGGAGGAACTGAAGGAGCATGGGATTTCCTGTGAAATCATGCAATGCACCCTGCACGAGGTAGAGGGCTATGACGGTCAGGTGGATCTGATCATCACGACGATGAAGGTAAAGAAGAAATTCACAACACCGCTCGTTCACGGCAGTGCCTACCTGACAGGCATCAATGAGGAAGCAGTTACGCAACAGATTATGGATATTCTCGCGTAGCTTGCGGATAAGAACAGGAGAGAAAATTATGCAGACAGTATTAGACATCATTCAGTATATCGTCGACCTGGGAAGTTATGTATTTGTACCGATTCTGATGTGCATCATCGGATTGATTTTCGGACTGAAGCCTTCCAAGGCCATCAAAGCGGGGGTAACGGTGGGAATCGGACTCATCGGAGTCAGTATTGTATCAACCCTAACGGCAGATTCCCTGTCACCGGTCATCAATGAAATGGTCAAGGTGCTGAATCTGAATCTGACCGCAATCGATGTTGGCGGATCACCGGCGGCAGCTGTTGGCTTCGGAAGTCTGCTTGGGGCTGCGCTGATTATCGTCATTCTGATTACCAATATCGTTCTGGTCGCTTTAAAGCTGACCAAAACAGTGAATGTCGACATTTACAACTTCTGGTATTTTGCTATAACAGCAGGCTTTGTTCAGCTCCTTACCGGAAGCTACTGGCTGGCAATCCTGGCAGGAGTCACACATGCCATTCTGGGACTGAAGGTCGCAGATGTCATGGCACATCGCACACAGGAAATTATCGGTATTGATGCCATCTCCATTCCACACGGCTTTGCGGCGGCAAGTGCACCGCTGTTCATGCTGCTGGATAAGGTATATGACCGGATTCCCTATCTGAAGCACCGTAAGGAAAGTGAAGAGGAGAGTGGAGAGCACGGTATCGGAAAGGTGATCGGCTCTGTGCTGGGACAGCCAATCTATCTGGGATTGATCATGGGACTGCTGTTCGGCGTGGTAGCCGGCTATGATTTCAAGGGGATTGCGGATGTGACGATGAAGACAGCTGCGATCATGATGCTGTTTCCGACAATGGTAAAAATGATCGTCAACGGTCTGATTCCGATATCCAATCAGGCAAAGAAATTCTTCACCACACATTTTAAGGACAGAGAACTGTATATCGGACTGGATTCTGCGGTAACCATCGGACATCCTGTGACAATCAGTGTCGGCTTTCTGATGATTCCGGTCTTCATGGTCTTTGCGGCAATTCTTCCCGGCAATACCACGCTGCCCCTTGGTGAGGTACCGTTTGCGGCCTTCTATGTGTGCTTTGCGACCATCGTTCACCGCGGTAACCGTAAAAGAACAATTATATCCAGCCTGATTTTTATTCCGATCGTGCTGTGGATTTCAAGCTGGGCAGCACCGCTGTTCACGGAGCTCGCCTCCAATGCCGGACTGAGCTATGTACAGGCCGGACAGCAGGCAACGACCATGGCTCTTGGAAATATGTTTATCTGGCTGCCGACCGTCCTGGCTCAGACACCGGTGATCGGTGCAGGCATCCTGATTATCATTGATATCGCAGTACTGTTTGGCGGAAAGGTTATCGAGCGCTATTATGCGAAAGAGGATGCGGCATTTGAAGCGAAGTATTATGAATAAGGTGAACCCTGTATAAAGTATAATGGAATTTAAAAAATGAAACAGGCAAAGTGAGATTGTCTGATGCGTTATGAACGACATAAAATTTCGTATCTCAATAGGTAAAGGAAAGAGGTAGGTAGTATGAAAAAAGTTAACATCGGAGTGGTAGGAGCCGGAATTTACGGTAATTATCATATCCGTACGTATAGTTGTGACCCGCATGTGGAAACGGTGGTGTTCTGTGATTTGAACGAGGAGCGCAGAGCAGCCACACAAAACCGCTATCAGATCAGAGGCTATGCAGATGTCAAGGAAATGATTACGGCAGAGAAGCTGGATGCTATCAGCATTGCGACACCGGACCCTTATCACTATGAACCGGCAAGGGCTGCCATGGAGGCAGGTATCAAATATCTGATGATTGAAAAACCGCTGGCAACCTCCGTAGAAGAATGTGAAGAACTGATTGCCATGGCAGAGAAGTACGGTGTGCAGATTGCCGTGGACTTCCATAAACGCTGGGATCCGGCCTATAACAATATGCGTGATGAAATCCTGATGGATAAAGAAAACATCATCCGCGGCTATATGTCACTGGATGATGTGATCGATGTTCCTATGAACTGGTTTACCTGGACTGATCAATCCTCACCCTCCTGGTTTCTCGGTGTGCACTGCTATGATCTGATTCGCTATGTAAGCGGCAGTGAGGTGGAGAGCGTGTATGCAGTCGGGAATAAACAGGTACTAAAAAAGCAAGGCTATCAGACCTATGACAGTATCCAGGCCATTCTGACGATGCAGGATGGAAGCAGCTGGACGGTGGAAAACTCCTGGATTCTTCCCAATACGTATCCGAAATCAAATGACGGACAGCTTGTGATCGTGACGGAGCACAAGTATCTGAAGAATGAATCCTATCGGGGAGTTAAAACCTATACTGACAAAAAGGCAAGTCTGCCAAACTATATCTTCATGAAGTTTGATGAACATCATGCAAGCGGCTTTGGACTGGAGCCGATGCAGGACTTCGTCAGTGACATCGTAAACCAGCGCTCCTTCCGGACAAATGCGTATGATGGTTTACAGGCGACAAGAATCGCTGCCGCAGTGCATGCATCCGCAGAAAGCGGCAACGTCATCCATCTGTAAAAGAACAGGGCAGAACGATCTGATAGCTTGCAGGTACAGTATACTACAAATCTCAGCTCTCGTCCTGCCTTTTTACATATTCAAAAAAGAAAAGCTGCCATTACGAAACGTGCAGCCTAGGCTGCACCTGAGAGCAATCCTTTCCGGTTATCATAAAACATCCTATCGGGAAATCCTTATGACAATGGAAAAGCTGTTTTGATAATCAACGGTGGAGCTTTCTGTCAGGAAATCCATGTTTACTGAAAAATCAATCAGAAAAGCTTTCATCAGACAGATAGAAATCCACTGCAGCTGTTTGATTCATATCCGATGCATAAGCGATAGGAAACACATTTGATTTCATCCAACGCGTGAACAAGTGCTGCGTTAGCTGTAAAGCTTTATTTCTTCCTCCAGGCGTTCCATGGAATGAACCGTTATAATACCCGATTTATAATCCAGAATCCCATCCCTGATCAATGTATGCACAACCCTGTTGATGCTGCGTATATTGGAGCCCGTTCCCTCTACCAGAAGATCCTTGGTGATCGTGAGGTCTTTTTTGCACAGGGTGTTGTAAATCATATACATAATCCTGTATTTCAGGGGGTAAAAGGCATTTACTCTTTCCCGTTTACTGCAATCGTAATTCCTCTGTGCAATCAACGTCGTAATATATAAGGTAAATGCATTATCTGCACGCAGCCATTTTAGAAATTGTGCATTTTCCAGCTTCAGCACCCTGCATTCCGTAACGGCTTCCACGGTGGAGACGGTCTCTTTATCAATGAGTGCCTCCAGCTCTCCGTAAATCGTCACACCGGTATCAATATCCTCTATGTAGACATTTCCATTGATTTCAGAGTGATAGTTTTTTACAATTCCGTTCAACAGGATGTAGATGCAGTCACTTTTTTTATTCTGTTCCATCAGCTTATCCTGAAAGGAATAGGTCTGTTCCTGAAAATGAGAGCGGATATCGGCAGGACAGGCGGCTATAAAGGTTGTCAGATCAGGTTTCATACGTACCTCCAACGTGTATCATATGTATAATATCACAGATTATATAAGTATTTCCATGCGAATCAGAACATGATTTTATTTCTGCCCTGCTCGAGATAGCTTTCGTACCATTCTATCAATCCGGCAATGGAGAGGATGAATTGAATAATCACCAGAATCAGCATGATAAAATAGCCGTTCAGGACATAAATTACCATGAAGAGAAGATTGCTTATAATCCATAAAATCCAGTTTTCATACAGCTTTCTGCTCAGCCAGTATTGAGCGATAAAGCCAAGGATAGCTGTCAGACTGTCCAGGATGGCATTCTGAGCATGCAGGATATTGATTTCCACATAACCCCATACAGCCCACAGAAGTAGGATGATCGCAATCCAGAGAAGCTGCCCCTGTCTGTTTAAGCCGGATGTTTTTGTGCTGTTGCCGTCATCCCCCTTTCCCCAGTAATACCATCCATAGATATTGAAGATGACCTGAAAGCAGGCCAGAATCGCCAGTGCGTATAAGCCTGTTGTATAATAGATATACAAATATGCAAGCACGGTGATAATACCAAATATGAAGTTTGAAATTTTTTCCTTTGATAGCAGCCATACATTGATAATGCCCATCACCGAGGCGAAGATTTCAATGAGGCTGGACTTTATGCTGTAGCCTGCAAGGATGCAGAGCAGACAGGATAGTATGGCAAAAATCGGGCTTTTGGTTAGTTCGGTTGACTTCTTAATGATATTCATATGGGCTCCTCCTATAATTCTTTGATGAATCTTCCAATCAGAATCATCGCTTTGTCAGAAATGCTCTGACAATTCTCCATTACCTGTTCATGTGTGATTTCCTGATCGGAATAGGCGGCTGCCGGACATGGAACACCGGATAAGGCTAAAACCTTCATCCCGCAGTGATTGGCGATGATAACCTCCGGAATGGTGGACATTCCGACAATATCGGCGCCCAGTCTTGCCGCCATATAGGTTTCCATGACGGTTTCATAGCTCGGCCCCGAAAACATTGCATAAACGCCTTCCTTCAGTTCAATGTGTTCCTGTGCTGCAAGCTCTTTTATCTGCTGTATACAGTCTCGATCATATGGATAGGCAAGGTCGGGAAACCGCTCTCCGTATTCCTCTAAATTTTCTCCGATCAAAGGATTGAAGCCGGAGAAATTCAGATGGTTGCGAATGACGAATAAATCCTGTGCCTTTACGGATTCACCGGCCTGCCCGCTGCAGTTTGTAATGATGATGGTTTCTACACCAAGACGCTTCATGACACGAACAGGAAGTGTTACCCTGCTGGGTGAATAGCCTTCATAGCAATGGCATCTTCCTTTCATGACTACCACCTCTTTCCCCTGTATTCTCCCGATGATCAGGGTTCCTTCATGTCCTGCGACACCGGGCACCGGGAAATGGGGGATATCCGCATATCGGTACTGCTCAGGTTGTTCGATCATATCAGCAAGCTGATGATATCCGGTCCCTAAAATGATTCCGATTGCGGGAGTGTAGTGCGTACGCTTTCTGATATACTCGTACGCTTCGTTGATTTCTTCTCTTACATGCATTGTCTGTACCTCGCTTTACATATTTACGACCATGGACATTATGCCAATTTGTGATAGCGTTTTCAAGGACATTTGTCCACGAGTTTATGTGCTGTCTGTATTCTGCCGGATGCTGCACAGCAGACTCTTCGCAAACTATCTATCCGTTTTATTGAGCTGTGGATTTGCATGGCACGCGTATGAAAAGCATACAGGAGGCTTGCGTTGGCTTCGTCTATGCAGATTGAATTCAATAAAGCAGCAATCGTCAGAAATAAAAAACTGCACGGTGCCGGGTATGTAATGCAGGAAAAAAAGGACACAAAAATAGGATATATACCAAGCTACATGAGAGGGTATATATCCTTTTACTTATCATTCAGCAGTATAGCTCTTGAAAAGTCTACTGCGGATTCTCTGCCATATCCGCATAGCGTATGTTTTCCGAGGTATTGATCTTCGGAGTATTCGCATACAGATCATTCAAATTAAACGTAAAGCTGTTCATCTGCAGCTGTCTGCGTGCCGCATCATAGGCATTCACAACCGCATGCACCTCATCCCGGCTGAACAGATACACATTGCTTACACCAAGGGACGGATCCAGACTTGCCACATACAGGTCTTCATAGACACCGTTATCACTGGTGATGGAGGAAATCGTCCATGGCTTCAGCTCATTCAGCTCACCGGATACAAAATCCGCAATCTTCTCTGCCGGCATATTGGTGATAATGTAATTCGGTGCAATATCCATCAGATCATTCACCTTGGTTAACCCGTTTGCGGAGATCAGCTTATTGATGATTGCCTTGATAATGCGCTGCTGTGCACGCTCTCTTCCGGCATTGTCATAGCCCTTGGTCTTACGGTGCCGGGAATAGGCGAGCGCCTGCTTGCCGTTTAAGTGCTGCTTGCCCTTATTCAGACAGATCAGGTCCTCTTTCTTAAAGCTTCGATTTTCATCCTGTTCACAGAAGTCAATTTCCACATCCACATCAATACCGCCGATCGTATCGACAATTTCAATCAGGGAATTGAAGCTTACACGGGCATAGTAATCAATCGGGATACCGAAGAAGTTCTGTATCGTTTCCACACTGTTTTCAATCCCGTCGTTTCCGGTATGCGTCAGCTTGTCGTTTTTATAATCGTAGGCGGCATTCGGTATGTAGCCGTCTCTTGGCAGAGACACCATATCAATGTGATTCGCCTTCGGATTGACAATCAGAATCAGATTCGTATCACTTCTTGTCTGCTGGTCCGGACTTCCCATATTATCAAGTCCGCTCAGATAGACGGTGAAGGTATCCTTTGTGACATCGATATCGGGACCGCTGGCGGCATCATTTTTCTTTTTGTAGGTCTGAATGATATCCACACTGTCCGCAAAGCCGTCAATATTGGATTTGGACATATCATAATAGGAATCGGAAATAACAAAGGCATTCACCGTTTCCAGATTCAGATCGCTGTACAGCGTTGTATAATCCAGCTCTTCCTTGGGCGTGGTATTGCCAACCTCGCTGTCCAGCTTTTCCCTTGCATAGGCGGCATTTTTCTTATCGACGCCCTTCTGATAGCCGATCGTTTTGCCTTCCAGCTGGGAAAGGGAATCAATACCGCTGCCCTTTTTCACGACCACATAGATTTCCGTGGTGGAGCCTGCCGCATTTTTGCTCATCTTATGCAGCGTGCTTCGTGATTTATCCAGAAAATATCCCCCGGTACCGATAACCACCGTCAAAAGAAGGATAAACAGACGCTTGACGATCACAGCCCACTTGGGAAGCTTCTTCATGGACAGCATAAATAATATAAGGAACAGAATCAGCAGAATACCTGCGGCTGCCATCGTCCATTTCACCGGAAGGATGCCAAAGGTAAATGCTATGGTAAAGGATACGATTCCCACAATCAGAAACACCAGCAGAAACAGCAGGTCAATCGTGCGGGTATAGTATCGTTTCGGTTTTTGTTTTGCCATATGTATCACACCTCAGTTAGTCAGTCTACATTATAGTATAAACAAATTTAAAATACTATGGCGGATTTCTGAAAATTTCGTAATAACTATAGAGTACCATGCCGTTTTGGGTTATAATTGAAGTTGTTTTCTAAAGAAAAGGAAGACAAAGTATAGTATAATAGTCGAGAAGGTAAATAAGAGGTGATGTTGTGTCGTTTTTAGATCAATTGAATGAGCATCAGTTAGAGGCAGTACAGTGTGTGGATCATCACCTGCGGATCATTGCGGGGGCAGGAAGTGGAAAGACCCGGGTGGTAACGACCAGAATTGCATATCTGATCAATGACTGCGGAGTATATCCGAATAAAGTATTAGCCATCACCTTTACGAATAAGGCGGCTAGAGAAATGAAAGAGCGAGTGGAAAATCTGCTGGGAGATGTAGCCAAGGCGGTTACGATTTCCACCATTCACTCCTTTTGTGTGCGTCTGTTGCGGGAGGACATTCTGGAGCTGGGATATCCGAGGAATTTCACGATTCTGGATGCGGATGACCAAAAGAGCATTTTGCGGGATGCCTACAAGCAGATGCATATCGATGTCAAAAGCTACAGCTACAACAGTGTGCTGTCGTACATAAGCAACAACAAAACGAATTTTATTGATGCCGCAACAGCCAAGGCGGGTGCCGGCAAATGGGCGGGTGAACAGATCAAGGCCGATGTCTACGAGTTTTACGAGAAGCGCCTGAAGGAAATGTATGCGCTGGATTTCGATGATCTGCTGATTTTTGCCCACCGTATATTGAAAAGCAAGGAAGAGGTACGCGCAAAATGGCAGCGCCGCTTCACGTATCTGCATGTCGATGAGTTTCAGGATGTCGATAATCTGCAGTATGCCATCATCAAGCTGCTGGTAAAGGAAGGCAGCTATCTGTGCGTGGTCGGCGATCCCGATCAGACGATTTATACCTGGCGTGGTGCACAGGTGGATATCATTATGAATTTTGAAAGGGATTTTCCGGACAGCCATACCGTTGTGCTGAATGAGAACTACCGTTCCACCCAGCAGATTCTGAACGGTGCGAATGCACTGATCAAGAATAACCGCAACCGTATCGATAAGGATTTGTTCACCCGTGTGGAGAGTGAGGATAAAATCATTCATTTCTCTGCTATGGATGATGCAAACGAACCGGTCTGGGTTGCCAGCAAAATCATGACGCTGCATCACGATCATGTTGACTATCGGGATATTGCGATTTTGTATCGCTCCAACTTTCTGTCAAGAGGTCTGGAAAAAGTGCTGCTGGATTTCCATATTCCGTATCGCATCTATGGAGGTGTGCGCTTCTATGACCGTGCGGAGATCAAGGATGCCTTAAGCTATCTGCGTCTGTTGGCTCCCTTTGATGAACAGGATCCCAAGGCGCTGTACAAAAATCTTGCCGTCAAGCGCGTCATCAATTCTCCGAAGCGAGGAATCGGTGCAAAGACGCTGGAAACCATCGAGCTGCAGGCAAACCATGATGAAACGAATATGTATGATGTCCTGTGCGAATATGAAATCGGAAAGGGCAAGGCAAGAGCCAACATACAGGCGTTTGTTGCGATGATTGAGGAATGCCGCATGCTGGTGGATACTATCAGCATCGATCAGCTGCTGGAGAAGGTGCTGGAGGACAGCGGTTATCTGGATATGCTGCGGGAAGACAAGGAAATCGAGCGTCTGGAAAATATCAAGGAACTGATCGGGGATATCTCGGATTATGTGGAAGCACATCCGGAGGGTACCCTGAATGAATACCTGCAGGAAATCTCCCTGTATTCCGATAAGGAGGAACAGGAGAACGGGGACTTTGTACAGCTGATGACGATTCATGCCGCAAAGGGTCTGGAATTTGATAATGTCTTTGTGTACAGCCTGTGCGAGGGAATCTTCCCGAATGAACGCTCTGTGGGAGAAGGCGGACAACCGGCGCTGGAGGAAGAACGCCGTCTTGCCTATGTTGCCTTTACACGGGCTAAAAAACAGCTGTTTTTATCCGACTCCTACGGCTACAGCTATGTACTGGATAAAATCAAAACAACCTCCCGGTTCATCAAGGAGCTTCCCGAGGACTGTATCGAGGATGTCGGCGCAAAACCGCGGAATACATTTTCCAGCGATGTCGATACCTTCAGCGGCAGTGACTTTCTGTCCATGCACAGCAGTGACATGGTACAGCATCGTCCTCAGGAAAGCAGCGGCTATGCAAGACAGGCCGAGCGAAAATTAAGCGATGTACGCATTGCAGATTCATTTGACGGAGCACCAATCATAAATGAGGATAGGAAACCTAAGAAAAAGGGTAAAATAAGAAAAGGCGATCTGGTTCATCACGAAAGCTTCGGAGACGGCGTTGTCATCAAGCTGGAGGAACAGCTGGCAACGATTGCCTTCGAACAGAAATTCGGAATCCGAAAGATCAAGATCGACCATCCGGCTTTATCGAAAAAATAGGAGGTTTCTAATGAGTCAGCAGAGGATTTTAGAATTACGAAGTATATTGGACAGGCTGGCGTACGAATATTACGTACTGGATCAGCCAAGTAAAAGCGATCAGGAATATGACCGCTATTATCAGGAGCTGGTGGCACTGGAGGATGAATTCCCACAGTACCGCGACCCCAATTCCATTACGCAGCGCGTTGGCGGTGTCGTACTGGATGCATTCACGAAGGTGGAGCATAAGCGCACCATGCTGAGTCTGGGCAATGCCTTCAATCTGGAGGATCTGCATGCCTTTGACGAGCGTGTGCGGGAAGTGGTGCCAAACGCACGCTATGTGGTGGAGCTGAAAATTGACGGACTTGCCATGTCCCTGATTTATCGCGACGGGCGCTTTGTACAGGCACTGACCCGCGGAGATGGGGTTGTCGGTGAGGATGTTACGCACAATGTCAAAACAATCCCATCCATTCCGATGCATATCCCGCTACAGGGTGAGGTGGAAGTGCGCGGAGAGGTGTATATGCCCAATGCCAGCTTTCAGATGCTGAATGAGGAACGGGAAAAGAACGGGGAAGAACTGTTTGCGAATCCGCGAAATGCGGCGGCGGGAAGTATCCGTCAGCTGGACAGCTCGGTTGCGGCAAAGCGTAAGCTGGATGCCTTCTGGTATTACTTTGTGAATGCACAGGAATACGATATTCATTCCCATGAAGAGGCACTGCAGAAGATGAGTGAAATGCATCTGCGGGTGAATCCGCTTCGTAAGGTGTGTGAGCGCATCGATGAGGTGTGGCAGTTTATCGAAGAAATTACAGAGCAGCGAAATGATCTGCCCTACGCGATTGACGGTATGGTCATCAAGGTGGATGATCTGGACGCACAAAATCGTCTGGGCTCCACGGTCAAGGTGCCGCGCTGGGCGATTGCATATAAATTTCCTGCCGAAGAGGTTATCACAAAGCTGCTGGATATCGTGGTAACGGTTGGAAGAACGGGACGTATTACTCCGAATGCCGTACTGGAGCCGGTGCGGGTTGCGGGTACAACGGTATCGGCGGCACAGCTGCACAATGAGGATATGATTAAGGAAAAGGACATCCGTATTCATGATGATGTCGTGGTACGCAAGGCCGGAGATATCATACCGGAGGTCGTTCGACCGCTGCTTGAGCGAAGAAACGATACGCAGGCGGTTTACCACTTTCCAACGCACTGCCCGATCTGCGGAAGTGAGCTGGTACGCTTTCCTGAGGAAGCTGCCCATTACTGCATCAATCAGGACTGCCCCGCCCGTGTTGTGGAAAGCATGATTCATTTTGCGAGTCGGGATGCGATGGATATCGATACACTGGGTGATAAGAAAGTGGAATTTTTCCATAAGCAGGGCTTTTTGAATACCATTGAAGATATATACTGCCTGAAGGAGCATCGGCAGGAGCTGATCGATCTGGAGGGCTTTAAAGAAAAGTCGGTAGATAAGCTGCTGGATGCCATTGAGGACAGCAAGCAGAATCCGCTGGAGGATCTGATCTATGGACTGGGCATCCGCCAGGTCGGCAAGAAAGCCGCAAAGGTTCTGGCAAAGCATTTTCTGAGCATGGATGCACTGATGGCAGCGAATGAGGAAGAGCTTGTGGCAATCAAGGATATCGGACAGATTACGGCAGAGAGCATCACCGCCTTTTTCCATGAGCCGAAGAACATGGAGCTGATTGCCCATTTAAAGGGCTATGGCCTGCGGATGGATACCGAGGCTGAGCAGATTCAGGAAAGCTCATTCAGCGGCAAAACCATCGTACTGACCGGTACGCTGACGCAGATGACACGAAATGATGCCAAGGCGTTGCTGGAATCTCTCGGGGCCAATGTCAGCGGCTCTGTTTCCAAAAAAACCGACCTTGTCATTTACGGCGAGGCGGCCGGCAGCAAGCTGACCAAAGCGAATTCCCTCGGTGTCATGACGATGGATGAGGATACCTTTATGAAAGAGGTGAACGGAAATGAACAGGAAACCTAGAGCAGTACCGATTCTGCTTCTTTGCAGCTGTATGCTGGTACTCGGCGGCTGTAATAAGGAAGATAAAAACAAGGCGGACAATGATAAAAGCAGTGAGGAAACAAAGGCCATCAACGAAGGGGAATACTCTGCACTGCTGCCGTTTTCAGTGAGTGATGCGGGGCAGAAGCATGCCCAGATGCAAACCAATCTGAGTGATACCCTGACCATTGGTACAGGGCTGATGGAGCTTTCCAAGGAATATTTCTCCAGTAAGACGTATGCCTTTCGGGGTGGAAAATATCTGGATTACAATACACTGGATGCCTCCGCGGATAACAGCGGACTGCTGGGGAGAACGAGCAAGAAAAATGCAAACGGTTTAAATCCTGCAGTGGGTGATGTATTTCCAACCGATGACGGGGATAAAAAAATAACAGCCAATGATGTGCTGCTGCTGGATATCTTTGAATATGACTGGTATCAGAACAAGGAGCTGAAAGGGCTGTCACTGGCGCTCGTATTCAATGATAAAATCGGTACGGAACCAAAGGAGGCAACCATCGACAGCGATAAAATGAAGCTGTATGGCGAGGAATGTGCGCGTAAGCTGGTTAATTATCTGCGAAAGGCAAAGCCGGAAATCGGAAACAACACACCGATTTATGTAGCGCTGTATAATACCTCCAGCGATGATGCGACGCTGCCGGGAACGTACTTTGAGGAAGCCTATTTTGAATCCAAGACCAATGCGGAATTCAAGGCGATCAATGAGAAATGGGCATTGTTTCCGACAAGCACGGCAACCAAGCTGGACGGGACAAACGCAACCTATTTCGACCGCTACAAGGCGAGCTTTCAGGATTTTCTGGGACAGGATATCGACATGATCGGCAAAGGTCATTTCATGGATAATGAGCTGACAGATCTGCGCATCAATGTGAAGCTGCATGCCAAGAGTGCGGATGAGGTCATTGCGGCGGTGCAGCTGCTGGATGAGCGGCTTTCCATCTTTTCCAGCAATAATTTTAAAATCACGGTCGTAGTCAAGGCGGATGATGTAGATGTCGCCACCATTACGAGAAACAAGGGTACCAGCAGTACGGTTGCACAGACACTGCTGTATTAATCCGGAAATAGAAAAGAAGAATAAAATGAATTTCGTAGGAACTGTTGCTACGCCTTTTCAAGATTTTCATGCAACGGTATAAATAAAAAAGGGAAGATCGAAAAGAGATGTGACGGTATTGAACAAAACGCATTCTCTTTTTCAGAAACCTGAATCGCACAAGGCGAAGGAATGGAGGCAATCATGGAAGAATTTAGTGCAGAATATTTCAAGAAGCTGGCACATGACATCATGTTTGATCTGAATGATGAAGAGGTCAGTGAGCTGCAGGAGGAATTTAAGGTTTTGCTGCAGCAGATCGAGCTGCTGGACGGCATTGATACAGAGGGTGTTGAAGAAATGATCTACCCGTTTGAAGCAGAAACGACATTTCTGCGTGAGGACAGCGTAGATAATGTAATATCACAGGAAGCCGCGCTTCTGAATGTGAAAAGTGCAAAAGCAGGGCATGTACATGTGCCAAAGGTGGTGAAGTAAAATGGATTTTGAAAGAGCGAGAAAGCAGGACGTGGAGGGCCGCGTTTACGAGGCTTTGGAAAAAGCGAAGGAAGCACAGGCGCGTTTAAATGCTGCTGTTACCTTTGTAGACCCGAAAGAGCAGCTGAAGGAGCTGGAAGCAATCGGCGCAGATGCAGCGATGTATGGCATGCCAGTTGTTTTAAAGGACAACGTGAATACGAAGGGAATCCGTACCACGGCATCCTCCCGCATTCTGGATAATTATATCCCGGTATACAATGCGCATATCGTTGATAAGCTGCAAGCTGCAGGCGCAGTTGTAATAGCAAAGGCCAGTATGGATGAGCTGGGCATGGGCGGAACCAACCGCAATGCCTACACAGGACCAGTTAACAATGCCTGGGATGAAAGCAGAATTTCCGGAGGAAGCAGCGGCGGCAGTGCAGCACTTGTAGCGGCTGGAGTCGTTCCGTTTGCCATTGGTACGGATACCGGTGACAGTGTGCGCAAGCCGGCCGCATACCAGGGGATTATCGGCATGAAGCCAACCTATGGAAGAATCTCCCGCTATGGTATCATTCCGTATGCATCCAGCCTGGATCATGTGGGTTATTTTACCACATCCGTACAGGATACAGCGGTTGCACTGGAGGTGCTGGCTGGTCGCGATGACCGTGACATGACCTCATCCAACCGTGCAGTGGAGGCCTATGCTGCTAACCTGAATCATGACCTTCGCGGAAAGCGCATTGCTGTTTTGGATAATGTACAGGAGGCGGTTGCGGATCCTGCAATCCGTGAGAATTTTGACGCTTTGATGAAGAAGCTGGAGGCACGCGGTGCTACTGTTACACATGTGCGCATGGATGATAAGCTGATGAAGGCACTGATGCCTACCTACTATATTATTGCGAATGCCGAGGCTACAGCCAACCATTCCAATCTGGATGGAATCCGTTTTGGTATGCGTGAGGCTGGAGAAAACGTGGAGGATGTCATGATCAACACCCGGACAAAGGGCTTCTGTTCCTATGTACGCAAGCGTTTTGTCATCGGAAGCTATTCTCTGTTTGTGGAAAATCAGGATAAGATCTTCCGCAAGGCGCAGAAGGTTCGCCGCCTGATTGTGGAGGAGCTGAACCGTGTTCTTGCCAACAGCGATGTTGTCATTGCCTCTGCTGCAGGAACAATCGCGCCGCTGGCAGAGGAATCCAAGGATTCTCATCTTGGGGCAGATAACAATGTGGCTGAAAATCATATGGTGCTGGGCAACTTCTCCGGATATCCGAGCATGACCATGCCGACCGGCTTTGCGGAAGGTATGCCGATCGGTATCAATATGACGGCGAAGGCATTTGATGAGCAGACATTGTTTAATATCGGACTGGCGATTGAAGAGGAAACAGGATTAAAAGGTAATGATGTGGAGGTAGACGCATGAAATACGAAACAGTCATAGGGATTGAAATCCACTGCGAGCTGAAAACCAAAACAAAAATGTTCTCAGGGGCACCGACATCCTTTGGAGAGGTAGCGAATACCTGTGTAAATGAAGTGGATCTGGGACATCCCGGAACACTCCCCTGTGTAAATAAGGATGCTGTGCGTCTGGCAATTCTGGCCGCAACGGCATTGAAGTGTGAAATCGATCCGCTGGTGAAGTTTGATCGCAAGAACTATTATTATTCCGATCTTCCAAAGGGCTTCCAGATAACCCAGCAGTTTCACCCGATTGGCTCCAACGGTGTCATCACCATTAAAACGGATGACGGGGAAAAGGATATCCGCATCAACCGTATTCATATGGAAGAGGATACCGCTAAGCAGTTTCACAGCGATGCGGGGACACTGGTAGACTACAACCGTGCGGGAACACCGCTGGTGGAAATCGTCAGTGAACCGGATATCCGAAACGGGGCAGAGGCAGCTGCCTATGTGGAAAAGCTGAGAAGTATGCTGTATTACCTTGGAGTCAGTGATGTTAAAATGGAAGAGGGAAGCATGCGCTGTGATGTCAATGTTTCCATACGTCCGCAGGGCAGTGAAGCTCTTGGTACCAAAACCGAGGTCAAGAACCTGAATTCCATTTCCAATGTACAGAAGGCGATTGATGCAGAGGTGGCACGTCAAAGGGAGCTGCTGGAAAACGGTGAGGAAGTCGTACAGGCAACCCGTCGTTATGATGAAACGCAGAAAACAACGATTCTGATGCGGAAAAAGGAAGGAAACGTGGACTACAAGTTCTTCCCGGAACCGAATATTCCACCGATTCGTCTGGATGCGGCATGGATCAAAGACATTCAGGATAATATGGAGGAGCTTCCGGATGAGCGTAAGGCACGCTATATGCACGATTATGCACTGAAGGAATACGATGCTGATGTACTCGTTGCCAATCGTGAGCTGAGCAACTTTTTCGATGAGGTATGTCAGTATACAAAGAACTATAAGAAGGCAGCAAACTGGGTGATCGTTGAGGTTACAGCTGCATTGAATAAGGCAAATATCAAGCTGGTGGATAATCCGTGTAATCCAAAGCATCTTGCGGATATGGTAAATATGGTGGATGCCGGTGAAATCAGCGGCAAGCAGGCAAAAATTGTGTTTGAGGACATCATGCAGGGCAAGGATCCGAAGAAGGTCGTGGAAGAAAAGGGTATGAAGCAGATGAGCGACAGCAGTGAGCTGCTTGCTATGGTCAGCGCTGTTCTGGATAACAACCCGCAATCCATTGAAGACTTCAAAAACGGTAGGGACCGTGCTGTCGGCTTCCTGATTGGTCAGGTAATGAAGGCCAGCAAGGGACAGGCGAATCCGGCGATGACGAATAAGCTGATTCAGGAGGAGTTGAAAAAGCGCTAGCATTCTGTTGCGCCAGCCGGTGATGAGGCCTGCGAGCGTAAGGCACGGATGCTATGCGAAACACCGGTTTATATATTGCAGGGTAGCTTTTGAAAAAGCCTGTCTGTGAAGCTGTCAATTTTAGGAAATCGTAAGAAGATTCCCGCTGTAATTCTCGCGGTTTTGTGTTATACTGGTAAATGTGCTATACTAGAAACACAATCGTGTAATCAGGCATGACTCCTAAGGAGTATGCTCATTGTCTATATAGTCAGGAGTGAACCCCATGAGTAAAAAGAAGAAAAAAACAAAAGCAGGCGGCGGAAAGAGCAAGATACTATACTGGATTGCCGGTATTGTTATTCTGATTCCTGTACTGCTGCTTGGATGGATTTATCTGAGTGCCAAGGAGAGCAGCGGAAGTCCTACGGTCGGCAGCCGTTTTGACAATTCACTGAATCCGGCCATAACAGAAGAGCAGCTGGACAAGGTGAAGTCCGCAATGAAGCTGGATGGTGTTGAAAGCGTTGAAGTCAATTTGATCAGTGCTACCTTGCGTATCAATATTGATACAAAGGATGATGCCAGCAGTGCCAAGGTGAAGAGTATTATGAATGAAGCCTATGATAAGGTGAATGATATTCTTCCTATCAAGAAGTATTTTACAAATAACGATTCCGATAAGATGTATGATCTGGAAGTGCATGTTTATAATTTCATTCCGGATGACAAGCATTCTGCGGATGATCAGATTTATAAGATCAAGACGAAGACAGCGGCAGCGAAGAAGCCGAATGTTTCTACACCTTCATCTCCGAAAAATAAATCCGTCGCAGAAAAGCTGTTAAAGCAGCAGGAAGAAGCAGCTAAGAAAAACAAGTAAAAGGGCGGCCTGCCCTTTTTTCAATGAGGTGAGAAGATGAAGAGAAATGATCAGGTATATGGTGTCTGCAGCGGATATACGCACGACGGGCACGGGGTTGTAAAGATAGACGGCTTTCCGCTGTTTGTGAAAGGCATGCTGGAGGGGGAAGCGGGAGAGCTGGTTGTCACGATGGCAAAAAAGAAATTTGGCTATGGCAGGCTGATGAAGAGAAGTAAAACATCCTCACAGCGTGTTGCTCCACCCTGTCCGATTGCAAAGCAGTGCGGAGGCTGTCAGCTTCAGCATATGTCCTATGCGGAGCAGCTGCGGTTTAAGAAGCAGAAGGTGCAGGATGTGATGCAGCGGATAGCACACCTTGATATTGAGGTGCGGGATGTGCTGGGGATGCAGGATTGCTATACCAATTATCGCAACAAAGGGCAGATTCCGGTCGGAGTTGAGAAAGGTAAAACGGTTACTGGCTTTTATCGTATCAATTCCAATGCCATCATTGATACGGATACGTGTCTGATTCAGAGTGAACGAATCAATGCGGTATTACAGGAAATGCGTAAATTATTTGAGAAGTATCAGAATGCGAAGCTGTTTCGTCATCTGTTGATCAAGCATGCATTTTCCAGTGATGAGGTAATGGTTGTCTGGATTGTGCGTTCCTTTCAGATTCCACATGGGAAGGAGATGGTACAGGAGCTGACTGCGGCATTGCCGTTTGTGAAGAGTGTCATATTAAATCTGAATGTGCGGGATGATAATGTCATTTTGGGGGATAAGGAACAGCTGCTGTTTGGGGAGCGTGCTATCACTGACAGTATTCATGATTTGAAGTTTTCCATATCCTCAAAGTCCTTTTATCAGGTGAATCCAAGACAGACGGAGATATTATATGGAAAGGCTCTGGAGTTTGCACAGCTTACGGGAAAGGAAACGGTGCTGGATCTGTATTGTGGAGTCGGGACGATTTCTATGTTTTTAGCACAGCGGGCAAAACATGTGACGGGAATTGAAATTGTACCGCAGGCGATTCGTGATGCGAGAAAGAATGCGGCATTAAATGGCATTGCGAATATTGAGTTTGTGTGCAGCGATGCGGCTGACTATGCGAAAAAGCTGTGTGAGCAGGGGGCACATCCGGATGTGATTGTGGTAGATCCGCCGCGCAAGGGGTGTGATGCGCAGACGATTGACAGTATGGTGATGATGCAGCCAAAACGGATTGTTTATGTGTCCTGTGATCCCGGGACACTGGCAAGGGATTTAAAGCTGCTGGAGGAGAAGGGGTATCGTACAGAAATTGTGCAGCCTCTGGATATGTTTCCGTTCACGCATCATGTTGAGTGCGTTTGTTTGCTCACCCGAAACAAGTAGAAAAAGTGCCGAAAAAGCGATAAAATGGGCATTTATCAGAAGTCGGTGTAGTGAGCAACCGAGCGGTAAATTTTAAAAGCGGGGCGAGATTGCAGAAATGACTTGGTGGAATTTTGTAATCTGCCCTATGACTTATTATTCAATTATGGATTGGTGAGTGTTTAGGACTGCTGGCATAGTGCGAGTGTGTGGGATTATTGACAGCAATCAGAGACACAAAAACGTATGTAAGAGAATAGATGAAAAGAGGTTTGAAAAGATATGCGAGGGAAAAGTATAAATTTATTTTTGATGGATGGAGAACCAAATGGCAGAATGAAATGCACTCTTGCTAATTGGACAGGAGTTGCTTATAAAATCCCACGAACAAAGCTTGATAGCTGTAAGGGACGTGATGACCTTTCGCAAAGTGGTGTGTATTTTCTCTTTGGTATATCTGATCAAACAGGTGAAAATGTAGTTTATATTGGACAGGCTGGCGTTCGTAAAAATGGCGAAGGGATACTATATCGCTTGCAAGAGCATAAACGCAATCCTGAGAAAGATTACTGGACGGAAACTGTGGTGTTTACCACTTCAAATAACTCTTTCGGACCCACAGAGATAAGCTATCTTGAAAATAGATTTACAAATATAGCTAAAGAGACAGAACGTTATGTTGTGAAAAATGGTAATGACCCTACACCCGGCAACATTACAGAGGAAAAGGAAAGCGAACTCGAGGAATTCATTGATTATGCAAAAATAATTATGGGTACGCTCGGGCATAAGGTGTTTGAACCCCTTACAGACTCTAAAACAATGGTTGCTCCAAATAGCGATAGTGCAGAAAGCGATAATAAGATTTTTTATATAAGACGTAGCGGTGCAGATGCAAAGGGCAAGTTAACTAGTGAAGGTTTTGTTGTTTTAGCTGGTAGCAAAATTAGAGCAGATATTGTTCCAAGTTGCCCAGATTATGTGAAAACTGAGAGGAAAAACAATAAGGATAATATAGACGAGAATAGTATTATTAAAAACGAGATATTATTCAAATCGCCATCAAGTTCAGCTGCTTTTGTACTTGGTGCATCAGCAAACGGAAATATCGAATGGAGAACGGATGAGGGTAAGATTTTGAAGGATGTTGAAAATAGCTAAAATTAGATTGTGATTCACAAATAATAGAGAGTCGTAGATTTTTTATACTCCAGAAAATCTGCGACTTTTTTGTTGGAAATAAATGGTTTTATTTTATAGTCACTTTATGCATATGAAGAATTTGTTCTGCAAAAGCATTTGTAGAGAGTTTTATCACCTTGTCAAATAGGTTCAAGTTCAGAATTACACCTATACCATCGAACAATTAAAGTTGTTTTACAATATGAATTTATAAATGTTATCGTAATAATTTAAAAAAACAAGCCCGAAATAATACTTTTTTGGAATGCATTGAAAAAGCTAAAGAAGTATGGTATAATAAATTATCTGATTTGTGTAATTTAGTAAAGGGAATGCAGACAGAGGAGATTTAAATGCTGAAAAATAATATAGAAGTAGACGTAAAAGTAAAATGTATAGAAAGCGGTATGACGCAGGCACAGCTTGCAGAGAAGATTAAAACAACAAGCCCGTATGTCAACCGCATCATCAAAAAGCAAGATGGTGTTGTGAACAAGACCTTTGTACAAATGCTGGAAGCCCTTGGGTATGATATTGAACTAACCTATGTAAAGCGAGAGGATTAGGAGGACACCACAGTGGATAATTATGGAGAAATACTTATATATCAGTCTGATGATGGATTAACAAATATTGAGGTTAAAGTCCAGGATGAAACGGTGTGGCTTACACAGCAACAGATGGCAGATTTATTTCGGACATCTCGTACTAATGTTGTGGAACACATAAAACATATTTATGATGAAGGTGAGCTTGATGAAAATTCAACCTGTCGGAAATTCCGACAAGTTCGGAAAGAAGGAAATCGTGAAGTTGCAAGAGAGATGCCGTTTTACAACCTTGATATGATTATTTCCCTTGGATACAGAGTAAAATCTTCCATTGCAACTAATTTTAGACGATGGGCAACAGAACGCTTGAAAGAATATATGATTAAGGGATTTACAATGGATGATAACCGCCTAAAGGAACTGGGCGGTGGCGGATATTTCAAAGAACTGCTGGAACGGATTCGTGATATCCGGGCATCAGAAAAGGTATTTTATCGTCAGGTATTAGAAATCTATGCAACAAGCATTGACTATGATCCCAAAGCAGAGGTTTCTATTCAGTTTTTTAAGAAAGTGCAGAATAAAATTCACTATGCTGTTTCCGGAGAAACAGCGGCAGAGGTAATCTATCATCGTGCGGATGCCGAAAAAGACTTCATGGGATTGATGTCATTTTCAGGAGAACAACCGACTTTAAAGGAAGCGAAAATTGCAAAGAATTATTTGGATGAGAAAGAACTGCGTTCAATGGGTCAACTGGTTTCGGGGTATTTGGATTTTGCTGAAAGACAGGCAGAACGAGAAGTGCCTATGACAATGGAGGATTGGGCAAAGCATCTGGACGGGATTTTGACTTCTACAGGAGAAAATCTTCTCACTGGAAATGGCACGGTTAGTCATTTACAGGCGATGGAAAAGGCTAAGACGGAGTATAAAAAGTATAAGGCAAAAACACTTAGCAGTGTGGAAAAGGACTATTTGGAAAGTATAAAGTTACTGGAACAAAAAGGGAAACAACAAAAGTAAGTTGTTCGGAAAATTTGAGTAACTGCTCCGTTGAACTGTTCGGTAATTTCGAACAGTTCAAGGTTATGGATGCTTAATATGAAGTTAGGAGAAAATAGGATGGAATATACAAACAATGAAAAACACGTTCTCTCACTTATGGATAGGACAGATTTTAAAAATTTATCAAAAATTGATATATTAAGTTATGCATCAAAACTGAACGAACTTCGCCCAGAAGTAGCACAGCAGGTACTTGCTCAATTTCCCGAACTGGCAAAATTAATTCAAGCGACAATGGTCGAGTATCAAGGCATTCTTGAAAAAATTGTTGCAAGTGATGATGAAAGCACTAAACAGGTTTATGCCATTTTAAATAAAGAAATTGATGCCGCATCTGAAAGCAGAAGAGAGTTCATTGAATATGCTGATAAAGTACGTGCAGATTTAAGTAAGTGTCTTGATAATCCTAATTTGACTCCAGAACAACAGAAGGATGTTATTGACCGCCAAATGGAAATTTTTCATGCGGTAGATAAAAAAGATACCGAGATACGAGAGCAGGAAATGAAATCTGCTTGCATGGCTGACAAGAAGGACACTGAAAAGAAAGAGTTTAACTGGAAGATCATTAGTGCTGCAAGTTTTGTTTTAATGACAGCGGTCGGAATAGGCACAGCGGCATTGGGCGGTAAATTTGACATTAAATTATTGAAGAAACAATAGAAATTAAGTTGCCGGTTCCCCTATGAACAGACCTCAATTCCCCAAATGCTGTTGACCGATTGCTAACTGGAGAACGCCCAGAACTATGAAAAAGCCATAAATCTCCTTTGACCTATTTACTGAAATACAGGAATTTTCTAGGGATTTAGGCATTGACTTGTTCGTTAATAATCAGTGGATTTGGTGGACTTATTACCCACTATAATGAGCGGTTAGGCTCCAAGATTGCTATCAAGACTACCCGCTCAAGCCATGTTGAGTCCATTGTTCTGTTGCGAAAAAGATAAAAAATTAAATCAGTTTTATAGAGATGTAAGTTGTTGATGATAACTTGCATCTTTTTCATATGTTAAGATTGGAGTGATAAGGATAATAAAAAATGATACATGTAGAGAAGATACCAGTTAAAAATAAAAAGAAAGAAGTAGTAAGAATTGCAGTATATTGTAGAGTAAGTAAAAATGTAGAAGAACAACGTTCGAGTTTAAATATTCAAATTGCATATTTTAAAGAACTTTCTAATAAAGTAATAGAAATCGATTAAGTTGAAGTGTATTACGATGTTGGAAGAAGCGGGTTAAGAAAGAATGGAAGAACAAGCTATAAAAAAATGATCGAAGATGGATTAGAAGGCAAATTTGATTACATTATTACAAAATCAGTTAGTAAGTTTGCAAGAAATACATTGGATATTTTGAAAGATGTGAGGGAACTACGTAAACATAATGTGTATTTTGATAAAGAGAAAATAGATACAGCAAGAGCAGACTCTTTCGAAAAGTATAAATGTGAAATAGGGCATGAGAGTAAAGATGAAACGAGGTGAATTACCTGTGAAGACAGTGTATGGATATAGAAAAATTAATAATGAATTAACCATATTTGATAAAGAAGCCAATGTAGTAAAGTGAATTCTTCATGAATATTTAAGAGGAAGAACTTTGAAGCAAATAAAAGAACTATTAGAAAATTTCAATATTAAATCACCATCAGGAAAAGATAAATGGGATTGCAAAACAATAAACAATCTACTATCAAATGAAAAATATATTGGAAATGTATTTCAACAAAAAACATTTGTATCAGATGCTTTGACTGGGAAAAGGGAAGCAAATATTGGACAAATCGAAAAAGTCTATATTAAGAATAATCATGATTTCAAAAGAATATTTTGAAAAGGTTCAAAAATTTAAG
Source organism: Clostridium sp. 10cd* (assembly GCF_044336395.1). Taxonomy (NCBI): domain Bacteria; kingdom Bacillati; phylum Bacillota; class Clostridia; order Eubacteriales; family Clostridiaceae; genus Clostridium; species Clostridium sp. 10cd*. The sequence goes on along the minus strand of NZ_CP172347.1, from coordinate 3,591,985 downwards.
AAGATGAGATCAAGATGTATTTTTGATGAAAAAGGAAACAAAGTAATAAGACATAATCAATACAGAAGTAAGTCGATTTATTCTAATGTGCTTGTTTGTGGATATTGTGGAGCACCATATAGAAGAAGAACTGAGAGAGGTGAGATTGTTTATAGATGTGCAACAAGAATGGATAAAGGAAGAGGTAAATGCCCTTATTCAATAACATTAAAAGAGAATGATGTAAATGAAATTATTGCGCAAGAAAAAAATAGTAGAAATTTTGATGAAGACTTTGAACATATTGGAAGAGTAGAGGTTTAGAAAATAAACTAATTTTTAGTATCAATGAAAGTAATAAATGAAAAATGATGTTTATCCTTATTTCAGATTAGTAAAGAATTTGTATACTTGAAAAAAACTAAATGCTTTACCAAAGAAGATCATACAGTTTTATAATAAAGCATTGTAGTAAAATAAAAAAATATGATATATTTAGATTAGTGATAATAAAAAAAATAAGGAGCTAAAAATATGAGTTGTCATAGTATTGGGCATGGATTAAATTCAGTGTCTAAAAAGGTATTAGAGTTGTATGATGAAGGGAAATTTGAATTTAGTGTTGCGAAAGATTTATTATACACCACAAGAAATGCTGTACATTATTGTGATGGAAATACGTATGAAGCGATTGGATGTTTTGATGGATGTAGATGTGCTAGATGTTTAAAGAAAACAAATGATTTATATGGTCTTTATGATGTATTAGATGAGTGTAGCGAGTATTATGATATTTTTAGCAATAAAGAAGATGGAGTGTTATCTGGTGATCTTTGTAAGGATTGTTTTGATGAAATTTCTGAAAAATACCATTCGATTATCAGAGAAGATGAAGTTGTATATTAAAAAAGTTTTACTCGATAATGGGTAAATCTTCAACTTTTAGCGGAATTATTAGCAGATAGAAATAATATACCTATGATATTTGTGAAGCTTAATCTAATATTTTCAACAAGGGATTACTATACACATTGCTTATCTCTTTTAATCGTTCGAGTCACGTTGAGAGTGTTGTCTTGATGTCAAGGGTTCAGAAGTAACATGTGAAAAAGGCTTGAAAATAGGTTGTTTCAAAAATAGATTGTAATTTTTGAGTACATTGAAATCACGATAATGCTTGTAAATCAGGGCATGGAACATATCAATACGGATAGTGGAGTAGGACACATTATCGCTTGCCTATGCGAGTGGAGAATCCCCGTGAATTTTAACGAATAAATTTACTCCACCATTATGTAATGAAAATACTTTTGTCATGTTGTATAAGGCCTTTATTTTACTGTATGTGGAGTTAAAGCCTGATAAAAAAGGCTTTTTTTTATTTATGTCTATTCAAAAATACTGCTTTCATTTGTATTTTAATAAAAAATTATGTTATGCTCGATATAGAATAGAAAACACATTTAAAATGGAATAGGAGAATGTCAAGATGAAGATTAATATAAGTACCATTATAGAAGCGATTGAAATGGCAGATGATAATTTTACATTTTTTTTTAGATTTAGAAACTGGAAAAAGTGTGCTGCTTGCTGATGAATTAAGTACCGGTATGGATAATGAGGGGTTGGAAAATGAAATTGAAGATAACCCTGAGCGTTTTTTTAGGCTTCCAACAAAATTTGAAATCCATGAGTATAATATTATGGAAGAGTTTATTCAGACATTAAAAGGTGAAGATGCTGATAAACTGGAACAAGTCATACAGGGACGTGGAGCGTTTCGAAGATTCAAGGATATGGTAAACAGAAGGGGAATTACTAAGCAATGGTATGATTTTCAGGCAGATTATTACAGAAATCTGGCAATTGCATGGTGCCAGGAGCATGGCATTGAATATGTGGAGAACTGCATGTAATTGCAAATCCATGTGGTAAAAGGCAGAAGACCATATATCTATGTACCCCTAGACTGTCTTTAAAAATCGGTTATGGGAAAACATGGCTTATGTCACTTACATAAAGGACTTAGGCCGTTTTCTCTTCTCCTGCAGAACCTTGTGTCTTCCATTTGATGGATAAGATGTTCTGAAAACCAGCAATTTTCTCCTTGCTCTGTTATAGTCGATAATTCATGTAGCCTAAGACACCACTGTTACCGCATGTATTCTGTGAAATATCTCCCTCTTGATTTGCATATACTGCACTGAAGCATGCATTTTGTAAAGGGGGAATATCATGGAGACAAGTATCCGCGTTGAGCAGCTCTGTAAATCCTATCAGGGAACAACGGTTGTCAAAAACATCAGCTTTCAGGTGAATAAAGGGGAAATCTTTGCCTTTCTGGGTCCAAACGGCGCAGGAAAATCCACAACGATCTCCATTCTCAGCACCTTGCTGAAAAAGGACAGCGGGACGGTTATAATCAATGGCTTCCGCTTGGGACAGGAGGATGAACGTATTCGATCAGGTATCGGCATCGTCTTTCAGAACAGTGTCCTTGATGAGTTGCTGTCAGTCAAACAGAATCTGATTCTGCGCAGTGCCCTCTATCATCTGCCGTATAAACAGGCGTGCCGGCGTGTACAGAAGCTATGTGACATATGTGATCTGCACGATATTATGCATCAGCCGGTAGGAACCCTTTCCGGCGGTCAGCGAAGACGCTGCGATATAGCCAGAGCACTGATTCCGGAACCGGAAATACTCATATTGGATGAACCGAGCACCGGTCTTGACCCCAAGGCGAGAAAGCAGCTGTGGGACACAATCAGCGCATTGCATAAGGAACGTCATATGACCGTATTTATGACCACACATTATATGGAAGAGGCTGAAATTGCTGATCATTTATGCATTATCAAGCAGGGAAACATCATCTTTGATAAGCCTATGAAGGAGGTACATAAACAGTATGCCGCAGAGCAGCTGCTGCTTTATCCGGCCAGTAAAGCACAGCTGATTGCAGAACTAAACCGACACCATATACCATTTCATGAGCAAAACGAGGCTCTCTGCATACACACGGGAGGCATGCTGAAAACGATGTCTGTCCTGCGCCTCTGCGAACGCTATATTCAGCGCTTTGAAAACCATCCCGGTAATATTGAAGAACTTTATCTGCAAATGCTTCAGGAGGAACAGGTATGATTTCTTTAATAAAACGGAATATGCTGCTGTTTTTCAAGGATAAGACTTCGGTATTTTTTTCCTTTATGGCAGTATTTGTTGTACTGGGACTGTATGTATGCTTTCTAGGTGACATGATGATCCAGCCGTTAAAGCAGGATTTCCCGGATACGGCAAGAGAACTGAGTGATACCTGGATCATGGCAGGAACTCTGGGAATTGTTTCGCTGACAACCTCTTTAAGTGTACTTGGAATTATTATCGAGGATAAAAGCAGGTCCATACTCAATGACTTTTATATTGCGCCCATTTCGCAAATGAAGGTCACCGGTGCCTATCTCATCTCTACCATATGTATAACATTTCTGGTATCCGTTGTAACGTTGATAATCGGAGAGCTTTATATCGTTGCTTATGGAGGCTCCTTCTTAACACTGTCCGCACTGTTAAAGGTGCTTGCATGCATGGTGCTGTCTATCCTGGCCTGTACGGCAATGCTTTTTTTCTTCATGTCATTTTTTAAAAGTGCAACATCCTTCAGCAATGTCACGACCATTATCGGCACACTATCCGGATTTCTCATGGGGATTTATGTGCCGGTAGGAGCACTTCCCAAGCTGCTTCAAACCGTGATATCGCTGTTTCCACCGAGTCATTGTGCCGCGTTGTTTCGCAATATCATGATGGATGATGTCTTAACGAAAACCTTTCAGTCAATACCGCCGGAGCATTTGACTGCATTCAAAAAGCAGTTTGGCCTTGTCTACAGCTATGGCGGACATACGACCGATACACTGGATCATATCCTGATCATCGCAGGAATGGGACTGCTGTTTTTCCTATTGCAGTATGTAAGGCAGAACAGGAAATAATGCATTCAATACGTTTATAAGAATTATGATTGCTATGTTTTCCATGATTCTTTATATATTTGCATGCCTTTTCCTCGCATCGGCTCCTGTACTTTTCTATTAGAATCTGCTAAGCTTTTGAATATATCCGATAGATACCATAAAAAAAGGATGCATATTAGATAACAGATTTGAAATGAGGCTGAATCTGTGCAATACAGCCCGGTATAAGAAAGGAGTCAGTGTATGGAAAGCAGAAATCATGTAAAGCTGCGTACATTTCAAGAAAAAGATTTTGCAGAGGTGCTGCGGCTGTTTTATGATACCGTGAGAAATATTAACAGCAGGGATTATACGACTGAACAGATTTCGGCCTGGGTACTGGGTGTCAAGGAGAAGCGAATGAAAAGTGCGCTGTTGGCGCATACCACTCTTGTTGCCACAAGCAATCAGAAAATGGTAGGATTTGCGGATATGGATGAAACCGGTTATCTGGATCACCTCTATGTTCACCATCAGCATCAGAAGCAGGGAATCGCCACGATGCTTTGCGATTTGCTGGAAACGGAAACCTCATCACCTACTCTTTCAGTGCATGCATCGATAACGGCAAGGAATTTTTTCCTGCAGCGTGGCTATCGGCTGATTTATGCACAGCAGGTGGAGCGGCAGGGACAGCTGTTGACAAATTTCTATATGAAAAAAGAAAAATAGAGTCATTTCTTTTGGAATAGGACAGGCTGCTGTCATATTTCTCATGATATCATGTGGGCATATAAAGGAGGACATATCATGGAAGAGAGATATTGTCAGTGCTGTGGAATGCCAATGGGAGATACAAAGGAGTTATATGGAACGGAAAAGGACGGATCAAGGTCTGTGGACTATTGTAAATACTGTTATGAACATGGTGCATTTACATCAGATTGTACAATGGAGGAAATGATTGAATTCTGTGTTCCTGTCATGGTTAAGGAAAATCCGGGGATGAGTGAAGATAAAGCGCGGGAAATGATGACGCAGTATTTTCCAACACTGAAGCGGTGGATGAAATAACTGATATAAAATTCAGAATTTACCAAACGACAGTGCACAGCTGTCGTTTTCTGCATACGATATACAGAGGTGATGAATTTGAAACAAAACATAGGATTTATCGGATTTGGAAATATGGCACAGGCCATGGCAGATGGAATGCTTGCGAGTGGAATTGTAAAGGGAGAGCAGCTGTATGCCTGTGCCAGGCAATGGGATAAGCTGTGCAGAAATACAGAAGTGCGTGGGATGCATGCATGCAAACATGCAATTGATATGGTACGGCAGTGTGACATCATCCTGCTCGCAGTGAAGCCTGCACAGATGAGTGAGGCGATTTCCACAGTGAAAGAGCACCTGCAGGGAAAAGCCGTAGTTTCTATTGCGGCCGGTATGTTCTTTGAAACGTATGAACAACTGCTTCCACCACATACACAACATTTGAGCGTGATCCCCAATATGCCGGTATCCGTTTGTGAAGGTGTCATGTTATGGGAACAAAGGAATTCTCTGCAAACAGAGGAGGCTGTGGCCGTTGAACAGCTTTTCTCCGCGATTGCCTTCATAGAAAAGCTGGAAAGTGATCAAATGACAATTGGTGCAACCGTGGCAGGCTGCGGTCCTGCCTTTGCGGCCATGTTTATAGAAGCGCTGGGGGATGGCGCAGTGGCATATGGGCTTGGACGTGAGGCTGCTTACCGGCTTTGTGCGCAGATGATGGCTGGCACTGCAAAGCAGCTACTGGTTCATCCACAGCATCCGGGACAGCTGAAGGATCGCGTAAGCTCTCCGAAGGGAACGACGATTCAGGGAGTTGCAGAGCTGGAGCGTCTTGGTTTTCGCAATGCCCTGATTTCTGCAATCGAACGGATTGAGCAATTTCGGCTGAAGTAGCAGCTTCCTTTATCTGAACAAACAGGTGTTCTTATCGTATTTTTCTTACTTTCAGGCATTTACAAAGGGAGACTATGAATTCTGTTGATAAATATAAGTATGTTGAATTCTCCATAGTTTGAATTTACCACGGTTATGTAAGAATCTCCTTATCTTCCGCTGTCTATTTTTTGAAATATACAATTAAACAAAGGCTACCAATGAATATTATGAATGTCAAAGTTACGTGTGCTTTGTTATTTGGTATGAATTCTCATAGCAGCTCTTTCTGTGTCTGTTCCTTCTGCCGATTGCTTGTCATTAAAAAGGAATCTGGTATAATATAGAGAATTATAGAAAAGAGGGAGATTATGCTGGAAACAAAACGACTTATCCTTCGACCATGGCAGGTTGAGGATGCGGAAAGCTGCTATCGGTATGCGAAAAATCCAAACATCGGGCCCAAAGCGGGATGGCCGGTGCATGAAAGTGTGGAAAACAGCCGGGAAATCATACGGACTGTGCTGTCTGCACCGAATACCTTTGCCGTTGTGCTGAAGCAGAATATGGAGCCCATTGGCAATATCAGTTTAATGATCGGAAAGCAGTGTAATCTGACAAATGCAGCTGATGAGGGTGAAATCGGCTACTGGCTGGGGGAACCGTACTGGGGACAGGGATTTATTCCGGAGGCAGTTCAATGTCTGATACGATATGCCTTTGAAGACTGCTGTTTGAAAAAACTGTGGTGCGGTTCCTTTGAAGGAAATCATAATTCCAGACGTGTACAGGAGAAATGCGGCTTTCATTATGCAGGGTCAGAGGTAAGAGAATGGCCGTTGCTTCAAAAAACACTTACCGGGCATATTATGAGTCTTACCATAGAGGAATGGAAACATTCTACCGGCACGGAAACTAATTAAGCATGCTTTATATATTGTTTAAAGAGAATATTTGACATTTTTCAAAGGGCTGTTCAGCAGCGGAATGGAATATGTCTTTATATTTATGGCAGGCTGCAGGATTCAAATTGCTAGTAAAAACAGACCGCAATAGGTTTTCCTTATCTGCTTCGAAACGAGAGCCTTCATTTTCACAGTCTGAATGATTTTAATACCCGTGAAATTCTCAGAGAATAGCAGGCATCAGGACATGCTGTAACAGATATGCAGCGTATGCAGGCAATATAGGATAGAAGGCACCGGCTTTTGAATTCCTCGATTTTATGGAAGCTGCAGGTGTATCCTTGTTTTGCATGCGTTAGCGCTGAGCGATAACAAGCCCTGCTAATAGGCTTCGGAATCACCTAAAACAAAGGTACTGATTAAACAAAGCAGGAAGTGAAAAATTGATAGCGGAAATGAAGCTGAATATAGAAAAAGAATCCCACATCTGAATATATCCCTTGAAGGAAATTCTTATTTCCGCTCATTTCTTCCTATAAGTCATCTGAAAATATAGGAAGGTATCTCTTGCATGAATACATAATACAGATGGATGCGTAAGGGCTGTTGTATTGCTGAAGTGAAAAGTTAAATTCCACTTTCAAAAGGCGAATAAAAAATGTGGAACTTTCTTCTACAAAAGTCTATACAGAGCATAAATATAGCGTTAGAAAGGGTTTCAAATAGGTAGAAGTAAGTAAAAATGTGAAGAAAGTGGTCATTGTGCGAATGATAGATAAAATGAATAAGCGCACTGAAAATAGGCTCCATTATGCCTATGTATAACTAAATTCCACTTCTATTTTATAGTTACACTATAAATAACTGTTCTTTGCCGCTGCTCTTATCATTCTTTATATCATCTGTTTGTTACTTATGAGTCAATACGCTTGGACGAAGTATCACTTCGTCCTTATCTATTTTCTGTAGACCAAATTCATAAAGTTTCTGCGCTAATTCCGGACACATGAACTCACATAGCTCAAATGGGGATTTTCCATTCAAATGTTCCTTGGCACTGGAATTGATATGTGAGATGGCTACATTCAAGGAAGTCTGATCGGTCAGGCCGATACTGCGTAAGTCTACTTCGTTAGGTAATATATAACGTAATTCACGATGCATATTTTCCAGGCTTCCTTTCTGCCCGGACTGCATAGGGTCGCAATAGAAGACTCGTGTCCTTCTGGTACCATCGTCTCTTTTTTCCATATGCTCAGCATCAGTAAATTCACCTCCGCGATCGGTGAGTGTTATATGAGCTTCCTGTTCAAACAGGCTTTTTCCAAGGATGGAATCAAGAACAGCTAGTCCGTCAACCATATCTGCAGCAGTCTTCGTGTCGTGATATACAGCAAACAGGAGCCCATATTTGATGAATTTGAAAGTCTGGATAAACGGTCCATTGGAAATGTCATTGTAGACTGTATCCATTTGTAAAATGTGAGTGATTTCCTCAGACTCAACATAGGATTGGTAATCTGTGTAAAGCCGTCCAACAAGGAATTTACGGTCTTGTCGTTTTTTATAGATCGTCTTCTTCTTAGCGGTCATTTTTCTTTTGACTTTTATACGAAGGTCAATATTAGCAATGCCAACACATTCGAATACACCTTGTTCAATATAGTTGTAGAGTGTCTTCTCACTGATTCCAAGTTCGGGATGTGCAGCTATGATCTGATAAGGTGAATGACCTTTTAATAGAAGAGGCTTGATGGTATTGCCTAGCTCTACAGCTTCTGATGAGGTCAGATTGATTCCGGTTCGAGACTCAACGAGTTCGCTACGGTATTCCTCATAGGCGATCGTAGGTTTATAGAGGTATTTATCAAAGCGGCAGCTTTTCAGTTTCTCACAGCCATTACAAGCTCCCGGAGTACGATCTCTGCGTTTGCAGCGGAACTTAGAATAATCAGGGCAGTTGACAGTACAATTCTTTCTCTTAAACTTACAGTGAGCATAGTTCTCACATTCTAGAGAAAGTGTAGATTTATGAGAGAGATAACGGTGAGCACGGATTTCCTTACCTATCGTAGATTTATCTTTGCCTAGATTATCAGCAATAGCTTTTTTAGAAGAACCATTAACGATGCCGATCGCGATGACATTGCGATCGTCCTGAGTCAGATGTTTGTTTTTGTTCGTTGCCATATTCATCACCCTTTGTAATGTGTATGATAATAACCAGCGGTTACCTTCATCATAGATATAAAAAAGGATATATGAAAGACTAAATGCAATTGTAAGTGTAAATTCAACTAGATTGTTGTGTAAGAGTCTTTTCTACTTGGCTACTTTGAAAGTGGAATTTAACTTTTCACTTCAGCGGGCTGTTGTATTGCCTTATTTTTCTTGCTAATAAAAGGATATTTGATATAATATAGAGAATTACAGAAAAGAGGGAGATTATGCTGGAAACAAAACGACTCATTCTTCGACCATGGCAGGTTGAGGATGCGGAAAGCTGCTATCGGTATGCGAAAAATCCAAACATCGGGCCCAAAGCGGGATGGCCGGTGCATGATAGTGTGGAAAACAGCCGGGAAATCATACGGACAGTGCTGTCTGCGCCGAATACCTTTGCCGTTGTGCTGAAGGAAACCATGGAGCCTGTGGGAAGCATCGGACTGATGATTGGTAAGCAGAGTAATCTGGCGATTGCGGATGATGAAGGAGAAATCGGCTATTGGATCGGAGAACCGTACTGGGGTCAGGGGCTGATACCGGAAGCGGTGAAGGAGCTTATGCGCTTTGGATTTGAGGACTGTCAGTTAAAAACATTATGGTGCGGATATTTCGACGGTAATGAAAAATCCAAACGTGTACAGGAGAAATGCGGCTTCCATTATTTACGCAGTGAGGTAAGGGAATGGCCACTGATTCAGCAGACACTTACAGAGCATATCCTGTATGTCACAAAAGCAGAATGGGAAAAAAGGCGCATAGCTTAATAATATAACATACCTGAAACCAGATATCTTTTTGAAGAAGAATAACGGGATTTTGAACAGCCGGGAAATCAGCTGAAGAAATCTCTTTTTCTTTCCGTGTCATAAGGCCTTATCCCTTAATGCGTTCATACCATATGATCTATATGTTTTTTTTCAGAGTCTAAGGCATTTCTATCATATGGGTTACAGAATCAAAACACTTTTTCATTTAGTCCTGAGAAAATCACTTTTGGGCTTGACAGTAAATTCATACGATAGTAGAATAGAGAGGAATGGAGAGTGAGAAGATGAGCAAATAGATAAGAGACCCAGCAAACGAACTGTTTAAAATAAACTTTTTTCGTATGTGTCAATTATCTGCTTACAGCCTGCTTAAAAGGAGGCGATGCTCATGCTTATTCTAAAGCACCTTACTATCCGTGATAGTAAACATCACACACTGATTAACGATTTAAATTATTCCCTGGGAAATGACGATAAGGTAGGAATTATCGGCGAGGAAGGGAATGGAAAATCCACACTGCTAAAGGCGGTTTATAACCGAAATCTAATTGAAGACTATGCAGCTGTGAGTGGTGAAATTGACACAGATTATAAAGAAATCGGATATTTTGAACAGCAGCTTTCCAGTCAATGGGAGGATGCTTTTCTTTTTGATTATTTATTGAAGGAAAAAAGTGAAGATGAAATCCAGCCGGAACGATACAATGATCTGCAGGGCTGTGAAACACTGTGCGCACAGCTGGGTTTAAAAAATGAACTTTTGTATGGAGAACAGAGGATAGGAACATTAAGCGGTGGAGAGAAGGTGAAGCTGCAGCTGTTGAAGCTGATGCTGCGTAAGCCAAAGCTGCTTCTGCTGGATGAGCCAACCAATGATCTTGATATTCAAACTTTACAGTGGCTGGAGGATTTTTTGAAAAATCTGCACATTCCTGTATTGTTCATATCGCATGATGAAATTTTGCTGAGCAGGTGTGCAACTGTAATCCTGCATCTGGAGCAGCTGAATAAGAAAACCCAATGCCGTCATACAATTTTTCACGGGAATTATGAGGAATATGTGAAGCAGAGGTGCAGCCGGCTAAAAAAGGAAGCACAGGAGGCATCCGCACAGAGGCGGGAATACCGCAGGAAAAAGAGAAGCTGAATGACTTTATGAATGCGGTGCATGATGCGCAGAACGATACGGTGCGCAGTCCGTTTTATGCGGCTGCCCTAAAGACAAAAATGAGAAATCTGAAGGCACAGGATCGCAGGCTGGAGAAGGAGGGCTATGCGCATGTGGACAGCGTGGAGGAGGCGATCGATGTTTTCTTCCAGTGTGAAGGCTTTCCGAAAAGCCGACGTATCCTTGAGTTTCATTTGGAGGAATTGAAAACAGACGTAAGTACGCTTCTGCAGGATATTCACATAACACTTTATGGTAGACAGAAGACGGTGATAGCCGGTGAAAACGGATGTGGAAAAAGTCTGTTGATGAAGGAAATTCATAAAGTATTGAAATCTCATACGGATATTCGTCTCGGCTATATGCCGCAGAATTATGCAGAAGCATTTTCAGCAAAGGACACACCGGTGACATTTTTGCTGGAAGCCTGTGACAGGGACGATATAACAAGAGCGCGGGAATTGCTCGGACGGATGAAGTTCACCAGAGAGGAGATGGAGCATTCCGTATATCAGCTGAGTGAAGGGCAAAAGGCGAAGCTGTATCTGCTGCGGTTCATTAAGCAGGGCTGCAATGTCCTTCTGCTGGATGAGCCGACACGGAATCTGTCTCCGCTGACAAGTCCTGTCATACGCCGTATTCTGAAGGACTTTCCAGGCTGTATTCTGGCTGTATCCCATGACCGGCTGTTTATACAGGAGGTGTTTGATTCTGTTTTGTATGTTGCACAGGGGGAGCTGCAGGTGCTGGAAACCGAACAATTTATGGAAGCACTGGGCTAACACGGATTATACAGGCTGTTCATGGTATGGCAATGCAAACGGGGAATGCCTCCCGCTGCGTCGATCTGTTGTTTTCTGGAAAATGATCGCATACACAAAGCAAAGCCATTGCAGAATTAGCATTGACAGCCCCGTCATTTTGTGGTGTAATATTTTCGTACAAAAAATGGGGTGCCTACGTATGGCTGAGATCGGAGATCATCCGGGACCCAAGGAACCTGATACGGGTAATGCCGGCGTAGGGATTTTATAGGGAAGCACAGCAGGACGGAAGCTTATGCTGTTATCATCCGGAAAAAATCATAGAAGCTGACACCGTAGCGGGCGTACAGCTTTTTTTACATATAGGAGGATAACACAATGTACACTACACAAATGGATGCTGCCAGACAGCATATCATCACTGAGGAAATGAAGGCTGTCGCTGCCTATGAACAGATGGAGGAGGCAGAGGTTTGCCGGTTGGTCGCTGCCGGACAGGTGGTGATCCCGGCAAACAGACATCATACATGCCGGAAATCCTATGGAATCGGAAGCATGCTGAAGACAAAAATCAATGTGAATCTGGGGACGAGCAGAGATTGTCTTGATTTGGACATGGAGATGGAAAAGGTACGGCATGCCGTGCAAATGGGAGCTGAGGCCATTATGGATTTAAGCTCCTTTGGCGATACGCAGACATTCCGTAGAAAGCTGGTTGCGGAATGCCCGGCAATTCTTGGTACCGTGCCGATATATGATGCCCTGGTATATTACCATAAGGCATTGAGGGATATCACTGCACAGGAATGGCTGGATGTCTTTCGTATGCATGCAGAGGACGGTGTTGATTTTATGACAATTCACTGTGGAATCAACAGGCAGACTGCACAGCGCTTCAAACAACAGAAGCGAATTACGAACATCGTATCCCGCGGTGGCTCCATCATGTTTGCCTGGATGGAAATCACCGGGAATGAAAATCCGTTTTATGAGTATTTTGATGAAGTTTTAAGGATATGCAGAGAGCACGATGTCACGCTTTCGCTCGGAGATGCCTGCCGCCCTGGCTGCTTGGAGGATGCCGGGGATATTGCACAGATGGAGGAGCTTGTTACGCTGGGAGAACTGACGCAGCGTGCATGGGCACAGGATGTGCAGGTCATTATCGAGGGACCGGGACATATGCCGCTTCATCAGATTCAGGCGAATATGGAGCTGCAGAAAACAATCTGCAAGGGGGCACCGTTTTATGTGCTCGGTCCAATTGTTACCGATGTCGCACCGGGCTATGATCATATCACTGCGGCGATCGGCGGTGCAATGGCGGCAGCCTACGGAGCCAGCTTTTTATGCTATGTGACACCGGCAGAGCACTTGTCTCTTCCTGATGTCGATGATGTTAAGGAAGGAATCATTGCAAGTAAAATTGCTGCACACGCGGCGGATATCGCCAAGGGAGTAAAGGGAGCTATGGATTGGGACCATCAAATGGCTGTAGCACGCGGTAATCTGGATTGGGAACGTATGTTCGCTTTAGCAATGGATCCGGATAAGGCCAGAGCATACCGTGCCCAGTCTGCACCGGAGCGTGAGGATACCTGCACCATGTGCGGGAAAATGTGTGCTATCCGCAATATGAACAAGCTTCTGCGCGGTGAAATCGTTGATATCATGGAAGAGGACTAGCAGTTTTACGCAGGAGCTGCTGCGGCTTTCCGGCAGGTTGATATCTTGTACGCATGTTCGTGAAATTATGTCAGTGTAAAAAATCATGAACAAGCGGCGAAGGAAAAGCAGGAACAAACGCCGAAAGGTAATGAAAGAAAGCGGTTTAGAAAACTTACTGTAACATACAATAGCTTTACCGATATACAGGGGAAGCTATCATACGCAAGATATAAAATACACAGAAGTAACAGGAACAGCATAAACATTACAGGATAACAAGAAGTAACAGGAAAAGCATTGACAGGCCCCTTGAATACTATATAATGAAGATGATAGGGATGTGGTCATATGTCTGAATTTATTGTCAGTAAGCGGATGAAAGATGTGGTTGAGTTTGATAAAACCAACAAAAAGCTGAGATTCCTGCTAGATGAGGGAGATCAGGTATACTATTACAAGGACTTGGAGACGATCGGTATATCCTGCGAGTATCATCATAATCTGAAAAAAGCCCTTGCGCATAATCTGGTGTTTCCCACCTATGCGGAAGGGAGGCAGTTTGTGCGCGTAGGTATTCGTATGAAGGTGCGGATGGGACAGTCTGTTTTTGTACATGTATCTGAGGACATCGTGGATAAAGGTACCCTGCAGTATCATGAGGACATGCGTACAGCTCGGGAAATTGTAAGTTTACTGAAGAAGTGCCGTGCAAAGGCGTAGCATAGAAAGCATAAACAGGCCGGTAACCGAAAGGCAGTGATTCATGCTCAAATGCGGGTATAATCAAAACATGGAGGATTCCATACGATTGTATGTATCAATCGGAATTGAATTCTCCTTTTCGTAAACCCGCTAACGTAAGAAAGAATCCGGATCGTACACGTTGCCTTTCAGCTTTTGGAATATTGCGAAAACGGATGATTCATTCTGCCTTGGAGCGTGCAGAGAGTACTTCATAATATACAGTGTGCTGTCGGTGCAGTTACCTGCAAAGGGAGAACGGTTTCCTATCACTTTCTGCTTCCCTGATGTTTTGCTTATGGTGATGCTTTGCCCTATCGGCAGCATCCGGATATCGGTATGGTTATCAGCAGCTCGCAGTTCATGAACGTAAAAAGAGAGGACAGAAAAGCATGCTTCTGATACGATGTATGCAGGCATGAAGCTGTGTGGGATGGAGAAACAGAGGTGCGTATTTCAAAATTGGTAAGACGATTTAAAATGGCATCCATGATAACATGCCCGCACGCGGCGAATGGAGGAAGTATATATGTGTGGAGAATTTGATCTATTTGTGGATCGTGTGGATCCCCGCTATCAGAGCCATGTTTCGGAAATTCATTCAGAATTGATGAAGCGGGGATGCAGGCTTGAGATGAAGACAGCCAAAAGCGGTTTTGTTGTTTCCTATATACGTAAGGATACGAAAAGAACACTGGCTACCTTTGTTCAACGTAAATCAGGTATAAAGCTTCGAGTTTTCGCAGATCATATCGCTGAGTTTCAGGAGCTTTTAAATGCATTTCCAAGAAGAATGAAAACGGAAATCCGTAAGGCCTCAGTATGTAAACGGCTGCTGGATCCAAATGACTGCAATCCAAGGTGCAGGATGGGCTACACCTTTGTAATGGAGCGTGAGCAGTATCAGAAATGCCGCTACATGGCGTTCCTTCTGACCTTAAATGAGGAAAGTCATCCGTATATTTTGCAGCTTTTACATAAGGAACTCGACCGTGTGGACAGCGAAAGCTGAGGATAGGAGAGTGGCCTTTACCGTTTGTCGGTGAATGATCGGCAGGGGAGGATGAAACAGTATCTATGATAAGAAGTCACAGCCACGGACATACCCGACAGGCTGTGATTTTATCGTGCTTCAGTGTCTATGAGCTTGTCTGTTCTTTTTTTGCTTATACATGAACAGGTTAAGGCGATACCTAAGCGCTGAATAGAATTTCAAAATGTTGAATAAGATATTGAAGAAAAATAAGAATAGTAATATAATGAGGGTGTAGGAAGGGGAAACCCGGAAAGGAGAAGGCGATGAATCCGAAATTTACTCCCAGTAAAACTGTTCGCGATGTTATTCAATTTGATAAGGAGCATAAGCAGTTACGTTTTCTGATGGATGAGGAGAAGGTCATACCCTACCGGGAAATCAGCAGCTGTTCATTGAAAAATCAGTATTACAAGAAAAGCTCGGTATCTCAGCTTGCCAATCTGTTTACAATCAATGGGATCCTGGCAAGTGAAAATCAGGAGCTTCGGGTTTGCATTGAAGTGAAGCTGAAGGATGATACCAGGGTATACGGGTATGTTTCCAGGGACATCATACGTCCCAATCTTTCACCATATCATGAGGATGTAGCGACGGGGCGATATATTCTGAAGCTTATTCGCAAGGTCATCGCAAGAGAACAGCAGACAGCATCAGCCGCATGAAGCCATGCGGTTTTTTCTTTTTCGGCATGTGTCAGCTTGTGGAAAAGCCCTGCTTATCGGATTGGTAATATTTTATATAAATAGTTGCATGCGCAACTATTGTCTGCTATACTAAGGTAGTTGTTTTTTATGAGAGGTAGGACAATGGCACATATCAGTAAAAATGCTTCCATCGTATATCGCAGCTCACAGGCCTTTTTCGATGAAACGCTGGCGCCGTATCAAATTGGCTGCGGCCAGCAGTTTTTTCTGATGCGAATTTATGAACAGCCGGGAATCAGTCAGTTTGAGCTGGCGGAAACCGGAAGCTTCGATAAGGGAACCTGTGCCAGAGCCGTAAAGAAGCTGGAGGAGCTCGGCTATCTGCGGCGGGAAACAAGAAGCAGTGACCGAAGAAGCGTGCAGCTGTACCTGACAGGGCAGGGAGAGCAGCTGGTACCGGTGATACAAGGTATGCTTCTGGAATGGAATGCAATCCTTTGCCGTACCCTGCAGGCGGATGAAAAGGAACAGGCAGAAAGGCTGCTGGATGAAATTGCAGGAAATGCAGCAGCGTACATAAAACGATGAAAGGGAGTGCAGAATTATGGAACAGACCATGAAGGAAATAAGAACAAAGAATCCGCTGGGATATCAGCCGATTGGCAGACTGCTGATGAAATTTGCCATCCCGTCTGTGATTTCTATGCTGGTGAATGCAGTATATAATATCGTGGATCAGATATTCATCGGACAGGGAGTAGGCTATCTGGGGAATGCGGCTACAACGGTTGCATTTCCTATTGTTACGATTATACTGGCGGTAGGAACCATGCTGGGGGCAGGCGGAAGTGCCTATGCGGCAATCAAGCTGGGGGAAAAGAAGGAAGAGGAAGCGGAGAATACACTGGGAAATGTATTTATTCTGCTGGTGGGAATCGGGATTGTACTGACCGTGATCGGTTTGGTTTTTCTGGATCCGATTCTGACAATTTTCGGTGCAACGCCGAAGAATATGGGGTATGCGAAGGATTATGCGAGCATCATACTGCTTGGTACGGTTTTTAATCTGCTCGGTATCGGTCTCAGCAATATGGCGCGTTGTGATGGCAGTCCGAATGTTGCCATGTACAGCATGGTCGCAGGGGCATTGTTAAACTGTGTTCTGGACCCGATTTATATATTTGTATTTCACTGGGGTGTGCAGGGAGCTGCGATTGCGACCATCACCTCACAGATTATCGCAACAATAATCCTGCTGTATTATTTTACGCGAAAGGGAAATATGCGCCTGCGTCTGACACATACGCGGTTGAACCCAACCATTTGTAAAATGGCGTTTTCTCTGGGAATCTCCAGCTGTATCACACAGCTGTCCTCGACAATTCTGCAGATTGCCATGAATAATTCGCTGGTATATTATGGAAATCAGACAAGCGTCACTGGGGATGTTGCACTTTCCGCAATGGGCATCGTCATGAAGATATCCATGATCATCGTATCCATCTGTATCGGTATCGGTATCGGTGCACAGCCGATTTTGGGCTTTAACAGAGGAGCGAATCAGCCGAAGCGTATCAAGCGATGCTATCGGCTCGCAAGCAATATCGCAACAGCTGTCACAACGGTAGGCTGGGCGATGTTTATGCTGATTCCGCATATCATTCTGATGCTGTTTGGTAGTGCAGATGCCAATTTTACAGAATTCGCAATCAAGGCGATGCGTATCTTTGATCTGGGAGTATTCTGCGCAGGCTTTCAGGTAACCTCCACCTCCTATTTCCAGGCGACCGGACAGCCGATGAAGGCAAGCATACTGTCTTCTCTGCGACAGCTCGTACTGCTGATACCGCTGATTCTCCTTCTGCCGCTGCATTTCGGGCTGGACGGTATCCTGTATGCCGGACCGATTGCGGATATCACGAGTGCTGTCATCATTTTCTTCTTTATTCATCATGAAATGAAGAAGCTGGATGTGCAGATAGTACAGGAAAGCGGAGAAGAGCTTGGGGTATACAGTGAACCGATTGCATGATATAAGATAACTTACATATCTGGAAAAGACGCGGAATGCGTCTTTTTTAACAATCTAGGAGAAATCTAGTTGTTTTAAGTATATATAAGAACTGCAGACAGTAGTAAATAAGTGATAAAGTTGGAACATGTTTATCTTGTCAATACTATTCAGGATAGCGTTTTCATAGTATAATAACTATAATAAAATTCATGAAAACACGGTAAATACAGGCTTATTTTAAAATGTTAAAAATTGTCATACAAGGGTGTGCCAAACATGAATTTCATTTCGTTGTTTTTCCCCTCTCCCCCTTTTATACTGTAAGTGTAAAGAGGAAAGGTTTACAGAAAGAAGGGAACTATTTATGAAAGAAAACGTACAGAGGTTTGGCCGCTTCCTGAGTGGAATGGTCATGCCGAACATCGCAGTATTCATCGCCTGGGGATTTATCACTGCTTTGTTTATTCCAACCGGCTGGATGCCGAATGAAACACTGGCACAGATGGTTGCGCCAATGCAGCGCTTCCTGCTGCCGACACTGATTGCCTATACCGGAGGTAAAATGGTTTATGATGTGCGGGGCGGTGTGGTAGGAGCTGCCGCTGCCATCGGTATTCTGGCGGGAACAGAGGATCCGATGTTTATCGGTGCCATGATTGCCGGTCCATTGGGCGGCTGGCTCATGAAGAAGGTGGATGGTTTGTTTGCGGGGAAAATACCGGCAGGCTTTGAAATGCTGGTCAATAACTTCTCGGCAGGAATTCTTGGTGCACTGCTTGCTGTCTTCGGATGCCTTGCAATCGAACCGCTTTGTGTCGGTATCAAGGATGTTCTGGTAATCTGTGTTGACTTCCTGGTGAAACGCAGTCTTCTGCCGCTGACGTCTCTGTTTGTGGAGCCTGCGAAGATTTTATTCCTCAATAATGCAATCAATCACGGTGTCTTCACACCACTGGGAATGGACCAGGTTGCGGAAGCAGGAAAATCGATTTTCTTCCTGATTGAAGCTAACCCGGGTCCTGGTTTGGGACTGCTGCTTGCTTATAGCTTCTTTGGAAAGGGAGCTGCAAGAAGCAGTGCGCCAAGTGCAGTCATCATTCATTTCCTTGGCGGTATACATGAAATTTACTTCCCCTATGTACTGATGAATCCGCTGACTGTTCTGGCGGTGATGGCAGGCGGTATGTCCGGTGTCTTTATCAACAGTATCTTCAACTCCGGTCTGGTATCTGCCGCATCTCCGGGAAGCATCATCGCAATTTTGGGAATGTGTGCGAAGGACAGCTATATCGGTGTGATTCTGAGTGTAATCGTTGCAGCTGCCGTATCCTTTGTGATTGCAGCCTTCATCCTGAAATTCAGTAATAAAAACACAGACGACAATGCCCTGGAAGAAGCAAGTGCCGCCGTCAGCTCCATGAAAAGTGAAGCCAAGGGTGCAAAGCCTGCGGGTACTGTAAGCAAAATCGTATTTGCATGTGATGCCGGAATGGGAAGCAGTGCCATGGGGGCAACAACCCTGACAAAGAAGCTCAATGCGGCGGGAATGAAGGTAACGGTTGAGCATTTCGCGCTGGATGATGTTCCAAAGGATACCCAGGTTATTGTTACGCATAAATCCCTGGTGGAGCGGGCTGAAACCCGTTGTCCAAACGCTTTGATCTTCCCAATCACCAATTTCATGGGCGGGAAGGAGTACGATGAAATCGTAGCACAGCTTACAAAATAATATAACACCGGTATATCACTGACAAGTATATCCGTTATAAGAAAGGAATTGATTGCTATGAGCTATCCGAAGGGCATGATCTATTCGTCACGGTTAAAGAAAATATTACAAATAATCATAGAAACAGACGGGTATGTCAAGGTGGAGGAGCTTGCCAAACGGCTGAAAACAAGCTCAAGAACCATCTTTCGGGAGCTTCGGCATATCGATGATGAATTAAAGGAATATCATGTCCGTCTGGTATCGAAGGCCGGTATGGGGATTCATATGGAGGGCTCGTATGAGGATAAGGAGGCGCTTCGTCAGGAGCTGAATACCGAGCAGATTCAGTATCTGAATAAGGAGGAACGCCAGCACCTTTTGATATTCGAGCTGCTGCGAAGTGATGAGGTTCAAAAGCTTTTGCATTACGGCGCATTGTTTCAGGTGAGTGAAGCTACCATATCCAATGATCTGGACAGTATAGAGCCGTGGTTTCGACAGCATGATCTGTCTCTGATTCGCAAGCCGGGCGTCGGTGTGGGTGTTCAGGGGGAGGAGGCTGTCCTGCGAAAAGCGATGACACAGCTTCTGCAGGAGGATTTACAGAGCAAGGAAAGCTATGAAAGTGTGAATTTTCTGGATTCCCAGACACTGCTTACCGAGATATTTCTCCATCAAGACGCAGGTATTCTGAATATGCTGAATCAGGATATTCTGAAGCGGATTCTGGACGTGTTTCAAACAAATCAGCATGAGCTGAATCTGGACCGCTATGCACAGGCATCCTATATCGGTCTGATTATGCATCTGGTGATTGCTATCGAACGCATCCTGAAAAACGAGGAGCTGAAGGATGGCGGTGATGTTGTAGCCATGGTGCAGGAGGATGCCAGCTATCAGCAGGCACAGCAGATGGCACATGTTCTGGAGCTGGAATTTGATATCGATATACCCGATGTGGAAATTGCATTTATCGCACTGCATATCCGGGGAGCTAAAATCAGCAGGGTCGAATACGACAGTCTGCAGGATGAACCGGCACGGCAGCTCCGCGATGTTCTGTATGCCATGCTGCAGACCTATGATGAGGAAAAACGCTATCTTCTTTTGGAGGATGAGGAGCTCTTTCAGGGGCTGTTGACACATCTGTCACCGACGATCACCCGTCTGCAGCATGATCTGCGCATCTATAATCCACTGCTTTCGCAGATACAAACGGAATACCGGGAATTATATGAACAGACGAAGCAGGCATGCCGTGTTCTTGAAAATTACTGCGGCGTGTCAATCAGTGCGGATGAAACAGGCTTTATCACCATGCATATCGGGGCATCACTGGAGCGTATGCAGCATACCGCAATTCATCGCCGTGTGATTCCCATCGGTGTTGTGTGTGCGAGTGGAATCGGTGTCAGCGCCATGCTGTCCGCGCGTATTCAGAAAAGCTTTCATCCGGATGTAAGGCTGCAGATATTTTCCATGGAGGATGTCCAGCGCCATGCATATGACGATGCAGAGCTGCTGGTTTCCACCTTCTCGCTGGATGTTGCGGACCGGGAAGTGATTGTCGTAACACCGCTGCTGAATCAGCAGGATATTCACAATATACGAACGGCACTTACCTGCCGTCAGGAGCTGAGTGAGCCGATTCAAAAAGCAGTGCAGCCAGTCAGTGAATTTCGCGAACAGCTGCGCCTGCTGCATACCATCAGTGAGGAAAGTCTGCTTCTGTTGGACCACATCCGGCTGCATATCAGCGACAGTGACACACTGTCCCAGCTCCTGATTGAAAGTGCAGAATATATCGGAAAGAATGCAGCCGCAGTTGAGCAGATACGTGCCGATCTACAAAAGCGTGAGAGCATGGGGCCGGTGATTATGCAGGATTTGCAATTTGCCCTGCTGCATGCCGCAACCAGTGCAGTGGATACGATGGAAATTCTTCTTCAATATCCCAGGCATGCATGGAGCGCAGAGGCGGAGAATCTGAAATTTGCCGTAGTTATGCT
Organism: Clostridium sp. 10cd*; assembly: GCF_044336395.1. NCBI lineage: Bacteria > Bacillati > Bacillota > Clostridia > Eubacteriales > Clostridiaceae > Clostridium > Clostridium sp. 10cd*. Next base: position 3,570,468 of record NZ_CP172347.1, on the reverse strand, counting down.
TGTGAATACACAGGCCGGCAGGGTTCGGAAGGAGCTGTTGTCCCTGTTCTCCAGAGGTCTTGTGGAATCTGAAACGCTGCTGGAAGCCGTCTGCACACAGGATATCGAACGAATAGAAGAGGCACTGAGTCAGCTGATCATGGAGTACATGGATACAGCGGTTGCATGGTAGAAAGGAGACTGTGATGGGCTTATTTCATAAACATAAAGAACGCGCGGCTCTGGAGGACCTGCATATCTGTTTTGTATGTGATGCAGGCATGGGAAGCAGCGCAATGGCCGCAGGTCAGCTGCAGAAAAAGCTGAAGGCACATGGCATCAGCTGCCGTGTGAAAAACTGTGCGATTGATGAAGTGGCACCGGATGCAGAAATTCTGATATCCCATCATAACTTTGCACAGCGGATACAGAAGCAGTTTCCTACTGTACGTTACTACAGTGTACAGGGGTTTATGAACGATGAAGAATACGAAAACATAGTGGAGGATATTATGATATTCAGAAAGAAAAAGGAAGAGAAGAAAAACAACATACTGGAAAAGAGCAACATTCTGCTTAACTGCCGTGCAGATAACAGTGATGAAGCCATCGTGGCTATGGGAAAACTGTTACAGGGTGCGGGATATATCGACGAAGGCTATATTCAGGGCATGCTGAACCGCGATCACTCACTGACAACCTATATCGGAAACGACATTGCGATTCCCCATGGGGAATATGAGGTAAAGGACTGTGTTAAAAAGACAGGGATTGCTGTGATGATTTATCCGGATGGCATCAGGTGGGCGGATGGCAGAGTACGGATTGTGATTGGCATTGCCGCTAAAAATGATGATCATATGGCGATCCTTGCCAATATTGCAGAGAAGCTTGGAGAAATGGAAATGGTCGAAAAGGTTGTCGCTGGCGATGTTGATACCGTGTATGAGATTCTGGCAGGTGATGCGGCATGATACTTACGGTAACCTTTAATCCGGCAATTGATAAAACAGCAGAGGTGGATGAACTGATTCCCGGTGGACTGAATCGACTGCGCAATGTTATGCAGGATGCGGGGGGGAAGGGCATCAATGTATCCAAAACCATATATGCTTTGCAGGGAAAAAGTGTTGCGACAGGATTTCTGGCAGGCTCAGCCGGTGAATATATCCGGAAGGTTTTAAACGGGCTTGCAATTGATAATGATTTTGTATGGGTGGAAGGTATGACACGGACCAATCTGAAGGTACTGGATCATGAAATGGAGCTTACCGAATTAAATGAAGCAGGACCTGTTATCACGGAAACGGAAATCAAGCAGCTGAAGGATAAAATTCTGTCGCTCCTGCATCCGAATGATTTCGTGGTTTTGAGTGGAAATGTATCTGCACAGGTTCGTAAGGATATTTATCGTGAGCTGATTGAACTTGTAAAGCAGCAGGGAGCCCGTGTGATACTGGATGCGGATGGGGAGCTGTTTGCCCAGGGGATACAGGCAAAGCCGTATGTGATCAAACCGAATAAATACGAGCTTGCGACCTACTTTGGTGTTTCACAGGACTGTTCGAATGAGGAAATGATTTCACTCGCGAAAACACTGCTGAATGAGGAATGCCGTCTTGTTGTCGTATCCATGGGAAAGCAAGGCAGTATCTTTCTGAGTCATGAGGGAATCTATCAGGCAGAGGCTTTGCACATTCAGGCACATTCCAGTGTCGGTGCAGGGGATGCGATGGTGGCTGCCATCGCCTATGCGCTGGAACAGGATACTCCAATGGAACAGCTGATCGCTCTGGCAGTTGCCTGCAGTGCGGGAGCTGTTATGACGAAGGGAACACAGCCTGCGGAAAAGGCAGTTGTCGAAAAGCTGATGAAGCAGGTCACAATCAAGAAACTGGAGGAAAATTGATATGAAAACAAAAGCAGTACGCCTGTATGGCGTTGATGATATCCGTCTGGATGAATTTGAATTACCGGAAATAAAGGATGATGAGATTCTGGTAAAGGTTGTCAGTGACAGCATCTGTATGTCTACATGGAAAACAGTAAAGCAGGGGGCCAATCATAAGCGTGTTCCCAATGATGTGGCGGATCATCCGATTATTATCGGACATGAGTTTGCGGGGGATATTGTGCAGGTAGGAAAGAAATGGCAGGATAATTTTCAGCCGGGTCAGAAGTTTGCACAGCAGCCGGCTATTCCGGGACAGATGGAAAGTCCGGGATATTCCTATGCGTGGTGCGGTGGCGATACGCAGTACTGTATCTTCCCAAATGATATCATTGAAGCAGGATGTCTTTGGACATTTGAAGGGGACGGCTATTTCGCAAGCAGTGTGGCAGAGCCTGTCAGCTGTGTAATCGGTGGCTACCATACCAATTACCATACGGTACCAGGCACCTATCAGCATGTGATGGGAACCAAAAAAGGCGGTAATATCATTATCCTTGGCGGCTGCGGACCGATGGGACTGGGGGCAATCAGCTATGGACTTACCTTTGAGAATAAACCAAAGCGTATCGTTGTTACAGAAATCAATGATGAGCGTATCAATCGTGCAAGAGAAGTCATCAGCGAGGAAGAAGCGGCAGCGCATGGAGTGGAGCTTATATACGTAAATACTGCCACTATGCAGGATCAGGTAAAGGAGCTCATGGCACTGACGGATGGAAAAGGCTATGATGATGTCTTTGTGTATATTCCAAACCGTGCGGTTTGTGAAATGGGAAACAGTATCATGGCATATGACGGCTGTATGAATCTGTTTGCCGGACCGACGGATATGAAATTCTCATCCATGATCAATCTGTATGACTGCCATTATTCCAGAAGTAAAATTATCGGTTCTACCGGTGGAACGATTGATGATATGAAGGAAGCGATTGAAAAAGAGGCACAGGGGCTGATCAAATCTGCGGTCATGATCACTCATGTCGGAGGCTTGGATTCCGTAGTGGAAACAACAAAGAATCTGCCGGATGTTCCCGGTGGTAAAAAGCTTGTTTACACACACATCAATATGCCAATGACGGCTATCGATGATTTCGCTAAGCTGGGAGAACAGGATCCGTTCTTTAAGGAGCTGGATGCTGTATGTAAGAAAAACAGGGGATTGTGGAGTGCAGAGGCAGAGAAGATGCTGCTGGAGCACTTCCGTTAAACAATAAATTGAATATACAAAAGAGATTGATAAAGACTTCATATAGATAAGAACTTTATTATTTCATGTCACAAAAAGACAGCACAGCGCGGATGCTGTCTTTTGATGCTGGGGAAAAGAGGACAGCTTCTATATATTAACAGGCAGATTCTCATGGTAGTCTGTGGGTGATAGAATAACCGCTTATCCATGGATCTATAGGATATGCTCCTGCTGCTTTTTTATCGTTCCCGCCTTCAGAAATCGATGTAGATGCTATCAGGATAGCATATCTCCTGAAAAAGATTTGTTTCCGGAAAAGAAGACCTTGTTGTAAGGGGTTTCTCTTGTTTGTGCCTATCTTAAGTGGTAAACTGATGGTATATATCAAAGGAGGAGCTCACATGAGGTTATTAACAAGGTCGGATTTCGATGGATTGGCGTGTGCCGTGTTTCTGAAGGAAGCAGGCGTTATCGATCATTGGAATTTGTACATCCAAAGGACTTGCAGGATGGTCTGGTTGAGGTTACGAGGGAGGACTGTCTTGCGAACGTACCGTTTGTGGAAGGCTGCGGTCTGTGGTTTGATCATCATTCCAGTGAAGATGAACGTAATGCTGCATACAAAGGAAAATACAGGGGAGAGAGTCGAACATCTCCAAGCTGTGCGCATATCATATATGATTATTATGGTGGCAGAGAGCGGTTTCCAGGATATGATGATTTACTGGAAGCAGTGGATAAGGTGGACAGCGCCAATCTAAGCATAGATGAGGTGCTGCATCCCAATGACTGGATTCTGCTCGGTTTTATTATGGATCCCCGTACCGGTTTGGGACGGTTTCATGATTTCAGAATCAGCAATTATGCTTTAATGGAAGAAATGATTGACTGGTGCAGGACAAAGGATATCCATGAAATTATGGCAGAAGCAGATGTCAGAGAGAGAATTGAACTGTATTGGGACCAGAACGATAAATTTATCGACATGTTGAAGGCACATACAACCGTCGAAAACAGGATTATCATCTCAGATCTGCGAGGTGTAAATCCTATTTATACCGGAAATCGATTTCTGATTTACAGTCTGTATCCAGATGCCAATATCTCTGTGTGGATTGTGAACGGTAAGGGTGGGAAGGGCTGTTCTGCAGCTGTTGGCTACAGTATACTGAACAGAACCTGTACGATTGATGTCGGGGCATTGATGCTGAAATATGGCGGTGGCGGTCACCGTGTTGTCGGTACCTGCCAGTTTTCGGATGATACAATGGAAGAGAAGCTGGAAGAACTACTGAAGGATATGAAAAGGTTGAATGACTGAATGAATGCTTCTGAAGTGAGCAAAAAGGACCTGAGTGTCCTTTTTTTGATTTTAAGCATACTTCTTCTGCATGCCTAAAAGAGAAATTTATATATGCGTAGACAAGGGATATTCGATAAGAAACAGGGAATGCCCGCGTAATGATTTTTGTCATTACGAAGCTTCTGAAATAAGATACATTGGAATTATTCAACATCAGCTGCTTGATTTTTGTGTATAAATACTCTGCGCCTTACCGAAAAAAAGCAATACCTGTGTTAATGCACAGGTATTGCGCTCAAATAAACATTATACTTTTTCAAACATATCCTTTGGAACTGTACAGATTGGACATTTGTAATCATCGCTTTCTTTTGCGATATCGCCCTCATAGATATATCCACAAATGGTACAGCGGTAGCGTACATCCGCAGCCTGCTCTTTGACGGGCTCCTGTGCAGATGCATCCTCCACCTTTTCAAACATATCCTTTGGAACTGTACAGATCGGACATTTGTAATCATCACTTTCTTTCGTGATATCGCCCTCATAGATATAACCACAGATGGTACAGCGATAGCGTACATCCGCAGCCTGCTCTTTGACGGGCTCCTGTACAGGTGCATCCGCTTGATACATAGCTTCATAGCGGGATGGATCCTCCTGTAAATCGTTTCTTGCTTCATAATTTGTATGCAGCAGAGCCTCAGCAAGGTCACTCAGCGGCTTTCCATAGAACTCTTCATATACCTGTTGTATATGCGGATTATCATGGGAGTTGCGCAGTGTAATGGTGCTGTCCTTATCATACAGGGACTGAATTCTTGCCTTCCGAACAGTATCCATATCCTCGCCGATATGCTTTGTCTGTCCGCCGCCTGAAATACAGCCGCCCGGACAAGTCATAACCTCGACAAAATCAAAATGCTCACCGCTCTCTTTTATATGATGCAGAAATTTTCTGGCATGATCGGTTCCATGAACAACCGCCACCTTCAAAGGCAGCTCCTGAATCGTCAGTTCAGCCGTTTTAACACCCTCTAAACCACGCACAGCCTGCAGCTGGAGAAGATCTTCCTGCGGCTGCTTTTTTGTCAGAAAATAATATGCGCTGCGAATCGCCGCTTCCATAACACCGCCGGTGTTTCCAAAGATAATGCCCGCACCGCTTCCTCTTGGCATTAAAGAATCATAATCGCTTTCCTCTACGCTTTCCAAATCCAGATTGCACGCTCGCATCCAGCTCGCCAGTTCCCTTGTTGTGACGACACGGTCGCAGTCCTGTCCTGGCTTGCGGTCCAGATAATTTGCGGCATCACTCAATTCCTCTCTCATGATTTCAAACTTTTTCGCTGTACATGGCGTGATGGCTACAACGTAAATATCATCTGCATCCAGACTTTCCTTCTCCGCAAACCATGTTTTGACGGTTGGCGCAAACATGGAAATCGGGGACTTGCTGGTGGATATGTTAGGCAGCAGCTCCGGGTAATAGGTTTCTGCAAATTTCACCCAGGCAGGGCAGCAGCTGGTAAACTGCGGCAGCGGCTGTTTCGTCTGTATACGCTCAATTAACTCACTTGCCTCCTCCATGATTGTTAAATCTGCGGCAAAGGTGGTATCAAACACATAATCGAATCCAAGTGCACGAAGACTGCCTACCATCTGCTTTTCTACATAGCTTCCCGGCTGCATACCGAATTCCTCTCCCAGAGAAACGCGGACACTTGGCGATGTGATGGCGATTACGGTTTTACTGCTGTCCTGAATGACAGACTGTACCTGCATCCAGTCCTGAATTTCTGTGATGGCACCGGTAGGGCAGACATTGGCGCATTGTCCGCAATGAATGCAGATAGCTGTGTCACCGGTTTTTAAAAGGTCGTAATGATGACCGACGGAAATCTGTTTCTGACATACGTCCCGGCACTGTCCGCATTTGATACAAAGACTTTCGATTCTGCGAATGGCCGGGTTTCCTTCCTCGATTGGAACCCGTACATCCATGGATAAATGTTTACTCATATGCTTATCTCCTCTATAACTAAATTAAGAATGATTCTTAATTGTAATTTAATTTTACCTTTTTCTGGAAAGGAAGTCAACTGTATTTTTATGTCTTTCGTGTAATCTGTAATCAGCTATTAAAATAGGTTGTGAATTTACCGCTGCACAGCGGCAAATGTAAATTTTTAATGAATGAAATAAAGGTGTAAGATAAAGGCAGTTAAAGAAGGAGTGAGATTATGATGATTGATACCGAGCAATATTCTTTTCAGCTGATATTACACAGCGGGAATGCGCGCAGCACTGCCTATGAAGCATTACAGCTTGTAAAAAGCAATGCATTTAAGGAAGGTGAAAAAAAGCTGAGCATAGCGAAAGAAGAAATGGTGGAGGCACAAAAGCTCCATGCGAAGCTGCTGCGCATCATGGCTAATCAGGAAGGTGAGCTGGATATGAATCTTCTACTGATTCACGCAGAAGATCACATTGCTTCCTCCTCCATCGCTGTGGAGATGAGTGGAGAGCTGATTGAGTTATATGAGAGGATGGAAAACTATGAGCGATAAATTTTTATGGGGTGGTGCGAGTGCCTCCTACCAATGTGAGGGGGCATGGAATCTGGATGATAAAGCAGAATCTATGTGGGATCATTACCTGCATGAAGAAGGGCTGGAAAACGGAGATATTGCAAGTGATCACTATCATCGGTTTGAAGAGGACATTCGTATGATGAAAGAGGGCGGGCAGAATGCATACCGTTTTTCGTTATCGTGGCCTAGAATCATTAAAAATAAAGCAGGTGAGATAAACGAAAAAGGAATTGCTTTTTATCACAGGCTGCTGGATGCCTGTCATACATATGGAATTGAACCGTTTGTAACACTGTATCATTGGGATCTTCCACAGTATTGGGAGGATTGCGGAGGCTGGCAGAATGAAGAAGTTTGTGAGGCCTTTGAAACCTATGCCAGAGTATGCTTTGACAATTTTCATGAGAAGGTAAATCATTGGGTTACGTTCAATGAGCCGAAATGGTTTATAGCAAGCGGTTATTTAATTGGTAATTATCCGCCATGCAGACAGGATCCACAGGCGATGATTCATGCGGCTTATCATGTTATGTATGCCAGTGCACTTGGTGTTCGTGCATTCCGTCAGGGAAAATATCCCGGAACGATTGGTATTGTGCACAGCTTTACACCGGTGAACGGGGTCGATGACACGGTAAATACAAGGATCGCCATGCGCTATGCAGATAATTATTGCAACAACTGGATTCTGGATACTGCCGCCAAAGGAGAAATTCCGGTTGATTTGCTTAGTGAGCTGTCTAAAACGTATGATCTTTCAATGATAAAGCCCGCACAACTGCAGATTATCAAAGATTACACCGTTGATTTCCTGGGATTGAATTATTACTCGCGTACGCTGGTCAAGCCGTATACAGAAGGAGAAACCACCTTTATTGTGAACAATAGCGGAAAGCAGGGAAAGGGAAGCAGCAAAGTGATTGTCAAAGGCTGGTTTGAACAGGTTATGCATGATCCTGCCAGTACCTATACGGAATGGGATACTGAAATTTATCCAAAGGGACTAAAGGATGGTCTGCTTGAGGTGAAGAAGAAATACAATCTACCTGTCTATATTACAGAAAACGGAATCGGAATGTATGAGGATGTTACAGTGAAACAAGTGGAGGATGATTATCGTATATCCTTTATGAAGGATCATTTGCAGGCAATGCATGAGGCGATGGAGGCCGGTGCTGATGTACGCGGATATTTCGCATGGAGCTCCTTTGATTTGTATTCCTGGAAGAATGGTTGTGAAAAGCGGTATGGCCTGGTTGCCGTAGATTTTGAAAACGGGTTGCAGCGCAAACCGAAGAAGAGCTATTACTGGTTTAAAAATATGATTGAGCAGCAAAAGAGCTGAGACAGGGAGGAAAGACTATGAAAAAGATTATGCTGGTATGCAATGCGGGAATGTCAACAGGAATGCTGGCGAAACGTATTCAGGAGGCGAGTGAAGGTACGATGGAGGTTCATGCCTATGGGGAGGCAGAGTTCATCAATTATATGGATGGAGTGGATTTGATTCTGGTGGGTCCGCAGATTCGTCATCAGATTCCGACAATAGAAGCACAGGTAGCAGTTCCGGTTAAAGCCATTGCACCACAGCATTACGGGATGATGGATGGCAAGGGTGTATATAAAGAAATCAAAAAAATACTGAAAGACTGATGTATAGAAGGAGGAGAACAGTTATGAGTTTCGCTACATTTAACGAGAAGATAGAAAAACATATTCTGCCGCTGGCTAATAAGTTAAGTTCACAAAGGCATTTAAAAGCAATACGTGATGCATTCATTTCCTTAATGCCGATTACACTGATGGGTGGGGTGGCTGCCGTCATCGGTGCAGCACCGGTTACAGAGGAGACAACAAACGGCTTTCTTCTGGCATGGGCATCCTTTGCACAGGATAATGCTACGCTGCTGTCATGGATCAACGCATTAACACTGGGGGGAATGGCGGTTTATGTATGTATTGGTATTACCTATTTTCTGACGAAGCATTTCAAGCACGATGTATTGATGCCTACCATGCTTTCTGTATGTGGGTTTCTAATGCTCGTACTAACACCGCAGCAATTAGGCTGGGATGGAAAGATTGCGGAGATTTCCTATATGGATGGGCGCGGTCTCTTGCCGGCGATCATCATTGCGATTTTCACAGTAGAAGCATACCATTTCATGCGTTCCCATAATTGGGGAAGGATAACCTTACCGCCAAGCGTACCGGCATCATTATCTGAAACATTTGCATCACTGGTACCGGGCTTTATCATCATTTCATGCTATGTGGCAGTGTATGCTGTATTCCATGCGTTTAACACAACCTTTCCGGGGTTTATATACGGGGCGATGGCTCCTTCTTTCCAGGCAGCGGACAGTCTCCTGTTTACAGTGATTATGACCCTGCTGGTACACTTCTTCTGGTTTTTCGGTATCCATGATGCTGCCTTAGCTGGTGTATTGGGACCGATTCGTGATGGAAATCTGTCAATCAATGCAGCGGCGAAAGCTGCCGGAGAAGCTCTGCCACATGTATTTACAACACCATTCTGGGTATATTTCGTCATTATCGGAGGCTGCGGTTCTCTATTAGCATTAGCGATTCTGCTTGTCCGCTCAAAATCAAAGCAGCTGAAAACAGTGGGGCGTATTGGCATACTCCCATCCTTCTTCGGTATTGGTGAACCGATTATCTTCGGTGTGCCGATTATGCTGAATCCGTTTTATCTCATACCGTTTCTTATGACATCAACAGTGAATGCAGTCATAGCTTTTACCTTGATGAAGTATAACATCATAGGAAGAACATTTGCCATGCTTTCGTGGCAGATGCCATCCCTTCCGGGAGCATTTCTGTCAACGATGGATATTCGTGCACTGTTCCTGATTATTGCTCTGATTATTCTTGACATTGCCATGTATTATCCGTTCTTCAAGGCACATGAAAAACAGTGTGTTCGTTTGGAAGCCATGGAAGAAACAGAAGAATAAAACTATGTGAAAAGCACATCTCTGATGTGTTTTTTCGATATCTGAAATTTATGAAGAGGAGACTATTGCTATGAAGATATGTGAAGTTACAGCACTGCTGGAACAGGAGGGCACCTGGGTGCGCCGCAATATGAAAACAAGAGATCATCTTCTGTTTGGAGATGATCAGCAGGAAGTGGGACGAATCGGAATATGCTGGGTAGCGAGCAAAGGCGCGATACTGGCAGCAGTGAAACAAAAGGTCAATTTCATCATAACGCATGAAAATCCGTTTTATCAATGCTCTACACAGATGCATACAGCTGCAATCAAAGCGGCAGAAGAAAAGAAAAGGATATTGCAGGAGCATGGAATCAGCGTTTACCGCTGTCATGATGTGTGGGACTGTATTAAGGAATACGGCGTTGCAGATCAATGGGCTTTCAGGCTTGGATTCAAATTTGAAGAGCGTATTGTATCCTCTTACTATCAGGCGGCATCCATACCTGAAATGACTGCGGAGGCACTGGCACATCATGTCGCTAAAGTCTTACGTCAGGATGGTGAACAAGGAGTTTATATGTTTGGGGATCCACAAAAAAAGATTCATCGAATTGCCATCGGATGTGGCGCCGCAACGAATCTTTATGAGCTTCTGGAATTTTATCCGGATGCGGTCATCGTTAGTGACGACGGCATCAACAATTATGATGCTGCACAGTATGCAATCGATCAGCATATTCCAATGATTGTTGTAAATCACGCAGGCTGTGAGATAGCGGGATGCAAGGCTATGGTGCCATGGCTGATGAGACATTTACACAGCAGTTCCATCTGTTATCTGGATGAAGGTTACACGATTCACTATTATACAACAAATAGCTAAAGTGAGCTGAAGGTATCCAGAAAGCCGGATAATGTGGTCTGACGCAGCAGCAGCTTGACGTTGCTGACATCATTGAGAAGACTTACCAGCTGTTCAAAGATATCCTCGAAATCACGATTATGCCCGGGACATAAGGAGAATAGAAAAATGATACGAACCTTCTTACTCTGCCATACAATAGGATGCTTAAGTGTACATACGGCAATAGCATTGCGAAATGCACATTTCTCAATGGGATGAGGTATCGCGAACAGGTTCCCATATGCTGTGGGGGCGATCCGTTCTCTTTCTATGACTTTGTCATAGAATTCTTCATCACAGCAGCCTGCTTCCATGAGTCGGTCGCATAAAAAACGGATTACATCCCGATCACTGGTAAAATCCATTTCTGTAAAAAAGAGCTGTTCATCAAAAAACTGTCCAAGCTGCTGCAACCGCTTGGAGGGATGTTCTTCCTTTGATAGCAGCATGAGAATCTGTTCGATTTCCGCATCATGCAAGAAATTACTGCAGGTGTATATCGGGATATCTGTATGCAGCTTCATAGGCATGGTTGAAACGATTAGATCTGCTGTAAGCTCGTCAATCTGAGATGTTTCAAAGATGGATACACATCGAATGACCTCAATAAGAAAATGACTGGTAGCATTTGTCAGCCTTGATATCAAATATTGATTTTGTGCTCTGCCCAAAGAGGTGATCAATATGATTTTTCTGGTCAGTTTCTGCTGGATTTTTTCTACCGCATTCATGAGGTGCAGTGTCAGATAACCTATTTCATCCTCAATCAGCGCACAATGAAATTTTTGCTGTATACGGGATGCTACATAAACACTCATATCATATAAAAGTGGAAAATGCTGTTTTGTATCCTGAATGAGAGGATTGCTTAAAAAGGAATTGGTTTTTATACGTGCATCAAGACCCAGTAGGTGAACAAGCAGGCTGTCACGGAAGGATTCGTTCTGTGACAGGTCGATATCATAAATCTGCTTGATATCCCTTATAATATCCTCAATAAACTGTTCGTAATCCTGAATTTTTTCTGATGTAATCCGAGATATTTTCCCTGAAAACAGCAAGGCTAGATAATTTAATTCCGAGGAGGACAGGATGATATGCTGCTGTTCATATAAGCCTTTGTAAAATTCTTCAGCCAGCTTTTGTGATTTTTCTTCTGCTTGTTCTTTGGGGTTATTGATGTCCCAGCCCTTTGCAATGCGTTCCATCATAACAGCGATATGAAGAATAAATGAAAAAATCTCAAAATCCCGCATGCCCAGATGGTGCTTTCGATTAAAGCTTACGATGTAGCTTTTTAATTCTAAAATATTGCAGGAGCTGAAGAAGCCTGTGTAATTGCGGATATCAAAATCATATTCCTGAATCTCATGAACGAGGAAGCAGGAATATACAAGTCTTCTCTGTTTCTCATCACAGTCTATCTGTACCTGACTGTTGATTCGCTGAATGCTAATGTTTTCGTATCGTGTATGTATGATGTGATTCAATTCCTGCAGGGTTTTATCCAGCGTTGATTCGCTGATGTAGTATGCATCTGCCAGTTCATAGTAATTCACCTGATCGCAGGAAAGCAGTTGCTTCAGAATATGAAACTTTCGGCTGCCACTATCAGACTCTACATCCATCACGTCGTCTGGAAGCTGATTATTTGGATTTAATTGATAGCCTTTTCCCTTCCAGGAGAGTATGAACGGTTCGTCGAACAGATCATTGATCTGCCGAATTTCATTGCGAATGGTACGCTGCGATAGCTGCAGATCCTTTGCTAAATCGTCCGCTCTGCGGAATTCACTGGGATGATTGTGCAGACATGCAACCAGTTTTTTCTGTCGTTTTGTCATTTGTAGCATTTATGCTCACCTCATATGTCCATTATACCGATTCATATATCTTTACACAAGCTATATTCCGCTTATCTGGGATAAGAGGGTGGAGAAGGCGGTAGTTCACTTTGAAAGAGATGCGAACACGTGAAAAAGATAGCTAGTTCATGCCTCTACCTATAATCATAGAAAGCGGATATACTGCAGATTAAACAATTATGAAGAAAAATATAAAAGCGTATTGACTTGGTGTTTGCCGTGCCCTGATGCTGGAGGATATTCAGCACTGCTTATTTATGAAGAAAAGTATCATGAATTTAAGCTTGCTGTCATACATTTCGTCTGGAGGCCTTCCCATCCCTGTACAGCGTATGCGTAAGGATAGGAATCGTCAGATTGAATAGGTGCTGTCTTCCATTGATGAAGCTCCTGTAAAAAGGAAATGTCACTCGCTCTGTCTGGTTTTTCCTTTCATAATATTTCTATGGATAAAGGAACCAAGATGGTATGGCTTTGAAAATACTATCCGGTTTCTTTTTTCATATGTTCTGTTTCTGTGTGCGGGAATGTTTCTATTTGTAAGAGCACCTTGCGGCTGTCTTTCTAACTGTATCGCATACAGCTGCTTTTTTCTTTCCATACAACCGCTGATACAATGAACTGTTTGCCGGCTGGCTCTATGCCGAAAGAAGCGTGTTCTACCTGACTATCGTTACTCCTTTGCAAACGTGTCTGATTTTCTTCAAAACAGATGCAAGCTTTCCAAAAAAAGGGTATAATGTTTATTGTATATGATTTTGGAGGTTGATACATATGTCCAGCATAGACAAGGCGATTGGTGTCTTTGACTCAGGTCTGGGAGGAATCAGCGTGTTGAAGGAACTGCGTTCTCTTATGCCGCAGGAGGATTACCTCTATTACGGTGATTCCAGCTTTGCTCCCTATGGTGTAAAAACAAAAGAGGAAATAACGAAGCGTTGTCGCAGCATCTGTGCGTTTTTTATCAGCCAGGGTGTCAAGGCCGTTGTCATTGCCTGCAATACGGCAACCAGTGCCTGTGTGAAGGAGCTTCGCACCCTGTATCCCGATCTTCCGATTGTCGGAATGGAACCGGCATTAAAGCCCGCTGTAGATGGCAGACATCAGCAGCATGTTCTTGTACTCGCAACACAGTTTACACTGAAGGAAAAAAAGTTTGAACAGCTGATGTCCCGCTTTGATGAAGATAATACCATTTACCGGCAACCGTGTCCAAAGCTGGTGGAGCTTGTTGAGGCGGGCAGACTGGAGGATGAAGCAGCGGTAAACAGTGCGCTTCGTGAATACCTAAAGCCCTACGATATGGAACGCATGGACAGCATTGTCCTGGGCTGTACACATTTTGTGTTCTACCGCAGCCAGCTTCGAAATCTCATCGGTGATCATATCGCACTTGTGGATGGCAATGCAGGTACTGCACGTCATGTGCAGGAGCTGCTGCAGGAACGAGGCGTTTGCAGAAAGCCTTCCTCTGCCGCAGGTGAGGTACGCATATACAATTCCCTGAACAAGGAGGCTATTCTGAAGCTTTCCCGCGAGCTTCTGGAAAGATAAGGTAAATCGGCAGTATTGGAGTTGTCTTTATCATGAATACGAATTATAATAGAAGACAGTGAACAACGGAGGTAGACTATGAGAGAAAATGCTTGGAAAAAGTATGATGAAGCAGGATTGAAGGAAGTATTCGAATATTGTGAAGGATATAAAAAATATATTTCCGACTGCAAGACTGAACGTGAATGTGTAAGTGAAAGTATCCGGATTGCGGAAACCTACGGATATCGCAATCTGGAGGATGTCATCAAAAACAAAGAAACGCTGAAAAGCGGTGATAAGGTGTATGCCAACAATATGGGCAAGGGAATTGCACTGTTTCTGATCGGTGAGGAGCCGATGGCTGCCGGATGCAATATTCTGGGAGCACATGTGGATTCTCCGCGTCTGGATATCAAACAGAATCCTTTGTATGAGGATAAGGAATTCGCAATGCTGGATACGCATTATTACGGCGGTATCAAAAAGTATCAGTGGGTAACCCTGCCGCTGGCGCTGCATGGTGTAGTCGTGAAGAAGGACGGAACGGTTATCGAGCTGAATATCGGTGAGGATGACAGCGATCCAATCGTAGGAATCAGCGATCTGCTGGTACACCTGTCAGCGGATCAGATGAGCAAAAAGGCAAGCAACGTCATCGAGGGTGAAGACCTGAATGTAACCATCGGAAGCATGCCGCTGGATGGTGAGGAAAAGGATGCTGTCAAGGCAAACATTCTGAAGCTGCTGAAGGAAAAATATGATTTTGAAGAGGATGATTTTGTATCTGCGGAAATCGAGGTCGTACCTGCCGGAAAGGCAAGAGATTACGGTCTGGATCGCAGTATGGTGGCCGGATACGGACATGATGATCGCATCTGCGCCTATACCTCTATGATGGCACAGCTGGAAACAGAATCCGTTAAACGCACGGCTGTGACACTGCTGGTTGATAAGGAAGAGGTCGGAAGCATCGGTGCTACCGGTCAGCATTCCCGCTTCTTTGAAAACACCGTGGCAGAGGTTATGGATCGTCTTGGTGAGTACAGCGAGCTGAATGTGCGTCGTGCACTGAAAAATTCCAAGATGCTGAGCAGTGATGTTTCTGCTGCGTTTGATCCGAATTATGCTGCAGTAAACGAAGAGAAAAACTCTGCATTCATGGGACATGGTCTGGTATTCAATAAATATACAGGCTCCCGCGGTAAGGGTGGCTGCAATGATGCCAATGCTGAATATATGGCAGAGCTGAGAAACATCATGGATTCTGAAAATGTAACCTTCCAGACTGCAGAGCTTGGTAAGGTTGACCAGGGCGGCGGAGGAACAATCGCCTATATTCTGGCACAGTATAACATGGAGGTCATTGACAGCGGTATCGCACTGCACAATATGCACGCACCATGGGAGATTGCCAGCAAAATTGATATCTGGGAAGCGACTAAGGGCTATAAGGCATTCCTGAAGCACGCATAAGCTTTCTATATACCGTCAATGCTGTATGGATGATATACACTTGTATACTTCATCTGTACAGCTTTTTGTTACTCCATAATAGCGGATAAGAATACGGCAATTACCTGCCGGGGGATGAAGGAGCTATAAGGAGCGGTGGTTCCAATCAGAGCATACTATGAATACGGCTGATATGGTTCCTGCAGTATGTATTGACGATGCATTAGGGGACATGGTCATGAATAACCGGTTTGTAACATCTGATAGATACGCTTTGCTTTATATTCGCTATAAGATTATCTATGGTGGCGTGCCTTCAACAGAGCTTATGCCGCAAAGAAAAACGGCTGCTTTGACAGCCGTCTGATTTTCTATATGTATTATTGTATAAAGGAAGCTTTCCTGAACCCGCAAGAAGGGAGGGATGTTAATCGGCATAGGCTTCATCAAAATCCGCTTCCTGTACAAAGGGCTCCATCGTAAACAAATCCATGATTTCGTCCTTGCTCATGCTGGTAATGCTTGATTCACTGCTGCTGATGAAGGTGTCGCTCAGGATATGCTTTCGCTCCTGCAGCTTCATGATCTTTTCCTCGATGGTATCCTTCATAATCAGCTTATATACCTGTACATCCTTCGTCTGACCGATGCGATAGGCGCGGTCGGTTGCCTGATTCTGGGCGGAAAGGTTCCACCACGGGTCATAATGAATGACGATTTCTGCATTGGTCAGATTCAAGCCGGTGCCGCCTGCCTTTAATGAAATCAGGAAGACGTCAGCTTCCCCGTTCTGAAATTTTTCCACATAGGCATGCCGCAGCTCCTTTTTTGTTTCCCCTGTCAGCTTCAGATACCGTATATTTTCTACACTCAGCTGTTCCTCAATCAGCTCCAGCATGGAGGTGAAGCTGGAAAACAGCAATACACGGCGGCCGCTGTTTCGGGCGTTTAGCAGCAGATCCATACAGCCGCGAAGCTTGGTAGAGGGCAGCGTGACATTTTCATACAGCAAACGCGCATCACAGCAGATTTCCCGGAGTCTGGTCATCATGGCCAGTACCTGAAATTTATCAACCTCCTCCATCTGCATTTTCTTTTGTAAATCCTGATTGATGGATACCAGATTGGCATAATAGATTTTCTTTTCCTCTGCATTGAATTCCTGAAAATATACCTGTTCCATCTTATCCGGAAGATCCTGCAGCACATCCTTCTTGATCCTTCGCAGAATAAACGGCTCCACCATACGCTTCAGCTGTGTCTGTGCCTTCTCATTCCCGTTTTTGATAATTTCACGTTCAAACAGCTCACGGAAGCGATGATAGTTATACAGATAACCCGGCATTAGGAAATCAAAGATACTCCACAGCTCGGAAAGGGAATTTTCAATCGGTGTTCCGGTTAATGCAAACCGGTAGGAGCCCTTCAGCTGCTTCACTGCAATCGCATTTTTGGTTGTATGGTTTTTGATATACTGCGCTTCATCCAGCAGAATGGCGGTAAAGGTGTGCCCGTCATAGCGCTCATAATCTCTGCGCAGATAATCATAGCTGGTGATGATGACATCATATCCGTGCAGCTCTCTGATTTTCTGCTGGCGCTGCGTATTGGTTCCCTGTATGCAAAGGGCACGCAGATCAACGGCAAATTTCTGAATCTCATCCTTCCAGTTGTAAATCAAAGAGGCAGGGCAGATGACGATGGAGCAGGGAAGATCATGATCCTGATGCATGCTTTCCAGCCATGCAATGACCTGAAGTGTTTTTCCCAGACCCATATCATCAGCGAGGATACCGCCGAATCCATAGGCGCTCATTGTTTTCAGCCACTGGTAGCCTGTTTTCTGGTAATCGCGCAGGATGGCATCATAATGCGGGTTCAATGGATAGGCTCCGGCTTCCACACTGCGCAGCTGTTCCATCATCGTATG
The DNA here is from genome assembly GCF_044336395.1 of Clostridium sp. 10cd*. Taxonomy (NCBI): domain Bacteria; kingdom Bacillati; phylum Bacillota; class Clostridia; order Eubacteriales; family Clostridiaceae; genus Clostridium; species Clostridium sp. 10cd*. The sequence goes on along the minus strand of NZ_CP172347.1, from coordinate 3,552,802 downwards.
GAAGGCAGTTCCCCGCATGACCTCGACATGATCGCTGTGCTCTGCGAAATCATCCAGCTGAAAGGCATGGAACGTATCCACCTGCAGGGTATGATTTTTTAAATCCTGCGGTGTCAGATGCAGCTGCTGCAGCAGCTCGTCGGTTTCCTGCAGACCCTCGGATTGCAGATAAATGAGGTCGCCGTTTTTGAGTCGGTGATATTTTTTCTTTTTACGATAAGAACGCAAAACACTGTATAATTCATCTCTTGGAATATCCACACTCGTGACATCCAGCTCCAGCAGACGGTTTTTCATACGGACACCAACATTCATATGTACCTTTTTCGGTGCCTCCATCTGCTTCAGCGCATCACTGATATATACAGTGCACATCTGATTCAGGTATTCCAGCCCCTGTTTGACAAATGCCTGTGCATATACGGCATGCTCATCAATATAGGCTATATGGGAATCCGGATCCAGACGTGTTGCATAGGTTTCGATATACTGGCGGATATGATCCAGCTCCAAAGAGGAATCGGCATGCGGTGCAAACGCATTCTGGGAGGGGCTGTCCTCGTAATGATAGAGCAGGCGGATGGAGATATCACCGTTATCCTCCAAATCGACATAGCAGTCAATCTCCATTGGATACGGCATAAAGGTATCCAGAGAAATACCTTCAAAATGCACGTATTCCCGTATTGCCGGAATGACATAGGTACAGAAGCGGATCATATCATCCTTATGTATCAGAATCTGACGATCCTCACGCAGCTCCTCCAGCATATCATGCAGCTGTTCGCTCAGCACCGAGGAAAAGCGCTGCAGAACACCGTCTTCCATATAATACCAGCGGTTTTCTCCACGCAGAAGCTGATCGAGGGACAGCAGCGTGGTGATGACAAAAAAGTCCTCCTGCATATCGATGCGCAGTCCGATTTCCTGCCGGTCTTCATCCGCAAACTGCAGATCGATGCACTCCGTGGCATCATTGCTGTAAAGCTCATAAAAATCATCCATCGATTTTGAATCAATTGTAATCTGCTTGCGGCTGGAGCCGTAGCCATAGGAATACTGTGTTTCATGCTCCTTGACATACTGCTTTAAAAAATTGATCTGTGCCTGAGCAGCTTCATCAAAGGCCTGCATGTGATGAGTGAATTTCAGCTGGCGCCCGTAATCAACTTCCAGCTGCCTGTCTATGGCATCAAGAAATCCGCTGATGCTGCGTATGACATATTTTCGTTGAATACCAATCTTAAAATCCAGTGTAAGCTCATGGTCATATACGGCATGAGCGTGCAGCTGTACCTTCTCAAGAAGAGTGTTCGCCTGAAATTTCGCCAGATCCTTTCGGGCGTAGCGGTCGATAAAGGAACGCGAGCGCTCCAGCATCTGCTGCTCCAGATAGCGGCGAAAGGCATCCTCCCTCTGGTTCAGCGGGCTGTAGGTGAAGGGGAAGGACTCCGGCTTTAGATCGTACACAATCAGCAGGACAACACCGATATGTCCACAGGCAAGCTCCTGCTGCTCGCAATACGGACATTCACAGGAGAAATCCAGAATTTCACCCGCACTATTCAGCAGAACGGTGCAGTGATTCTCGTATCCGTACACGTTAACGACAGCATTTATTTCATATAGAAAGCCAGGAATGCTTTCCTTAATCACAATTTCATCCACAACATCCTGATCATGGTAACGCAATGCGATCTTCCAGTTTTTGGTATTGAAAAAACGCTGAATTTCAGAATCAAGTATCTTCATGAGATCCCTCCTGTATCTTCTGCTATTGTACCAGAAAACACAACTGTACGAAAGTATGGAAATGTGGTTTTATTTGTTAATGGGGATTGCACAAAGATACGAACCCCATATGAGAACCTTACCTTGCCAAGAATATGTCAAAAAGCATATAGTCAACATGTCATTCAACTGCGATCTGCAAGCTGTCAGTAAATGAAAGCACATCCTCGCGAAAAGAGGGAGGATGCGTTCATATTTTGTACCGCTATATCCAGCGCAAAGTATGTTCAAGCAAATGAGCATGCATAGTGAAAGCCTTCTAATTCCAATGGAAAAGAACTGTACGTTATCAATGGAATCGGCTTTTCGTATATTGTAAAAAGCATCCTGTAAAACAGATACCACAGAAACACACAACGCTGTGTGGGCGGGTTTTGCTTACAGGATGCTTTTGATGATAGCCTAACGTGAATCCTACCGGGATGGATAGCTTGCGATAGCACCTTCCTTTGTTACAGAAATACTGCAAAATTTATTACACATATCCAAGTAGCTTTTTAATTGGTGTTCGCTTAATCCATCCAAATCAGAAGCATGAATATCATCTTTGGATAGATGATACAGTAAACATCCGATAAAACCATCTCCTGCACCGGTGGTATCAACTGCTTTTACCTCAATACCATCCGCGTATGCCGTATTGTATTTCGTATAGGCAGCTGCACCGTCTTTTCCGGCAGTGTAAATCAGTAATTTTACACCGGAATCAAATATATATTGTACATGTTCTTCTATATGATCGCTTCCAAATATAAAGGAAACCTCTTCATCACTGATTTTTAAGATATCAGCAAAGTGCATATATTCGTGAATCGTTCTTCTCAGATATTCGTGATCGTCGAATAAAGGAAGACGGACATTCGGATCAAAGGATACAAGTAGATTTTTCCTCTTTGCCAGTTCCAATGCTCGATTATGAGCTTTTTTCATAGGGAAATCACCAAGGGAAACCGAACAGAAATGCAAACCATAGCAATCTTCAAACCAGCTTTCCTCTATATCCTTCTCTGATAAAAGCATATCCGCACCCATATTCCGATAAAATGAAAACTCTCGATTTGCATGTTCGTCCAGGGCTACAAATGCCAAAGATGTATTTGCGGCATTCGTTTGTTTTATATACTCTGTATGAATATGGAATCGTTGCATTTCCTTTATGATTTTTTCACCAAAGGCATCCTTGCCAAGCATGGTAATCATAGCGCTTTCTCCACCTAATGCGGTATATGCTCCGCATACATTCAACGGTGCCCCTCCGACTTTTGGTTGAAAGCCTTCTACATCCATAATTCTTCCTGTATTGCTTGGAATCATATCAATCAACGCTTCTCCGATTGCTAATAATTTTTTCATAGTATATTGAATCCTCTCATGTTGTATGTTACAAATCGCTTTATATTCTCGCTTGTTACGTGTAAGCTGTGCTCATCATCATAAAATCGTGAGGTCATTGTGTATTCACCTTCATTGATGAAAATTTCCAATACAGATTCATCAATGAATACAGAAACATGACGGATTTCTATGGGCGTAATGCATCTTTCCTGCCGATTGCAGCTGCATGCAGATAAATCCAGTGTGAATTTATGATTTCTATACACGCAGCGTATCGCATTCATTTGTAGCGAAAAATCGGAGTCTGCATCCCATTCGATATTGCAGGATTTACCGATTACAAAATCATTCGTATACAGCTTCCTATCTGTTCTCAAATCCAGGATTTCCTGTATCGGCTTTTGGATGATTCGCTTATCAAAGAAAATGGAGCGGGGCATCGTCAGGGTCTGATTCCATGCTTCATAACGATCGATATATGCATTATCCGGCATCCCAATCCAGGCAATCAGTATATTACGATCTGCGTTGTAAAACGTTTGCGCTGCGTAAAAATCAAATCCATAATCAAGTGTCTGATAATCAATCAGTTGCCGATTGCTGATTTTATAATATCCGCAATCATATACATTATGAAATTCATAGCCCTGCTTTTTTAAACCCTGCGGACTGCATAAAAGGAATGCTTCTCCTTGTAATTGCAGGTAGTCCGGACATTCTATCATGAATCCTGTATCTTTTGCCGGTACATAGCGATGAGCATACTTCCATGATTCTAAATCATCACTCACATACTCCAATACACAGCCGGTGTCATTTTTCAATCTTGCACCTAAAATTAAATGATAGCGGCCATCCTTCATAAACAGCTTGGGATCTCTGACATGCCTTGTACAATCCTTTGGAAAGTCACTGTTTCGCAGTAAACATTTTTTATGTTCAAAGGTTATTCCATCACGGCTTTCCACTCGCATTACATTATGCTCTCTTCCCTCATGAATAAAATCATAGGGGCCCTCATATTTTACATTACCGGTATAAAATACATACAGTATGTCATCTCTGATGATTGCACTTCCTGAATATGCGCCGTTCTTATCGTATTTGGAATCCGGAGAAACAGCCGTAGCATGACGTGTATATGTTTGAAAATCCTTCGTTGCATAATGACCCCATGCTTTATTGACACTTCCATCCATACTGTTTTCATCTGCCTGGTAGAAAATGTGATAATTTCCTTTAAAATAAACCAAGCCGTTCGGATCATTCAGCCAGCCCCTTCGAGGCATTACATGATAGTTTAAGTTCTTCTGCGCCATGCTTCTACATTATCCCTCTGATAAATGCTGCCATCATATTCCATGCTTTTTCGGATTCCTCTGGCATAAATTCATCAAACCATTCATGGGTGAAGCCATGGCGGCAATTTGCAAATTCAACATAGGTTACATCTCCTCCCGCCTTCTGCATTTTATCTGCATATGCCTTTTCTTCATTTTTTAAAGAATCGTATTCCGCACTCAGGATCAGGGTTTTCGGCAAATCATGCAAATCAGCGAGTAGGGGAGAGGCGAGTTCATCATTCAGCTCATCAAAGCTATTATAATACCAGTTGATATACTGCAGCATTCTATTTTCGGATATCGCCTTTGAAGGGTCCTTCGCTTTTCTGAATTCTGCACGGATTTCCTGTCGCAATGGCGGATAATCTAAAATGGCTCCTTTGATACCGAGTTCTTTTCTGTCTCGGTCAATCAGTGTCAAGCAGGCGGAAATATAACCGCCTGCACTATGTCCCATTACGACAACATGCTCTTTATCAATCCTTACTTCATCACAGCGTTTTCGTATTTCAGCGATTGCTTCATAGCTGGAAAATAAAGGCTTTGGATATTTAAATTCCGGGGCAACAACATAGTCTACATTAAAGATAGCACAGCCGGTTAAATCCGCCAATAAACGGCAATATTTTCCATCCTGCTCATAGTATCCCAATACATTGCCTCCACCATGAAAGTTAAATACCGGCTTTAAAATCTGCTTCCCATCCCAACTCAAGGGACGATAAATCGACATATCCACATATCCTGCGGTTTTTGTTTTTACACAGACTTTTTCGAATATACCATTCATTTTTTCATTATAAATCAGATCAGCATATTTTATTTCTTTGCTCATTCGATATTCAAAAATCGTATAGTCTTCTTTTCTCATCTTACTTTTCACCTATCCTGTTCATCCAATAATCTGCCAGAGAAATCCAACTGTTCAAATGATGATCGATCATCTCATCCCTTTTATGCGTTAAACTGTTTTCCAATGCTTTTCCATGCTCGCCATGACCAAATAAATGATACTCCGCAGATATGCCATATTCCAACAGCTTTGAAATAAAGCGTGTGGAATTTCCAGCATCAATGACTGGATCATCAATGGAATGCCAGAGAAACATCGGTACGGTATCCTGTGAAATATAATTTATCAAATTCACTTTTTCGACATCCTTCTGTGATGGAAAATCTGATTGATAAAGAACATAATTCATAATATGCTGTACCTTTTCGACAGCTTTTAAAGGATGCTTTTTGAAAAATTCATCACTATTCGGAACCAGGAACGGATAGCCTAAAACAATTCCGGCTGCCTTCAGTTCATCTTTTTTCGGGCGAAAGCTTAATTGCTTTACGATTGCGGGGTCATTCCATCGTACACCACAAGACGCACACACATGTCCGCCTGCAGAAAATCCCATTAAGAAAATTCGGTTTTTATCTATGTTCCATTCATCGGCATGCTCTTTTACAATATGTAAAGCTTCCAGCATTTCAACAGCTTGCAGCGGATATACTGCGGATTTTATAATGCCTTTTTCCGGTCGCGAGCGATCTGAGCCTACCGAATATTTTAAAACAAATACCTGATACCCCATTTGCATGAATTGAATAGCCACCGGTTCACTTTCCTTTGTCGCATGAACGGCATACGCGCCACCCGGTGCCACAAGGATTGCAGGTCGCTTTCTGTATTCACGATAATTGATTTCCGAATCCATAATATACGTATCAGCATACGCACCACTCGGTAATGTAAGCCTTGTATTTATCATAGAACACTCCTTTGTGTATCTGAGCTATAGGAAGAAGTTCCTTCTCTAATCGCATTGATATTAACGTTGGATATCCTTTTCGTTTTTATTAAATCCGAAAAAGTAAACGAATAAAGCGGTTGATATAAAAGCGATTGCACATGCGATGATACCGTTGATTACATTTGCCTGAGAGCCTCCTAAAAAGCATAATGCTGCAAATACATTGGAGGATGGTACCAGTGTCGCATCGACAACACCGGTTAAACCGGCATATGCTCCACCTAAGAAACCACCTGCCAAAAGTCCGATAAATGGCTTTTTGTATTTTGTGCAGATACCGTAAATCGTCGGCTCCGAGGTCCCTGCGACGATGGCGGTTATCCCATAAGACAGGGCAAGTGCCTTTTGTTCTTTATTTTTCAATCGGAAGAAAGCACCGATTCCTACCCCCATAATAGAGAAGCTGGAGACGGAAACAGCTACTGCGGCGAATCCATCACTTCCATAGGTAGCAAAAATTTGAAATAATGTTGTAATCAGTACCATATGCATACCGGTCATTACCAGAACAGGATACAATGCCGCAATCAATCCGATCCCGATGAATCCTGCAATTCCTTCCAACGAGAATAATGCATCTACTACATATTGCCCGATGAATGCTCCTGCCGGACCGAAGACACATAATGCAATCGGCAGCATGGCAGCGATTGTCAGTGCTGGTGCAAATACAGAACGGATTGCCCCCGGAACGATACGATCGAAGAATTTAGCGATATAGGACATTACCCAGTTTGATAAAATTATCGGAACAATGGAGCTTGCATAGCTTTGAACATTGCAGGGAATACCGTATACAGTAAATGGTTTACCCACCAGACCGACAAATGTCGGATGTATCAAAATTGCGCCCATCAATATCCCCATTACCGGATTTAGATTGAATTTTTTTGCACTTGTATAGCCGACAATTACCGGAAAGAAATAAAATGCAGCGTCTCCCACGAAGGTGAATAATGTATACAGATCGTTTCCTTCACCAATGACATTTAACAGCTCTGGACCTAAAATAGCTGTCAGCATTTTAAAGAATGCGGAGGCGACGATGGCTGGAATCGCAGGTCCCATGCTTCCGGAAATAGCATCTAAAATTCCATTTCCGATAGATTTCAGTGTGATTTTTTCTTTTGCGGCAGAAACAGGTTCTCTGTCCGTGTTATCAAAATCACCCAGCTCACACAGTTCGTTATATACATCCTTTACCTCTGGACCTATTACGATTTGTACCTGTCCACCGGCTCTTACAACACCTAAAACACCTTGTACCGCTTCTATTTTTTCATGATTTGCAATGCTTTCATCCTTTAGATTGAAGCGAAGACGTGTTTGACAATGCAACACCTTCGCAATGTTTTGTTTTCCACCGACTTGTTCTAATACACTTTCTGCAATTTTTAAAGCTTTATCTTTTTTCATAATAGTTTTATCCTCTCTGATTTTCTATAAAATAAAAACCTTTACACGATAAGCATCAGATGATGTTTATATTGTGCAAAGGTTATGCCGACTCATTCGTTACACCCTCATGGGAACACAATCGATTTACATGGAGTATTAAATATAAGGATTCTTCATCCTCAATACTCCAGCTAAATTTATGAAATATCATTTCTTTGATCAACAGCACACAGGCAAAGGTATCTGGATATTCCTTTTTCAAAACTTCAAATAATTTTTTATTGGTGCTGCTGATTTCACTGTACTGGCTTTTTCTTCTGAATAAATACTGCATATGAGAAGCAAATCTGGAATAATTAAATGAATTTGTATCAATCGAAACCTTCATCTGTCCTTCGATAATCTTCACGATTTCCTGAATGAATTCTGCTGTAAGGCTGATTTGATTATTCCGTGTGTAGGTCTCCTCAGAATTGATAATATTCATGGCAATTGCATATATTTCGGATTCCGGTAATTGTACATTTAAATTTTTATGTAATAAATTTAACGTATATTTTGCGATTTTTACTTCTACCGGATACAAATCTCTTAATTCATTTGCTATCGGTGTTGTAAATATCATTCCGTTTTTCAGACGAACAAGAGCGAAGTTTAAATGATCCGCCAATGCAAATACAGCGTTTTGTTTTAAGGGAACACTGAGCATGGTAACTGCCAAATCAATAACATCGGCAGAAATACGAAAGATTTTTGAATCAATATCTTCAAACAGACTTAGATATTCCGCATCAACGTTATAAAACGTGCGGTCAATTTTACTCAAATCATCTAAGATATAAGGACATTTTGGAAATCCAATGCCCAATCCGATCGCAATCAGTTCTCTGCCACTATGATCCCTGCATATAGCCGCGTTATTTCCCAGCTTTTTTATAACTTCCATATGCTCTACTTCTTTTCTATCGATATGACTGCAGCCGTGTTTACAGTAACGGCATCAGCCTGATGAATCGTAACATGGAATTCATTTGCATTTGTGATAATCATAGGTGTATCGATGCTATACCCTTGCTCGAGGATTGCTTCGATATCAGCTTCTATAATCAAATCACCTTTTTTTACTTTGTTTCCTGCATCTATCTTTTGATGGAAACAACTTCCTTCTAATTGGACAGTATCTATTCCAAAGTGAATTAGTATTTCGGCTCCATTCTCTGCCTTTATTCCAATCGCATGCTTTGTGGGAAATACAGTCATCAATTCACCATCACATGGGGAACATATGTTTCCGTCGTTGGAAATAAAAGCAACTCCAGGGCCCATCATTTCAGATGCAAAAACTTGGTCCGGTACATCACGTAAGCGTATCATTTTTCCGTTAACCGGTGAAACCAATTCCACTTTTCTGCTTTTCTTTTTCAATCCGAACATAATCGCTCCTAATCTAGAAAACAAATATCTTCCTTGCTTCCTTCATTTACTGCGTAGTACTATGCACAAATCTCTGGTTAAGCCTCAGGTGAGTTACTCTCATCGATTTCGTCAAAATTATCCCACGATTTTGAAGTGCTGTCAAGCATCGCGTGAAAAGGGAGAATGTAAAATATAATAGGATAACAAAATGCAAGAGACCCAGCAGGGTGATATACACCGTATGCGAGTATGGCTTTCCTGCATTTTATCGGTTTCTCTTTTGAGAAAGTCTGCATACTCTATTCGTTGATAATCGTCTTTTTTTAGATTCCTTATACAGATATTATGGATAGCTTTTCAGAGGATGCGTTTCAAGCGGCTGTTTGCATAAGGATATGTCATGCGGAAAGGTAATTCTTTTTGCATTGTATTATCAATTTAGCGATGATAGTGCTCTACTATATATACAAGTCATGAAAACCGATCTCGTGCTATATCTGTATTTGATTAGCCATTTTCCTGCTTTTAACCTTTCGGTGAGCAGCTCCTGTTTCAATTTATCGAAAGATAACAAATCAATTAAGGATACCATAGAGGGGACTTCTTTATGTATGAGACAACTGCTATGCGATAGTTTTGTTTTTTTACCTAATATAAGCTGTTTTCTATACTATAAATCGGTGAATAGGGACCGTCTTCTGAAAAAAATTGAATTTTTTAAAATAAGCTATTGACAAAAGCATGGAAAACAAGTAGAATAATGTCGTTGCCGCTGAGAGATTGGGGTATAGCCAAGCGGTAAGGCACCAGACTCTGAATCTGGCATTTCCTTGGTTCGAATCCAAGTACCCCAGCCAATAAAAAACGAGAGTCGCTTCGGCGACTTTTTTGTTTTATTGCGGGGAAGCACCCTGTGTGGAAATGCCAAGCTGCTGCTATATATAGAAACCAATAAATGGAAAGGAAGGCCCGTATGAAAAAAGTAAGAACAAGATTTGCACCAAGTCCTACCGGGTATATGCACATCGGAAATCTGAGAACAGCATTGTTCGAATATCTGATTGCCAAGCATGAGGACGGAGATTTTATTCTGCGTATCGAGGATACCGATCAGGAACGTTACGTGGAAGGCGCTGTCGAAATCATATACGATACCATGAAGGAAGTCGGTTTGCATCATGATGAAGGACCGGATATCGGAGGGGATTTCGGACCGTATGTACAGTCTGAGCGACTGCCGATGTATAAGGAGTATGCCGATCAGCTGGTTGATCTGGGAGGCGCACATTACTGCTTCTGCGGTGAGGAAGAAATAGAAAAGCAGAGAAAAGAGGCGGAAAGTCTGGGAATCTCTTTCAAATACGATGATCCATGCAAGCATGTGTCTGTGGAAGAAGCCAGAGAACGTATTGCCAAGGGAGAAAAATATGTTGTGCGTCAGACGATTCGTCACGATGGAGAAACGTATTTTGATGATGAGGTGTATGGCCGCATTGAGGTGGATAACAGTATTCTGGATGAATCCGTGCTGCTGAAAAGCGACGGCTATCCAACCTATAATTTTGCCAATATCGTGGATGATCACCAGATGGGTATCACGCATGTTGTGCGTGGAAACGAGTATCTGTCCTCCACTCCAAAATATAATCTGATCTATCAGTCCTTCGGCTGGGATATTCCAACCTATGTGCATGTTCCACCGGTTATGAAGGATGAACAGCACAAGCTGAGTAAGCGTAACGGGGATGCCAGCTTTCAGGACCTTGTGAAGAAAGGGTATCTTCCGGAAGCGATTCTGAATTACATCGCTCTGCTTGGATGGTCACCGGAAACAGAGCAGGAAATCTATACACTGGATGAGCTGATCAAGGTGTTTGATATTAAGCGTATTTCCAAATCACCGGCTATTTTTGATATTGACAAGCTGACATGGATGAACGGTATGTATCTGCGCGCGATGAGCACGGAAACATTCTGTGAGCTGGCAAAGCCGTATATCGAGGAATCCGTTCACAGACCGGTGGATATTATGGCGGTTGCACGCATTCTGCAGCCAAGATGTGATATTCTGACCTCTATTCCGGAAAGTCTGGATTTCATTGACGAGCTGCCGGAATATGATAATGCCATGTATATTCATAAGAAAATGAAGACGACCTATGAAATTGCATATAAGGCATTGCAGGCGGCACAAAGTGCCCTGTCAGAGCTGAATGACTGGTCGAGCGAAGAAAATCTGCATGAGCTGCTGCTGTCTTTACCGAAGCAGATGGAAATGAAGAACGGGCAGATTTTATGGCCGGTTCGTACTGCCATCACCGGAAAGCAGTTTACACCTGGCGGTGCCATTGAAATCGCTCATATCCTTGGAAAAGAGGAAACCCTGAAGCGTATTGCAAAGGGGATTGAAAAGCTCGAGGCTGAGCTTGCCTGATTTTTCCATCCATACATAAAGAAAACGGACAACTGCCGGTATAGCGCAGCGGTCCGTTTTTTTGTGATATGAAATAGGAAAGTATAAGCCGGAAGCGGGGCGCACGATTTTTTGATTACATATATTCCAGAAAGATCTGTGTAATCGTGGCAATTTCAGCTTTGGATATACTGATGTTGAAAATATTGTTCAATTCATTCAGCTCAAGACTGATCGTATTGTACACATCGGCATGGGAATTGATAATCTCCCGTGTTTTTTTTGTTTGGCAGGGGATCGCTGCGGATGGCACGCTCGATGACGAATGCACCGTGTATGATAAAACGGATGGTAATTTCATCACTATAACCGAGCTTCAGCTTTTTCAAAATATTTAACAGGACAACCATCAAAGAGGAGGAAGCCTTGTTCGCATCCAGAAAGACCAGGGACTGCTGGAGTATCTGACGGGAAATACGGTCAATCAGTGTTCGGGAATTCTCACTGAGAGAGGAAGCAGGAAAGCTTGGTGTCTGCGGCTGGCTGTAGTATTCCTGTGCATGTCCGTGCTTCATTGCGGATATGGTATTGAGAATGAGCGGAAGCGAGATAGGGGCATAGCTTTGTACATCGATATGCAGTCGGCTGCTGATCTGTTCGCCAATCTCTGTTAACGGAGCGATATCGCTAAACAGCAGCAGGGTCTCATGATTATCGATCTGCTGGATCCTGTCGCATACGTGATCGAGGAAGAGGTGAAATTCCTTTCTTCGCCAAGCTTCGGAATAATCGAGCGAATGACAGTTTTCATAAAGATTGGCTGAGCGTATGTATTTTTCATAATTTGCGGCGATATCCTCCCCGTGGCATACAAACAGTATCGGAGTTTTGGCCTCCAGCTTTTGAATGGCCAGCTGCAGGTAGGTGCTGATTAGAATGCGCTCATCCTGCGGCAGTACAACCTCCATCTTGGATTGAATGATCTGTGCGATATCCTCCGTAACAGCATCCGTGCGCTTTGTCCCAAGACCGTGTGACGGTGTAAAGCTGCGGGTATAGGTGTTATTCTTTAATTCCGTTATGAGATTTTGCAGATATTCAAATAAAACGAAGATCATCGTCTCCTTCTGCTTGAGCGGGGTGGATGCCAGCAGCGGGAACATCAGATCGTAAAGCTCTTTCACAAAGATGGAGCGAATTGTATTGATCTCTATTTTCTCTGTCTTTTTCAGCATGGAATTACAGATGGAAACGATCTGCTCATCATCGTTGCTGTCAATCAGATGCTGCTCATTCAGGACGGCATGATGCAGTGCGGTAAAGAAGCGGCAGGAGGTCTGCGGTATGAAATAAAGCACATCACCGTCAAACAGATCGAGGATACTGTGCAGCTGTGCAAAGCGGGAGGATACATCCCGAATGCTGTTCAGCATACCATCGGACAGATGCTCAAAGGTGATATCGATGACATTGGCCTTGCGCTGAATAAAGCTGTAATGTGCCCGTATGATGGAACGGCGCAGCTCCTGCAGGGAAATGTGTGTGGTATATGCTTTGTCTGCAAGTGCCATACAGGTGATTACATTTTTATGCAGACAGATGGTTTGATTCAGAATATCGGACTGCCGCTGTATTTCGGCGAATATGATTTCCAGACGTTCCTTCAGCGTACGCATCTCATAGCTGGGAAACACCATCGGATAGTCTATAAACCGCTGCAGCTGTGCGATATCCGCATTTGCATCATGAAACAGGTAACATACTTTCCAGCTGCTGTGTAAGGCGGCATGCTGCTTCTGCAGCTTTTCTGCCACCTGCTGTACAATGTGCATATCACTGCATTGTACATCCAGAATGAGGAAGGCGGGGGTCTCCGGATGCATGTTATAAATCTGATTCTGTTCATCTGCCGCATCGCTTAGCACATGCTCCAGTATTTGTGTATGCCTGCCAAGCAGCTGCAGCTCCTTCGCCTTTTCTATAAAAAATTTCAGAAAATGATGCTTGCCTTCTCCATAGGGGGCACAAAGCGCCAAGCTTTGAAGGGCTTGGGGATACATGAGAATCGCCAACAGCTCCTGATACAGGGAATGCAGAGATTCGTTCGCATGAATACCGGTGTAGGTGAGCGTTTGCCTGCTGCTGTGCTCCCGCACGCGCACAGGCTTATCCTGATGCAGGTATTCCTGAATATCTCTTCCCACCGGCAGTGTATACGGAACCGGCTCTGTAGAAAATGAGTGAATGACACCGGCGTCGAGATACAGGGTAGGGCGTCCCTGCAGCTTGATGAGCCGGTTTTCACGATGCAGCTGATTGAGAACACGGGATACATTGGTTCGATCAATTTTCAGAATCAATGCGATGTCATGCGCATTACAGCTGCTGAAATCATAGGTGTGTGCTGTAATGCCGTTTGCCGTATAGCTGGCAATCAGGTTTTGAATATCCTTCATTCGAGGTGCTTTTTTCATAGTTTCCTCCACTCCCCGCGTTTTGCACGCGGACACAGGCATTGCATGAAAGACGTTTCAAGCTACTTGTCTTTTTACAAATTTGATTTTCTTTCACACTTCCACCACTTTTTGGTGCTGAATTTCCGGGCTGCAGAATGCACGCATGCCGTCTGCTTGCACACTTATTATAGCACGGATATAGTTTGTGCGGGTAATGAAAGCACACATACGCGGATATCGGAATAATTTGCATATATTGGAAAATATCACCGTCTTTTTCTATCTTTTAAGTGACACGAATGTAAAAAAAACTGTGCTTTTGCGTTATTTGACGGGAGGTTTTTGAGCGATTATAGTATGTGTGTAAACAGTCAGTAGCTACTAGGTTTTCAAACAACATGAGAGGAGAAAAAACATGGAAATTAACTTTTTACAGGCAGCGCTTATCGGAATTTTGTATTATATGACGCTGTGCTCACCACCCTGGCTTACAGGAATCGTACACGTATCCATTCGCCAGCCGCTCGTATCCGGCACCATCGTCGGTCTGATTCTGGGGGATCCGCAAAATGGTCTGATCATCGGTGCGACGATCAATACCGTAGTTCTTGGGTTTCTGAATGTCGGAGGTGCAATTCCAAGCGATCCCGGCATTGCAGGGGTTGTCGGAACATCTCTGGCTATAGCAACCGGAGCCACTCCGGAGGTCGCAGTTACGATTGCCGTATCCTTTGGTCTTGTCGGGACCATCGTATGGAATCTGCGAAGCACCATCAACTCCGTATTCGTACACATGGTGGACAGTGCCGCCGCACAGGGGGATATGAAAAAGATTTACTTTGTACAATTTGTACTTGCACAGATTGCAACCTTCTGTATCTCTGCGGTACCGGTCTTCGGAATCCTGTATTTCGGAACAGATGTCGCTACACAGGTGCTGGACGCCTTAAAGGGAACGCCGATGCAGATTCTTACCGTAATCGGACAGATACTGCCGGCGATGGGTATTGCGATCATCCTGCGGCTGCTGTCCAACCGTCCGAATATTATTCAGCTGTTTATGCTGGGCTTCGTGCTTTCTATCTACGGCAATGTGCCAATGATTGTCATCGCAGTTGTAGCCTTCATTATTGCATCCCTGTATGCTGATCTCAAATTCAACCGAGCAAAGGAAGAGGTGTAGAGTATGGAACGTCAGATAACAGATACCAACGTACAGACTGAGAAAAAGCTGACAAAGACCGATTTAAATAAATGCTTTCTTCTCTGGCATCTGCTTGGAGAAGCAACGCTGAGCTACGAGCGTCTGCAGACGCCCGGTGTGCTGGGCTGTCTGGGACCGGTGCTGAAGCGGCTGTATGGCGATGATAAGGAAGAATTTGTGAATGCATGTCAGCGGCACATGGAATTCTTTAATACAGCCGGGTATTAAGGCGGCTCCATCATCATGGGGCTGGTATGCTCCCTTGAGGAGGAGCGTGCGAACGGGCTGCCGATTGAAGGCGAGGACATCAGTGCAATCAAAACCGGACTGATGGGACCGCTGGCAGGTGTATTTGATGCTCTGCGCCAGGGAACGGCAATCCCTATCGTTGCCTCCATTGCGATTGGTATGGGAATGGACGGCAACTTCTTCGGTCCGATCTTCTATATGATCGTTACCGTTCTCTATGTCATGGTGCCCTGCTACTGGATGTTCCAGACCTCCTATAAAAAGGGAAAGGAAGCTGTCAACGGTCTGTTTGCGAGCGGAAAGCTGGAGCGCTTTATGACGCTGGCTATGGCAGTTGGAGCCATTACCCTGGGAGGGCTTGAGGCCACGACGGTAACGGTCACTTCTTCCACGGTGCTGCATCTGGGAAGCTCGGACATGGTCCTGCAGGAAACCATCTTCGATGCGATATTCAAGGGCTTACTGCCGGTTGGCTTTGTCTTTCTCTCTTACTTCCTGCTGCAGAAAAAGCTTTCAACATCTAAGATCATACTGATTCTGATTGCCATCGCTATTGTCGGTGTGCTGATTGGATTCTTCTAAAATGAACGAAGAAAGGAGTTTATATGGATACAATTCGAGCCATGCTGGAGGAGCATAAGCTTATCGTGATTTGCAGGGGTGTCTATGGTGACACCCTCCTCAAGACGATGGAAGCACTGTATAAGGGCGGCATCCGTCTGGCGGAGGTCACCTTTGATCAGAAAAGCAGGGATTATAAGGAAACACTGGATGCGATCACCATGCTGGAGGAGCATTTTCGAGGCCGTATGGCGATCGGGGCAGGGACGGTTGTCAATCCTGCACAGGTGGAGCTTGCCTATCAGGCAAAGGCTGCCTATATCATTTCACCGAATGTCAATGAAGCGGTCATTCGTAAAACAAAGGAGCTGGGCATGCTGTCCATTCCGGGAGCACTGAGCCCCAGCGAGGTACTGGATGCACATGAATACGGGGCGGATTATGTTAAGCTGTTTCCGGCTGCCAGAATGACAGCCTCTTACATTAAGGATCTGATGGGACCTATTTCCCATGTGAAATTCATTGCGACTGCGGGAATCACCGAGGAAAATATCGCAGAATTTGCGGCTGTCGGCTGCACCGGCTATGGTATCAGCGGACGCTTGATGGATAAGCGTGTGATTCAGGAAGGCCGCTTTGAGGAATTGCAGCACCGCGCAGAGGCATTTATCGCCTGTCTGCAGAAGGAAGAGGAATAATTGTATGAAAAATATTGTATATGCACGCGTTGATGACCGGCTGGTACACGGGCAGGTCATGACGGCCTGGGTCTTGCATACCAAAGCAAGCAAGGTGATTATTGTGGATGATAAGGCCGCAAAGGATTCCTTTATGAAAATGATCATGAAATCCGCAATGCCGAGCAGTCTGGAGCTGGAGGTGCTTTCCGTAAGCAGTGCCATCTCCTATCTCAAGGAAGCAGGCAGTGAGGATGAACGAATCTTCCTGCTTGCGAAAACACCGATGGTTTTCGCGGATCTGCATGATGCGGGTGTTCCGATACAGGAAGTGGGAATCGGAGGAATCGGTGCCCGGGCAGACAGACGAAAGCTGTATCGCAACATTGCGGTGAATGAGGAAGAAATGAATAGCATCAAGGCTATGCAGAGCAAGGGCATGGACGTCTATATTCGAGTCGTACCGGATGATAAGCGAATCGAAATCAAAGACGCAGCCTAGGGGAGGACACGTCGTATGATAGGACTGGTACTCGCCACACATGGACCCCTGGCAGAAGCCTTTGTCAGCAGCGGAAAGCTGATTGTCGGAAATATCGGGAATGTTGCACATCTGGGACTGTTTCACGGAGACAGCATTGAACAGTTTGAACAGAAGGTATACAAGGCAATCGAACAGGCGGATGAAGGGGACGGTGTGATCGTTTTGACAGATTTACTGGGAGGCTCCCCCTGCAATGTCACAGCAAAGGCAATCGGCAGACTGTATAAAGAGAAAAAGCTGGAATGCTTTTACGGTATCAACCTTCCGATTTTTCTGGAAGCTGTGACCTCCCGTAAATTCATGAATTTTGATGAGCTGAAGGAGCACATGGATGAGGTGTTCAAAGAAACATACGGGATGCTGAGCGGGAAAATAAGCTATTCGGCATGCAAGGAATAGAAAGAAGGATATAAGGATGAATGGAATAGGAAAAAAAGGAATCGGGGAACGATATTTATGGAAGGGAGCTATGGTCAAAGAGCAGGATATCCACATTTCTCTGCAGGACCGCGGCTATGTCTTCGGAGACGGTCTGTATGAGGTCGTCCGTGTATACAATGGGAAGCTGTTTGGTCTAAAGCGGCATCTCGACCGTCTGTTTCAGGGGGCGGATGTCATTGATTTCAATCTGCAGTATACAAGGGAGGAATTCGAAGGCTTCTTTCAGCAGCTGGTTGAGGAGAATGATCTGCACAGCGGTTATGTGTATATGCAGCTGACAAGAGGGGATGACGGCATCCGAAACCATCTGTATCCCGGGCGTGAGGATCAAAGGCCGGTGCTGTCCGGCTTTGCGGTACATGCTCCCCGCAATGTGGAGAAAATTCAGGCAGGAACAACTGCGATCAGTGTGGAGGATATCCGCTGGAAATACTGTCATGTAAAAACACTGAATCTGATTCCAAACTGCATGGCGCGCTCTGAGGCAAAGAGAAAAGGGGCAGGGAAGGCGATTCTGGTAAAGGACGGTATTGTCACGGAAGAAAAATCCGGCTCAATCCTGATTGTTCAGGACGGCTGTATACTGACACATGTTGAAAATGAGGATATTCTGCCCAGCACGACGAAGAAAATACTGGAAGCACTGTGTGAGCAGGAACAGATACCATTTCGTGAAGGCAATTTTACACTGGATGAGCTGTATGCCGCAGATGAGGTCATTGTCGCTGATACGAATACGGAATGCAGTGCAGTTTTAAAGGTGGACGGGCATACGATCAGGGATGGAAAGCCGGGACCGATTTTGAAGCAGCTGCAAAAAGCATATGAAGCCGCCATCATTGCGGAGTGCGGCAAAGCCGAATAGGTATGGAAGAAAACATCAGCTGCCGAACCTATGCAGAAATCCATACAGCGCGAATTCGGGAAAACGTGATGCAGCTGAAGCGGCATCTCACAGCAGGAACGAGATTTATGGCAGTCGTAAAAGGGAATGCGTACGGTCATGGAATCGAGCCGTGTGTACAGGCGATGGACGATTTATGCGACTGGTATGGAACAGCCACCATGCAGGAGGCGTTGCGTGTGCGAAGCGTATCAGGAGAAAAGCCGATTCTTGTTTTTGGCTATGTATCGGATGAGGAAATACGTCTGGCTGCGGAAAACAACATCACACTTAGTGCCTTTTCCGCAACGTTTCTTTCCCATATTTCCGAGTGCTGTGCAGGCATGAACCTGAAGGCTGCCGTGCATTTGAAGCTGGATACCGGCTTTCACCGCATGGGAATCGACTGCTGTAGTTCTACAGCAGACTGCGTGGAGCAGCTGCTTTCTCTGTTTTCGCTTCCGAATATAGAAATAACAGGGATGTATACCCATCTGGTATACGGTGCCGGCAGCAATCAAAGGGAGCTGGCGTTTACCGAATTGCAGTTTCAGCGCTTTCAAAGCTGCATCCGGGCGTTGCAGGAACGAAAAATCGATACGGGCATCTGTCATATATGCAACAGTAAGGCAGCGATACATGCACCAGATATGCATATGGACATGGTGCGTGTCGGTGCCTATATCTTTGGTCTTGCCTCAGCCTCGGAGCAGCGCTTGATACCATTGCGGGAGGTGCTTGTCTGGAAAGCGAGAATCGTCCTGCTGCGGGATATTGCAGCGGGAGAAGGGGTGGGCTATGGTCATGCATTTATCGCAAAACAGCCTGTCAGAATCGCAGTGCTGGCGGCAGGCTTTGCGGATGGCTACCGACGCTGTATCGCACAGTCCCCGCAGAGCTATGTTTCCATACATGGCAGGCCGGCACCTTTGATTGGAAAGGTATGCATGGATATGTTTATGGTGGATGTGACCGATATAGAAGCAGTGCAGGTCGGGGAATATGCGCTTTTGAGTGGTGATGATGGAACCGGGGCAGTCAGCAGCTATCTGCTTGGCCAAATCATACAGGGGACGGCAGGAGAAATCGCGGTGGGAATGAGTGATCGCGTACAGCGCTATATCGTATGAAGACAGCACAGGACTGGCTGTACTGTATCAGCGGAGCTTTGCTGTTTTCCTTCTCGATGAATGTGTTTCTGGTTCCGCTGCATATCTACAGTGCCGGGTTTTTAGGAATCGCCCAGCTGCTCAGGGACCTGCTGCTCCATATCCTGCCCTATCGACTTTCCTTTGATATCGCCGGGATTATAAATCTGATCCTGAATATCTTCATGATCATTCTCGCTGCCAGGGTGCTGGCGAAAACATTTGCCGTGCATACGGCAATCGTCATACTGTTTGAATCTTTGTTTTTGTCTTTGATTCCGGTGCCCAAAGCGTCTCTGGTTGAGGATGTCTTTATCTCTGTCCTGCTTGGCTCCTTTCTATGTGCATATGGTACACGGCTGTTCTTCAAGGGGCGCGGGAGCGGCGGAGGTATTGACATCATCGGACTGTATCTGACAAAAACAGGAAAAGGAAGTGTCGGCAGTATCTATCTGCTGGTCAATACGGTGATTTATCTACTCTGTTTTCTCATTTACGACAGTCAGGTAGCCTTATATTCCATCGTACACAGCTGTATCCTGTCCTTCGTGCTGGATCGCATTCACGAGGATAATGCAGAATCGGCTGCTTTGATTATCACGGAAAATCATGAACTGAAGCAGCAGCTGATCCTGGATGTGGGGCGTGGTGTTACTGTCTGGGATGGAACAGGCGGCTACAGCGGACGCAGGAAGGAGGTCATGATGGTGGCAATTACGAGAGGACAATACGGTCATTTAAAAAAACAGGTGCAGGGCTGTGATGAACAGGCCTTTGTGATCTTCTTCGATCATGTGCGTATCAGCGGTTATTTCCCAAAGCTGATCAATGAAAAGAGAAAGAACAGGTGAAGCAGGATGCAAACAGAAAAACAGCAGGTATATCACTGCCGGGGAATCGTAAAACAACTTAACGCCTATATCAAAGCGGATAAGCTTTTGATTCTTTGTGAATCCGATGTACCGGCGGAAATAAAAAAGGACATCACAGCGCAATTTCCTGAAGCTGCATGCTATACTGTTCCCGGTACAGCACATATCAAGACCTTTGATAATCTGGAGGCAATCGTCCGATTCCTGTATCAAAGCGGATGTCAAAAGGAAAGCAGCCTGCTGATTATAGGGAATCAGCAACTAAAAGAGCTGGGAGGCTTTATAGCATCCGCTTACTGCTGCGGTATAGCCTATCTGTATGTACCCCTCACAGGAAACGCCGCACTGCATGCTGCATCCCATTTCTGCGGTGTGGATTTAATGGGGATTCCGGATGTATTGCAAAGCTGCCATGAACCGCGTATGGTATTTCTGGATGAAGATATTTTTGAGTCTGAGCACAATGCTGCTTAAGGCTGCCTTGCGACTGCTTGTCGGAGGCTTTTTTTTGTAAATCTTAAGATAAAAACACAAAGTTATGTTTACGCTGAGATTTGCGGAAAGAAATTGTAAAAACCTTATAAATAAGGACTTTCTGGGCGTTTTATAAGCTGGAATCTATGATAGAATAACGGTAGACAATACAGCAGTGCAAGCAGGAGTGGATACGATATGAAGCAAAAACTGTCATGGATTCTGGAAGGCTTTTTTCTAATACTTTTACTGTTGGTAACGATTCTGATTTATGTTCCAAAACAGAGCGAGCATCTTCTGCATATCCGGATGATACAGGTTACCGGTAAAAACAAGGAAAAAGCGATCGAACAGGATTCTCTCATCTTTGTAAAGACCTTCAAAGATAACGAGGAACCAAAAAATAACACGCTGATCAGCTTTCGGGCAGAGCGGTTTGGGGAATTGGTTATCTTAACGCATATGTTTGTGAAAAGTGAAGTTCGAAATCAGGAAACCTTTTACATTACGCAGGCCCCTGACAGCAGCTATTATGATACCTATGAAACCAGACATGAGGATCTGGTAGGCTCCTATCTCTTTCATATGAAGTATATGGGCAGGGTGTATGAATTTCTGCAAAGCAGCTATGGAAAAATCACGTATGCCGTGGTGCTGGGCGTTTGTATACTGAGCACCATGCTGCTGTTGATAAAGGGTGTGCTGCGGGAGCGAAAAGGAAAAGCGGGTATAGAGGTATCTGCGAAAAAGAATGCTTTGGATCCTGATCAACGCTTCGTGGATGAAAAGAAAGAGGATACGCGCGGGCAGGAAGTGAAGCCAGATGCAGAGAAGCCGCTGCTAAAGACTCCAAAGGAAGATATTTCAAGACAGGCAAAGGGAACAGAAGATAAGACTGCGAAAGCCAAACAGCAGGCAGCTACCGACAGTATTTTACAAGAAGCAGGCACGGCTTCAAAACAGCAGATTCCGAAACAGACCGGAAAGCAGCGCTTACGCAAGCGCCATGCACTGAAAACAGCACCGGTGGAACAAAGGAAAGCGGCTGATGATGAGGAGCTGCTGCCGATTGTGTACAAGCAGAAGCATCAGAAGCCGGCAGGCCCAACGAAAATCCAGCAGGAAATCCAGGAGCACCCGGATGCACAGGGGAAGCATGTACAGAAATCAGAGATTACGCAGGAGTCTCTGGTTCAGCATACATCCTCTGGAAAATCAAAGCCAGAACAAACGATTGATCTGCGAGAGGGGGGAGCTACATTTACACAGGCTGAGCTACAGGATATACTGATTGCAATCAATACAAACGAAGAGGAATCGGATCAGGATACCGCTACGGCAAGTCCTGCGTAAGCTGTCAAAGAAAAAAAAGAGCAGTACCAACTAAATGAGCATCCGGTAATCGATACACCGCATCATGTCGTTCCACAGGTTGTACGGTATCCGAAGGATACGCAAAAGGATATAGAGGGACTGTATAACTCCGGTGCGACAAAATTCGAAAAGAAAATACCAAATGCCAATCAACTGCATATTCAGGCAATCGGTATTCTGGAACCGATAGTAACCAGTATACAGGAAACACTGCAAGAAGGACAATGTCCTGTGGTAGAAGAAAATCCGGAGGAAACAGAAGATCCATTCAGCGATCCAGACGAAGTAATGATGGAAAATGATGAAATTGCAGAGAAGGAACCTCATGAAGAACAGGTAACAGCAAATGATGTTTACACTGCGGATGCCGGTGTAGATAAGGAACTGCTGGAGGAAGTCCGAAAAGAGGTGCAGGAGCTGCTGCACGGTGTGAAAGCACCACAGCGGGTAGAAGCAGAACAACAGGAATATCCGGACTTCAACAGAAAATATGATATCAACAAGAGCAGGCAGACGGATGAGCAGGAGGAAATGCCTGAACCTGAGGAAATAGAAAAACCAAAGGTGGAAGAAGCACCAATTGTGGAAACGCAGGAAGAACAGGGAATCCTTTTAAAAGATATGGAATTTGATTGCAGCAGCAGATTTGCTGTATTAACCGGCAGAGTAATCAATAAAACACCTGTTCCTGTACGGTATATTAAAGCGGAAATTGAATTGTATGATGATTTCCGTAATGTGATAAAGACAATGAAATGGTATCTTTGCGGCAGAGATTTTTTACAGCCGGAAGAAACAAGAGAATTTTCCTATACAGCTTATGAAGTATATGGTGTTTATGATTACAAAATCCGGATATTGAACTGGAAGCAGAAATGATTTCATTGTGCAAACTGTGTGAATTCTTTCCTGTAAGGAGTATAATAGGCAGGTAAGGATGTGATATATATGGATAAAAAACAGTTCCATGAACGTATTCAGTATTTTGTAAAGCAGAGAGTACGCGATGAAGGTACGATAAATTCCATGATGGATATGGAGCTGGTAACCGCGGATTTTCATACAAAAAGTGTGGTTCTGGCTTTTCCGGTGAAAGACTGGCAAATGAATCCGGCGGAAAATCTGCATGGAGGCATCATTGCGACAGCACTGGATATTACGATGGGATGTATATCGTATGTGAGCGGGAATGCAGTGTTTACACCAACGATACAAATGGCTGTTAACTATGTTGGCGGTGTGAGCAGTGGCGATACGCTGCTGGTGGAAGGAATTTGTGATCATGCAGGAAGCAGAATGTCACAGACCAGAGCTATTGCACGCTCAAAGAAAAGCGGCAAGGTGGTCGCAACAGCGAATGGTTCCTATATTATGAATACAAAACAATAATTTTACAGAAAAAGGCAGAATCTGCATACGTAGAAATCTGTCTTTTATGTTATCATAATAATGAGCATAAATGTCCACAATTAGGGAGAATGAGAGATGAAAAACCAACAATTACGCTACTTCGTTGAAGTGGTCGACAGTGGAAGCATCAACAAGGCTTCGGAGAAGCTGTTTGTCAGCCAGCCAAGTCTGAGCAGAAGTATACAGTCATTAGAGTAAGAAATGGGGAAAGAGCTGATTATCCGCAGCAATAACGGAGTTACGCTGACACCGACCGGTAGACTGATGTACTATTATGCACAGTCAATCCTCTCGCAGTTTCAGGTGCTGGAGCGTTTAAAGGATGTCAGTGAGGTAAAGCTGTATAGCAAGCTGACGGTATCCGTGGATTCTGTATTCCTACGGGATGATTTGATTTTACAATTTTACAAGCATATGAAATCAGCAACTACAGAGATTCATATGGTAGAAACAACGGCGGAGCAGGTGTTGGCCAATGTCAGTGAAATGAAGTCGGAAATCGGAATCATGATTCTAAATGATTATCAATTGAGTATTTATCGTAAGATGGCGGATGCCAAGGAAATTGAATTGAATATTCTTGGAAAAGGACCGCTGTACGTTCATATCAACGAGAAGAATCTGGATGAGCTGGTGGAGGAGAAGGAGGCAAGGGATTTTCTGGATTTCACACTGATTCATCTGCCATATGATTTTTTCTCGAATCTGAATATGTCGTTGACAATGGATGGTGTGCAGCTGAGCAGCTTTAAGAAAACGATCACAATGAGCAACTACCATGCGATTATCAACATGCTGAATCATACGGATGCCTTTATGCTGGGGAATAAATGGCAGATTGAGGAATTAAAGCATTCACATATCCACAGCATGCGCATCAGAAACTGTGATATTCAAAAGTATTTTGTTATCATCCGAAGAAAGCGCGAAGTGCTGAGCGAAGCAGGAAAGGTGTTTCTTAATATTATTCATGAAACCTATGCAGATATGTAGCTATACCTAAAATGCATAACCGGCTTGCGGGTTATTGGTATTATACAAAGTTTCCCAAAAGGATTACAATAATAGTGTAAAAGGTAACAAAAAATATTACCTATTCTTAAAACCATTGAAAAGGAGAACAATTATATGAAAAAGAGTACACTATTATCGTTATTAACAGCAGGTGCTGTTATCGCTACATCCGCAGGAACATTCGCTGCATGGGATCAGACAAAAGGTACTGCAACATCAGAGGTGTTGAATTTCCGTGCAGGAGTTACGACAACAGTTACTGCAGCGAATTTTACTGAAACAAATGCAGTAATAGGAGAAGATCCAAAGTTCACATCAACACCTACAATAGAAGTAAAGAACATACCAGATAGTGTTGATCCAACTGCTTATAATATCAAGGTTTCGGCATATGCTTTTGATACAGTTGCACATGCTAATGATGCAGCTAAAGTTTCAGATCCGTCTACTTCTACGGGATACTTATCATCGGTTACTACCACAGTTACAGATTCGGAGAAAAAGCTTTCTGAGGCCACCAATGGCAAGATAACACCGACAATTACTGCAACTACTACAAATGATACTGAAAATACAGCTGGTACTGCAACAACTGCTTACATCTTAGTTGTTGCGGAATTAACTCCTGATAACAGCGCAGCTTAGAATATTAGAATCAGCCGTCATTCGACGGCTTTTTTAAAAAAATCTTTTCACCCCTCCAAAAATCTTATAAAATATAGAAGATGAGGAAAGTAGGATCGCATATGAGAAACGTAATCAAGCGCATTGCAAATATTGTGTTTGTGGTTGTTGTGTTATTACTGGCAGCCTATACTTTTCTTATGGCAAAATATCCGGAGGAAACAGCACAGATTACAGGCTATCGCCTATATGCTGTACTAACGGACAGTATGGAGCCCCGTATTCCCACCTTCTCGCTTGTGTGTACGAAGGTACTTGATCCTGAAGAACCACTGCATTTGAAAAAAGGTGATATCATTACCTTTAAAGCAGACCGCTTTGGTGACGATATTCTATTAACACATCATTTTAATAAAACAGAAAAAGATTTCCAGGGAAATACCATATACCGCACCAATGCAGAGGGTAAGGATAACCTGGACATGTATAAGACACTGCGCAAGGATATTGTTGGAACCTATGTGTTTCATATCCCCTTTATCGGTAAAATCTTTCTCTTTCTGAAAAGCAAATTCGGTATTTTGTTATATGCAGAGCTTGCCGTAATCTGGCTGTTCAATAAGACCATACGCACAAGATGGGCAGAGAAAGAGCAGGTACTGAAAAAACAGAAAACACTCTATGTGGATGCAGTGGAATTTGAGGAGTTGGAGGGACATTGCGTTTTGAATGGGGAGCTGCATAATGATACCAAATTTGCAGTGCGTTTTGTAAAAGCGGAAATTCAGCTGTATGATGAACAAAGGAACCTGATAAAAACTGATAAATGGTTCTTAACCGGAAAGGACAGCATTCCTGCAGGAACTCATCAGCAATTCAACTATACTATTTATGATGTAAAGGATGCTAGATACTACAAAATTCATATCCTGAGCTATAAAAAATAAGAAACCGGTCATACTCTAAATGACTGGTTTTTTTTGGGAGGATATGGCTATGAAAAGAGATATGGTATATATAAGAATCGCGACTGCGCTGTCTGTGCTGTTGATTACGTTTTCAATGTTTCGCTTATGGGAGAACAGTATCGCGCTGAAAGAGGGGATACGGGTCACAACCGATGCCTTGCATATGGAAATGAAGCAGAAGCTAAACAGCATTCTGACCTACAAGGGCACAACCTGTGTTCATGTGGAGGGTGATACTGCCAATCTTGAAAATACATATCTGGATATGAAGGTAACGGCATATGATACACAAACCAAACAGGATGTCAGTGACACACTGGATACGAAAATATACGACACCGGCATGCAGCTGAAGGGGGCACATCCCATCGTTATCATCATGCAGGGAGATGCTGACAGGCTGAATGACAGGGAAATCATGATCCAGCTCACTGCACAGCTGGAACAGGCAAACTTTTAATGCGTACCATACGATAACAGAGAAACAAACCATAATTTTTCAGGTGAAATCTATATTCAATTTCCTTCTTTTGGAGTACAATGGTTACTAGTGATGATTGAAGGAGGAACTTATGACGGTAATAGAGAAACTGAAACAATTAAGAACATTGATGAATGAAAGAAATATGGACGTATACATGATTCCAACATCCGATTTTCATGAAACGGAATATGTCGGAGAGCATTTTAAGGCGAGAAGCTTTATGTCCGGCTTTACCGGTTCGGCAGGAACACTGATCGTATGCAGGGACTGTGCTGCCCTATGGACAGATGGAAGGTATTTCATTCAGGCGGCAAATCAGCTGAAGGACAGCACGATTGATTTGATGAAGCAGGGAGAGGAAGGCGTGCCTGAGATTCCTGCATATATCCGTGAGCATATGAGGGAAAACGGTGTGTTTGGCTTTGACGGACGTGTCATGAACACCAGACTTGTACATGACATTATGGAGGAGCTGAAGGACAAGGATGTTACTATTTCCGCACAGGAAGACCTTGTCGGGATGATCTGGAAGGACCGCCCGCCGCTGCCTACGAAAAAAGGCTTCTTTCTGGAAGAGACATACAGTGGAAAAAGCACAAAGGATAAGCTGGCGGATATCCGTACAGTAATGCAGGAACAAAACGCAACACATCACATCGTAACCTCTCTGGATGATATCGCATGGATGATGAATATGCGCGGCTGGGATATCAGCTGTTTCCCTGTCATGCTGTGTTATCTGGTAATCACCCACAATGAAAACCATATCTTTATTGATGAGAATAAGCTGGATGAGCAGATGCTTGTGAACTTCAGGGAAAATGCTGTAGCGGTACATGCATATGATGATATTTATGCGTTTGTGAAAACCATTCCGGCAGATGCGTGCGTTATGCTGAATACAGGTGTTGTAAACTATGCAATCACACAGAATCTGAAGAAGGAGATTCGCATCATAGACTGTCCGAATCCTTCTCAGCTGATGAAGGCAAGAAAAAATGAAATCGAGCTGGAGAATAATCGCAAGGCGCATATCAAGGATGCTGTTGCCATGACGAAATTCATGTACTGGCTAAAGAATAACATCGGCAAGGAAACAATTACGGAAATCAGTGCCAGTGATTATCTGGAAAGTCTGCGTCGAAAACAGGAACACAATCTGGGGTTGAGCTTTTCTACAATTTCCGCATACAAGGAGCATGCCGCAATGATGCATTACAGTGCCAGTGAGGAAACCAATGTCGAGCTGAAGCCGGAGGGGATGCTGCTGGTTGACAGTGGAGGACAGTATCTGGAGGGCACAACAGATATCACCAGAACCTTTGTCCTCGGACCGATCTCCGATGAAATCCGTACACACTATACATGTGCACTGCGTGGCATGATTCAGCTGAGCAGGGCAAAATTTCTTGAAGGCTGCCGCGGTATGAATCTGGATATTCTCGCAAGAGGTCCGTTATGGGAAATGGGAATTGATTATAAATGCGGAACAGGGCACGGTGTTGGTCATCTGATGAATGTACACGAGGGGCCAAACGGCTTCCGCTGGAAAGTGGTACCGGAAAGAAATGACAGCTGTGTTCTGGAGGAGGGGATGACCCAGTCCAATGAGCCCGGTGTTTATGTGGAAGGCTCCCATGGTATCCGGCATGAAAATGAGCTGGTGGTACGCAGAGGTGAGAAAAACGAATATGGACAGTTCATGTATTTTGAAACGATCACATTCGTACCATTTGATCTGGACGGGCTAGACGTTGATCTGATGACGCGCTATGATATTGCGTGGCTGAATGCATATCACAAAGAGGTGTATGACAAGGTTTCTCCTTATCTGAATGAAGCGGAAAAGGAATGGCTGAAATACGCAACCAGAGAAATTTAATAAACAGGACAGGGCGGTCGCTCTGTCTTTTTGATGTCAGGAAGCTTTTTGGATGTGGTAGCGGAACAGGAGCACTGATATCGTATTGCTGGCGCTATTATAGAATGGAACAATCATCCTTCCTGTGTTTTGTTATTGCAATATGCCCGCTTACAGGTATAATGTTACATATGGTGATATTATGAAATCTATATTGGTGGAGCTTACCTGTCCCCGCTGCTTTTACAAAACACATAAAAAGAGTGAAACCTTGATCATGCCGGAGATGGAGCCGCAGTTTCGGAAGGAGCTGCTGGAGGGGGTATTCTTTAAAAAAGCCTGCCCAAGCTGTGGAAAAATCAATACCTTTCTCCATACGATGATATATGTTGATAAAAAGCATCGCTTTGTGTTGCTGGTTAAGCCAAAAAGTGATTTGACAGATAAGGACTTTTCTATTTTTCAGTCTGAAAAAAATTGTATCCGCCGCTACCTTTGCGATCCGTCACAGGTCGCAGAGAAAATCAGAATGCTGGAGGATAAGCTGGATGATCGGGCGATGGAGCTACTGAAATTAAAAATCATTCTGCGGGAGAAGAAAAAGGGAAGGCTGCCGAAGAATGTCGTCTATCAGGATCAGGAGACAGATACGGTCTGGTTTCATGTACAGCATGATGAAGTAGAGGATGTGATTGGAATATGGAAGACATCCTATGATGCAATCTGTTCGAAATTGCCGCCGCAAAAGAATCAGTTTGAGGAAATTGACAGTTACTGGGCAGTAGATTATCTGAAACAGTCGAACGAAAGTCATTGAGTAATATAGGGAACTGGCATATAATAAGGGAAATGATGAGGGACTCTATATGAATCATATTTCAGATACAACAGATATCGGCATTACCTTCCAGATGACACTGGATGCCTTTCTGGATGAAACACATCCGGTAAAGGATACAAATCAGAATACGTATCGCGACGCACTGAAAAAGCTGGAGGAAGCCAATCACTGCCGCAGCTCGCAAAAGAAACAGACGATTGCAAGAGAAGCGCTGGGGATTTGCACAGACTGTATCGAGGCTTACCTAGTGCTGGGAATCAATGAACAGAATATGTACAGAAAGCTCGGTATGCTGAAAGAGGGCATGGAGCTGGCAACTATGAATCTGGGAAAGGATTTTTTTCTGCGGGATGCATCTGATTTTTTTGAATTTGATGAAGCAAAGCCGTTGTTTCATATCAAGTTCGCTTATGCGGCATCTTTGTACGAGGCCGGATATATGAGGAAGGCGCAAAGACAGTTTCAGGAGATTTTAAATCTGAATCCCGAGGATCTGTTTCAGGTGCGGCACTATCTCATGAGCATTGCGTTGTATTTTGAGGAGCTGGAGTCCTGCAGAGAGCTGCTTGATAAATATCGAAGGAATGATGCGTTTTGCTGTTTTATTCGATTTCTTTATCTTATGAAGGAGGAGGATTTCGAACAGGCAAAGCAGATGATTTCGCTACTGAAGGAAAAGAACAGCTTTCTATATGATATATTGACATACAGAAGCATGAATGCAGTTGTAACACAGGGGCTTCCCCTGGAAGGCAGTCTGGAGGAAGCCGGTTATATATACCGTATCATTTCCAAGGTTGTACAGCCGATGGAGTATTTGCATATCTTTCTGGTAAAAAATGAAGCGAATGGTTAAAACAAGACTGCGAACGTATATTGGCATCCAGGTGGGTGCTTTTTTTACAGAGAGGCAGAAAACTAGCTTTTCACTTCTTTTATGACGTAGAGATTTTATAGAATTTTCTGTATTTCCGACAGGATTTATGCTACACTGTAAATACAAAAAAAGGAGAGGTCGGTCTATGAGAAACTATATAAATAATACATTGCATTCACATCTAATTTATCCGCAAAAGTCCCGGCCTTTCAGTAGCTCAACCGCTTGCTAGAAGCGTTTTTTCTTATGCTTTCATTCATTCCTTACAGTTATTAAATAGCTTACAGCAGCTGAACACCGCTTGTCGGCGGTAAGGACTGCCTTGTTTTTGTTGCATCCGTTCCTGCGTATGATACGAAACAGCAGATACTTCTATTTGCTAATAAAAACAACAGCAGAACAAGAGCACCACCAGATCATATCCTTAAAGTACAGATAGCAATAGGAGAAAGAAAGGATATGATTATGACAACAAAAATGAAAACAGAAGCAGCAGCTATGATTAGCTGCTATGATAATAAAAAGAAATATGACATGTACTGTAAAAAGCTATTATCAAACAAGCAGATTCTCGCCTATGTGATGAAGGGCTGTATTCCGGAATACGCAGATACTCCACTGGCGGACATACCGTCCTATATCGAAATGTCTTCCATAAACACAGCAGACTGTGAATATATCGATGATCATCAGATTGAGGTCACGGATGAAGCCATACCGGGGGCACAGATCAAATACGACATTCAGTTCGAGGCGACAATCCCCATGAAGCAGAAGGAAGACGATAAGAGCACACCTGCGGATAAGAAAGTTCGCATGATCATCAATCTGGAAAGCCAGGCAAAGGATGATCCCGGTTATCCTCTGATCAAGCGTGCTTTGTATTATTGCAGTAGATTGATGGCAAAGCAGAAGCATCCAAAGAATGGATTTCAGCATTCGGATTATGACAGGATCAAAAAGGTCTGTTCCATCTGGATCTGTATCGGACATAACAATCAAAAGAATGATGTCATTAACACCTATAGGATACAGGAAACATGTGAAACAATGATATGGCATGCCGCAAGGGAGGATTATGACTTGCTCACAGCAGTCATGGTGTATCCAAAGAAGGAAGGCATACGAAAAGCGCAGAATATTCCGAATGCGGTAGAGCAGGAGGATGAGAACAAGCAGAGACTGCTGGAGCTGTTAAAGATTTTGTTTATAAAAAATCTCGTTATAGAGGATAAAAAGGAACAATTACAAAAGACGTATGGTATACTAATGGAGAAGGAGATAGATAAGGAGGTTATGGATATGTGCAACTTTAGCGATTTCATTGAACAAAGAGGGATTGAAAAGGGGTTGGAGCAAGGACTGGAAAAAGGCTTATTACAGGGAAAAGCTGAAGGCAAAGTGGAAACAACACTGCTATATGTAAAAAAACTAATGCAGAAAATCGATGTCAGTGCAGTGGATGCCATGAATATGCTGGATGTTGAAGATGATATTCGACCTGCGATTTTGCAATCTCTACAACTATCCTAAAAAGCTATACCTACAATATTTTAAAGGGCTGTTTCATCACAGCT
This sequence comes from Clostridium sp. 10cd*, assembly GCF_044336395.1. Lineage (NCBI taxonomy): Bacteria > Bacillati > Bacillota > Clostridia > Eubacteriales > Clostridiaceae > Clostridium > Clostridium sp. 10cd*. Next base: position 3,520,762 of record NZ_CP172347.1, on the reverse strand, counting down.
CTTTTTCTGCATACATTACAGAAGCGATAAGAGGCATTAGCTAACCTTTAATCATCATCGATTTACTATCTTTTTGACGATAATCTGTGAAAAACTATAGTAAAGAAGTAAGAATGTGACATTTATGTGATTTAAACTTCCAAATATTGGAAATTACCTCTATAATATATGAGTAGCATTACTAGAGAGTGAAGTTAAAGGCAGGGATATATATGAATGTTAGTAGAGATAGATTATCAGTTATCGGTAAACTGATTGGCATTTACAGAGAAGAACGGCGGGGTAATACACAAAATAGTTTTACTCTGAAGAAATTTTGTGATGGCATTTGCAGTATAAATACGTTAAAGAATATCGAAGCTGGCGGATTGAGCAGATCTGAGGATGTTTATATTGAATTGTTGGATAAGCTGGATTTGAAGTTTGGCGAATTTCCTGTTATAGATGAAGTGCTAGATAGACTTTTAATGAAATTATATAAAGCTATAGAATTTTATGATATTGATGAAATAGAATTAGTTTCTGATAAAATGATACGTGTATTAAAAGAAGTTAATAAATATGTTTACTATTCAGAAGTTGAATCAATTGTAAATGATTTGAGAGATTATTATTTCAAGGATGGATATATTGATGATGTTGTATATCAGAAATACAGAAGTATTCTTTATCAGTTTGAATTAAAATATATGGATCTATTAAGAATTTTAATGTTTCCAAAAATTGAATGTAATAGCATAAATAACCACAATGAATATATAGAAGAGATAGAATTCATAAAATTATCTGATGCTAAATTGTCATGTATAAGACTAAATCTTCTGCATTACTATTATACACAGAATAAGTATTTAGAAATGAAAAACGAAATTGAATCTTTAGAGAGCCATTTCATGAGAGAATCCAATCATATTAGGTTATTAGATACATATAATTATGCTATTGTGATGTTGACAGATGTGAATATAGATTGGAGTTCAAAATATCTTAATAGGATTGAGGAGTTAGTATCTGAGTGTAACTTACCAAAAATTAAAATATGTGAAGTATATGCTAATATAGGATGTATATTTCATATGATAAAAGATTATGCAAAATCTTTGGTATATTATGAGAAAATGCTTACTTACGGATTCAATACATTAACTAATCTAATTTATATGGCAGATTGCCAAAATAGATTAGGAAGGCCTATTAAAATGCCTATCATCGAGAACTTTGAGTATGATAAATACCCAATAGATTTGAAATGTATGTTTAAATATTTCACTTTAAGTGAAGATACTCCGGTTTTTATAAAGCAAAATTATATTTTAAAGAAAATTCTACCGTATTTACATGATAAAGAACTAATTGAGATATTTAGATTTGAGCTACTGAAATTACTAAATTACACGAATCAATATAAACTTTTACATGTTTTTGAGACAGGAATTCAGCAAAAATTTTAAATTGAAGTTGACGGTTTTATCTAAAAAAGCATTTAATCGATCAAAAAAAAGTTTTATGTTAACTGTTTCCCTTTTCATTGAATAGAATTATTAAATCATTTAATATATGGATGTCGATGATGATATGCATATGGTCTACTTTGTTGTAGGTGTATTAAATGAAAAAGGTAATTTTAGCTGGTGCATGTGGTTTAAGTCTGTTATTTGCATGTGCGTTCGGATTAGAAACAAAACCAAATCTTAATGTAGCTGGTTCTGGTGGAAACATACATGTTAGAGTCTAAAGTTGAAAACTACTTCTTTTCATAAGAAGTTTTTTCTTTTACAGCCCGAGTTGACGGTTTTCTTGAAAAACTGTAATAATCGCCAAAATTTTTATTAAATGTCAACTTACATGAAATCCATTGTATAAATTCACTATTTCTAGTAACATATAGGTGTCTTGAAGAGGGTGGGCTTCGAGACACTGGGGATCACTTCGGTGATCATATGGGAATCGTATTGATGGAGATTGTGAAAATGGTCTTCCCCAAGCCCGTTTATTCTCATGTACACTCTTAGTAAATAAACTGATACTGTTTACAAAATCAATACGAATGGGGGATTACAAGAACAGCAGCTTTGCTCGACAAGGTTGCTTTTTTTGTTTTCTTCGGCTACACTTAATGTGGAATATGGAGAGATGTGCATGAGTAAACTCTTATTGAAAAATATAACAAAATCCTATGGGGATATTAAGGCAGTACGCGATTTTCATCTCGAGCTCTCGGAAAAAAGCTTTATTGTGCTTGCAGGTCCATCCGGGTGTGGGAAAACGACATTGCTTCAGCTTGTCGCAGGATTTCTGACTCCGGATTCAGGAGAAATATATATTGATGATCAGCTTGTCAATCAGAAAACACCTGCTCAGAGAAGTATCTCCATGGTATTTCAGGAAGCTGCATTGTTTCCTCATATGAGTGTTTTGGAGAACATAACCTTCGGTCTTGCTCACAGCGGAATGAAGCAGCAGGATATAAAGGAAGCTGTCTATCAGATATGTGAAGTGCTGGGTATCTGTGACTTACTGGAACGCAAAGCGCGTGATTTATCAGGTGGGCAAAAACAGCGTTGTGCGATTGCCCGTGCACTCATAAGAAAACCATCGTTGTTTCTGATGGATGAGCCTCTGAGTTCTCTGGATGCGAGACTTAAGACACAGCTTCGAATTGAAATTGCGCAGCTGTATCAGAAAAACAGTGCCACCTTTCTCTATGTAACACATGATCAAATGGAAGCAATGACACTGGCGGATATTCTGATTATTATGAAGGATGGAGAGATTCAGCAAATGGGAAATCCGATTGCCATTTATCAAAATCCAATCAATCTGTTTACTGCCTCTTTTTTAGGTGTATATGATATCAATCAGTTTACAGCAGTCCTTGCACAAGGGGAGCTTTTCTTTCATGAGCAGAAGATACCATGGCTGTCAGATGATAAAAATCTTTCCGTAATACTGGCGGTGCGTTGTGAACATGTCATTGAGGTATCAACAGGTGGTATATGCGGCAGCATTGTATTGGTTGAACAGTCCGGTGAGCAGGTGTATTATCATATCCAATATGAAGAGGGAGTCGTTATTATGAAGTCAGATACTTCCCATATCCATCAGCGCATGGAGAATATCCGGTTCTGGATTGACTGGGAATATGTACTTCTGTTTGATGCCTGTACGCAAAATCGTATATATAAGATGAAATAAAAAAGCCGTATTCCCGTATTTTCTCCTGCTGAAGAATGTGGAATCGGCTTATTTTTTTATACCATTTAAACAAAGCACAAAAAAAGATTCCGTTAGGAATCTCTTCTGATCTATCATGGTGGAGCGTATCGGGATCGAACCGATGACCCCCTGCGTGCAAAGCAGGTGCTCTCCCAGCTGAGCTAACACCCCATCTCGATTGCTTAATAAATATATCATGCAGCAGATAGCCTTGTCAATGCTTTTTTTGATTTTTTTGATAAAATGATAAACGGAATCGTATCGATTACCAAGGGAATCCCTGAAAGTCAAAGCAATCCTTCACTTGCAAGGAAGCTTTGTTTTTTTGTTTTTATCTATATGCTCTATCATTTAATAAAAGCAGTTTTTCACATAAAGTTATTATGGATTACTTGAAGCTTTGATTTAATTTTTTATTTCCTCCAGTTATGACAGTAAACATAAGGCTGAAAATTTGTTCAATCTGCTCTGCTGTAAGGTATACAGCCGCGGTAAGCGGATATCATGAAACTTGGTTTCCGACTGTCGGCTTCGAAAGTAACATGAGCCTTCCAATCTGCCTTTTTTGATTCCTCTTTTTCCCTTCCTCTCTACTTTCTGCTTAAAACCTTTTATGATTCCTTCTTCCATCCCCTCTTCAAAGCTGTCCTTAAAGCCATAGCGGTAACGTGTATGCAAAGGCAGGTATGTAATCTGCATACATAAGCATACAGCTTCCATGCTTTACACGATTCGTGATAATTTGGCTACCATCCAGTCAGAGTGTTCCCGGCAAGACGGTCGACTGGAGATAAGCAGACTGCATGCTTATGATATATCCGTAAAAAGAATAGGGGATTGCAAGCGAAAGAGAAATCGTCTAAAATATAAGAAAACTTTTGAGGGGTGATGTTGTATGAAAATAGCAAAGGAGGCACTGCGGCTCAGCTTTCCTGTGATGGTCGGCTATGTATTCCTCGGAATCGCTTTCGGTATTCTCTGCCAGCAGCAGGGCTATTCCATGCTCTGGGCGTTTTTGATCAGTCTGAGTGTGTATGCCGGAAGTATGCAGTTTGTTTTACTGACATTCTTTCATGCCGGATTTTCACTTGTGGAGGTAGCACTGGTCACACTTACCGTAAATGCAAGGCAGCTGTTTTATGGTCTTTCATTTCTGAAGAGCTTTCCGGCGATGGGAAAGAAACGCTGGTATATGATGTTTTCCCTGACAGATGAAACCTATTCCTTATTGTGTGCAATTCCGAATAAGGAAAGCAGAGAGGGGAAACAGCTGATGTTCTGTATATCGTTATTTGATCAGCTGTATTGGATAATAGGTTCCGTACTCGGTGCAACCATCGGCTCTCTGCTCGCCTTTGATACCACGGGAATCGATTTTGCAATGACGGCTTTGTTTACTGTCATCTTTGTGGAGCAGTGGCTGGCAGCGAAGCAGCATGGTGCTGTCTATATCGCAATAGCCGCGATTCTCATTTCCACTGCACTGTTTCAGTTATCTAACTTTCTGCTGCCGGCGCTCATACTGCTGGTCATTCTGCTTGTCATCTTTCAGGACAAGGTGGAAAAAAAGGAGGATGCATCATGATAGGTATTACGGATAGCCTGCTGATTATCGCAGTTGCGGCGGTTTGCACCTTTCTGACACGTGCGCTTCCCTTTATGATATTCAAGAACGCAGAAGCACTCCCGCGGAAGATTGTATATCTGGGGAATGTGCTGCCTATGGCGATCATGCTCTGTCTGATTGTCTACTGTGTACGCAATACGAGTTTTTTTCAATATCCGTACGGTCTGCCGGAGCTGCTGGGAATCGGGAGTGTCGTACTTCTTCATGTGTGGAAACGCAATAATATGATCAGTATCATCGGAGGAACCCTGCTTTATATGGTGCTGGTACAGCTGGTGTTTGTATAGCTTTGAAGGATGCTTTGAACCAACTAAAAACGTAATGATAAGGAAAGGCGTGTTCCGTATTGATGAATTCTGTACAGGGACACCCTTTTTCTGTGAAACAGTGAAAGCTGTGTGTGCTTTAGAAATGGGACACAGACACATCACATTTTACAGTTATAAGCCGCAGATCTTCAGGGAAATTTCTTATACCGCGCTTTGTTTACGCAGTTTTACCACACAGAGCAGTCTGATCTTTTGGCTTCTGGATATCCGTCACGGTATGAAAATTCTGTCAGGTAACGAAGCACGGTGTCAGGGTGCTGAGCAAGTATGAAAAACTCAAATAAAAAAAGCCATGACAATCATCATGGCCGGCACACAGATGCAAAGAAGGCGTCATATTGTTCCTTGAATACCGAATCCTTCAGTGTAATGTAATTAAATTCATGGAGAATATGGAAATCATACAGGTCGATCACTTCCAGTTCTCCTTTTTCTATCTCTTCTCTTGCGGCGGCTTCATACAGAAAGCTGATTCCCTGATTGTTTCTGACGAGCGTTTTGATAGCCTGTACATTGCCGATTTCAATCACCCTCTGAAAGGAGGCAATGGATAAATTGATTTCCTGCATGCCGCGCTCCAGTATTTCTCTGGTACCACTGCCATCTTCCCGAACAATCAGTGTTTCCTGCACCAGATCCTTCAAACAGCGTACCTCCTTTTGCAAGGTATAATGCTTTCCTTTTACCGCAACATAGCGCTCCTGCGACAGCAGCTTCCAGTCATAGGTCTGCTTTGGAAAATATCCCTCAACAAAGGCGAAGCCGATATCCCCGCTGTTCAGCATCTGTAAAAGGGTTGCTGTGTTTTCCACAATCATGCACAAAGAGGTCTCCGTATGCTCAGCGAGAAAGCTGTTCAAGCGCTGTGGCAGGATAAACTCCCCAATCGTCAGCGTGGCACCAAAGCGCAGGGCGGGTGTTTTCTGATTCTGCTTCAGCAGACTGCGGATCATTTTCTCATCCGCAACCATGGTACGCACTTTCTCAGCCAGCAGCTTACCCTGAGCCGTCAGATTCAACTGCTTTCCGTCATAAAAAAACAATTTGCAGTCATATTCCTTTTCCATATATTTGATATGCTGCGAAACCGCAGGCTGTGTAATGCATAAGATATCCGCAGCCTTCGTATAATTTAATGTTTCAGACAGCGTAAGGAATGTATATAAACGAAAATCCAGCATGTTCTCATCTCCCAATTTCTGTAAGGTAAGTATACCACGAATAAAAGAAGAGCGAAAGAAAAACAGGTGTCTTTAATATGTGTACAGATGTACTTGTTTTGTTTACGTTGAGAAAACTCTTTCATAAATGTTACATCAATTTTTCATTTTAACTTTCATTTTATTTCATTTGTGCTATAATAGTGCTTACTAACAGAAAAACATGCTGTTGGATGAAGTATAAGAGGAAAGGAAGGTGCCTGATTATGGCCGAAAACAGAATTTACAATTTTTCAGCTGGTCCATCCATGCTGCCACTGGAGGTGTTGAAAAAAGCGCAATCGCAGATGCTGAATTACGAGGAAAGTGGCATGTCGGTTATGGAAATGAGTCATCGATCCAAAGCCTATGATGCGATAATTACAAAAACACAGGAACGAATGCGTTCCATCATGAATATACCGGATAACTATAAGGTTTTGTTCCTGCAGGGAGGAGCAACCTCTCAGTTTTCCATGGTTCCCCTGAATCTGCTGCAGAAGGGTACGGCAGATTATATCGTGACCGGATATTTTGCAAATAAGGCGTATGCGGAAGCAAAAAAATACGGGGAAATCGTTCTTGCAGGCTCCAGCAAGGATGCGGATTATTCCTATATACCCGCACAGCAGGAGCTGCAGCTGAATAAGGATGCAGATTATGTATATCTGTGTGCGAACAATACGATTTACGGTACCGAATGGAAATATGTTCCGGAAACGAACGGTGTGCCGATTGTTGCCGATATGTCCAGTGACATTCTGTCCAAGCCGGTGGATGTATCCAAATTCGGCATCATTTTTGCCGGAGCACAGAAAAATATGGGGTGTGCCGGTCTGACAGTCGCAATCGTTCGTGAAGATTTGATCGGATATGCAAAGGATTTCACACCGGTGATGATGGACTATGCTCCCCTTGCCGACAAGGATTCCATGTACAACACACCGCCGACCTATGCAATTTATATTTTGGGGCTGGTGCTGGAATGGATTGAACAAATGGGCGGACTCGAGGTCATGCAGAAGCGAAATGAAGAAAAGGCGAAGCTGCTGTATGACTATCTGGATAACAGTGCTTTCTATACAACCACCGTACGCAGGGAGGATCGCTCTTTGATGAATGTAACCTTCCGTGCACCGAATGCAGAGCTGGATGCGTTGTTTGCCAAGGAAAGTGCCGCAGCCGGTATGAGCAATCTGAAGGGGCACCGTGCAGTTGGCGGAATGCGTGCATCTATCTACAATGCCATGCCGCTGGAGGGTGTGCAGACACTGATTGCATTTATGAAAAAATTTGAAGAGGAACATAAATAAGGGAGATAATTATGAAAATAAAGCTGTTTAATAAAATTGCGGATGCCGGAATCAATCAGTTTGATCCGATTGCATATGAATTTTCTGAGGATTTTGACACGTATGATGCCATTATGGTGCGTAGTGCGAAGCTGCACGATGTGGAATTTCCCGCCGATCTGAAATGTATAGCCAGAGCCGGAGCAGGGGTAAACAACATACCGCTGGATCGCTGCAGTGAACAGGGAATTGTCGTTTTCAATACGCCGGGGGCCAATGCCAATGCCGTGAAGGAGCTGGTAATGGCAGGACTGCTGATGTCCTCCCGTAAGATTACAAAGGGCATCGAATGGGTCAAGACTCTGGAGGGTGACGATATTTCCAAGGCTGTGGAAAAAGGAAAAAGCAATTTTGTCGGTCCGGAAATTGCAGGTAAAAAGCTGGGCGTTATCGGACTTGGTGCGATTGGCGTACTGGTTGCCAATGCCGCAGCCGCCATGGATATGGAGGTTTTCGGATATGATCCGTTCATCTCTGTAAAAGCCGCCTGGACCTTAAAGGCAAGGGTGCACCATGTACAGAATCTGAAGCAGATTTTTGAGGAATGCGATTATATAACCGTACACGTTCCATTCAGTGATAAAACCGCAAATATCATTGATGCGGAAGCGATTGCGGCAATGAAGAGCGATGTGCGTGTGCTGAATTTTGCACGCGGCGGTCTGATCGATGATGAGGCGATGATGAAGGCGATGGATGAAGGAAAGATTGCAGCCTATGTAACGGATTTCCCGACAAAGGAGCTGTTGCAATATGAACAGGTGATCGGAGTTCCTCACCTTGGGGCCTCCACTCCGGAAAGTGAAGAAAACTGTGCGGTTATGGCTGCCAATGAAATCATGGAGTATCTGGAAACGGGAAATATTACCCATTCTGTGAATCTTCCGGATATGCAGCTTGCACAGGAATGCAAATACAGAATCTGCATTATCAATAAGAATGTGCCGAATGTGGTCGGTGCCATTACCACGGCACTTGCCAATGTCGGTGTGAATATCGAAAATATGGCAAATAAGGGGAAAAAGGATTATGCATATATGATCCTTGATACCAATGATGAAGTCAGTGAAGAACTGATGGAACGACTGCGCAGCCGGGAAGGCATTATCAATGCGCGTTTGATTACTGCAAAGGCATAACGCAACGAAAAGCACCTCAATGAAATGAACCCCAAAGCTTGAACAGTCAAAGGAAAGGGATTCGCTTCACAAGGTGCCTTTTTTTTAGTTTCTTTTAAAAGGTATAAACAGAAAAAAATATGATTTTCGTTACAGGAGATGTCAGTACAGACTATCGATGACCTCACTGTAAGCTTTCATAGGCTGTCAAAGTATACAGGGAGTGTAGCATACTGGAGATGACGTTCGCTGATTACAGGAGATATCCTGCTGATAGCAGCTGCTTTTCCATACGAATTGCTGATGAGCTTGCTTGCTTTTCTTATTATATATACAGATTATCTTTTATGTACAGGTTATCGTCTCATTGCCAGTCACCCTGATTTGAAAAATATTAGAAATTTTCAGAGAATTCTGATATAATTCTATGTATTTGTTTAGGATCGTGCAAAGGAGGAATTCGATGCGTTCTTTGATCATTGCGGAAAAGCCGGAGCTGGGTAGAGCGATTGCGGCTGCGATTGACGGCAGCGGTAAGGAAGTCCGCGGCGTCATACGTAAGCAGAATGTCATTATCACCTGGGCATACGGACACCTTCTGCGCCTGTGTGAACCGGATGAGTATGATGGGAAATATAAAAAATGGAAAAAAGAGGATCTTCCGATCTGCTTTGAAAACTGGAAGCTGGTTCCCGATGGAAATAAAAAGGACCGTGTGGAACAGATTATGGCACTGATGCAGGAGTGTGACCAGATCATCCATGCAGGTGACCCGGATGATGAGGGACAGTTTCTGATTGACGAAATTCTGGATTACGCACAAAATGAAAAGCCGGTCAAACGGGTATATATCAATGACAATACGCCGGCAAATATCAAAAAGGCCTTTCATGATCTGATCGATAATGATGAAAAACTGCGTGCTGTGGGTAGAAGCGCCTATGCCCGTGCAGTTGCGGATTATGTAGTGGGAATCAATTATTCCCGCCTGTTTTCCCTGCTTTTGCGAAGAAAAGGCATGAGCGTGGGACGTGTGCAGAGTCCAACGCTGGGATTGATCGTCATGCGTGATGAGGCCATTGATCATCATGTGAAGCAGAAATATTATGAGCTGCATACCGGTGGACATATCGCAGAGCCCGATACATCCATCCGCTTTCAGCTGAAGCCGAAAAGTGATCTGCTGGATGATGGAAAGCATATTCTGCATCGCAATATCATGGAGGATATGGAACGTGATATCATGGCCAAGCCGGATCAGAAGGTGAAAATCGATGAGAAATTCATGGATGTGAAGCCGCCGCTGCCCTTTAACCTTGCGAAGCTGCAGGCACATATGAATGCCAGATATGGCTTTGATCTGAGCAAAACGGACCAGATTACCCAGACACTGCGTGACCGCTATCAGGCCATTACCTATAATCGAAGTGACTCTCAGTATTTAAAGGAAGAGCATTTTCAGGAGGCTGACAAGGTGCTGCCGCATGTCATGAGCAAGCTGAATGAGCAGTATCCGGTGGATTACAAGCTGCATTCCGAATGCTTTAACGACAAATATGTGACGGCACATCATGCCATTATTCCAACCATGTCGGATTTCAATATCGCGCAGCTGCTTCCGGATGAGCGAAGGGTGTATGAGGAAATCTGCCGGTACTACATCATGCAGTTTCTGCCGCCGATTCGTAAACGGCAGCTGAGTGCGATAATCAAAACGGAATATGGGGATTTGCGAGCGACCAGTACCTATGTGCTGGATGAGGGCTATAAGAAATATTTTACGCCGGAGAAGGAGGACAGCCAGGAGGAGGAAGAGGATGACAGCCGCTTCGATTTGCCGAAGGGCACCTATCCGATACAGCTGGTAAGCAGTGAACTACAGGAAAAGGAAACCAATCCGCCGAAGCGCTATACCCAAGCCAGTCTGATCCGGGATATGACCAGTATTGCCAAATATGTACAGGATAAGGAAATCAAGGATATTCTGAAGAAGAAGGATAAGGATAAAAAGGGAGAGAACGGATCGATCGGAACAAGTGCGACCCGCTCACAGATCGTGGAGACGCTGATCAAACGCCGGTATGTGGAAATGAAGGGGAAAAACATTATCTCTACTCAGCTGGGAAAGGACTTTTACCACCTGCTGCCGGAGGAGATCAAAAAGCCGGATCTGACCGCAAAATGGTGGGTGATTCAGGAGGATATCAAGGAAGGCAATGCCGATGTGAAAACCCTGGTGGACAGTGTGCTGGAAGCCTTTGTGCCGCATTTGAAAAAGGATTACTCCCATCTTCGTGTATCCGGTGAGGTGGAAATCGACGATGATCGCAAGGCGGTCGGTATCTGTCCTGTCTGTGGGAATAAAATTGTTGAAAACAGCAAGGGCTTTGGCTGTGTGAATTATCGCAACGGCTGTAAATTCGCTTTGTGGAAGGAGGACCGTTTTTTTCAGTCGATTGAAAAAGAGGTAACCCTACCCATGGCGGAAAAGCTGTTGAAGGATAAATATTGCCTGGTGAAGCTGAAAGAGGGCGAGCAGGAAATCATTAAGGTGCTGCAGCTGGGTGTCAGAAACGGACGGGCAGTCTACCGTCTGGTGGATGTGCCGAAAAAGGATACGTCCGCAAAACAGTCCGATGCAGAAGCAGCCCTTCATGCGGAGCAGAAGAAGACATAAAAAAATTCCCACAATCTCATAAAGAGAATGGGAATTTTTTTTCTTATACCATTGTATAAGTTCTACAGAGCCGAACAGATACTACTGTTCTTCGTAGTAGCATCCTTCTTCCTGTGAAGGAGGAAAACGTCTGCCCTTTTCAACGTCTACGTCACCGTACATTTCATTGCCATCTTTGTCATAGCATGTGTATTTGCCGGTTTTTTCGCAGTTCATTCCTGGGCGGTATTTCTTCTGTGCCATTTCTAACACCTCCTGATAGTAGTATGGGAAAAGCTTATGAATCTTATACATAAACATTGTTTTTTTATTGAAACTTGGTAAAATGAATGTAGATGGAGGATATGCGTATGAAAATTCTGGCTAGTGATTATGATGGGACTCTTCGAACAGAGGAGCTGGTTGATATAAATGATGTCCATGCGATACATGAATTTCGTGCAGCGGGAAACATGTTCGGTCTGGTTACGGGAAGAAGTATGGAGTCCATACAGACGGAGATTCAAAAAAATAAGATAGAATTTGATTTCATTGTGGCAAATAACGGCGGTGTGATCTATGACCGTGATTTTCAACGTCTGCAGGTGCTGTATATGGATTTCAACAAGGCGCTGGATATCATCGCATATATCAAAACCCTGGATTGTGTATCGTATGTTATCAATGACGGCTTCCACCGGTTTAAATTTTCCGTGGATGAGAATCAGATTGATCATAAATACGGCAATATGCCGGATACAAACGAGCATGAGGAGGAGGTATTGGACCGCGGGAAGATATCCCAGCTGGTTGTTTCCCTGAACGACACCATGCTTGCGGAGGAGATCAGTCATTACATCAATACGAACTTTAAGGGCTATGCTGTTGCCTATGTGAATGTGAACTGTGTGGATATCGTGCCGGAGGGTGTTTCCAAGGCAGAGGGACTGTATTTCATCGAACAGCATCTTGGTCTGGAGCATGATGCCATCTATGCCATCGGAGACTCCTTTAATGATATTCCCATGATTGAGGAATTTCACGGCTGTGCCATGATGCATGCAAGAAGTGCAATCGTGGAGCCGGCAGAGCATGTGTTTATCAGTATTGAGGAATGCATTGCATTTCTGATGAAGCTGTAACAAGAAGACAGCGGCAGGAGCTTTCTTTATATTATATATAAGACAATTGCTTGCATCTGAAAGGGCATCTCATATGCTCTTTTTTTGTGGACTATGGATGATGTTATAGGATTGATACTGTGCAATCTCTGCCTTTACAGCGTAAAAATATAGCAGGGGGAAGACGGTATGATCTGCATTTCTCAATTTGACAATAAAACTTGTACCTATGCTAAATACCCATATGTAGGTTATGAAAATGTATATGTAACTTTCCTAGTGGAATAGGAATGCATATATGCATGCATAGAGATGCTTCTGCCTTCACGATTCCTGTTGACTCTCCACTACCTTGTGGTACAATATAGATGAAGGAAGTACCTTGTGTCGTAAAGTAGAGGTGAGTCCATGTACGATAAAACACAGCTCATGCGAGGGAGTCTGGAGGGCTGTATCCTGAAAATCATTGAACAGCATATGACCTATGGCTATGAAATCCTCATGAATATGAAGGAAGCCGGCTGGATTGATGTCACAGAAGGAACGCTGTATCCGATTTTGCTGCGGCTGGAAAAGCTGCACTATATCCGTGCGGAAAAAAGGGATTCTCCACTGGGACCCAGGCGCAAATATTATCAGATCACAGCAGAAGGCCGCGTGTATCTTCGGGATTTTTATACGGAATGGAGTAAGCTGGCAAAAACGATCGACAAGCTGTTTGAAGGAGGTGTGAACGATGACCGGTAATGAATATAACGACAAAGCAAATCTCAACCATGAATACATGATCGTATATCAGGATATGCTGCGCTATCTGAGCAGTAAGGACATTTCCCTGCTGGTCGCAAGGGATATTCGAGACGATATTCTGGCTATGGCACTGGAAAGTCAAACGCGCGGACTCAAGGTAGAGGAGGCATTTGGCGATTATCAGAAATTTTGTGATGCCGTCTGTGCGAATGCGGTACAGGAAACACGGCTGGAAAAGCTGCTGCGCTGGTGGAGGCTGCTGTCCTCCCTTTTGGTATTGTGGGCGCTGCTTGATGTTATCGGAATCGGAATCGATGAGAGCGAATATGTGAAAAACGGTATGCTGTTTGTGTCATGGAAGACCATCATGTTTTATATCATGCTCATTCTAGGAAGCACTGTGCTAGTACAATGGCATAACCGGCGCAGCTTTCATCGTATTCTGGGCGCATGGTACACATATTTGATCGCATATGGCGTTTTAGCTGTGGGTTTCAAATTTGTTCTCTACCTACTCAGTTCCTGCTTTCATGTTTCCACAGGGATGCTTTCCATACCACTGTGGCTGCTTGCGCTTCTGGCGATTAGCTGTATTCTATCCTGGATTGCCTATCATTTTCTATTAGAAAAGCAGTTTCGTTTATATCGGGGGATGCAGGAGGAAGCGTAACGCTGCACAACCTCAAGCCATGCGTGAATTGCTGCATGTCAATATGTATGACAGCAGGAGTATGTATCCAAAGAAAAAAGGGTACGCTTTCTGGTGGATACGCAAAGCTTAAGGATCATAATAAATGGCGCCCGATAATCAGCGGTACCGTGTTTTGCAGCGGAGGGCTTCACAGAGGATCATAAGTTTTGGGGGTGTCCGATGCAGCAATCCACCGGGTGAGGCAGAAGGTAGCTGCAGGTTTTTCGGCGTTGCGCTTAGGGATTGTAAACTGTGTCTTTCTGAAGGTGTGCTACACCTTGGATTATGATGCTACAGAGCACTGTACCAGTTTCATGAGGGATGCAGTCCTCCTTGATGATTTTAAAGCAGTTTTTCCTACATGGTATAGGATACATCCTGTATCTGATACGGTATGCGATCGAGAGCGCCCTGTGTCTTTCTTACAGTCAGGAATATAAGGCGGCTGTATGATGGTGTCAGGTTGTGTCGAGGAAGTATGCATTCCGTATCAGATTTTTCTGTTTTTATTCCAGCTTCTTTTATATCAATAAAAAACGGGCCTTTCAGAACGGAAAATGCTTCTGAAAGGCTTAACCAACATCAGAAAACTATAGGTAGACGAAGCACTTTGTGCTATAATATAAAATACGAGAGGAGTGTTTTTATGCTCAATTATTTCACTTTGAACAATTTACGGGAATTGATTCAGCAGCTGCTGGACATTGCCTGTGTCTGGGCACTTGTCTATTACTGCCTGAAAATCGTGAAAAACAATTCGCGTACCATCCAGATATTCAAGGGGGTACTGCTCATAGTCATTATACGTTCCGCTGCCAGCTTTCTGGGACTTCACACCGTCGCAAATCTTGCGGATTCCATCATGAATTGGGGTGTGGTTGCGGTCATCATTATCTTCCAGCCGGAAATTCGTAGTATTCTGGAGAAAATCGGTAAAACCAATGTGTTTTCCCGTATTTCCACGCTGACGATCAATGAACGTGAAAATCTGGTGGATGAGCTGGTCAAGGCCTGTGCGGAAATGTCGAAGACTAAGACCGGTGCCCTGATATCCATCGAACAGGGACATTCTCTCAGTGACTATATCAAAACCGGGACACCGATGAATTCCGTTGTATCCAGCGAGCTGCTCTGTTCCATTTTCCAATACGGAACGCCGCTGCATGATGGTGCCGTGATCATTCAGGGTGTGAAAATCGCCTGTGCGGCTGCCTATTTTCCACCAACGACCAGAGAGCTTCCGACAAGCTACGGAGCAAGACATCGCGCTGCGGTGGGAATCAGCGAAATCACCGATTCCATCACCATTGTCGTGAGTGAGGAAACAGGTAATATTTCCATAGCGGAGGGTGGTAAGCTGACCGTAATTTCCGAAGCGAGTCTGCGGGAATTCTTAATGAATGTTGTCTGTAAGCAGCAAAGCACTGCCGTGCATGACAATCAGGAGGAGCCTGCCGAGCAGGTCAGCACACCGCCGCCTTACGACGGTAAGAAGCCGGGCGTATTTGCGCATTACTTTAAGGGGAAAAACAAGCGGACAAAGAAGGAAGCGGCAGACAAGCGTTATACAAAAAAGAAAAAGAGCGAAGAACAGGATAAGAAGGAAAAGGATGTTGTTGTCGTTGAACAGGAAGTGGATCGACTGCATATCGAGGACCTCACACAGAAACAGGATGAGAAGCTGGACGCCCTGTTTGAAAATATCGTAACCGACTCGGAGAAGAAGGAAGAATCGGCTGCGGAAGCGGATGAACCAAAGCCGAAGAAGCGAAAAACGGCAGTAAGGAAAAAGCCGGCTGCCGCTGTAAAAGAGGAATCACAAAAAGCGGCAGAGGAAACGAAGCCTGTGAAAAAAACACGCCGTAAGAAAAAAGCAGAACCGAAGAAGGAGCCGCCGAAAGAGCAAACAGGGAAAACCATTATGACGAATATGGCAAGTGATCTGTTTAATGATGTTATTGAACCTGAGGCGATCGTTCTGCATTATGTGAAAGCGGATGAGGATGAAGAAACTCCTGAGAAAGCTAAAGAAAGGAGAGATTCCTAATGGCAAAGAAAAAAAAGAAAACACAATTAAGCTCGGAAGGTAAGACCGAACTGGCCAAGGCGATTGCCGAAAAGAGTCAGACGTTTGCCAGAACCTATGCAAATGTGGAAATCAAGGTCGGCAAGTTCTTTCGCTGGATCAGCGGATGGCTGGATAAGCTGCTGTTTAATCAGAAGCACGGCAAGGTCGTTGCGCTGATACTGGCTATTTTGTTTTACGTGACCTTTAATTCCCAGGGGGCGAACTTTCTCGAGAATGTGAAGAGTGCTGAGGATCTGGGCGAATTTCCGGTATCTCAGGTCTTATCGAATCAGGCCTATGAGGTAAGCGGTCTGCCGGAGACGGTCAAGGTGCGCATCATCGGAGATCTGACGGATATCAAGAGCGTTAAACAGCAGAAGAATTTCAAGGTGATAGCGAATATGACCGATCTGACCGAGGGCACGCATGAGGTGAAGCTGACAACGGAGGCGATGCCTGCGCGTGTGGAGGTTGTGCTGGAGCCTTCCACCGTCGTTGTTACGATAAAAAAGAAATCCATACGGCGTTTTACCGTCGGCTATGACTTCGTCAACCGCCAGCAGATGGATTCCATATATGACCTGGGGGAACCGCAGCTGCAGCAGGGTGAGGTTCTGGTTCGCTCCGATAGCGATACCCTGGATAAAATTGCATTTGTAAAAGCACTGATCAAGGTGGATAAGGATGTGAAAACAGATTTTGAAACCAAAGCGAACATCGTTGCATATGATGCAGATGGAAACCTTATGAAGGTGGACATTATACCGGATACACTGAAAGCCAGTGTCAAGGTAACCAAACCAAGCAAAGACGTACCGATCACACTGAATCCAACCGGTGTGATTCCAAATGATAAATCAATAGAATCCTATAAGCTGGATAAGGATCATGTGACAATCTATGCGAAGCAGTCTGTGCTCGATAACATTAACGAGATACCGATTACCATACCGGCCTCTACACTGACGAGCGATCGTGAGATTTCCATGCCGATCATTATGCCGAACGGTGTAACGAAGATTTCCAGCAATATTGCCAACATCTCCATCAAGCTGACGGATACGAAGGAGCGGGTCATCAGGGATGTGCCGATTGCCTTTAAAAACAGCATTGACGGACTGAATTTCACGGTTGCGCAGGGAAGCTCCTCCAGTGTAGATGTAACGGTCAAGGGAGCGAAGGATATCATCAGCAAAATCAAGAAAGAGGAGCTGCAGGTGTATGTCGATCTTTCAAAGATTGAGAAAGCAGGTACGTATGAACAGCCTTTGATCGTAGAGGGCAAGAACAAGCTGGCAACCTACGTATTGAAGAATGGTAGTGTTAAGGTGACTGCGACAGGCAGTGTAGCCGACGAATAGGAAAGGATGAGTAACACATATGGGAAAATATTTTGGAACAGATGGTGCCAGAGGACGCGCCAATGATACGCTGACACTGGATATGGCGGTAAAAATCGGACAGTACCTGGGATGGTACTATGGAAAAAACCGTCATGCGAAAATTCTGATTGGAAAGGATACACGGCTTTCGAGCGATATGTTTGAAATGGGTCTGGCAGCTGGTGCCACATCCTGCGGAGCAAGTGTATATCTGCTGGGAGTCTGCCCGACTCCTGCGGTTTCCTGTCTGATTCAGAAGGAGCATTTCGACTGTGGAATCATGGTTTCCGCCAGTCATAATCCATTCCATGACAATGGTATTAAGCTGTTTAATGGAGACGGCTGTAAAATGAATCCGGAGATTGAGCTGGAGGTTGAGAAATATATCGACAACGAAGTGTCAATCGAAGTTGCACACAATGAGAAAATCGGAAGTGTGATCGAATGGGAGGAAGGTCTGGAGCTGTACGAATCCTGGCTGAAGGAAATTGTTCCGATGGATCTTTCCGGCATGAACATTCTGCTGGACCTTGCCAACGGAAGTGCAACAAGCTGTGCTGCGGAAACCTTAAGCGAGCTGGGGGCAACCGTTGAGGTGATTCATTCTGCGCCAAACGGTATCAATATCAATACCAAATGCGGTTCCACACATCCCGAGGAGCTGCAGAGTATGATGAAGGAAGGCAATTACCATGTCGGCTTTGCCTTTGACGGAGATGCGGATCGTCTGATTGCTGTTGATGAGGACGGAAACCTGATTGATGGCGACCACACGATGTATATCTGCGGCTGCTATATGTACGATAAGGGAATTCTGCATGATGATGTCGTTGTGACCACGGTGATGAGCAACCTTGGTCTGTATCACGCACTGAAGGCCAAGGGTCTGAAATATGAGCAGACGGCTGTCGGTGACAAATATGTGTTTGAATGTATGAAGGAGCATGACTATTCCATCGGCGGTGAGCAGAGCGGACATATCATCTTTCATGCTCATGCGAATACAGGAGACGGTCTTCTGACTGCGATGAAGCTGCTGGAAATTATGGTGGATACAAAGAAATCCCTGAAGGAGCTGTGTGCAGATCTGTTTATCTATCCGCAGCTGCTGATCAATACGCCGGTACATGACAAGCATGCCGCTCTGGAGGATAAGGAACTGCTTGCGGCAGTGGATGCAGTAGCGCAGGAGCTTGGTGACGAGGGAAGAATCCTTGTTCGTCCTAGTGGGACAGAACCGCTGGTGCGCGTTATGGTGGAAGCCAAAACCGATGCACTGTGTGCGGAATATGTAAACCGTATTGTGGATTTCATTAAAGAAAAAGGACTATAACATATTGTGTGAAAGGCTCTTCCCTTTGGGGGAGTCTTTTTACGTTTCCCGGGAAATGTCGAGAAATGTCGGAAATTGAGTGGAAACACAGCGGCAAATGTGAGAAATCCATGTGAAAAGCAGCTACTTTGAAAAATAGCTTTTTTTTTCACATAATTTAGTCTAAAATAGGGGTATGAGGTGATGTTAATGAAGAAAGTAATCTGCGTTGTCGAGGATGAAAAGGCCATCAACGACCTGGTGAATCAGTATTTAAAAAAGGAAGGCTATGAAGTACGTTCTTATTATACATATGAAGAAGCAAGTGCGCATGTAATGGATGATGATGTGCATTTATGGATTCTGGATATCATGCTGGATGACAAGAGCGGTTTTGATCTGATTGAGGAAATCCGCCTTCAGGGGAGGGATATCCCTGTTATTTTCATGTCTGCCAGAGATAAGGAATTTGACCGTATCATCGGTTTGGAAAAAGGAAGCGATGACTATATCACGAAGCCCTTTTCCCCAAAGGAGCTGGTGCTGCGCGTAAACAATGTCATCAAGCGCGTCTATAAGGATGACAACAACCGGATTATGGTGGACGGCTATGAGCTGGATGAGGAACAGCGCAAGGTGTTTGATCACGGTGTGGAAATCGATCTGACAACCAAGGAATTTGATCTGCTGATGCTGTTTATCAAAAACAAGGGAATGGCGTTCAACCGGGATAAGATTCTGACCAGTGTATGGGAGGAAAATTATTTCGGAAGTGACCGTGTTGTGGATGATACGCTGCGAAGACTGCGTAAGAAGCTTCCGAATCTGAACATTCATACCATTTACGGTTACGGATACCGTTTAGGATAATGAAGCGTTTTAATGAATTTGTCAAGCGGCTGTCACTGACACAGCAGCTGTTTGCCCTAATCTTTTTCTTTGTCACATTTTTTGCGGTCTTCTTCTTTGTCTACATCAACGGCAATGTGACCACCGTGATACGTGAACAGATGTATGGTACTCTGGATTCGACGCTGCAAAGCTGGGCTATGAGTGATAGTACCAATGATGAACAGCGCCAGCTGATCAACTCCGCAGCCGGTATCGATATTTTTATGGTGCGGGTGGATAAGACGCTGGATGGTGCCACGCATGTTACGCTGGCAGGTAAAAACACCTCGGATATGGATTTGAACAGCTCCGAATGGAAAGCCATTGCACAGGACATTCTGAGTATCAATGCCCGTTATACGGCAGGCGATAAGATTCATCACGGGATCGTGAAGAAGGTCAGCGGAGATCGGGATTCCTACTACAGTATTTACAAGGTGGCAGATGACCGCTGCTGGTTAGCAAGATGTACAGCGACAATATGGGCAAGCTGGAGAACTCACTGATTAACAGCGTTGTCTATATCACGGTGATAGTTGTCGGCTTCTTCTTCATCATTATGATGATGTGGGTACTGACGCTGATTCACCCCCTGAATCAGATACGAAACTATATCGAACGTGTCAAGCTTGGCAAGGATGCGGACCTGCGTGTAAACCGGCGGGATGAGATCGGTGAACTGGCGGATGCACTTGTAAGCATGCGGGAAGAGCTGCGCAAGCAGGAAAAGACGAAGGAAGAAATGATTCACAATATTTCCCATGACCTGAAAACACCGATTGCGACGATCAAAAGCTACGGCGAAAGTATTAAGGACGGTATTTATCCGTATGATACACTGGAGAAAAGCGTCGATGTTATTATTGAAAATGCCGACCGGCTGGAACAGAAGGTACATTCCCTGCTGTTCATGAACCGCGTGGAATATCTGATTTCTCAGGATTGTGAGGGAATCGGCTCCAATATGGAGGAAATCGTGGAAACGGTTGTGCAGAACACCAGATTCATCCGCTCGGATATTCAGATCCTGACAAATCTGGAGGAGGTTTACTTTGATGGACTGGCAGAGCCGTGGCGCGTAGTCGTGGAGAATATTATTGAAAATGCATTGCGGTATGCGAAAACAACGATTGATATCCATCTGAGTGAGGAAGAGGGTCTGACCATTTCCAATGACGGACCTTGTATGGATGAGGATCGCCTGAAGGTGCTGTTTAAGCCGTATGAGATGGGAAAGGGCGGAAAATTCGGTCTGGGTCTGTCGATTGTGGCAAAGGTTGTCAGTGCCAATGGCTATGAGGTTGTCGGAGAGAATATGGCAGAGGGAGTTATCTTCCGTATTTACAAGCCGAAAAATCCGGTGAAAAAAGGACGGTAGAAACGCTCGGATACCATGTGCTTCAGTTTTCATGCGTAGGAAAGCTGGAAAATGTCTGTGATGATATCGAAGTTCTTACTCAATTGAGGGTAAATTTAAAACAGGGAGAATGTAACACTATTGTAATTATCAATAGAAGTTGAATTCTCCCTTTTCCAACACCTAAAGTAAGAAGGAACCCATATCGGCGCAGACCTTCTTGGTTGTTATCCGTACAATGGAATACCCGACTCTTGTCTACTCATGCTTTGTACAGGAGGCTGCCTGTGCTTTCCATTCATATGCATGCCGCGCCTGTTTTTTTATTGTGGCTGCTTTGGCTCTTGGACTTTATCATGAGGGTGAGGTCTTCAAGGTAAACAGATATGCAGCACGTTATCCATCATACCGCTGTATGTATCAACAGCAAGTTGCCCAGGGCATAAAAAAACCGCAGTTTCCTGCGGTTAGTAATCATGCACATTCTGTAGAATGTCCTGTGCCTTGCGGCAGATCAGTCTGGTGCCGTCGCTAAACCCTTCCTCTCGATTCTCTAGTGTTTGAATGAGGATGCCACGAAGCTCGCTTATACGTGACTGATACTCCTCATCCAGGATGGCGTTGTGTGTTTCCTGCGGATCCCGGCTCAGGTCAAAATACTGTTCCTCGCCTGTTTCACTGTACCAGATAAATTTATCCTGTTGAGTGACGATATAATGATTGGAGAGCTTATCGTGAAAGCTGTGTTCTCCGTGCAGATAGCTTCGCACAGATTCGGCTTCCTGCAGGATACAGCCTTTCAAAGAGCATCCATCCACCGTATCAGGGATTTGCAGCCCGCACAGATCCAGCAGCGTCGGCATGACATCGCGCAGCTCCGTAATGCCATTGATAGTATGTGGTACGATATCCGCTATATGCTTACCGATATGCACAAGGAACGGAATATGGGTGCTTCCTTCATATGGAAAGACCTTGCGCCATAAATTATGGTCAAACAGCATCTCTCCGTGATCACTGGTAAACAGGATGATGGTATCGTCATAGACGCCGTCTTCCTTCAGCGTAGTCAGGATGCGGCCCAGCTGATGGTCGACATGGGTGATTGCCGCATAGTAGCCGGCCATGGCATCCTTTCGCATAGCAGCATCACAGCAGCCGTATATGGAGTCTGAAATTCTGCCAGCCGCACCTGCTCCGTTTTGCGGATCCCAGTCACCGCTAGCCGGTGAGCGCAGCTCTTTATCCTTATACATATCAAAATATGCTTTAGGAGGATCTAATGGCTGATGCGGACGAACAAAGGAGGACATGAGGAAAAACGGCCGGGTGCGATCCCGTGTTTTTAAAAAGCGAATACTTTTATCTGCAACCCAGTTGGTCGGATGCAGGCGCTCTTCATAAATCCAGGGATGCGTTACCCAGGAATTGCATTCCGCTCCGCTGGTATTGATGTCTGCATCTTCTCCCAGCACATTGCGCAGATCCTGCAAATAATCATCACTGACATCCTGATGCATCCAGTGCGGGATATTCAGGCTGCGATAACAGCCCAGATAACCGTCGTGGAGCTGCAGATTCTGAAAGCCGCAGGTCAGTCTTGGAGGATGTACATGCATCTTGCCTATGCACTGCGTCTGATAGCCGCTGTTTGAAAATTCCTCAGCCATATAATGCTGATAACGCCACTCCACCTCGTCAAGATAACCGACGCGTCCATGCCGCTTTTGACTTCTTCCCGTCATCAGGGCGGCCCGTGCGGGGATACAGCTTGGCGTGGCTGAATAAGCATGGGAGAAAAAGACACCATCCGCAGCCAGGGAGTCCAGATAAGGGGTTTTAACATCCGGATGGTTCGCAAAGGATAAAGCATCCCCGCGAAACTGATCACAGACAATCAATAGTACGTTCACATTCTGTTTCATAATTTCACCTTCTAACGTTCATTATATAGGAAAGAGTGGAAAAAGGAAATGTGTAACGTTCTTTGTGGCAATTATATGAAAAAACTGGACAAGAAACCTGCAGGTTGAAAAAGGTATCCTCTGCGGATACCGTATGATAATACTATGAAACAGGATGAATTTTTGAAATGGCGCCTTTGATAACATCACAGAGAGTAAAGCCGGCGTACACCATGGTCAATCCCCGAGCAAAGTCACTGACCAGAAGGATGGAGAATACCGGGAGAAGCTGATTCCCACTGAAAAAGCTGTAAACGTACGAGCCGAAAAGAATGAGGTTTACAAGCTCAATTCCATAGCGTATACGGGGCTGTATCGCTTGATAACAGTGATACAGGAGGAATACGGAGATACCAGTCAGAAGAAATACAGTGCTGAAGACGAGATAGTACTCGGTGAAATCATATGTTTGCATCATGTTCTTATAGGCGGTATGAATAGGATATTGAGATAACAGCATCAGATACGGATATAGAAGATAATAGAGATAGCTGGCGTACTTCATGAAAATCCCTCCTCTCTATCTATAGTATAGCACGATTTTGACACAAAAATAAAAAATGGGAAAAATGGAAACCGGAGGGTGTGGAATGTCGTGCGAAAAAGCGGCTATGCTTTTGTGCAGCCTGCTGACTGTATGTTTTCTGACAAACAATTTGTCACCTGATTTCTGATTGTTGCTAGCCTGCTCTTTCATCATGTACAGCTATTTTATAAGTACTGACTTCATATACAGCATCAATAAAAAGGAATTTAATTTATATGTAGTTCTTGTAAATTGGTATTTCTTGTTAAAATTTCTTGTATTTTTGTTTGTATCGAAGAATAACTGTATGAATACTATTTATTTTCTTCGATTTATCTTATATAATGATGGTTGTCTTTGAATGTAAAGAAATGTAAAAAACGTGATTTCTGAAAAGATTTACAGTTTCTTGCATTTTATTGTTTGAAAAGCAATATCTATAAAAAACAGAACAATATATGCATTGCATAAAACGCTTACATTCAGTAATATTTAGGTATGGAAAACATATCCAGATGAAGGAGGAAATTCATTATGAAAAAAATGGTAGCACTTGCTTGTGTAGGGTTAATGGCCGCAAGCGTTGTTACAGGCTGCAGCAGCAAGAAGGATGATGCATCTTCTGGCAGTGACGGCGAAAAACGTATCGTTAAATTTGATGCGTTCTCTGGAGGAAACGGTGAAGAAGTTTGGAAGGAAATGGCGAAGGCATTCGAAGCAAAAAATAAAGATGTCAAGATTGAGCTTCGTTTTGAGAAGGACTTACCAGCAGTTCTGAACAAGGAAAACAGCAAAGGGGAATATTCCGATATCGTTTATTACAACCTGGGACAGCAGAGCCAGTTTACAGAAACGCAGCTGAACAGCAAGAAGGTGGAAGACATCTCTGATGTATTCGCAGATGAAAATGTTAAGAAAAACATCAATCCGGATTTCGTAAACAACCCGGTATCTCAGTTCTATGGTGACGGCAAAAATTATCTGGCACCAATCATGTATACACCTGGTGGTTTATATTACAATGCAAACCTGGTTGGCGAAGGAAAGAAATATGAAATTCCTCAGACCTGGGATGATATGTTCAAGCTTGGTGACCAGCTGAAAGAAGAAGGCAAGATTTCTCTGTTTACCTATGCACAGGCAGGATATCTGGATAACACAATCCTTTCTGTTATTCAGGAAGCCGGCGGACAGGAGCTGCTGAGTAAGTTATTAAACTATGATGCTGAGGCTTGGAACTCAAAAGAAGGTAAGATGGTTACCGATACGATTGGACGTCTTGTAAAAGATTACATGGAACCAAATACGGTTGCGAATGCAAACGTAAAAGACGGATTCACAAAGAACCAGCAGGCTGTTATCGACGGTAAGGCTCTGTTTATGCCAAACGGAAGCTGGGTAGTTGCTGAAATGGAAGAAACAACTCCAAAAGACTTCAAATGGGGCGTAAGCGCAGTACCTGCACTGACAAAAGACGGAAAGAAAGCCATCACGACCTTTACAGAGCAGTGCTGGATTCCTTCTGAAGCTAAAAACAAGGATGACGCAAAAGCATTTCTGAAATTCATCTATTCTGAGGAAGGCGCAAACATCATGCTGAAATATAACTGTGTTGTACCTGTTAACGGTATTACAGATAAGCTGACAGGCGTTAACAAAGAACTGTACAATGTATACAATGACGAGAATGTTACTGCAGTTATCGGCGCATTTGCACCATTTGACTCTGCAGCTATCCCTGATGTAGACATGAAGAAGGTATTATGTTTCACAGCTGATGATATCAATACTGGTAAGACTACTGCTGAAAAGTGGAACAGTGAATTAGTGAAAACTTGGAAAACGATTAGTGAGCATCCAGTAAAATAAATTTGTGAGCATGATTTATTGAACTAGCAGTGAGCGAATCGCTCACTGCTTTTTAGAAAAGGAGGGTTAAGTAATGAATAAAAAGAAAGCACAGAGAAGATTTGTCTTTGCCTGTCTGGCACCGGCCGTTATTCTTGTGATTCTCTTTATGGTGATTCCTACCTTCAACGTATTCCGTTACTCTCTGTACGGGAAAACGGGAATCGTCGGCGATGCCCCGTTTGTAGGATTGAACAACTTTAAAATTTTATTTACCGATTCACGTTTTATTGAATCCATGCAGAACATGATTCTGATCATTGTGATGGTGACGCTGTTTACCGTCGTACTTGCTGTTCTGTTTGCGACCTTGCTGACAAGAGAAGAATTCAAAGGGAAAAACTTCTTCCGTGTCATCTTCTACATTCCTAATATTTTAAGTATTGTTGTTATTGCCGGTATCTTCTCGGCAATTTATGCACCGGATAACGGTCTGCTGAACAGCTTCCTTGAAATGATCGGACTCGGTATGCTGCAGAAGCAGTGGATGGGAGATTCCGGTATCATATTGTATTCCATCATCTTTGCACTGGTGTGGCAGGCAATCGGCTACTACATGGTTATGTATATGGCCAGCATGTCCTCCATTCCGGAAAATCTGTATGAGGCGGCTGCTCTGGAAGGGGCAGGAAAGGTAAAGCAGTTCTTCATGATCACATTACCGCTGATCTGGAACAATATCCGAACGACACTGACCTTCTTCGTTATTTCCACGATCAATCTAAGCTTCATGTTCATTCAGATCAATACGAATGGAGATCTTGGAAGTGAAGTACCGCTGAATTATATGTACAACAAGGCATTTGGAGGAAATTATTCCTATGGTATGGCAATCGGTGTCATCACCTTTATCTTCTCCTTCGCCCTGTCCGGTTTACTGAACAAAATCACAGAACGTGATGTTCTGGAATTCTAGGAGGTGTGAGCTATGAATAAGAAAAAAATGTCCTCTCATGCCTGGTATAAGATATTCGTCTACGTGGCGATGATCGTATTCGCCATCAGCATCATCGTTCCGGTTGCCTGGGTATTTCTGTCCAGTGTGAAATCACAGCTGGATCTGGTTGGCGATCCATGGTCCATGCCGACGCAGTTTCTCTGGAGTAACTTCGTTGATGCGATGGAAAAGGCCCGCATGGGAGAGTATTTCATCAATTCCGTATTTGTCACCGTGCTCGGTCTGATTTTCCTGCTGGTGCTGGCACTGCCTGCATCCTATGTTCTGGCAAGATATCCGTTCAAGGGCAAGAAGTTCTTCAATGCCCTGTTTATGGCAGGACTGTTTGTCAATGTAAACTATATTGTGCTGCCGATTTATCTGATGCTGTTTCAGGCGGATCAGCTGCTCGGTGTGGAGGTGTTCCTGAATAATAAGGTCATGCTGGCACTGGTGAATGCAGCTACCAGTCTTCCGTTCACGATTTATCTGCTGAGCGGCTACTTCAAGACGCTGCCGAAGGCGTATGAGGAAGCAGCACTGATTGACGGCTGCGGCTATTTTAAAACCATGACGAAAATCATGATTCCCATGGCCAGACCAAGTATCATCACCGTTATTCTGTTCCAGTTCCTGGCATTCTGGAATGAATATATCATGGCGTTCACCTTGATGGATAAGGACAATGCGACACTGGCTGTCGGATTAAAATTCCTGATGGCGGATCAGCGTTCACAGGCGAATTACGGTGTCATGTATGCCGGTCTTGTTATCGTTATGGTACCAACATTGATTCTGTACATCTGTGTACAGAAGAAACTGACCCAGGGTATGAGCCTTGGAGGTCTGAAAGATTAGGAGCTACACGACTATGAAAAAAACATTCGGCAGAGTAACATTGCCTGGAGAAAGCAATTTTCTGGAAGAAACAAAGGATTTGCTGGAACGCTGGGGTGCGGATGCGATCCGTGACAGCGACGGCACAAAGCTTGATGAAGGAATCCGGAATCTGGATGCAAAGATATATACCACGTATTTCGTAGCCAGAGGACATAATGAATTCGCTGAACAGCACATGGAGGAATGCCAGCAGATCTATCTGATGAGCGCATATACACTGGCAGCCGGTGAAGATGTTCGAATTGCATTTGCGGCGGAATACTTCGATCAGCAGGTTACACCGGATTATGACCATGATCCCAAGCAGTGGTGGGAGGTTATCGACCGTACCAGCGGAGCTGTGGTTGCAGCAGATGACTGGGAGCTGGATCAAAAGCATCATACGGTTATTGTGCATCATGCACAGCCGTTCCATGAATATACCGTCAGCTTTCTGGCCTATATCCTCTGGGATCCGACGCAGATGTATAATCACATCACCAATGACTGGGGTGACAAGCCTCATGAAATACCGTTTGATGTACGCAAGCCCTACAGCAGGGACTATGTTGTGGAATATTTGAAACACTGGCTGCAGGAGGAAGAAAACAAGCGCTGTGATATCGTACGATTCACAACCTTCTTCTATCACTTCACGTTGATTTTCAATCAGCATGCGAAGGAAAAATTCGTTGACTGGTGCGGCTATGGTGCCAGCGTATCGACAGAAGCGATACTGGCATTCGAACAGGAGTTGGGCTATCGCCTGCGTCCGGAGGTATTTGTCCAAAACGGTTATTATAACTCCACGTTCTGTGTTCCGACAAAGGAATACCGTGATTATATCGATTTTACACAGCGCTTCGTAAGCGAACGAGCAAAAGAGCTGGTGGATCTGGTGCATGAAGCCGGCAAGGAAGCAATGATGTTTCTCGGTGATAACTGGATCGGTACCGAGCCGTATGGCGCATATTTTCCTTCCATCGGTTTGGATGCCGTGGTCGGCAGTGTCGGCGGCGGTGCAACCCTTCGTCTGATTTCCGATATACCCGGTGTGAAATATCATGAAGGACGATTCCTTCCGTATTTCTTCCCGGATACCTTCCATGAAGGAAATGATCCGGTCATCGAAGCGGTGGACAACTGGCTGAGTGCCAGACGTGCCATCATGCGCAAGCCAATCGACCGTATCGGTTATGGCGGTTATCCAAGCCTTGCCTACAAGTTCCCGAAATTTGTGGAATACATCGAAAAGGTATGTGAGGAATTCCGTCAGATTTATGATATCGTCCATGAACAGACACCATACTGCGGATTGAAGGTAGCCATACTCAATCACTGGGGAGCGCTGCGCAGCTGGCATGCCTATATGGTGGCGCATGGTCTGTACTGCAAACAGATTTATTCCTATAACGGAATGCTGGAATCCTTGAGCGGAGCCAGTGTGGATGTTACCTTTATCAGCTTTGACGAGCTGCTGGAGCATGGCATTCCAGCGGATATTGATGTTATCATCAATGCGGGAGATGCAAATACGGCATTCTCCGGTGGAGATATATGGAAAAATGAAATGCTGGTTAGCATGCTGCGGGCATGGGTATACAGCGGACATGGTCTGGTTGGTATCGGAGAGCCGACAGCCTGTGAGCATGGCGGACGTTTCTTCCAGCTGGCAGATGCATTCGGTGTGGATAAGGAGCTTGGCTTCACACTGCATACGGACAAATATTTCCATACACCGGCAGACAGTCACTTCATAACAGAGGATGTTGTGGAGCCGCTGGATTTCGGTGAAGGAATGAAGAATATCTATGCGCTGTATGAGGATACGGAAATCATCGCATATAACGATGGCGAAGTGAACATGGCAGCCCATGCGTATGGAAAAGGACGCTGTGTATATATTGCAGGACTTCCATACAGCACCCAGAATACGAGAATCCTGCTGCGTGCCCTCTATTATGCGGCATGCAAGGAGGAAGCATTCAAGAAATGGTATGCGGACAACCTGTATTGTGAGGTTCACGCATATCCGCAGTCAAAGCAGTATGCGATTTTGAATAATACAAATGAAATCCAGGAAACCGGTGTGTATGACGGAGAAGGTAACTGCAAACATGTCACACTGCAGCCTGGGGAAATACGATGGATGGTGATGAAATAATGGAAACCAATATTGTGAAGAATATCATCATGGCAGTTCTGTTCTTTGTGTTCCTTGGCATGATCGTCATCGGACAGAAAACCGTTGGTTTGGGAAATCTGGGATTGGAGATTGCCGGACTGGCCGGACTGCTCGCAGAGCTGTATGTATACAATCGAAAGTACAAATAAGAAGGAGGAAGTAAAATGGCAGATTTATCATTAAGACATATAGATAAGATCTATGATAATAATGTACAGGCCGTTTTTGATTTCAATCTGGAAATCAAGGATAAGGAGTTCATTGTATTCGTAGGTCCGTCCGGATGTGGAAAATCAACAACTCTGCGTATGATTGCAGGACTGGAGGATATCTCCGCCGGGGAATTTTATATCGATGACAAGCTGATGAATGATGTAGAACCAAAGGATCGTGACATTGCCATGGTCTTCCAGTCCTACGCATTGTATCCGCATATGAGTGTTTATGATAATATGGCGTTTGGTCTGAAGCTGAAAAAGACGCCGAAGGAAGAAATCGACAAGCGTGTACGGGAAGCTGCCCGTATACTGGAAATTGAAGACTATCTGGATCGTAAGCCGAAAGCATTATCCGGCGGTCAGCGTCAGCGTGTTGCGCTGGGGCGTGCCATCGTCCGCAATGCGAAGGTTTTCCTGATGGATGAACCACTGTCCAATCTGGATGCGAAGCTGCGTGTACAGATGAGAAGTGAAATCATCAAGCTGCATGAGCGCATCAATGCGACAACGATTTATGTAACCCATGATCAGACAGAGGCGATGACCATGGCGGATCGCATTGTTGTGATGAAGGCCGGTTATATCCAGCAGATCGGTACACCAAAGGAAATTTACAACAATCCGAAGAATATGTTTGTTGCAGGATTCCTGGGAGCACCTGCGACCAACTTCCTGCAGGGAACCTATCAGGGAAATGCGTTTATCTGTAACGATCAGCGCATCGAAATGCCGGATATGTTCCGCGAGGCTATGAAGCCGTATGACGGCAAAGAGGTTGTCATGGGTATCCGTCCGGAGGATCTGCATGGCGAAGGCATTGTTGCGGACACCTATCCTACCTCACATTTCATGTTCGATGTTGAGGTCAGTGAATTGCTCGGTCATGAGTTTATCCTGCACGGACGCTTTGGAAAACAGCGTCTGGAGGCAAAGGTAGCGGCCCGCATTGAAGCAAGACCGCATGAGGATATCGAGCTGGCTATGGATCTTAGCAAGGTTCATTTCTTCGATAAGGAAACAGAAGAAACAATTATTTAGGTTCTTTCATCCCTTACGGGGTGCAGGCATTCCACATAGACGCCGTTCAGTGCAATCGTCCCTCCTCTTTCAGATACGTTGTACGGTGAAGCCTCCATATCATGCAGTATCTGGCAGCCGGATATCGTATGGTATGGCGGTGTATGGGAATGTATAAAGAATAGGAAAGAAAGATGCTTTCTTTCCTCATGGAAAGGAAATCGCTGCAAGACCGGTATTTCATCACAGGTATCGGTCTTTTTTTAGTTTTCCACCAAATGTGGAAAACAATGTGGGAAAGTGGAAAACTGCTTTATAGGCAGTATATATCGTGGTATTCTAATAGAAAGAAGGTGATGATGTGGAAAAGCTACCCCCGATAGCAAAGGTATATGAGGCATACAGTGCATTGGCAGATGACCGTATTGTAGTGAAGGAGCAGGAGGCGCTTGTTGACAGCAGCGATTATGCAAAGACGTATACTGTCAGATTTCATGATGATGAGGTTTCAAGCAATGACAATGCGACCGTTTGGCAGCATTATCCAGGCTATCCTATTCTGGCAGTATGGATGAAGCTGGGAATTCTTTCTGTGAACTGGAATATCCTACCTGCCTTTGCCGGAATCAACTGGAAAAAACGCAACACTGAGCATAAAAACCGTTATGAGGAAGTCATAGAAGAATTCCTTTCGGAATGTGAAGAGCAGGGCTATGCTTGCGAGGATATACGCAGCTGTATGCAGGAAACACTGGAAGCAGTTGCTAAGCTTTCTTATACGATAAAGGGCAACAGAGCCCCTATGATACGTAAATGAATGAAAACAGCAGCCGGTACATGACTGCTGTTTTTCTTTGTGATCTCTTCATGATTTGTATAGCGATGAAACAGCGCTAAATCAGATGAGATATCCAGTATTCGACATAGTAAAAAAAACAGCTGTTTCAGTTATCCTCATTCATAGGAAAGAACTACTTTTTCACTCGGAAGCATAGCAGCAGAAACAATAGGACAAGAACACCGTAAAAGCTTGATCATAATCGGAAGGAGGAGTATCTCGAAAAATTCGTTCGGCACCTCCTTTTCCTATTCAGTGTATAGTGTACAGTAGGTGGAAAGTCTCAGAACTGAATCTGGAAATAGTCTTAGCGCTAAAGTGGCATACTAGCCGTCCGAATACACAAAAAATCGGCATGTTTCTTCTTGACTTTACAGTTACTGGATACTTTAAGATGATTCTACACCTGATCGAATGAAGGATAAAGGAGAAGTGAACATCATGAACAAAACTGTCGATATTCGTAGATTTTACGAGGAGGATGCACTTGCTCTGGAGGATGTGATACGCAAAACCTGGAAATATGATGCATTCTGTTCTTCTGAAACAGCAGCCAGACTGGCACATGTATATTTGTACTCCTGTCTAGCCAATCAGACCTTCACTGCCGTGGCGATCGTTGACGGAAAGCCCTGTGGTATACATATACAGAAGCACCGCTGTCCGTTTTCCCTGAAGCTGCAAAGCCTTCTTGCTATTGTGCATCTGCTTATAACAAGAGAAGGCAGAGAAATCTGTTCCTTTTACGGGAAGATTCGGAATGTTGATCAGGTGCTGTTAGACGGTAGCGGGAAAACCTATGGTGGAGAATTGTCATTCTTCGTCCTGGATGAAGCTGTGCGTGGTCTGGGAATCGGCAAACAGCTCTATGCAGCTGCGCTTACTTATATGCGTCAGGAGAATATTCAAAGCTTTTATCTACTATATACAGACAGTAGCTGTAATTACGGCTTTTATGAGCACCGTGGAATGCAGCGAAGAGGAGAAATAGAGATGGTTGTGAAGCTGGCCGGACAACAGGCACCGATGAAGTTCTTCCTGTATGACATTACCTGCTAAAGGAAAAGACGATAAGAAAAGCCGTACAAAGCTGTGTGCCCTGTACAGTTTTATACCAATAATCTATATATTTTCCAATTCGATTTGCAGCTGCGTGATATATTCCTCCTGCACACGGGTCTCATGCGTATCGATAACGAAGAATTCCATAATATGGCGTCCAATGGCATATCCGTTTTCATCACAGTATTTCAGCATCCTTTTTAAATGCTCATGCGCTTTATCGCGTGCACCCTGATAATAAAGATTCAAATAGGTTCCGGCAGGCAGTGTGAATTCCCAGTCCTGCAGGGATTCCCCCGCAATGAAAACAGAGGAAGCGTGAATATGTTCACGATCAGATACATCCAGAAAGAAGCCGGTATTAAAATTTGCAATCGTATAAATGTTTTTTTCGTATTCCTTTGATAGCTTCATCAGCTGATATTCCACATCATCATGAACAGCATCCGTTTTTAAGGCTACACATTTGCGCTGAGGCAGGCGCATCAGCTCTATCGCCTCCATCGGCAGCTGCTGACACGCTTTTAGTGACGCCTTGCGATGCAGAATATCAACCTTTAGCTGATAAAGCTCCTGAATCTTCTGATTGATGATGCGCTCTTCTTCCTCCATGAAGGAAAGACTGTTGGCGATGGTTCGGTTCTCCAGATAGTCCTGAATACTTTTCATGGAAAACCCCAGATTACGAAGATCGCGAATCACATTCAGACGATGAATATCACTGGTGGTATACTGGCGGTAGTTGTTTTTGTCCCGCATGGGATGAAGAATACCAAGCTCTTCATAATAACGCAGGGAATCCTGTCCGATGTTGTATAATTTTGAAATTTCATTGATTTTATAGTATGTTTTCATATTTACCTCTTGACTCTGGTATTATACCAGGGTTTATGATATCTATGCAAGTGAGGTTATAATATGAATCATAAAAAGCAGTTTTTTAAATTTGTAATTCCCAGCGTGGTATCCATGCTGGTCTTCAATCTGTATACGATGGTGGACGGTATTTACGTAGCTCGTTTTGTTGGCGAGCATGCACTTTCCGCAGTGAATATCTCCATGCCATATGTCAATTTCATCTTTGCATTTTCCATTCTCTTCTCTGTTGGAACGAGTACAGTTGTAGCCATCTTCCGTGGAGAAAACAATATGAAAAGCGCAAATGAAACATTCACG
Organism: Clostridium sp. 10cd*; assembly: GCF_044336395.1. Taxonomy (NCBI): domain Bacteria; kingdom Bacillati; phylum Bacillota; class Clostridia; order Eubacteriales; family Clostridiaceae; genus Clostridium; species Clostridium sp. 10cd*. The sequence goes on along the minus strand of NZ_CP172347.1, from coordinate 3,486,983 downwards.
AGGAACACGATTTTTCTGACCGTCTGTGCCTTGATCATCACTTTGCTGGCGCTGGTATTTCAAAATGAACTTGCCCTGTTTCTGGGAGCCAGTGAAGTAACATTGCCCTATGTCCATGATTATCTTGGCGTGCTGATCTGGTTTACGTTTTTCTTTATCGTATCCTATTCCATGGAGGTGCTTGTCAAAACGGATGGATTCCCAAAGCTGGCAACTGCGGCTGTAACGGTTGGTGCGGTGACGAATATCGTCATGGACTATGTGCTGGTCGTGCATGTGGGGATGGGGATTCGGGGAGCAGCGATTGCGACCGGTCTGTCCCAGGTTTTGACATTTACCGTGTTTACCATTCATTTTCTTGGGAAAAGAGGGACGATTCACTGGTGTAAAACAACGATGGACTTATCGGTTTACAAGCGTATTATTCCCATCGGGACTGCGGATTTTATCACCGAGCTGTCTGCCGGTACGATTATTTTTCTGTTCAATCATGCAATTTTAAAGCATATCGGAGATAACGGAGTGGTGACCTATACTGTTATCACGTATATCTACAATATTGTCATGATGACCTTTACGGGAATATCACAGGGGATGCAGCCACTGGTCAGCTTTTACCGAGGGCGCCGGGAGGAAAACACCTGCCGTTTATTCCTGCGCTATGCCCTGTACTCCACGTTTGCGATGTCAATGCTGGCGCTGGCAATCTGTCTGTTTATGACACCGGCTCTTGTTTCGATTTTCATTGATGCATCACGAGCCGAGCTGTTCACCTATACTGTTCATGCCTTTCGCATTTATTCTCTGTGCTATCTGGTAATCGGCTATAATATCGTATGCAGCGGTTATTTTGCGGCTGTGGAGAAAAGCGGCTATTCCTTTACCATATCGCTGCTGCGCGGCTTTGTGCTGATTGCGGCATCCATATGGATCATGGGGGAGCTGTTTCAGGGTGAAGGAATCTGGTATGCAACGCTTGTATGTGAAAGCAGTACACTGGTGGTCAGTATATGGTGTATGCTGCGCAGCCAGAAAAAGGCACAGATACATGGGGAACAGGCACTGCAACAGATATAGGAAGGATTTGAAAGTCAGAAAGAGCCTTCGCACAGGCTATTCGCAGTTAACCCTGCAATATTCTAAAAAAAACAGCTTCCTACCAGTTATGAGCAAAAAAAGGTATTCCAGCCGATTGACAATAGAGCGGAATACCCTTTTTTCATAGATATCTGTATTGCTATGTAAATCATTCTTTTTCTTTCTTCGTTTTACAGCACTGCACAGACACAATATCCTCTGATCGCTTTACCACCTTATAAGTATACATTTCTTGCTATGCTTGACTCTTCGTAGAAATTGATGCATACGGTATTCATATCTCATCAGAGAATGAAAAAATTATAGGAACCTAGAAAAAGGTGAGCTCTATCAAAGAGAAGGTGTACGGGATAATGGATGTTTGATTTCTGCCTCGTATAACGCCTCCCTTATAATAGATACCGAGGCAGCCCCTGTTTCTGGGAAATCCGCATCAAAGGCTTCCACGGAAATCGTGTTATCATATCCCACGGATTGCAGAAATACACAGAGATCTTTTACATAGGGTAAATCCTTTTCAAATAAGAAATATCGTTGCAGTCCTTGATCCCAAGAATTGATATGAACATGTCTTATTTCATCAAAGCACATACGGCTGTCTGCATACTGTTCACCGGCGTTTATCGCATGATATACATCATATACCAGCTTCAGATTTGGTGAATGGATATGCTGTACAGTTTGATAGCACTCCTGCGTATGATTACCAAAATTACATTCTTTCGGATGCAGCGCTTCATACAATATCGTGATATCATAGGAGCTTGCTTTCCTAGCCGCCGTATATAGAAAATATTCCATTTCCCGTGTTGCAAGCCCATAATCATACTCCGATGGTATCATTCTGGCTTTTGGAGCGCCGATACCGATGTTTTTTATATGAAGCTGTGAGGCTCTTTCCAATAATATATCCAAATAAGCACTCCAGACCTCCTCCTGTGCGGATGGGCCAATCAAGGGCGTCTGCTCATCTGCAAAAGCACTGAGGCCCAATACCGGAATACCCGGATGCAAAATTTCCTTACGTTTTAGTTTCCATAGCTCCGTATCCATTTTCATAATTTCTTTTGCGGATAATTCAACATAATCGTATCCGAATTCCTTTGCCAGGGGTATGTCCTTTGTGGCAATACAGCAGCCTATGTTCATACGGTGCTCCTCCTTATGCAATGATGAGCTGTGTGCTGCCAGCTGCGCAGTATTCTACAAAATGCTTTGGTACAGATCCGGATGTGATAATTTTATCGAAGTCCTCGATATTGGCGAAGGTTCTTAAGGAAGTTCGATCAAATTTGGATGAATCGGTCAGTAGAAAATTCTCCTGACTTCTTTTCATCATGCTTGTTTTAATAATTGTTTCCGCATTATCCGGATTTGTAGCACCACCCTGTATGGTTAATCCGGTTGTGGCTAGAAAAGCTTTATTTACATTTAAAGAATTCAGATAATCCCAGTCATACACGTTTATGAGGGAACAGGAAGAATGCTTCAATCTTGATCCTACAACAATCAAGTCCCAGTTCACGACCTCGATCACCTTTGTAATAACATAGATGTTGTTTGTAACGATTGTTAAATGAAAATCCCTGTGCAGATAATCTGTCAACAAGGAAGTGGTGGATCCTGAATCAATGTACAGCAGGTCATTATCATTCACCAGTGCTGCAGCGTATTTCGCAATTCTTTGCTTTTCCTCGATATGTGAGGCGATTCTGCTTTGAAAGGTGCTGTCCTTTTTCCTAGCCAGGCTGACGCCGCCATAAAATTTCTTAACCAGGTTTTCCTCTGCTAATTCATTGATATCTCTTCGTGCAGTATTCATCGATATAGCAAATTTATCAGCTATATCCTTTAATGTTCGGTAATCTGTATCACTTAAATACTCTATAATCTCTTTTTTTCTTTGGCTGTTTATCATATGCAATCCTTCCCTCCAGCTTATAAATGATATAAATTTATGCATTTGCTGAGTATATTATATCAAACCGATATGAAAATAACAACAATTTACCTATAAAATAACCAAATTCATTCTTCATAATACCAATTTATCCAAAATATGAAAATAAAAAATAACAAAAATAACAATAAAATACTAAAAATATGTTGAAATTGTTGTTAAGTTGTGGTTATATAGATGTATAAAGTGGACGAGAGGTGATGAAATGAAAAGGATTTTATTAACGTCGCATGGCAGATTAGCTTCCGGATTAAAGGATACCTTGGAGTTTTTCCTGGGACAATCAGAAATGATTGCTGCGGTAGATGCTTATGTAGACACTTCCAGTGATTATCTGCAACAGCTCCAGAGGTTTGTGGATTCTGCAGAAGTGGGGAAAGCGATCATATTCACGGATATCTATGGAGGAAGTGTGAATCAGCAGGTTAGTGCAATGGTAATGGAAAGCGGAAAGGATATTCCGATCGTTACCGGTATGAATCTGCCGATTGTTTTATCAGCGGCTATGACCGATGATAGTTTAACTGCTGAACGAATGGAAAGCATGCTGAAGGAATGTCAGTTACAGCTTGTGAAGATGTCCTCATGCGAGACAAAGGAAGGTGATGAGGATGAATTCTTCGCATGAGACAAAGCTGCATCTGCTATTTCGTATGAAAGGGGAAATCTATCAGGAAGCTGATCTGAATGTCTGTTTGAAGAACTTAAAGCTGCAGGAAACTGATTTGGTAATCACGAGTAATTCCCAGATGAAAAAAATCAAAGAGACAAATGCATTGGGAAAGGCTGTTCTTCTGAATATGGATGCATACGGTACGAAGGAGCCCAAAGAGGAATGGGTGGATGACATATTAAAAGTAGCAAATGCGTATCCATATGAGCGAATAATCGCAATCGGCGGTGGTACTGTGATTGATGTTTCAAAGCTTTGTGTATTCGGTGATGGCCGATCCGTACAGGAATTGTACAGCGATAAAAGAGAAGTACGCAAAACGCGGGAGCTGATTGCTTTGCCGACAACCTGTGGAACCGGAAGTGAGGTAACCAATGTTTCCGTTGTGGAATTTCCTTCCCTGCACAGTAAGCTTGGTCTGCAGATGGATGCACTGTTCCCGGATAAAGCGATTCTGATTGGAGAACTGCTGACCTCGCTGCCGTATAAGACATTTGCACTCACATCCATCGATGCATTGGCACATGCGATTGAGGCTTTGCTTTCACCCAAGGCAAACCCCTATACAGATATGTATGCTAGAAGCGCGATTTCAGGTATTGTGGAAAATCTGCAGGAGACACGAAAAACAAAGAAGCTCCCTCAGGATATGCAGAAAAGTCTGATCTGTGCCAATATGGCAGGAGTCGCTTTCAGTATAGCGGGATGTGCCACCATGCATGCACTGTCCTTTCCTTTGGGTGCGAACTGTCAGCTTGCCCATGGAGAAGCAGTCTATGCCGTATTTGCACAGACTCTGCAATACTATCAAAAAAAGAATATACCACTATACAAGCTTGAAAATGCTTTGAAGGATCTGCCAGCAGATATTTCTTCTGTTTCAGGACTACAAAAGTTGTTAACTGAAATCTATCCATGTCCGGATTTCAAAGCATTGGGGATCGATGAGGGGATTTGTGACACATGGGCAGTCAGCGTGTATGAAAAGCAACAGCGGCTGCTTGTCAATTCACCCTGCGTATTAAACAGCAATGATTTAGCAGCGATTTATAAAAGCTGCATCTAAGGAGGAACGTATGATAATTCAAATTCGAGTAGATGATCGTTTGATTCATGGGCAGATAGCAGTCGTATGGTCAAAGCATTTCGCTACCAGTCATCTGGTAGTGGCAAATGATCAGGCGGCAAAAAACGAGGTACAGCAGATGACATTGAAAATGGCAACTCCAAATGGCGTGAAGGTTTTAATTCGCAGTGTTGATGATGCCATCAAGGTGTTTAATAATCCCAAATCTGAGACTGTTAAGATGTTTGTCTTAACCAATAGTATTCAGGATGCTTTGAAAATCGCTACCAATTGCAAGGTGGAATCGATAAATGTAGCGAATGTCGGACGCTTTGAAGCAGCATCGGAAAAGAAGCAGCTGAATGCGGATGTCGGCTGTACACCAAAGGAATTGGAAGCATTGAAAGAAATCGCCAAGCTTGATATGGAAACCATTCACTGGGTTATACCGACAAATCCTAAAATCAGTGTGAAAAAGCTGCTGGAAAACAATTAAAGGAGGGAATTGAATATGTTAAACGTCGCTTTATTATCTGCATTGTCCTATTTCATCTGTTATGCCGGAAACTGGATGTTTGGTCAAAGCATGTCAGACAGACCAATCTTTATCGGGGCGGTTACAGGACTCTTGCTTGGGGATTTGCAACAAGGGCTGATTATCGGGGCAACACTGGAGGCTGTATTTATGGGGTCTGTCAATATCGGTGGACAGATATCAGCAGATCATTCTGCGGCAACCGTATTTGCGGTAGCCTTCGCAACCAACGCCACACTGGATCCGGAGGCAGCCTTGACGATTGCTGTACCTATCGGAATTCTGATGGGATTTGTAACGATGTTTGTAAATAATATTTTCCTGACTGTATTCACAACCTTAATGGATAAATGGGCACTTGAGGGAAATGAAAGAGGACTTCTCATCTACTTGAATTTTGGCGTTTGGCTGGTTAAAAATCTGTTCTTTGCTGCTATCGTATTCTTCGGTGTATATGTTGGCTATAATGCAGTTGAAGCATTTGTGGATTCCATCCCGGATGTTGTCATGACCGGACTTACCGTTTGCGGACAGCTGCTTCCAGCAGTTGGTCTGGCTTTGTTGATGAAAATGATCTGGACAAAGGAAATCGGTATTTATTATCTGCTCGGCTTCGTTATGTTTATCTATATGAAGCTGCCAATCATCGCGATTGCAGTCATCGGTATTGTCATCGTGGTAGCGACAGCCATGCGTGATTTTGAAATCAATAGAATGAAACAGCACCCAATCGCATGTGCTGACACAAATGATTCAAATGAGGAACTGGAGGATTTCTTACAATGAAACTAACAAATAATTTATCAAGAGAAGATAAGAAAATGATCAACTCCATTTGCTGGCGCTCACTAAATGCACATTGTTCACGGGTAGGCGGGCAGGCCAGACAGATGGCAATCGGATTCTTGTGGCAGATTATGCCGGCACTGAACCGTTATTATAAAGATCAGCCGGAAAAGAAAAAAGAAGCACTTTACCGTCATGTTCAATTTTGTAATGTATCCAATGCTATCTATCCGTTCCTGGCAGGACTTGTCGCCTCCATGGAAAAAGAAAACAGTGAAGTAGATGACTTTGATACAAGCTCTATCGTCGCAATCAAAGCAGCGCTTATGGGGCCGCTGGCAGGAATCGGAGATTCCCTGCTGTTCAGTGTCGTACGTGTCATCGCGGCAGGAATTGGTATCAGCTTTGCATTGCAGGGTTCTATTCTTGGGCCGATTCTCTTCTTTCTGATTTATAACGGCTGTACGATGGCACTGCGCTTCTCTTTGGGATATGTCGGCTTTATCAGCGGTTCCAGCTTTATCACGAATATGTATCAGAATGGTACCCTAAAGATATTGACAAAATGCGCCGGTATACTTGGTCTGATTATGGTTGGCGCAATGACAGCATCTACTGTAAAATTTACAACAGCGATTTCCATTCCGATTCCTGGTGGAGAAGCGGTCGCATTACAGTCCTCCTTGGATACCTTATTTTTAGGACTTGTTCCACTCCTGCTGACGTTCGGTTGTAAAAAACTGCTTGATAAAAATGTAAATATCAACTGGATCATGGTCGGAATCTTTGTTCTTTCCCTTATGATGGCTGTGGTGCATATCGTTTAGACTTCAAAATGAAGTATTCATGACGGGAAAAGGAGGAAATCTATATGCGAAAGAAATTGACGATTCTGCACACCACCCTTGCGACAACCACTACGATACCCGCAATGATACGGGAGCTGTATCCAGATAAATTTGATATTGTGAACATGTTGGATGATTCTTTACTAAACGATATAAAGTGCAGCGGGAGAATGAGTGCATCCGTAATAGAGCGATTTATTCAATATACATGTATTGCGAAAAACAATGGCAGCGATGCGCTTTTACTGGCTTGTTCTTCGCTTGGCAAAGCAGCGGATATCGCCAGAGAGCTTCTGGATATACCGCTATATAAAATCGATGAGCCAATGGCAGATCAAGCGGTGGAGTCAGGAAATAACATCCTCGTTCTGGGAACGGTGAAAAGTACGCTGGAGCCGACATCCGATTTGATTAGAAGCAAGCGGAAGTCACAGGAGCAAAGTGTCACCTGTATCCTGATACCCGATGTGTTTGAACTATATGAAATTGACAGAGAACGGCATGATCAAAAAATCGCAGAAGTGATACAGGAGCACTGGAATACATATGATGTGATCGTACTGGCGCAGGCAAGTATGGCGAATGCGATACAGTATATCACGCAGGGCAGAGAGAAAATAGTAACGAGTCTGCCATTGGGTCTTAAGCAGCTGCAGGAGATATGAGTAGGGAAAGCGAGGAGTCTGTATGGAGTATATAAATAAAAATAGCATCACCGTGGATGCACTTTGCGGACGTGGACTGATACGCGCAGTTGGTAAAAACAGCTGCTTTGACAGCGATAAAATGACAGTGGGATATGCGTTATACAGAAAAGAATATGGCATCATGGAGCCGCATGCACATGCAGAGGAAACCGTGATCATCACAAAATCGGTAAACGGGTATGTATCCTGGGGGAGTGATGCGCATCATTTGCAAAGAACCATTGCATTAGAGGAGGGGATGATTCTTCATATCCCGGAAAATGAATGGCATGCTTTCCACTATGATGAAGGTGGATGCGTAGAAATCGTCTTTATATATGGCCAGGGTGATAACTGCAGGCCAGAGGATAACGAAAGGTAAGGGTGCTTATTATGTTAGTTACAATGAAAGAAATACTCGATCATGCAAAGAAAGGAGGCTATGGTGTTACTGCCCCCAATGTACAAAGTGAGGATACGGTAAGGGCCGTGCTGGAGGTAGCTGAGGAATACCATGCTCCCATGATTGTAGATGTCAATGCGTTTATTCATACGGATCTTCCGTGGTTTATACATATGATACGGGATCTTGCAGAAAAGGTGTCAGTACCTGTCGCAATCAATCTGGATCATGGAAAATCCTATGAGGATATTATGCTCGCTATCAATTCCGGGTTTACATCCATCATGGTTGATCGTTCCAGCTTATCCTATGAAGAAAATGTGGAACAGACAAAGGAAGTCGTAAAAATGTGCAGACCGCTGGGAATCAGTGTTGAGGCCGAGCTGGGACATGTCGGTATGGGAAACAATTATGCTGTAGACGGAGTAAATAATCTTACCGTTCCAAAAGAAGCGGCAGATTTTATCAAGGAAACCGGTGTGGATTGTCTGGCAGTTGCCATAGGAACCGCACATGGACGCTACACGGGAACACCACATATTGACTTCGAGCGATTAAAGCAGCTCGTTGAAGCATGTGGAGAAACACCGCTTGTCCTGCATGGCGGAAGTGGAACGGGGGATGAGAATCTCAGAAAAGCAGTTCGATCAGGAATTCAGAAGGTTAATCTGGCTACTGAGCTGATCGTTGCAGGAAAAGAGGAGCTGGAAGACTTCATCAAGGATCCGAATTTTGATAAATGGAAGCTGATACCTGCCTTCAAAAAAGGGTATAAGGATCGTCTGGCTCATTACGTTGAATTGTTTGATCAGGCTGGAAAGGCCTGGGGGTAAAGGAAGCGTACAGCAGTTCCCGCAGTATGGAAGTTGTTCCTGAACCGGGAACTGTTTCCTGTAAACGGGAACTTATCCTCTTACCGAAAAAGGAGCTATATATGGAAATGAAAAATATAAAAATCGGTGTTATCGCAGACGATTTTACAGGTGCGGGGGATGCGGCCAGCTTTTTAGAAAAAAGCGGTGCTGAAACCATAATGTACAACGCAGTTCCAAACGAGCTGCAGGTGTGTGATGCGGCTGTTATCGCTTTAAAAACAAGGAGCGTTACTCCCCATGCAGCTGTTGCGGAAGTAAAAAAGGCTGTTGATTTCCTAAAGGAAAACGGATGTGAACGAATATATTTCAAATACTGCTCAACCTTTGACTCCACTCCTCAGGGGAATATCGGAGTTGTAGCTGATTTCTTATTGGAATATCTGGCACAGCCCTTTACAATTCTATGCCCCTCCTTACCCGTGAATCAGCGCATAGTAAAGGATGGAAATTTGTACGTCAATGGTGAAAAATTAAGTGATAGTCCGTTGAAAAATCATCCCTTGAATCCAATGTGGGATTCCTATATCCCCAATCTGATGAAGCCGCAAAGCAAATACCCCTGCTTTATTATGCGGCAGAAGGAGCTTTGTGAGGGAGAATGGAAACAAACGATACATGCGTTGAAATGCAGATATGAGAGGTTTTATATCGTGCCGGATTATGAAACAGAGCAGGATGGAATACGGATAGCGGAAGCGTTTAAGGAGCTGCCTGTTCTTACCGGGGGATCCGGTCTGCTTCCCTATGTCTTAGAGAACGATGCTTTGCTGCATCCGGAAAAAAATCAGATACGGAAGCACGGGCGGACGATTCTGCTATGTGGAAGCTGCTCGGCTGCGACCAGATGTCAAATTGAGTATTTTCGAAAGCATCAAGGCTGCTGTTATCCTGTAAATGCAAACCGTGTGATGAATAAAGAGCTTACCGCCCAAGACATTCTGACATATGCAAACCAACAGGCACAGCCGGTGCTGATATACAGTGATGCGGTGGAACAGGATATGCGTGAGCTAAAAAAGGATGAAACCTTCGATCAAGCATCGAAGTGCATAGAACAGATCATGGGGGAGATAAGCAGTGCTGCTTTGTCGTTCGGATATGAACGTATCGTAGTTGCGGGCGGAGAAACCTCCGGGGCTGTCATACAGCAGCTGGGCTTTGATGGATTTCATATCGGAAAAAGTGTTGATCCCGGTGTTCCTGAACTGATTCCATTGAAGAATGAGCGCCTTACTCTTATTCTGAAATCTGGTAATTTCGGTGCTGAGGATTTCTTCATCAAGGCGATTGGAGGAAACACACATGAGTGAATTACAGGAAAAGCTGGATGCCGCTATCTGGAGTGCGCATACCTTGTTTCAAAAAGGACTGGTTAGCGGCTCAACAGGAAATATCAGCTTTCTCCATGAGCATCGTATGTATATTTCAAGGAGCGGAAGCTGCTTTGGAAGATTGCGACAGGAAGATTTCGCACAGGTGGATATGCAGGGAACAATTCTGTATGGAAAGCCAAGCAAGGAATATCCCATGCATTTGGCATTGTATCGGGAAAGCGAGGAATATAAGGCGGTGATTCACACACACAGCTTCTATGCTAGCGTACTGTCCTGTTATACAGATACAGAATCTCATGTCAAAAACCTGTTTGCATATACACCTTATCTGTATATGCAAACAAAAGGAAATATCCCATGTGTTGCGTATGCACCGCCGGGAAGTGATGCACTGTTTTTTCATTTCAAGGATAAAACAGGGACGAAGCCGAGGATATTGCTGTTGAAACATCACGGAATCATGGCAGGAGCAGAAGATGTGTATCATGCGTTTGATCTTATTGAAGAAATGGAAAGCAGTGCCCATGTATATGCGATGCTGAAAAGCTGTCCGGATGAGGATATCGATTTCATACCTCATTAGCTTACGGGCATATATGGCTAACGCTTGGTAATTAGAGCAATTCATAGAAATGCTGCTTGGTGTTACAGGGGTAGCTCTGGGACTTTCATTCATGATGAAATCCGGTCTTGGACAAACTGCATTGACAGCCTTTCTGCAATGTATTTCACTTATCAGTGGTATGAAAAGCGGCACACTTCTTATGTGCTTTTATCTGCTATGTGTTTTATTGCAGCTGCTGATACAGCGGAAGGACTTTGATAAGCTTCAGGTTTTACAGCTACCGGTGTGCTGGATTCAGGGAATTATCATCAATCTCACCTGCTATGATATAGCGTTTCTTGCGGATATTCGCCCTGTATCGTATCCTATGCAATGGGTGTTTCTGGCAGCGGGGATGATCCTTGTGTCCTTTGGTGTTGCGCTTACCATGGCTGCTGATCTTGTGAAACAGCCGTTTGAACAGTTGATTGTCGTGATTTCAAAAAAATATAAAAAGCCCTTCAATTTTCTGCGCTGCGGTGCAGATGCTGTCTTCATCACCTGCAGTCTGCTGCTTGTTGCTGTGTTTTCCCTGGATTTTACAATGCTGCGCGAAGGTACCTGGATCAGTATGCTTGTTTTGGGGAATACCATGGCTGTCTCCTTTCCTCTCATGCAGAAATGCTCTATCTGTTACCGACGAAAGAATGAAAAAAAAGAGGTGAGCTTATAGAGCAGCAGTATGAGGAAAGCCGCAGCTATCCTGAATACAGAATTGTAGCTTAAAAACGGAACAATTAGGGCAAATTAGAAAAGGAAAAGGAGTATGCAAGGGACATCCCCTGTGAATACTCCTTTTTACGCGTAATCTGCTTGCAGATATAGACAGCTATTTTTCTACCTGCGCACAATTCAAATCCTCCAGCAGATAAAACAGCCGTACCTTGTCTTTTTCCGATAACTCAATTTTCGGGTTATACAGATAATGCTGCAAAACATCCGCATCCTTCAGCAGCTCTGAAATCGGTCCGTCATGCCGGTTCATTTTATCGGAATGCACCGATATAACATGAGTCAGTATCCGGATTTCCTCTTCACTGAATACCTCCATCTTCTCCAGCAGCAGCTTCGCATATTCCGCACTGCGCTGTGCATGACCCAGATGCGGACAATTCTGGGCGTAAAGTGCTATATCATGCAGCATGGCGGCAATACAGCACAGCTCCACATCCAGCTTTCGCAAAGTGGCCAGCATGGCTGCAGCCTGTGCAACACCGTACGTGTGGATATATGCAAATTTGCGTTCCTCTTCCTTGACAAGCTTTTGAATGACGGCATCCGTTTGTTCACGGATAAGTTCTAAGCGATCCATGACATCACATCCTTTCTTCTATTGTATCATTTCCGTACAGGATATGCACAGTCAAAAAAAAGGATCATGCACGAGGTCATGATCCAAGAACGGTTTTGCTTACGCTACAGTTACGTTAGCAGCCTGCTGTCCACGATCGCTTTCAACAACGTCGAAGTTTACAGCCTGTCCTTCTTCCAGTGTACGGAATCCGTCGCTCTGGATGCTTGAGTAATGAACGAAGATGTCCTTACCTTCATCAGAAGTGATGAATCCATAACCTTTTTCTGCATTAAACCATTTTACTTTACCTGTACTCATTTTAGTACCTCCTATACGTGTGTCAATAAGAAGCCCTCCAATGTATAAAAAAATCACAAAACTGGATATTCGTACATTGAAACACATAAATACAATTCCAGACTTGTGAAATCATAATTATTGCTTTTTATTACTCTTAAACAATATCACTTTCAAAACCGAAAGTCAATCATTATTTCGTGAATTGGAAGGATTTGTTTTTCTCTTTTTTCATGATTCGTGTTTTTTTGTGTAAGCTGTTTCAGATTTTAATCTTTTGGGGTATAATATAGGCATACAAGAAAAGAAACGGAGGAATGTTTATGATCATACAGGATGAAATGCTGCGAGCTGCAATCGCCAGAACCCTGCAGATCGAGGAAACGGATATCACAGAAAAAAAGCTGGAAGAGCTGACGACACTCTCTGCCAGAAGCAGTGGAATTATCTCTCTGGAAGGACTGCAATATGCGGTTAATCTGAAGTATCTGGACCTTTGCGGAAATGCCATTGAGGATCTGACACCGATCCGTGATTTGCGGGAGATTGAAGTTTTGAATCTGTCCAAGAATATGCTGCGTGACATCCAGGCGCTGAGGGAATTCCGGCAGCTGCTGCGGCTGGACATTTCACGCAATAACCTGTATACGATGGATATCAGTGCACTGGCCGGCATGATCAATCTGGAAGAATTGAATCTGGAACGCAGCAAGGTGGACAATCTGGTATATCTGGAAAATGTCAAGAAGCTGAAGAAGTTGTATGTCGGAATTGAAAACGGACCGTTCCCGCTCAGCATTCTCGGTATGCTGGAGGAGCTGAAGGAGCTTCATATGAACAAGATGTGGCTGTATGACATTGCCGATCTGACCTATTTGAAGCACATTGAGGTTTTGGATGTATCGACCAATCTGTTCTGTGATTTATCTCCGTTGCAGTATATGAAGGATTCCCTGCGCAATCTGAATATTTCAAATTGTGAATATTTGCGTGATTTAAGTATATTGGAGGAATTTCCGAATCTGGAGGTCCTTGATATCTCCTTTGATCATATTAAGGATTTCTCATTCCTGAAGAAGCTGAAGAATTTAAAGGATCTTCGTGCTACGCAGAGCGGACTTTGTGATTTGCGTAATCTGAAGGGTCTGATCAGGATGGAGAAGCTGGATATCAGTGAAAACCGTGTGGAGCATACGGAAATTTTAAAAGAAATGAAGCTGCTTCGCTTTTTCAAGGCCAGCTGCTGTTTCCTGAAGGACATCGACTTTTTGAAGAATGCAAAGGATCTGGTAGAGCTGAATGTCTTCAACAATCATATCAAGCATATCGAGGTTTTAAAGGGCTGTGAGCATATGACAACCCTGGATGTCGGAAACAACGATATACGCAGTATTGATTCTCTTGAGGATATGATCAATCTGGAATGTCTGGGGCTTTCCCACAACAATATTTCTGATCTGACGCCATTAAAGGATTTAACTAATCTGAGTACGATTGATTTATACAACAATGTCATTACAGATCTTTCACCGCTGAAGAAGCTGATCAATTTAAGCTCTTTGCGGCTGGATCACAATGGCGTAATGGATTTGTCTCCGCTGGAGGAATGCATCTATCTGAGCTCCCTGACATTGAAGGCGAATTATGTAACAGATGTGACACCGCTGACCAGACTGAAGAATCTGTATGAGCTTCGTCTGGATGAAAACCCAATCGAGGATATCACAGTTCTTGAGGATATGGAATACTACGAGAAATTCTCATATTGAGACAGTCTGAAAAAATGTAAATTTCTTTGCTTTAGATTATGAATGAAGGCCTGTGTGTATACTGCTGTGTACCACAGGCTTTTCTGTGCTCATAAGCAGATAAAAGCTGCTGCGTCTTGTGAAACGGGTTGAGGGGAAACACTGTACATCTTTTCCTTAGCATAGCAATGCAAAAAGAGAATCTGGAATGAGAATATGGTTCTACTAAAGCCTTGTGTAGATAAGCAAGCATAAGCTAAAAGAAATCTGCACAATCGAAAAAAGGATATCTTCATAAGGCTTTTATCAGTAGAAAACGTGCGAGATTCGTTGATATGCTAACGAAATACCAGCCCTATGAGCATTGTATTTATGCCGCCGAAGCTTTCTGCATTATCCCCCTTGACCTTCCCCTGAGGGAAAACTGTAAGATATAGGCAGAAACTACGGAGGTAATTGCGTGGAACAGATGAAAATAACAGAAATGGAAGCATTGATCAACAGGAATTACAAGAATATTTGTGGGATGAATGTATTAAAAAACGGTGTGTCCGTGTATGAAGCATACTTTCAGGGATGTACTTCCGAAAGCAGAATGCATGTGTATTCCGTGACCAAAAGTATTGTATCCATATTGCTGGGAATCGCAATGGATGAAGGGTACCTTGCGGATGTGTCGCAAAGGGTTCTGGATTTTTTTCCGGAGTATGCAGCCCGGGAGAAAGAGTATGCAAAGGGTGAAGTAACACTGGAGGATGTCATCACCATGACAGCGGCATATAAATATAGAATTCCACCCTATATAAAATATTTTACAAGTGATGACTGGCTGCGGTTTTCACTGGAGCAGCTGAAGGGAAGGGGCGGGAAATTCCGTTATACACCGCTGATTGGACCGGATATCCTGACTGGTATTTTACAAAAGACAACCGGGCAATCTGTGCTTTCTTTTGCACGTGAGAAATTATTTGTCCCGCTGCGAATTTCTGTGGAAAAGGAACTGATATTTAAAGATAAGGAAGAACAGATGGCATTCAATCAGTCAGCCTCCATCAGCGGTTGGGCAGCAGACGCAAAGGGACTGCAATCCGCAGGCTGGGGACTGGCGTTATCGGCAAAGGAAATGGCAGATATCGGGCAGCTGTATTTGAATGGCGGTGTATGGGAAGGAAAACAGCTGGTATCAAAGCACTGGATTGAGGAAAGCACAAAGGAGCACAGCCGCTGGAAAAAACGCAATCTGCCATACGGCTATTTATGGTGGATCGATGAGCAGAAAGACGGATTTGCGGCAATGGGGGATGGAGGAAACATTATTTATGTGAATACCGGAGAACAACTGGTTGTATCCCTCATGTGCAGATTTGATCCTAAAGCAAAAGACAGCATGGATTTGATTAAACAGCAGATCGAACCGATATTTAGAAAGTAAAGCAAAGCAGAGGCAAGCAGAAATAGAACAGCGATACAGTAAAAGAAAAGAATGCAAAATCCTTACGGACGCTTACCATCCAAAGGTTCTGCATTCTTTTTCAGCTACATGGATAATATTTGTTAAGCTATCGGTACAGCCGCAGGGGAACATCAAGGCTTCCCTGCAATAGTTGCCCTGTTATAAAGGGATTATCGTTTTACCTTCATCAGTTCACTGAATTCATCCAGTGTTTTTTCGAAAAAGGTGAAGGCATCGTCGTAGACACTGTCCACTCTCGGATCAACACCGGCATGGATCAGCTCATCCAGCGGTGACTCGCTGCCACCCTTGGTGAGAAACTCCAGATACTCCGTTGTATCTCCGGCAAGTATCTTCTTCGCAAAGCTCAATGCCACCGACATACCCAAGGTATATTTATATACATAGAAATTGAAATAAAAGTGCGGTATGTAGTAACAATGATAGCGCTGCAGATCATCCACCTCAACAGCATCCCCGTAATACTGCCTGGACAGCTCCATGTACAGGGAGGTCAGCTTCTGTGAGGAAACTGCTTCTTTGTTTTCCAGCATGGCATACAGCTGCTTTTCGAATTCTGCGTACATCGGCTGCCGATATAGCGTGCCGACAAGCTGATTCAGCAGATTGGAAAGAAGATATGCTTTCTCTTCCTCACTATCGCTGTGATCCAGCAAATAACGGTTCAACAGAATCTCATTCACAGTGGATGCCACTTCGGCAACAAAAATCGTATACTGAGAAAGCATTGGCCGGTTATGGTGACGGGAATACCAGGAGTGCATGGAATGTCCCAGCTCATGCGCCAGCGTGCTCAGGGAAGGATAATCGTTTGTGAAATTGGTCAGTACATACGGGCGGGAATCATAGGTCCCCCCGGAATATGCTCCACCCTGTTTACCTGCACATGGCAGAAAGTCGATCCAGCGCTCCTCTCTTGCCTGATCCAGCAGTTGCACATAGTCTTCGCCAAGCGGTGCAAGGGCATGCTTGAGAATATCGAAGCTTTCATCGATGGAATAGGTGATATCCACCGCATCCACCAGTGGTATCTGAATATCGTACACATGCTGAACAGCAAGTCCGCTGACCTGCTTGCGAAGCGCAAAGTAACGGTGAATGCCATTGATGTATTTTTCATTTGCCATGAAAAGCACCTTGTCAAACAGCGACCGGTCAACGCCGTCTTCAAACAGGGAGGCTTCCAGAGCATTGGAGAAATTGCGTAATCCGGCTTCGAATATCTGTCCCCTGGCATGCCCGCTCAACAGATTCATAAATACATTCTGATAGGTTTTATAGGCGG
The DNA here is from genome assembly GCF_044336395.1 of Clostridium sp. 10cd*. Classification (NCBI taxonomy): domain Bacteria; kingdom Bacillati; phylum Bacillota; class Clostridia; order Eubacteriales; family Clostridiaceae; genus Clostridium; species Clostridium sp. 10cd*. The sequence goes on along the minus strand of NZ_CP172347.1, from coordinate 3,470,017 downwards.
TGAAAAAATGTTCAAAGGCTTCCTTACGTACTCTTGGGTCACGGTTTTTCAGGAACTGCTGATAGGTTCCTTCATTCAGGAATTCCTCTTTTCCATCCACCAGAACAGGCTCGAACTGCAAACGGAAGCTTTCAAAGGTTTTCTGCGGATTGCGGATCAGCTCGCCCGCCTGTGCAAGCAAAGCCTCCTGTTCTTCATTCAGCCGGTGTGGAATCGTATGGAATACCTCTTCCATCGGGTAGCGGAAGTCCCGACAGTCATCCTCCAGCAGCCATTGCTCAATTTGTTCCCTGTTTTGAATCAGAAGTAAAGGCAGATTGGATAATGCCTGATTCACCTGCTGATACAGGGTATAGCTGCGTGCCAGATTTTCCTGGTTCTGCATATTTTCAGGGTCGACATCACTGCTCATCTTAGCATAGCTGATAAGATTATCCAGATAGCGCTCCAGTGTTTCCTGATGCTCCATAAAGCTGATGAAGCTGGCTCTGTCATCCGCAAGGGATGAGAGTGCAGCCTGCAATAATTTGATTTCCTTTTGTGCCAGTGCAAACTGAGCTTCAAAGGCCTCCTGATTTTCAAAGAGAAAGCGCAGATCCCAGGTCAGCTGTGAATCTATTTCGTTACGTTTCATGTATGATCACCTCATATAGTATTGTATGTCAAAAAAAAAGAAATCACAAGGAGGCGTGTGATTTCTTCCGTTTTCTTTCCTACAGCATATCATCTTCATCTTTTTTGTACTGCGATTTTTCCGTTCCTGCCTTCTTCCACGGCTTTTTCAGACGCAGATTCGGATGCCGTCTGCGGTATACAAAGAGTGTGAGGAACAGACATACAAGCAGTGCCAGCAGCAGACATGGCAACAGGACATAGCGAAGGATATAGTTCTTTCCGTTCAAGGCGATCGTATTCACCTCTGCAATATCGTCTGCTTCCTGTATGCTGCGCTGGTTTGCGGATACCAGAACATAGCTGCCAAGCTTTTCCGTTGTAAAGCGGATGCGGCTTTTACTTTGCTCGGTGGGAATCTGATAGACATCCTGCCCATCCACATAATATATATGATAGCGTTTGTTTTTGCTGTCCTTCGGCTTTTTGATAGAGAAGACAGCCTCCTGCTTCAGCTTCAGGGAGGAGAAATCATCCGTTCCTTCAATAGAGAAGGTTTCTTCAACAGTGGTTCCGTTTGCCCGGGCTACTTTTTTTGCAAGTGCCTGCTGCTCCTCATCTATGGAATTCTTTACCTTGAGGACAATCGTTTTTGGCAGGAAGGTATTGAGGAAACCGGTTTCCTGTATCCGTGCCATGGATAAGCCGGATACCTGCAGATCATGGCTGTCATCCTTAATGATGACACTGTAGCGGGGCTTCAGATTCTCCTGCAGTATCCGGTCGATAAGACGGATCTGCTCATTTGCGAGCGGTGTGAGAGGGAATGCAGTGACATCCTTGCGGAGCTGCTCCAGCTCCTGCAGAGCCTCCTCGTTTAAATCCGTTTTCCCGTCGTACAGCTTAATGACTGCCGCAGCTCGCTGCTGCATGTTTTCCTGCTTTTTCGTCAGCTCGTCGGATACCCTGATTTCATAATTCAGCGTACAGCCGGCATAGGTCACCTTCAGTGTTTTGGTTCCTGTCTTTTTGCTGGAGAAGCCCTCCACCATATCGGTGGTCATGGAAACCTCCTTACTTGTACCATCCGCAAAATCCACGCGGATTCTGCCATCACTGACATCGAGGGATTCATTTAAATCATAGGTGGTAAGCGGCATCTGTGTCAGCACAATCTGCTTGACATCCCTGTATGTTGCCTTGTAGGTCAACGGTTCCCCTGCGGGCTTTAGCTGTATATCCCAGGAAGAAAAGAGGGCATGATCCTTAACCGGTGCCTGGATCACCGGTGTCTTTCCGGTTTCCACCTGCAGGGTGATTTTCTTATCATTGGGATAAAATGTTCCGCCGTTCGCATCAAAGGTGATATCCACATAGGCTTTATCCTGTATGTGCTTGCTGTTGAGCACTGTGGAAACATCTTCTGCCTTCACGAAGCCATAGCTGTTTTTGAAATTGTAGCTTCCTTCCTGCTGCTTCTGCTCTTTGTCAAGGGAAGGGTCGCTTTGTACCCGATACCAGACGCCATCCCTGTTCTCCAGCTTTTCCAGCAGAATCAGGGCTGCATCATAGCCTTTTTTGATGCTGTATACGGCATCACTTTTTTTATCAGCGTTTTTATATATGGAAACACCGGTATTTTTCACGATACCAAGCGCATAGCGGTTGTGATCCCTGTCCCCCATGGCGTGATCCATTTCATAAAAGTACTGGGCTGCTTTTTCTCCCCAGTAGGGATCGGATGCGTAAGATACATTCATACCGCCTGCCTTGTTTCCGAAGAAGCCGCCGTGAAACTGAAACTGGCTGGGATTCATATACGCATTGGACAGGTAATGCAGGGCATGGGAGTATACGCTGCCTGAGGTGCTGGCATAGCGGGAGGCATTTTCCTCAACAGCGGAATCATAGGCAGCATGTCCGAACAGATTGTTGCGGGTGTAGGCGAGATAGCTTCTTCCCAGAGCACTTTCATTCTCCGCCAGTGAAAGCATCATCAGCGCATTTGCCCCGAATTGATTCTGATACTGGAAAAATGCAGCTTCCGCCTGTAAAAGCAAAGATTGCGTTAAAACATCATGGATATAGTTATCCTTATCGTAAAAGCCGGTTATTGTATGACGCAGAGCCAGCGTATCCTTCAGATACCGGTCCACATCCTTTTGTGAATAGGCACTGGTGGATCGATGATTCAGATACTGATAATAATTATAATAGGGGGCATTGGCATTCACCGCATGAGAAAAGCTGCTGTTTCGGTAATCTTCGATCATCATAGCGTAATCATCATAGAAATAATGGGTATCATAGCTATAGTAGGTAACGCCCTCCTTTAGCTGCTGCGGAGCGTTTCCCAGCTGCAGGATATTGTCATAGGCAGCGGTTGCGAGTGAGGATTTCAGCTGATGCTGCAGAGTGTTGTTTTTTACCGTAAATGAGGAAACATTGGGAACCTGCTCAATCGGATAGATGGTGACATCGGCTGCATCTGCCCATCCGGTAACACCGGACAAACGAAACTTTACCTTTTGTGTTCCGGGATTGTATTCCAGAAATGCCGCGTCAATGCCATAACAGCCGTTGGTATAGCCCTCTTCACCATTTTCATCATTTGTGTAGGTAATGTTCAGCGTGCAGTCTTTGGCTGTCGCAAATTCCACAACGCCCTGCTCCAGACTCAGGAAGCTGCTGCCATAGGTGATTGCGAGATTGTCATAGCTGCGTTTACGAAGTGTATAGAGAACTTTTGCCCTGGCATAGGTGTCACAGTCCTCAAGGATTGTATAGGTACCATCCTTTTCCACACTGACAATGTGATATGTTCCATCATCCTGCAGCGTCTTTTCACTGGCTGATACCGGAGTAAGGGATGCCGTGATCAAAAGGCTCAGCATAAGGATGTACAGTTTTTTCTTAATCATGTCGATAACCTCCACACATGTCTTTATTATATCGTACAATCGTGTGCAGGACATGTGAAAGTATAGAAATATATTGAAATTGTAAGATTTCATAATGCATATTTTATGAAAGGATAGCATAGATAGGATCCTTGTTAAATGCCTGCTCAAAGAGGATGCGTGATTGGAATAGGAATACAGGAACGCTTGATTGCTACGCTCAGAAAGCGGCATGCGGACATAAGCAGGTGGTATTCCGCCATCCTCTTCAACAAAGGAATTCATAAAGGCATAGGAGTTGACAGCAGAAAAGGCAGCTACTATAATAGGAATGTACCAGGGCACCCCCTGGGGGAGGTGAGAGGATGAACGATGAACGTAAAAAAGCACTTCAGAAGATAAAGACTGCACGCGGTCAGCTGGATGGTATCATTCGCATGATGGAAGAAGGACGCTATTGTATCGATATATCAAATCAGATTTCAGCATCGACGGCTCTGCTGAAAAAAGCAAATCAGCATATTCTGAGCGGACATTTGCACAGCTGTGTACTGACTGCTATTGAAGAAAGGGATGCAGAGGAAAAGGTCAGCGAAATCGAAGCTGTAATTGCGGCACTGCTGAAATAGAAGGAAGGAAAATCTTATGAACAAGACATATAGAATAGAAGGGATGCACTGCTCAGCATGTGCAGCCTCGGTAGAAAAAATATTGAAGCGTCAGCCGGCGGTAGAGGATGCTTCCGTAAATCTGGTTATGGAAGAAGCGGTGGTCAGCTTCACGGACGGCTTTGACGAAAAAGCGGCCATGCAGGCTGTGGAAAAGGGCGGCTTTCATATGAAGGAGCGCGATGCTGCCAAGCAGCAGACCTATCGTGTTGAGGGCATGCATTGTGCCGCCTGCAGTGCAGCTGTAGAGCGGGTATTGAACCGCTTTGAGGAAATTGAGCAGGCGAGTGTGAATCTGGTAATGAATACCGTGCGCATTACATTTACGAAAAAGAATTTCGAGGCGTGGGCAGCGGCAGTGAAAAAGGCCGGCTTCACGCTGCTGGAGGAAGCGAAGAAGACATATCGCATCGATGTGGATGGAATGACCTGTTCGTCCTGCAGCGCAGCGCTGGAGCATGCATTGAATAAAGCGGAAGGAATATCCGCTGTCAGCATCAACCTTGTCACAAATACGGCAACAGTGGAAGCAGACCCGCATAAAATCAAGCTGTCGGAGATTCTGGCAATTATTCAGAATACCGGGTATCACGGCACGCTTCATGTGGAGCGAAAGGAAGAAGCTGTGAAAAAGGATTCTACATCCATAAAAATTTATACCACCCTGGCTCTGGCCTTTATCCTTTTGTATATCGGTATGTCGCATATGCTGGGCAATATCCGGCTGCCGCTGCCGGATATCATTCATTATGACACACATCCCTTTCATTTTGCGCTCATCCAATTTCTTCTTGCGACAGTGATTCTCCTTCTGGGACGTCATTTCTTTACCAGAGGGTTTACAGCATTATTCCACAAGGCGCCCAATATGGATACGCTGGTGGCGGTTGGTACAGGGAGCGCCTATCTGTATTCCCTGTATTCTCTGATTTCCATTCTGCAGGGCAATCTGCATGCCGTTCACAGCCTGTATTTTGAATCTGCCGGTGTCGTTGTGGCGCTGGTGCAGTTTGGAAAGCATCTGGAAAGCATTTCGAAGAAGAAATCCACAGGGGCGATTTCTGCACTGCTGCAGCTGCGTCCAAGCAATGCGACATTGCTGAGAGACGGGAAAGAGGTGGAAATTCAGGCAGAGGAAATCACGATCGGTGATCTGCTTGTGGTAAAGCCGGGAGAGCATATTCCGGTAGACGGTATCTTAAAGGAAGGACATGCGAGTGTGGATGAAAGCATGCTGACGGGGGAAAGTATGCCGGTTTCCAAGCAGCAGGGGGATGCATTGATCCAGGGGACGATTGCACTGGATGCCAGAATCGTGATGGAATGCAATGCGGTTGAGGAGGATACCACACTTGCGAAAATCATCCGTATGGTCGAGGAGGCACAGGGCAAAAAGGCGCCGATTGCACGTATTGCGGATAAGATTTCCCTGTATTTCGTGCCAACGGTTATGGCGATTGCCTTTGTAGCAGCACTGCTCTGGTATCTTTCCACACAGGATTTTGCCTTTGCGCTGACGATCTTTGTCAGTGTGCTGGTTATCGCCTGCCCGTGTGCGCTTGGTCTGGCAACACCGACCGCCATCATGGTGGGAACCGGAAAGGCGGCACAGTTCGGTATCTTTATGAAGAGTGGAGAGGCACTGGAAACAGCGAGCAGTATTGATACAATTGTGTTTGATAAAACCGGAACACTGACAATCGGTAAGCCGGTTGTAACCGATATCGCAGCCAAGGATGAGCAAAAGCTTCTTTCCATTGCGGCATCTCTGGAGGCAGGAAGCCGTCACCCGCTGGCAACGGCTATTCTGGAAAAAGCGAGGGAAGAAAATATCAGCGGTTCTGCGTTAACGCATATTGAAACACATAACGGGCGCGGTCTCAGCGGTATTCGGGATGATACGACATGGTATGCGGGAAGCCGCACCTTTCTGGAGCTGGCAGGAGCTTCCTGTGATGCATATGCCGCACAGGAGCTGGCCTGGCTGCAGCAGGGAAAAACAGTCGTATGGATCGGCACGTCTTCTCATATATATGGGATTATTGCCATTGCAGATCAGCTGAAGCCGCAGACGAAAGATGTCATACGACGTCTTCGTCAACAGCAAATCGATGTGGTCATGCTGACAGGCGATAATGAAATCACAGCGGCAGCGATTGCGGAAGCCGCAGGAATCGAACATGTGATAGCACAGGTACTTCCAGATCAAAAGGGGGAGGAGGTCAAAAAGCTGCAGGCACAGGGGAAAGTCGTTGCCATGGTCGGGGACGGCATCAACGATGCAGTCGCTCTGACACAAAGCGAGGTCGGCATTGCCATCGGAAGCGGCAGTGATGTTGCGGTGGAGAGTGCTGACATCGTATTGGTGAAGGATAATATTCAGGATGTGGAGACGGCAATCCGTTTATCTAAGGCAGTTATACGCAATATCAAGCAGAATCTGTTCTGGGCATTCTTCTACAATACGCTGGGTATCCCGATTGCGGCCGGTGTGCTGCATCTGTTTGGCGGACCGCTGCTGTCTCCGGTATTCGCAGGTGCTGCGATGGCGTTCAGCTCAGTGAGCGTTGTCAGCAATGCGCTTCGCCTTCGTAACTTTACATGAGCTTATACAAAATGCTTTTATCATACGAATGACTATATGCTCTGCCATGAATGCAGTATCTGCTGTCAAGGCTTTCAGCCGCAATCAAAAAAGACATCGCTGTATAGGAATTTTAATTTTTATGCAGAAAATGAAAATTTTAAGTGAAAAAGGCGACAAGATATAGTACAATAATCTTAATGAAAACTGAGGTGTACTATGGACTATAAAATTATTATATTGGCCGTCGTTATTACAATCGTACTGATTGTCGGCACGCAGGTATGGAAGCAGAGTATTTTGAAGAAGCTGTTAAAGCATATGCAGCAGGGTGATTTCAATGCGTATTTCAAGCTTCTGGATTCTCTTCCCTGCAAGTATTTCTATCCTCCGTTCAACCGTGAATATATGCGTTTAAACGGCTATATCATGAAAGCGGATAAGAAAAAAATCGAAGAGTGCTTTGAATTGATTCTGAGCATGCGGATGAATAAAAAGCAGGAGCTGGATGTTGTCATAAAAGCATTTTATTACTATCTGGACGAGGATAGCAAAAAGAAATGTAAAACATTGCTGGAGCGTATGAAAAAGATTGCGGATGAGAGCATTACTCAGGAGTGTCAGGTCATCTATGATATTCTGCTGGAAGAAAAGACCAGCTATATCGATGATATGGAGAAACAGCTGAAGAATGAAGAGCTGCAGGAAGCGCAGAAGGGTATGTTCCATTATATGCTGGCGCTGCAGTACAGCTATTTGAAGGATGAAAAGAAAAAGAAGGAACATCTGCAGGCGGCGTCAAAGGATCTTAAGGGAACTCCGTATGAGATGAAAATCAACCAGTTGATGAAAAAATAGGAAAGCAGCAATTGTGTATCTCTTCTTATTTTATGTAAAAGTGATAGATAGAGAGATTTCTTGAATGCCGAATACCGTCATTTCTGAAATCTCTTTTTCATATTGCGTATGGAACGTTATATCACCGCTGAAGGACATGCAGAGGGCTATTTGTTGAGTAGAATGAATTACAATTACAAAATACATCTTAAGAGAGGATATAAGCTATACGATTCATTTTAAAGTAAAAAAGAGGACCGTGTTAAAATTTATAAAATTAGAAACTACCGAGAATTACCCGGTAGTTCGTAAAGTAGGATAAAGAAATATTCAAAGAGCCTTGACACACTATAACCTTGACATGAGTTTATTCGCAGGCTGATCTGTAATATAAGTATAATTGGAAAATATGTGAGCTTCATAGTTTAAGGTTTTGTACATTTCACTTCATATCACGCTGTAAAAATAATCAAGTTGATACATGATAGGAAAGGGATAAATTTTGTTCTCTGCTTATCAAGGAGGTTCTTTCTGAATATGAAAGCGACTACCCACTGCCTTGTGTCCAAAATATAAAAAGAAAAATAATGCCATGCTGTTTCAAGAAAATTATAAGGCAGTACACGAAATCAGATTGCTGTCTGCTGTCGCTGTTCCAGATGAAAAGAATATTATAGAAAGGTAGATGCTGACAAGATAGCATCAGGTGAAAAAATGGTAGAGAACTTTAAGAATCGTGATTTAAATGTAGTGGTATTCAAAGATGGAGAATTACAGTTGGATGTATCAGTATGTCCCGAAGAAAACACGGTTTGGCTAAACAGAATGCAGATTTCCATGTTGTTTGACAGGGATATCAAAACGATTGGTAGACATATCAATAACATATTTAAAGAGAAAGAGTTGGACAAAGAAGCAGTTGTCGCAAAATATGCGACAACTGCCGCTGACGGAAAAACGTATCAAGTGGACAACTATAATCTTGATGTCATCATATCAGTAGGATATAGAGTCAAATCACAACGCGGTATTGAATTTAGAAAATGGGCAAATGGAATCCTAAAAGATTACATGGTTCAAGGCTATGCAGTTAATGAGAAAAGGCTGCAATATTTAAATAAAACAATACGACTGCAATCCGGCATTATTGCCGGAATCGCCGGTATTGATGCAGACTCGGTTCTTCAGGTGGTTGAAGAATACACTGCAGCCTTGGAATTGCTTGACAGTTATGATCACCAGAGCTTGAAAAAACCGGATGGAACCAAATGTGTTTATCAGTTGACTTATGAAGAAAGCAGAGAATTCATTGACAAAATGAGCTTTGATTCGGATGTGTTCGGAGTGGAAAAAGAGCCTGGAAAAGTTGCCGGTATATTGGCGGCTGTATATCAGGATGTATTCAGCCAGGAGGTTTATCCAACACTTGAAGAAAAGGCGGCAAACCTTTTATACTTTCTTATTAAGGACCATCCGTTCGCTGATGGATGCAAACGAATAGCAGCAGCATTGTTTCTGGAATTTTTAAATAAGAATAATGCCTTGCTTCATAATGGTGAAAAAATTATCAGTGATAGTGCACTGGTTGCCATCACACTGATGGTTGCTGAATCTAAGCCGGAAGAAAAGGAAATCATGATAGCACTGGTGATGAATTTTTTAATAAAGAACTGATGTTTTATGAAGCAAACGGAATATGAGCTGCTATGTTCAGGAATACTGTCAGGAACTGGCAGTTTTTTCTTAGGCATTTAAGTTGCGTGAACTGTCACAATCCACCTATACTAATACAAGATAGGTGGTATGTATATGAAGATACAGAAAAGAGATGGACAACTTCAGGAATTTGAAGGAGAGAAGATTGCACAGGCAATCAGAAAAGCATTCCGCAGTACCGGGACGCTCATTGAAGAGTCGGTACTTAAGGAAATTATTGAGGACATAACAAAAGCAGCAGCGGCAGACAAGCCGATGCTGAGTGTAGAGGTCGTTCAGGATCTTGTAGAAGAAGAACTGATGCAGCATCAGTTTTATAAAGAAGCAAAAAACTATATTCTGTATCGTCAGAAGCGAACGGAATCCAGGAAGGTGGTACAGGATCTTGTCCATGCACTGCAAAAGGAAGACCTTTACAGCATACTGGCGGATATTCAGCAGCGTTATCCGGATGAGGGCTATGATCTGCGTCATCTGCTCATGAAATTTCATTCCTTTTTGAAAGAGGATATGGAAAGTGATGAGCGGCTGCATATGCTGATGAAGGCAAGTGTTGAGTTAATCAGTAAAGAGGCACCCAAATGGGAATATATCGCTTCCCGCTTTCTTTCCTATGCGCTGCATGAGGAAATCAGTGCCCGCATGCAAAAGCTGGAGCTTCCCGTATTCAGTAAAAAACTGAAATATCTGGAAGAACAGGGATATTACGGTGATTATATACGGAAGGCATACAGTGATGCGGAGATTGATGAGCTGGGCGCATATCTGAAGGATGAGCGCGATTACCTGTTTACCTACAGCGGTCTGGAGCTCGTGAAAAAACGGTATCTGATGTGTTCCCATGCCCATGAGGTTTTGGAAACACCGCAGGAAATGTTCATGGGTATCGCTATGCATCTGGCACTGCCGGAACAGAATCGCATGTACTGGGCGAAGCAGATCTATGATATTCTCTCTCAATTGCAGGTAACGATGGCAACACCGACCATGTCCAATGCCCGCAAGCCGTATCATCAGCTTTCCAGCTGCTTCATCGATACGGTAGAGGACACCTTAAACAATATTTATAAGAGTGTGGATAATTTCGCACAGGTTTCCAAATACGGCGGTGGAATGGGACTGTATTTTGGCAAGGTTCGTGCAAACGGCAGTGATATCCGCGGCTTTGAGGGAGCTGCCGGGGGTGTGATACGCTGGATCAAGCTTGTCAATGATACGGCGACCGCAGTCGATCAGCTGGGGGTTCGTCAGGGGGCAGTCGCTGTCTATCTGGATGCCTGGCACAAGGATCTTCCCGAGTTTTTGAATCTGAGAACCAATAACGGGGATGACCGCATGAAGGCACATGATGTGTTTCCTGCTGTCTGTTATCCGGACCTGTTCTGGAAGATGGCAAAAGAGGATTTGAATGCGACCTGGTATCTGATGTGTCCGCATGAAATTCATAAAATCAAGGGCTATCACCTGGAGGATTTCTATGGTGAGGAATGGGAAGAGCGCTACTTTGACTGTGTGCAGGACCCGCGTGTTCCCAAGCGCACCATGGTGCTGAAGGATCTGGTACGTCTGATTCTGAAATCGGCAGTGGAAACCGGTACACCGTTTACCTTTAACCGTGATCATGTGAACCGTATGAATCCAAATGCACATGCCGGTATGATTTACTGCAGCAATCTCTGTACAGAAATCGCACAGAATATGAAGGCGCTAAAGCTGGAAGAAAGCCGCATTGTGGAAATTGACGGAGAGAGCGTGGTAGTTAATGAAAGTAAGCCGGGAGATTTTGTCGTCTGCAATCTGGCAAGTCTGTCGCTGGGGAATATTGATGTAAACAACGAGGAAGAGCTTTCCCATATCATTCATGTTATTGTACGCGCATTGGATAATGTAATCGATCTGAATTATTATCCGATTCCCTATGCGAAAATCACAAACCGCAAATATCGCCCAATCGGTTTGGGAGTCAGCGGCTATCATCATATGCTGGTTAAGCAGAATCTGCGGTTTGAGTCCGAGGAGCATCTGCAATTTGCGGATACCCTTTTTGAAAAAATCAATTACTATGCGATTCAGGCAAGCACTGCACTGGCTAGGGAAAAGGGCAGCTATTCCATGTTTGCAGGAAGTGACTGGCAAAGCGGTGCCTATTTCACAAAGCGAGGCTATACATCCGATGCATGGAGCCGGCTGTTTCGGCAGGTGCGTGAGCAGGGAATGCGCAATGCATGGCTGATGGCAATCGCACCGACAAGCTCCACCTCCATCATCGCAGGAACAACGGCCGGTGTGGATCCGATTATGAATAAATATTTTCTGGAAGAAAAAAAGGGCAGTATGATTGCCCGTGTTGCACCGGATTTGGATGCGAGAACCTTCTGGCTGTATAAGAATGCCCATCTGATCGATCAGGAATGGGTGGTGCGCTCGGCCGGTATCCGGCAGCGTCATATTGACCAGGCACAGTCTGTCAATCTGTATATTACCAATGAATTTACCCTGCGCCAGGTTCTGATGCTGTATATTCACGCATGGGAATATGGTGTAAAAACGATTTATTATGTTCGCAGCAAGTCATTGGAAGTAGAGGAATGCGAATCCTGCGCATCCTAGAAGGGAGTATGTATGAGTGATTTAGTAAGAAAGCCTCTGTTTAATGAACACGGGGATTGCGAGGTCGGAAAGCGCCGCATGATCAATGGCAATACGACCAATCTGAATGATTTTAACAACATGAAATATACCTGGGTATCCGACTGGTATCGTCAGGCGATGAACAATTTCTGGATTCCTGAGGAAATCAACCTGAATCAGGATGTAAAGGACTACCGCAGGCTGCGTGAGGCAGAGAAAACGGCATATGACAAAACCCTGTCCTTTCTGATTTTTCTGGATTCCATTCAGACAGCGAATCTGCCAAATGTAGGGGAATATATAACCGCCAATGAGGTGAATCTGTGTCTGACGATACAGGCCTTTCAGGAGGCTGTTCACTCTCAGAGCTACAGCTATATGCTGGATTCCATCTGTTCACCGCAGGAACGCACGGATATTCTGTACCAGTGGAAGGACGATGAGCGTTTATTGAATCGAAACAAATTCATCGGGGATCTGTATAATGATTTCCAGACACATAGAGACGGCAGACATTTGATGAAAACGATGATGGCGAATTATATACTGGAGGGTATTTACTTTTATTCCGGCTTTATGTTTTTCTATAATCTGGGACGCATGGGAAAAATGCCGGGCTCCGTACAGGAAATCCGCTATATCAACCGGGATGAAAATACGCATCTATGGTTGTTTCGCTCTATGATTCTGGAGCTGCAAAAAGAGGAGCCGCAGCTGTTTACGGAAGAGCTGATTGAGGAATATAAGGACATGCTTCGCCATGGTGTGGAGGAGGAGATTCGCTGGGGAGAGTATGTGATAGGAAATCATATCGAAGGACTGACAATGGAAATGGTATCCGATTACATTCATTACTTGGGAAATCTTCGCAGCAATTCTCTTGGCTTCGGTTCCTTGTATGACGGCTTTGAAAATGAACCGAAATCCATGGAATGGGTATCCATGTATGCGAATGCCAATCTGATCAAAACCGATTTTTTTGAAGCACGCTCCTCCGCTTATGCGAAGAGCAGTGCGCTGGTGGATGATCTGTAGGCAGCTATAAAAACCATGTTTCTACTATCCTTTGTTTTTTTAATACATCATGCAAAGGATTTCATAGGATGCGGATGTAATCGTATGGAATCCTTTTTTCTAATGGAAAAGCATACTTCATCGTACTGCGGTTTCATACGGATACCGTAATTGTACAGGCAATGTAAAGTACAGGTATGAATTGCAGGAAGACAGAGAAGAAAAGTAAGCAGCTATAAAGCGGTTTGAAATTGCAGGCATGATATATGCAAAAGGTCTGCACAAGCAACTAGCTGTAATCCTGAAAAGCGATGCATACACCTGCTCTCATATTCAAGCATATACAATGCGGGGCATGAGAGTTGCTTTGATTGTTAGCCTATGGTAATATTTATGCAGATAAACAAGGAGGTCACAGTATGACATATGTATATGCATCCAGAATGGGTAAAACAGAGAAATTGATCGAAAAGCTTGCGATTGACGCAATGAAAATAGAAAACGGTACAGAAACGGTGAAGGGTGATTACATTCTATTTACTTATACGGATGGGAATGGTGTCGTTCCAAACATCGTGGAGAGCTTCCTGGAAAACAACCCTGACGGCTTAAAGGGGGTTGTAGCCGGAGGAAGCAGAGAGCGCCATGCCGCAACCTTTGGCTGGGCGGGGGATATCATCTCAGAAAAATACAATGTTCCCTGTCTTTACAAGGTCGATGGTGAGGGCAGTGAAGAGGATGTTGAGAAAATAAAACAGATGATTCGCTAAGTATGACCGCATAATCTATGCGGTCACAAGAAGGATTGGATGCCTGCAGTCTGTATGCAGCTTCTGATCTTTTTTTTGTAATCAAAGGAAGGCGATACGAACAAATGTATGGTTCAAATATAAATTGTCTACTGATTATGCCTGAGGAAAGGTTCTATTCTTACCTTAGGGTGTATGCAAAAGGAAGGATTCAGATTCTGATGATAAGCTACTATCGTATGGATTTCTCCTTTAATTGAAATTCTCTGCAAACCCATTGGAAATTCCATACGGTCTTTTCATATACCGGTTTTTGTTCGTCATGGTTACTGTCGTACAGCTTTTCGGTCATCTTTCTTTCACTTTTTTCAAGTGCGTGGTATATTTTGGTTAGATATGGGTAACATATAGTGAAAACCCATGCAAAGGAGGCTTCACAATGAGTGAAAAAAGAAAAATCGTACTGGTTGGTACCGGCTTTGTCGGTATGAGCATGGCATATAGTTTTCTGAGCACCGGAGGAATTGACGAATTGGTGCTGCTTGATGTCGCAAAGGAAAAGGCAGTCGGAGAGGCGATGGATCTGCAGCACGGCTTGCCGTATGCCAGAGGTAAAATGGAAATCTATGCAGGAGATTATGCGGATTGCAGAGATGCGAGTATTGTGGTGATTACAGCAGGAGCTGCCCAGAAGCCGGAGGAAACACGTCTGGACCTGACAGCGAAGAACGCAAAAATTATGAAGAGTGTTGTGGAAAGCATCATGGCAAGCGGCTTTGATGGTATACTGATCATTGCCAGCAATCCGGTGGATGGCATGACATACCTCGCACAGAAGGTCAGCGGTCTGCCAAAAGAGCGTGTCATCGGCTCCGGAACGATTCTGGATACGGCACGCCTTCGTTATATGATGAGTGAGTATCTGGATGTATCCAGCTCCAACATGCATGCCTATATCATGGGAGAGCATGGCGATTCCAGCTTTGTTCCGTGGACACATGCCTATGTCGGAAGCAAATCACTGCTGGAGCTGCTGGATGAAAAAGGAAAGCCGCTGTCCGACCTGCATGACATCTATACTAATGTGCAGCAGGCGGCATATGAAATTATCAATCGCAAGAAGGCGACTTTCTATGGTATCGGGCTTTCCTTAAACCGTCTGGTGCATGCTGTTCTGGACGATGAAAATGCCATTCTGACCGTTTCCGCTTATCAGGAAGGGGAATATCAACAGAAGGGCCTGTATATCGGCGTACCTGCAGTTGTGAACAGAGAGGGTGTCCGTGAGGTGATCCGCCTGAAGCTGAATG
The DNA here is from genome assembly GCF_044336395.1 of Clostridium sp. 10cd*. Classification (NCBI taxonomy): domain Bacteria; kingdom Bacillati; phylum Bacillota; class Clostridia; order Eubacteriales; family Clostridiaceae; genus Clostridium; species Clostridium sp. 10cd*. Next base: position 3,454,996 of record NZ_CP172347.1, on the reverse strand, counting down.
AGGTTGATCAGGCTAAATTTGACAGCAGCTGCAGGACCTTGAAAGAAATCAACCGGGACATCATTGATCCGCTGCTTTGATTCAGACAGTTTTCTACAGGAGATAAGGAAATGATTGCTGTTTTCTTATCTTCTTTTTTATGGTAAAGTAAAGAATGATTGGAATATCTGGAGGTAGTTTCTTTATGAATGAGAAAAGAAAAATCGTACTGGTTGGCTGTGGCTTTGTCGGTATGAGCATGGCGTACAGCTTTTTGAATACCGGAGGGATCGACGAGCTGGTGCTGATCGATGTGGATCAGGAAAAGGCGATCGGAGAGGCGATGGATTTGCAGCATGGGTTGCCCTACGCAAGAGGTAAGATGAGTATCAAGGCAGGTGGCTATGAGGAATGTCGGGATGCGGCAGTCGTTGTGATAACAGCCGGTGTTACGCAGAAGCCGACGGAAACACGTCTGGATCTTACAGCGAGAGACACGGTGATTATGAAAAGCGTAACCGAGCAGATTATGGCAAGCGGCTTTGACGGTATCCTGGTCATTGCCAGCAATCCGGTGGATGCCATGACCTATGTTGCGCAAAAGGTGAGCGGACTGCCGACGGAGCGTGTCATCGGCTCCGGAACGATTCTGGACACAGCCCGTCTACGCTATATGATGAGCGAATATCTGGATGTTTCCACCAGCAATATTCACGCGTATATCATGGGCGAGCATGGCGATTCCAGCTTTGTGCCATGGACCAATGCCTATGTCGGCTGCAAGAATCTGCTGGACCTGCTGGATGAAAAGGGCAGAGATTTATCCGATCTGCATGACATCTACACAAATGTACAGCAGGCAGGGTATGAAATCGTGAAGCGCAAGCGTTCCACCTATTATGGAATCGGACTGTCGCTGAACCGGCTGGTGCATGCCATTCTGGATGATGAGAATGTTATTCTGACAGTGTCTGCGTATCAGAATAACGAATATGGTCAAGAGGGGCTGTATATCGGTGTACCGGCAGTTGTCAACCGTCAGGGGATCCGTGAAATCGTAAAGCTGGATCTGAATGAAGTGGATCAGGCGAAGTTTAACCAGAGCTGTGAAACGATTCGTGATATCAACACGGATGCAGTTGATCCGCTGCTATAGAAAACAAACAGCGCATTGCCAGTCCAGTGTGCAGAAAATGGAAAGTCAGGCGTCCCTGCTTACAGGGATTGGTTCTTTCTTGATTGTGGGTAAACTTAACATAGGGAGACTTACATATTATTGTTTTTATCAATAGAAGCTGAAGTCTCCCTTTTGCAAATACCCTAACGTAAGAAAGAACCCGGGAATTTGCCGGCTTTCTTTTTTTATACCGGTCATTTGGAGGTACAGCAGTATGAGGTTCAAAATAATTTATGGAAGGATCTAAGAGCTTACGGTATGCGAGCGTGTGAATTATGCTTCATCCCTGCGCGTTTTTCCTGTATAATAAACATGGAAAAACAGAGTGAGCATACATCAGATGAAAACGGAGGAATGAACAATGAAGCAGACGATGATAGGAACCTGGAAGATGGCATTTGACGGTATCCGCAGGGGAGCAGCGGTTTTGCGGGAGCAGAGTGTAAAGGAAGCCATACGCACAGCGATACAGGATGTGGAACAGCGCGAGGAATTTGTGTCGGTCGGAAAGGGCGGTCTTCCCAATATCGACGGGCATGTGCAGCTGGATGCAGCCTATATGGATGGGAAAACATTAAATTTTGGCGGTGTGATTGAGATGGAGAATGTGGCATCCGCAATCGAGGTCGCAGCATCCCTGTGCGGGAAGCATTGCAATTGTCTGCTTGCCGGAAAGGGAGCGGAAGGCTATGCACAGGAGGAAGGCTTCGCTTTTGCAAATAATCTTACCGAGGCTTCGAAGCAGCGTTGGAAACAGGCTAAGAAGGATGCGGATTTAAAGGCATATGACGGTCATGACACGGTTTGCGTGCTGGCCGCAAAGGATAATGAAATGGCTGCGGGTGTGTCTACCTCCGGGTTGTTTTTAAAGCATGCCGGCAGAGTGGGGGACAGCCCGGTCATCGGCTCCGGCTTTTACAGTGACGCAATGGCCGGCAGTGCAGCGGCAACCGGTCTAGGAGAAGATATTATGCGTGGCTGTCTGTCTGTTCGGGTTGTTGATCTGATGCGTGCAGGGATAGCCGTACAGGATGCTTTGATTCAGGTGCTGGATACCCATATGGCACGTATGAAGCAGGCTGGAAACGACTGTGATGCCATATCCATGATTGCCATGGATACAAAGGGGAACTGTGCTGCTGTGACAAATTTAAAGGAATTTCCTTATGTTGTGGCACAGGATGGTGAGGTAACCCTCATGGTCGCGGCATATGAAAACGGAGTTCATCGCTGTTTTCCTGCCGATGAAGCATGGTTGAAGCAATATAGCGGTGATTGATATGACTCCTTTACTTGATCATCTGCATGTCACCGTTCGTGATTTAAAACGTGCAGAACGCTTTTATGATCAATTTCTGCCACTGCTTGGCTTTGATCTGCGTTATAAGGAATATGACCGTAAGGAAGCAAATGCATATGAAATAATAGAATACCATCATGCGGCGTTCTCCATCGGTATTGTCAGTCCGCGGAGCTGTTTTGAAAAGGAAAAGCTCAGCCGCAGGAAGCCTGGAGCTTTGCATCATGTGGCATTTATGGTAGATGATACGCAAACAGTGGATCGCTTATACGAGCAGGTCCTGCAGATGAAGATGCAGATTGTTCATGCGCCAAGATTTTATCCGGAATACTGTGAGGACTATTATGCATTTTTTCTGAAGGACAGTGAAGGTATTGAACTGGAGATTACATGCTATGACAGGCAGAAATACTTCCCTTACATCAGCGGTGATACTGAAAACAGCAGGCATGGTAGCTGAAGCAAATGGATCTGGTAATGAACAGACATTTTCAGGCCTGTTGCAGCATTGTGATTTTTAAAATTGAAAACGCAAAGGTTTCCTATAACAGCGATACCTTTGCGTATTTTCATTTACGAGAAACGAAGTATCCTTCATCCATCAGTCGAAGTATGAAATCTTATCTGGGTCAAAGCGATCCGCAATTTCTTTATCTTCACAACCGTAGCCCACAGCAATGACCGCAACCGGGAGTAAATCCTCCTTCAACTTATAATAATTGCGAAAGTTATTTATGCGCTCCTTTCGCGGTCCCACGGCACACCAGCAGGTTGACAGTCCCTGATGCCGTGCTTCTATCAGGATGTTTTGGATTGCGGCACTGCAGTCACAGTACAGATATTCATCCAAATCGGTAGCTTTTTGATCACCCATCACAAGAATGGCGCAGGGCGCTGTTTTCATCATTCCTGTATAAGGCTGCAGGGTTGTCATCTCATCCAGAGCTTTCCGATTGCGAATCACCATAAATCGCCAGCTTTGTGTATTCCTTGCCGTAGGCGCATGCATGGCGGCGCGAAGTAGCTCCTCCAGCTTTTCCTTTTCTACTGTCCGATCTTCATAGCGGCGTATACTCTGCCTTGTCCATATTTCAGTAAGCATATGCTTTTCCTCCTTTTCCTTTTTCTTCAGTATAGCACAAATGAAGAAAAAAGACCTGCGAATAATGCGCAGATCTAATGACCGTTTGCGTATGCTTCCGATACGCCGTAGCCGGCATCCAGCTTCAACAGGTAGTCCTTTTCATATTTCATTAAAGTGGAATAGGTGACAAACTGATAGCCCTGCTTCTTTAATTCCGGCAGGATGGATTTCAGACTTTCCACGCTTGGCTCATATATATCATGAAACAAAATAACGATATTGCCGTTCTTTGCCCCGTTCAATGCTGCAGCAGTGATGCTGGCGGCATTCTTGCTGGACCAGTCTCTTGTGTCGATATCCCAGAACGCATAGCCAAGATGATTGCCCTTCAGCATATTGTTGTTTACCGCACCATATGGCGGACGGAAATATTGCGGCTCTGCACCGCAGATGGCATAGATTGCATCCTGAACCTTATAAATGTTTTCCGTGACCTGTGAAACAGACATGTATCCTTTTTTGGAAGCCGCAAGATCCATGGAATGATCCCAGGAATGATTCCCCAGCTCAAAGCCGCGGTTATACATTTCCTTTACTGTATCACGGTTTGCCTCCACGTTTTGTCCAAGCATGAAGAAGGTGGCGCGTCCGTCGTATTGTTCAAATATATCCATGACCTCCGAGGTATAGGCACTTGGCCCGTCATCAAAGGTAAAGGCGATCATCTTCTTTTTAGGGTCAACCTTTGGCTGTGCCCTGGCAACCGCTGTATCCTTCTGGTACAATGACGGTATATGGGAATCCTTCAGTCTTATGTATTTCCTATATTCCTTATATGGAATGGAAACGGTATGCTTTTCATCCAGATGGATACGCAGGCTTGTCTTTGTCATGGAAAGGGCACTAGTATCACGCTTTATATCCTTTTTCCAGCCCTGTTCCCCGGCCAGCCTTTTCACCAAAGCAGGATACTCACGGCGCAATACATCCTCCAGCACCAGCTGCTTCTTCTGCTTTTTATCATACAGCATCCATGTGGTCTCTGTATGCGTTTGCACACCATCAACATTGTATGTGTGTCTGTGGAATGCCAGATTCACATAGCGGTCAAAAAGCAGTGAGCTGTCATAATCAATGCTTGTAATCTGCTTCTTTGTCTTACCGGCCGCTGGCACAGTCTTTTTCTCGTATGCCTTGACAAGGCTGTTTAATTCCTTTTCTTCATATGCAGGATAGGTAAAGGATACAAACGCCTCGTTCTCATATTCCTTACTGACCTGCTGTATATCTCCGTAATCTTTTCCTTTTGTTTCATAGGCTTTGTATGTTTCGTACGGATCATGAAACAGCATGCCGCTGATTTTCCATATTCCGAAGCCGATTGTGGTTATCACCACGGCACAGAGTACCAGTAAAATTGCCAGTCGATCCTTCCTTATTTTTTTTCTTCTCGTATTCATAATCCCTCCAAAATAGCTATCCGGTAATATTATAGCATCCTTTTACATAAATTACCTTGTAGTGGTTGAAAAATCATAAATTTCATAACTCTGTAAGATATGGGAAATAATGAGGTCTGTTGGCGAAATGGATCCTGTAGCAATGAATACCACTGTGTATTTCATATGGAAGGTTGCGTATTGCTGTCATATGGATTCCAATTGCATAGGCATTACAAACGGTCTTTCATACATTGGATTGCATTACAGGCTGTACAAAAAAGCCATACCTGCAGCGGTATGGCAATACACTGAATTGAAAATAGCGAATTGATATGATGTTACTTCATGGAGGCAGGGATGACGATATTTTCATTTACCAGCTCTTCGTTTTTATATTTGCGAAGAGTGGAAAGGGAAACGAACTGATAGCCCTTTGCCTCCAGCTTCGGCAGCACCTGCAGGATGGCATCTCTGGAAAAATCGTGGATATCATGCAGTAGGATAACGGAGCCGTCATGCACATTCTGCATGATATTCTGGGTGATGATATCTGCGTTTTTATTGCTCCAATCCAGAGTATCCAAATCCCAGAGTGCGAAATCCAGAGTGGATACGGCACGTACATTGTTATTCAATGCACCATAGGGTGGACGAAACATCGTCGCATCCGCACCGCATGCCGCAAATATGGCGTCCTGCGTGTTATAGATTTCATCACTTACTTCAGCTTTGCTCATCGCATCACTTTTGCTTGCGGCGATCCGCATGGAGTGGTCCCAGGAATGATTTCCCACCTCAAAGCCGCGTTTATACATATCGCGAACGATATCCGTGTGATCCACACCGGTCGTGTCGTCCTTCACATTCTGTCCCAGCATAAAGAAGGTGGCACGTCCGTTGTATTTTTCAAATTCCTTCATGATGATTTGTGTATTTTGCCAATGCGGACCGTCGTCAAAGGTGAAGGCAATCATTTTCTTGTTGGGATCCACCTTCTGCTCTGTCGGAATGATCGCGTCTTTTTGATATAGTGAAGGAATGTTTCGGTTCGCAAGGCGGATGTATTTCTTATATTCCTTATAGGGAAAGGCCATCCCTTTTGTTTCCTTGCCGGTATAGAGCATAAGCCCGTCTTTTTCAACCTGCACCTGCAGGGAAGTGATGCTGGGGGTTTTTATGCCTGCTGTCTCTGCCAGCTTTTTTACCACCTGCACATAATCCCGACGCAGGGCATCCTGCACGGTGATTAGCTTTCTCTGTTTGGTATCATAGGTATAGTGATTTCTGACTTCATCCACCTGTTTTTCATCAGCATCATAAATCTTCTGTATAAAGGTTAGATTCACATACTGATCAAACAGCTTTTCACTGGCATAATCAATCGCGATATACTGCATGCCTTCATGCTTGCGCTTTGTCTGTATACTTGTACTGCGATAGGTTTGTACGATTTCATTGAGCTGTTTATCTTCAAACTTCGGATAATAGAAGGAAAGATAATAGGTATCCTCCTTCTCCTCGGTGAAATGCTCCATCGTACCTTCCTTCTTATTGCTTTCGTCATAGGTGTTGTAGGCCGCATACGCATCCTCAGCCATGATTTTATAAATCCCGAAGCCGCCTGCCAGCAGCAGAACCGGTATCAGTATCAGCAGCATAAGCCGCTTTGGGTTGACATGTCTGTTCCGTTTGTATTCCTGTTTCATCATTACTTTCCTCCTGTATACTTGTGAAGCTCACTGCAAGGTATTTTAAATTCCTGTGTTCCCATATACCCGGGGGCAATGGAATATTTTTCAAAGATGATGACAACGTTTCCCTTGCTGTCAATATAGTATGGCTGATTTTTACGGATTCCCTGAAATCCCATCGCTCCGTCAAAATAGCTTGCATTTTCATTCTGCTCTGTACGCTCTTTGATTTGTCTGCGGACACTGGTGTTAATAGTATCCTCATAATCCTTGCCAAACAAATCCTGCAGTGTGATGTCTCTTCCACTGGATAAATCCAGATTGAAGGTCTGATATTCCTGCATGGAGGTATTCAGCTGATAGTTTGTCATAATCTGGAAGGATAACAGGTTCTTTTGATTACAGGTGATTTTATAATCGATTGTGACCTCTGTTTTTGCGGTCAGCGATTCCACCTTTTCCTTTTTCATCATTTCCCGAACCTGTGCACTGTCCTTATACAGCTGCTCGGTGGTTTTATTGATGCGCTCCTCAATCTGTTTATTCACACGCTCCTCCATCTCTGGATTTCCCGTGTTTTTCACCTCCGGAACCTTGACGCTTAAGGAATCCACATCACTGGTTTTCTGATATTCCCGCACGCACAGAATACGGGAGACATCGCCCAGCAGAGGAATCGCGAATACGCTTTGGGCAAACGCCGGTACGGTGTTCAGCACAATCAGATAACCTATAAGGGCAGCACTGAGCGCAGGCTTCCATAGCCTGTAAAAGGTAAAGCGGCTCTGCTTTTTCTGTGCCTGATCGATGCAGGTATCCATAAAGCTGTCCAAATCCTGCGGTGTCTGTATTTCCTCATATTCCTGTCGTAGCTTATCTACCTTTTTCATACATCCTGTTCCTCCATCTGTATACGCATGTCCTTCAATCCTTTATAAAGCCGTGTCTTTACGGTACTTAAAGGCATTGACAGGATATCCGAAATTTCATCCAGCTTGCGGTCTTCGAAAAAGCGGAGGATGAGAATGGTTCTGGTTTTCGGATCCAATGCAAACAGCAGCTGATGAAGCTCCTCACTGAGCAGCATGTCGGTATGCTCCTGCAGCATGATGTCTTCCTCCAGCGGATATACCGATTCCCGACGCTGCTTACGGATTTGATCCAGACAGGTATTGATGAGAATTCTGTAGAACCAGGTATCCATATACTCCATGTTTTTCAATCTGGTCAGACCGGTAAATGCCTTTAGGATTGCATTCTGCAGCATATCCTTGGCATCCGCATCGCTATGCATATAAGAATATGCCAGACGATACAGGCGTTTTTCATTCGATTTTAAATAGAATTCCAGATCGTCCGGATGCAGTCGCTGTTTCATGTACCGTGTCTCCTATCTTGCTGTTTCAGTTATTAGACGCATATTACAGGAAGAAAGTTTGAAAAATTTATAGAAATTTGTATAAATTAGTCGAATCCTGCTCATATGTATTATGACATGAAACCCTGTTTGCGCATACGGAGAACTTCTTAAAAAAGCTTAAATGAAGACTGGGCAATTCTCTTTACAAATGTCTGAAAAAGGCGCATACTATATGTATAAATAAGAACGGTTCTTAATATTAAAGGAGGAAGCAATATGGATCAAACAGCATTTTTTAAATTGAGCTACGGCTTATACATCATTTCAACTACTTCAGAGGGAAAGGATGCAGGCTGCGTTGCAAATACCCTGCATCAGGTAACCTCATCTCCTGCACAGCTTGCGGTAACCCTGAACAAGGACAATTATACGGAGCAGCTGATTGAAAAATCAGGACGCTTCAGTGCAGTCGTGCTAACGCAGAACTGCGGTATGGATATCATTAAAAATTTCGGCTTTTGTTCCAGCAGGGACAATGACAAATTCGCGCAGTGCACTTACCGAAGAGATACACACGGGGTTCCCTATCCCAGTGAGCACATGGCGGCACGCTACAGTCTCAAGGTTGTAAAAACACTTGATTTGGGTACGCATGTCATGTTTGTTGGGGAAGTGGAAGAGGCAGAAGTGCTCAGTGAGGAAGAGGTTATGACCTATGCTTACTATCATCAGGTGAAAAACGGAGCTACCCCGAAGAATGCACCGAGCTATCAGGAAAAGAGTGAAAAAAGCGGCTGGAGATGTACAATCTGCGGTTACATCTATGAAGGAGATCCGCTTCCACAGGACTATGTATGTCCGTTATGCGGTGCACCTGCGGCATTGTTTGAAAAGCTGTAAACAAAGACAAATCCGGCAGTTGTTGAATAGGAGCATGCACAGTCACTGTAGGCGGGCAATGCCATGCAGCTGATTGGAAGAGGCAGTTGCATACTTGTAAACCTTATGCATATGTAGAGACTGTTCGCCATACATGCAGCAGAGGAAAGAGTAGTCTTTCTTCTGATGACATTTAAAATCATATACGTGCAGGTGAGTCTGGTCAGTGGCAATAGCTGAGCAGGCTCTTTTTTCTGCCTGCAGAAGCAGACAGGGGCATATAGCTGTATACCGCAATTGCTTACCTACGAAAGTATGCATACAGAGAAGCGATAATCACAAGCAGCTTGACAGCAATCCTTTTGTGTAGCGCTATCCTCTTTTGTTTACCAGATAATTTCCAAAGGAAACGTCTGCATACGTGCTTGCTCTTTTTCGTGTAAATATCACGACCCTCCTTGTTTTTTTCTTCCGTATATAAGGTAGCAAATGCATGTATCCTACTTGTATCCGATAAAAATACAATAAAGTGGAAGCATGCTATAGTGCGGGACGTAGCATCCGGTTCCCGCATTTACACACCTGCTGGTATTTATGATTTCATTAGAGACAGCCGAAAAATCAATAAAAAAGAACATCGCAGGATGTTCCAGGGATGACGCCTTTTACGAATACATGAATATACGTAGTACAGTTACGAATTATAAATATGGATGATGCCGGTATCGTTTAAATTCTGTACAATCAATATGAGAATCGGAAGTATGAAGATACCGAGAAAGCCGAACAGCCTTGCCCCCAGGTACATGCACATAAGCATCAGCAGAGGATGCAGACCAATCTGTTTTCCAACGATTTTCGGTTCAATGATATTGCGTATCACGGTGATGACAAGATACAGAATGAGCAGACCCACACCTGTTTTCACCTGATTGTTCAAAAAACTGATTAGAATCCAGGGAAGCATGATGCCACCGGTTCCAAGCACAGGCAGTACATCAAAAATAGCAATCAGAAAGGCAATGACGAGTGCGTTTTCAATCCCCAGTATATGCAGTCCAATGGTCAGCTCGAAAAAGGTCAGTAGCATGATTTTGCCATAGGCGACGGCGAAGCGTGCAATCGTATCAGTGAAATAGTGCCGGGAGGTAAAGACGATCTGTGCTCCCTTCTCCGGAAGCTGCCGGATAAAAAAGGCTATGATGCGCGGATAATCGGCATTAAAGAAAAAGGAGGATATGATGGCGAAGAAGAAGGCGATAAGCAGATTGGGAAGGGAGGACGCAAAGCCGGTGAACAGGGATACTAGATGCTTGGACAGGGAGGATATGATACTGTATAAAGAAGACTGCAGGCCGTCCAGAAAGGACTGGATGGCCTGCGCACCTGTGATATCCACCTCCTTCCATACACTTTCCACATTTCCCAGCGTATCGTTGAGAAACGGCTCCAGATTTTGCTGATACAGTCTTGGTATGTCTTCCACAAAATCCTTCAGGAATGCAAAGCCCTTCATAAATAGCAGTGTCACAAAGGCACCGATGGTCGCATAAAAGACCAGAATCACAATTGATGACCAAAGCTTTTCATGACCGCCGCTCAGCGCTGTCAGCCTTTTGATGAGCGGACGCAGCATGAAGGCAATCAGAAAACCAATCAGAAAGGGCATGATCGTATACATCACATAGCGTAGAAACAGATACAGCAGTGCAAGTATGAGGCAGCTGTAAACAAAATGGATGATAAAGGCTCTTTGTTTTTCCGTATTCATAATACTTCCTCCTTTGCGGTTGCTTCGTAATCCGCGGAAATGTTTGTTGTCAGATGCTTTATAGACGGATTGCAATGCTGAACAGCTGATGTATGAAAGAACAGCGGTGGCGGATGATGTTTGCACAAGCTGCCTTGTGCTTGTCCGGCAGGGCATGTCCGGGTTTGGAAAACCTATTTTTGATGCTATACAGAGAGTATAGATACAGTATAGAAAAAAAGAACCGAGAAGTGTGCGGATTCCTGTCATATACTCAGGATACAGATACAGCTTACGGTTCTTTTTTACTTTTTTGTGTGTGCTAACAGAGTGAATACAGCTTCTATCGATCAATACGATCGTGTTGAATTCTTATGCTTTAAATTTACCGGCGATCAAGTAAGGACCCATTTACTTCCCGTCCTCTTTTTTTCTGCGTTCATTGATGATGGAAAACAGCCGCTCTGCATTGATCCGTGAGATAGCTTCTATTCTTGTCGGGAATGCCTTCTGTAATCGGATATGGGTGCGTTTGCGTTTGGTGTGAAGGGATGTAATGCGCTGCCGCAGCCTTTCGATACGCTCCAGAAGAATCTCATCCGCATTGGTGGAATCCAGAACCCGTGCTACCGCATCGCTTAGATTCTCCTGAAGCAAAGTAATGCTGGCATTTGCAAATTCCTGCCGCAGCTCGCGAATGCTTTCCTCGATTTCCTGAAAATCCTTGTTCTTGCGCAGCAGTGCAAGTGCTGTGTTATACAGGTCATAGCCAAACCCGAAAAGAGCGGCTGTACAAAGCATAGTCTGCATCCCGGGGGAAAACAGATGCACAAATTCCTGGATTGCCGGATGGATGAGATAATAGACAACCAGCACCATACAGCCGAACAGCAGGGAGTTTTTCAGGCAGACACGGCCGTGAATGTTGAATGGATAGCTTGAGTAATCCCACCATTTGGTATGAAAGAGAACCTCCATGCCCCAGCTCGTAACGTACTCCAGGGCGCTTGTTACGACGATGCCCATAACAAACATGAGGGGAATGCTGAAACCGAAAGGATCGAGAATGTGAAGCACCGCCAGTGCTCCGCAGCCATAGATGGGACAGTAGGGACCGGCGAGAAATCCGCGGTTGATAAATGTATGCGCGGGGATGCTGCAGTAGATACATTCGCAGAGCCAGCCGAAAAAGCTGTACAGGAAGAAATATAAGATAAGCTCCATACGATCCTCTTAAAACTCCTGATACAGACGGTAATCGCCGAAATCGCGAATCGTCATAAGGGCATCACTGTACTTGCGCTTTTCCTTGTCATTCACTACGATCACATCAATTCCGGCATTGCGCGCTGCCATAACGCCGTTTTCGGTATCTTCAAACACAATGCATTCCTCTGCGGTTAGATCAATGTTGTGCAATGCCTCCAGATACATCTGGGGGTCCGGCTTGGAGCGGGTAACCTGCTGGGAGGTTATCACATAATCAAAATAGGCTTCCATGTGCTTTTCCCGCAATATATGGGATACGATTTCTGTCGCATTGTTGGTGCATAGACAGATTTTATAATTCTTTTGCTTTACATACTGCAGAAACATGAGTGCATCCTTTTTCAACGGGGCGTTGTCGTAATGCTCCAGCAGAAAATCACTCACCCGGCGTACAAGCTCCTTTCCTTCCGCAGGGTCTTCCACCTCCTGCAAAATGCGGGTCTCCATTTCCGCAAAGCTGCGAACGCGGGATTTCAGTATTTTCAGAATCAGTGTTTTCTGTACCGTTTTCAATTCGCTCAGTGCCTGCCTGAAGTTGATATTCTCATAGGTGTTGATGAGCGTTCCATCCATGTCAAACAGAATTCCTTTTTTTGTCATCGCATGTTCTCCTTTCGCATAATCGCATCCAGAAACTGGTTCAGCTTCTCCAGTCCCTTCACGATGATTTCCTTATCCTTATAATTGTACTGCTTCCACTGCTCCTCATAGTGCTGTTGGATCTTACGCGATATCGTCTGTACGCAAAGTGCTCCGCTTTGACTTGTGCAAAGCTCCACAATACGTTCATCCTGTTCCCTTTTTTTGCGGATCAGATAGCCGCTGTGCTCCAGCTTTTTGCAGAGAGCCGACATATTGCCTGCATCGGTGTGCAGTGCCTTTGCGACAGAACCGATTGTGGTGCAGGGGTGCTGCTGTATATAGGAGAGCACGGAATACTGCATGTCGGTAATGCGATAGTGCTCGTATTCTTCCTTCAGATAACGGGAACGCTGAAATGTCAGCTTGCGGTTCAATTCCTCTACCTGCTGTTCATACAGTGAAATATCCATATGCATGACTTCCTTTCCTTATTATATGTGATTTACATATTTTACAACTGTGTGCCCTCGCTGTCAATGGTCTTTGGTTTCAGGAAGCGGGAGGCGAAAATTCCATGAAACATTTTCATTTTTCACGAAACGAAAAAAACGGCAAAATATACATGAAATCGCTTGCAAAAATCATAAAATAAGATACAATATAACTATACTAGAAGTGATGCAAGAAAGGGGCGTGTGTTTTGTGACAGCAAACAGAATCATGAAAAAACCTGATACAGACAGTGCATTCCCTGACGTACCTGATGAAGATGTACGTAGTTTCTTCGCGGCCTTAGAATGGATGTAAAGTGCGATTGCTTTGCGTCCGTTTTTTTATTCAGATGATTCAGTATAAACTAAAGGAGGAATTAAAATGGATCAGAAATTCAACAAAGCATTCTGGGATGCATGTGCAAACGGTGATTTTGCAACGGTATGTGCGGAAATCAAGAAGGGTGCTGACATCAACTATCAGAACGGTGATGGAAGAACGGGTCTGATGCGTGCTGCCAAGCGTGATTACAAGGATATCGTACGCGTGCTGCTGGATAATGGTGCAGAGGTAAATCTGGAAGATAATAAAGGAAAGACCGCCATTATGGGGGCAGCGAAAAAAGGAAATAAAACCATCTGCAAGAAGCTGATCGAAGCAGGTGCGGATGTGAATACGTCGGATGATCGCGGCAGAACTGCGCTGATGCGTGCTGCTTTTCTTGGACATGATCGCTGCGTTGAGGTGCTGCTGGATGCCGGTGCTGAGATCAATGCGCAGGATGAGGTGGGCAGAAGTGCGTTAATGGAAGCCTGCGTTGCATTTAAAAAGGATGTTATCCGTATGCTGATTGAACGAAATGCGGATGTGAATCTCTGTGATAACAATGGCTGTACGGCATTGATGCGTGCGGCATATGGCGGATATGTGGGACTTGTGGAGGATCTGCTGGCAAACGGTGCGGATAAGGACCTGATCGATAAGGAAGGTCACAAGGCAATTCACTATGTACGCGAAGACTGTCTGGCTCAGCTGAAGCCGATACTGAAGTAGGAGGTAGCCTGTATGAGAGACTATCTGAGCCATGAGGTACGAAATGTAGTCGTACTCGGACACAGCGGTGTCGGTAAAACCGCAGTTATGGAAAGTATGCTGTATTTTACAAAGGCGAGTGATCGCTTTGGTGTTACGAGTGAGGGAAGCTCACTGATTGATTATGATCCGGAGGAAATACGACGCGGTATCTCCGTGTATGCTTCGCTGGTGCCGATCGAGTGGAAGGATTGCAAAATCAACTTTATCGATACACCGGGGTATGCGGATTTTATTCGCGGTGCGGAAGCGGGAATCGCGGTTGGAGACAGTGCCCTGATTGTCGTGGATGCCAAGGATGCTGTACAGCCCGGGACGATCAAGGCATGGGAGGCAGCACAGAAGCGCTCCATTCCGACAATCTTCTTTGTGAATAAGCTGGATGAGGATAATGCATCCTTTGATCAGGCATATTCCGTTCTGCGGGAAACCTTCGGTAAGAGCGTTATTCCGTTTGAAGTACCGATTATGGAAAATGGAAAGACCATCGGCTCCGTGAATATTCTGCGTGACAAGGCATGGTATTTTGAAGGATCGCTGGCTGATCCGAACAAGGCACAGCCGGTACCGGAGGATATGACGGATATCGTTGCCGAATATAAGAATCAGATTGCGGAAGCGATTGCCATGAGTGATGATGAGCTGATGGAAAAATATTTCAGCGGTGAGGAATTCAGCGAGGCGGAGCTGACAAGAGGAGTACGTCTGGGTGTGCGGAATGGAGAAATTCGACCGGTGTTCAGCGGAAGTGCTACGCATAGTGTCGGTACAGAGCGTCTGATGGATCTGATTGTGAAATACTTCCCGACATATGGAGAAGCAGGAAGTATCATGGTCAGTGATGCCGAAACCAAGGAACCGGTTATGCTGGAAACAAATGAGAAGGAAACGCTGTGTGCACAGGTATTCAAGACGGTTGTCGATCCGTTTGTCGGACGTATTTCCTATATCAAGGTGTTGGCCGGAGTGATGAGCAGTGACTCTGTCGTATATAATGCAACCAAGGATCAGGTGGAGAAGATTTCAACCATCTTTATCGTCAAGGGGAAACACCAGACGGCAGTTGGAAAGCTGTTTACAGGTGATATTGGAGCCGTTGTCAAGCTGCAGGCTACACAGACCAATGATACCTTGTGTGAAAAGGGAAAGCACTATCTGGTAGAACCGATTCAATTCTCGGAGCCGATGCTTGGTATGGCGGTATTCCCGAATTCCAAGAATGATGAGGATAAAATGAGCAGTGCGCTTGCACGCATGGTGGAGGAGGATCCTACCCTGCGTCTGGAAAACAACAAGGAAACCAAGCAGACGATTCTGTATGGAATCGGTGATCAGCATATTGATGTTGTACTGAATAAGCTGAAGAACAAATATAAAGTGGAGGTGCGCCTGGAAACACCGAAGGTACCGTATCATGAGACAATTCGGAAAACGGCAGTCGGTGAAGGCCGGCATAAGAAGCAGTCCGGCGGTCATGGACAGTTTGGGCACGTTTTCGTGGAATTTGCACCGAATCCGGATGAAGAGGAAATGGTATTTGAGGAAAAGGTATTCGGAGGCGCCGTTCCGCGTCAGTATTTCCCGGCGGTGGAAACAGGTCTTCGGGAATGTATGCAGCATGGTCTGCTGGCAGGCTACAAGGTAGTCAATATCAAGGCAACTCTGCTGGATGGAAAATATCATGATGTCGATTCCAGTGAGATGGCGTTTAAGCTGGCTGCCCGTCTTTCCTATAAGGCAGGTATTCCGGAAGCGAAGCCGATCCTGCTGGAGCCGATCGTGAATATTACCGTTAAGGTACCGGATGAATTCACCGGTACGATCATCGGCGATTTCAATAAGCGCCGTGGAGCAATCATGGGCATGGATATGGTTGACGGCTATCAGGAAATCACAGCACAGGTACCGCTGGCTGAGGTACAGAAATATCCGATCGAGCTGCGTGCGATGACACAGGGACGCGGAGTATATACACAAAGCTTTGACCGCTACGAGCCGGTACCATCCAATATTGCGGACGGTATTATTGCACAGCATAAGAAAGAAGAGGAAGAATAAACAGAGACGGGGATCTGCATGGCAGGTTCCCGTGTTCTTTATGAAAGAAGGAAAAACATAAATGAAGACAATGATAATAAATGCACGGGTGCTTATGCATGCACAGCGGTGTGTGAAGGAGGAAGCCGTTCTGATCGAAGATGGCACGATTTTGGATATCGCTTCGGAATGTGAGCTTCCTCATGCCGAGCAGGTTATTGATGCAGAGGGATTGTATCTGGCACCGGGACTGCTGGATACACATACGCATGGAATCGGCGGCTTTGATTTTAATACGTGTACTGCCCAAGCAATAGAGGAAATCATCGCTTTGGAGCATGCGGAAGGGGTCACCGGTTTTCTGGCCAGTCTGGTTGTGGAGAATCATGCAATGACGATGGAGCGGCTGCAGCTGCTGGATTCGCAGGTAACGGATTCCTTACTCGGTATTCATCTGGAGGGACCGTTTCTGAATCCGAAGCAGAAGGCTGTCATGAAGGAAGAATTTCTGCGTTTGCCGAATATTGAAGAATTTCGACAGTTTCTGCGTGTTTCTTCCCATGTTTCCTCAATGACGATAGCACCGGAGCTGCCTGATGCGCAAAGACTGATCAAGGAGGGGACAAGGCAGGGCATTGTCATGAATATCGGACACAGCATGGCAGATGCACAGCAGGTGATGCAGGCTCAGAGAAACGGAGCAAAGGGGATTACCCATCTGTATAATGCGATGAGTCAGCATGAGCACCGTAATCCCGGTGTGGTGACAGGTGCACTGCTTTCCGATCTGATGTGCGAGCTGATTGTGGACGGATTTCATGTACATCCGGATGTCGTTCATGCCACCTATCGTGCTTTAGGGGATGATCGCATCATACTCATCAGTGACGCCAATCCATATAAGGCGGTAGCGGATGGAGAATATCCGTTTAGCGGCAAGAATATTGTCATTCAGGATGGAAAAGCTACGGTAAAGGAAACCGGGCGAATTGCAGGAAGCACGCTGGCAATGAATACTGCCCTGCGCAATATGTGCAGATATACCGGTTGCAGTGTGGAAAGTGCGGTGCGTATGGCGGCATATAATCCCGCAAGGCTGTATGGCTGGAAAAAAGGATCAATAGAGCCTGGCTATGATGCGGATTTGATGTTAATGGATGATGCATTTCATATACACAGGGTCTGGCAAAGGAAATATTTTATGTAGAGGAAGGCAGGGAAAATCGTCTCTTCAACAACAAAAACAGCTTATTTGAGCATATATGCAGACTGCACATTTTCTTAGGATAATGCGTTTTTTATAAATGGTGGCTCATGTATACGTCTATTTCCAATAAGTGCCACATGAATATCTCCTATTATAAACTGAAAAAAACGCTGATACCGTACTTTAACAGGGGAGGTATCAGCTTTTCTGTATGTGAACAGCGCAGCTTGTACACATGTATTGAAGCATAAGGCTTCCAAAGTGTGTTTCTTTATACGAAGAAATGGATGAAAATCAGCTATAAGGTGCGTAAATTTTGAATGATTTTCTCATCTATCAAGCGGTTGTCGTACTGCATTGCAAGTATGATACTGCCTGCATCGGGAGAAAGGATTGGCGCAGTGAGCGTTAATGTTGGTTCGATGGACAAATATTCCTTTAACGGCTCCAGAATATAGCTACCGCTTTTGAATACGCCTCCGCTATAGGAAACAGGGATATTCTTGGAAGTGAAGGGCAGCTGCCGGTAAATCGCTAGATAAATATCAGCAAGCTCTTTTGCGGCTTCCTGAAAAATTTTCATTGCGACAGGATCATTTTGCTTTGCAAGTGTAAACACTGTCTGCGACATCGCGGCAACTCTGGTTCTGTCAAAGTTCCAATTCACAACACAAGTGGTTAGGATATCACTGTCCTCCTGTAGATGATATTGTGTTTTCACAGCTTCATATAATGCAGTTTTTGGTTCTCTGCCATCGCTTTGTTTAGTGAAATGCTGAATCAGCCGACAGGCGATCCAGTAGGCACTTCCTTCATCACCGCCGAAGATATGGTGCCATCCTGCGCTTCTGCACATCTGCCCCTGTTCATTTTTTCCAAGTCCTATGGAACCGGTGCCTGCGATTACATTGATTCCTGCAGCTCCAGCCAGGGATCCTGCCAGTGCGTTTTCCATATCGTTGCCTAGCATGTGCGGTATTTGCGGATAAGCTTTTTTGACAGCCCTTTCGATGGCGGGACTGTCCTTTTCTATATCCCGATATCCTGCACAGGCGATAAACGCAGCGGCGATTTGCTCTACCTTTATCGCACTGCTATTCAGGCAGTCATACAGGCCGTCCTGCATGACTTTGGTGACACCATCCAATCCGCATTGCAGATAATGACAGGTAGGCTGTATGCTTTGCGCCTGTACTCTGCCAAATGCATCACAGATGATGAATTTTGTCTTGGTTCCTCCCCCGTCTACTCCCAGATAATAGTTCATTCTTTCATATCCTTTCGTGCTGTAGAGTTTCGTTCGATGAATTTTGTTGGTAACAGAATATTGAGTATCGTCTCATCATGCTCGTGTATCAGCTGATACAGCCGCTGAACCGAACGTTTTCCGATTTCATGTGTTGGTACATCCACCGTGGATAACGGTGGAATCATATGTGCAGTGGTGGAAAGATTGTTGAAACCGATGATGGAAATATCTCTTGGACAGCGAATATCCATTTCATACAGCTTTCCAAGGATGACGGATGCGAGTGTATCGCTTCCCGCGAAAATAGCGTCTGGGCGATTCTCCTGCAGCATCAGCTGTTCGGTTTCCTGCACACATTTTTCAATATCCCAATCGCAATCAATTACGATTGAGGGATCATAGGGAATTCCTGCTTTGCGCAGAGATTCACGATATGCGATCATCCGCTTGCTATCTAAAAAGCAGGTATTTGGCGCTCCGCCACCGATATAGGCGATTCTGCGACATCCGCAGGCTAGAAAATGATCCATCACCTGGAAGGTTGCCTCAATATGATCAAATCCGACGTTGTTATAGTCGCAGCAGTATGGATCGATTCCTACGATGTAAGGGATGGATGCTGTTAAAGCCGCGAAGGTATCCTTTGGCAAATCCTCCATTAAAAGCAGTCCATCCAGATTCTGTCTGCACATTTCCGATAAAATAGCGGGATCTTTTAATTCATTGTAATTTTTTATGGAAGAAATTGCCATCCCATATTTCGTGCTTTCCTCCTCCGCGGATGCTAAAATAGAATTGAAAAAGGGATCACCGTATTTCTCTGAAGTAACTGCCATGATACAGCCGATATTGTATTTACTGGTCTTGGCTTTGCTTTTGAAGGTGTAGTTCAGTTCACGGACTGCATCTTCAATTTTTTTTCGTGTAGCCTCTGTCGCTTTGAAGGATTCATCGTTGGATAGGATACGGGATGCAGTGGCAAGGGATACACCAGCCAACTTAGCGACATCGCGAAGTGTTGACATATAACCATCTCCTCTCTGTTTACTAAACATTATAGAACAAAATTAGGGAAAAAGCAAATAATTTAGTAAAAATATTGTCTGTAAGCCTTTACAAACAGAAAGTGTTGCGGTATACTGTGGTTGTAATCAACTAAACAATAAACAAATGTTTAGTAAACAAAGAAAGGAAACTGTTTATGAAAAGGAAATTTGCATTTATTGGAGCCGGTTCTCTTGACTTTACCAGAGGACTGGTAAGGGATATCCTGACATTTGATGCTTTCAGAGACTGTGAAATCATGCTGATGGATATCAACGAAACACGTCTGAAATATGCCAAGGATGGTGTTATGCGCATTGTGGAGGCAGGAAAGTATCCTGCAGTCGTTCATGCGACAACTGATCGCAAAGAGGCTTTAAAGGATGCTGACGGTGTATTGATCACTATTTTGCAGGGAGGTGTTGAAGTCTGGCGGCATGATATCGAAATTCCAAAGAAATATGGAGTTGATATCTGTGTCGGAGATACACGCGGGCCATCTGGCATCTTTCGGTTTTTGCGTACGGCACCGGTTCTACTGGATATCATTCGTGATGTGGAGGTGCTTTGTCCGAATGCCATTGTATTGAATTATACAAACCCTATGGCAATGCTGGTCAGCTATCTGCAAACGCAGACAGAAGTTAATGTCACTGGCTTGTGCCACAGTGTACAGGGAACAGCAGAAATGCTGGCAAACTGGATTGGAGCCGATCCAAAGGAGATTTCCTATACCTGTGCCGGTATCAATCATCAGGCCTTCTATCTAAATTACGAATGGAAGGGGAAAGATGCCTATCCGCTGATTCAGAATGCTATTCAGCGAGAAGAGGTTGCCAATGAGGAAATGGTTCGAATCGAGATGTACCGGCATCTGAGGTATTTTCCAACCGAATCCAGTGGGCACAATTCCGAATATAATCCTTGGTTCCGCAAACGCAAGGATCTGATTGAAACCTACTGTACGCATGGAACCGGCTGGAATCCGGGAGCATATGCCTATATTCTGGATGAATATCTGGAACGTGAGGATACCTGGGAACAGGAGTACCGTGATTGGGTGAATCAAGGAGACATTGATTTGAAACGGGGAGATGAATATGCATCCAATATCTTCAATGCCATCTTCGGAGATCACACACCGTATTTCTTCAACGGCAATTTGCGAAACAAAGGCTATATTCGAAACGTTATGGAGAATGCCTGTGTGGAGGTTCCGGTTGTTGCGACCAGCAAGGGGATTCATTCCATTCAGCAGATTACGCTTCCGGATCATCTGGCTCTGATGGTGGATCATTCTGCTCGCATCGAGGAGCTTGCTGTACAAGGAGCGCTAAACGGCGATCCACAGCTGATCTTTGAGGCGATACTCTTTGATCCATTGACGGCAAGTGTACTGAGTATGCAGGAAATTCACGATATGGTACAGGAAATGCTGCATAAAAACAAAGACTATCTGACATATTTCAAAACACTGGATTTAAAGGATTAAGACGGGAGTAAATCAAAACATTAAAGCAAAGCGAGGAGAAAATCGATGAAAAAATTAGTTTGCTGTGGATTATCAGCGCTGTTAAGTGCAACGATGTTCGGCTGTAGTTCATCTTCCGGGGGATCTGATGGGGATAAGGTGGAATTGACCTTCTGGGGACACCAGAATGAACCATGGGCAGCTTCTTATCAGAAAATTGCCAGAGAATTTGAGGAAAAGAATCCGGATATTCATATCAATATCGAATTCTTCCCATATGATCAATTTGAATCCAAGGTCCAAACATCCTTGATTTCCAAGGAAGGCGGAGCGGATATTTACGAGCTATGGGGCGGCTGGGGTCTGGATTTCGCCAGTACCGGAGCGCTTGCTGAGATACCGGAAAATCTGTCAAAGACCATTCATGACGATGTGTACCCATCTACGATTGGCGCTTTGGAATATGAAGGCAAGCTGTATGGTCTGCCAATGGAATTCAATATTGAAAATGGTGCTATGCTTGTCAATAAGAAATTGATGAGTGAACATAATTTAAAGACTCCTACCACCTGGAAGGAATTAAGAGAAACAGCGAAAAAAGCTACGAAAAAGGATGGGGACACCATTACAATCAAGGGCTTTGATTTTGTGAATTGGGATTCTGTACCATATATGTTCCTGTCCATGATTCTGTCCACTGGAGGCACCTATCAAAACGAGGACGGTAGCTTCAATCTGCAGACACCACAGGCAAAGGCAGCACTGCAGGAGTTGTATGATATGGTGAAGGTCGATGGTGTCACAACAATGGAAGGTCTTGATGGAGGCGGTGATATGGAAGGATATCAGCAGCTGTATGCAGGAAATGTTGTTATGGTTCCGCGCGGTCCGTGGACAATTGCGGAGGGCATCACCTCCTTCGGCCTGGAATATGGAAAAGATTTTGATTATGTATCTATGCCATGGTTTGGTGATAAGCCGGCATTTGCTGCAGAAACTGGATGGTCTATGGCGGTTAATGGAAACAGCAAGCAACAGGAAGCAGCATTCAAATTTCTTGAATATTTCTTCCAGGATGATGTGCTGATGAAACATAATATCGCATGCTCTCAAATTCCTCCGAAAAAATCTGTCGCATCCAATCCGGAATTTATCAAACAGATGCCATATGCCGAACCACTTGTAAAAATTCTTGACAAGTCGCAATTCATTGGTCATTTCAATACAGATCAGTTTAAGGAAAAGGTGAATGCAACCTTCCAAAAGCTGGTACGCGGTGATATTAAAAATGTTGATCAGGCACTAATTACTATGGAGAAGGAATTAAACGGTATTATAAAAAAATAATGCCAGTATAGGGAAGAGGACATCGCTCTTCCCTAATCTAAAAGAAGGTGAACCCATTGAAAAACAAAAAATTCGTTCTCATCGTCCTGATTCCAATCTTTCTCCATCTTATGATTTTTATGATTGGTCCCATTATCGGAGGTCTTGCGATATCATTCTTCGATTATAATCCTTTACGATCCGATAACCATTTCGTAGGTTTAGATAACTTTGTCCGTCTTGTACAGGATCCAGTATTCTGGAAAGCAACGAAAAACACATTGTTCTTCGTTGTGATTACCGTTGCACTGAATATCGTGATATCCTTGGGAATCGCACAGCTGATCAGTATGTTTAAATCTAACAAGACCCGAAGTCTCTTCCGTATGATTTTCTTCCTGCCATGTGTTGCCCCCTTGGTCGCTTCCAGTGTAGTTTGGGCAAAGAGTATTTTACCTACCACAAACGGACTGGCCAATATGGCATTGCGTACCCTTGGTTTAGCAGAGGTGAATTGGCTTGGAAACCCTGATGTGCTCATGTGGTCCATCATTGTATTCTCTATATGGGCAGATATCGGCTACAACATCATCCTCTTTACGGCAGGTATCGATGGAATCCCTGGTGAATTCTATGAAGCAGCTGATTTGGATGGCGCCAGCGGCTGGCAGAAATTCCGTCATATCACATTGCCTCTGCTGAAGCGAACCTTTACATTTGTGACCATTATGACACTGATTTCTCACTTTCAGGCATTTGCGCAGTTCGCTGTCATGGCAGTTCGTAATGGCCCGCAGAATTCAGGATTGGTTTTGACCAGCTATATTTATAAGACAGCCTTTGAAACTAAGGACATGGGATATGCTTCGGCAATCTCTCTGGCATTGTTCATGATTATTATGGTTGTTTCCCTCATCCAGCAGCGTGCTAATAAGGTAGAATGGGAGTATTGATATGAAAAAACATAAAATGACGAAACAAAAGGCTGTCCGCTATAGTATCTTTATCGGTCTTGCGATCCTTGCAATTTTCTTCATCATGCCGTATTTCTGGATGCTGTCTAATTCTTTCAAAAGCACACAGGAGATTCTAGTTAATCCAAGACATCTTTTGCCGCTGGAGCCAACACTCAGCGGATATGAAAAGGTATTGACACAATCCCCGTTCTTCACCTGGTTTAAAAACAGTGCATTTATTACGGTGACAAATACCGTCATTATTCTGTTCACCAGCGCACTGGTAGGCTATGTGTTCTCAAAATTTCAATTCAAACGCAAAAAGCTATTGTTTGCCATCCTGCTTGCCAGTATGATGGTTCCCGCACAGACAACTATGATTCCTTCATTCCTTTTGATCAATTCACTGGGATTGTATAACAGTGCAGGCGCTTTGATTCTACCCTCCTTCGTAAACGCCTTCGGTATATATCTATGCAAGCAGTTTTGTGATGAGATACCAAGAGAGCTTATTGAAAGTGCTAAGCTGGACGGGGCAGGAGATTTCACGATTTTCTGGAAAATCATTATTCCTCAGATACGACCAGCACTTGGTGCATTGGCTATCTTCACATTCCTGAATTACTGGAACGATTATCTGAATCCACTGATTATGCTGAATGAGGTTAAGAAAATGACGTTGCCGTTGGCTTTGTCCTTCTTCGCATCGCAGCATATGGCTGACCTTTCCGCAACAATGGCTGCTTCTGCATTGATTATGGTGCCGGTTACTGTCGTTTTCATGATTTTCCAGAAGCATTTCATCAAGGGTATCGCGATGACAGGTATGAAATAAAGGAGAGCAGATATGGCAAATTTAAGGTTAGAGAATATAAATAAGATATATGATAATAAGGTACAGGCTGTTTTTGATTTCAATCTGGAAATCAAGGATAAGGAATTCATTGTTTTTGTAGGTCCGTCCGGCTGCGGCAAATCCACGACGCTTCGCATGATTGCCGGTCTCGAGGAAATATCCAGCGGCAGTCTGTATATTGATGATGTACTGGAAAATGATGTGCCAAGTAAGGACCGTGATATCGCCATGGTATTTCAATCCTATGCGCTATATCCGCACATGAGTGTCTATGATAATATGGCGTTCGGCATGAAAATCAAAAAGGTGCCAAAGGATGAAATAGATAAGCGTATTCACGAAGCAGCGCGAATTTTGGAAATCGAACCATATCTGAAACGCAAGCCAAAAGCACTATCCGGCGGACAGCGGCAAAGAGTTGCTCTGGGGAGGGCAATTGTCCGCAATGCCAAGGTGTTTTTGATGGATGAGCCGTTATCTAATCTGGATGCCAAGCTGCGCGTGCAGATGCGTTCTGAAATCATAAAGCTGCATGAACGCATCGGAGCGACGACAATTTATGTTACTCATGATCAGACAGAGGCTATGACGATGGCGAGCCGCATTGTTGTTATGAAGGATGGGTATATCCAGCAAATCGGAGCACCGAAGGAAATTTACGAGCATCCGGCTAATATGTTTGTGGCAGGCTTTTTAGGAAGTCCAGCTATGAATTTCATCGAGGGAACGTATAAGGAAGGTATGTTCTGCTTTGATGCACATTCAATTGAAGTAAATAATCTTGCGAAGGAGAGTCTGAAAACCTATGAGAATAAAAGAATTATCATGGGAATCCGTCCGGAAAACATCTACATGGAGGAAATCGTAGCACAGACCTATCCAAAATCTGTCATAGACTATCAGTTGGATGTAAAGGAACTGCTGGGAAATGAATATATACTGCATGGGACGATCGGTAATACGCCGATGGTTGCCAAGGTAAATGCGCGTATGGAGCTGCAGCCGCATCAGATGCTGAAACTGACGATAGATGCGAACCGTATGAATTTCTTTGATCCGGAAACAGAAGAGGCAATTCATTCATGAACGATCTCTATTTATCACAGTTTGACCCGTATGCAGAATGTATAACACCACAGCATCCGATATGCAAACCGAAATTTCCGGTATTCGATATGCATACACATATGGGTAATCTGGTTCCCGGCCCCGGTTATGCGGCACTGTATAATACTGCGGATTATGTCGAAGCTTTGCAGGATGCTGGCGTTGCACATATCGTGAATCTTGATGGTGTCTGGGGAAATGAGCTTGATGCCATGATTCGTAAGACGGAGGGTTTTGAGAATTATATAACTACATTTGTATGGATCGATGTATCCAGAATTGATGATCCGGATTTCAAGCAATGGGTGCGTAATCATTTGATGGAAGCTTATCGGAAGGGAGCACGCGGTATCAAGATGTGGAAGGTCATTTCACTGGAATACAGGGATACGTACGGCAGGTATATTCGAACAGATGATTCGCGTCTGGATGTTGTGTATCAAACAGCAGCGGAACTGCACATGCCAATTTTAATTCATATTGCGGATCCAGTAGCGTTTTTTAAGCCTGCTGATCGTCATAATGAACGCTTTGAGGAATTGAACTGTCATCCTGACTGGCAGTTTGGCAAACCGGGGCAGTTGTGCTTTGAAGAACTTATGGATATGCAGGATCGTATGGTGGAGAACCACCCGCAAACAACCTTTATAATTGCACATTTCGGCAGCTATGCGGAAAATCTGAAGCATGTTGCACTGCGTCTGGATCGATACGATAATATGTATGTGGATATGGCGGCGCGTGTAGCAGAGCTGGGGAGAGTGCCCTATTCCAGTAAAGCATTCTTTGAAACGTATTCAGAACGCATTGTATTCGGAACGGATTGCTGTCCGCTGGATCTGGGACAGCATTCTATTTATTACCGGTTTCTGGAAACCATGGATGAATATTTTCCATATCAGCCAAATGGCGAGCTTCCGGGACAGGGGAGATGGCGAATCTATGGAATCGGTCTATCGGATGAAATTTTGCGAAAAGTCTATTATCAGAATGCATGTCGTATTATGAATATGGATGAACAGCAGTTTTTGCTACAGAATAAATAAGCCTTGAAAAGCAATGGTTTTCATGCAACTATTGCTTTTTTGTATAGGATTATTACTGTCAAGTAAAGCTTTATTGAAATAGAGATTGTCAAAGCAGCTTTTTATGTTGTTTTCTGTTGTACAGAAATCGGATAATCTCTTCTGTATCATATGAGCTTTGCAGAAAATCATATGTGTGTCATACAAATATCCTTTAAAAAGAATGGTTGCAAAGTGACATTTTAAGCGCTATACTATAGTTGTATTCAAACGTATACAATGCTGTATATATTAGATATATATAGTATACTTCCCCTCGATATGAATGACAATGATTTTCTATAAAAGTTTAAATGTATATCACAAAACGGTTATTCATAAAAAAGACAGTATCCATTATAGATAGCGTATACTGTCTTCATCCCATATTATTCGCTTCGCTTCTTTTCCAGTAAGTGCAGTCTGGCATAGCCATCCAATACCTGTATCAAGCCAAGATCACAATACCCTTGTCGTTCAAACCAATCTTTCGTCCCGTTGGGAAACGTACTATTCTCATCACATATCACCAGTATTCTCCGGTAGGTTTTAAACAGCTCTTTCTCCATACACTGCAAGGGCCAGGCCTTATAGTCTGCCTCTTCACTGGAATGATATACACATGTTAGAAAAGCCGTGTGCGCATCCTTGGGAATCGGATATGGAACCTGTAAGGATGGCATCCATTCAACACCGCCTACGATTTGTCCCTCCAGCTGATGGATAAAACCAAATGTGGTGAGTCCGCAGGAGCTGAGAAAATCCGATTTTTTCTTCATCTGTGCGCAATCCGCACACAGTGTGCATCCCTTTGCGGTCAATGCCAGGGTTTCACTGGTAAGTGGAAGCAATTCACCTCTTTTTTCCTCGTAGGACTGCTCAATAACATACGGTTTCTCCCTTGTAATGGCTCCATCCCGCACTCCCTTTAATACCGCAGCTGTAACAGGACCATACCAGTGCAGCTGCTGATTGAAAATAGTTAGAAAGGGATAATACAGCTGTTTTTCAAATGCAAGCTTTTCCTGACCTGTGATATCAATGCAGGTTACATCATCCATGGCAGCTTCTTGAAACAGCTCCAGCATTTCTGCAATGATAGGACACTGATATCCCCAGTGATAGAAGGTTATTTGCATATTACATCACTATGGGCCGGTAGCCCATAAGCTGATTCTGCGTGTAAAACCGCGCGTTTGATCGCCTTTGCCATCATTTCTGTCGCAAGCATACCGACAGCATCAGCCATAACCTCAACCTCACCACTGCTGAGTACAAATATAGAATCTCCATCACTCATGGTATGTACCGGATGAATCGCTCTCGCATAGCCATTATGTGCAATTCCTGCAATCTTGGTACACTGCGCCTTATCAAGCTTTGCATTTGTCACAATACAGCCGATTGTCGTATTGCCTTCCGGCAGCTTTCGCAGAGCATCCATTTGTTGAAACAGAACATCCTGTGCCTTTAAAACTGATCCGCTATGGGAATCATAAACACCCGCCAGCAGCTCATTTGTTTCATAATCCACTACATTTCCACAGGCATTTACAGCTACGATAGCAGCAACCTGCAGGTCACCAACCTGTATACCGCAGGTTCCGATACCACTTTTCATAGCATGCTCAAAGCCCAGCAGCTTTCCAACGCTCGCTCCTGTCCCCGCCCCGTGATTTCCTTCTAATACCGTATCATTTTCTGCGTCCACGCATGCCGCATAGCCCATTTCCTTATCCGGCCGGACATGTGCATCGCCAACGGACAAATCGAACAAGCTCGCACCACAGACAATAGGAACCTTGGCTACCTGCATGTCAAAGCCTGCACCGTGTTCTTCCAGATACTGCATGGCACCACTGGCAGCATCAAGGCCGTAGGCACTGCCTCCGCTCAGCATTACAGCATGAATTTTCTGTACCATATTGATCGGATGCAGAAGATCGGTTTCTCTGGTAGCCGGTCCACCGCCTCTGACATCGACTCCCGCAACTGCGCCATCTCTGCATAGGATAACGGTACAACCTGTCCCCGCCTTCTGATTCTCTGCCTGCCCAACCTGAAAGCCTTTGATATCTGTAATTTTTATTTCCTTCATGTTTGCTCACCTCTGCCCTTATTGTAGCATAAAGCGGTTCCTACGAAAAAGATTTTATGGGAAAGAGCTTATGAAATATACCATTCACACAGGTAAACCATGTGCGAGCGCCACAGCGTGTAATAACGGAAATAAAAATAGCAACATGATTCTGCATGAAAATACTTTAAAATCTTTTGATTGCAGTTATTTACGGGATAAAACAGCCGTCTCCTAAGGGCTAGTTGGAGCAATCGCCTTTTGAAATGATAACTAGATAAATTTGAATAGATTTTTGAAAATGTCCCAGTACCTCAGCAGGATAGAGGGTCCGCCTCCTAAGAAAGTGTTATAACACTCGCCTAAGAGGAAAAGGAAAAAGGTAACAAGTAAAACTAAATATAGATTTTGTAACTGTCGCTATAGCTCAGTTGGATAGAGCGACCGCCTCCTAAGCGGTAGGTCGGAGGTTCAAATCCTCTTAGCGACGCTGAAAACATCGCCGAAAACATTGATTTTTCAAGGTTTTCGGCGTTTCTCATTTTCCAAATAAATTTGAACTCGTAGCAATGTGCGATTAGCAGGAGCGATTTTTGCTAATCAGATTTGACCACAGAGAAATTGAACTGTTAATTATCGTCACCGATTAGCTTGCTAATGATTAGCAAGAAATTTGATGTTTTTGCTAATCAAAATGTCTCTCCTGCTAATCGGAGAAAAAATCGTGCAAAAAAGTCTGCTAATTGAAAAGGCAAAAGTTACTCGTTCAAAGAGCTTTTTTCTGGTGTTACATAATCCCGTATGTTTGAATATATTGCCGTCCGTTTATATAATGAAAGAAAAAAGGACGGTGATATGAGTGAGGGAAAAGAAAAATCATTTATATGTGGATAGTGAAGAAAGAAAACTCCTGTTGCATAGCCTTGTGGGATTAAAAAATCAGCTCATACAGCAAGGAAGATATACGGATTGCGTTGATGAGCTTATTATCAAGGTTATCCATGCACCTGTAAAAAAGTTAAGGGTAGAAATGGCAGGAAGAAGTGATGTGTGATAAGGAATTTAAAGAACTGGTGAAAATAGCGGTCGAGAAACTGAAAGACGAATCTGTATTGAAACTGTTACAAGCGGATGCAAGTTATCAAAAAGATAGTAATAATGAGGGAAGTGCAGAGGATGCCTTTAATCAGCTTGATTTGACAGAGAAACAAAGGGAAGTCTGTCAACATCTTATAGATTGCAGGGATAAGCAGGATTTTGAATACGGTACCCATGCGTATATTGCAGGACTGATAGATGCGTTTCATATTATGGCGGTATTGTTCCCAGAGAAATGGGATATAGAGAGAATAAGGGAAGCTTTATCACGAAAGAACAGGTAAGGCAGATAATAAAACTGAATAGATTTTTACATAGCCGATTGGTGTAGTTTATAACAAAACAGCCAGTCGGCTTTTTTTATTGCCATGAATCCTTTACATAGCCACCTTGACAAAGTGGCTAAATCTATGCGAAAGGAGGACGCATCTATGTCAAATTGCAAAGTAATCGCTCTGACGAATCAGAAAGGCGGTGTGGGAAAGACCACCACGGCGGTCAATCTGGGAGTAACTCTGGCACAGCAGGGTAAGAAAGTCCTGCTCATTGATGCCGATGCACAGGCAAATTTAACGATGTCGCTCGGTTACAGCCGACCAGACGATTTACCCAATACACTCTCAACCATTATGCAGGATATTATTGATGATAAATCCGTCGATGTTTCCAAAAGCATCCTGCACCATGACGAGGGCGTTGACCTGCTCCCGTCCAACATTGAACTGTCGGGCTTGGAAGTAAGGCTGATTAACGCCATAAGCCGTGAAAGTGTACTGAAAACCTGCATCAATGAGGTAAAAAAGAATTATGATACTGTCCTTATTGACTGTATGCCGAGTTTAGGTATGCTGACAATCAATGCTCTTGCGGCGGCTGACAGCGTGGTTATCCCGACACAGCCCCATTATCTTTCTGCTAAAGGCTTAGAGCTGTTGCTTCGCTCCGTGTCTAAAGTCAAGCGGCAAATCAATCCCCATCTGCGGATTGACGGTATCTTAATGACGATGGTAATGCCACGCACGAACATCTCTAAAGAGATTACCGCAACGGTAAAGAGTGCCTACGGGCAGAGGATTAAAGTTTTCGATGCACAGATACCCCATTCCATCCGTGCAGTAGAAGCCACCGCAGAGGGAAAAAGCATTTTTGCCTACGACAAAGGCGGCAAGGTAGCCGCCGCTTACGAGCAGTTCGGAAAGGAGGTGGCAGAGCTTGGCGAAAAACAGAGAAAGCAAAATCGAGCTGACCGCATACGATGACCTCTTTGAAACAGACGAGAGCCGAGCAGAAGCGAATCTAAGCAAGATAAGGGAGATACCCATTTCCGAAATTGATGAGTTCCCAGACCACCCATTCAAAGTTTTGATGAATGAGGATATGGAACAGCTTGTTGAAAGTGTCAGTCGGAGCGGCGTAATGACCCCTGCGACAGTTCGGCAAAAAGAGGACGGACGGTACGAGCTAATCAGCGGTCACAGGCGGAAAAAGGCTTGCGAGCTTGCAGGTCTTGAAACGCTGAAATGTGAGGTTAAGGAGCTTACACATGATGAAGCGATTATTGTCATGGTTGAGAGTAATCTCCAACGCTCTGTTATTCTTCCGAGTGAAAAAGCCTTTGCCTATAAGATGCGGCTTGAAGCGATGAACAGACAGGGGAATAGAGCGGATTTAACTTCGACACAACTTGTGTCGAAGTTGAGGTCTAACGAAGAACTTGCCGACAAAGTTGGTGAAAGTCGTGAACAGATACGCCGCTATATCCGCTTAACCGAACTTGTACCCGAAATCCTGCAAATGGTAGATGAAAGGAGAATTGCTTTTAATCCTGCGGTAGAAATTTCTTATCTTTCCGAAGAACAGCAATACACCCTGCTTGAAGCAATGGGTTACAACGATGCCACGCCCTCACTTGCACAGGCTATCAAGATGAAAAAGTTCATGCAGGAGGGAAAGCTCACGGACGAGGTTATCCAGAGCATCATGCAGGAGGATAAGCCGAACCAGAAAGAGAAGCCTGCCTTTAAGGACGAGCGGATAACCAAGCTCATACCGAAATCCATCCCCAGAGGGCAGGAAACGGATTTTGTCGTAAAGGCGTTGGAGTTTTATAACCGCCACTTGCAGCGGAACAAGGCTCACGAGAGGTAAAACGAACAAAATAGGGATTTGGGCATGGAACGCCGAGGGAGAAGTCTGCCCTTTGGGGGACAGCAAATTTTTTTCCGCTTCCCCCTCTCCACACCTCTCCCCCTTGATACTGCCAGTAACTATCCGAGAAAAGAATTATTAAAGCTGTCCACAAGGGCGGCTTTTTTTCTGCCAGAAAGTCAACTATCAACATGAGAACGAACAGGAGGTAATGAATGAAGATTCGTAAATTATTCAAAAGGGCTGCGGCGTTTGCTTTGGCTGCGGTCACGGCATTGTCCGTCGTCCCTGCCACGACAGCGTATGCAGCGGGCGACATCGGCACGATTAGCTTTACCCACACCTACGACGGTGCAGGGAACGCCATGAGGTATAATTCCAGTGCCAACATTGGAGGTCATACCGCAGGAGGAACGGGCGAATACAAGTACCGTATGTATGTGGACGGGGAAACGGCGTTCTGCCTTCAGCCGGGTGTGCCTTTAAAAACAGGCAACACGCTTGCAAAGGCATCTTCCAACGCTTGGAACGCCCTCTCCGCAGAACAGAGAAAAGCGGTGGGGCTTGCCCTGCTCTATGGGTATCAGGGCAACAGCGGGAATTTATCTGGGAGCGATGATGAGAAATGGCTTGCCACCCAGACCCTTGTATGGGAGTTTGTTACGGGATGCCGCAACGCCACAAGCCCGTACAGCCAGACAAGCATGACCGTTTACAGCCTGCACTTTGGCTCAAACTATGCCAACAGCGGGGCAAGGGCGGCTTACGACCAGATTGTGTCGCTGATGACAAGGCACAGCACGATTCCGAGCTTCATGTCGGCAGGGAAAAAAGACATCACAAAGGAGCTTGCCTATAAGGACGGCAAATACAGCCTTACACTGACCGACAGCAACGGCGTATTATCCGAATATTCCTTTACAAGCTCTGACAGCAATGTAAAAGTGTCCAAGTCTGGAAACAAGCTGACTATCACATCATCAAAAGCGATTGACGGCAAGGCAAGGATTACCGCAGCAAGAAACAACACGCCGACCGTCAGCAGCGGTGCGATGATGATTGCCTACGGCGACCCGAACCTGCAGGACGTCATCACGGGTGTGGAAAACGTGGATACCATGATGGCATATATCAACGTGGAAACGCCGACAGGCACGGTTGCACTCAAAAAGACTTCCGAGGACGGTGTTGTTGAGGGGATTTCCTTTACCATCAAGGGTGACGGCTTCAATAAGACCGTAAAAACCGATAAGAATGGAAACATCACGGTGGAGGGCTTATTCCCTGGCACTTATACTGTTACGGAGCAGTCCATTGACCGCTACGAGCCGCAGAAAATCCAGACCGTGACGATTATCGGAGGAAAAACATCAACGGTCACATTCAGCAATACCTTAAAGCGTGGAAGTCTGGAAGTTGTAAAAACATCCGAGGATAATCTTGTGGAGGGCGTGAAGTTCCACCTTTACGGAACATCACTGAGTGGCTTGGCTGTTGATGAATATGCCATAACCGATAAGAACGGACTGGCAAAGTTTGAAAACGTCCTTATCAGCGGCAGTACACCGTACACTCTTGAAGAAGTGGATACGGCAGTCCGTTACGTTGTCCCTGCATCCCAGACCGCCCCGATTGAGTGGAAGAAAGTCACAAACCGCAGCTTCCACAACATTTTGAAGAAGTTCAATGTCACGGTATTAAAGACCGATGTGGAAACAGGCAAGAAGCCGCAGGGCGACGCTTCCCTTGCGGGTGCGGTTTATGGCATTTATAAGGGCGAGGAACTGGTTGACACCTACACCACAGATGAAAACGGGCAGTTCACAACAAAATATTATATCTGCGGCGATGACTGGAGCATCCGTGAGATTACCCCGTCCGAGGGCTATCTTCTGGATACGACCGTACACCATGTAGGTGCAGAGCCGCAGCTTTACACCGTGGAATATAATTCTGCAAAGAATGATGTAAACGAGCAGGTCATCAAAGGTAATATCGCCATCATCAAGCACACTGACAACGGCGAAACCCAGATTGAAACGCCAGAAGAGGGGGCTGTTTTTGAGGTATATTTGAAATCCGCAGGCAGCTTTGATGCGGCGGAGGAAACGGAACGTGACACGCTTATCTGCGATGAAAACGGTTTTGCCCAGACAAAGGATATGCCATACGGCATCTATACGGTTCACCAGACCTCTGGATGGGACGGGCGTGAGCTGATGAAAGATTTTGACGTGTTCATCTGCAAGGACAGCCAGACCTACCGCTATCTTATCAACAACGCCAACTTTGAGAGCTATATCAAAATTGTGAAAAAGGATATAGAAACAGGCAGGGTTATCCCGTATGCAGGTGCAGGCTTCCAGATTTACGACCCGAATGGGGAGCTTGTGACAATGAGATTCACTTATCCCGAAGTGACAAAGATTGACACGTTCTACACCACGGCAGAGGGCGAGCTTATTACGCCGCAGACCTTAGAATACGGCAAAGGCTATTCTCTCGTTGAGGTGCAGGCTCCGTATGGTTATGTTCTGGATTCCGAGCCAGTCTATTTTGACGTGGAGCAGGAAAATTCCGAGGATGAAAGCGGCATCACGGTTGTCAAGGTGGAACGCTCCAATGTGGCACAGAAAGGGAAAATCACGGTAGGAAAGTCTGGGGAGGTATTCAGAAGGGTATCGGGAAACAAGGGGCTGTATCAGCCGATTTTTGCAGTGGACAGCCTTGAGGGTGCAGTCTATGAGATTACCGCAGCCGAGGACATTATTACAACAGACGGAACAATAAGAGCCGAAAAAGGCGAGGTTGTGGACACGCTTACCACAGGCGAGGATGGCACGGCGGAAAGCAAAGAGCTTTACCTTGGAAAGTATGAGATTAAGGAAGTGACCGCCCCGTATGGCATGGTATTAAGTGAGGAAGTCCACGCTGTGGAGCTTGTGTATGCGGGACAGGAAATCGAAGTGACGGAAGCAGGCACGGACTTTTACAATGAGCGTCAGCGTGTGGAAATCGACGTAATCAAGAGCCTTGAGGTGGATGAAGCATACGGTGTGGGAAATAACGGCGAAATCAAAGACGTTACGTTTGGTCTGTATGCCGCCGAGGAACTGACCGCCGCAGACGGCACAACAATTCCTGCGGACGGTCTGATTGAGGTTATCTTCTTTGATGAAAACGTTCACGGAAAGGCTATCAGTGATTTGCCGATTGGCAGCTATTATGTGCAGGAAATCAAAACAAACTCCGCTTATCTTATAAGTGACGAGAAATATCCTGTTGATTTTGAGTACGCAGGGCAGGAAACCGCCGTTGTGCATATCACGGCGAACGGGGGAGAAGCCATTGAAAACGAGCTGATTTACGGCTCTGTCAGCGGCAGGAAATCCAATGAGGACGGCGAAGATTTAGGCGGTGCGTTAATCGGCATCTTTCAGACGGGAACAACAGAATATACAAAGGAAAATGCAATCGCAACTGCCACATCCAAGGATGATGGCAGTTTTTCTTTTGAGGAAGTTCCGTATGGCACATGGGTCATCCGTGAAATCGAAAGCCCGAAAGGTTATGTACTCTCCGAGGAAGAAATCAGCGTGACAATCAGTGAGGTTGATGAAGTTGTAGAGGTAGAGCTTGTCAACTACTTCATCACGGGCAATATCGCTCTGACTAAGGTAGACAAGGACTACCCAGAAAACAAGCTCACGGGTGCGGTATTTGAGGTTTACTCGGATACGAATGAAGATGGAAAACTGGATAAGAAAGATGAGCTGCTCGGCGAGATGGGCGAGGTGGAAAAAGGCGTGTACCAAATGGACGACCTGCGTTACGGCAGATACCTTGTCCGTGAGAAAACCGCCCCGACAGGCTTCGTGCTTGATGAGAACATCTATCCCGTATCCATCGAGGAAAACGGCAAGACCTACAACGTGGAGAATGAAGCGGGCAAAGGATTTTTAAATGAAGCACAGAAAGGTTCACTTAAAATCGTCAAGACATCCTCTGACGGCAAGGTAGAGGGCTTCTCTTTCCATGTGACTGGCAAAGATTACGACCAGACCTTTACCACCGACAAGAACGGCGAAATCGTCATTGACGGCTTGCGTATCGGCGAATACACCATTTCCGAGGTCAGCGACAAGGCATCCTCTGGCTATATCCTGCCTGCCGACCAGAAAGTGACCATCAAGACAGACGAAACGGCGACCGTTACCATGCACAACGAACTCCGTGACACGCCGAAAACAGGCGATGATTTCAGCTTAGGCTTATGGGTGAGCCTTGCGGTGGCATTTACAATCGGTGCAGGAATCTTTGGGTTCATCGGTTATAAGAGCGGAAGAAAGAAAAAGGAGGACTAAGCAGAATGAGAGAAAAAACCATTATCGCTATTGTGCTTGTGGCGTTTATCGGTGGTGCGGCTGCGTGGCTGCATATCCGCAGAAAGAAATAAATTAGGCAGATTTTGTGTGGATTGGGGCGATTGAAAGATACCGCCCCTTTTCCATATATGGAGGTAGCTATGGATAATCTGAAAACCGTAGAGGGAAAAGTGAAAGCTGTCCTGCAAAAGAATGAGGATGCCAGAAATGATGACATGGTGCTGTACCTTGCCCTCTGCAATCTTTATCTAAAAAATGCAGGCACGATGCCGCTTGCGGAAATAATGACACGGCATAAGGAGCTTGGCTTGCCGAGCTTTGAGAGCGTGGGCAGGACACGCCGCAAGTTGCAGGAGAAATACCCAGAACTGCTTGGCAGCACAAGAGTACGGCGGCTTAGAACCGCAGGGGAAAAGGCATACCGTAAATATGCCAAAGAATCGTGAGGTGGATGATGCAGGAAATGTCTTTTGAATACGGAGGGTATCATTTTATCCCAGAACGGCAGTTTACAAAACGGGAAGATGATTTTTTCAAGATTACCCGCAGATTAAAAACAGACAAGGAACTTGGCTTTTTTGCCGCTGATTATTACGGTAAGGGAAGCCAGAAATTTTCCTACTCTTATGATGATTTTTATGCTGCATCCACGGATAAGAAATGCGATATTTTCCGCTGCGTGGAGAACGGCAGGCTGTACGTCCCCTGCCAGTATGAATTGCAGCAATATATAGACGGAAAACAACAGGAAATACCACAAGGGCATACCTCTATGCCCAGAGAACGTGGGCAGAACAAGGAAAGGAGGAACGCCTATGAACGGTGAAACACGCTCCAATCAGGGCTATGCAATCATAGAGAGCTGCACTATCGGGAATACGGAGCTTGTCATCGGGCATCACCCGAAAGCCCCGAACCCGTATGTATGTTGGTACTGCAAAGGCGGCGACAACTATTACTGGGGCTGTTACTGCAACACCCTTGAAGCTGCAAGGGAAAAGCTGAATGAACGCTACCAGTCGGAGTGTCAGATGCCGTACAATCAGCAGCCCGATAAAAAGGCGAAGCAGCACGATGGGCGTGAGCGGTAGCATGAGCAGTAATGAAAACTATAAGAAATATGACTGCACGACCTGTCCTTATCCCCGATATAAGGACAGCCGTACCATCTTCTGCGATGTCTGTATCCGAAAGATTTTAGATGAGCAGAGGGAGAAAAAGCAGGGAAAGGAGAAGCCCGATGGAGAATGAAGAAAAACGGATTATTAGCTCCTATGAGGTCACACAGAGCATCCATATCGGTAAAAAGGAAGTCGTGTTCGGTGTGGATTTGAAAGAGGAATATCCTTTTTTAGTCTGCTACTGCACTTATGACAATCCCCTGTCCGCAGAATGGGTGACGGATGCGGTCGGCTCAGACGATTATCTGGAAGCCATGCAGATTTTTACTGACAGGGTGCAGGAGCAGATAGGGCTTGTGAGAGCCGAGCAGGAACAATTCAAGTTCGACATGACGCCGTTTACCATAGACGACTGCATCCCAGACAATAAAAATGACAGCATTGTGGGAAAGGTCGTCGCTATCAATGCCGAGGTCAACCGTTATGAGTACCGACATTCCGCCTATCAGCTTGTATTGGTGGACGGCGGACACGGTGCGAGGGGAGGCAGGGGGCAGGCGGTGTTTGGGACTTCGCTTGCAGACGGCAAGCACGCCCGATGGGAAAGGTACGATGTGCTTGGCGAAATCAAGCCAGAAAAAATGCCCGATTGGGCAAAGGAAGCCCTTTCTAAAATCAAGGAACAGGAAAAGGCGAAAAAAACAAAGAGCAGGGAGGAACGCTGATGGAGATACGAGCTTTGACGCAGCCCGAACATAAATACACCTATGCCCAGAGTATGCAGCTTGAGGGGCAGACGGGGTGCATCGGGCATCTGCGAGGGGATTTTGCCCCCTCTGGATATGGCTTTTATACTACTTGGTTTGATACAAGGGAGCAATGGAAAACCGATGAATTTAAGTCGGAGCTTGATGATGTGATAAATGCCCTGCGTGAAGATAAAGGAATTCTCCACAACCGCTATGATATGGCGGCGTTTGCGGGGAAGAATCCCGAAAGTGCTTTTAAGGGTAACTATTGTGCGGAGTACGGCTTCCGTGTGGATACGGAGAAACACGCTTTCCTGCTCCGCTGCAACCCGACCAAAGGTGATTATAATTTTTACTGCTACTGCTATGTGAAAGAGTGGCTTGATAAGCATATCAAAAATGCCGAGAAAGGCATCCGCTTTATCGACTCTGGATACAAAGAGAAGTTCCGCATCCCAGACGGCGGCAAAATCATTATCACTTATGATTGGGGAGAAAAGGCGGAAAAGAGCTGCCGCTATATTGACGAGTACCATACTGAGGTGGGCAGCAACCTTTACCACATCTGCGAGTTTGCAGAGCGAATGGAGAGGAACGGACACACCTATGAGCCGAAGCCAGAAGATGTGCAGACGGCGAAAGCCCCGAAAAAGAAAGAGTATGAGCGATAGGAGGGATTTAAAATGGCTGTAAACCCAAAAGCGGTCAGAGTATTAAATAAAGTCTTTGAAGCAGGCTTTACCGATGAAAAGGCGATTGCCGCCATGACAATGGATGATATTCTCTCCATGCAGGGAATCACGGTTGCGGACATCACGCTCATCAACGAGCTGCAAAAGAGCATCAAAGGAAACAAGGTCATCTCATTTCTGGGAGGTGGCACGGAATGAGCGGAGGACAAAAAATCTGCATGACGGACAGTGTAGGCAGGATGCTTTTCTCTGTCCCCGATGGCGGCATCATCCGTATGCTTTATGGGAACGGGGAGGATTATTTTGCCGTCTGCCATTATTTAGATGAAACCCATGCAGAGATTGACGGCGTAAGATATGCCGTTCGGGAGTTTGCAAGGAGGATGGAACAAAACAAAATCAGCTATGCCCCTGCCTAAAGGCGGGGCATGGACAACAGGAGGATTGATATTTTATGGAACAGATTGTTTTATCGGGCGGTGATAGGGATTGAGTACCGAGCTTATCAACCGCATTACGGTAAAGAAAGACGGCGTGTATGTATCTTCCCACAGCTCCAATGACACCTCTCCCTACCATTCATGGAGGTGCAAGGGCTTGTCGGAAATCTATGCCGCCGAGGGGCAGAAAGGGCTTGACCGTGAGGTTATCCGTATGCTCTATGAGTATGCCGAGCTTCGTGGCTCGCATAAAAGCCTTGACCGCTACCGATACGCAAAGGACGCCCCTGCCGCCCGTGCCATCTATCAGAGGTTTATTGACCAGATTGACGAACGCTATGAGGGCTTGGACGAAGCTGACCAGAAAACCGTCTGGTATAAGCCCACGGAAAAGGCAAAGGAATACCGAGCCTATGAGCGTGAGATGCGGGAAAAGATGTATTCCGAAATCGCCGAACGGTGCGGGGAATACGATAAGAAGCAGAAAAACAA
This sequence comes from Clostridium sp. 10cd*, assembly GCF_044336395.1. Classification (NCBI taxonomy): domain Bacteria; kingdom Bacillati; phylum Bacillota; class Clostridia; order Eubacteriales; family Clostridiaceae; genus Clostridium; species Clostridium sp. 10cd*. The sequence goes on along the minus strand of NZ_CP172347.1, from coordinate 3,415,380 downwards.
AGATTTGGAACGATAAGGAGGTGTGAGCCTATGGCTGCAAAGTACCAGCTTATCACAGAGCTGTACCGCCGCACAGGGAGGGACGTCACGAGAAACCCGCAGGCTTGGCAGGGCTTTTTATCCTCTGCCTGCCGCAATTACAAGTGCCGCTTTGACGAGCAGCTCTTAATCTATGCACAACGCCCAGACGCCACGGCAGTTGCCGAGATTGGCACTTGGAACAGGCTCTTTAAGCGTTGGGTAAATAAGGACAGCAAAGGCATTGCGGTCTTTGACCCGAAAGGACGCAGGAACACGCTGAAATATTATTTTGACGTTTCCGACACCCATGAGGGCTATTACGGTAGCCGACCCGTCCCGATATGGCAGATGGATAAGCGGTACGAGCAGCCTGTCATGGAACGGCTTGCGGACAGGTTCGGCGGCACGGAGGGCGGCGACCTTGCCAATTTCTTAATGCAGACGGCGGAGAACGCCGTGGAGGACAATTTAACCGATTACCTTTCACAGCTTAAAGGCTGTACGGAAAACAGTTTTTTAGAGGAACTGGACGATTTTAATATAGAAGTGATTTACAAGCGGCTTGCCGCAAATAGCGTCGCCTATATGCTGTTGAGCCGCTGCGGACTGGATGCGGACGGATATTTTGAGCGTGAGGATTTTGTTGACATCACAAATTTCAATACGCCTGCCACCCTTAATGCCATCGGCATCGCCACAAGCGACATTTCCGAGATGGCGTTGCGGGAAATCTCTGCGGCAGTCCGAAATGTGCAAATCGAAGCTAGAGGTCAGAACCGCACATTTGCAAGAAATATCACAAGCCAGTATGATAAAGGCAGGAAACAACCCGAAAGGAGCGAATACAATGAGCGAAATCACTTACACGAAACAGGGCGACTATCTTATTCCCGACCTAACATTACCGACAGAGCCAGAGCTTCCGCTTGGCAGGTACGCTTTGATGCACAGGGATTATCTGGAGAACCACAAAAGAGTGACCTACCTCAACCTGCTGACATCGGGCAGGCTGAACGCACACCTGCACCAGACCGAGCAGACGGCATTGCAGCGGCTGGAGCTTCTGACGAAGCAACTCGCCAAAGAGCAGGGCGTGACGGAGGAACTGAAAGAGAAAGCACCGATGCAGTGGGTGCAGGCGATGAACGCCATCCGCAGCCAGGCAGAGGAAGCCATCTTGAACGAACTGATTTACAATTAGCAGAGCCAGAGAAACAGAAAGAAAATGTAAAAGAAAGCATTGCCAACGGGGAAGAAGTTGCCGCAAATCTCCCGACCGTAGACGAACAGATTGAAATGATTGCTGAAGCAGAGGACGAAAAATCCTCTGCTTTTGCCGTTTCACAGGAGGATATTGATGCCGTCCTTGTAAAAGGAAGCAGCTATGCGGATGGTAAATACCGCATCTACCATCAGTTCCAGAAGCGGGAAGATAAAAAGAGCAATATTGAATTTCTTAAAAAAGAATACGGCGTCAGCGGCGGCACTCCCGTTACTTTTTCAGACGGGACAAAAGGTTATGCATGGCATGACAGTAAAGGCATTTCCATTGACCGTGGCGGCATTTCCACCGAACACGACCTTGTGCTTAGTTGGGCGAAAATAGAAAAACGCCTGCGTGAGCTGATTAAAGATAACCGCTATCTCAACCCCAAAGAGAAAGACCATTATGCCGATTATCTGGAAAGCATATCTGCCCCGCAGTATGAAATTGACACCCAGAGGAAGTTAAAAAGGCAGCGGTTTATCGAAGAAAAAGGGAGCTGCCGCCTGCCGACAAGAGGGATACGCTCGCCCTGCGGCTCTCTGATTTTATCCGAGATTTGGACGGATATGAGAAAGATTTGTTGGGCGTGGTTGGCTGCAAGGATTTTGCGGATATGCCTGCTGACCTTATGGAGCAGGCATTGCAGCATCCAGATAACGTGCAGGAAATGCTTGATTTTTTAGCTTTAGTGCAGAAAAAGACTACAAGCGTTTACAGCCGAAGTAATGCGTGGCGTTTTTCGCAGGAGCTTACGGAGCTGTACCCTCTCCATTACCTCTACCATGAGGGCGATGTGGTGTATATCGGGGCGGACAAATATGAGGTCATAGCCTTTGATGAAAACGCCGTATCTTTACGAAATGCAGAATTTCCGTTGTTCGGCAAAGAGTTCAGCCGAGCCGATTTTGAAGAAAAGCTCCGTGAAAACCCTGCTAACGACCATCTGAAAACAGTCATTACCGAAAGCCAGAAAACAGAAACGCTTGCCGAGGAAAAGCCCGACAGCATCACATTTTCCATCGGGTTCTCCGAGCATCCCGCCTTTTATGACAGGGAGCTGAACGACCGATTTACGGAGCTTAGCTTTGCACTTGGGAACAGGCTGCTTGGCGTTTTAGATGAAAAACAGCATTATGAAAGACTGGATGAGAGTAAGGGCGTCGGCTGGTATAAAAAGACCGACTTTGAAATCCATGCAGTCATCGGCGGGGAGGAATTTAATTACGAGGGACGGTTTGACATCGGGGACGGCGAGGGTGATTTGCTTGCCCATATCCGAAATTTTTATGAATACTCCCTCTCCCCCGACTGTCCGTTTATCCCAGAATGGAAACGGCAGGGCGAGGATTATTACAGGGAGCAGATGGAAACCCTGCGTTTCGGGCAGGATGTGTTTATCCCATTCTTAGAGCAGCACACCGAGCTGACACCAGAGGATGAAAAGCTCCTTGCTAAGATTTTGGCTACCGAATCCGACTGGAACAGGAAAGGCGGGGATAAGGAACAGACCGAAGAAATAGAAAATAAAGAGGAACAGCCTGCCATTGATGAAATGTCTGCTAAGGAACAGGAAACCGAGCCGCTACAAGAACGGTTTGAGGTCACAATGACTTCCGACGCTTTCCCAGACCCCGAAGATGCTTATGCTATCTGGGACAACAGCCGTGGGGATTATTATATCAACGGGGACGGTATGGTACTGACCTATCCAACCGAGGAAGATGCCGAAGCAGGACTTTTAAAGGTCAGAAAAACCGCTGCGGATAAGGAAGCGGCAAGCCCTATCATAGCAAGATACCTGTCTGGTGATGAAGCCGTCGTTATCATGCAGTATCCTAACGGCAAATATTACAACCGATACGGATACGATGAGCAAAGGGATACTGCCAATACGACAGCAGGCGGCTTTGACACATTTGATGAAGCGGAAAAAGCTCTGTACTCCCACCGCCCGAAAGCGGAAAAGGCGGTCGAGCCTACGCAGAGCCAAGACAGAGGGCTTCTGCCTGCACAGGATAATTCCGACCTCATCGGCAAAGAGCTTGTGATTGACAACCGCCGCTATGTAATAGAAAGCGTTGGTAAAATCAGCGGCGATGTTTCCATGCGTGACGTCACTTTCCAGAACAGCACAGGCTTCCCAATAAACCGTGTGGAGAAAATCGGCTATGTCCGCAGGCTCTTGGAGCAGGCACAGGAAGAATTACCGCCCGAAGAAAAAGCAGAAGCTCCAACGGCAAGCCCGACTTCTCCTGCTGTTTCTGCTGACCGCCACAATTACCGTATTACCGATGATGCGTTAGGCGTTGGCGGTGCAAAAGAGAAGTTCCGAAACAATATGGCAGCAATCCGACTTCTCCACGACCTTCAGATAGAAAACCGACTTGCCACGCCCGAAGAACAGGAAACCCTTGCAAAGTATGTGGGATGGGGCGGTCTGTCTATGGCGTTTGATGAAAAAAATGCGGCATGGGCAAACGAATACAAGGAGCTGAAAGCAGAGCTTTCCGATGAGGAATACCATGCCGCTATGGAATCCACGCTGACCGCTTTTTATACACCGCCCGTTGTTATTAAAGCGATGTATGAAGCACTTGACCGTCTGGGATTCTCGCAGGGGAACATCTTGGAGCCGTCCTGCGGCACAGGCAATTTCTTAGGGCTTCTGCCCGACAGCATGGAGAAAACAAAGCTGCACGGCATTGAGATTGACCCCATATCGGGCAGGATTGCGAAGCAGCTCTACCAGAAAGCCAGTATCGCCATTGAGGGATTTGAGGACACAAAGCTCCCAGACAGCCACTTTGACGTGGTGCTTGGCAATATCCCGTTCGGGGAGTTTAAAGTCAATGACAGCCGTTACAATGCCCAGAAGTTCTTAATCCATGATTATTTTATCGCAAAGGCTCTGGATAAAGTACGGGCAGGCGGCGTTGTGATGTTCATTACCTCTAAGGGCACAATGGACAAGGCAAGCCCAGAGGTGCGGAAGTATATCGCACAGAGAGCCGAGCTTTTAGGGGCGGTAAGGCTTCCCGACAACACGTTTCGGGCAAACGCAGGCACGGAGGTCACAAGCGACATCCTTATCCTGCAAAAGCGTGACAGTATCATTGACATTGAGCCAGAGTGGGTACACCTTGACACAGATGAAAACGGCGTCACGATGAACAGCTATTTTGTATCCCGCCCAGAAATGATTTTAGGCAAGATGAAGATGGAAAGCACAAGGTTCGGCATGGACAGTGCCTGCAAAGCCTATCCCGATATGCCGCTTGCGGGGCTTCTCCATGAAGCCATGCAGCGGATAGACGGCGAAATCCCAGAGATTGAAAATGAGATTGACCGAATCTCTGACGAGCAGGATAAATCCATCCCTGCCGACCCGAACGTGCGGAACTTCTCTTTTGCCCTTGTGGATGGCAGGGTTTACTTCCGAGAGAATAACACCATGACCCCTGCAAAGGCATCCATGACCGCAGAAAACCGCATTAAGGGATTATTGGAAATCCGTGATTGCGTGAGAAAGCTCATCCAGTACCAGACCGACGATTACCCAGAGGAAATGATACAGACCGAACAGAAAAAATTGAACCGCTTATACGATGCGTTTACAAAAAAGTACGGTCTGATTAACAGCAGGGGGAACTACCTTGCTTTTGCGGCAGATGAAAGCTATTTCCTGTTATGCTCTTTGGAAGTACTTGACGATGAGGGGAAATTTAAGAGAAAGGCGGATATGTTCTCAAAGAGGACGATAAAGCCCCACCGTGAAGTGACCTTTGTGGAAACCGCCAGTGAAGCACTTGCCCTTTCCATCGGGGAGAAAGCCCGTGTCGATTTATCCTTTATGGCACAGCTCACAGGCAGGACGCAGGAGGAAATCATAAAGGATTTGCAGGGCGTTATCTATAAAGTGCCATCTTCCGAGCCTGCAAGGTATGTGACCGCAGACGAATATTTATCGGGGAATGTGCGGGAGAAACTGAAAATCGCAGGGATAGCGGCAAAGGCAGACCCAGAGCTTGCCGTGAATGTGTCGGCTCTGGAAAAGGTCATCCCAAAGGATTTGCCCGCAAGTGAAATCTCCGTCCGTCTTGGCACGACGTGGATACCGCAGGAGGATATACAGCAGTTTATGATGGAGCTTTTAACGCCGTCAAGCTATGCGGAGGGCAAGCTGAAAGTACGCTACACGGCATATAACGGCGACTGGTTCATCGAGAATAAGAGTTCCGACGTTGGGAATGTCAAGGCGGACAGCACCTACGGCACAAAGCGGGCGAGTGCCTACCGCATCATAGAGGACACTTTGAATCTCCGTGACACCCGTATCTTTGATTATATTTATGACGAACACAATAATAAAAAAGCAGTGCTGAACCATAAGGAAACCACGGCGGCACAGGCAAAGCAGGAGGTGATAAAGCAGGCGTTTCAGGACTGGATTTGGAAAGACCCAGAGCGGAGGAGCAGGCTTGTACGCTATTACAATGACACGTTTAACAGCATAAGACCCCGTGAGTATGACGGAAGCCATATCACGTTTGGCGGCATCAGCCCAGAGATTCAGCTAAGACCGCACCAAGTGAACGCCATCGCCCATATCCTTTACGGCGGCAACACGCTCCTTGCCCATAAAGTAGGGGCGGGCAAGACCTTTGAAATGGTCGCCGCCGCACAGGAAAGCAAACGGCTCGGACTCTGCCAGAAATCCATGTTTGTCGTGCCGAACCACCTTGTCGGTCAGTGGGCGTCGGAGTACCTGCGGCTCTATCCATCTGCCAATATCCTTGTGACGACCAAGCGGGATTTTGAAACGGGAAACCGCAAGAAGTTCTGCGGCAGGATTGCGACGGGAGCGTATGATGCGGTGATTATCGGGCATAGTCAGTTCGAGAGAATCCCCATCAGCGAGGAACGCCAGAGGGAACAGCTCATGCGTCAGCTTGACGACATTGAGCGTGGCATTGACGATGTGCAGGCATCCCACGGGGAGCAGTTCACGGTCAAGCAGCTCATGAAAACAAGGAAAGCTATCAAGGCAAAGCTCGACAAACTCAATGACACCAAGCGGAAAGACAGCGTAATAAATTTTGAAGAACTGGGCATAGACAGGCTCTTTATAGATGAGAGCCATTTTTACAAGAACCTTTACCTTTACACCAAGATGCGGAACGTGGGCGGCATCGCCCAGACCGAAGCCCAGAAAAGCTCCGACCTCTTTATGAAGTGCCGCTATCTGGACGAAATCACAGGCAGCCGTGGCGTGATTTTCGCAACGGGAACGCCTATCTCAAACTCGATGGTCGAGATGTATTCCGTGCAGAGGTACTTGCAATATGACACGCTTGCGAGGAACGGATTGCAGCATTTTGACAGTTGGGCGTCCACGTTTGGCGAAACGGTCACGGCTCTGGAACTTTCCCCAGAGGGGACAAACTACCGAGCCAAGACGAGGTTTGCGAAGTTTTATAACCTGCCAGAGCTGATGCAGATGTTCCGTGAGGTTGCGGACATCCAGACCGCCGATATGCTGAAACTCCCCGTGCCAAAGGTCAATTACCACAATATCAAGACCAAGCCGAGCGAAATCCAGACGGAAATGGTGGCGGGGCTTGCCAAGAGAGCCGAGAAAGTAAGGGCAAGGCTTGTAAAGCCGCAGCAGGATAATATGCTCAAAATCACGAATGACGGGAGGAAACTGGCACTCGACCAGAGGCTGATTGACCCGATGCTGCCAGACGACCCAGAGAGCAAAGTCAACGCCTGCGTGGACAATATTTACCGCATCTGGGAGGAACACGCCGACACCAAAGCGGCACAACTCGTCTTTTGTGATTTATCGACACCTGCCAATAAAAAGATAATAGAAACGCAGGAAGCCAGAGAAAATGTTTATGAAATGATTCCCGACCAGTTTGATAATGTCTATGATGATATGAGGAAGAAACTCATACAGCGTGGCATCCCTGCGGAGCAGGTGCGTTTCATCCACGAAGCGACCACCGATGCACAGAAAAAAGAACTGTTTGCAAAGGTAAGGAGCGGCGAGGTGCGTGTGCTGTTCGGCTCTACCCCGAAGATGGGTGCAGGTACAAACGTGCAGGACAGGCTAATCGCCATCCATAATTTAGATTGCCCGTGGCGACCATCGGACTTGGAACAGCGTCAGGGTAGACTTGAAAGGCAGGGCAATATGTTCCCAGAGGTTGAAGTTTACCGATATGTGACGGAACAGACCTTTGATGCGTACCTCTTTCAGTTGGTGGAGGGAAAGCAGAAATTTATAAGCCAGATAATGACGAGCAAAAGCCCCGTCCGCTCTGCCGAGGACGTGGACGAAGTGGCTCTCTCCTTTGCAGAGGTCAAAATGCTTGCCACAGGCGATGAGCGTTTCAAGGAAAAAATGGATTTGGATATGCAGGTGGCAAAGCTGAAAGTCTTGAAGCAGAGCTATCTTTCCGAGCATTACGACCTTGAGGACAGGATACTGAAGCACTACCCGCAGGAGATTAAAGACTATGAGGAACGCATTACAGCCTATGGGAATGATGCAGAGATTGCCAGTCAGCATAAGCCGCAGGGCGAGGATAAGTTCTGCCCCATGACCTTAAAGGGAGTGACTTATAAGGAAAAAGCGGACGCAGGCGAGATGCTCCTTGCCATCTGCAAGGAAAACCCGTTGTCAAATCCAGTGGAAATTGGCAGCTACCGTGGCTTTCAGATGGAGGTTTATTATGATATTGTCAATGCACACTATTGTCTGAATCTCTGCGGAATGAGAAAATATAAGGTGGATTTAGGAACGGATGCCCTCGGCAATCTGACCAGAATTGAGAATGAGATTGCCAAGCTCCCTGCCCGTCTGGAAGCCGCCAAGACCAGAAAGGAGGAAACCATCGCACAGCTTGAAACCGCAAAAGAGGAAGTAAAGAAACCATTTGCCTTTGAAGATGAGCTGAAAGAAAAGACGGAGCGGCTGAACGCCCTCAATATCGAACTGAATCTGAATGAAAAGGACAATGCTGTTATTGACGATGAGCCAGAGCAGAACGATGAGCCGGCAGAGAAAAAAAGTGAGGACAGGGAGAGGTAAAATATAGTTTGCACATTTGTATTGCTTTATTTTGGGCAGTATAATAAGTGACGGTAAGAAAAAGTCGGAGGTGAGGAAGAATGTCAGATGCGTTCAGATTTGAAACTTTTGTAGACGTTCACAGCAATATTTTTAATGAATACCTTGGCTCTGTTGTAACAAAGCTGTCCAGAGCAAATGAGGAATACCGTGCCATAAGAGCTGAAATTGAGAGCCTTTATGAGAAATATCCGAAAGTCTTAGGTGTGTTTGACACGGAAACATCGGCGGAACTGACGGAGGAAGAATGTGCCGCACTGATTAAAGTGATGGAACTTAGAAACAAACTTACGGATATGGAGATGCAGTCGGTTTACTTCCGTGGCTGTTATGACAGCGTAGGGTATCTGAAAAAAGCAGGGATTTTATAACGGACTGACCGAGAAAAAGGTGGTGTCAGCGTAGTGCTGATGCCGTCTTTTACATAGCCGAGAGGTTTTCACAAAGAAAATCCCTCGGCTTATTTTATTTTCAAGGAGGTGTGTGATTGAATTACCAAGAGAACAGACAGTCCCTTAACCAAAGGCTGACCGACAAGGTACAGCGGGAGCTTTCCTCTTTTCGGGAAGAAATGCAGGCAAAAACGCCGCAGGAAATTTACGGTGCTGCATATCAGATTGCAATAAAAAATGAGATTGCCGAGTGTTTTTCCAGTGTGGATTATTCCACGCAGGCAGCAAAAGCCCTTATGAAATCCCCAAATCTTTTGCAGGACATCTATGAAGAATGGATGGAAAAGGATGTTTCCCATGCGGAGGAATTACGCCAGACTGTCGCTGATGTTAAGGCATATATGGTTAAGACGGAAAAGATTTTGTCTGGGAAAGAGAGGTGATTTTTTCTTGAATGAGAAGTAACAGACCCTATGTGCAGATTGACCCAGACGTGCTTGAGTGGGCAAGGCAGATAGACTTGCTTTCCTATCTTCGAGCCTACGAGCCAAGCAACCTTGTCAAGGTCAAAGGCACAACGAACGTGTACTGTACCGCCGAGCATGACAGCCTAAAGATTTCCAACGGCAAATGGTACTGGTGGTCGAGGGGCTTCGGCGGCTATTCAGCCCTTGATTATCTGATGAAAGTTAAGGAATACGGCTTTGTGGAAGCCGTGGAAATCCTCACAGGGCAGACGATGGCGGACTGGAAACCGCCGCCCCCTGCTATGAAAAAAGACGAGCCAAAGGTGCTGCTCCTGCCGCCAAAGAACAAAAATTGCGACAGGGTTACCGAGTATCTTTTCGGGCGTGGCATTGATTATCAGCTTATCCAAGAGTGCATCGCCGATGGGATTATTTTCGAGAGTGCCGATTACCACAACGCTGTTTTTATCGGAAAAGATGAAAGCGGAACGCCAAAATACGCCGCCTGCCGTGGCACAATCAGCAGTTTCAAGCGTGACGCATCGGGCAGCGATAAACGGTATTCGTTTCGGATTCTGGCGAGAAGTCCATGTGCTTCGGTGCATTTATTTGAAGCCGCCATTGACTTACTCTCCTATGCCACCTATTTAAAGTGTGAGGGCAGGGATTACAAAGCGGAAAACCTGCTCTCCCTGTCGGGCGTGTATCAGCCAAAGAAAGAGATAAAAGACAGCAAAATCCCCGTTGCCCTCACGACTTTTTTGAAAGCAAACCCACAAATCAATACCATCTATCTGCATCTGGATAAGGATAAAGCAGGTCGGTTATGTACCGCCGCCTTAAAAGAATTGTTGCAGAAAGACTACCGAATCGTTGATGAACCGCCGCCAGTCGGCAAGGACTTCAACGATTTTTTAATGTCCTATCTGGGGATTGCAAGGCAGAAACAGAGCCGTGAAAGGGGGGATGCCCGTTGATTTTCTGATATGATTTTTTCTAAAAACAGCCAGACAGTGAAGAAAAACTGAAAAAGAAAGAGAGGAAATTGCCATTGAAACAGTATGAAGTAACGCTCACAGGTCACTTTGAAAAGACCGTTTCCATCTATGCAGACAGCCCCGAACAGGCAGCGGAAAAGTTAAAGATTATCCTGTTTGATACCGACCTTGTTAGGTTTTCCGATGGGGATTTTGTCTGCGGAGAAGCGGATATTAAGGATGAAAATGAGGACGGATGTGAAGAAATGGAGAGCGAGGGCGGTGGCTTTGAGAATGAGGATTGTTCCGACTGTCCGTACTTCTGCCCCGTGTGCGGAGAATGTATGTATGAGGGCGAAGATTAAAGACACGTCTTACCAAGCACTGAATTTGGTTATCCATCTGCCGATGGAAACAAAATTCGCTTGTTAGGGGACGCCCCTAATACCCCGTGGAAAAGACCGCCGCCAGAGGACGGCAGGCAGAAAGAAAGGAGTTTTTTAAGGATGAGTGATTTTATATATTTTATCCTCGGCACAACGCTCGGCGGGATGTTCGGCGTAGCGGCTATGTGTGTGTTGCAGATTCACAGGCTGACCGAGGGAAAGGGGGATGCAGATGCGGAAACGAAACGTGCAGATACTGTTCCGACTGACCGAGGAAGAAGCTGAATACCTCTGTTCCCTTGCGGAGAGGTCAGGGCATTCCAGACAAGCCCTGCTCCAGTCGATGGTCATGGGCTACCGCTTATGCGAGAAACCAGACCCAGAGTTTTATAAAATCATGCGGGAGCTGTCGGCAATCGGCAACCGCATCAACCAGCTTGCGGCAAAGGCGAACGCCTTAAACTTTGTGGACACGCCGATGCTCTATGACGAAGCGAAGCGGTGGCGGGACTTCCGTCTGGATGTGAGCAGGAGCTACCTTGTTCCGAGGAAAAAGTCTGGCTGATGGCGGTCTGCGAAATCTGGGACGTAAAGGGCAGGCTCGACCACCCCATCGACTATGCCGAGAATCCAGAAAAGACTGCCAACCCAAAATACACGGATGCGGACTTGCAGGCGATGGTCGATGTGATGAAGTATGCCACCAACGGCGACAAGACCGAGCAGCAGTTTTTTGTCACGGGCGTAAACTGCGACCCGTCTACGGCAAGGGACGAGATGATGATAGCCAAAGCACAATGGAACGACCAGAGCGAAATAGTCTGCTACCACGGCTTCCAGAGCTTTAAGGCGGGCGAGGTCACGCCAGAGCAGGCACATGAGGTAGGCGTAAAGCTGGCGGAGAAGATGTGGGGCGGCAGATTCCAAGTAATTGTGGCGACACATCTGAATACGGAGTGCCTGCATAACCACTTTGTCGTCAATTCCATTTCTTATATTGACGGCAAGCATTATCACGACAATAAGAAAAACCTGCGTTTGCTCCGTAAGCGTTCAGATGAATTGTGCCGTGAGTATTCCTTGTCGGTCATCGAACACCCAAGCGGCAGGAAGAAACCTTATGCTTTATACCAAGCTGAGAAGAATGGTCTGCCCACAAGGGATACCGTGGCACGGCAGGCGGTGGACGAAGCCATCAGCAAATCGTTCACGCTGAAAGATTTTGACCGCCAGTTGTCGGAAATGGGATACCGCATCAATTTTGACCCCAACCGCAAATACTGGACGATTATCGGGAAAGGGTGGCAAAGACCGAAGCGGCTCTATAAGCTCGGCGAGGATTACACCAACGAGAGGATAACGGAACGCATACGGGAAAATTCCTATGCAGTCAAATTCCAGAGCTTTTCCAAAGAGCAGCCGCAGGTCAGAGTGTACCGTGTCCGTGGCTCTCTGAAAGACGCAAAGAAAATCGGCGGCTTGCGTGGGCTGTATCTCCATTACTGTTACAGGCTCGGCATTTTGCCAAAGAAGAAACAACAGAACTATGCAAGGCTTCACTATCTTCTGAAAGACGACTTGATGAAGATGGACGCTATCACAGACGAAACAAGGCTGCTCTGCCGCAACCATATCGACACGGCGGAGCAGCTTTTGTCCTATAAAGGCTCTCTGGAATCCGAGATGCAGGAGCTGACCGAGCAGCGTAAGGGGCTTTACTCCCAATCCCGAAAATCAGTCGGGGAAGAAAAAGAAGCGGTCAAGGCTCGGCTGTCGGAAATCACGGAGCGGATGAAAATAATCCGAAAGGAGGTCAGATTGTGCGATGGTGTCTTTGCCCGAAGCGACACCATCAAGGAGAAGTTACAGACCATACGGGCAGATGAAAAAGAACAGCAAAGAAAGGAGCTGATGAAGCATGAACACAGGCGGCGAAGCGGCAGAGCAAATCGTGAGGATGAGCTTGGAGGGATTTGAGGTCGCAGCCAAAATCACGGGAGCAGGTGCGAAGAATATTGCCATCCTTTTATATTCCATCTTAAAGGAAGAACAGAAAACCAAAGGAAAGGCAAGGCTCACAAATATGCTCCGCTCTGGAAAGGAGCTGAAAGTCTTTACCGTAAAAAGCGGCGACTTGAAGAAGTTCACGCAGGAAGCAAAGAAATACGGCGTACTCTATTGCGTCTTGGCGGACAGGGGGAACAAAGACCCCAATGCGGAGGTGGATGTGATAGCCCGTGCGGAGGACGCATCGAAAATCAGCCGCATCGTGGAGCGTTTCAACCTTGCGTCGGTGGATGCCGCTTCTATCGTGACCGAAGCGGAGAAATCGAAAGGAGCAAAGGGCAAGCTGAAAGATGCCAAGACCGCAGGAGAAAAGGACGCAGGGGCAAAGGACGGTCAGCCAGAGCCAGACATCGGCGTGGAGGAAAAAGCGGAGAAAGACAGGCTCATGGACGCTTTGATGGGCAAGCCAGTAAAGAAAGAAGAAAATGCCCCAAACCCCTCATTGGCAAAGACAGAAAAATCCCCTCTGTCCGAGCCTACCTTAAAGCAGCAAAGGAAGTCCGCAGAGGGGGCTACTATGACTAAGGCGGAAAAGCCGTCAGTCAGGGAAGAGCTGCGGAAGATAAAAGAGGGAAGAAAGGAACAGGAAGCGGACGTTTCCCCTGCAAAAGAGAAATCTTCCGACAGGGCGAAGAAGCCGCCCGCAGGAAAGACGGAGCATAAGCAGCCCCAGAAGCGGAAACGCAGACCAAAATCGAAAGGAGAAAGATAACCTATGAGTATCTATGATGTATTCAGCGGCGGCAGCAGAGCCTTTAATAAAGAGGAGTGGGCTGCCCAAAAGCAGGAGCAGCGGAAAGAAGCCTATGAGCTGATTGACAATACCTGCTCTGAAATGATGGAAAACGGCGACAGCTTCCGTCAGTACCTTGACGTGCAGGGGCATTTTGACCGTTACTCCGTCAACAATGCAATTCTGGTATCGGCACAGATGCCCGAAGCGACGCAGTTAAAAGATTATGGCAGTTGGAAACAGAGCCGTGTCTATGTGGATAAGGACGCACAGAAAGTGACTATCCTTGAGCCAGGGAAAGAGTACCAGCGTGACGACGGCTCAAAGGCGGTCGGCTACAATGCGAAAGTGGTATACGACGTTTCCCAGACTTCGGCAAAGGACAGGCAGCAGCCGCAGGAGCAGAAAAACATGCGTGAGCTTGTGTCGGCGATGATTGACGCAAGCCCCGTTTCCTTTGTGCCAGTCGATGACCTTGAGCTGCCTGCGTTCTATGACAGCTCACAGCAGACCATCTTCATCAAGACGGGGCTTTCCGAGGAACAGCTTTTTGTCAGCATGGCAAAGGAAGTGTCGGCGGCGGTCTTTGACTGTAAGCATAAGGAAAGCCGTGATGATTCCGATTTCAAATCATTCTGCGTTGCCTATATGGTAAGCTCCCGTTACGGCGTGGACACGAAAGGTTTTAACTTTGACAAACTCCCAAAAGAATTTGAGGGCATGGAAACGCAGGCGTTCAAGGGGGAGCTTGGCTCGATGCGTGACGTCCTCGGAGAAATCCAGTCGGATATGTATAAGAGCCTTGAGAAGAACAAGCCGCCCAAATCCAAAGAGCAGGAACGCTAATCGGAGGTGCAGCCTATGAAAGAAGAACGATACCATCTGGCATTGGATAAATATGATAAAAACATCGTCCTCAATGCCCTCAATACCCTGCGGACACAGCAGATACAGGAGGAACGCCCCACCGAGCCTGTTGACGAGCTGATAAGCAGGGTGGCATACGCCCCGACCAAGAAAGTAAAGGTCGCCCCGTGCAGGTGCCATGAAGAACGGTGATGATTACAAGGCGGGCTTAATCCTCTCTTTATGCGGCATTATCCCTGTCGTGTGGCTTGCCCTGCTGACAGCACCCTATGTCAGCGGCGGCATCGTGGAGATAATCGGCAATTTATCCGTGGCAATCGAGAATCCGTTTTCCATAACGGTATGCGGGGACAGCATAAGGACTGTCCTTATTTTTCTGCTTGCCTACGGCATGGGAATCGGTGTCTATTTTTCCACACGCAGGAACTATCGCAAAGGGGAGGAACACGGCTCTGCAAAATGGGGCAACGCAGGCACTCTCAATAAAAAGTACCGAGATAAGGACGCATCGGAAAACAAGCTGCTGACCCAGAGCGTCCGCATCGGGCTTGACGGGAAGAAGCACAGGAGGAATCTGAATATTCTTGTGGTGGGCGGCTCTGGTGCGGGAAAGACAAGGTTTTTTTGCAAACCGAACGTCATGCAGTGCAACACTTCAATGGTAATCTTAGACCCGAAAGGCGAGATTGTCCGTGACACAGGAGGGTTATTAGAGAAGAAAGGCTATGAGGTGCGGGTGCTTGATTTAATCAATATGCACAAGAGCCATTGCTACAATCCGTTTGTATATTTAAGAAATGATAACGATGTGCAGCGGCTTGTGACGAATCTCTTTAAGGCGACCACGCCGAAAGGAAGCCAGTCGCAAGACCCGTTCTGGGACACGGCGGCGAGTATGCTGCTTTTATCCCTCGTGTTCTATCTGAAGTATGAAGCCCCGCCAGAGGAACAGAATTTCCCGATGGTGATGGAGCTTTTGAGGGCAGGCGAGGTAAGGGAGGACGACGACAGCTATGTAAGCCCGCTTGACGAACTGTTTGACCGTTTGGAGATGGTAGACCCAGAGCATATCGCATTAAAGTATTACAGAGATTACCATTCTGGTTCGGCAAAGACACTAAAGAGCATCCAGATAACCCTTGCCGCAAGGCTTGAGAAGTTCAATCTGGAAAGCCTTGCATCTTTGACCGCCACGGACGAGCTTGATTTGCCGTCTTTAGGCGAGAAGAAAGTCGCATTGTTCGCTCTGATACCAGACAACGACACCAGTTTTAATTTTCTGGTAAGCATTCTTTATACGCAGCTATTCCAACAATTATTTTATCTTGCCGACCATAAGTACGGCGGGAGTCTGCCCGTCCATTGCCAGTTTATTATGGACGAATTTGCGAACGTCAGTTTGCCAGATGACTTTGACAAGATACTGTCAGTTATGAGGTCAAGGGGCGTGTCCGTTTCGATTATCCTGCAAAATCTGGCACAGCTCAAAGCCCTGTTTGAGAAACAGTGGGAAAGCATCGTCGGAAACGCTGATGAGTTCCTCTACCTGGGCGGAAACGAGCAGAGTACCCATAAGTTTGTGTCGGAGCTTTTAGGCAAATCCACGATAGACACGAACACCTACGGGAAAAGCTCTGGACGGAGCGGCAACTATTCCACAAACTACCAGATTTCGGGGCGTGAGCTTTTAACCCCAGACGAAGTGCGTATGCTTGACAACCGCTACGCACTTCTTTTTGTGCGAGGGGAACGCCCCGTCATGGATTTAAAGTATGACATTTTAAAACACCCGAATGTGAAACTGACTGCTGACGGAGGGAAGCCGCCGTATATCCACGGCGAGCCGACACAGGCAGTCGCAACCCTTGTGTTTGACGGTGATATTCCTATGAACGCCGTGAGCGTGAAAGCGGTCAGCACATCCTATGAGCTTCTGTCCGATGAGGACTTGGAAGAAATATTCAATTTATAAGGAGGATTTACCCTATGAAACTTTTTAAGAAGAACGAGAACAGACAGAACAAAGCAACCCAGAAACTGCCGATGGGCAGAAAGACAAAAAAGGCGTTTGCCGTGTATGCCGCTTTGGTATGCTGCATGGTTTTTGGTACAACTACCGCCTTTGCCGCCAATGACCCGATTGCCGTGGTCAACAACCTGTCAAACTTTATCTTCGGTCTGATTAAGGCGGTCGGGATGATTATGCTCGGCTTCGGCATCGTGCAGGTGGGCTTGTCGCTGAAGTCACACGACCCGTCCCAGAGGGCGAACGGTTTTCTGACCCTTGCAGGCGGCGTTGTGATTACCTTTGCAAAAGAGATTTTGACACTTATCACAGGCTAATGCAAAGAAAACTAAGATAGCAGACTGATATAAGACAGGGACAACGGGGCAGATCCGCTTTGCGGAACTTGCCCCGCTGTCCGATTTTAAGAACGGAGGTGGTCGAATGTCAGATAACTGGGTAGTCCAGAACTTGGAGAACGCCCTTAACACTTGGAATGAGAAGTTAGCCGAGATATGGCAGCTCATTACCCAGTCCCCAGAGAATTTCAAAGGCGGTGCGATATGGAAAGTCATTGTTGACATCCACGGTGCATTGCAGGCGATAGGGCTTGCCCTGCTCGTGCTGTTCTTTGTCGTGGGCGTGATGCGTACCTGCGGCGACTTCGCACAGGTCAAGAAGCCCGAACACGCATTGAAGCTTTTTATCCGCTTCGCACTTGCCAAAGGTGCGGTGACTTACGGCTTGGAGCTGATGATGGCTCTGTTCCAGATAGTGCAGGGCGTGATTTCCACGATTATGAAAGCCGCAGGCTTCGGTACGGCTCAAAAGACGGTACTCCCACAGGAGATTGTGACGGCGGTTGAGGACTGCGGCTTTTTCGAGAGCATCCCCCTATGGGCGGTTACGCTTATCGGCGGGCTGTTCATCACGGTATTGTCGTTCATTATGATAATGTCGGTGTACGGCAGGTTTTTCAAGCTGTACCTTTATACCGCAATCGCTCCCGTGCCATTATCTTCATTTGCAGGAGAGCCGAGCCAGAATGTGGGCAGGAGCTTTATCAAGAGTTATTGTGCCGTGTGCCTTGAGGGGGCAATCATCGTGCTTGCCTGCATCATCTTTTCGGTGTTTGCGGCTTCCCCGCCCGTCGTCAACCCCGATGCGGCTGCGGTCACAATGGTATGGGGCTATATCGGGGAACTGGTATTCAATATGCTCGTCCTTGTCGGTGCGGTCAAGATGGCAGACCGTGTGGTAAGGGAAATGATGGGCTTGTAAGGGAGGAAACAGATGAAACGTGTTTATATTTTTAAGGACGGGGTACAGCAGGCAAGCACAGCCACAAGGGAAAGTGCGGTTGACCTTATCCGCCAGTACCAGAAACAGGAAACACACCCGATGCTTCGGGCGGAGTTCAGCATCATTGTGGGAGAGGAAGAATTTATCCCCTATCCGTCACAGAAGAAGCCGCCAAAGAGAAAATCGGAAATGGAGCGATAGGAGGTGCAGCTTTGTACGATTTTGAAACGGAATACCGCAGGATATTTGAAACGCCGCTTGAGGAAATCAAAGAGGATATATTTTTTCGGGCGGATAATTTTGAAAATGAAAAGTGGTACGGGGACTTGCAGATGTATCTGGCAATCGGCGTCTGCAAGCCAGAGAAAGATTGCGTGCCAGATTTGCAGAAAGCCTTGAAAGTCTTAGGCTGTCCTACCCAAACAAGGGAAATTGACGGGGATTTGTTTTTAGTCCCCCAGAGGGAAAGGCAGACTTCGCCCCGCCATAAACAGGAAATGGAACGATAGGAGGTGTGAATGATTGGAAGTAAAGATAAATAAGGAAATCCGCAATTATACGGAGAGTATGTTTTTTGGGCTGTCGATGCGGCAGTTCCTTTTTTCTGTCCTTGCCTGCGGCGTGGCGGTGGGCTTGTTTTTCCTGCTCCGTGGGAGGTTCGGGACGGAAACCGTGAGCTGGA
This sequence comes from Clostridium sp. 10cd*, assembly GCF_044336395.1. Classification (NCBI taxonomy): domain Bacteria; kingdom Bacillati; phylum Bacillota; class Clostridia; order Eubacteriales; family Clostridiaceae; genus Clostridium; species Clostridium sp. 10cd*. Next base: position 3,397,076 of record NZ_CP172347.1, on the reverse strand, counting down.
TGTGCGTTCTTGGTGCTTCGCCCTTTGCGGTGATGGGGTTTGTAAGGTACAACGGCATGACCGCAGAGCAGTTCGTGTGGGCATGGATAAAATCGGAGTTCATCATGCCGAAGAAGCTCCTGTTTGTGCCAGAGAATTTATATTACGAAGCAATGAAGAACGCCATTGAAGCCCATGAAAAGGGAACGCCCGCCGTGCAGAAAAAGCGGAAGAAACGAAAACGCAGGGCAAAAGGACGTAAGGAAGCAAGGAAACGGAGAAAGCAGGCGGAAAAGGCAAAAAAGAAGAATGAGAAAGCAAGAAAGCGTAAGGAGGCAAACTATGATTAAGACGCTCAGGAATCTGTTTAAGCAGGATAAGGAGAAATTTGCCGTGCCGAAATCGGTGCAGGCGGTCATCCCGTTAAAGACCATGTGGGAGGACGGCATTTTCCTCGTAGGCAGGAACAAATACGCCAAAACCTTTAAATTTGAGGACATCAATTATGCCGTGGCGAGCCGTGAGGACAAGGAAGCGATGTTCCTCGAATACTCGGAGCTTTTAAATGCCCTCGACAGTGGGGCGACCACGAAAATCACCATCAACAACCGCAGGCTCAACAAGGCGGATTTTGAGCAGACCATCCTTATCCCGATGGCGGCAAAGGACGGCAAAGCCGCCGATGACGGCTTAGATAAATACCGTAAAGAGTATAACAAGATGCTTCTGGATAAGGCGACGGGGGCGAACTCCATCGTGCAGGATAAGTATGTGACTATCTCCGTATGCAAGAAGAACATTGAGGAAGCGAGGAACTATTTTGCCCGTGTGGGTGCTGACCTTATCGGGCATTTTAACCGTTTAGGCTCAAAGTGTACGGAACTGGATGCGAATGACAAGCTGCGTATCTTCCATGATTTCTACCGCACAGGTGAGGAAACGGCGTTTTCCTTTGACATGGCACAGACCATGCGGAAAGGTCACGACTTCAAGGACTATATCTGCCCCGACTCCTTTGAGTTTGAGAAAGATTATTTCCGCATCGGCAACCGCTACGGTCGTGTGATTTTCCTTAGAGAGTATGCCGCCTATATCAAGGACAGCATGGTGGCGGAGCTTTGCGAATTAAACCGTAACATGATGCTCTCTGTTGATGTTGTCCCTGTTCCCACGGATGAAGCCGTGCGTGAGGTGGAAAACCGCCTGCTTGGGGTAGAAACGAATATCACGAACTGGCAGAGGAAACAGAACCAGAATAATAACTTTTCCGCTGTTATCCCCTATGACTTGGAGCAGCAGAGAAAGGAAAGCAAGGAGTTCCTCGATGATTTGACGACCCGTGACCAGAGGATGATGTTTGCCGTGCTTACGATGGTGCATACTGCTGATACCAAAGAGCAGCTTGACAATGACACGGAAGCTCTCTTAACTACTGCAAGAAAGCATCTCTGCCAGTTTGCCGTACTGAAGTATCAGCAGATGGACGGTCTGAATACCGCCCTGCCATTCGGCGTGAGGAAGATTGATGCGTTAAGGACATTGACGACAGAGAGCCTTGCGGTGTTTATCCCGTTCCGTGTGCAGGAAATTTATCACAAGGACGGTGTGTATTACGGTCAGAATGTTATCAGCAAAAATATGATAATTGCCAACCGTCGCCATCTGCTAAATGGAAATTCCTTTATCCTCGGCGTGTCTGGTGCAGGAAAATCCTTTACGGCGAAAGAAGAAATGACGAACATTATTCTGACCGACCCTAACGCAGATGTAATTGTTATAGACCCAGAGCGAGAGTATTCCCCACTTGTGAAAGCGATGCAGGGCGAGGTCATCCACATTTCTGCTACAAGCGAAAACCACATTAACGCTATGGACATGAACTCTGATTACGGCGACGGTGCAAATCCTGTCATCTTGAAATCAGAGTTTATTTTATCCCTCTGCGAGCAGCTTATTGGCGGTGCAAGCCTTGGGGCAAAGCAGAAGTCTATCATTGACCGCTGTACGGCAAGCGTATACCGCTATTATCAGCAGGGGAACTATATGGGGACGCCGCCGACCTTGCAGGACTTCCGTGAGGAACTGTTAAAGCAGAATGAGCCAGAAGCACAGGAAATCGCACTTGCGATTGAGCTTTTCACGGACGGCTCTCTCAATACCTTTGCCAAGCATACCAACGTAGATACCCACAGCCGCCTTATCTGCTATGACATTTTGGATTTAGGCAAGCAGTTACAGCCTATTGGTATGCTCGTTGTCCTCGACAGCATCTTGAACCGCATCACGATGAACAGGGCGAAAGGCAGAAATACGTTTATTTTCATTGATGAAATCTATCTGCTGTTTCAGCATGAGTATTCTGCAAACTTCCTCTTTACCCTCTGGAAACGTGTGCGTAAGTACGGAGCGTACTGTACTGGAATCACGCAGAATGTGGACGACCTGTTACAGAGCCATACTGCGAGGACGATGCTTGCCAACAGCGAGTTTATCATTATGTTAAACCAAGCATCCACAGACCGTATCGAGCTTGCGAAGCTCCTTAACATTTCCGATTTGCAGATGAGCTATATTACGAATGTCGGTGCAGGGCAGGGGCTTTTGAAAGTGGGCAGCTCCCTTGTGCCGTTCGTCAATAAGTTCCCACGGAATACGGAGCTTTACAAGCTGATGACGACCAAGTTCGGGGAAGTTTAGGAAAGGGGGAGTTTTTATGTCAGAGATAAGGTTTCGCAATGCAGCTCACCGTGATTTTTTTCTGGAAAATATGATGAAATGTAAAGTCAACGACTGTTACCACAGGGCATTTTTCTATGTGATGGGGATTGCGGAGGAAACAAGAAAAAATATCAATTCCATGTTCAACTTCAAGACGGACTGCATTGAGCCAGAGGGGATGCACGCAGGATGGCAGACAAGCGGCACGGTCAAGGTCTGCAACCTTGCCTTTAACCTCTGGAACGGCTACGCAGAGGAGGGGCGTGAGAAATATTTCACGCCAGAGGAACTGTTCTGCTGCGAGTTTGCCCCGTATTTCATGGAGGGCATCAAAGTAAGGTATCCCGAATATTGCAGGGATTTACCCGCCCCTAAAAAGCAGACGGAGCATACACGGTAAAAATAAAGTAAAAGAAATGCCCTGCGGGTATCCCTCTATGCCCAGAAAGCAGGGCGAAATTAAGGAAAGGAAAAGCCTATGAATGTAAAGAACTATAAAACTGTCATCTGCACCGCCGCCGCTGTTGCTTTTTTGGGAGCGGCGTTTTTTTGTGGCTTCAAGATTTACAGCCATTATCAACAGATAGACGAGCAGACCGAAGCTTTTGCGGAGATTGCAGAGGTCGTGGAGAACGTCGAGCCAGAGGAAGAACCGCCCAGAGATAAAGATATACCTGTCAGCGAGGGCGAGGATATTCTTGCGAAATACAAGGAGCTGTATTTGCAGAATGAGGATATGGTTGGTTGGATTGCCATTGACGGCACAAGCATCAATTACCCTGTCATGCAGAGCAGGAACAGTCCGAATTTCTATCTGAAGCACAGCTTTGAAAAGGAATACAGCGATTTAGGAGTGCCTTATATCCAAGAGGATTGCGACCTTGCAACAAGTGACAATCTGATTATTTACGGACACCATATCAAAGGCGGCAGGATGTTCGGGGCATTGGAAGATTACAAATCCAAGAGCTTTTATGAGAAGCATAAGACTATCCAGTTTGACACCCTCACGGAACAGGGCAAGTATGAAATCATTGCCGTATTTAAGACCGTGGCGTACAGCTCACAGGGCTACCGTTATTATGATTTTGTCGATGCGGAAAATGAAAAAGAGTTTGATGCTTATGTCGGGAAGTGTAAAGAGCTTGCCTTATATAATACGGGCGTGACCGCTGAATATGGAGATAAGCTTATTACGCTTTCCACCTGCGAATACTCCGCCCAAAACGGCAGGCTCGTAGTCGTGGCAAAAAAGGTAAACTGACATGACCGCAAATCCTCTGGGAAAGGAGGTCGGTGTTTATGGCTGATATAAAGACCAGAGATGCGGTCAAAGGTACGATAAAGACCCTTGATAAAGCTGCCATTGCAGGGGAACGCATGAAGTCCGCCTATGCCAAGACAAAGGATAAGGCAGAGCAGGGATATTATGCAGAGGAAAATTCCCCTACGGAATATGCTTCTGATAAGGTTTCCCGTGCTTCAGGGCGTATTAAGGATGAGGGCATCCACCAATTCAATAAACAGGGGCAAAGGAGCGTTACGACCACAAAAGAAAATATCGGCAGGGCAAAAGATAAAATCGCCGAATTTAAGACCAAACGTGCGGTGAAAGCTGCCGAGCAGAAAAAAGCACAGGCTGTTGCAGAACAGAACGGCTCGCTGATCCGAAACGGGGCAGCGAGCCGTTCGCCTGTCTCCGATGTTCCCAAGCAGGGAGAAATGCCCCAGACCCAGACAGGGGCAAGCCAGTTGATAAAGACAAGACAGCAGGGGAAAAAGACTATCAAGACCACAGCCAGAAATGCGGAGAGAACCGTCAAGACCACAGCAAAAGGGACGGTCAAGGCGACGGAAAAAGGCGTAAAAACCGCAAAGGCGACATCAAAGACGACGATTAAGACCACGGAGCAGACCGCAAAGGCGGCACAGAAAACGGCAAAAGCATCTGCCAAAGCCGCCCAGAAAACAGCACAGACCGCAAAAGCCACGGCAAAGGCGACAGCCGAAGCAACAAAAGCGACGGTCAGAGCCACCATTGCTGCGGTTAAGGCAATCATAGCAGGGACGAAAGCCCTTATTTCTGCGATAATCGCAGGCGGCTGGGTTGCCGTATTGATAATCCTTATCGTTGTCCTGCTTGGGTGTGCCGTTTCCCTGTTTGGCGGCGGCAGCGACAGCACTTCCTATACCCCTGTCAGTGCGGAAGTGGAAGCCTATACGCCGCTGATACAGAAATATGCAAAGCAGTACGGAATCCCCGAATATGTGGAGCTTATCAAGGCGGTAATGATGCAGGAATCTGGGGGAAAGGGCAGCGACCCGATGCAGGCGGCGGAGGGTAGCTTCAACAAGAAATACCCCCATGAGCCGAACGGCATCAAAGACCCCGAATATTCCATCGAGTGCGGCGTGCAGGAATTAAAAGCCGCCCTCACATCAGCCGAGGTGGAAAGCCCGATTGACATGGAGCGTATCAAGCTCGCCTTGCAGGGCTATAACTTCGGCAACGGCTATATCTCATGGGCAAAGACCAACTACGGCGGCTATTCCTATGCAAATGCGGTGGAATTTTCTGCTATGCAGGCACAACGATTAGGTTGGGAAAAATACGGCGACACGCAGTACCCCGCCCATGTGTTACGCTATTACCCATACGGACGGGCATTTACAAGCGGCGGCAATCAAGCCATTGTGGAGGTTGCCTTAACGCAGCTCGGCAATGAGGGCGGACAGCCTTATTGGAGCTGGTACGGCTTTGACGGGCGTGTGGAATGGTGTGCCTGTTTTGTTTCGTGGTGCAGTGAACAGTGCGGCTATCTGGAAAGCGGCATTATCCCGAAATTTTCCCTCTGCTCGGACGGTGTAAACTGGTTCAAAGGCAGGGGGCAATGGCAGGACAAAAACTATGAGCCGCAGGCAGGCGACCTTATCTTTTTTGATTGGGGAAATGACGGCTCAATCGACCATGTGGGAATCGTGGAGAAATGCGAGAATGGCACGGTCTACACCGTGGAGGGCAATTCTGGGGATGCCTGCAAACAGCAGAGCTATCCAGTCGGGAGCAGTTCAATTTACGGTTACGGTTTACCTGCTTATTAGGAAAAAGGCAAAAGAATACCAGAGGTTTATTTCTCTGGTTATTTTGCCTTACATAAAAAATTAAAAAACATATTGACAAATATCTATGTAATGAATATAATAACATATAGACATTCATCTATTGGAGGTGATAAAGTGAATACAGATGAAAAAAGAATAGCTTTAATATTCAAAGCATTTTGTGATGAAAACCGTGTCCGTATTATTAAACTTTTGCGTTCTGGTGAGAAATGTGCCTGTAAAATTCTTGAGGAAATTCACGTTACGCAGCCCACTTTGTCACATCATATGAAAATATTGTGTGATTCTGGTATTGTTATTGGAAGAAAAGAGGGTAAATGGATGTATTACTCCATTTCATCAGAGGGAACAGAATATGCGATAAACTGTCTGCAAGAGATGACAAAGGTAAATTCTGCTACGGAAAATAAGTCGTGTTGTGATAAGTAAAAAATTGCTTTTCCACACGGCTTACAAAAAGGACAACATATCGACATATTTCAATATAACTATCTAAGAAAGGAAGTTTTAATTATGGGAACAATAAGAACAATATGGGATTTTTTTCAGAATGAAGTTCTTGGTATGGGATGGTTAAGCCGACTAATTAGTAACCTGCTTAACGCCTGCGGTTTAGATACATCTGGAAAAATCGGAGGAAGTATTCAGTTTTTTCTTTATGATGTAATAAAAATTATGGTGCTACTCGGTGTTTTAATTTTGCTTATTTCATATATACAGAGCTATTTTCCGCCAGAGCGAAGCAAAAAGATTTTAGGACGTTTTCATGGAATCGGAGCAAATATAATTGCAGCTTTACTCGGTACAGTGACACCTTTTTGCTCCTGTTCTTCAATACCACTATTTATTGGTTTTACAAGTGCAGGCTTACCGCTTGGCGTAACATTTTCATTTCTTATTTCATCACCAATGGTTGACCTCGGCTCACTGGTATTACTTATGAGTATTTTTGGTTGGAAAGTTGCAATTATTTATGTAGTGCTTGGATTGGTTATTGCAGTTGCGGGCGGTACAATTATTGAAAAATTACACCTTGAAAATCAAGTTGAAGATTATATTAGGAACGGTCATGCCCTTGATGTGGCACAGGAGGAATTACATTTTAAAGAACGTATGAAGTTTGCTTGGGAACAGGTTTTGGAAACTGCAAAAAAGGTATTCCCTTATGTTCTTATTGGTGTTGGCATTGGTGCTTTTATTCATAATTGGATACCAGAAGATTTTATTGTAAAGGTTCTTGGTGATAATAATCCGTTTGGTGTGGTTATTGCTACTATTGCAGGTGTTCCAATGTATGCAGATATTTTCGGTACAATTCCGATTGCCGAAGCACTACTCGGTAAAGGGGCATTGCTTGGTGTTGTATTAGCGTTTATGATGGGTGTCACAACATTATCATTACCGTCAATGATTATGCTCCGCAAAGCAGTTAAGCCAAAATTACTTGGTGTTTTTATTGCTATTTGTAGCATTGGTATTATCGTTGTAGGTTATTTCTTTAATGCAATACAATACTTAATTATTTAGGGAGATGGGTTGATGGTTAAGAATAAGCCTTTGATAGTAAAAATACTTGTTTCCACTTTAATTGTTGCAATTATCGTTGGGATATTCTTTATAAAAAATACGCAGAACTCTCCATCTGTAATTGATAGTGATAACCAAACAGATAAGACTTTTTCACTAAAGATTACATCTGTTGATTTGGAGGAAATTAAGCAGTATGGTGTCCCTACGGTCATTGATTTTGGTTCTGATTCATGTATTCCATGCAAACAAATGGCTCCTGTCCTTAAAACACTTAATAATGAATGGCAGGGTAAAGCGGCAGTACAATTTATGGATGTATGGGAATATACAGAGGGAGTAGATAAATTCCCTATACAAGTGATACCAACACAAGTTTTCTTTAATGCTGATGGTACACCCTTTGTTCCAAGCGACATCCTTGCTTCAAAAGTGCAGTTTGATATGTATTCAGACAAAGCAAGCAATGAACATATTTTTACTGTTCATCAAGGAGGAATCACAGAAGAAGAAATGCGACAAATTTTTGCAGAGATGGGAGTTGAGTAGATATGATTGACAGTTTGCTTTCTCAGATTGCGGAAATGATTAGAAACAACGTGTGGCTTGCCCCTGTTCTTACTTTGCTTGCTGGTATATTGACTTCTGTAACACCCTGTTCATTGTCGAATGTACCGCTTATAATTGGTTATGTTGGCGGTGTCGGTGAAAAAAATACAAAAAGAGCGTTTATATATTCTGCCATATTTTCACTTGGAACAGCGGTTACTTTTGTTCTGTTAGGAATAATAGCAACATCGGCGGGTAGATTAATGGGAACATCATCTTCTATCTGGTATTTGTTACTTGGCGTTTTGATGGTGCTTATGGCTCTACAAATATGGGAAATATTTAATTTTATCCCATCAATAAATTTATTATCAAAGAATAAAAAGAGAGGATTTATAGGGGCATTTCTGGCGGGTATTCTTGGAGGTATATTTTCATCCCCATGCTCAACTCCTGTACTTATTGCTATGTTGGCTATTGTGGCAGGGGAGGGAAATCTTGTATGGGGTATCATACTGATGTTACTTTATTCCATTGGACATAGTACACTTGTCATGGTAGCAGGAACATCGGTAGGTTTTATTCAAAAAATCAACAGTAGTGATAATTATAAAAAGACGGCGACTATTTTGAAAATTGTAATAGGGGCTGTAATTCTACTGATTGGTTTATATATGTTTTGGCTTGCATTTTAACAAAAATATCATTTATGGAGGTAAACATTATGGCATTATTTAACTTAGGAAAGAACAAAGAGGAGGAAAACAAAAAGCCAGTTTGTGCTTGCAACGGTGGATGCTCAACGAGCGAAAGTGATAAAATCGAAAATGATTGCTGCAATGCAGCAAAAGATGGTATCTGTTGCATTAAGGTACTTGGTTCTGGATGTAAAAGCTGCCATGCTTTACTGGAAAGCACTAAAGAAGCAGTAAAAGCAATGGGATTATCCGTAGAAGTAGAATATGTGACCGATATGCAAAAAATTATGGAATACGGTGTAATGAGTATGCCCGCCCTTGTAGTAAATGAAAAGGTTGTTTCTATGGGAAAGGTTTTGAAAAGCGGAGATGTGGAAAAGTTATTGCACAAATTAGGCTTTTAAAGGAGATATTTTATGAGTAAGGAAAAAGGTAATATCAGTGCTTTTCAAAAGTATTTAACAGTATGGGTAATTCTCTGCATGGTAATTGGGGTATTGATTGGCAAGTATTTGCCAATCATCCCTAATTTCCTTAACCGATTTGAATATGCTAAAGTGTCAATTCCAATGGCATTATTGATTTGGCTGATGATTTATCCCATGATGATGAAAGTGGATTTTCAAAGTATAAAAGATGTTGGTAAAAATCCGAAGGGATTATTTGTTACTTGGGCAACAAATTGGCTTATTAAGCCTTTTACAATGTATGGCATTGCAAGTGTATTCTTTTTTGTGATTTTCAAGGAATTTATAACACCAGAACTTGCAACGGAATATCTTGCAGGGGCTGTCCTGCTTGGAGCAGCACCTTGTACGGCAATGGTTTTTGTTTGGAGTTCTTTGACAAAAGGAAATCCTGCCTATACCGTAGTGCAGGTAGCGACAAATGACCTTATTATTCTTATAGCATTTGTACCGATTGTGAAATTTTTACTAGGTGTATCGAAAGTTTCAGTTCCGTGGAATACACTTATTCTCTCGGTTGTATTATTTGTAGTTACGCCGCTTATAGGGGGGATGTTCACACGTTATCTTATTATTCAGAAAAAGGGCAAAGACTATTTTGATAACACTTTTACACATAAATTTGACAATGCTACAAGTGTCGGACTTTTATTGACGTTAATAATGATTTTTTCTTTTCAAGGAAACACTATTTTACAGAATCCGTTACACATTATTTTGATTGCAGTACCGCTTATTTTACAGACACTTTTAATATTTGCAATCGCATATATAGCTTGTAAATTTTTAAAATTACCATATAATATTGCCGCTCCTGCGGGCATGATAGGGGCATCAAATTTCTTTGAACTTGCAGTTGCAGTCGCAGTTGCTTTATTTGGAACGAGTTCGCCCGCAGCATTGGCTACTACAGTAGGTGTATTGACGGAAGTGCCTGTTATGCTATTCCTTGTAAGAATTGCAAATCATACGAAAGGTTGGTTTAAAAATGAATAAGAAAAAAATAGCGTTTATATGCGTACACAATTCCTGCCGAAGTCAAATAGCAGAAGCTCTTGGAAAACATTTTGCAGGGGAAAAGTTCGACTTTTATTCCGCAGGAACAGAAACAAAACCTCAAATCAATAAGGATGCTGTACGCATTATGAAAAAACTTTATGGAATTGATATGGAAAAGGAACAATATTCTAAATTGATTTCAGATATTCCTACGCCCGATATTGCGATTTCAATGGGATGTGACGTAGGGTGTCCATATATAGGAAGAGCCTTTGATGATAATTGGGGACTTCCAGACCCAACAGGAGAAAGTGATTCTATGTTTGAAACAGTAATCAAAGAGATTGAAAAAAGAATATCGGAATTGTCAGATACTCTTTAAAATCTCTCGAATAAAGTAGGAAGCAAACGAAAGCTGTTACTCTTTCGTCTGCCCTTTTGCGGCACAGATTCCATTGATAGTACCCTTAATAATTGTAAGTTCGTTATCATTGAATGTGTCAAGTACAGTATCAATCTGTCTACGAATAGTTGATTTGTCTGTTTTCTTGTCTGGAAAGATGTATTGGTCAGCCGATATATCAAACATAGTAATCAGACGTACAAATAGTTGAAAACTTGGGTGTTGTCCCTCGTTTTCAATAGATTGAATGTGTCTTGGAGCAAGGTCAAGAATTTCAGCTAATTGCTCTCTGGTAATTCCTTTAGCTTCACGAGCATTTTTTATTGCTTGACCTAGTGCCATAAAATCGAAATTTTTGATAGTATTCATATTTTCCACCTTCGTACATATAAATTTTTCATTCTATAATTGTACGGAAATGTGGTTTCTTATTAAACGAGATAAAATTTCTTGTTGATAGAGATTTAATATCTTATATATGGAGATTTTAGCTCGGAATGTAAAGGAGATGGTTGCGATTAAATGTGAGTGGATGTTGTGTCCTATCTGCGGTAACAAAACCCGCAACAAAATCAGAAAGGATACAGTCTTAAGAAATTACCCTTTATATTGCCCCAAATGTAAACAAGAAAGTTTGGTTGAAGTAAAGGATTTACAAATAATTGTCATTAAAGAGCCAGACGCTTTAGACGCAGAGCCGATGAATTTGTGAATATCACAGAGCATCGGCTCTTTCTTTAATCAGGTAGGACAAGCCCACCGAATAAAAAAAACGATGTTTCGGTGAGCTAATTTGTCATGCTCTGACCTCTCTCCGACTTCGCTTTTGGAAGTTTGGAGGGATTTTTATTGCTTGCAAGCAGCAACTTCTATTTACATATACCACATAAAGGATGGACGGGTAAACCGTTAAAAAAATCCTTATCAGCACAAGGGAGCTTTGCACCCTGCGAGTAGAAGTCAAATTTCTATATATTAGAAATATAATCTCCATAAACCGTAAAGGTCTAACAGCCTTTGCGGTTTTTCTTTTGTCGATTTTTGCAGTAATACGTCGCAAGGTTGTTTCTAACGCCCACTGCCGTTCGCCGCCTGCCAATCTGGATTTTCAAAAAAATTCAGATTGGAGGTAAAGGAAATGTCATTCAATTATGGCAGAGAAGAAAGGAAATGGCGGCTCTGGAAAGAAGCCGAAGAAAAGCAGTTACGGAGCTTGGGTGTCAGCGAGGATACTATCGAGCAGCTCCACACTCACGATTGGGAAGTTTTTAATTCTGACAGGAAGTATTACCGCAGGCTAAAAGATGCAGGTACATATCTTGAAGAATTTGCCGAGGATGCGGCACAGCCCGAAGTAAAGACGGTAGAGGATTTTCTTGACAGCATCGAAAATCAGCATCTATATCATGTTTTGATTAAGGTGGACAGGCTTACCCTGCAAATCATTGTGATGAAAATGCAAGGCTATTCTACACATGATATAGCGTCGTTGCTTGGGATGACCGAACAGGCAATTTACAAGCGTGTGAACAGGCTCAAAGAAAAAATTAAAAAAATTTTAAAGTAGCGTCCAAAAACGGACGTTGCCGAGGACTATGGGGTGTAAGGCAAAAAAAGCCTTTACCCCATTTTCTTTTGTATAACGAAAACGGGACAGCTCTTTGAAAACTGAATACTCATTCGTCAAACACTTCCTCTTTGTGATTGTGAGAGCATAAGCGTGTGCAGCGGTACGCCATGACCTGCCAAAAGGCAACGAGCGGTAAATACCGACTGAAAATATCGGGTAGCTCCCGATTCCGCCATAACCCGCAAAGAGAATAATGGTACTCCCGTCTTGAATGTTTATAGCATTAGGCGGCTCTGTCAGACCGACAGTTGGGGTGGAACTCCCGTGGCGTCAGTTCGCTGCTGACCGTTTGGCGACTTCCCTTGCGTTTATCGCAATGGCATTTTCGGGGTGTCGAGGACAAATAGAAAATGCTTTTTATCATAAAGCCAGATGCAAGGCGGTCTATGGAATCCCCTACGGGGATACCTTGATGCCATACGGCAGTAAAGAGGAAAACAGGGCTTGTTTTATGCTCTCCCGACCTTAAATGCTTCCTTGTGTCTGGCTGCTACATAGGCAGGATATATCTGCCTAAATCCAAATAGGAGGTCAATACACTATGGATAGAATTATAAAGCGTGGCGACATCTACTACGCAGAGCTTAATCCCGTTATCGGCTCGGAGCAGGGCGGCACACGACCCGTACTTATCATATCCAACAACACGGGCAATAGGTTCAGCCCGACAGTCATTATTGCCGCCATTACGAGCAGACCAAAAAAAGGAAAACTGCCGACACATTTTTGTTTGGATGGAATAGCAGGGCTTCCCGCAGATTCCATTATTTTATTTGAACAGATACGCACAATAGATAAAAAGCGGCTGAAAGAGAGGATGGCACAGCTTGATGAGCGGTGCATGGATGAAATCACATTACCCCTGCTTATCAGCATCGGCGTTAAGAATATGCAGAAAGCAGACAGGAGGGCAGAGAATGTTTGAGGATAGGATTACAGCATTAAATAAGGAAGAAACAGAAATTCCACTGCCGTATGAGAAACGGATTTATACGGTAGATGAGATACAAGACATTTTGGGCATAGGCAGGAACGCCGCATACAACCTTGTTAAGTCGGGGGTGTTCCACAGCGTCCGCATAGGTGGAAATATCCGCATATCGAAAAAGAGTTTTGATGAATGGCTTGATAATGAAATGAACTCTTGTCAAGTGTGCGAATCCGTCTGAAAAGCTGATTTTGTACGTTTCACATTTGACCCGTGATGCAATACTATATAGCCAAGCAAAGATGCTTGGCTATATAGCAGGCTGCAACGGCTGACGAGCCGAATATAAACATCACGGAGGTAAATCAATGTGCAAAAATAAAACAGTTGGGGGCAGCATAACTTCTCCCCCTCTTACTACATACGAGAAGCGGGTATATACCGTAGACGAGATACGCAGTATCTTAGGCATAAGCAGGACAGCCGCCTATGATTTGGTAAAACAGGGTTGTTTCCATTGCATCAAAGTAGGCAGGAATTACCGTATATCTAAAGAGAGCTTTGACAGATGGCTTGGCTTCCAGAGGGAGGTGCAGGCTGATGAATAAGAAAAGTATGTCCGTTACGGAAATGCGGCTGTTGCTTGGGATTGGGAAAACAGATTCCTACTGGCTTGTAAAGAAAGGATATTTTGAAACAGTCATTATTGCAGGAAAAATGCGTGTGATAGTGGACAGCTTTGAAAAATGGTATGATAATCAGCTCCATTATAAAAAGGTTGACGGCACTCCCCCAGGGAAGAACTGGACAGGCATCACATTTTCTGTTCGGGAAGTGGCAGAGCTGCTCTGCATTTCTGATAGCAGCGTTTACGAGCTGTTAAAGAAAAATGTGTTCCGTACCGCACGGGTGGGGCAGGCTACAAGGATTTATAAAGACAGCTTTGAGGAATGGTATCAATCCCAGACCTATTACATAAAAGCTGACGTACATAAGGAGGTTATAGACTTATGAAAGAACATATTGCAGAGATGGACGGGGTTTTAAAGACCGCCCAGAACAAGAAAAGCTATTCCGTTGCGGAAATTCAGCAGATACTTGGCATAAGCCAACCTACCGCTTACGCACTGATAAAGAAGAATTTGTTTCAGAGCATCCGCATGGGCAACGGCATCCGAATTGTAAAAAGCAGCTTTGACGCTTGGCTCGACAGCACAATGTAAGGAGGTGAGAAAGCATGGCATCAATCGTAAAGAGAAAGAACCGTTATTCCGTAGTTTATACCTATACGGATGAAAACGGTGTGAAAAGGCAGAAATGGGAAACCTTTGCCACCAATGCTGAAGCAAAAAAGCGTAAGGTGCAGGTAGAATTTGAGCAGGAAACAGGAACATTTACCATCCCTACTGCAAGTACCGTCAGCGACCTGCTTGAAGAATATATGTCCATTTACGGTGTGAACACTTGGGCAATGTCAACTTATGAAGCAAGAAGAAGTTTGATTTTCAATTATATCAATCCGATTATCGGGGATATGAAACTGGAAGAGGTGACACCGAGGACGATGGATAAATATTACCAGAGCCTGCTGACTGTTAAGGCAAAGGTAGTCAACAACCGCAAGCCGAACCATGAATACCTCACAGCCCATACAGTAAGGGAAATCCATAAACTGCTCCGCAATGCTTTCAATCAAGGTGTAAAATGGGAGCTGATGTCAAGGAATCCCGTACAAAATGCCACTCTCCCGAAAGAAGAACACAAGGAGCGTGACATATGGACAGTCGAAACCTTATTTAAGGCATTGGAGGTCTGCGATGATGATAACCTGTCACTGGCGTTAAACCTTGCTTTTTCCTGTTCCCTGCGTATGGGAGAGATGCTCGGTCTGACTTGGGACTGTATTGATATTTCCGAACGGAGCATTAAGAACGATTGTGCTTACATTTTCGTAAATAAGGAGCTGCAACGTGTCAACCGCAATGCTCTGGAACAGTTAGGCGAAAAGGGTGTAATGTTCAAGTTCCCGCCTGCGGTGGCAAGCACACACACTGCTCTGGTGCTGAAAGAGCCGAAAACAAAGACCAGTATCCGAAAGATTTTCCTGCCTAAGACGGTTGCGGAAATGCTTGTGAAAAGGCATGAGGATATAGAAAACCTCAAGGAGCTGTTCGGGGAGGAATATATGGACTTCAATCTGGTATTTGCTTCTTCCTGCGGCAGACCCATTGAGGGACAGGTCATCAATCGGGCATTGGCAAAACTCATTAAGGATAATGATTTGCCGCCAGTCGTCTTTCACAGCTTCCGCCATTCAAGCATCACTTATAAGCTGAAGCTCAACGGCGGCGACATGAAATCCGTGCAGGGCGATTCTGGACACGCACAGGTCAAGATGGTAGCTGATGTGTATTCCCATATTATAGACGATGACAGACGGATAAATGCACAGAGGTTTGAAGAACAATTTTACCAAAGCAAAAATGCTCCCGCTGCGGAGGAAGTGCAGGAAGAAACAAAGGCTGAAACGGCATCGCAGACAGACCAAGAAATGCTTCTAAAGCTGCTTGCCAATCCAGAGATGGCGGCGTTGCTGAAATCACTTGCAAAAAACTTATAAGGATTATAAAGGCAATCTTTTTTAGGTTGCCTTTTATTGACTGATTTTTCGGTGAATCAAATTGGAGTAATAAGTCTTTTCCTTTAGACAAGAATAGAGTATAATCTTGTTAAAGTCTTTATTTGATTTATTATAATGATTGGATGAGGTTAAAATGAAAATAGGTCAGAACACTTATAAGCTAATATTATTAGATACGAACGCATTAAGGGAAATAGTTACAAATACCAATCTTTCTGGAAAGGGATTTCTCCAAACTTTTTTTACTGGTGAAAGCAGTTATGCCCCCTGTTTTTCAATTTATAATGTGATTGAATTGATGCCTTATGAAGATATTTATGAGAAATTTTTGGAATACTTTTCGATAATTCCTTGTCTGATGACTTTTCCAGCTAAGAGTATTTTTCAAGTGGAAGTTGATTGTTATACGAAAGGAATACCTTTTGAGATTACCAATCAAGTTGCTTATGCGTTTACTCCACTTTCAACAGAAATAGGTTATAACTGTAAGCATTTTTTTGATAATCTTGTAAATCAGACAAGTTTAATGGATACTATTCATTCAGAAATAAATAATTTCCCCTCTATTGCTAAAGACTGGGAGTTTAAAAGAGATAATACAAAATGGATGTTAAAACAGCAGCATTTGCCATTAAATATGATTGATGATAAATTTTATAAATTTCATGAAGCACAAACTGTTGTAAAAGATTTAGTTAATTTTGGTATCCCTGTTACTTCTAATATAGATATATCAAAGCTACCTGCATCAAGGATGATGGAATATTCACAGTTTTTGCGTATTTTTAAAACTCAAAAGACTATAAAGCCAAATGATGTAATGGATGTATTGATTAGTAGTATTGCACCTTATGTTGATGCTGTTATCACAGAAAATTTTCAAGCAGATGTCTACAAAAAAGCGAAGAAGTTAATTCCGCAGATTAAAGAATTAGAAATATACCGGTTAAAAGATATACGGATGGATGCTTGATAGAAAAAAATGTATAGGAGAAACAGTCAGAACTAATACATAAAGTTTGAGGTTCCAATCTGGTACTTCAAAATGGAAAGGATGATAAAGATGGCAGATATGGAACAAAAAACTTTAGTAGAGGTTAATAACAGTGTCCAAGAGCCAAATACTGAAACAACTCAATTTGATATAAAAAGCATGATTTATGTTGTTCGTAATCAGCAGGTTATGATAGATAGTGATTTAGCGATGTTATACCAAGTAGAAACTAAAAGGCTCAATGAAGCAGTGAAAAGAAATATAGCTCGTTTTCCAGAAGAATTCCGTTTTCAACTAACCGCAGAAGAAACAGAATCTTTAAGGTCGCAATTTGCGACCTTAAACGAAAATGATGGTCGAGGGAAACATCGTAAATATTTACCCTATGTTTTTACGGAACAGGGAATCGCCATGTTGTCTGCTGTTTTACGAAGTGATGTAGCTATACAAGTAAGCATTAGTATAATGAAATCTTTTGTAGAGATGCGGCGTTTTATAGCTAATAATGCCTTGCTTTTTGAACGTATCAGCACAGTAGAATTACGGCAATTAGAATATCAGAAACAGACAGACGAGAAATTAGAGCAGATATTTGAGTACATATCCGAACATGAGGAATCCAGCCAAAAGGTATTTTTTGACGGACAGATTTATGATGCGTTCAGTTTGATAGTGAATTTGATTCAAAAAGCAGAGATAGAAATCACTCTCATAGATGGATATGTGGATGTTGGGACATTGAATCTGCTTTCAAAGAAAAAGTCTGATGTTGCAGTTACAATTTATACGCAGAAACAGACGAAGCTAACGAAAGCCGATGTTAAGAATTTCAATGCACAATACCCGACATTGAAGATAAAATATACCAAAGTATTCCATGACAGGTTTTTGATTCTTGACCAAGCGACAGCCTATCATGTAGGAGCATCATTGAAAGATGCAGGAAAAAAGTGTTTTGGAATCAATTTAATTCAAGATGCAGGCATCATCAAGGACATCCTGCAAAGGTTGGAACTGGAAGCAGAGGAATGAGAAACTCTTTGAGGTCGCAATTTGCGACCTTAGAAAATCCAAACAGCTTAAACTATTCTGGGATTAGTTGTGAAATGCAGGTATTAACCGGGAAAGGCTTTACAGCGTGACATTTCCCTAAATTCAATTCCCTTGCTAATCGCTTGCTAAATGGAGCATCTAAAACGCCTTAAAATCAGCAGTCACAGGTCGGTACGAGATAACATTTTGAATCCGTGACAAGCAAGGAAATAAAGGGATTAGATAACACTAAGAGGGAGCTGCCTGCTGGCAAATGGTTCTACTCCTAAGCGGAACGTCGCAGGTTCGACTCCTGTCTGGGACGCCACAAACAACGCTGAAAGCCTTGATTTTTCTAGGTTTTCAGCTTTTTTAATTCTGGCGTTTCTATCCTAGCTGAAAAGGGGAGCTATTTTTCTTTATGACTTCAATTCGATACTTTATAAAGACTTTTTAAGGAAGTAGGTTTGCTAACACTTTTTTATTTTTGATGAAAAAATTCTGGATTTTTGAAAATTTGCTAACACATTTGAAAAATTACTTTTTGAGTGTTTGCTTTAAAAGCTGTTCTTTCATCTCTGGCGAAAGGGATTTAAACAGCTCCAACAATGCCATATCGCTGTCCGAAAAACCAGTATCTTGCGGTTGATTGCTGGTATCTTCATTGAGAGTGGAATAAAATTCTTTGTCCATTTTCTGTGCGTTGAAACGTCTGTCCTCGTCAATGATTTTGGAATAAACATCTGTAACCATTTCTGCCTCTGCATGTCCTGTATCACCCTGTACGGATTTTACATCACCGTTTGTCATTTTCAGTTTGTAACCTGTACTCAAATGACGTAAGCTGTGGAATACCACAATTTCATAGTCGTTTTCTTCACAGAGTTTTTGAAACCTATCTCTGACAATGCGGCTTTCTACGGGATTTCCGTTTTCTAAGGCAATGACAAGGTTATAATCGTTATATGCACTACCGAGAAATTCTTTTAATTCCTGCTGGTCTTTTTTGTACTGTACCAGTAGTTGTGCAACGGTTCTAGGCAGCCAGACGGTTCTGTTACTTGTTTCCGTTTTTGGTGTTTTCAAAACAAGTCTTGTCGTACAATGAGGTTTCTGTGTAGGAAAGATTTTAATAATGTCTTTTTCTTTCAATTTCTGCATAGCCGCAGCATTTACTCTTGAAAGCTCTTTATTGATGATTACCCTTGCATTATCCGTAGCAATGGATTCTTCATCAATAATCACATCTTCCCATGCAAGACCCGTAATTTCACCAATACGCATTGAACAGGAAAAAGCTAAGTGCATACAGATGGAAAGTAAATCATCTTCCGCAGCCTGTACCGCTTGACGGAATGTCTGTATACTCCACACTTTACGTCTGACTTTTGGAACTTTTGGTAAAGTCGCCAATGACGCAGGATTTCTCTTGCTTGTGTCTATGTACTCCCAACGGATAGCTTGATTCAAGGCGCAGCGGATAATATCATGTATCTTTTTGATGTTCGCAGGCTGCACACAACGACCAGTTGCTTTTCTGTTTGAACGTGGTACTTCTGGTACGCTCAACAAATCATTGTAGTATTTTGATAAGCCTTTTGTTGTAATCTCATTGAGTTTCCAATCACCAATAATCGGATTGATATAATTCTCAATACTGCTTACCTTACTGCTGAATGTGCTAGGCGACCACTTAGATGTACCGTAGAGATTGACGAAAATTTTTAGGAAGTCACGCAATGTAATTTCCTCGTCAGCAACTTCCAGCTCTTTTTTTGAATCCTCAATCTGGCGTGCAAATTGTTCCTCTAAAGGAACTAATACATAACCATATTTTTCTTGATAGTATTCTACGAAGGCTTTTCGCTGCTTTGCCTCTTTTCTTGTTTCCAGCGTGTCCCATTTTTGTTTTCTCTTACCTGTATTGTCTAAGTACCAATAAATAACGGAAAAAGTTGATTTTCTTTGTTTGATTGTAGCCATAATTTCTCTCCTTAATAGTCAAATTTGATTCAACCATTTATCGAAAGAAATTTTTGATACTCGTATGACTTTACCAACACGGACATAATGAAACTGACCGCTTTTCACCAATGAATAAGCTGCTTTCTTACTAATATTCAGTTGTTCAGCAATTTCCTCCACTGTATAAGTCTTTTTTTCCTTTTTTAGAGGGTGTGCATTTTGTGTATCACTTATCACTAAAAAGACTCCTTTCTTTGTGACAGCAACAAAACACACTCGCTTAATGAAATCATTATAGCATAACTTCACAAAAAGCGAACATACATTTTGCTGCTGAAAATATCTTTTTTCTAACAATCAAATAGCTTTGGAAAAGCTCACTGGACTTTCACCATTCCCATTCTGATGGGTGAACCGTGTCATACGGGTGTATCATTATACAGATATACAGGTCATGGCAGGACGACCATTCCAAAAGTCGCTCACGGATCATTGCATGAATCGCTCACTTTGTTTTGAAAGGTCATGGCGTACAATATCCGTCGGCTCGCTGCATATCAAACGTATCTGATTGTTTATTCAGTTTTCAAAGACCACTCGACTGTGTTTGCCAGTCTATGAAAATCTACTATCGAATAATAGACTTTCATAGAATGACAAGCAGAGGGAAAGGGAGGAAAGCTCTGCCCGTCAGAATTGTTAAACTACGATAATCTCAAAGTTTGCAATCATATCCATAACCGCAGCCTGTATTCTGCCTTTTAGTTCAGAATCGACTACCATATAGACATTACCGTACTCGTCGTACAATTTGCGTAGGCTCAACTTTGATATGTAACTGTCATAGAAATTCAAGATTTCCTGTATTGCGGTTTCATCACCATTGGTAGCCGCCACAATCACAGCAAACGGTATACGTTTTGTGTTATTTTCCACACTTATTCCTCCTCCATCATTTTTCGTATTTCTTCCAGAGTGCTTGTCCTGTGACGGTAAACAGTGGAGCGAACCACGTTCATAAGCTCTCCGATTTCTGCGTCAGACATATCCATAAAGTATGACAACAAAATAATATTGCGCTTTCTCTCTGGTAAACATTTAAGAGCTTTGCTTAACTGGTCGTCAGATACTTGTACTTCCATGCCAAGAACATTGAACACGGTATAATCGCAGGAATAATTATCGTAAACGCCAGCTTTATTCAATTCCAAATCCGATACATCAGAGAAAGGAATTTCATGCTGCAAACGTCTTGAAATACTGCGCTTATACTTCATTGCTGCTCTCTTGATGACTTTTTTCGTAAGGCAATCAAACTGTGCTTGAATAGCCTGCTCGAAAGAAGATGACTTCATATTTTCACCTCCTTTCTGCGTGAGAGTGAGTGAGGGTTGTTTTCCCTCTATCCCCCTTTCCGCACAGTAGCTACCCACGCAGCAGCTATTTGTTGCGCTTTCAGAAAAGAATTTGAAAAATATTTTTAAACAGCAAAAAAGCACAAGAGCATGATGAAAATGCTGTTCTTGTGCTTTAAGAATTATTCCTGTTATATGATGTAAAAAACCACATCCAAAAGTAGATTGTACCGTTATGTAAGTTAAGATTTTTTTGACAGTAACGGATAAATCGAAGAATATCGTCTATATGGTATTTTCAATGCGGCTATCTCCTAGAGCCGCTAAACAAAAACCAATATGCTATTTTCTGCTGGAAAAAAGAAAAAGCGGCTTTTAACCGCTATTTAAATAGAAATGAAATATTTGTACGCAAAAGTGGTACTGCCGATAGCGGTTTTTTTTATTTACCGCTAGGCAGCACTTTTTGATTTTGATACGCATAATAGGAACTAATAAACCATACAATACGTTTTACTATACCTTTCAGAAAATTAATAGGAACAGTAAAATGTGGTGAGGTGATTACATATGCGTAAAAAAGAAGATAAATACGATTTTAGAGCTTTTGGTCTTGCCATCAAAAAGGCTCGTATGAAAAAAGGTTTGACCCGTGAACAAGTGGGAACAATGATTGAGATTGACCCTCGTTACTTAACAAATATCGAGAATAAAGGGCAGCACCCAAGTTTACAGGTGTTCTATGACCTTGTATCATTACTGGAAGTTTCCGTTGATGAATTTTTCCTGCCTGCGTCTGATCTAGTGAAAAGCACCAGAAGACGACAGTTGGAAAAACAGCTTGATAGCTTATCTGATAAAGATTTAATCATCATGGAAAGCGTTGCTGACGGAATCATAAAATCTAAGGAAGTGGAGGACGAGTAATCCTCCGCTTTTTATCTTTCAAATAAAATAAGCCGATAACCCAAGAATTTTAAGCACTCTCAGTGTTATCGGCTCTGCGTCTTAGCGTCTGGCTCTATAATGGTTATTTGCTGTCTTTTTACATTGATGATACTTTCCTGTTTGCATTTAGGACAGAACAAAGGGAAGTTTATCAATTCTGTATCTGGTCTTACTTTTGTTCGTGTCTTATTTTTGCAAATAGGACACATTACCCAAGTTTCTTTATCCATTTAATAAATTCACCTGCCTTATAATATCGGAATACAAAATTCGCATAAATGATTAGCAACTTTATTATAGACATAGCGTTCAATAATTGGTCGCTTATCGTCCACTGATAAATCTGCGGTTAGATTTTGGATATTTTTCCAAAATTGCAACACATCTTGTTTAGTATGACTGACCTCAAATATCGCATATTTCCCATCATCAATTTTGCGAGTAGCTAGGTTTATTTCCGATTTTTTATCTATGACAAGTCCTACATCATATCTTAGTCTATTAGTAGGTGTAAGGGCAGGATTATCTAATGCAATCCCTAAAATAGTGGTTTCTTCTGTAAACAATTTGTTCTTTCTCAAAAACTCTTTAAAATCTTCCATTAACTTTTCATTTTGTTTGCCATATTCACCTGTATTACGCATATAAGCGATTGTAATATCTTTAAATTCTTCTATTTTCAAATCATTACCTCCAAAAATAAAATTGTTGATGTCGACTTCAACACGTAAATAGTAAGGGCAATTAAAATGATTTTCAACAACTTTTTTAAAATGATACATAATTTCTTCTTGTCGTTGATCTGGCAAGTATACCAGAACACGACGGAAGAAAATTTCCATCTAAAAAATTTTATTGCAATTTCAAAACAAACTATTGAAATGGTAATCATCAAAATGATGGGAAACATTAGATTTTCAACTAATCCAGTAGCAATTATACAAAATATGAGATTCAAATACTTCCCTCTATCCAATCAGTTACAATTTTTCTATCAGAATCACTCATAAATGAATGTTCACTTTCTTTTGCTATGTATAATTGGCAATTAAATTTCATTGAAAAATGACGAACAATTTCTATTGATTGCAATATATCTTTGCTGCCATACATAATATCTGTTGGTATATCCCAGTGTTTAATAGGATTGTCTTTTACATATTGGTAGTATTTCCATGATAAAGTTTCAATCGGTGTTTCGATTTTTTGTTTTTCCTTTAATTCATTCTCGCTTACATCAAACCATGAAAACATATTATGTATTAAATAATCCATATCTAGTATAGGCGAAAGAAAAAGAGATTTTTCAATATTTCTGTTCTTATAAGCGTGCAGACTGAAATATGCGCCTATGCTGCAAGCATATAAATAAATTCTATCCCAGTTACATTGAACATATTTCCAGATACATTCTAAATCATGTATTCCATTCCATATATTACATTCTATATCTTTGTTTTTTCTCTCGCCATGAGATGGCAAATCAAAGCTGATAGTTTGATAACCTTTTCTTTCAGCAATATTTGCAAAAAAAAGAGCTTCTTCTTTGTTCCCGTTTTTTCCATGAACATAAATATATATTTTCTCCGATTTTTTGCCCCAAACGATAGTCGGTATAGAATCAACCAAAATTAAATTTCTTTCCATATAGCACCTCCTTGAAAATAGTAACATTGCAAAGTAAGCACTACAATATAATGTTATTTACAGACTTATTTTTTACATAAAAGAGAAGAGGTCGCACAGTGGCAAACCTCTTCCTAAAATTACTTATATATTATCTTTTTAATTGAATGAATGGATAAGAAATAGCTTTTTGATAATTCTTCAAGGCTTTTCCCGTGTTTATAATCCATTCTGATTTTTTTATTTCTTTTTTCAATCTCACGCTTATAGCCACTCAATTCTCCCCAACCTTTTTTATTCTCATTCCTAGATGGTATATAAATATAACCGCCTTGAATGTAATTTTGCAATTCTTCAATCAGAGAGATAGGAAGTATTGAGTTTGCTTTTATATATTTCATGCAGGCTCACTCCTTTAACATCTTATTGTTAAAAGCAAAGCCAGCATTTACGCTTTCTTACTCCATGCAAATTGCGTATATATTTACTGACTTTGCATGGAGTAAAACATCATTTTTTCGTTTCTTGTTTTGACACATTATATCATCACCTTAATTTCTAGCACATTTGTTATTGTAATTCGTCAATTTTTCCTGCCTGTATTGCCTTTATATTTTTAGAGATTTTTTCTTTCGACCAGTTCCACCATTGAATACTTAATAATGATGAAATAGTTTCGTCAGAAAAGCGTTTTTTAATTGGTTTTGCAGGAACACCACCTACAATAGTATATGGTGGTACGTCTTTGGTAACAACAGCACGTGTACCGATAATTGCCCCATCACCGATACTTACACCTGCTAATATAACAGCCTCATATCCAATCCATACATCATTACCAATAATAATGTCACCTTTATTGTCCCATGATTGAGTAACATTCTTCTTATCCAAATTCCATTCCTCAAAAAATAATGGAAATGGATAAGTTGATAATGAAGATAATGTATGATTAGCACTATTAAATAAGAATTTAGCACCACAGGCAATCGAGCAAAATTTCCCGATTATTAACTTATCGTGATTTATAGGATAGTGATATAATACATTATTTTTTTCAAATAGCGTTGGGTCATTTACAAAATCATTATACATTGTGTAATCGCCAACTTCTATATTAGGATTTTTGATTACATTTTTTAAATAAATTGTTTCTTTATCCCCAGTACGTGGATAAATTTTATTTTCTGGAATAGTCATTTAAAGTCCTCCTATCATTGCTAAAATATAATAACCATTCCAGTTAAAACAATGCAGCGTTTCATTTCAACCACCTCTCTTTAAGATAGAATAATTATATACATTCTCTTATATAAAATCAACTTTACTTAACAATCTTCCAGTTACTATCCTTTTCCAGCGTCAAGTCAAACTGTGAAATCTGCGTTGCCTTTGTTCGCTGGTCGAGATACTTCACTGACACCGATACCTTGACCTGCTCCCCGTCTTTGGTGAGGATAGGGTTTACCAGTTCCGAGAACGCATAATCGCAGTTCACAGGGGAAAGGGCATTGCCAGACACATAATAGGCAAGTTCTTTTTCCGTTGCGGTAGGATAGAGTTTGAAGAAAGTTTCCAAGAACTCTGTCACTTCCTCCGCTGTGGCAGCGTCCACCGTTCCGTCGGATTCCTGTGCTTTTGGTTCATAGCTGGATTTTGACGGTATGCTGCTGATGGTCGGATTCTGGGTGATAACCATGTTCCCGTCGCTATCTACATGAACCACTACCATGTAAGCGGAAGTGTATCTGGCAGACTGTTCACCCTCCGTTACCGTCTGATCTACGGAGTAGACAACGGTAAAGTCGTCTGTTCCAGCCTGTTCTACTTCCCATACCGTTACATCAGTCACCGCAGAGCTTGTGGGTATATCCTGCCGAACCGTATCTACATTCAAGTCCTGCAAGCTCTGTGTCAGATAGCTGCTGATGGCAGCGGTTCTTTTGTCAATGGATTCCTGCGTATTGCTCCATGAATAGTAGGACTTTGCAAAGCCTTTGATAAAATTCTCGATTCTGTTGGTATCGACAATGCGCTGTTCAATGACTTCCTTTTCATGTACCGTGTGCATATCAATAGCAGTAAAATTTTTATATACGCCAAAGCTGACGCTTGCAAGCAGCACCAGCCACAAAGTAATCACAGATTTTTTATGCGTGCCTACTTTCATCACAGGCAGTTTCTTCTCTTTTTTTGGTTTCGATTCTTTCTCTTTTTTTGGTTTCGATTCTTTCTCTTTTTTCTTGAATATCATAGCACCATTCCTTTCTATTTTGTCTTTACCCGTCCTGCGCCAATCAAATGCTGCTGCCAGTACGAGCTTGTCAAATCTGCATATCTGATAGGGTTTCCTGCGTGATACATTCTGCTGTTTCCTGCGTAGATACCGACGTGTGTTACATACGTTCCAGCATTGTAAGTGGAATGGAAGAACACCAAGTCGCCAGCTTTTGCCTGTGACAGCGGCAGGTGCTGGGTGGCGTCATACTGCGCCTGTGCGGTACGGGGCAGGCTGATACCAGCCTTTCCATAGCACCACTGAACCAGACCGCTGCAATCAAAGGACGTATTAGGGTTGCTGCCGCCATAGACGTATTTCCAGCCTTGATACTTCAATGCTTCATTAAAGATTGCCTGTGCGGTAGCGTCGCTGAAACTGGGGACAGCCAGATACTGCTTGACGAGCCGCACATAGAACATATTCCCGTACTTGTAACGCCAGCCGCCATTTTCCTTAATGGAAATCTCGTTTTTATAGGTAACTTTCACGCCGCCTGATTTTTCTTTCGCAAAGTTGACCGCCAGCTCATAGGTGTATTTCTTTCCGTGTCCTGCCACATAGTCGATAAAGCCGCCGCCATAGTTATAGGCTTGTACCACCGTGTCTATGTCGCAGCCTTTTGATTCTGCGGATTTTAACAGTTCCGAGAAATACTTGCACCCCTGTTTGATGGATTCCTCTGTGGAAAGGGAATTGGGCGGCAGCCCCATTGATTCTGACGACTGCATAACGTCCTCTGCTGTGCCGCCAGATTCCACCTGCATGATAGCGAGCAGATAGTTCACATAGTCCTCAATTCCGTATTCTTTCGCATATTTTTCTACCGTCGGCTGATGTTTCAGCACTTCTTCAGAAAGGTTCAGTCCAGAAAAATCAAAGTGGGAAGTGCTGCTTTCTTTATCATCTGCGGTAACGATAAACAGGAACAGCAGTAAGGCGATAATCACCGATAAAACACCTCCGAACAAAACGAAGTGCCTTAGTTTCATCTCTTGCCGCCTTTCCCGATGGTCGTCTTATTTACGGTTGTCTTGTTTTTCTGTTTCTTCTGTACGCTTTGTATGTGTTCGTGACGCTGCACCGTCTGTCGTGTGGTATCGGCGGCAGCCTGCGAAGTCTGCTGTCTGACAGGTGCAGTGGATTCTCTGACCGTCTGCGTCCTTACCTCCTGTACCCTTGTAACAGGCTCTTTGGATTTTACGGGCGGCTGTCCCTTTGTAGTGGTGACAGGGCGTTCCTTAATGGTCTGCGCTCCTTTGGAAACCGCTGCCTGTGGAGCTACTTTCGCAGGTACAGGCGTTGCCACTGGTCGCTCATGCAATGGGGCAGCTCCTTTTGTCGCTGATTCATTGGACGGTTTCACTTTATCCATTGCCATGCGTTTCTGTGCAATGGTCTGCCTGTGTTTCGCCTGCTTATTGGCACGCCCTTGTTTTCTGGTCGCTTTTTCCTCCACAATGCCACGCTTGAAGTCAGATACGTTTTCCTGTATCTGGTTCACGCCGCTATGTAACGCATACTGTACCAGTGTCGGCATATCCTTGACCTGCTGACCGACAGATTTTGCTTTGTCTTTCATGCGCTCCCTGCCATCAAGCACCGCACCGACTTTTGCGCCGGCACGTTTCCCAAAGCTGGACGTATCGGCGGAAGTGTCATGGTTTGGTCTGGAATGACCGCTGCCTGCTGGTTTTGCATTGTCCGTCTTACGGGATTGTGATACTGCCGCTGCGCCCACAAGACCGCCAGCCGCACCAGCCGCAACCGTTCTGCCGATTTTGCGCTCCAAGCGTCTTGCCCCACGGTTGAGGAAGAGATAAGGGCGGCGCATGATACGTCGGCTTACCTGCTGGGTGTCGGAAGATTGCAGGCTGAACATTGCCATCAAGTCACCGAGCTTAAAGTAGATTCCTGCAAAGGTGACTATCTGCAAAAATGCGACCATGAAGAACGGATAGCCAGAGGAAATGGAGTAAAACATGGTGGAAATGCTGAAAGCGGTAGTGATAATCAGAGAGATTCCAGCCCTCATCATAATGGTATTGAACAGTTTCGTGACCGCATTTTTTGCCATGCCCTCATAGGTTGGTATCATGGACAGGATAAAGCTGACGGGCAGGAACATGGCGTAAATAGTAAAAAGCACCTGCGAGAAAATCATCATACCCGTAAGCAGGAACACAAAGACCGAGATACCGATATTGAAGATGAACAAGAATACTACCATGCCTAAACGTGTCATAGTCTTTGTGACGCTTAGATTGTCGTTGTCCTTATCCTCGATTTCCTCAATCACAATGTCCTCTCTGTCGTCCGTGTCGGGGCTTTCCGACAGCAGGCTTTCCACACGGTCAGAGCCTAGCTCTTTTATGTCTGATTCCCCATATTGCAACAGCAGCCACGGTTGTTTTACCTGTATGGAAAACAGGCTGTCACGAATCAAGTCCACGCTGTCTTTTCCCTTGCTGCTGGAATCGGGCAGCACGATTTTTGTTCCGAGAGATAAAGCCGAGCTGCTAATATCCGAAGAAAAATCATTGATTTTGCTGATATAGTTTGGGGCATAGGCGATAAAGGACGCTGACAGGATAAAGACCACAAGGAAATTGACGACTGCATGAACCGCCTTTGTGGTTTCTCTCTTGATAAGTCCAGTGTAGGCGATATAGATACCTGTTACCAGAATGAGGATAAGCAGGAATCCTACATAAAATCCCTCGCTGGAAAAGCCGCTTTTCGTCACGCCTGCCAAGGTCTGAATGTTCTTTCCGATAGAGTTTGCGGTATCAGAGATAAAGTCCAGCTTGTAAGCCTCCTGCACCACATAGCCTGTGGCATTAGAGATATAAAGGCTCACCGTCCAGATAAAATTGGTGATGGCATACAAGCCATACTGAATACTTTTCCCAATACCGTCCAGCCAGTTCCAAGGCAGCCAGTCCCATGAACTGTCAACATAGAAATCAAGCTGGTAGTTTTCCAACGGATATTTGGAATAGGCGTTAGCGTCATTGACCGTAGTATCTACCAGACCAGCCGCATGAGCCACCGTACCCGTGATGGATAAGAACGCCAGCACGCCAAAGACAGCCAGCAGAGTGATACCGAAGAATCTTAGGATTTTTCGTTTCCTCATAGACTTCACCTCGATTCTTCCGTATGTATCGGCGGTCTGGTGTCAAAGGCAGCGAACAGGTCAGCAAATACAGGGTGTATCTGGATAACGCCCACACGCCCGTATAAATCTTGAAACAGGCATTGCCCGTTTTCCAAATCCCTAAGGCGTTTCTGGTTGCCCTCGTCCTCCTTGTCCACCCCGAAAAATTCAAGGGTATTCTTGATTTCCTTTATATCGGTACTGCGAAAGGCAAATTTCAAACCGATATTGTTTTTCATCTTCTCGTCGTCCACGTCGCCAGAGTTCTGCGTCACAAAGTAGACAGCGGCGTTCATGGAACGACCAGCACGAATCAGCTTGTTGGAAAGAGCTTTGCCCTGTGCCACCTGCAAGAACGTCCATGCCTCGTCCAAGTCCACCATCTTGAAAATCCCTCTGTCGGAATGGATAAAGTCAAGGGCAAAGGTGCTTATGACAATCAGCATTGCTACGGAGAGCAGCTCCATTGTGGTGTATTCCTCAAACCTCGTGTCCTTATCGGGCAGTACAAGGTCAGCCACCTGTATGATGTTTAGCTGCCTATCTAAGCTGATGGACTGCTCCACGTTCCCGTCCGAGAACAGCAGGTGTGCAAAGTCATAGTCCGTCATGCTCTCGATATGGTCTGCGATATTCTCTGCCACAGGTGAACCGTCTTTCCTCAATTCTTCAATGACACGCAGCAGGCCACGCTGCCTGCTCTGTGTCACGGAACGGATAGCACGACGCAGGACGGGGAACTTTTCACCGTCACGGGAAGAAATACCTGTAAGGAATGTGAGTATGTCAATCGCTAGGCTTTCAGCGTCTTTTTTGCGGCGCATAATCACATACGGGTCAAGAAGTCCTTTGCTCTTGCCCTCACTGGTAAGGTTGACTATCTTGATTTCATGTGCAATGTCGGGTAAGGTTTTCTGCCAGTTGCCACGTTCTGATTTAGGGTCTACAATGACCGCTTTCCCTCCAAACAGCACCGCATAATAGATAATCAGATTGTTACAGAATGACTTGCCGCCGCCAAGCGAACCGAGAAAAGCGGCAGCCAGTGCATTTGTCACCGAACCTTTTACGCCCTGTGCGGCAAGGCTGGGTTTTAGGTACACATTTTTTCCAGTATCAAGGTTATAGCCGATATAGATTCCGTCCGTTTCCCCAAGCTGCTGCGTTGCGCCGAATCCAAGTCCAGCGAGGAAATCCGACGTGACGTACTGGATATAGTCATTGATGTAACGCTTGCTTGCTGGGATAAATTCACCATGCAGCCCCAGCATATCCCCGAATGGGCGAACCAGTTTTACGTTGAGGTCGTCGTAAAAGTCCTTAACTTCATCACAGCGGCGTTTCAATTCTTCCAGAGAATCCGCAGCCACACGGATAACATAGGACAGCTTATACATGGATTCCTTTGACTGGTCTAAGCTGGTTTCCAGTTCATTGACCGAATCGAGGGCGTCCATGACGTTACTTCCCGTTTCGTTGT
Source organism: Clostridium sp. 10cd* (assembly GCF_044336395.1). Lineage (NCBI taxonomy): Bacteria > Bacillati > Bacillota > Clostridia > Eubacteriales > Clostridiaceae > Clostridium > Clostridium sp. 10cd*. The sequence goes on along the minus strand of NZ_CP172347.1, from coordinate 3,366,576 downwards.
TGGATTCCCACGCATGGTTGTCTAAATCCTTTAGTTCTTTCTTTTTGTTGCGAACTGTTGTCAGCGCCTTTTTGTTGGTGACGATTTCCACATTCATGGAAGTGGAAACAGGGAACGTAAATTGCTGCTGCTGATAATAGAAGATTTCCGAAGATGGGAAGTCCAGCTCACCTACGATATTGTTAATCGTGAAGTAGGCAACATATGTTGTCTGATCTTCACGCTCTATCTTTAGGTATCGCTGGTTTTCTTCAATCAGACAGCGTGTGGGGCGTATAAGGTCATAACGCTTTACCAGCGTTTCATGTTTTCGTTTTATTACAGGCAGTTCATAGGAATAATCATTGTAGGCAACTCCTGTATTCCCGTAGATATGCTCCAAGAGATAGCCGAAGTCGTTCTTATCCAGCCTGCGGAACTGAAAGCGGCGTGAGAGTTTGCTTTCCAGCAGCTTTTCCATCTTCATAAAACGGTTAATCTCATCATTACTCATGGAAACAAAGTCACCCATGAGCTTGTGGTTGACTTCATAGAGAAAATCAGCAAAGGTCATAGCCGCCGACTTCCTCATGCTCTTTAGGTTGATTTCTTCCTCATTTACCAGCAGCTTGAATCCGAGAAAAAAGCGGTAGTCAATCTGATTTTCTCCAATCATATCCACCAACGCCTCTGTCTGTTCATCTATCTTTGCACAAGCAACATCACGAAGTCGCCCTGTGATTCCTTTTTTAGAACGCTCCTGCACCGCACGCAGGCTGTCCTCCGTGGCAATCTGCAAGGCATGGATTTTTCCGTCACGGTTCTGTGCGATAAGCTGTCGGAAGTTGTCATGCACCATATACTTTTCCTCTGGTGACAGGAACGAGTAATTGTAAGGTGTCAGCTCATAGTAGGCAAAGCACTCACCGTCATGGTTGAACACCAGATTGTTTTCAATATACTTAATCGGGAACATATATCACACTCCTAACTGTTGTAATCATGGGATTGAATGTTTCTTTTTTCAGCCGAACCGCCTTTCCAGCATAGGTCACTTTAGGGCGCAGCAGAAAGCTGACACAGGACTTTAGGAATCCAAAAGGCTTTTTTCCGTCAAAGGTCTTTTGCGACACGAACCAAGTAAAAGCCACGGGGATTCCAAAGTATTTGAGGAACGCACCGTCAATCAAGGAAAAGGGCGGTAGCTCCCCAAAAAGAATCACCACGAACAGCGATACCACGAACCATGCCATCTGACTGAACGTGAGGGGGAACGGGAGCTGAAAGTCGTTGATAGCGTAAATGACTTTCTCCACGCTCCATATGCTTGTATAGCTTTTGATTTTCTTCAATGTTCACAGCTCCTTTCTTTTCTAAATGGAAACAGCAGCCTGTTTTCACAAGCTGCTGCATAAAAAATGCCAGTGGTTTTCACTGGTCGTTGCGTTGATATTTTGTTAATATGGACATTCAAACACGCCATGATTCGTAACGACAAAACGCCCCTCTAAATCAAGGTCACGCCCATAGGATTCATAGTCTATGTAATTTCTTATCCTGTCTGGTATCTCCCCAAGACATTGACATTCATCTATAAAATAATAGGCAACGTCTGTCATATCGTTGCAGTCGGGATAGTGGATAATCTCGTCGGCGTGTTCGCAAAGTTCCTCCAAGCTGCTGTAACAGCATAACAGTTCAGAAAGTTCGTCCTGTATATCCTCTGGTAAATCCTCCACCATCTCACACAGACGGTTGACTTCCTCAATCGGTGTGTATTCGTCAATCTCAAAGGGCAGCTCATAATCATGGATAGCGTATTCTTCATAAAATTTATTCAGACCGATACGCTCCGCCATCTCGTCATAATTGACGGGCGGCGTAAACCATGCGCCTACAAGCTCACCCTCGTTGTATTTTCCAAGATTGGCGATATAGATTCGCATTTCTTCTATATCACATCACCCCTTTACTGATAGCAGAATACGCCGCTGGGTGTAAACAGGTATCTGTCCTGCATTTCCAGCTCGTTTCCGTAGGAACGGTAATCAATGTGCTTTTGAAGTTCGTGGGGAATCTCACCGAAAATACATTCCTCGCAGATAAGGTATTCTGCCAGTGCCGCACCGTCAGCCACGTCATAATAGCGTATCTCGTCCTTATGGTCGATAAATTCATCAAACCCGTAAAACCATCTCTGTATGATGGATTTCATTTCGTTGCCGATAGGCGTACCCTCGATTTCCTGTACTATGCGGCATTTTACGTTGATTTCCCACAGGGGCATTTCACTGTGTACCTCAAAAGGCAGCTCATAATCGGCTATCTCTAGCTGTTCTTCATTTTCAACGCCCAGTCTTTCTCTGACTTCCTCCAAATCCACAGGGCAGTTGAACCAGCCGCCAGCGTAACCCTCTTCCTCGTCGTCACGGTAAGGCTGGGTATTGTTTAAAAGATAGATTCGCATTTCATACAAGGTTTATCACTTCCTTTCCTGTTTTCCAGTATTCCCATTATGACAGCGTAATCTACACCGAACACATAATGGCAGAATTTTTCCAGTTGTTCTTCTGGATAGGCAAGCGGCGAGTGCTGCTTGATGATTTCCCATACCTCACGTTTGCGGTAGGGCAGGTCGGAAATGTATTTGCAGCCGACCCAATCTTTCATATCCTCAAAAATATCTGTTTTCATGTTGTCCTCCTGTCTTAAAATTTTGCATAAAAAAAGCAGCAAACCGTTAAGATTTACTGCTTCAAATGCCTATTTTTTTGTTTTGCTTAAAATTACTGATAGTGCAAAAGTATTCTCAATAATATGATGTATTTGTCGAACATTATCGCATTGTATATATGATTTTTCTAATCTGTCCTTTGTTGCCTTGTCCAAACGATGTTTGAAATTTGTTTCATATTTTTCAAATGCCATTTGTCCAATCCTCATTTTTGATTCAACACTTAAATCTTCAAAGTGAATAATCTTATCAAAACGATTATAAATCGCACTACCTAAATTCTCTTCGATGTCTTTTAAATCTGTATAATTTGAAGTACATATTATAATAGATTTCTTTAGTGTTAGATAATAATTCTGGTCTTCGTAAACACCCTCATCAAAAAGTTGATAAAATGCACTGTGAAAAGAGGGATGTGCTTTATCAAACTCATCAAGCAATAAAACATTAGACTTTCTATCTAATAAATCTTTTGCAAAACTTTTTTCATAATGCGCACCTCCAAATAAATATGTAGCAAATTGATTGTTTTGATACATAGAAAATTGTTTTCTAAATATGGGTTCGCCTATAATCTTAGCTATATATTTTGCTGTTTCTGTCTTACCAATTCCCGATTTACCATAAAATAATAAAACTACAGGTTTTTGTCTGTACTTCATAGTAAGGGGGAAAAGAGCTTGCAATAATTCAAGTTTAACATCTTCCTGCCCTATAATTTTATTGTCATATTCTTCATTTATTTTGAGTAAATGAGAAGTTGTCAGCCGTTTATATCTTTGATATTTCACGTCTGCATTTGGATATAATCTAAGAATTTGTTCACTTATTTGTAGTGGTGGGTTCTGAATATACAAATTTTCTACGTCAAATTTAGCAAGAAAGTTTATAAAATTTGTAATAACATGTTCTCGAACTCCAGCATATTCATCTGAACTTATCACAAAATTTTTTACATAAATTTTTTCTTCCTTGTCTTCTTTCGGATAGTCACCATTTTGATTTGGTATTACTAATTTCATGGTCTTTCCGTCTTTATCCGATTCATAAACTAAATCAGTTAAATTTCTATATTCTTTTGGAATAATTCGATTGAATTTTTCTTTTGAACCATAATATATGATTACTTTATTCAATACTCATCACCCCCGCCAACACAATATCAAAAACATCTAAGTATTTTATCGAGGACTCACTTATTTCTCCAGTTACAATTTCCTTAACATTAGGTATATTAGTTGATGATTTTATTTCAAATTCCTTTTCTAAAGATAATTGTTCTTTCGTACATTGCCCCACTTTGACACCAAAATACGATAAATTCATTTTCGATAAATCAGCTAAGCTATAATCATTTTTAAATGCGTTTATATTAAACCTCAAAACACAAGAAGGCTCTTTTTCACTATTTAAAAGCATTTGATAATATCCTCTCTCACCAAGAAGAGCATTATTAAGTCCCTCAAGGTCTATAGGAATTTGCTCTTTAGGTACAATATTTAGATATGAACTATACATCCTATACATAGAAATAGAATTTTCTGGAGCATAAACACCATCATTATGGAATTGTTGAATATTTTTATCTTCACTTGCCATTGAAATATAATCTGTTAGAAGAGTATTGGTAACTGTACTTTTTATTAACTTGCTAGTGTTTGCATCAAAGTTTGCATTGGTATTTCCAGATACCGAAGACTTGATAAATGAAAATAAATTAAATCCGCCTTTAGCTTGTACATCAATTTCGGCAATAATTTTTGCTAATCTTTCTTTATTTTCTGTGGTTGTCCAGTCAATTTGTCCACCGTTTTGTATAGTAATATAGTCCGTTGCCGCTGTTTCATCAAAATAAACCACTTTCATCATTTTCGGACTTTTTTTGTTCTTTGCCATTAGTATTCTCCTCTCGAATATGTAAGATTCTACTAATGGTATTATATCATTTAGCAAAGCATTTTACAAAAGAGTTCTAATTGAGTTACGCTCCGATAATCTTATTGAATAAGTTTAACAGCACATCTTTTACGCCAGCGGCATTGAATACCAAGCCGACAGCGATTAAGGCAATCACCAAGAACCCGATAAGTTTTGAAAACTCTCGCTTGAATCCGAGATACACTCCGATAACAGCGATTGCCATAAGCACAAGGGATTGTGCGTTAGATAAAAACCAGTTGTATATGGATAGGTAAGTTCCTGATATTATAAATATCTCAAACTTTTCCCCCCATTCACACGGAGCGTGCGACTTTCACCGCACTCCGCGTTCCATCGTGTTTATATTGAAAAGTATTTATGTAGTAGACCTATATCAAGTTTAATTCTTGATTGCCAGCTAATACTCTATATTTATTTAGTCTTATGAGCTGGACTTTATTTAGTTTCAATAGAGCTATATATTTTTGTATTGTTTCTTCTGTTTTTGCGTGTATTAGACGATGTACCGCCTCTTTTACCAAAATAAGATTTTTATAATCGTCATTACCACCAGCCCTAGTTGGTACAATATGATGACAGTGTATTTCATTAGCTTGTTGAAATTCTTCCAGAGTTATAGCACATTTTCCATGTTGGGCAGAAAATAGCGAAATTCGATTGTCTGCGTATTCTATTGTGCGATTTTCCAAAGATAATTTCATCAACTGATACATCAGTAATTTATCAACACTTAGATTGGTATGGATAAATTTTCTTCCCTCTGGAGTATAGCAGTTTGCTGAATACACTTTTGCCATTGGTTTTCTGTGTTGGATATATCCAACAGGGAATATAGGTTCGCCCTCGCCAGCAACATATCGAAGCATTTTAGATTTACCATATCTTGTTGCTTCTTTTGTTGTAAGTTGTCTGCCTGTTTTTCTCAATCTGCCCTTTTTGCTTGCACCTAATCTGTTAGTGAAGATAGCCATTACAGCTCTATTAAGTTTCATACAATCCAGATTTACATTTGTTGCAATCTGATAATAATTTTGCATACCTAATACCATTGAATTATAAAGTCTTATTTCCTCTAATTCTGTTTTTCCCTTTGAGGGAGAAGCAATTTTCTTTGCCTGTGATACCAGCTTGTCTTTTTGGGTCTTGAATTGTTTATCACTTATATGTGATTTAACAACTAACTTCTTTCTTCTCGGTATCATTTTAATCTTGAAACCAAGAAAGTCGGAGTATCTTTTTCTAACATTTACAATTCTTGTTTTTTCTTGTGATACTTCCAATTTTAGTCGTTGCTCGATCCATTGAGTAATTGCTATTTTGGTTTTTTCAGCACTTTCTTTGTAGCGACAGAAAACTCTAAAATCATCTGCATAACGAACCATATACATTTCCTTTAACTTTGTTTTCTTCATTTCTTTGTAAGCGTTGCTTTTACATGGGCTACCGCTTTTATTGATATGAACCACATAGTTTTTTGTAACAGGATTTTCATGCCATTGACTTTCTACCCAATGGTCTAACTCATTAAGAACAATGTTGGCTAGTAGTGGGGATATAATTCCCCCCTGTGGAGTTCCTTTCTCTGGATATGTTATTGTGCCGTCAGGCATTTTAATTGGAGCTTTTAATATCCTTTTTAAAATGAATATCAAGTGCTTGTCCCGTATTCCCATAGCCCATATCTGTTTTATCAGTTTGGAATGGTTCACGTTGTCAAAGAAACCCTTAATATCAAATTCAATCACATAATGTAGCTGGCTGATTTGTAGGCGGTTATAGGTTGCTTTTATTGCATTTTCAACCGACCTATTAGGTCTGAAACCGTAGCTGTTTTCACTAAATTTAGCTTCGCAGATTGGTTCTAATACTTGTTTGATACATTGTTGTATAAGCCTGTCCCACATACAAGGAATGCCTAGAGGTCTGGTTTTCCCATTTGGTTTTGGTATTTCTTTTCGCCTTACTGGCTTAGGTCGATACCCGTGCGGAGTGCCTGCGACAATATATCTTACCTTTTTGACAACTGTTTCTGCTGGCAATTTGCCAATATCTTTAATTATTGTACCGTCTGTTCCTGCTGTCTTACTGCCTGCATTTGCTTTGATATTTCGATATGCCAGTAATATATTTTCTCTCGATAGGATAATATCCATAAGATGAGTGAAAATATCTCCATTCTTACTTTTGGCATATAAATCATCAAAGGTGTTTTGCATTTCGTAATATTCAGCGTGTCTTAAATCTTCTACACACAATGTTTCATTTTTATTTTTAGGCATAAGGCTTCACTCCTTTGCTTGAAATTGAGTGAGCTTTTTTATCTTACTCGTAATCCTTATTAAAGCAACATAATACTTTTCTAATATATACACGACTTGAGGGTATTCCTCCATTCCCATTACAAGAATTTCTTAGGTTCGCCCTCTGCTTTTCAGCATTGGTTCAACTGCTTATTGTTCTTCGTCAGCTTATTCTCTTGATGAGAACCCAATACCTTTCCTCGTTCCGATAATCTTATCTATACATATATATCCTTAGGTCACTAGCTATAAGCCTGCTGGCTTGATACCGCCTGTAACGGTATATGGCATTTCATAACCTATATTCTTACTTTGCCACACCAGCTACGATTTCTCGTACCTTTGCATTTCTACAAAGTACAAATTTAGACCCGTACATTCGCTGTTTCGTCAGTCCCTTGTGGAACATTCTAACCATAGATATTTTATAGACCCCCGACCTGTTGGATACGCTACCCACCTCTGGATAGTTTTCGATAGAAGATATATGTTCATCAACTATTACGGTATCTTTCAGCCGTCTTTACCGAGCTTCAAACATTCTGAGTTTCCTCATTCAATGCTTGTCGGAGGCTCAGGGCAGGCGTTTCAGAGCGTTACTTCATCATTCCACCTGTCAGATTATCAGTTCTCCTAATAATCAAACTTTTTCGTTCTTTTATTAGTGCCTTAGCTTTTCACTAAGGAACGAGTCGCACATAAGTTCTGTCCAAAATTCATTATTTTTTTCTCCTTTCCATCATCTCAATTTCTCTGTCTGCGGCTTTTGCTGTCTGCATAAAGCACATGATAACTACACCAAAGCCTGCCCCAAGTGTGAACAGGAACAGGTCAAATAAAATGTTTTTCATGTTGTTATTCCTCCTGTGTTGTGATTTTTTCTGTGGAAGTTGTCTGCTGTTCAATCAGTTTTTTATGACGCTCCGTAAGTTTTGCATGGTTCAAAATATCTTTGAGATACGTTGTTCCGTTGGTATCATCTATCTGCTGCAAGACTTTCCAAGTCGGGGCAACTTGCCTGCTTATCCAGTTCAGCGTCCGTGTGAGCGTGTACGGTTCTGGTTTGGTCGTTAATTTCAAACGCCCACGATCAGAACCGATAAAGTACGCCCATCTTTCATTGGTTTTCCATTCGCTGCGTCGCTTTTCCACCTCCTTGTCAGCGAATCGCATATAGCGGTTGATAATATCAAAAGCGGTACGTTCTGCGTCATGGTAGGTCAGCAGGTCACGCACCGCATAATAGGCTCGCTCGTTCTTTAGCCTTATCTCAAAACGGTTTTTGATTTTCGTATCTTCAAGGGGAATCTCGTATTTGACATACTGTTCATAGTCCTTTTCGTAGATACAGAAATAGACTTCCGATTTTAGCGAACCGACATACAATGTATTTCCCATACCGTATCTGTCCTGTTCTTTGCTTTTAACAAGCTCGCCGCTGCGGTAGCTCTTAAAGCTGCGGAATACGGAAATACATTCTTCATGGTTGCATTTCTCTGTCAGCTCTGGAATATCTAAGATTCCTGCCATATCGTTGATGGCAAGGTCAAGACGTTTCATCACACCTCCCTCCAACAGAGCGTCCATAAGAAAGTCATACCAGCTCCTGTGCTGCGCCAGAAGATAGCTTTCCATCTGGCGGCAGCCTTTTCCTTTCAGTTCCAGCAATGTGCCTTTTTCCTCATCGGGCGAAGTCAGCACGAACACATCGCCTAAGACATAATGCTCTGAATAGGAATAGAATCCGAAGTCCTCATGTATCATCACATCAAGCCTTATTTTGAGAATATCCTCAACAATGTGCTTAACGTCCTGTGTGGGGAAACGGATTCTCACATAATCCAAGACCATTTCCAGCGGATTCTCTGGATTCAGTTTGTCCAGTGCGTCCGTCAGTTTCACCCTGATTTCTTCTGTCAAGGTTACTTTGCCAGATTCCAGCCTGCTGATGTATTCTCGGCTGACACCAGCCATGACCGCAAGCTGATTCTGGGAAACGCCGTACTGCGTCCGTTGTTCCTTGAAATGGTCTATCCAGTCAGTATCATTCAGCCATAATCCCTCCAATCAAAAAAAGAATGTGATAGTTGGCAGTATTGTCACATTTCCTTGAATCTTCTAAAAGTCCGCTGTCTTAGCGGTTTTTTCCATATTTATTGAACTGTTTCCAGATAATTTGTGCCCCCCTGTTAGATAACGGGGGCGAATGGTTGCTGTGGCAAGCCACACCAACACAGGCTAGTCCGTACCTGCGGCTTTCGCTCTGCACGCCGCCTGTCCGTCCTGCCTGTTTTTTGACAGTCTGCCGATTTCCTTTAGAAAGTCATGCCCTTTGGGAACAAGAGGCGTGTAAAACTCTGATATAACACTCGTTCCTGTATCGACATAGCCACGTCCTTTTATTTGTTTCAAGAAAAAGTCTTTGTCAACCTCACCGAACATCATAGAATATCCCAACTCTGACATACGCCCCAATGCCACACGGAAGTTGAACTGGTCACGGATTCCGTCACCGAGATATTTTGCGTCTGGACGCTGGCAGGCTAGAATCAGAAAATACCCAGCCTGCCGACCAAGCATGACTATCTGTTTGAGCTTATTCAGCACAGCGGCATTTTCCTTTGTCGTCAGCATTTCCATAAATGCCACATATTCATCAAAGATAAGGAAGTGGGGAGCAAGACCGAGATAGGCATAGTTTTCACCTGTCTTATAGTTTTCCATCATTTTCATGGATTCGCTCCTTGCCATCATGCCATCATAGAATCGGTCAATACAGGCAGTTATATCTTCCTTTTTGTAATAGACTTCTGGCATGATAGCGGATAAATCCGCAAGGTCGGCGTTCTTAGGGTCTAGCACATACATCACCGCATTGCCCTTTAGCAAAGCCTCAATAATGGTAAGGATAAAATACGTCTTACCGCCGCCAGTACCACCAGCAATCAGCATATGGGGGAGCTTGTCATATTCCCACCAGACATTTTTCATCAGACGCAGGCTGCCATGTTCCGCCTGTACCTCGTTAATGGTGATACGGTTGGCAATCGTATCATAAAGTAGGACGTATTCTACATAGCTGTCCTTTAGTTCTTTGGACACCAGCTCGCAGTATAAGCCTGTTTCCAGTTTCTTTTCCAAATGCAGGAGCTGGTCTTGATATTTCCCCAATGTAATTTCTGTGCGGATATGCAGCAGTCCGTGTTCCATGCGGTAATACATCTTAGGAAAGTAAGTGATTTTCTCTTTCTTGCTGGTCGCTGGCAAGTCCTTGAAGAATCCATTGTCCTGTGTGGTTTCCGATTCATACCACCCATTTTCCAGAATCATCTTTGCCAACTTTTGACGGTGAAAGAGCTGCTTTACCCTGTCATACTGGAATCTGCGGTATAAGAGGGCAGCCGCCCCACAGATTAGAAGTGCCGCAATGACAGAAACTATCATGTATGGCGTGACCGTCAGATGGACGCTGCCATCTTGTAGGAAATGAACCGATTTCCAGTCCGTTGCTGCGATTGTCTTTAGGTTTAGCAGCAAGACCACCGCAAGGAAAAGCAGGAGCAGCGAACCAGCCGAAAAACGAAAGACCAGCGATTTATCGCTGGCTCTGATACGGTTTCCACGCTTTTGAAAATGTGGCAAATAAAATCCTCCTTTCCACGAAAAAAGCAGCAAACCTTTTAGATTCACTGCCTGTATACACATTATTTTAAAACAGTTTATTAAAATCGATGTTATAACCAGCCGCTTTCAGTTCCTTAGCGATTTCAATCTTCCAAGCACCACTTTCATCATAGGAAACATATACTACACCAGAAATGTCATTTGGTTTTTCAACATCATCTTTTACAAGGGCGCAAACATTTTTTCTTTCTAATTTCCCTATAAGATACCCGTGTTCAAAGACAACGTTTTGGCGTGCTCTACACCTTAATTCCGCACCATCGTTAGCTAATCCTCCTTTGTCACACGGAGTATACAATACTATACCGAAACCAACATTTGAATATCGTTCAATTTTCTCAATAATTGTTTCACCCTCACTAGCTTGCTCATGAAGTATTATAGGTTTTAGCTTTAATTTTTCTAAAAATCGTGCAACTTCATTTTTTAAGCCATTATCATGTCCATGAACAATAAATATTTTATCACCGCTGATTGATGGATTAGCTTGACTAATTGAAGGATTGGAAAAATATTTTTCATATTCTTCCCGATTAACTTGAATATCTTCATTAATCTCTTTAATGGTTTGTGTATTCTTTTTATGGTTTTCAGGTCTTATCACATATTGATTGCTACAAATATGTGATAAGTTATCCTTGTACCAATCCTCAATAATATTACAGCAGTATTCTAAAACATCAATAGTCATGGTATCGTTTTCTAAATCATTTTTTAAAGTTGCGCAAGGTACAGATATGATTGGTTCAGAGGTATAATCATCAATACTTTCAATAATGCTTAACAGCTTTATTTTAAGAATACTATAGTTAATCATACATAATTGCCTCTTTTCTTTTGATTTATAGAATAATTATACCTTATGTAACATCATATGGGAATAAATAAAATTACTTATTTTTGTTTTGAGAACCATTTAAAGTAGTTACTATGTTCTTCAAAACAATATCGTCTGCCTTGATGTACCAGTCAACATCTGCCCCTTGAAAGGTAGCGGTTGCCACCGTATCAGCCACAGGATTTATGATTTCCACCTCTGCGTTGTAGTCAAATTCCTTTAACGGAACAGTGGCAGGAATACTTACCTGTATCATGCGTCCCTGTTCCTTACACTTCAAATCATAAGTGCGCTCCTTGATTTCTTCAGAAACCGTACCGTCCTCGTTCTGGATATGTACCTCACGACGAAGAGCCGAAAACTTCAATACGCCGAATGTTTTTTCCTTGTCAATGATGATTCCATTTGCTAATCTCATAGATTCGATACCTCCTTATGCTTTCACCATGTCGTCTGCTGACAGGATATAATTTGTGAAACCTCTTGTGCCGATTTTATAACCCTCTGCGGTGATTTTGGGATTGATGAGTTTTACCCTTTCCTCTGATTCAAAGTTCTTCTCACCAGCAGACGCAGGCAGCACGACAATAATATCATCTGCTCTCTGTACGTCCGAATAAAGGTTAAAGCTACGGGAAACGACCGCCATGCGTCCGTTGATCCTACGCTGTTCCACCTTATTTTCACCTGCAAATTCTAAATGCCCGAATGTTTTTTCCATGTTAGGGATAACGTGTTTTAATTCCATAATATACCTCTTTTCTTTCTATATTTTATTGATAGTGTCATTCTGCTGTCGGGATAATATCTGTCTGCTTGTGGATTATCAAGGGCAGGCGTTGTGCGTTGCACCCTTGACAATCCTCATTCAGAAAGATTCGCCATCATCAAGCAGAATTTAGCCAGATTGTCAGATATACGCTGACTTTTTATGATGGGCGGTGAACGGGACGTTGCTTTCATCAGCTGATACCTCCCGTATTAGTCAGCTTTCTTTTTATAAAATCTTTTATAGGCTGCGAAGATAAGACCAGCACTGGAAATTCCAAGCATAGCCAATAGTGCAGCTAAAGGTGTATTGTCACCTGTTTTTGAAGAGTTGCCAGCTCTGCTAGGTGTTTCTGGCGTATCGGATTCCTCTGGTGTGACAGGGGGTTCTGGTTGTTCCTTGACGGTCACGGTTTGTCCCTCGTCGTCAATGTCCTTATGTTCCGCTACCTTGATAGGCTCGTCTGGATTCGTCACGTCGAATAATTCCTCAAAAGTGACAAGCTCCTTGCCTGCAAGCTCGCTGGCATTAAAAGTAAATTCAATCTGAACCTCCATCTTGCTGTCTGTCGCTGTGAATGTAAAGTCATTTTCCACAGGCTTTCCATCAATCAGTAGCTGTGCATTTTCAGATTTTATCATCTGCCAGCCTTTGAGCTGGTACTGTGTGCCTGTTTCCAGACCGTCCAAAGTAACAGTATCGACGATAGTTACCTCCTTGTTGGCATTGATGGTCTTTTCACCAGTTGCCTTGTCACTGGCAGTCGTGTGCATAGTGATGATACGCTCTGTGATTGTCACAGTCTGCCCCTCGTCCTCAATATCTTTGTGTTCCGCTATCTTGATAGGTTCGTCTGGATTCGTCACGTCATATAATTCCTCAAAAGTGACAAGCTCCTTACCTGCAAGCTCGCTGGCATTGAAAGTAAATTCAATCTGAACCTCCATCTTGCTGTCCGTTGCGGTAAACGTAAGGTCATTTTCCACAGGCTTTCCATCAATCAATAGCTGTGCATTTTCAGATTTTATCATCTGCCAGCCTTTAAGCTGGTACTGTGTGTCTTTTTCCAGACCGTCTAAAGTGACGGTATCAACGATTGTCACTTCTTTGCCAGCAACTATCATCTTTTCGCCAGTCGTCTTGCTGGTAGCTGTGGTATGAACCGTAATCACTCTTTCTTTGATTGTCACGGTCTGTCCGTCGTCCTCAATGTCCTTGTGTTCCGCTACTTTGATAGGCTCGTCTGGATTGGAAAGGTCGTATAATTCCTCAAAGGTTACAAGCTCGCTGCCGCCTAACGCACTGGCATTGAATGTAAATGCCATTTCGATTTCCATTTTGGAATCCTTTGCGGTAAATGTGTAATCATTTTCTACAGGTTTTCCGTCAACAAGTAGCTGTGCGTTTTCAGATTTTACCATCTGCCAGCCTTTAAGCTGGTACTTTGTACCTTTTTTCAGACCGTCTAAAGTAACGGTATCAACGATAGTCACACTTTTACCAGTGACGATTGATTTTTCACCTGTTGCTTTATCAGCAGCAGTTGTATGGATAGTGATTTCTGGTTCGTATTCATCTGTCAGCGTACCTAAGTCAATCACGGTCTTATCTCTTGAAACCACCACATCAAAAGCAGGAATCAGCGTCATTCCCTTATTGGAATCACAGCGCAGTTCCTCAATCGTATAGGTATCGTAAGGCAAAGCACCTTTGCTGTCGTCTGGTGCGGAAGTGCCGAACCAGATACCGTCCTCGCTGGTCTTACCCTCATTGGTATTCTGTGTATGGGAAACCCAGTCAGCAGAAGTTGAGAACTGACCGTTTGCGTCCGTTACGATAACATGACTTTCACCAGTCGTCTTGCTTGTGATCCTAAACGGAACATTCGCAAGACGCTTGTGTGTGCCAGCAGCGATTTTCACGCCCTCAATATCTCCACGCTTAATCTGGTTGTAAACGGAATGTTCTTCATCTGTTAAATCAACGATTTCTGTTTCGCCAACTTTGACCGTAAGAGTATACATGTTCTTATCTAACTGGAATCCTTTGGGAGCTTTGGTTTCTTTCACATAATATGTCGCAGCTTTTAGCTCCACAGTTTCAGTGCTGCCGCTGTTATCTGTCGTAAGTGTGGCAAGCTGTTCTTTGCAGCTTTTATCAGCGTAGACACCATAAGTCGCACCAGCGATTGAATAGCAGTCGTTAGATTCTGTAATCCCCGTATTACTGGAAGATTTCTGAATCTTGCCATTTCCCACAGCCAGCTTTGCATAAAACTGTCCTAATTCCTGTCCCTCGCCAGAGTAGATATAACCATAACAGTCATAACGTCCTTTATTTTCTTTAACAAAGGCTTTTGCTCCTGCGAACACTTCATCTTGTACCGCTTTGGGAATTTCATCATAGGCAGCTCGCACGTTATCGCAACCCCAGCCTAAATGAACGCTCAATCTCTGCCAGACCACTAACTGTCTTAACAGGTAGGCGTGCTGACTGCTTATCCCTTTGTGACTGTCCGTGTACTGTTTGACGTATTCTATGGATAAGGCAACGTCAGCTATCTGGTCGGCACTCATGCGTGTGCTTGCGTCATCTCTGGTCTTATAGCCATTTTTAAAATTTGTGTTTATATCTATGCAGTAAGCGTCTTCGCCCTCAACGGTCATGTGACCCTCGTTGAATGTTGAGCCGATAGAACCGTCATTCATTACCTTTTCAACGATTCCCACACGTTCCGCAGATTCCGTCCAGTATTGCGTCTGTGCTGCATGAACCGCAGTAGTAGGTAATGCGGTAAAGACGGTTGCAAGGGTAAGGACACCCGTAAGCAATCGTTTCATAATCTTTATCATAATTTTTTGATTCTCCTTTCTTTCTGAAATATAAAAAGGACGCTCATTTCTGAACGTCCAAAGGGTACGAGTATCTTGATTTCTAGTGACAAATGATTTATATTTAAAAAGTAAAAATTGCAAAAAACTAAGCTCATTTGCTAACAGCTTGCTAACACTCTACGGTGTATGGCAGTACACCTACGGGTATCAGCGTCTAGCAATAACAAAGGCTTTGTCTTTATTTTTTGCCATTAAGCGCCCCATAAAGGATAATCGAACCACCAGCTACCAAAGTTCACAGGGAACTCCTACAAATATGCTGATAATTTATACGGAAAGGTCCTATAGAAGATTGTATAGTGGTTTGCATGCTCATGTATCTTATAGTTTAGAATCAATGAAATATCAATAATTTGTGGATTTTTTAGGAATTTGACAGATTCCATACGTATAGAAGGGTGTAAGGAACCCTTACAGAATGAAGGACATATGAATGTCAGATGCAACAAATCAACTCAACTACAGTAACGATCTATTTTTTAAGTACACCCTTTCCCGTGAGGATGAAGGCTCTGTGTACGCCCGCAACACCATCATTGAGCGTGTTACCGGAATCAGGGTAAAGGAAAGCACCGTGCTCAATCCCAATCTGGATCCGGGCATCATTGGAAAGAAGCGCATCATTCTGGATGTTCATGTGAAGGATGAACAAAATCGCCATTTCAATATCGAGATGCAGACGACCTACAAGGGATTAGCAGAAATGATGCGCTTTGAATTTTACGGTGCCAGAGCATTGAACAATCAGCTCAACAGTGGTAAGAAGTACAGGGATTTAAAGCCGGTATATCAGATTATTTTCATTGACGAATATGCATGGAACAACAGAAATCTGATTAATCAGTATCAGATGCGCAATGAGCAGGGAGAGAATGAAAGCTACTATCCGCTCATCCTTCGTACCTATATTCATATGCCGGCAATCAATGACATCGTAAAGGAGAAGGAAATGCAGAGGCTGAATGACTTTGAACAGCTGGTGTATCTGTTTGAAAATAATGAAAAAAATGATATACTGAAGTCAAAGGAAAGGCTGGTGAAGGTATTCATGGATAAGTACGAGGAAATGCAGAAGGATGATGAGCTGTGGTCAACCGCAATGGCGATTCAGATGGGAGAGGCACGTTACCGCTATGGCTTGGAAGACAGCTATGAAGAGGGGATGAAAGAAGGAATCATGAAAGGGAAAGAAGAAGGTAAAATTGAAGGAGAGAAAGTTGGTATACACAAAGGTAGAATAGAAGGAAAGATATCACTGCTGCTCCAGCTGCTGGATAGTAAATACCATGAGGATTGCTCAGTCTGGCTATTTTCTTTGAACAATGAACAGATAGAGAATGTATCCAGCTTGATACTGACATGTAATACATTGCAGGAGCTAAAGGATCAGGTTATGATTAGCCAATAATCATACATAAATACGTAGAGAAACTGTTCTATAGGCTTACACTTATAAAACAGTTTTTCATCTGCTTGTTTCCCCAAATTCATAATAATATTGGAAATGATTGCAGCGAATGTACCTAAGCAGGGCTTTTGCTTGTTTATGAAATAGATACGAATGCTGTTGCATAATGCAAATGTGCAAAGGAAACATTTTATCTAAAAAGCAGGCAGAAAACGCCCACCTCAGTGGTCGATGAACAGGTGGGGATGAATGCGTTTTGATGAATGCACAAGCATTCATTAGAAGCCGCTTGCTCTATAGCTGGCGGTAGTTCACAGGGCGATAATAACCCTTTTTCTGTTTGATAAAGTTTTTCATATGGACTAAACGTTCTATTCTGTTGGGCATTCCCTGTCTTCCTAGGAATTGCTATCACTATCTTTTCTATTTCTAATTATATATGTGATTACAATCCTTGACTCTGACAGTGTGTCATAGTGTATACTTGTCATATACAGCAGCAGGATGCCTTATTGGAAACAATAACGGCAATCAGCTTTGTGATTTAAAAAGGAGAACTGTCATGAAGGAATGTGAAGAATGCTACAGCATCAATAACCGCTCAACACCTATATTGAATCCCAGAGATTGTCTGGAAAATCATCTGCAATACATATGTGGAACCTGTGGCAGATGCATCTGTGTGAATAGGACGGAGAAAAGTGGTCTGCAAAGATGGAATTTCCCTTTCAAAACACTGGAAACCGCCAAGCTGTATCTGCGTAGTGCTGATATTTGTGCAGAAACAAATTGCGGAATCTATGAAATCAAAAATAAAAAAGGACGACATTCCTATAAGATTTTTAATAGCACCTCCATTGCAGCCGCTTATACTAACAACCATAAGGTATGTCTCAATGAGAAACCTCTATATCAAAGAGAGAGATTTAAACGATATCCAAACGCTGAAATAAGACGTTTAACTTCACATGAAGTTGACATATATCTAAAGGAACAGAATGAGACAAAATAAAAACCGGCAATCCGGTTTTTATTTATGACGATATTATTTCATCAATTGTTTTCTTTTACGCTGAATAGCAACAATTCCCATCGAAACGAATCCAAGCAGTGCAAATGCTGTAAAGAGACCTGCATTTGTTGTATCTCCGGTATTCGGTGATTTCTTATCACTGGATGGTTTTTCAGGTGTTGACGGTTTTTCTGTAGCTGCTACTTTTTCATAAACAGGTTTTACAAGCAAATCCTTGGTTACCTTCGTAAAATCAGTATCCCATTTCACAAAACGATAGCCTTCAACTTCCGGTGCTTTTGGTGCTGTTGCCGCTTTGTTAGCTTCAACCTTTTCAGTTCTCAGCACTGCGCCATTCATATCGACAAAGACAACATTATAAATCGTCTTTTCTGGTGTTGGTGTTGGTGTCGGTTCTGGTGTTGGCTCCGGTTTTGGTTCCGGGGTAGTTCCATTATCTTCAACTTTTTTATCCTCATATACGACAGCATAAGTAGAGAAACGATCTGTTCCAAAGGTTAAAATATTCTTATTACGCTCTGGTACTATTTTATTAACAGCTCCATTATGAACACGAAGTATATAGAATTCTCTTCCTTCTGCTAATAGATTCTCAGGAACCACAACAGTAAATTTCATAGGGGTACTCAGATTTGTAATATTTCCTAATTCAATATCATCTGCTTTAATTAAGACACTCAGATCAAGATACATTGCTACTGTTGCTGTATTATTACTTTCAGCGGTCAATGCTTCCAGTTCCTTTTGAATTTTTTTAGCATCAGCCTGTACCTGAGCATTACCGGAATTAGCCTTCTGCACATCTGCAACAACCGTTACTGTCTTGCCTGCTTTTGCAGCTTCAATAACAGCATTGGCTGTATCTGCATCTGTGAACTCACTGGAGCCTGCAATAATCTGATCAGTTACATCTTTCAATAACTGTTCTGCTTTCTCATCATTTACACCGACCTTGATTTCATCAGTAGGTTTGGATGTATCAATGGAAGGAGTTTCTACTGCTACAGGCTTGGTAACAGTTACTTCACAGTTTGCTGTCAATCCACCTTCAGTTGTTGCAATAATGGTGACTTTTCCTGGAACTTTCGCTGTAACCTTTCCATCTTTAACAGAGGCAATCTTCTCATCACTAGAAGACCATTCTACAGTTTCTGTTTTAGATTCATCTGGTGATAAAGTAGCAACAAGGATTTCACTCGTCCCAACCTCTAAGGTTATGTTTTTCTTTGATAATTCAATGTTTGTTGCTAAAGGAATAACAGCATAACCTTTTTGACCAAGAAAAACTTTGTATCCTTCAGCAACATGACCTTTATTCAATGATGGATCAGAAGAAAATAATCCGCCTGTAATCGATACACTTCCAAATTTCTCAAAACTTCCATTCATAGGAGCTATTGAAGAATTTTCACTTTTAAAGGTTCCATCATGTATAACTAACTGTCCTTTATCCATTACATCATCCAATTTGCCATTTAATATAGCATTACCATCTGATGTGAATTCACCACCATTGATAGTAGCAATATTCCAATTCAGTAAAGCTGCTTGTACTGTATTTGAAAAAGAGCCACCATTTATCGTAAGTTCACCATAGTCATCATTTTTAATCGTATTTAATCCTCCTGAAAATGTTCCCCCGTTTATTTCCATCAGTGAAGCAGTTCCTGTTTTGTTTTCTTTACCATTTTGCCATCCATTTTCAATCATACTTGAATAACGACCATTTTGTGAAACAGAAACTGATGAATTGATTGTCATATCACCATGATTTCGTATTGTATAAAATGAGTTTCCACCAGAAGTGGTACTATTGATACCATTTTCTTTACTTCTAATAAAATTGCCGCTATTCAAAATTGCTACACCATCATTGTCCAGTGCTGCCTTAGCATGAGTTACATTGTCAACTGTACCAGCAGTTCCATCAATAGTCAAAACTCCCTTGTTGTAAATTGTGTGGCTTGTTTCATTAGTCAGCGTCTTTCCACCTAAATCCAAAGTTATTGATCTATTTTCTGGTATCACGACATCTGCACTGATATTTTCTCCTAATCGAATAGTAGAAATATTGACGTTTTTGATTGCTTCCTGTAATTGTTCTTTTGTTTTAACTGTAGCTTCTGTTGATTCTTCAGCATGTAGCGGTTGCGGTAACATACATCCGACAGCGAGTGCCATAGATGCAACAATTGTTAATAATTTTTTCATACAGTATGTATTCCTCCTTTTTCCATCTTCCAAACATTTAAAAACTAGATATTCTTGTATTCTATCCCTTCCATCTCAAAACGTATAGGAATAGAAACAGCTATGCATGAGCAGGTTTTTTAAGATGAACAAGAGGTGTATCAACGTGAAATATGCAATTCGGATTTCTCTAATGTGTGTATGCTTTTCGTGTGTAACGGCAAATGCAAGTACGTTATCTGCAAAGCGGCATACTCCGGATGTAGCTGTCCTTGCATGCCGCACAGCTCTATTTATGCTGGGAGCGGTATCCTGTGGAATTCTGGTATCTGAGCAATTAAGGAAGTACAGGGGTAAATAATGCAGAGAAGCAGAAGGGCTCGCATTTAAGTGTTTATGAAAAAGGAAATCCAGCTTCTTACGCCTGTGTAGTAAGGCTGTGGATTTCCTATTTTAAATGCTTACCATCATTGATTGTTAAGCTGCTGTTGAAGCTGAAGAAAAAGAATGCGGTCATACCACAATCCGTAAAAGGACTGGCTTTTCCTATAGACTGGACTTCTTTTGACCTTCTTTTCCTCCTCGATTTTTTGATTCCTTAAAGACAGGAAATGCTTCCAAGGTTTTATCTGCAACTAGCGCAATCCTGCAAATACTGCCTGTTTGCGTGCTTATAGAGTTTTGGCGGTATACATCCGGATAGAATCGCCGCTGTCCTCCCTGATCAAGGATAGATATTCCCATCCGCAGACTTCATAAAATACGGTGTGGTCAGTGATGAGATAAAGCCGTGAAAGCCCTTCGCTGCCTGCCTCCCTGCGAATGTGATCTAGCAGCGTCCTTGCATATCCGTTGCCCCGCCACGCATTCTCCACATACAGGGCACATACATTTGGCGTTAATTCTTTACGCTCATGAAAATCATTGGCAATCAGTCCTGCACCGGCGATGATTGTTCCTGATGAATCCAGAATTACATACCATTGCGGAATGAAGGCAGTACCTGTACTACACTCCTGCATGCTATCCTCATAAGCCTGACAGGGAATCTGCCATTTGCTGTGAAACCATTGTGCTGCCACCTTAAGAAGCTGCGGTTGTTCACGCAGGGAGAGCACCGTAAAAGCTTTCCTTTCCATAATCCTGCCTCCTTTTTGTGGACTTATTATAGCACACGGAAAATACAGAAGCCATGTAATCGGTATCATGTGAAAATGCTGAAGTGAAAAGTTAAATTCCACTTTCAAAAGGCGAATAAAAAATGTGGAACTTTCTTCTACAAAAGTCTATACAGAGCATAAATATAGCGTTAGAAAGGGTTTCAAATAGGTAGAAGTAAGTAAAAATGTGAAGAAAGTGGTCATTGTGCGAATGATAGATAAAATGAATAAGCGCACTGAAAATAGGCTCCATTATGCCTATGTATAACTAAATTCCACTTCTATTTTATAGTTACACTATAAATAACTGTTCTTTGCCGCTGCTCTTATCATTCTTTATATCATCTGTTTGTTACTTATGAGTCAATACGCTTGGACGAAGTATCACTTCGTCCTTATCTATTTTCTGTAGACCAAATTCATAAAGTTTCTGCGCTAATTCCGGACACATGAACTCACATAGCTCAAATGGGAATTTTCCATTCAAATGTTCCTTGGCACTGGAATTGATATGTGAGATGGCTACATTCAAGGAAGTCTGATCGGTCAGGCCGATACTGCGTAAGTCTACTTCGTTAGGTAATATATAACGTAATTCACGATGCATATTTTCCAGGCTTCCTTTCTGCCCGGACTGCATAGGGTCGCAATAGAAGACTCGTGTCCTTCTGGTACCATCGTCTCTTTTTTCCATATGCTCAGCATCAGTAAATTCACCTCCGCGATCGGTGAGTGTTATATGAGCTTCCTGTTCAAACAGGCTTTTTCCAAGGATGGAATCAAGAACAGCTAGTCCGTCAACCATATCTGCAGCAGTCTTCGTGTCGTGATATACAGCAAACAGGAGCCCATATTTGATGAATTTGAAAGTCTGGATAAACGGTCCATTGGAAATGTCATTGTAGACTGTATCCATTTGTAAAATGTGAGTGATTTCCTCAGACTCAACATAGGATTGGTAATCTGTGTAAAGCCGTCCAACAAGGAATTTACGGTCTTGTCGTTTTTTATAGATCGTCTTCTTCTTAGCGGTCATTTTTCTTTTGACTTTTATACGAAGGTCAATATTAGCAATGCCAACACATTCGAATACACCTTGTTCAATATAGTTGTAGAGTGTCTTCTCACTGATTCCAAGTTCGGGATGTGCAGCTATGATCTGATAAGGTGAATGACCTTTTAATAGAAGAGGCTTGATGGTATTGCCTAGCTCTACAGCTTCTGATGAGGTCAGATTGATTCCGGTTCGAGACTCAACGAGTTCGCTACGGTATTCCTCATAGGCGATCGTAGGTTTATAGAGGTATTTATCAAAGCGGCAGCTTTTCAGTTTCTCACAGCCATTACAAGCTCCCGGAGTACGATCTCTGCGTTTGCAGCGGAACTTAGAATAATCAGGGCAGTTGACAGTACAATTCTTTCTCTTAAACTTACAGTGAGCATAGTTCTCACATTCTAGAGAAAGTGTAGATTTATGAGAGAGATAACGGTGAGCACGGATTTCCTTACCTATCGTAGATTTATCTTTGCCTAGATTATCAGCAATAGCTTTTTTAGAAGAACCATTAACGATGCCGATCGCGATGACATTGCGATCGTCCTGAGTCAGATGTTTGTTTTTGTTCGTTGCCATATTCATCACCCTTTGTAATGTGTATGATAATAACCAGCGGTTACCTTCATCATAGATATAAAAAAGGATATATGAAAGACTAAATGCAATTGTAAGTGTAAATTCAACTAGATTGTTGTGTAAGAGTCTTTTCTACTTAGCTACTTTGAAAGTGGAATTTAACTTTTCACTTCAGCATCATGTGAAAATATACACAAAGTTATTGGCAGAGAATGGGAATTGTATTATAATAAATGCGTCATCCGTGTATAGAAGATATTCTGACAGGATCTGTTTGGACCTGTAAAGAATGGGACAATACGGAAGGACATCTTTCGATAGACATCGCATCTGTAAGAGAGCGAGAGTAGGAGGACACATATGAAATCGAAAAAAACGCAGTACATGTCCATCATGGCCATGTTTTTGGCTATCCAGATCATTCTGGTAGTCACACCCCTGGGTTATCTGCCAATCGGACCGATCAGCGCGACAACCATGCATATACCCGTCATCATTGCCGGGATAGCACTCGGTAAAAAGGCAGGTGCACAGCTGGGCTTTGTTTTCGGACTGACCAGTGTGCTTAATGCGACATTCCGTCCGACACTGACATCATTCTGCTTTTCCCCCTTTGTAACGATTGGCGGAATCGGCGGAAACTGGATGAGTCTGCTTATCGCCTTTGTGCCAAGGATTCTGCTGGGATATCTTGCCGGTCTTATTTATGAAAAGCTGTGCAGGAAGGGGATTAACGAAAATGTTGGAATCATCGCCGGAGCATTAACCGGGGCAATTACCAATACCGTTCTGGTGCTTGGTGGTATTTACCTGTTTTTTGGGAGTGCTTATGCGGATGCCATCAAGGTTGCTTACGATACCTTGATCGCAGTTCTGCTTGGCGTTGTGGCAACCAATGGAATTGCCGAGGCGATTTTAGGAGCGGTTGCGACCCTGCTGGTATGTAAGGCAATCAGGCCGATCACCAGAAAATTTAATTAAATACGATTACAAATCAAATTCTCTAATGTAAACAGGGGATTTGATTTTTTTGCATTTACATATAAATTTATCGATATACAATCCTCTGTAACAGTTTCATGCTTGCTGAAAAGGATACCGGTTTTCATATTCGCTTCTTATCTTTTGTGCATGATGTTTGCAATTATGGAAATACTTTTGTATGATAGGTATACAATGTGACTTTAAAAAATAAAGTAAATACTGGAGGTATTCACTATGAATGAAATAAAAGGCTTTGTGGGAACCTATGCGCCCGCAAAAGGAATTTATTCCTTCCTATATGATGTACAGAAGGATGCATTTGTAAAGACGGATTTGTTTTATCCTGTCAAGGATGCAAAGTATCTGTCATATTATAAAAACAGACTGGCGTTTCCCACACAGCTTGCGGATGCCAGACTCTGTGTTCTTGCGAATGGCAGAGAGCTGCTTGCAGGACTGGAAAACAGTACCGCCTGTTATGTGGTTCAGGATGAGGATTGTGTTTACACGGTAAATTATCATGACGGTACCCTGATACGCTATCGTTTCAGCGAGGAAGGGCTGCATGAGGAAAGCATTGTGCATATTCAGCATGAGGCAGGTGCTCATCAGGCAATACTGACCGGTGCAACCATACTGGTTCCCTGCCGTCTTCTGGATCGTGTATATGTATATGAGCGCACGAGCATGGAGCTGATACGCGCTATTTCCTTTCCGAAGGGAACCGGCATCCGACATGGTGTATTGGACGATCATGGAAGATTCCTGTATATGATCAGCGAGGACAGCTGTGAAGTATTTGAAATGAATATGGAGCAGGGTGGTGTTATCACCAGAAAGCTTTCTCTGCTGAAAGAAGGGGAACAGGGCGGAGGTGCCGCAATCCGCATCAGCAGCAGTGGTGAAACGCTGTATGTCTCCGTGCGCGGAATCAATCAGCTATATGTCATTGATATTGCCCAATGGCGCATTTTGCAGCGCATTTCCAGTGGCGGCGATCATCCGCGTGACATCAATCTGTCCCCACAGGGGGATTATCTGTTTGCGGCGAACCGCAGCAGTGGCAATCTGGTTGCCTTTAAAATTGATCACATAAGCGGAATGCTGGAGGAAAAGGCACATACGGATACGATACCGGAGGGTGTCAGCATCGTATTTTACGAATAGGAGGAAACACGTATGAGAACGAACAATATTGGTATGGTAGGTCTGGCTGTCATGGGCAGAAGCCTTGCATTGAACATGGCAGATCACGGATATAAGGTAGGCGGCTATAACCGCAGCTATGCGGTGACAGAGCATATGCTGGAAGCTTGGCCGCATGAGAATTTCACTGGGTATTCCACGCTGGAGGAGCTGGTTGCATCGCTGGAAAAGCCGCGTAAGGTCATGCTGATGGTAAAGGCGGGTAAAGCGGTGGATGCCATCATAGAGCAGTTGATTCCATTGCTGGAGCAGGGTGACATCATACTGGATGGCGGTAATTCCTTCTTTGAGGATACCATTCGAAGAGAGGCGTATCTGAAAGGAAAGGGACTGCATTATTTCGGTGTGGGTATCTCCGGAGGTGAGGATGGTGCGCGCTTTGGACCGAGCATCATGCCCGGAGGAAACAAAGCAGCCTATGAGGAAATCCGTCCGATTCTGGAGGCTGTCGCAGCACGGGCAGAGGATGGCACACCCTGCTGCACCTACATTGGAGAAAATGGTGCCGGACATTATGTGAAAATGGTGCATAACGGTATTGAGTATGCGGATATGCAGCTGATTGCAGAGGCGTATCTGCTGTTGAAGCATGTCGGACATTTCGATAATGCGCAGCTGGCAGAAATATTCAGTGAATATCAAAAGGGAGAGCTGAACAGCTTTCTGATTCACATCACATCCGATATTTTCCGTGAACAGGACGATAAAGGTGGCAAGGAGCTGGTAGACTGTATCCGGGATGCTGCACAGCAGAAGGGTACCGGACGCTGGACAAGCATCGAAGCCCTGAAGCAGGGTGTGGATGTTTCCATGATTGCAGCTGCCGGAAATACCCGTGTAATGTCGAATAATGAAAACAGGAAAGCAGCTGAGAAGCAGTATCCGCATGTTGAAATTGCAGAGATCTCCAATCCGGATGCCTTTAAAGAGGAGGTTCGTCAGGGCTTATATGCGGCAAAAATCATTGCCTATGCACAGGGCTTTGATCTGCTGAAGCAGGCAAGTGCATCCTATGGCTGGGAGCTTCCGTTGGGAAAAATCGCGTCAATCTTCCGTGCCGGCTGCATTATACAGGCAAAATTTTTAAATGATATCACCAGAGCATATGAACAACAGGCGGATCTTTCGCATCTCTTGCTGGATAGCTTCTTTCAGGAACGTGTGGTATCCTATGAAAAGAATTTGCGGCAGATCGGTGCGCAGGCAATCCTGAGCGGTATCCCGGTTCCGGCGATGGCCAACGCCATCAGCTATCTGGACCTGTTTTGTGCAACGCATGTCGGAGCCAATCTGATTCAGGCACAGCGTGATTATTTTGGTGCGCATACCTTTGAGCGTGTGGATGAGGAAGGCAGCTTTCACCATGAATGGAGGCGGTGGGCATGAAGCAGCTGACCTTTACCATATTCGGGGGAACCGGCGATCTGACCTTTCGCAAGCTGCTGCCTGCACTGTATAATCTGCAGGCGCAAAGTAAGCTGGAAGAGGACTTCTCCATTGTGATCATCGGACGCAGAGACTATGATCATGCCGGTTATTGCGAGGAGGCTGCAGGATGGATCAAGCAGTATGCCCGTCTTCCCTACCGCATGGATGAATTTGAGCGCTTTGCCAGACGGATCCATTATGTGCAGATGGATTTTACAGGGCTGGAAAATTACGAAAGGCTGAATGCGTTTTACAAAGAACAGCATTTGCACAATCATGTCTTTTACTTCGCTGTTGCCCCGCGCTTCTTTGCGGTGATAGCAAAAGGTCTGGAACAGGTGGAAAAGGCCTGCACGGGAAAGGTCATCATTGAAAAGCCGTTTGGAGAAGATCTGGAATCTGCCAGAGTTCTGAATGAGGATTTGGAACGCTTCTTCACAAAAGAGCGGATGTTCCATATCGATCATTACCTGGGAAAAGAAATGGTGCGCAATATGCAGGCAATCCGTTTTATGAATCCGATTTTTCAGGATGTATGGAATGCCAAGTATATCGAGCATGTGCAGATCAGCGCCATGGAGACGGTCGGGGTGGAAAACCGCGGCGGCTATTATGATCAAAGCGGTGCATTAAAGGATATGGTGCAGAATCATCTGTTTCAGATCTTGAGCATAACAGCCATGGAACAGCCTTCCTCCTTCTTTGGTGAGGATATGCATCAGAAGCAGCTTGATGTTCTGCATGCCCTTCGTCCGGTGGAACAGCTGGATATGAAGGACAGTGTTGTGCTCGGACAGTATTTTCATTACCAGAAGGAGGATCGCGTGGCGGATGATTCCATGACGGAAACCTATGCGGCTCTGCGCCTGTTTGTGGATAATGAGCGCTGGAGGGATGTGCCGTTTTACATCCGTACGGGTAAGAAGCTGAAGGAGCGTGAGATGGAGGTTGTCATCACCTTTAAAAAGACGAATCCGGATGTGGCAGCCAATGTTCTTTTGATTCGCATTCAGCCTACAGAGGGTGTGTATTTTCAGTTCAATATCAAAAAGCCGGGAGACAGTGATGAAATCGAAGCAACCAGTATGGATTTCTGTCAGAGCTGCTCCGATGCGAACCGCATCAACACACCGGAGGCCTATGAGCGTCTGCTGGCAGCGGCTGTACAGGGGGATGCTTCCTGGTTCTCACAATGGGATCAGATTGAAAGCAGCTGGAATTATGTGGAACAGCTGCGTCAGCGCTATCGCAGGGAGCGCCTGCCGCTTGCCACCTATATGGCGGGCAGTGCCGGTCCGAAGGAAGCGGATGAGCTGCTGCAGCGCCATCACCACACCTGGTCACATGCCGATGTCTGAGCTGGAGGAGTTAAAACGGCGCAGTGCACAAAGGGCTGCAGCCTATGTGCAGGATCATATGGTGCTTGGTCTGGGGACAGGAAGTACGGTTCGCTGGCTGATTGAGGAGCTGGGCAGACGTACAGACAGACAGCATCTTCAGGTCGTTTCCTCCTCTCTTGCCTCCAAGCTGCTGGCTCAGCAGGCAGGTCTTTGCGTGGTGGAACCGGATGTCATCGATCACATCGATCTCGTGATTGACGGTGTCGATCAGATCGATTCACGGAAGCAGGCAATCAAGGGCGGCGGCGGTGCGCTTGTCCGTGAAAAGATACTCGCCGAGGCGGCAGAGCAGGTAATCTGGATCATGGATGCAGGTAAGCGTGTGGAAACAATTGAGGATTATACGCTTCCGATTGAGCTTGTACCGTTTTCCCATCCCTTTGTGCGGCGGGCACTGATGAATTGGGGATATGATGCAACACTGCGGATGCAGCAGGACAGCGCTTTTATCACAGATAACGGAAACCTTATTCTGGATGTGCGCATACCGGCATCCCGCTCGATTCAGGAGGCTCATGATGAGCTTGTGCATATCGCAGGTGTTGTGGAAACCGGATATTTTCATATAGAGGCTATGTGTATAACAGCAGAAACAACAGGTGTTACCATCTGGTAAGCTGCTTAACAGGTGAAGGACTGTTTTATTTCGTGTAACGTGGGACGAAATAAAACAGTCCTTTTTGTTATGAAACGCAATGGAGGTGTTGACAAAAGCGGTGTACTATTTATATAATACACTTGAAGAGGTGATACGATGAACGTATTCAGCGATCTGAAGCTCAATAGTAAAACCAGCGTTTATCTTCAAATCATCCAGCATGTCAAGCGTAAAATTCTGAATAAAAGTATTATTGCTTATACGCCGCTGCCGTCACGAAGAGAGCTGGCGTCCTTACTGTCCATCAATCCGAACACGGTGCAGAAGTCGTATAAGCTGATGGAGGAGGAAGGAATCCTGCGGACAATCAGCAATGTGAAAAGCGTTGTATACGTTGATGAGCAAATCATGGAACGCCTGCAGCAGGAAATGATACAGGAAACTGTGGATGATTTTATCGCCAACTGCCGCGAATGCGGGCTGCCGTTTCAAAAGGTGGTAGCTATTCTGAGCACACGCTGGGACATCTGATTTTTCGTTTATAAAAAGTGTACTACTTAAGTAATACAGAAAGCGAGGGAACGAAGTATGCTGCATATGGAACATCTTACAAAGGATTACGGAAACGGTCAGGGGGTATTCGATATCTGTCTGGATTGTGAAAAGGGACAGATCATCGGTTTGGTGGGAAGCAACGGAAGCGGTAAAACAACGCTGATAAAAACGATTTTGCAGCTTCTGCCCTATCAGGAGGGAACGATACAGTGGAAGGAACAGGCAATCAAGGATATTTTTGAGGATATCGCCTATATCACGGATACATTAAGCTTTTTACCGGATATGAGTCCGAAGGCCTATGGCGCCTTTCTGAAGGATTTCTATCCGCGTTTCAACAGCAACCGCTATGACCGCATTCTCCAGCATTTTGAAATTGACAGCCGCAAGAAGCTGAAGAAAATGTCTGCCGGTCAGAAGCTGAAGGTGGAAATCGCCGCCGGATTCTCACAGGGGGCACATCTGCTGTTGCTGGATGAGCCGTTTTCCAATCTGGATGTTTTCTCAAAGCAGGATTCCGTCAAGATGCTGCTGAGTCTGTTGAATGACGAGGAAACCGTGCTGATATCCTCCCATGATATCGATGATATCGATCAGGTCATCGACCGTGCGGTGGTATTGCGTCGGGGCAGAATTGTACAGGATGTGGTCATGGAGGAACTTCATGAGCGGGGAATCTCCTTGAAGGAATGCTTAAACGATATCGAAAAATATGATCCAAACCGCGTGAATCTGCTGTTTGAGGAAGGAAGTGAGTCACATGTTGAGCTTCCGGACGCATAGAGAGCATATTTCCAAGCTGATGTACTATCAGCTTCACCGCACAGGCAAAATCTACGCCTTGTTTGCTGTAGCCTTGATTGCACTGCCGCTGATTACGATCATGCTGAAGGATATAAGCTATTTTCAGAGAGGCTATTATAATGAATTTCTTTTAAATCCGACATGTGCACTTACCTTTCCACTCCTTGTGTTCCTGTGGCTGCTGTATTCTGTATTTGATTTGAAGCGGCTGCACTGGAAATACAATGTACAGGACAGAGAGCTGATTCTTCCGGTTTCACGACTGGATTTGATTATTTCAAATGTGTTG
The DNA here is from genome assembly GCF_044336395.1 of Clostridium sp. 10cd*. NCBI lineage: Bacteria > Bacillati > Bacillota > Clostridia > Eubacteriales > Clostridiaceae > Clostridium > Clostridium sp. 10cd*. The sequence continues at coordinate 3,336,749 of NZ_CP172347.1, read as the reverse complement.
TTCACCCTGCTGAGTCTGTATGCACTGTACGTATTGCAGAGCATTGTCTATTATGCAGGCTATCAGCTATATGAAATGAAATCGCCGCAGCAGCTGTTACATAACGGATTTTTCCTATCCATGACGCGTACGCAGTATTATACCGGTATGTTTCTTCCTTTGAGCATCAGCGGGTATCTGACGCAGCTGCTGTACAGTGTTCTGATGTCCCTGTTTGTCGTATGTATTGGAAGGTTCGGCTTCCGTAAAAATAAAATTGCTCTGTTCATGATTGTGCTGTATGTGCTGTTTCCAATTGTGATTTATTTTCTCGGTATGAACATGTCACTGGCGATTGGTGAGAAGCCGACCGGATTCACGCTGCAGCTATTGAAGTTTTATGAAGTGTTCGTTTATAAGGGCTGGTACCGTCTGTATCTGTGTATACTGGGGGCAGTCATGATGGCAGGTCTGTATCGGAAAACACGAAAAAGTGCATGGTAGGCAGGTGATGGATGTGAAAAAATATATGGGGTATCTGCCACTCTGTATGCTGAGTATTATCATTGTCTTTTCTCTTCTGGTCTACAGCAAGCGTAATGATTTTGCTATCGGACTAAGCACGGTGGCAGCTCAGGAACATAAAAGCGTTGGCGATCCAAATGCTATCAGGGATTTGAAATACTCCTTTTATATCATGGACGATTATCCGTCAAGCAGGAACATACATGCACTGGAAAACATATGGCGCGTGGATGCGGTTGGGGATACATTTACAACCACCTATGACCCTGCTGGCTATATGGCACATATGAAAAAAAATGCAGAAAAGCAAATGCTGTATATGTCTATTCAGGCACGCTATGATGCGGAAACGATGAATCCCGAGGCTATGACAAAGGAATGCTCCACCTATGACAACGGGATTCCGTTCTGCACATATTCCGGAAAGGTTGATCATCTTACCTATGATATTATCATCGATAACAGCGATTACGGATATGGTAATACAGTAAATTTTCCCAAGACTAAGAAAAGTGCGGTTTTGCGTTCAAAAAGTGGGAAAAAGGAGATTGAAGTCAATTATACCCTGCAGGAAGGACAGTCAGAGGATGATATCTACATCTATTCTACATATGGCGGAGGAAATGCAGATGATATATATGGGAATCTGAAGGGAAGCGCCCTGCAGACGATCTATGATGTTAAAATCGAAGATGATTTCTTTGTAAGTGTGAGTGCGCTTGATTTTGATGTGAATCTCGGCAATTTGAAATTTGATAACGATCCAACCGGAATTTACAAGGTTGATTCACAGGGGAAGGTTACGCAAATTGTTCAAAAGGATATAAAAAAGGGCACCCTGATCTCTATGTGTGCAATGGATAATCATCTGGCAGTCGTCGAGGAAGAGGACGGTAAGCTGTACGGTCGTCTGTATTCCACAGAAGGAAGGCTGCTGGATGAAATCCGATTGGAAATGGACCTTGATCAAATCGGCAAGGTCATGGTAAGTGAGGATCAGGGTACACTGTTATTTCAGCTTCAATCGATCTACGATATCATGAAATATACGGTTGTAATGTATGATGTAAAGGACGATGCCTTTCAGAAGCTGGATCGCATGGTGATGGAAACACAAACGAATACGTCCATGTACGGGTCCTATGGCTTGTATATCAGTTTGCATTATGATCGCAGCAAGCAGATTTTGTATAGTATTCAGATGAATGATGACAACGGTCTGTATGTGAGTGCACAGACGAACAAAAAGGTTCTGTATAACAGCTTTCTGTATGGTGATTATAATGATGATACATATCTGGCGCTGTCGGATGCGGCATCGAGTAATTCATATGAAAATATCGTTTTCTCTTTTCTGAATACACAGAGGCGTAGGCTGAGTGATCTTATTTCTCCATTGGATGGTGATGTATGATGAAAAAATATATGGGGTATCTGCCGATAGGCTTGCTCTGTCTCATTGTCCTATTTTCCCAGCTGCTTTACACAAGGCGCAACGATTTCCATGTTGAGCTGAGTACGATTGCACATGAGGGGGAACGTATAGGCGACCCGGATGCCATTAAAGATTTAGCATATTCCTTTTATATCGCGGATACCAATCTGGGAGGGTACAGCGGTGAAGGAAGCAATGCCTGGCGAATCGATGCGCAGGGAGAATCCTTTAAAATAAGCTATGACCCAAAGGGATATAAGCAACACCAGATGATGGTTGGGGATGATGCAGAGGTATTCTTCTCTGTGAGTGTCTCACCGAAATATGATGAAAAAACGATGCCGATGAGTGAAGAAAATAAGCAGAGTGATGCGGATTTCTATAACGATGCATCGATTCATTCCTATGAAAATAAGATTGAGAGACTGTCCTATGAGCTTGTGATCGGACGACATCATGTTGAGGGTGGTGCGCTGATCAGTGACGGTGAGGATAACATACAGCTTTTTACGGTAAAAACCAAAAACGGAAAGCGTGATCTGACCGTCACATATCACGAAGAATCTGCAGGAAATCAGGAACGAGTCTATGTATATCCGCAAGCCAGCGTTGGAAATGCAGATGACAAGTACGGGAATTTAAAAAACTACGGCTTTTTAAACGCCCCGATTGTGAAGCTGGGAAAAGAAAGCTTTACTGCGATTGGAGCACTGCAGTTCGAGGTGAATTTTAATGAGGTGGAATTTGAAAAGGATCCTACCGGAATCTATCGTATTGAGGAAAGCGGAAAGCTGACACCGCTTGTTCCCATGGATGTGAACAGGGAAACAGTTTTATATATGGAGGCATTTCAGGGAAAGCTGATCGCCGTCTTGGAAAAGAACGGCTATCTGTATGGCAGAGCATATTCTTCAAAGGGTGTTCTGCTTGATGAATTTCAGTTTTCATTTGATTTACAGAATACCAATCGGATGATGCTGCTGCCGGAAAAGGAGCATGTACTGTTCGTACAGGAGCCTGTATATGATGGAAACAATCGGGATCTGTTGATATATGGTATGGAACAGGAACAATTTAAGCAAATCGATCACATGCCGTTAAATGGTTTGAATATCACGGATATCAGCGGAAATTATGCGAACACGCTGCTGCATTATAAGAAAGATACGGGGATTCTCCACATTGTTGTAAATGACGATGGAAAGGCTTTATATGTCGCGGCACAGACAAACAAAAAGCTGTTGTACAGGAGCACTTTGCTGGGAGATTATACGGATGACAGTAAGCTTGCTCTTCCGGATGCCACGCAGATTACCACAGGCAATGCGTATGAGAATATAATGTCCTACGTATTGAATACACAGAAACGAACCCTGCAAAATCTCCGCCTTGTACAGGATGGTGATGTATGATGAAAAAATATATATGCTATATACTGCCGGTATTTCTGCTGCTGCCCATACTGGGAGCGCTCGGTGTCTGGTCGCAAAAGAACAATATGCAGATTGGTCTGCGGAAAACGGCTGACGGTGAATTTGATGTGACCGGGGATCCATCCGCCATCAAAAATCTCTCCTATCAGTTTATGGTGACAGATTATCTGAATGTCTGGCAGGTTACGGGAAAGGGGGATAAGCTGCAGGCTGCTTATGTCAAAAGCGATGTGCTGACAGACCGAACCAATACAGTGGATATTCAGATTTCACCGGTATTCGATGAGCATATCAAGCAGAACTCCATCGAGAATCCCGGATTTGATCAACCAGACGACATGGAGATCACCCATATGATCAGCGGCGTAGAAGCCGTATCCTATCGCCTGTCCCTGCTTGACCCGCAAGCCTATGGAAAGAATAAGCAGGAGGATATAGCTTTTGAAGTTCGATGGAAACAAGACAAGCTGGGCTCTTTGATCCGATGCGATTATTTTGATAACGACCCCAAAGGCTCTCTTTCCTGCTCCCTGACAGGTGATGACCTCTATCAGAATGCAAGAGCATCGGCAGGCCTGTCGGACATGTCTGTGGATGCGCATGGATATTTCATCGTATCCCCCCTGCAGTTTATGTATGATTTTTCACAGGTTACCTTTGATCAAAATCCCGGCGGTATCTATCGGCTGGAGAATGGCAAAAGCAGGCGCATTGTATCACTGCCACTGGGAAAACAGGATATTCTGGGAATGGTGAGTACCGAAAAAAACGTAATCGCTCTGGTTATGGAAAAGAATGAATTGTCTCTGTATACCTATGACAGCAACGGAAAGCAGCTGGATCGCTCAGCCCTGTCTGTTGCCCTTGCGGATATCATGGAGCCTGTACTGCTGCTGGATCAAAACAACCATATTCTCTTTGGATATGGAAATGGATTTGAATATGTATTCCAGGTGTATGAGCAGAAAAACGCAAGCCTGAAGCAAATAGACAGGGTGAACATTTCCGTTAACGCGGGCAGCAGTGGACCTTTACAGCTGCAATATGATCAGGGTGTCCTGTATTGTATGCAGGAGGGAAACCAGACAATACGTATCATGGCCGCAAATCATAAAGGGATGTTGTACAGCAGTGAGGTGTATGGCGATTATCAGGAGGATGATCTTTTGGGCTATCTGGATTTAAACGAGGGCCTGAGCTATGAGAAAATCATACAGCGCTATTTGTTTGATGACAGACGATCAATCGTAAATCTCAAGCTTTTGAGTACAAGGTAGGTGGAGAATATGACAAAGGAATTTGAAAATCTGAATCTGCTTCTGTTTTACCGGTGGAAGCGAAGCTATAAATTTTACGGTATCGTATTTGCGCTGTATCTGGCATTCTGTTTATTTGCCCTGTTGATGAAGGGAGAACAGCTCGGCTGGGTCCGCTATGAGGTATATTTCGGCTCGCGGCCATGTCTGCTTCTGTTTCTTGCTGCCCTCAGTGTGGTGATTGTTTATCAGGTGGCAACACTTCTCTACATGCAGCTGCGCTCCAATGCACTGCATCGCTATCTGATACTTCCCCAATCCCGTGTGCCGTTTATGCTGTCGGAGCTGCTTATGAATATCAGTGCCATCGTCATACTGCTGTTATTGCAGTATGCGGTGTATTATATCGGATACCGGTACTATATGACGCTTGCCCCCTTCTATAACCTGAAAAACGGTTTCTATTTATCCATTGTCAGAAGCGGCATGCTGAAATACTTGTTCCCATTGACAATAACCCAGCTTCTGATCATCGTAAGCAGTATTGTGACGGTATCCGCTATGACAGTGTATCTGGGGGTATATTACCAGAGGCTGCAAAGCTATATCCTGTGCATTGCCAATATTGCAGGCGTTTTGTTTGTATGGGGCATGCCGAGCGGGATACAGTTTGATGTACAGCGCGGTATGCAGCTGGCTCTGATGCTGGTGCTGGCTGGTCTGATGGTGCTGAGCTTTCGCAATTCCATGAATCGCAACCAGTACGGAGGTCGATGATATGAAACGTCATATGATTCTTCTTCCTGTGCTGCTTGCAGTTCTTCTGATTGCCAGCGCCGCTCTGTATTTGCACAAGCCGACCTTCACCTTCACACTGGAAAAAGCAAGCGGAGATATGCAGCAGGTGGAAGGGCTGGAATATACAATGACAGTTGCGGATGCTTCCATGCGCTGGGAGCTGAGTGGAAAAGGAAAAGATATTAGCTATACGACCTCGTTTCTGAAGGAGCAGGAAGAGCTCGCCATGGAATATGATTCTCTGAATGAGGGCTTCTATCTGTATATCCCCACTCTTTTAGATGGAAAACAAGTAACGGATTATGAACTGGAAATCAGCAGAACGATAACGGATGACCGGTATGAAGAACCGGTAAAAGCGGATTTTTACAATATAAAGCAGGTAGCTGTTGATCTGCTGGTGAAAACAGATAAGGGCTATGCCTGCTTTCCAAGCGGATTGCAGCAGCGCTTCCAGACTCCCCGCAGCAATATCGTATATCATCAAAAGGATCAACAATTGTATTTCCAAAGCAATCCGGAAAAAGCGGGATTACAGAAGGGAGGGGGACTGCGCCACCCGTATGTGACGGTACAGGGGAAAACACTCGTTCCGCTGTATGTTGCCGGAAACGGCAGCAGTGGGCAATATCGCATTTATGAGGTGGAAAAAGCATTGCAGAGTGAATCTATGCCAAATGTTCAGGAGGCGAAAAAAGCGAGTAAGGTTAAACAGTTTATAAGCTTTGATGCAAAGGTGAATGGCATTTCGGATGTAATCAGCTATCACGATCAGCTGTACGCAGCAGTGTTGCGTGATAATCAGGGCTGGCTGGAGGTCTATGATGCTTCGGGCAAGCTTGTTAAGGAAGAAAAGCTGCCAAAGAATACAGTGTTTCACCGATTTGATATACAGGATGGAAGGCTTTTAATTCTAACCTCACAGCGGGATAAGAGCTACCTGAAGGTGTATGAGCAGGATAAACTGGTGATGGATATCACCTCACCGATTTCGCTGTCAGATTCCAAGTTCAAGCTGCGAGACGGCCGTTTGTTTGCCTTGAATCTGAGACAGCCGGAAAATAAAGCACAGCATTTTCTGGAAATCAGTGTATTCGATCAGTCAAAGATGGTATTTGACGGCTATGTGAAGGGAGATTTTGAGGAGGATGAGAAAGCCTCGGCCTTTTACAAAAAGCTGAGGGATAAAACAAACCAGACAATTCCCGCTATGCCGTATGTGAACGTGCGGGATGTGTATGCGTATGGCTTCAAGGATTAGATCGTGATCATTGTCACGGTCTTTTTTTTATTCAAAAAATCTGGTGGTAGAAAAAAATGCCGGAATACCGTATACTAATACTATAACGCATAATAGAAAGAAGGAACACACATGAGCAATCTGCGCAGAGATTTGATTCTGTGGAGCGATACACTTCAGGATTTTCATCTTCCCCGCTGGGAGGAGCTGCCGAACTTTGATTTATATCTGGATCAGGTGATAACGCTGATTGAAGGATATTTGCAAAATCTGTTTGATGAAGAAAATGATACGATTCTGACCGCCGCCATGATCAATAACTATGTTAAGCTGAAGCTGATTCCCAAGGCGGAAAAGAAACGCTATAACCGCATGCATATTGCCTATCTGATTGCAATCACCATTTTGAAGCAGGTGCTGACGATCAGCGAGGTGAAGCAGGGAATTGAATATCAGGCGGGCATCAATGGTCTGAAGGAAGCCTTTAATCTGTTTTGTGAGGAGCAGGAAGCAGCGATTAAGGCAGTCGCAGATCATTTAAAAAATCAGGACAGCACCTTTCTTCTGGAGGGTATCACCGTGCAGAATACGGCAATCAAAATGGCAACGATGTCCTTTGCGGGCAAGCTGGTCGCAGAAAAGATTCTGCATCTGCAAAATTCCTATACTGCACGATTATAAAAATCCTCTGCCTGTTTGTTTCTATATCACCAAAAAAGCTGGTTACCATCAGGGAATGCTTCCTTTGGACATACAAAAAAGAGAATTCACACCGATTGCAGAGCAATCAAAGTTGAATTCCCTTTTTTAAAGCCTTATACGCAAAGAACCTCCTCATCAATGATGGTTGTGAAGATGATACGGAGGAGCTGTTCTTGCGGTTTCCACGACGAGTATGCGAATGCTTTGAAACTTGCGAAAAGCTGGATCCTCTTTTAAAATCTGCTGTATGGCACTCAGGCGCTTGGCTCCGTCCACACACTGATAGCCGTCCCTTAGCTTTCGAACATGGATAGGAAAGTTAAGGCCGATGCGTTTCAGACTGTCCTTTAACGTCTTGGGATAGGCGCATTCCTTAAATTGTATTTCCGATAGCGCTGCTGCTTCTATTTTCATTTCATCACCAGAGACATTTTATCATACTTTTGAAAGAATCTGAAGAAATCTTAATCGTATACGCAAAACCTGTGAAATATGTTACAATAAGCAAAGGTGATAGGGATGAAGGATTTTTTTACATTTTATACGGATATTAGAAATATGGCTGTGCCGTTTACGGCATTCAGCCTCTACCATATGCTGTTTCTCGCTCTGGCGATACTTCTGATTACGACGCTGTTTTCTTATTATCGGCGTCTGGATGCCGGAAAACAGCGGCGAATGCAGGTCATAATGGCGATTTACTTTCTAGGGGAGGAGCTGCTGTATACAACCTGGCTGTTTCTGTTTTGCCATGAACAGGTGTGGCATCAGATCCTGCCGCTGGAGCTTTGCTCTCTGTGCGTCTATATGAATGCACTGACAGTCTATCTGAAGAAGGACACCCTGCGGTTTTTCAGCGGTGTCGTCGGGCTTTGTGCCGGTCTGATTGCCATGGTGTATCCTGCCAACATCAGTGAGCTGTATCCGGTGCTGTCTTATCGGACCATTAACTTTTACATACTCCATGCCTCCTTTGTTTTGTTTGCACTCATACAGCTGCAGGACCGTACATTGCTGCAGTACCATTATATGAAAAAGAATTTTCTGATTATCTGCGGCATGTTTACAACAGCGTTTATTATCAATCTGAATCTGCATACGCAGTATATGTTTGTCGGAATTCCACCGAAGATCAGCTTTATCGCAAGTCTGTATCACATTACGGGAATCATGATGTTTCTGCCGACTATCCTGCTGGCACTGTTTCTCATTCAGTGTGCAGTGGTATTTCTATTGCGCAGAGTGTACCGTGTGAAACAGGATATGCAGGGGTCTGTGTGACAATTCTGTGAAATTCGGTCAAATAAGTTCCAAATTTTACCAGATTGTAATACAATAGGATTGTAAAGTTAAAAGGAGGATATTCGATTATGGCTAAATTTGTATGCAGTGTTTGCGGTTATGTTCACGAAGGGGATGCAGCTCCGGACTTTTGTCCGATCTGTAAGGCTCCTGCTGAAAAATTCACAAAGCAGGAAGGTGAAATGAGCTGGGCAGCAGAGCATGTTGTCGGTGTTGCACAGGGTGCGCCGGAAGATATCATGAACGATCTGCGCATGAACTTTGAAGGTGAATGCAGCGAGGTTGGTATGTACCTGGCAATGGCACGTGTAGCTCACCGTGAAGGTTATCCGGAAATCGGAATGTATTATGAAAAAGCAGCATATGAGGAAGCTGAGCATGCAGCGAAGTTTGCAGAGCTGCTGGGTGAAGTGATCACCGATTCCACAAAGAAAAATCTGGAAATGCGTGTAGATGCAGAAAACGGTGCAACTGCAGGTAAATTCGATCTTGCAAAACGTGCAAAGGCATTGAATCTGGATGCAATTCACGACACAGTACACGAAATGGCTCGTGATGAGGCAAGACATGGTAAGGCGTTCAAGGGTCTGCTGGATCGCTATTTCAAATAACATATATCATAGAAACTGGACAGCTGTGACGGCTGTCTTTTTTTGCAGGAGGAAAAAGCAAGCGGTTAGCTTTACGTGCAGGAGCACAGCGCTTTCTTCAGAAAGGGATATCCTGAAACACATATACGAATATAAGAGGCTGTCTCTGATTTCATAAACATTTTCTTACAATGCAGGAACGAAAATTGACATTTCCCTGCAGATACGGTATACCTAAGGAAAAGGATGGATGTCATGCTGAAACTGAACCGTATCACACTGGAAAACACTGAGAAAACACATCGCATGGAGGATGTGTCTTTTCACTTTCCCGATACCGGCTTTATCAGCATCCACGGAGATGACGAATCGCTGATGCTGCAGCTCGCAAGACTGCTTGCTGGTCTGCATAAGCCTTGCAGCGGTTCCATGGTTTATGGGGAAGAAGTCATGGAATACTTTACACCGCAGGAGCAGTGCCGTTATCGCAGCATATGCACTGCGTCTTTATTCTGCGATTTTCAGCTGCTGGAGCAGCGCTCTGTGCTGGATAATATCCGCATGAGTTATGATGAAGATGAACAGGAGCTGGATAATCTGCTGAGGCAGTGGGGGCTGTATGGCAAAAAAGAGACCTGGATAGAGGATCTGGACTTTGACGATCATATCCGAATGGTGCTTTTACGCATCCTGCTGCGCCACCCCCGTGTGCTTGTTGTTTATCCGCCGAGCTCTCCGTTTTCCACAAGGGAATGGGGAAGGATGTTTCCGCTGCTGAAAAAGCTGAGCGCTGGTCTTCTGGTAATGGTAGTACAGGATGAAAACAGCTATCCATGGAGTGATCGCATCATTGAATTCGAAGCCGGGTATGTCATATCAGATTCCTGCGGACAGGGAAGTGCATATCCGCAGCAGCCAGTCTCGAAAACACAGTTTCAGCTGCAGCCACGGATCGTAAAGCGGATGCAGACCCGACTGCATCACCGCTTCCGTCTGAAATATCTGCTGCTGATGCTTTTGATTCTGACATCTCTGATTCTTGTATCCACAGCTGTGTTTTCAACAACACTGGATGTTACAGAGATTGAGATGCTGTATCTGAAGCAGAACGATCTGACCAGCATCGCTATAGAAAAGCATGCCACCGGAAGCAGTGGAGAAATTTATGAAAAAAAATATGTACCGATGCAGGATGCGGATGTACAAACCCTGAAAAAGGAATTAAAGGGCGATGTGTTTGCCGGTTATGTTCCTGTAGACAGCAATATCGCCATAAAGTCCTCCTATCTGACCTCTGCGGACAGCTATACAATCATTGAAATGGATACTGTGGAAAGGGCAGGCTTGAAAAAAATCTATGGTCATTACCCCGGCAATATTTATGAAACCGCAATTACATATCAGACAGCCCTGAATTTGTTTTCTTCTCAATACGGTGTACAGCCGCCGGAATTTTATCTGTATCAGGCTGTAAGCTGGTATGGATTTCCACTCACCGTAACCGGAATCATAGCAGAGGATCAGCCCAACAGCAATCTTTCATTAAATATGGGCGGATATGCCGGAAGCACAACCGGCTCCTCCAGTTTGAACAGCGGTTCGCTATACGTATATCCCGGCTTCCATAAGGAACACAGCAATCAGCAGCAACAGACCTTTGTTCCATCCTCAAAGCGCTTCATTGACAAGCTGACACTGCGCTCCTATGAGGTAGGGAATCTGTATCCGATTCCCTATGCCAATGCCTATTATTTCTATGACGGAGAACAGCTGCATCTGGATAATGATGGGAAGAATCAGTCCATGGTTAAGGAGGATGAGGTCCTGCTGGACTTTTCCATGGCGCTGCGTCTGGGATATCGCTCCCGCTATCTGGAAGGATATCGCGATGATGCACTCCCTTCCTGGGATATGCGGGAGGCCGATTATACCAGCTTTATAAAAAACTGGATCGGTAAAACAATTGAGGTGCAGGCCTATGCTATCGATACAGCACCGGATGACAGCACGCTGATGAAGAAAACAGTGAAAATCAAGGGCTTTCTGTTTCCGATTACCTGGGATTATATGGAGGATTATCTCAAGAATGAGGGAAGTATTTTGATGAACAAGGAGGCAGTGGCAGACTGCATGCAGCCCAATACCATGATACAAAGTGTTTATTTCCATTCAGAAAAGGAAACGGACATGCGGAAAGCATTGCAGTATCTGCGGCAGCATCCAACCTATTCCGCGTTTTTCAGCCGTTCCCGCCTGCTGCAGTTTTTCGTTGTCGATCTCAAAAAAATGAGCTTTCTGCTATTTATCAGTGGTGGTGCTGCCATGCTGCTTTCCATCGCCCTGCTGGTGCATCTGCTGCAATCGATTATGGAGGATGGCAGAAAGGAAATGAGCATTTACTATATGTTTGGAGAGAACATGTACACACTGAAGGGATGTTATGTGCAGCATATCCTTGCCCTGGTTCGCAGGCATACAGTCGCAGGCTGCCTGATGGCAACGCTGGTAGTATCCGTGTTCGTCCTGATGATCTATATGAAGCTGTCGGCAGCGGTCACGATTTTGCTGTCACTGTTTCTTCCGCTGCTTGTGTCCGCAGGCTATCTGCTCCTGCTTACTCTGATCACACACCAGCTTGTGAAAAGAACATGCATAGTTGAAGAGCTGTTTTGTGATGAGAAAAACGGAAATATATGATAAAATATGCTGGAATAAGTGAGGAAGATTATGAACGAACAATTTTTAAAACGTATGCAGGGATATCTGCAGGAGGAATATGAGGAATATCTGAAAACGCTGGATGAGGACGCTTATCGCGGGCTTCGCGTGAATACGGCAAAGCTGTCTGTCGATCAGTTTCACGACTTGAAGGTATGTGCCAGCCAACCATCCTCCATCTGTCCGGAGTCCTTTTATATACCAAAGGATATAAAGGGGCTTGGCAATCATCCTGCGCATCTGGCAGGTCTGTTCTATATGCAGGAGCCAAGTGCCGCCAGTGCTGTTGAGGTTCTGGATGTACAGCGGAATGACTGGGTGCTGGATATGTGTGCGGCACCCGGTGGAAAAAGCACGCAGATCGCTGCTAAGCTGCAGGATCGTGGTTTTCTTGTCAGTAATGAAATTGAAAGCAGGCGGGCACAGATTCTGTTATCGAATATGGAACGCCTCGGCTTTTCGCGATGCATGATTACGAACACCCGTCCGCAGCAAATCGCAAAGGAAATGAGTGGCTGGTTTGACCGGGTGCTGGTGGATGCCCCATGCAGCGGGGAAGGCATGTTTAAAAAGCATTCCAAGGCAATGGATGACTGGAGTGAGGAGCATGTGCTTGCCTGTGCACAGCGGCAGCTGCACATTCTGGATAGTGCCTATGCCGCATTAAAGGAGGATGGCACGCTCGTGTATTCAACCTGTACGTATTCCATGGAGGAAAATGAACAGGTGGTATATGCATTCATGAAGCAGCATCCGGATATGGAACTTGTGGACTGCGGGGTTACGTTTGGACGGCGTGGTCTGCCCTATCTGGATTTGGATACGGAAAAGCTGCGAAGAATTTTTCCTATGGATCAGGGAGAAGGGCATTTTGTGGCAAAATTCAGAAAGCATGGCGTGCAGGCAGAGAGTCGAAAACGGGAAGAAAAACCGGCTGTGATTCCGGTGTTTGCTACACAGTTTATAAGGCAGTCATTGCAGGAGCAGCCTGCCTTTCTATATGAAAATAGCGGTCGTATATATGCCATGCAACAGCCATTTTTAAAGCTGAAGGACATTCGTATTCTTCGACAGGGCTGTCAGATTGGTGAAGTCGTGAAAAATCGTCTGGAGCCGCATCAGCATTTCTATGTTTCCAATGCTTACGGAGCGGGCATGAAACAGTGTTATGAGATGGATGATGCGCAATGTCTCAGCTTTTTGCAGGGGCAGCAGCTGCCAATAGCAGGGTATAAGGGTTACACGCAGATGCTGTGGAAAGGATATGCGCTCGGCTTTGCCAAGGGGGATGGCATGGTTTTAAAAAACAAGTATCCCAAGGGACTGCGGATTCACTGAAGCAGAATTGCATCAGATACCATGAGTTTAGGCGCAAACAGCGTCTTTTTTTGTCTAAAAGTTATTCAAACCCCTTTTTTAGGGGTATTTTTCGTATCTCCACTATTCTTTAAATGTGATAATATGTAGAAGCAAAGGGAACGACAGTGTCAAAACAGGTACAAAAAAACGACCTTCTTCAGTCGCTGACGTGTTGTCCTACAGTACCTTACTGTAAGTCCATGTAATGATTTCTACACTCATATTTATAACACCTGCGTCACAGTTTGTAAATGCTTTTGTAGGAATTTGTGGAGAATTCCGCAATTTTTTGTAGGATTTCCCTTTTTATGGTTTTCAACGTTGATTCCAATACTTTCTGCTTCACACTCTTTTTCAGCGGACCTTGTTTTCCTCTGTCCTTTTGTGTGCGCATCCGGTACTGGAATTTTTTTGTGAAAGGAGTCTTATCTATGTTGAACAAGAAACGTGTTCTCGCTTCAGAGGATATCCTGCGCTATGGCCGCAGTGAGGATCCCTTTGATCATATGCCCTCTCTTGAGGAGTGGCTGCTCTATTTCCTCGAGCATTTTGTGAAGCTGAACGCAAAGCCGAACACCTATGCCAGCTTCCGCAGCTATATCTACAGTCATATCTGCCCTCTGCTCGATGATTATCCGCTGAATGAGATTACAGAACCCATCCTCCAGGCCTATGTGAATATCAAGCATGAGAACGGCAGACTGGATGGAAAGGGCGGTCTGGGTGTCAAAACACTGAAGGAGCACATCATGGTCCTGAAGCTCTCCTTCAAGCGGGTGATCCAGCTGGGTATCGTTTCCTATGATCCCTGCCGCTGTGTGGAATATCCAAAGGAAGCGAAGAAGGAGGTCCGCGTATTGAGCGTGCAGGAACAGAAGCGTCTGACAGCTGCCATCACGCCTGTATATAAGGAAAATTCCCTGCTGACGGTGCTGATCGCTATCCATGCGGGTCTTCGCATCGGAGAGGTGAGTGCACTGCGGATCGAGGATATCTGTCTGTCCAGGCGATTGATCGAGGTGGATGAATCGCTGAATCGCGTGATGACCTATAACGAAGATGGAACGGTCAGCTGTCCACTTGTCTATCAGACCACAAAATCCAGCAGAGTGCGCAAGGTACCGATGAATGAGGAGCTGTACGAGGGAATCGTGAAGGCGCTGGAAAAGAAGAAAGAGGGAGCGGGGAGCTATGGAAGACCGCGTGCAAGCCTGCCGGAGGATTTCCGGGAACAGGTGGAATACTGTCAGAAGAACCATATCCCGCTGGAGACCTATCGCAGAAGGACCTCACTGAAAAAGGCCACCTTTTATAAATATGTGAAGGTGCTGCAGGATGCGGATTGATAGATGCACACGACAGGAAATGAGCAGGTACTGTTTGCTTCCTGTTTTTATATGTCAGTGGGCCTAGTTTGACGACTATAAAACAAATTACATACGATAGGGACTTCACCTTTTTTATTTTTGACGGATGTGATAAAATAAGGCAGGAAAGTGGTGAGAATATGCTGATATCAGTAGAGCATCTGAGCAAACGCCAGAACATAAAAGAAATTGTCAACGATGTAAGCTTTGCCATCGAGGACCGGGATAAAATTGCATTGATCGGGGTAAACGGAACAGGGAAAACAACACTGCTGCGTATGTTGGCAGGTCTGGAAACCTATGAGGAAGGATCTATCACGAAAAAAAGCGGATTGCGTGTATCCTATCTGCCACAGGACCCTGTCTTTGATGAAGACGATACCATTCTTCATCAGATACTGTCTATGGATAAGGAAATACAGGAATTCGAAGCAAAATCAATCTTGGGAAAGCTGGGGATTTCAGACAGCTCTTTGAATATATCCCATTTGAGCGGAGGACAGAGAAAGCGGGTTGCCCTTGCAAGAGCGCTGCTGAAGCCCTGTGATCTGCTGATTCTGGATGAGCCTACCAACCATCTGGATAATGAGATGATCGAATGGCTGGAAGCCTATCTGATCCGCTATGCACATGCATTGATCATGGTGACGCATGACCGTTATTTTCTTGAGCGTGTATGCAATACCATGATGGAAATTGACCGCGGCAGTATGTATACCTATCATGCAAACTATTCCACCTATCTGCAGGAAAAGGCAGAGAGAGAAAGCATACAGGCGGCACAGGAGAAGAAACGTCAAAGCATTCTTCGCAAGGAGCTGGCATGGATGCGTGCGGGCGTACAGGCGAGGGGAACGAAGAGCAGAGAGCGTATCGAACGATTTCATAAGCTGAATGATATGGAATCTGTAAAAGAACAGGGACAGGTTGTGCTGGATACGATAACTTCGCGTCTTGGCAGGAAAACGATAGAGATTGATGCGATTTCCAAGGCATATGGGAGTCATGTATTGTTTCAGAATCTGAGCTATACGCTTACTAGAAATGATCGTATCGGTATTCTGGGACCAAACGGCTGCGGCAAAAGTACACTGCTTCATGTACTGGCAAAGGATATAGAACCGGATCAGGGAAGCGTCGTGCTTGGTGAAACAGTTAAGCTTGCGTACTTTCGTCAGGGCTGCGAGGAAATGGATATGTCACAAAAGGTGATTGACTATATCCGGGACAGCGGTAATGAGATCCGTACACTGGAGGGAACCTACAGTGCATCACAGATGCTGGAACGGTTTCTGTTTGATTCCAGAATGCAGCATACTCCTATCGGCAGATTATCCGGAGGGGAACGCCGCCGTCTGTATTTATTGAAAATACTGATGCAGGCACCGAATATTCTTTTCCTGGATGAGCCTACCAACGATTTGGATATCCAGACCCTGCAGATACTTGAGGACTACCTGGATAATTTTAACGGTGCAGTCATTGTGGTATCCCATGACCGCTATTTTCTGGATCGTATATGCGATAAGCTGTTTGTATTTCAAAACGGAAATGTACAGCAATTTATCGGCGGATACAGTGCCTATATGGAGCTGGGAACAGCAAAAGAGAAGAAGGAAAAGAAAAAAGTCGAGCGGGTTTCACAGCAGCAGCTTCGTATGAGCAGTAAGGAAAAGCAGGAGCTGGAGCATATGGAAGAGGATATAGCAGCTTTGCAGGAACAGCTGGAGCATTTGGACATGGAAATGAATGCTGCCGGAGATGACTTCAAGAAAATACAGGAGCTGGCAGATCAACGCGATATTCTGGAACAAAGCATAGAAGAGAAAATGGAGCGCTGGATGTTTCTGGAGGATAAAAAGCAGGAAATTGAAAACGCGAAGGGAAAATAATAAAACCACGGATACAGAAAAGCTGACAGTATTGTCGGCTTTTTTTGTTGAAACAGAAAATTCGGCTTCAAATGGAAAATTACGTAAGTATCATATGTCATTTATGCTATCCGCCGGTTTTCAAATCAGGAAGGTTACATTGCTTTATGTGCTATCAGCCATTACAACAGCACATTTCAAAATAAAAGGGAGTTTGCAATAGGAAGCATTGCTGCTTATTGCTTAGCATGATTGGTATAGGACTTTGGAAAACTGCATACGGGACGACAATTACGAGTCCGTATACATTTTACGTATCCTTCATATTATGGTATAATAAGGCTCTTAAAAGGAAGTGGTTTATCTTTGAAACCGGATGTGTTATACCAGACAGCTAAGAGAAAAATCCTGGATGCCCTGCCGGACATTCTTTTCTTTTTGTTTTTATTTTATGCAATTCTTGTTTTATTCGGTGTACAGTATGTGATCGTTGTATCCTTTGTGACCCTGCTCTATAAAATACGCAGAAAGAGGAAGCAGACACCGCGCAGATTATGTATCATGTTTTTTGTACAGATGGCATTGAGCATACTGGCATTTCTGGCGTCGCATTCCTTGCTTGCCTGTGTGCTGCTGAATATCGCAGTACCCTTTCTTCTTGTCTTTCTGCAATCCTCGCAGTTTAATCAAAAGGGATATATGGCAAGTGCCATGGGGTTTGTCTTTTTGCAGCTGCGGCCGATACCCTATACAGATTTCATGACCTATCTGCTGGTAATGGCTTGTTCTCTTGGTTTTGCAGTATGCTGTCTGCTGCTGTCCTCCTATGGACATCGCAGAGAGGATGATTATGCACTGGCCAGAAAAGGGATAGCGCTTTTACAGGAACAGATGGATGCCTATCTCAAACAGAAAACAGATCAGCAGCGAAAGGAAGAGCTGGTGAATATTCAGAGATTGCTTTATAAGCAGGCATACCAGAGCCGCGGCTTCACCTATATCGCGACGAAGGAGGGAAGGCTGCGTTACCTGTTTGCATTACTTCTGCAGCGAAGCAGTTATTTCCTGGAAAATATGGATAATATCCCTGTATGCAGTGAACAGCAGCAGGTGCTTTTACAAAGATGTATGCAGTTCCTGAAGCATGTCGAGAATTTAACTGTACGGATAATTCAATGCTGCTGGAGGAAGGGCAGAAGCTGTTTACTGCCTGCCGAAAAAAGCAGGATGCCGTTTCCCTGTTTCTGCATAACTTTTTGCAGCTCTTTTTACAGATTCTCAAGGATTTGCAGGATAACAAAAAAGAAGCAGTCCATCGGGAATGGAAGCTGCCGGAGGAACGAAAGCTGCGTAATCGGCTGCGTATGGACAGCTTTGAATTTCGTTTTGCAAGCCGTCTTTCTCTGGTTCTGCTCTGCGGATTTCTATTCGCCCGTTTGTCGAAGCTGGATCATTCCTACTGGCTGGTGCTGAATGCATTTCTGCTGCTGCAGCCCATGTATGAGGAAAGCGCCTATCGTCTGAAAACCAGATTCATCGGAACAGTCTTCGGCTGTACGGTTATTTATCTCGTACTTCCGCATTTGCCCGGCGTTGCAGGACACTTTCTATTTGCCAGCATTGTCGTATCGCTGATGTATTGTGCAACACCAGGCACCTGGATTCAGGCAATGTTCTCTACCTGCTTTGCCATCACACTGACTTCGCTTGCCATGCGGGAAACAATCGCGATTGAGATGCGCCTTACCTATGTAGCTGTGGCAATTCTACTTGTATTGATCGTCAACCGGTTCTTTTTTCCTACCAGTCGCAGCGGATTATTTCAAGCAAACATGAAGCGGATGTTTCATATGCAGCATTCCTATCTGCGTATTCTGCAGGGTAGTCTGCATGCACCGCTGGATTACGGTATCATTATGGATGCATTAACCAGCTTTCATATGGTGTATGACCAGATACTGGAGTACCTGCAAGGCAGCAGTGAGAATATCGAGCTTTATCGCCATTTGCTGTCTGCATTCTGGCATATGAGTGTGGAGATGGAGCAGATGATTTTTACCGTGCAGCATGATACCTTAACAGAGGACCAGGAGCAGTCAGTAGAGCAATTTATTCATATGTGCGATACAATGATTCAAAGCTGTGAGGTGGGAAAGACTGTTCAAAAGGAGAAAAGGGAATTTCTTACTGAGGACGTATCTGACAATGAACTCTTTCAGCTCATGCAGCGATATTATCGGCATGCATCGGATATCAGCAGTATTTGCTTATCCAGACAGCTTTAAGAGAAGAATACAAGCTTCTTATGCTTTGCATTTGGGCAGTGAAGCAGAGATGGACAGCTTGTGTATACAAAGCGTGTCCAAAAAAACAATCTGATTTTCCTAATCATTATTGAATTCTAGACTCCTGCTTTCGCATACAGATTATTGATTTCTATGATTGTTTTCGTCAGAGGTGCTTCAGGCTGCTAAGCTTATATGTTCTCACTTTTCGTATATTGTGAAATTCTCAATATGCATCCTGTAGAAATCTGTGATATCCGCGTGATAATAAATCTTACAAGATATTGAAATAAGTACAAAAATAGATTACAATAGGATTGTAAAAAGGGTTACATAAAATTTTAAATAAGCAAAAGAATTATCGGACATATGCCGTCTAACGGTATATGTCTGGTTTTTGTTTACGGGGTTGTACTAAAAAGATAATATTAATAGAATTCAATGGGGAATGAAGGGATGATATGTATGTCACGAAAACAGGCGAAGCTGGAGAAGCTGAGCATTGAGCTGATCCGTCTTTATTTTGAGGAGCATGATTTCGAGCTTTTAAAAGAATATCTTTCTAATGAAATATCCATGATGGGAGAACACCGGTCAGCTTTATGTCATGGTATGCAGGAAGTGGAGCGTGCTTTACAGGAGGTTTCCATTATCTATGGGGAGATGGTTCATCTTCAGGATGTCTATTGTGAAATCATATATCAAAAACAGGATATTGCAGTCGTAGCTTTTACCTGTATACAGCATGCACACGGATCAGGACTGCTGTGTAGATTGAAGGTCTCTCTGGTATGGGAGATGGAAGCAGGGGGATGGAAAATCCGCCACATACATCAATCCCTTTCTGATGACGCTACAGAGCGTGAAAATTCGGAATTCATCATAATGCAGCGAAGCTGCCTGTATATAATCAGCACTGTGATACACTGACGCAGATTTTTAATCTGGAGGGATTCGTGGAAGCGGCAAGAGAGCTGCTACAGCATACAAACCAGCAATATGCGCTTTTCAAATTTGGTATTAGTGACTTTCGTTTTATCAATCAGATTCACGGCTATGCATTTGGTGATGATGTACTGAAAAGCATTGCCCGCAACCTGCAATCCTTCTGTCAGAAGGACGAGCTGTGTGCGCGTATCGAAAAGGATACCTTTGCGGCACTTTTACGGTTTACAAGCATAGATGATTTTTATAACCGTCTGCACTGTATCCGCAAACATCTGCTGGACGAACCTATCGTGTCCTGTCTAAAGCATACGTTGCAATATATCGGTGGTGTTTATCTGATTCAGGATGCCTGTGGGGAAAGTATAAAGTCTATGCTGGATAAAGCAGTACTGGCAATGCAGTATGTGGAACGAAATAGCCGGGTCAGTGATTTTGTTTATTTTGAGGATTGGATGCTGGAACAGAAAAACCGCAGAAGTGAGCTGCTTGAGGAAGCAATAAAAGCTATACAGGAGGATACCTTCCAGTTGTTCATACAGCCGCAGTTTCTGTTAAGTGACGGGAGCGTTGTATCCGGTGAAGCTCTGTCACGCTGGTTTTTAAAGGATGGCAGCTGTGTATCTCCGGATGAATTCATCCCGCTATTTGAAAAGCACGGCGTGATATCTGGCTTTGATTTCTATGTATTACATAAGCTATGTAAATTTATGCGGACATGCCTCGATGAAGGGAAAGAGCTGCTGCCGATTTCCATAAATCAGTCCCGTTTGCATATAAAAGAGCGCCAATATCTACGAAGGTTTTGTGAAATTGTGGATTCCTATGCAATACCTCATGAAAAGCTTGTTTTTGAACTGACAGAATCTGCATTTACAGATAATGCAAATGACCTTCAGGTATTTATGAAGGATATACATGATGCCGGTTTTCAGATTGCTATCGATGATTTTGGAACAGGATATGCCGGTATCGGTATGCTGAGTCAGGTGGATGCGGATATACTGAAGCTGGATAAAGGGATGCTGAATGGAATCAATACGGACCGCCGCCAGATGACAATATTCTGGAAAATCATTGAAATGGCTCACAGCATCGGTATGCAGGTAATTTGTGAGGGGATTGAAACCAGGGAGCAATACGCTGACCTGAGGATGCTGCGCTGTGATATCGGGCAGGGGTTTCTGGTCAGTCGTGCGATAGCAGCAACTGAATTTGCTGAGAAATATCTTAGATAAAAAGAATATAATATTAAATGTGTGAGTGACAGATACTCGGAGTTATCAAGACACTTCTGTTTCATGTTTACAGTTACTTACAATAGCTGTAAATAGTGATACAAAAACCGCTTTCTGTAATGTTTTCCTGCAGAAACGGTTTTCTTTTACATGGGAATGCGGTAGAATACAACTAGGTGATAACGTGGTACAAATTGGAAATGACTGGGACGAGCTGTTAAAGGATGAATTTCAGAAGGAGTATTATCAGAAACTGCGCGTTTTTCTGGCAAGAGAATATAAAACGCAGACAATTTATCCGGGTATGTATGATATCTTCAATGCATTGCGTTATACAGCATATCAGGATGTAAAGGTTGTTATTTTAGGGCAAGACCCATATCATGGTCCGGGACAGGCACATGGTCTGTGCTTCTCTGTAAAAAAAGGAGTAAATCCTCCGCCGTCTCTTGTAAATATCTATCAGGAGCTGCATGATGATCTGGGATGCAGTATTCCGCCTCATGGAGAGCTTACAAAATGGACGAAGGAAGGCGTGCTTCTGCTCAATACTGTTCTAACAGTACGTAGAGGGCAGGCAAATTCCCATCGTGGCAAAGGATGGGAGATTTTAACGGATGAGATCATTCGCAAGCTGAATGAGCGTGAAAAGCCTATCGTATTTCTGTTATGGGGAAGGAATGCAAAGGAAAAGAGCACACTGATAACAAATCCTGCTCATCTGATCCTAAGCTGTCCACATCCAAGTCCGTTCAGTGCAGATTATGGCTTTTTCGGATGTCGTCATTTCTCAAAGACGAATGCCTTTTTACAAGAGCATGGACAGCAGCCGATTGACTGGCAGATTGACTGAAAATCTCTTAAAACAGGGGAATGCTACCATTGGTTGACAAAATAATACAAAGCGCTAATACGGGTTGGTGGTGTAAGCCAGCCTGTTTTTATACAATGATGACGAGGTGATTAAATTGAAATTTGAAGAAAATTTGAGAGAGGCAAGGAAGCAGTATGGCTATTTACAGGAAGAGCTCGCGGATAAGCTGAATGTATCAAGACAGGTGGTTAGTAAGTGCACCAAAGGCGCGCAGAGCAGGAAAATGGAAGTGCCTATCCTGAGCTGGATAAGCTGATGCTGATTTGTGAGCTGTTCCACTGTACGCTGGATGATTTACTGAAAGGGGATATGAAAGAGAATTCCGGTGTGAGTCGTGATACTTATGAGACCCATGAGCTGACAAAAACGAAAGGAATCACCGTTGGAATCGGTTGTATTCTTGCGGGGATTTGTGCCTATTGCTTTTTGAAGCCTTCTATGGATAATGAAGACATGCTATTGTATTTCTGATTTTCGCAATTATTGGAATCCTTATTCGTGTCTTCTTCGGTATGAAGGATACCGCATTCAAGCGTAGATATCCGCAAATTCCTCAGGATATCTATACTGCATATGAGCTGGATGGCTTTCATAGGAAATTTAATAGTATTGTTGTGGCTTCCATTGGGATTATATGATTCAGTATCGTCATTGAACAGCTGTTGGAAATGAAGCTACCTGAATATCATGCTTGTGACAATTGCCATACTGCTTCTTGTATATTACGGTATGCGAAAAGAAACCTATGAGCGAACAACTGCTTATGCGCAGATGGCAGAAAAAGACGATGAGCTGATTGGTAAGTGGTGCGGCTGTATCATGATGGTTTGTGCAGCTGCTTATCAGCTTTATCTGGAATATTTGGAATGTTAGCTTGATTGTATTTCCAATCGGAGGAATCCTATGTGGAATCGTGTCGATTATATTATCAAAAGAGGAGCATTCCCGGTAAAAAGAGCATGTTATTTTTACTTTCGATTATAAATGTAGGAGCTGTATCGATATTCACAAGGTCGAGAATACCCATCATCTATGGCATATAGATAAGTATACAACCGGTGAACAGTGGCTTACATGCTGTATTAGCTTCAAAAACGAAAGGAGCACCTTTACAAAACTGCAGAGCATTCGATGTAAAAAAAATCCTGTATTTGAGTAATTCAGATACAGGACTGTTTTTGCTTATGAACGGGAGCTGGCAAGCTTGCGCTGTCGCTCACTTGCAAGGGCCTCCTCATCCTCCTTCGCAAAGCGTTCGCTTAACCGTGCATTGCTCAGCATCAGCTTCAATCGGTTTTCCTGATTGACCTTTGTTGCGCTTGGATCATAATCCACTGCAACAATATTTGCCATCGGATATTTATCCTTGATTTTTCTGGTCATACCCTTGGCAACGATATGGTTGGGAAGACAGCCAAACGGCTGACAGCAGACGATATTATGCACACCGTTTTTGATCAGAGTGACCATTTCACTGGTGAGCAGCCATCCCTCTCCCATCTTGGTCCCGCGGTTGATGATTCCTTCGCTGTTTTCGATAACCTCCTGAAAGGTATCCGGTGCACGGAAGGTTCCCTGCTTCTGTATTGCCGTAATGGCTTTTTTCTGCATATTCTGAATCAGCTTATCCGCCATCTGAATGAAGCGGTAGCTCTTTTTATTACGCCCGTAGTACGCGTGATCGATCAGCGAGTTTTCAAGGCAGTAAAGACCAAAGTCAAGAACACCGCTGACAACGGGCTCACAGCCCTCACGAATCAGGAAGTCCTCCAGCTCGTTATTGCCCAAAGGGGCATACTTCATATAAATCTCACCGACGATTCCCACCTGAATTTTCGGCTTCTGGCTTCTCGGCAGAGCCGCAAAATCATGCAGCATTTCCTGATAATTATGCTTCATTCGCATATAGGACAGGGAATCAAACTGCGCGGTGATCGTATCGATCCATGTGGTTACCAGTGCATCTGTACTGCCCTTTTCCAATTCATACGGCTTGCACTGATTTTTGATCCACATCAGCATATCTCCGTATAAAAATGCATATAATAATCTCAGCAGCATCTTAGGAGTCAGCTTGAAGCCGCTGTTCTTTTCCAGCTGGGAAAAATTGACAGAAATAACCGGAACATGCTCAAATCCGGCCTGAACCAGTGCCTTGCGCAGAAGATGGATGTAGTTGGAAGCCCGGCATCCGCCTCCTGTCTGGGTGATTGCCAGCGCAATGTGTGCGGTATCGTATTTTCCGCTTTTCAATGCATCGATCATCTGACCGATTACAAGCAGGGCGGGGTAGCAGGTATCATTGTGCACATTCTTTAAGCCTTCATCAATGATCTGCTGTCCCTCTGTTTTCAGGATTTCCACACGATAACCTTCCTTGCACAAAATATTGCGCAGGAACTGAAAATGAATCGGCAGCATCATCGGTACAAGGATCGTATGTGTTTTTTTCATTTCCTTCGTGAATTCTACATGTGACATACTCATCCCTCCCTTTCTTCCATGGCAGCCTGCAGTGAGCGGCAGCGAATCTTCACCGCACCGAGGTTGTCAACTTCATCGATTTTAATCTGTGTATACAGCTTTCCATTGCTTCGAAGAATATCCTTAACCTCATCTGCGGTAATCGCATCGATTCCGCATCCGAAGCTTACCAGCTGAATCAGCTCCATATGCTCCTGCTGTGCCACATACTGTGCGGCATTGTACATACGGGAGTGAAAGGTCCACTGATTTAAAACGTGAACACTTGGCAGCACGGCCTGTTTAGCGATACTGTCCTCACTGATTACGACGAATCCCAAATTGTTCAGCAGTCTGTGAATTCCATGATTGATCTGCGGATCGACATGGTATGGACGTCCGGCAAGCACTATGACATCACGGTGATTGCGTCGAGCGAACGCTATGGCATTGCGTCCTTCCTCCTGCACGCGGTCCTTAAACTGCTGATAGGCGAAATAGGCGTGATTGCTGGCAGCCTGAACATCCTTGAACGGAATATCCATCTGCCGGGCTTTGAAATATTCAAACATTTTTTGATCGAAGATACGCTTATCCTCAAGATATACGTAGGGATACAGAAACTTTACATGTTCCAGATTCATATTTCCTTCCACAACCTCCGGATAATAGGCAACGACCGGGCAGTTGAAATGATTGTCTCCCATGTCCTCATTGACGTTGTAGGTCATGCATGGATAGAAAATCGTCTGCAGGCCCTTATCGATGAGCGACTGAATATGACCGTGCACCAGCTTGGCAGGATAACAGATCGTATCGCTTGGAATCGTATGCTGTCCAAGGGAATACAGTGCCTTGCTGGAACGATCGCTCAAGATGACCTCATAGCCAAGATTGGTAAAGAAGGAATGCCAGAAGGGAAGGTTGTCATACAGATTCAAAACAAGCGGAATCCCGATTTTTCCCCGGATGCCGGGTACCCCCTTCAGCTTCAGCAGCTCATCATATTTATAATCATACAGATTCGGCAGCTTTTCCTTATTGACCTTTCCGGTCACCGGACGCTCACACTTGTTGCCGGCGATATGCTTTGCCCCGTCCGCAAAGGTGTTTACGGTCAGATTGCAGTGATTGGTGCAAAGAGCACAATGAAAGGCCTTTGAGCTGTGCGTAAAGCTGTCAATATCTTCCTTTTTCAGTAGAGAGGATGCAGTGGCTTTTTTCTCCTTCGCAATCAATGCGGCTCCATATGCCCCCATCAGATGGGAAATACTTGGACGAATGACGTTTCTTCCAAGCTCCAGCTCAAAGCTTCGCAGCACCGTATCATTCAGGAAGGTTCCTCCCTGTACGACGATCTGCTTTCCGATATCATCCGGACTTTTGGCACGTATGACCTTATACAATGCATTTTTTACGACACTCATACATAAGCCGGCAGAGATATCCTCCATGCTGGCTCCGTTTTTCTGTGCCTGCTTGACACTGGAATTCATAAAGACCGTACAGCGTGTTCCAAGGTCCACCGGATGCTTTCCGGATAACCCCATGCGGGCGAATTCCTCAATATCATAGCCCATGCTTTTTGCGAAGGTTTCAATGAAGCTTCCGCAGCCGCTGGAGCAGGCTTCGTTCAATAGGATATCATCAATCGTATGATCACGAATCCGGAAGCATTTCATATCCTGACCGCCGATATCGATGATGAAGTCTACCTGCGGGTTGAAGTAGTGGGCCGCATGGTAATGGGCAATCGTCTCCACAACACCGATATCCAGATGGAAGGCATGCTTCATCAGCTCCTCCCCATAGCCCGTTACCGCACTGTGTATGATGTGAATGCGGTCCTCCATCAGGGCATAGAGCTTTGCGAGCTCCTTCTGTACAACATCCACGGGATTTCCCATATTCCCGGCATAGCTTTCATATAAAATGCGGCATTGTTCATCGATCAGCACCAGCTTGGTTGTGGTACTGCCGGCATCGATGCCCAGATAGGCATTGCCCCTGTAGGTGTGGATATCACTGCGCTCCACACTGGCACTGGTATGGCGCTTTTTGAATTCCTCATAATCCTCATCACTTTCAAAGAGTGGGGGAAGACCTTGCGTCTGTATCTTTTTGGCAGCCATAGCCTCCATTTTTTCAAGCAGCTCCTCATAGGAGAAATCCACAGCCTCATTTGCCGCATAGACGGCACTTCCCAGTGCTACAAAATAAGGGGCGAGCTCCGGGAAATTCGCTTCCTGATCACGGAGCTTCAGTGTTTCCTTAAAGCGCTCCTGCAACCCCTTTAGAAAATGCAGGGGACCTCCCAGAAACAATACGTTTCCTTCGATATTTCTTCCCTGTGCCAGTCCGGCGATACTCTGATCGACGACCGCCTGAAAGATACTTGCCGCAAGGTTTGATTTTTCACAGCCCTGATTGATCAGCGGCTGCACATCGCTTTTTGCGAATACACCGCAGCGTGATGCAATCGGATACAGCGTGGTATGCTGCAGGGACAGCTGATCCATCGTTTCCAGATCGACATCCAGCAGGGTTGCCATCTGATCGATAAACGCTCCGGTACCACCGGCACAGGTGGAGTTCATACGCTCCTCCAGCGTTCCCTGTAAAAAGATGATTTTGGCATCCTCTCCGCCAAGCTCAATAACAACATCACTTGCCGGATAATATTTACGCACAGCCTGGGCTGTTGCGAATACCTCCTGTACGAAAGGAAAACCTGCATCATCTGCGATTCCCAGGCCCGCACTGCCGGTAATGGCAAGTGCGATTCTCTGTCCCTGTAACAGCTCATGCAATTCCTTCAGCTTGGAAACACTCATTTCCCGTACCTTGGATTTGTGGCGCTCATAGCTCTTGTACACAATCTCATCCTGATCGTTGAGAACCACTGCCTTCAGGGTTGTGGAACCTACATCTATTCCCAGTTTATATGTCATAGGCTACTCCTTTCTCTCAAGCATTTTGAACATCGTTTCCCGCAGTTCAGGCAGAATCTCCTCTATGGAATCCGGCTGCTCGAAGAAAATAGCGTTGTAACAGACAAATCCGATGATTTCCATCATCATCAGAAAACGATTGAGTGCTTTCTTTTCTGTTTCCTGTTCCCGTCTCAGCAGCTTCAGAAAATCCGGCATGCGTTCGATATGGGTAAACACCATATCCCGATGTTCCTTTGTATCCAATATAGAAGCAATGTTTTTCTGAATCGTACGAAGCAGCTTCGGATGCTGAATATAATAGGTGATCAGCTCGTCGATAAAGGTGCGCTTCCAGCAGGTGCTGTTAGCAAGTGCAGCCTCATAGGAGTGATTGAGGATATCGTTCATCAGACAGCCGTGCTGCTTGGTAAGAATTTGAGAAATCAATTCCTTCTTATCCTTATAATATACATAGAACGTCCCTTTTGCGACATTTGCACGCCTGACAATCTCATTGACAGAGGTTGCCTCCACACCCTGCTCATGAAACAGTGCGACAGCAGCATCCTGAATGCGTGATCGTTTACTTACGGATTCTTCCACAAAAAACACTTCCTTTAGTTATACATTTTTATAGTTTATACCTATAATGACCGCCGGTCAATAGATTTGCATCTTTTTTCAGACAGAATTCATAAAAGTATTGTTCTTATTGAATGTGTAACCGTTTTCTATAGAAATTAAAATTTCTTCTTTACAATGTAACAATGTTTTGTTAATATATAGGTGTAATAAAACAATGTTACGTTAGAGGTGATACAATGGAAATATCCAAGAAGGATCTACTGAAGACGACCGGAATCTCGTATGGCCAGCTGTATCGGTGGAAACGGGAGGGTCTGATTCCCGAGGAATGGTTTGTCAAGCGCTCCAGTCCGACAGGGCAGGAAACCTATTTCCCCCAGGAGAAGATACTCAAGCGCATTCATGCCATACAGCAGCTGAAGGACAGCTATTCTTTAGAGGAGCTTGCCCGGATTCTGACACCGGAGGTCAGTAACCGTCTGTTCTGTGAGGAGGATCTGGAGCATTTCGATGAGCTGGATATTGATGTGGCAGCGGATTTCATGGATGCCATGAGCAAGGACAGCTTCGTATTTCTGGAGGTGCTTGTTATGATTGCCCTGTCCCAGGCGATGGTTGATAGTGCAATTACAGAGGAGGAACGTACGCATGCCGTTTCATTTTTAAGTAAAAGGATGAGTGAACTGCACAGTGCGGATTATGTCTTGGAGCTATTGCAGGCGCAGGGACACCTGTATGTTCTGTTGAAAAAGGAAGGCAGTGAGGTTTATCTGGATGACGGCCTTGTTGCAATACGTTCCATCCACTTGAATGAATTAAGCAATGCGATTAAGCTGAAATACAAGGAAACCTTTCAGTTTACATTTGATGAAGAGGAGATGAGATCATGATGACATATCGCGTAAAACGGATTCTCTGGGGACTGGTGTTTGTCGCCATCGGGATCGGCTATCTGGGAACGCAGCTGGACTGGTGGGACTTCACCATATTCTTTCCCGGCTGGTGGACCATGCTGCTGATTCTGCCTGCACTCTACAGCATGCTGGATCACGGCCTGCATTTCTATAATATATTTACAGTGCTGGCAGGCTGCTACTTTCTGGCAGATGCCAATGCGTGGATTGATGTAAAGCTGACATATCCTGTCTGGATGGCGATTATCTGCATTGCAATCGGACTGCGTTTATTATGTACAAGGAGGGTTCGCTGGTATGAATACAGATCACATGAATACAACGATTGAGGGAATCGGATCGATTTCCGGCGGTAAATACGGCCGTATTGATATTGAAGGTGTCGGCTCGATTAACGGCGATTTGGAGTTTGAGGTTTTAAGCATCGAGGGTACCTGCAAGTGTAGCGGGGATTTAAAGGGTGGCACCATGGATGTGCAGGGGGTTATGACCTGTAAAAAGGATATTCGTGTAAGACGTCTGGATATCGAGGGTGTTGTGAAGAGCGATGGTATCCGGGTGTATGCCGATGAGATTTATGTAGAGGGTGTCCTGAACAATAAGGGAGAGGTGAATGCTGACAAGGTCCGTATTGAAGGCTGTGCTTCCCTGAATGATCTGTTCGGTGATGATATCCGGATCAACTATGGTCATGGTCAGCATATTTTCCATGGTCTGTTCGGCTTTCGGCCGGAAAAGAGAAATACGGCGCGCAATATTGAGTGCAGTCAGCTGACTGCCTGCAATATGTCCTGTCATTCCATCAGTGCGACCGAAATTCATCTGTCCAGCCATTGCCGTGTTGATCACATTACCTGCGATGGCAAGCTGGTATATGACAGTACCTGCCGCATCGGCAGTATTGACGGTGATTGTGAAAAAATTGTTAAATAGAAAAACGGCCGGTAGGGATTGCGCTTACCGGCTTTTATGATATAATTCTTACGATTGCAGGGGATGGTGATAGTATGAAATTGCAAAAAATTATGTATGACTATGTGTATGTTGTGATCGGCGGTTTTCTGTTTGCCGTTGGCCTGAACCTGTTCATTGTACCGCTGGATTTGTACAGTGGCGGGGTGATTGGTATGGCACAGATTATCCGTACAGTGCTGGCGCAGTATGCCCATATGGACTTCGGTCAGCTGGATATCGCCGGTATTATCAACTTTTTAATGAATGTGCCTTTATTTATCTTGGCATATCGCAGCATTTCCAGAAAGTTTTTTGTGAAGACGCTGCTTTGTGTCCTGACACAGACGGTTGCCTTTACGATCGTTATGATACCCTCCACACCGATTCTTGACGATGTGCTTGCGGCCTGTCTGATTGGCGGTTTGATTTGCGGCTTCGGTATTGGTTTGGCTCTTCGAAGTGGCGGAA
Organism: Clostridium sp. 10cd*; assembly: GCF_044336395.1. NCBI lineage: Bacteria > Bacillati > Bacillota > Clostridia > Eubacteriales > Clostridiaceae > Clostridium > Clostridium sp. 10cd*. The sequence goes on along the minus strand of NZ_CP172347.1, from coordinate 3,306,515 downwards.
GCGGTGGCGGACTGGATATTCTGGGGGTATACTTCACAAAGAAGTTTTCAGATTTCAGCGTTGGACGTCTTTCCAATATCATCAATGTTCTGGTATTCGGTGTCTGTGCGATTCTGTTTAATGTAACCACGGCGATCTATTCCATTATCTATACAGCCTGTATGTATCTTGTTGTCGATAAGACGCACTATCAGAATATCAATATGACAGCGATGATTTTCACCAAAGAGGAGGAAGTACAGGAAAGTATTATGAAGGAAATGGGCAGGGGGGTCACCTACTGGAAGGGGGCAGGAGCGTATACGAAGACAGATACGCATATTCTTGTCACGGTCATCTCCAAATATGAGGTAACACAGCTGAAGAAAATCATTTATAAGATTGATCCCAGGGCTTTTGTCATCTTCAACGAGGGTATGAGCATCAGTGGGAATTTTGAGAAGCGGTTGTAAATAATCGCTTTTTCTCTTTAGAAGGGAGGCTGCTTATGCGAACCATCACAAGGGAAGAGGTACGAAGCCATCTTTTTCAGGCACATCATCTGGTTACTCCGGCAGATTCTTTACCAGAAGCGGCGGGGGTATGCGGGTTTCAGAACAGTCCCCCCGGTACGTGGCTGTGTGCGGCGTTTAACCGGCTGCGCTCATGCAGTGCATGGCAGCTGCAGCAGGAACTGGATGAGGGCAGGGGGATTATGCAGGCATGGAGTCTGCGTGGTGCACCGTGGATTTTTCCGCTTCATGATGCAGCGGTGTATCTGGATGCACTTTGTGCAGAGGAAGGGGAGTCCTGGATCTATACAAACGGGCTGCGCTGTTGTCAGAAAGAAATCGGTGTTCCTTTTTCGGTGCTGTTGCAGGAGCTGATGCAATGCCTGCAGGTACTGGAGAAGGAGCCGGTTGTGTCCAAGCAGCGACTGGATCAGGTGCTGGCTGCTGCCATGCTTCAACGCATTCCCGCCTCCCTGCACTCTCTGTGGCTGTCTGCTTCTCCATTTGCGAAAGGGCAGCTGTATGGAGAGGCGATTGTTTCCTTTTTGCTGCGGCCGGCTTCCTTTCAAAGGGGAATCGCCTTTGGACCCAGACAGAAGGGCTCACCTACATTTGCAGCCTTTCCTAACGCAGCTTCGAAAACGGGCGGTATCAGTGATGCTGCGTGCTGCGCACTGGTTTGCCGGTTTCTCCATGCATACGGCCCCGGCGATGTAAAGGGCTTTGCGAAATGGACAGGGATGGAGCTGCCGCAGGCAAGGCGTCTATGGGCACTTTCTGAGCATGAACGTGTTTCTGTGAGGTATCAGGAAAGAGAGTATTCGATCTGGAACAAGGATACCTATGAAAAGCAACAGACAGATGAAGCTGTACGACTGCTTTCTCCACATGATCCTTTTCTCGACCTTTGGGACCGCTCTTTGCTTCTGGAGGATTGTAAATTACAGCACATGGTATGGAAAACAGTGCAAAATCCCGGTGTTGTGATTCAGTGTGGAAGGATTTGCGGTATCTGGAGGTCAAAGAAGCGTAAAACGGTGAATGAGCTGCATATCACACTGTTCACAGACATAGACACCAAGAGTCTGCATATCTGGATACAGGCATATGAACAGTTTCTCGGGCAGAGGATTCTGGTTGAAATCAGCAGGCTTTGATATCCGGTATCGCATTTCAGTGGCTGTTACTGGAAGCTGAAGAGATACATGCGATTATTCAGCCTGTTATGCTGCGCTTTGTGCCGCCAGTACACAGCAGTCCTTTTCAGACATTCAGTATAGGTAAAAAAAGCTTCTGGTATATGGGGATTCTACCAGAAGCTTTTTATAATGTGAGAATTTAAACATGTTTGTGTAGTTTTCCTGCAATAAGCAGATAGTAGTTTTTATTTAACCCTTTTGATCGTACAGGTTTTCTTATAGAAGGCGATGCCGTATCCGAGAATGTCGGTATAGCCCTTTCTGTGCAGACCCTCGATATACTGCTTTTCTTTGATCTGTTGTATTGCCACCTCTGCACTCTTTTCCACATCCTCTTCACGCTTTGCCACCTTTAATTCAAGCAGCAGTCCTCTGTTCTTGTTATACGCCGGTAGAACTGCAAGGTCGCATCTTCCAAAACCGGATTCCTGGTTGGAAACAATGCGATAGCTGCCCTTCCCCTGCAGCATGCCGTTTAGAAATCCATGATAATACTTCTCGTCATAGTCAAAATAGCTCATGGATTGAAATAATACGGTATTCAGAATTTCATTTGCTTCTTCCACATGCTCCTGCAAAAGTGCTTCCAGAAACGATGCCTGATAGCTCTTGATCTGCTGCTTAAACCATTCTTCAAAAATGGTTGTGTAGATGTACTGTATTTCTTTATTGGGAATCATAAGCTGATAGGTGTTTGTGTCCGTTTTGCTTATAGCCTTCAGATAGCCGGTAAACAACAGAAAGCTGTATAAATTGTCTGTATCATCCAGTTCCCGATACGTCAGCTCCGGTTTGATTGTTTTTTCAATCATGCCGCCGCTGGACAAGATGTCAAAATCCTGTTTCATTTCCGCATTCCCCTGCTGTATGAAACGATATATCACATCATTACCACTCGTATTTGCCCAGAAGGATTCAGGTGATTTGTTATTGGAGTTCGTCAAACGGTCCATATACATCAGGACACTCCATGGATTATACACATCACAGCCACCAAACTGATAACCATCGTACCATTCCTTTATGTTATACCTGTACTCCAGAGCATCATATTTCTCAAGTAATATATCAATTTCATTCTGCATGAATCCAAATTGCTGGTTTTCATCGCCATCGAAAATAGAATTAACCTTGAAGTTGTTTAGACCTGTAAAAATTGATTCTTTTGCAATCCTCAGACAGCCTGTTAATACCCCTTTTTCCAAGGCATCGTTTGTTTTTAATGCAGCACTGAAAACATTTCTTAAAAATTCCACCATTTGATCATAATAGCCATGCAGATAGGCACTTTGCAAGGGTACATCGTATTCGTCAATCAACAGGATAACGTTTTGATGATAATGCTGCTGAAGACACTCGCAAAGGAATTTCAGCGCTGTCTGCAGGCTGACTTCATTCTTTGTTCCCATGTAATATGCAGTCAGCAGTTCCTTGTCAATCGCATTGATCTGTTCACTTTCCAGTAACTCCTGATTTCTGCGGATGATATCACGTATGAAAACACTATACATTTCCAATTGCTTTTCAAAGGTGGTTTGCTTCATTTCCTTTAAAGAAATCATGATGACAGGATATTTGTTTAGATGCTCAACAGCATCACGCCGTTTCATAATATTTAAGCCGTTAAAGAGATAAGCGTTTTCTTTTTGCTTAATGGAAAAGAAGTAGTACAGCGTGCTCATATTCAGTGTCTTACCAAACCGGCGTGGTCTTGTATATAAAACGACTTCTTCATGTAAGACATCATTAATAAAATCTGTTTTATCTATGTAATAAAAGTTTTTATCGATCATTTTTTTAAAATCTTCCACGCCTATCGGCAATCGTTTCATGTAATCAACTCCTCGTCTTTATTTGTATTATACCACACAGATGCAGACACAGCATACAAACCTAAAAAGATTGAGAAAGGGTAGAAAATGCGGAATGCAGATAGTACAATACTGTTATGAAACAATGCTTTCAGAATATAGAATATGGTTATTAGCAGGGAGATGAATTTATGAATATGATTGATGGAACAACCTGTCTGATGGAAGTCGAACAGCTGATTCGGGAATACACGCAGATGCTGGGAAGGGATCTAAGCTTTCAAAAGCTGGAGGAAGAACTGCGTGATTTATTACGCAAATACAGTGGAACAGAAGGAAGACTGCTGGCTGCTGTTGCGGATGACGGTTGTGTTTCCGGCTGTGTAGCGTATCATCGCCTGAGAAAGGAATGCTGTGAAATGAAACGGCTGTATGTAAAACCGTCCTATCAGGGCCAGGGAATCGGACAGAAGCTGGTGGAAACGCTTCTTTTGCTTGCGAAGGATGATGGCTATTCGTGCATGGTACTGGATACGATCGAGCCCTTACAAAGTGCCATCCGGCTGTATAAAGGCCTCGGCTTTCAGGAAACGGAGCCGTACTATGACAATCCGATGGAGGATGTGATTTATATGAAGAAGCTTTTGAAATAAAGGAAGGCTGTAACACACATCACATGGATGTAAATACGGAGGTTTTCCAAATAAAAAAATACGTCGTATGACTTTGTGGCGTTGTAAGCTGCACGATAGTCATAGCCTCTTCTTGAAGAGCAGACGTATTTTTTATGGTTCTATCCTGTTTTAGGTTGTTTACAAAAGGGAGAATTCAAATTCTATGGATTAAAACAATCATTTCACATTCTCGATGTTTTGAATTACCCGCAATCAGGGAATAAACTTTTTTACTGCATTAACCTATTTCTTTTTCTCTGTAGTATACTTTTCGTAAATGTATTTCAGACCCTTGAAGGTCAGATTACGATCATAGATATCAATTTCATCCGTATTCTTATATATAATTTTCCCAAGGCCGCCGGTAGCGATGACCTTCATGTCAACGCCCAGTGCCTTTTTGAATTCCTTGATAATGTATTCACTTTGTCCGATATAGCCGTAAACCAGTCCGGCCTGCATGCTTGTTGTTGTTGTCTTCGCCAGAATGCTTGCGGGTTTTTTGATTTCAATTTCCGGAAGCTTGGCCGCCTGTGTCCACATTGCCTGTGCTCCGGTTTCAATTCCCAGAGTGATGACACCGTATTCGAAATTTCCATTCGCATCCACATAATCGAAGGTGGTGGCTGTGCCATAATCGACAACCAGACACGGACCTCCATATTCATAATAGGCTCCGGCTGCATCCACGATACGGTCGGCACCGACGGCCTTTGGATTTTCAGCCTTTACAGAGATACCGGTTTTGATTCCGGGACCTACCAAAATCGGCTCCTTATGCATATATTTGCGGATTCCATTCAGGAAGGAATGCATGATTTTCGGTACGACACTGGATACGATGACATCTTTTATATCCGCAGGCTGTACCTTGGAGGCATTTAGAAAGTTCATGACCATAAACCCGTATTCATCGCTTGTGCGTTTCATTTTGGTTGTCAGGCGATAATTGCCGATCAGCTTATCCCCGTGATAGATTCCGATTGTAATATTCGTGTTTCCTATATCAATGACTACTAACATCAGGCTTCTCCTCTTTCCTTGCTGAGAGCAGCCAGACGTGTAAGTATCTCAACGCCTACCTCATATTTGCTCATCAGATCCAGTGTTTCTGTATGATTTTTCTGAAGCAGAGTAACCACATTGGTATCCCCCTGAAAACCGGCTCCCTGTTCATGCAGGTTATTGGCTACGATCATATCGCAGTTTTTTCTATTCAGCTTTTCAGCAGCATGCTCCAGCAAATGCTCGGTTTCCATTGCAAAGCCGCAAATAATCTGATTTGATACTCTGTGCTCACCCAGCCATGCCAGAATGTCCGGGTTTTTCACAAAGGTGATTTCCAGAAATTCTCCCTGTTTTTTTATTTTGTTTTCTTCTGTTTTCTGTGCGCGGTAATCACCGACAGCGGCAGCCTTGATAATGATATCGCAGTCTGCATATTCCTGCTGTACGGCTTCAAACATATCCTGTGCACTGACAACCTGCACGACGCGAACCCCATGCGGGACGTTCAGCTGGACAGGACCGCTGATCAATGTTACATCCGCTCCCATGTCACGGGCTGCTCTGGCAATCTCATAGCCCATCTTCCCGGAGGAATGGTTGGAAATAAAGCGTACCGGATCCAGGGCCTCACGGGTTGGTCCCGCTGTGACCAGCACACGCTTTCCCCTGAGAAGTCCGGTGGTTTCCAAAATACGGCAAATGCATTCCTCGATATGTGTGATATCCGCAAGCTTTCCTTTTCCGGTATCTCCGCAGGCAAGATATCCAACCTCCGGTTCCACCAGCTCATAGCCGAGTGCTTTTGCGGCTTCCAGATTTTTTTGTGTGACTGGATTTTCATACATGCCGGTATTCATTGCAGGGCAGATCACCTTAGGGCAGTCAGCTGCCAGAAAGGTCGTTGTGAGCATGTCGTCCGCAAGGCCGTGAACAATTTTGGCAATAACATTTGCGGTTGCCGGTACAAGGACAAAGATATCCGCACGATGTGCAATGGAAATATGTTTAACACTGCGATCCGCCACCTTTTCAAAGGTGGAAACCATCACATTGTGCTTTGTTAGTGATTCAAAGGTCAAGGGGGTGATGAATTCCGTGGCATTCTGTGTCATAATGACTTCCACATCATACCCTTTCTTGATCAGATTGCTGGTCAGCTGTGCCGCCTTGAAGGCCGCAATACCTCCGCTGACTCCCAATACAACTGTTTTTTTCATAGTATCCCTCACAGGTTCTTTATAAGTCGTTTACTATTATAACGCAACATTCTCCGCATCACAACTGTTTCAAAGCGAAAAAAGATAAAAAATTCACAAATGAAACATTCCTTTATATTTACACTTCCTTTTATAATTTCCATGCAATTTTTTTTGATTGCTATTATAATATAGGTAACGAAAGCGTGAGGAGGGAGCTTATGGAAATCGTAAATACAGAGGATATGCGGAAAATGGATGCGGAGGCGATTCATGAATACGGCATTCCCGGTATCATATTGATGGAGCATGCAGCGATGGCGGTTATGGACTATATCCGCGAGCATGTCGCAAAGGACAGCCGAATCATGATCCTGTGCGGTCCGGGAAATAATGGCGGGGATGGCTTTGCCCTTGCACGTCTCATGGTGGAGGAGGGCTATTCACATGTCCGTATCCACTGCAGTGTTCCTTATGACCGTATGAGTCATGATGAGGCTGTGTATGCCAGAATTGCGGAAAGCTATGGTATAGAAATCATGAGGACGCAGGACATGGAGATGATCAAGCCGGCACTGGATGAGGCACAGGTAGTTGTCGATGCGTTGTTTGGAACGGGACTGTCACGCAATATTGAAGGCTTCTATGATGTTTTGATTCTGTATCTGAATCTGTTGAATAAGCATGTCATCAGTATCGATATTGCCAGTGGAGTTAACGGGGATACCGGCAGCATTATGAACTGTGCCGTACAAAGTGATGTAACCATCACCTTTGAATGTCTGAAAAGGGGACAGCTGCTGTATCCGGGCAGCAGCTATTGCAAGGATATCATCGTTAAAAATATAACGCTTCCCAAAGCTGTGAAAGCCAATATCGAACACAGCATTCATTTGCTGGATGAGGATACTGTGCGGGCATTTCTTCCAAAGCGGGATGCACATTCCCACAAGGGAAGCTTTGGCAGGGTGATGATGGTTGGAGGCAGCTCCTATATGCACGGGGCAATAACGCTTGCGGCGAAGGCTGCGCTGCAGAGTGGGACAGGGACGCTGACGCTGTTTCTGCCGGATTGCATCTCTGAGATTATTTCCATGAAGCTGGAGGAGAGCATGCTGCTGCCGGCTCCGTCAATGAATGGAAGCTTTTCTATGATTTCCGTTGATTTGTTGAAGCGCAATCTGGATGCATATGATATGATCACCATTGGAAACGGTATGGGACGGGGTGAGGTGACACAGGCGATGGTTCGTGCTGTGCTGGAAAGTGATCGTCCCTGTCTGCTGGATGGGGATGCCCTGTATGAGGCAGGGAAGCTGATCGAGCTGCTGCATCGTCCAGCGGTTACGATCCTGACACCGCACCCGAAGGAAATGAGCTATCTGTGTGGCTGCAGTGTGAAGGAAGTGCTGAAGGACCCTCTGAAGTGTGCCATGGAATTTGTGAAGCGGTATGAGAATACCGTGCTCGTATTAAAGGATCAGCATACGATCATCTGCAGGAAAGACGATATGTATATGAATACGGCCGGCAATCATGCACTTGCCAAGGGGGGCAGCGGGGATGTGCTGTGCGGTATTCTTACAGGACTGTATGCACAGGGAAAAGAGGCGCTGCAGGCAGCGGCAGCCGCTGTATATGTCCATGCCTGCGCGGCAGATGAGCTCATACAGAGAATGGATGCCTACAGCATACAGCCGGGTGATCTGATTGCGGTGCTTTCCGATACCTACGGGAAGCTGAAAAGGTGATACTGCTTTTCTTTGAAAGACGATTTACATTACAGTGACTGTTTTTTTCCTATCCAACAGACAGCATATGTCAGCCGCAGGGATAATGTTGATGTGTCAAAGGATACCACGAATAAGGATGGGATTATGTATAACCTAATCTATTTGGAAGGTCAGAAAGAGCTACCCGATCATTGCATCGATGCGGGTGTCTCTTTTTTATATTCGCTCTGATCCGGCTCCTGTTTATGAAAGAATGAATTTCTTGTGAAAATATACACAAAGTGGTTGTTTTTCGATAGGTTTAGGCGTAGAATGTAACTATAGAAAGGGTTTTGTAAGCCCTATAAGGAGGAAAACAGACATGCAGAGATTTACATTGCCAAGAGATATGTATCATGGAAAAGGTGCTTTGGAGGCTTTGAAGACACTGGAAGGTAAGAAGGCAATCGTTTGTGTCGGCGGAGGTTCCATGCGCCGCGGAGGTTTTCTTGATCGTGCCGTTGCGTATTTGAAGGAAGCCGGTATGGAGGTTCGCTTATTTGAAGGCATCGAATCCGATCCGTCAGTGGAAACCGTTATGCGCGGAGCGGATGAAATGCTTGCATTTGAACCGGACTGGATCGTTGCGATGGGTGGAGGATCACCGATCGATGCGGCAAAAGCGATGTGGATCAAATACGAGTATCCGGAAATTACATTTGAGGATATGTGCAAGGTGTTCGGTATACCGAAGCTTCGCAGAAAAGCACAGTTCTGTGCAATTTCATCTACATCCGGTACGGCAACAGAGGTTACCGCATTCTCCATCATCACAGATTATCAAAAGGGTATTAAATATCCGATTGCGGATTTTGAGATTACACCGGATGTAGCAATCGTCGATCCGGATCTGGTAACGACGATGCCGATCAAGCTGGTCGCACATACGGGTATGGATGCCATGACACATGCCGTGGAGGCCTATGTTTCCACAGCCAACAGCAACTTTACCGATCCGCTGGCAATTCATGCGATTGAAATGATCAAGGAGCATCTGGTAAAATCCTATAACGGGGATATGGATTCCCGTGCGGCGATGCATGATGCACAGTGTCTGGCTGGACAGGCTTTCTCCAACGCACTTCTGGGAATCGTTCATTCCATGGCACATAAAACAGGGGCAGTGTTCGCAGATCAGGGCGCACACATCATTCACGGTGCGGCAAATGCAATGTATCTGCCAAAGGTCATCAAATTCAATGCAAAGGATGAAACAGCCAGAAAGCGCTATGGTGTGATTGCGGACTATATGCATCTGGGCGGCTCCAGTGATGAGGAAAAGGTGGATCTGTTGATTGCCTACCTGCGTGAAATGAGTGATGCGCTGCATATCCCGCACTGTATCGCACATTATGGAAAAGATGGATTACCTGCTGAAGAGGGCTTTGTCAGTGAAGACGTATTCCTGGCACGCGTTGAGGATATTGCGGCAAATGCCATTCTGGATGCCTGCACGGGCAGCAACCCGCGGCAGCCAAGTCAGGAGGAAATGGTCAAGCTTCTGAAGTGCTGCTATTATGATACAGAGGTGGACTTCTAGTACAGGAATTGAAAAGAGATAATGAATTTATAGCATATAAAAAGAGCGGATAGCCGGTGTAAACCGATTATCCGCTTTTGTCCTGGATCAGCTGTCAGCCTTCATACTGTAAGATTGCGCATCAGCAAGGCTGCGTGGTTTTTTTGATTCTCCAGTTTTCTCATCCTGTAAACCGATGGGCATAAAAGCAATTCATGCTGGATACAGCGTTGTCATCCTTCTTCTTTCAGGCTGATGATGTAGTTGCGGTATTTTTGATACAGCGTATCCGATAGCACTGCATCCAGATGAATACCATCTTCCTCATCTCTGCGGCTGATGACATGTGCATGCTTCATCAGCAGGGAATAGATACCGGTCTGCTGGTAGGGAATATGCAGCTCCACATGCTTTTCATCCGGATACAGGTGACTGTGGATCAAGTCCAGTAATTCCTGCAGCCCGGCTTTTTCTCTGGCACTCATATATAGATCATGCGCATGCACCTGCGGATATTGATATCCGCTTTGATCGCACTTATTATAGACGGTAATCATCGGGATGTCAGCAGCCTTGATCTGCTGCAGCGTTTCCTGTGTGATCTCCATCTGTCTTGCATATTCCTCACTGGATACATCTACGACCTGAACCAGAAGGGAAGCATACTGCACCTCCTCCAGTGTGGAATGGAAGGCCTCCACCAGATCATGAGGGAGATTGGAAACAAAGCCGACGGTGTCGGACAACAGAAAGGATTTTCCATCCGGCAGATCGATATGGCGGATACTGGTGTCCAGAGTGGCAAACAGCATATCCTTTTCCAGCACCTTTTTATCCTCCTCATAGGGACTGCTGTGCTCCAGCAGCATATTCATGATGGTACTTTTTCCGGCATTTGTATAGCCGACCAGCGATACGAGCGGCAGCATGGATTTCTGTCTTGCCCGCCGCTGATTGAAGCGCTGTGCCTCTATTTTCTTCAGCTCTCTTTGCAGCTCCTGAATCCGTGCATTGATTCTTCTTCGATCCAGCTCCAGCTGCTTTTCTCCGGCACCCTTGTTTTTTCCGCTGCCGCTTTGTCTTCCCAGCTGTGTATTGGCACCGATCAGACGGGGAAGCAGCTTCTTCAGCTGTGCGCACTCAATTTGCAGTCTTGCGGTACGTGTGACTGCCCGGCTTTCAAAAATGGCGAGAATGAGCTCTGTACGGTCCATGACCGGCGTCTGTAGGATTTCCTCCAGATTGCGGATTTGCAAGGGACTCAGATCGTGGTTAAACACAACGCGTTGTATTTCCTGCTCCTGCAGGTATGCATGAATTTCCTCACATTTACCGGTACCGATATAGGTTCTCAGCGTAATGCTTTTCAGATTCTGTGTAAAGGTTTCCTTTATTTCCATATCGGCTGCCTGTACCAGCTCAATAAATTCCTCGTTTTTCTCTGCTTGTTCTGTGGTATCCGCCAGAACGATGATAACCTGCTGCATGACATCACTCCTCTAGTATCTTATTGTAGCATGTTTTCCTGCAGTTTATGAAAAGAATTCGGATTTGCGAATCAATCCTGTAAAAGTATGCGGATTTCGTTTATACGCAGGCGTTATCAGGAAAGGAAAAAAATGCTATGATGTGCTGTCTGCACGCTGACTGCAGGAAGGTGTATACGGTAAAAAACGGATGCCTGCAGGCATCCGCTCTTTTACAATCTGCTTATATAAGCGATTGTATTCCGGAATAAGAAAGCCTAAAGCGGCTGTGCCGCAGGTTTTCCTGTGGCTTCTATCTCCCGAAGCCAGTAATTCAGTATTTCCTGCAGCTTGCGTCCGCGCCGTACAATCTCATAATAATCCAGATTATGGCGAATGACAGGCTTTGGTGTTAACAGCATGTCCTCGTTTGTCCCATCCTGAAACTGCAGACGAAGATAGATGTTTAAGGGCTCATAGCCGTTTCCGCTGAATAGCGTGCCGTTTAGTATTGTATTGAGATTATTGTGACTGAGTGGTCTGAGCAGCAGCTCTGTTCTGATCAGTGTAGATAGGGGATACATATGAGCGTTGGATGTGATATGCAGAATTCCGTTTTCCATTGTGAAGAAATCAGATCGTTTCATGAAATGCTCCTCCTTCCTGCCTTTTCTATCTTTAGTATATCATATGTTGTATAAAAAGTATATGGATTATAAGAAAAATAAGAAAAGTGTGCAGAATGAAGAAATCCGGGCAGTAATACCCGGATGTATCGCTATACAGGGAACATGCTTCAGGTAGGGAATATCATGGAAGGCTCAAAATTATTTCACAGGCTTGACGTGAATTCTTCCCCGATATTCTGTTTCTGCGAAATAGAGATTTTCCGCAATTCTTGCCTCGGGATTCAGCTTGACTTCCTTCAGCATCAGCTCCCTGAACGTTTCATAGCCCGCCATGTCAATCAGATGACCGCCATGCAGATAGCGCGGCTGTCCCTTCAGCACCTCGGCGGAGAAATCCTGCCAGTTGCGCAGGATTGCCAGAACGGCATCCTCACTCAGGAAATCCGCAAAGGTCTTTCCCATTCGCGGGTACTGCTTTCCGGTACGGCCGCCAATCAGAATTCGATAAAACGGCTTCGGGCTTCGCTGCATGGCATTGGTCGGACATACCAGCGTACATTCTCCGCAGCCGACACAGCAGCAGGTATCCTTTTCAATTTTACCGTTTTTCAGACTGAGCACTCTTGTCGCATGGAATTCGCAGGCCTTTACGCAGGAGCCGCAGCCTATACACAGATCGCTGTGATATGTCGGCTTTGTCAGACCGATGATTCCAAAATCATTGAAGTGTCCCTTGGCGCAGTCATTCGGACAGCCGGCAACCGCAGCCTTGATATGATAATGACTCGGGAATACCTCCTGTTCGATCTTTTTTGCCATATCCTGTGTATTGATATTCGCCTTGATACAGTGGATACCGCCGATACAGGCCATGACATTGCGGGCACCGATGGTCGGAAAGCCGGCATCGGTTTCCATTTTCACACCGCACTGGGCGATTTCAACATCCTCCAGATAGTCCTTCAGCTCTTTATTGACGGCATCGATATTCTCATATTTGATGCCGGGGATGGCAAAACACTGGCGGGAACCAAAATGAAAGGTGCCGTCTCCGTATGCTTCTGCCAGATGCTCGACGAAGCTCAGATACTTTGCCTGTATCAGACCGCCGGGAACACGCATCTGCAGCATGTATTCACCCTTGACCTTGGACTGACGGAAGCAGTTGGTACGAAGGGCGTTGATATTCATATCCTGTGACATATCGTTTACCTCCTAATCCACAAGCCCTTTGGCTTTGGTATATGGAAAGACAGGGCCTTCTAGACAAACATACGTTTCATTGATTTTACAGTGTCCGCATTTTCCAAGGGCGCAGGACATCTTCCGCTCAAAGGAAACATAGATATGGTCCTCTGTCACGCCGTATTTCATACATTCCTGTGCGGTGAATTTCATCATGACGGGAGGACCGACAATGATAACGGCATATTCCTCCCCAAAATCCTGAAACGGGATATCCTTAACATAATTCATCGCAAAGCCCTCCTGAAAGCCTTCGCGTTCTCCGTGATCGAGTGTCAGCGTTGTATGGAAATGCTTCGCCTGCCGCCATTGGCGCAGGTCGTTTTCAAACAGAACGTGCTGTGCATCCCGAAAGCCTGCAATCACATAAACATCTCTGCAGTCCTGCGGATTGTTCAGATAATGATGCAGGGTACTGCGCACCGGGGACACGCCGGTACCTCCGGCGATGACAGCAATGTGTTTTCCCTTGAATTCCTCCAGCGGAAAGCCGTTGCCATAGGGACCGCGGATATAGATATCATCCCCTGCGTGAAGATCAAACAGGACATTGGTCAGTGTGCCGACTCTGCGAATCGTAAATTCCACGGTGGAGTCGGTAAAGCTGGATACGGAAATCGGAGCTTCTCCGATCTTTGGCAGAGAAAGCTGGAAAAACTGTCCATGCCGAATCTGCGGATCCCTGAATTCGACAACAAAGGTGGATTCCAGATCGGTTTCCTCTATGATATTCAGGATGCGGTGCTTCTGCGGCAGCCATGGGTTGTTCATATCATTTCTCCTCCTTCATGTGTTCTACCTCGTCATGAAGACGCTGGATGATGTGCGTAAAGGATATATAGGACGGACAGATATCATCGCAGCGGCCGCAGCCTACACACATCTGATAGTCCGTGGCAAAGCGTTTTTTGAAATCATATACCTTGTGCATGGTTTTAAAGCGCATACGGTCCTTATACTCATCCCGGAAGGCATGACCGCCGTTTACCGTCGTGAAATCATCGTTCATACAGCCGGTCCATGTCCGGCGGCGTTCTCCGCTCTTTCCGTTTTCCGTATAGGGCGTATCCACCGTGTTGAAGCAGGAACAGGTGATGCAGACAGAATTGCAGGCACCGCAGCCGATACAGCGGCTCTGATAGTCCTTCCACATATCCAGTGTACGGATGGAGTCTACCATATCCTCACGGATATCCGGCACCTGTATGGTCGTTTTGTTTTCCCTGACAAATTTCGGCTGAAATTCTGCATGTTCAAATGCTGAAAACAGACGCGCAAGCTGTTCGCTGCGACATTCCACCAGTACGCGTCCCTCATCCTTCAGCGGACGCATGGCAAGGTCATATTCGTCTGTGACATTTGTTCCCATGGAACAGCAGGCACAGGATTCCCAGCCGTTTTCCGGACATTCCATCAGGATGAAATGCACCTTGTCCCGCATTCGTTTATAATAGGAATCCGGCTGCGGCCCGTTTTCCAGAAATATCTTATCCAGCCGCTTGATGCCGTGAATATCACAGCTTCGTGCAAATATCAGCAGGTCCTTTTCATCTGCCTGACTTTCCAGAAAATAATGCTCTGTGAAATGAAAGAGCGTCTGGTTGATCGGGTAGAAAACCTCCTTCGGGGAATAGTCACTGCGCTGTTCCCATTCGATTTCCTCCATACTGCGGATTTCCTGATAGCGGATGAGATCGGTATTGCAGTAGCGCCCCGCATTTTTCAGTCGCTTGGGAGCATAAATCCGATAGCTTTGCCGAAGTGTGTCGAATACCTGATTCACTTCCTCGAGTGTTAGTTGAAATGACATATGTCGTCCTCCTCACGTGCTTCCTCTATGTTTACAACCACCATATGCATGGACAGAGCATGTCATGCATACCGGTACTAAAGATATTGTAATCCCTTTCCCTGGCGAAGTGAATATGTTCACAAATGTATAAGCAATCCTAATATCTCTATAAATACAGGTAATGTCGGACGGATGGTGCTGCTTTCTCCGTGTATGTGCAGGAGAAGTGCATGAAAATGCAGCGCAGGGCAGATACCGTCTTCTTAATTATGGGGAAATATGTGAAAATACACATTTGAAGTTCAAACTATTTACTTTTGACAATCAAAGTACTATAATTCCATTTGAATTTCAAAGCATATTGCGTATTTGGGATTCATATCGTCAAAATTATCGAATTATATCGTCCTAGTAATCAATACTAGGGTTATTATTTACTTTTAAATCTAGTATCTAAAACTAAAATAGTTGACATTCTTTACCAGTAGTGTTATTCTGGTAGCAGTCAAAGTGAATTTGCACAGGAGGAACAAGTATGTTTGAAAAAGTAAAAGAAGTACTGATGGAGGCCATCAACGTCGACGAAGATATGATTAAAATGGAAGCAAACCTGAAGGATGATCTGGGAATTGATTCCCTGGCAGCCGTGGAGCTTTCTCTGGAGCTGGAAACAGAATTTGATGTACGCATTGAGGATGAAGAGCTGGCAAAGCTGGTTACCGTAGCAGATATCGTAAGCCTGCTGGAAAGCAAAGCGTAAACAAGAGAAAAGCCAAGATACCTTGGCTTTTTTAAAATCCGTAGGAGGTAAGTACATGAATACAGATAAGATCCAAGACATCATCCGCGTTTTCGAGGAAAGCGGACTTCACAAAATGGAGCTGGAAGTGGATGACATGAAAATAAAAATGGAGAAGGGGGCAGCTGCGGACAGCAGGGCTGTGCATATGGAACCGGTGAAAACGGAGCCGCTTCCCCCTGTGACAGCAGCACCACAGACTGCACCGCTTCCTGCAGTGGAAGTGAAGAAGGCAGCGGGGACCTGGGTGAAGGCGCCGCTTGTCGGCACCTATTACAATGCCCGCTCCCAGGGAGGAACGCCGTTTGTGGAAATCGGTCAGCAGGTGAAAAAGGGGGATGTCCTGTGTATCATCGAAGCCATGAAGGTCATGAATGAAATTCCCTCCCCAATGGATGGTATCGTACAGGAGATTCTGATAACCAATGAAGCGATGGTGGAATTTGATCAGGAGCTGATCCGCATCGGTGAGGCCGCATGATCCGCCGACTTCTCATTGCGAACCGTGGAGAAATCGCGATTAGAATCATCCGTACCTGCAAGGAAATGAATATTGAAACAGTTGCGGTGTATTCCACTGCCGATAAAGAGGCGCTGCATGTTCAGCTTGCGGATTATGCCGTATGCATCGGCGGTCCAAGAGCCAATGACAGCTATCTGAATATGAAGAATATCCTAAGCGCAGCCTGTATGACAGCCTGTGATGCGATTCATCCGGGCTTTGGCTTTCTGAGTGAGAATGCGAAGTTCGCCCGACTGGTGCTGCAGTGTGGTCTGATTTTCGTCGGTCCCAATCCGGATGTGATTGAGCAGATGGGAGATAAGAACAATGCCCGCCGCTGCATGATGGAGGCCGGGGTACCGGTCATTCCCGGCAGTAAGGATCTGTTGGAAACCGTACAGGATGCCGCAGCCATGGCAGAGAAAATCGGATATCCGGTGCTGATCAAGGCAAGCAGCGGAGGAGGCGGACGCGGAATGCGCCGTGCGGATTGTGCCGAGGAGCTTGCGGATGCCTTTGATACGGCGAAAGCGGAGGCCCGTGCAAATTTTGGGGATGACGCCGTCTATATGGAAAAATTCATCGTTGAGCCGAAGCACGTCGAGGTGCAGCTGATGGCGGATAAGCACGGGAATGTCGTACATCTGTATGAGCGTGACTGCTCCTGTCAGCGACGCAACCAGAAGCTGCTGGAGGAGGCGCCCTGCCATATATTAAAGGAAGATGTACGTGAACATCTGCTTCGTGATGCCGTGCGTGCCGCAGAAAGTGTCGGCTATGACAGTGTGGGAACGATCGAGTTTCTGCTGGATGCCCGTGGAGAATACTATTTCATGGAAATGAATACACGGATCCAGGTGGAGCATACCATTTCCGAGGAAATATGCGGCATCGACCTGATCAAGCAGCAGATTCGCATTGCGGATGGTCATAAGCTTGCCTATAGGCAGGAGGATATCGTCTGCCGTGGTCATGCCATCGAATGCCGTATCAATGCGGAGAATATCAAATATAATTTTGCGCCCAGTCCGGGACAGGTGAGCTTTATCAACTTTCCGCTGGGACGCCGTGTGCGCATTGAGAGTGCGGTATACAACGATTATAACATACCGCCATACTATGATTCCATGATTGCCAAAATCATCACCTATGCGGATACCCGTCTGGAATGCATCAAGCGGATGCGCTCCGCACTGGAGGAGCTGTTGATCGAGGGTGTGGAAACCAATATCGAATTTCAGTATCTGTTACTGCATCATCCGACATTTGTCGGCGGCCGCTACGATACCGGCTTTATGGAATCATTTATAAAGGAGCTGAAAGAGGATGGAACAATTATTTAAGGTACGTAAGAACCGTCTGGACCTGTTTAAAAAACGCCGTACTCTGCCGGTAAGAGAACCGCTGGAGGCTCCGGATAATCTGTATAAAAGCTGTCCGCAATGCAAGGAGAGTATCCTGTTTGAGGATCTTATGCACAATCTGTATGTATGTCCCCATTGCGGACATCACATGAAGCTGACCGCACGGGAACGCCTGCGCCAGATCGTGGATGAAAACAGCTTTACCGAGCTGGATCGAAGGCTCTTTCTGAAAAAGGAGCAGCTTGCTTTTCCGGGCTATGAGGAGAAGCTTTCCCGCCTGCAGAAGAAAACAGGTCTGCAGGAAGCGGTTGTCTGCGGTGCAGCGAGCATTGGCGGCTTTCCGTGTGCGATCACCGTGATGGACAGCAATTTCTTTATGGGCAGTATGGGACAGATCGTCGGAGAGAAGATTACCCGCTGCATCGAATATGCGACGAAGAAAAAGCTGCCGCTGCTGATTTTTACGACAAGCGGCGGAGCGCGTATGCAGGAGGGAATCCTCTCTCTTGTCCAGATGGCAAAAACAAGTGCGGCACTTGCGAAGCACAGTGATGCAGGGCTGCTGTATATATCCTATCTGACACATCCGACAACCGGCGGGGTAAGCGCAAGCTTCGCCATGCTGGGGGATATCATTCTAAGTGAACCGGACTGCCTGATCGGCTTTGCGGGAAAACGTGTTATCGCCTCCACGGTCAAGGAGGAGCTGCCGGCCAACTTTCAGAAGGCGGAGTTTCTGCTGGAAAAAGGCTTTGTGGATGCGATTGTGGAGCGAAAGGACAGCAGGGATACCTTGCGGCGTATCCTGAAGCTGCACGAAAGGAGAGCATCATGAGCATAAAGGAAGCAGAAAGCAGCATTGCAGTTCTGGAAGCCGAGCTGGCAAAGCTGGATGCCATGGATCCTCACGCCGATGAGCTGCGTTTACAGATCGATCATTTACGAGAGGAAGCAATGCTGCAGCTGGATGCCTGGGATACCGTTTATCTGGCACGCCATCCCAAGCGTCCAAAGGCTGCAGACTATATCCGGGCACTGTTTCCGGATTTCATGGAGCTGCATGGTGATCGCTGCTATGGAGATGATGCGGCCTGTCAGGGCGGCATTGCGACCTTTCAAGGAAGAAGTGTAACCGTTCTTGCCCAGAGCAAGGGAAAGACGCTGGAGGAAAACATGCAGCGCAACTTCGGAATGCTGCATCCGGAGGGCTATCGCAAGGCAATCCGACTGGCAAAGCAGGCGGAGAAGTTTCACCGTCCCATCATTACGCTGGTCGATACTGCGGGTGCGTACCCGGGAAAGGGTGCCGAGGAGCGCGGACAGGCGGAAGCCATTGCGCAGTGTCTGGCAGTGTTCTCAGAAATCCGTACCCCGGTGCTTGCCATCGTATTAAGTGAAGGCGGCAGCGGTGGTGCACTTGCCTTTTCGGTTGCGGATCACATCATGATGCTGGAGCATGCCATCTATTCCATTCTCTCCCCGGAGGGCTTTGCGAGCATTCTGTGGAAGGATGAATCCAGAGCGGCAGAGGCGGCCGGTGTGATGGAGCTTACGGCAGCGGATTTAAAGCGCAAGGGTATCATTGATACGATTATCGCGGAACCAAAGGGCGGCGCGCATATCTGCTTTGACTATGTAGTCGAGCATCTGCGGGAGCAGCTGGAAAATGTTCTGGATGATTTGTGCAAGAAAAAGGAAAAGGTACTGCTGGCAAAGCGGTATGAAAAATATCGAGTGATGGGGGCAAATTATGAAGAGCTGTAGCATCAAGGGACTGGGCTATGCGCTGGCAAAACGCCGCGTTACCAATGAGGATCTGAGCACCTTTGTCGATACGAATGACGAATGGATATCCAGCAGAACGGGAATCCGTGCCAGATATATTTCGGAAGAAGAGAATACGAGTGATCTTGGTGCACGTGCGGCCCGTATGGCAATCGACAAATCCGGCATTGATCCTAAAGAGATTGACCTGATCATCACAGCAACCTTCACACCGGATCAGACAACCCCTTCCACGGCGTGTCTGATTCAGGAAAAGCTGGGTCTGAACAAACAGCATATGATGGCGTTTGATCTGAATGCGGCATGCAGCGGCTTTCTGTACGCATTGCAGAGTGCCCATGCCATGCTTGCGGCAGGACAGGTGACGTGTGCCCTTATCATCGGTGCCGAGGTCATTTCCAAGCAGCTGGACTGGAACGATCGCTCCACCTGTATCATTTTTGCGGATGGAGCCGGAGCTGCCATCGTGAAGCAGGAGGATACGAATAAGCGTATGCTGCATTTTGCAGGGAGTATGGGAGATGCCGCCGGTGTGATTCACAGTGATGCCCCCAAACCAAGACCCTTGTTCTCAGAACAGCCCTATCAGCCCTCCGTGGTCTGCATGGAAGGAAATGCGACCTTTCGCTTTGCGGTGAAAGCCATGCAGGAGGCCATTGAGGATGTACTGAAACAGGCAGGGGAACGCATCGAGGATATCGACTGGATCGTACCGCATCAGGCAAATGTGAGAATCATCAACAACGTATGCAAACGCATGCACATCGACAAAGAGCATGTGTATATCAATATAGAGGAATATGGAAACACCTCGGCCGCAAGCATTCCGCTCGCTCTGGGAGAAATGAGTGAGAAGGGCTTGCTGCAGCCGGGTATGAAAATCGTTCTGAGCGGATTTGGTGCAGGCTTTACCTGGGCCGGCTGCTATATCGAACTGTAAGGAGAGCTGTATGTTAATAAATGAATTGTTAGGAATCAAATATCCGATTTTCCAGGGAGCGATGGCAAATATCGCGACGCCGGAATTTGCGGCAGCCGTATCCAACTGCGGCGCACTTGGCATTATCGCAACTGGCGCCATGGATGAGCACCAGACACGGGAGGCAATCCGTACCTGTAAGCAGTTAACGGATAAGCCGTTCGGCGTCAATGTCATGCTGATGAATCCGCATACGCAGGCCATCATGCAGGTGATCTGCGAGGAGCAGGTTGCGGTGGTTACCACAGGTGCCGGCAATCCGGGACCGTATATTCCGGCTTTAAAGGAAAGCGGCTGTAAGGTGATTCCGGTTGTGGCAAGTGTGGCACTGGCACGCCGCCTGGAAAAGTCCGGAGTGGATGCCGTCATTGCCGAGGGTGGAGAATCCGGCGGTCATGTGGGAGAAACAACGACCATGTCACTGGTACCGCAGGTTGTGGATGCTGTGTCCATTCCGGTTCTGGCAGCCGGAGGAATCGCAAGCGGCCGGCAGCTGAATGCAGCACTGTGTCTGGGCGCTGTAGGTGTGCAGGTCGGTACCTGTCTGCTGCTTGCAGAGGAATGTCCGATCCATGAAAATTATAAAAGGGCTGTTATGAAGGCGAAGGATATGGATTCTGTTGTCACCGGCAGAAGTACGGGAACACCGGTTCGTATTCTGAAAAATCAGATGGCACTGCAATATCTGAAGCTGGAACAAAGCGGAGCTGATAAGGAAGAAATGGAAAAGCTGACACTGGGCGGTCTGCGAAGAGCCGTTCATGAAGGTGATATGAGTCATGGCTCTGTTATGATGGGGCAGGTTGCCGGTATGTGTAAGGATATCCGTCCGTTACAGGAAATTCTCGACTCTTTGATTCACGAAAGTGAAGAAGAGGCGGTAACGCTGCAGCAGGCGGTAAAGGAACTGTGCTATGAGTAAACGCATTCCCATTGGTTCAAAGTATCTGGAAAAGCCGATTATTCAGGGCGGCATGGGAGTTGGTGTTTCGCTGGGAAATCTTGCCGGTGCTGTCATGAAGGAAGGCGGCATGGGTGTGATTTCTGCGGCACATCCGGGATATCGCAAAGAAAATTTCTGGAAGGACCCCCTTGCCTGCAACATTGAAGCAGTATATGAGGAAGCAGCCAAAGCCAGAGCAATCAGCGGGGGCAGAGGTCTTTTGGGTGTCAATGTGATGGTCGCATCCCATCATTATGAGGACTATGTGAAGGCTGCCATTGGGGCAGGCGTGGATGTTATCATTTCCGGTGCAGGTATGCCGATGAATTTGCCGTCTGTGGAAGGCAGCGATCAGGTGGCTCTGGCACCGATTGTATCCAGTGGTCGTGCCGCGCGTCTGATTTTGAAAAGCTGGGATCGTCATTATCATCGCTGTCCGGATTTCATCGTTGTGGAGGGAAGTCTGGCGGGCGGACATCTGGGCTTTAAGAAGGAAGAGCTGCTGTCCGGCAAAGTGAAGGAGCTTTCCGAGCTGGTCTGTGAGGTACTGCAGGAAATACAGGCATATGAGGAACTATACCAGACAAGCATTCCGGTATTTGCGGCGGGTGGTGTGTATACCCGTGAGGATATTGCGGCATTGCTGAATATCGGTGCAAGCGGTGTCCAGATGGCAACCCGTTTTATCGCAACGACGGAATGCGATGCGGATCTGGCATTCAAGCAGAAAATCGTAAACGCCAGGAAAGAGGATATTACGCTGGTGGCGAGTCCGGCAGGACTTCCGGGCCGTGCTGTGATGACAGCGTTCATGCGCAATGCGTTAAAGGGCAGAATTGCCCCAAAGCACTGCATCGGCTGCATGAAGCCGTGTGTTCCTGCCTCCACACCGTATTGTATCAGTGATGCACTCGTGCATTCGGTAGAGGGCGATGTGGAAAACGGTCTGGTATTCGCAGGAGCCAATGCATGGCGTGTTACGGACATCGTGAGTGTGCATGATCTCATGGCGGAGCTGTGTGCATAATGTATCAGCTTACGTAAATGCAGGAGCTTAAAAACGTAAAGTATCAGTTACAATAAGTAGGAACTGCGCAGGATGCGCGGGGAAATGGAGTCAGGCATGAAAACAGCATTTCTGTTTTCCGGTCAGGGAGCACAGTATCCCGGCATGGGAAAGGATTTATATGAAAACTACGACAGTGCAAAGGCGGTCTTCGACAGCATAGCAACGGATTTTGATGTGAAAACGCTTTGCTTTGAAGGATCAAAGGAGCAGCTGGACGATACACAATATACACAGGTGGCAATTTTTGCCCACGCAATGGCGGCAGCGGCTGTATTACAAGAAAACGGCATACATGCAGATGTGACTGCCGGACTGAGTCTAGGAGAATACAGTGCTCTGTGCTATGCGGACTGCTTTTCAGTACAGGCAGGCGCAGAAATTTTGCGGGAACGCGGAAAGCTGATGGCCAATGCACTTCCATCAGGAACGAGTGCGATGGCTGCGGTATTGATGCTGGATAAAGAAGCGATTTTGAACGCCTGTGAAGCGGTACAGGATATCGGTGTATGTGAAATCGCCAATTACAACTGTCCGGGACAGATCGTCATCACAGGTGAAAAAGCAGCGGTTGAGGCATGTGGAAAAAAATGTCTGGAGGCAGGCGCACGAAGAGTGATCCCCTTACAGGTTTCCGGTGCCTTTCATTCCTCCTTATTGCAGGAGGCCGGAAAACAGCTGCATCAGGTGCTGTCCGCTTATGAGCTGAAGACACCGCGCATCCCGGTATTGCATAATCTTACCGCGCGTATTGCGGACCGTCCACTCATCGATTTGTTAAGTGAACAGATTTCACACAGCGTACTGCTGGAGGATACCATAAGGAATATGCTGGCAGACGGTGTCGATACCTTTATCGAGGTAGGTCCCGGCAAGGCGGTCAGCGGCTTTGTAAAGAAATGTGCAAAGGGCATGGATGTGAACATACTGCATGTGGAAGATGCGGCAAGTCTTGCGGAAACGCTGGATTATATGAAAGGATAAGGCTATGGAAAGAAAAACTGCATTTATCAGCGGGGCATCCCGCGGAATCGGGGAAGCCATTGCGATTACCCTGTCAAAGGAATACAACGTGATCATCAATTATGCACACAGTGAAGAGGGAGCCCGTGCGGTTCTGGCACAGTGTGATCCTGAAGGTCATCACAAAATGATACAGTGCGATATCTCCAATGGAGAGCAGGTAAAGGCCATGCTGGAGGAAATCGTAAAGGAATACGGACATCTGGATGTCGTGGTAAACAATGCCGGTATTACAAAGGATAATCTGCTGCTGCGTATGAGCGATGCGGATTTTGATGATGTTATCCGCGTCAATCTGAAGGGAACCTACAACTGTATCCGTCATGTCGCAAGGATCATGATGAAACAGAAATCCGGAGCAATTGTCAATATGGCAAGTGTTGTCGGATTATGCGGAAACATGGGGCAGGCCAATTATGCAGCGAGTAAGGGCGGCGTGATTGCATTGACGAAAAGCTGTGCTAAGGAGCTTGCGTCAAGAGGTATCCGTGTGAATGCCGTTGCGCCGGGCTTTATCGCTACTGCGATGACGGACAAGCTGGCAGACAGTGTTAAGGAAAGTGCGCTTGCCTCCATACCGATGAAAAAATTCGGAGCAGTTCAGGATGTTGCCAACGTGGTGAAGTTTCTGTGCAGTGAGGACAGTACCTATATCACAGGGCAGGTTATTGCCGTAGACGGCGGGATGGTGATGTAAATGAAGAGAAGAGTTGTCATAACAGGGATGGGCGTTGTATCCCCGATTGGAAATGATGTGGAGCAGGTCTGGGACAGTGTTCAGCACTCCCGCTGCGGTATTGATAGGATTACGCATTTTGATGCGGGTGACTTCCGTGCCAAGCTGGCCGGTGAAGTCAGAAATCTGGATATGGAGCAGTATTTCACAAAGCGTGATCTGAAATTCAATGACCGCTTTACACAATTTACACGAATAGCCGCAAAGCAGGCATATGAAAACAGCGGTCTGCAGGATACGGAATTCAACCGCGATCGCTTCGGAGTGATCATCGGTTCGGGAATCGGTGGTATTTCCACAATTGAGGGCGCGTCCCAGACGATTGAAAGCCGTGGACCAAGCCGTATCTCTCCGTATTTCATTCCCATGTCCCTGATCAATCTGGCAGCGGGAAGTGCTGCCATTGATATGGATGCACACGGCAATGTATCCAGTGTGGTGACTGCCTGTGCGGCGGCAACCAACGCCATTGGAGAAGCCTTCCACCGCATTCGTGACGGCTATGAGGATGTGATGGCTGCGGGGGGAAGTGAAGCGGCAGTAACACCGGTGGCAATGGCAGGATTTGCGAGTATGCGGGCACTGCATGAGGGAGAGGATCCCAATCGTGCTTCTATTCCCTTCGACGCGGAACGCAAGGGCTTCGTTATGGGAGAGGGAGCCGGTGTGTTGATTCTGGAGGAGCTGAAGCATGCGCTTGCCAGAAATGCGGAAATCTATGGGGAGGTCATCGGGTATGGCAGCACCTGTGATGCCAATCATATTACGGCACCGCTTGCGGATGGAGCACAGGCGGCCCGTGCCATGACCATGGCAATCGAGGATGGAGCTATTACAGCTGCGGATGTTGATTATATCAATGCGCATGGAACCAGCACGCCGCTCA
Source organism: Clostridium sp. 10cd* (assembly GCF_044336395.1). Taxonomy (NCBI): domain Bacteria; kingdom Bacillati; phylum Bacillota; class Clostridia; order Eubacteriales; family Clostridiaceae; genus Clostridium; species Clostridium sp. 10cd*. The sequence continues at coordinate 3,281,630 of NZ_CP172347.1, read as the reverse complement.
ATGATGCCAGTGAAACGCTGGCTGTGAAAAAGGCGTTTGGCGCTGCAGCGATGAAGCCGTATGTATCCAGTACGAAATCCATGTCCGGACACCTGCTTGGTGCCAGCGGGGCACTGGAAGCGATCATTTCGACACTGGCAGTGAAGAACGGCTTTGTGCCGGCAACGATCAACTATCGTCATGCGGATCCTGCCTGTGATCTGAACCTTGTGGTCAATGAGGGGAAGCAGGCGGATATCCGTATCGCCATGTCCAATTCTCTGGGCTTCGGCGGACATAATGCGAGCATCCTTATTCGCAGATGGGAGAAGTAAGCATGATCTATAACAGTGATGATATTCAGAAAATCATACCGCACCGCTATCCGTTTCTGCTGGTGGACCGCATTGAGAGCATCGAGGGAAACAAGGTTGTGGGAATCAAATGCATCAGTGCCAATGAGATGCAGTTTCTCGGACATTTTCCGCAGAAGGCAATTATGCCGGGTGTCCTGCAGCTGGAGGCGCTGGCGCAGACCGTGGCAGTTATGCTGCTGAGCAAGGAAGAAAACAAAGGGAAAATCGGATTGTTTGCCGGTATCAACAAGGCGCGCTTCAAGCGTCAGGTGATTCCCGGGGATGTGTTGAAGCTGGAGGCAGAGGTTACCAGAGAACGTATGGGTATCGCCTTCGTGAATGCCGTTGCCAGCGTGGATGGTGAGGTTGCACTGACTGCGGAAATGATGTTTGCGGTGGAAGATCCGAAAAAATAAAGAACCGTGTGCGCAGCACGCCTTTCCAGCTCAACAACTGCTGCGCACAACGGGTGGAAATATATCGCTTTCCGCCCGTATATAATAAGGAAAAGAGGTAGGGCTATGCTGCTTGGAGTAGGCTGTGATATTGTGGAAATCGCAAGAATAAAACGTGCTATGGAAAAGGAATCGTTTCTGCGTGTGCTGAGTGAACAGGAGCGAAAGCTGTTTGACCGCATTCCAAAAGAACGCCGTGCGGAATGGCTGGCAGGACGCTTTGCGGCTAAGGAGGCGGTTATCAAAGCGGTGCATAAGGAGAAATCCTATGTCCTTTCCGCTGTTGAAATTCTTGCGGATGCCGCTGGTGCTCCCACATGCTATATCGCAGGTCTTCAGGTAGAGGTATCCATATCTCATGAAAAAGAATATGCCATTGCCTATGCAGCGGCGATGAAGGAGTAGGTGTTTATGTATATATTGCGAAGTCTGTATCTTCTCTGGCTCATTCCAAGAAGCTGGATCGATGCTGTCCTTGTACGGAAAAAACCGTTTGCACAGCGGTATGCATGTATGAAGAAATGGTCGGAAAGGCTGTTGTCGCATTATCGTGTGACACTGGATGTACAATTTCAGGAACAGCTGCCCAAGGATCAACCGATTTTGTTTGTATGCAATCACCAGAGCGAATTCGATATGCTGCTACAGATGGCTGTCCTTGATCTGCCGTTTACCTTTATCTCCAAAAAGGAAAATGAAAAGGTGCCGTATGTGGCTGCGTGGTCAAAGACACTGGAGGTCATACTATTTGACAGAGAGGATCGCGGCAGTGCCATTCATATGCTGCGGGAGGCCGCAAGACGGCTCAAGGCGAAGGATAATCTGCTGATTTTCCCGGAGGGAACCAGAAGCAAGGGCGGTGTAATGCATCCCATGCAGGCTGGCTCCATGCAGCCGGCGTTTATGGCAAAGGCTTGCATTGTTCCTATTGTATTAAAAAATTCCTACGACTATATGGATGTGATGAAGCACAAGGGAACGTTTCATATTCATATCCTAAAGCCGCTGTATTATGAAGATTACAAGCCTTTAAAGGCGGAGGGTGTAACTGTACAACTGCAGGAGGAAATGCAGCGGGTACTGGATGAAGCATAAAGAGAGATAACGGCTGATTCATGCGGCCGTTATTTTTCTTCTATAATCCTATTGGAAGTGACATTTTAAATCCACAAAATAAAGCGTGACAAGCATTGTTTAGATATGCATCAATATCCGAGATAGATCATTCTATTTTTTAGAAAAATGTGTTTTTATTGATATGTTTTTATGAGAAAAATGTGCAATGCTGAAATATATGTTATGATAAATACAAAGGTATGCATGCAGAATTACCATACGATATGCGGTTTATAACCACCGGATTCTCAGGAGGAGCACACATGATAAAAAACAGATATATCAGTAATGTTAAAATGGCAACACCGCCTGCTGCGGACTCCTATCTTGCAAGTTTGCCGGCCGTTCGCTGTCTGAGCAGTATGGGTCAGCTGTCCTTTGATGCACCGGTCACCTTCTTTGTCGGAGAAAACGGTACTGGAAAATCCACTCTTTTGGAAGCAATCGCTGTCTCCTACGGCTTTAACCCGGAAGGAGGCACCAGAAATTTCAACTTTTCAACACAGGATTCCCACTCTTCTTTATATGAACATATTCAGCTGGGGAGAGGCGACTATCCAAAAGACGGTTATTTCTTACGCGCAGAGAGCTTTTACAATCTCGCCTCCAATATCGACGAGCTTGATCAATATCCGGATCGTTCCCGCCATATCATCGACAGCTATGGCGGAGTATCCCTGCACCGGCAGTCTCACGGGGAAAGCTTCCTCTCTCTGATTCACAATCGTTTTGGCGGCAATGGGCTGTATCTGCTCGATGAGCCGGAGGCGGCGCTGTCTCCCTCCCGCATTCTCACGCTGATTGCAGAGGTGCATGAACTGGTTCAACAGAACTCTCAGTTTCTCATAGCCACCCATTCTCCCATGCTTATGGCCTATCCCTATGCAAAGCTTCTGGAATTCTCAGAAGCAGGCATTCAGGAGGTTTCTTATAAGGATACCGAGCACTACCAGCTGACAAGAAGATTTCTTGAACAGCCCGAACGCTATCTTAGCTATCTGCTGGAGGAATGAAGTGAAAAGCGGCAGGAGCTGCCTCCCATAAGCAGGGCCTGCTTCCTCTGTTTCTACCAATTGACATTTTGATCGATATGCCACGGTCAAAATGTCTTTTTTTACACCTTTTTCATCATTTCCATACACAATGTTTACAACCGCTTAACAAACCTCTCTTGGCTACAAGGTAAGCTATACTCGTAACAAGGAGGAGCTTATGAAACGTAAAGAAAGAACCCGGATTCTGGTACACTGTTCAAATGAATTCCTCACACAGTGGGCGCAATATTTTGAACAGCAGACGCAGTTTCATGTCATTGAGGAACCGAAAAATGCTTTGACAATGCTTCGTATGAGAGAAAGCGCACAGCATTCCCTCTTTTATCTGGGAGAGGTGCTGGTCAGCGAAACCAGAGTAAAGTGCAGGGATACAATCGGCATTGGACTGATACAGGGAAATGAGCTGGAGAAATCCTATGCTCTGGCAGTGATCGACGCTGCCTGCAATGCAGCGCTTGACGGTGTGGATCAGCTGGAAAAGGCTCTGACTCAGGAGAAACAGAAGCAGGATGCTGCACATGCACGACATGTGGCAGGTATATTGAAAACACGCGTGAACTTTGAAACGATGGATGTGTAAGGAGAACAACATGAACTTTGATATGGTATTTGATATACAGCATGCCTACCGTCAGGTAGTTCATGCCTTCGCCTATCCCGGTGAAATAGTAAGTCTGAAGCAGGAGGCGGACAGGTTGGAGGCTGAGCTGCCATGCCGGGCTGCTACCGGTGTACTGCTGTATATGCTGCTGGATGCGGATACCAGCTTTCATGCTGTGGAGGAGGAACAGCTGACAGACAGCATCGCCAGACTGACCTACTGTCAAAGCTGTTCGCTGGAAACCGCAGCACATGTCATTGTGACAGGGAAGCATAGGGACAGACTGTGTGAAATCATGCAGAAGGTTCAGACAGGCACGCTGGAGGATCCGCATCTGGGAGCGACGCTACTTGTGGAATGTGATTCTCTGCAGGAGGGAGACGAGCTGATATTACGAGGTCCCGGCATACCGCACGCACATACGATTGCTTCCCCGCTAAACAGTGACTGGGTGGAGGTCCGCGCTCTTGTGAATGAGGAATTTCCTCTGGGCTTCGATATGCTTTTGATCGATGCGGATGCGAACTGTATGGCGCTGCCGAGAACAACACAGGTGGAAAGGGGATAGGACAATGGCATATGTAGCGGTAAAGGGCGGCGAACAGGCAATTGAGGAAAGCCTGCGCCGATTAAAATATGAACGTGTCAAAAAGGGCGCCGGTGCCGGCGTTGACCAGATTGAACAGGGCATGCGGCTTTTGGTGGATCAGGTGATGAGTGAAGGCAGTCTGTACGCCCCCTCCCTCGCCGCACTGGCAATCAAGCAGGGAGAGGGCAGTATGGAGGAGGCGGTATTTCTGCTGCGAAGCTATCGCTCCACACTGCCGCGCAGGTACTACTCCCATATTATTGACAGTCGGGAAATGGAGGTCGAACGCAGAATATCCGCAGCCTTTAAGGATATCCCGCAGGGACAGCTTCTGGGTACGAGCTATGATTACGTACACCGCCTGCTTGACTTTGATCTGTTGCAGGAGCGTGAGGAGGAGCTGAAGCAGTATGTGGAGGCGTTTCTGAGTGAGGAATGCACCAAAGAGAAAACAGATCTGCGCCTTCCAAGGGTCAGCGACTATCTGCGCAGGGAAGGGCTGCTGCCACCGGTGGAAAATGATAACCGTGCTCCGAAGGATGCCACAAAGCAGATGCTCAGCTTTCCCACGCAGCGCAGTGAGCGTCTGCAGATTCTAAGCAGAGGGATGACGCAGGCGGTAACCGCACTGGGCTATGCTTCCCTGCGCGGCTATGGTGTTGTGCATCCGACAGTGGGGGAGCTGCGTGTGGGGCAGCTGCCAATCAGTGTTCCGGATCCCCTGCAGCCAGAGCGTGAGGAGGATTCCTATTATATCGGAGAAATCAAGGTGACAGAGGTAGAGAGTCTGATCCCGGTTACCATAACCGATCCAAATGGGGAAAAGGAGCTGGAATTTAAGGTTGGCTATGGCATCACCATGGGGCAGAACGAAACCAAGGCAATCGCCATGAGTATTCTGGATACATGTCTGGAAAGCGAGGATAAAGGCTTTGCGGTCAATGACGAGGAATTTGTGCTCTACCATATTGATGCGGTGGAGGCAACCGGCTTTATATCGCACTTAAAGCTTCCCCACTATGTCACATTTCAATCGAAATTAAACAGCATGAGAAAAACAAAGAAGGAACAGGCCGATGATGAAAAAGAAATATAATTTTGCCTTCTTCGATGAAGGCAGCAAGCGGGAAATCCGCAGAGCCTCACTGAAGGCCATCTGTATACCCGGATATCAGGTGCCCTTTGCGTCGCGGGAGCTGCCGATCGCCAGAGGCTGGGGAACCGGCGGGCTTCAGCTGAGTCTTTCGCTGGTCGGTCCAAGGGATATTGTTAAGGTGATTGATCAGGGCAGTGATGAAAGCGTCAATGCCATCAGTATCAAAAATCTGATCAGGGCCACCACGGGAGTAGAGCTGACCACGCATACGGCTCTTGCCACCCTCATACAGTCGCGTCACCGTATACCGGAGGTACCTCTAAAAAAAGACCAGATTCTGATTTTACAGGTACCGACACCGGAACCGCTGCGGGAATACGAGCCAAGCGAGCGTGCAACCAGACGACTGCATGCCGAAAAGGAATATACCGGGGCCTGGCTGCTGCTTTTTGAACAGATTATGAAATATGGAAGAGTAACCATGGGGGCCGATCATCCGGTACTCGTAAACGACCGCTATGTGACAGCTCCCTCTCCCATCCCCCGCTTTGACAATCCGAAAATGATGAGAAGCGAGGCGCTGATTCTTCTGGGAGCCGGACGGGAAAAGAAAATCTATGCGATTCCACCCTATACGAAGGTCGTATCGCTGGACTTTGATGATCATCCCTTCGAGACCGAGGATTTTCAGGGGAAATGCTGCCGGCTGTGCGGGGCATCTCATGTCTATCTGGATGAAATCATCGATGAAACAAATGGCAGGGTCAGCTATCAGTGCAATGATACCAGCCAGTGTCTGGAACGCCTGAATGCGAAAGGAAGGGAAGCATAATGGACTACAACGATGTACCGCTGATGCGTGTATCACATCTCAACAAACGCTTTGGTGAGGGCTGTCCCCATTGCCGCAGCCATTCGGTAAAGCTGCAGGGAAACTATTGCCCGAAATGCGGAACCGTATATGCCTGCCGGGATATCAGCTTTGATGTATATGACGGGGAGATTCTTGGCGTGGTGGGAGAAAGCGGCAGCGGCAAGTCCACCATGATGCAGTGCCTGTACTTTGATCAGGAGGTGACAGGGGGCAGCTGTACAATCCGTACCTATAAAAACGGAGCTGCCAACATCTTTGAGCTGACTGCCCAGCAGCAGCGCTATATCCGCAATCACGTACTCGGCATGGTATATCAAAATCCCTATCTCGGATTGAAAATGAATTTTTCCAGCATGGGAAACATCGCTGAAAAGCTGATCGCGGCAGGAAAGCGCAATGTAAAGGCTATGAGTGAACGCGGTGAGGAGCTGCTAAACGCTGTGAAAATTCCGGTGCACCGCATGAAGGAGGAGCCGAGGAAATTTTCCGGCGGCATGCAGCAGCGTGTTCAGATTGCCAAGGCTCTCAGCAACAATCCGCCGATTCTTCTGCTGGACGAGGTCACAACCGGACTGGATCTATCAGTGCAGGCAAATGTATTAGACCTGATTAAGAAAATACAGCGGGAGCTGGGGGTATCCATGCTTGTGGTATCGCATGATCTGGGGGTGATTCGCATGCTGGCGGATCGAACGATTGTTATGCTGGATGGGGAAATCATTGAACAGGGACTGACCGATCAGGTCATGGAGGATCCGCAGCACCCTTATACCCAGCAGCTTGTATATTCATTATTATAAGGAGAACATCATGATTGCAATCATAAATGGAAACATCGTACAGGAGCATGGTATATTAAAGGATCACGCTCTGCTGATTGAACAGGAGCGTATCTATGATATCGTTCCACAAGCAAAGCTTGCCTCTATGCGCATTGATGAGGTGTACAACGCCTATGGGGGATACATCACACCGGGCTTCATCGATATGCATTCGGATCATATCGAGGCCATGGCGGCACCGCGCCCCAGCAGCATCATGGATATGGAGCTGGCTGTATATGAATTCGAAAAGGAATGCTGTACCCATGGCATAACCACCATGTTTCACTCCGTCAGTATCTGGGAGGGAGTTGGAGCTTCCCCCATGCGACGTCCCGAGCTCGTCAGGCAGCTGGCGGATATCATAGAAAAAAGCCACACGCAGCTGCATCTGATTCATCACCGCTTTCACATGCGCTTTGAAATCGACAATCAGAAGCAGTTTCCACTGATGCTGGACTATCTGCGTCAAAAGCGTGTTCACCTCATTTCCTTCATGGATCATACACCGGGACAGGGGCAGTACCGCAACATTGAGGTATACAAAAGCTATGTCCGCAATGCCCGAAGCATGAGTGAGGAGGAGGTTGCGGAAGAGGTGGCGCGCCGCATGAACAGCGACAAGCTGACACTGGAGAATATGCAAACGGCTGCCAGACTGGCAAAGGCGCAGGACATCTCGATCGCCTCGCATGATGATGATACGATTGAAAAGCTGGATGTGGTGCAGAAGTTCGGGGCAACCATATCGGAATTTCCAATCACGCTGGAGGTAGCCAGGGAAGCAAAGAAACGCGGTATGTACACGGTTGTCGGCGCACCGAATATTCTGCTGGGCGGCAGTCATTCCGGCAATATGAATGCGGCAGACGCTATCGCACAGGATGCAGCGGATATCTTATGCAGTGATTATTATCCGGCAAGCCTTCTGCATGCGGTATTTCAGATGACTAAGAAGGGCCAGCGTCTGGAGGAGATGGTGAATAAGGTGACCATACACCCTGCACGGGCTACCGGCATTGATCGGGACTACGGTTCCATTGAAAAAGGTAAAAAGGCCGACCTGCTGATTATCCGTATCCTGCCCAACGAGCTGCCGGCAATCACCGAGGTATTTGTGGACGGTATGTGCATCGCACAGAACCATTACCGGGTATAGCCATGCTGAGCAGAGAAGTGACCATCGAACAGGATGTAGAGCTTAACCAGGTAAGCTTTTCTATATATAATAAGGTAGGCGCACACAGTGTCATTGAAAACAGCTCCTTTGGCAGGTATTCCTATTGCGAGCCGTATGCGATGATACAAAACACGATCATTCACAGCTTTGTGGATATCGCAAGAAATGTCCGCATCGGAGCAACCCAGCATCCCCTGCAACGCCCTACGACTCATCATATCACCTACCGGCGCAGAATGTACGGTGTCCGGGATACGGATGATGAAGCCTTTTTCGAGCAGCGCAGAAGCAAGCTGACAGAAATCGGACATGATGTATGGATCGGGCATGGCGCCTTGATCGAGGCAGGCGTGAAGGTCGGTGATGGAGCCGTAATTGGCAGTGGTGCCATTGTGACACACGATGTTCCACCCTATGCAATCGTTGCAGGGGTCCCCGCAAAAATTCTTCGTTTTCGCTTTGACTGCGAGCAGATTGCCGCCCTTTTGGATATCGCCTGGTGGAACTGGGAGGATGCAGTATTCCGCAGCCGAATTGATGATTTTTCATTGGACATTGACATATTTATCCGTAAATACAGGAAAGGGTGAACCATATGCAGCAACAGGATTTACTGGTTATCGAGAATCTGGAAAAAAGCTTTACCATGCATGTCAGCAGGCGTGAAATCCATGCCTGCAGGGGAATCAGTCTGCATCTTGCGAAGGGGGAATTTATCGGAATCACAGGGAAGAGCGGCAGTGGGAAATCGACGATCTTAAAGGGGATTTACCGAACCAATCTGCCGCAGAAGGGAAGGATATTGTATGACAGTGAAAAATTCGGGATGCTAGATCTCTGTCAGGCAAGTGAGCGGCAGATGATTTATCTACGCAAACAGGAAATCGGCTATGTTTCCCAGTTTCTGCGCATTATGCCGCGAACGACTGCACGGCAGATTATTGAACAGGCGGTTTTGGAAATGGGGGCGGATGAAGATACCGCCCGTCGCAGGGCACAGCATATGCTGGAGCATTTCGAGCTGGAGCCGGCCCTTTGGGATATGTATCCCAATACCTTTTCCGGAGGAGAAAAGCTGCGGTTGAACATTGCGGCTGCCATGGTAAAGAAGCCGCGTTTACTGCTGCTGGATGAGCCGACCGCCAGTCTGGATCATACCAGCAAGCAGAAGGTCCGTGATCTGATTGAGCAGCTGAAGCTGGAGGGAACGACCATGCTCGGTATCTTTCATGATCTGGAATTCATGGAGGGGCTGTGTGATCGGGAGTACAATATGCAAAAGGGAATGATGGCATGAACCGTATCGATCTTCACATACACAGCGTTTGCAGTGACTCTTCACTGACGGTGGCACAGATTCTCAGCCTTGCTAAAGAAAGCCGGATGCAGATGATATCCATAACGGATCATGATACCTTTGCGGCATACCGGCACATCCTGTACGATATGCTGCCCTGTACGCTCATCAAGGGGATCGAGATCAGTGCCTTTGATGAGGTTGCACAACGGCAGGTGCATATTCTCGGCTATGGCTTCGGAGAAGACACCCCGCATGTGGATGCCCTGTGTGAAGCGATCCTGCGTCAGAGAAGAGCGATTTCCCTATGGCAGGTGCAGCAGCTGATTGATCACGGCTATCAGATTAGCCTGAAGGAAGTGGAATGCATGGCACAGCAATCCACAGCTATCTACAAGCAGCACATCATGGACGTTATGATACGACACGGCTACAGTGATACCATATATTCCGATGTCTATCGAAAGCTGTTCAAAAGCAACGGAATCTGTGTATGTCCTGCCTCCTTTGTTTCAGTAGAAGCGGCGATACGGGCCATTCATAAAGATCAAGGAATCGCCGTGCTTGCACATCCCTATACCTCACGCGTCACAGAATCGATCCCCGAATATGTACGGATCGGACTGGATGGTATTGAAACCTGGCACTGCTCACACGGACAAAAGCAGGTGGATGACTTGCATGCCATCGCAAAAAGGTATAAGCTGATAGAAACAGGGGGCAGCGATACCCATGGACGCTATGGCGAGGAACCGGTGCTTGGGCAGGTGAACCCCTTTATGAAGGATGAGGATGTGAGTGTATGCAGCAGGATGTAATAGAATTTGCGATAGAGCTGGTAAGAGATTGCGGGGCACAGCTGCGCCGCGTATCCGAAGTGACACCGGAATATAAAACGGATTTTCAGGATCTGGTAACGGAATACGACCGCAGCATAGAGGAACAGATTCGCTATGCACTTAAAGTAAAATTTCCAACACACAGCTTTCTGGGAGAGGAAAGTGTCAGGGAACGCGGAGATCATCTATGGATTTTGGATCCGATCGACGGAACAACGAATTTTGTAAGCCGGCACCGGGATTTCGCAATATCGCTGGCCTATTATCATAAGCAGCAGCCCGTCTTCGGCATCGTATATGATGTCATGCGGGATGAGCTGTTCCTGGGAGTTCATGGCAAAGGCGCATGGAAAAACGGGGAGAGGATGGCACAGCTGCGCAAAAAAGAAGCGAGGGAGTGTATTCTGGATGCCGGCCTGCACGTTCTGGGTTATATAAAAAGAACCTATGGTAGTGATCCGTTAACCATGCAGGATGAATTCCGTGCCCATCGCTATCTGGGCTGTGCATCCCTGAGTATCGTACAGATTGCACAAGGATTGAGTGATCTGTATCTGTCTGCCCATGTGAAATGCTGGGACTATGCGGCTGCGGCAATCATACTGGAGGAGGTGCAGGGAGCCTACAGCATTCAGAATACCTTCTTTACAACCACAGGCACATTTGCAATGTTCGCAAACCGAAGATCACTGATCACCATGGTGGAAAAGGAATATTTGTAATATGTATTAGAAAAAGGCCGGTGATATTGATTCAGCATAGAATAAGAAAAGAAAAAATCTGTATCAGACAATTGATCAGAATCGAGTTTTGCGGATTTTCTTTTTTATAAATGCTATTCTTCATGTAACATTCAAGTTTATAGTAAGCAGGCTGTTTTTCTTCCTGCTTTTTTTTACGGAAGCACACAATAGAGAAAAAGCGTGATTTATGATATAGCCCAGGGAATCTGTTATGCAGGCATACCTTGAATCAGCCGGTGAACTATACGATAAGCGTTTGGTTTGATCGCCAGCCTTTAAACCTTTCTCAACAAAGCCGGAAATAGCAGATTGCTTCAGCGTATATAAAAAACAAGAAGTGAACGATACTTCCTGTTTTCTTATGATTGTGTCAGATATAGCGTTGAATATACCATAGATGATTTCAATATCAAATGGATACATAGAACGTATTATCTTAAATTACATTGTTTTATAGAAAAATGGTATATAAAAATGCGTATTTCTGCCCGATAGCGGGTAAATTAAAAAAAGAGAATTCAACATGACTGTAGTTCAATAGGAATTGAATCCTCTCTTTTAAACACTTTAAGGTAAGAATGAACCAAATGCGAATACTCGTATTTTCATATATTGAAGACTGTCAGCTGTCATGCTCAGTCTTATAAGCTTTTTTATATCTTCTTTCCAGTTCTTCATGTAATTCCTGCTGCGAATAATCCACATAGAGCATGATCTTTTTCTCCACCTGCTTCTGATAATCCGTTGGCTTGCTTTTAAATTTATCCACGATATATTCTATTTTATTCCAGGTGTGAGGATACGTGCTGCGCATATAGCGAAAGCATTCCGGCTGTGTCTGATAGAGCTTTGCGGCATTCCAGCAGATAACACTCTGACTTACTTCATCATCAATTTCCAATTCTTCAAGAGGGTACAAACCAATCTCCTTCAACGGTTTTGGCACCTGCTCATCCTGCTGATAAAAGTAGGATTCCCAGCTGGTATAGCCGCGCTTTACGGCGATCTCATATGGCGTGTCTTTTAAATAGTTATTTTTGTCTGTCAGCCTGACAAGCTCATAAAAGTGCGGTGCCAGCCATTCACAGCGCCTTGTGGACATATAACCCGACAAAATGACGATATTGCATGCCAGTAATTCCTTTGCATCCTCAAAAATCATAACGGAGGAAAGCTGTGACAAATAGGGCGCAAAGTGTGCAGAATAGGAATCTTCATCCTGTAACAGTACATCAAGCTCCAGAAGAAGGGTTGTAAACTCCATATTTTGAATAACAGCTATCAGGTCATCTCCTACAGTGGAGGAATAAAAGGGCAGTATAAGATTCCGTGCCGTCTTGTATTTATGAACTTCTTTTAAGGAAAATGCATACGATAAGACGATTTCATCCTTTCTGGTATCCGTTGGATAAACGGTTTTAAAAACCCTTACTGCTTCTTTGTACTTTTCACTGGAATGACAGGCGATGGCATAGTATCTCATCATCAGAGGGTGCGCCTTATTCTTTTTGATATATGGCTTCCATAATGAAATGGCCTTCTGCATATCCCCTAGGTATAGGAAAAGGATACCCTTTAAAATAACAGCGGGCTCATTGCTTGAAGAAAACTCATTCAGTTTATGAATAGCCTTCATATAGTTTTCTGCTTCTATGAATTCCTTAACGGAATCCAGCCTGCGCTCATCTTTTGTGTGAAACAGACTGTAAATCTCATTCAAATCAATACGGTTAAAATCGTATGTATCCTGTGGCATAATATGCTTCTCTCTTTCGACATTAAAATTATACATTCTTTTTAATTATAAGGGTATAAAGGGATGATTTTCCAATAAAAATTGTAAATAATTTACAAAAATGCAACAGATGTACCCTGCTTGATTCCTGTTGATCATAATGAAGCAGGCAGTTAGATTACACAAAAAAGAAAAGAATGGCAGAAAGGGATATATATTCTGTTTGATTTTGTTATAATAATGAAAAACCTGACGCTTGTATCGGGATCAGCGCGGTAAGAAAAGGCTTGGGTAAGGGAAATAAGTCTGTGGCTTATAGGATATGAAATCGTTATTGCATAAGAAACACATTCAGGCTACTTTTAAAAGCGTAAGGAGAGTTCGGTATGATCATTAGAAAAGCGGTTAAACAGGATCTGCCCCAGCTGCAGGTTATGTATGAAGCTATTATTGCACATATGTATGCACAGCAAATCTGTATATGGGATGCGGTGTATCCCTGCATTTGTTTTCCGGAGGATATTAAACAGGAGCGTATGTATGTCCTGCAGAAGGATGCCCGGATACTGGCTGCGTTTGCATTATGCGAGCATAATAAGGGGGAACAGCACGTCGACTGGCATCTATCAGGACAGAAAGCCCTGTATCTTGACCGCCTTGGTGTGCATGTGGATGCGATGGGAAAGGGTGTTGGCAGAGCAGCGATACGGGAAGCAATGCGTTGTGCAAAGGAACGGCAGGCAGATGTTTTACGGCTGTTTGCGGTGGACAGCAATACACCGGCCATCCGGCTGTATGAGAAAAACGGGTTTATTCAGGCGAAGGGCATCTATCATGAGGTTATTGATGATACTTTGACACTGCATGAATTGGGCTTTGAAAAAGCCATAACAGAAAAAGAACTGCCGGGATAACGTGATTTGAAACCGGCAGCTTAAGAAAGGAGGAAATGTATGAGCGAGCTTTTGCGATTTGAAACACGGGAAGCATTCAGAGAATGGCTGAGCGAAAACTGTCGGCGCAGGGAAGGGGTGTGGCTGGAATTTGGCAAAACAAAGGAGGTGGAAACACTGTCCGCAAACGATGCTTTACTGGAGGCACTTTGCTTTGGCTGGATTGACGGCGTGATGAAGTACATCCTACAAGAAGTATTTTGCGCCGCGAAGAGCTGGCAGCAAATGGTCACAGAAAAACAAGGCGCTGGTTCAGGAGCTGGAAGCATGCGGTGCCATGACGGAATACGGACGCAGGAAAATAGAAGAGGCGAAAAAGAACGGACAGTGGGACAACGCCGCTTCTCCTTCTGCAATCAGCGAGGAACAGATTGCGGCAGTTGCTGCCTTGTTAAAGGAAAATGCACAGGCTTATACTAATTTTCAGAAGATGCCGGCATCTGTGAAAAAGACATATACACGTGCTTATCTCGATGCAAAGACAGAAGCGGGTCGCAGCCGGCGTCTTGCATGGATGATGGATCGGCTGGAAAATAACTTAAAGCCAATGTGAGCTTGAAGAAAACAAAGAAGGAGATTTTATGGAGCTGAAAAAACTGGACGGAAGCTTTTCCGTATGCAAGGTGGTGGATTATTCCATGGTGAATTTGAACAGCACCTATTGCTTTATAGGAAAAACAGATGAGGAAAATTCACTTGTCTGTTTACAGGAGGAGGTACCGGAAAATACCATCGAGCGTGAAGATCACTGGAAGGCATTTCGCATACAGGGAATTCTGGATTTCTCCCTGATCGGCATTCTGTCCGAGATTTCAACGCTGCTTGCGAAAAAAAGCATCGGCATCTTTGCCATATCTACGTACAACACCGATTATATCCTGATGAAGGAGGAACAGTTTGAGAATGCAGTGAGGATACTTGCAGAAGCAGGCTATCGTATCCTGTGATGATATCATACCGTAGGAAAGAAAACGCCGCAAAGATTTCGATCAGATTTAGGATAAAGCGATCGTAAAAAAGCCTTGCTGAATCTAACGTGAATCTAACGACAGGGTTTTTTTATAAGAATCACTGCAAAATTCAGAAATGCAACGCAGCGTTGCGCAAGTGCATGCGAAAAGCTATGGAAGATAACATGGAGATTTGGTATGATGTACCTGTGTTTGAGTGAGGAGGCAGATTTATGAATTTAGGAGAAAAGCTGTTGAAGCTGCGAAAGGAAAAGGGACTCTCACAGGAGGCGCTGGCAGAGCAGATCAAAACGACCAGGCAGGCATTCAGCAAATGCACCGAAGGCGCGCAGAGCGGGAGAATAATCAGGGCTATCCGGAAACGGAAAAGCTGTTGCAGCTGTCAAATATATTCGGAGTGTCCGTGGATTATCTGTTAAAGGATGATACGTGTAAAGAGGGTACTGAGGAGAAGGGGTATTATGTAAGCAAAGAGATGGCGCAGGGGTTTCTGATGAAGGAAAGCAGGGTAAGCAGAAGCGTAGCAGTGGGATTTATGTTCTGGGCACTGGCCGGCATTCCATTCTGTATGTTTCCGAATCATTCCTCATGGCGTCTGCTTGGTATGGGGGTGTTTATTTTCCTTGGAATCTGTGCGGTTGTCATCGGTATGTTTCATGATCAGGACACCTATGCCGTGTTGAAGCAGGAGGTACTGCTGTTTGACTATGAATACAGGAAAGAGCTTTGCAGGGAATATCAGGTACGGCGGAAAAAATATGGATTTGTGGCCGTTCCCTGCTGCATCCTGTTTGTTGCGGGAATCGTTGCATTGGCTGCCACGAAGCGCGGTTACCTTCCATGGAGCGAATACCATGCTTTTATATTTCTGGGTTTAGCCGCAGGGCTTTTGGGATTTGTGTATACCGCAGGGATGCTGGATGCCTATGAGCAGCTTGTGGAAAATGAGAAATACACGGGACGTCTGCTATTTAAGCTCAGAAAGAAAATACGAACAAAGATTGATTAGCTTTCATGCTTTCACAGGCTTGCGTGCCTGCCGTGTTAAGGTGAACAACAGTGCCTGTGAGGTGTCTTTACAGATACCGCTGCATGATGCAGGTAACGTGATGACTGCTGCAAATCCGGCGTGTTCAGTGCTGTTATTATAATGCACGGATTTCCATGATTTCGGGAATCCGTTTTTTTTATTTTATATAAAAGACACACTCTGTTAGAATAGTTTGTATTCATTCCTAGCGTAGTGTGCCTTTTATGTTTGCGTATGGGTGGTAAAATACTTACAGGTATTTAAAAGAGCATGATACTGATGACTAGACCAATCGCCCCTATGACAAGGAAGATTAAACCGATACCGGCTGCTTTCTTTCTACGCTCAATCTCGGATTGACTATCTGGGGATAGATCAATGAGTGGATAGTTTCTTCTGCCAATAAGATAAAGAAGCAATCCACTTGTATGATTGCCGTTCATTGCAAGAAATCCCCAAAGCTTTGGATGCTTCAATCCCCTTGCTGTAGCGTCGATCACAGTAATATGATAGATCTGATAGATCATTTCCAATGCTCCTACAATAAGAACAGCACCACTGATAACTGCTGAAATCATCATTTTTGTTTCCATATTTTCCTCCTATAATTTTTTTATGATCTGATAAAGTAAAGCAGCAGAGCTGATGATAGCAAAGCAGAAGACACCTATCAAATAATATTGATTATCCCGCAGGAACATATTGAATGCCACAAGGAGTATCACAAGCAAAACATTGATCATGATAGCGGCTATCAGCTTACGATTGCTTTTCACGATATTCGTATTTTCTTCTAAATGCTCAATCATTTTATCATCACCTTTTAATAAATCATCCAGACTAAGAGAATAAAGATTACTCAGATCAATAACGTTCATGATATCCGGATACGATCTTTCATTTCTCCCAATTTGAGATTGTCTGCCTCGTAACTTTAATATCTTCGGCCACCTGTTCCTGTGTCAGTCCGGAATTGATACGAGCTTCCTTTAATTTTTTTCCTATCTCCATATGCATGTTCTCCTTTCGGATACATCATGTCACTTTAGGGAATAAAAGTCTATCAAAATTATTTTACATTGTCCGTTTTGGGTACGAAAAGGGTTTATATATGTGAATAGTTAGTGTACAGTGCGAAAAGGTGTATAGAAAATAACATATTTCACACAGAAACAGATCGAACAAGTGAATTCTGTTAATCTAATTCCCATGTTGAAGGAACAGGGATGACAATGAATGGTATTATGGTCTGAATACGACAGGATACTGACAGCTGTGAGTAAGGGATACAGCAGGATGGCATGCGTTTTACAATAGGCCTTTCATTAAAAAAACATGAAGTCGGCAAGCATGGTTTTTAAATTTCAAATCTAGTAGAATGTGCATGTTTTATGAGAAAACCATGTGCACCGCATGAACAGAACAATCAATGGAATGGAGCAATTCTATGCTTGCTTTAGAATATATTGTATAGATGAGATGCCTGATCAGGAACGATTGATTGCACAGAAGGAAGCTATATTGCTCCCGATGAGCAAGACTGCTCTGGGTGCTTATTTATAGATCGAATGTCAGTTTGACTGGAGATAAGTGAAATTTAGTGAAAATCCGATGGGAATATATAAAATACAAAAGTATAGTAAGAAGTGAATTGCAAAAGCAAGAATTGTAAAAAATGGAATGCAGTTGTCTTACTTTACATTTCGCCATCCTCTGCCTGCTTATGGAAACAGGCACGCGGAAAAGCAGCACTTGCTTGTTCGATTGTAATTCATCCACGAAGGAATGGTGTATAATAATAGAAATAAGCATATAGATGCGTAAGGGAGATGCCGTTGTGAAAATTACAAATAAGAATATAGATGCCGGGAATGCATTCGACTGGGGCCGGACATCAAAGGATTATGCAAAGTATCGGGATATTTATCCCTCTGTGTTTTATGAAAAAATTGCAGAACGTGGATTATGTGTCGCAAATCAGCGTGTGCTTGATTTGGGAACAGGAACCGGTGTGCTGCCTAGGAACATGTACACCTATGGTGCCAACTGGACAGGAACGGATATTTCCCAGCAGCAGATTGAAGAGGCGAAGGCACTTGCACGACAAATGAACCAGAATATATCTTATTTCTGTGTATCTGCCGAGGATATCAGCTTTACCAGCCATACCTTTGACGTCATTACAGCATGTCAGTGTTTTTGGTATTTTGATTATGAAAGGCTGCTTCCAAAGCTGCTTCAGTATCTGAAACCGGAGGGGAGGCTTCTCTTTTTATATATGGCCTGGCTTCCTCAAGAGGATGCGATCGCAGGTGCAAGCGAGCAGCTGGTTTTAAAATACAGCCCAAACTGGTCAGGAGCCCGAGAGTATATGCACCCTATTTCATTGCCTGACTGTGTATATGAAGTGTTTGAACCGGTAGCACATGAGGAATATGCCCTTGATATTCCCTTTACCAGAGAATCCTGGAATGGGAGAATGAAGGCCTGTCGGGGTGTGGGGGCCTCTCTTTCTGATCAAGCGATGAAAGCATGGGAACAGGAACACCTGCAGCTGCTAAAAAAGAATGCCCCTGCGGCTTTCAATATAAAGCATTATGCGGCAATGCTGGAGATGAAGCGGAGAACATAATGCACCTGTGCTGCTGGTGGAAACAGGTAGCGTCAGGAAGAATTGAAGGTGTCGCAGGCAGGGTGGTTTTTCATGCAGAACTTGTCCCGTACCTTGATTATCCGGAAATCTTCTGTTCTGTAAGGAAAAAAATGCAGCGGTTATTTGCTGCCATAGGAAAAAAGCCGGAGTTCATTCATCCCGGCTTTTTGTATATAAAGCATGCTGCGGATACAGGCTGTTACATTTATTTGATCTTTCCTATGATATATGATTGCATTACAATATTATATGGCGTATAATATTGTTGAAGAAAGGTGATGTATATGACATTTCAGCTTGGCTCTGCATTGCTGGACGCCTGTGTGCTGGCAACGCTGCACAAGGAGGATACCTATGGATATCGTCTAACGCAGGAGGTAAAGGTTGTAATGAGTGTGAGTGAGTCAACACTGTATCCGGTTCTGCGCAGACTCATGAGAGAAGGCTATCTGGAAACCTATGACCAGCAGCATATGGGCAGAAATCGAAGATATTACCGATTGACAGATGCAGGAAGAAATAAATATAGGGAGTATGTTGAGGAATGGAAGGCATTCTCAACAAAATTCAGTGGTATTCTGGAGGGAGGAAAAGAACATGAAGAAGGCTGAGTATATAGCGGAACTGAAGCGAAGGCTTGCGAATTTTTCACCATCTGAGGTGGAGGATGCAGTTTCGTATTGTGAAGAATATTTTGAAGAAGCAGGGGATGGGAATGACCAGCAGGTCATAGATGATTTAGGGACACCGGCGCAGTTTGCAGCACAGCTGAAGGCAGAGAGGTCCATACGTCAGGAACAGCAGCATAGAAACTATCGCAGAGGAAATAATCCAAACAGCTCATTGAAAAATGCAGGGATGATCATTCTTGGTATCTGTGCCCTGCCGATTGCTCTTCCGCTTCTGTTTGCGGCTATTGCCGTAATGTTTGCACTTGTGATTACCGTATTTGCATTGGGCGTAGCCGGTATTGTATCCTTTGCCTCTATATTGATTACAGGGATACCTCTGATGGCAAGTGCTGTTACAAACTACCATACGCCATCCAATGCATGGATTGCGGCAGGTGGCGGATTTTTATGTATTGGCTTGGGCTTACTGCTTTCTATTTTGTTTTTTTCACTCATTCGTACCGTGCTGCCTGCGTTTACCAATGCACTGACACGGCTGTATCATAAGGCACAGGGAGGAAAACGGCATGAAAAAGCATAGAGGGATACGTACACTGGTTGTGGTGTCTGTAGTTTTGATGGTATTGGGATCCTTATGTATTGGTGTGGGGATCGCAAAGGGGGGCGATTTGCGCTATCTGCATGTTGACAAGGATACGGTAGACTGGTGGCCGTTTAACGGAAGCTTCGGTATACAGTTGGGAGATAGCTTTGATTTTACATCCTGGGAGGATGAGAAGCACAGCTATAAGGAGCGCTGGGATCAGTCGCTGCAGGAAGTGGAATCGCTGTCACTTGACGTCACTCTGGGAGATGTCCGGATTGAACGGGGAAAGGAAAATAAAATTACATTCCTCGATATTCGCAAGGAGAAAGTGAACATCAAACAGGAGAAGGGCAATGTAACGGTTACTGTAGACAATCCGGATATAAGCAAAGGAAATCGGAATCGAAATGATACGATTATAGTTACGTTGAAGGATAAGCAGTATGAGCGAATATACGTTGAAGATAAGCTTGGTGACATTCAGCTGAAAAACCTGTCCGCAAAGCATATCACCATAGAAGAAAAGCTAGGGGATATTACGCTGGAACATATCGTTTCCAAGGATTTGGCGATTGCGCAATCTGCCGGAGATATTGAGGTGGATGGACAGCTTTATGGAAACAGTGTAGTGAAAAGCAGCATGGGTGATATCATGATTCATGTTCGCGGAGATCAGAAGGATTATCGCTACAGGGTTAAAAATACAATGGGAGATACACAGATCCAAAACCGGGAATGGGAGCTGTCATGTGATGCAGAGGAAGGGAATCGATCGAGTGACAACTACCTTCAGCTACACAGCAGTATGGGGGATATCGATCTGCAGTTTGAAGGATGAGTAGCTTCGAGGAGCTGGTCAGGGAGTGTGACAGACTGTGGCTCAACTGCCGCTGTACCAGATTAAGGCTAACCCCTGTGAAAAAACAGGTACAAAAAGATAACAGGAGGAAAGCGGTAGAGCTGAAAGCAGACTGGGAAACGTTTTTACAGCATGCTGCAGAAAATTTGGAGGATGCAGGGTGGAAAACGGAAATGGACAGACGTGTTCTTGCTTTGCTTCGCAGTGAATCCGTTCTGAATTTCGCGGTGTTAAAGCCTGCGGTTCAGGAGGAATTCCTATCCATTACCAAGCAGTTCGTTCGGGATGCCATGTGCTTTGATACTGCGCTTGAGCTGGATGATATCATGCAGGCAATGCGGAATGTCTGGATTATTTTGCTGCTGGAATGTATGCTGGAGCGGAAGCTGTGCTATCACAAGGCGATCTTCGCCTACAGTATGCTGTATCCGTATACCGATAATTTTCTGGATGACCCTGCTATTGACAAACAACGGAAAAAGGCGTTTAACAGCTGGCTGAGCGAACGTCTGAAGGGGGAACAGAGGCCGATGGATGCAGACCTGTATCGTCAGGTAGATGCCCTTGTTTCCATGATTGAGGATACTTTTCCCCGCCAACAGTTTCCGGATGTGTATGATGCACTTCTGCGCATTCAGGAGGGCCAGATCTTGTCCGTACAGCAGGACAGCAGACTTTGTGAAGAAGAAATACGAAGGATATCCATATACAAGGGGGGAGCCTCTGTTTTGGCTGACGGCTATCTGATGGATGGAGACCTTTCTGAAAAAGAAGCATTTTTCTGTATCGCCTACGGTTTTCTTTTACAGGTGGCAGATGATATACAGGATATGGAGGAGGATCGCATTCTGTGCCAGCATACACTTGCAAGCATGCTGCACGGGAAAAGACAGCGTCTGCGCCTTGCACAACGCCTGCATACCTATCTGCATGAGGTGTTGTTTTATCATTATCCAGCAAAAGCCAGTACAATGCAGTCCTTTGTTGAGAAAAATTGCCGGTTCCTGCTTATCGGATCGATTGCAAAGCAGCTGCATCTGTTTCCAAAGCCGTTTGCATACCGCATGCGGCGCAGTCTTCCTCTCGGCCTGGATGCTGTAACCACTTTGATGAACGAGAGCAGTGCGATGCTGCAGTCCGAGCAGATTCACGCTGTTATACAGGCCTATGTGCAGGCGTTGTGAGGCTGACTATGCAGACAGCCGTGTAAAAAGGCAGGGATTAACTTCAGAAACATGAAAAAGGCTTTACTATAATAAAAGACTTATCCGGAAACAATCGCTGTATGCGATAAGTGCAGAACAGCCTGCTTCCATGGATAAGTCTTTTTCTTTATGGTGATGCTTTTCCTCTTATTTTCCGATATAGGTGAAGCGTGGTGTCAGTACGCCATCAACCAGAATGCTCTCACAAAACATAGCAAGAGGGCGTATCCAGACCTCCTCGTTGCCATATAGCTGCCGGTATACAACATAGCGCTCCAGCGTTTCACTGTGTGTTGCCACATACAGCACGCTGTAGCATTTTCCTTTGAAATGGCGGTATTTTCCAGGCTTTACTTCCATGCCTTCCACCGGAAGACCCTCTGCTTCCTTTAACGGCTTTACAAAAATTGGTACTGCGTATACCGCTGATTGTTCTTCCTCCATCAGGTCCCGGGCTTCCCCGTACGAAATGCTGCAATCTTCTGTCACAGTCTGTTCACTCTCGTTATCCTTATACAGAATGCAGGAGCTCTTTGCGGGAATGGTAAGCTGCAGGCTTCCGCCTTCACTTCTGTATGTCGTGCCACGCAGAAAATCCTTCCAGCAGCCCTGTGGGATAGGCAGCTCTGCTTCATAATCCGCATCTGCCACATTGCATGCGATATACAGACTGTCCTGCTCACAGCTTCGACAGAATACAAACTGTTCATTACGAAGCAGTACCTGCTCATAGCTGCCGTGGCTGCAGGCTCTCATCTTATGCACGAAAGAAAGCAGAGCAAGGTGCTCACAGAGCTTTTCTGAATCAAACTCACACAGCTGCAGGCAGGGGCGGATATCGGCATCGCTGCCGTTGTGCTTTCTACCCTCAACTGCATATTCACTGCCGTAATAAATGCTTGGAATTCCCGGCATGGTGAAGAGGATGGTATATATATTAAACAGATCCTCTTTGTTTTTAACGGTGCTTGCCAGACGGTTTACGTCGTGATTATCGACGAAATTATACAGATCCAGTCCCTGATAGATTCCACCGTTGCCAAACTGCCGGTTCAAGGAATATCCGATTTCAAAATAATTCCTTTCATTGTGAGAGGAATACAGTCCCTTATAGCATTCATAATTGGTAACGGAATCCAGCATGTCGGGATTTGCCCAGCGGTTGTAATCACCGTGTATGATTTCCCCCATCAGCCAGAAGTCCGGATTTTTTTCTTTACAGAACGCCTTCAGTCTGCGAAAAAACTCGGGACGTATACAATCGGCTGCATCCAGGCGCAGGCCGTCGATGTGAAACTCATCCATCCACATCGCAACACTGTCCAGCAGATAGCGAACAACCTCTTCATTCTCCAGATTGAGCTTTACCAGATTATAGTGTCCTTCCCATGCATCATAGGTAAAATCATCATTCAGCGGACTGCGTGCATGAAAGTGCAGGTTGGAAAACCAGTCGCAATAGGTTGATTTCTCCTTCTTTTCCTGAACATCGCGAAATGCCCAGAAATCACGACCGACATGATTGAACACACCATCCAAAACGATGCGGATGTCGGCTGCATGCAGGCTGTCGCATACCCTCTTGAAATCATCGTTTGTACCTAAGCGATGATCCAGCATACGATAATCGCTTGTGTCATAGCCATGCTCATGGCTTTCAAAAACCGGCCCCAGGTACAAGGCATTGACTCCCAGCTTTTTCATATGGGGAATCCAGTCCTCCACCTTCTTTATGGAGTGCGTGATCTCCTCCTCATGATACTGCGCTGCGCCAACAAAGCCCAGCGGATAAATGTGATAAAATACTGCTTCTTTGATCCAGCTTGTCATAAATTCACCTCTAATATTAGTATACCATGGAACCGGGTTGGCAAAAAGAAAAAGGATGCTTTTTACGCATCCTCTCACACTTATTCAATAGGAATAAAGCGTTTTTCTTCAACCTTGCGGCTCTCTTCCTTCGGGAAGGTGATTTTCAGCTCGCCGTTGTCGAAGCTTGCACGGATATCCTCCTCACGGATTGCATTTCCGACATAAAAGCTTCTTGCACAGGAACCGCTGTAGCGCTCCTGACGGATGATGTTTCCTTTGTCATCCTTCTCTTCGTTGGAACTGTTTTTTGCGGCTGTAATGTTGAGGTATCCATCCTTTAAATCCAGATGAATGTCTTCCTTCTTATAACCAGGCAGCTCCATGTCCAGCAGATAGTTACCGTCTAGCTCACGAACATCTGTTTTCATGCAGCTGTTGCTCTTTGTGAAAAACGGATCCTTCCACATGTCTTCAAATGTGTCTGTAAATACGTCTGGTAAAAATCTCATCATAAAGTCCACCTCTTTCTATCGTATTGTATGATTCAGATTTTTCAGATGTGTACAAATATCTGCGGGAAGCAATACTGTATCCATCGCCTCGATTCCTAAAACCATGTCCTGCAGGTACCTTACCTCATCTTCACTGTTATTATATCACATAATTTAGCACTGTCAATACTAGAGTGCTAAAAACATGATTTTTTTCTATAGTCCGTTATGATTTTGGGCTTTAAATAATCAGTGCAAAGGCTGTAAAACACTAGAGATAGAAGGACATGTACCTTCTATGCTCTTGTCATCATCAGAGGAAGCCTCACATATTTTACACGAGCAGTGAATTGAGTCCTTCACGAAAACGATGCCTACAGGCTTTTTCGTTTAGCATCCGCACAAGAGAACGTATGCCGTTTTGCGTCTTGTGAAATAATAATACATAGCATATAATGATGAAAAAGAATGGGAGGAAGCGATATGGCAGCTATTATTTTTCTGGCATTGGGTGCGCTGATGCTCTATTTTGCAGTGGAGATTGGCATGCGCAGGCGTATTGCATTTCTGCATGATTATCATTATCAGAATATGAAGGAAGAGGATATCACACCCTATCTGCATCTGATGGGAGTGGGGCTTGCTGTTGTGGGGATGTGCTTTGTCAGCTCTGCAGTGATTCTGTCGTGCCAAAAGGTGCTTTTTCTGCCGGTGTTGTTTGGCGGTCTGCTTCCGAAAAATCGGAGTTATGCTCTATGCCCAGTATCGCTATAACGGAGGTATCTTCAGCTGATCATACATATAAATAAAGAAGCTGTCGGACTGTGAATCGTATAAAGCAGCGGGAAGCTTTAAGGGAAAATGCTGGCATACGGCATCTTTGAAAAGCTTAGCAGACAGATAAAGAGTAGAAAGCTTTGCTGCAGCTTCAGGATGGCAATCAAAAAAACAGGCAATTTTGAATTTTGTCTGCTTTTCATCAGCCTAAGTCCCTGTTTCATTGCCCATATTGCTTATGGCTATGCTGCTTTTTTATAAATAGTACGGCCTTCCTTGATGGTTTCCATGACCTGAATGTCACGGAGCTTCATCGGCTCAGCCTTTAATGGATCCTCATTCAGAATAACCAGATCTGCCAGCTTTCCGGCCTCCAGTGTACCCTTGCGGTCCTCCTCGAAATACTGATAGGCGGCGTTAATGGTCACAGCCTTCAGTGCTTCCAGAACACTGATGCGCTGCTGTTCACCCAGTACGACACCATTCTTCGTGACACGATTGACTGCAGCCCATACACTTTCCAGCATATCCGGCAGAATAACCGGGGTATCCTGATGGAAGGTAAAGGGAATGTGATTTTTCAGGGCACTGGCGGTACAGGAGATATTTTCTGCCCGTTGTTTTCCGAAATTGACAAGGTGTACATCACCCCAGTGATATACATGGGCAACAAAATAGCTTGGCATCACGCCGGTTTCTTTCAGCTGCGGCAGCTGATCCGGACGCAGGGTTTGGGAATGTACCATGACCGGACGGGTATCTGTGGTTTTCTGTCTGCTGTGATGATAGCCGTTCAGCATCTGCTGGCTTGCGGCATCTCCGTTGCAGTGCACCAGCAGCTGGCGGTGTTCATCAAGAGCCTGCTGTACGTAGCCGTCCACCTGCTCATCCGTATAGATCGGATAGCCGCAATAATCACCGCTGTTTTCATACGGCTTGCTCATCCATGCCGTCTTCCCCTGTGGGGAGCCGTCCAGAAACAGCTTGTAGCCGCCGATGCGAAAGTGGTTCCTGTACTCCTTAAGGTCCTCTCTTTGCTGAACAACCTCGCTGTCCTCCACGATATCCACGTATGCAACCATATCCAGCAGCATCTGATCGCTGCGGCCAAGGCGTTCGTAAATATCCACCTCGCTCCTGTGCGCAAAGCCCTCCTGTGCTGTGGTAATACCGAAGCTGGCATAGATTTTCTGTGCCTCGACGGCATACGCATCAATGTTTTCCAGACTCATGACACGTTCTCCGGGACCGCGCATGAAGGTAACCTCTTCCATATACCCGTTCAGGTGTCCCTGCTCATCACGGCCATAGCTTCCACCCTCCGGATTCTTCACGCTGTCATCCAGACCATAAGCCTGCAGAGCCATGGTATTTAAGACTCCCATGTGGAAGGAGGAGTGTGCAAGAATGATAGGATGCGTACGGCTTGCGGCATCCAGCTCATGGCAGTTTGGATGCCGGTGCTCAGCAAGTGCATTATGGTCATAGCCAAAGCCCATCACCCATTCACCATCCGCTAGCTGTTTCTCTTCAATGTAGCGTTTGATTTCCTCCTGAATATCCGCAACACAGGTGCAGCTTTTCAGCGGAACAAATTTCAGGGTGTTCGCAAACTGCAGCATGTGGGAGTGCGCATCGATAAAGGAGGGCATCAGGCATGCTCCCTGCAAATCGATTCGCTCACAATCTGCCTCGCATAGAGGCTCCAGATCCTTCCTTGTGCCGACTGCCTGAATACTTCCGTCCCTGATCAGCAGTGCCTCACTGTATAATTCGTTTTCCTTCATCGTAAGGATGGTACCATTTGTATATAATTTCTGCATCTTTCCTCATCTCCTTATCATTGATGCATGAATTTATGCCTGTTCTTTTTTTGTAACCGTAATGCCGCCGGTACTGAAAATACATACAAGGGAAAGAATTCCCAGTACATACAGTGCATACTGTGTGGAATGCATGCGGGCCTGTGCATTCAAACGGACAAGCTCCTGCTGCTCCTGCGGCTTCATGGTGAGATCCGACAGGGAAGAGATAAAGGCCTCATCCGACATAAAGCTGACATTTTTTGCTTCCTCCTGCTGTACAAGGGAGGCGGAGAGCAATGCATCCTTTTCCATACTGCTTCCCAGATTGGCATTGATCGTGAAAATCATAACCATACCAAGCACCGCAACACCGATTGCCTGTCCGACATTTCTTGCGGTAGCCTGTATGCCGCCGGATTGCTGGGCATCACGCTCATTGACAGCCAGTGCCACGACATTGCTTGCCTGTGCACTCAGCATTCCCTGACCGATACCGGCAATGATCAAACCGATATACATGCCGATGGATACTCCGTGCTCCTGCAAAGAGAATGCCATAGGGATCACGGAAACGGCAAGCAGGATATAGCCGATGCGAAGAATCGTTTTCGGATGTACCTGCGCTGCATATTTCGGGACCCCCATGGATGCCGCAAACATGGGAGCACCGACACAGATCATCGCAACCCCTGTCTGAACGGCATTGAACCCGCCGACAACCTGCAGATAGGGATTTACCAGCATAACGGTACCTCCCAGATACAGGAATACAATGGCGCTGGCGAACAGTCCAGCACGAACCTGCGCGGATTTCAGAAAGGAGGAAGGAAGCAGGGCACATCCGTTCTTCTGTTCAATGCTTTTTTCCATAACGACCAGTAGAGCGAGAATGATGACACCAAGCAGCGCAAGCGGCAGGGACGGGGAAATTCCAAAAAGCGTAAACGGTGCCTGCAGCGGTGTTATAAGTCCCCATACGGAAATCTTGGAAATACCAATCAAAAACAGGAACAGACCGATTGCCGCAACAATTGTTCCGCGCACATCCATTTTCAGCTTCTTTGTTGAACGCTCAACCTCGGGGATTGCCGTTGAACCGATGAGAATCAGGAAAAAGTAAACGGCGAGTGCACCAAAGGCAACCCGAAAACCAAATGCATCCAGCAGAAAGCCGGCTACGATGGGACCTGCGGCTGCCGCAATCCCGGTGGCTGCACCGATGGCACCAAACGCGAAGACGCGTTCCTTACCACTGTAGATTCCCGGGATCAGTCCGAGAACGGAAGGAATCATAAAGCTTGCGCCCAGACCGACCAGCAAACGGCCGCCCCAGGTAAACATAACAACATTGGTGGAGATGGCCAGCATGAGCTCTCCGATGATGGCAAGAATCACGCCGATGCGGAAGTTCTTTTTCCAGCCGATGATGATTCCCAGCATTCCGCCGGCAACCATAAACGCCCCGGCACAGAGCGAATACACCATATTGGCAAGCTGAATGTCATTCATACTTGCATGCAGTGCGGATATCAGTGCGTTTGTCGCGACACTGAGAACCGCATTATCCCCTGAGGTTCCGATCTGTGTAAACATGAGAACGATCAGTGGAAGATATATCATCTGTTTCTTTTGTTTTAGTACAGTTTCCATAGCTATTGCCTCCTCAAATACTTACTTTCTATACCATAGTCCATTATAGGCCTGTTGCAGGCGTTGTTAAGTAGCAAAATTACCGTAACTGTGGTAAAATTTTTACAAAGAGGAAAGCGGGAGATGTATGAACCAGCGACAGCGAAAACTGCTTCTGTATCTGCTGTCACAGAAGCATTATCAGCCAATTCAGGAATTATGCGGCGAATTCGGCTTCAGTGAGAAAACGATACGCAATGATATTAAGGCAATCAATGCCTATCTGCATATGAATGAGGTAACATCACGGATTCAGACTAAGCGGGGAAGCGGTGTACGGATGCATCTGATGGAGCGGGAGGAGGAATATGTCCGCTATCTGCTGGAATCCAGGGTTCTGGAAATCAAGCCGGATTTGGACAGGTTTTATCACGGTATGATCTTACTGCTGTTTCGACAGGAGCCGTACACGATGGATACGCTTGCCGATGAATTGTATACAAACCGTCTTCAGCTGAAGGAAGATTTGCTGTGCTGGGAAAGTATGCTGCGGATGTTTCATCTGAAAATCACGAAGGGGACACATTTGCATATTGACGGGGATGAGCGGCAGCTTCGTCTGTTTGTGCTGTACTATTTTTATCAGCGAGCGGATAAGGCGATGATTATGAGTATTGAACCGGTTTTTCTGCAGGAGCATCAGTCTCTGTTTCGCGATATTCTGCGGCTGTACGAGGATGCCTATCGGTATCGCTTTACGGTGAATGCGCTGCATCATTTCAGTATTTATCTCGGCGTTATGATGAAACGGATTCAGATGGGCTATAGCCTGCAGGAGCAAACGCCCTATATGGGAAACAGACGGGTCCATACCATGCTTCAGGATTATTTCCATGTGGATGTTAACGGTGAGGAAATGCGGTTTCTGGAACAGCTGATAGAAAGCGGGGCACGGCAATGGAATAGAAGCATGCTGCATGAATTTGTAGTGAATGAGGAAACCAGGCAGCTGAGTGCGCGTTTCTTTGCATTGCTGAAGCAGGAATATCACGGGGAGCCGGATGAGGAGCTTCCGATTCTCTTCTCCATTCTGCTGCAGACAGCGATGATACGAAAGCATCATGCCATGCGGGTGCTCCATTATAATGATACACAGGTGAAATTTGATTCCATGGCGGAGTTCCTCAGTGTTATGCGCCTGTTTCACAAGGATGAAAAACTGCGCGGGCTGCAGCTGTACGAGAGCGAATATACACGCTTATCCATGCTTTTACTGCCATATTTTCATCAGCTGGATATGCAGGTGCGTTTTCGTGCGGGAATGATTGTCAACTGCTCCTTGGAGCTGGCATATTATGGCCGTATGCGGATCAGTGAAGCGCTGCCGAATATTGATATTGTGCGCATTCTGACGGAGGATGAAATTGATGCGGCTGCTGCAGAGGTTGATTTCTTCATAACATTCGATTATCTGCATAAACAGGTTCCCATTGTGGAGATCAGCAGTATGATACAGGACAGCGATATTCAAAAGCTCCAGCTTTATCTGAAGCAGCTGCGGCAGCAGCGATCAGCACTGCAGCCGATATCCTGCAGCATGTGTGCGCATCATGCCGCTGATGAGGATGCTCTTGTTTCGTATCTGTTTCAATGCTATCAGGAAAACTGCAAAACAGGTACGTATGAGGAATTCACTGCCATGTTTCCCATGCATCGGCTTCTGCTTCGCGACTGCATGCTGGTGGTGCTGTATGATGAGCGATTCAGCGAATCCTTTATCTCGATGATTGCGCTGAAAAAGCAGCTGTATATCGAAGGGAAGGGAATCCGTCAGGTATGTTTGGCAGGCTTTGTCCATACCTCCTATGAGCGATTGCAGGAGCAGCTGATGCAGCTGAAGGAGTGTCTGCGCAAGCAGCTGCCGCATCTCATGTAACTTGCAGAAGCAGCTGTGTTCTGCGCTACTTCTAAGCGTAATGCAGCCGCTGCCTATAATGGTATACAGAAAAAGGTACAGCGTCACAGGGAGTTTCATCTTTCAGTGTTCATAAAAAGAAGAATTCAATTTCTATTGATGAAATACAATAGGATTGAATTCTCCTTTTTTCATTATTTATATCGGGGAAGATCCGCAGGGATGCTGCGCCTTTTGTGATATAGAAACAGCTTTTGCAATAGATACGGGTAGGAGCTGAAGCAACCTTTTTTACCTCACAGCATACTTTTAGCTGCCGTGCAATAGCGATGCTAAAGATTACTGAGCTTTCTGCGTATGTCTGCTTCGCAGATATTGCTTATCTGAAGTGCCGGCTTTCCAAGATAATAGCCCTGTACAAAATCCACATCCATGCGAATCAGCTGCTGCAGCTCTTCTTTGGTTTCCACACCTTCAGCGATTACACGGATATGCTGGCGATGGGCAAAGGTAATCATGTTTTCAACCAGTCGCTGCCTGTTTTCATCCTTATGAATATCACGTACAAACATCATATCAATCTTAATATAGTTCGCTGCGACGTTTAAGAGGGTGGAATCGTTGCTATAGCCGCTTCCGAAATCATCAATCGCGATATGTGCGTCCCAGCGCTTTGCAAACTGCTGCTTGGTTTCCAGATAATGCTGTTCGATTTCATCTGTTTCAATCATCTCGATGACCAGCAGCGGCAGATACTCTTTATACTGCTGTTCGAGACTCTGTGTCAGATCATCCAGCATCGGGATGCTGGGGATGGAGTTGATGAACAGACGGGTCTTGGGAAAGGCAGTGTGGAAGTCCGCAAACTGAGCGATTGACTGCGTCCAGGTCATGAATTCCACACGGTAAAGCTGACTCTGCGATCTGGCAACGCGCAGGATATCCACCGGAGATGTGATAATCGTACTGCGTGGACGCATCAGTGCTTCAAAGGCGTAGATTTCTTTTGATTTCAGGTGGACGATCGGCTGATATGCATAGCTGACCAGATTATGGTCCAGTATTTCATTCAGCTCATTGCGGCCGCTGAGCAGCAGCTTGTCCTTATGATAGGTGCTTGGCTGGAATTCCTCAATACCGCCCTTCTGTGTACTCTTGATGGAATACATGGCAAAGTCGGCATATTTACTGAGCGTATCAAAGTCCTGCGCATCCTTTGGATACCAGGCAATCCCCGCAGACAGGCGAATCCGGATTTCTTCTTTCCCTGTAAAGGTGATTTTGTGTGCGTTGATCTGTCGATGCATACCCTCAACAATCGTACGAATTTCA
The DNA here is from genome assembly GCF_044336395.1 of Clostridium sp. 10cd*. Taxonomy (NCBI): domain Bacteria; kingdom Bacillati; phylum Bacillota; class Clostridia; order Eubacteriales; family Clostridiaceae; genus Clostridium; species Clostridium sp. 10cd*. The sequence goes on along the minus strand of NZ_CP172347.1, from coordinate 3,250,244 downwards.
CTTTCCTTTTGATAGTGATGGAAGAAGACAAGGAATTCATCCCCTGCCATGCGCGATACGATACAGCGGGAGGAGGAGAGCTTTTGCAGATAGCGGGCGGTGGCACAGATGAGCTGATCACCGGCGTCGTGTCCATAGGTGTCATTGATTACCTTCAGGTTGTCAAGATCCCATAAAATCATGGCGCAGATTCCGCAGGCATCCCCGCTCAGAATCGCTTCCACGCGGCTGCGGAAGGCCCTTCTGTTAAAGAGCTGCGTGAGTACATCGTGATCGCGCTCATAGGTCAGTTTGCGTTTTTCGCGGATTTCATCACTGACATCCATAACGACAATGACATGGGTTCCCTCATGTTGGGAAAGGATGAAGCGCAGCCATGTTTCATGCTCATCCAGCTGATGCGAGATCACATAGGTGTGGACCTGTCTGCCGTCCTGCCATTCCTCTTTTTCTTCAAAGATTTCTATACGCTTTTTGAAAACCTCGATTTCCTGTACAAATTCCTTATGTGTATAGGAGGTTCGTTTTCTGTTATGAAAGCAGAGCAGATGCGGAATTTCCTCCGTGCAGTAAACGAGTCCGGAATCATAGACCTCAATGGCGCCGATTGGCATATCCAGCGCATGGATGACCTGGGAGAGTCTGGATTCCGCTGTGGACAGATTTCTGCTTAATTCCTCAATGGAGGAAGCAAGCTCATCAACCTCCAGTACTTTCACTCTCGGCAGATGCATTTCATCATTCGGATCGAAATTCTTCAATACCTTGGCAAGCTGTGCAATCGGATGTGAGAATTTCATGCTTGTGAAAAGAGCAATGATGAAGGCGAGCAGTATCGAGCCCAGCATTGTCCAGAGAATGGTTTTCTGAAGACGAATTGCGCTGCTGTACAGTGCATCGTATTCCAGCGTACCGATCAGATACCATTCCTGCTCGACAAAGGGCGTATTGCTTTCATAAAGGTGCAGCTGTTCCTGCTGCATGACAAGTAATCGATCGTTTACCGTCAGGGTGGAGCCGCGTTCACCGGCGGCATCCTCCAGCTCGAATTTCTTTCCGATAGGAAACAGACTGCGATAGTTGGGACCATTGCTGTATACCACTTCATTGGTGTCGGTATTCTTATTTTTGCATGCCAGCAGATAGGCATTGCTGGAATCATCGTTTAATTCTTCATAGGGAAGATATTTTTTTAGAAAATCAAGGGATATTTCCACACCGGCCACTCCGTAAACCTTATGATCCGAGCTGATTAGAGGAAAGGAATAGGTGATGAACTCGGTTTCATTATCCTGCATACGTATGCTCGTACCCCAATAGCCGTAGCTTTTAATTTCTTCCCTTGGATTGTTTACCGCCGCCTGATAGGGACGGAAGTAAAAGCCGTCGTTTTCATCCTTTTCTGATAGCTTCATGAAGGTTTTCCACTCGGAATGCAGAGAGTAGCCTGCTTTTTTGAGAGCACTTGCATTGCCAAAGCGTGCAATGATATCGCTTTTATCATTATATGTGTCACCGGGGGTACCATCTGTCAGATAATAGGCAGGGTAGCTATCGGTATGAAAGACATCCTTATCAAATATAACATAGGAGCCTGTGATGTATTTCAGCTTGGAGAAGGCATCCATCTGCTTCAGGACGGATGCCGGCAGCTCCCTGCTGTTCTGATAGGCGGCAGCATTATGATAAACCTTTTCACATTCCTGTAGCAGTTCCTTGTAGGTATCCTGCTGATACAGATCGGTTGCCATGATTTCCTGCAGGTCCGATACCCTGAATATCACACGCTGATGAAAGAGGTGATAAGAGATATCCTTCAGATTGCTGATGGTACCACCGGCGAAAACCGTTCCCATGAAGATTAGACAGATTGCGGCCCCGGTCAGCGTGAGCGTAATCAGCAGCCTGCGAAACAGGGAATTCTTCTGCATTATGCATCACTGTCCTTCATCTTCTCGTTAATATCCTTTGTAATCTGTTCAAACCATGTATTGAAATTTTCATCGCTGAGATACGGCTTCCATGCTTTTTCACGGCTGTCTTTGTTCTTCACTGCCTGCTGAATCTGACGCGCATCCGCAGCACATTTTTCATTCAGCGCCGTTTCCAGATAATTACGGATTTCATAGCTTCCGTTAAATGATTTCTGTGAGGTCAGGGTACTTGTTGAGACCGTTTCCATAGAGGTTTTGACGATATCTCTTACCAGCTGATTTGCGGTAACCTTTTCTGCTTCCGTAATGGTATTCCAGGATGCAAAGGAGTTTGCTTCCTTTTTCACCGGCAAATAAGAGGAGCCTGCGGAGAACAATGTGTTTCTTTCCTTTTCCGTGAACCATTTCAGGAACTGAACGGATGCATATTCATGCGCTTCATCGCTTTTGCTGACAGCCATACCTGCCCCCTGTGTGATGGCATAGCTCTTTTTCCCTTCAAAGTTGGGAACACCGCGTACGATATATTCCACAGCATAGCCTGTACCGTCATCTCTGACGATTTCCTTCGGGAAGAAGGTTGCTCCTGCAGAGGAGGAAACACAGGCTACGACATCCTCGGTTTTCATGTCATCACTGGCAAACCGACCGTTTTTGGCATAGTAGCCCTTTACGAACGGAACGTAATACTGGTCCCAGAGCTTGCGCATCGTTTCCCTGCTGACGGTGAAGGAGCCGGTGTGTCCGGTTATGGAAAACAGTGGTGTACCCAGCTGCTCACTCCCGGCATTGAGATAATTCATGAGGGCGTCCCTCGCAAAAAAGGCTTTTCCTCCACTGTATGTATAGTATTTCTCACTGACGCGAGCCAGACCCTCCCAGGTATCCAGATCGGAAAGCTTCACATTTTCCTTTTTCGCAAATTCATCCCATATGTTCTTATTGATAACCATGACCTCCGTTGCCTTGGCGATTGGGAAGATATTGACATACGCATGGTCATGCAGACTGCCGTCCTTCATATAGTCATCGACATATTCCGCCATTTCCTCATCCGACATATAGTCATTGATGGAAACAAGCTTTTCCGCCTTTTCCATATCCTCTGCTGTATCCCCGTAGGCCGCAAAGATATTGGGCAGCTCCGGTGCATTCACCTTTTTCTCCAGAGAGCTTTTTAAATCAGCGGAGATGTTGGAAATACTCCCCTTTGCGACAGCATCCACACTGATTCCCTGTTTTTTCCCCTGTGTTTCATTGAATTCATCCACAAGCTCATCAAATGCCTGCTTCTGTGAACCGCTGTAGTAATGCCAGAGTGTCAGCGTGATGGGCTTATCAGGGTCCAGTCCATGATCATTGCCGGAACAGCCCTGCAGTACCATTGCAGATAACAGGAGTATACATGCGGCTGCGAGTCTTATTTTTTTCATGAAGAAATCCTCCCTTGTTATGATTTATATCCATTCCATTATACCACATAATATCTTTATAATACTTTCTACATAAGGAAAAGCTGACATTTATGAAAAAAGTTGTTCCTAAACGGACAAGGTAATGGGGAAGGGGGAAAAAGGAAGAAGGAATAGGCTGACAGTTATTATTTTTTTTATAAATTGCTGAAGTGAAAAGTTAAATTCCACTTTCAAAAGGCGAATAAAAAATGTGGAACTTTCTTCTACAAAAGTCTATACAGAGCATAAATATAGCGTTAGAAAGGGTTTCAAATAGGTAGAAGTAAGTAAAAATGTGAAGAAAGTGGTCATTGTGCGAATGATAGATAAAATAAATAAGCGCACTGAAAATAGGCTCCATTATGCCTATGTATAACTAAATTCCACTTCTATTTTATAGTTACACTATAAATAACTGTTCTTTGCCGCTGCTCTTATCATTCTTTATATCATCTGTTTGTTACTTATGAGTCAATACGCTTGGACGAAGTATCACTTCGTCCTTATCTATTTTCTGTAGACCAAATTCATAAAGTTTCTGCGCTAATTCCGGACACATGAACTCACATAGCTCAAATGGGGATTTTCCATTCAAATGTTCCTTGGCACTGGAATTGATATGTGAGATGGCTACATTCAAGGAAGTCTGATCGGTCAGGCCGATACTGCGTAAGTCTACTTCGTTAGGCAATATATAACGTAATTCACGATGCATATTTTCCAGGCTTCCTTTCTGCCCGGACTGCATAGGGTCGCAATAGAAGACTCGTGTCCTTCTGGTACCATCGTCTCTTTTTTCCATATGCTCAGCATCAGTAAATTCACCTCCGCGATCGGTGAGTGTTATATGAGCTTCCTGTTCAAACAGGCTTTTTCCAAGGATGGAATCAAGAACAGCTAGTCCGTCAACCATATCTGCAGCAGTCTTCGTGTCGTGATATACAGCAAACAGGAGCCCATATTTGATGAATTTGAAAGTCTGGATAAACGGTCCATTGGAAATGTCATTGTAGACTGTATCCATTTGTAAAATGTGAGTGATTTCCTCAGACTCAACATAGGATTGGTAATCTGTGTAAAGCCGTCCAACAAGGAATTTACGGTCTTGTCGTTTTTTATAGATCGTCTTCTTCTTAGCGGTCATTTTTCTTTTGACTTTTATACGAAGGTCAATATTAGCAATGCCAACACATTCGAATACACCTTGTTCAATATAGTTGTAGAGTGTCTTCTCACTGATTCCAAGTTCGGGATGTGCAGCTATGATCTGATAAGGTGAATGACCTTTTAATATAAGAGGCTTGATGGTATTGCCTAGCTCTACAGCTTCTGATGAGGTCAGATTGATTCCGGTTCGAGACTCAACGAGTTCGCTACGGTATTCCTCATAGGCGATCGTAGGTTTATAGAGGTATTTATCAAAGCGGCAGCTTTTCAGTTTCTCACAGCCATTACAAGCTCCCGGAGTACGATCTCTGCGTTTACAGCGGAACTTAGAATAATCAGGGCAGTTGACAGTACAATTCTTTCTCTTAAACTTACAGTGAGCATAGTTCTCACATTCTAGAGAAAGTGTAGATTTATGAGAGAGATAACGGTGAGCACGGATTTCCTTACCTATCGTAGATTTATCTTTGCCTAGATTATCAGCAATAGCTTTTTTAGAAGAACCATTAACGATGCCGATCGCGATGACATTGCGATCGTCCTGAGTCAGATGTTTGTTTTTGTTCGTTGCCATATTCATCACCCTTTGTAATGTGTATGATAATAACCAGCGGTTACCTTCATCATAGATATAAAAAAGGATATATGAAAGACTAAATGCAATTGTAAGTGTAAATTCAACTAGATTGTTGTGTAAGAGTCTTTTCTACTTAGCTACTTTGAAAGTGGAATTTAACTTTTCACTTCAGCTTTTTTATAAATTTTAGAGAAAGGATTGCAATTATCACAGGATGTGTTATAATATTAAAGCATTTGCGGGCGTGGTGAAATTGGCAGACACGCTAGACTTAGGATCTAGTGCTTCGCGCGTGCAGGTTCAAGTCCTGTCGCCCGCACCAGTGTAAAAATAAAGCCTTACGTAAAGGCTTTTTTTATTATTTAAAATGATATCCGGTGTAATGATCAATAGATTTAAACACCTTCACAGCTTGTAAATCGTCAAGCCGATGTCCATATGCATGATTGCCCATATTACATAAGGCTTTCATGTTTTTTTATTGCCTTTCTGATACCATTTGCCGGCTGAGCCCTGAAGGTCAGAAGCACACAGGTCTTCATTTATACTTGATAACGATGACCGAACAGAGAATCATCAGAGTATCCGTCACTGCTTTGCATATACTTCAGGTATGGATCTGCATTGGCATAATTCATACGTGTGCATTTGGCAGGAAAAGGGAATATGTGCAGGCTATAAAAAAGAGCTGTTCATGTCCAGCCCTTTTCCTCACGATTTTGTCGGTATACAGAACATGTGAGGTTATGTAATCAGAGGATTACACTATTAGTATAGCGTGTTTTCTAAAAAATGCAATTCAAAAAAGGCCAAAAATACCTTAATTTTGAATAAAATAACAAAAAATGAAAAGGCTTTCTATAAATATTATATTTTATGTAAAAAAACTCAGGCCTTGCGTCATGAATCGAACAGCTATTTAAAATAAATCCATCACCGTCTTCTTTTTTACATAAGCGTCCCAGATGCAGCCTCTTTTCCAGCAGCTTCCTTTCCGGTGGCTGCAGTATTGACAGAGGGGAAGGAAAAGGATAAGATGGACATACGGAAACACGTAGGATGGTCTATTCAGATCATTGTGAAAAGAGGTCGATCATATGGTGCTGCATTATGGAATTATAGCGGTTGCGGCAATAACTGACCGTTTCCTTCATGCCGTTGTGGAAGCCGGAGATACAATTGAAGCCATTGCTTCCCGTTCTCTGGCAAAGGCACAGGAAAAGGCAGAGGAGTATGGAGTGCGCAAGGCGTATGGAGCATATGAACAGGTATACACGGATCCGGATGTGGATATCGTTTACATTGCAGTAAACAATGCAAATCATGGAAAAGAAATAAAAGCAGCCCTTCACCACGGCAAGCATGTTGTATGCGAAAAGCCGATTGCCTTGTCCTGTGAGGAAGCAAGGGAGCTGTTCGCCTTCGCAAAGCAGAAGCAGCTGTTTTTGATGGAAGCGCAGAAAAGTCTGTTTCTCCCCGTCACACAGGATATTCGTGATATCCTGCAGAGGCAGACACTGGGAAAGCTGCGACAGGTTGTGATGAGTGCAAGCTTTTCCAATCCGGCTGCCGCATGGATGCATGATGCGCTGCAGGGAGGCGTGGTATATGGCAGTGCCAGTTATACAATTGAATATCTGCACTATCTGCTGCAGCCCCATACGATTCATGCTTCTGCTATGGGAACACAGGAAGCGCAGGGAGCCATTGACAGGGTGAGCATGAATTTTCTGTTTGATGATGTTCTTGTCAACAGCAGAATTTCCATGAAGGAAGAGACTCCGCAGCAGGCTCTGTTTTATTTCGATAAGGGCGATATCCGCATTCCGAATTACTGGAAGGCACGGGAATACTTTATCATGCTGCATGGTGTCGAGCAAAGAAAAAAGCACCCTTGCGTTTATGAAATGAAATATGAAGCAGCGCATATTCATGCATGTCTGGAAAACGGCCTGCTGGAAAGTCCCATCATGGATGCAAAGCGTAGCACTGTCTGCTGTTTCCTTGTGGATGAAATCATGCGGCAGCTATCCAGCAAGGAAGCGCTGTACTGCATTGATGAGGAGGAAAGCTGTTATGATTTATAAGTTAACGCACCCGGAACGGGCAGGAGCTCTTTTTGCACAGGCGCAGGATACGATGATACTTTCCTGCCTGCAAAATGTTATGGGAGAGATATATGCAGATGATCCTGAAAATCCGAAATCCGCAATGGCGGTATTGGGGGTCTTCTGCTTTTTCGCAGGAGAGGTCAATGCTGAGCTGATTGCATATAAGCCGGACACATATACAATTCCCTTTATCCTTATGAGTGCAGACACCTCCTCTTTAAGAGCTGCCATTCAGGCGCAGTATGGGGAACGCGCAAAAAAGGTTACGCGATATGCCATAAAAAAGGAAGCAGGCATTTTTTCCGAGCAACGCCTTCAGCAAATCGTGGATACTCTTGGCGCAGAATATGAGCTGAACCTAATTGATGAGGCGATCTTTAACTGGTCACGCCGGCAGGACTGGTGCAGGGAATGGACTTCTTTGTATAAAGATTATGAGACATACCGCACAACAGGGCTCGGTGTTGTCGTTCTGAAGGATAAGCTTCCGGTTTCCGGTGCCTCCTCCTACAGCTCTTATCGTGGGGGAATTGAAATCCAGGTAGATACAAAAAAGGAATACAGAAGACAGGGGCTGGCAGAGGCAGCCTGCGCAAAGCTGATGCTGGAATGTCTGAAGCGCGGCTGGTATCCGAGCTGGGATGCCCACAATATGGCTTCTGTACATCTTGCGGAAAAGCTTGGCTATCATTTTGACAGGGAATACACCGTGTTTGAAATACACGGATATTAAAAAGGGGCTGTGACAGATAAGTCACAGCCCAGACATAAAAAATACACCCAATTCTATAGAGAAGAAGGTGTATTTTTTGGTATAATTTATGTATGACAAGTACTCAAATTAACCAAGGAAATTATACCGCATATCAACCATATATGCTACTAAATTTTGATTATTCTTTTCAAAATGATGTTCTTGATGATGATTTGAGCGTCACGATCTTGGAAGTCTTAGGGAGGATTAATCTAAATAAATTTATAGATTTCCATAATCTTGATTCTCGCTCTTATGACCCTGTCATGATGTTGACCATCATCCTCATGGCCTTTGCTGAAGACGGCTATGCTTCTTTACGAAAACTGGAAAAACTTTGTCGCTATGATATTCGTTACCGTAGTATCACGAACGGTTGTGTTCCAAGTTATAAGAGCTTTGAACGATTCATCAATCATACATTGAAAGAATCCATTCAAACGATTGCGAAAGAAATCTATCTGTATGTACAAGATGAAAAAGCATTGGAAGAACAGATTCTTTATATTGATGGTACAAAATTTGAGGCAAATGCCAATAAGATGACGTTCTGTTGGAAAGGTTGGAGTAAACGATACCTTCCCAGACACTGGCAGAAATGTATGGAACTGTTAAAACAAGTGAATCGATACTTTAAAAAACATGAAATCAATATCAATTATTCAATTTTGAAATATCCAAATATTGAGTATATGATCAAAATAGATGAAGCGCTTGAAAATTGGCTGAAGGAAAAAGAATATATCCGAAAAGGCAGAGGAAAACACGAAATCGCAAAATTGTGCGATGAATTGAAGAAAAGTGCAGTAAAGATGTGGGAGTATGCAATCCAGGAAGATATATTGGAAGACAGGAACAGTTTTTCCAAGACAGATCCAGATGCCACATTCATGCATATGAAATATGATTATTACAATCATACAAATGTATTCAAACCGGGATATAACGTACAAATAGGAGTAAATAATGGGTACATCGCCTATCAATATCTAAGTAGTGATCCAAATGATATAAAAACGTTACAACCATTTACAGAAGGATATAAAGAATTATATGGAAAATACCCTGATATAGAAGTAACGGATGCAGGATATGGGAGCTATGATAATTACTGTTACTGCAAAAGTAAAGGGATTAAAGGACTATTGAAATACAGTGGATATGAAAAGAAGAAAGAGAAAGTAAATGATAAGAATCGCTATCAACTGCGGCACATGGAACGACAAGAGGATGGTACTCCAGTATGTCCAGCCGGACATGTATTTGAGATAGAGCGAATAGGACTCAATATCAAAGGACAATATCCAAAAACGACGATGTATTACAGAAATAAAAACTGCGGTGAATGTCCACACAGGAGCAAATGCACGACATCAAAGAACGGAAGAAGTGCACGGATAGTCCCTGCCTTAGAAAAGATGCATAAAGAGATAGATGAATGTCTAAAGAGTGAAGAAGGAAAGAGATTGATGAGAAATCGTAGTGCACAGGCAGAGGGAGCGTTTGCGGACATCAAACAAGATTTTGAATATGTCCGCTTGCATCGACGAGGAGAAAGCGGAGTCAAGGTAGAACTAAGCTTAGTGTGTATTGGATATAACATAAGAAAGTACCATAATTATAAAATAAGGGATAAAAAAAGAGAAAAGCAGAGAAATGTAAGCAAACTGAATTAGTTTTCCACAATGGGATGGGGGATTTCTAACGAAAAAAGGGCCTAAAACCAGATTCACTCAAAAAGTTGTTTTCAGTGTACCCAAAATACAAAAATCATAATAAAAAAGGCTGTGATTTTCAGAGAAACACTAATTTCTCTTACTCGTCACAGCCCCTTTTCTATAGAAAGGGCTCCTTAGGAGTTATCATATAAGAGGCCTCAAAGAGCTTCAAATCGATCATGTTCGAGCGAACGACATCCAGAATATGGGCATAGCATATGCACAGCTGTCTGGAAAACGCCTCCTGATTTCCCTCCAGCAGATATTTAACAGCTTCCATGCTTTTTCGGTTTAATACCGTAGAGCCATGCTGTTTTTGGGGATAGAAGGAGTAATAATAGCCCCAGCACAAGATCTTGCCGAGCTCCGTCATAAGCGTCTGCAGAGTTTTTGAAGGAACATACCGTCGTACGAGTGCCGTCAGACAATCCAGAGGAATCCTGTTTTTATCCTGTAAATCACATTGCAGCTGAAGCAGTGCCTTTGCGGAAATGAAAGGGAATGCTGAACTGGCTGCCGGCTTCATAAGCAGAATCATGAGCTGCAGACCACTGAGATAGCGCAGAGTATCTTCCCGATAAACCTTGATCTGCATGCATTTTGCGGCAGTATCCCCATCCTGCATACAGACGGTAGTTCCTTTGACATTCTGCGTTTTTGCATAGCCAAGCTCATTCAGCGATGCAAGTGCCTTGCGAATCGTAGCAACACTTACCCTGTATTGCGAAGCCAGCTCTGCTTCTGAAGGGAGCCGTGTTCCCACTGCAAGCTTTCCGGTGCCGATTTTATCAATCAGGTCCCTTGTAATCTGAACATGCAGATGATCGCGCCCACGATCGGAATGCCATAAAAAGGGCTTTTCTGTTTGCTTAATGTGCGGGCTCTGCCTGCACAGTTCTTGTATCTGCAGCTCAACTGTTTTCTGTACAGCAGCATACATCCGAGTGAGTCTGTTCATGCTTTCTGTCAGCTGCCGGCTGTACATGGCTTCCTGTACCCATAGAATATTCTGAAACTGGAAGCTGTTTTGTAGGTTTGAAAACTGCTTTTCCTGAAAGAAGAAGGTTGGCCGTGCATACAGCTCAAGGCTGGAGAACAAATCCCGAAAAAACATATTGCGGGTCTGATCCAGCAGGGCATAGAAAAATTTCAGATTTGTCTTCCATCGAAACGCTGCATTTTTCGCTGAAGCTTCCTTTACCTTTTCCTCCAGCCGGTGCAATGCATAATCGCTGCACACCTGGACAGAGAAGGAAAGAATACGCGGCATGATCAGCGTCATAGTAGCATATACATCCCGTAAAGAGTGCTGATTTTCTACAATATACCTGATGGCCGCAGATTTCTGCTTTCTTTGATCCTGCCGATATATGACGATCATCGGTTTTCGTTCTTCCGTTTTTATGTAGCCCTCCTGCTTCAGCCGTACCAATACATCCCGGACTCCCACATGATACAGCTCACTCAGTCTCATAATAGAGGGCAGTGTGGAGCCGAAGGGGATTCTTCCACTGATGATTTCCTCCCGCAGACTGTGATACAGATATTCAAAAAGAGTTTCCTTTCTTTGCATACATGACACCTCATTCTTATTTTAACATGTTTTTTTGGTCATACTATATGTATATGTACACAAATTTATCGTTGTCTTTTCGAAGGGGCATGATAAAATTTTGCTGAAAGAATAGGGAGGCTGCGCTATGCGTCACATGGAACTCATACCGGATGATCTGCAGTGTGCTTCTGTCCTGCTGTTCATGCTCCTGCTGCTGATTCTGGCATTTCTGGCGGGAGCGTATCTGGCGAACCGCGGGGCCTGGACTGGCATATTCCTGCATGATCCGTTAACAAAGGGGATGAAGCCGATTCAATTTCAGAACAGAGTAAAGCGGCTGCTGGATAAGAAGCCGGCCATTGCAGCTACTCTGGTGCTGTTAAATATCGAGCATTTCCAGCGGATCAATCACCGCTATGGAATGCAGTTGGGAGATGAGGTGCTGTGTCAGGTGTATAAGGTATTGTGCCAGCATCTTGACGCCAATGAATTTATGGCAAGAGAAGAAGGCGATTCATTTTTTCTCTTTCTTCTCACACAGGATACGTCCCTGCTTCAAAATCGAATTGATGAAATACAGAAAGATATTCATAAGCAAACTGAAAATCTGCAGTCGATTATCCGCTTGCGGCAGGGCGCCTGTCTCGTTGACGGCACACAAAAGGATGTTGATTTGCTGATAAATCGCGCTAAGCTTGCACTGCGTCAGTATGTAAGCGGAAAGGGCTGCGTTTTCTATGATGCTGCCCTGATGGAAGCTGTCCGGCGCGAGGAATTGTTGAACAGCCTGTTTGCAAGCTCGTTGCGGCAGCATGAGTTTCAACTGTATTTACAGCCCAAGGTAACGCTGAAAACAAATCAATGCACCCATGCGAGGCACTTGTTCGCTGGCATCATCCCCGTTTCGGAAACATCTGTCCTTCTGCATTTATTCCTGTCTTTGAAAAAAACGGATATATCATGGAATTGGACCGTTACATGTTTGAGGAGGTGTGCAGATACCTGCAGACACGCAATGCAGCGAAAAAAGAGAAGCTCATGATTTCAATCAATATATCCCGCCGGCATTTCCAGAACCCCGCTTTCCTTGAGGAATATGCAGAAATCAAAGAACGCTATGGCATAGCAGACGGACAGATTGAGCTGGAGCTGACAGAGTCTGTTTTTTTCAATGAGGAACAGATTGCATTGGTAAAGCAGGCAGTATTCCGGATGCATCAGCTGGGCTTTCGCTGCTCTCTGGATGATTTTGGTTCCGGATTTTCTTCTCTGGGCTTATTGAAAAGCTTTGATGTGGATGCCATTAAGCTGGATCGTATCTTTTTTGAGGACATTGCACAAAAGAAAGCACAGGATATTCTATGCTGTCTGATTGAGCTGGCTCACCGGCTGCACATACAAGTTGTTGCAGAGGGGATTGAAACCGAGGAACAGCTGGATTTTCTTCGCACGACAACCTGTGATATGGTACAGGGCTATTATTATGCCCGTCCACATCCTGCAGCTGAGTATACCGCATGGCTGGAGCAGTTTCATAGTGTGGAGTAGCTGCATGATGCAGTATATAAGTCACGGGGACTACCGGCTGTATTGCCCTTTCTGACTACATGCCGGATGCATAGCTGCTGTACGACTGTGATTTCAGGCACATGTATCATAAAAGCTTATAATCCCTAAAAAGTGCATTCATACAATTATTATTCAGCCTGTTTACATCATGAAAAACAAAATTACAATGGGTACTGTTGTTATGTACATCATTCTCTCTATGTTTGAGTTCTTTCATTCTAATTTGATGTGTATGTCCTTCTTCCTGCCTGTTGATAAGAAAAAGAGATTTCAAATCTTTGGTCAACACTGCATCTGATCAGCAGATTGCAGCATAGCTCCATTGAATAGAAGTCTCTTTTTATTTCCTTAGGATAAATTTCTGCCGCTGCAGCTTTATTCTGTTTCCACCCGATGATAGAAATCCTCCTCACTGCATGGCTTTGCATAGATGAAGCCCTGTACCATATCACAGCCGGTATCCTGCAGCATATCCAGCTGCTGCGTACACTCAATGCCCTCCGCAACAACCTTCATATCCAGTTCCTTGGCCATGCTGATCATGCTTTTTAAAATTGTTTTGTTGCGCTCCACATGACTGCTTTGATCAAAGAATACCCTGTCCAGCTTTACTACATCCACCGGAAGATCCTTTAACGCATTTAAGGAGGAATAGCCGGAGCCGAAGTCATCAATGGAGCAGCAGAAGCCGTGAGAGCGAAGCTTTTCCAGAATGGTGAATATCTCCCTTGTGTTCTTTAACAGGATATTCTCGGTAAGCTCCAGCTCTATGATGCCGTCCGGTATGTGATATTGATTCTTGATCGCAATATAGGAATCAGCAAAATCCTCCTGATATAAATGGATACGGGATACATTAACAGAAATCGGAACAACTGCTTTTCCTTGCGCGAGCCGTTTCTGAATGGTCTGGCAGACGGATATAAAAACATACGTGTCCAGCTTGCGGATGAAGCCGTTTCGTTCAAACAAGGGAATGAATTCTCCGGGACTGGTAAAGCCGTGTCCCTTGCGCTGCCAGCGAAGTAGTGCTTCTCCTCCCAGAATCTGACTGCCGTCCAATGCGTATTTCGGCTGAATGACATGCAGGAATTCCCCGTCCCTTAGGGCCTGTTCCATATGCTGTTCCATCTCGGCATCCCGTAGCAGAATCTCGCGCATCTCCTCATTATAGAACTGCCATGCAGCGGTGGAATCATCATGAATCCCTGTCTGAGCCATACGGGCCCGATCCACCAGCGTGCTGATGGTGCTGTCAATGTCGGCATCCTCCTGTAAACAGATACCGATACGGATAGGGATGTCATGCCTGTTGTCCACACCTGTGGCGGAAAGCGTAAGAATCTGCCTGCATGTTTCTGTGATTTCCTCTTTCTTTGCATAAGGGGTAAGCAGGATGAAATCATCGCCGGAGATACGGCAGCAGATATCCTGCTGCTTTGCCACAGAGCGTAAAATATCCGCAACAAACAGCAGCACACGATCCCCATAGCCATAGCCCTCCATATCGTTTAAAAGCTTAAAGCCCATAATATCCAGATACAGAACAGCAACCGGCTGTTCTTTTTTCTCCAGAATCAGCTGTCCGTCCAGTAGAAACTTCTCATAGCGATATAAGCCGGTGAGATTGTCATAGAAGGCAAGCTTTTCGATTTCCTTCTGATGCTTTTTACGATTTCTGTGATACAGATAGCCAAACGCAGCCAGAACCAGCATTATGAACAGACACAATGCAATTGTCTGTTTGATAATACTGTTGGCCTGCTGCATGATGATGCGGTTGGGAATGATGGACACAATATTCCAGTTATCGCCGTTATACAAGGGTACATAACAAAATATATATTCCTCCCCCTGATAGCGGAACTGAGCCGCCCCCGTTTTTGATTCCTTTAAGCGCTGTTTGAAGAAATTCAGCTGTTCTTCGTCATTTCCCTGCAAATCAATGATGTCAAACAGATTCTGGAAGGTGCGGTTGCTGTCCTTATGCAGCGAGCGAATCAGGACATCACCATTTTGATTCACTACATACGAAAATCCGGTCTGATTGAAAAAAGAGAGGGAGAAGCGTTCGGTCATGGAAGTCAGCGGTCTGGTTTTCTGTGCAATTCCCTGTGTACCATCCCGAAAGGTAAAGCGTTCAAACACACCGATCGTTTTTACACCGGTATAGCCGTCGAGAAACGGATCGCGTATACTGCTTCCACTCATTTTGGCATACATCTTTCTCTGCTCCTTTGTCATGCGCGGTATCTTTTCCGGAAGATTGGAGTAGGTGATTCCGCTGGACAGGTCGCTGCAGTAAAAGGAGGTGCCGTCTTCATTGAATACACTGACGATTTCCTGAATGGAATTTTTATCAGCTGCACTGGTTTTCTGCAGCTCCCGCACAAACAGATGCAGGGTATCGTAATCTTTTTCTATATAGGTATCCAGTGCATGAGAGCCCTGCTGTGTGACTTCGATGATATCTGTCACAGACTTCTCCCAGAGTAAAGATTTTACATTTGTTACAAAGGCAATGGCTGCCAGTATGATACCAGTGGCAGATACAATGGAGAACAGGATAAAGAAAGAGCGTTTAGTTATTGTCTTCATGGCTGTTTTCCTTTCGTATCTGTGCAAGCTGTTTTCGAAGGTCTGCGAGAACAGAAGCCCGTTCTTCCTTTTTTAACAGCTTTTGTGTACTCTCACGGGTGAGGTTCCAGATGGGATAGATCAGATTGTCATCGGCACCGATCACACTTCTGCCGTTGGTGAGATACGGCTCCATAGGCTGTATGGCAATGTCCTGCGCCATCTGTTCATCCTTTAAGGGACTGAAGGAGCTTTGGCTGTTTACAAATTTCCATAGGACATCCTTCTGTGTCAGATACTCCACAAACTGCTTTGCTTCCTTCACATGCGGACTGTTCGCATTGACACTGATGCGGGTATCAATATTGATCACCATTGCACAGCCATCTTCGAGAATGGGATAAGGATGTATGGAAAAGGTGAACTTCGGTTGCAGGTCGCGCAGACGTGGAGCAGCCCAAGCACCGGTCAGCATAAACGGCTGTTCTCCTTTGGCAAACAGAATCAGATCATCCTTGGTCTTTTCTGTTTTAAGAGCCTCATCGGCATCGACATAGCCACGCTGAATCATTTCCTCCACCAGTGCAAAGCCGGGCTCCAGTGTCTTAGCAAGATCGCGTTCCCCGGTATTGAACTGCTCCATAGCCGCATCCTTATCCTGTTGCTGATACACGGGATACAGTCCCTTTGCCAGAATGATGGTCTTTAAGGAAATATCATTGTTCGCCACGATGGGGGTGATTCCTTTATTTTTGAAATAGGCACAGACATCCATAAATTCCTGCAGATTCTTTGGTATTTTCTGCTTATGCTTCTTTAAGAGGTCCTCATTGCAATACAGACCGAAAGCCGATATGGAGGTTGGAACATACTGCAGGGTGTCGTTTGCATTCATTTGATTTCTCACAAGATCACTGAAATCATAGATTGTTGAAAGGTCGGACAGATCTGCCAGAACGCCCTTTTTTTGCAAATCAAGCATAGAGGCCTGATCAACCATGAAGATATCGTCACCGTTTTTGGTGCTGATCCGTTTATCAAGCACTTCGTAGTAATCCACACCCTTAATGCCTTCATAGGTGATGGAGATATGCTCGTTCTCCTGCATAAAGTCACGCAGGCTGTCTTCAATCGCTGTGACATTGATTGCTTCATATTTATAACCGAAAAATGTCAGCTTTGTTTCCGGTAATGACGCATGTGTTGTATCCGGCTCATATGATGTGATTTTCTGTCTGCCGCAGCCGGTCAGAAAAAGTGCAGCTATCAGAATGCCCATTCCCAAGTGTTTGCTATTCATCTTGCGCTCCTCACTTCCTGAATCCGTAATCTGAACCCAGGTGTTGTATACTGCTGTGATTTGATGATTTTAAAGCGTTGTATGTAATGTTTTCCGTATGGAAATTGTATCATAGAATATCGTTGAAAGCAAACAGACAGGCAGAAAGCAACACACTGTATCAGCGTTTTTTTCATATCCGCTGTATTGATTTTGTAGGATGGAAGAGTAAAGCTGCGTGATAGGCTTGCTGTCGTGATGGTTAGAAACTGTTTCCTATCTGTGCTTAGGAAGCGCAGGCTTGCAGGCAGTCATACAGATAGTAGCTGCCTTGTTACCGCTGTGTTTGAACTGTCGACAGTGTCTGCTTTTGATCGCAAATCGAAAATCACATATCCCATACTCCGGATACAGGTAGATGAAGAGGACTGCAATCACATGTACGTTGATGAATTGGATCTAGCAGGGAATATGGAAATCGGGCTATGCTAATAGAAAGGGGTACAACGCAAAAAGCGATGCCCCCTTTTCTTTTGATGCTATTTTTTTATATACTGAATGACGGCTTCAAAAATATATGTTTACCTGTCAAAATTTCGCATTGGAGGATTCAATGGAAGCAAGCCGAACGCCAAAGCGGTGCTTATGGAATCCTGCCTGTGACTATAAGCTGTAGAACAGCCTGAGGAACCCTTTACGATATCCGTGCGTGAATCATGCATCCTCTTTTAAGGCGTAACCAAGTTCCATCTGCTCAATTCGCCTTGTCAACAGAGCTTTTATGAACAGATATGCGACTCCTCCGGTGACAAATACCAGAAAATACACGTAACCCGGGATATAGACGCTCAGATTGCCTGTGAATTTCATAAAGGCAAATTTCATAAGATAGCGCAGAGCAATATTGCATAAGGGGAGAGCCGCTGTAAGGGATGCGAGCACAACAAGGGTGGTGGCATGCAGATACAGACTGCGAATCTCTTTCGCTGTATAGCCCATAACCTTCAGAAAGGACATGGAAATGGCATTGCGGTCAATGACAAGCCGGGTGAGGATATACAATACCACCAGATAAATCGCAATGGATACCGAGGTCAAAACGGGAAGCAGCTGGGAAAAGGCTTGCGTCATCTGTTCATTGATTTTCACGAGATCACTGCGCGTTACTACGCTTTGGACATATGCTTCCTCGATATCCAGCGGTTGATTGGAAAGGTAGCCGTTGAAATAGGTATGGTCCTCATGCAATAGCTGATTCAGCTGATTTCTTGGCATATAAGCAGAGAAACCGGCATTATATGGATAGATGTCCTGAATGGTGAAGGAATAGGCTTTATCACGGTAGGGATTGCGGAGAGTGATTGCATCGCCAACCTGCAATGACATCTTGGATGCGAAATCAGAAGAAATAACAATGCTTTTGGGGTCTGATGAAAGTGTCATATCCGTGTAATAGCCGGAATTCGGCCCGAGTCCGTACAGGGTCACATCCAGATCGAGGTCACCCCCCCACATAATAGGCCTTCAGTGAGGTCAGCGTCACCTTTTCTCCGTCCGCCTGCACCGGTGCTTTCAAAAGATACTGATAATCACAGCGGGTGTCTGCCTCCAGGTTCCTGATATACTGTTCCATGGATGGGGTCAGGATGAGAGCGAACATTAAGAGAAAGCTGGCAAAGATGATACCGAGAAACAAAACGAGATAGCTGCCCTTATTTTGCAGGATGATCCGAATGCGAAAGCGCTGAAAAAATGAGCTGCCGTGCAGGGGGATATAGCGGCGCTGCCGATGCCTGCGCAGATCTTTTCGCAAAAAGCGAAGCGGGGATAGACGCAGTCTGCGCTTCAGAAGCACATACAGAATCAGCATCATGAAAATAAACGGCATAACGGTAGTGGACAGCAGTGCTTCCCAGACAGGCTGTATGGAGAGCGGCGGCAGACAGTAATTGCTGTAATACATGTCTGTAAACAGGTTTGGGAACAGTGTATAGCCTATAAGGTTACCGATACCTGCAGATACGATGATAAGTATTGTTGGTAGCATCATATAATGCTGAAGTAGCTCCCGTCTGGTATAACCGCTGGCTAGCAGTGTACCGATAACGGATGCCTGTTCCTCTATCATTGTTTGTGATATGACGACGAAAATGAAAGCCAGAATCATCAGGATGATGTACAGCAGTGTCTGAACCATCGGAATATCGCTTCCCATATCATTTGGCAAAAAGGAAATGGCCTGATTCATCTGTGCAGTTAATAGATTTTCCAGCACTGCCCCCTCCCTGATACAAATTTCCTGTATATCATCGGCACGTTTTTGTTTTTGAAAATCATTCAGCTCTCGATCATCCAAATAATAGCTGTAGCTGTAAACTATACGATCAGTGGACAGAGTCTGAAAACCGGTATCTGTGACAATCGCGATACCGAAATGGATGGGATCCATCATCATATCGCTGTTTTTCTGAATCAGAGAGGTATAATCGGGGACTGAAATCAGTCCGGTGATGGTCATGCTTTTGCCTGACATGCGTATCGTATCCCGGATGTTATAGCCGTTTTTCAATGCAAAAAGGCGGTCCAGAGCGATTTCCGTTTGTTTGTTCGGCATACGGCCCTCATGCAGTGTGGCACGGTTGATGTCAAAGCGTTTCCGGTATACGCGCACCATGGTATCCCTGCTGACTGACTGCTCTGTATAAAATTGCTCGTACACCTTTAAGCCGAGTGCTTCCAGCTTTGTTTTGGTCTTTACATCCATCCTATCCCGCAGGGCAAGCTGTCCGTCCTCCACCTTACTGCTGATCTGATCCTTGATCAGCAGCTCTTTGGCACTGTAGGCAACGCTGAGAAAGCCGGTTACTACACCGATCATGAGGATCAAAACAAGGGAAAGAGAAATATAACGGGAGCGGTTGCGAAGAAATTCTTTTTTTAAACTCTTATGCAGGGGATTTCGCATCACGATCACCTACCATTCCAGAGCATCAGCCGTTACACGCTGTGCATTGCAGTGCACTCGGATGATACGGCCGTCCTTCAGCCACAGGACACGATGTGCCATAGCGGCGAATGCCGCATTATGGGTCACAAGAATCACGGTTGTTTGAAAATCGCGGTTGATTTCCTCCAGCAGTCGCAGTATGTCTCTGGAGGTATGATAATCCAGAGCACCCGTCGGCTCATCACATAGAAGAAGCTCCGGATTTTTCGCCAGTGCCCTACCGATGGCACAGCGCTGCTGCTGACCTCCGGACAACTGGTTCGGATACTTATTGCGATGCTGTGTCAGCCCCAGCCTCCCCAGCAGGTCTTCAATGGATTTGGGATGTCGTCCGAGATATGCTCCGGATTCCATGTTTTCCTTTACCGTCAGATTGCTGACAAGATGGTAGGATTGAAAGACAAAGCCAAGCGTATGTCGCCGATAGAGGGCAAGCTCCTTATCCGGCATCCCTGCCAGGTCCTTGCCGCCAATCAGTAATTCTCCTTTATCAATGCGTTCAATGCCGCCAATCAGATTTAAAAAAGTGGATTTACCAGAGCCGGAGGGCCCCAGCAGTACACAGATTTCTCCCTGCTCAATGCCACAGCTGATTCCCTTCAAAACCTGAACGCGTGCTTCCTTGTTTCCATAAAACTTCTCTACATTGTTTGCCTGCAGATACATACAACTTCCTCCTTTATTGATATGCCTGGCATAACATAACGCTGTTATGTTATGCGGTAAAAGAAAAGGGGAGTATTCCCCTGATCTAGTTTTTGACGGCCTGTTGATACAGACCCTCGAATCCACCCCGCAGAAAGGTAACGACAATGCGAATCTGATGCAATGCCTGTTCCTGAGAGTAGTGATGAGATAATATGTGCAGAAATGCCTCGACCTGTATCTGGGAAAGCCAGTGCAATGTGCACGCATTGAATACCGTGTCATCGTCCTTCACCATCGCAGAGATGATTTTCGTATTCCGTTTGACCAGGTAAGCAATGATCTGCTCGGTGAAATCCTGATATGCGGATCCCCAGGAACAGTTGAACAGCAGCTCGAGTGCCGTTTCATGTGCATAGTAAAAGGAAATCAGCTCCTGAGCAAAGCGAATATCATGCTCCATATCCATGAGCTGGTCGGTATTGCTGTACACCTCTTCCTCAAAGCTGGTATGCTGGTAAAGCATCTGCATGACTGCTTCTGCGGCATCCTTGACCAGGGCATGAAACAAGGCCGATTTGTCCTTGAAGAAAAAGTACAGGGCACCTGTGGTAACGCCGGCATTCCTGCAAATGGTTCTCAGGGATGCTTTTTGATAGCCGTTTGATAAAAATTCACGGCTTGCGCTTTCCAGCAGTCTTTCGCGTGTTGTTTCCTGCTGCATTCTCTCACCTCCTGCACATAACACTGTTATCTTATATCCTTTGTCGTATTCTGTCAAGGGGTGTCATTCATAAGGGGATAGGAGTGTATTTGCGTAACCGCTTAACCGAATATGCGCATTCCATCTTGCATAAGCGATTACGGCATGCTATGATGAGCTTATACGAGTGGGAGGGACCTATGGAACGTTATCAAATACAAAGCAAGGACTGTCTTTTGCAGGTGTATGCCTGTGGTAGATTTGACAGGGGCACAGCGATTATTTTTCTGCATGGCGGACCCGGCAGCGGTGCACAGGCGATTATGGAGCTGCCGGCGTTTCGTGCATTGGAGGAGGATGCCCTTTGTATCCATTTTGATCAGCGGGGAAGCGGTGCATCATCATATGATTTGAAAAAGGGTCTGTGTATAGATACACTTACAAATGATGTCCTGCGTGTGATACAGGATACCAGATCACGCTGGAGTGTAAAGCGTCTGTATGTATGGGGTGGCTCCTTTGGCGGCTGTCTGGCTGCTCTGTGTCTGGAACGGTTTGCGCAGGAGCTGACAGGCTGTATTCTGAGCTCACCAGCAATCAGCTTCAGCCGTTCACAGCTGCTGGAACAGTTTGAACGCATGTCCGCAGCTTTTCGTGTGCGTATGAAGGAGCTGCCTCAAAAAGCAGAGGATCCGCCCACACCGGAGGCTTTGTTTGCGATGGAGGATTTTCGTGCCTTTATTTACAGTGCAGACAATCCATCTAAATCTCTTCGTCATATCTGCGCGATGTCATCCTGGTTTTTCCAACACAGCTTTCACGGCCTGTTTGATGCCTGTGAAGTGCCGCTGCTGATTCTGCAGGGGAAGGACGATCCTGTCTGTAGCTGGAGGACGCTGTATGATGAACTCGCCGCATGCGAAAGGAAAACAATCATCAAGCGTTTCTATGAGCATTGCGGGCATGAGGTGTTCACTGATCAAAGAGATGCCTTTCTGAAAGAAATACGAGCTTTTCTAAAGGAGGAACCCGTATGCTAGTTTATGTATGCTGTGCGACCGGAAATACCAGCGGTATGTTTTGCAAGCAGATCCAAAAGGCAAGCTGCAGGGAACAGATTTATGTGGAAGAAATACATGAGCTGGGAAATCATCTGGAGGATGCCCTGCGGGAAAATGATCTTGTCCTTGCTTACGGCTCTGCGGAAATCATTGACGAAAAATTCATTCGCCGCTATCACTTCGAATATCACATGCAGGCCATCTGGCTTGCACCGCAGATGCGTTACTTAAAGGATTCCATGAAAAAGAAGCTGAATTGCTTTGATATTCCCATACATATCATCGATATGAAAACCTTTGGGAAAATGGATGGAAAGCAGGCACTTCAGGATATTCTGAATGCTATGATTTGATACCTTTCCATATGTCGTGAAAAAGAGCTGCTGTCGATAAGGTTGATTTCTGCTCAGCAGGGTGCAGAAATAAAAAGCTAAAATTAAAAGAAGAAATAAATTCTGATAATACAGGAGCTTATTTCTTCTTTCATTATATTACAGCCTGTGAATTATCCATTGACAGATAAGAAAGAAAGGTTTTTTTTATCTGTTTTTTGCATATGCAACCTGTATACGGAAGCATAGACATCCGGAAAATGCAAGTATGTGGGAGTATCTGTGAAAAGTCTTTATCTGAAAGCTGTGGATGTGATGCCTCTTTCATGAAGCCATTGCGGATATTCTTTTTTCAGAAGGCTGTAATTGCAGGCATCCACGATACCGCGGTTGCTGCGGTCTGCCTCTCTTGCCGTCCCTTCATAGGTAAGTCCGCAGGAACGCATGACTCTTCCGGAATTCGGATTATCCGGATCGTGCCTTGTTTCTATGCGGTTTGCCTTCACCTCTTCAAACAGAAAGGGAATGATGGCTGTGAATGCTTCACTGGTGATATGCAGATGCCACCATTCTTTTCCTAAGCAATAGCCGATATGTACCAGATCCAATTCCTCATTCTGAGCGACAACGGATATACTGCCAATGACATTATGCGGATGTTCCTGTAATGCAATGGCCCATTGATAGAAATTCGGCTGTGCATAGCTTGTAATCCAATTCTGAAGAATACGACGAGTGACATTGACATCCGGATGCGGCGGCCAGGTCAGAAAACGGCATACATCTGGATCACTGGCCCAGTTATGAAACATCGCCTCTGCATCCTCTATGACAAAACGACGCAGAAGCAGTCTTTTTGATGTAATGACAGTAGTTCCTTTATGCTCCATAAGCTGTCCTCCCTTTATTTCTGCTATTTATTATGGCATAAAGGTACAAAAACCGCAAGCTGTGATACGAGGCGTCTGCAAATGAAACAGCCTTTATTTTGATTCTTCCCGGGCTGATTCTTTTATTGCTTTTGCATTGCCGGGCCTTACCGTCAGGTGGCAGAGAATATTCATTTTATTTACTTTCTGTGTTTATTTCATTTAT
Source organism: Clostridium sp. 10cd* (assembly GCF_044336395.1). Lineage (NCBI taxonomy): Bacteria > Bacillati > Bacillota > Clostridia > Eubacteriales > Clostridiaceae > Clostridium > Clostridium sp. 10cd*. The sequence goes on along the minus strand of NZ_CP172347.1, from coordinate 3,226,706 downwards.
ATACACTTTCCTGCGAATGGCAGTCGGTTTCATATATTGCACTGTTGTCATTTACATATAAAAAAAGGCCTGCGGATCACAGACCTTTCAAGCCCAGCTGACTAGTAACCGCAGCGGGCGTTTTTCATACAGCGAACGAATTCACGAGCACAGCGGTTTTCTCTGTTTCTACGACGCAGAGCAGCACGTGCTACACATTCTGCTTCATACAGTGCAGCGTTGTCGTTGTAGTAATCGTTGTTGCATCCACATCCGCTGTTCCATTCAGAACGGTTGTACCCGCAGCCATCATTGAAACCAAATTCTCTGTTACATCCACAATTGTTATACATATTGAAATCCTCCTTTTATTTTCTGAGATCATCTTTGTATCTCAGTATAAGATATGTGAAGATGCAACGCCTATCTAGGCGTATTGCGCTATCACAGGGAAAAGATATATAGGGCTTTGCAAGGTAAGGCTGCATGCCTACGGACAACTGCACAATTTTGAGAGAAACCGCTGTTTTTCTTGAATTGTAAACTTTCTGTTTCTATTCTTCGGGAATCATATTATAATAAAGCTAACAGATATGAAGGTGTACAACATGAAAATTCTATTGATGTCCGATACACATGGAGAGTTAAAGACTGCAAGAAGCATTTTGCAGGAGCACGCAGCTGCAGACTTGAAAATCCATCTGGGGGATGTCGGCTTTCCGTTACGGGAAATCGATGAATGCACCATTGTGAAAGGCAATCATGACCGCACACAACGGCTCCCCAAAAAGGTAAAGCTGACGCTGGAGGGACGTAAGGCAATCTGTCTGCATGGTGATATCTTCGATGATGAAACTGTACAGGAGGTTCTCGCAATGCACCATGTTCCAAACGATGAAATCATGGGTCTGTGCATGCGCACCCTGTATGGAAAGCTGGCAGCCTACGCGAAACGAAAGGGTTGTGACACGCTGTTTTTCGGACATACGCATCATCAGTGCTTTACCGAGGTTGACGGTGTCGTTTTGATCAATCCGGGTTCTGTATGCTATGGGACTCCGCATAGCGGATATGCTGTGGTGGAGATCCACGGCTGCTGTATCCGGGCACAGCTTCTTGCTGTTGAAAATTGTTAAGCTTTTGTTATCCGTATCCCCAAGACAATATCCCTGTGCTACACTGTCTTTATGAAGAGAAAGGAACGAATAATATGTTCACAAAAATTCTGACAAAACTTGGCTTTACCAAAGAGGAAACCAGCTGGATTTTATATGATGTGGGAAATTCAGCGCAGGTGCTGACCACCTGTACTGTCATATTTCCGCTGCTGATTGCGAAAATTACACCCGGTGACAGCAGTGTGTATGTCGGTTGGGCAAATGCAATCTATGCGATTATTCTGGCCGTGATATCACCGGTGCTTGGAACGATGGCGGATTACAAGGATAAGAAAATGAAGATGTTTAAGTTCTTCCTGTTTATGGGCATCTTTGGCGGCTTTGGCCTTGCCCTGCCATTCATCGACTACCGTGCGGCGATTGTAATTTTCATTATTGCTATGCTCGGCTATAACGGTTCCATTATTTTCTACGATGCCTTTATCGTGGATGTCTGCGATGATGAACGGGTGGATAAGGTGAGTGCTGCCGGCTATGCATGGGGCTATATCGGCTCTGTATTGCCGTTTCTGATTTTCGTGATACCCTTTGCGCTGGTAACACTTCTCGGTGATCCGAAGACCGGTGATCTGGTGCTTGGTTCCTTTACCCTGAGTTATCGGATGGCCTGCGGTCTTACGATGGGAATGGCCGTACTTTGGTGGCTTGTATATTCGCGTCCAATGCTGAAACATGTGAAGCAGAAAAATTTTCACGAACCGGTACCGCATGTTGTGCGGGAATCGTTTTCTCATTTATATCACACATTCCGTGATATTAAAAAGAATAAAAATATCTTTCTGTTCTGTATATCCTACTTTTTCTATATTGACTGTGTGAATACGGTTATCAAAATGGCGGTTTCCCTTGCGACAGAGATGGGAATCAGTGATGTCATGAGTCTGGTGGTCGTAATTGTCATCAATATTGTTGCCTGTCCGTTCTCCATTCTGTTTGGTAAGCTGGTGGAGCATGTAGGCAGTAAGAAAATGATCTATGCCGGAATCATCGGTTATGTTGGTGTCGTACTGGCAGGATCCCTGATTAAGACCTATCCGTCTTTTATCTGGGTGGTGGCGTTGCTGGTTGGTATGTTTCAGGGCGGTATCCAGTCCGTTTCCCGTTCCTACTTTGCCAAGCTGATTCCGGATAAAGCAGATTCCAATGAATTTTTTGGATTTTTCTCTGTATTCTCCAAATTCTCGGCAATATTAGGGCCAATGGCGGTATCTACAATTATCATGATTACCGGAGAAACACAATATGGTATTCTCGGTCTGATTCCGATGATGCTGCTGGGCATGCTGTTCCTGGCATTTGTCAAGGATCCGGAAAGCGAACAGAAATTTCATAAGAAAAAATAAGGAAGCACAAAGGAATGCATCATAAAGAAGGGTCGACTTCATGCTATGGGAAGACTGCTCTTTTTTCTTGTATAGTAGGGGACATCCAGCCGTATAAAGCTGTGAATCAAACACAGTCTTTTACATGATGAACATACGAGAGGCTTTGGATGAGCATAGTTGTTCATTCTCTGAAAGATATCAGCAGGAAGCATTAGATGCAAAAAAGGGAGCCGGAAGGCAGAACATTCCGGTATTATGGGTATTCTGCTGCGCATCCATCCTTATATCGAAAAATGCCGGTTGTGTTGTATGCCGGTAAAATAGCTATATGGTAGAGGGTGGTTTCGGGCAGTGCAAGTATGCCTCCTGTCTTACCTTATACTTTTTTAACGAATTTCAATATATTTTAGGAGTTTTGTCCTTTTCATACGTATATAAGTGTATATAGGAAAAAGGAGGATACTACCTATGAGAAAAGTGAGCGAAAAGGAATATCCGGTTCCCTTTCACAATGATGTTTTTTTCAAGTATATGCTGATTGGAGAGGATGCAGGCTCTGAGCTGCTGAGAAGGAGGATTATTGAAGAGATTTACGGTTTAAAGGTTCAAACAACAAAAGTGCTGAACCCTGAACTGCTGCCGGAAGTCTTTTTCGGAAAACGAGCTGTACTGGATGTTGTATTGGAGGATGAGGCAGGCCATTTTTATGATTTGGAAATGCAGGTATCCGGTTATACACAGGAAGAACAGCTGCGATTTCAGCAGTATGGCTACCGCCTGGTTGGCAGACAGCTGAAGCAGTGCAATGATTATATCAAGCTGAAGCCATTTTATCAGATTATTTTTATGAATTCGATGCCAAAAGCAGGAGGACGTATGATTCGTCACTATAAGGTGAAGGATGAAGATAATCAGGAGGAACCCAATGGCACACTGAATCGGGCTATCGTATTCCTGCTGATGATCAAACAGCGAATCAGGGAAGTCGGAGGCATAAAAAATCTGACAGAATTTGAAACATTTTGTTATGTGCTTGCATATAATCCGGATGATGCTATACTAAACATGAAGAGAAGGATGGTGGATGTGGCAGTGGAAAAATATAATGAAATGAAAGAAGATAATCAGTTATTCAGCTGGGCGGAATCGGCAGAATTTGCCGAACGCGCAGTCCAGGCCAATCTGAGGGAGCAAACAGCAGAAGCTAAAAAATCAGGAATGGAGGAAGGTAAAAGAACTTCCTTAAAATTACTGTTACTACACAAGTATGGCGTGGATGATGCCTGGGTGGATACATTGACTACGCAACAGGTTGAGGATGCTCTCATCAGCATTTTGGAGTGTAGTACATATGATGCTTTAAAAGCACAGCTGACAGATCGAAAAGCTGAATAGTTTACTTGAAAAAAGCTGAACCTGCAATAAAGGCTTCAGCTTTTTTCATTATCGGCTGTAGGGAAGCAAAAGGACCTGTACTATGTATGGGTACAAACAAGGAGGGATAATATATCTACGATGTGTGTATTCTTAAGGCGATTGGTTATATCGAAGAGAATACAGCACAGGCAGAAGGCTGTGAAACAGCAGGATGATAATTTTGAATATGTGGAATTGTGAAGCATGGACCTGTTGTCAGCTTTGGGCTTTTATGATACCCGCATGGGAAATACGGTGTCATCAGCAGAGTTTACCTGCTTTTATCATTTATGATGCAGGATTACTGCATACGCCGATAAAAAGCGGAAGTTCAACACCATCCATACGGGTGGAAATCACATAGAGAAACGGGCGGTTCAGGTTCAAATCCAGAACCTTAGGATGCTCCATATTAGCGGCACCTGTGGCACCAATCATCGTATATGCACTTGCTTCAATCCCCTCCTCATTCAGTGCAATGCTGGTTTCCTGCTGGATATCTGAAACAAAAAAGGGCTTTTCATTCGTTATACCATTTAACTCTGCGGCTATATCAAACAAAGAGGTGACACCCATAGCTTTTAAGGTATCCGCAAGCTGCAGCTTGGAATGAACCTTGAACTTTGGCAGAGAGAGCTTCACGATACCAAAATCTGCTCCCTCGGTATCGTCCTTCAGTAATTCCTGTAGAAATCCCTTTTGCTCCATCATTCTGCGGATATCCTTACCTTCCTTTGGCAGTACCAGCGTCAGGCTGGAGGAATTGCTCAATGTCAGGGAAGTGGCGGCATAGTCCTTGTTGTCAATAAAGAAATGAGATCCCATCTCCTTATGCATGAAATCTGTATCAACCTTACCATCCTGTGCATAAAAGATATCCTTTTTTGTATCCTTTTTATCGAACTCAGTATCAAACCGTGCTTTATAGTAAACTGCGTTGAGAATCGCCATGCGCATGGATTCATTTGTCCTTATAGAGGGGGACAGATTTCCATTGGTGTGCTCACGAATCCACGCAGCCATAAGGTCCGCAGTCTTTGCCTGTGAAAAATCCACATCATAGGCAGCGGCATAAAACTGCTTATTTGCGGTTTCTATAAAGTCTTTATTTACCGGATATGAATTTTGTATCCATAAGGAATTTGCAATTTTCAGCTGTCCGCTTTCATTGTCGGTATATAAACGGCGATACAGATTCCCCATATTTTTTGCAGAATCCCTGCCGTCAACATGAAGCAGCGTCTGCAGCTGCTCTGCTGTCTGTCCCTCACTTGCCTGCAGTGTCATCATCAGCGGATAATACAAGCTCAGCGGGGAATAGCTGACATTATCGGAAGCGGTCTTTAGGATTGCGGAAAAGCTTTCCTGTGAGAAATCCGCATAGCCGCTCAGCAAGGTACCGTCTACAGGATTATCGTCTACTATGGCGATTTGTGCATCATGATCCTCGATGGAAGGACTTTTTGGATAGTGGATATCAGCGGGTGCTGCGATTTTTGGATTTGCCTGCTCCTGCGGTTTTTCCGTTTTGCTTGGTGCTGTCTTTTGCAGGGAGGAGCAGCCGGTGAGAAGCAGAAGCACACATAGGATACGTACTGTTTTTTTCATAAGAATCCCTTCTTTCTGTACTGTAAACGAATCACGCCTGCGATTTATTTCATTTCTTTCCTTTATTGTAATAGAAATTATAATAAAAGCATATGAAAACTGAGAGAAAAGGCAAACAAGACAGCATGTTAAAGGCGCAAGCCCTGTAGGTGGAGAGCTTGCGCCTGTTGATTGCAGTTAAAATATGACTGTACATATTAGCTGCTGATTTGGTTTAGCTTTGATTCTGACGAATCAGATTCAATGTACCTCCGGCCAGTATGGTTTCAATATCACGCTGTGTCAGACTATGGAAAACCTGAAAGCTTTTGTTTTTCGTGATATTCATTACCTCCACCGGTGTATGCTCCGCAAGGGATTTCAAATTTGTGATAGTTAATTCATCCAGTTCATCAATGGTATCGTAATCCTCCTCGTTACAGAAGGTAAACGGAATAATGCCGAAATTGATCAGGTTGGCACGGTGGATCCGTGCAAAGCTTTTGGCAATCACCGCTTTGATTCCCAGATACATTGGGGCTAATGCGGCATGCTCACGGGAGCTTCCCTGTCCATAATTGGCTCCTGCAATAATAAATCCTCCTCCGTGTTTGAGGCAGTCATCATGGAAGCTTGCTTTTACGTTCATGAAGATGAATTCACTGATTTTTTCAATATTGGAACGGTAAGGCAACACCTTTGCACCTGCCGGTGCAATGTGATCGGTGGTGATATTGTCACCTACCTTAATCATGACCTTTTTGTCAATGCGATCCTCCAATGGGGTATTGATTGGCAGTGGCTTGATATTGGGACCGCGCACAACCTCTGTTTCCGCAGCTGTTTCTGCATCCGGAACAATGATCATGGAATCGTCAATGGTAAAGACTTCCGGTTCCTGTGGCAGCTCATACTCCACGGTACGTGGATCAACAATATAGCCGTACAGTGCACTTGCAGCTGCGGTTTCCGGAGAAACCAGACAAACCTTCGCACTCAGGGTACCGCTTCTGCCGTAGAAATTCCGGTTAAAGGTACGCAGGGAAAGTGCATTGGTAATCGGTGACTGTCCCATGCCGATACAAGGACCACAGGTGGATTCGAGTATTCTGGCACCTGCGGAAATCATATCGGAGAGACCACCGTTTTGCGAAATCATATGCAGTACCTGTCGGGAGCCCGGAGAAATAACCAGACTGACATTTGGATCTACGGTTTTATTCTTCAGAATACCGGCAACGCTCATCATATCCATATAGGAGGAATTGGTACAGCTTCCGATGGCTACCTGATCCACCTTCAGACCGAGCACCTCGCTGATAGGAAGAACATTGTCCGGAGAATGCGGCATGGCGATCATCGGCTCCAGTGTGTTCAGATCAATATCGATAACGGTATCATAAACAGCATCCTCATCGGCTTTCAGTTCCTCATAAGCATCCTCACGGTGCTGTTTCTTTAAAAATTCCCGTGTAACCTCATCACTTGGAAAAATCGAGGTCGTTGCACCGAGCTCAGCTCCCATATTGGTAATGGTGGCACGCTGGGGGATACTCAGACTTCGTACACCGTCTCCGCTGTATTCTATAACATTCCCCACACCGCCTTTTACACTCAGTATCTGTAATACCTTTAAAATGATATCCTTGGAGCTGACACCCTTTGTCAGGGAACCATGTAACCGAACGTTGATAATGTTCGGCATGTTGAGATGAAACGGCATGCCGGCCATGGCACAGGCAACATCCAGACCGCCGGCTCCAATAGCCAAAGCCCCCATGCCTCCCGCAGTCGGTGTATGGGAATCACTTCCCAAAAGGGTAGCTTGCGGCTTTGCAAAGCGCTCCAGATGAACCTGGTGGCAGATTCCGTTACCGGGACGTGAAAAACGAACACCGTGCTTCATTGCCACCGTCTGTAAATATTTGTGATCATCGGCGTTTTCAAAGCCGCTCTGTAATGTATTATGGTCGACATAGCTGATAGACAGATCGGTTTTGACCTGATCCACACCCATCGCCTCCAGCTGCAGATAGGCCATGGTTCCTGTGGCATCCTGTGTCAGTGTCTGATCAATGCGGATTGCGATGGGTTTTCCTCGCTCCATCACCCCTTCTACCAGATGCTTCTGTATGATTTTCTCGGTTATTGTTGGCATAACTTCCCTTCCTTTCTCGTATACATGGAATATTATATCATGAAAAATGAAAATATTTCATTGAATTTATGAAAATTATGATATAATGGTGAAAGAATACTGTAAAAGGAGGTAGAGGAAATGAATGAGCATTTGAATTCTTTTTACCAGAAGGCGCGGGAGCATAACGATATCGCAAATGATCTGTTTCGCAAGTATGATATTAAAAAGGGTCTGCGAAATGAAGATGGCACCGGAGTACGTGTCGGTCTGACCAAAATTGCGGACGTTGTCGGTTATAAATATGTTGAAGAAGTGAAAACAGATGATATAGGAAAGCTGTACTATCGGGGCATAGAGCTGCGGGACATCATCCATGGCAGAAATTATGAAACGATTTGCGGGTACGAGGAAGCCTGCTTTTTATTACTCTTCGGCTATCTTCCGAAGAAGGAGGAGCTGCAGGAGTTCTGTGGCTATCTGCGTGCGCATTATGAGCTGCCGGATGACTTTCTGGAATCCAAATTTCTGCATATGCCGGGAAAAAATCTGATGAACCGGCTGCAACAGGCAGTGCTTGCCTTATATGATTATGATGATGCACCGGACAACATATCGGTGGAGAATACGCTGGAGCAGGGTCTGAATATTCTTGCCAAGCTGCCTTCGATCATCTGCTATGCCTATCAGAGCAAAATGCACCGGTATAATAAGGAAAGCCTGGTGATCCATCCGGCACAGGAGCAGCTTTCCATTGCGGAGAATATTTTGTATATGCTGCGCAAGGATCATGCATTCAGCGATCTGGAGGCCAAGCTGCTGGATATGATGCTGATTGTACACGCGGATCATGGCGGAGGGAACAACTCAACGTTTACCAATGTGGTCATCTCCTCCACCGGAACGGATTTTTATTCCTCCATGGTCGGAGCCATTGGCAGTATGAAGGGACCAAGGCATGGTGGTGCCAATCTGAAGGTGAGCGGTATGATGAAAGCTGTTATAGAAGAAATCGGCTACTGTGAAAATGATATTGAAATCAAGGCACTGATTTACCGTATCCTGCATAAGCAGTTTTACGATTACAGTGGTTTAGTATATGGAATGGGGCATGCGATTTATACGCTGAGCGATCCGCGAAGTGAGGTACTGCAGGAATATATTGAAAAGCTTGCCGAGAAAAAGGGCAAGGTCAGGGAGTATGAATTTTATCAGCGCTTTGAGCAGTGCGCAAAGGAGGTCATACTGGATGTTAAGGGGGTGCATATATCCAGCAATGTGGACTTCTACAGCGGCTTTGTATATGGCATGATGGGCATTCCGGAGGATTTGTTTACACCGTTGTTTGTTATGGCGAGAACCATCGGATGGCTTGCCCACAATATTGAAAACAAGGAATACGATGGAAGAATTATGCGTCCGGCAACCAAATATGTCGGCAGTGTGAAGAAATATGTAAAAATGGAGGACAGATGAGATGAGAACGATAACAGTATTTAAGGGAGACGGCATCGGACCGGAAATCGTGGATGCCGTGTTACAGATTCTAATGGCAGCAAAGGCACCATTGGCTTATGAATGCTTTGAGGTTGGAGAAGCGGAATATGAGCGCAACGGGAAGCTGATTCCGGATGCGGCGTTTGCATCCTTCGAGAAAAACCGTATTTTATTGAAGGCTCCGATTACAACACCAATTGGAAAGGGATTTCGTTCCCTGAATGTGACGCTCCGAAATAAATATGATTTATATGCGAATATTCGTCCTGCAAAATCCAATACGGCAGTAAAGACACCGTTTGACCATGTGGATATTGTGACCTTCCGCGAGAATACAGAGGATTTGTATGTTGGTGTGGAGGAACAGATTGATGCGGATACGGTGCATGCGACAAAGATTATCACACGCAAGGCCAGTACACGCATCATACGGGATGCTTTTGCATATGCACGGGCAAATGGCAGAAAAAAGGTTACCTGTGTACATAAGGCAAATATTCTGAAAATGAGTGACGGGATGTTTCTTTCCATCTTTCAGGAAATCGCAAAGGACTATCCGGATATCGAAGCGGATGATAAAATCGTGGATAATGTATGTATGCAGCTGGTCATGCGCCCGGAAACCTTCGATGTCATGGTGATGCCGAATTTGTACGGGGATATTGTCAGTGATCTGACAAGCGGCCTGATTGGGGGGCTGGGGCTTCTACCAAGCAGTAATATCGGAACGGACTATGCAATGTTTGAAGCGGTACACGGCTCTGCACCGGATATCGCTGGAAAGCATATCGCAAATCCGACGGCACTGCTGTGGTCTGCCTGTATGATGCTGGAGCATTTACAGGAAGGTGAGTGTGCTGCGAACATTCGTAAAGCGGTGGATGCTGTGCTGATGGAGCAGAAATATCTGACACCGGATCTGCATGGAAGCTCGACAACTGAGGAATATCGTGATGCCGTTATCGCAAAATTATCATAGCTAATAAGATATATGAAACAGCCGTATTACAGAAAAGCTACGGCTGTTTTGCTTTAGAATTTTATCTAATAGACTTGAGAATAAGATATTTAGGTATGATTAGAGGATATTAAGAGGCAGATTTTTATTCGATTCAATATGTTGATGCTTGACTTGTATCCGCATTTTCTTGATTTTTGTATGAAGCATAAGAGAAAATAGGGTATAATGAAAAGGACAAGGCGGGTGATGAGTAACATGAGAAAGGCAATACCTATCGGGGTAAACAGCTATCAAAAATTACGGGAAGAGGATTACTATACGGTTGATAAAAGCCGAATGATTGCAGAATTTCTGGAACGTAAAGCAACAGTAACCCTGATCACGCGACCTAGGCACTTTCACCGAAATATTGCCGATACCTTTGGTATCCGACAAGAGGCGCGCTAGTAGCGGGAAAAACAATCAATATGAGTAGGCGCTGCCCGCCCATGGCGTGCTTGCCAGCTTTTTTGACAACACGAAGGATGCAAAAGCTATATTCAAAGATACGGAGATTATGCAGACAGAATATTCCACGGTAATGAACACCTACCCTACAATTTTTCTTTCTTTTGCGGATGCAAAGGGGGATAAAAATAATATTGTCATGCAAATGAAATTGCAGCTTTTAAAGGAATATAAAAAGAATAAGCAGGTTCTTGAAAATATCGATATATTTGAAAAACCGGCATATGATGTCATTCTGCGCGGTATGTCGGATATACAAAACGGTTCATTAAAAGATGTAGTAAATGCGATTAGTTTTCTTATGACGAAATGTCACCAGTATTATGGAAAACGGGTCATGCTGTTTATTGATGAATATGATACACCATTCATCGAAGCACACACGCAGGGGATTTATGACGATTTGCGAAGCTCTCTTTCTTCCATGCTTCATACGTCACTGAAAACCAGTGATGATTTGCAGTATGCGATGCTCACCGGTATACAGCGCGTTGTGAAAGAGAATGTTTTCTCAGATTTAAACAATCTGCTTGTTTGCACGGTGAAAGATAAGGAGTATGCGGAATATTTTGGATTTAAAAAAGCAGAGGTGGAACAAATTCTGCATGCATATGATTATGAGTATAACACCGAAATTCAGAATATGTAGGCGCTGCCCGCCCAAGGCGTGACGGATACAATATAGGAGGAATTGCTATCTACAATCCCTGGTCCATTATCAATTATGTTAACAGGGGAGAATTGATCCCGTACTGGGTGAATACAAGCTCTAATAAAATGATAAAGCAGGCTATGCAGGATTGTGATTCATCATTTAAAGAAGGCTATGAAGAGCTGATACGGACAGGAACAGTAAATACCCTGGTAAATTTTGAGGCATCCTTTTATGAGTTGAAGGAAACAAACAGCCTTTGGGGCTTGTTTGCGCCTTAGGCGGGCAGTGCCTAAATGCAGGATATCTTACAATTAAGGAAATTACAGATGCTTTAGAAGGCAAGTATGTGTTAAAGATACCCAATAATGAAATTAAAAGAGAATTTCAGTCTTTAACTGCATATTATTTCCATTTGGATGAAAGCAGTGTTGCGTATCTTTTAGATAATTTTCAGAATAAGAATTGGGATGCTTTTATAAGTGGTTATCGTAACATCCTGAAGACTGCTGTCAGCTACTTGACCAACTGGCCTCCAGAGGATGATTTAATCAATGAGAATTCCTATCAGACTCTGCTATTAGGGCTGTTCATGCAGTTGGATAACAAATATGAAATCATCAGCAATCGTGAGCGAGGTTCCGGCAGACTGGATATATTGCTGAAAAGCAAGCTGATTGATAGAGCTTCATTTCTGATCGAATTGAAATACACAAAAGATACGAATGTAAATTTAAAAGAACTGGCTCAGAAGGGATTTCAACAAATTCTGGATAAAGAATATGCAATGGATATGGAAAATGTAATGAAAATTGGCATGGCACATTGTGGTAAACAGGTTGAAATTTATGTAGGGAAGGACGCAGAATCAATTGGGTAATCATTTGAAAACGGTCATGTCCTATATCCTTATAAAAATAAGCACCGTGAATGGTTTCGATTATACGCTATGGCATATAGACTCATAGTGATGTGTAAAGCATGTTTTTGACTACAACTAAAAAAAGGACTTCGGTTTCTTGACTCTTTCTTACGTTAGGGTGTTTACAAAAAAGAGAATGCAACTTCTATTGATTAACATACAATAGCGCTGTATTCTCTTATTTTTAATTTATTCATATTATTCACATAATGGGGGAAGAACCGTTTTTTTATTCCCTTTTTGTTGTTGGATATTAAAGAGTCAAGGTCGTATCTGTCCTTCTCCCAATATGATATATTTTTTGGTTGTTAAAGCCTGCAGTCCCATAGGACCACGTGCATGCAGCTTCTGTGTACTGATTCCGATTTCTGCTCCCAGACCAAATTCAAATCCATCTGAGAAACGCGTAGATGCGTTGGCATATACACAGGCACTGTCAACCTCCTTCAGAAATCTTTTAACCGATGTGTAATTCTCGGAAATGATTGCTTCACTGTGATGTGTGGAATAGGTGTTGATGTGTGTGATGGCTTCCTCCAGAGTAGATACCGTTTTTATGGATATTTCCAAATTCAGATACTCGCTTGCATAATCCTCCTCAGTAGCGGGAATACAATCCGTATCCAAAGCGCATATATGGGAGTCCGCATGAATTTTTACATGGTGCTGCTTTAATGACGCAAGAAGCTCCTGTGTAAAACTGTCACTGATATCCTTATGGATCAATACACTTTCACATGCGTTGCATACGCTTGTCCGCTGTGTCTTGGCATTGATGATAATAGGAATCACCTTGGCAGTATCTGCATCCTTATCGACATAGACATGACAGTTTCCGGTGCCCGTTTCCAGTACTGGTACCGTTGCATTTTTAACCGTATTGGCAATCAGTCCGGCACCGCCGCGGGGAATCAGCACATCGAGATATGCATTCAGCTTCATAAAGGCAGTTGCCGTTTCCCGGGAGGTATCCTCCAGAAGTGTGATGATATCCGCACAGAAGCCACAGGCAGCGGCAGCCCTTCGCATACTGCTTACGATAACCAGATTGCTTTGCAGAATATCCTTGCTGCCACGCAGCATAACCGCATTGCCGGCTTTTAAAGACAGGACCGCCGCATCCACGGTCACATTCGGTCTTGCTTCATAGATCATGCCGACGACACCCAGTGCAACACGCATGGTTCCAATCTGCAATCCGTTTTCTGTAGTATGCATATCTGTGATTTCTCCGATAGGATCCGGTAATGCACATACCTGATACACACCCTCGATAATCTGCTGCATCCGTGCTTCATTTAACAGCATGCGATCAAGCAGCCCTGCATTCATACCATTCGCTTTCCCGTTTTCAACATCTAGGGCATTCGCTTTGAGGATAGCGGGCATATCCTGTTCCAATTGCTTTGCGATTGCACGTAGCAATGCGTCTTTCTGATTTCTGTCCGCATTCATAATCTGACGGGATGCCTGCTTACAGGCATTTCCCAACTGTTCCAGTGTCTTCATCTAAACTTCCTCCTTTGTATCAAACAGGGTACCGCGATATTCATCCCGAAGGATATCATACAGAATGGATGGCTTTTTCCCATTGGCGATAATCATGGGAATACCATGCTCATTTGCAAACTGTGCTGCGGATATCTTGGTAACCATGCCACCGGTACCTCGTGAAGACCCTGCACCCTTTGCCATATTGAAAATGGATTCATCAATGCTGTTGACGACCGGAATCAATTTGGCATTTTTGTTTTTTACGGGGTCATCCTCATACAATCCATCAATATCGGACAGCAGCACCAGCAGATCGGCATTGGTCAGATAAGCGGTTACTGCACTCAGTGTATCATTGTCCCCATAGGCGATTTCATCGACTGCCACACTGTCATTTTCATTGACAATGGGAATCACACCATATTCCAGCAGGGTTTCCAACGTATTGACTGCATTCTCACGCAGCATCTCGTTCTTTGTGACAGTTTTGGTAATCAGCAGCTGTGCGATGCTTTGTCCGTATTGAGAGAAGAATTTATCATAGATAAACATTAGCTCACACTGTCCCACTGAGGCAGCTGCCTGTTTTTCACGCATCAGCTCCGGACGTTTGCGCATCTGCATCTTGGCTACACCTGCCGCAACTGCGCCACTGCTTACCAGGACAATATCCAAACCACTGTTTTTGATATCGCTCAGCACCATTGCAAGGGCATCTATTCGTTGGAAATTTAAACCGCCTCCGGAATGTGTCAGCGTGGAGGAACCAACTTTGACTACCATCCGTTTTATTTCTTTCATATCTTTCATTTATTTACAACTCCTTTGAAAATTGTTTCTTCTATTATACCGAAGAAGAATCAAAGACGCAATGCTTTCTATATATGAATATGAAATACACGCTTCCAATAGACAATGGCGAATATTAGGAAAAGGGGGTAAGTGTTGAAAGGAAACTCTACAGTCAGTAAAGGCTATGGATAAAAAGAGGATAGCTCTTCTCGTATACAAGCCTTGTAGATTACTTGCATAAACAAAAAAAACATTATGTGTAGAGTCTAATAAAAAAAGAGGATTTATCACGAGAGGAAATAAGATTGGACAGGCTGTAATCGTGACTCTATCGTATATACATGACGGTGAAATAGCGTGCCAGTGTTTTGGGAGTGAATAGAAATCAGAAAGCGAGTAAAGTTTTTGATTTTTAGCACTAAAGTGTTGACAGTGCTAAAATTCTGTACTATACTGTTAGCAGACTTAAAGAGCGAGTGCTAACAGGAGGTAATTACGTATGGCGAGAAAGAAACAATTCAAGGCTGAGTCCAAACGTCTATTAGATCTGATGATCAACTCTATTTATACACATAAGGAAATCTTTTTGAGAGAGCTGATCTCCAATGCAAGTGATGCAATTGACAAGCTGTATTATCAGGCACTGTCTGATAACCTGAGTGATGTAGATACATCCGGCTTTAAAATTTATCTGGAGGCAGATAAGGAAAACCGTACTCTGACAATTCGTGATAACGGTCTGGGTATGAACAAGGATGAGCTTGAGGACAATCTGGGAACGATTGCGAAGAGTGGCTCTCTGGCGTTTAAGCAGGAGATGGAAGAGGCAGAGAAGAAGGATGATGTGGATATCATCGGACAGTTTGGTGTCGGCTTCTATTCTGCATTTATGGTTGCCAGCCGTGTGGAGGTAACGACGAAGAAATACGGTGAGGAAACCGCCTATCTGTGGAGCAGCAATGCGGTTGACGGCTATTCCATTGATGAATGTGAAAAAGAGGAGCATGGAACAGAAATCGTTCTGTATCTGAAGGATAACACGGAAGATGAGAATTATGATGACTATCTGCAGCAGTATGAGATTGAGCGTCTGATTAAGAAATATTCCGACTATATCCGTTACCCGATTGAGATGTGGGTGGAAACCAGCAAGCGTGTGGACGATGCGGAAAGTGAAAACGAGGATGCGGATAAGCCTGCGGAACCGAAATATGAAACTGTAAAGGAATTGAAAACGCTGAATTCCATGATTCCGTTGTGGAAGAGAAGCAAGTCTGAAATAACAAAAGAAGAATACGATGAGTTCTATAAGAGCAAATTCAACGATTATACAGAGCCGCAGAAGGTGATTCATACGAGTGTAGAGGGTGCAGTTTCCTTTACAACACTGATGTTTATCCCGGGTAAGGCACCGTTCAACTATTATTCTCAGGACTACAAGAAGGGTCTGCAGCTGTATAGCCGTGGTGTCTTCATTATGGATAATGCGGAAGAGCTGATTCCGGAGCATTTCCGTTTCGTAAAGGGTCTGGTGGATTCTCAGGATCTTTCTTTGAATATCTCCCGTGAAATGCTGCAGCATGACCGTCAGCTGAAGGTGATTGCGAACCGTATCGAAAAGAAAATCAAATCCGAGCTGCTGCTGATGCTGCGCAATGACCGCGAAGAGTATGAGAAGTTCTGGAAGAATTTCGGTCTGCAGATCAAATTCGGTGTATACAATGACTTTGGCGCAAACAAGGAAACCCTGCAGGATCTGCTGATGTTCTATTCCAGCAAGGAACAGAAGTTGGTTACACTGGATGAATATATTAACCGCATGGAGGAAGGACAGGAGCACATCTACTTCATGAGCGGTGACAAGGTTGAACTGATTGACAATCTGCCACAGGTCAAGAAGGTGAAGGAAAAGGGATATGAAATCCTGTATCTGACGGACAATGTGGATGAGTTTGCATTACAGGCACTGATGAATTACAAAGAGAAAACCTTTAAGAACATTTCTCAGGGTGATCTGGACCTGGATAGTGAAGAGGAAAAGAAGGAACTGGAGAAAAAGGCTGAGGAAAATAAGGATCTGTTAAGCGGCATTAAGGAAGTGCTGGGCGATAAGGTGAAGGATGTTAAGATTTCTTCCCGCCTGGTGGATGATCCGGTTTGTCTGAGCAGTGAGGAAGGCATGTCCTTTGAGATGGAAAAGGTGTTAAGTGCTATGCCGGAAGGAAATCCGTATGGTATGAAGGCATCCCGTATTCTGGAAATCAATCCGAATCATGAAATCTTCAATGCTTTGCAGAAGGTATACGAGCAGGATAAGGATGCAGTGAAGGATTATGCAGATTTATTGTACGATCAGGCATTGCTGATTGAGGGCTTCCCGATTGAAAATCCTACAGAATTCTCTAAGAAAATCTGTGATTTCATGGTAAAGGCCAGCAAATAAAAACGCATTCCGTTAAATTAAACAAGAAAACAACCTGTTTTAGTGAAGCTTTACACTGAAACAGGTTTTCTTATTACCTAGAGATTTCAAATGCAGAAAAAAGTGATGAAACGCCCATATGAAGCAATAGTGACTTTTACTGTCCATAACACGCGGATAGCGACATCTGTATATCAGCAGTATGCGCAGGAACAGGTCGTCTTTTTGTAGCATTATGGGAAGGAACAAGTAATCGTCCATTGCCAGTGGAAAATATGCTGCTGTACCAGGTGAAAGCGAGGCGAAACGGTTACGAAGAACAATAAAGACATGGAAGACTGCTTCCAGCTGCTTTGGCAGAAATGCTGCTGAATACGTCGCATGGCGAAAGCATAGAGTAAAGTCAAACACCTGCTTTTTCATATGCTGAGGAGCTTTGCTGCTGAATAAAAGGGGAATCGCTTCATGTTTTGTATAAATGCTACAGAGATGCCTGCATCCGTATAAAAACACCTGTTTCATCACACAGGAGTCTCATTCTATGGTACAATTAAAACACTTCCGGTAGACGGATATGGCTTTACCGGATACAGCATATCATACGACGAGGGAGGTGCCTGTATGAGACGAAGAAGTATATTTGGTATTATCGTGTTGTCTATTATAACCTGCGGCATTTACTATCTGATTGCCTGGGTACAAGTATTCAGTGATATCAATTACGGTGCAAGAGAAAATGATACAGCTATCACTGATCTGCTGCTGTCCTTTTTGACCTGCGGTATCTGGGGTATATTCTGTTTCTGGAAATATTCCAAAAAGCTGTATATGATAGGAGCCGAGGATAATAGTCTGATCAATGTTTTGCTCGCTGTGTTTGGCTTGCCGATTATATCGCTCTGTATCATGCAAAGCAGTATCAATGATTTGATCGATCGCACCTACTGATATGAGTCGTGATGGAAAAAATGCACTGGGAATCGGAGTAATCCTGTTTCTGGTGCTCTTCGTTTTCGGAAGCTTCTGTCCGATGGAGCGGATATTTGGGATACCATGTCCGGGCTGCAATATGTTTTCTGCCATATACTGGCTGTGGAAAGGTAATCTTTCTGCTGCCTGGTATTTCCATCCGGCTGTATTCCTTCTGCTTCCTTACGCAGCGGTATGCGCAGTGCTTTTTGTGAGAAACAGAGAAGATATTTTAAAGAGAAGAGCATTTCGTGTGATGAGTGTGCTTTTGTTATGGATAATGCTTGCTGTATACCTGTGGCGAATGCTTTATGTGTTTCCTCATGCGCCTATGCAGGTGAATGAGCATGCACCGTTTATTAGCCTGCTGCAGCTGTTTTTTTAGAAGCGTTTCTTCCTTTATGGCAATATAACAGGTACATGAGCTTTTTATAAAAATTTCCTTGTCTGATGAAGTAGAAATCTCAGCTTGTGAAAAAATGTGAAAAGCAAACAACAGAGGAAAGCTCGATAAGTCGATATATATCGGCTTTTTTTATTTATGCTAAAGATAGCATATGGTCTGTTTGTGAAAAAGTGATAACGGTTACAGCAAATTCATGGAAAAGTATCTGCTGATAGTATAGAATAAGGTAAAAAATAGGGCATATAACTTGTATAAAAGGTTAAAATATGCATAATATTTCAAAAATTAACGTAAATTAAGTCAAATTTTACTTAAAAATATAGACGTCTTCACTTGTGAAATATATAATAAGCATGTAAAGAGGTGTTGCTGTATATGAATAAGAACATTGGTGAACTAATCAAACAGAGACGGACAGAAAACAAGATGACACTGAAGGATATCAGTGAAGCAACCGAGCTTTCCATCGGATATCTTTCCCAGCTGGAACGTGGACTAACCTCCATTGCTCACGATACGCTGAAGAAGGTCGCAAAGGCGCTTGGGGTTGAGATGACATATTTCATGGAACAGCCGAAAACTAAGGAAAAAGCGGTATTGCGCAGCTATGAGCGGGAAATTCTGCGTATTGAGGGAAGCTCAATCATCGAATATGCGATGACAAATATGGCTGACCGCGGGGAAATGCTGCCAAAGCTGGTCGAGATTCTGCCACAGAAGGAAGTGGAGGAATCGCTGCCGTATCCACATGAGGGAGAGGAATTCGTCTATGTGCTGGAGGGCATTTTGACCCTGCAGATTGAGGATGATGTCTGTGATCTGTATCCGGGAGACTGTGCCCATTACAAATCCACAAGAACACACAACTGGAGCAATCAGACCAATAAGGTCGTAAAATTTATCACCATCAATACACCGAACCTTTTTCAGGAAGCAGGAGAGAAGCTATGAAAGAGCCTACCGTAATCAATATTCAGAAATATTCTGTGCATGACGGAGACGGTATCCGTACAACGATATTCTTTAAGGGCTGTCTGCTGAACTGCTGGTGGTGCCACAACCCGGAAAGTCAGAGGTATGCACCGGAGCTGATGTTTAACCGGGAAAAATGCAGTGGCTGCGGATATTGCCGTAAGGCTTGCAGTCACGGAGCCATTACGATTGAGGAGGATGGTACAGCACATACGGATACAGATAAATGTGTGCTCTGTGCAGACTGTCTGGATTACTGCCTTCACAACAACCGTGAAATCGTCGGAAAGCAGTACAGCATTAAGGAGCTGATGACCATCGTAAACAAGGACGCGCATTTCTATGAGGAAAGCGGCGGGGGTGTAACGCTTTCCGGGGGAGAGGTCATGACGCAGGATATTGATTATCTGGAAGAGCTGTGCAGACAGCTGAAGGATAAGGGATACAATGTCGCGATTGATACCTGCGGGTATGCGCCAAAGGAAAGCTATGCACGGCTGCTGCCGTATGTGGATACCTTTTTGTACGATATCAAGACACTGAATGATGAAGCACACAAAAAGTATATGGGAAAATCCAATGATGTCATACTGGAGAATCTGGAATTTCTTGCGGATCATCGTGCGGATATCAACATCCGCATACCGGTCGTTGTTCCGGTGAACAGCGATGCGGATACAATGCTGGATATCATTACATATTTGAAAAAGCGCATTGGAATCGTCAAGGTGAATCTGCTGCCGTATCACAATACGGGAAGCAGCAAATATGAAAAGCTTGGTCGCGTCTATCCCGCAGCGGATTTGGGCGTGCCATCACAGGAGCATATGGAAATGCTGAAATCGCTGTTTGAGGAACATGGTTTTCAACAGGTGAAGATAGGAGGATAAACAATGGAACTCAGAGGAATGAATGATCGAATCAAGAAACTAAGAAAGCAGAGCGAGGAAACAACACCGCACATTTTTATGGAACGTGCCATGCTCATGACGGATGCCTACAAGAAATACGAGGGTGAGGTATCAATTCCGGAGCTGCGCGCACTGTCAATGAAGGAAATTTTTTCCCGCAAGACCATCACGATTGAAGACGGTGAGCTGATTGTCGGAGATAAGGGAGCAGGACCGCAGTCTACCCCTACCTTCCCGGAGCTGTGCTGCCACACGCTGGAGGATATGAAGGTTATGAACGACCGTGAGCTGATCTGCTTTAAGGTCAGTGATGAGGACATGAAGCAGCAGGAGGAAACGATTATCCCATTCTGGGAAAAACGCTCCATCCGTCATAAGATAATCAATTCCATGTCACAGGAATGGAAGGACTGCTATGAGGCAGGTATCTTTACAGAATTTATGGAACAGCGTGGTCCGGGGCATACCGTCGGCTCTGAGAAAATCTATGCAAAGGGATTTCTGGATTACCAGCAGGACATTGAAGAGGCAATCGCTGCGATTGATTTCCTAAACGATCCGGAGGCAATCGAAAAACGCGATGAGCTGCGTGGTATGAGTATTATGTGCGATGCCATCATGATTCTGGGAAAACGCTATGCAGCGCTGGCCAGAGAGCTTGCGGAAAAGGAAAGTGACCCTGTACGTAAGGAAGAACTGCTGCAGATTGCCGCAAACTGTGACATCGTTCCGGCACATAAGCCGAAGACCTACTGGCAGGCGATTCAGATGTACTGGTTTGTACACCTCGGTGTGACAACCGAGCTGAATCCATGGGATGCATACTCCCCGGGACGTCTGGATCAGCATCTGAATCCGTTTTATGAAGCAGATATCGAAGCGGGACGTCTGGATAAATCCAAGGCAAAGGAGCTTCTGGAATGTCTGTGGGTGAAATTCAACAATCAGCCGGCTCCTCCAAAGGTGGGCATCACGCTGAAGGAATCCTCCACTTATACGGATTTTGCGAATATCAATACCGGAGGGATTACACCGGATGGAGAAGACGGGGTCAATGATGTATCCTATCTGATTCTGGATGTTATGGATGAAATGAAGCTGCTGCAGCCATCCAGCAACGTACAGATCTCCAAAAAGACACCGATGAAATTTATCAAGAGAGCATGTGAAATCAGTCGAAAGGGCTGGGGACAGCCTGCCTTCTACAATACGGAGGCGATTATTCAGGAGCTGCTGAATGCCGGGAAATCCATTGAGGATGCACGTCGTGGAGGAACCTCCGGCTGTGTGGAAACCGGAGCCTTCGGACGGGAAGCATACATTCTGCAGGGATATTTCAATCTGCCGAAAATTCTGGAAATCACACTGCATAACGGATGGGATCCGGTTGGCGGAAAGCAGCTGGGCTTACAGCTGGGAGAAGCGGAAGACTTTAAGAGCTATGACGAGCTGTTTGATGCCTACAAAAAGCAGATTGAGCATTTTGCGGATATCAAGGTTAAGGGAAGCAATATGATTACCCGTATCTATGCGAAATACATGCCGGCACCGTTCCTTTCCATCATCACCGACGACTGCATCACCAACGGCAAGGACTACAATGCCGGAGGTGCGCGCTACAATACGAACTATCTGCAGGGAGTAGGTATCGGAACAATCACCGACTCTTTGTCCGCAATCAAATACAATGTGTATGACAAAAAGAATTTCACAATGGGTGAGCTGATGAAGGCATTGCAGGATAACTTCGAAGGAGAAGAGCATGTTCGTCTCTATAATCTGGTTTCCCGCAAGACACCGAAGTATGGAAATGATGATGATTATGCAGACGCGATTATGAAGGAGGTGTTTACCTTCTATAAGAATACGATCACCGGTCGTCCGAACATGCGTAACGGTCAGTGGAGAATCAATATGCTGCCGACCACCTGCCATGTATATTTTGGTGAGGTCATGCTGGCTTCTCCAAACGGCCGTCTGGCACACAAACCGGTCAGTGAGGGGATTTCTCCGGAAAAGGCAGCGGATGTGAATGGACCAACCTCCGTTATTCGCTCCGCAAGCAAGATGGATCATCTGTCTACCGGTGGTACGCTGCTGAACCAGAAGTTTACACCAAGTGTTGTAGCCGGAGAAGACGGTTTAAGCAATATGGCAGATTTGATCCGCTCCTATTTCAACATGGACGGACACCACATTCAGTTCAATGTCATCGACCGTGAAACACTGATCAAGGCACAGCAGAATCCTGCGGAATACCGCGATCTGATTGTACGAGTTGCAGGCTACTCCGATCATTTCCGCAATCTGAGCAAAGAGCTGCAGGATGAAATCATTAATCGTACAGAGCAGAGCTTTTCATAAACAATATTAGGAAAGAAGGAAAATAGTTATGAACAAGACCATTGGATTTATCGGCAGCGGAAACATGGGCGGTGCGATGATCGGGGGGATCATCAAGGCCGGTCTGACTGCCAAAGAAAACATTTATGTATCCGACATCAACGAGGAGAGTCTGGCTCGTGTACGGGAAAGCTATGGCGTCAATACGACAACAGACAATGCGCAACTGGCAAAGGTATGCGACATCATTGTGCTGTCTGTAAAGCCGTTCCTGTATCCGGTTGTCATCAATCAGATCAAGACTGTTGTGAAAGAGGATGTCATCATCGTCGTGATTGCAGCCGGACAATCCTCCGAAGCGGTAGCACAGCTGTTTGGAAGAGAAATCAAAATCGTCAAGACAATGCCAAACACACCGGCACTTGTTGGTGAGGGTATGGCTGCCATTGCACCTGCAAAGAATGTCACAAAGGAAGAAACCGCAGAGATTACGGCTATCTTCAACAGCTTTGGTAAGAGTGAAATTGTACCAGAGCACCTGATGGATGCGGTAACGGCAGTCAGCGGATCATCACCGGCATATGTCTATATGATGATTGAAGCAATGGCAGATGCCGCCGTAGTGGAAGGTATGCCAAGACCACAGGCATATAAATTTGCGGCACAGGCGGTACTGGGAAGTGCCCAGATGGTTCTGGAAACCGGAAAGCATCCGGGAGAGCTGAAGGATATGGTTTGTTCACCGGGAGGAACGACCATCGCTGCTGTCGCAAAGCTTGAGGAAACCGGATTTCGCTCCAGCATTATGCAGAGCATGAAGGCTTGTGCGGATAAATCAAGAGAGATGTCGAAATAAAACAGAGGAATTTGGAAGAAGGCTGTGCTTCACCATGTGTTTGCGGCGAGGATTGCAATTAGCGTGCAGGGATGTCTGCAATTGCAAGAACTGCTGAAAGCAAGACGGCGCCTGTAACAGAGGGATGCTGGAACAGAGTGCCGGTGAATAACAGCAAGCAGCATTGGAGTTAAACAATAGAGAAGACGCAAGAGCGTACAATGGGAGTTAAAGAGAAGATTATGGATATTACTACTATTATTATTGGATTGCTGATCGTACTGCTGATCGGATACACTGCTTTTTTCGCTTACGACCTGATCAAACACAAGGATGAGTTTGAGGGAGATACCTCCTGGTGGAAGACCGGCGCTATCGGGGCTCTGGTAAATTTCTTCGATCCGCTGGGAATCGGGGCATTCGCTCCACAGACAGCATTACTGAAATTTACGAAGCAGACACGGGATAAGCTGATTCCGGGAACGATGAATGTTGCCAACTGTATTCCGGTACTGCTGCAGGCACTGATTTTTACAACGGTTGTCAAGGTTGAGGCATGGACACTGGTTGTCATGCTGGCTGCCGCTATGCTTGGTGCAGTTCTCGGAGCAGGTGTGGTTTCCCGCATGTCAGAGAAGAAAATTCGTCTGGTAATGGGGTTTGCACTTGCATGTACGGCATGCATCATGCTGGCAAGTCTTTTGAAGTTAATGCCGATTGGTGGAGATGCCATTGGACTCGCGGGTGGAAAGCTTGTGATTGCCGGTATCGTCAACTTTATTCTGGGAGCATTGATGACAGCGGGTGTCGGTCTGTATAATCCCTGCATGGTCCTTGTGTATCTATTGGGAATGTCTCCGGATGTCGCGTTCCCGATTATGATGGGATCCTGTGCCTTCCTGATGCCGCCTGCATCTGTAAAGTTTATCAAGGAGGGGGCATACAATCGAAAATCAGCACTTTCCATGGCGATTTTCGGATCAATTGCAACTCTGGTTGCATCTCTTCTGATCAAATCACTGCCGCTGGATGTACTGAAATGGATCGTTGTATGTGTAACGGTATATACATCCACTGTCATGCTGCGTGCCGGGTTTTCAAAGGTAACGGAGCATACAGCAGCTGCAAAAGCTGAAGCAGTGGAAATCGTAGATTAAAATTGTAAGAGGTTCACTTCCATGTGACCTCTTTTTTCTGTTGTGCTCTTTGAATAAGCATGACAGCCGTATTGTCAGGTTCTTTTTTACTCAGGGTATACGATAGAAGGAGAATTTAAATTCTGTTATAAGAATGCTTCTTTTTTTTAATGCAGGCCTGATTGAGAAAGTAGCATGATGTGGCAGTTCATCCTTTTTATATTCTTTCATTATCCAGATTTTGCAATATTGATATTAGTGACTGGGAAGCCGGGGCTTCTTATAGTATAATAGAAATGAAAACAAGGAGTAGAAAGCATGATAAAACATATTGTATTTGATATAGGAAATGTATTGATGACCTTTGCACCGGAGACCTATTTTATCCGGTGGTTTCAAAGTGAAGAAAAGACACACCGTGTCTGCAGCCGTATTTTTACACATGAAGCATGGGAGAAGTATGATCAGGGAATCTGGATGCTGGAGGATCTGTATGCGGTGTATCACGATGCATATCCGGATATGGTTGAGGAGACGGATATCGTATTACAGAACTGGCTGCAGCTGATGCAGCCGATGCAGGAAAGCATAGCCTTTATGAAACAGATGAAGAATGCCGGTTATGGAATTTATATTCTTTCCAATATCAGTCAGGATTCTGCGGATTATTTGAAGGAAACCCAGCAGTTCTTTCCACTGGCGGACGGTGCGGTATTGTCCTATGAGGAGAAAACCAACAAACCGGATCCCTATATTTTTGAAGTGCTGCTTGAGCGCTATGAGCTCAACGCCGAGGAGCTTCTTTATCTGGATGATAATGTGGAAAATACTAGGCAGGCAGAGAAGATGGGAATACAGGGAATCTTATTTACAGATGAGGGCTGTATCGCGAAGGCGCAGAAGCTGTTGAAAGAGGAATGTCATGTTAAAGATTAAGCAGATGGTAAGCGGTGTTATCACCGGTATGGATGAGGCGCATAACGGACTGCTGCGTATAGGAAAGGATATCGTACTTGTGCGCCATGTGTTGAAGCAGGAGGAGGTCCGTGTCCGAATTGTCAGGCGTATTGCAAAGGGGTATATCGGTGAGGTTGTAGAAATTAAAAGGGCATCTCCTTTCCGTAAACCGGTGAAGTGTCCGATTTATGAGCACTGCGGAAGCTGTCAGCTGCTACATATGAATGCGCAGGGACAGCGTGTATTTAAGAACCAAAGTATGCAAGCCCTGTGTGACAGGGCGAAGGGAATGAAATTACAGACGGAGGATATCGTCATGATGGAGGAGCCATGGCAGTATCGCAATAAGGTGATTATCGGATTTCAAAAGGACAGGCAGCGTCGAATACAGGCAGGCTTTTATGAGGAATTCTCTCATCGTATAATCCCCTATAAATGCTGTCCTCTGCATCCTGAGGTGTGTGACAGCATAATTGCAGGCATTGTGGAGCTGATGGGAAAGCTCCACATCGAACCGTATAATGAGGATCAGCGCAAAGGGCTTATCCGGCATGTAGTCGTGCGGTATGGTGCGGTAAGCAAACAGATCATGATCGTTCTTGTATTGAATTCCAATGTGTTTCCGGCAAGGAGGAATTTTATACAGGAGCTAAGAAAACGATTTCCTCAAATTACAACAATCGTGCAGAATGTGAATACCAGAAAAACAAGCGTGGTGTTAGGGGATGAGGAGCGTGTACTATATGGTCCCGGGTATATCGAGGATGTTTTGTGCGGTATGACCTTCCGGATATCTGCAAAGTCTTTCTATCAGATCAATCATGAGCAAACGGAAGTTCTTTATCAGCGTTCGGTGGAGCTGCTGGAGCTAAGTGGTAAGGAAACGGTGCTGGATGCATATTGTGGAATCGGGACGATTGGGATGTATGTATCACGCTTCGTGAAGCAGGTGATCGGTGTGGAAATCAACCGTGATGCGGTGGAGGATGCCAAAATCAATGCGAAGATCAATCAGATATCCAATATCCGTTTTGTTTGTGAGGATGCTGGGCGCTATATGACAAGGCTTGCGGCGGAGAAGAAGCGGCTGGATGTCGTGATTATGGATCCTCCCAGAAGTGGAAGCAGTGAGGATTTCATTAAGAGTCTGGTACGGATGAAGCCGAAACAGGTATTGTATATCTCATGTAATCCGCAGACGCAGATTCGCGATTTGCAGATGTTTGAGCGTATGGGATATCGGGTACAGGGCAAGCTGGTTCCGGTGGATATGTTCCCGCATACGGTTCATGTAGAGAGTATCGTGAAATTAGTGAGAAATAAATAGAAAGGTAAATTAGAAATTTATAGGAGGGATTATGAATTTTAAAGACATTATTTCTATAGCAGCAGTAATTGCAACAACAGTAGTAGCAGTGGTTTCTATATTTTTGAATCATCGTTCAAATTTGAAACATCAACTGTTTTTAGAAAAACTCAGAATATATAAAGAACTTATGGTAATCGTTTCTCAGTCCACAAGTCAACGTGCAAATAGGGAAGAACTGCATTTGCGGTTAATAGCTGTCAAACAAGAAATTATATTATTTTCTACTGAGCCAATCATTAGGAAGCTGGCAGATATTGGAGATATTAATTTCACCAATGATGGACAAACAGAAGTTCAAGCAAAAGAGAAATTTGATAGATATTTTATCTTTACTAAACTTAATGAGACGAGACTTACTGAAACAAAATGATAAAATTTCGGATACAACTCTAAAAAGGTTAATTTAACCACTAAAATAATAGGTATAACATGTATTCGGCGCAATTAGAAAGATAAACTAAAACTGTAAGTCATATTTGAATTTGGGAAGCAATTTTAGGGATATTAGACGATGAGAAATGATTATGGAATGGTGAAAAGATGATAACAGGATACTACTGCACAAATATTTTTTCTGAGCATGCGAAAGAACTGATTGAGTTTTACAGGGAAATATTAGAGATACCCTTTATTAAAACTAATGTTGACGATTCAAATGGGGTTTATCTTGGCTTTAATGAAAATATCCACTATTTGCATATGGGATTGCAAGGCATTCGACGCACCACCGACTGGTTATCAATCCTTTGTATTTCAAACAAAAAATCTTGATTCAACAGTAGAATGGTTAAAGGGAAAAGGGCTTCCACTAGCTGACCCTGTGCGATATGATCGGGGAACTAACGAGCTTCGCTTAAAAGATATTGATGGAAATGAGATAGTGATAGCTGAGTTTGTTTGATAAATGACTTTTGTAGTATTAGCTCGTCAAATTCAAGTTTATCAAACTGAAAAATTAGAAGTTGGAGGAATTTATGAAAGATATCAAATATGGAGTCTTATGTTTTATTCCATCTGTACTATTGTTGGTGTTTTGTGATTCATTCCCTAATGAAATTGCTACACATTTTAATTTTTTTGGAAATGCAGATATTTATTCAAGTAAATGGTATATTATTTTATTAGTACCTGTCCTTGGGTTTTTAGGACATGTCACATATATGGTTATATTAGAAAAGAGACCTAATCGGATTGGAAGAAATGGTATTAAAAAATACTCTTTTCTATACTTTCCTATGTTAACATGTTTTGCAATAATCTTCATGTTATGGAATAGCTAAATCCCAGTTTATTTGTTTAATAAAAAATTTGTTTAAATAAATAAGGTAGCAAAGCCATCTGTGATATATATAGGTAAAGTTCGATATTTTATTGATTATAGCTATAATGCATAATCAAAATTTATACATGCGTTTAGTTGGATAACTCTATCTATGCGACGTTTGAAAATGACACACAGTCCATGTAGAGACGGTGGTTTCGATACATCGACGAAGTACGTAAAAATCCTTTGTTTTAAGCACTTTTCGGAGCATTTCGTATTCACGGATAAGGGTGTAAATTATAAAAATAAAGAGCTTAAAAAGTATATAGAGGTCTCAGTAGTAGCTGGTATAGAGTGTGTAGATACAATATAACGTGATTTATTTATTCTCTTTTGATTCAGATAAATCACTTATTATTCTCTATCTCACATACATAAGATAACGTATTCAGTCTTTGTATTGAATAAGAAAATGAATGTATCATGGAAGATGGAGTTAATCGTACAGAGCAAGTAAATAAAACAAAGGTGGCACGTAATTTTTGCCGGCTTCTTTAAGGAAGAGGATAAGGGAGGTGAAATCTTACTAACTTCATGTTTCGTATTGGACATGCTCATAATATAACCCTTAACAGGCTACAATGGGCGACGGTGTTTACAAATTGCATGAAACTACCGCATTTTGTGTGGAACGGGATATCTGCACAGTAATGGAAGTAACGGTGGATCGTGGTGATATAAATTATTTACATGATTTTCGGTAACACCATCCGGTAGGATAAAGGAAAGCCTACGAATTATCATAGTAACCGCAGATTTTTTAACAGCCATCAATAAATATTATTATAGGAATCGTAAAATGCCACGGATGGTCGCTCGAGACAGTATTGATTGAAAACATATATTGAAAAAGATGTGAGACAGCTAGTGAATAATGAGTTAAAATTCATGAAGTATCTTACAGCTTTAGCTGCAAGATGCGGCGAATTGCTTAATTTCCATGCTATTGCAAATGAAGTTGAAATCAGTATCGATACAGTGAAACAATGGTTTTAATATTATAGATATCAGGTATCATTTTTTTGCTGGAGCCTTATTCTAATAATATATTGAAGAAGGTGGTGAAAACACCTAAGGTATATTTACACGATTCTGGTTTGATATGTTATTTGAAAAGGTGGACAACACCTGAAGTATTGAAAAATGGCGCAAAAGCCAGAAATGTATTTGAGAACTTTGTTGTTTCTGAAGTTATGATAACGCATTTGAATTCCGGTAAAGCATATCATCTATATATTATTATAGAGATAAGGACAAAATAGTAATTGATCTCATCATTGAAAAAGATGGCATTCTGTATCCGATTGAAATAAAGATGAGTGCAAATCCAATGAAGGGAATGGCTAAAAATTTCTCGGTACTTCATAATATTCCGGATAAAGAAATAGGTATCGGTTGTATTCTTTGCCAATATGGTAGAAAGCTTTATCTTAGTGAAAATCTAGTCTCTCTTCAAATTACGTATATCTGATTCAATCCTTCTGGTAATCTGTCAAGAGGAAAATTGAAATAAAACAGAGGAAATCGTAAGGAGATGATACAAAAAGATGCACTAAAAAGAGGTTCATAAAGAAATCGTTTTCAAAGACTATTCAACTATATAAAGTTTCACCTGTGGCACTCAATATAGTACATGCGCAGGATCATTTGATGAATGCAATTCTAATGAAGGATATGGCAAATTCGATTATAAAGCTGAATCAGAAAGTAGCATCCATGAAATAAGCAATACTGCTACAGGAAAATAAGATGAGGAGGCCGGCTTAGAAACTTTCTACCGGTACTTTTCATCTTTTTCTCATAAAACGAAATGAATTACCGAATGATACTATGGTAATCATTCGGTATGATTTCTATGCAGATTTCCTATTCAATTTTTCAATTATTTTACGCACAATGGTTGCACCGGGATATTCTTTTGTATATAATAAGGGGCAATATAATAGAATAATACGAAGGAGGTTTCTTATGAATGATATAAAACATGTCGTCTGGGATTGGAACGGTACGCTGCTGGATGATATTGATGTCAGTATGGAAGCGTTGAATACCATTCTGAAAAAGGCACAGCTGCCTCTGGTTCTGGATAAAGGGGAATACCGGAAATATTTTCAGTTTCCTGTGATAGAATATTATAAAAAAGTCGGCTTTGACTTTGAGAAGACACCGTTTCCTATGCTCGCAAAGGAATATATGCGCTATTATCAGCCCCACAGTATGGCCTGCTCTTTGCATGACGGGGTAACGGACATGCTGTCACAGCTGAAGAAAAAGGGAGTGCATCAGTATCTGCTGAGTGCCAGTGATTTGCATTTCCTGCATGAGCAGCTGGATAATTATGATATTGAACAATATTTTGAGCAGGTACGCGGTCTGGATAATATCCATGCGGCATCCAAGGCAGAGCTGGCAAAGCGCTTTGTACAGGAAAGCGGTCTGAATCCGCGGGAAGTGGTCTTTATCGGTGACAGTGTACACGACAGTGAGGTTGCCCATGGTGCCGGCTGCCGTTGTATTCTGATCGCCAACGGACATGAGGATAAGGGAAAGCTGGAAAAAACAGGCTGCGTGGTTGTCGATACGATACGCCAATGTGAATCCCTGATGGCGTGATCAGAAAGAGAAACTGGAGGTCTCCAGTTCTTTTTTTATCGCACTGCGCTGCTGTTCGCTGATTTGCAGCTTGCCGTGGATGCAGTCCACAAAGCCTTCCTGTGACAAGGTGAGAATAATGCGGTTGCAGGTACGCACACTACAGCCGATGGAAGCTGCAATCCGTTCCCGGGTCGCAGGAATCCTTCCACCACTCTGTCCATTGGAACGCAGCAAAAACAGAAGCAGGCGTGTGCGATTATCCATAAACAAATACTGCCGCTGAAGCTGCGTCTGCACAGACAGCTCCTTCATCAGCATCTGCGTACGCAGAAACAGGGCGTTTGCATCACTCTTCATCCAGTGCAGATAGGAGGCAGCACTCAGTCTGGCGCAGCATGAGGCTTCCATCGTTTTCAGCGTCACATAGTGTCCCTCCATGCCGGTGAACAGCTCATAATCGCCGACGATATCCACCGGGTGCAGCTCCGTAAAGCTGTAAGGAATATCCACGACCCGCTCTTCGATCGCCTGCAGACGGCCATCCAGCAGCACAAATACCGGATTGCTGGTCTGGTAAGTGGAAATCAGATTTTGATTCTTACGTAGACGGATCAGCTGCATCTGCTGCAGCACCTCTACGGGACAATTGGCAAACAGCTGCTTCAGCAGACTGTGATGGCATTCCTTTGTTTCCTCTAACAAATCCTGCAGGGCAGTCATAAAATTCACCTTCTTTTCAAAAAGTGGACAGATGTCCTTTTTTTATTATCTGCTCCTATAGTATGATACTATTGTAAAAAAAGCAAGCAGGATGTATGGGAATCTGCTTTGCGTAAAACCTATGTAAAGGAGGAAGTATTTATGTCAACACCACATAACGCTGCTGCCAGCGGCGACATCGCCAAGACTGTACTCATGCCGGGGGATCCGCTCCGCGCCAAATTCATTGCAGAAACCTATTTGGAAAATCCGGTACAGTTTAACACGGTCCGCAATATGTTCGGATATACCGGTACCTATAAGGGAAAGAAAATCTCTGTCATGGGAAGCGGTATGGGAATGGCAAGTATTGGAATCTATTCCTATGAGCTGTATAAATTTTATGAGGTAGAAAACATTATTCGAATCGGTAGTGCAGGAGCCTACACGGATACGCTGAAGCTGTTTGATCTGGTACTTGCAGACAGTGCATGGAGTGAATCCACCTTCGCGAAGGCACAGGCGGATGTCGACGGTGATATTCAGACACCGAGTGCTGAGCTGAATGCTGAAATAGAAGCAGCGGCCGCAAGGGTGAACAAACCGCTGACAAAGGCAAGAATTCATTCCAGCGATGTTTTTTATCATGAGGACAACGTGGACGGACACCGGGAATTTTTTGAAAAGCATGGCTGTGTATGTGTTGAAATGGAAAGCTTTGCTCTATTCCACAATGCCAAAATTTTAAACAAGCGCGCTGCCTGCCTGCTGACCATCAGCGATTCTCTGGTTACACATGCAGAGACAACTGCACAAGAGCGTCAGACATCCTTCCATGATATGATGCTGGTTGCACTGGAAACAGCTGTGGCATTATAACATACGACAGGAAAGCACGTTATAAATAAAACACACAAGGAGGTTAACATGAAACCATATAAGAGGATTTTTACAATCGTCATAGATTCTCTCGGTGTCGGTGCGATGCCGAATGCGGCGGAATATGATGATGAGGGCTGTGATACGCTGGGACATATTGATGCAAGCATGCCGAAGTTTCATATTCCGAATCTGGCAAAGCTGGGACTGGCAAACCTTCATCCGCTTAAGCATGTGGCACCGGCAGCCGAGCCCCTGGGTTATTATACGAAGCTGCTGGAAGCCAGTGTCGGCAAGGATACGATGACCGGACACTGGGAAATGATGGGACTGCATATCACGACACCGTTTAAAACCTTTACGGAAACCGGCTTTCCACAGGATTTGATCGATGAGCTGGAAAAACGTACAGGGCGTCATATTATCGGAAACAAGTCTGCCAGTGGAACTGAGATTCTGGACGAGCTGGCAGAGCAGGAAATACAAAACGGGGATCTGATCGTCTATACTTCAGCGGATTCTGTTCTGCAGATTTGCGGAAATGAGGAAACGATGGGTGTGGAGACTTTATATCATTATTGTGAAATCGCAAGAGAACTGACCATGCGTCCGGAGTGGATGGTGGGAAGAGTCATTGCGCGTCCGTATACCGGAAGTAAAAAAGGGGAATTCAAACGCACCAGCAACCGTCACGACTATGCATTGAAGCCGTATGGGAAAACAGCGCTGGATGCGCTGAAGGAAGCCGGACTGGATGTAATCAGCATTGGAAAAATCAAGGATATTTTTGATGGTGAAGGCATTACACAGGCTCATAAATCCAAGAGCAGCGTGCATGGCATGGAACAGACGATTGAGGTCATGGAGCAGGATTTCCACGGCTTATGCTTCGTCAATCTGGTTGACTTTGATGCATTGTGGGGACATCGCAGAAATCCGGTCGGCTATGGAGAAGAACTGGAGCGCTTTGATGAGCTGCTGGGAGTTGTTCTCAATAAGCTGCAGGAGGATGATTTATTGATCATTACTGCAGATCATGGGAATGACCCAACCTATAAGGGAACGGATCATACCAAGGAAATGGTTCCGTTTCTGGCATACAGCCCGCGTATGGAAGGACACGGACTATTGCCGGTAAGTGATACCTTTGCCATGATCGGAGCCACGATTGCGGATAATTTTGAGGTATCCATGCCGAAGAACACAATAGGAACAAGCTGTCTGAAACAATTGAAATAAGGTACTGACGAAAACACCAAAAGGTATCTGCAGAGAAGGATCGTAGGAATGAAACCGGGAATTCTGCTGCTGATACCTTTTTATTATGTATAAAAGAAACTATCCGGACAATTAAATGGCAGGGCTTTAGCTGCTGCGGACACAAAGACTACGATTTTATTCTTATGAATGCTGTTTTCTGAAAGGGCATGGGTTTTCATAGTCCGCTGTGATAAAATGTATTTAAGAAACATAGGAATCTGAGATGGAGAAGGAGGAATGCAGGGGGGATGAAATTATCATCAAGCCGCATCATTTTATAGATATCATAAAGCTGTATGGTGCCGGTATTGAACGATTTATACCGGATGAACCCATGGGACATGATTTCTATAAAGTCGCAAATGAACTTATCGATCATCCGACAATCAATGTAAAATTAACCGTCTATGATGATATATGTAGGCCGTGTAAAAAATATAACGGCAGGTGTGTTGATGCGTTGACATCCATTTCCTGATATACAGGCAAGGATGCTTATAATAGAACATTGGATGAAAAGCTTATCAGACTGTATACTTTAACTGCTGAAAAATATACAGCATTGCAGCTTTGTTCGATAATCCTTGAAAAGAAAGCGTTTATATATACTGTCTGGAATGAGGAAGAGCCTGCTTTCACACAAAACGATATGCTTTATTTGTGAAGGGGGCAAATAAATTTTTAGATGGAAAATAGAATTTGCGATAGACATACACGGTGAAATCACGATGCCGGCTCCAATCCCATAAGAGAGGATCCTGAAGGTGGAAATACAGGCTGCCTACATCAGCTGTTTTGCTGCCAGAATTGTTTTACAGCCGCATGCAGACGGGTTGGATCATTGATAATTTGAAACGGCCGCATGTGTTCTGGTAACAGCCGCTGATAAAACGGTGTGGTGAAGCGCTCGTCAATGAGTAACACGATACCGATATCACTGTGCGAGCGAATAACACGGCCGGCAGCCTGCAGTACCTTATTCATGCCCGGTACCTGATATGCGTAGGCATACCCCGTTTCGTTAACCTCGTCAAAGTGCTCACGCAGCAGCTCCTGCTGTGGATTGACCTGCGGAAGTCCTACACCGACAATGATCGTACCGATCAGCTTTTCCCCCTTCAGGTCTATTCCTTCAGAAAACATGCCGCCTAATACACAGAACAGAACATGCAGTTCTTGTGTGGTATTGAAGTGTTCAAGAAAGTGCTGCTTCTCTTCTTCCTTCATCCCGCTTTCCTGCAGGGATACGTGAATATCAGGGAACTGTTCACAAAAGGTCTGGGCAACCTGCTTCATATAGGCATAGCTTGGCAGAAAAACAATGTAATTTCCTGTTTTGGCCTGCACCGCTGCGTGAATCATAGCGGCAATCGGGTGCAGGGAGCTATCGCGGTTTCGATAGCGGGTGGAAATGGCGTCACACAGGACGATTTTACGCTTTTCTGCCGAGAATGGAGAAGGAAGAAACAGCTTTCTGGTCTTTCTTGTTCCACCCAGCAGATCGAGATAATAATCAATGGGAGAAAGCGTCGCAGAAAAGAAGACAGTGCTTCGTCCCATGGCACAGGTTTCCTTTAATGGATGTGCCGGATTCAGACAGAGCTGCTTCAGTACGATATCACTGCTCTGCTTTTCATAACAGGTGACAAAATCCTCATCATAAAACTCGGAAATCCGGTTGTAGTTTATGCATGAAAAATACAGATCGCGTAATTCTTCATCCCAGGTATCTTCATGCTCACTCTGCAGATAGATATCCATTTGTTCAATCACATCTGCCAGACGCTGCCTGATGGAAGAAATTGGATCCTTTTGGTGAATAAAATTCTGTCCTTCCTCTTCGCACTGCTTTTTTAACCGCAGGAATTCACGGTTGACAGCGCGCAGTGCCGCATGCAGCGGCTTGCGTTGCTTTTGGATATTGCGGGCTGCCGCAAGAAACGCCGACTTATTCAGCTCACAGCTGTACATGCTTCTGGCACGATCCACCAGATTGTGTGCTTCATCCACCAGAAAAATATAGTCTCCCTTTTCCATAAAAAAACGTTTCAGATACACCCGCGGATCAAATACATAGTTATAGTCACAGACAATCACATCCCCATACAGACTTGCATCAAGGCTCAGCTCAAAGGGACAGATCAAATGCTCCTGTGCTTTTTTTTCAACGGCCTCACGATCGATGAACTGTGTTTCCTGCAGCAGTTCGTACAAGGCATCCTGACAGCGATCATAATAGCCCTTTGCATAGGGACATACCTCGGGGTCACAGTTACGCACATCCTGAAAGCAGATTTTATCCTTGGCTGTGATTGCCACGCTTTTAAAGGATACCTCCTGCTTGTAAAGCAGTCGCAGAGTATCATAGGCAACTGTGGCCGTTACATTTTTCGCACACAGATAAAATACCTTTTCCGCCTTTCCCTCTCCAATTGCCTTCAAAGACGGAAACAGGGTGGAAATTGTCTTTCCGATACCGGTTGGTGCGGAGGCGAACAGCTTTTCCCGATCCAGAATGGTTTTGTATACGGCGACTGCAAAGTCACGCTGTCCGCTGCGATAATCCGGAAACGGAAACTTCAGCTCCTTCAGTGTTCTGGAAGAGCTGATTTTCAAATCTCTGCTGAGTGCTGCCCACTTCACATAGCGCCGCAGCGTATCCATATAGAATGCCGCCAGCTCCTCCCGTGTTTTCTCCTCGTCAAACTGCTTGATTTCCTCGGTATCAATCTGATAATAGGTCATCTGGATGCGAATGGAGGGAGCAACGTGCTCAGCCAGATACATATGGCCATAGCAATAGGCCTGTGCGAGATGGACCATGACGGGCTCGTTCAATTCGGAAAAGGGAATCGCGGTTGTTTTGATTTCCTCAATCGTCACCTGATCGTCCTCCTTGCGAACACCATCCGCTCTGCCTTCAATTTCAAACAGGATATCATCCAGTTCACTGGACAGCTTCAGAAATACTTCGCTTTCATAGTCTCCCTGTGCAGAGCTCTGCAGCATGCGATGAATACGGCTACCCAGATTTGCCCGTTCGATGGATGGCGCTGTGGATACCAGATCACCGCCGATCCATACCGATTCTACCAGAGCGCGCACGGACATTTTGCATCGATACACACGCATCCCTCCTCCTGTATCACTTCTGTACTGTAATTTTAGTCGTTTTTCTATGATTATGCAATGCAAGTACGGTATAATATACAGGGAAAAGATAACAATTCATGGAAAAATGCTGTCTCCGTGGGGATACTGCATAGGATCTGTTCTGAAAGCCTGCAGCATCTATCAGGGATTTGCTGTGAATTGATATCATGAAAGGTGAGGAATGTGTATGAAAGAATTCATTATCAATGAAAACGATGCGGATCAGCGGGTGGATAAGTTTATACAGAAAACGATGAAGACCATGCCCAAGAGCCTGATGTATAAATATATAAGGAATAAGAAAATCAAGGTGAATCGGAAACGCTGTGAGATTTCCCAGCGACTGCAGGTGGGAGACACCATGCAGTGCTATATCCCCGAGGAGTTTTATGAAGTAGCAACCATGCGCAGCTTTCTACAGGTCCCGAATGCACTGGATGTGGTCTATGAGGATGATGCTGTTCTGCTGATCAACAAGCCCAAGGGACTTCGCGCACACAGTGACACCAGTGAGGTGCAGGATAATCTGGCAGACCGCCTGCTGCATTATCTGTATTGTAAAAAAGAATACGATCCAACCACTGAACAAAGCTTTACCCCTGCCTTGTGCCATCGTATCGACCGAAACACGCAGGGGCTGGTAATTGCGGCTAAAACAGCTGCGGCTCTTCGCTGCATGAATGAAAAAATCGCACTTCGTCAGGTGGAAAAGAAATATCTGTGTATCGTACAGGGGAAATTGAAAAAAAAGCAGGATCATATCGTGCTGTATCATCGAAAGAATGAGCAAAATACGGCGGAGGTTATCGATCGTGAGCGGGAAGGCTATACCCGCATGGAAACAGGCTATCGTGTTTTGCAGGAGGCAGAGCGCTACTCTCTTGTTGAGGTGGAGCTGCACAGCGGTAAAAGTCATCAGATTCGAGCTCTTATGAGCTGGCTGGGACATCCTCTGCTGGGCGATGTAAAATACGGGGCGAGGAAGACAAAAGAGAAGACTTATCAGGCACTCTGTGCGTATCATGTGGCATTTCATTTTCAGGGGGATGCGTGCTGTCTGCAGTATCTCAACGGCAGAGCATTCGAGCTGCAGGATACCGATATTGAGCGGCAGTTTGCGGATATCGCAAGACCGTTTTGAAATGGTATAACGGCATGCCTTTGACTCTTTCAAAGATACGAGCCGGACGTTATCGGATAGATACGGTCCTTTGAAAATCGTAAAATAGACCGGTGTACCCACAGAACCTGTAGCATTCCCCCCATCTTCACTTGCTTCATGTAAAATCGCATGCACAAGACTTATTCTAATAGAACTTCATGCACAGATACTGGCAGGAAACAGTATGCAATAAAATGACTGGCAAAGGATCATGACCTTTATGAAAACTGCGGCCTGTGCTAGAAACGTATGTTATTTCATATATACACTGTCTGGTTGATCATTGAATCGCAGCACTGGAAATAAATACCGGATAGAATTTGAATGAAATCGCTTGCTTTTATGAAAAAGGGGTGTATAATCAGTTAAGTTGAAAATAAAAGGAGAGAGTTTATGGAATCTTATCGTTACCTGCTGGACGTGGCGCTGATTCTGCTCAGTACGAAAGTATTCGGACTGCTGACAAGAAGAATCGAAATGCCGCAGGTCGTTGGGGCGCTGGTTGCAGGACTGCTGCTGGGGCCGGCATGCTTTAATATCGTACAGGAATCGGAATTCCTGGATCATATTGCGGAAATCGGTGTTATCGTACTGATGTTCTCCGCCGGTCTGGAAACAGATATATCCGAGCTGAAGAAAAGCGGCAGAAACAGCTTTGTCATTGCCGTTATCGGTGTACTGGTTCCGCTGATTGCCGGTTATGTGCTGGCATCCTTCTTCAATACGGAGCCTACAGCATTTCTGCAGAACATGTTTATCGGCGTCATTCTGACGGCAACCTCCGTCAGTATCTCAGTGGAAACGCTGAAGGAGATGGGAAAGCTGTCCACACCGAGCGGCAATGCCATCCTTGGGGCGGCTTTGATAGATGATATTTTGGGAATTGTCGCATTGACCATCATTACCGGTATGGCGGATACATCCGTACAGCTAACAGAGGTTATGCTGAAAATCGTTGCCTTCTTCGTGCTGGCTGTTATCGTTGGTATATTTGCACGTAAGGGTATCGAAAAGCTGTTTGACCGTTATCAAAAGGTACACCGCCGCTTTTCTATTCTGAGCTTTGCCTTCTGTCTGCTGTTTGCCTATGTTGCGGAAGCCTTCTTCGGGGTTGCGGATATCACCGGTGCATTTATCGCAGGATTGATTATCAGTGGTACGAGCCGCTGCAATTATGTGCAGATGCGTATTGAAACCCTGTCTTATTTATTGATTTCCCCGGTGTTCTTTGCCAGCATTGGCTTGAAGGTTGTGCTGCCGGAAATGAGTACCAGCATTATGATATTCTCGGTACTGCTTCTGGTTCTGGCAATTCTGACAAAGATCGTTGGCTGCGGTCTGGGGGCGAAGCTGTGCCGGTATGAGAACATACAGAGTCTTCGAATCGGCATCGGCATGGTATCCCGCGGTGAGGTCGCTCTGATTGTCGCCAGCAAGGGGATGAAGGTTGGCTTGATGAATGAGGCATTTTTCGGCCCGATTATCATTATGGTTGTACTGACAACTGTGATAACCCCGATTCTGTTGAAAATTGTTTTCAAGGATCGTGAAAATGACCCGGATGTATATGCATCCTCGGAGCTGATTGAGGACTATGAGAAGATTGAACAGAATGAAAAGCTGGCACAAAAGGTGCTGGAACAGAGCTGATTGCTTCCGAAAGCTGCCAAAGCTGCGAACTATTGGATAATCACCTGATTCCAAATTGCAGGATTGCTTTCCTATATAAATATAGAGGATCACATTCATGGATTCAAATATGCAGATTTTATCCGTACAGATAAGGTCTGTTTTTTTCTTGTATTCTGCGGATATACAGCTTTAAATATTCTATGCGCAAGACATTATAGTCGCCTGTTTTTTTTGCTTATTGCAAAGCTGATATGCGTTAGGGCAGATGAGGTATGTCTTTCTGTATGGAATCACCATATAAAGAATGGTAAGTTTCGAATCGGTTGATGCCTTGTTGAAGAGGGTATGGAAAGGAAGGCCTCTTTGCAGCTGATGTGCAGTTGTGCCTCTTTCATGGTGCAGACCGTCCGCAATATGTGATAGGAGGTATTCCTTTTATGAGCAGCTGAAAAATTTAGAGAATTTATGTTTTGTTTATATTTTCCATAATTGAAATTTTCAATTATGGAATATGGAACAGCATGTACGAAGGCAGCCCTTGAACAGTATTTTAAATCAGAAACAACAACCAACAGCCGTGTACAGAAAAAGGGGTTTCAGTATCGCTTTGTTTACAAAATTTTCATAAGGTAAAAAATACACGAAAAATGGATGGAAAACCGCAATTTTTACAGGGGTTTTGCGGAACCGATTTTATAATAAAAAGGAGTGAAATCTTTGCTTGCACACCAAAATAAAAAGGTGTATACTTCTAGAAGTTTGGTGAACGGCCAAACGAATCGGTGATATAATAAGGATAAAGGAGGTGTCGTTTTTTGGAAGAAATCATTCGTAAAATCGTAGATGCCGACAAGCAGGCAAGAGCGCGTGTTGAGCAGAAACAGCAGGAACGCCACAATATCCAGAATCTGATACAGGACCAGAGTATGGAAATCAGAGAAAAGTATCGAAAGGAAACAGAAGACTGTATAGCGAAGAAGCGCGAACAGATGGATGCGGATTTGCAGAATGCTATGCAGCAGGAAGAAGCAGCCTATGAGGAATCGCTCAATGCTCTC
The DNA here is from genome assembly GCF_044336395.1 of Clostridium sp. 10cd*. NCBI lineage: Bacteria > Bacillati > Bacillota > Clostridia > Eubacteriales > Clostridiaceae > Clostridium > Clostridium sp. 10cd*. The sequence goes on along the minus strand of NZ_CP172347.1, from coordinate 3,186,177 downwards.
CAGCAGAAATATGAGGAGCATAAGGAGGAGTGGGTTTCACAGATTGTAAAACGAACGCTGGCGATGTAGTTATGTGTTCGCCTGTACACGTTGGGAGGTGATGTGTATATGAGTATGGCAGAAGGTGTTATTGTGGCGAAGGCCAGAAGCATGCATGGGGAAGCGCTGAGTGAAGAAATGTATCAGGAGCTGCTGCATAAGAAAAGCGTGGCGGAAATCGCCGGTTACCTGAAGCATGAGACCTCCTATGCCGCTGCCCTGAAGGATGTGCGTGAGAACAATATTCACCGAGGTCAGCTGGAAAGTATCCTGCGACAGGAAATTTTCAAGAAAACCATGAAATTATACCGTTATGCGGATGCGGCCATGAAGCCGTATTACCGGCTGCATATGCAGCAGATTGAAATCGATTTGATTCTGTCCCGTATCCGGGTACTGATTTCCCGGGAGTATGAAGCTGCCATTGCGGAATTTCCTATCTTTCTAAAGTCGTACACCAGCTTTGATCTGCTGCGGCTGGGGAATGTTCATAGCTATGATGAGCTGCTGGATGTTTTAAAGCATACGATGTATTATGCGGTACTGCTTCCTTACCGTGTGAAAAAGGGTGAGGAAAATGATATTGACTATACAAAGATTGAAACACAGCTGCAGATGCAGCATTACACCCATACCTTTCAGGTGATTGACAAAACGCTGAAGGGAAAAAGCAGAAAAGCAGTCAAGCAGTATTTCGCAACCCAGATTGAGCTTAGCAACATTGAAAAGATTTACCGCTACAAAAAATACTTCAATGCCCGTGAGGATGTCATTCGTGAATCGCTGGTACCGGTGCATGAGCATCTGTCCGCCGCATTTGTGGAAGAGCTGATTGCACAGCCGAATGCGCGTGCATTTATCAAGCTGCTGCAAAGCAGCACGTATCGTCTGGGAATTGAGGATATGGAGAAGGATTATGTATACATCGAACACTATACCGATTCCTTTCTGTATGCATTGGCAAAGAAGAATATCTATTATTCTCTCGATGCCCCCCTGGTATATTCCAGCTATCTGTATACCGCAGAGCGTGAGCTGGAAAATATCATCAATATTATTGAAGGTGTGCGTTATCATGTATCCATTGAGGATATGGAGCGCATGCTGATCTACTAGAAAGGAGAATGTTCATGGCAATTTCAAAAATGAAACTGGTCAACATCCTTGCGGATAATGAATATCTCAACGATGTACTTTTGAAATTCGTGGAACTGGATTACTTTCATCCGGAACCGGCCAGTAAGTTTGTGGACAGTGTACACGGACTTACCACGCTGAGTGATGAAAACCCGATAACCGATGTACTGACGCATTTCAATGAGGTGCTGCAGGACATGGATATGACGCTTCCGGTGAAGGACGTAAAAAACGGTGCGTATGATCTGGAAGGCATCCGCAAGTATATTGATTCCATCCACGAGCGCTTTGAAAACGGGGCTGCAATACGCCGCGAGCTGGAGACTGTTATCCAGGAAAACCGCGATGCGCTGACGCAGGTCCGCAATATAGAAAGCATTGATTTGAATCTGGATGATCTGTTTGAATGCAAGTATATCAAGATTCGTTTCGGAAGACTGCCGATCGACAGTGTCGAAAAGCTGCAGTATTACCGCAACCGCCCGTTTGTATTCAAGTCATTCAGTACGGATGATACGTATAGCTGGTGTGTATATTTCACAACCGCGAAATACGAGGGAGATGTGGACAATATTTTCTCCTCTCTGTACTTTGAACGTATCCGTATTCCGGAATTCGTCCATGGAAATCCGATTCAGGCCAAAGAGAATCTGCAGGAGGAAATCGACAACGATCTCAAGCAGCTGCAGCATGTCAATGAAGTCATTGAAGCTCTGAAGGCGGAATGCATTGACAATTTCGCTGACATCAAGGCGGAACTGGAGTTTATAAACCATACCTTTGAAGCCAGAAAATATGTACTGGGTCTCGGTGAAAGATTTTCCATTACAGGTTTTGTGGTTGAAGAAGATGTGCCAAAATTGAAGGAATCATTCTCGAATTTGAAGGAGGTGGAAATCGAAGTCAGGCCTGCCCATAGCGACAAGCGACTTTCGCCTCCGACCAAATTAAAGAATGGGTGGTTTGCCAGGCCCTTCTCGATGTTTGTAGAAATGTATGGCACTCCCGAATATGAAGGAATCGATCCAACGCCCTTTGTAGCGTTTACGTATTCACTTCTGTTCGGTATTATGTTTGGAGACCTGGGACAGGGATTTGTTCTGATCCTGGTCGGATATCTGTTTTATAAATGGAAAGGGATGCGGCTTGGGGAAATCGGTATGCGTATCGGTATCTTCTCCAGTATCTTCGGTATTGTATACGGTTCTGTATTCGGTAACGAGGAGCTGCTGAATCCTTTGTATAAGACCGTATTTGGTCTATCTGAGAAGCCGGTTGAGGTTATGACCAGCAATTTCATTCCCGTACTGCTTGTCATGGCAGTGGGGCTGGGAGCTGTTTTAATCGTAATCAGTATCGGCATCAATCTGTATCTGCAGATCAAAAACAAAAACTACGGCGAGCTGTTCTTTTCACAGAACGGGATTGCCGGACTTGTCTTCTATATTTCCCTGGTTGGAGGAGGCGCTTATCAGCTGTTGAGCGGAGTCAGCGTCATCACCAATCCGGTATTTGCCATTGTCTTTCTGCTTGTACCGCTGGTACTGATTTTCCTGAAGGAGGCACTGGAAAGAAAAATGGAGAAAAAGGAGATGTTTCCGGATGGCTTTGGAGGCTTCTTTGTGGAAAGCTTCTTCGAGCTGTTTGAAATCTGTCTGTCCTTTATCACCAATACCATCTCCTACCTGCGTGTCGGCGGCTTCGTCCTGTCACATGCCGGTATGATGATGGCTGTTATGCTGATTATGGACATGGCCGGAGGTGCCGGATGGATCGTGATGATTCTCGGTAATATCTTCGTCATGTGTCTGGAGGGTATGATCGTCGGAATCCAGGTGCTTCGTCTGGAATTCTATGAAATGTTTTCCCGTTATTTCACGGGGAACGGTATTATGTTTAAATCACTGAATGATTAAAAGGAGGAACTATCATGTTAAACATGTTTGAACTTTTATTACCGCTTATTCTGATCGCGCTGATTTCTTTACCGCTGGTGAATGTATTCCGTGGAAAGAAGAGTGTATCCGTAGCAAAACGCCGTATGATTACGCACGTCTGCTTCTTCTTTGCAATCGTATTGGGAACAGTGTTCTTCAGTGCTACGAAGGCTTATGCTGCAGGTGCTGATGATGTCACAATGAAAATGGCCGGCTCCATCGGTCAGGGTCTGGGCTTTATCGCCGCTGCACTTGCGACCGGACTTTCCGCACTTGGTGCAGGTATCGCCGTTGCTGCCGCTGCACCTGCCGCAATCGGAGCATTCTCTGAAAATGAGAAGAACTTCGGTAAATCCATGATCTTCGTTGCCCTGGGTGAAGGTGTTGCTATCTACGGTCTTCTAATCTCTATCTTCATTATCTTCATGAAGCTGTAATACGGGTGGTGATCATTCGTGAAATTCTACCTGCTCAGTGATAACATCGATACCCAGATGGGGATGCGTCTGGCAGGGATCGAAGGGGTGGTTGTCCATGAGCGTCATGAGGTTCTGGAGGAGCTGGAGCGTGTGATGCATATGGAGGATATAGCTATCGTTTTAATGACGACAAAGCTGATCGAAACCTGCCCCGAGGTTATTTCTGAATTAAAACTGAAACAAAAGAAACCGCTGATTGTCGAGATTCCCGACCGTCATGGCTCCGCAAAGATCGGAGAGACCATTGACCGCTATGTATCCGAGGCAATCGGTGTGAAACTATGAGGTGTTTGCTATGCTAGATGACAAAATTAAATTGGAGCAGTACTTTGAGGAAGAGATAAAACGAGTTAGCGACATCGAGATTGCCGGTATTGAACAGGAAATAGATGAAATCCGAAAAAAATCCATGGAGGGCCTGGAGCTGGAAGCACAACGTGAGGCTGGACTTACCAGAGAACAGGAGCTGAAGGAAATGGCCAGCGAGCATGCCATTCGGCTAAGCAAGGCACATGAGGAAACGAATCGCAGACTTATGAAAAAACGCCGTGAGCTTACCGATGCGGTATTCAGGGCCGCAAAACAGCAGCTGAAGGAATTTGCCATCCGTAAGGATTATGTAGAGCTTTTAAAGAAAAAAGCTTCTGATCTGGCACAGCTGGGTTATGAACAGGTTGTGTTTTATGTCGCAGACAGAGATCAGGCTGTTTTGAAGGATATCTGTGAGGCGTATGGAAAGCCCTGTGAGGGGAAATGCGATGCAGATATTCTGCTTGGAGGATTTCGCATGGAATGTGAGGAAAAAGGAATCGTTGTAGATGAAACCTTTGACACCGGCATCGATGAACAGAAAGACTGGTTCTATACGAACTCCGGATTGTTTATAAAATAAATTGCATACGAAACCGTATGATTGAGGTGATAATGTGAGTGAAAATGTTATATATTCCATCAACGGTCCAGTCGTAAAGGTCCAAAATGCAGTCGACTTCTCCATGCTGGAGAAAGTATATGTCGGTCATAAACGTCTGATGGGAGAGGTGATTTCCATCAGCAAAGAGGCAACGACGATTCAGGTGTATGAATCCACAACAGGATTAAAGCCGGGAGAACCAGTCGAGCCTACGGGCAGTCCGATTTCTGTAACATTGGGGCCTGGTATCCTGCGTAATATCTTTGACGGCATTGAACGTCCGTTGAAGGAAATCGCAAAGGAATCCGGAGCCTTTATTGCGACCGGAAGCGATGTGGCACCGCTGGATGAAGAGGTCTTATGGGATGTAACGGTAAAGGTTTCTGTAGGGGATGAGGTTGTTCCCGGGCAGATTTTTGCGACGCTTCCGGAAACGGATCTGATCGAGCATCGCTGCATGATTCCGCCAACCCTGTATGGAACGGTTGTGGAAGCGGCAGAGAACGGAACATACAGCATCAATCAATGCATCCTGAAGGTGAAGGATGAAAAGGATAAGCTTCATGAGCTGACACTGGTACAGAAATGGCCGATCAAAACGGCACGTCCTGTAGCGGAACGATTACCGATCAGTGTGCCTTTGATTACCGGACAGCGTATTTTTGATACCCTGTTCCCGATTGCCAAGGGTGGTACGGCAGCGATTCCGGGCGGCTTTGGTACCGGAAAGACCATGACGCAGCATCAGCTGGCGAAGTGGTGTGATGCCGATATCATTGTCTATGTCGGCTGCGGTGAGCGTGGAAACGAGATGACGCAGGTTCTGGAGGAATTCTCCGAGCTGATCGACCCGAAATCCAATCGCCCGCTGACGGATCGTACCGTACTGATCGCCAACACATCCAACATGCCGGTTGCGGCACGTGAGGCGAGTATTTATACCGGTCTGACACTGGCAGAGTATTATCGTGACATGGGTTATCATGTTGCCATCATGGCAGACTCCACATCACGCTGGGCGGAGGCGCTTCGTGAAATCAGTGGACGTCTGGAGGAAATGCCGGCCGAGGAAGGCTTTCCGGCTTATCTGCCAAGTCGTATCTCACAGTTCTATGAGCGTGCCGGCTATATGAAGACACTGAATGATCAGGTGGGATCGGTATCCATCATCGGTGCCGTATCACCGCAGGGGTCTGATTTCTCTGAGCCGGTAACTCAGAACACCAAGCGATTTGTGCGCTGCTTCTGGGCGCTGGACAAACAGTTGGCCTATGCGCGTCATTATTTTGCCATCAACTGGACGGAAAGCTATTCCGAATATGTGACAGACTTAACGAAATGGTACAATAAAAATGTGGATATGCGCTTTCTGCGCAGCCGTCAGGAAATTATGAGTCTGCTGGCAGAGGAAGCGAAGCTGATGGAAATCGTAAAACTGATCGGCAGCGATGTGTTACCGGAGGATCAGAAGCTGGTTATCGAAATCTGCAAGGTCATCCGGGTAGGATATCTGCAGCAGAATGCGTTCCATAAGGATGATACGTATGTACCTTTACAAAAACAAATGAAAATGATGGATGTTATTCTGTATTTATATAAGAAATGCAAGGATCTGGTAGCACAGGGGAAACCGATGAGTCAGGTTGTGGCTTCCGGTATTTTCGACAAGGTTACCAAAATGAAATACGATGTGCCGAATGACCACATCGAGCTGCTGGATGATTACTTCCGACAGATTGATGCGGCTGTCTCACAGGTTGCGTAAGGAGGAAAGTGCATGAGTCTTCAATATGTAGGATTAAGTGAAATTAACGGACCTCTTGTCTTCCTGGATAACGTGGAAAACGCCAGCTATGAAGAGATGGTGGAAATCAAGTGCGGAGATGGAACGACACGTCTTGGAAGAGTGGTTCAGCTGGAGGGCAGGAAAGCTGCCATTCAGGTGTTTGAGGGAACCAATGGAATCTCCCTGAAAAACACAAAAACAAAATTTACAGGAAAGCCGATGGAGCTGGCGTTGTCACGCGAGATGCTGGGGCGAACCTTTAACGGAAGCGGACAGCCCATCGACGGGCTGGGAGAAATCTATGCCGAGAAAAGTGCGGATATCAACGGACAGCCGCTGAATCCGGTTTCCCGTGTATATCCGCGAAACTATATCAATACCGGTATTTCCAGTATTGATGCCTTAACGACGCTGATTCGCGGGCAGAAGCTGCCGATCTTCTCCGGATCCGGTATGCCGCACAATGAGCTGGCTGTTCAGCTTGTTAAGCAGGCGAAGATATCGGAAGGGGATGGTAAGAACTTCTGTATCGTTTTTGCAGCCATGGGTGTGAAAAATGACGTTGCGGATTATTTCAAACGCTCCTTTGAGGAAGCAGGGGTTATGGAAAAGGTTGTTATGTTCATCAATCTTTCCAATGACCCGATCATTGAGCGTACGCTGACACCGCGTTGTGCCTTAACCGCTGCAGAGTATCTGGCGTATGAGCAGGATATGCATGTACTGGTTATTCTGACAGATATCACCTCCTATTGCGAGGCGCTTCGTGAATTCTCCAGCAGTAAGGGGGAGATTCCGGGACGTAAAGGATATCCGGGATATCTGTACTCTGATTTGGCTTCGCTGTATGAAAGAGCAGGGATTGTCAAGGGTGCCGGAGGGTCTGTAACACAGATTCCGATTCTGACCATGCCCAATGATGATATTACCCATCCGATTCCTGACCTTACCGGTTATATTACCGAAGGGCAGATTGTACTGGATCGTAATCTGAACCAGATGGGTGTTTATCCGCCGGTTGGTGTTCTGCCTTCTTTGTCACGTCTGATGAAGGATGGCATCGGTGAAGGCTTTACAAGAAAGGATCATTCAGATGTTTCCAACCAGCTGTTCGCAGCCTATGCGAAGGTGCAGGATGCCAGAAGTCTGGCTTCTGTTATCGGTGAGGATGAGCTGAGTGATGTCGACAAGCAGTATATGTCCTTTGGTACGTTATTTGAGGAGCATTTCCTGAATCAGGGATTTGATGATAACCGCAGTATTGAAGAAACGCTGGATCTGGGCTGGGATCTGCTCAGTGTCCTGCCGCGTGCAGAGCTTGACCGTGTAGACAACGAGGTTCTTGAAGTGTACTACGATCATGAACGTGCGGTGAAACGCTTTGGCCTGAAGAGTGGGCCTATCATCAAGGAACTGGCATCTCAGGGTAACTGATTATGGCCAATAAACAGGTGTTTCCTACCAAAGGAAATCTGATTGCGACAAAGAAATCAAATGATCTGGCTCATATGGGCTATGAGCTGATGGATCGGAAACGGAATATCCTGACGCGTGAAATGATGTCGCTTATGGATGATGTAAAGCTGCTGCGTGATAAGATTACAATTACGTATCAGAAGGCGTACTATGCCCTGCAGCAGGCGAATATGTCTCTGGGAGTCATCAGTGATCTGGTAGAGGCAGTGCCGGTGGATACCGGTATTCATATCAGTTATCGAAGCGTCATGGGTGTGGAGATTCCAAAGATTCAATATGATAAGCAGGAGTATAAGCTGACATACGGCTTGGATCATGCGAATTCCAAGCTGGATTATGCTTACCGCTGTTTCTATAAGGTTAAGGAAATGACAGTGATTCTGGCAGAGGTGGAGAACAGTGTCTATCGGCTTGCGAATGCAATCCGCAAGGCGCAGAAGCGTGCCAATGCTCTGAAGAACATCGTAATTCCGGATTTTGAACATAATATCAAGTTCATAACGGATGCACTTGAGGAAAAGGAGCGGGAGGAGTTTTCCCGTCAGAAGGTCATCAAGGCAACCAAGGATCGAAGAAAAGCTGAAGAGTCCGCAACTCAATGTCATCAACTTAAGGTATCTTGACAAAAAAAGAGTATTCAGTATAGAGAACAATCAATATGTTCCTATAGAGGATACTTTTTTTTGAAAAATAAGTGCGCAAAAAAACACGAATTTGGCACTATCATACTATTTCACACTACATCAATAAGAATAACGATAAGTCATTCTATGTTTATTCAATCGCTTTTTCTGTCTGCTATATATGCTATTTCTGTCTTGGCGTATTGGACAGAGATGACGCATCATCTCTTTATCCATTTTTACTGATGCTTTTTTGGCTAGCTTTGGATGATCATAATACACAAATATCTTCAGTAGATAGTGTTTCAATTTTCCACTAGCATAATTTCTATTAAATGCCATCTCATATTTATATCTTTCCTGTTGTATGGTACTTAAGTTTTCTTTTGAACATACGATATCAGATACAGCATTGTATACTAATGCACATGCGTATATATCCTGCTTTATCAATTGTTCCCGATAACCTGAGAATTCTTCCATCTTTAATTGTGACTTCATGGAGCGATAGCAGGTTTCTATGTCCCAGCGCAGATGATACAGTTCCTTCATACTTTCTGTATCAAAATCAGTTTCAGAAAGATTTGTCAATAATATCTCTGTAGCTGTTCTTCCGTCATTGAGTACGATTTGGAATTTCACAAAACGTAAATGGTAGGTAGTATTCATAAGTTTTATCCGAAATGATCTATCCTCACGGAAGTGATTACTCCGCAATCTATCATATATGACATCAATCCATTTATCATCTTCATCATCACGAAGTTCTTCACATTCCCTTTTAAAATCATTTGCTTTTAATCGAAAGACAAAATATTGACCGCTTTCTAACATCTGATCGATCAGCTTAATAGAAGGATATCCTCTGTCAAATATACAAACCATTTTTGATCCTTGAGGTAAGATATCTCGTGCATAACCCAAATGATCTTCTGCGCTTGATTTCTCACTGTATTTATACGAATTTATAGATATATCTATAATACATTTATTAATGACATCAAAAATACTGGAAGCAGAACCCATCACAGGATCATTATCACCATCGTGCAATTTTGTTTTCCAAACCTCTTTATTATCTCTCCATTTAGGTATCAAAAAATCGCTTCCAGCAATCGCCATAATATAATAATCATTTAATTTTAATAATTTCTTTTCTGCATATACATCTCTGTTGATATCATGGAGAATTGTACGAAGGGCATCAGGGTTAAATTTCATCCGCGCATTAAAATAACCTGTTTGAGATATTTCTATATTTTCATCAACTTGTTCAATGAAATCAGAAATTTCATTCTTCTGTGATTTTCCGGTTGTGGCAAGCATCTGCATAAAGATATGAGGCAAAAGGATTTTTCTCTTTCTCGTATAAGCATTTTGATTATTTCCACGGATAATATCAATATATTCAGTATCGAGCAGAAAAGCGGTTCTATGAATCCTGTTTAGATAAGATTTTTCACACGACATCATAAGGACTCCTCCGGATAAACCAATAATGGTTTATTCTTAGCATAAGCAGCTTTAAGATAAGGGATCTGATCAAAAGTGACTTCTCCAAGATAAGCAACAGTCTCCTGAGAAACTTTTGTACCATTTCTAGTAGATTTCACAATACTGGCATAGATTTTGGATCCTTTTTTCCAAGTTCTCACATACATAACAGCACCATCATACACACTACAAATCAATTGAGATATATATTAAATAATGTGTAATCATCCTTTCATTTCACACTACAATTATAGCATAATTAAAGGTGAAATAGATACCCATTTTAGGTAATCATTTCACCTTTTTTCGTTTTCTATACAATAAACCACACATTTGTCAAGATACCTTAAGTTGATGACATTGAGTCCGCAACTTAGCGGCTCTTTTTTTTGATGCTGTGCTATACTAGAGATAGAGATAGAGATAGAGATAGAGATAGAGATAGAGATAGAGATAGAGGTATAAGGAAACGTGTTCATGTAAAGGAGAGGAATATATGGTAAAGGCTACGTATCGGACAATACAGGACTATGTACAGGGATGTGACGAGGAGTATCGCGCCCGCATACAGGACATACTTTCAATATGCAGAGAGCTGGTGCCGGATGCAGAGGAGAAAATCAGCTGGGGATTGCCAACATTTCTGTATCATGGGTATCTGGTGCAGGTGGGGCAGTGCAAGGGCTATATCGGCTTCTATCCGGGGAATGATGCTATTCGTGAATTTCAGGAGGAGCTTGCTTCCTATAAATGTACTAAAACGGCAATTCATCTGCCGCTGCATGAAAAACTGCCGCTTGCTTTGATTCGCAGAATACTGATTTTTTGTAAAGAATATAATGAGACACACGATTAATCCTGCAAAAGAGGAGTGAAAGCAATCGGAGAAAAAGGCACAAGTCCTTTATTTATAAGGCTATTTTGCATCTGTATAAAAAAAAACGAAAAAAATTCAAAAAAAGTCTTGCATAAATGGTCTTTCTGTTGTATTATATATGAGCGCTGATGAGAACAGCGTGAAGATAGAAAACGAAAAACGATGCGCCCATAGCTCAACTGGATAGAGCGTTTGACTACGGATCAAAAGGTTGTGGGTTCGATTCCTGCTGGGCGCGCCATTTATTTCGGGATGTAGCACAGCTTGGTAGTGCACTTGATTTGGGATCAAGGGGTCGCAGGTTCAAATCCTGTCATCCCGACCATTGTAAAATTGTAAACACGGCTGGGTAGCTTAGTTGGCTAGAGCATCCGGTTCATACCCGGAAGGTCGCGAGTTCGAGTCTCGCCCCCGCCACCAATTTTGCTAATTGGACCCTTAGCTCAGTTGGTCAGAGCATCCGGCTCATAACCGGTGGGTCGTAGGTTCGAGTCCTACAGGGTCCACCATTATGTTACCGAACATCTGGAGGAATACCCAAGTGGTTGAAGGGTCCGGTCTTGAAAACCGGTAGGTCGGGAAACTGGCGCCTGGGTTCGAATCCCAGTTCCTCCGCCATTTAAATCTTCAACAAAAAAAAGAATAGCTCATTAAACATCGCGGGGTAGAGCAGCCTGGTAGCTCGTCGGGCTCATAACCCGGAGGTCGTTGGTTCAAATCCTTCCCCCGCAACCAAATGGTCCCGTAGCTCAGTCGGTAGAGCAATGGACTGAAAATCCATGTGTCGTTGGTTCGATTCCGACCGGGACCACCATTTAAGAAAACAAGCCTTTAGATAAAGAAAACCCTTTATTTAAAGGCTTTTTTTATGTTTTGCTGCATTGCTTGTTATGACGAAAAACACCAAAATGACGAAAACATGACGAAAAAATCTACTTTTTTATATTCTGATTAGGTGCTATACTGATATTAGAGATAGGAAAGAGGGTGTGTTTCATGGCTGTTGAAAAGAGAAACGGTAAGTGGTATATACGTGGTAAAGTGAAATTGGAGGATGGGAGCTTCAAAGACTATCATCGTGTGGCAAGAGGCTGCAAGCTAAAAAAAGAAGCTATGAAAATTGAGGATAGCTTCCTAGCTAAGTACAATGAGGATCTGGAACAGATGCGGGCTTCCAATATCACATTCAAAGAGCTTACTGAAATGTATTTACGGGAAAAGCAAGGAAGTACGAAATCAAGCACGCTTGCCACTGATAAATACATGTTTGACCAGATGAATGAGCTATATGATAAGAGAATCAACCTGATCAGAAGCAAAACGATAAAAGATTTCATCGAAAGCTACAACACTCCAGAATACAAACTGTCGTATGTTAACAAGATGAGAACGTATCTGAATAAGCTTTTCAGCTTTGCTGTTAAACAGAATCTTATTGAGCGTAACCCTGTTTCTTCTATCCCCAATTTTAAGCGCCCTGACGAGTTGAAAGAAGAAATGCAGTTCTACACTCCTGACGAGTGGAAACGCTTTGTACAGGCATTTCCTAAGGACGACATCATGTATTATACGATCTGCTGCACTCTGTATTATATGGGGATGCGTCGTGGTGAAGTGCTCGCCCTGAATAGAAAAGACGATGTGGATATCGTGAAGGGGACGATACGCGTCAATAAGACTGTTTCTCAGTACGTGAGTGGTCAGAGGTATGTAGTAACACCTCCTAAAACCAAAAACTCTTACAGGGTCATAAAAATGCCGGAGGAGGAGCTTCAGATTATGAAGAAATATCTTGAATGGTATGATTCATGCCCTGGAGCGTCTGCGGATGGCTTTCTGTTTGGTATGGATCAGCCGATTATTCCGAAGCTGCTTAATAAAAGATTTCACAGAGTGGCTGATGCTGCAGGGCTGCCGCAGATTCGTATTCATGACCTTAGACACTCCCATGCCACGCTTTTGATTAACCACGGGGCAAATATCAAGGCCATTGCAGATCGCCTCGGAAACACAGTAGAAGAGGTGCTGAAAACCTATTCTCACCTGTTCAATGAAACAGAAGATGCTATGATTCAAATCATCAATAATGTATTCAAAAAATAGGACAGCTCTTTGTAGGGCTGTCTTTTATTGTTGTGAATCATTTTGATATTCAGGAAAACCAATAATTGCTCCATCAACTATTTTCCAAGGGCCTAAATCCCACGATATTCTTATTATTGGTGATTCATCCACAAGATTAAAGTTTTTTATAATGGTTTTTGTGTAATCAGATATAAAAATATCATAAATTTGAAAAGGAAGTTTATTAATTAATGTAAATAAATAATCAATGTCATAGATAGATTGTTTCTTCTCACTTATCGATTTATTGTATAGTGGCTGAATATGTGCATAATATATGAAACTACCATCAAAAGAAGCTTCTTTATGCATTCCTAAACTTAATTTTATCAAACGATTGTCATATTTAGAGGTCACTCTGAAATAAATAAGGGCATCAGAACGTCGTGCATTGTCCTCTGAAAGATCGGGATCATTTTCTATTTTTTCTATTTGTATTTCATAAGGAGTGTGCCTTATGAATTGATCAGGAGTTATTTCTAGGTATGTGCATAAAGAATTTAATGTATCAAATTGAATTCCTTTTGCATTATTTAAAGCAAGTGAAGTTAGAGTAGTACGTGATATTCCTGTGGCTTTTGACACTTGCGATATCTTTAGATTCCTTTCAGCTAAAAGTACTGATAAATTACATGCGATCATCTTAAACCTACCACCTTTCTATTCATATTGTACAATATATTGAACAATATAGCAACTTTTTTTATTTTATTTTGTTGACATGATATAAAATAGTGCTATAATGTCAATGTGTCTAATGGCGCAAAACGTTCAGATGTTTGGACAGTTTGTAAAGACAGGGGGTGGTTGAATGATTGATAACACACTGGCAATCAGGATGGCAGAGCGTTTGGAAAACATCACTACTGTATGTAAGAATACAGGAATATCAAGAACAACGCTTACCAGCATATACCACAAACGATGTAAGAGTATCTCAAATGATACACTTGAAACTTTGTGTGATTACTTTGATTGTGATATTGGTGATTTATTAGTAATCAAAAAGAAAAGCACTCACTGATCCGGCAAGATTAGTAATGAGTGCACACAAACACAACCTGCAAGAGGTTATATATATAATACCACAGAAACTTGGTTTTATACAACCTCTCGTAAGGATATCGTATCTAAAAATATCTAAAACAGGAGGTTTTTATAATGAAAAAGAACGCATTACAAGTATTATCAGAGCAGGAATTACTGGGAAAGAAATTTAAAATCTATGGTACATATGAAGAACCGTTGTTTCTGGCAAAGGATGTTGCTGAATGGATTGGGCACTCACAAGTATCTAAAATGCTTGACGCTGTCGATGATGAAGAAAAGCTGATGGGAACATTATTCCTATCAGGTCAGAAAAGAAATCTATGGATGCTAAAAGAGAATGGCGTTTATGAGGTCATTATGCAAAGCAGGAAACCTATAGCTAAGACTGTAAAGAAACAGTTTAAAGCAATCCTACATTCTGTGCGTGTACACGGCGGTTATCTTGCAGGGCAGGAAACTATGACAACTGAGCAAATCATGGCACAAAGTCTTTTAGCAGCACAATCAATCATTGATGAAAAGAATAAGCTTATTGCTGAATTAGAGCCTAAAGGTGCGTATTATGACAAAATTCTGAGATGTAAAGGCCTTATCAATACTACGGTCATTGCGAAGGATTACGGCATGAGCGCAAAGTCTTTCAATAAAATGCTGCATGAGTATGGAATTCAGTATAAACAAGGCCGGCAGTGGCTTCTATATGCTAAATACCAAAACAAGGGATATACTGGCTCTCAGACAACAGATATTGAAAACGAAGGTGATTCTTTTGCAGTCATTGATACGAAGTGGACACAGAAAGGGAGAGCATTCCTGTACTGTTTCCTGAAGAAACAAGGTATCGTTCCTACAATGGAACGCCTGGATCTGTTTCCAGGCATAGAGCCTAGTCAGCAGGCAGCTGCATAGCGGTGAGGGTACAGAGGTATGATGTTCAATTACAATTTGCTTAACAACCGCATCGCCCAGGTATGCGGATCACAGCAAGAGTTCGCAAGAAGATTAGGAATTAGTTTTGAAGAACTGCAGGAAAAACTTGTTAGTGGTGCAGGCTTGTATACGGATGATATGAAAAAAGGAATTGACATTTTATCAATTCCAATGAATGAAGCAGAGAGATATTTTTTCAATAAAGGGGTATGATTTAAGCCCTTTTTTTATATCTTCCGGCAAAAAATTTAATTGAATCAAGTAACTGCTCTTTAAATTCGCTTATATCCTTTTCTGACATTTCATTTAAATCATATTGCCCAAATTGTTGAACTATATTATTTCTAATAAGCGTATCTATGATTTCAGAAATATCCTCGCCTATATAATTAGGGTCGCCCATTCTTTTTGTTCGCTCTATCAAATCTGAAACGTTTATATGAAAATAGTCTTTTAATGTATATACATCAGCCATTATGGGGGATGTCTGACCATGAATCCACCTATAAATTTTAGCTGAATCTAAATTAGTTTTTTCAGCTAATTCGGTAATTGATATATTATCGCGATCCATGTAATATTGCAAATTCAACGCGAAGGTAGTAATAATCTCGCTTTCGCTTTCCCTTGATATTTCCCATCCCATCAGTTTTGCGGGGGTGGTGTCAAGATATTTTGCAAGTAGCTCTATTTTATCAGAAGGTATGTTAGAAATTTTTCCACTTTCATATCTCTGTATAGTTTGCTTGCTAGTTCCAACTTTTTCAGCTAACTCTTCGAGAGTCATATTCTTTTTTTTCCTAAGACTTTTTATGTTCGTGCTGAGTAAGGTTTTCATTTTTTCTGACCTCCTAGCTAAAGTATAACATAAATCACTCAATATGCAACATAAAAATCTTGACATGTCACTTGATAGGTGATAACATGAAGTCACCCAATCGGTGACAGGAGGTGAAGAGATGATTGATACAGCGAGATTGAAAGGGAGAATTGCTGAAAAAGGTCTTTCACAGCGCAAGGTAGCAAAATGTATTGGTATTACTGAGAAAACATTTTATGCAAAAATGAAGGCTGGAGTATTTGGTAGTGATGAAATCGAAAAAATGATAGACATATTAGAAATTAGAGATCCTGCCAGTATTTTTTTTGTTGGTTCGGTCACTGGATGGGTGACTTTGGAGCGATTAGAAAGTGAGGTGAGAATATGAGAATTGAAGAATGGAATGGCTATAAGATTAGATTCGTTGAGAAAGATGGCGAGTGGTGGGCGGTACTCAAAGACGTTTGCGATGCATTGGAACTGAAAACTTGGAAAGTAAAACAAAGACTTGAAAAGGACCTACTTTTAAAGTATACCCTTGAAACTAATGGTGGTGTTCAAGAAATGCTTATCATAAATGAATTTGGAATTTATGATACGGTGTTTCAATCCCGGAAGAAAGAGGCGGTTGAATTTAGGTATTGGGTCTATGAAGCAATAAAGTCAATGCGCTTTGCGATTGGTCTTGAAGGCTTCCAAGTATTTAGAATGCTTGATAAAGAACACCAAAAAGAAGCTATGGCGAAGCTTAATTGTAATCTGAGAAATCCTGTGAGAGTTGACTTCATAAAGGCGAACACAATAGCAAACAAAGCGGTATCTAATAAGCATGGTTATTCTAAAATGCTTAAGAAGGGCACTATGTCTCCTCAAATGCTTGTTGATCGTGAACCCATTCTAGAGGATACTGTTGAACTCATATCTGTCAATGAAAAATTTGGATTAGGAATTTCAGTAAGTAAAGCGGTTTATCAAAAGTACAGCTCATAGAAAGGAGGCCCAGAAATGGCAGAACTAGAAATTAAAAAAGTGGACTTCTATGATTCAGAACTAATAGGAGTTCAAGAAGCGGCTACAGGTAAAGTGTTTACCGCAATCAACAACGTTTTAAAAGGTATCGGATTTGATGACAGGCAAATCGAGCATCAAAGAAACAAATGGAAGGAAGACGAAGCGGTATCCAAAGGGGTACAAAAATTTTCGTACCCCTCAGAAGGTGGCACGCAAGAAGCATATTGTATCGACATTATGAAACTTCCTCTTGCATTGGCTAAAATCAACATCACACCAAAAATCAAGAAAGAGAACCCGCGATTAGCAGAAATGCTTGAATTGTACCAAGACAAATGCGCTGAGGTATTGGCTAAGTCTTTCTTTAGAAAGCAAACAGATTTTATTAAATCTTACTCAACTAAAGCCACATCGGTTGGAGAATTAGCAAATCTGATGAAAGAGTGGGGGAGAGCGTTGCGTGATGCAAACGGAGATCCTGAAAAGATTGTAGAATTGTATGAAAAACTTAATCGTCAATTAGGCATGGATATTCCATCTGATTTACTGGGCAAGAAGAAAAAGAAGAACCAGCAATTAGCATATGCACTAATCCCTATGGACTTTGAGTAGGTTGGGGTAACGAATTGTTCCCGCACAGATTTAGCAAGAACAGATAAAACAAAGAGTTGATTGAATAAGGACCACCTTTCAAAGGTGCCCCTTGATACTGCTGGCGGATAGAAAATTTTGCATAACGTGTGACGATGAGATTTTAACAAAAGAAGAGAAATGCGAAGCATAGGAGGTATTGAATGGAAGAACTAATCAAAGTACAACACGACAACGACCGTATAACGGTACTGGCAAGAGATTTACATGGATTCTTGGAGATTGAAAGTAATTTCACAACATGGTTCAGGCGTATGTGCGAATATGGATTTGAGGAAGCAAAAGACTTTGTTCCATTTTTGGAAGAAAGTACAGGAGGTCGAACGGCTACTGATTATCAGATTACTATTGAAATGGCGAAAGAAATCGCTATGATTCAGCGTAACGAAAAAGGCAAACAGGCAAGACAGTATTTCATTCAACTGGAAAATGATCGGAACAGCCCGCAGAAAGTTATGGCAAGGGCTCTACAGATGTCACAAAGAGAATTACAGATATTGAGAACAGAAAACGAGGAAATGAAACCTCTGGCATTGTTCGCAAGTGCTGTAAAAACGAGTGACGATAGTATTCTGATTGGACAATTAGCTAAGCTTATAAAGCAGAATGGTCGTGATATGGGACAGAATAGATTATTCGCTTGGATGAGAGAGGAAGGATATCTTTGCTCAAAAGGTGAGAATTACAACATGCCAACACAGAAGTCTATGGATTTAGGCCTCATGGAAATTAAAGAGCGGACAGTCAACAATCCGGATGGCAGTTGAGAATCACTAAAACAACAAAGATTACCGGAAAAGGACAGATTTACTTTGTCAATAAATTATGCGGTGGATTCAATACATAGAAAGGAGGACTATAAATGGCAGAACAAAGTATTTTAACATTCGACGGTGTTCACTGCTATCTTGAAGCAGATGGAACAGCATATTTGAAATTAGAGGATGTAGCGAGGGGGCTTGGATTTGTAGATAAATCTAAAAGCGCCACGAATGGCGCTCAACTTGAAAAAGTTAGATGGTCAAGAGTAAGAAAGTATTTACAGGAATTAAATGCACCTACATGTGGGGACACCGACTACATTCCAGAACAGGTGTTCTATATGCTAGCTATGAAGGCAAACAATGAAGCTGCAAAGGAATTTCAAAGAAAGATTGCTTATGAAATTATTCCGGAGATCAGAAAAACAGGTTGTTATTCAAATACAGAAAACGGCATCATTCCTATGGGAAATTTGTCTACTGAAATGCAAGCACTTCTTATGCATGATAGGAAACTTGTTGAGCAGGATAAACGGATTGCTGTATTGGAAGATAATACATTGATAAGCACTCGACAGCGCCGCAAAATCAGAAATGCTATTCACAGTGCCGTTGCATCTGCATGTGGCGGAATAAAGACTGCCGCATATAAAGAAAACAGCAAAAGAGTGTATAAAGCTGTATACAACTTCTTATACGATCACTACGACATTTCAGAATATGCTGATATTCCTAAGGTCAAATATAATGAAGCTTTATCGCTGATTGAAAATTGGTATCCAAGCTACGACCTGCAGCTGAGCATTGATATATCCAATAACTGCAAACAGCAGAAAATGGATCTGGATGAAGATTAGTTTCTGGTGTCATTGTGGAAAAACTCTTTTACAGCAATAAGGATATCAGAGAGCTTTATGAGATCAGCGAAGCACAGGCCTATCGTCATATGCGACGAATGAAGGAAATCTATGAGATTGATGAGAACCGGTTGCCCCGAAGAGGTGTGCTGCCAGTCGCAATCGTAAAAGACTACTTCCATCAGGGCAAAAAGAAAAAGGATGCTCAGTGACGGCAATCACCAAACATCCGGAGGAGGTTCCTCCATAGCTTATCACAGCTATATTATACCAAGGGACCTCCTGGATATTCAAGGAGGAAATGGAAAATGAATATAAAAATGCGTATTTTGGCCGATATCATATGCATTTCAGCATGTGTATACTGTATCGCCTATTATACAAAGTGTCTGATTAGACATGAGAATCCACTTCTCGAGGAGGTGGAAGAATGAGTCAATTTAATAAAGGGCTGCCTAGTCAACAATCATGCGTTGACATTGAAATGGCCGTATTAGAATCAATGCTTTATGAAATCTGGGAGTGTGCAAAAGCAGGCTACGAAGCTGCTAAAGCATTTATGAAATCGTATTTGCGTATTGAGTATGTAAACATGGAGCTCTCCTTTAATGATGGGAAGGCGATAGCATATGAGAGATACAGCGAAATCAAATCTGCAATGCAGAATGTTATAAGACGATGCATACATGAGAAATCATTGCATCAGGAGGTACTACATGACTAGAAATGAGGTGCTTGATAAGCTGCTTTCCAAGTACGGTAAGTATGGTTATACTCGTTTGAAAATTAGTGGGCTTATCAAAGATGGCGAGAAACACGGATTCTCTTACACAATGATTTACAACGGTTTAAGAATGGCGTTTTCCAATGTAACTGGTGAACATGAATATTTCAGCCTGCAGGACATGATGGAAATCACCGGGGAAACACAGGATGAACTAATCGCGAGAATTGAGGATTCAAGAGAAGAATTACGAAAAAATGGAGAAGACCCGGATGATTATTTTGTTCAGGTGACTCCTAAGGAGCTGCGATCATGAAGAAAATTGAAATACTTGACTTAGAGGATGAAATCATTACTTTGAAAATGTCCATATCGCTTTTAATGGTAGTGAAGGATGGCATCAAAGGCTATTTATACAATAACGAGGAAACTATTGACGAAGCCCTTTATTCAGTTTTGAATATCCAGCGCGATGCGCTTGATCGTCTAAGAAACAAATATCAAGAGTTGATTATGGAGGTGCCCAATGCAAAATATTGATGATGTCATTATTGAACTTCCAGAATACAATGAGAAAATCAAGCAGCAGTTCAAAGCGACGAGTGAATTTATTAGAAATCTACCTTTAACACGAGAGCAGAATGACGAACTTGTATATCGCCTTGCTGACGATGTTAGAGCAGCAAGAGAGGATGGTTTTGCTTGTGCTATCTGTAAACTGATTGAATCAGAAGCATCTACAAACTTATCTGACGATGCAAAGGTAGAGAACCTCAACAATGGCTTACGCAAATATGCAGCTAAAGTTAAGGCTCATGTCTTACCCGAAAACGATTGCACGCTGGATGAAGCACTGGAGATTTTAGATGGTGCTATGGATCCAATGGATATATTTGACCTTGCCTTTTACTTGGGTTATGGAAAAGCTATGGGGATTCCGGAAACAGAAGGGAGTTATCAGGCATGACGAATGAGCAGATAAACGCATTGAATGAAAGTATCGCAAAAGCAAGGACTACAAGCCAGCTACCAGAGAAGACCGTATCAAGTGGATCAACAGAACGATGCTTGAATTATCTGATGGCGATTTGAAAGAATTGTATGACATATCATTACAGATGCAGATGAAAGGATGGAAGGTATGACAATCAAGCAGAGAAGAAAAGAGTTCGGTATCTCTAGAAAATCAATGGCTAAATTATTGGGTATCACTAGGAAGCAGTACAAAGCGTTGGAAGAAAATACTGGTGAATTTGAAATCGCTACTATCACACAAATCTGTCTGATTTTTAATATTGAAAATGTTTTAGATATTGAGCGAAAGAACACATATCCGATTTTAAAAAGAAAACGACTCATTCAGGGGCTTTCCCTGCGCGATACAGCGCATAAAGTGGGAGTGAATGTATTTACCTATTGGATGGTAGAACGCTACTGTAGAAGGCTGGATGATGCGACACTAGAAAGAATTGCAGAATTGTTAGCACCGGAAGCAGAGTTTTCAGCATTTAAGGAGGCATTCTTATGTATAGAGTAAGTGAAAGCATAGCTAAAGTCGGCTCAGAGTTCCTATTGGATATCATGAGCTGCGAAACACCAATCTATTTTCTGTATTATAACGGGAGCATGTGGCTTCCTTTGGAATGTGTCGTATTGGCGATTACTAACGAACAAATGATGGTACGGTATGAAACACGTCCAGGATGGCCCGAAACAGACTCACAGCAAGGCGTTAAGATGCACTGGATAGAAATATCCGATTATAACGTAAACTGGTTCACAAACGGTGAGGAAGCGGAATTTGAATCAGATGAAAGAAACGACATCATCAGGGAGGGAAAGAGAAATGAAGCTTAATTTAGACTACAGCAATAACACTGTGCGTATCGGCGTGGAATTATTTGACGATGGTACAAAATACGAACAGGGATACAGCATTAAAGCAGGCAAGGATATTCATATCGACTTTGCTACAGACTTCATGGCTGACTTATACGGCCGTGAGGATATGTATGCGAAAACGGTAGAGATAGCTACGAAGATGGAAGAGAACATAAACACTCTGGTTCACCATCTGGCAGAAATGCAAGCAGAAGAAAAGCATATCAAATACGCGCTTTCACAGGAGTAATAGATGGCAGAAACAAAACGATACTACTGGATAAAATTAAAGGAAGACTTCTTTCAGGATGATGCTATTTCATGGATAGAAGAGCAAAAAGATGGAAAAGAATGCTGCCTGTTTTATCTCAAATTATGTCTAAAATCATTACGAAATCAAGGGGTGCTTGTCCGTTATATTGGTGACTCACTAATACCGTATGATGAGAAGAAATTAGCAGAAATTACAAGCACTCGGTTGCATATTGTAAAAAAATCTATCAAATTGTTGTCAGAAGCTGGTCTAATCACTGTCATGGATACAAGAGAAATTCAAATCAAAGAGTTTAAAAATCTAGTCGATAGAAAACTCCTTTTGAAAAGGTGATGCATTATGGAAAACGGATCCTATGTATACCTGTTCCGTAAATTTGGACGATGTGAATGGTATACAGATGTGTCGGCAAAAGTATTGTTCATCCACTGCCTTATAAAGGCGAATTGGAGGGATAAAGAGAGTCATGGCACACTGATAAAACGTGGCACATTTTTAACATCGATTCGCAGATTGTCACATGAAACAGGACTCACGGATAAACAGGTAAGAGGTGGGTTATCACGCTTGGAAAAGGCAGAAGCTATCATCTATAAACCGGCAAAAATGAACAGCATTATCGTCGTATTGAACTATGATAAATACCAAAATTGCGACGAAAAACAGGGCACACAAAAAGGCACACCTCAAAATGAAAATAGGGCACAGCAAGAGGCACACCTCAAATGTGATAAAAATCCCTTGTTTATCAATAAAATGAATGCATCTGAATGTATGAAGGGCACACAGGAGGACACACCTGAATCAATGCTGAGGGCACACAAAAGGGCAACAACGAATAATATAAAAGAATATAATACTTTAAATACTTATGCGCAAATTGCGCAAAGTATGTCTGATTGTGATACTCAAAATAGTGGTGTGATATTGGAAAATGCATTCGATAGAGAACATGCATTCAATGAATTTTGGAAAGCATATCCTAAAAAAAGAGACAAGAAAAAGTCTCATATAAAATTCCTCAGTGTTTGTAAAAACGAACAGGTCTATCAGTCCATCATGGATGGTTTAGAAAGACAGGTCACATCAGCTGACTGGTTAAAAAATAATGGTCAGTATATCCCTTATCCTACTACATGGTTGAATGGAGAACGATGGAATGATGAAGTTGATGAATTTATTACATCTTCATCAAGAGAAATAAAGGCGGGTGATTGGTAATGACGAAAGAAGAGATGACACAGGTCATAAATACGATTCTGAATATTTATCCTAATTTCATGTATGGTAGAAACCTTAAAGAAGTCTGTAAGGCTTGGTACAGTATTATGCATGATCAGGACTACAAGAAAGTCATGAAGAAATTAAATGCGTGGATTGCGGAGAATGAGAAACCCCCGCTTCCATGCAATCTAATAACGGTTGATTGGAGAAAATCTTATGAACACCAGCTCAATGATTGAAGCGCAAGCAACAGCAATCGGTATGCTTTCTGTCTACAATGAGTTATTTGCAGTTTCTATCTTAGAACCGGAACATTTTGTAGGACCATATCAAAACATTTTCAAGGCTATGCTTGATTACTACAAGAAAAACGGCTTCATAACGATTGAAGCATTGCTCGATTATCCAGGATTTGATATCGACCTTTATGCAAGGTGCTCAGACATCCCTTATTCAGGAGATATAAAAAATTTCAAGCGTATACAGCGTGTTGTGATTGATAAATTCAAGGAGCGTAAAATAGTTGAGATATCAGATAAACTGAAAGAACACAGTATCAGCTTGGACGAATACAACGCAGTATATCAGAAAGTATGCACATTAGATACTGCAGAGTCTTACAAACTGGATTCAGAGAAGCTTTTAGAATCATGCAGAGATGATAAGAAAAGCATCTACTTCAAGAAATATCAGCAGTTGGGCTCTTTATTGAGGCTGAAAGAAAATGATTTTATGGTTATCGCAGGTGCGACTGGTTCAGGTAAATCTGGATTCGCATTGAACCTGTTGAATGATCTGTCATGGAGATATGATTGCCTGTATTTCAATCTGGAAATGGTCCCGCAAGAGCTTCATCAGAGGCTGATATCCATTAACTGCGGACTTGACCAAAACTACATAGCATCATACAAAAGAATGTCAGAGATAGAGGTAAATGATGTGAATAGAGCTGTCAATTCAATAGCACAGCGTTCTATCGAGGTTGTTGACAAGAGCCAGTCTATAGATTCTATCCGGTCGATGGTCGCCAGTCATGATGGGAAAAGGCATATCATTGTAATTATTGATCACATTGGGCTTATTGGTTCTCGAGCAAGAAACTCATATGAACGTATGACAGAAATTGCAAAGGAGCTACGCAAGATCAGCTTAGATTATAACTGTACGATCATAGGATTATGTCAGCTGAACCGTGATGCCACTAAAACATCAGGAAAACCAAAACTGTCAATGCTGCGGGATAGTGGAGAAATCGAACAGAGCGCGAGCAAGATTCTGTTCGTATGGCAGGATGATGACGGTTATTCTCTAGTGTTGGAAAAGAACCGAAGTGGGCCAACAGGCTATATCCCTATCACCTACAATAAGAATAATCAGGTCATTAGTGAGGTAAGACCATGAATCAATGGGAAGTGTATGAGGTGTTAAAGAAGCCCTCTACGGCTGAAATAAGTAAACTGGAGGAAACACCTTCAGAAGTTATAAAAGAAGCTCTTATAGAGTTTCTAGTTGTATCACAACGAGGGAATCTGAATGAAGAAGTGTGTAAATTGTAAATACTTCGAAACTCACGGTGAGCATAAAGGCCGCATGATGTATTATTGCGACCATATGAGTGCACGCAAATATACAGAAAATGATTTTATATGTTATGGGCATCCGGATATACCCATCATTTCACAGGCACCACACTGGTGTCCGTTTAATCGAAAGAAGGCGAAGAATGAAAAAGAAAATGAGCGAGCAGGAGCGTAAAGCTCTACAAGCGAAGTTAAGGGATTTAGAAGAATTATACGCTGCAGGCTATCAGCGAGAAACCAGAGTGGTGAGCTGAGAGCGTACAAAAAGACACCTTACAAAGAAATCAATTTCTGGTTCAGCTATGGTTATGGTCCAGGGTATGCTATCACGATTCGACATGACATGCTCGATATGCTGAATTGGAATGATCAGGAACCGGCATACATCAAGAAAGAGATAGAATCTATCAGGAAGCAGTTGGTGGACAGTCTGAATGAATGATTATCAGAAAGCATATGGCGAATTATGGAGCGTACTGAAATATGAGCCAGCATGTGAAATAGAAAAAAATTGCAAAGAGAATATCAAGCGCTTGGAGACACTGGAACCATTAGTTGAACGTGCATCAGGAATCAAACCTGCTAAGCACGCAGCAGGTCATACATACTGCCCGAAATGTAAGACAGTCATTGCCAATAAGTGTAACGTGAATAGTTTGAATTTCTGTCATAAGTGTGGGCAATCGTTAGACTGGAGTGATGATGGTGATTAAATATCGTATTTATGCGGAGGACGATAACGAAAATCAAATATCAAAAAGCTATGTAGTCAGAAATCCGAATAGCTTTCTGACTAGGCTGTTGGTGCTGTATATAAAAATATGCTGCCTTGACCATTATGGATGTGGTGGTGCTGTTTATGTCGAACCTGTATGGAGCGATGAACAGGAGGGAAATGAATGAGGTATACGACATTGTCCAAAAAGTATAAAGTGGAAATCGACAAAGTAAGGGTGAATGGTTATGATGCTTATGTTCTGCATGAAGCCAATCTCCTATTGTTATTCTACACAGCAGAGGAGCTGCAGCAGTATCTGGAAGAGGTGTATTGATGAAATCGAAGAAAGAGAAGCGGAAAGATAAAGAAATCTGCAAGGACTTTTATAACAAATGCCGGAACTATCATAGAAACTTGTCTAAGATAGAAGCGAATCGGTTGAAGTATGATGAGATAATGAATGACATGTATGGAGTAAGCTCAGTCGTGATGAAGGATGTCATCATGGAGAATGCCGGTGACCCAAGTCATGTATGGGATCACTATCTGGTTGAAAAGAAGGATGAGCTTTTATTGGAGAGAGCTGCATTACTGTACGACACAGTGATTGTTAACAAAGTGCTGAATAATATTGCTGACGGTGAGGTGGTCGACATGATTACAGAGTGTTACATTGATAGAAACAAAAAGCATGATGATATAGCGTATAATCATAATCGAAGTAAGCCTACTATGTATTCAGATATGAATAGAGCAGTCCTAAGCCAGTTGAAAAAATAAAAGTCTTTACTGAGTAAAGGGTTTTCCGTGATATTATGATAGCATGGAAAGAACAGGAAGATACTTCTTGTTCAAAAAAACGGCCTGCGATGTAAGTGTACGCACGCATCGCTAAACAACCTTTCCTAAAGGTGATTGTTCGTACAAATAATCGCCAGTGGCATATGCGTGGGTAGGTACGGCTTAACGGCGGTATGTCACAATTAAAAAAATATCAAAACAGGGAAGGACCTCATACTAATGAGAATACCTGTTAGATATATTGGTTGCCCTGGTGGCGGAATAACCAAAAGAAAAAGCGGTAAGGAATCCTAAGCGGACTTACCAGCGTAAAGCGTCTGAAAAGGGCGCTTTAAAATTAAAACGTAGTTATCGCACCTCTTAACAATGTGGCACAGATAACTCTATAGAGGCTAAGGATGCATAGACGTATGCTATTAACCGAACGCCTGTTAAACAAAGCACGTAGAACTGCCCGTTATAAGGGATACAGGAGAAAACGTGCTTTTTATTTTACCAGAAAGGAATGATATACATGAAAGCAAGAAAGAAACCGGTTGTAGTGGATGTATTACAGTGGACAGGCAAAAATCATAGAGAAATGTTTGATTTCTTGACAGGTTATCAAAAACAAAATGAATTTATGACCGCTTACGGAGATACATTTTATATCAATCACGATAAAGTAAAGGGTGGGCTAATCATTAGAACTCTGGAAGGTGAGCATATCGCTGAAATCGGTGATTACATCATTAAGGGTGTTCATGGGGAGTTTTATCCATGCAAGCCGGATATCTTCAAAAAAAACATACGAGGTACTAGAGGATGATTACAGTATGTAAAGACTGCCCTAAACGCCATCCAGGATGCCACGGAGCGTGCGAATGGTACAAGGCAGAACGTAAGGCACTAGACAAGGAAAACACGCGCAGACGCAACGAGAGTGCTGCTATATGCAGCAGCAGGAGGGATAAAAAATGGAGTTAAGACAAGAAATAAGGCATTTAAGAGATGTGAAATGGAATAATGAGCGAGAAATATATAGATTGACAAATAAGCTAAGAGAGGCTGAACACCTCTTGGAAAAGGAGCGCAGAGCACATATGAATATAGGTGCAGCAATCAAATCACTGGAGGAGGCACACAAGATTCAGGAATGCAGTTTAAAAGGTGGCTATGACGATTATAACCAGGGCCTATATAATGGTTTGGAGCTGGCATTGTCAATCATGTGTGATAAAGAGCCTGTATATGCACAGCCATGTCGCATAGAGATACCTTTAACCATATCTGACAAAGAAATTGCAAAGATGATAAACAACTTCATAAAGGAAAATCTGAAATGAAGGTAAATGTGTTAGGTACAGTATACAAAATCAAATATATTCCTTCCCTTGATGGCAGAGGCGGAGAAACAGATTTCTATACCACAGAAATTCGCATCAGCGAACAAGAAGACGTTCCGGCGGAATATAAAACAGATAATCTGAAAGAAATGCAGAGGCATGTATTGAGACACGAACTGATACACGCCTTTTTGTTTGAATCTGGTATGGACCAGAGCAGCGCTGCACACGAGGCATGGGCCGTTAATGAAGAAATGATAGACTGGATGGCAATACAGATGCCTAAGATAATGGCAGCTTATGATAGTATCGTAAAACAAAGATTAAAGTATGCAGATGCTGATATAGTTGCACAGGGGGCAGGGTATTTGATTAAGCCAGCGACATAAAAAAGAAAGGAGAGTGATCTAATGAGCAATAATATAAATACCTTAATAAACAAGTTGCAGAAGGCATTAAAAGCCAAAGGCAAAGTGTATTGTATCAATAGGTCACAATTCTATTCTGATAAATACGATTGCATATGCACAAAGTATACAGTATTTACAACATACATGGATGCAGATGGAGAAAAGCAGAAAGATAGCTATTACTTTGATAAAGCGTTAGACGTGGTACAATTCCTTGCTGATTTATTAAGGGATGATAGCTCGTGAAAATAAGTGAGAAACAAAAGGCATTTGTGCTGTATCTGTGTAAGGATAACCTTTCACAAACTGATGCGTACATAAAAGCGGGATATAGCCCTAAAGGAGCAAGAGCTGGTGCTGCTCGTCTGTTAACAAACGTTAGCGTCCAAGAATATATGAAAAAGGTCATGAAAAAGGTCGAAGATAAGAAAATCGCTGACATTAAAGAAGTCATGGAGTTTTATACTGCGGTCATGCGTGGAGTTGAAAAGGACCAGTTTGGATTGGACGCAGCGCTGAAAGAAAGGTTAGATGCTGGAAAAGAGCTAATGAAACGGCTGGAGAAGGTTGCGGGCGATAACGACATGGACATAAATATCACTTTCACACCAGCAAGTGCAGAAAATGACAAAGCAGATTAACGTTGCGTTAAACGACCACTTCATCAACTTTGTAAACGACTGGGAAAGCAAATTTTATTTTCTGGTCGGCGGATACGGTTCGTCGAAAAGTTATCACGTGGGAGTTAAACTTCTCAGCAAACTTCTGGCAGAAAAACGCAAGGCTTTAGTTGTACGAGAAGTGTTTGAAACTATCCGTGAATCTTGCTATGATTTATTGCAAGAAATAGCAGAGAACATGGGCGTTGATCATTTGATGAGCTTTACTGCTTCGCCAATGCAAGTAAAATTCAAAAACGGGAGCAAAATCATTTTCAAGGGAATGGATAAACCAGCTAAGCTGAAGTCTCTGAACGGTGTTTCGATTGTCTGGATAGAAGAATGCTCAGAAGTTAAATATGAAGGCTTCAAGGAGATTACAGGACGTCTGAGACATCCTTCTTTGAGTAACCACATCATCCTATCGACAAACCCAGTTAGCAAGGCAAACTGGTGCTATAAGTATTTCTTTGAGGATAAAAAAGAACACTTCTTCTATTTGAGTGACAAAGAACTTTATGAGAAGCGGATTATCCGTAAGGGAAAGATATACTATCACCATAGTACGGTTGATGATAATTACTTTGTTCCGGATGATTACATCGAGCAGTTGGACGACTTAAAAAGCCATGATCCAGATTTATACAGGATAGCACGCAGGGGGATGTTCGGAACCAACGGAAAGAGAGTATTTCCACAATTTGAAACAAAACCACATGAAGAAGTAATGGATCTCATACAACAGATACACGACCCCATGTTCAAAAATGGTATGGACTTTGGCTTCGTTACCTCGTACAACGCATTATTACGACTGGCAATAGACCATGAAAACAAGATTTTGTATATTTACTGGGAGTATTATTCAAGGGATAAAACAGACCCTGAAATATTCGAGGATATAAAAGAGTTTGCCGAATCTGGGGAGCTCATTAAATCAGATAACGCAGAGCCTAAGGCAATCAAGTATTATAAGCAAAAGGGAATCCGTATGAAGAAATGCAAAAAATTCAGCGGTTCACGATACGTATACACTAAAAAGGTAAAACGATTTAAAAAAATCATATGCTCAGATGAATGCCACAACACAGTTGATGAACTGCAGGAGCTTACCTTTAAAGTAGATAAAGATGGTGAGATTATCGAAGATGAGTTCAATATTGACCCTCACACATTATCAGCCATTTGGTATGCGTTGGATGATTATGAGGTATCAGATTTAAAAAAGCATGTAGGTATGAGGTCGCTATAGACCTTTTTATTTTGGAGGTGATACGTTGGGAATCGTTAGAAAAATCCGGAAGGGAGTGAAAGCAGCAAGAATGGCAATGAAAGACAAAGAACGTTACGAGGATCACTTAAAAGAGTTGGTGTCTGAATTTCTCAACAGTAAAAGACGTGAGTGGATGTATATCGGCGACCGTTATTATGCAGTAGATAACGATATAAAAAAACGTAAAATGGAGCGTGTTGTTGACGGCAAGACAGTGCCAGAAAAAAACAAAGCCAACAATAAGCTCGCACATGCATCCTACAAAAACATGGTGGACGAAAAAGTAGCATACATATTTGCGAAGGAATATACGCTCGATTGTAAGGATAAGGTCTATCTAAAAAGTGTGCAGGATGTACTCGGCAAGCGATTTAAACATTTCTTGATGCGTTCTGGATACGCTGCCAGTAATCATGGCATAGCGTGGTGGCATCCATACGTTGATGAGCAAGGCAAATTTAAAATTATGCTTGTCCCTGCCAGTAAGTGCTTACCAGAGTGGACAGACAATAATCATGAAGAACTAAAGGCTATGCATTATATCTATGATACAGTCTACTATGACGGCGGCGTAAAGAAATACAGAACTCACGTGGAAACGTGGACAGCTGATGGATATGTGTGCAGAGTGAGAGAAGGCGAAGACTATATTCTGGATATGGCAAAGAACGTTGATGATGCAGGTAACACCGTGGTTCACTTTAAAAACGGAAAAGAGTGGTGTAGTTGGGGGAAAGTGCCCTGGATACCGGTGAAAAATAACGATATTGAATTACCGGATATCAAATTCGTTAAGTCGCTTATTGATAACTATGATAAATCACGGAGCGAAGCTGCAAACTACGTGGAAGAAACAAAAAATCTTATCTTTATCCTTAAGGGATATAAAGGTGATAATCTTGAAAAATTCTTAAGCGATATCAACGAAAAGCGTGCTCTCGTGCTTGATGCAGACGACGAGGACGATAATTCAGGCGTAACGACACTTACGCCCACTATGGATATAACGGCGCTCAGAGAGCATTATGAGCAGCTTAAAAGAGATATCATTGATTCAGGGCAGGGAGTAATCAAGGATTTGGATAAATTTGGCAACGCCCCATCCGGTGTGGCTCTCAAATTTATGTATTCTGGACTGAATTTGAAAGCTGATGCAATGGTGATGCATGTGACATTTGCCTTTGAAGACTTACTGTATTTCATAGATTCCTTCCTGGATGCGAAGCACACAGAAGAAATAAGCATCACGTTTAATCTTGATATGAAGATAAACGAAACCGAGAAGATTAACAATCTTAACGCTTCCAGTGCTAATATTTCCCAAAATACATATTTAACCAACCATCCATATGTTGATGATGTGGAAAAAGAAAAAGAACTGATGGAAAGTGAAGGACATTCGTTTCAGGATAGAGTGCCTTTAGGCGCAGAAGATGGCGAAGAGTAAACTATATCAGAATAGTGAATATTGGGAAAACCGGATAGCTAAGGAAACGTGGAGGACTTACAATAATGTAGAAGAGCAAAATCGCGATTTGCTGAGAATGTATGAAAAGACTTCATCCAGCATCAAACGAGAGCTATATGCGTTGGCTGAAGAAGCCGAAAAGACTGGGGAGCTTACACGAACACAGCAATACCGATTTAACAAGCTGCTTGGCCAGCAAGGGGCTATATTTCAGGAAATAGAAAAACTTGGTACATCCATCGAAAAGTCGCAGACCTCACGCATGAAGACTGCAGGAAGGGCAGTTTATAAAAATGTCATGGAATCGCTAGGGATTGATAATTTTTCCTTTCCCAACAAAAAAGAAATGGAGCAAATGCTACGATCACCTTGGCACGGTTCGTTTTTCAGTGAAAGACTGTGGAATGACATGGGTGTTCTGGAACGTAATATGAATGGTGTTATCAACAATTTCATAGCGACTGGGAAGACAGTTACAGAAACAGCTGTTCAGTTGTCAAACGTCATGCAGAAATCTTTTAATGTAGCGCATCGCCTCGTACGCACTGAAACGATAAATTACATGAACCGAAGTGCATTGCGCGGTTACAAAGATGCAGGTGTCAAAAAGGTGCAGTGGTGGGCTGCTGAGGATGAACGCACTTGTAAGATATGCGGTGCGAACCATGAGAAAGAATACGATATCGATAAAGCGCCAATTCTTCCGTGCCACACAGGATGCAGATGTACATGGCTTCCAGTGTTGGATGATGAAACACCAAAATTGACGGAAGCTGAGAATGCTGCAATCGTCAAATATGTAAGCCCGGATGCTTATGTGCTGAACGATAAGTTGAGAAATGGGTATGATCTATCAGAGAGTGATAAAAAGTGGATCAATAGCCTTGATAAAGCCTTATACAAAATACCTGCTATACAAGGAGTAGTAAACCGGTCACTTAACTTTCTGCACGATGAAGACAGAAAAAAATTTATAGAAATGCATGAGGTAGGAAACAAAGTTAAATACAAAGAATATGTTTCATCTTCAATGAATGAGGTATATAATGAAGATGGAGAAGTACAGATAACGATTTACTCAAAAAACGGGAGAGATATAAGAAGTGTCAATCCTGAGGAAAATGAAATTTTGTTTATGCGAGATACGGAATTTGAATCTGTCAACATAGAAAAGTTAAACGGAAAAACATATATTGATCTTGTGGAGGTTGATAAAAATGAGCAATAAAAACATTGATGAGTACAATAGAATGAAGCTATACGAACCCTTGATGCCTAAAGTTATAGGGAAAGTTGAACTTACCGATGAAGACAAGCGGCTTGCTAAAATCATGAGGAAAGATAGGCATGATAAATTGCTTGTGGCTGGAAAAATCACACAAGAGCAATACGATGAGTTGGAAAAAGATAGGGAATAGATGCCAACATGCTTATGCAGAAATGATACAGGATGAATACTGTGATAACAGATTGAAGTGCAGGACGCAGAAGATACAGCGGACCTGCATTTTTTGTGGAAAGACTGAAAGAGAGGTGACCTATATGAAGGACCCGCCACAGCGGAAACTGCCGTATTTTTGCAATCATCTGAAATGACACGGAGAGCCGTGTTTTTATTTTATCGACTGCCGGGTATAGGCAGACCTACAAACCGCACGCGAGCGGTATATAAATGCTATGGAGGTTATATATGGAATGGATAAAAAAAATCATTGAAAAGCACATAGGAGAAGATGGAAAACTGAATCTCACTGAAGCAATCAAAGAAATCAACAAACAGGCGCCGGACAATGTTGTGTCCAAAGATGAGTACAACACTGTTGTCGATGCTAAGGAACAGCTCACCAAGGACGTTAAAGCTCGTGACAAACAGCTGGAGGATTTGAAAAAAGCCGGTTCTGTCGAAGACCTAAAAAATCAGTTGGAGGCTGCTCAGGAAGCGAACAAAAAGGCAAAGAAGGAATATGATGCCGAAATCGCTAATATGAAGTTTGATGCAGCAATCGAAAAAGCATTGGAGGAGGCAATTCATCCGGACTTGATGTCAGGAAAAATTGACCGAACAAAGCTGAAAATCAAAGAAGACGGCTCTGTTGAAGGATTGGAAGACCAGGTTAAAAGCCTGAAAGAAACATACAAAGATATGTTTAAGACAAAAACCGGGAAGACACCGCCAGAAGGTGATGATCCAGATAAAAAGCCAGAGGATATGTCTTACGAAGATTTTGTTAATCAGCTGGAAAACGGCGAATAGAAAGGAAGATGATATATGACTACACAATTTGATGCTAAGATTTTCAATGAAGAGGCATTCGGAAAATACATGAATGCCATTCCTGATGTAAAGCGTAACAAACTACTGGAATCAGGAGCAATTACAAAGGACCAGCGCCTGCTGGATCTGTTTGGCAATCAGACCAATACCGCATACGGTATCATTCCATTTTATGGCAATCTGGAGGGTGACCCAGATAACTATGACGGTAAAACTGATGTAACAACTTCAACTACAACCACATTTGAACAGGGTGTATTTACATTTGGCCGCATGCACGGATGGACGGAAAAGGATTTCTCTTACGAGATTACCGGTGGTGTCGATTTCATGGCAAACGTTCGTACCAAAATCATGAAATTCTGGAATGACAAAGACCAGGATAGTATCCTAGCTATTCTGAAAGGCGTTTACTCTATGACCGGAGCAAAAAACACAGAGTTTATCACAGCGCACACAAACGATATTTCAGAAAAATCCGACGAAGCTGCGAAAGTTGGTCCAACATCGCTGAATGACACAATGCAGAGGGCTTGTGGTGACAACAAGGATATCTTTAAGCTTGTTATCATGCACAGCTCTGTTTCTACGAATCTGGAAAATCTCAAGCTGATTGCATACCTTAAATATACGGACGCAAGCGGTGTTGAGCGTGACCTCGGAATGGGGACATGGAATGGGAAATTAGTTATTATTGATGATTCCATGCCTAGCGAAACCGTCCCTGCAAAGGAGGCACAGGGAAATGAGGGAGAGGAAGGATATGTACCCGCTACAGAGGAATATACAAAGTATACAACTTACGTGCTGGGTGACAAAGCGATCTCCTTCCAGCCGTTAAGCGTAAAACATCCATATGAAATGGTACGCGAGGCGAAGGTCAATGGTGGAGAAGACACGCTGATTAGCCGTAAACGTACAGCCGTGGCGGTAAACGGAATTTCTTACCTTAAGAAACAGCAGGCATCTTTATCCCCTACCAATGAGGAAATGGCCGACGGTAAAAACTGGTCTTTAGTAAATGACAGCTCTGCCGGAGGAAGCAAGTATATCAGCCACAAAGCTATCCCAATCGCACGTATTATTTCAAGAGGGTAACCATTCCCTCTTTTCCAAAGGAGGGGAATCATGGATCAGAAAGAGCTGAAACAAAAGGTTGCAACAAAATTGAGTTTTAAACCGCATATCAAAAACATTGATCAGCCATATGTTGATGATACAGTAAATGATGCCATTAATGACGCTTTAGATTATATAAATTATCGTGAAGGCGACATCGATGAAAAGATAGTTACGCCAGTCTCTGATTTATGTGTTTATAGGCTCATTCTTACTGGAAATGAAGGTCTATCGAGCAGTTCAAAAGCCGGAACAAGCGAAACATACAGCGGAGACATACCAAAATCTATCCGCCGAGCATTGAGAAAGTACAGGAGTCTACCATGAGCATATTTACAGATATGTTACCAGCGACTCTGCTTGTCAATAAAACAAAAAAAGGAAAATCTGGCGCAAAAACGGATGATTATGTGCCGATTGGGGGTATCATGGTGGCTGTTTACAAAAACAGCAGCTACAAAAATATAAACACGGTCAAATACCAGGACAGTACGCACAACGGCATCACGATGTCTAAGGATTTTGATGTGGGCAAAGAATACCGCATTGACATAGACACGCAGCATTATGAGGTACAGGATTTTGACACTTCTGGAAGACAGACTACGCTCATACTGAAAAGGATTGACCTTTATGGATGATGATAACAGGGAATTTTGCCAGTCTGTTGACAACGTCACCTTGCAGATGCTTAAAGAGATGGAGCATAATGTTGAACGTGGCTGTCTTATTATTGAACGTGCAGCTAAAATAAACTGTGCTGATATAGTGGATTACGGTCATTTGAGAGCTTCAATAACTCATGATGTTTCAGTGACTGCGAAAGACATCACAGGGCGTATCTACAGTAATTTGGATTATGCGCCATATATCGAAAAAGGAACCGGCGTTCATGCAAAAGATGGAGATGGTAGAAAGACACCGTGGTATGTTCCTGTAGATGAATACGCCGGAACGAAACGGCCGACGTTTGAAGGGAAGGTGGTCATTGTGTATGGGAAAAAGGGAAAGAAGTTTTATAAGACTGATGGCATGAAGCCACGGTCTTTTTTAGAACCTGCAAGGGACGAAAACAAGGCTAAAGTGCTGAAAGTGCTGGGAGGTAAGTGATGATCGAATATGCAATCAGAGAGTATCTGGAACACATCACAGGCATGGATGTATCTCCGGCGTTTACTTACGGTCCTTTCCCTGCTATGACTTACAAGATATCGCCTTATAACGAGGGGGCTGTGAAGGAGTGTCAGTTGGAAGTAAGGGTGATCAGTGGGAACATGGAAGAGTGTTTGGAAATTCGTGATAAGGTCATTCAGGCATTGAATACAGATGAACAGCAACCATCTATCGTTATGGGAGACTATGCTGTAAGAGCACAGGTTTCCGGCGGTGGATGGTTGTTCAATTCAGAAACAAACATGTGGGAATATCCCACTCTTTTCAATTTACTATGGAGGTAAGATATGGAAGAAAAAACACAAGAAATTCTGCTAGGCGCTGGCGAGCTGTATATGTATGAGTTTAATGGAACAGAAATTCCGGTACATGCAGAAATCGAAACAGATGAGCACAATGTAGGACATTGCTCCGGCGGGTTTTCCTTGGAATACAAACCCGAGATATACGATGTAAAGGACTGGTTCGGAAAAATCGTTGCAAGGTTTGTAATCGGTGAAGACATGGCAATCAAAACCGGTATCATTAGCTGGTCGCTGGCTAAGCTTGCGTTGCTTTCCACAGCGGTTTTTACAGAGAATAAAGAAAAGAAGACACGAACGCTCGTATTTGGTGGTAACAAAGATTTAAAAACAGTGTTGGTGCGATTCGTACACACTAAAAAAGGTGGCAAGAAATTGCGCTTTACCGCCATTGCACAGGGCGGAAATGGGTTCTCGTTGGAATTCAGTCAGAAGGAATTGACGATTGACGCACAGCTGAATGCAATAGCTAAAAAGAAAGACTGGCTATGTGAGTTTGAAGAAGAAATGGAAGATGCACCGGTAACACCGGAAGAAGGAGGAACAGAATGAAACCAATTGATTTATCAGCATATGCCAACAGAACGGTAGATTTCCTCATCAAAGGGGAATTAGTCAAGCTTCCAGAACTTTCCTATCGTGATATGAAGAAAGTTGCTGAGTATGAGGCGAACGAAGATACGACACAGCAAGACGAACTGAAAATGGTTTTGTGGCTTCTGAATAAGAACACCGGTGGCAAACAGTTCACAGAGAAGGATGTATATGACCTTCCTGCTGGGGCAATCTCCAGAATCTACAGAGAATGTGTCCTGCTTCCACGTAAAGCATTGAACGACCCAAACTAGCAATCCCACTCCCATCTGATCCTGTGATACGCGATGCAATCATTCAAAAGTATTTCAGTACGGAGGAGTGGGAGGGCAAGTATCAAACTATGAGCGGTGAGTTGAAAGCTATTAGTGATTATACCAGACTATCATTTGATGAAGTCATGGAGCAGCCGTATAGCCTTTTCCTGCTCTATCGAAAAGATGCGTGGATGTATAACAATATGCGTTCAGAAGCAGGCAGAAAATTCATGAAAGATTTGATCAGACTGCAGACGACTTCTGCAGACTTGCAAGCAGTACATGCATTCAAAGGAGGTGTCATGACATGAGCTTAATGGGAGGCCTTGAACTGGCACCTCTGATTACAAAAATCAAAGTTGACATTGCAAACTTCAAAAAAGACATGGAAAGTGTCAAAGCGGAGGCAGTAGTTCAGGCAAAGGATGTATCAAAGAAGCTTGAATCCACTGCTAAAGTAGGACAGAACATGTCAAAAGTAGGAGGGCAGGCTACGAAATTACTTACAGTTCCCCTGCTTGCTGCAGGAACTGCTGCAGGGAAGCTGAGCATGGATCTATCTAAAAACATGGGACTTGTGTCAACATTATTGGATGGTTCAGTAGAACAGGTCAATAAAAGAACGGAAGAGCTGAAACAGAATGTTTATAAGATATCCAATGATACAGGATTGGCTACAAGCAATATCAGCGATGGCTTATATCAGGTCGTTTCAGCGTTTGGCGATACCGCAGACAGTGCAAAGATATTGGAAATCGCATCAAAAGGAGCGAAAGCCGGTAATGCAGAGGTAACTGACAGTATCAACCTTTTATCAGCGGTAACGAAGGGATATGGCGATACTTCGGCAGCCGCGAACCAGAAGGTTTCTGACCTTGCTTTCCTTACTGCGAAATTGGGACAGACGACATTCCCGGAGTTGGCTGGATCAATCGGAAGAGTAGTGCCTTTAACAAAGCAGTTGAATGTAAGCCAGGAAGAATTATTCGGCGTTATGGCCACAGCTACCGGCGTAACTGGAAACGCAGCAGAGGTATCTACACAGCTGCGTGGTGTCCTCCAGGCATTGATGGCACCTACAGACAGTATGGCGGAACTCATGAAAAAATACGGCTACGAAAATGGCGAAGCTATGATCAAGGGAAAAGGTCTGCAAGGCACTATCGACATCATCACAAAGGCAGCAAAAGATAGTGGCAAACCATTACAATCTTATATCGGTTCAATCGAAGGTCAGACCTTGGCTCTGGCATTGAGCGGAGCACAGCATGATGTATTCACTGAGAAATTAAAAAAAATGCAGGATGCTACAGGTGCAACAGATGAAGCATTCAAGCGTGTTAATGAAACCACTGGTGCGAAGTTCAGCAATTCACTGAACAAAGCTAAGAACTCACTTACGAAGCTAGGAGATGCTATGGCTCCAATGCTGGAAAAGGCCGCTGACCTCATCGGTAAGGTTGCGGAGAAAATAGGGAAGATGAAACCGGAAACGATGGAGCTTATCGTGAAGGTAGGAGCTCTGGTTGCTGCGTTTGGTCCATTGCTGAAAATCACTGGTTCTCTAGTAACAGGTTTTACGAAATTGGCACCTGCTGTATCCGGAGCAACGAAACTTATAGGCAAAGGCATTCCACTCATAGGGAAGTTGGGATCTTCGCTGGCATCTAGCAGCGGTCTTATTGGAAAATTTGGTGGGCTACTATCAAAGTTAGCACCTGCTGGAGCTACAGCAGCAGGCGGTTTGGCGAAAGTTACAGCTGGTGCTGCAGGGATGACAACTGCAGCTGCTGGTGGCACTACTGCATTAACCGGTGTTGTATCCACACTTGGTGGTTTGGTACTGCCTGCGGCAGGGGCTGTGGCGGCAATTGGCGGCTTAGCTCTAGCGGGCAAAGCAGTATACGATAATTTGCAACAAGATGTAATTCCTAGTATTGACTTATTCGCTGACCGTACTGTTATTGATTATGATAAGGCTGGAAACGCTGTAGGAGCTCATACGGTTAGAATTAGTGAAGAAACAGAAAAACAACTGTCATCGTATCTTAAACTTTCAAACGATGCACAACAATTCTCTATGGATATGTATACGGGTATTACAAAAGTAACAGATGAAAGCGTCGGAAAGATATCGGGAAAAGTTGATGACATGGCAAATAAAGTGACATCTTCTATTGAAAAACAAAAAGAAGGAACTGTCAGCAGATATCAACAAATGTTTGATTCTACCACTGCAATAACTTCTGAAGAACAAAAAGAGATTATGAAAACAGTTAACGATGGATACAAGGGCAGGATTGATAAAACAAAATACCTGAAAGATCAAATAACAGGTATTTACAAGGAAATTAAAGATAATGGTGGTAAGATTACAAAGAGTCAACAGGAACGTATTGATCAACTCTACGATCAGATGAAAACTGAGGCAGTAGAAGCTATGTCGAGTAATAAGGCTGAACAAGAAGTCATATTAAATAGATTAAATTCTAGCAGCACTCGTATCACTGCAGAAATGGCAGGTAATGCCATTAAAGAAATGAATAAACTTGAAAAAGAATCCGTAAAATCAGCTGGTAGAAAGCGTGATGAACTTGTGCGACAAGCTGAAGAATTAAAAACTATTGAAGGTGGAAAATACAAAGAAAAAGCAGAAGAAATCATAAAGAGCGCAAACGAAGAATACGAAAAATCCGTAGAGGCGGCTAAAAAGACAAAAAAAGAAGGTATTGATAAACTTATGTCTGCTCATTCTGAATTAGCAGATAAGGTGGATATCTCAACAGGTGAAGTTGTCTCAAAATGGACAAAAATGTTTGGACATTGGGACCGGTGGAATCCAGAAGATAAGGAAGTTACTGTTACAACTAATTATGTTGAGAAGTATTCCAAGGTTTATGAAAGACCTACAAACCAAGCTGGCAAGTGGGTTTCACAATACGCGACGGGTTTTGATTATGTCCCTTATGATGGATACAATGCGCGGTTGCATAAAGGCGAACGTGTGCTTACCGCAAAGGAAAACGAGGAATATACAGCTCAGAAAATCTATGGTAAGGGGAACGCTGGTGCCGTTACGCTTAATGTACCTCTTTATATCAATGGAAAAGAGTTTGCGCACGCCACTGTGAATGACATTTCGGAAGAGCTCGGATGGAGGTAGGATATGAGGATAAATGAAAAACGACTGGAAATGTACGGCGGTATATTTGTTTCATTCACATATATGCCTCCTTCTCTTTCACGAACCATAAAATCTACAGACTACCGGCATACGATGATTTCTGAATCAATCGAACCAAAACCAATGAATCTTGTTATTGTGTTTGATAACGATGACAACCCAGGGCGTTTCTTGCAGGAATTGAGACAACGCTCTATGATTGACATAGAAGATGGTTACCGATACGATTGCATTTTATCTGGCCAACCAGAAGTAAAACACTTGGGTGCTTGTAATTACGAGATAACATACCCTTTATCCGTCATAAAGAAAGGTTCAGAGCGGTGCTTTAATCTAACACGTACCGATAATATGATAACGATTAAAGGAGCGTATAAAGCCGGTATCCGCTATGAGATAACCCCCCATTACAATGGAGAGATCACAGTAGGAGGATATACGATACGTAATATCCATACCGCTAAGAAGATAATCCTGGATGGTGAGAGTATGCTCATAACAGAAGATGGTAAAAACAAATATTCTGATGCAATGTTTACCAAGTTTCCCAGTTTGGGACCGGGCGACCACATCATCACGGTGAGTAACACAAACGCTGATGTGGTGATGTATTACAGCCCAGTATATCTATAGGAGGTGACATATGTTAAGTGTCAAGACACAAGACGGATGGCTGCCTATCACAGTAGCCACGAACGCATATGTAGAAAAGGACGAAGAGGGCGAAGAAACGCTCTCTTTTGATGTTCCGCCAGATTCAGAGTTATTTACGTATTTAAAGACCGAGGCAGAAGTAAGGACAGAGGATAACCTCTATCTTATCAAGGGTGTAAACAAGCTGATCACGCAGGCCACGATTACCTGCGAACTGGATATGGATGATTGGAAGGCATCGTATTATCTGAAAACAGCAGATATTGCTGCACTGCAGACAAAAAACATAGGCGATGTATTGAATTATATCAAGCCTTCAGGGTGGACGGTAACCGGCGAAGAGGTCAGAACGATCAGACGCACACCGGATAAGGAAAAATGCAACGGGTACGATGTACTGATGCGCTGCAAGGTGGTATATGATGTGCAGTATGATTTTGATTGTTTGAGCAAGGTCGTTACTGTGATAGATCCATACGCTTCTATAGACACCGGATTGTATGTAACTCCAGAGTTAAACATGAAGGACCACACATATAAGGAAAGTAGCACAGGGCTTGTCACAAGGCTTTACTGCTACGGTGCTGATGATTTGACATTTTCCGATATAAACGACGGGAAGCCGTATATCGACCTGCAGGGCTACAAAGGCAAGCCGATAGTGACCTCATGGATAGATGGGCGATACACGAACAAGGAAAGCCTTCTGGCGGACGGAAGGAAGAAGCTGCAGGAGTTGGCAGCACCGGTTGGATCATACACAATCAATATGATAGACCTTGCCGCGGTAGATGATAAGTACAAAGACTTGAAGGTGAAAATTCGAGAGACAGCGCATTGTATCATTGATCCTGTCAGAGGCATCGATGTACCACACCGTATCGTAAAAATCCGAAAGT
This sequence comes from Clostridium sp. 10cd*, assembly GCF_044336395.1. Taxonomy (NCBI): domain Bacteria; kingdom Bacillati; phylum Bacillota; class Clostridia; order Eubacteriales; family Clostridiaceae; genus Clostridium; species Clostridium sp. 10cd*. Next base: position 3,144,418 of record NZ_CP172347.1, on the reverse strand, counting down.
ACCTACTGGATGAAGAAAGGTCGAACAATACGATTACACTGTCTAATGAACCTCGTAAAATAACGGATATGATAAACCAGATGCAGGAAAACGTGACCGAACTTACGCAGGATGGATATAAGAAAGAAACGACTATCCGGAACAATTCTGAAAGCATTGAGTTGATTGCAAAAGGGCTAGGAGAAGCTCAGTTGAAATTGCAGGAAGACCAGATCGTTGCGCTTATATCGAAGGCGATAAACAACGGTAACTCCATGCAGACTATGCAGGTGATTATAGATATCCTTGGTCTGACAATAAAGAATGGTGGAATCAAGGTATACGATGGTAACAACAGCCTTGTACTCTATGTGGATCAGAATTCTAAAAAGCTGGTTATGAATGGCTCGATAGAATCACAATCAGGTCATATCGGTGGATGGTCTTTAAATTCAGAAGGACTGACTGCTTCTTATACTGCAAACATACCCAATTATACCTCTGCAGATACTGAAAAAATAAAACAGTTCATTCTTGGTCAAATCACTTTGACTGATGCAGAATATGATTATTTAGACATAGATCGAAGTGGGACGATTACTTCCGCTGATTACGTTATTATGAAAAATGTTATTTCTGGATTGCATTCCCATACGTGGCGATATGATTATGTAATATCGCCGTATGACCCTGCAAAGTTTGTAAAAGTACATATAGATATGGGAAATGGCACATCAAGGGACAGGTATATCAGTTTGATGGGTATTTCTACAGATGCCATGAGATATGTAAATGACAAGGTACGTGGATAGGAGGTGATTGAATGGATATAGTAGTAACACAAATTAAACAGATTGGTAGAGAGATAATGCTTGACGGAAACAGTCTTGTAGGTTATCAGCACTCGGCCAATCTTTTTATTAAGCTTATTAAAGACACATCGGAAACAAATCCATTTAAGGGAATGGTGTTATCTGGTTACTGTACTAGTTGGAAATCAGATATGCCGATCGTATGTCCTCTACAGGAAAAAGATGATGGGACATACATTTTGTTGCCTGATGGGGTGTTTGAAAACGAAGGCGATGTATATTTGTCTTTGGCAGCGATTGACGAAAATAAAATCGTTATCACATCTAACAGATTAGCTCTACAAGTAGATGTATCCAACAAAATCAAAGCTGCAGTTTCTCCACCGGAAGAATATTGGCAAAGAGAAGTATTAAGTGCTATGAAATCATGGTATACGAGTACTGTTGATCCTTATTTTGAAAAAAGCAAAGAGAAATTAGATGATTTGATAGACCAAACTAACGAATCTCAAAAGGATGTAAAAAATGCGGTAGCACAATGTTATGATGCTATATCAGCACTGCAGCTTGAAACATTCGATATGGACGGCGGTGACCCGTTCACACAAGCGAGCGAAGAAGACATTGATGTAAACGGTGGATATCCGATTTAAAGAGAGGAGAATGAGAAATGCCATTTTATACAATAAGACCACGTGCTGGAACAAAGGCACAATGGGAACAATCAAATATGGTTTTGAAAGAACGCGAAATCGGTTATGAAATACCGAATGCAGGTGTTGGAAAGGGAATCGTTAAAATGAAAATGGGGGATGGAGTAACACCTTGGAATAGTTTACCTTATGCAATACCTGTCCCATTAACACCTAGCGATATCGTTACGACGGATTCAACATCCAATGCAAAAGTACCTAGTGCCGGATATTGTAAAAAGAAATTCGATGATATAAAAACAGAATTAAACGGAAACACTGTTCAATTAACTAATTCGGTATATCTTCCTCCGGCCAATATGTATAGAAGTGGGAAAGTTATTTATTTAAAGTGTGCTGGTTATATGCAAAAGGAATTGGCAGCGAACGGAGAGACTACGATAGCTACGCCGTCGATGATTCCGGAAGCTTTTCGCCCGACAGTAGATCTAAATTTCTATGAAATCGTAGGTAGTACAAAAATTATCGCAAAGATAAATATTAAACAGGATGGAACTATTTTGTTTTCCCCTCTTGAAAAAATAGTAAAGGATGTTGGCGTCAACATACACCTTACATATATAACAGGAAAATCTACTATCTAACGAAAGGAGCATTAAGATATGGAATTTATTAAACTGAAAAATGGCAGTAGATATCAGCTGATCACAGACGGATTCAATGTCGGAGATAATCATGTGAAACTTGCTTTCATTGCTGATAGATCACTAAAAGAGATTCATTCTGAATTCTCAAAAAAGGAAAATGTTGAGACATTATGTGTAGAAACCGCAACAGGTGAAACACTAACTGTCTGTGATGGATATGTGGTTTTAGACAGCTACGTATCATTAGATTTGCATTATGAGGTATCGCCAGTTGAATATGGCGGTGATGGGGAAGTTGTAAAAGCAGCTGATTATGGTGAAGTCGCTTTCTTATCTTTATATAAAGAAACAGCAGAAAGTATGCTGGAAGAATTGAAACTTAAGCAAGAGGTGACTGCACAGGCAGTTCAAGATTTGATACTGATGGCGGCAGGAGGTAAAGCATAATGGAAAATTTTCTGGTATATCGTATCTTAGATGGAAAGCTTGATTTTGCTGATGTCCCCAAAGCGCTAGAAGCCGGAGTGAAAAAAATTCTGGTTGAGATAGGTCACGAAGAATTAACGAAGTAGTATAAGAGGGTAAAACGCCCTACATATTGCCAAGAATGGCGGAAAGAGATGAGGTATATGAAACATATGGCACAAACAATCACAGACAACTACAACGCATTTGTGGGCACTGTTATAGCAGTTATCAGCGTGATATTCGGAGAACACTGGTATCTGTTTGCGTTGTTCCTTGCACTTAATATAGCAGACTGGGTAACAGGTTGGATGAAGTCAAGAATCATGAAAAAAGAAAATTCAGTAAAGGGTTGGCAAGGAGTACTTAAAAAGATTGGATACTGGATCATGATCACGTTTGCATTTATGGTTGCAGCGGGCTTGATCGAAATCGGTGAGATAATCGGTGTAGACTTGCAGATTACAACACTGCTTGGATGGTTCGTGCTGGCCAGTTTGATTGTGAATGAAGCACGTTCCATCTGTGAAAACTTTGTTGAAGCTGGATTCAACGTACCAAAAATTTTGAGCAACGGCTTAGCTGTTGCCGACAAACTTATTAACAAAGAAAGCGAGGACGAAGAATAATGAAGATTTTGCTTATTGCAGGGCATGGTGCAGGCGATCAAGGAGCTTCCGGCTGCGGATACAAAGAAGTAAATTTGACTAGAGAGCTGGTCAACCTAATTGTACCGAAGCTTAGAAAGTATGCAACTGTGGATGTGTACAACGTAAACCGCAGCGCATTCTATGATGTACAGAACGGTACATTCAAAATCAGTAAGTACGATTATGTGCTGGAAGTACATTTCAATGCATTTAATGGATCCGGACACGGAACAGAAATCTTTGTAACAGACAGTGAGCAGTATACCGATGTAGAACAGTCCATCATGAACAATTTGGGAAAGCACTTCGTGAAGCGTGGTGGCTCCGGCGTCAAGGTGACAAACTGGCTGGTGATTTATACATGCAAGTGTTTAGGCATCAGCTCAGCATTATTAGAGACCTGCTTTATCGACAACAAGGCTGATATGGCCGAATACCAGGCAAGCAAAGAATCCGTCGCACAGGGCATTGTAGACGGCATTGCAGAAGGTTTCCAGTTGAAAGCAAATAGCACAGAGCAGAAGCCAGGTAATAAGCCTGCAGAACATAAGAAACCTTCCAAGCCTGCGAAACCAGCACAGCCTGATCAGATCCTACATGTTGGAGAATACTTCACAATTCCAGGAGTGCATAGCGTAGACCAGGTATTGGCCAACATGGATAGCATCTGGTGCGAGGAGATGACCGGGAACGGCGGTAACTCCATTCAGGCGGGACCACTTACCAAATGCGATAAGAACGGTAAGAAAACAAAGTCACAAGTTTTTAGCGTAGGTGATTACTGGAAATGTGACAAGAAATTTAAGGTGCTTGCGGTGGATAAACCTACAAATTCAGTGCAGGCAAATGTCGGAGGTCGTAAAATCTGGTTGTATGCTGGTCCACTGCGTGAAGTCTAATATATGAAATAACCCTACTTCTCTTGACTGAGAGGTAGGGACTTTTTTTGATGATTATTTTCATTTTAATGAAAATAAAAAATTACATTTACAATGCCAAATAATAAAAAATGAATTATAATAAACAGTGATGTATAATTATTCTATAATTTCAAGCAAAATAAATAATTTTGTTTTGCAGTAAAAGGTAAGGAGGAGAAGAAATGGTTGAATATAATGTTTATTGTGATGAAAGCTGTCATTTAGAACATGACAACAGTAATGTTATGGTTATTGGAGCTGTTTATTGCCCTAAAAAGATGGTAAAAAAAATTAATAAAGATATCTATAGCATAAAAGAACGATATGGGCTACCTAAAAACGGTGAACTTAAATGGGTGAAAATATCCAATAGTAATTTTAACGTTTATCGTGCATTGATTGAATATTTTTTCAGCAATAATGATTTACATTTTAGAGCAGTGATAGCAGATAAAACTAATCTGAATCATAAAAAATATTCACAAACCCATGATGATTGGTATTATAAAATTTATTATACTATGTTGAAGAATATTTTTTTGAAAGGGAGTACGTACAATATTTATATAGATATTAAAGATGTATTTTCAAATAAAAAAGCAAACAAACTACATGATGTTTGCTGTAACACATTTTGTGATTTTCAGCATAAAATGATATCAAAAGTACAACCAATACGCTCTAATGAAGTAGAAATAATGCAATTAACCGATATAATAATCGGTGCTATTGGGTATGTAAATAGAAATTTTATAGAGGGGCATAAGTATAGCGAAAGCAAACTAAAAATAATAGAATTAATAAAAGGGAAAAGCGGATATTCTTTAACGAAAAGTAGCTATTATACGGACTTTAAATTTAATTATCTTATCTGGAGTGCTGATTTTTATGACTAAATGCTATTCAGATTTACTAGAGCCTTATGAAGGCGGACAATATAAAATGTATCTTGAAAAGATATATAATATTTATAAGGAGGATTTACTAAATAATGGCGAATTACAACTTAAAGGTAAACCAGTTAAACTTAGGCATCATCCGATGTATAAAGAAAGAGAGGAAAGTTTCTATCACTTAACGCATAGAAAATATGACAAAAATACTTTTAGGCAACCTGACTTTAAAAGGTGCGAAAGAATTAGATGGATAAGGAAAATGATTGAAAATGTTGGTAGATGCAAGTGTTGTGGTGTGAATATTGAGAGTTGTGCTGGTATTTTGATTTGGATAGAAAAATATAAAGGTAGTGATCGTATTCATTTTTATTTAGAGAATGAGAATTTTCTATTAGTTATAGAGAAACGTACAGAATATTATTTAATTATTTCAAGTTTTTATGTTGATTATAATAAAAAGAGCTATTATATTAAAAAATATGAAGATAATAAGGCAGAATATAGCGATATATAAAAACAAAAAACGCCATTTAATAAATTAAATGACGTAATCAGAAACTCCTTCTACATCACGGTAGATGAGCATAAATGGATTATATCCACATACATATTATAAGATAAAATCAAAAAAAATCAATAAATTTTTGCAAAATCACATAATCTTTGTTGATTTTTTATTAGAATTAAGATATTATATACCTTCAGATTTAACTACTCTCCACACCAGAGAGTAGCCTTTTTTGTTAAATATGGAACTTCCAATGTTTTACTACGATAATGATTTGCAATTTTTGAAGAAATGCTATATAATTTCGTAGTCACTCTTTCATACAGTTTATGCAGTGACAATGGGACAAAAGCCGGCTATAAGCCGGCTTTTTATTATCGAATTAAAATTAAGAAAAATTAAATAATTAGAGTTTACATACATGTGAATATGTAATATACTTTTATTGGCTCTCTACCCCTTTCGGAAATACCCCAATATTTTCCCACAGAGAGTCAGGCCGGTGTATACCGGCTTTTTAAATCTGCAAGCAAATGAAATGTTGATTAAATGTAGGTATGGCATAAAGAAAAGAGCGTCAACGTGTAACTCTTTTCAATACTTAGAATTAGAGGTGTGAGTAATAACTATCACTCATTATAATATATGTTAAAACACAAAAAAAGTTTAGAAAAAACAAAATACTTGAAATTAAAAATATATATGATAGAATATTTTCGCCTGTTGAATATTGCCTAGGTATTGAACAAAGGCGGCCACTATCTTTGGCGAAGTTCGGATTTATCCGAACTTTTTTATTATCTTGCTTAATAACACTAAAATATTCATAACGTATTTACAAATGTTCATATAAACTATATAATGATTACGTTGCCGCCCATTAAAAAGAAAGAGATACCTAGGCAGTATTTTGCGGCACTTGACCACCTTAATGGTGGTTTTTTTATTAACGGTTATCAAACGTTTAATCTTTTATCAATAAGTATTATAATAAGCCTAATTAGGCATCTAATTCCTCCATATCATATATTGAGATACGCAGATGTATCTCAATAACACGTAAGGAGGAAATATATATGTGTAACAGATGTGAATGTAATGCTTATGACTTTAACGATTATGATTTTGACAGATTCGAGTGTGATAGAAACCGTAGATGCGATGATGATTTCGGCACAAACGCATTGAACGAAGCAGAACGAGTAGCTCGCAGTACAATGCGTCAACACTGTAGAGAAAATCGCTGTGCACGACAATTTGTACGCTGCATGAGAAATGCCCGGTGCGGATCTAATTGGTAACTTGCACTAAAACTTAATGTATATTTGTTCACTCTGATTTAGCTTTTAACTGTGTATTTGTGATTGCATCAGTAAAAATGTAATTTAAGAGTCTGTATATGAATAGCCAATTTGCTACTCTCCACATTGGAGAGTAGCATTGTTTGTATCAATTCATTTATCATATAATTCGTGATGCTCTATATCGATTGTGTTTGTCTTTGGTGTCCTGCCATTACAGCATTGCATAATAACGGTCAAAGTGGAATTTGTGTTAGGAAATATCTGTACACCGTTGATTATTTCTTTATCAAAATCATCTTTTATAACTTGTACATCATATTGTGCATAAGGACATGTCTGTGGAATGCTATGCAAGGAATGTGTGCTGTCTGGGGTAGGGAGAGTAATAGGTTCACTTAGCCCCTTTTCATCGGTATAACATCCCATTATAAATTTAGAAGCACTGTCTGTTCTCTCATACACTCTTATAGCTGCCTGATTAACAGGAGCACCGTTTGCTTCCATAGTTTCAATTGTTAATGTGCCTGTCATTTCACTCACCTCCGATATAAACTATGCAAAGGCGATTGCGATGTGTCATTAAAAATATATAGTAACCTGTTATCTATATAGATATTTTTATTTATTACTATGAAAATAATAAATTTAATTATGCATATTGGTCTTTATAGTTATACCGCACCACACACTAAGGTTGATATCTAGGCAGTATCTAACTTGCGGTATTGACCACCTATGGGTGGTCTTTTCAAGTGTGAGGGGCATGTTATACTTAAAAAAGGCGATTTGATTATCGCCTGTCATATCACTATAGTTTTACAACCCGGTATTCCCAGTAACCTCTATTACATGGACCTGAATGTATAGGCTCACAGCCAGGGATACGTCCAGAAATATATTTTCCTGTTAATAAATATTTTGCATTAGGTTTCTTTGTTGTTCCCAAAGCTCTTAATGCGATTCTACATACATCCACCTTATTATTTGTAAGGTATTGTACCCCACCACAATGACCAGCAGCAGTAATTATAAAATAAGCGATTTTTTTAAGTAGACCACCTGAGCGAAATTTAGGTGTTTCTGCATTAAATTGGTTTGCGTAGTCCCTAATTACGATGCTATTATCAGATTTATATATTACTTCAACATTATCTTCATATTTCTCAACTAGCTCATTATCTTGATTTTTGTATTTTTCTTCAACTACAGATTGATCAATACCACAAGATTCTGTCGAATTGGTATCAGCCTTTACATTAAAAATTGGTGTTGCAGATAATATCAGCAACATAGATATAAAGATTTTTTTCATTTTTATTTATCTCCCTTTTATTTTATGATTGATATAAAATACAATTATGAAAATTAGTATTGTAAACAATAAAGCAACATAGTTGTTTACAAAAGATAGTCTATATAAAACATTTAAAATAATTAATAAAGCAGCTCCCACCAAACACACAACTGCCATCTTATTGTCTTTACTCATGTAACCTCCTTTCTTCGCTTTTATGTCTATTAGAATTATGTTATTACTATGTTCCCACCCCTTTGCTTTATATAACTAATTTAACAAATCTCTATAAAAAATCAACTATATTTAAGGTTTCTTAAGAAAACGATTTCAGTATTTATGCATTGGAGACATAGCTTCACCTTATTATTCATGATAACATCACTATTTTTTGTAAATAGATTAGCAATAATATATTACCGTTATCTGTAAATAAATCTTTAAGCTTTTAAAAAATATATGGTATCATTGTGTTGGAGGTAAAGTGTATGCAAGAAAAGAGAAGTCCTTTAGAATGTCCGTTTTTAGATTATAAAGGTATTATGTATGTATTAGGTGATGTCTGTAAAAAGAGCCAAGCATATAAGATTATACATGATTTGTTAAATGAAAAAGATGCTAATGGAGATTTACTTATTGACCCTAAGCGGATGCCAAATATCGGTAAATTGATAGTCCCTACAGATATATTCTGTAAAAGATTCGGTATTGATAGAGACAGATATAAATAGTATCTATTGAAAAAAAGGAGCTAATATGTCAAAGAAAACAAGCCCATGTATTTTGTCTGTTGAAGCGGCGGGAGAATTATTAGGCTTAGATGCACAGACTGTTCGTATTTGTATCAGAGCAGGCCATTTTGGAGATTTTGCACGAGCGATAAAAAGCAAACCAACAAATGAATGCTATCTCTATATAATAAGTAAATTCAAACTATATCAATACTTAGGTTTGGATGTTAATTTGTCCACAGAGGAAACTTTGGAATTAGTGAGACAAGGGAAACCTCCTTTTATAGAACAAACATCATACCCTATAAAAGATTTGCTATCTGAAATGAAAAGTAAGGGATGCACACTTTTTGAAAGGAATACTGCAAGCACTGTATCAAGTGTTAGAAAGGTGATAAAGGAATAAACATCATAAACAGAAGTGCAAAAGTTTTCACACCCTGTTTTTTATATATAGTCATCCAAAGATATCCAGATATCTTGTATTCTTTTACAAGCGATGAAATTCGTCGGCTGTATTAGAGCGACAGCAACAAATTAACTGCAACTGGAAAACAGACATAGTTCAGAACGCTGTACGAAATTCGGATGGCGTTTTTTACTGGACGACTTAAAGTCCCTTGGTACCGGAGCGATATTTCCATTCTTCATTCATGTTGAATGGGAAAACCCTTATTAGTCATCAACTACGGATGAATTTCGTTCGCAGTTAATCCCATTTGCCAAGCATGGTGAATGGGATAAGGTTAGCATGGAACGCTTCTTATGACGAAAAAATGACGAAAAAATGACGAAAAAATGACGAAAAAATGACGAAAAAATTTAAAAAAGTGTGTTCTATATGCAATGGATGATAGCGTATGACAGCTATTTATCGTATATGAATACGTATGAATGGTTAAAAGTTGTACGATTCCGACCGGGACCACCATTTGACGAAATGTAACCACTCAGAAATGAGTGGTTTTTTCTATGCTCTGCGGGGAAGGTGCCTTGATTCGAATAGGCTGCTCTTATTCAGCGGCGGAGGAGCTGGGATGTTATCCGTTCACTTTCCGGTTTTCGACAGGGGATTCCTCATGATGGGCAAATATTGCGGGGCGAGGTGTTTTATACGCGATAGCTAACGATATATGGGGGAACAGAGGAGGTTGTAGCCTGCGTGAGAAGCTGTGCGGTAATCACCATAGACAGCGACCATAAAAAACGATCCATATGTGAAAGGTGTACACTTTTCTTACACAGTCCCTTTCCGAATTGTAATAGAATGGTAGCTCTTACATTGATTAACACGCAGAAAGCGTATATAATGGTGTTATAAATTACATATGCAGGTTTGCAATCAGCCCGTTTCGATTATGTTGTATTCTGTCATGATACGAAGCAGCGGCATAGCTCTACCTTCATTCCTGCAGCTGTTGAACTACATGAAAGAAGGTACCTTATGAAAAAAGGCTGGTTGTTTTCTCTGCTCGGAATTTTTTTATGTCTTATACTACTTGGCGGAGTCACCATCAATTCCATATATCGTGTCCAGCGACATGGACGCCTGATCAATTATACCGGAATCGTGCGCGGAGCTTCTCAGAAACTCGTGAAAATGGAGCTTAATGATATTCATGGGGATGACTTGATAGTGTACATTGATGATATTGTGAACAGCCTTTGTACCGGACGCGGTGCTTATGACCTGCCTTTGCCGGACGATGCTGACTATCTTGACGAGCTGCATCAAACAAAGGAAGCGTGGGAACAGCTGAAACAGCAAATCTATGCTGTCAGAACAAGCAGGAATGATCAAAACGTGAAGCAACAGCTGCTACAGGATAGTGAGGATTTCTTTCAGACAACCAATGATATGGTCTTCGCTGCGGAATCCTTTACCGAGCAGCATGCAAAGCGCCTGATGCTTCTGGATATAATCATGTTTTTGAGTGTACTCGCTTTATGGGTTTTTATTTTTAAAATAAAAACTTACTAAATTTCTGATTATCTTTTCATAAGTTGGTAAATGCCGATATATCCCGTATTTTAGGGCTTTATCGGTATTTTCTTTTTGGAAGATACCTTGCATAAGCTGGCATTTACCAGCATGAAAATGCAACCAAAAGTAGTAAATGAGTAGTAAATATAAGCTCCGATATTAACAAGCCAGTCTTTCCAGTTCCGCTTTTGCAGATTGAAATGTACCGTGTGCGTAATAGCCAAGTGTCATGGTTATGTTAGCGTGTCCCATGAGATATTGCAGGGTGTTTGGGTTCATTCCTCTATTTGCCATATTCGTACAATAAGTATGCCTGAATGAATGTGGTGTGATGTTCGGTAACTTATCCGTGTGATACTTGTTATATTTCTTAATCAATCCTCGCACCATACCCTCATAGTTTCCTGCAACTTTAGGCAAGCCCTCACGGTTTAAGAATAGGAAATTGCTGTAACCACCTACAATCAGCGGTTGTGCTTTTCCTCTGCTCTTTAGTATTCTTTGGATTGCTTGATAAGCCCGTTCTGTCAATGGAAGTTCCCGTTTTCCGTTTTTGGTCTTTGGTGTTTCAATATAGTAGCCTATTTCGCTATCTTTCAATAGCTGGTGGTCTATATTGAGTATTCTGTTCTGCATATCAATATGCGTCGTCAGTCCGCAAAATTCAGAAATACGAAGTCCCGTTTCCAGCAGAAGCACAACCTCATCATAATACTTGCTGTAAATCTTGTCCTTTTCCATAAAGGCAAGCAGGCGTTCTTCCTGCTCTGGTGTAAGGATAACTTTCTGCTCCGTATCATCTTCCAGAACATCACTTAGCTTAAATTCAAACGGGTTCTTTCTGATACAGTCGTCTTGTATCGCCATGTAAAATGACGCTTTCAAGGAACGCTTATAGTTATCAATCGTTTTATAGGCATATCCTTTTTCACTCATTCTGATAGCCCATTCTTTAGCGTCCGATTGCTTCACAGTATCAATCGCCCTCATACCCAACGGGTCGTTTTTCAGAGCGTTCATAAGATACTGTCGTCCTTTTTCAGTAGCCCTTTTGATGTTCTTTCTTTGGCTGTTCTTCTTGTCGTAGAGCTGGCAGACTGTCATTTTACCGCCGACTGTGTCGATACCGTCGTTAAGGTCTTTTTTTATCTGTGCTTCTTTTTCCCTCAACGATATATCATCACGCTTTCCAGCAGGTGTCTTGTCTGTCGGTACAAGTTTCCAAGAATAGACAAATTGTGGCTTTCCGTATATATCGGTATATTTATAAACGTATCTTCCGTCTTTTCGCTGGCTCTCTCCATTACGCAAATTGCGATTTTTACCGTCTTTTCGTTTTACATTAGACATAGTGTAAAGCTCCTTTCCGTCATGGAATGAGCCGTGATACGCTATATTTATTATACCATATCTACGGCTCAATGACATTAGATTTCGTCCAATGTATCTATGATTTTTTCAAATTGTTTTCGCTTAATCTGAATACGGTTACCGTTCACGATAACCCAGCCAGCGTCAATATTTTCTTCGGCTAATTTACGCAATTTCTTTTCGCCAATGCGGAAGTATTTGGACGCTTCTTCAATCGTCAGCGTATATTTTTCCCAGATAGGCACATCAGTATTGTTCATAATCTATGCACCCCCTTTACTGTGTGTCATTTTTTACAAGCAGGCAGACGGCTTTGGAAAGCTCCGTTAGTATCTCAACTATTCCCATTCTTGTGGGCAGAACCGCACCATGCGGACGTATCATTATTCTGTGAGGATAGGTCGTGGCAAAACGACTTTTCCAACAGTCGCTCTCGGATCACTGCGTGGGTCGCTCGCTTTCTTTTGAAAAGGTCGTGGCGTACAGTCCCCGTGGCTCGCTATCTCACAAACGTATCTGTCTGCTTTATTCAGTTGTCAAAGAGCTGTGGCGAAAGCGTGTTGCTTTCATGTAAAAGCAGGGGCAGAGCAGGAAAGAGGGGATTGAACAAATCATGCTCTGCGGTTACTGCTTGTTATTCTTCGGTTTCTAAAGGAATATCAAAGTCCAAAATCATTTTGATAAGTGCTTCTCTGATACGTCCTTTTAATTCCATGTCTACGACTATGCAGACATTACCATATTTGTCGTAGAACGGACGCAAACAACATTTTGATATGTACGGGTCATACAACGCCAGTATCTTTTCAATCGCATTTACGTTGCCGTCCACAGCCGACGAAATAAGGTAAAATGACGGGCGTGTGTTATTCATCATTCATGTTCTCCTTTAATTTTTTCTTGATTTCTTCAAGTGAGTTCTTCCTACTGCGGAACGACGTTGAACGGTTAATCTTTAATCTGTCGCCGATTTCTGTATCGCTCATGCCTAAGAAGAAATACATCAACAAGATTTCTCTGTCTTTTTCAGACAGATACTTAATCGCTTCTGCTAAATCATCATCAAGGACACGAACCTCAATACCACATACATCAAAGGCGGTATAATCGCTTTCGTATTCGTCCCAGACTGCCAGCTTTTCTACGACGATTTCTGGAAGTTCACAATAGGAAATTTCCTTATTTCTTCGTCGCTTTAATTCTTTGCGATAATTACGGACAATGCCTTTCACTACACGTTTGAGCTTGCAGTCAAATTGACATTGTATTGTCTTTTGGAAGTCCGACGGTTTCATATCATCACACCCCCTTTCCGTTATGACGTGAAAAGTGTTTATCCCTCTTTCCGCACCATATCTGTACAGCAAGGTGTGATTTGTTGCATGATTTTGAAAAAAAATGAAAAAATTTTTTCGGGTACAAAAAAAGCCCGCACAAAACATATAGTCTGTACGAGCTATTAAAGCTGTGAGATATTCAGTTGTTAATAAAATGCTGTTAGGTAGTGTATGACCGTATAAGATTATGCTTAAAACTTTCCATGACACAAGCCCCCTTACAGCACTTGATTTCTATTAAACTTTTGTCTTTTTTGTAATCTTGTAAATATATTCTTCTGGAGTAGGGCGTTTATTTCCAAAATACTTTCTGAAATTCTCCTGCACTTCTGGGTCGGTGCTGTTCATAGCTTCATCAATCGTCGCTTCAATATCAGCTCGAACATCAGCTAATGACACACCGCCAGCTTTTGCACCAGCTTTCAATGCTTTTTTAATATCTCGTTTTTTAAGTCCTATCATAGTATTACCTCGTCACAATTTACTGAATGTTTTAGAAATGTTTTTCAAAATGCTTATATAGAATAATCCCTAAAAATGTTTGCAGTAGGAATAAACCAAATATAATGCCTATAATCCATGCTTCAATATGAAGTAACGCAAGTACAAAAGCAACAAACAAGTACACGAAAGTCATTAACTGATATACTAAAGAACCAGCTTTCATTCTTAAAAATATTTTTCTTTCATCAACATTATTGATGTGATTTTCTCTATTTATATTTTGTAATTTTTCTTTATTTTTTGGCATTTCATAATAACAAATTTTCAATAATTGAACACCAGAAGCAAAAGCTAAACCGAACCCCATTGCGTAAAAAAGTGTAGCGTAATAATCAGTATCAATAACGAAATATCCAAAACATATAAAGATTATACCTATAATAATCTCAATGATAAATGATAATTTTTTCTTCATTGTTAATTCCACCTTTCAAAAGACTACATTTTCTGTATTAAAATTAGATATGAATTTTGATTATCTTTTTAGAAGTTCTTATATGCCGGTATAGCCCGTATTTACAGGCTTTTCCGGCATTTTTCGTATCGGAAGAAACTCACATATATTTTTATATCCGCTTAGGTTTTTGCTTTCAAAAGTAGTAAAGAAGTAGTAAAACCTTGATTTACTACTAAGCTGCTATCCGCAGCATTTCAGCTTTTGCGCTGTCGAAAGTAGCGTGTGCGTAATAGTTCAGCGTCATAGTAATGTTGGAATGTCCCATAATGTACTGTAATGCTTTCGGGTTCATTCCGGCATTTGCCATGTTGGTACAGAACGTATGACGTAAGGTGTGCGGTGTCATTACTTTCGGTAGAGCTTCCTCATGGTACTTGTTGTACTTCTTTGCAAGCCCCCTAAACATACCGTCATAATTGGTAGCTGTTTTCGGGTAGCCGTCCCGGTTGAGGAAAAGGAAGTTGCTGTAACCGTCAATAGTAACAGCTTTTGCACCCCTGCGCCGTTTCAGCACTCGGTTAAATGCTTCATATACTTTTTCGCTCATTGGAATTTGACGAATACCGCTTTTCGTTTTTGGTGTTTCAATGTAATATCCTGTTTCCGCACTTCTTAAAAGTTGGTGGTCTACATTGATTATCCTATTCTCAAAGTTAATGTCAGTATCGGTCAGCCCGCAAAGTTCAGAGATACGAAGCCCTGTCCCAAGCAAAATAATAAGCTCGTCATAATACTTCTGATAAACTTTGTCATTTTGAGCAAAGGACAAAAAACTTTCTTCCTGCGCTGGTGTTAGCGGAACCTTTGGTTCTGTATCATCTTCAATGACAGTGTTTAACTGGAAGTCAAAAGGATTTTTCCTTATGCAATCGTCCTGTATCGCTGTGTAAAAGGCAGCTTTCAAGGAACGCTTGTCATTACTGATAGTCTTATAGGAAATTCCTTTTTCTTTCATGCGGATTGCCCATTCTTTCGCGTCGGACAGCTTCACGCTGTCAATCGGGCAGCCCCCAAGTTTATCTTCTTCCAGTAGCTTCATCAGCCGCTTGCGTCCGTTTTTCGTATTGTACCTTACATTTCCCCGGTGGCGTATCTGCTTTGCATAAAGTTGGCAGACCGTCATTTTCTTGCCTATGGTGTCTATCCCGTCGTCAAGGTCTTTCTGTATCTCTTTTACCTTTTCTCGTAGGGATATATCCTCACGCTTTCCGGCAGGGGTCTTGTCCGTAGGTACTAACTTCCACGCATACACAAACTGCGGATTACCAAAGGTATCTATATATTTGTAAGCATATCTTCCGTCTTTTCTCTGGCTCTCTCCCGACCGCAAAACTCGATTTTTGCTGTCACGTCTTTTCTTTGACATTTTTCAATGCTCCTTTCCAAGACGGAAAGAGCCTTGATATGCTTATCCCATTATAGCACATTCAAGGCTCAATTTCACTATCAGATTGTGTCTATGGTATCAATCATTTTTTCAAACTGTTTGCGCTTGATTTGAATACGGTTGCCGTTCATAATAACCCACCCGGCGGCAGGATTTTCCTCGGCTAATTTACGCAGCTTGTTTTCTCCGATACGGAAGTATTTAGCTGCTTCATCTATCGTAAGCGTGTATTTTTCCCAAATAGGCACGTCGGCGTTACTCATAGTATCGTCCCCCTTTCAATATTAGGAAAAGTGAATAGTAAAAGGGGCTTTAATCGGACGGCTGTTAGCACAACCTCGCGGGAGTTCCACCCCTGCCCGTTAAGGCAGCTCTACCCAATGCCTGCGACGCTTTTAACGCTCGGACTATGGCTATAAAGGCTTGTCTACCCTTAGTGCGTGTCGTCGCCCACAAGCCGCTACACTTGTTCCCCGGCGTGGTGGTGGTCGCTCGACTTTCTCCAATAGAAGAAAAGCGTCATGGCGCACCTGCCGTATGGCTCAACGCAAAAAGGACGTATCCGATTTGCCCTATACTGCGTCGCCGTTATCTTGCGTCGCTTTCTTTGTCAAAGAGCAAGTAAGGTCAAGTCAACAGGCAGCGGAAAGGGGGACGCTGCTTGTGGTTATCTCAAACCTTGAATGAAAGGACAGCCCGCATAAGACGCGAACGCAAGCGGTCGCGTATATCCTCATCTATGCCCCAATAGATATTTCCGCGCTCATCACGCAGCTTTCGCATAGACAGGGACGCTATGTAGCTTTCGTAATGCTGTACGACAATGTTCATAGCTTCCGGGTCGCCCTTAGTAGCGGCTATGATTACCGGGTAAGGCAACAAGCCGCGTTCGTCCTGTTCTGATTTACTAATCTGTGCAGTCATAGGCTTTTTCCTCCAAATAGCGTTTTAACAGCTTCATTGAGCTTGTCCGGCGGGACTGTACCGTTGTCCTTGACAGATTACAAAACTTTGCAATCTCGCGTTCGCTCATGTCAAAGAAATAATACAGCAGTACGGTTTCCCGCTTTTCTTCCGGCAAACTGTGCAGGGCTTCGGCAAGCAGCTTCGCAGTAATTTCTTTGCCGCCGACAACGAAAGACTGTTCTGCTTCATCATCTGCAAAATACTCGTCGCAGACGTAGAGCTGTTTTTCTTCCAGTGGCGACAGGTCAGAAAAAGTAACCTCGCGTAATTGTCGCTGCTTTGTGTCCCTGTGGGCATTCATAGCTTCTCGCTTCAACGCCAGTTTGCAAAAGCCGTTAAAAGCACAACGGATTTGCCATTGGGTACGAATAGGCTCGTTCATGTTCTCACCTCCTTTCGCTGCCGCGAAAGCGGTGGAGTTTGAAATGTCCCCTTTCGTAAACCCTCAAACCAACGCACTTCAAAATGGACGTTGGTTTTAGAAATTTTTTGAAAAAGTTTTTTGATAAAATACAAAATGCGCCCGTCTGCAAATTGCAGACAGGCGCAAAGGAATTATCAAAAGTATATGTATGATTTGTGAGTTCATCTATGTAGCCAGAATAACCCGTTGGCGGGTAATGGCTTTTTTTGATAACAGTCTATTAGGGCATAGGAAAAAGGACATGACGATACCTCCTTGATACCGCCATGTCTTTATCTAGTAGGAGAGTTATCGTTAGAATTTAGATAGATAAAAAGAAACGGCGGCTCTGAAAATCAAAGCCGCCGAAATAGAATAGGCGCGTGAAAACCTGTCTGCGTTGCGACGGCTTTTTTTCTTTGCCGTCGTCCGGCAGATGTTCTATACTATGTCAATTTCAAAAATTTCTCATTATCCTTTATTACTTTTTTGTTTTGTCTTATGTAAAAGCAGGATAACCAAAACAGAAATAGCTATACTGCATAGAATATATGTCCAATTAAAATATGATAGATTTATTAAATTCTGTGCTGATTGATTTTTAATGAAGTTTGTATATGGTGCGTTACTCTTAATCGCTTCCATAACTCCTACAACATTTATCGGTCTTAAATTGTATAAGTACGCACCAAATAAATATATTGCTGCTTTTTCAACGACCGACGGTATTAAAATAGCCAATGCAGCAAGCCATAATTGACATTGCTTGTGGGATTTCTGTAAATATAACGCCCCAAAAAGATAGGGCAATATCGCAAGGCAACAGCCCAAGAGGACAATATTCTGATGAAGCCCAAAGAGGGCAAAGAATATGCGGATAAAAAGATACGTTCCAAATATAATTAACCAATCAATGAGCAAGCTTTTTATTGGCGTGTGCTTTTTTACTATTTCATTCTGTAACTGCATTTCACTACCTCCCAAATAGACGTTACACTTTTGGAAACGTCAAGGTTACGGTTGTTCCACCGTATGAATTGTTTTTAAGCTCCACCGTGATAAATAAGTCAGTTGCCATTTTCTGAACAAGGTATAAGCCCATACCTGTAGAACGACTAAGGTAACTGCCCGTATCTCCGGTAAACCCCTTGTCGAAAACAAAGGGTAAGTCAGACAATGGTATGCTTGTGCCGTTGTCTTTGATAGATAAAGAAATCTGTTCACTATTCATACTATCAGCTATGGAAAATATGAGCCGTGGGGCAAGGTTGTTTCCCACATATTTCACACTATTACTGATTATCTGTCCTAAAATGAACATCAGACCTTTTTTGTCAGAAATCACTTGATAATCGTTTTCGGTATATTCAATAGAAAATCCGGCTTCTTCAAGAAGCGTTAAATTATCTTCAACTGCTTCACGGCAAGTTCCAAGAATTGAAAGCGACTCAAAAGAGTAATCCTTATGTGTAGCCCCAAGCCTTGAAAAGTATAGAATTTGTTCTATATCCTGTCGGGTATGGTCGCGTACATAAAGCATACGAGTATGAACCAAAGGGGACATTTCATCTTTTCGATTATCCAGTAGCAAGGTCATAAGGGATAGTGGTTTTTTGATTTCATGCACCCAATTTTCAACATAGTGTTCATAGTCTGTAACTGTAATTTTCTGTTCGTTGATATATTCTTGCTGCGTCCTCAAATGTTTTCCCAATTCACAGATAAGAGGGCGTATTACAGCGGGAACAGCTTCACACAGTAAGTATTCGTTGGTATCGTCCGGCTCTAATAGAAAACGCCGAAAAATAGCGTCTGCCTTGTTACGTTTTCTGATTGATATAGCAAGAGGAATAGCAAGTGCGGCAAATGACACAAAAATTATCAATGCAGCATAATTTATAAAATAATCAGGGTTAGCCAACCAAGCAAGAAATATAAAGAACAAGTCCAAACAGGCAAGTGTAATAATCCATACCCGGTTAGAGGAAATATAGATTAAAAGTATTTTCAACTTATTCATAAGCGCACCTGCTCTTTCAAGCGGTAGCCTTGACCGCGCACTGTTTCTATACGTTCTTCAAGACCAAATTCACGAAGCGTTTTTCGCAGCCGAGTAAAATTTACTTGTAATGCATTTTCGTCTATAAATTCTTCTGTTCCCCATAGTCTAATGCATAATTCTTTTTTAGAAACAATCTTAGGGCTATTTTTCAAGAGAGCAAGTAATATTTTTCCTTCGTTCGGTGGCATAAGGTAAGAGCTATTCCCTACATAAATTGTAAAGGTATTCGGGTCAAGTAAAAAACCACCTCCATCAAGTAACCCTTGCTGTACCTGTTCTTCTTTACGTCGAAGAAGATTTTTAATTCGGGCAAGTAAACGTGACATATTACAAGGTTTTGTTAAATAGTCATCAGCCCCCAAGTCTAATGCGTGCAGTTCGTCCTGCAATTTATCTCTTGCAGTCAATACGAGTACCGTACCAATCTGTTTAGCTTTCAACTCTTTACATATTTCAAAACCCGAACGAAAGGGAAGATTGATGTCAAGCAAAATTAAGTCGGGAAAATATGCTGCTATTTCTGATACTGCGTTTTCAAAATCCGATAATCCAATCGTATCATATCCCGATTTTTCTAATAAGTTCAACAGTTCTTCTCGCATATAAACATCATCTTCAACCACAACTATCTTTGCCAATATGTCCGCCTCCTTTCCCATAATATTTATAAGCCTGTTAAGAATTGGGCTTGTAATTGAGCTTTCCTATTTCACGATTAGCTGTTCGAGCAACAGCCACACCGTAAATTACCATAACAAGAACAACAATAACAGCCATAGCAATTAAAAGAGGATAGGACTGTTCAAGGTGTGCCGCTCCTGAATATAAATATAGCTGCATGGCATATATCCCTACTGCTCCGCTGATACACGCTAATATAAGAGGAAGCAGGAAATACCATAATACTTGTTGGTTGATAGAACGCTTAATTTGTTCACGTCGTGCTCCTAAAATAGAGAGTGTTAGATACCTTGATTTTGTAGTTTGCATTTGCGTCAAGAATTGCAGGGCAAGTAATGCACACGCAATAATCAAAAACATAAATCCCATGTATAGTGTTGTATAACTTCCGGAAATAACATAAAATAATTGTCGCCCAAAATTATTAAGATAGCTTTCGTAATATAGACCAGATGGTTTTAACAAATCACGAGCTTCCATAATCGGTAACATTAAACCTTTTGTTTCAACAAGTTCATTAGGAATACAAAAGTTCCAATAAACCATACAAGTGTCTGAATTTACAAATTCTGAATATATCTCATCTGAAACAATCAATGCAGTTATAATCTTGATATTTTCATCTGCGGTCAACCCTTTCATCGGTACAGAGGGAACAAGATAAAATGGTCTTTCGTTGATAGAAAGCAACGCTTCATTATTCGCCTGTGCGTCTGCTGCAATTTGATTTAACAGTGTAACCGTTTCATCTTGAGCATTACCTAAAAAATCTGGGTTGAGATAATAGACAACTTCATTGTTCCCAAGGCTAATCTGTTTTTCTCCCGCGGCATCCAATAACCGATTATAGGAAGATACAGGAAGCAAATAAGGAGAAGAACTACCAGTATCAATAAGACCTAAAAGGTTTAAGGCAGCAGGTTGGTCGGAGCCAAAACTATACATACCATCTTCTTGTGTGGCAGGGTCTACTACATCTTGAGGTAAATGCTGCACGATTTGTTTCCTAAATTTCGACCAATCAACAGGAGAACTTATCCCATCCGAAGCAGTGGATTTTATATTTCCTATTTCCATACGGTTCAGATTTGATACATAAGGACGAATTTGTTCGTTGGAAAGATACTTCTCAACAATTTGGTCGTTGCCCATTACAGTAAAGTCATAAACAGAAGTACCTCGTGTCAATTCACTTCCATATGACATTATGCGCACTGAGCCGTCGGTAATTAACATAATAGTAAGCATCATCAGAATGGACGCTACGCTGATTGAAATATATTTATTAACGACATTTTCATGCAACTGCCGTAAAGTAAATACATAAAGTCCTCTTGTGGCTTTGTGTTTTATAGAAGCTGCCCATATACTCAAAATTCTTGCAAGTCCTCGAATAAATAGAATTGTTCCGATAATTCCAAGTAAAACGGCAATAAGCAGCATTGCCCCACTCGCAGCCATAAAATGCTCTACAACAATCCAGTACGCGACAAGCAAAATTACGGTGCCTATAGCAAACGATACGAAACTTACATATGGATTCCCTGTGCGTTGCTTTTTCGCCATCTCTCCATAAACAAGTTGATGTAGCTCTTTACGGAACAGCTTTCCGCATAGAACAAACAATGCTACAAACTGAATAATCAAGAAGCCTAACGATGTGAAAATAGCGGCACTTACAGAAAAACTTAATTGGTGTGTAATGATACCATGCCCTACTAAACGCGCGGTTGTAAGACTTATAGCTTCGGATAAAAAGCCACCGCATACAAGCCCTCCTAAAAGAGCTAAAAACGACGTGATTAGCCCCTCTGTCATTATTTGAATAAATAATTTAATCTTTGTCATTCCAAACATCAAATAAAGCCCCAGTTCTCGACTACGACATTCAAGTTGATATTTGTTTGCAAATACTACGAGAAAGAACACAAATAATAAAGCACAAAGATAAACCGTCGGTAAAAGATTAGTAAGCAACCGTTCTACTGCGTCGCTCTCAATTTCACTTAAAAAACGTATTACGTCCTGTTGTCCAAGAGAAAGCACTATATAAAACATTGCTACGGCTGTTATCATTGTCAGAAAATAAATTAGGTTTTCGCTACGGCTCCGTTTGGCGTTTCGCCATGTGAGATTAAAGAACATTTGCACTTCCTCCCCCCATTTGAGCCATCACTTGTAAAATACGTGCATAAAAATCTTCCTGTGTTTCATTTGGAATTTTACGACGTAACTCATGGAAAATAACACCGTCTTGAATGAACAAAATACGAGAACAGAAACTCGCGGCGTTAGGGTCATGCGTGACCATTAGGATTGTGCGTCCACGCCTAAGATTGATTTCCTGTAACTTCTCCATGAGTAAACGTGCTGATTTTGTATCTAATGCACCTGTAGGTTCATCAGCCAAAATAATATCGGGGTCAGAAATCAAACTACGTGCAGCAGCTACGCGTTGTTTTTGACCGCCCGACATTTGTGACGGAAATTTAGAAAGAACGTCTGTAATTCCAAGAAAATCTGCTATATCTTTTAGCTTTTTTTCCGCTGTAACAATGTCAATATTATGAATTGATAAAGGCAATATAATATTTTCTTTACCAGTTAGATTATCAAGTAAAGCAAAATCTTGAAATAGATAACCAATCTTGTTGCCACGATATTCAGCCAACTTCGTGCCATCAAAAGAGCTTATATTGGCACCTGAAAGTAAAATTTGTCCAGAGGTTGGTTTAATGACCGTAGCAATACAATTCAACAATGTTGTTTTTCCAGAACCGCTGGCTCCCATAATTCCCAAATATTCGCCATTCAGAACATCAAAGGTAATTCCGTTTAGTGCTTTTGTTGGAACCCCCTCTTTGGAATATGCTTTGTGCAAGTCGCGTACTTCTAATAGTTTTTTTGTATCATTCATATCTCACACCTCACATTTTTTGCTTACGCTTATCTTACGAATATAATTTTACTGCATAAGAAGCAACCACACCACTTACAGTTGTTGTAAGGTTTATTTGTTTGTTTATTGTATCTGCATTTTATGTTGTTTCTTTCTCATATCAAAAGGTTTTTCCGCGTTTTTTGGTATCAGCCACATATACCCCAGTTTTGAAACGCCCGGTATGCGATTTTCGCTACAAAGTATCTGTACTCGTCTTTCAGAAATTCCCCATTTCTTTGCCGCTTCGGGACAAGACATATATTCCATAATCAAAACGCCCTTTCCTCAAATTTTACCAGTATAATTATACTCGGATAGCCGAATAATATCAAGTATATGATATGCTCTATTTCAGTCAATAATGTGCTGTGTGTAATCATATCTCGAAAGGAAGATGAAATATACAATGTAGTTGGGTGAAATGACTATGAAGCAGAACAAAGAAAAATTTGATTTTAAGGCTTTCGGGCAAGCCATTAAAGCAGCAAGAAAAGCAAAGGGAATATCACGCAATCAGTTAGCCGATACGCTGAATATTGCGCCCCGATATATCGCGTCCATTGAGAACAGCGGGCAGCACCCAAGTTTACAGATTTTATATGAGCTTGTAACCCTGCTTGATGTATCAGTAGACCAGTTCTTTTTCCCGGAACGGGAACAGGAGAAATCCACGCGCCGCCGTCAGCTCGATACTATGCTTGACGGTATGAGCGAAAAAGATTTGAAAATCCTGTCTGCTACTGCAAAAGGAATAGAGGAAGCCAACAACGACGAAACGGGGGAATAAAGTTCTCTCGTTTTTGTTTATATAGAGTGATTGAAACGTCGCAGATTGCGGCGTTTTTCTTTTGGGAAAGTTCGTCAAATTTGCCGTTCCCGGTGTTGTAGGTAGTAAGGGATAAAGTTTCGTAGCAAGCATAGGAAAAGAGTACCCTTTTCCGTATTTTCGCCCTCCCGTCCTGCGGTGCGTCGGTTGAAAATTGCTTGTTGGGAAGTGTCCCAAACCCTCGGAATGGAAAGGAGCGATTGCATGAACGGACGCAAAAGAAAAATACAAATCAAATTCTATGTAACAGAGGAAGAAAGGGCATTGATTGAACAGAAAATGAAGCTTGTCCCTACCCGGAACATGGCGGCGTATCTTCGCAAGATTGCCATTGACGGGTATATCATTCAGACAGACCATAGCGATATAAAAGGCATGACAGCAGAGATACAGAAAATCGGGGTCAACATCAATCAGATTGCAAAGCGTGTCAATGCGACAGGCAGCGTTTACCAAGAGGACATAGAGGAAATAAAGGGGGTGCTTGCGGAGATATGGCGGTTACAAAGATTAAGCCTATTAAAAGCACGTTGAGCAAAGCCCTTGACTATATCCAAAACCCGGATAAAACAGACGGGAAAATGCTTGTGTCCTCCTTTGGGTGCAGCTATGAAACGGCAGATATTGAGTTTGGATTTACGCTTGCACAAGCCATAGATAAGGGAAACAATCTCGCCCACCATTTGATACAGTCCTTTGAGCCGGGAGAAGTAGATTATGAGAAAGCCCACGAAATCGGAAAGCAGCTTGCCGACGCGGTAACAAAGGGACAGCATGAATACGTCTTAACTACCCACATAGACAAAGGGCATATCCATAACCATATCATTTTTTGTGCGGTCAATTTTGTTGACTACCATAAGTACAATTCCAATAAGCGCAGTTACTACGGCATACGGAACATGAGCGATAAGCTGTGCCGGGAAAACGGGCTGTCTGTTGTCGTTCCGGGCAAAGGCAGCAAGGGAAAAAGCTATGCAGAATATCAAGCGGAAAAGGTCGGTACAAGTTGGAAAGGCAAGCTGAAAATTGCCGTTGATACGCTTATCCCCCAAGTAGCAAGTTTTGAAGAATTGTTGCAGCGGTTACAGGCAGCGGGTTATGAGATAAAGCCGGGAAAATATATCTCCTGCCGCGCTCCCGGACAGGAACGCTTTACCCGTCTGAAAACTCTCGGTACAGATTATACAGAGGAAGCCATAAGAGAACGGATAGAGGGCAAACGCACAAAGGCAGCGAAAGCTCCCAAAGAGCAGCGCGGCGTATCGCTGCTTATTGACATTGAAAACAGTATCAAGGCACAAGAGAGCCGGGGCTATGAACAGTGGGCGAAAATCCATAATCTGAAACTGGCTGCAAAGACTATGAATTTCTTGACAGAACATAAGATTGAGCAGTACGCAGATTTAGTCAGCCGGATTGAGGAAGTAAATGCGGAAAATGAAAAGACAGCAGACGCATTAAAGAGCGTGGAAAAGCGTCTTGCAGATATGGCGGTGCTGATGAAGCACGTTACTACCTACCAAAAGACAAAACCTGTCTATGAAGCATACCGCAGGGCAAAGGATAAGGACGCATACCGGGCAAAGCAGGAAAGCAGTCTGATACTCCATGAAGCGGCAGTAAAGACACTGAAAGCGGCGGGCGTTACTAAACTCCCCAATCTTGCCGCCATGCAGGAAGAATACGGGAAACTACAAGCGCAAAAAGAAGCCCTTTACGCTGATTATGGCAAGCTGAAAAAACAGGTCAAGGAATACGACGTTATCAAACAGAACATAGACAATATTTTGCGGCAAGGCAAAGAGCCGGAACGGAAGAAAGGAAAGGAACGGGAATAATTATGAAAATGGTTGGTATTACACCATGTTACAGAATAACATTAGAAAATGGCAGTTATGGCGTAGAAACTTATATTAACGCAGACAGTAAAATCCAAATTACTTTTGAGGACGGAAATACACTTATCGGATATATAGAATGTGTGGAATATGGAACTTATTCCGATGAAAATGATACTCTGGTTATAAGGGGAGAGAATGGAGAGCTGTATATCCTATTGGAAAACCGAATAAAGGATATAGAAGAACTGCACGAATAAAGTAAAAGAACAGGGCGCAGACAGCCAACAAAAGACTGTCCGCGCCCTGTTTTATGTAGGTGCGTTTTTGGTATCTGTTACGCAATAGAACGTCATTTTTAGGGGATAAGGTATAAAACCCTTGCCGCGTCATTTTCAAGCACTGAAAGCCCCGTAAATCAAGGCTTTTTTTGCCCCTACTACGTAACAAGGGCGCGCCGTTTTCTCATGCGCTCCGCTGCCTGTCTGCGGGTAATACGCTTCCGGCAGTCCGGGCAGTATTTGACGCTGTTAGAGGTGGACGCAAAAGAAGTTCCGCACTCGGTACAACGCTTTTTATCCTCGGTCTTGAAAAGCTCTGCATACAGCAGCTTATCAAGGGGCAATACGGCGGTCTGAAACCATTTGCAAAGAAGCGAATAGGAAATAAGCTGCGGGCAGACACATTCCTCCCCGTCGTCCAGTAAAATACAGTGTCCGTTATCGCAGTTGCAGCACTCCTTTTTTATAAGGCTGTTGACTTTCCGGCTTTGGGGTGGTGTAAGCCGCTTTATCCCGGTCATACCTCATCAGCGGCGAAAATAGCAAGCTCCGCATACTCATTTTCTGTCAGAGGTGCGATTTTCGCAAGGGTGCGTTTCGCCAGTTCCCGCATATCCTCGTCCATGAACGGCAGCGCAGCGTTGATGTTTTCTGTAAGCCCACGTTTGCCGTCCTCATTGTAAATGCTCAACAGGTTTGTTTCTTCAACTGTCAGTCTAATCATGCTCATACCTCCAATTCGTGATTTTTTGATTTTACAGCCGCCTTTTTCGGGGCGGCTTTTCTTTTGTCAGCGGCAAGCTGCGCCCGGATTGAGGGGCGCACCCTGCGAATATCTGTGCCCCGGTTTTCATTTTTATCAATCAAGGCGTATGTTCCATGTCTGCCCTCGATTTTGGAAAAGGAAAGTGTCTTATAGGGCAACATGGAAAACAGACGGTCGGTGTCCTTAGAGGACGCAAGCTGCATAAATGTCGGGGACAGCTCCACCATGAAATGTGTCCTATTAGGGCTATTGGGCGTGTCCCTGCGCTTCATTTCCTGCACAATGCGCCGCGCTTCGGCTTCAATCAGCCCAGCACGCAGGGCGGCGGTATGTTCCTTGAAGTCGCCCGGTGTCAGTTTATCCCGTTTTTGCTTTTCTTCCCGTAAAAGGAATTGTAGCGCGTCCGGGTCGTTGGGTACTGCTTCAAAGTGTTCAAACTTCCCTAAAGAAGTATCGGGATTTCCGTTAAAATGCTGTCCGGCGGGTATCTCCCTTGTCCCATGCTCATAAATCAACTTGACTGTGTCGGCGGCAAGCGCATTGTCCTTAACGCGCTCATACTGCCTTGCATAGTCAAGCTCATAAAGATTGCCTTTGATTTTCCCGCGCTCCCTGCCCGTCAGCTCGACGGCATAGGCAAGAACGCAGTCGCAGGTCTGCTCTTTGTAAAAACACCATGTATTGTGGGCGGCGGTATCCTTTAGGAACACGTCGCGCTCCTTAAAACAATGCGTCCCGGACGGGCGGCAAAACCATAGCAGCGTCTTATCCTCTCTGTTAGGGCTTGCCGCTGCTTTTGCGATAATCTCCTTGTCAATGTCAAAATCACTTTGGAAAAATCCTGTATTCTGCCGCATGATAGCGTCAAGAGAAGCGAAAATATCCACGTTTTCAAACTTATTCATGCGTCAGCTCCTTTCCAAATCCTGTGTTTTCTGTTTTGCCTGTTTCTTCGGTGTCTGTTCTTTCGCTGCTTTAAGCTGCGCCCGGATAGAGGGCTTCTTTTCCGTTTTTGCTGCCTTGCCACGTTCCTTGTCAGCCTTGACAGTTTCCGCAAGGTCAACAAGGGAAATGGTTTCTCCTGTCTTTACCTTTGCTTCCAATTCTGCGACGGTCGGGGTGTTGTTTATCTGCCCGTCAATCATGTTGTAGTTTTGCTCGGTGGTCTGCTCGGCAGTTTTCAGATAGTTTTCCGGCTGCAAAAATTCCGGCACTTTCTTATAACCGAAGCTGTCTACATAGTGGGCGGTGTCCTGCCCGTTCTGATGAAGCACCACTACGTCGGAAACAGAAAGGCTGTGTCCCTTAAAATCTTTCGGGTGGTCGATATTAAAGCGGGTGTAAATATCTTCAAGGGAAGTCCCCGGCGTAAGAGGTGCGGAATAGACAAGGGCATAGTTTTTCGGGTCTACCCGGTGTCCGGCGGCAATCAGACGGTCGTAAGGCTCAAAACGCAAGTCCCTTGTTTCGTCCCCGCCTTTTATCTGATAAATGGAAAAGGTGTCTTTGTCCTGTGGGGCTTCCTGCTCCGGCTGCTCCTGTGCGGGTTGTTCCTGTGCAGCTACCTTTTGCTGCCGGATATGCGCCCGCTGTAACTCGGTAGGCTTTTCCCCGGTAAGGGGAGCAATCGCTTTCACATAATCAGCCGCATAGTAGGCGTTACTGGTAAGCTGCCGCTGCCATGCCCCGGCTTTTGGCGACCAACGGAAGCCATTACTTTTTAAGGCTTCCCGCGTGGCTTCGTCCGGCTTATCCTCAAAGAAGATTTGCAGTCGGTTCGCTTCGGTGTTTGCTTCCACCTTGCCGCCGTCAAATTCCCAACCTACAAAACCGATTTCTTTTTGCTGTGAAAGGGATTTGATACGGTCTTTCACGCGCCGGATTTCTGCGCTGTTGTTGGATAACGCCCAAGTCGCAAAGGGCTTGTCCTCCAAATGCCAACTGCTCGCCATGTCTGCTTTCAATTTTTCCAGTTCCTCCGGCGGTAAATGCGGGCAGCCGTCAAGGGTCTTATGCTTGCGGTAGTAGGCGTTTACGGCTTTCATGGTTTCCTGTGATTTTTCAAGGCTTTCCAGTTTCTTTTCTAACTTCTGTACTGCCTGCGGGTCGTCTGCGCTGATACCGCCCATGCCGGTACTGCGGATTTTATCAAGAAGCCCTTGTATGTCCTGCCATTCCCGGTAATTGCTGTCGCGGGCTGCGTTCTGCTTTTCTTTCTTCCTTGTGGGGAAGTTAGAGCCGCCCGCAATCAGGATAGAGGGAACACGCGCGTCAATCTCATAGCCTTTATTCATGTTCGCCGCCAGTTTCCGGGCATAGGTGTCAAGCAGGCTGTCGATTTTCTCATGGTACATCGGGTCTACCCGCTGTTTCTGCCTTTCTGCAAGTTGTACGGCTTCATCTACATAGTGCCTGTATTCAGCCGTCGCGCTGCCTTGCTTATAATCGGAAAAACTGTTCATATCCTTTGCACGTTTGGCGGCAGCTTCATTGATAGTATAATAAGGGGCGGCGGGTGCAGCCTGTTCCGGCTGTGCTTCTTTTTCCTGTACCGGGGCTGTTTCTTCGGGAAGCTCCGGCGCGGCTGCTTTTGTTTCGGGCTGTTTGGCGGCTTCCTGTGCGGGCTGTGCCTGTTCGGTGGTCTGTTCCTTATCCTGTGCCTTTTGGATTTCTGCAAAATGTCCGTCTATGGTATCAATCAGATTTGCGGCGGTGCTGCGGATTGTTTCAAGAGAGCCTTTCAGTTCTGCAAGTTCTTTTCCGCTGCTCCACCCGGCGATATACCCAAAAGAATAGTCCGACGTATCAAGCCCGTAATGTTGGCAGACCGCATAGGCGACGCTTTCCGCCTGTACCTCGCGGGTGCGGCGGTCGGGGCGTTCCGGCATGGCAAGGGCGGTATCATGCAGCGTGGCGTGGGCGATTTCATGGATTGCGGTCTTGATATTCTGCAATTCGTCCATGCCCTCGTTGATGAAGATACGCTTTTCCTCATAATTGCAGCGTCCTTTTACGCCGCCGCTTAGTGCTTCAAATCCCATAGCAAACGGGGAAGTCTTTTCAAGGGCAGCGAAAAAATCCTTGTATTGTTCCACGTTGCCCGTAAGCTCATAGGTAAGGGCAGGAAGTTCTTTTCCCTCGGTCTGTGAAATATCAAAGACAGATACTACACGAAAAGCGGGTATCTTGATTTCTTTTTCTTCGGTAACAGGTTTTCCGTCCTTATCGAAAACAGGCTTTTGGGTGTCCGGGTCGATTTTTTCCACCTGCTTCTTGACGGTAAACGGGGACGGTGCAAGTATCTTGATAGCTTTTTCTCCGGGCTTTACATGGCGGTCAAATTCCTTTTCCCATTGTTTATAGCCTTTCACAAGATTGCCGCCCTGCATGGCGATAAGGATTGTATTGTTAAGGCTGTAATCATGGAATTTTGACATGGTACGCAGATAATCGGCGTAACGGTCGCTTTCATACAGTCCTAAAATTCCCTGTTCCAGTCGGTCGGTAATCTCTTTCATTTTATCGGCGGGCTTTTCAGAAGATAGGATAATCGGGAGAACCGGGGGCTGCTCTGTGGCGGCGGTTTGTATGGCTGCGGAAGCGTCAAGGTCTGCCTGTTCCTTTTCCTGTACTGGCGGCTGCGGCGTTACCCGGTATTCCTCCGGCACGTCGCGCCCGTCGTACCACTGTGTAAAGGTGTTGCGGTTATTGTAGATATAGCCCTGCTCGGTAAAGCTGCCCCCGTCATTGATAGCAGCGTCCCGCCCGTATTCCTCATACATGAAATATTTTTTTGCTTCTTCGGGCAGCTCCAACTCGTCCAGTTCTTCAATCAGATAATGCCCGTAATCTTCCTCACTCTGTACGGACGGGTAAAGCCAGTAACAATCAAGGTTTTGTGCAAGGTTGATAATATCCTGCAAGTCCCTTGTATGGTCGCCGTATTCCATAGCTGCAACAAATTTTTCCCGGTCGTCGTCAAACTGCATTTTCAAAAGTTCGCTCAAATAGTTCAGTTCGTCAAGGCTTTCAAGCTCGGTCAATTTTCCTGCCAGTCCTGCAATAGAGGACTGGTATTCTGTGATATGCAGCTCCCCGTAGTTTTTGCCGTCTATCCCGATACGGTCAAAGACTTCTTTCAAATGCTCGGCAGTCGTGGGGAATGATACCCATTCGCCCGCAGGTCTGCCCTCGGTGTACTTTCCAAGATTAGAAAGATACCCGCTTAAAATCGTTTCTACCATGCGTTCGCTCCTTTCGTTTTCAATCATACGGTGCATAAGTTCGTAGTCCTCCATGCTCATGCTCCCGTCAAAAATATAGGGGTCGGGTTCTTCGCCGTCCCGGTAGGCTTTTTCAGAGAAAGGAAGCCCCGCAGCGTGGGCGGCGGCTCTTGCTTCCTCGATAAGCTCCGGCGGCAGCCTGTCGTCGTGGGCTTCGATAAATTCCCCGATATTGCTATATCCGTTTTCGTAGTGGCGGCGCACCCCGGCGGTCAGCTCGTCAAGGTTCATATCCTCGCCAAGATAGCCGGAATAATAGCCGTTTACCACAACGGCGGCAGGGTCAGCCTGTTTGATTTCTTCCATGCGGCTTCTGTCCTCCGGGTAAATGTAGTCGCTCATTTCAAGGTGGAAATATTCGGCGTTCCAAGAACGTCCCGTTTTCCAAAACGCCACCCAAGCGATACCGTCCCTTAATTCTTCTTGATAGTCCTTTACGGTGTCCCGTAAACTTGCCATGTGTAACCTCCTTTCTTCGGTTTCAGAGGGTAAAACCCTCCATAAAACAGAGGGTTTGGGAAACTTCCCAACAAGCAAAAATCCCCGCCGTTCTCGGTAGAGAAAGCAGGGATTTTACGGAAAAGGGTACTCTTTTCCTATGCTTGCTATTCAGTTATTTCTTCTTCGACAGTTCAATGCGGTAGTTGACATATTTCCCGCCTGTATCAGCCAATACGATAGTTCCGTCGTAGGTTTTGCCCGTCTTTGGGGAATAGAGCTTTTTCACATTTACTTTGCCGGATTGTAAGAGTGCAGCGGCAATTTTGGGGGTAAAGGTTACTTTTCGTTCTTCAAAGAAACGGTCATTTTTCCACATGGTAAAGCTACATTCCTTATTGCTGCAATAGTAGTTTTTCTTTCCCTCATAGACAGGAGAACCGCAGCGGGGGCAGCTTCCCAACGCTTCCCGTTCCGGCTTGAACATCTGCGCTTTATCATCAGAAAGAAACGGATAGGTCTTTACCAGTTCCCGCGCCATATCCTCGATACCCTCCATAAATGCGGCGGGGTCTGCCTTGCCTTTGGCAATCTGCGTCAGATTGTTTTCCCATTCTGCGGTAAGCTGCGGGCTTGTCAAGGTGTCCGGCAGGACACACACAAGATTGATACCGTCCTTTGTGGGAAGTAGCTGCTTGCCTTTTCGCTCCACAAAGCCGCCCTTTACCAGTTTTTCAATGACGGCGGCGCGGGTGGCGGGAGTTCCAAGCCCTTTGCGTTCTGCGTCCGGGTCGGTGTCCTCACTTCCGGCGCGCTCCATAGCAGAGAGCAGCGACGCTTCGTTGTGAGGTTTTGGCGGTGTTGTGTCATGCTCCGTTACCTTTGCCGTCGGATTTTCAAAGGTCTGTCCCTCGGTAAATGGCGGCAGGGTCTTTTCTGTGTCACTGTCTGCGTCGTCCGTTTCGGGCTTGTTCTTTAAGGCTGCCCTGTATCTTCGGTCAATCTCTTTCCACCCGTCGGACAGCACCGTTTTTCCCCTTGCGATAAAAGACTGTCCGGCACATTCAAAAACTGCTGTAACCGCTTCAAAGGTATGCGGTGCAGCGGTCGCCATGAGCAGACGCGCCCCGGCAAGGGTAAGGATATTCCTTTCGCTTTCCGGCAGCGTGGCAAGGTCGGTCTTTGCAAGCTCCATAGTCGGGATAATGGCATGGTGGTCTGATACCTTTTTACTGTTCAGCACCTTTCCAAGCTCCGGCGTGAAGTCTTTTCCCGCCATAAAAGAAAATTTCCCACAAAGCAGCTTGATAATGCCCGCCGCTGTGTCGCTCATGTCGTCGGTCAGAAATGCGCTGTCTGTTCTCGGATAAGTAAGAAGTCTTTTTTCATACAGAGATTGTGCAAGGTCAAGGGTCTGCTTTGCGGTATAACCGAACAGGCGGTTTGCTTCCCTCTGTAAAGAAGTAAGGTCAAAGAGCTTCGGCGGGGCTGCGGTCTTTTTCTCTTTCACAAGGGAAGCACAGACTGCTTTTGACACTTCGCAAGCAGCTTTCAGCTTGTCAGCTTCGGAACGGTCAGATAGTTTTTCGCTTGCAGCTTCCGCGCCGGATAAGACAAGGCGCACATGGTAGTATTTTTCTTTCTTAAATGTGGTAATCGCTGCGTCCCGGTCAACAAGCATTTTTAAGGTCGGGGTCTGTACGCGTCCCACGTTCAAGGTATGATTGTAAAGGACAGAGAAAAGGCGGGTGGCATTGATACCGATTAACCAGTCAGCCTTTGCCCTGCACAATGCGGAAGCAAAGAGCGCGTCGTATTCCTCGCCGTTCTTCAGACGGGAAAAGCCCTCTTTGATTGCGCTGTCCTCCATAGAAGAAATCCAAAGGCGGCGCATAGGTTTCTTGCAGCCCGCCATTTCATAGACAAAGCGGAAAATGAGTTCGCCCTCGCGCCCCGCGTCGCAGGCATTGACGACTTCGGAAACGTCTGCCCGGTGCATAAGCTCTTTTAGGGTTTTGAATTGCTTTTCCTTGTCAGAAGCAACGGTGTACTTCCATTCCTGCGGCAAAATCGGTAAGCTGTCATAGCTCCACTTTTTATATTGTTCCCCGTAGGTGGCAGCTTCCGCAAGCCCTACCAAATGTCCCACGCACCAAGAAACGATATAGCCGCTTCCTGTGAGAAATCCGTCTTTCTTTTCCTTTGCCCCCAGTACGGCAGCGATTGTCTGTGCCACACTGGGCTTTTCTGCGATAACTAAAATCAAATATAAGTTCCTCCTTTCAGCGTTCCGGCTCGGTTTTCTTTTTCTCCTGTACCTGTTTCAGACAGTACCCCACACAAGGGGACTGTCCCTTGTAAGGGCAGGAAGCACAAGCAGGGGGATAAGGAACAGGCGGCGCATTATCACGCCGCCCGTTCGGTTTCTGTATCATCATCTTTTCAAAGGGATTGTTGGTAAACAGGGTCATAGGGTTTCTTCCTCCGTTTCTTCATCTTCGGGAGTTTCCCCGGTATCTGCTTCCGGCTCGTCCTCGTCGTAGTCCTCAAATTCAAAATCTTCAAGGTCGGTATCGCCCTTTACATTCTGCTTCGGCTTTAGAAACTTAAAGTAGTAGAACGCTGCGCCGCCACCAAGCAGGGCAAAGAGGACTAAGGCAAGCACCACACCGGGATTGCCGCCTTTTTCTTTCAGTTCTTCCGGCTGCTCCGTTGGTGTTGGGGTAGGTTCTTTGCCTGTGCAGCCTGTCATACTGGTAACACATACCGGGCAGGACGTGTTTACCTTTCCGACTTCGCATTTTTCCGTACAGTTACAGATTTCCGGCTTTTTGGCAGCTTCGCCGTTTTCGGTCAGTGCCATAAGGTCGGCTTCGTCCACTTGATTTAGGAAATGTACGGTCTGTTCGCCCTCGGCGGCGCGGTCAATGAGGATATAGAAATAGTTGCCGCCTTTGGTGGTAACAGTGATAAGTTGCTTATTGCCGCCGTAATCGTCAACCAGTGTAGCGTTTCCCTTTGGGGTAAGGGGCGGCGTTTCCTCTTTTTCCTCCACAACTACATTACTGTCGTTGGTCGCGTCCCCGGCGGGCGGCTCTGTGGCTGCGCCCTGTGCATAGGCAGGGACAGAAAAACCGCCCATAAGGATAAGGGCGGCACAAAGGGCAGTCATGGTCTTTTTCAGTTTATTCTTCATCTGCATTTTCCTCCTGTTCGTTTTCTTCTGCGGGTGCGGCAGTCATGCCGGGAATACCGCCGCCGGACAGCATAGCGTTCAGTTCCTGCGGGGTCAGACGCATAGCTCGTACAAGCTGCACGATTTCAAGGTTTTCCGCTTCGGTTTTCTGCGCTTCCAGTCCTTTTAACTTGTTCTGATACTCTGTGATTTTCTCGCGGGTCTTTGCGATTTCCTTATTGATACGGTCGATTTTATTGTTTGCCATAGGTCATTTCTCCTTTCTTTTTTTGGGCTGCTTTACCAGTTCATCAGCCCGTAGCCTTTGATACATTGATAGTTAAGGTCATAGCTCTTTATCTTGCAAGCGTCGCCGGAATTGCCCTCAACGGTATAGACGCGGCTGCCGTCCCTGCCAAGCACAAGCCCCACATGGTCGGCAACACCGTCTAAATCCCAATCGAAAAAGATTGCGTCGCCCGGTGCGATATTCTCATAGCCGCGTGCGCCCCATTGTCCCCTTGACTGAAACCAAGGGACACCCTGCCATTCGCAGCCCGCAAATCGGGGTTCGCTTTTTCCGGCTTGATTGTAGCACCATGATACAAAACAGGCGCACCATTCCACGCGGCTGTTAAAGCCGTACCAAGACCAGTAAGGGTAGCCGCCCACGTTTCCGACTTGCTGTTTTGCAAGTTCCATAAGCTCTTGATTTCCGGGGCGCGTACCGTTTACAAACTCCACGCCGCTTAAATCCTCAGACGGGCTTCCGTCGGGAGAACCGCCGCCAAAAATCAGCGGTTTGTTGCCGCTTGTTTCCAAGTACACATGAAACATTTCAAGCTGCTGTGGCGTAAGAAGTTCCTCCGCAAGCTCGGAAATCAGCTTATTTGTCAGTTTCACATTCAAGATGTAATACTCATAAGGGACTTCCTCGGTGGTGGTTTCCCCGGTTTCCGGGTCGGTACTTGTTTCGGTGCGGTAGCGTATTTCCACTTCCTCGGTCAGCGTCAAGGTGTACTGCATGGAAAAGATACGTTCAAGCTCTGCCTGTGCGCTCTGCGGGGTGTAGCTCTGCAAGAGGGCGGTCAAATAAGACGCAAGTTCGTGGGGGTTATGCCCGATACTGTCAAGGTCGTAGCGGTATTCATCATAGCCGGGGTGGGTGCTTTCGATATTGTCAATCTCACTTTGCAGCCCGTTTTCCAATGCGGCATAGTTGTTTTCAACTGCCACAAGGTCGCTGTCCTCGGATGTGTAGGAAGTGCCAAGCACCCCGTTTGTCAAGCCCGAAAACATAGCCCCGCAAGAGGACAGCCCTGCGGAAATCATAATAAAGAGAAGCAGCGCGGCAACTGCAATCAAAATGCCCGCCGGGTGTCTTGCCGCAAATGCGGCGGCTTTCCTCGTTTCCTCGGCGGTTTTCTTCGCCGTCTTTCTTGTGGCTTCCGCTGCGGCTTTTGCCCCTCCTTTCTTTGCCGCCTTTGCATACTGGCGTTTTATCTGCTGTTTCTGCATGAAACGGGAAAGCGGGTTAGAAGTAAGCTGCGGGTTGTCGTGCAGGGTTTTGTGATACTGGAAGTTGACGTTTGCCTTAAATGCTGCCTTTTCTGCCTTTGCCGCTTCCCGGTAAGGTTTCAGCTTATGGCTGCGGTAGCCCTGTTTTAACTTCCGCGCCCCGTATTTCGCGCCGCGCTCGGCAAGTTCCTCCGATTTATGCGCCCCCTCAACGCCGGAATTGTCCTTTTCAACGGAATGTATCTTGTTGTGGACGAAAATCCCTGCTTCCTGTGCGGGGCGGGACAGCGGGTTTCCTTTTTTGCCGCCGGGTATCGGTTTTTCCTGTTCTTCAAAGTGAAGTCGGGTCTTTGCCTTTCCTGCGGCTTCGTCAAAGGTGCGCTCCTTAACCAGTTTCTTTTGCTTCGGGATAGCTGCCTTTGCTGCGTCCAGTCGGTCAGCGGCTTTGTTTGATTTCTCAATATAGCATTCCAGTTCCGGGACGGCAAGTTCTTCCTCGGTAAACTGCAAGCGGGAAGATGTTGTTTGTACGGTAACTTCCTCCTGTGCTTTATGTACCGCTTTTTTAATGGCTCTGCGGGTCTGTGCTGCTTCGATATGCTCCATAACGCGCTCTGCTGTGGCGGTGTCCCTTGCGGGGGAAGCTCCCGGTGCGTGGGGTAACGGGGAAGTTTGGGACGCTACACCTTGAAGCTGCGTCCCGTCCTGCGCCGCTTGCTGCTCCGGGGACTTTTGAAAATCCGCGTCCTGTTCCCGTTTACTGATACGCTCGGCGGTCTGCTGTGTTTCGTTTACCTCAATAAGCCCGTCGCGGGTCATTTTCTGTGTGATTTTATCGCGGGATTTATATTGCTTCATGGTCTGCACCTCACTTTCCGCTTTCGGAAACTTCCTCCGGCTTCGTTGTCATTACCCTGTAAAGCTCGGTATCTTTCGGGAAGCGGTCTACAAAAGGCAGCACCACATTTCCATAGAAGATAAGCCCCTCGCCCGCTTCGGTGTGGGTAACATACTTCATCTGCTGCGGGGAAATATTAAGCTGCTTTGCAAGGATAGTACGGTCGCCCTGCGCTTGATTGAGCATGAGGACAAAATCGCTGTTCTCAAAGATATTTTCCACCTCGCGGCTTGCCAAAAGGTCTTTGACGTTCTGCGTAATGGCTGTTGGGATACCGCCCCATTTACGGAAACGCTTCCAAATCTCCACGCTGTAAGCGGCGGTCTGTTCCTCTTTTAAGAGCAAGTGAAATTCGTCCATATAGTAGCGGGTCGCCTTTTTCTCTGCCCGGTTTATCGTTACCCTGTTCCATGTCTGGTCTTGCACAATGAGCATACCTAACTTTTTAAGCTGCTTTCCAAGCTGCTTTATATCAAAGCAGACAAGGCGGTTAGAAAGTTCCACGTTGGTTCTGTGGTTGAATACGTTAAGGCTGCCGGAAACATACAGCTCCAATGCCGCCGCGATACGGGCAGCTTCCGGCTCCGGCTGTCTTAACAGCTCGTCGTAAAGGTCGCCCAAGATAGGCATTTTTGCCGGGTCGGGGTCTGCAAGGAACGGGCGGTACACATTTCTTACAGCCCTGTCAATGACGGTCTTATCGACAGGCTGCAAACCCTCCTTGCCTCCGATAACAAGCTCGCAAAGGGAAAGGATAAAATCACTTTTCAGCGCAAGGGGGTTGTCGTCCTCGCTGTAATTAAGGTTTATGTCCATAGGGTTTACATACTGGGGCTTGCCGTCAATGCCCCTGCCCGTAGGGGAAAGACGTATCACTTGCCCATTAAGACGCTGCACAAGGGAAAAATACTCGGCTTCCGGGTCGCAGATGATAATGTCGTCGTCGGTAATGAGGAAAGCATTT
This sequence comes from Clostridium sp. 10cd*, assembly GCF_044336395.1. NCBI lineage: Bacteria > Bacillati > Bacillota > Clostridia > Eubacteriales > Clostridiaceae > Clostridium > Clostridium sp. 10cd*. The sequence goes on along the minus strand of NZ_CP172347.1, from coordinate 3,106,476 downwards.
GTCATTTCCCTTTTTGCCGCAAAAGATTTTCCGCTTCCCGGCGTTCCCAATATAAGCCCGTTGGGATTTTTGAGCTGCTTTCTGTCGCAGAGTATCATGTTGTTAGAAAGGGCGTTCAAGCCATAGTACAGGGCTTGCCCCGTCTGAAAAAGCTCCTGCGTGATAAAGGGAATGAAAATAGCGGTGCTTGATGTGGTAAGCCCCCGTTGTATCGGGATAAGGTTTTCCCCAATCGGCACACTGGATAAAAGCCCTGCTTCCTGCTGATAGTCAAGGCGTGTCAGGCGGCAGTTGTATTTCTGTGCGATACCCGCCGCAGCGAAAATATCATTTTCCAGTTTCCGCTTCGTGTCTGCCATGTTTACCACAAGGAACGTAAGGAGAAACATTCGCTCGTTGCGGCTCTGTAAGTCCTGCAACAAGTTCTTTGCTTCGCTGCCAAAGGTGGCAAGGTCGGACGGGATTATATCCATGTCATAGCCGCTTCTAACCGCTTTTTTCTGTTCCTCAATCTTCATCTTGTCAAGGTCTGTGATTTTGCGCTTAATGGTCTTGATTGCTTCCGACTGGTCGATACTGCGGATATGTAAATTGACGATTACCCCTGTTTCCAAGTCCAGTATGTCGGCAAGCATACGGTCGTTAAGCTCCGGCGCAAGGATTTCAAGGAAGCTCGCCGCGCCGATTTTCTTCCCCATGCGGAAATATCTGCCCTCGCCAAAACGGAAAGAGGACGGGGCGATAAAATCCTTTGTAGACAGCCCCGACGGGGTAAGCCAGTCAAAGGAAAAGGAGAACGGCTCGCCCTCCGGGTGGAATACCCCATGCAGCACCTTTAAGCGTTCATAGCCGGATAAGGGGCGGGCGGTTACGCCAAGCACCTTGAAATTGTTAAACACGTCGGTTTCGATACGGGAAAGTCTTGATTTTGCAGCCGCCTTGTTATCGGCTTCAACGGTAAAGGTAATGTATTTGTGCTTCACAAGCCCGTTGTTGCCTTTACTAAGCTGATTTTTCAGCATATCCGAATACTCGGTGCGGATAGAGTTAAAAGCGTCCTCCTGTGCCGGGATAGTGATAGCTTTTTCTGCCTGTTCCCGCTGCGTCCCTTGATTGATGAAAGAAAGCTGCACGCTCACGCTCGCGTCAAAGTAGTTGAGGAAATCGCACCAGTTTTCAAAAATGGCGGTCTTATCGTCTGCCTGTGCAAGCTGATAATTGATGTCCTCGAACACGACGCACTTTGAATATCTCTTTTCCGTAACCTTGCAGATACCGTCCGGGTACATGGCAAGGTAAGGAATGGTCTGCTGTGCGGTGCGGGCTTTGCCGTCCCCCTTTGCCTTTCGGATAGCTTCGGCAATCTGTTTCTTTTCGGCGCGGGTCAGCTTACGCCTGTTTCCTGCGGCTTCCCGCGTCTTTTTTGTTTGTCCTTTTGACAATCGCTGATACCTCCTTTTCAAGTTTTCGCTGCTTTTCCAAGACAGCGTATAGGTTTTCGGTTCTGTAAGGTCGCTCCTTTGGGCGGGTAAACTTTGTCTGAACGACATTTCTTACCACCACTTCAAGGGGCTGCCCATGTTTTTCATACATGGCAAGCAGGAAACAGGGGAGCATGACGACAATCATCGCCATAGCCGCAAGGTTTGTCCCTGCGCTGCCTTTGAGCAAAAAAAACAGCGGCAGTCCGATTAAGAGAGCCGCCGCAAAACAAACGATTTGCCGCTTTGTCAGATTGAAAGCGACTTTTGTTTTGACTTTGGAAAGGTCTTTGGGTACAGGTACATACGCCAAGAAAATACCTCCTTTCTGCCCTTAGTGGGCGTTGAATATGGATTTTGCCAGTGTGCCGGATTTGAACAGGGAAAAACAGAGGATAACCGTATAGGCGGCAAGGGAAAATACCGCGCTGTGCAGATTGTCTGCGATTATCATATCGTTTACCAGTACGGCGTAAATACCGACACATATCATAATGAGGAAGCCTTGAAAACCAAGAGCGAACAGCCCTTTTAGGTAGTTGTTTCCAATCTGTCCCCATTCTCTGTTGGTCATGGTCGCAAATGGAATAGGCGATACCGAACAGTAAAGGTAAATCTCTATCATTCTGCCGTAGAGGATAACGGTTATCAGTACGGACATGATTTTCATGCAAAGGCTTACAAGGCTTGTTTCAAGCACAAGTAAGAGCAGTTCGGGGATTTCCATATCTTCAAGCCCCTCCTGCATGGCGGCAAGGGCTTCGGCAACGTCGATATTCGTATCGCCGCCGATAACCCCCGCTGCGCCGGAAACGATATGCTGCGCCATATCAAAGACCGCCATTGTGATGTTGAACGTGTTGGTTACGATAAACACCGCGACAAAGGCTTTGAATATCCACTTAAAGAACATGAATGTGTCTATGTCGTGCATATTGTTCTTTTCCGTTACCATGCTGATTAGCTCGTAGCATAGGACATAGGTAATGACAAGCCCCGCAATCGGAACGATTACATTTTCAGAAAGGGTCTGTATCATGCTGAAAATATTTGCGTTCCAACCCTGCGGGGTCTGTCCTACCTCGTTTGCGATAGTCCCGACTTTTTCGTTTACGTCCCCGAACATAGTTGACAGATTACCGTTTATCGCTCCGATAAGGATTTCCTTTATCCATTCGTTAATCGCGTCAAGTATGCTCTGCATAGGCAGCTACCCGCGCTTAACCGAACAAGCCGGAAAGCAGAGGTACAAGGATAGTGCCGATAAGGGCAACGCCGCCGCCCGCCATGAGCTGCTTAATGCCCTGTGATTTTGCGCCCGGATTATCATTTCCGTAGCCCTCCAAGAGATTGATAACGCCCCAAATGCCAAGTCCTGCTCCAAGAGCGATAACCAAAGTCTGTAATACGCCGATTGCGCTGTTGAAAAATTCCATAAAACTCCTTTCTGCCGCAAATGCGGCTTGCCCGTAAAAGGGCATAAAAAACGGCGGTCAGTTTTCAAACTGCCGCGGTCATAAGTCCCCGCGCTGCCTAAATGTCTGCTGCGCGGCGGTATTCAGTTGTCAGTGTGGGCGATAGGAATTTTTGTAGGGGCGCGTATCATGCAAGTTGTCTTTTTCTTTGTTACTGCGTCAATTCCTCCTTTCTTTTCGCTGCTGCTCATACAGGGCTTCACACCGTTTCACAAACTGCCGGATAGCAGCCTGCCGCTGCTGTTCCCGTCGTTCAGCAATCGAAACAAGCCCGTTTATGGCTTCTGTGATTTTCTTGTCCTTTTTCTTTCTGATACGTCTATTCATGGTCGGTGTCCTCCTGCAAATCGCTTTCGCTGATTTCGTAGTAGTCAAATACTTCGTCCGGCTTCACAAGGGCGGGTCTGCGCCTTAAATGCTTTTCCATATCAAAAGTATTTTTCTTGTCATAGTCGGAAAGATATTTATAGTTGGGGTGCTTTGTAATGTCGTACTTATCAGAGAAGAACGGGCGCACCCCTCGTAGCTGTAAAATACATTTCCCGCCGTCCATAACCGCTATTTCATCTTCCGTCATAAGCTGCTTGCCTAACTTCTGATAGTTCAGCCCATGCGATACCTCGCGCCCCCGGTTCTCGGAAGTGTTGAAGCTGTCAATGGTTTCTTTCCCCAAGATTTCCGACATTTCTTTGAGGGTGGTTTTCTCCTTGCCGCCCAAGAAAAGGGTGGTGTCGCAGTTGCCGACTATGGTATCGGCGTTGTCCTTATAGATTGCCTTTAACTGGCTTTGCGACTGTAAGATAATCGACGCGGAGATTTCCCGGCTTCGTATGGTGGCTATGAGCTTTTCAAACTTCGGTATCTGCCCGATATTTGCAAACTCGTCTAACAGACAGCGCACATGGACGGGCAGCCTGCCGCCGTATTCATCATCTGCCTTGTCGCAAAGCAGATTGAAAAGCTGCGTGTAAAGAATACTCACGACAAAGTTAAAAGTATCGTCGGTGTCGCTGATGATAACAAACAGGGCGGTCTTGCGGTCGCCTATGGTGTCAAGCTCCATTTCGTCGGTTTCCATAAGGTCGCGCAGCTCCTTAATGTCAAAAGGGGCAAGCCGCGCACCGCAGGAAATGAGAATAGAGCTTCGTGTCTTTCCCGCAGATAACAGGAATTTCTTGTACTGCCGGACGGCAAAGTGTTCCGGGTCTTTTTCCTCCAACCGTTCAAACATGAGGTCAACGGGGGACTGAAATTCCGGGTCGTCCTCGCGGGCTTCACTGGCATTTATCATTTCAAGCAGCGTCGTGAAGTTCTTTTCTTCCTCCGGGGCTTCGTACCAAATGTAGCCGATAAGGGCGCAGTAAAAGAGCCGTTCCGATTTTACCCAAAAATCCTCCCCGGCTTTTTCCCCGTCCCCTTTGGTGTTGGCAATCAAGGTATTTACCAGTTTCAAAATGTCTTTTTCGCTGCGGATATAGGCAAAGGGATTATAACGCATGGATTTCTTAAAATTTATCGTGTTCAGCACCTTTATCCGATACCCGCCGCGCTGTAAGAGCTTCCCACACTCGACTAAAACCGTACCTTTCGGGTCAGTTACAACGTAGCTTGAGTGCATTTGCATTAAGTTGGGCTTCACAAAAAATCTCGTCTTGCCGCTGCCGCTTCCCCCGATAACAAGGATATTTTTATTCCTTGCATACTTCGGCTGCTTCGGGCGGCTGTTCATGGTAAGCCGTTCCGTCTGTGTCAGAAGCACGTTATTTTGAAATACCGGGTCGGTATAGGGCTTTATATCTTCGGCGTTGCCCCAACGGGCTGAACCGTATTCGATACCTTTTCGGTATTTCTTCGCGTTCTTGCCTTTGAAGTACACCATAAGCCGGATAAGGACAGCCCCCACAATACCGATAAGCAAATCCATAGGGGCAAGGCTCGGAAGCGGGGTTGCAAAGGCAGCGGAAAAGCCGTCTGCAAGGGAAAGCACCTTGCCGGAAAGGTCAGCCCCCGGCGCAAGGCGTACCGCTTGTCCGATTTTGTCAAAGAGATAGACAAAGAGCAGATAGGGGGCATTTAGGATAAGCAGCTTTTTAAGTTCCGGCTTCATAGCGATACCTCCCTGTCCTTTTTCTTCACTTTGTCCTTCTGTGCGTTCAGAGCTGCCGCCTTGTCTTTCAGAGTGGAAAGCAGCTTGCGGATAGAGGGCTTTTTATCCCTGCCTAATTTCTTTGCGGTAAATTCCCGGAACGCTTCGGTCATAACGTCAATATCCTTGCCCTTAAAAGACACAAGATAGGTCGGCGGCTTGCCGTTCTCAATCTTCTTGACGTTGTAATCAAGCCCGCTTTTCCTTGCGATAGGGTCAAAGGCTTTGATATTTTGGTCGGTAATCTCAATGTTGGAAACCTTTTCTCCCTGCTTCATAAGCTGCCGCATAGTGATTTTCCCATGCGGGGCTTTGGTTAGCTGCCCTTTGCCTTTGGCAAGCAGGGCTTTCATAGCCTTTTGCAGCACTTCGGCGGTCAGCTTAGATGTTTTGATTGCTAAAGACACGACTTTTTCATTGACTTCATCTTGCATGAAATCCCTCCTTTCATAGTTTGGTTAGGGTGGTGTGCCGCTTCGGGGCATAAAAATAAGGCGTACATTTTTCATGCCGCCTTTAGATACGCACCCGCAGCCCGTTCAAATCCGAAGCCCTCACACCGACAAGATACCAGTTGTCCCCGTACTCCATGCGGGTCGGCTTCCATTTGCCGCGTACAAACACTTCAAGGCAATCCCCACAATGCAATCCTCCGTAGTAGTCGTTAAGGTCAAAGCGAATGTCGTAACGGTCTGCCGTTTCATCAAAAATCAAAGCTCCTGTTTTCTGTGTCATATTAAAATCCTCCTGTTTTTTAATAGCCGCCGTACATATCGTGGTTGACAAGGGCGGTGTAATAGCTGTCAATGGTGTTGGGCGCGTTGAAAAGTACCGCTTTCAGATATTGCTTGATGTTACGGATTTTCGTGGTGTTCTCTTTCATGCAGTCAAAGACAAATTCAATGTGGCTGCTGTTCAGCTTCATAAACTTTGCTTTGACAAGCTCTGCCGGATAATCGTCCCCGGCGATACGAATTGTCTTTCGTTTGGTGCAGACAGTTTCAAGGATAAGGGACACAATCTCGTCCAAGCGTTCCCTGTCAATGTTGGTATGCTTGATAAAATGCTCATACTCGATATTGTCCTTGATGATTTCCTCATACACGCTGTATGCGTCTGCCGCTTCCGTTCCTTTCCGTTCCGGCTCTGCCGTTTCTTCCCTCAAAGGAGAGGGGTTAGGGGAAAGGATAGGAATGGAATGGTTACTTGATAAATCCGTATTTGATTTTTCTTTTTTTGGTAAGTCAGTCTTTTGTATATCTTTATTTAATTGCATTGGATTTTCCAACGTAGGTTTTTCCTGCGTAGGATTTTCCAATGTTGGATTTTCCAATGTAGGTAAATCCAAGTTAGGCGGCTGCTCATAGATGATGTAATCAGTTCCCCGCAAGCGTCCTTTCTCGTCGCGCTCCCTTGAACGCTGAATATATCCGGCTCTTTCAAGCTCCCGGACAGCTTCGCGGATAGCGTCGATTTTTTCCCGGTTGATATAGGACAGTCCCGCAAGGGTATAGTCCCAATCCTCCGGCAAGGACAGCATTTGCGATAACAGCCCTTTTGCCTTTAGGGAAAGTTCTTTGTTGCGTAAATGGTGGTTGCTCATAACCGTATATCCTGTGTTTCTCTCCACGCGGAAAACTGCCATAGCTTCATCAACTCCTTTGCTGCATATTTGTTACGCGGTAGAACAGCGATTTTAAGGGTTTAGGTATCAATCCCTTACCCTGTGAAAACCGTACCCGCAAAGCCTTGTGTAGCAAGACTCTTTTTGCCCCTACTGCGTAACATGAGGGTAAAAAAATAGCGGCGTTCCTTGTTTCCCGGTTGGGATAAGGTAACGCCGCCAGTGCGGTGCTATATGAAATTGTGTGATTGCCGACGTGCCGCGCCGCCAGTGCGTCGCGTTTGTATTGGGTTGTTTCATGCTCGCAAGATGTTCCGGCATATCAAGGCGCAATCCGTTAAAAGTAGTAAATTGGTAGTAAAATCAATCTGAAATCCTGCGAATGTGCTTGTATTTCAAGGGTTTTTCGGGATAATCAAAATTTTATAACAAATATTCGTAAAATACTCCGTTTGGAAACCACAAACAGACAGCTGAAGGATACGGCGGGAAGAGACACCCTAACCAAAGCCTATACACTTGAGTATTTCATCACAAGCGCAGAACAGCTTATGAAAAGCAATACGAAGTTTAAATACGCACTGTTCTATGTGGATTTTTCGGATTTCAAATATATCAATGATGTTTTCGGTTATGCGAACGGAGACAATCTGTTAAAACACTATGCGGCGCTGCTGATAAAGGATAAGGAGCATGATGAGCTGGTAGGACGCATCAATGCGGATAATTTTATCATTCTCCGTCATTATAACAGCAGAGCTGAGCTGACAAAACGGCAGTCTGCCGTGGATGCTGCTATTCGTGACTATATGCGCTCTCATCTTGACAGACAGGCGCTCAGTATTAGCTGCGGTATCTGCTGTCTGGAGGATGTCGATGAAAAGCTGAATCTGAATGAATTGCTGAACCGTGCCAATTTTGCGAGAAAAATGGTAAAAAACGGACATGAATTAAACAATTACTGCTTTTATGATGAAAGCATCCGGCAGCATTTACTGGAAGAAAAGTCGATAGAAAGCGGTATGGAGGAAGCTTTGAGTAGCCGCCAGTTTGAAGTGTTTTACCAGCCGAAGGTTTGTATGCGAACCGCAGAGATTGCAGGCTCGGAAGCACTGGTGCGCTGGCGTACGCAAAAGGGTACGTTGCTGATGCCGGATCAGTTTATCCCTGCCTTTGAAAAAAATCGTACCATCCCTCAGCTGGATCAATATGTATTCGAATCCGTTTGTGTGTGGTTGCGAAAGCTTCTGGATGAGGGTAAGCCGGTGCTTCCCGTATCTATCAATGTTTCACGTCTGCAGTTCTGCAATATGGATTTTGTAGAGACCTATGCAGGCATAAAAAAGAGCTATGCCATTCCCGACGGCCTGCTGGAAATTGAATTTACAGAATCCGTCATGTTTGACAACTGGGAGAGGCTGACCTCCATTGTGGATCAGCTGCATTCCTGTGGCTTTGCATGCTCCATTGATGATTTCGGGAAGGGCTATTCTTCTCTGGGAATGTTTAAAAATCTGAATGTGGATGTATTGAAAATTGATGCGCTGTTTTTCCATAATCTGGAGACAGAGGAAAAGGATCGGCTGCTGGTTGAAAGCATCATTCAGCTTGTACGGCAGTTTGGTGTGAAAACAGTGGCAGAGGGGATTGAAACCAGGGGACAGATTGAAATTCTAAAGCATATGCGCTGTGATTATATTCAGGGCTATGTTTACTATAAGCCAATGCCGCAAAAGGAATATGAAAAGCTGCTGTTGCAGTTGTTTCCTCTTTGCGCACAAGAAGCGGTAACGGTATGTCCGGTTTGAAGACAGGAGGATTGCATATGCAGGCTGGGGATTGTTTGCAAATTCTGCGTGAGATAAAGGATGTTTCCTTTGCGAGCGTTGATGAACAGGGGAATCCGCAGGTCAGAATCATTGATGTTATGCTTGTAGAGGGTGATAAGCTGTATTTCTGTACTTCAAGAGGGAAGGATTTTCACAGGCAGCTGCTTCAGCATCCGCAAATTGCGATTACCGGAATGAACAGCGTGTATCAGATGGTGCGCCTGCAGGGGTGCTCGATTCGTCTGTCACAGCAGGAGTATTGGATTCATCGTATTTTTGATGAAAACCCGTCTATGAAGGACGTCTATCCCGGTAATTCGTTCAGCATACTGGATGCCTTTGTGGTTTGTGATGCACAGCTTGAATTCTTTGATCTTGGAAGACAGCCGATCGAACGCCGATATTTTACAATCGGAGAAGCATCGATGCCGAAAAAGGGGTTTATGATACAGGAGAGCTGTATCCAATGCGGAAGCTGTATTCGTCATTGCCCGCAGCAGTGCATTGTGTGTGGGGAACCCTGCCATATCCGGCAGAACAATTGCCTGCATTGCGGTCTGTGCGCAGAGGTTTGTCCTGTTCATGCGATCATCAGAAGATAAAGGCAACTCCTGTTTCTGTTGCAATGAGAAAAATGTGTGAATTTGCATGAGAATCAGGGTTAAGAAAAATGTAGTTGTCATGCAGCAATGAAGCGGTTTCATCATTTACTGCTGTTCTGATTCATTAAGCACGGATAACAGCAGATTATTCTTAAAAAAATCAGGTTTTGCTGAAGTGAAAAGTTAAATTCCACTTTCAAAAGGCGAATAAAAAATGTGGAACTTTCTTCTACAAAAGTCTATACAGAGCATAAATATAGCGTTAGAAAGGGTTTCAAATAGGTAGAAGTAAGTAAAAATGTGAAGAAAGTGGTCATTGTGCGAATGATAGATAAAATGAATAAGCGCACTGAAAATAGGCTCCATTATGCCTATGTATAACTAAATTCCACTTCTATTTTATAGTTACACTATAAATAACTGTTCTTTGCCGCTGCTCTTATCATTCTTTATATCATCTGTTTGTTACTTATGAGTCAATACGCTTGGACGAAGTATCACTTCGTCCTTATCTATTTTCTGTAGACCAAATTCATAAAGTTTCTGCGCTAATTCCGGACACATGAACTCACATAGCTCAAATGGGGATTTTCCATTCAAATGTTCCTTGGCACTGGAATTGATATGTGAGATGGCTACATTCAAGGAAGTCTGATCGGTCAGGCCGATACTGCGTAAGTCTACTTCGTTAGGCAATATATAACGTAATTCACGATGCATATTTTCCAGGCTTCCTTTCTGCCCGGACTGCATAGGGTCGCAATAGAAGACTCGTGTCCTTCTGGTACCATCGTCTCTTTTTTCCATATGCTCAGCATCAGTAAATTCACCTCCGCGATCGGTGAGTGTTATATGAGCTTCCTGTTCAAACAGGCTTTTTCCAAGGATGGAATCAAGAACAGCTAGTCCGTCAACCATATCTGCAGCAGTCTTCGTGTCGTGATATACAGCAAACAGGAGCCCATATTTGATGAATTTGAAAGTCTGGATAAACGGTCCATTGGAAATGTCATTGTAGACTGTATCCATTTGTAAAATGTGAGTGATTTCCTCAGACTCAACATAGGATTGGTAATCTGTGTAAAGCCGTCCAACAAGGAATTTACGGTCTTGTCGTTTTTTATAGATCGTCTTCTTCTTAGCGGTCATTTTTCTTTTGACTTTTATACGAAGGTCAATATTAGCAATGCCAACACATTCGAATACACCTTGTTCAATATAGTTGTAGAGTGTCTTCTCACTGATTCCAAGTTCGGGATGTGCAGCTATGATCTGATAAGGTGAATGACCTTTTAATATAAGAGGCTTGATGGTATTGCCTAGCTCTACAGCTTCTGATGAGGTCAGATTGATTCCGGTTCGAGACTCAACGAGTTCGCTACGGTATTCCTCATAGGCGATCGTAGGTTTATAGAGGTATTTATCAAAGCGGCAGCTTTTCAGTTTCTCACAGCCATTACAAGCTCCCGGAGTACGATCTCTGCGTTTGCAGCGGAACTTAGAATAATCAGGGCAGTTGACAGTACAATTCTTTCTCTTAAACTTACAGTGAGCATAGTTCTCACATTCTAGAGAAAGTGTAGATTTATGAGAGAGATAACGGTGAGCACGGATTTCCTTACCTATCGTAGATTTATCTTTGCCTAGATTATCAGCAATAGCTTTTTTAGAAGAACCATTAACGATGCCGATCGCGATGACATTGCGATCGTCCTGAGTCAGATGTTTGTTTTTGTTCGTTGCCATATTCATCACCCTTTGTAATGTGTATGATAATAACCAGCGGTTACCTTCATCATAGATATAAAAAAGGATATATGAAAGACTAAATGCAATTGTAAGTGTAAATTCAACTAGATTGTTGTGTAAGAGTCTTTTCTACTTAGCTACTTTGAAAGTGGAATTTAACTTTTCACTTCAGCAAAATCAGGTTTTTTCCTGATATATGTGACATCTGTGTGATAATGTGCTATGATATTACTATCGCCGCTGTTATTTCAAATAGAAAGAGATACCTAGGCAAAGGAAGCGGCAGTCATCCGAAAGGATGACTTTTTTCGTTTGCAGGGGGATTCGCCTGTCCGTTCGCCTTTTATAAAAAATAGGAATCGTTCAGAGCTATCCGGATCGAGAACGGTAAGCTGCAGTATTAGCAGAGGGAAAAGAATCAAGTGTACAGGCTTGTAGAAAATAATGCACCTGATCTTTTCTATTAGCAGACTATCCAAATGTGTATCCCTGTCTGACTGCCCTGTATCGGTTGTCCTATAAATAGCCATGATGGAAGAAGTATACAGCAGGATAGGACTTGTTTATATGGGAAGTGATTGCTGGCGACCTTAATTTCGATTAATATTTTTATGTATTGCTTGACAATTCTTTCTCAATACTGTACTGTTGTATTAGATGGTTAATACAGTGATACACAAACCATTTACGAGGGAGGAATTATATGTTCTGGAAATTATGCAAGCATGAGCTGAAATGCTCATATCGAAGCTTTCTTGTTTTATATGCCATCGTCATGGTGGCGGCACTTCTGATGAATCCTAGGAATGAGGGAATGATAACCAACATTGCAGCAATTGTCTATATTATCATGAGTGTGGTTATGTTCATCATGTGTGTTGTCGTCATTATTAAGAATTACAGCAATTCGATGTTCTCCAGGAATTCGTATCTGACGCATACCCTGCCTGTCACAAGCACACAGCTGCTGTTGACAAAAATTCTGAGTGCGGTGTTCTGGATCATTGTTTCCGTGTTTGTCCTGTTTCTGTCGATGCTGATTATCGGTCTGCGTGTCAGCGGTTTTGATTTTTCAGCAATTACAGAGACGCTGCAGCAATTCTTCAGCACCGTGATTGCAGTGGATTCCCTGCTGTATCTGTTCTATATGATTGTCGGTACGGCAGAATCCGTGGCCTTGGTCTATCTGGTTATGAATATAACGCATACCACCTATGTACCGCGATATCGCACGGCAGTTGCCATTCTGCTTTATATTCTGATATCCTGGATACTCAGCTTTGTGTTTGATCGGATATTGCTTGCTCCGTTTCATCTTGCCTCCGATGATTTTGCCGGCACAATCATGGGGATGTTTATGGGAATGCAGGTGGAATACCAGTTCATGGCAGGTGTGGGCATTATGATTGTGAAATCCCTGCTGCTTCTCAGCCTGTTCTTCTTCGGAAGCAAATATATCCTGGATCATAAACTGGAAATAGAATGATGAATGACCTGAAGGAGAGAGCACTGATCATACTGATTATTCTGCTATTCTCGTTCTGGTATGTATTTACCGGATATCTGCTGCTGGATTATTTCAGAATCGGATGGCCAATCTATATTGTAGGAGCACTGCTGCTGGGAATTATCATCATAGCAGTACTGCAAACAGTGAAACGAATGAAAAACGGAGAGTATTAGGAAGGAAGTGAACCTGCATGAATTTTGATTCCAAGATGCCGATCTATCTGCAGATTATGGATGAAATAAAGCGATGGATCGTTACAGATGTATATCAGCCTTCTCAGAAAATTCCTTCTGTCCGTGAACTGGCTGTGGAATTTGGTGTCAATCCGAATACGGTACAGCGTGCGCTGAGTGAACTGGAGCGCAGCGGTCTAGTGGCGAGTGAACGCACGAGTGGCAGATTTATCTGCAACGATACAGAAATGATACGGAAACTAAAGGAAGATGTAATCTGTAGAAAAACAGACATGTTTATTGAAGAAATACGTCAATACGGATGTGATGATGAAGCCATCATCGCCACAGTGGAAGAGAGGTTGCACAATGGAAAAGCTGATTGAAATAAGCGGGCTTAGCAAAGCCTATGGGAAAAAGCAGGCCCTGCATAATGTGGATATGGTTTTTGAGGGAGGGCAGATCATCGGTCTGCTCGGTCCTAACGGAAGTGGAAAGACAACGCTTTTAAAGGTTATGACCGGACTGCTGAAGGATTATGACGGTGTCGTAAAAATCGATGGAACATGCATCGGGGCAGAGACGAAGGCGATGGTGTCCTATCTGCCGGATGAGCCGTATTTCTCAGACTGGATGAAGGTGAAGGATGCACTGGCTATTTTTGTCGATATGTATGCGGATTTTGATCTGGATAAATGCCTGACGATTATGCGGCGTTTTCAAATTGATGATGGAATGCGCATCAAGACGATGTCTAAGGGGACAAAGGAAAAGTTTCAGCTGGCTCTGGTAATGAGTCGCAAGGCAAAAATCATCGTACTGGATGAGCCGATTGGCGGTGTCGATCCGGCCGCAAGGGAAGTGATTCTGGATACAATTCTGGAAAATTATTCTCCGGAGCAGACGATTCTTATTGCAACGCATCTGATTGCGGATATCGAACGTATCTTCAGTACAGTTGTCTTCATCAAAAACGGACAGATTGTCTTGAACAGTGAAGTCGAGGATGTGCGTCAGGAAACAGGAAAATCCATTGATGAACTGTTCCGTGAAGAATTCCGTTACTAAATAGTTGCTTGCTTTTCAACCATACAGGTATCAAGGAGATTTCCATCTGCGCTTTTCGTTCAGTGAAATGGGAATCTTTTTTTATTTTGCGAACTGCCTGTATATAATGTGTACAGCAGCTATGTCTGAAGCGGTGACTATGCCCGTATGCATTATCGGGCATATACGGTTGTGTATCACATGGAAGGCACGGTAGGTTATTGGACCATGGCTCGTACAAGCAGTATACACAGGCAAAAAGCTTAGCACATTATGCGATTGTCCTGCATTGCTGTATATGAAGAAGAGGGTACGATGAAGGCATCATGCAATTATAAAACTTCAAAACATCCTTCAGTATGCGATTGTTTGCACAGCATTGCAGACACAGCTTCGAAAAAGTGGGAAAATCCACAGTATTTTCTCTGTTCAAGGGCTTTTAAACACGATATAATAATGCAGTATATGAGTACATGAATTGATCTTGTTTGGGAGGTACATATGAAATATGATTTTGATACGGTTCTGTCGAGAACGGGAACCGGATGTATCAAATGGGATAAGCCCTTTGCTTGCAGTGATGAACAGACGGTGCTGCCTCTATGGGTGGCGGACATGGATTTTCCCTGCAGCACAGAGATACAGGAGGCCCTGCACCGTCGTGTGGAGGAGCAGATTTACGGATACTCCTGCGGCTTTGATGATGCATACAGAAACAGTGTAACTGGATGGTTTCAGCGTCGCTTTCAATGGACGATTGCGGCAGATTCCATCTTTTATGCAGGGGGAGTCGTTCCAGCTATCGCCTATCTTTTGGAAATTCTGAGTGAGGAGGGTGACAGCATACTGATTCAGCCGCCGGTATATTATCCGTTTCGCAATAAGATTCTGGCAACCAGGCGCTGTGTTGTGGAAAGTCCCCTGTGCATTACGGATGGAGTCTACACGATTGACTTTGCGGATTTAGAGGAAAAGCTGGCTGCGGATGAGGTAAAGGGAATGATTTTGTGTTCTCCGCATAATCCGGTAGGCCGGGTATGGTCAAAAGAAGAGCTGCAGCAGGTGGCTGATCTTGCGCATATCTATGGAAAATGGATCATCAGTGATGAAATTCACTGTGATCTGATACGGGAGGGAATTCATCATATCCCGTTACATACGCTGGTTCCGGAATATAAGGATGAAATCATCGTCTGTACAGCGCCCAGCAAAAGCTTTAATCTGGCAGGTCTGCAAAACAGTAATATCATCATCACAAAGCCGGAATATCAGCAGCGCTGGAAGGAGTTTGTCGGAAACCGACTGTCTTTGAACAGCTGCAATTCCTTTGCATTAGCGGCAACGAAGGCGGCATATAATGAAAGTGAAGACTGGTTGAATCAGGTGAATTCCTATATCGATCAGAATATTCGCTATGCATGTGACTATCTGGAAAAAGAGCTTCCGCAGGCTGTTGTTTCCCCCTGCGAAGGAACCTATCTGTTGTGGGTGGATGTCCGTGCGTACTGTCCTGACGAGAGGCAGCTCGAGAAGCGGATGCGACAGCAGTCTCTGATTTTGGATGAAGGCTATCTGTTCGGTGCACAGGGAAAGGGCTTTGAGCGTATCAATATGGCTGCACCGCGTTCTCTGATTGAAGAATGCATGCGCCGGTTTGTCAAAGCGGTGTCGGGGGAAGCTATAGAATAAATAGAAAAAGAGCAGCTGCTTTCTGCGAGGGAGGCTGCTGGAAAAGGAAAGGAAAATGGTATGCTGTATCTTGAATATATCGTATTGGCGGCACTGGTGGTGTTTTTGTCTGTACGTCTGTCGTATTACGTTGATTGTCTGGATAAGAAAACAAATCTGTCCGGTGCGTTTATAGGAGGTGTCATGCTTGCGGCTGTGACCTCTCTGCCTGAATTATTTACATCTCTGACTGCGGTTCTGGCACTGGATCAGCCGGATCTGGTACAGGGAAATGTGCTGGGTAGCAATATCTTCAATCTCTGTGTCATTGGAGGACTGATGCTGTTTACATCCCGCCGTTATCAAAGAGCCACACTGTCAAAATCACACAGCAAGACGCTGTGGTTCGGTCTGGTCATGTATGCCCTTGTATTTGCGGCCATCATGATGCCGAAGGAGGTTGGGTTCAGTTTTCTGAAGGTTAACCTGATGTCCGTTCTCATTCTGCTTGTGTATGCGGTAAATGTGAAATTCATGGGGAATGATGACAGCGGTGATGTGGAGGAGGAAGTGTATATCTCGCTGAGTGTAAGGCAGATTGCTGTTCGGTTTATCTGTTACAGTGTGGGACTTGTTATCGTAAGTATCCTGCTGACAACGGTAACGGACCGCCTTGCGGAGGAGCTGCAGCTGGGGGCTACGGTTGCCGGGGCAATCTTCCTGGGAGTGGCTACCTCACTGCCGGAGCTGAGTGCTTCTGTCAATCTGGTACGGATTGGAAATTTCAATGCATCCTTCGGTAATATCGTCGGCAGTAACCTGTTCAATTTTATCATACTCTGCTTTGCGGATGTTCTCTTTACGCAGGGAAGCATTTATGTCAATGAACCGCAGGTAATGAATCTGCTCGGCTTTGGTGCGTTTTCCATGGTCTGTACACTGGTGGTTATATATGGAAAGAAGCATCGCGCCCTGGTTCTGTTGGCGAGTGTGGCGATACTCGGCTCTTATGTCACAAGCATTTTACTGTCCATGTAATAAATAGCGGAGGGTATGGCTGTTTCTATGTTTTTTATGCTTTGAAAATAGAATAATCAGGAGGATCAGGTTCGTCTTTATCATGTACCTGATCTTTTTTTCTGTATATTTATCATCCTGCCTGTTTTTCGAATATGCATTTATACATTCATTTTTTGTACGGTTATGCAGATCGTGGTGGATAGGAATGACAGACAATGGCTTTGTTAATCTACTGAAACCATCTTGACAGAATGACCGGGATACGATAAGATAAACATAAATTAAACAGTGTTTAATTTATTAAGAGGTGATGACTGTGAGAACATTACGATTGAATGATACGGAATATGCGTTTTGCGATGAATTGGGGATGGAGACAGTGGATGTCAGAGAGTTGAAGCTGCAGGGCTGTATGGGATGTGGAGCCTGTGAACGTCGCATACATCATGGTGGTGAATGTGCAGTTGCGGATGATATGCAGATGCTGTATCCCAAAATCGCGCAATGTGAAAAGCTGGTCTTCATATGCCGGCAGAGCTTTGGGTGCTGCAGTCCGAAGTGCAAGCGCATTTTGGATCGTATGGCGGTGCTTGGCTATCCGGAATATACCGTAAAAAACAGGGAGCTGACCAAGAAGGGATGGAAAATACCGCTGCGTGAAATCGAATTTCTTCTTTACGGAGAGGCGACGCCACAGGAGCTGGCATTGTTTGAGGAATGGCTGGAGGAGATCCATGGTATTACCGGGGGTACGCTCATGCGTGTACAGTATATTGGTGAGGAGGCAGCACTATGTCCATACTGATTTTGAATCTGAGTCCGCGCAGGCTTGGAACCAGTGCCCTGTTGGGAAGACTTATGCAGGAACAGCTCGGTGAGCAGACGCAGCTGTGGAGCTGTCTGGATATCGAGGCTGCATGGGACAGCTTTCTGGAAGCTGCAGGGCTGGCAGATACATGGATTTTTATCACTCCCTGTTATGTGAACGCTATCCCGGGGGATGCAGTAGAGGTACTGGCTAAGCTGCATCAGGCAGAGCTGTCGAGAAACAAATATGTATATGCAATCGCACAGGGTGGAATGCCATACACTCATACGCATCACTGCTGTATCGGCAATATCGAGCTGTTTGCAAAGGCGATGCAGCTGCGCTGGATGGGCGGCTTGGTTATCGGGGGAGGGGCAATCATTGACGGTGTTACATTGAAGCGTCTTCCCAATGCGGTACCGGTGGAGCATTGCCTGCAGAAGCTGATTGCCTGTATACAGCATAAAACGAAAGTTGACAGCTTGCTTTCAAAGCAGGCGGAAATGAAAATCCCAGGCTTTGTAGCCCGTCTGATGTGTTTGAAAATGAATCATACGATTCACAAGCAGCAAAAGAAAATCAAAGCAGACCGCCATATCTGCTTTTATGCAAAGGAGGAGAAGCATGCGCGTAAAGGATGAGGAACAGATAGCATCACGCAGGGCGCTTATCATGCGTGCAGCCAGAGAAATCATGGAAACGCAGGGAATGGAGGCTTTAAGCATTCGTAAAATAGCGGCGATGATACAGCAGACACCCGGTATTATTTATCATTATTTTTCCGGGAAGGAGGAGCTGATGCTTGCGGTCGTACAGGAGGGATATCAACATATCCTGTGCATCATACAGCAGACCATGGCATCTGAAAAATCTCCCGCTGCCCAACTGCGAGCCACGTTGTTTGGTTATGTTAGAGGGATGCTGGAGGATCCGCTGCTTTATCAGGTCGTCATGCAGAGCAAGCTTCCTTCCGTACAAAAGCAGACTGCAATTTTGCAGGAAAATCTGCGCCAGCATCGAAAAAGTATTGCTATGCTGTGCACCTGTCTGGAGGAAGGCATAGCATGCGGCGAGTTCAGTGTGGAGCAGGTAGAGCTTCGCGCACAAGGCATCTGGTGCTGTGTATACGGTCTTTTGGAGCGTATCCTCATAGAACAGCCGGTGCCTGCATACCGGGATAAGGTCATTGAGGAAGTGCTGGATTTGATCATGGCATCTCTGCGACCGCATGAAACAGCATAGGAAGCAGAGCAGTCAGAAACGCAGGCATATGACAGAGACAGTATCACGATCTATGAGGCAGCCTGCAGAAAGCAGGGGAATGGAGAACAAATGAAAACACTGATTATTTATAAAAGTAAGCATGGCACCGGGAAAGAGGTGGCAGCGTATCTGCAGCAAAAGCTTTGCGCAGATTTACAGGAAGCAGACCCTGCACTGTCGTGGGAAGGCTATGAGCGCATTGTATGTGTTGGAAGCATTTATGCCGGCAGGCTGGCAAAGCAGCTGCTTGCCTGCATTCGTGCAAATACGAAGGAGCTGGCAGGGAAAAGCGTCGGTATGCTGCTGTGCGGTATGAGCGATGCTGCACCGGAAAAAATCATCACAGAAAATCTGGGAGAAGCATGTTATCGGCAGCTTGCCTTTTCTGTGAATATCGGCGGCAGACTGGACTTTCAGAAGCTGGGCTTTCTGGAAAGAAAAATCATCCGCATGGTGAATAAGCAGGAACATCTGTATGAGGATAAAGACGCTGTACTTGTAGACCGCCTGCGCTGGGATACGATTGACAGTGTCATTGCAGGGCAGACTCATGAAGCGTAAGCTCATCAAGGCTCTGGTGGTACTGATTCTTCTTGGCGCGGGAGGGATTGCTTATCAGTTCTATCAGACGAAGCAGCAAAGTGATGCGCTCGCATTTGAAGCCGTGGATATGAACCGTCTGCAGGATGGCAGCTATGAGGGAGAATGTCAGACTGGTCTGGTGCAGGTACGGCTGCGGCTGCGGATTCAGAATGCTGCCATACAGAGAATTGAACTGCTTCAGCACGATAACGGTATGGGGAAAGATGCTGAGCGTATTCTTGAAGATATTCAAAAGCAAAACAGTACGGTTGTCGATGATGTTTCCTCTGCCACCATATCCAGCAGAGCAATTCGCATGGCGGCACAGAATGCACTGAAAAAGGCGGCTCTGCCGCAGTAAAGCAGCCTTCCGCATTCCACCAGTGAATGGGGAACGCAAAGTCCGATTGGGATGAGCCAGTGCGGCTAACTGCTTAAACAGCGATATACGGATACATCCGAAAACGACGGGATGTATCCTTTTTATGTGCAGGGAAGAAAAATCTTGCGCCTGATCCATTACGGCACATGAGGATTGCTTTTTGCAGCCTGCGGAAGATGTTGTGAAAAGCGCAGCGGATATACGCAGTAAAAAGGGAGCGTCAGCTGAACATCGCATGCGCCGTGAACAAAATGGTCGCGCGTGGTTTGAATATGACACATCCGGAAAATGAGCGATAATTTTACTTTTTCAAAGGGGCGAAATATGCTATCATATAAGGAGCGGAAAAGAGGGATTCAATGGAACTGAAACTGATTGATTTAGTGAGAAAAATGGAACAGAACAATCCGGATCTGGAGTATTTTGAACAGGGTACCTTTACCATGAAGCCGGTATATATGAAGAAGTCCAATGTTATCAAAATGGAAATCTCTCTGCCGAAGCCACTGCCGTTTCAGGTATGGGATGTTTTCTGTATGCGTTTAACAAAGCTGACACGCTGCAGTGTGGATTTACATATCACAGCTGAAAAGGCCGAAGCGGAGCTGCTGGAGGTATCCAGCTATATCGAACGCTTTGTCTCCCGGCATATGCAGCTGAAAATATTTCATGAATCACTGCCGACCATCAATGAACAGAAATATCTTGTCTATCAGATTCTGGATGAGCAGGAACGCGACCGGGCGATCCAGAATAAGCATTTGCTGCAGGAATTTCTGGAGCGCTGCGGCTTTCAGCTGGAAATTCATGTTGAGGAAATGAAAAAATCCGCACCGATTCCGACGGTCACAGTGAAAAGTGAGGCGGCAGCGAAGCCGGTGAAGGTGTATGAGGAAAAGAAAAGCTATAATTTTAAGCCGAAGGGGAAAAAGGGACTGGACCAGTATGTGCCGTTTTCCATTCATGATATTACAGAGGAATGCCATGGCATCCGTATCCATGGTAAGATCTTTGAAACGGAAACACGAACGCTGCGCAATGGACGTGATATCCAGATGCTGTGGATCGGGGATGACGACGATGCCATCATCATGAAGCGGTTTGAACGCGGTGCCGTCACAAAGGAAGTACTGGCGGAAATAAAGAACGGAGACTGTGTCGTAGCCTATGGTAAGGCGGAATACGATGCCTATACCCGGGAGCTTGTCTTTATGCCGGACGTGATTGAAAAGGTTGCGGAAGTAAAGCGTGTGGATGAAGCAGAGGAAAAACGTGTGGAGCTGCATGTGCATACCAAGCTTTCGGAAATGGACGGTGTCTGCAATATTGAAGAATACATCGATCAGGCGAATGCGTGGGGAATGGATGCCATCGCCATTACTGATCATCTTGTCGTACAGGCCTTTCCAAAGGCACAGCATAAGGTGGAGGCGATCAATAAGGGCAGAGAAACACCGTTTAAAATGATTTACGGTCTGGAAATGAATATGGTGGATCCTGCACTGCAGATTGTTCGTAATATTCAGGACATTGAACTGGAAAAGGGGACCTATTGCGTATTTGACCTTGAAACAACCGGTCTATCCAGCCGTTTTGATCACATTATCGAATTCGGCGGGCAGATCGTTAAGGA
Source organism: Clostridium sp. 10cd* (assembly GCF_044336395.1). NCBI lineage: Bacteria > Bacillati > Bacillota > Clostridia > Eubacteriales > Clostridiaceae > Clostridium > Clostridium sp. 10cd*. Next base: position 3,085,484 of record NZ_CP172347.1, on the reverse strand, counting down.
TCGTGCCTGTATAAAGAGTCTGCAGCTGTTTATCAAGCCGCCGGTGGCGCTGAGTGCCTTTACCACGGAGCTGACCGGTATTACGGAAGAGCATATGAAGAATGCGAAATCCTTTGCGGACAGCATAGATGAGATTCTCGACTTTATCGGGGACAGTATCCTGGTGGCACATAATGCGACCTTTGACTATAACTTTCTAAACGATGAGCTGGCAAGAATCGGACGTCCCCCAATCATGAATCCTGTGATTGATACACTGGATCTTGCCAGAAGCATGCAGGCGGACCGTAAGGGCTATCGGCTGGGGCAGATTGCCCGTTCCTATGGCATTCGATACGATGAGGATGTTGCTCACCGTGCCGATTATGATGCGGAGGTTCTTGCGCAGACCTATATGAATATGCTGAACGATTTGAAGCATATCAAAAACCTGCAGGAGCTTCAGGATATGCAGACAGCTGAGAGCTTTCGCAAGGTGCGTGTCAAGCATGTGACGATACTGGCGAAAAATATGGCGGGACTGAAGGAGCTGTTTGAGCTGGTGACGCTTTCCCATACCAGCTATCTTGCCTACAGCAGTAAAAGTACAAACAATATCGTAGCGGAGCCTAGAATTTTGCGAAGCGAAATTGAAAAGCGGCGTATCAACGGCAATCTGCTCATTGGCTCCAGCTGTCTGAACGGCGAAGTGTTTGACATGGCACAGACCCGCAATGAACAGACACTGGAGGAGGTTATGCAGTTTTATGATTACATAGAGCTGCAGCCGCTGGAAAACTACCGCCACCTTGTGGAACGTGATTCCATTTCCAGTATGGAGCGGTTAAAGGAAATTCTGACATCCATTGTGAATGCAGCCGATAAGCTGGATAAGCTTCTGGTTGCCAGCGGAGACTGTCATTATGTACAGCCCGGTGAGAAAATGATTCGTGATATTTATATTTCCTCACAGGCGATTGGCGGTGTCCGTCATCCTCTCTATATCTACAATCAGGAAAAGCGTCGGAAATTCAAGGCGCCGGACCAGCACTTCCGTACAACGAAGGAGATGCTGAAGGAATTCGCATGGCTGGGAGAACAGCGCGCCTATGATATGGTTATTAAAAACACCAAACGGATTGCCGATATGATCGGGGAAGTGAAGCCTGTCAAGGATCGTCTGTATCCGCCGGATATCGAGGGCTCTGATCAGAAGCTTACGGATATCTGTTATGAAAATGCTCATAAAAAATACGGACCGGTGCTTCCCGAAATCGTGGAAAAGCGCCTGGAAAAGGAGCTTGCAAGTATCATCGGACACGGCTTCTACGTTGTTTACTATATTTCCCATCTGCTGGTTAAAAAGAGTCTGAATGACGGGTACCTGGTAGGCTCTCGTGGATCGGTCGGCTCCAGCTTTGTTGCGACGATGTCGGAAATAACCGAGGTTAACCCGCTTGCACCGCATTATGTATGTCCGAAGTGTCATTATGTGAAATTTTATACGGACGGAAGCGTGGCAGATGGCTTTGATCTGCCGGATATCATCTGTCCAAACTGTGGAGAAACCATACGAGGGGACGGACACGATATTCCGTTTGAAACCTTCCTTGGCTTTGAAGGGGATAAGGTTCCCGATATCGATTTGAACTTCTCCGGTGATTATCAGCCCAATGCCCACGCCTATACAAAAGAGGTGTTCGGGGATGATCATGTGTACCGTGCAGGAACGATCGGTACCGTTGCGACGCAGACAGCGTTTGGTTATGTGAAGGGATATGAGGAGGAAATGGGCATTGAAGGCAGTATGCGAAATGCACAGGTCCTGCATCTGGCGAAGGGCTGTGAGGGAGTGAAGCGTACGACCGGGCAGCATCCGGGTGGTATTATCGTCATTCCGCTGGATTTGGATGTTCATGATTTTACACCGGTACAATACCCTGCCAACAACCCGTATGCGGAGTGGAAGACCACCCACTTTGAATTCCACGATATCCATGATAATGTTTTGAAATTTGATATTCTGGGACATGTCGATCCGACCGCAATGAAGATGCTGGAGCGGATGAGCGGGATTGATCCGACGACGATTCCGATGAATGACCCGGAAACGATGAGTGTCTTCTCCAAGGTGGATGCCCTGAAGATTGATACGAGTAAATCCTGTGAGGAAACCGGAGCCGCCGGATTACCGGAGTTTGGAACGCCGTTTGTGCGCGGTATACTGGAGCTGACGCGCCCGACCACCTTTGATGAGCTTTTGAAAATATCCGGTCTGAGCCATGGTACTGATGTCTGGCTGGGAAATGCGAAGGATCTGATCGACAACGGAACGTGTACGCTGAAGAGTGTCATCGGATGTCGAGATGATATCATGGTCTATCTGCTGCACAAGGGACTGCGGCCGAAGCTTGCCTTTACCATCATGGAGAGTGTGCGTAAGGGGAAGGGCTTGAAGGATGAATGGATTCCGGAAATGAAGGCCAACGGTGTGGAGGACTGGTATATTGATTCCTGTCTGAAAATTAAGTATATGTTCCCGAAGGCACATGCGACAGCCTATGTTATGATGGCGATTCGTATCGCATGGTTCAAGGTGCATCGTCCGCAGGTGTATTACTGCATGTTCTTCTCGATTCGCTGTGATGCCTATGATATTGAAACGATGATTAAGGGAGAACAGGCAATACGGCGCCGGATGCAGGAAATCAGCGATATGCTGAAAAATAATGAAACGAAAAAGGATGTTTCCAAAAAGGATAAGGATACCTTCAATACGCTGGAGCTTGCTCTGGAAATGAACCTGCGGGGCTATTACTTTACCAATATTGATATCATGCGCTCGGCATCCCGTGAGTTTATCGTCGATCCAGAGAATGCGAACTACATCATTCCGCCGTTTACCAGCATCGACGGACTTGGCGAGAACGTTGCGGATACGGTTGTGGAGGCACGAAAGCAGGGAGCCTTCCTTTCCAAGGAGGATTTACAGCGGCGTACGGCATTGAGCGGAACACTGGTGAAGAAGATGGAGAGTATGGGAGTTCTGGAGGGAATGCAGGATGAAAATCAGATGTCTCTGTTTTCCTTTTAAGCGTTAAGGAATCCTTGACTCGCAAAACAGCACTTCCGTGTTGTAGGATGAACAGGCATATGCCTGTTTTTCTTCGCCCTTATAAAAGAGCATTGAATCGTAAATTGCAACTGTACAGGCTGAACGGTGTGACTGCTGACGGCTTCGGCCGTATAAGAATCGTGTGGCAACGGGAAGTGATTTGTAAAAGGGAGATACGAATGCTATAATTTTAGAGAAAGAAGGATGAGATTTGTGAAAGAGAGAAAACATGGAAGTACGCTTCATATTCTGCATAGTGCAGGAAATTTTAAATATGTATTGATTGGAGAAGGGCTTGCGGCCGGTCTTTGTGCCGGTCTGATTGCCGTGCTGTATCGCATCATTCTGGGCTACGCGGAGGATTTTGTTGCGGCTGCGGTTGCATTTATCCGCACCGACTGGACGCATATTGTGTTGTGGTTTGCTTTTCTGCTCATACTGGGATTTCTGGTTGCGCAGCTCTTGAAGGCGGAGCCGTTGATCTCCGGTAGCGGAATTCCGCAGGTGGAAGGAGAAATCATGTCTTTTATCGACCAGCAGTGGACGCGTGTGCTGCCTGCGAAGGTGATTGGCGGAACGCTGTGTGCCTTCGGCGGTCTGTCTCTGGGAAGAGAAGGCCCCAGCATACAGCTGGGAGCGATGGCAGGAAAAGCGATTGCGAAGCTGTTTCACCGCGTAAAGATGGAAGAGCGTCTGCTTTTGACCTGCGGGGCTGCGGCAGGACTGGCTGCAGCATTTAACGCACCCCTTGCCGGTGTGATGTTTGCACTGGAGGAGATTCATAAAAATTTCAGCGTGTCGGTATTGATTTCCGTCATGTGTGCGAGTGTGAGCGGAGATTTTCTATCCCGCAATGTGTTCGGTCTGGCTCCGGCATTTCATTTTGAAGTCCTGAACACCTTTCCGCTTGGCTATTACTGGATGCTGATTCTGCTGGGAATCGTCTGCGGCTTGTTTGGAGTACTGTACAACAAATCCACGATGAAGGTGCAGGCACTGTTTGCAAAAAGCGGTCTGCGGCATTACGGTGTGATGGTGGCAATGCTGCTGTCCGGTGTGCTTGCCCTGTGTCTGAGCGATGTGCTTGGCAGCGGACATGCGATGATCGAAATGCTCAGTGAGAATCCTGTCATGATGCTTCGCACACTGTTTCTTTTGCTGGCAGTGAAATTTGCGTTCTCCCTTATCAGCTTCGGCTCCGGAGCCCCGGGCGGTATTTTCTTCCCGCTGCTTGTCCTTGGCAGCTTTACCGGGGCAATTTTCGGGAATATCGCCGTACAGGTGTTCGGCTTCTCTGCCGGCTATATGAATAATATAATCATTATGGCGATGGCAGGGGCATTTGCCGCTATCGTTCGCGCACCGATCACCGGAATCATTCTGATAGCAGAGATGAGTGGTACCTTGACGAATCTTCTGCCACTGGCGGTGGTATCGCTGATCAGCTATCTGTGCGCCAGTCTGTTGAACTGTGAGCCGATTTATGAAAGCTTGCTGCACAATCTCCTTGTGAAAAACGGTGTGAATCTTTCTGCCTTCCATGGAGAGCGCCATCTGGTGGAAGCCGTTGTAGAGCTGGGAAGTCCGGTCTGTGATCAGGCAATATGCGATGTGAAGTGGCCGAATAAGTGCCTGCTGATCAGCATTGAGCGGCAGGGGAAGGAGCTTCTGCCGAAAGGAAGTACTGTGCTGCATACCGGGGATAAGCTAATCGCCTTACTGGATGATGAGGATGCCCCCTATATTCAGCATCAGCTGGAAAAATGCTGCAGCTCAAAGCTGGAATAAAGAAGCGTATGGAAGCAGAAGGAATACGGTATACAGCTGGTTCATGAGACAGATGAACAGGAGAACTCCTAAGAAAATCATACAGCTTGTTCCTGTATGCAAGAGAATTATGAAAGTAGCGCAATCTGGAAGCAGGGGAAAGACATATGCTTGTGAAGGAAGAAAATGGAGGCGTTTATGAAGCTGGTTTATAAAAATCTTACCATCTGCAGCAAAGCGGAAGGAAGTATTCCTGTATGTGATACAACCTGTGTACCTCAGCTGCAGGAAAATCTAATGAACAGCACTTTGCAGCTGTATCTGCTGCTGGATACCATTTATGCCGGCTATATGCAGGTGACGCTTCAGTCTGCACGCACGGTGACGATCGCAATGCGGCTGGCGAATATCGGAAAGGATTTTGCACTGCTGCATCGACAGTATGTGTATATGCTGCTGTTCTACGTCCTGTATCGCTGGGATATCAAGCAGGTGATGATGGAGGTGGATGCAAAGGAGCAGCAGCTGCAGGAAAATCTTGTTCAGCTGGGCTTTCAAAGAATCGAATATGAGCAGGAACATCCTGCCATAGCAAAGACCCCTCTTCTGTACCGATTACAGAAGTCTGATTTCAATCGTACAGATAATCAGGATGCAACGGAACTGCAGAAGCTTTCTCTGGAACAGCTCTGGGAACTGTTTCCGATTGTCATACGACCGTATAATGAGCAATATACAGCATGGTATGATGCGCAGCGTCTTCACCTTCAGGAGCTGCTGAAAGCCTCCATTGTAAGGATGTCCCATATCGGAAGTACAGCGGTGAAAGGACTGGAAGCAAAGCCCTGTGTGGATATTCTGCTGGAAACGGATACCCGCCATCCGCAGAAGCTGATCGAAACGCTTACACGGGACGGCTGGATACTGATGTCGAGAAAACAGGAGGAGCAGGGGGATATCCTATGCTTCAATAAAGGCTACACGGCCCTTGGATTTACGGAGAAGGTATATCATCTGCATGTACGCTATCCTGCAGCATGGGGAGAGCTTTATTTCTGTGAGTATCTGCGTACCCATGATGCGGTGTGTCGCAAATATGCAGCCTTGAAAAAAGAACTGGCACAGACCTATCGCAGAGATCGGGATGGATATACACAGGCAAAAACAGAATGTATTGAGGAAATTACAAAACTGGCCCGTGCAGAGCTTTCTGATAAATTCATCATCAAGTGAGGAAATCGCAGAGAACGCAGCTTTTGATGCATTTCTTCCATATACGTCACATAACTGGAAAATTAAGGAAAATCCGTCGAACCCGGCAGGATAAAATCCTTAATTTTTTTAATTCTTTATGTACAAAACCATAGCCAGAGGGTATAATGGTGGTATAAAGTAGCAGAAAGTGGTAGATAGTGGAGGTGAAGGGCATGTTCATGGGTGAATACGCACATAATATTGATAAAAAAGGGCGTATCATCATTCCTGCAAAGTTTCGTGAGGAGCTGGGAGATCATGTCATCATCACACGCGGGCTGGACGGCTGTCTGGCTGTTTACACAAAAGAGCAGTGGGAGACCATCTATGAGCAGCTGATGAAGCTGCCTTCAACGAAGAAGGATGCCCGTATGTTTGTCCGAATGATGACAAGCAAGGCCGCTGAATGTGAAATTGATGCACAGGGTCGTGTACTGATTCCCTCTCCCCTTGTGAAGCTGGCAGAGCTTGTGAAGGAATGCATGGTGATCGGTGCTGCCAATCACGTGGAAATCTGGTCCAGAGAACGCTGGGAGCCGGTGGATGAGGAAGCAAACGACGCCTTTGAAGACATAGCCGAGAGCTTAACGGAGTTTATGATATGATGAAACACTACAGCGTATTACTGCAGGAGAGCATTGACAATCTGGCAATTCATAGCGATGGAATCTACGTGGACGGTACGCTGGGACGAGGCGGTCACAGCGCGGAAATACTCGCACGGATACCGCAGGGGCATTTATATGCCTTTGACCGTGATGCCTCTGCTATCGAGGAATCCAGGGAACGGCTTGCGCAGATTGGCAATAATGTAACCCTGATACATAGTAATTTTTCAAATCTGAAGCGTGAATTAACAGCACGCGGCGTTACCGGCATCGATGGTATGGTTCTGGATCTGGGCGTATCTTCACCGCAGTTTGATGAAGCACAGCGCGGTTTCAGCTACCGCTTTGATGCACCGCTGGATATGCGGATGGATCAGAGCCAGAAGCTCAGTGCCTATCAGGTGGTGAACGAGTGGGAGTACCAGGAGCTTGTACGCATCTTTTTTCAGTTTGGTGAGGAAAGCTTTGCGAAGCAGATTGCCAGAAAAATTGAAAAAGCAAGAGTAGTAAAACCGATTGAAACAACCTTTGCGTTGGTGGATGTCATTAAATCCGCACTGCCTGCGAAGGTGCTGAATAAGAAGGGACACCCGGCAAAAAAGGTGTTTCAGGCAATTCGTATTGCCGTGAATGATGAGCTGGGGGAGCTGCAGCTGGTGCTGCGGGATGCACTGGAGCTTCTCCATGTCGGAGGAAGGCTGTGTGTCATCAGCTTTCAGTCGCTGGAGGATCGGATCGTAAAGGATACCTTTGCCTCCTGCAGCAAGCCGAAGCAATATGATAAGCGCATTCCGATCCTGCCGCAGGATATGGAAGCTGCACCGTATCGGCTTCTCAATAAAAAGCCGATAACCGCTACGGAAGAGGAGCTGAGGGAAAATATGCGCTCTCATTCCGCAAAGCTAAGATGTATAGAAAGGATCAGGTGATGAACATGGCGAAGGCGAAAATAGTGAAAAGAAAAAGAAGACTGCGTATAGAAGGACTTGCGACACTGCTTTTAACACTGTCGATTTTCGGATACTTCGGTGCCAAGTTTGCACTGAAATCCTATAACATAACGCTTCAGCTGAAGGCACAGGAAAGCGAGCAGAAGGCAAACACATTAAAAGAGGACGTGGCAAATCTGGAGGCGGATATCACAAAGCTGGAGGATCGCGACCGCGTACTTGGAATGGCTGAAAAAGAGGGGATCAAAACGAATCAGGACAACGTTGTTGTTGTAGATAAAGATGAAAAGAAATAACAAAGGCGTGATGATATGAACCCGAAAAGAAGTAATCGAACATTAATATATATGCTGTTGATGATAGGGATCATTGGGGTAGTTATTTTATCCAATGTCCTTTTTACTATGGTGACACAGAAGCATCTGCGTACCGGTACCAATGTAAAGGAATACAAGGATCCCGACATTTCCAGCAGCAATGTCCTGAAGGCAAAGCGCGGTACGATTTATGATCGGAACGGCGAGGTAATTGCGCAGGATGAGGATACCTACAAGCTGATTGCATACCTGAACAAGAATCGTAAGGGAATCGGCAACAAGCCTGCCTATGTACAGGATATCACCAAGACGGCCAGACTGCTTGCCCCGAAGCTGGGCATGGACGAGAAGGATATTGTTGATACACTGACAAGGGCACAAAAAAACAATCAGTATCAGACAGAGCTCGGGGATAAGGGGAAAAATCTTACCAAGGAGGTAAAGGAGAGCATCGAGGCGCTGGAGCTGCCGGGTATTTCCTTTGAAGAATCGGTAAAACGGTATTATCCATCCAGCGTATTTGCTTCTCATCTGATCGGCTATGCGCAGTTTGATGAAGAAAAGAATACAATGGTTGGCAAAATGGGGCTGGAGTCTGCGTTAAATAAATATCTAAGCGGTAAGGACGGTCTGGAGGTGTATCAGCAGGATGCAGACGGAAACCTGTTGCCGGGTACCAAATATACGAAGACCTATGCGACGGATGGGAACAATGTCGTTTTAACACTGGATCGCAATGTCCAGCAGACCCTGCAGAATTCACTGGATAAGAGTGTGAAAAAAACAGCAGGCGGAGTCCGTGGCTGGGGCATTGTCATGGAGGTGGAAACAGGGAAAATCCTCGGTTGGGCATCCTCTCCTTCCTTTGATTTGAATAAACGGGATATGAAGGATTACATAGACCTTCCATCAGACTATCTGTATGAACCGGGGTCTGTTATGAAGGGGATAACGTATTCTGCGGCCATCGACAGCGGGAAGTATCCGTATAATGAGACCTTTGATTCCGGAGCCTTCCATTTCGTGGAGGACTCCAAGGGGAAAATCTATCGAACAAGTAATTCGGATTTAACTATATATGATGCATTGGGTAAGAATCACGGCACGGTTACCTTTGATAAGGGCTTTGTATTGTCCAGCAACATTGGAATCTGTGAGCTTTTGACAAAGTATATGGATCCCTCAATCTATAAGGAATATCTTGATAAATTTGGTTTTTTGAAGCCGGTGAATTCGCCATTCTTAAATAATAGAGGCGGTACGATTTTCTTTAATTATGCATCGGAGAAGCTCTCCACCGGCTTTGGACAGGCAATCAGTGTTAATGCCCTGCAGATGGTACAGGCGTATTCCGCAATCTTCAATGATGGGAAAATGGTGGAGCCGTTTGTTGTCGACCGTATTGAAAATGCGAATGGCAAGATTGTAAAGCAGTATGACACAACGATAGCAGGTCAGCCGATTTCAGAGAAAACAAGCAAGTATATGCAAAAGCTGATGAAACGGGTCGTATATGATAAGGATGGTACGGCAGCTCCCTATAAAATGAATGATGTGGAAATCATTGCCAAGACAGGAACCGGCGAGGTTGCGGGGAAAAACGGCTATGACGGCAGCCTGTACACCAACTCTGTCATGATGGCGGCACCGGCGGATGATCCGAAGGTCATGGTGTATTATGCATTTCAGGCAAGTGATATTCTCAGCTATGACAGAGAGCCGATGAAGGAAGTCATGCGCTCTGCTCTGGTAGCGGCAAACATCACCAGTGACGGGGAATCGAATAATGGACAGAAAACATATAAGGATTTTAAGCAGTCCGATATGCCTTCTTTATTGAATCATTCTCTTGACTATGCGAAGGAAAAGCTGGAGGGAACCGCAACCAGTCAGGTCATCATCGGAAACGGCTCCAGTGTTATCAAGCAGTATCCGAAGGTGGGAGAAACCATTATATCCAATCAGAATGTCTTTATTCTGACAGATGGCTCCAAAATCACCATGCCGGATATGAAAGGCTGGACAAAGAAGGATATCACCGCATTCTGGGAGCTGACGCATATCGAGGTTGAAATGAGCGGTACCGGCAGGGTGACCTCACAGAATATCAAAACGGGAAAATCAATCAATAAGGATACCGTTATTAAAGTTAAGATGGAATAGTGGAAGTGGCACCTGTTAAGGGGCCATTTCCTGTAAAGGGGGAGTGTAGATGAAGAGAAGCAACCGAACACTGGTAATGATGATGATGGCTATGGGATGCATTACGCTGTTAATTTTATCCAATGTTTTATATACCATGACCTCCGCCAGACATTTTCGTACCGGAATGAATGTTAAAGAATATAAGGATGGCGATATCGTAAAAACCGAGGTTTTAAAGGCCAAAAGGGGAAGCATTCTGGACCGCAGCGGAGAAATTCTTGCAAAGGATGAGGATACATATACAATCATTGCTGTTCTAAGCAAGACCAGAAAGGATATCGGTAATCGACCCGCTTATGTGCAGGACATTGATAAAACAGCAAGGCTGCTTGCACCCAAGCTCGGTCTGGAGGAGGCCTTTCTTCGTAAAAAGCTGCAGGATGCCAGAGATTCGAATATGTATCAGACCGAATTCGGAGAAAAGGGGAAATATCTTTCCAACAGTGTCAAGGAAAGTATAGCAGCCTTAAAGCTGCCGGGCATAGAATTTCAGAGCAGTGTGAAAAGAACCTATCCCAACAGTGTCTTTGCCTCGCATCTGCTTGGCTTTGCACAATATGATGAAGCAAAAAAGAAAATCACCGGACAAATCGGTCTGGAAGCAGCGCTGTATGAGGAGCTGAGTGGTACCAATGGCAGTAAGGAATATCAGAAGGATGCGGATGGCAACCCACTGCCGGGTACAGAATATACAAAGGCCTATGCGAAGGATGGCGATAATGTCGTATTGACACTGGATCGCAATGTGCAGCTGACCCTGCAGAGCTCACTGGATAAAAGTGTAAAGAAGACAAGCGGCGGTGTTCGCGGCTGGGGAATTGTCATGGAGGTAAAAACCGGTAAGATTTTGGGCTGGGCTTCCTCACCGTCCTTTAATCTGAACAGCCGGGATGATATTAAGGATTATGTGGATCTTCCTTCTGATTTTTTATATGAGCCGGGGTCTGTCATGAAGGGCATCACCTACGCAGCGGCGGTAGACAGCGGACATTATCCCTATAACAAAACCTTTGACAGTGATGTGTATCATTTTGTGGAGGACAGCAAGGGAAACATCCATCGTACGAATAATGCGAATGATCAGGCAATCTATGATGCCGAGCAATACAAGCACGGGACGATCAGCTTTGACAAGGGCTTTGTGTTATCGAGCAACATCGGTATCTGTGAGCTACTGGCAAGCTATATGGAGCCATCGATCTATAAGGAATATCTTGAAAAATTCGGCTTTCTGAAATCGGTGGATACCCCTTATCTCAGCAATAAGCCCGGAGAAATGCAGTTTACCTATGCATTGGAAAAGCTTTCCACCGGCTTTGGACAGGCAATCAATGTCAATGCTTTACAGATGGCACAGGCGTTTTCTGCTATTTTCAATGACGGCACCATGATGCGGCCCTATGTGGTGGATCGCATCGAGCGTTCCAACGGAACCGTCGTGAAGCAATATGAACCAAAGGCGGTGGGGAAGCCGATTTCAGAAAAAACAAGCGCCTATATACAAAAGCTGATGAAGCGGGTTGTGGATGATAAGGATGGAACGGCAAGAATGTACCGGATGGAGGATGTGGATATCATAGCGAAGACCGGTACCGGACAGGTGTATGGCAAGCAAGGCTATGATCGCAGTCTGTATACGAATTCCATTATGATGGCAGCTCCTGCAAAGAATCCCAAGGTGATGGTCTACTATGCATTTCAGGCGAGTGATTATCTGAACTATGACAGAGAACCTGCGAAAGAGGTCATGCGCTCAGCGTTGGTCGCAGCCAACATCACTACCGATAAAGCGTCCCTGAATGAAGAGAAAGCATATAAGGGTTTCAGAGAAACGCAAATGCCCGTACTGAGAAATCATTCACTTTCCTATGCATTGGATAAGCTGAAGGACACGCATACGGAGCAGATTATCATCGGGGATGGCAGTGAGGTTATGGAACAGTTTCCACAGCCAAAGGAAACCATCATTTCCAATCAGAGAGTATTCCTTCTCAGTAATGGCGGCCGCTTAACGATGCCGGATATGACAGGCTGGACGAAAAAGGACATCACCGCATTCTGGAAGCTGACACATATCGCTGTGGAAATGGATGGAACCGGAATGGTTGCTTCGCAGAATATAAAAGCAGGAAAGGCGATCAATAAGGATACTGTGATTCAGGTGACAATGAATTAATGCGAGTGTCAAAGAGCGGATAGCGGCGGATACAGGATGAAAGCAGGGAATACACAAGGCCTCCCGATAAAGCAGGAAAAATGTAATATGGAATAAGACTTTACAATCCTATAAAATGATTATGATAGCAGGAGTGCGTACTTGGGACAGCGAGTCATGAAACTTGGATGAATAAGAGGATGATACAAAGCGAATGCTTGTCATCTTCTTTTTTATACATTTCCGATGATGCTTTACAGCCTGATAGGAAATTCACCTTTTCTTTGTTTTAACTGTTATACGTACTTTAGAAGGCGATAGAAGCTGATAGATGTGCTGTTCTTCTTTTTTCATCAGCTGCACGTGCAAAAATATGACGACGAGATACTGGTGGAATTGCTCGCTGAAGGGATGTGAAACTCCTGAAAATACAACCTTACACAGCATGGCAGCACTGCGGTGTTTACCGGTTACATGACAAAACTGATAGATACCCGATCGTGTTCTTCAGGTATAATAAAGAAAAGAAAATACGCTAAAGAAGAGAAAGAAGGAATCGTATGAAAATTCTGATAGCCGAGGATGATGAGGCATTGGCAAGAGAAATACAAATGGCCTGCACACGCTGGGACTTTACCGTGGATACCGTGCAGGATTTCCAGCAAATCGCAGAAACGCTAGCACAGCTGAAGCCGGACCTTCTGTTGCTGGATATCAATCTCCCATACTATGACGGCTTTTACTGGTGTGAAACCATCCGCAGATGTTCCATGCTTCCAATTTTGTTCATATCCAGCAGGGATCAGGATCAGGATAAAATTATGGCGATGATGAGCGGTGGCGATGATTATCTGCAAAAGCCCTTCTCTTTACCCCTGCTGATGGCGAAGCTGCAGGCGCTTTTGCGAAGGAGCTATGAATATGTCGGACATACCGTAATTGTACTGCATGAATCTCTTTGCTACGATCTTGACAAAGGAGTGCTGCAGTATGGTTCACAGGAGATTGTGCTGACCAGGACAGAGCATAAGATTTTGCAGATTCTTGCTCGAAACCGTGGCAGTATCGTAAGCCGTGAGGAGCTGATGATGCAGATTTGGAGTACGGATGAATTTATATCGGATGGCTCCTTGACTACCGGCATTTCACGCTTAAAGGCAAAGCTGCGGTTGTACAGTGATGAGGATTTGATACAGACACGCAAGAAACAGGGGTATCTGCTGATATGAAGGGCTGGCTGAAGGACAGGCGTTTATGCATTTGTATCCTGTTAGCGTTGCTGATCATTTACCATCTGTATTTTCTCTGGCTTTCCTCTGTAAAAATGGAGCTGTCCGAACTGCTTTATGCGGATTTCATGCTGCTCGTGGTGATTGGAGTGTGTACGGTGTCCGATTGGTATCGATGGTTAAAAAAGACAGAAGGTTGGCAAAACGCGATGCAGACAGCCTCCTATGTACTGAGTGAGGAGCTGGATGATACCGGAGAACTGCAAACGGTGCTTGCACATAATGAGCAGGAATACCTCAGGGAACAAAAGGAGCATTATATGCAGCAGCAGGAGCTGCAGGACTACATATCTCGCTGGTCGCATGAAATAAAGCTGCCGCTGGCTGCCCTGCGAATGATGAATGAGCGAAATACCGATGCCGCCTTGCAGAAGGATATGCAAAAGCAGCTGGAGAAAATGGAGCGTCAGCTGCATATGATGCTGTGCACCGCCAAAGCCTGGATGCCGGCAGGGGATCGCAGCATTATGAAAATAGAATTGAAAAAAGCCATTCAAAGCGCTGTGAAAAATGCTTCCTATTTTCTGATTCACGAGGGCTTTGAAATTCAAATCGAGGATTCTGTGGATATCCTTGTCCTCAGTGATGAACAATGGCTTGTCTATATGCTGGATCAGCTGATATCCAATGCTGTCAAATACCACAAAGAGCACCCCGTGCTTACCTTTTTCTGTGAAGTAAGGGAATATGCTGTTCTGCACGTTCGAGATAATGGCATTGGAATTCGTCAGGAGGAGCTTTCAGCGGTGTTTGAACGGGGGTATACGGGAAGAAATCAACGCAATGGTGCCTATCGTTCGACGGGGATGGGTCTGTATTTTGTGCGCAAGATTGCAGACCTTTTGGGACATACGGTTACCATCACCTCTCGTGAACAGGACTATACGGATATACAGATTACCTTTTCCCATGACGGCGATTTTTTTCATCTGACAGATTTGTAAGGTTATGTATAAAAACTGTCATCCTGTGGTAAGGATTTTACTATCACGGGCATGGTATGCTTAACCTGTAAGGAGGAATCTGAAGATGAATGAAATCATGAAAATAAGAAATCTGTCGAAAATCTATGGAAAAAAAGAGGTAAGAACGACAGTACTGAATAATCTGTCACTGGATATTGAGGAAGGGGATTTCATCGCGGTTATGGGTCCCAGCGGGGCGGGGAAGAGTACGCTTTTGAATCTGCTGAGTACGATCGACAAGCCGACACAGGGCAGCATTATACTGGATGGACAGGAGCTGACAGCCATTCGCAATGAAAAGCTGGCAAAGCTTCGAAAGGAACACATCGGCTTTATCTTTCAGGATTACAATCTACTGGATAATATGACGCTGATGGACAATATTGCCCTGCCGCTTTCATTATCCAACGAGAAGGCAAAAAACATACAGCAGCGTGTGCAGGAAATGGCAGGGCTGTTTCATCTGGAGGGGCATTTGGAAAAGTATCCGCATCAGCTAAGCGGAGGTCAAAAGCAGCGTGGAGCCGCTGCACGTGCACTGATTCGCAATCCCCGCATCGTGTTTGCGGATGAACCGACGGGTGCACTGGATTCCAAAAGCAGCCGTGAGCTTTTATGCAGCCTGAAGGAAATCAACGAGGAGCGCAATGCGACGATTCTGATGGTCACACACGATGCCTTCAGTGCCAGCTACGCCCGCAAGGTGTTTATACTGAAGGATGGAGAGATATTTACAACGCTTCATGCGGATGCAGAGCGTTCGGTATTCTATGAGCGCATCCTGCAGCTGCTCGCTTCCATGGGAGGTGACTAACATGCAGATACTGCGTCTGAGTATTGCGAATTTCAAACGCAATATCCGGTTCTATCTGTCCTATATTCTGTCTCTTTCCTTCAGCGCCTTTATCCTGTATGACTTTCTTGCCTTAATGGATTCCGGACTGCTGGAAATCATGGGAAAAAAGAATCAGGAGTTCAGTGATATGATTCTGGTCTCTATGATTGTCGTGCTGCTGTTTTTCGTCTTCTGCTTTCTCTGGTATGCGACCAACGTGTTTTTGAATTTGCGGAAGAAGGAAATGGGGACCTTTATTTTCATGGGACTGGATCAGAAAGAAATCTCCCGTATGTTTACGCTGGAAATGCTGTTGGCTGCTTTGAGTGCCGTATTGACCGGTATTGGTGCAGGTGTTGTATTCTTTAAGCTGTTTGCCATGCTGTTTTTTCAGCTGAGTGGTATGGAAGCGGATATTTCCATGCAGTTTTCCTTCGTATCCGCTCTGCAATGTGCCGCAGCCTTTCTCATTTTATATTTGCTACTTGCCATAAAAGGGTATTTTTCTATCATAAAGACAAGCATCAGGGATATGCTGGAGGCAACCCGTCAGCGTGAGGTGGTAAGGGCAACAGGGCTTCGTGCTTTGCTTTCTTCTCTTCTCTTTTCCATCCTGCTGATTGGCGGATACTTCTGTGCTATGCAGATTGGGGAAATGGACAGCTTCAGCTATATGCTGCTTGCTGTTGTTCTGGTCATTGCCGGTGTATACGGCCTGTATCGTTCGCTGTTTCCCTATCTTTTACAGCAGCTTTCCATCAAAAAGGGTTTTCTTTATCGAAAGCAGCGGACATTATGGATCAACAATCTGGTGTTTCGCGTAAAGAAAAATTATCGTACCTATGCTATCGTAACCATTATGATGCTGTGCTCCGTCAGTGCTCTGAATGCAGGGCTGGCCTTTAAGCAGCGCTATGACGCCATGGCGGCAGGGGAAGGACAATTCTCCTATATTCTGCTCAGTACACAGCCCATTCCGACAGAAGACCTTAACAAAGCCGCAGCGGCTTTTGGAAACATGGAATATCAGGCAGTGCTGCAGGGCTTTCCGTATACCTATGAGGATGAAAACCATCTGATCTATACAGATATGGTGCTTTCCTATACAGACTATGAGACATATTGTAAAAGCATTCATAAACAGGTGTTCGCCAGGGAACCGAAGCCGGGAAACGGTCTTTGTCTATCAAAGAAATATCTGATTTCCATGGCTGATGAGGTAGAGGATATCGTTCCCTTTCCTCGACGCTCTATCCACATTCAGGAAAAGAGTGAGGAGTATTATTTTGGAATCATGCAAAACAATATGAACTTCATCATTCTGAATGATGAGGACTATCAGGTTGTTATCAATGAAAAAACACAATATATGCATATGCAAATGGTGCAGATGGATACCGCCGTCGATATCAAAGAGCTTCGCAAGACATTGGCACCGCTGTGTGATGAACAGATTTCAGCTATGGGGGTCGATCCCGAAAATGATGATCTGGCATTTGTCCGCGTTATGTACGCTGCCTGCGTCTTCATGTTTCTAGTCTTCGTCGTTTCCTGCGGTGGTGTGATCTTTATGAAAACCTGCAACGATGCGGATGATGATTATGGCCGCTGTCAGATTCTGAAAAATATCGGCATATCGAAACAAGACATGAAAAAAGCCATCCACAGGGAATTGGGCTTCACCTATATCATGCCGCTGCTGCTGACAGCTATTTCCAGTGTGTTCATCATTCATGCCATTGAACGGGTTATGCGAACAAAAACACTGCTGCCGATCAATCTTTTAACTCTGGCGGTTGTCTTCCTGTTCGATCTGATGCTGTATCTTATTTCTGTACAGATGTATGAAAAACGCTGCGGACTTGCGGATGAAAAACAGAGGTAAGGATACGCATGAAAATACAGCTGGAACGGTATACGTAAAAAAGTATTCCGGTTAATGCATGCTGTGTATCCAGTGTGCATAATTCAAAGTCAGGATACCCTGTGCATAGAAATTGATAACCTATGACTCATAAGGAAAAGTCGTATACAGGGCTGTCTTCAATCTCAAATCGGGCAGCTTGAACAAGGATAGAAAGAGCTTCTTTGGAATAGGGATGTGAAGAATTATGTGTAAGCTTACCATACAGTTTCGCCATATTCCCACAACCCGTTGACTGGAGCAGGAGCCCCTATACCAAAGGTGCTTCCCAGAGTGTGATTTCTTAACCGTTTGCCTGCTTGTGGTATGTATCGAACGAGGATGCCACATGCCTCTTAAGCATGTCCTTATAAAGAAAGTATCCGGAAGATAAAAGCAGAGGATAACATGATCGCGCTGCTTTACTTCTTGCACGCAAAAGGAAGCTTACATAAGCTTCCTTAAAAATAATGGATATCAAATTATCGTAGGGGTACATCATTTACATGCTTTTCTTTACGAGCACGGTTGTATAACCGGCATTGGAACAACAGCCTCTTTGGTATATTTCATGCGGGTGTCCTGGCTTAGCTTATTTAAAAACCGGAATAAACCATGTAAGGATATCAAAAATTATACCTATGATTCTGCACTGTTTATCACCTTTTATTTTATCTTTTGCCACATATGCTATTTGTTCCATGGTGAATCCTTCCTTTAACAGCTCTTTTACCTCCTCCTCAGTAAATTTTTCTTTTATTAGTTTCTCTTGCTCATCCTTGGCAGCTAATGGCTTTTTTCTTTGTGTTGCTTGTTTGTTATTTCTCACGGTTGAGTTTGTTTTCAGCTGAATATACAAGTATCGTTTTCACAGGGAGCAAACACGGTGATCGCCATTAGATTTGCGGTTGTAGCAGCTGTTATTTTCATAGTATGCGCCTCCTTGGAATGGTTCTTCTATCACCTATATCATATCATAAAAAAACAGGTGATAAAGCTAATTTATTCATTTTCCTATGCTGCAACAGCTCTGCATTCACTGCCGGTTCTGTCACTGCAATACAACGCATGAAGTTCTGAGAAATGATGTTTGCGTATACCCTTGCGCATCCTTAAGAATGCTTCTTCTCCTCATAATCAGCATCTGCACCGACACGATTCGGATATTCTCTACACATTCTTTTTGTTATTCCAATAGCTGTGTTCCCATGCAGAGGAATCCGCGATATCGTCATCCAGCACAGCCATTTGCATATTGCAGTCTTGCTTGCATACGTTGTTTGATTAAAGAATGCATAAAAGCCACAGGGCTTTTGTTAGTTCCTGTGGCTTTTATGCATTCCTTTGCCTTTCTCATTGCCTGTTTCTTCATCTCTGTTTTTTTGCCGCATCCTCCTTGTCAAAATAGATGCGCAACGCTTTTCCCATGAATCTGGATGCTCCCCTGCCATAGCGCTGATCCGTCTGCTGTATCAACGCTTCATTGTGCAGGTAGCTGTCAATCAGCAGCTTTTGCTGATGCATACCTGGATTACTGCCACAGGCTTCCTCTTCCGGTATCAGATGCTGCATGTCGTAAATGATCTGCTGCACCTGTGCGGATGCGGGGTCACGTGTGGTATCCTGCAGCAGTTTCTCCATGAGCTGTTGATTACGTTTTCCATAATTCTGCTGCCTGATATGTTCCAGCTTTTCCATAATCTCTGAAAAATGCTCCAGATTGTACTTCATGGCATCAGTATACGCCGCAGTGCTTCCATAGTATTCAACTGCGGTTTTTGCGATATCCGCTTCATGCTCGCGTATATGGGCGATAATGTCATCAAAGGCGGCAATGCTGCCCCACTGCTGCATAATTTCCTCGGTATGCTCAGCTTTAAATTGCTCCAGCAGCTGCAGGTAGCTCTGCAGCTTAAAATCTTCAAATTCCATACAGGATTCTCCCTTCTCTAATTTATCGAGCAGCGATAGCAGACGATCTAACCGATCCCGCCGCTTGATCAGCAAAGCCTTCTGCTTCTGAAATGCTTCTTCCTGATCGTATTCCTTCTGTGTCATAATGCGTTTGATTTCCTTCAGCGGAAAATCCAGCTCCCGAAAGAGCAGAATCTGCTGCAGGGTTTTCAATGCTTCCTCATCATACAGGCGATAGCCTGCTTCCGTAAGTGACGTTGGTTTGAATACGCCGATTTCATCATAATATTGCAGGGTCCTGACACTGATGCCTGTCAGCGCTGCGACCTCTTTCACTGTTTTCATGGTACCACTCCTGTCTTCGATACGTAAGTCATTTTACTTTGCGCGCGCCAATGCTTACCATATCTTCTCTTTCATCATACAGTATCACGCAGCGTGAGAGTCAACAAAAAAATATTATTTACTGAGCACTGCTGCAAAAAGGGAATCCTAGGAATGAAGCCAGGGCTTGCGCATGATTTCCATCATAAAACCGAACTTGATTTCATACGATGGATTGAGGTGATCCGGTATGATTCGAGGAAAGGTCAAAACGAGAATATCCACTATCTTTCTCTGCTGCATTCTTATTTTTTGCTGTATACTGGGCAAGCTCGGTTATGAACAGATCTTTCATCATACCGATATTATGGAAAAAGCCCTGAGCCTGTGGGAGCGTGACTTTACCGTAGCGGGTCTGCGCGGCTCCATTCTGGATAAAAACGGAAATGTTCTGGCACATGATATTCCAAGTACATCGGTGATGGTCGTACCTGCCCAGATACAGGATGCCGACAAGACAGCCCAGCAGCTGGCAGATGTATTACAGGCGGATAAGAAAAAAATCCTGTCTACCATCACCAAGCATGTCAGCACCCAGAAGCTGCAGCCGGAGGGACGTTTGATCAGCGATGATAAGGCGCGCAAGCTGGAGGCGATGGATTTACCAGGCGTTTATCTGGTGCAGGATTCCCTGCGCAACTATCCGAATAATAACTATCTTGCACAGGTGCTGGGATTTACCGGTATCGATAATCAGGGGTTGGCAGGTCTGGAGCTGCAGTATAATGATATTTTGTCTGCGAAAAGCGGTGCTTTGAATATCCCGTTTGATGCCAAGGGGCATAATGTTGAATTATATAAGGAAAGCTATGAGGCACCGGGCAGAGGGATGGATGTACAGTTGACCATTGATTCCAATATTCAGGATATCGTGGAGCGGGAGCTGAACAATCTGGTCAAGCGCTATAAGCCGAAATCCGCACTGGCTCTGGCGATGAATCCGAATACCGGGGAAATTCTGGCCATGGTCAGTAAGCCTGACTTCGATCCGAATCATTACAAGGATTATTCCAGTGATGTATATAACCGCAATCTGCCAATCTGGAAGAGCTATGAGCCCGGCTCCACCTTTAAATCCGTAACCTTCGCTTCTGCATTGGAGCTGAAGCTGTTTGATATGTTTAAGGATACGTATTACGACCGCGGCTATGAAATGGTCGGCGGTGCCCGTATCAAATCCTGGAAGGCGGGAGGTCATGGGCAGCAGACCTTCCTGCAGGTGCTGGAAAATTCCTCCAATCCCGGCTTTGTGGAAATATCGAGGCGTATGGGACTGGACAATGAATATGACTTTGTAAAAAAATTCGGCTTCGGTGAAAAAACGGGCATTGATCTGCCCGGAGAAAGCAAGGGCATCATGTTTAAGAAAAGTGCGATGGGAGAGCTGGAACAGGCGACGGTTGCATTTGGACAGGGGCTGAGTGTCACACCGATTCAGCTGGTTACCGCTTTCTCTGCCATCATCAACGGCGGAACCCTGTATACGCCGTATATCACCAAAAGCATCAACGACCCGATTACCCATGATGCAATACTGGAATATAAGCCGACAGCAAAACGCAAGGTGATCAGTGAGGATACCAGCAAGAAGATGCGCTATGCATTGGAAAGTGTTGTCGCCAACGGCGGCGGTAAGCCGGCATATACCGAGGGCTATAAAATCGGTGGTAAGACCGGTACGGCACAGATTGCGGAAAACGGTGTGTATTCCACCAGTAACTACATTCTGTCCTTTCTGAGTGCGGCACCGATTGATGATCCGCAGATCGTGCTGTATATTGCGGCAGACAGTCCGCAGAATGACGTACTGTACGGTGGAACGGTCATTGCGCCGGTCGCAAAGGCCTGCTATGAGGATATTCTGCCCTATCTCGGCGTGAAAAAGGCGGAGGAACAGATTCCGAAGAAGCTGGTCTGGCCGGAAACGGAAAATATCAAGGTGCAGGATTTTAGAGGAAAGAAGAAAAAGGATGTAGCGCAGGAGGGTGTCACCTTTACCTTTATCGGCAGCGGCGATACGGTAATGGAACAGATGCCGGAAGCAGGCACCACACTCAGTGCTGAGGGAGGGGAGGTTTGGATTTATCTTGGAAATGATAAGGTTAAATGAGTTGTTTGCACTGCTGCATATCGACTGTGAGGATGCGCGTATCCTGCAGGGAATCAGTGATGATACCCGCGACGTAAAAAAGGACTGGCTCTTTGTCTGCCGCAAAGGAAGCCTATATGATGGAGCGGCGTTTTTACAGGAGGCGCTGGACAAGGGGGCAGTGGTGCTGTGCGATCAGATGCTGCCTATGCAGCATGTCTACTACACACCGCATGTAGAGCGCATTACACAGGCATTGCTGGAGCTGTACTATGGGGATTTATGTACCCGTCTGCATGTGATCGGCATTACGGGAACCAATGGAAAAACAAGTGTTGCCAGCATCATCTCCCAGCTGCTGAAGATGGAAGGATGCCGGGTTCTGCAGATCGGCACCGGGAGTGTACGCTATCCGGATGAGGTCATTGAAATTCACAACACCACTCCGGGCTGTTTTCAGCTGGCAAACTATTTCAGGAGAGCGCACGATGAGAAGATTACCCATGTTGTCATGGAGGTCAGCTCACATGCCATTGATCAAAACCGCATCAGCTTTCTGCATTTTGATGATATCGTATATACGAATATCACACAGGATCATCTGGATTATCACCTGACCAGAGTGCATTACCGCTATACCAAATTCAAGCTGCGCCGCTATCTGAAGCCGCAGGGAACCATTGTGTACAACAGTGACCTCAGCTATATGCAGGAGCTGGTCAACCTTGCCCAGCATGCCTGTATCAGCATCGGTATGCAGGCAGCACATTTTCCGCTGCATCATGTGGAACTTAGTGATCATGACCTTTCCTTTCGCCTGCAGGGCTATGATTTTCATGCCCGTTTGCTGGGTATGGTGAACGTATACAATCTGGCAGAGGCAATTGTGGTTGTCCATCGACTGGGCTTTTCCTATGAGCGCTTGCGTAAGGATTGTGAGAAGCTGCTGCCGGTCAGCGGTCGCATGGAGGTTATGGAGGTTGGCGGATTCACCATCTGGATCGACTATGCACATACTGCAGCCGCGGTCGAAGAGCTGCTGGTCTTTGCCAATTCTGTAAAAAAAGGAAGGATTCTGACCATCTTGGGGTGTGGAGGAGAACGGGATCGCACCAAGCGTCCTGCCATGGCTGCCATTGCCGCAAAATACAGTGATCTTGCCGTTTTCACGAGTGATAATCCAAGAGGGGAAAGTGTAGACCGTATCCTTGCCGACATGAAATGTGAGAGCTTTCCCAACGCAGCAGTCTTCGAAAATCGCTACTTTGCGATAAAACATACTATCAAAGTAGCACAAAATAGTGATATAATAATAATCGCTGGAAAAGGGAGCGAGGAAACCATCACGGCTTTCGGACAAGAATATCCCTTTTCTGATCGATCCTGCGTAAAGGAACGTCTAGCTAAGGAGGAACTACTTTGGAAATAAAATATCTGCTTGCATTCGGAATCAGTCTGGTGGCAACCCTGGTGGTAATGCCGCTGCTCATTCCGTTTCTACATAAAATTAAATTCGGACAGAGCATCCGCAAGGAAGGACCGCAGAGCCATATGGCGAAAACGGGAACCCCGACGATGGGAGGACTGGTATTTGTAAGTGTCCCGATTCTGGTTATGCTGGTTCTGGACTACAAGGCTTTTTTCTCAGGGGAAATGCTGATCTGTGTACTGGCTTATCTGGGCTATGCCCTCATCGGATTCATTGATGATTTCCTGATCGTCGTGAAAAAGAACAATGACGGTCTGAAACCATCTGTGAAGTTTCTGATGCAGTCCGTGCTGGCGGTCGTATTTTATCTGTTCTACCGCTCCATTGCGGAAACGACGCTGATTCTTCCGGTTGTTCATATTTCACTGGAGCTGGGAATTCTGTATTTTGTACTGATCTTCTTTATGTTCACCTGTGAATCCAATGCCGTCAATCTGACGGATGGTCTGGATGGCCTGTGTGCCGGAACCTCCATCATTGCGATTGCGCCCTTTGTGATATTTGCCCTGCTGCAGGGAAATAAGGATCTGGCAATGCTGCTTTTGGCGGTATGCGGTTCGCTGCTTGGGTATCTGCGCTTTAATGTGCATCCGGCTAAAATCTTTATGGGGGATACCGGCTCCCTGGCAATCGGCGGTCTGCTTGCGGCAAGCGCCATGATTTTAAAGCAGGAGCTGCTGCTGGTGGTGATCGGCGGTGTCTTCGTCATGGAGCTGCTGTCTGTCGTCATTCAGGTAACAAGCTATAAGGCGACAAAGAAGCGGGTGTTTCGGATGGCACCGCTGCATCATCATTTCGAGCTGGGCGGTATGAAGGAAACACAGGTGGTGCTGATGTTCTGGAGCATCGGTGTTGTCCTTGCGGCACTTGGCTTATGGCTGGGGGTAATGTAATATGAAGGAACATGTACTGGTAATTGGAGCCGCAAAAAGCGGTGTTGCGGTCGCAAAGCTGTTACAGCGGCATGGCTATGATGTTACGATTACGGATATGAATGCGATCCGTGAGCTGGAAGAGCTGCAGACCCTGGGCATTCATGTGTTTGAAAAGGGACATCCGGAAGAACTAAAGCGCGAAAACTATGCCTTCGTTGTGAAAAATCCGGGGATCAAATACACGGTTCCCTTTGTCCGCTACTTTGTGGAGCACAAGGTGAAGATTCTGACAGAGGTGGAAATCGGCTACCGGTATGCGACAAAATTCAAGTATGGTGCTGTGACGGGGACGAATGGAAAAACAACCATCACCACCATGCTGTATGAAATGCTGAAATATAACCATAAGGCAATCGTAGCCGGCAACATCGGCTGGCCGCTGAGTGAGCTTGCGCTTGCTTATGAAGATGAAGAAAAGGATGTCGCCTTGGAGCTGAGTAATTTTCAGCTGCTGGGCATTGAACACTTTGCGCCGCATGTCAGCGTGGTATGCAACCTCGCACCGGATCATCTGGACTATATGCCGAGTGTGGAATCCTATTATGAAAGCAAAATGCGCATTTATGAGAACTGTACAGAGGATGACTGGTTCCTGCGCAATGTGGATGATGCAACCGTCATGCAGTATGCGCAGCATATTCCATGTAAAGTGATTGATTTTTCCCTGACACGTCAGGATGTTGATTTGTATCGTAAAGACGGTACGGTATATCTGCATGAGCTTGCGCTGTTTGAAGAAAAAAACTTTCATGTCGTCGGCGACTATAATCTGTCCAATGCCATGATTGCATCCTGCATGGCCTATAAGCTGGGCGTATCCGTTTCTGATATTCAAAAGGCGATTGCCGCCTTTTCGCCGGTGGAGCATCGTCTGGAATATATCGGAGAGAAAAACGGTGTAAAATTTTACAATGACTCCAAGGCAACCAATACCCATGCGGTTGCTGCGGCATTGAACTCCTTTGATAAAAACATCATTCTGCTTGCCGGCGGGCATGACAAGGGCATCAGCTTTGAAGATTTGAAGCAGTATGATGAACGCGTCAAGCTGTGTGTGGCTTTTGGAGAAACCGGACCGCAGTTTCAGGATATCTTCTCCTGTGTTCAGGTTGTGGAAACCATGCAGGAGGCACTGGATGCGGCAGTTGCGAACAGTAAGGAACAGGATATCGTCCTGCTGTCACCGGCATGCTCGAGCTATGACCAGTTTCCAAACTATGAGGTGCGCGGTGCCCTGTTTAAGGAAATGGTAAGAAAGTGGCTGCAGGCATAGGTCTGAAAAAGGAGCTTATGCATACGCCCTAGCTGTTTTGGTCCTGAAAAAAGCTTATTTCTTACACAATTGTTATTGTTTTTTCAAGGGGAAAGGTTGTGCTTTACCTCCGTGTGGTTTACAATGGTAAAGAATGAAAAAAAGGAGATTACACTATGTTTCTATTTGATATGATAAAAGCGGTTCTGCTGGGAATCATTCAGGGGATTACGGAATGGCTTCCTGTCAGCAGCACCGGGCATATGATTCTGTTCAACAGCTTCTTTCCGATGAGCTCATCACTGGCCAAACCGGATACTCCGGAATTTGCATTCTGGGGATTGTTTCTGGTTGTTATCCAGCTGGGGTCCATTCTGGCAGTCTGCGTTTTGTATTTTCATAAGCTGAATCCATTTTCATCAAGAAAATCCATCAGTGAAAAACGTTCCACATGGGATTTGTGGTTTCATGTTCTTGTAGCCTCCATTCCCGGTATTATCGGAATCTTTCTGAATGACTATGTTGAAAAGTATATGAACAATGCCATTGTTGTGGCAATTGCACTGATCGTATTCGGTATCGGATTTATTGTACTGGAAAGCACCAAGCATCATCCCAAATACCGTAGGGTTGGTGAAATCACCTATCAAACGGCCTTTCTGATTGGTTTGTTCCAGCTGATTGCGGCTCTGGTTCCCGGAACCTCACGGAGTGGGGCAACCATTTTAGGAGCTTCCATTCTGGGGTGTTCCCGTTTTGCGGCCAGTGAGTTTTCCTTCTTTATGGCAATTCCTGCCATGGCGGGTGCCAGCGGATTAAAATTCCTAAAATACTTCATGCATTACGGATTCTCCATGAGCGGGGGAAATATTGCACTGCTCGTTGTCGCAAGCATTATCGCATTTGTGGTATCCATGTTTGCCATCCGCTTCCTGATGAATTATATCCGCAACCATGATTTCAAAATCTTCGGATATTATCGAATCGTTGTAGGTGTTGCAGTGCTGATCTGTTACTTCCTCGGCGTATTAAATTTAAGTGCAATTTAATCCAATCGTATACAGGGCAGAGGCTGTTTCAGCTTCTGCCTTGTTTGTTATGCATAATATATCTGACGCTGATATGGCTTGTTTCCAGCTCATGCTATTCTCAAACAGAAGCCGTGCGACGATAATGTACATAGAGAAGGATGCTTCTCAAAAGGGTTCTTTCTTACTTTCGTCTGTTTGAAAAAGGGAGATCTCAATCTATTGATAAATACAATCGTGTTGATATCTCCCTGTTTAAGTTTACCAGCAATAGAGAATGAACCCTCAAAAAGACGCATCCCTTTTCTCTATCGCCTGTAGACGACCTCAAAATCCTCGAATACAACCGGCATATCCTCAGAAAACGAATAGCCCAAAGCATTTCCTTCCTTTGTGAAAAAGGAAGGATGGGTTTTCTGCCACGATTCCAGTGTATCGTCCTCACCCTCCCGCAAACACAGCGCGAAGGTTATCTTATGGAAGGGAAGGATCGTAACGGCTGTGGTTTTGATCACACAGAAGGGAGTGCCTGCCCAGTCGGTCAGAATATTGAAGTCATTGACCTGCGGCAGCCGTTCCTGCTGTATTTCATATGCATAGAAGCTGCTTGCAGTCGCTCTTTTTATGTTATCAAGCACCAGCTTTAGCAGGCTGTCCGCAAGCGTTTGTGTCAGTTCAAAATGAAAGGCTTCCTGATACGTGGTGGTAAAGGGAAGCTTGCGCCTCTTTCAGAAAGGATTCCCAAAATTTCTGTATTTCCATACTGCTATGCTTCCTTTAGCCGCAAAACGGCTACGGTTTCACCGTCACACAGCTCGTTGTTTTCACGAAAGCCTGCTGCATAATATAAGGCACGGGCAGCTGTATTCTCTGCCTCATAGGAAAGCCATACGAACTCTGCTTTACCACAGGGCATCGTTTTTACAAAATCAATGGCAGTCTGCAGCGCCTGCTTGCCTAGTCCTTTTCCCTGCCAGGCTTTATCAATCATAAACCGCCAAATGGAATAATTATTCTGTGCGATCGGTGGATCACTTTCTTCCTGTCGTCCGTAGCCAAACATGACAAAACCAATCAGACTTTCCTCATCGTAGATGCCAAACGGCAAAGCAACACCACCTTCTGTCATCGTTGTATATGCCTGCAGCATGCTCTCTGTATTGGTTGCCACAAAGCTTTGCTGTTCATCATGCACCTTCAGCCGAACAATGGACCAGATATTGCGTTTGTCAACCTTGCGTAGTGTTATCATCAACATCTCCTTTGCTGTATGGTAGCAGCTTGTTTTGTATTCATCGCTTTTTATTTCTCGTTTTCCCGTAACAGCTTGTCGAGCATATACTCACGGTTATTGATAAACATTTCGGTGATCTGATAGGATGCGGTCTGCTCATAGGTGATTTCTTCAATGATTCCATCATCAAAGCTTAAAATCTGTGCATTGGGAATACCAAGCAAAATCGGAGAGTTTGTTGCAATGAGAAACTGTGAGCCCTCCCAAGCCATCGTTGACAGCTGTATCAGCAGGGTCAGCTGGCGCTGTGGGGACAATGCGGCCTCCGGCTCATCCAGTAAAAACAAGCCGATGTCCCGAAAGCTTTGTATAAAGGATAGAAAGCTCTCACCATGGGAACAGGAATGCAGTTCTCTTCCCTGATAGATGGACGCATACTCCTCAGCCTTGGTCGCAAGATTATAAAAACTTTCCGCCCGTAAAAAATAAGAACAGGAGGGCTGACAGAAACCGCGGCTTAAATGAATCCCCTCGTGCAGGGAGGAATGCGTATCCTTTGTATAAAAACGGTAGTTTTTGGTACCACCCTCCGGATTAAAACCATAAGCAACAGCAATCGCCTCCAGAAGCGTTGATTTGCCGGAGCCGTTTTCTCCTGTAAAAAAGGTAATCTGTTTTTGAAAGATTAGCCGGTCAAAGGAGTGCAGTGCCGCAATATGTTGCGTATAGTCGCTAACAGCATCCCAATCTATTGATACTTCGCGTAGAAATAAGCTATGCATACAACCCCCTCCTTCTATATGTATCATATCATACATTAGCAGGAAAACCAGCAAATAAGCTGCTGGAAGAGAAAAGAAGCATTACGGGGAATGCTTCTTATTCGAACAATTGAAAAATTATAAGCAATGCGTTTATTTAAAATAGCTGGAAACCAACTTTTTTCTTGACCTTCATCAGCTTTTTGTGCGCACTGTGTCTTGCTTTTTCATTTCCTTCTGTAATAACCTTTTCCACCATACCGCTGGAGAGAATCTCTTTGTACTTTGCCTGCAGCTCACTCAGGAAATCAAAGACTGCAGCGCCGACCTCCTTCTTGAAATCGCCATAGCCCTTACCTTTATAGCGCTCAACAATGCTTTCGATGCTTTCCCCATTCAAGGATGATAAGATAGTTAACAGATTGGAAACACCCGGTTGATGTTCGGGGTCATACTGAATGATACCCAATGAATCAGTAACTGCAGACATAATTTTCTTTCGTGCTACTGCCGGTTCATCCAGCAGATCAATGGTACCCTTTGGATTTTCCTCAGATTTGGACATCTTCTTTGTAGGATCCTGCAGGGAATAAATTTTTGCACCTACCTTACTGACAAGCGGTTCCGGAATGACAAAGGTATCACCATAACGGTTGTTGAAGCGCTCTGCCAGATTTCTGGTCAGCTCCACATGCTGCTTCTGATCCAGACCTACCGGTACATAATCCGCATCATACAGCAGGATATCCGCAGCCATCAAAGAAGGATACGTAAACAGTCCTGCGGTAATACCTGTTTCACCCTTTGCGGTCTTATCCTTATACTGTGTCATTCGCTGCAGCTCGCCCATATAGGAATTGCAGGTCATTATCCATCCAAGCTCCGCATGTTCATGCACATCGCTCTGTAAAAAGATGGTAGCTTTTTTTGGATCCAGTCCGGCAGCCAGGTACAGGGCAATTAAATCCTTTGTGTTCTTTTTCAGCTCTGCACGCTCCTGTGGAACCGTGATTGCATGCATATTCGCAATGAAGACATACATTTCATAATCGTCCTGATAAGCTACGAAATTCCGTATGGCTCCGATATAGTTTCCGAGTGTTAAACGCCCGGTTGGTTTGATGCCGCTTAGCATTCTTTTCATATAAAACACCTCCATAAAATAAAAAAAGTACCATGTAGGGACGCTGACAGCGTGGTACCACCCGACTTATTCCATTGCTTTTCGCACAAGGGAATCACTTGCCTGTAACGTTAAAGGCTTTTACGGTTCCCGCAGGAACATGCTCCAAAGACCCAATTCATTTTACAGGCTCCTGCTGACTTGCACCATATATCAGCTCTCTGTTGAGGAACTGCCGTAAAACTACTATATCTTCATCTCTGCATTTCTGATTCCTTATTATCATACTATTATCAAATATGAAAAACAAGGAAAAAAGCAAAATCTGCAAAAATTGCTTTCCTATTAAAATACAATGAATTATAATAGATATATGTGAAGGAGGCAGAGAAGATGATTATTTTATATACTTCGCCTGGGTGTGCTAGCTGTAGAAAAGCGAAACAATGGTTAAAAGACAATGATATGAAATACATTGAAAAGAATATTTTTACAACACTGCTGAAGGAGGATGAAATCAAATACCTTTTGCAGAGAACAGAGAATGGTACAGAGGATATCATATCCACGCGTTCCAAGGCGTTTCAGGAGCTGCATAGAGATTTGGATGATATCTCTATCAAGGAGCTGGTGGATATAATACAGAAAAATCCATCCATTCTGAAGCGTCCGATTATGATCAATGAGAAGAGCTTCGTTGTCGGATATGACGATGATGAAATCACGGCACTTGTTCCGGCGAAGCTGCGGCTTACCGCACAGCAGGCATGTAATCCAAGCTGTGCAAACTATCCGATCTGCGGCAGGGTTCGCGAGGAAGCATAAGAGCTTTACAAAATGGAAGCAACTAAAAGAGCTGTGACAGACTGTCTTCAGGCAGGTTGTCACAGCTTTTTATTACCTTTCATCGCATTTTATTTTATAAACGGAGATGGAAAAGCTCCTATAGAATAGAGAAACAGCTGTAAACAAAGGATGTAACCGTTTACGATTGATAATGTTAAAAAAAAGATGAAAAAAGTGAATTTTATCGTTGACACAGGGTATGATTCGTTGTATTATATACGAGCGCTGATGAGAAACAAGGGCGCACGAAATAGAAATTTCGGTCTTTGAAAACTGAACAGGAAACGTCAATTATTTGAGAAAACAATATTCTCGGTATAACGATAACTAAAATGAAATTCAAACGCAAGTCATGCGTTAGAGCTAAATCAAATGGAGAGTTTGATCCTGGCTCAGGATGAACGCTGGCGGCATGCCTAATACATGCAAGTCGAACGAAGTTTCGAGGAAGCTTGCTTCCAAAGAGACTTAGTGGCGAACGGGTGAGTAACACGTAGGTAACCTGCCCATGTGTCCGGGATAACTGCTGGAAACGGTAGCTAAAACCGGATAGGTATACAGAGCGCATGCTCAGTATATTAAAGCGCCCATCAAGGCGTGAACATGGATGGACCTGCGGCGCATTAGCTAGTTGGTGAGGTAACGGCCCACCAAGGCGATGATGCGTAGCCGGCCTGAGAGGGTAAACGGCCACATTGGGACTGAGACACGGCCCAAACTCCTACGGGAGGCAGCAGTAGGGAATTTTCGTCAATGGGGGAAACCCTGAACGAGCAATGCCGCGTGAGTGAAGAAGGTCTTCGGATCGTAAAGCTCTGTTGTAAGTGAAGAACGGCTCATAGAGGAAATGCTATGGGAGTGACGGTAGCTTACCAGAAAGCCACGGCTAACTACGTGCCAGCAGCCGCGGTAATACGTAGGTGGCAAGCGTTATCCGGAATCATTGGGCGTAAAGGGTGCGTAGGTGGCGTACTAAGTCTGTAGTAAAAGGCAATGGCTCAACCATTGTAAGCTATGGAAACTGGTATGCTGGAGTGCAGAAGAGGGCGATGGAATTCCATGTGTAGCGGTAAAATGCGTAGATATATGGAGGAACACCAGTGGCGAAGGCGGTCGCCTGGTCTGTAACTGACACTGAGGCACGAAAGCGTGGGGAGCAAATAGGATTAGATACCCTAGTAGTCCACGCCGTAAACGATGAGAACTAAGTGTTGGAGGAATTCAGTGCTGCAGTTAACGCAATAAGTTCTCCGCCTGGGGAGTATGCACGCAAGTGTGAAACTCAAAGGAATTGACGGGGGCCCGCACAAGCGGTGGAGTATGTGGTTTAATTCGAAGCAACGCGAAGAACCTTACCAGGCCTTGACATGGAAACAAATACCCTAGAGATAGGGGGATAATTATGGATCACACAGGTGGTGCATGGTTGTCGTCAGCTCGTGTCGTGAGATGTTGGGTTAAGTCCCGCAACGAGCGCAACCCTTGTCGCATGTTACCAGCATCAAGTTGGGGACTCATGCGAGACTGCCGGTGACAAACCGGAGGAAGGTGGGGATGACGTCAAATCATCATGCCCCTTATGGCCTGGGCTACACACGTACTACAATGGCGACCACAAAGAGCAGCGACACAGTGATGTGAAGCGAATCTCATAAAGGTCGTCTCAGTTCGGATTGAAGTCTGCAACTCGACTTCATGAAGTCGGAATCGCTAGTAATCGCAGATCAGCATGCTGCGGTGAATACGTTCTCGGGCCTTGTACACACCGCCCGTCAAACCATGGGAGTCAGTAATACCCGAAGCCGGTGGCATAACCGTAAGGAGTGAGCCGTCGAAGGTAGGACCGATGACTGGGGTTAAGTCGTAACAAGGTATCCCTACGGGAACGTGGGGATGGATCACCTCCTTTCTAAGGAGAAAGTACAAAAGAAGTAAAGAGTTATCGAACATTTCCTGTTCAGTTTTGGAAGACTGATCTTCCAAACGAAAAGAAGTCGATCTTTGAAAACTGAATAACAGAAGACATATGAAGGTCTATAACGAAAGTTGTAAACAACATAGATATTCACGAGTAGATAGTTAAACAAAAACAGAAACTCAAGCAAAAACCTAAGCAAAGAAATGAACGCTTTAAAACTTAATCGTGATTAAGTGAATAAGGGCGTACGGTGGATGCCTAGGCACTTGGAACTGAAGAAGGACGCAACAAACGGCGAAACGCGACGGGGAGTGGTACGTACACAAAGATCCGTCGATATCCGAATGGGGAAACCCGGCAGCAGTAATGAGCTGTCACCCATGAGTGAATACATAGCTCATGAGGGAGGTACCCGGAGAACTGAAACATCTAAGTATCCGGAGGAAAAGAAAATAAGAATGATTCCGTAAGTAGCGGCGAGCGAACGCGGAGGAGCCCAAACCAGATCTTGATCTGGGGTTGTAGGACCACGAAATGGCAAGAGCATGGCTAAGAGAACGGCATTGAAAGGCCGACCGGAGAGGGTGCAAGTCCCGTAACTGAAAGCAATGTGAAGCCTAGTGGTATCCTGAGTACGGCGAGACACGAGAAATCTTGTCGGAAGCAGGCGGGACCATCCGTCAAGGCTAAATATACCCAAGTGACCGATAGTGGACCAGTACCGTGAGGGAAAGGTGAAAAGAACCGCGGGAGCGGAGTGAAATAGAACCTGAAACCGTATGCTTACAAGAAGTCAGAGCCCGTTAAAGGGTGATGGCGTGCCTTTTGTAGAATGAACCGGCGAGTTACGTTATCGTGCGAGGTTAAGTAGAAGATACGGAGCCGAAGCGAAAGCGAGTCTTAATAGGGCGACAGTACGATGATGTAGACCCGAAACCGTGTGATCTAGCCATGACCAGGTTGAAGTTCAGGTGAAACTGAATGGAGGACCGAACCGACCCCCGTTGAAAAGTTGGCGGATGAGTTGTGGCTAGGGGAGAAATTCCAATCGAACACGGATATAGCTGGTTCTCCCCGAAATAGCTTTAGGGCTAGCGTCGAGGCAGAGTCGCATGGAGGTAGAGCACTGAATGTACGATGGCCCCATCCCGGGGTACTGAGTATAATCAAACTCCGAATGCCATGATGACGTACTCGGCAGTCAGACTGTGGGTGATAAGGTCCATGGTCAAAAGGGAAACAGCCCAGACCGTCAGTTAAGGTCCCAAAATGTATGCTAAGTGGAAAAGGATGTGGGGATGCACAGACAACTAGGAGGTTGGCTCAGAAGCAGCCATCCTTCAAAGAGTGCGTAACAGCTCACTAGTCGAGTGACCCTGCGCCGAAAATGTACCGGGGCTAAGCATACTACCGAAGCTGCGGATTCAACTTCAGAGTTGAGTGGTAGGGGAGCGTTGCATGCACGTAGAAGCCGTACCGTAAGGAGCGGTGGAGAGCATGGAAGAGAGAATGCCGGTGTGAGTAGCGAGATGTAGGTGAGAATCCTACACACCGATAGCCCAAGGATTCCAGGGGAAGGTTCGTCCGCCCTGGGTAAGTCGGGACCTAACGCGAGGCCGAAAGGCGTAGTGGATGGAAAACAGGCAGATATTCCTGTACCCGCGATGGAAATGAAGGAATGACGGAGAAGGCTAGTGTGAGCCACTGAACGGATTGTGGTCGAAGCATATAGCAGGCTGACAGTGAAATGCGTCAGCGGGATGTAAGATGTGACAGGTAAGGGAACGTCCTCGGACAAGTACTGAAGCACATGATGCCAGCTTCCAAGAAAAGTTTCTAGTGATAATTCCATAGCGGCCCGTACCAAAACCGACACAGGTGGGCAAGGAGAGAATCCTGAGGTGAGCGAGAGAACTGTTGCCAAGGAACTCGGCAAAATGACTCCGTAAGTTAGCGATAAGGAGTGCTCTTGTAAAAGAGAGCCGCAGTGAAGAGGCCCAAGCGACTGTTTAACTAAAACACAGCTCTCTGCAAAGTCGCAAGACGAAGTATAGGGGGTGACGCCTGCCCGGTGCTGGAAGGTTAAGAGGATTTGTCATCCGCAAGGAGAAGCAATGAATTGAAGCCCCAGTGAACGGCGGCCGTAACTATAACGGTCCTAAGGTAGCGAAATTCCTTGTCAGGTAAGTTCTGACCCGCACGAAAGGCGTAACGATTTGGGCGCTGTCTCGGCAGCAGACTCGGTGAAATCTTAGTACCTGTGAAAATGCAGGTTACCCGCAACTAGACGGAAAGACCCCATGGAGCTTTACTGTAGCCTGATATTGAATTTTGATCAAAGATGTACAGGATAGGTGGGAGGCGAAGAGACGTGTACGCCAGTATACGAGGAGCCGCTGTTGGGATACCACTCTTGTTTGATTGAAGTTCTAACCTGCACCCATGAACTGGGTGAGGGACCGTGTCAGGTGGGCAGTTTGACTGGGGCGGTCGCCTCCTAAAGAGTAACGGAGGCGCCCAAAGGTACGCTCAGATTGGATGGAAATCAATCGACGAGTGCAAATGCAGAAGCGTGCTTGACTGTGAGACAAACAAGTCGAACAGGGACGAAAGTCGGGATTAGTGATCCGGCGGTGCCGAATGGAAGGGCCGTCGCTCAACGGATAAAAGCTACCCTGGGGATAACAGGCTGATCTCGCCCAAGAGTTCACATCGACGGCGAGGTTTGGCACCTCGATGTCGGCTCATCGCATCCTGGAGCTGAATTCGGTTCCAAGGGTTGGGCTGTCCGCCCATTAAAGCGGTACGCGAGCTGGGTTCAGAACGTCGTGAGACAGTTCGGTCCCTATCTGTTGTGGGCGTTGGAGATCTGAGGAGAGCTGTCCTTAGTACGAGAGGACCGGGATGGACCTACCGCTGGTGCACCAGTTGTTCCGCCAGGAGCATAGCTGGGTAGCTAAGTAGGGAAGGGATAAGCGCTGAAAGCATCTAAGCGCGAAGCCTACTCCAAGATGAGATCTCCCATTCGTATAACGAAGTAAGACCCCTTGAAGACGACGAGGTGGATAGGTCAGAGATGGAAGTGTAGCGATACATGGAGTTGACTGATACTAATAGGTCGAGGACTTAATCACACGTACCAGATGGTACAAAAAGAAACTGTCAACTGTTATTCAGTTTTGAGGGATAGCGAAGCATACCCGGAGTGGTATGGACCTCAAAGTGATCTGGTGGCGATAGCGATGTGGACACACCTGTTCTCATCCCGAACACAGAAGTTAAGCATATCAGCGGCGACAATATCTGGACTGGCTCCAGTGAAGATAGCACGCTGCCAGGTAATCTGACTCATCTTTTGATGGGTCTTTTTTAATCGTTGACGAATGATTGTTTTGCTGGTATAAAATTCGAAAGAATGGTAAAATTCTCTAGTATGTGAAGGAGGAGTTTTATGCAGGATGTACTACAGGATGTATTCCATGATGCGTTACCAATGATACCGTTTTTATTTCTGACGTATCTACTTATGGAGTACCTGGAACATAAAAGCAATGACCGTTTCCAGAAGCGGCTGGAATCCGCAAGAGCTCTGGGACCGCTGATTGGTGGTATCTTAGGCATTGTGCCGCAATGCGGCTTTTCTGTGCTGGCAAGCGGTTTGTATATGAACCGTTCCATTTCACTTGGAACCTTACTGGCTGTTTTTATTTCAACCAGTGATGAGGCTATTCCGATTCTGGTCGCACAGCCGAAGCAAATCAATGTCCTATTCTCTGTTATCGCAGTAAAGCTTGTTATCGCAGTACTGGTTGGATATATTGTAGATTTGCTTGTACGCGGACACCGGTTAAAGGAAAACCATCCGCTGCATGATATTCATGCGGAGTGTGAGAAAGAGAGTGTGGAGGAACATCATTCCATCGTCTATATTGCTATGATTCGTACCATTAAAATCTTTATTTTTGTCTTTGCTGTAAATTTTGCATTGTCTGTTTTCATTTACTACATTGGGGAGGATACACTGCGTACCATATTGGCACAGGGCTCTTATCTGCAGCCAATGCTTGCGGCTCTGGCAGGATTTATTCCCAATTGTGCAGCCAGTGTGATTCTGGCACAGCTGTTTATGGACGGTGTGCTGTCCTTTGGGGCACTAACCGCCGGACTGATTACCAGTGCAGGACTTGGACTGCTGGTGCTGCTTCGTATGTATGACAACAAAAAGGATATCCTGCGCATCTTTGCCATTCTCTTTGTGACAGCAATCACAAGTGGGATTGTATTGCAGCTGTTTTAGGCCATGGAAGCATGGTCTTCTTTTTTTCAGTACGAAAGTATAGTATAATAGGTGCAAAGGGGTGCAGACTATGGATTATAAGGAAGAATTTACACAGCTGATCGAGGAAAACAGGCTGGACGATGCACGTATACTGCTGGAGAAGCACAAGCTGTACGCGAGTGAGGAGCCTTTTTATTATGGGAATATGGGATGGATTCTGAATCATATGGAGCGCTATCAGGAGGCGGAGGTATTTCTGCGAAAAGGGCTTGTTTATTTCCCGGAGGATGGTTGGATATATTCTCAGCTGGGCTTTTCACTGGATCGGCAGGGGAATATCAGGGATGGACTGGATGCTTTGCTGAAGGCTTTGCAGCTTGGCTTTGATGAGCCCTGGCTGCATGGTGAGATTGGCTGGTGTTATAAGGAGCTGGGCATTCTAAAAGACGCAATTACATATTTTGAAAACGGCTTGCTGGATGATGAACGAAATGTCTGGCTGCTTTCGCAGGCTGCCGAGGCATATTACGGGCTTGGTGACAAGGAAACAGCTGAGGAATACTATGTGAGGAGCTACCGTATCCTGCCGGATGAGGATGCACGCTTTGATCTGGCGAGGTTTTACAAGGCCTGTGGGGAATATGATAAGGAGATCCAAATCCTGCAGGAGATTCAACATGAGCATTACCAGGACTGGAGGGAATTTGAGCTTGGATTTGCTTATTTCCAGAAGAATGAACCGCAGGAGGCACTTTTGCATCTTTTAAAGGCTTTGGAGCTTGGAAGAGATGATACAAGCGAGCGAACGCTGCTGGGAGATGTGTATCGTTCCCTGCAACGTATCAGGGAATCGGATGAGCAGTATAACACGGCTCTGGAGTACTTTGAAAAGGCATTGCAGAAGGAAACGGATACCTATTGGATCTATCAGGAAATGGTCTGGATTGCGCATAAGCAGCAGGACTGGACAAAAAAGCTTCAATATCTGGAGCGAGCCAGTGAAGTAAAAAAGGATGATCTTTGGCTGAT
The DNA here is from genome assembly GCF_044336395.1 of Clostridium sp. 10cd*. Taxonomy (NCBI): domain Bacteria; kingdom Bacillati; phylum Bacillota; class Clostridia; order Eubacteriales; family Clostridiaceae; genus Clostridium; species Clostridium sp. 10cd*. Next base: position 3,047,861 of record NZ_CP172347.1, on the reverse strand, counting down.
GTTTCATTATGCCCGATGCTACAGTGATCTGCATGACCATGTTAAGGCTATTGCAGCCTGTGAGTTCTGTCTGCAGCATGGAGAGGAAGGCAGGGAAATGCAGGATCTGTATGCGTGGAATCTGGGAAGAAGCTCTCAGGGGGAGAAAGCCATTGCTGTTTTGAAGAAGCGGATTGAGCGCTTCGGAGGTGAAGCCTGGAATTTCAGCGAGCTGGGCTGGAATTATACACAGCTGGAAGACTATAAAGAAGCGATTCGCTGCTTTAAAAAGGCCTATGATCTGGAACCGAAGAATCCGTTAAACTGTTCCATGCTGGGGTGGTGTAATCTGCGGCTGAATCAACTGGATGCGGCCTTATCATTTCTTTTGGAAGCTCGTCAGCTGGGAAGGGATGACGGCTGGCTGCATTCCGCGTTTGGGGAGCTGTATACGGAAAAACAGAAATATGCGCAGGCTCTGGAGCATTATCAGAAAGCCCTGGAACAGGGCTATAATGAAAATTGGATAAAAAAAGAGATTACACAGCTTGAAGGACTGCTGGAGGAACGAAACGAAAAAGCATAAGGACAGGAGGCTTGCATATGTGCGGAAGATATTTTTTTGAATTACGAGAGCTGCCTGCATTCGCAAGGCTGAAGCATAAAATCGAGCAGCAGGCGCTGTTTGAGTTTGCCAGAGAGGAAGTATTTCCCGGCAATCAGGCACTGGTACTCGTCAACGGACAGGATGAGTTTTCGCTGGATGTGATGAAATGGGGAATTGAGGGACCGTATGGTAAGCTGATCAATGCAAGAAGTGAAGGTATTGAAAAGAAAAAGACCTTTCGCCCCATGCTTTCTAAGAAATGTCTGATTCCCTGCAACGGATTTTATGAATGGGTGAAGGAAGGAAAGCAGAAGCAGAAAATACTGATCCAGCGCGAGGATGCTCCTCTGTTTTATCTGGCAGGAATTTATAATGAGCATAAGGAATTCGTGATTGTGACAGGGGAATCCGTTAGACAAATGAAGGATATCCATGATCGTACTCCCATTCTGATGCTCGAGGATCAGATTCCGCTGTATCTGCAGGACGAACTGGAATTTCAGGTAGATAACGAACGACTGACATTTACGGCAGTGGATACCAGGAAAGCACCTGTACCGGCTAAAAACAGCCAGCTGTCACTGTTTGATGAGGATGAGCGATGAGGCAGGCCAGAATTTTGTCATCGGCGTTTCTGCTGTTTCTTCTCTGGTGGCTGCTGGCTGTCTGGATGGATAATGATTTTATCATTCCCTATCCCCTCGATGTTTTGAAGCTGATGGGAGCGCAGCTGCAGTCTGCGGCATTTTATCAGAGTACACTGGTGACGCTGCTTCGCTCATGGGGCGGACTATTGGCGGCATTTGTAATGGCCGGGGGTTGTGCATTCCTATCCTACCGCATTCCTGCCTTTCATGATTTGTTTTATCCAATCCTGCTGCTGACCCGCAGTGTTCCCAATATTTCCTATATCATCGTTATCCTATTATGGTTCGGCTCGGAGAGCAGTGCGGCAATCGTCAGCTTTCTCATCATTTTCCCAACGATATACAGCAGTCTGTACAGTGGTCTGCAGCATATGGATGAAAACCTGAAGCGAGTCGTTCAGCTATATCCGGAGAGTCGCTGGTATTTGCTGCGCCGTGTCTATCTGCCGCTGCTTTCTTCCTCTATACAGGCATCGTTATCCAACGGGATTTCGCTGACCTTTAAGGTGGGTGTCATGTCGGAAATCATGGGGCAGGTACCGATGGGGATCGGACGGCAGATGAATTTATGCAGGCTGACCTCGGATATGACCGGTGTCTTTGCATGGACCGGATGGATTATACTGATCTTGCTGCTTATGGATGCTCTGCTTCATTTCGCAGGCAGACAAAAGGTCTGAAGAATTGCTTTGAGAATATTTTCTTTAGGAATTGAAGCTATGCAATGATAAAAACGGGAAGGAGAAATATCATGAAGGATCACATTCAACTGCGGCCTGCACGGCAGGAGGATGCGGCTGCATTACAGTGTTTGAATGCTGATGTGCTAGGCTATGACTGTTCGCTGTCAGATACACAAAAGCAGCTGCGTCGTCTGTTACACATGCCGCAGCATCTCCTTGTGGTGGCTGAAAGAAAGCGGGAGCTTATCGGCTATGTGCATGCACAGGATTATGATATTCTGTATGCAGCGCCAATGATAGATATTTTGGGAATTGCAGTACATCCGGATTACCAGCAGCAGGGAATTGGAAGCAGGCTGCTTGCGGAGGTAGAGCGATGGGCAGAAAATCAGAATGTCTGTATGATTCGTCTTGTTTCCGGCGAGTACGTACAGGGGCACATGCCTTTTATGAAGCAAGGGGCTATGTGCGTGAGAAGCGCCAGCTCAACTTCAAAAAGATCATCAAAAAGCATGAGGAGTAGGCCTTTGGTATGTTGGAAAGGATGAAGTAATCCCTTGATACATGAATCGATAGCAGCTGCTTTCCATCAGGGTATGGCTTGCATAATAAAAAAAGCATCCGCTTTATCTGAATTCAGACCGAGCGGATGCTTGTTACTGTTTCTTTATAACCGGGGATACCTTTTTATAAGATAAGAAGACAACAATGCTGCACAGGACACCCTTTAACACATTGAATGGGGTGGTTGCCATCAGCACCAGTGCAAGCAATCCGTTAATGTTTGGATTTACTGCATGGCCAAATTCGATAATGCGATCCAGTGGCAGGTTCATAAAATAGGAATAAGCCGGCAGCATTACGAAATAATTCAGAAGTCCTCCCAGTATCGTCATACAGATCGTTCCTGCAATCAGACCGAACAGGGCATGCTTTCTCGTTTTATCCCTTTGATAGATGATTGTGGCCGGAAGTACAAAGGAAAGACCAATCAGAAAGTTGGTAAGCTCTCCGACGCCCATCGTAATGGTTCCTCCGATGAGCAGATTCAATGCGATTTTCAGAGCTTCAATGCAGACGGCTGCCCAGGGGCCAAGAGCAAATCCTCCAATCAATACGATAACCTCATCGAAGCCAAGCTTATAAAAATCAGGCGCAAAGGGAAGGGGGATTTCAAACATCATGACCAGAAAGGCCAGTGCTCCCAGAATACTGATTTTGGCGATGGTTTGTACACTCATCCTGCTTTTTGTTGAAACATATGCTGACATATACGATTCCTCCTGTCTGTGTCAGCCTTTTTTCAAAAGAAAAAAGGTTTTCAACAAAAACCTTTAGGGACATATCGAAAAAAACTTAACTTCTTTCATCCAGACTATACTGTCGCCACCGGAGTTTCACACGGTTCTGCCTTATGGCTTGCGGGGTATACCGCCGATTGGGAATTTCACCCGACCCTGAAGTTTTTTGTCGAGTATATCATAGCAGTCTTTTCTCATTCCGTCAACACAAACGCTCCATAAACTATATGTCAGTAATTTCCGTCTTACTGTTGTCAGCTTTTTATGAGCCCTCAGTAAAAAAAAGCAATTGAGAGAAAGACGGTTATATCCTGTGTTGTTATACATCTGTTTACTTTTCACACTACACAACGCTGTATATCATCTTCCACACAGTGGGCTATAGGCGCAATCTCCGATTGCTGTGCAATTCCTGCGGGAAGCTGGTAAAACATGGGCTTTTTGTGTGATATTGTCGTAAAATTCCGACAGGCTGGAAATTGGAAAGGGAACGTGATATAATATGTCACAATCGAAGGGAGTTTTGAAATATGAAATGGTTTCAGAATTTTATGCGCGGGAGATACGGTGTGGATCAGCTGTCTTTTGCGTTATTGATTCTGTATTTTGTAATCACGATTCTGGGCACTGCTTTCCGTATCCCATATATCGGCTATGTGGCGCTGCTGCTGATCGTATGGTGCTGGTTTCGTATTTTGAGCAGAAATACATATAAGCGCTCACAGGAAAATGCGAAATTTATGGGGTGGATCTACCCGATTCAGAATAAATGGAGAACAAAGAAACGCGAATTTCAGGATCGCAAGACACATAAGTATTACAACTGTCCCAACTGTAAGCAGCGTTTGCGTGTTCCGAAGGGGAGGGGTACAATTACGATTACCTGCCCGAAATGTAAAACAAAGTTTGACAAGCGTACGTAACAGTTACTGCCGAAGGAACATACTCACGGCAGTTTTTTTCATACAGGCAGATTCCCGAGGGAAGCTTCTTGTTCATGGGAGAAACAGCCATTTCTCTGCTTATTCACACCTGCGTGATTAGTCTGAGCTCTCTACATCCAGCCTACCCTCGCGTCCCTCAACCTATGATAAAGCCTTTTTAGGTACATCAACAGAGTTTCCATGGTTCTTCCAATTTTATTCTTATTAGTGAACGCACAGAAAAAGCCTAGTAAGCCGGGGTCCATACCTATGATTCAGGCTTTATTTCCCATGACCAAGGAAGAACCGTGCAGCTTTCCTCTGGTGGTATTCGCGTTCAGCAGCGCTGTTTCTCTTTCAGACTGTTCGGATCTGTATAAGGCTGGATGCATCGTCCGGTATTCGCAAGCCGCAGAAAGCATCATAAAAAAACGCCAGATGCTGGCGTTTTCTGTTTGTTTATTTTACTTCATCGGATACTCTTTCACGATAATACTGACGGCGCTCATGCGGCTTCAGCCCCTTCTTGCGAAGACGGATGCTGTCCGGTGTGATTTCCACCAGCTCATCATCATTGATCCATTCCAGAGCTTCCTCCAGCGTCATGTCTCTTGGCGGCGTCAGACGCATTGCCTCATCATTTCCACTGGAACGAATCGCTGTCAGCTTTTTGTTTTTCAACGGATTGACATCCATGTCAACGTTTCTAGCGGATTCGCCGATGATCATTCCCTCATAGACCTCGGTCTGTGGAGAAATAAACAGGGAACCGCGCTCCTGCAGATTCCAAAGGGCATAGGTCATAGCTCCTCCGGTTTCTGTGGAGATCATGGCACCGTTTGCACGCTGTGTGATTTCTCCCTTATAAGGCGTATATCCCTTGATACGGCGAACCAAGGTACCCTCTCCGCGTGTATCATTGATGAACTCGCTGCGGTATCCGAGTAATCCTCTTGTCGGTGCCTCATAGGTGATACGGCAATAGCCGTTTTCTTCCACCATGTCCACCATGACGCCCTTTCGCAGGTTCAGCTTATTGATGATTGTTCCGCTGTATTCTTCCGGAGCCAGTGCAACAACTTCCTCCACAGGCTCTACCGTCTTTCCGTTTTCATCCTTGTGCAGAATAACCTCTGGCTTGCTTACGGCTACCTCATAGCCTTCCCGGCGCATCTGCTCCAGCAAAACAGAGATATGTAATTCTCCGCGGCCGCTGACCTTGAAGCAGTCTCCGCTGTCTGTCGGCTCCACCTTCAGTCCGACATTGACCTCCAGCTCCTTTTCCAGACGCTCCTTCAGATTACGTGAGGTTACATATTTCCCGCTCTTTCCGGCGAACGGAGATTTGTTGACGATAAAGTTCATGCTCAGGGTAGGCTCTTCCACATGAATGCTTTCCAGCGGCATGACATGATCCTTTTCACACAGGGTTTCTCCGATCATGATATCCGGAATACCGGCTACCACAACGATATCACCGCTTCTCGCTTCTTTTACAGAAACACGGCTCAATCCACGGTAGACAAAGACCTGTGAGGTTGTATTGGTACGCTCATGTCCAAACGAATCACAGATTACAACGCTTTGCTGTGCATTCAGCACACCCTGATAAATACGTCCGATGCCCAGACGCCCGATATACTCATCGTAGGCCAGCGCACTGATCTGCATCTGCAAAGGCTCCTCATCCAAATCCGGATAGGCTTCACAATGCTTCAGAATCGTCTTGAACAGCGGTTCAATGGAATCACTTGGTGTATCCATATCATACTGAACGATTCCCTGCTTGGCCACACCGTATAAAATCGGGAAGTCAAGCTGTGCATCCGTTGCATTCAAATCCAAAAACAACTCATACACCTCATCCACAACCTCCTGTGGACGGGCGTCCTTTTTGTCAATCTTGTTGATTAACAGAATCGGGCGAAGCCCCATCTCCAGAGACTTGCTTAATACAAAGCGCGTCTGCGGCATCGGGCCCTCACTGGAATCCACCAGCAGAATAACGGCATCAACGGTCTTAATGATACGCTCTACTTCACTGGAGAAATCCGCATGGCCCGGAGTATCTACAATATTGATTTTAACACCATCATGGATAACACTGCAGTTTTTGGAATAGATGGTGATACCACGTTCCCGTTCCAGATCATTGCTGTCCATAACACAGTCGACAACTTCTTCATTGCTGCGAAATACATCACTCTGACGAAGGAAGGCATCTACCAGAGTAGACTTTCCTGCATCGACGTGGGCAATGACCGCGATATTTATAATCTTTTCTTTTTCATTCATATTTAATTCCACCTTTTAGACCAACTATAATGATAATACGAAATCGCCTGAATTACAATTTTTTTCGCAGAATAATGCATTATTTTCGCCTGTTTTTCCATATACTTGAAGGAGCAGGTGATAATTCATGAATGTTAGACGTATTGTATGCCCTTTCCTTTGTCTGCTGCTGCTTTGCGGCTGCAGATGTGAGAAGCTGGATGAGAATAAGAATCCGAATCAGGAAATTGGAACGACCGTGCAGGATATCCAATATAAGGATACCTATTTGGAAAGCATCATGTATCCGAAAACAGACATTGCAAAGCTGGACAAGAAAATCAAGGATACGGTGGATACCTATCAAAAGCATTTTCTGGAGGCGGTGAAGCCGTATAAGGAAAAACGCAAGGCGGAATTCAATATAACCTGGCAATCCTTTTATAAGGATGATCGATATGTTTCGGTAAAGCTTGCCATCTATCAATGCATTTATCAGAAGCAGGAGTATGTGGAAACGATCGTATACGATACAAAGAAACAGGATTTTCTTCATCTATACGATATTTTTGACGCGGATAGGATACAGCTCCTTTCCGCAAAAGCATCTGACTATTTTCAGAAACGCTTTCCCAAGGAATGCGATAATGACCGTTTTCGCACCCATATTTCCGCAGTAGAGGATAACTTCGACCGTTTTGTATTGAAAAAGGACCGTATGGTATTCTACTTTCCACAAAAAACCCTGTTTGATGAGGCGGCCACGTTTGAATGCGGCTATGACAGCCTCGGGGATGCCGTAGATTTAAAGAATGAAGCACAGCAGACAATCGTCCCCTATGAGGATATTCTCAATGAGCCCATCAAGAATATCGATCCGAATAAACCAATGATCGCCCTCACCTTTGACGACGGACCGAGCAAGCGCTATACACCTGCGATTTTGGATGCTTTAAAGGAGTATGGTGCAAATGCGACCTTCTTTGTCCTTGGCAGCAATGCGGATAATTTTCCGGATATTCTGCAGCGCATGGTGCTGGAGGGGAATGAAATCGGAAATCATACGTATTCACACAAGCAGCTGACGACGCTGTCAAAGGAAAACATCGAGGAGGAAATCATTGCGACGCAGGAATCCATTTATGATATCACACATCGCTATCCGGATGTCATACGGCCGCCTTACGGCAGTAAGAATAAAACGGTTATGGACTGTGCAAAGGGAAAACGTATCGTCACCTGGTCACTGGATACGAGGGATTGGCATGATCGTGATGCAAAGGTTGTGGTGGAACGGCTTCTCAAGCAGGTACAGGACGGAGACATTATCCTGATGCATGATTTATACGCCTCTACAGCCTCTGCTGTGCAGGAGCTGGTGCCAAGGCTGCAGGAGCAGGGGTATCAGCTGGTGACCGTGTCTGATCTGTATACGTACAGCAGGCATATCCGCCATTCCTGAGGGCTGCAGAGAAATATGCATGGGCAGTATGATGACGGCGGTTATTTACGTAGACAGCTGGGCTGTAGAGAGAGGCACCGGCTACAGGCTGGAGGGAAAATCAGGAAACCAGTAACCATATGCCGTTATGATGACAGGACTGTTACAGAAGTTATCAATGAGTGCCTGCGACAGTCCCTGTGTATAGGCGGATGCGATTTCTGTATCACCTTATCAGCAGGAGGCAGGAGGAAGATCAGAAAAAAGCTGACCTTCTTTTCATTCTGTTTCAGAAAGAAAAAAATACATGTCTTTCAAAATTGCTTTTTATATGGTATAATAATCAAAAGAGAAAGCTGGGAATGTATGAATTTTCTTATCCTATCCCCGCAATTTCCTGCGACAAACTGGAACTTTTGTGATCGATTGAAGCTGAACGGTATCAATACCCTGGGAATCGGTTATGAACCGTATGAGGAATTGCGGATCGAGGTCAGGCATGCGTTGCAGGACTACATACAAATACAACAATATCAATCCTATGATGCAGCATTGCGGGCAGCAGCGTTTTTCACATATCGCTATGGGCGGTTAAACGGTATGGAATCCTTTCAGGAAGGATGACTGTTTTTCGATGCACGGCTGCGTACGAATTTTCATGTGGAGAGCGGATGTACGGTTTCCAATGTTCAGCGATTTCTGGGCAGCGGGACACGGCGTGCGTGGATCCGGGCATGTGGTGTACAGTCACTCCGGCAAGACGGGCGTTATCTCTTCCGCAGGCACAGGAGCTGTTATTTGCACAGAAGCATGGCGCACTGTATAACGTACAGAAGGAACAGCTGTATGCATACGAGGATGCCAAGAAGCTTGCGGATGCATGGAAGTATGGATGTCAACAGCTGCTGGTGCCAAAGATGGAGGGAAGTCTTTATATATGGGAGGCTTTGCTGGATCATACAGGTGCTTCACGCGCAACAGCCGCAGGGCGTCTTTCCGGGGGAAAACAGTATCGGATTTCGAAAGAGGAAGAAAAAGAGCTGACTGTGTTTGCGCAAGAGGCATGCGCAAAATTGTGTGCTGATGAGTGGAGCTGCGGCTTCCTGCATATGCTGATATGGAAGCGGCAGGGGCATTGGGAGCTTTTGGACATACGTAGCGGGGCAGATCGATGTGTATTGCTGAAGGAATACCCAGATATCTACCAGCTGTGGGCGGATGGAATGTGCGAAGAGATGGAGCGTGCGAGTGCTCAAAAAAAATGAAGTGATGATGGCGCAAGAAGAAGGAGGGTATCTTTATGAACGTGGAGTATTATAAGGAATTGAGTCATGAGCTGAATCGGGATATGGAATTTAAGGTGTATGGACACACAGGCATTCCCTGTCTGGTATTTCCTGCCCAGAACGGACGGTTTTATGATTTTGAAAACTTTGGAATGATTGATGCTGCACATGAGTATGTGGATGCCGGCAGAATTCAGTTTTTCTGCTGTGACAGCATTGATAATGAAACATGGAGCAATGTCGACGGAAATCCAAGAGAACGTATGGAGCAGCATGAGCGCTATTATCATTACATCATCGATGAACTGATCCCCCGCATTCAGGAAATCAGCACCTATGCGAACAGCGGAAAAGAGCCGCACGATATGATGACCTGCGGCTGCAGTCTGGGAGCCTTTCATGCATTGAACTTCTTCCTGCGAAGACCGGATTTATTCAATCGGGTGCTGGCAATGAGCGGCTTGTATCATGCCGATTATTTCTTTCATGATTATCATGACGAGCTAACCTATCGCAATTCACCGAGTGATTATCTGCCGAATATGCCGCAGGATCATCCGTATATGGAGCTGTATCGCAATTCGGAAATCGTCTTATGCTGCGGACAGGGGGCCTGGGAACAGGAAATGGAAAACAGCATGCATCAGATGGAGGCGATATTTGCTGACAAGCATATTGATGTCTGGATCGATTTCTGGGGATATGATGTATCCCATGACTGGTACTGGTGGAAAAAACAAATTGATTATTTTTTGCAGTTTATGGTATAGGGACCTGTTCATCAGGTCTTTTTTTTCGGAAGACTGCCGCAAATAGAAAGCCTAGTGCATCTACATCCGGATACCGCATATGTATATGGTTTATCTGCAAGTCTGGTTGTTGCAGAGCATCCTTGTAAATATTTATATATTAGATGTATGTCTAATATACTGATTGACAATTATCTATCTATATTGTATTATATATTCATCTAATAAAGGAGATAGATATATATGGAACAAGGTTATCGACAGATTTTCAAACAGAGAGAGTTTATGAAAATGACGGGAGCGAATTTTATCAACCGGTTTGGTGACTCCATCGATATGATTGCATTCACCTGGCTGATATTTGAACTCACAGGCTCCGCAAGCTGGTCTGCGATTATGCTGGGTGTGAATATGATACCAAATGTGCTCGTTCAGCCCTTCGCAGGAGCGATCGTGGAGCGTATGGAGAAAAAGAACATCATGATTGCTTGTGACATTTTACGGGGAATCCTTACAGCAGGCATTGCCGTATTGTATATGCTGTCAGCTCTGCAGCCGTGGATGCTGCTGCTGATCACGTTTTTGAACAACACACTGGAATCCTTTCGCAATCCGGCATCCACAGCCTTTACGCCACTGATTCTTGAACGTGAATATTATGATTTCGGTCTTTCCTTTTCTCAATCCTCATCCCGAATCTGTGAACTCATCGGTACAGGGATGGGCGGTATCCTGATTGCGGCAATCGGACTGTCGGGTGCAATTCTGTTTGATGTGGCCTCCTTCTTCCTCTCTGCACTCATCATCTGCTGTATTCACAGCAAGGAAATAACAGAGAAAGCAGAAGTGGATATCCACAAAAGTATATACCTGTTGAAGGAAGGCTTTCGTTATGTAAAGGGCATGCCGCTGTTAATCGTCATCTGCGCCTGTGCAATGCTGATGAATATGCTTCTGGTACCGTATAATTCCTTTCAGGCTCCTTATATCAGCGGAATTCTGCATCAGGGGGCGGATTTATTATCCGTATCCTCTTTGGCTCTTTCCGTCGGTATGGGCATCGGATCCTTCGTATATCCGTATCTGCACAAGCATATGCGCAACCGGCCGCTGCTGTTAACTGGCGGTGTTTCCACCGGATTTTATTATCTGGCGCTGACGCAGATTGCACATCTGCAGGGTACCGTGGTGATTTATTGCACAATGGCAGTAGCTGCCTTCCTGTTCGGGTTCTGTATCGCTATTCTGATGAACATCGTTACGATATCCTTTATGAAGCATGTGGAGCAGTGCTATCTAGCCAGAGTCAGTGCCATCTTTAATGCTTCGGCAACCATTGCTACTCCGCTGACCTCCTTTGCAATGAGCGTTGTCTGTCTGTATGTGTCTCTCCCTGTAATTTTCGCATCCTTTGCTTTGTTTACTTTCGTGGTGTTTACTGGTATGATATTCCTGAAACAGTTGAAAAATCTGTAATGTAAAGGAGTTGGCGAGAGTGAAAATCCTGTTTAAAAACCATTTTCAGCCTATGCTGGAATGCTGTGAGCTACTGGAGGACTGCCTCAGAAAGGAACGCTATGAGGAGACCTTGCGGGGAGAGCATCTGCCGATTGAGGAGGAGAAACGTATCCAGTCTCATATCGACGTTTTGACCGATATTCGTTCCGAGGTGGATGCTGTATTTCTGCAGGACTATAAAGATTTGTCACTTTTGTTTGAAGATAAGAAAAACGGGAAAGTCACTCCTTTTCGCAGCTTTTTCATCAGTTATCTGGATATGGAGGAAACAGACTGGAAGCTGCAGCTGCAGAGGCTGCGCAGGGTCTGCGAGAAAGACCGCCTCTGTCTGATCCGTGCGTATATCAGCAATTTCGATGAAGATAAGGATTATAAAAATGTGGAGGATGCGGTTCTTCTGCAGGATCTCAATGCCACCTCACTATCAGCTGAGGATAAATGGGAGCTGTTGATGAAGGCACAGGATATGACGGCCGTACTGGATCGATGGGAGGAGCTTTTTATTAAGCTGCTTGCAGTGCTGGACCGGTATCAGAAGGAATATGCTGAGGCAGCAAGGCAGTTTGAGGATATGATAGAGAATCATGAGGAACTGCTGAAAGAACTGAGTGAGCTTACCGGCATGAAGCTGGACGAGGTTCTGTTCAAATCCGAGGAGCTGTTGATCCTGCCAGCCTTTTCGGGTTTTCGTTCCCTGTCCTTTCTGACACAGGATCTGAATGAGCATGGAAAGGCAACCCTCATCTGGGGGCTGGATATACTGTCTCTTCTGAAATATAAGAAGGCGGGCATGTCTGTGGATACCATCTGCACCAGTCTGAAGCTGCTCAGTGATAAAAGCAAGTTTGAAATTTTGTGCTATGTATCCCGGCAATGTGCCTATGGGGCGCAGATTGCCAAGGAGCTGCAGCTCACAACCCCAACCATCAGCTATCATATGCAGGCTTTGATGAATGCCGGATTCATTAAATTCCGCAAGGAAAACAACCGCCTGTACTATTCTCTGAACCGGGAATATCTGGAGGAATTTCTGGAGATGACAAAGCAGAAGCTGCTGTCTAATTCCTAGTAAAATGCTTCACATATTTTCACGTATTTCAAACATTTTTTATCCAAATAAATATCATATACTATTACACGAGCAGGGAAGTTAACCTTGCTTGTATGTACTCATCATTCTCCCTAATGATAATTCATACAATTTTCTATCCCCTTAAATAACATAATTTTTGGAAAAGCCGGAACCCCTTAACCGGCTTTTTCCATTTTTTGTATGTAAAGCCGTTTTTTCCTAAAAAGTGTCAAGTTGCAGAGGCATTGTTGCACAAACTGCATGTTTCTGATAGGATGTACGCAAGAGGTGTTGATGATGAAGGTAACTGCATATAAAGACCCGCTGACCCTGAGTGTGGATATCGCGCAGGAGCGGGAAAAGGCATTGGTGCTTTGGGAAATGGAAAAACGCAAAAAACGGCTGGAGGAGCTGTGTAAAGCCATCCCTTCCATGCTGAAAAAAGAAATCATGGAGCAACTGGATGAGCTGATTGCCCTGGGACTTGTTTCCCGGATTGTCCATGTTCATAAAAAGCCGACCATGATTGAATATGCGCTGACAAACCGCGGAGCAATGCTTTTGAAGTGTCTGCGAAAAATGATGGATGTCGGTATCGGTATCATGATGGATTATCATATGGAGGAGATTCTGATACAGGAGGGCTATATCGAACGGGTGGAGGTAGCATCAGAATCCGATGCTGAAACGCTGCAGAATGCATAAAGCTCTGCAGTTTTTTTATTGTGACATATATTATGTAACAATATAGTCTATACTAGCATTGAGGTGATTGTATGGCTTATCTGTCATTTCCGGATTTCATGGAAAAAAAACGGTATCGGTTTCAAAGCAGACTGTGGGAGGGGGATCCCATGTATCGCTCAAAAATCTGGAAGGCACATCGACAGGAATATGCGAGGGTCTGCCGGTTTGGGAAATATGCCAATGACCAAAAGCTTCTGGATGAGGAGGTTATGCAGTATGAGCGCCGCATTCTGGAGGCTAGAAGAAACAGCGGTATGCTCACTGAGAAGGAATTCAGACAGCTTCAGGACGAATTGCTTATGCAGTTTCCCTTATGGTGAAGTATCCGTACAGTGCCTTTGCCCTGCATGTAAAGCAGGATGCTCAACTCTTTCTTCATGAGATAAAAAAAGCCACCCATTGGTGGCATGCCGCAAAAATACTGCCTAGGTATCTTTCTTTACAGGCGGCAACAGTAACATTATAGAGGGAAGGCACCGTGTTTGTAAAGCTCATAGCGGCAGAAAAATCCAAGTTAATGAAAAGTTTATATTTGCATAAGCATGATACATGTTTTTAGGATGTAAGCGATTAACATAGCAGGTGATCCCCCTTTGCATATGAATTATGTGTTTGTATGGGGGAGGATATGTCTGCTGTATCAAAATGCGGTCTTTTCGTATAGAGAATGCCGCATAGCTTGTGATGAATAGAATGGCAATATGCCTTTATGCAAAGGCTGAAACAAGAAAAAAGGCGCTAGGGATACGCCTTTTTTCTTAATACAATAAATTATTAAGGGGATAGAATGTATAGAAAATAATTAGGGGAGTTATTTTCTATCTAGGCGAAGAATATCTTTGCCCACAGTTACTATAATAAAAAGATATAGTTAAAAGATATGTAAATTATGTGAAAATATGTGATTAAACCGGAATTTTTCCTGTTTACCAATGGAAACTTTTTGGTTTTGTTATTCTATTAAACAAAAAGTTTAAAATATTAAACTTTTTTCATACAGGGTATTGCATATGTCCGGTTTTATGATATAATCATCCTGTTTCAAATATCATACGGAAAGTTTAGTATTACTAAACAAAGGGAGGTATGTATGGATATCGGGCAGAAGATAAGGCAGTTGCGAACACAGAACAATCTTACTTTGGAGGAACTCGCGTCGCGGAGTGAATTAACGAAGGGCTTTTTATCGCAGGTTGAACGTAACCTTACCTCCCCTTCCGTTTCCACTCTGGAGGATATTTTAGAGGCGCTGGGTACCGACCTGGCGTCTTTTTTTAAAGACAGCAAGGAGAACAAGGTCGTCTTTAAAAAGGAGGATTATTTCGTGGATGAGCATGAGGAGTATTGTATCCACTGGATCGTACCGAATGCGCAGAAAAATGAAATGGAGCCGATTTTGCTGGAGCTGTCCCCACAGGGCAGCAGCAAGGAATTTGACCCGCATGACGGGGAGGAATTCGGCTACGTGCTGGAGGGCAGGATCACGCTGGTGAACGGCGATAAGGAATATCCTGTAAAAAAGGGGGAAACCTTTTATATTAACGGGAAATACCGGCATTATTTGAAAAACAACGGAAAGAATGAGGCGCGGGTATTGTGGATCACCACACCGCCGCTGTTTTAAGGAGGCGTAAGCAATGGAAGAGAAAAAGCTGATACAGTTTCAGAATATCGTAAAGGACTTTGACGGTACACTGGTGCTGAAGGGAATCAATCTCGATATTTATGAGAATGAATTTGTGACACTGCTGGGACCCAGCGGATGCGGGAAAACAACACTTTTGCGAATTCTCGGGGGATTTCTGAATCAAAGCGAGGGGCATGTGATTTTCGACGGGGAGGATATCACGGATGTGCCTCCTTATAAACGGGAGCTGAATACGGTATTTCAGAAATACGCACTGTTTCCGCATATGAATGTATATGACAATATTGCGTTCGGCTTGAAAATCAAGAAGATGAGTAAGGATGTCATTGAGCAGAAGGTGCTGAAGATGCTGAAGCTGATCGGTCTTGAGGGCTATGAGAAAAAGGATGTCACCTTGTTATCTGGGGGACAGCAGCAGCGTATCGCAATTGCGCGTGCTCTGGTGAATGAACCGAAGGTGCTGCTTCTGGATGAGCCGCTTGGTGCACTGGATCTGAAGCTGCGTAAGGAAATGCAGTACGAGCTGAAGAAGATTCAGCAGGAGGTTGGCATCACCTTTATCTATGTAACCCATGATCAGGAAGAGGCCTTGACGATGTCGGATAAAATCGTGGTCATGAAGGATGGCGAAATACAGCAGGTAGGAACACCGACGGATATTTACAATGAGCCGGAGAACCGCTATGTTGCGAATTTTATCGGGGAAAGCAATATCATACCGGGCGTCATGCTGGATGATTACAAGGTGATGTTTGATGATATCAGCTTTGACTGCGTGGATTTCGGCTTTAAGAAAAACGAAAAGGTGGATGTCGTCATACGTCCGGAGGATTTGGATATCGTGAAGGAAGAGGACGGCAAAATGACAGGTATCGTGAAAAGTGTGCTGTTTAAGGGTGTGCATTATGAAATCATGGTGGAAACCGTTCCGGGAACCACTGTTAGTGTCATGATGAATGTAACGGAGGAGCACGACGTTTCCAGCAGTGATGCCAAAGAGCGTATTTCCGCCAATGACTTCTATGTGGATATCGAGGATGTGAAGGAGCTCAACGATGCGGAAATCATCGCCCGTGCGGATGCACAGGCATGGAGCCCGCAGGATGATGAGTATATTTCCATCAATAAAATTGAATATGATATACCGGAGGAGATCGGTACGTATCCGGTTACCTTCTCCACAAGCTCCGGAACGAGTGTATCCATCAAGGTGTTTGTGGTGCAGCAGAAATACGTGGAGAATCCAAAGGCGAACGAAGCGATTTCCGCCTTCAATTTCTTTAAAACCGTGGACGAGCTGAAGGAGAGTGCAGCCATTGATACCGATTTGAAAACCTGGGCAAATGCACAGAGCTGGAAGCTGAGTGATGAAAGCGATGTGGAAATTTCCGATGTGGATTATGATTTTGATCCGGATAATATTACTGCGGGAACCTATCAGGTAACCTTCTCCACACAGGGTAGGGAATTTAAGGTTCATACAACGGATATTGCCGAGGAAGGAGCCGAAGTGGGTCTGAGCTTCTATCCGGAGGATATCCATGTCATGAGCAAGATGGGATACTGATATGAAGACCTTTAAGCGATTAACATATCCGTATATCATATGGATTACTGCCATGATCGTTATTCCCATGCTTCTGATTATCGTATATGCCTTTACGAAGCAGGGAAATGATGTGGCAACGCTGCAGTTTACACTGGAGCATTTCAAAAAATTCTTTACAGACCCTGATTTCTTAAAAACGCTGTGGCTTTCCCTCAGGATTGCCTTAATGACAACGGTATTGTGTGTGCTGATCGGGTATCCGGTAGCATATGCAATATCCCAGTCCAGCAAGCGCAATCTTCTGATTCTGCTTGTTACATTGCCGATGTGGATCAACATGCTGGTGCGTACGTACGCATGGATTGGTATTCTGGCAGATAACGGGCTGATCAATCACATTCTGACCTACTTCGGTATGGAGCCTGCGAAGCTGCTGTATACGGATGGTGCCGTGGTGCTTGGAATGGTATACAACTTTATACCGTTTATGATTCTGCAGATTGAATCCTCACTGGCGAAAATGGACCGCTCGCTGCTGGATGCGGCAAATGATCTTGGCGCAAACCGCGTGGAACGGTTTCGTAAGATCACCTTTCCCTTATCACTGCCCGGTGTGATATCCGGGATTACGCTTGTGTTTCTGCCATCAGTGTCCAGCTTTGTCATTCCCAAGCTGATGGGTGGCGGCGGCTACATGATGATTGGAAATGTCATTGAAAATCAGTTTATTACGGTAGGTGAGTGGAATTTCGGAAGTGCCATTTCCATGATCATGGCAGTGATTATCATGATCAGTATGTATGTAACACGGCGTCTGGATAAGGGAGATGACAGCGTCCGTGCAAAACGGGGAGGGAATGTGCAATGAAAAACAGCAAGCTTTCCAGAAGACTCATCCTCGGCTGTGTGATGGTGTTCTTCTACTTTCCAATATTATATATGTTGATTTTTTCCTTCAACGGCAGCCGCTCCCTGACAAGCTTTGACGGCTTCTCCCTGCAGTGGTATCACAAGATGTTCAATGACCGCAATATGATGGAGGCCATCTATTATACACTGGTTACCGCGGTGGTGGCGACGTTTGTATCCACGATTGTCGGAACGATTACCGCCATCGGGCTGAGCAAATCGCGCCGTATCGTGCGGGAGGTTGTACAGCAGATCAACGATCTTCCTATCATGAATCCGGAAATCGTTACTGCGGTGGGACTGATGCTGTTTTATGTGTCCCTGCATATGGAAAAGGGCTTTTTGACCATGCTGCTGGCACATATCGCATTTTGTACGCCGTATGTGATCTTAAGTGTCATGCCGAAGCTTCGCGGGCTGGATCCCAACCTGGCAGAGGCGGCTATGGATCTGGGCGCAAGACCGACGCAGGCAATGTGGAAGGTCATTGTTCCACAGATCATGCCGGGAGTGGTATCCGGTGCGCTCATTGCCTTTACGATGTCCTTTGATGATTTCATTATCTCATATTTTGTGACCGGCAACGGAGTGAAAAATATTTCCACACTGGTTTGGACGATGAGTAAGCGGATCAATCCGAGCATCAACTCCTTATCCACACTGATTGTCATTATGATTACCATTACGCTGCTCATTGTGAACATTGTTCCTTTGGTGCGTGAGAAGGCAGCCCGCAACAATAAGCCGATTTCCTATAAGGTCAGCGGCATTGTCGGTATGTGCTTTGTACTGGTGATTGGAGGACTTTTATTCGCTTTAAAGGGCGGTGTCGGCAGCACCTCGACAGAGGATGCCATTGCGAAATATGGCAGCGATACGCTGAAGGTGTACAACTGGGGAGAATATATGGATCCGGATGTCAATGCGGCTTTTGAAAAGCAGTATGGGGTAAAGGTGATTTACGATACCTTTGATTCCAATGAGCTGATGTATACCAAGCTGCAGGGGGGCGAAAGCTATGATGTTCTCGTACCGAGTGATTATATGATTGAGCGTCTGATCAAGGAAGAAAAGCTGCAGCCGCTGGATAAAGGTGTTGTTACGAATCTGGCAGTGCTGGCAGACGGTGTCAAGGGACTGTCCTATGACCCTGATAACACGTATTCCGCACCGTATTTCTGGGGTACGGTCGGTATTGTCTATAATAAAAACAACGTGGCAAAAGCCGATCTGGAAAAAGAGGGCTTCAATATTTTCCAGGATACAAAATACAAGGGAAGACTGTATCTGTATGATTCGGAACGCGACAGCTTCATGATGGCTCTTAAGGCACTGGGCTATTCCATGAATACCTCCAGCGAAAAGGAGCTGCATGCGGCCTATGAGTGGCTGGTGAAAGCCGTATCCACGATGGATCCGGAAATCGTGACAGATGAGGTCATCGATGCGATGATCAACGGCAATAAGGATTTGGCCCTGGTATACAGCGGTGATGCAGCCTTCATACTGTCAGAGAATGAGGATATGGAATATTTCATGCCGAAGGAAGGAACCAATCTGTGGAGTGATGCCATGGTAATTCCAAAGGATGCCAAAAATCCGAAGCTGGCAAATGAATATATCAACTTTGTTCTGGAATATGAGCAGAGTATGAAAAATTCATTGTTTGTCGGCTATGCTTCAAGCAATGGCGAGGTATTGGATGAGCTGAGCGGCAAGGATGGCGAATTTTATGGAAACAATGCGTATATGCCGCGTGTCGGGTATCCGAAGGACGAGATCTTTGAATATAATGAAAAGACGAAGAAGCTGATTTCTGATTACTGGACTAAGGTGAAAATAGCGAAATAGAGGTGGAATTCATGAAAAAAGCAATCTATCGCATTCTGATACTTATGGTCGTCGCCGTGATGGTTGTGTTATCTGTACTGCATTTTTAAGAATTGCAGTGGCGATTTTTAGATATGCTGGATAAAAAGAGATTCTATTTCCTACATGTTATAAATGATAAATTGTTTGTCACAAAATAAGTTCTATACAAAAGATGATTATGAATAAAAATATCAATAGATGTAGAGGATACGCTATTGATATTTTTAATTATGTAGGCTGAATCCTACAAAGGATGATTTCTGTGATTCCTTATGTTTTCATGCTGTGAAGGACTGGATTTGATATTTCTATGGTATAATAAAGAAAATGGCAGGTGATGTTATGAAGAGGATTCCAATCGGGCTAAAGGATTATAAAAAGCTGAAGGATGAAAACTATTATGTTGTAGATAAAAGCCTTATGATAAAGGAATATATGGATCGGGGCAGTGAGGTTACGTTAATCACAAGGCCTAGGCGCTTTGGAAAAACAATCAATATGAGTATGCTTGCGGAGTTTTTTGATATTACGAAAGACTCCAGAGAGATATTCAAAGATACTGCTGTCATGCATACATCTACAGCGGATGAAATAAATAGGTATCCTACGATTTTTCTAACATTTGCGGATGCGAAAGGTTCAAAGGAGAACATTATTTATCAGATCAAAAGCCAGCTAATGACGGCATATGACACGTATGCACATGTCTATGAGGAATTAAGGACATTTGAGAGGGTAAAGCTTGAGCGGATATCCACAGGACTGATGGAGGAGGAAAATGTCAGTTTAGATAAATTAACAAATGCCATTAGCTTTCTGATGTTAAAGTGCCATCAGTATTATGGAAAAAAGGTTATGCTGTTTATCGATGAGTATGATACACCGTTTATCGAAGCGCATGCTCTTGGTTTTTATGATGAATTACGTGGTGGACTTGCATCCATGCTGCACACTTCATTGAAAACAAGCAATGATTTGCAGTATGCCATGCTCACAGGTATTCAGCGGGTTGCGAAAGAGAATATTTTCTCTGATTTGAATAATCCGCTTGTATGTACCGTTAAGGATCGAGAATATGCTGAATATTTTGGTTTTACGAAACAAGAGGTTAAGGAACTGCTGGAAGCCTATGGTTTTGTATATGACGATGCAGTGCGACAGATGTATGATGGCTACAATATGGGAGGAATTGATATTTACAATCCCTGGTCGATTATTAATTATGTCAATCGTGGGGAGCTTATCCCTTACTGGGTGAATACCAGTTCAAACAAAATGATAAAATCAGCGATGCAGGACTGCGAGGCATCTTTCAAAGATGGATATGAAGAGCTGATAAGAACAGAAACTGTGAATACTCTCGTTAATTTTGAAACTTCCTTTTTTGAAATCAGAGAAACAAGCAGTCTGTGGGGATTATTTGTGAATGCCGGTTATTTAACAGTGGAAAAAGTTGTTGATCCACTATTGGGGAAATATATACTACGGATACCAAATAAAGAAATTGTAAGCGAATTTAGTTCGCTTACAGCACATTATCTTCATATAGACGAGAATAGTCTGGATATTTTACTAGATAAATTCCTTCAACAGAATTGGGATGCATTTTTAGACGGTTATCAGAAAATACTGATGAAAACAATGAGCTATTTCGATTTAATTAATGAAAATTCATATCAAACGCTGTTACTGGGAATGCTCATACGTTTAGATAACCGTTATGAGATTATCAGTAATCGGGAACAGGGAGAGGGAAGATTCGATATTTGTTTAAAAAACAGGAATGCAGAAGATCCATCCATCATCATTGAATTAAAATATACGAAGGATGTAAGCAAAGGTTTACAGGATTTAGCACATCAGGCATGTATCCAGATTACAGAAAAGCAATATGGCTATCCTATGCAGAAGGTGATAAAAATAGGACTGGCGCATTGTGGGAAACAGGCAAGAATGTACGTACAAAGGGACTGATTATGCAGTCCTTTTGCTTTTGATATAGAGGTTTCTAAATAATCGAGCTTTTATTGCCGGAAAATGGAAAACCATCATTGATGAAAGGAAGTATGTCTAAATGACAATCAGGTATTATATTGTAAAATTTACATATAAGCTTCCCAATGTCATTAAGTTAAAGAAAAATAGATGAGAGACATTTATACAAAAAGTATAGGTGTCTTTTTTATTTAGGCTTGACAAAATCAGAAAAATCGTGCGCTCCGTTACACTTCGCGCTTTTGTAAGGTGTAGGAGGTGATCTTATATGATCCTTAGTAATAATTTCAATGCTTGTTCTACCTTCATATCTGATAAAAGAATTGAGGGGATTGTGGTATGATCTCTATCCATAAAACACTTTTCAATTCTTTGGATAAGATTTTAAATAAGGCGGATCGTTTGAAATATGATCAACATTTTGTCACACATGAAAGTTCTGATTTCACTCGTAAATCTAGAAAGCTATCTTTTAAAGATACTGTTTCATTCATCTTATCAATGGCGGGTAAGCCTATCCGGGAAGAACTACTTGATTTTTTCCATTACTCAAATAACACCCCAACTGCCTCTGCACTTGTCCAGGCACGTTCTAAAATTTCTTCACGTGTTTTTCAATATATTTTGAATGAACTGAATAAAGCATTTCCACCTGATAATTTATATAAGGGCTATCATCTTATTGCGGTCGATGGGTCTGAAATGCAAATACCACTTGATTTTAGTGATCCCGATACGTTACATAAAAGTGCATCGAAAGGAAAATTTCTATCTGCTTTTCATCTTAATGTCAGCTATGATGTTTTAAACCATCGTTATTTAGATACGATCGTTCAAGGGATTCATAGTAAGAACGAGGTCGAAGCCATGTGGAAAATAGTTGAACGTTTTCACGATGATAATGCTATTTTTATCGCAGATAGAAATTATGCAACCTGGAATACTATGGCACATATCATACAGTCGGGTAAGTCCTTCCTGATACGTGTGAAAGATATACACTCGATTTCCAGTCTTTTAAGAAAATTCAATCTGCCAGATGAAGAATTTGATTTGGATTTACATATCACATTGACAAGAAAACAGACCAAAGATATAAAATCTCAACCAGAGAAATATCGTTTCTTATCTACTACATCTACGTTTGATTTTATTGATGAACATAATCCTGAGTATGTACTTCATTTCCGTGTAGTTCGATTTAAGCTGGATGGTAGTGAAGAATATGAATCCATCATCACAAATTTAAGCCGGGATGAATTTAGTAAGGATGAAATAAAAGAAATATACAATACTCGATGGGGTATAGAATTATCGTTCCGTGACCTTAAATTTTCAGCGGATCTGTGTGCTGTTCATGCGAAAAAACGAGAAAGCATCCAACAGGAGATTTGGGCAAGGATGATACTGTATAATATATCTTTTATTATGGCTCATCATATAATAAATAAAAAGCCAAAGGGAAAGGGTAAGAAAAAAAGTATTCTTATGCGATAAACAAAAAAATGGCGATACATCATTGTCGCTATTTTATCCAGCATTATAAAAGAAAAGGCGGTCACCCGCCTGATCTTGAAAATCTCATTTCACAAGATATCTTACCAATCCGCCAAAATCGAAAATGTAAGAGGCTTATGAAATCACAAACGCTAGTATGTTTCAACTACCGCTTTTCTTAATACGATATAATTATAACTCAAAAGTTTATAAATTGCTTGAAAAATCTTCTTTTTGTCATGCATTTTTTTCAGAATACTCTTAATCCTATCAGAATGAGATAAAATAAAACCGCATCCTGTTTGTTTTCATCCTCTTAACTTAATGATATTGATAAGCTTCCTGTTTTTCTGCTAGCTTCAACAGCTCACGCATAGGGGCATTGAGATGCTTATGCTTCTTATAGACAATATGATTGACATTCATAAGCTTTAGCTGCGGCAATTGGATTTCACATAATTCTCCCTGCTTCAGTTTTTTTCTTACCATTCGCTCCGGCAATATGGCGATTCCAAAGCCCTCCTGCGCCCCCTTCATCAAAACTGTGGAATTGGTCGATGTCCAAGCGGCTTGCGGACATAGATCGTGCAATAGCATAAAGCTGTCAAAGGTTTCGCGGATTGCACTTCCTTTTTCCCGTAAGAGAAGAGGAAGCTCTGCCAGGGTATTCAGCTTGTCTACCGTATGATGGACAAGAAAATCCGGACTGCAGACTGCCTTGAGCTGGTAGAAGGAAAGCGGCTGGACAATTAGAGAATCCTGCTGTATGACACCCTCCAGAAACGCAATATCAATCGCATGCTGCTGCAGCTGTTCCAGAATCGCTGAGGTACTTGCTACTGTGACACGGATTTGCAGCTTCGGGTAAGCCTGTTGCAACTGCTTCATCAGCGGACAAAGCAGCTCATTGGCAATCGTAATACTGGAGCCGATTTGTAATATGGAGGCTTCCTGTAACAAAGCAGCATCCTGTTTCATGCTGTCATATAGCTGCAGCAGCTGCTGTACCTGCTGGAGAAACTGTTCACCAACCGGCGTCATAATCGTCTTCTTTGGAAACCGTTCAAATAAAGGAAGCTGCAGTTCTTCCTCCAGCTCATGAATTGCTTTGGATACGGCAGGCTGCGTCATATACAGCTTCTGTGCTGCTTTTGTGAAGCTTTTTTCCTGAGCCACTGCCTGAAAAATTCGGAATCTGCGTATATCCATGTCCACCTCCATAACCATTTGGTTATCTATCTTATAAAATAATATAATTTTATGTATCCGGTGTCAAATGCTATCATAAACATGGTGATAAAAATGAAAAGCTATAAAGATATTGTCTGGCTGTTTAGTATCAATGTATTTATCAGCACCTTTACCTTTGGCGGAGGCTATGTGGTGATACCGATGATACGAAAATATTATGTGGAGAAAAAAGCCTATTTTGACGAGGATGAGCTCATGAAGATTGCGGCGATTGCACAATCCTCACCAGGTGCGATTGCAATTAACATGAGTGCCCTGGCAGGCTATCGTGTCAAAGGGGTAAGCGGAATGATCATCAGCTGTATCGCTGCGATTTTACCGCCGTTAGTGATTCTGGCGGTAGTTTCAACGCTATATGCCGTTATTCAAAACAATACGGTCGTACAGGCTGTCCTGCATGGAATGGAGGCTGGTGTGGCAGCGCTGATCGTGGATTTGATTGTGGATATGTACGCACTGATTTGTAAGGAAAAGGAATTCTTTTTTACACTCATGACACCGCTTGTCTGCATGCTGAATTATTTTTTTCAGATCAACGTGGCGATCCTTATCATCGCCAGTGCGCTGCTTTGTGTGATGCGTGTTTACTGTAAGAGAAGGAGTGTGCGAATATGAAGCTGCTGCAGCTGTTCTTTGCATTTTTCCGTATCGGATTGTTCAGCATTGGTGGCGGTTATGCCATCATCCCGATGATTCGTGATCAGGTGGTGCTGTCCAATCACTGGCTGAGCATGCGGGAATTTACGGATATCATAACCATTTCTCAAATGACGCCGGGGCCTCTGGCTGTCAATACCTCGACCTTTGTCGGTATGCGGGTAGCCGGTGTCAGCGGAGCACTGGCAGCCACCATTGGCTGCATTTGTATGGGCGTGCTTATTTCCTATGTGCTCTATCATATCTTTCAGCGGTTTTCTTCCTCCGTCTTTTTCATGGAAATACTGAAGGGCCTGAAGGCAGCCTCGCTGGGGCTGATCATGTCCGCTGCACTGATTCTGCTTGCAATCGCGTTTTTCAAAAACGGGGATTTGAAGCTGTCCTCTTTGCAGCCTGCGGCAGTCGCTATCTTTACCATCGTGCTATGGATCAGCAGAAAATGGAAAATCAATCCGATTGCATTGATGCTGCTGTCCGGTCTGCTTGGCGTATGGATCTATCAGTAGCTCTAGTTTCAGCAGTTCTATGCCGTTTTAAAAATCAGGGCTTTTTAGGGTGTGAAATAGAGTTTTCTTCATGAAATGTGGTACAATAGCAGGGAACATACGGAGGTAATCTATGGAACATATTTTGAATCATGAAAAGGCTCATCAGAAGTATTTTGAAGAAATGACGGCAATTCCGCACGGCTCTTATCATGAGCAGGCATACAGTGCGTATCTGGTGGCGTTTGCAAAGGAACACGGACTGAAATGGATACAGGATGAACTGTATAATGTCATCATCTATAAAGATGCTTCAGCCGGCTATGAGGATCATGCCCCTGTGCTGCTACAGGCACATACGGATATGGTATGCGAAAAGAACAAGGATACGGATTTTGATTTTGAAAAGGATGCACTGAAGCTGTATATTGAAGACGGCTTTCTAAAGGCAAGAGGAACAACACTTGGCGCAGATGACGGCGTCGGTGTTGCCTATATGCTGGCTCTGCTCAGCGATCCGGATGCAAAGCACCCGCCTCTGGAATGCGTGTTTACAGTACAGGAAGAGGTGGGACTCTTTGGTGCCATGGCACTGAAAAAGGAATATTTTCAGGCAAAGCGAATGATCAATCTGGATGATGGCGGAGAAAATGCCACCTGTACAACAAGTGCAGGGGGTGTGAATGTCATTATGCAAAAGGAACGCATTCTGGTGCCGCATGATGGAAACGGCTATCAGATTGATGTGTTCGGACTTCACGGCGGACATTCCGGCGGAGAAATCGACAAGGAGCATGGGAATGCGAATAAGCTGCTGGCACGGGTCTTGTTCACGCTGAACCGACGGTATGGTGTACAGCTGAGCTGGATACAGGGGGGGATCAAGGACAATGCGATTCCTCGGGAAGCATCTGCGGCATTTGTGTGTCAGGCGGATTTGGAAACAGTTGCGGCCTGTGTACAGGAAATGAAAACCATCTTTGCTAAGGAGCTGGAGTTCAGTGATGCCGGTGTTGACGTCGCTGTAAAGGAAGTGGCTTGTGACGGTGTCTTATGCATTGAAGACAGTGAAGAGGTGATCACGCTTTTGATGACACTGCCAAACGGTCTGCGTCATCATTCCATGAGCATTGAAGGACTGAGTACAGCGTCCAGCAACATCGGTGTTGTGACAACGCAAGAGGAGGCAATCATCATCAACGCTTCCTTACGCGGAGCTATGGAATCCTATGTGGATACACTGGCGATGGAGATGGATGCACTTGCGGAGGTATTCGGCTTTCACAGCGAGCATGAGGCAAGATATCCGGCATGGAGCTATCGTGCGGATTCTCCTATGCGTGAATGCCTGAAAGCAGTATGTCAAAAGGTGCTGGGAAAAGAGCTGCAGCTGGTGGCTGTGCATGGTGGTCTGGAATGCGGTGTTTTCAAAGCCATGGATGAGGATATGGATATCGTTACCATGGGACCGAAGATGCAGGATATTCATACACCGCAGGAAGCGCTGGATCTGGCATCCTTCGATGCGACCTTTACACTTTTAAGGGCTTATCTGGAGGAGCTGTAAGATAAGATATGCGTTATTTTGACCTACCGGTTAGGTGAATCTGATATCAAGCATATAATTCTGTTTTACCAGTAGAAAAGGAAAGCTGTGGCTGTCTATAGGATAACCGGCTTTCCTTTTTCATACAGCAGACGATAACGATGATTGCAGGCTTGGGGAACACAACGTAATCGCGTCTTATCTGTGCATCCGCATGGCAGATCTGCATCTCATCCATTCAGTGAGCACGTATTTTGCGGGTTGACTTGTCCCCGGGGTAAGGGTTTAATATAAAGGTTAACAGGAGGAATAAATATGCTGACAATCGGTGAGTTTTCCAAAATATGCAAGGTTTCCACCAAAACGCTACGATACTATGAAACGATTGATCTTTTGAATCCGATCTGTATCAAGGCAGAAAGCGGATACCGCTATTATGCCATCGAACAGCTGAAGAATATGCTGTTTATCAACCGCATGAAGACATACGGCTTTTCACTGGATGAAATCCGTACACTGCTGAAATGGGAGGAGCAGGGAGAATCAAAGCTATTGCAAAATGCCCTGCTTTCCCATCGCAAAGTATTGCAGGAGCAGATACTCTGGATGCAGCAGACTCTTCATGAGCTGGAAGCGGATGTAGCGACAGTGCAGAAAGAAGAGATGATCATGTCATATCTGGATGATATAGATATACAGCTGGTCGAGGAACCGGAGATGTTTCTTTTATCGACACGGCGCATGGTAAATATGGAGGACTGTGCAAAGGGCTTTATTTCTTTTTATGAGCCGCTGTTTGAAAAAATTCGCAAAGGACGGCTGACCATCTGCAAGGCGCCGCTTTCCATATATCACAGCAAGGAGTATCAGGATGAAGGCTTCGATATGGAATTTGCAATTCCGGTAAAGGAGCGGGTTACGGGTACGCGTGATTTCTCACCGGGGCTGTGTATCCGCACCGTATGCAGAGGAAGCTATCACCAGATTCCTTCCGTCTATGCAAGGCATCAGGAATGGATGGAAACGGAAGGCTATACCTATCGGCTTCCGCCGTATGATGTCTACATCACGCATCCGGATGAGGTGGCAGATATGGAAGAGAATATCACTGAAATCTATTCTCCGATCATGAAGCGCTAGGCAGCTGTGCATTTTACAGGGTGGATGCCGGTATAAAAAAGCGTGCAGGGTGATTCCATTCTCACAATACCCTGTTTCATAAACCACGGTGCTGCAGTGTTGACTCCGGTGGTTTTTTTTTGCCGTGTAGTTCGTTAAAGGCTTACATTCTTACGATTTACGTAAGCTGATGAATTTTACGAAATTCTTTGCTTCAACTTCTGATGCTTATGATATAATATTTAGCGTGTATATAGTCCTATTTCGTTTCATGAGAATAGAAGCGCTTAGGAAAATAGGAAACAGAAGGGATGAACCATATGATTATCCGATCGATAGACGCTATTATCCGCATGCTGGATGCGGATTACATAGAAAATGCAGATATTGAGGAAAAAATACAGGGTGTCTGCATTGACTCCAGAAAGGTGGTAGAGGGAAACCTGTATATACCGATTCATGGAGCGAACAACAACGGGCATGCCTATGTGCAGCAGGCCATTGATAACGGTGCGAGGGCTGTCTTGTGGGAACGAAGGGAAGCGAATCCTCCCAAGGAGATTGTCGTCATTCTAGTAGATGATACAACAGCAGCTTTGCAGCAGCTGGCTAAGGCTTATCGTGATCAACTAAATATGAAGGTTGTCGGAGTTACCGGCAGCAATGGAAAAACGAGTACGAAGGATATCCTTGCCTCCGTACTTGCAAAGCATTTTATTACGCAGAAAACACTTGGAAACTACAATAATGAAATCGGTGTACCGTTAACACTTCTTTCTTTGTCGGAAAACTGTGAGGCTGCGGTTGTGGAAATGGGAATGGAGAATCTGCAGGAGCTTTCCTTTCTGACACAGATCGTGCGTCCGGATATCGCTATTATTTCCAATGTCGGTACTGCACATCTGGAAAACCTTGGAACCATGGAGAATATAGCCAGAGCGAAGATGGAGATTACAGAGGGGCTTGGGGAGCATGGATTGCTGATTTATAATGGAGATCAGCAGCTTCTGCGCAATGCCGCCATTGAAAAACAGATACCGGGCTGCATTAAAATCCGTACGTTTGGTAAGGATGAGCAAAATGATGTAGTCGTGCATCAGGTGCGTCAGCTGCCAGACGGTCTGTGTTTTTCCATCAAAGATCAGGTGTACCACCTGGACATGATTGGAAAGCATCAGGCGATGAATGCCACAGCGGCATGGATCGCTGCAAGGGCACTTGGACTGGATGAGGAAGAAATAGCGCAGGGCTTTGCAAGCGTGGAGAAGACCGGACTGCGCAATGAGCTTGTCAGGGTGAATCAGTGTCTGATTTTGAATGATTCCTATAAATCCAATCCGCAGAGTGCCTTGGCTGCGGTGGATACCATGGAGGAATTTGACATACCCTATAAACTGGCGGTGCTGGGCGATATGCTGGAGCTTGGAGAAACGAGTGATATGATTCATTACACACTGGGTAAGGATATCAGCAGCTATCATTTGCAGGAGGTTCTCACAATCGGAGACATGGCATGTTATATTGCACAGGGGGCTAGAGATAATATGGAGCATACACTGGTGCGTCATTTTACAGATAAGGAAGAGCTTTTGAACTACCTGAGACCCTATATGCATAAGGAATGCATGCTGCTGGTGAAGGGAAGCCGCGGAATGAAGCTGGATGAAGTGGTGGATGAACTGGTAAAGGAACAACAGTAAGGAGTACATATATATGGAAAAGATAAAATTAGCGATTATATTCGGAGGAAAGTCAAGTGAATACCCGGTATCCCTGCATTCTGCGGGAAGTCTGATTCACAAAATCAATAAAGAGCACTATGAGCTTATTTTCATCGGAATCAGCAAGGATGGGAAATGGTATGCATATGATGGTGATGTGGATGGTATCGAGCATGATACCTGGCTGTGTGAGGAGCACTGTACACCGTGTGTATTGTCCAGCAGTGAAGGCTGCAGGGGCTTTTTGAAGCTGCATGCGGATGGAACCTTTACACGCATTGAGGTGGATTGCATCTTCCCGATTCTGCATGGAAAAAACGGAGAGGACGGAACGATTCAGGGCTTGTTTGAGCTGAGTGGCATCCCATACGTCGGCTGCGGGCACATGAGCAGTGCGATCTGTATGGATAAGGAAATGGCACATATCGTCATGGAGCATGCCGGTATATCATGTGCGCCGTTTGTATGCGTATATGAGGCGGATGATTTGGATTATCGCAAAGTATACGAGCATGCGAAGGAAACGCTGGGACTTCCGATTTTCATCAAGCCGGCCAATGCCGGAAGCAGCTTTGGAATTCACAGGATGGAGTCCTTTGACGGCTTTGAGGAAGCGATGAAGGATGCCTTCTATCATGACGGCAAGGGCAAGGTTATTTTGGAAACAACCATTGAGGGCTTTGAAATCGGAGTAGCTGTGATGGGAAACAAGGAGCTTTTTGCGGGCAGTGTGGATGAAATCGAAACAGCTGCGCCTTTCTTCGATTATGAGGGGAAATATGAGATGGTGGATTCCCATATCTACTGTCCGGCACGAATCAGTCCGAAGCTGTTTGAGGAAGCAAGAGAAATCGCAAAAAAGGCATATCGTGCCATGAACTGCAAGGGAATGACCCGTGTTGATATGTTTGTGACACCGGAGGATACCATCATATTGAATGAAGTCAATACCATTCCGGGCTTTACCGACACCTCCCGTTATCCGACTATGATGAAGGAGGCCGGTATTCCGTTTCCGGAACTGATTGACAAGCTTGTTGCACTGGCAATGGAAGAATGAAGAAGGTGGAAAATGTGCTGAAGAGCAATACGCGTTCCTGGCTGGAAATTGATCTGAACAGGATCTCACATAACATAAAGGAAGTACAGAAGCTGATTCCCTCTACAAGCAAGATTATGGCAATCGTCAAAGCGAACGGCTATGGGCACGGCGATGTGGAATGCTCCCGAATGATGGAACAGCAGGGGATTGACTTTTTTGGAGTAAGCAGTGTTGACGAAGGCGTTCGACTGCGTGAAAACGGCATCCAAAGTCCGATTCTGGTGCTGGGGTATACGCCGCCTGTTCATTTTCATTATCTGAATGAGGCTTCCCTGATCCAGACGCTGGTATCAAAGGAGTATGCAGAAAAGCTGAACGCATATGCTAAAGAGCAGAATGTTGTTGTCAAAGCACATGCCAAGGTGGATACCGGTATGTCCAGAATCGGTATTATTGCACAGGATCATGCATATCATATCGAGGATATCAAAGCGCTGTACCGTCTGGAGTATCTGGATGTCTGCGGTATTTTCTCCCACTTCAGTGTCAGTGACTGTCTGGATGAGGAAAATTGTGCCTTCACCAATCACCAGATTGCGTTGTTTGAACGTGTTCTGGCGGATTTGCGTGCAGAAGGGATTGACCCCGGTACAACGCATCTGCAGAACAGCTATGGAATTTTAAATTATCCGAACCTGCATTATGATTATGTACGTCCGGGTCTATTATGGATGGGAGTTACCAGCGATGATGCACTGGCAATTCGCACGGCACCGCAGTTTCAGCCCATCATGGAATGGAAGGCAAATGTTTCCCTGGTAAAGGATATCCAGCCCGGTGTTACGGTCAGCTACGGCCGTCATTTCAAGGCGGAAGTCTGTACGAGGGTGGCAACACTGGCTGTCGGATATGCGGATGGCTTTCCGCGCAGTGTATCCAATCAGGGAGCCTGTGTGCTGCTGCATGGCAGGCGTGTTCCCATTATCGGCAATATCTGTATGGATCAGATGATGGTGGATATCACCGGACTTGATGGTGTGAGTGAAGGCGATGTCGCTACTCTGATCGGGTGTGACGGTGATGAGGTTCTTTCCGTTGATGAGCTCAGCAGACTTGCACATACCATAAACAATGAAACACTCTGCTGGATTTCACAGCGGGTACCGAGAATATACAAATAGCCACAGCAGGTGTGGCTATTTTTCAAGAGAAGGGATGGATGATTAACGTGGAACGAAAAACTTACTACGCGCTGGATGTTGCAAAATTCATAAGTGCATTTCTGGTGGTCTGCATTCACACCGGGCCGCTGCTGGATGTGGATGCCACCGGCAACTTTATCCTTGTACAGATTCTGGCCAGACTGGCGGTACCGTTCTTCTTTGTGGCGAGCGGCTTTCTGTTTTTCCGTAAGCTGGATTTCAAACGCGAATACAATGATTACGAAAACAAAGCACAGCTGAAGCACTATCTGTGGAGGCTCTGTAAAATCTATATCATCTGGACCATTCTGTATCTGCCCTTTACCTATCTGCTGTTGAAGGGGCAGGATGGTATTACCGTAAACAGTGTGCTGCTGTACGTTCGTGATTTCTTTTTTACCGGAAGCTTTTACCACCTCTGGTTTCTGCCTGCGCTGCTGGTTGCAGTGCCTGTTGTTTACATCTGCCTGTTTAAGCTGGGTCTTGGCAAAACGATTCTTTTTGGATTTCTCCTGTATCTGATCGGCATGGCTGGTAATGTTTACGGTGGTTATCTGATGCAGATTCCTGGGATACAAAGCGTATATCAGGCATATCTGCAGGTATTTTCCACAACACGCAACGGCCTGTTCTTCGGCGTGATGTTTATCGCTATGGGGGCCCTGTTTGCACAGCGGACACTGTACCTGAAAAACTGGCAGGTACTGCTGGGATTCCTGCTCAGCGCCGGACTGCTGTTTGCGGAATGCTTCGCACTGAAAGATAACGGCTTCATGCATGAATTGACAAGTATGTATGCCATGCTGCTGCCATGTATGTTCTTTCTGTTTCTGGGATTGCTTCGTATTCATCTGCCGCAAAGCAAGGTATACAAGACACTGCGTGTTTTATCACTGCTGATTTATGTCATGCATATTATGTTTGTTAATCTGCTGCTTCGGGTATGGCCGCTGATGAATTCTCTGGCTGTTTACGGACTTGTTATGCTGCTGACGCTCATTATGTCCTGCATTATAATTATATGTTCCAGAAAAGTTAAGTTTTTAAAGCATCTTTATGCCTGAATAGGAGGAATATCATGCTGCGTATACAACAAATCAAGCTGACACTTTCAGAATCACTGGATCAGCTGCCGGATAAAATTATAAACAAACTCCATATCTCCAGTGAAGACCTGCTATCATGGAGAATCTATCGGGAGAGTCTGGATGCTCGCAGGGCGAAGGATGTGCATTTTACATATTGCATTGATTGCAGAGTAAAGCATGAGGAGCAGGTGCTTAGAAAGCACTTTAAGGATGTCAGTCGCGTGCAGGAGTACCATTATGCATATCCGAAAAAGGGTGTCATCGGCTTAACGCATCGTCCCGTAGTTGTCGGCTTTGGTCCTGCCGGTATGTTTGCGGCGCTGCTGCTGGCACAGATGGGCTACTATCCGCTTGTTATTGAACGCGGACAGTGTGTGGAGGATCGAGTCAGGAGTGTAGAGGATTTCTGGCAAAACGGTAAGCTGGACCCGCAGAGCAATGTGCAGTTTGGTGAGGGGGGAGCCGGTACGTTTTCCGATGGAAAGCTGACTACCCGCTCCAAGGATCTGCGTGTACATAAGGTTCTGGAGGAGCTTGTCCGCTTTGGTGCGCCACAGGATATACTGTATACGGCACATCCGCATATCGGAACAGATCTGCTGCGTGACATTGTGAAGCGCCTGCGCGAGGAAATCATAGCGCTGGGTGGAGAGGTGCGCTTTTCAAGCTGCCTGCAGGATTTGATAATTGAACAGGGGGAACTGCGCGGGATTGTTGTCAACGATGAGGAAATACCGGTGGATCAGTTAATTTTATCCATTGGACACAGCGCCCGGGATACCTACCGGCTGCTGCATGCGCGCGGTGTGACCATGCAACCCAAGGCGTTTGCAATCGGTGCCAGAATTGAGCATCCACAGACGCTGATCAACGAAGCGCAGTATAAGACGCTTTGCGGACATCCGCGGCTTTCTGCGGCAGAATACAGATTAACACATACCGCATCCAACGGCCGTGGCGTCTATACCTTCTGCATGTGTCCGGGGGGAAGCGTCGTTCCATCCACTTCCATGGAAGGCGGTGTGGTCGTCAATGGAATGAGTGAACATGCCCGTGACCGGGAAAATGCCAACAGTGCGCTGCTTGTACAGATACGTCCGGAGGATTATGGGGAGCATGCACTGGATGGAATCGCCTATCAGGAGGCATTGGAAAAGAAAGCGTTTGTACTTGGCGGTGGAGCATATCGTGCACCTGCACAGCGGGTTGAAGATTTTCTGAAGCATCGTGCAAGCACAGCGATGGGCAGTGTTCAGCCAAGCTATGCACTGGGTGTAACTCCCTGTGATCTGCATGAGGTGCTTCCTGCTTATGTGACAAGCGCAATGGAAGAGGCAATCACTGCTATGGATCATAAACTGAAGGGCTTTGCGATGGGAGATGCTGTTTTGACCGGAGTGGAGACAAGAAGCAGCTCCCCCGTTCGCCTGGAACGAGGGAAAGAGGATTTGCAGAGTCTATCCGTTTCCGGACTGTATCCCTGCGGAGAAGGAGCGGGATATGCCGGTGGAATCGTTTCAGCGGCAATTGACGGTATCCGATGTGCAGAGCAGATTATTGCAATGTTTCATTATACAAATGAAGCTGCTTGTGATTGAATTTGTAGACATAAGTATGAAGGAAGTATTCTCATGATAGAGATTCATGATATAAGTAAAAAACGCAGTCTGCTCTCAGACTGCGTTTTTACGTGTTATTACAGATTATTTCTCTGTGTATAATTCCACCTGTTTGCCGCGATGGGCAAGCCTGATTCGTATCACATGATGCAAGCCATGATCATATTGCTTAGCAAGGATCTGTTCATATCCCTGCATGGCCAGTTTCTTAAGATTTACAGAATCATCCTTTGTATACTTCAATTCAAAAAGAAAGGATGGTTTGTCCTGCTTTCTGCTTTCTAAACAGATATCAAATCTGCCCTGCCCCTTTTCACGATTGCTGATGATCTTATAGCTGTTTTCTAAAGGCATAAGCATACCTAAAAGTAACGTACGCACTGCGGGCCAATGGGCCTGATAGGAGTTTTTATTCACAAGGTCATAATAGCTGGCAGTATCCTCCAATATGGCTTGATAGCGTAAGGCGAACTTCTCCAGATTTCCTTGTAACAGATCCTCCAGCAGCATAGTTACACTGCTTTCGTCTGTATGAAAATAATAGGCTGTCAGTGATTGGAATTCTCTTTTTATTTCCTTGTTTGGTATTCTTAACACATATCTGCCTTCTAACGCATCCAGCGTAGTTTTTGTTGTCAGGTAACCGGCGTTCAGGCACTGCCTGCCTGAGGCGCAAACAATCCCCAAAGGCTGCTGGTATTTTTGATTTCGTAGAACGAAGCTTCATAATTAACCAAAGCTGTGACTGTCCCACGTTCGATCAGCTCTTCATATCCTTCTTTGAAGGTTTTATCACACTCACGCATAGCAGCTTTTATCATTTTATTTGAACTGGTATTCACCCAGAAAGGAATTAACTGCTTTCTATCCAGGTAATTTATAACTGACCATGGATTAGGCTCTGCCCACTAGCAGTGTAGATGTCGATGCCTCCCATATTGTACCCGTCACGCCATGGGCGGGCAGGCGCCTATTCGTCTATGAACAGCATTACCTGTTTTCCGTAATATTGATGGCATTTTGTCATCAGAAAGCTGATAGCATTTACAACTGCCTGTAAAGAGCCATCCTGTAAATGGGACATACCATCCATAACTAAATCAAATCCGGGCTTTTCAAACCGATCGATATGTTCAAGTACCTGCTCATTTTTTTTATATTCCTTTAACAGTTGGAGCTTCATCTGCATGACGATATTATCCTTATCACCCTTTGCATCTGCGAAGGATAGAAAAATAGTCGGATATGAATTGATATCCCTTGTATATTCTGTTTGCATAATGGCAGTGTCTTTGAAAATGTTCCGTGAATCCTTTGTGACATCAAAAAATTCTGCCAGCACGCCATGGGAGGGCAGGCGCCTACTCATATTGATTGTTTTTCCCGCTACTAGCGTGCCTCTTGTCGGATACCAAAGGTATGGCAATATTTCGGTGAAAGCGCCTTGGCCGTGTGATTAAGGTGACTTCGCTGCCCCGATCCATAAATCATCAGACTCTTATCCACGACATAATAGTTCTCTTCCTTCAGCTTGCGGTAATCCTTCAACCCAATGGGGATTTTCTTCATGCTCATCACCTGCCATATGTTTTATTATTTCATGGTTATTTACAGAATACAGTATGCGGAGCGGATATTTTTCATCAGCTACAGGATGTAGTTTTAGATGCTTTCCTATATTGCATGTGTGTTTCCTTACAAATGTATGGGACTGGATTTGTCAAAGAAACAGCTGCTATAAGTATTGTTATCCAATACCTGTATACGGCATAAATCACGGCTGCATATCATATCGTTAGTGTAGAGGTGATGCATGTGAGCAGACGCTGCAAGAATATTATATATGGAATTATGGGATTGATTGGGGTCATGGTGGCGGCCCTGCTGATAAAGCTGCTGTTTTTCAGCGGACTGTTTACGCCGCTATTGGCATTAAACGGTGCAAAGACGATGGAGATGGAAGTGAATACCAGCTTTCAGGATCCGGGGGCCCGGGCAAGGTTTCGTTTCTCCGATTACAGTGATGAGGTAAAGGTAGAGGGGAATCTGAATACGAAGAAGCTGGGGACCTATACGCTGACCTATACCTTTGATAAATATCAGAAAACAGTGGAGCGCAAGGTCAATGTCATTGATACGACACCGCCGAAGATCAATTTGAAGGGCGGCTCGTCTATCCGAGTGTTTGAAAATGGAAGCTTTCAGGAGCCGGGCTATCAGGCGAGTGATAATTATGACGGGGATGTAAGCAAAAGCGTGGAACGAAAAGGCAGTGTAAATATGAAAAAACAGGGTACGTATACGCTGACCTATACGGCAAAGGATGCCAGCGGCAATACCACAAGTGTAAAGCGCAGTGTTCAGGTATGTGCTGATCCAACGAATACAAAGCTGTATTATGATCATGACAGCTATGACAACACCATGGAGGAATGGTGGTTTAATAAAAGCAAGGATCATCAGCGGACAACAGGTGCCAAGGATGAAAAGCTGTTAAAGAAATACGATTCCTATTATCAGGGACCGAAAGAAAAAGTAATTTATCTGACCTTTGATGAGGGCGGCAATGATATCACCTATATCAAGCAGATTGCGGAGGTCCTGAAAAAGAATGATGTGCAGGCAACCTATTTTTTGACCAGAAATTATATCAAAACAGAAGCAGATTTCATCCGGCAGCTTGTTCAGGATGGCAATGTAATCGGAAATCACAGCTGGCATCATTACGATATGACAACACTGGCGAATGCCTCCAGCATCGATAAATTTGTTGCAGAGATTACGGAGACAGAAAAAACGTATATGGAGGTTACCGGGCAGCCGATGAAAAAGGTTTTCCGTTTTCCGAAGGGCGGCAGCAGTGAGCGTGCGATGAAGCTGGTAAAGGACCTTGGCTACAGCAATTATTTCTGGAGTCATGCCTATTACGATTATGCGAGTGATGTTTCGGGGAGTGAGGCATTGAAGACGATGATGGAGCATTACCATGAGGGGGCGATTTATCTGCTGCATCCGAGCAATAAGGGGAATTATGAAGCGATGGATACCTTTATCAAAAATATGAAGGATCTTGGCTATGACTTTAAAACCGTGGATACCATACCATCGGATGCTCAGGAGAAATGATACGACTCTATCCATAAACATGATGCTGAGGTAAAAATATACTGGTATTTTTACCGATCTTATTCTATAATGATGCACAGGGTGATATGCATGAAAAAGAAACACTGCTATGCCATCCTGTGCATTATCTGGATGCTTGTAATTTTCTGGTTCTCCGCACAGGTTGCGGATGATTCTCAGGAAATGAGCGATTTCTTTGTGCACCTTCTGGATGCTGTATTCTCTCTGGATATCATGAGGAATGAAATCATTCGGGATATGACAAGCTTTCTGGTACGCAAGGCGGCACATATGAGTGAATATGCGGTACTGGCCATTTTATTTGGTCTTACGATACGGGAATACAAAAAGGAGCCATGGCTGCTTCTGGCACTGGCGGCTACGGCTGCCTATGCGGCAACGGATGAATTTCATCAGCTGTTTGTCCCTGGCAGAAGCGGACAGCTCAAGGATGTTTTGATTGATACGGCAGGTGGTGCCCTCGGGCTGGTTCTGCTTGCTCTTATTCTATATCTGAAGCGCAGACGGAAAATGAAAGAAACTGAAAAACTTTCATGAAATATTCAGGGGCCATTGACAAATGTCGGGATTTAAGCTAAAGTATATAAGACAGAAAAATCGTATAGAGGCAGCGATGCGTCAGAGTAAAAGCTGGAGTCGGCAGACCGGGATAGCTTTGAAAGGTAATCATCGCCGAAGAGGCTGCATTGGCGGATGCACTTCTGGGGTCATGGGAAATACTCATGGCACTCCTTCGTTAAGAAGAGGAGCTATTAACAACTCTGCTTTATGTGTGAGAGTCGTGTAATAGCACGGCTTTTTTGTTATTCCATGGTATTTCACCGATGGTGTATACACAGGCGGTATATGTGAAAAGAAAAAAAGAAAGAGGGACTATTTATGAAGAAAAAATTAGTAACGGCAGCTTTTGCCATGACACTGCTTTTGACTGGATGCGGCAGCAGTGATGACGACAAGAATGTTTCAAAGAATACAGGAAAGGAAACCTTTACGGTTGGTATGGAGTGCAATTATGCGCCGTTTAACTGGCAGACGAAGGAACAGACGAAAACGAGTGTTTCCATTGGCGGTGCCGGCTTCTGTGACGGTTATGATGTACGTGTTGCACGTCAGATTGCAAAGGATCTCGATCGTGAGATCGTCATCAAAAAGGTATCCTGGGACGGCCTGCAGCCGGCTTTGGAATCCGGTGAAATCGATGCGATTATTGCCGGTATGACAAAGGATGAAACACGTGAAAACGGAATTGACTTCACATCCCCGTACTATGAATCCGAAATGGTTATGATTGTACGCAAGGGGGACAAGGCTGCGAAATTCAATGATATCCAGCAGTTCAAGGGTAAGACCATCATCGGACAGAAGAGCACGAACTATGATACGATTATCGATCAGATCAAGGGTGTAAAGCATGCGACACCAAAGGCAACGTATCCGGAAATGATCCTCTCCCTGCAGAACAAGGAAGTGGATGGCATTACAGCAGAGCTTCCGGTTGCCGAGGGGGCCGTGGAAGCGAATAAGGATTTAACGATCGTTCACTTTGCGAAGGGCAAGGGCTTTGATATTGACACGTCCGTATCTGTCGGTCTGAAAGAGGGAAGCCGTGATTCCGAGCTGTTCAATGCTGTACAGAAATCACTGGATGGAATTTCCAAGGAAACAAGAGATCAGTGGATGAAGGAAGCAAGAGAGAGTCAGCCGAAAACAGAATAACAAAACAGAATAGGAGATTACCATGATGATAGTAGCATCCGCAAAACCGGATGGGATGTTTGCCCAGGCCTGGTGGATTTTTCAGGACAACATTCCGCTGTTCTGGTATGGGATTAAGATAACACTGCTTCTGGCGGTGTGCGGTACACTGATCGGATTACTGATCGGTTTGCTGTTGGGAGGTATCCGTGCTGTGCGTATAGAAGAGCGCGATGCACCGGTATCCCGCATAATTAAAAAGATACTGCACGGCTTTGTCGGTCTGTATGTATGGATTTTTCGTGGAACACCGATGATGGTACAGGCGCTGATCATCTATCACGGTCTTCGTCCGGTACTGAACTGGTCACCGGTAACTGCCGGTATTACGATTATTTCCATCAATACAGGGGCATATATGGCAGAAATCATCCGTGCCGGTATCCAGTCGATTGACAAGGGACAGAATGAGGCAGCCCGCAGTCTGGGGATGACCTCCACACAGACGATGATGAGCATTATCTTACCTCAGGCGATTCGTAATTCCTTCCCTTCGATCGGAAATGAATTTATTGTCAATATCAAGGACAGCTCCATGCTGAATGTCATCGGTGTGATTGAACTGTATTTCCAGTCCAGCTCCGTTGCAGGAAGTCTGATGCTGTATGTACCGACCTTTATCGTAGCGGCTATTCTGTATCTAATGCTGACGACACTGGCAACCCAGCTTCTCTCCTTTGTTGAGGGGCGCATGAATATGCCGAGATCATCCGGGCCGTCTTCTCAGAGCGTACCGGTAGAAAGGGTGAGTGAAGTATATGAATAGCATCATAGAAATCAAGCATCTGAAAAAGCATTTTGGTTCGCTGGAGGTTTTGAATGACATTGATTTTCATTGTGACAAGGGTGAGGTTATTACCATTATCGGCTCCAGTGGAAGCGGCAAGTCCACGCTGCTTCGCTGCATCAATCTGCTGGAAACTCCGGATGCCGGAGAAATCCTGTATCATGACAAGGATATTCTGAAGGG
Organism: Clostridium sp. 10cd*; assembly: GCF_044336395.1. Taxonomy (NCBI): domain Bacteria; kingdom Bacillati; phylum Bacillota; class Clostridia; order Eubacteriales; family Clostridiaceae; genus Clostridium; species Clostridium sp. 10cd*. The sequence continues at coordinate 3,007,562 of NZ_CP172347.1, read as the reverse complement.
TGAAATCAATATCAATGAACATCGAACGCATGTTGGTATGGTGTTTCAGTCCTTCAATCTGTTTAATAATAAAAGTGTGCTGGAAAACTGTATGCTCGGACAGATCAAGGTATTGAAGCGAAGCAAGGCGGATGCGAAGGAAAAGGCGATGCTGTTCCTGAAAAAGGTTGGTATGGAGTCCTTTGCGAATGCGAGTGCCATGCAGCTGTCCGGCGGACAGAAGCAGCGTGTAGCCATCGCCCGTGCCCTGTGCATGGAGCCGGAGGTTCTGCTGTTTGATGAGCCGACGAGTGCACTGGACCCTGAAATGGTTGGCGATGTTCTGGATGTGATGAAGGATCTGGCCAGAGAAGGTCTGACGATGATCGTCGTGACCCATGAGATGCAGTTTGCTCATGATATCAGCTCCCGTGTCGTATTTATGGACAAGGGTGTGATTGCAGAGGAGGGTACTCCACAGCAGCTGTTTGAGCATCCAAGGCAGGAGCGTACCAAAGAATTCTTAAAGCGTTACCGTATCAGCAGTCAGTCCTAGCGGCTGGCTTTTTTTATCTTATGATAAAGGACACTCTTTATCATATGTCTGCGGTTTTCAAAATCCTGTGCACCTAATGAAAAAGAATCGTCTGCTCTTTTCAAGTATGTATATTTTATTTTCTTATGTTTGGTAGGTTTTGTGCTACACTGTAGATACAAAAAAGGAGAGGCTGGTATATGAATAACTATATAAATACTACAACCCATTCACATGGTATCCATCCGCAAAGGCTCCGGCCTTTCAGTAGATCAACCGCTTGCTAGAAGCGTTTTTTCTTATGCTTTCGTTCATTCTTTACAATGATTAAGTAGCTTACAGCTGAACACCGCTTGTCTGCGGTAAGGACTGCCTTGTGTTTGTTGCATCCGTTCCTGCGTATGAAACGAAGCAGCAGGTGTACCTCTATATGCTATTATAGATTTTGTCTATAAAAAATTCCGCAGTAGAGGATAAAAAGGAACAATTACAAAGGACGTATGGTATACTGATGGAGAAGGAGATAGATCAGGAGGTTATGGATATGTGTAACTTTCGTGATTTCATAGAACAAAGAGGTATTGAACAGAGCTTATTACAGGGAAAAGCTGAAGGCAAGGTAGAAGGGAAAGTGGAAGCAACATTTCTACATGTAAAAAACTGGTGCAGAGAATCAATGTCAGTGCAATGGACGCTATGAATATACTGGATGTTGAAGATGATATTCGACCTGCGATTCTGTAGTCCCTACATCTATCCTGAAAAGCTATAACAAGCATAATCAAAGGGGCTGTGCAGTCTCAGCTCTTTTCTGTATGTAATTCATAACAGACAGAAGTCTCCCACCTCTGCGATGATAAGCAGATGATGGGACGAATTGTAAATCAATCATTCGCGAGGACTTGTTTTTTACGATAAGCGATAGTATACTGAACTGCATACAGAATCATGAAAATATAGCTTTGAACGCTGAATTATAAGATGATAAGTCATGGAGAAGGGAGAAAAAATGAACTATCAAAAATTGTATGAATGCCTGTTTTGTGCTGTACGAACTGCCGGCATTGTTGCGAACATGATGCAGGCAACCATTGTCAATGAGGGCAAACAGGTGGAAGTGGTGGAGGATGAGGATGAACGCCATCTGCGTATGCGGGAAGCCAAAACCAGAGCCGATGAAATTGTTCAGGAAATTCTGTTGCAGTCTCTGTTACCGGAATATCAGGCTGTACTGAGTCTGGATGTGGAGGAGGATACGGTAAGCCGCACCTGTTTTTTGAAACAGGACTATGATTATACGCTTGTACTGGATCCGATCGATGGAACTCTGGACTATTTGCACCAGAAGGATACCTGGTCGATCTGCAGTGCCATTCTTCATGAGCAGGATGTCCGTCTGGCTATTGTCTATTTTCCAAAGCGTGATATCATGTACACGTATGTGGAAGGGGTTGGCTGCCGGGTATATCATCGGCTGAAGCAGTGTACGGCGGCTGATGGCGAAGTGCTGTCTGTACAATGCGACAATACACCCTCTGTCGTATACAAAAACAGCCGTCTGTCACAGGATATCGTACAGCAGCTTTGGGAGCGCGGATTTCAGGTCGTTGATGACAGTGAACAGGAGCTGGGCTGTCCCGATGCCATTCTTGTCTGTATGAGAGGGGAAGCACTTGCTTATTTCTCCGATACCCGCAATATTCGCGATATTCTGCTCGGGGCAATCCTATCCAAGCTGGAAAATGGACACGCCTATGACTATGCTGGCAATGCAGCACGCTGGGCTTCCCATGGACGACAAAAGGAAATCGTCTTCAGTATTTTTGAAAAAAATCAAATATTTTAATAAAATTTAGGAATTCGGTACTTTTCATTCGTATATAAGAATATATAGGAGGTAAACGGATGAAGGAGACTGAATTTTTTTATGAGCCCTGTGTCGATGAAGCACAGACAATTCGCAATATGAAACGCCAGCTTTTGTTTTTGAAGCAGTATACGGCCTCGCTGCGTCTGCACAGCGTGCTGTATGGAGAGGATTGTGTACAGCTGCAGGTGGAGGATGAACTAAGTGATTATCTGAACTATACCCGCAGCATTGTCCAGACATCGAGAAACAGCGGATATGTACATAGGGATCCCGTGCTGGACGCGATGGAGCGTCAGCGAAGAGCAAGGGAAAAGGTGATGGAGCAGGACCAGCGGGCCTATGTTCTCTTACAGGGAATTCTACAGCTGGAGGAGCAGGAAAAGGAGCTGCTGCTGGATGTATACGTGCGAGGCCTGAAACGGGAGCTGGTATTGCGCCATCAGGGAGACATTGTGGAAAGCACGCTGAATCGAAGGCTTCGCCGTGCCTGTCTGCACCTTGCTGCTCTGCTGCATCTGCAGGTTTTAAAGGAATGCTCTTAGTTACAAACTTGTAATACTTGCATTATGAGTTTCAACGTCTACAGGTTTATGGTATAATAATTTAAGGTGGTTATGAAAACCATGTGAACAGGAAGCGGAGGAATGGATTTGGATAAGAAAATCGTAATCAATATGCTGTCCAGTGCCGACAAGGTGGAAGGACAGGGTGTGGGGAGTGCCTATCTGGAGCAGGTAAATCTGGTTAAGGAAGGTGCGAGTGATCTGTTTACCGTTGAAATCAACAGCGGAAAGAAGGCTGATATCATTCATTCTCATACCATTGATCCGCAGAATTATCTGAAGATGAAGAATAATAAAAATGCCAATGTATGCTATGTGCATTTTCTACCGGATACGCTGAATGGGAGTATCCAGTTACCCAAGGCACTGTTTTCGGTGTTTAAAAAATATGTGATCAGCTTCTATAAAACAGCGGATTATCTGATCGTTGTAAATCCGATTTTTATGAAGGAGCTGGAGAAATATGGAATTGCCCGGGAGAAGATGATCTATATTCCGAATTATGTATCCAAGGAGCAGTTTCATGTGAAGCCGGTGGAGCAGCGCAATGCCATCCGTGAGCAGTATGGGATCAAAGCGGATGATTTTGTTGTCATCGGTGTCGGACAGGTACAGACACGAAAGGGCGTTCTGGACTTTGTTGACGTTGCGAAAAAGCTGCCGGATGTGCGCTTTGTCTGGTGCGGAGGCTTTTCGTTTGGAAAAATTACAGACGGCTATGAGGAGCTGAAGAAGGTTGTGGAGAATCCGCCGGCAAACGTACAGTTTCCAGGCATTATCCCGAGAAGTGATATGAATGATATTTACAATATGGCGGATGTGCTGTTTATGCCATCCTATAATGAGCTGTTTCCAATGGCGATACTGGAGGCGGTCAATTTGCACAGACCAATGGTTCTGCGCTCTTTGGAGCTGTATGAGGATATCTTATTTAAGAAATATCAGATGGCCGATGATAATGACAGCTTTGCCGAATTGATTCGAAGGCTGCATGAGGATCCGGCCTATTATGCGCGCTGTGCAGCTGACAGTGCCTATATCAGCGAATATTATTCCAAGGAGAATGTGCTCAGCATCTGGAAGGAATTTTATACGCGTGTATATGAGGAGCTGCAGGAACGCAAACGGGGGTAGAGAAGCGCAGCGTTCGCGCTTTGGCAGGAAGGCAGTTGAGGGTTCATGAAAAGTTCATTACGGAGTTATATCTTAAATTTTGTAGTCATCATCGGACTGACCGCTGTTTCTCTGTGGTTTGCACTGAAGGATAACTATCACGAAATCATGCATCTCATCAGCAGTATCTCCTGGTACTGGCTGCTTATCATTTTCCTTTGGGGAATGATCTATGTCATGATTTTAGGGCAGATCATCATGATTTTTGCCCGGCGTTACAAAAAGGACTACACGTACCGGCAGGGGCTGAGCAATGCGCTTGTCGGAACGTTTTTCAGCGGGATTACACCAAGTGCCACGGGCGGACAGTTCGGTCAGGCGTACGTATTTAAAAAGCAGGGAATCAAATACAGTGACGGAGCGAGTATTCTGTGGGCGGATTTTATCGTTTATCAGACGACGATGATGGTCTATGTCACGATTCTGTTTCTTTTGCGCTATACGCATTACATGACGATTATTGGGCCGGCGTTTCTGGGGATTCTGATCGGCTATATCGTAAATGTATGTGTCATCAGTATCCTGTGGACGATGGCGCTGTTTCCACGTGTCTATGTAAAACTGAGCGGGCATGCCGTGACGCTGCTGGCGAAGCTGCATATCGTGAAAAACAAGGAAAAGACACTTGCCGCCTGGACCATTCAGGTTGAAGGCTTTACCAAAGAAATCAAGGAAATGAAGCACGAAAAGAAAATCATATGCAAAACCGTGCTGTGGAATGTGATTCGTATGACGGTTCAGTTTTCCCTGCCGTTTTTCATCGCCTATGCGCTGAACCTGAATCTGGGGCTGGATAAGTTCGTGGATTGTCTGGCGCTGGCCAGCTTCGTGCTGATGACAAATGCATTTATTCCGATACCTGGGGCAAGTGGCGGTACCGAGCTGGTATTCGTACAGCTGTTCAAATATCTGGTCGGCGGACTCAAGGCCAGCGGTATTATGATCCTGTGGAGATTTTCCACGTATCACATTGTAATTCTGGTAGGGGCATTTGTGTTTCTGCATTTGAAACGAACCTACGATGATGAAAAATATGGAAGACGGAAGAAACCGAAAGACATCAGGGAGGTGGATTCATGAGAATCGGGCTTTTTACCGATACGTATACACCGGATATCAACGGTGTGGTTTCCAGCATTGTAACCCTGCAAAGGGAGCTGGAGAAAAACGGACATGACGTTTATGTCATCACCAATCACAAGGCAATGACGATGAAAAAGGAAGGCAATGTACTGCGGCTTCCCGGACTCGAGCTGAAATGGCTGTACGGCTATAAGCTGTCTACACCCTATCATTTCAGTGCCCGTGATGAAATCAGGAAAATGCAGCTGGATTTGATTCATGTGCATACGGAGTTCGGTGTGGGCATGTTTGGCCGTATCGTTGCAAAATATCTGAATATCCCAGTTGTGACAACCTATCATACAATGTATGAGGATTATACGCATTATGTAAACCGTTTTGAAATCGACGAGGTGGATAAGGTGACGAAGAAGGTGGTCTCCACCTTTTCCCGTTCGATATCCGACAGTGCGCAGGCAGTGATTTCACCAAGTGAAAAAACGAAGGAAACGCTGTTGAAGTACGGGGTGAAGACACCGATCTATGTCATACCGACCGGACTGAATTTTGAGAAATTTCATCCGGATAATATCGATCCTGCCCGGGTGCAGGAAATCCGCAGACAATACGGTATTCAGGAGGATGAACGCCTGATCGTGTTTGTCGGCCGGATTGCACAGGAAAAAAGCATTGAGATTCCCATCGAGGGCTTTCGCTATGTAAGTGATACGAAAATCAAGCTGATGATTGTCGGGGGAGGACCGCAGCTGGAGGAGCTGCAGAAGCTGGTGCAGCGCCATCATCTGGAGCGGCAGGTGATTTTTACAGACAAAAAGCTACCGGAGGAAATACCGGCCTATTATGCGTGTGCGGACTGCTTTGTATCTGCATCCCTGACGGAAACGCAGGGGATGACCTATATTGAAGCACTGGCGTGCGGATTACCGGTCTTCGCCCGCTATGATGATGTGTTAAAGGATCTCGTCATCGAGGAGGACAGCGGCTTTCTGTTTGAAACACCGCAGGAATTTGCAGAGAAGCTGACGGACTTCATGCACCGGAGTGCCGAGGAGCGAAAGGCCTTTTCCCGGCGTGCGCTGAGCAAAATCGTCAAATACGATTCCAGAGTGTTTTATTCCAAGGTGCTCAGTGTATATTATCAGGCAATCAATGACTTTGAGGATGCCTACGAGGTTATCAAAATCAAAACGCTGGATGATTATGTGCGCATCTATGTGCAGAACGACAAGGAGGATCAGCCGCAGAAGCTTCTGATAGATCTGGATGATTACTTCACCTATAAAATCCGTCTGCATACAATGCTTGACCGCTACACCGTTGCGCATTTTCAGCGGAAGGAAATTGTGCTGGAGGCCTATCGCGGAGCGATCCGCAAGCTTCGCATGCGCGACTATACCCGCAAGGAAATGGGCACCTGGCTGCATCGGCAGCCGGGCTTATCCGTTGAGGATGTGGAGGGCTTGTTAAGTGAGCTGGAGGAAAAGGGTTATATCAATGATAACCTGTATATGCAGCAGAAAATCGAAAAGATGCAGTTTTCTCTGAGCGGCAAGGGGAATATACGGCGGACCCTGATCAATAAAGGAATATCTGCGGAGGATGTCGATGAGGCATTGTCCGGTCTGGATGATGAGGAGGAGCGTCTGCGTGCCTTGAAAATGGCAGAAAAGCTGATGGCAACCATTAAGGATAAATCCAGAAAAATGAAAAAGCAGACCATCGTACAAAAGCTGGTATCGCTTGGCTTTGACAGTGATATCGCCAGAAGTACCTCGGAGCGCTTGAATTTTGAAGAAGAGGATGACAGTGAAGCGCTGAACAAGACGATTGCCAAGGCAATCCGTACATACAGCCGCAAGCTGAGCGGGCAGCCGCTGAAAAACAAGGTTCTGGTATACTGCATGCAGAAGGGCTTTCTGCATGAGGATATCATGAACCATCTAAATGAAATGGAGTGGCGTGATGAGCAATAAAATTAAAGATTTATACGACGGATACAAGGGAGAGCTGACAGCGCTGATTATCAGTATGAACCGCGGTGTAACAGCAAAGGGAGCACCGTACCTGTCCTTTGTGTTTCAGGATAAAAGCGGCAGCATTGATGCGAAATACTGGAATGTAAGCGAGGAGCTGCTGCATAAATTTCAACCCGGTATGCTGGTGGAAATGAGCGGGGATGTGCTGTGTCATCAAAAGCAGCTGCAGTTTCGTGTGCAGCAGATGAAGGAGCTGGAGGAAGCTGCGGATATTTCCGATTATGTAAAGGAAGGACCGTATTCCCAGCAGGCATTGCATGAAACCATCCAGCTTTATATCGATGAAATTGAAAATACGGTCATGAAGCAGCTGGTATGCGGAATATTGAAGGATCATGAAAAGGATTTCTTTGAATATCCTGCGGCGACACGAAATCACCATGATTTCTATGCCGGACTCGCAACGCATGTACTGGGGATGCTGCAGCTGGCAGAGCAGCTGTGTCATCTGTACCCGATGCTGGACAGAGATCTGCTGTACAGCGGTGTCATCCTGCACGATGTAGGAAAGACTGTGGAGCTGAGTGGTGCCATTGTCAGTGAATACACCACACAGGGAAAGCTGCTGGGACATATTTCCATTATGCAGGCTGAGGTACTGGCCAAAGCAGAGCAGCTGGGGCTGGAGGATTGTGAGGAAGCCATGCTGCTTCGCCATATGATTTTATCCCATCATGGGGTGTATGAATACGGTTCCCCTGTGCTGCCGATGATACCGGAGGCAGAAATGCTGCATATGATCGATAACATTGATGCACGCATGAATACGCTGCACAAGGCATTGGAGCCGGTACAGGCCGGAGAGTTCACACAACGAGTATTTGCATTGGAAAATCGTTCGTTTTATAAAAGCAGATACAAAAATTCAGACGGTAAATAGACGCAAAAGCGCTTATTTACCGCTTTTTTTCGGCACTTTTCCAGTTTGTGGATAAATTTTTCATGTTTCTTGTGAAATAGTTAATCTTTTTATTTTTAGAAACTTTCGATATACTAACCATGCAAGCTGATAACGCTTTCACATAAGCGCCAGCAATCCCAACCATAGGAAAGGAGGAAACAGCCAAATGAGAGAAAAACGAATACTGGAAGAGCTCATGCATGCAGATCAGTATTGCAGTCTGGAGCATTTCTCCAGACAGCTGCAGGTATCGACCAGAACCATCAGCAATGATATCAAATATCTGATGCAGGATGGTGAGCGAAACGGCTTTCGCATCCATCTGAAGCGGCGCTTCGGCTACTATCTGGAAATCACGGCACCGCAGAAATTCAAACAGTATATGCAAAGCGATGAAGACAGTATGGCCATCAGCAGCAAGGAGCGTGTTGACACCATCATCGCTCTGCTGCTTCTGCAAAGTGACTATATTACGCAGGAAACAATCGCCGACACACTGGCAGTCAGCAAATCCATCATTAAGGTTGATATGGCCAAGGTAGAAAAGGCATTGTTTGAGCACAGCATTTCCCTGATTAAAAAAGCCCATTACGGCATCAGCTTATCGTGTGAGGGCATGATGCGCAAGCTGTATCTGCTGGAGCTGCAGGAAAAAGACAATCTTTATATGAAGAAGACCATGGATCATTATCTGTCCCAGCAGCACATACAGCATTTGGAAAAGCGGCTGATTGCCCTGCTGAAGCAGTACCGGCTGAACACCAATTATATCGAGCTGAAAAAAATCGACCTGTTCCTGAAGGTCAGCGTGCTTCTGGCGGAAAAGGGCATTGAATCCGCTGGAGGGGTGATAGACAGCAGTGTCCATAAGCAGATGGCAGTCGAGCTGGCAGATGTGATTCAGGAAATCTATCAGGTGACGCTGAGCAGCGGTGATATCTGTGATATCGGCAATTATCTGAAGCAAAAGACAAAGCCGAGTGATGTCTATCTGTATGATGAGGGTCTGATTCAGGATATCGAGATCTTTCTGCAGGATGCCGATGAACAGTATCATACCCAGTTCAATGCCGATGTGGAATTTAAAAAGAGCCTTCTGGCGCATGTATCCCTGCTGCTGGACCGGCTGCATCAAAGCATTTCCTTCTCCAATCCGCTTGTTCACGAAATCAGTGTGAAGTATCCGGTGATTTTCAATATCTGTATCCGCTTTGCCGGTATGCTGGAGGAAAAATATCATGTGAAGACCACACAGGATGAAATCGGATTCATCGCAACACACTTTGCCGCCCATATGGAAAAGGAGCTGCATCACAAGCTGAATCTGTATCACCGCATTGCCATCATCTGTTCCAGCGGTGGTGGAAGTGCCTTTCTGATCAAGCTGAAGCTGGAAACGATCTTTTCCTCCAGCAATATTGAAACCTTCTCCTTGCTGGAGCTGGATGAGGTTCGCTCCTATGAGCCGGATATCATCTTCACCATTAAAAAGCTGGATGAAGTCTTTGATGTTCCCATTGTTCTCATCAAGGAGCTGCTGGATGATGCGGATATTCAGAAAATCAAGAATATGCTGGAAACAGATGCATCCCTTGTCCTGCAGGAGCGCTCCTTCACCTCCCTGTTTCGCAAAAATGCATTCCACATCTTTCAGGAAGGAAGCTATGCGGACATGGTTTCCTGTATGGCTGCAAAGCTGGAACAGGAGGGATATTGTGATCCGGGCTATGCGGCTTCCGTGAAACAGCGTGAGGAAGTATTGTCCACCGTGTATAACAATGGTATTGCGATTCCGCATCCCCTGGAGATGTGCGGCAGAGGAAATATTTTGTCGGTGGGCATTGTGAAGCAGGAAGCATCGGTACATAAGCTGCCGGTTCAGGTCATCTTTCTGGTCGATCTGGAGAAGGGGGATTTAAAGCTGCATCAGAATATAACTAGAGTATTGTTTGAGGTTATGAGCGATACGGCACTGATTGAAAAGCTGCGGCGTGCAGAATCGTATGAGGATTTCATGAAATGCATATCGCATCTGAAATTTTAAAGGAGGGACTCTATGAATATACAATTTTTAGAAAAGCTGTCAAATGCGGACGGCATCGCATCCAATGAGCAGGAGGTACGGGATGTTCTGGTTGCGGAGCTGAAGGAGTATGCCGATGAAGTTTCCACGGATCATCTTGGCAGTATTATCTTCAAAAAGGGGAACAGGGGGCCGAAGATCATGCTGTGCGCTCATATCGATGAGGTTGGCTTCATCGTGCGCAGTATATCCGATATGGGGCAGGTCATGCTGATGAGTGTGGGCGGTGTAAAGCCGCTGGCACAGTTTATGCAGAAGGTACGTATTACGACAGAGGATGGTAAGAAGATTCACGGTATCATCCAGGCAACCTATGAGAGCAACGCCGCCACCAAAGTCTATGTGGATCTGGGGGCACAGACTGCACAGGAGGTCTATGATCTGGGCATTCAGGTCGGGGATATGGTGACATATACGACAGAATTTGAGCACTTCGCCTTAGCGGATGTTGTGGCAGGAAAGGCGTTTGATGACCGTCTGGGCTGCTTCATTATGGGGGAGGTATTAAAACGGCTGCAAGGCATTGATCATCCCAATACCGTTTACATGGTGGGCACCTCCAGTGAGGAGGTCGGAATACGCGGGGCAAAAACCGCTGTATACAGGGTGAATCCGGATGTGGTATTTCCAATCGATGTTGCCTGCTTTAACGATGAATTTGTTCGCAATCATACCAATCAGCGCCAGATTGGCAAGGGGATGATGCTGACAAACTTCGATCGCACACTTGCTCCCAATCGTGCCCTGATTCGTCGTATCAAGGACACGGCAAATACATTGCATAAGCCACTGCAGCTGGATATGTTCAATGGAGGAGGAACCGATGGCGGCGAGGCTCACAAGAGTAGGGATGGTAAACCGACCGCTGTCAGCTGCCTGCCTGTGCGTTATGGACACTGTGCCTATTCGATTGCACATCTGCAGGATATTGCGGACGCCATCGACATCTTTACAGAGCTGATTGTCAATTTTGACGAAGCAGCGTATCGTGCATCAATAAATTTTTTGAAAGGAGTCTAGCATGACAGAATTAGAACAGCAGATCATCGGTATCATTTCCGCTGCCGGTGACAGTAAGGGGAAGGCGTTTGAAGCCCTTCGCAAGGTAAAGGAAAGCGATTATGAGGGAGCTCGCGCACTGCTTGAGGAAAGCAGAAAAATCGATCTGGAGGCACACAAAATCCAGACCAAGCTGATCCAGTCGGAAATGGATCCGGAGGCTGAAAAGCCGGAGCTGTCACTGCTCATGGTTCATGCGCAGGATCATTATATGACCAGCCAGCTGGCAAGAGACGTCATTGAGTCGCTGGTAGATGTATTTGAAGCAAAAGAAGGAGGAAACTGACATGAGAATTTTATTATGCTGTGCAGGTGGCTTTTCCACCAATATGCTGATGCAGAACATGAAAAAGGTCGTAAAGGAAAGCGCGAAGCTGAACGAAGAGGATTTTAAATTTACGGCGATTCCCGCAGACTCTCTGGAGGAGGAAATCGATAACTGGGACGTGGTTCTGGTCGGACCGCAGGTATCGCATAAGATTGACTTCATCGAGGCTGTATGCAAACCGAAAAACGTGCCGTTTGCAGTCATTGACAAGGATGTATACGGACAGATGGACGGAGCCACCGTATTGAAGCTCGCTCTGGTTACACGCAAGAAACACGAAATGGGAAAGTAATCCCTGATTTGGAATTATAAAAGACTATGCTTCATTTGCAGTCAGTCTTGTATTGTTCAATCAGACTGTGAGATGAATGAGCAGGGGTATACTTTCAGGAATCCCGCTCGCGTGTCCTGTGAAGACAGCATAAATAAATAGAAAGGAACCTAGTATGTTTAATAAATTTGAGGCCTTTATGAACAAATGGCTGATGCCAATTGCTCAAAAAGTAGATAAACAGCGTCATCTGAGTGCCATTAAGGCATCCATGGTGGCCATGACACCATTTACGATTCTGGGGAGCTTCTTCGCCATCATCCCCGCTTTACCAAACATGATTGGAGAAAATAACGCATTCAGTCAGTTCATTTTGAACAATGCGGAGCTGCTTGACCTGCCGGTTACCCTATCCATCGGTATGATGAGTGTATATGTAACGATGTGTATTGCATACAATCTGGGGAATCACTACAAGCTGTATATTCCGGGCTGTATCACTCTGTCCACCTTTGCTTTCCTGTTTGTGGCTGCTGAAAACGTAGAGGGCGGTATCAGCATCACCAACTTCGGTGCAAAGGGTCTGTTCTGTGCCATGCTGGTCGGTATGGCTGCTACGGAGCTGTATCGCTTCTGTAAGGAAAAGAATCTGACGGTCCGCATGCCGGAGGGGGTACCGGACTTCGTATCCAAATCCTTTGAGCTGATTCCTACAACCATCATCGTTGCCGGAACCTTCATCGCTGTACGCTTCTTCTCCCAGCAGATTTTCGGAGCACTGCCTCCGCAGATTCTGACACAGTTTCTGGCACCGCTGGTTGGTTCCATGGACAACCCGTGGGCAGTCTTGTTCCTGCACTTCATGATCTGTCTGATTTTCTTCTTCGGTATCCATTCATCTGTTTTCGGACCGATTACACGTCCGATCATGGCTACCTTCATTGCGGAAAACATCATCGCAAGACAGGCCGGAGAACCTCTGCCACACTTTTATACGGCAGGTACCTCCAGTGCGTTCTTTGGATTCACCGGTGCCGGTATCACCATCGGATGCGTTGTGGCATGCATGCTGTCCAAATCCAAGCGCTATCGTAAAATCGGGCAGGTCGCATTGTTCCCGTCACTGTTCGGTATCAATGAACCGATTCTCTTCGGTGCTCCGATTATTCTGAATCCGATAATGTTTATCCCATTCGTCTTCGGTGGTGCCATCATCGGTACCATGCCAATGTTTTTGATGCACTACGGTCTGCTGGACAAGCCGTTCTTCGATCCGCCTTATGTCGGTGTCTTCCTGGAGGGATTCCTGACAAACGGTGACTGGAGAGTGATCCTGGCCTGCGGTGCACAGCTGATTCTGGCAATTCTGCTCTATCTGCCATTCTTTAAAATCATGGAGCGTCAGGAGCTGCGTGAGGAAGAAGCAAGAGCGAAGAAAGCAGAGGAGGCAAAAAACATCTTCTCGGATGATGAGGAGGCTTTACTGAACGATCTGGATCTTGATTTCTAGCAATAGCCAGCGGCATCCGTTTGCGGGTGCCGCTTTCCATACAGCTGCGCAAAAAGAGAAATGCAGGTGCAGAGGTATCTCATAAAAAGGAGGAAGCAGTATGCAGAGAATCCAAAAAATTCGCTCCATTCTGGAGGAAAAACAAATCGACGCCATCTTGATCAAAAGCCGTTCCAACAAGCGCTATCTCGGTGCCTTAACCGGAAGCGGCGTCAAGGTGCTGGTGACAAGAGATGAGCTGTATCAGATTATGGACGGGCGTTACAGCAATGAAGCAAGAGAAACAACAAGCGGCTTTATCCCGGTGGTGCATGAACAGGGCAACAGCTATCTGGATGAGGTGGTCCGGCTTCTGGGAAGCCATGCCCGCATTGGGATAGAAGCGCAACAGGTTCTCGTGAAGGAATATCTGAGCATGCAGGAATACGGGTTGAAAACCGTGCTTCTGGAGCATGAACTGGAGGAGGCACGCCGCTGTAAGGATGCCCAGGAAATCGCGCTGGTACGTAAGGCATGTGAAATCACGGATGCGATCTTTCAGGAAACGATTTCCACGATTCGCATCGGGATGAAGGAAACGGAGGTCAGTGCACTGCTGCAGTATCTGGCAATCAAAAACGGAGCCAGTGCCATGGCATTTGATACGATTGTCGCAAGCGGTGTCCGCGGCAGCATGCCGCATGGGCGTCCGAGTGAAAAAACCTTTGAAGCCCATGAATTCATCACGATCGACTTCGGTATCACCTATCAGGGCTACCAGTCCGATATGACCAGAACGGTGTGTATTCAGGAACCAAAGCCGGAGCTGAAGAAAATCTATGATATCGTGCTGGAAGCACAGTGTGCGGGTGTTGACTTTATCAAAGCCGGTATAAGAGGAAACGATGTGGACAGCTATGTGCGCGGCATCATTCAGGGGCATGGCTATGGTCCGTATTTCACGCATGGTCTGGGGCATGGCATCGGCATGGGAGATGGAGAGCTTCCACTGCTGAATGCCGGCAGTGACACCGTGCTGGAGGAAGGCATGATCATGTCCTGTGAGCCGGGTATCTATGTTCCGGGACTTGGCGGTGTGCGAATTGAGGATGATGTCCTTATCGAAAACGGCCGTGGTGTCCCATTGAATGCCACAACAAAGGAACTCATTATTTTGGAGGGTAACGGATATGAAGTATGATTTTGATCATGTAATCAATCGAAAGCTTGGAAAATGCAGAAAATGGGACAATACCATTTTGAAGGAAAAATTCGGTTTAAATGAGGATGCGATTCCTATGGATCTTGCCGATCTGGATTTTGAATGTGCACCGGCAATCAAGCAGGCGATGATAGAGCGTGCCGCTTTGGGAGATTATGGCTATACGTATACGTATGATGCATATTATGATGCGCTGATTGACTGGAACAAGCGCCGTTTTCATGTGGATATTAAAAAGGAATGGATCAAGCTGACCTTTGGAACCTGCGGCACTCTGCATTATATCGTACAGTGCTTCTGTAACGAGGGAGATGCTGTTATGATCAACACCCCTGCCTATGATCCCTTCGCTGAAGCGGTAGAGCGCGGCGGCTGTCGTTTGATCTGCAATTCCCTAAAGCTGGAAAATATGCGCTATTATCTTGATTTTGAAGAGATGGAGCATCAGATGGTCGAAGAGAATGTCAAGCTGTTTATCTTCTGTTCACCGCAAAATCCAAGCGGACGCGTCTGGACGAAGGAGGAGCTGCATCAGCTCAGTGCACTGTGTCTGAAGCATGATGTTCTGCTGGTCTGTGATGAAATACACCGTGATGTGATTTTTGATCGGGAAAGCTTTACCACGCTGTGGAATGCGCATGAGGATATTGCGGATGCATCGATTATGTGTGTATCCCCAAACAAGGGCTTTAATCTGGGTGGTTTAAAATCCTCCTACATCATCGTTAAGAATAAGCAGATTCGGGAACGCCTGCTGGCATATTTACAAAAGGTCTATGTGACCAGTCCGCATGTATATGCTGTTCCTGCCATCATTGCGGCTTATAATGATTCAGAGGAATGGCTGGATCAGCTGACTGCATATATCGGGGAGAATTTCACCATGGTCTATGACTGGTTTGCACAGCACATGCCGCAGGCTAAGGTCATGAAAAGCGATTCCAGCTTTCTGGCATGGATCGATATGCGTTCCGTGTTTGCGGATGAGGATGAAATGCGTGCCTTCTTTATCAGGGCAAATGTATCCATGGTTGTCGGCAGCTATTTTGTGCAGGACGGCTATGGCTGGGTGCGCCTGAATATCGGAACACAGAAGTCGATTCTGCAGGAGGCGCTGCGCCGTATCGCTGTAACATGGGAAGCATGGGAATAAAAGGAAATTACAACATAAAAAAGCTGCCGGAATAGGCAGCAGAAAGGGTCAGATACATCGTCTGATCTTTTTCATATCGATGATTTTGGCAGAAAAGAACTGCTGTATAATATAAGCATAAAACAGGGGCAGGAAAGGAATCAGCGGGAATAGAAAAAAGCAGTTGTGTTTGAAACGGTCTGTTTAATCACCGTATCCTTATAAGGGAAAACAAAGGATTTTATTGCTGATTTACTTTCTTTATCACGTATTGCCGAAAGCAATGCCGGTGCCTTATGAAGGCTGTATGCTTCGTACAAGGAATACAGACTGTGCGTTAGCCGTATCCTTGGATACCCTGGCGTTATGCCGCCGGCTTCGTACTGCAGGTAAGTCCCTGCTGTTCATAAACGACTACCGCGGTATGTACATCGAATACAGCGTCTTCTAAGGTCTGGATGAAATCCAGCTTTTTCAGCTGTGCGGTGTCAATGTCCGTCAGCTTTAGAACGAGCAGCTGCTTCATTTCTTTATCTGTCACGGATGCCTGATAGGTCAAGCCCCTGATATTTGCATAATCTTTCTGGTACTGTTTAACACAGGCCTGTGCCTGCTGCTTGTTATAGCCTAGTGTACGATGGTCTGTATGCAGCTGTATGCTCTGTGTTGAAATTCGTTGATTTTCTGAATCCATGGTTGTTTCAATAAAGGTATCCATCAGGGTTCCCCGGCATGTCGTTTTACTTATGCCTGCTTCTGCTTTTTTCGAACAGCCACTTAACAGAAGCAATAGACTTATCAACAGGATCTGTTTTCTCATAGCATCCACTCCTATTGGTATTATGGTACAGGGATCATTGCTTCATGCAGCAGCTTTACCCGCTTACGACTGTGTGCTTCCCTTTTTGTTTCCCCTGGTACAGGAGCTGATCGGCTTTATTGATTAACTCATCCAGAGAAAGCCGCTGATGACAGCAGATGCCGAATGTCATGGTGACTGGGATATTTTGTTCGCCGTATTGAAATTCTGTGTGATTCATCCAGTGACAGAAATCCTGCAGCTGCTGCAGTGCATCCTGCTCCCTGATATCATGAAAAAGGAAGACAAATTCCTCACCGCCCCAGCGGCAGATAAAGATTGCGGGATCCAGTCTGGTTCGCATATGCTCAGCGAGCTGCTTTAATATGGCATCCCCGCACAAATGACCATAGGTGTCATTGATCCGCTTGAAATCATCAATATCGCCAATTGCAAGACAGCAATTCTCAAGGCACAGCTGGGATGCTGTTTTTTTCAAATAAGTACGGTTGTACAGCCCTGTGAGGGAATCGTAATTAGCAATCTACAAAAGACTTTCATTCTGCTTTTTTAAAACCTCTTTTCCAATATCGGCACTGGCATTGGAAACATAGGCAACATAAAGGATTGTGAGAAATGAACCAAAGCTGTTGCAGAGAAATAGCAGCTGTAAGGAAGCAGCCGGCAGAGAAGAGAACATCGTTCCCTGTATTTGTTCATGCAATAGAAAAAAGGTGAGCATATGCAGGATGGAAAACAGATAGGGGATGTAGGGACTGCGGTAGGGACAGAAATACACAAGAGAAGCCATTGCGATCAGAAAGAGAAAGAAGGAAGCGTTCCAGCCAAACAGCACAGTGTGTAACACAACAAAGCAGATGGTTTCCAAATGAATCAGGGAAACGGCCAGCGCATATCGCTTTTTTTTCATGACCAGCAAAAGCATACCGATGTAAAACAGCACACTGCAGATATTATAGAGAAGAGGGACGCCATAATGCAGAATTCCCATAAGCAATGTATAGCCGAAATGCAGAAGGATTGCCAGACATATCAGATTGCGGTAAATATAATAGCTGTAATTATTTTCATTAAGTTTCATTGGCATACTGTAAACCTCCTGTCTTTTCATTCCTGCCGTGAAGCAAGCTTCTATACTGCATTACACCGCTTTGTGAATAGCCGAAAAAACAGTGCTGTGTATGGGATTCTGCTGCGGCAGACTCCCTTATGGAGCCTGTTTGCCTGATAGCCGTCGATTTAGGCAGTGCTGCATTGCGCGATACATCTGAGATAGCCAAAGGACACGCTGTCTGTTCGTATATCTTATGATTTTTGATATTGTAATTATATCACTTTATGATAGGGAAAAGCAGATATATTCTATAAGTTCGACTAAAAATGTTGCCTTTTCAGAATTATTCAGGCGGGATAAGAAAATAAAAGGACGGATCAATGTGCAGTTAGGTTGAAAATCCACCTTACTGATACAGTCTTTTCTATTTCTCATGGATTTGGATGAAGAAAAATAAAAAAAGCTCTCCAACAGAGAGCTCTTCAGCGTGTATCATGTCATGGACTGATTATTTTTTACAGGTTAATCCGCTTTTTTCGATGTTTTCTTTTGTCTTTTCCAGATCCATTACCATTTTTTTACCGCTCAGCTTCTGGTTGGTAAAGGTACCGTAGTCCTTCGGATCGATTTCTTTGATATCAAAAACAATGGATTCCGTAATTGAGAATTTGTCCTTATCCTCCGTCAGACTATAGCTCATGCCTTCAACACCCTTTGCCTTGCTTTCCAGAGAAGCACTTTTCAGTGTCGGCAGCATTGCTTCATAGGTTTTTTTATCCGGTGCAGTAATCACTGTTTTCTGATCCTGCTTGGTGATGTTGTCACCCTGATAGTCAAACTTGATTGTCTGTGAAATGGTGGAACCATTGGATTTCTGTTCTGCCGTACAGGTCATTGTTTTTGTTTCTTCTTTACCGCCGGAGCAGCCTGCCAGCATGGCAACCGCAAAAGCAGCACATAATAATTTCTTCATTGTATTTTCCCTTCCTTCAGATTATAATGGCAAAACTCAGAGCTTAGCCCTGAGTTTCAAAGATTATTTACAAGTAGCTCCGCCGTCTTTTGCTTCTTCCAGCGTCTTGGACAGACTTGCTTCTCCACCGAATCCCAGCTTCTTCAATGTAGCTGAATCTCCGTCTTTCATATCAACGTCAACGGTTGCGATGATATTCTTGTCCTTGAATTCAGCACTGACATTGACACCTTTTCCTTCTTCAACACCCAACTGGCTTAATACAGCAGTTTCCAGCTGTTTTTTCTGATCATCTGTCAGCTCAGTGTCTCCAAGACCGGCAGCGGAAAGATCCATGGTAACCTTTACTGAGGTTTTAGTGATTTTATCATCCTCAGCGGTGAAAGTGGCATCCATTTTCATACCGCTCTGTTCCATTGAACAGGTCTTTGTTTCTGTTTTTGCTCCGCCGGAGCATCCTGCTAATACCAGTACGGCAAATGCAGCGCAAAGTAATTTTTTCATATTGTCCTCCCTATCAAATGATTGATTGCACAGGATAAACGTATCCTGTATGTAGAAATTATATCATGAAATAAAGAAGAAAAGATTACAAATTTGAAATTTAGAAAAAATATGTGATTTTTGTCAGATATTCGGTATAAAATTGTATAATTTCTGAATTCAACTGCTTTGTATGCGTTTTTTCAGGTGATAATGGCGTGTGGATCGGATCAGCTGTTCCAGCTCTCTGCAGGCAGGCTCCCAAATCAGTTGATCCTCATTGGATATTTGGGGCAGCACATACTTCAAAAAATACTCCTCCCGCTGAAAGGGATCTCGTTCCTTCTGCTTGAATAGGCAGTATTGATGGTAAGCGGTCACATGCTTCGGAAAACGCTCGGGATAGCGCGGCTCCTGTAATATTTCAGGAGGGATTACACGCTCTAGCTGCTCGCAGAGAATACAGGCAAGCAGTGCTGCCGGCAGAAAATGGTAGTCGTCCTGCTTTGCCAGCTCACAGAAATAGTCGCATGCTTTTTCATATTGTCCTATTTCATAATACAGCATCCCGCATTGATACAGGCTTTGCAGATATTTATTGCGGTGCAGCTGTTCAGGATGCTCGTTAACAATGGCAAAGAGCTTTTCGACATATTCATGATTGGCCGCATCCTTTTGTACATCTGCATACAGAAGGACAATGGCATCGTATACATCCAGCAGACGGTTGTAATTACCCTGCTTCAAAAATGTCTGCTCCAGATACAGGGAATCCCGGAAGCAGTCCAGAAAGCGTTCCTCATAATAGGCCTGATAGCTGCGGTTCAATATATTGAGCAGCGAGGTGCTTTCCGCCATGTGCAGGCGGGTGAAGACAGCACCGTTTTTTCT
Source organism: Clostridium sp. 10cd* (assembly GCF_044336395.1). Lineage (NCBI taxonomy): Bacteria > Bacillati > Bacillota > Clostridia > Eubacteriales > Clostridiaceae > Clostridium > Clostridium sp. 10cd*. Next base: position 2,987,617 of record NZ_CP172347.1, on the reverse strand, counting down.
GGCATCACGGTGTCTGTGTACGGTATATGTATAAAGCATATCCTTTAAAATCTCCTGTATGCTCACATCAAAGATAGGAAGCAGCTCCATATATTTATGAAACTGCTCCTCACTCATTTCGCTGCAGTGTTCATAATAGGAAGCCATCAGCATCAGCAGTTCTCGATACTCAACCGCAAAGATATCGGTTTTTTCCCGGAGCTGTGCGAAAAGGGCGGCACACCGCTCTGCCAGTCCTGCAAGGTCATAGCGCGTCACCAGCTCCAGCAGCTCCTGAAAACAGGTGCTCCAGGGCTCCCACCAACTGGAAGGAAGATTGAGTTCAGCATGAATCTGTACCAGCAGATAATGATAGATGGAATTGCTTTTAATGATTTTACAATTTTCTATTTTACTGTAGGTATCGGCAGAACAGATCGTTGCCCCGTTGTAAGTGATGAAGTCACGCTGGTTCAGATTTGCTTTTTTGCGATAATATTTTAATAGAAGCGACAGCTTCTTTTTCGTTTCATCATCGATTTCCACTCGTCCGTACATACGTTACCTCCCTGTGATAGTCTGTATATAATTATACCAGAGAACGGAAAGAATTTATATGATTCCAGCATGACAATAACAAAATTTTACATAATTTGCGGCTTTCATGAAGCCGGTCTTCATGGTATAGTAATAATCGAGGTGTTTTATATGAAAATTGGGTTTATATCACTGGGCTGCAGTAAAAATCTGGTAGACAGTGAAAAAATGATGGGTATGATCAATAGCGGCGGCCATGAGCTCGTTCACAATGCGGATGAGGCAGAGGCAATCATTATCAATACGTGCGGATTTATCAATTCCGCAAAGGAAGAGGCCATTCAGACGATTTTTCAGATGGCGGAGTATAAAAAGCACAGGTGCAGAAAGCTGATTGTTGTCGGCTGTCTGGCACAGCGTTATAAGGAACAGCTGGAGCAGGATATCCCGGAAATTGATGCAGTGATCAGTATTCGCGAATATCCGCACCTGCATGAACTCTTACCAAAGCTGCTGGACGGGCATGATCTGGTAAGCTATGACAAATGTGAGCGGAAGGTGTCCAGCAAGCCGTGGACGGCATATCTGAAAATTGCCGAGGGCTGCAGCAATCACTGTACCTATTGTGCGATTCCGCTGATTCGCGGGGATAATGTGTCCTTTCCCATCGAGCAGCTGGTGGAAGAGGCGAAACAGCTGGCGCAGCGCGGTGTCAGGGAGCTGGTGGTGATTGCACAGGATACGACAAAATACGGCGTCGATCTGTATGGCAGAAGAGCACTGCTTGATCTCTTGCAGCAGCTGCATGAAATCGAAGGCTTCCACTGGATCCGTATTCTGTATATGTATCCGGATGAAATCGATGCCCGGCTGATTGAGGGAATGGCAAAGCTGCCAAAGGTGCTGCCATATTTTGATATTCCAATGCAGCACGCTTCCAATCGCATGCTGCAGCTGATGAATCGAAGAGGAAGCAGAGAAGATGTTGCCACTCTGGTGAAGAAGATTCGGGAAACCTTTTCCTACCCAACCCTGCGTACAACCTTTATTGTCGGATTCCCGACAGAGGAGGAAGCAGATTTCAGCGAGCTTATGCAGTTTGTAGAGGATATCCACTGGGACCGTATGGGAGCCTTTCCCTATTCCCCGGAGGAGGACACCCCTGCCTATTCTATGGATGGGGCCGTGGACGAGGATGTAAAGGAAGCGCGTCTGGCGCAGCTGATGAAGCGTCAGGAGGAAATATCACTGGAGAATCAGAGACGTATGGTAGGTGAGATCATTGAGGTTCTTGTTGAGGATCAGGAAGGTCTTACCGGCGTGTATCGCGGACGCGGGGCCAGCTCTGCACCGGATGAGGTGGACGGCATTGTGATGTTTAAAAGTGAGCGCTTTATCGAATTCGGCAGCTTTGTTAAGGTGCGGATCACTGAGGCACTGCCCCATGACTTCAAGGGTGTGGAAGTGTGCTGAAGGGCTTTGATCCCATCATCCCGGAAAAGCCAAGACTCATGATTCTGGGTTCTATGCCCAGTGTGACTTCTCTGGATAAGCAGGAATATTACGGATTTGCCCACAACCGCTTCTGGAAGATTCTGCATGCGGTATTTGAAATGCCGATTGATACCTATGCTCAGAAAAAGGAAATTCTGTTTCAGCAGCACATTCTGCTTTGGGATGTGATTGGAGAATGTGAGCGAGAGGGCAGTTTGGACAGTGCAATCCGCAAGGAAAGGGTAAATGATATCGCACACCTGACAGCGGTGTACCCAACCCTGCACAGGGTGATCTGCAACGGCAGAAAAGCCTATGAACTGTATCAGAAGCATTTTCCGAATATCGCTTTGCCCTGCAGCTATCTGCCGAGTACGAGCAATGCAAATCGCAGTATCCGTGAGGAGGTTCTGTTTGCGCAGTGGAAGCAGGCTCTGATGGAACATGAGGGTGATATGTGAGGAGACAGGCAAGCATCAAAGAGCTCGTGCATATGGAACGATCCTGTACATCAACCACGCATACAGGGGAAGTATGCTGCAAAACAACGCAAATGATATCTCAGGTTTTTTCTCGATTGTGGGTTAATTTAACATAGGGGGACTTCCATACGATTGTAGTTATCAATCGTATGGAAGTCTCCCTTTTGCAAACACCCTAAAGTAAGAAAGAACCATACCTCACCGCTGTGTTATTTCTTTGCATAATGCATTCCAAGAATGTAAAGGGCGTTTTTATCCATGCAGTTTCCAGGTACGGTAAAAAAAAGTGAAACGTCTGTTACAGAGAGGCTTTGACTGACAGTTAGCGTAACCTGCAGGAAAAAAGTACAGCAGACGCTTCAGGTGCTGTCTATGCATAAAAGCATCCTATCTATTTACTGATATATCCTAAAGAAATCATAAAGCTGTGATACCGTAAGGAAAACCAGAACATAAAAATCAAGAGCCCTGTTATGCTTTGTATAATGCACAACTCTTTGTATATGGATGATGATCCGGGCAAAGGGTTCTGCTTTCTCTTGGAAAAAGCGCATTGAAAAGGGAACGACGGCTGCCTGAGTGTCGTATTGGCATATCGAAAATACATTTACAAACCGTAAGCCTTGCTCTATAATGGTAAAAAACAAGGGAGGAATGTATATGGAACTGCGTATCTGCAGCTGCGATGCGGATATCCGTGCATTGGCAGCACTTGCCACAGAAATCTGGCATGAGTATTTTACAGCCATCATTTCAAAGGAACAGATTGATTATATGGTTGAGAAATTCCAGAGCTATCCGGTATTGAAAAAAGCAATCGAGGAGGAGAACTACACCTATTTTCTGGCTTATGAGGAGGGTGCTATGATCGGATTCTGCGGTGTGAAGCCGGAAAAGGATCGTCTGTTTCTGAGCAAGCTGTATCTGCATAAGAAGGCCAGAGGAAAGGGGCTGTCCAGTATCCTGCTGAAGCGGGCAATTTCCTTTGCGAGGGAGCAGGATAAAAAAGCCATTTATCTGACCTGCAACAAATTCAATCAGCACAGTCTGGATGTATACCGTGCGAAGGGCTTCAAGGATATCGACTCTGTGCAGACGGATATCGGACAAGGCTTTATTATGGATGACTACATCCTCCAGCTGGAGCTTGACGACGGAAAATAGAAAACCACGCTCTTTACAGTGATGATGTTAAGAAAAAAGCTGCCGATCAATGCCTTTTTTTCATCTTTTTCACATTTGATGTCCATCCTGCATAGCCCTTTGTGATGGTTATGTGATACAATATCTACATAGGTGATAATTTATGGAATGGGATATTTCGGCAGTGTGTGTATCTGTCATCATGCTCAACATCATTATGGTATATTCATGGAAGGGAAATCTGCTTCCCTCGCGAAAAACCAGGCCTTTCGCGCCTGTCTTTTGATAACCTATCTCTCCATTCTGACAAATATCCTGTCAACGCTGCTGCTGACACAGCTTTCCGCTTCAACGTATCTCATCAATCAGGTGCTGCTACATCTGAATTATATGTCCACTCCGCTTATGGGGGTTGTATATTTTATTTATACATTGACTACTGTGTTTGAACAGGACGCGGATAAGCTCAAAAAGCATATTCTGTTTGCAGGGATACCGGCTCTGTTCTATCTGCTGTGTCTGCCGAGCAATCCGCTGACGCATCTGCTGTTTACGCTGGATCCGATAGCTGGCTATGTGCGGGGATCCTGGGTATCTCTGACCTACATCGTCTTTTATATCTATGTATTATTTTCTGTATTCTTTACGATTTCCAAGCGCCGCAATCTGGATACCGCTGTTTTTATCATTCTGAATTTCTTCCCGGTGCTTTCTGCAGCCGTCATCCTGTTTCAGCTTCTGTATCCAAATTATATCCTTACCGGAACTGCCGCAACAAGTGCGCTGCTGATTATATATCTGTATTTGCAGAACAAGCAGCTGTTTACAGATCCGCTGACCGGTATCTTAAACCGTCAGGAATTCAACCGTCTTTTGGAAATCCGCATGAAGGATACAGACCCATATTCCATGATGGTGCTGTCGCTGAAGGGCTTTCGCTTTATCAATGATCACTTTTCTCAGAAAGCCGGGGATGTTTTGTTGATGAGAATCTGTGCCTTCCTTGAAAAGGAGCTGCCGGCAGTACGTGTTTTTCGCTTCAGCGGTGATGAATTTGCGATTGTCTGTAAGGATGCAGAAACATGCAGGCAGTGCCATACGCAGCTGATTGCGCGTATGCAGCAGTCATGGTCTGTTGAGAATTTTGATTTTCGGATACAGTATGGCATAGGCATTCTGCATGTCGAGGCGCATAACCGCGATAAGGATGAAATCATTAAGGGTCTGGAATATGCCGTCATGCTGGCCAAGCGTTCAGAAGAAAACAGAACCTGCGTCTGCACTGCAGATATGATCGAACGACTCCATCGGAATGAGCGGGTGCTTGAGCTTTTACGACAATGTATCCGGGAGGACAGCTTTATCGTGGTTTACCAGCCGATTTACGATGTAAAGGAACAGGCATATACAAAGGCGGAGGCACTGCTTCGTCTGCCGCCGCATGATTTGGGGCAGCTTGGTCCGGATGAGTTTATACCACTTGCTGAGGAAAACGGATTGATTACAGAAATCACATATCAGGTGCTGCGAAAGACCTGTTTATTTCTGCAGCAGCTGCAGCATACCGCTACAACCCTGAAAAGCATCAGTGTTAATTTCTCTGCCGTCATGTTTTTACAGCAGGATCTCGGAAATAACATTCTGAAGATTATAGAGGAATATAAAATACCGGCACATATGCTGCAGATTGAGATCACGGAGAGTATGCTGAGCAGGGATTACCATATGATCATTGCTTTTATTCAGCGTATGCGCAAGCAGGGAATTGAATTTCTTCTGGATGATTTTGGAACAGGGTATTCCAATATATCCAATGTACTCAGCCTGCCGATACAAACGATCAAAATTGATAAGAGCCTGCTTTGGAAAGCGATGGTGTCTACTGAAGGTGCTGTCGTTCTGCGCAAAATGTGTGAGGCTTTTCATGAGGTGCATCAGCTTTTGCTGGTGGAGGGTGTTGAGAATGAGGAACAGGCTGCCTTTGTGAGAGACTGTGCCTGCCGCTATATTCAGGGATATTACTACGCAGCGCCACTTCCGCAGGAGCAGGTTTACAAGTTGCTGATACAGAAACAGGAGGAGATGTCCGGGTGACATCTTTTCTTTTGGCGAACGCCTGTACAGGTGCTTTTAAAATGCGTAGTATGAAAGAGAAAGGAGGTGTGTGTATGCGAAGACTTGGAATTGACGTATCCGAGCATAATGGCATACTGGATTGGGATGCGATAAAAAAGGGCGGGATAGAATTTGCCATCATCCGTTCCAGCTGGGGACATTTTGAAGAAGATAAGCAGTTTCGAAGGAATGTACGGGAATGTGAGCGTGTCAAAATGCCCTATGGACTCTATCATTATTCCTATGTTGCCAATGATGCACAGATGAGGGAGGAGGCTTCCGGCTTCATCAGATTGTGTAAAACCTGCAAACCGAGCTATCCATGCTATATAGATATGGAGGATGCGGACGGTTGGAAACGGCGTAACGGAGTCAGTGATGCCATGAATGTGGAAACCTGCTATTATACCTGTCGGGAATTGGAAAAAGCCGGCTTTTATGCCGGTATCTATGCTAACCTGGACTGGCTTACAAACCATATCAATTCATCCCGCCTGGATCGCTTTGATAAATGGGTGGCACAATGGGCCAGTGTAAATACCTACCGTAAGCTGTACGGAATGTGGCAGTTTACCAGTGACGGCTCCATTCACGGCTATAATGGCAGAATGGATCTGGACTATGCATATAAGGATTATCCGGCCATTATGAAGGAAAAAGGACTGAACGGCTATGGCAAGGCACCCGATCAGCCGAAGCCGGATCCAAAACCGAATCCGTCAAAGAATCCGAAGTATAAGGTTGGAACTCCGGTAACCTATACCGGCTTGTGGACACAGGCAAATGGTGGAAACTGGTATCCCAGAAGACTTCTGGCTGTAAAAGAGGGTATCATCACACGTATTATAAAAGGAGCTGAGCATCCGTATTTGATCAATGATGGTACCGGATGGACAAATGATCGTGCAATTGATGATGAACCGACACGACCAAGTGGATATTAGTTCGATGTATTAGGCAGGGGATGTTGATTGCAGCATCCCTTTTCCTGCGATACCTCCGGATGATAGCAGATTTTCAGTAATCCGTGTATTGATAAATGGCGGCGCTGCAAGGTATCGATATGGATGAATGACTGCCCTGAATGCTGGCTGTGGCAGGATGTGAACCGCTTTGAAAGAGGCATCTGTCCATGCCTGTGTACGGCGCTGGTCGTAAGGGAAGCCTGTTCAGATGGCAGCGCTTTTTTATAGCTGTATGAATGTATACAAAGGGGCATGGATAGGATATCGTGATGGTATAACGTATACATAATAAAAAAAGTCACCGCAGGGTGACCATGCCGCAAAATACTGCCTAGGTATCTTTCTATATCAGGGCGGCAACGGTATCATTATAATCACACAGACATCACACACAGTGTCGTTGTCTGTCGAATAATGGAATAAGAGGCAGAGATTTCCATACCCTCATCAGAAAGGCAGGATATGCGGCAACACAGGAAGGGCGGCATGCAGATATTTTATGAAATTCGACATATATAGACTCTGCCAAAGCTGGACCGTATGTACACTATAGATTTTGGGAGGGATGTAAACATGAATGGGATAGTGAATCTGAATACAAGAGTATCCGAATTGCTGAATCGTATGGGAGTTCCCGATTACACTGCAGGCTACAGCTTTTTACATACGGCAATTATGAGCGTCTATGAACAACCGGACCTGCTTGGCAGTATCATAAAATGCTTATATGTGGTGGTTGCGAACAAGCATAAAACGACTGTGGCGCATGTGGAGGAAGAACTGGAGCATGTACTTCTGGCAACCCTATTATCCGGAGATCGTGTCATGCTGCAGAAGGTACTGCATACCCTGCATTACAGACAGCCGACATTGCGGGAATTCATAGAAATGTCATTAAAATATATTAGATCTGCGGAGCAGGTGGGATGATAAAAGTTCTTAATTGCAATGCTGTAAAGGAATTTACATGATAAAATGAGGAATTTTGATATATTTTTCTATGAATTTCGCTCTTTTCTAAAAAAAGAATGAAAAAAATGCATTTTTCTGCAATTTAGGTATTGCAATTATCCAAATCATTTGGTATTATAATTGAGCAAGTTACAAATGACTCCTTAGCTCAGCTGGCAGAGCAACTGACTCTTAATCAGTGGGTCCAGGGTTCGATTCCCTGAGGGGTCACCATTGTAAATTTGAAAGGCTTTCTTCAATTTCGAGGAAAGCCTTTATTGTATATTTTTAATATTTTATGAAATCAGTTTTGTTGTTTTCCGGATTCAGCACATCCCTCTTACATTTTGGATGAAACAATGCTCAAAACGTTACGGGCTAGGATGCTCGAATGCTGAAAGCACGGATAACAGGATGCCCTGAATCAAGGAACCCTGCATATATCCGAGGTTATGGGAAGACTGAAAATCTAGCTTTCCTGTAACCATTTTCCTTCGCTTACACGCTATAGCTTTGAGCTTGGCTTTCATTTCCTGGATTGCGAAGCTCTCACAGCTACCGGCGTGTTATCCATTATGGCTGTATCTCAGTGCTACAGAAATCCTATCGTATGATAACCTACGCCATTCCTCGGGGGATAGGGAATCTTTTTACCTTTTGTTTATTCATAGTCGTATAATTTATGGTGTTCGATTAAATCGTGTTTGTCTTTGGCGGTCTGCCATTACAGCATTGCATAATTACACGCAAGGATGAAGTCGTGTCAGGAAATATCTGTACACCGTTAATTACTTCTTTATCGTAATCATCCTTCGTAACATGTACATCATACGCTGCGTAGGGACATACCTGCGGATTGCTTTGCATGGAATGTATGCTGTTTGGGGCAGGAAGAAAAATCGGTTCACTTAAACCATTTTCATCGGTATAACAGCACATAATAAATGTGGAAGTATCCTCTGTTCTTCCATACACTCGTACAGCTGCCGCATTGACGGGAGAACCATTTGCTTCCATAGCCTCAACTGTTAACGCACCTGTCATTTCACTCACCTCCGATATAAACTATGCAAAGGTTATACTGCTGTTTATGTAAATAGCTGATACACCTGTTCATGAAAATAATTTATTGGATGTGCAGATCATGTTATGCTTCAGGTGAAAGTCCCATGCAGGTGATCTGTGTTTGCCTGCCCTTATATAGTAAAGGTAAAGCTTTTTCAAGCGAGACTCTTTATAATACTGCAGGTTTCCGGATAGGCAGCAGTTGTGTAAGTGGTTCCTACAGATACAGATGAATCTAACGATACGATTATTTCCTTTAGGTGATAGAACAGAAAGGTAAACATAGAAAAAACAATTATGTGAAACTGACGGTATCCGATAAGGGAAGGTGGAAAGAAACTGAAATTTGTTATATAATGTTTACAATCTACAATGACAATAAAAGGAAGATGGTGTCTATGGTATTTCGAAGAAAAAAACATAAAAACACAGCAGAGGAATCGATTGATTTTCATGCACTAGTGCTGGAACAGTTGGAGCATATGTGTGAGGAAGGACAGATTCTTGATGATGCCTTTGTGCTGGAAGCACAGGATATCTATATATATGCAGACGTGATATCGGTTGAGCATAATGTGGCACAGATCGTTTTTCAGCTCCACCATGAATGGCTGGATGATGCCATTCTGGAATCTGTAGCAGCAAGCGGTTCAAATGCGCAGGAGGCGGTTACATTGGCATGTGAGGATTTTTACCGGCATACCCTGCAGCTGTATCTGCGGGCTCTGCAGGGAAAGGCGGAGGAAACTGTTTTCGGCTTTACCCAGCTTCGTCATTACTTTCAGGTGTACAGGAATGAGATACACGGCATCGGAAAGCGGGAAGGTCTGATAGAGCAGGACTTCTGGGAAATGCTGAAGCAGAAGCTGCAGCTGCGTCTTGGCAATAAGAAGGCATACTGGATCAAGGTGTTTGCATCCAAAACCCGTAGCAAAGTATTGTGCGAGGTACGAATCAACGGCAGGGAAGACAGTGAGCTGAGTGAGCTGCTTCTGCCCTATGCACAAAACTGGGACTGTATCGGAAGCTATCATACGGAAAAGCAGAACTTTCTGCTTATTCAGGAGGAACGCAGCTATGAACCCTCGGATTTCACAGGGGACAACATCCGTCAGTATACGCGTAAGGCTATCAAATGGTATGAGAAATGCGGAAGCAAGGAGGAGCACAGAAAGCTGCGTGAACAGCTGATTCGTTTATGCAAGGATGATTCCCTGGCATATGAAATCTTTTCCTTCGTTCCGGAAATCTATTGTAAATATGCATATCCGAAGGTTGAATACGGAGCACGTCTGTTTCTGATTCAGAAGGATCAGAAAACGCGGGAGCTGTATCAGAGTCAGCTGCAATCCTTCTCCTATATCGAAGAAACGGTTATGGAGCATTTGAAAAGGGATCATGTAAATCGCAGCATTGTCGAAAACGTGATCAGCTTCAGTGCAAATGCCCGGGCTATCCAAAAAGCGATGGACAACGGGGATGCTCTGGATGAGCTCATGATACCGGGAATCGGCTATTATGCCAGAAATGATTATATCATGCGTTAATATCCTTGACACAGGTCTTTAACTGTGATATGATAACCAAGCAGAAAAGTTAGTGGAAAGTTAGAAGCACCCCTTCTCACCTGATGTCCGAAGGCATAGGTAAAAGCTACAACATATCGAAAAGACGAAATTGTTGATGAGATATTTGAGCGGGTGCATATGAGTACCCGCTTTTCTTATGGCAACATTGGAGGTGTCTATTATAAACAAGAAAGTTATTCCTAACAACGTAAACGACGATCTGGTAAATGAAAAAATCCGCTTCAAGGAAGTCATGGTGATTGATGCCAATGGAGACAAGCTTGGAATCAAGATGCGTCGTGAGGCTCTGGAAATTGCATACAGACAGGAATTGGATCTGCTGTGTGTGGCTCCGAAAGGGCAACCGCCGGTATGTAAGGTGCTGGATTACGGCCGTTATCGTTTTGAACAGCAGAAAAAAGCGAAGGAAGCCAAAAAGAAACAGCATGTTACAGAAATCAAGCCGATTCGTCTGTCCCCGGTTATCGACAAGCATGACTTTGATACAAAAATGCGTCATGCACGCAAATGGATTGAGGACGGCATGAAGGTCAAGGTGGACATGCGCTTCAGAGGAAGACTGATTACGAGACTGGAAGTTGGAAAAAAGATTATGAATAGCTTCACAGAGGAAATCTCAGATATCGCGATTATCGAAAAGAGACCAATTCTGGAAGGTAACACGATGTCATGCGTTTTGGCACCGAAGAAAAAATAGATATAAATTATAGGAGGTACTACTTATGCCAAAGATGAAATCACATAGAGGATTAGCGAAACGAGTTAAACAGACTGGATCTGGAAAGCTGAAAAGAAGTCATGCATATACTTCTCACCGTTTCCATGGTAAAACACAGAAACAGAAACGTCATTTAAGAAAATCCGGTACGGTACACAGTACAGACTACAAGCGTATCAAAGAGATGTTAGTGAAATAATATAGGAGGAATATGAGATGGCAAGAGTAAAAGGTGGATATACAACACGTCAGAGAAGAAAAAAAGTATTAAAGTTAGCGAAAGGATACTATGGTGCAAAGCACATTCTGTATAAGACTGCTCATGAGCAGGTTATGCACTCTTTCAAATATGCATATAATGACCGTAAGGATCTGAAGCGCAACATGCGTAAGCTGTGGATCGCACGTATCAATGCAGCTGCCAGAATGAATGAGATTTCTTATTCCAAGCTGATGCACGGCCTGAAGCTGGCTAACGTTACGATCAATCGTAAAATGCTGAGTGAGATCGCTATTCACGATCCTAAGGGCTTTACAAAAATCGTAGAAACTGCTAAGTCAGCATTAGAAAAAGCTTAATTGAGGAAGCTTTATGGATGACACACGTCATACTTTGAATGAACTTCTGGTAGATCTGTTCAACTACATTCTCTTGATTGAGGAGAAAAATCTCCGCGATCAGGGAGTAAAGCTGTCCATGACCGAGGTACATATTCTGGAAGCAATCGAAAAGAGTGAATCCAATATGATGTCCGCGATTGCCAAGCGTTTGATGGTAACACAGGGGACACTGACCGTTTCAACTTCCAAGCTTGTGAAAAAAGGATATGTAGAGCGTGTTAAGGATGAGCGGGACAAGAGAATCGTGCGTCTGAAGCTTACCGAAAAGGCAGTGAGTATCCTGGACATTCATAATCGCTTCCATGAGGAAATGATTGAGCGTCTGTTGAATGAGCTTGAGCTTGATAAAGAGGTGGAGCTGATTCAGTCACTGCGTAATCTAATGGAATTTTTTAAAGGAAAATACTAAAGCCTGTTCTTGTTAGCAGGCTTTTTCTGTATGCAGGCAGGGGAATGGTGCTATAATAGGGACAAAAGGTACAGGAAAGAACGGATGCTGTAGGCGCGGGAAAGCAGCGGCATTATGTGGTATCAAAGCGAAAGCATGAAAAGCTATGAAGGTTAAAGGTGAAGATAACGGTATGCGATGAGAGGAGGATGCAGATGAAACGTGCACTTGTGCTAGGTGGAGGAGGCAGTAAGGGTGCCTATGAGCTGGGGGTCTGGAGGGCTCTGGATGAGCTGGGAATTTCCTTTGATATTGTAACGGGAACCAGTATCGGTGCGATGATTGGTGCCATGTATGTGCAGAAGCAGTTTGAGCGATGCTTAGAGCTGTGGGAGCAGCTGTCTGTCGATGACATAATTGCCAATGGTGTGAATCTGGATATGGATATCGAGCTGTTGATGTCACAAAAGGGAAAGTATAAGACACTGTTGAAAAGCTATGTGAAAAACAGGGGAGCGGATATCACCCCCTTTGTGAACAAGCTGCAGCATTACTTTGATGCGGAGCGCTTTTTCTCTTCGGATATCGAGTATGCCTGCATGTGTGTGAATGTCACGAAAAAGCAGCCACAGCCGGTCTATCGCCGAGATATGAGCAGGGATACGGCGCTGGATTACATCATTGCCTCTGCCTCCTGCTTTCCTGCATTTCCCATGAAGGAAATCGAGGGGGAGCATTTCGTCGACGGCGGCTATTATGACAACGTTCCCATTGAGCTGGCACGCAGCATGGGAGCTCAGCAAATCGTGGCGGTTGATTTGAAGTCTGTGGGAAAAAGGAAAATACACCGGCCGCAGAAGGATGTGATTTACATTGAGCCGCAGGTATCCCTTGGCAGCTTTCTGCTGTTTGATCAGGTGCGGATTCACCACAATATGGAGCGTGGATATCAGGACACCCTAAAGAAATTCGATTGCTGTCTGGGAAGTATTTATACCTTTTCTCTACAGGACAAGGCGCACATCATCGCGTTTGAGGAACGAATCCACATGCAGCTGGAACAGATAGATGATCTGGTGGACCGCCGCTATATGAGCAGGCTCGTAAAAAAGGCATTCCACCATCAAATGATTGCCAGCTTTTCTCATTTTCAGGAGTATGACTGGCCGTTCTTACGTATGCTGGAAATGACTGCCCTGGCATTTCAAATAGATGATATCGGCATCTGGAGCTTTCCGAAATTTGCAGAGCAGGTGCTTGCCTGTGCACAGAAGCATGTGAGTATCGCAGAACGGGCTGACCGTGACTCCTTGCATCTGCTGGATGCCGCAGCGTCTTTAAAGGAGCAGAGCACAAAGGAAATCATATGCTCCATCTATTATTATATGCGGACTGCGGGAGCTGCAAGCCGCAAGGAGCTGGAGGCGGTCGCACTTCTTATGAATGATTCCTTTGTTATGGCGTATCTTCTGTTCGCGCTGGAACAGCTGGTCGATAAGGGGAAGGGATACAGACTTTCTTGATATGGGCAGTTTGCGTTTTCCGTACAGCCTATGATGCAACTCATAGTCCGATTGTATATTTCAAGCTACTGCGGATATACGCTGCTAACGCAGCCATGCAAGGCGATTTGCTTCTTTTTCACAAAAGCTGCCTCTCATTTGTGAAAAAACGCCTGCAGGCTTTCCTTACGCAACCGCATATATAAGGAACCCGTTATACACCCATATGGAAACTGCCTGCCCTTTCCTGAAAGCTGTGCAAACAGGAAGAAGGTCAGGGAGAAAGCAAAAAGAGACAGGTGTGGATATGAATGATATCCAGCGCCTGTCTTTTTAACCTGCAATTGCTTCTTTTATCCTTAATATTGTAATTCCACTTCCGTTTTTAGAATAATGTTTCCTGATGCGTTGCGTACAGGTATTCGTCAATCGTGTTTATGATGCGATCCCTGATCAGTGCCTCCGGATCATTTTCCAAATGTCCCTCGCGAACCTTTGTATACTGAATCGGCATGAACTGGGACAGTACGCTCAAAGGAATACCGCTCTTACGCAGATTGGCAATCAGCTTATCCTTGGCTGCGGCAACATTAGGATTTGGCATATAATAGCGGCTGCGGTCAGAGAAGCTGTATTTACGCTTGAACCACAGGGCATTGTCATCTCCGTGATAGTGCTTTTTCCAGTTCTTCGGCTCCTCCATCATCGCTTCTTCCAGAACATCGATAAAGTTGCTGAGCGCTTCTTCTTTTCCATGATATACGGCCGTTTCGATGTTTGCGAGTGCGAACAGTGCTTCCCGCATGGCATAGGTCAGCCCCGGGCCAACCTTCAGGATACCGACACCATCCTCGATCAGCTCGCGCAGCTTGAATTTTGTCTGATAATCTGTGGAGTGCCCTTCAAAAATAAGGTTTGGATACTCCTTGATGGATGCCATCAGATCCCTGGCCTTGCTGCGGTCATACTCGGTACATCCGTCATCCTTTTCCTCGACACCCGGTTGTACAACAACACCCATAACATCCTTCCAGGTTTCCTTAAGCCCTTCAGCCGCAAAGGCCTCTTCAAAGGTTTTGACAGTAGCCTTGAAATCTTCAACACGGGTAACCTGCATACCGGCACCCTCTTCCTGTGCGCCTCCTGGAATCGGTACCTCACTTCCCACGATGTATACCGGGCGTACGGCATTTGGATTCTGCTTCAGCAGCTCCTGATAGGTTTCCTCACAGATGCGTGCCAGATGCGCACCGCGTTTTGCGATAACCGCGTCACTCAGACGAATGTTTGGATCATCATCCGCAACCTTCATGCTTGTATCTATATGAATTTTTGTAAATCCGGCAGCTACATAGCAGCGTACCAGCTCTTCTGCCTTTTCCATCGCTTCCTTTTCCGGTAAAGCGGCAAAGGTCAGAGGACCCAGATGATCTCCTCCCAGGAATATACGGCTTTCATCCACACCGATCGCCTTTGCTTTCTTTAATACGAATTCACGGAAGTCTTTGGGTGTCATTCCGGTGTAACCGCCGTTCTGGTCAACCTGATTGGCTGTTGCCTCAATCAGTACGCAGGAATCATCGCGTTTTACACATTCCAGTGCAGCCTCGATAACGTAGTCATTCGCACTGCAGCAGGAATAAATTCCAACCGGTTTTCCTTCCTTCTGTTTAACAACAATCTGTTTTAATGGATTAGCTTGTGGCATTTCAAAACCCTCCTTATATATTAAAATTATAGCACGAAACGAGGGAAAGTAAACGGAAGTGAAACGGAATGCTAGTTTGTATAAAAGTTTTGTACAAAAATACAAACAGAGATATTTTAAACGCGCAAAAACGACAGAAAAGAATACAGAAATCAGCTATGATAAATCAGGAAAAATGAAAATAGAAAAGTAAGTGGAAATTTAGAAATACTTTATCTGAAAAGGTGTTCTTTTGTGATTCCGGTGTGATATACTATAGTGAGATGAGCGAACAAATCGTATACAAGAAAGGTCGGTGGGGATGATGCTTGACGAACAGGAACAATTTCTCCTCCATCAGATTCGCATTCTGTTGAAGCAGCTGGATGAACGGCAGACAAAACAGAAAGATGAAGAAAAACCGGAGAATAAGGATGACAGATACCGTACACTGTTACAGCTGTCCTGCAAAAATATATGGGAGTTTGATCCATTGACACAGATGGTAAGTATAACCTGTCAGGACGGACGCGTAATCATCAATTCCTTTCGCATGCTTATGCAGGGAGTTAATGCGCAGGACCATAAGCGAATCAAGGAAGCTGTGCATCGCATCATGCTGGGAGAAAGTGAAAAGGAGTATTTTTCCTATCAGCGCGAATGCAGGAGCGGTGAAATCCGGTTTTATGAGGTTGGAGCTCATGCATACTGGATCAACGGCAATCTGCATATCATCGGTGTTACGAGGTCTGTACGGGCGATGGAGGAGCGAATCGAGCGTGTTCTGCATGAGCAGGAGAAATTCGATTTACTGCTGAGCATGGCCAATATGTATATATGGGAATACGATGTCGGAAAAAGAGAGTTTTCCGCGAATCAGTCTTTGTGCGACAAGCTGGGACTTCCCATGCGTTCGTATACGGTGGAGCAGCTGAATGAGCTGCTGCAGATACACCAGATGCCGGTCCTGCTGGAACGTATCGAGCGAAAGGCGTTATCGGAGCATGCGGTCATTCATCTGAAGAATATTCAAACCAGTTTCGATTTGATTTTTGAGACGAATTTCAAGGGATTACCGGATAAAAACGGCAATATCAAGGTCGTACTCGGCACTATGAATGATATAACGGAAAAGGAGCTTTTGAAAACAAGCGCCAGCAGGGATCCGCTCATCGGCTGTTTTAACCGGCGAAGCGGCGATATGACGCTGGTCTCCACGTTTCAGAAATTTCAGAACGGGGAGGATTTTTATACCATCATATTTTTCGATGTGGATGATTTTAAGAAGGTCAATGACCGCTATGGACATGATATGGGAGACTATGTTCTGCGCCATGTCTGTGAACAGATCGAGAAGGAAATTCGAAGCAGTGACATGCTGTTTCGCTGGGGCGGTGATGAATTTCTGCTCATCTGCAGCGGAATCAGCAAGGAAAATATCTATGCCTATATCGAGCGTCTGCGCCGTCTGATTGAAAGCTCAGATTTTATTTTCGACGGCAACCGTGTGCAGGTGACCCTGTCTATCGGTGCAGCGTATTATTATAAGAGTGATCATGATTATCAGGATGCATTAAAAAGAGCCGACCGCAGTGTCTATAAGGCAAAGCTGGCCGGGCGCAATAAGGTATGTGTTTTAAAGTGAGTCAGGCCTAATCTAATCCAGTAGCTGGCGAAGATCCTGCGGAAGCGGGCATTCCACGCGCAGCATATCGTTGGAAAGGGGGTGAGGGATGCTTACACGACAGGCGTGCAGTGCGAGGCGGGGACATCTGCTGTCGCGGATTCCATATAGCGGATCACTGAGCAGGGGGTGCTGTATTGCGGCCAGATGGACACGGATCTGATGCGTTCGCCCGGTATACAGCCGGCAGCGAATCCATGTGAAATCCGTGAAGTTCTGCTTTACAAACACATCGGTTCTGGCACTCTTGCCATGCTCGGATATGCGCATCTTTCGCGCATCGTGTCGATCTCTGGCGATTCCCCGGGTGATGGTGCAGTGCTTCTGTGCAATGTATCCCCTGGCAAATGCCTCATACTCCCGATAGATCTGCTTGTTTTTCAGCATGGCATCAAGCAGTGGCTGCAGAAAGGGAACTTTGCAGAATATCATGGCTCCGCTGGTTTCGTAATCCAGGCGGTGAAGCGGGCGAACACAGGTATTGTGTCCCTCCAGAAGATAATGTGCCTTGACCAGATTACAGACGGTGTGTGCATGTTCGATACCGTCACTGTGTACCAGAAGATTCGCAGGCTTATTCACGATGCAAAAGAGTTCATCCTCAAACAGTATCTCCAAATCCTCGTACCAGGGCTCTATCGTATCTTCCTCCATCGCAAGAAAGATGCGTACGGTATCCTGCTCCTGCAGCATATGATTGCCGTGGATGATGCGGTTATTTATGGAAACACGGTTTGTTTGATAATATTCATAGCGTTTCTTTTTTGCGGTATGGAAATATGCGAAAACAGCATCGGTATCCGAAAAGGAAATGCCGCGTAGTTGCAGTATATTGTTTTTCAATTCGATTTTCATAAAATCACCTCATAATTTTTCGGTCAAATGAATAGAATTTCCTATATGGGTCATGCTATACTGGCATTGAGCCAGGAGGAACTGGTTGTAAAGGATGATCCATAGCAGCAAACGCTACTATGAAGATAACATAAAACAAGGAGGAAATAAACATGAAATTATTAAAATGCTCAGTATGCGGCAACATCGTTGAAATGATCGAGGACAAAGGAGTTCCGGTAATGTGCTGCGGAAAGCCAATGGATGAATTAAAGGCAAATACGACAGACGGCGCACTGGAAAAACATGTTCCGGTTGCTGAAATCGCAGATGGAAATCTGCATGTAAAGGTTGGTTCCATGGAGCATCCGATGCTTGCAGAGCACTATATCACAATGATTCTGGTTGAGGCCGGAGACAACATTATGCGTAAAAACCTGAAGCCCGGTGAAAAACCGGAGGGTGTCTTCCCGCTTGGTGATTACAAGGGGAAAGTGCATGTATATGAATACTGCAACCTGCACGGTTTATGGAAGACTGACATCGAGGCATAACCTATACAGAATAAGGAGCACCGGATCGTGCTTCTTTTTTTATCACTTTGTATAAATAAGGAAAGCATTACATAAGCACCTGGAGGGTTTCCGTGGAGGATGAATCCATAGTTGAAGAATGAGTGCTCTTGTGCGTGAGAATTCAGGCAGCTGCCAGTTCAGGGTACGGCCTACCGGTATATGCAAGCGATGCAGCGAGGACAACCGAGACATTTTGCATCGTTGATCACAATATGGCTGCCCTTTCTTTGTGCGTACAATTTCTTATGAAAAACGAAGAATTCATGAAAACTATGGTATACTATTGAAAAACAGGAGGTCGATCACATGTTTGTAGAGGAGCGGCAGAGTGCCATTATGGAGGAGCTGCATGCCAATGGAAAGGTAAAGGTCAAGGAGCTGAGTGAGCGGTTTTCCGTTAGTGAGGACTTGATTCGTAAAGACCTCAGCGCATTGGAAGCAAAGGGACTGCTGAAAAAGGCATACGGAGGTGCTGTGCTGATTCGTGAGAATATTCATCGCAAGATTGCGGCGCAGCGCAAGGATGTGAATCAGGAGGAGAAGCGCGGTATCGCAAAAGCCGCTGTGGATCTGATTCAGGAAGGAGATGTGGTCTTTCTGGACATCTCCACCGTCAATATACGGGTGGCCAGGGAGCTGGTGGAACGGGAGAAGCAGGCAACGATCGTTACCAATATGCTGGAGGTTGTATCCATACTGGCAGACAGCAGTCTTCCTGTGATTTTCATCGGTGGAGAATTCGATTATGGCAGGGACGGCTTTGTGGGGAGTCTGGCAATGGAGCAAATAATGAAATTCCGATTCGACATATCCTTTCTGGGTGTTGTCGGTATTGATGTACACGATAACAGCGTATATACCTATATGGCCAATGACGGGGCGACAAAGCGTGCGATCCTGTCCAGCAGTAAGCAGGCGTTTATGGTATGTGAATCGGATAAATTCATGCAGATCGGCAATTACCGCTATGCTGGAGCGGATGAATTCACCGGGATCATAACGGATCATAAGCTGGACAGGGAAAATGAAAAGCTGATGAAAAACATGCAGCTATGTATACAGCTGGCAGAATAGGTCGGGAAATGGTATCCCGGCTTTTTTTATTTTTTTCTATTGTTTGATAAAAAGTAATAAGAAATAATAATAAAAGTGTTGACAACCGGTAAAAGCATATTATAATGAAGATGTAAACGGAGGTATCTGCCATGGAACTGAAAAAAACTGCTCGAATCGATCTTCTAAAGGAACGTATGCTGTCCCAGCCGCGTTATGTGAGTATGGAACAGGCGATGATCATTACCAGAGCCTACCAGAGGCATGAAGAGGAGCCGGTCATTTTAAAACGTGCATATGCACTCCATGATGCTCTGTGCGAGCTGGAAATCGGAATCGAGCCACAGGAGCTGATTGTAGGAAACCGGACAAAGGGGGTACGCTATGGGGTGGTATTTCCAGAAAGCGGTATTTCCTGGGTGGATCAGGAGCTGGAGACGCTGCCGACACGTCCGCAGGATAAGTTTCTTGTACGTCCTGAGGATGTGCAGACATTTCGCGAGGTCATCAAACCGTACTGGAAGGGGAAATCATTGGAGGATGTGCTGAAAAAGCGTTATGGAAAAGAAATCAGTGCCCTGTCAACGGTTGTAAAAATCAATCAGAAGGATCATGCACAGGGACATATCTGCCCCAATGTCCGTGAATGGCTGGAAAAGGGACCGGCCGGCTTGAAAGAGGAGGCACAGCAGCACCTGCTGGACTGTAAGGAGGAGCAAAGACCCTTCTATGAAAGCATTCTTCTTGTGATGGATGGTGTATGCCGCTTTCTGATGCGGTATCATGATGAATTGCAAAAGGAAGCAAAGCAGCATCCGGACTGGAAGCAGGATATGATAGAGACGGCAGAAATCTGTAAGGCGCTGTCCAAACGGCCGGCTGAAACGTTTCATGAGGCGGTACAGTCCATGTGGATTCTGTTTGTCGTCCTGCATATGGAAAGCAATGCCTCCAGCTTCTCTCCCGGACGTCTGGATGAAATACTGTATCCGTATTATCGCAAGGACAGGGAGCTTGGACGTCTGGATGCGCAAAGAGCGCTGGATATCATTGAATGCCTGTGGCTGAAATTCAATCAGATCGTCTATCTGCGTAATAAAAACAGCGCAAAGTACTTTGCCGGCTTTCCAATCGGCTTCAATATCGCTGTCGGCGGACAGGATGTCCATGGTGAGGATGTATGCAATGAGCTGAGCTTTCTGTTTTTGCTGGCACAGGAGCACATCGGCCTGCCGCAGCCCAATCTGTCTGTGCGCCTGCACAGGGGAACAGGGGATGCTCTTTTAAAGAAGGCTGTTCGCGTCGTGGCAAAGGGAAGCGGTATGCCGCAGTTTTTCAATGATGAAGCAATTATAGCTGAACTGGAGAAGCTGGGGATTTCCCATCAGGATGCAATGGATTATGCCATTGTCGGCTGTGTTGAGCTGACGACGCAGGGGAATAATCTGGGCTGGAGCGATGCTGCAATGTTCAATCTGAACAAGGTGCTGGAGCTGACGCTGCATCATGGCAGATGTCTGCTTACCAATCAGCAGCTGGGGCCGGATCTGGGCGGTCTGGATACGTATGAAAGCTATGAGGAGCTGGAAAGTGCATTTGATGCCATGATTGATCATTTTCTGCAGCGCATGATTCCGGCCTGTGAAGAGGTGGAAAAGGCGCATATTGACATCCTTCCCTCACCGTTTTTATCCAGCGTTATCGATGACTGCATGGAACAGGGAATGGATGTGACACGTGGAGGTGCTCATTATAATCTGAGCGGTATACAGATGATCCAGGTTGCCAATCTGGCCGATTCTCTGGCGGCGATCAAGGCTCTGGTCTATGATAGGAAAAGCGTAACAGGAGAAGCTCTGCAGTATGCACTGGAGCATAATTTTGCACAGGATGAAATGCTGCGGCAGCGTCTTTTGAACAAGGTGGACAAGTATGGCAACGATGTGGAATGGGTGGATATGCTGGGGGCGAAGTGGGCATCGGCATTCCGTGATAAGCTGCGCTCCTTTACCAATTACCGCAAGGGACCATATCATACCGGTATGTATACCGTAAGCGCCCATGTGCCGATGGGAGAGCATGTCGGTGCGAGTGCAGATGGCAGACTGGCCGGTACACCGCTTGCGGATGGCGGTATGTCTGCAGTATATGGAAGAGATTTGCATGGGCCTACTGCCGTTTTGAAATCGGTATCCCGTCTGTCCTGTGACTGCACGACCAACGGCGGTCTTCTGAATATGAAATTTCTGCCGGAATTTTTTCAGAATGAGCAGGGCATTGATAAGTTTGCCGGTTTCTTACGAACCTTCGTCGATTTGAGAATACCGCATATCCAGTTTAATGTTGTGCGTAAAGAGGATCTGCTGGCTGCTCAGAAGCATCCCGAGCAGTATGCATCCTTAACCGTGCGCGTTGCCGGCTATACGGCATATTTTGTGGAGCTGGCACAGGAGCTGCAAAATGAAATCATTGCCAGAACGAGCTATGAAGGCATCTAGCGGCTATGTGTTTGACATCAAGCGCTTCGCTACGCATGATGGAGAAGGAATCCGGACAACGATTTTTCTCAAGGGCTGCCCGCTGCGCTGCGCATGGTGCCAGAATCCAGAGGGACTGCATCCGGTTTTGCAGCTTCTCTATATGGAAACGAAATGTATGCATTGTGGAAGCTGTGCGGCAGCAGCCATCCATGGCGGTGTTTCTATGCAGGATGGGCGAATAAAGCTTGTGCGGGATGCTGTTGAGGACTGGGAAGGTCTGATTGATATCTGTCCGACAGGTGCGCTGCGCTATGATGCGTCCTGCTATGATGTTTCGGATATCCTGCGGGAAGTAAAAAAAGACCGTGCGTTTTTCCGCTATGGCGGAGGGGTTACCCTATCCGGAGGTGAGCCACTGCTGCAGGCGGACTTCGCACTGGAAATTCTAAAGGCATGTAAGGCAGAGGGGATACATACAACGATAGAAACATCCCTGTATGCACCGCAGGATACGCTGCGGCAGCTGCTGCCCTATCTGGATCATATTTATGCGGATTTGAAAATATTTGACCGTGCGGTGCATAAAGCCTATACTGGAGTGGAGAATGCACAGATTCTGGAAAATATCCGCTATCTGCTGTGCACTGAGGAGCTTCGTGATCGTGTGATCATCCGCACACCGCTGATTCCGGAAATGACGGCACGCAGTGAAAATATTACGGCCATAGCACAGTTTCTGCAGCAATGCTATAAAGGTGTGCGTTATGAACTGCTGAATTATAATCCGCTGGCAAAGGCGAAGTATGATTATCTGGATATGGAATATTGTTTTGACGAGAATCCGAAGCTATATACAAAGGAAGCAATGGAGTCATTCTATCGGATTGCAAGGGATCAGGGTATCCGCAATTTGATTATAGAATAAAAAAATCAGGGAGGACATAGAGATGAAAATTTTAATTGACAACGCAGACATTCAGGAAATCAAAAAGGCTTACGAGTATTTTCCGATTACGGGAGTTACATGCAATCCGACAATCCTGAAAAAAACAGGAAGAAATCCATACGATGTATTGAAGGAAATTCGTGAATTTATCGGTGCGGACGGCGATCTGCATGTACAGGTCGTAAGTGCGAAAGCTGAGGATATGGTTGTGGAAGCCCATAAAATTCAGGAGGTGCTGGGAAAGAACACCTATATCAAGATTCCGGTAGTCAGGGAAGGTCTGAAGGCGATGAAGCTGCTGCATGCAGAGGGTGCAAACATCACCGGAACGGCAATCTATAACCAGATGCAGGGCTATCTTGCCGGTATGGCAGGGGCTGCCTATGTGGCACCGTATGTAAACCGTATTGATAATCTGGGCTATAATGGCGTACAGGTTGCCAAGGATATCCACGATATGCTGAAGCATGCCGGTTTAAAGACCGAGGTGATTGCGGCCAGCTTCAAAAATTCACAGCAGGTACTGGAGCTTGCCAAGTATGGTCTTGGTGCAAGTACGATTGCTCCGGATGTGATCGAAGGTCTGATTAAGGTCGATGCCGCCGTTCTGGCAGTGGATGCGTTCACCAGAGATTTCGAGGAGCTGTGTGGTGAGGGCAACACCATGCTGAACATCTAAAAGGCGCCCATCTGAAGGGTGCTGCACAACTGATTAGCATAGATAATAAAAAAACACGCACTCAAACAGAGAGTAAGCGTGTTTTTTTTGCCATACCTCAAAAGCACGGATAAATATGAATAGGATGCAGATCGATTGCTTACATTGCTCCATGGCATCCGGTGAATAGCGCATTACAGTCATGTATGCCATTACAAATTCCAGAAAATTTTTGACATAGCCATAAAAATGCGTAAGCACAATATACATTTTTAGAAACTCTGTTTCAGCTTAAGTCTGATTGAGTAAATGTTCGATAAACGTGATATTATAGAAAGCTGTGACGTCAGGATTCTAGCCAAATTGTCACAGCATCTCATATTTATTTATAATAATGCACCAGTGCCTGTGTACCGTTGTTTTCCTCTCCTATGCCTGCCAGTGCTTCGTACATATTGCAGACAGCCTCCAGCATATCCAGATGGACGTCCTGCTGCTCCATCTCCTGCTGAACAATGTGCATATCCTTAATAAAATGCTTGATATAAAAGCCGGGAGCGAAGTCGTTTGCGAGAACACGCGGTGCGGTATTGTCGATTTGCCAGCTGCCTGCAGCTCCTTTGGCGATAGCGGTAAGCATCTTCTGCTCATCCAGTCCGACCGCTCTTGCATATACCAGTGCTTCACTCATCGCTGCCACAGCGCCTGCCACGGCAATCTGATTGCAGGCCTTTGTATGCTGACCACTCCCTGCTTCTCCCATATACTGAATTCCCGTCCCCAATAGGGAGAATAGCGGACGCATTTGTTCGAACACTTCTTCATCCCCGCCAGTCATAATAGACAGGGATGCGGCTTTTGCCCCGCTGTCACCACCGGATACCGGAGCGTCCAGCATGGCATATCCCTTTGCCTTTGCTGCTGTGTACAGCTTTTTTGCCAGCGCGGGCGAAGAGGTTGTAAAATCAATCAGTACGGCATGCGCTTTGGCATGTGCAAAGATACCGTCATCCCCCTCATAGATTTCTTCCACATCCTTTGGGTAACCGACCATGGTACAGACAACATCCGCATCACTTACACAATCCCGAATGGTACGCTCCACCCGGATTCCCTGCTCGAGCAGGGGAGCGGCCTTCTCATAGGTGCGGTTATAGGCACTCACCGTATGACCGCCCTTTTTCAGGTTCAGCAGCATGCTGGTCCCCATCACGCCGCAGCCAATCCATGCAATCTTCATATGATCACCTTCCTTTTGTATTATTATACAGGAAGATTATAGAAACTGCACGCAAAGGATCAGCAGAAGGACAGAAATCATTCCCTGCAGAATCCGGTAAAGCAGAAAGACGGGATAACGCAGAGGAACCTGTTCCACCATACTCATGATCTGCATATGTACACAGAAGCCTGCAAACCCAAGCAGAAAGCTGGTAAGGAGTAATCTCTGCATAGTGGAAAACGGTGTGACGTTGATCAAAACGATGCCGCTGGAAAACTCCGCAAGACTGCGTATGATAAGCGCAGGAAATTCCGGAAGAAAGGAAAACAGCACAGCGGTAACACTCATAAAAAGCATCAGATATCCCCCGATCATATAGAGAGAAATTCCACTTTCCGTAACTGCACTGCTAAGATTCCGCATAAAGGATTGTGAGGAAGCAACAGCTGCAGGAAAGGTATGAATCGTGTGTCTGCGGGTGAACAGCAGCAACAGCAGACCGCTGAGCAGCTGCAAAGCAAACAGCAGCATGCCGATGTGCAGAGATTTGAAAAAGACGATACCACAGGAGATAATGACAAAGCCCGGTGTAGGAAAACAGCAGCAATACAGCAGGCGTGCTGCATCCTGCCGGGAAAGGACACCATCCCGTACGGCTTCATCCACAAAGACAGAGCCGGTGGGAAAGCCAAGGAACATCGTGCATAAAACCAGATTCCATGCCCCCTGATCCATCCCCAGCAAAGCAGGCAGACCTAGAGAGGGAAGATGGTCAAACGCATGCTCCTTATAGAGGAGACGAACCAGAACCATAGATAAAAACATGGAGGGAACCAGCTTTTCAAACCAGATGGAAAGTGCGTTTTGTGCACTTTGCAGCGTCAGGGTTCCAAAGCCAAGTGTCAATAAGAGAAGACCAAACAGCAGAAAGCCCGTGAATTTTTTCATGTTATCACCGATATACTATATGATGAAACGAAAACTTTCATGTAAATCTTTCCCATTTTGGTGAAATGTGTTAAACTAGATATTCATAAAAGAAGTGGGTGATATAATGATAAATTATCTTGCGAAAAAAATGATACACAACTATAACGAGCTGGAAGATCCTGCTGTGCGAAAGGCATATGGAAACCTTACAAGCACGGTGGGGATTGCAAACAATGTGATTTTGTTTCTGTTTAAATTTCTGGCCGGTACCCTGGCACGCAGTGTGTCCATAACGGCAGACGCTGTCAACAACCTTTCCGATGCCGGAAGCTCTGTGATTTCCCTGCTCAGCTTTAAGCTGTCAAGCAAGCCGGCAGATGAAAAGCATCCCTTTGGTCATGCGCGCTACGAATGTATTGCATCAATGATCGTTGCTGTAGCCATCCTGCTGCTTGGCTTTGAGCTGATCCGCACCAGCTTTCATAAGATTCTTCAACCGGAGGCAGTGTCCTTCAGCTGGTTGAGTGTGATTATTCTTCTGTTTTCCATTTCCGTAAAGCTGTGGATGTACAGCTATAATAAGAAATACGGGAGGCTTTTGAAGTCCAGTATAATGGAGGCGACTGCTGCAGATTCCATCAGTGATGTTATGGCGACGGGAGCTGTTCTTGTTTCCACAGTGCTCTCTCCTATTATTCATTTTAATCTGGACGGCTATATGGGGGTTGTTGTTGCCATCTTTATTTTGATGGCAGGTGGAGGCATCATTAAATCGGCGCTGGATGAGCTGCTGGGACAGGCTCCGGATGAGGATCTGGTGAAACAGATTCAAGATAAGATTAACAGCTATGATGGAGTGCTGGGTATGCATGATCTCATGATCCACGATTATGGTGCGCACCGTACCTTTGCATCTGTGCATGTGGAGGTGGATTATAAGGAAGATGTACTGAAATCTCATGATATGATCGATAATATCGAACGCGACTTTCAGGAGAATATGGGACTGGAGATGGTTATCCACATGGATCCCATCAATATTGACGATCCGCTGACCAACGAGCTGCGAACACTGACAGCAGCAATCGTAAAGGAAATTGATGAAGACCTGAGCATGCACGATTTCCGTATCGTTCCGGGAGAAACCCATACGAATATGATTTTCGATGTTGTCGTGCCCTTCCATATTAAGATGAGTAATCAGCAGATTCTGGATGCCCTTGCACAGCGGATCCGGGAGCGTAAGGGCGATCATTACTATCTGGTTGTTACCTTTGATCGTGCCTATACGACCCACCATTCACAGGAATCTGCCTGAAATCTGCAACAAGAAATCCTTTTCTATCCTGATACAGATACAGCAGGGAAGCAGGACAGCTTATAGGCGCATTCAATAGAATATAGAAAATATCCACCGGACTCCGGAGGATTTTGATGTATTCCTGTTGAGCCAGTCAATAAAGGAATTTGTCTATGCCTGCATACCCATAGCAGGAAATCCCTGATAGGAAAGTGCCGGTAATCTGCACAGAAAACCCGTGGATATGGTTTTGCAGGTTTTTTATAATCCGATGTTATTTTTCTGTACAGGCGGTTATCCACAAGCGCATATGGTCACCATGGAAAAGAGTTGCCGATAAAGCTTTCCCTGACGGAAAGCACTTCCTTCCATATCTGTTTTCCTACGAAGCTGCAGCATTCAGTCATACCGACATGGTGTGAGAATCGCACGCTACCATTCTTATTGCAGAAAGCAGCCGTCTTTTCATCAGGAGTCAAGGGTTAGCGCAGACATTCTTTGTTTCCTGCAGAGGAAGGGAATCGATATCGGGCAGCTGAATGGCATCACATTGACGGATGCCGATGCGTTTGGCACAATGGATGATGATATGGAACAGCTGCATGTAGACCTGCTGTATACAGCGGCAATAGCCGGCGGCATCCCGTTTCACCAGAAAGCCAACCGCTTCCTCACAGCGCTTGTAATATAGATCGACCAGTTGTTCATCCAGCTGCAGCAGTGTGAAATAAAAGCCCCATGACAAAATGCTGCGAAACTCCTGCAGAATCTGTTTCAGATTGGCCTTGGGAAGGATCACCAGCAGGGCATCAAGGAAACCGACGCCATCATAATGCCGTTTTTTAATCCGCTCCTCCATAACAGGGGCAAGCACGAGCAGCTGGTCGAAATATTCCAGGCAGCAGCGGCCGATCGTGATGGTGATAAACTGTACAGCCCCGATGAATTTTACGGCGTCACGTATCATTGTACTGTCCTCCAGATGTGCATGTGCAACCCCCTTATTCAGCTGAATAAGGGTCCCCAGTCCGTTATAGGTCTTTGCGAGCCCGATATCATTCAGCTGCTTCAAAACCTTGCGAATCGTTGCGTAGGATACCTGATAGGTTCTGGACAGCTGCTCTATGGGCGGCAGCAGCTGCTGATCGGCATAGGTTTTGCAGGCGATGCTGCGAATAATATCCCGGAAGACAAGTGTGTAAACATAATCATGAGAATGCTTCGGCTGCCAGAAAAAGGGGGCTGCTTCCGGTATACAGTGGTTGCCGCAAAGCTGTATCTGCGCTGCGTGCTCACGGATGCGCTGTATGGTGTAGCAGATCGTGTGATCATAAAAATCATATACAAAGCGGCGGTTTTTATCTGTATAGGCGGCAAGCAGCTGCTCATAATCGTGCTTCAGAGTGCCATGATAGGAGGAAAACAGATCTGTATGATACAACAGGGGATATTCAATATAGGAAAAGGTCGTCAGATACAAATCGAGAATCATATCATTATGATAACGCTGCAGCAGATACACATTAAAATCCCGGATCAGCAGTCGGCGTTTTTCCAGATTTTTATTATCCTCCAGCGTCGACAGCATTTTATATAAATGGCGGATATCCTTTTCCTGCAGTAAATCGCACAACCCGCTGCAGAGGGGAGGCAGGCACAGACGCATGCTTTCCAAAACGTCAATCATCTGCCGGTGTGTATGCAGAATATAGAAATCCGTCTGCTCATCGTGCGCCTGTGAGGGCTGCCAGATCACCTGTGCACGCTTGCGTGCCTCTAAAGAAATATAGCCGGCATCCCGCATATCGCGCAGGACGTCCTGTACGGTACGTATTCCTACCTGATATGTGCTGCACAGCTGTTTAGCGGATGGAAGACGGCTCCCATAGGGAAGCCGCCTCGTTATGATCAAGGATGTAAGCGAATCGTAGAGACTGCTGTAGAATGTTTGTCCTTTCAAAATGGATCCTCCAGGGAAATGTTAATCCTAGTATAGCATGGAAATTTATACAGAAGCAATCCGTTCTTTCCATAAAATCTAAAATAAGACGGTAATAAGGTTGCACGCAGCACAAAAGTATACTAAAATAGAAAAGACCTATATGCATACGTATGCAGATTTGGAAAGAGTATTGTTTGTGAAGAATGGAAAAGGGAGGAGTTTTTTTTATGTACAAAATCGGAGAGGCTGCCAGACTGCTGGGTCTCAGCACGGAAGCTTTGCGGTACTACGAACGTAAAGGGCTCATCGTGCCGCATAAGGACAGTGTATCCAATTACCGTTATTTCGATGCTTCACAAATCAACCATCTTCTGAATATGCAGAAGTATCAGAAGCTTGGCTTTACACTGTATGAGCTGATGGATTTGTTTGAAAGCAGGGGAAATGATATGTTTCTTGAGCTGATGGAACAAAAGGAGAAGGAGCTGCTGCAGGAAAGTGTGTCGATGAGTCTTCGTCTTCACAGCATTCATCTTTCTTTGGAATGCATTGCGCTGGCAGAACGTGCACAGCATGCCATACAGTTTGTAACAAGACCTGCCCTGTATCGCATTTCCTATATGCAGGATGATGTGATTTTAGCGGATGATGCATCCCTGAATGAGGAGCTCAGGATGTGGTCGAAAAGCAGCGAGCTTCAGTTTCTGAGTGCACGAATCTGTGCCAAGGATTTTATCAGCGGACAGGAGCACTTTGATTACGGCTTTTGTATGTACGAGACGATTGGGGATTTCATCGGTATTCGGATAAATGATGTGGTAAGACAGTATGCCGAATGTCCGGCTCTTGCCTACTGCTTTGAAGCGGATGCCCAGCATACGATTCTGCAGGAAAAGGAAAAGCTGCTGCAGTTTATGGAGGCACAACACCTGATGCTTGACGGGGATATCCTGTCTCAGGTCTTGTACAGTGCCTGCGAGAATCATCATTATCAGATGCGCCATATGATATGGGTCCCTTACAAGAGAGTGATATAAAATAATTTAATGTTTTTCTTAAATATTTTTAATAAATACTTGACTCTAAAAATACTTTAGGGTTTATGATGGTTCCTGCCTAGGTAGTTGGAGGAATGAAAGATGAAGAGCTTGATTTTTTTAGTAGATGAGAATAGAAATCAGTTATCTGCTTTAGAAAGGGCCATTTCTTCCGTTGAGGAATTTGAACTGGCCGGAATGACAAGCGATGGTGAGGAATGTATCCGACAGCTGGAGGGGAAACATGTACATGTTCTGGTGTTGGACATGATCCTGCCAAAGAAAGATGGGTTTTATGTATTAGAGGAAATACGCAGCAGAAGGCTGCAGGTGGATCATATTATCTGCATATCCTCATATCTCAGTGAAATGATTCTTTCTGAGTTCAACCGCTATTGTGTCGACTACATCATGATGAAGCCCTATGAGATTCCTGATCTGATTCGCAAGATTCATTTCATCAGGAATTATCAGCCGGATTATTCATTGAATGAGGAACTGCAGAAAAAGCTGGGACGCAGTCAGAACCAGCATCTGGAGGGAACGATCACCGAGCTGCTGCACGAGCTTGGAGTTCCTGCAAACCTGAAAGGGTATCAGTATCTACGCTGTGCAATTATGCAGACCTACCGTGATATGGATCTGCTTGGTAAGGTTACCAAAACATTATATCCGAAGATTGCGCTGGAGTTTCAGACAACACCCTCCCGAGTGGAGCGTGGTATACGGCATGCAATCGAAGTGGCCTGGAATCGCGGAAATGCACATGTGATACATAAGATTTTCGGCTATACGATTTCCATGGAACGAAGCAAACCTACAAATTCCGAATTCATTGCAATGCTGTCTGACAAAATCCATATGGAGGAAACACGTGTCTGAACATGCACATAATGCATCCGGAAATAAAAAAAGGCGGAATGGTCAACTATTCAAATGATCAGAATACTCCGCCTTTTTATTTGGATTTATTTGCGTAGAATGAAGCTGAGGTGTCTTCCGCATGCAGGCTCTCTTCGATAGCTGAAAAAAGCATCGTTTTTCAGAAAGGTATCGTTTGGATTCACTGTGATATGATCGCGTTCAACACCGAGATTCAGCAGCATCTGCATATTCAGCCCTTTGTTGTCTGCGATTGCCCTGCCGTTTGGCAGCATTGTCAGATAGTCATGGGTGTCAAAGCTCATTGCCCGGATGCGGTCAATGACATCCTGCTGGATTTCAAAGCTGCGATATGCGATAGCCGGACCGATATAAGCCATCAGGTGAGCAGGATCGACATGCTCCTTCTGCATGAGCAGGGTCACGGTTTTGCGTGTGATTTCCTGCACGGTTCCCTGCCAGCCACTGTGAATAGCGGCAATGATACCGGTAAAGGGGTCATATAGAAGTACCGGCACGCAATCTGCATGAAAGACACCGATTGCGATGTTTCTTTCCTTTGTGTAAAGGGCATCACAATCCGCAATCCCCTCCTCATAAACACGATAGCCTCTGCCGGCATCTGCGGCGGTTACCTCATGGATATGATCGGAGTGCGTCTGCATAGCAAAGGTCCACTGTGACGATGCTATATGGAGTGCTTTTGACAGAGTATCACGATTATTTAAAACATCCTCTTTCCGTAAACAGGCGTGCAGTGCCATATTGTTGTTTTCCGGCAGGGATGAATCGCGCAGCGTCGTACCTGCAAGCAAATCATCCTCGTAGTTCCATTGTATATAATTCATATGATCATTCCTTCTTTCTTTCTTATATATTTATAGTATATGTGTGAGTATCCGGGTTTGCCCTGGGAAAAGTATATAGCAAGCTGCGGCTCTTGGCAATCCATTTGCGTGAATATATGCATTTTTCCAACGCTGGGCAAAACAGAGCACTTTCCTAATATTTCCAGAAACTGATAACAATTTTTATGGATTTTAGCACTAAAGTGTTGACAGTGCTAAAATATTGGAATATACTATTAGCAGACATAGAGGTTGAGTGCTAGAAAGGAGTGAACCATATGCTTACAAAACGCCAGACGGCGATCTTTAAAACGATAGTAGATGAGTTCACCCGGACTGCCGAGCCTGTCGGTTCCAAGAAACTGATGGACCTGCTGGATTTCAACTGTTCCAGTGCCACCATTCGCAATGAGATGGCTGCACTGGAGGATCTGGGTCTGCTGGAGAAAACACATACCTCCAGCGGTCGTATACCAAGCAGTCGCGGTTATCGGTTCTATGTTGAAAATCTGATGGAGCGTGAACTGGATGATGGAGTCAAGCATTCTCTGCAGGCTGTATTTCAGGAGCGTCATTATTCAATGGATGAAATCGTTAAGAAAAGCTGTGATATTCTATCTCAGATGACCTCGCTGACTTCCGTGGTGCTGGGGCCGGAAAGCCGTTACCAGACACTGCAGCACATACAGCTGTTTCCACTCAGTGACACCAGTGCGGTTGCAGTCTTCATCACCGATCACGGGCATACGGAAAATAAGACATTTCACTTCAATACGGCCGTGAGCGTTGAGGATATCAAAACCTGCTGTAATCTGCTCAATGACAAGCTGAGCGGCACACCGATCAATGAGGTGGTGGAGCGCATGCAGCAGATTGAGCCGCTGCTGGCCAGCCATATTGCCCGTCACGAGGTGCTGTTTGAAGCCTTCGTTAATGCATTCATGCGGTTTGCAACCGACCATGTATACTGCAGCGGACAGAGCAATATGCTGTATCAGCCGGAATTCGCAGATATCGAAAAGCTGAAGGAGCTTATGAAGATGCTGGAGGACAGCAGTCTGTTTCGCCAGCTGGCCAATCACGAGGGTGATGTCGCCATTGAAATCGGCGGTGACAATGAACTGATTCAGGTCAATAATGTTGCCGTGGTATCCAGCAAGTTCAAGCTGAACGAGGATGAAGAAGGGGAACTGATGATCGTGGGACCTACCCGCATGCAGTACAGCCGTGTCGTTGCCCTTATGGAATATATGAGCAAAGTAATCGAAGATTTATACAGAAGTGAAAATCGATAAGGAGGTCATCATGCAGGAAGAAAAAGAAGTTGTAAACGAGGAAGCAAAGGCTGCCGAGCAAAGCGAAGAAGCAAAGACAGAGCAGGATGCTGCCAAGGCAGAGAAAAAGGATGCGAAGGAAGCGGAAAAGGAAGATAAGAAATCCGCAAAATTCGGTAAGAAGAAAAAAATCGAGGAACTGGAAGAAGAAATCGTAAAGCTGAAGGAAGAGGCGGCAGCAAACAAGAATGCCTACTTCAAGGCGTATGCAGATACAGAAAATCTGAAGAAGCGTCTGCAGAGTGAAAGCGACAATGTGCGCAAGTACCGCATTCAAAGCTTTGCGATGGAAATCCTGCCGGTTCTGGATAACCTGGAGCGTGCGCTGGATGTCAAGGTCGATGATCAGAATGTCAAAAACTACGCCAAGGGCTTTGAGATGATTTACCAGCAGCTGGTACACATCCTGAATCAGGAGGGTGTAAAGGAAATCGAAGCGCTGGACAAGCCGTTTGATCCAAACTTCCATCAGGCCCTGATGCAGGAGGCCAAGGATGGCGTGGAAAGCGGTATGGTCATCGAGGTCCTGCAAAAGGGATATATGCTGAAGGATCGTGTATTACGTGCAACACTTGTAAAGGTTAGCGAATAGATAAAAGGAGGATAACGATTATGAGTAAAATTATTGGTATTGACTTAGGAACAACAAACAGCTGTGTGTCCGTTATGGACGGTGGTGAATGCAAGGTCATCACAAATCCGGAAGGAAACCGTACAACACCATCTGTTGTCGCATACAAGAACGGTGAACGTATTGTCGGTGATGCCGCAAAGCGTCAGGTTGTTACAAACAAGAACACCATCAGCTCAATCAAGCGTCTGATGGGTACAAATGAAAAGGTTGAACTGGAAGGCAAGCAGTATACACCGCAGGAAGTCAGCGCGATGATTCTGCAGTATCTGAAATCCTATGCCGAGGATTATCTTGGAGAAAAGATTGAGAAAGCAGTTATCACCGTACCTGCATACTTCAACGATTCCCAGCGTCAGGCTACCAAGGATGCAGGGAAAATCGCCGGTCTGGAAGTAGAGCGTATCATCAATGAGCCGACAGCTGCAGCTCTGGCTTACGGTATTGATAAAACTGAAAAAGAACAGAAGGTTCTGGTATATGACTTAGGTGGAGGTACGTTTGACGTATCTATCCTGGAGCTTGCGGATGGAACCTTTGAGGTACTGTCCACAAACGGTGATACAAAATTAGGTGGAGATGACTTCGATAACGTTGTTGTTGACTGGATGGTTGATACCTTCAAGAAGGAAAACGGGGTTGACCTGCGCAAGGATACCATGGCTATGCAGCGTCTGAAAGAGGCTGGAGAAAAAGCGAAGAAGGATCTGAGCGGAGTTGTACAGACACAGATTTCCCTGCCGTTTATCTCTGCTGGAGCAGATGGACCTCTGCACTTTGAGGCTACACTGACACGTGCAAAATTTGATGAAATGACAAAATCTCTGGTTGAGCGTACAATGGAACCGGTAAGAAACGCACTGCGCGATGCCGGTCTGACAAAAAATGATATTCACCAGGTACTGCTGGTCGGTGGATCTACCCGTATTCCTGCTGTACAGGAAGCTGTTAAGAGCGTTCTGGGCAAGGAACCAAACAAATCCGTAAATCCGGATGAAGTCGTTGCTATGGGTGCCGCTATTCAGGGTGGTGTTATCGCCGGTGATGTAAAGGATGTTCTGTTGCTGGATGTTACACCATTGAGCCTTGGTATCGAGACAATGGGTGGTGTCATGACTGTGCTGATTCCACGTAACACAACCATTCCGACTAGCAAATCTCAGGTGTTCTCAACGGCTGCGGACAACCAGCCTGCTGTAGATATCCGTGTTCTGCAGGGTGAGCGTCCGATGGCAAATGACAATAAGGAGCTTGGTATGTTCAAGCTGGATGGTATCGCTCCGGCTCGCCGTGGTGTACCTCAGATTGAAGTTACCTTTGATATTGACGTAAACGGTATCGTGCACGTATCCGCAAAGGATAAGGGTACCGGTAAGGAACAGTCTATCACGATTCAGAATACGAGCGGACTGAGCGATGAGGAAATCGATCGTATGGTTCGTGAGGCTGAGGAGCACAAGGCTGAGGATGAAAAACGCAAGGAAGAAATCGATCTGCGTAACCGTGCAGAGGGCTTCATTGCTCAGATTGATTCCATGCTGGCTGACAACGGTGATAAGATTGATGCGAAGCAGAAGGAAGAAACACAGAAGCTGCGTGATGATCTGCAGAAATCCCTGGATGAAAATGACATGGATGCTGTAAAGGAAAAACTGGAGGCACTGGAAAAGGCTGCACAGGCAGCTAGTGCACAGATGTACCAGCAGCAGAGTGCGGATCCAAATGCAGGAGCAGGTGCAAACAACGCAAACAACGATGACAACGTTGTAGACGCTGAATTTGAAGAAAAGAAGTAAGAAAACGAAACGACTACAATTCCTAGTGCTTGCGCTAGGTTTTGTATGTTGTGTGATGCTGGCCATCGATTGGATGTATCCCAAGCAGGAGCAAACGGCTGCTGTTGATGTCTCTTCGCATTATGCACAAACGGTGCGTGTCGAAAAGGAAACACCGCTGTTTGAAAAGAAGGATGGAGAATACCGAGAGATTGGCCGTATCTTTAAGGGGACAGTGCTGAAGTTTGACAAGCAAGGCGCGCAGAACATGAAGGAAAAGTATTTCAGGCTGCAAACGGATGACTGCTACATCCTGACTGATCATGTGGTACCCGAGCAAACAGAAGAAAACAGTGTCAAAAAGGCCAGTGTGTATCTGCCGTTTAATGAAAATATCGTCACCAGAGACAGCTATGTTATTCAGAATGAAGCGGGAAACAAGCTGGCGGAAGTAACACGGAAGGCATCTTATCCTATTTATGTAAAGGATGAGGATCGTTATGGTGTGCAGCTGGGAAATGCCCTTGTGTATATTCCGAAATACGCGGTAGCAGCTACAAGGCATGCCGACAATACCAGCGAGCCGATTGCAAAACAGATTCCGGTTTTCATGTATCACTATTTCTATTCCAAAGAAAATGGAGAGGTCTCGAAAAATGGAAACTGGCTGGAGGTCAATGATTTTGAAGCACAGCTGAAGTATTTGAAGGAGCATAACTATGTGACGCTGCGCATGCAGGATGTGGAGAATTTTCTGGATGGAAAGGTACAGCTGCCGAAGAACAGTGTTTCCATTACGATTGATGATGGGACAGCTTCCATATATAAATATGCATATCCGCTGCTGAAGAAATATGGTGATAGTGCAACGCTCTTTCTGATCGGGAATCATCTGAAGGATGATAAGCTGCCACAAAGCTTTCAGGAAATGAAGCAAAACGGCATGGAGCTGCAGTCGCATTCCTATGGCATGCATACCGGCGGCTGTGAAGGCGGTCATGGCGGTGCATTGCGCTGTGTGGCACATGATGAGGGTGTCACAGATACAGAAAAGTCATTTTCCATCATCGGCGGAGGCAATGTGTATTGTTATCCGTATGGTGATGTTACAGACAGTGCACTGCAGATTATGAAAGATGCAGGTGTGCATATGGCTTTTACGACAAATTATGGTAAAATAGAACCCGGTATGGATAAGCTGCAGCTGCCGAGAGTGCGTATTTTCGGAGATGCAGACATACAGCAGTTCATATACAGTCTGGAAAGTTAGGAGGGTGATCCACATGAGCAAACGAGATTATTATGAGGTCCTGGGACTCAGCAAGGGTGCCAGCGATGATGAAATAAAAAGAGCCTATCGGAAGATGGCGAAAAAGTATCACCCGGATGTCAATAAGGATCCGGGGGCTGAGGAATCGTTCAAGGAAGTAAACGAAGCATATGAGGTACTGAGTGATCCGCAGAAGAAAGCGACATATGATCAATTCGGTCATGCAGGTATGGATGGTGCCAATTTTGGCGGCGGTGCCGGAGGCTTTGGCGGTTTTGAGGATTTCGGAGATATCTTTGGTTCCTTTTTCGGCGGAGGCTTTGGCGGCGGTGGAAATCGTCGTGCAAGCAATGGACCGCGTAAGGGGAATGACCGCTTCATGCAGATGCGCATCGAGTTCATGGATGCTATTTTCGGAAAAACGGAAACAGTTACGATTGAGGTTGATGAGCAGTGTGATGAGTGTATGGGAAGCGGTGCGAAGAGCAAGTCCGATATTAAATCGTGTCCGCATTGTAATGGTACCGGTACGGTAACGACTCAGCAGAGAACGCCGTTTGGCGTGTTCCAGAGTCAGTCGGTGTGCCCGGACTGTAACGGAACGGGTAAGACGATTGTGAACAAGTGTCCGAAGTGCCATGGCAAGGGCTATGAGCATAAGCGTGTGAAGCTGGATATCAAGATTCCGGCAGGCATTCAGTCTGGTCAGCAGGTGCGTGTACCGAATAAGGGAGAGCGCGGTGTGAATGGCGGGCCGAACGGCGATCTGTATATCGAGATTCTGGTGAGCCGTCACAAGCAGTTTGTACGAGACGGCAATGATATCCGTATCACAGTGCCGATTAGTGCTGTGGATGCGATTCTTGGATGTAAGGTGGATGTTCCGACCGTTTACGGTGATGTGGAGCTGACGATTCCGGCAGGTACACAGTTTGGGCAGCAGTTCCGATTAAAAGGAAAGGGTGTCAAGTCTGCCTCTTCCCGCGGTGGTCAGGGTGATCAGTATGTCGAGGTCAAGGTGGAGGTACCTACCAAGATTACACGCGATGAAAAGGAGCTGTATGAGAAAATTCGCAATAAGAAGTCTCATGAGTCTCCGTTTGATAAGTTTAAGAAGGCTTTTAAATAAGAATATTGCGGCAGTTGTTACTGATTTCAGTAATGCTGTCGCTTTTTTGTTTATCTAAAAAGCAGGCAGAATACCCCCACCTCAGTGGCCGATGAACAGGTGGGAGATGAATGCAGCCATCTTTCTTTTCATCCTTGTTTTCTTGCTGTTTTTCACGAAGCTTTCCTTAAATTTCTCTTGCGTTCGTGGTATAATGATGTCAACAAAAGGAGGGTTTCCAACATGAAATCATATCGTACATATTCTAGTATCCTATCTGCTAATCACCCGCAAAACCCCCGGCTTTTCTGCTCTTACGCATCGTGCTAAAAATCTGTACAACGTTGCTTCGTTCTATATAAGAAATGCGTACAGTGCTTCCATCAAATCAAATGAGGATCGCTTTCCACATGAGATACAGGTCCTGGAAGAACTCAATGGTGTCGTTGATGAATTGAATGTCATACGTCAAAAGCATCATAGCACACCAATCCACATCATTGATCATGAACATCGCTTTGTTTCCATGCAGCATCTGGATGGTTTTTTTAAATTGCGTGACCAGATCGATTACCGTGCTCTTCCTGCACAGGCAAATCAGAATGTTTTGCATATGCTGTATCGTGACTGGAAAAGCTTTTTTGCTGCTTTAGCGGATTACAAAGCACATCCAGACAAATATGAAGCAATTCCCCATATCCCTCGATATGCAGATAAAGACGGTTATAAACCCTTGATCTTTACCAATCAGATATGCAAACTGAGAAAAGACAAGCATGGATGGTATGTAAAATTTCCCAAGGCAGTGCTGCAGGCAGGGTGTGTACGTGATCGATATGATCTTGGTAAGATGGATCTGCATGAACAGAAGCTGAAGGAAGTACGCCTGATTCCCAATGGAGATACTATCAAGCTTGAAATCGTATGCGAGATAGAAATCAAGGAACCGACGATTACAATCCATGAGGCAACCAGAGTAGCCGGCATAGATATTGGTGTCGATAATCTGACAGCGATTGCGTTTACGAGTGGACACCACCCTGTGCTGATAAAAGGAAATGAAATAAAAGCAGTCAATCAATTCTATAACAAACAGATTGCACATTATCGCTCACTGCTAAGAACTGGAAAGAAGGATAGCAAAGGCATCCATCAAACAAAACGAATGAAACGTATCAGCGAAAAGCGAAATCGACGTGTAAAGGATATCCTGCACAAAGCATCAAGAAAAATAATAGATCTATGTGTGGAGGAAGGAATCGAAGTTATCGTCGTAGGGAATAATGCGGGTTGGAAGAAGCGTATCCATATGGGGAAGAAGAACAATCAGACATTTGTGCAGATACCGTTTCATACCTGATCGAAATGATCAAATACAAAGGAGAAGCGGCAGGAATCAGAGTCGTGGTCTGTGAAGAAGCAATACAATCGAAGGCTAGTTCCATTGACGAGGATCAAATACCAGTCTATGGAAACGATGTAGCGCATACCTTCACAGGAAAAAGAATCAATCGAGGATTGTACAGAAGCAAAAACGGCATTCTAATGAATGCCGATATCAATGGAGCAAGCAATATCATACGAAAAGTATATCCATGTATGCCAAAGCGAGAGCGATGGAGTAGAGGTACGGTGAACGTACCAGTTACGTGTATCTGAACACGAACAAAAAGTTTTGATGAATGTGCAAGCATTCATTAGAAACCGCTTGCTCTTTAGCTGGCGGTAGTTCACTTTGTAATCGTTAACATTTTTGAGCGTGACAGTTTTGAGATAAATGATTACTTTGTAAAATAAATAAAAATCTAATAATTCGAACTTTTTTGCATAAATTCATTGATTGTAATAACCTATTGTAGTAGAATAGCAACGTGTAGAATGGAATGAGATAAGCCTTTGCATACCCTTTATATAAGATATAAAATTAATTGAATCCATAAATGTAAAATGATGGAAGGGGTTAAATATACATTAATTAACTGGAACTGATATGTAATCAGATAGAAGACAGTCAGAAGCTTATATTTATATGCTAATAGGTGTGAATGGTGAAAAAAGTAGCACAGTCGAGAACAACCTAGTAGAAATATTTAAGAAAA
This sequence comes from Clostridium sp. 10cd*, assembly GCF_044336395.1. Taxonomy (NCBI): domain Bacteria; kingdom Bacillati; phylum Bacillota; class Clostridia; order Eubacteriales; family Clostridiaceae; genus Clostridium; species Clostridium sp. 10cd*. Next base: position 2,947,773 of record NZ_CP172347.1, on the reverse strand, counting down.
ACAGTTTGATACCAAGGCGTTACCTAAATTATCTATTATAGTAACTCCCGAAAATAGAAGAGGAAGGTAAATATGAGATAGAATGACTAATGCCATAGCACTAGGATGTACAGAAATCATGTAGAGCAAAGAAGGCAGATACCTAATCAGCGTATCTGCCTCTTCTTTTGAACATATGCTGATTTTAGACCGCTTGCTTGATTATTCTGTCAGAAATTTACATAAATTACAAACCTCTGAAATCATCACATCTTCCATATTTATAGCATCCATCCCTACATTCCTGTATAATAATACCCATGTTCTCTCATAATTCATCCAACTTTAGGATTTCTTTAGAATTCCTGCGATATACTGAACATACAGAAATGAGAGGTAATCAAAATGTTGCTGCGACTACTAAAAAACGACCTGCTGCATGGCAAGCTGACCAACTTCATGGTTAATGATATTCCTTGCCGTATCCACCATGCTGTCCTGTGCCAGTATATCCCTGATCTACTCATCACAAAACCAGATATCCTACTTCATGGACGATATGGGAAAGGTGGCAGACTATAACTTTTCCATGATGAATATTACAAAAAAAGATGTACAGAAAATCAGAGCCTTTATGAAAGCAAAAGACATTGATGCATATCAAATCGAGCATGCTATCACCCTGCCGCTGAGTGTTATGCGCTTCAATGGTACCAACGACCTGGAAAGCTCCGGTTGCTTTGCGACAACCTTGCCAAAGACCTATAATTTTCTATTCGATGAAAACAACAAAACCCCGGACATCCAACCGGGTGAGGTCGGCATCCCGCTATCTATAAAGCATCAGCTGAATCTACAGCTGAATGACACCTTCCAGATTTTGCGCGGTACCAGGACCTACACCTATAAAATTACCAGCTTTGTACGTGATTCCGTATACGGCTCTGATATGATGGGACAAAAACGCATCATCCTGCACCCTGCAGATTATCAAATTCAATATGATATCACGCAGGACATTGATCATGCTGTGGTACTCTCGGTGAACGACGGACCAAACACAAAGCAGCTGGAATATGACATGCAGAAGGCCGGCCTGCCCAATGCGATTCTCGTAGACAAAGAAACTGCAGAACTCTCCTTTATGGGAGTCAGCCTCGGCACCAGTGCAATGCTTCTCATGAGTGGCATCATTCTGCTATGCATGTCCTTTCTCATCATTCGTTTCACCATCCTCTTTCAGATTGAAAGCAACTACGCAGAAATCGGTATCATGAAAGCAATCGGCTTCCAGCACTCTCAAATCAAGCCGCTCTATCTGATGAAATATATGAGTATCACGCTTATTGGTGTTATCATCGGGTTCTTTGCCTCCATTCCGTTTGCTGAGCTGCTGGAAAGCATGCAGGCCAGCGTCGTACCTGTTATGCCGGGGAACACAGGCACCTATCTGTCCCTGGTCATTGTTATCCTGATCCCGGCACTTGTCTATACCGTGACGACTCTTGTACTGCGAAAGCTAAAAAAACAAAGCACCATGGATGCCATCCGCAAAGGAAATGAAGGAGAGACCTATAAGGAACACACCCGCTTCACACTTGCCAAGACCCGCCTTCATAGCCTTCACAGATTTCTGGCCTTCAACGATCTCATGGCACAGAGAAAGCACTTTCTCATGATGGTCATTATCTATGCCTTCTGCATGGTATTGGTACTCGTCCCTCTAACCCTTAAGGATGCCTTCCAGAAGGATACTTTTTTGCAAATTCTGAAGATATCGATCGGTGATCTCTACTCCCAGCAAAACGGGGGAAACAGCGTAAAGGATTTGGAAGAAAAGCGTGCCATGGTGCTCCACGATTTGAAAGTATACGATGAGAAGATCCGCGTTGATATTGAAACCATGACCAGTGCATCTCTCAGCGATGATGGTCTGAATACCTCGGTCTTCCTCATGAAACGCGCCGATGGGAATACAATCACCTTTGATTACGGCAAGGCTCCCAAGCTGTCCAATGAGCTTGCACTTTCCACTACACTGGCAAAGCGTTATGGAAAAACTGTCGGCGACTCCATCAGTATGGAATACGAAGGAAAGAAAAATACCTACCTCATCAGCGGCATTTACAGCAGTATGATGAATCTGGGAAACAACATTCTCGCAGGTGATATTGAATATGAGTATGCATATACCGGCTATCTGGTGATTCACCTTTCCCAGGACGAGCTAACCAGCCATCAGGTCGCAGAAACTATTAAAAAGGAGTATAAGGGTCTGAAGCTGATTGACAGCAAGCAGATGACGAAATCCTTCAGCGGAGATATGCCACAGCAGATTACCATGATGTCGGATCTGATTATTACGATCATTCTGGTCATTACCTTCGCTTTGACAATACTGTTCTCCAAGCTGCACATGCTGCGTGCAAAAAAAGCGATTGCTCTGATGCGCAGTATGGGCTATGCCAAACGCAATATCCGCAAATGGCTGTTTGCTCGTTGTATGATTCAGATACTATGCGGTCTAGTGCTGGGAATTTTGTTACACATCTTCTGTGCGAACGGACTGCTGGAGACGTATATGGAATCCATGGGTATGGGGAGCATAGAACTGAGAAGTGCTCGACTCAATATGTATGTCCTGTATCCGCTGCTGTTCATCATGTCCGCTATAACAGCGCAATGGATTGTCAATCGCACCATACCGGCATGGAATATTAAAGATTTGAGTGAGGAATAAAATTTTTCGGTACCGTATTAAAAGCATATAAATACAGCGGTGTGATTCATAAGGAGGAGAATATGTATGGAAACAATAATAGAGGTCAGACAGCTATGCAAAAGCTTTGTCGTAAATAAAAAGCAGAATCATGTCCTGCGCAATGTGGATCTTTCCATTCACAAAGGAGAATTCATCGCCGTCATGGGACCAAGCGGCAGCGGTAAATCCACCCTGCTGTATACCATCAGCGGTATGGATCATATCAACTCGGGAACAGTGGAATTTGACCATAAAGAAATCAGCAGGTATAATGAAATGGAAATGGCGAAGCTGCGCCTGCATGAAATGGGCTTTATCTTCCAGCAGATGCATTTTCTAAACAATCTGAACATCTATGACAATGTGATACTTCCCGGCTATATGGCAAAGAAAAGAAAGCATAAGGAAATCAATGCCTATGCGGATGAGCTGCTGCGGAAATTTCAGATTACCTCGATTGCAGGGCATAGCATTCAGGAAGTAAGCGGTGGAGAGCTGCAGCGTGCCTGTATCGCCAGAGCAATGATCAATCAGCCGCAGATTCTGTTTGCGGATGAGCCTACAGGTGCGTTAAACAGCTCCAATGCGAAGGAAGTCATGGATATGTTTTCAAAGGTACACGAGCAGGGAACGACGATTCTGATGGTAACCCATGATGTGAAGGTGGCTTCCTATGCACAGCGCATCTGCTATATCAATGATGGGAAAATTGAAAGCAATCTCGATATCGGTATGCTGAAGCATGCGGATGAGTTGAAGGAACGGGAAAAAAAGGTATACAACTGGCTGATGGAAAAGGGCTGGTAGAAGGGGGGCGTGTGTATGATTGATATTCTTGTTGTTGAGGATAATGATGAACTGCGGGATGTATTAGAGCGGTTTCTGCTGCATGAGGGATATCAGACACGCTGTGTACAGCGGGGAGATGACGCACTTACACTCTTACAGCAGGAGAAGGTGCGTCTTCTTCTCGTTGATATCATGCTGCCGGATATGGACGGCTTTCGCATTTGTACGCAGGCCAGACAAAGCAGCAATCTTCCCATTATCATCATGAGTGCACGAACGCAGACAAGCGATCAATTGCTGGGCTATGAGCTGGGAGCGGATGATTATGTGGAAAAGCCCTTTGCCATGGCTGTTATGCTGGCTAAAATCAAAGCTCAGCTGAGAAGAGGCTATGAAATGCAGGAGGAGCGCAATGTGCTGAAGGACGATGATCTTCTGGTAGACATCGAGCGGCGAAATGTGACATTGAAAGGAAAGCAGCTGGCCCTCTCTGTAAAGGAGTTTGAGTTGCTGGTTCTGCTGCTGAGAAAAAGGCATACAACGCTGCGTAAGGACTATATATTTTCCGCAATCTGGACTGATGCCTCTGAAAGTGAGCTGTCCACGCTGACGACACATGTCAATACACTGCGTGAAAAAATAGAAACCGATCCGCGTCATCCAAAGCGGCTGATTACTGTATGGGGAGTAGGCTACCGCTATGAAGGCATGGAATAGGCTGACCGTGCTTGTCCCGGCACTGCTTCTGCTGCTTCTGGTAGGATTAAACGGACTACTCTTATGGCTGCGGGATGAAACAATCCCGGATGAAGCACTGGTAGAAATCAATCGCATGGCAAAAATTCAGGTTGAACTGCTTGAACTGAAGAAGACCTCCATGCAATCCTATATGGACCGCTCCCGTACAAGAAGTGTGCTTCTTCCGGCAAAGCAGGAGGGCAGCTTCTATCGCTTTACCTATCGTGTACAGCGCATACCGTCCTCAATCTTCTGGATTATCAATACCACCCTGCTTGGTGTCATATTGCTTGTTGTCTATCTTCTATTCTATATCCGCCGGCAGATTATACAGCCCTTTCATAATATGGAGGCTATGGCAACAGCTTTGAAAAACAGAGATTTCACGTATGAGCTGCCCCAGCAGAAGCATCGATTCTTCGGCAAATTCATCTGGGCAATTGATGTGATGAAGGAGGAGCTGCGCCATCATGAGGAAAAAGAAACAGCGCTGATGAAGGAAAAGCAGACAATGATTGCCTCTCTTTCCCATGATATTAAGACACCGCTTTCCAACATCCGCCTGTATACGGACGCAATGAAGGAGCACCTGTATTCGGAAGAGCTGATCTGTGAGCGTCTGTATGAAAATTGTGATAAAATCGATCAGTATGTAAAGGAAATCATGCATACGAGCAATGAAGATTTGTTTGATTTTGATGTACATATGGAAGAGGTCTATCTCCATGATGTGGAAGTCTTGCTGAGGCGGGAACAAGAGCGCATTGAACTGGCACTGATATCCTATGAGCAATCCCCCTGTAAGGATCAGCTGGTCTATACAGACTTGACAAGGTTACGTGAAGTTATTGGCAATATTGTTGATAATGCGATGAAATACGGAGATGGAAAATGGATTCACGTGTCCTTTTATGAAGAAGATCATCACAGTATACTGAAACTAGAAAATTCCGGCTCCTATATTGAGCAAAGTGATGCCGGTGCTATCTTTCAAAGCTTTTATCGGGGAAACAATGTTAACAGCCATGCAGGAAACGGTCTGGGCTTGTATATCTGCAAGCAGCTGATGCAGAAAATGGATGGCGATATTTTTATGACACAGGAACAGGGGAGTGTGAGCTTTCATCTTGTGCTTGGTACATTATAGGCCAGTAACAGGATTGAGATTTTCCAATCACTTGGTATAATACCATTAAGGAGCTGATGACATGAAGCGTTTGCCGATCGGTGTAGAAGACTTTAAAGAATTGGTCGATCATCAATATTATTACATAGATAAAACCATGTTTATTCAGGATGTACTGAAAGAAAAAGTTGTTCTGTATACCAGACCGCGAAGATTCGGGAAAACGTTGAACATGAGTAGGCGCTGCCCGCCCAGGCGTGCTCTATTATTTTTTCTCAATCAAACAAAAAGAAAACGCGTACCTTTTCAACGGGTTAAACATTACCAAAAACAAGATTGCAGTGCAATATCAAAATCAGTATCCGGTTATCCTGATAACACTTAAGGATATGAAGGAAATCAGGTTTCAAAATCAGATCGATATTTTCAAAGTGATCATACGGAAGCTGATAGGTAAATATAAGGATTTACTTACAAGTGAGCGACTGGATGATATTGATAAAAAACTTCTCATATGCTATCAGGAAGGTGATGTGAACATTGCTGACTTAAAAAATGGATTGCGCTTTTTAAGTCAATGTCTATATAAACATTATCAGAAGAAAGTAATTATTCTGATAGATGAATAGGCGCTGCCCGCCCAAGGCGTAATGTACCTTTGCAAAATGCGTATTTAAATGCTTATCATGAAGAAATGACTGATTTTCTTGGCGGTATCTTCAGTGCAGCATTGAAAACAAATGAACAACTATCAGATTCTTTCAAATCAGGAATCCGGGTTGGGAAGGTTCGATCTTGCGGTGCTTCCGTTCTATAAGAAGAAACGGGGGTTCCTGCTGGAATTAAAAGTAGCCTCAAAAGAGGAAGAGATGGAACATGCAGCAGTTCAGGCATGTGAGCAGATAAAGGAAAAGCAGTATCTAAAGGGTTTGCAAAAGAAAGAATATACAGATATCGTAGGATATGGAATTGCATTTTATAAGAAGTCATGTTTGATTGTAGCACTTCCATAATGTTTATTTACTATGCAATGTGTGAATAATCTGAAGTTCATGAAAACTGAGACATAACGCTGTCGCAGTTTTTTTGTTATGATGGTTTTGTCACAAGCATAACAATTATGTGACAGAAAGGAGAATGCAATGAATCCATATAGACAATGTCCTATCTATCAAAATGAAAATTATCGTATTCGATTCGTAAAACAGAGTGATGTGAATGATTTATTAAAGGTATACAGCGATCCAAAAACAGTTGCTCTTTGCAATTGTGATAATTGTGAAGATGATTTTTATTATACGAGCAGAGTACGGATGGAACAGGCAATCAATTACTGGATTATGGAATACCATAGAGAAGGGTTTGTTCGCTGGAGTATTCTGGATTGTACTTCCTCGACTGCAATCGGGACGATGGAGCTTTTTAAACGTTCGGCGAATGACGCCTATGACAATACAGCTGTACTGCGTCTTGATCTTTTAAGCAAATATGAAGAACAATCCTGTCTTCAAGAGATCCTTTCTTTGATTCTGCCGCATATCCGTGATTTGTTTCAGTGTACACAGGTTATAACCAAATGTGTACAGGAAGCAGAAAAACGCAGGGCTGTATTGCTGGAAATGGGATTTTCCCCATCAAAGGAGTCGCTGGTCGGCTGGGATGGCACACTTTATCAGAATTATTATCTGCGAAAGCTATAAGAGGTCTAATATAAAAAACGAAAACGTGTATACTGGAACCAAAGTTCTGATATACACGTTTTTTGTAGCTTCTTTCATTCCTGATCCTGCGCTCTCCAATACGGATGGGCTGCCGCAATGATGCATTCTGCACTTCCTGTAAGCTGAATGCATTCCTCTGGCATAACAAGGATACTACCACCCCGTAACACGGTAAAGGTATCTACCTGAAGACTGCCGGAAACCACGGATATCACGGATGCGATGGAATATGTATTCGTATAGCTGCCGGATAAGGTGAGGTGTCGCAAAGAGAACTCCCGCTGGTCGAAGCTGCTTCCTTCTGAAAAGTTCTGTTTTTGGACATGCAGGGAGGAATCCAGATTCGCAAGTGCTTCCTTCACATGGAGTGGTCTTGTATGACCATGCATATCCTTTCGCTCATAATCATATAAGCGGTAGGTGATGTTGGTGGACTGTTGAATCTCATAGATCAAGGACCCTGCGGTAAGGGCATGCATCATGCCGCTTCGGATATACACAAGGTCATTTTCAGAAACGGGTATGTGATCAATGACACCATGAAAATCTCTCTTTTGCAGCGCAGCTTCAACAGCTGCTCGATGACCCGCTTTGTTCTCGGCATACACCCAACCCTCACTTGGCTTCTCTATGAAATACCAGGCCTCGCTTTTTCCATAGGGCAATTGCAGCTGCTCCTTTGCATAGGTATCGGTTGGATGAATCTGAAAGCTGACATCCTGTGCACAGGAATCAAAAGCGATGATCAAAGGAAATTCCTCACCATCTTCAAGACCAAAGACAGCAGGATTCTCCTTGACTGCCCTGCGAAGGGTTGTTTCCTCCTTTTCATTATAAATTTCACAGTCGATTCCATCGATTCCACTCAGTGTATACACACAGCCAATCGTCTGAGCAGCACGATCTCCCTGATAGGCATGCAGACGTGTATCTCCCCATAGGGTTTCCATTGTAACGGGACGTACAATATACATAACAAGAACCTCCTAACTTTTCCATATCTACAGTGATTGTAGCATATCTCACTATCAGAATATAGTGGTACCAACATAAAGAACGTAATTCTCTTTTATCTGTCACAGCTGCCGTGATATAATATAGCTACAGGAGCTGATACCTATGAAGCATATACCAATTGGCATTGAAAGTTTTAAAGAATTGATTGATGGTGAATATTATTATGTAGATAAGACACTGTTTATAAAGGATGTGTGCAAAGAAAAGGTCGCATTATATACAAGACCCAGACGTTTTGGTAAAACTCTGAATATGAATATGCTTTATTATTTTTTCTCATTAAAGCAGAAGGAGAATGCTTATCTTTTTGATGGTCTGCATATCACAAAGGATGCAGAGATTCTACGATATCAGAATCAGTATCCGGTCATCTTCATAACTCTGAAAGATATGAAACAAGTCTCTTTCGAAAATCAAAAAGCAATGTTCGCAATCCTGATTCAGGAGATTGTCAGAAATAATAAGGAATTACTCGATAGTGAGGAAGTAAGCACCTTCGATAAAGAGCAGCTTGTCGCTTACTCACGCCGCACACAGAGTGATGTGGACTTACAGAATGCATTAAAATTTCTTTGTGTATGCCTGAAGCAGCATTACCATAAGAATGTGATTCTTTTAATAGATGAATATGATGTTCCATTACAAAGTGCATATTTAAACGGATATTATGATGAAATGGCAGACTTTTTAAGCGGTATATTCAGTGCTGCTTTAAAAACAAATGATGCTCTGGAGAAGGGAATCCTTACCGGATGCTTGAGAATTGCGAAAGAGAGTATTTTCACAGGATTAAATAATTTCAATGTGTATTCCATTACGGAAGAACCATCCAGTACCTGCTTTGGGTTCACACCGGAAGAAACACTAAAGCTTTTAGAGTACTATCATTTAAAATCATATGGACAAACCGTAAAAGAGTGGTATGACGGTTATCTGTTTGGAAACAAAGAGATATACAATCCATGGAGCGTACTGAAATATGTGCTGAAAATCCTGCAGGGAAATGATGTACCGGAATCTTTCTGGGCGAATACGAGTGGGAATGATATTATATATCAATACATTCAGAAAGCCGATTCACAAATGAGAACGGATTTTGATACGCTGACATCTGGTGGAAGGATTACACAAACGGTAAGATATGAACTAACCTATCGTGAGATGGATCAGATAAACAACATTTACAGTTTTCTGCTGTTCACAGGCTATCTGAAAGCGATAGCGTGTGTCGATAAAGATAAAGCAGTATATCAGCTTATGATACCGAATAAGGAAATCAACCGAATCTATACCTTGATATTTGAAGAATGGTTTCAGGAGCAGGTTAAAGCAAAGAGCAGAACATTGGTTGATGCATTCATGAAAGAAGATGTGGAAACCGCAAATGAAGTTTTGAATACCATATTGTTTAAATCCATAAGCTATTTCGATTATGATGAAAAATTTTATCATGGAATGTTGGTCGGTATGCTCAGTGATTATCAAATCGTATCCAATCAGGAAACCGGTAATGGCCGTAGTGATATCATGGTACTACCGGCTTATAAGAAAAAAAGAGGACTTGTGCTTGAAGTTAAGGTTGCAACAAAAGAAAAGGATATAGAAATAACCGCACAAAGAGCATGTCATCAGATCAGGGAAATGAACTATATCGATGGTTTACAGGAAAGAGGATATACGGATATTATAGGATATGGGATTGCTTTTTATAAGAAAACCTGCGTAATTATGCTGGCGAAGTAAAATGCTTAGATTTATAAGAATTGAAATCAGCATATCGCATTGAAGTAAGCATTTCATCTACAGGATCCCCCTTCCTTCTAGGTAACAACAGGGGTGTGATATATCAATAAGAAAAGGCAGGACTTTTCTGGATAGGAGATACTTATGAAACGATGGACAGTAGAAGAACTGGCAAGGATGATTGATCATACCTATGTCAAGGTAGATGCAACACGCAAACAGATGGAAAAGCTGTGTAAGGAAGCCAGAGAATATCATTTCGCGATGGCTGCCATCAATTCCTCACAAACCGCATTATGTGCGGAATACTTACGGGACAGTGATATTCATGTGGGAGCTGCAATCGGCTTTCCGCTGGGACAGACAACAATCGCTGCCAAGGTGTTTGAAGCGGAGGATGCCATACAAAACGGAGCGGATGAAATTGATTACATGATCAATTTAACGGAAGTTAAGGCCGGAAACTGGGAGTATGTAAAAGAGGAAATGCAGCAAATCGTCACGGTATGCAGAAACAATGGAAAGCTGTGCAAGGTCATTTTGGAAACCTGTTATCTGACAAAGGATGAAATCAAACAGATGTGTAAAATTGCGGTGGCTGTCAAACCGGATTTTGTGAAAACCTCAACCGGCTTTGGAAGCGCAGGAGCTACTGCAGAGGATGTGGCACTGATGCGCAGGTGTGTCGGTACCGCAGTCAAGGTAAAAGCCTCCGGAGGAATACGGGATGCACGTACATTCAAAAAAATGGTTTCCAGTGGAGCGTTGCGTATTGGGACAAGTGCAGGGGTATCCATTGTCAGGGAGCTGCAGACGGAGGCCTTCAAGCACAGCGGTTATATCGCAATACCGGAAGAATATTAGTATCCCTGTGGTTCCATGATATGAGCACAGCTGTCTTCTGTGATAAAACAGCAAGCCGTGATGAAAAAAATATGAAAATATTTTCACAAAATAATGTAACGGAATTACAGAAATACATTGACAATTTACAAAAAATGCTATATCCTTTTGTTAGTGACTACAAAACCAAAGGCAAGGATCGGGACCAGCATAGGAACCTTCTGCTGTAGAGAGCCGCTGGCTGGTGAAAAGCGGAGCAGAAATCTTATCCACTCACCCGTAAGCTGTAACCTGAACACATCACACGATGTCAGTAAACGTTACCGTCTGCTCACACGTTATCGTGAGAACATATTCGAAGTCTGGATATGTGAGGGGAATGATGCTTTTCATCATTCAACAAGAGTGGTACCGCGGAATTGGTGATAAACTTCCGTCTCTTAGGATAGAGATGGAAGTTTTTTTTGTTACAAAAAGGAGGACAGGATGATGGAAGGATATCAGAAGTACAAACGACAGTATTTTTTACCACCGGAGCCATGCATGGACTGGGCAGGGAAAGAATATATAGAAAAAGCACCCCAATGGTGCAGCGTGGATTTGCGGGATGGCAATCAGGCATTGATCATACCGATGAGTCTGGATGAAAAAATCGAGTTTTTCCAGCTGCTTGTAGAGGTTGGCTTTAAGGAAATTGAAATCGGCTTTCCGGCAGCCAGTCAGACGGAATTTGAATTTCTGCGCAAGCTGATCGATGAGGATTTGATTCCGGAGGATGTAACGGTTCAGGTACTGACACAGGCAAGAGAGCATATCATCCGCAGAACCTTTGAAGCTGTTAAGGGCGCAAAAAATGCGGTGATTCATTTATACAATTCCACATCTCTGGCACAGCGCGAGCAGGTGTTCAAAAAATCAAAGGAAGAAATTCTGAATATCGCTGTGGAGGGGGCCAAGCTGTTAAAGAAGCTGACAGAAGAGGACGGCGGCAATTACCGCTTTGAATACTCACCGGAAAGCTTTACCGGAACAGAGGTGGACTATGCCCTGGAGGTCTGCAATGCCGTATTGGATATATGGCAGCCAACTGCGGACAACAAGGTCATCATCAATTTGCCGGTGACTGTGGAAATGAGTATGCCGCATATTTATGCACAGCAGATTGAATACATGTGCAAGCATATGAACTATCGTGAGAATGTTATCGTATCCCTGCATCCGCACAATGACCGCGGGTGTGGCGTTGCTGATACGGAAATGGGTATTCTGGCAGGTGCGGACCGCATCGAGGGAACGCTGTTTGGCAACGGGGAGCGTACCGGAAATGTGGATATTATTACACTTGCAATGAACATGTATGCGATGGGAATCGATCCTGAGCTGAACTTCACGGATATGCCGCACATTGTCGAGGTTTATGAGCGCTGTACCCGTATGCAGGTACACATGCGTCAGCCCTATGCCGGTCAGCTGGTATTCGCAGCCTTCTCCGGCTCTCATCAGGATGCCATTGCCAAAGGCATGCATTACCGTGATGCCCAGGATCCTGATCACTGGACGGTACCGTATCTGCCAATCGATCCAAGAGATGTCGGACGTGTCTATGAAACAGATGTTATCCGCATCAACTCGCAATCCGGTAAGGGCGGCATCGGCTACATGCTCGAGGAATACTACGGCTATGATCTGCCATCCGATATGCGCGAGCAGGTTGGCTATTATATGAAGGATGTATCCGACCATGAGCACAAGGAGCTGCTGCCAAATGAGATCAACGATCTGTTCCAGAAGGAATACATGAATGTCAATGCGCCGTATGCGCTCAATGATTATCACTTTGTCCGTCAGGGAGATATTGTAACCGTAACGATGAATATCACCTATGAAGGAAAAACGCAGTTTATCACTGCTACGGGAAACGGTCGTCTGGATGCCGTCAGCAATGCGCTGCGTGACAATATGGAGCTGACCTTTGACATACTGGATTACAAGGAGCATGCATTAAGCAAGGGGTCCTCGTCCAGAGCGGTATCCTATGTGAAAATCATCGACTGCCGCAAAAAGAATCAGTGGGGTGTGGGACTGCATGATGATATCATCGCATCCAGTGTACAGGCATTATTCTCAGCCATCAACCGGGCAGTCGCACAGCGCCGCGAGGCAGAAAAAAAGCAGAGGCTTAAACAATAACAGCAGGAGGAAAACCATTATGGGAATGACAATGACACAGAAGATTCTGGCAGCACATGCCGGTCTGGATCACGTGGAGGCAGGACAGCTGATCGAAGTGAATCTGGATATGGTACTGGGAAATGATATCACATCACCGGTTGCTATTAAGGAATTTGAAAAATACGGCTTTTCACAGGTGTTTGATCCGGGAAAAATCAGCATGGTTATGGATCATTTTGCGCCAAACAAGGATATCAAGGCAGCACAGCAGTGCAAGGCATGCCGTACCTTTGCCTATGCGAAGAACATCGAGCACTTTTACGATGTCGGGGAAATGGGAATCGAGCATGCCCTGCTTCCGGAGAAGGGGATCGTAGGACCTGGGGAATGCATCATCGGTGCGGACTCCCATACGTGCACGTACGGAGCGCTGAACGCTTTCTCCACCGGTGTGGGCAGTACGGATATGGCCGCAGGCATGGCTACCGGCAAATGCTGGTTTAAAATTCCGGAAGCTATCAAATTTGATCTGCGTGGAAAGCTCGCACCGCATGTCAGTGGAAAGGATGTCATTTTACACATCATCGGCATGATCGGTGTGGATGGCGCCTTGTATAAATCGATGGAATTCAGCGGTATCGGTTTACAGAGTCTGAGCATGGATGATCGCTTATGCATGGCAAACATGGCAATCGAAGCCGGTGCCAAAAACGGAATTTTCGCCTTCGATGAGATTACGGAGGCTTATGTCAAGGATCGTGTAAGCCGTCCATATGTTACCTATGAAGCAGATGCGGACGCAGAGTATTGCAATGTGTATCATCTGGATTTGAGCCAGATCACCCATACGGTAGCCTTCACGCACCTGCCGGAAAACACCAGAACGATGGATGAAATCAAAGAGCCTGTGAGGATTGATCAGGTTGTCATCGGCTCCTGTACCAACGGACGGCTATCCGATATGGCAGAGGCTGCACAGATTCTGAAGGGTCAGCATGTGGCAAAAGGAGTGCGTGCCATCATCATTCCGGCAACACAGGAAATTTACAAGCAGTGCATACAACTGGGTTATACGGAAATCTTCATCGATGCAGGCTGCGTGGTATCCACACCAACGTGTGGTCCATGCCTGGGCGGCTATATGGGAATACTGGCGGAAAATGAACGCTGTGTAGCGACAACGAACCGGAACTTTGTCGGTCGGATGGGGCATGTAGATTCCGAGGTATATCTGGCAAGCCCGGCTGTTGCGGCAGCCAGTGCCATTATGGGCAGAATCGCAGCACCAAAGGAGGTAGCGTAAGCATGAATGCAAATGGAACAGCACATAAATACGGGGATAATGTCGATACCGATGTCATCATTCCCGCAAGATATCTGAATACCAGTGATCCTAAGGAGCTGGCAGAAAAATGCATGTGTGATATTGATGCGGACTTTGTAAAGAAAATCAAAGTGAACGATATCATGGTGGCAGGCTTTAATTTCGGTTGCGGAAGCAGCCGTGAACATGCACCGATTGCCATTAAGGCAAGCGGTATCTCCTGTGTGATCGCAAAAAGCTTTGCGCGTATCTTTTACCGCAATGCGATCAACATCGGTCTGCCGATCCTGGAATGTGTGGAGGCAAGTGAGCGCATTGATGATAAGGATGAGGTGGAAATCAACTTCGATACCGGAGAAATCATAAATAAAACAAAAAACGAAACCTATCAGGCACAGCCGTTTCCTGCGTTTATTCAAAACATCATGCAGCACAACGGATTGTTAAATGCCATTAAAGAGCAGGGGGGAAAGTAAATGGAGAAGCATATCGCGGTAATACCGGGAGATGGAATTGGACCGGAAATTGTCAAAGAGGCGGTGAAGGTTCTGGATGTCATCGCAAAGAAATACGGACACAGATTTGTCTACACGGAAGTGGATGCCGGAGGCTGCGCCATTGATAAATACGGAACCTCACTGCCAAAGGAAAGCCTGGATGCGGCGCTTGCCAGCGACAGCGTGCTGCTGGGGGCAGTCGGCGGACCGAAGTGGGATCATGTCGATCCTTCTATCCGTCCGGAAAAAGCATTGTTAAGCATTCGCAAGGAGCTTGGTCTGTATGCCAATCTGCGTCCTGCAAAAATCTTTAAGGAGCTATCCGATGCCTCTCCGCTGCGTAAGGATATCGTCGCAAACGGAATTGATTTTATGGTCGTTCGGGAATTGATCGGCGGTGTGTATTTTGGAGAAAAAAGCACGGTGGAAAAAAACGGAGAGCTGTATGCCAGTGACAATATGTGCTACTATGCGCATGAAATCGAAAGAATTGCCCATACGGCATTTCAGACGGCGCGTAAAAGGGGAAACCGTGTTATTTCCGTCGATAAGGCGAATGTACTTGACACCTCCCGTTTATGGCGTAAAATCGTAAGTGAAGTCGCAAAAGAGTATCCGGATGTAACCCTTACACATATGCTGGTGGATAATGCCGCTATGCAGATTGTGAAGGATCCATCCCAGTTTGATGTCGTTGTGACAGAGAATATGTTCGGGGATATCCTGAGTGATGAGGCCAGCATGATCACCGGCTCCATCGGTCTGATCCCCAGTGCATCCCTGGGGGAAACAAAGCGCGGTATGTATGAGCCGATTCACGGCTCTGCGCCGGATATCGCAGGGCAGAATATCGCCAATCCGATCGGCACGATACTGGCCGCAGGCATGATGCTGAAATATGCCTTTGACATGGATCAGGAAGCTGCGGAAATCGAAGAGGCTGTGGAAGCGGCACTTCGTCTGGGATATCGCACAAAGGATATCATGGAGGATGGAAAAACATACCGGACATGTTCCCAGATGGGAGATACGATTGCGGAACTGATAACAAACGCATAGGAAGTGCAAAGGAGAGCAGACAAGATGTTAATTAAGAATGGAAGGATTCATACAATGGCCGCTGCCGGAACCATACAGGCGGATATTCGCGTGCAAAATGGAAAAATTGCCGCAATCGGTGAAAATCTGAAAGAGGAAACCGGAGAACTGATCATCGACGCATCCGGAAAACAGGTGTTCCCTGGAATGATTGAAGCTCACTGTCATCTGGGAATGGAGGAAAGCGCCATTCGCGGAGAAGGTGATGATGTTAATGAAATGAGTGATCCGATTACGCCGCAGGTGCGTGCCATCGACGGTTGTAACCCACTGGATGAAACGATTATCAATGCCCGCAATGCCGGAATCACCACGGTGGCCGCAGGTCCTGGAAGCGCCAATGTCATCGGTGGTACCTTCATGGCCTATAAAACACACGGCGTCAGCATTGATGAAATGGTCGTACAGAATCCGGTGGCGATGAAGTGTGCCTTTGGGGAGAATCCAAAGCGTGTCTATCAGGACAGCCGCATCAAAACCAGAATGAACATTGCAGCGCTGCTGCGGGAAACGCTGGCAAAGACCAAGGAATACATCGCAAAAAAGGAAGCCGCTAACAACGATCCACTGAAAATGCCGTCCTATGATATGAAGCTGGAGGCGATGATTCCGGTTGTCAAAAAGGAGCTGCCGTTAAAATGTCACGCACATCGTGCGGACGATATCCTGACGGTGATTCGTATCGCTAAGGAATTCGATGTCAATGTGACACTGGATCATTGCACGGATGGGGAGGTTATCAAGGCACAGGTGAAGGCAAGCGGATATCCGGCTATCGTCGGACCATCCCTGACCCATAAATCAAAATTCGAGCTGGCAAACAAATCCTTTACAACGCCGGGTGTTCTGTGCAGGGAAGGAATCCTGATCGCCATTACGACGGATTCACCGGTCGTACCGCAGGAATATCTGCCGTTATGTGCAGCACTTGCCATGAAGGACGGTCTGCCGGAAGAGGAGGCATTAAAAGCCATCACCATCAATCCTGCAAAAATCCTTGGACTGGAGAAACGCATCGGCAGCATTGAAGAGGGCAAGGACGGGGATATCATCATCTGTGACAGCTCTTTGCTGGATATACAAAACGTTATCCGCTATACCATTATCAACGGGGAAATCGCTTATCAGAAGGCATAGGCTGTTCATTCATAAAAGTAATCTCGATATAGGAAAGAGCGCTTCGGTTGTTAAGGCCAAAAGCGCTCCTTTTGTATATGAAAGCTCAGACAGATCGGAAATTCGGTTAAAGCAATTACTAGGAAACGATGATGCAGTCATTAAAAAAGCAGAATCATAAGCAGTTCCTCTGTGAGCATGGTGCGTTTTTATGTATCACCTGCTATGGTATATGTACTGCATGATTTCTTCTTCAGCAATGAAATTGAATAATCAGTTGTTTCAAAAACAGGAGAAGCGCTCGGGGAGTCAGCGAACAGTTAAGAAGCCGCTGTTAAGTGCAGTTGCCTGCAGCAGTTTCATTATATAGCTTATGGAAATAAGATGACAATCAAAACGGCTGTTCTTCATATGAAATCATTAAATAATATCGTCATATAGGATTTCCCTGCTTCCTTTTGCTTTGGCTGTAGCTGTGTAAAATAGAAAAAGCTGTAAAAAAGTCGTATCCATGCCAGAAATTGCTATTTTTTTCGTATTTTGTATTGGAAATATTGTAAATGAGGTGCAATTCTTTTATAATATCAATGGATGTATATAAAAAAGCATACTTTATGAAATAGGCGTATTTTTCGCGAAAAGGGTCAATTTTTCAAGAAAATAGAGGGAAAATCATAAAAAAACACACTGTCTATTTACGTATAATTTTATAGATATACACAAGAAATGGGGCGAAGCCATGAAGGATGCACTGCTGGATTATATATTTGATAACTGTGATGCTGCTTATATTTCTGATCTTCGACAGAAGATGATTTTTCAGGAATATGCGGATATGATTCTGGAAATAGAGGATACGAAATTCTCCGTTGAGGAATGGAATTATGTATACCGGTATCTTACAGGAGCAAATGCTGTATTTTCTGCTGTAGCTGAGGTGAAGGAAGCATTACGATCCTGGATGCAGGCATGATGGAAACTACGCGACAGGCATGCTGCTACGCGTTCATTCAAATCGAATAGATACACACAAAAGACTTCCCGAAACAATAAGGTGAAGTCTTCTTTTGTATACCTCATGCAGCCTTTGCAAGGCCTGTTTTTGTATGTCTATTGCTTATTCCTTTGCCTGAATCTTCGCACAGACCCGGCGGCAGGATGCGATAAAATCCATCAAGCCGGCATGCAGATGCTTGTTTGCATGATAGATGATATAATAATCCCTCTGAAAGGAAACATCCGATAAATACAAACGGGTGACAATGCCTGCCTCCAGCTCTGCCTTTACCATCTGATAGGGCAGGATGGAGATACCGAAGCCGAACTGCACCCCCTTAACCAGTGCACGGGTGCTGGCACTCTCCCATATGGGATGCAGTTGAATATCGTGCACCTTCATGATGGAATCCAGAATTTCTCTTGTACCGCTGCCCTTCTCCCGCAGCAAAAACGGTTCCTGTGCAATATCCTGCAGACACAGCTTCTGTTTTTCTGCCAGCGGATGCTCTCTGGCACAGATGACGGCAAGCTCATCCTTGAAAAACGATAGTTTCTGAATATGCTCATGTGTGGGAATTCCCTCAATCAGCGCCAAATCCAGCTGATTGGAAACGATGGACTCCTCAAGAATCATGGAATTTTCAATGAGAATCTGTATCTGCCGCTTCGGATACTCCAGCTTATAGCTGTGCAGGCATTCACAAAGCAGACTGTTGGCAATGGTAATACTCGAGCCGATGGACATACTTTCCATATCACTCCAGTGTTCCATGCTGTTTTCCATTTCATCAAACAGGGAGGTGATGTGGCTGGCGTATTTGAGAAAGCGCTCTCCATCACCTGTCAGATATAATTTGCGTGAGATTCTGTCAAACAGCTGCAGCTGATAATACTCCTCCAGCTCCCGTATGGCAAGGGATACCGAGGGCTGTGCCATATGCAGCTTTTCTGCGGCTCTGGTGATACTTCCCCATGTGCATACCGCAACAAAAATGCGGAGATGTCGTAGCGTCATGAAATTCTCCTTTCATAATAAAATGTTATTAAATATATATAATAATACTATTTTCATTATGAAATGACAAGGACTATAATAGTAGGGAAGGTGATGAAATTGGAGAAAAATGCAAAAATGTACGGAACTTTATTTTCTTCCGTGTTTATGTTAAGTGCCTGTACCTTTGGTGGAGGCTATGTGATCGTACCGCTGATGAGAAAGAAATTTGTTGAGGATCTGCATTGGATTGAAGAGGGAGAGATGATGGATCTGGTGGCTATCGCCCAATCCTCACCCGGAGCAATCGCTGTCAATGCCTCGATCAGTATAGGCTATCGCTGTGCCGGTATCCCGGGGGCAATCGTTGCAGTCATAGGAACAGTACTTCCTCCGCTTGTGATTCTGACGGTGATATCCTATTGCTATGAGGCGTTTATCCAGATACGCTGGATACAGGTCATGCTGTTTGGAATGCAGGCAGGTGTGGTTGCGACCATCTGTGATGTGGTATGGACGATGGGCCGGGAGGTCTGGAGCCAGCCGCAGAAGGTGTATGTGCTCATCATGCTGGCAGCCTTTGTATGCAATGTTTTGTTTGATGTCAATCTGCTTATTATCATAATCGTATGCGGAGCACTGGGCTATCTGATTGAGCGTGCGATAAAGAAGGAGGGTGGTCTGCAATGACACTGTTACAGCTGTTGTTCAGCTTTCTGCAAATCGGGCTTTTGAGCATTGGCGGCGGCTATGCGGCGCTTCCGATTATTCAGGATCAGGTCGTCGCCATGCATGGCTGGCTGAGCATGCGTGAATTTGCGGATATCCTGACCATATCTCAGATGACACCGGGACCGATTGCAATCAATGCCGCCAGCTTCGTGGGGACAAAGATTGCGGGGCTTCCGGGAGCACTGGTGGCATCTCTTGGTGTGGTGCTGCCCAGCTTTATCATTGTCCTGACACTGTCCTTTCTGTATTATAAATACCGGCAGCTGGATGCGATTCAGGCAGTGCTGAAAGGGCTTCGTCCGGCGGTGGTTGCTTTGATTGCATCTGCGGGGGTGTCTCTGGGAATCGATGCCTTCTGGGGAGGAAAAGCGATATCGCTTGCAGATGTTAATCTGGAAAGTGTGCTGCTGTTTGCACTGGGCTTCTTTCTGTTGAGAAAATATAAAAAAAGTCCGATTACCGTCATGCTGCTGTGCGGTGTACTGGCAGTTGGTTATGGTTTGCTGAGCGGAAGTCTTACATTTTAGAGATTGTTACACGCATGATGTAACAATCAGCAGTACGATAGCATTGTCAGAAAGGATGATGCTATATGAGTTGCGGATTACAGATTCACAAGCAGGCCGTCATGATAGAATACTATCTCAATCAGGCAGTGAACAAGGTACGGGGGCAGAGGAACAGTTCTCTGGCTGATATCACGATGGTATACGATCAGCCGATTCGCCTTACTGCGGAAATCCTCAGTGAATTACAGGATAAGGTGCGCAATGAGACCGAGCTGAAGACCATTCAGGATATCAAAACCAAATACTGTACGTATCAGGGGTATATCCTGTCACAGCTGGATGAGGAGATTTGTGAAAAGCTGGTGGATGATCTGAAGCGTTTAAGTGAATGAGCACAGGTAGTGAATACCTGTCAGGCTTGAAAAAGGAGGCTTTCCGATGGGGATGCCTCCTTTTTGGATGGGAATGCAGATAAGCTCTGCATACTGAAATATGCGCATAAGCAGAGAGTAAAACCGTGCTTCCATATGGTTTATGCATTGTGCAGATTTTGGCATTTCCTGTTTAATTCCTCAATCAGCTGCTTTTTTGTGTTACGAGAAGGATCCTGCATCGCGTAGTCCAGAAGCATATGCAGTGCGATACCGATCTGTTTGCCGCATAGACCGAAATCCATCATGTCTCTGCCGTTTACCGCGAGTGTCTGTAAGCTGAGAGGCTCTTCTTCCGCGTGCATGTGCAGCAGCAGCTCTTTGCATTGCCGGATGATCCGGACACCGTTTGCGGCCGGCTCCGGGTTTTTTGCGAGCTGGTCTGCGAGCTGTACATCCAGGGCCAGTAAGGCATCCTCCAGCTGATTATCAAATTTTGAAAGATATCTGCGCAAAGTGCTTTTTTTCGGTGTGAGATTGTAATCGTGATATGCAATGCAGCGTAAAACGCGTTGTATGGTCCGATTGTCATAGTGAAGCTTTTTCAGCCAGCAGCGGGCAAGCTCAACAGATTTCTGCGCATGTCCGTAATAATGGGAGATGCCGTCTGCATCCAGAGTTTCACAGGCCGGCTTTCCCGTGTCATGGAAAATGATGGCCAGCTTGCCTTCCAACGCCATCCCTTTCGTATGGTTCAGTGCCACATCGGTATGCGTGAATACATCATATATATGCCAGGGATTGTTCTGTTCTTTATTCATCAGCTTCGTATAGCCTGCCGCAATCGTATCCAGCACCCGCATTTCCTTTAACAGCTGCAGCGTATCCGGATAATCCTGCAGCAGGATACGGTTGAATTCTTCCCGAATGCGTTCTCTGGAGATATAGGACAGCAGATGGGCATGGGTGCGTATGGCCTGCACCGTTTCTTCCTCAATGGTGAAGTGCAGTGTACAGTGAAAGCGCAGGGCACGAAGAATACGCAGAGCATCCTCCTGCATTCTTTCGGAAGCCTTTCCGACACAGCGTATTGTTTTTTTGGCGATGTCTGCCTGTCCATGGTAAGGGTCATGAAAGCCCCGCTTCGGATGCCATGCGATGGCATTCATTGTAAAATCCCGCCGCTTTAAATCCTCATCGATATCCGGGGTGAAGTGAACTGCTTCTGGACTGCGGTGATTGGTATAGGCACTTTCTGTACGATAGGTTGTGATTTCGATGGGCTCATCCTGTACAAGGACGGTTACAGTACCATGCTTCAGTCCGGTTGGTATGACGCGGTAGCCCTTTTCTTGAAACAGCGCCATCACCTCATACGGCGTGGCATCCGTTGTGATATCATAATCATGCAGCTCCCGCCCCATCAGCATATCACGCACACAGCCTCCCACCAGCCATGCTTCCTTATGAATGGCCGAAAAGAGCTGTAATACAGATTGTATTTGGGAATCGTTTATTGTTTTCATAGCATTCTCCTTACTGCTATTATATAATGAATGCAGTGATGAAAAAAGGAGATTACATGAAAAAAGTTGTTGAAATCGTTCATGATATCATGAAGAGCCAATTAACAGAAAACAGCATCTGTGCGGATTTTACCATGGGGCAGGGGTACGATACGCTGTTTCTAGCCCAGCAGAAAAACTGTTCTCATATTTATGCATTCGATATTCAGCCGCAGGCGTATGTGCAGACCAGAGAAAAGCTGGAGAGTGCACAGCTGGAAGGGAAGGCCACTCTGATTCTGGATTCACATGAATGCTGTGATATCTATATCCGGGAGCCGCTGGATCTCGGCATTTTTAATTTCGGATATCTGCCGCATGGGGATCCTGAAATCATGACCAGGCGAAAAACGTCTCTTTGCGCGGCCACAAAAGCATTGCATCTGTTGAAAAAGCATGGTATTCTGATTCTGGTATTGTATTGGGGACAGGCCTGCAACAGAGAAGAAAGTGAAGCACTGCTGGCATGGAGTGCTGCGTTGCAAAGCCGCTGCTTCAGCGTGTGCAGAATTACGATGCATAATAAGCAGAATTGTCCCGATATACTGGTGATTAGCAAGGAAAAGGAGAAGGTAGATTATGATCAAAGCCGTAATATTTGATATGGATGGGGTGCTGGTGGATAGTGAACCAAAAAACCTGGAGCAGCTGAGAGGATTTTATAAAAGCTATGGGACAGAGGTGGATGATGCTTTTATGCATTCTCTGGTTGGCAGCTCCTATACGTATACATATACTGAAAGCATGCGGGTCATGCATATGGACTGGCCGATGGAAAAATTTAAGGAAAAGCTGGATGATTACTGTAAGCTTCATGCATTTGGGTATGATGAGGTATTGAATCCGGGAGTAAAGGAAACGCTGATCTGGCTGCGGGAGCACGGCTATAAAACGGCAGTTGCATCCAGCTCGGCCATGCATCAGATTCAGACGATGGAGAATGTCTGTGATCTGGTTGGCTGCTTTGATGAGCTGCTGAGTGGTGAGATGTTTCATGAAAGTAAGCCTAATCCCGAAATTTATCTGACAGCCGCAAAAAAGCTGAAGGTGAAGCCGGAGGAATGCATTGCTGTAGAGGACAGCAGCTATGGGATAGCGGCAGGTAATGCTGCCGGTATGCGCGTGCTTGCCTATGCAGATGATCGTTATGGCGTGGATCAGAGCAAGGCTTATGCCAGAATCCATCACATGCAGGAAATCAAGAAGTATCTTAACGATTAAGAAAACAGGTGGTTTGTTTGATAAGCCTGTTTTAAAAGAAAATGCGCAGCGCTATCCTATATATCTTTTGATGATGTTGAAAGCAGGTATATTTCCTGCTTTTTTCAATACCTGTATCTTATATCAAACGACTGGCATATTTAGAAGGGACTTAAAAACACAGGGTCAGCGTATATATAATATATGAGAGAATATCTGTTGGAAAGAATCGCAGCTACTAAAGGAGTATACAAAACGAACTGTTATGATTTCTGCGATCAGAATTCACTGACCTTCATTTTCTTTCGATTGCAATTTTAGGCTAACTGTATTTGCAGTTTACCGCAGACA
Source organism: Clostridium sp. 10cd* (assembly GCF_044336395.1). NCBI lineage: Bacteria > Bacillati > Bacillota > Clostridia > Eubacteriales > Clostridiaceae > Clostridium > Clostridium sp. 10cd*. The sequence goes on along the minus strand of NZ_CP172347.1, from coordinate 2,924,128 downwards.
CATAGCAGAAGGAAGAATACGAAAGCTCAGATATTCCTACTTTTTTGCTATACTTTCTCTTTTTTAGCACTCAAGTGTTGACAGTGCTAAAAACTGTGCTATAATAGCATTAGCAATCAAAGAGTGAGAGTGCTAAAAAAGGAGCGTGATCGTATGAACTTTGATAAAATGAGTGAAAAGCTGCAGGAGATTATCATGCAGGCAGTGGAAATCTGCAAATCGTATCAGCATACAACCGTTGACACCATCCAGATGCTGAAGGCCATCTTTGAACATGATGTGCTGGATGGCTTATTCAAGCGCCTGAATATAGATAAGACAAGAGCCCTGACGCTGATCGATCAGGAAATGAACAGAGTGGCAACCAGCAGCAATGTCAATCCACAGCTGTCAAACGAGGTTGCTCAGTCCTTTTCCAGGGCGGAGCAGTGGAGTGCCGGTATTCAGGAAACCTATCTGAGTGTTGCCAGTGTTTGGATTGCGTTGATGTTTAATAAGTCCTATATATCCAAGCAGCTTGTTAAGGAATTCCATCTGAATGAAAAGACCTGCAAGGATGAGGAGCTGAAGCGCAGAGGCGGTAAGAAGATGGATTCACCGAATGCGGAGGCCAATCTGGAGGCGTTGAGTAAATACGGACGTAATCTGGTGGAGGATGTCAAAAACGGTAAAATCGATCCGATTATCGGACGGGATGATGAAATCCGCCGTGTCATTCAGATCTTGTCCCGTAAGACAAAAAACAATCCGGTGCTGATCGGTGAACCAGGTGTTGGTAAAACCGCGGTTGTGGAAGGTATTGCATGGCGTATTATGAAGGGCGATGTTCCACAGTCTCTGAAGGAAAAGAAGCTGATTGAGCTGGATATGGGTTCTCTGATTGCGGGTGCGAAATACCGTGGTGAATTTGAGGAGCGTCTGAAATCCATTCTGGAGGAAGTGAAGCAGGCAGAAGGAAATATCATTCTGTTTATCGATGAAATTCACAATCTTGTCGGTGCCGGTAAAACAGAGGGCAGCATGGATGCCGGAAATATGCTGAAGCCGATGCTGGCACGAGGTGAGCTGCGCTGTATCGGGGCAACCACCTTCAATGAATACCGACAGTATATTGAAAAGGATGCGGCTTTGGAGCGGCGGTTCCAGCGAGTTATGGTGCAGGAGCCCAGCGTGGAGGATACCATCTCCATCCTGCGTGGGTTAAAGGACCGCTTTGAATCATATCACGGTGTGAAGATTCTGGATGAGGCGATTCTTGCCGCAGCAACGATGTCCAACCGCTATATTACCGACCGGTTTCTGCCGGATAAGGCAATTGATTTAATCGATGAGGCATGTGCCACACTGCGGGTGGAAATGGAGTCTATGCCGCAGGAGCTTGATGAGCTGCAGAGAAAAATCATGCAGCTGCAGATTGAAGAAACCGCATTAAAGAAAGAGGAAGATAAAAAGGCGAAGGAGCGTCTGGAGGATATTCGTACAGAGCTTGCACAGCTGCAGGCGGAAAAGGACTCCCTGTATACAAAGTGGGAGGATGAAAAGGCAGAGCTGGAGGAAAGCAAGGATGCCAAGGTTCGTCTGGAGAAGGCAAAGCTGGATCTGGAGCAGGCACAGAATGAAGCACGTTATGAGGATGCCGCCAAGCTGCAGTATGCGACGATACCGCATCTGGAGAAGCTGATTCGCGAACAATCCGACAAACAGAAGGAGGATGCCCTTATTCAGGAAACCGTCAACGAGGAGCTGATTGCGAAAATCGTATCCCGCTGGACCGGTGTGGAGGTCAGCCGTCTTGTGGAAAGTGAACGTCAGAAGCTCCTGCATCTGAAGGAAGCCTTACAGAAACGTGTCATAGGACAGGATAACGCACTGGAGCTTGTCAGTGATGCCATTTTGCGAAGTAAGGCTCAGATTCAGGATGAGCATCGCCCGATTGGAAGCTTTCTGTTTCTGGGACCAACCGGTGTCGGTAAAACTGAGGTTGCCAAGGCACTTGCGGAGCAGCTGTTTGACAGTGAATCCCATATCGTCCGTATTGATATGAGTGAATATATGGAGAAGCACAGCGTTTCCCGTTTGATAGGAGCGCCTCCGGGATATGTCGGCTACGATGAGGGCGGACAGCTGAGCGAGGCTGTGCGTCGCAATCCGTATTCCATTATTCTGTTTGATGAGGTTGAAAAGGCACATCCGGATGTATTTAATGTTCTTCTGCAGATACTGGATGATGGACGCATTACCGATTCCAAGGGTGTGACTGTGGATTTCAAGAACACCCTGCTGATCATGACCAGCAATCTGGGAAGTCAGTTCGCCTTTGATGGTGCTGATCGTGATACCAATTATATGAATGAAGTGAAGAAATATTTTAAACCGGAGTTTATTAACCGTATTGATGAAATCGTTGTCTTCAATGCATTGAATGAGGATATGCTAGGTAAGATTGCTCATAAATTCATGAGGGAGCTTACACAGCGTCTTGCGCATAAGGATATCACATTACAGGTTAGTGATGCTGTATACAGAGCTATTGCCACACAGGGTGTAGATCCGTTATATGGTGCACGACCGATGAAGCGTTATATCCAGAGAAATATTGAAACTTTGATTGCCCGCAGGATGATTGAAGGAAATGCAGGTAAGGACGATACCATCCGTGTGGATGTCAGAGATGGGGAATATACAGTTGAGATAACCCATTCTGAAAATTGATAAAGCTGCGTACACCCGTTACAGGGTTGCGCAGTTTTTTTTGCGCGCTTGTGACTGGACACAGGTGAATTCCTGTATTTCCAGGGTAGTCAGAACATCGTTTCCGGTATACGAAGCATTTTTGTAAATTTTTTAAAAAATTTTAGGAGTTTTGTATGTTTCATACGTATATAAGAGTATATAGGAAAAAAAGGAGGATACTACCTATGGAAAAAGAATATGCAAAGGATTACCCGATCCCCTTTCACAATGATGTTTTCTTCAAATACATGCTGATTGGGGACGATGCAGGCTCTGCATTGCTGAGAAGCAGAATCATCGAAGAAATTTACGGACTGAAGGTCCATGAAACGAAGGTGCTAAACCCGGAGCTGCTGCCGGAAGCTTTTTTTGGCAAACGTGCGGTTTTGGATGTCGTGCTGGAGGATGAAGCCGGCCATTTTTACGATCTGGAAATGCAGGTATCCGGCTATACGCAGAAGGAACAGCTGCGTTTTCAGCAGTATGGCTACCGCCTGGTCGGAAGACAGCTGAAGCAGGGAGACGAATATACAGAGCTGAAGCCGTTTTATCAGATTATCTTTATGAATGATAAGCCCAGGGATGGCGGACGCATGATACGCCACTACAAGGTAAAGGATGAGGATAATCAGGAGGAACCCAACGGTACATTGAATCGAGCCATCGTGTTTCTACCGATGATCAAACAGCGTGTAAAGGAGGTTGGAGGCGTGGAAAATCTGACAGAATTTGAAACTTTCTGCTATGTGCTTGCATATAATCCGGATGATGCTATACTAAACATGAAGAGAAGGATGGTGAACGTGGTTATGGAAAAATATAATGAAATGCGTGAGGACGGATCATTGTTCAGCTGGGCGGAATCGGTGGAGTTTGCGGAGCAGGCAGTACAGGCCAATTTGGAGGAGCGAACTGCAGAAGCTGAAAAGCTGGGGCTTGAAAAAGGTCTTAAAAAAGGGCTTGAAAAAGGGCTTGAAAAAGGTCTCGTAAAAGGAAAAAGAACAATGTTAAAAGCACTGCTTATCCATAAGTACGGTATTGATGATGATTGGGTGGATACCTTGAGCGAACAGCAGCTGGATGATGTTGTTGTTCAAATTCTGGATTGTGCTACATATGATGCCTTAAAAGAGAAAATGGAAAAGAATAAATCAGAATAGAAATAGAAGAATGCAGAATTTCATTGGATTAAAATTCTGCATTCTTTTTTTATGATGAAGCTCTACACTACATTATCTATATAGAAATATTGGAGAAAATAATGAAAATCAAAAAAAATAGGACAATTTCATATGCTGTGGCACGCTGGTTGCTAACAAATAGGGTGAACCGTAGAAAAATGAAAGGAGGAGAACTATGAGAAGAGCTGTACATTTCGGAGCAGGCAGTATCGGACGAGGGTTTATTGGAGAACGCCTGCATGCATCCGGATATGAGGTAGTCTTCGCAGATGTGAATGAAGATCTGATTAACATGATCAATGAGGAGCAGGGATATGAACTGCAGCTGATCAATCATGATCTGCAGTCGCTGTATATTGATCATGTCCGTGCGCTATCAACGCTGGGAGATAAAGAGAAGCTGCTGTGGGAGCTTGCGCATTGTGATTTAATCACCACCTCTGTCTGGCCAAACAATCTGCCTAAAATAGCACTATCGTTTTGCATCTTCCAAACAAAATATTAAAGAGGAAGATGCAGTCATCTTTATCAAAGTGCTGGAAGCATTTCTTAATGTATAGCATATTCCCTGGCTATCAGAACTGAATCAGAAGAGCACTTTCTGCAGCTTATAATTAAACCTATGCATGTTAGCTGCTGCAAGCCTACTCAGAAGTTGTTTTTTCCTTTGAAGTATGGTATCTTGTTCATGGTGATACCTCATGATGATACTAATTGCTCCGGCAAAACGTATGCGTCCAACAATTGATTTTATGGATCACAAACGCATGCCCTGCTTCCTGCCGGAAAGTGAACGGCTTGTTACATATCTGAAAACAAAAAAGCAGGAGGAATTAAAAGCCATGCTGAACTGCAGCGATGCCATTGCCGAATGGACATACAACAGCTATCAGCACATGGATGTGAATGTCTCCTGTGTGCCGGCACTGCTCAGCTTTGACGGTATACAATACAGCTATATGGCACCGGATCTTTTATCGGAGGAATACTTCGTTTATGCAGAACGGCATCTTCGCATTTTATCCGGCTTATATGGTATTCTGGAGCCCTTTGACGGCGTCGTACCCTATCGTCTTGAACTGGACAGTCCCTTTCATACACCCTTTTGCACAAGCCTATATGATTTCTGGGGAAGCAAGCCCTATCAACGGCTGATTGAAGAGGATAAGCAGATTCTGGATTTATCCAGCAAGCAGTACGGCAGGCTCATAAAAAGGCACTTGGATCCGGATGTACACTTAGTCAGTGTCTACTTTCTGGAAGAAGAAGAGGGCAGGCGCAGGGAAAAGGGTGTTTATGTGAAAATGGCAAGAGGTGAAATGGTGCGCTGGCTGGCTGAACAGAATATTCAGCAGTTTGAGGATGTAAAGCGCTTCTGCAGACTGGGCTATCGCCTTGATACTGCGGTCTCGGATGATAAGCAGTATCACTTTGTGCGCAAAGCGGACTGGAAACGAAGCAAATACAAAGCTGTTTAAGAATGACGGTGTTTTAAACGGGAGTTGAACAGAAATTGAAACATTACGCAAGGCCCTGACACCGGTTTGCTTGGAATCAGCTTTCAGAAAAGGAGATTACAATGAAAATACAAACAGAAATATGCTGTGGCAGCTATAATGATGCACTGCAGGCAGAGCAGGGTGGTGCTCTCCGTATTGAATTAAACAGTGCCTTACACATGGGAGGACTGACACCGAGTGTCAGCTCTTTAAAGCTGGTTAAGCAGCATACGCAGCTAAGCGTCATGGCAATGGTTCGCCCTCGTGGAGGAGGCTTCTGTTATGAGACTGCAGACTTTGCACAGCTGTTGGACGAAGCTAAAGAAATGCTGGAAAATGGAGCGGATGGTATTGTATTCGGCTGTCTGCATGCGGATGGAACTATAGACGAGCAGCAGAGTGCCCAGCTGGTTGCAATGGCTCATGCAGCAGGGAAAACAGCGGTATTCCATCGGGCCTTTGACTGTACACCGGATCCGTTCGCTGCGATAGAAACGCTGATCGCACTTGGCGTAGACCGCATCCTGACAAGTGGACAGCAGCCCAAAGCCATGCAGGCGCTAACACTGTTGAGGAAGCTGCAAAACATGTACGGTTCCCGCATTGAGCTGCTGGCAGGAAGTGGGCTGCATGCTGATAACGTACAGCAGTTTCTGGTGGAAAGCGGAATTTGTCAGGTGCATTCCTCCTGCAAGGACTGGAAAAAGGATGTGACTACGATCCGTAAATCGGTAAGCTTCTCCTATGCACCACAGCCGCATGCATCCGACTATGAAATCGTAAGTGCGCAAAGGGTTCGTGCATTTCTTGCGGCAGTAAAGAGCGTGTAATCATAAGTGATAAGCTTTATGAAAGGAAAACGATGACCGTAGGGGGAGTGTCGAATTGCATATCCTACTATGTTGAAGGATGGAGGGAGAATCAGCTATGAGAACAGTCAGGTTGACCGTAACGAAGAGTGCATGCCGCAGCGGGTATTGTAAACAGGGAGATAGCTTTGTTGTGAAGGACTTATGTCCGCCTCTATGTCATGAATTCTGGAATTCAATATATCCAAGTGTTTATGCATTATTGAATGGTGCATTGCTGGATTATGGAGAACAGCGGGCAACGCAGTTTGATGCAAAATGCCCGGATGGCGGCAGAGTATGTATCCATGGAGAGCTCATGGAAGAAAATCGGACAGAATAGAAATGAGTTTCTGCCTGCTTAGGGATAACAGTAAAATGAAACATGAACTAGATGGATGAAAAGGCAGGTGTTGGATTTGCGTTTGCACACCTGGCTTTTTTATATACAGAGCAGTCATTTAGGTATGTTAAGATTTTTCCTGCTATTAAAAGGCTTTCTTCCAATACACAGGATCCTTTTTCACCAGACTGAGTATTCCCCTTTTTAGAATATCCTTTGAATGCATCATCATTTTATGTATATGCATCTTCTTTTTGAGTAAGCGTTTGGAAATAATGCAGCTTTTTTAAACCGGTATATGCATGATGCATTGTCTGCACAACAGGCTGAAAAGCGGCTTGCAATGTGTGTTTTTATGTTATCTTGTCTGCGACTCTTGAAATTTCCCTATAATAAGGGTAAACTTATCACATGAAGTTTTTTGTCAAGGCAGGGAAAGTAACATGTTTGGATATGTAATTGTCAATAAACCGGAGCTTAAAATAAAGGATTTCGATACCTATCAATCCTTTTACTGCGGCCTGTGCAAAGCACTCCATGAGGATTTCGGTCGCAGAGGTCAGCTGACCTTAAATTTTGATCTCACCTTTCTGGCGATTCTGCTTACGGCATTGTATGAGCCGGAGGATCAGCTCGTCAGGGAGCGATGCGTTGTTCATCCGATGCACCGGCATGTAAAGCGGGAGAATGCTTATCTTCGCTATGCTGCGGATATGACGATTATTCTGACCTATCTGAAGTGTGAGGATGACTGGAAGGATGAGCATCGGCTGCAGGCCAGAAGCATGCTATCGCTTTTAAAGCGTCCGATGAAGCGTATGGAAGAAGCCTATCCCCATAAGATACAGGCAATCCGTGAGGCTTTGCAAAAGACAGCGGAGCTGGAGAAGGCGCAAAGCCGTGATCTGGACAGGCTTTCCTCCTTGAGCGGTGTGATGATGGCGGAAATCGTTACCTACCGGCATGATGAATGGTATGATACACTATATCGTCTGGGAGATTATCTGGGAAGGTTCATCTACATCATGGATGCCTATGATGATGTGGAAGACGATCGAAGGAAGGGACAGTTCAATCCGTTTCTTGAAAAAAGCGGGCAAACGGATTTTGATGAACGTGTCAAGGTCATTCTGGAGCTGATGATTTCCAACAGCGCCGATGCATTTGAAGCACTGCCGATTCTGCGGCATGCGGATATACTGCGTAATATCCTGTATGCGGGAGTCTGGACGAAATATGAAATGGTAAGAAAGAAAAGAACAGGTGAAAAAGATGGATGATCCGTTTAAGATATTAGGGGTGTCAAGGGATGACAGTGAGGATGAAATCAAGCGTGCTTATCGCCAGCTTGCGAAGAAATATCATCCCGATGTAAACAAGGAACCCTACGCTGAAGAGAAATTCAAGCAGATACAGAATGCTTATCAGCAGGCACTGGATTATAAAAAGAACGGGGGAGCATTCGGACAGAATTTCAACGGCTACCAGCAGAATACCTATCAGCAGTCATTTTCCAATGATTACCAGGCAGCTGTCAGCTATATAAACATGGGGCGTTTTCAGGAGGCGATTCAGGTGCTGAACAGCATTCAGAATCGGGATGCATCCTGGTATTATCTGTATGCCATCAGCAATTACAGTATCGGGAACCAGATTGCGGCGATGGAGGCGGCAGAGCGAGCATGTCAAATGGATCCGTCCAATCAGCAATACCGTCAGCTATATGCACAGATGCAGTCCGGAAGAACCCGCTATCAGAGTATGCAGAGTCCCTTTGGCGGTGGAGGATCAAATTTCTGCTGTCAGCTGATCTTATGCAATATGTGTCTTGGCGGGGGATGCTGTCCGGGAATCTATCTGTGCAGATAAAGTCGCATGGTTTGCGGCGTTAGCCTATGTACGCAGAAAGGTAATCAAAACAAAAAGAGGAAGAGGTATGCAGAAATTGCGGTACCCGGCTATTCATAAAGAAGATGCCCTGCGACAGAACAGGCGATTGCCCATGTACGAAACAGAAAAGCAAAGGATCAATTTCATCAGGTTCGTAAAGATGAAATTGATCCTTTTTGTCTCAAATGCATTGCGTGCCTACTGTATCGCACATAAGAACGCAGGCTGTATGTTTTTTACCTCTCCTCAGCCTGACGAAAGGCACCGTTGTGCGTTTCCTTTGCTCTGTACAAAGCCTCATCGGCAGCCTTGATCAGCTCCATATAATTATCATTGGGGCAGGCGATAATAGCACCGGAGGATAAAGTGATTGCGGGCATATTTCGTTTCTGGGCTTCCTTCGCCAGTGACAGATTGATATCCTCCATGATTTTTTCCGCTACACGGTAGTCACGCGTATTGGATACGAAGATGGCGAACTCATCTCCATGGAGTCGTGAAGCATAATCGACTGTACGGATTCGACCGACAATCATCTGTGCCGTCAGACGGATAACCTCATCACCGGCGGAATGCCCATATTGATCATTGACAGATTTAAAATGATCGCCGTCAATCATAATCAGGATTCCATTCTCATCCTCCTCCATTCCCTGTATGTGATGCTTAACTGTACTGCGGAAGGATTTCATATTCATCATACCGGTCAACTCATCGATGGCTGCAGCCTTCTGGGCAGCCTGCAATGCAATTTCCAAACGCTTCTGTGTCTGACCCAGCTCCACATAGGCCCCCTTTAATTCACGGTTTTTCAGCTCTCTGCTGATCTGGCTCAGTACATATATCAATATGATTTCCAGTATGAGCAGAGGAATCAGCCAGATTTGCAGGGTTGCGGACAGCATGGAATATACGGGTACGAGAATAAGATAATCAAACTCGTTTCCCTGCTGGATCAGTCCGAAGTATTTCTGATTCTGATAATCAACCAGCTGCATACCGTCATCCTTCAGAAGCGAGTTGAAGTCGGTGGAAAAGCTGTTTTGAAAATCATAGAAGGCCTGTGCATAGGAAGCCTCATCCTCCAGCTTCTTTCGATCCTCCTTTGAAATTGAGGAATCGGCCTGCTTCAGCTTGTTGTTTGCCTCTGTCAGCTGTTCTCTGTTTTCCTCAGTACTCTGCATCAGGTTTCCGCCTAGATAATCCTCCTCACTGCTACCGATGATGGTGCCTTTTTTATCAAAAATGATCAGCTGCTCCTTATCATATGCCTGTAAAGAGGCGACAAGCTTCTGTATGTTTCCCATTTTTATATCATAGGCAAACACGGTTTTCTGATCCGGCTGCAGCTGTGAAATGGTGGATAGAATATAATGATTGGCAAAGCTCATATACGGCGGAGTGAACACGATTTCACCCTTCGCATCCACTGCATTGCGGTACCACGGACGTGTTGTGGCATCATATCCGCTTTTTTCATATTGCTCATAGGGCGTATCCCAGCTGTATAAATAGGAGTTCCTATAATACATATACAGGCCGTCAAAGGTATCACCCTCAATAGCCTGCAGCTGCTTATCCAGCTTTTTCAGATACTTCCAGATGACTGCCGGCTTTGGCTCTGCTTCCACCTCCCTTTCAAGCATGGTTGTGAACAGCTGAAAGGAATGCCGGTAATCATCCATAACACTTTGTACTTCCTCCTGTGACTGCAAAGCATGCGCATTCATATCCGCTTGGATTTGCCGGTAGGCATGATTGCCTATGATGATGCAGGCGGCAAGGTTGATAATCAGAAAGCCTGCGACATACCACAGCTGATGCTTTTTAAATAAACTGCGTTTCATATGGAACCTCCTCATTGGTTTCGCCATAAAAGTTGAGTTTTAAGAAATATCTGTTATGTTCATTTTATCACAAAAAGGCGTAGTGCACATAAGAAAAGAAATTCAGTATGCATTCTTTTAAATTGGCTGAAAAGAATGCCTGTAATATCAACAAATGAAAGAATATTTCATATCGTATTTTATTAGCTGGCGGCTTTCAGGGCGGCTGGGCAAGGGTGGTGGTTGATGCATTTGAAAGAGCTTGTCTGTGGAAAATCATCACCGAGGGGAAAATAGTGGTGGAAATATGTTTGCGTTTGTGAAAAACTGCACGATAAGCATTGACAAAGTAAGGAATTAGAGTATGATATATATGGATATTAACCAAGGGTAACATTTAGAAAGTTGGTAGTTGATTATGACGACATTGGATAACATTAAACCCGGACAGGGTGGCATTATACGGGCAGTTGGCGGGCAGGGGGCGCTGCGCAGACGGCTGCTGGATATGGGATTGACGCCGCGTACGAACGTGCATGTAAACAAGGTGGCGCCAATGGGTGATCCCATGGAGCTGAATCTGAGAGGCTATGTTCTGACGCTGCGTCTGGAGGATGCCGCTAAGATTGAGGTAGATACGGAGGGGGCGAAATGAAGGATGTACTAATCGCACTGGCCGGTAATCAGAATTGCGGCAAGACGACACTCTTCAATCGGCTGACCGGCAGCAACCAGCATGTGGGGAATTTTCCCGGAGTAACCGTGGAAAAGAAAATGGGGCAGATCAAATCGTTTAAGGAAGCTGCCTTGGTCGACCTGCCGGGAATTTATTCCCTGTCTCCTTATACGAGTGAAGAGGTGGTGACAAGGGATTTCATTTTAAAGGATGATCCGGATTTGATCATCAATATCGTGGATGCTACGAATATTGAACGAAACCTCTATCTGTCTTTGCAGCTGATGGAGCTGCAGAAGCCGATGGTGATTGCGCTGAATATGATGGACGAGGTGACGGCGAGTGGAAACAGCATTGATGTGCATACGCTGAGTGAGCATCTGCGCTGTCCGATCGTGCCTATCTCCGCAAGCAAAAATGAGGGGATCGATGAGCTGATCCGTGTGGTGAAAAAGCAGATTCGGGATGGAAAACAGGCAGTAAATCTGGACTTCTGCAAGGGAGAGGTTCACCGTGCCATTCATTCCATAGCCCATATTATAGAGGATCATGCGAAACAGGCAAAGGTTCCCATGCGTTTTGCCTCTACCAAGCTGGTGGAGGGAGATGAACCGATGCAAAGGGAGCTGAAGCTGCATCAGGATGATATCGATATTATAGAAAAAATCGTAAAAAGCATGGAGGATGCCTTACAGACAGACCGTGAGGCTGCACTGGCAGATATGCGCTATTCCTATATAGAGGAGCTGGTGGCTGACTGTGTTGTGAAACGGCATGCATCCTCAGCACAGGTGCGCAGCGAGAAAATTGACGGGCTGCTGACACATAAATATCTTGGCATACCGATTTTTATTCTGATCATGCTGTGCATTTTCTATCTGACCTTCGGTCCGATTGGCGGTACTATGCAGACGCTGCTGGAGGATGGGATTGCCGTAGCATGTGATCAAATGGCTAACCTGCTGGCGTCCATGCAGGTCAGTGACTGGCTGCAGGCGCTGATCATAGACGGTATCTGCAACGGTGTGGGAAGCGTACTGTCCTTTCTTCCTGTGATCGTAACGCTGTTTTTCTTCCTGTCTTTGCTGGAGGACAGCGGGTATATGGCCCGGGTGGCGTTTGTTATGGATAAGCTGCTGCGTAAAATCGGCTTGTCGGGCAGAAGCTTTGTGCCAATGCTGATTGGCTTTGGCTGCAGTGTGCCCGCTATCATGTCCGCCCGTACACTGAGCAGTGAGCGTGACCGGAAAATGACCATCGTTGTCACTCCGTTTATGTCCTGCAGTGCCAAGTTGCCAATTTACGGTATGATAACCGCTGCATTTTTTCCTGAGCATACTGCATTGATCCTGATCAGTGTATATCTGATTGGTATCCTTGTGGCAATCCTGTCTGCACTGTTGCTGAAAAGCACAATGTTTAAGGGAGACAGCGTGCCCTTTGTAATGGAGCTGCCTTCCTATCGTATACCGAGTGCAAAAAGTGTAGTGCTGCATATGTGGGAGAAGGCTAAGGATTTTCTGCGCAAGGCATTCACGATCATCTTTGTGGCCAGCATCGTTATCTGGTTTTTACAGAGCTATGATTTTTCCTTCACTGCAGTTGCGGATTCCGCAGATTCCATGCTTGCCAGCATCGGCACCTGGATTTCTCATATGTTTGCACCGCTGGGATTTGAGGACTGGAGAGCAAGTACCGCACTTGTAACCGGAATCACGGCAAAGGAAAGTGTTGTTTCCACGCTGAGTGTACTGACCCAGACAAACAGCGATGCCGGTTTGAGTGCTGCTTTGCAGACAATTTTCACACCGGTTTCCGCCTTTGCATATCTGTGCTTCACGGTATTGTATATGCCATGCATTGCCGCCTTCGCCGCAACAAGAAGAGAACTGGGATCCATCAGGCAGGCGCTGGGAGCTGTCGGCTACCAGACGATGGTTGCCTATCTTGTCGCATTCCTTGTCTTTCAGATCGGAAGTATGTTCTTCTGATTGGACAAAACCTGTATTCCTGCATATACTAAAGGTGAACAGGATGTGAGAATATGAATATTGCAGATGTTATTGTAATAGCGGTACTGCTTGCCATACTTGCGGTAATCGTTTATGCTACCAGACCGAAAAAAGGGAAGGACTCCGGCTGCGGCTCCTGTCACAGTGACTGCTCCAGCTGCTCTGCCTTTTCCAGCCTGTATGAAGATTATAAGAAGGATCAGGAACAGGAATAATATATGAGCTGTCTTGCATGCTATCCTGAATAAATATGGGATATGTGGAAATACAATAAGGTGTGCGGATGCTTTGCCAACAGCTTATGGCTTCGCTGAGGTTGCACCTGCTGTTCCTGTGTTTGGAATTGAATAATAAAAAGCAGGTAATTTTAAAAAGGCCTGGTCTTCGGTTGTTTATGGATAAGGAATTCACATTTCTATTGTCATTTATAGTAATGTGAATTCTTTTTTTGACTTATCGTTAAATAGGGGAAGAAATATCAAAAGGTACTGACATCTGAAATTTTAACTTTCGTATGTAAATTCCTTCATGATAACGGTGTCTTGTGTGGTATAGTATAGCTGTAAGGAAAGCAGGTGTAGAACATGATTTTACCATACAGAGATAAGCAGCCGCTCATAGAAGAAAGCGCCTATGTATCCAGCAATGCGACCGTGATCGGTGATGTGACGCTGGAGAAGGGAAGCTCCATCTGGTTTCACAGCGTGGTGCGTGGCGATAAGGATCATATTCATATCGGCGAGGACAGCAATATACAGGATAATTGCACGCTGCATACGGATCCGAAGCATTTGCTGCAAATAGGGAAACGGGTGACCGTGGGCCATAATGCGGTGCTGCACGGTTGTATGATTGAGGATGAGGTGCTGATCGGCATGGGAGCTATTGTGTTAAACGGTGCACATATCGGCAGACACAGTATCATCGGTGCAGGGGCTCTTGTAAAGGAAGGACAGCAGATTCCGGAAAACAGTCTGGCTGTGGGCAGTCCTGCCCGGATCATACGCAAATGCAGTGAGGAGCAGGTAAAGGAAATTCTGGAGAATGCCGCGCATTATGCACAGCTAGGCAGTGAATACAAAGAAATAGATGTTTAAAATCACGTATAAATGAAACACTCCTTCCCATACTAATGGTGACAAAGGAGTGAGAATATGTTTGAACACAAGAAAAAGTTATTACATCCTGTAAAGGTAGAGCGTCCCAATCCGCAATACGCTGTCCTGATGCAGGAACAGCTGGGAGGCTGCAACGGTGAGGTCAAGGCAGCGATGCAGTATCTGTCACAAAGCTTTCGCGCAAAGGACCCGGTCTTCAAGGATTTGTTTCTGGATATCGGTACCGAAGAGCTGAGCCACATGGAAATGGTGGCAGAAACCATCAATCTGTTAAATGGTGGTGATGTGGACTATAAGAAGGTGGATGCCGGTGAGATTGAAACAATGGTTACCTTCGGTCTGAATCCTGCCCTGGTAAATTCCAGCGGAAATCCATGGACTGCTGACTATGTGACCGTGACAGGTGATCTGGCAGCCGATCTGCTTGCGGATATCGCAAGTGAACAGCGTGCCAAGGTGGTATATGAGTATTTGTATCGTCAGATTGATGATAAATATGTCAAGGAAACCATCATGTTCCTGCTGGAGCGTGAGGAAGCTCACAATGCACTGTTCTGTGAAGCACTAAATAAAATTACAGATGACGGCAGCAATAAGAGCTTCGGTATGAGTGAAGACAGTCGCTTGTATTTTGACTTATCCAAGCCGGGACGTTACTTTGATGATCCGGATCCAAAGGCACCGAAAATGGCAAATGCCAAGGATTCCAAAAGCACCAAAAGCAAATCAAAAAAGAAATAAGACATGCAACAGCCAAAGGGGAACCTGCGGCTTTTTCTTTTGGAGATACTGTTCGAATCTCGAATAAGAAAAGGAATGCGAATTTACTCAGCATTCCTTTTTCTTTCTATTTAAGTTCGTTCTTTTTCAGCTTTTCTTTTAAATCATCATATGTATCACATTTCAGGATAAGGATGACTGCGTCATCTATCTGCTGATCGGATAAGGAATTCACCCAGTTATCGTCAATTTCGTACTTATGGATGATCTGTGTTTGTAACAATGTCCTTTTTCCTTTTTCAAGACCTTTTTTAAGACCTTTTTCAAGCCCCAGCTTTTCAGCTTCTGCAGTTCGCTCCTCCAAATTGGCCTGTACTGCCTGCTCCGCAAACTCCACCGATTCCGCCCAGCTGAACAATGATCCGTCCTCACGCATTTCATTATATTTTTCCATAACCACGTTCACCATCCTTCTCTTCATGTTTAGTATAGCATCATCCGGATTATATGCAAGCACATAGCAGAAAGTTTCAAACTCTGTCAGATTTTCCACGCCTCCAACCTCCTTTACACGCTGTTTGATCATCGGTAGAAACACGATGGCTCGATTCAGTGTACCGTTGGGCTCCTCCTGATTATCCTCATCCTTTACCTTGTAGTGGCGTATCATGCGTCCGCCATCCCTGGGCTTATCATTCATAAAGATAATCTGATAAAACGGCTTCAGCTCTGTATATTCGTCTCCCTGCTTCAGCTGTCTTCCGACCAGGCGGTAGCCATACTGCTGAAAACGCAGCTGTTCCTTCTGCGTATAGCCGGATACCTGCATTTCCAGATCGTAAAAATGGCCGGCTTCATCCTCCAGCACGACATCCAAAACCGCACGTTTGCCAAAAAAAGCTTCCGGCAGCAGTTCCGGGTTCAGGACCTTCGTTTCATGGACCTTCAGTCCGTAAATTTCTTCGATGATTCTGCTTCTCAGCAATGCAGAGCCTGCATCGTCCCCAATCAGCATGTATTTGAAGAAAACATCATTGTGAAAGGGGATCGGGTAATCCTTTGCATATTCTTTTTCCATAGGTAGTATCCTCCTTTTTTTCCTATATACTCTTATATACGTATGAAACATACAAAACTCCTAAATTTTTTATTTTTTTACAAATTTCCATGTTATCCTCTACATGGGGAATCTGTGCATAGTGGCCTTACAGTCCCATCCATCTGTAGTGAAAGCAAATCGCATGGTCCAATCACTGGATGACAGCTTACACAAAGTTTCATTTCTTTCAGAAAATACCTTCAAACTGTTTCTTTTTTTGTATAAGTATGGGATAATAAAGAGCATAAAAGCGTCATAGTGTCTTTTCCTTTTGAAAAGGAATATACTATAGCAGATAAGGAGGTTTGTCGCATGAAAGCATATGCAGCAGGAAAATTGTTCTGGAATACGTTCAAATGCGAAAGCGTCCTGCTCCGTGAACGATGTTGTAATCGTCAAGTTCATAGAGAATATCAACTGTAAAAGGAGGACATGAAAGATGAAGGAAACAGTAAAGCTGATTGGAAACACCCCTTTGTACCATATAGAGGATACCAATATTTATGTAAAGCTGGAAAAATATAACATCGGTGGCAGCATCAAGGACCGCGCAGTGCTGGGGATGCTGGACGCTGCCATGAATAAGGGAGAAATCAGACAGGATACTGTACTGGTTGAAGCCACCAGTGGTAACACCGGTGTCGCACTTGCTATGCTTGGTGCCGTTTACCATATTCCGGTCATTATCATTATGCCGGAAACAATGAGTATGGAACGCCGTCAGCTGGTAAAGGCCTACGGTGCAACACTTGTGCTGACACCGGGGGAAAAGGGAATGCAGGGAGCCATGGATGAAATGGAAAGGCTGATGAAGGAGAACACAAACTATCGTTCACTTTCCCAGTTCGACAATCCCGATAATCCAAATGCGCATTATGAGACAACCGGAAAAGAGATTCTGGATCAGCTGCAGGATGTGGATATCTTTGTTGCCTGCATCGGAACCGGTGGTACCTTCAGCGGGGTGGCAAAGCGGCTGAAGGAATACAATCCCGCGATTTTATGCATGGCTGGAGAGCCGGAAAAGAGTGCGGTTTTAAGTGGACGACAGGCTGGTTCGCACAAAATACAGGGTATTGGGGCAAATTTTGTTCCTGCTAATTTTGATCGGGAGCTGGCGGATGATATTCTGCTGATATCCGATCGTGAGGCTGTTTTTGAGACAGTGCGCTTCGCTAAGGAAACCGGAATTCTGGTCGGTATCAGCTCCGGTGCCAACATTGCTTTAGCAAAACGTTTATCTTTACGCTATCCCGGAAAAAAGATCGTTACGGTAGCACCGGACGGTGGAGAAAAATACCTCTCCGTACTGGATTTTGACTGATATGTTTCGGGTGTTGAAGGATATCAATCACAACCTCAACCGCTCCCTGCAAAACGATCCGGCAGCGCATTCCAAGCTGGAAATTCTGTTGCTGTATCCGCATATCCGTGCACTGGCCTTTCATCGGGTTTCTCATTTCCTGTACAAGCATCATCTGTTTTTTCTGGCAAGGCTGAATTCCAACATCGCCAGGCATTGGACAGGGATAGAAATTCATCCGGGGGCAACGATTGGCAGAGGTCTGCTGATTGATCATGGAATGGGTGTTGTCATCGGAGAGACTGCCGTCATCGGAGATGACTGTCAGCTGTATCACGGTGTAACGCTGGGGGGGACGGGTAAACAGCATGCCAAACGGCACCCTACGCTGGGAGATCGGGTGATGATTGGAGCGGGGGCAAAATGTCTTGGCAACATCACGATTCATGATGATGCCAAGGTCGGAGCCAACGCGGTTGTGATCAGTGATGTGCCGGCAGGCTCCACCTTCATCGGGCTGGCTGCCAAAGATAAACGGGAAAAGCACTGTATTTTTTATTAAACGTAAGAAGGCTGCGGAAGCTGCAGGACGATTCCGCGTCTTTTTTTTACAGCCTGTCCATACCGGTATCCTTCTCAATCATTTATGCTGTCAGTATGAAAGGGTAAGTATTATCATTCACTAATCTTATGGTAGAAATTGGTTTAATTAAGGGTAAAAACAGTAACATATGGCAGGAACCTCATGAAGAACGTAATACCTTTTTGGTATTCCTGAGGATTCATTATGCCTCGGTGAATCGCAACGGGCGGATGGTAAGAATTTCATTATTTTACATGGGACTCTTGCGCAATGGGGGAGTATGCTATAAAATATCTCTGTGCACTGTACATAAACGTATACGTTTGTGTACAGCTCTTTTTTTTGTGCAATCAAGCGTAAAATACCTGTTTTTTACATGCTTTTTCAGGAATATAGCGGTATTTCAAATCGTATACCATATGAAATATCCGTGCAGGAAAGAAGGGATGAGGAAATGAAGCTGGTTTTCGCAGTGCTGCTTTGTCTTGTCGCGGTCTTTCTGCAGCCGCTGAAAGGCATGTAGGATAAAGAAAGCATGCGCCATCTGTATGCTTTCTTCAGCTCCTTCAGTTTGAAAATCAAAATATGTTGACGCCTATCTTTAGGTATGGTATATTATATCTGTAATAGATATATCTAAAATGGATATATCTATTATGGAGGTTGAGAATATGTCAAAAAGCAATACGATGGAGAGTGCGCAGCTGACAGATGCCATGTATTACATTTTGCTGTCGCTGATGATCGAGCGCCATGGCTATGCGATTATGAAATATATCGAAGAGCTCAGCAATCAAAGCATCACCATGGGTCCGGGAACACTGTATACTCTGCTGAAGAAGCTGTGCAGGGCGGAATGGATTCTGCAGACCTCTGTTACTGCGGATCGGACGAAGAAATATCAGATTACCGATACCGGCAGACAGGTGCTGCTCCATGAGGTTGCCCGACGAAAACGCATGGTGGAGGACGGATTGCGAATATTGGAGGAAAACGGATATGAAGGATAGAAAACGCGTGATGTGCGGTGGTCTTGCCTTTTCCGATTGTGAGGATATGGAAATGCTGCATCAGTATGCAAAGGAAGGCTGGGTGTTTGAGAAATTTCGCGGTATGTGCTACATCCTGCAAAAGCAGGAGCCGGTCAACCGCATCTTCAGCTACGATATGCAGAAGCTGAAGGAGGATGAAAAAGAAGCCTACTTTCAGCTGTTTGAAAACAGCGGCTGGCATATCATAAATCCCGAGGGAAAAGATGTTTACTTTTTCTGGGCTGAGGAGGGATGTGTTCCTCTGCACAGTGAGGTGGAAACCAGAATGGAGGGATATCGTTCGACTCTGCATATATTCGCCGGTGCCCTGGTAATCGGCTGTCTCTGTCTGCTGTCCCTGCTGTGGATCGAAAGCTCTGTGGTGTCGATGATCCTTTTGATGACAGGCTCGATTCTGGGGGCTGTCGGCCTGTTGATGGTGGTCGGTATTATGCTGCGTATGAAGAGAAGACGTCTTCGTATCGTGAATCTTACCTTTCGCAAAGGGGCAGTGCTGTTTGTGTCCGGAGCCGGTATGCTGTTTGCAAGTGGCTTTGACTGGGCTGCGGACATTCATAGTCTGTTGCTGATACTCGGGACAGTCTGTACGATAGAAGGCTTTCTGTGGATGTGCTTTCAATATCGTCAGTTTCGGGATAAAAAAGAAATTCAAATAAAAAAGAAAGACGAGGGTGTATTATGATCGAAGTAAAGAATCTGACAAAGCTGTATGGGAAATTCAAGGCTGTGGATGATGTTTCCCTATGTGCAGCGGATGGCGAGGTGACCATTCTGCTGGGACCAAACGGGGCCGGCAAATCGACAACTATCAAGAGCATAACCAATCTGCTGCAGTATAAGGGAGATATTAAAATCAACGGTGTTGCCAACAGCTCACTGGATGCGAAAAAGGGCTTTGGCTATATTCCCGAGGCACCGGTGCTCTATGATCTTCTGACCATAGATGAGCATGTGGAATTTATCGGAAAGGCATACCGCTGTGAGAATTACCGTGCGCTTGCAGATGAATATATCGCCCTGTTCAAGCTGGAGGACAAACGCAAAAAAGCGGTTCGTGAGCTGTCCAAAGGGATGAAGCAGAAGGTCAGCATGCTGCTGGCACTGATCATTTCCCCAAAGACGCTGCTGGTGGATGAGCCGATGGTGGGATTGGATCCGTCAAGTATTGAAGAAACGCTGCAGCTGTTTGTACGTCTGAAGCAGCAGGGGGTTGCCATTCTGATTTCCACGCATATCATTGATGTGATCGAAGCGATATGGGACAGCGCCTATATTATGGATCACGGAAGAATTGTTGCGCATGTGCGAAAGGAAGATCTGAAGGATAAAAGTATCAAGGAAATCTTCTTTGCATCTGTGGAAGGTGATGAACATGAGCATACTGTATAAGCTGTATCTGACACGCATGAAGGCGAATATCCGCCATGTATTTTCCCGTAAGGGAAGCGCGATTTTTGCCATACTCATGATGTTACTGTACGGCGGACTGATTGTCATGAGTCTTTCCAAGCCGGAAATTGCATTGTCAATGCAGAATATCACGGATGCCAATATGGCGATCATGATCGGTGTCGGATTTACGGCGCTGATGGTCGGCGTCATGCTGCTGCAGAAAAGAAAGGCGCTGTTTATGGAGGCGGATGCCTTCTATCTGTTCAGCGGACCCTTTACCCGTGTACAGACCATGCGCTTTCTCATGCTGCAGAATATCGCTTCCGCCTTTCTGTGCGGGGCAGTTTCCCTGCTTATGGTCATTCTGCTGGGAAGCACGATTGAATTGTCATTTCCGTTTTTGCTGATTGCATTCCTCTGCTTTTCTTTTGTGTATTTTGTCTTTCTGGTTGTGTATTATTATGTGTATCTGCTCTCGATTCAAAAGGACAGCTACCGCCATATCCCTGCGATTGCCGCTTTGCTGTATGTCCTGATGGTTGCGGCGGTGTATGGCATGGTCGTCCTGCAGAACGATTTTGCGCTGACAGGAAGTGGAACACTTTTTCTGAATACGGAGCTGTTTTACTGGGTGCCGCTGTTTGGATGGATCAAAATGATACTGGTTTCCTATATCGCTTCCTCGTGGGGACTTATGCTGCTTGGAATCGGCTTACTTCTGATTTCCTGTATGGCAGCCTATCTTCTGCTATGTGGCTATAAGGGGGACTTTGTGGAGCGTGCCATGCAGGATGCACAGGAGTTTACTGCGCTGTATAAGGATGTGCGTGCCGGCAAACGCGATGGAATGAGTGATCGTAAGATTCATGAGGTTAAGGCGAGCTTTCGCAGCGGCGCGATGGCTATCTTTTCCAAGAATGTTCTGCTGCTGCGCAAATCCAATGATTATATCCGCTGGACGGATGTTATGACAATTGGTATTTATCTGGTTATCACGCTCATCATGGATATGGGCTTTGGCTTTTTCATGTATATGATGATGTTCTGGCTCTTCACCATTGTTCAGAATTCCGATTTCATGAAGGATATGAACAACTATCAGATTTATCTGATTCCCGATCACCCGCTGAAAAAGCTGCTCTGCGTGCTGCTGCCGACCTTTTTGAAGATGCTGCTGCCGATGAGTGCTGCAATTCTTGTGGCGGCTTTGCTGTATCAGATAGATATTGCCAGTGTCCTGCAGTATTTCATCATGCTGCTGGGCTATGCAACCCTTTTTCTGTCAGCGAGCGTGCTGTCTGTACGTATTTTAAAGAGTCGCAACAACGCAATTATGGAGAATATGCTGCGTATGCTGATCATGGTTGCAGCAGCTGCTCCCGGTATCGGGCTGACCATTTTCTTCCTGAGCAGGGGGGAGTTTACACTGGAGCTTCTGCAGCAGCTGACGATGATTTCGCTGGCGATGAATTTTGTTATATCGGTTATCATTGTGCTGGTCTGTGCACCGATGATGAACGGCAGAGAAATCAAAAGCGAGTAAATTTATACAAAACTTATGGAAAGGAAAGGGAAATTTCTTTTCCTTTTCATTTGTTTATGATATAGTATGTTACAGTATTTAAAAGAGGTAATTGTATGTGGAAATATCAATGTAAGAAACATCTTGTGGTTTTACTGGTCAGCTTTGCGGCCGGTGCAGTCCTGTTTGGATTTATGGGCTATCAAAGAGAGTATATCGTTTCTTTGATGCAGCAAAGCATCCCTGCGGAAATGGCAGGGGAGCTTGTAAAAGCGGATTATATGTATTATCTGATCGGCGGTCTGACCATATCCGGTCTTGCCAACGGCGTCATGCTGCTGAGCTATGCCATGCAGCGCTTTAATGTTCCCTTTATCCTCATCATGGTGCTGTTTTTTATGGGCGGCTTCACCATCGTTGAGCTGATTGGTACCGTAACTGTGCTTCCGGCACTTGTTGTCTGCCTGTATGGCATGCTGAGCATTCCCAACAGAGGCAGGCGCAGGGAATTCGCAAAGGAAAATGTGACCAGTGTTGCGGAGGTGGAACGTGTTTACCGCCTGCATCATGCATATCTGAGTGAGTATGAAGCACTTGGCAAAAAGGCTTGGAGCTTTAATCTGAAAATGAACCTTCTGTATTTTACAGGGTTGATTGCGGTTCTGCTTGTGATTCTGTATGTTGAGAATTTCATAGCGGTCTTTGCGGCAATGATGATGTATTCCATTCTGTTTTTCCAGCTCACCAAACGGAAGAACATGTCCATGCAGCCGATTATTTCCCTGCTGTATGATCAATGCAATCCCGAGGCCTGTGCAACGGCGATTTTTGCCTATGCCAAAAAAGGAAAGCGGAAAAAGAACTTTCCGATGCCCCAGCATCTTGCACAGTGCATGGTATATCTGAATGATCCGCATCTGGCAATCGATGTGCTGGCAACCAGTGCGCAGGGTAGAGGAAACTTCATCTTCGCCTATCACTCGCTGATGGCATATGCGTATTACCAGCTGGGTGATCGCAGTATGGTGAAATATCATTACGATGAGTGTGAGAAGGCCGGTGCCAGAGTAAACAACGGGCCGATGCAAATGATTAAAACACAGTGTCTGGAGGGAATCCAGAACAAGCTGGATCTGATGGATCAAAACTTCTCCAGCTCCCGCAGCTTTTTTGAAAAAGCGATGCCGACAGCAGGATTTGAATTTCAGCGTGTGGATTTCAAATACTACCTGGGACTGATTGCTTTTGTTGAGAAGGACTTGGAGGAAGCGAAAAGCTGCTTCCGCTATGTATGTGCACACGGTAATAAAATTTATTACGTGGAAAAGGCACAGAGCTTTCTGAAAACGATTGAACAGGCAGAGGCTGCCGTACAGGAATAATATGCAGATGAAAGAGGACGCTTTAGAATCCTCTTTTTTTATTTTCAGGTGAAAGCGGAAACATTGTGAACTTTGTGTGAAGTAAAGTATCTTTGTTGACATCACTGTATTTTTGAATATAATAGTTAAGGTAGTTAATTATTAAGTTACTTAACTAATTGGAGAGGTGATACAATGGATGAGATGGATATTGTCCGGAAGGTTACACATTTATTTTACATGTTTCGCAGAGACAACCTGCTGAAAAAAGATGATCATCCGAAAATGAAGCATCGCGATATCATGGTCCTGGATGCCATTATGAAGCTCAATGACGGCAATCTGGTAAAGATGAGCGAGCTGAGTGATTATTTTCAGGTCACGCCCGCTGCGATTTCCCAGATTATAAAGCAGTTTGAGAAAAAGGGGTGGGTGGACCGGATTCTTTTGGATACAGATCGCAGAAGCGTCTATATTCAGGTAAGCGAGGATGCCCGTCGGATGATGAAAAACTGTGAAGCCTTTATGACAGAGCGTCTTGTTGAATTCATTGAGGAACTCGGTGAGGAGGATGCCAATGCGTTTGTCCGCATACTGGAAAAGGCACTGGCATATTCTCAGAAACGCAAAGAAAAGCTTGAGGAAGGAGAACAGAAATGACGAAATTAGGTAAATATCTGAAGCCGTTTGCCCTATCGATTCTGGCGATTGTGGCATTGCTGTTCACGCAGGCAATGTGTGAGCTGGCGATGCCGGATTATATGTCCAGTATAGTCGATGTCGGTATCGTATCCGGTGGTGTGGAAGACGGTGTTCCGAGTGTAATTCGTGAAAGTGAAGTAAAAAAGCTTGTTCTGTTCATGGATAAAAAGGAACAGAAGGTCTTTACAGACAATTACACAAGGCTCATAAGTGAAGAAGCAACTGACGATCAGCTGGATGCCTATCCGATACTGAAAAAGGAAAATGTATATGAGCTGAAGGATGTGGACAGTGCGACAAGAGATACCATAAAGGAATCTCTGCGCAAGGCGGAAACGACTGTCATGGGGCTGGAGCAGAGTGCTGCCGAGGCCAAAAGCGGAAAATCCTCATCCAGCAGGGAATTGTCGGATGAACAGAAAAAGATGATGAAGCTGCTATCCAGTCTGCCGAAGGGAATGGACATCTTCACCGTTTTGGAAACCATGCCATCAAAGCAGCTGATGGATATGAAACAGGAAATGAATAAGGTGACCGATGCCATGGGGGCGGAAACCGCAGATACTGCCAATGCAGCCTATGTGCGAAATGAATACAAGGCCATCGGTGTTGATGTGGATGCCATACAGTATACCTATCTGTTCCAGCACGGGTTTATGATGCTGGCAGTAGCGCTTGGCTCTGCGGCTGCGGCAGTTGCTGTCGGCTTTCTGGCAGCGCGTATCGCGGCAGGTGTATCCAGAAACCTGCGCAAGGATGTTTTCAATAAGGTTGAACACTTCTCCAGTGCTGAATTTAATAAATTCTCCACGAATACGCTGATTACACGTACCACCAATGATATCCAGCAGATTCAGATGGCGCTGGTAATGATTCTGCGTATTGTCATCTATGCTCCGATCATAGGTATCGGTGCTGTGATCAAGGTTGTAAATACCAATGTATCCATGACATGGATCATCGCACTTGTCGTTGTGCTCATTCTGAGTATCATGATGGTGGCATTCGCCTTTGTTATGCCGAAGTTCAAGATGCTGCAGAAGCTGATGGACAAGCTGAATTCCGTCGTTCGTGAAATTCTGGATGGAATGCCGGTCATCCGTGCCTTCAATAATCAGAAATGTGAGAGTGAGAAATTTGCGAAAGCAAACGGTGATATTCTGAAAACCAATTTGTTCACCACACGTGCCATGGCATGTCTGATGCCGCTGGTCATGCTGATTATGAACTGCGCCTCGATACTGATCGTATGGATCGGCTCCCATCAGATTGATTCCGGAGCATTGCAGGTTGGTGATATGATGGCGTTTATCCAGTATGCAATTCAGATTATCATGGCATTCATGATGATTACGATGATATCCATTATGCTGCCAAGAGCGAGTGCGGCTGCACAGCGTGCCATGGAGGTACTGCATACCGAGCCGAGCATCTGCGATCCGTTAACAGCAGAGCACTTTGATGAAGCAAAACGCGGCTGTATTGAATTCCATCATGTCAGCTTCCGCTATCCGGGCGCCGAGGAGGATGTTCTTCACGATATCAGCTTTACGGCACAGCCGGGTGAGACAACCGCCTTTATCGGAAGTACCGGTAGCGGTAAATCAACCATCATCAATCTGGTTCCGCGCTTCTTTGATGTAACAGAGGGAAGTATTCTGGTGGACGGTGTGGATGTCCGCAGGGTATCTCAGCATGATCTGCGTGAAAAAATCGGATATGTACCGCAGAAGGGTTCTCTGTTTACCGGTACGATTGCCAGCAATCTGCAATATGCGAAAGAGGATGCGACGACGGCCGATATGGAAGAGGCCGCATCCATTGCACAGGCCCTGGACTTCATTGATGAGAAACAGGAGCGCTTTGATGCACCGATTGCACAGGGTGGTACGAATGTTTCCGGCGGACAGCGTCAGCGCTTGTCCATCGCAAGGGCGCTTGTCAAAAAACCGGAAATTTATATATTTGATGATACCTTCTCCGCACTGGATTTCAAAACAGATGCCCGCCTGCGAAAGGCACTGAACGAATTGTGTCAGGAAACCAGAAGTACGG
Source organism: Clostridium sp. 10cd* (assembly GCF_044336395.1). Classification (NCBI taxonomy): domain Bacteria; kingdom Bacillati; phylum Bacillota; class Clostridia; order Eubacteriales; family Clostridiaceae; genus Clostridium; species Clostridium sp. 10cd*. Next base: position 2,898,213 of record NZ_CP172347.1, on the reverse strand, counting down.
TTCTGCTGGTGGCACAGCGTATTTCCAGTATCATGCATGCTCAGCGCATCGTTGTGCTGGATAAGGGACAGGTAGCCGGCATCGGCACCCATGAGGAGCTGATGAAGTCATGCGATGTCTATAAAGAGATTGCATATAGTCAATTATCAAAGGAGGAACTGGAAAATGAGTAAAGAAAACCGTTCTTCACATGCAGCGAAGCGAGGACCGATGGGGCACAGAGGCCCGGGCGCTCCTACAGAAAAAGCTAAAAATTTCAAGGGCACCATGAAGCAGCTGATTGCCTACATGCGCCCCTATTATCTGAATATTATCGTATCCATGCTCTTTGCCGTACTGTCTGTGGTCTTTATGGTCGTTGGACCAAAGATTCTGGGAAGGGCGACAACCGAGCTGGTCAGCGGATTTACCGCTAAAATATATGGGACAGGATCCATCAATTTCGACCGTATCGCAGAAATTCTGTTATTTCTGATTGCTATCTATCTGATTTCCACCCTATGCAATTTCATTCAGAACTGGATGATGGCAGGTGTGGCACAGAAGGTATCCTTCAATCTGCGCAAGACGATGGCGGCGAAAATCGACATTCTGCCATTCTCCTATTTTGATAAGCAGTCTCATGGTGAGGTGCTGTCACGCTTTTCCAATGATATTGATACGGTACAGCAGACCCTGAGCCAGTCTCTGGCACAGATGATAACCTCTATTGTGCAGATTATCGGATTCCTTGTCATGATGCTGTCCATCAGCTGGCAGATGACTCTGATGGCACTGGTTGTCATTCCGCTGTCCCTGTTCCTGGTTACGACCGTTGTCAAGCATTCCCAGAAATTCTTTGCAAAGCAGCAGCGTTCCTTGGGAAATGTGAATGGACACATTGAGGAGATGTACAGCGGTCATATTGTTATGAAGGCCTTCAACGGTGAGGAAAAGAGTATTGCTCAGTTTGCCGAATACAATGATGAGCTTTATGATTCCGCATGGAAATCACAATTTCTTAGTGGATTGATGCAGCCGATTGCCATGTTTGTCGGAAATATCGGCTATGTCGGAGTATGTATTCTGGGAGGCTGGCTGGCGATGAACGGGGTCATTGAGATTGGTGATATCCAGTCCTTCATCATCTATGTCCGAAACTTCAACAACCCGATATCTCAGGTTGCGCAGACGATGAATGTCCTGCAGTCCACAGCCGCAGCTGCAGAACGTGTGTTTGAATTTCTGTCAGAAGAGGAAGAGGTCAAAGAAACGACACAGCCGGTCGAGGTCTTTGATGCAAACGGAAAAACGAGCATCAAGGGACAGGTTACCTTTGAAAACGTACACTTCGGCTATACACCGGACAAAATCGTCATCAATGATTTCTCCATGTATATCAAGCCCGGAAAGAAAATCGCCATCGTCGGACCAACCGGTGCCGGAAAGACGACGATTGTTAAGCTGCTCATGAGATTTTATGAGCTGAACAGCGGCAGCATCTATATTGACGGTATTAAGACGACGGATATGCGCAGAAGCGATTTACGCTCACTGTTCGGTATGGTGCTGCAGGATGCGTGGCTGTTCAACGGAACTGTCATGGAGAATCTGCGCTATGGCCGCCTGAATGCTACCGATGAGGAAGTCATGGCTGCGGCAGATGCTGCCTATGTCGATCATTTCATTCGTACGCTGGATCATGGCTATGATACGATGATTAATGAGGAATCCAATAATATCTCGCAGGGACAGAAACAGCTGCTGACCATTGCGCGTGCCTTCCTTGCAGATCCCAAGGTGCTCATTCTGGATGAGGCAACCTCCTCTGTCGATACCCGTACGGAGGTACTGATTCAAAAGGGCATGGAGAAGCTGATGGAGAACCGTACAAGCTTTGTAATTGCACACCGTTTGTCTACGATTCGGGATGCGGATCTGATTCTTGTTATGAAGGATGGCGATATTGTGGAAGCCGGAAATCATGAGGATCTGATGAAAGCGGATGGCTTCTATACCAAGCTGTACAACTCCCAGTTTGAGGAAGTATAAACAGACGTTTCGATCTGTGAGCAGAAAATATAAAGAAGACGATTTGTCACGAGATTCTGACAAATCGTCTTTTGCAGTTGCATGCTTGATACCATAAGGAATAGTGTTTGCTTTGTGTGAATTTCACATGGCTCCATGTACATGAGGAAGGATCTCGCGGTTCAGGCTTTTTTTGCACAATGGTGCTTGTACAGCAGGTATAAAGTGCTCCAGACGGTGATTTGTATTATTTTGATAAGAATTTCGCGGATATATATGCCGGTTATCAATTATCGCGATTTGAAGAGTAGGGAAGGATACATCGGTATATTAGGGTATACAATCGGCCTGGATACGGCCTGGATGATTTTGCTGTTGTACATCGAATTTGCATGGATTTATAAGAGGTAGCCGGTATTCGAGCGTATAGCTGCTAGACATGTATACCAATACAATTTTTGATTAGCAGAAATAGAACCGCAATTTGCGGATTCCTGGCTGTATGCAGATATCCTTTCATGCAGAGGATAAAAAATGGTCAATTTCATCCATTGACCATTTTTATATCCGGATTTCTGTAGCTCATCCGTTTCCATGCAGACTTCCGTTTGCGGACGGCTTTATTCTGCCGGCTCAAGCAGCTTTTTTGCGGAGGACAGGGCTTCATAGGCCCCGTTGAGTTCTTCCATGGAGCATTCTCTGTTCATGCATTCATACGCCTGATAAAAGGCCTGCTCATAGGACTTCCAGGAAGCGGGGGTATAGGCTTCGATCACCAGCTCGCTGCTTTGGACAAGCAGGGTGCGAATGGCATCCATGGTTTGAAAATAGGTATGCTCCCGTTCGATCTCTGAAAGCAGATCATGGAAAGTCCAGCCTTTGTTATGCTTTGTCAGCATTGCTTTTCGCTGCATGGCAGTTCCCTTTGCCTGCAGACATTCATTCACCTTTTGAATCTCCTCATCCGAAGCATCTTCAAACAGCATGAGGTCAATGCTGTGGTGAGCAGGCTTCGCATCCGGTATCTCATCAAATCCGGGAAGGCCCATCAAATTGGCAACACACTGATTGAGATCAGCATCCTGCAGGATACGGTAATCCGCATGCATGTCCTTCAGTACCTGTTCCACAATGGGCTGCTTCTGCTGCTCGTCACCAAAATATATTAGTATTCTCTTCATTTCATTTCACTCCTATAGTTGATGGAAGCGCTTCTGTGCAAAGCTATCCAGTCGCATATAGAATACCACATCAACAGCAATACATACAATCACCATGCCTGCCGTACCGAAAAGAAGGTAGTCATCCGGCAGGATGAAGAGCAGCACACAGGTCACAACCGTCATAGCCATACCTGCCAGCATGGACACGATTCCCGACATATTCTGCTTAACAGCAGCTGCCTCCTGTTCCCAAACCAGCTTGGGGTGCAGGATATCCAGCGCAAGACTGGCATAATTGCCAAGTACGATGGTGATAAGGGAAGCAGCTGCGGCAGCGAAATACCAGGTTAGCGGGAAAATCGGCAGCAGGAAGTATACACAGACCATCGTCAGCAGCATGCTGATGACAGACATCAGAATACCGCTGAGTACCTTAGCCTGCAGCTGCTGCTTCAATGACATGGGAATGTATTTCATGAAGGAGATATTTGTTCCCTCACGCGATATGGCGGTTGAAGAAATCATGTTCAGATTACTGAACAGAAAGCCTGAGGCCATGCCGGCAAGTACAGCATAGGGGAGCATGCCGTCCAGATACGGTGTGATATCCGGAAGCTGCTGCAGCAGGACATCCGCATCCGCTGTTATAAAGATGACCAGCAGCATGATCGGCATCAGTACACACATGCCGATACAGTTGATTGCATACACCGGTGTACGGATAAGCAGACGCAGCTCCTTAATTAAATAGGTGCGTACCTTGCTGTGGCGGCTGACACGCGCAAAATCCTTTGCGGACAGCTCCTTGCGGGAGCTTTTTGTTTCGCTGAAGCCGATGGCTCCCTTAAAGTACAGCCATTTTCCCAGAATGACCAGGACCGCCAGAGCAGCACAGGTGATGAGTATATAGTAAACCAGCTGCAGTGCATCGCTGCTGATAAGTGCTTCTGCGGCAAAGGGGATGGCCGGAAATATTTTGGAGAACAGGGAAATCATGGAATTATTCCCCTGTGTCAGCATCGAAATGAGCGCATTGGGATCCTCTGCAATCGTACCGGAGTTCATTGCAAAGCTGAAGCCGAAGGCCAGAATAATGGAAAGGATACCGGCAATCATATTGAAGCGGTCGCGGTTTTTGAAAAACGGCACAAAACGCATCAGCAGCATCGTGATGATGCTGGACAGGACGAGGGGATAGATTGGAAGGGTAATGAAAATTGCCAGCGCAAGTAGAATATAGGGAATACCAATTGCAGCATTGTTTGCATAGGCGATGTACAGCGGTACGCAGACGATCAGTGTAAAGGCATATTCATACACAAGACACACACTGAATTTGGCACTCAGAATGGTCTGCGGCGGCAGCGGAAGCGCCAGCAGGGTTTCGGAATCCTTGCTGAAATAAAAGATGGAGGGAATCAGAAAAATGGAAAACAGAAAGGTTACCAGTGAGGAAATGTGAAAGCCCAGTGCCAGAACAGCTCCCTCCTGCTGCAGGGGCTGCAGCTGTGCCATGGCAGTGTTGAACATCATGTACAGCGTGAAGCCTAACGGAATCATACAGACTGCAAGCACGCCATATATGAACACGTTGAGTGCCTTCTTGGATTTGCCGTCGCTCATCATCCCCATGGAATTCTTTAACAGAACCCGTGTCAGAGACAGATATTTACGCATGGGCAATGACCTCCATGAACAGGGCTTCCAGAGAATCACATTGCGGATGCAGCTGCTTCAGCTCCTCCAGTGTACCGAAGAACACGATGCGTCCCCTGTTGATGATGGCAACCTTATCGCATAAACGCTCCGCCACCTCCAGCACATGGGTGGAGAAGAAAACAGTGTTTCCCTTGCGGGCATGCTCCTTCATCATTTCCTTCAGAGAATAGGAGGACTGCGGATCCAGACCGGTCATCGGCTCGTCCAGAATCCATACGTTTGGATCGGAAAGCAGCACACCCATGATGACGATTTTCTGCCGCATACCGTGGGAATAGGAAAGAATGCGGTCATTGAGTGCGTCCTTCATCTCGAAGGTTTCCGCAAGGGAGGTGATGCGCTGCTTGCGCTGCTCGCTGTCAACCTCATAGATATCTCCCATAAAATTCAGGTATTCCAGCCCCTTTAACCGCAGGAAAATATCAGCGTTGTCCGGAACGATTCCGAATTCCTTTTTTGCCTCCAGCGGCTCCTTAACGATGTTTTTCCCGTTGATCAGGATTTCTCCCTCATCCGGATTGAGCACACCCGTGATCATTTTGATCGTTGTGGTTTTGCCGGCACCGTTTGGGCCGATAAAGCCGATGATTTCTCCCGTAGGTATTGTCAAAGAGATATCATCCACAGCCTTGTGGGTACCTCCGTATATTTTTGTTACATGCTTGATTTCAATCATTTGTTTTCTCCTTTCATCCGCTTTGAGCGAAACAGTGAATATGAATAGATATAGGGCACCAGAGCCATAGCCGATGCAAGTCCAAGGATAGACCCCGTCAGAATTTCCTTTGGCAGCACACTGAGGAGCATCATGAGCAGTCCGGCCGCAAACCATAAACGCCCAGCCATGCGGTGAGTTCTGCGCCAGTTATCCTCATCCTCCAGTGCCCATGGAGTTTTGATGCCGATAAAATAATTCTGGCGGATTTTCGGCATTAGATTGCCCATGACGGCAAACAGGAAACCAAGCCCCAGCGTGATCGCCATTGGAACATCCAAAGCATCCGGCTTCCATGCGGAAATAGCAGTTATCAGACACATGCCGAAAATAAGCAGACACAGTACCATTAGAAATACGTTACAGGTAGATACAAAGCGCTCCACGTTTTTCCTGCGTGGATCCGTGCTTCTGACAAACTGGAAACCGACGGTGATTACGAGCTGCAGCACAGGAAACAGGAACAGAAAAAGCTTGTCGCACCAATTGTCGATAACACCCTCCGCATTCCAGTGAATCGGAATCTGCGCAGGCAGGAAGGGGAGAATTACAAGACAGAATAGAAACGTTATCAGAATCAAAAACGCAATACTCAGGGTTTGCTTTTTCATTGCTCTTCTCCTTTCAGGGATGTGATCCAGCCGATGATTTCATCAATCACGCTGGTATTCAGCTCATAATAAATGTATTTCCCTTGTTTTTCATCCGTAATCAGACCAGCCTTTCTAAGAATGGAAAGATGATGGGATATCGTGGCATTTGTGCTTGAAAAATGTGAAACGATATCTCCGGCACTGCGCTTGCCGTCCTTTAGCAGATTTACAATTTCTCTGCGGGTCGGATCGGACAGCGCCTTGAAGGTTTCCTGAAATCCCATAGCATCACCTCTTTCATTTCGATAACTGTCTAAATGAAGTATAGAACAGAACGATTGGATTGTCAAACAAATTCCGTATGGATAGTAATTTTGTATAAACTATGGTAAAATGAAAACCAGCAACGGAGGTATCCGCATGAAGAAACCCATGTCAAAAACGAAAAAAATTATATATGATATACTGTTCGTCATCGCTCTGGCCGTTTTTCTGTTTTCCGCCTATAAGCTGATCAGCATCTACTATCTGAATTATCAGGAGGGGAAGGAAAAGGATGCGGTACAGGAGGTTGCCAAGGTTCCCAAAAATCCGGAAAAGGAGGATTTCACGATTGACTGGAAGGCATTGAAGGAGAAAAATCCGGAGGTTGTCGGCTGGATTCTGATCCCTGATACAGATATATCCTATCCCATCGTGCAGGGAAGTGATAATTCCTATTATCTGAATCACACCTTTGAAAAAAAGGAAAATTATGCCGGTGCTATTTTTATGGATGCCGGCGCAGATGCTTCCTTTCAGGATCGCAATACCATCATCTACGGACACAATGTCAAGCACGGTACCATGTTTGCCGAGCTGGAGAAGTTTAAGGAGCAGGCATTTTTTGAACAGCATCCGTATCTGTATATCTTCACTGAGCAGCAGAATTACCGCTGCGAAATATTCAGTATGTATTCAACGAGTGCAACGAGTGCCTCCTACCGGCTTCAGTATGCGGATGATGCGGACTTCAAGAGCTATGTGGATATGGTGAGGGAGCTTTCGGATTTTAACCGAAAGGTATCGGTCAAAGGACAGGATCGCATCGTTTCGTTAAGCACCTGTTCCTATGAACGTGACGGACAGCCCAGCGAGCTGCGCTACCTGCTGCACGCCAGACTTGTGAAGTGGGACGGGGCATTGAAGAAATAAAGCCAGCTGCATTTTAAAGAGAAAACAGCAAATCCTGCGTTTGGAAAGCGGAATGCTCAGGATGGAAAGGAGAACATGCGATGCATATGAAATCAAGAATTATCGGACTGCTGTTTCTGGCAGTTGGAATCGGATATTTGGGAGGCGCCATGGACTGGTGGGATTTCTCCATCTTTTTCCCGGGCTGGTGGACACTGTTTCTGATCATCCCGGCAGTATTCAGCTTTTTTGAGGACGGCTTCCATTTCGGAAACGGCTGTGTTTTTATTCTGGGGGTATATCTGCTGTGCAGTGCAAATGACTGGATCAGTATTCGCCTGACATGGGGAATGCTGGTGGCAATCGGCTTGATTCTGCTCGGCTGCCGTATGATCATCGGGGACAGCTTTCTGCGGTTTAAACATAGTGACAGTGTCCTGCAGGAGGAGGATGGCCGCCGTGATTTGCGCAGTGCCACCTATTTCGGCAACAAACGGCTGAATGCTCATGGTATTGTGTATTCACTGAAGGCGGAAAGTGTTTTCGGAACGCAGATGATTGATCTTGTGGATGCGGACTTAACGGAATGCGGCTATGTGAAGCTGGAAGCGGTGTTTGGCAGCATCGACCTGCTGGTCAGTGACAGGATACATTATCGCGTGAAAAGTGAAAATGTGTTCGGAAACACCCGTGTGGAGCATCATCCGGAGGGCTCACAGGATCTTGCGGTAGATGTATCCTGCGTCTTTGGAACGATCAATCTGCGCAAGGTGCATGTCGAGGATGATATCCTGAATGGGAAATACAGAGAAAAGTAGTCGGGTACTACTTTTTTTCTTGCTGGCATACACTGTGTCAGAGGTGGTAGTTATGTTTTCCAGAAAGTGCAGGACGCTCACCGTACTGATTCTGCTGCTGGTGGTCATCGGCGTGATCATGGTGGGCAGCTCTTCCCGTGTATGGGCATCCGCGAAATTCAATGATGCATCCTATTTTATGAGCAGACAGGCCGTGTTTGCACTCATTGGGGTCTTTGTCATGTATGTGGCCAGCCGTATTTCCCTGACGAAGCTTCGCAGGTACGGGAAAAAGCTGTTTATCCTGTGTGTGATCGCCCTGATTCTGGTATTGATTCCGGGGCTAGGCATCCAGCGAAACGGTAGCCGCAGCTGGTTTGGTGTCGGCTCCTTTCTGATTCAGCCATCTGAATTTTTCAAAATTGCCATCATCATTTACGTTGCGGATTTTCTGGCAAAGCGCTACCGCATCAAAACCTTTAAGCGCGATCTGCTGTTTCCGGCCTTTCTGGTCATGCTTGGCTTTGGTCTGATTCTGCTGCAGCCGGATTTTGGAAGCGGCATGGTTATGGTCTGTTCCATTGTCGTCATGGTGCTGGCGGCGGATTCACCGCTTTCTTATTTTGTGCGAGTCGGTATGCTGGGGGCTGCCGGTCTGGGTGGACTGATCATATCCGCGCCCTACCGCCTTGCCCGTATCACCTCCTTTATCGATCCGTGGAAGGACCCGCTGGGGGCAGGCTTTCAGATCATACAGTCATTGTTTGCTATCTCACCGGGAGGGATTTTGGGTGTCGGCTTTGATAACAGCATGCAGAAGCATTTCTATCTGCCGGAGCCGCAGACGGATTTCATCTTTGCCATCTTCGCCGAGGAATTCGGCTTTATCGGCTGCTGTATCCTTATCACCTTATTTCTGATGGTGATTTATCAGGGCGTGAAAATTGCCAAAAACAGCAGTGATCCTTATCTGTGCTATGTCGCTATCGGCTTGATCTCGCTGTTTGCCATTCAGGTGATGATCAATCTGGGCGTTGTTGTCGGTCTGTTTCCGGTTACAGGCATCACCCTCCCCTTTATATCCTACGGAGGCAGCTCGCTTGTGGTCATGATGGGCAGCATGGGGCTCTTGATGAGCATTGCAAATGAAAGCTGAAAAACATAAAATTTACTGCGCAGTAACACGTCTTCCTATGGTATAATAAAAAACAAGGAGTGATTACATGAGAATGCTGATTGCCACTGGAGGGACCGGAGGTCATATCTATCCTGCCATGGCGCTGGCGGATGCCGCAAAAGAGCGCTATGGGGATATTGAGATATTGTTTGTGGGAAATGATGATCGAATGGAGGCCAGTGAAGTACCGTCCCATGGTTACGCCTTTCAGGGACTGCATGCCAGCGGACTGACAGGAAATGTCTTCAACAAGTGCAGGGCACTGCTGCTGATGATGAACTGTTACCGAAAAGCCTGCAGGATTATTGATGAATTTAAACCGGATATTGCGATTGGCTTTGGAGGCTATGTGAGTGCACCTGTCATGCTGGCGGCACATCATAAGCATGTAGCTACCATGATCCATGAACAAAACTCCATTGTCGGAGTTTCTAATAAAATGGTTGCTAAGTATATGGATGCGATCGTCATCTGTTATGAAAAATGCTTTGAGGAGTTCGGCAGAGAAAAAACCAGACTGCTGGGAAATCCCCGTGCAACCAATGCGGTCCATGCCAAATTTGACAGGGACTACTTTTTATCACTCGGTCTGAGCCTGCACAAGCCGCTGATCCTGGTTGTTATGGGGTCATTGGGTTCCACATCAGTCAATGCCATCATGAAGGATGCACTGCCTGCTGTGAGTGAACGGTATCAGATCCTGTTTGTGACAGGGAAAAACAATTACGAAGAGATGCGTAAGCAGATTCATGCCCCGCATGTAAAAGTCGTCGATTATGTAAAACAGCTGGATATTATGGCGCATGTCGATCTGATCGTCTGTCGTGCCGGCGCAACAACCGCAGCGGAAATCACTGCACTCGGTACACCGAGTATACTGGTTCCGAGTCCCTATGTTGCCCATAACCATCAGTTTTATAATGCCAGCGTACTGGTTGATCACAAGGCGGCTGTCATGCTGGAGGAAAAGGATTTGAATGCGGAGGCACTATCCAACGCAATCGATCGCATCATGTCGGATGATTTGCTGCGTGCTTCCATGCACAGCGCTTCGTTAGCGCTTGGAAAACCGAATGCGAGTGAGGATATACTGAACTGGTGCGATGAAATGAAAAGGTGAACATAGATGAATATAGAAATGAAACTACAGTCCTATGGCGATGTGGAATGCCAGGTGCCGCTGTCCAAGCGGACGACATTTCGTATCGGCGGGACTTGCAAATATTTTATTTATCCGAAGAATGAGCTGTGTCTGCTTCGGATACTGGACATTCTGGAGGAGGAAGGAATTCCGCACCGGATATTCGGCAAGGGAAGCAATATCCTTTGCAGCGACGATGATTATGAAGGGGCGATCCTTTGTCTGGACCGCTATTTTACTGATTTTTTCTTCGAGGAGGAAGGCTCCTGTCTGGTACAGGCGGGTGCCAGCATCATCATGCTCGCACATGAAGCGATGAAAAAATCCTTCAGCGGGCTGGAGTTTGCCAGCGGCATACCCGGTACGCTTGGGGGCGCTGTTTTCATGAATGCCGGTGCTTATAAAAGTGACATATCACAGATTCTGAAAGAGGTTTACATTTTAAAGGACCGCTCGATAGTTGTTATGCGCGTCGAGGAGCTGGAATACGCATACCGCCACTCGATATTCCAGAGTCACCGCGACTGGATCATCCTGGGGGCAAGACTGCAGCTGCAACTGGGGGATCAGAAGGAAATTCGTGATTTAATGGATTCCCGAAGAAAGCGCCGCATGGATTCTCAGCCGCTGGACAAGCCGTGTGCCGGCAGTATGTTTCGCAATCCTAAGGATCATCAGGCATGGCAGCTGATTGAAGAAATCGGTATGCGTGGAACACGGATCGGCGGAGCGATGGTTTCAGAAAAGCATGCGAATTTTATCGTCAATGAAGATCATGCAAGGGCAGAGGATGTAGTACAGCTGGTAGAAGTCATTCAGAAGGAAGTACAGGACCGCTTTGGTGTTGAGCTGATTACAGAAGTGGAGAAATTCAATTGGAAGATATAAACGACCTTCTCTATGATGACGTCGAAGCGAAATACCTGGCCCTTCAGAATAAGAAAAAGAACCGCAGGAAGAAAAAGCGAAAGAAACGACTGCTGATTCTTCTGGTTGCTCTCGCGCTTGCCGCGCTGTACTTTATCAGTGATTTTTCAAAGGTGAAATCACTGGATGTAAGAGGAAATTCCTTCTATACGAAACAAATGGTTCTTCAAAAGGCAGGACTGACCTATGACAGCCGCTATATCGTCATCCCCCGCTTCTATCTGGAATGGAAGCTGGAGAAGGATGATCTGATTGAAGCTGCCACTGTACATAAGGAACTGGATGGTGCCATTACCATTGAAGTGAAAGAAAAGAGCATTGTCGGATATTATATCGATAATGGGAAAAACTATGCATTGGTGAATGACGGAAGCAGTCTGGTAATCGACAGCACCATGCTGGATACGATTGTGAATTATCCGCTCGTGGACGGCTTTACGGCTGCGGAGCGGAAAAAGCTTGCCAAAAGCTTTGGCGGAAAACAGAAGGTGGAGGATTCCATTGTGCAGATGATATCGGAAATGGTTCCGTATGAAACATCATATGACAAGCATATGGTGAAAATCATCATGCAGGACGGCAACACCATTTTTACCTCCTATGAGTCCATGCCGCTGCTCAACGATTATCTGGGGACGCTGAAGCGTCTGAAAAAAAGCAATGTCTGTTTATGGCCGGATGCCGCTACGCATTCCATACATAACGAAAATTGCAGTAAAAAAGAATAAACAGATAAGAAAAGAAGGAACATTCTTGGAAATCTATACGGTTTTTGGTATAATAAATAAGATGTAAGGAGGAATATTATGTCAATCTCTAAAAGTACACAGTATGGAAATATCGAAATTTCCATTGATGCCATTGCTTCATTGGCAGGCGGTGTTGTGACAGAATGCTATGGAGTAGTCGGAATGGCTTCTCAAAAATTTCTGAAGGACGGTATCGCAGAACTGTTAAAGAAAGAAAATTACGCAAAAGGTGTTGTGGTTCGACAGAAGGAAGATCATCTGGAGCTGGACCTGTACATCGTAGTGTCTCATGGAGTAAAAATCAGTGAGATTGTTTACGAAGTGCAGCAACGTGTGAAATATATGCTTGAAAAATCCCTGGAACTGGAATTCAAAAAAGTGAATGTCTATGTGCAGGATGTAAAGGTTATGAAATAGGGTACTGCATATGGAGACAATTAACGGAAGTTTATTTAAGGATATGCTGGCCAGCGGTGCGAATCTGCTGTCCAACAAATTCAGTGAAATCGATGCATTAAACGTATTCCCAGTACCGGATGGTGATACGGGAACAAATATGTCTTTGACATTCAATGCCGGTGTACAGGATGCGCTGGCTTGTCCGAGTGATGATGTCTGTGAAATCGCCAAGGTATTGTCCAAGGGACTGCTGATGGGGGCACGCGGTAACTCCGGTGTTATCACCTCTCAGATTTTCCGCGGTCTGTATCAGGGTGTGGAAGGCATGAAGGAAATCAACGGATTCCAGCTGGCCAATGCACTGGTACAGGGATCACGTGTTGCGTATAAGGCGGTTATGCGTCCTGTTGAGGGAACGATTCTGACCGTTGTGCGTGAGGCGGCTGATTATACGTATGCCTATGCAACCTCTACACAGGATGTAACGGTAACGCAGGTAATGGAGAAGATGGTGGAGGAATCCAAGGAATCTCTGATTCGTACACCTGAGCTGTTGCCTGTCCTGAAGGAAGTCGGTGTCGTGGACAGCGGCGGTGCCGGTCTTGTGACGATTTTTGAAGGCTTCCTTTCTGCAATGAAGGGAACTGTAATTCAGAAAGAGGAAGCTGGCGAAGCAAGCGAGGGTGTTCAGGCATCCATGGAAAGTGAGGAATTCGGTTATTGTACGGAATTCATCATTCGCCTGTCTGAGCGCGGTATGAAAAATTTCAGAGAGGATTCTCTGCGTGATTCTCTGGCAAGCATTGGTAATTCCATCGTCTGTGTGCAGGATGATGATATCGTAAAGGTGCATGTGCATACACTGACACCGGGAGATGCCCTGAACATGGGGCAGCGCTATGGCGAATTTGTCAAGCTGAAGGTTGAAAATATGCAGGAACAGCATGAGAACATCATGATGAATGCTGCAGTTGAAAAAGAAGAGGCGCCACAGCAGCCGAAAAGCAAATATGCGATTATCACGGTTGCGGCCGGTGATGGTTTAAAGGATATGTTTACAGAGCTTCGTGCTGATTATGTTATCAGTGGCGGGCAGACGATGAATCCTTCCACAGAGGATTTTGTACAGGCAATCGACAAGGTGAATGCCGAGCATATCTTCATTCTTCCGAACAATTCCAATATTGTACTTGCGGCACAGCAGGCTGCTTCGGTTTGTGAGGATCAGCATGTGGAGGTTATTCCGACAAAGACGATTCCGCAGGGGCTGAGCGCATGCATCATGTTCAATCCGGAAGTGGATTTTGATATGAACCTTTCAGAAATGAGCGATGCGATTGCACTTGTGAAAACCGGACAGGTAACCTATGCGATTAAGGATACCACCTTTGAGGGTATGGAAATCTGTGAAGGTGATTATATGGGTATTCTGGAAAAGGATATCATTGTATCGAATCCGGATAAGCTGGATACGACACGTCATCTGATCGATGCCATGGTGGATGAGGAAAGTGAAATCGTCACACTGATTTATGGTGAGGATATCACAGAAGAAGAAGCACAGGGAATTGCTTCCTACATTGAAGATAAATACGATGTTGAAGTGGAAGTGAACAGCGGTAATCAGCCGGTGTACAGCTTCATTCTCGGAGTCGAATAGTACTCAAAAATACAATAGGATATGAAAAGCTCGATAGATTCGGGCTTTTTTGTATCCTGTAGCATAATAAAGTAGCATTGCTTATGCTTTAAATTTATTTGTTGTGGTGCTTATTTATAGGTTCATTTTTAAGACTATTAACATAAGGATGAATGGATATGTCTTATATCATGAATAGTAAATTTATCATTTTAAGATTAACAAATAAATGTGATAAAGGAGTAATTAAAAATTTGTTGCCTGACTCTTTAAAAAGCACTTTTGAACATTTACCACTTTTAGACATTGGTGAGGTTTTAGTGGTTGGTGATGCTATAGTACTGCCAAGTAAAATAAAATTAGATAAACCTAAAGATTCGCACCAACCTTTAAGTGGCACAAAAGATATTGGGATGAAGGGATATGATAAAGCCTAATAATAATGCAATTAAAATTGCGATTGAAACATTAAGGAAACAAAACAGAAGTTAATATATTCATTTCTAAGAAATATAGATAATTACTTTTTTTGTTGATAAACAAAGTATAAATTTCTAATTATCTTTTTATATTTTCTTAAATGCTCGTAAAGCCTTATTCTATGTGCTTTCGAGTATTTTTACTGTAGGAAGATACTTCACGTTTCTTTGCATATTTCCTCATGTCTTAGCTGTCAGAAGTGGTAAATAAGTAGTAAATTCATTTGTACTACTAAGCAACAAGACGCTCCTGTTGCTTCTCTTTATTCAAGCGTTTCATTTCTGCCATTGCAGAATCGAATGTTGCATGTGCGTAATAGTTCAGCGTCATGGCTATATTAGCATGTCCCATAATGTACTGTAATGCCTTTGGATTCATTCCTGCATTTGCATAGTTGGTACAGAATGTATGTCGCAAACTATGTGGAGTGATGTGTGGCAATTTATCCTCGTTATACTTATTGTATTTCTTAACAAGACCTTTCATCATGCCGTTGTAATCACTTGCCACTTTTGGATAGTTCTTTCTATTAAGAAAGAGGAAATCACTATATCCATCAATCTCAACACGCTTATCATTCTTTCGATTCGCTAACACTCGCTTAAATGCTTGATAGGCTTCTTCAACCATAGGAACTTGACGTTCGCCACTTTTGGTCTTTGGTGTTTCAATGTAGTACCCAATTTCAGTATCTCTCAATAGCTGATGGTCTATATTGACAAGACGATTCTCAAAATCTAAATCTGGAAGTGTCAAACCACCAAACTCTGAAATACGAAGACCTGTTTTTAAGAGTATCAGAATTTCATCATAATTTTTGCTGTAGGTTTTATCAGCTTTTGCAAAGGCTAACAGTTTTTCTTCCTGTTCTTCTGTTAGTACGGTCTTAGGGACAGTATCATCATCAAGAACTGCTTTCAGTTGAAAGTCAAATGGATTCTTCCGAACACAATCATCTTGTATAGCAATATAGAATGAAGCCTTTAAAGAACGTTTGTAGTTATTGATGGTTTGATAAGCATAACCATTTTCACTCATTCTAATAGCCCATTCTTTAGCGTCTGATGGCTTAATACTGTCAATACTTCTTACACCTAACTTGTCTTTCTTCAAAATATCCATAAGATATTTGCGTCCAGTTTCAGTGTTTTTTCTAACCTTTGGTCTTTGAGCGTTCTGTTTTGCGTAAAGCTGGCAGAGTGTCATTTTCTTTCCTACAACATCAATACCATCATGAATGTCTTTCTGTAACTCTGCGATTTTCTCTCTAAGTGAGATACAATCACGCTTTCCTGCTGGTACTCGGTCTGTAGCCACAAGTTTCCACGAGTAAACAAATTGCGGTTCTCCAAATGAATCTATATATTTGTATAAGTATCTTCCGTCTTTTCGTTGGCTCTCTCCAGTCTTTAAGATTCGACCTTTATTGTCACGTCTTTTTTCTGACATGGCATTTGCTCCTTTCCTTTATGGAAAGAGCCTTGATACGACTTAATACTATTTTATCATATACAAGACCCTTTGGCGACGCTAGATTGCGTCCAATGTATCTATAATTTTTTCAAATTGTTTTCGTTTAATCTGAATACGATTGCCATTCATAATCAGCCAATTTGCATTTTTATTTTCCTCTGCCAAGCGTCGTAGCTTGTTTTCGCCAATACGAAAATATTTTGACGCTTCTTCAATGGTTAGGGTATAACGTTCCCAAATAGGAATGTCAGTCTGCTTCATAAAATCCTCCTTTCCAAATCACTTATTTGGATTTCATAAAAGTTGTTTTACCAGCAATCGAACAGCTTTAGCAAAGCTCACGGGAGTTCCACCCCTGCATGGTTCTCATGTAGCCATACTCATTGCCTGCGACGGTTTTATCACGCTCGGACTATTGACTGTATGGGAGTATCATTATCACGATAAGAATGTCGTTGCAGGCAATCCTGCTAAAGATTGCTTCTCGGATCACTAACATGAATCGCTCGCTATCTTTATAAGATAGGTCATGGCGGTTAGTTCCGTTGGCTCTTTTCTTATCGAAACGTATTCGATTACTTTTATTCAGTTTTCAAAGAACAATGGCTCGTTAGCCTATCAAAACACATTGAAAGCTCAATATGCTTTGGTGGAATAACAAACCTCCCTGTTCGGGAAGCGTGGAATGGTTTAGCACGCTTCCACGAAAGGAGAGAGGATATTACTTAATTTCAAATGACAAAATCTTTGTAATCAGTCTGGTTTCCATTCTTCCACGTAAGACTTCATCAACGACCATACTTTGATTGCCATATTCATCTTTCATAAGTCGTAGGGAACGCTTCGTTATGTACCCTCTGTAATGATGTAGAATCTGGTTAATCGCTTCGGTATCGCCATCTGTTGCCTTTACAATGAGAGGAAAGGGAATCATAGGATATTGTGTTTTCATTCTTCAAATTCCTCCATAAACTTTTTAATTAAGGCTAGTCCACTGGTTCTATGCCGATAGACAGTAGAACGGTTCAATTTCAACAGGTCTGCAATTTCTGAATCGCTCATGTCCATAAAGTAAAACAGCAGTAGAATTTCACGTTTCTTGTCTGGCAACTCACGTAATGCTTCACTCAACAAATCATTTTCAACGCCTACTGATAACCCATTGAGTGTAAAAATCTGAAAGTCAGTTGAATAGTTATCTGTTGTCGCAAACTGGCTAACAAGATAATCGCCAACATCCGAAAAGGACACCTCACGCTTTGCAATCCTTGAAAGATAAAGCATATAATTCTTTCGCTCGTCTTCCATAGCACGTTTACAGATATAGTCAAACTGATTTTCTATTGTGGTCTGAAAAGAAGATGGTTTCATGTTTCTCACCCCCTTTCTGTCTAGGAAAGGAAGTGAGCCTTGCTCGTTTATCTCCTTTCACTCTTAGTCCCAATGTGAAAGGGGGATTTGTTGCATTACTGATAAATAAACTTTGTAAAAAAGTTCTGAATAGCCAAAAAAGCATATGAACAGATTTATTTCTCTGTTTACATGCTTCTGTTATTCTATCTATATGATTTATAAAACCACATTGGTGGACGTACTTATCTATTGCAGATAGACGACTTTTTTTGACAAGAACCCAATGTAAGGAAATTTATTGTATATGATGTACTTCATGGCGACGTTGACCTCCAACAAACCGCCATTTGGAAGTAATATACAATATTTTAACAGCGTAAATAGCACTACCATATAACGGTTTTTTTTATTGGCGTTTAGTAGTGCTTTTTATTAAATATAAACCTATAAACCATATAACACGTTTTTCTATACCTGTTTTTAATTCAGTAGGAACAATAAAATGTATAGAGGTGGTCTACTATGCGTAAAAAAGAAGATAAATATGATTTTAGAGCCTTTGGTTTAGCCATTAAAGAAGCTCGATTGAAACGAGGTTTAACTCGTGAACAAGTGGGAGCATTGATTGAAATTGACCCACGGTACTTAACTAATATTGAAAATAAAGGGCAACACCCCAGCATACAAGTTCTTTATGACCTTGTATCGTTACTTCATGTTTCCGTTGATGAATTTTTCTTACCTGCTAATAACTTGGTAAAAAGCACCCGACGATTACAGATAGAGAAATACATGGATAGCTTTACAGACAAAGAACTATCCTTAATGGAATCTTTAGCCAGCGGTATCAACGAAGCAAGAAACATCGAAGACTAATTAAAAGAATCCATACATAACGGAAAGAGCCGATAAAATGAGATTGTATTAATCTCATTTTATCGGCTCTGCGTCTTTGCGTCTGGCTCTGTAATCACAGTTACTTTGAACTGCTTTATTTCAATTAAATTTTCTTGTCTGCATTTCGGACAATAGAGGGGGAATTTTTTTAATTCAGTATCTTCCCTTATCTTTAATCGTGTTTTATTTCCACATACAGGACACAATATCCACTTGTAGTTTATAATAACTATCTCCTCCTTTACACTTTAATTCAAATCTTTATTAAAAAATATTTCATCTTATTTAACAAGAAACCATATTTATATAACAACATAAAATACACTAAGTTATTTTATTGAACATATATCGTACTTTATCTATCCGACTATTTGGACGACGGGGCTGGCAAACAGGTTCACCGGTAGTAACATGGTACCCTTTTAACTCTGTTAAACAAACACTACGTCCATTTGTAAAGAAAGTTAAATCACTACGATATTCTTGAATACACCGAGCAGGGATTTCTCCACTAAGAATGACCTCATTATTTTTCAATTGAGTGTCTACGATGTTCGCACAATATTTAGGAGCATCGTTGTATGCTCGTGAAAGATATTCCTGTGGCGCATAAATTTTAAAACTAAGATATGGCTCTAACAATTCTGTTCCAGCTTTTTTTAAGACTTGTTCCAATACAATAGGAGCAAGCATCCGAAAATCTGCTGGGGTACTAACAGGGCTATAGTATAAGCCATACTTAAAACAGATTTTACAGTCCGTCACATTCCAACCATACAATCCTTGTTCACAGCCATAGCGTATCCCCTCCATAACTGCATTTTGAAACGATTGATTTAAGTATCCAAGAGAAACCGAGCTCTCATACTGCATTCCACTTCCCAACGGAAGCGGTGATACAGATAAACCAATGGAAGCCCAGAAAGGATTTGGCGGCACTTCGATGTGAATGGTATATTCTGCATTTTTTAACGGTCTCTCCATATAAATGACTGTAGGCTCTTTTAGTTCTATCTCCACATGATACTTTTCTTGCAACAGTGCACTAATCACTTCCATTTGTACTTTCCCTAAGAAAGAAAGTATAATTTCATGTGTCGTAGAATCCACGTAATATCGTAGAAGCGGATCACTATCTGAGATTTCCAAAAGGGCATCAAGCAACATTTCTCTCTGTTCAGGTTTACTCGGTTCAACAGTTGTTTGTAGTAGAGGGTGCGGATTTTCAATCTTTTTTCTCTGTGGCAATAGTTTTGTATCTCCAAGAACACTATTTAACTTCAAAAACTCATTCTGCAAAATAACAATTTCCCCGGAATAAGCCTTATCGATTTTACATAATTCACCATTTATTGAAGTATACATTTCTGTAACTTTTATTTTTTCTTTTTCTGATACTCTAACCGAATCTCGTAAATGTAGTACTCCACTATAAAGGCGTATATATGCAAGACGTTGTCTTTTTTTTGTATATTCAATTTTGAAAACATTTCCGCAAAGTTCAGACTGACCTCGATGTGTTGATGAATAAAATTTATTAGTAATAACTTCTATAAGGTTATCAATCCCTATATTACTTTTTGCACTTCCATGATAAAGAGGGAACAGAGAACAATTCTGAAATCTTATGCTTTCCTCTTGTTCGAGTTCCAATGCTTCTAATGATTTACCGGACATATATTTCTCTAAAAGGTCATCGTTTCCCTCTATTACCGTATCCCATTGTTCAGATTCGGTAAAGTTCGTCACACACATATTAGGATACAGTTCTACCTTCTGTTTGATTACAATTTCGGCAGAAAGTTTCTCTTTAATATCCTGATAAACCGTTGATAAATCAATTCCATTTTGGTCAATCTTATTGATAAAAAAGATTGTGGGAATCCCCATTTTCCTAAGTGCATGAAATAATATACGAGTTTGTGCTTGTACGCCATCTTTTGCAGAAATCAGTAGAATTGCCCCATCTAAAACTGATAATGAACGATATACTTCTGCTAAGAAATCCATATGTCCTGGCGTGTCTATGATGTTCACCTTCGTATTTTCCCACTGAAAAGAGGTTATTCCTGTCTGAATTGTAATTCCTCTCTGACGTTCTAAAAGCGTATTATCCGTCCTCGTTGTACCTTTGTCCACGCTTCCTAATTCTGTAATCGCTCCACTGTTATATAATAAGCTTTCTGTTAAGGTAGTTTTTCCTGCATCAACATGAGCTAAAACTCCAATATTAATAATTTTCATGTGATTTTCCTCCATTCAAAAACCCAAAAGGGCATAAAAATCCCAGTGATAAATACTTTTATCACTGGGATTTTTATGCATAACCATAGGTATACAAAGCATACAGATATTCTCTGGATACTTTAGAATCACATGATAAAGGTATTCTTAAACTGGGTACAAAAAACTAAGCCCTCCTAAAAAAGGACATCCAATTATTTGTTCCCACTATCAAATTGACAGTTTATTTAATAATACCTTGCCGCATATTTATTAACTCCTTTTAAATAGATACTTAAATAATAGCACGTAAGAGCATATTTGTAAAGGAATCTCCAATTTTTTATCAAAGAGAGTACGTGATTACAAAATAGCTGTAATAATGTACCAATATTTGTTATTCTATAATCTTCCAATTACTCCCGTTCTTTTCAAGTACCAAATCAAATTGAGATACCTGCGTTGCTTTGGTCTGCTGGTCGATATACTCCACTGTCAGCGATACCGTGACTTGATTATCCTTACGATTGTGAATAGGATTTACCAGTTCTTGAAAGATGTACTCTTTTCCGATTGGTTTTAATATCCCGTCATTCACATAGTAGGAAAGTTCACTGGCTGTCGCTGTAGGATAGAGCTTGAAGAACGTCGTTAAAAACTCATTGATTTCATTGGTTGTAATGGAATCAACCGTCCCCTCACTTTCAATGGCTTTTGGTTTATAACTTGATTTCTTAGGTATGTTGGTAATGGTCGGATTCTTAACCAGTACCATATTTCCAGAACCATCTACATAGACACTCACTATATAAGCAGAGTGGACGGTCTTTGTATTTTCTCCCTCTGTAATGAGCTGGTCTACACTGTAGGTTACATTAAACTCATTGTCGCCAGTTGGCTCTACCGTCCATATCTGAAATCCTCTTACAGAAGACGATACAGGAATATCTTTGCGTACTGTATCAACATTGAGAGCTTGAAGTTCATCTGTCAGATAGCCTTTTAGACTTTCCATTCGATTATCAATGGACTTATCGGATTGCTCCCATGAATAGTAGACTTTCGCAAAGTTCTCTACAAAATTTTCTACATGATGAGTATCAACGTATTCCTTTTCTATGATAGTTGTTTCGTGAATAGTATGAGTATCTATAGCTGTAAAGTGCTTGAATATCGCAAAGCTGAAACTAAGCCCTAAAAGTACCCACAAGGCAATCACAACCTTTTTATGAGGATTGACCTTATAGACACGAGGTTTCTTTTCCTTTGGTATCTGTTTT
The DNA here is from genome assembly GCF_044336395.1 of Clostridium sp. 10cd*. Taxonomy (NCBI): domain Bacteria; kingdom Bacillati; phylum Bacillota; class Clostridia; order Eubacteriales; family Clostridiaceae; genus Clostridium; species Clostridium sp. 10cd*. The sequence goes on along the minus strand of NZ_CP172347.1, from coordinate 2,876,305 downwards.
TCTTTATTCTGATTTTTTCTAAATTTCATCATTAAATCTTCCTTTCTCATTGTTTGATTCGTCCTGCTCCCACTAAATGCTGTTGCCAGTAGGGGCTTGTTAAGTCGGCATAACCGATTGGGTCGCCTGCATGAAACATACGGTTATTGCCAAGGTATATCCCAACATGAGTAATATAAGAGCCAGCGTTATAGGTAGAATGAAAGAAAACCAAATCGCCAGCTTGTGCTTCCGATAGTGGGATATGCTGGGTCACATCATATTGCTGTTGTGCGGTTCGTGGTAAGTTAATTCCAGCTTTTCCATACGTCCATTGTGTCAGTCCGCTACAATCAAAAGAAGTAGTCGGGGAAGCTCCACCGTAAACGTATCGCCAGCCCTCATATTTCAGTGCTTCGTCCATGATGGCTTGTACCGTATCATCATCAAACTCTGTTGTGACAAGATACTGCGTTACCAGTTGCACATAAAACATATTGCCATAGTTGTATCGCCAGCCCCCATTGATAGGTATGGCTATGGGATTGGGGTAAGACACTTTTTCGCCACCTGAATACTCTTTTGAGAAACTTTGAGCCAGTTCAAAGGTATATTTATTTCCACGATTAGCCACATACCCTAAGAAACCACCACCATAATTGTAGGACTGGATAACCGATTCTAAATCTACACTGAGCCTTTCGCTACTGGCTAATAATTCACTGAAATACTTCACACCTTGCTTAATGGATTCTTCTGTACTCAATGAATTAGGTGGAAGACCGAGGGATTCCGAGGACTGCATAACATCTTCCGCAGTACCGCCCGATTCCACCTGTATAATCGCAAGAAGTATGTTGACATATTCTTCAACGCCATATTCTTTGGCATATTTTTCTACCATAGGCTTATGAGCCAGCACTTCTGCGGAAACATTCACACCTCCATAATGAATATTGGAAATTCCGCTGTCCTGTTCATCTGAAAATAAAATGGCAACAAACAGAAGCAGTGAGAAGACCATCAAGAATAATCCAGAACCACCAATCACTAAAGTTTTCAACTTCATGGTTTCTTACCGACTTTCTTAATGGTGGCGGTTTTGATTGGTGGTCTACTTCTTGTATTTTGTAGTGGTACTCTTTGAACAGTAGACGGACGTTCTTTTGTGATTGGACGTTGTGAAGTTCTATCTGCTGTAGTGGTTGAAGTTGCTGGCTTTTGAACGGTTTTTTCTTGAACGGTATTGCCTTGGCGTTCCACTTTTGGACTTGAAAAATCGGACTTAACTGCTGGACGCTCTTGTTTGGCTTGTTGAGATTCCTTATATGAAGTCTGAATATTAGACTGTTTTGAGGTCTGTTCATCATGATATTGTTCTTGTCTTGTAGTCGGTCTTTCATGAACAGAAGAAGCAGGCTGTTTTTTCTGTTTGACCTGTTCCATTTCAGAGCGACGCTTCGCAATGGTTTTTCGCCTTTGTTCCTGCTGTTCCTTGCGTCCACTGGCTCTGTCCGCTTTGGTTTGAGAAATACTACTGGTTAAATCACGGACATTCTCTTTTACTTTGGATTTTCCTTGATATACTGCATATCTTGCATTGGTCGGCAAATCTTTAACCTGTTCTTTCAAACCACTAGCAGTGTCTACCATTCTGTCTTTGGTATCAGCTACTGTACCGATGGTTTGACCGATACGTTTTCCAAGTGTTGATTTTTCCTTTCCGTCTGGTCGGGAGTGATCTGCTTGTGTCCTTGCAGAACTCCCCGAACCCGACTGTCCTTTTTTACCTGTAACAATGGCAGACCCAGCCCCTAGAGTAGTCATGGAACGTCCAAGTTTCCGCTGTAGACGGTGCATGTGAGCGTGCATAAGCATACGAGGTTTTCTCATCACACGACTTCCCACACTTTGAGAATCGTTACTCTGTAGAGAAAACATACTCATTAAATCGCCCAGCTTGAAGTAGATTCCTGCAAAGGTCACAATCTGTAGAAAAGCAATCAAAAAGAACGGATAACCAGCCGATAAGGTATAGAGCATGGTTGAAATACTAAATGCTGTCGTAATAATCAATGTGATTCCAGCTCGTGTCAAAATGGTATTAAAGAGCTTTGTTATGGCTCGTTTTGACATACCATCAAATGATGGAATCATGCTTAAAATAAAGCTCACAGGCAGAAACATAGCATAGATGATAAAAAGTACCTGCGAGAAAATCATGATTCCTGTTAATAGGAATACAAATATGGAAATCCCAATATTGAAGACAAATAGGAAGAAGACTGTACCTAAACGGTTAATGGTCTTTGTAATGGTTAGATTGGTATTGCTTCTGTCTTCAATTTCTTCCGCAACAATTTTTTCTCTGTCTTCGCCATTGTTGGAATCTGGGCTGGTGGAGAGCAGGCTTTCCACACGGTCAATACCGATACTTTCAATGTCTGAACTGTTGTATTGAAGCAGTAGCCACGGTTGCTGAACCTGTATGGAAAACAGGCTATCTCTGATTAAGTCCACGCTGTCCTTGCCTTGACTATCGGAATGGGGCATGACAATCTTCGTGCCAAGTGATAAACTGGCATTACTGATGTCTGATGAAAAGTCATTGATTTTTTTAATGTAGTCGGGAGCGTAGGCAATAAAGGAAGCCGATAGGATAAACACCAGCACAAAATTCATAATGGCATGAATTGCCTTTGTGGTTTCTCTCTTTATCAGTCCCGTATAGGCAACATAAACCCCAAGAACCAAAATCAAGAGTAAGAGGAATCCAACATAGAAACCCTCTGTTGAAAATCCGTTTGCACTCACACCAGCTAAGGTCTGCATATTCTTACCAATGGAATCTGCTGTAGCGGAAATGAAGTCTAAGGAATAGGCTTCCTGTACTAAGTAACCTGTCGCATTGGAAACATACAAACTGATTGTCCAAATAAAATTGGTAATGGCATATAGTCCATACATGACCTGTTTTCCAATCCCGTCCGACCAGTTCCACGGAAGCCAGCCCCAGCTATTATCCACATAAAAATCCAGTTGATAGTTTTCAAGTGGGTATCGGCTGTATTCATTTGCCACATTGACCGTATCATCTACCAAGCCCGCAGCTTGAACCACCGTTCCCAGCATGGCTAAAAGAAAAATGGCAATCACAAGTGTGAAAGCCACTGTCATTGCCACTTTACCTAGACGTTTCAGCGTCCAGTTTGATTTTATTCTGTTTACTATTGATGGTTTCACATTTACACCTCTTTTCGCACAGGTGGTCTGGTATCAAAGGCATGGAGCAGTTCTTCAAATACAGGGTGGAACTGTATCACACCGACACGACCATATAAATCACTGATAAGGCATTGCCCGTTTTCCAAATCACGCAATCGCTTCTGATTGTTTTCGTCCTCTGGGTCTACACCAAAAAAGGCTAAGGTCTTTTTAATCTCGTTAAGGTCAGTGGAACGAAATGCAAATTTTAAGCCGAGGTTATTTTTCAGTTTTTCATCTAAGAGGTCGTCTGTATTTTGGGTCACGAAATATACCCCAGCGTTCATAGCACGACCAGCCCGAACCAGCTTCATAGATAGTGTTTTTCCTTGTGCTACCTGTAAAAAGCTCCATGCTTCGTCTAAATCTACAATCTTGAAAATGCTTCGGTCTGTATGGATAAAGTCTAAAGCAAAGGTACTAATGACAATCAGCATAGCAACGGATAAAAGCTCCATAGTGGTATATTCCTCAAAGGAAGTTTCCTTGTCGGGAAGTACCAAGTCCGCAACCTGTATAATGTTCAGTTGTTTTTCTAAGCTGATAGACTGCTCCACATAACCATTACTGAATAATAAATGTGCAAAGTCATAGTCTGTAAAACTTTCGATATGGTCGGCTATACTGGTACTTAGTGGCGTATTCTCAACCCGTAATTCCTCAATCACTTTCATCAACCCTCGTACTTCACTATTGGTTACTGCACGAATGGCTTTTCTAAGGATTGGGAAGCGTTCCCCATCACGAGAGGAAATCCCCGTAAGAAATGTCAGAATATCAATAGCCAGTGATTCAGAATCTTTGGGATTTTTCATAATCACATAAGGGTCAAGTAAGCCTTTGTTTTTCTCATCAGAAGTCAGAGTGACGATATTGATTTCATGGGAAATCTCTGGCAAGGTTTCTTTCCATCTGCCACGTTCTGCTTTTGGGTCTACAATCACTGCTTGTGCCCCATAAAGCACCGCATAATAGACGATAAGGTTATTCGCAAAGGATTTACCACCACCCAGCGAACCAACAAAAGCCGACGCTAACGCATTGGTTACTGAACCCTTAACCCCTTGACTGGCAAGAGCAGGTTTCAGATAGACATTGCGTCCAGTATCTAAGCTGTAGCCAACATAAATCCCCTCATTTTCCCCCAGCATTTGAGTAGCACCAAAACCTAAACCAGCGAGGAAATCAGAGGTCACGTATTGAATATAATCATTCATATAACGCTTGCTGGCAGGTAAAAATTCTTCATGTAAGCCGAGCATATCCCCAAATGGTCGTACCAGTTTTACGCTTAAATCGTCATAAAAATCTTTCACTTCATTACAACGACGTTTGAGTTCGTCAAGATCATTTGCTGATACCCTTACCACATAAGACAGCTTGTACATAGATTCCTTGCTTTGGTCTAAATTGGTTTCCAGCTCATTCACACTTTCCAGAGCTTCCGCCACATTGGAGCTGGTTTCATTATCACTTTGCCAAGCGTGGTTATCCAAGTCTTTCAGTTCTTTCTTTTTATTGCGGACAGTAGATAGGGCTTTACGATTCGCTACAATTTCCACATTCATTGACGTATCAATCGGGAATGTAAATTGCTGTTGCTGGTAGTAGAAGATTTCAGAGGACGGGAAGTCCAGTTCTCCGACAATGCTGTTAATGGTAAAGTAAGCTACATAGACGGTTTCATCTTCCTGCTGGATTTTCAAATATCGCTGTTTTTCTTCCACCAAACAGCGAGTAGGCTTAATCAAGTCATAGTATTTAATCAGCGTTTCATTATCCAGCTTTTTCTTTGATAGATGGTACTCATACTCTTCATAGGCAGTGCCTGTCTGTCCGTAAAGGTGTTCAATCAGATAGCCGAAGTCGTCCTTATCTAACCTGCGGATTTTGAAACGACGAGAGATTTTATTTTCTAAGAGCTTTTCCATCTTCTGAAAACGCAGGATTTCATCATTACTCATACTAACAAAATCGCCCATCAGCTTATGGTTCACATCATAGACAAAATCAGACAAAGCATTTTTTGCTTCAACGGTAAGACTTTTCATAGAAAACTCCTGATCGTTGAGAAGCAACTTAAAGCCGATAAAGAAACGGTAGTTCACTTGATTTTCGCCAATCATGGATATTAAAGCGTCTGTCTGTTGGTCGATTTTGTCATAGGCAACCGCTTTGAGCTTGCCAGTGACTTCATTTTTGGAACGCTCTTGTGCAGAACGTATGCTGGATTCTGTACTGATTTGTAAAGCATGAATTTTGCCATCACGATTTTGTGCGATAAGCTGTCTGAAAGAATCATGCACTTGTATTTTCTGTTCTGGACTTAGAAATGAGTAATTGTAAGGAACAAGCTCATAGTAAGCATAACATTCCCCGTCTTTATTCCAGACGAGATTGTTTTCAATGTATTTAATTGGATATGCCATAAAATTCACTCCTAACTGCTGTAATGGCTTCTTGTGGCTGGTTTCTGCCAAGCGTTACTTTTTTTCCTGCATAGGTCAGCTTTGGTCGCAGTGCATAAGCAATGACAGACTTCAAAAATCCATAAGGCTTTTTACCATCAAAAGTTTTTGTAGACATAAACCATGTGAAAGCCACAGGAATCCCAAAGTATTTGAGAAATGCTCCCTCTATCATGGAAAGAGGGGGCAAGTTGCCAAGTATCATCACTGCAAAGAGTGACACGACAAACCATGTCATTTGCGTAAAGGTTATGGGAAACGGAAGTCTAAAATCATTGATAGAATACAGTACCTTTTCCACAGACCAGATACTGGTATAGCTTCGTATTTTCTTCATGTAATCAATCCTTTCATAAAAAATAGGGGTAGCTGATTGAGCCACCCCGTAAAATAGAAAATCTGCCAGTAGTAATGTACCGACAGATTTAATAGACGATTTCAAAAATCCCATGATTGGTTGAGATAAACGTTCCTGAAAGGTCTAAATCCCGACCATAGGCTTGATAATCAATATAGTTTTGAAGACTAGCTGGTACTTCGCCTAAAGCACCCGTTTCTTCAATGTAGTAGCGTGCCACGTCATACATATCATCACAATCGGAATGAATGATAATATCCTCTTGATGTTCGCTTAGTTCTTCAATGCTTGAAAAATGAGTGAGCAGAGCAGATAGCTCCGATTGTAATTCTTCGGGTAATTCCGATACCATTTCCCATAGTCGATTGAGTTCGCCAATGGAAGTGTATTCGTCAACCGTAAAGGGTAACTCGTAGTCATGAATGGCGTATTCCTCATATTCATCATTCAAGCCGATTTTCTCTTTGACTTCCTCAAAGTCAATGGGAAAGGTAAACCACGCACCGACCAATTCGCCCTCATTGTATTTGCCTAAATTCGCAATATAGACTTGCATATCGTCCATATATTCACGTCCTTTCTTTGTAGAGATTCAAAAATCCCTACCGCACTTCGTTTGGTGTACCATTCCTTTGCGGAACATAAGAAAACCACTTATATTCCACAAAAGAACGGTTTTATTTAAGCACCAATAATGCGATTGAATAGCTCTAGTAAAATGTCTTTTACTCCAGCAGCGTTGAAGACTAAGCCAACCGCAATAATCGCAATAATTAAAAAGCCAATCAGTTTGCTAAACTCACGCTTGAAGCCAAGATACAAGCCAATCACAACGATTGCTAAAAGCACCAGTGATTGAGCGTTTGATAGAAACCAGTTATATATGGATAGGTAAGTTCCTGATATTATAAATATCTCAAACTTTTCCCCCCATTCACACGGAGCGTGCGACTTTCACCGCACTCCGCGTTCCATCGTGTTTATATTGAAAAGTATTTATGTAGTAGACCTATATCAAGTTTAATTCTTGATTGCCAGCTAATACTCTATATTTATTTAGTCTTATGAGCTGGACTTTATTTAGTTTCAATAGAGCTATATATTTTTGTATTGTTTCTTCTGTTTTTGCGTGTATTAGACGATGTACCGCCTCTTTTACCAAAATAAGATTTTTATAATCGTCATTACCACCAGCCCTAGTTGGTACAATATGATGACAGTGTATTTCATTAGCTTGTTGAAATTCTTCCAGAGTTATAGCACATTTTCCATGTTGGGCAGAAAATAGCGAAATTCGATTGTCTGCGTATTCTATTGTGCGATTTTCCAAAGATAATTTCATCAACTGATACATCAGTAATTTATCAACACTTAGATTGGTATGGATAAATTTTCTTCCCTCTGGAGTATAGCAGTTTGCTGAATACACTTTTGCCATTGGTTTTCTGTGTTGGATATATCCAACAGGGAATATAGGTTCGCCCTCGCCAGCAACATATCGAAGCATTTTAGATTTACCATATCTTGTTGCTTCTTTTGTTGTAAGTTGTCTGCCTGTTTTTCTCAATCTGCCCTTTTTGCTTGCACCTAATCTGTTAGTGAAGATAGCCATTACAGCTCTATTAAGTTTCATACAATCCAGATTTACATTTGTTGCAATCTGATAATAATTTTGCATACCTAATACCATTGAATTATAAAGTCTTATTTCCTCTAATTCTGTTTTTCCCTTTGAGGGAGAAGCAATTTTCTTTGCCTGTGATACCAGCTTGTCTTTTTGGGTCTTGAATTGTTTATCACTTATATGTGATTTAACAACTAACTTCTTTCTTCTCGGTATCATTTTAATCTTGAAACCAAGAAAGTCGGAGTATCTTTTTCTAACATTTACAATTCTTGTTTTTTCTTGTGATACTTCCAATTTTAGTCGTTGCTCGATCCATTGAGTAATTGCTATTTTGGTTTTTTCAGCACTTTCTTTGTAGCGACAGAAAACTCTAAAATCATCTGCATAACGAACCATATACATTTCCTTTAACTTTGTTTTCTTCATTTCTTTGTAAGCGTTGCTTTTACATGGGCTACCGCTTTTATTGATATGAACCACATAGTTTTTTGTAACAGGATTTTCATGCCATTGACTTTCTACCCAATGGTCTAACTCATTAAGAACAATGTTGGCTAGTAGTGGGGATATAATTCCCCCCTGTGGAGTTCCTTTCTCTGGATATGTTATTGTGCCGTCAGGCATTTTAATTGGAGCTTTTAATATCCTTTTTAAAATGAATATCAAGTGCTTGTCCCGTATTCCCATAGCCCATATCTGTTTTATCAGTTTGGAATGGTTCACGTTGTCAAAGAAACCCTTAATATCAAATTCAATCACATAATGTAGCTGGCTGATTTGTAGGCGGTTATAGGTTGCTTTTATTGCATTTTCAACCGACCTATTAGGTCTGAAACCGTAGCTGTTTTCACTAAATTTAGCTTCGCAGATTGGTTCTAATACTTGTTTGATACATTGTTGTATAAGCCTGTCCCACATACAAGGAATGCCTAGAGGTCTGGTTTTCCCATTTGGTTTTGGTATTTCTTTTCGCCTTACTGGCTTAGGTCGATACCCGTGCGGAGTGCCTGCGACAATATATCTTACCTTTTTGACAACTGTTTCTGCTGGCAATTTGCCAATATCTTTAATTATTGTACCGTCTGTTCCTGCTGTCTTACTGCCTGCATTTGCTTTGATATTTCGATATGCCAGTAATATATTTTCTCTCGATAGGATAATATCCATAAGATGAGTGAAAATATCTCCATTCTTACTTTTGGCATATAAATCATCAAAGGTGTTTTGCATTTCGTAATATTCAGCGTGTCTTAAATCTTCTACACACAATGTTTCATTTTTATTTTTAGGCATAAGGCTTCACTCCTTTGCTTGAAATTGAGTGAGCTTTTTTATCTTACTCGTAATCCTTATTAAAGCAACATAATACTTTTCTAATATATACACGACTTGAGGGTATTCCTCCATTCCCATTACAAGAATTTCTTAGGTTCGCCCTCTGCTTTTCAGCATTGGTTCAACTGCTTATTGTTCTTCGTCAGCTTATTCTCTTGATGAGAACCCAATACCTTTCCTCGTTCCGATAATCTTATCTATACATATATATCCTTAGGTCACTAGCTATAAGCCTGCTGGCTTGATACCGCCTGTAACGGTATATGGCATTTCATAACCTATATTCTTACTTTGCCACACCAGCTACGATTTCTCGTACCTTTGCATTTCTACAAAGTACAAATTTAGACCCGTACATTCGCTGTTTCGTCAGTCCCTTGTGGAACATTCTAACCATAGATATTTTATAGACCCCCGACCTGTTGGATACGCTACCCACCTCTGGATAGTTTTCGATAGAAGATATATGTTCATCAACTATTACGGTATCTTTCAGCCGTCTTTACCGAGCTTCAAACATTCTGAGTTTCCTCATTCAATGCTTGTCGGAGGCTCAGGGCAGGCGTTTCAGAGCGTTACTTCATCATTCCACCTGTCAGATTATCAGTTCTCCTAATAATCAAACTTTTTCGTTCTTTTATTAGTGCCTTAGCTTTTCACTAAGGAACGAGTCGCACAAAGGTTTTGTCCAAAATTCATAAAAATGTTCTCCTCTCTATATTCAATGAATTTGTATTTGAGTTATTTTTTTGTTGTTATCACGTCCTGTTCTTTTACTGACTGTTGCTTCAAAATCTGCTTGTGTCGGTCTGTCAGTTTCGCATGGTCGAGAATGTCTTTTACAACCTGCGTCTGGTTGATTTCATCAAGTTTAATCGCAACCTTTAAGGTCGGGGCAACTTGATGAGATAGCCAGTTCAGCGTCCTTTGGAAGGAGTAAGGCTCTGGTTTTGTGGTTAGTTTTAATCGTTCACGATTGTTCCCAATAAACCAAGCCCATTCTTCATTCAGTTTCCAATCAGAACGAGGTTTGGAATCGTCTTTATCTACAAAACGGATATACCGATTGATAATTTTAAAGGCGGTATGCTCTGGATTGTCATAGACGAGTAAATCACGGACTGCATAATAGGCACGCTCATTTTTCAATCGAATCTCAAAACGGTTTTTTACTTCTGCGTCTTCAATGGGAATATCATTTTTCTTGTACTGCTCGTAGTCCTTTTCATAGATACAGAAATAAACTTCACTTTGTAATGAACCGATATAGAGGGTGTTTCCCATACATTCCTTTTCCTCTTTGCGTACCAGTTCGCCACTGCGATAGCTTTTAAAACTGCGGAAGACGGAGATACATTCTTCCTGTTGGCACTTTTCAGTGAGTACAGGGATATTTAAAATCCCTGTCTTATCGTTAATGGCAAGGTCAAGGCGTTTCATCACACCGCCAGCCACCAAAACGTCCATAAAGAACTCATACCAGCTTCTTTGTTGTGCCAGAAGATAGCTTTCAAATTGTCTGCACCCACGACCTTTCAATTCCACCAGAACTCCTTTGTCCAGTTCATGGGAGCAAAGGACGAATATGTCGCCTAAAGCATAATGCTCTGAATAAGAATAGAAACCATAGTCCTCATGAAGAAAATAGGACAGTTTCAGTTGTAAGATGTTTTCGACCACCTGCTGTACGTCTGTTGTCGGAAAGCGAATTCTTACATAATCAAACAGCATTTCAAGGGGAGCGTCGGGATTGAAGCGTTCCAGAGCTTCCCAAAGGGACTGCTGTAAATCCTCTGATGGCTTGACTTTTCCTGTTTCAATATCGCTTAGATACTGCCTTGTAATACCAGTCGCAACAGCTAAACGGTTTTGAGATAGTCCATAAGCCAAGCGTTTTTCTTTTAAATGCTGTAACCAAGTTTGTTCATTCAGTAAAAATCCCTCCAATCAAAAAGGCGTATGTCAACTTTTAAAGCCCATTTGACATACGCTGAAATTTTGTAAATCCCTTGTAACCAAAGGATTTTCTAATGTTTTTTTGACTGTTTCCTGTCGATTTGTACCCCCCTGTTAGATACGGGGGGTTAAGTGCTGGCGTGGCTATTGCCACACCAGCCAGCAAGATCAGTCCACACCTGCGACTTCCGCTTCGCACGTCGCCTGCGTGGACTGTCTGCTGTTGGATAACTTTTTAATTTCCTCCAAGAAATCATATCCTTTTGGTACAAGGGGAGTATAAAACTCTGATATGACACTTGTTCCTACATCAACATAGCCACGACCTTTGATTCGCTTTAAGAAGAAATCCTTTTGTACGTCACTGCCAAACATCATGCCATAGCCCATTTCAGACATACGACCTAAAGCCACTCTGAAATTAAACTGATCACGGATTCCGTCGCCTAAATATTTTGCGTCTGGACGTTGACAAGCCAGTATTAGAAAGAAGCCAGCTTGACGACCTAACATGACAATCTGTTTCAGCTTATTCATAACTGCGGTGTTTTCTTTTGTTCCCAGCATTTCCATGAAAGCGACGTATTCATCAAAGATTAAGAAGTGTGCCGGGAGACCTAAGTAAGCATAATTTTTGCCAGTCTTATAGTTCTTCATCTGCTTCATTTCCTCACTACGTTTCATCATTTCTTCATAGAATGTTTCAATGCAAGAAAGCAAGTCTTCTTTTCTATAGTAGACATTTGCCATCACAGAACCTAAGTCCGCAAGATCAGCATTTTTCGGGTCAAGAATATACAGTTTTGAATCTGTATGAAGCAAGGCTTCAATCAGTGTCAGTATAAAGTAAGTTTTACCGCCACCTGTACCACCAGCAATCAACATATGAGGGAGCTTATCATATTCCCACCATACGTTTTTCATTAAGCGAAGTTTACCATCTTTAGCTTCTACTTCATCAATAGAAATACGACTGGCTATGGTGTCATAGAGCAAAGTATATTCCACATAGGAATCCTTTAACTCTTTATCCGTCAGCTCACAGTACAAGCCACTCTCTAATTTCTTTTCCAAGTGTAAGAGTTGGTCTTGATATTTTCCCAGCGTGATTTCCACCCGTATCTGTATCAAGCCATTTTTAAGTCGATAATACATTTTAGGGAAGTAGGTTATCTTTTCCTTTGTACGACCAGCACTATCTTTAAAGAAACCCTCTGTTTTGACCTGTTCAGATTCATACCACTTGTTTTCAAGTATCATCTTTGCCAGTTTTTGACGGTGGTAAAGTTGTTTAACCGTATCATAGCGAACCCGTTTGAATACAAACGCTACCAGCAAGCAGATAAGAATTGCGACACTGAAACTGATAATTAAATAGGGAATGTCAATCTTATCTGCTTGTGATAGGTTAAAATCCTGCCAGTTGATCTGCTGGATTGTCTTCACATGAAACAGTCCGACAACCAGCAGGAAAACAGGCAGGAGTGACGCTATCGTAAAATGAAAGACTAAATCTTTACCAGATGGGCGAATCCTTTTACCACGCTGTTTCATGCGAAAAAGTCTCCTTTCTACCTAGCGACTATTTGTCTTGTGTCGGTTCTTTCTTTGCTTGTGGTTGAGCTTTGAATGAACTAGAATCCTTTGTCAGCACAATATCGTCTGCCTTGATATACCAGTCAACATCTGCTCCTTGATAGGTGGCAGTAGCAACGGTGTCCGCAATGGGATTGATAAGTTCCACCCGTGCGTTATAATCAAACTCTTTCAAAGGCACGCTGGCAGGAATACTTACTTGAATCATGCGTCCTTGTCCTTTGGATTTTAAGTCATAGGTACGTTCCTTGATTTCATCTGAAACCGACCCGTCTTCATTTTGGATTCTCACTTCACGACGTAGAGCAGAGAATTTCAATTCTCCAAAAGTCGTGTCTTTATCTAATACAATGCCATTTGCTAATCTCATCATTTTTCCTCTCTTTCTTTATTCTTTTATCATGTCGTCAGCATGTAAAAGGTAATTTGTAAAACCACGAGTGCCGATTTTGTAGCCCTCTGCGGTAATACGTGGATTGACTAACTTCACACGTTCCTCAAAGCCGAAATGTTTTTCGCCAGCTTCAGCAGGAAGCACCACCACAATATCATCTGCTCTTTGAACATCAGAATAGAGATTATAGCTTCTTGATAAGACAGTTAGCCGTCCGTTGATTCTTCGCTGAACGACTTTATCCTCGCCAGCAAATTCTAAATTGCCGAATGTTTTTTCCATGTTGGGAATCACAAATTTAAGTTCCATATTTTTACCTATCCTTTCTTTTTTATTGGCTGAATGAATGTTTGATGGTCTTAAAGAGTGGGGAACGACCTTTTGATTCTTGATTTTTTGTTTTCATAAGTTCACTTCCTTTCAAAATCGGGTAAAAAAATAGACACCTCATTTTTTGAAGTGTCTACCTATTAAATATTCAAATTTTATTGGAAGTATCTTTATATCTTCACTTTTCAAGGATAAATCGTCGTATCAAAGCTCATTCATAAGTAGTAAATTAGTAGTAAATTGAGTGGTTTTGACCTTGATAAAGTGTGATAAGTCCAGTTTTTATGCGGATAACTAGATTTTTATGCTATTTTTTTATTCAAAAGTATTATAATTATTGACTTAAGTATCAATATTCATTAAAATATAGTTGAAGGATATAGATGAATATTTATTTATATCTGGACATACTATTAAATGAACAGTTATGTTCAAATATTATCCGCTAGCTGGCTTGCGGGATATAAAAGGCCAGCGTTCAAATATTAGCCGTTAATTCGTGTACGGGATATAAAAGGCGAATGTACAAATTGCCCCTAGTTGGGGCATTTTATTTAGGAGTTTAATTCTATGGTTCAATTAGGAAATCTATATTTTATAAAACAGTCGTTTTTTGATTTGGTTCAAGACAAAACATTACCCATCAATAAACCGGATGACGAAAATGGAAAACATGGACGTCCTGCTTTTTGTGCTATCAAGATTGATCAAGGTGACTATTATTGGGTAATACCATTTTCTCATCAAATAGAAAAGTACCAGAAAATATATGATAAGAACATTCAAAAATACGGTCGTTGCGATACTATTGAATTTGGATATGTCTTAGGAGAAAAAAAGGCTTTTTTGTTACAAAATATGTTTCCAGTTACTGAACAATATTTTAAAGAAATATATATAGATAAAAACACCAAAAAGCCTATTGAATTATCGAATAAGGTAAAACACAATTTGAAATCTAAAGCAAATAAACTAATATCTTTATATAGTAGAAAAGGGATAAAACTAATGTTCACTGATGTAGATAAGATACTGCAAACATTAAAGATTATTTAGATTATTTAATCTTGTAGATTATGGATTTTGGGGTTTATTTGGAGCTTAAAACTTCAAAAAATACTCAAATACAGTAAACTACAAGGAACACTGACATTTAAAATAATACGCATTTGTCAACGAAAATTGAATTTACTCAATTCAAGGGAACGGGTTATAAAATTGGAGTCGAATAAAAGAAACAGAGGAAGTGCCAATCAAACTGGCACTTTTTATTTGCGAAATTTGGATGCTCTTGTGATGAAATGATTGTATAAGTCAGCAATTCTTATTTTCTGATTCATGTCATTCTCATAAGCTGGCGAAAAACCTGTTTCGTTTTATGTCATTTCCGTGGCTGAGTAAAAACTTCTTTCTTTTAAAAATACAACACAGAATTTATATCATTCTATTCGCATGAGTATCTAAACAGTGAGATGGCACTGTTTATTTTTTCTATACCTTAAAAGTAATGGATATAATACTCATCTATACCTTTTAAGCATGGAAAACTATTTGATATAAGTATTTGTCATATATAAAAAGAGAAGGTATGATGATGATAGGAAATGAAAGGGAGGCTGATCAAAAAAATAAAGCATATCAATACATCATAAGCTGTATGTGAAATTTGGATTGGGGTAGAGAAATCGAGGGATGGATAAGGCAACACGCTTTCCTGAACATCTGCCACATACATCCTTAGGCTACAGTACATTGGGAATCGTACCAATGAACAAACAGCAAGGTGACAAAAAATAACATAACGTGTTGAAAACACGAGAGGCTCTTATCAGGGCAATAAGGAGGACAGTATATGTTAGGAAATTTCAGTTATGTAAACCCGACAAAGCTCTATTTTGGTGAGGATGCACTTTCCCATCTGCATGAGGAATTATCAAACTATGGCAACCGTATCTTACTTGTATACGGAGGAGGTTCGATTAAGAAAAACGGAGTTTATGATGCAGTATGTGAAATACTGCAGGCAAATGGAAAAGAAATCTATGAGGATGGCGGAGTCATGCCAAATCCTACCGTGGAAAAGCTGCGGGAAGGCTGTGACATTGCACGAAAAAATCAGGTGGATTTCATATTGGCAGTTGGAGGCGGCTCCGTATGCGATTATGCCAAGGCTGTATCTGTTTCCATTCATTGCGAAGAAGATCCGTGGGAGAAATATTATTTGCGGATGGAGGATGTATCCTGTGAGATTGTTCCAGTAGGCTGCATTCTTACCATGGTGGGGACCGGTTCGGAGATGAACGGCGGTGCGGTGATCACCAATCATGAACAGAAGCTGAAAATCGGTCATGTGTTTGGTGAAAACGTATTTCCAAAATTCGCAATTCTGAATCCGACATATACGTATTCCCTTCCCAAATATCAGATGGTTTCCGGTATCTATGATATTTTCAATCATATATGTGAACAGTATTTTTCCGGAGAAGATGACAATACAAGCGATTATATCAGTGAAGGACTGCTGCGTTCGATTCTTCATTCCTCCTATGCAGCTATAAAAAATCCTCAGGATTATGAAGCCCGCAGCAACATCATGTGGACGGCAACCTGGGCATTGAACACACTGATCGCAAAAGGTAAGACGACGGACTGGATGGTACATATGTTGGGACAGGCGGTAGGAGCCTGTACGGATGCGACGCATGGCATGACGCTGGCAGCAGTGTCCATGGCATATTATCGTTTCCTTTGTCCGTATGGTCTGTCAAAATTCGTCCGCTTTGCACAGAATGTTTGGAATGTAAATCCGCATGGAAAAACGCCAGTGGAAATCGCGGCAGAAGGTCTTGATCGCATGGAACAGTGGATGAAGGATCTCGGTTTGATCATGCATCTTACAGAGCTTGGTGTGCGTGAGGATATGATGCAAGATCTTGTGGATGCCACACTGCTTATGGAAGGTGGTTATAAGATTCTTAACCGCGATGAAATCCTTCAGATCTTTAAAGAAAGTATGTGAGGTTTCTGTTGGAAATCAAGGTTTGGTATATGAAAAATCATTTTATAAAAATACTGGCTGTCATGGGATTGCTGCTGTGTGCTGGCTGTACTCGGCAAAGACAAACAGCGGGGAAAAACAATCCCACTGACAGAGGCACCGTGAAGGAAGAAAGTACTATGGAAATCATGATACAGGACGAACACGATACTACGGTACGCTTTGTGCTGTTCTCATCACCAGCTGCCAAGTCTTTTTACGAACAGCTGCCGCTGCGTGTGAACGTGGAAGACTACAGCGATAATGAAAAAATCTTTCATCCCTTGAAGGAGTTGGAAACGCAGGATACACCACATGCTGTAGCTTCTTCAGGCACGCTGGCATATTACAAGCCATGGAACAACATTGTCCTGTTTTATGAAAATGGTCAGCCCTCGGATACATTGTATGCACTGGGAGAAGCAGTTTCCGGAAAGGATAATATCAAAAGGTTGCAGGGAATGATAAATATCACAAAATATAAAAATAACACGGTATCCCAAAAACAGAAAGTAAAGGAAGAACAGCGGCGTGTGAAGGCTCTCATCGGTACAAAGACGTTCACGTTATCCTTGCATGATTCTGAATCTGCCCGTGCATTTTTAAAGCGTTTCCCCATGACGGTAACGATACAGGAGCTGAATGGAAATGAACTTTTCGCATATATGGACGAGAATCTGCCAACAGATGCACAGCGTGCAACGAAAATTCATACCGGTGATGTAAAGATGTTTGGCAGGGATTGCCCGATGCTGTTCTATAAAGACTTTGCCACTGCGTATTCCTACACATCCCTTGGAAAGGTGGATGACGCAGAGGCACTTGCACAGGCATGGAAGGAAGGAAACAAAGAGGTTATATTTACGTATTAGAGAAATTGACGTTATTTGAATCAGGATGGATACGGCATCCCGCTATGTGTCCTTCTCCATATTTGCTATTACGGTTTGCAGCTGCTTTAGAAATTTTTCAGAAGCTTTGGAGAAAATCTGATATTTTTTCCATATCAATGTCATACCGACACGCAGGGGTGGCTCTAAAGGCTTAAAGCAGATGGAGGATTCATCCGATATATGAATGATGTTGTCTAAAGCGAAGGAATAGCCGATACCGTTTTCCACCATGACAGAACCGTTGTATAGAAGGTTGAAGGTTGCGATGATGTTCAACTGAGTAGGATCTTTTTGCAGCCACTGGAAAATATTATCTTCATTATTTTTGGAATTACGACTGCAAATCAGAGGCTTATCCCATAAATCCTCTGGCACGATGACATCTTTTTCCGCAAGCTCACTATCCTTTCGCATTAAAATACCATACGTATCTTTGCAGGGCAGCTCAATATAATCGTATTTCGATTTGTCAAAAATACCAAACACAAGTCCAAAGTCGATCAGCCCCTTATCCAGATCATCCAGCACATCCTTTGTATCTCCACTGGAAATGTGCAGGCGGAGCTGAAACTGCTGCTTTTGCAGCTGCTGAACGGCATGGATCAAAACGGATACCGCATGTGTTTCACCTGCTCCGATATAAAGATCTCCCTCTGTCACATTATCTTGTAAGGTGATCTCATCCTCGGTCTTCTTTACCAGATCAAGGATTTCCTCTGCCCGTTTTCTTAAAATCCTGCCTTCCTGCGTTAAGGTGATTTTTCGATTGCTGCGGACAAACAGCTGTTTTCCCAGCTCATCCTCCATATCCTTCATCTGTCTGGATAACGTCGGCTGAGATATATGCAGAAATTCTGCTGCACCGGATATGCTTTGTTCACGTGCGATTGTAAGAAAATAATGAAGTACTCTTAATTCCATTATGATATCCTCCTGATCACTGTTATGAAAGAAAATACTTTCGTTTCCCATCATGGGGCAGAGCCGTTCGATTATGCTGCACAGTTCCCATAATAGCGCTATAACAACCTACCATAAAGAATGAAATGCTTCATTTTTATTCTTCGGGTGCTGTAATCTATACCACATTATACCACAGTGCGTGGCATGTGACATACAGGAAAAAAGAGCGGTCACGATTACGGATCGAAGAGTATCCATAATCATCGTTTTACACTACTGTAATTTAGAAAATTATTACAAACTATATAGAGGGTTGAAAAATGAAAAAGGGAATTGAAAACACACTATGGAACATGAAGGAATGCGGTTGTCAAGAGGATATCATTCGGGAATATGAAAAACTTATAGAATCGCCGCATAGAGAAGAAGCTGTTGCTATGCTTGAGATGTATTGCAAACAATTGCAGGAACAAATAGAAAAGGAATATAAAGCAGTTGACTGCATGGATTATCTGATCTATGAAATTGAGAACAGCGAAACATAAGGAAGATTTTTCCTGAAGGGAGGCGGAGATATGAACATGAAAGAATTTTGCAGGCAGTATGCTGTGACAAAGGATGTGATCAAAGCCTTCCTTCATGCAGGGTTATTGAAGGGCTTTGAAGATGATCTGGAAAGGGATTGTCTTTGCTGTTTCGCTGTACAGCGACTGGAAACCTGTTTGTGTTTACATGCACTGGGCTTTGATATTCAAACGATAAAAGCATACTGTTCCTTAGCAGAATCAGAAGACGATACCCGGGTGCTGAGAAAGGAAATGTTACAAGAGCGCCGCGATCAGCATCTGAAGAATGCACATCGGATAAAGAAAACGCTGGATTGTCTGGATGCTGTTTTACAGAAGCTGAAATCGGTCACAGGAGGTGGAACATGAGAAGGAAGGATATTGCCGCATTTTTTGGAATCCTCTGTTATACACTCGCTGTGTTTGCCGGTCTTTATGTATACTATACAAAAACTACAATGCTTTATGGAACGATATGTGAAACAGAAAGCAAAGGATACAGGAAGGAAGCAGAACGAAAAAAGCATAGTTTAGAGTTACGTATGCCATGTGATAAGTCTGTGTATAAGGAACAGGCTTCCGCATCAGCGGAGCCGATATAAAAACAGATAGGAACAGAATACAGGCTACCACACATAAGGAAAGGCATAAAGCTCATGCCGTAGAGTAGGAAGCTATATCGTCTATCCAAAATATTTGTAACATAAACAGTTTACCAAACGTGGTAGAAGGAGGCAGTTTTATGAAGAATATCATCGTTATCAGTACGAGCTTAAGAAAAAATGGAAATTCCGAACGTCTTGCGGATGCATTTGTAAAGGGTGCGAAGGAGGCAGGTCATATGGTAGAAAAATGTTCGCTGCAAGGTTGTGCTATGCATTTTTGCACAGGCTGCATGACATGCCAGCACAGCAGGCAGGGGCAGTGTGCAATGCCGGATGATGCGGATATCCTGATACAAAAGATGGCAGCAGCGGATGTTATCGCATTTGCGACACCGGTATATTTCTATGAAATGTGCGGACAGATGAAAACTTTGCTGGATCGGACAAATCCGTTGTTTCCGATTCCTTATAAGTTTAAAGATATCTATCTGTTAACGACCGCCGCTGATTCTGAGCAACATGCAATGGACGGGGTGATCAAGGGTCTGCAGGGCTGGATTGACTGCTTTGAAAAGAGTTCGTTAAAGGCCGTGGTGTATGGTACCTCGATCGATGGTATGGATGCAGTACTTGAACATCCCGAAATCTTAAACGAAGCCTATGAGCTGGGAAAAAAAGCGTGATGGAAATATCACAGGATGAAACAACTAGGAGGTAGTAAGCATGGATACGATAAAACAGGCATATGTAACAGGAGAGAGAGCGTTATTTCATGCATCGGATGTACAGGTGGAGGACAGCACCTTTGCCCAAGGGGAATCCCCGTTAAAAGAAAGCCGCAATATTCGTCTTCACAACAGCATCTTCAAGTGGAAATATCCGCTCTGGTATAGCACCAATATAGAATGCAGTCATACCACACTGATGGAAACTGCACGCTCGGGTATATGAAATTGACTTTATCGATCTAAAGCAGAAGCTGCAGGATCCGCTTACATCACTGATGGTCCTGTGCAATCCGCATAATCCGATTGGCAAATTATGGAGCAGGGAGGAGCTGACACAGATCAATGCACTCTGCAGGAAGCATCATGTGATCGTCATCAGTGATGAGATTCACTGTGAGCTTTGTGAGCCTGGAAAAAAGTATCTTCCCTTTGCCTCGGTAAATACATCATGTCTGCAAAACAGTATTACCTGTCTGTCCGCAAGCAAGGCTTTTAATCTTGCCGGATTACAGGCTGCCTGTGTTGTCATTGCGGATGAGGGGATACGCAATCGGATATGGCGCGGCTTCCATACGGATGAGGTCGCGGAACCAAATGTTTTTGCCTGTGAAGCATCCATTGCCGCATGGATTGAGGGAAAGGACTGGCTGAAGGATTTGAACCATTACATCAGTGCCAACAAAAAAACGGCACAGCACGATCTGAAAACACAGCTCCCTGAGCTGCATGCTGTCGAATCGCAGGCGACGTATCTGCTGTGGATTGACTGCCATGTACTGCATCCCTTTGTGGATCAGTTTTGTGATTATCTGCATAAGGAACACGGTCTTCTTGTTTCCAAAGGCTCTGCCTATGGAAAAAGCGGAGAGGATTTTATAAGAATCAACATAGCCTGTCCCAATGCACTTATGCGCACGGGGCTTAAGCGGCTGTCAAAAGGCTATTGCGCATTTACGAAGCAGTTTTTAGAGTGCCGTTGAGCGTATAGAAACATTTGAAGCAAGAAGTGCTGTATACTAAGGGAATCGGTTGTTTTCATCGGGATAACATCGATTCCCTTTTCTTATGATTCAGCACATAGCTCATGCTGCTGCAGGATCAGAAACTGTCTGATAAAATCATAACATCCTGTGATTTTTAATGATTCTTGAAAGCTTTTCCTGTATTTCATGCCACATTTGCGGTATAATTCACATAACAAACCTATTTTTGTGTAAAGCGGGGACTGTTAAAGAGAGGATGTTTTCTATGCTTCAGATAAAAAATATATACAAACAATATCAGACAGGCAGTTTGATCCAGAAGGCATTGGATGGCGTTAGCCTGAATCTGCGTGATAATGAGTTTGTCGCTATACTGGGACCGAGCGGCTCCGGTAAAACGACGCTTTTGAATATCATCGGAGGACTGGATCGTTATGATCAGGGAGATTTGATCATCAACGGAATTTCAACAAAGAAATACCGTGACAGAGATTGGGATTCGTATCGAAATCATACCATCGGTTTTGTGTTTCAAAGCTATAATCTGATACCGCACCAGACAGTGCTGGCCAATGTTGAGCTTGCATTGACGATTTCCGGTATATCCAAGGCCGAGCGAAGAGAAAAGGCCAGAAAGGCTCTGGAGGAGGTTGGACTTGGCAATCAGGGGCATAAAAAGCCGAATCAGATGTCAGGCGGACAGATGCAGCGTGTTGCCATAGCGCGTGCACTGGTGAATGATCCGGATATCCTGCTGGCGGATGAGCCGACCGGAGCTTTGGACAGTGAAACAAGTGTACAGGTAATGAATCTGCTGAAGGAGGTTGCCAAGGATCGCCTGGTCGTCATGGTAACCCACAATCCGGAGCTGGCACAGGATTATGCGACCCGTATCGTATCGCTGCGGGATGGCAGGATTCGCAGTGATTCCAATCCCTATGCAGTAAGCGAGGAAGGGCTGGAACCGCCCAAGCATGAAACTATGGGGAAGTCCTCCATGTCCTTTCTGACCTCACTGTCGCTGAGCTTTAATAATCTTCGTACCAAAAAGGCGAGAACCATTCTGACCTCCTTTGCCGGTTCGATCGGAATTATCGGAATCGCACTGATCCTTTCCCTTTCCAACGGTGTGAATCAGTATATTCAATCCATTGAGGAAGAAACCCTGTCTGAATATCCGCTGCAAATTCAGAGTACAGGCTTTGATATCACATCCATGATGACAGATGCCCATCCCGGCCAAAAGCAGGGGGATGATGAGGAAGATAAAATTCATGTTTCTCAAATGATTACGAACATGTTTTCAAAAATCGGCTCCAATGATCTGACATCACTGAAGCAGTATCTGGACAGCGGAAAAACCGATATCGAGGAAAATACCAATTCGATTGAATACACCTATACAGTGGCTCCGCAGATTTACAGCACGAAAACGGATACTGTGCGTCAGGTACATCCGGATACCTCCTTTTCCTCACTGGGCTTTGGCTCCTCCAGCAACACCAACAGCATGATGTCCTCCATGATGAGCACGGATGTGTTTTATCAGATGCCGCAGGATACCGGGCTGTATGAGGATCAATACGATATCAAGGCAGGGAGATGGCCGAAGCAGTATAATGAATGTGTACTCGTTCTGACAAAGAATGGCAATATCAATGATTTTATGCTGTACACACTGGGGCTTCGCGACTATAAGGAGCTTGACAAAATGGTGGAGCAGTTCTCCAGAGATGAGAAGGTAAACGTTCCGGATGAGAGCCGCTCCTACAGCTATGAGGAGCTTGTGGGAACCACCTATAAGCTAGTCGATGCCGCTGATTATTATGTATATGATAAAACCTATCATGTGTATAAGGATAAAACAGAAGATAAAAAATATATGAAGCAGTTGGTTCAAAACGGTGAAGATGTAAAAATCGTCGGTGTTGTTCAGCCAAGCAGCTCAGCGACCGCGACGATGCTGAAGGCAGGAATCGGCTATCCGGCCGAGCTGACGATGCATGTGATCGAACAGGCCAAGAACAGTGAAATCGTGAAGAAACAGCTGGCAAAGCCGAATACGGATGTATTTACCGGGAAGTCATTTACAGACAAAAGCAGCAAAGCATTCGATATGAATTCGTTATTCACGGTGGATACACAGATGCTGAAGCAGGCCTTTTCCTTTGATCAGAGTAAGCTGAATATGGATATGTCAAAGCTTGATCTCAGTGGTATCAAGATGGATATGTCCAAGCTGCCGCAGATTGATGTTCAAGATATCCTGTCCAGTCTGGATGTTCAGATTTCACAGGAGCAGCTGCAGTCGCTGGCAACGGCATTGCAGACGGATTTTCAGAAATATATGGTCGAGCATGCACTGCTTGATCCTACCAGGATGAATGAATATTTCCTTGCCTACCTGCAGAGTGATTCTGCACAGGCGCTGATTCAGAAGGAAATGAGCACGCTGCTGCAGCAAAGCGGATTGACCGGGCAGTTTGAAGCACAGCTGCAGAAGCAGATGCAGACGATCATGACACAGTATACATCCACACTCACAGCACAGCTGCAAAAGGAATTGAGCACACAGCTGCAGAGCCAGCTTGGACATCTTGCCAGCAGTATGCAGGATGCAATTCAGATCGACGCAAGCGTATTTTCCAAGGCAATCAAAATGAATATGAATGAAGAAGAGCTTTCCGAGCTGATGATGTCCCTGATGACCACAGAGGTCTCCTCCTATGACGGTAATTTAAAAAATCTGGGATATGCCGATCTGGATAAGCCGGGCGGCATCAGCATCTATCCGAAGAATTTTGAAAGCAAGCAGAAGGTGATCGATGTACTGGATGGCTATAATGCAAATATGGAGAAGGTGGATGAGGACAAGGTGATTTCCTATACCGATTATGTGGGTACACTGATGTCCTCGGTGACGGATATTATCAATGTTATCAGCTATGTACTGATCGCCTTTGTCGCCATCTCACTTGTGGTATCGTCCATCATGATTGGTGTTATCACCTATATCAGTGTACTGGAACGAAAGAAGGAAATCGGTATTCTGCGTGCAATCGGTGCCTCCAAGAAAAATATTTCGCAGGTATTCAATGCGGAGACATTCATCATTGGTCTGCTGGCAGGTCTGCTTGGAATCATAATCACCCTGCTGCTGCTCATACCTGGCAATATGCTCATTCACCATCTGGCAGGAAATGTGGAGGTCAGTGCTGCTTTACCGCTGGCAGGCGGTGTCATATTGATTGTCCTGAGTGTCATTCTGACACTGATTGGCGGTTTGATCCCATCGAAGAAGGCGGCTCAGGAGGATCCGGTTACCGCCCTGCGTACAGAATAAGCTGATTGTTATATAGAATTTCAGAATTTTCAATGAAACAGAAATACAGCTGTGTGTGAGTATACTCCCGCAGCTTTTTTTTATCAGGCTGACGATGTGCATTGTTTTTTAAAAGACTGAAATTCTCATACCATCATATATCTGCTCTCCTGATCACAGCAAATATACATAAAGCATAACCTTTGCGAAGCATTTGTTTTTTTATGTTGGTTTTATAGCTTAAATTATAACCTTTTTGATAAAAAAAGAGCTTTTTTATTGCCTTAAGAAAGCAAAAACGGTTATAATTTTACGGTAATGCTGTATATGATTATCTGTGCAGCTCTTACAGAGAAAGGGGTGGAGGAGGTTATGAAACGATGGTTTTCCCTGATCCTGGCTGGATGTATGCTGATGCAACTAACACTTGGTTCTTCTTCCGGCTATATGAAGGCTGAAACAGAGTCTGAAGGACCTGCAGAAGTGTCAGATGAAGTGCAGGTGCAGAATGTGGAACCGCAACCGGAAGCAGCTGAAGAACAGGAACAGCCGGTACAGAATGCTTCGGAGGAAGAAACGCAGACACAGGATCAAAAAGATGAAAAACCACGAACAACTCCCATAGAACAAAATAGCAATGAGGGCAAAGAGGAGCCTGTTCGAAAACAGATCAACGGCAGTATTACCGTTTCTTTTTTAACAGGAAAAGGATTGTCTGAGCGTCAGAGCTTTCAACTGACGCTGAAGCACGGCAGTGAGGAGGAAACAAGAACTGCTGTTCTGGAGGCTGCGCAGGGAGCTTCCGCTGTATCTGCTGTTTTCGAAAATCTTCCGAAAGGCACCTATACGCTGCAGGTGGCTGCGAAAGGGTATCGAACATATGAGCAGATATTTCAGATGGACGGGTATGATCAAAGCATTCAGCTGTATCTTGGTACAGCACCGCAGCTGTTTGAGGATGTACAGCCGGGATTGCTGGCATATGCGGCATCGAATGTACAAATTAAGGATTTCGTAGATGCGCTGGATCGGGGAAGTGCGGACAGCATTTATGATATCAATCAGGATGGAACGGTGGATCTTGCGGATTTACAGAGGCTCTATGATGAGCGCAGGGAATATAAGCAGCAAACCTCCGCTATAGAACGAAGAGTTCCAAAAAGCGCTGTAGGTGTTTCCATTGAAGCGGGAACGCAACTCGTTTCCGGAAAGCTGGAGGATGTATTGGCTGCGGAATCTGCTGTGACGTTGAAACATGCCGACGGACAGGCGATCAGTACAGACCATCCGTTGCAGCTGACCTTTGATTTTCAGCAGAATGAAAACCCGATCCGCATGGAAGGCTTTACCATTCAGGCACCGCTTGAGAGTGTAAACAAAATTGCGGATGGAATGATTCTTGTTGAAATCGAGGGACAGGATGAGCCGTTGCAGGTGCCAATTGTAAACTACTATCGTTCCCGTCGTGCTGCGTCCTCTCCTTATGTGGAAATGGATGCGAGGGGAAATCTGATTGTGCATCTCGGTGATCAGATTGCAGTGAAAAAGGTGACGATCAAGGTAACCAAAACGACACAGGCGCAGGGTAGTCTGGTCGAGATTTCCAAGGTTGAATTTCTAAATGACATGGAAACACGTATTCCGGAGCCGGAGATGAATATGCCGAAAAATCTGCAGGGAACTGCCGGAGATAAAAAATTCACAGTTTCATGGACTCCGGAGAGAAACGTAACGGGCTATGAGGTGCGAATTGAGGCAGACGGATATCGTGAGGTTGTCAAAACAACGGTACCAAGTGTGACCGTCACACAATTTAAAAAGGACAAGCTGGAAAACAAAAAGGAGTATATGGTTTCTGTACAGTCTGTAAACGGTGATTGGAAAAGCGGGTATTCTGCACCGATAACATTGACGCCACAGACCAGCAGTAAGCCGGCGGCACCGGATGATGTAAAGGCGTCCGGCGGTTACCGCTCCATAAGCTTATCCTGGAAAAACATGAAGGATACAGATAGCTATCATGTATTCTACAAAGAAGAGACCGAAGATTCCTTTACAAAAATCAGCAATATCAAAAAAACAAGTTACACGCTGGAAGGTTTAAAGGATGAAACCACGTATATTCTGTACGTCACGGGTGTTAATGAACTGGGAGAGGGTCCAGGCTCCATGAAGGTTAAGGCATCCACGCTAAGTGTAAAGCGTGCGCAGATGCCTTCCTATAAGCTGATCAATGATTCCAACGGAGAAGGAAAGCTCACACAGCATATCGTCTCTGCAAAGCATGTTGTCGGAAGCATGGTAAACAGCAGTCTGGATACAGATGCCCAAAGTGCCAACGGTCTTGTGGATGACAGCTATGAGTCCTACTATCGTTTAGAGGACTGGGATGACGCGGTCAGCTATCACCAGTGGCAGTGGGGAACTACCGTACAGCTGGATCAGGAGTATACAATGGATCGCTTCACACTGGCTGCACCGATGGATACGGTCGGCTATGGAGCTGCGGCAATCTACTATTGGGACAGTGAACAGAATAAGGAAGTACAGGCATCGAATGTTCGCATACAACAGAAGGATGACGGACAGGGAAGAAAATATTATGTGATCAAGCTGGCAAAGCCGATTAAGACAAGCCGCGTGCGTTTTGGTCTGACTACATCCGGCGGTGTAAGAAACATCATGGTGGCAGAAATCCGTTTCTTCCAATACGATTCTCTGGAATCGGATATTCAGGCATTATTTGCAGATGATCTTCAACTGACACTGGCAAAGGATGTGGACACAGAGCTTCTGAATACACTGCAGCAGCGTCTTGACACCAAGGATCATGGAGAATATCATCCGGATCAAAAAGCACTGCAGGTGGAACTGGATACAGCGAAGCAGCTGTATGCGGAACAGGATACGCTGAACGATACGATTGCAGTACATGCCAATCTTCGCTCAAACAAAGATTCCGGTATCTCTGTAGGTGGTCTGAATGCATGGCAGCCGCTGGGTATCAGTGCTTATGCAGGACAGGAGCTGGTCATTTATGTAGGAAATCCGGGGATGAAAACCGGGCAGAACAGTTCCCTGAGTCTTGTTGCAACACAGCAGCATGCGGAGGCAAGCGGATTTGCCAAGACGGTCGGCAATTTGAAAATCGGCAGAAATGAAATAACGATTCCGCAGATTACTTCTACCGATGTTGAAAAGGGCGGCGCGCTCTATCTTCAATATAACGGAAACAAGGACACGGATCAGTATGCAGTAAGAGTCAGCTCAGGCACAAGGGTTCCAACGCTTGATCTGTATCAGGTAAAGGATAAAGAAGAACGAATGAAAAGAATCCGTACCTACATCGAAGAGCTGCAAGACTTTGTCCCGAATTTGCAGCAGCAGCATGAGAAAGATCATAAAACAGAGGGCAATGAGCAGGTATCCTACGCATACGACGAGAAAACGTGTGTTTTGAATATCACGGATATCATGCTGGATCAGATGATGTATTCCATACCGGCATCTCAGGTTTGGAATGCGGTGAATGACGGCTCTGTAGAGGCAGGCGCTGAAAAGCTGAATGCTTCCCTTAACGCAATGGATGACATGATGACGCTTTTCTATCAGCATAAGGGACTCACTGATAACTTTAAGGAAGGTACTGCACAAAATGTGAAGGACAAGAATCATTTACCTGCACAGCATTTGAATATTCGATACATGAAAATGTTTGACGGCGCCTTTATGTATGCATCCGGCAATCATATCGGTGTGGAATGGGGTTCCACACGCGGACTGGTGAACAGCAAGCCGGTAGAGGTTGATGAAAACGGAAAGAAAATCGGGGTTGGAACATACTTCGGCTGGGGCATTGCTCATGAAATCGGACATAACATCAATCAGGGAAGCTATGCAATTGCTGAAATCACAAACAATTATTTCTCCCTTCTGGCACAGGCAGATGAGACGAATAACGGTGTGCGGTTCAAATATGAGGATGTATACAAAAAAGTAACATCCAATGTAACGGGGCGGAGTGACAATGTATTCACACAGCTTGGAATGTACTGGCAGCTGCATCTGGCATATGATCGCGGATATAATTACAGGACCTATGCGGATTATGATGAAATATTCAAAAATCTGTTCTTTGCGCGCGTAGACAGCTATGCAAGAAATACAGCATTGGCACCTGCTCCCAATGGTATCAAGCTGACACTTGGCAAGGATGCCGAACAGAATATCATGCGTCTGGCGAGTGCTGCGGCAGAAAAGGATTTGAGTGACTTCTTCCAGCGCTGGGGTATGGTGATGGATGCGGATACCAAAGCATATATGCAGCAGTTTGAAAAGGAAGCACGCGCCATCTATTATGTAAATGATGAAGCACGTGCCTATGAAATCGAGCATGGCGCAAGTGAAGGTATCAGCGGCAGGGATGTTGCCACTGCATCTGTTTCAAAGAATGATCGCTCCAGCGTAACACTGACACTGGGCAATACTGCGGATCAGGCAGAAGCGATTCTTGGTTATGAAATTGTAAGAACGACCTATGATCAGGGAAAGCAAAAGGATGAGGTTGTCGGATTTACCATGGACAACAAATTCACAGATCAGCTGGGTCCAGTAAGCAACCGCTCTGTTTCCTATAAGGTGACTGCGATTGATAAATTCCTGAACCGCTCAGCGGCCGTACAGGTTTCTCCAGTCAAGGTAGAGGGTGACGGCAGTCAGGTTAAGGACAGCTGGACCATCACGACGAATATGCTGTCAAAAGATGATGAACAGAAGCCGGCAGAAGGAGAGGATCCATGTGCTCCGCAGCTGAAATCAGCGGCATACCGCATGATTGATGACGGCACGGCAGAAGAAAACACCTATACCGGTGCATCTACAAATGCAGATCCGCAGATTACGATCAATATGGGAAAAACCACGGAAGTGACAGCCCTGCGTTATCACCGCGGTACGGATGAACGTTACGATATGACAGATTACAGGATTGAAATCAGTCAGGATGGCGAAACATTTAAAAAGCTTAAAGAAGGAGCCTTCGACTTTAAGGATGATGTGGCAACTGTCTATTTCCAAAATGCGGACAACGATCCATGGATAGCAACCTATGATGCTGTTTATGTACGTATCACTGCTTTAAACAAGAAAAACAGCACACTGGTCATTCCGGAATTGGATATTCTGGGACCAACGGGTGATAATATCGAATTTTATAATGAGGAAGCGGCAGAGACAGCGTCGATCGGTATTCTGAAAGAAGATGTTATCCTTCAGGAGAAAGATGAAACGCATGAGGAACAGAAGATTGAAAAGGGATCTCTGATTTTTACAGGAACCTATAAGGGAAACCCGGCTTATAATGTCGTTATGCTGTATGATGAAGCAGGAACTATCATCGGCGGAACAGACGCAGAGGGTTCTCTGATTGCCAATCAGGTTATTTTTGCCCCAAATCCACAGAATGCATTGCTTGGTGAGGTTTCCGAGGGTACCTGGGTATACTGGATTGCAGAAAAAGACTTGAACGTTGAGCAGCTGCCTGAAAAAGTCCGTGCAGAGCTGTATCGTGTGGACAATGCCCTGACCAATGAGGGACAGCGGCTGGTCAGCGATACCCTGCTCGTCAAGATTCCGGAGATTTTGCCGGAAATCACATTGACAAAATAATACTGAAAAGCAAGGAAAAGAAAGGAGAAGGCTGATGAAAACATGGCTGCAGCGAGGAGTATCCCTGTTACTGATTTGCCTGCTGGCAGGTCCCATCGCTATTCAGGCGGATACGATTGAAAAAATTATCCTTACCGCGAAGGAGAATCAGGTAGAGACCGTACTCATACCATCCGATACCAAGGATACGATACGTTCCTTACAACTGAGCTTTCAGATCAAGGCGAAGCAGGGGAAGGTACTGAAAGAACATGTACAGTTCAGGTTTCACCGTGATATCAAAAGCGATGTACAGGAATGGCGCTATCAGGAGGATACCGGGAGGCTGACCATTTATCTTTCCGGTGATGAGCATCTGTATGCACAGGATGAATTGCGTCTTGGAATGGTGGAATTGAAGCTTGCCGCTGGAACTAAGGCGGAAGTAAGTGTAATCGAAGACAGTCTGAAAACCGTAAACGATGTATATGCGGTCAATGAGGTATCCGGTATGGATGCAATCGCACCGGTTACGATAGAAAAAGCAGATTCCGGTGATAACAATGTGCCTTCAGAAACTCCGGATACAAATAAACCGCAGGAGAATGACAAGGAAAGTACGCCGGAAGGAAAACCGGACATTCCGAATACGGGTAAACCTGATAATTCTCAGGAGAACACACCTCTTGATGCTTCAAAGGCAGATACATCTGAGAAAGCTCAGAATAAGGGAAGTGTGGACAAAGCGGAAAAGGGTGTCGATACAGGTGATAAAACACAGGCGCAGATATACGCATTAGGCATGCTCGGTGCTCTTGTGGCAGGCAGTATCCTATGGATATTGAGAAAGAAAAAAGAGCTGCAAATCAAGTAAAGAAGGAGAGGGTCAAGGGAATTCAATATGGTTTCCTTGACTCTTTTTTATAGTTTTGTAGCATGTGCTTTCCTTATGGTAAGCAGCAAAGAAGCGATTTGCAGGTTTCTCCATGTGATATGCTGTACAGTCGCTGTCGCAGTAATGATATTTTGTCATGCAGAGGCTATTTAGAAAGACAATACGCCTTTATGAAATAATTTTCAGTATTTATGACATTATTTTCATAAAACTGTGAAAATTTATTGACATCCATGCATTCACCCCGTATAATTTCAATAAGCCTACTAAAACACTAGGTATTTGAAAGAGAGGGAGCAATATGAAAGAGAAAGTATATAAATTTGAAACCCTGCAGCTGCATGCCGGACAGGAGGAGCCAGACAGCGCAACCGATGCAAGAGCAGTACCGATCTATGCGACAACATCCTATGTATTCAAGGATTCCGAGCAGGCAGCACAGCGTTTCGCCTTACGTGAGGGGGGCAATATCTACAGCCGTCTGATGAATCCGACATCGGATGTGTTTGAACAGCGGATGGCCGCGTTGGAGAATGGCGCTGCGGCTTTGGCTACGGCATCCGGGTCTGCGGCAATCGACTATGCGATCCGCAATATCGTGACCTGCGGCGATCATATCGTTTCCTCCTCTACGGTCTATGGAGGGACCTATAATCTGTTTGCCAACACACTGACAGACAGCGGCATCACGACCTCATTTGTGGACGGCAGTGATCCGAAAAACTTCGAAGAAGCCATTCAGGATAACACAAAGGCTGTGTATCTGGAATCCCTTGGAAATCCGAATGCGGATATCATCGATCTGGAGGCTGTATCCGAAATCGCCCATCGTCATGGTATTCCGGTGATTGTTGATAATACATTTGCCACACCGTTTTTATTCCGTCCGCTGGAGCACGGAGCGGATATCGTTGTCCATTCCGCAACCAAGTTCATCGGCGGACATGGAACGGTTATGGGCGGTGTCATTGTGGACGGAGGACGCTTTGACTGGGAACAGAACGATAAATTCCCGGGGCTGTCAAAACCTAATCCTTCCTATCACGGCGTTGTCTTTACGCAAGCCGTGGGGAATATCGCCTATATCATGAAGATCCGGACTACATTGATGCGTGATCAGGGAGCATGTCTGTCCCCGTTTAATTCATTTCTTCTGCTGCAGGGGCTGGAGACATTATCTCTGCGTGTGGAACGCCACGTAGAAAATGCAGGAAAGGTCGTTGACTTTCTGCAGAAGCAGCCGAAGGTCGCTGCGGTGCATCATCCCTCTCTTGCACAGGGGAGAGAGAAAGAACTGTATGAACGCTATTATCCAAAGGGAGGCGCATCCATCTTCACCTTTGAAATAAAGGGGAGTGAGGAACAGGCGAGAACCTTTACGGAATCCCTGTCCGTATTCTCGCTGCTTGCAAATGTGGCGGACGTGAAATCCCTTGTAATTCATCCGGCCTCCACAACCCATTCACAGATGAGTGCACAGGAGCTGGCAGCTGTTAAAATCACACCGCAGACTGTACGGCTTTCCATTGGCACTGAGCATATTGACGATATACTGGAAGACCTGCGGCAGGGATTCGCAGCTATATCAGCTGGCAAATAAAATGACAGATGTGCATTTCTTGTGTATAATAATTCACAGAGAAAGTGAGGACATACGATATGACATGGATGTGCAGTATTTGTGGATACACCTATGACGGTGAGGATTTCACAAAGGAAGCGGATGATTATCTGTGCCCGTTATGCGACAGCGGAAAAGAGAGCTTCCAGCAGCGTGATCTGGCAACGGAAATCACAGCAGCAACCAATCAGTATTTTGCGGTCAAGGAAGAAAAATAAAAATCTGATCTGCATACAAAAAAAGGTGTCATCACTTATGTGTTATCTAAGTGTTTGACACCTTTTTTCTGTTCCTATACAGTCTGCACTCCTAACCAGCTTTTCGATGCGGGAATGCGGAAAGGAACCCAGGCAGAGAAGGGAGCTTTCCAGACGGTCCTCCTCGGTGAAAGTGGGTATGCGGGAAAAATAGGAAATCAGCTCGCAATATGTGTGATAGGTTGTCTGCAGCTGTCCCTTTCCAGCCTGTGTAAGACAGATGCTCTGATAGCTTTTTTTCTCAATCAAACCTTCACTGATCAGCTTTTGTAGCATACGGCTGGCAGCCGGCAGTGAGATGGACAGCTTTCTTGCGATATCCATGCAGTGCAGGCATTCCTGCTCCTGAAACAACTCATACAGGGCGATGTAATAGTGAACGCGGCGATTATAGCTGATATCACTCATACGCTTCATACCCCAATGCTTGAATGGCCTGAAACAGCTCCTCTTTATTGAGCGGATGATTGCTGTATACATCGACAACTTCCTTTTGAAGATTTACAAGGGCAGCCGTATCCTGCATCTGATTAAGTCTGTGTTCAATGCTTGCCGCGCAGCTTTCACAATGCATACCGCGTATATGATACTGCTCATGTATTGCATATTGATCCGTCTGTACGCTGTCTCTGAATACAGGTCCGCCGCCACCGCAGCAGCCGTTTTTTATTCTTTTTCTTGACCGATGGAAGGCAAAGACAATATACAAAACGAGTAGTATGAGTATGATGATGGTTGCCATCATCTCACCCCCTTTTTCGGATAAAGTTTAACACAGCTAACAAAATGTGTCAATGCCATTTCCTGTATGCAATCGCTCTTGCCGTATGCAGAAGGGGATGCGAAAACCTGTTGTATCCATTTTCTGCTTGCCTGCTTGATGAACGCATTCCTTATGATAAGCATACTCTTTTTATAAGCTGCCTGCGCTCACATACTGCGACGATCTCTATCAGAATATGCTAAGAGCAACTTTACAAGGACTCATAAAAGCATTCAAAAACATAGGATAGAAAAAAAGGATGTAAAAAGAGCGATAAGTGGCTTTAGAGGACACATACGATAAGCGAATACAAAATAGAAAGAAGAATCATGCTTTCAGAAAAGAAACGTCGTAAGAAGAAATGCAAAAAAGCTTCAAAAGAGATTGACATACGGAGCCCTGATGAAGTATACTTATTCCATAAGTTAGATTAAGATAATTTAATAGGCAGAGGGATTCCTCTGTTTCTTATTAGAACTATAGTTAGACTAATCTAACATAAAGGAGGAAACATCGTGTCGTTTGTTGAACTGATTGCATACTATGCAGCACCAACATTGGAGGGTATGAAGCCTTCCTGTCTGTTCAGCTGCAGAGATAGTGAAGTTGGAAATGTAGAAGAACTTGTTCTGGCATATAACCGCTGTCTGAATCCAAAACGGATTTATCTTCAGATTATGAAGCATTCACCGGATTTCAAGCTGATCCTCGTATATCACAAGGATCTTCTGGATACGCATCTGTGTCAGGAGGATATACAGCAGTTTCTGTCTGCTTTCGGATACGGCTTTGTGACGACCAGACAGGCGCTTTATCATCTGCAGGAACATATGTGCAAGGAATGCTTTCCTCATGAAATCGGTGTCTTTCTCGGATATCCGCTGGATGATGTTGTGTCGTTTATACAGAACAACGGAAAAAATTATCAGGAAATCGGATACTGGAAGATTTATCACAATCTCTCCCGTGCGAGAAAAACAACGGCACGCTTTCTGCAGAGCATGGAATGTACTCTGGAAAAACTGCAGGAAGGCATTCCTCTGGAACAGCTGATAACAGCTTAGGAAAGGATGGAATCACATGAATATTCTTATCGCATACTGGTCAGGAACCGGAAATACAGAGGCTATGGCAAATGCTGTTGCACAGGGCGTTGAAAAGGCAGGAAAGCATGCTGATGTCGTTCATGTCGCAGATCAGCCGGATGTATCCGCATATGATTACATTATCTTCGGATGTCCTGCCATGGGCGCGGAGGTACTGGAGGAGTCAGAATTTGAACCCTTCTTCATGCAGGCAGAAGGAACTCTGATGAATAAAAAGGTTGCGCTGTTTGGCTCCTACGGATGGGGCAGCGGTGAATGGATG
This sequence comes from Clostridium sp. 10cd*, assembly GCF_044336395.1. Classification (NCBI taxonomy): domain Bacteria; kingdom Bacillati; phylum Bacillota; class Clostridia; order Eubacteriales; family Clostridiaceae; genus Clostridium; species Clostridium sp. 10cd*. The sequence goes on along the minus strand of NZ_CP172347.1, from coordinate 2,841,411 downwards.
CAGAGCTGGGAGGAACGTGTGGAAGCAGCCGGAGCCAATCTGTTTGAAAACGGACTGATTATAAATTACACACCGGATGCTGACGGCCTGGATGCCTGTGAGTCCTTGGGAGAACGCTTCGCCAATGCATAAAAACGTGTGCAGATCATTCGGTCTGCATTTCGTTTAGAAAGCCTTTGATAAAATCGTTTCTTTACATTTATCTTCGGGCATATTCCTTGACAGTCGAAGACTGAAAGGGCATACAAGGAAAAAACTGGTTGACAGGCATGTTAGCCTGTGCTAATATTTGGATGTGAAAGGTTAGTGTTTGCTAACAAAGGAGGTTGACATATGGTACTGACAGCTGCACCGATTGGAAAAAACTTTCAAATCGCAAAGGTGAATGGTAAGGATGAGGTTCGCAGTCATCTGGCGGCACTTGGTTTTGTAGAGGGTGCTGACGTAAGCGTGGTGAATGAGCTGAGCGGCAATGTCATCATCCATGTAAAGGATACACGGATTGCATTGGATAAGAGCCTGTCCAACCGCATCCATGTGAAATAGGAGGGAAATGAGCATGACATTAAAGGAAGTAAAACCTGGAAACAGTGTCACGATCCGCAGACTAAATTCTACCGGGTCGGTTAAGAAAAAGCTGATGGATATGGGACTTACCAAAAACACGGAAGTGTATATCCGCAAGGTTGCTCCGCTGGGAGATCCAATCGAGCTTACCGTGCGCGGTTATGAGCTGAGTATCCGTAAGGCGGATGCGGCACTGATCGAAGTGGAATAACATGTATTTTTTTGAAGATTGAGTTAGTCTAAGCTAACAGAGGAGGGAGATTATGTACAGAATCGCATTGGCTGGAAATCCAAACTGTGGAAAGACAACGATGTTCAATGCACTGACAGGCAGTAACCAATATGTAGGTAACTGGCCGGGTGTAACCGTAGAGAAAAAAGAAGGGAAGCTGAAGGGTCACAAAGATATCGTGATTACCGACCTTCCGGGTATCTATTCCCTGTCACCGTATTCTCTGGATGAAGTGGTGGCAAGAAACTATCTGGTGGAAGAACAGCCGGATTTGATTATCAATATTATCGACGCAACAAATCTGGAGAGAAATCTGTATCTGACAACACAGCTGCAGGAAACGGGTATTCCGGTTGTTGCGGCACTGAATATGATGGATTTGATGCAGCAGAATAAAACAGAAGTGAACACATGCAAGCTGTCTGATCTGTTAAATATTCCGGTTGTGGAGGTATCCGCATTGAAAAACCGCGGACTGGATGAACTGATTCAGAAAGCAGTCGGTATGCTCAGTAACAAACATACTGCCTTTACCAATATTTACGAAGGACTGCTGAAGGATTGTCTGCTGAAAATTGCTGATCTGAGCGCCGTGCAGGCAAAGGGAGCCAGCAGCTTCTGGTATGCGGTGAAATATCTGGAAAATGATGAGAAAATTATGACATCCGCACCGCTAAACAGTACAGACAGCAGCATCGTAAATGCTTTGCGTAAGGAGCTGGAGGATAGCTATGACGATGATGCCGAAAGCATTATCACCAATGAACGCTATGAATACATCGCTAAGCTGATGAAGCAGACCTATGTGAAAAAGCACAGCGGTATGAATGTATCTGACCGTATTGACCGTTTTGTTACCAACCGCTGGCTCGCATTGCCGATCTTCGCTGTGGTGATGTATCTGGTATACTATGTATCCGTAACGACGGTTGGTACGTATGTGACGGACTGGACAAATGATGTGCTGTTTGGAGATATCATTCCTCCTGCTGTGACTTCCTTTCTGGAAGGCATTGGAACTGCAGGCTGGCTGGTTTCTCTGCTTGTCGATGGTATCATTGCCGGTATCGGGGCAGTTCTCGGCTTTGTTCCGCAGATGCTGGTGCTCTTCCTGTTTCTGGCGATTCTGGAAGACTGCGGCTATATGGCACGTATCGCCTTTATCATGGACCGTATTTTCCGCAAATTCGGATTATCCGGTAAATCCTTTATTCCGATGCTGATCGGAACCGGCTGCGGTGTGCCGGGCATCATGGCAAGCCGTACGATTGAAAGTGAAAAGGATCGCCGTATGACGATCATGACAACGACCTTCATTCCATGCAGCGCCAAGCTTCCTATTATTGCACTGATTGCCGGAGCGCTGTTCCACGGAGCAAGCTGGGTGGCACCGAGCGCATATTTTGTCGGCATTGCTGCCATCATATTATCTGGTATCATGTTGAAGAAAACACGTATGTTTGCAGGTGATCCGTCACCGTTTGTCATGGAGCTTCCTGCCTACCACGTTCCAAAGACTTTGAATGTTCTTCGCAGTATGTGGGAGCGCGGATGGAGTTTTATCAAGAAAGCGGGAAGCATTATTCTGCTGTCTACGATCTTTATCTGGTTTACTTCCAACTTCGGCTTCGTAAACGGAGGCTTCACCATGCTGGAAGAATCGCAGCTAAACGAAAGCTTCCTGGCGAATCTGGGCTCTGCGATTGCACCGCTGTTTGCACCGCTGGGCTGGGGAGACTGGCAGGCATCCGTTGCCGCAATTACCGGTCTGGTCGCAAAGGAAAATGTCGTGGCTACCTTTGGTATCCTGTACGGCTTTGCCGAAGTGGCAGAGGATGGATTAGAAATCTGGGGAACGCTGGCAGCAAGCTTCACGGTTGCAGCAGCATACTCCTTCCTGGTATTCAATCTGCTGTGCGCACCATGCTTTGCCGCAATCGGTGCGATCAAGCGTGAAATGAACAATGCGAAATGGACGATCTTCGCTGTCGCTTATCAGTGTGTATTCGCCTATGTGATTGCCTTTATGATCTTCCAGTTCGCAACCTTCTTTACAACCGGCGTATTCGGGATCGGTCTGATCATCGCTCTGCTTTTCCTGCTGGTTATGCTGTATCTGCTGTTTCGTTCGGAATCTAAAAAACAGGTGCATCTTGAAAAAGTAAAGGTCAATGCCTGACACCAAGAAAGAGAGGATTGATGAAGGATGGCTACCATTATCATTTCATTACTTTTGCTGCTGCTGATCATCCTTGCACTGCGTTCGATTCGCAAAGAGGAATCCTGCAGTGGGGGATGTAGCGGCTGTTCAAAAGGCTGTAAAAGCGGACAAGCTCTGTATGAGGCCTATCAGCAGGGAGAAAAGCAGAAGGTATGATATAGAAATCTTATCGCTGCTGTCTTCGCATTCGCGGCTTTCAATCGTATTGAAAAGGGGAATCCGAGCTGCTGTTGCTGCATATCACAGCATTGGATTTCCCTGTTTTTATAGCATGTCACCGCATGAGAACCGTACCCTGTATGAGTATGCTATCCTTTCCTGCATGCACCGAAAGCCATGCGCCAAAAGGGTATGTGAAAGCAGTGGGACAGTGTGATGGATCCATTGCCCGGGTTGCTCATCATTGGAAAACGGCAATGGTGTACAAGAAGACAGGGCCATCGCATAGGCAGGTGTCAGGATATGCTTTTAGTGTGTGCAGCTTCTCTTGAAAGCTGGGTGCTAAAGCGCGCAGCTTTGATGGCTGTATACAAGAAATAATGAAAAAAAGAATTGACAGTAAGCGATACCAATGATATTATTTACCCGTAAAAAGTGAATACTTCGTGGTGTGTTACTGTTATCAAGAACAGGCATTAACTATTTGAGAAGATGGATTACCGAGTAAAGGCGGAGTCTATCCAATCGAAGAGTGATGCCTGTTTTTTTGCATTGCGAGGGATTCAAAAAAAGAAAGGTAGGAGAAAAAATGGTAGGAATTATTCTTGCAAGTCACGGTGATTTTGCGAAAGGCATTCTGCAATCCGGGGAAATGATTTTCGGAACGCAGCCCAATGTAAAAGCAGTAACACTGCAGCCAAGTGAAGGACCGGATGACATTCGCGCAAAAATGGAAGAAGCAATCACTACATTCGAGAATCCTGAGCAGGTCCTGTTCATGGTAGACCTCTGGGGCGGTACACCGTTCAATCAGACCAGTGGACTGATCAACGGTCATGAAGACACATGGGCTGTCGTTACAGGATTGAATCTGCCGATGCTGATTGAAGCATTTGCATCCAGAATGTCAATGGAATCAGCACAGGAGATTGCCGCACATGTATATGGGGTGGCAAAGGAAGGGGTTCGATTACTTCCGGAGGCATTGGAGCCTGCACAGGAAAAACAGGCAGCTGAGCCGGTGACGCCGCAGGGAGCGATTCCTGAGGGAACCGTAATCGGAGACGGACATATCAAATATGTGCTGGCACGTATTGATTCCCGTCTGCTGCACGGACAGGTAGCCACGGCATGGACAAAAACCGTGAAGCCAACGCGTATCATCGTGGTTTCCGACGGTGTTGCAAAGGATGAGCTGCGAAAAAACCTGATTGAACAGGCGGCTCCTCCGGGTGTGAAGGCCAATGTTGTTCCGGTTGATAAAATGATTCAGGTCGCTAAGGACCCGCGCTTTGGAAATACGAAGGCGATGCTGCTGTTTGAAACACCGCAGGATGCGCTTCGTGCCATTGAAGGCGGCGTGGATGTGAAGGAGCTGAATATCGGTTCCATGGCACATTCCGTCGGAAAGATTGCAGTGAGCAAGGTGCTGTCTCTTGGCAGGGACGACGTTAAAACCTTTGAAAAGCTGAAAGCAAAGGGAATTCAGTTTGATGTGCGCAAGGTACCAAACGATTCCAAAGAAAATATGGACGATATTATAAAGAAAGCCAAAGCAGAGCTGGCTTAAGGAACAGGAGGAAATCATAATGTCAATTATTACAATTTTACTAATCGTTCTTGTTGCTCTTCTGGCTGGCATGGAAGGGGTACTGGATGAATTTCAGTTCCATCAGCCACTGGTAGCATGTACGCTGATCGGTATCGTGAGCGGTCATATGAAGGAAGGTATCATTTTAGGAGGCTCCCTGCAGATGATGGCACTGGGCTGGGCAAACGTAGGAGCAGCGATTGCTCCGGATGCCGCCCTGGCTTCTGTTGCATCGGCAATCATCATGGTATTGGGATTGCAGGGTGGAGCAACCGATGTAAATAACGCAATTTCCACATCCATTGCTGTTGCCGTACCGCTGTCCGTAGCAGGTCTGTTTTTAACAATGATCTGTCGTACCATTGCAATTCCAATGGTTCACTTTATGGATGCCGCTGCTGAAAAGGGAAATATCCGCATGATGGAGGTATGGCAGATGCTTGCTATCCTGCTGCAGGGTGTACGTATCGCGATTCCTGCTGCTGCCCTGTGCGTCGTATCTCCGGGTGTTGTTACCGATGTATTGAATCAGATGCCATCCTGGCTGTCCGGTGGTATGGCAGTCGGTGGAGGAATGGTTGCTGCAGTAGGGTATGCCATGGTTATCAACATGATGGCAACAAAGGAAACCTGGCCGTTCTTCGCTCTGGGCTTTGTGCTAGCTGCACTGAACCAGCTGACGCTGATCGCACTGGGCGTAATCGGTGTTGTCATTGCACTGATTTATCTGGGACTGAAGGAGCACGGTGGTTCCAATAACGGCGGAGGAAGCAGTAATACCGGTGATCCGCTTGGCGATATATTGAATGATTATTGATCTTGAAGGAGGAAGAAAACATGGAGAAAATTACATTATCGAAAAAAGATCGTTTGTCAGTTGCATGGCGTCATCAGTTCCTTCAGGGTTCCTGGAATTATGAACGTATGCAGAATGGCGGCTGGTGTTATTCCATCATCCCTGCCATTAAAAAGCTGTATCCGAATAAGGATGACCAGATTGCCGCATTGAAGCGTCATATGGAATTCTATAATACACATCCTTATGTGTCTGCACCGGTTATGGGTGTTACGCTGGCACTTGAAGAGGAGCGTGCCAACGGGGTGTCTGTGGATGATGCGGCAATACAGGGTGTCAAGGTCGGTATGATGGGACCGCTGGCAGGTGTCGGAGATCCGGTATTCTGGTTTACCCTGCGTCCGATTCTGGGAGCGCTTGGTGCATCCCTGGCATTGTCCGGAAACATCATCGGACCACTGCTGTTCTTTGTGGCATGGAATGTGATCCGCTGGGCCTTTATCTGGTATACACAGGAGTTCGGCTACAAGGTGGGAACCTCTATTGTAAAGGATCTTTCCGGTGGTCTGCTTGGTAAAATAACAAGCGGGGCATCCATTCTGGGTATGTTTATCATCGGATCTCTTGTACAGCGCTGGGTAAGCATTTCCTTTACACCTGTTGTATCTACGGTTACACAGTCAAAGGGAGCGTTCATTGACTGGGATAACCTGTCCAGCGGCATTGACGGTGTACGTGAGGCTATTACGCAGTACGATGCACTGGGAAGCACCGGCTTAAATGTGGAAAAGGTGACAACCCTGCAGCAGAATCTGGATCAGCTGATTCCGGGACTGGCAGCATTGCTGCTGACGCTGCTGTGCTGCTGGCTGTTAAAGAAAAAGGTATCACCGATCATCATTATCATAGCTTTATTCATCGTAGGTATTCTGGCACGTCTTGGCGGCGTGATGTAGGAGCCGTTTAAAAAGGTTGCATAGCTTCGCGGCAGAGGAGGAAATCAGATATGGTACAGTCAAGAAACACAACGGTGGATTATACAGTCAAGGGTATTTCCTATATGGGATTATCAGCGTATGGGAAGATCATGGTAGGGGATCGGGCCTTCGAGTTTTATAATGATCGCAATGTTAAGGATTATATTCAGATTCCCTGGGACGAGGTGGATACCATCGTTGCTTCTGTATTGTTCAAAGGCAGAAAGATTTCACGCTTTGCAGTCATGACAAAAAGCAGCGGTACATTCTCCTTCTCCTCCCGCGACAACAAAGCCCTGCTGCGTGCGGTCGCAAACTATGTAGACAAAGAGCGGATGGTGCGTTCCCTGAGCTTCCTTGATGTCATCAAACGAAGTATCAGACGCATCGTTCACAGAAAAAAAGAGGATCAGGCATCCTGCTGATACAGCGTGCTTACAAAAAGGGTTTCAACAGAAATGTTGACTCCCTTTTTCAGCATATGGGTACATGTGAATAGTAAAGAAATACAGGCGGAATATGGAGATCGAATGTTGTTTTTTCCTTTACAATATCTTCCAAACTTGGTACCATATTATATATGGTTTGGTTGTAAGGAGAAAGGAGTGTATGAATTCGCTGTACGGGCGACTCATACAGAAGATATATGAAAGATCGTATGCTCAATGTTCTGCAGCGGGTGGGAAGAAGCTTTATGCTGCCGATTGCCATACTTCCGGTTGCGGGTCTGCTGCTGGGAATCGGGGAGTCACTCAGCAATCCCAATATGATCGCTGCCTATGGATTGCAATGGCTTTTGGGTGAAGGAACATTCTTCTATATGATATTCAAGGTGATGAGCAATGCCGGCAATATCGTATTTACGAATCTGCCCCTGATATTTGCTATGGGGGTGGCACTGGGGATGGCGAAGAAGGAAAAGGAGGTCGCAGTTCTTGCATCCGCGATCAGCTTTTTCATCATGCATACCTCCATCGCTACGATGCTGGAGCTTACGGATATGGCGGGATCGCTTCCGGAAGGCTCTGTAACTTCAGTGACCGGCATCACCTCTTTACAGATGGGGATGTTTGGCGGAGTCCTTGTAGGGCTTGGTACGGCTGCACTACACAATCGTTTTTACAAAATTCAGCTTCCGCGCATTCTGAGTTTCTTTGGAGGAACACGCTTTGTGCCCATCATCTGTTCCATCGTCTATCTGCTGGTCGGCATTCTGATGTTCTATATCTGGCCGGTTTTACAGGAGGGGATTTATATGCTTGGGGATATCGTGCAACGCTCCGGGTATTACGGAACCTTTCTTTACGGGGTGATCGAGCGCGCACTGATTCCCTTCGGGCTTCATCATGTCTTTTATCTTCCGTTCTGGCAGACGGCAGTTGGCGGTACGATGGAAATTGCGGGAGTCAGTGTGCAGGGAGCACAGAATATCTTCTTTGCTCAGCTTGCGGATCCCAATACCGTACGCTTCAGCGTAGAGGCAACGCGCTTCATGTCCGGTAAATTTCCACTGATGATGTTCGGTCTTCCCGGAGCTGCCCTTGCCATGTATCACTGTGCTTTGCCCAAAAAACAGAAAATTGCCGGAGGACTGCTGATTTCCGCTGCGCTTACGAGTATGCTGACCGGTATCACCGAGCCACTGGAATATACCTTTCTGTTTGCGGCCCCGCTGCTTTATGTCATACACTGTGTACTGGCAGGCTGTGCATTTATGCTCATGCATATGCTGCAGGTCGGTGTTGGCTTAACCTTTTCCGGAGGATTGATCGATCTGTTTTTGTTTGGCATTCTTCAGGGAAATGCAAAAACCAACTGGATTATGATCGTCGTTGTCGGCGTTTTCTATTTTATCATCTACTATGTGCTGTTCACCTTTCTGATCAAAAGGTTCGATTTCAAGACACTGGGAAGAGAAAGCGAATCACAGGAAATAAAAGTCAGCGAGAGGCTTGCGGTGGTGGAGAAAACGGATGAAGGACAGCAAATAGAGAAAAAAGATAGCGATGCAGATGCCCTGTCCTCTTTGATCTGTGCAGGACTTGGAGGAAAGGACAATATCATAAGTCTGGACTGCTGTGCGACAAGACTTCATGTGGCGATGAAGGATCCAATGCAGATGGATGATATATTGCTGCAGGCAAGCGGAGCTGCCGGTATCTATAAGAAAAGTCGCGGTCTGCAGATTATTTACGGTCCCCGTGTGACGATTATAAAATCGGATTTGGAGGATTATCTGTTACGTCAGGCAGGTAAGGAATAGGTGTATAAGGAAACGGGTTTTAGGAAAGGGGGACATTTATGTATACCGTTGTAAAAACATTAAACAACAACAGTGTACTGGTACAGGATGCATCCGGTGTATCCATGATATTCCTGGGGAAGGGGATCGGCTTCGGAAAGAAAAACGGGGATTCCATCACCCTGGGTGCGGGCGTGGAGCTGTATCGGTTCACGGAAACAAATGATCATGGGGATGCCATGGAAATCATACAGGAGGTCAATCCAATCTTCATTGAGGTCGCAGGCAGAATTTTGCAGCTTGCGCAGGCCAGATTTCATGAGGTTGATAAAAACATATTGCTGCCGCTGGCGGATCATATCGCTTTTTCCATTGAGCGGATGAAGGCAAATATGGATATTTCCAATCCCTTCGCCAGTGAAATCGCTTTGCTTTACCGGGAGGAATATGAGGTCGCCTTGCAGGGAAAGGCAATTATCGAGGAAATGTGCGGCTATACGATCAATGAAGGAGAAATCGGCTATATCACGCTGCACGTGCATTCCGCAAGAGGGGAAGACAAGGTTTCAGAGGCGATGCAGACAGCGGTTATCATACGCGACAGTATCGAAGAGGTGGAGCGGGACTATGGGATTTCAATCGATACCAATTCCATGTCCTATACCCGTTTGATGAATCATATGAAGTTTCTGATGCTGCGGCTGCAATCGGATGAGGAGCTGCAGATGGATGTCGGCGATTATGTATCGAAGCAGTTTCCCTATGCCTACAAAACGGCGCAGAAAATCTGTGAGGAGCTGCGCAAGGTCTATCATAAGGATATTCCGGAAACAGAAATCGGATATCTTGCCCTGCATATCGAGCGGGTTCGTACCAGTGAAATGAAAAAGCTGAAGGAACGCATTGCTGGATAGCATACATATATGAGCGTATGTTTACATTTGCGGGTGATTGCTTCACGGATATGATATAATAATGGAAATAAAAAGGAGTAAAGGGTATGGATGAGATGATGAGTGAAACAGCTTTTGATACAAGACTGAATGTACTGTGGGAACGCTTCTTTGCACTGCAGAATCACGCCGGTGCGGATGTGCAGGAACCACTGCATGATTTAATGACGCATCCTAAGGAGGAGCTGGACGATGCTTCGTATATGAAGCTCATGTATATGAAGGGACTTTGCTATGAGGAGCAGGGAAATAAAAATGCGGCGCGCTATTGTGCCATGCGGATGTATGCAATACAGGAATGCATGCGCAATCCCAGAAAAAAACGCCCCCGTTTTCTGGACTTGCAGGGATATGCATGCAGTGATGCAATGAATGCTTTTATTGAGCGCTACACAGCGTTTCTGGAGGAAACCTACAGGGGCATCAACCGTCGCCTGCTTATGATCGTAGGCATATTGTTTCTGGCTGTCTTCCTTGTTTTAACACTGTTTCTCAAAATTTATTTCATCATCGCGGCGTTGGAGTCTATTATGCTCGGCATGCTGACCTATCTGCTGCAAAAGCGAAGGATGCCGGATATCTTTCAGAAAAACCAGCTGAATGCAATAGAAAAGTATGTTGAACAGGAGGTTCTGGAATTTGACCGCCCCATTCGTTTTTCCTAAACACAGGTGCAGCACAGATAGCTTCTGCTGTACTTTTTTTGTCGGTTAAGCAGATCACAATACTGGTGGATTATTGTTATATTCTATGTAGAAAACGGCAGGAAAGACAATCCTCCCGTTATCGTTTTGTGAATTTCATCCTACAGCTTATTACGCTCGTTAACGATGGCATCCCAGGTTGCCTTTCCAATGACACCGTCGATGTTTAAGTCATATAAATACTGGAACTGCTGTACCATGGTGGTAGTTCTTGGACCATACATGCCGTCTACCGGTATCGGACGCAAGCATTTGTTGACAGCAGCAATCTCATTCAGATATTCCTGCATTTTAAAGACGGAAATTCCCTGCGCACCAGAGCTGAGGTAGTAAGAGCTGCTTGCGACAGGAATATTGGTGACAATCTGTAGATCACGAAGCTTGTTTACAATGGAATCCCAGGTATCGTTGCCGATTTCACCATCAATCGGAAGGTTTGCATAACGCTGCCATTCCCGTACGGCCTGCTCCGTTCTGGTGCCATATACACCATCCTGCAGATTACGGGTATTGATGAACCCCTTTTCCTGCATCATATTCAAATATGCCTGCTGTTTGTTTACACCAATTCCGATGCTTCCCGGTTTTAATGCGGCTGTTGAAATCATCATGTAACATCTCCTTTCCCTACAGTATATGGGAAAGCAGGGAAACGCCCTATATACTAGCCCATCTTACAATCTTTTCATGATATAAATTTGATGAAAATGCCCTGAAACAAAAACATGAAATATTTTTCAAAAAATTTACAGAAAAGTGTTGCAATCTTTTTGCATCCGTGTATAATAGTGTTATATTAACAACTGAGAACAGAAGTAGTACATCTGAAATGCTGCAAAGAGAGCCTGCATACCGGTGAGAGCAGGAGAGTAAAACAGGATGGAACGTGTCTGGGAGTTGGATTGTCGAACGCTGCGGCATGAGGCAGTTCCGTGTTACCTGACGTTACAGGCATAAGCGTCGTCCGTTGTGCAAACGGGCGGAACTAAGGTGGTACCGCGAGCAATCGTCCTTTGATTTTTTGAAGGGCGATTTTATTTTTATAGAGAGGAAGGAGATTTTATGAATTTTGATATTACAGTAATAGAAAGGTTCTGGCAGCTGCTGTTAAGTGGCGTGCCGGTTATTCTTGGATTGTCCCTGGCTTCCGCATTCTTTGGAACGCTGATTGGTCTGGCGACGGTATTTCTAAGAAGGATGAACAAGGTATTCAATCTGATTGTTGCGGCGTATATTGATCTGTTTCGTGGAACACCGGTATATGTACAGATGTTTTTTATCTATTTCGGTATTCCCAGTCTGGTTCCGGGGCTTAATATCAACAACTGGGTTGCGGGAATTCTGGTATTCTCCCTGAACTCCGGTGCCTATATGTCAGAAATTATGCGTGCCGGTATTGATGGTATTGATAAGGGGCAGATTGAGGCAGCGAAGGCATTGGGAGTATCCGGTAAAGATATTGGAAAAGATATTATTATCCCTCAGGCATTTCGTAATGTACTGCCAGCGGTTATCAATGAATTTATCACACTGACCAAGGAAACCTCCATCGTATCTGTGATTGGTCTGCATGATATGATGTACTGGTTCTATGCGGTTAAGAATCAGACCTATGCGGATTTTGAACCGCTGCTGATTGTGTTCCTTGTATATTATATTATGAATAAGGTATTGTCCCTCATTGGAAAGGCGATTGAAAGGAAGCTGAAATATGATTAGAGTAGAGCATTTATATAAGAATTACGGTGATAGTGTAAAGGTTCTCTTCGATGTCAATTTTACCTTCGAGGATGGAAAAACCTATGCTATTATCGGCAGCAGCGGCGGAGGAAAGTCAACCTTCATTCGCTGTCTGAATATGCTGGAGGTACCGACCAGCGGGGATATATTTTACAATGAAACAAAAATCAATGATCCGAAAACAGATTTGGCACGTGTCCGTGAAAAAATCGGAATGGTTTTCCAGAATTTCAATTTGTTTGATCACATGAAAGCCATTGACAATGTTACGTATGCACTTCGCAAGGTGAAAAAGATGAACGCGGAGGAAGCCAGAGCGAAGGGACTCTCCCTTTTGGAAAAGGTCGGCTTACGGCATCGTGCAGACGCTTATCCGCATCAGCTGTCCGGTGGTGAAAAGCAGCGATGTGCGATAGCGAGAGCATTGGCGATGGAGCCGGATGTCCTGCTGTTTGATGAGCCGACGAGCGCCCTGGACCCGGAAATGACCGGTGAGGTACTGAAGGTTCTTCAGGATTTGAACCATACCGGTATTACGATGATTGTTGTGACTCATGAGATGAACTTTGCCAAAAAGGTTGCGGATTATGTCATCTACATGGATAAGGGAAATATTGAGGAATGCAGTAAGGCAGCAGAGTTCTTTGAAGAGCCGAAAACGGCAAGGGCAAAGGAATTTCTGTCAAAAATGATATAGAAAAGGAAAGAGAGGAAATAGAAGATGAAAAAGTTACTGACTGGATTGATGGCTGTTGTTATGATGGCTGGACTTGCGGGCTGCGGCAGCAAGGATGATGGAGCAGGAGAGGGAAGCGATACGGCGAAGAAGGAGCTGACCGTTTATACAAATTCCGGCTACAAGCCATATGAGATGGTGGATGAAAAGGGAAATCTGTACGGGTTTGATATCGACGTTATGAATGAGGCTGCCAAACTGGCAGGCTATACCGTGAAATGGGAGGATGTTGACTTTGACGGTATCGTGCCTTCAGTAAAGCAGGGAAAAGCAGATATCGGTATTGCAGGCATCACATATACCGAGGAGCGTGCAAAGCAGGTGGATTTCTCTGATGTATACTATGCAGGAGAGGATGCACAGAACTATGTGCTGACAATGAAGAGCAGCGGTATGAAAAAAACAGAGGATATCAAAGGAAAGAAAATCGGTACGCAGATGGGTACCATTCAGGAATCCATTCTGAACTCTCTTCAGGATGAATATAAGCTGAAGCTGGACAAGAGAAAGGCTTATTCCGATATGGTTCTGGAAATGAAAAAGGGAGTCATTGATGCCATGGTCGTTGAAAAAGCAGTAGCAGAGGAGCTTGCGGCAGATAACGAAGATTTGAGCTACTACAAGTTTGAAGCCGGTGCTGAGCTTGCGGGTAATGCAATGATTTTCCAGAAGGACAACAAATTGAAGGATGAATTCAACAAAGCCATCAAAACGATGAAGGAAAACGGAAAGATGGATGAGTTGGTAAAGAAGTATTTTAAATAGTAACATAACCGCAGATTGTTTGGGTCTGCGGTTTTCTTATACCGTGATGCTGGTTGGCTAAAAAAACAAGAAAAAAGCTTGCATTATCAAAGTATACGGGGTATGGTTAAGCTGTACAGGGGGAGACACCCATCATAAAAAGACGAAGGTACAAAGAGGATGAGAAAATGAAGCATATAGAGGTCATTGATGAGCAGGGTGTTCATCTGCAAAATACCTATGAGCGCCGTGCAAGAGGACTGGTGAAAAAAGGCAGGGCGTACTATGTGACAGCATCCTGCATCTGTCTGTTTACGCCGCCGGAAAACATGGAGGAAAAGACTTTGGAGACAAATAATAAGAAGGATATCTTAACAAGGATTGATACAATTTTACAGCAGAAGGAATATCTGCAGGAGGCATTTTCGGCAATTGAGAAAATACCGCATGATCTGAATGAAGAGCTGACTGCCATTCGAACGAAAACGATTTTGGAGATCGTAGAGGCCAGAGAAAAAACGAATAAGGAAGTCGTTGCGCTGCTTCATGCAATGCTGGATCAGGATGTAATACCGCAAGGTGAGTAAAAGCGAATAGCTGAGAAGACTGGGGAGAATATTCCGCAGTCTTTTTTTGTCGATGAAAATCAGGCTTAAAACATGAACACCTCACATAGGATAGATTGAGGTGATAGCGATGATCAAAGCATGTGTCCTGTGTGGAGTTTGTATATCTGTATTTCTAACCCCTGTGCAGGCTAAGGAAGAAGTGGTACAGGGGGTGGTTCAGGTACAGGATGATACCGGAAAACCCCTTGAGGGAGCCGCATTTCAGCTTATCAGCTATGGGGAGCCTCTGCAGGAGCTGACCAGTGATAAAACGGGCAGAATCGTTTTACATGATCTTGATTACGGAGAATATCAGCTCATCCAGACGCAGACAGATTATGGCTATCAGAAAACAAAACAGCGCATCAGCTTTGTATATGATGGAACACAGGAGAAGAAGCAAAGCTGGAAGGTTGTAAATGAACGTATGCTGGGGACGGTAAAGCTTCGTATCCGGCAGGAGAATGATGAAAAAATATCCCATGTTTCCATGGAGCTGCTGGATGAGCAGGGGAAGAAGCTTCGGAATATCACCAGTGACAGAGACAGTATTGAACTGCAGAAGCTGCCAATAGGCACATATCGTCTGCATCTGGATGAAAAGGAAAAGGATTACCGCTTGAAGGAGGATGTGACCTTTGCGATAACACCATACAACTATAATCGCAGCTATGTGCTGACGCTTCATCTGGAACCGGTTAAACAAACGCAGGAGGATTACACCTTTGCCTTCTGTTTTATCATGGCGGTGCTGGGTCTGTTCGCCTGGCTGATTTACTTTTTCAGAAAACAAAGTCTCACACAATTCCTTGATGATTTCATGGTATAATGCTCACACATGTGAAAGGAGGAAGGTCAGTGATTGAAGATCTTCTGAGCTACAATGAGGAATTTGTAAAGAACAAGGGCTATGAGCCTTATCAAACAAGCAAATATCCGGATCGGCGTCTGGCTATCGTTACCTGTATGGATACGCGGCTGATTGAGCTGCTGCCGGCAGCACTTGGTATAAAAAACGGCGATGCAAAAATTATAAAGAACGCAGGAGGAGTTATTACACATCCTTTTGGCAGTGTTGTACGAAGTCTTTTGATTGCCATTTATGAACTGGGTGTGGAGGAAATTCTGGTAATCGGTCACACGAATTGCGGTGTACAGCATATGGATGCCGAAAATTTGCTGGAGAATATGCGTAAGCGCGGTATTTCGAACAACGCCATTGAATCTCTGCGATACTGCGGAATTGATTTTGACCGCTGGCTGGAGGGCTTTGATGATGGCTGTGTGAGTGTGGCAAAGAGTGTGGAGCTGTTAAAAAAACATCCTCTCATACCAAAGGATGTGCGTATTTACGGATTTATGATGGATTCCACCAGTGGCAAGCTGAGCAGTGTTTCAGAATAGGGACAGGGCTGTCAGCTCATCTTCATGTATAAGGGCGCCCGGTATGGAAACGATATATCCGCAAATGCGATTGGCAATGCGAAGCGTATCCTGCCAGCTATAGCCCTGCTCGCGCAACGCGATGATGCTGCCGATATGGGCATCTCCGGCACCGATTGTATCCTGAATTTGAACCGCTTCTGTAGGAATGTGTGTACATTTTCCTTCCTGCTGCAGCAGACATCCCCGTGAGCCAAGGGTGATGATAACGATATTGTGTGTACGTTCATAGAGACTTTCTGCGGCCTGTTGAACAGTCGGACAGCCGGTAAAGCTGCAGGCTTCCTCTTCATTTAGATGCAGTATGCAGTGCAGGTTGAACAGCGTCTCGATACAGCCTTGCGAAAGTGCGGACAGTCGTGGACCGGGAGCGAAATAGATGGTAAGCTGCGGATGCTTTTGCAGATAATCGAGAATGTATATGCCAGTTTTCTCTTCCAGCTCCAGACCGCACACATAGACGGTATCAACACCATAGGAATCCAGCAGGGAGAACCATTCCTTCTGAAATCGGTATTCCGCACCATGGTGGCTGAGAAAGGTGCGCTCACCATCTGACTCCACCAGACAGAAACAGCAACCGTTTTCTTCCTTGCTTTCCAGCAGAATGTCAATCCTGTGTTCCTGTAGCTGGCGGCGGACAAAGTCACCGTAGATTCCGGTACCTACCGGAGAAAAGAATAGCGGGTCACCACCAAGCAAACGGCACATCCATGCGGCATTAAAGGCACAGCCGCCAAGGGAAAGCGTCTGTGATTCGATATTGATATCCTCCTGTCGTACAGGAAGATGAGGAATTCTAATGATGACATCGGCCACACTGGAGCCGATGAATGCAATATGCTGTTTCATATGTATCACCACAGGTATTATATCGCAAATCAGGCAAGGAGGAAATCATATGAAGAAAAAAACATATACGGTGGCCGGGGCTGCATTCACTGCCGCAGCACTCGCACTCTCGTATCATGAGAACCGCTGTCTGGATGTATGTCATCTGCGGGTGCGCAGTGCGAAGCTTCCTGCCTCTTTTGCGGGATTTCGAATTGTACAGCTGTCCGATCTGCATACTACACGCTTTGGGTATCATCAAAAGCATCTGCTTCGCAAAATCCGTATGAGTGCACCGGACATCATTGTTATCACAGGAGATTTGATCGATCGGCGCAGAACTGCAAAGAATACAATGCAGCCGGTTGTACAGCTGATAAAACAGGCGGTTACAGTGGCACCGGTGTATTATGTGCCGGGAAATCATGAAGCGGTTTCCCCCATATATCCGCATTTGAAGCAGGTGCTGCTGGATTACGGGGTGCAGGTATTGGAGAACAGCAAGCTGGAGCTGTCGCGCAAGGAGGAAAGCATATCCATTCTGGGGCTGAAGGATAAAAAATTCTATCCCTATGCATCGGATCGGTATTTCATGAATCTGCATAACCTCATGCAGACCGTAGATACATCCTTTTCTGTCCTGCTCTCTCATCGTCCGGAGCATTTTGCGGATTATGCAAAGGAGGGCGTATCTCTGGCATTCTGCGGACATGCACATGGCGGTCAGATCGTAGTACCGAAGCTGGGGGCGCTGTATGCGCCGGATCAGGGAATCTTTCCTTCCTATACGGATGGAATCTATGAACATAAGGGGTGTACCATGGTCGTATCGAGAGGGCTCGGAAACAGTCGGGCACCGCAGCGGATCAATAACCGGCCGCAGGTAATGGTGGTAACGCTTTTCCCGGAGGAAATAAGAAATTGATGATTGAAAAAAGCATTTTGCCAATGCTGTGTTTGTAAAGAAAACGTAAGTAAAATAACAGACAGCCTGTTTCAGATAGGCTGTCTGTTATTTTAATGAACGAACCGCATAAATGTATTTCGTAGTTAATATATATTGCTTATTCACATAGATAATAGAATTATCAGGTGTTAAGACTGTCTGGGTTACTTCCAAAAGAGGAGTTCCCACAATACAGTTTAATTGCTTTGCAAATTCCTTGGTTGCAAATATAATTTTAAAATAATCCTCAAACTTCGCCGGATGCATGCCAGTTTCTTTTGTGACGAGATGTAGAAGAGATGTTTTTTCCAGCTTTTTCTTTAATAGGAATTGAAATGAGTCGGGAAAAAAATCGACTTCGACAATACATGGCACATCGTCCACAAGACGTACGCGTTTTATTCGAATCAACGGTGCAGTTGTACCAAAAATCGCATTTATTTCAGCTTCATCATGGCATACGGTACTTTCTATAATCTGTGTTGAAGGCTTGGCTTTCATTCGCAAGCATGTATCTGTAAAACTTCCGCCTGAGAAGAATTCCTCTGTGTAAACCTGTGTTTTCACATAGGTTCCTTTTCCATGCTTTTTGATAAGTAGGTCCTCGTTGACAAGCTGTTGTATAGCATTTCGTACAGTTACACGACTTACGCGATATATCTCGCTCAGTTTCAATTCAGGGGGGATGCGATCTCCCGGTTTGTACTTTCCACTCTTTATTTGCGTAGCTAATTCATTATATAGCTGTTCCTGCAGTGTGATTGCATTTAATTGTTTGATTTCCTGCATGGGCCCTCCTATAAATCCTATCATTCCGTTTAACACTATGTTCATTATAATGAATTCTACGTGTGAACGCAATCACAGATAGTATTATTTCATCATATTTTTTAAATATAGCGGCCTCCTTTTTTTATACAGTACTTGACAGCGGTTACATGACGTGTTAGAATGTCATTAGTTAATACAATATAATACAACTGGAGGATGGGATATGAAAAGAAAAATTGTGTTAGCGTCACATGGAGGATTAGCGAGCGGATTATATGATACAGCAAAAATGATTGTTGGAAAGCTTCCATTTGATGTTGAGATTTATTCTCTACAGCCCGGCGGTCTTGCAGAGGACTACGGTAGGAAATTGAAAAAGGAAATTGCCGCACATATGAATACAGAATATGTAATCTTGACTGATTTATATGGTGCCAGTGTCTTTACAGCAATGTATTTATGCACAAAGCTTGATAATGTTCGATTATTTTCAGGGATGAATCTAAACATGCTGCTTTCCGTATGTTTGGAGCATCCTGCACCTTTAAACGAAACAGATATCGAGCAAATCCTGCATGATGCAAAAAGTGGTATACAGTTTACTCAGCAGTCAAAAGAATGCGAAAGGGAAGAATTTTAAAGGAGAAAGTATGAATAGAAAATTTCTAAATTTATTTAAAAATGAAAAACCGATATTGGCAATGCTTCATCTGAAAGGGACAAGTGATGAAGATATTGTTAGACGCTTTAAAGAAGAAATTGCAATCTATGCTGAAAATGGTGTGGACTGCATTATAGTTGAAAATTATTTTGGGAATTATCGGCATATGGAAATGGCGCTTGATTATATCTCAAAGCTAAACCTTGTTATTCCGTATGGCGTGAATTGTCTGAATGTAGATCCCATGGGGTTTGAATTAGCTGAAAAATATGGTGCAAGCTTTGTACAGTTGGATTCAGTGGTCGGACATGTTAAACCGCGTGATGAAGCAACCTTGGATGCTTTCTTCAAACTGTACCGTGAACGCTATCAGGGGATGGTGTTAGGTGGTGTACGGTTTAAATATCAGCCAGTTTTATCACAAAATAGCATTGAAGAGGATTTGCAGATTGCAATGCAGCGATGTGATGCTATCTGTGTTACACAGGATGCCACAGGACAGGAAACCTCACTCGATAAGATTATACAATTCCGCAACGGTATTGGAGACTTCCCGTTGATTGTGGGCGCAGGTGTAACTCCCGAAAATATGGCAAAGCAGTTTGCATATGCAGACGGCGCTATTGTCGGTAGTTATTTCAAAGATAACTATAGGGATGAAGGAGAAGTTTCTCAAGAGCATGTAAGAGAGATTGTGAAGGCTGCTCAGAAAGTAAGAGGTAAGTAATATGATAAAGCTGTTGCGAATTGATCATCGTTTACTGCATGGACAGGTTGCGTTTTCATGGACAAAATTTCTGGAATCTGATTGCATTCTAATTGCCAGCGATAATTTAATGAAAGATGAATTGAAAATGAGTGCAATGCGTATGGCGAAACCAACGGGTGTCAAGCTGGTTATGAAAAGTATTGAAGACTCTATAAAGGCATTGAATAGTGGTGTTACAGATAAGTATAAACTCTTTATTATTGTGGAAAGTGTAGAAGATGCATACCGATTGGCGAGTGGTTTTCCTGCTATTAAAAGTATAAATATTGGCGGTATGAAGGCTAGAGAGAATCGCAAGCAAATATCAAAAGCAGTATTTGTAAGTGAAGAGGACATAGAGAAACTGAGGATACTGGGAGATAAAGGAATTGAATTGGAAATCCGTCTGGTACCCAGTGATTCAAAGCAAAATGCTTTGGATCTTGTGAAATAGAGAGGAAAGAGGTAGAAAGATATGAGTGATAATTTATTGATACAAGCTCTGCTGATAACTTTGGTTGCGTTTATTGGTTATATGCATTGTTATTGGGGATCTACGATGAACAACCGCCCGATTATCGTTGCACCACTTGTTGGATTGGTATTGGGCGATATGACAACCGGTATCATGGTAGGAGCAACATTAGAGCTTATTTTCTTGGGGGCTGTACCTATTGGTGCCAGCAATCCACCTGATATCACTTCTGGTGCCATCATTGGGACATCTTTCGTAATTCTTACGGGGCAGGAAGTTGGCGCGGCTGTTGCACTAGCAGTGCCGGTTGCGACTCTTGTTCTGCTTTTTGATAATTTGCAAATGATGTTTATCTTAACATGGGCTACACATATGGCGGATTCATATGCGAAAAAAGGAGATTATAAAAAAGTAGAATGGGTTGCACGTTTTGCAGGTATTGGAAATAAATTAATTCTATCAATAGTTGTTGGTGTCGCATTTTATTTAGGGGTACCGGTCATTAAGGATGTATTGTCAGTCATTCCGCAATTTATAATTGATGGTATGGATGTGGCGGCAGGAATTCTGCCAGCTGTCGGGTTTGCCATGCTGGCAAGGATGATTGTTACAAAAGAATTGTCTCCTTACTTGTTAGCTGGATTTCTGTTAGCTGCATATATGGAAATGCCTGTATTCGGTGTAGCACTGGCAGGCTTGGTGATTGCCGGTCTTACATTCTTTCATGATAGTAAAAAACAAAGGGAGGTAGTAGTGGATGACAACGAATTTTAATGAGGCGAAGTTGACAAAAAGTGATTTACGCAAAGTGTTTATGCGTTCCTGTACATTAGACAGTGCATGGAATTATGAGCGTCAACAGAATTTGATGTATTGTTACTCCATGATTCCCGTGTTAAAGCGACTTTATGGCAATGACGAAGAAAAAATGGCAGATGCGTTATGCAGACACTTGGAATTCATGTCATGTACGCCCCATCTTGTAACCTTGCTGATGGGAATTACAGGCGCTATGGAAGAAGAAAATGCAAAGGATGAAAATTTTGATGCAGCAAGCATAAGCGCAGTAAAAACATCGTTAATGGGACCGATGGCAGGAATTGGCGATGCCTTTTTCTGGGGAACCTTATTGACGATTGCGATTGGTGTTTCAGTATCCTTTGCAAAACAAGGAAGTATCATTGGTCCGATTGCATTTCTATTGATTATCAATATTCCAGGCTTTCTAGCTCGCTATTATTGCCTGCATGCCGGCTTTAAATACGGTGTCAAATTTTTTGGTGATAGTGAGAACAGCCGTATGATTGAGAATATAACAAAGGCAGCGTCTATCCTTGGTTTAATGGTTATAGGGGCTATGATAGCATCCACGGTCAGCATCAGTATACCATTTGAAATTGGTGTAAAAGGCGCAAAAGAACCAATACAAACGTATATCGATCAAATAATGCCATGTCTTCTTCCGCTTACAGCTTTTGGTATCATGTATTGGCTGTTGGGGAAAAACGTTAAAACAACAACGATTCTTGTATGTTTAATCATTCTGGCATGTATCGGGACATTCTTTGGTTTATTATAGAAGTTAATGAACCGTATGCATTGAGCTAAAAAGTATACATATTCATTCTTGTATACTTTTTTTACTACCATCAGAAATAATAGCAAACATAAGCTGTTGTTTTCAATTGCAAGTAAATGTTAATCTGGGAGAACACAATGCTTGTTCATTAAGCTTAGAAATGCCTGCAGATGCTGCGATTTTATTCGCCATTTGAAAAAATCGGAAAGGATTGATGGAATCCTTGCTTGCATCATCTGCTCCCTTTCATAAGAATTTACCACGCAGCCAGTTATTCCTGATGTTTCAAGTGACTGTAATGAAAGCGGATAGGGGTAGGACATTCACTGCTCTGTTTGCGTAATCAGTATGCGTTTGCTATAATATGTCCATATGAATAAGCGAATTAGTGTATGATGCGCTGTCGCCGTATATAGGAAATGGAAGAAGAAAATGAAAACTACACGTGAATGGAAACAGGTTACGATAACAAAAAAAGGAACTAAGAAGCTACAGAGCGGTCATCCCTGGGTATATGAGGGAGAGGTGCTGGCTCTTGAAGCGAATATACAAAATGGAGATATTGTGGATGTGTTTTCTGAAAAAGGCAGCTATCAGGGAAGCGGACTGTATAACGGAAATTCACGAATCCGTATCCGCCTGCTATCCCGTAATGCCAATGACAGATTCGATGAGGATTTTTTTTACCGCCGTTTGCAGCATGCAATCAGCTACCGTGCAACAGTTATGGGAGAGGATTTTGATGCCTGTCGCCTGATTTTCGGAGAGGCTGATTATTTACCCGGACTGACAGTTGACCGTTTTCATGATTTGCTGGTCGTGCAGACACTCTCCTATGGTATGGAGCAGCGAAAGGATATGCTGTTTCCCATGCTTGTGAAGATTTTGAGAGATGAATATCATGTAGCTATCAGAGGAATCTATGAGCGTAATGATGTGGCAATCCGTAAGCTGGAGGGCCTTGAGGAGACAAAAGGCTGGTATGCGCATTCCGTTTTGCCGAAGCATCCGGAAAGCTGTCTTACCAGCATAGTTGAGAATGGTATTTCCTATGATGTGGATGTTGAAAATGGTCAGAAAACCGGATTTTTTCTCGATCAGAAATACAATCGGGCTGCAATTGCACGCATTGCGAAGGGAAAGCATGTTCTGGATTGCTTTACCCATACCGGCAGCTTTGCTTTGAATGCCGCAAAGGGTGGGGCAGCGCATGTACATGCCGTGGATATTTCTCAGACAGCGATTGATATGGCACAGCACCATGCGGATATAAACGGATTACAGGAGCGGATGAGCTTTGAAACAGCGGATGTATTTGATCTTTTAAAGGCTTTGAAAAAACAGCCGCGTGTATATGATATGATCATTCTGGATCCACCGGCCTTCACCAAATCCAGAGAAACGATTTCCCATGCAGTAAAGGGATATCGGGAAATCAATACTGCTGCTATGAAGCTGTTACCAAGAGGCGGATATCTGGCAACCTGTTCCTGTTCTCATTTCATGAATGAGGGTCTGTTTAAAAGCATGCTGCATGAGGCGGCGCAGGCAGCAGGTGTATCTCTTCGTCAGATTGAGGCAAGACAGCAGAGCTGCGATCATCCGATCCTCTGGAACGTACCGGAAACATCGTATCTGAAGTTCTATATCTTTCAGATTGCATAATTGAAGGCAGCTGTTCATACTAGAAATAAATGAGGTAGTAAAGTTATGGTTCATATATATATTGATGCAGAATTTGACGCAGTAAAAATCAATGGGAAGTACTGTCAGATGGTAGTATCCCTAGGGGCGGTTCTGAAAAAGGATGCGCAGGAGGCAACCTTTTATTCTCTGGTCTGTCCTAAAAACTTTCGGCGTCTGACTTCTGTGGTACGTAAAATGACACATTTAAAGGATAGCGATATCCGTAATGCAAACAGCTTTCCGGATGTTTTAAAACAGTTTATGCAATGGCTGCAGCCCTATATGGAATCTTCTTCCTGCCGTATGTATAGCTTTGGACCGGATGATCGAAGAACCCTGTTGCAGGAATGCGCACGACATCATTGCGATCCGTCTTTGTTTGAAGGAATTCTTGATTTACAAAAGCAGATTTCAGCAAAGGTAACGTATCAGAATGTGCTGGTATCCGCAACCTTATCACTGGATGATTTAAAGACTGCTTATGCGATAGAAGGGGCAGTGGAGCATAATGCCCTGACAGATGCATCCGATCTCATGCGGATTCATCAGGCTTCCCTGCTGCAGGATCCAGACCCGAAGGCTGTACAGGAAATCGTAGAGCGTAAGCTGGCAAAGCAGCGCGAAGTTGCACAAAAACAGCAGGAAAAGCTGCTGCGGATTATGAAGGAGCGTTTTTCACAGTATACCGTATTGAAGTGTCCTGTTCGATTGTATCCGGAAATTGTTGAACAGTTTCGCCTGTGGGAGGAACGTGATCGTAATTTCCATATCAATATTCAGAAAGACAGCATCCTTCTGGATGGCAGAGAGCTTCCAAGAGAGCAGACGAAGCTTTCTATGCGGATTGATATCGAAGAGATTCCAAGTGTAACCCTTAGCTTCACACAGGGCGAGAATGTCATTGAAAAGAAATATCTGCTCATTTACCGCAATGCCACCATGGTGGAGAATATACTGAAAAGGATGCTGCAGCATGGAAACGGCTAAGCGGCAGGCTCAGCTTTTGCATCTGTATCTTCTGGAGCTGAAGAACACCTTGAAAAAAATGGATGCATTAAACGTATTGCAGAGAAATCCATATATAAGAAGTAAAGCCGCAAAGCTGGTATTGCAGGAAGTAAGTGAAAGTATGCAGCACTGTCTGGATGCACAGCTTGTATTTCTTGCTTCTGTATCCCGTTTACAGCTAAGTGATGAAGCGGGATTAAAAGGTGTGCGGGGAGCCAGTCAGATTCTATTTGATTTTCAGGATGAGATTTTGCGGCAGGAAATTCTGCATCAGCTGCTGTTGAAGGAAGAAACACTGCAGCATCGCTTACAGCAGTTCATGACGGTAAATGAACACCTGCTGCATAAAGTGCTGGAGCTACCAGATCAAACGAGATATGAAAAACAGCCCTGATAGCTGCCTGGGCTGATTTTATCGTGGTTATTCATATCATTTGGTTATATATGATCATTGTATGGAATTTTTTCACTCTATGGAATAGGAATTTTTATGAAGAAAGGTTTTCTATATGTACCTGTGTGAGTAATGAAAAAGCACTGATTCATTTATGATGGGCTTTGCTTGAACGTATGGTTGTCCGAAATAAGCTTTTTGTTCCTGCGTTTCTTAAAAAAACAGCTACTTCTATATTTAATGTGTCTTATTCACAACATTCCGTGAACGACAGGCTGTGTTCCTCCTGCATGCGATTTGAATTTCATCATCTTAGTTTCCTAGTGCCGTCCTTATGAAAGATTCTGTGCAGTCTGCGTTCTACAATAAACAGTGTGAAAAGAAGGACAATACATTGCAGGAAACAGAGAATGACTCCGTAGATTCCGCATGCTGTATCACTTTTTCCATACAGCAACAGCATACAAGGAAAAGAAAACGCAGCACTGAACCAACCCCAGATCAACCAGACTCTGCCAAATTGTACATGTGCTGTTTTCCATGTATCTTCATTTTTCATAGACAGGGATGTGCGGTATCCGAAAAGTTCATTGATTTCCTTTGGGGGATGCTTTTGAAAATAGAAGCCAAATCCTATCATGGTAAAGGGGATCAGAAGATTCATGATGAGCATAAACAACCAGAAAGCCATAAGAAAACCTCCTATTCAAGCATAGTATAGCATTATTTAACATTCATGTCATGGAAATGTACTGTCTGCTTTTCTTCGTCTTTCTTTTCGTTTCCAGCTAAGAGATTACGTATTCGCGAATCGTGCGGAGAAGCCATCTAAGCAACTGCCGTGGTATATGAGAATCTGTGAAACTGCTGTTTTCTATTGAAGAATACTCAGCTGATATATTCATGTTATTTCGTTGAAAACGCTTATTTCATATAATATAGAGCAGGGAAAGCCAATCCTTATGAACTCCATGTAAAAAAATCTTGCAATACGGCAGATATATGGTAAAATATTGAGTGATAAAAGGTCCTTTAAGATAATCCAGAGAGGTTATGAAGGCGAACACCAAACCTGAAGTGTATAGAAAGGGTCCTTTTGTGTATCAAAACGGACCCTTTTATGATAGGACCGGCAGGAGGAAAGCATATGAACAAGAACAGTTTACTGAAAATCTGTGACTTAACGAGTGAAGAGATTTTTCACATTCTTGAGGATGCTGCTGCTTTTTCCAGTTCTCAATCAGATTGGCAATTTCCGCGTAAAACGCTGGTTGCTAATCTTTTTTTTGAGCCGAGCACGCGGACACATTTCTCATTTGCCAGCGCGGAGCATCAGCTGGGCGCCTGTGTGGAAAATTTCACTGCACAGGGAAGCAGCGTGGAAAAGGGCGAAAGCCTGTATGACACGGTAAAGACATTTGAAAGCATCGGCTATGATGCCGTGGTCATCCGTCACAGTCAGAATGAATACTTCAAAGAGCTGGAAGATATCCGAATTCCAATCCTGAATGCAGGAGATGGCTGTGGGAATCATCCGACCCAGTGTCTGCTGGATCTGCTTACCATATATCAGGAATTTCAGACATTTCAGGGAATTAAGGTGGCGGTCATTGGTGACATTACACATTCCCGTGTTGCAAACAGCATCAAGGAAGCACTTGGTATGCTGGGGGGAGAGGTAGCCTTCTCCGGTCCCGATGAATGGGTCGCAAAGGATGCCTATTACAAGCGTGTGGATGAGGCAGTACAATGGGCGGATGCTGTTATGATGCTTCGCATTCAGCATGAGCGTCATAAGGAAACCATGGCGATGAGCAGGGCGGAATATCTGGAGCGCTACGGTCTGACGAAACAGCGTGCAGCCATGATGCAGCCGCATGCCATCATCATGCATCCGGCACCGGTCAATCGCGGTGTGGAAATCGACAGCGATCTGGTGGAGGCGGAAAACAGCCGCATCTTCAAGCAGATGAGCAATGGAGTTCTTGTGCGCAAGGCAGTGATCAAACGCGCACTGGGATATGAATTTGAATAAGAAGCTACATAAAAATACATAGAAAAGAGGTGCAGTTATGAAACTGATTCAGCAGGCCCGCATCCTTACAAAAGGAAATGAAACAGAGACAATGGATGTGCTGTTTGATGAAAGACAGATTGTGAAAATCGCAAAGCATATCGATCCTGCATTGGCGCAGGAGGTAATACCGGCAGAGAATTGTGTACTGCTGAGCGGATTGATCGATGTACATGCCCATCTGCGTGAGCCGGGCTATGCGCATAAGGAAACAATTGCCAGTGGGACGGCTGCTGCAGCCCATGGCGGCTTTACCACCATAATGGCAATGCCCAATGTCATCCCGTATCCGGACAATACGGAAACGATGAAGACATATCTGACGAAAATCAAACAGGACAGCCGTGTGCATGTGATTCCCTATGCCTGTATCACAAAGGCGGAGGCGAGTCAAAAGCTGAGTGATATGGAAGGACTGAGCGCCATGGGGATTCATGCCTTCAGTGATGACGGCGTTGGTGTGGCAACAGCGGATATGATGAAGGCAGCCATGCAGAAGTGCCGTGAAGTTGACGGTATCATCGTTGCCCATACCGAGGATATGAGCTATCGCAAGCCGAACGCCTGCATGCACGAAGGCATCCGCAGTAAACAGCTTGGTCTTACCGGGATTCCCAGTGCCTGTGAATATGCACAGTTCCAACGGGATTTGGCACTTGTCAGGGAAACCGGCTGCCGCTATCATGTATGCCATATGAGTGCGCAGGAAAGTGTGGAATCCCTGCGCAGGGCAAAGAAGGAAGGACTGGATGTCAGTGGTGAGGTAACGGCACATCACCTGCTGCTGAATGAAATGGCAGTAGAAAATGCCAATCATAAAATGAACCCGCCACTGCGCAGCGAGGAGGACCGTCAGGCTCTGATTCAGGGACTGCTGGATGGTACGATCGATATGATTGCCAACGATCATGCACCGCACAGTGAGGAAGAAAAAAGCAGAGGGATGGAAAAGGCTCCCTTTGGCATTGTTGCACTGGAAACCGCGTTTCCACTGCTGTACACCCGCTTTGTGAAGGAGGAGGGCATCTTCACGCTGGAACAGCTGGTGTACTGGATGAGCGAGGCGCCTGCCAAACGCTTTCAAATGGAGCGCAGGGGAAAACTGAAGGAAGGAAACGCTTCGGATTTTGTACTGATGGATCTGGACAGCGTACGAAAGATAGAGAAACAGGGATTCTATTCCATGGGAAAGAACACACCGTTTGACGGTATTGTCTGCAGCGGCTTTGCGGTGAAGACATTTGTGGATGGAATCTGCGTATACGATAACAGGGAGGGTTTGCTGAAATGAAAAAGCGACTATTGATTCTTGAAGACGGCAGTGTTTATGAAGGAATTGCCTTTGGAGGCGACCGGTATCAGATGGGAGAGCTGATCTTCCAGACAGGAATGAGCGGGTATCAGGAAATTATCTCCGATCTGTCCTATTATGGACAAATCGTCATGATGACCTATCCTGCCATGGGAAACTGCGGAATCAACCGTGATGACTTTGAGAGTATTTCACCGAAGATGTTCGGCTTTGTTGTCAAGGAATACTGTGAAACACCGAGCAACTTCCGCAGTGATATGACACTCGATGCGTTTATGAAGCTGAAGGGCATTCCGGGAATTGCGGATATCGATACGCGTGAAATTACAAGAAAGATCAGAGATCATGGTACATGCAAGGCAATCATGGCGGATGCGGATGCCGATGTGGAGGCGATTGTGAAGCAGCTGCGGGAAAGTGAGTTACCAAAAGACGGTGTACAGGCAGTATCTACAGTGAAGCCGTTCCCGATTCCATCCCGTGGGCAGAAGGTCGTTATGGTGGACATCGGAACAAAGTTTGCCGTGATCCGCGAGTTTAACATGCGCGGCTGTGATCTGATTGTCGTACCATACAATATGAGTGCACAGGATATTCTGGCCATTCATCCGGATGGCATCGTCTACAGCGGCGGACCGGGAGCACCGGAAGATATTCCGGAAACGGTAGTTACCTGTAAAGAGCTGCTGGGCAGTGTGCCGATGCTGGGCATCGGTCTGGGACATGAGGTCATTGCGGCTGCATGCGGCGCAAACGTTGTAAAAATGAAGGTTGGTCACCATGGAAACTCTTCTCCGGTGCGCAATCTGAAGAAACAGAAAATCGAGTTTACTGCACAGAATCACGGCTATGAGGTGGAACCGGACTCCATAAAGGGAACCGGACTGATCACCACCTATACCGCACTGAATGATGGCTCCATAGAAGGCTTTACCCATGAAACCTATCCGCTGTACTCTTACTCCTTTGAGCCGGAGGCAGCACCGGGTGCGGATGACTGTACCTATATATTTGATGATTTCTGCAATGTAATGAAGGAAAGGAGTGCTGAATAGAATGCCGAAAAGAAACGATATAAAGAAAATCATGGTGATTGGCTCCGGTCCGATCGTCATTGGACAGGCAGCGGAGTTTGACTATGCCGGCTGTCAGGCCTGCACCTCTTTGCGCGAGGAAGGCTATGAGGTTATTCTGATCAACTCCAATCCGGCAACGATTATGACGGATACCGTTATTGCGGACCGTGTATATATTGAGCCGCTGACGCTGGAATTTGCGAGCCGTGTCATCTATAAGGAACGTCCGGATGCTATTTTGGGCAGCCTAGGAGGACAGACCGGCTTAAATCTTGTTGTTGAGCTGGCAGAAAGCGGTATTCTGGATGAATATCACGTGGAAATTCTGGGAACAGCACTGGATGCCATTGAAAAAGCAGAGGACCGCGATAAATTCCGAGAGCTGATGTATGAAATCGGGGAACCGGTACCGGAAAGTGTAATCGTTCATACGATTGAGGAAGCGGTGGCTTTCGCATGTGAAAACGGCTATCCGGTTGTGGTACGTCCTGCGTTTACATTGGGTGGTACCGGAGGCGGCTTCGCTCACAGTGAGGAAGAGCTGCGGGTAATCTGCGATAACGGTTTAAAAATCTCTCCGGTTCACCAGTGCCTGATCGAACAGAGCATCGCCGGTTATAAGGAAATTGAATACGAGGTTATGCGTGACAATGCGGACAATGCAATCGTTGTCTGCAATATGGAAAATGTTGACCCGGTCGGTATTCACACCGGTGATTCCATCGTTGTTGCGCCAACTCAGACGCTGACGGATAGAGAATGCGGCATTATGCGTGCATCTGCATTGAAAATCATTCGTGCATTAAAAATCTGCGGTGGCTGCAATGTGCAGCTCGCACTGGATCCAAACAGCTTCAACTACTATGTCATTGAGGTCAATCCGCGTGTGTCACGCTCCTCTGCCCTTGCCTCCAAGGCGACCGGATATCCGATTGCCAAGCTTGCGGCGAAGGTGGCTGTCGGTCTGACACTGGATGAAATTATCAATCCGGTCACAACAACCAGCTATGCCTGTGTGGAGCCTTGCATCGATTATGTTGTCACAAAATTCCCGCGCTTTGCCTTTGATAAATTCCCGAAGGCAGATCGTACACTGGGTACACAGATGAAGGCAACCGGTGAGGTTATGTCCATAGGACGTACCTTCGATGAAGCGATTTTAAAGGCTATCCGCTCTCTGGAAATGAAGACGGATCACCTGGAACAAAAGGATATCAACGCGATGAATGAGGATGCCTTATGGAAGAAGCTGGCACAGTGTGATGATGAGCGCATCTATGTCATAACCGCATTGCTTCGAAAGGGTGCGGATATCGAGGATATCTTTGCAGTAACGAAGATGGATCGCTACTTCCTGAACCGCTTTAAAAACATCGTTGCACAGGAAACCGTCATCCGTCAGCATCCGATGGATCTAAACGTTCTGCAGGCTTCCAAGAAAATGGGCTTTGCGGATTCCTGGATTGCAAGAAGCTGGAACGTAGAGGAAGCTGCTCTCTACGATACAAGAAAACAAAACGGCATTATGCCGGTCTATAAAAATGTGGATACATGTGCAGGGGAGTATGTATCGCATACACCGTATCTGTATTCCACCTATGAGCATGAAAACGAATCCGTATGCAGTGACAACCGTAAAATTATCGTACTCGGCTCCGGTCCGATTCGTATCGGTCAGGGTGTGGAGTTTGACTATGCGACTGTACACTGTGTAAAGACGATTCGTGAACGCGGCTATGAAGCGATTGTTATCAACAATAATCCGGAAACCGTATCAACCGACTATTCCATTTCCGATAAGCTGTATTTCGAACCGCTGACGATTGAAGATGTTATGCATGTCATCGATCTGGAACAGCCCCTTGGTGTTGTCGTGCAGTTCGGCGGGCAGACGGCAATCAATCTGGCAGATAAGCTGGTTGCGCGCGGTGTGAAAATTCTGGGAACCTCTCTGGAGGATATCGACCGTGCAGAGGATCGTCACGAGTTTGAAGAAATGCTGCATAAGCTGGATATACCGCAGCCGCAGGGGGAAACCGCTGTGGAGGTTGAGGAAGCAGTGAAAATCGCAAACCGTATCGGATATCCGGTACTGGTGCGCCCATCCTATGTATTAGGGGGACGTGCGATGGAAATCGTGCACAACGATGATGACCTGCGTGTCTATATGGCAACGGCTGTGAAGGAAATCAGTCATGATGCACCGATTCTGGTAGATAAATATATCATCGGTAAGGAAATGGAAGTGGATGCAATCTGTGATGGAGAGCATGTATACATTCCGGGAATCATGGAGCATATCGAGCGTGCCGGTGTGCATTCCGGTGACTCCATCAGTGTCTATCCGGCTCCGACGGCAAGTCAGAAGGTAAAGGATACCATTATTGATTATGCGACACGCATCGGTAAGGGATTCCACTTCATCGGTCTGTATAATATACAGTTTATCGTGGAAACCGATAAGAAAAGCGGGGAAGAAAGAGTGTATGTTCTGGAGGTTAATCCTAGAAGCTCCCGTACCGTGCCATTCCTGAGCAAGGTTACGAATGTTGGGATGTCCT
Organism: Clostridium sp. 10cd*; assembly: GCF_044336395.1. Classification (NCBI taxonomy): domain Bacteria; kingdom Bacillati; phylum Bacillota; class Clostridia; order Eubacteriales; family Clostridiaceae; genus Clostridium; species Clostridium sp. 10cd*. Next base: position 2,809,576 of record NZ_CP172347.1, on the reverse strand, counting down.
ATGTGGCAACACGCTGTGTTCTGGGAGATTCTTTAAAGGATCAGGGCTACGAGGAAGGCGTGCATCCGGAAGGGGAGCGTGTCTTTGTCAAGGCCCCGGTATTCTCCTTTGCGAAGCTGCGAAGTGTAGATACGACACTGGGACCGGAAATGAAATCTACCGGGGAAGCACTGGGCGGCGATGTAACGCTGGAAAAGGCATTATACAAGGCACTGCTGGCAAGTGGTGTGAAGATTCCGCTGCACGGCAATGTTCTTATTACGGTTGCGGATGATGACAAGCAGGAGGGGCTGAAGATCGCGAAGCGCTTTTCTGCCATCGGCTATGGTATTTATGCGACGAAGGGAACGGCACAGTATCTTTCCTCCAACGGTATCTATGTAAAAACCGTAGACAAGGTAAAGGAAGAAACAGACAACAATGTGATTGATGTCATCCGTAAGGGACGCGTCAACTATGTGGTCAATACGATGAGTATCTCCAGTGAGGTAAACCGGGACGGCTTTGAAATCCGCCGTGCTGCCGCTGAGAATAATATCAGCTGCTTCACATCGCTGGATACCGCCAATGCGATTCTGCGTGTGCTGGAATCCCAGACGTTTACCACCATTTCCATGAATGAACTGGAGGGATAAGATGCAGGAAGAAAAAGGACTGATTTTAAGTAATAAGAGGATAGCGAAGGATACCTACCGTATGGAAATACAGGCATCCATCGCAAAGGATATGAAGCCGGGACAGTTTGTAAATGTAGCGGTGGAGGGGTTTATGCTGCGCCGTCCCATCAGCATCTGTTCTGTTGAAGATAAAACACGCTTTGTCATCATCTACAAGGTGGTAGGGGATGGCACAGCCAAACTTTCCACGCTGCGCACGCAGGGAATCATCGATGTGTTTGGTCCCCTTGGCAGCAGCTATCCGATTCATGAGGAGGAGCATGAGGTGCTGCTGATCGGTGGCGGTGTGGGAGTGCCGCCGCTGTATGAGCTGGCAAAGCAATACCGCAATATCAATGCCTCTGTTAACGTGGTGCTTGGCTTCAATGATCAGGAAAGCGTATTTTACGAAAATGAATTTCAGCGGCTGGGCTGTCATGTTGCAGTAGCGACCATGGATGGAAGTTATGGGACAAAGGGAACGGTGATGGATGCCATCAGGGAGCATAATATCACGACAGAGTTTACCTGCAGCTGCGGTCCAAGACCGATGCTGAAAGCAGTGGAAGCGCACTACACCCGCGGCTATATGTCCTTTGAAAGCCGTATGGCATGCGGCATCGGAGCCTGCATGGCGTGTGTGGCAAAGGATAAGTTGGAAGAAAACATGTACCATCGCATTTGCAAGGAAGGTCCTGTTTTCCCAATCGGAAAGGTGGAATACTGATGGATCTGCATGTAGAACTACCGGGACTTCATCTGAAGAACCCCATCATCCCAGCCAGTGGCTGCTTCGGCTTTGGCCGTGAATTTGCCGAGCTGTATGATCTGAGTCTTTTGGGAGGTATAGCAATCAAGAGTGCAACACCACACAGCCGCTTCGGAAATCCGACACCGCGTGTTGCGGAAACACCGTGCGGCATGCTGAATGCCATCGGTCTTCAAAACCCAGGGGTGGATGTCATCATGGAGCGGGAGCTGCCATGGCTGGCGCAGTTTGATACGGAGATCATTGCCAATGTGGCAGGTGCCAGTGAAGAGGAATATGTCGAGGTGATCACGAAGCTGAATAAAAGCGAGGTTGTTAAGGCATATGAGCTGAACATCAGCTGTCCGAATGTGAAGCACGGGGGAATCGGTCTGGGTACGGATCCCAAGCTGGCGGCGAGTGTTACCCGCATGGCTAAGGAAGCGGCGGAAAAGCCGGTCTATGTCAAGCTGTCACCGAATGTTACCAACATCGTAGAGATTGCCAAGGCTGTAGAAGAGGCAGGGGCAGACGGTCTGGTGCTCATCAATACCTTGATGGGAATGCGTATGGATCTGCATACGGGAAAGCCGCTGCTGGCCAATGTGACCGGCGGTCTGAGCGGCCCTGCCATTAAGCCGGTAGCAGTGCGTATGGTGCATCAGGTGGCATCTGCTGTCAATATTCCGATTATCGGTGTCGGTGGTATCACGCGTGCGGAGGATGTACTGGAATTTCTGTATGCCGGGGCAAGTGCGGTTGAAGTGGGAATGCAGAACTTTATCGATCCGCTGTGCTGTGTTAAAATAATAGAGGATTTGCCAAAGGTCCTGAAGAAATATGGGAATAACAGTCTGAATGATGCTGTTGGAAGGAGTTTTCGTTGATGAGTAAAACAATGGTTGCGTTGGATTTCTCCACGCGTAAGGAAGTATATGAATTTCTATTAAAGTTTCAGGAGCCGATTTATGTGAAAATCGGTATGGAGCTTACGTATTCTTTTGGTTTTGAAATTGTTCGGGAAGTGAAGGCGATGGGACACCAGATTTTTCTGGATCTGAAGCTGCATGATATTCCAAATACGGTTAAACAGGCGATGAAGAATCTGGCAAAGCTGGATGTGGATGTTGTTAATCTGCATGCGGCAGGTGGAAGTGCCATGATGAAGGCTGCAATCGAAGGTCTGGAAGAGGGAGCTGTCAATGGCAAGCGTCCACTTTGCATCGCTGTAACACAGCTGACAAGTACATCCAATGAGGCAATGAATGAAGAGCTGCTGATTCCCGGAGATGTAAAGGATGTTGTTATCTCCTATGCGAAGCTGGCAAAGGAAAGCGGACTGGACGGTGTTGTGTGCTCTGTTCATGAAGCAAAGGCAATTCATGAGGCATGCGGGTCTGACTTTCTGACGGTTACACCGGGTATTCGTCTTGCGGATGATTCCAAGGATGATCAAAAGCGAGTGGCAACGCCGGCATTTGCCAAAGAACAGGGCTGTGACTACATCGTCGTGGGAAGAAGCATTACAAAAAGTGCCGATCCGGTGGCTACCTATCATGAAATTGAAAAAACGATGGAGGGAAAATAAATGAATATTGAAAAAACTGTCGCAAAGAATCTGCTGGATATCCAGGCGGTATCTCTGCAGCCAAATAATCCATTTACATGGGCAAGCGGAATCAAATCACCAATCTACTGTGACAACCGTCTGGTACTTTCCTTTCCGGAAAAGCGCACTGTGGTTGTGCAAGGCTTTGTGGAACTGATCAAGCAGGAATATGCAGAGGCTGAGGTCATCGTCGGTACAGCGACTGCCGGTATCCCATGGGGAGCGATGGTGGCAGACAAGCTGGAGAAGCCGTTTGGCTATGTGCGCAGCTCCAACAAGAGCCATGGCAAAGGAAATAAAATCGAGGGAAAAATCGAACAGGGTGCTAAGGTTGTTGTCGTAGAGGATTTGATTTCAACGGGAGGCTCCGTCAAGGATGTCATTGAATCCCTGCGTGAGGCAGGTGCCGAGGTACTGGGCGTTGTGGCAATTTTCACCTATCTGTTACCGGCATCTACAGAGCTGTTTCACAGTATTTCCTGTGAATTTAAGACATTGAGCAATTATGATGTACTGATAGATGTGGCATTGGAGCATGCCTATATCAAGGATGGAGACCTTGAGAAGTTAAAGGCATGGAAACAGGATCCGAAGGATGAATCCTGGATGGAAAAATAGAATAGAGAGCACAATGCATTGGGGCATAGAATACAGCAGGTATTCTATGCCCTTTTGGTGGAAACGGCAATTGTAAGGACTTACAGGAGGAGCTATATGAAAAAACGTTTACTGATACTGGAGGACGGCAGTGTATATGAAGGCTGCGGCTTCGGAGCTGATCATTATCAGGTAGGGGAGCTTGTGTTCAATACCGGAATGAGCGGCTATCAGGAGGTACTGTCCGATTTATCCTATTGCGGTCAAATCGTTATGATGACCTATCCGATGATTGGAAATTATGGAATCAACCGGGATGACTTTGAAAGTCTGGATCCTGCTGTGTTCGGTTTTGTTGTGAAGGAATACTGCGCGCAGCCAAGCAATTTCCGATGCGATCTGACACTGGATGAATTTTTAAAGCTAAAAGAAATACCGGGAATCTGTCATGTGGATACGCGCGCGATTACAAGAAAGCTGCGCAGCAGCGGTACCATGCGTGCCATTATGGCAAATGCGGATGCAGATGTGGATGCAATGGTCAGGCTGTTGAAGGAGACTGATTTTTTGCACGATCAGGTTGCACGCGTATCCACGCAGAAGCCTTTTCCAATTCCAGCCCGTGGGAAAAAGGTTGTACTGATGGATTTCGGGGCAAAGCATGGCATCATCCGCGAGCTGTCTCGCAGAAGCTGCGATCTTGTCGTTGTACCATACAATACATCAGCACAGGCGATTCTTGCTCTGCATCCGGATGGCATTATGCTGAGCAACGGTCCGGGGGATCCCAAGGATATGACAGGTGCAATCAAGGAAATCCGCGAGCTGATCAAGCATGTTCCGGTATTCGGCATCTGCCTTGGACATCAGCTGATTTCTCTGGCGTGCGGTGCCAATACGGTTAAGCTGAAATTCGGACATCGCGGCTGTAATCATCCCGTCCTGAATCTGTCCAGCAAAAAGGTGGAAATCACCTCGCAGAATCACGGCTATGCTGTGGAAGCAGAAAGTCTTGCGAACACAGATCTGATTATGACACATCAGGCACTGAATGATAAGAGTGTGGAGGGTGTCCGCCATAAACGCTATCCGGTATTCAGTGTACAGTATCATCCGGAGGCTGCACCGGGACCGGAGGATGCGAATTATCTGTTTGACCAATTTATGAAACTGATGGAAAAGGAGAACGTATAAAATGACAAAGCGTACAGATATGAAAAAAATACTTGTGATCGGGTCTGGACCAATTGTCATCGGTCAGGCAGCGGAATTTGATTATGCCGGAAGTCAGGCCTGCCAGTCTCTTCGTGAGGAAGGCTATGAGGTCGTCCTGATCAATTCCAATCCGGCAACGATCATGACCGATACGGCGATTGCGGATCGTGTCTATATTGAACCGCTAACACTGGAATTTGCCAGCCGTATCATATATAAAGAACGTCCGGATGCTATACTGGGCAGTCTGGGGGGACAAACCGGATTGAATCTGGTTGTTGAACTAGCTGAATCGGGAATTCTTGAGGAATACGATGTGGAGATTTTGGGAACGGACTTAGCTGCCATCAACAAGGCGGAGGATCGTGAGCTGTTTCGGAATCTGATGTATGAAATCAACGAACCGGTACCGGAGAGCGATATCGTTCATACGGTGGAGGAGGCGATTGCCTTTGCGAATTCCATTGGCTATCCGGTAGTTGTTCGTCCGGCGTACACACTGGGAGGAACCGGTGGAGGCTTTGCGGATACGGAAGAGGAGCTGCGTATCATTGCGGATAACGGATTAAAGCTGTCTCCAGTACATCAGTGTCTGATTGAACGCAGCATCGCAGGCTTTAAAGAAATCGAATATGAGGTTATGCGGGACAATAACGATAATGCTATCGTGGTCTGCAACATGGAAAACATTGATCCAGTGGGCATTCATACCGGGGATTCCATGGTTGTGGCGCCCGTGCAGACGTTGTCCGATCGTGAGCATCAGATGCTGCGCAATGCCAGTCTGAAAATCATACGTGCCTTGAAAATATGCGGAGGCTGCAATGTACAGCTGGCTCTGGATCCCAACAGCTTCAAATACTATATCATTGAGGTGAATCCAAGAGTATCCCGCTCTTCAGCGCTCGCCTCCAAGGCTACCGGCTATCCGATTGCAAAGCTGGCCGCAAAGATTGCGGTCGGTATGACATTGGATGAAATCATCAATCCGATTACCAAGACGAGCTATGCCTGCTTTGAGCCATCACTGGATTACATCGTTACGAAGCTGGCACGATTCCCGTTTGATAAATTTGAGAGGGCCGATCGTCGTTTGGGAACACAGATGAAGGCTACCGGTGAAGTCATGTCCATCGGTCGCAATTTTGAAGAAAGCTTTCTGAAGGCAGTACGCTCTCTGGAAATGAAATGTGATCACATCGATCATAAGGAAATTGATGCCTGTACAACTGAGCAGCTGTGGGAGAAAATCGCGGTAAAGGATGATCTGCGCATGTTCGGCATCGCTGAGCTGATTCGCCGTAAGGAATCACTAGCACGTATTCATGAAATAACGAAGATCGATATGTTCTTCCTGCATAAGTTTGCGAATATCATTTCTCTGGAAGAAGAAATGATGGCACATCCACAGGATCTTACCGTACTCCGTACGTTGAAGGAAAACGGCTTTGCGGATTCCTATATCGCCCGCAAGTGGGGGATGAAGGAGCGCTCCCTCTATGAGCTGCGGAAGAATAACGGCATCGTACCAGTATACAAAATGGTGGATACCTGTGCAGCGGAATTTGAAAGTGCGACGCCGTATTTCTATTCCACCTATGAACAGGAAACGGAATCCTTCCGTACAGACCGTAAGAAAATCATCGTTCTAGGCTCTGGACCGATTCGTATCGGACAGGGTGTGGAATTCGACTATGCGACCGTACACTGTGTAATGACACTGCGGGAGCGCGGCTATGAGGCGATCGTTATCAACAACAATCCGGAAACGGTATCGACAGACTTTTCTATATCCGATAAGCTGTATTTTGAACCGCTGACGATTGAGGATGTTATGCACGTTGTGGATCTGGAACAGCCGCTGGGTGTGATTGTTCAGTTCGGTGGACAGACGGCAATCAATCTGGCGGATAAGCTGGTGGAACGCGGTGTGAAGATTCTGGGAACCTCTCTTGAGGACATTGACCGTGCCGAAGACCGTCATGCATTTGAAGCGATGCTGCACACGCTGGATATCCCGCAGCCGAAGGGAGAAACAGCGGTGGAGGTAGAGGAAGCCGTAAACATTGCGAACCGCATCGGGTATCCGGTGCTGGTGCGTCCATCCTATGTCCTCGGCGGACGTGCGATGGAAATCGTGCACAATGATGATGATCTGCGGGTTTATATGGCAACAGCGGTCAAGGAAATCAGTCACGATGCGCCGATTCTGGTGGATAAATACATCGTCGGTAAGGAGCTGGAAATCGATGCCATCTGCGATGGGGAGCATGTGTATATTCCGGGAATCATGGAGCATATCGAGCGGGCCGGTATTCACTCCGGTGACTCGATCAGTGTCTATCCGCCGCAGACCATTTCCGACAAGGTGCGCGACACCATCGTTGATTACAGCATTCGTATCGGAAAGGGATTCCACTTTATCGGCTTGTTCAATATTCAGTTTATCGTGGAGGCGCCAAAGGATGGAAAAGAGGAAATGGTATATGTTCTGGAGGTCAATCCGCGAAGCTCCCGTACCGTACCATTCTTAAGCAAAATCACCGGAGTGGCAATGAGTCATATCGCAACACGCTGTGTTCTAGGTGACTCTTTGGCTGAGCAGGGCTATGAGGAAGGTATCCGTCCGTTTGAGAATCGTGTATTTGTCAAGGCTCCGGTGTTCTCCTTTGCGAAGCTGCGCAGCGTTGATACGGTGCTGGGACCAGAAATGAAATCGACCGGAGAAGCACTGGGTGGTGATGTTACCTTGGAAAAAGCACTGTATAAGGCACTGCTTGCCAGCGGTATCCGTATTCCGAATCATGGAAATGTGCTGATGACGATTGCGGATGATGACAAGGAAGAGGGGCTGCGCATGGCAAAGCGTTTCTCAGCCATCGGCTATGGCATCTATGCGACAAGTGGAACAGCGAAGTTCTTACAGGAAAACGGGTTGTTTGTGAAAACTGTCAATAAGATTTCCCAGGAGGGCGATTTGAATGTCCTGGATGTGATTCGCAAGGGAAAGGTAAATTATGTGATCAATACCATGTCCAGCGAGGATAAGGAGGTAACGAATGACGGCTTCCTGATTCGTCGTGTATCCGCAGAAAATAATATCAGCTGCTTCACCTCCTTTGATACGGCAAATGCGATATTAAAGGTGCTGGAGGCCTTGAATTTTACAACCATTTCAATGAACGAGCTGGAGCACTAAATATGTCTCTATTATAAAAGCATAGTTAAAATACTTTCAGCATTTGCCGAGTGTTTATATCTTTGAGTGTTTATGAAAAAGGAAATCCAAACGATTGAGGAATTCAATCATTTTGGATTTCCCTTTTTTTATTATTCAGCCTTAGGAAAAAAGTATATACATTGCCAAAAAGGCATTGTTATTTCCAATACAGCACTCTATGCTCTACAATCTGACAAGCTTCATATAAAAGAAGTCCCAGCAGAGAAAGCAGGAATATTGAAGAGAGAATCATATTTAAATCGTACATTTCTGCACCATTTGTCAGCAGATAGCCAAGACCGGCTTTTGCCCCCATCATTTCTCCGATCACAGCGCTAGTAATTGCCTGTGTCACAGCGACCTTGCTGCCGCTGATGACCTCATGGAAGGCACAGGGCAACTCCATACGTATGAAAATCTGCCATCGATTTGCCTGTAATATATTCATGAGATCCCTATATCCGGAATTGATTTTCTTCAATGCACTGCTTTCCGCCACCATGATAGGGAAGGACACTACCAGAATGACCAATGCTATTTTGGAAGTCAGTCCAAGCCCAAACCATAAAATGAATAGCGGAGCAATGGAAATTTTCGGTGAAATCTGCATGATGAGAAGCAATGGCATAAGCAGATGCTCTAAAAGTCTGTTTTTCGCGAGTAAATAACCGAGAATCATACCTAAGATAATACCCCAGAAGGTGCCGATAAAAATTTCATACAGCGTTGTTGTGATATGCAATCCCATGTTGCCGCTTTGCATAAATTGTATAAAATATTTGAAAAAATCAACAGGAGAAGGAAGATAATAGCTGGGGATATGAAATATAATGGTGATAAACTGCCACAGTATCAGCAGGCATGTAAGCAGTACGCACATTTCCACATAGATTCTTGTTTTTTTCATGATGCACCTCCCGGTTGAACTATGAGCTCATCTGCAGGAAAGGATGTCTTGAATAATCCGTTTTTTTGCAGCAGGTCAATGTAAATCTGATAATCATGGAGATTACTGTAGCCATATCCATACACTGCGGTATCTTCAGAAACCCAAAGATTTTTTACAAATTCCTGCGAAATAATATCTATGTATTTCTGTTCACTTCCGGCAATGCTTGGTGTAAATTTTTCCTTTGCGATATTCACAGCTTCCTGCACCTGACCTTCTATAATATCCTGCATACCCCGATTCAAGGCATTCGTAAAACCTCTGCATATTTCCGGATGCTCTTTCAAGAAAGTCTGTGAGGTGATTACTACATTTCCATAGGAGGGCATATAGTCGTTGCTGAGAAACTGTTTAACGTCGATTCCACTAGACTGAAGCTCATAGGTGCGAAGCTTAGAAAAGCAAATTGCATCTACCTGATTGGAAACGAGAGCATTCACAATTGCACCTGTTCCGATCACTTTGATTTGCACATCATGGATGGATAGGCCGTTCTGCTGCAGAATAACCTTCAGCTGAATATAATTGGGACTGCCATAACTTGTAATGGCAATTGTTTTGCCCTTCAGATCCTGTATTTTATGAATGCCAGATTCGCTTTTGTAAATGATTGCTCCCAGCCCCTTCTGATAGGTAGTATGAATGATGTTGACTGGAACACCGTTTCCCCGACCCAACAATACAGTATCCGCATTAGGAAAACCGAAGGGTACATTTCCTGCCCCCACGTTTTTAACAATTTCTGCAGCAGATGCATAATAGAAATTGACCTGCAGTCCTTCCTCCTTGAAATAGCCCTTTTCCTGTGCGAGATATAGCGGCGCATAATAAGGTGTTGCAGCTCCATCAATCTGAATATCAACTTCAAATAGTCCATCTGTATTTTTATATGGGTGAAACGAAGAACCAGTACATCCGGATAACAAACATAAAGATAACAAAATGAAACAGAATTTTTTCATTGCTTTACCTCCTGATATCGCTGTAACCGTTGTTCCAGCAGGTTTACAGCTGCATACAGTAAAATTCCCAGCAAAATGGTAAATAGAATACCTGATATCAGCAGCGGACTATCAAAGGTGGAACTGGCAAATGATTGCAAATATCCGATACCCGACTGTCCTGCCATCCATTCCGCTACAGTTGCTCCAATAATAGCCTGTAGGATGCTTATCTTGAAGGAAGAGAGAAGATACGGTATGCAGCACGGAAACTCTAGCTGAGTAAATATCTGTCTGCGATCTGCGTTCAATACCTGCATATATGCATACATTTCTTTTGGGATATGACCGAGACCCAGCAGCACACCTTCTATGATAGGAAAAAAGGACATGATGAAAACGATGAATAATTTGGAGCCATAACCAAGTCCAAACCAGATAATGAAAATAGGAATTAAGGCAATTTTCGGTGATACCTGAAAAAATACAAGCAGAGGCATACTCAGCTGTTTGATATGTGGATGCTTCCCAATACAGTAACCGACTATAATACCAAACAAAACTGAGAGTGCGAAGCCAAACAGAACCTCGCTCAGGGTATATAGCAGATTTTTATAAAAATCCATTTGCGTGAGCTGAAAAACCATTTCCTTAGCAACGGCAGTGGGAGTTGGTAGGATGAAGGAGGGAATATGGAAAAAAGTTACATAAGCATACCATAAAAAGATAAATACAGATAGAGAGAGAAGCGTATACCATATCGCTTCTTTTTTATGCCTGCTCATTCAGCATACCTCGCAATCTGGATACATAATCCGTAAACTCTATAGCTTCTCGCAGCTTCAGGCTTCGTTCCTGTGGGAGATCAATAGTGATGATGTCGCGAATTTTGGAAGGCCGATTACTTAAAACGGCAACGCGTGTGGATAGAAAAACAGCCTCTTCTATGTCATGTGTAACAAATAGAATGGTTTTTTTCGTCTGTTTCCAAAGACGTCTGAGCTCCAGATTCAAATAATCTCGTGTCAGGGCATCCAACGCACCAAAGGGTTCATCCATTAACAGAAGCTTTGGGTCGTAGCTAAGTGAACGAGCGATGGAAGCTCTCTGCTTCATACCTCCGCTCAGCTCCTTTGGCAGAGAATTTCGAAATTCCTTAAGTTTCATCAACTCCAGCAATTTCTCTACACGCATCAATGATTCCGGTGTTTTTTGATGTTTGATTTCCAATGGCATTATGATATTTTCATAAACACTTTTCCAAGGGAATAAAACTGAATCCTGAAATACAAAACCCAGATTTTCTTTTAACGTGTTGTCATGGAATACGATTTCTCCACCGTCACGCTCCTGTAATTCACTTACGATTCGCAGCAATGTGGATTTGCCACAGCCGCTGGGACCAATAATAGAGATGAATTCGTGTTCATGGATTGCAAGAGATACATCTTTAATTGCTTGTATCCGCTCTCCGTTAGCTGTCGTAAAACATTTTGAAATGTTTTTCAATTCAATCATTGTCATTGTCATTCCTCCAATTTTCCATCATATGTGATAATAAGGATACATAAAGGTTTATTTTCTCCTGCATGTCATTCATGTGTAAACCACATAATGCTTCAATTTTCTTCAGCCGATACTGCAGTGTATTAACATGAATAAACAACTCTTTACATGTTTGCTTCTGGTTCTCGTTATTGCGGAAGTATTTGATAAGAGTATCCAACAGAAAAGGATACTCCTTTAGCGGTGCAATGGTCTGCTGAAAATAATTTGTTTTATCCTGCTGCTGAAGCTCCTGTATGATTCGCAGCAGTTGTACCTTTGGATAAAGGATAATCTGCTGTTTCTGTAGTGTCAGACCAACGTGTACAGAAAATTCAGCTTCTTTCATCAGCTCAGCAATATTAGCTGCTTTCTGAACTGAGCTGATTCCAATCTGCAGATCTGGATATACTGGAATCAACTGCTTAAGTTCTTGTATACAGGCTGAAGAAAACTGTGAAGCTTTCAGAATTACGGCTGTATAAATCGCCGTGTTCGTATGCATGAAGAGAAAGTCATGAAGCAGATGCTGTTGCTTCATACGCTCATATATCGTACAGACATGCAGAAAAATCGAATAGCGCTTCTGCTCAGAGAGCTGAGCATTCGTAGATTCTCTATCAATTTGAAACTGAATCAGCTGCAGTTCGTTCTGAAACAGTGCAAGCTGCAATGACTGCGTACAGCGTCGGACAATCAAATCCTTGAAAGGATCCGTGCTTAATAGCAGATAACGCATAAGGTATTCCTTAAGGGTATCCTGTTCATCTGCCAGAGAAAGCAGACGATTGATAGCATTCGTTAAGGATAGGTAGGTTCGCTGAGGCGGAATGAGAAAAATGGGAATCTGCCATTCCTGCGCCAGTATGGAAAGTCTTTTTACACGCGCCATATGCTCGTCAGTTTCTCTGCATTTTACCGCAAGAGCAGCGGTTGACAGGCGCTGCATATCATGGAGTAACTCCAGCAGATCCTGCTCATTTTCCGGTAATGTTCTGGAACTTGTCAGAAGCAGTTCACCACCCTTCGCCCATTCCCGTATGGGTAGAGATTCCATAATGGTTACAGAAGCAACCAAGCGCTGTACATTAGCCCCCTCATACAGCGCTTTCAGATCCCAGATATCACTGCTCATGATCGTGCTTAAATAGATCATACGGTATCACCTCCCATTCACAAATTTCGTGTGATGTTTTTGGATACAGATCATACCGGTATATAAATAATATGATTGCGGTTACAATACACCTTATTTATTACTGAATGATATCATACAAGAAGTAAACGTGTAAATTGTGTAGATACACGAAATCACTGGTAATTTTTGGGCTCTTTCTACAATTGTTAGAATGCGCTTTTCTATCTAAAATGGTGGTGTAAGGAAAGGAGACTTTTTATGAGTCAAGAACGTATGAATATGAGTACCTATCAGAAAACGGCATTAGGTACCACAATGGCCGGGCTGGGAATGCAGAGCTGTAGTACGATGCTGTTATCCTATGTACTGACCTCTATTATTGCTGATTTTGCAATCAGCTCAACTGCAGGTGGAGCGATATCCACCATCACCAATCTGGGAATGCTGGCCGGTGGTATCATCTTTGGAACATTGGCAGACAAGTATGGCAGAGTAAAAATTTTTGCAATTACAGTCGCTATTTTCTCTATAGCGACAGGGCTGACAGCTTGTTCTACAAGCATAACTGCCATTTATGTGCTGCGCTTTTTGGTAGGTGTCGGCGGAGGCGGAGAGTATGGTGTGATTATGTCCATCATTGCGGATTCTTTCGCTGAGGGTAAAAGAGGAAGAATTACTTCATTTGTAACAATTGCAGGACAGCTTGGCAGTATCATTGCTGCCATAGGAGCTGCATTGATTATTCCAACATTCGGCTGGAGAGGTTTATTTGTATTTGGTGCTCTTCCAATTTTCCTGGCTGTTTTTATCCTTTGGAAGCTGCCGGAATCTGAAGCATGGAAGGCGGTAAAAAAAGAATCGGTTACTAAAAAATCAGGAATACGTGATCTTTTTACAGAAGGCAGGGCTTTTACAACGATTCGTCTGACCATTATGGCGATTGTACAGGTTGCCGGATACTTTGGGCTGATGAACTGGCTTCCTTCAATTTTGCAAAACAAAGCCGGACTTAGTATTTCCGGTTCATCAATTTGGATGATAGCAACCATTATCGGTATGTCTTTAGGAATGCTGGTCTTCGGTCAGATTATGGATAAGATTGGTGCCAAAACGGCCTATGCATCATTTCTGATTGCATCTGCGATTGCAGTATTTGCATATTCCTTTGCAGATTCTGCAATGTTGATTTTGGTTGGGGGCGCAATTGTAGGTTTTTTTGCCAACGGTATGAATGCAGGCTACGGAGCAATTGTTGGTAATCTATATCCAACACATATCCGTGCAACTGCAAATAATATTATTTTCAATATCGGTCGTGCTATTGGTGGTTTTTCCTCAATCGCTATCGGTTTCTTTTTAGATAACTATTCTCTAACAGTAGCCATGGCATTTCTTACCGTGTTATACTGTATATCTCTGATTACAGTGACAACGCTACAGATACACAAGCCAAAGCCAGCAGAAACACAGGCATAGGAGGTAGATAATATGAGTATACATTTGAAAGAATTAAAGCACGGAGATTTGGGGGAAGCGACCATAATTGTTGGAGATCCTGGTAGGGTTTCACTTCTTGCAGAAGCGTTTGATAAGCGTAGTATTATTGTTAATAATCGTGAATTTCTTTTAATGAATGGTTATTATAAAAATCAGAAGGTATCCGTATGTTCTACCGGCATAGGTGTAGGCTCAACGGAAATCTGTGTGAGTGAGCTGCTGGAAAATGGAGCAAAACAAATCGTACGTTGCGGAGGCTGCGGCGCATGGCGTGACGATATTGAGCCAGGCGATATCATTTTAAATACTGGAATGGCACGAACAACAGGATTGATGACGACTTATGTCCCGGATACGTATCCTGCTGTTGCAGATTCGCTGTTAGTCAGTCGGATTGCAAAACATCTGTCCGGCAGTAAAAAAATCCATATCGGATTGGGACTGACGGCAGAAACATATTACATAGGGCAGGGAAGGGGTATTTCAATAAAGGGAAAAGCACTTCCTGTTCCCAATATGATTGAAGAATGGTCAAGTCTGGGAATTATGAATTGTGAAATGGAAACAGCAGTACTTTATATACTAGCATCCTTATACCAGATTCCTGCTGCAAACTGCCTCGCTGTTCATGTCAGTCGCAAGAACGAGAAATGGGAATGTGAGGAGGATTATCGCAAGCTGCATTATGAAATGGCGCAGCTTGTACTGGATGCGATGCTAGAGCCATCAACGCAGTATGAAAAAGAAAAAGAAGCATAAGGAAGGAGATAAAGAAATAAAGGGAACGAAAGCGTATAGATAAAATGAAATAGCCGTAGCATGGAGGATTTCCAGCTGCGGTTTTCAACTCTGCATAAAGATTGTATAAGTGTAGTATTTTTTCTTTGTAAGCGCTATAATAATATTAAGAAAACAGAAAGGAGCTTTTTATGAATACAGAACGTTTTAAGGATAAAATTATGGTCGTAACCGGAGGAACCTCCGGAATAGGAAAAGCAGTTTGTATCCGTGCCGGTGCAGAAGGGGCAACCGTTGTCATCGCTGGACGAAATGAAGAACGCGGAAAGGCGATTGAAAAGACCATTACGGATCAGGGAGGCAAGGCACTGTTTGTGCGCTGTGATGTGACTATAAAAGAAGATATCATCGCCCTGTATGCGAAAGTGATGGAAGTGTATGGACGTATCGATATCGCTATTAACAATGCCGGCATCGTCGGAGATTCCAAGAAAATCGAAGATTTGACAGATGAGGACTGGTTCAGCGTTGTCAATGCCAATCTGAATGCCATGTTCTATTGCATTCGTGAGGAAGTGAAATACATGCTTACCAATGAAACCGGTGGAAGTATTGTGAATACCGCATCCGTGGCAGGTATTCGGGCAACCCCTGCAGGACCTGCCTATGTTGCCAGCAAGCACGGTGTTGTCGGACTGACAAAATCAACGGCAATGGATTACGCTGCGAAAAACATTACCTGCAATGCCATCTGTCCGGCAGGAACCGATACACCGCTGACAGAAGCCGCAAAGCAGAAGATTTATGCCAAGATTGCGGAATTGAAGGCACAGGGAAAAGACCCGCAGGAATTTATGAAGAATTCCATGATTGCCGGTAAGACGGAAACTCTGCAGCATCGCAATGCTACAAGTGAGGAGCAGGCAGCGACGATCCTGTATTTTGCCAGTGATGAGGCAAGACACATCACCGGTAGCATTGTCGCAAGTGATGGCGGTTTTACTGTTTATTAACATACATATGAAGAAAGACGGAGAGGAATTCAAAGCCTTTTCGTTTTTATTTTCTGAAGTTGCGCACCTTATCATCATCAGCTTCTTTTTTTATAAAGAGTTCAGGATGTTTTCATTGACAGATGCTGTAAAAAAGAGTATTCTATATATGGAGTTAGATTAAACTAACAAAGAGATTGCAGTTCTTTGTTTTCCTTATAACTTTACAACCAGCCCAAATCTGACTTCACAATCAGACTGTCTGTTTCCACGATACGGCGGACAGGCGGTCTGCTTTTGTTACTGTTCACAGTTTATAAACGAATGATCAAAAAAGAAAAGATGTAATAGTTTGACGGGGGAATGACTTTCCATCCTGTGTGATTTTTATACTTCTGTTTGATCCTTCTTTTCGTGGATTTGCTGTGAATCGTGACCTTCTTACTTTGTAAGCTTATTTTGTATGCAAGCCTATTGACGTTCGGCTGAAAAAATGATACAGTTTATTCAGTTATATGACTGACGGAAGTGGAATTGACCACAGGGAGTATAATGTATAGGGGCCGACCGTCTGGGCAGAAGAGCTCGGGACAACTGTCGGCTCTTTTCTTGTGGATGAATCAGTCCTATGATTTATCTTACGAAACCATTTCATAACAGAATGAAACAGGAGGACGCAGGATTTATGATGAATGAACGCAAAGAATGGGAAGGCTTTACAGGCCGCCTCTGGAAAGAGGAAATCAATGTTCGGGATTTTATTCAGAACAACTACAAGCCATATGACGGGGACGAGTCGTTTCTGGCTGAACCGACAGAAGCAACGAACAAGCTGTGGCAGGAGCTGCAGAAGCTGCAGAAGGAAGAACGCGCAAAGAACGGTGTTCTCGATATGGAAACAGAAATCGTTTCCTCTTTGACCTCTTATGGCCCCGGCTACATCAAGGATGAATTAAAGGATATGGAAGCAGTCGTCGGCTTGCAGACAGACAAGCCGCTGAAGCGTGCTTTCATGCCATACGGCGGTATTAAAATGAGTGAAGAGGCATGTACCACCTATGGATATGAGCCAAGTGAAAAGCTGCATGAAATCTTCCATGAATATCACAAGACACACAACGATGCCGTGTTTGACTGCTATACACCGGAAATGCGACTGGCAAGACGGAACAAAATCGTTACCGGTCTTCCGGATACCTATGGACGCGGACGAATCGTTGGCGATTACCGTCGTGTTGCTCTGTACGGTATCGATTATCTGATCGAACAGAAACAGAAGGATAAGGCAAACTGCGGCTGCGGTGTAATGAGCGATGACATCATCCGTCAGCGTGAGGAGCTGGCTGAGCAGATTAAGGCGTTAAAGGGTATGAAGGCGATGGCTGCACTTTACGGCTTTGATATCAGCGGACCTGCAACAACCGCGAAGGAGGCAGTTCAGTGGCTGTATTTCGGTTATCTTGCGGCCATCAAGACACAGAATGGTGCTGCAATGAGTGTCGGACGTGTTTCCACCTTCCTGGATATTTATATCGAACGTGATCTGGAGGCAGGAATTCTTACCGAAAGTGAAGCACAGGAGCTGATCGATCATATGACGATGAAGTTCCGTATGGTGAAATTTGCACGTATTCCTTCTTATAACCAGCTGTTCTCCGGTGACCCGGTATGGGCTACACTGGATCTGGCAGGTCTGGGTATGGATGGCCGCCATATGGTTACAAAATCCGACTTCCGTTTTTTGCATACACTGGAAAATATGGGACCGGCACCGGAGCCGAACCTGACGGTGCTGTATTCCTCTCATCTGCCGGAAAGCTTCAAGACATATTCCGCACGCATCTCGATTGAGACAAGCTCCGTACAGTATGAGAATGATGATGTTATGCGCCCGGTATGGGGGGATGACTATGCCGTCTGCTGCTGTGTGAGTGCCACGCAGACAGGTAAGGAAATGCAGTTCTTCGGAGCACGTGCTAACCTTGCAAAATGTCTGTTGTATGCAATTAACGGTGGAATTGATGAAAAGACGAAAGCACAGGTCGGTCCGGAATATCGTCCGATTACCAGTGAATATCTGGATTATGATGAGGTTATGCATAAGTATGACAATATGATGGAATGGCTGGCTGATCTGTATGTCAACATCCTGAACCTGATTCAGTACATGCATGATAAATATTATTATGAAAGCTCCTTAATGGCACTGATCGATACCGATGTGCGCAGAACCTTTGCGACAGGCATTGCCGGATTCTCCCATGTCGTAGATTCCCTGGCAGCAATCAAATATGCCAAGGTTAAGACGGTTCGTGATGAAGACGGACTGGTTATTGATTATGAAATCGAGGGTGATTTCCCGCGCTATGGAAATGATGATGACCGTGCGGATGATATTGCAGTGTGGCTGTTAAAGACCTTTATGGAGAAAATCGAGAAGCGTCATACCTATCGTGACTCTGAACCGACTACCTCGATTCTTACTATCACCTCCAATGTCGTATATGGTAAGGCTACCGGAGCTCTGCCGGACGGACGTAAGGCCGGAGAGCCATTGTCACCGGGGGCAAACCCTTCCTATGGTGCAGAACAGAACGGTCTGCTGGCTTCTTTGAATTCCGTAACCAAGCTGCCTTATGAATATGCATTGGACGGCATCAGCAATACGCAGACCATCAGTCCGGATGCGCTTGGACACAATGAGGATGAGCGTGCCGATAATCTGGTACATGTTCTGGATGGCTACTTTGATCAGGGAGCCCATCATCTGAATGTCAATGTATTCGGTATTGAAAAGCTGCATGATGCCATGGAGCATCCGGAAAAAGAGGAGTATGCAAACTTCACGATCCGTGTTTCCGGATATGCTGTAAAATTCATTGACCTGACGCGTGAACAGCAGCTGGATGTTATTTCCAGAACCTGCCACGCAAGTCTGTAAGTTACAAAGAAAAGAGGTCTGTTATACAAACAGGCCTTTCTACGTTTACGGAGGTGATGTTATGAGTGTAAAAGGAGCGATTCATTCCATTGAAACCTTTGGCTCCGTTGATGGACCGGGGGTGCGCTTTGTTATATTTCTAAAAGGCTGTGCCATGCGCTGCCAGTATTGCCATAATCCGGATACCTGGAAATGCGGGGAGCCGGATACAGACAGTGAAGCATTGCTGAAGCGTGCGATGCGTTATCGCAGCTACTGGGGCAAAAACGGCGGTATTACGGTCAGCGGGGGAGAGCCTTTGCTGCAAATTGACTTTCTTCTGGATTTGTTTCAAAAGGCGAAGAAGGAAAACATTCACACCGTTCTGGATACGGCGGGAAATCCGTTTACCGGTGAAGGGGACTTTTTTGATAAATTCCAGGAGCTGATGAATGTCACAGACCTCATCCTGCTGGATCTTAAGGTTTATGATGAAAAAAAGCATCGCGCACTGACGGGAAAAAGCAACCGCAATATTCTGGATCTGGCAAAATATCTTTCTGATATCGGTAAGCCTGTCTGGATTCGTCATGTGCTGGTACCTGGTATCAATGACAGTGATGAGGACCTTCAAAAGCTGGATACCTTTTTGCAGACTCTGCATAATGTAGCGCGTGTTGAGATTCTGCCATATCATACACTGGGTGCCTACAAGTGGGAGGAGCTTGGCTATACCTATGCACTAAAGGATGTCCTGCCTCCGGACAAAGCACTCGTAAAGCATGCGAATGAGCTTTTACATACAGCACAGTATGATTCGTGAATACTCACAAAGCCGGACATCTGAATAGGAAGAACCGGCTTTTTTATTCCTACGATACTTTAGATATCCCTTTTTTATTCCATCCAATGCATTGATGCTGCTGTGACTATGCTGCATACCGATATGTTGAAATACTCAATAGCACTGTTTTTTTGCATCATAAAGTGGTATGATGACAATAGATGGAAGGAGGTATCATCATGAGTGATCCAAAACGTATTCGCATGCACACAGGCAAAGGTTTTATTGCGGCGCTTGATCAAAGCGGCGGCAGTACACCGAAAGCACTTCGACTGTATGGTATTGCAGAGGATGCATATCATAGCGATGAAGAGATGTTTGATCTGGTTCATGAGATGAGAACCAGAATATTGACATGCCCTTCCTTTACAAGCGAGCATATACTTGCAGCCATTCTGTTTGAAAACACTATGGAACGGAAGGTGAACAACGAGTACACTGCTGACTATCTGTGGAATCAAAAGGGAATTCTTCCGATTCTGAAGGTGGACAAGGGGCTTGCCCCACTGGAAAACGGCGTTCAGCTGATGAAGGAAATTCCACAGCTGGAGGAGCTGCTCGAGCGTGCAAAACAGCGCCATATCTTTGGAACGAAGATGCGCTCTGTTATCAGGGAAAGCAATACGGATGGTATCCGCGCTATCGTCGAGCAGCAGTTCGCTATCGGTAAACGTATCTGTGCGGCAGGATTGGTGCCGATTCTTGAGCCTGAGGTAGATATTACAGCATCGGATAAGGCGGATTGTGAGGTATTGCTGAAGGCGGAAATCAAAAAGCATCTGGCGAAGCTGACAGCAGATGAAATCATTATGTTCAAGCTGACCATTCCAAGTGTTGACGGTTTCTACACAGAGCTGATGAATGATCCGCATGTTCTGCGCATAGTCGCATTATCCGGAGGGTATACAAGAGATGAAGCGAATGAAAGGCTTGCAAGAAATCCGGGACTGATTGCGAGCTTCTCCCGTGCATTATCACAGGGACTTTGCGTAACCCAGAGTGATGATGAATTTGAAGCCTTACTGAAAAGCTCCATACAGTCTATTTATGATGCCAGCATTACCTGAGAGATAGCATGTACGCATGGAGCCCCTATAAAAAGATGCAGAAGGTCTGCATCTTTTTGCATGCTTTAAAGCCTAAGATTTACGAGATAGAAGCTTCCTATATGGGAGTTTGCGCAGATATTTCATCCAGTCTGTTTGCATACATACCTTATATAAGATAAGTGTGAGAAGCCCTCCGAGAACGATATCAATGACGGAATGCTGTTTCAGTACAACGGTTGAAAGACATACTGCGATTCCGCATAACAGGGTAAAGCCTTTGACCAGTGCCGCATGAGAAAACTTTTGATAGCGCATGACAATGATCATAATCGCCACGGTACTGGAAACATGAATGGACGGACAGACGTTCGTCGGTGTATCAATGGCATACAGCATTCCGGCAATACGGGCAAGCAGATTGTCACGTACAACAGCAGGACGCAGCTGTAGACCGTTGGGCAGTACGGTATAGATCAGCAGACAGATTGTCATACCGGTGAACATAATAAAGCACAGATCCAGAAAATCCCTTCGCGAGTGGAACAGAAAATAACCAAGAGAGACTGCAAGCATGGGGAACCAGGCAAAATAAGGTATAACAAAGCCTTCATGAAAAGGGATCCAGTCATCCAGCGGACAGTGTATGATAAATTTGGGAACCGCAAAGGCCTCCAAAAGCTCAAAGTAAATCAGATAGGGGATAAAATAAAGAAGGCACAGCGCATAGGGATGCTCCCTGATCCAGGCTGCCGTTTTTTTCAGCATGTGCATCCTCCTTTCCAGGTGGTATTTATTATAGTATGGATTTCCATTTATTTCAAATAAAAAATCCGACCTTCGCCGGATTACGGTTTGATGTAGGAATATCCCGCCTGCTGCTTAACGGCAAGCTCCACAACACCGCTTGCAACCGTTGTCACACCGTTTAAAAGCTCCTGCTCCTCCATCCTCTGCCCCTTCATGGCATTGCGGCAGGCGGCTATGATGACACCGCGTTTTATAAAATCACAGAAAACTGCTTTGTATTCCAGCTGCTCTGCGGCCTCCTCCTTCAGCTGCCGGACAGCTCTTCCATTAACGACGATTTCGATATGGAAATCCTGCTGCAGCTGTTCGCAATAGGCAAGCATATGGGTTACATTTCCCTGTACAAGCGGCCAGCGTTTTTCTTCGTCGATGTGAAATATCACGTTCATATCAGCACCTCCTTCTCTTGGCTCCTTGTCTTTATGCTCATTGTACGATACCTGGCATATACTTGCAAGCAGGAAACCTGCCGTGTTCTCCAAATGTTGTGAAAAAATTCATAAAGTTTTTATTTGAAAGCGTTATCACAGGTGGTAGAATAGCTGTAAAGAAAGGTGAGTGTGATTGGCATATGAAAAATCTGGAGCATCATCTGTTGGGTAAGCATCCCAGAATCGGATTTGCGGAGGGAGCGAATCCCGACGTGATCCGTGCAGCGATACGGCATGTGGAAAACGGCTTTATACTGCCGGTGCTGATTGGTCATAAAAAGGAAATTCTCTGGCATGCGAAGGAGCTTGGCGCTGATATCAGCGGTGTGGAAATCGCAGATATGGAAAGCTTTGCGAATAAGGCGGAAATGGTGTCACGCATGCTGATGATTCGCCGTGGTGACTGGACCAGGGAAGCATGTGAGGATAAACTAAAGGATATCAATTATTTTTCAACAATGTATCTGGAGCTTGGCTATATTGACGGTCTGGTTGGCGGTGTTATCGCAACAACAGCGGAAACCATGCGTCCCGCTTTACAGCTCATTCGGACTGCCGAGAATGAGCGAACCGTATCCAGCTGTGTTCTGCTGGAGCGGGATAACATCCATTATATTATGGGGGACTGTACACTGAATGTGGATCCATCGGTTCAGGAGCTGGTGGAGATTACCCTCCAGTGTGCCAGAACAGCACGGCAGTTTGGTATTGAACCGAAGGTTGGTATTTTATCGTATTCCTCGTTTGGGTCGGGAAGCGGAGAAAGTGTGGATAAGGTGCGCGTCGTAGCGGAGCATCTGAAACGGATGCCGCTGGATTTTGCTGTTGACGGGGAGATTCAGGTGGATGCGGCAATCTCTCCAATCGTCGCAAAGGTAAAGGCTCCGCATTCAGCCATCGCCGGGGAGATGAATACACTGATATTCCCGAATATCGATGCCGGAAATATCGGCTATAAGATTGCTGTCGAGCTGGGTGGCTTTACCATGTTTGGCCCGATTTTACAGGGCTTGCGTAAACCGGTCAATATCTTGACGCGCAGGGCAAGCGTGGATACGATCTATTCCATCGGCATCATCACCGGTGTGCAGGCAGTTGAGAATCGATCTTGAAAAAAGATGGCAGATGCCGTCTTTTTATGCTTTTAAAATATCTTGTGCATTAGCCTCAGGAGAGGCTAGACACAGGTGCACAGGGACCTCTCAGAACGCTCAAAAATTTAGATCCACTAGGAAGCAAAGGATAAAAAGGCATTCATATGCGGTGTGAGCCATTTGCTTTTATGATAAACAATCTGGCGGTATACACGCAGCTGAAAATCTCGCGGCCGCAGGATGGACAGACGTCCCTGATCTACATAGGGCTGCACACAGAAGGCGGGAAGAAAGGAAATCTCACATTCACTCAACAGCTCCCGTATGATGAATTCTGTATTCCCTATTTCCAGGTATGGATGCACCTGCTGTTTGATGGACAGGGCATACTGATCCAGCTCATAACGATAGCTGGCTGCACTTTCCGTCAGAATCAGCTCCTCCTGTAATAAGTCCTTGAGAATCAGTGATTTCCGTTTTGTCAGCGCATGAGAGGGATGGCAGACAAACACGATTTCCTCCGGTTCATCAACGACGCGGATCCAGTCGGGATGATACTGGCGGCGGTCGATGAAATAGACGATATCCAGCTCATTATGATTCATCATATCCAGTAAAATTTCCGGTGATGAGGTTTCCACGCTGATGGAGATATGCGGATACGTTGTATGAAAGGCATGCAGCAGTTTTGGAAAGGAGGATGCACACAGGGATTCCGTCATGCCGATGCGCAGATGTCCCTCCAGCTCCTGTGCTTCCTGCAGCGCAAGCTTGGCTTTTTCACTTTCATCGAGGATGCGGCAGGCATAGTCATAAAATATAGTTCCCTGCTGCGTAAGCGAAATCGTCTTGCCGAAACGGTCAAACAGACGGGTGTGCAGCTCTTTTTCCAGCTGCTGAATTTGAATGGTGACCGCAGCCTGTGTATAGCCCAGTGCAGCCGCAGCCTTTGAGAAGCTCTTCAGCTGAGCTACCCGCTGAAATGTTCGTAGTGTACGTAATTCCATAAATCCTCCCATAAAGATAATTTAATCATCTTATAAAATATATAAAATTTTCATAAATATATGGTGATGATATAATACATTTAAAGAGAAGTCAACGCAAAATGCGAAAAGGGAGAAATTTTATGAAAAAACAGGATGCACAGTACAGAGGATATGTGACCCTGCTGAAAAAAGAGCTCGTTCCGGCGATGGGGTGTACAGAGCCGATTGCGATTGCCTATGCGGCAGCACAGGCAGCTGCACGCCTGAAGGAAGATATAAAACAGGTGGATATTTATGCCAGTGGCAATATCATCAAAAATGTAAAAAGCGTTACGGTGCCGAATACCGGAGGACGCAAGGGAATCCAAAGTGCGGCAGCTATTGGTATTATCGCCGGTGATCCAACCCTCGGACTGGAGGTTATTTCTCATGTCCGTACGGAGCAGATCGCGCAAATGGAAGCTTTTCTTGAAAAGACAGCAGTGTATGTACATCATGAGCAGTGCAGCTGTGCCCTGCAGGTCGGTGTCAGAGTTTCCGGAGATAAGCATACTGTACTGGTATGTATCCAGAATGAGCATTCCAATATCGTACGTATTGAAGAGGATGGAAGGTGTGTGCTGGACAAAGAGGCACGCAAGGATACACAGGAGCAGCTGGATGCCATGCAGTTTTCGATGCAGGGTATCTATGAGTTTGCAGAAATAGCGGATCTTGCGGATGTAAAGGAGATACTGGATCGACAGATTCAATGCAATACCGCCATAGCGGAAGAGGGGTTAGCCCATTCCTATGGTGCCAATATCGGTTCCGTGCTACTCTCTACCTATGGTGACAGTGTACAGATTCGTGCCCGTGCTCTGGCTGCGGCGGGAAGTGATGCCAGAATGAGCGGCTGTGAGCTGCCGGTTATTATCAACAGCGGAAGCGGAAATCAGGGAATGACCTGCTCTCTTCCGGTAATCGCCTATGCAAGGGAGCTCCAATCCAGTGAAGAACAGCTGTACCGGGCTTTGCTCATATCCAATCTCTCCACACTGTATCAGAAAAAATATATCGGTCGGCTATCCGCTTATTGTGGTGCAGTCAGTGCAGGTGCAGGCGCAGGTGCAGGGATTGCATATCTGCTGGGCGGAGATTATGATCATATCTGCCATGCCATTGTCAATGCACTCGCAATAACGTCAGGTATGATTTGTGACGGTGCAAAGCCTTCCTGTGCCGCAAAAATAGCAACGGCGGTTGATGCCGGCATCATGGGCTGTATGATGTATCAAAAGGGAAAGCAGTTCTATCGCGGAGAGGGTATTGTTTGCCGCGATATTGAGGAAACCATCATGGGTGTCGGTCAGCTGGCAAGAGATGGCATGAAGGAAACGGATGATGAGATCATAAAGCTGATGATACAAAACTAACGGCTGAAAAGAGGCAAGCTGCAGAAAAGCTGTCTGATTCATACACGGACAAACGTGTGATTCAGACAGCTTTTTAGGGTGCAGGAATTCATGACGGATTGTATACGGCATTCAGTTTTTGTCTAACAGCCTGCTTTCTTCAGGTTTTTAAGCTTATACAAATGGGAACTCATTAGGAAATGCACAGCTTCGAGATTTTTTTGCCTGCATTTAGAAAGTATGCAGCCGTGCTTTTTCATGCGGATAGGATCATGCATTTGCTATAATCATAGATATGGCAATGCAAAGCATCACGAACATATGGGTGACTTCATTTTCTGTAAGCTGCTGAATTTGTTTCAGCATGAGCTATAACGCTTCCTGCTAAGTTGACATCTTGGAATTCTGCTTGATTTCCTTCAGACTGCTGCGGCTGATATCCGGAGACAGGATCATGCAGATACCACCAAGCACGGTATTGGTATAGAAGGTGATTGCCCGCCATACCAGCATGATGCTGGCAGCCTGAGCTGCACCGGCGAGAGGAGTAAATATAAGGGTAAAGGTTGTTTCTGCTACGCCGTGCTTGCCATATACCGGAAGAGCAGATAATATCAGATCTACAAAAAAGGATGCTGAAAAAAAGAGTGGGATATCCTGCAGACGGAGATCAATTTGCAGAAAGAATGCGATGAGAAGCGGCAGAGAATGCCGTATACTCAGCTTTACTGTGTTCAGTAGATGAACCCTTAGCATCACTCGGTAATCCTTTTTATACAGACCGTTTGCTGTCTGCAGAGAATCTGCGAAGCGCTGCAGCGCATGCTGGATGGACAGCTTGTCAAATGGCAGCTGCAGTTTGTCAATCAGATAGCCGATACCTTTGCTCAGTCCTGCGAAAACACCCGGCCACAGAAACAGCAGCGCGACAATAAGGATGGGGAAAATACTGATTGCAAAGCCGGTGAGCGCCAGGATGCTTTCCTTTGGAAATAAAGGGATCAGAAAATCACAGCTGATGAAAACAGCACATGCACTGAGCGCCATATAGGATATTTGATACAGAATCTGATCCATGACGAGAATACTGCAGCCCTGCTCCCATGATATGTTCCTGACCTTAAATAACAGCATCTGCGCCGCCTTTGCTACAGCGGAGGCACTGACATTCATCAGGAAAAGGGAAATCATTGCATTGGATATTCCGCTTTTCATTTGATAAGCAGGATTGACCTTCCTGCACAGCACGCAGATTCCGATTCCTCCTATCACATAAACAGAAGCACTGAGCAGTATCAGTCCAAGCGTATAGCGTAGCTGCAAATGCTGCAGCGTATCGAAGATTTCCGCAGCATGGTCCTTGATATTGAAATAGAGCATGCCGGCAACAAACATCGCCAGCAGTATATATTTTATTGTTTGCTTTATCCATTTCTTCATAAGATTACCTCACATGCATAAGGATACTACAATTTTGTGAAAAAGGACAGATTTCCTGAAAAACATGATAAAATATTATCGTATAAGGAAAAGGTTATAGGAACAGCTTACGGAATGTGCTGCTATAACAAGGAGGGAAATATGAAGCATCGTATCTGTATGTTAAATATCGCACGAATCAATTATGATCATAGGCTTGATATCAGCTGTATAAAGGGAGATGTTGTTGCTTATGAGGATAGTGATTTACAGGAGATTCTACAGCGTGTTCAGGATTGTGAAATTGTAGTCAGTAAGGAGCTGGGGCTTTCCAAAGCGCTGATTGAGCAGTTTCCGGACAGTGTGCGCTTAATCTGTGAAGCAGGGACCGGCTATAACAATATCGATCTGGAGGCCTGCCGCAAAAAGGGAATCATTGTGTGCAATACGCCCGCTTATTCCACAAAGCGTGTGGCACATACGGCGATTATGCTGCTTTTAAGCCTTAGCAGCTCCATGCGCGAGCAGCTGCAAATGCTGGAACATAAAGATTACCGAAATTTTACAGACCATATGCTGGTGGAGCATACCGAGGTCAATGATAAGACGCTGGGAGTTATCGGTTACGGCAGTATCGGACAGGAGGTGATTCGTATTGCTAAAGTCCTGGATATGAAAATTCTGGTGTATACGAGAACACCGCGCGAGCATGTGGAGGGAGTACGCTTTGTTTCCCTGCCAGAGCTTTTAAAGGAAAGTGATTATGTTTCTCTGCATTGTCCGCTTACCTCTGAAACCAGACATCTGATTGACGAAGTGCATCTGTCGATGATGAAGCCTTCCGCCGCTATTATCAATACGGCTCGTGGAGCCCTGATTGATGAACAGGCGCTGATTGCGGCCTTGCAGAACAAGCGGATTGCCAAAGCGGCACTGGATGTGCAGGAAGAGGAGCCAATGCGTGAGGATAATCCACTGTACACAATGCCGAATGTCATTATTACACCGCATATGGGATGGCGTGGTCTGGAAACCAGACAGCGTCTTTTACAGCTGGTGTCCGCAAATATCGAAGCGTATATGGAAGGAACTGTTATCAACCGGGTTGTCTGAATGCCTGCGTGGCGTGGTTCTTTTGGGATGAGAATGAATTTTACGGGCATTTCTATTTAACATTATCAGATTCCACATATAATAGAGGGGAGAGGATGATATATGTGGATATATTTGAAAAGGCATACCAGTTCCTTCAGGATGAAGGGATTGCGGCAAGAAGACATATTGAATTAAAGCAATATACGACACTGCATATCGGCGGGGAGGCACAGATTCTGGCGGAGCCGTCCAGTATTACACAGATTCAGCAGTGTCTGGCAGTATGCAAACAGCACCGCATAGAATGGTTTCTGCTTGGTAACGGCAGCAATGTTCTGGCAATGGATGAAGGCTTTCAGGGAATGGTCATCGTCCTGGCAACGAATTTTAACAGCATCCGACTGGAGAAGGAAAATCGTGTGCGTGCACAAAGCGGGGCAGCCATCAAGGCGGTAAGTGCATTTTGTGCAGCGCATTCTCTGAGCGGTCTGGAGTTTGCCTGTGGAATTCCGGGAAGTGTCGGAGGGGCCGTTTACATGAATGCAGGAGCGTATGGCGGAGAAACAAAGGATGTTTTGCTTGAAGTGGTTTGGCTGGATGAAAACGGGAGTCTTCATACAAGCTGTGCAGCACAGCTGGAGCTGTCCTACCGGCATAGTCGTTTTTCAAAGCATGGAGGTATCGTACTGGAAGCTGTGTATGCACTAATTCCTGGAAGACAGGAGGCAATCCTGGCACAAATGGAGGAGCTGATGCGGCGGCGAAGAGAAAAGCAGCCGCTGGATGCCTATAGTGCAGGCTCCACATTTAAACGGCCACAGGGAAATTATGCTTCTGCTTTGATACGGGATGCTGGATTGATGGGGACAGAGGTGCATGATGCACAGGTATCCACAAAGCATGCCGGCTTCCTTATCAATCGCGGGGCTGCCAGCAGTCAGGATTTTCTGGAGCTGATTCACAGAGTTCAGCAGGAGGTCAAAGAGCATAGCGGCTATGAGCTGGAGTGTGAAATCCGGTTTCTGAGAAATGAGCACAGATCGTGACTACAGCAGCTAAAATCGATTATTTTACTATACAGAAATTGGAAAGAGGATTACAATAGCTGGGGGTGAATGCTATGATTTATAAAATCGGCGATATTGCAAAGGTTATGGGTGTTACTACGGAGGCAATACGACATTATGAGCGCATGGGACTCATCAAACCGGAAAAGGATCCGCAGACCAATTACCGATACTTTACCGAGGAGCAGCTGAGCCAGCTGCTGTACATACAACGTTTATCACAGATGGGAATCAGTTTGCAGCTGATACGGGAGCAGTTTCTGAATGGTTCTTTGCATTCCTATGAGCAGGTGATATCGGAAACTCTGCAATCAACGCAGGAGCGGCTGAGAATTCTGCAGATGAAAACAAGCAATTTGATGAACTGTCTGGATATCCTACAGACTGCAGAGCAATCAAAGGGAAGGTGCATTTACGGAATGCGCCCGGATATGTATTTCATATCAACACAGCATTGCATTCAGTCCTCCTTTGCACAGGAGCAGCCAAAGGGATTTCACAATTTTTCCAATCATGCGGATCTTTTTTTCCAAAGCGTTCATTATTATGAAGAGAATGGTGTCTGGAGAAGTGAAAAGGGGTTTGGAATTTATAAGGATTGTGCGGAATATGCACAGTATTGTGAGAATCCATATTTTCACTTACGCAGTGCAGCACATGCTGTTCTATGCACATTTGACAATTTAAAGACGGATGCTGGAATAACGGAAACCGTTCGCACATTTTTCAGGGAGCATAATCTGAAGCGAAGCGGTGAGGTTTACAGCCGTCAGGTGTACCGCACGTTTTCAAAGGAACAGGAACCGGTGGTGATGGAGCTGTTGGCGATTCCATACATAAGGATATAGGGAATCAGACTTGCGTTTGTATATGTTTCGTGCTATTCTGTAGGGGATTACAGGAGGAGCTTTCATGGTACAGCGTCAGAAGTCGTATCTACTGAATGCGTTTCTGCTTGGTGTTATTACCGGGTTTTTTATAGCACCGCTTAAAAACGGTATTCAGGTTCATGTGAGTAGCAGAGGGACATGTAGTCCTAAAAAATGACATCGGCCATCATGTTTGTAAGAAAAAGGTTTCAGAGGATGTGTTCTGAAATCTTTTTATATTATGGCAGTTCGATGTCAGTGAATAGAGTACCGGTGGAAGCCTTTATGTATGCAATCCCTGTTAGCTTACAGATTTGCAGTCAGACAGCTGTTTGATTGAAATAAAAGGGATCAGCATAAGGAAAAATTCATTCCAATCTAATTCCTTTTTTCATAAAAGAAAAAAATAATGGTGTTTTTCTAGTGATTTCATTGCCTTCATATACATCTACTTTTTCCAGGTTGCTCATATACATCTTTTGCAATCGAAAAAATAACGGCAGAATCTAATTTCTGCCCACGAATCACAAGTGAATTTACATCAGAGTCATTCATGGCAGTATTACGGGCAGTGATCCAGATAATATGGAATTTTCTGCTTTTCATTTTTTTAATTCTATCCTTTAATCTGTAATGGAGTGAACCATGTAAACACCACCTTTTGACTACAGTTTCCAAGAAATAGAGAACAAAGACTTCAGGTCTGAAGTTATTTCATCCTTTTTCTTTTTTATGGAAATTGTATGGATTCTCCATCATAGAAAATAAAACTTCTTATGTACAAGCGTGAGTAAACTCATACTCACGCTTTTTTTTCTACGGATCGATAACCGTTGGAGTCCTTCCGATTCCTACTACCTCATTAACGATCCTTGTCCAGGTTCCACATCCGACTACACCATCTGCACTGAGTCCGTTATCACGCTGATATGCAACTAATGCATTCCGTGTATTTCCTCCGAATACCCCATCAAGGGTCTGTGTACTGTAGCCTAATGCGTTTAATGCATCCTGTAGAATCAAAACGTAAACACCACGGCTGCCACTGCGTAAAACAGGGAATCCGGCACTGCAGGCCGGTGTGCCATACCGTTTGTCGAAGTGTACCCAGGTCGGTGTCATGTAAATAGGCTCCACATAAACCCAGACACCAAGATTGTTCGCAGTATTCCAGATTCTGTTACGCTCTGCCTGCGTCAATGCCTGTCCCACATCGAAGGAAACACCTGCATAATGCTGTGACTGCTTCCCATGTCCGCCTTCCCAGATTCGTTTAAATGCATACCGAAAAGGTATGGGGGCTCCATAGGTTCTTCGTGTTGCATTCCATGCTTCCATTGCCGCATTTGTTGTCTATAGAACACTGGATCGCGACGATCCTCTGAATTCTCTCACCAGCATTGTTCGATCGTATGCATACGGCATTGGATCATTTTCCTCCAGATAGAAGGTTTCCAATGCCTGCGTATATACATTATATACGATAACCTTTGCCATATATCTGCCTCCTTTCCATACATCCTATGATAAACAGACAAACGTGGATGGGTATTTATAAATAAGCTGGAAGCAAACATGGCTTTCCTCTTTTATAAAACAGAAGAAGATTGAAAGTAACAGATATAATAACTGCTTCCAAGGAGACTCTGGTCTATAAGACACATATCGTGTGAAGTGGATACAATAACGGTGAATAAGGACACGGATCAGGAGAATGCGCTGTTTTGAAATGCACTGGCAAAATAGTAATCTGTCAATATCCAAAATATATAATCCTAAACAGGATGCAGTGAAAATTGGAACGAGCTGTATTCCGGTTTTTCTTGTGACAGGCAGTTACACATACAGATTTCGTAATTCTGATGCAAATTGAATACGTATCTAATAGGAAGAGCTGTTCAAAAATCAGGAGATGATAACTACTCTGCATGAGTGAAAGACTTATGGCGTTAAGGGTGCAGCCAAACGCAAAGGAAGCCCAACGAACTCGTGAGGGAACGTGCATAAGGGGTGGAACAAGTAGACAGGCTTAAATAATCAAGGCGCAGTGGCACTTACAGGTGACAACCATGCGGAAAGAGGGAAGTCCTATGTAAAAAGAGAGTTTATAGCGATTGAATATTTATATACTTTAGAGTATAATATTTATGAGTGTATAAACGAAACAGGAGGGATACTATGCTAGGAAGAGTAGCTGAATTAAACTATTTGAATGAATTATACGAAAGTGAAAAGTTTGAGTTTTTAGTTATGTATGGTCGAAGAAGAGTTGGTAAGACAACATTGCTTCAAGAATTTTCAAAACATACAAATGCAATCTTTTTTCCTGCACGTGAAAAAAATGATGCATTAAATTTAGAAGATTTCTCAAAAACAATACAACTTTATTTTGATCAGCAATTTATTTCATCATTTAAAAGCTGGGAAGATGCTTTTGTGTATATTGGTAATAAAATACAGGATCGAACTGCACTTATTATTGATGAATTTCCATATATCATTGAAGAAAACCCTTCTGTTAAATCACTTCTACAACATGCCATTGATCATAGCTGGAAGAATAAAAATATCTTTTTAGTTCTTTGTGGTTCTTCAGTTAGTGTCATGGAGAATGAAATCATGGGAAGAAAAAGTCCATTACATGATCGGCAAACGGCAACCCTTGAAATAATACCATTCGATTATTTAGAAAGCAGTAATTTCTTTCCTAACTATAGCAATGAAGATAAGTTGATTGCTTATGGTATTTTAGGTGGTATTCCAAGATATTTAGAAGCATTTGATGCTGATAAATCCATTGGAGAAAATATAGTTTCTAAAATTATTCGAAATGGTTCCTATTTATATGAAGAACCTGAAAATTTATTGAAAGCAGAATTACGAGAAACAAACACCTATAATTCCATACTTTCTGCAATTGCGAATGGAAGAAACAGAATCATCGAAATTGCAGATTATATATACGAGAGTCAAACAAAAGTTTCTAAGTATTTAACAACGCTTCAAACATTACGCTTGATTGAAAAAAGAGTTCCATGTGGCGAAAACGATAAATCTAAAAAATCAATTTATGTAATAAAAGATAACTTCTTAAGATTTTGGTTTCGCTATGAATTTACAAACAACGCTTATTATGCAATGTTAGGCGCAAAAGATGCTGCTGAAGAAATTATGAATGATATTTCAAACCTTATGGGTGATGTGTTCGAAGGTGTATGTAAAGAATATTTAATTCATCAGGCAAAGCAAAGAAAACTTCCTTTTATTCCATTTTCTATAGGAAAATGGTGGGGGAATAATCCAAGTATCAAAGCACAAGATGATGTTGATGTTTTAGCAATTGATCGAAGTGGAAAAAAAGCAATCTTCATGGAGTGTAAATTCACATCTAGTCCTATGCCTCTTGAAGAATATACCGATCTCGTAAATGCTACAAAAGCATTTCCAAATATCAAAGAAATATATTTATATTTTGTAAGTAAATCCGGATATACGGAACCAGTAAAACGACAAGCAGAAATAGATTGTGCAATTCTGTTAACGATTGATGATTTATTTGAGTAATCTGTATATAGTTTTCTTAAATTTAAAAAAATGTGTTAAGGGTTAATTATGTTATTCATCAATCGTTTTTTTGACAATATATGACTATTATTAAATTAAATCCTGATTTAAGAGATAAATACGCCAAAATTGAAAATATCAGTGATGAGAAACATTCTGTATATGTTTTAAGTTAGATGAAACAAATATGATGGCAGAGCAAATTGAAACACGATAGTTACATGAACAAGCTTTTGGAAGGGAAAGAAAAATAATTAAAATATGGATTACTTTATTAAATTTGATTATGTAGACTTGATATCATAAATAAGCCGGATGCAAACATGGCTTTCCACTATTATAAAACAGAAGAAGATCGGAAGTAACAGATATAATTGCTTCTAAGGATACTCTGCTCTTAAGACTCATATCATGTGAAGTGGATACAATAACGGTGAATAAGGACACGGATCAGGAGAATGCGCTGTTTTAAAATGCACTGGCAAAATAGTATACTGTCATTGATATCCAAAATGTATAATCCTAAACAGGATGCAATGAAAATTGGAACGAGCTGTATTCCGGTAGCGAATATAGCTTTTTGCTGTATGCAGATAGTTGTTTCTGTTTTACTTTCTGCCTCCTGCTTTTCTCATTGTGGGCATATGGTAAGAAAGCTTTTCTCCTGATGAAAAGAATGCTATAATAATCAAAACAAGGAGAGAGCGGTATGAGCATGAAATTCAGACGTTTTCTATGCTTTCTGACAGCTCTGCTGCTGATCAGCGGTTGTGCAGGCAAGGAAGACGGTAAGAAGTATCCAAGCGAATATGAACCATCACCGAGTCCGAAAATGTCTGAGCTTCGTCTGCCCAGCAGCCCCGGAGAGCAGGTGGCTGTGGATTCCAGCGGACTGGTACAAATCGATTACAGCAATACAAGCAGCGGATATCTGCAGGCCAAGCTTTTGCACAAGCCTGAAAAAAGGATGCGCCTCCAGATAACCAAGGACGGTGTAGGAAACATCGCATATGATTTTACAAAGGAAAACGAATATGAAACCTTTCCCTTTGAGCAGGGAAGCGGAACATATCTGGTAAAGGTACTCGAAAATCGTTCCGGGAAAACCTATACGATCACATTGACCCTGTCAGTGGATGTCAAGCTTGAAAATGAGCGGATACCGTTTTTATATCCAAATCAGACGGTGAACTATGACAGTCATACAGCGGCTGTAAAAAAAGCCTTTGATCTGACGAAGGATGATGATACCGTATTGAAGCGGATTGCGACACTGTATAATTATGTTGTGGATAACATCAGCTATGATTCGAAAAAGGCGAAGGAAGTAGAGGATATTTATGTGCTTCCTGTCGTGGATGAAACACTGGAAAGCAAAAAAGGGATATGCTTTGATTATGCGGCTCTGCTTGCGGCGATGCTGCGCAGCCAGCAGATTCCAACCAGACTGGTAACGGGAAATACCACGATTGAGTATCATGCCTGGGTTGAGGTATATATTGAGGGAAAGGGATGGATCAATCCCGATATTCTGCTGCATGCAAAGAAATGGAGCCGTATGGATCCAACTTTTGATGCCAGTGACATTGATTATAAAGATGACTATGAAGATAAGTATTACTACTAGGAGGAAAACGGTATGACACATACAACATTACGCTCTGAGGAGATGTTTGATTTCTGTACCCAGATGTCGATGATTCTCGCAGGCGGACTATCTGTCGAGGAGGGGCTGGAAATTATAGGGGACGATACGGATAATCCGCATATGAAGGAGGCTGCCGCATGTCTGCTGGAAAAGGTACATGTCATAGGTTCCTTCAGCGCGGCGCTGGAAGAGGCTCCGTATTTCGACACGTATGCCAAGAAAATGGTTGAAATCGGGGAAATCAGCGGTCATCTCGATAATGTTATGAAGGAGCTGGCGCTATATTATGAGCGCAGCAGTGACCTGAAGCAATCCTTGAAGGAGGCACTGACCTATCCCTCGATTCTGTTATTGATGATGTGGGCGGTAGTCGGCATTATCGTATGGAAGGTTCTGCCAATATTTGAAAAGGTTCTTTTGCATATGGGAGCTGCCCTTCAGGGGACGGCCGCCTCCATGATGCGCTTTGGACAGCTGTTTGCCACAGCCTCCTTTATCATACTGACACTGTTCCTGCTGGGGGGGATTCTACTTGCAGTGACCTTTAGAAAATCAGGAGGTAAATCGTTCCTTTCCCATCTGTTTATGACAAAGCGGCTCTACCATAACATGGTCATGGCGAAAATGACCTATGCGCTGTCGCTGTTCATTACGAGCGGGTATGAAATGGAGGAGGCGCTGGGGTATCTTACGGATGTTGTCGGGGATGAGGCGGTTCAAAAGAAAATTGATGCCTGCCGCAGTGATATGCAGGAGGGGAAAAGCTTTTCGCAATGTCTGCGCGAGCAGGCGCTTTATCAGGGAGTATATGCGAGTATGATCATCACCGGCTTTCACAGCGGAAAAAGTGATGAGGTCATGCAGAAGGTGAGCACCCTATACGAGAAGGATGTGGATACCAGTATCTCAACCTTCCTGAATACCATTGAACCTGTCATTGTGATTGTTTTATCTGTAATCGTAGGAATCATACTGCTCTCTGTCATGCTGCCGCTGATGAGCATTATGTCATCCATCGGATGATGAAACATAAGAAAAAAATGCTGGGTCTGCAGCTTTTTATGTTCATGGGAATCCTGGTCATGCTCTATTACGGATTTTCGACAGCTGACAGCGGACTCAGCAGGGAGGATGCACAGCGTGCTAAGGAGGCAATTCAGAAGGCAGCACTGGAATGCTACAGTATCGAGGGCGCATACCCCCAGTCGCTGGAGTATCTGAAGCAGCACTATGGTTTGTATATACAGGAGGATGCCTATCGCATCCGCTATCATTACATCGGGGCAAATATCATGCCGGATACGGATGTGTATCCAAGGAGTGAACAGCCATGAAACAACGACATTCCATTGATATTTTGTTCTCTCTATCGTTATTTACTGTATTTGTAATCTGTGCGTTTCTGGTGCTTCTGTTTCAGACCGGAAGCTATCAGGCTATCATTAAGCAGGGGGAAGAGGTCGAGCGTATGCATACACCCCTGGCATATCTTCGCGCAAAAATTAGAAGTGCGGATGAAGACGGGGCCGTATCTGTGAGACAGCTGGAGGACACGGATGCGATTGTAATACACGATAAGAAAGAACGTATTGTTACCTATATATATGAATATGAGGGAAAGCTGCGGGAGCTGTATGCGAGTGAGGAAGTGAAGCCGATGCTTTCTGCAGGGACATCACTGTTTACCGTTTATGACTTTGAAGCACAGGAAAATGGAGGTCTGCTGCAAGTGAGCATCCACGATGAGCAGGGGAAAGCCAGCCGTATGATGATGGAGCTGAAGAGTGAGTAAGGAGGAAGCGCTATGCGGGAGAGTCATGCAAATAAATCGATATCGTTTCTGATGGAGCTCATCTTTGTGCTTTTCTTCTTTACCCTGGCGAGTGCGGTTTGTGTGCTCGTTTTGGGAACGGCAAAGGATAAAAATAATCTGGCTGCAGATACGCGGAATGCGCTGCAATATGGAGAAAATCTGGTGGCACAGCGAAAGATTCCCCAGGTACAGCAGGCAATGCAGAAGAAAATCTTTTACTTGGATGAGAACGGAAACCGGTCATCTTCGCAGGCAGGATATTATCGGGTTGAAATTGAACAGAAGAAAGCGGTTGAAAAAAGTGGTCGGGCACTTTGTGAGCTTTGTATTTACCGCGATGACAAAGAGCTTGTACGTCTTCCCTTTCTGCTGGAAGGGGGCGTTCAAAAATGAAGCTTGAAAAGCGCGGCGTGCAGATTGGTCTGGGAGCATCCAGTATCTTCATGATTTTCGTCGTTTTGTGTATGATGATCTTGTCAGTACTTTCGTACACACGCTCATTACAAAACGAAAAAATTGCACAGCGAGAGAAGCTGTATCAGGAGGCAGTTGCCAAAAGTGATGCGGGAGCACAGCTGCTGATTGATGAACTCCGGCAGTATCCAAAGCAAACCCTGCAGCAAAGTCTGAAACAAAGCAGGGTGCAGTCGCTGCTGCAGGAATATGCGATGAAAACGGATTGGGAGCAGGATGAGCTGCTTGTGACAATACCGGTTCAGGATGCACAGCAGCTGCAGCTGAGATTGCAGAAGCAGGGAAGTGCTGTTCATATAAAAGCATGGAAAACAATTACGAAGGGAGATGCACTGTGATGGTGACAATCGAACAGATGCTGAAGGAAGCAATCGCAAGGGATGCTTCGGATATATTTTTAGTAGCAGGGCATCCATATGCCTTTAAAATCAATGGAGAAATTCACTCCATGCAGGAAACCAGGCTGATGCCCAATGACACAGCTCAGCTGATTCAGGAAATTTATCAGTATGCGCTGCAGAATACCTATGAGGATTTTCTCAAAAAAAAGGATGATGATTTTTCCTTTTCCATACCGGATGTCGGGCGGTTTCGCTGCAATGTCTATCTGCAGAGAAATTCGCAGGCAGCGGTTCTGCGCGTTGTCCGCTTTGAACTTCCCGATCCTGTTGAATTGAATATACCACAGGTCATCACATCTCTTGCGGCGGTGAAAAAGGGAATGATTCTGGTAAGCGGACCGGCTGGGTGCGGAAAATCAACGACGCTCGCCTGCATCATTGATAAAATCAACGAAAGCCGCAACGTACATATCATAACGATAGAAGATCCGATTGAATATCTGCACGCCCATAAAAAAAGCATTGTTTCTCAGCGGGAGGTGTATCACGATACACAGGATTATTTAAACGCGCTGCGTTCTGCCCTGCGGGAAGCCCCGGAGGTCATACTGGTTGGAGAAATGCGGGATCTTGAGACGATCAATACGGCAGTTACTGCCGCAGAGACCGGACATTTAATTTTATCGACCCTTCATACCATGGGGGCAGCCAATACCATTGACCGCATGATTGATGTATTTCCAAGTGAACAGCAGCAGCAGATTCGCGTACAGCTGTCCATGACGCTGCATGCTGTTATCAGTGAACAGCTGGTGCCGGCCACGGATGGGGGTATCATACCTGTTTTTGAAATTATGATCGTCAATCCGGCGATTCGTACGCAAATCAGGGAAGGAAAAATTCATCAGCTGGAAAATTCCATGATTGCAGGAAGGGATCAGGGAATGATAACCATGGATGAGAGTCTTATGAAGCTGTATGAAGCAGGCAGAATTGATAAGGAAGCTGCACTGATGTATGCGAGTAACTCGGAACGCATGCGTAAAAAGTTAAATATGTGACGGCGAAGGCGCATGGCTTTCGCTTTTTTTCATATACTAAAAGAAAACAGACAAAGTATTAAAACTGTATAAATACACAGGCATGAAAACGCGCTATACTGAAACCAGATAGAAGTAGCATATGTATATCAAAACATAGGAGGAGATTTGTATGAAGAGACAGACAAAGAAACTTGCTGCAGGTGCAGCGGCTGCTGCAGCGGGTATTGCAGCAGCAACGGCAGTGCGTCATGTTACGAAGAAACGCGAACAGAGTGCCCAGAGCATGGTGAGCAGCGGAAGAGAAGGGGAACGGCAGGCCTATCTGATTGGCGGCGGTCTGGCTTCCTTATCGGCAGCGGCTTACCTTATTCAGGATGGCAGCTTTCATGGAGAGAATATTCATATCATGGAAGGGATGAGCATCCTTGGCGGAAGCAATGACGGTGCAGGGACGATGCAGAATGGGTTTGTCTGCCGCGGGGGCAGAATGCTGAATGAGGAAACCTATGAGAACTTCTGGGACTTGTTTTCCTCCATTCCTTCTCTGGACTGGCCGGGAAAAAGTGTGACCGAAGAAATATTGAATTTTGATCACCTGCATCCAACGCATGCGCAGGCCAGACTGGTGGATCGTTATGGCGTGATTCAGGATGTGCGCAGCATGCAGTTTAACAATACCGACCGCTTTCTGATGACAAAGCTGCTTGCAACACCGGAAGAAAAGCTGGATGATGTAACCATTGAACAGTGGTTTAAGGATAGTCCGCACTTCTTCACTACAAATTTCTGGTATATGTGGCAGACAACCTTTGCTTTTCAGAAATGGTCCAGTGCATTTGAATTCCGCCGGTATATGAATCGTATGATTCTGGAGTTTCCACGTATTGAAACGCTTGAGGGAGTAACCAGAACACCATACAACCAGTATGAATCTGTGATTCTTCCGTTAAAGGCATATCTGGAGGGCTTTGGTGTGGACTTCAGCATTCGTGCTGTTGTCGAGGATCTGGATTTTAAGGAAGACAGTGTAACAGTTACAGATATTCATCTCTTGGAAAATGGAAAACAGCGCACCATCCATCTGGAGGACAGTGATTTATGTATTATGACAAATGGCTGTATGACGGATTGTGCAACGCTTGGTGACTTTAAAACACCGGCACCTTATGAACCAAAGGATCCGATTTCAGCGCAGCTGTGGAAACGAGTTGCAGAAAAGAAGCCGGTTCTGGGCGATCCAACGCCATTCTTTGGTAAGCCGGAGGAGACCAATTGGGAGAGCTTCACTGTCACAATGAAAGGGAACAGGATGCTGAAAATGATTGAGCAGTTCTCCGGCAATATTCCGGGCAGTGGTGCACTTATGACCTTTAAGGATTCCAGCTGGCTGATGTCCATTGTAGTGGCAGCACAGCCTCATTTCAAGGCACAGGATGCCAATACAACAATTTTCTGGGGCTATGGCCTGTATACGGATGCGCTTGGTGATTACGTGAAAAAACCGATGCGGGAGTGCAGCGGTGAGGAAATCCTGATGGAGCTGATTCACCATCTGCATTTTGAAGAGAATACGAAGGATATCATGGAATCCGTAGTGAACGTCATCCCATGCATGATGCCGTATATCGATTCACAATTCCAGCCAAGAGCGATGAGTGATCGTCCGCTGGTTATCCCAAGCGGCTCTACCAATTTTGCCATGATTTCACAATTTGTGGAGATTCCGGAGGATATGGTATTCACGGAGGAATATTCTGTACGCGCAGCACGTATGGCAGTTTACGGACTGCTTGGTATTGAGAAGAAGCTGTGCCCGGTGACACCGTATCATAAAAATCCAAAGGTTCTCGCAGTCGCAGCAAAAACAATGCTTCGCTGATAAGTCCATACACGTTTAGAAAGCAGTTATCAGCAGTTGAAGCTTTCGCCCAACCTGCAGAAGATTGGGGTTACTGAAGATTTCTTCCTGCTTTGACGAAAAAACAACAGGATAAACAAAAAGGGTCACTTTCATCTTTTTTACGATGATATGGATCCTTTTTTCATGATTCTGGGATTTATCTGTTAAGAATTCTTCTCCAGATCGGTCTTCTGATGTTTAGAAGCAGAGACATGGCTGTGAGAAATTTGCCATTTGTGATTGTCCTGCAGCTCCATAAATTACAGATTACCTAAACATTGCAATACAATACTGCAGACATTCGATATAGTAAAAGGGAGGCAGCAGTAGGATCAGCTGATGTATACCTTTGATATTGAGGAATGCAGGTTAACGCTGCCACCGCAGATCAGCGAAGACTTTGACCTTTCGCAGATTATGTATGAAGTGCCAATGAGTATTGTGAAAGACGGTACGGTAGAGAGAGGAAGCATACCGGAATTCATACGCTTTTATAATGCGATGCTGTCCGGGGAACCGCATGGCTATTTCGAGATGAAAAAACGTAAAAAGGATGGTACCTGCTGCTGGTATTCCGCAAAGTATTCCATGATTTATGATAAAAGAATACGCTTTGTTTTTTTCATAAGGCACATCCTGATAAGAAAAAGCGAAAATCAAATGCTTCATGACTCCCGCTGATTACTTATCACCATTTTCAAATGAATTATACGGCATCTCCTTTGTTTTATAAACGCTTTCTGAAGGGCGAACATATCGCTTAGAAGGATAGAAAAGTTTGTGTTTAGAACTTAAAGCTCTGTAATATAAGAATAAAATAAGATGTGCATCAGCGTATTGATAGCGATGGCAGCATGTAGACAGCCTGCTTTTGCGCACTTTCTCTTATGCTGCATATTTCTGTATAAAAAAACGGTAGGGTTCTCTGTGATTTTTGAGTGGCTATAGAATCGGAAGCCTTTAAGGGCTGTATCTAGAAATACCCTTATCTGTAAAGGAAGCTACGCTTTTGTCTAAACACGCAGGTGTTCTTCAGTACAGCCATAAAGTTGGTCAAATCGTTGGTCAAGTTTTCAAAAAGCACAAAAAAAGCCGATAATTATCGGCTTATTTGATATATGGAGCGGGTGATGAGAATCGAACTCACGTAGTCAGCTTGGAAGGCTGAAGTTCTACCATTGAACTACACCCGCATCTCTTGATTGCTCTAATAATATACACTATTTTTTTAGTTTATGCAACACTTTTTTTAATTTTTTTCGTTTTTTTTACCGATAGGCTCCTATTCCTCTGTGAGAGCCTGTAAAAATACAAGAGATATCTTGGGGATTGATTTGTTATAGCCTGATACTCACTCACGTTATGGTTTTATGAGTTTCTCCAAATGTCAATGGTGAATATTGACCAAGGCATTACTTTTACCGGAAGAAAACCTCGTTACGATAGCTCTGATATACGCATATCCCTTTCAAATCTGTAAAAGCTGTTTATCTTGCTGTTTCCATCGTTTATACTGCAAGAGATTTGGATATCAACCACGGCCTGATAAAAACACCTTCTCATACACTTTTATGCAGCATATGAGAAGGTGTTTGGTTAATTTTTAGGCACCAGAGAAATTACACGGTCTGCCAAAACACTGAATGGCATTGTCTGCAGCCAGATTTTGCCGGGACCGCTTAACGTCGCAAGGAACATCCCTTCACCACTGAAAAACTTGTTTTTCAATCCCTTTACCGTTGTGATATCAAAGTGTACAGATTCCTCGAATCCGGCGATATACCCCTGATCCACCTGCAAGGTTTCACCGGGAGCCAGTGTTTTTTCGATGATATCTCCATCTATCTCAAGGAAGGCTGTACCGTTTCCTGTCAGCTTCTGTAAGACAAAGCCCTCACCGCCGAAAAATCCGGTACCCAGCTTTTTGCGGAAATGTGCCTGTAGATTCACACCGTCCTCTGCAGCAAGAAAGGCGTTTTTCTGAACAATGAGCGTCTTTCCATCATGCAGGGTAACCGGCAGAATCTTACCTGGAAAGCTGGAGCCGAAGGCGATTTCCGCATGGTCGTGACTGCTGGTATACGTGGTTAGAAAAATAGACTCGCCGGACATGGCACGTCCCAGTCCCTTCAGCAGCCCTCCACGGGTATTGGAATCCATAGAGAACCCTTCTTCCATCCAGCACATTCCACCGGATTCAGTAAACATTTTTTCCCCGCGATCCAGCTTGCAGACAACGGCCGGCAGCTGTCCGCCGATAATTTCATATTTCATTGAATCTCCTCCTGTCGTATGATATCTTTATTCTATCATAATTGGAAAATATTTACCTTTTCTATTATACAAAAGTGCGATAAAATTAGAGCAGAAAGTGAGGACATACGATGATACGTGTAGGAATTATGGGTCTGGGGCAGATTGCGCATCGAGTAGCTAAGGGAATCTGCTATGCAGAAAACGCAGAGCTGTATGCGGTTGGCTCACGCTCCTTAGAAAAAGCAGGGGAATTTCAGAGACTATATGGAGCTCAGAAAATTTATGACAGCTATGAAAGACTCCTGCAGGATCCGCAGGTGGAGATGGTATATATATGCACACCAAATCATTTGCATTTCGAGCATATTCAAAACGCTTTGCGCCATGGAAAGCATGTTTTATGTGAAAAGCCGCTGGTGGCGAATGCTGAGCAGCTAAAGGAGTGCTTTGAGCTGGCACGCAGCAGCAATCTGTTTCTGATGGAAGCAGAAAAGACATTATTTACGCCGCTGAACAGAAAACTCAAGCAGCTGGTGAAGGAAGGAGTGATTGGACAGCTGCGGTATGTGGAGGGCAGCTATTCCTATCCAATCGATCTTTCAGAAATGGAGGAGGATCACTGGTGCTTCTCTAAAGAAGCAGGCGGCAGCGTCTATGATGTCGGTGTGTATCCGATCTGTTATGCGAACTGGTTTTCCGATGGATGTATCTCTGACATTCAGGCGGTCAAGGATTGTGCAGCAGGGGGCTATGATATGTTCACACAGGCATTGCTCACCTACGATAACGGCGTAATTGCCAGTGTGCGCAGCGGCTGGAAGCAGTGGATGGATAACCGCGGAGTGTTGTATGGCAGTAAGGGAAGCATTGAGACAGAAAACTTCTGGAAGAATACCCGAGCGATTCTAAAAAGGGATGGTATCTGTACCCCCATCGAGGTTGACATGAAATCCGACTTTACCGGAGAGGTGGAGCATGCGGCGGCATGCATACAGCAGGGGCTGCTGGAGAGCCCGATTCTGGGAGAGCGGCAGAGCATGGAAATTATGAAAGTTCTGGAATATGTGAAATCTCTTTAAAATTTCTGAAAGTTTTTCATTACGGATTGAATAATTTTCATAAAAATAGTAAAATAATACGCAGTGAAAGGTGAGGTAATTGTAATGAAAATTGAATCGAAATGTCTGCATGCAGGCTATGAACCGAAAAACGGAGAACCTCGTGTTCTGCCGATTTACCAGAGTACGACCTATAAATATGACTCTACAGACTTTGTCGGACAGCTGTTTGATCTGACAGCGGAGGGACACATGTATTCCCGTATCTCCAATCCGACGGTGGATGCGGTAGAGAAAAAAATCGCAGCACTGGAGGGTGGTGTCGGAGCACTTTGTACAACATCCGGACAGTCCGCAACCTTCCTTGCTTTAATGAATGTGCTGGAAAGCGGAGACCATCTGGTTGCTTCCTCTACCATTTACGGAGGTTCAGTCAATCTGTTGTCTATCACCTTCCGAAAATTCGGCATCGAAGTGTCCTATGTGGAT
The DNA here is from genome assembly GCF_044336395.1 of Clostridium sp. 10cd*. Classification (NCBI taxonomy): domain Bacteria; kingdom Bacillati; phylum Bacillota; class Clostridia; order Eubacteriales; family Clostridiaceae; genus Clostridium; species Clostridium sp. 10cd*. The sequence continues at coordinate 2,765,167 of NZ_CP172347.1, read as the reverse complement.
CCGGATGCGGCTGCAGAGGAAATCGAAAAGCTGATTCGCCCGAATACGAAAGCGGTATTTGGAGAGATTATGGCAAACCCTGCCATGAATGTACTGGATATTGAGAAATTTGCCAGTGTCGCACATGCACATGATATTCCGCTGTTTGTCGATAATACCTTTGCGACGCCTGTCCTGTGTCAGCCGTTTCGTTTCGGTGCGGACATCGTCATTCACAGCACAACAAAATATATGGATGGACATGCCCTGCAGATTGGCGGTGTTATCGTTGACGGGGGAACCTTCAACTGGGCAAACGGCAAATTCCCGGGTCTGAGCACACCGGATGCCTCCTATCATGGTATCGTGTATACGGATACCTTCAAGGAAGCAGCTTATATCACCAAGGCCAGAGTTCAGCTGATGCGTGATCTGGGCTGTTATCCGGCTGCGCATTCTGCATTCCTGTTGAATCTGGGGCTGGAAACGCTGGCAGTCCGTATGGAACGTCATTGTGCGAATGCACAAAGAACGGCTGAATTTCTGGAATCACAGGACGCGGTGGAATTTGTAAACTATCCGGGTCTCAAGCAGAATAAATATCACGCCCTGGCACAAAAATATCTGCCGAAGGGATGCTGTGGCGTTATTTCCTTCTCCATCAAGGGAGGAAGAGAGCGCGCAGCTGCTTTCATCGATCATTTGAAGATGGTATCTCTGGAAGTCCATGTTGCGGATATTCGCACCTGTATTCTGCATCCGGCAAGCTCAACACACCGGCAGCTTACGGATGAACAGCTGGTAAACTGCGGTATCACACCGGGATTGATTCGACTGTCCTGCGGGATAGAGCATATTGATGATATCCTGGAAGATTTAACACAGGCGTTCGCACAGATATAGGAGATGAAACAGCATGCCGATCAATATACCGAATGGCCTGCCAGCCAAGCAGATTCTGGAAAGTGAAAAAATCTTTGCACTGGAAGAGGATGTAGCTAGAAAGCAGGATATCCGCCCGCTGAGAATTGTTATCCTCAATCTGATGCCAAAAAAAATTGAAACGGAAACACAGATTCTGCGTCTGATATCCAAATCCCCATTACAGGTGGATATCGATTTTATGATGGTCAGCAATCATGTTTCCAAAAACACGAGTGCTGATCATCTGTTGAAGTTCTATGATGATTTTTCGACGCTGAAAAAGAACCGTTATGACTGTTTGATTATAACCGGTGCACCGGTGGAGCATCTGGAATTTGAGGATGTCGATTACTGGGACGAGCTTTGTGAAATCATGGAATGGAGCAAAACTCATGTGTACTCCACGCTGCATATCTGCTGGGGTGCACAGGCAGGATTGTATTATCATTATCATATTCAGAAGCATTTGATGAAGCAGAAGGTATTTGGTATTTATCCGCAAACGTTATGTGATGAATACAATTTTCTGACAAATGGCTTTGATGAAATACATTACACGCCGCATTCCCGCCATACTGCCATTGATGAACATGCACTGGCTAAGCAGGAAGCCCTTGAAATTTTATCCCGCTCGGATGTAACCGGCAGCAATATTGTTGCGACCGGAGATTTCCGGGAAATTTATATCCTGGGGCATCTGGAATATGGCAAGGAAACACTGGCGCAGGAATATTTCCGCGATCTTTCGCAGGGTAAGGAAATTCAGCTTCCCTTTAATTATTTCCCTGAGGATGATCCACAGCAGGAGCCTGTTTTAACATGGCGTTCTCATGCAAATCTGTTGTATCGCAACTGGCTGAATTACGTATATCAGATGACACCGTATGACCTGCAGGAATTAAGTGCTTATAAACAAGAACATAACGTGGCTGCAGCGTCTGTATGAATAGAAATAATATCCTGATATGATACAGGGTATACATGCCATGGAGATCCAGTGCCTTGTGTGTTGTAACAGGCTTAAGGTGCAGGCCGTTTTCACAGAGAACTGCGTTTCTTGAAAAATACAGGAAGTCAATGAACGATGAGTTTAAACAGCCTGTTAATCGAAACATCTATCTGCAGTCACCGAGCGAATGGGTAGAAACCAAGCTTTGATTGGATGATTTCTATCCTTTTTTTATTTCTCAGATACTCGTTATGAGATCGCAGCATTGACAAATCAGACCCTATAGACAGCATAGCAAGCAAGGGATGTGCCCCAGTTATTTTGATGATTTGCAGCTTTCATTGTTCAGATAGGATGGCTTGCAAAGGAAACAATAGCTTTCCCTGAACTGTATCCTGCATTTTGAAACACCATTGTAAGTGTCGGACAGCTTTTTGTAAGATATTTTTGCCTGCTCTGTTTCCTTTTTCTTCCTCTGCGTTTATAATATAGGTATTATAAGATGCTGGTTAAAGGAGGAGTTTGAAGTATGGAATACAGAGAGCTGAATGAGGAGTATCAGCCATCCCTGCTGGGATTTGGATGTATGCGTTTCCCGCTGGATGCACAGGGGAAGATTGATGAGGCGGAAGCTGAACGGATGCTGGATACCGCAATCGCACATGGTGTGAAGTATATCGATACAGCGTTTCCGTATCATCATGGAGATAGTGAACCGTTTGTAGGCCGTGTGCTGAAAAAATACGATAGAAGCAGCTACTATCTGACAACAAAGCTGCCGCTTTGGGATTTGAACACGCTGGAGGATGCGAAAGCGATGTTTGAAAATCAGCTGAAGCGCCTTGATGTAACGTATGTGGATTTTTATCTGCTCCATGCGGTAGATAAGGCGAAATGGGAAAAAGCAAAGCAGCTGGGCATTCTTGCATATTGTGAAGAATTAAAAGCGCAGGGAAAAATACGGAATTTCGGCTTTTCCTTTCATGATGAATACGACGTATTTGAAGAGATACTGACTTATCGCAAATGGGATTTTTGCCAGATACAGTATAATTATGTGGATACACAAGAGCAGGCCGGAGATCGCGGCTATGCCCTGGCTGAGAAACTGGGAATTCCGATGGTCATCATGGAGCCGGTGAAGGGCGGCTCGCTTTCCAAGCTGCCACAGGATCTTGCTTCACGCTTAAAGGAGGCTGCACCCAATAGCAGCATCTCCTCCTGGGCGCTTCGCTGGGTAGCCAGTAAGCCAAATGTTAAGGTGGTACTCAGTGGCATGTCCACCATGGAGCAGGTGCTCGATAACCTGTCAACCTTTGAAGATTTTAAACCGCTGAGCGTAGCGGAGCAGGGGTTGATTAAGGAAATCGCAGAAGAAATCAAGGCGAGAACGATGAACGGCTGTACAGGCTGTGCGTACTGTATGCCGTGTCCATTTGGTCTGGATATTCCAAAGAATTTCCGCATCTGGAATGAGCATGCAAAATATGGAAATACGGAAGTGGCAAGAAAACGTTATTTTGAAGAAATGAAGGAGGAAGAAAGAAGCAGCCAGTGTAAGAAATGCGGGAAATGTGAAGCACTGTGTCCACAGCATATCGCTATACGTGAGGATCTGGCACATATGAGCAGCGATATGGAGCTTCTTAAGAGCAAAGCTGGGTAAGCATGAAAAGCAACTCATAAATACAGACAGGAGTGTTCGCGTGATATCATGGCGGCATTCCTTTTTTAGTGAACCTTTCTAAGCAGTCTTCCATTTACATTGCAGAAATTACAGCTATGTGGCACTGACAGCAAGCTGAGCAAAAGAGCCGCTTATGCTGTCAGCTTTTATTGCGTATGTGCTGGGGTACCTCTATCATTTTTTTAAGTATTTGCACAGTCTCCTGTAAGCAGCATACCTGAGAAACTCCACTTTTTGACGCTGCTGCTTCTGCCTGCTTACGGAAAGGGAGATGGTGGTTGTAGGCATTTGTGGAGGCGCATTTGCCCGTAGGTTGATAGTATAGGTGCAGGAGGGTAGAAATGAACTGTTTAAAAGATGCTGTTCTCAACGAAGAGGTTTTTGTGGTAGATATCGAGCATACAGCTTTGATGAAACGCAGGCTGATGGATCTTGGGTTCGTACCGGGCACTGGAGTGACACCGGTTTTGGAAAGTCCCAGCAGGGATATGCGTGCCTATCTGATCAAGGGCTGTAAAATCGCTTTACGCAGTGAAGACAGTGAGCGGATTCTGATAAAAGGGAAGGAGGCTGCATATGCTGTTTGAAAAGCTCGTTCAGGCGAACGACAATATCAATGAAATGTACTTGAAGCAGCGCAAGGGATATACCATTGCTTTGCTTGGAAATCCCAATGTTGGTAAAAGCACGGTATTCAATGAGCTTACCGGCATGAATCAGCATACCGGTAACTGGCCGGGGAAAACGGTGGAGCTTGCGAAAGGACACTATACACATAGGTATCGCCAGAATCAGATGATAGATCTTCCTGGAACCTACTCCCTGCTTGCACACTCCAGTGAGGAGGAGGTTACACGAAATTATGTGTGCTTTGAGCCATGCGATGTGTGCCTGGTTATCTGTGATGCCACTGTTCTTGAACGTAACCTGAACCTGGTTCTGCAAACGATGGAAATCACAGATCATGTCGTACTTGTTTTAAATCTTATGGATGAAGCCAAAAAGAAGAACATTACGATTGATACGGAAAAGCTTGCCAAGCTTTTGAAGGTTCGTGTCGTAGAAATGAGCGCACGCAATCATGAGGGCTTTGAGGATGTCAAGGAAGCCATTGAAGAGGTGGGAAACCGTGTAAGTGATACGCAAGGGGCTGCAGTCCGTTATGCCAAAGATCTGGAGCAGGCCATTGCTGCGGTAGCTGATGTTATGAAAACACGGCGGCTCAATACACGCTTCACGGCCTTGAAGCTGCTGGATCCGGAGGTTGACAGCACGCTGTTTTATGAGGATATCGAAAACCAGGAGGAAACAAGGGCAGAGGTGGAAAAACAGATTGCTCGCTTAAAGGATAAGGATTTGTATGAACGCTTTGAAGATATCGTAGTACACGCCCTGCATGAAAGAGCAAGGGAAATCAGTGAAGAATGTATTATATTTAACAATGCATCCTACCAGAACCGGGATATGCGTATTGATCATGTTGTTACCAGCAAAGGCTGGGGACTGGTATGGATGGTCGTATTGTTATCTGTAATATTTTGGATTACCATTTCCGGAGCCAATGTTCCAAGCGAAATGCTTTCAGGAATGTTTGAGGATCTGCAGGTATGGCTGCATCAGCTATTTGCCTCCTGGAGTATGAATCCATATATCACCAGCTTTATTGTGGATGGAGTCGTGAAAACCTGCGGCTGGGTAATTTCCGTTATGCTGCCGCCGATGGCAATCTTCTTTCCGATGTTCACACTGCTGGAGGACTTTGGTTATCTGCCGCGAATCGCTTTTAATCTGGACGGCTTCTTTCAAAAGGCCTGCACCTGCGGGAAACAGGCGCTGACGATGTGTATGGGATTTGGCTGCAATGCCGTCGGGGTCAGTGGAGCCCGTATTATCGACAGTCCGCGGGAGCGTCTGATTGCAATTATCACCAATACCTTTGTACCCTGCAATGGCCGCTTTCCTACGCTGATCAGTATTATTACGATGTTCTTTGCAGGGGTGGTGGCGGCACCGTGGAATGGTCTTCTGTCAACACTGCTGTTGACGGGCGTTATTGTATTTGGTGTCATCCTGACCTTTCTCACCTCACGCTTTTTGTCGAAAACGCTGCTGAAGGGAGTGCCGTCAAGCTTTACACTGGAGCTTCCTCCGTATCGGCGACCGCAGTTTGGCAAGGTGATCGTGCGTTCCATCTTTGACCGTACGCTGTTCGTGCTGGGCAGGGCAGTGAGTGTTGCCATACCTGCCGGAGCAATTATCTGGCTGCTGGCCAATATTCAGGTTCAGGATGCAAGCCTGCTGCAGCATATATCGCTGTTTCTGGATCCCTTTGCTCATCTGATGGGGCTGGACGGTGTCATTCTGCTGGCCTTCCTTCTGGGCTTCCCGGCAAATGAAATCGTTGTACCGATCATGATCATGGCGTATCTGGCAAATGGATCGATGACGGATATCGGTGATCTTGCCGTATTAAAGGAGCTGTTCGTCAACAACGGCTGGACATGGGTAACCGCCATCTGCACCCTAATGTTCTCTCTGGTACACTTTCCATGTGCTACTACACTGCTCACCATACGCAAGGAAACACAAAGCTGGAAATGGACTGCCGTCAGCTTTCTGTTGCCAACCGTACTTGGTATCCTGCTGTGTATGGGAATCAATCTGCTTGCGCATATCTTTCTGCTGGTATAACTATGTCTGCCGATCCTTGATGATTTGTAAAGGGAGCGCATGTATGTTATAGAAAGATAAATTCAAATAAACGGGTACAAAAAAAGAGGAGCCGTGTGTGAGTTCCTCTTTTCTTATATATTATGGGCGCTTTACGATAACAGCGGTACCCTGTCCACCACCGATGCACAGAGATGCAAGACCAGATTTCGCATCACGCTTGATCATTTCGTGAATCAGTGTAACCAGAATACGGTTTCCGGACGCACCAACCGGGTGACCCAGAGCGATTGCTCCACCGTTTACATTCGTTTTTTCCAGGAATGCTTCACGATCGATTCCGTGCTCTTCCACCAGCTCGTGTACAACACCTAAAGACTGAGCGGCAAATGCTTCATTCAGCTCTACCAGTTCAACCTCATCCAGCTTCATGTCTGCATATTTCAATGCATTGCGGATTGCCGGAGTAGGTCCCAGACCCATTGTTAACGGATCCACACCACCCTGACCGATGCCGACTACCTCGCACAGCGGAGTCAGGTTGTATTTTTCGACAGCTTCTTCACTTGCCAGCAGAACGAAGGAAGCACCATCGTTGATGCCGGATGCGTTGGCAGCCGTTACACTACCGTCCTTAACGAATGCCGGACGCAGCTTTGCCATCTTTTCAGGAGTGGATTTGCGGTTTGGATGCTCGTCTGTATCAAATACGATTGTTTCTTTTCTCAGCTTCACTTCAACAGGAACGATTTCGTCCTTGAAACGTCCGGAATCAACAGCAGCGATAGCCTTCTGCTGAGAAGCATAACCGAATGCATCCTGCATTTCACGTGTGATATTGTATTTCTTGGCAATGTTCTCTGCCGTAACACCCATGTGGATACCGTTCATAGCATCTGTCAGGGCATCGTAGATCATATGGTCTACACACTTGAAATCTCCCATTTTGTTTCCTGTACGTGTATTTGCAGGAATCAGGTAAGGAGCACCGGACATGGATTCCACACCACCGGCAACGACAATGTCATTAAATCCTGTCTGAATGGACATAACACCCTCCATAACGGTACGAAGTCCGGAACCACATACCATGTTCACGGAGTGTGAGCATACACTTTCCGGAATTCCTGCAGCAAGGGCAACCTGACGTCCGATGTTCTGTCCCAGACCAGCGCTCAGCACGTTCCCGCACAGCAGCTCGTCTACCTGCTCAGGAGCAACCTTTCCATCTTCCAGCAGTGCCTTTACTACTGTAGCCCCTAAATCAACTGGTTTTACGGTAGTTAAAGATCCTAAGAAACTACCGATTGCACTACGTTTAGCGCTAACAACATAAGTTTTTCTCATTTTTCTCTACCTGTCTTTCTTTCAATGTAACGTGTCGCATACGACACTCAATACATCAACATAGTAACGAAAATTCATGCATTTGTCAATAACTTGTGAAAAAATTCATAAGTGAATGCATCTGTCGGATTTCTCTTTTTACGATTTTGAAACACAAAAGCAGGAAAAACAAGCCCTTGTGAGCTTGTTCTTTTGTTTATACGCGTTTGATGATGACTGCAGCACCCTGTCCGCCGCCGATGCACAGGGAAGCCAGTCCGATTTTCAAATCGCGCTTCTGCATTTCGTGAAGCAGACTCACCAGAATTCGGTTTCCGGATGCACCGACCGGATGTCCCAGTGCGATTGCTCCGCCATTGACGTTGGTTTTTTCCATAAAGGCGTTACGATCCATGCCGGTTGCTTCCTCCAGTTCATGAATGACACCCAGAGACTGTGCAGCAAACGCTTCATTCAGCTCTACGAGCTCCATGTCCTCGATGCACAGGTCAGCATACTTCAGCGCATGCAGAATCGCAGGCGTAGGACCAAGACCCATGACGCGTGGATCTACACCGCCCTGACCGATGCCGATGACTTCCGCAAGCGGTGTCAGATTATATTTCTTAACGGCATCCTCACTGGCGATGATTGTAAAGCTGGCACCGTCATTGATACCGGAAGCATTTCCGGCAGTAACGGTACCGTCCTTTGTGAAAGCGGGACGCAGCTTTGCCAGCTTTTCCGGCGTGGAGGCACGGTTCGGGTGCTCATCGGTGTCAAATACCGTCACACTGCCCTTACGGCCGGGTACTTCTACCGGCACGATTTCATCCTGAAAGCGCCCGGAATCGATGGCAGCGATTGCCTTCTGCTGGGATGCATAGGCAAAGGCGTCCTGATCCTCACGGGAAATGGAATACTTTTTCGCTATATTATCTGCGGTAACACCCATGTGTATCCCATACATACCATCTGTTAATCCATCATGCAGCATGGAATCCACCATCTTCATGTCACCCATCTTCACACCGTTTCGCACCTTACTAGGCACCAGATACGGTGCATTGGTCATAGATTCCACACCACCGGCTACAAAGATATCGCCGAATCCGCACTGGATGCGCATGGTGGCTTCCATAACCGCCTTTAATCCGGAACCGCACAGCATATTCAGGGACTGTGCACATACCTCAACAGGGACACCGGCCTTGATGCTGACCTGACGTCCGATGTTTTGACCAAGACCTGCCGCAATCACGTTTCCGACAATCACCTCGTCGATATTGGCAGGATCAATGCCTGCCTCCTCGATGGTTCTGCTTAAAACAGCAGCTCCCAGATCTACCAGGGGCATGTTGGTAAGCCCGCCCATGAAGCTTCCGATAGCGCTTCGCTTTGCTGCTACGACATATGCTTTTCTCATGTAATAACCTCCGCTTTCTATATTGGTCTTCCTTGGGGAAGGGGAAGAGGACCCTTTGTCAAGGCTATGGTAACGGAAGAAAAAACGTTTGTCAAGAAACTTGTTAATAAATTAACAAATGAGAATGTAGGAATATATTCTGAACAAATGTCAACTTGTTAATTTTGTAACAAAAACTTGTTAAAACTTTAACAAACATATTGACGTGAACAAAAAAGAGGTCTAAAATGTAGATGGATTATGTATTCTCGACAACGCGATGAATACGCTGCTTATACTATATTTATATAGGCGCATGCAAGCAATCCTAAGTTCAAGTAAATCAAGGAGAGGAGAACACTTATGGACTTCATGTTAACAGAACAACAACAGATGATGAAGAAACTTTTCGCTGAGTTTGCTGAAAAAGAAGTAAAACCTCTTGCAGCAGAAGTAGACGAAGATGAACGTTTCCCTAGAGAAAACGTCGAAAAAATGAAAGCCTGCAAAATGATGGGGATTCCGTTCAGCAGAGAATACGGCGGAGCAGGTGCTGACTACCTGAGCTATATTCTGGCAGTCGAGGAGCTGAGCAAGAAATGCGGTACAACAGGTGTTGTATTGTCTGCTCACACATCTCTTGGAACATGGCCAATCGAACACTTCGGAACAGAAGAACAGAAAAACAAATATCTGCCTGACTTATGTACAGGCAAGAAGCTGGCTGCATTCGGCTTAACAGAGCCAAATGCCGGTACAGATGCTGCCGGACAGCAGACAACGGCTGTAAAAGACGGTGACGATTACATCCTGAACGGTACAAAAATCTTCATTACCAACGCTGGGGAAGCAGATGTTTATGTAATCTTTGCAATGACTGACAAGACAAAGGGAACTCATGGTATCTCTGCATTTATCGTAGAGAAGGGAATGCCTGGATTCACTGTTGGTCAGCATGAAAAGAAGCTGGGTATCCGCGGTAGTGCAACCAGTGAGCTGATCTTCAACAACGTGCGTTTAAGCAAGGACCACCTGCTCGGACAGGAAGGCAAAGGCTTCAAGATTGCCATGATGACACTGGATGGCGGACGTATCGGTATCGCTGCGCAGGCACTTGGTATTGCACAGGGTGCAATTGATGAAACCGTTCCTTATGTAAAAGCTCGTAAGCAGTTCGGACGTTCCATTGCAAAATTCCAGAACACACAGTTCCAGCTGGCTGATATGCAGGTGAAAACAGATGCAGCCAGATGGCTGGTATACGATGCAGCAATGAAGAAAGAAAAAGGTCTTCCTTACTCTGTCGAAGCTGCTAAGGCGAAACTGTTCGCAGCAGAGGTTGCAATGGAAGTTACAACCAAGGCAATTCAGCTGATGGGTGGATACGGTTATACTCGTGACTATCCGGTTGAAAGAATGTTCCGTGATGCGAAGATCACTGAAATCTATGAGGGTACTTCTGAAGTACAGCGCATGGTTATCAGTGGCGCAATGCTGAAGTAATACAGAGAGAAAAGAAAGGATACGAAGATTATGAAAATTATCGTTCTTGTAAAACAGGTACCGGATTCTACTGAAATCCGTGTTGACAAAGTTACTGGTACATTGATTCGTGCCGGAGTTCCTAGTATCATCAATCCAGATGATCTGGCTGGTGTGGAAGCTGCACTGCAGCTGAAAGAAAAATACGGGGCAACTGTTACTATCATTTCCATGGGACCTCCTCAGGCTACGGGAATGCTGAAAGAATTATACGCTCGTGGAGTTGACGAATGTATCCTGATCACAGACCGCAAATTTGCTGGTGCTGATACATGTGCAACTTCCAGCACACTGGCTGCTGCATTGAACAAAACAGGCTACGACCTGATCATTGCAGGACGTCAGGCTATCGATGGGGATACTGCACAGGTTGGTCCGCAGACTGCTGAACGTCTGGGAATCCCTCAGGTTACCTACGTAGACGACATTATTGAACTTAGCGATACTGCTGTTACTGTTAGAAAATCACTGGAAGACAGTGAAGAGATCATTGAGGCGAAGCTGCCTTGTGTTCTGACAACCTTAAGTGGAATGAACGAGCCACGTTACATGAACTGTAACGATATCGTTGACTCCTTCTCTAAAGAAGTGAACGTTATGACATTTGATGATCTGGGAATCGATGAGAGCATCGTTGGTCTTGCAGGTTCTCCGACTAAGGTTCACGCTACATTCACCAAAGAAGTATCTGCTGAAACAGAAACATTCGATCTGCCAGCTGCAGAAGCTGCCAAACTGATTGCAAAGACACTGAAAGACAAGCAGATTATTACGAAATAGGAGGAGAAGGAACAATGGCTAAATTTGAAGGATATAAAGACATTTACGTATTCGTAGAACAGAAAAACGGCGAAGTTGCCAACGTTGGATACGAACTGATTTCCGAAGCTAGAAAACTGGTTGCATCCATTCCTCAGATGAACTTCCAGGTTGTCGGTGTACTGCTTGGACACAACATCAAAGACAAGGCGAATGACGTAATTGCACATGGTGCCGACAAGGTAATCGTTGTGGATGACGCGCTGCTGGAAGGATATTCCACACAGTTCTATGCGGATGCCCTGACACAGGTCATCAACAGCTTCAAGCCGGACAGCTTCCTGACAGGAGCTACGGTACTTGGTCGTGACCTTGCACCACGTGTTGCTGCACGTTTGAATGCCGGTCTGACTGCAGATGCTACCAAAATCGAAATCGATCAGGAAAAGGCAAAAGACGGAGAAGCGCTGCTGCTGGTTACCCGTCCTACATTCGGCGGAAACCTGTTTGGTACGATCGTATGTCCGGATACTCGTCCGCAGATGGCAACAATTCGTCCGAACGTATTCTCTATGGATGCAGTGGATGCTTCCAGAACCGGAGAGGTTGTAGAATTTACTCCGGAATGGACAGATACAGATCCAAAAGTAATCGTTAAAGAAGTGATCGCTAAAGTAGTAGAAGGCGTTGACATCACAAAGGCTGACATCCTGGTAGGTGCAGGTCGTGGTGCTGAAGACTGTCTGGATATGGTACAGGCAGTTGCTGAAGAACTGGGCGGAGAGCTGTGTGCTTCCCGTGCCGTAGTTGACGATGGATTTGCTGACAAGGCAATTCAGGTAGGACAGACCGGTAAGACCGTTCGTCCTAGTCTGTACATCGCATGTGGTATTTCCGGAGCATGCCAGCATGTTGCCGGTATGGAAAAATCCGATATGATTATCGCGATCAACCGTGACCCGCAGGCTGAAATCTTCAGCATTGCAAACATGGGCTTCATCGGTGATGTAAAAGAAATCCTTCCTCTGCTGAAGGATGAAATCATCGCTGCGAAAAAGGGATAATAAATACGTTTATACAAGAGGGTGGGAAACTACCCCTCTTGGTATACAAAAATAGTAAAGGAGATAATAAACATGAAAAAAGTTGGTGTAATTGGTGCCGGAACAATGGGCCAGGGTATTGCAAATGCATTTGCTTCCAATGGGTACGATGTAACCGTATGTGACATTAAAATCGAATGGGCACAGGGTGGAATCGACAAAATCGCTAAAAAACTGGACAAACTGGTTTCCAGAGAAAAAATGACGGCTGACAAGGCTGCAGAAGTAAAAGGAAATCTGAAGGCTGGAGAATACAAGGATCTGGCTGACTGCGATCTGATCGTGGAAGCTGTTCTTGAAAAAATGGAAGTTAAGAAAGAACTGTTCACAACACTGGATGAAATCTGTAAGGATTCCTGTATCTTTGGTTCTAACACATCTTCTTTATCCATTACCGAAATCGCTACCGGAATCAAGCACAATGTCATCGGTATGCACTTCTTCAACCCTGCTGACCGTATGAAGCTGGTTGAGGTTATTTCCGGAATCAACACGCCTGTTGAAACAAAGGAAGCTATTCTTGAAATCTCTAAATCCTTAGGAAAAACTCCTGTTGAAGTTGCAGAAGGTCCTGGATTTGTTGTAAACCGTATCCTGGTTCCGATGATCAACGAGGCTGCCTTCATTCTGCAGGAAGGAATTGCATCTGTTGAAGATATCGATATAGCTATGAAACTGGGGGCTAACCATCCGATGGGACCTCTGGCACTGGGTGATCTGATTGGTCTGGATATCGTGGAAGCTATCATGGATGTTCTTTACAATGAAACAAAAGACTCTAAATATCGCTGCTGTACGCTGATCCGCAAAATGGTTCGCGGAGGTAAGCTCGGTCAGAAATCCGGTATCGGATTCTACGACTACTCTAAATAATTCACGCATACAACACATGACGAGTGAATCTGTAATTTCACATGAAACCCATTGAAATTGTGGATTCACTTTTTTAAAAATGGAAAGGAAGATGAATACAATGGAAACAATTTTAGTAAACTATGAAGGACATGTAGCAACCATCACAATCAACCGTCCAAAAGCACTGAACGCATTAAGCACACAGGTTTTAACAGAGCTGAATCAGGCACTGGATGAAGTTGCGGCAAACAACGATGTATATGCACTGGTACTTACCGGAGCAGGAGAGAAATCCTTTGTTGCAGGTGCAGATATCGCTGAAATGAAGGATAAGAGCGTGGAAGAGGCTGCTGCTTATGGGAAATTCGGTAATGAGGTATTCCGTAAGATTGAAACGTTCCGCTGCCCTGTAATCGCTGCTGTAAACGGCTTCGCATTAGGCGGAGGCTGTGAGCTGGCAATGAGCTGCGACATTCGTGTGGCAAGTGAAAATGCAGTCTTCGGACAGCCGGAAGTTGGCTTGGGAATCACTCCGGGCTTTGGTGGAACACAGCGTCTGGCACGTCTTGTCGGTACCGGCATTGCGAAGGAAATGATTTATACAGCAAGAAACATCAAAGCAGAGCGTGCATACGCCATCGGTCTGGTAAATAACGTTGTCCCTGCCGAAGAACTGATGGCTGTTGTTATGAAGATGGCAAACGGTATCGCAAAGAATGCGCCAATCGCTGTTGCATACAGTAAAAAAGCAATCAACAACGGGCTGCAGACAGATATCGATGGTGGAATTGCAATCGAAGTGGAAGAATTCTCCAATTGTTTTGCGACAGAAGATCAGACCTATGGTATGACCTGCTTCCTGGAAAAAACGAAGGATAAAAAATTCTCTAACAAATAAGCAAGTAAATTCTTGAGCTTATTATTTCCGTAAACGCTTTCAGTTGTGGTACACTGGAAACAGGAGATAATACAAAGGAGGTAATCGATTTGAGTAAAGTAATAAGTATTGAACAGGCAGTTTCCATGATTCCGGATGGCGCTGCTATCGGAATTGGCGGTTTTATCGGATCCGGACATCCTCAGGAATTTTCTGTAGGCATCGAGGAATCCTTTCTCAAGAGCGGACATCCGAAGGATCTGACTATCATGTTTTCTGCCGGTATTGGTGATGGAACGGACCGTCTGGGTCTGAATAAGCTGGGACATGAGGGATTGCTGAAGCGTATCATTGGTGGTCACTGGGGGTTAATTCCAAAACTGCAGAAGCTGGTATTTGAAAACAAGGTAGAAGGCTACAACCTTCCCCTTGGTACCATTTCTTTGATGTTCCGTGATATTGCCGGACATCGTCCGGGTACGATTACAAAGGTCGGTCTGAAAACGTTCGTCGATCCTCGTATCGAAGGAGCGAAGATGAATGAACGCTCCAAGGAAGATCTTGTTGAGCTGATGCATATCGATGGGGAAGAGTGGCTGCGCTATAAATCCTTCCCGTTAAATGTGGCGCTGATTCGTGCCACGTATTGTGATGAGGACGGCAATGCTACCATGGAAAAGGAAGCAGCTACTCTGGACTCTCTTTCCATAGCCCAGGCTGCGAAGAATTCCGGTGGTATCGTGTTGCTGCAGGTGGAAAAGGTGGTACAGAACGGTACACTGGATCCAAGAAAAGTGAAAATTCCCGGAATTTATGTGGACGGTATCGTTGTTGCACGCCCGGAAAATCACTGGCAGACATATGCGAACCCGTATGATCCTGCATTGAGCGGAGAAGTGAAGGTTCCAGTAAATTCCATTGCACCGATGAAGCTGAATGAGCGCAAGGTCATCTGCCGTCGTGCGGCTATGGAGCTGGATCCTGCAGCTATTATCAATCTTGGTATCGGTATGCCGGAGGGAATTGCCAATGTTGCAAATGAAGAGGGACTTCCAGGCTTGAAGCTGACGGTGGAAGCTGGAGGAATCGGCGGTGTACCGAATGCAGGAACTGCGTTTGGTACCTGTACAAATCCGGATGCCATCATCGATCAGCCGTATCAGTTTGACTTCTATGACGGAGGCGGACTGGATCAGGCATTCCTGGGACTTGCGGAATGCGACTGCTCCGGTAACATCAACGTCAGCCGTTTCGGACCGAAAATTGCAGGCTGCGGCGGGTTTATCAATATTACACAGACTTCACCGGTCGTTGTGTACTGCGGTACCTTTACTGCAGGCGGACTCAAGGTTGAGGTCAAGGACGGTAAGCTGCATATTCTGCAGGAGGGAAGAATCAAGAAGTTCAAACAGGAAGTGGAACAGATTACCTTCTCTGCAGATTTCGCAACCGAAACAGGACAGAAGGTTCTGTACGTTACAGAGCGTGCGGTATTCGAGCTGCTGGACGGTAAGCTGACATTAACGGAAATCGCACCTGGTGTTGATCTGGAAAAGGATGTTCTGGGACAGATGGAATTCAAGCCTGCTGTCGCTGATAATCTGAAAACTATGGATGAGCGTCTGTTCCGTGAAGAATTGATCGGATTAAAGGCATAAATTGAATAAAGAAAAGGGATGTAATTCCCTTTTTTTCCATTTTTCTGCCAAAAATTCCAAAACACTTTACATTATTGCTGTATTTTATATAATAAGGGTGGTTAAAGATTATCACACTTGATGAAAGTGATGATATAGAGCTCATGCAGAGGAGGCAGTGGAGACCATTGGTCAAGGAGATTGCTTCTCAGGCTGACTCAGCCATTGTATTGTCTGGCATAGCATTGTGTTGGAATGATAAGGTAGCTTGTAGTGAGTAGCATTAGCATGTAGAAGTCTCAATGGTAGTAGAAATAATCACAGACAATACAGGGCAAACGATGGGCGGTACGGACGATGAGATTCCGGCCGCCTTTTCGTTTCCTTTTCTTTCAGCCTGTATTATAATGGTAGAGTGAAAAAGAAATGAGGAATGCATATGTATAGTTTTCGTAATGATTATAGTGAGGGGGCCCATCCTGTTATCATGGAGCGCCTGCTGGAACTGAATCAATGCCAGAATGTCGGGTATGGTGAGGATGCGCTTTGCGAACAGGCGAAGCGGCAGCTGAAGGCGAAGCTGCACTGTGAGGATTGTGATATACATTTTTTAGTCGGCGGAACCCAGGCCAATCTGACGGTGATTGCGGGTGCTCTTCGTCCGTATGAGGCAGTGATTGCTGTGGACAGCGGACATATCAATGTTCACGAAACAGGTGCTGTGGAAGCGACAGGTCACAAGGTGCTGATTGCTGAAGGTGTCGATGGTAAAATCACACCGCAGGGAATCCGTAAAACGGTACTTAGCCATGAGGATGAGCATATGGTAAAGCCGGCAATGGTCTATATTTCGAACGCAACGGAAATCGGTACCATCTATCACAAAGAGGAATTGAAGCAGATTGCGGAAGTTTGCAGAGAATTCGGTCTGTATCTGTTTATGGACGGTGCCCGCATGGGAGCTGCTCTGGCAGCAAAGGACAATGATGTATCCTTTAACGATTTATGTACATACTGTGACGTTTTCTATCTTGGCGGGACTAAGAACGGTGCTCTCTTCGGAGAGGCGGTTATCATTGTAAATGATAAATTGAAAAAAGACTTCCGCTATATGATCAAACAGCGAGGCGGCATGCTTGCCAAGGGTTGGCTGCTGGGTGTACAGTTTGCGGCATTGTTTGAAAGAAACCGCTATATTGAAATCGCAGCACATGCAAACCGGATGGCTCAGAAGCTGCAGGATGCCATGGAGGCATCTGGGCTGCCGTTTCTTATAAAGACAACGACAAATCAAATATTTCCAGTCCTGCCCAACCTGCTGATTGAAGAGCTGCAGAAGGAATATGCGTTTCAGGTCTGGGAAACAATGGATGAAGAACATACGGCAATGCGCTTTGTGACATCCTGGGCAACTGAGGAAAAGGAAGTGGATCGATTTATTGAATATCTAAACAGTCTTCTTCAACGGATGCGGGAAAGCGGACAGGAATCTGAGAGATAGAAATGTGTTTTTAAAAGCAATCGTAAGGAAAAAACAGAAATAAGAAGTAATCACAAAACACCTTGATTACGGTACTAGAAAAATGGGATGGCTGCATGATTATGCGGTAGGAAAATAAACAGTGGAAGCGAGATACCTGCATGATGCCGGAGAATTGTAAAGCTGTAACATAGGAAAAAAGAAATACAAATCCTGAATTTTATTAGGAACTGTATTTCTTTTATTATGATCTTTATAAATCTGAAAGCGAAGAAAAGCAAAATGAAATCCTTTTGATTTTATTTTTAATGATTTGAAGACTGCGGTATGCTTTATTTATTTGCCTGTTCGCTTGATGTTTCTCTTCATAGCATTGCACTGCAGCTGCCGATTCAGCTTTCCAAAGCTAATGCATCTGCTGGAATCCATCCCATCAGACCCTGCTTTTTCACTAATACAGCATTCCTTGTTTGAGAAACGATTTTTACGAGATTTCCACACCTTGCCGGTATCTGGTAATTGGTGAAGTCACAGGCGTGCAGCTCCTTACCTTTGTAAAATAAAAATTCCTTTGCGATGTGCATTACTTTGCCGCTGGCTTCATGCCGGCAAAGGCAGCATGCACCTTCATCACGCAGCATATGTACCTGTCCTTCATGCCAGGTGATAAAAAAGGGCGTCCTGTTGACAGGGAGAATATCTCTTGTTATCCGTGCTTTTTTCAGATGATCACTGCATGCGAACTGAAATCTGCCCTGCTCATAGATCAATGCATTCAGTTGTCCAGCTGACTTCACTTCATTTCCTCCGTCGATGGATATAATATGGCGGCGTGTGTCAATGATGGGATTGAAGCAGCAGATATCCTTCCGATATTCGCTAACCGGAAGGTGCCCGACAACAATGTATTTATGAAAGCTGCCGGCCTCCTTCATAAACAGATCCTGTACCATGATATCACGCATATCATGGCCATAGGTTTTCTCATCCCGTATGCCTGCGTGGGCAAAGATAAAGCGCTCGGTTTCAATCACATGGGGAAGTCCGTCGATAAAGGTCAATTCCCTGAGAAATACTTTTCGCAGCTCCCTGCTGAGAGCAGCCATATCTGTCTCTTTGTCTATGCGCTGACCGACACGCTGTGCCATTTCATGCAGAATGCTGTTTGGACGATTCAACAGGATGTTCTGCAGAAATTCCAGACGGGTATCATAGAGCACATTGCGGCATACCACATCACAGTTTCCAATCATGGGATGTACGTGCGGGTGTCTGGAAAGCTCCATGATATAATACAGTGTTTCCAGATTATAGGGTCCCTTCTCCAATAGATCACCAACGAGAAACAGCGCATCCTTTTCCGGATCAAAGGCGATTTTACGTAACAGCTTTTTAAATACCGGAAGATTGCCATGAATATCACTAATGGCGATGATTCTTCTGCTATCAGACAGAACAGAATACGAATGAATGGAACGATCAAACATAGGCAGCCTCCTTTATCTCTGGCTCAATTATAGAGAATTTCCTTGTATCATGCAAGAAAAACGTTGTAAACTTCTACATTCTGCGCTATCCTATAACCAGGAAAGACACAAGTCTAGGATATGTTGCTTGGTGAATAAACAGCCGAATAGCATGCTTTTTAAAATATGTCATATTTCTGATTGCGGTAAAGAAGAGGCAAGCGCATAGCATCTTTTTGTGAGTATTGAATGAGGGATATACTCCATGTATAGGAGTACTGGGACAGTACCTGCAGGAAATATGAAGAAGGTAGTGATGTTCCCGGATAAACTCAGGGACTGAAGGCAGATAGGATGTAATTTCCCATCGGTATGGATACTGCAATTAAGGAGGTAAAGCAGGCTGCTGTTTTCTGTGAAGTGAAAAAAACTGGAATGTGTTACTATATTTTGCATGGATATGAGGTGATTCTATGGATTTACGAGGCTTCCTAGTGCGCTGTCATCGGCTGCAGAGGAATTATTCACAGGAGGGTCTGTGTCGTGGCATTTGTGCAGTTTCTTATCTCAGTAAGCTGGAGCAGGGGAAGGTACAGGCTGCGGATGAAATTTATCAGGCACTGTTTCACAGGCTGGGAATCGTGTTTCAGGAAAATGAAAAATGGCTTGCTGTTTGGAAGGAAAAGCTTCAGGAGCTGGCGTCATCTTGGTTTTATGGAGAACAACGCGAAGCGTTTGAGCTGGAAAAGCAGATGGAGAACCTTTTGAACTCTCCCCTCTGTGTTGATGCGCTGCTCATCAAAGCACTGTATACGAAGGAGCATGCGGATAAGCCGCTGGCCTCTGCGTCTGTTTTTCTTCCATATATGCAGGATGCACAGCGGTTCTTGTATCATTTTCTATGTGCGGGACAGGCACTTCAAAGCAGGGAGGAACAAACTCTTTCAGCGATACTTGCCCAGCTGCAGGAAGCACAGAAATATGGAGGGTGGAGTATTTTATATCAGATGAAGGGAGATGTGTATGTGCTTATGGGGGACTATTCTCAGGCGCTGCATCACCATCTGAAGGCCTATGACCTTGCATGTGAGGAAGGCTTTCTGCCCTGTATGATCGATGCGTCCATGCATATTGCAAACTGCTATTCCGCTATGCATGCAGAAGGTGTCATGCTGATGTATTACGAACGCTGTGAGCATCTTTGCCGCAGCAGCAAAAACAAGCAGATGCAGGCCCATGTGTGGTATAATATCGGATCCACATATCAGCAGTGGGGTGATTTCCAAAAGGCGCTGCCACTGCTTCTAAAGGCCTATCAGATACTGGATGACACCTTTCTATGCTGTCATAAGCTGGCGCTTTTATATGAACAGCTGAATCAGAAAAAGGAGGGCCTTCGCTATGTACAGGAGATGGAGAGGTAGCTGGATTCACATGGGGCAGACGGTCGCAGGGAAATCGTGCAGTTTGTAAGATACCGCTATGGAACTGCCGTGGATGCAGAGGTCTATATCGACTGCCTGTATACGCTCTGTGACACTTCCCGTTATTTCCATGGCTTCTGTCAGTTTCATCTGTCCTACCTCATTGCTGCGTTAAAGAAGAAGCGCAGGTACAAGGAGGTCATGAAGCTGATGGAGGAAACGAAATTTTCCTGAACAAGCTAATTTATGATGGCTTAACCCTGATATTTGGACACTATTTTCCCAAATACAGGGTATTTTTTATATTCGTATCATACGGTATACTAAACGCAGGAGATGATACCTATGAAAAAGACCCTATGGTCACATGATTTTATAATTATAACACTGGGGACACTGATCAGTGCAATCGGTTCTACCGCTATGAGCTTTGCACTGTCGCTTGTGGTATTCGACCATACCTCATCAACCCTTATGACCGGAATCTTCACTGCGATATCCCTGATGCCGACGGTTCTGATTCCCATTCTGGCAGCACCGCTGGTCGATGGATGCTGCAGAAAGCGCTTGATTGTTATGCTGGATAGTGGAAATGGCATTCTGTATCTGCTGTTTGCCGCCTTTCTGCTTATGCAGGAATTTTCTTATGCGGGCTATCTGATATTTTCCCTGCTTACCGCATCCTTTGGAGCCATTTATTCTCTGGCATATTCCTCCCTGTATCCTGATCTGATTCCCAAGGGCTTTGCGCAGAAGGGCTATTCCGTATCCTCCTTGATTTATCCCAGTGTGACAGCGTTATTCACACCGGTTGCATCCCTGCTGTATGTACATCTGGGGATTGCCTGGATCTGTGCGATGGAGGGAATTCTGTTGCTGACAGCAGCTCTGTTTGAAGCGCGCATACGCTATCAGGAAACAATCGGAAAGCGGGTGTTTACCTTGCAGAAATATAAAGGAGATTTAATGGATGGCTTTCGTTATTTGAAAAAAGAAAAGGGAATCCGTTCCATTTACGGCTACATGGCGGTAACCAATGCTTCGGCAGAGGGGATCAATCTGGTGACCATGGCGATGTTTCAATCATCTCCCATACTCACAACGACGATGTATGCGTTTCTGACAACAGCGGATACCATTGGACGCATGGCTGGCGGTCTGATGCATTACGTCCTGCATATTCCGGCGAAGAAACGCTACCGGGTTGCTGTCAGTGTCTATGCGGTTTATGAATCCCTGGATATGGTTTTCCTGTTTCTTCCTTATCCGCTCATGGTTGTCAATCGGTTTACCTGCGGCTTTCTGGGCATCAATTCCCTGAATATACGGGAGGCCAGTACACAAAACTATTTGCCCTCTCACATGCGGGCAAGGGTGAATGCGTTGTTTCAGGTGCTGGTTGCCCTCATTATGATGGCTTCCAGATTCAGCGCAGGTGTAATTGCACAATACGTATCCTACCCGTTGACGGCACTGCTGTTTGCTTCGTTTTCGATGCTTGCTATCTTCCTGCTGATTATCCGCAACAGGAAGCAGGTTTCAAAAATCTATAATCAGGAGCTATGAGATGTGCATGTGCAGTGCTATAATGGATACGAGGAGGGATCTTTATGCTGAAGGATCTGTTATTGAAAAACCGAAGCTATCGGGGATATGATGAAACAAGAGCGGTTACCAGGGAAGAGCTGGTCGATCTGGTAGAGCATGCCAGACTGACACCGTCCAGCGTTAATAAACAGGCGCTGAAATACTATCTGGCATGTGAGAGGGAAAAGACGAATCAGATTCAGCCCTTAACCGCGTGGGCAAAAGCCCTAAAGAAAGAGGTGCCGTATGAGGGACATTGTCCCAGAGCCTTTATTGTAATCTGTCAGGATACTGCCATTTCAACTGCACTGGAGGCTTATCAGAAGGATGTCGGCATTGTCGCTCAGACGATGCTGCTGCGTGCTGCTGAGTTGGGGCTTGGCGGCTGTATGATCGGCAGCTTTCAAAAGAATGCGCTGCATGAGGTGCTGAAGCTGAGCGAAAATCTCGTGCCGCTGCTGGTTGTGGCTATTGGAAAACCGGACGAAACGATTGTACTTGAGGATGTAAATGTACAGGGAGATACGACATATTACCGGGATGCACAGGATGTGCATCATGTTCCCAAGCGAACAACCAGGGAGCTGATCATCAATGGAGAATAGCGGATGCTGCGGGATTATCAAGTGAATGATCTGTCACAGATGTGTCGCATATGGAATGCTGTAGTCGCCCAGGGAAATGTTTTCCTCAGCTGGAGCAGCTGGATGAGCAAAGCGGCGATGTCTTTTTTTCCTCGCAGAGCAAAACGCGTGTCTGCATCGATGAGGATACTGTGGTGGGGCTGTATATCCTGCATCCGAATAATGTCGGCCGGTGCGGACATATATGCAATGCCAGCTTTGCTGTGAATCAGAAGCAAAGAGGAAAGCATATCGGCAAAGCGCTGGTGCTGGACTGTATGAAGACCGCAAGAAGTTTAGGCTTTCGCATTCTGCAATTTAACGCAGTCGTAGAGAGCAATGCTTCCGCACGGCATTTGTATGAGAGTCTGGGATTTCATTCTCTGGGCACGATACCGGGCGGCTTTTTGCAGAGCGATGGAGCATATGTGAATATCGTACCCTATTATATTTCCCTGACGGAGTAGTATGCGGACAACCTTTCCCAAAACTCATCTGATTATTCCAGAAGTATGTACATCCGCATATCCTATGGTATGATATAGATAGGGAAAGGAGGGGACGGCAATGTCAGGACGTAAGAAAATCGTGATGACAAAGGCTGTCAGAGAGCGGCTGCAGAAGGATATTGCATACGGAAATGATATGCAGGCATATTGGAACCGGTATCGCAGAGATTTTCTGATTCTGCTGGCTGTGCTCCTCTTGATTATGCTCGTTTTGGTGATTGCGAATATTCTGCTGTGAATACAGAAAAAGCGGATTTCAAATGTCCGCTTTTTTATTCGGTAAACAGCCATGTCAGGACGGTATCCAGCTCCTGTTCCCAGCTTTCCTCATTATGCCGTCCCTTGAAAACGAGGTTGGGATATACCTTTGCCTCCTTCTCCTCAAGACAGCGCATCAGCTCGAGTATTCTGCCACTGGCAAGCGCCAGCTGCTGCTTGGTGCGAAATTCATCACTCCCCCATGAGATATAAATTTTATGAGAACGCAGCTTGGGACAGGCCCGGATTTCAGTTAGAAGCTCATCCTTTAAACGATAAATGAAAGGGGAGAGGACTGCCGCCTTACTGTAAATATCACAGTGATGGACAACCGCATACAGTGCCATCAAACCACCCATAGAGCTTCCACCGATGGCTGTGTGGTGTTTTCCTGGCAATGTTCGATAGGCATGATCGATCCACCGCTTGAGGTCGCTGCTCATCCACTCCATCAGCTCTTTCCCCTGTCCGTGAATAAAGCCAACCGTCGCATCACTGAAATCATAGGGAGAAAATTCCTCCAGCCGGCGATTTCCCTCGTGATTGCATTCCACACCGACAACGATGAGAGGCATCGTATGCTCATCCAGCCATCGCTTTAACCCCCAGCTTCTGCCAAATGTCGCATCCTCATCATAAAACAGGTTGTGCCCGTCAAACATATACAGGACAGGGTAATGTCTTGTTTCCTTCTCATAATCCTCCGGCAGATAGATATGCAGCATTCTCATATCCTGAAAGCAGGGGATATAAATATCTCGTTTCTCAATCATACCATCACCTCATGGTCAGTATTATAGCACAAAAATGATGTCAGATGATGTTGGGTTTGTTATAATTGGGATAGAAAGGGGAGCGAGGCTATGATCAAAATTGCATGTCTGCTGTTTCTTTTCGTTGTTGTGTATTATATTTTTAAGGAGCATTCCTCCGCATTTACATCCCTGTTCTGGAAAAGTGCTTCCTCCTTCTGTTTTCTGCTCGTCGGCTTCTGCGCATTTGCAGCATGTGTTGACAGGCGCTATGGTGAATGGATGCTGATAGGACTTGTATCGGGAGCGATTGGGGATGTTTTGCTGGCCCTGCCGTTTTGCTATCCAAAAAGGAAGAACCTCTTCTTTCTGGGTGGATTGCTTTTTTTCCTGTTCGGGCATCTCGCGTATGTAGCTGCACTTTTTGTCATGCCGGTGAAAGCGGGGATTCTGGTCGCAATATGTTCAATTCTGCTGGCATTGCTCGTGATTGAAGTTCTGAAGAAAAAACAGGTAGATTTCCAGGAGATGCGTCTTCCGAGTACGGTGTATGCTGCTGTTATTTTATTTATGGAAGCGTGCGCTCTGTGGCATTTGCAGGATGGCATGCTGTATGGTGGCATCCTGAATATTGCATCCCTGTGCTTTGTATTGAGCGATTTGATTCTGGCATTTATGCTGTTTGGCAATCGCAACACAACGCGCATGACACGATGGAATCTGAGTCTGTACTACACTGCACAGCTTTTGCTGGCGCTGACAATGCTGCTGTAGGCATATTTCTGTGGTTTTTGGGCATGCTGTGCTATAGTAATATAAAGGAGATGATGTTCATGAAGCATGTACGTATGATGTATTTGAAGGGATGTCCGCATTGCAAAGCGGCATTCGCAATGGTAAAGGAATTGCAGGACAGCTATCCTGAGCTGCGGGGTGTAAACATAGAGGCGATTGAGGAACAGGAACAGAAGGAGCTTGCGGATTCTCTGGATTACTGGTATGTTCCAACCTATTTCGTGGATGGTGTTAAGCTGCTGGAGGGTGTACCGACAAAGGAAAAGGTGGAGGCTGTGCTGCGTGCCGCATTATAGGACTACAGACCTTTGAGTTAATAAAAGAACAGGCTGTGTCATCCAGATTATGTATGGCCAATAGAAAAAGAGGTTTCAAAAATGAAGCTCATCATTTAAGAAATCTCTTTTTATGACCTTTTTCATAAAAGGGGTATCCTGCTTTATCGGTTTTTTATTCCTGTACATAGCGGAAGAAATCAAGGATTTCCTCCTCGGTTTTAAAGCGTGCCACAATCACCTCATCCCCCATAGCAGTGGCAAGGGCCGCAGGAAGACGGCGAATCATCAGAATACTGTCGCGATAGGTGTCCTGAATATCCTGCGTGGTATGTGCATAGTGCAGGCGGTCTCTTCTTCCGATGAAGCCGGAGGAATACTTGCGCACCTGCTGGTAATGGATCGTGTCATGAACGATCATGTCTGCCCACAGCTGATAGACATTGCTGTCATTGGCAAAGTTGATCATATCCGGCAGGAAGCCGCCAGGCGGGCGCATATTGACCTCAAGGCCGATGATATCGCCTTTTTTACCAACCGGCTGATCCTCCAGCAGACGGAAAAATTCAAAATGGAAGAATCTGCTGCGTGTATCAAAGGCTTCCACACTGCGGGTACCGGCCTCCATGATATCGGCAGGAATATCCTTATAGGAATAACAGCCGATATTTTTCTGTTCATTGACAGCATCCATAATACTATCCGTGTACTGATGAGAGGTCACAAACAGCAGCTCCTTTTTACTGTTTGTAATACCGTCAAAGGAAAAACAGCTCCCGTTTATGTATTCCTCCATAATCATAGCTTCCTTAAAGCCATGAGCAAAGGCAGTGCGCAGCTCATCCCCGTTTTTGATTTTGTGCGTATCACTGGCACCTACACCGATATCCGGCTTGATTACAATCGGATATCCGACAAGCTCTGTAAATTTCTGTGCATCCTCCAGATTGGTTGCCAGCTGCCAGCGGGCGGTTTTCAATCCGGCAGCCGCGAAAAACTCCTTCATGCGATGCTTGCTCTGACAGTTGTCAAGCGCTTCGCAGGGGAATCCGGTTTCAACATGGAAATCTCTGCGCAGCGCTGCATCCTGACGAAGCCAGTATTCATTGTTTGATTCGATCCAGTCAATTTTTCCATGCTTATAGGTGAACCAGGCAACTGCCCGCAGCATTTCATCGTAGTTTTCAAGACTGGAAACCTGATAGAAGTCATTGATGGAATTCTTCAGATTGGTGCTTAACGAGTTGTACGGAGTGTCCGCAATCGCCAGCACATTGACACCGTTGTTCTTCAGTCCCTGACAGAACAGCCAGTAGCTTTCCGGAAAGTGCGGAGAAATAAAGATAAAGTTCATAAAATTCCCTCCTGACGGTTATTTCATATGTATGGTTAAATTCTACTGTATTCCGCAGGGATTGTCAAAGCAGTCTTGCTTGAAATGATATGAAATGAAAGAAATAAGTTTATTTTGTAATAAAATTGAAAGAAATGATAGCGAAATGTAAATTTATGAAATTAAAGGTTGACATTGAGTTTTCACAGTAGTATGATGTATTCAACAAATCGATGATGCAGGAGAGTAGTCATACCGGAATCAAAAGCGAGACAGCGATGGTGGAAGGCTGTTGTGAAACGTATGGGGAAGCGCACCTGCTAGAGCCTGTGGGAATCAAGTATCATGGGACGCGATCTTTCTGCGTTATGAAACAAGGGGTTCTGTCTCTGACAGAGCAACGGAAGTGGTACCGCGTGCAAGCGTCTTTCGAGTATATCGAACGGCGCTTTTTTTGTACATGAGGTGAGGATATGAAAAATATGATGAAACGACGATGAAAACGACGAGAAGGGCTGAAAACGTGTTACAATGAACGTAGAGAAAGAATAACAGAAAGAAGAGGAGAAGAACATGGAAACAAAAGACATTAAGAAGGTAATACTTGCATATTCCGGAGGGCTGGATACCTCCATTATCATCCCGTGGCTGAAGGAAAATTACAATAACTGTGAGGTCGTTGCGGTTTCTGCGGATGTAGGACAGGGAACAGAGCTGGATGGACTTGAGGAAAAAGCGATCAAGACCGGTGCCAGCAAGCTGTATATTCTGGATTTGAAGGATGAATTTGTGGAGGATTATATCTATCCCTGTTTAAAAGCCAATGCCATTTATGAGGATGTATATCTGCTGGGTACAGCCTTTGCACGTCCGCTGATTGGACAGAAGCTGGTGGAAATCGCGAAACAGGAGGGGGCAGACGCTATTTGTCACGGCTGTACCGGTAAGGGGAATGATCAGGTACGCTTCGAGCTGGCAATCAAGGCGTTTGCACCGGATATGCCGATTATAGCGCCATGGAGAACATGGGAGCTGAAATCCAGAGATGATGAAATTGATTATGCAGAAGCGCATAACATTCCGTTAAAGATTTCAAGAGAAACCAATTATTCCAAGGATAAAAATCTGTGGCATTTAAGCCATGAGGGGCTGGATCTGGAGGATCCGATGAATGAGCCGCAGTATGATGACATACTGGAGATGGGAGTGACCCCGGAACAGGCTCCGGATACACCGACTTATATCACTCTGACCTTTGAGAAGGGAATTCCGACAGCATTAAATGGTGAAAAGCTGGGCGGTCAGGCAATGGTAACAAAGCTGAATGAGATTGGCGGTGCCAACGGCATCGGTATCATTGATATGGTAGAAAACCGGCTGGTGGGAATGAAGAGCCGTGGTGTTTATGAAACACCGGGCGGAACCATTTTATATAAGGCGCATCAGTGGCTGGAATCCATCTGTCTGGATAAGGAAACCATGCATTACAAGCAGGGGGTAGGAATTAAATTCGGTGAAATCCTCTACAACGGACAATGGTTCACTCCGCTTCGTGAAGCATTGAGTGCCTTTGTCGATAAGACAAGTGAAACCGTGAGCGGTGAGGTGAAAATCAAGCTGTATAAGGGAAATCTTACACCGGCCAGCATTTCCTCGCCATATACCTTATATTCCGAGCAGATTGCAAGCTTTGGTGAGGATGATTCCTATGATCAAAATGATTCCGCAGGCTTTATCAATCTGTATGGGCTGCCAATCAAGGTAAAGGCGATCATGGATGAAAAAAGGAAGAAATAAATATAGATAAGAAGGGGAGTCTGTTGAATGCTGCAGCATTTAGACTGCACTGCCTTCTGGCATACAAGGAAAAGAGAGGATGAGAGCATATGAATTTATGGGATGCACGATTCAAGAAGGAAGCGGATCAGCGGCTGAATGATTTCAACTCCAGTATTTCCATTGACCATCTTATGGTTACACAGGATATAAAAGGCTCCATGGCGCATGCGGCCATGCTTGCAAAGCAGGGAATTATTTCAAAAGCAGACGGTGCTGCCATCGCGCAGGGGCTGGAAGCGATTCAAAGAGATATTGAGAGCGGCGCGCTTTTGATTGATCCCTCAGCCGAGGATATTCATATGTTCATGGAGCAGGAGCTTACAAAACGGATCGGGGATGCGGGAAAGCGATTGCATACAGCGCGCTCCCGTAATGATCAGGTGGCACTGGATACCCGTATGTATTGCAGTGATGAGGTACGTACGGTATGTGACAAGCTGCAGGAGCTGCTTACGGTCCTGTGTGAAAAGGCACAGGAGCATACGGAAACCATCATGCCGGGCTACACGCATCTGCAGCGTGCGCAGCCCATCACCTTTGCGCATCATCTGATGGCATATGCGGAGATGTTTTTACGCGACCTTCAGCGATTGCAGGAGGCACAGAAGCGAATTCGCACACTCCCGCTGGGAAGCGGTGCTCTGGCAGCTACCACCTATCCGATTGACCGGGAATTTGTAAAGGAGCAGCTTCACTTTGACAGCATCAGCATGAATTCTCTGGACGGTGTCAGTGATCGCGACTTCTGTATAGAAATTGCATCCGATCTTTCTATGGTTATGATGCATCTGTCCCGTTTTGCGGAAGAGGTGATTCTTTGGTGCTCCTGGGAATTTAAATTTATGGAGCTGGACGATGCCTTTGCGACAGGAAGCAGCATTATGCCGCAGAAGAAGAATCCGGATGTGGCAGAGCTGATTCGTGGAAAAACCGGACGGGTCTATGGCGATTTACAGACGCTGCTGACGATGATGAAGGGACTTCCGCTTGCCTATAATAAGGATATGCAGGAGGATAAGGAGGCAGTTTTTGATGCCCTTCATACAGTGCAGCTGTGTCTGACCACCTTTACACCGATGCTCAAAAGCGCTGCAATTCGCAAGGATAATATGCGTAATGCAGCCGCCAGGGGCTTTATCAATGCGACCGACTGCGCCGATTATCTGACGAAGAAGGGCATGGCATTTCGGGACGCCTACCGGGTCTTGGGCAGACTGGTAAGCTATGCACAGGAACAGGAAAAAACACTGGAAACACTGACACTGGATGAGTATAAAAGCTTCAGTGATGAGTTTGAAGAAGACATCTATGAAGCGATTTCTATGGAGACCTGTGTGAAACAGCGAAAGGTCATCGGCGGACCGGCTCCGGAAATCGTTGCCGCACATATTGAACATGTGAAAGCGATACAAAAGGAGATGGATGCAGATGAAATTGATTAAAGCGGGGGTCATTGGAGCCAGCGGCTATGCCGGTGCAGAACTTGTGCGGCTGCTGCTGATGCATCCATATGCCGAGCTGACGGCAATCAGCTCCCAAAGCTATACCGGAAAGCCTATCAGTGAATTATATCCGGGCTTTTACCAGCTCTGTGATATGGTGTTCAGCGATGAGGACACGGTGATTGCAGCATCGGATATCGTATTTGCATCCCTGCCGCACGGACTCAGTGAGCCGCTGGCACGCAAATGCTATGATGCTCATGTGAAATTCATTGATCTGGGGGCGGATTTCCGTCTGCGTGATGAGCAGGATTACAGGGAATGGTACAAGCTGGATTATCATGACAGTGAGCTCCATGAATTGGCTGTGTACGGCTTGCCGGAGCTGTATCGTGCGCAAATCAAAGGGGCGGATATCATTGGTAATCCGGGCTGTTATCCAACCAGCATCGCGCTGGCACTTGCACCGCTCATGAAGCTGGGGCTGGTCAATGAGCAGCATATCATCATCGATGCGAAGTCAGGGACAACCGGGGCAGGCAAGGGACTGAGTGATAACACACATTTCCCGCGCTGCAACGAAGCCTTTGCTCCGTATAAGGTTGCGGCACACCGCCATACACCGGAAATTGAACAGACTCTGTCCGAGCTGTGCCACAGCAAAGCCAGCATTACCTTTACACCGCACCTGTTGCCCATTAACCGCGGTATCATTTCAACGATTTATGTGGATTTGACGGATGAAGCAATTCTGGAGGAGCTTTGGACGATGTATCGGCTGTTCTATCAGGACGAACCCTTTGTCCGCGTACTGCCTCTGGGCAGCTGTGCGGATTTGAAATATATTAAGTATTCGAATTTCTGCGATGTATCCCTGCATATGGAGGCTCGCAATAACCGCCTGATTCTGGTATCGGCCATCGATAATATGGTGAAGGGTGCTGCCGGACAGGCCATACAGAATATGAACATTCTGTTCGACTGTAAGGAGGACAGCGGGCTGATGTATGTGCCTGCCTCCTTCTAGGGAAAGGAAATTGATTATGGTTACTTGGATGGAAAACGGTATTTGTGCACCTGTGGGCTTTCAGGCTGCTGGAATTCACTGCGGGATACGCAGGAACCGCTCGAAAAAGGATCTGGCTCTGATTTACAGCAGTGTCATGTGTACGGCTGCCAGCACATATACATTAAACAAGGTGAAGGGAGCACCGATCGCTGTTACAAAGCGGCATCTGCAGGACGGTCATGCCCAGGCGATCATCTGCAATTCCGGCAATGCAAATACCTGCAACGCCAATGGAGAGGAAATCGCAAATCGCATGTGTGAGCTTTGCGCACAGGAACTGAATCTAAACGCAGAGGATATCATCGTTGCTTCTACCGGAGTCATTGGTGAGCCGCTGAGCATTACACCGTTTGAAGAGCACATGCAGGAGCTGGTTTCTGCACTGGATGTGAAGGGCGGAAGCGATGCATGTGAGGGAATCATGACCACAGACACCTTTAAGAAACAATTCGCAGTGACCTTTACGCTGCAGGGCAGGGTATGTCATATCGGCGGTATGGCCAAGGGGAGCGGTATGATTCACCCCAACATGGCAACGATGCTGGCATTCCTCACAACCGATGTGGCGATTTCTGCCGAGCTGCTGGATGCCGTTGTGCATGAGGTAGTCGCAGACACCTTCAATATGGTCAGTGTCGATGGAGATACCTCAACGAATGACATGCTGAGTATTCTTGCGAATGGTCTGGCAAAGAATCCGGAAATCTGTGAGCGTAATGAGGATTATGAAGCCTTTAAGCAGGCACTGATGGAAATCTGTGTGGAAATAAGTCGAAATATCGCCAAGGACGGGGAAGGAGCTACCAAGCTGCTGACCTGCAGGGTAGCCTCTGCCAAGGATACGAAAACAGCGAAAGCGATTGCAAAATCCGTTGTCACAAGCTCTTTGTTCAAGGCTGCCATGTTCGGACGTGATGCCAACTGGGGGCGTATCCTGTGTGCCATCGGATATGCAGAGGGGGATTTTGATATTCATAAGGTGGATGTCACGCTAGCCAGTAAGGCAGGCCGTATGCTGGTATGTAAGGATGGCGCAGGCTGCGGCTTTGATGAGGAAGAGGCACTTTGTATTTTAAGTGAGAGTGAAATTGATATTCTGATTGATATGAAGCAGGGGAGTGCACAGGCTACGGCGTGGGGCTGTGACCTGACGTATGATTATGTGAAAATCAATGGAGACTATCGAACATAGGATAAGGGAGATGTGAGTACATTGAAAATAGATGCCATACAGAAAGCGACCATATTGTCCAAGGCACTTCCGTATATACAGAAGTATAACGGTAAAATCGTTGTCATTAAATACGGCGGAAACGCCATGAAAAATGAAACGCTGAAGCAAAATGTCATGACGGATATTGTATTGCTGTCGGAAATCGGTGTGCATGTCGTGCTGGTGCACGGCGGAGGGCCGGAAATCAATGGTATGCTGCATAAGGTTGGTAAGCAGTCACGCTTTGTCGCAGGACTGCGCTATACAGATGAGGAAACAATGGATGTTGTACAGATGGTGCTGGCTGGAAAAACGAATAAGGATCTGGTGTCCCTGATCAACCAGAAGGGGGCCAGAGCGGTCGGCATCAGCGGAATGGATGCCAATTGTATTCAGGCAAGGCAGTATACGGTGGATGAGGGCGATCTCGGCTATGTCGGTGAAATCGAGGAGATTCATGAGGAGCTGATTCTGGATATCATTGAAAAGGGCTATATTCCGGTGGTGGCCAGTGTCGGCTGTGACGCGGCAGGACATGCCTATAACATCAATGCAGATACGGCAGCGGCCAGTATTGCGGCTAAGCTGCATGCGGAAAATATGATTCTGGTTAGCGATATACCGGGGCTTTTACGAAATCCCGAGGATGAAGGCTCGCTGATTCCAAGAGCGACGTTATCCGAAATCGAGGAATTGAAAAAGGATGGTGTCATCAGCGGCGGGATGATTCCCAAGGTGGACTGTCTGGTGACAGCTGTACAGGGCTCTGTGCAGCGGGCGGTGATTATCGATGGACGGGTTCCGCATTCCATTCTGATTGAAATGTTCAGTGAAGAAGGCATCGGAACCCTGGTAGAGGAGTGAGAATATGGGTATAAAAGAGAATGATCAGCACTATATCGCCCACACGTATGCACGCTTTGATGTTGTGCTGACGCATGGCAAGGGCTGTCGGGTATATGATGAAAATGAAAAGGAATATCTGGATCTGACAGCCGGTATCGGTGTAAATGCACTTGGCTATGCGGATGATGCATGGGTACAGGCTGTTGCGAGCCAGGCGGCCACGCTTCCGCATGTGTCCAATCTGTATTATTCACAGCCGGACAGTGATGTGGCAGAGCTGCTGTGTGAGCGATGCGGCTTTACCAATATGTTTTTTGCGAATTCCGGAGCAGAGGCGAATGAAGGTGCAATCAAGGTTGCCAGAAAATATTCCAGTGATCATTATGGCTCTGGACGGCATGAAATCATCACGCTGGTGAATTCCTTTCACGGACGAACCATTACGGCGTTGAGTGCAACCGGACAGGATCATTTCCACCAGCATTTTGATCCCTTTACACCCGGATTTGTACATGCGGTTGCCAATGATATCGCGGATTTGAAAAGCAAAGTCAGCAAGCGTACCTGTGCTGTCATGCTGGAGATGATTCAGGGAGAAGGCGGTGTACTTCCACTGGAGCCGGCGTTTGTGAGCGCGGTGGCAGAGCTGTGCAGGGAGCGGGACATCCTGCTGATCGTGGATGAGGTGCAGACCGGTATCGGGCGTTGCGGTACCCTGTATGCGTATGAACAGTATGGGATTCATCCGGATATCGTTACCACAGCAAAGGGGCTGGGGAACGGTCTTCCGATTGGTGGTGTCCTGTTGTCGGAAAAGGTATCCGACACCTTTCATCCCGGCGATCATGGTACAACGTTCGGTGGCAATCCCATTGCCTGTGCCGGTGCATGTGTTGTATTAAAGCGCATGGATGAAGCGTTTCTGAGCGCTGTTCAAAAAAAGGGTGCTTATGTAGAGCAGCGACTGAGCGAAATGCCGCATGTCGTACAGGTCAATGGTCTGGGACTCATGCGTGGTGTGGTTCTGGATGGTGTTACAGCCAGGGATGTTGTGGCTGCATGCATTGAAAAGGGCGTATTGCTTTTAACGGCTAAGGACAAGCTCCGCCTGCTGCCTCCGCTTACCATCACGCTGGATGAGCTGAAGGAAGCGATGGATGTTATGGAAGCTGTACTGACGCAGATTGCGTAAGGAGGAAGACGATGAAGCATTTACTGACACTTGCAGATTTGACAAAGGAAGAGCTGTATGATCTGCTGGATTTGGCAGACAGTCTGAAAAAAGAAGTGAAAAAGGGTGTGTTTACGCCATACCTGCGAAATAAAACGCTTGGTATGATTTTTACCAAATCATCCACCAGAACCCGTGTTTCCTTTGAAACGGGAATGGCACAGCTGGGTGGCACTGCACTGTATCTGAATGCCAATGATATGCAGCTGGGACGCGGAGAGCCAATCAAGGATACGGCACGTGTGCTGTCCCGCTATCTGGATGGCATTATGATTCGCACGTACAAGCATTCCGATGTAGAGGAGCTTGCGGAATATGGAAGCATTCCGATTATCAATGGTCTGACAGACTATGTGCATCCCTGTCAGGTGCTGGCAGATCTACAGACGATTCGGGAACACAAGGGTACTCTTACGGGTTTGAAAATGTGCTTTATCGGTGCCGGAAATAATATGGCGAATTCCCTGATCAACGGTGGAATTCTCGCCGGCATGGAGGTGGCATGTGCCTGCCCGCTGGAATATCTGCCGGATGAGGAAATCACGAAGCGTGCACAGGCCAGCGGACGCTTCACACTGACCCAGAATGTGCTGGAGGCCGCGAAGGATGCGGATGTACTGGTGACGGATGTGTGGGCGAGCATGGGGGAAGAGCAGGAGGCTGCTCAACGCAGGAAGATCTTTGAGGGCATCTATCAGATCAATGATGCATGCATGGCTGTGGCAAAAGCGGATGCCATGGTACTGCACTGCCTGCCTGCACATCGGGAAGAGGAAATTACAGAGAAGGTATTTGAAGCTCATGCGGATGAAATCTTCGACGAAGCGGAAAATCGTCTACATGCGCAAAAGGCGGTTCTTGTTACACTGCTGAAGGACTGATCGAAAGAAACGGATGGTGAAGCTGTCCGTTTTCTTTTCCCTTTCGATACGCTGGAACATATGGTGAAAAGCAATACATAATACTGTTCAGTAAAAACGACATTACATCTGTGCTTGATATGAGCTGAAGGAAATTTACAGTATCCCACTGACTGGATAGGGAGTCGGTTCTTTTCCTGATGATATATTTTATATGGTTTTTATGTGATTTTACAGACAGGTATGATATAATCAACACAGACAAATGAGGTGATTTTATGAAAAAAATCGTTCTGCTGCTCATGGTCAGCCTGTTATGCGCATGCAGTGCAAATACGGAGACAGATAAGTCAGAACCGAATAAAAAGGATGCCTACTGCTCAGATGAAACAGATAAAAGCAGTGCCTGCGGAATTGATGAAAGTGCGGATATGAGCGGATATAAGGATTTTAGGGAAACAAAAAATCAGTTTGTAGATTCGGATATGCAGGAGGCTCTTTCCGTATTTCAGAAAAAGGAAAGTGCAATCCTGTATTTCGGATATCCAAGCTGTCCGTGGTGTGTGGAGGCACTGCCTGTGATGAATGAAGTCGCGAAGGCAGATAAGCAGCATATCTTATACATACGAACAAGAGATGACAAGAAGGAGCTTCTCTATACACCAAAGCAGAAGCTGGAGATGATTTCTTATACAAAGCAGTTTATGGAAAAGGATGATCAAGGTGAGTATCAGCTTTACGTGCCCTTTGTCGTGGTCGTAAAGGATGGAAAGGCTGTTTCCGGACACATTGGTACGGTGGATGGTCATGATGCGCATGAACGGAAAATGACAGAGAAGGAAACGCAGGAGCTGAAAAAAATCTATGAGGATATGTTTTCTGCCGTAACAAAATAGGGGGATTTTATGAGTAATCAGGTCAAACAGCTGACACTGTCAGCATTCTTTCTGGCATTGGGGCTTGTACTGCCCTTTGCCTTTCATTCCTTCGGACCGCAGGCAGGCACAGTTTTTCTGCCGATGCATATACCGGTATTGCTGTGCGGATTTGTGTGCGGCCCCGCCTATGGCGCTCTGGTTGGCATGCTGACACCGCTGCTGTCGAGTGCATTAACCGGCATGCCGCCGCTCATGCCGACCGGAATTGCCATGTGTTTGGAGCTGTCGACGTATGGCTTTTTGAGCGGATGGATGACAAAAAAGCTGCCGCTGTATCCTTCTTTAATTATCACGATGCTGGCAGGAAGGGCAGTCAGCGGACTTGCCAACCTGGTGCTGCTGAGCATGGCACACAAGGCATATACCGTGCAGATATTTTTAACTGCCGCCTTTGTTACTGCGATACCCGGCATTGTGCTGCAGCTGGTGATGATACCGCTTCTTGTGAGTGTCGTGAAAAAGCTGGAGGTCAGAAAAGCAGAGGATTGATGCAGCCGAACAGGCAGTTCTGCTGTGTATGCTTTCACATATATGTAGAAGGGAAGAGTGTATGCGATTACGAAATCGCTGTGCAGTCTTCCTTTTTTATTGAAGTATTGCATCCTTTGCAGATTGAATAATCCTTAGGATATTTCAGCGGTGAAATAAGCGAGGGTGCGGCAGAGGGGGAGCGTGTGCAGCTTCAATAAAAAGATACAGTCTCGCAATCACTATGTACGGGGGTGTGGGGCATACCAAAAGCAGAAAAAAAACCGGACAGTGTCCGGATTATGTATAATATTCGCCTATGCAACCTCGTACTCTTCGGAAACGAATGTAATCATTCCCTGTGAAAGGGAAGCGATGCGTGCCTGAGAATACACCGGATACCCCTGCGCCTCTACCTTCAGGCGCCCCTGCTGAAAGGCTTTCTCAATTACGATTCCTATGCCTTCGATAACAGCGTTTGCCTGCTTCAGTATTTCAATCCCGCCAAGACATGCCTCACCATTCGCCATGAAATCATCCAGAAACAGGACATGGTCATCAGCGGACAAATATTTCTTACTGCAGATGATATCATAATCCTTGTTTTTGGTAAAGGAATGGATCTGACAGGTATACAGATCGTCCTTCATGATCCGGGAGGTATCCTTTTTGAAATAGACAACGGGAACCTGCAGCAAGTAACCGAGCATGACTGCGGGTGCGATACCACTTGTCTCAATTGTCGCAATTTTGGTGATGTGCTTATCCTTGAAATGCTCTTTGAAATCCTTTGCCAGCTCCATCATCAGCTGTGCATCGATTTGATGGTTCAAAAAAGCATCCACCTTCAAAACATCCTCATTCAGAGCATTGCCGTATTTTTTTATGTATTCTTCCAGTAATCTCATACAAACGCTTCCTCTCTCTTAAATTGTATAAAAAAACGAGACTGATTTCTCATGGGTATTATTATAATATGGAGATAGAGAAATAGCAATCCTTTTTTTGCTTGCATGGGACGGGGACTTCGACTGTAAAAAGGATACGAAAAAAGCTTATATTTCCTGATAAAGAATACTTGCGGCAGCGAAAAGGCTGTGGTATGATGTTGACCAATGAGGTGAATTATGAAAAAAATATACGCAAATATGATACTGGTGGTTGTTACCGTTGTCTGGGGAGGCGGTTTCATCGCTACCGACGGAGCGCTGGATGCGTTGTCTCCGTTTTATATCATGATGATACGTTTTGTAGGGGCTGCTGTTTTTCCACTGCTGATCTGCTGGAAAAAGCTGCGCAGGCTGGATCGTGCAACGATTGGACATGGAATCGTGACAGGGATATTTCTGTTTCTGGCGTTTGCCTTTCAAACCTTTGGCTTGAAGTATTCAACGCCGAGTAAGAATGCATTTCTGACCGCTACCAATGTGGTGTTTGTGCCCTATCTGCTCTGGCTGCTTTGGCATCGGCGTCCCTCCCGCAAGGAGCTGATTGCTTCATTGCTGTGCATTGTGGGTATTGCACTGCTGACGTTGAAAAAGGATGCACTCATGCTGGGCTTCGGCGATATGCTGTCCCTTATCTGCGCCTTGTTCTTCGCATTGCATATCATTGCGCTGGAACGCTACTCTGCCCATGTGGATACGGTGTGCATGACCGCTTTGCAAATGATGACAGCCGGCGTTATTTCCACGATATGTGCATTGACGCTGGAACAGCCGCCGACCTCCTTTAACTGGCATGCGGCAGGAAATGTGGCCTATCTGATTTTTGTGTCAACTCTGCTTGCCTATCTGCTGCAGACCTTTGCGCAGAAATTTACAACTGCCAACAGCGCATCCCTGATCCTGTCCATGGAGGCGCTGTTTGCTTCCATCTTCTCCTTCCTGCTGCTGGGGGAGGTAATGAGTCCTCCGATGATACTCGGAGCCTGTCTGATTTTCTCCTCCATTCTATATATTGAATATAAGCCGGGACGAAAGAAGAAAGAGAAGCAGCAGGATATCTGCTGAAAAAAAGTATAAATACATAAAAAGCTGTAAATTTTTACGATTTACCGCTTTTTTTATACGTACGCTTTGTGATATAATTATCATGTTAAAAAAAGCACAAGCTGTTTATACTGCTTGCGCATAGAGGAGGATATTATGTCATTATTTGATCACGAAGCCAGACAGTTTAAATTCGACGTACTGAGAGAGGTCAGCAAGCGTGCGTTTGATGGAAAACTGAATGATGACGTCTGTGATGAGGTAGCGAATCTGTTGATTCCGGGGAAACATGCAGAATTCCGCTGCTGTATTTATAAGGAAAAAGAAATCATACGCCAGCGGACGCGAATGGCGCTTGGTAAGCCGCCGGTACCGGTGGAGAATGACAACAAGCGTCAGATTGTACGCGTGATTGAAGCAGCATGTGACGGCTGCAGCATCCATAAAATACAGGTGACGGATAATTGCCGGAAGTGTATGGCAAAGGCCTGCCTGTCTGCATGTAAATTTGATGCGATTCATATGGGGGAGGATCACGCTTTCATCGATTATGATAAATGTAAGGAATGCGGGGCCTGCAAAAATGCATGTCCGTTCAATGCCATCGTTGAAACACAGCGTCCCTGCATGAAAAGCTGTCCGGTCGATGCGATCCGTATGGGAGAAGACGGACTGGCGAAAATCGATGAGGCAAAATGTATAAATTGTGGTGCCTGTCAGGCGAAATGTCCGTTTGGCGCAATCGAGGATATGTCCTGGATGCTGGATGTTATCGAGCTACTGAAGAAAAAAGAAGAGGTTTATGCGGTGTTTGCTCCTGCTATTCAGGGGCAGTTTGACAGCGCAACACTGCCGCAGATCATGCAGGCAATGCGTGAGCTGGGCTTTAGCGACGTATACGAAGCGGCTATTGGAGCGGATGCTGTGGCATGGTATGAAAAGGAAGATGCAAAAAAGCACAAGGCAGAGGGAAAGAAAATCACTACCTCCTGCTGCCCTGCCTTCGTAAACATGGCGAAGCAGCATTTCCCGACGGTATATGAAAGCAGTGTTTCACATATGGTAAGCCCAATGGTTGCGACAACGCGCTATCTGAAAAAGCATCACCCGAATTGCAAGGTCGTATTCGTGGGACCATGTGTTGCGAAAAAGCAGGAGGTTCAGGACAGTGAGGTTGATTTCTGTATCACCTTCGAAGAGCTTGGTGCAATGTTTGTATCCAGGCATATCTCTCCGGAAAATGTTCCTGCGAAGGAAGAGGATACCGCTTCTGCCTATGGACGATTCTTCTCTGTCGGCGGTGGTGTATCCAAGGCGGTTGCCGTTGCTTTAAAGGAGAATAATGATGAGGCGGTAACAGCGGAATATGCAGATGGAAGCGATGCCTGCAAAAAAGCGCTGCTCATGATGAAGGTGAATCGGTTTCAGGCAGACATTCTGGAGGGTATGGCATGTCAGGGCGGCTGTATCTGCGGACCGGCGACTATAGAAAATATGCCGAAAGCGAAAGCACGCATGACCAAGGAAAATTTGGCAATCAAGGATAAGACGATTGCATCTACCCTTGAGAAATATGATTTCTCGGATATTGATTTACACAGATAAAGAATGATGAGGTGGGAATCGGGACATTCGTAACCCGATTCCTCCCTTTTAACGTTGAGGGCTTTACATGCTGTATACCAGTTTTTCGCTGTGTCTGATCGGCCAGAATCCGCACCTTCAAGCTGCAGCGGTTTCTGCCATAAAAGCAATCCGTTCCACAAAATTCTACAAATCTCACACTAATGGGCGATGTACAATGTAAGCGGGTGATAATCTATGAAATTGTGTTATGCGATTCAGCCTGCCTTTTATGATATCATGAAGCAGAGTGGGAACATACAGGTATTGCTGGAAGGGATGGATGAGCAGCAAAGAAGCAGAATCCAGATTCCGATAGAAATGCAGTCCCTGCAAGAGAGTGCGGAGGCTTTCTTTCAAAAGGAAATCGAATGCAGAAAGGACTGTCTCAGCTATGATCATTTTTTGAAATCCCGGGTATATGTGGTGTACATACGGGAGGGAGCGGCATGCATGGAGGATTGCACGAATCCGTTTTATCAGCTGCTGAAAAGAAAATATCGCTGCCTTCTGGTCCAAGAAGTGGATAAATAGGGCGAAAACTATTGTAAAATCTCCATAAAAATAGTAAAATATGCTTATTGTAAGGAGGATTACATATGGATTTTTTAAGCTCTGTGTTATTTACCCTTGTAGGATTGGCAATTGGGGGATTCCTCGGTTTCTATTTCACAAAAAAGAAATTCGAGAAAGAACTTAGAGAAAACCCGCCTATCAACGAGAAAATGATTCGTGCGATGTTTTTACAAATGGGAAGAAAACCATCTGAGGCTCAGATTAAACAGATAATGAAGTCAGTGAACGCAAACAGATAATACACGGTGATGACCGTGTTTTATTTTATCTTGTTTCTTGTATTCTGATTTTGAAGAATCTTTCTGTTTCCTGACGATTTTATAACGAATCTGTAAGTTAGCTTCACAGGGAAATAAGTATGCTATAATGAGTATGGTGATAAAGTGAAGATTATAAGAAAACTGTTCCTGATTTTGCTGCTGATCGTTTTGATTGCTCTCACACTGTTTGTAGGACTTGGCTTTGTGAATTATGTCAAGGCTACCAATGAGGTCAGCATCAGTGAAAAGGTAGAGGAAATTAAACATAAAAAGTCCTATGTAACGTATGATGAAATCAGCGAAGAGCTGCTGCAGGCAACGGTTGCAATCGAGGACCGGCGCTTTTATGAGCATCATGGGGTGGAATACCGTTCCATGGCCAGAGCACTGTACCAGAATGTACTGGCG
This sequence comes from Clostridium sp. 10cd*, assembly GCF_044336395.1. Lineage (NCBI taxonomy): Bacteria > Bacillati > Bacillota > Clostridia > Eubacteriales > Clostridiaceae > Clostridium > Clostridium sp. 10cd*. Next base: position 2,724,188 of record NZ_CP172347.1, on the reverse strand, counting down.
GGGCAGATTCGCGGAGGAGGGAGCACCATCACGCAGCAGCTGGCAAAAAATATGTATTACACCTATCAGCCGTCCTATCTGCGCAAGGTCAGTGAGATTTTTACCGCATACGATCTTGAAAGGGAACTGAGCAAAAAAGAAATATTGGAGCTGTATGTCAACGTGATCAATTACGGAGATAATTATATCGGAATCAAGGCGGCAAGTGAGGGATATTTTCATAAGGAGCCAAAGGATCTGACGCTGGATGAGGCAACGCTTTTGGCAGGTCTTCCACAATCTCCCGCAAATTATCAGCTGAGTAATCATGAATCCGCAGCCAGAAATCGGCAGATTCAGGTACTGAATGCAATGATTCGTGAAAATATGATCGATGAGCAGCAGAAGGCGGCAGTCATGAAGCAGGTGGAAAAGTAAGCGCTATTCCTGAATCAGTAAGCACGCATTGTCTGCATAAGGCATAGCAGCAGGTATAAAAAAACCTTCAACACAATCGATGAATAAGGATATATCTTTCATTGATTGTTGCGATGGTTTTCTTTTTTTTAGGAATGATTTGCAAAAAAAAGCTGGCGGGTATATATATGAAGCTTGAAACAGCAGACAATGACTGTGCCATCGCATAAGCCGGTGTGTACAATGCGGATCAATTGAAAATGGAATCGGAATTCTCATAAATAAAAAAACAGATACGATGTATCTGTTGTCTGGTTTACTGGTGCCCGAGGCCGGACTCGAACCGGCATGGTATTGCTACCGACGGATTTTGAGTCCGTTGCGTCTACCAGTTTCACCACTCGGGCGATTGCTTTGTTATTATAGCGTATTTATTTAGGAATTGCAATCCTTTTTTTATGAAAAACATAGGATAATGGTGAGCTCCTGCAGATAATGTAAGAATTGCTGTGACTGAAATAAAATGAAAAAATCTTTGCTTTTTACCATGGATTTTACATTTTTTTCAAACTGTGTTATACTTATAACTACACATGGTGAAAAAGGATGGGGACGCAGAAATCGCCTTTCATCTTACGTCGCCGGTACGCTGTCGACAGACAGTTTTTTCTATTTGGAAAAGAGAGGAGGAATATAGATGTTGGAATTTCAGCATGTTTCCAAAACTTTTAAAAATCAGGAGGTTCTTCATGATATCAATATGGAGATTCACGACGGTGAATTTGTTGTACTTATCGGCCCCAGCGGCTGCGGGAAGACAACGTCCCTGAAAATGATCAATCGTTTGATCGCTCCCTCGAAAGGTCAGATACTTTTGAATGGCAGTGATATTCGAAATGAGGATGTGATTCGTCTGCGAAGAAATATGGGATATGTCATCCAGCAGACAGGCTTGTTTCCGCATATGAATATAGAGGATAATATGGAGGTGATTGCAAAGCTGGAGCATGTGGAGCAGGCACAGCGCAGGGCAAGGACCAGGGAGCTGATGGAAATGGTCGGACTGGACTATGCCGAATTTTCCCAACGCTATCCGCAGGAGCTCAGCGGCGGTCAGCAGCAAAGAGTCGGTGTGGCCAGAGCTTTTGCTCTTGATCCGGATATCATCCTGATGGATGAGCCGTTTTCCGCACTGGACCCGATTACGCGATCATCACTGCAGGATCAGCTTTTACAGATTCAGGAAAACGTGAGAAAAACGATCGTATTCGTAACACATGATATGGATGAGGCAATTAAAATTGCAGATCGTATCTGCATTATGCATGATGGAAATATCGTGCAATTCGATACACCGGAGGAAATTCTAAAGTATCCGGTTAACGAATTTGTCAGCAGCTTTGTCGGTAAAAACCGCATCTGGGATTCGCCGGAGCTGATTCGTGCCAGTGATATCATGATTAAGCGTGTCATTACAACCTATCCGGGTGTTTCTCTGGTACGTGCCTATGAATACATGCGTTACAACAAGGTGGATACGCTGATGGTGGTTGATCACAGCCAGATGCTGCAGGGAATGATCACGGCCAAAATGATTCGCAGACAGCCGCGGGACAATCACCTGCTGGTGCGTGATATTATGGTCAATCCTGCATACTGTGCTCAGGAGGATGATAACCTTGTGGATGTTATGCAGCAGACAAGACAGCATGACTTTTACAATGTTCCTGTATTGGATGAGCAGGGAAAGCTGCGTGGACTGATTACCAGAAGCTCTCTGGTGACAACCTTCTCCAAGCAGTTTGATCTGGAAGAAGGTGAACAGGCATGAGTGAATTTCTCGAATATGTACAATCCATCCAGGGACAGATTTTATCGTTGAGCTGGGAGCATGTGGAGCTTACGCTGTTTTCTGTGATTCTTGCCATTGCGATTGGTGTTCCTCTTGGGATTTTGATTTCCTATCTTAAAAAGCTGACAAAGCCGGTTCTGGGAATTGCCAATATCGTTCAGGCCATACCGAGCCTTGCCCTGCTTGGGTTTGCAATCCCGTTCCTTGGAATCGGCTCCAAGCCCGCCATCTTTATGGTTATTCTGTATTCACTGCTGCCAATTATTAAAAATACGTATACCGGTATTCAAAGCATACCGGATCAGACACTGGAGGCGGCTAAGGGTATCGGTATGACAAGAGCGCAGATTCTTATAAAGGTACAAATCCCCATGGCATTGCCAATTATTATGGCAGGTGTACGGATTTCTGCTGTTACAGCTGTCGGACTGATGACGATTGCGGCCTTTATCGGAGCAGGAGGTCTTGGCTACCTTGTATATTCCGGTATCCGAACATCCAACAATATGCAGATTCTGGCCGGTGCAGTTCCTGCCTGTATTCTGGCGCTGGTTATTGATTCCTTTATGGGAATCCTGGAGCGTGTGGTTGTTCCGGAAGGACTGACGATTGGAAATTCACAGACCAATCGACCTGTACGCAAATCAACAAAACTTATTGTATCACTGCTGTGTCTTTGCCTGCTGATGGCTTCTGTTGGGGGCAGACTTATGAAGGGCGTGAGTAAGGACGCTTTGCATATCGGGAGCTCCGATATGAGTGAACAGCTGATTCTCGGTAACATGTATGCCGATATGATAGAAGCGAAAACGGACTACAAGGTTCAAAGAGATCTTTCTCTTGGCGGGGTACAGATATGCTTCAGCGCACTGCAAAACGGTCAGATTGACATGTATGTTGATTATACCGGAACATTATATGGCGATATTTTAAAAATGAAATCAAACAGCAATGCAGATGAGGTGTATCGCATTGCGAAAGATAAAATCAAAGAACAATATAATCTTACACTGCTGGATCAGACGCCGTTTAACGATACCTATACCTTTACTGTGCGCAAGGATACAGCAGAGAAATACAATTTAAAGACAGTCAGTGATCTGGAAAAGGTATCCGATCGTCTTACCATCACACCAACCCTGGCATTCAATAATCGTAAAGAGGCGCTGCCAGGCATCAAAAGCAAATATCCGAACATGAACTTTCAGGATAATATTGCAATGGATGGAGCGACACGCTATGTAGCTCTGGCCAATAAAGAAAGTGATGTGATTGATGCATATTCCACGGACGGACTGATCGACTATTATGATCTGGTCGTGCTGGAGGATGATAAACAGTATTTTCTTCCATACTATGGGGTACCTATGGTAAGCGAGCATCTGCTTACGGAGTATCCGGATGCAGTTGGGGTGATCAATGAGCTTAGCAAGCATCTGAGCAGCGAAGGGATGCGAAAGCTGAATTATGAGGTGGATGTAAAAAAACGTGAGCCGGCAGAGGTTGCACACGAATTTCTGGTACAGGAGGGGCTGCTGGAAAAATAAGCGTACAGTGCATAGAAAAAGTTACCTCCTGTATCAGTACGCTTACCTGCGTAAAACTGTGATCTGCTTATAAAAAGAATGGGACTCTTATTCTGTTGGATGATATCCAATGGAAGCGGAGGCCCTTTTGTTATTCCGGGATAGAACAGCAAAATTAGGAAAATGACCTGACTATCCGTTATAGACATTCAATGCCCTTTAGAATAGGATCGAAATATTTCATATCTTTTTCCATTTCTCCAGCATTTCGCTGTGCGGTCGCAGATATTGCATAATTGTTTTGTTTCACACTTTATTCTTTGGCTGTTATAAACCTCTATCCGTTTCCAGGATGGTGCTGTCGGGGTTTGCTTTTAACTTTCTAAGTAAATATCACAACACCTGCCTATGTCTTTCCGGCAGTATCCTGCAATATGCAAAATCGGCGTATCGTCTAATAGGAAATAAATATATCATACAGGCAATTACCGTCCCGTTAAATAAAAGCTGTCTTAAAAGAAGCAGCTTGCATTCAAGAGGTCCGCATTTGGATTATGCGCTGCTTTTAACTCAACATATTTTCTGTTGAAAGGCGCTAGGGATTGTTTCTGCTTATGGAATACGGGAAGGGATTGCTGCAAAGCAAACTTTTCCAGCCGCTTCGCCAGTGGTTCCTTTCATTTATGAATTTTCTTTCTTCGCATTGATAAGGTAGTGGGCTATATCAGCTGTAAAGAATCAATACAGCATGCCTTTGGCAATGCATATTCTATATTGCTGCTTGCAAGTTCGTGAAAACATGATATACTATAATCGTTTACAAGTAAACTAATGGAGGTGATGACATGCTCAAACATACCAATCTGGAAACACTTGTAAAGCGTTGTGCGGCTTTTCGTAAGGTTTATGCCAGAATAAGTGCGCCTGAGCTGAAGCATTACCAGCTCTCTCCCAGCGAAGTGGATATTCTGATTTTCCTATCCAACAATCGTACAATCAATACGGCAAAGGAGCTGAGTGCATTTCTTGGTATATCCAAGGGGCTGGTTGCCAGAGGGATTGAATCCCTGTTGCTAAAGGGATATGTATACATAGAAACAGACAATAGTGACCGGCGTATACAGCACCTGTTTCTGACAGAAGCGGCACAGGAGGTCATTCAGGTGCTTTTGAAAAAACGCAGTGAGGTGGAAGCTCACATTCTGAAGGGGATCCCACAGGAGCATATAAATATCGTCCTACAGACCTTTGATCGCATCAATGCGAATATCGAAAATATTATAGAAACAAATGAACACACATTGGAGGAATGATGAATGAAGATGTCAAAAGAAGTGGATTTGGGAAAGGAACGCATTGGCAGATTATTTTTTATGCTGGCAGTACCGGCTATTTTATCACAGCTGGTTAACGCTCTGTACAATATGGTAGACCGTATGTACATCGGTCATATACCGGAAGTGGGTGCAACGGCCCTGACAGGTGTCGGAATCAGCTTTCCTATTATCATGATTATATCCGCCTTTGCGGCACTTGTCGCAATGGGGGGAGCACCACGTGCTTCTATTCTGATGGGGCAGCAGGATATCAAGGGTGCGGAGAAGATTCTCGGAAACTGCTGCTGTGCTCTGATCATCACCGCTCTGGTGCTTACCATAGCTGTCATCGGTTTTCATACACCACTGCTTTATATGTTTGGAGCAAGTGAGAATACGATCGGCTATGCACAGTCCTATATGATCATATATGCTGCCGGCACGATTTTCGTCCAGCTTACGCTTGGGATGAACGCCTTTATATCCGCGCAGGGCTTCAGCAGAATCAGTATGCTGACCGTTGTAATCGGAGCTATCACCAATATCATTTTGGATCCGATACTGATTTTTGTTTTCGATATGGGAGTGCAGGGTGCTGCGCTCGCCACGGTTATATCGCAGGGTATTTCTTCCGTTTGGGTCATGCGCTTTCTGATGGGAAAGCAGACGATATTGAAGCTGCGCATGAGCAATTTCCGTATAAAAGCAAAGGTGCTGTTACCCTCACTTGCCTTAGGTGTTGCACCCTTCATAATGCAATCAACGGAAAGTATTCTCGTATTGTGCTTTAACTCTTCCCTCTTGAAGTATGGGGGAGACCTTGCAGTCGGTGCTATGACGATACTATCGAGTGTTATGCAGTTTGCCATGCTACCACTATCCGGCTTTACCCAGGGAGCACAGCCGATTATCAGCTATAACTATGGCGCAAACAATGCCTATCGTGTGAAAAAGGCCTTTCGTCTGTTGCTGATCAGCTGTCTGACCTACTCTGCTATACTCTGGCTGCTTGCCATGGTGGTGCCAAATATGTTTGCGGCGATATTTACCAGTGATCCCGCTCTAACAGAAATTACCGTGTGGGCTTTGCGTATTTATATGGGAGGTTGCCTGCTGTTTGGAGCACAGATTGCCTGTCAGCAAACCTTTATTGCCCTTGGCAACGCAAAAACCTCAGCATTTCTTGCGATGTTTCGTAAAATTATCGTTTTGATCCCGCTGATTTATATCCTTCCGATGTTTATAGAGGATAAGGTTATGGCAGTATTTCTGGCAGAGCCGATCGCGGATATACTGGCCGTTCTGACTACGGTAACGATGTTCGTGCTCTTCTTCAAAAAACTGCTTCGTAACATGGATGAAGAACATGTGGAAGAAGCAAAGCAGCAAACACAACTGGAGGAAAAGGAAGCATAAACCGTTAGAGGGAATGAATGCCAAAGAGCTTTCCTGCAATTCTGATATATAGAAGGGCTTCTTATAGGATATTAAGCAATCGTATAGGAGCCCTTTTATTATGTCATCAAAAGAAGGAAAGGGAACTGTGAAAATCTACTACAATATTGGGGAAGAAGCTGATTTTACCATAGGTATTGCCTTGTGTATGGTATACTTCTATATATAGAATACGAATATAGTTAAAACATAGAGGAAAGAGAGATACTATGAGGGTAAAAGATTTCTTTAAAAAATTATGGAAGTAAGATGAAGAGCAGACAGTGCAGAGACAGGATACAGTGGAACGAATCGGCAAAGATATAGAATTTTACCGTTGTGATACTGCTGCATGTGATGAAGTGGTATTTCGGATGAAGCAGGTAAGGAACGCTTGTGTGAATGAACAGTAGACTGGATCTTACGAAACCGTGATCTTATTCCACTGGATCCGCCATCCTATAGGCGATGGGGAAGGTTTGTACGGTATATGATAATCAGCTGTCGTATGCGGCGTATCCAAGGCGTTGTGACACAGTTTGCTGATTTATGACAAAAAAGTCAAAAAAATAAAAAAAGCTGTTGACACACAGGGATATGTGTTGTATTATATACGAGCGCTGATGAGAAACAAGGGCGCACGAAATAGAAATTTCGGTCTTTGAAAACTGAACAGGAAACGTCAATTATTTGAGAAAACAATATTCTCGGTATAACGATAACAAAAATGAAATTCAAACGCAAGTCATGCGTTAGAGCTAAATCAAATGGAGAGTTTGATCCTGGCTCAGGATGAACGCTGGCGGCATGCCTAATACATGCAAGTCGAACGAAGTTTCGAGGAAGCTTGCTTCCAAAGAGACTTAGTGGCGAACGGGTGAGTAACACGTAGGTAACCTGCCCATGTGTCCGGGATAACTGCTGGAAACGGTAGCTAAAACCGGATAGGTATACAGAGCGCATGCTCAGTATATTAAAGCGCCCATCAAGGCGTGAACATGGATGGACCTGCGGCGCATTAGCTAGTTGGTGAGGTAACGGCCCACCAAGGCGATGATGCGTAGCCGGCCTGAGAGGGTAAACGGCCACATTGGGACTGAGACACGGCCCAAACTCCTACGGGAGGCAGCAGTAGGGAATTTTCGTCAATGGGGGAAACCCTGAACGAGCAATGCCGCGTGAGTGAAGAAGGTCTTCGGATCGTAAAGCTCTGTTGTAAGTGAAGAACGGCTCATAGAGGAAATGCTATGGGAGTGACGGTAGCTTACCAGAAAGCCACGGCTAACTACGTGCCAGCAGCCGCGGTAATACGTAGGTGGCAAGCGTTATCCGGAATCATTGGGCGTAAAGGGTGCGTAGGTGGCGTACTAAGTCTGTAGTAAAAGGCAATGGCTCAACCATTGTAAGCTATGGAAACTGGTATGCTGGAGTGCAGAAGAGGGCGATGGAATTCCATGTGTAGCGGTAAAATGCGTAGATATATGGAGGAACACCAGTGGCGAAGGCGGTCGCCTGGTCTGTAACTGACACTGAGGCACGAAAGCGTGGGGAGCAAATAGGATTAGATACCCTAGTAGTCCACGCCGTAAACGATGAGAACTAAGTGTTGGAGGAATTCAGTGCTGCAGTTAACGCAATAAGTTCTCCGCCTGGGGAGTATGCACGCAAGTGTGAAACTCAAAGGAATTGACGGGGGCCCGCACAAGCGGTGGAGTATGTGGTTTAATTCGAAGCAACGCGAAGAACCTTACCAGGCCTTGACATAGATGCAAAGGCTCTAGAGATAGAGAGATAATTATGGATCACACAGGTGGTGCATGGTTGTCGTCAGCTCGTGTCGTGAGATGTTGGGTTAAGTCCCGCAACGAGCGCAACCCTTGTCGCATGTTACCAGCATCAAGTTGGGGACTCATGCGAGACTGCCGGTGACAAACCGGAGGAAGGTGGGGATGACGTCAAATCATCATGCCCCTTATGGCCTGGGCTACACACGTACTACAATGGCGACCACAAAGAGCAGCGACACAGTGATGTGAAGCGAATCTCATAAAGGTCGTCTCAGTTCGGATTGAAGTCTGCAACTCGACTTCATGAAGTCGGAATCGCTAGTAATCGCAGATCAGCATGCTGCGGTGAATACGTTCTCGGGCCTTGTACACACCGCCCGTCAAACCATGGGAGTCAGTAATACCCGAAGCCGGTGGCATAACCGTAAGGAGTGAGCCGTCGAAGGTAGGACCGATGACTGGGGTTAAGTCGTAACAAGGTATCCCTACGGGAACGTGGGGATGGATCACCTCCTTTCTAAGGAGAAAGTACAAAAGAAGTAAAGAGTTATCGAACATTTCCTGTTCAGTTTTGGAAGACTGATCTTCCAAACGAAAAGAAGTCGATCTTTGAAAACTGAATAACAGAAGACATATGAAGGTCTATAACGAAAGTTGTAAACAACATAGATATTCACGAGTAGATAGTTAAACAAAAACAGAAACTCAAGCAAAAACCTAAGCAAAGAAATGAACGCTTTAAAACTTAATCGTGATTAAGTGAATAAGGGCGTACGGTGGATGCCTAGGCACTTGGAACTGAAGAAGGACGCAACAAACGGCGAAACGCGACGGGGAGTGGTACGTACACAAAGATCCGTCGATATCCGAATGGGGAAACCCGGCAGCAGTAATGAGCTGTCACCCATGAGTGAATACATAGCTCATGAGGGAGGTACCCGGAGAACTGAAACATCTAAGTATCCGGAGGAAAAGAAAATAAGAATGATTCCGTAAGTAGCGGCGAGCGAACGCGGAGGAGCCCAAACCAGATCTTGATCTGGGGTTGTAGGACCACGAAATGGCAAGAGCATGGCTAAGAGAACGGCATTGAAAGGCCGACCGGAGAGGGTGCAAGTCCCGTAACTGAAAGTCTAGCGAAGCCTAGTGGTATCCTGAGTACGGCGAGACACGAGAAATCTTGTCGGAAGCAGGCGGGACCATCCGTCAAGGCTAAATATACCCAAGTGACCGATAGTGAACCAGTACCGTGAGGGAAAGGTGAAAAGAACCGCGGGAGCGGAGTGAAATAGAACCTGAAACCGTATGCTTACAAGAAGTCAGAGCCCGTTAAAGGGTGATGGCGTGCCTTTTGTAGAATGAACCGGCGAGTTACGTTATCGTGCGAGGTTAAGTAGAAGATACGGAGCCGAAGCGAAAGCGAGTCTTAATAGGGCGACAGTACGATGATGTAGACCCGAAACCGTGTGATCTAGCCATGACCAGGTTGAAGTTCAGGTGAAACTGAATGGAGGACCGAACCGACCCCCGTTGAAAAGTTGGCGGATGAGTTGTGGCTAGGGGAGAAATTCCAATCGAACACGGATATAGCTGGTTCTCCCCGAAATAGCTTTAGGGCTAGCGTCGAGGTAGAGTCGCATGGAGGTAGAGCACTGAATGTACGATGGCCCCATCCCGGGGTACTGAGTATAATCAAACTCCGAATGCCATGAAGACGTACTCGGCAGTCAGACTGTGGGTGATAAGGTCCATGGTCAAAAGGGAAACAGCCCAGACCGCCAGTTAAGGTCCCAAAATGTATGCTAAGTGGAAAAGGATGTGGGGATGCACAGACAACTAGGAGGTTGGCTCAGAAGCAGCCATCCTTCAAAGAGTGCGTAACAGCTCACTAGTCGAGTGACCCTGCGCCGAAAATGTACCGGGGCTAAGCATACTACCGAAGCTGCGGATTCAACTTTAGAGTTGAGTGGTAGGGGAGCGTTGCATGCACGTAGAAGCCGTACCGTAAGGAGCGGTGGAGAGCATGGAAGAGAGAATGCCGGTGTGAGTAGCGAGATGTAGGTGAGAATCCTACACACCGATAGCCCAAGGATTCCAGGGGAAGGTTCGTCCGCCCTGGGTAAGTCGGGACCTAACGCGAGGCCGAAAGGCGTAGTGGATGGAAAACAGGCAGATATTCCTGTACCCGCGATGGAAATGAAGGAATGACGGAGAAGGCTAGTGTGAGCCACTTAATGGATTGTGGTCGAAGCATATAGCAGGCTGACAGTGAAATGCGTCAGCGGGATGTAAGATGTGACAGGTAAGGGAACGCCTCCGGGCAAGTACTGAAGCACATGATGCCAGCTTCCAAGAAAAGTTTCTAGTATTGATTCCATAGCGGCCCGTACCAAAACCGACACAGGTGGGCAAGGAGAGAATCCTGAGGTGAGCGAGAGAACTGTTGCCAAGGAACTCGGCAAAATGACTCCGTAAGTTAGCGATAAGGAGTGCTCTTGTAAAAGAGAGCCGCAGTGAAGAGGCCCAAGCGACTGTTTAACTAAAACACAGCTCTCTGCAAAGTCGCAAGACGAAGTATAGGGGGTGACGCCTGCCCGGTGCTGGAAGGTTAAGAGGATTTGTCATCCGCAAGGAGAAGCAATGAATTGAAGCCCCAGTGAACGGCGGCCGTAACTATAACGGTCCTAAGGTAGCGAAATTCCTTGTCAGGTAAGTTCTGACCCGCACGAAAGGCGTAACGATTTGGGCGCTGTCTCGGCAGCAGACTCGGTGAAATCTTAGTACCTGTGAAAATGCAGGTTACCCGCAACTAGACGGAAAGACCCCATGGAGCTTTACTGTAGCCTGATATTGAATTTTGATCAAAGATGTACAGGATAGGTGGGAGGCGAAGAGACGTGTACGCCAGTATACGAGGAGCCGCTGTTGGGATACCACTCTTGTTTGATTGAAGTTCTAACCTGCACCCATGAACTGGGTGAGGGACCGTGTCAGGTGGGCAGTTTGACTGGGGCGGTCGCCTCCTAAAGAGTAACGGAGGCGCCCAAAGGTACGCTCAGATTGGATGGAAATCAATCGACGAGTGCAAATGCAGAAGCGTGCTTGACTGTGAGACAAACAAGTCGAACAGGGACGAAAGTCGGGATTAGTGATCCGGCGGTGCCGAATGGAAGGGCCGTCGCTCAACGGATAAAAGCTACCCTGGGGATAACAGGCTGATCTCGCCCAAGAGTTCACATCGACGGCGAGGTTTGGCACCTCGATGTCGGCTCATCGCATCCTGGAGCTGAATTCGGTTCCAAGGGTTGGGCTGTCCGCCCATTAAAGCGGTACGCGAGCTGGGTTCAGAACGTCGTGAGACAGTTCGGTCCCTATCTGTTGTGGGCGTTGGAGATCTGAGGAGAGCTGTCCTTAGTACGAGAGGACCGGGATGGACCTACCGCTGGTGCACCAGTTGTTCCGCCAGGAGCATAGCTGGGTAGCTAAGTAGGGAAGGGATAAGCGCTGAAAGCATCTAAGCGCGAAGCCTACTCCAAGATGAGATCTCCCATTCGTATAACGAAGTAAGACCCCTTGAAGACGACGAGGTGGATAGGTCAGAGATGGAAGTGTAGCGATACATGGAGTTGACTGATACTAATAGGTCGAGGACTTAATCACACGTACCAGGTGGTACAAAAAGAAACTGTCAACTGTTATTCAGTTTTGAGGGATAGACCTCAAAGTGATCTGGTGGCGATAGCGATGTGGACACACCTGTTCTCATCCCGAACACAGAAGTTAAGCATATCAGCGGCGACAATATCTGGACTGGCTCCAGTGAAGATAGCACGCTGCCGGGTAATCTGACTCATCTTTGGATGGGTCTTTTTTTGTTTGGAATTTCTTTGTTGCTATAAGCGTCAGGTATCAGGAATGCATAGCATACCGTAGGTGTAAAATACATAGGTTTAAGGAAAGCTGTATTGTGGAATCCCAAGGAAGCAGCATTGAAAAAATATTGGGAACATTCAACTAATATAGCAATTCCATGCTATAATAGAACATATCATTTTTATTGAACATGATTTAAAAGAATAAAAACTGATGGTATTATGAAAAGACAGGTGATGAATATGAGTCAGAAAGTGTTATTAGGTTTATCAGGTGGGGTAGATTCTGCTGTTGCGGCATATCTGCTGAAGGAGCAGGGATATGATGTGACCTGTGCGTTTATGCGGAACTGGGATTCCTTTGCAAATAATGATATCATGGGAAATCCTACGATTCAGGATGATGTATGTCCGCAGGAACAGGATTATCTGGATGCCAAGGCGGTTGCGGATAAGCTGGGGCTTCCATTGCTTCGCGTGGATTTTGTAAAGGAATACTGGGATCATGTATTCACGTATTTTCTGGAGGAATATCGGAAAGGAAGAACACCAAATCCGGATATTTTGTGTAATAAGTATATAAAGTTCGATGCCTTTATGGACTATGCAAGAAGGCTTGGCTTTGATACCCTGGCAACGGGTCATTATGCTCAGGTGGATCATAGCGCTGAGGAATCCCGCATGCTTAGGGGTGCTGACAATAATAAAGATCAGACATATTTTCTCTGTCAGGTTTCGCAGGATGCACTGCGGCACTCCATGTTTCCCATCGGACATATGGAAAAGCAAGAGGTGCGCGAAATTGCAGAGCGCATGGAGTTGAACAGTGTTGCAGAGAAAAAGGATTCTACAGGTATCTGCTTTATCGGAGAACGCAATTTCAAGGAATTTTTAAAGAACTATTTGCCGAGCCGGGATGGAGATATTATGGATATCAAAACACTGGAGGTCGTTGGAAGACACAGTGGTGTGTTGTACTATACGATCGGACAGCGAAAGGGTCTTGGCATTGGAGGCAATCGCGGACCGTGGTTTGTGGTTGGCAAGGATGTACAAAAAAACATTTTGTATGTGACAAACGGGAGTGAAAGTGACTGGCTGCATTCCGATAGCTGCATTGTATCCGGTGTCAACTGGTTCTCCTCTGAAAGGCCGCAGGGGGATTATGTTTGTACGGCGAAATTTAGGTACCGGCAGCCGGATAATGATGTTATCCTGCGCTTCATAGATGAAACCACTGTGTTTTTACGCTATCCGCAAATGGTCAGCTCTGTGACAGCAGGCCAGGAAGCGGTATTTTATCAGAAGGAAGAATGCCTGGGCGGGGGAGTGATTGAGGATGTATTCAAGGAAGGAATCAGCTTGCAGCACCGTATCGCAGGGAGAGTCAATAATGGAAACTAAACCAGCTGTTTACAGCTTATCCATTGGGCGTATGCTTGCCCTGCTTGTGCATTATTTTGCAGGCTATCTGTATGTATACCGTATCGTTGCGACAAAAATTACGCTTGCCGTTGAACCTGGGGCAACGATTCTGCTGCCATGGGTGCAGCTGCTGATTTACGTATTTACTGCCGGTGTAGCCATCTTGCTTGCGTGGCCGGTTCTACGGGATTCCTGGATGAAATTTCGCAGGAATACAGGGGCGAATCTGAAAATGAGTGCCTATCTGATTGTGGTCATTCTGGCTGTAAATATGCTGCTGTCTTTGCTGATTGGACTTTTGACGCAGACTGGAAACAGCGTCAATCAGGAAGAGATTCGCAATGCCAGTACAGTGTTACCACTGATGACAATTTTGTCAACGTGTGTATTTGCGCCGATTATTGAGGAAACGGTGTTTCGTGCAGGGGCTTTTTCCTGCCTGCGAAGCAGAATCGGATTTTGGGCAGCTGCAATCATCAGCAGTATCCTGTTTGGGTCCATCCATATCGTGGATTCACTTCTTGCAGGAAATCTGGTGGATGTCAGCTATCTGCTTGTATATGCCGGAATCGGAATGGTTCTGGCCTACGGATATGAAAAAAGCTCTTCCTGTCTGGTACCCGGTATGGTACATGCAGGAAATAATATCATATCCATGCTTTTTATGCTTTTATAAGAATAACTGAGGTAAGTGAATGGATGAAGAAGAAATCATATTGAAAGCAAAGCATCTGCATACAATTTTTCGCAATGATACCAATGGATATACCGTTGCGAAATTTGTTACCTATGATGCAAATGAAGAAGATTTTACAGCAACCGGATATTTCAGTGAGCTGAATGAGGATGTGCTGTACAAGCTGCATGGGGATTATGTGGATCATCCCCGCTATGGAATGCAGTTTCAGGTTGCGGCCTATGAGAAAATGATGCCGAACGATGAAAGTACGCTGATCCGTTATTTTTCCAGCTCTCTGTTTCCCGGAATAGGAGCGCAGACAGCGAAGTCCATCGTAGAAGTGCTTGGAGAGGATGCCATCGAAATCATAAAAGAAAATCCGGAGGCTTTGAAACAGATTACAACGTTAAACGCAAGAAAGCGTGCCTCCATCATTCAGGGAATCATGGAGCATGAAGAGGCAGATGACTCTGTTGTTTTCTTTACGCGAATGGGGATCAGTGTCAAAACCATCATGAAGATGGAGGCTGCCTATGGTGATGCGATGATTTCCATGGTTAAGGAAAACCCATACCGTCTGATTGAGGAAATCGACGGGATCGGCTTTAAAACTGCGGATAAGCTGGCAAAGGAGCTGGCGTTTGCGGAGGATCATCCCTACCGCATCAAGGCTGTCATATTATCCTGTGTGCTGGATTTATGTATGGCAAGCGGGGATACCTATACAACGCTGGAACAGATACAGAAACGGTTCTGTAAGGAATTTGATGCAGCTGTGGAGATTGCTCCCTATTTGGAGGAGCTGGAGCTGGATCGCCTGATCATGATTGAGGATGGCCGCATATATCATCATACACAATATGATGCGCAAAACGGCATTGCTTCCTTTCTTGCTGGGTTTCCTTATCGTGAGTCAGAAGAGGAAGTTTCATTTGATGTAGAGGATATCGGGATTATGGAACAAAAATTTCATATCCGCTATGAAGATAAACAGAAGGAGGCGATTACTGCCTTTTTCAAAGAGCCCTTTCTGATTCTGACAGGCGGACCGGGAACCGGAAAAACGACGATTGTAAAGGGTATCCTGGATTTATATCAGCGCTACTATCCATCCGATACAATAGCGCTGTGTGCTCCGACCGGACGGGCAGCCAAACGGCTGAGTGAGCTGAGCTCAACGGCGGCAACGACGATTCACTCCCTGCTGAAGTGGGATTTGGAAACGAACACCTTTCTGGTGAACGACAAGGACCCGATTCAGGCTGATTTACTGATTATTGACGAATTTTCCATGGTGGATCAGTGGCTGTTCTATCACCTGCTGAGAGCCTGCCGCATGGTGAAAAGAATTGTTGTGATTGGAGATGAGGATCAGCTGCCCAGTGTCGGCTGCGGGTGTGTTTTGAAGGATTTGATTGAGAGCGCCTGTTTTCCGCTGGTACGTCTGAATAAGATTTTCCGTCAGAGTGAGGGAAGTGATGTCGTGACACTGGCACACCAGATTCGGGAGGGCTCGGCTGATATTCTGGACCATGCAAAGGATATCGCATTTTTCCCCTGTCAGAATTATGAGGTTCGTGATCTGATTCTGAGTGTGGTATCCAATGCACTGGACAAGGGCTATGATCCAAAGGAAATACAGGTGCTGGCGCCGATGTATGGCGGTGTTGCCGGTATTGATGCTCTGAACAATGCCCTACAGAAAATGATGAATCCATCCGATTCATATAAAAAAGAGCTGAAGGTAGGCTATCGTCTGTTCCGTGAACATGACAAGATTCTGCAGCTGAAGAATCAGCCAGAGGATGAGGTGTACAACGGAGATATCGGAGAAATCATCGAAATCAGCTACCGCGATGACAACGTGCATCAGAAAAACTGCATCACGGCGGATTTTGACGGTGTTCTTGTTGAATATAGCGGGGAACAGATTTACAATATCACGCATGCCTATGCGACCTCCATCCACAAGGCACAGGGCAGTGAATATGCAATTGTCATTATGCCGATAGTAAAGGATTATCGCTATATGCTGC
This sequence comes from Clostridium sp. 10cd*, assembly GCF_044336395.1. Lineage (NCBI taxonomy): Bacteria > Bacillati > Bacillota > Clostridia > Eubacteriales > Clostridiaceae > Clostridium > Clostridium sp. 10cd*. The sequence goes on along the minus strand of NZ_CP172347.1, from coordinate 2,707,865 downwards.
AGAAGCGTTTGATTTACACCGGTGTTACCAGAGCAAAGCGAAGTCTGGTGCTGCTCGGTGATAAGGAGGTGTTCCTGCATGCGCTGCGCGTGGAGGACCGCCATGTGCGTAGGAGTACACTGCAGGAAAAAATAAAAGAAATGATGGGATAACAGACAGGACAGTATCCATACTATCAGTGATAGGAGTGATACTATGAACAAGTGTGTTGTCGCAGGCCTGATGGGCCTGGCTGTCGGTATGTATATCGGTTACAGTCAGGAAGAGGGCATTGAGGATCTTTGCCGTGAATCCAGAAGGAAAAAGAAAAAAGTTATGAAAAAAATGCATAAGACCTACGATCACCTGTGTGATTGTATGGATCTGGATTAACCCCGTCGCGGGTTTTTCTTTTATGAAAGTATCGCATGTTCTGGATTCACTGGCACGTGGCTGCCGGAAGCTGCTTGTTCCTCTCGCCGCTTTTCTGTTGCTGGTTTTACTGTCGAAGCAGCTGCAGCTGTATGATTGGATTGTTGATATTTATAAAAGCTGTCTGCCGGTCCTGATGGGGATTGTCATTGCCTTTCTGCTGCAGCCTCTGATTGACCGCTTGCAGCAGCATGTTTCTCAAAAGCTTGCCGTCATGCTCGTATATATCGGAATTGCGCTTGTTCTTGCTGTCTTTGTTATCGGAATGATTCCCATTATTTATAAGCAGGTTATGGATTTTGCAGAAGTGGTGCCGGTGTGGATGAGGCATCTGGAGGGGTTTCTGGATCGCTATCACATCGCTATCGGTAATTTGGAGACTTTGAAGGAGAAATATTTGCAGGAGGGCTATATTATCGTTATCGATTCTTTGCGTAATACGATGCATACTGCTACAAATTATGGAATTGCATACATCACCGCATTTTTCATATCCATTGATTTGGATTTCTGGAAGCGTACAGCAAAAAAGGTGATTCCCAACCTGCATCAGTTTTCTACCTTTTATCTAACAATGAGTAATATTGTATACCAGTATCTGGTTGGAACCTTTCTCGATATCCTGTTTATTGTTGTCACGGTGGGTATCACGCTTTATATCTTTGCCTTTCCCAATGCATTGCTGTATGCAGTCATTCTTGCATTACTGAACCTGTTTCCCTATGTGGGGGCGACATTCGGTCTGATTCTGATTGCTATTGTCGGTGCCCTGAGCTATCCGGTTTTTCCGTTTCTGGCCTTTGCTATCGTATGGACGATACAGCAGATTGAATCCAATTTCATTCAACCGATGATTTTCAACCGTACGATGCATGTGCGTCCAATCCTAACCTTTGTTTTTATCTTTCTGTCCGAAGCTCTCTTCGGGGTTGTCGGTGTTATTTTATCACCGATATTTGCGGCGATTGCACAGATTGCCTTTCGCAGCTGGCTGCATTCCAAGACCAGCGATAAGATTGGAGAATGGGAGGATATCTGGCAGGATTTTGATGAGGCGATGCAGGAGGAGAATTATGATTAAATTATGCTTAAATTGCTGAAGTGAAAAGTTAAATTCCACTTTCAAAAGGCGAATAAAAAATGTGGAACTTTCTTCTACAAAAGTCTATACAGAGCATAAATATAGCGTTAGAAAGGGTTTCAAATAGGTAGAAGTAAGTAAAAATGTGAAGAAAGTGGTCATTGTGCGAATGATAGATAAAATGAATAAGCGCACTGAAAATAGGCTCCATTATGCCTATGTATAACTAAATTCCACTTCTATTTTATAGTTACACTATAAATAACTGTTCTTTGCCGCTGCTCTTATCATTCTTTATATCATCTGTTTGTTACTTATGAGTCAATACGCTTGGACGAAGTATCACTTCGTCCTTATCTATTTTCTGTAGACCAAATTCATAAAGTTTCTGCGCTAATTCCGGACACATGAACTCACATAGCTCAAATGGGGATTTTCCATTCAAATGTTCCTTGGCACTGGAATTGATATGTGAGATGGCTACATTCAAGGAAGTCTGATCGGTCAGGCCGATACTGCGTAAGTCTACTTCGTTAGGTAATATATAACGTAATTCACGATGCATATTTTCCAGGCTTCCTTTCTGCCCGGACTGCATAGGGTCGCAATAGAAGACTCGTGTCCTTCTGGTACCATCGTCTCTTTTTTCCATATGCTCAGCATCAGTAAATTCACCTCCGCGATCGGTGAGTGTTATATGAGCTTCCTGTTCAAACAGGCTTTTTCCAAGGATGGAATCAAGAACAGCTAGTCCGTCAACCATATCTGCAGCAGTCTTCGTGTCGTGATATACAGCAAACAGGAGCCCATATTTGATGAATTTGAAAGTCTGGATAAACGGTCCATTGGAAATGTCATTGTAGACTGTATCCATTTGTAAAATGTGAGTGATTTCCTCAGACTCAACATAGGATTGGTAATCTGTGTAAAGCCGTCCAACAAGGAATTTACGGTCTTGTCGTTTTTTATAGATCGTCTTCTTCTTAGCGGTCATTTTTCTTTTGACTTTTATACGAAGGTCAATATTAGCAATGCCAACACATTCGAATACACCTTGTTCAATATAGTTGTAGAGTGTCTTCTCACTGATTCCAAGTTCGGGATGTGCAGCTATGATCTGATAAGGTGAATGACCTTTTAATAGAAGAGGCTTGATGGTATTGCCTAGCTCTACAGCTTCTGATGAGGTCAGATTGATTCCGGTTCGAGACTCAACGAGTTCGCTACGGTATTCCTCATAGGCGATCGTAGGTTTATAGAGGTATTTATCAAAGCGGCAGCTTTTCAGTTTCTCACAGCCATTACAAGCTCCCGGAGTACGATCTCTGCGTTTGCAGCGGAACTTAGAATAATCAGGGCAGTTGACAGTACAATTCTTTCTCTTAAACTTACAGTGAGCATAGTTCTCACATTCTAGAGAAAGTGTAGATTTATGAGAGAGATAACGGTGAGCACGGATTTCCTTACCTATCGTAGATTTATCTTTGCCTAGATTATCAGCAATAGCTTTTTTAGAAGAACCATTAACGATGCCGATCGCGATGACATTGCGATCGTCCTGAGTCAGATGTTTGTTTTTGTTCGTTGCCATATTCATCACCCTTTGTAATGTGTATGATAATAACCAGCGGTTACCTTCATCATAGATATAAAAAAGGATATATGAAAGACTAAATGCAATTGTAAGTGTAAATTCAACTAGATTGTTGTGTAAGAGTCTTTTCTACTTAGCTACTTTGAAAGTGGAATTTAACTTTTCACTTCAGCTTATGCTTAAATTATGATAAAAGATTTGCACTGTCTTTTGGATTTTGTTATAATGATAACGTTCATCAGGACGATGAAAAAGAGGAGTACATTCGGGTAACCATTCAAGAGAGGAAGCGGCAGGTGAGAGCTTTCATGGTGAAGAATGGAAGCTGCTTTGGAGTTCTGCGCGTATCTGGCGTTAAAAGAGTAAGTGAGTGTGCCTGTGGAATTCTGTACATGGGTGAACTGGGATGGTACCGCGTATACTATACGTTCCTGGATTCGGGAGCGTTTTTTTATGCTTATAAGGAGGATGCAAATATGAAACAGTTGACAGGAAGTCAGATTCGTCAGATGTTTCTGGACTACTTTAAAAGTCAGGGACATATGATTGAGCCAGGAGCAAGCCTGGTTCCTCACAACGATCCAACGCTGCTTTGGATCAATGCCGGAGTTGCAGCTTTGAAAAAGTATTTTGATGGAAGTGAAAAGCCGAAGAACAATCGGATTGCGAATGCACAGAAGTCCATTCGTACCAATGATATCGAGAATGTAGGAAAGACGGCACGTCACCATACCTTCTTTGAAATGCTTGGGAATTTCTCTATCGGAGATTATTTCAAGGAGGAGGCAATTCCTTTTGCATGGGAGTTTTTAACAAGTCCGAAATGGATTGGTTTTCCAAAGGAGAAGCTATATGTTTCCGTATATACGGATGATGCGGATGCTTACCGGATCTGGACCGAGGTGTGTAAGGTGGATCCTTCCCACATTTTGAAGACAGATGATAATTTCTGGGAGATTGGAGAAGGTCCGGGCGGACCGGACAGTGAAATCTTCTATGACCGCGGTGAGGCATATGATCCGGAGGGTCTTGGAGAACGTCTGTTCTTCGAAGAGCTGGAGAATGATCGCTACATCGAGGTATGGAATGTCGTGTTCTCACAGTTTGACTGTAAGCCGGAGCTTGACCGTAAGGATTACAAGGAGCTGCCGCAGAAAAACATTGATACCGGTATGGGATTGGAACGTCTTGTTGCGCTGGTACAGGGTGGAGAAACCAATTTTGATACAGACTTGTTTCTGCCAATCATTCATGCGACAGAAGCGTATACCGATGCGCGTTATGCAGATGCCCAACATAAAATGGCATTCCGCGTGATTGCCGATCACATCCGAACCGTAAGCTTTGCGCTGGCAGATGGGGCGCTGTTCTCCAATGAGGGCAGAGGCTATGTATTGCGTCGAGTTCTGCGCCGTGCGGTACGGTTCGCGAAGAAGCTGAACATTCAGGGAGCATTTATGTATAAGCTGGTTCCTGTCGTTTATGATATCATGAAGGATTTCTATCCGTACATGGAGGAAAAGCTGGATTATATTGCTCGTCTTGTAAAGGCCGAGGAGGAGCGCTTCCACGCAACACTGGCAGATGGGGAAAGACTGCTGTTACAGGTGATGGAAGAAAAGAAGGAAAGCCGTGTCATTGACGGCAAGACTGCCTTTAAGCTGTATGATACCTATGGGTTCCCGTTGGAGCTGACTGTGGAAATCGCGGAGGAAAGCGGATATACAGTGGATAAGGACGGCTTTGACGCTGAGATGCAGCAGCAAAGAGAGCGTGCCCGTGCTGCCCGCGGAGATGCGGAGTCCATGGGAAGCCAGTCCATTGATCTGATGGAGTTCACGCAGGAGAGCAGCTTCATAGGCTACGATGTGCGCCACACCTCTGCAAAGGTGATTGCACTGTTTCAGGACGGTGTGAAGGTGGATGCCATCAGTGATGAAGGGGATGTCGTGTTTGATACAACGGTCTTCTATGCGGAAAGCGGCGGTCAGGTTGGTGACAGCGGTACGATATGCGCAGAAGGTGTACAGGCTGTCGTGGATACGACAATCAAGGCTCCGCATAAGCAGCATTTGTCCCATGTCATCATTAAGGAAGGCGAGCTGCGTGTAGGGGATGCAGTAGAGCTACAGGTGGATGAGAAAAAGCGCGATATCATTACGAGCAATCACTCCTGTACGCATCTTTTACAGAGTGCTTTGAAGCAGATCGTGGGTAGTCATATCCAGCAGGCCGGCAGCTTTGTCAGTGAGGAATATCTGCGCTTTGACTTTACGCATTTTGAAAAGGTGAACGAGGAACAGCTGAAGGAAATCGAGCGTCTGGTAAACCGGTATATCAGTGGACATTATGCGGTCAGTAAAGTGGAAATGCCGATTGAGGAAGCAAAGAAAAGCGGAGCGACCGCACTGTTTGATGAAAAATACGGGGATGTTGTCCGCGTTGTCAGCATGGGAGATGTTTCCAAGGAATTCTGCGGCGGCTGTCATGTGAATAACACACAGGAAATCGGTGTCTGCAAGATCATCAGTGAGGAGAGCATCGGCTCCGGTATTCGCCGTATCACGGCCAAGACAGGGTATGATGCCTATGCGGAATTCGCGAAGGAGGATGACACGCTGCATGCGGTTGCGTCCGATCTGAAGCTGAAGGGGATTTCCAAGGTGGAAGAAAAGGTTGCATCTGTTTTGGAGGAAAATGTACAGCTGAAGAAGGAGCTTGCGGCGTTGCAGGCATCCATGTTTGCCTTGAAGGCGAGCGATCTTGTCAATCATATGCAGGATCTGAATGGACGCCAGGTGCTGATTGAGCGCATGGATGGTGCGGATGCAAAAGCGATGAAGGATATTGTTTCCAATATTCGCTCCCAGAGAGAAAACTGCGTTGTTTTCCTTGCGAGCGTCCATGGCGATAAGGTCACCTTTGTTGCCGGTGCGGATAAGGCTGCTGTAAGTGGCGGTATCAAGTGCGGGGATCTTGTCCGGGAAGCGGCACTTGTCTGTGACGGAAAGGGCGGCGGACGTCCGGATATGGCGCAATCCGGCGGAAAAGATGCTTCTAAGGTGGAGGAAGCACTGCATTTAATCAAAAATATGCTGTCATAAGGCTTTCAATTTTGTATAAAGTAGGATAAAATAAAGGAAGAAAACAAAAGGAGGTAATACTATGAGAGATATCACGGAAACCATGTCTTTTAAATCGGATGATTTAAAAAGAGACAATATCAAGCATGTATTACGCTTAGTCAAAGAGGCATTGGACGAGAGAGGGTACAATTCAGTGAATCAGCTGGCAGGTTATCTGATCAGCAACGACCCGGCATATATTTCATCTCACAACAATGCACGTACGATCATTCAGAGTGTGGAACGCTATGAGATCATAGAAGAGCTGGTAAGAGCTTACCTGGAAGAAGACAAGTGATGCGCATACTGGGTCTGGATCTTGGCAGTAAAACACTGGGTGTCAGTGTGAGTGATGCACTGGGCATGATAGCACGCCCGGTGGAAACCATCCGTTTTGAAAGTGATGATTATGAAGCCGCATGCAAGCAGGTACAACCATACATAAAGGAATTTCAGGTGAAAACCGCGGTGCTCGGTCTGCCGAAGCACATGAACGGGGATGTAGGCATACGGGGAGAGATTTCCCTGATGTTTAAGGAAAAGCTGGAAGCTCTCGGACTTGAAGTGGTGCTGTGGGATGAGCGCCTGACAACGGTGGCAGCGGAGAAGATTTTAATCTCTGCGGATGTATCCCGCAAGAAACGCAAAAAAATCATTGATCAGATGGCGGCAGTACAAATTCTGCAAAGCTATCTTGACAGTAAACACTAGGGGCTTGCAAGAGCCCCTTTATAGGAGGAAAAAGCGATGTTAGATTCAAGCAGTCTGTATGTAACAGATGAAAACGGAAACGAAAAGCGAATGGAAATTCTGTTCACCTTTGAGGATGACAACCACGCTAAGAAATATGTGGTATTTATGGATCCTGAGGAAGAGGAGGGAGAAGTGTTTGCTTCCGCCTACGATGATGAAGGGAATCTGATTCCGGTAGAAAGCGATGCGGAATGGCAGATGATTGAAGAAGTGATAGGAGCCTTCCAGGAAGATGAAGAAGCAGTTGAAGAATAAGAAGGTGCTGATTGCCCTCATCAGTGTATGCATTGTACTTGCGGCAGCACTTTCCGTATTTATATACTATAAGACCGGATTGAAGGCGGTGTCCTCCAGGGAAACGCCAACCTCTTTCCAGGTACAGCCGGGAGAAACCAGTGAGGCGGTATTGGATAAGCTGCAGACGCAGGAGCTGATTCGGAATAAAACCGTTGCCAAGCTGTATATGAAATTCCATGGACTCAGCGATATCAAGGCCGGCAATTTCAAGCTGGATGCAAGGTGGGACACTCCGAAAATACTGGAAACGCTGAATGACAGCAAGCAGGCGAATGCGGATGATATTAAAATCACCTTTAAGGAAGGTATGTGGGCAAAGGATGTGGCAGCCCTGATTGAAAAGCAGACAGGTGTCAAGGCCGGGGAGCTGCTCGCATTGTGGAACGACGATGCCTATCTGAACACGCTGATAAAAAAATATTCATTTCTAAGCAGGGATATTCTGAATGCGCAGTACAAGGTGAAGCTCGAGGGATATCTGTATCCGGAAACCTACAGCTTCCATAAGGATGCGACAGCCAAGCAGATAACGGAAACCTTTCTGGATCAGTTTCAGAAAGCGATTGCCCCGTATGAGGCGGATATCAAAAAGAGCGGGATGAGCATGCAGGAGGCTATCACATTTGCTTCCATCGTACAATACGAGGCGAGCACGAAGGAAGATATGGAAATGATTGTCGGTGTTTTCCAGAATCGTCTGAAGCAGGGAATGACGCTGGACAGCAGCGTTACGGTTTGTTATGCACTGTATGATGATATGACATCCGGTGAGGACTGCGAGGTCAATACGCACATTGACTCTCCATACAATACATATAAAAATGCCGGGCTGCCGATTGGACCGATTCTGAATCCGGGGGCGATGGCAATCCAGGCTGTGCTTCATCCAAAAGCGAATGATTACCTGTATTTTGTAGCAGATATCTATGGGGACGGTAAGGTGTACTATGCAAGAACGCTGGATGAGCAGGAAGCGAATATTGATAAGTATAATCTGCGTAAGTAGGTGAAGACCATGAAGAAAACCATACTGATCGGTATTGCGGGAGGAAGTGCTTCCGGTAAGACCTCCATTTCCGCACAGCTGAAGGAGCATTATGAGGATACAAATTCTGTTGTGATTATCCGTCAGGACGATTATTACAAGGATCAAAGTGAGAAGACGATGGAGGAGCGTGTCAAGACGAATTACGACCATCCCTTCGCCTTTGATAATGAGCTGCTCGTGGCGCAGCTGCAACGACTTCTGCAGCGTCAGCCCATCTGTAAGCCTACGTATGATTTTGTACATCATACCAGAAGTGAGGTCATTGAGGAAATCGAACCGAGTGATGTTGTCGTTATTGAAGGACTGTTTGTACTGGAGAATGAAGATCTGCGTAATCTGTGCGATATCAAGATCTTTGTGGATACCGATGCGGATATCCGCTTTATCCGCAGACTGCTGCGGGATGTGAACGAGCGGGGAAGAACGCTGGAGTCAGTGGTGGAGCAGTATACCTCCACTGTCCGTGATATGCACAATCTGTTTATCGAGCCGAGTAAGCGCTATGCGGATGTAATCATCCCAGAGGGCGGCCACAACGTGGTTGCCATTGATTTGCTGATTACGAAAATCAGTAGTATTATTTCAGAAAACGTGGTATAATAGCGGACGAATAGGAGTTGAAACCATGGCTGATGAGAAATTTTTAGTAACCAAGGAAGGCTTGGACGAGCTGCTTAAGGAGCAGGATAATCTGATTCATGTCGTACGTGATGAAGTCATCCGTGAGCTGCAGGAAGCCCGTGCACAGGGTGACCTTAGCGAGAATGCGGATTATGATGCTGCCCGTGACCGTCAGGCGCGTGTAGAAGCAAGAATCCGCGATCTGGAGGCTATGATTGCGAATGCAGAAATCATTTCCGAGGATAAGAAGGCAGCGACCAAGAAAACCGTATCACTGGGTTCTACGGTTACCATTCTGGACATGTCTACCAATGAAGAGGAAACCTACAATATCGTTGGTTCCATTGAGGCAGACCCGCTGAATGGAAAGCTTTCCAATATCACACCGCTGGCAACATCATTGATGGATCACAAAATTGGTGATGTCGTTGAGATTGAAACAGCGGAGGAGCCTTACCAGGTAAAAGTCATCGATTTGAAATAGAGGAAGAGAACAGAAAAAATTCTGTTCTTTTTTTAGGAGTTTTCGTGCTGAATTTCGTATAGATAAGTGGAGGTGTTTGTCTATATGAAAAAAGTACTGATTGTATGTTGTTTGCTTCTGCTCTTTTACGGGCGTTATGAACCGGTGAATCTCACCACGACACAGCGTAAAACAAAACAGATTGAGGTGAAGGGTGAGGTGAAGCATCCCGGTGTGTATACGGTGGATATTCATGCGGATGCCGAGGAGGTTTTGAAAAAAGCAGGCGGATTGAAGAAGGGGGCGGATGTGTCCGGAATCAATCAGACACAGGATTTGAGTGATCACAGTGTTCTGGTTGTTGGAAAGCAGCAGGAGCAAAAGAAGATTTCCATCAACAGCGCTACGGAAAAGGAGCTGCAGACGCTTACGGGAATCGGACCAAGCATGGCACAGCGTATTATTGCATATCGTTCGCAGCAGCCCTTTCAAACCATCGAGGATATCATGAAGGTGAAGGGTATTAAGGAAAAGCTGTTTGCGAAAATAAAGGAACAGATCACGCTATGAAAAACAGTTGGCTGCTGTGCGGATGGTGCTGTCTGCTTCTGCTGTGGGCACACTGGATTTCCATCTGGTTTTCTCTGGCGCTGATGCTGGGGTTGCTATGGTATTATCGCAGCCATTACCGCATACATCCGCTGTTTGTTTTGCTTTTGCTCCTGCTGCAGGGGCGGATGCTGCTGCTTCTGCGGGAACCGGAAACGCCAATGGATACCGTATTGCAGATCAGGGAAATCAAGGCAGGCTATGCAATTGCTCATACACAGGGGCAGGATGTCATGGTCTATGGGCTAAAGCATGCAAATTTTAATGATATCGTACAGGTAAAGGGAACCTATGCTCCAGTTACATCTCTGCATAATTTTCATCGCTTTTATTTTCCTGACTGGCTGAAGAGGCGTGGAATACGCTATCAGATACAGGCACAATCCTATCAGCTTCTGCAGGAGGGAAGCGGCGTGCGCCATACCCTCTATGCACATGTACAGGGGATAGCGGACAGGAAGCAGCGCAGCTGGCTCAATATGCTGCTCTATGGTATTCATGAGGAGGATGTATCCTATTTTCTGACCTCCAGCGGATTACATATCGCAACACTTGCGGCATGCCTGCAAAAGCTTCTGCTTATGATCTGTTCGCAAGCCAATGCCTCTGTGATTGCATTGCTGCTTTTGGGGCTGTGCGGACATGTCACCGTGTTCTCTTCCTCTCTGATTCGCATTCTGCTGTTTCGCCTTGTTACGCTATGCTGTCACAGCAGGAATCCACAGGACCGGCTGGGTATCAGTATGGCAGCCGTTCTTTTGCTGTTTCCCTATATGGCATGGGAGCTGGCGTTTCTTCTGCCATTGGGCTTTCGCATGCTCGCACTTTTCAATGTCAGAAAGCGAAGCAGGCGTCTCACCGGCTTGCTGCTGCTTATTCCGATGCAATTTCTCTTTTTTCAGTCCTGCAATCCTCTGCAGCTGCTGCTGTTTCCCGTTTTCCGCTATGTCTATGCGTTTTTGTATGCGGGTTGTCTGCTGAGTGTGCCATGTTCCTTTGGTGCATTGTTTGCGTTTACAACACGGCTTGCCGACCTGCTGGATGCGCTTCAGCAGTGCGGGATAACGCTGTACTATACTCCACAGCTGCTCTGGCTCTTTCTATGGGGGAAGGGAGCTGTGTGCTATATCAGCTATGCACAGAAAAAGCCGCTGGCTGTTTTGTGTCTTCTATTTTTGTATGCGCCCTTTTCTTCGTGGTTTGATCCCTTTGGGGAGGTGCTGATGATCGATGTGGGACAGGGGGATTGTACCCTGATAACTCTGCCGTTTCATCAGGGGGCTGTTATGATTGATATCATGGGAAGCCGCTACCGCAATATTCCCAAAGAGGTGGTTGTCCCGATTGTAAAAGCAAAAGGCTATCAGAGACTGGATGCCCTGATACTCACGCATGATGACTTCGATCATAGTGGTGGTAAGGAGGAGCTGCTCAAGGAGCTGAATGTAACACGAATCATCGATCATAAGGATAAGGCAGAGCCGATCAAAGGACTGCCGCTGGTGTTTTTACTCAGAGACTATAAGGGAAAGGATAGCAATGATAACAGCATTGTCACCTATATGCAGACAGATCAGCTGAAGGCGCTGTTTATGGGGGATGCCGGCACAGAGGCGGAGGCGGCCCTTTTACAACGCTATGACCTTGCGGTTGATGTATTGAAGGTCGGTCATCATGGCAGTGATACCTCCAGCTCCCTTTCCTTTCTGCATGAACTGCAGCCGCAGCTGGCACTGGTGTCTGCCGGAAGAAACAACCGCTATCATCATCCCAGTACAGCGATCATGCAGCGTCTGAGGCAGGAGAATATCCCTGCGCTGGTGAGTGCCCGGGATGGTGCTGTTTCTATTCGCTTCAGCCGCTATTTCAGTTATTATGTAAGCGCAGAGGGGGCAATCGGTATTCTGCACGGATTGTGGGAATGAGCAAAGCATGAGACAGAATAGGAAAAAACTTACATAAGGTGGACAAGGGCTGTTATGAAGGAAAATATATAGGAAGTTATGTCGAAAAGTCATGGTAATCTATGTGTGTTTCGTTTATAATATTCTCTAGGTGATGAGAATGAATTATGTGTTATACGGAGAAGAACAATATCTGCTGCAGGAATCACTGACAAGGATCGTCAGGAGTCATGTTCCGGATGCCAATGATTTGAACAAACTTGTTTATGATGCGGATACGACGGATTTGGATGTGATTCTGGAGGACGCGATGACGATTCCGTTTTTCTCAGACTGCAAGATCATTCTTGTCTATCATGCGAATTTTCTAAGTGCGGCAAATGAGCATGCAGTGGATACTGCAGCGCTGGAGCGTTATCTGGACGATCCGCTGGAGTCGACAGTACTGGTGCTGATCGGTGATTTTGAAAAGCTGGACGCCAGAAAGAAAATCGTAAAAAAGGTGCAGAAAACATGCAAGGTGCTGCAATATCGAAAGCTGGATGAGCAGGGAAAGCAAAGCTATGTGCAGGAGCAGGTGAAAAAGCGTTCTCTTCAGATAGAGCCCTCTGCCATGCAGGCGCTGCTGCGTCGCTTACCGCTGGATATTCGCACCATACAGACCGAAATGGAAAAGCTGGAGCTGTATGGCGGCGTGATCAGCAGTGATGTTGTTGAAAGGCTGGTGACCCGGCCGCTGGAGGAGGATGTCTTTCAGCTGGTCAATGCAGTGGTGGACCGCGACCTTCGAAAATCCTTTCATATGTGGCAGGATCTGTGTGTGTTGAACAAGGATGCCATTTACCTGATTGCCCTGCTGGCTGCACAGTTTCGATTTCTGTATGAGGTGAAGGCGCTGATGCTGCATGGGAAAGGGAAGGATGCCATCAAGGATGAGCTGAAGGCGCATCCCTATCGTGTACAGCTGGCGATGAAGACGGCGCAGCGGCTGGGTATCGGTTATCTGATGCATATTCTGGAACAGCTGGCAACGCTGGATCAGAATATGAAGGCCGGGCGTCTGGATAAAAAGCTGGGCTTTGAAATGTTTTTGCTGGGAATACAAGGAGTGCGACAATGAAATCACTAAAGGAATTATACAGGATCGGTCCGGGGCCGTCCTCATCACATACGCTGGGGCCGCAGCGCGCCGCCAGCTTGTTTAAGGAGCGTTATCCAAACGCACATCATTATGAGGTGGAGCTGTTTGGATCACTGGCGCTGACAGGAAAAGGGCATTTAACCGATTATATCATCATCGAAACGATGAAGCCGAAGGAATGCGTGGTCCTTTTTAAGAATCGCAGGGAGTTGAAGCATCCCAATACGATGCAGCTGTCAGCCTATGATGAAGCGGACCGGCTGCTTGGAGAATGGACGGTCTATTCCATAGGTGGCGGTGCTATTCAGATTGAGGGTGAAAAAAGCAAGGAAGGCGCGGATGTCTATCCACACCATCTGATGAAGGATATCGAAGCTTATTGCGAGACGCACTCCATGACGCTTTGGGAGTATGTGAATCACTTCGATCCGCTGGATGATTATATGGATACCATCCTGCAGCAGATGATGGCGACGGTTGACGGCGGTCTAGCCAGGGAAGGAGTGCTTCCGGGGGATCTGAAGCTGAAGCGAATTGCAAAGGAATTGAAGCAGAAGGCGGATACGGCAAAAAGTGCCGCCGAGCGGGAAAAACTGCTGCTGTGTGCCTATGCCTACAGCGCAAGTGAGGAAAATGCATCAGGAAGTATGACAGTCACCGCTCCAACGCTGGGAAGCAGCGGCATTCTGCCGGCGCTGGTATGCTATTATCACCGCATTCTGGGAGTATCCAGAGAACAGCTCCGCAACGGTTTGAAGGTGGCAGGTCTGTTTGGAAATCTGATTAAGGAAAATGCCACGATTTCCGGTGCACAGGGCGGCTGTCAGGCAGAAATCGGTGCGGCGGTTGCGATGGGTGCCGCTATGGTTTCCTATCTTCGCGGACAGACGATGCGCCAGATTGAATATGCAGCAGAAATCGGAATCGAACACCATCTGGGTCTTACCTGTGATCCGGTAGGCGGTTATGTTATGATACCCTGCATTGAACGAAATGCTGTCGGCGTGCTGCGTGCTATGGATGCCGCAGTATTAGCGGAGGGCATCAGCGATTTAAGAGAGCATAAGGTCAGCTTTGACATGGTTGTCAACACCATGAATTATACCGGCAGAAAAATCCCAATCGAGCTCAGAGAAACATCACTGGGCGGACTGGCAAGGGTTGTGCCATTGAAATAAGAAAGAAGGATTGGTTTTTATGAAGGGTCTGATTGTATACTCCTCGCTCAGCGGGAATACAAAAAAAATTGCAGAAGCAATCGCAGAGGTTGCCGAGGACAGCGAGCTGATTTCCGTCAGGGAATTTCAGTCTTCGATGCTAGCGAATTTTGATCTGTTTTACATCGGATACTGGGTGGATAAGGGAGATTGTGATGCTGCAACTTTACGTCTGCTCGCTCAGCTGAAGGATAAACGAATTGTCCTGTTCGGAACGCTGGGAGCTGCAGAGCAAACAGAGTATTATGACAGGGTGAAGCAGCAGGTGGAGTCCCACGCCGCACACTGCCACATACTCGGGCATTTTCTGTGTCAGGGTGCTGTCGGTGAAGCGGTGATTGCACGCTATCAAAGCATGCTTGCTGAGCATCCTCAGGATGAGCATATAAAACAGCAGCTTGCCAATTATGAAAACGGAAAGTCCCATCCGGATGAACAGGATCTTGCCAATGCCAGAGCTTTTGCGAAATCCATTGGCTGAGATACCATACACAAAGGGCTTCTATGTCTACATCCTGCGCTGTCAGGATGATTCACTATACACCGGATGGACAACGCATCTTCGTCATCGCTTCCATCAGCATGCGATCGGAAAGGGGGCACGCTATACCCGTGCCCGCCGCCCCCTGGAGCTGTACTACTTTGAATGCCATGCCGACAAGCAGGCTGCCATGCGTAGAGAATATCAGATCAAGCAGCTCAGCAGATCGGAAAAACTAAAACTGAAATATCGCAGCGAGGATGTTTGACCGCATTGCTTGCTGCATTTTTCATTTGATGATCTCTTATCAGTCGGGGAAAGAGTAGTAAAGCAGGCATATTCGAAAAAGTGCTGCAGCAAGGAAAACTCCTCCATGGTTGGGCATTCTCAATGGTGTGTAAGAACAGCTTTCTTAATTGATCCTGCACAAGACATAGCTTCTTTTGACTGTCGGATATGAAAAAAAAGATGCAAATACATTCTTGGATGGAATGCCCTTGCATCTTTTAAGCTTTATAAGCCGGTAAGGAGTGCCCTTGGTGTGATTTTTTGTTTAAGACCTGTGCGCACTTGGCAGATCACATCACGAATACGATGGCAATGAAATGCAGAATACTTGCCAGATTGATACAGACATGCCAGATGGAATGAAAGTATTTTTTTTGTGGCTTTCCATAAAAGAAGGCGCCAATCGTATACATAACACCTCCGCCGACAATCAATACGAGAAACAGGGGACTTGCTTTTGACAGCAGCGTCGGCAGAAAGAAGATAGCCGTCCAGCCCATAATCATATAGATGGTCATGGAAAGCTTGGGATAGCTTTTTGAGCTGATGGCCTTTAACAGCACACCGCCAAGCACTGCACTCCATTCGATTGCCAGTATCAGATAACCCTGCCATCCGCCAATCAGCGTCAGTGCAATCGGTGTATAGCTTCCTGCTATTGCAAAGTATATACAGATGTGATCCAGCTTGCGAAAAACATATTTGTGTGTGGTACCAAACGGCATGCAATGATACAATGTGGATACCAGAAACATCAGAAACAGACATAGAATGAACACCGACACACCGGCCGCCAGTTCGCTCCCTGATTTGTTATAGGAATATACGACTGCTGCCGGAAGAGAGCATATACATAAAAACGCCATGATCCCGTGAGTCACACAGTTGGCGACCTCTTCTCCAAAGCCCAGTCGGAACATATCCCGCATGGATTTTTCCTCCATGAGTATCACCTCCGTAAATCTTATGCCTGTGGTCAGTATAATACAATCTCAAACGGAATGCAATGCTTTTTCCTGAATAAGGTTCATTTTGTGATGATAACTTAATAATATAGTAATCAATACTGTATAGTAGAATATCGATATTTCGAACTGCAATATGCATGTGGTATGAATAAAAGTTAAAAAAGACTGAATTCTTCACAAGTTTTAATGCGAACAGTATAAACTTATGCTATAATAACCATTGGTATTTGCTTTGTTTACAGCAAATGAATGGAGGCATCTATGTTTTTAAAACGTATTGAACTGCAGGGCTTCAAGTCCTTTGCGGATAAATCCATCATCACCTTTGATTCCGATGTGATTGGAATTGTCGGTCCGAATGGATGCGGGAAAAGCAATATCAATGACGCAATCCGCTGGGTGCTCGGTGAACAGAGTGTGAAGTCACTGCGTGGAAATAATATGAGTGATGTCATTTTCAGCGGCTCTACAGCACGCAAGGCAGTCAATATGGCGGAGGTTACGCTGGTGTTTGATAATTCCCGTCATATCATGAATGTCGAATTTGAGGAGGTAGAGGTGACCCGCCGTCTGCACAGGACGAGCGGGGAAGGGGAGTATTTCATAAACAAGGCTCCCTGCCGTTTAAAGGATATCGTCAATCTGGTAATGGATACCGGTCTGGGCAGAGATTCACTTTCCATCATATCACAGGGAAATATTTCTGCGTTTGCCGATGCGAAGCCGGAGGACCGGCGTGCTTTGTTTGAAGAGGCGGCAGGAGTTGCGAAATATAAAAAGCGCAAGAATGAATCGCTGTCAAAGCTGAACCGGACACAGGATAATCTGAGTCGTCTGGAGGATATCATCATGGAGCTGGAGCGACAGGTGAATCCGCTGAAGCGTCAGGCGAAAAAGGCAGAGGTCTATCTGGAAAAGAAAAAGCAGCTGGAGGTTATTGAGGTCAGCGTGCTGGTGGATGAAATCGAGAAGCTGAGCGAGCAGATCGACATGCTGAAGAAAAAGGCGTTTGATCTGGACAGCCAAAAGGCCATGCATGAAACCACCATCCAGGTCGAGGATGTAAAAAACAGCGAGCTGCGTAACGAAATGTATCAGCTGGACCGCGAGGTGAACAAGCTGCAGGAGCAGTATGCCAAGCTGAGCGAGGAATCCAGAATGCTGGAAACCCGGAAAATTGAAATGGATGAAAAACGAAAGTATGCGCTGGAGTTTGCGAGCAATGCCGAAAAAGCCAAAGAGCTGAAGGCAATGATGGAAGAGGCGCATTATGAATATGAAGACCGTTCGAAGCGATTAAAAAATCTGGAAACGGATATTGCTTTGCAAAAGGAGGCAGCGGCCAGGCTGGAGCATGATGTATCCTACTGCACGCAGGAGAATGCGCAGGCAACCTCGATTCTGAACCGTCTGGAAAACCGCAGGGCGGTACTGGAAAATCTGGCAAAGCAGCCGTTTAACCATCAGCAGGCAGTAAAATCCGTATTGGATGCCGGTCTGAATGGAATTCTGGGTGTGGTATCTCAGCTGTTTAAACCGCTGATGAATTATGAAACAGCAATTTCCAATGCGCTTGGCGGTGCGCTGTATCATATCGTGACTGTGGATGAGGAAGCAGCACGGCATGCCATCACCTTTTTGAAAAAGAATCAGTCCGGACGTGCAACCTTTCTTCCGCTGCCGGTTATGAAGCCGCGCTATATGCAGAAGGAGCACCGTATGCTGGCGGAAAACAGTGTCGGTTTTCTGGGCGTTGCCAGCGAATTTGTAGAAAATGACACGCAGTTTGATACCCTGCGGGATGCATTGTTCGGCAATGTTGTTATCACGGATAATCTGATCCATGCGAATGCGATCGCCAAGCTGCTGCGTTTTCAGTATAAAATCGTTACGCTGGAAGGCGATATCGTCAACCGCGGAGGAAGCATGACCGGTGGTAAGGGAAGAAACAATTCCACACCGTTGACAATACAAAAGGAATTAAACCAGGTGCTGCAGAGTCTGGAGGGACAGCAGATGAAGGTGGAGGGATTGAAAAATCAGCTCTATGCGCTGCAGGCTAAAAAGGAGCAAAACAGTGCAAATCTGGTACAGATGCAGATTTCCAGTGCACAGCTGGATCCGATTGTAAAAGCCAAATGGGCAAAATATGATCGTTTGAAAAGCGATTATGAGCAGATTGCACCAAAGGAGGATCTGGATAAAGCCGAGCTGCTGGAGGATGATATCGTCGTTAAGCTGAGCAATGTGCATTCCCGCATTGACGAGGTCAGCTCCTCAATGAAAAGCAAGCGGGAGCGCCGTATGAAGGCCGGCAGCGAAGTGGAACGCAAGGATGCCCAGATTCGCCAGCTGCGAAGGGATCTTAATATATTGCAAAATGAACAGCGTGAGGTGGAGGTGGCACAGGCGAAGGCGGAAACAAAGCTGGAAACCACGCTGGAACGTTTAAGCTCCACCTATGAGATGACCTTTGAATATGCGCAGAGTCAGAAGGCGGAGATCGATATCGTGGAGGCACGCAAGCAGGTTGTGATTCTTCGTCAGGAAATCTCCTCCTTGGGGAATGTAAATCTGGATGCACCGCAGGAATACAAGGAGGTCAGTGAGCGTTTTGAATTCTTAAGCAGACAGCGGGATGACCTGATGGCTGCCAAGGATAAGATTTTGGAGGCCATTGATGAAATGGATGATATCATGGTCAAGCAGTTTCAGGAGATGTTTGATAAGATCAACGCACAGCTCAACGATGTCTTCCGTGCGCTGTTTGGAGGCGGTAAGGCACGCTTGTTCATGGTGGATCCGGAGGATGTGCTGAATACCGGTATTGATATCGATGTGCAGCCGCCGGGAAAAACCGTACAGAATATCCGTCTGTTCAGCGGTGGAGAAAAGAGTCTGATCGCCATCTGTGTCCTGTTCTCCATTCTGAAGGCAAGAACGATGCCGCTTTGTATCTTTGATGAGGTTGAGGCAGCGCTGGATCAGGCAAATGTGGAGCGCTTTGCGAAATATATTGCACAGTTTCGCGGGGAGAGTCAGTTTATCGTCGTGACACACCGCCCGGGAACCATGGCGCAGTGTGATGCCCTGTATGGGGTAACTATGCAGCAAAATGGTGTTTCCCAGCTGCTGAAGGTGAAGCTGCAGGATGCAATCAACATGATTGATAAGGAAGAGGTGAAGGCATAATGGGTATTTTTTCAAAATTAAAGCAGACATTTTCATCCAAAAAGGATGGGGATCGCTATCTGAGCGGTCTGGATAAATCAAAAAAGTCGTTTTCAGAACGCATTCGGAAGCTGGCACTTGGCTTTACCGGCGTCAACGAGGAGTTTCTGGAGAATTTGATGGTCGTACTGCTGGAAGCGGATATCGGCATTAAAACAGCACAGAAAATCGTGGATGAGGTCGAAAGCCGTGCGATGGATCAGAAGCTGAAGAGCTTTGATGAAATCAGTGAGTGCCTGATTGAGGTTATGCATGAGCTGTATGCCAGTGTTGAGGACGAGGATTTCCATAAAAATGAAGATGGTCCGACGGTCATTTTGATGGTCGGCGTCAACGGCAGCGGGAAAACGACAACGACGGCAAAGCTGACAAAGCTGTTTCAATCAGAGGGCAGCAGCGTTGTACTTGCGGCAGCGGATACCTTCCGTGCAGGCGCGATCGACCAGCTGGCAAAATGGGCGGACCGTCTGGGTGTGACCTGCATTAAGGGAAGAGAAGGCGGCGATCCGAGTGCTGCACTGGTGGATGCCTGCCGCTATGCGAAGGAGCATGGCATGGATTATCTGATCGGGGATACCGCAGGACGTTTGCAGAACAAAGCAAATCTGATGCAGGAGCTGAGCAAGATGCGCAGAGTTATCGAACGGGAAATTCCGGGAGCACCGCATGAGGTGTGGCTGGTGCTGGATGCCACAACCGGACAAAACGGAATTTCACAGGCACAGATTTTTCTGGAAACAACGAAGGTAAGCGGTATTATACTGACCAAGATGGATGGTACGGCAAAGGGTGGCATCGTCATTGCGATACGCGATCTTTTGGGACTGCCGGTAAAATACATCGGACTCGGTGAGAAAGAGGACGATCTGCGCCCGTTTGATATTGATTCCTATCTGTACGGTCTGTGCGAGGATATTTTACAGCATGATTGATCAGATGGAACGGATGAATGCGCTTCTGGATGCCTATGAACAATTGCTGACAGAGAAGCAGCGGGAAATCCTGAATCTGTATTACAAGGAGGATTTGTCGTTTTCCGAGATTGCGGAGAATCTGCACATCAGCCGTGCGGCTGTCAACGATCATATCAAGCGCAGCACGCATATTCTTGCGGAATACGAAAAAAAGCTGCATCTTGTGCAAAATTATGAAACAAGAAGCAGGATTTATGATAAAATGAAAACAGTCGGAAACGATGCGATACGAAAACTGGTAGAACAGCTAGAAAATTTAGAATGACTTTAGGAGGATAACATGTCAAAAATTATTTCAGTGAACGCAGGGAGTTCATCATTAAAGTTTCAGTTATTTGAAATGCCGAGCGAGGAGGTTCTGACAAGCGGAATTGTTGAGAAAATCGGATTTGAGGATGCCATCTTTACCATCAAGGTGAACGGAGAAAAAATTAAGAAGGTACTGCCGATTCCGGATCACACAAAGGCAGTCAGCATGCTGCTGGAAGCGCTGGTGGAGTATAAGATTGTAAACAGTCTGGATGAAATCACCGGTGCGGGACACCGTGCTGTACACGGCGGGGAAATTTTTAAGGAAAGTGTACCGGTAACGGAAGACGTTGTAGAAAAATTTGCTTCCTTAAACGATTTGGCACCGCTGCATAACCCGGCAGGTCTTGTCGGATACAATGCATTTAAAAATAATCTGCCTAACTGCAAGCACGTCTTTGTGTTTGATACGGCATTCCATTCCACAATGCCGAAGGAATCCTATATCTATGCATTGCCGATGAAGTATTATGATGAATACAAGATTCGCCGCTACGGCTTTCATGGAACAAGCCATAAGTATGTGTCCCTGCGCTGCGCAGAGCTGATGAACAAAAAGGTGGAGGATACGAAAATCATTACGTGTCATCTGGGAAACGGAGCAAGCATTACAGCAGTTGACGGTGGTAAATCCATCAACACCTCCATGGGCTTCACACCGCTTGCGGGTGTTATGATGGGGACACGCTGCGGTGACATCGATCCTGCAATCGTAACATACATTATGAAAAAGACTGGTGCAACTCCGGATGAAATGGATGATATCATGAACATGCAGTCCGGTATGCTTGGTGTCAGCGGCATCAGCTCCGATGCACGTGACATTGAGGATGGCTGCAAGGAAGGGAATCCGGCAGCACTTCTGACAGCAGAGGTATATGTAAACCGTGTCATCAATGTTGTCGGCGGCTACTACGCACAGCTTGGTGGTGCGGATGCGATCGTCTTTACCGGAGGAATCGGTGAAAACGACACCAACATGCGTAAAATGATCTGTGACCGTCTGTCAGTGGCATTCGGTATCCAGCTGGATGAAGAATTGAATGGAAAGACAAGAGGCAAGGAAGTCCTGCTGTCCACTGCGGAAAGTAAGGTAGCGGTATGGCTGATTCCGACAAATGAGGAACTCATGATTGCCCGTGATACATACCGTCTGATTGCGTAATTATGAATACCGACATTTTATTTGAGCTTGTCGAACAGTATGATATCATTACGATTTACCGCCATGTGTCTCCCGATGCGGATGCCCTTGGTGCACAGTTTGGACTGAAGCAGTGGATACAGGAAACATATCCGCAAAAGCAGGTGTATGCGCTGGGCAGGGATGCCGGCAGCAAGCAGTCATTGTTTCCGCAGATGGACGTTGTCCCTGATGAAACCGTCGCTGCCTCTCTTGCCATCATTCTGGATACGGCAAACGGTGCCCGTGTGGATGATGATCGCTGGAGTAAGGCGGCACGTACCCTGAAAATCGATCACCACATCGTCGTTGAGAGCTTTGCGGATGTGGAGGTTGTCGAGGATTTGTTCGGGGCAACGTGTGAAATGCTGGCCTATATGTTTGAACAGAAGCAGCTGCGGCTGTCAGCAACCTGTGCACAATATCTGTACGGCGGCATTATTGCGGATACCCTTCGCTTTTCCATTGCGACCATAAAGCCGAGAACGCTGCGTACGGCAGCCTATCTGCTGGAAATGGGCGTGGATGTAAAAAAAGCCAACGAGGATCATTTCTCCACCTCCTATCGGCTCTATCGCTTTGAAAACTATATCCGCAGCAATGTTTCCCTGCTGGAGGGACATGTTGCCTATATGATCATTAACCGCGAGGACTATGAGCGTTTTCAGCTTACCTTTAACGAAGCAAAGGAAAAGGTGTTTGTGCTTGGCGGCGTGGATGAATTTGAAGCATGGGCGCTGTTCACGGAAAAAGAACGGGATGAAAACGGCAGACGTATTTACAATGGCAGTCTTCGTTCCAAGAACCGCACGATCAATGATATCGCAAACCGGTATCAGGGCGGCGGACATCGCTTTGCCTGCGGAGTAAAGGGTTTGTATGAGGAAACGATACAGGAGCTGCTGCAGGAGCTTTGTGAGCGTGTAAACGAATAGAAAACAGGCAGTGTACGAGGGTATGCTGCTTTTTCTTATTTGCTTTTGGAAAGTTGACTATAAGAGGTTGTGAGGATGGTGCAGGCTATGGTAAAATTTAAGACAAAGAAAGAGGGATTGGATGGATACGATATTTTCATATGAATTGCGAAGAGAGCAGCCGCTCAGTACAGAAGAAAAACAGAGGATTCGTGTGATTCTGAACGCATACCGCATCCCGGAGGAACAGCTCTCTTCATGGAACGGGGATTCCTGCTCTTTGCCGTTGTTTCGCTGCTTTGAAGTGCCACTGCTGTATAGCGAGCATATTCGAATAGCAGACAGTGAAACAGCATATACAGCGGCAGCCCACTGGTGCTGTATGCTGGATGCCCTGCAGGAGGCATTGTCCGGTGTTGTTATATCCGCAGTGATGCAGGAGGCGGTTGTGCACGATGCAGAGAATGGCTTTCTGATTCCCTCTATGGACAGGGAAGCGTTTCTGCGATGCAAAAGGCAGGAGCGTGTGGAAGCTGCTTTGGACAGTCCGCAGTCGGAAGAACCGGTTTTGTTCACAGAGCAGGCACCTCTATATGCAACCAGGCTGTATCTTAAGCCTCTTTTACAACAGAAAATTGAACAGCAGGTTGCTGCATTTGAAGCCAGACTGCAAATCCTTCTGCCTGCCTGCTATCGTGATTTTTTGATTCGCTACAACGGAGGTGCTGCAACGGATACATATTTCTATATGGAGAATGCAGGGGAAACCGTATATTGTCTGGATCGGTTTTACGGCTTTCATGAGGGGGATACAGGCTTTCCTGCTATGTCAAGGTGCCTATGGTTTACAGAACTGCTGGAACAGGGCTATCTTTGTATTGCAGGGGATGCCTTTGGCAACCATATCGTGCTGCGTATTCGTGAAAATGGCTATGGCGGGGTTTTCTTTTACGCGCACGACAATATTCCCCGTTTTCATGCATTGAGCAGTGATTTCTTTCATTTTATGATGCAGGTGCAATCGCATATTGATGTACTCCAGCCATCGTCTGCACTCACACAGGTATATATTTGCAGGCTGGAGGATGACAGTCAGGATGCACGTGTACAAAAGCGCCCACTGGATGTATTTCTGGAGGGGGAGATGGCAGCGGATAAGGCAGAAAGGGTGCAACAACTCATGGAAGAGGCAGAGCCGCGTATAGAGGGCTTCCTGCATTTTGACACCTTTGCATTCCGCCTTGCTGTAATAGAGGAGCTGATGTATGTGCAGAAGCTTCTTCCTTCCTTTGAGCTTTATGACAAACTGTATGAACTGCATGTGGATCCGGAAGGGGATTTCCGTTATCACGGTCCCTTGCTGTATGCGCTTCGTTATTTCAAGGAGCTAAGGATACCCGTGGCATTGGCAGAGCATGTGGAATCTCTGACACTGGATGGAGGAAATGAGATTTATGGACAGATCATGCTGGAGTGGGACGGCGAGTATTCCCTGTTTGATATCGCGGACGTGAAGGAGCGTGAGCTGAAGCAGTTTGGAAATCTGAAGCAGGTCGCTGTAAACGGGCTCGCGGAGCCTGCCTTTGTACGCAGTCTGCGTATGCAGGGAATCCGCGTAACCGATCGCTTTGACGAGCAGGATTATGCTTGTGAAAAGCTGCAGCACCTTCTGACAAACTGGGAAACCTGCTGTGTTTATGCTGAGCGAAGTGATGCGGCAGCACAGCTGCTTGCTGCCCTTCGCTATTGCATGGGAGGTTACTATAAAGAGCTGTTTCATCCATCCTTGCAGCACTGGGAACAGCTGCATGAGCCCGGTGTGGCGAAAGATACGCTTTCAGAGCTTGCGAAACAGCTGCAGACGCTCGGACTCACCCTTATGCGGTATGAGCCGGGTATAGAGGGCTGCTGTCTGCTGGTCACAAGAAATATTACGGCCTGCATTGCTCTTTTGAAAAAAGACGCTAGGTATACACTTGTTCAGCATTGCGGTGTATGGAGCATCAAGGAAACGAATCAGCCAACCCTGACACGGACGCAATCCGATACAGATCCGGGGGGTTCCCAAAGACAGGAGGAAGACGGACAGATATGCAGACCGCAGCCGGAAATGAGAAAGCAGATGAGTCGTATGCAAAAGCGGGTGCTGTTTGCCGTCTGTGCTGCTGTGCTGGGAGGTATTGCCCTTTTCATCATCAATTCCATTCTTGTATCCAATCAGGAAATGATATGGGATGAAAATCTGAATTACGATTATCAGGTGGTATGCAAGGGCAATGACGGGGATTGTCAGCTGCGCAGCAGTGATGGAGTCCTGTATTTCACGCAACCCTTTCAGGAAAGCGAGCCGACCTATTCTTCTCTGCTTGCCGTAAGAGAATATAATAACAGGAATTATGACCGCATCTATGATGTTACGCAGAGGAAATTTCTCCACGGAGATTTTCTGCATGTGCGTGTTGTAGAGCTGAAGGAGGATGGGGAGCCTATGGAATACAGGGGTTTGCTTGCGACAAAGGATAAGAAAAATTATATGCTCTACAGTGAAAAGCATAAAAACGGCATCAGGGTGAAGCCGGATACCTATGGTTCTGTGGGCTACGGCCCCTTTGATGTTGATACAGGAGTTGAATGGAATGACTGAGAAAGGAGGACGCGCTCATGTCCATACTTGGAATTGATCTGGGCACAACCAATTCACTGGCCTGTGTTTGGAAAGGGAAGGAAGCGATATTGATACCGAATGCATTTGGAAGCTATCTGACACCCTCTGTTGTCAGCTTTCTGGAAAACGGAGAGGTGCTGGTTGGGGAGGGGGCTAAGCAGCGGCTGCATACGCATCCTTCACTGACCTTTGCGGAGTTCAAACGCTGCATGGGAACGGATACGGTGTATACGGTCCATGGAAAAACGTATTATCCGCAGGATTTAAGCGCCATGGTGATTCGCAAGCTGGTGGAGGATGCCAGTGTATTCCTGAATGAGAGGATTGAGGAGGCAATCATCAGTGTTCCGGCCTATTTCAATGATGATCAGCGCTGGGCAACCAAAATTGCCGGACAGCTTGCCGGTATCCGTGTGGAGCGTATCATCAATGAACCAGTGCGGCAGCCTTATCCCAGCACATCCAGCAAACGGAAGAGGATATGCTTGCGCTCGTTGTGGATTTCGGTGGAGGAACACTGGACATTTCCATTGTCGAGGCTTTTGAAAATGTCGTGGAAATACGGGCCATCAGCGGGGATAACCATCTGGGCGGCAGTGATTTTGATGAAGCAATCATGGATTGCTTTCTTGAAGAAAACGGGTTGCAGAGAAAAGAGCTGCTCCCACAGGAGCTGGCACTTTTGAAAACCGGGGTGGAAAGGGCCAAGATGCTGCTGAGTGTCCGTAAGGAATACAGCCTGCAGCTTTTCCTGCATCAGAAAAACTGCTGTATGAAATTAAACCGCGGGAAAATGACAGCTATCTGTATGCCTCTTTTACAGCGCATGCAAAAACCGCTGGAGCGGGTGCTGAAGGATTCTGAGATATCCCTGCAGGAGCTGCAGAAGGTCATTCTGGTTGGCGGCAGCTGTCGTATGCCAGCTGTTATACAGTATCTGGAGTTTTTGCTGAAGCGGGATGTAGAGCTGGTGCATGAGCCGGATCAGGCTATTGCAATCGGCTGTGGGACAGCGGGAGGCATCAAGGAGCGCTGTTCGGATATACGGGATGTATTCTTGAGTGATATCTGTCCATTCACACTCGGTTTGGCTGTTTACGATGATGGAGCGAGGGATTATGTGATGGAACCGATTATTGAACGCAACACGGCCTTACCCTGCAGTGTAAACCGCATGTTTTCCTATCGCAGCACAAGCGGAGAGCTGCAAACATCGATCCTGCAGGAGGAGCACCGCAAAGCGGCAGCCAATCTGGTCGTGCGGACAGTGCGTATAAAAGTACCTAAGACAAGCGAAGAATATCAGCCGATTTCCGTCCGGTTTACCTATGATATCAACGGACTTCTGGAGGTGGAAACAAATACCTTCCATGAAGAGAGCGCAAGTCGTGTCGTGATACAGAACCGCATGAACCGGATGAGCGAGGAGGAGGTTCATCAGCGCCTGCGGGAGCTGCAGGCATATAAGCTGCCATCACAGGAAAAAGAGGTATACCGGCACTTGCTGGAACGCGGAGAGCGCATGTATTCTGAAAGCATCGGAGAGAAACGCATGCGGATTGCCGCCCTGCTGGAGGAATTAGAAGCAGCGCTGCAGCAGGAACAGCCACAGCATATTCGTGAGGTCTTTCGAAGGGTGAAATCTGCCCTTGATGAGTGGGAAGCGGATGCTGTGAGCTTCTTCAGTTAGGAGAGCATATGGAACTGGAACAGATAAAAGGGTTGTTGGACCTTGTGAACCTAGAGGATATTACCGCAATAAAAAAAGCCTATGCGAAGCAGGTGAAGCTGCATCATCCGGAGGAGGAACCCCAGGCATTTCAGCTGCTGCAGACAGCCTATCGTGAAGCTGTGCAGTATGCGCAGGCACAGCGCGCAGGACATGCCATCAAAGTGAACGTGCTGCAGGAGAAAGCAGAAGAATCAAATGACGAATCGTTTGAGGCTGTGTCTGCGGGATCCGTGTCTTCCTGTGAGGGGCTGGTACAGGCAGCACCAAAAACGACAGATGAGCGGATCGAAGAGCTGCTGCAGGCACTGCAAAGCGGCAACACGCTTGCAGTAAAGAAACAGCTGCAAACGGCACAGCGGCTTGCGTTGTTGCAGGATACAGCATTTCTAACTGCGCTGAGTGAAGGACTGCAGAATCAGGTGAATCTGCTTTCCTATGCGATGCGGCAAACGCTTATCCGGGCGTTTCATCTGGATGCCGGACAGCTGCAGCCGGCACAGCAGGAGCTGTTAAGCAGTATCCGGCAGGGGATACCGGATTTTCAGTCGTATCGTCACTCCTGCAAAAGAGATACGGCATATTTGCTGGATACATGGCGCGCGCTTTGTCAAAGCAGAGAGGAAGATAGCGAAGCTTGGCTGGAATTTCTGAACCACAAACACTGGACAAAGGATACCGTGGATGAGCTGACAGCGGAAAAAATTCTGGCACTGGAAATGAAAAAATGCTATGCGCACAGCAGTGCGGTGGCGGGGAAAATCTATTCCTTTCTGCATATCCGAGATCATCTCGCTCAGGACCCCGCACAAACCTATGCAAAGCTGAAGGAGCTGTTGGGTAAGGATGCCTCCTTTACACAGCAGAACTTCATCAGCTGGAGGAACCATGTACAGAAGCA
Organism: Clostridium sp. 10cd*; assembly: GCF_044336395.1. Classification (NCBI taxonomy): domain Bacteria; kingdom Bacillati; phylum Bacillota; class Clostridia; order Eubacteriales; family Clostridiaceae; genus Clostridium; species Clostridium sp. 10cd*. The sequence continues at coordinate 2,679,958 of NZ_CP172347.1, read as the reverse complement.
GGCACTGCAATTCTTTGAGCTCTCCCATGAAGACAAGGGAGCTGAGGTATGGGAAGAATGGCTGCATAAGCAAAGCTTGGATAAAGCGGATCTGTATCTGCTGGAAAGGCTATCTTATTATGCGAAACATCACCATTATAAAAAAGAGGTAAGAAATCTCCTGTTTTCTTATTTTGAGCTGGAAACAGCGGATACACCGGCAAAGCAGAGTCTGCGTAAAGCAATTCTGGAGGAACCGCCGGCATATCGCAGAAAAAAACAGATGCTTCTGCTGCTTGTACTGCTTGCTGCTTTATCTGCTGTACTCATACCGGCCCTATTAGATCAGCGGAAAGCGGAGGATAGAAAACAGGAGGAGCTGCGAAATATACAGCAGGAAATGCTGGAGGAATCACAGCGGAAATCGCAGGAGCAGCTGGAAGCATTACAAAAGAAAATAGAAGCTGGCAATCAGTGAGCTGAAGCGGTCAAGGGCTGCTGCAAACACCATCCCGTCCATGCTGCGGATAATTATAAGGAATCATCACCGTGACTGAGGTCATGGTTTTCTTTACGCAAGCTTCCAAAAGAAATTGAGCCAACAAGATGTGCCTGTGGCTAGCATTGGACACGATCGCCGTAAAACTTCAGAAACCATGGTCACGCCCGTATTAAGAAGCATAAAAATATGATAAAATAAAGAAAGAGACGAGGTGTTGAGAATGAGTGTCCACTTACATGTGCGAAGCTGCTATACCCTGCTGCAGAGCACCCTGACGATTCCCAAAATCGTTGCGGCTGCCAAGCGCTGCGGCTATACAGCGGTCGCATTGACAGACAAGCATGTCATGCACGGCGCTATGGCGTTTTACCATGCATGTAAAAAGGAAAATATCAAGCCGATATTCGGTATGGAAGTGGACGTGCTGGAGCAGGAGGAGCTGTATGGCTTTGTCGTTCTTGCGAAAAATGATGCCGGCTATCAGAATCTGCTGAAGCTGTCCACCTGGCTGAATACCGGAGAGGAAAGACGCATACCGGATTTGGATACGCTCGCCTATTATGCAAAGGACTGTATCGTTTTAACAAACGGCGATCAGAATCAGATGGAGACCCTTATCGTAAAGGAGGAGCTGGATCTTCTGCGCCACTGGCTGAAGCTGTGCCGAAAGCAGTTTTCTGATTTTTATGTATCCATAGCACGCAATGATTCCGGCTTGATGGAAAAGAAAAACCCGGTCTTAAAGCAGCTGTGCGAGGAGCTGGATATTCCCTGTACGGCATTGTCCCGCGTTTATTTCGAACGGGAAGAGGATGAGGAGAGCTATAAGACGCTGTGTGCCATCAATCAGGGCGTATCGCTCCATGATAAAATGCTGAATTACAGTCCGCGCCGTTATTTCCGCAGCCCGCAGGAAATGCAGGAGCTGTATGAGGAGGCGGAGCTGCAGATGAGTGATCGTATTGCAGCACAGTGTCAGGTGGAGATGCAGCTGCCAAAGGCTGTGCTTCCGAAATTTCAAAACAAATACGGCGTAAGCAGTGAGGAATTCTTACGCAGTCTTTGTCAGAAGGGGTTGCAGAAGCGTATGCAGTACCAGCCGATTTCATCCGTATACCAGCAGCGTCTGGACTATGAGCTGGATGTTATTATCCGCATGCAGTATGCCGATTATTTTTTGATCGTCTGGGACTTCATCCGGTTTGCGAAAACACAGCATATTTATATCGGTCCCGGACGAGGAAGTGCTGCCGGCTCCCTGGTAGCTTACTGTCTTGGTATCACGCATGTGGATCCGATTCGCTATCATCTGCTGTTTGAACGATTTCTGAATCCGGAACGTATTTCCATGCCGGATATCGATACGGACTTTCCGGATAACCGCCGGGATGAGGTGATTCATTATGTGGAGCAGCTGTATGGCAAACACAGGGTATCCCATATCATCACCTTTAATACACTGGCGGCGAAGCAGGTGCTGCGGGATGTGGGAAAGGCGATGGAAATCAATCCCCGTCAGATCGACCGCCTGTGTAAGCTGGTTCCCAATGTAATCAAGGTGACACTGGACTATGCATATCAAAATGATGCGCGCTTCAAGGAGCTGATCAACAGCGGAGAAACGATGCGCCGCCTGTATGCGACTGCCCGAAAGCTGGAGGGACTGCCGCGTCATGCCTCTCTGCATGCGGCAGGTATCGTGTTTTCCGATGAAGCCATTGAGCAGGTGTGTCCGCTGATTGATGTGGATGAGGGTGTTTGTGCCACACAGTTTACAATGGAATATCTGGAGGAGCTCGGTCTGATCAAAATGGATTTTCTGGGATTGAGGAACCTTACCATCATCGATGAAATCGTACAGCATATCAATGCGACAGCGGATAAACAACTGGATATCATGCGGATACCGCTGGATGATGCCAAGACCTATGCGCTGATACGCGCGGTGGATACGGTGGGAGTCTTCCAGCTGGAGAGTGAGGGGATGAAAAATCTGATACGGAAAATGCAGCCGGACTGCTTTGAGGACATTGTCGCAACGATTGCATTGTTTCGTCCCGGTCCCATGGAAAACATTCCGGAATATCTGGATCGCAGAGAGCATCCGGAAAAGGTCGATTATATCCATCCCAGCCTGCAGCCGATCTTACAGAATACCTATGGTATCATGATCTATCAGGAACAGATCATGCAGGTTGCACAGACAATGGCCGGCTTCACCCTTGGTAAGGCGGATAATCTGCGCAAGGCCATCAGCAAGAAAAAGGGAGAGGAGCTGCGCAGAATGCAGGAGGAATTCATACAGGGGGCACTGCATAAGGGCTATGATGAGGCTCTGGCACAGAAGGTGTATGCCCTGATTATGAAATTTGCGAATTACGGCTTCAACCGTTCCCATTCCGTGGCCTATGGCATGATTGCCTATCAGCTGGCGTATCTGAAAGCGAATGCACCGCTGTATTTCTTTAACAGCCTGTTGAACAGTGTGATCGGTTCGGAGACAAAGACAAGTGAATATGTATTTGAGGCACGTAAGCGGCATATCAAGATTCTGCTGCCGGATGTCAATCGTTCGTACAATCAATATGGAATCGAGGACAATGCGCTGCGCTTTCCGTTTGTCGGCATTAAGGGTATCGGCAGTGCGGTGTCATCACTGATTGTCGAGGAACGAAATAAAAAGGGCGAATTCCGTGATTTCTTCGACTTCACCGCACGTATGAATGGGAATAAAATCGGTAAAAAAACCATTGAAATCCTGATTAATGCAGGGGCGCTGGACTGCTTTAAGGTCGGGCGTGCGAGTCTGATGGCATCACTGGAGGATGCACTTCGCTATGCGGATCTTGTGAAAATCGAGGATGTGGATCAGGTGCTGTTTGACTTTGATCTGGTATCCAAGCCTGCTATGACAATGATGAGGGATAATGCAGCGATTCGCGCGGAAAAGGAAAAGGAGGCCATCGGCTTCTATCTGTCGCGGCATCCGATTGCGGATGTACGCAGCCGCATGGGAAAGGAGCTTCCGATTTTGATTTCACTGCCCAAGTACAAGGGACGCTATGTGAAATTTGTTTGTCTGGTGGATCGCTGCCGTCAGTACCGTACAAAAAACGGCGATATGATGATGTTCGTCATCGGCAGTGATGAAACAGGAAAATTTGATCTTGTCTGTATGCCGAATATATACCGCCAGCATGCGGATGATCTGGTCAAGGGGAATTATCTGTATGTGGAGGGAATCGTGGACAAGGAAACCAGCTGTCTGGTCAAGAAGCTGACAAGGATAGAAAAGGAATGAAGGAGCAGGAGTGTGCATATGGTAACCATTGATACAGTAGAGGAAGCGGATATTGCAGAACTGGCACAGCTGGAGGCGTGCTGCTTTCCAAAGGAGGAGGCGGCGGATGAAGCGGCGCTGCGCAGACGTGCCAAGACTTTTCCGGAAAGCTTTCTGGTCATGAAAAAGGATGGCGTCATCATCGGCATGATCAATGGCTGTGTAAGCAATCAGCAGGTGATCTGTGATGCGATGTATGAGGATGAAAGCCTGCATGATCCCTATGGCGCCTATCAAACGGTCTTCGGTCTGGATGTGCATCCCGCTCATCAGCATCAGGGGTATGCAGGGGAGCTGATGCAAGCTTTGATTGAGACAGCGAAGAAGGAGGGAAGAACAGGTATGGTTTTGACCTGCAAAAAGCATTTGGTAGGTTTTTACGAGCGGTTTGGCTTTCATAATATGGGAGTGAGTGCTTCTGTTCACGGCGGTGCAGAATGGTATGATATGCTGCTGTGCTTTGCGTGATACAGACCGAACAGACATCATGGAGTTGCTTACTGCTGCAGGATGTGCAGTTGTAATCACAACATAAAGGGGAAGGTGCGCTTTGCGTTTAAGAATTGCTGTATGCAGCCCTGTATGCTCGTACTCAAATTGCAGATATTGGCAGAGGAAAAGGGGAAAACAAAACTGCCGTATGACAGTGATCTCATACAGAACGGAGCGCTCTCTAGGGTATCCTTGATGAACCTGTTATTTTGAGGCGCATATAATGTATGCATGTTTGCATCATGTAAAAAAAATGAAAAAAGTGTTGCGTTAAAAAGCTGTTTATGGTAACATAATCATGTTGTATGTCCTCCCGGATTTACAACCGCTCAGAACAGGGTTTAAGTATGGAAATCATCACCTTGCATGGCGAGTCTTAAATTATTTAGAAGGAGGTGCGATTTATGTACGCAATCATTGAAACAGGCGGAAAACAGATCCGTGTAGAAGAGGGTTCCACAATCTTCGTAGAAAAGCTGGACGTTCAAGAAGGCGAAGCTGTTGTATTTGACAAGGTAGTCGCTTACTGCAACCGTTCTCTTCGTGTTGGTACTCCATATGTAAAGGGAGTTAAGGTCAACGCAAAGGTTGAAAAGCAGGGAAAAGCAAAGAAGATCATCGTCTACAAATACAAGGCTAAAAAAGGTAGCTCACACCGCAAGCAGGGACACCGTCAGCCTTACACAAAACTGACAATCGAATCAATCGAGGCTTAATGTATGGTAAGAGTCCATGTAAAGCGGCATCAGGGTATTATACAGGAAGTGGAAATCAGAGATCATGCAGGCTATGCAGATGCCGGTCAGGATCTGGTATGTGCCGGAGTGAGTTCCATAGCTGTAGGAATGATGAATGCTTTAGATGAGATGGTGCCTGAAGCATGCGACTTCGTTTTGAAGGAAGCATACATCAAAATTGAAACGATCCTGCCAGATGCTACAGCAGGTATCCTGTTACAGGGAATGTATTATCAGCTGTCAACCATGCAGGAAAGCTATGCAGACTATATTACAATAAACGATCAGGAGGTGTGATTATGAAATTTGTATTAGATATTCAGCTGTTCGCATCCAAAAAGGGTGTTGGTTCTACAAAGAACGGCCGTGACTCCGAATCCAAACGTCTTGGAGCAAAACTGGCTGATGGACAGTTCTGCCATGCAGGAAGTATCATTTACCGCCAGCGTGGTACGAAAATTCACCCGGGAACAAACGTTGGAAAAGGTGGAGATGACACGTTATTCGCAAAAGTGAATGGTGTTGTAAAATACGAACGTTTAGGTAAAGACAAGAAAAAAGTGTCCGTTTACCCACAGGCGTAATGAAAAAATCCCCGGTATGGGGATTTTATTTTTGAGCAGGATAACAGAAGGAGACAAGGAGGTGCCTGAATGTTTATAGATCGTGTAAAAGTACATGTGAAGGCTGGAAAAGGCGGAGATGGAATCGTTGCTTTCCGGCGTGAAAAATATGTTGCCTACGGTGGTCCCAGCGGCGGAGACGGCGGGGCTGGCGGTGATGTCGTTTTTATGGTCGATGAAGGAAAGACAACACTGCTGGATCTGCGCTACAACCGCAAGATGGCTGCAGAGCCGGGCGGGAACGGAAAGACAAAGAAAATGCATGGTGCCGATGGGGCAGACTGCATTATCAAGGTGCCGCAGGGTACGCTTGTAAAGGATGAGAAAACCGGAAGAATTCTGGCGGATCTCACACGCAAGGGACAAAAGGAAATCATCGCCAAGGGCGGAAAGGGCGGCCGCGGCAATTTCCACTTTAAATCCAGTAAAAACACGGCACCTCAGTACAGTGAGCTGGGCGCACCGGGGGAAGAACGTGATATTATGGTCGAACTGAAGGTGCTGGCGGATGTCGGACTGGTTGGCTTCCCATCTGTTGGGAAATCCACATTGCTGTCCGTTGTATCCAAGGCGAAGCCGGAAATCGCGGAATACCACTTTACAACGCTGGCTCCGAATCTGGGGATGGTGCAGGTTCCGGATGGCAGAAGCTTTGTCATGGCGGATCTGCCTGGACTGATTGAAGGAGCGAGTGAAGGAAAGGGGCTTGGACACCAGTTTCTTCGTCATATCGAACGCTGCCGTGTTATCATCCACGTTGTGGATATGGGAGCGAATGACGGCCGCGATCCTGTTGCGGACTATAAAACCATCAATGATGAGCTAAAGCAGTATGAATACCGTCTGATGGAGCGTCCGCAGATCGTTCTTGCGAATAAGATGGATCTGGATGGAGCACAGGAAAACCTGAAGCGCTTCAGAAAGGCCTATCCCGAGGTTGAGGTATTTGAGACCACAACGATTATTGCAGAGGGTCTGGAGCCGGTTCTCTATCGCGCAGCCGATCTGCTGGAAACAACACCGCAGTTTCCGTTATATAACGATGATGCCAGTGATGAAGAGGCGGAAGGTGTGCTTTACAAATTTGAACCTGAGCAGCCTGCCTTTGAGGTACACAACATGGGAAATGGCAACTGGGAGCTGAGCGGGGAAGAGCTGGAACGCAGCTTTAAGATGAGCAAGATGGATAATGAAGAGGACTTCATGCGATTTGCCCGCAAAATGCGGAAAATGGGAATTGATGAAGCACTGCGCAAAGCCGGCTGTAAGGACGGCGATGTCGTAACCATCTGTGATATTCAGTTTGAATTTGTCGAGTAACGTCATACCGACATTCCCCTTCATGAAACATGGGTTGGCTTCATGGCAAAAAAGCAAAGGCGCAGAAACACACGATTAAAGCGAGGTTCCTGTGCCTTTTTCTTTGCTTTTGCTTATCCCACCAAAACATGCATCTTATCGTTTTGTACAGGCGGATGATAGCACGCCTGCGGGCGGTGATGCTCAATTCCGAAATAAAAGAAGACCTGACAAGTTATCAACGCTCTGCCGGGTCTTTTTCTATAGGATAAGCCTTTTCACGCTGTGTTAAATATTTCAAACCATGAAACATGCTATGTGAAGCTAGCTGAAATCACCGAGCAGCTCATGATGGAACTCATCCAGCAATTCGTTGATCTGTATCAGAGAATATTGCTTGCTGATGCCGAAAATCAATATCGCATCCCGCTGCTGCTTGGCATACAGATGGTTATGATGTGCCACGGTCAACAGACGGTTGGTTTCCTCTAGATTCAGTTTCATAGCTATAGCAAGCTGCAGAATCTTATCTCGACCGGCCTGCTTGCTGCCCTGAAATATCTGATAGGCATAGGTTCTTGGAATCTGGGCATCCCGAATGATATCGGACTTCTCCAAATCCTTTTCCAACAGGATTTCATTGATGTAATCCACAAAGGATACATCACGGATTTCTTTTAAAATACGATCTTTCTCCAGCGCACCGGCCTTCTTCAGGATATCTTCCAAATCCTTCGTTTTCTGTTTCTGCATACAATCACCAGATATTATGATATAATCAAATCACGATTATTGCAAGCTAAAGGAGAATTTATGCGTCTGGATTTATTAGAGGATATATGTACATTGTCCGAAACGGAAGAAAAAACAGTGCAGCTGGTGAAAAACTGCCTGGATCAGAAATTTTACATCAAGAAGATAATGCGGGACTGTGCGGAGCTACAGATTTACCGTCAGCTGATGCAGCATCCCCATCCCGGCATTCCGATGCTGTATGAAGCGACGCGCAGAGGGGAAACGTGCATCCTTGTGGAGGAATTCATCAATGGAACGACACTGGAGTACGTGCTGAGTGAGCGATCACTTGATGATGCGGCTATTCATCATATCATGCAGCAGCTGCTGTCTGCAGTTGAGCATCTTCACAGTCTGCAGCCGCCGGTTATTCATCGGGATATCAAGCCGGGAAATATCATGGTGCTGGAGCATCTGGAGATACGGCTGATTGATTTTGAAATTGCACGGGTTTTCAAGCAGGATAAAAATCGCGATACCCGTGTGATGGGGAGTGCCGGTTATGCTTCACCGGAGCAGTACGGGTTTCATCAAAGTGACTGCCGCAGTGATATATACGCCATCGGAGCGGTCTTAAAAACGATGGTACAAAAGGATGTAACGGCAAAGGATATCCACAGTCCGTTTCAGCACATCATTGAAACCTGTATGCAGCTGGATCCGGATAAACGCTATCAAAGCGTTGGCGAGCTGCAAAAGGCGCTTGGATATTGCGAGGAGAAATCTCTGCCGCACGCTTCCGTTTCTGTCTTACTGTCGCAGCTGCCGGGTATACGAAGGGATTCCGCTGCAAAGCGGCTGCTGTTTCTTGCATATTACGGGCTTTGTATAATTCTGGGAGCATCGATGACCGTGACCCCTCCGCCATCCCCGTATTCACTGATCTGTCAGAGAATCGCCTTTGGTTTATGCCTGGCGATCATCCCGGCAATTACGGTAAATGCAGGGAATGTTCGGGAGCTGCTTCCGCTTCAGGATCATGGACGGGCATCCATACGCTTCTTCAAAGGTTCGATTCTGTGGTTTCTCTGTGCGTTTATCATAATCAGTCTGCTGGTGATTCTGGCAGCCATACTGGAAAGTCTGCTGTAAGCATACCAAAGCTTTCCGGTTTTTTTATATAATTCTGTTCGTGATAAAGAGGGAAGCGTGCAAATGAGATTAGAAGTATATGATGATGTTGCTATGCTGTTTCACAGTGATGAAAAGGATATCCTGCTTGTTCAGCACATGATAGAAAACCTGTTCTTTGTGAAAAAGGTCGTTCGTGCAAAGCTGGATTTTTCTTTGTATCAGTTGCTGCAGAGCCATCCGTATGAACATCTTGCCAATGTGATTGATTTCAGCTACAGTCATGAAAAGACAATTCTGATAGAGGAGTTTGTAAATGGATGTACACTGGAATATAAGCTCAGTCAAAGAAGGCTGCCGGTTGAGGAGTGCATCGGGATCATGCTCCAGCTGTTTGCGGTTGTGGGGCATCTGCATGCACAGACACCACCGATCATTCATCGGGATATCAAGCCGGATAACATTCTGATCGATAAGGGACATGTGGTGCTGATCGATTTTGAGATTGCGAAGCTGATGACAACGCGCAAGGATGTTCAACGTAGCGGAAGTGTAGGCTATGCAGCGCCGGAGCAGTATTACGGCTTATCCGATCAACAAAGTGATATTTATTCCATGGGAATTCTGCTGAAGGAATTGTGTGCACATACGGCATGGAGGAATAACGAAGCGGATATCTTTCTCACCATCATACGGAAAAGCACAGCTAAAAGACAGGAGGAACGCTACCTGACGATATCGCAGATGCAGAATGATTTTATCATAACATGCCGAAGCTGCAGCTCTACAGCAAAGTATGCTGAAAGCATACCAATGCAAAAAGAACAGAAGGTATAATAAAATCATTCCAAAACACAGGATGAGAAAACTGGAGGGACCTATGAAAAAATTAAAGAAATGGCAGATTGTACTTATCGTAATTCTTGCGCTCGGTGTCATTGGAGCACTAGCAGGCAGAGGAGATGAGGAAAAGAAAAACGGCGAGCCGGCAGCAGAGAAAACCGACAACAAAAAGAAAGAAGACAAAAAGAAGGAGCCGAAAGAGAAAACCTACGGTATCAAGGACACGCTGAAGGTAGGCGATGTGGAATACACAGTGAACGGCATTGAAACTACGGATACGATTGGCGATGAGTATCTGAATCAGAAAGCACAGGAAACCTATCTGATTGTTTCGGTTACCGTGAAAAACAACGGAGATGATGCTTTGAGTGTACTGGACAGCTTCTTTAAGCTGAAAAAGGGAGACAAGACCTACAATACAGATTCTACAGCTATTATGTATCTGGGAGATGAAAGCATTTTTGCCAAGGAAATCAATCCGGATGCTTCTTTAAAGGGAAAAATCGTGTTCGATGTAACCAAGGCGACGATTGATGATAAAAATCTGCAGCTGCAGGTACAGACCGGAGCATGGGGCACGGAAAAGGGGCTGATCAATCTGCATTAGACAGATATCGGCTCAGGCAAAAAGAACTGTCGCATATGCGGCGGTTTTTCTTTTCCCCGCTGGTTGTTTGGCTGGCTTTTTTTTATGGGATACGGTATGATTAAGGTATATTCGGGAGGTAGATGTTATGCGATTGGTATCATGGAATGTAAATGGAATCCGCGCCTGTATGCAAAAGGGCTTTATGGATTTCTTTAAGGAGATAGATGCAGATGTATTCTGTATTCAGGAAACGAAGATGCAGCCCGGACAGCTGGAAATCGAAACACCGGGCTACTATCAGTATATGAACAGTGCAGAGAAAAAGGGGTATAGCGGAACCATGGTGTTTTCCAAGCAGAAGCCGCTTTCCGTGACGTATGGTCTTGGAATTGAGGAGCACGATCATGAAGGGCGGGTCATTACCTGTGAGTACGAGGATTTTTATCTGGTTTGTGTATATACCCCTAATTCCAAGGACGGCTTACTGCGTTTGGATTACCGCATGGTCTGGGAGGATGCGTTTCGTGCCTATCTGCACAAGCTGAACGAAACAAAAAGTGTGCTGGTGTGCGGTGATTTGAATGTCGCACATAAGGAAATCGATCTAAAGAATCCAAAGACGAATCGCAGAAATGCAGGCTTCACGGATGAGGAACGCGGTAAGATGAGTGTTTTGCTGGAAAGCGGCTTTATCGATTCCTTTCGATATCTGTATCCAGAGCAGGAGGGGATTTATTCCTGGTGGAGCTATCGGTTCAAAGCCCGCGAAAAGAATGCAGGGTGGCGGATTGACTATTTCCTGGTTTCCGAGGATGCGAAGGAGGCTATTCGGGAAGCAAGGATTCACACGGATATCTATGGCAGTGATCACTGCCCGGTATCTCTTGAATTTGATAAGAAGGCTGTCTAGGACAGCCTTTTCCATTCCCTGTTGAAAAGGAGGCTGCAAACCACAGGATACACTCTGGCGGCTGCCTCTTTTTTTCATATATACAGGCTGTACTTTTATCTGGATCAGGGTGTGCATGGATTCGCTGGCTGAAGTGAAAAGTTAAATTCCACTTTCAAAAGGCGAATAAAAAATGTGGAACTTTCTTCTACAAAAGTCTATACAGAGCATAAATATAGCGTTAGAAAGGGTTTCAAATAGGTAGAAGTAAGTAAAAATGTGAAGAAAGTGGTCATTGTGCGAATGATAGATAAAATAAATAAGCGCACTGAAAATAGGCTCCATTATGCCTATGTATAACTAAATTCCACTTCCATTTTATAGTTACACTATAAATAACTGTTCTTCCCGCTGCTCTTATCATTCTTTATATCATCTGTTTGTTACTTATGAGTCAATACGCTTGGACGAAGTATCACTTCGTCCTTTTCTATTTTCTGTAGACCAAATTCATAAAGTTTCTGCGCTAATTCCGGACACATGAACTCACATAGCTCAAATGGGGATTTTCCATTCAAATGTTCCTTGGCACTGGAATTGATATGTGAGATGGCTACATTCAAGGAAGTCTGATCGGTCAGGCCGATACTGCGTAAGTCTACTTCGTTAGGTAATATATAACGTAATTCACGATGCATATTTTCCAGGCTTCCTTTCTGCCCGGACTGCATAGGGTCGCAATAGAAGACTCGTGTCCTTCTGGTACCATCGTCTCTTTTTTCCATATGCTCAGCATCAGTAAATTCACCTCCGCGATCAGTGAGTGTTATATGAGCTTCCTGTTCAAACAGGCTTTTTCCAAGGATGGAATCAAGAACAGCTAGTCCGTCAACCATATCTGCAGCAGTCTTCGTGTCGTGATATACAGCAAACAGGAGCCCATATTTGATGAATTTGAAAGTCTGGATAAACGGTCCATTGGAAATGTCATTATAGACTGTATCCATTTGTAAAATGTGTGTGATTTCCTCAGACTCAACATAGGATTGGTAATCTGTGTAAAGCCGTCCAACAAGGAATTTACGGTCTTGTCGTTTTTTATAGATCGTCTTCTTCTTAGCGGTCATTTTTCTTTTGACTTTTATACGAAGGTCAATATTAGCAATGCCAACACATTCGAATACACCTTGTTCAATATAGTTGTAGAGTGTCTTCTCACTGATTCCAAGTTCGGGATGTGCAGCTATGATCTGATAAGGTGAATGACCTTTTAATAGAAGAGGCTTGATGGTATTGCCTAGCTCTACAGCTTCTGATGAGGTCAGATTGATTCCGGTTCGAGACTCAACGAGTTCGCTACGGTATTCCTCATAGGCGATCGTAGGTTTATAGAGGTATTTATCAAAGCGGCAGCTTTTCAGTTTCTCACAGCCATTACAAGCTCCCGGAGTACGATCTCTGCGTTTACAGCGGAACTTAGAATAATCAGGGCAGTTGACAGTACAATTCTTTCTCTTAAACTTACAGTGAGCATAGTTCTCGCATTCTAGAGAAAGTGTAGATTTATGAGAGAGATAACGGTGAGCACGGATTTCCTTACCTATCGTAGATTTATCTTTGCCTAGATTATCAGCAATAGCTTTTTTAGAAGAACCATTAACGATGCCGATCGCGATGACATTGCGATCGTCCTGAGTCAGATGTTTGTTTTTGTTCGTTGCCATATTCATCACCCTTTGTAATGTGTATGATAATAACCAGCGGTTACCTTCATCATAGATATAAAAAAGGATATATGAAAGACTAAATGCAATTGTAAGTGTAAATTCAACTAGATTGTTGTGTAAGAGTCTTTTCTACTTAGCTACTTTGAAAGTGGAATTTAACTTTTCACTTCAGCCATGGATTCGCTGAACGCTTTTGTAGTTGTAAAATACGGAAGATTATGTTATGATAATTGTAAGAAAAATAAGAATTATAAGAAAAGAGGGGAACTATGGATTTCTCAAATAAACTATATGTTTATGTGGATGCTGCAGCCTTGCAGGATCCGCAGGCGGAGCATTTCATGGAGGTACTGGCAAAGCAGTATCGTCAGATAATTTTGTTTGTGGAGAATGTTTGGGAGGAGGAAACACTGAAGCAGCTTCCTGCCTATGGATATATCTGCCGCACCGTTTATGGGCCGGATTTGCAAAGCGTTCTGGAAAAGGACCGTGCGAGGCGTTCTCCGGATAAGACTAAGCATATTCTTTTTATCACAAGGTCATCACAGACACTGCATGGAATCAGTGTGCTTTGTCTTGAGAAGATGGGGCTGGAGCAGATCCTTTTGGAAAAGCTGCAAAATGAGAAAAAGCGCAGAACGGTGGTTGCCGGTATCTGCATGGGCTGTGTTGTATATTTTGCTGTATACTTTATCATGCTGGATAAGCTGCCGCTATGGATGCGGGATGGAGGAATCGCGTTTCTGCTGTGTCTGCTTCCGGCGGAGCTGCTGATTTTGACGCTTCTATACGGTCTGTGCAAACGGGTGATTCCCTTTGATACCATCTTTGAATTTTTTGATATGTCCGGATGAAGGCGGTACATAGTGATTCTCTATTTTATAGGAATTACAGAACCGAAAATAAGAGGAAACAGATACTGTGAAGTAGAAAACGTGACATAAAAGATAACATAAATGATTGTATAAAAGATAAGATATAAGGAAGAGGAAGGCTCTGTACGACATGCTTTCTGACGGTTGTTTTCCGCTTCATAAGGGGAGCTTAACACAGCAGGAGCTGTGAACAGCCGGTTGAAAGGCAGACTGTATATTGCAGCCTTGCTGCCTTGTTTTGCTAATAGAAAACGGAAATACCGGATGGTTCTGTATCAGCAGGTTAGCGCCTCTGTTACATCTGAGCGTGCAGAATTCCCGTAGTCTATGAATACACTGCTTTAAAAGGTGAAATTACACCTCTTTTCCTCCCTTATTTCCAATGATTTTTCAATACAGGGTAAGCACACGGTGGATTTCCACTGTTTTTATTTGTCCAGTCATGATAAAATAAGTGCGGTGATGAAAATGATAGCATTTATTAAGGGAATCATTCACAGCTACAGCAATGATTCTTTGATTATTGAAAACAATGGCATCGGCTACCGGGTCTATGTTGCCAATCCGATGGCAGTCCGGCTTAATGCCGAAGTGATTTTATATACCTATCAGCACGTACGCGAGGATGCGATCACGCTGTTCGGGTTTACCACGATGGAGGAGCATGATCTGTTTCTGCAGCTGATCAGTGTCAAGGGTGTCGGTCCGAAGACGGCCCTGGGAATGCTGGGCGTTTGTCCTGCCAGGAACATGATTGCGGCAATCGAAAGCAATGATGTGAAAACATTGAAGGGACTTCCGGGCATCGGTGCGAAAACCGCCAGTCAGATTGTTCTGGATCTGAAGGGGAAGCTCGTGGAAGAGGTTACGGAGCTGGAAGTTAAGGAAAATGAACAGCTGCTGGATGCGCTGGAAGCATTGAAGGCGCTGGGCTATAAGAATGCAGAGCTGAACAGTATCAAGAAGGAGCTGGGTACTCTGGAAGCGATGACGAGCGATCAGTATATCCGAAAGGGGCTTGGCATTCTGGCGAAGAGAAAAGGAGTCTAGCAAATGGAGAGAATTTTATCAAATGAATCGCAGAGTATGGATGAGGAAGCATCCCTGCGCCCTCAGAGTCTGCGTGAATATATCGGACAGCGACAGCTGAAGGAAAACCTGTCGGTGTTTATTGAGGCCGCAAAGCAGCGAAATGAAGCACTTGATCATGTTTTGCTGTACGGCCCTCCCGGACTGGGAAAAACAACCCTGTCCTATATACTGGCGAATGAAATGGGAGGCAGTATTAAGACGACGAGCGGCCCCTCGATTGAAAAGGGCGGGGATCTGGCAGCCATACTGTCTACACTGGAGCCTGGGGATGTTTTGTTTATTGATGAAATCCATCGTCTGCCGAAGCAGGTTGAGGAAATTTTGTATCCTGCCATGGAGGATTATTGTATCGATATCGTTGTCGGCAAGGACAGCGCAACCACCAGAAGTATACGGCTGGAGCTGCCGCCCTTCACGCTTGTCGGGGCTACGACACGTGCGGGCGATCTGACAGCGCCGCTGCGTGATCGTTTCGGTATCGTTTCTCAGCTGGAATTTTATGAGCTTGCGGAGCTGCAGCAGATTATTTCCAGAACCTCCCGTGTCATGGATACGGAAATCGAGGAGGAGGCCGTGCTGGAGATTGCTTTGCGCTCCCGCGGCACACCGCGAATCGCGAACCGTTTGTTTCGCCGTGTGCGTGATTTTGCGACCGTTATGAATGACGGCATCATCAGTAAGCAGATTGCGGAAATGGCACTGGATAAATTAAAGGTCGACCATCTGGGATTAGATAATGTCGACCATAAGTATCTGAAGGGGATCATTGAGCGCTTCAAGGGAGGACCGGTTGGTCTGGAAGCGCTGGCCAGCAGCATCGGAGAAGAAACGATGACGCTGGAGGATGTGTATGAGCCGTATCTTCTGCAAATCGGCTTTATCAACCGCACACCGCGCGGACGTGTTGTAACAGAGAAGGCCTATCGCCATCTCGGCTATGATCTGCGGGAGGGGCTGTTTCTGCACACAGACTGATTTATCCCTTGTGCGTACGCGAGAATGCAATGACGGCAGCGGCGACATAAACCAGTGCCTTACTGAGATTTTCAAGCAGTGCAGGCAGTGAGAAGCCGCTCAGCAGCAGGGACAGCAGATAGAATACGGCAGCAACAGGAAGCGCATGAAACAGCGCTTTTTTATTTACGCCAATGCCCAGCAATGCTCCGCCGGCTCCATAGGCAATGATACCGCCGATCCAGTTCAAAATGTGAAAAGTCGAAGTCGATACTGCATGAAAATAGTATAAAGCAGCAAATACAAGAGAGAATAACAATGTGAGCGCAAGCAGTACGGCTACGGAGCGCACATAGGTCTGTAGTTTGAATTTCATAAGTGGTCACCTCAGTCTACTGTATGAAATTTACGTACAAACTATGCAGGAAAGGATGGTTTAATGCAGGAATATATAAATCTGATGGTGAAGTGCTTTATCGTATATTTTGTGATAATTTTTGCCCTTCGCATCATGGGGAAACGGGAAGTCGGTGAGCTTTCTGTCTTTGATATCGTGATTTACCTTGTTATGAGTGAGCTGCTGGCAATCTCCATTACGGATACGCATGAAAGCATTCTGAAGTCACTTGTTCCAATCTTCACGCTGGCTTTTTTACAAATTGTGATTTCCTGGGTGCTTTTGAAAAGCAAAAAGACCAGAGATATCTTTGACGGTAAGAATGCGATTCTGATTCATAACGGACATATCAATCAGAGCATCATGAAAAGGGAGCGCTACAACATTGACGATCTCATGTCTCAGATTCGCAGCAAGGATTTGTGCACACCGGATGAGGTTGCCTTTGCAGTGCTGGAGAACAACGGACAGCTCTCCATTCTGCCGAAAAACAAATGCAAGGTGAAGCACCCCGATCCTCTCATCAGCGATGGAACAATCAACAAAAAGGCGCTGCAGGATTTGTCACGGGATGAGGAATGGCTGAAAAACGCCCTGAAGAGTGAGGGCGTGGAGAGTGTGGATGATGTGTTTCTGTGCATTTATCAAAACAACGGCATGTTTGTCATCAAGAAGGAAATGAATTCCAAGGATACCTTCTTTTAATTGTTCTTGAAGGCGATGAACAGGCGGACAGCGTGCATGGTGGTTGTAATGAGCATCCCGGCTGTCAGTGCAATGGGCAAAGAGGCCTCCATGCAGGTTCTGGTCAGAAACAGCACACATAAGATCCGTACCAGAGAGCCGCTCAGGGTGTCTGCGACGGTCTGCTTGCTTAAGGATAAGGCATGGAGCATGCTGGACAGGGGAGGCTGCAGGGAATACAAAGCAAACGGGATGGCCAGCTGCTTGAGCAGCAGGGCACCGTGGGTGTTGTGATAAAACAGATAAAGCAGCTGCTCCGGAAACAGATAGCAGATCACACTGCAGCCCAGACCGACCAGAAAGCAGCAGCCGATGATCATCGAAAACAGACGGCGTGCATGATCGTAGTACCCTCTGGAATAGGAATAGGTAAAGGATGGCAGCAGAAAGTTGCTCAGTGTTACGGTGATAAAGCTTGGCATGGTAATGATGGGCAGTACATAGCCGTTGAGCTGTCCATAGGCGCCTACCATGGCGGCGGATGCTGCCGTGCCAAGCCCCAATACCATGACAATCGGCTCCATGAAATAGGTAAGGGAGCCGATGAGACGGCTGCCTGTCATAGGTATGGATACCGTCAGCACCTCATCAAACTGTCGGCGGTTTAGATCGCTGAACAAACGCGGAATCCTGGAAAGGGTTCTTTTTTGTCTGCGCAGGGAGATGAGCATAAACAGTGCGCTGCACGCCTCTCCAACGCTGACAGACAGCATTGCGATACGGGCCATGGTGATTGCGTCGGTAAAGGGATGCAGATAGAAAACCACAAACAGAAACAGGATGCGGCTGCCTTCTTCAAACAGCTGGGAGGAGGTTGCCTGCACGTGATGCTGCAGACCGAACAGATATCCCTTCAGGATACCGGACAGCGATACCAGTGGAATCAGCGGTATAATGGCATACAGGACGGGCAGAATTTCCTTCTGCTTGAGGATGCGGGTAGCCAGAAAGGGAAGCACGAGCAGAAAGGTCAAAATAATAACGGCATTATTCAACAGGGAAAGAATCACACTGACCTTCAGCGGCTGATGGGGATGGTCGCTTTGCGCAATCACCTTGGATAAGGCCCCGGGGATTCCCATCTGTGCCAGGGTGATGAAAAAGACCATGGTCGGTGCTGCCAGGGTATAATAGTTCATAGCCGAGGGGCTCAGGGTTCTGGCAAGCATGATGCGCACGATGAAAGAAAGGGCCTTGGCAATCACGGATACAATTACCAGAATCACAGTAGACTGCAGTACGGTTTTCTTCAAATAAATCACTCCAATCCAGCTTGCAGATCATGAAAAAAATTGGCGATGTAATGATTTTAAAAGACAAAGTGCGGATTCGGGATAAAAAAATACATTGCTTTCATTCATAATTGAAGCTATAATAATGTTTATGATATTAAGGAGGAGCTTATGAGTGGTCAAAGTGAAATCGAAGATAAATACATAAAACTTGCTATTGCTTTGAAAACAAATCAGTTGAAACGAGAAGAGTTATCTTCCTTGACATATCAGCATGTAGAAAGCTCGTTGAAGGAGCATTGGCGCTTTCGCAAGCCTGGAAGCATCCATGAGGCGGTAGAGGATATCCAGCAGCTCAGCGCAAGCGATGTGGTGGCCTATTTGTCTACGCAGGCCGTGATTATGGGCTCCCGTATGAACCTCAACGACTTTGATGATTTATTTGGAGGAGATAAACAATGAAGAAATCACGTCTCGTGGTCTTTGTGATAACCGTGTTGACCATACTGACACTGATTGTGACCTGCACCCCGTCCGTTCGCAAGAATATGAAGCTGGGGCTGGATTTACAGGGTGGCTTTGAAATCCTGTATGAAGTGAGTCCGCTGGAGGGCAAAAAGCTTCCTTCCATGACGGCTGTCGCAAAATCAGTGGAAAAACGTGTCGATGTTCTGGGTGTCAATGAACCGGAAATCACAGTGGAAGGCGACAATCGTATCCGTGTGCAGCTCGCCGGTGTTAAAAATGCCGATCAGGCAAGAAGGGTCATCTCTTCAACTGCCAATCTGACATTCCGCGATGTGAATGACAACCTGCTGATGGATTCCACCGTTTTGCAGGAAGGCGGAGCCAGTGTGATGTACGACAATTACGGCAAGCCGATTGTCAGCCTGAAGCTGTCTGATCAGAAGAAGTTTTATGAAGTAACACAGAAGGTTTCCCAGATGGGAAGCGGCAGCAATCTGATGGTTGCCTGGCTGGATTTTAATCCGGATACCGATTCCTATGCCAAGGAAAAGGATCAGAAAAATCCAAAATTCATTTCTGCTGCAACGGTGAGTGAGGGGATCAATTCCACCAGTGCGCAGATTAGCGGAAGCTTCACCAAGGAGGAGGCAACCGAGCTGAAGGATCTGATCAACTCCGGTTCGCTGCCTGTGAAAATGAGTGAGAAATACAGCAATGCGGTGACTGCCGATTACGGTATCAACGCCTTCAGTGAAACCATGCTGGCTGGCGGTATCGGTATCGCACTGATCATGCTGTTCATGATTCTGTACTACCGTCTGCCGGGTCTGATTTCCGCAGTCACGCTGGCAACCTATGTCTTTATCGTGTTCCTCATCTATAATGCCATGGGCGCAGTCTTTACCCTGTCGGGTATTGCGGCCCTCGTGCTTGGTGTCGGTATGGCGGCCGATTCCAACATTCTGACATTTGAGCGTATCAAGGACGCGCTGTATTCCGGACGTAGTGTAAAGACCGCCTTTTATGAGGGAAGCTCCAAGTCCTTTATTACGATTTTCGATGCGCAGGTCACAACCTTTATCTGTGCGCTGATTCTGTATATGATGGGTACGGGAAGTGTGAAGGGCTTTGCGACCATGCTGATCGTATCTACGATTTCTACTATCATCCTGATTGTCTTCGTCACAAAACTCCTGCTTTCTCTTCTGGTTGGCAGCGGTTGGCTGAATGACAAGCTGAGCTGGTTCGGCGTGAAGAAGGCTCATGTTCCGGATGTGAGCAAGGGGCAGGAGCGCTTCTATTTCGGCTTCTTCAAGAATTTTGATTTTGTTAAAAATGCGAAATACTTTATCATCGCTTCTGTGACGGTGCTTGTCATCGGTGTGGGATGTATGGCATTTCAGGGCATGAAGGGCAATGGTATTCTGAACTGGGGCATTGATTTCACCAGCGGAACCAAGCTGACGGTACAAAGCGATACGGCGATTTCCAGGGATAAGCTGAACGATCAGCTGAAGAGTCTTGGAATCAATGCAAGCAGTATTAAAATCAACGGTGAAAAGGATAATGTGGCAAATATCTTTGTGAAGGATGCCATTGATGAACATAAGATGGATACCGTAAAGGCGGGATTGAAGAAAACCTATCAGCACGATGTCAATGACAACGTGGTAACCCCGGTGATCGGGCAGGAGCTGGTGCGCAGTGCAATTCTGATCTCCATTCTGGCATGGATCGGCGTTCTAATTTATATTTCCATCCGCTTCAAGTGGGATTATGCAATCAGCGGTATTGTCGGACTGATTCATGATGTCTTCTTCGTGCTTGCGGCCTGTGCGATTTTCCGTCTGGAGGTTAATACGGAAATCATCGCCGTGCTGCTGACGGTGATCGGATATTCCATTAACAACTCGATTGTCGTCTTTGACCGTATCCGTGATGAGATGAAGGGGCGCAAGCTTGCGACAACGACGAAAGCGGAATATCGTGAAATCGTAAATGAAGCGCTGCAGAGAACGGCGACAAGATCCATTCTCTCCACGCTGACAACGATTCTGCCGGTTGTGTGCCTGCTGTTCTTCGGAAGCAGTGCCATCCGTATCTTCTGTCTGGCGCTGTTCATCGGTATCGCCTGCGGTGCGGGGAGCTCCCTGTTTGTCGCAGCGCAGCTGTGGTACCAGATCCGTATCCATCAGAATCCGAAAAAGCATGTAAAAAAGAAACACAAAAAGAAAAAGGATGAACTGGAGGAAATGATCATTCCGGGCATGAACGACTATTAAAACGATAGAGATATCTGTGACAGCAGATATCTCTTTTGCTTTCTTAAGGCAAAAGAGGAGAAAGTGTGGTATGATATTTCACGGTGATAAATATGCAGATACATAAATTACAGAGCGAACGCTCGCAACAGATACAGGAAATGCATCATGTGAGTGCCTTGTGCGCTAAGGTGCTGGCCTCCAGGGGGTTAAAGGATGAACAGATAGCTGAGCTTTTGCAGAAGCCGCAGCTGGCAGACCCGTTCACGGCAAACGGAATGCAGGAGGTTGCAAAGCGCATCTATCAGGCGAAGCAGAATAAGGAGCGGGTCATGGTATGCGGAGATTATGATGCGGACGGCATTTGCTCTACAGCGATTCTTGTGGATGCGTTGCGCCGCTATGGCATACAGGCCGGATTTTATATACCGAACCGCTTTGCAGAGGGCTACGGTCTGCAGAAGCATACGGTGGAGCTGGCACATGAAAAGGGGTACAGCCTGCTGATCACCGTTGATAACGGCGTGAAGGCACTGGATGCGCTCACGGAGGCAAGAAACAGAGGGGTGGATGTAATCGTTACGGATCATCATGCCATGGATGAGGAATTCCCCTGTCTGTATCTGCTGCATCCGTTTCTGATGGGGGAACGCTTTGAAACATTGTCCGGAGCCGGCGTTGCGCTGGAGATTTCCCGTGCACTGCTGGGGGAGGTAAAGGAGCATGTGGTGCTGGCCTGTGTTGCCGCCATTGCCGATGTGATGCCGCTGCGTCAGGAAACAAGGGCAATTGTGCAGCTCGGACTGCAATACCTCCGTCAGGGCATCTGTCAGCCGATTCAGCTGCTGGCCAATGACCGTTATCCGAAATGGGATGAAACGCTGATCGCCTTTCAGATCGTGCCAAAGCTGAATACGACGGGACGGCTTGCGGATATTGCAAATGCCAACAATACCGTGCGGTATCTGCTGAGTACGAATCTGGAGCAGCTGCAGCATATGGCAAAGCAGATACGGGAGCTGAATGATCGCCGGAAAACGATGAGCGATGACATGGTCAAGGTGGCACGCACGCTGGTACGCCCGGAATATCGGTTTCAGCTGCTGTTTCATGACTCCTTTCATGAAGGTATGGCCGGGCTTGTGGCAGGTAAGCTCAGTGAGGAGCTGCAGCTTCCCGTCATGGTCGCCGCTCAGCGAGAGCAGATGTTTAAGGGCAGTATCCGCTCACTGGATCTGCTGGATCTGACGACCTTTTTTGATGCCTGCCGGCCTTCGCTTTCCGCTTATGGCGGTCACAAGGCGGCTGCCGGTATCGGTTTTCCTTATGAGAATAAACAAATCGTGCAGGACTATGTCAATACCCGCATGGAGGGGATTCACTTCCAACAGGAAAAAAGCTATGACGTGATTCCCATCCGTGTTCAGGAGGCTACACTGGCAGAGGTGGAGAGCCTGTCTGTGCTGGGACCTTTTGGCTGCGGCTTTGAAGAACCGCTGTTTTATCTGGAGGAAGCAAGCGTGCAGGGCTGCCGGTTGCTGGGCAACCGGGAGCATGCGAAATGGATACTGAGTGACAGCCTTGAAGCGATGTATTTTCGCTGCGGCAACGCATATGAACGCCTGCATGAGAAAAACAATGTAAATTTTATTGGAAATCTTCGAATAAATTCCTTTATGGGAAGAAAAAAAGTGAATATTTTTGTAACAGAGGCGTATTAGCTAATGCTTTTTCAGAAAGAATTTGATATAATACATGCATAAGTGCTAGGAGGCTACACACATGAATTTTAAAGATTATATTGCCAGTATTCCTGATTTTCCTCAGGAAGGGGTTTTGTTTCGTGATATAACGCCGCTGATGGCGGATGGGAAGGCGTTTAAGGAGGCCTGTGATAAGGTGATTGATTTTGCCAGATCCGTGAAAGCCGACGTCATTGTCGGTCCGGAATCCCGCGGCTTTATCTTCGGCTGTCCGGTCGCCTATGAGCTGGGAATCGGATTTGTACCGGTACGCAAGCCGGGAAAGCTGCCAAGAGAAACTGTAAGCGTATCCTATGATCTGGAATACGGAAGCAATGAGCTGCACGTTCACAGGGACGGCATCAAAAAAGGACAGCGGGTGCTGATCGTGGATGATCTTCTGGCTACCGGCGGTACCGTGGATGCGACCATTCAAATCGTACAGGAGCTGGGCGGAGAGGTTGCCGGCTGTGCATTCCTGATTGAGCTTGCGGGCTTGAAGGGCCGGGAGCATTTAAAGGATTTTAATGTATTTTCCTTAATGTCTTACGAATAATAAAAACAAAGGGGAGCTTCCCCTTTTCTTGAATGCGGGTGATACTATGGTAAGTAAGAATGTCGTGACCTTTGATGAAATGATGGTTGAGGTCAGAAAATATATCAAAAAAGAAGAAAATATCGATCTGATCACGAGAGCATATCTGTGTGCTGAGAAAAATCATACGGGGCAGTACCGCAAAAGCGGGGAGCCGTATATTATTCATGCGATACAGGTCGGCTACATACTGACGATGCTTCGTACAGGACCAAAGACGATTGCGGCAGGCTTTCTGCATGATGTGGTGGAGGACTGTGACGTTACCATTCAGGAAATGAGTGATATGTTCGGAGAGGAAGTCGCCTCTCTGGTAGAGTCGGTCACAAAAATCGGTGCCCTGAAATTCAAGGATGAAAAAGAATATCTCGCCAGCAATCATCGTAAGATATTTATTGCTATGGCAAAGGATGTTAGAGTTATACTGATCAAGCTGGCAGACCGCCTTCACAATATGCGCACACTGCAGTATATGCGTCCGGAAAAGCAGAAGAAAATAGCTTCTGAAACACTGGAGGTCTATGCGCCGATTGCACACCGTCTCGGTATTAGTGATATCAAAAACGAGCTGGAGGATCTGTGCTTTCAGTATTTGAACAAGGAAAAATATTATGAGATTGCAAAGCTGGTAGAAAAGCGCAAGACAGAGCGTGATGAGCAGGTGCAGCGCATGATTGCCGATATCAGCTCTCTGCTGGATGCCCATCATATCGGCTATCGCATTTTTGGAAGAAGCAAGCACTTGTACAGCATCTATAAGAAAATGATGACGAAAAACAAGCGGTTTGAGGAAATTCTCGACCTGCTGGCGATCCGTATTATCACGGATACCGATACTGCCTGCTATGAAACACTGGGCTATATCCATGCAAAGTACCGACCGATTCCGGGACGCTTCAAGGACTATATCGCCATGCCGAAGGTGAATATGTACCAGTCCTTGCATACGACGATCGTTGCGGAGGATGGCAATATCTTCGAGGTGCAGATTCGTACCGAAGCGATGGATGCCGTGGCAGAGCAGGGTATTGCGGCGCACTGGCGCTATAAGGAAAACATCAATGGCGGACGCGAGGTGCATCAGAAGGAAATCGAGGAACAGCTGCACTGGTTTAAGGATTTCAGTGTCATGAGCGATGAGGTCAATGATGATGCCATGGAATACATGAATCTCTTGCAGAAGGATATTTTTGAAGCAAATGTGTATGTCATGACACCGAAGGGCAAGGTGATTGCGCTGCCCAATGGCTCCACTCCGATCGATTTTGCCTATCGCGTGCATACTGAGGTCGGACATCATACCGTAGGAGCGACCATCAACGGTGTTCTCATGCCGTTGAATACGAAGCTGAAAACAGGGGATGTTGTCAACATCCGTACCTCCAAGCAGTCGCCGGGTCCAAGTGAAGACTGGATCAAGGTCGTGAAATCGGCACACGCCAGAAACAAAATCCGTTCCTTTTTCCAGAAGCAGGAAAGCGAACGCCGCAGCATGGATATCAAAAAGGGTGAGGAGCTGCTTGTCGAGGAGCTGAAACGGCGGAATCTGGATGCGGATACGTATACCGAGCAGAAAAAGCTGGAAAGCATTGCCGGCTCCCTAAGCTTTAATTCCTATCAGGATTTGATGTACGCAATCGGTGTGAAGCAGGTGTCGCTGCCATCGGTTATCGACCGTCTGGTGAAGCATAAGACCAGTGTTCCGCTGGATAATGAAGAGCTGGCAAAGATGTTTAACCGTCAGGAACGCAAGAAGAAGCCGTCCGCTACCGGCATCCGCATTGCCGGTATCGAGTCGATGAAAATCAGTCTTGCGGCATGCTGTGCACCGGTTCCGGGGGATGAAATTATCGGTTATATTACCAAGGGGGCAGGTGTTAAGGTACACCGTGCCGACTGCCCGAATATTATAAACGAAAAGCAGCGGCTGATTCCGGTGGAATGGGATGAGAATATCGAGCAGAAGACCTATGAGGTCAAGCTGATCGTCAAATCCACGGATCGCAATTTCCTGCTGAGTGATATTGTGACGGTCGTGTCTCAGTGCAAGGCCGGTCTGCAGCATGTGGATTCCACAGTGGAGGAGGACCGGATATCCGCGACGACGAAAATGACGGTGGTCGTAGAAAATTCCGAGCATCTGCGCAGTCTGATGGCGAATCTGCAAAAGGTGAACAGTGTGAAGTCCGTCGAACGAGTGATACAGTAAGACCTTCCTAGAAGGTCTTTTTGAAAGGGAGGATGAGGCTATGCTGCACATACGACAGGCAAGAGAAGCGGACAAGCCGGCAATCGAGGCGATGTATGGAAGAAGGGTGCGTTATAATGATGCGCACGGCATCCATCAGTGGAATCCGGATGAGGTGAGCTGGGAGGCGTTTTCCAAGCTGTATTCAATTGCGGATTATTATGTAGGAACCGTAAATGAGAAGGTGGTATGCGGTTTGTTCATCGTGGATGAGGATGCCCTGTACTGGCCGGACATGGAAAAGGGGACATCACTGTATCTGCATAAAATCTGTGTGGACCCCGCGTACAGCGGAAACGGCTATGCGGATGCCATGATTCAATATTTTATTGAAAAGGGACGCAGGGAAGGCTATCCCGACGTGCGTCTGGATGTGCGCGAGCATAAGGATAAGCTTCGAAGGATGTATGAGCGAAACGGATTTCAGCTGTACAAAACAGGGCGATTTCATCCCGACTTTACTACAGCTTTATATATCTATCCGTTTGAAAAGGCCGTATAGCTTTCTATGCCGGTATCATAGCAGCTGGTGTGATTGCTGAATTTGAATTTGAAGAGGAGACTATGATGATAGCTATAATAGGTGCAAGTACGTTTTCTGTGGTAATTATCTTATCTGTTCTTTTGATATGTGGACTGCCATTGGGCGAATTAACAATGGGAGGACGATATAAGGTTTTTCCGAAAAAGCTCAGAATCGTGTTAGTGCTTCAGTTAGTACTGCAAATGTTTTTTGTAATCATAATTTTGCAAATGGGAGGGATCGTTCCTTTATGGTTTTCCCGGAATATAACAAAAATAATTTGTGTTATTATGGCGGCATATCTTTCGTTAAATACCGTTATGAATTGTATTTCAAAAAGTAAGAAAGAAAAAGTTGTTATGACACCGCTTTCGCTGATTTCAGCAATTTGCTTTTGGGCTACTGCGCTGTAAAAAACAGTGTTATTAGAATTTGCGGAGGGAAACTCATGAAGAAAGTGATAGAGATGGTAGTTTGCTGTATGCTGATCGTAACATTAGTCGGATGCAAAAACGCTGTGACAACAAATGTAAAGATTGATTATGGAACATCTGCAATCTACACAAAAGAAGATATGGATTCTGCAATAGATACTATAAAAGAAACCTTCAAATCGTTTGAGGGATGTGAGCTGTATACTCTTTCATATTCATCCGATGATGTTTGTAGGGATGAAGAAAATATTGCATGGATGAACGATTTAGAGAGAGCTAATGATAATAAGCAGATTTTTACACAATGTATTATGTTTGATAGCAGCTTTCGCTCTCCGAAAAAAGGTGGCGGGGCTTGGGAACCTAACGAGGAATATACATGGTCTTGGTGGTTAGCTCGGAGTGAAGGTGGGGAATGGAAACTAATGACTTACGGATATTAAAGAGTGACTAGTTCAGCTTATCTAGCAGAATTATAAGTTGCAGAGATGAAAAACACGAAAATTATCAAAGCATCAGATAGGGATTCAACATTGACAGAGCAGCATTTCTTCATAACAGAGGAAGAAAAGTGTGTATGAAAAAATATGTGCAACAGGCATAAAAGATACCTTGTCCGTTATTGAAGAAAACGAAAATCAGGTCCCGGATAAGGGAAAGGCTTGGGCAGAGAATTGCTTACATACGCAATAGATAAATATTTCAGTGAATGATCTGGAGTAAATGAACAAAACCCTCTTGCAAAAGGGTTTATGAATATATGGGATGTAAAATATGGAAAAGGACTGGTGTGATGAACAAGGCAATGTATACCCACTTCTAAATATGAAATTGATTGATGAATTCAGTGAAGAAGTGAGAAAAACAGGAATTCATAAAGAGGTTAAGAAATGAAGTATACGATCAGAGAATTAAGCTCAAATGAGTATAAGATACTGGAAGATTTTTTATATGAAGCAATATTCATTCCAGAGGGTGTGGATTCGCCATCGAGAGATATTATAAAGCAACCTGAATTGCAGCTGTACATCAGTGAGTTTGGCAAAGAAGATGATAATGCTTTCGTTGCAGAAATTGATGGAAAAGTTGTTGGTGCAGTCTGGACTCGCATAATGAATGATTACGGACATATTGATGATCGGACTCCTTCTTTTGCGATTTCCCTATACAAGGAATATCGAGGTCTTGGAATCGGAACAGAGATGATGAGACAAATGCTTGTAGTTTTACAGGAGAAAGGGTATAGAAAGGCTTCTCTTGCTGTTCAGCAAGCAAACTATGCAGTCAGAATGTATCAACAGGTTGGTTTTGAAATTGTGGATAAGAATGAAGAAGAATATATTATGGTTTGCAATTTGAAGTAATCAAATTTTTCAAAATTCATTTATCTTATTCAGATGGGGGAATAGACTACTATATAGCGAAAGAGGTGTGGCTGTGAACATATTGATTCTTTATTATTCCGGTGTAGGTAACACAAAAATGGTTGCTACAAAAATATTCCATGAATTGCAAGGCTCGCATGAAGCTACTCTAGTTTCTATCGAAGATTTGTCAACGGATATAACCATAGCTGATTATGATAGTCTGGTGATAGGTTTTCCCACTATTCACGCTGCTCCTGCATACCCCATACTTACCTTTATCAAACAGATGGAGCAACTTGAAAACTCTATTCCGGCTTTCCTTTTTACAACCTGTGGATTATATTCGGCAAACACGTTAAGGATATTCGCAAAACTGTGTGAGAAGAAAAACATGATTACGATTCTAAGTAGAAGTTATCGCTGTGCTGCTACGGATGGGATTTTACTTGCACCCGCTATGCGTATATGGTCACGCCATGAAAAACGATTAGACAAAAAAGTGGAGAATGATGTCAGCGTTTTTATCAGGCGTTGTAACGATCCGGTAGTTGCTGATATTCCGCGTTTTAAAATATATAGTATATTGAACTACCCCAATAAATTTTTCGGACAGCGGTTTTCTCCTCCAATATACACTCATAAACAGCATTGCGTTTTATGCGGGAAATGCAGAATACACTGCCCTGTGCAATGTATCTGTAAGGACGATGAGGGATACCCGTTGTTTGATAATGAAAAATGCATACATTGTTATAGGTGCATTCACCATTGCCCTAAAAAGGCACTGTCATTGACCAAAAAGCGTCCTCTATTAAAAACACTGAACGATGGATGGAATTGGAGTAGTGGTGATAGAAAATAAATGAAAGCGTATAAAGATTACAGACATTGGATAAGTTCTTTCCATGATGAGATAGTCGTTATCGCTAGCAGAAGGAAGGAGACTGTATGAGCAGAAAAGAAGTCACAACAAAAGAAGATATCATGACGGTTATCGATATATTGGAAAATGCAGAAATAACATATTGGATTGACGGCGGCTGGGGTGTTGATATACTGGCTGGAAAGCAAACAAGAGATCATAGAGATATTGATATTAATTTTGATTCCCGATATACAGAAAAACTGTTGCATATACTTTTTGAATACGGATATGAAATAGATACGGATTGGAAACCTGTAAGAATGGAGCTGTATAGTGAAAAATACGGATATTTGGATATACACCCATTCGTTTTGCATGAGGATGGTACCGCAAAGCAGGCATCATTGGAGGGGGACTGGTATCAGTTTGATAAAGACCTTTTTGGCAGCTCTGTTTTTGAAGGTAGAACAATTCCCTGTATATCTGTAAAGGGACAAAAGCTCTTTCATTCAGGCTATGAATTAAGAGATAAGGACAGGCATGATATTTTGATTCTTGAACGCATGACGGAATAGGGTATCGCACCGCAAATTGCATTTTGTATGATGAGTAAGGCTTTGAAGTCATCATACGGTAAATCCTTTTGATATTGTATATTCCGGAAACACATGATGCTTCTATTATGACACAAACAGAAGAAAAACCCCCTCTTGTCATCTGAGGGGTCTTTTCACTATGAATGAAAAGCGGGCATTGCCAGGAAGATAACACCTGTCTGTAATCCTGATAACCGAAAAAATTCAGCGCTTCCTTTTTCTATACAGCATCAACTCACAGCGAAGACTGTTCCACATGCGGAAGTATTCAGTTATATAATGCCTGCATTTTTCCTTTTCTGCGGTTTTCTGCATCACATAGTCATCAAAGAATTTCCGTACCATATAGCTGGCTCTGCGCACATGAAAGCAGCTGGTCACAACAATGACGTGCTTCCATGCATGTGCATCACATAGTGTTTTTGCATACAGCAGATTCTCATAGGTGTTTTTCGCCTGACGTTCCAGAAGAAGCGCTGCGCTTGGAATGCTGCATCTGATTGCATATGCCGCCATGATATCCGCTTCCGTGTAAGTGTTTCGCACACTGCCGCCACTGATCAGAATACAGCGGACCCGCTTTTCTTTATACAATGTAATTGCCGCATCCATCCGTGTTTTCTGCACACGGGACAGACTGCCGTCCTCCTCTGCCGGACTGCCAAGGACAATCGCCACGTCGTATACTCGATCACTCTGCGGCTTTGGCGGGGTAGGAAAATAATGATACAGAATAAGATTTGCTGCAACCACAAGCAGCACAAGTGTAAGCAGACCTGTCATGATGTGATGTACATGGGACTGCGCAGCTCGCTGTCCATGACTTCCTTTCGTTTGGATAACGGGAAGGCACAGGCGTATGCGGCAGTTGTCCGCAGAAAAATTTCCCGATGCTCCTTTGGAATCTGATGAAAGGCGGAAGCGATCGCGATTTCCTTTTGCTTCAGCTCACGCAAATACGCCCTTCCGGTATCATTGAATGCCAGAATCCGCAGAAAGGTACAGGGGGGAAGGCTGTCGATTTCCTGCTTATCCGTATGGGTCAGAATATGGGTAAGACTTCGCTGGATACTGCTGCGTGGATAACGCTGTGTGATGCATGCCTGTAGAAAGGAACCGTAGTCCATGTGTTTGCGGGCATTGCCTTGCAGCATATGCTCCATACCCTCATCCACCAGAAAGCGCTTCTTCAATTCCTCTGCCGGTGTGCACAGCAGCAGCGTCTGCAAATAAGGATAATAGTCCTCCATAAAAACCCCTTCCTGCAAATCCTCTGCCATGGGTGTTGTATGGCTGATCGGCTTTTTCTCCTTAACGGCTCTGCGTATGGCAGTCGCAGAGCTGATGGCATGCTGAATGTCCTCATCATGGTAACCGTTGGTGCGCTGTATGGCGATAGGCTGAATTGCGCTGTCCTTCAGTGCACGAAGATACGCCATTCCTAGAATATCATTACTGGCAACACGTCCATGCACCATTTCCAGCGTCTTAGCCATAGAAATACCGTTTTTTCTCTGCTTCTGATAGTGCTCGTAAGAGGTATCCGCCAGCCGGTGAAGCTGCTGCATGTCCGTTGTTTCACTGCCGAAGACCAGCGTATCGATGCCGGCCAGCTGTAGCAGCGCCACTGCCTGCCTTGCGAAGATGTCCGAACGCTGCACAACATAGGGGTAGGGAAGCTCAATCACCAGATCGCATCCCGCCTGGATCGCCGCCTTTGCACGTGTCCATTTATCAACGATGGCGCATTCACCCCGCTGTACGAAATTTCCGGACATGACCGCAAGCAGGGCATCACAGCCGGAAACTCTGCGTGCCTGCTCGATATGATAGCGATGTCCGTTATGAAACGGATTGTATTCTGTTACAATTCCACAGCTTCGCATGGTATCACCTCCTGCTGTCTTTCAGTATACCATAGCGATTGTTGTATGACTACTGCCAGCTTCTGCTTTTGACACATTTACGGCTTTGTCAAAATGCTGCGGGCAATGCTGTTGAAATTGACACAAGTATGATACAATGCAGGTATAAGGAAGTGAGCACAATGACGACAACATTACAGGAATACAGCTTTATCAGCGATGCGGATGCTTTAGAGATATCCGTGCTGCGCTGCACGCCTGCAGGCAGGCCCCGGGCAATCATCCAGCTGGTACACGGCATGGCGGAGCACAAGGAGCGGTATATGGACTTTATGCAGTATCTTGGAGAGCTGGGATATCTGTGTGTGCTGCATGATCATCGCGGTCATGGCAAAAGTATTCGCAGGGAAGATGATCTGGGCTATATGGGCACAACGAAAGCTGCGGCACTGATAGAAGATATCCGGCAGCTGAATGCGCAGCTGCACAGGGAGTATCCGTCCTTGAAGATTTATATGTTTGGACACAGCATGGGCTCACTGGCGGTACGAGCCTATCTGAAACGCTACGATGATACCATTGATGCACTGATTGTCTGCGGCAGTCCCAGCAAAAATCCGGCTGCCGGTGCCGGAAAGCTGCTGTGCAAGCTTATGAAGTGCATGAAGGGTGCACACTATCGCAGCCCGCTTATACAGAAGATGGCATTCGGTAATCATTGTGATGGCTTTGCAGAGGAGGGCAGCGACAATGTATGGCTGTGCTCGGACATGGAGGTTGTGCGTGCCTATGACCACGATCCGCTTTGCGGGTATACCTTTACCCTCAACGGATTTGAAAACCTCTTTTCCCTGATGCAGGATGTCTATGAACGCAAAAACTGGACGCTGCGCAACAGGACACTGCCGATTCGCTTTATCGCAGGCAGTGAGGATCCCTGTATCATCCGTCGCGGGAAGTTTCAGGAGGCAGCCGGACTTCTGCGTGAAGTCGGCTACAGCGATGTCAGTGCCAGACTGTTTGACGGCATGCGTCATGAAATACTGAATGAACCGGATCATCTGCTTGTATATGAGGATGTTTCTGCATTTCTTTTAAAGGTGGAAGAAAAAAATACGTAAAATCCCGGAAATGAAAAGAAAAATGAAAAAAATACTTTTCATTCCTCCTGTTTTGTGGTTTAATATATAAGCTAGCCTATGGAAGAGAAGATGGTGTTGACTTTGTCGCAGATTTTCCTTATAATAGGATAGGTCAGACAACGAGGTGATTCTTTTGAAATGGTCCAGAATGGAACTGCTGCAGGCGAAGGATGCAACGATCGAATTTGACGAAATGATCCGATTTGAGCCCGAGGTATTTTCTAAGATGCATCAGATCAGAGGATTGCAGGATGTTACGGTATCAGGGAATGTTCATTACGAGGCTTCCAGTGAACGCGTATTTGCGGATCTGGATATTGAAGGCGTGATGATAGTACCGTGTTCTATAACCCTTGAGGATGTAGAATATGATTTCCATACAAAATCTTTAGAAGTGTTCTCCTTCGAAAAGACAGATGACGAAGATGTACACGAAGTTAAAGGTGATGTCGTAGAGTTATTGCCGGTGATCTTTCAATTGATAGTGATGGAGGTTCCCCTGAAAATTGTGAAGGAAGGACTGACACAGTATCCTAAAGGTGACGGTTGGGAAGTTGTCAAAGAGGAAGATTACATAAAAGAAAAAAGCAAAGAAATCGATCCTCGTTTAGCAAAGTTGAAAGAATTCAAATTGGAAGATTAAGTAGGAGGTGCTAACATGGCTGTTCAACAGAGACGTAATTCAAAAACAAGAAAAGCAAAACGTAGAACTCATTATAAATTAGCTGCACCGACATTAGTAAAATGTCCGGCTTGCGGTGAGTACAAGGTGCCGCACAAAATGTGTTCTTGTGGTGAATACAACGGAAAAACCATCGTAGAAAAATAGAGTAAAGGCCGTACATGCGGCTTTTTTTCTGCCTTTTGGAAAAAAGGTTGATGTTTGACCTGTTTCGTGGTATATTATGTACAGATACTTCAACCGGAGTGGGTCAAGCCCACTCCTTCATTATGTTTGTAAAGGAGAATGTTATGGATCAAATACAAAAACTGAAAGAACTGATCACTCCGCTTGTGGCAGAAGACGGTATCGAGCTGTATGATGTTGCCTGGCATACCGAAGGCAGTATGCGCATTCTGCAGGTGTCGATTATGCATAAGGACGGCAGTATGGATATTGATACCTGTGCTGCACAGTCTGAAAAAATCAGCGCGATGCTGGATGAATTGGATATGATTGCCAGTGAATATTTTCTGGAGGTCTGTTCTCCCGGCGCAGAGCGGGAATTGAAAAATGAAGAACAGATCAAGGATGCCATCGGCGAATTTGTATATGTGAAGCTAAAGAATCCAAAGGCTGGCATGGATGATGTAAAAGGAACCCTGACAGCGTTTGAAAACAATACGGTATATCTGGATTACATGGCAAAGGCCGTGAAGAAGAAGGCGGAAATCGAGATGGATAACATCGCACTGATCCGTCTGTCTGTGAAAATTTAGAAAGGATGCGAATAAAAAATGAAATTAAAAGATTTTATGGCTGCGATGCAGGCCATCGAAACCGATAGAAAGCTTTCCAAGGAAGTCGTTGTAGAAGCCCTGCAGGAAGCTTTGGCAAAGGCATTTCGTAAGCATATTGAAATACCGGATGCGCTGGTACGCGTGGATGTCAACGAAAAATCCGGTGATATCAAGGTCTATCAGCAGCGTCTGATCGTTGAAAACGTAGAGGATGACGAGCTGGAAATCTCCTTGGAGGACGCAAAGCGTGTCAATCAGGAGCTGGAGCTCGGCGGTGTTGTGGAAGAGGAAGTCAGTATAGCCGATCTGGGACGCGCAGCTGTTATTCTGGCAAAGAATGTCATGAAGCAGAAAATCCGCGAGGCAGAAAAGCTTGTGGTGTATGAGGAATACTGCGATAAGGTGGAGGAAATGGTCATGGGGACGATTGAATCTGTCGAGGAGAAATTCTGTGTTGTCAATATCGGTAAGACTCTTGCTCTGATGCCGAAAAATCAGCAGATTCCAAATGAGCGCTACCGTGAGGGTGAAATGATCCGTGTGGTAATCACGGAGGTAAACAAGGAAACCAAGGGTGCACAGGTACTGGTATCCCGCGGGGATGCGACACTGGTAAAGCGTTTGTTTGAAAAAGAGGTTCCGGAAATCTTCCAGGGTATTATTGAAATTAAGGCGATCGCGCGGGAAGCGGGAGAGCGTACGAAAATGGCAGTCTATTCGCACAATGAGAACATCGATCCGATCGGTGCCTGCATCGGTCCAAGAGGACAGCGCGTACAGGTTATCATCGATGAGCTGGGCGGAGAGAAAATCGATATCTTTGAATGGAGCGAGGATGTGACGGAGCTGATTAAAAATGCACTGTCTCCGGCTGAGGTTCTGGCGGTTATCCCGAGTGAGGAGCGCAAGGGCGGACTGCTCGTTGTCGTACCGGATAATCAGTTATCTCTGGCTATCGGTAAGCGTGGAAAGAACGCACGGCTGGCTGTAAAGCTGACCGGAAACAAAATCGATATCAAGGCGGAAACCGATGTGGACGCAGCAGGAATCAACTGGAAGGAAATCGCAATGAAGCAGCGCGAGGAATTCCTGGCACGTCAGCAGGAGGCCAAGCTTGCTGCACAGATGGAGCGCTTTGAAGAAAACGCACAGCCGCAGGATGCACTCAGTCTGGATGATGCAGGCGTAAGCTTCCAGGAGGCTGTAACGGAAGAGGCTGTCAGTGAACCGGTTGTGGAAGAAAGCAGTGAACCTGTGGAAGCCACAGCGTTACCGGCTGTTGAGGAAGCAAGTGTGTCTGCCCCTGTTGAAGAGGTGGTTGAGGAAGCACAGCCGCAGGAAGAAACCGACCTGGAAAAGGCTGCCCGCATTGCCAGAGAAAAGCAGAAGCAGGAGGGTCTGAACCTGAAGGAAAAACAGGAATACCGTTCCAAATTCGAGACACTGGCAGATGCATCAGCGAAGCAGGATGATAAGGCCGCTGCAAAACCACGCTATAAGAAATACGACAAATACGAGGAAAAAGAGGAGCGCCGTAAGCCAACCTTTGACCTGAACAAGAAGGATTATGAAATGAAGCCGATCTATTCTGAGGAGGAGCTTGCGGAAATCGAACGTGAAGAGCGTGAGATTGAAGAGAGCGACTGGATACATGATGAAATCGACTTCGATGAATACGATAAATATTACGAAGAATAAGATGTAAGGAGGTAGATGCGACATGAAGAAAATACCGATGCGTAAATGTGTGGCTACCAATGAAAGTCTTCCGAAAAAAGAGCTGATCCGTATTGTCCGTACACCGGAGGGAACAATTGAAATTGATGAAACCGGAAAACGCAACGGCCGCGGAGCTTATCTGAAACGCAGTGTAGAGGCGCTGGAGGCTGCGATGAAGAGAAAATCACTGGTACGTTCTCTGGAATGTGAAATACCTGAGGAAATCTACGATAAGCTGAAGGAGATGTTTAGCAAATGAAGGATGTGACGGGCATACTGGGACTGGCGGCACGTGCAAGAAAAACGGCTACCGGAGAAATCGTCTACACGCAGCTTCGTGCCCGTCATGTCCATTTGCTGATTCTGGCAGAGGATATCGGTGACAATGCGAAAAAGAAGCTGAACGATAAATGCAGCTTTTACAAGGTTCCCTGTGTTTACATGGATGGAGCATTGATGAATATGGCGATCGGCGATCGCAACAGAAAAGCAATCGCAATTCTTGACAAGGGATTTGCAGAGAAGATTGCAGCTTGCTTGAAAGGCTAGGTGATTATATGGCAAGACAACAGCATAGAAGAGGAAATAACAATCGGAAGGGGAATAACAACAACCGATCAAGAAACACAAACACGAATTTTACACCAAAGAAGGAACGTGTAGAAGTAAAGGAAATCACATACAACGGACCACTGAGTGTAGGAGAGCTGGCAGAAAAGCTGAACCGCAATGCGAGTGAGGTTATCAAGCTGCTGTTCATGATGGGAACAATGGTTACCATCAACTCCACGCTGGACGATGAGACAATTGAGCTTGTCTGCATGGAATGGAATGTAGATGTGCACAAGGAAATTATTATAGAAGAAAGTGATTTTGAGGAACAGATGGAAGAGGCAGAGGATGAAGCTCTTCTGGAAAATCGTCCTCCGGTCGTTACCATCATGGGACATGTTGATCATGGTAAAACAACGCTACTGGATACCATCCGTAAGACACATGTTACAGAAGGCGAGTTTGGTGGTATTACCCAGCATATCGGTGCCTATCAGGTAAATGTAAAAGGAAAGCGGGTTACCTTCCTGGATACACCGGGACATGAGGCCTTTACCGCTATGCGTGCCCGGGGTGCCAAGGTTACCGATCTGGTTATTATCGTTGTCGCTGCCGATGACGGTGTCATGCCGCAGACCAAGGAGGCCGTTGACCATGCCAAGGCTGCAGGTGTACCGGTTATCGTTGCAGTCAACAAAATTGACAAGGCCGGTGCGAACCGTGAACGCATTGTTTCCGAAATGAGTGAGCTTGGTCTGATGCCGGAAGAATGGGGCGGAGATACGATTTACGCGGATATCTCTGCAAAATTCGGAACCGGTGTCAGTGATCTGCTGGAAACCATTCTGGTCGTATCCGAGGTATACAATTTCCGTGCCAATCCAAACAAGCTGGCAACCGGAACGGTTATCGAGGCGAAGCTGGATAAGGGGCGCGGTCCTGTTACCACGCTGCTCGTACAGGGTGGTACCCTGCATACCGGGGATGCAGTCGTTGTTGGTACGGCCTTTGGTAAGGTGCGAAAGATGACGGATGATCACGGTCGTGAAATCAAGAAGGCTCTGCCTTCCACACCGGTGGAAATTATCGGTTTGAATGATGTGCCGATTGCCGGAGATATCTTCAAGGCATTCGATCATGAAAAGAAAGCCCGTCAGATTGCGGAAACGCGTCTGAACAACAAAATCGCTTCCGAACGGAATGCGACAGGCGCTGCGATGTCTTTGGATGATCTGGCTCGTCAGATTGAAGAAGGAGAAGTACAGGAGGTCAACCTGATTATCAAGGCCGATGTACAGGGTAGTGCGGAAGCAGTTCGTGCAAGCATGGAAAAAATCGACGTACAGGGCGTACGTGTCAATGTCATTCGTTCTCAGGCGGGGGCAATAACAGAATCCGATATTCTGCTGGCAAGTGCATCCCATGCCGTAATTTACGGCTTCAACGTACGTCCTAACGCGCTGGTACGTAAAAAAGCAGAAGAGGAAGGAATTGAAATCCGTCTGCACAATATTATTTATAAGGCATTGGAAGAAATGGAAAATGCCATGAAAGGTATGCTGGCTCCTGTTTATGAAGAGGTTGTCATCGGACAGGCTGAGGTGCGTCAGATTTACAAGGTCTCCAAAGTGGGAACGATTGCCGGGTGTATGGTCACCGATGGCTGTCTGCGCAAGGAATGCGGTGTTCGTCTGATTCGTGAGGGCGTGGTTATCTACACCGGCAAGCTGGGATCACTGAAACGTTTCCAGAATGATGCCAAGGAAGTAACCAGCGGCTACGAATGCGGTCTGACAATCGAGAACTTCAACGATATCAAGGTGGATGATGTTATTGAGGCGTATGAAGATCAGCAGGTTGAGCCAGAATAAACATAAGGTGATAACATGACATTAAAGGCTGAAAAAATAGCGGGAATTATTCAGAAGGAAATTTCGGAGATTATCCAGTTTTCTCTCAAGGATCCCAAAATCGGATTTATTACGATTACCGATGTTACGGTGACCAATGATTTATCCATTGCGAAGATTTATGTTTCTTTCCTGGGGCAGAAGCCAAGAGAGGAAGCCGGTATGAAGGCACTGGATCGCAGCAGGGGCTACCTGCGCAGCGAGCTTGCCAAGCGGATGACGATCCGTAAGGTACCGGAGCTGATTTTCAAGCTGGATGACTCTTTGGAACGCGGAAATAAAATCGAGCGCATCATCAGTGAAATCAATAAGTAAATGAAAACGAAGCCGCAAGGATCAAAACTCCTGCGGCTTCGTTTTTTTTGTGCAGCTGCCACTGACTGTATACAGGAAGCTGCCTGTAGGGTGCTTTGCCCATTTTTTATGCCGCATCACACTCCTGCATAGAGGGATGAACAGATACTTTAGGAGCGTACAATACGGTGATGAATGGATACAGCTACGAAATGTAACAATCGTGACAAGACATTGTGCTTAGGATCATTTCCAGTGAAACGTAATGAGGTGGGTGATTCCAGAAGATGCCACATCATCAGGACAAAAAATCAATTACATGCGTATAAGCCAATGCAATTGATTCTTTCTAATTTCCTGTTTTTTCTGATGACAGCCTGTTATGAACAGGTTATTCAAGACAGCAGTTAACGGCATGTTATGTTTCTTTTGACTGCAGGTTCTGGTAATAGAAAATCGCAAGCTGGGTACGGTCACGCAGCTGCAGCTTTTCCAGCAGGCTGCTGAGATAGTTGCGGACTGTCCCTTCGCTGAGGAACAGCGTCTGTGCCAGCTCTTTGTTGTTGAGCCCCTTGGCAACCAGCTGAATGAAATGCAGCTCCCGCTCATTCAAATCATAGCTGCACAGCGTTTCCTTTGTATGCTGCTTCAGCAAATCGGGAAGCTTGGCGATAATTTCCGTATTGAAAACATTCTGTCCCATATACACTGCCTCCAAAGCCGGAATGATGGAATCGAAGTTCTGCTTAAGGATATAGCCCTTGACTCCCAGCTTTAAGGCGCGAATGATATAGTCATCATCGGAGAATGTTGTTAGAAACAGAATGCGGGCATCCGGAAAGCTGTGTAGAATTGCTTCACTGGCATCCACGCCGTTCATCCCCTCCATACGGATATCCATCAACAGGACATCAGGGTTGGTTTCCCTGTACAGCTGCAATGCTTCCCGGCCGCTGCAGCCGATACCCGCAATGGTTTGTCCCTGTGCCTCCAATATGGTTTTTAAAGAGCTGCATACAAGTTTGTCATCATCAACAATCAGTATTCTCATGGTTTATCCTCCTTCGGCAGTGTGATATAAATTTGAAAGCCGGATGTGTGTGTGATGTTCAAATAGCCGTGCATGTCCGCTACACGCTCCTGCATGTTGCTTAAGCCGATGCCTCTGGTCTGCCAGGGGACACTGCTGTGCCTGGTGCCGTTATCACGTAGAATCAATTGATAAAAGGCCGGCTGCTCGCGTACGGTAATGCTGTATTTTGTCGCATTGGAATGCTTCATTGTATTGTTCATGCTCTCCTTTACAATGGCAAGGATATGATAGATTGTCTGCTGAGACAGGGGATGCAGCACATCGTATTCCAGCGTACCATCACAAAAGCTGTAGTCCTTGAGCAGGCGCTGCAGTGTCACCTGCAAATCCAGTGCATCATCGTGCAGGTCATGTACACTGCTTCGTACGTTATCCATTCCCTGAGAAAGGGTATCTCGTAAATTCTGAAGCGGCTCCTTCAGCTTATCTTCCTTTTGAATTGCCTGTATAGCGCCGATCTGCAACAAAGCGCTGCTAAGCAGATGTCCCACATGATCATGAATTTCTCTGGCGATACGGTTTCTTTCATCCAGAATGGCGATTCGGATTTCCTGTTCCTGCTGGACAAGAAGATGCCTGTTTTTATTGGACAGAATATCTGCCAGC
Organism: Clostridium sp. 10cd*; assembly: GCF_044336395.1. NCBI lineage: Bacteria > Bacillati > Bacillota > Clostridia > Eubacteriales > Clostridiaceae > Clostridium > Clostridium sp. 10cd*. Next base: position 2,640,037 of record NZ_CP172347.1, on the reverse strand, counting down.
TCCTTTGTCGCATCGCGCTGCCGCATGAAGGAAAGCTTAATTTCCTCATTTTCCTCCCACTGCTGCCGAAGGGATATGGCGAATATAGAAAAAATGGCAATGGCACTGCATAAATACAGATTTTCCATACGCAGATGAAAGAGAATCGGAAGCAGATACAGGAGGATGGTGTAAGAAAAATGCTGTCGTCTGATACAGTATAGCAGCAGCGGCAGATAGTACAGAAAGCTTTGCTGCAGGGTGGCGAGCAATGCAAACAGAATCATTGCATACGGCGTCCATGTTCGCCTTGTGTACAGATAGGATATAGAGGCCAGAATCACTGCTGAAAGCAGAGCCAGCAGGCGGTACAGCTGATGGTCATAAAAAAAGCTGAAGCAGCAGCCGATACATAAAAATAACAGATAATTTATAAGCTGTTTCATGGCTTCTCCTCCTGTTCTGTCTCTATTTTACCATTGTTTTGGGACAGATACAATTTGTCATGCGTGAATATGACATCTGTCATATCCGAATGTGAAGATATACACTACCGAAAATTTACCGGATTCTCTATAATATAGACAAGGACAAGGAGGGAGCATCATGATTATTGAAGTAAACAATTTGGTGAAACGATACAAGGAGCTGATTGCGCTGGATCATTTCCGGCTGGAGGTTGAGGAAGGTGAAATTCTGGGACTTCTGGGACCGAACGGAAGCGGGAAAACAACGGCAATCAACTGTATGCTGGCTCTGTTAACATATGACAAGGGAGACATCCGCATTTTCGGAAAGCAGATGAAAGCGGACAGCTACGATTTGAAACAGCAAATCGGTGTGGTTCCGCAAAACGTAGCAGTTTTTCATGAGCTGAGCGTCGAGGACAACATCAATTACTTTTGCGGTCTGTATGTCAGTGATAAGGCAAAGCGTAAAACACTTGTGGATGAGGCAATACGTTTTGTTTCATTGGAGGAGTTTCGTAAATTCCGACCGGGTAAGCTGAGCGGCGGTTTACTGAGAAGGTTGAATATCGCCTGTGGAATTGCACATCAGCCAAAGCTCATTTTCATGGATGAGCCGACGGTCGCAGTCGATCCACAGAGCCGTAATGCGATACTGGAGGGCATACGGCGCCTGAATGCGCAGGGGGCAACCATTGTGTATACCTCTCATTATATGGAAGAGGTTGAGGAAATTTGCAGTCGCATCATCATCATCGACAAGGGAAAAACCATTGCGGCTGGCTCCAAGGAGGAGCTGAAGGCCGGCATTATGATGAAGGAAAAGATCGAAGTGGAGCAGGTGAAGCTGCAGGAGCAGCAGGTACAGGATATTCAGGATATCGCAAATGTGTTCTCCGTACAGTACAATGCCAATGTTCTGCAGGTTAAGTTTACTGAAGGAAAACGCAATCTGGCCAATCTGCTGGATTACTTCACACAGGAGAATATCACCTATGGCAAGGTGTATTCCCAGCAGCCGACCTTAAATGATGTCTTCCTGGAAATCACAGGAAAACAGCTGCGGGATTAAGGAGGGGTGAATATGCTGCATTTACTGAAATACAGGTTTCGCCTGATGATTCGAAACAGAGTACTGCTGTTTTGGACATTGATATTTCCCATGCTGCTGACAACCTTCTTTGGAATGGTATTGAAGGATGCCTATACGGTGGATACCTTTCAAACGGTTCCAATCGCTGTCGTCGAGCAAAAGGATTTGTCACAGCTTAAAGCCGTTCTCAAGGATGTCAGGCAGGGGGATACTGCTTTGTTCAAGGTAAGCTATGTTGGTGAGGAACAGGCAAAGCAGCTGTTAAAGGAGGATAAGGTCAGCGCGGTTGTAAAGCTGCAGGACCCGATTGCAATCACTGTGAATCAAAACGGTCTGGATCAGACAATCACAAAAACCTTCTTTGATGAATACAGCCAGAAAATCCATCTGGTGGAGGAGGCGATGCAGCAATATCCCGATGGCTCCGCTGTATCTGCACTGTTCACACAGACAGCCTCTCATGTGAAGGAAGCGAACACGGATCATACAGATCTGTCCTCCGTCTTCTTCTATACAGTCCTGGCAATGAACGCCATGTTTGGCGGATACTGGGCGATCAATTCCATGTATGAGCTGCAGGCGAATCAAAGCGAACGTGCAGCACGCCTGGCAGTATCACCATTGCACAAGGGAAAGGCACTGCTTGCGGATTTTATAATTGATATAGCGATTCAAATTGTCTTTCTGCTCATCCAGTTTGCCTATATGTATTTCATTCTGGACGTATCCTTTGGATCACAGCTTGGCTATGTCTTCCTCATGATGGTGCTGGGAGCCTTTGCCGGAAATGCTTTTGGCATTCTGATTGGCAGTATCACTAGCAAGATACCTCCGGATGGCAAGACGGGGATCATGACCTCTATCACACTGATCTGCAGTGCGCTCGCCGGTATGATGGCGGTACAGCTGAAATATTATGTACAGGAATATGCTCCGTTTTTAACCTATATCAATCCGGTGAATATGATTACGGATGGCTTGTATTCCCTGTACTACTATGGTGTAGGCGAGCGCTATTTCTTTAATCTGGCATTGCTTGCAGGATTTACGATGGTATGCTATCTGATCAGCTTCCGTGCACTCAGTAGGAAGAGCTATCACAGTCTGGGGGTGCGTTAAATGAGTGTCTTAAAGGTTTATTATAAAATTATGAAATCACATTGGCTGACGCTGATGATCTATATGTCCATCTTCTTCACCGTCTTCTTTGTGTTTGGCATGTCTGCATCTGAGCGCAGTGATATTAAGATGTATGAGGGATCAAAGCCGAATATCGCCGTTCTTGACCGGGATGGCAGCAGTCTGAGTGAAGGCCTGTTAACCTATCTCGGCACACAGGCGAATATCAAGCATAAAAATGTATCGAACAGCGATGCACAGGATGCACTGTTCTATGCAGATGTGTCCGCTATCATAACGATTCCTGAGGGCTTTGAAGAGGAGTTCGCATCCGGGAAAGAAGCGGTTTCCATGAATCAGCGCCCGGACGATGTGAACGGTGTACTGCTTCAGCAGACAATCAATAAATATCTGGATACCATGCATGCGTATGAAAAGCTTTATCCGAAGCAGGGGATTTCTGAGCTGCATACACGCGTACAGAAAAATCTGAATACTACAGCTGAGGTGAAAATGTCAGATTCTGAAGAGGTTGCCACCTCCTCCATGCTGCGTGGTGCATATTTCAATTATGCTTCCTATATTATGCTTGTCATCACCATACTGCTGATCGGTTTAACGATGCATTCCTTTTTCAACGCGGAGATCACCAAGCGGAATCTGATTGCTCCGGTATCACAAAATCGTATGAACCTGCAGCTGGTGTTCTGTAATCTGTCTGTAGGTATCGCGTTGTGGGGACTTATGATGCTGATGATTCTCGGGATGGTATGGGACTCCATGATGACGCTGGGTGGCTTGCTGGAAATTGTCAATGCGTTTGTATTCATGCTGATGTGTGTTTCCATGTCCTTTATGTTCTGTGTGATATCCGCAAAAAGCAAGCATCCGGACGATATGCTGAACGGCATCAGCAATATTGTCGGTTTAGGCTCCAGCTTTCTGTGCGGTGCCTTTGTACCACTGAGTATGATCGGAGAGAATATCCTCGTGATATCCCGTTTTCTGCCGAGCTACTGGTATGTGAAGCTGAATGATTCGCTGACCTCGGCAGTTCATGTAGGAGATGCGCTGCTGCAGGAAGCCTTTATGACCTATGGAATTCTGCTGCTGTTTGCTGCTGCCTTCCTATGTATCGCACTGGTGATTATGAAAAACCGCCGTACGCAGGATGCACTAGAGGATACCAGTATGCAGCCATAATAAAAAGAGGAGGAGCCTTAGCAAGCTCTTCCTCTCTTATTTCCAAAAGAGAATCCAAAAGATTGTGATTTATCAATCCATACATGATTTCCTTTTTTTATATCCGCCAAAAGATCTATAAGGAAGGTTCATTTGATCCGCTCTGTTCTGACGTTTGCTATTTCCCAACCTTAAGCAGCCGTTCCTTTAGCTTGAAGCGGTTTCCAAAGCGGAAAAAGAAATCCATGACAAACGGTATAGCTGCCATACCGGCACCGGTCAATACAAACTGCATATAGCTCAGTCGTACCAGAGAGAAAATGCCCGGTAAAAAGACGATGCATGCAACAAAGAGTGCGGTCATGCTGGAGAAGATCAGCAGACGCTTTCTGGTAAACGGCGTACACACCCGATACAGAACGATCAGGGAGCTGGTACCTGTCAGTAATACACACATGGTGGACATAGCCGCCGGCGTCATTTGAAAAAACAAAGAGGATATATTGACATAAAGGATACTGAGTACGACACACAGCGCTCCGGGAAGGGCACGCCCCAGCACATTGATCAGAAAATTTCCCTCCACGCGGGCATGATTGGCTTCCAGTGCCAGGAAGAAGGAAGGAATACCAATTGTACAGGAGGATATCAGTGTAAGCTGAATCGGCTCAAACGGATAGCGGCTCATGAAGAAAAGGGTTAAAATACTGAGGATGGTTGAAAATGTCGTTTTCACAAGAAACAGGGAAGCGGCACGCTGAATATTGTTGATGACTCTTCGGCCCTCGTCCACGATATGCGGCATACTCGCAAAATTGTTGTCCAGTAAAACCAGATTGGCGATGTTCTTTGCTGCCTCGCTTCCCTGTGCAACAGAGATGCTGCAATCCGCTTCCTTTAAGGCCATGACATCATTGACACCGTCTCCTATCATTGCCGTGATATGCCCCTGTTCCTTTAGAGCGCGAATCATCAGCTTTTTCTGCATCGGTGAAACACGACCGAAAACGGTATAGGCTTTCACTGCTTCCGGAATATCCTCATCCTTTAAGGTGCTGGCATCCACATAGCGCTCATAATTTTTCAGATTAGCCTTATGTGCGATTTCATGAACCGTGCGTGGATCATCCCCGCTGATAACCTTGACATCAACCCCCTGCGACAGAAAGTAATCCAGGGTTTGCGGTGCCTCCAACCGGATGGGATCACTCAGCAGAATCAAAGCGATCACTGTATTGTTCTTGGCAGGCTCCTGTTCCATAGCTTCCTTGCTGTGTGCCAGTACCAGCACCCTGTTTCCAAGACTGGCCTGTTTGTCAATTTCAGCCTGCAGCTCTGCATTTTCACTGCCGTTGACAAATTCATAGGCACCCATGATATAGGTTCCGCGATTTTCAAAGCTTACGGCACTCAGCTTTCTTGCACTGGAGAAGGGAAGGGTATGTAATACGCGAAATGCTTCATATTCCTGCGGTGTATGCCTGCGAATCGCCTGAGCAGTTGCATTGTCATCCTGCAGAGCATCCATCATATTTGCAAGAATTAAAAGGATTTCCTTCTCGTCTGCGTTCAGTGCCTGGATACGCTCCACCTGCATATTGCCTTCCGTTATGGTTCCTGTCTTATCCAGACACAGGGTATCCACGCGTGCCAGTGTTTCAATGCAGTACAGCTCCTGCACCAGCGTTTTGCGCTTCGCCAGATTGATGGAGCCAACCGCCAGTGCAACGCTTGTCAATAAAACAAGGCCTTCCGGTATCATTCCCAGCAATGCCGCAACCGTAGATACGATCGCCTGCGGCAGAGTGCTCTCCGTCAGAAAAAACTGCTTTGAAAACAGCAGAATGCCAACGGGAATAATGATAATACCGATGGTTTTAATTATGAAGTTAATGGAATCCCGCAGCTGTGATTTATGCTTTTTAAATGTTTTTGCATCCTTCATAATCGTAGCGGCATAATTATCCTTGCCGACATGCTGTACCTGTACCTTGGCCTGTCCGCTGACGACAAAGCTGCCGGAATAAAGGGTATCGTGCGTATGCTTGACGATGATATCCGATTCTCCTGTAACCAGGGATTCGTTAACCTCCAGACGTCCCTCAACAACCATAGCGTCGGCGCATACCTGAGAGCCGGTGGAAAGGCATAGAATATCATCCAGAACGATATCATCCATATGCAGTTCCATTTCTTTTCCGTTGCGCAATACCTTCAAATAGGGCTGTGTAATCAAAGACAGCTTGTCCAATACACGCTTGGCTCGAATCTCCTGAAGGATACCGATGACCAGGTTGGAAATTACAACCCCCAGAAAAAGCAGATTTTTAAAGGAGCCGATAAAAATAATCAATCCTGCCAGAATAGCATTGATCAGATTAAACAGGGTTAAAACATTGTCCCGGAATATTTCCTCATAGCTTTTGGTAATGCGCTCATCCTGTGTATTGACACAGCCTGCATCAATACGCTCCTGAACCTGAGAATCGCTGAGACCCTGTGCTGGATCAATCCATTCTCGTTTGTCGTCATTGCTGTGCATGAAATCACCTCGTATATGTATATTATAGCAAATCCTAATGACTTTGGGCCTTACGCTTTTGTAATTTTGTCGTATTTCTTTCTTAAATATTTCTAAATTCAGCATATGCTTTCGTTAGTATATGTCGAAGCAACACGGATATGAAAGAAATAAGGCAGTGAAAGCCGTTTCTGGAAGTAGCATAGCAATATGAAGCTTGTTGATGAAGCCATTTGGAACCGATTGATATAAAACGGTGAGGCGTATTCGCTTTCTCATAAAAGCATTGTGTTCGGCAGGATTATATTCGAAAACGGCCTGCATTTATTTGTATAAACGTATCACTGGTATTGACGATTTCATTCGAGTAGTAAAGCCTTCTACAAACGGAAAGCAGGATTGCATACGAATGGAGCACATGGTATACTTGTCAGGGTAAGAATTGTGGAGGTAGGTATGAGTATTGTTACGGTAGAAAATGTTTCGCACAGCTTTGGCGGAAGACAGATTCTGGAGAATGTATCCTTTCGTTTGCTGAGCGGTGAGCATGTTGGTCTTGTCGGAGCCAACGGAGAAGGGAAATCAACCTTTCTGAATATACTGACGGGAAAGCTGGTTCCGGAGGAAGGGCGTGTTGCCTGGTGCCGCAGAATCACACGAGGCTATCTGGATCAGCATACGGTTCTGGAGAAGGGAAAGTCGATTCGTCAGGTATTGCAGGATGCATTTTCCCATTTGTTTGAGCTGGAAGCGGAAATGCTGCAGAAATATGAAGAGATGGGAGATTGCAGTGAGGAGCGTATGAATGAGCTTTTGCAGGATGTCGGGGAAATTCAGGACATACTGGAGCACAGCGGTTTCTATATGATTGATGCCAGAATACAGGAGGTCGCACAGGGCCTTGGATTACTGGATATCGGTCTGGAAAAGGATGTTACCATGTTGAGTGGAGGGCAGCGCTCCAAGGTGCTGTTATGCAAGCTGCTGCTGGAAAATCCGATGATTCTGATTCTGGATGAGCCGACCAACTATCTGGATGAGGGACATATTGCATGGCTTAAGAACTTTCTGATTTCCTATGAGCATGCATTTATTCTGGTGTCGCATGATATTCCGTTCTTAAACAGCGTTGTCAACATTATTTATCATGTTGAAAACTGTGAGCTGACACGGTATGTCGGAGATTACGATTATTTTCTAGAACAGCATGCGTTAAAGAAACGCCAGCTGGAGGCGGCATATGTAAAACAGCAGAAGGAAATCGCCGATCTGGAGGATTTCATCGCCCGCAACAAGGCGCGTGTTGCAACGCGTAACATGGCTCATTCCCGCCAGAAGAAGCTGGATAAGATGGATCGTATCGAAAAGGTAAAGGAAAAAGTGAAGCCCAGCTTTTCCTTTTTATCGGACCGCGCACCGGGGCGTGTGATTTTCGATGCAAGGGAACTGGTGATCGGCTATGAGGAACCGCTGACAAAAGCAATGCATCTGGTGCTGGAGCGCAATATGCGGGTGGCGATAAAAGGTGTTAACGGTCTTGGTAAGACAACACTGCTGAAAACGCTGATGGGCAGAATTCCAGGCGTCAGCGGAAGCGTTGAGGTTGACCCGTATGCATCCATCGGCTTCTTCGAGCAGGAGGAAGCCGGAGAATCCATGAGTGCACTGGATTATTTCTGGAAAGAGTATCCGGCGATGACAAACGGTGAGGTACGTGCGGCTCTGGCAAAGTGCGGACTGACGACAGATCATATCGAATCCGGAATGTGTGTGCTTTCCGGAGGAGAACAGGCAAAGGTTCGTCTTTGCGTGCTGATGAATCGTGAGCATAACGTTTTAGTGCTGGATGAGCCTACCAACCATCTGGATGTGGATGCCAAGGAAGAGCTGAAGCGGGCATTGAAGGCCTACAAGGGAACGATTCTTCTGGTTTCCCATGACCCGGATTTCTATGGCGATATTGTGGATGAGGTTTGGAATCTGGAGGAATGGACGACAAAAATTCTGTAATGCATTCGATGATGTATATTCTCTGGTGCTATAATGTAAGGAAAAGAACCCGTCAGGCGGCAGGTTCTTTTTTGAATAAACGTTTAAAGACAGGAGAACTTGATCTATTCCGCAGCGGTATGCTTCAGCTTTTCCTTTAAGTCGGGATAGGCTTCACATTCCAGAATAAATATGACGGCAGCATCAATCTGCGCGTTGGACAAGGTATCCACCCATCCATCATCGATTCCATACTTATGGATAATCTGTGCTCTTAATAAGGCTTTCTTGCCTTGGTCAAGACCCTCATCCTTTCCCTGTCTTTTGGCTTCCGCAGTTTGCTCTCTCAGATTTGCCTGTACTGCACGATTTGCAAACTCCACCGATTCCGCCCAGCTGAATAACGGGCCATCCTCACGCATTGCATTATATTTTTCCATAGCCACATTCACCATCCTTCTCTTCATGTTTAGTATAGCATCATCCGGATTATATGCAAGCACATAACAGAAGGTTTCAAATTCTGTCAGGTTTTCCATACCCCGACCTCCTTCACACGCTGCCTGATCATCGGTAAAAACACAATTGCACGATGCAGAGTATTGTTTGGTTCTTCCTGATTGTCTTCATCCTTTACCGTATAGTGACGAATCATGCGTCCTCCTGCTTTCGGCATCGAATTCATAAAGATAATCTGATAAAACGGCTTCAGCTTGGTATAATCATCCCCCTGCTTCAGCTGTCTTCCGACCAGTCGGTAGCCATACTGCTGAAAACGCAGCTGTTCCTCCTTCGTATACCCGGATACCTGCATCTCCAAATCATAAAGGTGACCGGTTTCATCCTCCAATACAACATCCAAAACCGTTCGTTTTCCGAAAAAGACTTCCGGCAGCAGCTCCGGATTCAGCACCTGGGTTCTTTGAACCTTCAATCCATAAATTTCTTCAATAATTCTGCTTCTCAGCAATTTAGAGCCTGCATCCTCTCCAATCAGCATATACTTGAAAAAAACATCATTGTGAAAGGGAATCGGATACTCCCTTTTCATCTCTTTTTGCATATGTACAATCCTCCTTTTTTTTATATACACTCTTATATACGTATCGAACATGCAAAACTCCTAAAATTTTTACAGATATTTTTATTTTTTTTATCTAAAAAGCAGGCAGAATACGCCCACCTCATGGTCGATGAACAGGTGGGGGATGAGTGCAGCCATATTTCTTTTCATCCTTGTTTTCTTTCTGTTTTTCACGAATCGTTTCTTAAATTTCTCTTGCGTTCGTGGTATAATGAAGTCAGCAAAAGGAGGGTTTCCAATATGAAATCATATCGTACATATTCTAGTATCCTATCTGCTAATCACCCGCAAAACCCCCGGCTTTTCTGCTCTTACACATCGTGCTAAAAATCTGTACAACGTTGCTTCGTTCTATATAAGAAATGCGTACAGTGCTTCCATCAAATCAAATGAGGATCGCTTTCCACATGAGATACAGGTCCTGGAAGATCTCAATGGTGTCGTTGATGAATTGAATGTCATACGTCAAAAGCATCATAGCACACCATTCCACATCATTGATCATGATCATCGCTTTGTTTCCATGCAGCATCTGGATGGTTTTTTCAAATTGCGTGACCAGATCGATTACCGTGCTCTTCCTGCGCAGGCAAATCAGATTGTTTTGCATATGCTGTATCGTGACTGGAAAAGCTTTTTTGCTACTTTAGCTGATTACAAAGCACATCCTGACAAATATGAAGCAGTCCCTCATATCCCTCGATATGCAGATAAAGACGGTTATAAACCCTTGATCTTTACCAATCAGATATGCAAACTGAGAAAAGACAAGCATGGTTGGTATGTAAAGTTTCCTAAGGCAGTGCTGCAGGCAGGGTGTGTACGTGACCGATATGATCTTGGTAAGATGGACCTGCATGAACAGAAGCTGAAGGAAGTACGTCTGATTCCCAATGGAGATACTATCAAGCTTGAAATCGTATGCGAGATAGAAATCATGGAACCGACGATTACAATCCATGAGGCAACCAGAGTGGCCGGCATTGATATTGGTGTCGATAATCTGATGGCGATTGCATTTACGAGTGGACACCACCCTGTGCTGATAAAAGGAAATGAAATAAAAGCAGTCAATCAATTCTACAACAAACAGATCGCACATTACCGCTCACTGCTAAGAATCGGAAAGAAGGATAGCAAAGGGATCCATCAAACAAAACGAATGAAACGTATCAGCGAAAAGCGAAATCGACGTGTAAAGGATATCCTGCACAAAGCATCAAGAAAAATAATAGATCTATGTGTGGAGGAAGGAATCGAAGTTATCGTCGTAGGAAATAATGCAGGTTGGAAGAAGCGTATCCATATGGGGAAGAAGAACAATCAGACCTTTGTGCAGATACCGTTTCGTACGCTGATCGAAATGATCAAATACAAAGGAGAAGCGGCAGGGATCAGAGTCGTGGTCTGTGAAGAAAGCTATACATCGAAAGCTAGTTCCATTGACGAGGATCAAATACCAGTCTATGGAAACGATGTAACACACACCTTCACAGGGAAAAGAATCAAACGAGGATTGTACAGAAGCAAAAACGGCATTCTAATGAATGCCGATATCAATGGAGCAAGCAATATCATACGAAAAGTATATCCATGTATGCCAAAGCGAGAGCGATGGAGTAGAGGTACAGTGAACGTACCAGTTACGTGTATCTGAACACGAACAAAATGTTTTGATGAATGCGTAGGCATTCATTAGAAGCCGCTTGCTCTTTAGCTGGCGGTAGTTCACAATCGATTTTGTAAACATGAGCAAAAAAGCGCTTGTTGGCTGTTGAGGGTTTACGGAATTTGGAATGTGTCAAGGTGGTTAACCGATATCCGAATCAGGTATACAAACACATAAGCGTAATAGGAGTGCAGATAATGATGGCTTTTCCATATTGCAATGATGAATTGTTATGCTGGAATTTGCTGCAATCATAAAATCTTCGATATGTTGAGAAATAGGCATAAAGGTTACGTGCTATTGTATTATAATGAAAAATATGCTATATATAAGATGTAGAGTGGCAGTTAAATCAGACTGGGCATATAGTAATAGATATTTACTGTGAAAAGTATCCATATGTTGATTCAGTGAAGCATGTATAGAATCCAATACAAAGATTCATACTTGATTCCATTCTTCGCATTTTGAGTAGGATGCAAACAGTACATGAAGGTTGATTCAACTTCCTTGTTTTATCATAAAATTGAATGATTTTTTATCTGTCGTATATCCCCCTGCTGCAGCAGGCCGGCTTTGTTTAGCTAATCAGGCATGATTAGCAACTGGAAGGAAGGTGAATGTATGTCTCAGATTTCAAAGGAAACAAAGGAATTGAACAAAGCATGGGTTTCCAAACAACAGGATTTACACAAAACATACAGCAGCTATATCATCGGTGGTGGTGTACTCGTTGTTATTGTTCTTCTGATACTACTTGCAATTATGTACCTTTGAATCTCTGCTGTATCGGCTAATAATGCGGACACAGGATATGAAAACGCATTTGCATGCTTATTCTGTTCGTTTCACATTTTGTCATTGTGACCTGCTGCAGACATATGAAAAGAAATCTTTCTCTGTATTCCCTGTAGAAAACAAAGATAAGATTTCTTTTTAACGATAGATTTGTGATATACTTTTCAGGATAGCTGCAGGAGGAATAGATCATGAGAATTAAGAAAAGAGTCTTATCTGGCGGTGTTGTCGTGCTGACGGTTTTTCTGGTGTTAGGTGTATGCAAACCTGATATCGATAAATTCTGCCGTCAGAATCGAAGCATCACGGCTTTTTTTGCCAGTAAGGGTGTCGATTCGTTTGGAGAGTATCTTGGAGGCTTCATGTTTGATGCTGCAGCATTGGGTGTATGTGCTGTATTGGTTTTTTTTATTGCTCGTCATATCGGCACTCGTTTTCATAACCTTCAGGATCGAAGGAAGAAGTAGCAAACCGATACGATTGTGAAGCCTCAGGCTGCCGGCTTACCCTGCGCATAGGTGTGAATCAGCAGACCGATAACAACGATACTGCAGCCGATCAGCTTGTGCATGGAAAACAGATCCAGCAGAAAATAATCCAGTAGCATACCGCTGGCAAGCTGTGCAACAAATACAATCAGTGTCAGCTGCAGGGGAGGAATGCGGGTTACGATACGATTTAGAATAATAATATTGATGACACCGATGACACCGCCCATAAGCAGGATAGCGTTCCCGTTTTTCATCAGCTGCGGGAGTGCGGGGGAAATATGCGGGGCAAACAGCAACAGAAAAGCCAGACTCGCCAGCAACCCGCTCGCATAATTGAAAAAGCTGCTGGATAATGCTCCGATTTTTTCCGCCAACAAGGCATTTACACTGCGACTCAATACGATACTGACCCCTGCCAGCAATGCAAAGAAAATGGAACAGATATAGCTCATTCCAGCATCACCCCGATTCCTATTAAAATAATGAGCAGAGATACCAGCTTTATCGGCTGCAGTTTCTGTTTTTGTGTGCCAAGCGCACCGCTTTGTTCCAGAATGATCGAAGTCAGCATCTGTCCACATAATCCCAATGCACTAATCATTGAGGCTCCCAAAATCGTAATGGTCAGATTGTTGAAGAAGACAGTGAATACCCCGATTACACCACCCAGATATAAAAAACGGGAAGCATGGGGAAGGTCTCGAAGCGAAATGTGTTTTACTTTTAAAACGATATACATCGTCAATAACCCGCAGGCATGGATTAGAACCGTTGCGGTATACAGATCGATCAGATCAGAAAGCTGTCCGTTAAATACCATCATGACACTGACCACAATACCACTGAGTATTGCCATACTGATTGCCATATTATCACCTCGTATAGTAGAATACAGGTTTTTCTTGAACACGCATAGGACATATGTCATAATGAGAGAAGAAAGCAGATGATTAAGGAAAGGCGATACACATTGCATACCTTTTCAAAAACGGACGGAGGAAGTGTATGGAAAAAACGGCAGCCGCTTATATTCGGAAATATCGACTCGATCAGATTCTGGAGGAACGGCATGTATCCATGCTGGAATTAAAAACATGGAAGCGGCGGGATATCCTTCTGCATGCAGATACCGAGCTGCATCATCTTTTGTTTCTGGTGGAGGGAAAGGCAAAGACCAGCTATATCAGTGCAAACGGACAAACGGTCCTGCACTCCTTCCTGTATCCGCTCAGTATTCTTGGTGAGGTGGAGCTTTGGAAGCAGATGCCTGTGCTGAATGAAGTGACGGCATTGAGTGAAGTAATAACACTGCAGTTGCCATTAGTTCGCTGTGAACAGTCACTCAGACAGGATGTCCGCTTTCTGCAGTATCTGGTATCCGAGCTGTCGGAAAAGCTGAAAAACAGCAATCGCAACGCATCCATCTCGCTTTCCTATCCGGTTGAAAACCGTTTGGCATCATATCTCATGGCAGTATGTGAGCGGGATGTTTTTCAGGAGGATCATGGTGAGGTTAGCAGTTTGATTGGCTGCAGCTACCGGCAGCTGCAGCGCTGTCTGTCACAGTTTTGTGAACAGGGGCTCCTATATAAATGTGAAAAAGGCGTTTATCGAATCAATAACCGTAAACAGCTGCAAACGCTGGGGCAGGACATCTATGGAGGAATTACATCATGAGTGTGGATATTAAAATTGTAAACAGGGGAATTTTCAAAAAGAAACTCAGTATGCATGATTTTCTGGAAACCGGTCTGCAGGCAGGCGTCATGGACAGCACCTGGCGGATGCAGCCGCTGGAGGCGGAATCGGCAGATGACTTTATCCTGTATGACCCTTCGTGTATCGCAAGAGGTATACAGGTGGTCTGGAAGCAGCCGTATGAGGTGGAGCTGTATCTGCTGCTGCCGACCTGCCATCAGGAAATCGAAGCCTTTTATGCCCTGATTCAGCACCTCTGCAAACGCTGGAAGACGAGTGCCTTTGAACAGGATGGGGAAACACAGGAGCTGCGAAGCATTGCAGGTATTAAGCAGCATCTCACCACATTCAGTGACGAGTGTCTGGGTTCCTTTCTGAAAGAGCATGCGGATGGCTGTTTCTTTTCCGCTATGCACCCACTTTGGTTTGAACAGCAGGATCACGAGGAGATGCACGACGACTTCGGAGCATGGCTGCATAACCATCAGAAGCAGGATGTTTATTATGCAGTACCACGCGTCTACCAGAAGGAGGATGGATTTTTCGGTGTATATACAATAACCTCCACCGTTGACAGTCTGTTGCCAATCAAGCCGGAGGCACCCTTTGGGATGAAGGATCCGGTAAGTGGAGAGGACATACAAATTGATACTTGGTATGCGGCCTTTTATGATCTGGAAGAGGAGACCTTTCTGGGACAGCTTCCATATGAAGCATTTGTAAAGGAAATTCATTTATCGGAATGTGAACGCTATGATGCTAAAATGCGAAAGCTGCCGGGTATGCGTGCCGCACATCAAAGAGAACTGATTCAGCAATATGGTGTGGACATCTGATGGCGCTAGAGGCAAAAAAGAACGCTGTAGTATTCTATAATCAATGGACGATGCTTCCTGCAAAGAAGATTCATGAAGGCGTTCAACATATACATGGCTAAGTATAAAAAAATGCAGCCCATGCGGATGCCAGGTTCTTTCTCGATTGCGGGTAAATATAAAACAGGGAGACTCCAACTTCTATTGATAAATACAATAGTGTTGAAGTCTCCCTTTTGCAAAAACCCTAAAATAAGAAAGAACCGTATGCCGGTCTGCTTTTTTCTTATTGGATCACAGCCAGGATATTTTGTTTTCCGTACCGTTTTTAATTTTTACGATATTTGCCCTGTGCCGGTAGATCACCAGTATTGTCAACAGCCAGCTGGCCGCGACAATCTCCACGCTGATATGCAGCTGCATAACCGTGATATAGATACTGCTGGTAAGTGCAGCGCACATGCTGGACAGCGATACCATCTTACCTGCGTACAGCACAACCAGAAATACTGCGAACGGTACGATCAGATACCACGCACTCTGGAAGGTAAAAATGGATGTTGATAACAGAAATCCAAACATTGTCGCAACGGCTTTCCCACCGCGGAACCCTGCAAATACCGGATAACAGTGACCAAATGCCGCCGCAAAGCCTGCCCATATGCTTGCCTCCAGATCAAAGCAGGAAACGACACCGACAGCAACAACAACCTTTACTACATCACAGACAATGACTGAAATTCCGGCTTTTTTTCCTAACACACGTCCTGCATTGGTGCCGCCCAGATTGCCGCTTCCGAAATTGCGGACGTCTGTCTTATAGAAAAGTTTTCCGATGACGAGGGCAAACGGGATGGACCCCAGCAGATACCCCAGCCCCAGATACCAGATCCAGTTGATATTCATAGCTTCACCTCATTCATATTCGTCTATATTTTACCACCTTACCCACATAAGGAAAAGAAAAAAGAAACAATTCTTCTTATTTTCATGTTTTTAGTATATAATAATTAGGCCGTATTGCGGATTTTAAAAGAAATTTAATTGCAGGAAGGTTTTAAATTTGATACACTGAACAAAGCGGGCTGTTGATGAGGTCAACGACAGCGAAATAGAAAGAGGTGATGGTATGGCAGAAAATGCATATGATGGAAGCAGTATACAGATTCTTGACGGCCTTGATGCTGTACGGAAACGACCGGGTATGTATATCGGCTCCACAGATTCCAGAGGCTTGCACCATCTGGTTTGGGAGATCGTAGACAACTCGATTGACGAGGCATTGAACGGTCATGGGGATACAATCCGCATAACGATAGAAAAAGACAACGTGATCTGCGTGGAGGATGAAGGACGGGGTATGCCGGTGGATATGCATGCCAGCGGTGTTCCCACTGTGCAGGTCATTTATACGGTACTGCATGCCGGTGGTAAATTCAGCACGGAGGGCGGCTATAAGACCAGCGGCGGTCTGCACGGTGTTGGTGCCAGCGTGGTAAATGCGCTGAGTGAATGGGTGGAGGTTACGGTTCATCGTGACGGTAAAATCTATCGCATGAGCTTTTCCGACGGGGGACGTGAGGTATCCAAGCTGGAGGTTATCGGTAAAACGAACAAAACCGGAAGCAAGGTACGCTTTAAGGCGGATAAAACAATGTTTTCAACGACGAAGTACTCCTTTCACCAGATCGCAGAGCGCGCCCAGGAGGATGCCTTCTTACTGGAGGGCTTAAAGCTAGTCGTACGCGATGAGCGCGAAGGGAAGGAACGCGAGGAGGTTTATCATTATGAGCAGGGGCTGGTTGCCTTCATGGAATATCTTCATGAGGATAAGCAGGTCTTCCATAAACCGGTTGCCTTCAGCGGAATGAGCAATGAAATCAAGGTGGACTGTGCCTTCCAGTATACGGATGAGTATCAGGAGAATATTTTTTCCTTTGTCAACATCGTTCGTACCAAGGATGGCGGAACGCATGAAACCGGAGCGAAGAATGCCTTTACCAAGGTGTTTAACGAATACGCAAGGAAAAACGGCTTACTGAAGGAAAAGGATAAAAACTTTGAGGGAAGCGATGTCCGGGAAGGGCTGACGATCATCCTGTCACTGGGGGTGCCGGAAAATCTCTTGCAGTTTGAAGGACAGACCAAGGGCAAGCTGGGAACGGCAGAGGCGAAGGCAGCGGTGGACAGTATCGTAAGTGAAAAGCTGAGCTTTTTCCTGGAGGAAAACAAGGAGCTTGCCATCACACTGATCAAGAAGATGCAGCGTGCTTCGACGGCACGCGAGGCTGCCCGCAAGGCGCGTGAGGATGCCCGTAAGGGGAAAACCAGAGGAAAAACCGAGAAGATCCTATCCGGAAAGCTGGCGAGCGCACAGAGCAAGGATGCCAGAAAAAAAGAGCTGTATCTGGTCGAGGGGGATTCTGCCGGAGGCAGTGCCAAGCAGGGAAGAGACAGCAAATACCAGGCGATTCTTCCACTGCGCGGTAAGGTGCTGAATACTGAAAAGGCAAGCATCACCAATATCGAAAAAAATGAAGAGCTGAATACCATCATTCATGCGCTGGGAGCCGGTGTGGGTGCGAATTTTCACGCAGAGGATTCCAATTACCATAAGGTCATCATCATGACCGATGCCGATACGGATGGTGCGCATATTCAGATTCTGCTGCTGACGTTCTTCTACCGTTACATGCGGGAGCTGATTGAACAGGGCATGGTGTATATCGCACTGCCGCCGCTGTACAAGCTGCAAAAGGGCAAGGAAATCCAGTATGCATGGACCGATGAGGAGCTGGATGAGCTGCGCAAAACCTTCCCGAAGGGCTTCAGTCTGCAGCGCTACAAGGGACTTGGTGAAATGAATGCAGATCAGCTGTGGGATACGACCATGTGTCCGGAAACCCGTACACTGATTCAGGTAACGATTGACGATGCGGTTGTGGCTGAGAAGCGCGTATCTGTTTTAATGGGGGATAAGGCCAATCTGCGCCGTGACTGGATCGAGGAAAACGTATCCTTTACACTGGAAGATGATTATGAAGTGGAGGCAAGACGATGAAGAAAAAAGAACTGCCTGCTGTTGAGCATCACAGCAGCGTCATTTCCTCTCCGCTGGAAGATATCATGGGGGATCGCTTCGGGCGATACTCAAAATATATTATTCAGGATCGTGCGCTGCCGGATGCCAGAGATGGTCTGAAGCCGGTGCAGCGAAGAATTTTGTATGCGATGTATGAGGATGGCAACACCTGGGACAAGGGGTATCGGAAATCTGCGAAGACGGTCGGTCTTGTCATCGGTAACTATCACCCCCACGGGGATTTCTCTGTCTATGATGCAATGGTGCGTATGTCACAGGAATGGAAGATTCGCACACCGCAGATCGACATGCAGGGAAATAACGGATCGATTGATGATGATCCCGCAGCAGCCATGCGTTACACAGAGGCAAGACTAGGGAGGATCAGTGAGCATCTGTTAAAGGATATTGAAAAGGAAACCGTGCTGTGGGCACCGAACTTCGATGATACGGCAATGGAGCCGACCGTGCTTCCTGCCCGTTATCCCAACCTGCTGGTTAACGGCATTACGGGTATTGCTGCCGGGTATGCGACCAATATTCCACCGCATAATCTGAGCGAGGCAATCGATGCGGCTGTGTATCGTATCCAGCATGCGGACTGCAGTCTGGATGAGCTGATGGAATACATACAGGGACCGGATTTTCCAACCGGAGGAATTGTACAGGGAATTGAAGGAATCCGGGAAGCCTTTGAAACCGGAAAGGGCCGCATCATCATCCGCGGTAAGGCAAACATCGAACAGAAGAAAACTGTACAGCAGATCGTCATTACAGAAATTCCGTATGAAGTGATCAAGAGCAACATGGTCAAAAAAATTGATGATATCCGTCTGAACAAAAAAATCGAGGGGATTCTCGATGTGAGGGATGAGAGTGACCGCAACGGGTTGCGTGTCGTTGTGGATATGAAAAAGGATGCCAATGCCCAGGTGATTCTGAATTATCTGTATAAAAATACCGATCTGCAGGTTTCCTATAATTATAATGTTGTGGCGATTGTTGACAAGCGTCCGGTTCAAATGGGTCTGGCTCCGATGCTGGATGCCTTTATTGAGCATCGCCGTGAGGTGATCGAGCGCAGAAGCCGCTTCGATTTGAAAAAGAAGGAAGACCGCTGCCATATTCTGGAGGGTCTGATCAAGGCGGTATCCGTTCTGGATGAAATCATTGCATTGATTCGTGCCAGCAAGGACAAGGCGGATTCCAAGCGCCGCATCATGGATGCCTTTGCCTTCAGCGATGCACAGGCAGAGGCAATCGTTACCATGCGGCTGTATCGTCTGTCCTCCACGGATATTACGCAGCTGCGTGAGGAATATGCCGCACTGCTGAATGAAATAGAGGAGCTGCACGATATTCTGGAGAATCCAAAAATGCTGAAAAAGGTCATGATCCGTGAGCTGAATGAGGTGAAAAAGGCCTTTAAGACACCGCGTTTGACAAGTATTGAGCATGAAATTGAAGAAATCGTTATCGACAAGCTTGCGATGATCAACAGTGAACAGGTGATGTTCACCATTTCCCGTGACGGCTATTTCAAGCGGGTATCCATGCGCAGCTACGGTGCCAGCAGAGACGATATGACCGGCTTAAAGGAAGGCGATCATCTGGTCGGCTATGGGGAAGTGAATACGCTGGATCATGTATTGTTTTTTACAACACAGGGTACCTATGGCTATACGCCGGTATATGATGTCGAGGAATCCCGCTGGAAGGAAATCGGAAGTCATATCAACTCCACGATTCGCATCAGCGGAGAAGAAAAAATCACGGATGCCTTTGTCCTGCGCAGCTTTGCGACGAATGCCTACATGATTTCCGTAACGAAAAACGGTCTTGTGAAAAAGACGGCAGTACGGGAATATGAGGTATCACGGAACAATAAAACCATGAGCAATATGAAGCTGCTGGATGGGGACGCGGTCGTGAAAACGATGGTCGCCTATGCTTATGATGAAATTCTGATTGCATCGAAAAACGGCTTTGTGAGCCGGTATCCGGTATCCCTCATTCCGGAAACCTCTCCACGCTCCAAGGGTGTGAAGGCAATGAATCTGGTCCTGGATGAAATTGTCAGTGCCTGCATTTCTCATGGGGATGCTTCCCAGCTGATCGTCTTTACGGATCAGTGTCAAATGAAGCGCATCAAGCTGAGCGATGTTGATGTGACCGGACGTCCGACCAAGGGCAGCATGATCTGTAAAAAGGTGAAATCCAAGCCTTATCAGATTGCGCATATTGCACTTCATGACCTGAATGATGAGCTTGTCATCATCAATGAGGAAACGCAGAAGATTCTTGCAAAGGATATCAGTCTGATGAGCAAAGACGCCACCTTCTCCTCGCCGTTGCATACCACACAGGATTACTATTTCCTGCGGACACTTGCAGCTGTCGAGCAGCGTGAGCTGCCTGCAATACAGGAGGAAAAACAGGAGTTTGAAGAAATCGAACTGTTTGAAGACTAATTCATAGAAAAAGCCGGGGCGCTATGCTTCGGCTTTTGTCTGTTTTTAGAAGCTTCAACACGCTTCCTTTCAAAGGGCTTGTCTGTTTGAAGTCATTATGTGGTTTATGTTTGTATCAATAAAGAACCATAGCATCATTGGTATGCGAAAAAGCAGATAAAAAAGCAACCATTTTCATACAGATGATTGCTTTTTCACACTGTTTCTTTATGTAATCAGAACTGTTTGCGCTTTGATGCTGCAGGAATTTTCAGCTGATCCCGGTATTTGGCAATGGTTCTCCGGGATATTTCCAGGCCATCCTCCTTCAACAGATCACACAGCTTCTGGTCACTGTACGGCTTCTTTTTATCCTCCTGATCAATCAGCGAGCGCAGGCGCAGATGAACCTCGTTTGCACTCGTGTCCTCATTCACTCTGGCAGGAAAGAAAAACTTCAGGGGAATGATCTGCTGTTCAAATAAGATGGATTTGCCGGATACAGCACGGGATATGGTGGATTCGTGCAGGCTCAGCTTAGCCGCGATATCCTTCATGTTCAAGGGCTTCAGCTGTCCATGCTGCAAAAAGAAATCCTGCTGGACAACGGCAATGACCTCCATGATGCGCTCGATGGTGGAATTGCGCTTTTCAATACTGCTCAGCAGAGCCTCCGCCTGCTTTTGCTGCTGGCTCAGATATTTTGCTGTGTCCGCATCTGCATCCTTTACAGGAGCTTGCAAGCGCAGTCCATAGGTTTTGCGAAACATCTGTATGTGGATTTCATTCTCCTCCACAACGATCTGCATGTCCGGATTTACATAGGCGCTGCTCGTTGCATAGCGTGCCCCCGGCTTTGGGTCAAGTGAGCGGATCAGGGAAATCGCCTGCAGCACATCCTCCAGAGGTATCTGCAGCGCCTCTGCTATCGCAGGAAGCTTGTTCTCGCTAACCTCCTTCAAATAGAAGTTTACAATCATGATGGCAATCTGGGAGTAGGGAATGTCCTCAAAGCACAGCTGAATCAGCAGGCATTCCTGAAGGCTTCTGGCACAGACTCCGGCCGGCTCAAAGGTCTGTATCTCATTGATCGTATCCTCGATGTCATCCAGGCTGTACTGTGGAAGCATTCGCTGGATATCTTCATCCTTCAGCTGCAGATAGCCGTTTCCATCCAGTGAATTGACGATAAACTCTGCAAGCTCCTTATGAAGCGGATGCAGGCATGTGGCAATCTGCTCCTGCAGTACATCCGCAAGGGTCTGCTCATTTGTCACAAAATTCAAAAGCAGGTCAAAATCCTGCTGGGAATGGGATGCGGCCCCGGTTTCATAGGCATCATCAAATTCCAGCAGCGGATTTTTCTCCAGCTCCTCTTCAATCCAGGATTCCAGCTCCTGATTGTTCATTTCCAGTATTTTCAGATCCTGCTGCTGCCGAATGGATAGCTTCTGCTGCTGTGTAAGATTTTGCAGGACACGTGTTTCCAGTTTCATTTTACATCACCATTTTTATTATACATGAAATTGAAAGAGTTTTCATCTGGGAAATTTAGGTTTCTCACACAGGAATCACGAAAAGGTATGGTATAATGAACAGCATGTAAGGAGGGAAGATATGCAGATTGATACTTTACAAAGGAAAATCGATGAAACACAGGCTGTATGCAGAAGCTTAAAGCAGCGCTCCTCTTCCTATGCGATGCAGCGAGGTGTTCTGATTCTGATTGCTCTGTTAGCCCTGTTTCGCGGATATTATTATGAGCAGCTGTTTTATGCGCTCTGTGTGCTTTCACTGGGACTGTTTCTATATATCGCCGCAAAGCACAGGGCGTTGAAACAGAGGATAGAAGATCATGAGGTTATGATGGAGGTACTGCAGGATGTACTGCGGCGCAAGAACAATGGGTGGAAAGCATTTCAGGATACCGGTTCTGAATTTCTGCAGGAGGAGAATACGCAGGCATATGATCTGGATCTGTTTGGGGACGCGAGCCTGTATCAGTATCTCTGTGTGGCAAAAACCGTATACGGAAGAGAACGACTGGCAGAGCTTCTCAGTGCACAGCAGCAGTCCCGCAAAGCGATGCAAAGCCGCAGTGCTGCCGTACAGGAATGCGCCCGAAAGACGACATTCACCTTTACCCTGATACAGCTTTTAAAGCTGTATGAGCGTCATGGACAGCGAAAAAAACGTTCAACCATGGAACATATCCTAAGCTATATGGAAGAAGAACAGGTACAATATCCACGCATTGTGCGTATGCTGTGTGCTCTTGTATCCGCACTCACACTTATGACACTGCTTCTTTTTCTGTCAGGTATCATCCACTATGGCCCCGTTCTCATACTGGCTACCGTTTCTCTGTGTCTTTCGCTTTTGTTTTTTATGAAGCATGCCCAACAGCTGTCCGGCGTAGCACCACTGGCATATCTGATTGAAGATTATGAGCGAATCTTTCATCTGATTGAGGATACTGCCTTTCAAAGTGATGCTCTTTGCAGGATTCGTTCGGATGTGGAGGAAGCTTGTGCCGCCATAAAAAAACTGCGCCGCATACTGATGCTGGTACAGCTGCGCTCCAACAGTATCCTGTTTTTCCTCGTCAACGCCTTTGGTTTGCTTGATTTCCAATGTGTGATTGCTCTGCAGGACTGGAGACAGCGCTATGGCAGAACCCTGCGCATCTGGCTGCAGGATATCGGAGAGCTGGAAAGCTATCTATCTCTTGCACAGCTGAATCTGGCGAAGGAAGCAGTCTGTATTGCGGACAGTACACCCAAACCTCCTTATCTGCATGCGGTAAATATTGTGCATCCGCTGCTGGAGGAAGGAAGTGCTGTTGCAAATTCTATAACAATCGATAACGGCACCTATATCATAACCGGCTCCAATATGTCAGGAAAAACCACCTTTTTACGAACGCTGGGCATCAATCTTGTGCTGATGCATGCAGGCGCCGGAGTCTGTGCCGATTCCTTTTGTGCAGGCAGCATGAACCTGTTTACCTCGATGCGTGTGCATGATAATGTAAGCGAGGGAATATCGACCTTTTATGCGGAAATTCTGCGCATTCAGCAAATGAATGAGGCAAGCAGAAAGCAGGAGCCGATGCTGGTTTTGATCGATGAGATTTTTAAGGGTACAAACAGCGCGGATCGCATTTACTGTGCAACAAGTGCCATCCGTCATCTGCATCAGCCGTGGATCATCACCCTGATCTCCACACATGATTTTGAATTGTGCGAGCTGAGCGGCGACCCGGCCATACGGGCAGTGAATTATCATTTCTCGGAATATTATGAGAAGGATCGCATCTGCTTTGATTATCGGCTGAAAGAAGGAAAATGCATAACAACGAATGCCAGAGAGCTGATGCGTCTGGCCGGATTCAAGGAGGAAGTATGAGCAAAACATTTGTACTGGCTGAAAAGCCGAGTGTAGGAAGAGAGCTGGGAAGAGTTCTCGGCTGTCCGATAAAAAAGGACGGTTATATGGAGGGAAACAAGTATGTGGTTTCCTGGGCACTGGGACATCTGGTAGAGCTGGCAGACCCGCAGGATTATGATAAACGTCTGGAAACCTGGGATATGCAGGACCTTCCGATGCTGCCGGACAAAATGCAGCTGAAGGTGATCTCACAGACCGCAAAACAATACAAGCTGGTAAAGAGCCTGCTGCACCGCGGAGATATCCGTGATATTGTAATCGCTACGGATGCCGGAAGAGAAGGGGAGCTGGTGGCCCGCTGGATTCTTGAAAAGGCAGGGGTACGCAAGCCGATGAAGCGTCTGTGGATTTCGTCACAGACAGATAAGGCGATCAAGGAGGGCTTTGCGCATCTGAAGGATGCCAGAGAATATGAACCCCTTTACCGCAGTGCGGTATGTCGGGCTGAGGCAGACTGGCTCGTCGGGTTGAACACCACCCGCGCGCTGACCTGTAAATTCAATGCACAGCTTTCTGCCGGTCGTGTGCAGACACCGACACTGGCTATGATTGTCGACAGGGAAGCGGAAATCCGCAAATTCGTACCAAAGGAATATTTCACACTGCGTGTGGATGCCGGTGCCTTTGTGCTGGATTATCGCAAGAACAACAATGCGTCCATAATGGACCGTAAGCAGGCAGAGACGCTTATGAAGCAGCTGAAGCACAAGCAGATTACGATTCAGGACGTGGAGCGCAAGCGTCACAAGGAACAACCGCCGCAGCTCTATGATCTTACCGAGCTGCAAAGGGATGCCAATCAGCGCTTCGGCTTCAGTGCCAAGGAGACGCTGAATTATATGCAGAGCTTATATGAAACACATAAGCTGCTGACCTATCCCCGTACCGATTCCCGCTATCTGAGTCAGGATATCGTTGGGACACTGAAGGAACGGCTGCAGGCGATTTGTATTGATGTGTATGAGCCATTTGCACGTGACTTGCTGAAAAACGGCTATAAGGTAAGCCGCCGCTTTGTCGATGATGCAAAGGTATCCGATCACCACGCTATTATCCCAACCGAGGAATATGTGGAGCTGAACAGACTTTCACCAAA
This sequence comes from Clostridium sp. 10cd*, assembly GCF_044336395.1. Classification (NCBI taxonomy): domain Bacteria; kingdom Bacillati; phylum Bacillota; class Clostridia; order Eubacteriales; family Clostridiaceae; genus Clostridium; species Clostridium sp. 10cd*. Next base: position 2,615,054 of record NZ_CP172347.1, on the reverse strand, counting down.
TGAAAAGAAAATCTATGATCTGGTGGTTCGCAGGTTTCTGGCCGTACTGGGCAAACCGAGTGAATATGAGAAGACCAGAATTCATGCGGTGTGTGAGCATATGGACTTTTATGCCAGCGGAAGGATTATGATCAGTGACGGCTGGCGCGCACTCTATCAGAAAAACGAACGCTTTGATGAGGATGAAGAGCAGGATGATGATCAGAATCTGCCTTCTCTTGCGAAGGGACAGCAATATCCAATCAGGGATGTGCGCATCACCTCGCATTTTACCAAGGCACCGGCACGCTATACGGAGGCAACCCTGTTATCGGCTATGGAGCATCCATCGAAATTTATCAGCAACAGCCGTATGAAGGCTGTGTTAGAGGATGCGAATGGAATCGGTACCGTGGCAACACGTGCGGATATCATTGAAAAGCTGTTCAAAACCAACTATATTGAAAAACGCGGAAACTCCATCTATCCGCTAAGCAAGGGAATCCAGCTGGTATCGCTGGTACCGGAGGAGCTACGCTCTCCGCTGTTGACGGCGACCTGGGAGGAAAAGCTTACCGCAATCAGCAAGGGGAAGCTGAAGGATAAAAGCTTTATGAAGGAAATGCGCAGCTATGCCAGTGACCTGGTTGAAAAGGTGAAAAACAGTGAGGCAAGCTACCGCCATGACAATATGACGCAGAAGAAATGTCCTGAATGCGGCAGCAACCTGCTGGAAATCAACGGAAAGCGCGGAAAGCTTTTAGCCTGCAGCAGTCCTTCCTGCAAATACAAGCAGAATCTGTCGTTCACCAGCAATGCCCGTTGTCCGAAATGCCATAAGAAGCTGAATGTAGTCGGAGAAAAGGAAAAGCGTCTGTATACCTGTGTGTGCGGCTTTCGTGAGAAATTCGACCGCTTCAACGAGCAGCTGAAGGAAAAGCGCAATGTTGCCGGACGTGCAGAGCTGCAGGATTTCAATAAAAAGCAGGAGGCTGAAAAAAAGCAGGAAAAGAGTGCCTTTCAGCTCGCCTGGGAAGCTGCACAAAAAGCAAAGGAGTGAGACTGTGAAACAGGCAATCGTTCACATTGCGCTTGTCGTACGTGATTATGATGAAGCCATCGAATTTTATACGAACAAGCTGCATTTCACCCTTGTGGAGGATACCTATCAGCCGCAGCAGGATAAGCGCTGGGTTGTTGTATCACCGCCGGGAAGCAATGCCACAACGATTCTGCTCGCAAAGGCTTCCAAACCACGGCAGGAGGCATTTATCGGTGATCAGGCAGGTGGCCGTGTCTTCCTGTTTCTTGCGACGGATGATTTCAAGAGAGATTATAGGGATATGAAGAAAAACGGCATTCACTTTGTACGGGAACCCAAAGAGGCGGATTACGGCACTGTTGCCGTATTTGAAGACCTGTATGGAAACCTCTGGGATCTGGTACAGTTTCAAGAGGGACATCCGATGTGTAAACGTCTGTAACGTGAATCGCCAGTACTGCAGCTGCACGTATACGCGTGGCTGCATTTTCTTATTGTATGCTGTGTTTGCGGATGAAATAGGATATCGTTAAGAAAAGGAAAACGCCTGCGCAGAAAAGCTTCACGGTGATGTCTATACCGGTGTTTGTTATGCTTATGATCATAATCACTGGCTTTATTCTAACAACGGGAAAAGCAATCAGGCAGTGCAAATCAATCTGCAGAGTGCCTGAAGGCATAGTTACAGTAACGCTAGCGTTAACATAAGAAAAGAAATGGAGAATACGATGAAGGAAATACAATTTTTAAAGGGAGAACGGGTGTATCTGCGCCCATTTACAGAAGAGGATACGGATTTTTTTGATGTCTGGTACAACGATGCGCTGACAAGGGCGAAGATTGCCGCACCGTATCCGACAACGGCTGCACAGTCTTTACAATGTGTGCAGCGCAGCGGACATGACTGTATATGGCTGGCGATCGCTACCTGTGAGAAACATGAAGTAATTGGAGAAATCGGACTGCTGCGGATGTATCCTGCCTGGGGGACAAGTGATCTGACGATTATCATTCCCCATGAGGCACATCAGGGGAAAGGCTATGGCACAGAGGCAATCCGCCTGCTGATGGATTATGCCTTTGGCGATCTCGGCTTTCACAGGTTGGCCATCGGTGTTGTGGGATTCAATACAGATGCTTTGCGATTTTACAAGAAAAACGGATTTAAGAAAGAGGGAATTCAGGAAGACGGTTATTACTACCATTATGAATATCACAATTTCATCATGATGCGGATTTTAAAGGAAGAATTTCTGCAGCTTATAAGACAAAAATAAATAAAACAGTGGCAAAATCCTGATTTCAAACAGGTCACTTTTATTGAAATACGTACGCTGTTGTCAGATAGCATAATATGTCTTTTTCAAGTATGCGTATGGATATCCATTCTCGGTTTCTCTTTAAAAAATTTTGGAAACTATTGGGATACAGAGAAAATCTGTGAGAATGGCCAGGACGGTGGAATCTTAGCGGATAAGGGCTAAATTTGCTTATTTCTTTCAGGATGATTCACTATCTCACATGTAGATATGTATAACGGAAAGTAGATCAGAAAAGTGAGCAGTAGATGCACGATTGACATAATACTGACGAAGCGGTTGCAGGAGCTACCGTAGGTTATAATATACAAATAAAAACGATGGAGAGGATAATTGGATTTTTATCTTAACCATCGCTTTTTCTATATTGTATTTTTCTTTTGGAATTCAGTTATCGCTCAAAAAATTGAAGCGATAAGATAAATGCTATGCCTATCCAAAAAGATACGGAACAGGCCAGGAACAGTTTCTTATCTTTCTTTGCAATGAAACTAAATAGTATTTCAAACACTATGATTCCCATCAGGACACTGAGCATACAGATTTCCTTCCTTTACCGAAAATAAAATTCGATTGACCAGTCCTTTGGCAGGCAGAACCGTCACAGACTGTTTTTTTGCTTGGCACCTTTCCCTCAGACAAGGTACAGGTTTGCATACTGTATGGCAATAATCGTTTTGGCATCCTCAATCGTTCCATCGTTCACCATAACGGCAGCCTTGCGGATATCCACCCACAGCGTTTCGATTTCCTCATCCTCATCCATGGCGCGGGGATGCTCCACCGGAATCAGCTTTTTTGTCCAGTACAGATAGATTTTCTCACTGCAGAAGCCGGGTGTTGAGTACATGGCGCAAAGCGTTTCCAGCCGTTCACTCGTATAGCCGCTTTCCTCCTCCAGCTCCCGTAAGCCGCACAGATACGGATCCTCTCCCTTTTCCAGCTTTCCTGCGGGAATCTCCAGCGTTTCCTTCTGAATTGCATAGCGGTACTGTCTGACCAGTAAAATTTTACCATCCCTGATAGCGAGGACACCGACACCGCCGTCATGATGAATCACATCTCTGGGATATGTTTTTCCCTTGATTTCAACCTCATCCCGGCTCATGTGAAAGATCGTTCCCTCATATACCGGTGTAGAAGATATTTTTTTCTGCATTGTATTCACCTCGTGTTCTAATTATAACCTAGAAAAGGTGCGAAAGCTAGAGCTGTTCCAGGATTCCCTGTGCAATGCCTTGTGCGAGGGCATTCTGTCCTTCCTCGCTGCACATATAGGCTGCATCCGCACTGTCGGTGATGAAGCCAAGCTCCAGCAGCATGGCAGGCACAGGGTTGCTGTCAATCACATACAACGAGCTATCCTGTGTGCTTTTCAAGCCGCGATTCTGCGTGTATCCCAGCTGCATCAGCTTCTGCTCAATGGACTGCGCCATGGCTGTAATCGTATCATTTTTATAATCGATATAGGCTTCAAAGCCGCTGGCACCATCCCCGTATTCACTGGCATTGGTATGTATGGAAATATAATAATCCGCTCCCGCTTCCTTCGCGATGGCAACGCGGGTGCGAAGATCGTCCTTGTTATCGTTTGACCAGCTGACCTCATCACTGGTACGTGTATATACCACCGTACAGCCTGCCTTCTCCAGCCGCTCTCCGATTTTCTGCGTGATTGCAAGTGTAATATCCTTTTCATAAACCCCGTCATAGGAAACGCTGCCGGTATCATATCCGCCATGTCCCGCATCCAGGACGATCACCTTGCTTGCATCAAAGGATGCTGCCTCCACCTGCAACGGGCTGCTGGTTGCTTTGTCCGTGAGCCATGCATAGCCCTGCTGCGCCGCCGCACTCAAAAATCCGATTGTTAGACACAGTATAAGAAGGCGAGCCCATCTTCGTATATTTCTCATGTAATCACTTCCTTTTTACAGCTCCATTATCAGGGAAGCGTCTGTTCGGCACTTGTTTGTTTCGTGATGTTTTTCTGAACTCGTTTTATAACTCTATAAAACATGTGCATACTAGCCATGAAGGAGTGATTATGATGGATAAGAAAACATTGCAGGATACTGCAAAGAAGCATGTGCCTGCTCAGCACAAGGGCAGAAATGCACTGATTGCATTCATCAGCGGAGGAGCTCTTGCTGTTGTGGCACAGCTGTTTATGATGCTGTGTATGGATATGTTCGATTTGGATAAGGATACCGCGGTTTCGGTTACCGTTGTTACGGTGATACTGGTCACAGCACTGCTGACCGGGTTCGGTGTCTATGATAAGGCGGCACAGAAATGCGGGGCAGGCTTGTTCATTCCCATCAGTGGCTTTGCGAATTGTTTGACTTCGTGTGCGATTGAGGGACGAACAGAGGGGCCGATTTTCGGTATTGGCAGCAATATGTTTAAACTGGCAGGCTCGGTTCTGACTTATGGAATCGCAGCGGCGTTCGTCTTCGGTACGATTCGCTACCTGCTCTTTGGTGCCTGATATGCGTACGGTTACTTTTAAGAACGTCTATGTACAGGCGCGCTCTGCTGTTGTAGGGCCATTGGAAAAGGAAGGGCCGCTGGGAAGTCTTTTCGATAAGAGCTATGAGGATGCTTATTGTGGGGAGTCCAGCTTTGAAAAGGCGGAACGTGTATTATTGGGAGATGCTGTCGATTTGACCCTGCGCAAAGCGGGGAAGGGAGTTCAGGATATCGATTTACTGGTAGGCGGTGATCTCATCAATCAGCTGACCAGCTCACATTATTTTGCCAAGGATCTGGAGGTGCCGTTTCTTGGAATGTATGGTGCCTGCTCCACCTCCTCTCTGGTCATCGGTACCGGCGCTGTCTGGGTAGAGCATGGATTGGCAAGGCAGGTTTTGGCCTTTACCAGCTCACATGTGGCAACTGCAGAGCGACAATTTCGCTTTCCTAACGAATATGGCATACAGAAGAAGGAGACGACGACCTCGACGGTAACGGGTGCCGGTGCTGCTTTATTATCGAATGAGAAAAGCAACATACGGGTAGCTGCCTTTACGCCGGGCAGAATTGTCGATTGGGATCATAAGGATGCCAATGATATGGGGCTGGCGATGGCACCGGCTGCCTATGATACGATTACTCAGCATCTGAAGGATATGCATCGCGAGCTGAAGGATTATGACATGATTGTTACCGGGGATTTGTCAAAAATCGGATTCTCCTTTCTGGTTGACCTTATGAATCAGGAGGGCTATGACATCGATAACCGCCTGCATGACTGCGGCTTGATGATCTATGATTTTGAGCATCAGGATATCTTTTGCGGTGGTAGTGGATGTGCCTGCAGTATGTGTGTGTCCATGGCAAAGCTGCTGAAAAAGCTGGAGGACGGGGAATGCTCCCGTATCATGGTTGTGGCGACGGGTGCACTGCTGTCGCCGGTGGCAGTTGCACAAAAGGGAACCATACCATGTATTGCACATGCCATCGTATATGAAAGGAGTGATGTGAAATGATGACATTTATCAGTGCGTTTGTAGTGTGCGGCGGAATCTGTCTTGCAGGGCAGCTGATTTATGACAATACGAAGCTTACAGCGGGACATATCACTTCTATATTTGTGGTGATCGGTGCAGCCCTGGATACCTTTGGATGGTATGACAAGCTGTTGGAGTTTGCCGGCATGGGGGCCTCCTTACCGATTACCAGCTTTGGACATTCTCTGATTCACGGGGCGCTTGCGAAGGCGCAAAGCGACGGTGTCATGGGGATTTTACTTGGTATGTTTGATTTGACGGCGGCCGGAATCACCAGCGCCATTCTGTTTGCCTTTCTGGCAGCGCTCGTGTTTCGTGCAAAATCCTGATGAAGGATCTGAATCAGCGGCTGGAGGAAATCCGCACGGCACTGTCGCCGTCCTTTGACATTGTCTATCGCCATGTCACCATACAAAATACACAGGCATGGCTGATTTTTCTCTCCTCCCTGTCGGATAGTGAGCTGATTGCTTCTCTGGTGGAGGGCTTTGTCATCACGGCCGGGAATGATCTGCATATCACCTTTTATCCGGGGGCAATCGATAAGCTGACCGATCGAAAAAAGGCAATCACCAATATGCTGAGCGGGCAGTGTCTGGTGCTGATGGATACCAGCGAGGTTTACTATTGCATAGAAACCCGGCATTATCCTGCCAGATCCACTGCTGAACCGAATGTCGAGAAAAGCGTACGCGGGGCACATGACGGCTTTGTGGAAAATGTTATTCTCAATGTCGGTCTGATCCGCCGCAGAATCCGTGATCCCCGTCTGGTTGTCACGATGAACAAGGAAGGCATCAAGACGCGGACAGACGTTGCCTACCTGTACATCGATGGTCTGGTGGATGTGGACGTGCTGCATGATTTTGAAACACGCATGCATACACTTCCGGAGGCGGAAATCCTCAGCGAGCGAAATCTTGTAGAGCTGCTGTATGGAAAGACATGGAATCCCTATCCGCATGTCCGCTATTGCGAGCGCCCGGACATCTGTGCAATCCACCTGCTGCAGGGATATCTGGTTGCACTGGTTGATAATTCTCCTACCGGTGTGATACTTCCGACGACGTTTTTTGAACAGACCAAGCAGATTGAGGAATATACGCAGACGACGCTGGTGGCGACCTTTACCCGTGTCCTCCGCCTGATTGGGATTGTATTTTCTCTATATCTGCTTCCGCTGTGGATTGCTCTGGTCATCGACCAGAATCCGACGCTGCTCAATATTCCGATTCAGCATGTCAATGTATATCAGTTCGGCTTTCAGGTAATTCTGGCAGATATCATTGTCGAATGGATCCGGCAGTCCCTGATCCATACACCGACCATCCTTTCCAGCATCATGAGCTTTGTGGCTGTGTTTCTGCTGGGGGATATGGCAATTGAGCTGGGAGCCTATACAAAAGAGGTTCTCATCATGGTTGCTCTGGTCAATATCGGCAATCTGTTAACACCAAGCTATGAGCTGTCGCTTGCCAATAAGGTATTTCGTATCTTTATCGGCTTTCTGGCACTCGTATTTGGCGTCAGCGGCTTCTGTGTGGGCGTCCTGCTGCACATCGTGATACTGCTATCGACCAAGACGATTAAATTTCCATACCTGTATCCGCTCATCCCATTTTCCTACAAGGAATGTCAGCGAATCCTGTTCGGTGCTCCCATCAAGGTCAAACGGGACACTACCTCCAAATCAACCAAGAGATAGACAGATGAAACGGTTCTTACTCGATTATGGAGAATTTAACATTGTATTTATCAATAAAAATTTGAATTCTTCTTTTTGTAAACACTCTAAAGTAAGAAAGAAGCGATGAAACAATCTGTTCTTTATCCTTATGTTTTATTGATATAAACAAGCCCATTTCAGGTATTCGATTGTCAACAAAATCAAAAGATGAAGTTTGTGGGTGACGGTAGAACTGATGAATAAACATATGAAATAATAGAGAAAAGGAGTAAGCGATTCATCATTGTGAACAGCATTACTCCTTTTTAAACTTTTTGATAACGTAAAGCAATTGATTGTCATTCCTTTTGGATATTGAAAAAGCAGATACATAATGGCTTGTAATAAGCGCCCCTTACGGTAAAACTCTTTCTGTATGTTAGCTTACAGCATGGAATATATCGTTGAAATAATGAAGTAAGTCAGCATACCAAGAAAAAATATGATGATATAGATATATTTCGTTTTCATGATCTCTCCTTTCTGCGGAATTTAAAGAGTTAACCTGAATAGGCACAAACATATTGTGTTCCACTAGGTGTTCTTGTACACTGCTGCCCATCTTTTGTTATATAGCTGTATACATAAGTGGATTTATTTGTATTAAAATAAACCTTAGACGCATTGCGGTTTCCAAAATTTTTTAATGCTGTCAATCCTTGAGCGCATAATTCACCGCCAGAATAACCCGTTGTATAAATGAGAATTCCATCGATAAAATAACCAGCTAAAATTCCAGCTATAAACACTGCAATTGCTCCAGCAGCGCGTTTTTGTCCATCTACAAACAATTTATCACCAATTATTTTGACCTCTTTGCCTTCTAAAGAAGTTCCTTTTAATTTGTATAGTGGAATAGTTTCTCCTTCTTTAATTTGGATGAATTCTATATTATTATGCTCTGCATGTATTGTTTTTGAACCAGAGCCAACCATAACGTAAGATACAGCTAAACTACTTATGAGCAACCATTTTAAAGATTTCATATATTTCTCCTCTCTTCTTATTATACAGATAATCTTTAAATAGATGTGTTACAGTCAATGGATTAGGTACCTTTCCTTAATTAAAGAATACCAGTTTTTTTTAATAATAGTAACCTATTTATAAGTATGTTTAATTCTTTTTGCTGCTTCTTTTACACATCAATTCCTATAAAAAGCCTTCATACAAGATACGTACTATAATACATAGGATCCTTACGGACTTTCTTGTGCTAAAACATGAGAAACTGCTGTGCTATATAGCAATACAGGAGAAAGGAATAGTGGAGTGATGATGGTATTGTCGTTTTGATTCTACAGGAACAAAGCTGTCCAGCAGCAGTAAGGAAAATGTGCACACGTCTTTTTTGCACGAATGGAATGAATTATTCACATCATAAATTCACACAAATTATTTGAATGAAACAAAGAGAAGGCTCAAAAAAGTGTGAAATCTGTAATAAATCGACTAAAAATAAAGCATGTGTGAAAATTTTTCTACATTTTCATGCGGTTTTTTGCTATAATAAAAAAATGCGAGGTGATTTCTATGGCGTTTACGGTGACAATCGATCAGTTTGAGGGGCCACTTGACCTGATGCTGCATCTGATCAAGGACAATAAGCTGGATTTGTTCGAGCTGGATATGGATTTGCTGACGGATCAGTATTTGCATTATCTCAATGCCATGGAATCGATGCATCTGGAAATAGCAAGTGAATATTTGGCAGAGCTGGCTGGTCTGATAGAATACAAGAGCAAGAAGCTGCTGCCGCGGGAAAAGGTTGTCATTGAAGAAGAGTATGAAGAGGATCAGCGGGAAAAGCTGGTTCGCCGATTGCTGGAATATCAGCGCTATAAGGAAATCAGCGAGCAGTTTGAACAGAAATATGAGGAACGCCAGCTGATGATGAGTAAGCCGATGAGTGAGGAAACACAGAAATGGCTGAATACAACGGTAGAAGGGGAGTTTGTCGGGAATCCCTATGATCTCATTAAGGCGATGAACCGTGTGCTGCGCAGAGCGGCATTGACACATCCTTATGAAACCAGAATGACGGTCAAGGAGTTATCCCTGGATGAGCGCGTTATACAAATTAAAAAACGACTGAAGAACTGGGTAGGAAAGATGAGCTTTGAAGAGCTGTGCAGTGATTGTACGGATCTGCACATGATTATCGTTACGTTTCTGTCCGTTCTGGATTTAATCAAGCATAAGGAAATAACCTTCCACATAGATGAAGAAGAAAACATATGGATCATTCGAGGTGAACAAATATATGCATGAGCATGAAAAACGGGTTCTTGAGGGACTGCTTTTTCTCAGCGGTGATGAGGGACTGAGCATCGAGCAGCTGAACGGCTGTGTCGAGGAGCTGGATAAAAAGGAAATTGAAGTGGTACTGGATGAGCTGATGCAGGATTATCTTGCGGATGTGCATGGGATCGAGCTTGTTCGCTTTGGCGGAATTTATAAATTCGTATCCAAGGAGGCAATCCATCCGTATGCGCAGAAGCTGTTCAGCTCTACCAAGGTGGCAACCCTGTCCAATGCCGCGTTGGAAACTTTGGCAATCATCGCCTATAAGCAGCCGATCACTCGTGCAGAAATCGAGGAAATACGCGGTGTGAGCTGCGATATGATGGTGCGCAAGCTGCTGGCGAGAAATCTGATCAAGGAATGCGGCAGAAGTGATGCACCGGGAAGACCGTTTCTATATGAGGTCACGGAGGAATTTATGGATACCTTCAAGCTGGTCAGCCTGAAGGAGCTTCCGGAGCTTCCGGATTTCAAGGATACCATGGAGGAAGAGCTGTTTGAGGAATAGCTCTTTTTTACATGGTGGAGGTATGATGCAAAAAGACGAAGTGAAAAAAACTATCTTCTTTTGATGAAGCTTAGCATATGCGTATATAGAAAAAGGATATGGATTTTTTGTTTTTGTCACATTTGTGGAAAACCCATAACTTTTCCACTGTATAAAGCGTTGGTATTGTGGGAAACTGCAGTCTTTTCCATAATGATGCCAATTATTCCACAACACTTTACATATGTATCATTGCGGACTATACTGTACTTGTACCAAGGAAAGGTACTTACAAGAGCTTATATACAGGCTGGTACTACAGAAAACTGGATAGATACGGAAGCGATATAATAAAAGAACGGATTCCGTGCACTGGTCAGCGAGTAGGTGGACACCTGTAAAGGCTGTGAGAATCCCGGAAGAAGAAAACTGATGAAACTTATAAGTGCGAGAAACGTACGAGAGTTAAGGAAATCAGGAAACGGGTAGAATCCGTGATTCACGTATATAGAAAAAGGAGAACGCAAAGGAAAAGGCGTTCTCTTTTTTTGCGTGTGCACATATACTTTCGTAGGTGATGTGAATGAAACGAAGTCTTTGTATCCTGCTGTGTCTGCTGCTGCAGCTGATGAGTGTCCATGCAGAGAGCTATGTGGTGTTGAGTGGTGCGGACAATACGATTGTAGAAGAAAAAAACAAGGATGAGAAGCAGAGCGTGGCATCTATTTCCAAAATCATGACCGCTGTGATTGCAATCGAGCATGGACAATTGGATGAATCCTTTGCGGTTGATGATGAAATCAATAAGGCCTATGGAAGCAGTGTCTATCTGAAGCAGGGACAGCAGGTAACCATGCGGGATCTGCTGTATGGACTCATGCTGAGAAGCGGTAATGATGCAGCGGTGGAAATTGCAAAGCATGTTGCCGGCTCTCAGGAAGCCTTTGTTGAGCTGATGAATCACAAGGCGGCAGAAATCGGGATGAGCAATACGACGTTTTCCAATCCCAGCGGTCTGGATGAGGAGGATGGGGGTAATATTTCAACAGCCAATGATATGGCGGTACTGATGAGCTATGCGATGAAAAACAAAGAATTTCGGACTATTACCGGTAGCAAATATTATACGACTGACTGGAATATGCGCTGGAAAAACAAGAATCGCCTGCTGTTTGACTATCCCTTTACCGTCGGCGGGAAAACCGGCTTCACCAAAAAGGCCGGCCGGACACTGGTGAGTGCCGCAGAGCATGACGGTGTGGAAAGCATTGTGGTGACGCTGCGGGAGGGGGATGATTTCGCCTTTCATGAACAAAAGCACACCGAGGTGTTTCAGAAGATGGATGTGGTAACGATCATGCGCAAGGGTGACTATACGGTAAACGGTAGGAAATTCCATGTCCCGGAAACGCTGAAGGTGACGCTGCATAAGGATGGCAGTGACAAGCTGCGCGTTAAAACACACTATGACCATAAGGATTTTGTTGTTGAGGTTCAGAAAAATGACGATGTAAATGTATACAGCTTCGCAAGCAAAAAGGTAAGGGGAGGAGGTCTGTTTTCGTGAATATCATCTGGCTGCTCATCGTGCTGGTCACGATTCTCTACTGTCTGATGACCGGTAATGTCGGTATCATCAATGATGTTTTTCTCAATGTCGGCAAGGAAACCCTCGACTTTGTGATTCCGCTGCTGTGTGTGACCTGCTTCTGGAACGGAATTCTTTACATCGCACGAGACGCCGGGATCATTCATGGACTGGAACGGCTGTTTCATCCTTTGTTGAAGCGGCTGTTTCCGGATTTGAAGGATGATGAGGAAACACTGGGCTATGTGGCAACGAATGTGGTCGTCAATATGGTGGGGCTGGGCTCTGCAGCAACGCCGGTTGGTTTGCAGGCGATGAAGGGCATGCAGCGGCAGAATCCGGACAAGGATACGGCCTCTCGCTCCATGATTACCTTTCTCGTTTTGAATACGGCTGGTGTTACGCTGCTGTCCACGACACTGATTGCCCTGCGGGCCTCCTTCCACTCCCTGCATGTGACCGGTTTTATGCCCTATGCCATTGTATCGACGCTGTTTGCCTCTGTTGTCGGCCTGAGCATTGACCGCTGGTGGAATTACCGTGATTAACACAGACTATATTCTACCAATCCTTGTACTGGTCATCGTCGCCGTCGCACTGCTTCGTCGTATCAATGCGTACCATTCCTTTACCGAGGGTGTCAAGGATGGGATGAAGCTGTTTCTGGATATTTATCCCGCGTTGCTTGCCATGATGTGTGCAATCGCGCTTTTGCGGCAGAGTGGACTGATGGATATATTGTGCAGTGCACTGGCTGCCCATATTGCGAATATCCCTAAGGAAATCTGGCCGATGGTGATCTTTCGTCCGATTTCCGGAAGCGCCTCGTTGGCGGTGCTGGTCGATATCTTTCAGGTATGCGGTGTTGATTCGCTGGCCGGCAATATGGCAAGCATCATCCAGGGCTCTACCGATACGACCGTTTATGTGATCACCCTGTACTTTTCCAGTGTGGGAATTCGCAGGATCAAGAATGCGCTGGCCATTGGGCTGCTGGCGGATGTGGCCGGGATTTCCATGGCCATCCTGCTGGCACTGTATGTGTTTGCGTGAAATAGATAATAAATAACAGGAGGAATGAAAATGGCAGATATGAACGATGTGAAAAACAGATTAAAGAATATGCTGGCAGTGAATGAGGAAAAGGCGGCGGTAGCTGCGGAAAAAAGCGATCATGTTGTCTGTGTGTTTCGTCTGGACAGCTTTGATGATGTAGAGGCTGTGGGGGAGGCTTTGAAAAAGAATTTCCTGGTGCTGCTGGATATCACCGCATGTGATGAGGAGTGCGCACGCAGAATCCGCGACTTCATGAAGGGGGTTGCCTATCCGATGCAGGTATGGATTCAGGAGATGAGCGAGAACATTCTGGTATATCTGCCGGACGGCTATCAGATTCAGGAATTCCAGAATTAGTCGATTTTGCTTTTCAAAGCGCAGCATTTCATGTACAATACCCATGTGAGGTGTATAGTATATGGAACGATTACAGAAAGTGATTGCGGCAGCCGGAATCACATCAAGAAGAAAAGCTGAGGTTCTGATCAGCGAGGGAAGAGTCGCTGTGAATGGAGAAACCATAACAGAACTTGGATATAAGGTAAAGCGCGGAGATCTCATTGAGGTGGATGGCAAGGCGATTGAAAAGGAAGATAAGGTTTATTTTCTGATGAACAAGCCGAAGCGCACCATGTGTACCAGCGATGACGAATTCGGAAGACAGACCGTGGTGGATCTGGTGGACTGCAGGCAGCGTATCTTTACCGTGGGGCGTCTGGATTACGATACCAGCGGGGTGATTATTCTGACCAATGACGGGGACTTCGCAAATGAGATCATTCATCCGCGATATCACATTCCCAAGGTGTACAATCTGACGATCAATGGCATATTGACGCCGGAGGATATGAAGAAAATAAAAGCAGGTATCGTGCTGGATGACGGCATCAAGACCCTGCCTGCAAAGTATCGCATGACGGAAAAGGATACAGAGAAAAATCAGTGCAGCTTTGATTTAACGATCGTTGAGGGCAGAAACCGGCAGATCAAGCGCATGATGGAGGCACTGGGCTATGAGGTGCGCCGTCTGCACCGCAGCAGGCTTGCTTTCTTGCACTGCAGTGATTTGCGGCAGGGAGAATACCGTGTGCTGAAGCCCTTTGAGGTGAAGCAGCTGCGCAGTCTTGCTCAAAAGGGAGAAATGAAGCAGCGCTAGCAATCGCTGTTGGCTTTTTTGACAGGTGCAGCTATAACAGATGCCATAAGGATATGCAGGCAGATATGAAAAGCCTGAACGTGAGCATGAGAAAAGAGGAACGAATCAGGCAAAGGATGTCGGATTCGTTTTTTGTGCTGTTTCCACATGTGTGCTTACGTTTCTGAAATGTTTTTTTTGTTGAAGAAACACAGAAAATGATGTATGATTAACGCGGTGATTTTATGCAGCAATATTTTGTAAATACACTGGCGATGCCAGGAGAATTGATACCGATGACAAAGGAACAGACACATCACATCCGCCGCGTTATGCGTATGCAGCAGGGGGATGTGATTCGTGTTGCCGACAACAGCGGCCGCGTACTGCTGGCGGAAGTGGAATATCATCAGGAGGAAGCAGCGGCACGAGTGGTAAGGGAAGTGCGTGATTGCTCCCAAACAAGTGTAGAGCTGATTCTTGCACAGGGGATGATCAAGGGGGAGAAATGGGACTATCTGCTGCAGAAAAGTGCAGAGCTGGGGGTGGCGGAAATCATTCCGTTTGTATCCAGCCGCTGTGTTGTAAAAATCAAGGATGAGAAATCGGAAAAGAAAATTGTACGATGGAATAAAATTTTATGTGAGGCCTGTGAGCAGTGCAAGCGATCGACGCTGGTGCGTCTGCAGCCGCCCTGCACATTCTCACAGCTGTCGCAGATCGATGCCGACCTGCGGCTGATAGCCTATGAGGATGCCGATTGCAAAAGCGAGCGCCTGTGTGAGGTGCTGCGTGCACATCCATCCCCAAAGCGTGTTTTGATGGTGGTCGGCAGTGAGGGCGGCTTTTCGGCGGATGAGGTTGAAGCGCTGACTGCAACCGGCTTTCACCGCGTATCTTTAGGCGGACGGATACTGCGTGCGGAAACAGCGGCAATCTCGCTGCTGAATTCCATTGAGTTTTACTACGATATGGCAGGTGAAAAAGATGAAGACGATATATGATCGGCTGAATAAGGTGTATGATAAGACACTTCTGGATCAAAAGGATATCCGGAAGCATTACCGTACCATCTGCGACCTGCTGGAGGAATATCAGATTCCCCATGACGGGAAAAGCGATGATGCTGTGATACAGAATGAAATCGTCTATGAATCCCTGCTCGTAAAACGGCAGTTCGAGGATGTTTTTTTTGATACCTATGTAAAAATGTTCGATTACTGGTATGATCTGAATTATCTGGAGCGTAAGGCACAGATGAATGTGGATGTGGAACGCTTCGTGAAAGAGCTCCGGCATTTTGAGGCGGATGGTGAAACGATTTATATGCCTGCCTTTGCGCCGGGCTTTAATCATCTTTATCATACGGAAATCGTGCTGCTGGATTTGAAGCAGTATCATAAATTCATCCGGGAGTGCGCAAAGGAAGTGCAGTACAGGCGCTATGGTGCCAAGCCGTTTCAGTATGGCTTTTCCAGCTGTGAGCTGCTGGCGGAGGCGGATGAGGGCTATGTCGTCTTCCATCCAATCCTGCATCGCTGGTATCTGTATGATGCAGGCGGATTAAAGCGCAGCGTATCCGTGGATATGAAGCAGGAACTGCAGGAGGACTGGAAGCAGGAAATCGCACTGCTTCTGTTAAAGGAGCAGCACGAAGCACTCGTTGCGTTTTTGAACGAGCATGCACTAATCAAAAAACGATTGGGCAGAAAGCTGGAAAAGCTGCTGGAGAAGCAAAAGAGAAAGCAGGAAAAGAAGGCAGACAAGGAGTGACGACATGACGACATTTGCAATAGCCACACTGGGCTGCAAGGTAAATACATATGAATCACAGGGTTATGAGAGTGCCCTGCTGGAAAAGGGCTATGAACAGGTATCCTTTAAAGAAAAAGCGGATGTCTATATCATCAACACCTGTGCCGTGACCAATACGGCCGGCAGTAAATCCCGTCAGAAAATTCATGCGGCCATCGCTTTGAATCCGGAGGCGCTGATTGCCGTTGTCGGCTGCTATGCACAGACGGCAAGCGAACAGCTGGAGCAGGATGCCAATATTGATATTCTGCTGGGAAGTGATGGAAAAAGCAGACTGGCGGATATGATTGAGGAGGGTCTTCGAAAGAAGCGTCCGCAGAAGCTCATTCATGATGTCCGCAAGGTCAATGTGTTTGAGGCGCTTCCGATTCATCGCTTCGAGCATCAGACACGGGCTTTTTTGAAAATACAGGACGGCTGCAATCAGTTTTGCAGCTATTGTATCATACCGTTTGCACGCGGAGCGGAGCGCTCGTTGCCGGAGGATGAGGTACTTGCCATCGCACGAAGTCTGAGCGAAAGCGGCCATCGGGAAATCGTGCTGAGCGGCATCCATACCGGACGCTACGGCAATGGCATCAACAGCAGTCTGTGCCAGCTGATGAAGCGCATGGTGAAGGAAATTCCCAAGCTGCAAAGAATTCGTATCTCCTCGATTGAAATGAATGAAATCACGGATGAGCTGCTGGAATTTATAAAGGGGGAAGAAAAAATCGCCCGGCATCTGCATATTCCCGTGCAGTCTGCCAATACTACGGTATTGAAGAATATGAATCGTCCCTATACGATAGCATGGTTTATGGAACGGGTGGACTATATCCGCTCCCTTATTCCGGATATTTCCATATCCAGCGATGTCATTACCGGGTTTCCGCAGGAAAGTGAAGAGCAGTTTCAGGATACCCTGGATAATATCGCTCGCATGCGCCTAAGCTTTCTGCATGTGTTCCCGTATTCCCGCCGTGATCATACAGCGGCTGCGCAGATGAGCGGTCATCTGGAAAATAAAATAAAGAAAGAACGCGCATCAAGACTTGCGAATCTTTCCAAACAGTTATATACTGCTTATAAACAGAATTTCATTGGAAAGGAAGTTTCTGTCATTTTTGAGAAGGAAAAAGATGGAAAACTGATCGGACACAGCAGTGAATACCTGGAGGTCGCAGCAGCGGCTCCGCTTGCCTGGCTGCATACGATGCATACCGTACGCATCACGGCACTGGACGGGGATTTGCTGGTTGGCTGTCCGCTAAAGGAGGAGTCTTATGAAGCTGTCTCAAATGTTTGAAAATGCCCCGGAGATTGAAATTGCGGGGCTGTGCATCGATTCCCGCTGCGCCAAGGCGAATGATATGTATTTCTGCATGGAGGGCATGGTGCATGACGGGCATGAATTTATTGATGATGTCATTGAAAAGGGTGTAAAATGCATCGTGCATTCCAAGCCGGTGGACGATATGAAAAAAGGGGTAGCCTATATTCAGGTGGAAAATGTCAATCGCACACTGAATCGGGTGGCGTCCATGTTTTATGGGCATCCAAGCCGTAAAATGAAGGTGTTCGGTGTTACCGGAACAAACGGGAAGAGCACCATCACCAGCATTATTCGGGATGTATATTCCCATTTTGCGCCCTGTGGCTATATTGGGACGATATCCATCAGCTATGGAGAGGTGACTCTGCCGCCGTCTTTGACAACGCCGGATGCTGTACTGATTCATAAAACGATGAAGGATATGGTGGAGCATGGCATGCAGGCGGTTGCTTTGGAGGTCAGCTCGCACGGTCTGGAGCTGGGACGTGTGCAGAGCGTGGATTTTGATGTCGCTGTGTTCAGTAACCTGACCTATGACCATCTGGATTTTCACGGTACGATCGAGCATTACTTCGAAGCGAAGAAAAAGCTGTTCACCAATCTGAAAAAAGAGGGCGTTGCTGTGTTGAATGCGGATGATGCCTATGTGGATCAGCTGGCGGATGCGACCGAGGCCAGTGTTGTTACCTATGGCATTGACAATCACGCGACCTATCAGGCGGAAAATATCCGGATTGAGAAAACGGGATCACGGTTTACCCTGGTTCATGGAACAGAGCGCTATGAGGTTTCAACCAATCTGGTTGCCCTGTATAACATATACAACCTGCTGGGTGCTGTGGCCGCCATGGCGGAAAGCGGTATTCCGATTGAACAGCAGCTGCCCTATCTCCATGATATCCGGCAGATTGAAGGGCGTATGGAACGTATTGACGAGGGACAGCTGTTTAATGTCATCGTCGATTTTGCCCATACTCCGGACGGTATGGAAAAGGTTTTTGAATATGCGAAGGATATCACAGAGGACGGACACAGCATTATTGCCGTGTTTGGCTCTGCCGGCAAGCGGGATACAAAGAAGCGCAGGGTCTTCGGCGAAATCGCGAGCCGTTATTGCGACAGCATCATTCTGACGGAGGATGATCCCCGGGATGAGGATCCGCGGGATATCGCAAATGAAATCAAAAGCGGTATCAGCGATACGAATAATATTTTCATCGCGGATCGTTATGCCGCCATACGGCAGGCCATCGAGAGTGCCAATGTGAAGGATACCGTCCTGATTCTCGGCAAGGGGGATGAGGTATTCATGTATCGGGAGTTCGGACGTGAGCCGTGGATGGGGGATCACAATGTCGCTCGTCACTGCATCCGCAAATACAGTCTCGGACTGGAGGATGATGAAAAATAAGGTTGTAAAATAAGTATAAAAAAATTTTCTGTATGAATTTATAGAAAATGAACATATTTATGTTGCATTTTCATATGTTTTTCAGTATAATAATATTGCTTGCATCAGAAGGGAGGGTAAATCATGCCGAAAGTAGTACTTAAAGAAAACGAAGTTCTTGATGATGCTTTACGTAGATTCAAACGTCAAGTATCAAGAAATGGAACCCTTGCTGAAGCTCGCAAAAGAGAGTTTTACGTAAAACCTGGCGTTCGTCGTAAATTAAAGTCAGAAGCTGCGCGTAAAGCACGTCGTGGAAAATAGAAGAGGCCGATAGGCTTCTTTTTTTATACTTCCGCTTATGCATGGTGAATAGGCTTACCAAGGGAGCTGCTTTGTACAGGGGCTGTGGTGCGTGTATAGAGGAGCCGGCCAAAAGCTGGCGTGGTAAAAAAAGAAATTGAAAAAAGCTGCTGTGCAGGGGGTTGTGCAAACGAGTCAATCTGCTATAATCAGCATGAAGATGAGATACACCATGAACATGGGGAGGTATACTATGCAAATCATCGAAATAGAGCGTCTCAGCCGCGATTATGGAGAGGGGAGGGGAATCTTCGATATTTCCTTTTCCATCGCTGAGGGAGAGGTTTTCGGCTTCCTGGGGCCGAATGGGGCAGGAAAGACAACGACCATCCGTCATCTGCTTGGATTCCTGAAGGCAAAACAGGGTTCAGCGAAAATTCTTGGGATGGACTGCTGGAAGCAATCCGATGCCATTACCAGACAGCTTGGCTATATACCGGGAGAAATCAATCTCCTGAATGAAATGAGCGGTGAGGAATTTCTGCGCTTTATGGCACGTTACCGGAACATGCAGGACAGCGGACGGACACAGGAGCTGCTGGAGCGCTTTGAGCTGCGGCCAACCGGGGCCATACGTCGCATGTCCAAGGGAATGAAGCAGAAGCTGGGAATCGTAGCGGCTTTTATGCATGATCCCAAGGTGCTGATTCTGGATGAGCCGACCAGCGGACTGGATCCGCTGATGCAAAATGCCTTTGTCGAGCTGATTCAGGAGGAAAAGCAGAGAGGAAAGACAATCCTGATGTCTTCCCATATGTTTGAGGAAGTGGAAAAAACCTGTGATCGCATCGGCATCATCCGGCAGGGACATATGGCGGCAATCGAGGATACTGTCATCTTGCAGAAGAATAAAACGAAGACATACATTCTCACCTTTGCCGATTCCTCGCAGACACAGCGTTTTTTGCAGGAGCGACTGCAGATGAAGCAAATCAGTGAGCTGTGTGTGCATGTATATGTCCGAGAGGATCTCAAGGTGCTTCTGCAGCTGCTGCCGGCCTATGAGCTGCGCGATCTCAATGTCGCAACACAGAGTCTGGAGGATATCTTTTTGCAGTATTACGGAGAGAAGGGAGAAGCACATGAATAAGACACTGTTTCGTATGGAGTGGAAATCGGCATGGAAGCTGCTGCTGATTTTCATTTTGATTCTAGCGATGTATTTCAGTATTATGCTAACGATGTTTGATCCGGAGCTGGGCTCTGCGCTGGCGCAGTTTGAGAAGCTTATGCCGGAAATGATGGCAGCGGTTGGCATGAGCGGCACAGCAGCTACTCTGGTGGATTTCTTCTCAACCTATCTGTATGGCATGATCATGATTATGTTCCCGTTTTTGTTTTCTGTTATTCTCTCCCTGCGACTGCTTGTCAAAAAGGTGGATAACGGAAGTATGACCTATCTGCTGAGCTGTGGTGAAAAGCGAAGCCGTGTCTGGATGACTCAGCTGGCTGTGCTGCTGAGTGCGCTGTTTCTTCTAATTGCCTTCTGTACGCTTATGGGTATTGTTTGTAGTATACTCATGTTTCCGGGCGATTTGGATATTGCAGCCTTTCTGCGGCTGAATCTGGGATGCCTGCTGCTACAGACAGCATTGGCGTCCATCAGCTTTCTCGCTTCTTCCGCCTTGAATGAATATCGGCATGCCGCTTTGATCGGTGCCGGAACTGGTGTTGTATTCATCATGATACAGATGCTCGCCAATATGAAGGGAAATCTTGAAAAGCTGCAGTATGCGACGATTATGACGCTGTTTGACACACAGGGGCTGATTGCCAATGAAGCACAGGCATGGGCACGTCTGGGTGTGCTGCTTCTGATCGCTAGCAGCTGTCTGCTCATCGCCCGGCGAAGCTTTATGCAAAGAGATCTTTCCTTATAGTTGTCTGCGGCTGCTTTGAGGCATTTCCTGTATGTGCAGGACTGCCTCTTTTTTGTCTGCACTGTACATGCTTTATACATGAGCAGAAGCCCCTCTCAAAACAGCTTGTGTTCATAAAATAGAACTCCGTGATAATGAAAACTTTACATGAAAGTGCATTCATGCGGGTGAAAAACAACATTTTATTTACTTTTAACAAAATTATAACATTTCCTGTTTATCTTTTCTTTATAATGGAAACGAAGGAGGATAGCATTCACAGGCATAAAACCTCACGCACAAACGTATTTTGTATAGAGGTGAGAGTATGCTTTCCATAGATAAGAATCAGGTCATGATTGAACATTACCGGGAACTGACCCTGGTGAGCGAAACGAGAATACAGGTGACGATGAAATCCTACCGTATCACGATAGACGGGGAGCAGCTGCATGTGCTGGCACTGGGAAAGGATGAGATCCTGCTGGAGGGCAGTGTGCAGAATCTGGCGTTCGCATATGAAAAATAGAAAGGGTTTCGGTCTTGATCAATGGAAAGTGCAGGCCTCTTGCGATGAGTTTTTATGGATTACAAAGAAAAATCAGCTGGAACTATACGATATTACTCTACATCGAAACTATATTCAGTTCTACGCATCCATTCTGCAGCGCCCGAAAATCTACCGCTGCTTTGAAACATGTGATCTGATCACAACCACCGGTATGCTGGGATATGCACTGCGCAGCCTGAAAAAGCCCTATCGCATTGCGGCAATTCTGCTTTCTATCCTGCTGTGGTACGGTCTTTCGTCCATGGTATTTGAAATACAAATCAAGGGAGAAAAGGATGAAAGCCGGAAGCTGATTGCGGATACCCTGAAAAAGATGGAGGTTGTACCACCTTTTAAAAGCAGGGATGTCTCACAGCTGAAGACACAGCTGAAAAAGAATCTGGAAAATGATATCGCCTGGCTGGAAATTGAGAAACAGGGCAGCCGGTATCTGATTACCTATACGCCAAAGGAATTTGCCTCCTTATCCCAGCTGGGACATGAGGAGCTGATTGCACAGGAGGACGGTATGATTGAGCGCTTTGATATACAGCATGGAAACAAGCTGCACAAGGTCAATGAATTTGTGCATAAAGGTGATGTGCTGGTCAGCAATGTGCTGGAGGATTCCAAGGGCGGCAAGCAGGAGGTATATGTCAAGGGACGTGTCTTTGCCTATGTCTGGAAGGATATCACCGTGACGATGGACAAGACAAGGGAACCGAAGGCCCTTCAGTATTTTCAGCTGCTGTTTGATGCCAGACGCAAGGTGAGCGAGGACTTTCACAAGGACGATCGCATTTACAAGGAAAATATTTTGCAATTCTCTACAGATATGGGTAAAATAAAGATGGTGATTCATTACACACTGATCAAGGACATCACCACACCATAACGATAAGGAGCGCCTATGAGTGAACAATTTCGTATTGCATTAGAAGAATACCCGATGGAATGGATCGTAAAATTATGCGGAGCACAGGATAAGCATCTAGAGCTGCTGCGAAACGCCTTTTCCTGTGATATCATCATGCGGGACAATGAGCTGCGCATTCTCAGTGAGGATGCAGTTACCTTTCACAGCATTGAATCTGTGGTAAAGGCCCTGTTTAATATGATGGAGGCACATATTGATGTGAGTGGACGCGATATTGAATATGCCTGCCGTCTGGCGAAGCTGAATCGGCTGCAGGAGCTTTCCACGACATATCAGAAGGCGATCGGTAAAACGGTCAACGGGAAGCTGATTTATCCCAAAACGATCGGACAGCGGCATCTGTTTAAATGCATGTGCAACAGTGAAATCGTCTTTGCGACTGGAGTGGCCGGTACCGGAAAAACCTACCTCGCTGTTGTGTATGCGGCCGATCTGCTGAAAAAGGGAGAAATCCGCAAGATTATTTTGACCAGACCCGCCGTGGAGGCCGGAGAGAACCTGGGCTTTCTGCCGGGCGATCTAAAGGAAAAGGTGGATCCGTATCTGCGCCCACTCTATGATGCCCTGTATGATACGCTGGGACAGGAGCAGGTGGAGAAGCTGCTGGAAAAGGAAGTCATTGAAATCGCGCCGCTTGCTTATATGCGCGGACGGACGCTGGACAATGCCTTCATTATACTGGATGAGGCGCAGAATACAACTCGTGCACAGATGAAGATGTTTCTGACGAGGATGGGATTTCATTCACGCATCGTCATTACCGGGGATGTAACACAGATTGATCTGATTAAAAAACGTGATTCCGGCCTGCTGAATGCCAAGCATCTGCTGTCCGGGATAGAGGGCATCTCCTTTGTGGAGTTAACCAGCCTCGATGTAGTTCGTAATCCGTTGGTTCAGAAAATCATTGAACGATATGAGCAGGAGGAAGAACGATATGGCAAGGATTTTATTGATTGAAGACGAAGATAACATCCGCAAGATCATTGCATATGATTTGAAAAAAGCGGATTTTGATATCGTGGAATGCGGTGATGGTAGAACGGCTGTCGATCTGGCGATGAAAGAGGATTTTGATGTGCTGATCATCGACTGGATGCTGCCTCATGTCAGCGGAATCGATATCGTGAAAAAACTGCGCAGTGAGCACATTGACGCTATCTTTATCATGCTGACGGCAAGGGATGATGAAACGGATATCCTGTATGCCTTTGAGCAGGGCGTGGATGATTATATCACAAAGCCGTTTTCTCCAAGAGAGCTGCTGGCCAGGGTGAATGCCCATCTGAAGCGGCAGAACCGCAAGCAGGAGAAGCGGCTCAGTGTGGGGGATCTGTCCATGGATATGAAGCGGCGTGAGGCATATATCGGAGAGCGGATGATGACGCTGACAAAGAAGGAATTTGACCTGCTGGAGTATTTTATCCAGAACAAGGATATCGTATTGTCCCGTGACAGCATCCTGAATGATATCTGGGGCTTTGATTATGACGGAGATACACGGATTGTGGATGTGCATGTATTCAAGCTGAGAAACAAGCTGAATGCGTCGCATGTACATATCAGGTCATCCCGCGGAGTCGGTTATCTGCTGGAGGAAGTGCATGAAACGCAATAAATACGGGTATCTGGGATTGATTCTGGCCTGCATTGCGGTTGTGCAGTACAATTATCATTTGAATGAATATGTACTGCTGCTGCTCGTGGTAGTTTCGATTGCTTTGCTCTGGGAGTTTCTGGATCAGAAAAACCTGAACGTGCATCGCCGGGAGAATATCGAGCTGCAGGAGGAAATCAAATCGACTGCCAAGGATGCGCATTTGAAGAATAAGCAGCTGCTGACGGTCGTGACCAGTATACCGTTTCCGATGCTGCTGGTCGATCAGTTCGGCAATATCGTCATGCATAACAATGTCAGTGAGCTGTGTGAGGACGGTCCTGTCGGTGAGCATATGACCTATATGAGCAACGCCTATCTGCATCCTGTGCGAGAATTTATCAAGGATGCCTTTATTCTGGAAAAGCCGATGGATAAAATCATCGATATTAACGGTGTGGAATACCAGTCTATCAGTGTACCGGTGACAGCAAAGAAGAAGTACAGCGGCTGTCTGGTTCTGTTTCAGGATATTTCAAAAACACTGGAGGGGGAGAAGATGCAGAAGCGTTTTATCGCAGATGCGTCGCATGAATTGAAGACACCGATCGCCGTTATCAAGGGCATGGTGGAAATTTTAAACCGCGAGGATTTTGATGATGAGGAAACACGCCGCGAATTTATGGATCAGATTGAACAGGAAATCAACCGTCTGGATATTCTGGTGAAGGATTTGCTGCAGCTGTCCCGCCTCAGCCTGTCCACGGTTTTGCTGGAACGAGAGAAAACCGATCTTTGCCTTGTTATTGACAAGGCGGTGAAGTCACTGGAGAAAAAGGCGGAGAAAAAGGGACTGCGCATCGTGAAGGAGTATCAGAATCATGATCTGGTATTCTGCGATCCTTTGAAAATGAGTCAGGTTGTGTTGAATCTGTTGTCGAATGCCATCAAGTACAGCGATCGTGGCACGATTACCCTAAAAACGAGGGAAGAAGGCTCTTGGTATGTTTTGCAGGTAAGGGATGAGGGCCATGGTATTGTTGCAGAGGATTTGGAGAAAATCTTTGACCGCTTTTATCGGGTGGATGATGATCGCTCCCGAAGCAGCGGCGGCTCAGGACTGGGACTTTCCATTGTGAAATCCATTGTCGAGGCTCACCATGGGGAAATAAAGGTAGAGAGTGAATTTGATAAGGGAACGACATTTACGGTCAGATTGAAGAACTGATTTTCCAATGCTGATCGTGAATGTCATTTCTTTACTGAAAAAATTTATATTTTATATAAATTCGCTACGGTATTCCTCATAGGCGATCGTAGGTTTATAGAGGTATTTATCAAAGCGGCAGCTTTTCAGTTTCTCACAGCCATTACAAGATCCCGGAGTACGATCTCTGCGTTTACAGCGGAACTTAGAATAATCAGGGCAGTTGACAGTACAATTCTTTCTCTTAAACTTACAGTGAGCATAGTTCTCACATTCTAGAGAAAGTGTAGATTTATGAGAGAGATAACGGTGAGCACGGATTTCCTTACCTATCGTAGATTTATCTTTGCCTAGATTATCAGCAATAGCTTTTTTAGAAGAACCATTAACGATGCCGATCGCGATGACATTGCGATCGTCCTGAATCAGATGTTTGTTTTTGTTCGTTGCCATATTCATCACCCTTTGTAATGTGTATGATAATAACCAGCGGTTACCTTCATCATAGATATAAAAAAGGATATATGAAAGACTAAATGCAATTGTAAGTGTAAATTCAACTAGATTGTTGTGTAAGAGTCTTTTCTACTTAGCTACTTTGAAAGTGGAATTTAACTTTTCACTTCAGCAAATTGTATGAAATGTAAATTTGCTCTTGCGTTTGAAAAAGAATAATGCTATAATAGTCAAGCAAACAAAGATGTCGCGTTCGGCAAGCGGTCAAGCCACAGCCCTCTCAAGGCTGTATCACGGGTTCGAATCCCGTACGCGATACCATTTAAGAGTACACGAACTATTATGGATAGTTCGTTTTATTTTATATCAAGAAGCGATATTTGCGTAACTTTATCTAAGTTATGGCGAATATCGCTTTTTTTTGTTAAAGAAATAGCTGAAAAGGAGAGTGCTATATATGACAAGCTATGAAAAAATGCAATACGATCGTGCCAGTCTGATTTACGACAAGTATACTGCTTCTAACGATATTGTTTATAAAAATAATGGGCTTGCTCAACTAATGAGTTTAATGGAAAACGTGTTTGGGATACCATGGCTAACTGATTCATTCGCAATCTGGGCACAAGATCATCCTGAGATTGCTGCGTTGTATGGTAAAGTTTCCGCTGCTCGTGATTTCTCCGTTATGCCAGATTCTGAGCCTGAAGAAGAAAATGTAATAGCTGAATGTGCTTCACCTGTAGAAGTTTCTATATCGTTAAATTCGGCAAGAGAACCTTATGTTTTCCTTGCGGATAACAAGTTGGATCTTTGCAAGCGTGTAGCTCTGTGGTTATCTGATAAAACGTCCATTGAGGATATAGATATAAGCTTTGTTGGTAGTATAGATGCTCTTCCAGATACTTAAGATTATGGAGGTGTTATTGTGACTAAATCAAAACGTAGTTTAAATGTAATGACAAGATTTTCTGAAGAAGAAATGAATCATGTAGAAGAATTACGGCAAAGAGTAAATACGAGTACGAATGGAAAGCTCTTTCGCAACATAATTTTAAATATAGCTCTGCATCCAGAATTTGATTTTTTGGCATTTGATATTGATTCATCTATTGATGCAGGTGAAAAAAACCAACTGGTTCTTTATGAAAAGATAAAATCATTAGTGGATATGCTGAAAGAAGAAAATATATCACCAAATGAATGAATTCATCATATTTATATTGATCAATGTAATGATCATTTACTTTTACTATTATGGTAAACACAAGAAATAACGCAAGGGAGATATTATGAAAAAAAATATATTTTTCAAGGCACAGTTAACTGGGCAAACAGATGAAGAAACATTATACAATACCTTTCCACTATATGTAATAGCGGTGTTAGAGATACTCTTTCTCGTATTACTGCAGGGGGAATTTAATACATTATCAATTATATTGCTATGCATAGGGCTGACTATAGCCTGTACTGCAGCTTATAAGGTTGGTAGAAATAGTGGGAGATAGGTATGGATGCTATAGATCTTGTCAAAAAAATTCATGCAGGTGCTGATGATACTTGTTATTCCGCTATTCTAACGACTTGGGAAGATAAAACAAGGTATGACCGATTGGAAGAGTTGATGTCTCTCCTGTGTAAAGGTGTGGATATGCAAACGGCTGCAGAGCAGCTTCAAATAACTTCCGCAGCTGCAAAAGTTTTATTAAGGAATTGTGAGACTATCCATATAAATAAAGAAAAACGGTGTATGTATGATCATATGCTGCAAACCTCTGTCTTTCTTGATCAATGTGAAGAAATGATATACGCAGAAGCCGAGGATGTCTATTTCTCGCTCAATAGCTTTTATAAGCCCAAAAAAGCCGGTAGTAATGTCAGACATATCAATGCGTTGGTCTTAGACTTTGATTATTACAAAGATGAACGGTTCGCAGGGTGGGAAGCTGAAAAATTTTATAGAAAGAAGATAAAGAACAAACTTCCATTTCCTCCAACAGCTGTCTTAGATTCCGGACGTGGACTTTACATTATCTATGCATTTCACCATTGTTCTTATCACATGGAACATCTATATCGAGCGACACTGGATGCTTTTTACAGCCGCTTTAAGAATCTGGAGATGGATGCTGGTGCTATGCTGCTGACGCAGGTAATACGTCTACCAGGATCAATTAACAGCCGATCCGGAAGACAAGTCAAGATTCTACAGTACGAGGATACTGATTATCGTATACAAGATTTTACAGTAATGCTCCCTTGGACACAAACGGAAGTGATAACTTACCGTACCACCAAGAAAGATAAGAAGCGTGATAAGCAGGTAGCAAAAGAAAAAAAGGATATCAGTAAACGGAAACCTTATTTCAACGATTTTTATGAGGATGCGAAATCTTTAATCGTTATGCGGAATAGAAACGGTTATTACAAAGGTTACAGAGAAATGTTGCTTTACCTCGTTCGAGAGCGAGCGATATGGTCGGGATATACAATCGATGAGTCAGTTAAATTAGCGAAGGAACTAAACCAAATAATGCATGATCCTAAACCAGATTTACAAATAGAAAATAGATGTCGGCCATCTCCAGGGCGGATGACAAGCTCAATTGACAAAATTATCGATAAATTGAATATCACGCTGCAGGAGCAGAAAAAACTTAAAGTATTAAAGCGTAGATGGTTAAAAAAGTCAACGTATGCAAAACGTAAGCGCAAGTGTAAGCTGACAAACTTAACTGAAAAGCAGCAGGAACTGCTGGAACGTCGGACAAGAGTATGTGAACTGAAAAACGTGAATCACCTGAGAAATAAGGATATTGCTGATATTTTGAATGTTGATAAATCAATGATCACACGAGATATGCAGTATATTAAAAAGAATCCAGCAAAATTTAAAATTTTACTTAAAGCATATATGGAAATGCTGAGAGATAAAAAAGATACAGAGGATTATCGGTTACGCCTAACGTATCAAAAGCAGCAACAATTGCAGAAATGGATGGGCTATGCCCAGACTGCATTAGATTATCTAGTGAGAGAATTGGATGTGGCGGTCACATGAATAAGCGTATATAGGCATCCGTAACAGGTGGTAAAAAAGCAAATAGGCGTATATAAGAGAACAATGGAACAACTCCCACAGGGGCTGAAAATAAGCCCTACACCATATGACATCATATGTGGAGGATAGGGAGTTGCAAAAAAATAGGCAGCATTGATATATGTGGCCTTGACGTTTTCGCAGCAAGCCATACTTCCCATTTATCCAATTCTGCGCCTTCCCATGGGAGCATCGCCGGTTTTTGATCATTACTCAGCAACGCTGCTTACAAAGGGGAGTATTATAAAAAAGGATTGCTTCAAATTTACAGATGCAATCCTATCAATTGTAGATTTTACTTAGCTATGATTTCAAAATGAGAAATTGATTTTCTTGGGAAATGATACTCTTTATTTTTTTTAATCAAAACAATAGATGGATCAGTTCCCTTATCCATTATACACTCATAGAAATCACGGAGTTCTTCAATAGTTTCACCAGCTGGGACATCATCATACTCAAAAAATGTTTCATTATCAATATCAATGACGCTTCCATCAATCAGAAATAATTTTGCTTCCATGCTCCCCCTCCTTTCCATTCAATTATAACACATACAGAAAGAGGTGTAAAAAATATGATATTTCTAAATAAAGAACAGACGAGATTAATTGAGTGCAATGACATTTTTGTAAATCCCTATAGTTTACCGGGAAAATTCTGTGTAATAGCACGTTTGGTAGATGAACACATTACTTTAGCAGTTTACGATAATGTGGATGATGCTAAAGCATATATGCGAAAGATTGTGAATCAGTCCGTACAGGATTCAGTAATTATCTATTAAAAAGCGTTCCTGTGAATATCGCATACGCTTAAAGGAGGAATGAAAAAATGTCTATAACTACATCAGAATGGAACAGGCACAGAGATAACATGCATCAGAGTTTGACAGAACTCCTGCAGCGAAAAAAAACAGACCTCAGCTCTTATGAATATACCTGTCAGATTATGGCCTTTACATTCAACTTGTCTGCAGATGTGTTCATGCAAGCTTTAGAGAATGAAGATACTTTAATTTTGGCAGACAAACTCACGACAGACGAGTACGGTATTGTGTTTAACAGAAGTAAATACGAAAAAACTGTATAAAGGTGAAGAAACTATGTTTGTAATATTTGCGATAGTAGCATTCTTACTGACATGCGGAATGCTGATCACTTTTTATGCCTTATGCAAAATAAGCGGTATTGCGGATGAAAGAGCAGGATATAAAGAAAGAAGGTGACACTATGATTAAATCTAAGACAGGACGTTTTCCAGTATGGGTTTTGTTCCATCTGCAGGAGCATGGAAACTGTGCGATTGGTAAAGGGATAGCAAAATGTCTGGGTAATTCCTTGCTTCCCCTTCTGCAAGAAGAGGGGGTTACATGTGAGTATATCGAAATTGATCATGAGGGTGAAGGAAAGAGCGAAAAGACGTATATTGTGCGTTGTATTTTATGAGAGATACAAAAAGATAGAGGAGATATCATGCTATATAAGTTTAGGTGTAAAAGAAAGATGAAGCGTTATCTATATGCACAATGTGATGGACTGCGAGAACGTCGTGCAATGTATGATTGGATCAGCAAAAAGGGTCTTATTTATGTGTATAACACGATGATTGAACTTTTCGGGCAAGACGAAGAAAGCAGTGTGAGCAAACAAGCAAAGGAGACACGATATGATCACGATCAGGATTGAGTTTATCAATGAACGGGATAGAAAGAATTTGATTCAGCACCTCAAAGAACACTATGAAATCATAGAGGAAGGCAAGATTCGTCCATCACGAAAGGCGAACAGCCGTAAGCAGCTGCAATATGTGGAGATCATACCTGCAGCATAGCATCAACAAAATCAAGATACTTGCAGTATCTTGAAAGCGAAAACGCAAGCGTAAGCGAAGGAGAACACAGGAATGAAAAAAGCTAACATCATAGTTATTACAAACAGAAAGGGCGGCAGTGGTAAGACAACGACCGCAAAGAATCTTGCTTATAATCTTAAAAAGGATGCGGCTCGAGTATTACTGATTGATATGGATCCGCAGTGCAATGCCACAGATGGACTGAGCAGCCGGGAATTTAAAAAAAGCGTACTTGGATTGCTGCGAGGTGCAGATGTCCATCGCAGCATCTTTCACACAAGATTCTCACGACTTGATATAATCCCTGGGAGTGATTACCTGGCCAGTGAGGATATACAGGATAACATCTTGGATATACAATTGGACAGCGTAAGATCAGAATATGACTATATTGTGATCGACACATCTCCTTACTTTAACAAATTAACGGTAGAAATACTAAAAGCTGGAGATCTTGTCCTTATCCCCACTCCGCTGGATGAGGATTCCCTTAAGGGCGCTAGTACAACAATACAGGAGCTGACAGCACTGTTTAACGGTAAGCTACGTTGTTGTGTTCTACCTACGATGGTTGACGATACTAAATATGCGGCAAAACTACTACAGCAACTACAGCAAGCCTTAGGATCACTGTGCTTCAAGACCCATATTCGAACGAATGTTACTCCCGTCAGACGTGCAAGAGAAAGACGTATTCCTCTTTCTCGTCGCTATCCGCATGCTAAAGTGACGAAAGACTATGAGCATTTAACGGAAGAACTGAAGGAGATGTTTTAAGATGGCGAAGAAAAGTATATTGGGTGAATTCATGAATGGCAGTGTGAAACAAATGGCTTTTCAGAATCAGATTGAAAATATACATTACACAAAGATCAAACGCCCCAATAAAAACCGGGAGCTGCGAAGGATTGATGAACTAGCAGAAGATATACGTGAGGATGGTCTTGAAAACAACCTATTGGTACGTAAGGTAGAGGATGATGTGTATGATGTAGAACTGATTGGAGGAGAACGGCGATATTCCGCCATCATGAAAAACATTGCGAGCGGCGATATGACCTATGAGTACATCCCCTGCAAGGTCGTTACAATGAGTGATATAGATGCCAGAAAACGGTTAATTCTGAACAATATGGAAAATGATCCACTTACAAATGCAGAGAAGCTAGAGGCTGTTGAGGAATTAAAGGAAATTTACAGAATGAAAAAAGCTGCAGGTGAAAAAGTGCCGGGGCGTATCCAATCGATCATTGCAGAAGAAATGGGAATAAAAAAATCTCAGGTAGCCAATTACGAAAAAATAATAAATCATGCATCAGAACCTGTGAGGGAAAGTATTCGGAAAGATGAATTGACGATCGATGCTGCTGTAGCTTTAGTCGATCTACCCGATAAAGATCAGAGGAAATTTTTAGCAGAGAATGATTCATACAGTAAAAAAGCAGTTGATACATATAAAGCAGAATTAAAGAAACAGCCGGTAGAAAAGCAATTATACTATGATACGCACTGTGTAATTCAAGAAGAGAAAATCGATGAACTTAAGTCGTCTTTTGGAAGTAATGCTGTAATAGAAACTTGTGTGGATAAGGCAAATGATATAGAACTCTATGATAACAATAATGCACATGAAACGATAGAAGAAATCATGAGAGCCATTATCGTTAATATGGATAAATTAGTAGCAAAGCTGAACGGTGTGGAATTCCGGGGCGAGTTTGCACAATATCGAAGGGTGCGGGATGAAGTCTATATATTGATGGATCAATTAGGTCTGATTTGCGATGAAATGTGAGTTGTTAGTACATGTGCCAGTGAATGGTACATGTACTATAATCGATGAAAAAGTGAGGAGATAAATTATGCAAAAGAATATAAAATGCAGTGATTGCAGCCATTTGATACCAGTTATTTCAAAATATAATAATTCTAGAAGTAACTGGTACTGTAGTATTGCTAGAACGGAATGTGAACCGAATCGACGAGTAGCTCAAGCGAAGGGGAGCGTTATACCAATAAAAACCGCTCCTCGATGGTGTCCATTGAATATTAGGAAACAAACACAGTAAGTATCATTCACTAGTACTTACATAAATGCAAATATTAGTATTTGCCCTGTTTTGCTTAATAATAATGATAAAGTGGGTGTTTTATTTCCCTCTTTCCTTAAGTTACGTTACGAAAGAATTATAGAGAGGAGTGGATTCCATGTCTGGTTTGATTGATATCGTCTTACTGGTAGTTACGTGTAGCAGTGGTTTATTGATTTCTATCATCGATAAATAGTCTGGTGATTGATATATGAGGTTGTTAAGAATCCATAGAAAACCCTCATGTAAAGTATTGTACCAGTCACTGGTACAATAAAGAGGTGGTTCCTTTGAGATTTATAAAAAATTACTAATGATTAGAAATGAAATATGTAATAATCTGGGAAAGGAAGATAGGAGAAATGAAAAGATGAAAAAATTGCGTATTATGTATTTTACTATAGTATTGTGTTTAGTAGGTGGTTGTAGCAGTGATTCGGAAGTAGTTACAAGAAATGTGAAGGAAGAGGCAGAAC
Source organism: Clostridium sp. 10cd* (assembly GCF_044336395.1). Classification (NCBI taxonomy): domain Bacteria; kingdom Bacillati; phylum Bacillota; class Clostridia; order Eubacteriales; family Clostridiaceae; genus Clostridium; species Clostridium sp. 10cd*. Next base: position 2,581,894 of record NZ_CP172347.1, on the reverse strand, counting down.
AGTTTAAAGTGCTGCGTCGAATCGTATTCATAAACAACATTACTGGTGAATATCTGTTTCAGGCAGAAGGCAATTGTTCTGTAGAGACGAATAATACTGCACAACGACTTGAACTCACATGTAAAACCGGTGAGGATAAGTACAAAGTGCATTACTTTGGGCTTTCAGACAACACGAGTTATATAGTGGAGCAAACAGAGTGGCGAGAAGAAAACAAGTATAAATACAAAATCATATTCAAACCAGATAGTATCGTGCCGTTTGAGTTTGATAAGGAGTGAATAAAATGACTAAACGGATACTTGACGTATGCTGCGGTTCCAAGATGTTTTGGTTTCAAAAACACCATCCTGATGTCGTTTATATGGATATTAGGCATGAAAATGGAGAAATCCATGGAAAGCATATCCATGTCGATCCTGATGTAATTGGAGACTTTCGAAACATCCCATATGATGATGGACGATTCGATATGGTCGTATTCGATCCTCCACATCTGCGCTGGGCCGGACCGAACTCTATTATGAAGGCTCAGTACGGTCAGCTCAGTGATACTTGGCAGCAGGATATCGCTCAAGGATTTAAAGAATGTATGAGGGTGTTGAAATCAGGAGGCTTCTTAATATTCAAATGGAATGAATGTCAAATCAAAATAAATGAAATCTTGAAGTTGGCCGAGGAATCACCTCTATTTGGCAATAAGCGAGGTGATACGCATTGGCTAGTATTTACAAAAGAGGATGATAGGAAATAATGACAAAGCAACAAGCAGCAGAAGCTTTTAATAAATTTTTAGAAGCTGGTGATCTTGATGATGCATACATCGTTGCTGATTATTTGACCAGTAATGAAAAGACTAATCTATAAACGGATAATGTACCAGTGACTGGTACATATCGGAAGGAAGAACATATATCGAGAGGCAATCATTTATGAATGACATAAAAGAGCAGCTAAAAAAGGCAAAGATCAGTATCACTGTTATTTCACATAAGAATGGAAAAAATGAAGTAGAGTTGGTATCACAGATGAATATTGAAAACACTGTAAAGATTTTAGAGGAATGTATGAATGCTGTAGTGGAACACTTACCTAAAATTAACGAACATAGTAAAGATTCAGTTGGAGATAAGCATGTTTAAAGTGAAGCAGAGATACCAGATAAATAATCAACACTCAGTAAATAATGGTAAGTTCCTTACAATTGTTAAAGTTGAAGGGGACAAGGTCTACTTTATTTATGATGGATACTCTACAATTTACTACTTTAATATTCACAGTGATTTTGTTTATGATATGATTTCTATTCATTGAATTTCAGCCAAAAAATAATAGCTATTGATCGTAAAATTTGATAAAATAAAAGAGAGAGGTGAGGGGATGAAGGGTATAAAATGTATTGATCTGATAGACGAGGAAAAGACGATTGAAAATGGCTTAATGGTCTGTAGACAATATGCTCCTGCACTGCAGCAACGCCTGCAGGATAAACTAAGTACACCAATGCATTCAAGTAGTATGATCAATGCATCAAGTGACACTGTTTACAGCAAAAGAGATTCTATGCTTTTACATCGATGTATTTGGGAAGATGATCAAATCGGAAGATTTGAAAAAAGAATATCAGACATTGAAGTAAGGGATATGATTGCAGGTGGATATCTGAGATACAAGTACATATATGATCTTCCGGACACGGATATTGCAAAGCGATTAAACATATCCAGAAGTACATTGATACGGCATAAGCCTAAGGCTTATTACTTGATGGCAGCATGGGCGCATATGGTTGTTTTTAAATCATGGAAAGTTAAATTGAATTTCGTGTTTGCTGATCAGAATTTATATAACCAACTAGATTAAGATGCTAAATCGTTGTGATATAAGAAATGTCTTGGATAGAAAGGAATATTTACGAATCATGAACAGTAAAAAAGTAGAAAAAATAAATATCATCCTTGAAAAATTTATGGATTTAATATCTTATAGTGGGAAACGGAAAAGAGCTCTTGCATCTTATCATAAAGAATACAATAGATATATGGCAATGGCAGATGACGAGTTTGATACAGAATATATAGAGACTGTTGCAACATATGAACACAAAATATTGATGACCTCGGTTGTATTTATTGTATTAGTAATTTCAGCTGTAACGAATATCTGGAGCTTCTTCTTCGAATTACTAACAAAATTACTGATATCTGGACAAACAGAAAATCAATATTTTATACAGGCAGCAGAATATTTATCTTGGTTTATCATTATCTTAACTTTTGTTGTTGCAGCTATAATTGTGTATAGTTTAAGTAATAGCCTATATAAGTTAAACAAGAGCAGAATATTGTTAGAAAAAGTATATAAAGTAAGAGAAAGGAATACATGAGATGGATGTTGTAAAAAATATTTGTCTATATTTGTGGAAAGAACTTTTACTTATTACTGCAAGTATGATATTTCTGTTGTTTCTGAATGATTTCAATAAAGAACTCTTATCAAAGTTTACAGAGAATGATTATTTGAGTATATTAAGTTATGACAATAATAAAGCGTGGTCGTTTCTAATAATCACAGCTCTGCTGATAATCCTTTCTGCTTTACGTATCTCTGATAGGTGGACACAGATACGCCAAAGGAATTTGATAGGGGCTGAAGTAATTATTGATATAATCGCCATAATAACGATGGTTATATTAGTTGTTGTCTTAATTACGTTTATAAACAACCCGATATTAAAGGCTGCCTTGACTTTGTTTTTTGCAGGGGTGGTATATGCTAAAAGCGCCTAATAAAGGTAAAAGAATCAAGGTTTGACATGGAAAGGATCATATGACGATAAATAACACTCTAATTGAGTGAAATAAAGGAGGAAATGTATATGATGATGGAAATATTCTTAAACAGAAAAAAGGCAGAAGAAAATCAGATCTCTGTATCAAATTGTTACAAGATCCTTGACGATTACTTTGTAGGTAAAGGTATCAAAAAATTGAATGAAGGAATTTACGCAGGTAATGATGATGATTTCGCTGCATTTAGTATTGCAGCTGTTCGACTGCCAAAAACCACTTGGTTTTTAAAAGTTATCGATAAATGGTACTGGAGAGCAGAGGGTGATGATATTGAAGATAGAGAGGATTGCCTGAAGACTTGGAATGAGTTTGTCAGTATGAAGCATTGATCATGGCGAAAATCACACGAAAAGCTTTGAATTTTGATCTTGATACAAAAGCCCTGGAAAGATTTTATCCTGGTGAATCTTATCATCAGGCATACTATGATATACGGCAATATTTGGAAAATTCCGGGTTCCAGCATAGGCAAGGTTCAGGGTATGTTTCAAAAGATCCAATTAGTGTTTATAAGGTCAGCTTGTTAATCAATGATATGTCTGAGAAATTTCCTTGGCTGAACAGATGTACTAAAGTTGTCGATGCTACTTCGATTGGCAAAACATTCAGCATGATGTCTTATTTGAAGTCTGCAGTTAAAGAAGAACAGAAATTTGAAGATCAAGAGACTGAAAAAGATAATGGGATTGAAGAATATGAGATGGAAATGTGATAATTCCATAATTAGTAAAAATTAGCAAAAAAATTGATTTGCGTATTTACTGAAACAAAAAAACGTGCTAAAATGTTATCATGCAATAAATAGGTAGAATTACAAACCTATTGTCACACGAACATCACAGCGCTGTTCCAGTAAACATCAGAGGGATGCAAGGGGAAGAAGACTGTGATAAACATTTTAGTATATCCAGGACACCTTTGCCGGTGTCTTTTTTTGATGGAGGAAGACGCAAATGAATTATTATAAGGTAGGGCACTTCTAGCACCCTGTGGGTGCTGATAAATGAAAAGATATCCGTAAGGATAAGATGGAGGAAGAAATTATGAATAAAATTACACAGATGTTTAGTAACTTGAAATCAACAGTAAATTCTATGGATAGGAAAAACAAGGCTATACTAGGTGTAGTGACGATTGCAGTTATTGGCGCAATGACGTTTGCCGGATATTCTCTTACGACTATAGGTAAATCAGTGGATGATAAAGTCAAGCAAACAGAAACTGTGAGCAAAAAAGATAAGAAGGAAACTTCCGATACTAAAAAGAAAGATGATAAGAACGTAGATCAGAAAGGCAAGGAAGAAGGCAAAAAGAAAGAATCTTCAAAAACTGATAAAAAAGGGAAGAGTGATAAGGCGTCTTCAACAAAGGAGAATAAAACCTCTACATCAACAGATAAGACAAGTTCTTCTAACTCTAAGACCTCAAATAAGTCAGATACAAATGGATCTACATCAAACAAGGCTATTTCTTCAAACGGATCCGGAAGTAGTTCTTCTAGCTCATCTTCATCAAGTAGCAATACGCAGCAAGCTACAAAACCAAAGCCTACTCCTGCACCGCAGCCAAAACCTGAACCTACCCCTCAACCAACAGAGGCTGAGAAACAAGCCGAGCTAGCTGCAAAGAATGAAGCTGAAAAACAAGCCATGATTGCAAGAGCACGTTCTCAAAATGATTATTTTGTTGAAGGATCTGATGGTGCTTTAGACACTGCTGTTGCTTGGGCTGAGCAACAAAGACACGATGAAAATAGTCCTTATTATGGAAGAATGTACAGCGCTGCGGGAATAACTTATGGAAATGAGATATTGGGTGCTGTTGTAGTATTCTGTCCGAAGGGTACAAATTATTGTTAAAGATTGCGAATGCAATCTTTTTTTTATTGGAGGTAATAGAATGAATGAAAAAAATTAAGAATATTATTATTTGTTTGTTCTTTTTGAATTTCTCTATGCTAAGTGTTCTAGCTTCTGGAATCAGCTTAAGTGATTTTAATCCTAAAACCAATGCGGAAAAATTAGATAGGAATCGAGCAGATACGAAGATAGGATCATGGAATAATGGAGAATTCTTTGAAACTGTAACATGGCAAGTAATCGGTTATGATGAAAATTCAGGTGAACAAAGGGTACGGGTAAGATACTATATAACTCACCGTGGTAGCTCTGGTTCATACATTTATCAAAAGGTACCTGTTGCCATCGCTGTTGATGGCAAAAAGAAAGCAGTTTTTAAAGACTATGTTGGAGACAATCATAAAATCAAAAATAAGACACAATTGTGTGGAGAGAAAACAATAACATTGAAACCAGGTAAGCATGAAATAGCTTTATATGACGATAAAGATGGCGCTATCACTGTCGTAAATGTAAAAAAGCCATTTAATATTCCAGAACCTGATTTTACCGTGAAATTTTATAGTTGGAATGGTACACTCTTAAAAACTCAAATGGTTGCAAAAGGTGATAATGCCACTCCGCCTTCTCCACCTGATCGCCCTGGATATCATTTTGTAAAATGGGATAAATCTTATAAAAACATTACAAGTGATAGGGATATCACTGCAGTGTACGAAATAAACAAATATACAGTAACATGGAAAGACTATAACGGCACAGTATTAAAAACAGAGACCGTAAATCATGGTGGTAATGCATCACCTCCAGGCAGTCCATCCAGGCCGGGCTATACCTTTACCGGATGGGACAGCGGATACACAAATATAACGAGTAACCGTACGATCACAGCAACATACAGCATAAATTATTACAATGTAGTAACAAGCCATTGGGTTGAAAAAGACACCACATCAGGTGCATGGAATCCAAGTGGATCACTCAATAGCAGCGGATCCATGATTCTGAGTAGTCAGACCGGGCAGCAATCGTTATCATATGGCAGCATTTATTATCCTCATAGTATTTCTATTACAGGTTATGAATTATCTTCAAACAGCTATGGCTATAACGCTCTTGGAGGATGGTCTTCCAAGGCGAATGGTACCGGCTTTAATATATACCAGGCTTCTACTGCCGAATTTTATTACAAGAAGAAAACTTATAATGTAAGTTTTGACAGTAACGGTGGTTCAGCAGCTGCAACGCAGATCGTCAAGTACCGTAATAAGGCTACTTCACCTACTATAACAAAGAAGAATTTCAAGTTTCTAGGATGGTATGCCGACAAGAATCTTACACAAAGATATGATTTCAATACACAGATCACAGGAAACACTACCCTGTATGCAAAATGGGAGCGTACGCATTATGATATTCAGATAAACCATAAAACGTATGATGTCATAAATGGTTGGAAAGAAATAACATCTGAAACAAGGAATGTTGCTGTAAATTCTGTTATGGATGTAAAATCCTTAGCTGCAGATAAGATTCCGATTGGATATGAAAAAGAGAATGCATATGACCTGTATCTATCAGGGAAACAGATTGGTAATACCTATTCTCTTCCTATCACACAGAAGACAGATGGATCATTCGATCAAATCATCATCAGATATAAAGCAACCAAGCCAGAATTAAAGGCTAAGGATACTTATTACTTTATTGACACACCAGTAAGTGCAAAGGATCTCATAGAGAGAGCTGATGCAACAGATGTCAAGGATAAAGATATAGCTGAAAAGATCATTATCGAAAAAATCAAATATTCGGATCGAACTGAGGAAAAACCGAGTAAACTCGACACCTCTAAAGAACAGGATATCACGATCACATATTCTGTAACGAATTCAAGAGGTGTCAAAGTTTATGCTACTGCAGAGATCCACATCGTCTTCCAGGGATCACATACCCAGGAAGTTAGTGATGAACCAACCATATATGCACGATTTATATCGAATGATGTCCTGGTAAATGGAAAAACCCCAGTGGAAATGTTGCCACCTAATAGTATCTGGCGTACAGAAGAGTATGCAGCTGCTCTGCAGGAAGCGCTGACTAACGATACTCCTCTAGCTGAATATGATTGGATCAATAGCGATCCGGAGGCTATGAGAGATTTTGCTAAAAGCACGAATCCCGGAGAGGAAACGAACAAAGAATTCATAAGAAGATTTAAACGATGAGAGCATGGAGGAATTGAATGAAAATACTTATAAAGTATTTCGGTGCATGCACAATTCTCTTGCTGATCGTTCTGATCATCTCTCAGCTGTCACAATACAACGTTCGCTCAGATGAGCTGACAAGTATCGTGACGACTGCTATGACCAATACCCAAACAGTCATGCAGGAGCAGCAAATGGATAGCGAGAATGATACAGATAACAAGCGATATGCGTTTAACAGCAATGAAGAATATGTAGCAGAGTTTTCTAAAAACTTATATATGCTGCAGTCAACAAACAGTCAGCTGAATATACGTGTCCTGTATGTTGATTGTAAAAAAGGTATTCTTTCGGTTGAAGTAGATTCCTCTTTCCGGATATGGAATGGATCGATGAAGACCATAAGTGCCAAGAAGACAGGTGTGATCGAGCAGCTGTCAAAAGATAGTTAAGAAAGGAACATGTGATGTTAGAAGTTAATGAAAGCCTGTTTAAAGAGCTTTACCCATATATTGAAAATGATGATGTGACCGATATCAAATGGAATGGTAGAGCGCTTAGAATCAGAGATTTGAAAAAAGGTACGTATCTTGTTCCGGATATTATGCTTACTGAAGAATTTTTAAATGTATTAACTACGAGGATGGCAAATTCAATCAATGTCAATTTTAATTACTCCTCCCCTTCTTTTACTGCGCAGGCAGATGGTCTGCGTATCCAGTGCAGACATGCAAGCTGCTCTGGAAAAACAGAATTGATCATAAGAAAAGTATCCTCTGAGTGTCGTATAAAGAATGATAGCGTGATAGATAGTGGTTATATGCATCCACTACTTTACAAGCTGCTTCCAGCACTGGTACGTTGTCACACATCCTTTGTTATTATCGGACAGGTCGGTGCCGGTAAGACAGAAGTTATCAAATGGCTCGCTCAATATATTGGTGAGAATATCGGTGTGCAGACAGTAGAAGATACCTTGGAACTGAAATTGGACGTCTTATATCCGGAAAAGGATGTTATTCCCATTCGTGTAGATTCACATTATACGTCACAAATGGCGATTGAAGATGGGTTAAGAAGCCTTATTGAATATATGATCATGTCTGAGGCCAGAGGACTTGACATCATTACAGCTATGCAGGGAGCTTCCACGGGTTGCAAAACTATGACCAGTATTCACTGTGAAGAATCAAAAGATATTCCTGATAGAATCGTACAGATGGTGGGAAGCAAGGCAGACCCGTTATCCTTCCGTAATGATGTTTATACATTTTTTGATGTAGGAATCCGAGTGTCCATGGAAGAAACGTCTTCCGGGATCTTCCGGAAGATTGATCAGCTGTGTTTTTTTGATCGAACGAATGAAACTAACAAGATCTATTCTCTTTACGATGAAGGAATCGATGAGCCTTGCATCCCTGAAAGGATATTGAAGAAACTAAGAAAGCATAAAGAATATGAAGCATTAGAGGAACTAGAAAGGGTTGGTGTATTTGAAAAAGGAAAAGAGTAATAAGAAAAAAAGGATCATAACATTTAATCTTCTGCAGAAGGAAGTGGAGGAGTATGGTTATGTCTATTCCTTTAAAACATTTTTATGGCAGCTGCTGTTAGTACTTGCCTTTGTTATCTTAGTATCATTCATAACAAAGTTGGAAATACCGTATATTATCATTTTGTGTATGATCGCCATATTCTGTTTTCCGTTTATCGTAGTATCACAGTTTCGTATGATACACAATATGGATAGATTTTTACAGGTGGAATCATATGTAAATAATATCTTGCCTATTTTTAAGCAGACACCTAAGATTTTATACGCATTAAAAGAAGTAAATGAGCTGCTTTATGGTGAAATAAAGGATTGTGTGACAAAAGCTATAGAGTATATAGAAACCAATCTGGATGATGTTGATCTTTATGATCATGCATTTTCAATCATTACGAATGAGTTCCCTAATTCCCGTATCATGTCTATTCATAAACTCATGAAAGACATTGAAACAGAATCATCAAAAAATTATTATGATACGATTGATAATCTGTATTACGATGTGCAGCAATGGATATCCCGTACATATAGCTACCATAAGGATATAAAATCGAAAAAACTTGCACTTCTATTCATTTGCATGCTTGCGGTGACGATCGATGTATTTTTCACTTTTATGTACAGTTCAAATGAAATGATGTCAGGATTTACCGGTGTCGCTTTATATCAGCTCATTACAGCGGTGTTTTTAACAACAATGATGATTATCATATGCATACTGCAAATGCGCTTACACGCAAAATGGCTGGTCGATGATAAAACGGTGAAGATGGATAAGAAAGTCATGCAGGCATATGAATTTATTAAAAAGGGTGATAAGAGGATTCCTAAGCCAATGCTAGGTGTTTGCATCTTGATGCTTCTAGCTGCTGTTGTTTTATGGTTTACCGGTCTTACTCCCTTTGCAATCTTATTGGCAGCAGCGGCATTAGTCTGTTTGCTCCTAGCGAAGAACAATTATCGGTCTTGTAAAAAAATCGTAACGAAAGCAATAAAAATAGAATTTCCAATCTGGCTGCGAGAAATAGCCCTCAATCTGAAAAATTACACTGTAGTAAACGCAATTAAGAACAGTCAGGATAACTGTTCTAATCTGATGAATGTATTCATTGATGATTTTATAAAGGCGAATGATGCGGATCCTGTAACTATCGCTCCTTACATATGCTTCTTCGAAGGCTTTGATTATCCGGAAGGACAGTCCGCAATGAAAGTTTTATATTCCCTGCAGAAGATAGACCATGAGGATTTGGATAAACAGATCAACTCGCTTGTTACTAGGAATCAAGATATGCTTGCTAAGTCTGAAAAACTACGTAATGAAAGCTTGTTAAGAAGTGTGGATAACCTTGGTGTTGTACCAGTTATTGCAGTTATGGTGCTGATCACAGCGAATCAATTTTCGTTATTTATCTATATGTTTCAGCTGATCGGCCAAATGATGGTGCTGCCAGGATGAAAATATTAGTAGAAGAGATGGTTTCAAGCTTGTGTGAGTTGATAGTATATGCAATTGGTGTTTCTGTCTTCTTCGGAGTGTTAGCCTTGATATCGGAGATAGCCTTATGAATGAAAATATGGAGCAGTTCTTTGTTCTTATGCTGGATATCATTGGAGCCGGAATCGGTGTTGCCATGTTCTGCGGGATATTTGTAGGATCCTCATCCCTTCTTGCATTACTGATCAGTAATTTATTAACGGGGTTGATGTGATATGCGAAATTTAGTGAGTGCATTTTTGATGTTGCTGATTGCAGGCGTTGGAGCAATGCTTGGTTTCGGAATGCTATCCGTTATCTTTGACAATCAAATATTACTGCAGAATGAGGTCGTGAAATTCGATGTAATCGAGGTTGGAACTCATGTAGATTATGAGATACCAAAAGTTGAAGAAGGACAAATGGTAGTGAAGAATGCCATTGTAAAAAAGGATTCCACTTTTGACTGGAAAGAACATGTGGAATGCTTTGCAGATAATGGTACCGATCTTAAACGTTATATCGTAATGCAGGGTAAAGTGGATACGACGAAAATCGGTAGCTATGAAGTGGTATTCGTATTGAACTGGAACGGTAAGTCTATCGTAAAGAAAACAATATTTTATGTAGAGGAGTGAAGCCTTATGGATACATTATTTAAGATCATGAATGGTTTCATCATAATGATGATTGAAATCATGGTAGGAAGCGTTTTGACTTTAGGAGAGATACAAATAATGTCCGCAAGGCATTTACATACATCTGTAATCAATCAGATCCAAAGCTCCTACTATGCAGTTAACGACGCAGAATTAAATCAAGCTATCCAGGCAAAAATGCCGGGATGGTACGTAGAAACAAAAACAGTAAACAGCGTAGCAGATCGTCAGGATAGGCTTGTAACATTACATTATAAAGTCTATATTCCATTGTTAGGAATCGAAAAAGACGGCCAGATTGACGGCTACGCAAGATAAACAGTGGTTATGCTTCCCTAAAAAGCACACTAAACACATATGGAGGTATATATTATGCATTTTACAATGGAAGATTTCGGAAAGGTTTGTTTGATTATTTTGGCTATTTGCCTTGTGTTAGGTATCATGTATGTCCTGGGACCAATTGTTCAGAATGGTGTCAGTGGTATGATTGAGAAGTTTGTGAATTCTGTTGATATCCCAACACTTTAATTATCCTGTAGGGATGTACCATTGAGTGGTACATCCCTAATAAATTGATCTAGTCGCAGATTATACGGATAAGAGCATACAGACATTTCGTGATATAGAAATAGATTAGTTTTGCAAAATCTTGATAAATGACACATCACGGGTTTCTAGTATGTAATGTACCAGTGAGTGGTACATTAGGAGGATTATGATATCAATAGATAAAAAATTACTGCAGCTTTGTAAACAAAGAGAAAAAGAGCTTGCTAAGAAATCAGAAATTGAAGAAAAGATTCATATCCTTGATATTGGGATAAAGAAATATGAGGATTATAAAAAGCAGCAAATGAAATTAGATCAAATGAGGATCGAGCTTGAAAAGAAGATAGCTGAAGATCTATGAAGGAGGATAGACGATGATAAACAGAGTAATAGTAGAGGGACGGCTCACAAAAGATCCTGTATTACGAAAAACTCAAAACGGAGCTAGTGTAGTTAGCTATACAATAGCGTGCAATCGACGTTTTAAACAGGATGGGCAGCCGGAAGCTGATTTCATCAGCTGCATTGCCTGGAAGAAAACAGCAGATGTCGTTGCTCAATACACACAAAAGGGATCGTTGGTCGGTGTAGAAGGTAGAATACAGACACGCAATTATGAGGATAAAGATGGAAAAAAAGTATTTGTAACGGAAGTCATAACGGATAATATATCTTTGCTTGAAAGTAAAAAGAAAGCTGCAGCACAAGCTGAGGAAAGCACCATGTCCTTTCCTTCCTCTGATGAAATAAATATAAATGACGAAGATTTGCCGTTTTAGTAATGCATAAGAGGAGAAAAAGAAAATGGCCAAAATCTATGATGCGGTTTTAAAAAGGGCAAATATAAGAGATGTATTAAATGCGTATGATGTTAAAATAGTTGGAAACAAATGCATATGTCCCTTTCACGCGGACAAGAATCCATCAATGCTTATCAATGATAAAAAGCAGTTTGTTAAATGCTTTGCGTGCGGTACCGGGGCTAATGCAATCACATTTGTATATAAGTATGAAAAGGAAATCAATCATAAAGATATCACCTATAATGATGCGGTGAAAAAAGTAGCAGAGATCTGTAATATCAATGATATCGATCTTTCATCTTTAGATAAGCGCAGTAAAGAATATCAATATACAAGCAACGGTCATAAATATGACGAAAAAGAAAAGGATCTATTGGCTACCTTAGATTTTGTGCAGCGCCTTGCTGCATACACGCTGAAGACGAATGAGGCAGATGCAAAAACATATCTGCAGAACAGGGGCTTTGATGAAGAACTCATTCAATCAGAAGGTTATGGTTATCTTCTGCCAGGGCAGCTTTTAGCTTCTATGAACAAACGGAAAGAATTATCTGCTGATAGATTAGAGGCTGCCGGTCTGATTCGGTATGGCGAAGATGGTAAGCCCTATGAGGTATTTAAAGACCGAGTATTGATCCCTGTGCGTGATGATAAAGGAAATACCGTAACATTCAGTGGCCGGGCTGTGCATAACGAGGAACCGAAGTACCTGCATGGTATCAACACTAGTGTGTTTAGGAAAGAAAATATCCTTTATAACTATCACGAAGCTAAGAATTATGCATATGGAGAGGAACTTTATATCGTTGAAGGCTTTATGGATGTTGCTGGCGGAAAGCGTATGGGACTTAAAAATATCGTTGCAACTATGGGAGTGGACATTTCCCACAAGCAGCTTGATCTGATAAGAAAAAGTAAAAGTACCATCAATCTGATGCGGGACAATGACAAAGCCGGTAAAGCTGCTATGTTAAAAGAGATCCCAATGCTCATAAAGCAAGGAGTAAATGTTAATGTTATTGACCTTTCCTCGTATCCTGCTAATTGTAAGGATCTGTGGGATATAGCGAATAGCAATGAAAAACTTGTAGAATTAGAAAAGCATAAGGTAAGTGGATTTACCTACTTGATGGATCATAAATATTTTGCTAATAAAGAGGTCATAACTGAAACCATCTTCGAGGTATATCAGAAAGCAAAAGAAGATGGCATCATCAAAACGACCTTACATGAAAATATGTTCTTTGACTATATCAAATCAACATCAGAATTTCAGCGTGATGAATTACAGGATATCATACACCCCCGGCCTGTTGAAGCAAAAGAAGATTCACGTACTAGATTGCGTGATCAAATTGAAACAGAATATGTACTTAGATCTGTGGATGAATATTTATCCGGAAGAGATGATAGCATCATGCGAGATTATTATGAAATTCATAAGGAACAGATCAGTGAGCAGATCATCGCATCTTATAGACAAACACCTCAAGTTTTTCTTTATAAGGATAATGTCAATGCTGCTTTGCTGTTATATGAGCAGCTGCGTGATGATAAAGAATTTGAGAAATTTGATTTTATTCACAGATTTCCGCATGAGCAGGTATTTCAAAAAGCATTTATTAAAAATATAAACGGGGAGGCACGTCTGCAGCTGAATCAGGAACAGCAGGCTAAGATCATTAATCAATACCATGATATGGATGACCAGGATAAGATGGCATTAGAATCCGTAGAAGATCTGTATATCGTAAATCATGTGAACGACCTTGACGGCATCCTCGATCTGGGGGATAAAAAAGAATTGCAAATGCTGAAAGATAGGATCAAGTTTCAGATGAGTATCTATCCGGAAAAGATGATGTATTTTAAATATGGTAATATATTTCGTGAAGAAGATAAATATGCAATAAGTGATGATTATAAAGATGCTTCTGGAGAGTACAAGACATTGCTGCTATATAATAATCTGGATAATAAATTGGATATCAATAAAAACCAGGTAATCAAACATCCTGTGAAAGATGTAGTGCTTTTAAAAGATAACGCAAAGGATGCAATGATGATGGAGCAGCTGCAAGGAAGAGAACAGAAAGTTAATGAATCGGAGAAAGGCGCTGAGATAGAGTCAGGCATATTCCGCTTTTCTATTCATAAATCTATCATAAAAAGAGAAGATGATGACAAATATTTTGTTAGAATACCTGGAACAAAAATGAAATGCTATACATACTTTTCTAAGAATGAGTGCAAATGGGCATCATCCGGCGAAATGATGTATACATCGTTAAAGGATGATCGTAGTTATATGATCTACGATGCAAATGGTGACAAAAAAGAGGAATGGACATATGCTGATATGAAAAGAAAATGGGAGGATAAAACAAAAAGCCGCAAAGTTCCTGACCAAAAGATAAATCCCAAAGAAGAACAGAAACCTACTGATAAAATCAAATCCTACAGAAATAAGGTTCATCATCAAGATGCAGCTTCGCCTGAAGTTGAAAAAATCGTAAAGAATGATAAAGCTAATGCGAATGAATTACCGCAGAGCAGAAAACAAACAAGTAGATCTACTGCGAAAGGAGACTATATCATTTCGAAATCTAAAATCATTCGAGAATCTGTGAACGGCTTTTACATAAATCTATCTGAAAAAGATAAAGTATTGTTCATATCAAAAAAGATAGCTGAATTCAATAAATATGGTACACATTTACTAATAGACCCAAAGCGGTCAATATTAAAAAACAGTGGAGTATCACTATATGAATTAAAATCAGATGGTCAATTTCAATTTCAAAAGCATATTAAAAGCAAAGATATAGACAACTATCTTGTTTCCTCAACGAAAGCGAAAAATATGAAATATATTCATTCTTTTGATCCTGCTACTTTCAATACTTTTAAGCGGTCAGGAGATGGTGTTTTCCTGAAGCTTCCCGCTAACTATCAAAATATGAAAGGTGACATCAGTATCAATAGTTATTATTTCACTAGAAATAATGGCCAAATCGTGCTGAATGTGCCTGATTCTGCTGCCTTCTCCTTTTATAAAGATGGTAAATATGCGGGGAGAGTTGAAGCTTCAGATTTATCTGCAGCATATGAGAGCGGTCAAGAAAATGCTAAGAGATCTTATGATGAATATCGTGATATCAGTGATGCCCAGGATGAACAGGAGATCATGATATGAATGATACAAAGCACGATATAGAAAAAATAGGTGAAAATTCAACACGCAGAAGTTGGAAAATCGGAAGATTTTTAACAAGGATCTCTTTGGCGATAACAGCACGTATTTATAAAGTGTTTCGTAAGTATTTTACCAACCCGATGAGAGCAATCGAGAAAGATGGTAGTACGAAACGTCTTGCAGTCTCTCCACCCATTACTAAGGATGAAGCCAAAATGGTTATAGCCAAGGCACGGGAAGAGGGTGTATTAGTCTGTCTAAAGGAAATGCAGCCTGATGGAGATCAGGGGCGTGGAAAATCACTATTCAGCCAGGGACGTATTGCAAAGCATGATATAAAGGCAGCTAAATGGAAAGAAAGAAGTAAGGCATTCAAGCTCATTGCACCTATTTCAAAATTTAGTGATAAACGTGCTGATCATCATATGAAATTATCTGCTGCAGACAGCAAAGCAGCAAAAGATGAACGGTTTATTATTATTTGCAATGAATCCAGGATATCATTTATGAATGATCGCCTTGAAGATATTGAGAAGCTACGTATCCAAAAGAAAATGAATAACGAACTTGAAGATATCAATAAAGATGGTGTCATTGATGAAAGAGACATATTAAACCTGCATTCTTTAGATATGGAATTGGAACCTGAGGAATTAGAGCCTGGAAGAGATTATGGAAGCTGCATGGTCAGGGATTATCAGTCTAACTTTTGTACACAGACAGTACCAAAAGATGAATACTGCAGTATCCGCAGTGAAATGTTTAACATGAAAAGTCATGGGGCATTTGTACTTGATGATAATAGAGTGCTTTTGGCTTTTCCAAAAGATGAGCTAAAAGAATATCAGCGTTATTGTGCTGCTTACCCTATCAAAGAATATGGAACACAGGGCGGTAATGCTATCAATAGTGAGAAAAATAATAAGAATTTGATCTCCATGGAGATCACTGATCCGGAATCATTAGATAAATTCCGAGAAAAGTATGAAGGACATGATTATATAGCAGAGCACAATTCAGATGGATCATGCTCTATCATGGTAAAAGAGGATGAAACAGAAAGAATGGTAGAATTATCCGCAAAAAAGTCAGCCACCGCTTCCTTACTGGAAGAAGCAAAAAATTTCGTTAAAGAACAAACTGAGGAAGCGGTATTACCAATGGAAGAAATAGAGCTTGACTTGGATCAGGAGGAATTAGAACTTGATTATTAAACGGACACCTAAGAAAAACTATGTTATACCAATTATGATTGCTCTTCTAACGTTTCTGATCGGCGTCAGGATTACTTCTCTGGCTGCTTATAAAAATCAGGGCAAATGGTCTTTAGATATCATTTCAGAAGCTGCTGATATCACCAATATAAAAATTCCTTTTATCTTAAATAGAAAATCTATATTTACTGGATTTTTTATGGCAGCATTTTCGTGGATGTGCTATGAAACTGTACGATCAAAAAACAAAAAGAATATGCAGGAAAATACATATGGTTCTGCAGACTGGAATAGTAATGAAGCTATTAAAGCTTTGCAAAGCAAAGAATATTGGGAAAATCAGATATTCACAAAGACAGAGTCTATATCAAAGGATATGTCGATAAGTAAACTGAATAGAAATATCGTAGTTATTGGGCGGCCAGGTACTGGGAAAACGAGATACATGTTGAAACCTAATATCCTAAGCAGCAATAATGAAACCTTGATTTTAACAGATCCAAAAGGTGAGCTGTTAAGAGACTGTGGGACAGCTCTACAAAATGCCGGTTTTGAAATCAAGGTTCTGAATCTCGTTGAAAAGTGGAAAAGTGACGGATATAATCCTTTCAAATATATAAAGAAACTTCCTAAAGAAGCATGGCTCCTTGATATCAATAATGATAAATCATTTTCGGATGAATTGAAGGATGATGAGAAGAAGGAACATTTCGCTGAGGATGATGTGATGTCATTTATCCATAAGCTAATGACCAGTACGAAAAGCGATACGATTGAAAGTCAGACGGGAGATCCGTTCTGGGAAAAAGCGGAGATGGTATTTCTTCAGGCGATATTCTATTATGTAATTTTCAATTATGATCTGAAAGACCGTAATTTCAAAACAGTATTGGAACTGATCAGATTAGGGAATCCGGATAAAGACGGAAATTCTGATTTGAAACTCATGTTTGACGCCTGGGAAGCAAAAGATCCTAACAATGTAGGTGTTAAGCAATGGAAGCATTTTATCCTATCCGCAAGCTCCCCTAAAATGATGGCCACGATCATACTTACTGCAGTTGGCCGACTTGCACCGTTCAATATCGGTGAAGTGGAACGTCTGACATCTGTAGATACTATAGAAATTGATCGCATCGGTCTTCCTGGTTCAAAAGGAAAGGTTGCTTATTTCATCATTACAGAGCCTGGGGATAATACATTTAACTTCATAGCGAATATGGCGTATACACAGATTTTTAATATGATCGACTATAACGCTAAACAGAATGGTGGAACTTTAGCTACACCTTGTAACATCTATATGGATGAATGGGCACAGCTAGGAGAGATTCCCCGTTTTATTGAAATGTGGGCATATGTCCGTAGCTTGGATGTCGGTATCACCATCTTCTTGCAATCACTATCACAGTTAAAGAAAATGTATAAAGAGAGCTGGGAAACTGCTTTAGATTGCTGTGACTTTGTACTGTTTTTAGGGTCACGTTCAAAAGATACTCTTGAATATATGAGTACGATCTTGGGTAAACAGACACTTTATAAAAAATCAAGCGGTAGGACATATTCCCGACAGGATTCAACATCCTGGAACTGGGATGTCGTAGGAAGAGAATTAGCGACCATTGATGAGATATCAAGAATGGAAAAGGGCAAAGGAATATTAAGTATTGCCGGCATGCAGCCCTTTTATTCTGATCTATATGATCTATCACAACATCCTAGATATGATGAATTGTTTGAACCATGGATAGAAAAAAAAGGGGAAAAGGATCTACAATTCAGAGAAACAAAGGAGTGGATCGAGAATCACGCTAAATTATATGTGCAGGTATCACCTAGGCATAGTTCTTCCATTGAAATGAAGCATCAGAAGCTGATGGATCAGCTTGGAATCAAAGCTAAGGTAAATACATCATTGGAAATGAAAAAAATATGTGATATCGACAAGAAAATCCTTTCAACGAAAGGTGATATCTATACATCGAAGAGTACATTTACAGACGAACTATTAAGTTAAAGTGAGGAGACAATATGAAAAAAACAAAGATGACAAAGGAAATAAAAAAGAAAATCAAAAATGAAATTGTAAAAAAAGTTGCTTATACAAATATGACTGCAGCATCTTTACTAATGTTGATGGAGCCAATATCCGCAGCTGACAGTAATACGAGCTCTTTGGACAGTTTTATTACATTCATTTGTGATTGGTTGATTAAAATTGGTGGTGTCGTTGCACTCATCGGAGGTGTGACATTTGCTATCGGTTGGTCAAGAGATGATGCGGATTCTAAAGCAAGGGCACTTCTTGCTGTTATGGCCGGTTTTATGGTCATGGGTATAGGAGCAGCACCAGGCGTGTTTGGATTGTAGAGGCACAAGATGAGTGGCTTTATAGCACAGCTTTTTGATATCTGTTTCACTATTTTCGGTATCAAATTTGACATCGGTAATATAGCAAAGACAGTGGTTGACCTATGTAAATGGAATAAGATCACATCAACAGAACTTTGGAG
Source organism: Clostridium sp. 10cd* (assembly GCF_044336395.1). Classification (NCBI taxonomy): domain Bacteria; kingdom Bacillati; phylum Bacillota; class Clostridia; order Eubacteriales; family Clostridiaceae; genus Clostridium; species Clostridium sp. 10cd*. The sequence continues at coordinate 2,563,007 of NZ_CP172347.1, read as the reverse complement.
CATGGCCAAAACATTAAATGAAATTTTCGTCCCAATCGGTATAAGTCTTTTGACTATATTTTTTATGATAGACCTGATAAAGAAAATGATGGAAGTAGATAGAATATCATGGGAACGTGTAGCAATGTCAATTGTACGGATGTTGATTTTTAAAACGCTGATCCTACACTCTTATCAACTGCTAAACAGTATCATGTCTATCGCAAATGATTCTCTGCTAACAGTTCTAAACAAATTAGGTGGTACAACAGCCTTACCATCATTAACAAAGCAGATAGCTGATGTGATAGATAGCATGGATGGATTTCTGGCCGAGGTCATGATGGCAGTATTAGTTGTAATGCTATATCTACCGATGATGGGTACTTTGATTGGTGTAATCGTACAAATCCTACAGCGACTCGGGAAACTGCTTTTAAGCTTTTGTACAGCTCCTATCCCTCTGGGGATTGGTGTCTGGGAGGATGGCAGCGGTGTAGGGAAGAAATTCATCATGTCAGTGGTTGCATTAGGATTAGAAGCAATCCTAATCGTGATCTGTGTGTACATATACAGTAAGGGGATAGGTTCATTAAAACATGCCAATGCCCTTTCTACTATGATTGGAATCATGACGCTAAATGGCTTTCTGCTTGCAATCATCAGTTATATGAATCAGATGGCAGAAAAATTGACAGGGGGTAATTAACATGGATCATATACAACCAAGGATACACGAAGAAATAAATGATTATGAAGAAAGGATCTATTCCTTTACCTTTCGTCAATGGATCTGTTTGATTCTCATTGCCATTATTACAATACCATCATATTTTTTCCTGAAAAATATAATCGGTGAAGAAACAACAAGCTATATCATCATACTGGAAGTTATACCATTCGCAATTATTGGATGGATTCCAATTCAGGGGTTGAAGGCAGAGAAAATAATACCGTTCTGGTATAGAAATTATTTTAAGTTTGCAAAACCCTTGATCTATAAAACAGAGAAAGAATTGCAGGAAGAAATGGAGAAAAAGAAACAGGAACGCAAAGAACGTCTTGGGAAACTCAAACATGTTTCTGCTCTAGCAACAAGAAAAAAAAGGAAGGAAGAAAAAGGCCAACAGCATGAAGATATTAAAGGATAATTTACAAAAGATCAATGCAGAAGTAACGCATGTCAAATCTTTCATAAAAAGAAACAGATCAGGAAGTGCCAAATCAACATTTAGCTTAATAAAATATATTAAACACAAAGGAATCTATATTCCCAAAACAAATCAGCAGTGCATCTCTTATATGTTTAAGGATATTCATAAGGACATCTTTCAGATAAATGATGATGAGTATTCTCTTTGTATGGAATATGAAGATATATCGTTCAGCAAAGCTTCCCAGGAACATGCTGAGACGATCTATCTAAAATGGATCGATTTCCTTCATAGTTTTTCAACCGATACACATATAACAGTAACGAATGCCGGTTCACCAATATTATCAGACGCATACAAAGCAGAGTATATGATAGATTCTGCTGCTGCAAAAACAAAGGAACAAAAGCAGATACAACAGGAATTCAATACCTTGATAGGTAACGCTATTGGTAATAAGAAGTACATATTAAAGACAAAGCGTTATATCACGATTTCTATGAAAATAGATGATATAGAAAACGTGCAAGATATTTTCTTTGAACTGTATATGAAAACTGTAGAGAAGTTTAAAGGTATACATTCAAATGTACGTATCGTACCAATGAAAGAACGTCTTATTTTTTTGCATGATTTTTGGAACACAGAAACCGCAGAAGAGAAACATATTAGCGATATTCAGGAATATGCCAGAAAGAATGATCTGACGGTATATGATGTAATGGCACCGCATGCTGAAATCTCTATGAGAAAATCTGATATCATCAACATTGGAAACAAAAAATTTGTAAGAATTTTGTATATGGATCCCAAAATGCCTAACAGTCTGTCTCCGAAGTTTTATAACACTATGACTTTGATAGATGATGTCAATTTGATTGTTACACAGAACATACAACCAACAAAGCCTGCCAAAGCCATAAAAAGAGTTAGCAAACAGCTATCAGCGATGGAAACTGAGAGGTTGACCAAAGTAAGAAAATTAGCGAAAAATAATATAAATTATGCATTAGTACCGGATAAAAGATTAGAGACAGGAATCAAGAATGCAAATACACTTATGAAAGATATACAATTCAATGATCAACGAATCTTCAGAAATAATATGTTATTCTGTATTACTGCAGCAAGTCAAAAGGAGTTAGATATTCACACAAAAAAAGTGATTGAGAAGGCTGCGGAAATGCTGATCCACCTTAACCCTATGCATTGGCAGCAGCTGGAAGGTGTTCAGCATGTCCTACCATTAGGACACAATACAATCCAGTTCCAACGTACTATGACCAGTGAAGCTACTGCTGTACATGTACCTTTCAATTCACGAAATTTCACGCACAAACATGCCCTTTTCGGCGGCACGAACATTGTATCCAATAAAGCTATATTTTACGATCGTAAACAGCTGCTGAACGGAAACGGCTGTGTATTGGCCACTTCCGGATCTGGTAAATCATTTGCTATAAAAATGATGATTGAACAGATTATGCTTTGCTATCCGGATGATGATGTGATTCTTATTGATTATCAGAGGGAATATTCTGATATCATGAATATCTTTAATGGACAGACTATAACTATATCAGATACATCAGATACGCATATAAATCCATTTGATCTTGACATCAATTACGATCTAAAGGAGAAGGGGAAAGGATCTCCGATTAAATCGAAGACGGAATACCTGTTGGCATTATGCGCCTGTTTGAAAGAAGAACCGTTGAGCGCAAAAGATAAAACGATTATTGACCGCTGCACGAATATCGTATACCAGGACTTTGCGAAAAGTGGATATAAAGATAAGACAAAAAAACCGTTATTTGCTGACTTTCAAAAGGTCTTACTAGCACAAGAAGAACCGCAGGCAAAGGATCTTGCTTTGATACTAGAGCGCTTTATAACAGGCTCTCTTGATATGTTTGCGTATGAGACAAATATTGATATCAAAAGCAGACTTGCTCGTTTTGATACGCATGAAATGCCTGAATCTATGGATATGGCTGGATACTTAGTCATTATGGATCATATCATCAATAGACTTGCAGCCAATAAACAGAAAAATAAATTCACCTGGATCTTTTTCGAGGAATTTCATGTTTTATTGGAGAACGTCTATGCAGCAAAATATGTTGCGAAGATATATAAAGTCGGAAGAAAATTGAATGCGATGAACACGATTATTACTCAAAATATCTCAGATATGTTGGATAATAAGCAAGGCAGAAAGATATTGTCTAACAGTGAATTTGCTCTTATCCTTAAGCAGAAGCCCTTAGATAAGGCAGATATATGTGAAATATTCAATATCTCAAAAGAGGAAAGCCGCTATATTGATGATGATGCTTCAGCTGGACATGGTATTTTAGTTTTTGGTAACGAGAATATCACATTTAAAAATAATGTGCCGGTAGACAATTATTTGTATAAGATAAACAATACTGATAGCGTTGTTCAAACAAGGTGAAAAGGTGAAGAGGAATGAGTGAAGAAGCAAAAAAGGATGTCAATCAGAGGCTTCGCACGGTAAGCTATGGCGGTTTTGTTGTTTCTGAAAAAGGGTTCGATCAGCTAGATGAATCAGCGAAAAGGATCTCTACGAATATATCAAAAAAAGAACAGGATCAGGAAGATTCCGAGGAATCGAATATTGAATCAAATGATCCTGTTAGACAGGGAACTGAAGTCACGGAAGATGCAGTCTCTGATGAAGTTTATGAAAATGAAAGCTATTCAAATGATATAGGAAACGAGCAAAATAGTGATGAATACACAATAAGGCTGAATCATGAGTTTTCTAATACTGAAGGGGAGTATGTTTCCAAAATTCGCACAAATATATTTAATGAAAATAATACAGTTAAAGATGATCTTGCTGATGAATTTGAGGATAAGTTTTCAGGTTATGAATCGACCACAGAGTATACTGAATATGAGGTAGCTGATGAAGCGGGTGGACAAAAATTAAAAACTTTCACAAAAAAGGCACTACATATTGCGAATAAAGCTACATTTGATTTTCATGAAGATCAGGGAGCAATCTCAAGAGTTGCTACAGTTGCAGGAAAATCGGGTAAGGCAGCTTCGAAAGCTGGAAAGCGTATCATTAAAACTTCTGCTTCATTAAGCAAGGCAATGGATAATCAGGATGGGGCCGGTTCCGCATATTTTAATGAAAAAGCTTCCAGTGTAACTAAAAGAAAAGCAAGTAAATATAGCGGCAAAGCATTTTTAAAGGTCTTACAAGGAATCATTAACAGCGCTAGTAAAATAGTGACATCGATTGCTTCTAAGGCAATCGTGGCTTCAGTTCTGGGATTAGAAGTATTACCCTTATTTGCTGTCGTAGTAGCTGCTACAGTCGCTGTGACGTCTATTTTCGGCAGTGGAGCATCTAATAACGTTATAAAAAAATATTCAGCGATTATGACTGCAGTACAAAATGATTTTAACCAGGAAGTCGATGATTTTATGAAAAAGTATCCGGATGGTATTGTTGTTGGTGTAAATGGCGGTTATGGAAAGATTGACTGGAAAGTACCATTATCTATTATACAAGGGAGTGGAGCTTCCATTGATTTTGATAATGCTGAAGGTGAGCTCTTAGATCAGTTTAAAAATGCAAATCTGCTCGAAAAACATACGATCACAACACAAAAAATAATTGAAAAGGATGATAAGGGGAAAGAGGTCATAAAGACCATTCACATATTGACGATTACAAATCCGGGCTATGATGATTATATGTCCTGGTCTAAAGATAATTTCAAACATATAAAAACCTTTTTGAGAGATAAAGAAATATTAAAAAAAGGACAAACGTACTTTACAAAGGAGCAACTAGACGTGATCAATAGCCTGAATGATTCAGATTCCTTTTTCGATGCATTTGGTGAGGATCTAAAAAATCATAATACCTCAACTGGAAGTAATAAAGTAGATAAAAACTTTGCGGCGCCTGAATATAATGAAAAAAACATTTTTACCCAATCCGGTTTCAAAGGGCAATGTACCTGGTATGCTTACGGTCGCGCTTTACAGGTCACCAAAAAGAAAATGCCTTCAGGAGATGCACAGACCTGGCTTTCTTCAGCATCGGCCATGGGATATCCAACAGGGAGCCGTCCGTCTGTCAATGCTGTTGTCGTATTATCTGGTGGTAACTTTGGACATGTTGCATTTGTCGAAGCCTGGGATGGCAAGAAAATCCGCGTATCCGAAGGAAATTATAGGAATCCATATTACAATGATACTAATATGATGGTTGCATATGCAAGAACACATGCGGAAGAATTAGTACATGAAGAAACATATAATAGTTATGAAGAATATAAGAAAAGGCAGGCCGACATTGGATTAGTGGTCGTGGGGTTTATTTATGAGAAATAGTAATCATATAGCAAAAATCAGTATGGGATTTGTGTTGATAGCGGTGATAGCAGCTACATCATTCGTAAGCAGCTGGCTCACTCGTAAGGAAGAACATCAAATACAAAGTGCTGCAGCTGCAGTACGTGAAGAAGCACTGCAGGAGCAGAAACTTGAAAAAGAAACAGACAAAGAGCCTCCTGTATTAACACTCACTACAGATAAGATTATTGTCTATGAAGGAGATGAGATCAATTATGAAGCATTCGTGAAAAGAGCATGGGATGACGTACAAGGCGATGTCCGTAATAATGTGACCTCAACAAGTATTGATACAGCACAGGCAGGAATCAAAATAATCAAATATAGTGTTCATGATCGAGCCGGAAATACAGCGGATGCTGAACTTAAAGTCACGATCAGAAAACGATAGAATTTTGTACTAGATTAAAGCAAGGAGAAATAAATGGAACAGGAAAATATTTATCAACAAGAATATCGAAAAGAAAAAGCAAATGATATACACTACTCCAAAGTATGGAATATCTTTTTCTGCAGAGCTGCAGATGCACAGATTTTATATGGAGATAGTGAGCAGATATTAAGCTATTTCGGATTGTCATACGGCATCAATAGCCACGATTATGATAGACTAGATAAAAGTCACATCATTCATCAATTAGTACATACACCATATAAGGGTATGCGCATCGAGGTGATTTGTCCAATTGAAGAGGATTGTATAGATTGCAATAATTGCAGGATCAATCCAGATATTGAAGAAGCAATCCAGAAAATACTGGACGTGCAGGAGGAAGGTATCACGTCAAGTCTGCAATTTTCGTTTTAAAGAATAAGCAGAAGCAATCATTGTCAAGAGGCAATAATGAGGAGGGTTGATATGCCTAAAATAAAAGATTTTGGAGAGAAAATAGGGGGCGCAAGAAAGGATCTATGGAAGCTATATGGAATGCAGATAGAAGATCTTCTCTATATGAACGAAGCAGAAAAACAACAATTGATAAGAAAAGATAATATTTGGAGTAAACCAGACTATGAGAAGCTTCATGCAGATGGATTACCTGTCAGAGTAGTTTATTTTATGAAAATGGTACGTGATGCGTGTCCAATCAGATTATCTGTTCCAGCATCCTTGGATGCTGATATGAAAGACGATTTGAGAAAAAGATATATACATACGATACAGGAAATGCGTGATCTGGTCATGAATCTAAAAACAGAATCGGATGTTTTAGATTTCTATAAGAAACACTTTCTCGGTAAATATGTCGTATCAAATGGGAGTCATAGATTTGTTGATGTGCCTGACGAATACCAAAATATTGTAGATAACAAACTGCTAAAGGCTGTTCAGGTCAACAATTTTTTTAAATATGATAGAGATATAACCAAGAAGAAATTTTGTTACAGTGATGAGGAGAAACTTTTAAGTAATTTCAAAATACTACAGTACGATGTAAATAAAATGGAATTTCGTAAAGATTATTCATCCAAGACTATGATTGCCATAAAAACATCGAACGGTGAATCCTATATTTATCCAGAAGAAAAATACTCAGACCCTGTCAACTGGGAAAATGAAAAATTCTTTGTACTACAAAACAGAAATATAATAGAAAACAATATAGAATCTTATGAAGAGGCAAAGCAGTATGCGTTGAAGCAAGCAAGACTGCTTGAAAAGACAGAAGGAATACAAAAGAAGCAGCAGCGTAAGGGTGCATACATACCGCCACAGTTGAAGGATATCGAAAGAATTGGGACAGATTATAGAAAAGGAAAGAATATAATTGGTGATAATTACCTTACAAAATTTGGTTTTCGGGGTGGAGAATTTGGTAATTGGCTGTCATCATCAGAACGGCAACAATCTTTGAATTATGGTTATGATGCACTCATGGATCTAAGCCGAACGTTACAGATCAATCCTGCAGATCTCTCTCTGGATCATCATTTGTCGATTGCTTTCGGAGCAAGAGGCAGTAAAAAAAGTCCTCTTGCCCATTATGAACCACTGCGTGAAGTTATCAATCTAACGAAGATGCGTGGCGCCGGTAGTCTTGCACATGAATGGGCGCACGCACTGGATAATGCGATTGGTAAAAGGAACGGATGTGAAATGGCTACTGAACATATGAATATTCCTGGGATACCAGAATCGTTGAAAAAATTGGTTCATACTATGTGTTTTAAGAAAGAAAAGCCGGATGATTTTTATGAAGAACGTACTGAATTTTATAAAAATTCTATCCTCTTCGATACGAAATTCGCTAAAACAGATAATGGATATTGGCAGAGTAAACCGGAAATGTTTGCTAGGGCGTTTGAATGTTATATAGCAGATAAGCTTGATAAAAATGGACAAAGAAGTGATTATCTGTGTGGACTTGCAGGCGCTTATACCGTACAGAAGAATGAAAATGGGAAGCCAGATGATAAAGAAATAATAACAGCTTTTCCAAAAGGAGAAGAAAGAAAATCAATAAGTCTATGCTTCGATGCATTCTTCCTTGACCTGAAGAAACTAGAATTATTGCATGAATTCGATCTGGAAGAGGAAGAAAAATCAAAAGAAAAAGATGATTCAAACACTTCACAGCCTACTCCACAGCCAATACGTGTGGATAATAATGGACAAAGTTTATTTGATTTTGAGCAAGAATATGAAAGGTAAATGATGAATATGAATGAAAAATTTATTGATGATGTTTTAAATATACTCGAATCTGTCATAGCTGCTTGTGATCTGCCTATCAAAATCCTTTACCAGATAAATACAGATCATACAGTGGAAAACATTCGATTCGTTGATGCAGAAGATAAAGAGATATCCAGATATGATGTACTGACAGAGGTGGAAAACACGATCGACGATGATGGATTTATCACATTGGATCAGTTACAACAGTTACAGAAACTAGCTGATATCTGGAATATACAGAGTGATGATCTGAAGCCTTTATTCTCGGCATTGATCGCTGTTCTGGAAGATGATGATGAGAAAAGCATCATAGAAACACATTAGAAGTTACATTTTGGGCTTTATAAAACCGTGCAGGATATGCACGGTTTCTCCATGAAAAACTCTAGAAAGGGAATCAATTATGCAACAAAAGAATAATGCTGCAGCGAAAGATATTCAGCTTGAAAAGCTCTATTGGCCGGAGGCTTCGCAACGGGTTTTAGGGGTGTCCCCTAACAAGCAAAAAGGGCGTACATACGCCATGCTTGCGATATACAATGTCCCCACCCTATGCACCCCTGCTTTTTTTGCTAGAAAATGGTGGAGAAATGGAAAGTAAGATGATGCCATTGGATCATGTGAAATCATTATATCACATGTCTGAGCGAAGCATGAAAAAAGCTGTAGTCACAATGAATCGCCGGCACAAGGAAGATGAGTGGATCATAACACGGGAAACAGCTACCGGTGAAAAAATCCGTTACATATATTTAGAGGGGGTTGACTGGATCAAGCAAGTATATCGGCGGACAGATGGTTATTATCTTGATGCAGAAATCTCGTTTACATTATTTCATATTAAAAGATTGCAGGAGGAGCTGCAGGATATAGAGCCGGTAATCAGTTGGCCAGATATGGACGTAGAAACTTTATGCAGTCATTTTGATAAACAGCGCCGGAGCGTACAACAGGCGATCGCACTCATGTGTAAGATACATCCTGAGTATAAATACATCAAAGCCAGTAAAACGTTTGTAAGTGGTAAAGGGGTTGCGTGGATGGGGCTTAATCGTTACAAAGAGAAATATCTGCAGGAGCTGCAAAAAAAGAAACGCAGGCTGCAGCAGAAGAAAAGAGAGGTGCAAAAATGGTAAGGCCAAAGGTAAAACCGGAAATAAAACGGAAGCGATCATATATGCGGCTTAATGACCAGGAAAAACAAATCGTTGAAGAAAAAGCAGCGAGGTATGGGTATAAGAGTGTAGCTGCCTATCTGCGTGATGCCGGTATACATGAAAATATCTATGTAGAAGAATTAGAAGGGAAAAAAGAAGTCCTGCAGAAAAGCAGCGAATTGATTGACCTTGTTCGTGAATACAGGAATGATCAGAAGAATATCCTGCTGAGATCTATGCTTACTCCAGAGGATATCAGATTACTGAAGCAGCATAATGAAAGTCTAATGAAGGGGTTGACATTACTGCAGAAAACTACAATCGAATGTCTAAGAACAAAGGTAACTTATATGCAGCATAGAAATCAAAACGTACAAGCTTGTCTGGATCTGGATAAGGAGTGATGCTGACATGCCATATACAAAGAGGTTCGCTATACATGACGGAAAAAAAGGATTAAGCAGCTGCATCAATTACTGTATGGATGAAAACAAGACAGACGGAGGTTTGCTTGCTAAAGGTGTTAATTGCAGTGTCAATTATGCAGTCCGTGAATTTATGGCTAATATAGAGAAGTATCATACTGAGAATACGGAGCGGGTCGCATATCACACTATACAGTCATTCGACTATAGAGATAATGTCACTCCGGAAAAAGTCAATGAAATTGGTGTGAAGTTATGCAAAGAGCTGTATCCGGAATATCAGTGTCTTGTCTGTACACATGTGGATAAAGGTCATCTGCATAATCACATTATCATCAATGCGACAAGTTTAACGGGAAGAAAACTTGATGATAGATTATCTAACAGCATAGAAGGCTTATACGGCTTACGAGCGTGTAGTGACCGTATAAGCAAAGCATATGGCTGCCGTGTGATGGAAGATTTTAAACCGATCGGCAAATATAAGACAAAAAAGAATTATCTTTTTGAAACTGCACATATAGCATGGAAGTCTATCATAACAGAAAAGATCGAAGAGCTGAAGGAAAACTGCCAGTCCTTTGATGAATTGTTGGAACGCTTGTCACTTGAAGGATATATAATTAAGAACGGTAAATATGTATCGGTTAAGCCATATGGTAAAGACAGGTTCACCAGATTAAAAACATTAGGTAGTGATTACAGTGAAAGTGCATTAAAGAAATTCTTTTTAGAAAAGCAGCGCAGTGACAAAATAATTTTTAAAGATTATGAGGTTCTCGATCTGAACAGCGAATTATTATCTGAAACCGATCGAATCGCGAAGCAATCTGCTGAAGCCATACAATTATCAACTAATGGGTTAAAGAAAAATAAAGAGTATCCAAAATACTTCAATAGTCGCTATATGGAATTAAAGCGATATAATGCATTGGTGAAATCAATCGGAATCATGAATGATGAAAAAATATATACATATGAAGATTTGGTAGACAAAATCAAAGATGTTGAACAACAGTTAGAAATCAAGGAAATAGAATATCACAAAACCAAATCGCTGAACAATACCATGCAGGCACAGCTGCCAATTGCAAACATGTACATAAAGTATTATACTGCATACCGTGTATATGAAGAACAGGCCATGCTTGTTGGTGAAGCCGGTTTGAAGGAACCAGATGAGGTAAAGATGTTCCTGGATGCGAAAGCACAAATGAATGATGCTGATATTGATGAGGTTAAAGAATTTGCTGCAGAATGTACGAAAATAAAGATAGAGGCAAATAAACAATATGCCTATATCTCGTTCCTGAATAAACGTCTTGATGATCTAGAAGGTATACGCATGAAGCATTTGGAGCAAAACGGTTATATCAAGGGTATGCTCTTCAGTTCTTCCATGATTGATCAGCAGCGTAGTGATGATCAGAATTACTGTGTACGTCTCCCATACACGGATTATTATGTTTATCTACCTAAAGTATCAGTAGCCTGGAAGACACATGGAGAACGTGCTTATATGTATTTGCTTGACGATGAAGAGTACACATTATATGATAGTAAAGATAATGAAGTGGATAAGATAAGTGGTGACGATTTAGAAACATTATCAAAAGCAGAGAAAGAAGAAATCCAAGATTATTACAGGAGCATTAGATGATTATGATTGAATATATACGTTGTATATTTTGATTAAAAAATATGGAGGAAATTAACATGCGTGAAAATAAATCTACAGTATTCTATTTAATGATTCCGTTTTTAAGCACTTCAGTGTTTATTTGCTTATATGATGGTTCATATCTAGGTTTAATTCTAGGTATTCTTGTAGCAGGGGTGGTCTTTATGGTATTTCGGCATTATGCTCCTTTAGTGGAAAATCTATATTATAGTAATGAAAAGTTTCATAAAATTGTGAAATTTTCATTTTACTTAATAATTACTATTATAGCTATAATAGTAATTCAGAGATCTATGAATAAAATTGAGGATGCTATCAATTTCATTGATTCAAAATATTGAATTAAAGAAAATAATACACTGTAGGTGATTCAAGATTATTACAGGAGTAAATTATGATATAGTATATCATCCGTTACCATAATTTGGGAGGGTCAATATGGAAAATGACAAGTGGTCAATTTTTAGTAAAATATTTTATTGCTTGATTTTTGGTGTTAGCTCAATAGTATTCTGCTTATTATTTGATGGCTCATATCAAGGATTGATTGTAAGTAGTATAATAGCAGGATTGATTTTTGTGGTATCACTACGTAGTTTTTCTTCGATGGAGGATTCATATTATCATGACGAGGTATTTCATAAGACAGTAAACTTTTCGCTTTATGCTATACTTATCTTGATATTGATTGCAGTAATTATAATAATTTCGCAGAGATTATGGGATTTGAGTGAACATATCATTAAGCATTTCGAAACAATAACATAAATAGACATGTTGAATTTTATGAAGTTTTTGTGTATAATGTAACTGCTTGATAAAATCTTATTCTCAAAATGACCATTGAGAATAAAATTTGGAGGAATGCCGACTTGGTATTCCTCCTTTTATTACCTGTTTTGTAAATGTATATCAAAGTGGAGGATATTAAAGTGGAAGGAAAATTATATACAAAGACAACAACGGTACACACAAACATACTGGCACCAGAGAATAATAACAGAAGAGCAGTCGTTTTGTTAAGAAATGGTGGCAGTCAAAAAAAAATTGGATCTTTTCTTAAAAATTTGTGATTTTCGGATTGACAATGTATGCTTCTTAAATTGGGATAACACCACAGGATCTTTGTTATCACAAATTGAATCTTTTGGAGCTCATGATTTTATCGCATTAACGGCAGCTGATCTATATACTGACAGAAAACATCTAAATACATTATTAGAGCTTTTGATAATAAAGAAAATAAGGGTGATATCTGTCCTTGATCGAATTATAATACATCCTAATTTACCTTATTTAAGTAAATTCGAAAAAATGCTTTTTGTAGGTGCTGCTATTACTAGAGACAAAAAAATAACGCAAAAAATAACGCAAAGGAAATCAGTGTATCCAATACAGAATACCAGACATAAAAAAGAATATATTGGAATCTATTGCAGGGTATCGACAAGAGAACAGACCCTAGGCTATTCGATTGAAAATCAAAAAGTCAAAAATCTGATGTATTTGGAATTATTCGATTATTCTCCTAAACATATTGAACTGTATATTGATGATGGACAATCTGCAGCGAATTTGGAACGAAGAGACATGAAGCGAATGTTAGAAGATGTAAAGGATGGTAAATTGGATGAAATAATTATTTATAAATTAGATAGGCTGACTAGAAACGTTGTTGATACATATGAGCTAGTACAGCTGTTTTTAAATCTTGAAGTAAATCTAATATCTGTTATGGATAACCTAGACATCCATTCTGCCAATGGACGTATGATATTGGGTTTATTGGCAATTTTTGCTCAGTGGGAAAGAGAAACAATTATTGAAAGAACAAATGATGGCCAATTGCAAATGGCAGCTGAGGGTAAATATCCAAAGCCAGGATGTCCTTTAGGTTATACAAAGGATAAAGAAAATTATTTATCTGTTGATGAATCAACTGCAAAAATAATAAAAGATATTTTTAAATGGGCTAGAAGTTATACATTTGTCGAAATTAAGAATCGTATAAAAAAGGTATATAGCATGGAAATTCGTGTTGATCGGATACGAAGGATCATTTTTGAGGATGGTTATTATGGTGAGTTTTTATATAAAGGATTTGTCTTCCCTGATATAGTACCCGCTCTTATAGCCAAAGATGAGGCATTAGAAGCAAGAAAAATGCTAGGGAAAAGAGCAGTTATGTACGGTAAAGAACAAAATAAATTCTATTACCGGAATAAAGTTAAATGTGGTTGCTGCGGTGATATTACAATTGGTATACCAACATATAAAAATAATAAACGTTATTACTATTATTATTGTAAAGTATGTAATAAGCGAATAAATCAAGATATCATCATAAATGAAACCTTATACGAAGTGATCCGTAGAATTGATGAGACGGCAGTTGAGAGCGTCATCATGGAGTCTATGAAGAAAATAGAACGTCTTGAAGCTAAACTTAAACGTATTACTAGGAAATATGCAGAGGATCTTATTAACGATGATGCTTATTTACTATTAACTCAAGAGTTAGATATCAAAATTAAGAAAGAAAAAGGATATCTTGGTAGCATGAAAATCGTAAAAGGTGCAGCTTGGTCAGATCTTTCTGATGAAGAAAAGCGAAAACTTATTGAAAGTGTGATCCTGACTATGACAGTTGATCTTGATAAGAAGCGGATTATCGATATAGAATATGAATAGGATATTCTAGGATAGAAAATAGTAACTTTTTTCAAAAAAATAGTTACTATTTTTGGAAAAATCATTGAAGTTTATTACGAAATATGGTATATTATAGGTGGTCATAAGAATAGATAAGGTTTTAAATATCAAGCAAATAGCAATTGTAAAAAAATAAAAAGACAAAAAGACATATATGTTCGTTGTATTCCTTAAAGAGGTACCATATGAAAATCGTGGACACTGTGATCAGTGTCTTTTTTATATTTGGAAGCAACATACTGTATCTGTGCAATAAGGATACTGTGAGAAGAAAACACCGCATGTTAAAAGTTTAAGGCTTACTATCCGCAATTTGTTAAGTTTCTCCCGCAATTGCTGAAATATATGCTATGATTTCTTTGCGGGTGACATAAAAAAAGGCGATACCTTTGTTAATTGTTGAAATGTAAACTATAAAGCTGAGCGATATGTATTGCTAAAATGATAACACTATATGACAAATTTTGTTAAATTTCTCATATATCAAGGCGTGTTCGACAAAATATCACAAAATTTGCATTCTATACATAGTAAGATACAGGTGGGAAGAAAAAATGGGGAAATCGTAAGGAGGTAGTAGTATGGAATTGACACACAGTACAAGGCGATTTCTCAAAACAGCTGCTCCGGTGATTGGTAGTGCCGGGATGCTTTTTGCCTTTTACCAGTGGATGGTAAGCCGGAAGGGGCAGGCAGTTGAAGAGATGGAGTATGTACAAATACAGGAGCGGGAGCTTCTCAAAGACCTGTGGAATCGCTACGATATGTATCGGTCGGTATATCAAATCTGTGATGATTATCTGGATAATGACATGATGATGACCTCGCAGATGATCGATACGCTTAAAGAACGTCTAACGGATTGTCAGTCGTTATTGAGATTGAACAAGCCGTTCATAAGAAAGAGTGTGTGGGATGCATATGATGGACTGTTAAAGGCGCATAACCATTTTGTTGAAGTGGTCATGTGGGAGATGTGCGAACCGGAGGGGATGAATGCCTTTCTGCGTGACAGTCGCAGCGATATCTATGAAAGTGAAGCACTGCTGATTGAGCTATTGCGGGGATAACATACATAAAAAGCATTGTTTCAAACCGGTGGGTTGCGGTGAATGAAACAATGCTTCTCTTAATTGAAATCTATGGTTGCCTGTGGATCGTGTTCCTTTAAAAGCTGGATCATTTCCTTACGTTTATCCTCAAAGCATTCATTCTGCGTGCGAAAGCAGGTACAGTGATGCTCGAAGATATCCAGCAGCTGCTCTACGGTGATCGTTTTATTCTTGCAACCGGTGTTCTGTGAATTGATATTGATATTCCAGGTGCCGATATCATTAAGATAGGCAAAGCCAAGCTCTGTTATGGATAACGGATCGGCGCCGGCAATCACTGCTTTCTTAAAAATTTCCTTTACTGTCATAGCTCTACTCCAATCTTGCTGTGCTTACAGCCAACTGTTTAATATCATAGCGCGATATACTGTAAAATGCAAATGGAGAATAGTGTATTCTGACGCTTTTTTACGAGTCACTATACTGCATGACAGAAAAGGGCTGCGCTCCTGAAGCAGGCGGTTGTATTCTCGGGCTTTGATGTTCGATGTTCGTTTTAATAGGAAGCTGTTAGATGGAGATTGAAATTTCGGATATCACCGCTTGGAAAAGAAGAGGTGAACAGCCGCTGCAGAAGTTCAAGGCTGTATTGCGGAAGATCTGAAAAGGCAGGCGGGTAAGTCGATATCATAGAAATGAAATGAAAACAGATACTGTAGGTGTAATTCCGGCAGTATCTGTTTTTACGTATTTGTTTAGCGGCTGCTATTCGTGGGCATGATATTTTTGAAGCGGGTCATAATATCCAGATTGACAAGTGCTGTGTCCTGATTGTTTTTCAGGTAGCTGCGCCCGTAGGAGAAGGCATCCTGCGGTGTAATGCCATATGCAGCCAGCCGCTTTCGTATTTCTGCCTCATAGGTCCTTGCCTCCTGCAGGGCAGCTCCTGTGCATATTTTCTTAGAATCAAAAGCATGGATGGCATCATCCATCATAACATCACAATCTCCGTTTTTAATTTTCTTCAGCGTGTTATTTTGATAGGCAACTGCCTGTACCCACTGAAAGCTCATGGCATCCGTTTTCTTTGTGGTGATTTCCATTGTATAATAGCTTCCGCCTTCTTTGTTTTTGTCGGTTTCCATAAGATAATCGAATATCAGATCCTGATTCTCCAGGCTTAGATAGAAGCATTTGTCATCCAGTGCAACAATACTGTATGTTACATCCCTGTTCTGCAACGCCTTACTCATGGCCTCATTTTCCGGAGGTATCCCCTTGCAGCCGCTGCAAAGAAAAACGGCTGCCGAAGCTGTGAAAAAGCCTCGTAACAATTTATTCATAATCGCCATCCCTTTTTATCTCTCGTCATAAGTATAGCACATTATACTACCGGTTTGGATGGCACCGGATATAAAACATTTTTACATTTTAACGATTGCTTAACAATCTCTTCATTATCCGTTAACATAGGTGTCGTATGATAGAACCGTATTCAAGGAGGAATATGAAAAATGAACATGTGGAAAAAAACTATGACGGCTACCGTAGCCTGCCTGATGACATTCTCACTGGCAGCCTGCGGATCCAGCGATGAAGGAAAAACAGCAGGTGTCAGCGGTGATATCAAAGTATATACGCGAGATTCATCAAGCGGAACCAGAGAGGCATTCGAAAAGGGAGTGGACTTTGAAGGAAGTCTGACAAAGAATGCTATCGAGGTATCCAGCAATGACGATATGGCAGCCAAGGTAGGAGCCGATAAAAACGGTATCGGGTATACATCCCTGTCCACCGATTTCGAGAAAAACGGTGTCAGCGCTCTGCAGTATGAAGGGGTCACAGCGAGCAGTGAAAGCGTACTGGATGGAAGCTACAAGCTGCAGCGTCCGTTTATGTATGTAACAAGGGCAGCAGGTGATTATGGAAGTGATGACAAGGAACAGCTGGTGCAGGCATTCCTGGACTTCATGCAGAACTCTACAGAAGGTATGGCGATCGTTAAGAAAAACGGCGGGGAAGTTGATGAAAGCAAGGCAAAGCCTTGGGATGAGCTTTCCAAAAAATATGAAGCTGTATTAGGTAAGGATAATTCTGCAATCACCATTACGACCTGCGGGTCAACATCCGTAGAAAAAACGGTGAAGGCTTCTCTGGAGGCGTTCTCTCCAATGGCAGGAAACTTCAAATTCACTATGAATCAGTCCGGAAGCGGAGATGCAGTACCAAGAGTGCTTGGAAAAGAAAAAGACGGTCCGAACAAGGGGGATATCGGCTTTGCTTCCCGTGCTTTCAAGGAGGATGGCTCCGAGGATATTTCCAAAGCTATGGAAAGCGGACAGTACTGCATCGATGCGGTAGTCGCAGTTGTAAATAAGGAAAATACAGATGTTACATCCTTGACGCAGGCACAGCTGAAGAGCATCTTCACAGGTGAAACGCTGAAATGGGAAGACATCAAATAAAGAAAAGAAGCTAAAAACGTGACTTGCAAGACAGCCTGGATTTCCAGGCTGTCTTATGATGATAAGGATTGGTGAAGAATGAAAAGTTATGTACGAGATAGCATCAGTACAGAGAAAAATCGAAAAAAACTGAAAAAGGATCAAAGGATGAAGGCAATCTTTCTTCTGGCGGCATTGCTGTCGTCCAGTGCGATTGCCATCATCATTATCTTCATCAGTGTCAAGGGGATTTCTCCCTTTTTGAGCGGCTATTCCTATGGGCAGCAGGATATTGTCTCCTTTCTGACCGGAATGATGTGGCGTAAGGATCAGGGAATCTATGGTGTTGGCTTTATTGTTATCAATACGCTGGTTTCGGCATTCGGCGCACTGGTGATTTCCTTTCCTCTGTCTGTACTGACGGCATTGTTTATTGCAAAAATAGCACCCAAGCATGTCGCAGAGGTCATGACGACGGTAGTGGAGCTGCTTGCCAGTATACCTTCTGTTGTATATGGTGTATTTGCATCCGGTACGATTACCGTGCTGGTCAGCTCGCTTGCATCCTCCCTTGGCTTTGTGACGGCTGGAGGAAGCTCTTTGCTGGCAGTGATTCTGTTGCTGGCGATTATGATATTTCCAACGATTACATCCCTGTCAATCACGGCAATCCGCTCTGTAGACAGAGAAGTGGAGCTTGGCAGTCTTGCACTTGGCGCCACGCGGACACAGACGAATTTCAAGGTTATTCTGACAAGTGCCAAATCCGGAATCTTTGCCGGAGCGATATTGGGCATCGGCAGAGCCTTCGGAGAAGCTACAGCTGTTGCCATGGTAGCGGGAAACAAAATGTTTGGACCAACCGTTAATGTGTTTGATACGACAAGGACACTGACAACAACCATGCTGGCCGGCTTAAAGGAAACGACCGGACTGGATTATGACATACGATTCTCGGCAGGTCTGGTGCTGATGGCAGTCATTCTGCTGTCCAATCTGCTCTTGAATCTGATGAAGAAGAAAGTGGGGAATATGAAATGATACAGACACCCTCCCATCAGAAAAGGAAGCGCCGGTTGTTTGATGGCTTGTGCAACGGGGTAACCTACCTTTCCAGCGGACTAAGTGTATTCGTGCTGATTGCAATTTTTGTCTTCATCTTTTCCAAGGGCTTTTCATCTCTGGGCATTGATCTTCTGAAGGGGAATTACTGGTCTAAGAATTATCTGACCAGTGTGGAAACAACGAAAAATCATCCTGGCAGCTTTGAACGGCCGTCATCCTTGTGTGAGGAAGCGTCCTTCTCCTCGAAATGGGGAATCGGCTTTGTGGATACCAAGGATCAAAACGGCGATGCTATCGTTCTGGTCGAATACATTGATGAGGCATCTCCCTTCCATTATCTGAAGGATGAAAGCATTAAGGATAAGGATGTTTCCCTATCTACGGAGGTTGGCTTTCAGGTGGAAAACCTTGGCTATCGGACCAAAAGCGGAGCGACGATGATTGCGGGCAACATCATGTCGCAGAATGCAGCTGAGGTGGCACAGGCACTGGACAGCTCCGCACAAAGCATTACCAAGGTGTATTACAAAACACCGGGCGGCGGTATTCGCGGCTCGATTATATCCACCCTGTATCTGATATTGATTTCGCTGCTGATTTCACTTCCACTGGGAATTGCATCTGCCATTTATCTGCATGAATATGCAAAGCCGAACAGGCTGACATCATTGATTCGCAGCGCCATTGAAATGCTGACGGGCGTACCAAGCATCATCTTCGGTTTGATGGGGGTTGCTGTACTGTTTCCGATTACGCAGCTGTTTGGGGCAACGACGACCAATATCCTGCTGGGCAGCTTCACCATGTCCATCATTCTGCTTCCCACCATCATCCGTTCCACCGAGGAAGCGCTGATCGTTGTACCGCAGTCTTTGCGGGATGCATCATTATCTGTAGGCGCCAATCAGTCACAGACGATTTTCAAGGTTGTGCTGCCCTGTGCGGTCCCGGGAATTTTAACCGGCGTATTGCTGAGCATCGGACGTGTGATTGGAGAAAGCGCGGCATTGATCTATACCATGGGTACCTATGTCAATGACACGCCGACCCTTATGTCGCAGGGAACCAGCCTTGCCGTGCATATTTATAACATCATGAGCAGTGAGCAGCCCAATTTTGAACTGGCCAGTGCAATCTCCATTGTGATTCTGGTGTTCGTACTGATTTTAAATATCTGTGTGAAGCTGCTGAGTAAAAAGCTCAATAAATCCTGGTATTAGAGGAGGAATTCGTATATGAAGAAGGAACCTGTGTTCCATGTGGAGCACCTGAATCTGTTTTATGGAGAGAAGCATGCCCTAAAGGATATCGGCATGGATATCGAACAGAATAAAATAACCGCACTCATTGGACCGAGCGGCTGCGGGAAGTCTACCTTTCTGCGCTGCCTGAACCGCATGAATGATCTGATTGAGGGCTGCCGTATCGATGGAACGATCGAGCTGAATGGGGTGGATGCCTATGGCTCCGAAATGAATGTTGTGGATTTGCGCACGCAGGTGGGGATGGTGTTTCAAAAGCCGAATCCGTTTCCGATGTCAATCTATGACAATATCACCTACGGACCGAAGTGTCAGGGAATCAAGAACCGCAAGACACTGGATGCCATCGTTGAGCAGTCCTTAAGGAAAGCGGCCCTGTGGGAGGAGGTCAAGGATCGGCTGAATGATTCTGCATTCGGTTTATCCGGCGGGCAGCAGCAGCGCTTGTGTATCGCGCGTGCAATCGCCATGGAGCCGGAGGTAATCCTGATGGATGAGCCGACCAGTGCCTTGGATCCAATCGCGACGAATAAGATAGAGGATCTGATGGAGGAATTAAAAAAGGATTATACGATTGTTATCGTTACGCATTCCATGCAGCAGGCATCTCGTGTAAGTGACTACACCGCCTTCTTTCTGCTTGGTGAGGTTGTGGAATTCAATAAGACGAGCAGGATATTCCAGCAGCCATGTGACAAGCGTACCGAGGATTATATTACAGGAAGATTTGGATAGAAGGAGGAACCTATGATCAAAATTGATAAAGAGCTGGATACCATGGAGGAAAACGTGCTGAAAATGGGACAGAAGGTTGTCCGTATGCATGAAAAGGTTGTACAGGCCTTAAATTCCCCCAATAAGGAAATCGAGCTGGAAATCGTACAGTCGGATGATATTATCAATCATCTGGAGGAGGAAATCAACGATCAGGCAGTACGCTCTTTGGCGTTGCTGTCCCCGGTTGCCAGTGATCTTCGCAAGGTGGTGGCTGACATCAAAATCGCTTCCGAGCTGGAGCGTATCGGCGATTATGCAAAAAACATTTCCATTTTTCTAATCAAGCATGATGATATGGATGCCTCTATTCTCGATTATGCACAGGCCATGGAAAAGGGCTTTATCGCCATGCTGCAGGAAACGATGACCTGTTATGAGAGCAGGGATATCGATACAGCCTTTGAAATCCCGGAAAAGGATAAGGAAATCAATGTTCTGTATAAAGAGCTGAAGGAGAAAATCCGTCATGATGATTCCAGCTATCTGGTGGAGCACATCTTTGAAATTTCCTCCATGCTGCGTAACATTGAGCGGGCAGGGGATCATACAAAGAATATCTGCGAGCATATCATTTATATGATAAAGGGACAGCATTACGACTTCGGATAGATGCTCCGATTTGCGTAAAAAAGCTGTTCAAACAGCTTAGGGCAAGTTAGGCATTTGCGTTCTTTGGTGCGGCCCTTTGTGATTTCTGGAAAGGATAATGTGGGTGGTGAGGGATCAAACGCTTTGGTAAAAAAGTGTCCCATCACCCAATGTGCTGTGTTCACAAAAAAGCATCTTCACCATGTTTCCATGATTCGACAGCTGCACAAAAAAAGCTCTGCACACCGGCAGGGCTTTTGCATGTTAATCATCCGTTTCGTTTGGACGAAGGTCCAGTGTCATAGCTTCCTCATTTCCTTCCTTCACGATATTCCAGATATGGTCACCAATACGTTCCAGCGTACCGAGAATATCCACGAAGATACTGGCAGCAACACCGCTTCCGCAGACCTCTCCGGCCATACGCTTGAAGTGACGCTGTCTGGCTTTTTCTTCCACCAGGTCCAGATAATTCTCTTTATCATTGATCATCTGAATATAATGTTCTTCGCGGGTAGAGAAATAATTCAATGCAATCTCATTCATTTCCAGAACGGTTTCATACATTTCATTGACATCCCCAACAGCCTCGTCTGTGAAGGCTCCCTTGTCTTCATAGGTCAGCTCATAAAATTCATTCAGATTCATCGTTAAATCGCCAACCCGTTCGATATTCTTGATAATCTGCAGATTGTTGATGAATTCATCTGTATCGTGCTCGCTCAGACTGTTGTGGGCAATCGTCATCAGGTATTCGGTAATCTTGGAATCCAGAGAATTGATAGCATCCTCGTACTGACTGGACATACCCCGGTATTTACCGCTTTTCTTATTGAAATACTCCTGACTCGCACGGATACAATCGGAAGCAAGCTCTCCCATTTTTACCGTTACCTGCTTGGATACGCCGAGGGCTCCGGCAGGCAGAGATGCAGCCAGCTTTGGATCCAGCCCCTCCAGATCGACTTCGATGCGTTCCTCCTCACCCGGTATGATTTTCTTGATGACACTGACCATCAGATTGATACAAGGATAAGCGAGGATGGATATGACAATGGTTCGCAAAATGTGAGCAATTGCAATCTGCATCATTGGTGAGATGCTGTACTTGTCTGATAAAAAAGCGATAAAATCAACATACGGTGTCAACAGGAACATGAAAATCACAGAACCGATGGTATTGAACAGAACGTTGACGGCCGCGGCTCGTTTGGCCGAGGTACTGCCGCCGATGGATGCAAACACGGCGGTTACCGTTGTGCCGATATTGGATCCAAAGACAAACGGCAGGGCAGCTGTCAGTGTCATGGCTCCGGAATCATAGATTTTCTGTATGATGCCGACAACCGCAGAGCTGGACTGCACGATGGCGGTCATCAGGGTACCGCTGATAAAGCCGAGAATCGGCTGATTCTGCATAGTCGTTGCCAGTGTCGTAAAGAAATCCATCTGTCCCAGCTTGCTCAGCTCGTCTCCCATCAGCCGCAGACCGAAGAACAGCAGACCGAAGCCCAGAACGATCTGTCCCATATAGGTCTGTTTCTTCCGCTTGGCAAACAGGGTGATCAAAACCCCCAGGAATACGAAATACAAGGCCAGTGCCTCTACCTTTAATCCGATTAGAAATGCGGTTACGGTCGTACCGATGTTCGCTCCGATGATGATGCCGATGGATTGCTCCAGACTCATCAATCCGGCACGTACAAAGCCGATGGCAATGGCACTGGTGGCACTGCTTGACTGAATAAATACGGTAATGATACTACCCACAAGGATTCCCTTCCAGGGCTTGTTGGTGTAACGGTCGATATACTCTCTTAATTTTTCTCCCGCGATGCTTTTCAGACCATCTCCCATGAACTGTATTCCGAACAAAAAGAGCGCCAGACCTCCAATGATGAAGTCCCAGCTGATATCTGCCGGTGTCATGGCGGAAGCTGCAATATGTAACATAAGATTCCTCCCAAAAAAACTCTAAAATTACATGGTAGCAAGGTAATTTTAACAGAATTTTTACATTCTGTATATAAATTGAAAGGCGTTTTTACAATTTCACGTCAGAAAAGCCCTTTTGATCGGATATGGCGTACAGCTCGTGCGGTGACAATCTTTTTCTGCTATTCATTTGCACGCCGCTCGTGTTATAATAGAGTATATGCCTGTATAGGATACAAAACCTAGAAAGCGACGACGCTATGTAAGGTTGCATATGGGATATACGGTTAAGAATCGAGGTGGCTTATGGAAATCAGTGTATTTAATCAGAGCGGAGAACGGCGCTGGTCGCGCTATGCCTCCGATTTCAGAACGATCAGTGAAAAGACACAGCAGGTTTTAAAGCTGGAAGGGCTCAGGAGTGCCTCCGTAATCTTCGTGACACCCCAGATGATTCATGAAATGAACAGGGATTATCGCGGTATCGACCGGCCGACTGATGTCATCAGCTTTGCCATGAAGGACAGCGAGGATGCATATGAGGTCATGGAGGGGGAGGAAGAGCTCGGTGATATATTTATCAACATAGAAGCGATTTCAGCGCAGGCGGCGGATTACGGTCACAGCTTGCGAAGAGAGGTCTGCTTTCTGTTTACGCATGGGCTTTTGCACCTGCTGGGATACGACCACATGACACCGGAGGATGAGGCTGTGATGTTTCAGCTGCAGGATGTGATACTGGATGATATCGTTCCTAAAAAAATACGGAAATAAATTCCGGTATGCATTTGCCGGTCTTATGCATGGGCTGCTGCATGACCGTAGCATTGTGCTGCAGGCAGTTCTGGGAATGGTTGTGCTTGCGGTCTGTGCTTGTCTGGGGCTGGAGGCGATGGAATGGTGCGTCATTCTGATCGTCATTGGTGCTGTGATTGCACTGGAATATATCAATTCCGCTCTGGAAACGATTGTGGACATGGTGTCGCCGCAATACAGTGAGGGAGCGAAAAAAGCAAAGGATTACGCAGCTGCAGCTGTGCTGGTGATGTCGCTGGCGGCGGCAGCTGTTGGAATCGTAATCATAGGAGGAAAGCTGTTTTTATGAATGTGAATGAACAATATCAGGAGCTGCTGGATGCGGCGTTTGCTGCCATGCAGCATGCATATGCACCATACTCCCGCTATCATGTGGGAGCTTGTGTGAAAACTAAGGATGGA
Organism: Clostridium sp. 10cd*; assembly: GCF_044336395.1. Taxonomy (NCBI): domain Bacteria; kingdom Bacillati; phylum Bacillota; class Clostridia; order Eubacteriales; family Clostridiaceae; genus Clostridium; species Clostridium sp. 10cd*. The sequence continues at coordinate 2,538,474 of NZ_CP172347.1, read as the reverse complement.
ACGCTGATTCCGGGGGCTAATATAGAGAATGCTTCCTTCGGTCTGACGAATTGTGCCGAGCGAAGTGCGATATTTGCCGCTTATTCTATGGGCTATCGCAGGGAGGATATCGTAGCGATTGCCATTGTGAGTGACGGAACAAAGCTTGCGGCGCCCTGTGGTGCCTGTCGGCAGGTACTGGTGGAGCTGCTGCAGCAGGATACTCCCATCGTGTTAAGCAACAAGCAGGAGCAGAAAATAACGAGCATCGCCGAGCTTTTACCGATGTCCTTCACGAGTGAGGATGTTTTATGAGCTATAAGTCAGGATTTATTTCCATTATCGGCCGTCCGAATGCAGGTAAAAGCACCCTGCTAAATGCTATCCTGCAGGAAAAGGTAGCCATTACAACGCCAAAGCCGCAGACAACACGGAATAATATATCAGGGATATTGACGCGGGAGGATGCGCAGTTTGTCTTTGTGGACACACCGGGGATTCATAAGCCGAAGCATGAGCTGGGGCGTACCCTGAACCGCAATGCATATACGGCGATTGCTGAGGCGGATGTGAACTACTGGATGGTGGATGCCACACAGCCCTTTGGCAGTGGAGACGAATTCATTCTGGAAAAGATGAAAAGCGCACAGATTCCGGTATTTCTGATTCTTAATAAAATCGATCTGCTGGATAAGGAGGCGGTGCTTACGACCCTGAGTAAGTGGCAGAGCCGTATGCAGTTTGCGGAAATCTTTCCGGTATCCGCGCTGAAACGTGAAAATGTGGAGCATCTTTTGGAGGTGACAAAGTCGTATCTGCAGGAGGGCGTGAAGTATTTTCCGGATGATATGATCAGTGACCATGGAGAAAATTTCCAGATTGCGGAAATCATCCGGGAAAAGGTATTGTATAAAACAAATGAAGAGGTCCCGCATTCTGTTGCGGTCATCGTGGAAAAAAAGGAAGAAAGCGATACCCGCATGGAGCTGTCGGCTCTCATCGTCGTGGAGCGCTCCTCGCAAAAGAGTATACTGATTGGAAAGCAGGGAGCGATGATTCGCGGCATCCGTCTTGCGGCCCAGAAGGAGCTGAAGGAAAAATTCGGTAAAAAGGTGGAGCTGGAGCTGTATGTGCGTGTCGAGAAGAACTGGCGCAATCGCAGCAGCAAGCTGCATCAGCTGGGTTATCTGGAGCTGGAAGAAGGGAAATAATGCAGGAGGAAGTGTGCGGAATCCTGGTGGATGTGAAGGAGTATCGGGAACATGATGCCCTGTTGAAGGTATTGTGTGAGGATGGCTCCCTGCTCAGTCTGAGCGCCCGTGGAGTTCGTAAGGTCACAAGTAAGAATGCTCCTGCCGTACAGCTGTTTACACTGGCACGTCTGCAGCTGAATTATCAGCAGACTGCTTCGATACAGTCTCTACGCCGGGCAGAAATTATAAACAGTTATCGCAAAATTCGGGAGGATCTTGTAAAGCAGAGCATTGCCTCCTACTTCTGTGAATGCATATACCGCAGTGGCTTTGAGGAAAATGTATACATCCTGCTGAAGCAAAGTCTGGATATTTTACAGGACGCAAAGCATCCGCTGCAGATACTTTGTCTGTTTCAGGCTGTTATGAATCGCATGCATGGAATTGAACCGTTTGTGGATGGCTGTGTCCGCTGTCAGAGCACGCAGCATATTCAGGCAGTGTCGCGAAGAGATGGCGGCTTTATTTGCAAAAGCTGTCTGCGATATGGCGATCATGTCATACCGCGCAGGGATTTGAAAACCTTTCGTCTTCTCTGCAAGGCAGAGCTGGAGCATTATGAGCTGATTGAGAGACTGGAACCGTTTAGCAGTGAAAACTTTGAAGAGCTGTATGGCTTTTTTGAAGATTATGGCGGCATTGCGCTGAAAAGTGTGCGTTTTCTTCGAACCCTGTTCGCTATGGAGGGGCACATGTAAGCTGCATGCGTTGCCTGCAGCTGCTGTACCAGCGTATAGGCTGTGAAAAACCACTGTCAGTTGTATGGGATGCGAAATGCCTGCTGAATGTAAATGAAAAGCAATCCTATAAGGAAATTCTCTATAGGGCTGCTTTTTTTGATTATTGTACCGGTATTTTTACGCACATACTGTCTGTAGATGGACAACGGGCAAAGCGGCCTGCATCAAACGAAAAGAAGATAAACGCCGGTGCTTTTATGACGCTACCTTTACTGTATAGGGAAGAATTTCAATTGGAAAGGGATTCTTCTTTTTATTTTTTTACTTTGTTATTCTAATTGGGGAAAACACGTTGACATTTCCTTTAAAAAAGTGTTATATTATAGTGTATTCTTGTAACTATTTTCATAGTTTCATGAGCATCACCGGCGGGTGAATTTTTTTTGAAAGGGGCATAAACATGAACAACGAGAAATTATTTGATACTGTAGTAGCCCATGCGAAAAACAGTGGTTTTGTGTTTCAGGGATCTGAAATCTACGGCGGTTTGTCCAATACGTGGGATTTCGGTCCTTTGGGAGTCGAACTGAAGGAAAATATAAAAAAAGCCTGGTGGCGTAAATTCATTCAGGAATCTCCATATAATACAGGTATACAGTCTGCGATCCTGATGAATCCGGCAGTATGGGTTGCCAGCGGTCATGTCGGCGGATTCTCCGATCCATTGATGGACTGCAAGGAGTGTAAATCCAGATTTCGTGCCGATCAGCTGATTGAGGACGCTACAAACGGTGAGGTTAGCGTTGAGGGCTGGAGCAATGAAGCAATGATGGATTATATTGAAGAGCATCAGCTGAAATGTCCAAAATGCGGAGCGCATAATTTTACGGATATCCGTCAGTTTAATCTGATGTTTAAAACCTTTCAGGGTGTCGTAGAGGATGCGAAGAGTGCTATCTATCTGCGCCCGGAAACGGCACAGGGGATGTTTGTCAATTTTAAAAACGTACAGCGCTCCATGCGCAAGAAGCTGCCATTTGGTATCGGACAGATCGGTAAGAGCTTCCGTAATGAAATTACACCGGGAAACTTTATTTTCCGTACCAGAGAATTTGAACAGATGGAGCTGGAGTTCTTCTGTCAGCCGGGAACGGATATGGAATGGTACCAGTATTATAAGGATTACTGTATGAGCTTTTTGACGAATCTGGGTATTAACAGCGATCATCTGCGCTTTCGTGATCATACAGCAGAGGAGCTGGCTTTCTATTCAAAGGGTACCTGCGATATCGAGTATAATTTCCATTCCCAGATTGGTTGGGGTGAGCTGTGGGGAATTGCGGACCGAACCGATTATGATTTGAAGCAGCATCAGGAAGCAAGTAAGAAATCGCTGGAATATCTGGATCCTGCAACGAATGAAAAATATCTGGCCTATTGCGTAGAGCCGGCAGTCGGTGTTGAACGACTGATGCTGGCGTTTATGTGCGACGCCTATGATGAGGAGGAGCTGGAGAACGATACTCGTATCGTCATGCACCTGCATCCGTTCCTGGCGCCGATCAAGGCCTGTGTCATGCCGCTTTCCAAAAAGCTGAGCGACAAGGCGATGGAGGTATTCCAGCTGATTGCACCAGTGGGAAACTGCGATTATGATGAGGCGGGAAGCATTGGTAAACGATACCGTCGTCAGGATGCCGTAGGAACACCGTTTTGTATCACTGTGGATTTTGAAACAGAGAACGACAACTGCGTCACCGTACGCCACCGTGACAGCATGGAACAGGAGCGCGTGAGTCTGAAGGATTTAAGCGCGTATATCGAAGAGCGAATTAAGCTGTAAAATAGCGGGGAGTGATGTTCTTGGCACGCTTGAGTGAACAGGAAATCAGCCAGATTCGTGCAAAAGCTGATATCGTAGATGTGATTGGGCGCTATGTGCCGCTGACAAGAAAGGGAAAGAGCTATAAATGCGTCTGCCCGTTTCATGACGATCATGATCCGTCAATGTCCATAGCTGCCGATAAACAGATTTACAAATGCTTTGTGTGCGGAGCAGGCGGCAATGTATTCATGTTTGTACAGAATTATGAAAAAATATCCTTTATCGAGGCGGTTTACAAGGTTGCCGAGTATGCCGGTGTGACTTTGGAGCATACTCTTGATGTCACCCCCCGGATAAAGGATCCGCACCTGCAGGCACTGCATAAGGCATGCCGGGAGGCTATTGAATTCACCCATTATCAGCTGGATACGCTGGATGCGAAAAACGTCAAGGAATATCTGATGAGACGCAATATTACGGAAGAAATTATCAAGCGCTTTGAAATCGGCTACAATCCGATGGATGACGCCCTGTATCGCTTCCTGCATGCCAAAAAGCATGCGGATGATGATCTTGTGTCCGCAGGTCTTGTACGTGTTACCTCCCTCGGAATGAAGGATGTGTTTTCGCATCGTATCATGATTCCGATTCATGATGAATTCGGAGAACCGGTCGGCTTTACAGCCCGGCGGGTTGCGGAAAATGAAGAAGCAAAGTATATCAACACTACGGAAACGGATATCTACAAAAAAGGAAATCTGATTTTCAACTATCATAGAGCCAAGCAGGAGGCCAGAAAAGCAAAAAAAGCCTATCTGGTGGAAGGCGCCATGGATGTGCTTGCTCTGGAAAAGGTGGAGCTGCACAATGCAGTGGCTACGCTGGGAACGGCAATGACCAAGGAACAGCTGCGCCTTTTGCAGCTCCTGCATGTACCGATCGTCGTCTGCTATGACGGAGATAAGGCCGGTCGCAACGCCACCTACAAATTCGGCAAAATGGCCAGAGAGGCACAGCTGCCCTTTGAAATCGTAGACAATAAGTACGGTCTGGATCCGGATGAAGTCATTGATGTATACGGGAAGGATGAGCTTCGCGCACTGCTTGATAAGACGATATCCTGGATTGATTTCCTCTTTGAATACCTGCTTGGGCGGTATAATCTGGACAACTACTCTCAGAAAAAGGAATTCGCGCAGGAAATGTCATTGGAAATTCAGGCACTGCAGGATGATTTTGAGAAACAGAGCTATTTCATTCGTTTGCGGGAGCTGACTGAATTTGATATGCAGGTGGAGCAGCCCAAAGAGGAACGCAGGGCGATTCATCAGCCGCAGCCCCCGCGGCAGAGCTTTTTGACCTTTCCGAAAAGTGGAAGAAGTCATGCCGAGCATGAAATCCTCTCTCAGATGCTGAATGGAATTGCTGCAAGCAATCTGTTCAAGGAGGAGCTGGGATTTTTAAAGGATGATACCGGCAACAAGCTTGCGATGTACATCATTGATTATTATCGAACACACACCACCCTCGCTGTCGCTGAGCTGCTGGATGTGATTCGGGAGGAGGACGTGAAGGCACTTCTTCTGGAAATCGCAAACTGGGAGCTTGCCCGAGAGGATGTGGATATGGCTGTACTGCAGGAAGCAATCGCCAAGGAAAAATCCTGCTTTCTGGATGATAAGATACAGCTGTTGAATAAAAAAATACGATCTGTGAATGATCCCATGGAAAAGGCTAAGCTCGCCGTGGAGAAAAATCAGCTGATCAAAGAGCGTGAGGAATGGCGCAGCGCGGGAAGGAAGTAAGGATATGAAGAACACCAAGAAAAAAGCTGTTTTGCAGGAATACAAGACACTGGAAGATATCAAGCAGGAATTCCTGGACGAATACAAACAAAATGATGTCCTCTATCAGAAGGATGTTATGGATGCCGTGGAGCATCTGGCAATGACAGATACAGATTTTGATGATCTGTTCCAGTGGTTTTCCGACAATGATATTGAAGTAAAAAATGAAGACGATGATGTCGATCTGATGGATGATGACGCTTTGGTCGCAACCGAGGATGACGATGATATTGATTTTCTGGATGACGATACCGATGAAGAGGATACGCTGGCTGCCGATATCGAAAATCTGGAGCAGTCCTTTGCCAACTCTTCCCACACAAAAATCAATGATCCGGTAAAAATGTATTTAAAGGAAATCGGACGCGTTGAGCTTCTGGATCCGAAAGAGGAGCCGGAAATTGCGCGGCGCATTCAGGCAGGTGATGAAGAGGCAAAGAAAAAGCTGATTTCTGCCAACCTGCGTCTGGTTGTATCCATTGCGAAGAAATATGTTGGCCGCGGTATGCTGTTTCTGGATCTGATTCAGGAAGGAAACATGGGTCTGGTTAAGGCGGTTGAGAAATTCGATTATACCAAGGGCTTTAAGTTTTCAACCTACGCGACATGGTGGATTCGTCAGGCAATCACACGTGCCATCGCCGATCAGGCAAGAACGATTCGTATTCCAGTACATATGGTGGAAACAATCAACAAGCTGACACGTATTCAGCGTCAGCTGGTGCAGGATCTTGGAAGGGATCCATCTGCAGAGGAAATCGCAGCAAAAATGGAAAACATTTCTCCGGAAAAGGTGCGTGAAATTCAGAAAATCGCACTGGAACCGGTATCTCTGGAAACACCGATCGGTGAGGAGGACGATTCTCATCTGGGTGATTTCATCGAGGACAAGGAAGCTCTGTCACCGGATGAATATGCCAACAATCAGCTGCTGAAGGATGAAATCAATACGGTGCTGCAGGGCCTGACCGAGCGTGAGGAAAAGGTATTGCGCCTGCGTTTCGGTTTATATGATGGCAGAACCCGTACACTGGAGGAGGTTGGAAAGGAATTCAACGTTACCCGTGAACGAATCCGTCAGATTGAGGCAAAGGCACTGCGTAAGCTGAAGCATCCTACACGCTCCAAGCGTCTAAAGGATTTCGTCGATAAGCCATAATGAAGCTGAGTACACGATTACATACGATTTTTGATATGGTACAGCCCTGTGGCGTTGCTGCGGATATTGGCTGTGATCACGGCTTGCTGCCTATCGCCCTTATACAGTCGGGAAAATGTGAACACGTGTATGCGTGTGATGTACGAAAGGGTCCGCTGTCACGGGCACAGGAAGCCATCAGACAATACGGTCTGCAGAATTCCATCACCACAAAGCTGTGTGACGGTCTGCAGGGTCTGGAGGATGATGTGGAGGTTGTCGTTATTGCCGGTATGGGATATGACACCATTTGCAGGATTCTTATGAAAGGTGATAAGCAGCTGAAACATTATAAGCAGATAATTCTGCAATGCAATACACGTGTCGAGGATATGCGCCGCTGGCTGCATCAAAACGGTTTTACAATCGATGCGGAGCAGCTCGTAAAGGATCATCACTATTATCAGATGCTCTCCGTACATAAGGAGCCATCTGATATGCGGGAAGATCAGTATCTATTCGGTGTGTATCTTGATCGGCATCCACTATTTAAAGAGTATTGGACGTATATTCTGGAAAAGCAGAAAATAATCATACAGCACACACAGCCGCATCATGACGGATATGCAGCTGCTGTTGAGAAAATCAAAACAATTGAAAAGAAGCTGAAGGAGCTGGACTAAATACCGGTTCCTTTTTTGGTACGGCTATAAGAGCTATAGGAATCGCAGGCTATACGCAGCAGGCATGAAAGCTGTTAGGAATAGGGATTGTTCGAATGCGGGAATTTCTGATATAATATTCACTGGAAAGAAGTGAGTACATGGAACTTTGGGATCTGTATGACGCACAGCGGCAGCCGATGAATAAGCTGCAGATGCGGGGCAAGCCAATACCAGAAGGCTGTTATCATATCGTTGTCTTCATTTGGACATTCACCTATGACGGCAGACTGCTGTTGACAAAGCGGGATGCCTGCAAGCCCGGCGGTTTGCTATGGGAGGTTACAGGCGGCTCTGTATTACATGGAGAAACCTCGCAGGAGGGGGCAAAACGGGAGCTGTATGAGGAGACCGGTATCTCCTGCAGAGTGGAGCAGCTGCAAAAATTGCATACCAAGGTAAAGGGGCAGGGGATTTACGATCATTATCTGCTGCAGTATCCGGTAGAGCTGGATAAGCTGCAGCTGCAGGAAAAGGAGACCATCGATGCCATGCTGGTTGATCAATCCACATTCGAGGACATGATGCGGGTTCATATTCTGACACACCCGCTGCAGCTTTGGTACCATGAGCTGAAGGATACGCTTGCTGTTTACTTCCAAAAAAGCAGATAGCGGCAAATCTGAAGGGGAAATCCTTACCTGTGTAATGTGAATGGTTAGGCTACTGCATATGCGTGCGACAATGGGAAGGCAGCTTTATAATCAAACAACAGGCACGGCTTTCCTTTATGTAAAACAAGAAGGAAAAAGGCAGACGTCCGCCATCGTCTACCTTTTTTCGTGCTATTTACTTTCCTATCCTGCTATGTTTTATGACAATATTTCAGACAGTCTTATCTGCGGCTTACATTTCCCCGGCGCATAATCCTCCAGATATGCGATAACCTGTGCTGTCAGATACGTTGGCGTACTAGCTCCCGAGGTTACCGCCACACGTCCTGCATTGCATATCTGCTCATCCTGAATATCATTGACATCATCAATCAGATATACCTGATGAATGCCCTGATCACGGGCAATCTGCGCAAGCCGGTTGGAGTTGTTGGAATACCTGTCACCAACCACATACAATACATCGATTTGCTTGTCTTTCAAATCGGCAACTGCCTGCTGGCGTATACGGGTTGCGTTGCAGATTTCCTCACAGAAGACAGCCTTCGGATACCGTTCACGTATTGCCTCAAACAGTGCTTCAATATCAAAAATAGACATGGTTGTCTGGTTGGTGACAAACACCTGTGCCAAAGGAGGCAGGGTATCCAGATCCTGTTGCGTACTGATCAGATGCACTTTCTCACTGAGCGATAAAACGGCCTCTGCCTCCGGATGACGCGACTTTCCGATATACAGGACATCACAGCCGTTTTTCAGCTGCTCCATAACGATATCCTGTGTTTTGACCACATCCGGACAGCTTGCATCAACACATTGAAGTCCCTTCCGAAGTGCCTTTTCCTTTACTGCGGGGGAAATACCGTGTGCGGTAAATATGACGATTCCTTCTTCAATTTCATCTAGCAGCTCCAGTCGGGTTTTATTTTTATCATCAACGGGATAAATATGCAATTCCTTCAGTGCCTGCATAACATAGGAGTTATGCACCAGCATTCCCAGAACATAAATCGGGGTATCCGGATGCTCCTGTGCTGTTTTCTTTGCGATAAGAATGGCATTGATAACTCCCTTGCAATATCCACGCGGTACGACCTTTATAACTTCCATGTACTTCACCTCAGATATCATTATACAGGAAAAGCCCGGCACATGCATAGAATTTTGCCGCAGATTATGCCATAATAAACGTATACGATATGCAAGGTAATAGAAAAAGAGCGCACGTATTACAGAAAAAAGAAATTGTTTTACAACTTTCAGATTTCCTGTATAATAAAGAAGCTGCTTATTTGTATAAGGAGGTATTTATGAGCAAATATACGGATTACAACTTTCGTGAGACCACGAAAACATTTATAAACCTGGAAGGCTTCAAAGAGCCTACACCGATTCAGCAGGCGGTGATCCCGCTGGCATGCAAGGGAAGAAACATCATTGGTATTTCCGATACGGGTACCGGAAAAACACATTCCTTTCTGATTCCGATTATGGAGAGGGTGGACAGCAGTCTGTCTGTGATTCAGGCAGTTATAACGGCACCGACCAGAGAGCTTGCCTTACAGATTTATAATCGCTGTGAAAAAATGAGTGAAGCAGACCCGAAGCTTCGCATCCGTCTGATTACCGGCGGTATGGAAAAATCCAGAATGAACGAACAGCTGAAGGTACAGCCGCATATCGTCGTGGGAACACCGGGACGTATCAAGGACCTGTTTTTACAGGAACAGACCCTGCGTGTGGATACCGCTGATATCATGGTTGTCGATGAAGCGGATATGACACTGGAGTTTGGCTTTCTGGAGGATGTGGATGCCATTGCCGGAAAAATGAAGAAGAATTTACAGATGATGAGCTTTTCAGCAACGATACCGGTTGCATTGCAGCAGTTTTTAAAGAAATATATGGATAATCCAAGTACGGTGCATATTCAGGAGCAGAGTGATTTTCATCCGAAAATCGAGCATGTGCTGATACCGTGTCAGGAAAAGAGCTATGAAGAAAAGCTGATGGAGCTGTTAGCGACCTTTACACCATATGTATGTCTGATTTTCGCTAACACGAGAACGCAGGCCGCAAGTGTTGCCGGGATGATGCGGGATGCCGGATACGGTATTATCGAGCTGCACGGGGATTTGACACCGCGAGAGCGAACAAAGGCGATGAAGGATTTGGTAAATATACAGAAATCCTATGTGGTAGCGACGGATATCGCTGCGCGCGGTATTGATATTGAAGGGATTTCTCATGTGATTTCATTGGGATTTCCAAAGGAGCTGGATTACTATATTCATCGAAGCGGACGTACCGGACGTGCCGGTCGGGACGGTATCTGCTATGCCCTGTATAAAAAGCAGGATGATGCCATGATCCGCTCCCTGGAGGTTAAGGGAGTCGGCTTCAAGCATCGCAATCTGAAAAACGGCACCTGGAGTGAGCTGGAGCCGCTGCATCGCAAAAAGGTCAAAAAGGATGATCCGCTGGAAAAGGAAATTTCCAAAATCGTTTCCAAAAAGAAGAAAAAGGTGAAGCCGGGCTATAAGGTGAAACGGAAGCAGGAAGTGGAAAAGCTGAAGCGTAAGGCACGCCGCCAAATGATTCAGGAGGATATTCAGCGGCAGAAAAAGGAACGTGCAAAGCAAAGGGTCATGGAGAAACGGGGTGGACAGGAATGAAGCTGGGCTGTCATGTTTCCATGTCTGCGCCGGATTATGTGCTGGGATCGGTAAAAGAAGCAATCAGCTATGGCGCCAATGCGTTTATGCTGTATACCGGTGCACCGCAGAATACACGACGCAAAGCAATGCACGAACTGAAAATAGAGGAAGCACACAGCCTGATGAAGGAGCATGGGATTGACGAAGGCAGTATGATAGTGCATGCTCCCTATATCATCAACCTGGCAAATTGTATCCGTGAGGAAACCTTTGCGCTGGGCGTGGAGTTTTTACAAAAGGAAATAGCGCGCGTACAGGCGCTGCATGCAACGGTTCTGGTGCTGCATCCCGGAAGTCATGTAAAGGCCGGAGAAGAAGAAGGTCTCAAGAAGATCGTTGAGGGATTGGATCTGGCAATGCAGGATGTACAGGATGTTCAGATTTCCATTGAAACGATGGCTGGCAAGGGCAGTGAAATCGGTTATAGCTTTGCGCATATCCGTTATCTGATGGATCATGCAAAATACGGTGATCGTCTGCGCGTCTGTCTGGATACCTGTCATATTCATGATGCTGGCTATGATCTGTCCGACTTTGATAAAGTGCTGGATGAATTTGACGCTGTCATCGGTCTGGAACGTCTGGCCTGTATGCATATCAATGATTCCAAAAATGTACAGGGAGCTCGTAAGGATCGGCATGCGAATATCGGCTTTGGCGAAATCGGTTTTGAAAAGCTGAATGCCATTGTACATAATGAACGTGTAAAGGATGTTGTAAAGATTTTGGAAACACCATATGTCGAGGATCATCCGCCATATCGTCAAGAAATCGCCATGCTGAGAAGCGGTGTGTTTGATGAACAGATTATGGAGAAAATCAAGGGAGACATCTGATATGGAAATATGTGAACTGGATATTGCCGCATATCGTGGCAAAGCCATAAAGGTTCAATACACGACATCGTATGTTTATGAAGCAGTCGTCAGTCAGGACGCAGCTTGCTTTGGCGTAATGTTTCAGCGCACGGCTTTACCAAAACCGCTGTCCTGCGGCTTTGATGATGTTTGGGGCAGTGAATGGCTAAAGCAGCCGGAGCTGTATGGCGTATGTGTGGATGGACAGATTGCCGGTCTTTTAGAAATCTGCATGGAGGCTTGGACACAGAGATTGCGGATTACCAATCTGTTTATAGAGCCAGCCTATCGGGGAAGAGGCTGCGCTACCCGTTTGCTGGAGCATGCCAGACAGCTGGCAATGTAGCGTGATATCCGCTGCGTTCTGCTGGAAACGCAATCCTGTAATGATCCTGCCATACAATGCTACCTGCGCAGCGGCTTCGTGTTTCTGGGCTGTGATTTGAGTGTTGCAAGCAATCAGGATATACAAAGAAAAAATGTCCGCATTGAAATGGGCTGTTATCTGTAATTGATTGGCCGTTCAAGAATGCAAAGGAATAGGACAAACCCCAATAGCAAAGGTACATCTTTTCAATACACTTTCAGGCTACATTCCTTTCAAATACACTTTCAGGCTACATTCCTTTCAAATACACATATCATAAAAGGAATGTTCTCTTTGCGAAGGAAAATGAAAATGTTGTATTATATGTTTTAGGATGCATAAAAAAGAATTCAGTGTTACCGTTATGATTGGTAGCAGTGAATTCTTTTACTTTTCTAAGCAAGGGGTGTATAGACTGATATTGCCATGAACTTATGCCGTGGGTTTATATCAGCTGTGTTCTTTTTCAAATGCCAGAATCTCTTCCTTCAGCCGTGCCACCATCTGTTCCTGCGGCAGCTTTTCAATAATCTCTCCCTTTTTGATGAGCAAGCCCTCGTTGCGGCCGCCGGCAATCGCGATATCCGCATGCTTCGCCTCTCCTGGTCCATTTACTGCACAGCCCATAATCGCCACATTTACATCACAGTTTATGGTCTGCAGAAAGGCTTCCATTTCATTTACAACCGGCTGCATATCCCACGCTGTTCTGCCACAGGTCGGGCAGGCAATCAAATTCGGCGTGTTTTTCAATAAACCGCAGCATTTCAACAGCTGCTTGACGATTGTTATTTCATTCACCGGATCCCCGTTGACACTGATGCGAATCGTATCACCGATACCCTCATTTAATAATGTTCCCAGTGCCATGCTGCTTTTGATTGCACTGCCGATGAAGGTGCCCGCTTCCGTTACACCCAGATGCAACGGATAGGGGAAGGCTGTGGATGCCATGCGGTAGGCATCGATACAAAGCAGTGGATCACTGGATTTAAAAGACAGGCAGATGTCATGGAAGTCCAGCTCCTCCAGAATCTGCACATGGCGCTGTGCGCTTTCCATCATGCCCTCAGCGGTAGGTCTGCCATACTTTTCATGAATGTCCTTTTCCAGAGAACCGCTGTTAATGCCGATGCGAATCGGTATATGGTATTCCTTGCATACCGCCACAACCGCCTTCACATTTTCTTTGCTGCCGATATTTCCCGGATTCAGACGTATCTTATCAATGCCGGCCTTTACTGCAGCAATAGCCAGTCGATAGTCATAATGGATATCCGCAACGAGCGGGATATGTGTACGCTTCCTGATTTCAGTGATGGCAGCTGCATCCGCTTCATCTATAATCGCCATGCGCACCAGCTCACAGCCAACCTGCTCCAGCTGTAAAATCTGTGCCACGGTGGCCTCTATGTCACTTGTTCGTGTATTGCACATGGACTGAATAACTACTTTATTCTGTCCGCCGATCGTTATATCTCGTACCTGAATACTTCTTGTTTCCGTTCTTTTCATGTCGTTTCACCTCATGTCTTCATTATAGCAGAAGTCGCTTGCGAAAAGCAATCCGCTGCCCCATTACGAAAATCTTACAAATTTTCAAATGTATGGAATCACTATTTTGTTTATGGTATACTAATGGGCAGGAGGTGTGCGCATGATACGAAATCCCTTTCGAGATCTTGATCAAAAAAAATTAAGCAGAAGCTCTGATGTTCTGAAGACGCAGAACGATTATTTTAAAATCGTAAACAGGCGCATCTTTATTTTCGGTATTATCATTTGTCTGATTTTTGCCGTTGTTTCTGTACGGCTGGTTTTCCTGCAGATAAGAAATCAGGAGGACTATGCAGCGAAGCTGGAAAATTACTCATCGCAAAAGCAGACGGACAGTACGGCGCGCGGAGAAATGGTGGATCGAAACGGAAAGGTTATTGCAAAGACCGTTTCCTCTCATAATATTGTCTACTTTCCTCCCAAGGATACAACAAGTGAGGAGCAGTGGAAGCTGGCACAGACCTTTGCCAAGGATTTCAAGGTGGATCACAAGGGTATGACAAATTCGGATTATCAGGATTTGTATATGTTTTTACATAAGGATGAAAAAGGAAATAAGGACTCCGGGAAGAACCTGTTGTCTGAACAGGAGAAGGAAACACTGACAGCAGAGGAACAGGAAAAGAAAATCAGAAGCCGGATTACGATGAAAATGGTGAATGAGCTGGCGGATGATGATATAAAGGATGCTTTTTCTGTTTACCTGTCTATGCGCAAGCTGCCCAACAATCAGAATAAGGTGATTCTGGAGGATGTGGACAGTGATAGTGTCGCAAAGCTGATGGAAAATAAAGACAAATACCGGGGCTTTGATGTGAATCTAGGCTCCTGGAAGCGGGAATATCCATATAAAGATACGCTGCGTGATGTGCTGGGAAGTATTACGACCTCCAAGCAGGGTGTACCCTCCGAGCTGCGCTCCTATTACGAAGCGATGGGGTATTCGCTGACGGATCGTGTCGGGCAAAGCGGTCTGGAAAAGCAGTATGAGGATTTACTGAGCGGCACACCGAGAGTCAGTGAGATATCGTATGATTCCGATGGCACAGCTATTATGAATGAAACAAGCAGCGGCAAGAACGGTTATGATTTGCATCTGACCATCGATGTGGAGTTGCAGAAGAAGGTTGATGACATTCTGGAGGATACATTAAAGAAGTATGCAGGCACAGCAGGTCGTGAAAAATTCAAGAAAGCGATCGTTGTCCTCATGAATCCTCAGACCGGTGAAATTTATGCGATGAGCGGTAAATATTTGGATGAGGATGGGAAAATTCAGAACTATTCCAGTGGTGCGTATTTGGATGCCTTTGCGTCCGGTTCCGTTGTAAAGGGCGCTACGGTGTATATGATGCTGGATCAGGGAATTCAGACACGCTACAGTACCGAGCAGGATGAAGAAATGAAAATAGCGGGAACACCATTTAAGCGATCGTTCAACACATATGGTACGGTGAATTCGATTCGTGCATTAGCGGTATCCAGTAACGTTTATATGTTTAAGTCTGTTATAAAATTAGCTGGCGGTAATTATGTATATAATCAGCCACTGGGCATCACAAATGAAATGGCGCAGAAAACCTTCAAGCTGATGCGGAATTATTATTCCATGTTTGGTCTCGGTACAAAAACAGGATTGGATGTCCCAAATGAAGCACAAGGCTTTACAGGGAATACTATGAATCCTGGATTATTACTAGATTATTCCATCGGGCAGTATGATAACTATACGCCGATTCAGCTTGTGCAGTATGCGGCAACCATCGCCAATGGCGGTAAAAAGGTACAGCCGAAGCTGGTTAATACGGCAACAGAAGTAAATACAGATTATACAGTATATGAAAATAAAACACAGGTGTTGTCAGCTTTGCCGGGAAGCAAGGAGGATTTGGAAACGATCCAGATGGGCTTTCGCGAGGTGGTTGCAGGAGAGCATGCAATCGACCCTATCAAGTCATTGGATGTACAGGTAGCTGCAAAAACCGGTACTGCCGAGGTAGAGGATTTTACCAATGCTTCTCTTGTCGGCTATGCGCCATATGATAAGGAAGCCAAGGTGGCATTTGCCTGCTCTGTACCGGAATCTGCAACAAATGATCAAAGCGTTGCCGGAAACCTGTGCGCCTACAATATCATGCCGGAAGTTTTAAAAGAGTTTTTCAAAAAGTATTAGCTTTTTTGTAAAGAGTATGATATAATTTTCAAGCAAGTACGAGGAGGGACAACATGAGAGATAGAATCACGTTCAAATGTTCAGAATGTGGCGAAGAAAACTACATCGGGACACGTAATAAACGTAAAAATCCAGAACGTATGCAAATTCAGAAATATTGCCCACGTTGTAACAAGAAAACTTTACATAAGGAGAAAAAATAAGAAGGGCCGACTACGGTCTTTTTTATTCGGTGACTGACATGAAAAAGATGGATACTTTTGTTTTGGGTATGGTGCAGGTAAATACCTACCTGTTGTGGGAAGAGAATCATGTACTGATTGTTGATCCCGGAAGCAAATCTCACAAGCTGCAGGAAACGATTGATTCACAAAATGGTGTTGTGGATGCGATTGTGCTGACACATGGACACTTTGATCATATTGCCGGTGTGGATGCGCTTGTTAAGAAATATCACTGTCCTGTTTATATCAATGAGCTGGATATGGCGATGCTGCAGGACCCGATGCTGAACTTCTCCTATCAGGCTCCTGTTGTTGTGAACAGTCCGGTAACAAAGCTGAAGCCGGGTAAAAACAGCATCGGTGCCTTTACGCTTCAGGCAATCGACGCCCCCGGACACAGTGAGGGAAGTACCATGCTGCTGTGGGATGATAATCTGATCTGTGGAGATGTCATCTTTCAGGGGAGCATCGGACGTACGGACTTACCGACTGGCAGCAATACCAAAATGATGCAGACGCTTCGGATGATACGGGAAACACTGCCTTCAAAGCTGAAGGTGTACCCGGGGCACGGACCGGATACGACGCTGGATATGGAATTTCGCTATAACCCATATCTGCAGTTCTGATTATGACAATCATTACGGCGACGCAGTCTCATATACGGGAAATTCTGAGGCTGTATGAGGTTCTATATGCAGACATGGCAAGACTGCAGCCCTTCAGCTATTGTCGGGGCATGCAGGATGAGGAGTTTTTAAAAACGATGATCCGGCTGGAGGATTGCGACATCCTGCTGGCTGTGGAAAATTCCTGTATTTTCGGTTTGGCACTGGTGATGAAGCAGCTGACACCGGCGGATTCCTTTGTGATTCCGCATGCATATGCCACGCTGATGGATCTGGTGGTCAGCCGGGAAGCCAGAGGTCTTGGTATCGGTAACCGCCTGCTGCAGGAGGTGGAGCACTGGGCCAGAGAACGGCATCTGGAATATGTGGAGCTAAACGTATTGCAGGAAAACCGGAGTGCTCAGAGGCTTTATGAAAAGCATGGCTATATGACGGCGGTTAAAACCATGAAAAAGAATTTAAAATGATACATTTTTAAGAAAACGGGATAATTCTCGTTTTTTTTTACCTTTTTTGAGAATAATTTAGGAGTTTTGCCATTTTGAAACGTATAGAAGTATGTAAATAGAAAGAAGGTGAGAGTATGAAGGAAAAATTTGAACAGCTGCTGCACATGGTGGAACGCAAGCGGGCTACTGATGTACACTTCACATTGATGCAGCACAGGCTGCATGTACAGGTACGCGGATGGAATGGTCTGGAAACTGTTCAGAACGCTGCATTTGATGAAGGCTTGTTCTGTTATCTGAAGTACATCAGTAATCTGGATTTAGGAAACACTCTGCAGCCGCAAAGCGGAAATTTTCAGTATGAGTTTCGTCAGGAGCTTCTGTATTTTCGCTTCTCCCTGCTGCCGACGCTTGAAAAACAGACAGCGGTACTGCGCGTGCTGAACAACCACAAAGAAATATCACTGGAAGATCTGAGCTTAGACAGCAAGCAGACAGCCAGCTTTCTGAACTGGACGAAAACAAGAAGCGGACTCATCGTATTGAGCGGTCCCACCGGCAGCGGGAAAACGACAACCCTGCACGCGATATTGAAGCGGATTGCTCAAGAGAACAGACTGCATGTCGTATCGCTGGAGGACCCTATTGAAATCTTTGATGACAGCTATTTGCAGCTGCAGATCAATGAGGCAGGAGGCTTTACCTATGAGGAAGGAATCAAGGAGCTTTTGCGTCATGATCCGGATGTCATCATGATTGGAGAAATACGTGATCCATCCACGGCACGTATGCTGCTTCGATGCGCATTAAGCGGACATCTGATATTTACAACGATTCATGCCAAATGCTGCAGTGAGGCAATCAAGCGTCTGCTTGAATTCGGCTTGCGCAGGGAGGAACTGTATCATACACTGAGTGCTGTTTGTGCACAGCGTCTGTACAAGAAAAAGGGAACGCAGGAAAGGGTGTGTATATATGAAATACTGGAACAAAATGAGCTGGATGCTTACTTCCGTGAGGAACAGCTGCCTCAGCAGCATCGTGATATTTTTCAGGAGATTCAGCTTGCTGTTTCAAAAGGAATTGTTGCACAGGAGGAAGCCGTCATCGACCTTCCATATGTGCAATGAGGAATGGCGCTATCTGCATGATCTGCTGCAGAACGGCTATCCCTATCTGGAGGCTTTACAGCTGCTGGGCAAGGATACCACAAGAATCAGAGAACAGCTGGAGCTGGGACACAGCATCGAGGAAATTTTGATAACACAGGGAACAGGGCGCTTTTTTGAGCATCTTTCCTTCTTCCTGAAAATCACCTCCCTGAGCCGGGCTATCGACAGCTCCCTGCAGCTGTATGACTTTGAACGGAATCTGCTATCCCGTCTTTTGAAGAAAACGGCTTATCCGCTTTCCATCTTTGTGTTTGCCTATGTGATGCTGCTGGTGTTCAGCACTGCCATTATTCCGCAAATGCTGCAAAGCTTTGATCAGGGGGAGGACTTTCAAGGACTGCTGCTCGGTGTGAGTCTTCTGCAGGGAGGCTGCAGGTTAATTGGTGTTTGTGCACTGTGTTTACTGGCTGGTGCATTGTATCTGAGAAATAAGCCTGCCATAAGGAATGCATTGATTTTAAGAAGCACGCGCCTGTGCAAGCTGGCATCCCATGTGGAATCCTATCTGTTCGCCGGCTACATGGTTGAACTGCTGAAGCAGGGTATACCGACACGAACCGCCCTGCAGTATCTGGAGCAGATTCGAAAAGGCTCCCTGTTTTGTGAATTACATAAGCATTTGATGAACGGCCTGCAAAATGGTGAGGATATCCTCTGTGTGATTGAGCGTGAGGTGCTGCTGAACGATATCTTCAAGCAGTCGTTTCGCATTGGCAGCTCTACCGGTTCTTTGTGCAGTATGCTGCAGACAGGGCTGCAGCAGCAGGAACGTACATGGGAGCGGCTGCTGAAGCGTACGGCAGTCACCGTGCAGTGCATTGCATACAGCTTTGTGGGTGTTGTGGTTTTGCTTGTATACCAGATTATGCTGATCCCGCTTACAATGCTGGAACAGATGTAGAAATCGGAAAGGAATTGAACTTATGAAAAATAACAAAGGCTTTACCATTCTGGAAATGATGATCGTATTATCCATTATCGCACTCGTATTTCTGCTGACGCTGCCTAACATTCAGCAGAAGGAAAAAATCATACGCAGCAAGGGCTGTGAGGCACTGATTGAGGTTGCCAATGCACAGATTCTTTTGTATGAGGTGGAGAATCTGAGTCCGCCGAAAAGTATGTCCGATTTAATCAGTAAGGGATATTTAAAGGATACACAGCGCCGATGCCCGAATGGAGACACCATTGAAATCAGCAATGGACAGGCCGCCGTGCGATAGCGGGTTCACCCTGGTGGAAATGCTGCTTGTTTTGCTTCTGCTCTCTGTGCTGCTGCTTGTGACACCGCTGCTGAAGCGGCAGCAGCGCATCCTGCTGCGTATGGATGTGCAGCAGATACGTGAAATCTGTACAAAGGCCCAGGCTCAGGCGATAAGAGAACACAAAAGCATCCCTATAAAGATTCAGGGCAGCAAGGTATATTGTGATCGTGAGATCTATTCTCTGCAGTCGTCCACCAGCTGTTCGTCCATGAGCTTTCACTATACCGCACAGGGAACGATTTCAAAGGCCTTCACGCTGAACTGCCGCAGTGCCTCCTCCACTGTTCAGCTTGTGGCACAGCTGGGAAGCGGGCGCATGGATGTTCGATAAGCGTGGCGTCGTTTTGATGGAGGCATTGTTTCTTTTGATGATTCTGGGCATTCTGGCACTGCTCTGCCTGCAGTGTGCGGGAATGACACATACGATGCATGATACAGGAAAGGGGTATGACAATGATGCAGTGGAAGAAGCCTATCAGAAATAACGGCGGCTTCACCCTGGTGGAAATGCTGGTAGCCTTCAGCTGTGTTGCAGTCAGCTGTGTTTTGCTGATGCCGGTGGTATCCGCATTGCAAAGGCTGCAGGAGCCTGTCTACTACAGTGAAGACCGCATCGCCATGTATCAGCTTCGCTTCCTGCTTGCACAAAGCAGCAGGCTGTCTTTACAGGAGAACACCCTTTCCTTCATTTATCAAAAAAAGAAGCAGACACTGGAATATGACCGCAGGCGTCTGGTGCGCAGAAGCGGCTATGAAATTTTTCTGCAGGATGTGGATGCGCTGCAGTTTCAAAAGAGAAAGGAATGCTATTATGTCACATGGGTTCGGAAAGAGAAGCGTGAAGAAGCACTGCTTACGTGTGAATGAGCAGGGCTTTATCAGTCTGTATGCCATGCTGCTTCTTTTGATTTTCCTCTGCTTTGTCACCCTGCTTGTACAGCGCGCTGCAGCCTATGCAGCCGTACGTGGATTACAGGAGTCCTATGACCTATTTGCAATTCACAACTGCCGCAGGTATCTGCAGGAGACTCTAAAGCCGGATGCTGATGCTGAAGCTGATATGAAAGAAAGAAAAGGTGAAGAGAGCGAGACAGGGGAGGAACCGCAGAAGGAAGAGCAGCCGAAGGAATGGGAGGTGCTGTTTCGAAACACATACTTTCATTTCACAAAAGAGGAGGAGCATATCGCTGTGACCTATACGCAAAAAAGCAATACCGTGCATATGCAGATATTCTTTGATCGTACAGATGGTACCATACAGGACGTTGTATATTTACAGCAGTGTGAACCACACTAACAAGGAGGTGGTTTACATGCTGACGATTGGGTTGAGCACACTGTTGTTTCTGGCATTTGCAGGACTTGGAAATCTGCTGCTGATTATGAATGAAACAGCCTATATGCTGGTTCCGCTGTATGCTGTGCTGCTGCTGTTTGGCAGGCTGTTTTATCGCGAGGCAAACTGTAAGGCGCTGGAAGGAAAGGACTTTTTGCTGACGCTGGTGATCGTCCTGCTGTTTCTTGGCTATTTTGAATGGCGGCAGGAGCTGTTTGATTTTACAACCTTCTGGTATTTGTATCTTACAACATTTATAGCCTTTATGCTGTATGCGGACAGTATCCGTTTTAAAAGTCTGATGTGAAAAATCAGACTTTTTTCATAAAAAATTTGACAAATGCGTCAAATCCTATAAAATAGAATAGGACATAAGAAAATATAAAGGAAAGGTGAATGTATTATGATCAGTTCCAATGATTTAAAACCTGGTATGACAATTCAGCAGGATGGAGAAATCTTCGTTGTGCTGGAACAGAGTCAGAATAAAACAGCTCGTTCCGCAATGGTGGTAAAGGCGAAAGTCAGAAACCTGAGAACGGGATCAAATGTAGAATTATCATGGGGCGGTGGCGATAAAATCACACCTGCACACATTGAAAAGAAAGAGATGCAGTATTTGTACGATACAGATGATGCACTGGTGTTCATGGATAATGAAACCTATGAGCAGATTGAGATTCCTAAGGATCGTCTGAAATGGGAAATGAACTTCATGAAGCCGAATGACAACGTTAATATTTCCATGTTTGAAAGTGAAATTCTCGGTGTGATCCTGCCGGATAAGGTGGCGCTGCAGATTGTGGAATGCGAGCCTGCTGTCAAGGGTGATACAGCTACTTCCGCAAGCAAGAATGCCACATTGGAATCCGGACTGGAAATCAAGGTGCCGCTGTTCATCAATCAGGATGAAATGGTGCTGGTAAACACGTCTGATGGAAAATATTCCGGAAGAGCAAAAGACTAAAAAGCTGCCCATGCAGCTTTTCTTTTGCAAATCGTTTTCAAAAAGTATGATTTCTTAAGGAATATACGTATCCAAGAACCTTTATTTTTGTTATAATGATTGTTAGATTGGGAGGTAATCGGATGGAAAAGCTATCAAGAGTAAAAAAATATGCGGAATTGAGAAAATCCATTGAAACTGATAATAATATAGATAAAACTCTGCACACAGAGGAAAACGGTGCGCTGGAGCAGGAGGAAACCCTAAAGAAATTCGATTCATCTATCTTCAAAAAGGTGGATATCAAAGAGGATGGGGAATATACTCCGGTTCGGGAAAAGAAAGAGGAGCCGCTGGAGCAGCCGCCGGTAGATGATACCTTTACCAATGAATATCTGGATGATTTCATTAAGGAAGTAAGAGAATATAATATTCGCAAGGGTACCAGAGAGAGCGATAACACACAGGCTGATATTCTGTATCAGCTGAATGCGGCAAACCGTGCAAAAAGATCCCATTACATACAGGAAATACAGGATGAGCCGCAGCCGGAGGAGCCGAAGAAAACCGTATTGAGCCGGGATGATATCGCCCTGCAGGTACAAAATCTGTTGAAGGAGGAGGAAGCCCCTTTGCCGGAATCGGATATGCGCTTTACAAAGGAGCCTGTAGAAACTCCTGCTTATCGTGCAGAAGCCGAAGATGTCGAATATGAGGAGCCGGTGTTGGAGAAAGCCCCTGTTGTGGAATCCTTTCAGCCACAGCCCGCAGCTGTGGAAGCTGTCGAGGAATATGCTCCGCAGCCGGAGCAGCGTCCGCAGCGTCCTGCTAAAAAAATCATTCAGCCAGCTATGATGGAGGATGCTTTTGAGGATGAAGATGAGATACCTGTGAAAAAGGATGCGCCGCAGCAGGCGGTTCTGCATAAAAAGCTGCTGGAGGAAACACAGCAGCTGCGTGTACAGATGGATGAATATGAGGATGAGCTGACCGACCTTTCCGACGGTGTGGAGAAGACCAATAAGCTGTTGAATTTTGTATTGTGCTTTCTGATACTGGTATTGCTGGTGATCATCGGCTTTATCGCTTATTCTTTATGGAAGGCTGGAGGAATTTAAAGATGAAAATAAATATCGCTATCGACGGGCCGAGTGCGGCCGGTAAAAGCACCATTGCCAAAATACTGGCAAAGGAGCTGGGCTATTCACATCTGGATACCGGAGCGATGTATCGCTGTACGGCGCTTGCTTCTAAAAAGCGCGGTATCGATCCAAACGATGAAGCTGCTCTGACAGCCATGCTGGATGAAATGAAGATCAGCTTTGATCCGGCAGGAAATGTATATCTCAATAACGAGGATGTATCCAAGCAGATTCGCGAAAATGAAATATCCATGCTTACCAGCAGCATTTCTGCACATCCTAAGGTAAGAGAGCGTCTGGTGGCGCTGCAGCAGCAGATGGCACGAGATAAGGGGTTCATTATGGATGGACGCGACATCGGTACGGTTGTTTTACCGGATGCAGAGCTGAAAATCTACATGGTTGCCAGTGTCAAGGCAAGGGCGGATCGCAGATATAAGGAATATCTGGGAAAGCATGTGGAAGCGGATTATGATGAAATCTACCGTGATATCGAACAGCGGGATTATCAGGACATGAACCGTAAAACCTCGCCGCTGCGTAAGGCGGAGGATGCAATCGAAATAGATACGTCAAATATGACGATTACAGAGGTTGTTGAAGAAATACGCAGGAATATTCCTACCCTTTCATGATAGGAGGTGCATTCAGCGCAAGCTGAAGTCAACATATGATAAATGGAATTGTAGCCATCGTTGGTCGTCCGAATGTCGGTAAATCAACGATTTTTAACCGAATTATCGGTGAACGTAAAAGTATTGTGGAGGATACACCGGGAGTAACCCGGGATCGTATCTATGGAAAAGCGGAATGGCTGACCAGAGAATTCCGGGTGATCGATACCGGAGGTATTCAGCTTGCAAATCAGGATTTCCAGACGGAAATCAACATGCAGGTGGAAATCGCTATTGATGAGGCAGACTGCATTGTATTTGTCGTAAGCGGCAAGGATGGTCTGACCCATGATGATGAATATGTCGCAAGACTGCTGCATAAAACAAAAAAGCCGGTCATTCTGGCCGTCAACAAGGTGGATGATTTTGCACAGAATGATGCAATCTATGAATTCTACAGTCTGGGGCTCGGGGATCCGCTGGCAGTATCCGGTGCGCATGGTATCGGTATCGGTGATGTACTGGATGCAGTTATCCACGCTTTACCGGAAAAAGAGAAAAACGAATATGACGGCATGACGAAATTCTGTGTTATCGGTCGTCCAAACGTGGGGAAAAGCTCCCTTGTCAATGCGATTTTAAACCAGGAGCGTGTCATTGTTTCCAATATCGAGGGCACTACCAGAGATGCCATAGATACACCATTCAAACGGGAAGGCAAGGAATATGTTGTCATTGACACAGCCGGAATCCGAAAGCGCGGCAAGGTCTATGAGAACATTGAAAAATATTCTGTTTTGCGTGCCATGAGTGCCATTGAACGAAGTGATGTCGTACTTGTAGTCATCGATGGAGAAAAAGGTATCCGGGATCAGGACAAGCACGTTGCCGGATATGCCCATGAGGCAGGTAAGGGTGTTATTATCGTATACAATAAATGGGATGCTGTAGAGAAGGATGAGCAGACCATGCATACCATTGAAAAGGAGATCCGTGCACAGTTTCTGTATTTATCCTATGCACCGATCCTGTTTGTATCCGCATTGAAAAAGCAGCGGATTCACACGATTCTGCCGGTCATTGACGAGGTTCATGATTACTCCGTACTGCGGATTCAGACCAATGTATTGAATGAGGTCATCATGGATGCGCAGCTGATGACACCGCCGCCAACGCACAAGGGACAGCGTCTGAAGATTTACTATGCATCTCAGGTATCCGTGGCTCCACCGACCTTTGTGCTGTTTGTCAATGATCCGGAGCTGCTGCATTTCAGCTATAAGCGATATCTGGAAAACAGACTGCGGGAGGCGTTCGGATTTACCGGAACCACACTAAGAATATTAGCCAGAGAAAGAAACAGGTGATCATGTTGAAGACAGTTGTGATCGGAAGCGGAAGCTGGGGGACAGCACTTGCACAGGTGCTTGTTGACAACGCAAGAGAGGTTGTATTATGGGGAAAGAATCCCAAGGAAATAGACGATATCAATCTGCGGCATCAAAATACCCGGTTTTTTCCGGATGTGACACTGCATGAAAGCCTGAAGGCAACATGCGACCTCAACGTTGTTCGCGATGCGGATCTTCTTGTGTTATCCGTTCCGACCATCGCTGTGGAAGAGCTGTGTATAAAAATCGGAGCGCTTGTTGAAAAGCCGGTTATTGTCGTAAATACCTCCAAGGGATTTCATCCGCAGACAAATGAGCGCATGTCCAATGTCATTCGTCGCTTTATGCCGAAGGATAAACTGAAAAGCGTCGTATCGTTGATCGGCCCCAGCCATGCAGAGGAGGTTGTCCTGCGCATGCTGACAACGATTTGTGCCGTATCCTTATGTGAAGAGGATGCCTGTGCCGTACAGGAGCTGTTCTCGAATGAATATCTGCGTGTTTACCGCGGAGATGACGAGGTTGGAAGTGAAATCGGCGTTGCATTGAAAAATGCCATCGCAGTTGCCAGCGGTGTGCTGAGTGGTGTTGGCTATGGTGATAATACCAAGGCTGCCCTGATTACGCGTGGACTTGCGGAAATGATCCGCTATGGCGTCGCTCTGGGTGGCAGAGCCGAAACCTTTATGGGACTGACCGGTATCGGTGATCTGATCGTTACGTGTACCAGTGTACATTCCCGGAATTTTCAGGCAGGCTATGAAATCGGAACGCATAACAGCGCCCGCTATTTCTGGGAGAACAACACCAAGACCGTAGAGGGTGTACGTACTGCCAAGGTTGTTTATGAGGTAGCAAAGCAGAAGCAGATCGATATGCCGATTGTGGAAGAAATTTACCGGGTTTTGTATGAGGACAAGAAACCACAGCAGTCCGCAAGGGATTTGATGCTGCGTGATTTGAAGCATGAAATGAAATAATGATGCTGAAACAGCGTCATTTTTTTTGGTTTTATGGATTTTAAGCGTTGGAATATGCTATAATAAAAAACGCTAGTCATCTAACGGAACTGGAGGAATCACCATGTAGATGAGAACTGCTTTAAACGAAAAAATACGAGAATATCGTTTCACATAGAACTATAGGAGGAAGCTGTATGACGAATTATGTCAATGAAATACAAAGGCGGAGAACCTTCGCCATCATATCCCATCCGGATGCCGGAAAAACAACGCTGACGGAGAAGCTGCTGCTGTATGGCGGGGCGATTCTTTCTGCCGGAAGTGTAAAGGGAAAAAAAGCGAACAAGCATGCGGTCAGTGACTGGATGGAAATCGAAAAGCAAAGAGGTATTTCCGTCACAAGCTCTGTGCTGCAGTTTGAATATAATGATTTCTGTATCAACATTCTGGATACCCCGGGCCATCAGGATTTCTCGGAGGATACCTATCGTACCCTGATGGCTGCCGATTCTGCCGTTATGGTGATCGATGCATCCAAGGGTGTTGAGGCACAGACGAAGAAGCTGTTCAAGGTATGTCTGCTGCGAAAGATACCGGTATTTACCTTTATCAACAAAATGGACCGTGCTGCCATGAATCCGTTTGAGCTGCTGGAGCATATCGAGAGTGAACTGGGAATCGCCACCTATGCCATGAACTGGCCAATCGGTTCCGGAAAAGAATTCAAAGGCGTTTATGAACGTGATCATCACCGTATCATCGCCTTTCATGGAGGCGATCACGGACAAAAGGCTGCGGAGGTAAGCGAAGGTACGCTGGAGGATGAAACCTTCCGTGGCGTACTGGGCGATCATTTCTTCGAGCAGCTGCGTGAGGATAGTGAGCTGCTGGATATCGCCAGCACTGAATTTGATCAGGAGCTTATTTCAAAGGGAGAGCTGACACCGGTATTCTTTGGTAGTGCACTGACGAATTTCGGTGTGGAGCCGTTTCTTTCCCATTTTCTGGATATGACAACCTCTCCGCTGCCAAGAGAATCCTCACAGGGAGAAATCAATCCCATGGATGAGCGCTTTTCTGCCTTTGTCTTTAAGATTCAGGCAAACATGAATAAGGCACATCGTGACCGTATTGCCTTTATGCGTATCTGTTCCGGACGATTTGAAAAGGGAATGGAGGTTATGCATATGCAGCAAAACCGTAAAATCAAGCTTTCACAGCCGCAGCAGTTTATGGCACAGGATCGTGAAATTGTCGAAGAGGCATATGCAGGGGATGTGATCGGTGTGTTTGATCCGGGCATTTTCTCCATCGGAGACACGCTGTGCGATCCCTCCATGAAGTTTGAATTTAAAAAGATTCCAACCTTTGCTCCGGAGCACTTTGCCCGTGTTACGCAAAAGGATACCATGAAGAGGAAGCAGTTTACAAAGGGAATTACGCAGATTGCACAGGAAGGTGCCATTCAGGTATTTCAGGAAATCAATATCGGAATGGAGGAAATCATCGTCGGCGGTGTCGGCGTGCTGCAGTTTGAGGTGCTGGAACAGCGCTTAAAAAGTGAATACAATGTCGATATCAAGCTCGAAATTCTGCCGTTCCAGTGCGTTCGCTGGATCGATGATCAGGCATTAGATCCGAATACGCTGAATCTTACCAGTGATTCCAAGCGCGTACGTGATTTAAAGGGTAGAAATCTGATTATTTTCATGAATAACTGGGGCATCAAGTGGGCGTTGGAACAAAACAAGGGTCTGACACTGAGTGATGTGGGTACTGCCGAATAATTACAATATACATAATCAGCAAGCATTTACCTAACAGGAGGATTGCCGAAATCGATGACTTCGGATCTTCCTTTTTTTGTGGAAGTACCTTTTTCAGGGAATGCTGTATGTCTTTTTCGAAAACGGGTATCCTAGTAGACAGTGAGGTGTGAGCTATATGCATGATGAAGATATTGTATGTACCTGCATGAGTGTCTCTGTTCGTGATATCAAAACGGCAATTGAGGCAGGTGCTTCCAGCTTCCAGGAGGTGCAGGATGCTACCGGAGCAGGAACTGTCTGCGGTGCCTGCAATGATGTCCTGGAAAGCGTTGTTGAGCAATTACTGAGAAACAGGTGAAATCCATCTGTTTTTCTTTTTCTTCTTTTGTCTGTTTAGTCATAAAGTACCTCAATTCATCATAAGTTTAGAATGACTAAGGGAGGACAAACAATGAATACCACAGAGATTTTAAAGAATATAGCACAAAGATGCGGTGGCGATATATACTTAGGGATCGTGGGTCCTGTACGCGTCGGCAAATCAACCTTCATCAAGGAGTTTATGGAAAAAGCAGTCATTCCATATGTCAGTGATGAATTTGAGAAATCACGCATGATTGACGAACTGCCGCAGGCAGGAGTCGGTAAAACGATTATGACCACCGAACCGAAATTTGTGCCGAATAATGCCGCAACAATCGAATTTGATGACGGATTTACCGTGAATGTCCGTTTGGTGGACTGTGTAGGCTATGTTATACCGGAAGCGAAGGGTTATAAGGATGAGGATGGAATCCGTATGGTACGTACCCCCTGGAATGATGAACCGGTACCATTCAATGAGGCTGCCAAGACCGGTACACAGAAGGTTATTCAGGATCATTCCACAATCGGCATTGTTGTGACGACGGATGGTACGATTTCCGATTTGTCAAGAGAAGCCTATATCGAAGCTGAGGCAGAGGTCATTGATGAACTCAAGTCGATTGGCAAGCCGTTTATTGTCGTTGTCAACAGTGCGGATGTGCATTCTCCGGCCTGCAAGGCTGTCGTGGACAAGCTTAAGGAAAAATATGAGGTACCGGTACTTGCAATCGCAGTAAACCATATGAGTGAGGAGGATGTTCATGATATCCTTCGGGAGGCTCTGTATGAATTCCCGGTATCGGAGATCAATATCAACATGCCGCAGTGGATTGCAGTACTGAGCGATGATCACTGGCTGAAGAAAAGCTTCCATGATACGATTCAGGAAAGCATGTCCAGCGTGGACCGTCTTCGCGAGGTGGAAAATATCACCGATGTGTTAAATGAAAATGAGTATATCGACGGCAGCAATCTTGCCACCATAGATACAGGGCAGGGGATTGTCAATGTAGACATCACTGTAAAGCCTGGGCTGTATAATGAAATTCTGAAGGAAATCATCGGTCACGAGATAAAGGATAAGGCGGAGCTGATATCTCTCATGCAGGATTACAGCAAGGCGAAGCGGGAATATGATGCAGTTGAAAGTGCATTGAAAATGGTCAAGCAGACCGGATACGGCTTTGCGAGTGCCTCATTGCAGGATATTCAGCTCAGCAAGCCGGAGGTTGTGAAGCAGGGCAGCCGCTATGGTGTGAAGCTGAAGGCAATCGCCCCAAGCATTCATATGATCAAGGTGGATGTGGAAAGCACCTTTGAGCCGATTATCGGCAGTAAGGAGCAAAGTGAAGAGCTGATTCGTTATCTGCTGCGGGATGATGGAAATGATGATCAGAGCATCTGGGACAGCGATATCTTCGGACGCAAGCTGTCGGATCTGATCCGTGACGGTCTCAATGCCAAGCTTTCCATGATACCGGAAGCAGCCAGAGCAAGATTGCAGGACATTCTTACAAAACTTGTAAATAAGGGAAAAGGCAATGTCATCGCCATCGTTCTCTAGAAATAACGGCATTTGAAAACCGCAGAAATAATGGGGATTTTAAAACCATCTTTTTTGAGAAAAATGTTGAAATATACGCTTCCAGATGGTATCATATAGCTATGTTGGAGGTAATGAACATGAGTGAAATTTTAAATAAAAAAGCTTTAGTAGAAGTCGTTGCTGAGAAATTGGAAATGACAAAGAAAGATGCAACTGTAGCAGTAGAAACTGTTTTCGATGAAATTGCAAAGACTTTATCTGAAGGCGGAAAAGTTGATATCTCTGGTTTTGGAAAATTTGAAATCAGCGAACGTCCTGCACGTATGGGAATCAACCCTGCAACTAAGGAACCTCTTGAAATCGCCGCTTCAAAAGCGCCGAAATTCAAAGCTGCAAAAGCATTGAAGGAAGCAGTAAAATAGTAGGCTAAAAACGGATGTCTGGGATCATTTATACAGATATCCTTTTTTTCATATTTTCATAAGCAAAGACCAAAGCATTCGCTTTCCTGCAACTTTATGCAAACCTGCTGATAATTCATCTGCAGTTGTGATATAATAACTAATACATACATATTGAAAAGGAAGGATACCTATGTTTAATAATTCGTATATGTCTCAGTATTTTCTGTATATTCTGGCATTCGCAGTTGTAATGCTTGCCCAGTCCCGTGTACAGGCTGCTTATCACAAATATAAGAGAATTCCGAACGAGCATGGTTTGACTGGAGAGGCTGTTGCCCGCAGAATTCTGGATATGAACAATCTGCAAAGCATCCGTGTAGAGGTAGCCAAGGGCGGTATGCTATCGGATCACTATGATCCTGTCCATCATGTTGTGCGTCTATCTCCGGATATCTTCTACAACGCCTCCATTGCCTCTATCAGTGTTGCCGCTCATGAGGTAGGACATGCCATTCAGCATAAGGAGCATTATGGGGCGATCGGTCTGCGAAACCGGCTGCTGCCGATGGCAAATATTGCTTCCCAGCTTGGCTGGGTCGTGCTTGTGCTCGGCTTGTTTCTGTTTGCCTCCACACCGGTTATTCTGTATGCGGGTATTGCTATGATTTGTATCATTCTGCTGTTTCAGATTGTGACGCTGCCGGTGGAATTCAATGCCAGCAGCCGGGCTGTGAAGCAGCTTGCCATGTACGGCATGATCAGCGAACAGGAGCGCTATGATGTGAAGGGAATGCTTCGTGCAGCAGCCTTCACCTATGTTGCAGCAGTGCTCTCCACTCTCGCACAAATCTTACGTATCCTGCTTATGGTACTGGGAAGAAGAGATGATGACTGAAAGAATCCTTTGGGGTTCTTTTTTCGTGTCTTGGTCAGCTTCTGAATCCTTCAGGGTTCACGAATAAAGGGAAGGTTTATGACAGCTTTTTGTTTTGCGTGAATCATAGAAAGATATTGGAAAATATTTACGGATGAGCATACAGCCAGATGATGGAAGCAGCTGCACAAAGATCAGGCATTTTTGACTTTGCTGTTCACTGATAAGGGCATATGGTATAATTTAGCTGATAAACAGCGTACGAAAAAATAACCGGATTTAGAAAGAGAGGCCGTCTATGGTGAAGAAATGCTTATTGATTCTGCTGGTGCTGCTTTGTATGAGTGCCTGTACCAGCAAAGAGGAGAAACAGGAGCTGGATAGGGAAAAACAACAGGGAACAGCCAATGCTCTTCTTTATATGAAGGATAAATACGGTATACAGCCAACTGTAAAAGAAACCCATCTGGGATATGGCGATGCATCACCAATTCCCAGGCTCAAACGGAAATCGGATGGTACAGCATGGGTTGAAATGATGTATCAGGAAAGATCGTTTACAGTAAATGTCTACACAGATGAAAACAATCAGGATGGAAGTGATGACTATCAGATGCCGGAGCTGCAAGAGGCATACAGAAAGAGAATTGAAGCTTCGTTGAAATTGGACACAGACCTGCATATTTCTGCGTTTGATGTTTTCTTCCAGTATAAAGGAGCATGGTATCAGAATGTCTTTCCAAAGGAAATAAAGTATGATGGCGGTGATATTGATGCATTTATGAAAGATATGTATAGTAAGACGCTGCTATATACGGTGGATGAACCCGAGCCAAAAACGCTGCAGCATCGAAAAGATATCAATCGTACCAATCTCATTCTATTGAATTTTACTTCAAAAAATGGGGAAAGTGATTTCTTGCATGAGCTTGCAAAAAATGAAATATCCTTCATCGATAATCTGAGTGATGATGGCATATTCATTTACAGAGATCTACAAAAGAATTTCGCCAAGGATCTGAAAGATTCTATTTTAATCACGAATGGGGAAGAGTATCATACAGACTATACACCACGTTTTGTTGGTGAATCTGTTATTACACGTTTGATCAATATGGCAGAGATACAAACGATACGGTGAATATTTACAAGGGGAAAGCAAATCCTGCAGATTTTCGGGATATGAAAAAGAACTATGAAATTCATGCCTTCTCGGAAGCATTGACGATTGAAAAGGTTTCAGATTCTACCGTTCTTTATATGCCGCAGGAGGATTTCATAAAAGAGATACCCCCTTCTCAAGAGGATACCTATGTGGTACTGTGGCAAAGCTTTATCAATCGTGACGGAAAACAGGAATCGGAAGAATTTTTCAATACCTCTTCCACAAAAATTTCAGAGTATAGAGATGAGGAGGGTCGTTTCTATAAGAAAATCGTTCCCGCAGAGACATCCATTACATTATGCTATGCAGAGGTCAGTACAAGGAAAACAGAGTAATCGTGAAAAAGGATGGCAATATGTACCTATCTATGGTATGGTTAGGGTAGAGGTTAAACCAGATTCTGTAGAAAGGAGAACTTGTAATGGAGGCTGTAAAAACAAGAACTATGAGTGTTTGTGGTGTTCAGTGTGATGCATGTGAGCATTATCCGGACATCTGCCTTGGATGTAAGGCTTTGGAAGGGAAGCCATACTGGCTGCAATATGTGGAGGATAGAGATGTCTGTGATATTTATGAATGCTGTAAGAAAAGTAAGAAGCTAAAGCACTGCGGACACTGTCATGAACTGCCCTGTATTTTGTATGAAGCACAGGATCCAACAAAAAGTGAAGAGGATAATCAGAAGGATTTTCTTATGCAGATGAAAAACCTTACGGAAGCTCAATAGCTCTTGGTGAACAAACGTAACAAAGAATATGTTGTAAAAGATAGATAAATATAAATAAAAGTGCCTGTATCCACATGCTGTATGTAGGAAACAGGCACTTTGAGTATTCCTGGCGAAAATAAGAAATCAACAGGTTTCATTTCAGATGTTCATTCAGATCATCTATTTCCTTTCGAAAGCTATAGGCGATATACAGGCGTATTGCCCCCAGAATCACAGCCATACTCAGAATTTGGGAAATGATGGAGCGTACCTGAAGAGTATCCAGGTGTCCCGCATTGTTCAGGATTAGGAAAATTCCTGTGAGTATGAGAAATTCTGTTATGACAAAGCTTCGGTATGTTTTGAATTCCATGTATTCATTGATACCGTAATCGGCTATGATAAGAAGCATATATATTCCAAAATCCCTAAGCAGGCTGGCAGCATCCAGAATAAGTGGTGTATTGTGAAGGAAAGCAGAACATGCATTGATCAGTAAGATTGCAGTGAAGCACATGCATCCATAGGGCACATAATTTTTTAAAAAGCTTTTCATATTCATCCTCCTATAATTTTTTTATCTGTTTTTTCAGATGCTCTACATAATTTCTGTTTACAAGTACTTTATCGTCATTCTTCAGCACCAGCAGCAGCCGATGGTTAGCATAGGATTCTACAGCCTTCAGATGTGCTGTATTTACAATCATATGCTTGCTTATCCTGCAAAACGAGGTATGCTGAACACTATCCTCAATCTCGCGAAGAGACATTCTGCATAACAGGGAATCCTTCTCCGTTATCAGATATGTGATTCCATCAACAGATTCAATATAGTAAATAGTCTCTATGGGAAGATAATATTCCCGATTGTTGTGATAAGCCTTTAAGGTAATGCTGTATTGCTTTATCAAATCTATCAGTCTTTCTAAGCACGGATGACGTGTTGCTGTTCTGATGATGATTTCATCTTCTGCTATTGCGTCATCCTGAAGTATGGTAAGCTTCATCCTGTATTCCTCCTGTTGATTTCAGTATAAAGGGCACACAGCAGAAATGCAATGAAATGCCGATAAGTTACCCAAAGTGGTATACAAGCTGCCAACTGCTTCATTATGGTCTGTAATTGATAATGATGGCTGATCTTGGATATATTGGATACATATGTATTATGTTTTTACTTCGCATAATGTATATTATGTAATGTTTTAAGTTTAATAGAATCTGCGTACTTTGTAAACGAAAAAGAAGAACAGCAAAATCGGGTTCTTCTAATTAACAAGTAACGCTGCTCCATCAGGTTACTCTTCAATAATCAAGGTCTCCTTGATTTCATTGGGAACCGTATCCCGTACGGCCTGATAGGATTTATTTAGAAAATACGTATAGATTGCAAGTGTTGCAATCAGCAGGAATAAAACAGCAGATAAAAATTTCTTTAAAAGCTTTCTTCTGTTTAACTTTTTCATGATGATTTCTGTATCCTGTGCTTCAATATAGGAATGCACAACTGCAATCGGTGCTCCCCATTCCTTTACGATATCCTTATATTCTGCATCCTCGATATTATGCATGTAGTTATTTAAAAACATTTTCTCCTTTTTTGACATATAAGGGAACAGCATCGCAATTTCCCGTTTGTATCTTTCTTTACCAGCCATGTTCCTATGCTCCCTTCATAATCAAATCAATTGCCTGAACCCAGACTGTATAACGCTTTTGCAAAGTTACCAGCAAAGCTTCTCCCTTTGGCTCCAGCTTGTAAATGATTTTTGTTCTGCGTCCTTCCCTTACCTCCATACCGGTGATGCAGTGATCATCAGCCAGCTTATAGAGAATGGGATACAGGGTGCCCATCTTTATATCAATAATCCCCTCTGTCTGCTTCTTCAGAATACCGGCAAGCTCATAGCCGTAACAATCCCCTTGTTTTAATATAAGGAGAATCAGCATTTCCATTTTAAAAAAATTATGTTCCTTAGCCATAACAGCACCTCTTTTGTTCATTTGATATATCCTATACATAGCACCAACCAGTATCCGTTTATTTGCTTCAACAGATAGAGAAGCCGGCAGAATGTGTAAGTAAGCATAAGGCTCTCAGCTTTTCATTTCGACGTGTCTTTGTGCCTTCATTGTGAAAAGAGGTTGCATGACAACCTCCTTTTGAGTGACAATGGGACAAGTATCGTCTCCTCGCATGAATTATAACACCTAATATTATGTTTATCAACTGTTTTTATATTATATATATAGATTAACATAATATTTAAGGGGAATAAGAAAACCGACTCTTATATTTCCTATAAGATATCGGTTATTCCGGTTATTGCACCTGAAGCCGTTTTAGCATAGCTTCCTTTGCTTTCTGTTCCAGTGTGTCATCCAATTGTATGAGATCCTCCAGCTGAACATCCGGATGATTCTTTTTCAGGCTCTTATAGATAACAAAGTCGACAATTTCTGGGTTTTTCGGGAAAAGCGGGCCGTGCATATAGGTGCCAAGTACACTTCCGTTATAAAAGCCCTCATATCCACTATCAAAGCTGTTTCCATAGCCACTGATGACTTTCCCCAGCGGTGTTGCTACATTGCAGGTCTGGCCACCGTGGTTCTCAAAGCCAACAGCAGTGATTTCATGACCATCCAGATTGCAGCGTATGGCGATATTGCCGATACAGCGTGTTCCATTGCTGCCGGTAGTCGTATAATAATCGAAAAATTTCAGCCCCTCAATTTTTTCGTTATCTGCACTGATATAATATTGTCCAAACAGCTGATAACCGCCGCAAATCAATAGAACGAAGGTCCCCTGCTCCATCGCCTCACGAATATTTTCCCTTCTGGAAAGCAAATCATCGATCAGCATCATCTGTTCCTTGTCGGCGCCCCCACCCAGAAAAAGAAGGTCATACACGCGAAGGTCCCTTTGATCTCCAATGGACAGGGTATCAATGGTGATGCTGATACCGCGCTCCTCACAGCGTTTCTGTAAAACCATCATGTTTCCCTTATCACCATAGAGATCCATAATATCATGGTACATCCAGCATACATTCAGCTCCATATCATGCGCCTCCTTTTCGTTCCTGCACACCCTGAGTCAGCAGCAGATTGCGTACCGGCTGCAAGGCGGTATAGGTCGCTATCGCATACATGGTTTCATTTGATTTCAGAAGAGCTGTTACAGCCTCCTTCATCTGTTCCTGAACCTCCAGCGCTCCTGTATAGCCTCCGTATTTTAAACGCAGTGCCATGTCATAGCAGCGACTGCCCGAAACAATGATACGCTTTGTAGTATTCTTCATGAGCTTCTCGAAAAAGGTGTCATAGATCCAGGATACGTCCGTTCCATCCTGTGCATTATCGTTTAATACAATGAGGATGCTTTTTTCGGTTTCGTCCTCTTCGATCACCTTCATGACCTCATTGGCTCCCGTCGGGTTTTTTACCAGATTCAGCACACAGGTGTGGTTCTTATATGTAAATGCTTCATTTCGTCCATCCGGTACCTTGATGTGAGTAAAAGCCGCTGCAGCATGCCTTGTATCCACTTTCAAAAGCTTTGCGACTGCCAGAACAGCCATGCAGTTATACATGGTATACAATCCACCCTGCGGTGCGCTGAATGCTTTGCCTTCATAGCGGAAACTGCGTTTTGGAATGCT
The DNA here is from genome assembly GCF_044336395.1 of Clostridium sp. 10cd*. Classification (NCBI taxonomy): domain Bacteria; kingdom Bacillati; phylum Bacillota; class Clostridia; order Eubacteriales; family Clostridiaceae; genus Clostridium; species Clostridium sp. 10cd*. The sequence continues at coordinate 2,502,117 of NZ_CP172347.1, read as the reverse complement.
TTCCACCACTCCTGCCGCATCCAGATTCGGTGTTTGGAAATCACAGCCGCTGCAGTGAAATACGCCGATATGGGAATACTGATAAAATGCATACTCCAGTCTTTTTCCACATCGTGGACAGAACTTGCCTTCACTTGCTTCCCCTGTTGTTTCACTGCTGAAGGAGCAGCGCTCCATACCGAATGCAAGCATGGATGCTTTCGGTGCCGCATCGTGCAGCCGTACTACATTGGGGTCATTGCCATTTAAAATAAGAGTTCCCTCGAAATCGGAAATCGCCTGCTCCATCTTAACAATCAGCTGCTCCATCTCCCGGGCACGGTCCAGCTGATCCCGGAAGAAGTTTGTCACAACCAGAGCATCTGCTTTCAGGTTCTTCATAATGAAAGGAATGTTGAGCTCATCCACTTCCAAAACAATAGCATCCCCCTGTACCCGTTTTCTTAGCGTTGTGTGCATCAGTAAAGCCGTCGTAATTCCCTCTTTCAGATTGTCGCCCTTCCGATTGTTTACGACAGTGCGACCCTCCTGCTCCAGCATAGCGGCTATCATATTGCTGGTAGAAGTCTTGCCGTTGGTTCCTGTTACCAGAATCAGAGGACAGTCAATGCGCAGCTTTTTCAGTATATCCGGACACAGCTTCAGCCCGATCTGTCCGGGCAGCGAGCCGCCGCGATGAATCAGCTGCAGCATAGCACCGGCCAGTTTTGTTATCAGTATTGCAAACATCGTCATAAATCAGCCTCCTGTATATACCCCGCAGGGAAAATCAATCCATAGTATCTATTTATAGGATGTCCACCCTGCATATGTTTAAAACACCTCTCTATTATACAGGAAAAAAAGCTGTTTTGGTGAAGTTTTTCTATGGATGCGTAAGAAATTTACAGGCATGCTGTCTGGGCTTGAAAAATGTTTTCAAATGTCCTGCGCATTCTTGACTTGCATGAGGGGCTGACCTATAATAATATGGTAAGAAAAAAAGGCAGAATCTGCCCATTCTTGCGCTGAAGTTAATGTTAACTAGCAGGAGGAAAAGAACAAAATGAAAGAGTTAGAAATGCTGTACGAAGGTAAAGCAAAAAAAGTATTCGCAACAGAAAATCCGGATCAGGTCATCGTAGATTACAAGGATGATGCGACGGCATTCAACGGTCAGAAAAAAGGTACGATTCTCGGAAAAGGCGTTGTTAATAACAAAATGACGAACTTCCTGTTTAAAAAGCTGGAGGATAAAGGGATTCCTACACACCTGATCGAGGAGCTGGATGATCGCAGAACACTCGTTAAAAAAGTGGAAATCGTTCCTTTGGAGGTTATTATCCGAAACAAGGTTGCCGGAAGCTTTGCAAAGCGTATGGGACTGAAGGAAGGTATGGAGCTGAAATGCCCGATTCTGGAATTCAGCTATAAGGATGATGATCTGGGGGATCCTATGATCAATGATTACATGGCACTTGCTGTCGGTATTTCCACACAGGAGGAAATTGATGAGATTACAAGGCTGGCGTTTGCTGTAAACAAAGAGCTGAAGAGTATCTTTGCAGCGGTTGATATCGAGCTGATTGACTTCAAGCTGGAGTTTGGACGTTTTAAGGGCGGCATTGTGTTAGCTGATGAGATTTCACCGGATACCTGCCGCTTCTGGGATATTCATACGCATGATCACCTGGATAAGGATCGTTTCAGAAGAAACCTCGGAAATGTTGAGGATGCATATCAGGAAGTATACAGAAGACTGGGAATTAAATAATTGAACAACAAACGAATACATAGAAAGGATGTTTTCAGATGAACGACAGATACATAAGCCCTCTGGGACAGCGCTATGCCAGTGAAGAGATGCAGCGCATTTTCTCCAATGACAAGAAATTCCGTACATGGAGAAGGCTGTGGATTGCCCTGGCGGAAAGCGAAAAGGAGCTGGGTCTTGCTATCACACAGGAACAGATCGATGAATTAAAGGCACATGCAGAGGACATTAACTATGATGTCGCAAGGGAGCGGGAGAAAATTGTCCGTCACGATGTCATGAGCCATGTATACGCCTATGGACAGCAGTGTCCAAATGCGAAAGGAATCATTCATCTGGGCGCAACCTCCTGCTTCGTTGGTGACAATACGGATTTAATTGTCATGTATGAGGCGCTGGAGCTGGTGAAGAAAAAGCTGGTAAACGTCCTTGCGGAGCTGAAAAAGTTTGCTTTGGATTACAAGGACCTGCCGGTGCTGGCATTTACACATTTTCAGCCTGCACAGCCCACAACACTGGGAAAGCGTGCTGCTATCTGGGCACAGGACCTGCTACTGGATTATGAAGAGCTGTGCTTCCTTCTGGAAAATAAAAAGCTGCGCGGCTGCAAAGGGACAACCGGTACACAGGCGAGCTTTATGGAGCTGTTTGATAATGATGAAGCGAAGGTGAAGCAGCTGGATCAGATGGTCGCTCACAGAATGGGCTATGAAAAATCCTTTGCTGTTTCCACACAGACATATTCCCGTAAGGTGGATTCCCGAATTCTGAATGCACTGGGCTCCATAGCGCAGAGTGCACATAAGTTTTCCAATGATATCCGTCTGCTTCAGAATCTGAAGGAAGTGGAGGAGCCGTTTGAAAAGGGACAGATCGGCTCCAGTGCGATGGCCTATAAGCGCAATCCGATGCGCAGTGAGCGGATGGCTTCTCTGGCAAACTATGTTATCGCAGATACCCTGAATCCTGCAATAACTGCTGCTACCCAGTGGTTTGAGCGTACGCTGGATGATTCTGCAAACAAGCGTATCAGTATTCCGGAGGCATTTTTGGCAGTGGATGGTATTCTGGATTTATACCTCAATATCACCGATGGCTTGGTTGTATATCCGAAGGTCATCGAATCCCACCTGATGAAGGAGCTGCCGTTTATGGCGACGGAAATGATTCTGATGGATGCTGTCAAGGCAGGCGGTGACCGTCAGGAGCTGCATGAGCGTATCCGTGTTCACTCCATGGCTGCCGGTAAGGTTGTCAAGGAGGAGGGGCTGGAAAATGATTTGCTGAAGCGTATTGCAGAGGATGCAATGTTCCCTATGAATATGGAACAGCTGAAGGCTATTATGTCCCCGATCAATTTTGTTGGACGTGCGCCAAGTCAGACCGTGGAATTTTTCGAAGAATGCATTGATCCGGTTCTGGAAACAGAAAAGGATGCGCTGGGTCTGCATGCGGAGATCAATGTGTAGGCTAAGCTATTCTGCATAAAAATAAAAAAAGACTTTGATTGTATAGGTAAATCAGAGTCTTTTTCTATTCTTACGGCGGTAATGCGCAGCACCGTAGTCAGCTACTTTCTGTTAGCCTTGGAGTAGGCAATGAAATCGGTAAACAGCGGATGCGGACGATTTGGCCTGCTTTTGAATTCCGGATGAAACTGCACCCCGACATAGAAATCATTGTTGACACACTCCACAGCTTCCACCAGAGAACCGTCCTGTGAGGTTGCTGTGATATCCATGCCGTTTTGTATAAATTCCTCACGGAACTGATTATTAAATTCATAGCGGTGACGGTGACGCTCTGAAATTTCCGTTGTCCGGTAGGCGCGATACAGCTGCGTCCCTTCCTTGATTCTGGATGGATATGCGCCTAAACGCATGGTTCCTCCCATATCCTGTTCATCGCTTTGATCTGCCATATAATGAATGATCAAATGGCTGCTTTCCGGCTGAAATTCATAGGAGTTGGCGTCGCTGTAGCCCAGTACGCTTCGTGCAAAGGCGATTGCGGCTATCTGCATTCCCAGACAGATACCCAGATAAGGTATATTGTGCTCTCTGGCATAGGTGGCTGCCCGTATTTTTCCTTCAATTCCGCGCGTACCAAAGCCTCCCGGTATCAGAATGCCACTGCAATCCTGCAGCAGCTCCCGGATACTGCCTTCCGTAATATTCTCTGAATCGATCCATTTGATATGTACCTTTATATTGTTTTTCAATCCCGCATGATACAGCGCTTCTACCACAGACAGATAGGCATCATGCAGGCGAACATATTTTCCAATCAGAGCAATTGTCACTGTTTCTGTCACATCCCCTGCATGCTCCATGAGCATACTCCAGGAGCGCAGATCCGCCTGTGGTGCATCGATATGGAATTTTCTACAAACGACATCATCCAGCCCCTGCTTTTGCAGCATGTAGGGTACCTCGTACAGAGAAGGCATCGTTCTGTTTTCGAATACACACTCCTTTGGTATATTGCAAAACAGGGAAAGCTTATCACGAATCCCCTCCTCCAACGGGCGGCTGCAGCGCGCTATGATGATATCCGGAAAGATACCATAGGATTGCAGCTGGTTGACAGAGTGCTGAGCCGGCTTTGACTTATGTTCCCCGCTGCTTTCGAGATAGGGAATCAGTGTTACATGAAGAAAGAGACAGTTTTCTCTTCCCTTATCCTGTGCAACCTGACGGATTGCTTCCAGAAAAGGCAGACTCTCAATATCCCCGGTGGTACCTCCGATTTCACAAATCATGATATCCGCACCGCTTTCCTCCTGTGCCTTATAGATAAAATCCTTGATTTCATTGGTGATATGCGGAATAACCTGCACGGTTTCCCCCAGATATTTCCCTTCCCGCTCCTTGTTTAAGACGTTCCAGTATACTTTTCCGGTGGTCACATTCGAGTAGCGATTCAGATTCTCATCAATGAAACGCTCATAATGACCGAGATCAAGATCGGTTTCACTTCCATCCTCCGTCACAAATACCTCGCCATGCTGGTAGGGACTCATCGTCCCCGGGTCGATATTGATATAGGGGTCCAGCTTCATTGCACTGACCTTCAGACCTCTTGCTTTCAGCAGTCGTCCCAGGGATGCTGCACTGATGCCCTTCCCCAGACCGGACACAACACCGCCGCTTACAAATATAAATTTACTCATATATGACCTTCCTTTTTCTATTGTTTCCTTTCATTCCAATACTGCAGCTTCCCTGCATATGCAGAAAACGTAAGGCAGCTCTTGCATCACTTTCCTTACAGTCAGGGCAGCTGATATTTTTTCAACAGCTGCTCCGCCACCTGCAGTCGGCTCATCTGCGAATCCATAGCTCGCTTTTCCAGATACCGGTGTGCCTGTGCTTCACTTAGCTGCTCATGTTCCATAAGCAGGCATTTTGCCCGATCGATAACTTTAATTTCACTCAGTCTGTCCTTCAGTGAGCGATTTCTCATACGCATGGCGCGGATGCGCTTCTGCGTGACAATGGCAAAGCGTAAGACGCAGAGCAGTACTGTTTTATTAACCGGCTTTAACAACACATAAATACCGGCTTTTTCCATGCGATCCGCAATGATATCATAGACCTCAGCCGGTACCATAAGCATGATAGAGGCATCACTTTTTTCTGCCAGATCCTGCGGCAGCTCATATTCACGTTCATCCGCAAGCGGGTAATTGATGATGATCATGTCGAAGGCTGTTTCCAGAGCCGTTCTACGTGCCCTGGAGGCCGTTTTACAGGCTGTGATATTCATACAGTCCTCCATATTCAGATATTCCTTTAGAATTCCTGTGGTTTTCTCACTCGTACTGACGAGAAGCACATGTAACATGACCAGTCCCCCTTTCTTACATGCGTAGCTGTTTGATCTTCGCGTTTAGAAAGCCCTGCAGCAGTTCCTCTCCCAAAACACGCTTTGTGAAGCTGCTGTTTTGAGCTAGCTGCAGAGCCTCCTGCAGTGAACTGGGCAGTTCCTGTAGACCCTCATGATGCAGATAGACATTTCCATGAAACTCTTTCGCCGTTAATCCATCCTCGATGCCCTCCATACCTGCGGCAATAAGCAGTGTCAGTGCCAAATAGGGATTGCAGGAGGGATCGGGACTGCGTACCTCAATGCGTGTGCGATGCTCATTGGCTGCCGGTATCCGAATCAGTGCGGAACGGTTGCTGCGGGAATAGCAAATATATTTGGGAGCCTTATCCTCTCCCAGACGCAGATAGGATTCTGTTTCCGGATTTAAGAACAGGGTAATTTCCCGGATACGACGAAGTATCCCGGACAGAAAAGCCTCCATGTAGCGGCCCTGCTCCTGTGCAAACAGATTTTCGCCGTTTCGAAACAGGGACAGATTGATATGCAGACCGTTTCCCGGCTGCTGCTGCAGCGGTTTTGGGTGAAAATTTGCTTTCAGACCGCTGGAGAGAGCAACCATGTCCACGACATTGCGAAAGGTCATCAGATTATCAGCACAGGGCATAACCTCGTCAAAACGGAAGTCGATTTCATTTTGCCCGGGTCCCTGCTCATGATGCGAGCTTTCGGGATGAATGCCCATCTCCTCCAGATCAAGGCAGATTTCCCGTCGGACATTCTCACCCTTATCCAGTGGCGCAATATCACAATATCTAGCCTCATCATAGGGAATCGTTGTCGGCTTTCCGTTTTCATCTCGCTCAAACAGGTAAAACTCGCATTCCGTGCCTGCCATAATCTGCATTCCCTTCCCGCCTACCTGCTTTCTCATACGGTTCAGCAGAGAGCGTGTATCCAGAGCATATGCACTCCCATCAGGATAACGTATCTCACAATACATTCGGACAACACGCCCAATCTGCGGACGCCATGGAAGAATGGTCAGTGTGGAGATATCCGGAAACAGAAACAGATCGGAGGTATGCTCCTCTGTAAATTGTGATTCCTGAGAAAATCCGCTAACTGCACTTGCATCAAAGCTCAAGCCATGGGCAAATACCTGCTTCAGCTCCCGGGGCATGATGGATATATTTTTTTGGTTGCCAAACAAATCGAAAAAAGCCAGACGAATAAACTTCACATCATATTCCTCGATGAATTCCATAATTTCACGTTCACTTGTCACCATATGCATCCTCCTTACTATCCTGTGTGGCATTTGGCCGCTTATACGAAAAAGGCGTCTACAAATCTGGAAAAGCTACGTTTTCCGCCTGTAGAACGCCTTTGTTCCGATACCAGTATTATATTACAAAAGTGATGTGCTGTTGTCAACTATTTCAGCATTTCATGAAGATAAATGTTGCAGTTGCGTTCCGGACCGACAGAAATCATAGAAATTCGCGTATTGCACAGATCTTCGATACGACGCAGATAGATTTTGCAGTTTTCAGGCAGCTCCTCGTAGGTCTTCATCGTAGAAATATCCTCCTGCCAGCCGTCAAACTCTTCATAAATCGGTTTTGCCCTCTGTAGCTCTTCCATGCTGCTCGGGATATAATCATAGCGTACACCGTCAATATCGTAAGCTACACACATGCGTATTTTCTTCAGGCCGCTCAGAATATCCAGCTTGGTGATAACCAGATCGCTCAATCCGTTGATCATAGCCGCATGACGCACCACATTCACATCCAGCCAGCCACAGCGTCTCGGACGTCCGGTGGTTGCCCCGAACTCATGTCCCTGTTCACGCAGCCACGCACCCATATCGTCGAACAGCTCACTCACAAACGGTCCCTCTCCGACTCTTGTGGAATATGCTTTCGCGATACCGATGATGACATCCAGCTTCTTTGGTGAAACGCCGGCACCGGTACAAACACCGGCGGAGGTTGGAGAGGAGCTTGTCACATACGGATAGTTCCCGTAATTGATATCCAGCATGGCGGCCTGTGCACCCTCAAATAAAACCTGCTTCTGTGCATCCAGTGCCTGGTTGATTACAATCTGTGCATTGATGATACGCGGCAGTAATGCCTTGCGAATCTGCGCAAACTGCGCAACCAGCTCCTCATAGGAAAAGCCCGGATCCTCATACACCTTCTGAAAGGTGATATTTTTCATATCCACTGCAAGCTTCAGCTTTTTCTTAAAGCTTTCAAAATCCTGCAAATCTCCGATACGCAGTCCCTGACGGGAATATTTATCCGCATAGCAGGGGCCGATTCCCCGCTTGGTTGTTCCGATTTTATGATCCTTCAGACTTGCTTCAATCAAAGCATCCAGCCGTACATGGTAGGGCATGATGATGTGTGAGCAGTCACTGAGCAATACATGATCTGTATTGAAACCGCGCTCCTCCAGCTGATTGATTTCCTCCAGAAAGACAAACGGATCCACAACAACCCCTGGTCCGATGATGCAGGAAGCCTTCTGCAGCACACCGCTTGGCAGAAGATGAAGCACCACCTGCTGGTTCTGTCCTGTGTGTTTATCCTGTACAACGACGGTATGACCCGCATTGTTTCCTCCCTGAAATCGCACAACGGCATCCATGCGTGATCCCAGATAATCTACAACCTTGCCTTTTCCTTCGTCTCCCCACTGGGTTCCGACAACTACATATCCTGGCATAAAAATTCCTCCTTACGGGTATTTTCAAAGCAGATTGATACTTTTAAAAAATCCTTTACTAATATAGCACACTTCATGTAAAAAATAAACATCTTTTTTTGAAAATTGTTTCATCCAAGAAGGGTGAAAGGATTTCCAGCATTTTTATCTAAATATCCCCTGTAAAGGAGCTTTGCTGTTGTAGTAAGACTACGCAAAAAAAAGAGGAAGATGCAGCCGATATCCAATAAAGGTTATCGTGCTGTTTAACATTCCTCTTTATGTATTTATTTGCCCATTTTTTCAATCAGCTGATCTGCCGCAGGTGAAATCCAGGCATACATCTGCTGTGCTGTTTCCGTATCGAAATCATCATCCTTGTAAATTCTGGAAATGCTGTCCATCATCGGCAGCTCTGCCCATAAAGGCACCTCATTTTCCCTGACAAAATCCTCCACATTGCGGTGCTGGAAGATTTCGATCCGTTTACCGCAATCCGGACAAACGACATAGCTCATATTTTCAATAATCCCCAGTACCTCGACCTTGACCTGCTTGCACATATTGATTGCCTTGGATACGATCATGGATACCATCGGCTGCGGAGTGGATACCATAATAACTCCGCTGACAGGCAGACTCTGCAGTACCGTCAGCGCGACATCACCAGTTCCCGGAGGCATATCGATGAACAGATAGTCCAGCTCCTCCCATACGACATCAGTCCAGAACTGCTTAACTGCATTTGCTACGATCGGACCGCGCCATACAACCGGCTGGTTTTCATCCTCCATCAGAAAATTCAAAGACATGACCTTGATGCCATCCTTATCCACGACCGGCTCAATGGCGTCGTTTGTACCGAATGCCTGTGCATGCTCCAGTCCCATCAGACGTGGAATACTTGGTCCTGTGATATCCGCATCCATGATACCGACACGAAAGCCTCTTCTGGCCATTTCCTTTGCCATCAGTACACTCATACTGGATTTTCCTACACCGCCCTTGCCACTCATCACACCGATGACATGACGGATTTTATTGCGTTCATTATTCTGGATGCCGCAGCTGTCAGCCTGCTTGCCGCAGGTTCCCTTGCTGGGGCATGAATTACAGTTACTCATATTCAGCTCTCCTTATATTATCTGTATAACCTATCTTATTTTACATCTTTTCGCATCGTTTTCCAATGCTTTCGATTCACTTTTTCGCGAAATGGATGGTAGGGCTCGTATAGCAAACGGAAGGTGCGTTTCCTGTCTGCGATAAATGACTCTTTGCCAGCACGATGAAGGCTATGCGCTGTTCGTGCAGAAACCTTCTATAATTTTAACTAGAACTGCCTTCCTCCTGTATGTTATCTTAGACAGCACTCCATGCAGCAGAGGCAGTGAGGTGGTATATGACTAAGCTTATGATGTGCGCTTTCCTCGTTGTCATTTCTCCTTTTTAACGGAGCGGGGATGATACTGATCGATGGCTTCCTTCAGCCTCCGGTTCTGCACATGAGTATAAATCTGTGTTGTTGCGATATCGCTGTGTCCCAGCAGCTCCTGCACAACCCGTAAATCTGCACCGCCGTCCAACAGATGTGTCGCAAAGCTGTGACGGAAGCTGTGCGCTGAAAGACGCTCATCCAGCCCCAGTGCCTGCAGGCGCTGCTTAATCAGCGTATGAACATACTGCCGTGTCAGAACATTTCCTCTGCTGTTCAGGAAAACACGTGTACTTTTCCGCTTTTCCCATGTTGGACGGATTTGTGTCAGATACGTACGCAGGACACGCATACAGCGTTCATGCATCGGCACCATGCGTTCCTTATCCCCTTTTCCGATCACCCGCAGATAGCCCTGCTCCAGGTGTACCTGATTTATGCGCAGCTCGCACACCTCACTGACACGAAGACCGCAGCCATACAGCAGCTCCAGAATGGCTTTCTGATACAGTCCCTGCGCATCCTGTCCAAAGCTGTCCAGCAGCAGCTCGATATCATGCGGATTGAAATACAGGGGCAGCTTCTGTTCCTTCTTCCCTCCCCGCAGATGGATCGAGGGATCCAGAATCGAGGGATGGTTCATTGAGATAAAGCGGTGAAACATATGAATGCTGCTCAGCATATGATTGACACTGCTGCGCTTATAGCACAGGCCGTCCTCCTGTATGTCCCCCTGCTCCATATCAGATAAAAAGCTTTGGATATCCCGGGGCAGAATATCCTCCATCTCCGTTTTTCCCTGCATCTGCAGCCAGCTGAGGTATTCCTGCAAATCCTGTGTATAGGAATGAATGGTTGCCAGTGATTTCTGATCAACCGCCTGTATGTAATGCAGATAGTCCTGCAGAGCCTCCTGCAGATTCATCGCTCTATGATCTGCGGTAACAGTACGTGGGCGTTTACCCTGCCATCCTTTACCGCCTCCACCAATACACTGACTGCTTCCTCTCTGTTGGCATCATAGACAAACTGGAGGGTACGAATTTCCAGACGATGCTGCTTCAGGGTATAGGCGATTTCCGATATACGGGAAGCCCGGTGCACCATATAGAAGCGTCCCTTTTCATCCAGCAGCTCACTGACCCGCTGACACAGGGTCCTTAGTGTGAGGAAGCGTTCATGGCGCGCCATCTGAAGACTTTGCGATTCATTGAGATTGCTTTCCTGATCCACCTTGAAATATGGCGGATTACAGACAATAACATCCACCTTTTCCAAAGCGGCATCGCATATATCCTGTGCCATGAGCACCACATTCGTTATATGGTGATGCTCCATATTCTTTTCCGCAACCGCTATGGCCTCCGGCTGGATATCGATGCCATACAGATATGACGGAGCATAGCGGTGTGCCGCAAGAAGCAACGCTCCGTTGTTCGTGCCGATATCCAGTACCCGTTCCCCTTTTTTGACCTTCATGAACTGCGCCAGAAGCGCCGTGTCTGTGTTGATGCGAAACATCTTTTTATGCTGATACAGATAAATATCCGTCCCGTTGATATAATCATACGTGTAATTTTCCATGCTGCAACCTCCCTGTCTCTATTATTATAGCGGAAGATCACATCAAATTAAACAGTTTTATGAATTCGATCACCAGTGTCGATTTCAGATAGCTGCCTGCCAGAATGATCACAAAGCAGATAAAGATATCGTTCAGTACATTGTTGCCCAGCTGCTTGAAATTGAGCCGCTCCCGATTCGTTGTGGAATAGATGATATACATGGACAGCTGAATGGCGCTGGCGGAGATCAGAAAGGTCGCAATCAGATCCATTGCCACCTGTGGAAGCAGGGTCATGATAATGCCTGCAATTCCCTTTAAATGATATGTATACACAAACAGCGCACAGGAAAAGCCGATCTGCATACCCTTCGTAAAGGCGATAAAGCTGATAATGGGAATTCCAATCAGGGAGGTTCCCAGCAAAAACACAAACAGAATAAACACGATACCGCTGAAAAACTGCGATACGAAGTAATCGTATTTATCAACACCGGAATCAATGGTCGTCAGATAGCTGGATAAGCTCTTTATATCCGATACATCAATATAATTGGATACAATGATACCCATCAGTATCCCGCAGCCGACAAGAATCGCTATAAACAGATATACGTTATGGTATTTCTTGAGAAACCCATGATAACCCTGCCTCTTTTTTAGGGGAATATTTTTTTTCATATTGTCACCTCACTACACTATATGAAAAAAAGAAGGCAGTCTTGCTGCCAACTTATCGACAAACTTCTCATAAGCTTTTATGAGGCTCTTTCGTTTATTTCTGTCCCTTGGACGCATGAATATCACTGGCTCGTATCAGATGCGCTCCCGGCAGCTGCGCATTCAGCTCCTTCAACACATCCTCGACATCGTTCAGCGGCTGAATCTCATGCTGAAACAAATCGATTTGATCGATCGTATGCTCTGCGGAATACAGAGAGCCCAGACCGATTCCCAGATGACGGATTTCCCTGCCGTTGTAGTGACGGTCAAATAAGAGCAGTGCATGCTCCAGCAGCACGTTTGCATCATCGGTATAGGAATGAATGTTGGTGGAACGAACGGCATTGGTGAAGTCAAAATAGCGGATACTGATGGATATTAAAGAACCCTTGATATGATCTTCCCTTGCCCGTCTGCTCAATGTGGCCGCAAGACGCTTCAAAACGGTTTTAACCTCCTCATAATCCGTAATATCACGATCCAGAGTTGTGGACTGCGATATGGACTGCACACTGGTATTGAAGGAAAGCTGTGCACTTCCGTTACCACGTGCATTCTGAATATATGTATAGGCATGCTTGCCAAGCAGCGTCATGATTTTGGATTCATTTTCTGCATCCGCAAGGTCGCCAATCGTTGTGATTCCATGCTTGATCAGCAGTGGTACCGTCTTCTTTCCAATTCCCCACATATCACTGATGGGAAGCGGCCACAGCTTTTTGGGAACCTCCTGCTTGCGCAATATCGTGATTCCCATCGGCTTACGCATGTCGCTTGCCATTTTTGCCAGAAATTTGTTCGGTGCCACACCGATACTGCAGGGCAGCTTCAAATCTTTTTGCACACTCTTTTGTATCTGCCAGGCAAGGTCCAGCGGTCGCTTATAGTCCTTGATGACATCGGTGACATCCATATAGCATTCGTCGATACTGGCCGGCTCGATCAGACTTGAAAAACGACGCAGATATTTAAAAAAACGATTACTCAATTCCTCATACCAGCCGTAATCGCCCTGAACAACAACAAGATTTGGACACTTCTCCATTGCCATATGCAATGGCATCGCGCTGTGTACCCCGTACTTGCGGGCTTCATAGCTTGCCGTTGATACCACACTTCGCCTGTGCAGTCCCGCCACAACGACCGGCTGCCCCTCCAGTGCAGAGTTTTTCAATATCTCCGCACTTGCAAAGTAGGAATTTAGATCAATATGTAAGATAACTCTTCCTGCCATAAAACAACTCCCTTGTCTTACAGTATAGTATACTGGATTTACAGGGGAAAAGCTAGCGGAATGTCTTGATCACATTGTTTTTGTTGCGCAGTCTGTGCTCTAAGCGCAGCTTGTCGGAAATCATGGCGATGAATTCGGAATTGGTTGGCTTTGCCTTGCTGGCAGATATCGTATATCCGAAGATATCATCAATTGCATCAATGTTCCCTCTGTTCCATGCTACCTCGATTGCGTGTCGAATGGCTCTTTCCACACGGGATGCCGTGGTTGCATATTTCTTGGCGATTTCCGGATACAGCACCTTTGTGATCTGTCCCAGAAAATCAACATTTAGATAGGTTTCTAGAATTGCTGTACGCAGATACATGTAGCCCTTGATATGTGCAGGAATCCCGATTTCATGCAACAGCTCTGTAATCTCACTTTCCAGCTCCAGCTTCTGCAGACGCTCCTTCTCATCATCATCCAGATTGACCTTCACCACATTGCTGGATATATGCTCCTTCCGTGTGTAGCCGACAATGAAGTTCAGCTTATCACACAGCTGTTCTATCTCAAAGGGCTTCATCAGAATATAATCGATACGGTAATTCTGAACACCTGCCACGATGAGATCGTTCACAAACGGTGTTGTACAGATGATGTGATCCACCTGTATATGGTTTTTCTTCAAATCGTGCAGAACGCTGATGCCGTCCTTCTTCGGCATAATCAGATCCAGCACAAGGACATCCAGATGCTTGCCGCGCAGCTCATTGACACACTGCTCGCCATTGGTGGCACTTCCGATGACCTGATACCCGTCGCTCTTTGTGAGCGCTTCCTTCATACTGTGGATCATCTCCATGCTATCATCCACCAGATATACATTCATTTTGTTATTCATACATTTCCTCTCTCCTTACTGACATCCATTATACGAACCTCCGTATGCAGAAATTCAGATAAAATGTCGAATGAAGAAAAGAATTTCACAAAAACTTCCAAAAAATGAAAAAGAGCGACGAAAACGCCGTTCCTTTTGTTTCAAAGCATAACATTTGCTCAAAATATGTCGGTTTATGCGGATTTTAAGCCATATTTCTGGATTTTTCAAGCATCCATTCGACAAAGACTCCATACCCGTTGGAAGGGTGGGAGGTGATGACATGCGTGACAGCACCAATGATTTTTCCATCCTGCACAATCGGTGATCCACTCATTCCCTGTACGATTCCATTCGACGCAGAAGCTAGACGCTCATCCGCAATCGTAAATTCGATACCCTTGACATCGGATGTATTCTGCCGGTGTACCTTCGTGATGTTAATCGTAAAGGGCTCAATCGTATTTCCCTGTAAGACAGTATACATGACGGCTTTTCCCGTATGTACCTCATCATGCTTTGCCCATGGCAGAGCTTCGACATTTCGCAGCATGGAATCGTAATGACCATAAATACCGATATTGGTATTAGCAAGTACATTGGCGAAGGCGGAGGAGAAATCTATTTCCGCATGCTTTTCACCCGGAATGTTATCCTGTGCCTTCGTTATAGATATGACATTGGCCGGATACAGGCTTCCGGAAGGTACCTCTGCAATCTGCTTTAAATCAGAATCCATAATTTCATGACCTAAGGCTCCGTAGGTATTGTTGGAGGGATCATAATAGGTCAATGTTCCAACACCGACAATTTTATCCTTTACATACAAGCCGCTTTTAAACGAACGTGTGGAGGCATCATACGTGGTTTTCAGGGTAACCGGTATGGTGTTCGAACCGCGTCGTATTTCGACAGGAATCTCATTGACAGATTCCTGAAAGGCGGACAGCTGCTGATACAATTCATCCATGGAGGATATCGGTACCTGATTCACCTTTACCAGGATATCACTGGGCTGGATGGTACCGCCGGGATCATAGGTTTCACCCTGTACGACGAACGGATATGTTCCCGTAATCATCACACCGTTGTAATCCAGCTGAATACCGATGCTGTCACCGCCCAGATACAGGTCATCGCTGGCGTGAATGCCGATGGGAAGCAGTAGGGACAGTGCGCATAAAAAAGCAACTATTTTTTTGTACAAATCGTTCACCTCCTGAAGATAGTGTGGTTCCTCGGGAGATGGTCATGTCAGTTAATTATTACCTGTTTCCTTTTTTGCAAGCTCATACAGCTCTTTTGCTGCCTGCAGAGCACTTTCACTGGTGCTGCCCTGTGATATCACAGCCATTTCCTGTATGCGCTCTTTATCGTTCAGCAGGCGGATCGTAGTTTCTGTATGTCCGCCTTCCTGATGCTTTTCCACTACATAATGCTGCATGGCACAGGCCGCAACACTTGCAAGATGAGTCACGCAGAACACCTGAGTCCTTTGCGCAAGCTGACGCATTTTCTTTCCGATGGAAAACGCAACACTGCCGCTGACACCGGTATCGATTTCATCGAAGATAATGGTATCAATACCCGTCAGCCGTGTAAAGACGGTCTTCAATCCCAGCATAAAACGGGAAAGCTCCCCGCCGCTGGCTGTAGCCTGCAGCGGACGCAGCCGCTCTCCGGCATTCATGGATACCAGAAAGGTGATTTTGTCACTGCCCTGCGCATTCCCCTCAAAAGGCTCCAGTTCAACGTGGAAACGTGCATTGGGCAGCTGCAAATCCTTTAGCTGCTGCAGAATCAGCTGCTCCAGCTCCCTTGCCTTTTTTTCGCGCAGCACATGCAGCTGCATACAATCTTCTTCATATACCTTTCTGGCCTTCTCCAGCTCCTTCTCGGATTTTGCGATAAAATCCTGGCGGTGCAGGATGCTGTCGATCTTTTTTTCCAGAAAGCTGCGTTTCTCCATGACAGCCGCATAGCTGCCGCCGTATTTCCGCTGTATCTTGTGTATCAGGAAAATTCTTTCCTGAAGTTCATGGAAACGGCCCTCATCGAATTCGAGCTCCTCCAGATGGGTGCGGACGCGGGAGCACTGCTCATCCAGCGCATAGTACAGATCCAGCAGCTGTGCAGCCGCATCCGTAAAGGTTTCATCCTCATGCAGCGCATGCAGCAGGCGATAGCTTTCATAGATGGAAGAAACGCTTCCCTCATCCAAAAGGGCAACCGCCTGTGATGCGGAGGAGCTCAGCTTTTCATATGCCATCATACGTTTTTGTTCCTGCTCCAGCGCCTCCAGTTCTTCTTCCTGCAGCTGTGCCTCGTCGATTTCATTCAGCTGAAAGGTTAGAAATTCCAGATCGTCCTCATTGTAATCACTGTGGAGCGCTTCCTCCAGGGCATCCTTCATGGAACGGTAGCTGTGATAGCTCTGCTTCGTCTTTGCCAGCAGATCTTCATCGCGTGCAAATCGGTCCAGCAGAAGCTGGTGAGATGCCGCATTACGCAGATACTGTGTGTCATGCTGGGAATGAATATCGACCAGCTGGGAAACGATCTGCTTTACAAAGGAAACCGTTGTCGTGCGCTGATTGATCCGCGCAATGCTTCTTCCCTCCCGGGTTACCTCACGTGTAACAATCAGCAGGCCGTCCTCACATTCATGGCCTGCATCCTGCAGCTGCTGCAGCACGCTGTGCTGTGGTGCAAGTTCAAAAACGCCTTCAATGACAGCCTTGTCACAGCCCTCCTTGATCATGTCGCTGTTAACACGATCTCCCTTCAGAATACCGATGGCATCCATTAACAGGGATTTTCCGGCACCGGTTTCTCCGGTAAAGGCTGACATGTTGTCATGCAGCTCCAGCTGCACCTCATCCATCAGGATGAAATTTTTCACATAGATCTGTGTAAGCATATTCTCACCTCTTTACTGTATAATTTTTAACAATATCCCGAATGGGAAAAACCTTATGCGTCTGTGTATGCTTCAAATGCATGACGAATTCCTTATTGCCATCCCTGCCCAGCACACTGCTGGCACACAGGTGATGGACATATAGGCCGAGGGTTTTCACATAGTCGCACATGGACTGCAAAACCTCGATGTGTACCTTTTCATTTTTCACGATGCCATGCTTGCCGACCTTTGCTCTGCCAGCTTCAAACTGCGGCTTTACCAGGGCGACGATTTCCATATCGGCAAACTGCTCTGCCAGCACCGGAAGAATCTGCCGTATGGAGATAAAGGATACATCCATGCAGGCAAAATCCGGACGCGGATCAAACATATCCCCACTCAGATAGCGGCAGTTGACACCCTCCATATTGATAATGCGCGGATCGTTTTTCAATCGCTCGAGCAGCTGATCCTTTCCGACATCCACTGCGTAGACAAGGCGTGCTTTGTTTTGCAGACAGACATCGCTGAAGCCTCCGGTGCTAGCACCGACATCCAAAACGACGCGTCCCTCCAAATCGATTTCAAAGGGCTTTAGCACATCATACAGCTTATAGCCTGCGCGGGAGGCAAATGCTGTTTCCGCCTCCTCCAGCTTGATATCCATGGAATCATCCACCGGCATACTGCTTTTCTTCGCAATCCTTCCATTTACAGTCACTCTGCCCTCCTGTATGGCATCCTGTGCTCTTGCACGGCTGTCACACAGTCCCTGCGTGCTTAAATATACATCCAGTCTCATTTCTTTTCCGGCCTCAGGTAGCTTGTGATGATTTCAAACAGCGTGTTCATATCCAGATGCTCCAGCTTTCGCAGCTGCGGCAGCGAGCCGTGCTCCACGAAATGATCATCGATTCCCATACGGACAAAATGTGTCGCATAGCGGTGGTCATTGGCAAATTCTGTAATAGCGCTGGACAAGCCGCCGCACAGCATATCCGGTTCAAAGATGATCGTCGGCTTATCCTCCTCACAGACGGAGGTCAAAAGCTCCTCATCAATCGGTTTGAAGAAGCGTGCATTGATTACCCGGATCGGCAGCTGATTCACCCTCGCCTTGGAAATGATACGATCCACATCCGGTCCGTAGGTGATGATATTGAGCGCATAATCCTCACGGATCACCGTCTGTGTCCAGGTTCCCGGTGGTATGTAGGTGTACTGCTCCACCGCCTGATAGGACACGTTACCTCTTGGATAGCGTATCGCATAGGGCTGATTGTTCTGCGCAAAGGCGGAGTACAGCAGATTCTGCGCTTCCCGGGCATCCTTGGGCTGTGCCAGTATCATATTCGGAATGGGCCGCAGCATGGCGATATCGAACACACCGTGATGCGTCTCACCGTCCTCTCCGACCAGTGAGCAGCGATCGATACCGATGACAACCGGCAGCTGCATACGTGCCACATCGTGGCTGATCTGGTCATAGGCTCTTTGCAGAAAGGAGGAATATACAGAGATAAACGGACGGATATCCTGCGTACAGAGGCCTGCCGCAAACGTCATTGCATGCTCCTCTGCAATACCGCAGTCAAAGGAACGTGTCGGATAGCGGTCAAAAAAGGCGGACAGCTTACTGCCGGATTTCATTGCGGGTGTAATGGCGACAATGCGCTCATCATGCTCGGCAAGCTTCATCAGTGTACGGGACATGACCTCACTCCAGCTTTTATGTCCTGCCGGAAGCTTCGCCAGGGATTCTCCGGTTTCCGGGTCAAACTGGCTGACACCGTGCCATTTTCCTTCCTTATCCTCTTCCGCATAGCGATAGCCCTTGCCTTTTTTCGTGATGACATGGACAACGATCGGTCCCTCGTGCTGCCGGGCAATTTTCAGTACCTTGATCAGCATCTTTAAATCGTGCCCGTCCACCGGCCCGATATAGTCAAGATTAAAATCACCGAATATAGAGGTATCCACCACGTTTTCCTTGACTGCATTTTTCATGCTTTTCATGGTATGCAGTAAAGAGGAACCCATACGGGAGGTGGATAATGCCCCTTTCAGATCTTCCTTCAATGTCGTATAGGGCTTGCTTGTCCGCAGCTTGGTAAAGGCCTCGTCCATTGCGCCCACATTTTGTGATATGGACATGTTGTTATCGTTAAAAATAATGACCATATTGCGCTGTTCACTGCCAATCTGGTTCAATGCCTCCATGGCCATACCACCGCTCAGCGCACCATCCCCGATGACCGGCACGATCTGGTAGGTATCCTTATGCAAATCACGCCCTACCGCCATGCCAAGTGCCGCTGACAGTGAGGTGGAGGAATGTCCGGCCTCCCAGACATCGTGTTCACTTTCCTTACGTTTCTGAAAACCGGCAATCCCCTTATACTGTCGCAGGGTTGCGAACTGATTTCCCCGACCCGTCAGGATTTTATGTACGTAGGACTGGTGACCGACATCAAAAATAAATTTATCCGTTGGAGAATCAAAGACATAATGCATGGCCAGCGTCAGCTCCACCACACCGAGATTACTGGACAGATGTCCTCCGGTTTTGGCAATGCTTTGAATCAGAAAGACACGTATCTGCTGTGCCAGATCCTGCAGCTGCGCAATCGAGCATTCCTTGATGTCCTCAGGCTGTTTGATATCGTAGATGTTCATGCAACCGCTCCTCTCAGTTTTTTCGCTTCATCAGCTGGTCAAACAGCTCTCTTACCGGTGCTGCATCCAGCGGCAGCGCATCAAGCTGTGCAAGCGCCCGCCGGTAATAGCGATCCGCTTCCTCTCGGGCGGCTTCAACGCCCATCAGCGTGACATAGGTTGTTTTTTCATTTTCCGCATCGCTGTTGATGTTTTTCCCAAGCTCCTCAACGGTGCTGGTCACATCCAGAATATCATCCTGAATCTGGAAGGATAATCCGGTATCTGCGCCAATGCGCTCCCATACCGCTGCATCCTCCCTGTGTCCTGCAAGCAGTGCTGCACAGACCAGCGGAAGGCTCAGCAGTCTGCCGGTTTTATAATAATGGATAACCTGCAGTCCGGCATGATCAATGCCGGGATTTGCTTCCCCCTCCAAATCCTTGATCTGTCCCAGAATCATGCCGTTTGCTCCGCTGAATTCGGAAAGCAGCTTTAAGATTTCCACAAGAACCTCTGCACGGCAGGTACACGCTGCCGCTGTATAAAAGGCCTGCGTCAACAGGGCATCCCCTGCCAGAATAGCGACATCCTCGCCGAATTTGACATGACAGGTCGGCATACCTCTGCGCAGCGTGTCATTATCCATTGCGGGAAGATCATCATGAATCAAGGAATAGGTATGGATCATTTCAATCGCAGCGGCTACGGGATAGCCGATCGTCTCTTCAAAGCCATAGGCACGCAGCACTGCCAATAGCAGCCTGGGGCGTATCCGCTTGCCGCCTGCCATCAGAGAATACTGCATTGCCTCGCGGACTCTGCTGTGCTCCAGCGTATCCAGACAATGGGACAGATAGCTTTCAAAGTCAGACATTGTCGCTGCCCTCCTGATAGGTGTTCAGCAGCTCCTGTACACGATTTTCAAAATTTTTCAGCTGTGAATCACAGGAATTCACCAGCTGCAGTCCTTCTTCAAACAGAGCGATGGCATCCTCCAGCTCGATTTCATTTTTTTCCAGTGCGGCAATGATTTCCTCCAGCCGGCTCATGGATTGTTTAAACGGCAGTTTCTGTTCCATTATAATTTCTCCTTCTTCTCGATGTTTGTATATAAATATCCATCCTGCATGCGCAAGCGCAGCCGGTCATTTTGTTCTACAGCGTCCACGCTGGATATCACTTCATCACCATGATAGGCGATGGCATAACCGCGGGACAGACTTTTCAGCGGGGAATAGGCATCCAGCAATGCGCTGATATTCCCTATCTGACGTTTTCGCAGCGTATCGTAATTGTGCAGTGCCTGCGTCAGACGCAGCCTGCTTTCCGCGATGCTGCGTGTATTCTTCTGAAACAGGCGTTCGCTGTGTATGGCGAGCTTATGGGAATTCTGCTTCAGCTGCATGGCCATTGCGGCAACCGTTGCTTCCACGATGCTCAGCTGCTGCACATGCATGGCAAGCTTCATTTCCTCTTCCCGTATGTAGCTTAACGGGTCGCGCATATAGCGGTGTGAACGAATCGGCTCCAGGGCCTGCTTCGCCATATGCAGACGTGTTTCCATATCCTTTACGAGCCGCCGCCGCATCAGGGATACGTTCATGCGCACCTCTTCCAAATCCGGCGTGATCAGCTCCGCTGCAGCTGTCGGTGTCGGCGCCCGGGCATCCGATACATAATCCACCAGTGTCGTATCCGTTTCATGACCGACACCGGTTACGATAACCGTATGCATGGCAAACACGGCACGGGCGACTGCTTCCTCATTGAAGCACCACAAATCCTCAATCGGTCCACCGCCTCTTGCCAGCAGGATGACATCATGTCCGCCCTGATCCGCCTTGCGCAGATTTTCAACAATGGCTCCACTTGCCTGAATCCCCTGTACCAGGCTGGGATACACCACAACCTCAGCCAGCGGCCAGCGCCGGGAAATCGTCGTCAGGATATCCTGTACGGCCGCTCCGGTTTTCGCGGTAATCACACCGATGCGCATCGGATACTGCGGCAGCGGCTTTTTCTTCTGCGGATCAAACAAGCCCTGTGCAGCCAGCTTCTTTTTCACTTCCTCCAGCTGCAGAAACAGATCACCCAGGCCATCCGAGCGTACCGCTGTCACATACAGCTGTACACTTCCGCCCGCCTCATACATGGAGACAGAGGCCGTTACGATGACCTTCATCCCCTCCTTCAACAGGATGTTACAGCGTCTGGCATGGGAGGAAAACATAACACAGCTGATTTTGGAACGGGCATCCTTTAGGGTAAAATACCAGTGTCCGCTGCGGTGATTTGTAAAATTGCTGATTTCCCCCTTGATGAGAATGGACTGGATACGGATATCATTGTCCAGCGTCTGCTTGATATAGTGTACCAGCGCGGATACACTATAAACATTCTGACTCATAGACGATCCAGTACCCCGTTGATCAGACGATACGTTTCATCGTCGCAGTATTTCTTCGCCAGTGTAACAGCCTCATCAATGACAATTGCCTTCGGTGCCGTTTCCAAATCCAGCTCGCATGCCGCCATCATCAAAATGGCCTGCTCCACAAAGCCAAGGCGCGCAAACGTCCAGTCCTGACGAAGTGCCGCATTGATCTTGTCAATATAGACGTCCTGATAGCGGATGGCATCGATGGTTACCGTGTAGAGAAACGGATCAATCTCATTGGTTTCACTGTTGTCGTACACACACTCCTTGATATCCTTCTGTAATAAAAAATGCTGATACAGGCTGGTCATTGCCAGCTCCCGTAGTTTATGTCTGCTGTTCATAGAAATCCTCCATTCATCTTTCTTATTTTATCATATTTGCCTGTTACTTTGCAGTCTTTGCTCCTGCTAATTTTTTCACTTTCCATCCCCATACACAACCTGTGCACTCGGCACAACACTGCTGGCAGGTGTGGTATGGCTGCTCTGGTCATCGAAGAAGATGTGCGCACCAAACGCCTTCAGCACCTCGCGCTTTGTAATGCCACCCAGAAAAAAGGCCTCATCAATACGGACATCCCATGCACGCAGAGTTCGGATCACCCGTTCATGCGCCGGCGCATTGCGTGCAGTCACAAGGGCGGTGCGTATCGGTGCATGCCCTTCAAATTCCTTCTGCAGGGCCGCAATCGTCTTGAGAAACTGCGCAAAGGGTCCCTCCGGCAGTACCTGTCGGGCACATGCCTTTTCATGCTCTGCGAATGCCTCCAGACCGTCCTTTTGAAATATCTGTTCGCTCGCATCTGAAAACAGCACGGCATCACCATCAAAGGCAATCCGGATCTGAGCGATATCCTGCAGCGGATCATAGCCCTCAATCGCATTGGTATAAATGCGTCCCGCCGCAAAGCCGGCCGCAAGCGCAGAACGGACATCCTCCTCATTGGCGCTTAAAAACAAATCCACACCGAATGCCTTTAGATAGCCGGTCAGTGGTCCTCCGCCGCTTAACACCGCCCGGGTGATATCCAGTCCGTAATGGGCAATCGAGGTAAAGATACGCAACGAGGTATCCGCACTGTTGCGTGACATGATCAATACCTCAACTCTTCGCTTCTTACTGCTCTCATTCAGCTTCAGCAGGGCCTTCACCAGGGCAAATCCGCTGCCCGGCTTCAGAATTTCCTGCTCATGCGCCAGCTGATATTCGCTATACGCCTGTAATCCCTTGGTTTCATATATGTAGTTTTCATCATCCAGATCAAACAATGCCCGGCTGGATATTCCGATTACCAGGCAGTCCTCAAGACTTACCGCCATGTTTACACTTCCCTTCTGTTCATGAAAAAAAGAAATCCGTACGGATTTCTTTAAAAGATAAAGCCAACGACGTGGATATCGATGATATCCGGTGTATACCCGGTCATATGTTCAATATTTTCAAAGATCTTACTCTGTACTTTGCTTGATTCTTCATTTACGTTTACGCTGTACTTTACTTTTATGTCGATGGACAAAATCAGCTGATCATTCACGATCTTGCAGCTGATCGGATATTTAAACGGTGTAGCGCTGTCCGCCAGCCGAATGTTTTCATCCTCTTCGACAACGATTTTCGCAATCGTCTGGAATGCAGATTTGCTGAGTGCGATTACACCTGCATTGTTTCGTTCCTTTAATGCAATATACTCTTGAGCCATTTTCATCACCTTCTAGGCTTATTATACCAAAAAGATTTCTTATTTGAAAGTAACTTCCATCAAATATTTGTGATTTGTAGCTTCCTGTGCCTTCTGCATGATCGTTTTCGCAACATTTTTATCATCCTTCTGTTCAAACACCGAGATGATACACGTATCTCCATTGATTTCCACAGCTGTCTGATAGCCATCCTTCTTCAGCAGGTCAGCCACGCTTTTCTGCATGCTTTTCTCATCCTTCAGCTCATCGATTGCGGCAAGTGCTTCTTTCTTTGCACTGTCATCGCTTTTGGTATCCGCAACCACACTGGAATTGCGGTTGATCTCCTCTTCCTTTTTCTGATTGATGCTGTCCTGCAGCTTTGTTGAACCATCTGCCGATTCTGATGTATCTTTCTTCTGTTCCTGTGCTTCTTCCGTCTTGCCCTGAGCATCCTCTGTCTTTGCTGCTGTGTTTTCCTTATCTGCTTTTTTATCAGATTGAGGGGCCTGTTCCTCCATGACACTGGTGGAATCCGCCGGCAGTGTCACATAGTAGACAGACAGCATCAGAATCAGAGAGAACATGGTCAGAAATGCAAGTGCTTGTTTATTCATAAAAAGTGCCCTCCTTGCTATTACACCCTATGCAGGAAGGACACCTCTTATACCTGTTAATTCACTTTTGAAAAATATTGTTCATGCGCTGCATCCAGTCTTCATAATAGGCGCTGCGGTACTGCATGAAATCGGAATAGGAGATCACACGGTTCTCCAGCTCCTCGATAAAGCGGACAAACGCCTTGTTGATGGCGACCATTTTATCATCGTGAATGATATCAATTGTACCGATTTCACACAGGGAGTTTGCCAGAATACGGGCACATTCCTCATGCAGCAGGTCGCTTTGATCCATCGGCAGACGGACAAAGCTCGTATTCAGCCAGTAATTGTCGACCAGATAATTCTTGATTACATTTAGAAACAGACAGAAATCCTCCATATTGTTTCCCGGCTCGATGGCGAACAGCATCTTAAAGAAGACGAACCAGTCATAATCGCGGTTCAGCACGGAAATCAGATAGTTTCCCAGAATATGCACAAACACATCCTTGGAATAGAAATCCGCATCCATGAGAATTTCATTTTCAAAATCCATCTGAATGGAATTCAGCTTCTTGAAGGTACGAAACAGGGAGGAGATACGGTCATTGTTTCCGCCGTCAAAGCGAATGTCCTTGATAAAGATGTAATGTCCCAGAATCGTAGATACACTTTTCAGATTCATCGTAAAGCCGATGGATTCGTTCATCTTCAGTGCGAACAAATCATTGATGGCCTTGGAAATCTGCTTTTCAAAGCTGGTTTCCGTGATACTCGCATCACTCAGCGACGTTTCCTGCATCTGATTGTATATGATGTTCAGCTGCCGGTCGGTAATGGTCAGATTGGCCTTGATGCTGGCAAGCAGATCCTTCATGAAATCATCATACACATAATAATTCGTATTTTTATACACCAGCTTATGCTCGATTTCACCCCAGAAGGAATGCACCAGCGCCTTGATCTGCAGCTCTACGTTGACCTTTTGTCCGTCCTTGAGATAATAGCCGTCAATACGATAGATCGCAAAGCCGTTTTTCTGAATCTGGGGCTGCCGTGAGGCGCAGTCAAGAAAGAAGTGCGGATTGATTTCATTATAATAGAAGCCATCCTCTTCATTACGGATGTTCAGTGTTTCCCGTATTTTATTGAGCACATTGTATTCATCCTCAATAAAACGGCATTCAATGATAAAACCGATCAAATCACTCAGATTATCCAGAATTCCCTGCGCGCTGTCATTCTCCACGTAAAAGCGGTTGCGGATGATTTTTTCACGCAGGCTCTCCCTTGACTTCACACGCGAATTGATATCGATGATCATTTCACTGGATTCCTTAAATACCGCAATCAGATACTGTTCAATCTCCCGTTCTATTTCATGATAGAATTCATTGTTTTCAGAAAGCAGGGCTAATGCTTCATCAATTGTGTCAAATACCTTTAATCGCATAGGGCAGACTCCTTTCCCTTTTCAAAATAGGAACGTGTCGTTGCCAGGTCTTTTTTCAGCTGTTCACCGAGGGCGCGTGCATCCGGAAATTTCCGTTCCTCCCGTATATAGGATAGGAACCGGAAGATGACAGGCTCCTCATAAATGTCCTGATCAAAATCCAGAAGATGCGCTTCGATGGATCCTGATTCCTGGTAATTGTAGGTTGGATTGTTACCGATGTTCATCATCGCCCTGTGCCATGTCCCCAGCACCTTGACCGCCCCCACATATACACCCTTTTTCGGCATGACATAGAGCTCCTGCAGACGCAGGTTAGCCGTTGGAAATCCGTTCTTCCTTCCAACATGACTGCCCCCCTTGACGCTTCCCTCCATATCGTACCAGCGTCCCATGAAGCGGGCCGCCTTTTCCATATCGCCTTCCTGGATCAGCTCTTCGATACGCGAGGAGCTGATTTTCCTATGCTCACTGCTGACCTGATCGATGACATGCACATCGAAATCCGTCTGTTCATGTAAGGATTGTGCATCGCCCTCCCCTTTTCTTCCATAGTGGAAATCATATCCGCAAACCAGCGTATCCAGACGCAGCGGCTTAAGCACCTTCTCATGAAAATCCTGCGGAGTCAGATCCGCCATTTCTCTGGAAAAATCAAGAATGATCCAGTATTCGATTCCCATCGCCTCCGCTATCCGCATCCGCTGCTTCATCGGCGTGATATGTGCAATATCCTGCAATCCCCGGATCACACACCAGGGATCGGGATCAAAGGTAATCAGTGCACAGCGTGTGTTGCGCCTTGCCGCAACGCGCTTCACCTCTTCAATCAGCTTCTGATGCCCCAGATGCAGACCGTCAAAATAGCCGATACAGGCTGTCAGCGGTTCTTCGATAACTGCTGTCCCTGTTAAATTTATATGTACTACCTTCATAGCCTCACCTACCATAAGCCGCGGACACAGCGAAATACTGCCGCATCCTCACGCTGATATATAGCAACAATGTTCCCGTTGTGGGTAATGGCAACATCATCCGCCTCGCACCTTAGTGTGATTTTCTTTCCATTATAAATATCCGCAGGCCGTTCATATTCCACCGGTTCATAATGGGAAAGCACCTCCTGCAGCGTATGCAGCTGAAAACAGCCTTCCTGAACATCCTGCAGAGTAACGCATTCATCAAGGGAAAACCGCCCTACCTTTGTACGTACCAGCGAAGACATACATCCCAGATTTCCTGTTTTCTGTGCGATGTCATGGCACAGGGAACGCACATAGGTTCCGGAGCTGCAGCTGACCCGAAACTGCAGCTTCTGCGTATCCAGCGCTTCAATATCATATATGGTTACCTCACGCTCTGGACGCGTTACTGCTATCCCTTCCCGTGCATATTCATAAAGCTTTCTTCCGTTCACCCGGACACTGGATATCATCGGCGGTACCTGCTTCTGTACACCGCGAAAGCTGTCCAGAACCGATTGGAAATCCGCAATCGGCTGTATCGGCGCTTCCTTCAGCGGCTCCATCCAGATATCATCACTGATCGTCTGAATGCCCAACTGCAGCGTCGCAATATACTCCTTGTCCGTATCCTCCAGAAACGGCAGCGCCTTGCAGGCCTTGCCAATCAAAACCAGAAGCACGCCGGTCGCATTCGGATCCAGTGTACCGCTGTGTCCGATTTTCGTTGTATGTAAAATCCTTCGCAGACGTGCCACCACATCATGCGAGGTCATATTCTGTTCCTTGTTTATTAGTAAAATACCGTCCATCTTATCACCGTCACTAATTATACCATAGATTTTTCACAAATCATGAGAGGAATATGTGAAAGTGAAAAAAAGCATGGTATAATAAAACGGTTTCTAAAGGATGTGAAAAAATGGAACTGCATACTATCTTAGGCGATATACGAAAAGCGGATCAGGACTACCATCTGATCGATGACGGTGACCGGATTGCCGTGGGGGTGAGCGGCGGGAAGGACAGCATGGTGCTGTTGACTGCGCTGCACATGTATTCAAAATTTGCAGACAGGAATTTCGAGGTGGTCGGCATTCATATAAAGCTCGGCTTTCCGAACATGGACTTCAGTGAGGTTGTTGCTTTCTGCCGGCAGCAGGGCATCACCTTTTACCAGTATGATTCCCAGGTGTATGAAATTTTGAAGCGGAATCCGGATAAGGAGGGCAACATCAAATGCAGCCTCTGTTCCAAGTTTAAAAAGGCAACGGTTATCGACGCCGCAAAGAAGCTGAACTGTACGAAGGTGGCATTCGGCCATCACAGCGATGATGCTGTGGAAACACTGCTGATGAATGCGATACACGGCGGAAAGCTGGCGACATTTTTACCGAAGATGTATATGTCGCGTACCGACACCACCTTTATCCGCCCGCTGGTTTATTCCTATGAAAGCGATATTTTATCGGCACTGGAACGAAATCAGATTCCGTTCGTGAAAAGCACCTGTCCCAACGACGGCTATACGGAGCGGCAAGCAATGAAGGATATGCTGCAAGAATTTTACAGGAGCTATCCAATGGCACAGAAAAATTTCATCCGGATGCTGTATAACGAGGATCAGGTGGAGCTGTGGCATCGGGAGGGTGACCACAGGGCAGAGAAAGCAAAATCCATGTCTGTTCTTCTGAAGGAGGAAGGCGATTTGCAGCTGACACGCCACGGTGCTAACTATTTTATCGTCTATTCGCACAGCGACACCCCCAAGCAGCGCTGTCATTTGAAAATTCGCGAGGAAGAAAGCAAAGCCATTATGGATGGAACAGCAATCAAAGAAATTTTCCAGACATATTCTTCTACGAAGGATATATAGAAAAAAACGTCAGAGACGTTTTTTTTCTATGTTTTACAGCCTGCATGTTACATCCACATGGCGTATAACTCACAGGTCTTGCCCACTGGCACAGCATACTCTCACATACAGGAATGAGCATACTGCTTACCTGTTATGATGTTTGATCCTTTTGCAGCTGCTGCAGCTTCGCTTTGTCTGCTTCCTGCCCTTTTCTATGACCGCCTGCTACTTTCCTTCCAGATAATATGTAGCCTCCATATCCGCCGTACTCAAAGCAAATGCGAGCGGATACATTTCAAAGGCTGCACCGACATTTCGTACCTCCTCACTTCCGCTGAACCCCATATGATAGCGGATGGCAAAGGCCTCCTCCCTGCTCAGCCGCATAAAGCCTGTGATAATATAGACGCTCTTTTCGCCATGACCATACGGCAGCCGGTCTTCATATTCGTAAAAGGGAACCTGCACCCACTGTCCGTTCACCTTCTGATTCCGTGTGCTTTCCTTATAGCAGTTGATCTTGCATATATCATGCAGCAGAGCCACAATGGCAATCGTTTCCTCATTGTAATCCATATGGTAGCATTCCTTTACCCTTGGACGGCTCAGATAATCCTTCAGGCAGTCATACACATTCAGGCTGTGCTCCAGCAGTCCCTGGGCATGTGCACCGTGAAAACGGGTGCTTGCCGGTGCGCGAAAGAAATCACTATGCTCCGATAGCAGATAGTCCAGAATCTTCTCACTGCCCTCCCGATGAATATGCTCCCTGTATATTGATAAAAACCGTTCCTTGTTCTCCATAAGCTGTCCTCCGTACGTTTGTAAATATTATAGCAGGTATTCTTAGCTGTGGAAATTACAAAACGCAGAAAACGATGCGTAGTAAAAAAACAGATGGTATATCGTGAATATGCAGACTGCCCTTGCAGGTTTCATATAGCACGGACTTTCACATGGAGACTGTAAAAACATGCGCAGGTTACAGAAGCATGTATGATCGTACAGCAGTGCGAGGTATGCGGGAGTAAGAAACCAATTTCCAGAATCGCATAGCATGCAAACATCATAGATACCCTGCGCTAAAACGAGCATTCTGATGTTTATAGCAAAAACAAAAAAACAGACGATTTTCATCATCTGCTTTTCAGTGCCCAGGAGGAGAGATCTTTCCCTGTAAATACAGGTGGGTCCCCTGTGTAATTTTTTAGGATCCCTACAGTCTTACCTAGGATGTGCAGGTATTCACACCAAAATACAACATCCGGAGTCCCTTATCTCTAAGTGTAGGAAAAATTTGTACCTCCTGGACATCTATAGTATATCATGGATCAATGAAAATAATACTCTTGACTTTATTTTTTTTGTTGTTCCACTTTTATCCCCCGTGTCCTGCGGTATCTTAAGATTTTCAATCAGCTATTCTACCAGAATTGCATACATAATGCAAATATTTGGCTTCCTGCATTTCTTGTATAGATTTAATTGAAATTTCACAACCTAATGATGAGGTGATAACAATGGCAGTTGCACATAAGGGAGCCATTTCCTTCGGCCTGGTACATATCCCCATACAGATGTATCGTACAACCAGAGATGTGGATATTTCCTTCAACCAGCTTTGTAAGAAAACACATGAGCGGGTGCATTATAAAAAATATTGCGGACATTGCGATAAGGAGCTGAAGGCAGCCGATATCGTTAAGGGCTATCAGTATGAAAAGGATAAGTATGTTATTATGGACAATGAGGAGATTGACGCCTTAAAGGCGGAAAAGGATCGCACAATTACGATTCTTCAGTTCACAAAGCTTGCGGAAATCGATGATATCTATTATGAGAAAAATTACTATGCCGTACCGGAAAAGCATGCGGAAAAAGCATATGAGCTGTTGCGTGATGCCATGGCGAAGCTGTCTGTGGTCGCGATAGCAAAAACGGTCATTGGCACAAAGGAAACACTGCTGGCACTGTGTCCCGGTGAGGTCGGCATTTTAGTGAAAACGCTGTTTTATGAGGAAGAGATTGCCGAAAATCCAAAGGCTTTCGCACATCCCAAGCTGGTGAAAGCGGAAAGTGATATGGCAAAGCAGCTGATTCAGTCGATGACCAAGCCCTTTGATCCCAGTGATTACCATGATGAGTTTCAGGAACGACTGCGCTCGGCAATTGAAGAGAAAATCAGTGGTCAGCATATCGTGCATGCCAGTGACCGCAAGCAGGACACTGCAACTCCAGTCGATTTGATGGAGGCCCTGCAGCAATCCCTTTCTGAAATGAAGCCCAAGGGAAGACGCAGGAGCGTGAAGCACTGATGGACTTTGCTGCCAGAGATGCTTCCCCGATGCTCATCGGGCTGGAGCAGCCGGCCTTCGATGATGAGGATTACATCTATGAATGGAAGCTGGACGGTGTACGCTGTCTATTGTATCTTGACAAAGACAACACCGAGTTGAGAAACAAACGCAATCTGAAGCTGAATGCAAAGTTTCCTGAGCTGACACAGCTGCATAAGCAGGTAAAAACACGCTGCATACTGGATGGTGAGCTGTATATTTTTCATGATGGAGAGCCCGATTTCTTTCAGGTACAGAAGCGGACTTTAACCTCGGACCCCTTTAAAATCCGTTTGCATTCCCGCCAGTTCCCTGCCAGCTTCACTGCCTTTGACATCCTCTATCATAAGGATGCATTCGTCATTGATCAGCCGCTCATGAAACGCAAACAGCTGCTGGAAAAGACAGTTCGGGAAAATGATCGGCTTTCAATCTCCCGCTATATCGAAACCAACGGTATTGCGCTGTTTGAGCTGACAAAGCAGCGGGGTCTTGAGGGAATCGTCGCCAAACGCAAAGACAGCCGCTATGTGTGTGGAAAGCGCACGAAGGACTGGATCAAATGCAAGAATCTTATGGATGATGATTTTATCGTCTGTGGCTATATTGTCAAGGAGAAAGGCATTGTATCTCTTATTCTGGCACAGTATGACCAGCACCATCAGGTGGTATACAAAGGACATGTGACCATGGGGGCATCTCTTCCCTATCTGATGGAGCACAGTGAGAAAACCGACACCAGCTTTCTGACAACGATCCCTGAGGGAAATGAAGATGCCGTATGGATTGATCCGCCACTGGTAGGAACGGTAAAATTCATGCAGTATACAGAACAGGGCGGCTTGCGGCAGCCGGTATTCAAGGGCTTTCGTGAAGATAAAGCGATTACGGACTGTCGAAGTAAGCAGTAGCTGCATACAGATGATGTCTTTCAAATTGAAAAAGGCAATCGATATACGGATGTTTCTTCATCCCTATAGATTGTCTTTTTGCTTTATGCTTTTCGTTGATTCGCGAACATTCATGCACAAAGATTCGCTGTCACCGTTATTCGAAGGTAAGGCTGTTCATGTATCCTGTACACTAGGATTTATTTTATTCCACAGCTTCACTTCTGTATCTCATCCCCGTATTTTTCCCACTTACCCATGCCGCTGTGCCACTTACCGTTATCCGTATTGCATGTCATAACGGTTTCATTGTAAGGTGGTACTGCGAGGAGGTATGGTTATGAACATGATCGAAGTATCCCATTTGAATAAAAAATACGGGAATTTTACTGCAGTGAAGGATATCAGCTTTCACGTAAGGGAGGGTGAATTGTTTGGCTTTCTGGGAATCAACGGCGCCGGAAAATCGACTACGATTCACATGCTGACCACCCTGTTTCCACCCAATGACGGTACCGTACAGATATGCAATCATCGACTTGGCAAGGACAATCAGGAAATCCGCAAGTGTATTGGTGTCGTACCGCAGCAGAATCGTCTGGATGATAAGCTGAGCGTCCGGGAGAATTTGCTGATACACGGTTCCTTATATGAAAACAGCCGCAGCGCCTTGCAGCATCGTGAAAAAGAGGTGTGTGAGCTGCTGGGGCTACAGGAAATTGCGGCAAAGCGTTACGCTCATCTTTCCGGAGGACTGAAGCGGCGCTGTGAGATTGCCGCAGCACTGATGCATGAGCCCAGGATTTTATTTCTGGATGAACCAACAACCGGACTTGATCCGGCAACGAGGCAGTCAGTATGGAATTGCATTGAACAGCTACAGAAAAAACGCAAGATGACTGTTTTTCTCACAACGCATTATATGGAGGAGGCTGCAAAGGCAGCCCATATCGCCGTGATCGATCATGGGGAGCTATTGGAGTATGGAACACCCTACGAATTAAAGGATCGCCACGCAAAAGACAAACTCATCCTTACCGCAGCAAAGCAGGAACATCTGGCAAAGCTGCTGCAGCATCTGCAGGTTTCCTATGAGCAGAATGACCAGCGGTATCAGATAGAGCTGAACACGACGATGGACGCATTGCAGATCCTGCCTGCGGTACAGCCCTATATCGAAGGGTTTGAGGTACTGCAGGGTACGATGGATGATGTGTTCCTTCATATCACCGGTAAAACACCGGAAGAGGAGGTAGCCCTATGACAGCCTTATCTACACTAACCAGGCGACACATCCTGCTCTATGTCCGTGATCGCTCCGCCGTATTCTTTTCCATGCTTTCTGTTTTGATTGTCCTGCTGCTGATGCTTGTATTTCTGGGTGATATGAATAAAGATGAACTCATGCAGCTGGTTCAGCAAGCGCATGGCAGCATACAGGAAGGGGATGCTATGCATCTGATTACCATGTGGACGATAGCAGGTATCCTTGTTGTCAATGCCTTTACCGTCCCTATCACTATGATTGGCATCTTCATTCAGGATAAGGAACAGAAAAAAATGGAAAGCTTTTACTGCTCCTGTGTTCCCCGCTCGATTCTGATGCTGTCCTATCTGCTCTCCGCCATGGTCATGGGCTTTCTCATGTGCATGCTGCTCATGGCGCTGTCCTTTTGTTATGTGAGCTTTTCCGGCAATGACTTTCTCAATCTTTCCCAGTTCCTGCAGGCCTGCGGTCTGCTGCTGCTATGCACGTTTGTATCCAGTGCTCTGGTTGCACTCCTTGCCCAATGGGTAAACAGTGACCATGCCTGGGGTGCCTTTTCCACGCTGGCAGGTACGCTCATTGGTTTTCTGGGAGGCATCTATCTTCCCGTCGGCATGCTGCCAGGCGCTGTACAGGGCATCTTGAAAAGTCTTCCCTTTCTGCATGAAACAGCAATGATGCGTGATATTTTCACAGCATCTGCCCTGCAGGATCTATTTCATACACTGCCTGCTTCCCTTTCAGATACCTATCGGGAAGCAATGGGAATCACCATCTCCCTTAACAATCAGACACTTTCCATCCACATTCAGATTTTCGCTCTGCTGCTTTGTGGTATAATAGCCTTAGGTATAACCGTATATGTAATGAACAGACATACGGCATTCAACAGATAGGAGGTCACCGCTTGAAAATCATCATCGAAGAAAAAGCATCCAGAGAGGATGAAGACACCATTATCGTCCGCTGTGCTTCTTTGAACGAATCCATCCTGAAGCTCCTTCAGCAGCTGAAAGCCGGTGATGAGCTGATCACCTGTACACAAAACGGAACCATTGCCAGAATCCGTCCGGATGATGTTTACTATTTTGAATCCGTTGATAACAAGACCTTTCTCTATACGGAAAAAGAGGTGTATGAAATACGGCAGAAGCTGTATGAAATCGAAGACAGCTATGCCGGACTTGATTTCTTCCGCTGCTCAAAATCGATTATTGTAAATCTGAGCAAAATCCGCTTTCTTTCCCCAGTACTTGGCAGCCGGCTGGAGGCAACCCTGCTCAACGATGAGAACATCATGATATCAAGACAATATGTAGCCGCACTGAAAGTGCTGCTGAACATATAGGGAGGTAGCTTATGCGTATTTTAAAAGAACTGATGTTTACATTTTCTGCGATTACTACGTGTACCGTTATCGGTGCCGCCGTTTTTATCAGTATCTTCTGGAAGAACTCCGAGCTGAGCAGTGCCATCCTGTGGCAGATTATCATCTGCAGCCTGCTATGCACATTGGGCAATCTGCTGTTTCGCAAAGAATGCAAAAGCAGGCGGCTGTACTATGGCATCGTTTTCCTGCATTATCTGTATATCGATGCCGTTGTGCTATTGAGCGGACTGTATTTTGGATGGTTCCACCTTGACAGTATACAGATGGTTCTCAGCATGCTGCTAATGATTGCCTGTATCTTTCTGATTGTATACACGACACTGCAGCTTCGATCCAAACGGGATACGACGCTTATGAATGAACGCCTGCAGAAGTATTATAAAAAGAGAACCTCATAGCAAAAGCGGCAAAAGGAAAGGAATCCCGTAATTTGAGAGGATTGCGCTTCTTTGTGCCGCTTTTTTCTGACATGGCTGCTCTTTCTTTGCTACGTATGTAAAAAGGCATTTACTTTACTTCCCCTATTTTGCCATCGTGATACACCTTTGTATCGTTCCAACCGTATATCACGTTCATATCGCTTTCGCCTACAGGCTTGTAAGGAATATATGAAAGGAAAAAGAGATTTCGTATGCTATTGTATCCTTCAAACAATAACATGAAATCTCTTTCTTTCGTTTTCTATGGTCCTGCACTACGTTCCACATACATCGATGTGCATACGATGATGTACTGTCTTCATCCGCATAACAAAGCATCATTTGCTGTGTGACTGTTTTTCGCAATCGATCAATGTTTCATCTATTCTTCTTCTGTAAGCGCGATATGCAGTTCCTCCAGCTGAGCCGCATCCACCGGTGTCGGCGCATCACTCATCGGACATTTCGCATTCGCATTTTTCGGGAAAGCGATGACATCACGGATGGATTCACTCTCGGAAAGGATCATGGCAATGCGATCCAGTCCAAACGCAAGACCTCCATGCGGCGGTGTTCCGTATTTCAAGGCATCCACAAACCAGCCGAAGTTTTCCTGTATTTTCTCCTCGGTAAAGCCCAGTACCTCAAACATCTTGTCCTGCATGGCACCGTCGTAAATACGCAGGGAGCCGCCGCCAAGCTCATATCCGTTTAAAACAACATCATACGCAATGGCATGCACCTTGCCCGGATCACTGTCGATATACTGCATATCCTCATCTCTTGGGCGTGTGAACGGATGGTGCATTGCATACCAGCGACCGTCTTCCTCACTGTACTCAAACATCGGGAAGTCCGTTACCCACAAATATGAAAATTCATCCGATTTCTTTAAGCCAAGCTCTGCACCGAAATGATTACGCAATACCCCCAGCACCTCGCAGGTCGTTCTCCATGCGTCGGAAACAATCAGAACAAGGTCTTCATTCTTCAGGCTTAAACGCATAACGAGCGCCTGTATTTCTTCCTCTGCTAAGAACTTCACAATTGGTCCGCTCAATTCTTCATCCTTGTATTTCAGCGTTACCAGACCCTTGGCTCCGTTTTTCTTCGCCAGCTCGGTAATCTTATCGATTTCTTTTCTGGTCATGCCGGCTTTTCCAGGAACGACAACAGCCTTGATGCTGCCCTTGTCTGCAATGCAATCTGCAAACACCTTGAATCCGCAGTTCTCAAAAAGCTCTGTTATTTCCTGCAGCTCCATGCCAAAGCGGTTATCCGGCTTGTCACTTCCATAACGATTCATGGCTTCCGTCCAGGTCAGGCGTGGAAATGGTATGCTGATGTCCATTCCCTTGACATCCTTCATCAGCTTTTGCAGCATCTCCTCCATCATTGTCTGAATTTCCACATCACTTAAAAAGCTGGTTTCCAGATCGACCTGTGTAAAATCCGTCTGACGATCCGCTCGCAGATCCTCGTCACGGAAGCAGCGGGCAAACTGGTAATAGCGTTCAAAGCCGGATACCATCAATAGCTGCTTATAAAGCTGCGGTGACTGCGGCAGGGCATAGAAGCTTCCCGGATGTACACGACTTGGCACCAGATAATCGCGCGCACCCTCCGGTGTACTTCTTCCCAGCATCGGTGTTTCGATTTCGATAAATTCCTTGCTGTCCAGATATTCCCGCATGCTGTGTGTGATGCGATGGCGCAGCATCAGCTTCTGCTGCATCACAGGTCTTCTTAAATCCAGATACCGATACTTCAGACGGGTATCCTCCAGGGCATCAGTTTCATCCGCAACAATGATTGGGGTGGTTTCCGCACGGTTGATAATCGTAACGGCACGAACCTGAATTTCAATCTCACCGGTCGGCAGCTTTGGGTTCTTATCCTTACGCTCCATGACACAGCCGGTTGCTTCCAGAATGTATTCATTACGCACATCACGGATTTGTTCCGACAGCTGTTCATCAAACACCAGCTGTGTAATTCCGGTACGATCGCGTAAATCGATAAATACCAGAGAACCGAAATTTCTTCTCTTTGCGACCCATCCGATCAGGGTAACCTCTTTCCCTGCATCACACAAGCGCAATTCTCCATTCGTATGTGTTCTATTCATATGCTTGCCTCCCTATTGTTCCTTTTGGCAGGTACAGTGTTCCTCCCCGCACGTACAGGTATGTTCTTCCTCTGCTTCACCGAACATGGCGTCGATTGCCTCAACGATGGAATCAAATGCCACCTCCGTCTTTTCCTTTGTTTCAATATTCTTTACAGCAGCGCTGCCGCTTTCCAGATCCTGCTCTCCGATCATAATGGCAACCTTGGCATGCATGCGGTCGACTGTCTTAAACTGTGCCTTCATGGATCGATTCAGATAATCCGTATCCGTGCGGTATCCTGCGGCACGAAGCTGTGTCACAACCTGTAAAACGGTCGTGGATGCCTTCGGTGACAGACACAATACATACACATCCAGACTGTCCTCATCCACCAGGGAAATTCCTTCCGCCTCTAAAGCAATCAACAGACGCTCCAGACCCATTGCCCAGCCGATTCCGCTCATTCCTTCAGGTCCGCCGAAATATTCAACAAGTCCGTCATAGCGTCCACCGGCAAATACCGTTGACTGTGCCCCCATTTCCTTATTTACAGAAACGACTTCAAATACGGTATGCGTATAGTAATCCAGACCACGCACCAGCTTATCATCCACCTCATAAGGAATACCCAAAGCATCCAGCCCTTCCAGAACCTGTTCAAAATATGCCTTGCTTTCCTCATTCAGATAATCCGCCATCTTGGGAACCTGCTTCATGATATCCAGATCATGATCAATCTTACAATCCAGAATACGCAGCGGATTCTGCTCATAGCGACGCTTGCAGTCTGTACACATATGGTCAATATCGTTTTTAAAATGCTCCTTCAAAGCCTCACGGTAGGCGGCACGGGATGCATCATCCCCAAGCGTATTGATCAGCACCTTCATATCCTTCAAGCCAAGCGCCGAGATAAACGACCATCCAAGTGCAATCGTTTCCACATCCAGCAACGGACTTTTGGCACCGATGACCTCAACACCAAACTGATTGAAGATACGCATTCTGCCCTTTTGCGGGCGTTCATGGCGACATTGCGGTCCCACATAGTACATCTTCATCGGCAGATCGGCATATCCATACATTTTATGTTCAACAAATGCTCTGGCAACACCTGCCGTCCCCTCCGGACGCAGCGTCAGTGAAGTGGAGCTGTTTTCCAGCTGGAAGGTATACATTTCCTTATTGACCATATCACTGGAATCATTTCCTCTTTTAAAGACATTGGTATGTTCAAAAATCGGTGTCCGGATTTCCTGATAGTTGTAAACATATGTAAACTGACGAATCAGCTCTTCCAAACGGTGCCATTTACTTATTTCATTTGGCAAAATATCCTGTGTTCCTCTTGGTACCTGATAGCTCATTTCATTACCTCCTCTATACATTACCTTATCATTCTGCCCGAAAACAGACAGCTTAAAATAAAAACGCGCCACCAACAAAGGACGTCGGGAACGCGGTACCACCTTATTTCACTCACACGGAGTGCAGCTTTACCTTTAACGCAGGCTGTTTACGATTATCCATTTCCTGATAATTCCTCCAAAGTGTCCGGCTGTGCTACTTATAGAAGGAACTCTCACCAGCTGTTCCTCTCTCTGCACTACATTTCACAAAGCCTCTCTTTTTCATCGGATGTACTTATAGTGTACTCATTTCCTCTTTTTTTGTCAATCCTTTATTTTAAAAAGGACAATGCCATGCACCGTCCTTTTCTCTTATTCTACTGAATCGTTAAGATTGCGTACATTATGATATACCTGCTGAACATCATCCACCTCATTCAACAGAGTTACCAAACGCTGGAACAGCATCAGATCCTCACCCTCAAGCTCCACATATTCGTTAGGAAGCATGGTGTCTTCCAGAATATCAAAGGAAACTTCAGGAATCAGCTCCTCAATGGCATCCTTTGCCTTGTTCAGCTCTGTCGGCTCTACGGTAATGGTCATCTGACCTTCCTCGACTTCGATATCCTTCAGATCAACCTCAGCCATGATCAGCGCGTCCATCATCGCCTCTTCATCATCATACTTAATGGAAATCAGTCCAACATGTTCATAATTAAAGGAAACACAGCCGCTGACACCGATTTTCGCATGTGACTTATTAAAGCATCCACGCAGATCTGCAATGGTACGGTTCGCATTATCCGTCAGACAGTCAATGATGATCGTAGCCTGACCACCGGCACCAAAGCCTTCATATGTAGCCGCAGAATAGTTTTCATTCGTTCCACCCTTGGCTTTTTCAATCGCACGCTTGATAACATCCGCAGGAACCTGATTCGCCTTGGCACGCTCGATTACTTTCTTCAAAGAAGCATTCATGTCAGGATCAGGTACACCGGACTTCGCAGCCATCAGTATTTCTTTTCCATAACGGGAATATAGTTTTGCTTTTACCGCAGCGGTTTTTGCCATAGAAGCGGCACGCACTTCAAAATGTCTACCCATTTTTAATCACCTTCCAAATTTCCTTTACCATTATAGCAGAATTTATATATTGTGACAATAAAATATCAAAAAGATGCAATTTCCCTGGTGCTGTATCCAAGAGAAAACACCATGGATACTGGTTATAACAGCAACGTGTTCCTCAAAGCCGGAAGACATAACTGCACGGGTACTGCTGCCTGCCTGCTTACGGTATCCGCTGACTATCACAATGGAACTGCGGGATAGCGCTTTTTCATATGTATAAGCAAAAGCGTACAGATATGCGTACAGCACAGGACACACACTACCTTTGCGACAGCCATCCAGAAGGAATCCACCTGTGGAAACCATGCATGGACAAACAGTATCATCAGAGGATGAACGAGATAATAGTATTTGGATATCGCTCGAAACGGAATTTCTGAAAGCTGAGGCACATGGATATTCGTATACAGCAGACAGGAGAACAAATAATAAACCAGCGGCACACAGGCAAGCAGAATATTGCTGTCCAGACGCTGTGTTGTCTGCAGAAGCATGCCTTCCCCGACTAAGGCGGCAATACTGAGAAGCAGCTTTAAAAAGCACAGAGAAGAAGCGGGCTGCTCCTGCTTTCCCATCCAATAGC
Organism: Clostridium sp. 10cd*; assembly: GCF_044336395.1. Taxonomy (NCBI): domain Bacteria; kingdom Bacillati; phylum Bacillota; class Clostridia; order Eubacteriales; family Clostridiaceae; genus Clostridium; species Clostridium sp. 10cd*. The sequence continues at coordinate 2,461,961 of NZ_CP172347.1, read as the reverse complement.
CCAAGGTGACATAAAACAAGGCGAAGAACAAGAAATTACGGGTTGTGAAAAAAACCGCATAATAATAGTGAAGCAGGGATTGGAAAAACTGACCGCAAAAGCCGTAATAGGTCTCTGTGGCGCCAAACAGCAGAAGAACAAAGGAAACCGTAAGCAGTCCCCTTAGGGAATACTTCCTCTTCCACCAGCGCAGAACAAGCATGGAAAGCAGAAGTGCCGGGAAATACCAGAGATGATAATACACCCCGGAATACAACAGGGCGACGATCACTGCCAGAGGAACCAATAAAAGCAGAAGCAGATTCTGTATGGCAGTAGGTAACCCAATTGTACAAAGCAGGCCCGATACCTGCTGGATATAAGGAGCAGCCAGGGATAGTGACCATGGCAGATACACTGCACTCCACAGCAGATATACCGGAATCATGGAACGGATATAGGAACGGATGTAATCCGGCTTTTTCTGTTCCTGCTTTGCGGCGAAATAACCACTGATGAAAAAGAAGAACGGCACACAGATTCTGCCGATGATATTATTGATTGCCATATCAATTTCATAGGATACTGTGAAGAAGGGACGTGCATGAAGCACAATGATGATGATTGAGGAAAGAAAACGAAACAAATCAAGATTTTGGTATTGCAGCTGTTTTGTTTGTGCATGAAACGCCATGTGTGTTTCCATACGGATCACAAGTAAGGAGCCGGAAGCGGCAAGCAGGATTACCGTCAGTGTATGTCCAAACGGATTTTCCCTTTGCAGCATCGTTGTCATATACAGCAGCAGAGCAAGAAAATTCATGGTTATGATAATGATATTTCTTTTCTTCCAGGTCATATACTGCCCTCCACACGTTCCTTCATCAAATATATCTGCTTATTGTATTAAGTATCTAATACAATAATACACAAGAATGATAAGCATGTCAATAGCAGGCTCTGTAATTTTTTATTGTCCAAGGCAATCATTTTTCCAACCTCCTGCAAATGGTTACTCCAGCGGTTGCTGGTAAAATGAGCCATAGAACTGTTCTGTTTTTATCACATTGACCAGAACATCCGGGTCTGTTTTTCTGACGAGCTGTATGATGTCATACACCTCATAAGCGGATACGACTGTTCGCAGCAGATAGATTCGATTATGACTGTAGCCGCCATAAGCCGGTATGATGGTCATGCCGTGCTCATACCTGCGGATATAGGCATCCCGTACTTCGTCTTTGTTTCTGGTCATGATTTCAAGGGTCACACGTTCATAACGGTGATAGAACATTTCAATCGTTCTGGTTGTGATATATTGAAAAATGATGGAGTAGCCTGCATACAGCCAGCCAAACAGAAGACCGGATATACAAAGCAGGATTGTATTTCCAATAAACACATAGCTCCATATGGATTTCCCCAGACGGTTGGAAACATACAATGCAATAAAATCCGTACCACCGGTTGATGCATTCCCCCGCAGTGCGATGACAGCGCTGAAGCCGTACAAAAAGCCACCGAACAGCACCTGCAGCAAAAGATCATGAAAGATCGGTTGAAAATGAAACAGCTGCAGGAAGATACTGGAGGAGACAAACTGGATACTGGAATAGAGGGTAAAGCGTTTACTTAATCCCCGATAGCAAAGCAGTGCCAGCGGTATATTCAGCATGAGAATTCCTGCAGAAACGGAAAATGGAAAGCCGGCGACACCGGCAATACGATCCAGCAGAATTGCCAGTCCCGTAAAGCCTCCTGACAACAGCCCCATCGGCTGCATCATGGATTGTATAACATAGGTCTGCAGCAGTGCCGATAAAAGAACACATCCCAGCGTAACAATCGCTCCTGACAGCTCTTTATTCTGTATTCTCATCATACTCCCTCCTTCTCTGCATATACTTCCTTAGTATTCCAGAATGACGTGTTTCTATTTACTTTCTTTACGTTTTTTTCAATGCTCTTGAAGCCAAAGGAATACACATCCGCTGTATACTGCTTCTTGTCCGCTTATACTTGCGTGTACATACACCGACTGCAAACCTTACAAGCAGTATGCGGTATCATGTATTCATTTTTGAAATATCAATTGACTTGCTCCAACCGATAACAAAAAGGAACGCAAAAAAGCGGAGTTCCTCTATGGAGTCCGCTTATATCTGCTCTATATTCAATGAATACAGCAGTATTGCTTTTTTTAATTCGCAACGATATTTACAACCTTGCCCTTGACGACAATGATTTTACGTATCGTCTTTCCTTCAATCTGTGCCGCAACTGCGCTGATTTCCAATGCCTGTTTCTTCATGGCTTCCTCATCACTGCCGGCTTCCGTCGTGAATTTTCCACGCAGCTTGCCGTTTACCTGTACGATGACCTCAATGACATCCTCAACCAGCTTGGCTTCATCATAGGTCGGCCATGGCTCATAGGTAATCGTTCCGCATCCGCCAAACACCGTACTCCAGATTTCCTCCCCCATATGCGGTGCAAAGCAGGCGAACATCTTGGCAAAGCCCTTTGCGTATTCCACATAAATGCTTTCTGCCTTATAGCATTCATTGATGAAAATCATCATCTGTGAAATTGCGGTGTTCAGATTCAGAGTCTCCACATCATTGGTTACCTTCTTAACGGTCGCATGGTATACCTTATCCAGCTTTCCATCATTGGCTTCTGTGAATTTATCATAGTCCGTGTACAATCTCCAAACACGATCCAGCCATCTTCTTGCCCCATCCAGACCTGTGGTACTCCAAGGCAGAGCTGCCTCCAGCGGTCCCATGAACATTTCATAGACACGCAGTGCATCGGCACCATGGCTTTCCACGATATCGTCCGGATTTACAACATTGCCTCTGGATTTTGACATTTTTTCATTATTCTCTCCCAGAATCATTCCCTGATGGAACAATCTCTGGAACGGTTCCTTTGTCGGCACCACACCACAGTCATACAGCACCTTGTGCCAGAAGCGTGCGTACAGCAGATGCAGAACCGCATGCTCGGCACCACCGACATACAGATCAACCGGCAGCCAGTGCTTCAGCAGCTCCTCTGCCGCAATCGCATCATCGTTTTTCGGATCGATGTAGCGCAGATAATACCAGCAGGAGCCAGCCCACTGCGGCATCGTATTCGTTTCGCGCTTTCCCTTCACTCCGTCGATTTCCACATTCAGCCAGTCTTCACAATGTGCAAGCGGGGATTCTCCGGAACCACTCGGCTTAAAGTTTTTTGTTTCCGGCAGCTCCAGCGGCAGTTCATCGATATCCACCGTACGGGTTGTACCATCCTCCATATGTATGATCGGGATTGGCTCTCCCCAGTAACGCTGTCTGGAGAACAGCCAGTCACGCAGCTTATAGGTCGTCTTGGCACAGCCGCATGCATGCTCTTCCAGCCAGGCAATCATCGTATCAATTGCCTCCTGTTTTCCCATACCGTCAAGGAATCCGGAATTGATATGCACACCATCTTCGGTATAAGCCTCCTGTGTCACATCGCCGCCCTCTAAAACCGGAATGATATCAATGCCAAACTTCTTGGCAAATTCCCAGTCACGCGTATCATGTGCAGGAACCGCCATGATGGCTCCGGTTCCATAGCTTGCCAGCACATAATCGGAAATCCAGATTGGCACTTCTTTTCCATTTACCGGATTGATCGCATAGGCACCGGTGAAGACACCGGTTTTTTCCTTGTTCAGTTCGGTACGCTCCAGGTCGGATTTCGTAGCACATGCTGTTTTATATGCATCAATTGCTTCCTTTTGTTCCTTCGTCGTAATTTCATCCACATACGGATGCTCCGGTGCCATAACGCAGTACGTTGCCCCAAACAGGGTATCGCAGCGTGTTGTAAACACGGTGAATTCCTTCTTTGTATCCTTGATTTTGAACACGACATTGGCACCCTTGGATTTTCCAATCCAGTTGATCTGCATTTCCTTGGTGGAGGTCGGCCAGTCGCACAGCTCAAGATCCTCCAGCAGACGTTCTGCATATTCTGTGATTTTCAATACCCACTGGCGCATCGGCTTGCGGATAACCGGGAAGCCTCCACGCTCACTCTTGCCGTCGATGACCTCTTCATTGGCAAGCACGGTTCCCAGCTCCGGACACCAGTTGACAGGAATTTCATCCACATAGGCAAGTCCCTTGTCATACAGCTTCAGAAAAATCCACTGTGTCCACTTGTAGTAGCTTGGATCCGTCGTGGAAATTTCACGATCCCAGTCATAGGAAAAGCCCAGCGCACGAATCTGTTCACGGAAATGATCGATATTCATCTTTGTGAACTCTGCAGGATGATTTCCTGTTGTGATGGCAAACTGCTCTGCCGGTAATCCAAAGGCATCCCAGCCCATTGGATGCAGGACATTGTGCCCCTGCATACGCTTCATACGGCATACGATATCCGTTGCGGTATAGCCCTCCGGATGTCCGACATGAAGTCCGTTTCCGCTCGGATATGGGAACATATCCAGAACATAGCACTTCGGCTTATCAAAATCCCATGCATCGCAGGCAAAGGTTTTGTTGTTCAGCCAGTAGCTCTGCCACTTTTTTTCTACTTCCTGATGGTTGTAATTCATAACTGCATTCTCCTTTACATATCAAATAAAAAACGCCCTTATCTCTAAGGACGTCATAATTAACGCGGTACCACCTTAGTTCACTTGTACAAGTGCCCTTCATTTCTTCTTAACGCGAAGTCAAACGGATAGCAAGCTATCAGCTCCTTAACAAGTTCCGCAAGCTTTCATGTATCGGTTCTCAGCAACACCGACTCTCTGTGACACTTCCGCAAGGTACTACTTTAATTCTCAGCCTTTATACTTCAATAGTATATCCAATTTGGGTATCCTTTGTCAATCGTTCACTGCCATTTTCTATGTAAAAAACAGCAGATAGCCGACAATGATCAGTACAGCTGCCGTAAAAAGCGCCGGTTTTTCAATATCCTGACCGTTACGCTTCATCTCTTTGATCTGCACATAATTTACCAGTGCATAAATCACCAGTGCCCCTGCCTTGGCAAACGGCTGGAAAGCAGGTAGAAAAAGCGACAGCAGAAACATGGCGACGATACCTGCCACACCGCCGATGATCAGTTTATTCCTCTTGGATTTCATAGCATCACCTGAAACTAGAATAGCAGAAATTGGAAGGAAAAACAACCGCAATCGCAGGCAACTGAAAAAGGACGCGCATCACCACGTCCCTTTTCATTAGGTTATCGAAAGGAAATCGATATGAATAAAAGTAATTGAAATCGTGTAGTTTACAATAAAAGGAAGGAATGTAAAGAATACACAACTTTCAAGGTTATCACAATAGAGCCAGTATCATGATAACAGAAATAAGGTACTTATTTCCTGTCTATATAGTAACATTTTTTACTCCGATTGTAAACCCTTCCACGTTTTTCTTTCTCTTTCCACAAAACTCGGGAAGAAGAGACAATTCCCGAGTTTATCTGATTTCGCTATTTATTTTGAATATAATCATCGATTGCTGCAGCAGCTGTTTTCCCGGCGCCCATCGCAAGAATGACCGTGGCAGCTCCGGTTACCGCATCACCGCCGGCAAATACACCTTCTCTGGTGGTTGCACCGTTGTCATCTGCAATCAGACAGCCCTTGCGATTGGTTTCCAGGCCCTCTGTTGTAGAGCGAATCAGCGGATTCGGCGATGTTCCGATTGCCATAATCATACAGTCAACATCCAGCACGAAGTTGCTGTCCTTGATTTCCACAGGACGTCTTCTTCCACTGGCATCCGGTTCTCCCAGCTCCATGGACACACATTCCATACCGCATACCCAGCCGTCTTCATTTCCCAGCACACGGACCGGATTGGTCAGCAGCTTGAAGACAATGCCTTCTTCCATGGCGTGCTCCACCTCTTCCTTACGGGCAGGCAGCTCATCCATGCTTCTGCGGTATACGATGGTTACTTCCTCAACACCCAGACGCTTTGCACAGCGTGCCGCATCCATCGCCACATTACCGCCACCGACGATCACGGCGCGTTTTGGATGCTGAATCGGTGTATCCACACCATCCTTATATGCCTTCATCAGATTGCAGCGTGTTAAGAATTCATTTGCGGAATACACACCCTTCAGGTTTTCTCCCGGCATATTCATAAAGCTTGGCAGCCCCGCACCGCTTCCGATAAAGACAGATTCATATCCGGCATCAAACAGATCATCGACAGATTCACTGCGTCCGATGACCATATTGGTCTGAATATCGACGCCCATCTGCTTCAGTCCTTCGATTTCCGTCTGCACGACAGCCTTTGGCAAACGGAATTCCGGAATACCGTACATCAGCACACCGCCGGCGACATGCAGTGCCTCAAACACGGATACCTGATATCCCTTTTTTGCCAAATCTCCGGCACAGGTCAGTCCCGCAGGTCCTGCCCCTACCACAGCAACCTTATGACCGTTGCTTTCCGGCTTTTTCAGCTCATCCTTCACGTTTTCTCTGTGCCAGTCAGCCACAAAGCGCTCCAGACGTCCGATTGCCACGGCTTCCCCTTTTACACCGCGTACGCATTTTGCCTCACACTGCTTCTCCTGTGGACACACACGCCCGCAAACAGCAGGCAAAGAGCTTGTTTCGTGAATGATCTGATAAGCTTCCTCAAAATTCCCTTCCTTTACCTGTTCGATAAAATCCGGAATATTAACAGCAACCGGACAGCCGTTGATACATGGCTTTGTCGGACAGTGCAGACAGCGCTGCGCCTCCTCCATTGCCATTTCCTTTGTATAGCCCAGAGCCACCTCTTCAAAATTATTTCTTCTGACCTCTCCGTCCTGGACAGGCATTTCCACTTTCTTCAATGACATATTCGGCATATCAGCGTACCTCCTTATTCATCAGATTGCAGGCAGCATCTCTGGCATGTGCTTCAAAATCACGATACGTTGCCCCACGGGACATCGCTTCATCAAAATCCACCAGATGACCATCGAAATCCGGACCGTCCACACAGGCAAATTTTGTTTCCCCGCCTACACTCAAACGGCAGCCGCCGCACATTCCGGTACCATCAATCATGATCGGATTCATGGATACCACGGTTTTGATACCGTATTTTTTTGTCAGCTGACAAACGAACTTCATCATGATCAGCGGTCCGATCGCAATGACCTCATCAAAGCTTTCCCCTTTGTTGATCAAATCCTCCAGCACGTTGGTAACCAGCCCCTTAACGCCGGTACTGCCATCGTCACTGACAAGATAGGCATGCGTGCTGACCTGTTTGAATTCCTCCTCGAGAATTACCAGATCCTTATTACGGAATCCCGTGATCACGGTAACCTCCGTGCCGTTTTCATGTAACGCCTTTGCTGTTGGATAAGCAATGGCACAGCCGACACCTCCACCAATGACACAGACCTTCTTATACCCGTCCACATGGGAAGGCTTGCCAAGAGGACCGACGAAATCCAGAATACTGTCCCCGACATTCAGCTGATTCAGCAGCATCGTTGTCTTGCCGACAATCTGAAAGATGATCGTAATCGTGCCTTTTTCTCTGTCATAATCCGCAATCGTCAGCGGAATACGCTCCCCATCCTCGTGCACACGCAGAATAATAAACTGTCCTGCCAGTGCTTTTTTCGCAACAGCCGGTGCTTCAACAACCATTTTGGTAACGGTTGGATTTAGAATTTCCTTCTCTATAACCTTGTACATTGCTTCTCCTTTCTGAAAACTTTTTCACCATTCTGAAAAAGTTCCATAACGCATAATCTTATTTTACCTTTTTTCGTTTGGATATGCAATATTTAAACGTCACATTTCCCTGTCATTTCCATGTTCCACTGCAATCCATCCAACACTCACAGACACAGCAAACCTACGCGTACATCATTCCTGAACACATCTGCCACTTATAGTATTCCATTGCTGGTGTTTGTTTCCTAACGGGTTGAAGGTATAAAGAAAAAGACTTATTCAGCCGACCAATGTCGTTGCCTGTCTAAGTCTTTTCTGCACGGAATAGAAGCTTACAGACTCTTGTGCAGCAGAGAAAGTACTGTTTTTAAATCCTCGACGCCCATCTGTCCCGGTGCACTCGCTTTTTTTGCGGCACCAAAGGTCAGTGCAGAACCAAAGACCTCTCCACACAATCTGGATAGTACGCCTGTACCCGCCATTGACATTGTGATGATCGGACGATCCGCAAAGTTTTCATGCATGTCATTTGTCGCCTGCAGCAGTGTGATTACATCTGCCTTGCAGGTTGGCATAACCGCGATTTTCGGAATATCCGCTCCCAGTGTCTGCATTGCTTTTAAACGTGTCAGTATTTCATTATAAGATGGTGTTTTGTCAAAATCATGGTTGGACATGATAACGCGAACACCCTTGTCATGCGCATGGGCAATCAGTTCCTTTACCTGCGCTTCCCCAGTGAACAGCTCCACATCAATCAAATCCGCGTTTCCGCTGTCAATGATGGCTTTGTTCAGCTCTACATAGGCTGCTGTACTGATTTCCAGTTCCCCGCCTTCCTTCTTACTGCGGAAGGTCGCAAGAATCGGCATTTCCGGCATAGCTTCACGAAGCACCTGCAGCATCGCTACCGCCTTTTCACAGCACTCCACCTCTTCAAACCAGTCCATACGCCATTCTACCACATCTACAGGAACACTCTTTAGCACTTCTACTTCAGAAAGCAGCTCTTCCTTTGTTTTTCCGACAATCGGCACACAGATTTTCGGAATCCCCTCGCCGATTACTATATTTCTTACGTTTACCGTATTCATGTTTCCTCCTACTGCATACGTTTCGTATATGCTTCATACAATGCATCGCCAGTCTGCGCCTTGATGTTCTCATACACAGGCTGTGCTTTTTCGCGCAGCTGATCAATCATGGAATCCTCAAGCTCTATGATGGTTGTTCCGCTGCCAGTAATGATATTCAGTCGGTCGTTCACACGCTCATCCGCCTGCTGCCGCGCATAGTTGCGGGCATTCTCCGCTGCCTTATCGACGATTTTCTGATCCTCGCTGCTTAACGACTGATAAAATTCATCGTTGACAATCAGCGAAAGCAGATGCGGCAGATGGTTCGTCTGTACGATGTAATCCTGCTGTTCATAAATTTTTCCGGATACGACAACCTCATATGGATTCTCCTGTGCATCAATCGTCCCCTGCTGTAAGCCGATATATACCTCGGAGAACGTCATCGGTGTCGGATTGGCGTCGATGGATTGCCAGAAGGCGATATGATATGGATTTTCCATCGTCCGAATTTTCTGTCCCTTAAAATCATCAATGCTTTGAATTTTCCGGTTGGTTGTCATGACACGAAAGCTCTGATCTCCCATGGCCAGCAGACGAAAGCCTTTTTCCCTGTACACCTTGTTGATCATGGACATCAGGTCAGGGTCATCGAGTGTGTTGCGCAGCTCCTTAATATCCGTATACGCAACCGGCAGATCGAAGATTGCCAGCTTGGACATAAAATTGGTCTGTGGTGCCGTGTTTTGCAAAACGAAGGGAATATCCTGTCCCATACAGCTCTCAATCAGCTCACGGTCACTTCCCAGCGTACCGTTTTCATACACCTGCATATGGATGGAGCCATTGCTCAGCCATTCCACCTCTTCCGCAAACTTATGGGCAAACAGTCCGGTTACCGTATCCTTTGGGGAATCGGTCGCAATGATCCACGGATACGCGGCCGAAGCCTCTGCCGGATCCTCAATCTTCTGCGCACAGCCGGACAGCAGCAAAGAGAAAGTGAAAAGAGCAAATAGAATCTTTTTCATAACGTCCCTCCTCTTACGATACCAGCAGAAGTGAAATCTGCGGAATAAAGGTAATGGCCAGCAAAGCGATCAGAAAGAAGACAATCAGCGGCATGGCCTTTTTCGCAATCTGCATGACCGGAACATCTGTCAGAGAGCTCGCGACAAACAGATTGATACCGATCGGCGGTGTCACAAAGCCGATGGCAAGGTTGACAACCATGATGATACCAAACTGAATCGGATCGATTCCAAGACTGTTGGTGATGGGAATCAGGATCGGAGTCAGAATCAGAATGGCTGGCGAGGTATCCATGACCATACCGACGATCAGCAGCAGCACATTGATCACCAGCAGTACCGCAACCTTGCCGCTGAAGGTGGACAGGATGAAGTCCCCTGCCATCTCCGGAATCTGCAGCAGGGTAATGATACGGGAAAACGCCACTGCCGCACTCAGGATAAACAGAATCGGTGCAAAGGTGCGGATTGCCTCCACCAGCACACCCTTCAAATCACGGAATTTCAATGTCCGGTAGATACACATGGAAATAATCAGCGCATAGAACACGGATATAACCGCTGCCTCTGTCGGGGAAGCAATCCCGCTGTAGATGCAGCCCAGAATGATCACCGGTGTTAACAGTGCCCAGAAGCTGTCCAGAAACACCTTCACGAACCCCTTCTCATGCAGGACGGATACCTCTGCGTGAATCTTTTCCTTATCCTCTCCATGCTTTTTACAATAGTAAAGCGCATACAGCATCAGCAGCAGGGCAATCAGAATCCCCGGAATGATACCGGCCATAAACATTTTACCGACACTGGCTCCGCTCGCCATACCAAACAGGATAAACGGTATGCTTGGAGGTATTATGACACCTAGACCGCCCGCAACCGCAACAATGGCAGTCACAAACACCTTGTCATAGCCCATGCGGATCAAAAGCGGAATCGTCATACTGCCGACAGCGGCCACCGTTGCCGGTGCACTGCCGGAAATCGCACCGTAAAACAGACAGGTCACAATGACTGCACAGGGCATTCCTGCGGTATGCTCTCCCAGAAAATAGAAGAAGACATCAAACAGCTTCTTACTGACACCGCCCTTTGCCATCAGAATACCGGACAGCACAAACATCGGGACAGCGAGCAGCGGGAAGGAATCAATTCCTCCCAGCATGGCGCGGATGATATATTCCGCCGATATATGAAAATTAGGATCCAGCAGCGAGGGTGCCAGCGATACCGCCGACAGCGTTGCGGAAATCGGTACGGATACAAGCAGAAGAACGATAAACAAAATCATAATTACCATTGCCAGCATATCGTCACTCCCCTCTTTCCTTAATTTTTCCGCAGGTAATGAAATAGCGGATATTACCGATTTCCAGCACGATCTGCTGGAGGGCGCGAACGGCGGCAAGCGTGAAGCCTACCAGCGGAGCCGCCTGTACAAAGGGCATCGGCAGTCCCAGTGCAGGTGACTTCTGCGCACTTGCAATACTCATTTGCAAATAGGTAACCGCATGCCATGCCAGAAACGCAAACAGCGCAAACAGGATCACGTTTAACACCAGCTGTGCAACGACATACACCGGCTTGGGAAACATGAGAATGACCTGATCGATTTTTATGGAAATCCACTTTTTGATGCAGTAGCTGATGCTTAAAAACCCGCTCCAGATAAAGAGATAGCGTGTCAGCTCCTCAGACCAGCTCAGCGACGCGTTTAGTATGTAACGGCTGAACACCTGAAGGCCCATAAGCAGCGTCATCGTCACCAGCAGTGCAATCAGCAGTGCTTCTTCCAGATTGTCATCCAGCCATCGTATAATCTTCATGTTACTTCCTCCTAACCGTTAGAATTGCCGTTATTATATCATACCGCACCCACATGCGGTATGATAAATTTCCATTATTTCCCTGCCAGCTTCTGAAAACGCAGGTTGACAAACAGTGCAAGCAATACACCGATTACGGTAATCACAATGTTCATCATCAGAATCTGTGCGGAATCCATGGTACCTGCAACAGAGAGAATCGTATAATTGGAAAGACTGGACATAATCATGACAATACTTGTGATGGTTCCCTTGATATGCGGGAACAGATCATTGGCAGTTGCAGTAACCAGCTGCAGAATGACACCACCTGCACTGTAACCAACTAAGGCAGCACCGATATAGCACATCGTTTCACTGCGTGTCATATAGACAAGTACCAGCGTAATCAGTGTTATCAGCGGATACACAAACAGGAAGCGCACACCCTTGATACGGGATACCAAACCAGCCGTTACGATGATGGCCGCAAGAGAACCGAAGGAATAATATGTCTGCATCATGCTTGGATCACTCACTCCTGCCAGATCCTTTGCGAAGGTCTGTGCACAGTTCAGCCACAGCTGGAAGGTAGCGGTGCAGGTAAAGCCGATGACGATCAATGCGATGCTTTCCGCAGAGAAATGAGAATTGCGGATGTTTTCGAGCAGTCCCGGTGCTTTCTCGCCGGCAGCCTTCTCTGCTTTTGGCATCGGTGCAAAGATCACCAGTACACCAATCACCAAAATCGCAATACCACTGATGTACAGCAGTACGTTGTAGGAAAGACTTGCCCCTGCAAGTGCCCCCAGCATGAACGGCAGCAGCAGCTGTGCTGCAGAGATGAAGAATTTTGTCAGCATGGTTGCCAGAGAGGATCTTGGCTCCAGAATTTCCACACAGGCCGGAATGACACCGGTATCCAGAAAGGAATTGGCGATTCCCCCAAGAATTGCCGCAGCATAGGCAACCCACATATTCGGTGACATTGCCACACCGATGAAGAAGATCGCATAGGATGCGATACCAATCAGGGAGGAAAGCTTTCTTCCCATTTTATCGGACAGCGGTCCTGCAATCGGCAGGGAAATCAAACGTCCCAGACCCAGCGCAGCAGCTACCATCGTCACCTGTCCGATGGCATCCATGCCCTGTCCCCACTGGGCAACCAGCATTTCCTTGATCACGGCCTGTCCCAGAATGGAACAGCCGATACCGTGAATGAAGTAATTCAAGTACAAGATAAAGGCACTTGGATAGTATTTTTTATTCATAACTTTCTCCTTATGTCGTTTGTTTATTTAAAATTTGATATCCAGAATTTCTTTCATGTAGTCAATCGGCATTTCCTTGCCTGTCCACAATTCGAATGCGGCAGCACCCTGATACAGCATCATACCCAGACCGTTCATCGTCTTACAGCCGACTTCCTTTGCGACACGCAGCAGCTCAGTTTCCGTTGGCATGTAGACAACGTCGGTAACGATCAGATCCTTGCGCAGGAAGCTTGCGTCCGGAATAACCATCTGCCCTTCCAGCGGTTTCATTCCGACACCGGTCGCATTGGCAAACAGATAGCTGTCTTCGATTTCACGCTTGAATGCTTCCGTATCCGCAAGGTCAAACAGCGTTGCCTTGCAGCTTGTTTTTTCGTTGATATTTTTCACATTCTGTTCTGCGCGCTCCCAAAATTCATCGCGGCGGTTGAAAATGGAAATTTCCTTAACTCCATCCAGAGCCATCTGAATTTCGATTGCCGTCGCAGCTCCACCGGCTCCTGTAATCGTAACCTTCTTACCGGCAGGCTCAATTCCTGCATCCTTTAAGGAACGCATATATCCGATACCGTCGGTAATATGTCCGGTTAATACCCCGTTGTCATTGACAACCGTATTGACAGCACCACACAGCTCAGCAGCCGGAGATAAATGATCCAGATACTGTCCGATGACGGTTTTGTTCGGCATGGATACATTGTATCCGCGCACCTTCAGTGCCTTAAAGCCCTTCACCGCATCCTCCAGCTCTTCGTTTCCTACCTCAAACGCCAGATAGGCATAATCAAGTCCCAGCTTTGCGAATGCCTCATTGTGCATCTTTGGTGATTTTGAATGACGAATCGGTGTCGCAATCAATCCGATCAGTTCTGTGTGTCCGCTAATTCTTTCTGCCATAATTGGTTCCTCCTTATATAACGTGTTCCGTTTCTTTTCTATAAAAATTCTTTCTGCTTCAATGCGTTGAGAATGTTTCTTCCCTCTGCCACACCGTCAATGATTCTTCTGGCACGTACGCTGTCACCGATATTGAACAGCTCTACATCCTCATCCGCAAAGGTCTGCTTCAGCTCCTCCATAACCGGAGAATACGCACGCATACCCAGGCAGACAAAGCCGTAATCGAAGTCCAGTGTTTCCATCTGCTCGTTGCGTTTTACGACAAAGTGATCCGGATGCACTTCCTGCAGTGCTGTAGAGGTCAGTACCTGTACGTTGTGTTTTTCCAGCATATCGTAGGTTCCCACCTTGGTAACGGTATCCAGATCCTTTCCGACAACCGGAAGCATTTCCACAATGCTTACGGCAGCCCCGCGCTTTGCGAAGAATTCCACTACGTCTAATCCTACCGCACCGCCGCCGACAACGCAAACCTTTTTGCCGCTGAGATCCTTTGGATACTGATCAATCTGCCGGATCATACCCAGAATGCCGCTGACACGGCTTCCTGACGCATCGATGTTTTCACGCAGTCCGCTGATTGGCGGAAGCAGCGGCGTGGAACCGGTCGCATTGATGATGAAATCCGGCTTCAGCATCTTCACAAAGGAAGGTGTTGCCTCTGTAGACGTAAAGGTAATCAGGTTGCGCAGCTTTTCTGCACGATGAATCAGATAATCCGGGAAATCACGAAGACGCTTTTTATCCGGAATCTTGGAAATTTCCACACTCAATCCGCCCAGATGGTCTTCCTTTTCAATCAGGAAGGTCGTACAGCCAACCTCTGCGGCAGTACATGCTGCCTCAAGACCTGCAGTACCGCCGCCGATGACAACGACATTGCATGGCTTTTTCACCTTCCAGCTGCGGTATTCCTCACCCTCGTTGACACTTGGGTTGACCGAACAGCGAATCGGGCGGTTCAAGCCGATGCGGTGCCCCGAGCAGCCGATGTTGCAGGAAATACATTTACGAATCGTATCTTCCTTTCCGTAATGCACCTTGTTGGTCCAGCTTGGATCCGCAATCATCTGGCGTCCCATACCGATCAAATCGGCATCTCCACGCTCCAGAATATCCTCGGCAACCTTAGGGTCACGGATGTTTCCCGTCGTGATGACCGGCTTCGCATAGGCTTCCTTTACGGCTTTTGCCATATAGGAGCGCCATCCATCCGGCAGATAGTTCGCATCGATCTGATACTGAATGGAATCCACAAGACCGCAGGAAACATCAATGATATCCGCTTCCGCATGGAAGTATTCCAGAAGCTTCAGCGTATCCTCCAGCGTATTGCCGCCTTCTAAAAATTCATCCGCACTGATGCGTACGATGATTGGAAACTGTGCTCCGACTTCCTTACGGACAGCCTCCAGCACCAGTCTTGCAAAACGGGCGCGGTTTTCATAGCTGCCGCCGAATTCATCTGTACGCTTATTTGTCAGCGGAGATAAGAACTGATTGATCAGATAGGAATGTCCCGCATGAATCTCAACAGCATCGAAGCCGATGATCTGTGCACGCTTTGCCGCTTTCGCATAGCAGTCAACAATATGCAGAATTTCCTCTTTGCTTAAGGCACGCGGTGCTGCCCCGTTTTTCTTGTTCGGCACATCACTCGCACTGACCGGCTGCATACCGATACGTTCTTCCACAGCGCTTGCTCCGGCATGATTCAGCTGAATCGCGATTTTCGTGTTGTGTTTATGAATCGTCTCCACCAGCTTATACAGCCGTGGAATGTAGTTGTCATGATCAATGCGCAGCTGTGTTGTTCCATTGGAACCGCACGGATAATCCACACACGCATTTTCCACGATGATCAGTCCGGTACCGCCCATGGCACGCTGTTCGTAGTAATTGATGTGCAAAAAGCTCATTTCACCGTTCTGCTCACCAAAGTTTGTTCCCATCGGCGTCATGACGATACGGTTTGGAATCGTCATCTGTTTCACCGTCAATGGTTCAAAGATCGAAGAATACTTTCCCATTACTATGCCTCCTAATTGTGAATGTTATCGTATTCACAAACATTACACGCTTATTATATATATTCCCTTACATGTAAACAATTCATAATTTTTACAAAATCTATAGATTTTATCTATAAATGAGCTATACTATTTGTATGGTAAATACTGGAGGTATGCGTATGAATCTGAATCATCTGCACTATTTTCGCGTGCTGGCAAAAACGGAGCACTACACACAGGCTGCCAATCAGCTGGACATCACACAGCCTTCCCTCTCCCATGCCATTGCCGCTCTGGAAAAGGATCTGGGCTGCTATCTGTTTGAAAAGCAGGGGCGCAATATCAAGCTGACGAAATATGGACGTATCTTTTATGAATATATAGATAAGGGACTGCAGGAAGTCGATCTGGGAGAGCGCCGGCTGCGGGAGCTCACCTCCCAGGAAAACGGATGGATCGATCTGGCTTTTATTTATACCCTGGGCAGCCACTACGTTCCCCATCTGCTGCAGAGCTTTCTGGCACAGTCGCAAAACCGCAAGATCAAATTCTCCCTGAAGCAGGGCAATACCACAGAGATTCTGCAGGGGCTGAAGGAGGAAAAGTACGATGTGGCCTTCTGTTCCTACGTGGACAATCAGCCGGATATCAATTTTCTGCCGATTGCACAGGAGGAGGTTGTCGCTATTGTTTCGCGCAGCCATCCTCTGGCAGTGCATGACAGCGTTGACCTTGCCCGGCTGAAGGAGGAAACCTTTGTCTATTACGATCGTCAAAGCGGTATCCGCCCGCTGCTGGATTCCCTGTTTGAACAGGTGGGCATAGAGCCCAACATCATCTGCGAGGTGGAAGAGGACAGTGCCGTTATCGGTCTGGTAGCCATCAATTACGGTATCGCACTGGTGCCGAATATTGCCATGCTGGAGCAGTTTCCTGTGAAAAAGCTGACCATCACCAATCCGCCGCATGAGCGTTACATTTATCTGGCTACCGTCAAAAACCGCTACCTTCCCCCTGCTGTACACACCTTCTGTAACTTTATCGTACATCACACCTCCATTAAAAACCCGCACACCAGTGACTGATTTTCCATTTTCTTTCATAAATTTTCACAAAATATGAAAACTTATGCTTGCATTTTCCGTAAGAGTGTTGTATCCTAATGGCAATAGGAGTGATACCCATGAACAAATCCATACAGACAGCAGCTTATTATTTTTACTTTAGATAGCCCTGAAACAAACCATTGAGATATCGTGGTTATTTTAGCGTTTCAGGGCATAAAAAAAGCATCGAACGAAGAAAACGTTGATGCTTTTTTTGTAGCCTGTCCCGGATACAGCAAGCTTCTATGATAGAAAATTAAGAAAAGAGAGGAAGAGAACAAATGAGATACGGACTAATTGGTGAAAAGCTTGGACACAGCTTTTCAAAGGATATTCATGAAAGGATTGCGGATTACACCTTCGATCTGATACCGCTGAGCAAAGAGGAATTCAAGACATTCATGGAGAAAAAGGAGTTTACTGCATTGAATGTAACCATCCCCTACAAGAAGGATGTCATCCCCTACCTGGATGAAATGGATGAGCATGCAAAAGCAATCGGTGCTGTAAATACAATCGTCAATCGTGACGGCAAGCTGAAGGGCTATAATACCGACTTCACCGGCTTTTTATACATGGTGAAAAAGCACAATGTACACATGGAAGGAAAAAAGGTGCTGATTATCGGAAACGGTGGAGCCAGTGCTGCCATTCAGGCAGTGGTACAGCATGAATCAGCTGGCAGCATGGTCATCGTCGATGTTGTGCCAGGAAACGGTGCCATCAGCTATGATGAAATGTTCTCCAGTCATCTGGATGCGGAAATCATCATCAACACCTCCCCGATCGGAATGTACCCGCGTATCGGCAATGCTCCGATCGATATCAGCATGTTTCATAAATGCGAGGCCGTTCTGGATGTGATCTACAATCCGATTCTGACAAGACTGTGCTTCGAGGCGCAGGAAATGGATATCAAGCGTGTAAACGGTCTGGAGATGCTGATAGCACAGGCAAAGCAGTCCGTGGAGTTCTTCCTGGATAAGAGTATCGACGATCAGATCATCGACGATATCTATCAGGATATGCTGCGCGAGCGCTGCAATATCGTATTGATCGGAATGCCCTCTGCCGGCAAGACAACCATTGGCAAAATGCTGGAGAACCGTATGCAGAAGGAGTTCATTGACCTGGATGATATCATTATCGAAAAGGCCGGAAAGTCCATTCCGGAAATTTTCGAGGAAAGCGGAGAGGCAGGCTTTCGCGCCATTGAAACAGAAGCGGCAATCGAGGTCAGCAAGCTGAACAATAAAATCATCGCCACCGGAGGCGGTACGATCAAGCATAAGGTGAATATGGATTACCTGCGTCAAAACGGAATTACGATTTTCATTGACCGCGATGTGGATAAGCTGATTAGCTCCGATCCGAACCGACCGCTGTCCAAAAGCACAGACGCCCTCGAGAAGATGCATGCCGAGCGTCTGCCGCTGTACCAGAAATATGCAGCCTACGTCGCTGTAAACAACAGTGACATTGAATCAACCGTCACCGAAATCGAAGAAGCCTATCGCAGCATTTTAATTGATGCTGTCAGCGATTAGAAGAAAAGAGGAAGAAACAATGATTATCACATTAAAAAAAGATGCTCCCAAGGCAGAGGTTGAAAAGCTGATTCATACCTTTGAAAACAAGGGGCTGTCCGTTACCATGATTCAGGGAGATAATTACAATGTCTTCGGTCTGGTTGGCGATACCTCCAAAATCGATGAAAAGCTGGTGAAAGCACATCCGTTTGTCGAAAATGTCACACGCATTGCCGCACCGTATAAAAAGGCGAACCGTCTGTTTCATCCAGCGGATACCATCGTGGATGTAGCCGGCATCAAGGTTGGCGGAAATGAGAAAATCGTCGTAATCGGCGGACCCTGCTCCGTTGAGGGTGATACCCAAATTATGGATATTGCAAAGGAAGTGAAGAATGCCGGCGGCGATATGCTGCGCGGCGGTGCATATAAACCGAGAACGAGTCCCTATGCGTTCCAGGGTATGGGAACAGAGGGTGTCAAATGTATGGTGCATGCCAGAAAAACCTATGGGCTGCCGATTGTCAGTGAGCTGATGAGTGCAGATAAAATCGATGAATTCGTCGAGCATGTGGATTTGATTCAGATCGGTGCCAGAAACATGCAGAACTTTGATCTGTTAAAGGCGGTCGGGCGCATCAACAAGCCGGTGCTGTTAAAGCGCGGGCTTGCCAATACGATTGAGGAATGGATCATGGCTGCGGAATATATCATGTCCGAGGGCAATGAAAACGTCATTTTCTGTGAGCGCGGTATCCGTACCTTTGAAACGTATACACGAAACACACTGGATCTCAGTGTAGTGCCGATTATCAAGGAGAAAACGCATCTGCCGATCATTATTGACCCAAGTCATGCGACCGGTGACTGGAGACTGGTGGAATCCGCTTCCCTGGCAGCGATTGCCGCAGGTGCAGACGGACTGATCATTGAGGTGCACAACGATCCGGAAAATGCATGGAGTGATGGTGCGCAGTCATTAAAGCCGGAGCGCTTTGGTGAAGTGATCCGCAAGGGAAGAAAAATCGCCGAGGTGATCGGGCGCAGTATGTAGGTGTTATTTCTCCTATATACATGATACATGCAGTTGCAAACGCAGGAAGAAAAAAAAGAATCCCACCCACAAATGGAAAAGGGATTCTTTTTTCATATCTGCTTACAGCACCTCTTCCCTGCAGACCAATGCGGATTTTGCCGTTTCACTGAAGTATTTCATCGCCTCCCTTGGATATTTGCCGGCTGCCGTTTCACCGGTCAGCATGATACTGGAGGCACCATGGTAAACCGCATGAAAAATATCGCTGACCTCAGCTCTTGTAGGTACTGGATGCTCCATCATGGAATCCAGCATCTGCGTTACCACCATATACGGCATGGAGTGTACACGGCATATATCCTGTATCCGCTTCTGTACAGCAGGCAGTTCCCATAACGGCATCGCATTACCTAAATCTCCTCTGGCAATCACAATCTGATCGCAGTATGGAAAAAGCTCCTTCAGATGCGCTACCCCCTCCATGTTTTCAATTTTTGCATATACCTGCAAATCCGGATTCCCGATGCTTTTCAGGGCTTCCTTCACCGTGATCAAATCCTGTGCATTTCTTACAAAGGGCTGCATGATTCCGGTAACGCCATACTGCCTGGCGGCCTTCAGATTACGGATATCACTTTCCGTAAGTGTCGGCAATTCGATGTGACCGTTCACCAGAGCCAGACTTTTCCCCGATTTCAACACACCTCCATGCAGAACAGTACACAGCAAGGCATCTTCCCTTACCTGTTTCACCTCCAGAAGAATACGACCGTCATCCAGCAGAAGCCTCTGTTGTACCGCCGTATGAGCCAGCAGCTCCACAGGAATCGGAATGTCCTTCCCCAGTTCGACTGTCTGCCGTTCTTCCAATAAGACAGGCTCCCTCAGCCTTCCGACCCGCAGCTCCGGTCCCTTCATATCGATGAGCAGCTTTGCCTGTACGCCCGCCTGCTCCTGTGCTTTTTGATATGCGTACAGCCATTCCTCGCAATCTGTCAAATCCACATGGGAAAGATTCAAGCGGACACCATTCATTCCCATACAAAGCATTTCATACAGGGCGTCCTGTGTATGCAGAGACGGCCCTAGTGTTCCATAAATATCCAGTGATTTCATTATCTTATACCTCGCTTTTTTTATTATAGCAGATTAAATGAGATATAAAGATATTTGTTTCTTTTTTCCTTATTCCTTTTATGAATGACTCGAATATTCTGTTGTGCTTCACACAGTATCATAGAGCATATAAGCATAGTGGTGTCCTGAAACTTCATCCGAAACGGATACCTCATACGGTACCACCCTATGTGAATTACCCCATGTATAGTATAATGAAGTATACATGAATGAAGGAGGTGTCCAGAATGAGAAAAATAAGGGGAATAGGTATGTTATGGATGAGTGTTCTTTGTATACTTTTCCTCACCTCCTGTAGGGATGATAACAAGGCTGTAAAGCACGCGAGTGTCGAGCATGAAGAAAACGTATATGAGAAAATAGAAGCTAAGGATATTCGTCGTGTCAAAATCAGCGGGAATGCCCGGTCTATCATAATAAAACAGGATGCGGATACAGCTTTTAAATTTCAAAACGCCGACTTGAATGCAGCACATACATATGATGTTCGCAGCAGCAGAAACGGCGATACGCTCAATATATCCGTTATGATGAAAAACGGAGAAGAGGATAACGACGTTCTCGGATCATTTCTTATTTACCTGCCACGTAAAGAATTTGATGTAATAGAAACAGCAGGTGAATTCAAACAGATTCACATAAATCCTATTCATTCAGATATCTTCCTGCACGCTGACAAATCAGTGGTAGCTCTGCATCTAGAGGCTGCAAAGCTGGATCATGATATCGTGCTGGATGGATCAGAAGCGAATGCATTTAAAAGTGTCTCTGTATACTTTGATACCGTACCAGCCAGCATAAAGATGGAAGTAAATCCTATACAGAATGGCTCTATCCAGGATCCACAGCATATCCTTGATAATGGCAGGCTTGTATCCGGGACAGAAAAGCCTGTTATACGTATCCATGCCGCAAAAGAAATCAATCTGTATAAAGAAAACAGCTGATAAGCTTCTATATTGTATAACATCAGAGACGGATTATTTTCCAAGACAAAAGCTGTCAATGTTAGAAATCCCCAGCAACCTTTTCAGAGTTAAATAGAAGGATGTCTTTTTGATAAAGCAGCCATGTTTGATGAAAGAAAATGTGATGTTCTCTTTTCCAGCGGTCGGCAGCTAATTCGCCCCATGAATGATAGAGAAAACAGAATGCTACACCAAGACAACGGAAATAGCAGACGATTTTGGTATGAAAACCGTCTGCTTTTCATCATTGCATTCGCGCAAAGCTAGAGAGAAACAAGCAGCTGTTTCAAGTTTTTCATAAAGCAATGGCTGTATGAATTTTCAGCTGAATTCCCTGCCTCTGTTTATTACGAATTCTAATGCCGTTTTGAGCACTCATCGCGGCCAGAATCCATCCATATCTCAATTTTAGCTTACCACTATACAGGGAGCGTTTATATATTTGCATCCACTTCATTTTCAGGGGATATCTCACACAATCGTAAACGGATGACACAGCGGTGCAGATATGATTTTGACACCCTTCAGCTTTTCCGACAGAAATGCCGCCATATCCTGGATAAAGATATGTTCAATACCATAATGTCCGGCATCAATCACAGCAAGCCCCTGTGCCACCGCATCAATGCCAATATGATGGGAAATATCACCGGTAATCAAAACATCACACTGCTTGTAAAGCGCATGGGAAATCATACTGTTTCCGGCACCCGGAGAAATCGCAATCCGCTGAACCTGCCTGCTTACATCACCATAAACCTGCACGCCCTGCAGCTCAAAGGTTTGCTTGATCTGTTCGCAAAGCTGAAAAACCGGCATTGCCTCCGGCAGCATCCCATACTGTCCAATCCCCTTCCCGTCTTCACTGGTAGCCTCCAGTACCTTTGTTTTCTTAAGCTGCAGCATTTGCGCAGCCACCTCTGCCATGCGGAGCACATCATAATTGGTATGCATGGCATAGCAGCACATCTCCTTCTGAATCAGCTCTATTATCCTTCTGCCGATAAAATCCTGATCGTGAATCTGCTTGATTCCGTTAAACAGGAGTGGATGATGGGTAATCAGAAGATCTGCATGATTTATCACTGCATCCGCAATCACCGCATCACCGGCATCCAGTGCAATGTAAATCGTTTGCACATCCTTATCGAAGCGACCTGTCTGCAATCCGCAATTATCCCAGTCCAACGCATAGGACAGCGGATAGTGTTCCTCGATAACATGCAAAATGTCAGCACAGCGCATACACATACCTCCCTGCCTTACGGAAACGGATCAAATGAAAAGCTGTCATCAAAGCGAACAAGAAATTCGCTGATCAGTTCAATGATCGTTTCCAAATCCTGATTGCTTGCCGTTTCAATGGAGGAATGCATATAACGCAGCGGGATGGAAATAAGGGCAACCGGCACGCCACCGTTTGTAAAATGGACAACATCGCCATCCGTTCCGGCCTTTCCGGCAAACACCTCCCACTGTACATCCAGCTGATGCTCCTCGGCAATCGCAGCAAGCGCCGCATTCAAAGGCTTGTTGATCATGCTGTTGGAGCATAATACAGCACCCCCGCCAAGCTTCACGGTTCCACTCGCATCACCGCTGACGCCCGGATAATCACTCGCAAAGGTCACATCCACAATCAATGCACAGCTTGGCTGCACACGGGTTGCGACATGATAGGCTCCCCGCATGGTCGTTTCCTCACCACAGGTTGTCGCCGCATAGATTCCACAGGCAGCCTGCTTCTGTTTGGCTTTTTTCAATGCCTCCAAAATGATAAAGGCACCGATACGGTCATCCAATGCACGTCCGGCAAGCTTTCCATGTGCAAGCTCAGTGAACTCACTCGCAGCACATACCGGATCGCCGATGGAAACATAGCGTTCACACTCGGCCTTGCTGTCAAAGCCCAGATCGATAAACAAATCCTCCACCTGCACCTGTTCCTTACTTTCCAGCGTACGGTTTGTCACAACGACACCGGGCAGGATTTGTGAAGCACAGACAACCTGTACATGTGTCCCCAGATACAGAACCGGATGGATACCGCCTGCCTTTGTCACCTTCAGCATTCCATCCTCACAAATCCGGGTGACCAGAAAGCCGATTTCATCAATATGCCCGCACAGCAGAACCTTTGCCTCTGCATGCGGATTCAAAACGCTGATCACATCACCGGTCGCATCCGTCAGAATTTCATCCGCAACCGGTTCCATATGCTGAATCACCTTTTTCTGCAATGCAATTTCATGTCCGCTGACACTTGGTGTCCTCAGCATATCATACAAAAATTCCTTATCCATAAATATCATGTCTCCTTTTTAACATCATCACATCCAGTGAACACGCCAATATACAGCCTGTGCTGTAGCATAGCAAATCACTCCATACAAAGCCCTGTCCCAGCAGATAGCGTAGTGGTGTTGCACGCAGCGTATTGAGCCAGTCATAATCCAGCAGCTGCGAGCATTCGATCAGATAGGAAAACAGCAGCGTAGCGATCAACAGCGATTTCACTCTGGCCTCGGGAAACAGAAGTGCGAAGATTCCATACATCATCATCGACCACAGCGTATCTCCTCCGTATTCCCGAAACCAGTCCGGCAAGGGCAGCGTGCTTCTTGATAACAGTCCTGCCGCAATCACCAGCACAACATAGCCGACCAAAAGGCAGCGGTTTCTTCTGTTTTGTTTTCCCATATAGAGCCTCCTATACAAAAATAGAGTGTTCCCACTCTATTTGCGAATATACTGAACTGCAATACACTGCGGTCCCCCCTGTGTGATAAAGGCCGGTGAAAGCTTTAACAGCTCCAGCTCTGTATCCGGGAACGCATTTTTCAATCGGTCTATAAAGAAGCGTGCATCCGCTAACGCATCTGCATGAGATACAGAAATACGATAGGCCGCATCCACACCATGCTCGCGGAAATAGCTGATGATGGAATCTGCTGCCTTGGACAATGTACGTGTTATTGTAAATTTATCCAGACGGCTTCCATCCTCCACCGCATGCATGACCGGCTTCAGCTTCAACAGCCCGCCGATACTGGCCGCTGCCGGTTTTAAACGTCCGCCGCGCTTTAAGAAGCTGTAATCCTGCGGAATCAGAAAGGAATGCCCATGTGCCATGCTTTCCTTTAAGGCTGCGACAATATCCGCTGCCTTTTTCCCTTCATCACGAAGCTTCACCGCTTTTTCCACCAGATAGCGGTGCGGCCCGCACAGAGTCTGTGAATTCAATACCGTTATGCTGTCTGCATTGGGCGCCTGTTCCTTCGCCATCAGCGCTGTCTGATACGTACCGGACAGACCATCTGCCATACATATGTTGAGGATTTCTTCATCACCATGCTCCTCGTAGGCAGCCAGCACATCGCCAATCGGCGGCTGTGAGGTTGTCGGAATACCTCCTGAGCGAACCTTTTCCAGAAAGGATGACGTGTCAAAGCATAAATCCCGGTAATGCTCATCCTGGATACTGACGCAGAGAGGAATCACATGAACACCCATGTCATTTCCTTCCGCGACCGTAAAGAGTGCAGATGTGTCTGTAATGATATGTACCATAATATTTTTTTCCTTTTCCTAGTTGACCATTTCCATGCGCGTTTTATAATCCGGCATGTAGTTCTCTATAATATTGTAGAACGCCTTGGAGTGATTCGGCTGAATGAAATGAACAAATTCATGCAGCACCACATATTCGATGAACTCGAACGGATAATGAATCAGCTTCCGGTTCAGTGTTATCGAGTTCTTGGCCGGTGTACAGCTTCCCCATCTGCTTTTCATATCCCGAATTTTTACGTCCGGAAATTCCAGATGGTAATCACTCAAAGAGCGAAATGTCAGTGTGGCAATGTCCAGAAACACATCCCTGCACAGCTTATCGAGAAACTGCCGGATGACCTTTTCCGGGTCTGCCTGCTCTCTGCACTGTACATACAGAGTGTCCTTGTCATAGCTTACGTGATTGTACTTCCCCGTTGTCTTGCGGATTTTCAGAGAATTTCCAAACAATACGATATGCTTGTCGTCGATCATGGATTTCTGACTTCTCTCCTGCATGGATTTCTGATGCTTCACAATCCAGGAAACCTTGCTGGAAACAAAATCGTCGATTTTATCCATAGGCACAAACGGATTCGCACTGACCACGACCTCTCCCTTGGAAGAGATCCTCATGTTGATATTTTTTACCTGTTTTGTAACCAGTGTATAGGTAATCGGATATTTTCTACACTGAACAACCTTTTTATTTACATCCATTTAACTACTACCCCAATCTCTAGTGCGCATCTAATTATCTCATACTTGATTAAAAAAATAAACAGTTTTTTAGTAAGGAATTCTGGAATTTTTTACAATGGCTGAACGTGCAGGAAATGAGCAGATTTTCCATTTGTTTTTTACCGTCTGTGTTATTCTGTGTTACAATACCTACGGTGATATTATGAGCTATAACAATCCGTTTCCATACAGTGATGACAACAAGCGTTATCATACCTGGAATTATTACCTGAAGCACCGCTTTCACAGCAAGGTGTTCAAGGTTCCTCTGAATGCAAATTTCTCCTGTCCCAACCGGGACGGCACCTGCGGCGTCGGCGGCTGCACCTTTTGCAGTGCCCTTGGCAGCGGTGATTATGCAGGAGACATCCATGACGATCTGTTTCGGCAGTTTGATCAGGGAATGCAGATGATGCAAAGAAAATGGCCGGCCGGAATTCCAATGGCATATTTTCAGGCATATACGAATACCTATGCACCGCTGCCCGTGTTAAAGGCTACCTTTGACCCCTTTGCGCAGCGTGATGATATTGCGGCTATCAGTATCGCCACGCGCGCCGACTGTCTGGAGAATGATAAGATCGCCTATCTGCAATCCTTGTGTACTGATAAGGAAATCTGGGTGGAGCTGGGGTTACAGAGTATTCACGATGATACCGCACAGCACATCAACCGCGGGCACACCTATGCACAGTTTCTGGATTGTGTCGAGCGGCTGTCGCATACCGATTTGAAAATTGCTGTCCATCTGATGAATTCACTGCCCGGTGAAAACAAACTGCAGATGCTGGAAACCGCGGCTGCGCTCGCAAAGCTGCCCGTGCATGCGGTAAAGATCCATATGCTGCACATTATGGAGGGCACGCGCATGGCCCAGGAATACAGACAATCCCCCTTTGTCATGCTGAGCAGAGAGGAATATATTGATATCGTCATCCGTCAGCTGGAGCTGCTGCCGGCGGAAATGATCATCCAGCGGCTGACGGGAGATGGCGTGAAGGAAGCGCTGATCACCCCGCTTTGGACTTTGAAAAAGGTAACGATTCTCAACGACATTGACAAGGAAATGAAGCAGCGCAATACCTGGCAGGGAAAGTACAATACGTAACCTTCCCTTTTTTTTCGCATAGGATAAAGCAAGAGGTGACGATCAATGAAGGTACTGGCTGTCCTTATGCGAATTGAAAAGCTGGATCATGCCTGGAAATGGTTTATCAACAAGCCGTATGTAGACCGCGTGGAAGCGCTGGGCTGGAGCCTGTATCCCATCTGCAGCATGGCGGGAATCGCGAGTGCGCTGCAGGTATGCGATGCGCTTTTACTGCCCGGAGGCTATGATGTGCAAAGCTATTATCTGAAGGAGGACCGCAATGAGCATGTCACTACCTATGCGCAGCCGATGGATCATCTGGAATTTCAGGTAATCGACGCATTTATGTGCAACGAAAAGCCGATTCTTGGTATCTGTCGCGGAATGCAGACATTGAATGTATATGCCGGCGGGACACTTCTGCAGCATATTGACACGCAGACACACGCACCAAAGCAGCTGCACACCGTACACAGCAGCTCACGCAGTGTATTGCATCAGCTGTATCCGCAAAGCTTTACCGTAAACAGCTACCATCATCAGGTAGCCGGGCGATTGGGAGAGGGCTTTTATACCTCTGCCTTCAGCGAGGAGAATTATGTAGAAGCCATGGAGCACGAGAATGGTCGCATTCTCGCTGTCCAGTGGCATCCGGAGCTGATGGAAGACGATCAGATCCTTCCTTATTTTCTGGATGTTGTCTGCGCCTGAATTTTTTTCCTGCTCTTCCACCATTTCCAAACAAGCCACAGCATGATGGCCAGAGAAAACCAGGTGCCGAAGGCATCCACATTCATCACGGTTCCCAGATAGCGCAGGGACAGTGTTACCAATAGACTGCGCAGCAATCTGGCAAAGCCGTCACACAGCAGAAACGGAAACAGCCGCATGTTGGTGAAGCCGGCAAGATAGGCCAGAAGAAAATCCGGAATCGGGGTGATGCCGCCAATGAAGACGGCCAATAGACCATAGCGGTCCATCAGCTCCTCGCCATGCTCCACATCCTCTTTTGCGGCGATGTTATACAGCACTTTTTTGCCCAGTATCCGGGCGATGCCATAGCCGATTGCCCCGCCGATACAGGTGCCTACTGCACCCTCCAGCGAATACAGCAGCCATTTCTGCGGTGAATGCAGTACCAGCGGTACCAATATGACCTCCAGAGAAGGAAGCGGAAGAAATGCTTTTAAAACAGAATACAGTATCAGACCGATATCCTGCCATACGATAAAAAAATCCTGTACGTTCATGAAATCCCCTCATTTCATTATACGTGCAGGCTTCTGTTTTATACCAGCTCCAGCAGATTATCGATGATCAGATCCGGGTGAAGACAGCGCTGTTCACAATCCAGACGGGAATGCACACCGCTTGTCACAAAGACGCTCGTGCACCCATGCCGCAGTCCGAAGGCGACATCGGTTTCCAGATTATCTCCAATCACAACAGCATCCTCTTTAGCAATTCCGGCATAGCGCAACGCTTCCTTCAGCATCGGCTCATGCGGCTTTCCGATCATCCATGCCGTTTGCTCACTGCAATATTCCAGCATATGCACCATAGCACCGTTTCCGATGCGAAAATAGTCTCCATGCGGCAAGCGTCGATCCGGATTGGTGCCAATCAGCACTGCTCCCTTCTGTAAATGATAAAAGGCACGGCACAGCTTTTCATAGGTCACATTGGAATCCAGACCGGCAAATACCGCCTCCACATGTTCCTCACACAGCGTAAAGCCCTGCTCCAGCAGCGCCTCCCGCATCCCATCTTCTCCGATATAGAAGACGCGCTGCAGCTTTGTTTCATGACGGACATAGGCGGCAGCTGCCATCGCACTCGTAAAATATTGTGCATCCCGCAATCCTTGAAAGCCCATCGCTTCCATCTTCTCCCGGTTCTGTGCATGCGTACGCATGGCGTTGTTGGTCAGGAAATAGTATGGAATCTGCAGTGTATGTAAGGCTTCTATGAACAAGGGTGCACCGGGAATGACCTCATCCCCGCGATACATCGTTCCATCAAGGTCCAGAAACAGCGTTTTATGCCGCAGTAGCGGATGCATCGTTATATACTCCTATATAGTGGTGAAGAAAAGCCTCCTGGGAGAACTGCTCCTGATCGAGAAAGGCTTTCATAAGTACACAAAGCAAAGACAGAAGCGCCTGCTGTGTCGTACTCTTAAAGCGCAGCGTGCTGATATCATCCAGCACAAATTCCGCAATCTGTTGTGCGCGGTCAAAGCAGATCACCACACGTCTTCCTGCATGCATCCCGCAATAGAAGCGATAATATACATCGTGGTAAATCAGCTCATAGCCATCCCGACTCTTTTTCAATTCTCCGATTTGTTCATCCCCCTCGTATACGGTGAAATCCATACACGGGCGAAACCGCGAATACCATTTGCGAAGCTGGTAAAAGCCCATAATATCATCGCCATACATATTCTTCAGATATATACTGAGCAATCCGCCTTCCTTTTCATAGGAGGCACGGAATACACAACGCCCCTGCTCCTCAATGCTGTATTCGTCAATGTCCTTACGCATCGTAAATTCCATTGTCTTCACGTCCTTTCATGAAAAAGCTCTTGATCGCACAAGAGCTTTTTATCTCAACCCACTATCGTAGGGTTACACAGTCTTTGGATGTCACCTTTATTATAGGGGATTTCCTCTCATTTTTCAAGACATGAGCGAACGGTGTGTGCAAAATTGTTATTGTCAAACAGCACACAATATCGAAATATCTGTAAATTCTCTGTAAAGCAATCTGCTTACCGTCCTCTGCAAATGTAAATCAGGAACTTCTCTTCACTGTTTTCTTTTGAAAGTAATGAACATAGCAGAAAATCAGCAGCAGCGGCACGATGGAGAAAGCAGCTACGATATACAGGGTCCAGTCATATCCGAAGGCTTTGGACAGATAGGAGGTAATCAGCGGTGTTATCAATCCACTAACGCCGATAAATACGGCCATGGCAAACATCTGCGCACTGCTGAACAGCTTCTGGGGAGTGATTTCCTTTACCAGCACCTTGCTTGTCAGCATGATGATGGGCAGCGTTACCAGCTGCAGTGCTGCCGTCAGAATAATCATCCACGGCTGAAAGGAAAAGCCGTAAAGCAGGAATTTCACACCATACATAAATGTTCCAAAGTATAAGAGTGTCTTAGTCTGAAAGCGTTCCAGTATTTTCGAGGAAAACAGAAAGAGCGGCACCTCCATAAAGGATTGCAGCGCCCACTTAATGCCGACCGCTGTGGTGTCTGCGCCGATATCCAGCATTTTGTCGATAACCACATACTGATCTGCCGTACCGATCATATAGACGAGCAGATAAATCAGCACCAGCAATAAATAGCCTTTATTCTTCAGGAGCTGCCGCACGCTTTCCATGCGAATCCGCTCCCCTTCCTTTTTCTCAGCATCCTTTGCCTTGTAAATGAGCCAGCACAGGATAACGCTTACGATACCAAGTGAAATCAGCAGACTTTTATAATGAAAATGGCGGACGAGGTAGCCAGCAATCGGAGAACCGATTGTAAGCCCCAGTGCCCCGCTTGCCCGCAGCCGCCCGTAGTTTTCCTGATCGATTTCCAGCATCCAGGTTTCATCCAGTCCCATAATGACCTTTACCATACCACCCATCAGAGCCACGGTGAATACATGATACCAGAAGGTCTGGCGTTCTACCAGAAACATGGCAAAGCTGCTCGCCGTCAGCAGCACATAGGCCGCAAAGAAAAAGACCTTAACCCTTTGAAAACGGTCGCACAGGTAACCAAACAGAAACTGGCCGGCGATTGCCACAACCGCATTTGCGGCCAGAATATAACCGCGCTGTACCACCGTATAGCCCAGCTTGCTTAAAAACGGAATCATCTGGGTATTGACCATCGATATGGCAAAAAAGGCAAGAAAGTTCATGGCATAAAGCAGCCATCGCATTTGCTTTTTCATAGTAATCACATCCTCAGATATAGTATGGACACAGCTGCAGGCATCTAAAAATCTTTTCCCTTTTCTTTTCGCATATTGTATAATAGAACTGTTGAAACGGTGGTGTGTATATGCAGGAACATCTCGATACCAAAAGAATACTGGCAGCAGCATTAAAACAGCTGACCTGCCGCAAGAGCTTTGACAAAATCACGATTGCGGATATCACGCAGCAAAGCGGCTACAACCGGCAGACCTTCTATTATCATTTCCGTGATAAATACGAGCTGCTGAAATGGATCTATACGGATGATGCACAGCAGGTGTTTGATGAAAATCTCAGCTTTGAAAACTGGCCGAAATATATTTCCGCCCTCTTGAATCACATGCGCAGCGAGAAGGACTTTTATATCAATACGATCCGCAGTGATGAGACTTGCTTTGAACAATTCCTTTTTGATTTAACGAAGTCCATTTTCCATATGGCAATCGTAAGCCTTGACCAGCATCATCAGATCAATGAGGTGGAAATGAATTTTTATTCCCAGTTTTACAGCTTTGGGATAACCGGCGTGATTATCAGCTGGGTGAAAAGCGACATGAGAGAAAGTGCAGAGCGCGTCAGTGCCAATCTGAAATCGCTGGCACAGGACAGTGAAAAGCTGGCCTATTCCCGTTATCGGGAGGCCTATACGAAAATAACAAATGAGGAGGAAGAGCATGAAGAGTGAAGTAGAGCATTATGAAAACCGCTGTGGCGGCAAGGGTACGATGCATATTGAACGCCTGCTGCAAAGCGAGGAAATGGGAAGCGGCGTGAAGATGTATGCGAAGGTGACGATTGATGTAAATGCATCGCTGGGTGTACATCAGCATATCGGCGATGGCGAGTCCTACTATATTCTGCAGGGTAGAGCACTTTACGATGATAATGGAATCAAGCGTGAACTGCAGCCGGGAGATGTCACCTTTACTCCGGATCAGGGCTTTCACGGCATTGAAAACATCGGAGACGAACCACTGGTGTTTATGGCATTGATCATCAAGGTATAGAAGGCAGACAGCCTTCTTTTTTAATCTTAAGCTCTCCTTTTAGTATAAGAGCGAAAATCCATCTAATAAAGGGGGCTTCCTCCTTTGATAAATCAATCGTTGAAATAGAATCTAAATAACGATATATTACAGGAAGTTCCTTCATACTTTATTTATTTGAACATCAATGTATGAAAATTATAATTCCCCATGGGAATTTCATAGAGCCTCATCCTGATGAAGTTACGATTATGATTTTTCATAAAGAGCTATAAGCTGGTCTTGCTTTTCGATATAACATGGTCAGATGAATATGTGCTGATTAAGTCTTTTCATTATTCACAGGAGCAATGCCTATGCAGGAAATAGATGTTAAAATCATGTTATGTTTAAAATATCTATAATCGTGATTCTGTTTCTTATGTATCATCTACAGCAGCTAATAAATATATTATAAAATCATACGCAATGAGTGTAGCGTATGATGAGGCTAAATCCATTAAGTTCTATGATAAAAAAGGTACTCTGATACCTGAAGAGCATATTCCTGATTTATGAGCAATCGTTAGATTTTTTGAATGCGTACTGTTTAAGGCCGCTTTGAAAACATGCAAGAAAGCCTCCCGTAATCTGGAGGCTTTCTTATATTTATAAACCAGCTATATACATTTCGTGAAGGTGTGACACGACACAATTTTCAAAAAATAACGTTTTCGTAATTTACAATGGACTATCATGAGTATCAGGAAAATGAACATCCACTTACCTACATTGTATGAAAAGTCCTTTCCCCTTTTTGTGAAACACTCTCATACAATGTCACTCACACATCGTTACCGGAACTGCCGACATGCAGAAAGATGCCTGGCAGAGCAAACAGCAGATAGCTGATACCATAGAGTGAAAATAACGGATAACGGATAATGCCGGGAAACCATTGCATGACATGAAAAACATAGGTGTCCAGCGCCAGCAGTGTATAACAGCTCATAAACAGCACACCAACGCCATATAGCCAGAGCGCACTTCTTTGCTTGACATGCAGAAGCAAAAGAACACCTCTTGTCATAAGCATTATCCCAAAAGCCAATGTAAGACAGCGGATCATGGCTTGGATTCCGTTCGCAGAATTTGATATAAAAAGGAGAACACTGAGGACAGTGAGTATTCCGCCAGTGCTTAGAAATGCTTTTGCAGTACGCATTTATCGAATGATATCATGGATCAGCTTCTGCTTTTCCACCTTCTCCTGTGTGAAGACATAGGTCTGATAGAAGTCCTCCAGCCAGTGCTGAGGTAATGGATGATTGATGTGTACATAGGCAAGAATATCCCCCTTGTTTACATAGTCTCCATCCTTTTTGTTTAACACGATTCCGACAGCCGGATCAACCGGATCCTCCTTAACCATACGTCCTGCACCAAGCTTCATCGCCAGCGTCCCCAGCTCCAAAGCATGCAGTTCCTTCACATAGCCCTCTTCCCGCGATGTTACTTCCAAAATCTCTTTTGCCTGTGGCAGCAGCTCTGGATGCAGAACCTGCTCTACATCACCCTCCTGTGCCGCAACCATGGCAACCAGCTTTTCCAGCGCCTTTCCATTCTGAATGACTTCCAGCAGCTGTTTTCTTGCGTTCTCTTCATCTCTGGCTATTCCTGTCTGCATGAGCATGATGCTTCCGGCCTCCAGACACAGCTGTGTAAAATCCTCAGGCCCTTTTCCCTGTAACGTTGCAATTGCCTCTTTTACCTCGAGTGCATTTCCGATGGCATTGCCCAACGGCTGATTCATGTTGCTGATCAGTGCCTTGACATCCTTGCCGAAATGGCTTCCGATGGCAATCATCGCTTCTGCCAGCTCCTTTGCCTTTTCGCTTGTTTCCATGAAGGCGCCCTCTCCGAATTTCACATCCAGAAGAATCGTATCAGAGCCGGCTGCCAGCTTCTTTGACATGATGCTGGATGCAATCAGAGGAATCGAGTTGACGGTAGCCGTCACATCGCGCAAAGCATACAGCTTTTTATCTGCCGGCACCAGTGTTGCGGTTTGTCCGATCAGTGCCAGACCGATATCATTCACCTGTGAAATAAACTGTTCCTGTGTCCGCATAACCTGAAAGCCGTTAACAGACTCCACCTTATCCAGCGTTCCGCCGGTATGTCCCAGTCCTCGACCGCTCATTTTCGCGACCTTGGCACCGCAGGCAGCTACCATTGGCGCAAGGGAAAGACTTGTTTTATCACCGACACCTCCGGTGGAATGCTTATCACATTTTCTTCCGGAAATCGCCGATAGATCAATCACATCTCCACTGTACAGCATTTCCTCTGTCAGCCAGGCTGTTTCCTGTGCATTCATACCATTAAAGTAAATCGCCATTAGCAGCGCACTGACCTGATAATCCGGAATATCTCCCCGGACATAACCGGTAATGAAAAAATGAAGCTCTTCCTTTGTCAGTGGCTGCTTCTGTTTCTTTTTTTCTATTAGATCGACAAAACGCATAAAGTTCCCTTCCTTCCTGCTTATCTTCTACGATAATGCATGATGCTGCATCCTTCTTTTTGTTCATTTGAAAGCAATCGGAAATCCCCAATGCAAAACGCCGGAAACCAGGTATCCCCTGTATACGACTGCTCGATTCGGGTAATCCACAGCTCATCTGCATATGCGATTGCTGCAGCGAAAATCTGTGCACCGCCGCAGACATAGAGCACTTCCTCTTTCTTCTTCCATTCCCTGCAAAGTGCTTGCACATCGCTGCAGGGGAGCACATCGCTATCGGACAGCGGCTTATGACCTGCGACATGCAGAATTCTATGATCCAGTCGTTTCGGCAGATGCTCATAGGTCACTCTCCCCATCAGCAAATGATGATGCAGTGTCAGCTGACGGAAATGAGCTAAATCTGCAGGGCAATGCCATGGCATTTTATGATTTGCGCCGATCAGCTGATTGGCGTCCATTGCAACGACAATACTGATCATGCCACATTCTTCAGGGCAGTGATTTCCTCTTCGCTCAGATACCGCCATTCCCCACTCGCAAGTGCTTCATCCAGCCGCAGCGGTCCCATGGCAATCCGCTTGAGATGGACAACCTCATTACCGATTGCATGCAGCATACGCTTCACCTGATGAAATCTTCCCTCCTGAATATGCAGAAGGATTTGCGTGTCCTCCAGAATTTCCACACGAGCCGGAAGAACAGGTTCCTCATCCAGTACGATACTGCCGTTTTCCAGCTTCTTTTGATCACCTTCCTGCAGCGGCTGCGCCAGATCCACCAGATAGATTTTTTCAACATGATGCTTGGGAGAAAGCAGACGATGCGCCAGCTTTCCGTCATTTGTGATCAGCAGCAGGCCCTCCGTATCCATGTCCAGTCGTCCGACCGGAAAACAATCCTTTGGCAAAAAGGCATCGATGCAGTCCAGCACGGTTTCATAAGTGGGATCACTGGTGGCACTGACAACATCCTGCGGCTTGTTCAGCATGATATAGACAACAGCCTCATAATAGATTTCCTCTTTATCCAAACAAACGACATCCACACCCTCCTGGATTTTCCTGTCATCCTTTCGGCATACCTCACCATTGACACTCACTCTTCCCTTGCGAATAGCCAGCTTGACCTCCTTGCGGGTACCCAAACATGCATGGGCCAGATATTTATCCAGTCGCATTTGCCTATCTCCTTCTTCCGCGCTTCAGTAAGCGGGACAGGTCAAGATGCAGAATGGTCTGCGGTATGGAAAAGAAATACGTGATGCCAAAGTATACCAGCATTGCAAGACTTCCGTTGACAGCAAGCTGTAAAAGACTCAGCATCCGCCCGGAGCCATAGCCCTTCAAGCCAATCAAATCGCAGCCTCTTGCGACTGCAAACAGGGCTGCCATCGCCAAAAGGATAACCAGAAGCTTATGCAGCGTATATTTCCAGCGAATCTTATAGCGTGATGTCAATGCATAGATATCCAGAATGATAAAAATCCCCATTGCAAGAATACTTGACATGACAACTCCCTGATAGCCGAAATATTTTAACAGTGGATAGGCCACCGAAAATTTCACCACCATCATGATGGCAAGGTTGCGGATATTCAGCCTGCGCAAGCCTACTGCCATTAACAGTGCCGTGAAAATCGGTCCGATGGTATTTAAAAACGCCTCGATGGAGAACCAGCTCAAAATATCGGCAAGCAGCTCCAGATTCTTCGGATCTGCCGGTGGAAACAAGATGGCATACAGCGGCTTTGCGTAAACAAACAGACAGAAGGAAATCGGCAGTCCGATATACAGGACGATATCCACACAGTCCCGGATATTTTTGCGTACCAGCTTCAGGTCATGATTGGTAAGTGCCGTAGTGATATGCGGTATGATGGCGGAGGAGAACCCCGGTGCCAGAATCATCGGAATGGACATCAGCTTTAAAACACCGTAATTGATAGAGCCGCTGATGAGTAAGATTTCCGCATCCGTATTGCCGTGCGCTTCAAGCCCCTTACTCAAAAACAGCGTGTTGACAATCGTGTCGCTGTAGCCCAGTATCGCTACAATCAAATAAGGAAACGCAATGAAAACAAGCTCCTTAAGAATTTCTCTTCGATCATTGTTTCCGGCAACTTCCTGTGTTTTGGCTAGCCTCTTCAGCTCGCGCATCTGCTTTTTATCATACAGCTTCAGATGCATGATCGCCAGAATTGCCGATATACTGGTGGAAATCACACCGAAATACAGCGCCCATACCTGATCCGTATGCAATGCATATACCGCAATCGCACTGGCGCTCAGCAGAAATGCCACACGGGCAACCTGCTCCAGAACCTGTGACAGTGCATAAATTTCCATGTGCTTGAGTCCCTGATAGAAGCCGCGGATACTGGAAAGCAGCGGAACGAAAAACAGGGCAAAGGAAATCAGTATCAGTACCATCTGCATCGTTTTAACGCTGTCTCCCTCATCCGGCATAACAAGTGCAGCCAGCGGAGAGGAAAACAGAATTACGATAATCATCATCCCGAAGCCGAAGCAGGTCATCAGGGATGCGGACAGCTTTTTGATCAGCAGTGAGGTTTGATAGTCCCCTCTAGTGGAATATTTTGCGATCAATGTCGCAATCGCAAACGGAAAGCCTGCTGTACAGATATTCAGCAGATAGGAATATATATTGAAGGCTACTCCGTAATAGGCCAGATTGTCCGCTGTTCCCAGCATGGAATTATAAGGGACTGCATAGAACAATCCAATGAATTTTGCAAAAAAGATGCCGGCAGAGCTGATCAGCCCTCCTGCTATAATCGACTGCTTCCGTTTGGAAACATCCATATTCTTACTCATATAACGTATCCTTTCTAGTTCCGTTAACCATTCGCCTCGTTATCCTTCTGTGCATAATTACATGTGAAGAATACACGGCTCGTATTAACCAGCTTGGAATCCTTCCAGGTTACCATAACCTGCAATGTAAACTGATCATGCTCAGATATACCGTCCAGAAAGATTTTACTGACAAAGTTACGCGCACCGTTTGCCTGATATGGAATCATGTTGAAGGAGGTTTTTGCGTCATCTCCCAGCAATCCCAGACACGGATAGACATTGCTGTTGCTGTCCAAGGCCGGATCTACAGCAATCGCCTGAATATTGTACATCGCCACGCGTGGATTGGAAATAATAATCTCATACTGATAGCTGTTGTCCTTCTGCTTAAATACAGAAAGCTTATAATCAAAGGGTATGATTTTGGATTCACTGCCCTTGTTGTTCAATACAGCGTCTACATAGCTCTCATAATTTTTTATGCTCTCCTGCTCTTCTTTATGCGCATCGCCGCAGCCGGTGAGCAGCAGGAAGCAGAGCAGACACCAAAGGGGGAATTTTCGCATGGAATCACCTCTCGAGATATTATACCATAAAGGCATTATTTAAGCCACATTTTATAATCATGCGGTACTTTATTTGTACATTTAGGATAACAATTGCGTACAAACGGCAAAGGATGAAAAGCAAAAAATGCTGCATCCGTGTACAGCTGCTTACAGGCATCGGGTCGGAAATAAAAAAAGACCCGCCAAAGCGCAGACAGATTTCTACGCTATGATAAGTCTGTATCACCAGCAAGTTGCACAGCCTCAATGCTCAGGTATATCAGTATGTTTATGCAGTGCATAATCCATGCAAATCGGGTAGCCATGTTCCTCATCCTGCACGATTTTCGCATGGATATCATACAGCTGCAGCAGCTGCTGTTCCCGGATAACCTCCTGTGCCTTCCCGCAGTATAGTGCCCTTCCCTGCTTCATGCCAATCACATGATCCGCAAATTTTGCGGCCTGATTCAGATCGTGGATAACCAGTATGATCGTCGTCTGCTCCTCCCTGTTTAAGTCTCTTAGCAGTTCCAGTATTTCCAGCTGATGGGCGATGTCCAGATAGGTTGTCGGCTCATCCAGCAGCAGAATACCGGTTTTCTGTGCCAGGGCCATGGCAATCCACACACGCTGCCGCTGCCCGCCGGATAATTCATTGACATAGGCATCCGCATGCACAAGAACTCCGGTCTTTTTCATAGCCCATGCGACAATCTCAAGATCCTGTCGATTCAGTGAACGCATCGCCTTCTGATAGGGAAAGCGGCCGTACTGTACCAGCTCTCGTACACGCAGACCTTCCGGAACCAGCGGAGACTGCGGAAGCAGGGCAAGTCGCTTCGCCACCTGTCTGCGCTTCATTCCCTTCAGGGAAACACCATCCAGCAAAACCTCTCCCTTCTGCGGCGTGATGATACCGGCCATCGTCTTTAAAAGCGTTGATTTCCCACAGCCGTTTGGACCGATCATCATCGTGATTTTCCCCTCCGGTATCTGCAGGCTGACATCCTGCAGGATATTGTGCCCATCATATCCGGCATACAGATTGTGTACTTCTAGCATTGTGCTACCTCCTGTCGAGTTTCATCATCAGATAAATAAAATAGGGAATGCCGATCATGGAGACCAGAATTCCTGCCGGAATCTCCAGCGGTGAAAACAGATTTCTGGCCAGCATATCCGCAACAACCAGCAGTATGGAGCTGATCAGTGCTGCAAGCGGAAGCAGCAGGCGATGCCGCATACCGGTGATACGCAGTGCAATCTGGGGACCCAGCAGTCCCAGAAACGCAATATTTCCTGCCACAGCCGTTGCCAGAGCCGCAAGCGCCGCACCTGCTGCCAGAAACAGTATCCGTGTCCGACGGGTAGATACGCCTAGTGCTGTTGCCCCTTCATCACCAAGCGAAAGAATGTCCAGCGTTCTGCTGTGTGTCCATACCAGCCCCGCAAGGAACAGAATGAGCGGTGCACTGACAAGAATATAACGCCAGCTGCTTCCCCACAAGGAGCCGTTGGTCCACATCAGCACCTGATTATAATCTCCCCTGCTCATTTGCAGCTGATAAAAGCTGATCACTGCGGTAATTCCTGCATTGACACCGACACCGGTGAGTAAAAAGCGAATCGGGCGGATTCCCTTGCGCCATGAATACGCATATAGAAAGGCCGTAGTGCAAAATGCTCCGGCTATGGCAAGCAGCGGCATGAACAGCACCTTTACATTGGAAAGGGAGCTGTAGTATGCGTTCGCTCCATACGAAATCCACAAGACCACAAACAGTGCACTGCCCACATTGATACCGATCATACCGGGCTCTGCAAGCGGATTTTTCGTAATCCCCTGCAGTATGGCGCCGGATACACCGAGCGCACTTCCAACAAGAATCGCAAGTACGATACGCGGAAGCCGTATCTGAAAGACTGCAAATGCATGGGTGCTGCTTCCCCCGCCCAGCAGCGTCCGCAATACGTCGGAAGGGCTGATTGCAAAGCTGCCGACCATGATGGAAAGTGCAGCGGCAGCAAGCAGTACGAACAAACAAAAGCCAACGATCCAAAATCGTTTACGCATCAGCCGCACTCCTTTCTCACCAGCAGCAAAAACACCGGTATTCCCAGCAGGGCAGTAAACAAGCCGACCGGTAGCTCATAGGGCGCACTCAGTGTTCTGGCAGCAATATCGGAAAACACCATAAGCACACCTCCAAACAAAAAGCTGAGAGGGAGTGTATGACGAATGTCCCGCGAGAGCATGCTGCGCAGAATATGCGGAACAAACAGTCCGACAAAGCCGATATTGCCGGCAACTGCCACGCACATTGCACAAAGCGGAATCATCACCAGAATGACCTTCTTTTTTAATCCGGCAGCATCAATGCCAAGGGAAATGGCAGCTTCATCACCGAGGGAAAGAAGATTGACCTTACCGCTCAGCAGCAGAAAGCTGCCCATACAGACAAGCGTGACAATTCCCAAACCGATGACGGCACCCCAGTCGGCCTGCCGAAAGCCTCCGGCAATCCAGAAGGCCAGCTCCTGCGAGCGATTTTGTATAAGTGCACTCAGGGAAGCCGCAGATAGAAAGAAAATGCTCAAAGCACTGCCCGCCAGAAGGATACGCGATACATCCGGATGTCCGGCATATTTAACAGCAAACAGAAACACCAGAAGACCACTGAAGCCGGCACCTGCAAGTGCTGTCCAGAAATTACCAGCCGCAGTAAGCAAAGGAAGCATGGGGGCGATTGCCACAAACATAACCGAGCCCTGCGTGATACCGAGAATGGATGGCTCTGCGATCGGATTACGCAAAATTCCCTGCATCATTACACCGCTGGCTGCGAGCAGTCCTCCCGTCAGTAAGGCGCTCAGCGCACGCGGCAGACGCACATCGCGAATCAGCTGATCATGAAGCGTTTCCTGATAATCGAACAGAGCATGCAGGACATCATCGAATGGAATATCCTTCGCTCCCGCCAGAACCGATAAGGCAATGCCAAGAAGCAATAGCAGAATGCCGCTTGCCGTCGCTATCAGAATCCTCTTGCGCATCTTACTTTACCAGCAGGCTTTGAACCTCATCCAGAAACACGTCTCTTCCGATACTGCTGTATCCGATATTGAAATACGGACTCGACGGCAGTTCAAGCACCCTGTTGTTTTTCACTGCCTGCATTGATTTATAGATGCTATTCTTTTTCAGGGCCTTCATATCAGCATCCGTACCGACAACGATAAGATGATCGGCATCCAGATCCGCCAGTCCCTCATAGGAAATAACGGGAAGACTGATGGAATCCTGCCGCGGCATATTGGCAGGCTTCTTCAGGCCCATATCTTCATAGAGAACACTTCCGATACCGGCTGCATCAAATACAAACAGCTGTCCCCTGCTTGCCAGCAGCGCCAGATAGGTGGTATCCTCACCATTCGCCTTGCGTACGGCAGCTCCAGCCTTCTTCGCTTTTTCATCATAGCTCTTCAGCCATGATGCAGCACGGTCCTCCTGCTGCATCATACGGGCAAAGGTATTCACATCCTGCCGCCAGTCTGTCTGTGCCAGCTCCACCATAAGCGTCGGCGCAATTTTTTTCAGCTGCTCATACATTTTTTCCTGCACACCGGAGATAATGATCAAATCCGGATGCAGTTCCAGGATACCCTCGATGTCCATGGTATCCTGCATACTGTAGCCAAGAATTTTCGCACCCTGTAACGGCTCCTGAAGATAGGTTGGCAATTGGGTATAATCATAGGCATCCGAATTTGCCGTACCGGCAACGGAATATCCTAGCAGAGATAAAATATCACTGTTTCCGCTTAGATCAACGATACGCTTCGGCTCTGCCGGAATTTCCACCTCTCCCTTCGCATCCCTTACCGTTATTGTTTTATCGCTTGAAGATGCCTCCTGTCTGCCTTGGCACCCGCTCACAAAGCCAAGTGTCACAAGAAGCATACAAAGCATCCCGATTGTCTTTTTCATAGATGTCCTCCTTCATTCTGTTAGCTTATTCTAACTTACGTGTGCCATTATAGCAAATCGCTCCTGTTCCTGCAAGCATTTCACCCGCTTTCCATATTTTAACAGCCAACCGCTGCCATGCAGCCGGATAAGATGGTGCAGGCTCTTTTCGATATGTATGCGAATACGAATCGACTGCGTATGGGTATGCGTATGTCATTTAAACAGTGTCCGGTTTACGATACATGACCATACCCATAGCACCTCATATTAAACAACGAAAATAAAACAGCCCCGGGGACTGTTTTATTTTGTACATCTGCAGCGGAAGGATTTGCATTCCGTTTCGTGACAATCATTTGGATGAACACAGTTATCACAGCATACGCTGATGGTTTCTGCGTTACAGCATGCATCCTTGTTATAAACACAATTGTGTACGCTGCATAAAATTTCGGTTTTTTTCTGCATGGTTTACACCTCCACGCTGTTAGTATGAACCACTGTCTGAAATCTATGTGCTGAAAATCACCATCGCACTGAAGCAGTAAATCTGTTCCTCTTCAAAATCACTCACGGCTGTTGAAAACTTGATATCCATCAGACGGATATCCGCATGCTCCTGAAGCCAGGCATTGACCACCTCTGTCAAATCATCCTCATGCTCCTCATCAAACACCTTGATTTGTACCATTGTATCACCGATTTCATCCTATCAGCTCAATCCTCCAATCGGTGTCGATATTTCGTGAAATACTCCTGAATTCTGTTTTCCGCTGCTTCACTGACGGCAACCAGTGGCAGCCGCAGGATATTTTCACACTCATCCTGCAGATGCAGCATGTATTTCACCGGTGCCGGGGATGCTTCCGTAAATGTCAAGGCTGCCAGCTCATAGAGCCTCCGGCGTAGCCGGTTATCGACGCGTTCATCATCACAAAAGGTACGAAGCTCCTTCATACATACATGTCCCATAACAGAGACAAGTCCATCCATGCCGGCATCAAAGCCCTCATCAAAGAAGCCGTCCTCTCCACTGTAAATCAGAAAATCCGGATGCTGCTGCTTCAGTCTGCGCACCATATCCAGATTGGAACAGGCCTGCTTTAATGCCGTTATGTTCTTATGCTTCTCAAGCAGGGCATGGATCGTTTCATAGGTAAGCTCCACCCCGGTTCTTGCCGGCACGTTATACAGCATAATATTGGTATCCACAGCAGAAGCAAGTGCATCAAAGTGTGCATACAGCCCGGCAGCATTCGGCTTGCTGTAATACGGCGTTACAAGCAATACACCGTCAATTGCCTCCTTCTGCGCCTCCCTGCATGCCAGAATCGTCGCAGCTGTATCATTGCTGCCGCAGCCATACCATATCTCTGCGCGATGCTTCACGCGTTTGATGACATGGCGAAGAATGGAAAGCTTCTCGTTATGAGAGAGTGTCGGTGTTTCTGCCGTTGTCCCGCACACGATGAAGCCGTCGCACCCCTCCTTCAAAAGCCGGTGAAGGATGCGGTCCATCGATTTGTAGT
Source organism: Clostridium sp. 10cd* (assembly GCF_044336395.1). Classification (NCBI taxonomy): domain Bacteria; kingdom Bacillati; phylum Bacillota; class Clostridia; order Eubacteriales; family Clostridiaceae; genus Clostridium; species Clostridium sp. 10cd*. Next base: position 2,418,671 of record NZ_CP172347.1, on the reverse strand, counting down.
CCACTTTGTTACCCCTGGTAAACGGTGTAACCAAAGCAACCATCAGTTTTTTCATAATTTATCTGCCTCCCAGTAAGATTGGCTGCAGCTGTCTGTCGTTTAAGGCCTGATCCATCGTCTGCTCCATCAGCTCCCAGTCAGACACAATGCTTCGCTCCTTGGAAAAAGGGGCATCCTGTCGAAACGGTATGATATAAAAATGCTTCATATTGATCAGAGAAAAGATATTCACCCCGCTGATTCCCAGACCGTCATTCGTCGCGATGCCGAATACGATATTCCGCTGATTGCGAATCATGGCCTTTGCAGACAGTGTAACCGGATGATCGTAAATACCATGTGCCATCTTTGCTGCAACAGTGGCTGTCATGGGTGCAATCACCATTATATCATATGCGTTTGCCGGTCCAACTTTCTCTGCTTCCACGATTGTATGGATGATGTCGTGTTTTGTCACATCCTTTACTTTTCCCAGGAATACGTCCTTATCGAAAAAACGGGTGGAGCACGTATATACATTTTCACTGACGACAGCCGTCACATCGTTGCGCTCACACAGTGCTGTCAGCTGCTCGAGAACTGCCGCATGGTTACAGAAAGAGCCGCAGATACCGAACAGAATGCGTTTATTTTCCATTGTTCAGTTTCCCCCTTATACATTCTGCGATAATATTTCCTGCACTGATGCAGGCAAAGCGTCCCGGCAGATTTCCCGCCTTGATCACGGGAATACCTTCCTCATGTGCCGCCTTGAGATCAATCAGATCCGGTGTGGATATATCGATGATGACCGGCTTGTTTTTCCAGCTGCGCATTCTGGATGGTGCAATCATGACACCCGTTGCCGTATGGATGATAACATCACCGCAGGTTTCCCAATCACGAACCGGCAGAAAGTCCCCCTCCTTTTTACAATCCCTTCGTATGATGCGAACACGGACATGCAAATTCTTCAGCATGTCATAAATCACCTGTCCGCAATGACCATATCCGACAATATCGACCTGTATATCGTAAATGCTCTTACAGATACAGCTGATCAGCTCATTCAGCACACCCTCAGCCGTCAATACCGCATTTTCATGAATCACGCTCTCCTCCAGCATGTAATAGATTTTTCGCTGCGGCAGAGCATCCAGCACTGCATTTCGAATTCCGCAAAACAACAGACAATCCTTACCCTGCATTTCGTAAAAGGCGTGCGGTATGTGAATCGCCTGCTCCTGTATGCGGACATATCCAAACTCATCGACGCCCTTTACCGGGAAGACCACTGCCTGATACTGTGGCAGATTCAGGAAATCCGTTTGTGCATCCAGACGATCTACCATAAAGTCCCTGGACAGATTGTCATATACCTGTATCATTCTTTCATCACTGCATATCACTGCAATCTTCACACTATCCCTCCTTACGCCATTGTATGTCGCAAACAGGCTTTTGCCATTAGGAAAGCCGTTTGCGCATGGAAATAGAAGGAATTTCGTGTCGCAATTCATCAAGGCTTCACAAAAAAAGCAGACTGCAATAGATTCTTCGTACTGCAGTCTGCTATCTTCTTTTCTCTGCTCTATTTCTGTGAAATCACAAAATAATTCCGTTTTCCCTTTTTGATCAGTGTACGTCCCTTCGAGATGGCATTTTTAGAGGATACGATAAACTCCACATCCTTCACCTTATCCCCATTGATCTGAATAGAGCCCTGATTGATCCATTCTCTGGCTTCCCGCTTGCTGCTTGCAATACCGGCCTGCACCAGTGTATCCGTCAGAGTCAGCTCATCAGCAATTTCCGCGGCTTCAAAGCCCTTCAAAGCATCCTGCAGCTCTCCTGCATCCAGCTCCTTGATATTTCCCTTAAACAGCGCGTTGGTGATTTTTAACGCCTTGTTGTATTCCTCCTCCCCATGCAGGAAGGTAACGACCTCTTTCGCCAGTGTTTTCTGTGCCTCTCTGAAATGCGGCTCGGTTTTCACCTTTTCCTCCAGTGCGTCGATTTCCTCCTTGCTCAGGAAAGTCAGCTTCTTCAGGTAATCAATTACCTTTTCATCCTCGGAATTTACGAGGAACTGATACATTTCATACGCACTTGTTTTATGTTTATCCAGCCATACCGTACCGGACTCACTCTTTCCAAATTTCGTACCGTCAGCCTTGGTAATCAGCGGCATCGTCAGTCCATAGCACTCCACATCCGCACCATGCTTCTTGCGAATCAGCTCCAGACCGCTTGTGATATTTCCCCACTGATCCTGTCCGCCAAGCTGCAGTGTACACCCCTTATCCTCATACAGATGTAAAAAGTCCAGTGCCTGTAAAATCATGTAGGAGAATTCCGTATAGCTGATACCGGCATCCAGACGGCGTTTTACCGTTTCCTTGTTGATCATGTAGTTGACATTGAAGTATTTTCCATAATCCCGCAGGAAATCAATCACGGAAATATCCTTTGTCCAATCCAGATTATTGACCATTTCAAAGCCGAACAGCGCTTCAATCTGCTTGCTCAGACACTGGTAATTGTGCTCCAGCACTTCCTTTGTCAGCATATTGCGTTCACCGCTTGCCTTCGGATCACCGATAAATCCGGTTGCGCCTCCAACCAGCATGATTGGGTGGTGCCCATGCTCCTTTAACCGTTTTGCACACAGCAAAGAGGAGTAGTGTCCGATATGCAGGGAATCACCGGTCGGATCGGTTCCGATATAGAAGGTCAGTCCTCCGTTGTTCAGTTTCTCTTCCAGCTGTGGACTTGTCACATCATTGATCAGTCCGCGGTATTTCAATTCATCAAATAATTTCATCATCGTCTTCCTTTCTGAAATAAAAAAACGTCCCTGTCATCCAAGGACGCAACATAGCGTGGTACCACCTTAGTTCTTCTTTACAGAAGCACTCAATGCCATAACGGGGCAGTCCGGTCTACCTTTGCAGTAGACAGCTCCAAGGTGTATTTCTCAAGGCATCCCGCAGCTTTTCACCAGCCAGCCGCTCTCTGAAGGGATCGTCCCCAAGCTCTTTTCTTATCAACGCTTTCCTTATTCAGGATATCTGTTATTGTAAAAATTGTCAATCCTATTTTGTAGATTTTCTCGGTGTGTAGATGTAGCTCAGCTCGATTTCCTTATCGGTAACTTCGTTTTCATCGTGCAGCATCTTTGTCAACAGACGCATTGCCACAGCTCCTAAATCATAATCCGGAATCTTAAATCCGGAAATCTGCGGACGTGCCATTGCATTGTATTTGCTGTCCAGAATACAGATCAATTCCATTTCATCCGGAATACTGATACCTGCTTCCTTTGCGGTATTCATCACGGCCATCGCCTGGGAATCACGATAGGTAATCACGACATCATGGCGGATTCCCTGCTTCATGTATTCCTTCAGGAACAGATAGGAGGAACGGTATTCCTTTGGAATCTGAATAAAGCTTTCAAATTTCATCCCCTGCTCTTCAAATGCTCTGTTTAAGCCGTCCAGCAGCTGCTTGATCATCTGCGGATTCTTGCGATCCTCCACCAGTGCGATATTTTTCTTGCCCTGCTTAATGCAGCCGCTTGCATATTCATATACAAGGTTCGCATAATCCACGTAGACGCTTCCCACGGTATCATCACTCATCTTATTACCGATGACAACGATCGGTACCTGATATCTGGTCAGCTGGTTCAATTCTTCCTTATTCAGCTTGTCATTGAAAATCACAACACCGTCCACACGGGATTTGATGATATTTTCAATGATATCGTTCATTTCCGTGATACCCTCGGTTGTGGTATGCAGCATGATGTTGTATTTATATATTTTTGCCACATCGATCAGACCATTGATGATCTGTCCGGTATAGAAATAGCTTGCCTCCGGAACAATCAGCGCAATCGTTGTGGTTTTCTGCAATGCCAGTCCCTGTGCGATTGCATTCGGCTTGTAGCCCAGCTTTTCAATGGCTTCCTGTACCTTGATACGGGTATCCTCACGCACGACCTCTGAACCGTTGATTACACGGGATACTGTTGCCAGAGATACATCGGCTTCCTTTGCTACATCATAAATCGTAATTCTTTTCATAACCTGTTATCCCTTCCGACTGTCGTCTTCATCTGTGTCCAAGACACGCTTCAATCCCTGAAATGCAGCCTCCGCCGCTTTCAGTGTTCCTTTTTTCAGCTTTCTTACGCCTTTTTTCACCTGCTCGTCATTGCGAATGGTATCCACCGTATCCGCTACAGCATGAACGGATCGGCGTACATATTCGTTCTGACGAACCTCCTGTATGCCTTCCTGTACATAGCCTGCAAGCTTATCTGCAGCCGCGGCAGCCTTTTTACTGCCTGCCTGTACACCCTCCCGCTGTGAAAAGCGCTGCAGACGATCATGTGTTGACGCAAGCAGCTTCTGTGTCTCTAGTTTCAAACGTTCCATTCGCTCGTTCACTTCCATGGAATCCGCATGCTCACGCAGCCAGTCACGCATTTCCTGAAAAAGGCGCTGTAGCTGTATGGCAGCATCATCCAGAATTTTCTTTGAACGACCGTTTTCATCATCATCGTCACATTCCATGGTGATAATGGTGAACTTCGCCTTCTGTTCCAGATCTTCGACTTCTTTTTCTCGTTCGTTATCCATGATTATTCACTCACTCCATCCTCTTCATCACGATCGTCTTCCTTCTTCATACCGGCAAACACCCAGTCCTTGATGGAAGAAAAATTCTCTATGACAGCTACCAGAGTGGAACGTACCGCATGCTTGCTCGCCTCATGAACACAATCTACCGTTTCACTCAGCTCATTCAGCGTATTCAGCGGCTTGTCCAGTGTTTCTAATTGCCGGTTTGTCGTTTCCAGCGTCTTTGACATTTTCACAACGGCATCATTCGCATTTTTCAGCAGTACAATCAGATGCTTTACAAAAACAGCGAGGAAAATAAGCACAACAACACCACAGATCGGCAATGCCTTGCTGGCGACACTGCTTGTTAATTCCAATAATTGATCTAAACCCATAGAAACACCTCTTTATTTATTCTAAAACAATTTGTAAGTTTTTTCAACTTCTATTGAAAAGTTTTTACAATATTTTTTAATTTGTATATATCCTTGCTGCTCATAAACAGATATACGGCCGGACCGCGCTGTGCAAGCATTCTTGCCGCTTCCTCATCCTCATTGATGACAGTCGCCTTCTCACATTTATCCGCAAGGTCCGAAATCGTGATATCAATACCGTCTTCTCTTGCGGCATTCTCCGGAAAATGACACAGATACACTTCATCCGCCTGATTCAGCTCTTCCGCAAAGCGATCCATGAAATAATAGATACGGGAATAGCGATCCGGCTTGAACAGGGCAATTACCTTCTTCCCCGGATACTTGATGCGTGCCGCCTCGATCATATATTTCACTGCAGTGGGGTGATGTGCATAATCATCGATATATACATTATCCCCGTTTTCTTCAATTGTAAACCTGCGTTTTACACCGGGAAAGCTTTGCAGACCCTCCTGCAGCAATTCCCCGCTCAGTCCCTCCATGATACCGATAGCGATAACGCCCAGACTGTTCCACAGCAGTGGCTTACCGACAAAGGGCAGATCAAAATGCGCAAACAGCTTCTTGCGATACAGCACATCAAACTGCATGCCGTCCTCATGTTGCTTCACATGCACCGCCTGCACATCGTTGTGATCCTTTAAGCCGTAATATAAATGTTCTGTTTTCACATGCAGGGAGCGCACAGCCGCATCGTCTCCGAAGAGCACGACACCCTTTTGAATCTGATTCGCAAAGGCTTCAAATGCGTCGCAGTAGTCCTCCATGTCCTTATAATAATCGACATGATCCAGCTCGATATTGGTAATGATGGCATATTCCGGCTTATATGCCAGAAAATGACGCTGATACTCACAGGATTCCAGCACAAAATAACGGCTGTCCTTCGGCATTTCGCCGGTTCCATCACCAATCAGATAACCGGTTGGCGCCGCCAGACTCATTACGTGGGAAAGCATGCCGGTCGTTGTCGTTTTGCCATGTGTACCCGCTACGGATATCGATGTGTATTCCTTCGCAAGACTGCCGAGGAACTCATGATACCAGTAGGTTTTCACAGTATCCATAGCCAGGGCTTTTTTCACCTCCGGATTGGATTCATTAAAAGCATTTCCGATAATCACGGTATCTCCCTCATGAATATTATCAGCGGAAAATGACGTAATCGGAATATGACGCTCCTCCAGTGGCTGCTGGGTAAATATATATTTTTCAATATCGGAACCGCTGACCTCATCTCCGCGATCTGCAACGATCGTCGCAAGAGATGCCATCCCGCTCCCTTTAATTCCAATGAAATGATAATGCATAAGAAACACCTCTTTTACTCTTTATCGCTTGCATCATCAACGCTGCTGATCGGTGTAGATTCTCCAAACAGAGAAATCTGCATCAGATCATCGCCGTCCTCACCTGGTGTTTTCTCGATCATATCCTCAAGCGGAACGCTGTTGATTTCTTCCTCAAGATCGTATTTTTCAACCTCCTGCTGTGGAAGCTCTTCCTTTTTCAGCTTTTCTTTTTCTTCGATTTTTTCCTGTGCCTTTGCCTCAAATTCCTCCAGCTCGCCGACACCGTAGTATGGTGAGATAATGGTTCCTAAAGGATTTTTTTTCTTTGAGCGCTGCGGCAGTGGGGCTGCACTTTTCTTTTTCGGCTTGCTTTCCTCTTCACTGGAACCGAAAATCGGAGATATGACTGGAGAAAACTCAAACTCCTTTTTCTCCTCGCGCTTCACAGGCTTCTTCACACGCAGCGGCTCCTCACTCAAAACGATTGCTTCCTTTTCCTTCGGCTTTTCCTCCAGATCAATGGTCACAAACTTCTTTTCTTCCTTTTTCGGCTCCTTCGCTGCGGCTGCATGCGGATTGAAATAAGACTCCATCTGCACATGCGTTTTTTCTTCCTCTACGACAGGAGAAGCCGTTGCTTTCTTTGGCTTTTCCTTGATTTCAATCGGTTCCAGTTCATCCTCTGCCAGAACCTCGGCATCCGCTTCTTCAAACAGAAGGCCTGCAAGTTTTTTAAATACTGACATACATCATCGTCCTTTCGCTATTTCTGGGCAGCCAGAAAGTCGTTGATCTCTTTTTCAGTTTTTCTCAGCTTGGAAACAAAGCGGCCGCTTTCCTTACCGTCCTTGTAGGCAACAAAGCTTGGAATCCCCATCACCATCAGTGCCTGACAGATATCGATATTTTCATCGCGGTCCACATAATAAAACGTGTAGTCGCTGAATGCCTCTACCAGCTTCGGCATAAACGGCTCAATAAAGCGGCAGTCCGGACACCAGTTCGCAGAAAATGTAAAAACGCTGACACCGCCTTTAGCGGCAGCCTCCTGAAATTCCTCCATGGAATGTATTGCAGTCATATATTCTTTCATCGTATCGCTCCTTTTTTAGTATTCTATCCTATTTCTCAGGGAAAGGTGCATCCTTTTCCTTGCCGTTCTTCACAAAAACCGCCCGATAGATCGGTTGTCCCTTTTCCAGAAAACGCCGTTCGTATTCCGTTATGACATCCTCTGCATGCTCCTCGCGGCGATAGTCAACGCTGACTTCCTTCAGCCGCCAGCCCTCCTCCTGAAATTCCATGAGCGAATATTCAAACAGAGCACTGTTGTCCGTTTTCATCTGAATTTCGCCATCCGGCTTCAGAATGTGTGCATAGCGCGCAATGAAGGCATGATTGGACAAGCGCTTTTTATGGGCGCGCTTTTTCGGCCAGGGATCGGAAAAATTCAAATGGATCACATCGACCTCTCCCTGTGCAAACCAGGTGTCGATCACCTCGGCATCTCCCTGAATAAACAGCATGTTGTCCGGCTGCTGTTCCAGCTGGGTATACTTGCGTACAGCCAGGGCAGCCACATTGATGTTTTTTTCAATGCCGACCCATGCAATATCCGGATACTTCTGTGCCATCTGCACCCAGTAATCCCCCTTGCCGGTTCCGATTTCCACATGCAGCTCTGCTCGCTTCAGGGTCTGCTTCCAGGCTCCGGCAAGTGCCGACGCATCGGGAACCACAACCTCCTGCTCTTTCAGAAAATCCTGGGCCCAGGGCAGTTTTCGCATTCTCATATTCGTTTACTCCTCATATTATTTCGCAAGCTGCTCTACGGCAGCGGTATAGATGGCAACCGCTCTTAACAAATCTTCCACCCGTATTGCCTCATCCTTCTGGTGGCAGCCGCCGATAAACATATCCTTTGGCTGCTCCCTATTTGGTAATTCTGGACCAAATGCTACAAAATTATCAAATTTCTTTGCATATGTTCCACCGCCGATTGTCATATTCGGCGTAAAGGTATCATGGGTGTAATCCCGATAGACACTGCTCAAGGTCTGGACCAGCTTTGAATCCGGATCCACAAACAGCGGCTTCGTGTTTTTCTTCAGCGTTACATCCAGTGCGTAATCAAGCTTCTTCGCCGTATCGGTAAAGCCCTTCATGATGCGCTTTGGATCTGCATCGTTTGGATAGCGGATGTCAATGACAATGCTTGCCTCGTTATGTTCAATGTTTACAATACCGGTATTCATGGTCAAAAAGCCCATGTAGGCACCATCTATATCGATGCCCAGCGGTTTTCCCTGCCAGTCCTTCAGCATGGTATAGGTATCGTGTGCAAATTTATCACCATAGGTACAGCCAATGAAGTTTAACAGATGCAATGCCGCATTTACGCCGTTGTATGGCATAGCCGCATGTGCAAAGACCCCTTCCATATGCAGAACAGCACTCTCATTGTCCAGAGTTTCCACGCTTCCTTTTAAATCAAAGGCCCGTAAATAGTACAGAAAGGCATCCAGATATTCTTCCTTCCAGTCCCTAACCTGGGCACTTGCCTGTCCGATTACGATATTGCTGCGCTCTCCCGCATGCATACTTGTAATTACGGTATCACACGTTCCGCTCAGTTCCACATGCAAGCCGCCCTTTTCTCCATAGATAACCGGGAAATCCGCATCCGGTGTAAAGCCCAGGGTAGGAAGCTCACCATGCTTTGTATAGTAATTCATGCACTCCATGCCGCTTTCTTCATCACAGCCCAGAATCAGCATGACCTTGCGGTTCAGCTTGATTCCCTTATCCTTCAGCATTTTAAGCGCATAAAAGCCAGCCATGGCAGGGCCTTTATCATCCAGTGTTCCGCGTCCGAACATGTAGCCGTTCACGATGTCACCGCCAAAGGGATCTCTGCTCCAGCCTTCACCGATCGGCACAATGTCCAAATGCACCAGCACACCGACGCTTTCTTCCCCTTCCCCATATGCAATCATACCGGCATAGCCGTCGTAATCCTTTATCTGAAAGCCTTCTCTTTTCCCAAGTTCCAGCATATAATCCAGTGCTTTTCTACAGCCTGCCCCAAACGGTGCATTGGCTGTCTTTGTTTTGTCATCCCGCACAGAAGGAATGGCAATCAGACCTCTCAGGTCTTGGATAAACGCATCCTTGTACGTTTCCAATTCCGTTAACCAGTTCATTCGATTCACCTCATGCATATATTCTACCACAAAGGAATGTGAATACCTATGATTATTTTCATAAATTTTCATAAAAGTTTCGAGCGCCGCAATCCAGAAAAATTCCAACAGTTTAAAAAGGTCAAGGTATGAAAAAACCGTTCGTGATTTTAAAAGAAAAGAGGCAGTCCGTCTGGATTGCCTCCGTAATGATTTTATGCTTCTTTGTTATCCTCCGCAGCAGCTGCAGGCTTCGCATCCTCTTCCTTCTTTTCCGTTCTTGGTCTAGGAAGCAGTGCCTTGGCGCTGACATTCACACGGCCGCGGTCATCGATTTCCGTAACCTTGACACGAACGGTATCCCCGATGTTTAATACATCCTCCACCTTGTTGACACGCTCATGATTGATTTTGGAAATGTGCAGCAGTCCATCCGTCCCCGGGAACAGATTAACAAAGGCACCGAATTTTTCAATACGGACAACCTTGCCCTCATAAATATCGCCGACCTTGGCTTCCCGTACGATGTCACGGATCATATCCGCTGCATGATTGATTGCCGCACGATCCATATGGTAAATGACCACATGTCCGTCGTCCTCAATATCGATTTTAACATCATCGCTCGCCTCAATGATCTTGTTGATCATCTTGCCGTTTGGCCCGATAACCTCACGAATCTTTTCCGGGTCGATATAGAACTGCTCGATCTTCGGAGCATAGGTTCCGACATCTTCTCTCGGTTCGCTGATGGCTGCCATCATATTTTCCAGAATCTGCGCACGGGCAACCTTCGCCTGCGCCAGAGCTTCTTCAAATACTTCTCTGGTGATTCCTGTCACCTTGATATCCATCTGCAGTGCCGTGATACCCTTGCTTGTACCGGCAACCTTAAAGTCCATATCACCGAAGTGATCCTCCATACCCTGAATATCCGTCAGTACGGTATACTTTCCATTTTCCTCATCCATGATCAGACCCATGGCAATACCAGCCACCGGCGCCTTGATTGGAACACCGGCTGCCATCAAAGACATGGTTCCGGCACAGATGGATGCCTGAGAGGAGGAACCGTTGGATTCGGTTACCTCGGCAACCGTACGGATTGTGTAAGGGAAATCCTCAACACTCGGCAGTACCTGGGACAGTGCACGCTCACCCAGTGCACCATGACCGATCTCACGACGGCCGGGGCTTCCCATACGTCCTGTTTCCCCTACGGAATACGGCGGGAAGTTATAGTGATGCATGAAGCGTTTTGTTTCCACTTCCGTTAAATCATCAATGATCTGATTGTCATTCATCGGTCCCAGCGTCGTAACGCTTAACACCTGTGTTTCCCCACGGGTAAACAGCGCACTGCCGTGTGCTCTTGGCAGGATGTCAACCTGGGAATCCAGCGGACGGATTTCATCAACCTTACGACCGTCCGGACGCACTTTATCTTCAATGATCAAGCGGCGCACCTCGTCTGCCTCAATACTGTGGCAGATCTGTTTTACCTGCTTGAGCACCTTTGCCTTTGCGGCTTCGTTTTCATATTCCTTAGCATCAAAAACAGCGACAGCTTCCTCTGTCAGCTCGTCAATTTTGCCATAGCGTTCCAGCTTCTTTTCGATGGATACCGCATCACGGATTGCCTGTTCAAACTGTGCACGTACCTCGCGGTCGATGTCCTCGTCCACGGTATACAGCTTAACCTCCATCTTTTCTTTTCCAACGGCTGCTGCGATTTCCTCCTGGAAGGCAACCAGCTGCTTAATGTGCTCATGACCGAACATGATAGCACCCAGCATTGCTTCCTCGCTAACTTCCTTCGCACCGGACTCTACCATATTTACGGCATACTTTGTACCGGCAACCGTCAGGTTGATATCACTCTTCTCCAGCTGCTCCGGAGTCGGGTTGATGATGTATTCGCCATCCACGCGTCCTACCATTACACCGGCAATCGGACCGTTGAACGGGATGTCGGAAACGCACAGTGCCAGGGATGCCCCAAACATTGCGGTCATTTCCGGTGTACAGTCCTGATCTACGGATAATACCGTATTCACAACCTGTACCTCATTGCGGAAGCCGTCCGCAAACAACGGACGGATCGGACGGTCAATCATACGGGCCGTCAGCGTCGCATGCTCGCTCGGTCTTCCCTCTCTGCGTAAAAATCCACCGGGAATCTTACCAACTGAATACAGCTTTTCTTCAAATAAAACGGTCAGCGGAAAGAAATCAATGCCTTCCTTCGCCTGCTTGCTGGCTGTAGCTGTTGATAATACAACGGTGTCATCATATCTGACCAGGACAGCTCCACCTGCCTGTTTTGCCACTTCACCAGTTTCCACTGTGAGCCCACGCCCACAGAAATCTAAACGAAATACCTGTTTCGCCACGTTCTTCACCTCTATTTTTCTTATCTTTACCATGATATCATATTTTAAAAGCCAATAAAAGAAAAAAAGCTCTTTTCGAGCTTTTTTACTACTTCCGCAGTCCTAAACGAGAAATCAGTTCCTTGTAACGGTTCAGATCTTTATTCTTCAGGTATGCCAGCAGGTTTCTACGACGACCAACCATCTTCATCAGACCACGCTGAGAGTGGTAATCGTGCTTGTGCTCCTTGAAGTGCTCCGTCAGCTGGTTGATTCTGTAAGTCAATACAGCTACCTGTACCTCCGGAGAGCCTGTGTCTCCTTCGAAACGTGCATACTCTTTCATAATCGCCTGTTTTTCGCTTTTTAATAACATGTTCTTTCCTCCTGTTTTCTTATTCGTTCCATACTGAGTGAACCGCTGAGGAATATTGCGCGTAGACCAAGTATAAAACCTTTGCTATCATAGCACAGTTACTGCTTGGATGCAAGCATTTTTTAGAAATCCGCCCATATGATTCGTGCAGGCTGAAGCAGTCGTTTTGCTGCTTTTTCAACCTGCTGCCTCTGCAGAGCATCAAAGTCCTCAAACGACTGTAGCTGCAGGGTTTCCTTTTCCAGCTTCCAGCGTCCTGCAACATTTCCCTTATACAGGAAGCAGGGATATACGATTCCCTGCAGATTGAACACCCTGCGCAGATGGCGCTGCGGCAAAAACGGGTTTTCATGCTTTTCATAGCCCAGCATCAGCGGATCAAAGCCACTGAGAAACACGGCGGTGGGGATACGGGGATAGGCGTCGATTTCCTCAGGAAGCTCATACACGGCAGATCCACTGCAATCACTCATCTGTACATTATGGATCTTTTGCAATACAGCCTCCAGCTCTTTCTTTTTCCAGCCGAAGAAATAACAGGCATCCCGCAGCGTTACCGGACCATAGCCCTTCAGATACCGGTATACAAGCTCTTTGCGGCAGGCATCCAGATCGCTTCGCAGTGATATCGGAGCATAGGCAAATTCCCGTGATGCCGCATGCTGAAACATCACCTTTCCCTGAATATTCAGGACAGCAAACAGGCCGTCCCAGCTGGAGCAGGCCAGCTCACACAGCTTTTCATCCAGCCCCATCGCAACCAGCCTTGTATAAATTTCACGGCGTCCGCAGATGCCCTGCTGCAGCAGATCAAGGATCGCATTGCAGAAAAGCTGTTCCTCCTGCGGTGTATAATAGCGGGCCATATAGTACTTGCGATGCTCATAATCCTTCCACAGAGCCGAGGTGATCAGCAGGCGGTCTTCCGCATCCAGCAGATGCAGCGTTCCGCGAAAGGCGCGTGTTTTCACACTCTGCTTGACCCATTGCTTCCATGAATCATCCCTTGTTCTGAGGCGCAGTGACATTTGTGCATGCCGCAGAAACTGCGCCTGCAGCGCCAATACATCCCGTGCAGCTGTTTGTGCATCACAGCGTGAGGTCAGATGCTGATGATAGAGTATTTTTCGTTTGCGTTCCGCTTCCTTCATAACGTTTCCTCCGATAAAAAATCAACAAGTACATCATGGAGCAGCAGCATGCCCTCTTCCGTTGTACGAACATGATCGTCCTTCACTTGCAGCATGCCATTTGCGATATTCTTTTGAAGCGGTGCAGAATAGATTGTTTCAAAATCAGCCGCAAAGCGTTCCCGAAACAGAGAGAGGCTCATCCCCTTCTTCATCCTTAGCGCCATCATCAGCATCTCAAACATTTCATCCTGTCTGCTCAGCTCAATGATATCCGGACAGCTGCCCTTTTGCAGATAGGTATGCAGATTGCGGGTGTTATCATAGCGGATATGTCCGCTCTTTCCGCTGGCACCGCATCCGATTCCACAGAAATCCTCATAGTTCCAGTACATCTGATTGTGCAGGGATGCTGCGTTCGGCTTTGCGAAATTGCTGATTTCATATTGTATAAAGCCATGCTTTTTCAGATAGGACACTGCATACAGATACATATCCGTTTCCACATCCGCATCGATATTCTCTACACCGTCACGCCCGAACTGAGAATGCTCCTCGATGGTAAGGGCATACAGCGAAATATGAGATATCTGAAAATGCTGTACGATGTCCTGCAAATCGTCCTGCCACATCTCCATCGTCTGCTGTGGAAGACCATATATGAGATCAATGGATATATTATGAATACCATACTGGTGCAGCTGCCGAATCCGCTCCACCACCTCTTCTCTTGTATGCCTTCGCCCGATGATGGACAGAAGGACGGGCTGCAGAGATTGCACGCCCAGTGAAATACGGTTGACCCCATACCGCTTCAGCAGCTTCATTTTATCTTCATCCAGTGATTCCACATTCGCTTCCACCGTATATTCCTGTACCTGTGTCGTATATGGGGCGAGCAGCTTCAGCAGCTGCTCCAGCTGTCTGCTGTTTAATGCACTCGGGGTTCCACCTCCGATATACACTGTTTCTACCGAAACCTGCGCAAGCTTTTCCTGCAGCTCCCGCTCCACAGCAATCAGCCACTGGTCCGCAAGGCCCGCATGATAGCGGCACCGGGTAAAATCACAATAGGCGCAGATATCTCTGCAAAAGGGCACATGGACATAAACAGCTTTCATACAAACCTCCTAAACCGTATAATATACGTATTTTTTACCGATTTTCCGCCGCTGATAGCAGTGCTGCTTCACCAGAAGCTCCATGGCACAGCGCGCTGTTTCATTACACACGCCGGCATATTCCATAAACTGCCGTATGGTGTAATAGCGGTATGGCTGTCGATGATCGACATAGAACATCAGCTGCTGTACACTGAGCATCGGATACTGCTCCAGCAGCTCCTGTAGCTGCATCGTCTGACAGGCGGTGACATCCATTTCCGTTAATGATAGCATGGATCGTGAGATTTGCAAGCGGATATCATCCAGAAAAGCCAGAAAGCGTACACTCAGATCTCCTGCAGCTTTTCTGTTTGGCTGTTCCTCCATCGCTAAAGCAAACGGTGCATGACAGCGCTCATGTACCAGCAGGCAGTCCAGATAGGCGCTCTCTCCTGTAAACATGGATAGAAAAAAGATACGCAGCAACAGCGGCTCCTCCTCCTGCTCCAGAAATGTCACAAGTCCATGCGGCAGCGGTGTAAGCGCCAACAGCTCGCCTGCCTTATACAGCCAATGCGGATAATTTCCTGCAAGCAGGATGCTTTTTTGAACAGTCGCAGAAAAGGGGCGCTGCAATGGACAGCGATACAGCAGCTCTGTTGTCTGCTGCAGCTTCGCACACAGGGCTCTTGTCATAACGATATCCGCATGCAGATCATCAAAGCAGAAGCTGCGGCGAAGCAGTGCACGGTAATCCTCCACCTGCTTCCATACCGCATCCAGCACAACTCCTGTTAAATCAAGCCTTTGTGCCAGCTCCTCTTTGCTGACATAGACCTCCTCGGTATACTTCCTGGTTTCTTCAAACATATGTTCACCTCGCCACCAGTGTAGCATGGATTTTCAACCAGCTGGTAGCAATCGACAAAAGAAGAAAAAAACAGATCATTTCCGACCTGTTTATTTGTCATCATCATCCATGGAAAGCACGGCCATGAAGGCTTCCTGCGGCACCTCTACACTACCGACAGACTTCATGCGCTTCTTTCCCTCCTTCTGCTTCTCTAAAAGCTTTTTCTTACGGGAGATATCCCCGCCATAGCATTTCGCCAACACATTTTTACGCAGGGATTTAATATCTGCACGTGCAACGATCTTTCCATTGATCGCAGCCTGAATCGGAATTTCAAACTGCTGCTTTGGGATCAGCTTCTTCAGCTTTTCACAGATAGCACGTCCTCTTGGATAAGCAAACTCCCGATGTACAATACTGCTTAAGGCATCTACGATTTCCCCGTTTAACAGAATGTCCATCTTGGCAAGCTTATTCGTCTGATAACCGATCAGCTCATAATCCAAAGACGCATATCCCTTCGTGCAGGATTTCAGCTTATCGAAGAAATCAAACACAATTTCTCCCAGCGGCAGTTCATAGATCACATTCATACGGCCCTCATCAATATAGACCATATCCTTATAATTCCCACGCTTGCGCTGACACAGCTCCATGATCGGCCCGACATAATCATTCGGTGTCATAATGCTGGCACGTACAAACGGTTCCTCAATATGATCGATTTTCTGCACATCCGGAAGCAGGGATGGATTATCGATGGACAGTACGGAGCCGTCCGTCAGATATGCATGATAGACAACGGAAGGTGCAGTCGCAATTAGATCAATGCGGTATTCCCGCTCAATGCGTTCCTGAATAACATCCATATGCAGCAGCCCCAGAAAGCCGCAGCGAAATCCAAAGCCCAGTGCCTGTGAGGTCTCTGCTTCAAACTGCAAAGAGGCATCATTCAGCTGCAGCTTTTCCAAAGCATCCCGCAAATCGTTGTATTTACTGGAATCAATCGGATATAAACCGCAGTACACCATCGGATTCATTTCCCGATATCCATACAGCGCTTCTTTTGCGGCATGATCCGCATGGGTGATGGTATCTCCGACACGCACATCCTTAATGGATTTAATAGAGCCGCAAACCCAGCCTACCTCGCCGCATTCCAGCACATCCTTCTTGACTTCCTTCGGATTGCGAATACCTACCTCCAGCACTTCGTATTCCGCCCCGCTGGCCATAAACCGGATATGATCACCAACCCGCAGGGTTCCTTCCTTAACACGAACATAAGCAATAACACCACGGTAAGCATCATACAATGAGTCAAACACCAGTGCCTGCAGCGGTGCATGCGGATCTCCGGACGGTGCCGGCACATTGCGTACGACCGCTTCCAGCACATCCTTGATGTTCAAGCCGTTTTTCGCCGATATGAGCGGTGCATCGCTGGCATCCAGTCCGATTACATCTTCGATTTCCTTGCGCACAACATCCGGCTGTGCACTGGGAAGATCAATTTTATTGATCACCGGAATGATTTCCAAATCATTATCCAAAGCCAGATATACATTGGCCAGTGTCTGTGCCTCGATGCCCTGTGCCGCATCCACGACCAGAACGGCTCCCTCACAGGCCGCAAGCGAACGGGATACCTCATATGTAAAATCGACATGTCCCGGTGTATCTATCAGATGGAAAATATAATCCTGTCCATCCTCCGCTTTATATTTCAGCTGAACGGCATTCAGCTTGATCGTAATGCCACGCTCCCGTTCCAAATCCATGGTATCCAGCAGTTGTTCCTTCATTTCCCGCTGTTCAACAGTATCTGTAATTTCAAGAATACGATCGGCCAGAGTTGATTTCCCATGATCAATATGGGCGATGATTGAAAAGTTTCTTATGTATTTCTGATCCATATTCTCACTCCTAACGCAAGGACTATTATAACAGGAAAGTTGTGGGATGGAAAGCAAATTTAGTGTGTAGAAAGCAATTCCTCTTGACCTTTTCAGCGAGTAGTGCTAAAGTTTAGTGGAAAAGGATGAGAGAGCCTTTTTACGTTAGAATTTATCTAACAAAGAAGGACCCGCTGTAGGAGGCGGGTCCTTTCTATGTTCAGCAACCATGTAGAAAGCATAACCGTTATATGAAACATAGCCCATCCCTTCGTTTTATAGCTTTTCTAACAACAGAATACGCAATGGCGTCAATACAGTTATGTTACAACATATTTTCACGAACCGAGATATCGTCTTCTCTGCTTCGCTTTTCACAAAGTACTCCCAGAGTATCCATCAGCATCATAAAGCTCTGTTTCTGGTCGTTTGTCAATTCATCATAGAAATTCAATACTTCTATTTTATTCATATAATCTCGATTCATTTCTCTGATATTGCCTCTACACTTATCTGTCATCATTACCATCACTTTCTGCTATCACATTTATTTTATCGTGTTAACAAAGAATATACAACTGTTATTAGTGAATCATATTATCATATCTCTATCGGAGAATTGCATATGATTACTTATTATAAGCTTTGGGACTATTGTAACAGGAAAGACATAAACAAAACTGAATTGAAGGAGGGCGCAGGAATTTCCAATGCCACCATCAGTAAATTGAGCAACAATCAAATTGTCACGACGGAGACACTAGATAAGGTTTGCACCTTTTTGAAGGTTCAGCCCTTTCAGATTATGGAATGGGAAGAAAATAAAACAGCTAAATAATAGTGTGATTACCCACAAAAGAAGGCATCCCATCGGACACCTTCTTTTTCTATTTCATTAGTCCACGATATAGCCAATCAGATTTTTCCCGCTGCCGTTAAAGAAGACCTTTGCCTCCATCTTCGCTTTTCCTTCCAGCTGCAGCTCATCTGCCAGAATCAGTCCGTCGGCACAGGCAATCGCATAACCGCCGTCCACCATACCGATGATTTCTCCGCAGGCGGCACTTCCCTTTTTGCTCAGTCTGCGCACCTTATGGAATTTCAGCTTTTTGCCATTTACAAGCGCATAGGCACAGGGTGCAGGAATCAGACCACGGATATGATTATAGACGCTTTCTACATCTCTGCTGAAATCAACATGCTCCTCTTCCTTTTGAATGGTGTAGGCAAACGTTGCTTCCGCTTCGTTTTGTTCCACGAAGACAGCACTTCCGTCAATGATTTTCGGAATGCTTTCACTCAGCAGCTGTGCACCGGAAACGGCCAGCTTATCATACAAGGACCCCATCGTATCCTCATCTTCAATCGTCACATGACTTTGCGCCATGACAGCACCGGCATCCATTTTCTTCACCATGCGCATGATGGATACACCGCTTTCCGCATGCCCTTCGATGACCGCCTTATGAATCGGTGCTCCGCCTCTCAGCTTTGGCAGCAGCGATGCATGCACATTGACTGAGCCATAGGTCGGATGCTCCAGCAGCTTCGAAGGGATGAACTGCCCGTATGCACAGGTTACAATCAAATCGATATCCAGCTGCATCAGTTCCTCATAATCATCCCGTATTCGGATTGGCTGATACACAGGGATATCATGTGCCAAAGCTGCCTGCTTTACCGGCGGCATCTGCAGCACCTGCTTTCTTCCTACCTTTTTATCCGGCTGACTGACAACACCGATGATCCGATAGCCGTCACTCCACAGCCGTTCCAGCATAGACACGGCAATTTCCGGCGTGCCCATGAACAGAACTCGTATTTGTTTATTATCCAAGCTAATCACCTCAGTAGGCATTATAACATGTTGTGCGTTCGTTTGCATCTACTTTAACAAACTGTCTTCCTCTTGGGTATGACAGCTAATGCAACAGTCCATCGAATACATCGGAAAACATCTGTACACATCCCTTCATTGTGGATACAATTGCCTCACTGCTGCTCTTCGCAAGCTGGGAAGCGCGGTTTTCCTCAATATCCTTTAATGCGACCGGATCGTTCTGTGCTTTCACAACTCGATTCTGCGCAACATCCGATTCAAAGCTCTCCACCTGCTCCTGAACGAGATTTCGCGTATCATCTGACCCCTGCTGATTGATATAGGAGCCGATCGATACAAGAATACAAATCAGAATGGCATCCGCCAGAAATCGCTTCATATAAAATCACTCCTTTGTCAGTACATCATGAATACCGTCTGCGATAACATCCAGGGAGTTTGAAACCTCCTCGAAGGTGTTTACATCACCGCCAAGCTCCATCAATACAATGTTTTTGGCAACCTCCTGATTATAATAGGCCTCCCTTGTCATGACCCCCTTCATGATACCATTCTTCTTTGCATTGATCGTGTCAGTTAATGTCGTGGACAGCTTGGTTGCCGTCTTGGCATTTTTCCCAAGACCACCGACAACAAACATCCCCTTGGCATAATTCTTACCATCGATATTGATATAGCTCGCTTCCCTTGGAATGCTGTCACGATGCAGATCCAGACACATATCAAAGCCACCGTAATTCACAAGCGCTTCGTTTAGATATTTATAGGATACTACATAGGATTCATTATACGTCAGTCCATGCGTATCACGGTAACGGATGAAATCATTGGTTTCCAGAACCACCTTGATGCCGCGGTCCTCCAGCTTCTGCGCCAGAATAGCCGCAGCATCCAGCACCGTTTTGCCACCCTTATAGCTTTCATCCTGGTGGGTGTCGTAGATATATACCCGTTTTCCGGTACTCTTTACTTTTTTATCCTCGGATTTTTCTTCCGTTTTCTTGTCACTGCTTTCAGCCTTATTGTTCTTACCGTCATCCTTGCTTTGCGAGGTATCCTTTTGCTCGTCTGTCGTCTTCGGCACAACACTCGGATTATCCTGTGTCGTTTCCACCTCACTGATGTCCTCCTTGGGAATCGTCAGATTGGAATTGTAGGACAATACATTTAAGGAATCCTTCAGTGAAAGGGAGCTGTTGATCGTCTTCTGCTTATAAACAAAATTATTCAAAAGATCATCTGCATTGCGGAAGCAGTGCTTCAAACCGCTGGCAAAGGGTGTCAGATAGAGAAAGGCAATCAGTACGAATACTTTAACGAGAAGCTTACATGTAGATTTCATAGAAAAAAGCACTCCCTTCTCTACCACCATATGTGGCCGGGCGTGCTTTCATGTTAAACTATGGATGACAAAATCCGACATTACAGCTGTTCATAGTTGGGATGCAGGAAGCGATTCAGACTTTCGGAAACGATATAGACCAGATGCTTCAATTCATCATCCATGGATTTTGGCGTTACGACAAGATTCAGATAATTGCTGTCCTGTATCTTCTGCAGAATATGCTGCTTTTCCTCTCCGCTGACCTCGAGGGTTTCATGCAGGATGGCACCGATGCTGGTAACCGTTGCCACACCGATGGCGATAACGGGAATATGCAGGCTTTTCTCACAGAGTGACATCCGGTGATTTCCAACGCCGCTTCCCGGCTGAATACCGGTATTGTTGATTTGAACAACGCGGTTGATCCTGGCGATGTTACGGGTAGCCAGTGCATCTATGGCAATGACCAGATCCGGCTGATAGCTTTGCGCAACGCTTTGGACAATGGACAGCGACTCCAGACCGGTCTGTCCCATAACACCCGGCTGCAGCACCGCAACATTGCGTGTTCCCTTTAAATAGGCAGGGTCCTCATGCTCATACAGATGGGCGGTCACTAGGATTTCATTTGCCGCCTGCGGCCCCAGTGCATCCGAGGTAATGAAGCGGTTTCCCAATCCAACCACAAGAATTTTTTTCAGCGTCACATGCATGTTATCACTCATATGCTGCAGATTCTCCTGAATTGCATCAATCATATTTTCCCGGACGACATGATCATCCAGATCACGGCATTCAATGGAAACATAATCCCCCTTATGCTTGCCCAGCTCATTTTCATCACAAAGGACCTTAATATAATTGCTGCGAATGTAATCATTCTTTTTTTCGATATGCTCATAGGTTTTTGACTGGATATCTGCGGATATGATTTCATCCGCAAAATCACTACGTATCTGATATGGTTCTGCCATTTTTATACACCTCTTCCATAGTATGGTTTTTTTTCACCTTATTATTGCATTTTCATATTCTTTTTGATATAATTTATTGGCAATTGAAAACTAGGAGGTGCAACATGCCACAGATCCAATCACAGAAAAAACGTGTAAAAACCAACAACAAAAGAAACTTGGCTGTAAGTGCTCAGAAATCTGCATTGAGAACTTCCATCAAAAAAGTTCTGGCTGCTGTTGACGCAAAAGACGCAGCTGCCGCAGCTGCTGCTTACAACGAAGCAAGTACTAAATTAGATAAAGCTGTTGCGAAGGGTATTCACCACAAAAACTACGCAACAAGACAGAAATCACGTTTGGCTAAAGCAATCAACGCTATTGCTGCATAAGAAACAGGACAGAGGTTCTGTTTTTTTTCATTTCATGCTATGATAGTATAGATGGGAAAGGAAGGATTATATGAAACGCTATGGCATAATCTTGCTGACTTCCCTTATCTTGTTCGGCTGCAGTGCCACGCAGAAGGCGGAAGAGAAAGAGCAGAAGGATCCTGCTGTTGAATTGAAGCAGACATCCATTCAAAACAGCAAGGCAATCAATGAGGATACCTGCTACAAATACCAGCGCTCCCTGCTGCATGAAAATCTGCAGGATGATTATGACCGGCTGTACGGCGCTCTGCTGCATCATGAATCCTCTGTACTGCTGGATTGCAGTATGCCCTATGTCATGAAGCTCTTTGATGCCGTTACCTTCGATCATCCCGAGCTGTTCTGGTCGAACTACGAATACAATTACAAAGAATCCGATGATAAGGAAAGTGTAACACTGTATCCCTCCTATGCATACGATAAGGAGGAAACAGCAAACCTGCAAAAGCAGGTGGATGCCGTCGCTGAGGAGATATTACAGAAAGCGGAAGCAAAGCAGACTGATTACGAAAGAGTGAAGCTTCTGTATGACTGGATCATTGATCGCAGTGATTATGTAAACAAGGAAGAAAACAATCAGAATATGCTCAGTGTATTTCTGGATAAAAAGGCAGTCTGTGCCGGGTATTCCAAAAGCTTCAAATATCTGCTGGATCAGCTGCATATCCCCAATGCGATTATTTTGGTACAGGTCATTGAAAACCCGGAGGAATATCATGTCATCAATATGGTGCAGATGGATAAGCAGTGGTATTATCTGGACCCCACCTTTGGTGATATCAAGATTGAGAAAAGCTATAACAATTACCGCTACGCCTATTTTGCAATGACCAGTGCGGAGGTAGAAAACATCTATGCCCCACAGCAGGAAATCAAGCAGACTGCTGCATATAAGGACAGCTTCTTTTATCAAAGAGATGCGTATCTGAAGGGCTATGATGAAAATCAGATCATCGCGATCATTGCCTCCAATATCAACAATCCCGATCCCTGCCTGGCCATCAAGTGTGACAGCAGGCAGACATATGAGCAGGTCAAGCAGCTGCTGCGCTCCCAGCATATCTTTGACCTCTTCCAGAGTGCAGGCTATAATCCGCAGGAATTTGAGTATTACAGTCTGGATGAGAATTACTGCTTCTTTCTGAATTACTGGTAAAGAAAAAGATTTCGAATGTGACCGAGGATAGCCGGACAGCATTTGAAATCTTTTTTTATCCCTTACTCATTCCACATACAGCAGCAAGCCGCATGAATACCAAGGTTATTTTATTCTCCTTATTTTGATTAGAAAATCCTGATCGGCATCCTCTTTGCGGTTTTTACGAGCGATGGTATTCAGTACCTTTACGACCTTTTCAGCTTTTACAATTTCTTTATGGTATTGTAAAGAGCCCTTTTGTACTGTTTCTTTAGATACATACCCATATGTGAAAGTACCATCTGTGAAAAACAGCTTTACACGTACCTGCACCTTTTCTGAACCTGATGAAAAGGCATTTCCTGGCCCGATTCTGCCTATATTAGCAAACGCATTTTCTAATGGTGTTCCAACATATTCCAATGACTTTCTTGCTTTTTTTATAGCATCATAGGAATATATACCCCCATCCCCCAGTATGAAGGTAAAGCGTCTTGTGTGCTTGTCAAACAAAGCGATATTATCATAATTTCTCGTATATGCAAAGGAATCCATTTCACTTCCCCTTTCACTCTCTGCCCTAACCGGAGCCGCCCAACAGGCACCATCCATGTTAAACACCGCCTACGCTTTCCCCTGCTTGCCTTTCTGTTATCAATACACGATGATCCCCGTCATTCTTCATGCCAATCAGGGTGGACAGACTGCACTTCCATAATCAGGAAAAGCTCTGTGGTATCTATCTATACTATAAATCAATACTGCAACGTCTGCAAGACTTTGATTGCAAAGCCGAAAAAGAAGATAAAAGGAAGCAGAATTTTAACTGCTTCCTTTTACAATACGATATGTTAAAACAGACGCGATATATCATTCCAGGTTGCCAGAACCATAATACCGACAATCATCAGCAGACCGGCCATCATGATGGCACTTTGTATACGCTCGTTTAGCTTACGCCCGATGAGGGTTTCAATCAAAACGATAAAGATACGTCCGCCGTCCAGAATCGGTATCGGCAGCAGGTTGAAAATGCCGACGTTGACAGAAAGCAGTCCAATCAGTGCAATCGTTGACAGCAGACCGGTCTGCGTGATCGGGCCGTTACCTGGTAAATTCCGACAGGCCCGCTCAGATTTTTCAAGCCGACACCCTGTACCAGCTTTCCAAGGGATTCAAAAATAGTCGTTACCGAATCCACCATTTTTTCTGTACCGTAGGGTATGGATTCCAGCAGTGAAATCTCTTTGATTTCATTCTGCTGAAGAACTCCGAGGATATACTTGCTTTCATCCTTGACATACGTTGGTGTGAAATGCAGCGTTACCTGCTTCCCATCCCGCAATACGGTAAATTCCGTATCACCATTATAATACTGGATAAATTCTACAACATCGTTGAAGGTCTTCGGCTCCAGAACCTCATTACCGTTCTTCACACGGATGATTTCATCCCCGGCCTTCATTCCACCCTTCTCTGCTGCGGAATTCTCCTGTACAGAGGCAACCAGTGCCTTTCCCGGGACACTGACAGCACCCTGATACGCGGTAATGCCGATAAACAGCACCCACGCCAGCAGGACATTCATGATAGCTCCTGCCGCCATAACAACAATCTGCTTCCACGGCTTGATGCCGTTTAATGTGCGCTCATATGGAATATCCAGTTCCTCTGCCTCATCATCATCCTCTTCTCCGGCCATTGCCACAAAGCCGCCAATCGGAAGAGCACGGATGGACCATGCAGTTTCACCGACCTGCTTCTGATAAACAACAGGGCCCATACCGATGGAGAATTCCTTGCAGTAGACACCGAAACGCTTGGCAGCAATCAGATGTCCCAGCTCATGAACGATAATGATAACACTCAGAATCAGAATAAAATAAATAATATTTACTATATTGCTCATACCGTACACATTCCTCCTTTCCACGCCCTGTGCACGAATTCCCGTGCCCAGGCATCACTCTCTATAACCTCTTCCAGAGAAGGATGCGCGATGTATGCTGCAGCTTCCACTGCCTTTATAATATAGCGCTCGATATCCAGAAAACCGATTTTCCCATCGAGGAACAACGCAACGGCCTCCTCATCCGCACCATTCATAACTGCGCCCAGGTTTCCTTCTTTTCTGCCAACCGCAAAGGCCAGCTTCAGCAGAGGATAGCGCTCCTCGCTGGCAGGCGTAAAATGAAGTGCAAAGGTCCGCTGAAAGTCAAACGGTTCGGCATTTTTCATTTCCAGACGGGAGGGATACGATAATGCATACTGAATTGGCAGGCGCATGTCTGCTGTTCCCAGCTGTGCCATGATCGCATGGTCACGATACTGCACCATAGAATGGATAATACTCTCGCGATGGATCACCACATCGATTGCATCGTAAGGAATATCAAACAGATAATGTGCTTCGATCACCTCAAAGCCCTTGTTCATCATGGTAGCGGAATCAATGGTAATGCGTCCGCCCATGTCCCAGTTGGGATGCTGCAGGGCCTCCTTTACGGTGACATCCGCAAGCTCAGCACGGCTGCGGTCACGGAAGCTTCCCCCGCTTGCCGTAATAATCAGCTTATCTACCTCTTTCAGCGCATTCCCCTGCAGGCACTGGAAGATTGCGGAATGCTCGGAGTCAATGGGATACAGCGCAACCGGATGCTCTTTTAGGGCACGCTTTACCAGCGGACCCCCGGCAACCAGACTTTCCTTGTTGGCAAGGGCTACCGTCTTGTCATGATCAATGGCTGTCAGTGTCGGTACAAGTCCGCGAAAGCCGACGACAGCATTCACCAGAACATCGTAATCCGGATTTGCGGCAAGCTGCTTCAGTCCGGCATCGCCAAAGCAGAAGGAATGGCTGGGATAGCGTTTCTGCATATCCTCCATATCCGCTTCCTCCGCCACGCAGACTTGACGCACCTTTGGCAGGGCATCCAATATCTCTGCCAGCTTTTTCATATTATAGCCGACACTTAATCCTATGATTTCAAATTCAGAACTATGATGCTTTACCACATCCAGAGTCTGGGAGCCGATACTTCCGCTGGCACCAAGCAGCATTATTTTTTTCATAACATCAACACCACCAGTATCAGATCAAAACAAATAAAATTAAAGACAAGAGAATCCACCCGATCCAGCACACCGCCATGTCCAGGCAGCAGATCGGAAAAATCCTTAATACCGAAGTTGCGCTTAATAGCGCTGAACGCAAGATCACCAATCTGTCCGGTCACCGTCAGAATTGCGGAAGCAATTATCATCTGAAGCGGCGTCATCGTATCGATCATAAACCAGGCAAAGGCAAAGGATAACAGAGCGCCGAAAAGCCACCCGCCAATGGAGCCCTCCCATGTCTTTTTTGGAGAAATACGTACATTCAGCTTATGCTTCCCTAAAAACCGTCCGCAGAAATACGCAGCGGTATCACACGCATAGGTGGCGATGATGATAAACCACACATACATGCGATTGGTTCCGTAAATATGCAGAAAGCAGCGTGCGATTGCAAAGAAGAACATCACATAGGCAATACACAGGAAGCCATCCTTGGCATGAAAGCGATCTGTGAATACCGGTATGGATAAAAAGATAAGTGCTGAGACACCAAGCAAGGCAACATGCAGCCGTTCATCGCTTAAAACCAGTACAAAGACTGCCACAATAGCAAGTGTCTTGATTCCCAGAGGCCATTTTGCATCCTGTTCCTTTAGATTCAGCAGCTCAATGCCGCCTGCAACAATAATAAACGCAATCAGCAGATCAATCAGCCAGCCGCCGTATACCAGTGGCGGGACTACGCAGAGGATGATCAGCAGCGCTGTAATAATCCTGGTCTTCATATTACAGACCTCCAAATCTGCGGTTTCTGTGATTAAATTCATCGATGGCTCTATTCAGCTCCTCCTGTGAGAAATCCGGCCAGGCCACCGGTGTGAATATAAGCTCCGCATAGGCCAGCTGCCAAAGCAGAAAATTGCTGATACGCAGCTCTCCACTCGTGCGGATCATCAAATCCAGCTCCGGCATATCCGCTGTCATCATATAGCTGCCAAAAGCATCCTCGTCGATTTCCGTGCTCGCCTTCCCCTGCTGTACATCCTGTGCATATCTCTGCGCGGCCAATGTGATTTCACGGCGGGAACCGTAATTGACAGCCAGACAGAGAATCAGCCCCGTGTTCTCCTGCGTCTGCTCAACGGCTGTGGTAATGACACGGCGTGTCTCATCCGGGAAGCGTTCGATTTCCCCGAGAAAGGTTACCTTGATATTATTCTTTTTCAGCTCTGCCAGATAGCGGTTAAAAAAAAGCTTCGGAAGCTTGCACAGATAATCAACCTCATCCTGCGGACGTTTCCAGTTCTCCGTGGAAAACGCGTAGCAGGTCAGTGCTTTCACTCCCATCGTATTGCATGCGATGGCGATTTTTCTTATATTTTCCGCGCCCTGCTTATGTCCGGCAGTTCTCGGCAGACCTCGTTTCTTAGCCCAGCGTCCATTTCCATCCATGATGATGGCAATGTGCTGCGGTATGATTCTTGTATCCATAAGGATTCATCCTCCTACAATCATTATCGCGTGTTCATCAGAACAGAATTATTATACCATACTTTCCATGAACTACCATACTTTTACAGCTATACAGCTGAATTTGATTCCCTTTTTTTACATATGGCACAAGAAAAGAGATGCTGCTTGCCAGACATCTCCTGTATGTGTTTAAACCTTCATGATTTCCTTTGCTTTTGTATCCACAGCAGAATCAATGGACTTTCCGATTTTATCCGTCAGCTTCTGGATTTTCTCCTGTGCATCCTTCTTCAGATCCTCTGTCAGCTCTTTATCCTTCTTCACTGCATCATTTGCATCACGACGGATATTACGGATAGCGATTTTTGCTTCCTCTCCCATTTTATGAGCGGATTTCGCCAGCTCCTTACGGCGTTCCTCTGTCAGCGCTGGAACATTCAGACGAATAACTTCTCCATCACTCTGTGGAACCAGACCGGTATCGCTTGTCTGAATCGCACGTTCAATGTCCTTCAGCGTGCCGCGGTCATACGGTTTGATGACAAGCTGACGTCCCTCAACAACCTTAACGGATGCCACCTGATTGATCGGTGTCGGGCTTCCATAATATTCAAACTGCACATGGTCAAGCAGAGATGCGTGTGCCATACCGGTACGAATCGTTTTCAGATCCTCCTCCAGTACGGCTACAGCCTTCTTCATTTTTTCTTCCGCATGATTTAAGATTTCCATAGTATTACTTCCTTTCCTTTGTGATAACGGTTCCCGTAATATCCCCCTGTACAGCCTTCAGGATATTGCCGTGCTCATTCATATTGAACACCACCAGATCGATGTCATTGTCCATGCACATGCTGGTAGCTGTCGTATCCATGACAGCCAGCCCCTCCTGAATCAGGTCCATATACGTAAGCGTGTCATATTTTACTGCATCCGGATTGGTCTTCGGATCCGCGTTGTATACACCGTCCACGCCGTTTTTTGCCATCAGAATCACATCAGCTCCGATTTCGCTCGCACGAAGAGCCGCTGTGGTATCCGTTGAGAAATATGGATTTCCTGTTCCGGCACCGAAAATTACAACACGGCTTTTTTCCAGATGACGGTTTGCACGACGCACAATAAACGGTTCAGCAACCTTCTGCATTTCAATCGCTGTCTGTACACGGGTAGGAACACCTTCCTGTTCCAGCGCACTCTGTACTGCCAGTGCATTGATTACAGTTGCCAGCATCCCCATATAGTCTGCCTGCACACGTTCGATGCCCATGGTTTCCGCCATCTTGCCGCGGATGAAATTCCCCCCGCCGACAACGATTGCCAGATCCACACCAAGCTCATGCACCTGTTTCAGTTCCTTTGCCAGTGAAGCAAGAATTTTGGGATCAAAGGAATTCCCCGGAGAGGACAATGCTTCTCCGCTTAATTTCAGCAATACTCGTTTGTACATAATTACGTCCACCTTTATCATTTTTCGTATGTATGGATTATGAAATCCTTCCGTTCTTATTATAAAGAAAAAGCTTTCAAAAAGGAAGAGGAATATGCTGTTTTTTTCCATTTTATAAATGTTGTCACAAGCACACCCGTCTGCTTCTCTGTATTGGTTTACGTTGCCTTTCCTTAAAAAAAGGACACAAAGAGTGTCCTATTTACCAAATGCCTGGCTCATTACTTCTTCAGCAAAGTTATCTTCACGTTTTTCGATTCCTTCACCTACTGCGTAACGAATAAAGCTTGCGACAGTAGAAGCATGTTCCTTCAGATACTGTCCTACCTTCTGGTCAGGATTCAGGAAAAATTCCTGTTCAACCAGACAAGCGTCCTTCAGATTCTTGGAAACCTTTCCTTCGATGATTCCGGCAAGAACCTTTTCCGGTTTGCTGGCCAGCTTCTCATCGTTTTTCACGATTTCAGTCTGTACCTTACGCTCGTGCTCAACAACCTCAACCGGCATGTCATCACGAGAGACATACTGCGGATTCATACTTGCAATCTGCATTGCCATATCCTTAGCGACTTTTTCATCCGCACCCTTTAATACAGCCAGCGCAGAAATCTTTCCGCCCATGTGCATGTAGGAAGCAAATACTTCATCGTCCGCCTTTTCAACTACAGCCATACGACGCAGAGAGATTTTTTCTCCGATCGTGGCTGTCGCAGTTGTTACCAGATCCGCAATGGTTTCACCGTTCACCGTGCAAGCCAGTGCAGCATCCAGATCCGCAGGCTTGTTGGCAATCAGTGCATTCTTAACTGTTTCCAGCAGCTCCAGGAACTGTTCGTTCTTTGCAACGAAGTCCGTTTCAGAGTTTACCTCGAAAATAACTCCGGTGTTGCCTTCCACACCAACGCGTGTCAGACCTTCTGCAGCGATACGGTCGTTCTTCTTGGCAGCCTTTGCAATACCCTTTTCACGCAGCCAGTCGATAGACTTTGCGATGTCGCCATCACACTCTGTCAGAGCCTTTTTGCAGTCCATCATTCCTGCGCCTGTTTTTTCACGTAATTCTTTTACTAATGCAGCAGTGATCATGATCTTTCCTCCATTTATATTCTTATGTTTTTCTGATTATTCAGCAGTCTTAGGTGCTTCACTTCTTGCGGAATCGTTATTCGCCGGTCTGCTGTCTGCAGCAGGTCGTACGTTTTCACGTCTCTGGTAAGGAGCCTTTGCATTGCGTCCGTTACGGTTACGGTCATAAGGACGACGGTTACGACGTTCCTCGTTTCTCTGACGACGACGTCTTTCGTTTTCTGCAATCTGCTCTTCCACATTGATGATAACATCCTTCATCGTTACATCGTTTTCGTTCTCATCGATATTGTGAGCAACGCTTAACAGACCACCCTTAGCCTCTACAATAGCGTCTGCCATCAGAGTTGTAATCAGTTTTACAGAACGGATTGCATCATCGTTGGAAGCAATCGGGTAATCGACTGTTTCAGGATCACAGTTTGTATCCACCATTGCAAATACAGGGATTCCCAGCTTCTTAGCCTCTGCAACAGCATTGTGTTCTTCTTTTGGATCAATAACGAAGATTGCGTTTGGCAGCTTCTTCATTTCCTTGATTCCGCCCAGGAAGTTTTCCAGACGAGCCTTCTGCTTCTTCACCTGTGCGATTTCTTTCTTAGGGTACAGGTCCAGTGTTCCGTTTGCTTCCATCTCTTCGATTTCAACAAGACGTTTTACACGTTTCTGAATCGTACGGTAGTTTGTTAACAGACCACCCAGCCATCTCTGATTTACAAAGAAGCTTCCGGAGCGAAGTGCTTCCTCAACAACCACAGCCTGTGCCTGTTTCTTCGTACCTACGAACAGTACCTTTCCGCCTTTTTCAGCGATATCTTTCATTGCCGCATATGCAGTGTCCAGCTGTTCCAGAGTTTTCTCCAGATTGATGATGTAAACACCGTTTCTGCTTGCATAGATGTTTGGTTTCATTTTTGGGTTCCATCTGCGAGTCTGATGACCGAAATGTACACCAGATTCCAATAATTTTCTCATTGTTACTACTGACATGATATATCCTCACTTTCCGTTACGCCTCCATCACTTCCACGCGGCAGCAACTTGTCATTGACGCATACACTGCATCTCGAAGCACGGGCTGCCGAATCCATGATGTGTGTAGTGTGCGTGTTCGCACCGTTGTTTATTATATCACATTCATTGTTCTTTTCAATAGTTTTTTTACTTTTCTTGTGCACGCGGGTGTGCATGCGTGTAGGCCTTCTTCAGCCGCTCCTGTGTCACATGGACATATACCTGCGTAGTCGATAGCGATGCATGTCCCAGCAGCTCCTGTACCACACGCAGGTCGGCACCGTTATCCAAAAGATGCGTCGCAAAGGAATGCCGGAACATATGCGGATGCACATGCACGGAAAGTGAGCAGGTATCAGCGGCCAGCTGCATGCGGTACTGTATGCCGCGCGTGGTCAGCCCCTTCCCCCGCTGATTGAGGAACACGATATCGTGTTCCTCCTTCATCCATTGCGGACGCACCTCCTGAAGATAGTGCTCCAGCAACTCCCCTGCCAGCGCATAAAAGGGAACAATGCGCTGCTTGTTTCCCTTACCGTGTATGGTGAGGATGCGATCGTGCAGATCGATATCGTACAACCGAAGGGATGCCGCTTCACTGACCCGCAGACCGCAGGCATACATCAGCTCAAACATCGCACGATCCCGCAGTCCGTCCGGCGTATCCAGATCAAAGCTGCTCAAAAAGGTATCCATTTCATCATAAAACAGAAACTCCGGTATTCGTTTGGCGCGCTTCGGTGTCTTAAAATACAGAAACGGATTCTGCGTGATTCCCACATATTCATTCAGATAGCGGTAAAAGGAACGAAGGGAGGACAGCTTGCGGGCAATCGTGGAGTTTTTCATTTCTCCGCTGACCCCGGGCTTCTCACGCAAAGAGGCGATATAGTTCATGACGATGATGCGATCTGCATCCTGCAGCTCCTCAATTCCCTCTTCCTGTAAAAAAGAGATAAACTCGCGTATATCTCTTTGGTAAGCGGCTCGCGTATGCACACTGCCGCTGTTGAGGGAATCCATGTACTGCAGAAACCGCGCAAGCAGTTCCTCCATCAGTCAAACTCCTTTTTGTATGTATCGATTACGGATAGCGCCTGATTGGCAAATGCCTCCTTGCGTTCCTTCTTCTTTACCTTTTCCAACAGACGCATAATTCCGAAGTTGGCATTCATCGGCTGAAAATAGCGCTCACTGGCATGGGTGATGTAGTGCGCCATCGATCCAATGACACACGTATCCGGCAGCTCCACGACTGCTTTCTCACGCATGAGGTTGGCCATATTCATTCCAGCCAGAAGTCCGCTGGCCGCACTTTCGACATAGCCCTCCACGCCGCACAGCTGACCGGCAAAGAACAGATCATCCCGCTGGACATGCTGATAGGTGGGGCGCAGAACCTTCGGTGCACACAGATAGGAATTGCGGTGCATGACACCATAGCGCACAATGGAAACATTCTCTAAGCCGGGAATCATGGACAGCAGACGCTTCTGCTCTCCCCATTTTAAATGCGTCTGAAAGCCGACGATATTATACAGACTTGCCACGGCATTATCCTGACGCAGCTGGACAACCGCATACGGTGTCGTTCCATCCGGACGCTCCAGCCCAACCGGCTTCATCGGTCCAAACAGCAGTGTCTGCCGGCCGCGGCGTGCCATTTCCTCAAACGGCATACAGCCTTCAAAGTAGGTTTCATCCTCAAACTCGTGCAGCTGTGCGGTTTCCGCATGAATCAGCTCCTCGTAAAAGGCATCAAATTCCTCCCTGCTCATCGCACAGTTGATATAGGCAGCCTCTCCCTTATCATAACGGGATTTAATATATGCCTTAGAGAAATCAATGCTGTCCTTTTCAATGATCGGGGCGGCCGCATCATAGAAATGGAAATAATCCGCATGGGTGTATTCCTGTATGGCTTTGCTTAATGCATCGCTTGTCAGCGGACCGCTGGCAATGATGCAGGGACCATCGGGAATCTGTGTTACCTCTTCCTGTACGACCTCAATCAGCGGATGCTGTTTCAGCTGTTCTGTAATACGCCGGGAAAAGGCCTGACGATCCACTGCCAGCGCACTGCCGGCCGGAACCCGTGTGGCCTCCGCACTCTCCATGATGATGGAATCCAGATGCCGCATTTCCTCTTTCAAAATCCCAACCGCATTGTTCAGGGAATCCGAGCGAAGGGAATTGGAGCACACAAGCTCCGCAAAGTTTTCACTGTGGTGTGCCGGTGAGGACGTTTTCGGCCGCATTTCCACAAGCCGTACCGGAATCTTGCGCTTTACCAGCTGCCACGCCGCCTCACAGCCTGCCAGACCGGCTCCGACAACGGTTACCTTATCCATCATGATTCACTGCCTTCTGCCTCTGCTTCCACAGCCTTCTTCACGGATTTCTTCACTGCCTTTTTCACAACCTTCTTGGTCGTTTTTTTGGCGGCTGCCTTTTTCTTCGGTGCTGCCTTATCGTCCCCTTCCGCCTTTTCCTTCTTCGGTTCCTTTTTGATATAGCGGCATTTCGGATAATTGCTGCAGCCGATAAAGGTCGTACCGAAACGGGATTTTCTTCTTACCAGCTCATGACCGCAGTCCGGACACATTTCTCCGGTAGGCTCCGGTTCTTCCTTCGTCTTGTTGCTTTTGATATATTTACATTCCGGGTAATTGCTGCAGGCAAGGAAGGAGCCGTAGCGTCCTTTTTTCGTCACCATCTTGCTTCCGCATTTCGGGCAGACCTCCTCCACAGCATTTTCATCCTCATCCTCACCTTTGGTATAGCGGCATTCCGGAAAGTTGATGCAGGAGATAAATTTACCGAAACGCCCGATGCGATACACCAGATCGTTCCCGCAGTCCGGACATTTTTCTCCGGTGCGCTCCAGCTCCTTCTTTTCCATATTCTCATATGCATTCTGCAGCAGCGGTTCAAATTCATTATAGAAGGTACGAACCTCTTCAATATTGTTTCGCTCTCCTGCCGCAATCTCGTCCAGGTGATGCTCCATATTCGCTGTATAGGATACGTTGATGATGCCGCTGAAGAATTCCTGCAGCTTGGTGTCGGTCAGCTCGCCCTGTTCACTGGGGATGAAGACCTTCGTCTTACTGCCCTCACTTGGGCGCTCCAAAGAGACATAGCCGCGGGCCTGCAGTGTATCAATGATGATTGCATAGGTGGACGGACGTCCGATTCCCTTTTCCTCCAGATCCTTGATCAGGCGGGCCTCACTGTAGCGAAGCGGCGGCTCGGTGAAGTGCTGCTTACCTTCCAGCTCAACATCCTTGAGCGTTTCCTGTTCTTCCATGATTGGCAGCATTTCATCCTTAACAGTTTCATAATCGCTGTAGATTTTCAGATAACCGTCAAAGGTAAGAATGGAGCCGTTGGCACTGAACTCACAGCCATCGGATACGATCTGTACATTGACCACATTGCTTTTGCTTGGCGCCATTAAGGATGCCAGCGTTCTGGCATAAATCAGCTTGTACAGCTTATACTGATCATTTGTCAGATATTCCTTGACTCTTGCCGGCGTATTCAGAATACTCGTCGGACGAATGGCCTCATGCGCATCCTGTGCATTTTCACTGTTTTTCTGACGGGCACGTCCCTTGTAGTCCTTCCCGTAGGTTTCTTCGATATAGCTTTCCGCGTCCTTGACAAACTGATCACTCAGTCGTGTGGAATCGGTACGCATATAGGATATCAGACCCTCGCTGACTCCTCCCGCAAGCGGAAGTCCCTCATACAGCTTCTGTGCAATCTGCATGGTTTTCTTTGCTCCAAAGCCCAGCTTGGTGCTTGCCTCCTGCTGCAGGGTGGAGGTGATGAACGGCATTCTCGCTTCTTTCTTACGAACCTTCTTTTCAATGCTGCTGACAATGAAGTCATGACAGCAGCGCTCGATGACCGCATTGACCTCCTCCTGCGTTTTCAGGTCAGCCTTCTTGCCGTCAATCTTGTTTAAGGATGCGCTGAACGTCTTTCCATCCTTTTCAATATTGGCAGCCAGTGTCCAGTATTCCTCACTCTTAAACGCGCGGATTTCATTTTCCCGTTCAACGATCAGGCGCAGTGCCACCGACTGCACACGGCCTGCGGATTTGCTTTTTATTTTACTCTGTAACAGCTTGGACAGCTTAAAGCCGATGATGCGGTCCAGCATACGCCGTGCCTCCTGGGATTTCACCAGGTCCTGATCAATCGTACGCGGATGCTCAAACGCCTCCACCACTGCATGCTTTGTGATTTCGTTGAAGATGATACGGTTTTCTTCTTCCATATTCAAATCCAGCACATTTGCCAGATGCCAGGCAATCGCCTCTCCCTCACGGTCGGGGTCACTTGCCAGATATACATGATCGCTTTTTTTCGCGAGGTCCTTCAGCTCCTTAACGACTGCGCGTTTGTCACTGCTGACCTTGTAGGTCGGCTCGAAATCATTCTCAACATCGATTCCCAGACCACCCTTGCCACTTGTCGCAAGATCACGTATATGTCCTTTGGATGAAACAACATGATAGTCGCCACCCAGGTATTTTTCTATGGTTTTGGATTTGGAAGGGGATTCCACAATAACCAGATTTTTCATGTTATGCCTCCTAGCAATTAAATATACGTCTCCTATTATTCGCACAAATTCCTGTTTTGTCAAACATTTTTTAAAAAATAAGGCGCAGATCGTCCTCATCCACAAGGATATTTGCCCCCTGTGAGATCAATAGATTGCAGCCGGTTCCAGCCTCATCCAGATAAGCGTGAGGCACACAGTAAACAGGAATATCCAGCTCCAGCGCCTCATTTACCGTCAGCAGCGAACCACTTCTTCGACGGGCCTCCACAACGATAACGGCCTCACTCAATGCGGCGATAATCCGATTTCGCCATGGAAAGTGGTACGCATAGGGCTTTGTTCCGTTTGGATACTCACTGATAATCAGCTGCTTTTTGCGCATAACAGCATACAGGGACGCATGCTCCTTTGGATATACGACATCCAGACCACAGCCAATTACTGCAATCGTATGCTGATCCAGTGCACTGCGATGCGCCTGTCCATCAATTCCCCTAGCAAGACCGGACACGATGACGAAGCGCTCTTTCATACAATCGGTAATACGCGCACAGTTTCTTAGCCCCGCAGCACTCGCCTGCCGACTGCCGACAATACCGCAGCCCGGTTTCTGAAGCAGTGTCATGTCACCCTCATAAAACAATATCCACGGCGGACAGGCAAGCCTTCGCAGCTTGTCGGGATAGGCCTGATCAGCAATCGTCACATAGCTTCCCTCATACGCCATCCGCGTCCAGGGCTCCTGCCTGTCCAGCGCAAGCTTCATCTTTTTCCAGTCGCCTTCATAGCGCAGTGCATAGCACAATAGTTGTTCTCTCATAATATCACCTCATATGTATATACGAAATGAACATCAAAAACTCCTAAAAAAAACAGGAATTTTTTCCTGCTTTTCATGAAAAACATCTGTGCTAAGGTACTCCGCGTGTTTCACTCAGCCCTTTTTCGGCTTAATGACTTCTTCCAGCGCATCCTTCGCTGCATCATCTACCAGAATTTCTCTGGCACTTGTCAGGAAGGAAGCCATATTCTGCATTTCGCTTGGCACAACAATCTTGGTCGCTTTGCCATCCGCCATTTTCTCATAGGTTTCCAGACTCTTCAGACTCAGATATTCCTTCGTCGGGTTGGCATTTTTAATCATCTCAATACCACGGGCCTGTGCTTCATAAATACGCTCCATTGCACGTGCCTGTCCTTCCGCCTCCGCAATCATTGCTTCCTTCTTTGCATTAGCACGCAGCACCATCGCTTCCTTTTCACCCTCGGCAGTCAGGATATTGCTTCGTTTTTCACCCTCTGCACGAAGGATGGATTCACGTCGTTCACGCTCTGCACGCATCTGCTTTTCCATCGCTTCCTGAATGTCGCGCGGCGGGATGATATTTTTAACCTCTACACGGTTCACCTTAATGCCCCATGGATCTGTTGCTTCATCCAGAATCGCACGCATCTTCGTATTGATAATATCACGGGAGGTCAGCGTTTCATCCAGCTCCAGATCACCGATGATATTACGCAGTGTGGTCGCTGTTAAATTTTCAATCGCGGTGATCGGTCCTACAACACCATACGTATACAGCTTTGGATCGGTAATCTGAAAATATACAACCGTGTCAATCTGCATGGTTACATTATCCTTGGTGATAACCGGCTGCGGAGCAAAATCCTTCACAACCTCCTTCAATGTCACCTTATTCGAAACACGATCCACAAAAGGAACCAGAATATGAATTCCTGTGTTCCAAGTTGTATGATAGGCACCCAGTCGTTCAACGACATATGCCTTTGCCTGCGGCACGATACGGATGAGGTAGGCAAACAGCCCAACCAGAATCAGCGCAACTACAACAAGCAGTATAATCTGAAATACACTCATCATCATTACCTTCTTTCTTTTTCTATCTTTCGCTTACTCTTTTTACAAGTAACTTAGCACCTTCAATAGCGACAACCTTGACCTTTGCACCTTCCTCGATGGAATCATCATCCACAGGAACCGCATGCCACATTGTCCCATTCACCTTGACCTCGCCCCATTCATCCTTTGTCACAAGACTGGTTACCTGCGCAATCTCACCGATAAAGCGATCGGCATTGGTAGGCACCGTATTCCCACGCAGATAACGTGAGGCTATCGGACGCACAATCAGCATACTGGCAAGTGAAACAACAACAAAGCATACAATCTGCACCCACAGCGGAAGATTGATCAAAGCCGTCAGCGCTCCGATTACACCTCCCACGGCAAACCATATGGAAATCAATGCAGTAGGTGTCGCCAGTTCAACCAGAACCGCGCCTACGCTAATGGCAATCCAGATCAGTACCATAATCCATTCACCCCTTATCTGCAGCCAGCTCATGGAGATCTGCAATCAGCATATTCTCCGTTTCATCATAGGCCGCGTTGATTTTCAGTCCGTTGATCGGCTGATTGATCATACCGGAAATCTCCTCAATGATCATTTTGTTGCTGATTCTTGCATATCCTTTTCCAACAGACACCTTATGCAGCTGATCCATGGATACCAGATGCAGATCAATTTCCCGTTTTGTAACGGGACGTATTCCCAATTTCAGGCTATCCTTATCCAGTCCGATCATGGCCCAGCGCACATCCTCAAAATAAGAGGCAGCGCTGCTGTTCAAGGTAATGTTATTCGGATACAGTGTCAATACAAGCGTATATACATTGCCTTTTACCCATGTAAACATCCTGCCACCGCCTTTCCTGTTCCTTATCCATAGTATAGTACGGTTTCTCTTATTTTGCAACACATTTTCATACACTTCTTATTTTTCTTATTATTTTTTACAAAATTTAAAAAAAGCAGCCTTCACTGCTTAAATATCCAGCACCAGCTGCCGCATGGCAGCTACCGGACCATAGCTTTCCCGATACAGCCCTGTAATCACACCATAGGTATGCAGTGCCTCTATATGAGCCTTTGTCGGATAGCCCTTGTGACGCGCAAAGCCGTATTGGGGATACTGCCGGTCATACGCTTCCATCATACAATCCCGTGTAACCTTGGCCAAAATGCTTGCGGCTGCAATACTGACGCTTTTCTGATCTCCCTTAACAAGGGAAATCACATCCCGCTCATTATGAGGAAGCGGCATGGCATCCGTTAAAACACCGTCCGCATGTGCAAACATATCGCTTATATCCTGCATCGCCCTCTGGGTCGCACGATAAATATTCAATTCATCGATAATCTTCGGCTCGATGATACGTATATGATATTCCAGCGCCTGCGCAACCACCTCATGGAAAAGGGCTCTTCGCTTCTTATCGCTCAGCTTCTTGGAGTCGTAAATTTCCGGATGGGAATACCCTGGTGGAAAGGCAACGGCCGCAACGACAAGAGGTCCGGCAATGGGACCTCTGCCTGCTTCATCGATGCCTACAATGCAGCGCTTTCCCTGCTGCCACCATACCTGTTCATACTCATTCGCTGTCTGCATACGGCATCTCCCACGTAATTCTTCCCAGCTTGTCATCCCGCAGCTCCCGCAGGAAGGTTTCAATGGTACGCTTCTCATCCATTTCACCCTTGCGCATAAAGCCGCGCTTTTCTGCAATTCGCTCCAGCATGATATAGGGATCCTCGCACACGGCAATGTCATAGCGCTGCTGCAGCGCCTCTTTGTGGTTCGCAATCAGATACCGCATCGCCCAGGCCGCAATTTCCTCCAGCGGGAGGATTTCATCACGTATCGCTCCCGTGATAGCCAGCAGAACACCGACGGTTTCATCCTCAAATTTCGGCCACAGCACCCCCGGAGTATCGAGCAGCTCCAGATTCTGGTTCACCTTCGACCACTGCAGTGCCCTTGTCACACCCGGACGATCTCCGGTGACAGCCACCTTTTTTTTGGATATCCGGTTAATAAAAGTGGATTTACCGACATTCGGCACTCCGACAACCATTGCACGAATGGCACGGGGACGGATGCCTCTTCGCTTCATGCGTTCGATTTTCGCCTGCATGAGCAGACGGCTTTCCTCCACGATTCTCGCTATGATATTCTCCTTCAGAATATCCAGCGCCACAACGCGTGTGGTTTCATTCTGCAACGCACTGCACCACAGCTTTGTCGCCGCAGCATCCGCCTTATCCTTTTTGGAAAGTACGATCAGCCGCGGCTTGTTCTGACACAGCTCCTCAATCATCGGATTCTTGCTGGCACTTGGAATGCGGGCATCCCGCAGCTCGATCACCATGTCCACCATGTTCAGCTTCTCCTGCATTTCCCGCTTCGCCTTGGTCATATGACCAGGGAACCATTGAATGCGTATTTTATCATCCGCCATTGCCTACATACCTCGCTTTCGAAAACGGCTGGTAAACAAACACCCCTCTGGCGATGATCTGTTCCCGCTGAAACGGCCCTACAGCATCATTTCTTGAATCCAGAGATTCATTACGGTTATCACCAACCAGCAGATATTCATTCTTCCCCAGCTTTTTTGATATATAATCCTGTGTAAAATAAAGCTTATTCGCACTTTTTTTCACCTGTTCCACATACTTCTTATCCAGAAACGGTTCCTCCATCGCCTTTCCATCCACGTACAGAACATCCTCACGGTAGCTGATCGTTTCTCCAGGCAACCCGATGACACGCTTGACCCACAAATCATCACTTCGATATTCTCTGGCAACAACCACATCAAAGCGCTTAATTTCACCGACATAGTTTGCTGCCATATTGATGATTACCGACTCACCTTCCACCAGCGTGGGATACATGGAGGTGCCTCTGACTTCCTCCTTGCGTGCTACAAAGACCAGAATGACCATTGCCGCCACTACAGTGATCAGAATCAGTCGGGCAAAGTCAAGGATAGTATATACAATGTCCAGATTGCTTCTGGTTCTTTTGTTTTTGTTCATATCTTATTCCGCCACTCTCATTTTATTAAACGGCAGCACAATGAAAAAATCCACTGCCTTGATATCCCCGCGCTTGAAGGCCCCCATTTCGCGGGAGTCCTTGCTTGCATAGCGATTGTCCCCCATCAGATAATATTCGTCCTCTCCCAGCTGCACCTCATCAAAATCCTCTGTGAATTTATAATTTTCCGTCAACCGGATACTATCCGCATAATCATTGTCAAGATAAGGCTCCTGAATAGCTGTATCATTGATGTATACCATATCCCCACTGGCGCGGATCCGCTCACCGGGCAGACCGATGACACGCTTCACCCAATAGGTATGCGTCTTCTTCTTGTCATAGACAATCACGATATCACCGCGCTTGATTTCCTGAAAATGACCGGAAAACGCATTGCCAAATCCGAATTCACCCGTTTTCAGCGTCGGATACATACTGCCTCCCTGTACACGCAGCGGCCGCACAAGATAATTGGCTGTTAGATACACCAGCACAAAACAGACAAGGAATATTTTCAGTAATGAAAACAGGTTGGAAAAAATCACGCCTGCCAGTGATTCGTGTTCTTCCAGTCTGTGTCTGTCCTTCTCCTGCTTCTGCATCGTACACCCTCCAGCCTAAAATAAAAAGTCGAGCAAGACCCGACTTTTTTCCAGCTTAACGAACTTCTTTAATACGAGAAGCCTTACCAGAACGTCCGCGTAAGTAGAATAATTTGTTTCTTCTAACCTTACCGTTACGTACAACTTCGATTTTTTCAACAATTGGAGAGTGAATCGGGAATGTTCTTTCTACACCGATCTGGTTAGAGATTTTACGAACAGTGAATACTTCGTTGATTCCTCCACCCTGCTTTGCGATAACCAATCCTTCAAATACCTGAATACGGGATTTGTCACCCTCTTTGATCTTAACGTGTACTCGAACGGTACTACCTGATTTAAAGAATGGGACATCTTTCTTCAATTGTGATTTTGTTACTTCATTTACTAACTGCATGTTCATAATAATGGCGCTCCTTTTCTATTCATCATAACGTAGAGGCTCTTGAATCATACTGTTCAGCGGAACCGCGTGCCATAAAGGCTTATATATGATATCACAGATCTGGGATATTTGTAAATACTTTTTCAGCCATTTTTTTACAGCGGTAAAGAAGAAGTCGTTTTCAGAAAGGTCGGGTCCTTTCTGCTATTATCATACCATTTTCACCAACTAAAAAAAAGGAGAATGCCGAATTTTACAAAGAAAATCCGAACTGCTCTCCTCCATTTTCAGCCTGCGCTATCCAGCGTTTCCAAATAGGCGAGCATTTGCGAAATATCCTCTGCAATCATCGTCCGTTTACTGCGTTCAATCTGCAGATTTTTTCCGGTCATAATATAGGAAGGAAACAAACGGATATCTCCATCCATCCAGATGCTGCTGCGCAGTCTGTAGGTGGAACCGGCAGGAATGCGCGCTGTATGATTACGCCTGGCAATCATGGTATGCACGCGTATCGCAACATCCCCCATCAGCATAATCACACGCAGATTTTCAAACAGCTTCAGCTCTTCCTCCAGAATGACAGAGCTTTCCTGCAGCTGCTGTTTGGTAAAGCCTTCCCTTGGTTTTGGCAGCTTGCAGGCATTGGTTACGTAAATCCCCCGCGCAAGCAGATGAGCAGGTTCTGAATCCGAAAAAAACGAGCGCAATGATACAGCATATTCACCATCCGTATTCCCATAAAAATCATCTTCATTCCTTAATGGTGCACATTCATTCACCATTACCACACGTATGTGTTCAGGCAGTATCTCTATGTCATTCATAGCCAGCGCCGTATGGGAATACTGTTCCAGATAGCTCTTCATATTCATTTTGAATCTCTCCTTTTCCCAAAAGTATAGCACACCTTCATCGACAGCGTATTGTCATATTCCAAAAAAGGCTAATACAGACCGTATAGGACTGATGGCCTTCATTATGTATTTCTAACCAGTCTTATACTTATCTCCGACATATTTTACCATTGAGATACAAATCCCAGACAAGCTGTCATGATTATTACTTATCAATATAGTGTATGATAATACAGCACGTATCGATCTGTTTCAGTAACTAGCAGTGTTTATTTAAACAGACGCCTTATCTGATACCAATCGTTTTACACGTACTTATACTGCAGCAGATAGAACCAAGTAGTATTGTAAAAAGGCAAAGGACTTCCTTTTATCCTTCACCTTGTTCCTTCTCAGCTTTAATTTCATCCAGCAGCTTCCGTTCTTCTTTTGTAAACTCACGATTTTTCAATAAATCCGGACGTTTCTCCATCGTCTTCTTCAACGATTCCTTTAGCCGCCATTTACGGATATTGGCATGATGACCACTCAGTAAAACATCGGGTACCCGCATTCCCTCATATTCGATGGGACGGGTAAATTGCGGATACTCCAGCAGACCGTTTTCAAAAGAATCATCGCTGTGACTTTCTTCTTTAATAACGTGATCCAGCAGTCGTATGACTGCATCGGAAATCACCAGCGCAGCACCTTCTCCTCCGGTCAATACAAAATCCCCAAGAGATACCTCCATATCCACAAAGGAACGAATGCGCTCGTCAAAGCCCTCATAGTGTCCGCAAAGAATGATCAGATGCTTGATTTCGGAGGCAAAGCGGTGAGCCAGCTTTTGATCAAAGCGATTCCCCTGCGGTGTCATCATAATGACAAAGGAATCCTCACTGCGCACCGATTTCAGACAGTCAACGATTGGCTGGCAGGAAAGCACCATCCCCTGTCCGCCGCCGCACGGTGTATCGTCCACATGATTGTGGCGGTCTAACGTAAACGCCCGAAAATCCACCGTTTCAAATTCCACAAGCCGCTGCTCCAGTGCCCGCTTGATTAT
Source organism: Clostridium sp. 10cd* (assembly GCF_044336395.1). Taxonomy (NCBI): domain Bacteria; kingdom Bacillati; phylum Bacillota; class Clostridia; order Eubacteriales; family Clostridiaceae; genus Clostridium; species Clostridium sp. 10cd*. The sequence continues at coordinate 2,375,267 of NZ_CP172347.1, read as the reverse complement.
GGATGTGGAACGAAAGCTGTCAAAAAACTCAGGAAACAGTGTCAGAACTGTTATCTTCATACAAGCCCCTCCATCAGCTCCACCTTCATCACCTTGTTTTTACGATCAAACTCCTTGACAAAGGCTCTGACAAAAGGAATCAGAATATCCTTATCTTTCGTTTTGACACGCAGGATTGCATTGGCTCCGGTTTCTATGATTTCGCTAACTGTCCCCAGTTGTACACCCTCCATATCATAGACCACGGCATCCTGTAATTCGTGAAAGTACGCTTCAAATTCATCCAGCTCCTGCAGCTCCTCTTCCCGTATGGTCAGCATGCTGCCCTTCCAGCCTTCCACCTGATTGATATCATCATAGCCTTCAAATTTGACAAGCAGCTGTCCCTTGCTTTCCCGTACATGCTGTACCTTCAGGTCAAACTGTCCCTGTGCCAGCTGCAGATGCACAACTGCCCCCTTTTGAAATCGCAGCTGCGGAAAATCCGTAAGCACCTTGACCTTCATTTCACCGCGAAGACCATGTGTATTCACAAGCATACCGATATTGATTTCTTTCATATGTCCTACCTCCAAAAAAAGGATGCGAAAGGCATCCTAATATGATTCAAACTTAATGGTAACTCTTTTATCCTCTTTCCTTGATGCCACAGACATCATCTGACGAATAGAAGAAGCCATCATGCCACGACGTCCGATCAGGCGGGCAACATCATCGCTGTTGGCATATACGTACAACAGAATTTCATTATCCTCCAGTGTCGGCATCATTTTGACAGATACATTGGTCTTATCCTCAACCATCGGTGTTACAAGATCCAACAATACTTTTTCGTAATCGATCATACTCTTTTACTTAGCGTTTTTTTCTTCGTGCAGACGTTTCATAATTCCTTCTTTAGAAAGAATGTTACGAACAGTATCAGAAGGCTGTGCTCCTTCTTTCAGCCACTTTGTAGCCAGTTCTTCGTTCAGCACTACGCTTGCAGGATTTGTTGTTGGATTATAAGTACCGATGATTTCGATAAAACGTCCATCTCTAGGTGCGCGGGAATCCGCAGCGACAATTCTGTAGAAAGGTTTTCTCTTGGAACCCATTCTCTTTAATCTTAATTTTACAGCCATATAATTTCCTCCTATTGGTTATTTTCTTAGCATTACCTTGATAAGTATACCATAGATTATCCGTCTGTCAAGGTTTTTTACTTGACACCCTTGTTTTTTTTTGTGACTATGTTATATTCTTTGAATTTTCTCTGTCAAGATAATTGATAAAAGCGTAGAAATTAGCAGCAGGGACATTCTCTCAACGTTATCAGCAGTCTCTGATGATCCTTTTCTGATTGCTGAATATTTAATGAACGGCATCTGCATACAGACACTGCTGCCATGCAGTGGCAGCTTTAAAGACACTAAGGATGCATCACTTCTCCTGTAAACAGACAACAAGCAGCATGTGCATCAGTTGTCTAATCATCAATTTATTACTCCGCACCCTTTTTGTGCTTTTTTCGAAGGACAACTGCCATAAGAAGTACGGCAAGCGCAACCGCTGACAGCCATAAGGCTTCATTTTGCATATCGGCGGTGCTGACAGCAGCAACTTTCTTTTTTACCGGTTTCTCTGTTTTTTCATGTGTAGAGGATGGTTGCTTCGCGTCTGTAACCGGATGCTCTGGTTGAGTGTTCGGCTGCTTGGGTTCCTCGGGCTGCTCATGTGGCTGCTTCGGCTTTTCTATTGGTTCATTGCCCGCATCCACCTTCTTTTCTGCAACCAGTGCATATAATGAAAACTGATCGGTGGAAAAGGTCATAGTTCCATCCGCATTGGTATGCAATGGGATTTTGGTGATGTTACCGTTATGCAGCCGCACCATATAATAGCTTGTATCCTGTTGTGCTGTTCCCTTAGACAATACAACAGCATAGGAAATCGGCTGTTTCAGCTGCTTAATTTCTCCCAATAAGGCTCCATCATCGCTCACAAGGTGGAAGCTGAAGTCAAAATATTGCAGGGCGGAATGCTGAGCGTCCGTTATATTTGAAAGATACTCCTGTATTATACGCAGATCCGCTGCATCAATTTCCTCTTCTCCAAGCACCTCTGCATTTGCTGTCAGCTGGATAGCTTTTCCTTCATTCATTGCCTGTAAAACGGCAGTTCTAGTTGTTTCATCAAGGACATCCGAAGCAATTTCTCTTCCTTCCGCTATTTCAGAAAGGATATTATCAACTGTACTTTCAATGATATCCTGTGATTTTTCATCCATAATACCTGCTTGACTTGTGCTGGACGGCCTTGATGGATCTAGCGGCTCAATATTCGCTTCCTTGACTTCATAGACAGACACATCACAGGTCGCAGTCACATGATCGATGGTGGCAGTAATGGTACTGGTTCCATTTGCAACTGCTGAAATACTGCCATCCGCATGCACAACAGCAACATCTTCATTCGAGGATGTCCATATGATTTTCTGTGAATCCGCATCTGCAGGAAGTATCTCCGCTTGCAGCGTATGCGTATCCCCCTTTTTCATCAGCAAGTTTTTCTGCATATTGATTTTCTGTACCGGATTCGGCTTTTCAACGGTTACTGTTATGGTTTTCTGTGCATACAGCTTCGTACCGAATCCATACATGGTCACTGTGACCTCTGCATTTCCTTTTTTATCCTTACTGCTCAAGCAGCCGTTGCTGTCAACCTCTACAATACTCTCATCACTGGAGGTCCATTCAATCTTATTATAGTAAATAGATTCCCCTTCCGGCAGCACACTGATTTGCAGCTGCTTCAGCGAGCCGGGCTCCATTACAACGTTATCCACATCAATATCAATGACCTTACCCTCCGCTTCCTGTGTATAAATCACACCTGATTTGGGGTCCGTGATTTTTCCGCTAATCTTTGCCGTCCCACTCTTCTTCGCTACATAATAAGCTGCATCCTGACGTTGTTCGACAGCAATAATACGTTCATCAGCGCTGCTCCACTGTACGGCAGGCTTATCAAAATCCTGGTCCAGCATCACTATGGTTGCGCTCAGCATTTTCTCTTTGTCCGTTCCGCTGTTGTAAAGCGTGGAAATAGAAAACCGAAAGTCTCCAATGCTTTGCTGTGTTACATTCATATGCTCATCACAAACAGATTTTACAGTGACATTTGCATACGTACCTCCAGAAATCACCTTGTATGGATACACCTCGTTCCAGTAATTCGCCGAAAGATCAATCGCGCCTTTTTTTAAATTACAGCGTGTCGCAAAGCCTGCAGAGCCTGGCAATTCTTTTTCTCTTGCAATATAATTGTGATTCACTTGTACCGGTACTGTCTCCGGGGTACTTCCCTTGGGAAGGTAAATCCCATCTCCCTGGCTTCCCTGTGCACCTGTCCCGGCGATTCCATCCTTATTCCAATTTAAAATATGATTTTCTGTTATTGAAAGCAGTTCTTTCACTGTCATGCTTCCCAGCTGAATTGCAGTGTGATTGACATTTCCTATATAATTTCCGGATATATACATCGCACGAACTGGAAGCGTTGAATATACACCGTTTGCCGCATAGCCTTCTTCCCCGATATTATCTATATAGTTGTTTTTTAATTCCACAGTATCGATATACTCATCAGAACCACAATTGATATGTATCGCAGAAATGCTCTTATCTGTGATATTTGTTATCACATTATTCACAATTCTTATTGACCCGCTCGATTTGATTGGAGTACCCCATCCAACGATATTGATTCCCTTGCCATGCAGTGTCAATCCATTGATTTCCAAGGAGTCATCCTCTAAAAGACCGTTTACCTCTATACCACCGGTCAGGATGGTTTCCTCGCTGCTTCTGACACCACCGTTGCTATAGGCACTGACATCAGCACTTGCCCCTTTCAGTATAATCGTCCGAGAAGAAGTATTTGATATTTTCAGCGGCTCGCTATAAGTCCCTGCAGGAATTTGTATTATAGCGTCTTCTCCGGCAGCAACAGCATCTATCGCAGCTTGAATAGTATCATAGTTTTCTTTAGAAGCTAGTTTTAACAATACGATTTTCTTATCAGCCGCATGAATATATCCCAAATCCTGAACCGAAAGAAACAGAAAGGCTGACAGCATTACTGTCATTGCCAGCTTTACAGCATGAACACATCTTTTCATTACAGTACCTCCCTTTTATTTCACAAGGTATACAATTGAAGACATCCATAAAACCATAGAATAATAGCTGTAATTTGATGTCTGTACAGCTGTTTTATTAAAAAAAGTACAGATATTGGAATGTCTCATACAGTATACATTATTAAATATTAAATTTATATACTACCCTGCTTTTAACGATTTTGCAATCGTTTACATCAATTTCTGTTTGAAACCTTATGTCCGGCTAGTCTTTATCGTGGTGTTCTCAAAGAAACGCCGTACCAGATACGCGGTTTCTTTCCTGTATGATGTAAAAAGCTTCAGCTCTGGCAAGTGCCACACAGGATAGAAAAAGCATAATCTTTTCTATTCAGACCTAAGAGAAAAAAACAACAGGTGATTTTTACTTGATAATAAAGAAAACAGAGGAATCCACTTAACAGAAGATTGGATTCCCCTTTTTTTATGAACATTTCAGTCCGCAAGAAATCAGATTTTCTCCCTGACATTCCTTAACGAATCACCCTACAAACAGTTATCCCAGTCCCTCGCTGTAGGCGTCTCTTCTAAATCCTTCTGTATAAAATGATGAACTGCCTGTTCCCTGTCCTTTCAGATTTCCATTGACTTAGCTACTGCTTTTCCAACAGAAACATACACATCCTACAATCGAGCATAAAGCCGCATTGTATCAGATTTTTTCGAATAGCGATATTATGAACATCAATATCCCCTATCAGCTTATGAATATCGTGATGCCAGGCCATGTCCATTGCCTTTTGCAGCAGCACGCTGCCAAGCCGCTTTCCCTGATAATCGGCATGTACCCCAATACATCCGATTCCTCCAACATCATCCAGCAGACGATTTACACTGATAAAGCCTGCAGGTTGCCCTTCAACAAGCAGAATCTGAAATAAAATGTCGCTTTCTTCATCATCCAGCAGCTCCTCCATCTGCTTTTGGACTGCCGGATACAGCCCCATACTGGTATGTTCTCTTTGCAAAAGCAAATCCGGTGTAGTTCTGCTTGCGCTCACCATCAGCTCCAGCAGATTTTCCTTCGTCATCTGCTTTGCCGATACGAACTCATAGGAATGCAAATCCCGTTCAGCAGTCATCACTGTGTAGCTTTCCCTTTTGATTTCTATAGGAAACCAGCGCTTCAGCGCCCGATATACGAGTGTATAATTGATTTTGTCCGAATACAGGTCGATGCGCCATTCTCTGCTTCGATCCAGATGGCCAATAACATCCCTTACAAACTGATCAGCCTCCGTCTGCTCGATCGCCTCCAGTGTCAGATTGCCAATGTAGGAATGCTCATCATAAATAACTGCTCTGGCAACCACCTGCTCCTTACGAATCATCACATAGCATTGCTGCAGAGACAGCTCCTGTCTGCTTAACCCCCGTTTCAGGGAACGATTCTGTTCCTTGCTGCTTGCCGGCATCGCTGTCATAGATGCTGCGTACTGCTCTTTACAAATTTCTGTTTTCATTCTTTTGTCCTTTCCTTTCATAAATTTGCTGCATAGGAAAGAAAAAAGCATCCCAAGGGATGCCCAGAACATGCGCTAGCTATCAACACGGCAGTCTGTATCTTTCCTCAGTTTATACGTTTTGAATGTATTCATACAAACCACCTGCCTTTCTTATTATATACGGTACCTTTAAGGTATAACAGTACTATAGCATACTATCCTATACTTTTCCAGATTATTTGTGAAATTCGATCAAATATGTCTGATTGAGCAAAAGCGTGTGATCATCCAGCGGATACGCAAAGAGGACAGCTGTCTCACCATTCAATATCTTTGCATCCAAATGAACCCATCGCTGCTGCGATACAATATAGATATCCAATGCACTGCTCAGCGTACTCTCACTGATATAAAACCCATCATACGGATACAAAATACAGTCTTCTGCCCGCATGTTCTTCGGTAATGGAATCGAATGCTTTTCCTGTGTACGGATATTTAGCAGCTCTATGGAAGAGTCTCTTGCACGATACAAATAATCACTGACAAAGGGAACAGCGCACTGGTAGTCACTGTACTCTGTCCAGGTATTCTTACGGTAATTATACACAATCGGGTAATTCGCTTCGGTCGTAGCATCCACTGCATAGCTTTTTGTTGTAATGATGTGCGTATCGCCAGCCATACGCAGCTCATTTCCCAGCAGATAGCCAGGCAGCCGTTTTGTATCCAGCCTACGACGGGTATTTTCCACCCTGTCCAGTAGCACCCATTGTGCTTCTGTTTTCTCCTTCGCCCATCCCTGTGCCAATGCATACGTGCGATATAGCAGAAACCGCCCGGAGGCACTGCTTTGTACGGTGTTGGCATAGATATGCATTCCAGATTCCGCTTCTGCATGGTAGGATAAATCTCCAATGGATTGCACGTCTGCTGTTTCCGGATTTACCAGATAGGCATTTTGAAAGGTATCCTGCACATATTCGATCACCAGCATTCCGTCCGCCAGTACACGGAATGACGAATCCGGTATTCCAGTGCCCTCCTCCCCTTTTAGATACAGAGGGAGGCACTCGTTTTTCAGATGAACATATTGTAATTGTACGGTCACGGTGCTGTTTTCCACTGGCAGCTGCAGCTCTAAGCTTTTCTTTGGAACAGCGTCTTCTACGATTCGTCCTTTTTCATATACGGTCAACGTATCTTCCCCCGCAATTTTTTCTTCCGGCAGTTTTACATAATAGCGGCAGTCGGCATCCAGATAGGTGATTCCATTGAGGGCTTGTACAGAAACAGGGTCTTCCTTTACCTGCACCTTCTCCTGTCCATTGCTAAACAGTGATAAAAGCCAATCGCGTACCGTATCACTGCACGCATATGCAGTACCTAAGGAAAGCAATGCCAGCAGAAATAAAACAGCAATTCGCCATATATAGACGCTTTTTTTCTTTCGGAGGACTCCGCCTGATCCATCACCTGTTCTTTCCAGCTTTGCGGGCAGTGTATATCATCAAAGCCCCTGAATTTTTTCTCACGCATCCTCTTCACCTCCCAAAAGACTGCGCAGCTCCTGTTTCCCGCGCCGCATCCAGGACTTCACAGTATTCTCGCGTGCGTTCATGAGTCTACTGATTTCCCGTATGGAATAGCCCTCATAATAATATAAATACAAAGCATTGCGATGGTTGGGTACCAGCTCCATCAGCTCATACAGCTCATTGCGTTCCTGTACATCCTCCACCTGAGCAAAGGCTTCACATGCTGAGGATCGTGAAATTCCATCGTCTGTGTATATAGCTTCAAAAAGACATTTTGAAAGATATCCTTTGCATCCTGCTCATTTCCCATCCGCAAATATGCAAGACGGGTCACAGTATCCGCAAAGGCTTCCATAACTTCTTCAAATGTCATATCCGCATAAGTTCTCATGCCGCACTTCCCTCCTAACAAGGAATTTTATCCCCTCTATTATAAACACGATTATATGAGCAAAAAAGTTGCAGTGAAAAACAATTAGCACCTGTAGGACATAATCAGCCTACCGCTTGTATGCAGTCATGCTTATGTAAAGACCTATACAGCTGCTTCAGCTTTTCACAAATAGCTAAAACAGGCTATTTGCAGGCTGCTGCAAAGGGAAAGCATGCACTCCACACCAAGGATAAGTTATAGCTGCAAGGAGGAGAATCATGCATTATGTTCACTTTCTTTGTTGTAACCGTGATCAAAAAACTAGACCAAGGCTTTGATTCTGGAAATCATCCTAATCATGTGAAACAAAAAGGATCAATATAAGCTTGACCCTTTTCATCATATATATCGATCGACTCCTAAGCTGAAAAAAAGCGCGAAAGCCTCTCATCAGGTTTTGCAGTCTGATTATTCATCACTCTACTGAATAAGCCATGGATTTTCCTCGCCGTGCATAAACAGATAGCAGCTCTTCATCGAATGTGTCACCATATCCCGATAGGAATCATCGGTTAAGAAAGCGAGATGCGGTGTTAGCAGTACATTGGGAAAGGAGTTTAATACAGCCATATCATGCTGCTTCAGTATCTTCCCTTTCCTTCGATTGTAATAGATACCGGTTTCTCCCTCGACGACATCCAGCGCAGCTGCACCGACCTTTCCTGATTCTATCGCAGCAATCAACGCCGTATTATCGATCAGAGGACCGCGTGCTGTATTCACGATGATTACACCAGGCTTCATCCGGGCAAAAGCCGCTTCATTGAGCAAATGGTAGGTGGCATCGTTTAACGGTACATGCAGCGTGATAATGTCGCTGTTTTGATACAGGGTATTCAAATCCACATAGGTCACATATTGCTCCATTTCCTTTCGCGGATGTGGATTATAGGCAAGTATTCGGCACCCAAAGCCGGCAATATGACGAATGAGTGTCTGTCCGATGGCTCCCGTCCCAATCACTCCGAGTGTTTTTCCCTTCAGATTGCTGCCCAATACCGCATCAAAGGAATAATCCTGACTGACCGCACTCTGCAAAATCAGCTTCATTTTGCGCAGCGCCATCAGAATCAGCATAATCGTATAGTCCGCCACACTCTCACTCGCATAGGTTGCATTTCCAATATGAATACCGATTTTTCTGGCATAAGCAAGGTCAATGTGATCATAGCCGACAGTACGTGTTGACAGAAAGCGGACACCTACCTCCTGCAATTTCTGCAGCAATGCAGCATCGATCGGTGTTGATAGCACACTGATGCATTCATAGCCCTGACAAAGTTGTGCATTTTCCAGTGTCGGTCGCTGTGCACAGGTATCGATTTCCAGCTGCATCGCTTTTGCACAGGCACTGAAATAAGCAGCTTCCTCTTTTCGATAGCCATATACAAATACCTTCATAAACACCCTCCTCACAAAATACGTATTGCATTCATCAAATCTTGGTTAATATCACTGATTGTAATCTCCTTTTGAAATCAGAATCGTAAGCACCCTTTGGGACCAACAGTTAACTACGCCTTCCTTTTAATAAAAACAAGGCAGTGTATGCCTTGTTATCGTTTTCCTCGTTTTCCGCCCTGACGCATCATCTTATTCATGCTGCGCATGTTTTTCATTGCCCCCATGGCTCCCATACCGCCCATGTTCGGCATTTTACCGGACTTGGTCATAGCACCCATCTGCTTCATGACCTGCTTCATTTTCTCATATTCATTCAACAGTCGGTTTACATCCGCTACCGTTGTACCACTACCTTTGGCAATACGATTCTTTCTGGATGCACGAAGGATATTGGGATTCTCCCGCTCCTCCATCGTCATACTCTGAATGATTGCGGTGCTTTTCTTCATTTTGTTGCCGGCTTTGGCTTCGTCGATCTGCCCTGCCAGCTGGTTCATCCCCGGAATCAGCTTCATCATACCGCCCAGAGACCCCATTTTTTCAAGCTGCTGGAACTGCACAAGCATGTCTGTCAGAGTAAACTGTCCGCTCATCATGCGATTCGCAGATTTCGTGCTCGCTTCGATATCCATTTTATCCTGTGCCTGCTCGACCAGAGACATGATATCTCCCATGCCCAGAATACGATCGGCCATACGATCCGGATGGAACACATCCAAGTCGTCAATTTTTTCACCCAGACCGACAAACTTTACCGGAACCTGTGTGATGGAGCGCACAGACAGAATACCACCGCCTCTGGAATCACCATCCAGCTTCGTCAATACGAGACCGGTAACCTCCAGCTGTTCATGGAAGCTGCCTGCAACATTCACAATATCCTGTCCGGTCATTGCATCGACGGTCAGCAAAATATCATCCGGATGTACAAAAGCCTTGATATCGGACAGCTCCTGCATCAGCTCTTCATCAATATGCAGACGCCCGGCAGTATCAAAGAGCACGGTATCATAGCCGTTTTCCTTGGCATAATCCATTGCCTGCTTCGCTGTTTCCAGCGCCTTGGTCTCCACACCAAGTGAAAAGACCTCAACGCCAATGCTTTCCCCCAGTGTTTTCAGCTGTTCAATCGCTGCAGGACGAATAACATCACAGGCTACCAGCAACGGCTTGCGGCTCTGCTTTTTCTTCATTACGTTGGCGATCTTTGCGGATGCCGTTGTTTTACCGGTACCCTGCAGACCCACCATCATGACAGTTGTTATTCCACTGCTTTTATAATTTACCGGAGCATCCTCGCTTCCCAGCAGCGCTACGATTTCGTCATGAACGATTTTTACAACCATCTGCCCCGGATTCAGAGAGGTCATGACCTCCGTTCCCAGTGCCTGTTCCTTTACGCGGGCAATGAAATCCTTAACGACGCCGTAATTAACATCGGCCTCCAGCAACGACATACGCACCTCGCGCAGCATGTCGTTCATATTTTTTTCGCTCAGCTTTCCCTTTCCGGTTATATTTTTAAACGCCTTTCCCAGACGTTCACTTAGTGATTCAAATGCCATACCTGTTTACCGCCTTTCTCCTAATACCTGTATCACATTATAGCATAGCCTGCTCTTGTTTGTTAAGCATGTTTTCATCTTTGCGATAGATTTCGATTTGAAACTGAATTTTCGTTTTCAGCTCATCCAGCTCCTGCAAGCGCATAGCCGCATCCTTTGGTGTTTTCCAGTAATAGGGCGTCATATGAAACAGTGCCTGAATATCAGCTGCATCCCGAATACAGATAGCAGCTTCCACCGTCTGCGTTTTTTCCAGAATGAAGCCCTCCTGCTGCAGCGTTTCCGACGGATTTTCATAGGGCACATCATACAGGATTTCCTTGAGCCCCATCAGATGCTGCGGACCGGGACCGACCTTGATGAAGATACCACCCGGCTGTAAGACACGCAGAAATTCCTCTGCCTGAAACGGCGCAAACACAGAAAGCACCATATCGGAACAGGCATCACACAGGGGCATATGGAAAACACTCGCCACCGCATATACCGCACCGCTTCTGGCCTTGCACGCTTCATCGACTGCATACTTGGATAAGTCAAAGCCAAGCAGTGTATCCGTTTCCTGTTTCACTCTGTTCGTATAATACCCCTCTCCACAGCCTGCATCTATGACGACTGACGGATGATAGCCCCGTACCAGTTCAACCAGTGCAGCCTGCAGCGGTGCATAATATCCATGGGATAAAAATCGTGTGCGTGCCTTTACCATTTCCCGATCATCCCCGCTGAGTGCTTTATGATGCAGCGCCAGATTGACATATCCACGCTTTGCAATGTCATAGGAATGGTTATTCTGACAGCGCCAAACGCGTTCCTCCCTGACCAGTTTATTTCCGCATTTCGGACATAACAGCATATACCTACCTCATTTCCTATCTAAGTATACCACAGGCAAAATAGGAAAAGTTTGCTTAATTACGGAAATTTAAGGAAAATTGTAGTAAAATAAATACAAAGAGGTGATTTTAATGGAATTTAATGAAGTTGCAGTCACAAGAAAAAGCATCCGTAAATATGCCGCAAGACCGGTGGCAAAGGAGGATATCGAAGCAATGCTTCGCTGTGCCATGGAGGCACCGAGCTGGAAGAATTCCCAGACAGCACGGTATCATGTCATTACATCTTCGACCATGCTGCAGGCTATGAAGCAGGAAGGTCTGGCTCCCTTTAATGCAGAGAACACAAAGGATGCTCCGGTACTCATTGTCACAAGCTTTGTAAAGGATGTGGCCGGCTTTGATAAGGACGGTACCCCGAGCAATGAGCTCGGAAATCTGTGGGGTGCCTATGATCTGGGCCTGCATAATGAAAATCTTTTATTAAAGGCAAGGGATCTTGGGCTTGATACCCTTGTGATGGGCATCCGTGATGCAAAAGCCATACAAAGACTTCTCAACATCCCAGAGACGGAAATTATTGTCAGCGTCATCAGTGTCGGCTACAAGGCCATGGACCCTGAGAAGCCAAAGCGTAAGAAGCTGGACGATATCGTAACGTATTACGAAACATAAAAAAAACCACTCCTGTTTTCCAATCGGAAGAGGAGCGGTTTTTTTGTGCCAGCCTTAACGATTCTGATTCTGGTTGTTGTTGCGCTGGTTCTGGTTGTTTCTCTGGGAGTTGCTCTGGTTGTTGTTATTGAAGTTGTTTTTGAAATCCTGAGAAGAATGCTCTTTGTCGTATTCATTCTGATGATTTCTCTTTTCAGCTTCAACGTCAGCACCTAATTCAATACCCATTTCGTACTGATATAAGTCCTGCTCAACCTGTTTTTCGTTGTACTGTTTTCTTCTTTCCATTTTTCTCACCTCACATTGTTAGTATGGGTGAGTGTTTTCAATTTATACTAAAAAATATCCTCATCAAGCTTCGCTTTCGGGTATACATCCACATGCTCTGTCTTCTCGATGCATTCCTGCAGCAAAGACTCATAATCAAAGCGCGCCTCCAGCCGTTCTGAGCGCTGAATCGTCGGTTTGGTTACCGGGTTTTTCGGCGTAAATATCGTACAGCAGTCCTCAAAGGGCTGTATGGAGATATCATAGGTGTCAATGGCACGGGAAACATTGATGATTTCCACCTTGTCCATGCAGGCAACCGGACGAATAACCGGTGTTGTCGTTACACAGTTAATGGTCTGCATACTTTCCAGCGTCTGACTCGCTACCTGTCCGATGCTTTCCCCATTGACAATGGCAAGACAGTGCTGCTGCTCGCAAAGCCGCTGTGCAATGCGATACATCATACGGCGCATTATCGTAATGGCATAGCTTTCATCACAGTTTTTATAGATGGCAAGCTGTAAGTCTGTGAAAGGCACCACATGGACACGAATATGTCCCTGATACGGGGCAAGCTGACGGGCAAGCTCAAGTACCTTGTCCTGTGCTGCCTGACTGGTGTATGGCGGTGATGCATAATGAACGCATTCGATCGCAACGCCGCGCTTCATGGTCAGATAGGATGCGACCGGGGAATCAATTCCACCGGACAGCATGACCAGCGCCTTCCCGCCGACACCGACCGGATAACCGCCTGCCCCGGCAATTCTGCCGGTCATAATATAGGTATCCTCCTGATGCACCTCGATCTGGATGCGTAACTGCGGCTCCCGCACATTTACCTTCAGTTCAGTGTTCCGCAGAATTTCTCCGGCAACAGCACGATTGATTTCATCGGAAATCATCGGAAACAGCTTGTGACTTCTGCGTGCTTCGATTTTAAAGGTCCGTGCATCGCTTTCCTTCGCCACCTGCAGTGCCGTTTGCTTCATCGCCTCAATATCGGAATCCACGCGGATTGCGAAGGAAAAGGAGGAAATACCGAATACCTTCTGCAGATGCTCGCTGACAGCGTGCGGATCTTCTCCGTTCAGCATGATGTACAGTCTGTCATGGGTACGCTCATAGCTCAGTCTGTCATAATCCCGAAGCGCATTTTTCACATTTGTTAATAAGCGCTTGATGAAATCCTTTTTATTCTTTCCCTTCGTGGACAGCTCTCCGAAGCGGACAAGAATATGGTTATATACAATGTTATTTTGTTCGATAGTCATGATTGATCTCCTTTAAAGCCTGTAAAAAGGCATCGACTTCCTCTCTGGTAGTCAGATGCGACAGGGATATGCGTATTGCATGGGTTGCACGCTGCTCCCCCAACCCCATAGCAAGCAGAACTGCGGAAACCGCTTTACTGTGTGATGAACACGTGCTTTGGGCAGAAACAGCAAAGCCTTTGGCATTCAGTGCATTGAGCATAATTTCACTGCCAATGCGCAGATTGGATATATTGAGGATAAACGGGCTGCCTTCCTCCGGGGAATTGATCACGATATCCTCCATTGCGGACAGCGCTTTACGAAGGTAGCTGTTCAGCTTTTGCACATGGGCATAGGCATCCTCACGCTGTTCCATGGCAAGGCGCAGCGTTTTCGCAAACACAATATTTGTCGGTGCATTGCTGGTGCCGGCTCGTAGTCCGTTTTCCTGCTGACCGCCGCTGATAAGCGGGACCAGCTCTACATTTCTTTTCTTATATAGGATAGCGCTGCCCTTCAGTCCGTAGATTTTATGGGCGGAAAAGGTTGCCAGATCAACACAGGAAAGATCGACCTCCAGCTTTCCCAGCGCCTGTACACCATCCATGTGAAAGAGTGCCCTGGAATTGGCGTGCACGTACTGGGCACATTCACGAATCGCATTCACTGCCCCGGTTTCATTATTCACCATCATCATGGATACCAGAACAGTATCCTTTCGTAATGCTTGCTTCAAATCTTCTACTTCCACGCAACCCTTCGCATTCACGGGAAGATAGGTCACCTCATATCCAAAAACCTCCTGCAGCTGTTCCATGGCATTATGAATGCTAGAATGCTCCACGCAGGTGGTAATCAGATGCTTGCCGCGATTGGCATATTTCCAGGCTGCCCCCTTGATTGCCGCATTGTTGGATTCGCTGGCACAGGAGGTAAACAGAATCTCATCCTTATAAACGTGCAAAAGCTGTGCAATCTGTGCACGGCTTTGTTCCATCAATTTACCGGTTTCCCTTCCCAGCTCATGCAGAGAATCACTGTTGCCGTAATGCTTCTCCAAAAGCCTGGTATAGGTTTTTAAAATTTCCGGGCAAATCGGCGTGGTGGAGGCATAATCCAGATAAATCATGCTACTCCCCCGCATTCAGGATACTTGGATCCTTCTTGTTGATCAGTTTTTCATAAGCTCCCGGATGCATTTTCTCAATGCACTGGATGCCGATTTTCAATGCCTTGGTATACTGCCCGTTTCGAAAGCACAGCTCTGCTCTTGTCAGCTCACTGTCGATATCCGGAAAGGAGGAGCGATACCGGTTTCCAAACACAATCGTATTTTCCACCATAATTGCCATTCCCACCAGATTATTCACACTGTTATATAATGTATAAATATAATCAATCGCACTGCGCAGCTCGGCGTTCAGGCGTTTGACATCCAGCGGAGAATTATCCAGAATCACCTGAATGTCCTTGATCATGATTTCCCCTTTATGCAGGTCATCCTCATATTTTTGTGAAACACTCGGCAGCCGGTGCTTGGACATTTTCACACGAATTTCATTCACAATCAGCTGCAGCTTGATCAGCTGTTTCTTTGCCCGCTCCTCATCACTGCAGGCATTGTCGAGCTTCTGCTTCATTTCACCAACCTCATTGGTGAAGGCAGCCGCACTCTGCTCCAGCTCCTTATATGCAATCAGTATTGTGGAGTATGGCACCTTGTTTTGTGCGATGACCGCTTCCAGCTTGCGCTGCATGTCGTTTAATACGGAAAGGCGCTCATGCACCTCCTGCAGCCGTTGGGTCCAGTTTTCAAAGCCAAACCGTTCATATACGCGGTTATACAGCTCCTCGATAGCTTCCACATCCATATTGATGCTGCGAATCGTATCAAAGAGGATGTCGACATTGTCGCTGACCTCATCGAAGGCAGCCTCTTCCCTGCTCAGCTGTTCGGCAAGCTGGGAAATGCGTTTTTCACAATCGTTGAGATCCTCATGAACGTCCTTCGGATTTCCATTGCGAAGCTTATTCAAATCATTTTTCAGCATATCGCTGATGATATCCAGATTCTTGCGAACCTCCAGATGCTCGGTATACACACCCTTGTTTTTCGCCTGTGCATACTGATAACCGACTTCATCGATTGCTCGCGGAAGAACACCTCTGGCACGTTCATACATGGAAGGCAGGACATCCACCAGCTCCTTTAAATGAGCGACAGATTCCCGTATTTCCTTCTGCTGATCAGCAGCCTTGTTGAATTCGGACGCAAACATCCATTCCTCAAAGGCTGAAAACATCTTTTCAATAGCTGCGATCTCCATTTCCAGATATTCATAGCTCTGGGAGAAGGAAGCACGGTTCTCATTGATATTGCGCTTGATGATACGAAAATCATCCTTCAGCTTATTGATATGTACACGCTGCTCGTTTTCCTGCTCCAAAATGCTGTCCAGTGCCTGATTGACATCCTTTGCGACACCCTCCAGCTCTGCCATCTGTTCCCGCAGCTTCTCCATGCGCCGCTTTGCAGCCTTGGCTTTATGAACATAGATCAGATCATCCGCCTCGGCCAGGGTAACGCTGCATTCCTTCAGCTGCTCCTGAATATTGTCAAAATCCGTACGGCAGCTTTCCACACGCTGACTCATTTCCTCATTGACCCGTGACAGTGCCACAGCCTTGTTCAATTTAAAAGCAAGTGGAATTCCCTTCAGCGAGTTGTAGCTCAGCTCCAGTTCATCCAATTGCTTTCTTGCCTGCTTCTGACGCAGGACCATCATGATGATCGTAAGTATGACGATGGCGACCAGCGCAATCACTATATAGATTAAAACATCAAGGGAAACAACATTTTTGACATTGTTGATAAAATTCTCCATACAGACACCTCTTCCATTCGAATTCACTAGGTATATTGTATCATAATTTATACGATTAAGAAATCAGAAATTATGCTTATTCTAGAAGAAATGATGCGTGTCTTATTTTTCTTTCACACAATGCCGCATCACACATTTATCACTCCTCATGGAAAGGATAGCATTTATAGATAAACAACGCATGTTTCTCTGTCCGTCGAGCTTTTAGAAATCAAAGCTTCAAGGTATTATCTTTAACAGGTTTGTATATGCAGGGATGACGAGCATTCCACAATATGCTAACGATAGGACTATCTGAAAAATTGAGTCATAAAAATAAATTCTGTTTGACATCCATTCCTCGTTCTGTTATAGTAAAGTGGCGTAAAATGGATAGCAGAATGCAAATGCTTTACATATAGCGTTCATGACGCAGATTTCTGCGGGGTATTGCGTAACTTACTGCTGAGCGAAGATACCGTGAGTATGAACACCATGTAAAAATGATTTGTACCTGTTATTGTTTTATAGCCATAAAACAATAAGGAGGATTTTCATGTCAAGAATCAATGGACCGGTTTGGAAAACATCCCGCCGTCTTGGTTTCTCTATTCTGGAAACCGGAGAAGAGCTTCAGAAACGTGCGTATGCACCAGGTCAGCACGGACCTACGAAACGTGTAAAATTAACAAACTACGGACAGCAGCTGCGTGAAAAGCAGAAAATCCGTTACATGTATGGATTGAACGAGCGTCAGTTCTACAACACTTTCATCAAAGCAAGCAAGATGAAGGGTGTAACTGGTGACAACTTCCTGGGTCTGCTGGAATCCCGTCTGGATAACCTGGTTTACCGTATGGGCTTTGCCCGCACTCGCCGTGCTGCTCGTCAGCTGGTTAACCACGGACACATTCTGGTTAACGGTAAGAAAGTTGATATCCCTAGCTTTATCGCAAAGCCAGGTATGGTTGTGGAAATCAAGGAGAAATCCAGAGATATGAAGGCAATCAACGAGGCACTGGAAGCAACACTGAATACCGTAGCATTCATCGATGTTGATAAAGATGCAAAGAAGGGTACCTACCTTCGTCTGCCAGAGCGCAGTGAGCTGAATTCCGAGTTCAACGAACTGCTGGTAGTAGAATTCTACAACAGATAATGTTAAAAAATCCGGATATCCGGATTTTTTTATAATATTACCATGACAGCCAATGCAGTGAAGAGGGAGCTGTTCCCTCTTCGCTTTTTTCAGCGTTCCTTTTTGATAAAGGAAACGTGCTCCGCAATCAGATCATAGCTGCGATGCAGCTTGCCGTCCTGCCCTTCAAAGGTATGTGACTGCATGCGTCCCTTTACAGACACATGATCTCCCACCTGCGCTGCCGCCATCGCCGTTTCCGCAATGCCCTTCCAGAGCATGATATTCAGATTGTCATATTCATAAACACCCTCGCTGTTCGCAAAGGGGCGCTGAACACGAATCATCATAGTCGCAAAACGATTCCCGGCTGCCGATGTACGGATTTCTGACAGTTCCGTCAGTTCACCTACAAAAGCTATCACGTTCATATGTGTACCATCCTTTCTTTTTTCTAAAATGCTATTCCTCACCGCATGAACATCCCTCCCAAGCTCCCCTATATTATCGCTGTTTCCCTATATTTGCGCAAACCGCATTATTTGCTCCTTGCGAAAAGCTATCGCATAAAAAAAGCAGTGAATGCTCCTGTGAGAGCGTATTCACTGCTTTCTCTGACAAATAAGGTAATTTTTACGAGCAGTTTTCCGGCAGCAGCTCCACCAGTGTGCCTGGTGCGTCCTGCAGGGCTGCACAGACCTGTTGAATGTCCTCCAGTGTAATTTCATACAGCACATCCAGCAGTCGGAAGAAATCCGCCTGATCAAAATAACTGCGAACATACGTGATGGCAATATCATCAAAGCTGTTCAAACTGCGCACAGACTGTCCGAAATAGCGGTTTTTCAGCTGATCCAGCAGCTCCTGTGTAATATCGGCACTGCTGATACGGGCAAGCACTTCTTTGACAACTGCAAGAAACGCTTCCTTCTTCGTCGTTTCCGCATAGAACATCACCATGCCGTAATCCTTTCCCAGATCGACCTCACTGCCGACATAGTCATTGATGATTCCTTCATCCAGCCACTGCTGAAAATCCGGATTCAATGAACTGAACACAGCATCCAGCATGATTTTGATACACCACTCCGCCTTGGTACGGGCGTATACATCTTCCATTCCCTGCAGCTTGCAGGCATACGACAGCTTCGGCACGCTGACATCCATAGTGAAGGAAAAGCTGTCCCTTGCGGGCTGCTCAGGCTCCGTATAAGCCAGACGCCGGACGCTGGATATCGGCGAAAATGTCTTTTTCTTCTGATTTTCCTTAATCAGTGCAAGCAGCTTTTTTGGATCCTCCTTGCTGACACCAACCAGAATCATAGACGCCGGATGATAATTCATCGCGTAGCAGTCCTGCAGCTGCTGCAGTGTGATACTATTTACACTTTCATCATCGCCGCCGATATCATAACGAAGCGGAGGCTGCTGATAGAGGGAGGAAAAGGTTTCCATGAGCAGTCGGGAATCACTCATTTCCTTATACATATGCAGTTCCTGTATGATGATTCCCTTTTCCTTTTCCACGGATTCCTCACTGATATCCAGCTCCTGTACAAAATCCAGAAGCAGATTCAGCGGTTCCTTTACATCGGATGTCGTTGAAAAGTAATATGCTGTTTCTGTATAGGAGGTAAAGGCATTTACGCTGGCACCCATGCGGGAAAACAGCTCCATGACATCACTGTCCCCCATTTCAAACATCTTATGCTCCAGAAAATGAGCAATTCCTGCAGGAAAATGCAATTCCTTCCCCTGTTCATCCACCTGCTTCATATCCATGGCACCCAGCGGAGTTGCCATCATGAAGAGCGATTTTTCATAATCCGGCTTCTGCCAGAGAACAACATGCAGTCCATTTTCCAGAGTTTCCTCCACATAGCTTTCCCCATAGCGCTTATTCGTGATTGTTTTCATCCGCATCCTCCTTTGTCAGAACAAAAGTCATCTTCAGTTCACATGCCTGCATCGCATGAAGAATATCCTCACGCTTGACAGCCTGAATCCGCTCAATGATATCCTCGGTGTCCCACTGGCGGTCCAGCAGTACATTTTGATACTGCAGTGCTATCAGGGAATTCATGGAGTCCTTGCTGGCCTTTAATGAATTGACAATCATCTGTTTGGATACCTCCAGCAGATCTGAAGCGAAATCGCCCTCACAAATGCGCTGAAACTGCTTGCGTATCAATGAAATCGTCTTATCGATGTGCTCCTTCTCCACGCCGGTGGTGACTCCCAGCGCCGCATCATAGGAAATCAGATTGGAGTAAATGGAATAGCACAGACTGTTTTTCTCACGCACCTCCTGAAACAGCAGCGAGGTGGAGTATTGTCCAAACATCGCATTTGCAACACGCAGTGCATAATAATCCGGATCATTGATTGCTGTATTTGTAAACCATACCATCATAATGCTGCTCTGCGTAATGTTTCGGTATTCGGTTTTTCTTTCATCGTGCAGCTGATTCTGTACCTTATAAAAGGTTTTTATTTCCTGCTTACGAGCCGCAAAGGGTAGGTGCGCTTTAACGAGCTGCTCCATCTGCGTATCATCAAACGCGCCGCAAATCAAAATATCAATAACATCCTTCTCCAGCATGCGCTGATATGCAGCCTTCACATCATCCAGCGTAAGCTGCATCAGTGTCTTTACATCGCCAAGTGCGGATATTCCCAGATAATCCCCTTCTCCGGCAATCTTCAGTCCCTGTGTGATGGCATATTGTGCAGGATCATCCTCCATCCGCTCAATTTTCGCCTTCAATATACTGCGGGATTCCTCCAGAACATGCTCCTGCAGCAGCGGCTGAAACAAAACCTCCTGCAGAAAGGAAAAGAGTGATTCCAAAAGCTGCTGTTTTCCCTGCACATAGCAGGGATTGATAATTTTGCTGCGGATTTCCACGATCTGCGCACTGCCATAGCCGGCCGTTTGTGCATTGAGCGTTGCCCCATACAGCAAATCAAGATAATCGCTCATCTTTTTCTTTGTATCATACGTTTTACATCGATCACACAGCATCAGTGCAAGCAGTGAGCGGGATGCCGCCAGCTTGGGCTCCAGCTCACTGCGGAAACGTATGCTGATACCGATATCCTTGAATTTTTCGGTTTTCATAAAATGGAGCTGTACTCCGTTTGTTATCTGCATAATCATACCTCCAGTAGTAGTATGCGCATATTTCATTTAATTACCATGCCTATATGCATCATGGTTCTAATTGTACCACATCTGTCAACGAAAAAAAACTGATCAGGTTGATCAGTTTTAGCGTTTTCCCTTATCGAACGGTTCCCCCTCTGCAGCCGGCGCTGCCGAATTCTTCGAAACGAAGGCAAGCACGATCAGCGTTGCGATATAGGGCACCATCTTATAGATGTATGGAGGAATGTTAAGTCCTGCCAGAAACGGAATTCCGCTGGAGGTAGCCGCCACGGTCTTCATGAAGCCGAAGAACAGCGCTGCAAAGAAGATGCGGAATGGCTTCCACTGCCCGAAAATCAGCACTGCCAGTGCAAGGAACCCATACCCTGCAACATCCGCATTAAACACATTGCTTGTAGGAACAACGAAGATCAGTCCGCCGATACCGGCCAGAAAGCCGGAAATCAGAGTGCCTGCATAGCGCATTTTGTAAACGCTGATACCTGCAGAATCCGCAGCCTGAGGAAGCTCTCCGCAGGCACGCAGGCGCAGACCGAAACGGGTCTTGTAAATGATCACCCATGCCAGCACCAGAAACAATAAACCGATATAGGTTGTTATGTAGGTATTCTTGAACAGCAGGTCCCCGATGATCGGAATCGATCCCAGTACAGGAACGGATTCAATACGGAACACATTCTCAAACTGAATCTGCTGTGTCTGCTGGAAGGTTCGTGCGATGAAGATACAGAATGCAGGTGCAAAGGTATTCAGTGCCGTACCGCTGATGACCTGATCCGCTTTCATATGAATTGCCGCAAAGGCATGGAACAAAGAGAAGACGATACCTGCCGCACCGGCAACCAGCACCGCACACAGAAGCAGCAGTTGCGGCGGCATGGCGTGATTGAAGATATGGATGAACCCGATACCGCACAGGGCGCCGATAAGCATGATACCTTCCAGAGCGATATTGATGACACCGCTTCGCTCAGAGAACAGACCGCCCAGCGCTACGACCAGCAGCGGAATGGCAAAGAACCATGTCTGCTGTACCAGAAAGAATATAGTATCCATAGCTTACTCACCTTCCTTTTTCGCTGTACCCAGCTCTTTTGTTTTCCTGCGCTTCGACAGCCACACCTTAATCATCAGGGAGAGCGCAGAGCAGTAGATGATGCAGGAAATGATGATATCAACGATCTGCGGTATGAAGCCAAACTGCTGCATGGCATTTCCACCGACATTCAGATAGGCAATAAACAATCCTGCAAACAGAACTCCGATCGGGTTGGAAAGACCCAGCAGCGCCACCGGAATACCGTTGAAGCCCTCGGCAGGAAGCACATCCACAACCTCGATGAATTTCCCGGAGCCGCTCAGATACAGCAGCCCGCCGCCGACACCCGCAAGCGCGCCGGCAATGACCATGGAAAGAATGATATTGCGCTTTTCATTGATTCCGGCATATTTGCTGGCATCCTTATTGAAGCCGCAGGCCTTCATTTCATAGCCGAAGCTTGTCTTATTCAATATAATATATATCAGGATAACGAACAGTATGGCGATAACAAAGCCGCCGTTTGCCGGCGAACCGGTAAAAATCTTATCAAAGCCCATTTTTGGTATGACCGCTGTGGTAGCGACCGGCAGGGACTGATTGCGCAGTGCGTCAAACAGTACCAGACTGACGGAATAATTGACCAGATACATGCCGATATAGTTCATCATGATTGAGGAAATAACCTCGTTCACATTCAAATAGGCCTTCATGACTCCCGGTATGACTGCCCACAGACCACCTGCTGCAAAGGCGGCGAGAATTGCAACCAGCCAGTGAATACTACCTGGCAGGAAGGTCCACTTCACACCGACGTAGACAGCCGCAAAGGCACCTATGATGAACTGTCCCGGTGTTCCGATATTAAACAATCCCGTTTTAAATGCAAATCCGACAGATAAACCGGTCATGATGATCGGTACCGCATAATACAGCACCCGTCCGATTCCTAGCATACCGTCCTCAACCGGACCGGCAAGCAGGGTGCGAAGACCATCCAGTGCCTCACTGGAATTGGAAATAAAGATAACAACAGCTCCGATCAGTAATCCAATCAGGATCGCGATAGCGGAAGAGCCGAAGTTTTTGAATGCATCACTCTGTAATAGCTTTTTCATATTCTGCCCCTCTCTTTGATCCTGCCATATATAAACCAAGCTCCTGAATCGTCGTCGATTTCGGATCCAGCTCTGCAACGATCTCACCCTCGTACATGACAAGGATACGATCCGCAAGATTCATAACCTCATCCAGCTCCAGGGATATCAGAAGGATTGCACGTCCCTCGTCCCGCTCCTTGACCAGCTGGGAATGTATGTATTCAATCGCACCGACATCCAAACCGCGGGTTGGCTGGACAGCCAGCAGGAGCTTTGGATCATTCTCAATTTCTCTGGCGATAATCGCCTTCTGCTGGTTACCGCCGCTCATGCTTCTGGCCGTTGTTCTGCTGCCCTGTCCGCTGCGGACATCGTATTTTTCAATCAGCTGATCCGAATACCTTGTAATATCCGCAAATTTCAAAAAGCCGTGCTTGCTGAATTTCTTCGTAAAATACGACTTCAGCACCATATTGAAGGAAAGTGGATAATCCAGAACCAGACCATAGCGGTGACGGTCCTCCGGAATGTGCCCGAGCCCCTCCAGATTACGCTTACGGATACTAGTCTTTGTGATATCCTTTTCCCCAAGACGGATGCTGCCTTCCTTGACATCCATCAGACCGCTTAAGGCATAGACCAGCTCCGATTGTCCGTTACCGTCAATTCCGGCAATACAGACAATTTCCCCCTCATGTACCTGAAAGCTCACATTTTTTACAACGTCCTGATGGCCCTTCTTGGCAACACTCAGATTCCGGACATCCAGCATGACATCCTTCGGCTGTGCGGGCTGCTTCTCCACGTTGAAATTGACCTTTCGGCCAACCATCATCTCCGACATTTCTTCCTTGCTTGTATCCTTTACGTCAATGGTTCCGATATATTTCCCCTTGCGCAGGACACTGCAGCGATCGGCGACCGCCTTGATTTCATTCAGCTTATGTGTGATAAACAGAATCGATTTACCTTCCGTTGTCAGATCCTTCATGATCCCCATCAGCTCATCGATTTCCTGCGGTGTCAGCACCGCCGTAGGCTCATCAAAAATCAGAATTTCGTTGTCACGGTACAGCATTTTCAATATTTCCACACGCTGCTGCATACCGACGGTAATCTCACTGGTGATGGCATCCACATCGACATTCAAATGATACTTCTCACTCAGATCGACAACCTTTTTTCTTGCTTCGACCATCGTCAGCAGTCCGTTCTTTACATCCTCTGCACCCAGAATGATGTTTTCCAGCACTGTGAAATTATGAACCAGCTTAAAATGCTGATGCACCATTCCGATGCCAAGACGGTTGGCGTCATTGGGATTATTGATACTGACAACCTCCCCATTCATTTTGATACATCCCTTTTCCGGCTGATACATACCGAACAGAACGCTCATGAGGGTGGATTTGCCGGCACCGTTTTCTCCCAGCAAAGCATGGATTTCTCCTTTTTTCAGCTGCAGTGTAATGTCATCATTGGCAATAATGCCCGGAAACTCCTTTGTGATATTACACATTTCAATGATGTATTCCATGGTTTCACTCCAATCATATGCCTGTTGAGCATTGTGAAAATAGTATCTGTACTGATACCGCATCTATGCATACGATTATTTCACTATACCCTTTACAAGCTTTTGTCCTATTTTATTATACCTTTTTTTCTACCTGTTCGCAAACAGGAAGATGAAAAAAAATCAGAAAAGCTGCCTACGATTGTAGACAGCCTTGTCCTGCGTATGATTATGTTATTTGATATAATCCAGTTTTACCTTGGAAGCCTTGATCTGTGTAGGATCCTTGAAGTCTTCATTTGTCTTGATGGTGATTTTGCCTTCTTTGATTTTAGCATACAGTGCATCATATTCCTTCTGTGTGAATTTTTCAAACTTGCTGGTCTTCATCGGCAGACCTACAGAGTCGTCTTTTGCACCAAGAACGATATTTTCTCCACCCGGGAAGGTTCCATCATCGATTGCTTTCAGTTCCTTCGTTACAGAAACAGCCAGCTGCTTGTAAGCAGAAGTGATAACTGTACTGCTTTCGTTGGACTGGTCAACATCGACACCGATTACAAGACCCTTGTTTGCTTCAGCAGCAGCCATAACGGAGTTTCCGATACCACCACCGCAGGAGAAGATCACCTGTGTTCCGTTCTTATACCAGGATGCTGCCTCAGACTGAATTTCAGCACTTGGATTGAAGGTTCCGGTATATTTGTATTTCATTTCGATTTCGACATTCATTTCCTTGGCAGCGTCCTGTGCTCCCTGTACGAAGCCGTAACCGAAGTTTACAACTGCAGGAACAGCGATTCCGCCCATGAAGCCAAGCTTTGTCTTGCCTTCCTTAACGATGGCATAACCAGCCATATAGCCGGCTTCGTTTTCAGAATACTTGATACCTACGGTATTCTTTGCAGTTTTGAATTTTGCGTTTTCCTGAGCGCCGTCATTTGGATAACCGTCAATCAGAATGAATTTAACATCCGGATATGTATCCTGCTTTTCATAGATTGATGGTTCAAACAGGTAGCCCGGCGTTACGATAACCTTCGCTTTGTATTTGTTAACAGCCTGATCGATAGCTTCCTTGTAGGCATTGTCTGATTTCTCTGTCGGTTTGATGTACTCAACTTTTTTACCGGTTTCTTCACCATAGGCTTTGACACCTTCCCATGTACCCTGGTTGAATGATTTGTCATCAATGGTACCCACATCGGTAATCATGACAACATCGGCCTTGGATTCAGATGCTTTCCCATCATCCTTCTTCCCTTCATCCTTGCTTCCGCAGGCAGTCAGAGATGCTGCCATCAGCAACGATGCGGCAACGCATAGAAACTTTTTCATTTTTGCATTTCCTCCTTATTGTATGAAGCTTCTTCATTACATATTTATTTTAGCGTTTTTCCTTACGTTTGTAAATGGAATAATCGCATTTTTGCTGGATTTCGGCAAAAATAAAAACGGTTACATTATGTAACCGTCCTCATTCTTCTTCTGCCTGCTCGCTCTTCGCATACACCTCGCGCGGCTTACTGCCTCTTGCAGGCCCGATGATGCCATTATCCTCCAGCGTATCGATCAAACGTGCAGCCCGTGCATAGCCGATACTGAATTTACGCTGAATCAAGGATGTACTTGCCTTGCGTGTCGAGATAATAAATTCCTTTACCTCATCATATAATGGGTCACCGGTCTCACTGCTCGTCGGCCCTACACCGCCATCCAGCAGCTCCAGCCGTACAAAGGCGTCGTCGAATTTCGGTTTTCCCTGACGGGATACAAATTCACAGATATCCGAGACCTCATCATCGCTGACAAACACACCCTGCACACGGGTTGCCACAGTTTCACCGACTGGGACATACAGCATATCTCCGTATCCCAAAAGCTTTTCCGCCCCCATCTGATCCAGTATGGTACGGGAATCCACTGCACTGCTGACCGCAAATGCGATACGGGATGGAATATTCGCCTTGATGATCCCGGTGATAACATCCACACTCGGGCGCTGTGTCGCAACGATGAGATGAATGCCCGCAGCACGAGCCAGCTGGGTGATACGCTGAATGCTTGCTTCTACCTCTTTGGCAGCTACCAGCATCAGGTCCGCCAGCTCGTCGATAATGACGACAACCCATGGAAGCGGACTCAGCCCCTCTTCCGGATGTGCTTCTATGTAGGCATTATAGCCGGCGATATTCCGTACACCGGCCATAGAGAACAGCTCATAGCGGTTGTCCATCATTGTGACAATGACCTTCAATGCGCGGTTTGCCTCATCCCCATCCGTTATCACCGGTCCCAGCAGATGCGGTATCTCCTTATACGGTGTGAACTCCACCTTCTTCGGGTCGACCAGCAGCAGCTTGACCTCATCCGGTCTGGCGCGCATCAAAATCGAGGTGATGATGGAATTGACACAGACCGACTTTCCACTCCCTGTCGCACCGGCAATCAGTAAATGCGGCATGCGGTTCAATTCTCCATAGACACAGTTTCCCATCAGATCCTTACCAAGGGCAAACAGCATCTTACTCTGTGCAAGCTTATCCGGAATATTTTTCATCAGCTCCTTCATGCTGACGCTTGTTTTTTCTACATTCGGAATTTCGATACCGACTGCCGATTTTCCGGGAATTGGTGCCTCAATGCGAATATCCTTGGCAGCAAGTGCCATTTTGATATCGTATTGAAGGTTGCTGATTTTATTGACCCGGACACCGAGATCCGGCTTAACTTCGAATTTTGTGACCGCAGGTCCGATATGGGTAGCCACAAGGGTAGCCTTGACACCAAACTGATCCAGAATTTCAATCAGCTGCCGTCCGGCGTCATTTGCCGCACTCACATTCGCTGTTGAACGGCTTTTTTTACCGGCGTCCTTTAACAGGGTTAAACGTGGCAGCTTGTACTTGCTCCAGTCCTCCTGGAAGCTGGACACAAAGGTATCCTCACCGCCGATGGTATCCTCAATGATTCGCTTGTTTTCCGCTTCCTTAAACGCCTGCTTATCCAGCACATCCGATTCCTCTTCCAGCGCATGCTCCTTATCCGCCAGAAATGCAGTGCTTCTTCCGTCACTTTGAATATCAAAATCATCATCCACATCCAGAAACGACACCTGTCCGGGGCGCACACGCTCATCAATATTGATCTTGCCGAACATGCTTTTGGCTTCCTTCGGCTCCGCCTCCTGCTCTTTCTTCACCTTTTTCGCCTGCTGCTTGCGTTCCCTTCGGGCATCCCCCTTTGCCGCATGGTTCTTACGCATGGAGACAAACGGTGCTGCCAGAGAGGCTGCGCCCGCCTTCAGCCTTGCAAAGCCGGAGCCGCTCAGCAGCAGGATCAGTGCCAGTATCAGAAGGGCTATGACAATGATCCACGTTCCCTTATAATCAAAAAGAAACGTACATAAAGAAACCAGGAAGGCACCGATCAGGCCTCCCTTGGCTGCAATTTCCCCTCGAAAGATCAGCATGGAATCCTGCAGATAACGCGACAGGATATCCATCCCCTTCAGCGTTTCATTCTGTGGAATGCTGGCTGCTATGATCCAGGCACACAGCAGTACGCCGATGCCGATCAGATATTTCATCGGGACATCCCGTACGGATTTCTTCAGCATCATCATGACACAGAGCACGATGATCACACCATAGATTACCCCATACAGATTTCCAAACACATATTTGATAATGCTCGTCGTCAGTTCTCCGATAAAGCCAATCTGCAAACCTCCGATAATCGACAAGGTAATCAGGACAAGAGAATAAATGTAGACAAGGACTTCATTTTCTACCATCTGCTTCTGTTTCTGCGATTTTCTTGTTTTCGATTTTGCCATAAGCGCCTCCTATCCCCTTCTTTTATCGTCCTATATATTGATTTCCAGAATCACCGGCAGCACCATCGGCCGTTTACCGGTTTCCTTTGAAAGATACTTGCTTATTTTCTCACGGGCCTCTCCGCGCACGGTCAGATTGTCATAGCGTTTTTCCTTGACTGCCGTTTCAATGCATTTCTCCATGATATTGCCGACCTCCTTGATGATGTAATCCGCATCCTTCAGGTAGATCAGACCACGCGTCTGCACATCCGGTCCGTTGATAACTTCCTTTGTCTTATGACTGACACCGACACCGATAATCATGACACCATCCGTGGACAGCACCTCACGATCCTTCAACACCACACCGGTGACATCCCAGTTTTCTTTACCGTCAATCAGGGTATCCTCCAGCTCCAGATGCTCTGCGACACTCTTTAAAATTTTCTCCTCAAACTGGGCAACCTGTCCGTTTTCCAGAATCAGGATACGGTCCGGGGAGTAGCCCATCTTGCTTGCCAGATTGGCATTCACAAACAGGTGACGGTATTCACCCTTGACCGGAATATAATATTTCGGCTGGAACAGATACAGCATCATCTTCAAATCCTCACTGCTTGGATGCATGGACAGCACCGTCTTGGAATCCAGCGTAAAAATTCTGCCGCCTTCCTTGTAAATTTCATTTTCCATGCTGTTCGCATCCAGCTCGGTACCACTGACAATCGGTGATGCGACAATGATTGTATCCGTCTTGCGGAAGCTTACAAACTTATCCTCATGATTGGCGATGTTGGACATGGTACGGAACAGATTCTTTCCATTTCCCGTAATCAGAACTACAACATCCTCCATATCGTCTTTAAAGTCCTTTTCTTTTACTTCCATCTCTCTTGGAACATGGTAGTATTTCACCAGCTCCAGCTGATGGAGCAGCTCGCGCATCCCTTTATCGTGGAAGAATATTTTTCGGTTATATTTCTTCGCCAGCTCGATAATCTCAATAATGCGAAACAGACTTTGTGAGTACGATGAAATGAGGATACGGCTGTGACTCGCTTCAAAAATCGGCTCAATCAGATTGGTGATACGATGCTTTGGTGCCGTATGACCGATGCGGTCTGCGGATTGTGATTCCGAAAGCAGACAGAGCACACCGCGTTTTCCGATATCGCTCAGCTCATTCAGATCACACAAATACTCCTGCTGCAGCATATCGTAATCGATAATGAACTCACCGGTGTAAACGATATAGCCCTGATCCGTTGCGATAGCCAGTCCGAAATTATCGGGAAAGGCATGCGTCATTGGGAAGGTGCGCACCTTCACTCCGCCAATCGTCTGCTTGCTTGCACGTTTCATACGGTGAATCTTAACGTTCTTAATGCCTTCCTTTTTCAGCATATCGTGAATGATGTTTGCCGTCAGATTTCCAGTATACACCGGAACATTGATCTGCTTCAGCAGATACGGCAGAGCCGCTACGACATCATCATGCGCATGCGTGATAAAAATCCCTTTGATCCTGTCCTTGTTTTGAATCAGATAGGAGAAATCCGGTATGATGAATTCCACTCCCAGCTGATCCGATTCCGGATACTTCAATCCGGCTTCAATAATAAATATGGCTTCATTGACTTCGACAACGTACATGTTCTTGCCGTTTTCGTCAAGTCCGCCAAGCGCAAAAATGCGTACTTGATCCATAATCTAAATACCTCCGTTTTTATTGTTATTATGATGATCGTATTTCTATGCAATAAGGAATATTGAACCCCATGATAAACTATTCCTATTATACCATTAGTTCCATGAAAAAAAACAAAAATATGCCCTTCTCATAAGAAAATTACGCCCATACGACCTATTTTATCATATTTTGACAAGAAAAAAAGTGATTTCTCACTTTTATATCTGTTCTCCATCCAGCGAAAATGTTTTGCAGGCCGTAATTTTCACTGAAACGATATCCCCGCTCTGTGCAGTCGTCCGCCTGAAATTCACCAGCTTATTGGTTTCCGTGTAACCGCTGAACACTTCCGGATTCTTCTTGCTTGCACCATCCACCAGTACCTTGACAACACTTCCCAGATATTCCTCGTTCTTTTCACGCGCATACAGGTTCCAGCGCTCATTCAGCTCCTGCAGACGGCGCTGCTTAACCGCTAGCTCAACATTATCCGCCATGGATGCCGCAGGCGTCCCCTCCCGCGGCGAATAGATAAAGGTAAAGGCATTATCAAACCGGCATTCGTCCACCAGAGACAACGTGTTTTGAAACTGCTCCTCTGTTTCATTTGGAAAGCCGACGATGATATCGGTAGAGATCGCACAATGTGGAATCCGTTCCTTAATTTTGTGGAATAACGTCAGATACTGTTCTCTGGTATAGCGTCTTCCCATGATTTTCAGGATATCGCTGTCCCCGCTTTGTACCGGCAGATGAATAAACGGCATGATGTTTTCATAGCGTGCAATCACATCTATCATCTCATCCGTAAAGTCCCACGGGTGACTCGTCGTGAAGCGGATGCGCTCGATTCCTATCTTTGCCGTTTCCTCCAGCAGTCCTGCGAAACCGCCTTCCATATGCAAATCCTTTCCATAGGAATTGACATTCTGGCCAAGCAGCGTGATTTCCTTGAAGCCCTCTGCTTTCAGAATGCGTACCTCCTCCAGAATATCCTCCATCATACGGGAGCGTTCCTTCCCCCGGGTATATGGCACAATGCAGTATGTACAGAACTTATCGCAACCGTACATGATGTTTACCCATGCCTTATGCTTGCCAAAGCGGCGAACCGGCAGATTTTCTATAACATCCCCCTCTTTGGAAAGCACCTCAACACTGCGATTTCCATTCACCATGACATCATACAGCAGCTCCGGAAGACGGTGAATGTTATGGGTGCCGAAAATCAGATTCACATGACGATACGTTTCCAGCAGCTTGGCAACAACATCCTCCTCCTGTGCCATGCATCCGCACAGTCCAAACAGCAGGTCCGGCTTCTTGCGTTTCAAGCGCTTCAGGGAGCCGATTTCCCCCAGTACCTTATCCTCCGCATTTTTTCGGATAGCGCATGTATTCATCAGAATCAGATCCGCATCCTCGGGATGCTCCACCGCAGTGAAATTCATCTCCTCCAGAATGCCCGCCAGTGTTTCACTGTCCCGTTCATTCGCCTGACAGCCATACGTACGCAGATAATATTTCTTTCCCTGTCCCAGCAATCGAATCTGCTCCGGTATCTGAAACAGCGATTTCTCAATGACGGCTTCCTTGGTTGTTCTTACCTGGGCATCCTTCAGATTGGGAAGTGCCCATCCCGGTTGTTTTTTCATAATCAAACTCCTATCTATATAAGCCATCCATGATGGCGGACTTACTTAAAAAAACCAAGCTGATTGGCTTGGTTTACTGAGAGATTGCAGAAACTGGACAAGCGCTTACGCATGATCCACAGTCAATACAAGTTCCTTCATCACATACGGATTTACCATCATCGTTCATGCTCAGAGCACCAACCGGGCAAACACCTACACATGCACCACAACCGATGCAAGTATCTACATCTACTTTAACTGCCATTGTTTATTCCTCCTTTACAACCTCCTCTATTATACCATATACCCGTCGCAGTGCAAGCTTTTCACTATGAAAAAGATGTGAATTTTTCTACATCCTTCACAGTTGAATCACACACCGCAGGTAAAGAAAAAGCCGTGAATTACACGGCTTTAGCATTCTGCTTGTTCGGGACGAATCTGGATACGTTCTATGTGTATTGCCTTTCTTGCGGTCTCATCAATACGAACCACGGCACCACACAGAATTCCCGGACCATCCGCTATTTTAAACTTCGTTTTCTCATTCGTTGTAAAGCGTGTCAGTATTTCCTGTACATCCCGCCCCAGCACACTGGTATAGGCACCGCACATCCCCAGATCGGTGATGGCCGCTGTTCCGTATACCAGACGCTCGTCTGCCGTCTGAACATGCGTGTGGGTGCCCACAACCGCCTGCACACGTCCGGCAAACTGATAGGTAAAGGCAATCTTCTCGCTGGTTGTTTCCGCATGCAGATCAACCAGATAAATATCCGCATCAATATCATTCAGGATATCCTCCATGCAGAAGAACGGAGAATCCACAACGTTATTCATCCAGACCTCACCGCAAAGATTGGTGATGGCAACGCGCATGCCGTTGACCTTTACAACAACGGTATGCTGCCCATATTCCAGCGGCTCCATATTGGCTGGGCGAACCATGCGGTCTGCCTCCTCAATAAACTGATAAATATCATTTTTAGAGAAGGTATGATTTCCCATGGTGCATACATCAATGCCCATGGCAAGCAGCTGATGATAAATCTTTCTGGTAATGCCCTTACCATGTGCCGAATTTTCAGCATTGGCAACGACCAAATCGATTTCATACTGCTCCTTCAGCCGCGGCAGCTGCTCCCGCACACACTCTCTTCCAACGGAGCCGACAATATCTCCAAGAAACAGAATATTCATGCTACTTCGCCAGTTCGCAGGCTCTGGTTTCACGAATGACCGTCACCTTGATCTGTCCGGGGTATGTAAGCTCAGCTTCAATCTTATCCTTGATATCACGGGCCAGCTTATGGCATCCCAGATCATCCATCTTCTCCGGCACCGCCATTACGCGAACCTCGCGTCCTGCCTGAATAGCATAGGCGCTGTCTACCCCATCGAAGGACTTCGTGATTTTCTCAAGCTCCTCCAGACGGTTGATGTAATTCTGCAGGGCTTCATAGCGCGCACCCGGACGGGCTGCGGAAATCGTATCCGCTGCGATAACCAGATTGGAAATCAAGAACTGCGGTTCCACTTCCCCATGGTGTGACTGGATGGCATTCAAGACAACCTCACGCTCCCCATGCTTCTTACAGAACTTGTAGCCCAGCTCGATATGACTGCCCTCGACTTCAAAGTCCAGTGCCTTTCCGATATCATGCAGAAGACCTGCACGCTTTGCCAGCTGCTGGTTCAAGCCCAGCTCTGCTGCCATCATACCGGTAAGGTGGGCAACCTCCATACTGTGCTGCAGTGCATTTTGTCCATAAGAGAAACGATACTTCAAACGTCCGATCAGACGAATGATTTCTCGATCGATTCTGCCGATGCCAAGCTTGAAGACGGTATCCTCACCGGTCTTCATGATATTGGTATCCATTTCCTTCTTGATTTTGTGTACCACCTCTTCAATGCGTCCAGGCTGAATACGTCCGTCCTTGATCAGATGCTCCAGAGCCAGTCTTGCGACCTCTCTTCGAATCGGGTCAAAGCAGGAAACGGTAATTGTTTCCGGAGTATCATCAATGATCAGATCAACACCGGTTGCCTGTTCAATCGCCTTGATATTTCTACCTTCACGACCGATGATTCTTCCCTTCATTTCCTCACTTGGCAGTGATACGACGGATACGGTGCGATCCACCGCCTCATCAGAGGAAATCCGCTGAATACTGAGGGCGACGATATTGCGTGCCTTTTCGTCCGCAATGGACTTCGCTTCCTCTTCCTTTTCTTTAATATATGCCATCGTTTCTTTTTCCATACGCTTTTCTGTGATGGCCATCAGTTCTTCTCTTGCTTCGGCAGTTGTCAGGGAAGCAACACGCTCCAGCTCCTCTACCTGCACATCAATTTTTTCCTGTAATTCTTTATCTTTTTTATCTAGCATTGCCATTTTGTCAGCTAACTGCGCACTCTTCACATCGATCTGCTTTTCTTTGCTGGTCAACGTTTCATCACGGAAATTCAGGTTGTCTTCTCTGCGCAGCAGTTTGTTTTCCATATCGGTCACTTCCTGCTTGCGTTCCTTAATTTCCTTCTCAGCCGCAATCTTTAATTCATGAGCTTGTGTACGACCATCCAGCACTGCCTGTTTTACCATGGAATCGGCTTTTGTTTCCGCTTCCTTCAACAGCATGGATGCCTTTTGCTGATCTTTATTTAAACCCGCCTTGGAGATAATCACCATGATTACCACACCAATGGCAAGACCTGTCAACACAGACAAAAAGATGATAAGTGGATTATCCATACCACAATTCCTCCATTCGTCTTTCTCAGAGAGTTTTCTCTCTGTATTATATTGTACATAATTTTCACATTTTTCTCAACAAAAAAGCGCACTTTTCACAAAAATGCGTGAATTTATGTAAGTGTTTCCATATTTACAGAAAAAGAAGAAGCCTATGCTTCCTCCTTTTTCTCCTCACTTACTTCAGCTTTCTTTGGTGCGGTTTTCTCTCGCAGCTTTGCGCCGAGCTCCTCCATCAGTGCAGGGTTGCTCTTGATAAAGGTCTTGGCAGCTTCCTTGCCCTGTCCGATTTTCTCGCCGTTATAGGAGAACCATGCTCCGCTTTTCATAACGATATCATGATCCACACAAAGATCCAGCAGCTCTGCCACATACGAGATTCCCTCACCATACATAATTTCAATCTGTGCAACCTTAAACGGAGGTGCAACCTTATTCTTTACAACCTTGACGTTCACCTTGTTACCGATGATATCCGTACCGTTCTTGATGGCCTCACTGCGTCGGATATCCAGACGTACAGAGGAGTAGAATTTCAGCGCTCTTCCCCCCGGCGTCGTTTCCGGATTTCCAAACATGATGCCGACCTTTTCTCGCAGCTGGTTGATAAAGATAGCCGTACATTCACTGCGGTTCATAATACCGCTCAGCTTCCGCATGGCCTTGGACATCATACGGGCCTGCAAGCCGACATTTGCATCCCCCATCTCACCGTCCAGCTCAGCCTGCGGCACCAGTGCCGCAACGGAATCGACAACAACCAGATCGATTGCACCGCTCTTGATCAGCATTTCTGTAATATCCAGCGCCTGCTCTCCGCTGTCCGGCTGGGAAAGAATCAAATCATCGATATTGACACCAAGATTCTTGGCGTAGGTGGGATCAATGGCATTTTCCGCATCGATAAAGGCTGCGCGTCCGCCCTTTTTCTGTACCTCCGCAATGGCATGCAGAGCCAGCGTTGTCTTACCACTGGACTCCGGACCGTAGATTTCCACGATTCGCCCCTTCGGATATCCACCGATTCCCAATGCCTCATCCACCTTGATGGACCCGGAGGATATAGCATCGATTTCCACAGAAGCACGATCTCCAAGCTTCATAATGGAGCCTTTTCCAAACTGTTTTTCAATCTGCTTTAATGTATCATCCAGCAGATTCTTTTTCTTTGTGTCCTTATCCTGGGACTTTTTCTCTTTTTCCATTCATTTCTCCTTTTTCCAATTATATTTACGGAATCAGCATGCATCCAGAAAACGGATGACCTGCTTTCCCATTTCCTCAACGAGTTTTTTTCTCAATGCATTGCGCTCCATCGTCAGATGAAATTCATAAACCTCACAGCGGTGCCGGTCTGCAATCGCACAATAAACCAGACCTGCCGGCTTCCCCTCCATGGTGTCCGGCCCTGCATTACCGCTAAAGGATACACACAGATCGACATCCAGCAGCAGTCTTGCCTTTTCCGCCATCTCTTTTGCGCAGGGTGCACTGACAACCCCGTATTTCTTTACAATTTCTTCACGCACATGCACAACATTGACCTTGCATTCGGTCCAATAGGTGACAATACCACCTTTTAAAACAGCAGAAGCACCACTGACTTCTGCTATTGTACTTGCGAACAGACCGGCAGTCAGACTCTCACAGCTGCCAATGGTCAGCCTGTCCTTTTTCAGGCGTTCGATCAATGCCTTCATATTTACATTGTCTCCATGACGATATCCTTCAGCTTCAGGAAATACTCCGCTCCGCTTGCCACCGACACCGCCACTGCCGCATAAAACAGAATATCAGCGACAGGAAGGGATACAAACGCAAACGGCAGGTTGTTCAACAGCAGAAAGATGATGGCGAACATCTGCAGCACCGTTTTCGCCTTGCCCATCATACCGGCAGCAACCACCTTGCCCTTGGCACTGGCATTCATACGCAGTCCATCCACAATCATATCCCGCCATATCATAATCAGCACAAATACCGCAGGTACCACACCGTCCACTGCAAACAGGATGAACATCGTATTCACCAGCAGCTTATCCGCAATCGGATCGATAAATTTCCCGAAGGAGGTAATCAGATTGTGCTTTCTTGCGATATGTCCATCCAAGTAATCGGTAAAGCTCGCGATTGCAAACAGAATCAGTACAAGCAGTGCCGTCATGCTGACAGCAATATGCTCACCGCTCACATCAGCACCAAAGGCCTCCGGCAAATCTGTAAACAGATAGATACAGGCGATAACCGGAACCAGTACGATGCGAAACATCGACAGCTTATTTGGAAGATTCATCACTGTCACCCGCAATCGTAAACTCCAGTGTGATGGCACCGCTGGAATTCACAATGGAATCATCCAGCTTTACATTCTTGTCATTGATCTTTAACTGTGTATTATACATATAGCCGACATAAAGCTCCAGCTTCATGCCCTTTTTCGCCTTCACTGTTCCTTTTGCAGAGGATTTGTATTCGTATACCTGTGCCTTTGGCTCATCCAGCACCTTGCCGTCAACACTGGCGCTGAATCCGGAGGAGCTTCCTGCAAAGGTTACTTCAAACTTCAGATCCTCCCCGTCCTTCAGATTTTCAATGGTGTAATGGGTCGCATCGGTTTTGGATATACTGATTTCCTTTTCCTCTTCCTTCTGCTGTCCCTCTTCCTCTTTCTTTTCGTCGCTGCTCGGATACTTATTCGTACCGTTTTCCGTCTGCTCCGGTGCAGTTGGCTGCGCATTATTCGCTGTTTTCCCCTTACCGGCATCCGATTTCAGAAATACGACAAACGCAAACATGATTACGATTGCCACGACTGCCACAATGGCAATCAGGGATACCAGAGACATATCCGGCTTGCGAAACCGTCGCTTCTGCCTCGTTTTTACATTCGCTGTGGAAACCTTGCTCAGCTTTTCCGACTTTGCAATATTCTTTTCAATTTCCTCATGGTTGATCTGTGCCGAAGTCGTAAAGGTCATGGTATAGTCATTGACATCCTTCCGCAGTTCATCCTTGATATCCTCAAAATCCAGTCCGAGCACATCACAATAGGACTTTACAAAGAAGCGCAGATAAGACAGATCATCATGAAAAAAGCTGATGTTTCCTTCCTCCAGCGCTTTTATATGTTTCTGAGTCAGGCGTGTCTGATCACTCACCTCTTCGATGGTCAGGCCCAGCTCTAATCTTTTCTCTTTTAACAGTCTACCGATTTCTTCCATAGAGCACCTCTTTATATATATCAATCTGTCACATATCAGTATGAACAGTTTTCATAATCTCTATTATTATATCAGCCAAATTCTTTAATGTAAATGAAACGTTCACAAAATTCGTCTTTCACTTTTTTATCCCATAAATCTCTCATTTTCATACCGGAATCACGAAAAAAGGATACATGGAAATATCTCATCATCGTACGCTTTATCCAGCATGCGCTTTGCTTGTTTATGCAGGCCTGTAAAAGACATTTTTCCTGCATACGAATACTCAGAGAAATGAAAAAGCGAAGGACGCGCCTTCGCTGCTTGCTTCCACTGCATAAGCCATGTTCTGTACTCTCTTGCGAAAGTGGCAGTCATTTATCTACGTGTTTCCACGTTCCGATCACTGGCTTCGTTTCGCCGTGATCAGATTCCCCTACCAAATTTGGGTTTCTCGCTTGCGGGGTTTACCCGTTCCATCTTTCCGGTTTCCCGAAAAGCTCGTCTCTGTGGCACTTTTAAAGGAGTCCGCCATAGCTTTCACCACAGGCCTTCTCCAGCCGTCAGCTTACGCTGCCTGGATTTATCGTTTCATCCAGCACAAACACTACATCCATCACAGAATGTGCGAGCATGGACTTTCCTCTGACCTTACGGCCAGCGACTGCCGCAGAAGAAGCAGTTTATTTTTTACTGGCAAATACCGCGTTTTCCAGCCGGGTCAGACGCTTCAGAATATCCACATTGCCATTTGCAGCAGCGCTTTCCTCCTGAACAGCTCCCTGTTTCCCTTCCAGCTCGATGATTTTCGCCTTCATGGCAGCAATCTGCTTTTCATATTCCTGCAGACGCTCCCCCAGATTCTCAATCATGGCATCGTATTCCTGATAATCATTGATGACAAGATCCAGAAACTCATCCACTTCTACGGATGAATATCCCTTGAAATCTATATTAAACTGTTTATTCAATACATCTTCCACTTTTAGCTTGAATCTTTTTTCCATGAATTTCACCTTCCACTTACATAGTTTCTCAGAATTTCCAGAAAAAAGCAAGTGAAAATTACACAAACGCACACTTTCCTACGTTTCGACATACACGTGTATTATTATAAGGTTGCCGCAGGCACACTGTGGAAGCGTGGGACGATGTGATTTCTATGTGAAAATTCAAACGATTTTCTTAAAGCGGTGGAAATCGTTTGTAAAATTGTTTATAGTAGATTATGATATAGGATGTGTAAATGACACAATCATAACTTTAAATATCTGACACACTGATCGTGTGCATTCGATACGACAAGGAGGAAACATCATATGGATAAAAAGCAACAGCCAAAGGCAGTCCGCAGGAAGTCAGGCCAGGGCGGTGGAAGGATATTCCGCAGCATTGTCATCGTTTTCCTGGCACTGGTACTGGTCGGAGGGGTTTCCGTATTCTTCATGCTGAGCACGATTGTCGGCTCTGTGGATACGGATGATATGGCGGATAAAATCGTCAATCGGGAGCCATCGACATTTTATGCGGCAGACGGTACGAAAATTTATGAATGGGGCGGTGTCAGCCGGGAAAATGTCACCTACAAGCAAATTCCCCAGTCTACGATCGATGCCTTTCTGGCAATCGAGGATTCCGTTACTTTTCCCATAACGGATTCGACCTTCCCCGCTTCATTTCCAGTGCTTTATTCAATGTAAAGTCCGGAAGCTTTGCACAGGGCGGTTCCACACTGACCATGCAGACCATCGACAACTTCATCATGAAGCCGGAAGAGGAAAAGGCCGAAAAAGAGGGCAAGACATATTCCGCGTTGGAAAAAGTAGAACGTAAGGTACAGGAAATCTACATGAGTATGAGTCTGGAAAAGGACCTGTCCAAGGAAGAAATCATTACGAAGTATCTGAATGAAATCAATTTCGGTGACAGTGCCCGCGGTATTCAAAAGGGTGCTGAATATTATTTTGGTAAGAATGTTGAGGAATTAAATCTGACGGAAAGTGCCTTTCTGGCCGGTGTCATCAACGCACCAAACAGCTATAATCCCTACCGTGGCTACGACAAGAGCACCGGTGATAACTTCTATCAGTATGCGAGTGAGCGTAGAGATGAAACACTGAATCTGATGCTGAAGCACGGCTATATTACGGAAACCGAATACAAGCTGGCAAAAAGCACAAAGCTGGCATTCCAGCTGACCGGAGAGAAGAAAAAATCATCTGCCGGCTCTGATAAATATTACGACTATGTATATGAAGCTGCGAAGGAAGTACAGGCGCTTACCGGAGAGGATCCTGCACTTGTTCCCATGAAAATCTATACATCCCTGGATATCCATGCACAGGATCATGCCAATGAATTATCCAGCGGTAGGTCTGTCGAATTCTTCTCGGACAGCAATTTCCAAATCGGATTCACTGTTTTAAACAATCAGACCGGCGAAATCGTCGCCGTTTCCGGAGGCCGCGGCGATGTGGAATCCAAGACCTATTTGAATCGCTATACAGAGCCGAAGAGTGTTGGCTCCACCATCAAGCCGCTGCTGGATTATGCGCCAACCTTTGATAAGCTGGGATGGGCTACCTCCCGTGTCATGGAGGATAAGCCGCTGAATATTACCGGATGGTCTGTACAGAACTCCGATGGCAATTTCTATGGAAAGGTCAGCCTGGAGCGTGCTGTATCCAAGTCCCTGAATACGATTGCCGTGCAATCCCTGCAGGCTCTTCTGGAGAGTGAAGGGCAGGATGCAATGATTCAGTATCTAAAGAATTTAGGCTTCAGTGATTCGGTTGCCGATGCCTTCAGTCTTCAGTATTCCATCGGTGGTGCGGAAATGAAGGGCTCCACGACGCAAATGGCAGCTGCCTATGCAGCCCTGGCTAATGGCGGCTATTATATTGAACCGCACATGGTCACAAAGGTGGAATATAAGGATGAATCCAGAACCTTCGACAACAAGCCGAAGAAAACGCGCGTCATGTCCGAGCAGGCAGCTTATATGATGAGTGATCTGCTGTACAAGGCAGTAAACGGCAAAACAAAGGGTGAAAACCTGATGGGTTCCCTTGGCTTCGGCGCCTATCCTGTCTATGGTAAGACAGGTACCAGTGACTGGGCCGACTTGGGTGTGGCATACGGTATTCCCGTTCTCGCAATGAAGGATGAATGGATGATAAATTATACAAGCGAATACACAATCGCGACCTGGTCAGGCTTTGATGCAGCAAAGGAAGGCGCATATTTCACAATGGATATGATTAACGCAAATATCCCCGGCTGGATCAACAAATCCATGCTGGATACCATCAGCTCCAACGCTGTTCGTATTCAACAGCCGGATGGCATCAGCTCCTATGGCGGCGGTCTGATCAAGACCGAATGGCTCTCTTCGGCAGCAAAGAACAACCCGATGACAGAACAAAATGCGAATGTCACCAACAGCAAGCTGGAAGCGGCAATATCCAGTGCTGCAGGCATGAATGCAGATGATTATACGGCGGAAAGCTATGCCAAGCTGAAGGAAGCTCTGGATGCGGCACGAAAAGTGATGGCGAACTCTGCGGCAACACAGGAGGAAATCGATGCGGCACGAAGTGCATTGGAAGCCGCCATGCAGGGACTTGTAAAGAAAGAGGAAACACCGAAGACGGATACCTCGGCACTGAGCTCGGCCCTGAACAGTGCGCAGGGCTATGTGGATACCACCAAATATCAAAGCGATAAGGTTGCGGCTTTGCAAAGTGCAATCAGCAGCGGTAACAGTGTGCTTGCGAATAAGGACAGTACGCAGGAACAGATTGATGCGGCGACCGCTGCCATCAATACAGCTGTGCAGAATTGTATCAGCTCCCCTGTGCAAACCACACCACCGCCGGATACCGGTGGCGACGCAAACAACGGCAACGGTACAACACCTCCTTCGGACAA
Source organism: Clostridium sp. 10cd* (assembly GCF_044336395.1). Lineage (NCBI taxonomy): Bacteria > Bacillati > Bacillota > Clostridia > Eubacteriales > Clostridiaceae > Clostridium > Clostridium sp. 10cd*. The sequence continues at coordinate 2,333,801 of NZ_CP172347.1, read as the reverse complement.
CACCCAGAACAACCAGAATAATCAAACACCGGCACCATAAAGCAGGACAGGATCGATTTATGATCCTGTCTTTTATTCTTTACCTTTATAAAAGTAAATTTTTCCAACAACATTGCCCGCAAAAGTAGAAATAAGAAGGAAATTTGTATATAATAGAAAAAGGTGATAAATGTGATAGGATATCCAAATAGAAAAGTGATGCCGACACCAGCCGTTAAAGCCCAGGATAACCACATGGGAAGAGGGATGTCGTTGGAGAATGATTTGAATGATTCCAATGCATATTACTGCAGCTGCGATCGTGCATTGATACATAAGAAGCCGACACCGATACAGGTTGTCAAGGTTGATTACCCTGAGCGCAGTGCCGCCAAAATTACGGAAGCCTATTATAAAACACCAAGTACAACAGATTACAACGGTATCTATCGTGGAAGAGCTATCGATTTTGAAGCAAAGGAAACAAGGCAGAAGACCTCGTTCCCCTTCAAAAGCATTCATCCACATCAGATTGAGCATTTAAAAAAGGTGATACAGCATGGAGGAATCGGATTTTTCATTATCCGTTTCACCTGCTTCGAAGAAACCTATCTGATCGATGCCGCAATACTGATTGACATGTACTATGAGGGAGAACGCAAATCGATATCTTACATGAAAGTGAAGGAAGTAGGTTCCCTTATCCGTATGGGTCTGACACCGAGATTATGTTATCTTGATAACGTCGATGCCCTGTACTTCAAGGAGGAAAAATCATATGGAACAAAATCCAAACGAGGAAACGGTTGATGTGAATGCATCACCGCAGCAACCAGAAGCAAAGGACACCTTAGAAACAACAGATGACATGGATTCACAGGCTTCTGTGAAAATGGAAGGCTCCACGGAAGCTGATACGTCAGCTTCACAGGAAAAGGAAGCAGTACCGGTTGAGACAGCATTGGAGACTGAACCTGCACAGGATACAGAAAAAGCCCCAGTTGACGCTGATACGAAAGCTGAAGCGACGGAAAATGATACTGATGAAGAAAAAACGTCAGCCACAACAGAAGTATCCGATACAGCAGCTGCAAAGACAGAAGCTGGTGCAGAAGGAATGCCGTCTGATTTCAACACCGCAGAGAATGCTTCTGCAGATACAGCCGTTTCTGAGGAGGCTATCCCTGCAGAAAACTCTCCAAAAGCAAGCCTAGAAAACGCCTCTTCTGAGGATGAGACTTTTTCAGAGCAAGCTGTGCAGGAGCCTGTTTCAGCAGAAGCTGTCGACACAGACATACTGAATGGAAAAGCTTTCCCTGCAGAAGACTCTCCAGAAGCAAGCCTGGAAGAAGACGTCGCTTCTGAAGATGAACCTTTATCAGAGCAAGCTGTGCAGGAGCCTGTTTCGGCAGCAGCTGTCGAAACGGATATATTGAATGAAGAAGCTATCCCTGCAGAGGACACTCCAGAAGCAAGCCTGGAAGAAGACGTCGCTTCTGAGGACGAACCTTTATCAGAGCAAGCTGTGCAGGAGCCTGTTTCGGCAGAAGCTGTCAACACGGACATACTGAATGAGGAAATGCTTGTCAGTGAGGATGCTGAGGAAGCAGACTCTGCCAATCGTAAAAAGAAGCCTGAGAAAAACAAAGGCAAGCTAAGCAGAGGGCGTAAAATCGTCAACGGCATTATCATTGCTTTTCTGACAATCGCCTTACTTGGCAGCGGGACAGGTGCTTATCTGCTTTACCACATCGCACATAAGGCTGATCCTGATGGAATGGTAGAAAAGATGAAAAGTGACGAGCCGTCTGTATTCTATGCAAGTGACGGAAAGACAATCATCGGAGAGCTGGGAGAAGAAAGCCGCGAAAACATCACCTATGAACAGGTTCCGCAATCAACAATTGATGCTTTTCTGGCTATTGAGGATTCCCGTTTTTATTCTCATAACGGATTTGACCTTCCCCGTTTTATCTCCAGCGCATTCAACAATATGAAATCCGGTGACCTTTCACAGGGAGGCTCTACGCTGACCATGCAGACGGTCGACAATTTCATCATGAAGCCTGTGGAAGACAAGATGCAGAAGGAAGGAAAATATTTCAGCACCAAGGAAAAAATCGAACGCAAAATTCAGGAAATTTATCTGAGCATGTGTCTGGATGACGAATTGAGCAAGGAAGACATCATGACAAGATACCTGAATCAGATCAACTTCGGGCAGCATACCCGTGGAATCCAAAAAGGTGCACAATATTACTTTGGCAAAAATGTAGAGGATCTGAACCTGTCGGAAAGTGCTTTCCTCGCCGGCGTTATCAATGCGCCAAACAGCAACAATCCCTACAACGGCATCATCGATGGTGACAATTACTATCAGCAGGCAATGAAGCGGCGGGATGAAACACTGTATCAGATGCTGAATCACGGCTACATAACAGAGACAGAATACAAGCTGGCAAAAGCAACAAAGCTGGCGTTTCAGGTTGCCGGAGAGCCGGATGCTGCTGAACTGGACCCTTATAAGGACTACGTGCGTGCGGCGGCGGATGAAATCATCGATAAATACGGGGTTGATCCGGCTACCACGCCAATGAAGGTATACACAGCACTGGACATCAATGCACAAAAGGCCGCGAACAAGGCATCCAGCGGAAAGGTCGTCGGCTTAACCGATAACAAGTATTATCAAATCGGCTTTACTGTTCTGAATAACAAAAACGGTGAAGTTATCGCTGTGAGTGCAGGCAGAACCGACATCAAATCCGCAGACGGTCAGGTGCATTTCCGTTTCCGTGAGCCGCATCAGCCTGGTTCCAGTATCAAACCGATCTTTGATTACGCTCCATCCTTTGATAAGATTGGTTACTGTACCTCCCGTGTATTTGTAGACAAGGCAATCAGCTTCGGTAACTGGAATGTTATCAATGCAAACGGTTCATACAATGGCAAGGTATCCATGGAGCGTGCGATTGCACAGTCTTTGAACACCCCTGCTGTACAAACCTTTGATGCCCTGTTAAATCGCGTTGGCTATGATGAAATGATCAGCTATGCCAAGAAAATGGGCTTTGATCCGGATGTCGCAAAGAACATGGATATTCAGTATTCCATAGGGGCTTCCGGTATGATGGCCTCCCCTACCGAAATGGCAGCGGCTTATGCGACACTAGCAAATGGCGGCACCTACAATGAGGCGCATATGGTACGGAAAATCGTATACAAAAACGAAGATAAAACCATCAAGGCAAAGGTTCAAACACATCAGCCGCTATCTCCGCAGGCTGCCTACATGACCAGCGATCTGCTTTACCGTGCAATTTTCGGGAAAGACAGTGGTTGGAATTTAATGAGCCGTTTAGGCTTTGGTGCCTATCCGGTATATGGAAAGACCGGAACGAGTGACTGGGCGGATGATGCCTGGAAGTATGGCGGCCCTATGAAGGATGAATGGATGATCAATTACACAAGCGAATACACCATCGCTACGTGGAGCGGCTTTGACAGCGGTATTGAGGGCAAGCCTACATATATCAGCGAAGAAATACTGAATGCCAATATTCCGGGCTGGATCAACAAATATATGCTGGACAGCATCGCAACCGGAAATGAGCATATGATATCCAGTCCGGGCGGCATCAGCAGCTATGGCGGCGGTATGATCAAGTCCGAATGGCTGGCAACTGCCAAGCAGAACAATCCATTAACAATCGCTAATTCCAAAACAAACAATAAGGCATTGAAATCTGCAGTAAGCTCTGCCAAGGGTATGAAATCTTCTGATTATACGGCGGAAACCTACAGCAAGCTGCAGGCGGCAATTGCAGCTGCGGAAAAAATTCTAAAGGATGATATGGCTCCACAGGAGGATATTGATAAGGCGAAGGCAGATTTGCAGGCAGCCTTGAACGGTCTGGTATCCAGCGCAAATAAGAGCAGTCTGAATGCTGCCCTTACCAAGGCGGCAGGCATCAATACCTCTCTGTATACACCAGAGAGCATCCATGCATTAAACGCTGCTGTAAACAGCGCAAAATCAGTCTATGACAATAAAAAATCCACACAGGCACAAATTGATGCACAAACCTCTGCCGTGAACAATGCCATCAACACGCTGGTACAGAAGCCGGTAATCAGTCGTGATGCATTAAATGAAGCAATCAACAAAGGAAACGCCATCAACCGCAACTCCTATACGGTAGAAAGTATTCTACAATTTGAAAGTATATTAAATGTCGCAAAAACAGTATATGGGGATGCAAATGCCACACAGGCACAGATCGATGAACAGACAGCTAAAGTAAACGCTGCCCTGACAGAGGTTTTAAAGCCTGCACAATAAATGCAGATAATGTTTAAAAAAGGGTGATTCTCATGTGGAATCATCCTTTTCTTTCTGCTTTCAAACAGAAATGCATAACGCGTACACCATGCTTGTCTGGGACACACAGCGTTTAATCCACCTGCATCCAAGATCAGAGCAGCAATGCCGTTAGCTTGCCATGTCTCATTATACTTCCATAGTATTTCATCTTATTCAAAAAAACGACCCGCAATGGATCGTTTTATGACTTTTTGGAATTTCGATATGCTTCCAGCTTATCCTTTTTACAAAACTCCTTAAACGGACATTCCTCGCATTTCGGATTTCGTGCCGTACAGAAATATCGTCCGAAGAAGATAAACAGATGATGTGCCCGGTTCCAGCGTTCCCGCTTCAGCTTACGCTTCAGCTTCTGTTCTACGACCTCCACACTGTCCTGCACCTTGGCAAGCCCCAGTCGCTTGGAAATACGTTCCACATGCGTATCCACCGCAATGCTGGGGATATCAAAGCAGACGCTGCGAACAACATTGGCAGTCTTACGACCAACCCCTGCCAGAGAGGTCAGCTCCTTCATGCTTTCCGGCACAACGCCGTTAAAGGATTCCAGCAGTGATCTGCTGAGGTTCTGAATAGAGCGCGCCTTGTTGCGGTACAAGCCGATTCTGCGAATCTTATCCTCAATGTCATGTATATCTGCCTCCGCCATTGCCTGCGGCGTTTTAAAGGCTTCAAACAGGGCGGGCGTTACTTTATTGACTGCAGCGTCTGTCGTCTGTGCTGACAATACAACAGCTACCAGCAATTCAAATGCATTCCTGTGCTCCAGCTCACAATGGGCATCGGGGAACATCTCTTCCAGAATATCCAGAATTTCGTCCGTTGTCATCAGCGCTCTCCCCCTTCGTATTTCTCAGCAGTCATACCGCGGTTTTTCCATTCCACCAGTATACGCTCTATGTAATCAAAGCTTTTGTGATCGTAGGTCAGCGCTTCGCGCAGCGCATAACAGATCAGCTTCTGCTCATAGTCCTTCAGCCAGTCGGCCATGCGCTGCAGCTCCATCTGTGACAGCGGTCTGCCAAACTCCGATTCAAACAGATCGAATAAGGACTGATCAAACGCCAGACTTTTTTCACTGTTATCCGCAAAAACGCCATCGATATTAAACAGGATTTTCCCATTCTGAAACTGCAGAGCCAGATACCCCTTGGCACTTAAATGAGAAAGGATATCATCAATTTCATCGGAATCCTTCTTCAGCTTATCTGCCAGAATACCGTGTGTGATCGGTATCTGATGCTCATTCATAAAATCAATCATCAGCACCACCATCGTCTCCTCAATGGTTAGACTCAAATCCTTTAAATGATCCAGAATCCAGTCCCTGCGGTTAATAAAGCGTTCATTCCACCACTTCTCCATATTAAGCCTCTCCCTTTTTCAGAAAATACACTTCCTTCAGACTGTCATAATCCAGCAGAATCTGTCCTGCAGAGCATTCTACAGCATACACCGGATTATCATATCCATATCCCAGTGCAACCTGTATATCCTTTGCACCATAGCGCTTCTGCACCTCCTGCTTTACCTTATCCGTCTGATCCGTATCCTTTTTTCTGGATACGATCGCCTTCCCCTTATCATTAAACCAGACATAATTATCCGCATCCTCTCCCACATAGGTAATGTAATAGAAGGCATCACGATGCAGGTTTTTTATTTCCTTATAAGTATCGCGGATGGCACTCATCTGTTCATCAATTTTTTCTTCGTATTTACGCGATGGTCCACTGATAAAGATCGAGGATTCCACAAGCAGTACAATCAGCAGTACAGCAAGCAAACCAATACTTACCGCCAGCGATTTTCCATTGATTTTCATTGCGTACCTCCTTTACACTTCTGTCTTTTATTATACACAATTTTAGAGGATTTGTCTTGAAAAAACCTTTGCAGATTTAGAAACAGCTGCAAACTCACTCCGCCTTATCATTATATCAGAAATCGCAATCTATGCCCACGCAACGGATAAAATTGTAAGAAAAAAGACGGGTTTTCCGTCTTATGCCATGCACTTCATCAGCTCCCTGCAGAAGCTTGCACTGCGTGAGGAGGCATGCTCTACATAGGTCATGAAATCCATATGGGAGTCCTTACTGTGTGCTACATCGGAAAGTGAGCGCAGGACGACAAAGGGGATATGATAATGAGCGCATACCTGAGCAATCGCACCGGCTTCCATCTCCGCACAGACTGCATCCGGAAACAGCTCGTTCAGCCGTTGCAGCTGCGCTTCCCGGGCAACGAACTGATCTCCACTTGCCACCAGACCGCGATGCACCACAACGCCCAGCTTGTTCAATGCCTGCTCGCACATGTCACCAAGATCCTGGTCCGCTTCAAAATACAGACCGATTCCATCAGCTCCATCCACAGGACTCGTATCGTAATCGTGCTGAACGACCTGTGTACTGATAACGGCATCCAGAATATTCTGCTGCACCTGCAGACCTCCGGCCGTCCCGATGTTGACGATACAATCGATTGAAAAATTCTCCAGCAGAATCGTCGTTGCCATACCGGCATTTCCTTTACCGACACCGCTTTTCATCACAAGCAGCTCTTTGCCCGCCAGTATTCCCTTATCAAAGTCAATTCCGCTTTTCATCAGATGCTCATGACTTTCCATAATGGATACGATTGCATCTACTTCCTTATCCATTGCTGCAATCACTGCAATCATTGTATACCTCCCGCTTTCCTGCAGATATAAAACTGCTTTTCTCCCTCACAGATTCCCGCCTGTGTAAAATCCGTATAGACCTCCACCTGAAAACCGGCGTTTTTCAATTCCGCAAGAATCCAGGCAGGCTCATAAACTCTTTGCTCATGCTGCTCCAGTGTCACACGACCCTCGCTGTCATAAAAAGCAAAATTCTGATAGATCCGGTCATCCTCACTGGCAATGGTCCACTGGTACTCCAAATCCTTAACATGTCCTGCTTCATTGTATTCCTCTGCAAATTCCTCCAGGCGATCCATGGAATGCATATCTACAAGAAAAACACCGTTATCACGCAGATGCCGGTAAGCGCCCTGAAACAACGCACGCACCTGCTCGTCCTTTAATAGATAATTGAAGCTGTCGCACAGACAAAGGATACCGTCATAGCTTTTATCCGTATGCAGATCACACATATCCATGACACTCCATGACACCTGCTCGCTGCCATCCTTCTTCTTTGCTTCTTCAATCATGGCAGCAGAAAGATCACTCGCATCAACGTGGTAGCCCTCCTGTGCAAGAGCGATTGTAATTTCCCCGCTCCCGCAGGCCAGCTCCAGCAGCTCTGTCCCCCTGATATGCGCCTTGATCAGCTCCACCCAGCAGGCAGTTGCCTCATCATCCTTAACCAGCGCATCATAGACATGTGCCAGCAGCTCATACATCATAGGGAGAAATCCTCATGCGGCAGATCGGCATACAGCTTCTCCAGCTGAAAATGGTCACGCTCCTCATTCATGAATACATGAACGACGATGCTGTTCAAATCCACCAGCACCCAGCGGGATTCACTGTTTCCTTCCATCGCACGAATTTCGTATCCGTTTTCACGAACACGGTCCTTGATATTATCGGCAATCGCATGTGTCTGCCGTACACTCGGCGCACTGCAGATCACAACGTGATCAATAAAGGGATTCAGCTCGTGGAAATCATATAACAGCGCCCTCTCCCCCTTTTTTTCATCAATTGCCTTTTGTACAATACTTAATAATTCATCCATATAGTAGCTCCTTACCTTATTTCAATGTGCCTTCTTTTCTCAGATAAGCCTCCTGCTGCTGCTTCACAACACGGTAGCCCTCCCGCAGACTTTTCCTGCTGATTTCTATTTCCCGACGGGAATCATAACCGCGCGAGGGATCCAGCTTATCGGCGATAAACAGAATACGGTCAAAATCCGTACGATTCCTTCCCTTCACATGATGATATATCGCCTGCAGGATACGGCGGTCACGGATATGAAACACCTTATTTACATAATCCGCTCCGATATAGCCATGCCATATAGCGGCTGCTTCCTCCAGGTGATCCGGCATATGTGCACGCATCCAGGCCTTCGCTTTCTCATACGGAAGCTGCTTGCATACATCGTGTGCAATTCCCATAATATAGGCAGCCCTGGTATCCAGACCATGAGCCTGCGCCAATTCGACACACAGCTGTGCGACCGATTGGCTGTGAAGATAGCGATGCTCGTTCATTTGCTCTTTCACCATGCTTTCCAGATACAGCGCATGCAGCCCCATATACGCACGAACCGCTTCGGGTACCTGATACAGCTTATGCCCCTTGCGGATTTCGCTGCTGGATACCGGAATCAGCTGCATGACGACCCGCTGAAGACCAGCGGGCAGTTGTTCAGTGTGCTGCTCTCTTGAAAACACATAAAAGGGCAGCTGCTGCTTCAGATCCTCACTGTCTTTCCATCGGTCAAACTGCCTTGCCTGATCATCCCCGATCAGCCAGCAGAAGGAATGCTTTGGATAGCGCTTTTTCAGCTCCTTCACCGTACGTATGGAATAGGAGACACCCTCAAGCTCATGCTCCAGCGTGCACAGCTTCATATGCCGGTATGGCCTGATGGCAAGAGCTACCATAGCCGCACGATCCGAAAAGGAGGCAGCCTGCGTTTGCTTTAACGGCGTTGCTGCACTCGGCATAAACCACACCTCATCCACGCGCAGCTGCTTCAGTGCCTGCTTTGCAATCTGCAGATGTCCGTTATGTATCGGATCAAAGGCTCCGCCCAGTACCGCGATCCGCATATACTATAACCCCAGCTTATTTTTCTTGCTTCGCCGATACAGCGTAAAGGTACGCCCGATCACCTGCACCACCTCGCTGTGTGTTGCAGCACTGATGGTAACGGCAGCTTCATTTGCCGTTATCGCACAGGTCTTTAAAAGCGATACCTTGACCAGCTCATGCGCCTCCAGTGAATCGGATATCGTCTTGATCAGATTTTCACTGATTGCATCCTTCCCCATCTGGAAGAGTGGTTTTCTTGTCTGCGCAATCCCGCGCAGCTCACTTTTCTGTTTTCCTGTTAACATTATATCATCGCCTTTCTAAACGTTACATTGCCCTGCTGTGCCACATAGACATCCACGGAAGCCACATCACCACGGATACAGAACCAGCCTAAGCCATGGATTACGACATCCAGCTTATGCTCCTGCACATGTCCATACGAAAATTTTTTCATATGCTCTCTTTCTCCAATCACCGGAGTAAGGATTTCATCATAATGCTGTGCCCACAATACATCCGCTTTTTCCTGCTTGCTGCGGTGCAGCGGCAGCCTTTCCGAAAAATAGGCAACACAGCTGACCTGTTCACACCCGATCAGATCCAGTCGGACAAGACCGCCCAGCGACAGTGTCTGATTGCCCTTCAGCTGATAGCCTCTGGCCTTTAAGGGCTTTAACGGAATCACCGTTTTCAGCAGCCCATCATCCACATGCGTCAGCAGGGAATCCATACGGGTCAGTCCCGGTGTGTCATAAAGCTGATAGCCCTCCATCGCAATGGAATTGAAATCCAGCGTAGTACCCGGATGCCGTGAGGTTGTCAGATCAACTCCATCACAGATGGCATTCAGCAGAGTGCTCTTTCCGGCATTCGCCATGCCCATGACAACAACATCACGCCCCTTACGGTAATGTGCAATCGCCGCACACACCTCATCGACGGATGCATTATCCTCACGCCGGGCATGTGCAGCCAGATCTCCGCAGACCACAATTCCCTGAACAAGGATTCCCTCTTCCTTTAAACGGCGCAGCAAAAACTGTGAAAGCTTCTCATTGCCCAGAGTTGCAGGAAGCAGATCGCGCTTGGTCGCCACCATAAGGATATCCTTACCCAGCAGATGGCGGTTGATACCCGGCAGCAGATTGGATTCAAAATCAAACAGATCAACCACCCAGACCACAAGCGCATCCATGGCGTTGATCTTCTGCAGTACAGCATCACTGTCAATGCCCTGCTTCATACTGATGACCACATCATCATAATGCCGGATACGGAAGCAGCGCTGACAATAGTCTGCCTCCATTTTCGGTGTATATCCGATTGCGGCGGCATCACTGCTCTGCAATACGACACCGCAGCCCTTACATATCTTATTACTCATCATACTCTCCTTTACGAAGCCGCCCTGTTATTTGCAGCAGCCGAAATACGATATTTTCAAAAAAACGATTAAACTTTGTGAATGACAAATCCCTGGTCACCACAGGTGCTGTCAGAACCGTATGCAGCCCCATCAGATTGGCTCCCAGAATATCCGTCATCAGCTGGTCCCCAACCACAGCGACCTCCTTCTTATCAACGCCCTGCTCCTTCAGCATTCTCCGGTAGGTTTTCGGCAGCGGCTTCATAGCGAACGGATAACAGTCCGCCTGCAGTCCCTTCGCAAAGGTTTCAACGCGTTCCTCCACGTTGTTACTGATAAACACGACCCGGATTCCCGCCTCCTGCATGCCGCGTATAAACTGTACAGCCTTTTCATCGGGTAGTGCCACATCATGCGGCACCAGCGTATTGTCGATATCACAGACGAGCAGGCGAATACCATGCTCCAACAGATACTCCGGGCGCAGAGCCGAAAAGCTATGGATATAATAATCGGGAGTAAACAGCTTCAACATCCTCATTTCTCCTATCTTTCGCATAAATCATATCTATTTTATCATATTTCCCTCTCACTTCAAACTGATTTTTCTCATGCAGGCTTTACATGTCACTTCCGATATGATAGGATATATACATACCAAACGTATGTATGATAAAGGAGGAGCTATGGCACGCAATAAATACCCGCAGAGAACCGTGGAGAAAATTCTGGAGGTTTCTCTGGCGCTCTTCAATGAGAAGGGCTATGAGAAAACAACGATACAGGACATCGTCAATGCCCTCGGTATGAGCAAGGGCGCCATCTATCATCACTTTAAATCCAAGGATGAAATTATCGAAGCACTGAGTGAGCGCTGCTATCATGGAGATGCCCAGATGGAGCTGCTCCGAAATGCCAGTGATAAGACCGGCATCGAAAAGCTTCGTGCCATTATTTACCGACAGATTCAAAATGAAGAAAAGAAGCAGATTGACACCATATCCATCAATCTCTGGAAGAATCCGAAAATTTTCATGAGCGGTATGGCAGAGAATTTGAGTGTCAATTCCCAGATTGTGGAACGCATTCTGAAGGAAGGAATGGAGGATGGCAGTATTCGCAGTCAGGATCCGCTGTGTGCCGCACAGGTGCTGATGCTGCTGTTGAATTACTGGATCTGTTCCCCCATCGTTTTAAAGGAGCTGGATGCGATACCGGCAAAGGTCGCCTACTTCCGCACGCTGTGTGATTCCATGGGCATACCGGTCATCGATGAGCCTCTCGAGCAGGAGCTGACAAGCTATTTCCGCATCCTTGCACAATCCATGCATGAGCTACCCTGACGGGTAGTTTCTCTTAATCAACATACATACCGTCGTTTGGTATCATAAAGAAAGGATGTTCCCTTATGAAAGCTTTCAATCGTAATTTTATACTCATGATCATCGGACAGATCATTTCCCTGTTCGGCAACGCAATTCTGCGTTTTTCCTTGTCTCTCTATGTATTGCAGGTTACCGGCAGTGCATCCATATTTGCGACCATACTGGCGGTTTCCATACTTCCGACCATTCTGCTATCCCCCTTCGGCGGTATTCTGGCGGATCGTGTAAGCAGAAGAAGCATCATGCTCAGTCTTGATTTTCTGACCTCCTTCCTCATCTTCGGCTTTTCCATGGTAAGCACAAGGGGGTTCAGTATTGTGCTGGTTGCCATACTCATGATCTCATTGTCTATCATACAGGCATTCTATCAGCCCTCCGTACAGGCAAGCATTCCGCTGCTTGTTTCTGAGAATCAGCTGATGCAGGCAAACGGCATTGTTGTACAGATCAATGCACTGGCAACCCTGCTCGGACCTATTTTGGGCGGCTTTCTGTTTTCCTTCCTGCCGTTTTCCCTGTTACTGAATATTTCCGGAACTGCCTTCTTTCTATCCGCCATCCTGGAATGCATCATGCGTATCCCCTTTCAGCGTGTGGCAACAGATGGATCCATGCTCTCCATCATACGCAGTGACTGTCGCCAGAGCCTGCACTTTCTGCGGCATGATAATCCGACCCTCCTTCATCTGTTACTGCTCTTAGCGGGATTGAATCTGGTTCTTTCCAGCTTTATCACCGTCGGTCTGCCTGTCATTTCCAATATCACCCTGCAGCTTCCGCCAACCTTCTATGGCTGGCTGGAAGCCGCAACCGGTATCGGCTCCATTGCCGGCAGCATTGCACTTCCGTTCTTTTTAAAGCGGGTGGATATGTCCGGTGCATGGCGCTTTCTTTTGAGCGGCAGTCTGTTTCTGCTCCCGATGGCGCTGGTTTTATTCCTGCATACCCCGGTATATATCGCATATGCCTGCATCTTTGCATCCAGCATCTGCATCATGCTGTTTGCGGCCTTATTCAATATCTACGCGCAGACCTTCCTGCAGAAATCCACACCGAATCAGCTTCTGGGAAAGGTGGCATCCATGGTCACCATGGTCGTCATGTGCTCCTACCCGATCGGTCAGTCCCTGTACGGCATTCTGCTGGAAACCTTTGCGACAAGAGTGGATCTTCTGATCCTGTTTGCCTGCATTGCCTCCCTGATCATTTCTCTCCTCAGCAGAAATGCATTAAAAACGATTGGAAATGATTGTGAAAAGGAGGCTGTCCTGATACAATAAAAACGTTTAAGGAGGCATATCATGGAATATCATGTAGAAGAAACAACGATAGAGGCACTGACAAGGATGCTGATTGAAACACCGAGTCCGGTCAGCTATTATGAGGAAATTCATCCGCTGATGGAACGCCTTGCAAAGAAGTATGGACATACACTTACGTATGACCGCAAGCGCACCGCTTATATCCGGGTGGAGGGAGAGGATACGACAAAAACGGTTTGTGTCGGTGCTCACCTGGATACCATCGGCCTGATGGTTCGCCATATCAACGATAACGGAACACTGGCTTTACGCAATCTGGGAGGCATCAACTACAACAATATTGAAGGCTGCAGCGTTCAGGTGCATACACGGGATGGAAACACGATCACCGGTCTGCTTGCCTGCACATCGCATTCCACCCATGTGTTTGATGATGCGAGAAGCGCCGTTCGCGAGGAATCCAATATGATGGTCATTCTGGATGAGCTGGTACACAGCAGTGATGAGGTGCGCGCACTGGGGATTGAGCATGGAGACATCATTTCCATCGATCCGGATTATCGATTTACAAAAAGCGGCTTCATCAAGTCCCGCTTCATCGATGACAAGGCGGCAGTGGCAGCCGTGTTTGCAGTGCTGGAGGATTTACAGAAAACCGGCAGAAAGCCGCAGTATACCACGTTGTTCGCTTTCCCGCTGTATGAGGAAATCGGGCACGGCGGCGCCTATCTGCCACAGGAGGTCAGTGAGTATGTCGCATTGGATATCGGCCTGATCGGTCCGGATTACTGCGGCAGTGAAACCAAGGTGAGTATCTGTGCAAAGGATAACTACACCCCCTATGATAGAGCACTGACAACAAAGCTGATTCACCTTGCAGGGGATCAGAAGCTGGATTACAGTGTGGATGTGTTTTATCATTATGGCACCGATGCCAGTGCGGCGATACGTGCAGGGAACAATGTGTATGCTGCAGCATTCGGTATGGGCTGCTTTGCATCCCACGGCATGGAGCGCTGTCATATTCAAAGCGTTGTGCAGACGGCTAAGCTGCTGTATGCCTATCTGCTGAGTAAATAGAAAGCAAAGTTCCTCTCAAAAGAAAAAAAGCAATGCGCACAGCATTGCTTTTTGTATACATCCGACAGCAGACTACTATGCGTCCCTGCCTGCAATTTTTTTAATACTGCATACCGTTTCGCTGCAATGCGTGCACATGATCCAGTGCATCCGCCAGTTCTTGCAGCAGCCTCAGATAGCGAAGAATCAGAAGCTGTTTTGACCTACTCCTTCTCCTTGTTTTGACGCAGACGCTCCTTGCGTTTTTCTTCCTTTTGAAACTCCCGGTAAATTTTCATAAAGGCACGCTTTTCGATTCGGGAAACATAGGAGCGTGAGATATGCAGCTGTCTGGCGATTTCCCGCTGTGTTTCCTCCTCCTGCCCGTACAGACCAAAGCGCTTGGTGATAATTTCAAGCTCTCTTGCATCCAGAACATGGATATAACGTTTTAAACGCGCGATGTTATCCTCCACGATCATATCATCGATAATGCTGCTATCCTCCGGTGAGGAAATGGCATCAATCAGAGTTATCTCACTGCCATCCTTGTCTGTGGCAATCGGTTCGTTTAATGAAACGTTTTGAAAATAGTTTTTACTGCTGCGCAGATACATCAGGATTTCATTTTCAATACATTTGGAGGCATAGGTTGTCAGCTTATGTCCCTTCTCCGGCTTAAAGGAATCCACTGCCTTAATGAGTCCGATGGTACCGATGCTGATCAGATCCTCCGTTTGTTCCTTTTTGATATCATATTTCTTTACGATGTGAGCAACCAGACGCAGATTGTGTTCAATCAGCTTGTTTCTGGCTTCCTCATCGCGCTCACTCAGCAAGGAGATACAGCGCGCCTCCTCCTCCTTGTCCAGCGGCTGCTGAAAGGAATTGCTGCGGATGTAGCCCACATAGCATAACGCATTGGAAAGCACTTCAAATATTGTTGTAAACATACGATCACCTGTTACCAGTATATGGAAGCAGACGCTGTTTTATGTTAAGAAAGTGACGGAAGGAAAACCGGCACCTGTCCTCCTACCCGACAGCTTGAAAAAGCAGTGATTTCTATATGCCTTTCATACTGCCAGCTTCTGTCCCGTATTTCCTCACGTGATGTTTTCAGACCCTGCAATCCTGCATAACCGCTTTAACCTGTGCCATAACTGTAAAAGCATACAATACATCCCCAAGGCTTCAAAAAAGGTCCCCTGTGGGACCTAGTCTTCCAAAAAGGAATGATAATAAATTTTAAACTTCATCTTTTCATTGATTTTTTCCAATGCAATCGCAAAGCCGTCACGGTCGAACACCGCAAGATCAATATAGGAATAATACATACCGATGGCACCGCCCATCGTACGCGCAATGGACATCGGATACAGAAGGTCATTGATTTCTTTTTCCAGCTGCTGCCGGACAAGAGCTTCCTTTTCATCCTCATACAGCTTTTCATAATACAGATAGCCGTATTCTCCACCCTTATCGGCAAAATCCTTGCAGGTCGCATACTCCTTATTCAGGACCTCCTCCTGCAGCTGCGGATTGGTGGTGACAATCAGCTTCATATCCCGGCGCAGAGTTTCACTAACCGGCTTTTCATCCAGCTTATAGGCCATATAGATGGATAAGGGATCATGATATTCCATCCACTCCTGATCGATGATAATATCACAGAGATCCTCATAGAGATTGGGCAGCAGGCAGACATTTTCCTCATCGATTTCCGCATCCAGGATTTCTACGCGGGAAATACGTGCTTCAAATTCCAGCTCTCCGATAAACAGCTCCAGCATATAGGCAACAATGCTTTCCTTATTGGTTTCCTCCAGTCCCTGTAGCGCTGCACAGTAAACCTTCAGCTCTACTGTTTTAGATTCCTCTTCAATTGTATAATATACCTTAAAATCCGCACCGCGAACTGTTTGGCCGTTCAGCTGCAGATAACTGTTCAATGCACGCTCACTCAAAGGCGGACGGAAGGCATTGATGATCCAGTTTTCACTGAGCTGCTGCGGAGCATCCTTTTTTAGCAGTGCGCTGCAAAGCTGTGCGGTTTTATCGCCGCCGGTTGCAAATGTCATCTCAAAAAAACCGGTTTCACTCATTTCCACTTCCAGCTTACAGCCGCATACGGTCTTCAGCTGTTCATTAATATCATTGAGCAGATGCTCATATTCATGACGGTCCTGCTCACGTAAAGCGGTTTCCAGCGGCTGCTGGATTGTCAGAAAATAGCTCCAGAAATTGTGCACACGATGTTTACTATTCATTCAGATTCTCCTCTCGAATGCATTTTCGCATAAGATTATACTGATGGATGTCATGATCGGGATGTGTGATTTCACTCATCAGCACAAAGCCCGCCCTATAGTAAAGGGAAAGGTTTTCCGCATGATGCGTTTCCATTGTGACATCCTTGCCGATTTCCTGCGCATGAACAAGCAGCGCTTTCAGCATGGCAGAGCCGATGCCGGTTCCGCGCAGCTCTTTTGCTGTGAAAAACAAATCCAGATGCAGGTAATCACCCTGTACGAATTCCTGAATCCAGCGGCTGGTAAACATATCCCAGCATTCGATGACATGCCGTATGCTTTTTACAGACCGCAGTCCTGCCAGCATGGGAATCATTTTCAAATTCAGCCAGAGCAGCTGCAGATGATACTGCAGCGGCTGTTCCAGAGTGGAATCCCATACCACCATGACACTTCTGCATTCTGCACTATCCGCCAGAAAATGACAGTATGGCTTCAATGCCTTTACATAGTGGCGAAACAGGTAGCGCAAGGTCTTTAAACGGGTTCTGTCATCCATGAATACCGTCTTATATAAATCGTCGTCGTAAAAATTTTCTGCAAGCTGCTCATGCAGCGAAGCAATCTGCTCGTCATTCATCAGATAAAATTCAGATAACGGCATACTTACACATCCATTCTTTTTTCGAACTCATATTATAGCATGTTTTTTCACACGGCACAAGAAAGTAGAAGCGTACAGGCAGGAATGCAGAGTGAAGCATTTGATTTCCACCGGCAGATTTAAACAATTCTGTGCTATAAAAAAGCATCAGGCAACTGCCAGACGCTCCTTCAGCTTCTTGATAATCTTTTTTTCCAGCCTGCTGACCTGGACCTGAGAAATATTCAGCTTCCGTGCTATCTCCTCCTGCTTCATGGACAGATCATAGCGATAATGCAGCAGCAGCTGTTCCCGCTGATCCAGCTTCTGAATTTCATCACGCAGAGAAACCTTCATGACGACATCCTCTTCCTTTTTATTGGAAACCTTGTCCTCCAGCAGAATCGGAGAGCCGTCATTTTCATAGATCGTTTCATCCAGTGAATAAATGAACTGGTTTGCTTCAAAGGCCAGTATGACATCCGCCACATCCAGCTCCATTGCATCGGCAATCTCCTGATAGGTCGGCTCATGATTCAGCTTCTGCAGCAAAACCTCCTTGGCTTTCACCATTTGCAGATAGCCTTCCTTCAGACTTCTGGAAATACGGATACTGCCGTCATCACGGAAAAACCGCTTGATTTCTCCCATGATAATGGGAACCGCATAGGTGGAAAATTTCACCTCATAGCTGGTATCGAAATTATTTAACGCCTTCATCAGACCGACACAGCCGATCTGAAACAGATCCTCATTCGATATCCGCTGTCGGGAAAACCGTCGGATAATCGAATAGACAAGCGCGCTGTTCTGTTGAACAAAGCAGCTTTTCGCTTCTTCATCCCCCAATCGGATCCGTTCAATCAGCTCCTCATTGCTCGCTGTCTTTTCCATGATGGATTCTTTTCTTTATCGTGACAAGCGTTCCCTTTCCCTTTTCTGATTCAATATGGAAATCATCCGCAAAGGTCTGCATGATCGTCATTCCCATGCCGCTTCGCTCCATATGCTTTTTACTCGTATATAATGGCTGCATTGCCAGCTGCAGATCATCAATGCCGCAGCCCTCATCCTGAACCGTCATATGTATGAATTCCTCATCATAGGATATCTGTAATACGATTGTTCCGTTCTCTCTGCTCTCATAGCCGTGTATCATGGCATTGACAATTGCCTCTGCCAGCATCGTCTTGATTTCCATAATCGCTTCCATATCCAGATTCAGCGGCATCAGGAAAGCTACCGCACTCGTTCTGGCAAATGCCTCATTTTCCAGTCTGCTTACAAATTCCAGTTTCATCGTATTCATAGCTTTACCTCATTTCTCTCATGTTTCATGATCTGGAAGATCCCGGACATCTTAAACAGCGTCTGGTTCACTCTGGACAGATTGCATAAAATAAGCTGGGCATGCAGCTTCTGCAGCTGCTTGTAGCGTGCCAGGACAAAGCCGATGCCGGTGCTGTCCACAAAGGTGACCTCTTCAAAATCAAGCTTTACCGTTTTGGGCTGATATTTTTCTATCAGGTCGATGCAGATCTGCTTGAGATTGCAAACGGTAAGGTTATCCAGATCCCCGTAAAAATAAAAGTAAAGGATACCGTCAATATACTGATGTTTCATGTTTCATCCCTCCGGCCATCATCTTACCACGTTTTCATTTGCCTTTGGGGATATTCGACAAAGCATCCGGAGGTTCGACAGAATAAACTTTATCCTTCGTGCATAAGGACGAAGCTTGCTGTTTACAGGAAGCCTTTATCGAGAATCATTTCTGCCATTTCACAAAACAGATATGCTAAAGCCCCGATGTCATTAAGTTACATAGATAAGAGAAATGTATTAGAAAAATAGAATGCATTTTTATCTCCATGCTATCAAAACCCCAACATATCCAATGCGTTCATTAAACAAGCTGAATCTTACTTGTAAATTGTTATGTTGCTTAAGAATCTGTTTCTGTCCTTCCTCTGTAAAAACAGCTGCAGCACCTTTTGAATATACGATTGCCTGCAATAACATCGGCATCTACACTGGCCAGATAAGCAGGTTCCATGATTATAATTCCCACTCTGATGAATACTTTCATTCTCCATAATAGTATAGGTAGTCATTCCCTAAACCATGCATTACGCAGTATCAATATCAGCTATCCTTGTTATGAATGCAAACTGTTCCTTTCCCTATCCGGAACAGATTTTTTCTGATAACTTTCCTTCAAAACGATCTTTTCGAAGATCCTTCGGTATATTTGTCGGATACTCTCCATTAAAGCATGCTGCACAATATTCAGTTCCCTCTACCAATCTGCCTAATTTTTCAATCGGTAAGTATCCAAGAGAATCTACACCTAGGATTTCCTCTATTTCCCGTATGTTATGATGACAGGCAATCAGATTCTCTTCTGAATCAATATCTGTACCATAATAGCAGGGATGTAAAAATGGCGGTGCGGAAATTCTCATATGTATTTCTTTTGCGCCGGCATCTTTGAGTAGTTTTACAATACGTTTACTGGTTGTACCTCTGACAATGGAATCATCAATCAATACAACTCTTTTACCTTCTATAACATTTTTAACGGGGCTTAATTTTATTCTTACTTGATCTAGACGTTCATCCTGACCCGGAGAAATAAAGGTTCTACCAATATATTTGTTTTTTATTAAACCGATTCCATATGGTATTTTAGATGCATTTGCATAACCTAATGCTGCCTCCATGCCACTATCAGGAACTCCGATCACAACATCTGCATCTACAGGATAACTTTCTGCCAATAATTCACCGGCTTTACACCTTGACAATGATACCGAAATAGTATCTATTACAGAGTCCGGTCTGGCAAAATAAATATATTCAAAGATACAGGTCTTTCTCTTTTCTTTATTGCAGTGTTCTTTTCGAGATACGACATTTTCCTTACTAAAAACAACAATTTCTCCTGGGAGAACATCTCTTATGAAGACTGCTCCTACTGCAGATAATGCACAGCTCTCTGAAGCAACTACATACCTCCCATCCATCATCTTTCCATAGCATAACGGTCTGAATCCATGTGGATCTCTTGCCGCAATTAATTTGGTAGAAGACATTAGCACCAATGAATAAGCACCTTCCAAAGAATTCATTGCTTTACTTACCGCTTCTTCTATACTGGAAACCTTAAGTCTTTCTCTTGTAATAACATAAGCAATTGTCTCAGTATCACTTGTGGTATTAAAAATTGCACCGGATAGTTCTAATTTATCTCGAAGTTCCAATGAATTGCTCAGATTTCCATTATGTGCTATCGCCATTTTTCCCCTCTGATGATTTACTTCCATGGGTTGAGTATTACTACGGGTAGTTCCTCCTGTTGTTCCATATCTTACATGGCCGACCGCCATATTTCCTTTCGATAAACTTGATAGTGTATCTTTCGAAAATACCTCACTCACAAGTCCCAAATCCTTATATGATGAAAATACACCGTCGTCATTTACAACAATCCCACAGCTTTCCTGCCCCCGATGCTGTAGTGCATATAAACCATAATAAGCAATGTTTGCAACATTTTCCCTTTTAGTGCCAAAGATTCCAAACACGCCACATTCCTCATGTATCGCCATTCATTCATCTCCTTATTTCTATAAGCGCACATCATATCTGTCTTTTTCTAAATTCCGCTATCACCATAGTTAGAAAGAACTCTTGCCGATGGATCATTTACATGACAGCCGTCCCATTCTTTATTCGGCATCCAAAAGTCTACGATCATTTTGCTTTGTCCCGTATAATACTCTTCAAATATCTCACGGTATAGTAAAGATTCTTTTGTGAATGGCTGCGCATGATCATAGTTCTTACACTTGTCCTTAAACTCTGTATCTGTATATATTTCTTCAGCATATGCTTTCAGGTAATCAACCATAGAGTGTCCTACCGCATCTGAAAATGCAGCTTTTTCTCGCCACAGGATTTCATCAGGAAGATAATCTCCATCTTCGAAAGCATGACGAAGCAAATATTTTCCCTTTCCATATCGATTCATTTTCAGCTTGGGATCGATAGACATTACATACTTTACAAAATCTATATCCCCAAACGGGACCCTTGCTTCCAGAGAATTCACAGAGATACAGCGATCAGCTCGGAGCACATCATACATGTGGAGTTCTTTTATTCTCTTCTGTGATTCTAGTTGAAAAGCTTCCTCATCTGGCGCAAAATCTGTATATTTGTATCCGAATAATTCATCTGAAATTTCACCTGTTAATAAAACTCTGATATCCGTCTTTTCATGAATCGCTTTACATATCAGATACATTCCTATCGAAGCCCGAATCGTAGTAATATCAAAAGTACCCAATACATATATCACGGTTCTAAGCGATGCAATTACATCATCCGGTGTCATAAAAATCTCAGTATGATCACTTCCGATATGATTTGCCACCTGCTTTGCATATCTCAGGTCTATAGCATCTTCACGCATGCCTATTGCAAAAGTCTTGATTGCATCTTTCCTTTTTTTAGCTGCAATTGCACAAACTAAGGAAGAATCCAGTCCCCCTGAAAGTAAAAAACCAACTTTTGCATCTGCTACAAGACGTTTTTCCACACCTGAAACTAACTTTTTACGAATATTTCTACATACTTTTTCCAAATCATCTTCACAAACTTTTGCAGCTGTTGAAATATCCAGGTAACATATAAATTTCCCATCCTTATAATAGTGACCGGGAGGAAACGGCATGATATTTTCAACTATACCCACTAAATTCTTTGGCTCACTGGCAAAGATAATAGCCTCCTGCTTATCATAACCATAATATAATGGCCGTATACCGATCGGATCTCTTGCTGCGATATATTCTTCACGTTCCCCATCATAAATGATGCATGCAAATTCCGCATCCAGCATGGCAAACATAGCCGTACCATATTCCTTGTACATGGGCAAAATTATTTCACAATCTGAATCACTCTTGAATTCATACTTTCTTGACAGCCTGCTTCTAAGTTCCTCAAATCCATATATTTCTCCATTGCAAACAGCGTAACTTTTATCTGACTGAAAAGGCTGCATACCGGCGTCATGAAGCCCCATGATTGCCAAACGGTGAAAACCCAAATACCCCTTACCGGTATCAATCACTCTACTGTCATCAGGTCCCCTTGAAATCGTTGCCTCAAATCCTTTCATAAACGTATCATAGGCAGCACTGCGACTGCAATAACCCATTATAGAACACATATTTTTTCCTCCAAAATCAGTTTCAGCATTCTATAGGGCAAGTGCTGAACTCGCTGTGCCACCTATATTTTTTCTCATTTTCCAAGTCTTCAACAAGACTAGTTCCTTTACGCATAACGAAACGGCGCACCTACTAAGAATATCTTTTCAGATTGCAGCTCGAAAAGTGTTATTCGCATAGGCTCCACTATATGGCTCTCACTATCCCATACTCGCTGTGAGCAATCACCTATGTTACTTCTCTTTTCTCAAACGCTTTTATTTATTTTTAATCTATATCCTGAAGAGCATCGACCCCTTCTTCACCGGTACGAATCTTTACAGCATTCTCTACATCATAGACAAAAATCTTACCATCTCCGATGTGTCCTGTATAAAGTACTTTTTTCGCTACATCAATTACACTTCTTACCGGTATTTTACTTACTACGATATCCACTTGAACCTTCGGAAGTAGGGTAGTTTCTACCTGAACACCTCTATAATATTCCGGTTTCCCCTTCTGTACACCACATCCCAGTACATGGGAAACTGTCATTCCTTTAATACCGAGGTTCATCATAGATGTCTTTAATGCCTCAAGCTTATGTTCCTTACAGATAATTGCAATTTTTGTAATCTTAGGCATTCCATCAAGAAGACTCGGCATCTTTTTTACTTCAACCGCCTCGGCAACAGGAACACCTTGCGCCACCATTACCGGCTCATCACCGTCTTCTTCACTTATATCAGGAAGCATTGCATATCCTGCATAGGCGGTAAGCAAACCATGTTCTGAAATATCCAGACCTGTAAGCTCATCTTCTTTATCAGCTCTAAGTCCAAGCGTGTGTTTGATAACAAGAAACACAATGGTAATGACAATTGCCACATATGCTGTTACCGATATTACACCTAATGTCTGAACCTGAAAGAAATGTAAACCACCTCCATAGAATAAACCTTTTTCAGTAGTAACGCCTGTTGCGAATAATCCGGTTAGAACCGTACCCACTGCTCCGCAGACACAATGAACGGATACCGCACCAACAGGATCATCAATTTTAACAACCTTATCAAAAAATTCTATTGATAATACTACTAAAATACCACATACGATACCGATACCGGCTGCTCCCACTGAGGAGACGGCATCACAACCTGCAGTTACACCAACTAGACCAGCAAGGGCTGCATTGTAAGTCATTGATACATCCGGTTTCTTATATCGTACCCAGGTAAAAATCATAGTAGTACAACAAGCCACTGCTGCGGCTATGTTTGTATTGAAAAATACACGTCCTGCGGTTTCCATTAATGCATCACTATCCATACCGGCAGTAGATGCACCATTGAAACCAAACCAACAGAACCAAAGAATAAATACACCAAGAGCCGCAAATGTAATGTTATGTCCTAAGATTGCTTTTGGCTTACCATTCTTATCATATTTACCGATACGTGGTCCTAGAATAGCAGCTCCGATCATTGCACAGACCCCCCCCAACATATGGACTGCGGTTGAACCTGCAAAATCATGGAATCCAAGCTCTGATAGCCATCCCCCACCCCAGATCCAATGTCCGGAAACAGGATAAATCAACAATGAAATGGCAGCAGAGTAAATACAATATGCACTGAATTTTGTTCTCTCTGCCATGGCTCCGGAAACAATGGTCGCAGATGTTGCACAGAACACGGTCTGGAAAATTGCAAAAGCCCAAAGCGGCACACCCGATGGAAGTATATGGCCGTAATCTCCTTTGATAAGGGGATCAAATGATCCCACGATACCGTTTCCTGCACCAAACATAATGCCAAATCCTACTAACCAAAATGCAGGTGTACCTATACAGAAATCCATTAAATTCTTCATAAGAATATTACCTGTATTTTTAGCTCTGGTAAATCCTGCCTCACAGAGTGAAAAACCCGCTTGCATAAAGAATACCAATGCAGCTCCAACAAGTACCCAAATCGTGTTCACCGGACTATATAACATAATTTTCATCCCTCTTTCTTTATTTATTTCACACTAAACAAAATATCCCCATAGGAAGGATACGGCCAATATTCCTTTGATGTAAGCATTTCCGCTTCATCACAAGCAATCCTAAGCTCGCTCATCTTTCTTAGTATCTCATCTCTAATCATGACAGATTCTTCTATGATTCCTCTGACATCCTGAATTTCCACAAGAGAGGTCTTTAGCTCATCAACAGCCATGTCAATCTTGTCTGTAAGGATAGATAACTTTTTTACTAAACCTGTTTCATATGCACATGGAATAGAATCATCAAAACTTTTCTTTATGGAAGCATTTTTCGCCAGACTTGCGGTAAATTTTTCAACCGCCGGAGCAATGGAGCATTTTGCCATTACCACCATAGTGTTTGCCTCAATAATAACGGTCTTACAGTAGTTATCAAGCATGATTTCCATTCTTGATTCCAATTCTCTTTCAGTAAATACTTTATGAGATATAAGCATATCCACATTTTTTTTATCCATTAAATGTGGCATGCAATCCGCTGTTGTACAGTAATTCAAAAGTCCTCTCTTTTCTGTAGCTTCCTTGATCCAATTGTCATCATATCCATTGCCATTGAAGATGATTCTCTTGTGATCCTTAATGGTTTTCTTAATCATTTCATGAAGTGCTGATTCAAAATCTTCTACACCTTCTAATCGGTCCGCATAAATCTTCAAAGACTCCGCGACTGCCGCATTCAACATAATATTTGCACAAGCTATGCTGTTTGATGAGCCAAGCATACGGAATTCGAATTTATTACCGGTAAAGGCAAATGGTGATGTTCGATTACGATCTGTCGTATCTTTTGTAAATCTAGGAAGTACACTTACTCCCAGTTTCATCTTCGTTTTTCCGGCTGCTATATATGGTGCATCTGTTTCGATTGCTTCTAAAATCGCATTCAGTTCATCACCTAAAAACATCGATACTACAGCAGGAGGAGCCTCATTGGCGCCTAATCTGTGATCGTTTTCCGCTGTTGCGACAGAAATACGAAGTAAATCCTGATAATCATCGACTGCCTTGATAACTGCACATAGAAATAATAGGAATTGTGCATTTTCATATGGCGTTTCCCCCGGTGAAAGAAGATTCACACCGGTATCTGTTGCAAGGGACCAGTTATTATGCTTACCGGAGCCATTCACTCCTGCAAAAGGCTTTTCATGAAGTAAACAAACCAAACCATGTCTGATAGCAACCTTTTGCATAATCTCCATGGTAAGCTGATTGTGATCAGTAGCAATGTTTGTTGTAGTATAAATAGGCGCTAATTCATGCTGTGCCGGAGCCACTTCATTATGTTCGGTCTTTGCGAGAATTCCCAACTTCCATAGTTCATCATTTAAATCCTCCATGAATGCCGCAACCTTCGGCTTAATGACACCAAAGTAGTGGTCATCCATTTCCTGTCCCTTTGGAGGCTTTACACCGAAAAGTGTTCTACCTGTATATTGAAGATCCGGGCGCTTATCAAACATCTCCTTAGTAATCAAGAAATATTCCTGTTCCGGCCCTACCGAAGTACGCACATATTTTACATCCTCATTTCCGAATAAACGTAAAATCCGAAGAGCCTGCTTATTCAGTGCTTCCATAGAACGAAGTAATGGAGTTTTCTTATCCAAGGCTTCCCCACCATAAGAACAGAATGCAGTAGGAATACATAATGTCTTACCCTTAATAAATGCATAAGATGTAGGATCCCATGCAGTATATCCTCTTGCTTCGAAAGTTGCTCGAAGTCCTCCGGATGGAAACGATGATGCATCAGGCTCTCCCTTAATCATTTCTTTTCCTGAAAATTCCATAATAACTCCACCATCCGGTGAAGGACTTATAAAGCTATCATGCTTTTCTGCGGTAATTCCGGTGAGAGGCTGAAACCAGTGTGTGTAATGAGTAGCTCCATTTGCCACTGCCCAATCTTTCATGGCGTCAGCTACCGCATTTGCCACGCTGATATCCAACCGTTCTCCTCCATCAATCGTTTTCTTCAATGACTGATATACTTCTGCAGATAAAGTTGCTTTCATTACCCTATCATCAAACACCAGACTACCAAAATACTCCGAAACATTCTTCATAATGTTTTCCTCCTTTTCTATCTGTCCTTCTTTTATACTATTTATCATAAAAGAAAGGCGTCTTACATGCTGTATATGCATGAAAGACGCCTTTGCCTTTACTTCTTATATAATTTATACAATACCTTGTGCACTCATGGCATCTGCAACTCTTTCAAATCCGGCAATATTCGCGCCTAATACATAATTCCCCTTTGCTCCATATCTTTCTGCAGCATCCGATATATTATGACATATGGTTACCATGATATCTTTTAATTTAGAGTCCACTTCTTCAAATGACCAGCTCATTCTCATACTGTTTTGAGACATCTCCAAAGCAGATGTTGCAACACCGCCAGCATTCGCTGCCTTACCCGGGGCAAAAATAACATCATTATTCTGTAAATATTGAGTAGCTTTTAGTGTGGTAGGCATATTTGCACCTTCACATACAGCTAAACAGCCATTTGCTACCAACTGTTTTGCATCTTCCAACGTAAGTTCATTCTGAGTTGCACACGGTAGTGCCAAATCTACCTTTACAGACCATACACCACGACCTTCATGGTATTCTGAATTCGGGCGATAACTCTTATATTCCGATAGTCTTGCTCTCTTAACTTCCTTGATTTCCTTAAGAACTCTAACATCAATCCCGTCGGCATCATATACCCATCCGGTAGAATCACTTACTGTCACGACCTTCGCCCCTAATTGCAGCGCTTTTTCTATAGCATAGATTGCAACATTTCCTGAACCGGAAACCGCAACTGTCTTTCCTTTAAGTGAAATGCCATTTAGCTTCAACAATTCCTCAGTCAAATATAATAAACCATAACCTGTAGCTTCGCTTCTTGCCAAAGATCCACCATAGCTTAAACCTTTTCCAGTAAGAACCCCCTCATATACTCCGCGAATTTTCTTATACTGACCAAACAAATAACCGATTTCTCTCGCACCGGTACCGATATCCCCTGCCGGAACATCCGTATCTGCGCCTATGTACTTGCAAAGCTCTGTCATAAAACTCTGACAAAATGCCATGATTTCTCGATCTGACTTCCCCTTAGGATCAAAATCAGAACCACCCTTACCACCACCAATCGGTAAACCTGTAAGTGCATTTTTGAAAATTTGTTCAAATCCCAGAAACTTAATGATACTTAAGTTTACAGAACGATGCAGTCTAAGACCTCCTTTATATGGTCCGATTGCACTATTAAACTGAACACGGTACCCGGTATTAACTTGAACTTGTCCCTTATCATCTATCCAAGGTACTCTGAATATAATCTGTCTCTCGGGATGAACCAGACGCTCAAGTAGGGCATCCTTTCGATACTTTTCTTCATTTGCATCTACCACAACTCTTAAAGACTCCAGTACCTCTTTCACAGCCTGATGGAATTCCGGCTCAGCAGGATTCTTTTTTACTACGTGTTCAATCACTTCATCAACATATGTCATACCATGTTTCTCCTCTCTTACACTACTTTGTCTCCTAAAATAAAAAAGGCAAAGATTCTTCAAGGTATATTCCTCAAAGACACCATTGCCTTTACGCTTACAGACTATACACCCGTTTTTTTCATTTGTCAATCACCTTTTTTCATTCATTTTCTGAAAACAAATCTTTTTGTTGACAAAAACTGTAAACAGGTGTATAAATTTTTTAAGTGAGCAAAGGCGTTCATTTAAAGAACAGGTAAGTTTCTGTTTAAATGAGCGTCTTTGTTTTTTTGTTATATTTGAAAGGAAGGATGTAGTTCTATGAAGAAAGAAGGTCAAATACGAATCCCGTCCGGATGTGCTATTGCTGCTGTCATTTCCAAAGAAGGAAACAGAATGTCCGGAGAAATGATTATAGATTCCATGAAACCCATGCATGAGCGTTCAAATGGGTTAGGAGGCGGTTTTACCGGATACGGTATTTATCCTCAGTATAAGGATTTTTATGCATTCCATATGTTTTATGACTGCAGAACCACGAGAAAAAAATGTGAATCTTTTCTGAAGGAACACTTTGAAATTATTCATTCTGAACTGATTCCCACATGTAAGATTCCTACCATTACAGATGAACCTATTATTTGGCGATATTTTGTTGATCCTCTGAAATCCGTTATGACAACCATGCAATTAGACGAGAAGGAATTCGTAGCCAGAACTGTTATGAAAATCAATACAGATATGCCCGGTGCCCATGTTTTTTCCAGTGGTAAAAATATGGGAACATTTAAGGCTGTCGGCTTTCCCGAAGATGTGGGTGTGTTTTATAAATTAGAAGAATATGAAGGATATTCCTGGATTGCTCATGGGCGCTATCCTACAAATACACCTGGATGGTGGGGAGGAGCACACCCCTTTACTCTGCTTGATTATTCTATTGTTCATAATGGTGAAATATCCTCTTATGATGCAAATAGACGTTTTATTGAAATGTTCGGATATAAATGTACCTTACAGACAGATACAGAAGTGATTACATATATGATGGATTATCTTCTTCGCGTACAGGAACTTACTTTAGAAGAGGTTGCCAATGTGATTGCAGCACCTTTTTGGAGCACCATTTTTACTGAAAGCAACTTAGAACTACGTGATAAATTAAAATACCTGAGAACCATCTTTTCCAGTCTCTTGATAACAGGTCCGTTTTCTATTGTTTTCGGTTTTAACGGAGGATTGATGGCTCTTAATGATCGTCTTAAACTACGCTCGATGGTTGTTGGCGAAAAAGACGATAAAGTGTTGATTGCCAGTGAGGAGGCAGCAATACGCATGATGGAGCCCCATGCAGAAAACATTTGGGCACCTGATGGCGGAGAACCAGTTATCGTTAAAGTGAAGGAAGGTGCAAATGAATGGGCTTAGAATTTATATATCCTGAATTTGAAGTTGTCAGAGATGAAACCAGATGTACCCATTGCCGTATATGTGAACAACAATGTGCGAATGAGGTTCACTATTTTGACGAAGAAAAAAGCATGATGAAATGTGATGACACGAATTGCGTAAATTGCCAGCGCTGTGTTAGCCTCTGCCCTACTAGAGCTTTAAAAATTGTAAAAACCAATTGTACTTTACGTGAAAACGCCAACTGGCAAAATGATGTTATAAAAGAAATTTACAAACAAGCAAATAGCGGAGGTGTTCTTCTGTCCTCCATGGGTAATCCAAAGCCACTTCCTGTTTTTTGGGACAATATACTTATGAACGCTTCTCAAGTCACAAACCCCTCCATTGACCCTCTGCGTGAACCAATGGAGACACGGGTTTATCTTGGTAAAAAGCCGGAAAAGATCAAGCGTCTTTCAAATGGCAAGCTCTCTTGTAAATTACCGCCGCAACTAGAGCTATCCATGCCGTTACTGTTTTCTGCAATGAGTTATGGCTCCATCAGCTACAATGCTCATAAATCACTTGCTCTTGCTGCTACAGAGCTTGGCATTTTATATAATACCGGAGAAGGTGGTTTGCATGAAGATTTTTATTGCTATGGCGAGCATACAATTGTCCAAGTGGCATCCGGACGTTTTGGTGTACACGAACAATTTCTGAATACAGGAGCTGCAATTGAAATTAAAATGGGACAGGGTGCTAAACCGGGAATCGGTGGACATTTGCCTGGAACCAAAATTGTCGGTGATGTATCTCGTACTCGAATGATACCTGAAGGCTCTGATGCCATTTCTCCGGCTCCCCACCATGACATCTACTCAATTGAAGATTTAAGACAACTTGTTTTTTCCCTAAAAGAAGCCACAGCGTATAAAAAACCTATTATCGTTAAAGTAGCTGCTGTGCATAATATTGCCGCTATTGCCAGTGGTATTGCCCGTAGTGGTGCAGATATCATTGCCATTGACGGATTCCGTGGCGGTACAGGTGCCGCTCCAACCAGAGTACGTGACAGTGTAGGTATTCCAATCGAACTGGCATTGGCCGCAGTTGATCAAAGACTTAGAGATGAAGGAATTCGCAACAATGTATCTTTAGTGGTCGGTGGTAGTATCCGAAATGCCGCTGATGTAGTAAAAGCAATCGCATTAGGTGCTGATGCATGTTATATCGCCACTGCCGCTTTACTTGCCCTAGGCTGCCATCTTTGCCGGACATGCCAAAGTGGTAAGTGTAATTGGGGAATTGCCACGCAGAATCCTGATCTTGTAAAACGACTCGATCCAGAAATTGGAAGTAAACGGTTAGTAAACGTAATGAAGGCATGGCAACATGAAATCAAAGAACTAATGGGTGGTATGGGAATTAATTCTATAGAAGCACTGCGTGGTAACCGTCTGATGCTTCGTGGAATTGGTCTAAACGAAAAAGAATTAGAAATTCTCGGTATCTCCTATGCAGGTGAATAAACGGCTTATTTGGATTTTAACAGAGAAATGATACATCTGTTAGCATCGATTTTGAGACATTAAAAAGACATTCTAAAGAAACTCGTAAAAATGTGATGGGAGGTATGCTATAATGCAATTGATAAATGCTACAGGTTTAGATTACAAAACAATAAATGAAATGATCCGTAAAACGGATGATAGCTACACTATAAAAGCATGCTGTGGACAACGCTTTATCGGAGCCGGTATGTCTAATAAAAATATCACCATACTAGGGATTCCCGGAAATGCCCTCGGTGCATATTTAAATGACGCAGTCATTACAGTAAATGCAAACGCACAAGATGCAGTCGGTGATACCATGAATGAAGGAAAAATCATCATTCATGGTAATATCGGTGATGCTGCCGGCTATGCTATGCGTGGTGGTAAAATCTATGTAAAAGGCAATGCCGGTTATCGTGCCGGCATCCATATGAAGGCATACAAACGTAAGATTCCTGTCATGATCATCGGCGGTTCTGCAGGAAGTTTCTTAGGTGAGTATCAGGCAGGGGGAATCATTATTGTTTTAGGCTTAAATTCTAAGACTGAGCATATTGTCGGTCATTTCCCATGTACAGGCATGCATGGTGGTAAAATATATCTACGTGGGAATTATGATACTATTAACTTGCCAAAACAGGTTACAGCCAAAGTAGCAACTTCAGATGATATGAAAGAAATCGAAGAATACCTTTGTGAATATTGTCTTGATTTAGGACAGGATCTAGAAACTATATTAAATGCCTCTTTTACCGTCATTACTCCTGACAGCAAAAATCCATATAAGCAAATGTATGTAGCAAATTAAAAGAAAGTAGGTACGCTTATGAAGTATTCAAAACAAGAAATTTTACAGTATGTGAGTGAAGAAGATGTTAAATTTATAAGACTTGCTTTTTGTGATGTATTTGGCAAACAAAAAAATATATCCATTATGCCGGAAGAACTTCCTCATGCTTTTGAGGATGGCATTGCCATTGACGCCTCCGCTATTGCCGGCTTCGGCGATGAAACACATTCTGATTTACTTCTTCATCCTGATGCAGATACATTAATGCCTCTGCCGTGGAGACCGGAACATGGACGAGTTGTTCGATTGTTCTGCAATATATCGTATCCTGATGGAAGGGCGTTTGAATGTGATACTCGCTCTATACTGAAAAAAGCGATTCAGGTTGCAGATAAGGCAGGTATTCATTTTTACTTTGGTGCTGAGCAGGAATTCTACCTTTTTACAGTAAGTGAAACTGGAGAAGCCACAAAAAACCCATATGATAATGCCGGATATATGGACATTGCCCCGGATGACCGAGGTGAAAACATTCGACGTGAAATTTGTCTTACTTTAGAACAAATGGGTATTTATCCCGAACGTTCTCATCATGAACAAGGTCCCGGGCAAAACGAAATTGATTTTCGCTACTCTGATCCACTTACAGCCGCAGATAATGCAATGACCTTTCAAACAGTTGTGAAAACCGTTGCCGGATGTAATGGATTGATAGCTGATTTTAGCCCTAAACCACTAGCTGATAAACCAGGCAACGGTTTTCATATTAACATTTCAGCTAAGGCAGATGATAATTCAGATTATTTACACCAGATTATTGCGGGCATTCTTGCAAAAGTTTGTGATATGACTCTTTTTCTAAATCCATTAAATTGCTCTTATCAAAGATTCGGTAACGATAAAGCACCACAGTATATTTCTTGGTCTAGTGAAAACCGTTCGCAACTGATACGAATTCCCGCTGCAGTAGGAAAATATCGTCGAGCTGAACTTCGTTCCCCCGATCCGACAGCCAATAGTTATTTAGCATTTGCATTAATGATATATGCCGGACTCTATGGTATTCAGAATCACTTGCAATTAGCAGAACCTACAGATATCAATCTTTACAAAGCTAATGCAGATGTACTTTCAAAGTTCAAAATGTTACCATCTTCATTAAGAGATGCCTGTGAATCAGCCCTTAACAGTGATTTCATCAAACAACATATTCCCAATGAAATATTAGAAATATACTGTCATAGATAATATCAATAAGTGGAAGGAGGAATGCAGCATGAGTCTAAAAGAGCGTTGCTATAGCATACTTATCGTATCAGCAACAGATAGTTTTACTTCTGCCATCGGCGTGTTGTTTCCTGAATCCAGATATACTCCTATACATAACGCAACCACTATCAATGTGGCGAAAAGAATGATTGCTGAGCGATCCTACGATTTTGTTATTATCAATTCTCCATTATCAGATGATATTGGGACACGTTTTGCAATTGACACATGCACTCTAAAGCATACCGCTGTATTGCTCTTAGTAAAGGCCGATATACATGCCACCATTCACGATAAAGTTGCTGAACACGGTGTGTTTACATTACCAAAACCAACCTCCAAAGCGATTTTAATACAAGCACTTTACTGGATGGAAAGTATGCGTGAACGTCTAAGACAATTTGAGAAGAAATCAGTCTCTATTGAGGAAAAAATGGCAGAAATACGTATTGTCAATAAAGCAAAATGGCTATTAATCAGCGAATTGAAAATGAGCGAATCAGATGCTCATCGTTACATAGAAAAACAGGCGATGGATCAATGTATAACAAAAAGAAGCATTGCAGAGGATATCATTAAAACCTACTCTTAGATCAACAAAGTCCAAAGTATAGTGATTTTCTTACTATTGGACTTTTTTACTATGCCATCCTAATCGACGGATTCAATACATTATTCTTATCCTTAATGTGATAATGCGCATTCCTATGGAATATATCAACTTTAAACAGAAGCAGGGATAAATAAAAAGCAAAAACAATATTCAGAAGATCTAAGTTGTTTCTACGAACTCATTGTCTTCACAATTTTACCTTTCTGTTTTTATTTATAAAATACACCGAGCTTGAACGCCTTCTTCTCTACCCTGAACTCTCATTTTTTACCTCGTGTTGCCTTGATGCTGATTTGATTGATCACAAAATGTATAGCATTTGCAATATTTTCCTCAATATTTCTCTAGTTGGAGCCGTTTAAATCGTTGAATTGATAAGAAGCTGATTTAATATACTCATTCTATCATTTTTTACATACTTGTCCCAATTTCCTAATTCTGTTCATATCTTTATATTTTAAATCCTTATCCGAAAATATTTACCTAAATCACCTAGAGCCAACTTTTTTATCAAATATGAACGTAGGGCAAGCGTTGGATTTATTACGAGGGATCATATACGGTCACCTACCCCTTTAAAGCACGAAGGGTAATGGAGCGCACGATGATTCAAATTTTGTCAATCCTGAGGAAAAAAAGACATTTATACTTTTTGGATTCTTACTTAAGCTTGCAAATTTTCAACTTCTAATTTACGAACAATCAATTAAGAACCACTTTTTGTATAAATGCATCTTTTTTATTCCTTTAACTTAATGACATTGGCTAAAACTCTTCCTCATCAAATCCTTCATCCAGATCACTGCTGTATTCTTCCATATAGCCTGCCTGTTCATCGGCGTCTGCACTGACTCTGCACAAGGCATACAGCAGAACGAACAGGAAGAAGACAGCTGCAATACCTACGATCCATAGTACACTTGTCATCATATCCCTCTTTTCTGCTTCTATTGTATGTGTCTATGCAGAAGTCATGCGTTCGTTTACACGCCAAGTTCTGGCAATCAGGCAAGTGTATCGCTAAACGCCTTCATAAAGATATCCAGATAATTCAGCTGCTCCACGTCCTGATCAACACCGACTGGAGCCTCCATCGTATAGCCGTCACTCATCGTGATTTTCACCGTTCCGATAGCTTCCATAGCCTTATAGGGAGGCGTGTCTTTGGTAATCGTGATCTCCTTCTTTTGCTCTTTTGGTTCGCTTCCCTTTTCAAATACATAGACAAGATCCTTCAGGGTGACCAGATTGACACTGGAGGGCTTGCCGTTTTCCATCGTATAAGTCTTCAGCTTTGTTCCCTTCGGATACAGCAGTCCCTGTGCATACTGAGAAAAGCCATAGTCCAGCATCTGCTTGATTTCCGCATTGCGCTGCTTGCTGCTGGGTTCACCCATGGCTACAGCCACCAGACGCAGGTCCTTTTTCTTTGCCGTTACGGTTATACAGGACATAGCCTCTGTCGTAAAGCCTGTTTTCAGCCCGTCCACACCCTCATACTGCTTCAGCAGCTTATTGGTATTGACCAGCCAGAATTTCTTGTCCGTATTCTCGCGGATGTAGGCATCATAGGTGGAGGTGATACGCAACAGCTCCTCCCCGCCCTCGGCAATCAGAGCACGGGCGATAATCGACATATCCTTTGCACAGGTATAATGCTCGGGATCGTGCAATCCTGTCGCATTCATGAAGTGTGAATTGCTCAGCTTCAGCTCCTTTGCCTTGTCATTCATCATCGCCACGAAATGATCATTGCTGCCGCCTACTTTTTCCGCCATTGCCACCATGGCATCGTTTGCACTGGCGATACAGATGGATTTCACCATATCGCGCACACTCATGGATTCTCCAGGCTCCAGAAACACCTGACTGCCTCCCATACTTGCAGCATACTCGCTTGCCGATACAGATTCATCCCAGCTGATTTTCTTGTCATGGAGTGCTTCAAAGATAAGCAGCAGACCCATCATCTTCGTCATGCTGGCCGGATACAGCTTATCCGTTTCATGCTTGGCATAGATCACTTTGCCGGTTGTGTTCTCGACCAGATATGCCGCTTTGGCACTCGGTGCGAGATCCTGCGCATTCTGAGCAGGCTCCTGTTTTGTTTTGTCATCCTGTGCGTGAATCTGCTGGGGAAGCAGACCCATGCAAAGACATATACTCAGACACAGTACAATAAGTTTTTTCATTTGCATCTACCTCACTAAAGTATATGGGGAAAGTGATGGCTTATGTCAAAAGAACAGGAAAAAAGGAAGGATCTGCTTTCTATAACAGTGACAGCACGCATATTTCATTTTGATGACAGCACAACCAGACAAAAAAAGACGCATCGCCATCCTTTTCAGAATATACGGATACGATTCACGTCTTTTCTTGTGAATGATGTTTCGCAGCTATATGCTAACGCCCGGTCTGCTTCTTGCTTTTTTTATGCATGCCCGGTATACCGGCACGCGTCATTTCCCGAATATTAAGCACTTCCTCCAGCTTATCCTTACTCATCAGACCATTTTCCAGAATCAGCTCCTTCAGCTTCCGATTTTCCTTCAGGGCCAGCTTTGCCATTCTGCTTGCCTGTGCGTACCCAATATGAGGAGCCAGTGCTGTTGCTGTACCGAGGGAGTTCTCCATGACCTCTTTGCAATGTTCCGTATTGGCCTGTATGCCCATAACGGCATGTATACGCAGAGTATGACAGGCATTGCGCAGCAGGTCTATGGATTGAAACAGATTGAAAAACAGAACCGGTTCGAAAACATTCAGCTCCATCTGTCCGGCCTCCGCAGCCTTCGTAATTGTTACATCGTTACCGAATACCTGAAAGCAGACCTGATTGCATACCTCAGGAATGACGGGATTTACCTTACCCGGCATAATGCTGCTTCCCGGCTGCCTTGCCGGCAGAACGATTTCCGCAAGTCCCGTTTTGGGACCGCTGGCCATCAGACGAAGATCATTGCACATCTTTGATAAGGAAACACAGAGCGTTTTCAGGGAAGCATGCGCAAAAACAAAGGGGTCTACATTTCTGGTGCCATCGATAAGATCACGTGCACTCGTCAGCTCAATCTGCGTAATATCACACAGATGCTTTACACAGATGCGTTTGTAGCGTTCATCCGTATTGATGCCTGTACCGACAGCAGTTGCTCCCATATTTACGGATTTCAAATTGGAAAAAGCCACTTTGATCCTTCGGATGTCACGCACAATTGCCGTCGCAAAGGCATGAAACTCCTGTCCCATGCGTATCGGTACCGCATCCTGCAGATGTGTACGTCCCAGCTTGATGACATCATTAAATTCAATACTTTTGTCCAGCAGTGCCTCCTGCAGCAGCATCAGCTCCTCCAACAGGTCTTCAACCAGAAATAAGGCTGTCAGCTTTCCGGCAGTCGGAAATACATCATTGGTAGACTGACCGAAATTCACATGATCATTGGGATGTATGTAATCATAGACACCCAGCGCCTTCCCTGCCAGCTGAGCGGCACGGTTTGCCACAACCTCGTTGGCATTCATGTTGGTGCTTGTTCCTGCACCACCCTGTATGACATCCGTGATAAACCAGCAATCGAGCTTTCCCTGAATGATTTCATCACAGGCCGCTATGATATACCCTGTCCTCTCATCATCCAGATGCCCGCATTCGTGATTGGCCATGGCACAGGCCTTTTTGATCATGCCCAGCGAACGAATCATCGCCGGATGTGTCCGCAGGTGTGTGATGGGGAAATTCTGTGTTGCACGCACCGTCTGTACTCCATATAATGCATCACAGGGTACCTGCACCTCCCCCAAGGAATCTTTTTCAATCCGAAATTGTGTCGTCATATTCTCCATCTCCATTGTATTTTCTTTATCTTTATTATACTACGAAAGCGCTTTATTTTCCTGTGCTACCCGTATAAAATTTTCTAATTTCTAAAATAAGCCGCTTTATACATGCTTCAAAGTTCCAAATTTCTGATTCACTGCTTATACACAGATTCGAATCCCCCTATAATCATTAAAATAGGCCGGTACCTCCTGCATGCTTCGGTATATGCCGTTTCTTTAATGAACGCCCTGCTCCTGTTTTCTATGCTTTTCCTTTCTATGTTATCAAAAGATACAAAAAAATGAAATGCCTGTATCATTCCATTTTTTGTATGATAAACTCCTGAAAAGCTCTCAGCTCAATGCAGGATGCCTGCAACACATGCACACTGCAATTTTGTTTCTGAAGGCTCTGTACCAAAGCAGAGCCGCCATCACTATCCTTACGGTAATGACTTCCCCGCAGCATGTACATGGGAAGAATTGCCACGCTTTCCTCTCTCCAAGGCAGTATGCAATCCATTGTCTGCTTTTCATGAACGGCATGGAAATGGACATCCTCTTTCATAAGTCCCTGCAGCAGTTCACTGAATGCTCCGTCTACACACGAATGATAGATAACAAGCAGATTGGCACAGCCGCTTTCCCTGCGTACCTCCTGCAGACATTGCCAAACCTCTGAGCGCTCTTGAAACATAAGCGGCTTTACCCGTACATTCTCACTCTTTATGGAAAGAAGACGGCTGTAATAGCGGCCGTTTTGAAACAGCATCGGCACCAGGGTGACCGGAATATGCAGGGACTTAACGATTTGCAGCCATTGCGCAACCGGCTGTGCCGATGTATCACTGACACCTTCGAAGAGAAATGCCGCTGCAGCTACAAGATTTGTTTTCCTGTGCTCTATGGCGGCACAAAAGTTCTCCAGTTCCTGAGACACATCCTCCTTCACTCCATGAAAGCATACCAGCTGCAGGCCTTTCCCCTGCAGGGCCTGCTCTATACAATACAGATCACGCTGAGACAGTCTTACCAGACGGGAAAGCAGCTGCGGGCGTTCCTCCTTCTGGATATGCTGCAGGATATATTGACGCAGCTTGCGCAGCATGGCGATACGGGAAGCATAGTTCTTTTTCACAACAGCATTCATTTCCTTCAGCATCTGACGGGCAAGCAGCGGACTTGCCCCTTTTGTCCCTGCCGCAAGCACATACTCCGCTGTTTCCTCCACAGCCAGGGCATGCATGCTGGCACCGCAATTCTGCCGGACACTCATTGCAAAGATACCTGCCTGCTTGGCATCCTCGCATATCTGCCTATTGCTGATCAAATCATCACAGCAGGCAAGGACCAGCATCTTCCCCTGCAGCTGCTGCGGGCGATAGGAATCGGTTATGCACGGATAAGCAGCCCCTTGAAAGCATGCATCAAACTGCTTTGCGATAACGACAAGCTCTGCCCCCTCCTGCTCCAGCTGACAGCACTTGCGATAGGCGATGCGACCTCCTCCGATGACCAGAACCGCTACACCCTGCAGCGACAGCTGTACACACAGACTCATATAAGCTGTTTTAATGCTTCTCGCATAATCTGCAGGGTATGATCCAGTTCTTCATACGTATGGGCAGTAGAAAGAAACATTGCTTCATATGGCGATGGTGCAATCAAAATGCCATGATCATAGAGATAGCGGAAATAGCGCTCGAACAATGTCACATCGCAGGTCTGCACATCCGTAAAGCTGTGAATGCTCTGTCGGGTAAAAAACAGGGTCAGCAAACTTCCCGCCTGATGAAGCTGATACGGCAGCTTCATCTCCTGTAGAATTGTCTGCATACCTTCCTTCAAATACGCCCCCTTCTCCTCAAGCTCAGTATAAGTTTCGGGATGCTCCTTCAGATATCGCAAAAGACGGCAGCCCAGGTGCATCGCCAGCGGATTACCGGATAGCGTACCTGCCTGATACACCGGTCCGCTGGGACTTACCGATTGCATAATGTCCGCTCTGCCGCCATACGCACCAACCGGAAGTCCGGCTCCGATGATTTTTCCGAAGCAGGCCATATCCGGTACGATTCCATACAGCTCTGCAGCTCCGCCATACCGTACACGAAAGCCGCTGATCACCTCATCAAAAATCAATACGATGCCATGTACGTCACATAGTCTGCGCAATCCCTGAAGAAATTGAGGTTCTGCTTTCACCACACCCATATTTCCTGCAATCGGCTCCAGTATAACTGCGGCAATCTGCTGTTCATTCGCTTTGATTACTGCCTCCACATTCTCCAGATCATTGTAGCTGCATACAAGGGTATGCTTTACAACATCCGCCGGAACACCGGGGCTGGTAGGCGTTGCGAATGTCAATGCTCCGGAACCGCTTTTCACCAGCAGGCCATCACTGTGTCCGTGATAACAGCCTTCAAATTTGATTATTTTATCTCTTCCTGTAAAGCCGCGGGCAGTCCGTATGGCAGACATGGTTGCTTCTGTGCCGGAATTCACCATACGTACCATGGCAAGACCGGGATAGGCATCCGTGATCAGCCGGGCAAGCTCCACCTCCTGCGCTGTGCAAAGGCCGAAGCTGATGCCCTTTTGAATAACCTCCTCCAGATGCCCGCTAAGCAGCGGATGGGCATGTCCCAGAATCATCGGTCCCCAGGAACCGATATAATCCAGATAGGTGTTGCCATCCACATCCACGATATGGGATCCATAGGCATGATCCGCAAACAGACAATCCGCATGGGCGCTGGAAAAGGAGCGTACCGGTGAATTCACACCCCCGGGCA
Source organism: Clostridium sp. 10cd* (assembly GCF_044336395.1). NCBI lineage: Bacteria > Bacillati > Bacillota > Clostridia > Eubacteriales > Clostridiaceae > Clostridium > Clostridium sp. 10cd*. The sequence goes on along the minus strand of NZ_CP172347.1, from coordinate 2,293,695 downwards.
TCAGCGCACAGGCCTCATGAAACAGGGCAAGACTCGATGTATGCTTCATATCACTGCACCCCCTCATCAATTTTACGGGCGAGATACAAAGCAAAATAGGTGATGATCAAATCGGCACCTGCGCGCTTCATTGCCAGAATGCTTTCAAAGATTGCTTCCTCGCGAACCAGGCCCTGATCCACCGCCATTTTCAGCATGGCATATTCTCCGCTGACATTATAAACTGCCAGCGGCAGGGAGAACTGCTCCTTCGCTTCTCTGACAATATCCAGATAGGCAAGCGCCGGCTTCACCATCAAAACATCAGCGCCCTCATCCACATCCGCCTGCAGCTCCCGCAATGCCTCTTCCCTGTTTGCATAATCCATCTGATAGCCCTTTCGATCCCCAAAGCTCGGTGCAGAATTGGCAGCAGCTCGAAACGGTCCGTAGAAGCTGGAGGCATACTTTGCGCTATAGCCCATAATGGCAACATTCTGAAAGCCTGCACTGTCCAGTGTCTGTCGAATGGATGCTATATGACCATCCATCATATCACTTGGCGCAACCATATCGATGCCTGCCTGTGCATAGCTGAGTGCAATGCGGTTCAGATAGGACAGCGTTTCATCATTCATCACATCTCCCTCGGCATTGAGAATGCCGCAATGACCGTGGTCGGTATATTCACACATGCACACATCCCCAATCACATAGATTTCCGGTGCATACGACTTGATAAAGCGAATCGCCCTCTGTACGATACCATCCTGTGCATACGCCTGAGTGCCACAGGCATCCTTATGATTCGGAATACCGAACAGGATACAGGACAGAACCTGCGCTCCTCTCATTTCATCCAGAGCCTCACACAGACGATCAATGGAATAATGATAAACCCCGGGCAGTGTTTCAATTTCCCGGCATATATTTTCGCCTTCCACAACAAACAGTGGATATATCAAATCTCTTTTCGTCAGTACCGTTTCCTTCATCATGGAACGGATAACCTGGTTTTTTCGCAGTCTTCTTCCTCTATACATGTGCTTCCTCCTCTATGATACAGGTGCCGAACAGCCCTTTATCCGCTTTCGGCAGCTCGATAATATGTTGACAGCCATAGCTGCGTAATGCTCTTGTAGTATGTGCTCCCATGGAATAGACCTTCAGCTCAGTAACATCCTGACACTCCATGAGCCTTCCAAGACAGGCATGCACATGGAAGCTGCATGTGAACAGCGCTCCGTCATAAACGTGCTGCGGCAGGTCAAAGGGCAGCTCTTGCACCGTATAGGCCTTGCAAAGTGATACATGTGCATGCTCCTGCAGCTGCTCAAACAGCACACGATTATCATTGTCCGCCTTCACAAGCACGAGACGGTCATTTTTTGAAATATGCTTTTGCAGCTCCAGTGCCAGATGCTCGCTGTCCTCCTGCTGCGGCTGTATGTCCGCCTGTATGCCATAGCGGGCCAGCACCTGCCTGCTTTTCTCACCCACCACGGCGATTTTAACAGTAGAAAGCTGACGTACATCCTGTCTGCGCTGCACCAGCTGTGTAAAGAAAATCTCAATGGCATTGCGGCTTGAAAATACAAGAATATCTGTTTCCTGCAGATTGACATCATCCAAAAGAGCTGGGTTTGCACAAATCCTTCCTGTTGTTATGCAATCAACGGCAGCACCCAAATCCTGCAGCTCAAGCTGCAGCTCTCGCTTCGCATCGGCAAACTGAGGAAGCAGGTAGCGTTTTTGAAACAAGGGACGCCGTTTCATGAAATTCAATTCCTCCTGCAAATTGATTACCCCGCCTATAACAATCAGTGCGGGAGAAACAATTGCGGAAAGATCTCTGTCTTCGATATCCTTTAGCGTTGCCGTCACCATCGTCTGTGTCGCACGGCCGGCATTGCTGACAAGTGCAATCGGTGTATTTGGATTACGCCCTGCCTGCATAAGTCCGGATACGATTGCGGACAGCTGTTGCAGCCCCATATAGAAAATCAGCGTATCCCGGGTATGTGCCATGCCTGCGTAATCAAGGTCGCTCATGGTGCCCGCTTTGCCATGTGCACTCATCAGGCGGGCACCACTGGCATAATCGCGATGCGTAATCGGAATACCGGCAAATGCCAGACCGCCGATTCCGCTGGATATTCCGGGTATGATTTCAAACGGTACATGGGCCTGCGCCAATGCCTGTGCTTCTTCCCCGACACGACCGAACACACAGGGGTCCCCTCCCTTGAGCCGTACAACCGTATCAAACCGGGCCGCCTTCTCAATCATCAGACGCTGAATCTCCTCCTGTGCCATGGCATGCTTCCCTGCCTTTTTGCCAACATAAATGCAGTCACAGTGCTTTGGTGCAAATGTCAGGATTTCAGGATCCAGCAGACGATCATACAAAATGCAGTCCGCTTTTTGAATCATCCGCATCGCACGCAGTGTCAGCAGCTCCCAAGTGCCGCAGCCGGCTCCGGTAAGATAAATCATAGACCTTCCTCCACTTTTTTCCGTAGGCGCTGCGCCGCTTCAATGGCCATCGCCTGTGCCTGTGCTCTTGGTCCGCTCACATGCAGATCAAACAGCCTGGCTCCATCCTCACTGCCATAGACCGCAAACAGCTCTGCATCAGCCTCATGTAGTATGCATCTGGCGCCCAGCGGTGTATGACAGCCACCGTTGAGCTCCTGTAGAAAGGCACGCTCGGCACAGACCTCCTCATCCACACGCTTTGTACACAGTGCATTGACAAGCTCCACAAGGTCATTCCTCTTTTTGTGCACCTCTATGGCAATCGCCCCCTGTGCAACCGCCGGTACCATGATATGCTCTGGCAGGGTTTGAGTTATATACTGTGCAAGCTGCAGCCGCTTTAATCCGGCAGCTGCCAGAACGATACCATCCAGCTGCTGATCCTCCAGCTTTTTCAGCCGTGTTTCGATATTTCCGCGTATGCCGACGATTTCCAAATCCTCACGCTGCCGCAAAAGCTGAAACCTGCGTCGCTTGCTTCCTGTTGCGATGCGGGCATGCAGGGGCAGTGACTCCAGAGATGTTGCATTACGCAGTACGAGGACATCGCGTGCATCCTCTCGTAAAAGCGTTTCGGTAAAGCACAGACGCTCATCCAGCACCGAAGGCATATCCTTCATGCTGTGTACAGCAAGATCAATCGTATGCTCCAGCAGCTGCTGCTCTATTTCCTTTACAAAGATTCCCTTATCCTTCATCTGGTCCAATGCCACATGCTGGATACGGTCCCCCTTTGTGGTAATCACACAGATTTCAAAGCTATGCTGGGGATACGCCTTTTCCAGCAGTGCCTTTACCTCGTTGCATTGAGCCAGCGCCAGCGCACTTCCTCTGGTTCCCATTCGTATATGCATGATCAGTCTCCTTTCAGCATCGTTTCCAGCAGCCGCGCATACAGCTGCTGATCCTGCCCCTTCGCTTTTTTCAAGGCCAGCATCGGCTCCTTGACCATTCGCAGAAAGGAGGTGTGCAAAACCTTTTTCAGCACCTGCTGCTCATGCGGGCTGAGCTGCAGCCTTGTTTGGAGCAGGGCATAGGTATCAGCAGCCATCTGCTCACTACGCTGCTGCAGAGACTGAATCAGATGATCCACCTCCTGTGAATGCAGGCTGGCATACGCTTCCTGTGCCGCAGTCTCCAGCATGGCGTGAGCCTTCTGCAGCAGGGCTCTTCGCTGCTCCAGCTGCTCATCGGCCTCCCGCTGTAAATGATCGATATCAATCACCACACGCCCCCTTTGTGCCAGCTGCGGATCGATATCTCTTGGCATCGCCAAGTCCACATACAGCTGTTTTCGATCAATCGGCGGCATGTCCTCCCTGCGCAGAATCCGATGCGGGGAGGCTGTCATGGAACAGATCACATCACAGTATGGAAGAACCTCATAGCGCTTCGAAAAGGGAATGTATTCCATAGCAGCTGACATCACCTGCCGGGCCTTGTATCGGCTGCGGCTGCACACATACAATGCGGACAGCTCCTCTTCCTGCAGGTACTGCAGCATCAGTGCAGCCATTTCTCCACTCCCGATAACCAGAACACTCGCATTGCGCAAAGACATGGCATTGCGGATATTTTTCACAGCCAGATAGGCAATTGATATCGGATGCTCACTGATTTTATATGCTGTTTTCAGCTGTTTAACCGCCGCAAAGCAGCTTTGAAACATGCGATGCAGCTGTTTTCCACACGCCTGACACTGATTGGCCATTTGATAGCAGCTCTGTACCTGCCCCAGAATCTGATCCTCGCCAAGCACCATGGAATGATATCCGGCAGCAACCTCAAACAGATAACAGGCAGCAGTCACGCCTGTTTTCAAAAACAGCGGAACAGCCTTTCCGGCAGCCGCCAGAAACAGCTTCCTTATCTGATCCAGCTGTTCCTCCTTTTCATATATGAAATACAGCTCGCTGCGGTTGCAGGTGGATAGAATCACAGCCTGTGTGATATCCACATCCAGCAATTGATTATACAGCTCCATTTTCTGTGTATCGGAAAATGCAGTACAATCTCTCACATCCGCATCGGCTTCCTTATAAGACACACCGTATATCCCGAACTCCATGCCTTCACCTCTTCCTAAAAATCCAACCAGATATATTATAAAGGCTGTAGGATGCAGATACAAGCAGGCAGGATAGAAACCGTATAAGAATTCCTTATACCCCTATAACACAGAACAATTTGTCGATGTGCCAAATTCGTGCTACTATGATACATGAGTGCAATTTTAACAAGGAGGAATTTATGAACGACGATCTGAGAGAAGAGCTGCGTTCGGAAATCGAGGATTTCCGTACACAGACCAAACGGTTTCTGGACAAGGAACTGAATGTAAAGGAATTTAAAGGCTATTCCGGAGGCTTTGGAAGCTATGCCCAGCGGGGTGCCACCAGCTTCATGCTGCGGCTTCGTATGAATCAGGGGGTCATGACAAAGGACAAGCTGAAATTCATATGTGATACCTGTAAGGAGCATGGGGTAAGCAGAGCGCATTTTACGACCTGCCAGACGATCCAGCTGCATGATTTAAGCGGTATGGAGATTCCCAGTATCATGTCAAATGCTCTGGATCACGGCATTGTCTGCCGTGGGGGCGGCGGTGATTTCCCGCGTAATGTCATGTGTTCCCCACTGAGCGGTGTGGATCCGCAGGAGGCTTTCGATGTCCTTCCCTATGCGGCGCGTGTCGGCGAATACCTGCTGTCCATCGTAAACAAGTACACCCTGCCACGCAAGCTGAAGGTTGCGTTTACAAACTCTTCGCGCAACGAGGCACATGCGACCTTCCGTGATCTGGGCTTTGTTGCCAATCCGGATCATACCTTTGATGTATATTGTGCAGGAGGACTTGGTAACAATCCGCGCATGGGTGTACGTGTGGGTGAGCATGTCGCACCGGAAACAATTCTATATTATGTATCCACGATGGTATTGATGTTCATGGAATTTGGGAATTATGAAAACCGCGCCAAGGCAAGAACCCGTTATATGCAGGAAACGCTTGGCAGTGAGGGCTTTGTGGATGCTTATCGTGAGCGTCTAAAACGCGCTTTGCAGGGACAAAGCCTTACCATAGCTGTCCGTGAGGAGGCAATCACGAAAACAGGTGATGCACAAGTGCTGAGCGATCGCAGAGTCTTTGCCCAGAAGCAGCATGGGCTGTATGCTGTCTATTATCACCCGATCGGCGGCAGTCTGACACCGCAGAAGCTGCAGGAAATCTATGACTGCATTCGGGATATGGAAGCTGTAGAGCTGCGTCTGACTCCCCAGCAGGGTGTTTACATCATCAACTGTACCGCTGCCGAGGCCAAATGTGTACTGGCTGTCACAGGGGATGGTGCCCGCAATACCTTTGAAGAAAGTACGGCGTGTATCGGAGCCTCCACATGTCAGGTGGGGCTGCGCGATTCCCAGGGTGTGCTGAAGGATGTCATCCTCTATCTCAGAGAAAAAAATTATGCAGATCATGTATTGCCGAAAATATTTATTTCCGGATGTCCAAGCTCCTGCGGAACCAATCAGATTGGACAGCTGGGCTTTCAGGGAACGGTAAAGGTCATTGACCGCAAGCCGTATCCGGCCTTCACCCTCAGTGTATCCGGCAGTGATTCTTTGTATCACGAACGCTTTGGAAATGTTGCCGGTGTTGTTCTGGAAGAGGACATGTGTCTGTTTTTAGCGGCCATTGCCGATGCCGTAACCGCAGCCGGTATGGATTTCAACACCTGGCTGGAAAAAGAAAAAGAACAGCTGGATGCCATTCTGAATACATATTTAAAATAAGAATCCGACAGTATGGAAATGCTTAGCTTCATCCTGAGTATTTCTGTCACCACTGTCTGTAGGGTGCAGGTTCATCTGCACCTTTTCTTTTTCGCTTCCGCACTCTCTTTGATATATGATGCATAGAAGCCCCTGTCAATCCGATTCTTTCGGTAACAGACCCGCACAGGCAGCCATATACCGGAGCCATTTCGGATAATAGGGATACTTCGGGTGTATGCCATCATACTCATAGACCTCATCCTCCCATTCCATCAGCGAGCTGTTATCGATAAAGGTGAGCTGAAGCGCATCGCACATGTCCTTAAGCGCCCGGTTATAGCTATGATACCTGTGCTCCCCGCCATTGCGCTGCATGACATCTCTTCTCAACGGAAGAATGGAATTTATATAAACTGCCGTCTGTGGCAAAGCACTCTGCAGCATCTGTATCTGTCTTCGGTAGCAGGCAATAAAGGCATTGAGATCTTTCCCGGAACGGAGCATATCATTTTTTCCATATTCCATGAAAATCACCGAGGGCTGCATGGAAATAGCAAACAGCAAATCGCCCTGAATACTGTCGATGCAGCGGTTCCGCTTTGCCACAACATTATGTTTTCGAAGCAGGCGGAAATCCAGTATGGATTCTGCCAGTGAATCCCCCAGAATCACTGCTTCCTCATAGCAGGGCACCATCTCGTAAATCGGCTGTGTCTGCTTCTTTTTTGAAATCCGGTAGCGGCTTGTGTTTTGTCCATCTGCATCTGATTTTGTCATCATTCTATCCACCTCGGATTTCCATAATCCTTTATACACGATCCTTGCCCGTAGTAGTACCACTTATCATTATATGATGCATGTGTGATAATTTCAACAGTAAGAGCAACGAATTTCATCAGATGTATATGCGATGCGAACTCAGCCGGTGCTATATTTTTTCTATGTCTGTCATTATGAAAGCAAGGGCTGCCACAGCTAACCCGCAAAGCCTTTTCGCCTGCATATCAGGATGATATTTGTCCTATCGGCTGCTTTTCTGCTTGTTATATCGCACATGCTTTAACTGCAAAAATACCGCATTCATATCTTCTGCTTTTGCTTACTTCCGCTATCTGCAAAAAGGCAATGAGAAAAGGCAGTTACACGAAGCTCTGCTTCGATTGCCCCAGATTTCCTACAGATAAAAGAGGTATGCTTATGAGCTTTCTTTTATTTTTATCCGGTATACAGGCCTGCCCAAATAAAAAAACTTACCAGGCAATATCTTTCCTGATAAGTAGTAGTATGCTGCATTTCTCATGTATGCAAAGACCGTGACCGCAATATGACAGCGCCTTTAGCACCTCTTCATTTTCCAGCTGCCCGTTTCATTATGCAGCAGGGACTGCATAAGCTGTATCGCCCTGCGTCGTTCTCTGTTGCGCAGTGTTTGGCACAGACTTTTCATATCCTGCTGTGTCTGTTCATCGGCTTCATGTCCAAACAGCGTTCGGATCAGCATACTGCCGCTTACCGCTTCCTCGAGCTGCTCTGCGATATTGCAGATACACGGATTCTCATGATGCTTTATAATGAACAGAACCGATTCCGGTGACAACCTCTTTTTCTCCTGTATCTCCTTTGCAAGACCTTCCAGCTCCTTCCATGTACAGCGCTCCATACATACGGAAAGGGTTGCCTTGGCGAGGAGCTCTGTCAGCTCCAGCATACAGATGTAATAATCCAGCAGGGGATGCAGCTGTTCCTGCTGCTGAGAGGATATCTTCTGCTGTGAAGAATATACAATGCGGCTGCCCAGTCCGTTGCGTGTTTCCACAAGCTGCAGATCATTCAGAAACTTTATTGTCCTGCGTATCGTGCGCAGGGATACCGCATAACGCTCGCTTAGCTGCTCCAGGTTCAGCAGATGACCATCCGGATAGCGGTTTTCCGCAATATCCTTTACGATGCTTCCCGCCGTCTTCATATACAGAAAGGACACCTCACGCCCCGTATACCATTCAAATTCAATTCCCTCTTGCGGATGGATTCCCTTACAGATCCGCTCCAGATAACGCATGCTGTCCTTTTTTGTAGTCTCGCAGAAATAGCGTATCGTCTTTTTCATCATGAATGGATTATTCTGCATGACAACGAGCAGAATCTTGGCAAGTGTTTCACTGAGCTTCACCTTATTATCCGCAAGCGCTTCCTCGGAATTCTCCTTCTTCGCATAGGGCAGATACAGAAAATCAAGAAGCTGCTTTGTCAAATCCAGAAGATAGGCGTTTCCAAGAAAGCCTAAAACCTTCAGATACAGCTGCTGCAGAGCCTCGTTCAGCTCATACAGGGTATGCTCCTTCTGCGTCAGCTGACGAATCCCGAACTGCAGCTCCTCCAAATGCTGTGCATCGGCGTGCTGTAAGGCTGCATGGATTGCTGTCGGCATTAACATCCCCAGAGCATCATACACATGAGCAACTCCATCCCGTGAACAGGCCATGCGATACAGAAAATACCGATTCTTCTCGAGATGATGTATATCCAGACTTACCCGGGCACAGCTCCCCTTTTCCCGCTGCAGTGCCCCATCCTTCTCCAGCAGTGCTAGAGCTGCGCGAATCGTATTTCTTCCGACTCCGAACTGCTCACACAGTGCCTGCAAAGAAGGCAGCTTTGTACCATAGGGGTAGGTTCCTTTATAAATATCCTGCAGAAGCTGACGACTGATCTGCCGATATAATGTTGCTTCCTGTTCCATGCGATCACCCTCCAACAGCTACAGTATACCGCACCTGCCGCTGTTTGGGTACTCTTTTTTACTTCACTTCTTTTTTCAGTATCTCATTGAGGGAATCATCACTGAAAAAGGTATTTGCATTATATAGAAACAGAATTTCCTGTATTCCCTGCTCTTCGATCAGCTTGTCCAGATCATCATAGTAATAACGCGGATCAACAACGGTGATGCTTTTGTAATACGGTATCAGAAACGGCAGAAAGCAGTTGGCGTAGGAATCCTTGATAACGAGCAGCCGTTTGCCACTCTGCGCTGTATCCAGCTGCATCAGACCATGATTGCCGCCAAAGAATACATCATACGGATTTGCGGATGCCGCCTTGTCCCGTTCAAATACAGTCGCAGTCCTTCGCTGCTCCTGTACATAGGTGACCACAAGCTCCTGTGATTTCTCTGGCACATAAATATCCACATGATCTTTTTTACCGCGATAATAGCCGCTGGCATTTGCCAGTGTACCGTAAAACTGATCGTTTACCGTATATACCTCATAGTCTGTTTTTCTCTTCTTCTTTTCCGCTGCACACCATGCATCAAAGGCAACGGCTGCCCCCCGCGTCGTCCAGTGATGATCACTGGCATAATACAGCACCTCACCCCGGTGCTGCCAAAGCGGTGCTGCTGCATCGATCCAGGTAATGGCAGCCGGCAGCTTTTTATGAAAATCCTTTAACGTTTCCAGCTGGTCCTCCCCCTGCTCGTACATTGGCAGTTTCTCTTTCCAGATTGCCGACTTATTGGGGATAAGCAGCATGGACAGCTTCTTATCCCCATGCCGCTTTGCGAATGACCGCAGCTGCCCTGCTTTGGTCTGAAGCCGTTCTTGATTTGGTTTTTCCTGCTTTTGAAACAGAATACCGTCCTGGCCGATAATAACATCCTGCAGCTCTCGCTTCCCAAGTATATAATTCAGGTTGGCGTGAAGCTGTACAAGTGCAAAGCGCTGATCAAACTGATCCCGGAGCCATGCTTCACTCTCCTTCTGAAAGCTGCCATGGAATACGGCTGCCATATCCGCAGCGGGGCGCTGCTGTAAAACACGGTTTTCCTTTTCTGAAAAGGCAAGGTCCCGATGTCCAAGATGCAGCAGGATAAAGCCGATCATACAAAGCAGCATCGTCGAGATGACACCATAGCTGCGAAGAGCATTCCTGATTTTCATAGCGATACCTCCTTAAAACTGCACATACAGAAATGACTGGTATCCTGCAGACATCAGACAGGACAGCAGAATGACAAGCACGACAATGGTCAGCACCGGCTTCAAAAACCACTGCTGCTCACGCAGGGCATACATGAGATTACTGCTTACTACAAGCGGAGCACGGGTGGAGAACACCGCTGCCGCACACAGCCAGAAGCCGTAATTCACAAGCAGGGAAAGTGTCTGCCTATCGACGACTCCATGGGTTGTCGTAAACAGCTGTCTGTAGTACACGACCGCCTGGGACAGTCCGTCACTGGCAAAGAGCACCCAGCCCAGCATCACCATAGCGAAGGTAAGCATCATGCGAGCAGCCGACGGCAGCCGCTTCAGGTAGGGATGAAGCACGAATTTTTCCAGTATGAGCAATATGCCGTAATACAGTCCCCAGAGCAGAAAGGTCCAGCTTGCACCGTGCCAGAATCCGGTAAGCCCCCATACAAGCATCAGATTTCGCAGGGTCCGCCACAAGCCCTTTCGATTGCCTCCCAGTGGAATGTACACATAATCGCGAAACCAGCTTCCCAGAGTCCTATGCCAGCGGCGCCAGAAGTCCGTGATGCTGGTCGATGTATAGGGATGATCAAAGTTTTCCTGCAGACGAATACCGAACATCCTTCCCAGTCCGATTGCCATATTCATATAGCCCTGAAAATCAAAATAGATCTGAAAGGTGTATGCAAGCAGGCCCAGCCAGGCGCTGGCCATGGATACGCTGTGCGTGCTTGTATAGGACCAAAGCGGTGCCAGTGCATCTGCCAGCAGCAGCTTTTGAGAAAGCCCCATCAGAAAGCGGATGGCCCCTTCCTCCAGCATGGCAGGCTGCCAGGTGTTTTTCAGCTGCCCTGCCCATACATCATAGCGTTCAATCGGTCCCATGATCAGCTTTGGAAAAAATGTCAGATAGACCGCAACCTGTAAAAAGGAGGCAGGCCGTATGACTTCGCGACGGATATCGATGAGATATGCCATTGCTGTAAAGGTGATAAAGGATATCCCGGGCGGCATAGGCAGCACCTCATAGGATATGGGTACGGATAAGACCGCAAACAGAGTATCCAGAAAAAAGCCGTAATATTTATAATAAAACAGAAGCACTACCAGCAGCAGTATGCTTTCTGTTAACCGTCGTGCACGCCGCTTTTTCTCAACCGCTCCGATATAGCGGCCAAGAGCGTAAACCATGCAAACAAACAGCAGTAATAAGCAGGCATTGCCAATCCCGCCCCATGCATAAAAAAACAGGCTGAACAGCAGTAGCAATACCTTCCTGACCTTCGGCTTCACCACGATGTACAGTCCCAGTGCACAGGGTAGAAACAGAAACAGGAATATCAGGGATGGAAATGTCATAGCACGGTTACCAGGCCTTCTTCAACAGCTGCCGCAGCCGGGACTGCTGCGGATGAATCAGGACAACGACATAACGCCCATCCTCGTAAACGGCGGCTTTTTCCAATAGTGCACTCTGTCTGGGCGCATAACCCTGAAAGCTTTTCAGCTGCCGGTTTGTACGCTCCTGACAAAGCTTTTGAAGCGCTTCCCGCTTCGTCTTGTCCGCTTGCTTAAATACTGCGATTTCATTGACCTCCATCGCAGAGGCTGCACCGTAAACCAGCGCCTGCTCATATGCGGCACTATCCAGATGGTACTGCTTGCGTAACCATGCGGCATCCTTCTTCTCCATATCTGTCACATAGGGGGCAAGCGGCTTCTTCAATGTATCCAGATCGATTTCCCTGCTGCCTCTGGCAAAGGGCAGTGCAAATGCGAAAGCAGCCAGCAGCATGCAGAGTACGTATATCATATTGCGTTTCATATTCCGGCCTCATTTGCCATATGTGCCAGCCAGATCGGATAGTAGGAATATTTGGGATGCACACCGTCGATTTCATACACGGCAGGTGACCAGTCCATCAAAGCCGTGTTATCGATATAGGTGATCTGTTCTTCCTCACACATCTGTTTTAAGGCCTCGTTAAACTCCTTATACCTGGCATATACGGGTACTTGGGCAATTGCTGCCGCATCCATCGGTATGAGTGAATTGATAAAAATTTTCGTATCTGGCAAGGCCTCTTTCAGCTTATGGATCTGTTTCTTATATTGTCGGATAAACCGCTGTGCATTTCCCCGGCAGTATTCCAGATCGTTCATGCCGTAGGACAGAAAGATCGTACGCGGTGCCAGTGATATCGCAGTTGCTATTTCCTGATCGATATTATCCGTACGCCGCCCCCGTGTGGCAAGAAGATTACTGCTGCTAACAAGCTGATAATCACCAAATGCCTCAGCCAGAGAATCTCCCATGATCAATGCATTTTGAAACCGGAGCGACAGCGGCTGCGAGGAAAGCTTCTGCAGACGCTCCTTCTGCTCCTGGGCAGCTATCTTCTTATCCACAGAAGCCACGCTCTGCTTGGCGAGCTTTTCCATGACCGCATGTCCCTTCTTGACCTGTGTGCTTTGTCCATCAGCTGCCACCGAGGGCAGCACAGCGCCCAGCATAAGCAAGGCCGAGGCCGCAAGCACAAGGGAAACTGGTGTTTTGTACTTCATATAATCTCTCCCATCTTCAACAAGCTTTTGTGTATTCCGTTAGAATTATACAGGATATCAAAAGGCTTCCGCCAAAAAAGCAGCGTGTTTGAAGAAATCCTGAATTCTTACATTCTTTAGACGAAGGTCAGTCTAAAAAAGTTTATCATATGCCCAAACTTATTTTCTTATAATGTTACCATTTGTATAATCGAAAGAAAAACCGAATGTGCAGGACACACATTCGGTTCACGTTCTACGATACATCTGCTGTTCACTCACAATCATATCCAGAGGCACGTCATGCGCATGAAGCTGCAGGATGTCCTTCTGACATTCAAAGGCGATACCGATTGTTGTTGCTCTGCACACCGGCAGATAGCGGTCATAATAGCCACAGCCATGTCCCATGCGGTTACAGGCTTCATCAAAGGCTACCAGCGGCACCAGAACAATGTCCAGTTGCGATGCTTCGGCAGGCAGTGCATGGACCGGCTCCCAGATACCAAACCTGCTCTTCCGATATTCAGTTGATTCATCAATGTGATAAAAGCGCATATCCGCATTGCTGCATGCCGGAAGACAAAGATGCAGACCGCTTTTATTCAGATAGGAAAGATCAACCTCACTGCCCACAGCACGATACAGTGCAACGATACCGTGCAGCAATGGCTGTACACGTTCACAGATTCTGCGGCTGTATTGTATGCGTTCTTCCCTGCTCAGTGCATTCCTGCGCTTCAGCGCACGCGCTCTGACATCATCCAATGGAGTCACTCATATCCAGCTTCAGAAGCTGGTTCAGCTCCACCGCATATTCCATCGGCAGTTCTCTGGTAAAGGGCTCCAGAAAGCCCATTACAATCATCTCGGTCGCAGCACTGCGGCTTAATCCCCTGCTCATCAGATAAAACAGCTGTTCCTCACTGATATTGGAAACGGTTGCCTCATGTTCGATCTGCGATGTCATATTTTTGGAAATATTGGTCGGTATGGTGTCGCTGCGGGACTGCTTGTCCAAAATCAGCGTATCACACTCCACCTTGCTTTTCGCGAAGGCGGCATTGGGACCATGCAGCACCAGACCGCGGTAATTGACCTCGCCTCCGTTTCGGGAAACGGATTTGGATACGATATTGCTGTAGGTATGGTCTGCCAGATGAATCATCTTGGCTCCGGCATCCTGTATCTGATGCTTCCCTGCAACGGCAATGGAAATGCACGTTCCCTTTGCATACGGCTCTGCCAGAATACAGGCCGGATATTTCATATTCGTCTGAGAACCGATGTTTCCATCGATCCACTCCATACTTCCGTTTTCAAACACCTTGGCGCGCTTGGTCACCAGATTGATGATGTTATCGCTCCAGTTCTGTACGGTGGAATAGCGGCAGCGTGCATTTTTATGCACGAAGATTTCCACGACAGCCGCATGCAGCGAATCCTTGGAATAGGTCGGTGCCGTACAGCCCTCGACATAATGCACATCCGCGCCTTCATCCACGATAATCAGCGTACGCTCAAACTGCCCCATCCGCTCCGTGTTGATACGGAAATAGGATTGCAGCGGTTTTTCCAGCTTTACCCCTTTTGGTACATAGATAAAGCTTCCCCCGCTCCACACACAGCTGTTTAAGGCTGCGAATTTATTGTCAGTATACGGTACCAGCCTGCCGAAATATTTCTGAAACAGATCCGGATGCTGCTTTAAGGCTGTATCAGTATCCAGAAAAATGACGCCCTTGGATTCCACCTCCTCCAGCATATTGTGATACACCGCCTCGGAATCATACTGCGTGGTTACGCCGGCCAGAAACTCCTTTTCCGCTTCGGGTATCCCCAGCTTGTCAAAGGTATCCTTGATCGTATCCGGAACATCCTCCCAGCTTTTCTCCGTTTTATCACTTGGCTTGATGTAGTATGTATAATCATCAAAATCCAGATTGGTCACATCCGGACCCCAGGTCTGGATATCCATGCTTTCAAACTGTTCAAAGGCACGCAGACGGAAATCCAGCATCCACTGCGGCTCCTTTTTTTTATGAGAGATTGCCAGAATCGTATCTCTGGTCAGTCCCTTTCCCGTATTGTAAATACTGACATCCTCGTCATGGAAGCCGTATTTATATTCTTCATTTACCGGAATTCTGGTTTCACTCATGACGCTCCTCGCTTTCCTCGATCATTTCCTCCATCGCCTTCCAGCCGATGGTGGCGCATTTGATCCGGTTGGCCTGACTTCCCACATTGTGGAATGCCACCGCCTCCTCCAGCTTCTCCTCATCATAGTCCCGCTGATCGATCATGTGAAAATAATTGGCGATGATGTCCTTTGCCTCTTCCACGCGTTTTCCCTTCAGCAGCTCACTCATGATGGAGGTGGAGGCAGTGGAGATCGTGCATGCCACACCGTCAAAGCGCACGTCCTCCACAACACCGTCCCGTATTCTGCTTTGTACATAAATATCATCAATGCAGGATTCACTGGCCATATGCTTCTGCACATAGCCGTCCTCCTTTGTCAGCTCATGATTTCTTGGGTATTCATAATGATCCATGATGATGGAACGCAAAATCATCGGATCCTTCATTAAGTCACTCATTTTTACTACCTCCTAAAAAAAGACATCCAGACAGGCTTCCATGGTTGCTCTGCGGCATACATCCAGAAACCGATCGACATCCGCATAGGATGTATACAGATAAAAGCTTGCCCGGATGGTTGCGGACGTATCCAGCATGTTGTTTAACAGCTTGGCACAGTGCTGTCCGCTGCGCACGGCAATCCCGTTCGCATTGAAGAAGGTCGCCGCATCCTGTGCAAATACATTTTTTACATTAAAGGTAATGATGCCCGTGTCTGCATCCGGATTGTATACCTCAATATTATCCAGCCTGCGCAGCTCACGGATCGCATAGTCATGCAGCTCCATTTCCCATGCGTGGATATTCTTTCGTCCGATGCTTTGGATATACTGTAAGGCTGCATGCAGACCGAAGATGCCTTCAATCGGCTGTGTGCCGCTCTCAAATTTATAGGGTGCGTTTTTCAGCTGAATATTTCCGCACATGTCAAAGCGTGCATTGCTGTCCCCGCCCAGATACAGCGGATCCATGGCATCTAACAGCTCCAGCTTGCCATAGAGTATTCCGATTCCGGTCGGTCCGCACATCTTGTGCGCAGAGAACGCCAGAAAATCACAGTCCATAGCGACAACATCCAGCGGGATATGCGGCACACTCTGCGCACCGTCCACGACAACCACGGCTCCATAGCGGTGTGCAAGCTCGCATATTTCACGCATCGGTGCCAGATAGCCAAGCACATTGCTGATGTGTGCAAGTGCAACCACACGCACACGCTCATTCATCATGGAAGCAACTGCCTCCAGGGTGATGCGTCCCTGCGCATCCAGCGGCACATACTGAACAACAGCTCCGCATTCCTGTGCAACACGCATCCACGGCAGCACGCACGAAGCATGCTCCGCCACACTGGTCAAAATGATATCGCCCCGTTGCAGAAACTTGCGGCCATAGCCGTATGCCACCAGATTCAAAGCAGAGCTGGCTCCGCTTGTATAAACGATTTCCCGTGCATCCGCCGCATGCAGAAAGGCTGCGACATCCTTGCGGGTCTGTTCATATTCCTGATCCACAAAATAGCTCAGATCATAATCTCCGCGGTGCGCATTGGCACCGTAATTCTCATAATAGTTGACGACCGCATCGATTACCTGCCGGGGCTTTAAGGTCGTTGCCCCGCTATCCAGATAAACGAGCGGATGTGACTGCATGGTTTTCTGCAGCATAGGAAAATCTTTTCTGATATTTGCATTGTCAAGCATGTAGACCCACCTTCATTTCGATTTCGTCCTTCAATGCAGTACGTACTTCTTCCTGATCAAACAGCTCCGTGATCGGCATGATATAGCCGACGGTCAGCAGACCGAGAGCCTGCCGGCGGGAAAGCCCGCGTGTCTGCAGGTAATACAGCTGATTTTCATCCGGCTGTCCAAGCGTTGTCGCATGGCTTGCCTTCACATCATTTTCATCAATCAGCAGCACAGGCACCACTTCACTGCTGTGCCGCTCACTCATCGTCAGCACTCTTGTCTTCTGATGGGAATTGCTTTCCCTGGCACCCTTGATGATTTTTCCGGTGGCCTCCATGCGATACTGTCCGCCTTCTTCCACGACGGCATAGTTTTCCATGAGACCCTCCGTATGTGCCTGCAAATGATTGCACTGCATGTGAAACTGCTTGCGGCTTGCGGCAATGCATGCGCTGCGCAGCATGGCAAAAGCCCCCTCTTCACATAAATCAAGGGTAACCCTGGCCTGGGTATTGCCTGCATTCAGCTCACACAGAGCCAGTGTCAGGGAGGCGTCACGGTGGACACTGCCGCTTACCTGCAGCACCACATCCTCACTGCCATCGTTTTTCAGCATGAGCGTTAATGAGCTGTATGGAGAAGCGATAACCTCCACCTGTAAAGACTCCCACGTTCCACTGTATGTCACAAGCAGAGAAGCGTTTATGCGTTCGTCCACCACAAGCTTCAGCTTTTCCGTATTCCGGGGTGAAAGAGCCAGCGTTTCAAAGCCGCTGTGTACGCTATATTCCATATTATGCACCCCTGCTTGCGCCGCAGGAGCCAAGCAGCTCGACTTTCTTTTCTTCCTCTCTGACAACCTGCACATCGTATTCCTGTTCAATCCAGTCATAGCCCTGCTGATCAATTTTCTCCACCAGCTCGCTTCCGCCGCTGACAACGATGCGTCCATCCACGAGAACATGCGCATGGGTCGGCTTCAGCAATTCATAAAAGCGGGCATAATGGGATACGATCACAAGCCCCATATTCTGTTCCCTCTGCATAGCCGCAACAGCCTCGGCTACGATTTTCAAAGCATCCACGTCCAGTCCGGAATCAATTTCATCCAGCATGGCGATTGACGGCTTCAACAGCTTCATCTGGACGATTTCATTGCGCTTCTTTTCTCCACCGGAGAAGCCCTCATTGAGGAAGCGGTGCGCAAGATCCTCCTTCATCTGTAAATCCCTGATCGTCTTTTCCATTTCACGAATGAAGGAAAACAGTGGAATCGGCCGCTCCCTGCGGGCATTGATGGCAGCGCGCAGGAAATCAGAATTGGTAACACCGCTGACCTCGCTTGGGTATTGCATTCCCAGAAACAGACCGGCCTTGCTGCGCTCATCTACCTCCATGGCTAAAACATCCTGATCATCCAGTGTAATGCTTCCACCGGTCACCTGAAACTTGGGATTGCCCATAATGGCCGCAAGCAGGGTGGATTTTCCATTTCCGTTGGGTCCCATCAGTGCATGGGTTTCTCCGCTATGTATATCAAGGGACAGCCCCTTTAAAATTTCTTTTCCATCTACACTGACGTGCAGATCCTTAATACGTAAACAACTCATCATTATCATCCTTTCGTCCGGTTATTATCATACCAAATTTTCCTGCAATTCACAATTCAAACGATTGATTTCGCTGTATTTCATACAAAAGAAATAGGAATTGTATAAAAAACAGCCGCAAAACCCCGATTTTACAAAACTCAACCTTTCTGTGACATATACCGAATGCCATGTGATTTCTTTCTGAACTTTTGTGTGAAATTACAGGAAAGACTTCCAAAAAATTGCATTTGAAAGGCAAATACACTATAATATTACGGTATTCATTTAGGAGGACATTATGATCAAGATACTGAAAAAGCAATGGTTTGTCGTACTGATTGCGCTGATTTTTATCGGCTTTGCGATATTCAGCGTCTATGACACCAACAAGGGAAAGCTTCCCGGAAAAAGTGTCGATGGCAAAGATGTGGTTGCAGGACTGAAGGGTGATGTCAATATCACTGCCGATGAACTGTATAAAAATCTGAGTAAAACGTATGGAAAAAGTATGCTGTTCATGAAATTTCAGGCAGAGGTTATCAACAGCAGCATCAAGACTACGGATGAGTTGAAAAAGACGGCGGAGGAGTATGAATCCAATATCAAGCAGAGTGCGGAAAGTCAGGCAGCCAGCAGCGGTACCGATGCAGAGGCTCTGATTTCGCAGAACATCGCACAATACGGATTTACCTCCGACCAGCTGTATGACTACTGCATGACCGTGGCAAAAATGGAAAAAATGCAGAATGACTACATTTCCAAGCATCTGGATGAGCTGTTTACACCAATCTACAAGGAAAAGAAATCCCGTACGGTTTCCCATATCCTGATTAAGATGGAGGATGCAAACAAGCCGACCAAGAAGGAACTGGAAAAGGTGCAGAAGGTTGAGGACGCATTAAAGAAGGGTGACAGCTTTGCGGATGTCGCTAAAAAATACAGTGATGACGGAAGTGCGAGTGATGGCGGATATCTGGGCTATATGGATTCCGACACCTCTTATGTGGACAGCTTCAAGAATGCCGCCTTTAAGCTGAAGGCCAAAGAAACCAGTGACTGGGTCAAGGAAAGCAATGACAGCTACAACGGCTGGCACTTGATCAAGGTGGAAGAAACGGATAAAGCGAAATTGGAAAAAGACAAGAAGGCAAAGGATTCCCTGTACAAGGCGATTGCCAACGGTACGGAAAACCTGTCCAACACGTATTTGTGGGAAGCTGCAAAGAAGCTGGATATCAAATATGCGAATGATGATGTCAAAAAACAGATCATGGACATCCTGGACGTAAAGGAATAGGAGGACGAGAGATATGAAAAAGCTTTGTACACTGCTCGCCGCTATGATGCTGTTCACTCTGGCAGGCTGTAAGGATGCCACGGCAGGAATTTCAAACGGAAGCGAAGCACTGATCACCATCGAAGGCAACAAAATAACCAACGAGGATATTTACGGTCTGATCAAAACCAGCGCAGGAGCAAACGAAACGCTGAGCCTGATCAAGACACAGATCTACAAGAAGGAAAATATCAAAGTCTCAGACGCCATGAAAAAGGAAGCAGAGGAGTCTGTAAAATCCTTGAAGAGCATGTATGGTGACAGTTTGCAGGACACACTAAAGCAGTACGGCTTTGATAATCTGGAGCAGTATAAGGAAAAAAGCATCTATCCTGGACTGCAGCAGAAGGAATTAAACAAGAAGTATGTAAAAGCTAAGGAAAAAGCCATGTTTGACAGCTATTATCCTGTTAAGGCACAGATTCTGGAGGCTGATTCCAAAAAGAAAGCGGAAAATGCATTGAAGGCGCTCAAGGACGGCAAGGATTTCAAGGCTGTTGTGAAGGAATACGGATCAACAACCACCTACAAGGGAACAGAGGAAATCTATAACTCCAAAAGCGGATTGCCGACAACGGTGTTTGACAAGATCAAATCCACTAATAAAAAGGGTCTGATTGAAAGTGTGATGGAGGATACATCCAGCAAGAAATACTATGTTGTGAAGGTCACAAACGCAACACCGAAGGATTTTGAAGAGGATGCCATCAACAGCATCGTTGAGAAAGCATCTACCGATATCGAGCCGGCCGCAACCGCTTATTATCTGAAAAAATATGATTTCACAGTTTACGATAAGGATATATATGACGGTATCAAATCCACCAATGAATCCTATATCGTTCAGGATTAAGAGCTTCGTGCTCTTTTTCTTTTTGCCTGTTTCTGCTATAATACGTAAAAAGGAAAGGAAGGATTTTTATGTGTATATTCTGCAGTATCGTAAAAGGTGAAATTCCCGCAACCCGCATCTATGAGGATGATACCGTGCTTGCCATTCTTGATATTTCACAGGTGACAAAGGGACATACGCTCGTAATCCCCAAGCAGCATACAGAGAATTTCATGAGCTGTGAGCCGGAGCTGATGAAGCATGTCATGGAGGTTGCACAGATGCTCGCAAAACGCATTATGGAGCGTACCCATGCCGAGGGAATGAATGTATTAAGCAATATCCATGAGGTGGCAGGACAAAGCGTCATGCATTTTCATGTACACCTGATTCCCCGCTACAGCGAGCAGGATGCCTGCGTGATCCGCTTTGACAAGAGTGACCCGCAGGATCTGGATGCGATTGGCACCTTGCTGAAATAGCCCCGCTTTTCACACAATGAAAGGCTGTCTAACAGTGCAGACAGCCTTTCGTTGTGTGTGTTTAAAGAACTATACTTCCTTATGTAATCCATATCCGGTATATCAGCTGTTTGCTTCGGATTTCATGATCTGAACCTCATATGCGCTCTTGTACTTGCTCTTCATAAAGCTGGTAAACTGCGTTTCCTTCGTCAAATCGTTAGATTCGGAGATAATCAGCTTTTCTCCATACACGTTCTCATCCAGTATACGTAAGGATGTATTGATTTCATTATATGTAATCATATAATAAATGGTATCCTCCTTCATCTCCAGTGTCTCCTTCTTGCTGGAGGTGTTGACCTCACCCTTTGCCGTTATTGCATAAATATCGATGATTTTATCCTTTGCACTGGATTTCTTTCCATCCAGAAAGACACGGTACATCTGCTTCTGATTGACCAGCTCCGGCTGGGAACGGATGAAGAATGAGGTGAAATCCTCATTTAATATCTGTTCCATATTTTTATTGAGATAGCTCCTGGTTCGATCATCCAGCGTAGAAAGAAACGAAGCAGGGATTTCATTTACATCCGCAAACCGCTCCGGAAGATCTTTCACCTTCACTCTGCGAACAGTCTGAATCGGATTTACATGGTAACGGCTGGCAAGCGTTTCATCATATCGGGCGGTTATGGTCAGCTCATCACCGTTTTTCAGCTTTTTCGCCGGCTTCACCTCATAGGTGATGGAATCCATAAACTCCTGTATACGCTGATTGTAATTCTGGTTTCGATTGATTACCCGCACACTGGCGGAACCATCCTCTCCCCTGTATTCGATACCTGCATCCTTTGTCACATCCACCTCTACGGTGCGAAAGAACAGCATATAGCAGGTAACATAAAGACTAACAACAATGAGCAGCATGCTCATGGACGTAATAAATTTATTTTTAACCGCATCCTGACTCGGCGGCTGAAAATGCATCGAACTCATACGGTTCATCCTTTCTGCAATATCCTTGTAATTATACCATGCTTTGACCTGAAATGCTATGTGCCCAATCTGAATATTTACTTACAAAATAAAGAAGGCCCTGCGGATCTTGAAAGGGCGATAACAAAAGCTGTACAGCATCGCATATTTCGGGGTATGTAAAATATCATCCTATAAGGTGCATGTATGTCCAGGAATCATGCTTCTCTTCCTGAATACCGTATAGCTTCTTTTTCAGTTTATCGAATTTTCCACATAACCATCAGGCATCGTTGGCTCTTTCTCAAATGTATGATAAACTTTAAAAGAAATGGAGTGTTTCACATGTACGATCCTATTACTTCCTATGTAAAACAGCATATCACCGTTACCAAAAGCAGCCAGGCTGCAAATGCGATTCTGCTGCTGGCAGCCGTATGCACCGCAATGTCCACTTTTTTTGTTGTTACAAACCTTTCATGGTTTCTTGCCACACTGCAATATATTGCAGCTGAGCAAAGAACCTCCTATCTGTCCACCCTGTTCATGTATGGCTGCTGCACACTGGCCGCTTTGATATCCATTGTAGTCATGATACAGTATTACCTTCTGCAATGGCATACGCATGCAGCGCTCATACAAAGGAGTTTATATTGGGGCATCCTTTTTCTGACGATGATACCCGGGTATATGATATTGATGTATGTGGCATCGTCCGCAGACCTCATGGATATCTGTATGCTCGTGCTGCTTGCCTGTATTCCCTGCTATGCATGCATGCGATGCTTTCTTATGAATCGAATAAAAAAGGAAAGCTATCACCCGGCGAACCTTCTGCAGAAAACATTCTTACGCGCTCTGGGCATCTTTGTTCTGTGCATGCTCCTCCTCCAGCTGCTGTTACCCGAGCGACTGCAGCCATTGCTGTATATGGTGCTGCTTGCTGTTCCGGCATTCACCCTTACCGGTTTGGGATGTCGCTTTCTAACCGCTTACCGACTGTTTTATCGCAGAAGGGAAGAATTTGTAGAATTCGAGCAAATGGTCTATGACGAGGATGCCTTTACGGATGATGCGGATATCAAAGAGCGGCTTACCATACGGAATACAGCAGCCACGATGACTGCCGCAGACATCCTGGAGGAATTCGGCTTTGATCGAAAAGAGGTACTCGATGCAATTCTGGCGAACAGAAGCATCGCCACCTTCTCTGCGGGACGTCATCAAGACCCTACGCTGCTGCATATTCTTCTGCAGCGCCTGAAGTTTGAAGCTGTTCCCTTTCAGGTAGAACGGTTTCGCCGAGGCAGCTGGGAGCCGTATTCGCAGGAAGACTATGCAGGCATTCCACCGGCAGATATCCATAGACGCGCAATCGTGTATGAAAGTGCAGCGCAGCGTAGACGTCTGTCGGATTTCTCCATTTTAGGTCTTATCCTTTGTATGCTGTTTCCGGCTAATCTGTATCGGCCAATCAACTGGATGTCCAAAAACAGCATGGTGATTACCTATCATGCCTTCACCTTTTTGAATATACAAACACTTCTGCACATGCTTTTCATTACCGCCTCTTCGATTTTCGTGTTATGCTCTTCCAGTCTGCAGACAGCTGTCGCACAGCTCATGCAGCAAAGCATCTCCACTCTGTGGCTGATCAGCGCCTTGTTTTTCTTTATTGAGCTGTTTCACTTCCCTGTCTATATGCGAAAGCTGGAAGCTGCAATTCAAGAAGCCGAGCATAAAACACACAATTATTTTGTTGCTGCATTTCTGCTTTACCTGATTTCAACACTGATAAAAATGATAAGAAGAGGCTTTCTGACTGCCCTGTGTCAGCTGTTGATCCTGATCTTATCAGTGGAAGCCGCAAGAGTGATTCTTCTATGCTATCGTTTTATAAAATATCGAAGGCTAACGCAATCACAGATACTGGAACAATATGAATACTATCTGCCGGACACTGTTGAAGAGGATGCACAGGCGGTACCGGGCACAAGCCAATGATGTCTCAAAGCTCATATAGAAGCCCTGCAGCTATCAAAGAACTACGTGACATGGGTGTGGCAGCGTTACGAGACAGGGATTTCTTTCTCTTACGGCAGAGATCATTCGATTATGCAGACGCTGTTAAGCTCCAGCAGATACTGAGATTCATGTTGCCATAAAAAAAGAGCCACACGCAGGTTGCGGAGCTGATTGAGAAGCATGAAAAGGAAGATGATCAGGCATTTAGGCCGCGTCATCTTCCTTTTCTTCATTCATTTTCAATATTTCCCGTTACTGTTAAACGTCTCTCTCTGATATCGGTATATTAGGAATTTCATTCTTTAATTTAAAACAGCTTATACCGGTATTCAAGCGTTAGGAATGATACACTTATCCGCTGCTTTTCCCTTCCCTGCTTTTTATCTATTCACAAAGGCCTCCATTACATCCTTCGGTACATAAGCAGAAATATCCTGTCCGTATTTCACCAGCTCCCGTATGATAGAGCTGGACACATAGGAAAATTCCGGGGATGCGTACAACAGTACAGTTTCCACCTCAGGCGCAATATGCTGATTCACACTGGCGATATCCAGCTCATATTCATAATCCTTCACACTCCGCACACCGCGCACGATAGCAACCGCCTCCTGCTTTCTGGCAAAATCAACCGTCAGGCCGTGATCAGCGGCTACCTCGACATTGGAAAGATGCGCTGTGTTGCTGCGCAGGAATGTCAAACGCTCCTCCATGGAAAAGGTGGCATGTTTTTCTGAATTTTCCAGAATAACGACAATCAGGCGATCAAACAATCTGCTGGCGCGCTCAATGATATCCAGATGCCCCAGTGTAACAGGATCGAAGCTTCCGGGAAAGATTGCTGCTTTCATTCCATGCACTCCTTTCGATAATACGTTATGCGGGTAATTCCATAGGTGACATCCTTTACCTTATGCAAAGCACCTACCTGATCAGGAAATTCATCCTCCTTCAGACTCTCACAGACGATATCTCCCAGCTCATTCACCAGATCATGCGTATCGAGATACTGCAAAATATGCAAAATCTGCTGCTTCTTGTACGGGGGATCCAGATAGACCAGATCAAAGGTTCTTTGTTCCTGTGAAGC
This sequence comes from Clostridium sp. 10cd*, assembly GCF_044336395.1. Taxonomy (NCBI): domain Bacteria; kingdom Bacillati; phylum Bacillota; class Clostridia; order Eubacteriales; family Clostridiaceae; genus Clostridium; species Clostridium sp. 10cd*. The sequence goes on along the minus strand of NZ_CP172347.1, from coordinate 2,268,733 downwards.
CTTGGCAAGCACCTGACGATAATCCATTTTCCAGATGGTCACCCGTGAGGCAACATCCAGCGTCTTCACGTTTTTATGAATAGTTGATACAGCTGCATGACTGACATCACAAACAAGCGCATGCTCCATACCGCGGGAAATCGCCTCCAAAGACATATTCCCGCTGCCGCCAAATAGATCGAGCATGTTTCCTCCGTCAAAATAGGGCCCGATACGGGAGAAAACAGCTTCCTTGATTTTATCCGTTGTAGGCCGTGTCGTATTGCCTTCGACCGCTGAAATCACACGGGATCGAAATTCACCTGCAACAATTCTCATTTTTTTCAACTCCTCATGTATAAAGCAAATGCATAGGGGAAGTATAATAGTGCAGCCGGTAAAACGGCTGTTACCCCCCAATCTTTGTTTCTCCTCTTCCCTTTCTTAAAGAGCCCTTTACCCCTTAGGGCTCTTTTTTATGTATGCGGCAGCTGCTTGGCTGCCGCACTGACTGCCACACTGCCCTGTCTTCGTATTCTGGAAATGACAGACTGGGAAATACCGATTGCCGTCATGATGGACATCAGGGAGGACCCTCCGCTGGAAATAAACAGCAGCGGTACCCCGGTCAGCGGAATCAGGCCGCTCACTCCGCCGACATTCAGTGCAAAGTGAATGAAAATATACATGGCGGTTCCTACCAGTATGACCTTATAGCCCTCACTCTTCGTGTGAAAGGCATAATAGAACAGCCGCTGCAAAATGACCACATAGCCAAGCACAACGACCATAAGTCCGAAAATCCCCAGCTCCTCAACGATGATCGACAGGATAAAGTCATTGTCCGACTGTGTCAGATAACCGTATTTCTGAATGGAATTTCCCAGTCCGACTCCCGTAAAGCCGCTGCGGGCAAAGCCATACAGACCGTTGATTAGCTGATACCCGTTGTTATGCGGGTCCGTAAACGGATTCAGCGCATTTTCGATACGGACGGCAACATGCTGCAAAGGTCCGATGCCGTTCAGGAAATCAATAACAGGCTCACTCATGATAAATACAATGCTGATACATCCGATGATCAATCCAAGACGCACCCATCGCTGCTGCTTGCGCAAGCTGATATGCGAGGGTATCAGAAAACAGATGGCACACAGCAGAACCAGAACAAAAAGAGTTCCCAAATCCTTCTGCAGCAGGATAGCGGCTACGATTACCATGAAAAAATATACCGGAATACGGACAATCGTCCAAAACTTAAACTTGCGCCTTCGGGCCGTCAGCTCTACAAATACCGCCATCACGACAACCATATAAACCTTTGCGAACTCTGACGGCTGAATCGTCATTTCGCCAAGACCGGGTATCGGAATACGAATCCATGCCTTACTTCCCAGCACACCTTCAAACAGCTGTGTGGAAAACAGTGCGATGATAATACCGATACCAAAGACAGGAAACAGCTTCTGTGCACGCTTCATTGTGAAGTTGTTCGCAAAAAAGGTCATCAGCACATAGGATACAATGATAAAAAACAGCTGCTTTGCCAGAACCTTTGGTATGATATAGGGATCCTTCGTCGTATTGCCGACATTGGTGGATACGATCATCAGGGTACCGAACAGGATTAGAATCAGCACGGCAAACTGCATTAGAAAATCAAATTTTTTCGGCATCTTCAACGTTAAGACTACATTTTTTATTCGCATGCGTATTCCTCTCCTTTTCATTTCTCATGTATCTTTTATAATATCATAGATTCCATGTTTTTTCACAATAATTTCGCAAAACACTTCCATTCTCAGAGAAAAGCGTTTAAAATAGTATCGTAAGAAAAGGAGTTTGCATATGAGTTTGAACTATGATGATATTGTAAAAGATACAGATGCAATCGTTCGTACGAAAAGTGAGCCTGTTACGCTTCCCCTCGGTGCTGAGGACGAAGCACTGCTGCAGGACATGCTGACCTATGTCCGCAGCTCACAGGATGCAGAAATCGCTGAGAAAGAGAATCTTCGTCCTGCGGTGGGTATCGCTGCCATACAGCTTGGTGTTCCAAAAAGAATGCTGGCTGTGGTTGTGCCCAATGAGGAAGGAATTGACGAATATGCGCTTGTCAACCCGCGGATCGTATCCGAGTCCGTACAGCGCGCTTATCTGAAAAACGGAGAGGGCTGTCTGTCTGTTGAAAATGAGCATGAGGGTATCGTACCCAGAGCAGCGCGTATCACCGTAAGGGGATATGACCTTCTGCAAAAGCAGGAAATAACGATAAAGGCTAAGAATTATCTGGCCATTGTCCTTCAGCATGAAATCGATCATTTTTCAGGAACGTTGTTTTATGACCGCATAAACAAACAGGATCCATGGCGGGAGGATCCAACAGCAATCGTCATTGAATAATGCTCAGAAATGAGCATTTTCTTATGACTGAAAAGGTGCTATATGAAAAAGACATGCGCTTACATGGGAAAATTAGCAGCAAAACACGTTTATTTTTTTCAAAGTATGCTATAATAGTAAAAGATATCAGGTGCAGATTCAAATTTGGTATGTAAGAAAGGAGTTATTTATGAATAACAATCATCGAAATAATCGAAACACTGCACCGAGAAACAATCAGGAGAATACAAAGAACAGTTATAATAAAATCAATACGGAACGCGGAGATACTCTCATCTATGCTATGGGAGGACTGGGCGAAGTCGGTAAAAATATGTACTGCTTTGAACACGAGAATGAGATACTGATTATCGATTCTGGTGTTCGTTTTCCTGAGGAAAACCTTCTCGGTGTTGACTATGTCATTCCGGATTACAACTATCTGGTAAAAAATAACCGCAAGCGAAAGGTTCTGATCATCACCCATGGTCACGAGGATCACATCGGCGGGATCCCGTTTTTGTTAAAAAGCGTGGATATTGAGGCAATTTATGCCCCTGCCTTTGCAGTGGCACTGATCAACAAAAAGCTGGAGGAGCGCAGAATGCTGCGCAGTGTGAAAATCATTGAAATCAATGATCGCAGCTCGGTTAAGATGCAGCATTTCACATGCGGCTTCTTCAATACGACACACTCCATTCCCGATTCTCTGGGAATTTTGATCAACACGCCGAACGGACGCATCGTTCATACCGGCGATTTCAAATTTGACCTGACCCCGGTCGGCACCAATTCCGATTATCAGGTCATGGCGTATATGGGACAGATCGGTGTTGATCTGCTGCTGAGCGATTCCACCAATTCCGGTGTGGAGGATTTCTCCATTTCCGAGAAAAAGGTGGCAGCGGAAATTCTCGATACGATGAAAAAAACAAGCGGACGGCTCATCGTCGCAACCTTCGCTTCCAATGTATACCGTGTATCCCAGATTCTGGAGGCTGCAGTTGCCTGCGGAAGAAAGGTGATCATCTTTGGACGAAGCATGGAAAATGTCGTGACGATTGGACGCAAAATGGGCAAAATCAAGGTTGGCGAGCAGCATTTCCTTAGTCCGGATCAGCTGGGACGCACACCGGCAAACAAAACCTGTATCGTATGTACCGGAAGTCAGGGAGAGCCTTTGGCCGCCCTGTCACGGATTGCGAATGGAACCCACCGCTACATCAAGCTGATTCCAGGCGATACGGTTGTCTTTTCCTCCAGTCCGATTCCGGGCAACGGTGCAAGCGTCAATCAGGTGGTCAACAAGCTGTTTCGCGCCGGTGCCAATGTACTGACAAAATCCATCCTGAGCAATCTGCATACAACTGGACATGCCTCTCAGGAGGAACAGAAGCTGATGCTGCAGCTGATCAAGCCGAAATACTTTATGCCGATTCACGGCGAATACAAAATGCTGGTGCAGCATAAGGAAACCGGAAAGGAAACCGGACTGGCGGATGATCACATCTTCACCTGTGCAAACGGTGATGTTCTGATACTGCGCAATCATCAGGTGTTTGAAAGCAGCTGGCGAATTCAGGCGGATGATATATATGTTGACGGCAATGACATCAGCGGTGTATCCACAGCCGTCCTAAAGGACCGAACCATTCTGGCTGACAACGGTCTGGTTGCTGCTATCATTGCGATAGATTCCAAGGAAAACAAGGTGCTGTGCAAGCCGGTCATCGTTTCCCGGGGCTTTGTCTTCATCAAGGATTCACAGGGTCTGCTGCGCGAAGCTGAGCAGATCGTGTATGCGGCTTTAAATGAGAAAATGAAGGAACGCACCACCTTCTCCGAGCTGAAGAACTGTGTGCGCTCGACACTGGAGCCGTTCCTGTATAACAAGACGCATCGTAATCCAATCGTCATCCCTGTCATTATCAATTCCAAGACGGCAATGGCTGCCATGGCACAGGCCAGAGCTGCCAGAGCAACCAAGCGTCCGGCAAAAAAGAAGGAACCGCAGAACGCACAATCCTAGACAGTTAAACGACTGTCTTTTCTTATGGCAATGCACCGCAATTTATGATAGAATAGTAAGGAATATGAGGTGTCGGCAATGGTAAAAAAACTACTTAAAATCGTTTCTGTCCTGATACTTCTTGCTCTGATCGTCGCCGGAGTCTTCTTCTACTCCATCTATATTTCCGTAGACCGTGTGAACCTCTCCTATCAGACGATTTCCTCCAGCAAGATACCGGAAGATATGAACGATTTGAAAATCGCATTCATCAGCGATATCAAATACAATGAATACATGAACAAAGAACGTCTTACAAGTATGATCAGCAAGCTGAATACAACCGGTGCCGATGTTGTGATTTTCGGTGGTGACATGTTCTCCAACCCGCAGACAAAGGCTCCGGATTCTCAGATGAGCAAGGATTTGACAACCATCCTGAAAAGCATCGATGCACCCCTTGGCAAGTTCGCCGTTCTCGGTGATGAGGATCTGGCGAATGACAAGACAAAGAAGATCGTTTCTCAGATTTTATATGACGGCGATTTTGAAATTCTGAGTGATACCAGTATACGGCTCAGAAACAAGGGCGATTCCAGCATATCACTGATCGGCTTAAACAATATGCTGAACGGCGATCCGCAGCCGGACAGGGCTATGAAAAAGGTCAGTGAGGACGAATTTAATATTCTGGTGACGCACTGTCCCGATATTGTAAAAACAAGCGGAATCAATACAAAATATCTCAATCTGATCATCGCAGGGCATTCTTTGGGCGGACAGATCTATCTGCCGCTATTAGGACCGCTGCATACCATGGAAGGAGCTGCAACCTATAATCACGGCTCCTATGATATCAATGGTACCAGTCTGTATGTATCCAATGGTCTTGGAACCAAGGATATCGACATGCGCCTGCTGGCTCCTCCGCAAATTCTTGTATTCCGTCTCCAGCATGAGTCCGGAAAGAAGTAAAGAGGATGGGAAACAGCCGTCTCAGCATAAACACGCATTTTCTCTATATAATGTAGAGTAAAGGCGTTTTTTTATTTCCTTTACAGGCATATAGAATTGCGGCATGATAGGGATTATATGCGCAATCAAACCGGTACAGCCCTTTTGCATATCAGCTTCGTTTATTGCCTTCCTTATAACAGGGAAATCAAAAGAATAAGGCTGTTTCTGTTGTTTCTTTCGCAACCGTTCCATGTTTTTTATGTACGCTGCCATTGGATTCTACATGGCATCCTGATTCTGAAAGCAGATATAAAAAAAGGATGACATGTGCGAAATGCCTGTCATCTCTTTCTATAAATTATCGGTATTCCTGAAACAGGTGGTTATGCTCGCAGCTGTGCGTGCAGATCCTTCTCCAGTGTTTCCAGAATCCTGTTGTGGATTTCATTGATATCCGCATCCTTCAGCGTACGCTGTGCAGATTGGAAAACAATGCTCAACGCGATAGACTTGCTTCCCTTCTCCACATGTTCTCCGGTGTAAACATCAAACACCTCCACATTCTGGATAATATTCTCTTTCTCCAGCTTGCCGTTTTTCTTAATGCTGCTAATGATATCCGCTACCTTAACATCCTCCTTCACGACAAATGCAAGGTCGCGGCTGATGGATGGATATTTGCTTACCTCAGTGAACTTCACCTTTCCCGGCTTGTTCTTCAAGAGAACCTCCAGATTGATTTCCAGAGCAAGTGTTTCTGTAATATCATAGGCCTGCGCCATTTTCGGATGAATCTGACCAACCAGTCCAAGAAGCTCTCTTCCAAGATACACCTCTGCACTGCGATATGGATGGAAATGTACAATATCGGTATGATTTTCCTTAAACACTACACGGCTTCCCTGATAACCGATACTCTCCAGAAGTGCCTCGACCAGTCCCTTGACGGTATAGAAATCCACCTCCATGCGGAATTTCTGCCAGCGGTTTTCCTGCAGAGCACCGCTTGCTGCCACAGCCAGACGTTCCTCCACGTGTCCCAATCCATAGACATTGCTGATTTCAAACAATGCAATATCCTTGATGGAACGCGCCTGATTATAAGCCACACACTCCAGCAGACTCGGCAGAATGGAATCCCGTACATATTTGTGATCCTCACTCATCGGAGCTGCCAGCTCGACAATGTCCTTGTGCGGCATGACTGCATCCTCGATTTCCTTTTTCCCAACCAGAGAATAGGTAACCGCTTCATTGTAGCCCAGATCAGAAAGCATATTTCTGTATTTTCTGCGCAGCTGCTGGCGGCTGTTCAGCGCTCCGACAGTGGAAGGCATCTTCGGCATTGTACTTGGCAGACGGTCATATCCCAGAATGCGGATGATTTCCTCTGCGATATCGGCCTCGATTGCCAGATCCATTCGATAGCTTGGGATTTTCACATGAATATCCGAATTGTTAACAGACGGCTCCAGATGCAGATCATCCAGTACCTTCATAACCTCTTCCTGCTGGAAATCCGTGCCAAGTAGAACATTGATGCGATCCAGATTCACATCAAATTCCAACGGTGTATAGCCGTTGCTGCCATACTGCTTGGTTTCTTCCAATCCACTTGCATCTGCATATTCAATCAGCAGCTGCACTGCACGATCCACAGCCTTGAAGGTAGCCATCGGCTCGATACCCTTCTGATAGCGGACACTGGCATCCGTGCCAAGATTCAAACGGCGGCTGGTGTTTCGGATGGATACGTGATGGAAGATTGCTGCCTCGATAATGATTCCCTTTGTCGTTTCCTCAATCTTGGAATCATCACCTCCCATGATACCGGCAATACCGATTGGTTTCCCCTCTGTCGTAATGACGATATCATCCTCTTCAATGTGATAGCTTTCTCCATCCAGTGCTGTGTAATCAAACCGCTGCTGATCCTTCACTGTGATTTCCTGTGCCGGAATAGCATCAAGATCATAGAAATGCAGCGGCTGCCCTGTTTCCAGCATAACAATATTACTGATATCAACAACATTGTTGATTGACTTCATTCCGGCTGCCATCAACAGCTCCTGCATCCATTTCGGTGAAGGCTTAATGGTTACGGAATTGATGACCTTTCCCAAAAAGAGCGGACATTTCTCTGTTTCACTGCGAACGATCAGCCTGCTTGCTTCCCCTACATTGGAAGCACCCTCTACATATGGGATATTCACTTCCTTATGCAGAATCGCACCTGTTTCCAGTGCCATGGACCACGCAGCCATACAGTCATTTCGATTCGGTGTTAATCCCACATCCAGAATTTCATCATCCAGAGCGAGGTAGCCCAGCGGATTTTCATTCCCCACCGGTGCATCCTCATCCAGCACCTCTATGCCGTTTTTGCTTTCCTCACTCAGCTGATGCGGATCAACGCCCAGCTCCAGCAGGGAACAGATCATTCCATTGGACTCCTGTCCACGGATAACACCTGCCTTGATGTCACCACCCAGAAGCTTCGCACCGACACGAGCCACAATTACCTTTTGTCCGGCTGTCACATTTGGCGCACCGCATACGATTTGTTCAATTTTATCTCCAAGGTCAACCTGGCATACATGCAGATGATCGGAATCCGGATGATCCTCACAGCTTATCACCTTACCGATGACCAGATTGCTTCCCTGACTCATTTTTACAATGCCCTCTACCTCAAGACCGGCAGACGTTATTTTATCCGCAATTTCCTCTATGCTCATATCGGATAAGTCCATATACTGGCTTAGCCATTTCTTACTTATTTTCATGTCAGCGTCCTCCTACTCAAACCGGTTGAATGTCTTCAAGAAACGAATGTCATTAGTATAGAAATTACGGATATCCGTAATTCCGTATTTCAGCATTGCCACTCGTTCAATTCCGATACCGAAAGCAAAACCGCTCAGCTTTTCCGCATCATATCCTGCCATGGAAAGAACATTCGGATGCACCATGCCGGCACCCAGAATTTCAATCCAGCCGGTTCCCTTGCAGACCGGACAGCCCTTGCCACCACATACATGACAGCTGACATCAACCTCCACACTTGGTTCTGTAAACTGGAAATAGCTTGGACGGAACCGTATCACACGTTCTTCCCCAAACATCTTCTGTGCCAGAAACTGCAGCGTCCCCTTTAAATCGGACAGCGTGATGTGTTCACCGACAACCAGCCCCTCACACTGCATAAACTGATGGGAATGGGTTGCATCGTCATCGTCACGGCGATATACCTTCCCGGGACAGATGACCTTGATCAGCTCCTTGCCCTCCTGAGCAAATTTTTCAAGCTGTCTTGTCTGAATGGCTGTCGTATGTGTACGCAGAAGCTCTTCCGCATTTATGTAAAAGGTATCCTGCATATCCCGGGCCGGGTGATCCTTTGGTATGTTGGCACGCTCAAAGTTATAGAGATCCATCTCTACTTCCGGGCCTTCCTCTACCGTGTAGCCCAGACCGATGAATAAATCCTCCATTTCCTGCTGTACGATCATCAGTGGATGTGCATTGCCCAGATTCGGCTTCTGACCGGACAGGGTGATATCAATTTTTTCTTCCGCAATCCTCTTTTCCATTTCTGCGACTTCCAAAACTGCCCTGCGTTCTTCGATCGCATTCGCAAACAGGGTCTTAACCTCATTTACCAGCTGACCAAATGCCGGGCGCTCCTCCTTCGGCAAATCCTTCATGGATTTCATCACTTCCTGAATCGGCCCTTTTTTACCAAGATACAGCACACGCAGCTGCTGCAGCTGGGCAAGGTCCTCACATGCTTCGATTTGGGAAAGACCTTCTTCTTTGATACTCGTTAGCTTTTCCATATTCAACTTCCTTTCTGCTTATAAAAAAAGCCACAAGACACAGGAACCCTTGCGGGCGGTACCATCCTGTTTCGTCATGCGACACACTTACTTTCTGTCATGGATAACCGTCATGGAACGGGGGTGTATTAAACCCACTCACAGGTGAATTCATAAGGTCCTGCAGTGTGCCGACTCTCAGTGCGTCATCAGCTCTCCCTGTCCTGCGGTGTCCAAACTACTACTCCTGCTCAACGTTTTCTTTTATTATTATACAGAACTTGCACGTTGTTTACAAGTCTGATTTTTATTTTGTGCACTGCTGAAACCGGATTCTATTGCAGATACTGCTTCAGCTCCTGCGGATCATCGCTGTATTTCTCTGCCACTTCCCTTGTCACCATGCCGTTTCGCACCAGACGTGCCAAAGCAAAGTTCAAAGACTGCATTCCCTCACGCATCCCTGTCTGTATTATGGAATTGATCTGATGGACCTTATTCTCTCGAATCATGCTGCTGATCGCATCTGTTCCAATCATAACCTCCAGCGCGGCAATTCGTCCGCTGCCATCACGTTTTGGAAGCAGCTGCTGCGTAATTACAGCTTTCAGTATACCGGAAACCTGCATACGGATCTGCTCCTGACGGTGAGGTGGAAATACGTCGATGATACGGTCAATTGTCTTTGCTGCCCCGATGGTGTGCAGAGTGGAAAACACCAGATGTCCGGTCTCTGCCAGTGTAACGACGGCTGCAATTGTTTCATAGTCACGCATCTCTCCCACCAGAATGACATCCGGATCCTCACGCATGGCACTGCGAAGCGCTGTATCAAAGCTGTCCACATCCCGACCGATTTCCCGTTGATGAATAAGCGCCTGCTTACGCTGATACACGTATTCCACCGGATCCTCAATCGTAAGTATATGACAGTTTCTGCGTTCATTGATATAGTCCATAACAGCTGCCAGCGTCGTGGATTTACCACTGCCGGTAGGTCCGGTCACCAGTACAAGACCGCGCGGCTCCATAGCGAGCTGCTTCAAAATATCCGGCATCAGCAGCTCATCCAGTGTCAGAATCGTATTATTGATGATACGAATCGCTGCACAGAGCTTATCCTGCTGGCGGTATACATTCACTCTCTGCCGGTTCTCTCCCTTGCTGACATAGGTAAAGTCCAGATCCTTCCCCTGTTTAAAATCCTCCATCAACCGCTCATCCACCATAGAAAGGATCATCTCTGTCGTCTGTGTATCCTTGATGAATGCGGGATATTCCCGCAGCACGCCATTTGCCCGAATCATGGCGGGACCACCGACATTCAAATGGATATCACTGCAGTTATGCTCTCTGGCATAGGCAATCATACCTTCCAGTAAATCGTTCATAAACAGACCTCCTAATCGCTGTAAGCCGTAATCTTATACAGTTCATCCATCGTTGTCTGTCCATTGATTACAAGCTCCACAGCCTCATCCTTCAGGGTATGCAGCTGCTGTGATTTCTTCACATAGGCATAGATATCATCAATATCTCTGTGAGAAGAAATCATTCTCCGCATTTCCTTATCTATCAGTATGATTTCATGCACAGCCGTTCTTCCCTTGTAGCCTGTCTGGTTACAATGATGACAGCCTGCACCGCGATATACATATTCTATTTCTTTTCCCAGCACCTGACGTTCCAGCTCTGTCGCCTTCAGCTTTTCTCTGCAATGCGGACAAATCGTACGCACCAGTCGCTGTGAAACACTTCCAACCAGTGAATTCGCAATCAGATATGGTTCAATTCCCATATCCTCCAGACGGACAATCGAGCTGATTGCATCATTGGTATGCAGAGAGCTCAATACCAGATGTCCGGTAATGGCAGCTCGTACAGAAATGGATGCCGTCTCCGCATCACGTGTTTCACCGACCAGAATAATATCCGGATCCTGCCGCAGCAATGCCCGCAGTCCGCGCTCAAAGGTCAGTCCCGCCATGGTATTGATCTGCATCTGATTCACGCGTTCGATATTCTTCTCCACGGGATCCTCAATGGTTGCTATATTCACCTGCCGTTTTGCCAGCGTTTCCAGAATCATATACAGTGTTGTTGTTTTACCGCTTCCGGTAGGTCCTGTAATATAGATGATTCCATGCGGCATCTCCATCATACGACACATTTTCGCATAATTATCCGTATTCATGCCGTACTGCTTTTCATTCAGAATCGGCGTATTGCTGTTCAGAAAACGCAGAACAGCTTTTTCACCATATACAGTTGAAATCACAGAGACACGAAGGTTCATACGAATTCCCTCAATCGTGGTTAGAAAGTGTCCATCCTGAGGAACACGCTTTTCAGCAATATCCATATTGCTTACAATTTTGATTCGGACAATCAGCGACTGGTGCAGATTTTTCGCAAGCTGCACATAATCCACGATCATACCGTCAATACGCATACGAACCATTGTCTTATCCTCAAACGGCTCTATGTGTATATCACTGGCATTGGCATTGTAGCCTCTTGTCAGAAGACTGTTGAACAGCTTAACAACGGGTGTGTCATCCTCCTCCGAGTTATAAAGCTCGGTATCATCGAATTCAAAGGATACAACGTTTTCATTTGCCACATTGGCTGCTTCTCTGGCTTTGATTTCCGCATAGTAGTAATCAATGGCACGGTCGATTGCCGCCTTTTCACACAGACATACGGATATATTCATGCCGGTCACCAGACGTACATCCTCGATTCCGTAGAAATTCAAAGGATCACTTGTTACTACCGTCAGGCGCCCGTTGTTTTCGCTGATGGCAATCAAATTATATTTCTGCGCCAGTGCTTTCGGTATCTTCGCAACAGCATCCACTTCGATTTTTTCTTCGTTCAAATCAACCATCGGCTCATTCAGTTTATCACTCAGTGCCTTCAGCATCTGATTCTCACTGATAAAGCCTAAATCAATCAAATGCTGTCCAAGCCGTTTGGAACGATCCTTTTTCTGTTCTGCAAGTGCCCGCTGCAGCTGTTCTTCATTGATATAACCGTAATCCTTCAGCACTTCACCTATTGGTATATTTTTCATATTTTCTACACATCCTTTTTAAATTAACTATATGTCTGACAAGTCACAGATATATTAGTATTTCCAAGCAACTCTTCAATACTTTCAAAACCTTTGGACCATCCAGCATTTATAGTAGAAGGATTCCAAACACCATCTATTCGTTGAAGAGCTTGATAAAATAACTTTTTTCCATTCACGGTGTATGAAACTATATCTCCTTTAAAATATGTTCCATTCGTATTCCAAGCTTCATCAATTTTCTTCCAATAATTTCTGGCAACGCCTCCTGGAGCCCAAGCGTTATCTTCTTGAGCATTAGGCTGTAAAGGTGATGAATATACATAACGATACCACTGACCTGGATTCATTGGGTCTTCTACATAATCTCCAGGCTCAATTACCTGCCCAACATTCCATTGTTTTTCTGGTGCATCGCATCTTGCTTTCTCTCCCCCGACAGTCCAATCGCCTTCATCTTTATTATCTATATCACAAAAATCTTTACTCTTATGTTCTTCTATAATCTCATTCAATTCCGCCGTATTTAACCTATGCCATTTCTGCTTATCGTTATCCGGTGACTCCACGCTATTATGAATCTGCACTGTTGCTTGATAATATGTGTTTGTGATTTGGTATATAACAACATCCCCTGCTTCATAGCTGGCACCCTTCACCCAATATGGAGGATTTACCGGTTTCCATGCATTTCCATGATTCGTCAAGGGATCATTTCCATTTCTAACATCCTTTACTGCACGATATGTCATACCCAGATAATCAACAAATTCCCCTTTTTTATAATCATGATTTGCAAGCCATGTTCCCTTATTGTTCCCTGCCTCATTCGGCTTGGTAATGGAAGCATCTCTACACATCAGCTCATCGTATACGGTACCTTCAAATACAGGATCATCATAATCGATATCCGGATATTGATAATCCGGATCATCCACGATCTTCAATGCCCCATTTATTTTATAATAGATTTTATAGCCTGCTTCTGCCTGATCGTGATCTGAAATATCCACCTGTTTTCCTTTTATTCCTGCATTAGCAATAGCTTCTCCTTTTTTATCCTTTGCTTTAATATTCACTAGTTCCAGTGTAGAAGCAGTTTTATAAACCTGCTTCTCATTATCAGTAAACGCGAAAGATAAATCCAAACGATAATTATCACTATAACATTTTGCAGTGATTTTCAAATTCCTTCCTCTATAAAAATCAGCATTGTATACTTGCGTATCATCCTTCATCAGGCGATTATCGTCATTTACTGAAATCCAATGCCAGTCATCAGATTTATCCGGTTTCTGCGTGGCAATCTGTACTTCACTGGCATAAACCAATTGCCCCCTTACATAGGATGAAATAGCATCCACAGCCTGCTTCTCATAATTGCTTTGTGCCGTACGATTAAAATACCCCATACTATTCAAAAGCAGACCACCCGCAATTACCATTAAAATGGAGGACAGCAGCAGAACTACAATTACTTCAATCAACGTCATTCCCTTTTTATTCAAGTGCATACCTGCCGCCTCCTTCCATCATCAGCTTACATTCTTCCACATAGAATCTGTATTCGTATTATATTCTGCATCGATATCCAATACTTTCCATCCATTTTTCGGATTCTTAACAATGTCTTTCATATCTGTCCAAGATTTGATATAGCCATTATTTTTCACATCATACAGCACTTTTCCATCTGAAGAGGAAAAAACAACCTTGATTCTATAAGTGTCCTGATCACAATAATACCAGCGTTCATTATCATAATCATAAATCATATAAAGATAATCATCGAAGTCTATATCTGTATCTACTAATTCATTCCTTGGATTTAACATGATTATAAGACCACCATGATCGTGCTGTAAATCGCCTTTTTTTATCTCCCATGGATAATATGGAAAAATGTAAACATCCTGTGCTCCAAGCTTTGAGCGATAACTTACCGGAAGAAGCTCTTTTGGAAACTGTATCCAATTAGATGACATCAGAATATGCACATTTTTCAAAGAAGCGTTATAGGAGTCCCCGTTTTCCATTTCTTCATGTGCTTCTCTTGCTTTCTTAATTGACTTATAAAATTCATCAAGATTTGATTTAAATTCTTTATAAACGGATGTATCCCTTACTTTTTCCTGATTACCCGGTTCTTCCAGTGCCTTTAGATGTACTCTGTCATCGTCCTTTACATTCAGTATTGCTATATTTCTAGCGACAGGTACACTTACACGATCAGATGAAATCGTATAGGTTACTTTATCTGTATCTATTTGAATATTATCTCGCACATCATTGTTCATTGTTTCTTCTGCATAAGAAAGAAGCATATCACTGTTGTTTTTCATTGTGCTTGAATTCCCCATAATTTTTAATACTGCAGAAAATCCTCCAAATAGCGTTAAACTGGCTATGGAAAGAATCGCTAGAGCTGCAATCATTTCAATTAAAGTCATACCCCTTTTATTCATTTCCATCACCTCTATCTTTAATCAACACATCGTTCCGGTATAAAATACTTCTTTTTAAACGCTTCCCATTTAAGCAATTCATTTTCAGGTTCTTTACCATCTACCAGCTCACCTAAAATTTTAAGCGGTATAATTTTATTGCCATTGAGTTCCGTTACATCATACCAATGCCCATCCTCAACATTAAATATCATAGAAGCTTCCCAATCGCCATTATTCATAGTGCTTTTTTCATTCGCATATACAAATGACAATTTCTTGCCATCCGAGCAATAGGTTTTCATATAAAATGTTTTACCCTCAAATTTTTCCGGAAAATTTGATGCTGCACTATTATCGAATTTCGGTATGCTGCTGTTATAAACACCTGTGTAAAGATATTCTCTCATACGATCGTTGCTATAATATCCATTGTTGGCATATTTTTCCCATGTTTCTCCATACTCTGCAATCATTCTTTCATATATTTCAGCATCGCTTTTCACATATTCCTGCATGACTTTATTACCTGTGCACGCTGCTTCATATAAAGGTGTTAAATGCGACATCATAATCTTCGCATTCTTGATATTGATATTTTCCTGTACCTCAGCACCCTGTCCTTTATAGTATTTTAACAACTGCCATTTTTTCAAATCTCCGGTTCTTCCCAGCTGCATATCGGCATTCACAGTCTCTGTCTGCTCTGCATAATCCACAGTAACCGATATCGTAATTTTGCCACGTATATCTTTATCCTTATCCACCGCAACACGGGAAATTTTCGCTTCCGTCACCTTTCCGATATTGGACGCTTCCGGAATATCTATATTCAATGGTGTTGACTGGTTTTCCTCTTCTGGTATCATAGCGATATAATCACTGTTGTCCAGCTCGATTTTCTCTACAAAATTCTGAATAACACCCTTTGCGGTCAGATAAGCCTGGCGCTTGCTGTTATTGTTTACACTTCTGTTATAGTAAGAATATGAAATACCCAGTGCAGCTGCAACGGTTATCATCAAAATCATGATGACAGTGATGGCCCACAGCAAAGCCGATCCCTTCTGATTTCTTCTCATATTCTCACCTCTCTATCTTTATATCATGAACAGCTTAAATGTAATCGTTGTTGTTTTTTCATCATCCTCTTCCGAATATGTAATACCGGATACTTTTAATGACTTTGTCGTTCTCACATCATCTACAAGTGTCTGAACATCCGTAATTGCACCGGACACACTCAGATTCACATTATAAACCTTCAGTTTTCCATCCTTGTTCTTGGAGGAAGAACCTTTTTTCTGCTGCAGCTGATATTCGGTATAGCTCAGAATGTTTTCCTGATCAGCCTCGGCGATACTCAGGCTGACAGGCGTCAGTCCATGCTCAATCGTCATGGAGGTGATAAGATTATCAACATCTTCCTTATTCATTTCTTCATAAAATTTATTCTTGATATTCTTTAGCTCCTCCGAAGTCTCCTTCAGCTGCTTATCCAAATCACCATAGTCAATCATCGATGCCTTCACTGACTGCAGCTCCAGCTGGGCAGTATCATATTCCGCCTTCAGTGTGTTATGCTTTTCCAATGCCGGCAATAGCATCCAGAACAGCCCTCCGGCAAAAACAACAATACACAATAATACATACAGCAATATTTTTTCTCTCTTCGTTAATGTCGCATACTTTCACCTACTTCAGTTTACAAAGGACCGTAGCCGAATATACTGTCGTTGTCTGCTTATCCGCCTGTGTATTCGTTTCATTTGTCTTATTCAATAAATCCAGCAGCTGCTGTGCTGCGGATTCTGTATCTGTTTTTGTATCCGTATTCTTTTCTGTATTATCTTTTACATTTTCTGCAGCTTTTTCATTTGCTTCCGCAGTCTTTGTTGTCTTCTCTGTTTGCGCATATCCTGCATAATCAACGGTTTCAAAGGTCTTGCTCTTTTTCAGTCTTCTGACAAACTTCTCCGTATCCTCCGCTGTAAGCGACTCCACCTGTAATGTCACCACCTGTGTTTCTCTTTGATAAGATAATGATACAATGGAAGTATTCACATCGGAAGCAATCAATATCTGATCGAATGTATTCTGACTCAGCTGCGGATAAGACTGAATATCCTTATGCAGCGTCTTATACTTTTCTACATCATTCATCGCCTTTTGCAAGGACTGGTATTTCTCTAAATTGGGATCCTCTGCAATCTGCTTCTGCACCTGCTTCAATTCTGCTTTTGCTGCTGCAATATCAGAGTCCAATGCATGGTTCTGATAGGTCACAATACCAAACCAGGATATCAGGATAACAGCTGCACTGATGGGAAACACCAAATATTTCAAGGTGCCGACATATGGAGAGGCTTCTTTTTTCTGTTTATAGACCTTCAGTAAATCAATATCTTTATTTTTCAATCCATTTTGAAACATCTCCTGCACCTCACTTTCTGATCAGACACCCTACGGGGAACACATAATCATGCAAATGGAAATCCTTATAGTGATCCCCGGTTACATAGACAATCTTGGAATCCGGAAATTGTTCCGCCTGCAAATTCAGATTGCTACGTATACTTTCAAAAACCATCAGCTCCTCCGCATCATCCAGACCGCAGAAATATGCTCTCTCAATAGGGTACGGACTCTGCTTGGATTTGCTGAACTGGATCAGCTGGGATATATTACTGTTCATTTCAGAAATAAAAGCCTGCGTTCCCCGCTCTGAGAACAGCCTTGTTCTGTTAGAAAAGGTATAGTGGTTTTTCTCAAACAGATAAGAGGATACATTATTACCGTCCAGAACCGATACAATATAGGTTTTTCCATTCAAATCTGCCAGCTCCTGCGTTAGCTTATGCAAGGCATTAATGGAGATATCAACACTTTTCAGCCTGATACCTGTGGCATCAAACAGTTCAATATAGCTGGTAAGCAATTTTCTTTCAACAGCACAGCATAAAATCTCTCCGCCCTTTTTCTCTTCCTCTTCAAACGATGACTGCAATACACTGTAATCGTAAATCAGATCCTCATAGCTGCCATCAATATCGGCTAATTCATCCTTTGCGACCTTCAGCAGCTCCTTTCTTGAAAGCTGGGGAACCCGTATGTTTTTCACAAGAATCTGCCCGCTGTCGATTACAAACCGGGCTTCCTTTAAGCCGTTTTCCTGCAGCTCCTTCAAAATGTCAAGGATGGAGGAGTCATCGGTAATCACACCATTGATCATTGCGCCTTCTTCCAGAGGATATTCATGAAAGGCTTCTACCTTTACCATATCTTTTTTATCACATGACCCGTAAATCATCTGTACGGCATGTGATGATATAAATAATACATATTCTTTTGCCATAAGCTTCTCCCTTTACTTTAGACTCGTTGGATTTTGATACATCTGATAGATTGGCAGCAATACCGCCAGCATGACACACAATACGATCAATGCCAGAATTATAATCATTACCGGCTCCAATAGTGTGACCATACGCTGAGATGCAGCCTCGGATTCATAATCAAAATCATCTGCCAGAGATGTCAGCATTGTTTCCAGACGTCCGCTTTCTTCTCCAATGTAAATGGAGCTTGCGAGCTTTGGATCAAAGCCGTCAATTTTCTGTATGCTCTGTGACAGTGAGGTTCCGTTTCTCACCATATTCACGACTCCGTCAAACTGAGATTCTATATACTTATTCCCGATCGTATTGCGTATGATCTGCATACCGTTGATGATGGAAATACCACTTGTATAAAGCGAGCACATATTTCTGGCAAAGCGCGCTGTATAAATGATACACAGCAGCTTACCGATTTTCGGAACATTCAGCTTCAGTTTATCAAACCGATACCGAACCTTCTCTATGCGAAGCAGCGTTGTGATGAACGCAAATATACATAAGATGCCAATCAGAAGCCAGTACCAATAATGTATCATAATCTGCGAAAGACCATTTACAATTTTCGTAATCAACGGAAGCTCCATTCCTTCAAACACACTCGAGAAGCTTGGAATAATCCAAGTAAATACAACAATGATAACAAAAACGGTTACACATAACAGAATAATCGGATAAATCATGGCATTGCGTATCTTTCGCTTGATATGATCATCCTTCTCATACTGCAAAGCCATCGTCATAGCAACCTTTTCCATCTGTCCGCTGCTTTCTCCGGTTCGATACATATTGATCATAAGCTCCGGAAACGCCTTTCCTTCAGATTCCATAGCCATTGACAGTGTCTGTCCCTGCTGCAGCTTACGGTACATATCCGTATAAATACTTTTGATTTTCGGTTTGCTTTCTCGTTGTACAAGAATAGACATTGCACGTATCAGACTGACACCGGAGCCAATCATCGCTCCCAGCTGTCGAGAGAAATCAGACAGCTCCTTCAGAGTCAGTTTATATGTATTCTGCTGTGTGTTTGTCACATCCTTACAGTCAATCAGATACTGATCCCTGGAACGCAGAAAAGCAGCAAGCTCACTCCTGCTGTTTACTTCCATTTTTCCGGTTATCCTTTTGGCATTTATATCCTTCGCCGTATATTTATAAACCGCCATATCTGTATTCCCTCCAAGCCTGTTTTATAATCCGAATAACGATAGATACCCCTGTATCAGAGTTTCACCATAAAGTAATGATATCATAATCCCTGCACATAAATACGGTCCAAAGGCGATATGTGCTCCCTTTTGTGTTTTTCTTGACAAAAGCAGATATACCGCATAGCTTCCTCCTATCAGTACGGAGATAAAAAACGCAAGGAGTGTCAGCTTCCATCCCAGCAGAAAACCGGCTACAGCAATCAGCTTGATATCCCCGCCGCCAAAGCAGTCCGGAATCAGAAGCGTCAGCAGATACATCGGAAGACTGACAATGGAAAAGCCGATAGCTCTTGTCATTAACGCTGTTTCCGGATGCAATACTGTGAAAATGCCAACAGGAACAATTAAAGATATAATTAAACCATTTGGTATTGTCATAGTATCAAAATCAATCATGGTAATTGTGAAAAGAATCATGAATACTGCAAACACAAGAACAGTATCCCAGGAAAACCCATAGGTATAAAAGCAAAACATCCCGATACAGCCTCCAAGAAACTCCAGTACCGTTTCACGAGCTGAAATCTTATTACCACAGTATCGGCATTTCCCTTTTAGAAACAGATAGCTGAACACCGGGAATAAATCATACCACTGCAGCTTATGATGACATGAAGGGCAATAGGATCTCCCCTTTACAAAGGATAAGCCCTGAGGAAGTCTCCATATTACCACGTTCAAAAAACTGGTGATACAAATTCCAATAAGGAATGCATATAGATATAGCAGTAATAGTAAAGCGTCCATTTATTCACCATCCTTCTTTAATTAAAAGTGTAAATATAAAGCCTCTTGGAAGAGGCTTTATATTCTACTTGATTATTTTGTAGCTTTTTCAATTTTTGTTTGCGTAGCAGTGTACGTATCATTAGACCCTTCAACTTGAATCTCACACTTATCTATCTTCTTTTCTGTCAGCGTACATGTAATCTATTTAACAGCACCTTCCGGATATTTAGCATCGTCGCCTTCACCGGTTTTAGAAAGACCTAATTCACCATTAATGGCATCAGCATTATTAACTTTTGTTGTCAAATCATCATTTGAAATACCTGGATTTTCACCAATCTGGCTTGTCGCATAAGACTGAGCTGCAACATAACCTGCTCTTACCTGAGATTGCACTTTTGTATCTGCTGCCTCATTGATATACTTCATAACAGCCGGTACTGCCAGCGCCATCAGGATACCGATGATTACCAAAACCACGATGATCTCAACCAGCGTAAATCCCTTCTTGTTCTTCTTCAATTTCTTAACATTCATTTTTCTCTTCTCCTTTTTTCAGCAGGCAATGCTTCACAAGTTATACTTTATGAAACAGGTAATTTTCATAATCAGCTGTTTTCTATGCAGGATATGCAGAAAACTCCATTCTCACCTGTGAATTATGCTAATCCCCCATTCCATAATAGTTCAGGTTCATAGACATTTAAGGTATGAAAAGTCAGCCAAATTTCCACAAAAGCCCTTCTGCATTGCCAAAATCTTAACGTTTATATTAATAGAAGAAACAGGGAAAGTTTTTTTTGTCATATTTTTATATTATTTTTCAGCTATAAGCATTCAAACTAAAACTTCGTGTGATACTGATGTGATAATTACCATACACCTCTTCCGATTCCAAAACGATTATTTTAGCTGCGTTCCTCATTTTTTAAACGCATACATGCAGATTCCTGCCGCAACAGCAACATTCAGGGATTCAAAGGTATGCATCTCGATAAACACATGAGTATCCGCCAACCGCAGAACCTCCTCGCTGACACCCTTTCCTTCATTGCCAAACACAAGTGCAAATGCATCAGGCACTGCAATTTCACGAAGTGCCGAGGCATTGTGCAGAGAAGTCGCAAGAATTCTGTTACCCTTCTGCTTCAAACTCATCAGCATAGCCTGCACATCACCTCGAATCACCGGAATGTGAAACAAGGCTCCCTGTGTGGAACGTATCACCTTTTCATTGTATACATCACAGCTGTGTGCAGATAGCAGGACTGCATCATATCCAAAGGATACGGCAGTTCGAATAATGGTTCCGACATTCCCCGGATCCTGCACATCATCCAGTACGATAACCCGTTTACCAAATTCTGCATCATGGTATTGCGGCATACGGCATACAGCCATAATCCAGGTTCCGGATACACTGCTTTCCAGCTTCCGCAGAATGTCCTTTGTGACCTCATACACCGGATATTCCACAAATGTATGTGCTTTTCCAATCTCCACAAGTACAGCCTCGACCAAGCCGGCTCTCGCAGCTTCTTCAATCAGATGTTCCCCTTCTACCAGAAATCGCTGATCCTTTTCCCGATATTTCTTTTCCTTTAATTTTGCCCATTGTTTTACCTTTGCATTGGTCAGTGATGTTATTTCCATAATGCTCTCCTTATATCAGAATCACCGTACGATACATGTATGGCTTCCCTTTGTTTAATCACCCCGTTATTTTACTGTATTTCTTATGTCTTTTCCATAGAAAACAGCAACTTTTTTATAAAAGCATGAAAAATGACAGACAAACTGCTGTTCATCTGTCGTCAACATTCCATAATTATCCAAACTTACGTCGTAAGCTATTTCAGCACCTCTGCACAGCGATCACACAGGCCATCCTCCGCATGGGAATCCGTAATATTCCAGCATCTTGGACAAACCTTGCCTTCACACTTCTCAACTTCTACCTGACACACTTCATACTGCTTCAATTCATCCACGGAGAAGCTGACCTTGGAAACGATCAGCCACTGGTTGAAATGATTTCCGCACAGCTTCTCAATCAGTGCACGGTCTTCATCGCTCACATTGATCATCACATGTGCTTCCAGAGACTTACCAATCACCTTTTCCGCACGTGCTTCCTCCAGGGCCTTGAAAATATCCTGGCGAATTGCCATCATGCGTTCCATATCCGCTTTGATTGTATCAGCACCCTGTACATCCAGTGCCTGTGCAAAGCTTCCCAGATGGATACTTTCTGCTTCGGTATGGAAGAAGTCGTTGACCTCCTCACAGGTGTGCACGAGGATGGGTGCCCACAGGCGAACCAGCGTATTGACCGCATGCCACAGCACCGTCTGTACCTGACGACGTCTAGGCGCATCCTTTTTCTCAATATACAGGATATCCTTTGTATAATCCATGTAATAGGCAGACAGCTCGTTCGTCATCAGATTGCTCAGCATATTGGTGATATCCGCAAAACGGTATTCCTTATATGCCTTCATTGCTTTTTCATTCACTTCATTCAACAGGACCAGAATATATTTGTCCAGCTCTGGCAGCTCGTTGATATCCACAAGGTCCTCTTTTGTGAAATCCTCTTCCGGATTGACATTGGCAAGCATGAAGCGGAACGTATTGCGCACCTTGCGGTACTGCTCGCTGATCTGCTTCAAAATCTCATCCGACATACTGCAGTCTGCCTGGTAATCGACACTTGTCGCCCACAGACGCAGGATATCCGCACCGTATTTCTTCGTGATTTCTCCCGGTGCTACCGCATTCCACTGTGATTTGCTCATTTTCACACCCTTGCCATCCATAACGAAGCCGTGGCTCAGTACCTGCTTGTAAGGAGAGTGTCCATGCACAGCTGTACCGATGATCAAGGAGGAATTGAACCATCCGCGATACTGATCGCTGCCCTCGAAATACAGATCGGCAGGATAGCCCAGTCCGCGTTCCATCATGGCTCCAGTATGAGAGCTTCCGGAGTCAAACCATACATCCATCGTATCGGTTTCCTTGCGGAATTCTCCATTTGGGGAGCCTGGGTGTGTATAGCCCTGCGGCAACAGCTCCTTCGCGTCCTTTTCAAACCAGATATTGCTGCCATGCTCACGGAACAGCTCTGCCACATGGGCAAATACAGCCTCATCCATAATCGGCGTATCATCCTCCGCATAGAAAATCGGAATCGGAACACCCCATGCACGCTGACGGGAAATACACCAGTCACCGCGATCGGCAATCATATTGTGCATGCGCTGCTGTCCCCACTTCGGAATCCAGTCAACATTCGCAATCTCTGTCAGCAGCTTTTCACGAATCTTATCAATCGACGCAAACCACTGCGTTGTTGCACGGAAGATAATCGGCTTCTTTGTTCTCCAGTCATGCGGATAGGAGTGCGTAATGAACTCCAGCTTTAACAATGCGCCCATTGCATCCAGTCTCTGTGTTACCGTCTTGTTGGCATCATCGACATACTGTCCCTTCAGCCAGTCACCGGCATCCTCCATCATGCAGCCGTGCTCATCCACATTGCAATACGCAGGCAGACCGTATTTCTGTCCGATGAAGAAGTCATCGGCACCAAAGCCCGGTGCCGTATGTACACAGCCGGTACCTGCATCTGCCGTTACATGATCCCCCAGAATTACCAGGGATTCGCGATCATACAGCGGGTGCTGACAGGTGATCATTTCCAGCTCGCTTCCCTTATAGGTTGCCAGCTTCTTCTTTGTTTCCAGACCAAACTTCTCCCACAACGCATCCACCAGCTCTTCCAGAACGATCAGCTTGCCCTTTTCGCTTTCCACAAGCGCATAGGTGTAGTCCTTATTCAGACAGATTCCCAGATTGGCAGGAATGGTCCATGGTGTCGTTGTCCAGATGACAAAGGAAGTATCGCTGTCCAGAACGCCCTTGCCATCCTTCACCGCAAATTTCACGAAAATCGTCGGACTTTTGATATCCTTGTATTCAATTTCCGCTTCCGCCAGTGCGGTTTCACTGGAAGGACTCCAGTAAACCGGCTTCAATCCCTTATAAATCAGACCGTCCATCGCCATGGAGGCAAAAATTTCAATCTGATGTGCTTCAAAATCCTTGGTCAGTGTGATATACGGATGATCGTAATCGCCGACAACACCCAGTGATAAAAATCCCTTTTTCTGACGGTCCACCTGTTCCAGAGCATAGTCATAGCACAGCTTGCGGAAATCGGATAATTCCATCTCCTTGCGGTTATGTCCCAGCTTCTGAATTGCAGTTTCAATCGGCAGACCATGCGTATCCCAGCCCGGCACATACGGCACCTTGTAACCGGCCATATAGCGGTTACGGATGATGACATCCTTCAAAATCTTATTCAGGGCATGTCCCAGATGGATATCCCCGTTCGCATACGGTGGCCCGTCATGCAAAACAAACGCTTCACAGCCCTCACGGTTCTCCAGCATTTTTTCATAGATTTCGCTTTCCTTCCAGCGCTTCTGAAAGTTTGGCTCCTTTGTCGGTAATTTTCCACGCATTTCAAACCTTGTCTTCGGCATTAACAGTGTATCCTTGTATTCCATATCATTTCCTCCTTTTATGAAAAAAAGACGCCTTCTATCTAAGGACGTCTTGTAACGCGGTACCACCTTAGTTCACATGAAGCTCATGTGCCCTCAGCTTATAACGACAAGCGTATCGTATTTCCCTACTGCTTTCAGGAAATCTGCTCCAAAGTGATATCTTCTATATCCTTCCTGCCGACTCTCACCAACCGTCAGCTCTCTTCAAGTCCACATATAGAAGCATGTCTTTATCTCAGCATTTATATTTCTTTTTTCAATAAATCAAGATCCGGTATTTCAGGGGTTTCAAAATCATCCAGTGCCTGCGTGATTTTCTGCAGTTCCTTACGCATACTGCCCTTCAGATCGTTCGCCTCATCTCCAAGGCGGGCCACCTCCATCAAAATTCCACGCGCCATCATTAAGGATTCCTTTACAATGGCATCGGCATTGCGGTGTGCCGTATCGACGATCATATTTGCTTCCTTCATCGCCATGCGTGTCATTTCGTCCGCAGCTTTTTCCTTGACCTCGAGATTCTCACTGACATCCCGGTAGCGTGTTTCCAGCTCCTGATATTCTCTGGTTAGTTCTTCTTTCAGTAAGTTGGCTTTTTCCAGTTTTTTCTGAAGGCTTTCCATCTGCAGCTTCTGTGTCTGAATGTAATCCTCCACCTGATAGCGATTATATCCATTTTTCATTGTATCAAATGCGTATCTGTCCATAATCCCTCTCCTATTCACTGATACATGCCAACCTCAATGACAAGATTTCCCTTTTTTGTTTCCTTCACAACCTCTTTCAGCTGGAATCTTCCATGTCCGCGAATGGAAATAACACAAGTATTATCGCACAAATAGGACGTTTGTTCAAGTATTACATGATCAACTTTTACCTGTTTGCTCCGTATGAGATCTGCAGCCTTTGCCCTGCTGAGTCTGGCGAGCGCAGCGACCAGCGTATCCAGTCGAAGAGAGGATACTATCAGTGATTTGTAGGCAATATCCGGTTCATAGCTGACAGACTCCTCACTCGGCTCCAGATGGACGGCACAGCGTTTGATTTGCGTCAGATTGGCAATCAGATAATTGCCGATATCCGGATCCACAAACATATGCACCGCATCCTGTTCAACGATAAGATCCCCGGTTTTATCCCGCTCAATCCCCAGATTCATCAACGCCCCGAGCACATCACGGTGTGCCAGCTTTCCAAAGCTGTAAGAAATCTTCGCCTTTAGATGAAGCACAGGAATCTGTACCTCTTCCTCCCAGGGCAGAAAAGCAAGCCGGCAGCGTTCGGCCTGCGCATAGCCGCCATCTTTGCGATACAAAATCCGATGTCCGCAAAAGCGTTCGGCTATCTGTATCTGATCAGGCGAAAAAAAGGGTGTAACAACAACCCGGTTCCAGCGTTCCATGCGATCAATCTGATCCTGCAGGCGCCGGACGAATTCCTCGTTACCCCGATAATGCTCTATTGCGACAGACAATGGTTAGTCTTCCTCGCTTGCGTCAAGGCTGATTTCCCCATGTACCGCCACGCTGCGCGGCGTACACAGAATCACATTATGCCCGATCTTCTGAATGCTTCCATCCAGAGCGAAGATTACACCGGTTAAAAAATCAATGGTACGCTGTGCATAGTCACGCTGCAGCTTGTGCAGATTGACAACAGCCGCCTTGTTTTCCTTCAGGCGTTTTGCGATTTCTTCGGACTCATCAAAGGAACGAGGCTCAAACAGAACCATTTTCGTATCGGTTGGCAAGTGATTTACTTTTGATTTCGGTCTTTCATATTCAGAAATAGAAGGAGTATCCTCTTCCTGTTCTACTTCTAAAACGTCATCTTCATCCATTGGCGCTATAAATTCTTTGAATTTCTGACTGATGCTCATTTACGCGTCCCTCCTATACATTATGTATATTCTAGCACAAAAATCCCTTTATAAAAAGGGATTTTTCATGAAATTTATACAAGTGCCGCAAACTGTTTCAAAAGCCCTCCTTTTTGTAAAAAAACTTCAGCATCGAAATTTCACAAGAATAACATCACCCGCGATATTTTCGATTTCCTGCGTGGGAATCTCGATTTCATCACACGGGAAGAACCAGGGAAACAGCTTTTTCACAAAGGACTGCGTGGGATGGACAAATATGGAATGAATCACATACGTGCATGGATCAAATTCCACATCATTGACGAGTCCGATCATACTGCCATCCATCACATTGATGACCTGTCTTCCGCAAATATCCGTATATTTCAATTCTATCACCTGTTTCAGTATATGCCCTTCACCCGCAGGTGTTGCCTAGGAATCAAATTCTTTTTTCAAAACCGCAATGGCGTTTTTTTCCAGACGTGACACCTGTGCCTGCGAGATGCCCAGCTCTCCGGCAATCTCTGTCTGCGTCATATCCTGATAATAGCGTTTCTGTATGATATCCAGCTCCTTCCCCTTTAAGCGTGTCAGACTGCGCTTTAACGCCATCAAATTGTTCAGATGCTCGATTTCATCCTTGTCATCCTTGATCTGATCCAGCAAAAACAGCTCATCTCCGTCAGAATTGTATACCGGTTCAAAGATCGAAAGCACGCTCTGTGTAGAATCCAGTGCATCCACGATATCCTTTTCCTTAACCTCCAGCTGCTGGGCAAGCCAGGAAACACTTGGTTCCTTTTGATGCTTATGTACATACTCCTCCTTCAGCTTGAAGGCCCTATACGCCAGATCCTTTAAATGGCGGGATACCCGGATCACCTGATTATCGCGCAGATAGCGTTTGATTTCACCCATGATCATCGGCACCGCATAGGTGGAAAAGCGCACTTCATGCTTCAGATCAAAATTGTCGATGGACTTCACAAGCCCGATGCAGCCAACCTGAAACAGATCATCCATATTTTCACAGCGATTGGAAAAGCGCTGCACAATGGACAGCACCAGCTTCAGATTTCCATTGATCAGTGTTTCCTTGGCACTTTCATCGCCCTGCTGGAGCTTCACAAACAGCTCCTTCATTTCTGCATTTGTCAAGACCTTTAACTGTGCGGTATTGATACCGCTGATTTCTACTTTATAACGACTCATATGCTCTTTGCCTCCTAGTGTCTGTACTAGCAGTGTGCCCGAGCCGTTTCTTTGTTATGCGTAAAAGCAGGCAGCTTTTCCTGTAAGTAATTGGCAGGAAAACAGTCTTGACAATAGTAAGATAAAAACAGCCGGATCAAACGTCTGTCCGACTGTTTATAAGGTTTTTTTCAGTGCATGGTTCCTCGTATTTTTCAAATTTCATAATCCGTTGCTGCAGCTGAACCGTTGTTTTACTGTGAGTTCTTCATCTGTACCTTCAGCTTGGCGATAATGCGCTTTTCCAAACGGGATATATAGGACTGGGAGATACCCAGACGCTTGGCGATATCCTTCTGGGTCAGCTCTTCATGCTGAATGCCGTAGCGCATCTGCAATATCTGGCGTTCCCGCTCCTTCAGCGTCGACATCGCCTCCAGCAGCTCCCGCTTGTTTTCCTTTTTTTCAAACTCCTTGGTCACGACATCATCATCGGTTCCCAGAATATCCGAGAGCAGAAGCTCATTTCCGTCATAATCAATATTGAGTGGTTCATCGAAGCTGACCTCCACCTTGCGGCGGCTTTTCTTGCGCAGAAACATCAGGATTTCATTTTCAATACAGCGTGACGCATAGGTCACCAGCTTGATATTCTTATCCCGTTTAAAGGTATTGACCGCCTTGATCAGCCCAATGCTTCCGATACTGATCAGATCCTCCATAAAAATCGGATTGGTTTCATAGCGCTTTGCGATGTATACGACAAGGCGAAGATTATGTTCAATCAGTGTGTTGCGGGCCTCCTCATCTCCGTTTTCCAGAGCAATCAGTGCAGCCAGCTCCTCTTCCTTGTCCAGCGGCTTGGGAAGTACATCATTTCCCTGGATGTAATAGACCTCCATGACATCCTGTTTAATAAATAAAAAGCGAATGAGTTGCAGCAGTTTTTTCATCATCATCACCCCAGTGTCATCATATTCATGTTCAGCAATACTTCGCAGTTCAGCGGAAGGCTTACATGGTTTCTGCAGCAGACCAGCACCCTGTGCTTATGGCATCCCTCTATCGCCGCCAAGCATGCATAGCAGCGTATGACAGAGGTATCGTCAACGGTATTCATTACTACCAATTCTATGTCCTGTTTCTTAAAATATGTCTCATAGGAGGAAGAAATAAACAGGACCGGTATTCCTTCATAGCTCAGCAGATTTCCGCTGTCCAGCCATCCCTTCAAATGCAGCGTCGTATCCGCAAGCTCAATATGCAGTCGGTACAGGTAATTCATGCGTGCCAGCATATCCTTCCATTTCACATGGAGCAGAAGGAACATTCCGCCATATACCAGCCACAGCCAGTACACCGACGCATGGAGCGGGACAAACCAGAGAAAGTTATGAAAACCACCCTGATAAAACGCAAAGGATGTCATGTACCAGAGTATGCGGATTCCCTGCATCATCATCCAGCTTTTGGCACAGAAACGAAACTGCCAGAAAAAAAAGACGACTTCCTCCAGCACCAGAAACAGCCAGGAGCCAGGAAAGAACAGCAGACAGCCCGGTATGCTGAGAGCAAGTGCATAAACCAGCATTTTCCGTATCGGCAGCGGTTGTACACAGGCATAGGATGCCATTAAAAATGACAGCAGAATGGTTGCGGTGTTATGCAGCATACTGACCTCTACATAGCTCTCCATACAAGCATCCCTCCTTCATGGCACAGTATACACCTGGCTATGTTATGAATCTGTCGATATTCGCCATACGCAAACCGATAAAAACCGGCAGGCTTCGACACTCAGACATGCATGTTCGCATACTCCCTGTGCAATTCAAGCAGATTGGGCTGGATATGATGCTTACTGCAGAAATCCACATACTGCTTCAGATACCCTTCCAGCTGTCCGCTATGAGCAAGCATGGTTATATCCTTTGAAAAATACGTGAGAAACTCCTGAAACGATAAAAACGACATAGCATCACCTCTATCCTATGGTATGCAGTCCTGTCAGAAATAGAACCGCGCTTATTCCTTTATTGATGCCTTACAGGATTATGAGGTCAAATACAAATTGCAGACTGAAACGACTGTTTTCTAATCATAAATTAAAAACAGCAGACCCCTGCCTGCTGAGCATTCCCATACAATATCCATTCATGTACCTGTTTCCTAGCTGTACAAAGCTATGATATTTCATTATAAAGAAAAGCTTCCTTCTCGCATCCACACGTATCATGCATACCACCACCTTGCGCCGTTTCTTTTTCGAAAGTCTGTGTTTATTGCGATGTTCAGAACAATTGCGGACTTTTATACGCCTGTCCTGTCCCTTTCAGATTTTCTTCACGATGCTGATGACATCTATCGTAAACGTCCCCTTCTGATAAAGTCGGCAGCACAGGCAGCTGCTTCGATTATAATTCCTTAACGCGTGTACAGCAAAACACCATTGCCGCGCAATGGTGCTTTATGTATCAGCTGTTCACCCTTTAGTTTGTGAAATTATCGAAATATCCCTGAACGAGTACGATCGGTGTTCCTTTGTCTCCGGAACCGCTCGTCAGATCACAGAGAGAGCCGATCAAGTCTGTCAAACGTCTTGGAGTTGTTCCCTGAGAAGCCATGTTTCCGACCAGGTTGTCTTCCTTTTCACGGATTTTCGCCTCGATTGCCTTCTGCAGCTCCTCTCCCTTCAGCTGTGCAAAATCATTGTCTGCCAGATATTTCAGCTTCAGTTCATTCGGAGTCCCCTCCAGTCCTGGGGTGTATGCAGGAGAAACACAAGGGTCCGCAAGCTCCCAGATTTTCCCGACAGGATCCTTAAAGGCACCGTCACCGTACACCATAACCTCCACATGCTTCCCGCATGCCTGCAGTACCTGCTTCTGAATATCCTGTACCAGCGGCTGGCAGTTTCTCGGAAACAGCTTCACCATGTCCTCTGTAGATTTGTTGGATCCCAAAAGACCAAAGGCTTCATTGTATCCGGACCCGTCAACGGATGCCGTCATAATATCATCCAGGCCGCAGACACGCTCGGCACCGTTTGCTTTCAGGATGCGTTTTGTTCTAGCTCTTGTGTGAATGTCACAGGTTAGAACATTTTTTGTATACTTAAGAATTTCCTTTGGATGGTTGGCGAAAATGATTTCCACCTCGGCACCGCAGGATCGGATCAGATCACCATAGTAGCTCACATAGTCAATTCCGGTAAATTCATGACGGTTTTCACCAAAGAGCTTCCGATATGTTTCCAGACTCAGGACATCGCTGTACGGATTGATTCCGGCTTCATCCAGCTTATCGATGGATACCAGCTCGTTTCCAACCTCATCGCTTGGGTAGCTGAGCATCAGAACGACCTTTTTCGCCCCCTTTGCAATTCCCTTCAGACAGATTGCAAACCGGTTACGGCTCAGGATCGGGAACATAACACCAATGGTTTCTCCTCCCAGCTTTTCCTTAACATCAGCGGCAATTGCATCCACTGACGCATAATTTCCCTGTGCTCTGGCAACGATGGACTCCGTTACCGCAATAACATCACGGTCACGCAGTTCAAAGCCCTCCGCTTCTGCAGCTGACAATACGCTTTGTGAAACGATGGCAGCCAGATCATCTCCTTCACGGATAATCGGACAGCGCACACCTCTGGATACCGTTCCTATTTTTCTTTCCATAATCTCTAACACCTTTCTTTACTTTGTGTATCTTCCATCTATTTCAATCACCCTTGTGATTTGAAACCCTGATAACGCAAGAAAAACCGCATCATGTACGGTTTGTCCTACCAGAAAAACTTGCTTTTCTTCTGCTTTTGCGGCAGAAATTCAAATTGTACATCCACTGTGTCACCATCTATGTTTAACAGCGCATAGCTGGGACCTCTGCCATCCCTGCTTCGCCACAGCGATCCGGGATTGATCAAACGGATACCATCCACTGTTTCATCCGCCGCGATATGCGTATGTCCATAACAGACAATATCACAGCTGCGCTCCTTTGCGGCATCCGCCAGCTGCTGGCTTCTGCGTGAATACATAAACTGATGGGAATGTACAATAAAGATACGATGAGTCCCGATACTCAAAATCTGCTCATCCGGATAATCATAAAATATATCATTGTTACCGCCAACCGTCACAAAACGGGGAAATGCCCCCGGATCCGCATCGATATCTCCGCAGTGAATATATGCATAGGCATCCCCATGCTGCTGCAGAACATATTCCAGCGCATCATCACGGCCGTGACTGTCACTGACTACTACTATCTTCATTTTTACCACCGCTATTATCATACCAAAAAATGCAGACATTTAGAAGTGTTTTTTTTAAATACGCTAGAACTGTACCTCATTATACGTCAAAGCATACACCGATACCATATCCTCCTTCTGATCCTTCGGTGAAACCGTGACCCCGTCCACGCGTACCTCGACCTTTTCAATGCCGGGCAGTGCAGCCAGAGATAGCACCAGGGCATTGTACACATCCTGCTTCACCGTGCGGTTGCTGGCAAGGATATTCTTATTCAGATTCACAATCAGGGAGCCGTCATAAACATCAAAGCTGCTGACCTTGATATCATCGGCATACAGCGGCTGATCAAGCGCACTGGAGACACTGATATCGGAAAGAATGTTTTCAACACTCGCCTTCAAGGCATCCCCCTGACTCTGTGCAACCCGCTTACTTTTGGGAACCATGTATTCATTCCCCTGTACCTTTTTTGTATAGAATACCGTCAAGGAGGCAGAGTCATGCAATGTGGTTGTTGAGGTTTCGAAATGATTGATACCGATACTGCGGTTGAGGATTTCCGGAATCGGTGTCTGTGCATTCGGCATACTGGTCAGCTGTTTATCATTCAGATAGAGCTTTACCTGCTCGATATCATGAAACTGCGTAGCTCCCCATGTGATTGCCTCCAGAATACGCAGCTCATTCTCCTTATCATAGTTTTTCAGAGAATCATCAAAATACAGGGATACAATGCCGTTTTTGATAGAAGAGGACTGCAGGGTGCACTCCTTTGTAAACAATGGTGTAAAGCCCTTGATTTCCTGCTTCCCGCTCATATAGGAAAACATGAGTGCCAGCTTATCCTCCTCGCTCATCTCCTCACTGACCGGTATGGATAACGGAACCAGTGTCTTATCACTGTCCATCATATAAATCTGCATATGCTTTGTTTCATCCTTTGTGGAAATCACCGGGGATGCACTTTGTTCCTGTGCCGGGAAAAAGCGTACCGACAGATATCCGATCATGGCGATGGCCCCGAATACCACGGCCATCTGTTTCTTGAAGGTTTTCTTCATACGTTGTTCACCTCTAGTTCAATGTATGTGGCAGGAACAGAAAAAAGAACAGGTCCGACCTGTTCTTACTCCTTCAAATCACTGATATTCACTTCATCCAGGACATAGCCCTCATCATGCAGCTTTTTCGCGATTTCCTTACCGACATAGCGCAGGGTGTAGGGCTGATAGCGTTTTCCTGTCGCATCCTCCTTCTGTTTAGGATAGCGGATAATGAAGCCGAATTTATAGGCGTTGTCCTTCAGCCAGATTTCCTGATCGCGCTCCTCCTCACTCGGATTTTTCTTTTCCTTCTTATCCGAGCTCTTCGCTTCCTCCTTCTTTCCTGCATCTTTATCCTTGTCGCTTTCCTTTTTCTCATCAAATTCCGTCGTCAGGCCGTTTGGAAGCAGGCGCACCGTATAGCCGAGCTGAAATTCACTCTGTCCCGGATAATCCCAATGCTGCAGCACATCCTCTCCATAAACGAGCTTTGCTTTCTCAAACAGCTTCATCTGATCCTCATAGGAAATATAGCCGGCTATCACCTTCATATCACCGTTTTCCTTCTGGTTGACTTCCCCTGCAGCCGCCATCAGCTCCTTCAGCGGCTTAACGACCTCTTTCTTGATTGTGATGTCATTGGCCTGCGGAACAAGGGAGGCGTGGGGCAGATCATTGATGGATACCAGATCCTTCGGTTCATAGGTATACAGCGTATTTTTACTGCCCAGCACCAGATACGGATCATTGGGCTTCGCAATCAGATGAGCGTTTTCAATATTCGGATCCCCCTCATCAAAAAAGCGGGTCAGGACATTATAGGTATAGTTCATCAGCAGGTCATGCAGCTCCTGATACTCCATACGCGCACGGTAGCGGTTGATAAAGCTCACGATGTATTCCTTAACCTCCTGGTCGCTCTCCGTATGCGACGGCTTCTGTGTCTGATATGCCACATCATACCAGAGTGTATTATTCAGCTCAAAGTCCTTGATTTCGATAAATGGCAGAAACTGCTTCGGTTCTATCTTTTGAGATACCAGATAATTGATCTGCTCGGTGCTGAGATGGGACAGCACCAGCTTTCGTTCCTCCTCACTTAGCTCATGCGGATATCTGGCCAGTTCATCATAATGCTGGTTCATGATATAAAAGCATCCGCTGAACAGTGCGATCAGCAGGATGACAAACACACTTCGTTTCAGTAGCATAGGCTCACCTCGTTCTTTATTATACACGACTTTCAAAACGAAAAAAAGAGCAAGATACTCACTCTTGGGTCAGCGCTGCGGTTTCATTCTCCTCGTCCTGTGCTTTCCAGCCGTCCCGAAGCTCCTTCACCATCTTGAAATAGGTGGAGCGCTTAAAGCCCAGCTGCTTCTGATAGTCCTCATGCTTCATTTCCTTACGCATGATCTTCCGTATATTTTCTTCAAAATCCTGGGGTAATACCATTTTCGGTCTGCCGTAGCTGCCTTCCCCGTTCCTTTTCTTCTCCAGTGCCTTTTGAATCCCCTCCAGCTGCAGGGCATAGTTGCGCTTGCGAATCGTTCCTGTCACAAAGTCAATCAGCTGCAGCATCTGTTCCAGATCGACACTGCGCTCATCGCGCAGCCTGACACAAACGCCGCTTTTTTGCAGAGTGCTCAGTCTGTGCTTCAGCTCCTGTACCTCACTGGCAAGGTGTGCAATATCCTGAATGTACAGGATATCCGATTGCTTCCATACGGCTTGCAGCTGTTCCCACTGCGCTGTACTGCCATAATCAAAAAAGCAGACAGCCGCGTTTTTCCTTTGCATTTCCGTTTGTATTTGCTGCAGGCTGGACACCTCCTGCTCATCCTCCACATAAGTATAAAAATAATTCATATGCGTATTTCCTTCCTATTCCATTTTTCTTTGTCACCCGCAGTCAGTAAACAGCATGACTGTCCGGTGAGTCATCGTCTTACGTCATTCTACACCATCTGTATGGCAGAATCAATCCTTACGGCAAAAGAATCCAAAAAACTATAGTTTTTTACAATATTTGGAAATTTTCAGAAGCTGTTCTTTCCCTATAGGAAGACACATGACCGACAGGAGCTTTTCCTTTGTTCGCATTCATACACGGATCGATTTACGTTCCCATACTGCTGCTTCATACCCTTGCATTTCGAACATTGCGTCCTGTATGCCCTCACCTGTTCGCTGTACCCTAATATTGCAGAAGAAAAGCAGAACGTTTTCACGTCCTGCCTATTCAAGCGTTAATTCCTCCAATTTCAGCAGCTCCACGACCGCCTGGGCTCTTCCTTTTACTCCAAGCTTCAACATAACATTGGATATATGGTTTCTAACCGTTTTATCGGATATGTTCATCAGTTTCGCTATTTCCTTGGTGCTGTAATTGGCAATCAGTAATTCAAAAACCTCTTTTTCACGTTGCGTCAGTATTTTTTGCGTAGCACTTACCCCCTAACGTTCCTACCTACCTTTATCTTATGCATCTTCCGATTTTTGGTCTGTATTATGCAGGATATTGTAGATGTTTTGTGCTACTTTCTCGGGAACCACCTGACGTATTTCCTCAATCGTGGCCTCTTTCAGGCGTTTTAGGGATTTGAAATGCTTCCAGATTTCCTTTTTCCGGACTTCACCAATCCCTTCCACCTCATCCAGAATGGACTTCGTCATGGCTTTTCCTCTGAGCTTACGATGATAGGAAATGGCGAAACGGTGTACCTCGTCCTGCATCTGGGTCAGCAAGAAAAACAGAGAGCTATCGCGTTTTACCGGCAGAATATTCCCATTCACATCCATCAGATTGCTCGTCCTGTGATTGTCATCCTTCACCAGTCCGCAGATCGTTAAGGGAATATCCAGTGCCTCGATAATTTCTCTGGCCGCCTCGATCTGGAGATAGCCTCCATCGACAATCAGCAGATCGGGAAAGCGTGCACCTTCCTTCAACAGCCGAAAGTACCGCCGATAGATGACCTCCTTCATAGAGTCAAGGTCGCTTATGTATTCGCCCAGACGAAAGGTACGATAGTCCTTCTTGCTTGGCTCACCGTCCCGATATACCACCATGCCGCTGACATTGTGCGTACCGGAGATATGCGAGTTATCAAACAGCTCGATGCGATGAATCTCCTTCTGCAGCAGATTGCAGAGCTGTTCCATTCCCTCATAGCGCCGGCTTTCCTTGCGCTCTACCAGCTCAAACTTCTGTTCATGCGCATTTTTGGCATTCGCAAGCACCATATCCACCAGCTTCAGCTTGTCTCCGCGAAGCGGCTGCAATATCTTCGTGTCCAGAATTTCCTCCAGATGCGTAATATCATATTCCTTTGGTATTAGAATTTCCTGCGGCAGCGGATTATTCGCATAATACTGCAGAATAAAGGATACAAAGGCATCCGCTTCATTCTCATACAGCGGCTCAATGGAAAGCGTACGCTCCAGCAGCTTTCCTCCACGCAGGAAAAAGCCCTGAATGGATATATAGCCCTTGTCGACATAATAGCCAAATACATCCCGGTCCTTGCGGTCCTTAAAGTCGATCTGCTGCTTTGCCGTCACATGCTCAATCGCATGAATCAGGCTCAGCTTCTCCTGTGCCTTTTCAAACAGCAGCTCCTCACTTGCCTGCTCCATTTCCCGATGCAGGGTATCCAGCATCTCCCGGACATCCCCCCGCATGAATTTCTGAATGCCGCTGACCATATCCGCGTACACACGCTCATCAATGTCCCTGATGCAGGGAGCCAGACACTGTCCCATGTGATAGTACAGACATTCCTTTTTCGGCATCCGCCTGCACTTTCTCAGCGGATAGATACGATTCAGCAGCTTTGCTGTTTCCCAGGCCGCCCCGGAATCCGGAAACGGTCCGAAGTAATGGGCCTTACGATCCTTCGTATTGCGCACCACCTTTAATACCGGAGCATTTTCCTTTGTGAGCTTCAGATACGGATAGGATTTATCATCCATAAACATGATGTTGTATGGTGGTGTATGCTTTTTGATCAGATTGATTTCCAGCAGCAGCGCCTCTTTTTCACTGGATGTTACAATATATTCAAAATCGTCGATATTACTGACAAGGCGGGTGGTTTTAAAATCGTGGGCGCCGACAAAATACTGCCGTACGCGCTGCTTCAGCTTTTTTGCTTTTCCGACATAAATGATATCTCCGTCCTTGTTTTTCATTAAATAGCAGCCAGGCATAGCAGGAAGAATTTTCAGCTTATCCTCGATTTTGGCCATATTTGCCATTATTTACCGCTTCCCTTCTGCTTTAAAACAACAACAGTCGCTCCCAGACCGCCTTCGCCCTGACCTCCCATGCGAAAGCTCTCCACACGCGGATTGCGCTTCAGAAAGTCATGTACCCCCTTGCGCAGGGCTCCGGTTCCCATACCGTGAATGATGCGGACATTGTTCGCTTTTGCAAGCATTGCATTATCCAGATATTTATCAATGATCGGCAGGGCTTCCGCCACCCGCATACCGATGACGTTGCATTCCATGGAAAAGGAGCGCACGCCTGCCTTGGCGTATCCCTTTTTCTTTGTTTTCTGCACCTGCTTCACAGCCGGTTCGATTTCCTGCAGCGTTGTATTCATTTTCATACCGTTTGCCAGTACGCAGACCTTATCCTTGTTCATGGAAATAATTTCTCCATAATAGCTCAGCTT
This sequence comes from Clostridium sp. 10cd*, assembly GCF_044336395.1. NCBI lineage: Bacteria > Bacillati > Bacillota > Clostridia > Eubacteriales > Clostridiaceae > Clostridium > Clostridium sp. 10cd*. The sequence goes on along the minus strand of NZ_CP172347.1, from coordinate 2,231,112 downwards.
GCTGATTTTTACATAATCCCCCACCTGATAGGAAGGCAGCTTTTGCGGTGTAGCGTCTGTTTCCGCATCGTCCATCGAAGACAGCTGCTTTAATCTGGCCTTGCGGTCACTGATTTCATGCGGCTTGGCTTCACTGTGCATATGCTTCAGCTCATCAATGATATCCTGTGCTTCCTCCAGAGAGGACTCCAGCTGTTTTCTGGCATCCTCTCTGACCGTTTCCAGAATTTCCTCCCGCCGCTGCGCCAGCTGTTTTTTCTCCTGCTCCAGATCTGCCTGCAGCTGCCTGACATCCTTTAGTCTGGCAGCCAGCTTTTCCTTCAGCTCGTAATTTTCCATCAGGGATTGTTCCAGCTTTTCCATCGCGATGTCCGCCTTGCTGCGGTCCGCTTCCTTGCGTTCCCTCGCAAATCGAATGATGCTTTCCTTCAAGCCATAACGGCGGGCGATTTCAAATGCATTGGACTGTCCGCTGATTCCCTCGATATACCGGTAGGTCGGCAGCATTTTTTCCATATCGAATTCCACACTGGACAACAGGATGTCCTCATTATCCGCACCATAGGTTTTCAATGCGGAGTAATGGGTTGTGGCAATCACCATGGCACCGATGGCACGCAGATGATCCAGTACAGCAACCGCCAGCGGTTCCCCCTCCTTCGGGTCCGTCCCGCTTCCAAGCTCATCCAGAAGGACGAGAGAGCGTGCCGTCGCATGATCACAAATATCCGCCATTTTGGATATATGGGATGAAAAGGTGGACAGGGATTCCTGAATGGACTGATCGTCACCGATATCCACATACAGGGCGTCAAACAGCGGTACGACGGCCTGCTCCGCACTCAGCGGCAGACCGCTCATCGTCAGGGCGACAAACAGACCGATGGTTTTCAGTGTCACCGTCTTTCCTCCGGTATTGCTTCCGGTAATCAGAAGGCTGTGATGCGGTGAGCGGATTTCGTATGTATTTGCGACAACCTTCTGCGGATCGATCAGCGGATGTCTGGCTGTCTTCAGATACAGATGGTCATCCTTTGTATTCAGCTCGGCAATGCAGCCGTCCATTTCCTTCGTCCATAGCCCGCGGGCAAAGATACTGTCCAGCAGAGCGAAGGTTTCCAGATTGGACAGCAGCTCATGACCAACCGACTTGACCTGCTGACTTAATTCAAACAGGATGCGTGTGATTTCCTCCTGCTCCTGACTTTTCAGCGTTTGCAGACGGTTATTGAGCACCAGCAGACTGCGTGGCTCAACATAGGCCGTCTGACCGGAAGCACTCTCTCCGTGAACAAAGCCGTCCACACTGTTTTTCTCACTGATTTTCACAAGCACGCAGGTACGGTTGTTGCGCATCGTCGTGATCGTATCCATCAGCTTGCTTGCATTGCGTGAGAGAAACCGCTGTACCTCGCTGCTGATATCCGCATTGCAGGACAAAATGGATTTCCGGATACTTTTCAATGCCGGGCTTGCGGAATCCAGAACCTCCGCATTTAAGGAAATGCAGCGATCGATCGAGGAAGCCAGCTGCTGATGCTCCGCAAAGGAATCACACAGCTCCTTGATCAGTGGTGTATCCAGATCACTTGCTTTCATATATTTGCGAACCTGCTCCACACCGCGTGTACTATCCGCAATTCCGCGCAGCTCATGCGGTGTCAGTGTCATGTCCTTCATGGCTGCCTCTATGCTGTCACGCGTATCATGGATACCGCCAAACGGCATGTTCCCAAATCGCACGACGAGGGCATAGGCCTCTTTTACTCTTGCCAGCTCACGCCTGACCCAAAGGGCATCAAAGCGCGGCATCATTTGTCGAATCAGCTGTTTTCCCAGGGAAAAGGACGCGTGTTTCGCAACCTGCTCCTTTACCTCATGCAGCTCCAACGGCTCATACATATCTTTCATATTCTTACCTCTATTGCAGCGCAGACAGCAGCGTGTCCACGTCTTCTTTCTTCATATTCTGCTCCAGCAGCCAGCTGCGGATATTCTCCTTTTCTGCTGTACTGAGCGTTTGTTTTTCATCCAATGCCGATGTCAGTCTGGATAACTCCTGCAGCGGTTCCCTGGCATAAAAGGTCAGGGCATCCATCATCCCATCGCTGTATCGCAAAAGAGATGCGGATGCAATCTCATTCCCGGTTTTCCAGAATGGCAGACGGCAGACCATGGCAGCCAGCACCATCAGCAGCACGGCCTGCAGTGCCCCCAGCGCAGCTCCCAGAAGCCGGTTGATACCGGATACGACCGGTACATGATTGGCCGCCTTTGTAAACGGCTTTATAACCAGCACCGCCAGCTGCAGCAGGACAAAGAGAATCACGAAAATGAGCAGGCGATTCAGGTTGTCATACAGGACAGCCTCCAGCGGTGTATCCTGCAATGGGAGCGCATGCTTGGGATACAGGTGGATAAAACTGCCGACATAGGAGGATGCCCACCATGCCAGAAAGCCGCATACAAAGAAAGACAGTATGCTCAGCAGCTTTAATAGGAAGCCGTCGCGGTATCCGCCGAATACGAGTGCACAAAGCACACACAGGATGACCATATTTACTAGCATAATCAGGGACACAGGCATCACCTACTTTCTTTTGTCCGTCTCATTATTTTACCATGAACGCATAAAAAAATGAATGGGAACACCCGATTTCTGTATCCTGTTGTCTCATTTTATGCTAAAATGGAAAAGTTATGAGGAGGAATACCATGGGAACATGTACCATACAGACAGATCGATCCAGCATGATGGCGCTGAAGCAGCGGTTGAAAACTGCGGAAATCCGTAAGACACCGCCCTATGCGATTTATCAGATCAAGACGAGGGATTGTGTCATTACCGCTTATGAGTCCGGCAAGCTCGTATTTCAGGGAAATGGCGCCGAGGAATGTGCAGCGCTGATTGCCCCGTCTGCCATACAGAAAACGCAGAGCGGGACAACAGCAAAAAAAACACAGGGACAGCCGAAAGCAATCTATCCGCAGGCCGGCAGCGATGAGGTTGGGACCGGTGATTATTTCGGTCCCGTGACCGTTTGTGCAACCTGTGTCCGTCATGAGGATGTGGAGTTTTTACGCAGTCTTGGGATACAAGACTCCAAGGCCATTGATGATACCGCCATACGGCGCATGGCTCCCAAGCTGATGGAACGACTGCCTCACAGTCTTTTGATTTTGGACAATGCCACCTATAATCGAATTCACGGTGAAAATAATATGGTTGCTATTAAATCCCGTATGCATAACCAGGCCTACGTACATCTGCGTAAAAAGATGGGATCACTGCCGCAGTTCTGCATCATTGACCAGTTCGTGCAGAAGACTTCCTATTACCGCTATCTGAAACATGAGCGCGAGGTCGTCTATGATATTCATTTTGAAACCAAGGCGGAAAATAAGTATCTGTCGGTTGCAGCCGGATCAATCATTGCCCGGTATGCGTTTTTGAAGGCCTTCGATGCGATGTGTGAGCAGTACGACTTCACCTTTCTGAAGGGTGCCGGCAGCAAGGTGGATCAGAATATTCGTGAGTTTGTGGCAATGCACGGAAAAGAGGCACTGCTCCAGGTTGCCAAGCTGCATTTTGCAAACACAAAAAAAGCCTTAGGCTAAAACAAACCCGTTTCCTGCATGAACAGAAAACGGGTTTTTCGTATGCCTTCATCTGCCAAAGCACAAATGAAATAGAAAGACAGAATCAATAAAAGGGCAGAAGGCCAGCAAAACTCGAAGGCCCTCTGTATCTTTTTATAAATCATGATGCAAAAGCAGACTCAAATCGTAAAGCCATAGGTCAAAGGGTCATTCTCATCGATCACATATACTGCCTTCCCCGTGATATAGGCACTACCTGTAATCATCGGTTGAATACCACGATAGTGTCCGATAACATCCTCCGCTTCATACCGTCCATAAAATTTTGCTCCGGTAAAGCTTTCATTCACAAAAATTTCGTTTGCAGATAAGTTTCCTTTCGCATGCAAATATGCCAGCTTTGCACTTGTTCCTGTCCCACATGGTGAGCGATCGATCTGACCTTCCTCGGCAATAACGATATTCTTCTGTTTCTTTTCTCCAGTAGCTACATAATATTCAGCATTTACAACGCGTGTGATTGCAAGTGAGGGATGCTTTATCTCATATTGCTTATTCAGCTGAGCCAGCAGTTTCCTTGTAAAGGGTATCAGAAACTCAATATCCTTTGCATCCAGCTGCAATGAAAGCTGTGCAGCATCAAACAAAGCAAAGAACGTACCGCCAAAAGAAATCGCAACCCTATATTCCTTGCCATCTACCCTTACCTTTACCTCATCAGCAAACAGAAATGAAGGAACATTATGCAAGGTAACCTCCTGCGCTTTTTTATTCTCCACCCTTACACTTGCGCATATAGTTCCTGATGGCGTATCCATCACAACCTCTGTATGCGGTTCGCACACAGGTACTAGCCCGGCCTCCACCGCATACATAGCACAACCGATGGATGCATGCCCGCACATATTTACCCATCTCTTCGCATCCATGAAAACAACACCGAATGCAGATGCTGTATGCTCTGCAGGCAGAATAAGCGCCCCAACCATATCCTTATGTCCCCTCGGCTCACACATCAAGGCACGGCGCAGATGGTCATACCGTTGTTCAAGGATCTCCTTTTTCTCCATCATTGTAATGCCCGGTATATCTGGAAAGCCAGAAGTGATAATGCGGGTAGGTTCTCCCAATGTATGCGTTTCAACCGTTGTAAAAACAATTTTCTGCATATCCCTCTTCCTTACAGGCACACTACTCAATGCAGCTGCCGTTTGTCTGAATGATTTTTTGATAATGATAGAAGGAATCCTTTCTGATTCTTTTCAGGCTTCCCTTCCCCTGATCATCCATATCTACATAAATAAACCCATAACGCTTTTTCATTTCACCGGTAGATGCACTAACCAGATCAATGGGTCCCCACCACGTATACCCAAGCAAATCAACACCATCCTCCAATGCATCCCGCATTGCGGACACATGTTCATTCAGATACTGGATACGATAAGGATCATGAACCTTTCCATCCTCACTTACCTCATCAATTGCGCCTAAGCCGTTTTCAGCGATAAACACCGGAATATGATATCTTCCATACAACTCATTCAGCATCCAGCGAAGCCCCTGCGGATCAAACACCCAGCCCCAGTCAGATTTTTTCAGATACGGATTGGCAACCCCTAAAGAGAAATTACCTGCAGTTGTTTCATGATGCTCATCCACTGCATGACAGCCGGATGTATAGTAGCTGAATGCCAGAAAATCAATCGTCCCTTTTTTCAAAATACACTTGTCCTCCTCGGTGATTCCAAGTGCTTCTATATCGACACCCTTGCCTTTCAGATAATGTCTGCTGGCATAGGAATATTCTCCGCGTACCATCACGTCCCCACAATACCAGAGGCGGTTCATGCTTTGCTGTGCTTCAATGACATTCACGGGGTTACAGGAATATGGGTAATGCGCATCCCCCGCAACCATGGAACCGATTTGAAAGTCCGGATTGATGTCATGACCTGCCTGTACAGCCAGCGCACTGGCGATAAACTGATGATGCAGAGCCGTAAAGCGTTTCGTCATTTTATCTGCAGACAAAGACTCCTCACTCGCCTGTGCGATATCCAAATATCGGGTTCCGTTAGAAAGAATCCCACCTGTATATATATCGCCGAAATAATTTGTCATCATATTGATTTCATTAAACGTGATCCAATACTTCACTTCATCCCGATACTCGCGGAAAATCGTTTTACAGTACGTGACAAAGGCAGGAATCGTCTTTCTGCTTAGCCATCCATCCTGTTTCAATGCCAGTGCCAGCGGTACATCGTGATGAGAAATGGTAACCAGCGGCTCGATATCATATTTTTTGCACTCCTGAAATATTTTATGATAGAATGCAAGACCAGCAGGATTGGGCACCTCGTCATCACCGTTGGGAAAGATTCTTACCCAGGAAATCGACATGCGGTATACCTTAAATCCCATTTCCGCAAACAACGCGATATCTTCCTTGTAATGATGATAGTGATCAATAGCTATCGCTGCCGGATAATAACAATCCTTTTCAACTGGTGTAAACTCTCTTGGGATTTCTCGACTTCCCGCTGTCAACAAATCAGTGACCGCAAAGCCTTTTCCATCCTCTTTCCAGGCTCCCTCACACTGATAGGCGGAAGTTGCCCCTCCCCACAAAAAATTTTCCGGAAACTGTATCTTATGCATGCTGTGTTCTCCTTTCTATTAGCATTTCAACACCCTTTTTTAATCGATTCAGACCTTCGCTGAGAATTTCCATACTGGTGGCAAGACAAATACGAACATGCCCCTCCGACTCATCACCGAAGTATTGGTGTCCTCCCGGTACAATCGCCAGCTGCACTTCCTCTTTCAGAAATTCGACAAATTCAGCTCCTGTAACATGAAGCTCCCGAATATCTACATACAGCAGGAATGTCGCCTGTGGTCTGTAGGCATGTAAGCCCGGAATATGTTCATTGATAAACGCCACTGCATAATCCCGGTTTTTTGTGATATGCTTTAAAAATGCCGCACGCCATTCTTGCGTTTCTTCCATAGCCGCAATCGCGGCAATCTGCGATAGTGAGGTAGCACCACCCGCAGTAGACAGCACATCGGAAGCATCAACCAGCTTCTGGAATTTTTCATCATCGTTCGCATAAACGCAGCCAATTCTCAATCCGGCAAGACCAAAGCTCTTAGAGAACCCAAATACAGATACTACGCGTTTACAGCGCTCCTCGCCTAAACAATAAATGCTGTTGAACTGTGCATCGGGATACAGGATATCCGACCATATTTCATCGTTCATAATCAGTAGATCATGTTTCTCACACAATCGCATGATTGCCTCCAGCTCCTCCTTCGTATAGACAAGACCGTATGGGTTATGCGGATTACACAATCCAATCATTTTGGTTCTCTCGCTTATGCACTCCTCCAGTCTTGAAAGATCCATTTTCCTATTCTCCGTATCAAGCTTTGCTGCGTAGCTGATTGGAGTTGCTCCAGCCGCTAAACAGGATTCCCGGAAAAGGAAATCGCAGGGATCAAAGACAATCATTTCATCTCCAGGCTTCAAAAAAGCCTTCGCCACGATGAACATCGCTCTTGCTGCACTGTCTACCGCCAGTACCTGCTCCGCTTTGATTTCCTCCCCCTTTGTTTCCTTCACATAATTTGAAAATGCCTGATTAAACGCAGGCAGGCCCAGTTTCGGTGTATAGGAGAAATAGCCTTCCTCCACGTACGCAAGCAATGCCTGTTTAATCGCCGGAGCACATGGGTAATCCATATCGGCAGCAGTGAGTGGGATAGTTCCATCCGCTACCTCCGCCCAGCGCAGATTGTATGCTTTCTTTTTTAATATATCGAGCTTAATGTTGCTGTTATCAAAGTAATTCATATCGTTCCTCCAATTCTAAAATTTTTGGCAGAAAACTCTGCCAAAAATTCCGGTTCTATTTTTCCAATTTCTTAAACCGCTCATCAATTGCTTCGCAGATATCCACGAGCTGCTGTGCGATGTTGATTTCACTGCATACGGTCATACACGTATCCTGTGCATGTGTGAATAGAATCGAATACTCAATTTCTTCTCCATTTGATTCCGCCTGCAGAGAGGCTGTCTGTGATTGGTGCGCAGCCACAATATCTTCATTTGCATCCAAAAGCTGCTGCTTTGCACGTTCTATATCAAAGGTTTTTAAAGATTTTAATGCCTCTGCTGTTTTCAAGCGGGCATCGCCGGCATGCAGGATGATCTGCATTGCCGCCTGCGCATTTTCTAATTTCATATGATCTCCCTTTCCTTTCTGTTTTCCAGCTCTTCTTTGTACTGCTGTTTTTCAAATACCCTAAAGAATGGCATCCAAATCAGCCAGGATACAGCAAACAATGCAATTACCAGAATAACCCCGGACATACTGTTCGTTGTCAGATAGCCTTGTACGATATTTGGAAGATACCACATCTGCATAGGTGCACTCGGAATAGGAACAAGGCCGATGCGCATAACAAGATACATAAGACTTGGAATAATAATTGAATTAAGGCACAGTGGAATCATAAGGATCGGATTCCATACAACAGGAGCACCAAACACAATTGGCTCATTGATATTGAAGATTGCAGGGAAGATACAAACGCGCCCGATGGATTTCAGTTTTTTTACATTTGAACGCATACACATCAGAACCAATGCAAGCGTACACCCCTGTCCACCGATATAGGTGATTCCCATTACCGTTTCCATAAGGTTAATACTTGACGCCGCCTGTCCTGCCGCAACCGCAGCCATATTGGCATCCATACCCTCCATCCAGATTGCCCATGCGATGGGGAACAGAATCCAGGTAAAGCCAAAGGAATACAGGAAGCAGGTGAAGAAACAAATCATAACAAGACCAAGCCAGGTCTGTCCAAAGGAAGAAATCGGTGCAAACAAGCCACGGATAAACAGTGGTAAATCAAATCCGGTGCTCATAATAAATAAACCGATGGCCAGTGTGATTGTTACAGGAACAAGTGCATCCATCCATGCCACAACCATATCCGGCATAACCGTATCCTCCTTAAACATAGAGTGCCTAGAAGCAAAATTAAAAATCCATGCTGTAAAAACGGATGTCACAACTGCTGTCAGCATACCACCTGTTCCAATTTTATCCATGATGAAATTCATCGTACCGGCTTCTCCATCTATGACCGGAAGTGTGATGATAAAGAAGAGAGCAAGACTGGTCAGCATCGCAGAAATTTTCAATTTCTCATTCCCTCTTTTTTCCAGTACCTTCATCGGTACCAGAATAGCCAGAAATACTGCAATCAAGCCAAAGGAATATGTATTCAGCATGGAGATATCCGGAATCCAGCTCATCACCTCAAAGTTACGGAATACACCGACGATTGAGGAAACTGAACCGATCATAATCATTGGCAGTATACTCATGATGGATTGTTGTATTGCGGATATATAAATATTCTGTGTAAGCTTATCCAGTTTAGGAGCCAGTGATTTGGTAATCCATCCCATAAAGCCCTTCGCCGGTTCCTCCGAAGCCTCACTGCTCTGCGTTGGTTTTTCCTCTTTTACAGAGATTTCTTCGACAGGCTTTTTTACTTCCCGCAACGCATCCAATGCCTGCTTCAGCGTGGCAGCTCCATCAATACTTCCATACGCATCCTTGTCAATAAAGGCAAACGGAATATTAAACTTTTTTAAATCCTTTTCAAGCGCTTCCCTTTTAAACGCTAGATGAGGACCAAACATGACAAGATCTGTCCCCTGTAAATTGTTCATCATTTCTGCTTCACTTCGTGCAATTATTTCAAAATTTTCAATTCCCTGTTCTTTTGCGGCTTTTCGCATTGCCTGCGCCATAAAACCACTGGACGCACCTGCTCCGCACATTAACAAAATTTTCATAAGTTCTCTCCTTGTTATTTACACGCAATAACTTCTAATTCAAACAATGCCTGTTTCGGAAGCTCCTTCACGGATACACAGGATCTTGCCGGATAATTTCCTACAAAATACTCAGCATAAATTTCATTTACCACAGCAAAATTCTCCATTTCTGTCAAGTAACATGTCGTCTTTACAACATCCCTCATTTCATAGCCGGCCTTTTCCAAAATCGCCTTCACATTTTCAAGTGATTGTCTTGCCTGTTCAGCAATATCCCCGCTCACGATCACCCCCTGCCCGGGTTCTATCGGAAGCTGTCCGGATACAAACAACAAATTGCCATTCGTGACTGCCTGTGAATAGGGGCCGATTGCAGCAGGTGCGCTATCGGCATCAATAATTTTGTTCATTCCCTTCTCCTTTCTAATGAAATATTTTTTACTCTTATACTATAATACATTATTTTATTTTAGTCAATAAAATAATTATCATTTTTTAGATGAATTATATTTTAAGATTACAAAACTTTAGCAGCATTAAGCAATTTTCGCATTTATTTAGTTTACTTAATAAATTTTTTTTGAAATTGTTTTGAATAAATGAAATTAGTACGCTATAATAGACAGCGAAGGGAGTGGAGGATACCATGAAACCACAAGAAGTTCAATTAACCCTGATTGATAAGATGATTCTGCAAAGCTACCGCTCAATGGTTGAAGGTCTGGGCAACTATTTGGGAGAGGCCTATGAAATCGTGCTTCATAGTCTGGAGGACTTTCAGCACTCCGTCATTTATATCAACCATGGTGAGCATACCGGCAGAAAGGTCGGTGCCCCGATTACAGATAAGGCATTAGACTTTCTCATCAAGTTCAGTGAGAACAGCTCGAAACAGGAAACCTATTATTCGGTCAATGCAAAGGGAGAACCTCTGAAAAGCACAACGATTGCCATCAAAGGAGAAAATGACCGCATTATCGGTTTATTGTGTATGAATTTTTATATGAATATCAGTTTTTATGATTTCATTCATACGTTCGTACAAAAAGAAACCCTCACAGCAGAAAATGATTCCGCAACAGAAACCTTTGCCAGTAATGTAGATGATATGATTACATCAACATTAAATACCGTAAAAGAGAGGATATACAATGACCCTGCTATAAGCTCGTCAAATAAAAACAAAGAAATTATTTATGACCTGTATAATAAAGGAATTTTCCAAATCAAAGACGCTGTTACAGTTATCGCTAAGCTTTTGAACATTTCAAAAAACACGGTGTATTTGCATTTGCGAAAATGCAGCAATCATAAATTCTGATATCATATGAATACCAGCATATAACAAAAAAGCTATTTCACTTAAACTTTTATCGTGAAATAGCTTTTCTTCATACTGAAGGATTCTATAAGTACGAGCATACATAACAATCGCATAAATGCACAGCGAACAATTGGTATTCACACAAGGAATGCTGGTCCTATGATTGCCTGAACCTTCTTATCGTATTGTCGGATTGATTTTTCTGGATACCTGCAAATCAATGGCATAGGGAAGCTGTACCAGCTCTACCCCCGCACTGCGCAGCATCCGCTTGCTGGCAATCGTCCCTTCCGTATGTGCATACTTATCGGACTCATACACAATACGGCTGATTCCGCTCTGTATGATCGCCTTTGCGCACTCATTGCATGGAAACAGCGACACATAAATACTGCATCCTTTTAAATCATGTTTGCTGTTTAAAATCGCATTCAGCTCCGCATGCACGACATAGGGATATTTGGTGTTACCGAAATCCCCTTCCCGATCCCACGGAAACTCATCATCGCTGCAGCCGTTTGGAAATCCGTTATAGCCGATACTGACAACACGATGCTCACTGCTGACAATGACAGCCCCCACCTGTGTGGAAGGATCCTTGCTCCGTTTGGCACTCAGGTGCGCCAGTCCCATGAAATATTCATCCCAAGTTAGTACATCTTCCCGTTTCATTAAATACCTCCTGTTTTTTCATACTGCTGATGAAAATGCTCCTGCAGATATTCTGCATAGGCATTGAGCGGTGTATGACGGTAAACACTGATTATGGCTTCATCCAAATGCCGATCCAGCGGTGCAACCGTATCCACAGCAGCACCATAGGCAAACAGACTTGCCGCATACAGAACAAGCGCCAGACAGGCATGCTGCTTCATACCGGATTCACTCTGTCTGCCATGCATCCATAAGCCGTACAGAATTCCGCACAGAATCCCCGCAATACAGGCGATAAAGGACACCGAGGGCACCAGTGCGAGTACGGCCAGAATTGCCATACAGTTATACAGCGGAATACGCAGTAGTGGATGTCGCAGTGTATGCGACAGCAGCTGACTGGTGAGATAGGCTGCCGCCACACCAAAGATCCCGGCACTCATACCAGTCGCAATCCCGTTGGGTGCCGCAATCAGCTGTGCAGCATTCCCCAAAATCACAGAGGAAAGAAAAACCGCCATATACCAGCCTCTTCCCAAACGCTGTTCACACAGCTTTCCGGTCGCATACAGGGCATACAGGCTGATGACGAAATGAACAACACCGTTATGTACAAAGCCGCCGCTGAGAATACGCCAGTATTCATGCGCCGCAACAATACTCATCTTATAGTAACCGCCGACAGCCACGATGGCACTTTCCATATTACCGTCCAGATAGGCCAGTAGATATTCCAGTACGAGAAATATCGTACAAATCGCCATTATAGCAACTGTGCAGCGTGGAATACTTTTCTTACGCGCTTTTTTTATGAAATCCTGCTGCTGCTTCAGCTCTGCCTCTTCCACCTGAGCCATGAGTGTACTGCTTTCCTTATCCGGATCTGCCACGCGATGCACGACACGGTCAATGCCATGAAAGACGCTGGTCAGCTGCGGTTCACTGAGGGCTGAAGGAGTGATGCAAATCTGTGTCAGAAACGCATTGTGCACCGGACTGGATTGCGGATTGGTATTCAATATCAGCATCGGTCCCTCTCTGTGCATCAGATTGAGTATGATGCGGTGAACGTTGCGCACATAATCCGTGTCCGCAAAGGTTCCGGCATTGCCGCTGGATGAAATGCGGATCACCGGATATACCTGATGATTTTCATTCATCAGCCACAGATCATCCTTGTGCTGCTGAACCCTTACAATGCGATAATGCTGTTGTACGACCAGGTAATGCAGCAGCTGATAGGCAAACAAATCATATTCACTAATCTGCATCCAGTCACCTCGATTCCTGTCGCAGTTCTTCCAGTATGTCCGCAAACTGCTTCGGCAGCTCTGCTTCCACTGTCATCACTTCCCCCGTTCTCGGATGCTGAAAGGTAAGCTGGTGCGCATGCAGGAGTTGTCCGTTTGTCTGCATGGTCTTGCGATAGCTGTATTTCTCATCCCCCACTACCGGATGTCCGATATACTGCATATGAACACGTATCTGATGCGTTCGTCCGGTTTCCAGACGACATTCCACCAGGGTATAATTTTCAAATCGCTCAATCACCTGGAAATGTGTACGCGCATCCTTTGAGTTGGTTGCCGTTACCGCCATCTTCTGGCGATCCTTCACATCCCGTCCTATCGGCGCGTCAATGGTACCGAAATCATGCTGAATCACACCGTGTACCAGCGCATAATACAAACGGTTCACTGTCTTGCTTTGCAGCTGTTTGGACAATGACGCATGGGCGAGATCATTTTTAGCGATAATCAGCAGTCCCGTTGTATCCTTATCAATGCGATGCACGATTCCCGGACGCAGTGTACCATTGATTCCGGAAAGATCCTTACAGTGATACAGCAGTCCGTTGACAAGTGTCCCGCTTTGATTTCCTGCAGCAGGATGCACGACAATGTTTTTTGGCTTATTGATGACGATCACATCTTCATCCTCATATCGCACGTCCAGCTCCATTTTTTCCGGACGGGCTTCCATTTCCATTTCATCATTGAATACGGCCGTAATGCAATCGTCTGCCTTCACCTTATAATTTGCCTTCACCGCATTCTGATTGACCAGAATGCTTCCTTCAGCCAGCAGCGCCTGCACCCGGCTGCGGGATAAATCCTCCTGCTCACTGATGTATTTATCAATGCGAGCCCCTGCATCCTCTGCAGCGGCGATAATCTTTATTTCGCGCATATCCTACGACCTCCATATGTTTCCAGAACCATTGATAAAACAATGAGCCCTACACCGACACAAAGTGATATGTCAGCGACGTTGAATACCGGAAAATCATATCCGAAGATAATGAAATCCAGAAAATCACGAACATACTGGAAAATAAGACGATCAATAAAATTTCCCAGTGTACCGGCCATCATCAATACCACACCAATGCGTGTCAGTCTGTCCCTGTGATCTGTAGTACGGTAAAAATACAGCATGCCAATCAGAAAAACAATGGAAATCAGATAAAAGAAAACCATCTTTCCTTCCAGCATGCTCCAGGCTGCCCCTGTATTGTGCAGATACGTAATTCTGAAAAATCCCGGAATTACGTCAAAGCTCTCATCTATTTGCATGGACGTCTGTACGCCCCACTTGCTCAGCTGATCCAGCAGTAGTACTGCCGCCATCATCAGAATATGCTTAGCCTTCATGCGATTCACCTTTCCTTATATGTTCTGTGGGCTATCCTTTAAAAAGCACACAAAACAGTATCGTATCATATTATAACAAAAAAAACCGCCATTGGCGATTTTTATGTGTACTTTTTATTTCGAATCACGGTAATTAGGAAAGTTTATAAATAAGGAGGATGAGCTCGACACGTTCATACAAAGATTCTGAATAAAAAGTCCATTGGCAGATTCTTATGAAATCTGCTTACAGTATACCACGAAGAAACCACACTTTCAACACATTTTTCAATTTTTATTCATTTTATTTCTGAAAATATTTTCACAGATTCAACAATTCATGTATGAGCTTCCATCCGTCATCATCCAGCAAAAAATCGTCATTGATACATACATACGTATCATCACGGATGAACAACACCTCATACTCTCCCTTATACATGGTGACCCCCTGTGTCTTTATCGGCTCACCATATCCCCTGCACATCTGCTCCATTCCATTCTCACTTTGATAACGGCGCTTCGTCCAATCCCTGAAAAACCCATCGCGGATGCGATACCAATCAATATACAAATTCTTATCCGCTGCATCCTCTTTCTCACTGTAGGCACTGAAGGACATATGCTCGCTCAGCATGGAAGATTCGCTGTAGCTGTCCAGAGTCAGACCTGCGGTATTTACATGCTGCAGGACAAAATCCGATAACCTTGTCTGTTCCATCGGCTTTTGAAACGAAAGCGAATCATAGGTGCTGGTAAGTGTGATATTCACGCCTATCGCAAAGGTTACCCAAAGCAGTGCTATACTGCCAATCACCTTGAATCCCATTGGATATCTGGTTTTCCAAAAACGGTAAATGAGCCAGCCGAAGACCAGAAAGATCACAGTGAATGCGATCACATAAAGAACATTGACTGTGAACAAAGAGCCGATCAGCATACAGATCAGCAGCACTACACTGCCATACACGATTCTTGACTGCCGAAGCAGCATTTTTGAAGAGGTCATATTCCTTCTGCGCACAAGCCATATAAAGTAAGGGAGAAGATGGATCAGCCATGTAATATTCAATGCGGCCATCAAAAGAAAATTCTGAAACTGGGAACCATCGGCGTACATGCTCCAAAGAAGTCCGTGATAGCTTTGCAGCAACAGCAGTACATACAGCGCCCATGATATGAAAAGCCATACAGCTGTCTTATGCATACTCACATTCATGATACGGCGATCCTCCTGTGTTCCCTCTCGCAAGGTAAGGTTAGGATCATCGCAGCGATACACCATGAGCGGGCCATTTGATCCGACAAACGTATACCCGAATTCTTCAACAAAGGTGCGATACTTATGGGCATCCGCTGTTTCTGAATCCGGTATAATCATGGAGTAATCCTTTGTATAGTCCACAAGGTAATACTCCTTCTGTGAAGCATCCGCTTCAAATGTGAGCCAGCAGGAGCGGTCCCCTTTTAAGCTTACCAGCTTCCAGCCCTTCTCCGCCATGTCATTCAGATATGCCTGTAAAGCCGGGTATTCAAACGGATATACAATCAGCCATACATGTTTCTTCCTTCGTTTCATGATGCCGCCTCCTTTTCATCGCTTTGCTTTTCAATCCATACTTCCCCATCCTGCAGCATGGTTTTCAAGCGCCTGTATTCCTGCATCAGCATTTCCTTTCCTTTTTCTGTAATCAGATAGAACCGTTTCCTGCCATCCGACTCCGTTTCCCGAATCATATCTTCATTTTCAAACTTCGACAGCATGGTATACAGGGTTCCCGGTACTAGGTGTACTCTTCCCCTGGTCAGCTTCAGAACAAACTCTGTAATCTCCATCCCGCAGCGTGCCTGAAGCAGCGCAATCAGCGTATAGTACATTGGCTCTGTCAATGTTTCCAGCTGTTTCTTCGGCACAGCACCACCTCCAATATCGTTTAACGATATATCTCTGTTATCATTATATTATCGTTTAACGATATTGTCAATACGCTTAGAAAATCACAGAGGTAGAAAGCGTTGCTTTTCAGCATGTGAATGGAACTAAACAGATAACTTTGAAACTCGCGAAGGTCTCAGCTTCAGACACTTCCATCGAGCTTGAATTTTATAACGGCGAAGCAACAAGCTTCAACATAGATTTCTTATATAAGCAGCTGTACTTGCTTTATCTCCTACACTGCTGTGCTCTGTACATGCCGCAGGTCGAACCATCCTTCCGTAACTTGTCACGCTGCAGCAGCCATGCTATACTACGTTTAACACAACATGATGAAAAGGAGAACACCTATGAAAAGACTTAAAAGCATACCTGGCAAATGGATGCTGACCATCATGCTTGCCCTGCTTCTCACCACATGCTACTTCGTCCTGAACAGCCGGGTTTACCTGCTGGAACAAAAGGATCAGCTTGTACAGCAGGAACAAAAGCTGATTGCACAGGAGGAAGCAGGAATTCCCATCCGCACACAGCATGTTTCTCCTGCATCTGTTCATGTCGGGGCTGCCTACCTGTGGATCATCCCCTTTGGCATTTTGGAGGTCTGCTTTCTAATTTTATACATTGTGCGCTACCTTGCATAGCTTTCTTTTTACGGCAGCTGCATTGTAGATTATACGAAAGCATGCTATACTGAAGCCACAAGGAAGTGTGATAACATGAAGCTAAATGAAGCAAGACTCCATGCAACGCCGGATTGCTGCGACACCTGCATGGAGTAAACAAGTCGCAGCATTTGCCGGCTTTGCATCCTGAACAGAATTGTAAAGGAGGAGCCTGCATGAAATATGTAAATGCCCATACGATTTTACCGAAAGACCTGGTGGAGGAGCTGCAGAAGTATATACAGGCAGGATACATTTATATTCCTGCTGCCGGAAAGAAAAAACGCTGGGGAGAGCACAGCGGCTATCGAACCGAGCTACAGCTGCGAAATGAAGGCATCCGGCAACGCTATGTGTCCGGCTGCACGATTGAGGAGCTTTCCACTCAGTATGCATTATCGGCACATGCTATCAAGAAAATCATTTATCAAAAATCATAAGAATGCTGCGGCATTCTTTTTTTCTACAAAACAGGTCTGTACGATTTTGTGGCTTGCCGCATCCGCACCTCTTCCCATACAATGAACTGGTAAAAAGGAGAACAAACATGAATAAACATCTGATTTATCCACGCAGCGGTGATCCAAATACCGTCTATATCAAAAATGTCATAACCCGACCGGAAATTACGGCAGGTGATTTTTCGATGTACAATGACCATGCACAGGATCCCCGTGATTTTGAAAAGCATAACGTTTTATACCAGTACCCTGCCAATTGCGATCAGCTGATCATCGGAAAATTCTGTTCCATTGCCTGCGGTGCAAAATTTTTATTAAACAGTGCTAATCATGCACTGCAATCCCTGTCAACCTATCCCTTTCCCATATTTTTCGAGGAATGGCAGCAACAGCCAAAGGATGTCCGGGATGCCTGGGATAACAGGGGGGGATATCGTGATTGGCAATGATGTATGGATCGGATACGAAGCAGTGATACTGGCCGGTGTTACGATCGGTGACGGCGCCATTATCGGAACACGGGCACTTGTCACAAGGGATGTTGCGCCCTATACCATCGTCGGCGGTGTGCCTGCCAGAGAACTACGCCTGCGGTTTCCTGAGGAAACCATAGCGGAGCTGCTCACCCTGAAATGGTGGGATTGGCCGATTGAGCTGATCCAAAGCAATCTCGCGGCACTGCAAAGCGGTGATATCCGCCGATTAAAAGCAGCATGCCCGCATCAAACACACATATAAGGATGAAAAAAACGCGGTGTAATTCCGCGTTTTCCTTTGTTTCACATCAATCAATCCGAAATCACATGTACACGATCACGCATCTGTGAGGAGGATACAATGACAACATTGTCTCTGTAATCCATCGTATAAACCTTGCGTTGCTTCAGGCCATCCAGAAAGGTATTCAGGAAATCCATGCCGTCATTGACACCCCATTCATGATTGTAGCGCTCTTCAATAATCATCGTATTGCCGTTCGTTTTCACCTGCATGTCCGAAGTATATTCAATACGAACCTCATCCTTCATGCTCTCATCATATTTCCACTCATAGCCAGTGTAATAATCATCCTCAAACACGATATTCAAATCCTGATCCTTTACACGGAAGGTCTGTGTCTTTACCGTATCAGAGCCATAATAGGCACTTCTTCCGTCCACAAACTCAAATTCCTTGATTTCAAAAACCAGCATGGTCGTTCCAATCGCCATCATCGTAATACCGACAATCAGGGATATCAGAAATTTTTTCATATGCCTACCCCCTTCTCCATAAGACGCTGTACAGCAGTGACAGGAAGCCTCCGGTTGCCACCAATGCACCGATTACGATAAAGTATGCACCAAACAGGGTCAGTCCTTCAAAGCTGAGCACGATCATGGCCCCCAGAGCGCAGCACAATGCCACAATGATACCGACAAAAGGAATCATCATCAGACAGAAGAATATCCGCATCAGAATCGTCGCAACACTTGTTACACCGCGTTCCATGTGATCACCTTCATAGCTTCGGCGATATTCTCTTCTGCGGGGTTCCTCATACATGCTTTCATCCTCATATTCATCATCCGTTTCGCCACGCTGCGTATCTCTTTCCTGATATTTTATATCATCTCGCTCATCATATACCGTTTCGCGACGCGTGCTGCGATCGTTTGTAAAGGAATGAACCGTCTTCTTTGCCTGATCAAAATCAAAGCTTTCCTTGAAATCATCAAATACACTGGCTCCCTCCCCGTTTCTCGAATGACTGCGATAGCGGTTCAGCCGCTTTGTACACAGGTTGACCAGCACGACAACAAAGATTGCCACATAGGCGACACCGATAATAAATTTCCATATCGCCGCCAGCAGACTCCCGATTCCAAAGCCCGCCACGGAATGCAGCAGGCTGCTTCCCAGAGAAGAAATCATACGGAACGGAATATGCAGAACAGCCAGCAGAATCAGTATCACCAGGATTTCAAACACCAGGCGTACGACATCATCCATCTGCAGGGAGGTAAAGGAGCCCAGAAACCGCTGAAAGCCGTTGAACAGATCATCCATAAAACGGTTCAGCTTGGTATCGAAGGAGCGGTTGACACGATCCGTATTGATTTTATAGGCATCCAGAATATCATCCACCAGTTCATCGATATTTCCAAAATCCTCAATCGCCTCTTCCTCCGATTTCCCCTCTTTCATTTTCATTTCAATATGCGTGCGGTACTCATCAATGATATCACGTCGTTCCCTTTCATTGATCACATCCAGCTTGCGATCCAGCAATCGCAGAAATTCATCTTTCGTCATCGATTTCACTCTCCTTTATAAATCTGCTGACCTGTTCATGGAATTCATTCCATTCCTGCAGCAGCTCCGTTGTCCTCGTTTTTCCATTCCCGGTTATGCGATAATATTTTCGCGGAGGTCCCTCCGTGGATTCACTGAGGTAGGTTTCAAAATAGTGCTCATTGGTCAGACGCTTCAACAGCGGGTAGATGGTCCCCTCATTCACATTGATAACCTTACTGACCTCGGACACCAGCTCATATCCGTACATATCCTTTTTATATACGCAAAGCAGCACAATCAGTTCCAGAACACCCTTCTTAAATTGTGTGTTCACCAGCATCACCTCCACTATTATAATACCCTTAGTACTTTGCATTGTCAAGTACTAAAATAAAAGTAATACTGTGGATTGCAGAATAGAACGGATCATATACAAAAAAAACTACAGGCTATCCGACAGATATACCTGTAGTCCCTTCGTATATGAATAAAACGATACTCACCGTCCAGATTCAGGAATGCAGATCATACAATGCATTTAATCGCATCGAAGCAAGCTTCAAAAGCTCCTCTGCATCTGTTTTCTTTGCCACACAGCGGACAATAGCGCTTTTCGGTTCCACAAAGACCTTTTTCCCTTGTATTTTCTTTTTCCAGAATAGCTGTAGTATAAAATCCTCGATTGCCTCCATTGCCTTCTCACTCCTCGTATCTTCGAAGATTGCTATGACGAATTCCTCTTCACTCAGACGGGCAGCAATACTTCCCACAGGCAGATGCTCCTGAACACCCTGTTGTATGATTTGCAAATATGCCTGCATTTCCTCCATACTGCAGTTTTTGCGCAGCTTATAAAAATTATACAGCTGAATATACAGTACAGATACCTCCTTGTCCCCCTGCATTTGTTTCGCACGCTTCATAAAATAGAAGAATCCCTCACGAGTCAGCAGGCCGCTGTCTGCATCAGTATAGGATTCCCTTATCAATTGCTTTTTCTGTACATGCACACGCAGTGCGAGGTATACAAGGGCGAGGATGAGCAAAGCGTTGAGTAAGCATATGCCGTTGATCGCAAGCTTCACGGAATAAGGCAGCCAACCATTCTCTGGCAGAATGCTGAGATTCCATGTCGCAGGTAAACTAACCTCCAGCTTTACAGCCTCGGAGAAATCAACACTCGGATCAGACACCCTCACGACCGTCTTTTTTTCACCAAGCGCATTTACTCTCCACAGCTCATACTCATAGCCTCTTTTCTGGAGATATTCCAGATTCATGGCTTTTATAAGATACGCACTATCCACTGCCGCGATAATCTCTCCCTTGTACTGATTATTTTCATACAGCGGCTCAATAAAGAGAAATACCTCCTCCTTTGTCGAAGACAGTTTCTCCGGTCCGGCAATAACTCCGTCCTTTATCACCTTTGCAAGGGTATAGCTATAGGATACGTCATGTAATTTCATGCCGATTGCCGATTTGTATTTCTCTCTCGGATAAATTGCCTGTAAGGTATCCTGCTCAAAGTAGGACAGAAAACGGATTTCGGCATGGTCCCTTTGAAGCTTCGCTGCCTTCTCTTCAAACAGTGTCAGATTTGCTTTCTCCTTTGTATCCAGTGCAAACATCAATTTGGATGCGAAATTCTCTGCTTCCAATTGCTGTATCAGATGCTTGCCGAAAAGCTCAATGACGGTTTCCGCAGCCTGCCGCCGTTTGCTGATCAATGCTGCCTGTATGCTTTTTCCGGTATGCAGACTCAGCCCCAGTACAAGGATAACCAAGAAAAGTACGGGGAGTTTTCTTTTTAATGACATCCGCCTCATATCAGGACTCTCCCTTCAGAAAGAGGGAATACGCTTTTTTGCCATGCCGTTTCACATCATACAGGGCCTTATCCGCCTTTGCAATCAGCACATCCAAAGAATCTGTTTTGTTCCAGATACAGGCACCGATACTGCAATGCACGGCCACATCTGCCTGACTTACAGCGATTGAGAAATTCAGTTTTTCAACAAGCTCGGATAATACGGCATGAACCTCCTGTGCGGTATCTACATCGTTTAAAACAAGAATGAATTCGTCTCCGCCATAGCGCCCGACAATGCCCTCGTATTTCATTTCATATTCCCGTAGAATGGAACCGATTTTTCTTAAAGCACTATCACCTGCCTGATGCCCGTGTGTATCGTTCAGCGTTTTCAGGTCATCAAGATCAACAAAGCAAAGTGTCGTACAGCTCCCGTATTCTCCACTCTCCAGCAGCTTCTGCATCCTGCTTAGGAATACCGTTCGCGTTACGACGCCGGTCAATCCGTCCCGCAGTCCTGTACTGCTCATTTGCAGCAAATCATCATAATCCACTTGTTCGGGAATGCTGTTCTTATACAATTTCCGCTCCATCCTGTGGACGGCAGCTACCATGCTTTCCATATTCGCTTTTTGCTGCCGGCTGTATGCTCTCACCAGCAGATAAAGAGAGAGTGTGATTGCAGCAGTAATCGCAGCAATCAGCAGCAGATGGGGCAGCATAGATGAAAACAGGCGAAAGAAGTCGATTGTTATCAGAATATCCCAATTTGTATTTTTGACAGGGCCGTATGCAGTATACATCAGATTTCCGTCTTTCCTACTATAGAAAGAGCCGGATTCACGCGCCAGCAGTTTAGTTTCCAGTGTATCCGTCGTCATGCTGTACATACGGACATCCTGCAGTTGATCCACATAGGAGGATCCATAGGATAACCCATTTGTCGATGACATGATCTGTCCCTTAGAACCAATTAGAACAGCTTCGCTTTGATTTGCGGATGCCGCCTTTTTCAATAGCTCTACGGTATCATCAAAATATATCGAGCAAAACAGGCTTCCGGTCATAACACCGTCCTGAAGCAGCGGAACAGCAACCGTATAGTTCAGGGTAACGCCGTCTGCACCGGCAACAAAGCTGTCGGTAACAATCGGCTGCTTTGTGGCATACAGCTTCTGCATATGCTCACGAGCAGCCAGACTGGCCGGTTCCTCCCCCCAATGTGTAAACCTGTATATCCTCATCAACGTAGCAGATAAACATATAGCCGAACTGTGTATTGATGCTGTCCAGCTTTTCCACCTTTTCCTCCCATTTTACAGAGGGATCATAAAATTCAGGAAGTGCCGCAAGTGCGTTTAAAAGTTTCAGGGATTCATCAATCCGCTGCGATATCTGCGCTGCTGCACTTTGCTGTGCCGCCTGCGCCGACTGCTTCATCGAATGAATCGTCAGCAGTGATCCCGCGCATATCACCAGAAGCAGATACAGCATCAAAAAAAGCAGAAAATAGGTACGAACCGGTGTAAACGAGAGGATTCGGCTTTCCTGCTTCTGCTGTACCTTTCTCTTGATTTTATGCATACATATTCACCTCATAGCCTTTATTTAATAAGTATAACATATCTGTCACACGATACGCCATGTTTCCATAAAAACTTTACATATATATTTATTTATACCCAAAATGTGTATGCTTACATGCTGTGCACATATCGCACGAAGCAAAAAAAGCTGCAGATTCAATGTCCTGCAGCTACTCATTCGTACTACCAAAGCCGCCGTTTCGCTGCTTTTGCACATCATCATCCTCACAAATGCCAAACGGAAGAAAAATCCCCTGCGCAAAGCCGTCTCCTTTGCGAATCTGAACGGTTTTTCCCTCTGTGGAATCGTTCATCATTTTTATGAAGATATGCCCTTCGTTGTCGCTTTCAAAATAATCGCTGTCAATAATTCCTACCGTGTTGTTAAACTGCAGACGATAGGTAAAGCCCAGCGAGCTGCGGGGAAACAGCTGCAGCACCCAGCCCTCCTGAATTTCCGCACGGATACCGGTTGGTATTTTTATCGTTTCCCTTGGTTTCAGGGAAACTGCCGCAGGTGCAAAAAAATCATAGCCGGCTGATCCCTTTGTCGCACGCACAGGCAGCCTTAACGCCTCATATATTCTCTGAATTTCTGCCGCATCGGTCCCGGGAAATGCAGTGCCCCAGTCCTTCTCAAACCGCTGCATGCTCACCTTATGAAATTTCGCTATTTTCTCCATATCGGATACCTCCTTACATTCCTATTTATTCTACCACAGAAACCATACTGTTTACCTGCTGTATATATAAATTTTCAAGCAGACTCTATCCTGCTGGATAACAGCGCCACCGTGCTTCCATAGCCTCCCAATGCCGTGTTTCTGTATGCAAAACAGGCACAGATTCACCCATTGCGGTAATCTGTGCCTGCAGATAAGGATATCTGATCAGCATCTGTTTCATACAGGTATCATTCCATACAGCGCTGTATGCGCTCCTGGCGATACTGAGAAGTAAACAATTCATAGTAATATCCCTGCTTTGCCATCAGCTCCTCGTGTGTTCCCTGCTCGATGATCACCCCGTGCTGCAGCACGACAATGATATCCGCTGAAACAATCGTACTCAGACGGTGCGCAACCACAAAGCTTGTACGACCGTGCAGCAGCTGATCCATCGCATACTGGATCGCCTTTTCACTTTCAGTATCAATGGAGCTTGTCGCCTCGTCCAAAATTACGATAGCGGGATCACACAGCATGGCTCTTGCAAACGAAATCAGCTGCTTCTGTCCGGTTGACAGACGATCTCCGCCCTCACCGACTTCAGTGTCATAGCCCTTTTCCATACGGCTGATGAAATTATGTGCCTGAATCAGGCGGGCAACCTGCTCCACCTCTTCATCACTGGCGTCTCGACGGCCATAACGAATATTATCCCGTATGGTGCCGCTGAACAGATTCGGCGTCTGCAGTACATAGCCGATATGGGAATGCAGCCAGCCCACACTGCGCTCTCTTAAATTCTTGCCATCCATAAGGATACGTCCCGAGCAGGGCTCATAGAAGCGACAGAGCAGATTGACAATGGTGCTTTTCCCGGAACCGGTTTCCCCAACCAGCGCTACCGTCTGTCCTTTTTTCACTTGCAGACAGAAATCACGCAGAACGGACTCATTTTCATAATAATAGAAATTCACATGGTCAAATACCACATCCCCATAAAGGGGTTCGTAGGCATCTGTATGCTCCTTCAGCAGGGTTCCATAGCGCTCGATGACATCCGGATAATCCGTGATTTCGATTTCCTCTTCCAGCAATGCAACCACGCGCTCCGCACTTGCCTGCGCCATCTGTATCTCCGCAAGCACACGGGCAATCTGCTTCAGCGGATCAAAGAACAGCTGCGCATAGTTGATAAACATCGCCAGTGTTCCAAACTGAATGGTTTTCAAAAGCACCTGCTCCCCGCCCACATACAGCAGCAGGGCGATAACGACAGCAGACAGCAGATAAACGATTGGCTGAAAGATGGCATTGATTCGCAAGGCCCGCATGCTATAGCGCTTCATATCATCGGTTTTCTTTTGAAATTCATTGTAATTCTGATGCTCAATGCCCAATGTCTTTGTTGTCTTGGCACCGTTGATCCCTTCCGCAAAGGAAGCTGTAATACGGGAATTGGCTTTTCTTGACTGCCGCTGAGCAGAGAGGATGCGGCGCTGAAAATACAGGGAGACAAACCAGAGCAGCGGTACAACCACCAGTACACACAATGCCATCTGCCAGTTGACAAGCAGCATGACAACACTGATTCCCAGCATGACGAAGATCCCCCACACCACATCGACAAAGGCCCATGCCAGCGTTTCTGCCAGACGCGCCGTATCCGAGGTGATTCTGGCCATCAGCCAGCCGTTTGCAGTGCGGTCAAAATAGGAAAAGGTCTGCTCCTGCAGCTTGCGAAAGCACTTCTCCCGCAGATTTTTACCAAAATCACTCTCCACCCTTGCGGCAAGACGGAAAAACAGGTATACCAGCAGACACTGAGCCAGTATCATTCCGACATAAACAAGGATGAATACCGGCAGGGTATCTGCGCCTGTTTGATCATCGACATACGTATTCAGGGCGTAGCGGTTCAGCAGCGGCATGATGACATCGGTAACCGCCAGAATGGTGTTAAAGAATATCAGCGGAATCACACTTTTCTTATGCTCCCACAGCAGCTGGAAAACCTTTTGCCACGTGCCGCGGTCGAATACATCACTCTCAAACTCCTGCTCCTTCATGATGCGCTGTGCCATATGCCTCACCTCCCTCCTTCTGAATTTCATAAATTCGCCGATACAAGCCGTCCTGTTTGATCAGCTCCTCGTGCGTTCCCTCCTGTACCAGACGTCCATGCTCTA
Organism: Clostridium sp. 10cd*; assembly: GCF_044336395.1. Taxonomy (NCBI): domain Bacteria; kingdom Bacillati; phylum Bacillota; class Clostridia; order Eubacteriales; family Clostridiaceae; genus Clostridium; species Clostridium sp. 10cd*. Next base: position 2,205,440 of record NZ_CP172347.1, on the reverse strand, counting down.
AAACAAGAATACGATCGGCGTTCTGTGCGGAAGCCACACGATGAGTGATCATGAGCATCGTCATGGAATAGCGGATATCCTGCAGGGCTTCCTGTATCATCGCATCCGTTTTCATATCCAGTGCGGACAGAGAATCATCAAACACCATGATCGGACTTTTCGCCAGCAGGGATCGTGCAATCGCCACACGCTGCTTCTGTCCCCCGGACAGGGTAACCCCCTTTTCTCCAACCATTGTTTCATAGCCCTGATCAAACTCCTCGATATCATTGTGAATACAGGACATGCGGGCAGCCTCCACCACATCCTCCTTCATCGCATGATGATCGGACAGATGGATATTCTCATAAATCGTCTTGGAAAACAAAAACGGTTCCTGCAAGACGATCTGCACATGACGGCGCAGCCATGATTTGGCGATATCGCGCAGCTCCACACCGTTGATGGTTATGCTGCCCCGATCATAGTCATAGATGCCGCTCAGCAGATGCACCAGACTGGATTTTCCGCTCCCCGTCGGCCCCATGATGGCAATACGTTCTCCCTCACGAATGGTAAACGACAGATCATGCAGCGTATGCCGGCTTCCATCCTCATAACGGAAGCTAACATGATCGAAGCAGATATTTCCGCTGATATCCGGCCGCAGCCCGCTCTCCAGATCCTCTGCCTCCTCCTGCAGCACCTCCTCGATTCGTGTGATGGAAACGCTGACCTTACCAAGATCGGACAAAATCCTTCCAAGCTGACGCAGCGGCCATACAATGGTACTCTCATACATCACAAACACAAAGAATGTACCGACACTCAGCTCTCCCTGCAGCGCCATACCGATACCGAAAACAATCATGACCAGAATCTGCATCTGTCCCAGAAAATCCGTACCGCTCCAAAACAGTGCCAAAGCATGCATCAGATCGAAATATTTTTTGCGGTATGCATCATTTGCCTCCTCAAATTTATCAATTTCATGCTGCTCCTGATGAAACGCCTTTACCACACGCATGGCATTCAGATTTTCCTGCAGCACGGTGGTCATGGAGCTTTCCGCCAGATCGCATTCCAGAAAAATTTTCTTCGCTTTGGAAAAGAATACATAGCTGGCAATCAGAATCAGCGGAATCAGTGCAATGGATACCAGTGTCAGCTTCACACTGCGGCTGAACAGAATGAGTGATGCAAGCGTGACATTCAAAATCGCAAACAGCATCTCGGAAAACTGATTCGCCAGAAATCTGCGCACCGTTTCGATATCCGAGGTGCTTCGCTGAATCAAATCCCCGCTGTCCCTGCTTTTATGATAGGAAAACGGCAGCTTCTGCAGATGGTCATATAAATCATTGCGCACATTCAATGCCAGTGTTTCCGCGACATTACCGGCATGCATACTTCTGCGGTTGATCGCAAAGGCTACCATCAGATAGCTTCCCACGACCAGCGCGGAACCAATCCACAAATGAGACTGCAACGCCTCCATACCGCCTGCCATATCCACCAGCTGCTGTAAAAAAGCATTGTCAAACGGCACTCCCTTGATGACATTGTCAATCATCCAGGAAATGATCAGCGGCGCTGCCAGCATAAACAAGGAATATACAGCCACATCCAGCAGAATCAGTACAAACTGATAACGGTACGGCCTTACATATCTCCATACAAATCGTATTTTTTTCATAATCCCCTTCCTCTCTATAAACGAAAAAAATAGGCAATAAGCCTATTTCCCTTATGCCTTCACAGCCCTGTGCCACAGGCACAGAGATCCTGCCTATCCCAGCTTTCTGGCGTATTCACTCAACGCCTCTGCGATCTGATCCGGGCAGGATGTCGGCTTCGCTCCGCAGCGAACCCCACGAAATGCATCCAGTACTTCACTTATTTTTTTATCTTTTATAATTCTCGAAATGCCCAGCAGGTTGCCGGCACAGCCGCCAACGATGGTTACATTGCGAATGATATCGCCGTCCATCTCAAAACGCATTTCTCTTGAGCATACGCCCTTTGGTCTATATACAAATGTTTCCATATCCAATTTCCTCCTCAATCAACCGCAATCATTCTATGTGTATTCGTTTCAGAACCGCTTTTGCGACATGTGCCACAAACAGTCCGGTCGGGATGCCCAGCAATATCAGTACCGGCAGGATTGCCTGCATGAAGAACTGCTGGTAAATCAGCGTTACCGCAATGACCTGTCCGATCGCATGGGCGCTGCTTCCCGCAACACTGACACCATAGATACTCATCGGTGTTTTTCTGGCAAGGATACAGGCCAGTGTCGACAGCAGTACGCCGCACATCGACAGCCAGAAGCCGGTGCCAAACAGCATCCCTCTCAACAAAGAGGCCAGTACAACCCGCATGATGTTGACCGACAGCATCACCCTGGCATCAAACAGATAATACGCGATCAGGCCGACAATATTGGCCAGACCCAGCTTGAATCCCGGTACCGGTACGGGCACGGGAATCATGGATTCAATCATATGAAAGAGAATACTGACAGCCGTCAGCATTGTGATCGTTGTCATCCTCTGTGTGCGGCTCATCACTGTATCACCGTGTCCACATCATCATCTCGCACATCGCCTGCTTCAATTTGTACGACGATATTGTTGGGCAGACACACAATCGGACGATTGGCATCCTCCACCCATCCCTGAATGGAACAAAGATGATTGGGACTGTTTTCCTTTTCCACACGAACACGTTTATCCTTTACCTCCACCTGCACGTCGCCGAGTGTTCCCTTTACGGTATACACATCGTTGAGTGACAGGCTCTTTCTGAGTATTTCACGATCCTTATAGCTGACAACAACTTCCTTTTCCCGCCCTGCATCACGGTATGCGCTCCAGATCAAAGGGACATACAGCAGACAGGCACAAACTGCGACGATCATAATAAATAGTTTATCCGCTTTATTCATAGATCCTCCAACATTCTTATATTATACCCGAGAGAAAACGCTTTGCAAACCTTTTTCGTGAAAGAATGCAGAAGCTGACACCATTTGAAAGAAAAAAAGATATCTGCATCGGCTATTTTACAGCCCGCAGATATCCTGTTACCTATTTTGCATTTTTCTCTGCATCCTGAATGGCTTTTATAAAGCCGTCCACGCTGATGGTACAGCCGCTTCTCACATCATTATTCTCTGCCTTGCCATCCTGATTGAGCTTGATTTTATCGATGCCGTGCTTTTCGACATATTTTTCAAAGAAGGCAATCTGTTCATTCCATTCCTTTTTGATCGGACTGGCCTGCTTCATACCATAGTCCTCACCGAGCTCTTTTTTGGTCTTATCCTTTCCCTTGGCGGTTTCATCGATTTCGACCTCGGCAATCTTATCATTTTTCAATTTGACTCTGGCTGTTGTCTTTTCCCCGCTGTCATTCGTATAGGTTCCCGTACCTTCCTTTTCCACGCTCTTTCCGCCGCAGCCGCACAGCAGTACGGAAAGGCCCAGCATCATTACCTGCTTTTTCATGCATATCATCCTTTCGCTGCTGTTAGTATGCGATCATTTCACCCGTTTATACTACTGCCATGTGATTTCACCGTCATACAGCTGCTTCAGCTGTTCCCTGAGCCATGCATAGGTAAAATCAGCGCTGACGGTACGCTGACCATGCTCTGCCGCCAGCTCCTCGCTATAGGAAGAAAACGGAAGCAGCTGAAAGTTATCATAGGAGGCATCGAAGTGATTGACGATCGGTATCATTTTTTTATTTTTCACTTCTGTTTTTCCTGTTTCTGTATGAAACTCCACATCACATTGCACGATACCGCCGATTTCATACATATTGGTAAACTGCTCGCTGGCACGGTCAACCCCCATAGCCGCTGACACAAAATTACCGAGAGAATACATAACAAAGGTTTCCTTTCCCTGTGCATTCGTTAAGGTCTCCACCCTTTGCAGACAATGCGGATGGTTACCGATGATGATATCCACGCCCTGCTCATTGAGAAAGACTGCTGCATCGCGCTGCGCAGCATCCAGCTCATAGGTGAATTCGGTTCCCCAGTGCATCGCCGCAATCACCACATCCGCTTGCTCTTTTGCTTTCTGCACATCCTTTGCCAGCTGCTTTTTACAGCGGTCGTCAAACACATGCCCCTCATTGAGAAAATGATTGACCGCAAAGCCGTTTTCAGCGTCAATCGGCTGATTGGTGTCGTAGGTATAAGCGAGAATCGCAAACCGTACCCCGTTTCGTTCCACGACGAGAATATCATCTCGCTGCGCCTTATTTTCATAAGCCCCGGTTGTTCGGATACCGGCGTCCTCCAGATTCCTTCGGGTGTTCACGATTCCCTGCATGCCACGATCATAGCTGTGATTATTAGCGAAGGTCAAAACATTAAAGCCGATCTCTGGAAGCTGTTTGGCGATTTCCTCAGGCGCATTAAAGGTATAGTCACTGCCTGTGATTCCCAGCTCACGGCCGCCGAGCACAACCTCCTGATTCCCGATGACAAGATCGCTGTCCAGATAGGGGGTTACCTTGTCAAAATAGTTTTTAAAGCTGTATCCCTTTCCCATCCAGTTGTATAATGCGTCCTCCATCAGGATATCTCCGGTAAAGCTCAGTGATACACTGCGGACTGGATTTTCCTTTTTCGGCTTTGGCTGCGGCGCCGGTTGCTGTCTGCTGCAGCCTCCAAGCAGCATAGCCATCATACAGCACAGCATAAGTATTTTTTTCATACAGATAATTTCCTTCCCTTTAATTTGTACATTATAGTATAAAAGAACAGCTCTGTTAAGAGAAATGGCACACAAACAGCGAAAAATCACCTGTCTGAAAATCGGTTCTATGATTACGTGCATGCATGTCATGCGTGTACTTACATTGAGACAGACCATGCCCAAAGCAGCTGATAAAGCAGCCGCAAACCGTGTATCATAAAAGGAAGCATAGATTGGTGGTACCCTTTTGTAACATTTTAACAAATAACAGGCAGAAGTCCCCTATCTCTGCGACGATAAGCAGATGGTGGGATGAATGCAGCCATTTTCCTTTATCCTTCACACAGGATAAACACGATTAAATTTCTTAGATTCAAAAAAAGCAAAAACATTTGCTATATACAGCTTTAAAAATACGATGAATCCGATTGCAGACAGGAAGCTGAAATCCGGATTTGCACAAAAAAAAACGAAGATAGCTGGTATCTCCGTCTTTCACAGGCTATTTTATTTTGCGTTGTCCTTTGCGTTCTTTGCCGCATCCATCAGATTTTTCACATTGATGGTGCAGCCAGCCAGAACATCGTCATTCACAGGATAGCCTGCATCATTCATTTCGACCTTGTCCAGACCGTTTTTCTCAATGTAATTCTCCAGGAATTCCACCTGCTCATCCCATTCCTTTTTCGCTTTCTTGCTTGCGGCCTTCATTCCATATTTGTCGCCAAGCTCTTTTTTGGATTTTCCCTCTTTTGTTTCGTCAAGATTGATGGCAACGACATCATCACCCTGTACCGTGATTTCAGCAGTCGCGTAGTCTCCATTCTTGTCTTTTGCGGATTCACCGTTTCCTTTTTTTTCAGGCTCGGAATTACCGCCGCAGGCTGCTAGTAACATCGTCATTGCTAGTAGTACTGTGAGTTTTTTCATCGTAATATTCTCCTCCATGTGGCTGTATGATAACAGCGCTTTGATTGTCCCTCATCGTATGATATGATGCTGGCAATCCTATGGTAACAGATAGGATAAAGAATCGTCAACCGTTTTGCTCATGTTTTCACAAGTTAATATTTTCCAGTAACCATCAAAAGTCAAGAATCGCATGGATTGCTTTGTTCCAGCCCTGCAGACAGGCTGCTCTTTGCTGCGCATCCATCTGTGGTGTAAAGCGCCGTGATACCTGAAACTGGGAACGGATTTCTTCCTTGGATTTCCAAAAGCCCATGGCAAGCCCGGACAGGTAGGCAGCCCCCAGTGCAGTTGTTTCACTGATGGTGGAGCGTACAATGCACGTATCGGTGATATCACTTTGAAACTGCAGCAGATAATCGTTGCGGCTGGCACCACCATCCACCTGCATCTGTGCGATGTCCAGTCCGCTGTCCTGCTTCATCGCCTGGAGTACATCATTGGTCTGATATGCCAGAGCTTCCAGCGTAGCACGTATGATATGCTCCTGTGTTGTGCCTCTGGTCAGCCCAAACATACCGCCCTTTACCTGCGGCTTCCAGTATGGAGCACCCAGACCGGTAAAGCTCGGTACGACATATACACCGTCACTATCCGCAACCTGCAGGGCACGCTGCTCGCTTTCCGCACTGCTGTGCAGAATTTTCAGGCCGTCGCGAAGCCACTGTATGGCAGCTCCTGCGACAAAGACGCTGCCCTCCAGAACATAATCCGTCTCCCCCCGGATTCTCCAGCCAACACAGCTGACGAGCCCGTGTGCGGAGTGAATCGGGCGCTCCTTTGTATTCATCAACAGGAAACAGCCGGTTCCATACGTGTTTTTTACATTTCCCGCATCAAAGCAGGTCTGTCCGAACAGGGCCGCCTGCTGGTCACCGATCAATGCCGCAACCGGAACCGGATGATCAAACACACCACTGGTAACCCCGTACACCTCACTGGAATCACGGATTTCCGGAAGCATACAGCGGGGAATATTCCATAGCTTCAGCAGCTCCTCATCGTATTGCAGCGTCTTCAGATTCATCAGCATCGTTCGGGACGCATTGGATACATCACTCATATGCTTCGCTCCCTTGGTCAGCTTCCACAGCAGCCAGGTATCCATGGTTCCGAACAGCAGCTCCCCTTTTTCCGCACGCGCTTGAGCACCCTCCACATGATCCAGTATCCAGCGAATCTTACTGGCAGAGAAATACGGATCCAGAAGCAGACCGGTTTTTTCGCGAATCATCCCCTCCAGCCCCTGCTCCTTCAGCTTTTGGCAATAGGTGTCCGACTGACGGGACTGCCAGACGATGGCGAAATATATCGGCTGACCGCTCTCCTTATCCCAGACAACTGTCGTCTCTCTTTGATTGGTGATGCCGATGGCAGCCACCTGGGTATCCCTTACACCGGTTTTGGCCAGCACCTCAAACATCACACCGATGGTACTTGCCCATATATCGTTTGCGTTTTGTTCCACCCAGCCCGGATGCGGATAATAATTTTCCAGCTCCTTTTGCGCTACTCCGACGATGTTGCTGGCTTTATCAAACAGAATGGCGCGGGTACTGGTCGTTCCCTGATCAATCGCCATAATATAGGATGTCATATAAGCTTCCTCCTTCGTTATTTTCTTTCATTATACCATAGAATGATAGCGGTTTACACAGGATTCCAAGGTCTCTGTTCACCCTTTTTCAATTTCATGAACAAGGAAGCTTTATGGATTCACCAACCGATACCTACAGCTGCATTCGCGATAACCGGATTGCTTTCCCTATTCCTGACAGGGATGTATCCAACGGCATACAATCCGGTCATATGCTTTCCTGTCGAATCGTTTCCATCAGATTATCGTGCTTCATCGCCTGCAGTGCCAGGCGCATGCTCATAAACAGCAAAGCCGCCAGCAGAAGGATGATAAACAGCAGTCCCTGCCACGGAAATGCAAAGGCAAAGGCGAAATTACGCTGCAGAACTGCGTACACACCGTAGATGACAAGCAGTGTAAGCGGTATGCCAAACAGCATGGTCCTGCCCAGATATTGCATAATTTCCATACGGATCATTGCGCGAAAGGCGCCCGGTGTGATTCCTATGGATTTCAGCATGGCAAATTCCCGTCTGCGCAAGGCGATTCCTGTGGAAATCGTGTTATAAATATTGGCTGCGCTGACCAGCAGGATCAGTGCCACAAAGCCATACAGGAAGACATTCAGAAACAGCGACAGCTGATTCTGCCGATCCTTCAATGCCCGGATATTGCTTTTGAAAATCGTTCCTGCCGGATGCTGAGACTGCAGCTGTGTCAGCTCATTTTCCAGTGCATAGGGCTGAGAGGAGCGATACTGAAACTTCATGGAAAGCATGTCCTGTGTAAGCTGCAGCTGTTTTTTCAAAATCCGCATGGACTGCTCATTCGTTATCAGATAAATCGTATGAATATCATCAACATTGGCCGGCATAAACCATGGATGCACTTCACTGACTGCCGCAACATGTATCGCTGTTTCATAGGAGCGCTTATCCATAGCGGCCTGCAGCGTCATTCCCTTTTCCGCATTCTCCAGCAGCCGGTAATCGGTAAAGGTATTCTCTTTTTTGCAGGTCAGCTTATTCAGCAGGATCGCCTGAGCATCACTGCCTGTAAAGTCTTCCATAGAAGCATTGACCTCCCCGGCATAGCGGGCAAAGCTCTGATCATTCAAAGCGATAATCTCAAAAGACAAGCGCTGCTGCGGTTCATCAAAATGCCGTCCCTGCTCATCCAAAAGCTGCTGCAGCTGATCGCTGTAGGCTGCGGTCGAATGATCCTGCAGCGTCACACTTTCCATATAGAGAAACTCTTCGGCAGAGGGAAGCCGGGACAGCTGTTCTCGTATCGCATCCCCTTCCGGCTGGCTGTATCCATTCATTCCTCCGGTTACATCAGCCGGTATTTCCCCCTGTGCCATTGAAAAGGCCTGTGAAATAAAGGTGGAAAAGCTGTAAGCCGTCATAAAGAGAACCATACTGATAATCAGTGAAAACAATGTGGCATAATAGCGGTGTCTGCTTCGCTTCATGTTCTTTGCACCCAGCGCGGCGGAAAAGCCGAACCACTTGCGGATCCAGCGTGTCCTACGCACATCCTTTACGCGGATACTGACATCCTGATTCTGCCGCAGCGCATCGATCGGTGTGATACGCGAAGCACGCCGTGCTGGCAGCCAGGCACTGATCAGCAGGACGATAAAGGAAAACAGAACGGAAACCAGCACACTCTGCCAGGTAATGACAAGCCTCAGCTCCACCATGGTTTCAAACATCCCCTGAATCAGCGGCTGGATGCAAAGAAAGGTGATACCGATCCCTGCATAGCCGCATAGAATACCGATTGGAATTGCAAAGGCACCAATCACAAACGCTTCAAAGAAAACGGAGGAGCGCTTCTGTTTCTGCGTAGCACCAATGCTGGCAAGCATTCCCAGATAACGGCTTCGCTGTGATAACGAAATGGCGAACGCATTGTAAATCAGAGAAATCGAGCCGATCATAATAATGAGAGCCACCATCCCCGTCGCAAGCGTAATTGTCGTCATAAAACCGTTATCGTCATTGATACCGTAAAACATCAGCAGCGTATTGTTGGGATTGATCTGTACATCCTGCAGACCGTAATCCTCTGCAAGCTGCTGTGCATCCTCATAAATGGATGCAGTTCGCTCCTTCATCGTAAAGGAAATGACATACCGGTTTTCCAAAGTCCCCTCATTTCCCTGAAACGGCAGATAAAAGGCATAGTTCTGGCTTCCGAAATGCACCTTTCCATCATCCATAATACCGGTGATACGAAAGGTACGCTCCCCGGTTTGATGAAAGCTTTCACCTGTCGCATCATCCGAATTCCATTGGGAATATGACCGGCTTCCATCCTTTTGTAGCGTATAACCGATAGGCAGAGTTATACTGTCTCCGATTTTCCAGGCGGTACCGCTTGTTTCCATAAAGCTTTCCGACAACAGAATTTCATTCTTTTGGCGCGGGAGCGTTCCCTTCACCAGCTGCAAGGCATTCAGATGCAGGTGCTCCATATCATAGACCTGAAGCTGTATATATTGTCGCTGCGCATCCTTTACATCCTTCAAGAATGCACAGGTATCGTGATAGGAAATCAGACTTTCCTTTATGCGGGAGTCCTTTACCAGCTTTTCTGCCTGTTTGGCAGGAACATCATAAAATTCCATTTCAAAATCTCCGAAATTGGAACGGGCATTGCGCAGCATCAAATCCTGAAAGGACTGTGCGATGGTTGAAACGGCCGCAATCATGGCAACAGACAGGATAACACCAAAGATGGTGACCATCGTTCTGCGCTTAGCGGCCTTCATGCATTTCCATGTCACCTTCTGTATGATATTCATCGGCGAATCACCTCATCACGCACAATGTGACCGTCCTCTATTTTTAAAATCCGATCTGCCTGCAAAGCAATGCCTTCATCATGTGTGATGATGATCAGTGTCTGGTGAAGCTCATCATGCAGGCGCTTCAGCAGGTCGATGATTTCCCTGCTGTTGGCCCGATCCAGATTTCCGGTCGGCTCATCCGCCAGTACGATGGCCGGAGATGCCATCAGTGCACGACCGATGGAAACGCGCTGCTGCTGTCCGCCGCTGAGCTGGCTGGGCAGATGCTGTAATCGCTTCTTCAGCCCCAGTGCCTCTACCATGCTGTCCAGCTGCTGCGTATTGACGCTGCGATTATCCAGCAGCAGGGGAAGTGTGATGTTTTCTTCCACATTCAGTACCGGAATCAAGTTGTAAAACTGATAGATCAGACCAATCTGTCTTCTGCGAAAAATCGCCAGTGCGGTTTCATCGAGTGCATACATATCCTTATCACTCACATACACCTTGCCGCCGGTTGGCCGATCCACACCGCCCAGCAGATGCAGCAGCGTGGATTTACCGCTTCCGCTCGGCCCTACAATGGCGACAAATTCACCCTGCTCCACACAGAAGGACACATCATCCAGCGCACTCACCTGCGCCTCCCCCTGTCCGTACCGTTTTGTTAAATGCTCTACTCGTGACGTACTCTCACCACTTATGCTATGACTAGCATAGAAGTGGGAGCTTCTTGTTCGATAGAACCGATGTCCTAAGCATAAGCAAGCTATCCCCGCTCGTCCAGCGGTTCTTTGTAATCCTTATTTTCTAACCTCTATGTAATCGTATACCTTCATCACGTATATTCTTCGCTGCATTGATATCACGATCCTCTATATGACCACATTTCGGACATTGATAGATTCTTTCATTCAGTCCTATCTTTCTCTTTGCTCCACAGTGATTACATATCTGCGTACTGGCATACCATTTATCGACCTTTATAAATCGTTTTCCTCCATCTTCTAACTTGTACTTCAAATAATTTCTCAAGATGCCAAAGCCATTATCCATGAGATTCTTTCCTAGCTGTAATCCTTGGCTCATAGCTTTCATGTCGATATCTTCTACAACTACCATATCCCAGGAATTGGCTATCTTCCTGCTTTCTTTATGTAGAAAATCTTTTCTTTGCTGTGCTACATGGGCATGCAGCTTGGCTACCTTGTTTCTTTGCTTCTTATAGTTATTACTTCCTTTGACCATCTTGGAAAGTTTGCGCTGTTCTCTTGCTAATCGCTTCTCACTCGCACGATAAAAATGGGGATAGTCACATACCTGACCTTCACTATCTACATATAAATATTTTTGCGAATAATCAAGACCTAACACATGTACCACTTCTTTACTTTCTACTTTATTTTCATATTCAAACAGACATGTCGCAATATAACGGTCCTGCTGTTTGCTTATCGTCACTGCTTTTAAGACCCCCTGTGGTATGCGATGCATATGGATCCTTATATTACCTGCCTTTGGTAAACGTAGATAGGTCGTCTGGTTTTGTATCGTACTAAACAATCGGATATTTCCGTTGACCATATTTGTCGTGTAACTTTGTTTCGCCTGATGCTTTGATTTCCATTTGGGAAAACCGATATCTGTTTCTTTGAAGAACTTTTTGAAAGCAGCTTCTAAATGTAGTTGAGCGTTTGCTAATGCCAAAGAATCTACTTCCTTGAGAAATGGATGATCCTTCTTATAGGATGCAGGTGTCGTTTGCTTCATTTTCTTAGTTTCTTCATAATATTTGATTTTGTCATCTAACATATGATTATACAAAAAACGGACACAACCAAATGTTTTGGTAAAGAAAATCTCTTGCTCCCTGTTTGGATAGATTCTAAACTGATACCCTTTTCTTGACACCATTCTTCTCACCTTGACTTTCGATATAAGCTTTGATGATGTCGGTGGTGACACCTCCTGTACTGATCAAACAGAAGCTCTGACTCCAAAATGCTTCTTTCCAAAGCTTTTCACGAATTTCAGGAAACTCCTTCTTCAATAAACGTGAACTGGCACTCTTATACGCATTGATGAATTTCGTAAGACAAGAGTTAGGGTGAGCAGAGAACAGGATATGAATATGATCGACATCATGATTCCATTCTTGAAGAGAGATGTTATAGGATCTGGCAATATGAAGAAAGATATCTTTTGCACGATCACTGATGACATCATCGAACACACGACGCCGATATTTGGTTGTCATGATCAAATGGTAATGGAGAGCAAACACTGAATGAGCATTACTGTCTAAATCTAGCATAAATACACCTCATCTCATAATATCGACCGAAACTATTTTTATACTCATAGTATACCACAAGGCGGTCTGATTTACCATATTCATAAAGAAAAAGGACAGGACTTACGCATTTATTTGACTTAAGATATAGATGGAAGATTATTCAGGAATTCCTTATTTAACAAAGTCATATCACATATATGTAATTGTGCTCATCTCTTGATTTTTTCACTCAACATGCATAAAAAAGCATTAGCAAAATTTCTCAAATGTTTTTGCTTTTTTTGAATCTAAGAAATTTAATCGTATTTATCCTGTGTGAAGGATAAAGGAAAATGGCTGCATTCATCCCACCATCTGCTTATCGTCGCAGAGATGGGGGAATTCTGCCTGTTATTTGTTAAAAATTCCATAAGCTACCTCCTCCTCTACAGCATACCGCATCGGTATGACACCCTCGTGACGGCGTGCTTACAAAATTGTCACATCCTTGTAAATGCGAATGAGAAAGCAGGCTCCCTGTTCGCTGGCAATCGCCTCCACATCGCCGTTCTGCTGCTGAAAAACCGCCTTACTCATGGCAAGACCGATTCCCGCGCTGTCTATCGAGGCATTCCTTCCCCTGTAAAAGCGTTCAAAAATATGCGGCAGCTCCTCTGCCGGGATCCCCTTTCCGCTATCCTGGATTCGAATACAGGTATGCAGCGGATTATCCTGTACAGAAATATGAATACTGCCCTGCTGCGGCGTATGCTCCACACAGTTTTTCAGTATATTTCCCAATGCCTCCACACTCCATTTCATATCCAGTGTAACCTCCAGCCCCTCATCACAGACGAGTGTACAGGTCTGCTCCTTCAGCTCCATCATGATATGCAGAGGCTCCAGACTTTCCTGCAAAAGCTGATACACCGATAGCTGCTGCGGGTGAAACTGTAAAACCTGCGCATCAATGCGGGATAGCTTCAGCAGTGTGGAAACCAGCCACTCCATGCGTTTCAGCTGCTGGCGCAAAGCATCCGCAAACTGATTGTGCTGCTTTCTGGGTAATTCCTCATCCTGAAGCAGCTCACTCATAATCATCATGGAGGTCAGCGGTGTTTTCAGCTGATGGGAAATATCGGAAAGAGAATCTGCCAGAAACAGCTTATCCTTCTGCAGACTCTCCTTTTGCAGCTGCAGCGTGCGCGTGATTTTATAGAGATCACTGTGCAGTATGCTGAGCTCTCCTTCCCTGTATTGGGGAATATCAAATGCTCCATCGCCCTGATATACTTGCTGTAAATACATTGACAGCTTTTTCAGCTGTGCATAGCGGTACCGGCTGAGCAGCAGATATATTGTAAGAAGCATCCCCTGTGTAATAAAAGTAATCAGCATGGCGGCGGTTGAAATCGGCTGCAAAAGACAGGCGGTAACCAGCATGAGCGCAAGGCTGGCCCAAATTGCGATACGCAGCTCTGTATTACGCAGCATGATGAAGCTCCAGACGGTAGCCCAGCCCCCGCACCGTCACAATGATCGACGGATTCTGCGGATCGCGCTCCAGCTTTTCACGAAGACGTTTAATATAAACGGTAAGTGTATTATCATTGACAAAATCACCGGCAGCATCCCAGATTCCCTCCAGCAGCTGAGAGCGGCTGAGCACCTGCTGAGGATGATTGATAAACACCATGAGCAGACGATATTCCAGTGCAGTAAGCAGCACCTCCTCCTGTTCCCTGTATACCTTTCCCTGTTTAGGATAGATGCTTAGATATTGTATCTGAACAATATCCTCCTCCTGACGGTGATAGCGGCGCTGTACGCTTCGCATCCGGCTGAGCAGCTCATTGATTCGAAACGGCTTTGTAATGTAATCGTCACCGCCCATGTCCAGCCCCATCACTACATTCCCCTCATCATCCAGCGCAGTCAAAAACAGCACCGGCACATCCTGCCGGCTTTTTGCATACGTACAGATATCATAGCCACTTCCATCAGGAAGACCGACATCCAGCAGCAGCAAATCAAACGTCTGCTGATCCAGCTGCTGCAGTGCCGAACGTTTATGGTCGCACCACACCACCTCATAGCCTTCCTTTTTCAATGTATACACAAGACCCATCGCAATGGCCTGATCATCCTCAACAAACAGCAATTTCATAAGCATCCGCTACCTTTCCTTTTCTGTATTATAAAAAATAAATATCACCCTGTCTATGTCTGTGACAAAACTGTCACAATCTGACCTGCTGTACAGATTTTCTATTCCATTTTTTACAGCCTTGCGGCATCGGGATATCAGAATCCGGACAAGCCCAGGGAATGTAGTGCTGATCCTCATGTTCCTCGTTCTAAAGCGCATGCTCAATCATCCTTTATGCTATGGTCACCGCTAAGTGAGTCTTTAAAAGCAGCATAATTGAATGCACTTGATGCTATAGCTCTGCTTGCTGTTTCTAAAGCTGCTGTATTGGAAAATCGGATCGAATCAGCTCTCTGCAATTCTTCATATCATGGAAATCCTTACAATATCATGGAAGGTTTTCTATACTATTTTCCTTCCATAAGTAACTATAAAGGCAGGCAGACACTCGCTAAAAAATATGTCCTCTTCGAGTAAGCTGTATATACCGCAATGCTTTATGGAATGACAAAGACCCTTCCCGTTTTTCCATTCCAGTTCATGCATACAGAAGCAGTCCCACAGCAACCTTTACAGCCTTCTGAGCGGTACGGTTCGTCATACAGAAAACACGCTGTAAAGGCATTTTGAATCCTATACGAAAGTAGAAGCACACATCATTCTTCATGTAACCAGCAGCCCTGCATCATGTTGTCAATAACATGGATATGGATTACCCGGATTTTGTTTATCACAAACGGATAGCAGCTATCCTTGACTCATTCTTCCTTCAGAGTACAAAAAAACGAGAATTCCATTTCCATTGAAAAATACAACAGGCTTGAATTCTCTTATTATTTATCCCCCGAAATCGAATAAGCACCGTATCCTTTCACTATCCGCTTTTTCTATGCACTCCGCTTGCCTTGTATCCTCAGCTGCGATACAGGTGCTTTCTGTTTCTGATTTCCAGCTTCCAGCGACAGCAGTCATTCAGATGCAGCAGAATATGACGGGTCGGCGGCATGAGAAGAATACCGGCAACGTCCTTTTTGCCCCAGAATTCCAAAAGCCATAAGGAATCCGGATGCTCACTTACACCCCCGCATAAACGAATCCGTGCGAGGTCCTGCTGTGAAACGTGACGCTTCATATCCGCAAACGTAAGCTCCTGTACAAGCTGTCTGCTTCTGCGTCCGACTGCATTTCGATATGCCAGCAGCTCAGGAATACAAACCGTTTTACTGAAATCCATGATTTCATCATCCGTTAACGCATTACCTGTATCGTCCAGCCTGATCTGCAATCGCTGCTTCCAATCGGGATTCCATACCTGCTCCTGCCTTGCCACCAGCATATTCATTGTCAGATCCTCAATGCGTGCGATATGCCAGATAACCCAGGCAATTGTTTCCGCTTCCCTTGTCGGCATAATTGCATACTCATATTCCTGTAAATCCTGTAAAAGAGCATCCACCTCATTGCAGGGCATTTCGGAAACCGCGGACGCATGCAATGCCGCATGAAGGGAAAGAAACAGCTCCTTCGCTGCCTCCAGCTCCTGCTCCTTTCGAATCATATGCTGCAGCTTTTTATGCTGTTCACTTAAGCCTTCACCAAAATATTTCATCCTATACTCCTTTCGATTCCCGGATTGCCGCTTCCTTTACAGCCTACAGCCATCATCAGAATCACAGATAATCAAGGCTCATAGCGCCTTCTCTCTATGACAGGGAATTCTGTGCCGATTTCCATAATAGCTTACTAACACCCGTTACAATATATTGAAATATAGTGCGTCATAAATCTCTACCCCCATTATACCATGCCCATACCCTGAATAAAACCGTACATTCATCTATGTAGTCCTGCTTGCATATCCGGTACGAATCTTGTAACCTGCGCATTCTGTGACAAGACAAACGCAAGAAATCCTAGTATACTGTAAACATGAAGCATGAGGAGGTACTATATGGATATACAGCAGGACAGCACACACATCCCGCAGATTGAGGATTTTTACGCCGTCATCCATAACAAGCTGTTTGAAAAATTTCTGCAGGCAATGAAGGACATCTTTTCCTGTGAACCGCAAATGGAATTCAGCAGATGCACATGGGAATACGGATGGAATATGAAGTTCAAAAAAAGAGGCAGAAATCTTTGTACCCTGTATGCACGGGAGCAGTATTTCACCCTGCTGATCGTCATCGGCAAGAAAGAAGCGCCGTATTTGGAAGCACTGCTGCCGCACCTCGGTGATGCAATGCAGGAAATCATTCAGGAAACAGCAGAAGGGAATGGACAGCGCTGGCTGATGATTGACGTGGAGGATGAAGGCAGCGTATATCAGGATATCTGGAAGCTGCTTGCCTTACGTGCAGGCTGCTATGATGTTGCAGAGTCTGAATGAAAAAGAGCGCCATACAAAAAGGCATGGATTCCTAGAAAAGATTCCATGCTTTTTTGTATCCTGTTCTATGCGTTAGGTTCGCTGAATTTTGCGTACAGGAAACTGGATTTCTGTGAGCCAGTCGTCCTCACTGTCCTTGTTCCAGATACCGTCAATATAGGCTTCTCTTTGATGCCCGATCATCTCGTAGCCGTTGTCCTCAATAAAGGAAACGCTGGCACGATATGCCAGCGGCAGTGTACGATACGCCCCCTTATGCATGACGCATGCAGCAAGTTCAACAGCCGGCAGCTCACGAAATTTCAAATCACCGCGATCCTCTTTCATTTCAGTAACCGCCTCGCAGATTTCCGCATCCACATCCTGCTCCCGGTACTCATCATCGTAATACATGGTAAAGCAGTATTCCGGCTCCTTACATTCACAGCCTGCCTTCTCCATTTCCAGCCCCATATCCGGCATTTTATAAAACAGATCCGCATAGCTGTCGAGATGTACCCGCATAGAGGCAATGGTAACCGCTGGCAGTGATTTCAGAATGACACGGTATTCATCATCCAGATGTCCACCACTCAGATAGCCCTCCACACGCGCCAGCTTTTCGCCTGTTTCCGCCATGATTTTCAGCAGCTGCTGTTTTCTTTTCTTCAACAGCTGTTCCTGCGAAGCGCCATTACACACCTGCCGTATTTCCTCCAGAGAGAATCCCATATCCCGAAGAGCCAGTATCTTATGCAGCGGCAGCAGCTGATTCGAGGTATAGTAGCGATACCCGCTGTCCTCATCTACATAAGCAGGCTTCAGTAAACCGATTTCATCATAATGGCGTAGTGTTTTCACTGTTATATGGTTCATTTGTGAAAATACCCCGATCCGATACAGCTTTTCAGGTTCATCCTGATGACAGAAAAAATCTTTGTTCATAGTGGTTTCCACCTTTCTTAATCCCATTTAAATGATACAACAGAAAGGATACAGCCGACAACTGCGAATACAATCAAAAGGGCGACAGATATCCATATCTCCTGACTCCACATGTTTAAAGAAACCGCCTTTAACAGCTTGATACCATGTGTCAGCGGCAGGACATTGCATACCTTTTGCACAGTGTCCGGAAACAGCTCGAAGGGGATGGTTGCCCCCGATAAAAACAGCATGGGAAAATAGACGAAGGTTGTAACGACATTCGCAATTTTCACCGTCTTGCACAAGCTTGCCAGAATCATGCCGATGCTGTACATGGACAACATGACAAGCAGAAATGCACCGATGAAAAGGAACGGATCCCCTTCCATGCGGTATCCGAATCCAAACACAGCCAAAACGGTAACCAACGCTGCTGAGAAGAATGACGTCAGCATGCCAATCACCACCTGAACGGACAGAATCATAAACGGGCGAATCGGTGTCGCAAAGAAGTGCTTCAGGATTTTCTTGTCACGGTAATCTGCGATCGTCAGCGGCAGTCCCATAAAGGCAGTCGCACAGATTCCGACCGTCAACAGCGACGCAAATGCACTCTGTAAAAAGGAATAATCAGCACCTCCTGCGGATTGCGAACCGGCTACGACTGCAATCAGAAGCAGGACACCGACCGGCATACCGATTCCGAAAATGATGCCGTCCGGACTGCGCAGACTCAGCTTCCCTTCCACCTTTAAAAATGTCAGAAATCGTTTCATATGCTCACTTCCTCCTCACTGTACCATAGATATGCCTCTTCCAGATTTTCATAGGGACTGTTTTCGATAAGTTCTTCAACGCTTCCCTCACACAGCTTTCTGCCCTGTTTCAAAATAAGTAGGCGATCACATAAATTCTCAGCCTCCTCCATATAATGCGTTGTCAGGAAAATTGTCATTCCCTTTTGCTTCAGTGATTTCAGAATATGCCATACCTCGCGACGGGCTGCCACATCCAGTCCGGTCGTCAGCTCATCCAGAAAAATCACCTGTGGATTTGGAATCAGTGCCACGACTACGGATAGCTTTTGCCGCTCACCTCCCGACAGCTGTTCCACCTTTTGATTGGTGAACGCTTCCAGCTGAAACTGCTTTAAAAGCGCATGATAGTCCGCAGGCTCATGGTAAAGTGCCGCGGTTTCCTCACATACCTCACAAACGCGAATATTGTTTGCGTGTGCCGCATGCTGCAGCTGGACACCGACATGCTCAAACAACGTTTTTCTGTGTTTGGCTGCATTCTGTCCTAAGATACGTGCACTGCCGCTGTCCGGCTTTGTAAGACCCAGTAAACAGTCAATCGTCGTACTCTTGCCGGCACCGTTATGTCCCAGCAGTCCGAACACCTCTCCTTTGTCAACGGAGAAGCTCAGTCTGTCTACGACTGTTCTTCCGTTATATGTCTTCGTTATATCCGAAACTTCAATACTTTTCATTGCAATTCCTCCTTTCACCTTCAGCTTACATGCTCCTGTCGGGGGAGAGTCAACAAAATTTTATCAGGAATTTTTTTCCTATGAAAAGACAGAAAAACACATATAGCTGCTTAGAACTCCTACCCTCGAATCCTCTTTTCGCTTTATGTGCTTCGTTATATAATAGGTGTATGTCTGTTTTAGCGAGCTTCTGCCTCCTGCTGCAACTGGTGCTGTTCCTCAAGCAGCTGCTCTGCAATCTGCATCGCATGAATCATTGGCTCGTGGCGATTATAATGGGCGGTTTCCTTTTCATATTTACTTTGTGCCTTTCTGCATTTTCTGATGATGGAGCGAACCGGCTCTATGGCGGAAGCCAATTCCTGAAGGGAAACTATATTTGCGTTTTCTATCGCAGCATTCATTTGCAGTGCTGTCAGCTTTTCTTCGATCAGCTGCTTTGCCACACGCATGGAAAACAGCCGATTTTTCAGTAAGGTATGCTGCGAGGTCCCTGCTGCGAATTTCCCTTCCATATTCTCACATTTTCTGATAATCGCCACGATTTCCTTGTGCGCAGATTCCAGCTGCTCCTTTGTAATGTTCCTCATTCTCTTCTCCTTATTGCTTTTAGCTATGGATTTTATCCGGTTCCTGCTCTATTACTTGCAGTGTGCTGGTTATGAGGCACGCTTTTGAACTATGATATTTGATGCAGTCCATGAGATTGCAAACAGCAGCAAAGACGAACCTAATAGAATCTGAAGAAACATATCTGCATAATCCATCAGCTGAATACCAAACAGCATCAGCAGCTTGCTGGCAAGATATACAGCTCCAAAGGATACAAAACCGCTCATCATCATGGATACCTCCATTTTCTCGCCCTTGTTGTAATAGGTGGCAGGAATAAAGACAGCCGCAAAGCTCAATGCCAGTGCAATGCCCATTGAGAATCCCTGCCACATAGCAAACCGGGTTCCAAGAGCAGTAATTCCCATTGTAAATTGAATCACATAACCATATACAACGGTTATCAGAAAACCAATGCCCGTAAAAGCCAGATATGCGAAATAACGAGCTGCCACAACATTTCGAAAGGAAATGGGAAGAACCCGGTAATAGTCATACCATTTGTTCTGTGCATCCATCTGAATACATCCCATAATGCTCAATCCGAAAAAGGTTGGCAAAATCACGATTAGAATCGCTCCAAAGCCTTTCCATGTAGAAAATCCGCCAATGATGAAGACAGACAGCAGCAACGGCTTCCAGCTGGAGGCTAAATAATATAAATCCTTTCGTATCAACCCGATCATATCCGTTCTCCTTTCACATACAGCAGCATGATATCATCCAGTGTTGCACGCTCAACAATGCAATTTGGATAGTTATGTGCAGCCGCCTCGCGATCTTCGACAAGCACCACTGTTTCATAAGGCTGTTTGCGGTAGCGAATAATATCATCCGGGTTTAGCTGTTTAAAATCTTCTTCACGGCATTTCATGATACCATATTGATAAATCAATTCATCCTTAAGAGCAGACAGTACAAGCTCTCCATTATGAACAAATGTAATGTAATCAGCCACCTTTTCCAAATCGGTAGAGATATGGGAGGATATGAGGATAGAATGATGCTCATCCTGAACAAATTCCATGAATACTTCCAGAATTTCATCCCGCATGACGGGATCCAGACCGCTTGTTGCCTCATCAAGTATGAGAAGCCGCGGCTTGCGGGATAATGCAATAGCAATCGCTGTTTTCATTTTCATACCACGACTGAATTCTTTCATACGCTTTTTATCAGGTAATGCAAACTGTTGTTTGTATCTTTGAAAGGTTTCATGATCCCAGTTTTTATAAACATCCTGTAAAATTTTTTCCGTATGCTCAATACTGAAGCTGTCATAGAAATCACTGACATCGAAAACGATTCCGATATCTTCGCGCAGTGCCAGATTGTCTTTATCCATTTGCTGTCCAAGAACCGTAATCTCCCCGCTGTCCCGCTTTACCAAATCCATAATGCAGTTGATAATGGTTGATTTGCCTGCGCCGTTTTCACCAATAAGTCCCATAATGGTTCCTTCCGGCAGTGTAAAGCTGATATCCTTCAGCTGAAAATTCTCATATGCTTTTGATACATTTTTTAGCATGAGTGCATCCATAGTGATACTCCTTCCCTATCCTTCATCATAAAACATCGTAAGCAGCTTCGTTAATGTTTCAAGCGATATTCCATTTAACCGTCCGATTTCTGCGGCTTCCTGCAGCTTTGCTTCCGCCAGACGCAGTTGTTCCTCACGGATGAATTCCTTGTTTTGTGAGGATACGAAGGTTCCACGGCCCGCAGCACTTTCGATAAAGCCATCCCGCTGCAGATCCTCATACGCTTTTTGTGTCGTAATAACGCTGATATGCAGATCCTTTGCCAATGCACGCATGGATGGAAGCGGATCGCCGCTCTTTAATTCTCCGTTCATAATGGCATGCTTGATCTGTGAGGTTATCTGCTCATAAATCGGTTTTGTGGTATGATTACTGATCAGTATTTGCACAAGGCCACCTCCGTTGTACTTAAATGTACTTATTGTACATATACATTATAATACACTTAACAGGATTGTCAATACAAGAGTTAGCATTTGCAAGCTCCTTATAGGACTGAATACTGGATATAACAGCTTACCTGATGAACATGGATACTATTTTCCCATGTTTATCATGAGGAAAGGGGCTATGTTTACCCGCTATGCACATCTGCTTACCTCACAATGATTTTTTAGTAAAATAAAAATGAGATTGCTCTCATTTCTTTATTTGTTTATCTTATTATAGACAGTCCAAATTACGCAGTTTTAATTATCCGACTCAGTCAAAGAAGGCTGCATAATTCTAATCGTTGATCATGGTAAAATACATAACCATGATCAGAACAATCTTCTTCCGTCTGTTATATCAATCCCGCATTGCTTCGCTTTTCCTGTCTGTTTGAATGGATTCACTCGTTCTATGATACCGTCATGTCTGAAAAAAGAGCCTGTATTTTTAAACCAGAAGGTTTTACCGGCTTCCCCGCACTGCCTGTGAAGGTCAAGCACCCACTCATAATCACATATGCGTGCCTCTCTTCCGGTTTCTCCGCCTACAGTGACATGATCAACACCATCGAGATATGGTGTTAAATCAATCGCTTCCAGTAACGGGGCACAGGCGATAAACCGACGCTTCATGGGATAGGATAGAAATAAGGGCAGTCTGTAATCGGCTGCTTCCTGATTTTCGACGGTACATCCTATATTCACGTGCTCATATCCGCTTCCCCAGTCATCCGGCAAGGCGACAGGAAAACGATCAATTCGCTTTGTCAGAATCAAAAATTCTATATCCGTCCGCTGCTTGATCATCGCCCAGATTTCCTCACGCCAGGCATCGGCTTCCGGCAGAAAGAAATCCGTGGCAAAGCAGGTCGCAAGAATCTTGTTTCCTTTGATATTGTATTCACCCTTTGCGTTCTTTCGGATCGTCCAGTCAAATTTATCCGTCTTCTGTATGGTATTCTGACCATACCGTTTTGCATGAGGACCGTAAAAATAGCAATTTGTACAGCCCTCGCTGATTTTATAGCACCCTGTCCATGGTTCCCAGTTCATACGGCTTCCTCACTTTCAAATATTGTTTTACCTGAATTTTTACATGCATACTAGCAGCTTCCATAAAGACTGAAGTTTTCCTGCATATATGTTTCGGTTTGCAGCTTTGATTAAATTATCTTATGTATAGCTGACACATTACACGCTGGCATCGTTTAGTTCAAATAGATTTCCTTCCGGGTCTCTGAAGTAAGTACACCGCATGCCCCATGCTTCTATAAATTGCGGCTCTCCAAGAAATTCCACACCGGCTTCCTGTAAACGATAGTAATCCTGATCCAGATCATCTGTAGGTATGACTGCAGTTACCGTGTCCGGCTGCTTATTTGTATCCGGCTGCACATATCCCTGAAACATCGGCATGGCATCACCTAAAAAGATAGCGAAGCAGGGCTCCTCCTGCGAATCTGCCGCAAAGGAAGTATAGGGACCATTTCGGTCTCCCCAAACTACATGCAGTCCCAGCTTCTGTGTGTAAAAATCAAAGCATTCTCCATAATTCTTCCGTACCAGTACACGAATCGTCGTTTCCTTGAATTTCATATCCTAATTTCCTTCCTTTTTCAATTATATATATTCTTTATTATATCGCAAGATTTGTGATGTAATTGTATAAACTGGACAAATTGTGTCTGTTTCCATCATAGGATTCACGGACGCTTTTGATAGATATTGCTTCTGTAATATGATATCACTAATTTATTTGGGAAGATTGTGAAATTTAAGATATAGGCGCATCCCTGTATATTTAGAAGCATATTAAAAAATACCTTATCCTGTTTATGGATTCGTTCCTTTTTCGAAAGCGGCAAGACTTTTATACGTATCAACTATTTCTTTTTGCTTGATTTATTATCGGATATAAACACCTGTATGAAAAAGGAATATTTTACGCATTCATACAAATATAAATGGCTTCAATAATAAAGTCATGATTCACTAAAATTCTTTGTGACATTTGGATCACTTGTTATAAATTCATCAACTTCATTATTCATTGAATTCAAAGTTTCAATCCAATCTCGTTGAAATGTATCGATTTGGAAACCATTTTTATCAAAATCATTCTTCACTAATTCTTTAATATAAATTACTAGCATTATATCTATTTCTACAAAAACATAGTATCACTGAATAAGATTTACTCATTTTCTAAAACAAAATCTAATGAATCAAAACAGAAACTTTCTATTGATGTTAAATCAACTACTTTTATATGAGTGATTAACCAATGCATCTCATCTGACTCTAATTTTAAATTCAAAATCTCAGCAGCCTCAGTATATATAAACTCATTGCTATGATCAGAAGATTCAAGTATTGAACGACAGCTTAAGCCATCCTCTTGATTTCTTTTTCAAATGCTATTTTACTGAACTGTCGGACCTCAATTTATGGAACTTGCGATTTTGATTCAAAAAACAAGTATTCATTTTTTATTCGACACATGACATCACTTGAATTAAGGAAAAAGATTATAGTATCATTTGAGAATCTTAGAAAAAAGAAAACCTCAGAATTCCCTTTATCAATAGGGTTTTCTGAGGTTTTTAGTATTATTCCCACTCAATCGTTCCGCACGGTTTCGGTGTCAAATCATAGCACACACGATTCACATTCGCAACTTCCTTCAAAATACGATCCGTAATCCTATGCAGCACCGGCCAGTCAATATCCTCTATCGAAGCCGTCATTGCATCAATCGTATTCACCGCACGCAGAATCACAGGATACTCAAAGCTTCTCGCATTATTCTTCACACCGACAGACTTGAAATCCGGAACGATGGTGAAATACTGCCAAACCTTCTGATCCAGACCCGCTGTCGCAAACTCTTCGCGTAAAATCGCATCCGACTCACGCACCGCCTCCAGACGATCCTTTGTAATAGCTCCAAGACAGCGCACACCCAAACCAGGTCCCGGGAACGGCTGACGGAACACCATATCATGAGGCAATCCCAGCTCCAGTCCACACGCACGTACTTCATCCTTAAACAGCTGACGCAATGGCTCTACCAGCTCAAACGCCAGATCATCCGGCAATCCACCGACATTGTGATGAGATTTGACAACCTTTGCTGTCTTGGTGCCGCTCTCCACGATATCCGGATAAATGGTCCCCTGTGCCAGGAAATCGATACCCTTCAGCTTACGAGCCTCTTCCTCAAACACACGGATAAACTCCGCACCGATAATCTTACGCTTCTGTTCCGGCTCTGCCACATCCTTCAGCTTTCCAAGAAACCGTTCGCTTGCATCCACATAAATCAGATTCGCATCCATCTGATTCTTAAACACTTCAATTACACTTTCCGATTCCCCTTTGCGCATCAGCCCATGATTGACATGCACACAATACAGCTGCTTACCGATTGCCTTTAACAGCAATGCTGCCACTACAGAGCTGTCCACGCCGCCGGACAATGCAAGCAGCACTTTGCGATCCTTCACCTGTTCGCGAATCAGTTCCACCTGATCTGCCACAAAATTCTTCATATTCCAGTTTGCCTCTGCCTTGCAGACAGTGAAAACAAACGTTTTTAACACTTCCTCTGACGGCCATTCCTCCAGCTTCTGTTCACATAATGCCGGTGCATGGTCAATCGCAATCACCGGATATCCCGCTTCATAAATTTCCGGCAAGACATCGATATCCTTACCGTCGACATTGCGGTGTTCCCCACCGTTTAAGATGACACCCTTTACATTCGGCAGCTTCTGCAGCTCCGCTTTTGTGATATCATGCGGATAAATCTCGCTGTATACACCCAATGCACGAATTTCTCTGGCAAGTGTTGTATTCTCACTGCTGCCAAGATCCAGAATAACAATCATATCTTGTTTCATACGCTAATCTCCTCTACTCTTTTTATCCAAATCAAGTGTAACATATTTCATTGTTCAGTAACATAAAAAAATGGAAAATATTAACCGAAAAACGCACAAAATTACACGCGGAAAGAAAACACCGCAATTTTTACAAACCACGGTGTCTGTTTCAGCACACTGCTTCCTGCGAAGCGGATGGCTGCTGTACAAAGGTACTGGATAGTACCTTATCCTTCTTGCGAATGCGTATAAACAGCAGAACCGCCACACCGGCAGCGATACTTTCAGCGATTAGGAAGGAATACCATATACCATCCAGACCGAACCAGTCCGCAAACAGCCAGGATAACGGCAGAGTGATACAAAGCTGACGAAGCAGGAAAACAATCAGGGACTGCAAGCCAAGCCCCATTGCCTGAAATAATGTCGGCAGAATAAACCCAAGGGCTGCCGGAAGGAAGCTGATACTGATGATACGCAGGGCCGGAACACCGATACGCAGCATATCCTCACTGGCATGAAACAGCATCAGCAGCTGTGTTGGAAACAGCAGGAAAATCGCACAGCCGCAAACCATGATGGCAAGCGTCACCATGATGGCATACTTCAATGTCTGCAAAAGACGTTCATGGCTGCCTGCTCCGTAATTGTAGCCCATGATCGGCATCGCTCCCTGCGTCAGACCGCTCGCCGGCATAAAGACAAAGGTCTGCAGCTTATAATAAATCCCATATACGGAAACAGCCGTATTGGAAAACTGAATCAGAATGGAATTTAAACCAATCACAAGAACACTGCCCAGTGCATTCATGCAGGCATTGGGAATCCCCACAGAAAGAATGCGGCGAATGGTATCCCAGGAGAAATGAAACTGCTTCAAATCCAGCTTCACATCGAATTTTCTTGTCAGGAATATAAACAGTGATAGCGACATAGCGAAAATCTGTCCGATAACCGTTGCGATTGCCGCTCCCTTTACCCCCATTGCAGGAAAGCCCAGCAGACCGAAAATCATGATGGGATCCAGGATGATGTTTGTGATTGCTCCTGCCGCCTGTATCGCCATGGGGAAGATCATTTTTCCCATGGACTGAAATACCTTTTCAATCAAAATATGAAAGAAACAGCCAAAGCACAGAAATACACAGACATACGTATACATGCAGGCGTCATCCAGTATTGCCGCAGAATCTGTAAACATTTCAAAAAACGGACGAATCGTAAAGCTGCCAATTGCGACAAACAGCAGATATCCGATCAGCGACAGCAGCAGACCATGGGCCACAGCACTGTTTGCTTCCTTCTGATTCTGCTCTCCAAGCTTTCTTGCTATATAGGAATTCACCCCTACACCGATTCCCACGGAACAGGCTACAATCAGCGTCTGTATCGGAAAAGCCAGGGAAACAGCCGTAAGTGCATCTTCTCCAATCTGTGCCACAAACATACTGTCTACAATGTTGTACAGCGACTGTATCAGCATGGACAGCATCGGAGGAAAAGCCATTGACATCAGCAATGGTAAAACAGGCTTATAACCCATTTTGTTTTGTTCAATTGTTTGCATGACAAACCTCCTCTTCTCACAAAAAACCTCCATTCATCTATTTTGGAAACATGAAAATAGAAAAAATGGAGGTTTTTCAAACCTATTTGGTTGTTGACATCATTCTAATATAAAAATCAGGATTTGGCAATACCCTATGCATCAATTTCATGAATATATGCCACATCATGAAACATATCCAGCAGCTTGGCAGCCTGATACGTATCCGGCAGAACAACGATCAAATCCACCTGATAGCAGCTATGCTCCTGTGTCAGACTCACATTCAGTATCTCAATCTGCATACGCTTCAAGCGTTCCTGCAAATCCTGCAAGGCCTCCTTATTCTGGTCAATCACAAAGGACAGCTCCTCCTTATATGACTCCCGCAGCCAGCGATGATTCCGGTGAAGGATGATCTGCACAAATACAATCAGCACTGCTGTAAGAATCCCAAGTGCATACAGGCCGCTGCCAATCGCCATTCCGATCGCACTGGTTGCCCATATGCCTGCCGCCGTCGTCAGTCCGCTGATCGTGTTTTTCCGCATGAAAATCATACCGGCTCCAAGAAAGCCGACTCCGGTCACAATCTGTGCCGCGATACGGGAGGGATCCAGTGCGATACCTTTATCTCCCAGAATATCAGAAAATCCGTACTTGGATACGATCATAATCAAGGCAGCGCCACTCGCCACTATCAGGTGCGTGCGAATGCCAGCCTCCTTATTGCGGCTTTTCCGTTCATAGCCGATGATACCTCCGCAGATTCCCGCAAGCAGGATCCGAACAAGAAATTCCATCTGTGTTTCCAGCTGCATGATGTTCATCATACTATCATCTTCTTTCTTCTGTATCCTTCTTTATATTATACAACACCTTGTGTGAATCGTATATGCTGACGCAAGAAAAACGGCAAACGAAAAGCTTTATCAACGTCTATCTCTCGATGCCTCTCAGGTATATAAAAAACCATATCCCGAACCGATGATAGTCCACTCCTTCTGAGCGGATGAGCGCCGCAATACCCATGGATACGCAGTATACTCCGCATTGGGCTCCAGCGTATGATCCCCCGCATGGAATACATTGGACACCGTAATAAAATCCGTATAAATAACCATCACCTCATCGGATTTCTGTTTCTTAAAGCCGTCCGCAAACTGCCTGTATGCTGATTCATCATAGCTGATCCTTGTCAGTTTACACTCCTGCAGCTCCTGAGAAAATGTGTGCTCCACCAGTGTCATAGCGTGTTCAACATCCTTTCTTTCATAGATATCAGACTGTATCACTTCCCGTTTGAGTTCGACATTTCTCCATGAATTGGAAAAGAAATACGGTACGAAGAAAGCGAGGATTCCGCAAACAAAGATGACTGCAATGGCGATTTTCTTTTTCATGACATAGCCCCCTTCAGAATATAATCTTTTACAACACCAGTATATCACCCGCACAGTACCAAGAATCTTAAGAAATCTTATGCGCACCTTACAATTTTCTTACGGTACAGCTCTTTGTTTCAGTGATTCCTTCCCGTCGCAGCTTCCAGTAGGGAATGCAGCAGCCGCACAGCCTCCTCCATATCCTCCATTTTGATTGCCGCAAAAGAAAGAACAAGCTCTCCCTGCGCATTTCTCTGCAGCATCATGCTGTGCTTTCTGGCTTCCTGTATAAGCGATTCCAGCGGCAGCAAATACGGAAAGCGCAGTATAAACTGCAAAGCGGCCTCCTCCAGCAATATATCCGCCTGTGGAAACCACTGTTCCAGCAGTGTCCGCATATGACTGCTCTTCTGTTCATAGTGTCTGCGCAGACGCCGTACATGTCGCTCCAGATGCCCATCCGCAATATATCTTGCCAAAGCCAGCTGTTCGATTTTGCTGGAGGTTGGTGAATAGCTGTTTGCGCGCTGATCATAGCGGTGTTGCAAAGCCTGTGGAATCACCATATAGCTGATTCGCAGAGACGGCAACAGAATTTTTGAAAAGGAGCCGATGTATACGACATGTCCCCCGGTATCAAAGCCCTGCATGGCAGGCGTCATACGCGTATGATAGCGCAGCTCCCCGTTATGGTCATCCTCGATGATCATGGCATTTCGCTGTGCCGCCCAGGCCAGCAGCTCCCTGCGTTTTTTCTTATCCAGAGGCTGATGGTTGTATCCCGCAGACGCGCTGTTTACATACAGCAGATTGACATCACTTGCCAGTAGCTCCTGCAAGCAGATACCATCTGCTTCCCTGCTTAATCTGCGTACAGGAAATGCATAATCATGAAAGACGGCTTCTGCCTGCGGAAAGCCACTCTCCTCCAACCCGATCACGACGGGTTTATCCAGCAAGCCGCACAATACATACAGCAGCGATTGAAAGCTGGAGCCGATGAAAAGCTGATCGCTTGTACACAATACACCCCGCACGGTATAGGCGTATTTCTGCAGTGCCATCCGCAGCCGCAGCTCTCCTCTTGCCTCTCCGTATGTCGCTATCTCATAATGACCGTCCAGGACCTCCTTGAGGTACTTCTTCCACAAAGTCAGATCAAATGAGCTGACATCCATTGTCTGCGACCGGAAGTCATAGCGGATTTTTTCATCCTGCAGCGCCGCCCCCTGCGCCAGCACCGCCTTACGCAGTTGAACATTCTCCGGCTCGACATCCACAAAAAAACCCTTCTGCGGGACTGACAGGATATAGCCCTCCTCCAACAGCTTTTCATAGGCACGCTCAATGCTCGTCTTGGACACCTTCATCAAAGCCTCGCATTTCCGTATGCTAGGCAGCTGGTCACCTTTTACCAGATAGCCGGAAAGGATATCCGAGCGCAGTTTTTCATAAATTTGCAGATACAATGCCTTACCTGTGGTTCGTTCAAAATTTATCGTTTTTAATTTCATTGTTATCACCATCCTCAGTATAGCATACTGTACCTTAAATTTATAATAAATCTGTATATTTTTAAATGAACAGAAAGCTGATAGAATAACGGCAGAAACGAAGGGAGTAGCACATATGAAAACAATGAAGGTAAACGATATCGTGACAGCCGCACTAGGTATAGCCCTTGTATTTCTGGCAACATGGCTGCTTAAGGTGCCAAACGGCATACAGGGATATTTCAATCTGGGTGACGGCTTTCTTCTGCTGTTCGCCTCAGTACTGAACCCCTTTCTTGCCTTTATGGTGGGCGGTGTCGGCAGTGCGCTGGCAGATATCACCGGCGGATATGGCATGTATGCCCTTTTCACCCTGCTCATTAAAGGGATGGAGGCTGTTCTTGTTTCCTGGCTTGTCTGCAGGGGACGATCCTCATTTCGCTATGTTGCCTATATACTGGGTGGTTTACTGATGGTTGGCGGATATTTTCTTGCGGATGCATATATCAATCAAAGCTGGCAGCTTTCACTGACCGGTATCCCGGGGAATCTGGTACAGGCCGCAGCAGGCTATGTCATTGCACTGGCAGCCTATCCTCTCCTGCAAAAAAGGATGCACAGGCATCCGGATATGCATCATAAAACCGTCTAATACAGACGGTTCTTTTTTCTATCTGCCAGGTGACAGGTAAGCGTATGCCGCTGTATGCTTAGCAGAGATACAAGCAGGGAGCAGCCCTCTGCCAGCACGATTGCCAGCCACACGCCTCTGCTTCCCAGCCAGCGTGGCAGAATGAGCAGAAACAGCAGATAAAAGCCAAAGGTTCTGGAAAATGAGATCAAGGCGGATAATCTGCCCTGTGACAATGCGGTAAACATTGCCGAAGAGAATATATTGAAGCCGCTAAACAGCAGGCTGAAGGTAAATATGGCAAAGCCCTGCAGGGCAATCCTATATACACTGGTATCCTTGTCGGTAAACAAAGTGACAAGAGGTCTTTGAAACAGAATGGTTGTGACAAAGATGGCAAGGGAGCTGATTACCACAATTCCGATGCATTTACGTAGAAGCTGCAATAAACGCGCAGTATCCTTTCTGCCATATTGATAGCTGATCAACGGGGCAGCGCCCATGGAAAATCCGATATACAAACTGGTGAGCAGAAACTGTGTATAAACGATAATCGTTCCTGCGGCAACACCATCCTCTTGATGCAGACGAAATAGAATCGTGTTCAAAAGCAGAGTTGTCAGTGCTGATGCCAGCTGACTCACCATCTCACTGGAGCCGTTAAGACAGCTTTCCTTCAGCATGGAAGCATCCCAAGCTGGCCGTGCGAAATGCAGCTCCCTTTCCTTTCTCTGCAGGAAATACAGCGTTCCATATATAGCCGGAACCATATAGCCAATCCCGGTTGCAAGGGCACTGCCTTCGATTCCCATATGAAAGCCGGACATGAAGGCCAGATCCAATGCAACATTGACTCCCCCGGCACACATTGCCAGCAGCATTCCCAGCAGCGGACGTCCCGCCGCTACAAACATGCTTTGATACAATACCTGCAGCATGCAGAAGGGAGTAAAAAGAAGAAGCATGGACAGATATCCTCTTGCATATGGCAATATTCTACCCTTGGCATGAAGCAGCTGCAGCAGTTCATCCGTAAACAGCAGACCGCCAATAGCAAGCACACAGCCAAGACCGATCGTACAGACACAAAGCAAGGCCGCATTTTTGCGCACCTTTTCCAGCAGACCCGCCCCCATGTCGCGGCACAGCACAGCAACACCGCCGCTTGCCAGCATTGAGGATAAACCGATGATCAGATTGATCATGGGACAGACGATATTGATCGCGGAAAGCGCATCGGTATTCACCAGACGCGAAACAAACAGGGTATCGGTTATCGTGTAAATACCCATCGCCAGCATCATCACAATAGATGGAGCCACAAAGCGAAGCAGCTGCGGCAGCGTACGGGTCGTATCCAGTGTATTCTCACGCATCCTGTGTTCTCCTGTAATACAGCCTCTGCACCGGATAGCCAAGCTCCACCAGCTCTTCACCGCATACAAAGCCGGCTTCCAGCAAAAGCCTGCGATATCCGGCATCTGCTCGATCAGCAGCGCGGAAACAGGTAATTACCAGATCGGTATGCGGGGCACAGGTACATTGCATCCATTCGATCAGCTGTTTCACAGCATCCAGACAGCGCAGCTGCGGATGAATTGCCAGAACATCAATCTGCCCGCTTTTTAGCTGCAGCTGGATCGCCGCAAACGCCGTCTTTTCAAAGGAAGCCAGAAATGCTTCCTTCTGCTTCATACACTTCAGCAGCTGCTGTTCATATGCTGCTTCCTCAAGGTAAGGAAAGAAATCCACAGCCTGACGCATCAGCTGCATCCATGTGTCCATATCCCTTGGTACTGCCTGTCGGATCTGCAGCTCCCGCATTGCAGATTCCGTCTGATTCAGCTCATGCAGCTGCAGAGGATGCTGTAGCGCATAATACTGCTGTTCTCTGCGAAACTGTGTACATGTCATCTTATATAGCTGCTTAAAGGCCTGAGAAAATGCCTGTGAGCTTTCATAACCGTAGGATATGGCGATTTCCAGTACAGATGCATCTGTTTCACACAGACATCGTGCTGCTTCACTTATTCTTCTTCGCTTCACATAATCATGCATCCGCATGCCGCACAGCTGTGTAAAGCTGCGGTGCAGATAATAGGGGGAATATTGCATAAGCTGAGCTACTGTCTGCAGGGAAAGCGTTTCCTGCAGATGCTCCTCCAGATAGGAAAGCGTCCTTATGACAAGCTCCTGTTTTTCATTCATGTCGTTACCTCCTAGCTTTTCTGCAAAAGTATAGCAGGTTTCCTGCATTTCTGCGTTATCAATCTTGCCCTGCCGGCCTTCAGATATCTTTACATTGCATACCTCTGTATACCGCATCGAATAATACAAAAAAAGCTGTATAGCTTCCTAAGGTTCTTACAGGGTGAATCATCCGTAGAAGAAAGTTGAGCAAGCTGATGCTTCTTATCATTTTGCTTCTGAATGAATCCAAAGAAGTAAGATTTTCACGGACGATACAGCTTTTCTTTTTCAGGAGCTCAAGCTCGGCTGGTGCTGATATGGTTAGCTCTTTCTTATCCGCATGCTTTTGAACTGGTATGCAGAAAACAGTCCGGCTCATGGTCATTCACAATACCGACTGCCTGCAGATAGGAATAGATAATAACGCTTCCGACAAACCGCATTCCACGCTTATACAGGTCTGCACTGATTTCATCGGAAAGCGCGGTGTGGGTTGGCAGCTCCTTTTGTGTTCTGTATATCACCTTACCCTCGGTGAAGCCCCAAAGATAAGCGGAAAAGCTGCCGTATTCCCGTTGTATCTGCTGGAAAATAACAGCATTTTTCACTGCGGCCCTGATTTTGAGACGGTTGCGAATAATGCCGGGATTCTGCATAAGCTCTTTCTGCTTTTCCTCGGTATAGCCTGCGACCTTCGCGACATCAAAGGCATCAAAGGCTTCCCGAAACGCCTCCCGCTTTTTCAGAATGGTAAGCCATGACAAACCAGCCTGAAACGATTCCAGAAGCAGCATTTCAAACAGCTTATGGTCATCATGTACCTCTCTTCCCCACTCCTCATCATGATAACGGACATAAATCTCAGGGACATTTTCTGCCCAGAAACAGCGTTTTTTCTCCATCTTCTCATCCTCATTTCTTTTGCTTTATTATACCAGAAGCAGCAGGCAGTTGACCAGCAATCGTTGACAGTTCCTCCTTGAAGCAGATGGGAAGCTGCAAAGCTGACACCGGATCAAGCCCTTTCGGAAATCCAGACGCATACAGGGCCTCCTGCATACGGGTTCTTACTTCATTCAACTGCCTCCCAAGTGCCTTGCCATATGCACTCAGCTCGATTTCATGCGCCCTTTGCACAATCAGCCCCTTTGCTTTCAGGCTTTTAACCGCACGGCAGACACTGGCACGGGAATATCCAAGATAGACAGCGACATCAATCTGGCGTACGACCCCCTGCTCCTGTTCCAGTATATCGATGACCTGCAGATATTTCTGCTGCGAGACAGTGAGCATCATTTCACACCCCATGCAATCAAGCTGCGCTCATTCACTCTTTGAACATGTACATCATGCAGCTGCTTCTGTAACAGCATACGAATCTCCTTTTCACTGTACATATGCACATCCCCCTCCTTTTGAAAATGGAAAAACAGATTCATGAGCATCCGGGACACTGTCCCCTGTGTACAATCACCAATTACAAAATAGCCTCCGTATCGCAATACCCTCACCACTTCCTGCAATACCCTACAGGGATCCGGATAATGATGAAAGGAATCATTGCAGTACACCAGATCAAAGCTCGCATCGGCAAAGGGCAGATTTGCCGCATCCCCCAACAGCAGAGTGGCTCGCTCCTTCATGACCTGTGTTCCGATATGCAGCATGCCTTCACTCAGATCGATTCCTGTAAACCGGCGTCCGCAATCCTCATCATACAGCTGCTTCATCAGTGCGCAGGTACCGCACCCAAGATCCAGTACATCCCGCACAGGAAGCTGTATCATCAGCTCCAGCATGAACGGATACAGTTCCCTTGCATGCTTACCATGAAAATCGCTATCATAGGTGTCCGCCTGTTGATCAAATGCAATTCTTGATTGTTCAGTTTTATTCATAAAAGGCCTCCTTAATGAACAATGTTCATTCATATATTAAAAAGCAATCCCTGATCAAATGGTATCATCAGGGATACATTCCTGCTTCAGCAGCAAATCAATATACACCCGCAGCTGATGGAGCTGCTGTGTGTCCGGTGAGCTCACAGATGCATGGCTACCAATCTGTCCATAGGTCAGAAAGCTGAGCAGCAATTCCTCATGCTGTATCTTCAGATGATTCTGTTTTGCATACCGTTGCAGTTCCTGCTGCAGATGAGGCTGCATGTACTTGCACAGCTTCACCGCCAGTTCTTCATGAAAGCCGATATTCTCCGGTTGATGAAAGAAATCATGGTAGCGCATCTGCTGTTCCTCCTCTTTCAGCATGTGAAACAGCAGGTCTAGCTTTTCCGTCAAATCCCTTGTTTCATCATGGAGTATGGTGAAATACGCCGCGCAAATATCCTCTACATACTGCTGCATCGCCTCCTGAAAAAGCTTCTGCTTGCTGTCATAATAACGATAGCACAGGCCCAGTGAAATATTAAGATGGCGGGCAATATCACGCATGGATGTCTGCTCGTATCCTTTTGTAGCGAACAGCTCCATTGCGCCATCCAGTATTTCCCGTTTTCTTTCTGCCGGGTCCTTCACAACCCTTGTCCGTATTCTTTGTCCCATAACATCACCTACAGGTATAGTATAACAGTTTCATGACCGCAGTCAATGAACACCGTTCATTCTTCTTAAGCTTTCTGTTAGCACTGCTTACAGGGATCGGTGTATGGCTCCTGTTTCAGCAAAACGATTTGTCTGATTCTACTATGCAAGGTATGGCAGCACAAGAAAAGCAGAGAACCTGTATTCTCTGCCCTGCTTGCTACATGATACCACCTTGTCTGAATAATTTGTACACTTGCCTTTCCTTGCCTTCGCGCGTATCCGCTTCATACATTCTCCTGCAATATGATGAGATGAACACATGAACGCACAGCGGTATTCTATGATTCAACAGCATTCGTGTTTATCACATGGGCATACCAGGAAAAGGACTTCTTCCTTTTGCGTACAAAGCTGCCGCTGCCATCATCCTGTCGGTCAACATAGATGAAGCCATAGCGTTTTTTCATTTCTCCACTCGAGGCACTGACCTGATCGATCGGACTCCATGCAAGGTACCCTAGCAGTTCGATTCCATCCTCACATACCGCCTGCTGCATCGCTTTGATATGATCATGCAGATAAGCAATCCGCCCATCATCACGAATGCTTCCGTCCTCTTCTATTTCATCCGCCATTCCCAAGCCGTTCTCAACAATGAACAGCGGCTTCTGATAGCGTTCGTATATATCATTCATCGTAATGCGTAATCCAAGTGGATCAATCGGCCAGCCCCAGTCACTGCATGTCAGATATGGATTTTTTACCGAAGCAAACAGATTTCCCTTATTCTGCTTCTTCGCCTCCTGCCGGGAAGATACACAGCGGCTGTTGTAATAGGAGAACGAAATGAAATCTACGGTATTCTTCAAAATATTCACATCATCCTCTTCCATATGCAGGTCGATTTGCTTCTCCTTCAGCAGCTGATGAAAATAGGAGGGATAGGCTCCCCGCACCTGTACATCACAGAACAGATAGCTTTTGCGATCCTCCATACGTGCCTGCCATACATCCTGCGGATGACAGCTGTAAGGATAGACACTGCCCGCAGCGAACATGCAGCCTATTTGATTCTTCGGATCAATATCATATGCCAGCTTTGTTGCGAGTGCGCCTGCAATCAACTCATGATGTGCAGCCTGATACATGACCTGCTCCTTGTTCTCTCCTGCTTCAAAGCAGATGCCTGCACCGAGAAAGGGAGCATGCAGTATCATGTTGATTTCATTAAACGGCAGCCAGTAGCGGACACGTCCCTTAAAATGCAGAAACAGGGTTTTGCACAAACGCAGATAATGCTCAATCATAGCACGGCTTCTCCAGCCGCCCAGCGTTTGGATCAGATGCATCGGACAGTCAAAGTGTGCAATCGTTATCATTACTTCCATTCCATGCCGCTCACATTCTGTAAGTACATTGTCATAGAACTGCAGCCCTGCAGCGTTGGGCTCCATCTCATCTCCCTTTGGATAGATACGTGTCCAGGAAATGCTGATACGAAGCATTTTGAAGCCCATTTCCGCAAAGAGTGCGATGTCTTCCTTATAATGATGGTAGAAATCCACTCCCTCATGAGATGGGTATACCTCATCAAGCAGGCAGCTCGTCCTTCTTTCTCTCCCTGTGATTATGGCACTGCGGTGATCACCGCGCGGACACACATCCACATTGGCCAGCCCTCTTCCCGCTGTCTGCCAGGCCCCCTCGCACTGATTTGCCGCGAGTGCGCCTCCCCATAAAAAGTTTTCAGGAAATTTCATATGCGCGAGCCTCCTAGGAATTCATGACATGCAGCAGCACATCATCCGACATGACCTCTTTCTGCATGGTACTCAGTATTTCCAGATAGTCATTCGTATTCGTAATGATAACCGGTGTCTGCAGACAATAGCCCTTGTCCTTTAATTCAGCCAGATCAAAGCTTAACAGATGCTGTCCACGACTTACCCGCTCTCCCTGCTGAACATGAGCTGTAAAGCCCTCACCGTTCAGCTGCACGGTATTCAATCCGATGTGAATCAGTACCTCCACACCATCATCCGAGGTGATGCCAAGAGCATGCTTTGTAGGAAACAGCGTAGTCAGGACACCGTCAACCGGTGCATAAACCTCACCCTCGGCAGGTACGATGGCACACCCCTTCCCAAGAATACCGGCAGAAAATGCTGCATCCTCTACCTGTGCGAGTTCCAGAACATCGCCCTTCAGGGGTGAGCAGATCGCAATGTCCTCCAGCAGGGCAGGCGTATCCTCAACGGATTCCTCCTGTTCCTTTGTATCCAACATCGTTTTGTCCGATTGACCTGCTTCCTTTTCCCTATAAAACAGAAGCATTAAGATGACCGCGACAATCATGGTTAAAAGAACACCGGATACCGCTACCAGCAGGTTTCCCCAGGAGCCGTCTGGTTCCATCATGGCAGGAAATTCAAAGATTCCCATACCTCCCATGCTGAATTTACGGAAATTACAGAAGCCATAAAATGCCCCGCCGATTCCCCCGGCGATACAGCTGATGATGAATGGTTTTTTCAAAGGCAGCAGGATCCCATAAATACCGGGCTCCGTCACACCGAAGATACCGGAAATGAAATTCGGCAGACAAAGCTCCTTCATTTTACGGTCTCTGGTTTTCAACATGATGACCAGAATCACCGCTGAGGTCGCAAAGGTACAGGCGAAGAACGGCATCATGACATTATCATAGCCGTTTGTCACAATGTTATTGATATAGACAGGAATAAAGCCCCAGTGAAGTCCGAAAATCACCAGTATCTGCCATGTCAGACCAACCAGACCGCCCGCCAGCATCGGGGATACATTTCGGATGCTGATGATGGTTTCCGCGATTATTTTCGAGCCGAAGGTTGCGACAGGTCCAATGAGCAGGAAGCCAATGGGAAGTGCCACAAGCAGCGTCAGCATCGGTACAAAGAAGAATTTCACCAGATCCGGTACGAATTTTGAAAACAGCTTCTCGCATTTGCTGGCAAAATATACAATAAAGATCACAGGAATTACGGTGCTGGTGTAGTCCATGGATATCACGGGAATACCGAAGAAATCAATGTATACCGGCGATGCAAACATCGTTCCCTCAAACATGGTATACAGGGGTTTTAGACTGCCGGACAGCGCACTGCTTTGAATGCCCGGATAACACATGATTCCGCCGATGACCAGTCCCACCATCGGCTTCAAACCAAACTTCCTGGCAGAGGTATATCCCAGAAAGAGGGGAAGGAAGGTAAACAATGCATCACCAATCGCATTGATGATCATATAGCCGCCGCTGGTTTCCGCGTACAGACCCAGTGTCATAAACAGCATGTTCAATCCCTTGATCATACCACACGCAGCCATGATACCTAAAATCGGCTGGAAAATACCGGATATGATATCCACAAAGCGATCCAGCAGCTTCTCTTTCTCAGCATCCTGCACCGTCTGCGGCTGCTCTGCATGTAATAACGGCACGAGTTGCTCATATACATCCTGTACCTGATTGCCGATAACCACCTGATACTGTCCGGCACTCTTCATAACCGTAACAACACCCTCCAGGTTTTTCAGCGCCTCATCCTGTGCTATGGATTCATCCTTTAATTTGAAGCGAAGCCGTGTAATGCAGTGTGTCAGCGAATTTACATTATCCTTTCCACCTACATAGTTCAGTATTTCTTTTGCTAAAGTTTCATAAACAGTCATGTTTTCGTCCTCCATTTCTGATGCTTATGCATACGTGAAACAAAGGTCAAGCCAACTAAATGTAACTATCCTTTATCCTGTTTTTTAAAGCTCTTAACGTCCTGTTAAACGGCCTCACCGCCCTTCACAGATACCTGGTGTATCCTTGATACGTGAATACTGAGATACAGAATCTCCTCTTCACTCAGCGTATAGCCATAGCGCTGCTTTAAGAAGGCAGCAATATCCAACACACATTCCACATCCTGCGGATATTTTTCCCTGATCAGCTCCAGCAGTCCGTCCATTTCCTTTGTTGGAATCTGCTTTTCCGAGAAAATTCGTTCCGCAAAAAATTTCAAATGTGTGATGAACCGATAATAATAAACAGAATCCGGGTCCAGCGTAATCGCGAAGCGCATGCGGACGATCGTTTCAATCTGTTGCATCAGGGTTGTGATTTCCCTGACGGATTTTGTTTCCAGATGCAGTTGTCCGTTGACGATATGCAATGCAATAAAGCCTGCTTCATCCTCACTCAGCTCCACACCGAAGCGCTCCCGGATAAGTGCTATCGCATACCGTCCAACCTTATACTCATCCCGATAAAATTTCTGAATATCCCAAAGCAGTACATTCTTCACTTCAATCCCCTGTTTTTTCCGCTCCACCGCCATATACATATGATCACAAAGCGCCACAATTACGTTTTCACTCACAGTTTCATCAATGTGAATTCTGGCATAGTTCATGATTTCCTCCGCCAGCTCCAAATGCTCCATGGGAATCGTTTCCAGCAGCTCCTGCAGGCGGCGGTTCATTACCTGATCCGCTAATGCAAACACCTTTTCAACACGGCTTTCCTCTACGGTGTCCTGTTCCTTCATCTGAAAGCCAAGGCCTTTCCCGCATAATATTTTCTCCTGTCCGTTTTCATCCAGAGCAATGACCACGTTGTTATTCAGCCGTTTCTTGAAAATCATACTTCTCGCCTCCTCATAAGAAAAGACCTGCATATCAAAAAACACGAAATCCGTGATCTATTGATTAGCAGGTCGAGCTTGTTTTCACAATAACTATCCTTACTTTACCCAAAGTATAGCAGATGGATATCGTGTTTGTCAACGGTTACATTTGAAAAATGTTGAAGCGTTGAAGCCTGCATGGCCACATG
The DNA here is from genome assembly GCF_044336395.1 of Clostridium sp. 10cd*. Lineage (NCBI taxonomy): Bacteria > Bacillati > Bacillota > Clostridia > Eubacteriales > Clostridiaceae > Clostridium > Clostridium sp. 10cd*. The sequence goes on along the minus strand of NZ_CP172347.1, from coordinate 2,165,067 downwards.
CAGCCATATTCGTATGCAGCGAGTACTTTCATAAAAATTCGGATACAGAAATTGGAATACGTAGGTTACGATCCATGAGCATATGAGTATTCTGGTTTACCTGAAATGCTCTATACTATGTGCATGAGAAAAGAGGAAATTCACATGAATACACTGGATATATTTTTAAGCCGTATCAACAAAACCTATTCGAATAAAGCTCAGCATACCGAAAATCCCCTGCTGCCACAGGCTGTCCATATCACCACACCGGTGAATGAACGTATCAAAAATCTGCCCGAGAATTTTGAAGATGTCTTTGTTATCGATGAAACCTATTACCATTATGATGATCATGTCACCCAGCTGCATCACCTTTACCGTTATCATGCACAACCGAACGGCAGAATTCAACTGGTGTCCTATGAAATCCCCTGCGAATACGCAAAGCATACATTCGACAGTCAGCATGTACAGCAGCTGCTGTATGATGAGCTTGTTGTAAAACAGGCCTTCACCCCCATCCTTTATTCCTTTGAACATGATGTCTTTGCAAGTGAGGGTACCAGTGAAATCACTTCTGGCATAACACTGCATGTCGTTATGAAGCTGTATCGTGACCATGATACCGTCATAGAAGCATGCTATGCAAATAGAAGACTTGTTTCCGGCTTCGAGGAGCCTGTGCGCTATGAGCGACTGATGAGCAAAAGCCGGAATGACATGCGGTTACAGAGCTTATTCTGATACTGTGCTGAAGCAAAGCTTTCATTGAGGCTTATATAGGCGTTTACCGTATATTGGAGAATGACTATTTCTTTTTGACTGACATATAAGATGCAAAAAAGATACGATTGGATAAGGTATCAGAGCTGCCTCATTTCCTCGTATCTTTTTATATTTTTCTATTCAGGCATGTCTTATTTCAGCACAGCGCCTTCATCCGCACTGGCGACAAGACGGGAATACCGGTACAGCCATCCCTCTTTGATTTTCGGCTCCTGCTTTTCCCATGCCTGCAGGCGCTGCTCGATTTCTGCTGCGTCCACATTCAGGCTGATATTGCCGTTGGGAATATCAATTGTGATGGAATCCCCTTCCTGTATAATGGCAATCGGTCCCTGTGCCGCAGCTTCCGGAGAAACATGCCCGATGGCAGCACCGCGGGTTGCCCCGGAGAAGCGTCCGTCTGTGATCAGTGCCACATCCTTATCCAGCTGCATACCGGCAAGTGCACTTGTCGGATTCAGCATTTCCCGCATACCAGGACCACCCTTCGGTCCTTCGTAGCGGATGACTACAACATCCCCCTTTACAATACTGCCGGCATAGATTGCCTCGATCGCAGCCTCCTCGCTGTCAAACACACGGGCAGGTCCGGTATGAGTCATCATTTTCGGATCCACAGCAGAGCGCTTTACAACACAGCCCTTCGGTGCAATGTTTCCAAACAATACGGCAATACCGCCGGTGGCAGAATTCGGATGCTCGATATCCTTGATGATATTCGTATCCATATTCACGGCAGTCGCGATATTCTCTGCGACTGTCTTTCCGGTAACGGTCATCAGGCCGGTATCAATCAGCTGCTTTCTTGACAGCTCCTTCATGACAGCCTGCACTCCGCCTGCATTATACAGATCCACAATGTGATCCGGTCCGGCAGGAGCCAGCTTGCACAGATTCGGCGTTTTCTGTGAAACCTCATTGATCATATCCAGATCAAGCTCCACCTTGGCTTCTTTGGCAATCGCCAAAAGATGCAGTACCGTATTGGAGGAACAGCCCAGTGCCATATCACAGGCCAGTCCGTTACGTAATGATTTCTCGTTTACGATATCCCTTGGACGGATATCCTTTTCCACCATATCCATAACCGCCATACCGGCCTTCTTCGCCAGCTGGGTTCGTGCGGAATACACTGCAGGAATCGTACCGTTGCCGGGTAATGCAATCCCCAGCACCTCACACAGACAGTTCATGGAATTGGCAGTAAACATACCGGAGCAGGAGCCGCAGCCCGGACAGGCATTCTGTTCGATATGCGTCAGCTCCGCCTGATCGATCAGACCTGCTTTCTTTGCACCGACCGCCTCAAACATGGTGGAAAGACTCATCGCCTTTCCTCTGTCATTTCCCGGCAGCATGGCACCGCCGCTCATGACAACACTTGGCACATTGACACGCAAGGCTCCCATCAGCATTCCCGGAACGATTTTATCACAGTTTGGCACCAGCACAAGACCGTCAAAGCCATGTGCCTTTGCCATTGTTTCCACACTGTCCGCAATCAGCTCACGGGATGCAAGAGAATATTTCATACCGATATGTCCCATGGCGATACCATCGCACACACCGATGGAAGGCACCATAATCGGGGTACCGCCGGCCATGCGGATTCCCGCCTTGACCGCTTCTGTGATTTTATCCAGATGCAGATGCCCCGGAACAATCTCGGAATAGGCGCTGACCACACCGATCAGCGGCTGATTCAATTCTTCTTCTGTCAGTCCCAGTGCATAGAACAGCGAACGCTGCGGTGCACAGGCATCTCCTCGAACGACAGAATCACTTGGTCTACCCATATTGAATGCCTCCTTATTTTTTCAGCCAGCTCATCATTTTACGCAGCTTCTCGCCAACCTTTTCCGATGGGTGTGCTGCATGAACGCGACGCATTGCCAGGAAGTGGGAGCGTCCTGCGGCCTTGTTTTCCGTAATCCAGTTTCCGGCAAAGGTTCCATCCTGAATCTCTGTTAAAACCTTCTTCATCTCCTTGCGCGTTTCTTCTGTAATCAGACGTTTTCCAGTCACATAGTCACCGTATTCTGCTGTATCGGAGATGGAATAGCGCATCATTGCGAAGCCACCGCTGTTGATCAGATCGACAATCAGCTTCATTTCATGGATACATTCGAAATATGCCATTTCCGGCTCATAGCCTGCTTCCACCAGCGTATCAAAGCCAGCCTGCATCAGCTCGCAGACACCGCCGCATAAGACAGCCTGCTCACCGAACAGATCGGTTTCCGTTTCTTCCTTAAAGGTTGTTTCAATGATTCCGGCACGTCCGGCACCGATACCTCCGGCATATGCCAAAGCATAATCATGTGCTTTTCCGCTTGCATCCTGATGTACGGCGATCAGTGATGGAACACCTCTGCCCTCCTGATACTGACTGCGTACGGTATGTCCGGGACCCTTTGGTGCACACATTGTAACATCGACACCAGCCGGTGCCACGATCTGATTAAAATGGATGGAGAAGCCATGTGCAAACATCAGCATATTTCCTTCTTCCAAATTTGGTTCAATATCTTTTTTATAGATATCCGGCTGATCCTGATCCGGTGTCAGAATCATGATAACATCACCTGCTTTTGCAGCCTCTGCCGTATCCAATACCGTTAATCCTGCTTCCTCTGCCTTTGCACGGCTCTTGGAGCCCGGACGAAGACCGACTACCACATTCACTCCGCTGTCCTTCAGGTTCAGTGCATGTGCATGTCCCTGACTTCCATACCCGATGATTGCCACGGTCTTTCCTTTCAGAAGATCCATATTGCAATCTGCATCATAATAAACTTTTACCATTTTCGTTTTCCTCCTTGTTTTTGGTAATTCCAGTTCTATCAAAACGTAAGTGCTTACGTTTAATAAACAGTTTCCGTACTCAGCTGCAGCGCAGCTCCGCCTGTGCGGCTGATTTCCTTAATGTGATACTCGCGCAGCTCCTCCAGAAAATAATTTACAGAAGCCGGTGTATCCGTCAGCTCCACGATACAGCAGCCATCCTCGATAATCTGCGTCCGTCCGTTAAAGTCCTCCACACATTTTTCAAATGCCTCCATCTGATTGACGCGCGGGGCCACCTTAACGAGCATGACCTCCCGGATAAACAGCTGTTCGTCCGGTATTTCCTGCACGATTTTCACATCCTCCAGCTTATCCAGCTGCAGCTTGATCTGATTGACACTCGCTGCATCCCCGCTCGTCGTAATCGTGATACGGGAATAATTTTCATTTTCCGTTTCTCCTACAGCCAGAGAATCTATGTTGAATCCTCTTTGGGAAAACAGATTCGTCACTCTTGTCAGTACCCCGAAGTGATTGGATACCAGAATGGATAATACCGCTCGATTCATGCTCTCATCTCCCTAGTTGCCATATAGAATAATATCCTTACCGCTTTTTCCCGGAGGTATGATCGGATAGACACAGTCATCCTTGTCAATCCAGCAGTCTACAATGCAGGGAACCCTGCTGGACAGCGCCTCCTTCATGACACCTTTAATATCATGCCTCGTTTGGATACGCAATCCCTTTCCGCCAAACGCCTCTGCCAGCTTCACAAAGTCCGTCTGCCGGTCAATCGTCGTATGAGAATAGCGGTGATCATAGAACAGAGTCTGCCACTGCCGCACCATGCCTAAAACATGATTGTTGAAGACAAGCACGACGATGGGAATATTGGCACTGACAGCCGCTGCCATCTCATTCATATTCATATGGAAGCTTCCATCCCCCGTAACCAGAATAACCGGACGGTGCGGATTGGCAACCTTGGCACCGATCGCCGCTCCCATACCATAGCCCATCGTCCCCAGACCGCAGGAACTGATCCAGCTGCGCGGACGGGAAAACTGATAATACTGTGCCATGATCATCTGATGCTGTCCGACATCGGTAACGATAATCGCATCCTCTCCGACGATTTCATGCAGGGTCAGGGCAAGATCTCTGGGATCGACATTTTCTCCCGGCTTCGGCTTTGGCAGCCCTAGCTTGGTTTTAAAATCCTTAAGTGTTCCCGTCCAGTCATCATGCTTGGTTTCCGGCATGCGCTGTATCATTTTCTTCAGAATATAGCGGGCATCTCCGACGATGGAAATGTCACTGGCCACATTCTTGGAAATTTCAGAGGCATCGATATCGAAATGGATGATTTTCGCCTCTCTGCCGAATTCTTCCCGGTTTCCCGCAACACGATCGGAAAATCTGGAGCCGATTGCGATAATCAGATCGGTATTCAGGGTTGCGTAATTGGAGACCGGTGTCCCATGCATCCCCAGCATACCCATATATAAATCATAGTCATACGGCACACTGCCAAGTCCCATCATGGAACAGCAGATAGGAATATCCATATGCCTGGAAAAATTCATTAGCTCTCTGGTCGCATTGGAGGAAATAATCCCTCCTCCGGCATAGATCATCGGACGCTCGGCCCTGCGGATGACCTCCAGCGCCTGTTCAAATACGACATCATCCACCTTTGGAAGCTTGCGGATGCGATAGCGCGGCAGCTTGACATATTCGCTGTGCGCTGCGGTAACATCCTTCGGTATATCGATCAGAACAGGACCCTTTCGTCCGGAATTGGCGATGACAAACGCCTTGCGTACCACCGCCGCCAAATCCTCGACATTCTGCACGATAAAGTTATGCTTGGTGATCGGCATGGTGATCCCCGTGATATTAACCTCCTGAAAGGAATCACGTCCCAGCAGATCATTGGGAACATTGCCGGTAATGGCCACCATGGGAATGGAGTCCATATAGGCTGTCGCAATACCGGTAACCAGATTGGTAGCGCCCGGTCCGCTGGTTGCCAGACAGACCCCGCATTTGCCGGTGCTTCTCGCATAGCCGTCTGCCGCATGGGCTGCCCCCTGCTCATGTGAGGTGATAATGTGACGGATATCCTCACTTCGTTCATATAACGCATCATAGATATTCAGCACCGATCCTCCGGGATATCCGAAGATGGTATCCACACCCTGGTCGATCAATGCCTGTATCAGTATCTGCGAACCATTCATTTTCATAAAACAGCCTCCCTATTCCATCGTTATTTCATATCCCTTTTGCTTTAACACCTTAATCAGTGCCTCCCCATGTTCCTTGCTGCTGACCTCAACAGCCAGATGGAGTATGGTTTCATTCAGATTCAAATCAGCCTGGATACGGTCATACTGTATTTCAATAATATTCGCATTCTGTTCACACAGGATATGCGTGAAATGCTCCAGAGCACCCGGTACATCCAGCATCAGTGTTTTGAATTTCATGTTTCTGCCGCGGCTTACCAGTCCCTTTTCAACAACCTTGTGTATAAAGGAAACATCGATATTTCCTCCGGACAGAACACAGACAACACGTTTTCCCGCAACATTGATTTTTCCGTTGAGCACAGCTGCCAGACTCGCTGCCCCCGCCGGCTCCACGACCTGCTTTTCTCTTTCCAGCAGCAGCAGAATCGTCGCTGCGATTTCACTGTCACTGACACTTACCATCTCATCCACATTTTCCTGAATAAGCTTTACCGTGGTTTTTCCCGGATTCATCACCGCGATTCCATCCGCGATCGTATTTACATGTTTAATCGCACAGTGCTTCTGCTTCTGAAAGCTCTGCACGATGGCATTGGCTCCCTCCGCCTGAACCCCAACGATTTTGATACGCGGATTGATCTGCTTGGCATAAAAGCTGATTCCGGAAAGCAGTCCGCCTCCCCCGGCCGGTACGACGATCATATCCACATTGGGCAGATCATGACAGATCTCATAGGCGATTGTTCCCTGACCGGCTATGACATCCTCATCATCAAAGGGATGAATAAAGGTTGCCCCTTTTTCCTCCTGCAGACGAAGCGCTTCCTGATAGCACTCATCATAATTATCCCCTGCCAGCACCACATCGGCACCATAGCCCTTGGTTGCCAGCACCTTGGCGATCGGTGTGCTCTTCGGCATCACGATGGTCGCATGCATGCCCAGCTTGCTTGCGGCATAGCTGACGCCCTGTGCATGGTTGCCGGCACTGCTGGCAATAACCTCGCTCGTTTTCCCCTCTTCCTTCAGCTTCGCCAGCTTGTTGAAGGCGCCGCGAACCTTGAAAGATCCGGTTTTCTGGCGGTTCTCACATTTCAGAAACAGCTGACAGCTGCTCATTTCCGAAAATGTCCGCGAGCTGGTCACCTTCACATTGTGAATCTGCCCCTGCAGTCTGGCGGCCGCCTGCTCTACATCTTTACATTCCATTCCTCTTCCTCCTGTTTCGTAAAAAAGCAGCATATCCAACGATAAGCTGCTTTTCTTTCTATCCTCACGCCTTAGTGTTTATACAACGAAAGTGTTCTGTTATGGAAATCTCACGTATGAGACTCACTAGAAAGAAAAACAGACTTGCTTAGGACTATGAGAATAATAATAATGACGATAATGTATAGTGCCATCACTTGTCCACTTCCTTTCCAACTGTGATGGTATTAGAATAAAACTTTTTCACACTTTTGTCAATAGTTTTCAGTCATATTTTCATTTATTTTACAATCCTGTTACATACACTGTGGAAAACGAATATTTATTTTCACAAAACCCTTTTCATTCCGCCATTCCTTCTTTATAATAAAAGGCATAGACAACGGAGGTATCCCCATGTATAAGGAAACAGCAAAACTTATTTTATACCGCAGCTTTGGTGATCACAGCATTTTATCAGAGCTTTCCAAGATATTTCATGACTTTGATGCAAAAACGGCAGAGGACGCAGAGCTGATTGAACGTATATACACACAGATCAAGGCACTGCTTGATCTGGCGACCAGCTATGGCTTTGATGAAAATCTCTGGCACAATTATCTGACCTTTCTGCTTCTGATGAATGAAAATTCATTCAGCCTCGTCAGTGAAAAGAGTCCGGTACAGGATGGCAGTGTGCATCATTTCGCCAAAAATGATTTCAGGGTAGTGAAGCGTCTCTTTGATTTTGACTTTCACCCGATTGAAAAAGCACTCGGCATCGACTGCTTCTCAACGATCAGCAATTATAAAGCCGTTGCCAAAAAGGAGCGCATGTACAACAGGAATGTCTCCGCAATGGTACAACGTATCTCCCGCAGCATTGAGACTGCCGCCGATGAGGAGGAAATCTTCCAAATCATCACCACCTTCTATCAGGAGTACGGTGTTGGGATGTTTGGCTTAAACAAGGCGTTTCGCATCCGCTCCTGTGAAAACGGGGATGTGGAATTTCTTCCCATCAACAATATGGACAGCGTGGTTCTTGATGATCTCATCGGCTATCAGATGCAAAAGGATATGCTGCGGGAAAACACACAGGCCTTTGTTGAGGGACGCAACGCCAACAATGCTCTTTTGTACGGAGACAGCGGAACCGGAAAGTCCACCAGCATCAAGGCCATCGTCAATGAGTACTATAAGGATGGCCTGCGCATGATTGAAATTTATAAGCATCAATTCAAGGATCTTTCAACCATTATATCGCATATCAAAAATCGCAATTACCGCTTTATCATTTATATGGATGATTTGTCCTTTGAGGAATTTGAAATCGAATATAAATTTTTAAAGGCGGTCATTGAGGGCGGCGTGGAAACAAAGCCGGATAATGTCCTGATCTATGCCACCAGCAACCGGCGCCATCTGGTACGGGAAACATGGAAGGACCGCAACGATATCAATGACGATGACGAGCTGCATCATTCCGATACCATGCAGGAGAAGCTCTCGCTTGTGGCACGCTTCGGTCTCAGCATCTGCTATGAGCGCCCAAATCAGAAGAACTACTTTGAAATCGTTACGGAGCTTGCCAAGCAGTATCCGGAAATCACGCTCAGTGAGGAGGAGCTGCAGGCAGAGGCCAGAAAATGGGGGCTTGGTCATGGCGGAAACAGCGGGCGTGCCGCACAGCAGCTCATCAATTATTTATCCGGACGCTCCGGTCTGAAAACATAAACGGGATATCCTGCCGCTTTCTTCCGGAAGCTTTGCGCTCTCTTTCATATCATAAAAAACCTGCAGATACCATTCTTTCCTACATAGAGGTGCCTGCATAAAGGAGAATTCAAATGGAATTCTCCCTATTTTTTTCACCCGCAATTGAGGAAGAACCACGGATATGCGCAGGCTTCTTTTCATTGCAATATCATTTTTCCATAAGATCACAGACCTATTGTGTCAGCAGCTGCTCTACAAGAGCGGAGGCATCGTTTGTCCAGATATCCGGCTCTATACCGTAATATTCTTTAGCATAGGAGTCCGAAAACTGCGTCAGCATATTGCCAAAGCTGACCTCCAGACTGGAATGCTTCAGATACACTGTCAGAAAGGAAGAACCACGCAGCATGCCTGCCGTCGGTGTACCGATGAACACAACATGATCAAGGCTGTGCAGCCGATCGATCAAATGCTCCGCTGCGGATGCGGTCTGATCATCCTGTAAGACGAACAGCAGTGTATCATTCTTTATTTGTTTCTCGCTTCTGCGCTCCACCACAGCATGCAGCTCATCCAGCTGCTTCCAGGCTTCTTTCTTTCGCAAATCCGATAAGGACTGTGCGAAGTCTTCTGCATGAAATTTCTCCTCCAGCAAGGGGTTTTCCAGAGGAAGCTTCAACAGTGTCTGCATATGACCGCCCTTTGCAGTCCCCGAGAAGCTGCGATACCAGCTTTCTGCCACCAGCAGATCACCACCGCTGTTTCCCCGCAAATCCAGAATCGCTGCTTTGCTGTCTTTGAACTTCTCTGCCGTTTTAAAAAATGCATCCGCCTTCTCCTGTTCACGTTTTGCATAAAACATCCGTGCCGTATGAACATAGGGAACACCCTGAATCTCCTTTTCAAGAATGGCTTTATCCGAAGGATGTGCGGTAAGAGGCAGCACCTTCTGCCGCTGTACCGTTTCCTTGGCAAAATGCAGGGTAACTTCTGTTTTCTGCTCGTTTGTTTTTTGATAATATACATAGCGTCCCGCATGCAGAGCATCCTCCTTCAGAACAGTCTCCAGCTTTGTTTCTTCATCTATTGCCGTTACCCTTTTATCTTTGAAATAAAATCCGTCTTTTCTCTTTTCAAACGTATCCTGCATCGTAAAGGTTACCATGGGACGTTTCAGCGGCATCTGGTCAATCAGAAAGTGCTGATCCTCAAGAAAGCGCAGATGTGTTCGAATACAGGAACGATAGGCCGTATAATCCAGCTCCCGAATTCTCTCGATGTCCTGCAGGATTGCCTCCTCTGCCTGCGCAAATGCATCACTCTGATTAAAATAGGCATAGCAGCCATACAGCTCCTTCAGCATTGCAAACAATGCCGTTGTATCCTCGCGCGCCTCTTTCTTCGTCAGTGTGCGGGAGGGTGAGGAGGCATGCTGATTTTCCAAAGCATAGTCCAGTGCCTTCCAGTACTTCTGCAGGCTGGATTTCTCTTTAGGCATTGCCGGCAGTTTGTAGGCTTCCGTTTTTCGAGTCTGATCGATCTGCTCTGCCAGCTGCTCCACCTTCCAGGGTATTTTCACTTCATCCTGTCCCTTCCTGCACCCCTGCAGCGGAAGAGAAAGCAGAACCACCATAATGATTCTGCCTGCTGTTTTATTCTTTATCAATGACATAATTATCCTTGCCCTGATGTTTAACATCATATAACGCAATATCCGCACGCTGATACAGACTGACAAAATCATCACCGGTGCGACTCAGCGATACCCCGATGCTGATGGTTGGAATCGGCAGTTTGGTGGTTTCTCTTTTATAACGCAGATTCTCTGTCAGAAGCTGACACTTCTCCTTCACCTGTTCTCTGCCACTGATATGCTTCATAAAGACGACAAACTCATCTCCCCCAAGCCGTCCTACAATTGCGGAATCACGGAAGACCTCCTGCAAGGCGGTTGCTGTCTGAATCAGCACCTGATCTCCCATATAATGGCCGTGTACATCATTTACCTCCTTGAAATCATCCAAGTCCATAATGTACAGCGCATGCGGTGTACTCTTTGCATTCAGTACCCCCTGAATCTGCTTCTTCACAGATGCTGCATTCAGAATATCCGTCAGAGAATCCAGCATGCTTATTTTACGCAGCTGCTCCTTTTCCATCTTTTCAGCATGGATGTTCTGCACACGTCCGATTGCGGAAACAGCCTGTGCCCCATCATAAATCACCTTGATATATATATGATACCATAAGGAAGACCCGTGAAAAATCAGATTTACGTCCGCATCCGTATCCACCTTCTTCATCAGCTGTTCATAAAGCGGATTGTTCCCCTTACCATCCACAACCAGAATCTCGGATTGATAGGAAGAAAAATGCTCAATCACTTCAGGTACCTTGAAAATCTCCACAGCCTCACTGGTAAGACGCAGCATATCACTCCTGTAATCATACTCAAAAATTACTTCCTTCATAATTTCCGAGAGATAGCGGTAACGCGTGTTTTCCAGCTCGATCTGCTTTTTCATTTTCATTTGATTACGATAGTACACATATCCAAGCATCAACAGAACCGAGGCTGCTGCCACGATCAGCATCATGAATTTCAGCGGGTTTTCCTGAATATATGTCATGAAGGTAAACGGCTTTTGCTGCTGTGCATTTTCATAGATATAGCTTTCCAGCTCACTGGTATCAATGGTACGGATACCCTTATTCAAAATTGTCGCAAGTGTGTTCTCACTGCTGTTGATAATACCCATGCTGTATTTCATCGAGGAGGAATTCGCCTGGGGATAAATAATGTAATGCGTGAAATCATCCCGGTACTGATAGAAGGATGCAGCATAGCTGTCCGTATACGTGTAATCACATATGCCCTCATCGACTGCACGCAGTGCTTCCTCGATGGAATCATAATAGACTGCATTTTTTGTATTCTCATACTTTTCTGTCACATTCCCCTTGTAGATTGCGGCCTTTTTCTCTTTCAATGTCGTTACATCGACATCATTCCCTGCGACAAGCACACGCTCCGTTTCCAGATATGGTGTACTCAGCAGCAGGGTACTGTGACTCACCAAATCATAATCATACTGTATGTTCAATACGATATCTGCTTCTTTATCTGCAATTTTCTTTGCAAAATCATCATAGCTGTCGGTATATATATTCCAGCCTCCAGCCCGCCTTTTTGCTGATGCTTTTCAAAAGATCATTTGCCACACCTTGTATTTCCCGATTGCCGTTATAATATTGCAGCGGTCCAAACCCGTCCTGTACCAGCACCTTCAACGCAGGATGCTCGTTGATATAGGCTTTTTCCCTGCTGTTTAAGAGCAGCTGATTGCTTGATTTCGTGAAATATTTATTGTACAGCGTAGACTGCAGCGTCGGATTGACTTCACTTATGCTGACAATGGCCCGATTCAGTTCGGAGATCAATGCGCTGTTGCCTTTTGTGGTCGCAAAATAAAATGGTGTTGGAGAAAATTTTGCAATGGAACGAAAATTATCATCAATGGAAAGATCGACGGTTATCAGAGCATCGGCTTTTCCAGACTCAACGGCCTTTTGCTGTTCCTTCGCATTTTCACACCATACCGTCTTGTATTTCATACCATTCAATTCCGCAAACTGCTCAAATGCTATATTACGATTTTCCGCATCCTTATCCAGCGCAATGCGAAAGTCTTTACTTTCTGTCAGATTATACTCATCGAAGCGCTCATCGTTTGAAAGCACTGCGATAACGCTGTATGCATTTCCATAATTCTCTGTCGGATAATCGTATATCTTGGAGAGTCCCTCATTGTAGCTCATGGCTCCAAGTAAATCCAAATCCCCTTTTTTCAGCATATCCAGCATGGTCGTCAGCTGCTCATTCAGATCCCCTTCTATTTCAACGAACTCATATGTCCATCCTGTGTATTGTGAGATTTCCTTCAGATAATCATAGGTGTAGCCTGTATAGGTGCCATCATCATTTTTTACTGTCAGGCCTGGCTGCGTAGGAAAGCCTACTCGTATGACACGCTTGTTTTCCTCTGCCTGCACTGATGGTACTGCCGATAGCAGAAACAGAAACATTACAACAATGCATGCCAGTATTCCCTTTTGCTTCATAATCTCACCTCGATGTCCATATATCTTATATTATACAGTATATAGAAGAAGAAAAGTAAATTTTTTCAAAGAAAAAGGCGCATTATACACCTTTTTGTCTGTTTTTGATTTTTTTTGTATCGGTTAATGCATAAACTTCATCCGCAAGGGATGCAACCACGGGTGAATGTGTGACAAGGATGATACATTTCTGTTCCTCATACGCAAGACCTTTAAAGATTTCCATGATTTCATCCTGCGTATCCTCGTCCAGATTTCCGGTAGGCTCATCCGCCAGAAGAATTGAGGGATCATACGATACTGCACGGGCGATGGCTACACGCTGCTGCTGCCCGCCGGAAAGCTTTAAAATACGGCGTTGGGATTCTTCCTTACTGAGCCCCACCTTTTCCAGCAGTTCCATTGCATATGCACGGTTGTTTTCTTTTTTTACTCCGGCGATGTCCATGGACAGCATCACATTTTCAACGGCAGTCAGATGCATCAGCAGATTAAAGCTTTGAAAAATCACACCTGCATACTGACTTCTGTATAGATACTGATCCACCTCGCTGACATCCAATCCATTGTACAGAATCTTTCCTTCCGTTGGCTTTGTCAGCTGTGAAAGCAGAGACAGCAAAGTGGTCTTACCTGCTCCGGAGCGACCGGTAATCGCGTAGATTCTGCCGCCTTCAAAGCGATAATTCACATGGCGCAGCACCAATTCCTTACCATTATAGCTGTAGCCGACATTCTGTAATTCCAGCTGCATGTTGCTTCCTCCTATTCTCTGTTCGATAATATATTCAGCGGTTCATAACGCAGAATACGCAGTACCGCCAGGGCGGCGGATAATAGCGTCAGCAATATGGCAATACCGCCCAGCTCCAGCAGGACCTTTCCATTGGCGGCACTGCTGATTTCCTGTATATAGGATACAGTTTCTTTCTCCATTCCCTTGCTCCTGCCGCCAAACTCTATCTGCGGACCGCCTTCCTTTGGAAAATCGGTTTCCTGCGCGGCAGATGTCTGTACAGTCTGTGTCTGCAGCAGTGTGTTGGTCAGCGGTACACTTGCGGCAGCACCGATTCCACAGCCCAGCATAATCGCCATAAGTGTTACTATGAGGATTTCACAGATGAACTGCAAAGCAATCCTGCGCTTGTTCATACCGATGGCCGCCAACACCCCGATTTCATATTTCCGTTCCCGGATGTGATAGATATTGAGCACCACTAGAATCACACCGCCGACCAGCAATACAACCGCCAGAAAATATCCGGCATACGTACTCAGATTTTCCAGCGGAGCAAGGCTTTGTTCATAAGCAGCCACATCCTCAGAGGAAACGGTATACATATCACTCAGCCCAAGCTTTCGGGCCTGTGCTTCAAATTTATCATATGCCTCAACATTTTCAAACACATACGTGCCACGGGTCTGGGCATGCAGGGCAGTATCCGTATCAGCGGTACTCTTTTCAACCATCGCATGCAGAGCCTCATAGGACATATAAATCTGATTGGCAGGATCCATCATATTCATCCCCATAAAAGAATCAGCGGTTTTTGTAGAGGTATAGATACCGACAACCCTGACCTTGTACGTTTCCTTCTCAGCAGCGGGATTGGTAAAGGTAATCGTATCCCCGATGGACAGGTTATTCAGTGTGGCAAGCTCCTGATGGATGATACACGTAAGCGCATCATCACCTTCCGTAAAACGGACTCCCTCACTCAGTTGGGCACTGCCATCCGCAAAGGCCGTCATCGCCGCATAGCTGCTATAGCCGGTTATGGTGAAATCCCCCTGATGTTGCATACCGCCAATGCCCTTCCCCTGTTGGGGAAATCCACGTTCCTGGGATGTGTCTGCCGGGGCTGTATCAGTAGTATCAGAGGAGGTGGAAACCGCTTCTATCGAGGATGCGTTCAGGGAAACACTTTCCGTATAATAGAAATCATGGACGGATTTTGCCTGTGCATAGGTTTTTAATTCCTCCAAAGACAGCTCTTTCATCGAAGACATCCAATCCTTCATACTACCCTGCTCTGTTTCCTCTGCATTCTTACGCATATCCTCCATCATGGACTGGCGGTCCACACGGATGGTTGCGGTGATGTTCAAATCGGATAAGCCGCTTTCACGCTCCCTGTCCGCAGCCTCGCGAATCGACAATGCAAGGCAGGCTGACAGACCTATCACAAAGGCGATACAGCCGATCAGTATATTTCTGCCCTTTGCCCTGGTTATATTCCGCAATGCATTCTTTAAAATGTACATGAGTATTCTCCTTTCACGGTTACAGTATACAGGCGGCATGTGATAACTCTGTGAACAGGCTATGAAGAGCAAAAGAAAACACCCTCTCAGGTGTTTTAGTAAGCAAATCAACTGATTTTATTCAATCGGCCGCTGATAGAATTTCCCCTCAACACTTTCCGTCTTTGTCACATTGACAAAGCTGGTCTGATCAATTTCACGGATTCGGGTGACAAGCCCCTTGACATTCTGAGAATCCACAACTGTGTACAGCATGGTTCTCGGCCGCCCGTAATAGGTACCGATCCCCTCCAGCCGCGTTACACCGTGATGTGTGGAATTCTGAATTTCCTCAATCACGATATCCGGATTGCTGGTGACGATGAACAGCGTCATCCGCTTGTAACGGGTATGCACAAAATTGATAACCTGTGTGGAGCAGAACTGAAAGATTATGGAATACAGCGCAGCATTCCATCCGAACAGATATCCGGCAGCCACAAGCATTACGGCATTCATAGCCAGGATATAATTCCAGGCTGGCTGATTGGTCCTTTGTGAAATCCACATGGCGATGAAATCCGTTCCACCGCTGCTGGCATTCCCGCGTAAGGCGATGCCCAAAGCGACACCCTGTAAAATTCCACCGAATATGGTAATCAGCAGAATATCCTCCGTGATATTGGTAACCGGCAGGATTTCAACAAACACACCGGTTAAAACAATCATCACACAGGAATACAGTGTGAATTTCTTTCCTACTGTTTTGTAGCCGATGTAGGCCGGTATGGCATTCAATGCAAAGTTGACGGCAGAATACGGAACCTGCAGGTTCATATATTTTTCCGCGCATCGCTGAATGAATACTGTCAGTCCGGTAAAGCCGCCCGGAAATAAGCCCCCGGCATTGATAAAGGTATTGATATTGATGGCGCAGAGAAGTGATCCGATAATCACACAGCCTACCGTAATCAGATCTCTGACACTTGGTTTTAATCTCATTCTTCTACTCCCTTTTTCCTCTGGTCATGCATAATTATACTATCTTTTTTTCTACATGCAACCGTTTTGCGGATGATACCTGTTTACTTTTTTCTATGTAAATTTTCATTCAGCCGTATCAGGTCTTACACGATTTCCCGCAAGCACTTACAGCTGTTTTTTAGCTGAACTGATACTATTGTGCTGTAAAAATTCATACAATGCATATGGAAGGAGAGTTGTTATGAAACAATTTTTAGCCGTAGCTGCCCTAAATGAGGCAGTCGAAATGCACTGCGATACCCGCAGGGATGTCAAGATATATACCGAGGGCTTCAAAGCTGTACAGCATGAAGCAATGGAATTTTCTGTTATGTGTGATGGTGAGCTGTATCAGCTTGAAAAATTACACGAGGAATTGCGACAGGCTGGTTTTCCTGATCCCTCCAGTTTGGAGGAAGCCGTCTTGTATGCCTATCTGCTCTGGGGCGAAAAAGCGATGGAGCATATGGAGGGTGCTTACTCCTTTATTATACGGAAAGGTGATTCCCTCTTCTGTGCCAAGGATCCGCTCGGGCTTCGCCCAATCTATTATCTGATCAAGGACAACTGCATTTGGATCAGCTGCCGGATTCAGCCTCTGCTGGATGCTTCGGATACACCGGCCGTTCTGAATCGCGAGGGACTTTTGGAGCTGTTTGCCTTTGGCCCCAGCATCAGTGAAAATCAGACGCTGTATAAGGATGTTCATGCATTGCCGATGGGCTCCCTGCTTCGTATATCCGCCGGTAAGCTGGAGATAAAAACATATTATAAGCTTTCCGCACATCCGCATACGGATACCTTACAGGAGACCATCACGAAGGTACACGATTTGATGAGTGCCTCTATCCACGCACAGGCGTCTGGTGCACAGGCAAGCTTTCTCTCAGGCGGACTGGATTCCAGCCTGATAACGAGCATTGCCGCAAAAAAGAATCCGCAATGGCGTACCTATTCTCTGGATTATGAAGGGAATAAAGAAAATTTCAAGGGGAATATGTATCAGGTTTCTCTGGATGCTTCCTTTATTCAGGATATGTGTGAGTTCTGTCAATGTGAGCATACACCGCTTATGCTGTCACAGCAAGAGCTCTGTGATCTGCTGGAGGATGCTATGCTGGCAAGAGAGGCACCGGGTATGGCAGATGTGGATTCCAGCTTGCTGTGGCTGTGCCGTAAGGTTGCTGAAAAGGAACAGATCATTTTAAGCGGAGAGTGCTCGGACGAGATTTTTGGCGGCTATCCGTGGTTTTACCGGGATGAGTTAAAGGATTTGGATACCTTTCCATGGCTGCGCTCCACAAAAGAGAGAATCTCTTTGCTTCATCCGGATTTGCAGAGTCTTCCGTATGAGGACTATATCGCAAAGCGTTATGCGGAAAGCATACAGGATATTGAATATCTGGATACCGACAGTGATGAGGACCGCCGTGCGCGTATTCACACCGTGCTGTGTCTGCACTGGTTTATGCAGACGCTGGTTACCCGTCAGGTATGCATGGGAGATGCAGCGCATTTGAATATCCGTGCCCCGTTTGCCAATGTGAAGCTGCTGGAATACGTATATAACATCCCATGGGAGATGAAGTTTCTGAAGCAGGAGGAAAAAGGCATTCTGCGAAAGGCATTTGAACATGAGCTGCCTGAAAGTGTTGCCCATCGGAAAAAGAACCCGTTTCCAAAGACACACAATCCCCGATACGCCGAGCTGGTCAGCAAACGTCTGCAGGAGCGTTATGAGGATCCGACAAGCCCGCTGCATGAGTTGTTTGATGATGTAAAATTAAAAGAGCTGATTGATACAAAGGGGGAAAGCTTTCAGCTGCCATGGTACGGTCAGCTTATGAGCGGACCACAGCTGCTTGCCTATCTGTATCAGATTGACCGATGGATCGTTACCAAGCATATCTCGATTGAAAAATAGTATAAGAAAAGCGGCAGAGCATCTCATTCTGCCGCTTCTTCCGTTTCCACCCCTGCCTCCTTCATGACCTTCTGCAGCTCCACAAGCTGACTGGTGCGCAGCATGTCCCGAATCTGCCGCAATTCCTTCAGACAGCTTCTCAGTAAATCAACAATGGAAGCAAGCAGAAACAAGGCACCGATAACAGCGCAGTAAGCAAGTATATCCATCCTCATCCTCCCTTTCAGACTCACAGCGATTGAATAAAAAGACGCGATTTCCTATAGCGATTCATGTATTGTCAGAATATCCTGCAATGTCTTTCTGTCAGTCTTTCGTCTCTGTTGACTGCCGTAGCCCACAGCAATAACGAGCCGTATTCTTTTTTTATCCGGTATCTGCAGCAGCTCTTTGATTTTCTTTTCGTGAAAATATCCAATCATGCATGTATCCAAACCAAGCTCAGCAGCCTGCAGGCACAGATATGCACACGCAATACCGATATCCACCTGATGAAATTCCTGATTCTTCATGCGATTCACGATTCGCTCAGAAACCACCGGCTTTTGTTCTTCAACAACGATAAAAGCTGCATGCTTTGTAAAGGGCTGTGTCAGGGCTACCATGGCCGGGTCTTGGATGATGTGAAATTTCCAAGGCTGCGAGTTGCATGCGGATGGTGCCAGCCCCGCGGTTTCCACACATGTTTTCAGCAGCGCTGAATCAATCGCACGCTCTGTAAAGCTGCGGCAGCTGTATCTTGCGGTAATCGCTTCCTGTAGTTCCATAAAGTGTCTCCTATTTCCAATCGAATGGTTGAATTTCTCTGTAATTGCGAAAGAAACAGGCTATGATTGATTCATATATGTATATCGTTATTCCTGTATTCTAACTCTTCAGATTTAGCATATAGTGGAATTCAACATTTGTCAATATATAGTTTACATCAATGATACTACCAAAAGGAGTCACTGCCGTGCCCTCTTGCGATTCCAGATTTCCTGTTAAGCTATTTCTTTACAGAATCAATCTGTCATTCTTTTTTTCATACCGTTTTGAGAACGCGGATTATGCTGCGCTATCCTTCTTTTTATCCAGCTGCACCTCCTGAATCTCTTCAAAGCGCTTCACGATCTTTCCAGCTGTAATCTGCAGCTGCCGCATATCCTGATAGGTTCGCTCAAAATCACTGCCGACTGTCTGATAACGCTTATGAAACCGCTCAAACTCGACCTGCAGATGCTTCAGCTCCTGCTGAATCTGTTCCACATGCTCATTGCGCTGTACGCCCAGATAGATCGCACGTATTGCGGTCAGATATGCCATCAGTGTCGTCGGTGAGACCATATACACCTTTTCTTCATAAGAGTAACGCACGACCTCATCACAGCTCGCATAAATATAGGAAAACACTGCTTCGGCAGGCAGAAACATGCAGGCAAATTCCGCTGTTTCCTGCGGCAGTATATACTTGGAAGCGATTGCGCGGATATGCCTTTTCACATCCTGTACAAACTGAGCATGTGCTCTGGCCTTTTCCTGCGCCGTATCCGCTGACATCAGACGGTTATAATTTTCCAGCGGAAATTTGGAATCAATACAAATCATACGCAGCGGTTCACTGGCGAACAGAACAGCATCGGCAATCGTTCCGTTGCTCAGCTTATACTGCTTCTGATAACGATGCTCATCCGTCCCCATCGCCGTTTCCAAAAGACTGTACAATTCTATTTCACCAAAGATGCCTCTGGTCTTTTTATCATTTAACACATTCTGCAGCTGCAGGATGGATGCAGAGACCTCCTTAATGCTCTGCTGACTTTCATCCAGCCTTCCCATCTGCTGCAGCACCTTGCCGAAAACCTGTGTTGTCGTCTGATAGCCATGGTGCAGATTCTCATTCAGCGTAAGCTCCAGATGGCTCATCCGCTGCTCGACATTTTCATGCAGAGACTGCAAATCGGTTTTCATCAGCTGGGAAATCTGCGTCTGCAGCATCATCAGCTGATTGTTGAATTGCTGCTGCATGGCTGCCATATCCTCTCGCTGTGCGTTCAGCTCCCGCAGCACTCGTTCACTGTCTGCTGATTTTGCCGGCCGCTGCTGCAGAAACAGAAAGATAAACAGCAGTACAACACACAGAATTAAAAATATCAACACGTAAAGTTCCATAATTATCTCTGCTACTCAAAACATGGACAAATATATCCATACCGAGATGTTGAAAGTTCTTGTGAACCTTTCTTACTGCTTCACCGTATATGCTTTTGTACTGGATACATCCAGATACTACTCACAAGTTCTTGTATACTCCACAGTCGTAAATTCCCGACTAAAGCCATCGGTACATGCCTACAAGTCCCTGGTTATGCTACTTTGTAGGATATAGCATCTCTTAAATTAAGACTTGCATTATAATCTCTGTCTGCATGATAGCCACATTCACATACGTATTCTCTGTCAGAAAGCTTTAAGTCCTTCTTGATACAACCACATTCATGACAAAGCTTACTGGATGCATACCATCTATCTACAATTCTTAATTCAATCCCATATTCTCTGCATTTTGCTCCCAGTTTCGCTCTAAATTCATAGAACTTCTGCGAAGCAACTGCTTTGGAAAGATGCCTGTTCTTCATCATGCCAGATATGTTCAAATCTTCAATCGTGATATAAGACGGCTTGGTCTTCACCATCTCATTAACACTTTTATTTATATAATCCGTACGGATATTCTCTATCTTATGATGAAGTCCTTGTACCTTTACTACTTGCTCTCGGATATTTTGTCGAGTAGCTTTTCCTCCTTCATTTTTATTGCGTTTCTTTAAGCTTTCGTATTTCCTCGAAAGGCAACGCTGTTCTCGTTTTAACTGTTTCTCTACTTTCTTTAATTTTGCAGTTTTATTGATGTTCTTCTTTACAATACCCTTCTGATAACGGCAAAGTCCTTGACACCAAGGTCAATTCCTAATCCGATATCTTTTAACTGTGGACTTACCTGTTCCGGTTGTTCAACGAAAACTGACACATACTATCGTCCAGCCTTACATGTAACAGCGCCGCTCTTAATAATGTAAATACTAGAGTCCGTAGGGATACAGCCCTTTTCTTTTCATCTTACCCATGCAAGCATCTGTGTTTTCATACGATGTCTATCGCATGGCATGGTTACTTTAGAATCTGTTTTCACTAACTACATCTTACCATCCGATTTGCCTTTTTTCTTGAATTTGGGAAACCCGGATTGTCCTTTGAAGAAACTCCTGAATTCCCTTTCGAAGTTCATAATACTTTGCTTTACAGATTTTGAACTGACTTCTTTTATCCATACATACTCAGGATTTTCTTTTAAATAGATGTTGTTTAACCATTTTGAGAAGTCCATGCCGGATATGAATTTCTTCTCTTTTTCATAAACTTCTTTATTACGGGCCAGATTAAAGTTATATACAAAGCGGCAAGTACCAATCGTTTTATTGATTTTCTGTATTTGTTCCAGAGTTGGGTTGATTTCCGTTTTGTAACTCTTCAGCAATTTCCTTGTCCTCCTTTATCTGTTTCTTGCATTACCTTAATCCATATAAGATAAATATCATATCCTGCACCAATTCTTCGTTTGGCGAAAGAGATTCATTATTTACAACAATGATTCTAGTATTGAATTTTTGGCAGAGCTTTTCAAACCAATCATAGCCAAAGCGTATAAAGCTATCTTTACTGGAAATTTTATTCTCCATAACTTCTTATACTTTCTTGCGTTGCAAAACTGCCTTAAAAAATCAGATTGATTTTTTAAATCGTCTTTCTGGTTTCCTGTAGACACTCTCGCATATTTAACAATATCTCTTATATCATTGTATGTATGTATTTCTTTAAATTGTAAATATTGGTCATGAGTGTAATACCTACGATTTGTTGGAGTGCGATTTGCCTTTCATATCCCCTCCCTATCCCAGCGTTGTAATGTTTTAACAGAAACACCTAATAATTCTGCAAAATCTTTCGGTTTATAATTTGCGGTATTTGATTTGTTCATAATAAGACACCTTTCTCACAAACACATTTTCTATGTTTTTATAATCTTATAATCTCTCCTTGCGGATATCATTATACCATATATATACCTCAGGAATTCAGAAAAGACAAATAGCGTTCACACAGACGCATGCTTCTGCGAATACAGCGGATATCGACTGATAAAGACAATTTACTTTCATCATGAAACTGTACCACACAGCCCTTTTCCAGACGGCGCACCTCATCTACTGCACGGTAATTGATCCAGATACAATCGGGATTGCGCATTGCTTTTGTCGGAAATAATACATCGCGGTAAATCTCCGATAACAGAATCGGCACCTTCTGATGAATATCCAGATTGCGTGCAGCTGCTGCTCTTCTCCCCTCAAAGGTGGAGCCATGACGCATACACAGTCTTTGTAATATGACAAGTACAGGCTCCTGCAGTCGTGCCTGCTGCTGATTCTCCTGCACCATTAAGCAGCTTCTCTCATCAATTCTTTGCAAATAATAAACCATTTCCCCGCCTCCCAAAAAGCATTCACCTAATCGTTATATCACAGAAATCGGAAAATGCACAAAAAGTAATCAAATACGAGAGAATTTCCTGCATAAAAAAAGGAACAGATTTACTCCGTTCCCATATGACCTCTTCTAGCAGCAGCCTCCGTCGCATCCGCCGCCACAGCTTGAGCATCCGCTTTCCTGCGCTGCCATCTGCTGTTCATAAACCAGGGTATCAATCACAATGCATTCGATTTCTACCTTAACATCCTTTGGCAGACGTGCTACCTGCACACAGCTTCTTGCCGGATATGGTTCCTCCAGATAGCTGCCGTATACCTCGTTCAGCTTATCAAAGTCATTCAGATCGCTGACAAAGATCGTCGTCTTAACGATGTGCTTGTAATCAAGCCCCATGTCCGCAAGAACAGCCTTGATGTTCTTCATGACCTGGTGAGTCTGCTCTTCGATTGTCGTTCCTTCTACCTCTCCTGTTTCCGGGTTTAAGGGAATCTGCCCGCTCAGGTAAACAAAGTCTCCCAGCTTCACTGCCGGAGAATAAGGCCCCAGCGCCTTTGGTGCGTTTGCAGGCTTTACTGCTTTCAAAAATACGTTCATAGTATTCCTCCTAGTCTAAATCGTCATCCATTTGTGACAAGATCTGCATTTCGATTCTGGCTGCCATACCATCCTTGGTATCCAGAACCTTGATTTCAAAGTTTTCAAATTCTATTTCACGGCCTTTGCGGACCTTGCGATGGTTATTCAGTTCAAAGATCCAGGCGGCGAAGGTTCTCGCCTTTGTTTTCGGCGCATCCTGATCTTCTACATATGTATCGAAGAAATCAACGAGCGACACATTCCCGTCAATCGTAAAGGTATGGTGTCCGATTTCCACGACGTGATTGGGAAGAGGATCATATTCATCATAGATCTCTCCTACCAGCTCTTCCAATACATCCTCCAGCGTGACAATTCCGACAAAAACATGGGAAGTCAAAGATTCCTCAACAATCGCCATATGCTCCCTCGATTTCTGAATATCCTCCAGAACCGCAGGCAGCTTCTTTCGCTGTGTAACGAATACCGGCTCCTGCATCATCTCAGAAATGACGATTTCCTTATCCTCCAGAAGAGCATCCAGTACATCGCGCACGCGCAGAATACCGACAACCTCGGTTGTCTGATAGGAAATCACCGGAAGCCGGGACAGCTTGTGATCATGAAGAACCTGCTTCATCTGCTCATAGGTGGCATTGTCATACAGAAAAACAACCTGATCCTTGGGTACCATGATATCGCGTACATTCTTATCATCAAACTCAATGACGCTTTCAATCAGCTCGCGCTCCTCCTGCTCCAGAACTCCCTCCTGTTCAATCGTTGAAACGATCTCCAGAAGCTCATCCTCCGTTGCCGTAACGTTTTCAATTTCCATTTTCTTTTCCCAGTGCGCTTCGATCGACTCCACAACAAAGGAAATCGGGCGAAACAGCAGCACCATGATGGAAAGCGGCTTTGCCATAAACAAAGCTACGGATTCCGCTTTTGCTTTCGCAACAATTTTCGGCGTAATTTCTCCAAATGTCAGAATCAGAACCGTCATGATTCCTGTGGCAACTGCCACACCGGCACTCCCGAACATCTGTGTAAACAGCTCTGTCGCAATGGAGGTTGCCAGAATATTCACCACGTTGTTTCCAATCAATATTGTTGTAATTGCAGCCGTAAAGTTTTTGGAAATGCTGTACGCTGTACGGGCACGCTTATCTCCGTTTTTCGCCATTTGCTTCAAACGTATCATATTCACAGAGGAATATGCCGTTTCTGTTGACGAAAACAGTGCACTGAAAGCTACCAGTATAAGTAAAACGATGAGAAGACATATTTGCGATCCATCCAAGAATTACCACTCCCTACCGTATGTCCGTTTAGAAAAAGATGGTTAAAGACTCTTCACCATAGACAATATTATAAACGAAAATCGGAAAATTTCAATGGAAACGACTATATTCTTCTTCAATCTTCACCGAACCCGTCACATTTTTCTTACAATGCCCTCATAATCCATATATACCGGTGCAGAAAGGTAGATTTTGTTGTTGGACCAGCGCAGAAGGCTTTTTCCGCCGCGGGATACGCCTACAGCTATTTTGTGCAGAAGATCGTCATGATATGCCTTGCGATAGACCGGAATCAGTGTTTCTGAGCCCTCCGGCGTACTGAAATGCATATCATCCTGTATTTCGTAGGCTTCGGGCATGCGGTACGTATCATGCTCCCGGATTTCAAGAGTCACCAGATTGCGAAAGCATTTCATGCGGCATTCCCGCTCCTGCATCCGGATATTGCAGGTATCCTTCTCAAACTGCTTCATATACCAGAACCCCAGACAGCATACCGCCTCCAGACTGCACAAATTTGCAGGATTTGCATCCTCCACAATCTGAAAGCGGATATCCTCCCTTACAATACTCCCCGCAAAGCTTTGATGCTCCTGCTGCATCTGTTCACTGCACAGTGTAACATCCCGCATGTGCTCTCTTCGCACACTCACCAGCAGATAATTCCTGTCATTCATTTTTAATTTCCAGAATTTCACAGTATCCCTCCTATGTATAAATATGCGATTGGTGTTCACAATAATGTCAGGAGGTAAGAAAAAATGAAAAAAGAAAAAACAAGCAAAAAGACACGTTTCGTTGCAGCTCGTCGTAACAGTGATGGTACATTAAGCGAGTTCAAGGACAACAATGGAAAGACTTACGACTACGAACAGGCTTTAGAGGCTGTTGAACAGGGTATGATCGAAAACGCTCTTCCATTCACAGGACGTGACGGAGCTCGTCACATTCGTGGAATCAACGATGGAGACGAATCCACAAACCTGCGTAACCTGAAAGAGTTCTAAGAAACGCGTACAAAAGAAGAACATGTGCTGCCATCGGCAATCGCACATGTTCTTTTTTTATTTTCTGATATAAGCAGCAGTGGATGCGCATGGGCAGTCTGCCGTTTTCTTGCGCATATCACTTCGCTTATAAAATTCCTGTCATTATTTTCGAATACGGTAATAGACACATGTATGCAGATGGCCGCGATAGTCCACCTCTGCTGTTTTCTGTATCCGTTTCATACCGCACTTTTCCATAACGCGGCAGCTTGCAGTATTTTCCTGAAAGGCCCCTGCGCAGATTTCATGATAGCCTTTTTCAAACAGATCTGCTATTACTGCCTGTAACATCTCTGTGGCATAGCCGTGGTTATGATGTGCCGGATGGATCACATACCCCAGCTCAATGCAGCTTTTTTCTGCCTCCACAGTATTGACAAACCCGATGAGCTGATCACCAAGATAGATTCCACGCTCATAACGCGCTTCCTCATATGACCATTCCTTGAATTGATGAAACAGGCGCTCTGCCATGGATTTTGTTGCGAAATCCGGAATCATAAAGGTTTTCTTAATTTCTTCATTGCACAGCAGATTCACCATGCCGGTACAGTCTGCTTCCTGAAAGGGCTGTATGCTCAGCCGTTTTGTCTTTATCATAAGCTGCCTCCAGTTTCTTGTTCTTCCAATTCTTCTACCCGTATCTGCAATGCCAGATAATAGGATTTCAGCTGCCTGCGTGTATAATAGAATAGAAAGCATAATAGCAACCCGCCAAGAACACACAAAATTCCGCCGATGCAGCGGATATAGACGACTGCCTGTGCCAGCGATGTGCTGGAAAGTCCCTGCCAGGTACAGAAAAAGATACCACCTGCCGCAAGCAGTGCGGCACTCAGCACAACAGTCGTACTCCGCTTTTTCTCTACAGCCGGGAAGACGAGCAGAAACAGCAGTGCCGTTACCACCTCAAATGGACGCAGCTCCTTCAGCAGAATTGTGATCGCCTTTGTAAAAGAAAAGGATGCAAGGGAAATCGTATCCAGAATAATACGTGATACATAGGTCTGTGAAATCAGCGGCTCCTTCAGCAACGCGAATACTGAGGGATAATTAGATAGCTGCAGCAGGCGAAGGCCGAGAAACAGATAGGGCAGCACGAGCAGTATGCATGCGAATAAGGCAATTAAATACAATAAATGCCGGCGCTTTGCCCGTGTATCGACGAATTGATCGAGCCATTCAATCATGTTGTCAGCCAATCCTCTCCCTTAATAACCTCAACACCGGAAAGACCCGGATAATCCAGCTGCCGCAAAGCCTCATAGAGGATGATTGCCGCGCAGTTGCTGAGGTTTAAGGAACGCGCATTGGCCACCATGGGAAGGCGCATACAGTGCTCCAGCTGCCGGGAAAGAATCGTCTTGGGAATTCCTGTACTCTCTTTGCCCAGAATAAAATAGATATCGCCCTCACATTTGGTAAAGTCAAACTGCGAAGGTGCTTTTTTGCCGTATCGCGTCATATAATAATAATTATCACTGGGATTTTGCTGAGTGAATTCCTCCCAGCTTTTATAGATTGTATACTCCAGCTCCTTCACATAATCCATACCTGCTCTTTTCAGATGCTGTTCATCCAGTGAAAAGCCCAGCGGCTGTATCAGATGCAGACGGGTGCCGGTTGCCATACAGGTCCGCATCATGTTACCGGTGTTCTGCGGGATTTCCGGTTCATATAGTACAAGGTGCAGCATATCAGTTCTCCTTTTCCATAAAGGCTACCAGCTTTGCCAGCGCACGCCCGCGATGGGAAACACGGTTTTTCTGTTCCTCACTCACATTTGCCAGTGTGGTTCCATAAGGCGGATAATAGAAAATCGGGTCATAGCCAAAGCCCTTTGCGCCCTCCATATGGTCTGCCACAATGCCCTCTACGACTCCGGTAAAGACATGCTCACTGCCATCTGCCTGCACATAGGCGATCGCACAGATAAACTGACAGCCCTTATCCTCGGCATGCCTGCATTGATCGATCAGATATTGATTTTTCACATCATAGGAGGTATCCCTGCCCATAAAGCGTGCGGAATAGATACCCGGTGCGCCATCCAGCGCATTGACGGCAAGACCGCTGTCATCCGCAATCACCTCGATTCCCAGACGCTCATGAATTGCCTTTGCCTTAATCAGGGCATTTTCTTCAAAGGTTGTCCCTGTTTCTTCAATCTCGATATCCTCCTTTAGATCGAGCAATGTCTTCACGGTATATCCAAGCGGCCTGAGCATTTCTTCAAATTCCTGCGCCTTATGCGCATTGGCGCTTGCAAGCATGATTTCTTTCATCGTGTCATCTCCTTGATTTCTGTCATTTTCTCATTGATAAACCACTGTCTCGGATATTGCTGGTGACGATTGTACAGCACCAGCTGATAGCCCGCTTCCCCGCAATAGCCGATATCCGCCACACCATAGCGAAACAGCGTATCCTGATTGGCAATCCCCTGCTTCAGGGCAAAGGAAAGCAGCTCCTTTTTTTTCTCCAGCGTTACCCATGGCCGTGTGAAGCGATGCGGCTTCTGTTTAAAATTACGGTAATACTGCATCAGCAGGATGGCATCCACCAGACGTTCATCCTGTGTATTCAGTAACGGATAAAAGCAGCGAAACAGCTCATAGGGCTGATAGGGACGAGGCAGCTTTTCATACTCCTGTCCCAGATCCATAAATAATGCAAATGCACTCTCATACCAGTGCAGCTTCAGGATTGCGGTAATCACACTGCGACAGGCTGCGCTGTTCCAGAATTTTTCAACCGCCTCTGCACACGCATGAATCCGCTGCATCTCCTCTTCCTTCAGCCACGCACTGGCCCGGACATCATAGGGGGCATTTCCCTGAAACACGAAGTGATAGCTTTCCCGCTGACTTCGCAGCTTGGTTCCCTTCAGCAGCTTGAGAATACCAAGCTGCAGCTCACTGGCCTGCAGGGAAAACAGAGTATCAAAGGAGACCTGAAACAAATTCAGATCCTCATAGGGCAGACCGGCAATCAAATCCACATGCATGACAGCACCACTTGCCTTCAGTCGCTGAATGACCTCTATGAGACGTTCGTTATTCTGGGTGCGTCCAACTGCGTGCAGCGTCCTGGTGTGAAAGGACTGCACGCCGATTTCAAAGCGGAAGCGACCGGGAACAGCCTCCTCACAGAAAAACTGCAGCAGCTCCTCACTCAGTGTTTCCGCAACGATTTCAAATTGGAAAATCTGATGAGTGCAGTATTCATTCATATAGCGTGCAATCTGCAAAGCGCGCTTGGGATCTGCATTGAAGGTGCGATCCAGCAGCTTCACCTGCGTTACCCTGCTGTCCTTCAGCTTGTGCAGTATCCTCATGATATACTCCATGGAAAACATGCGGACAGCTCGATCGGCGGAGGACAGACAGTAGGTGCAGCCGTATGGACAGCCTCTGCTTGTCTCCAGATAAAAATACTGCCTGTCCATCCCTGCCTCATCCATTTCCATGAAATACGGTGCTTCAAAGCGCTCCAGCCATGCAAGGTCAGTTTTGCGATATTCCGTATTGGGATACTGCTTTGTGTAAATACCTGAAACCGGATACGCTTTTGCTTCCTCCAGCATGGTGATGTATTCCCATACACTCTGTTCCCCTTCTCCGATACTGATGGCATCCACACCCTCATCCAGCAGATCATAGGACTCGTAGCTGACCTCCGGACCGCCAACCAGTATATGCAGATCGCTGTTTTGCTGCTTCAGCAAAAGAATGACCCTTCGGATCAGCTGGATATTCCATATATAGCAGCTGAAGCATACCACCTCCGGCTGTACGGATAAAATATCCTGTGCGATCCACTCCTCCTGCTCTTTTATCGTATATTCCCTTATCGTGACGCATTCCTTATGCGGAGCTGTCGTATACAGCCAGCGCAAAGCAAGATTCTTATGTATATATTTAGCATTGCATGTCGTCAGCAGAACTTTTTTCACTTCTTCACCTTCTCGCTATTTATTCTAACAAATTTTACTTAAATATGCTATGATTAAACAGGTGATATGAATGAAAGCAATGGATTTTCTGGATACGCTGTTTTTCGATCCGGATATTACGATACGTGATATGCATAAAGGGCTGACCAATCAGAACTTCCTTCTGGAAATGAATCAGGAAACATATGTCCTGCGCATTCCCCGCGCAGACAGCGAGCATATTGTGAACCGACATCACGAAACGATGGCTCTGGAGGCTGTACGGGATGCGGATATCGATGTGGAAACGATTTATTATGATGAAGCAAGCGGCTATAAGGTTACACGGTATCTGCCGGATGCCAGAACCTACAGGGAATGCGAAGACCCCTGCAAGCTGGAGCGGACAGCTGCCCTTATGAAACGGTTCCATTCGCTGCAGAAGCGTGTGGATGCCGATTTTGAACCGATTCGTCGACTGCAGGGCTATCGCAACCGCCTCCGACAGCCGCTGTATGATCTGACCCCGTATGAAGATGCCATACAGGCAGTTTATCATTTAAACAATCCCCGCATCCTCTGTCATAACGACTGGGTGGATGGGAATATCCTGTTCACAAAGGATAAGACCTATCTGATTGATTATGAATATGCAGCTAACAACGATCCGCTGTTTGATGTGATGTCTTTCCTGAGTGAGAACCAGATAGAGGATCCGGCCCTGCGGGAGCGCTTCTATGCCGTGTATTTCGACGAAATGAATGCTACCGTGCGCAGGCAGCTTGATATCTGGGAGAATTTCCAGAATCTGTTATGGTGCTGCTGGGCGATGATGATGTGGGAAAGCCGCCATGAGAGCATATACCGCGCAATCGCCCGTGATAAATACGAGGCCTTAAAAAGAAAAAATCCGAACACCTGATACCGTTGTGCCAAAGCTTCTCAACGTATGCTGTGATATGTTGTTTCGCATACGTTGAAGCTGGCTGATGCTGCCGCAGGTGAGCGGATTTTTTTATGCTGCATCCTTTTTCCGGAAGATCCAGCGTGTTGCAACATACAGGAGTCCGCAGGATATTCCCAACGTCAGAATACCATTCAGATAGGTATAGGACGTATAGCCGCTGAGAATGTCCACGGGATTGAAATAGGTGAACGGAAGCCATGCATACCATGTCTCGGTATTGGCCGGCTGTGCAATTCCCATGCCAAGCAGCAGAATGGCAAGCGTCAGAACCAGTGATGTCATCTTGTTTCTGCAAATGGCATTAAACAGCATATTCAGCAGCATGCAGAAGAGGATGACAAGCAGCGCCATCAGGACACACCAGCCTGTGAACTGCCACATCGGCAAAAAATCAAATTTGGAATTCGGACTCTGTGTCTGATAAGGAATGGAAAAATACCGCGTAATTCCAAGCGTATATGTCATTGCATTATTTTCTTCTGTTTCTGCCAGGGTGTTCTCCATCTGTTCCAGAGAGGTCAATCCCTGCACATTGGACAACACCGGTGCCTGCATACGCTCATAGTGATCAAAGATGCCGAAGCACAGGGAAAGCAGCAGAAGCGGTATAAAGAATATGGCACACAGCGCCGCAAGATTGGTGCGTATTTTCTGGTGCAGATAACAAATGCGTTTGCGTGGCTGTGACAGCAGTGTTTTGATAACCCCGCTATCCCGGTCCTCATGAATGGAGTCAAAGCACAGAAGCGTGATCAATATAACCGGCAGTATCGGAAACAGGGAGCGCATGAACTGTACGATCAGCGTAGCGCTGTCCGTTGTGGAATAGGTCAAAGTGGCAATCCCCTGCTTTTCCAGCTGATCATAAAACCGGGCGGTGAACTGATAATACGGAAACATCTGAGTTTCATCATTGTCCATGTAGCTGTTCGCCCAATCCTCTGATATTTCACGATCGGAAAATTCCGGAAGCTTTCGTTCCTTGCGCAATGCCTCCAGCGTATCCTCCTTCGTTACATATTCACGATAATACAAATCGAAGTTCCGTGTAGCATACAGAGCGGAAACACGTCTTGCATGCAGCAGATTCACTTCGGCATAATTTTTATTCACAGCCCTCCAGTCCTTATTCTGGATGGCTGATTTTAAGCGCTCACTCTTCTGTGTCAGGGTTTTGAAATACGCGGCATTGTCATCCGTCATCAGCATGAACAGCTGATGCTTCACTTTGTTCTCCGCCTCCAGTGCATCAGCGTAGAGCGCTCTGTGCTCGGTTGCCGCCTTCTCATTCAAATCCACTGCGCTCAGCACACCGCACAGCAGGACACAGACCATGGCAATCCATAGCTTTCTCTTACGCAGCATTTTTTTTATTTCCAGCATCATCGCATACCTCCTTCCAGGTCGGATCGGTTAATCACGTGTATGGTCCCGACAAATAAAAGCGGCAGCCACAGCGCACACATCATCATACACAGGGTACTGTTCGCTGCATATTCCTGTGCAGCAATTTCCAGCGGATGCAGATAGAAAAACGGAATCCAGGAAAACAGAAGGGACGAATTTCCAAAGATACGCATCATGAAATATATCACAAGCAAAAGGGAGCCGATACACAGCAGCGTATTGGACACCGTCTTCTGCCAAGATGCCAGCCATGCTGCCGCACACATATAGCACAAAACCACAAGCATGGAAAGCGGCACCGCTTTGATCATTAAGGATGACCAGGTACTCACCTCATACGAGCGAACGATGTATGGGTATTGCATGCTTCCCAGTCCATGCTGCAGAAGGGGCAGGATGGAAAACAGCAGCAGAGCAATCGTAAAGGAAAGTAGAATCACAAAGGATGCTGTCAGCAGTTTGGCAATCAGCAGAGTACCTCTGGAGATTGGCATACTGTATATGAGCTTATATGTCCCACTCTCAAAATCATGGCAAATCTGATCCGCCATCAATACGCCAACAACAAGTAGCAGCAACAGCATGGTATCCTGTTGAACTATCTGCATAAGAAAGTTTAACAGTGTCGGCTCATAGGGACTGGTATACGGCTTTATATCATGATTGAGAAAATACGCATAATAGGTATGATCTCGGTGCAGCGTATCCTTTGTTATCCCCAGCTCCTTCACCATGTCCATGGATAAACCAAGCTCCTGCAGATTCTGATAACCCAGTGCACGCTCCTTCGCATAGCGAATTGTATCATGCCAGTCAAAATATTCAGGAGATTGCTGCATATTGGTCCAGGAGGATGTCGCGTATTGGATATCACACCACAAATACGCCTCCTCCCGCTGCTTCGGAGCTTCCTCCTCTTTCGGTGTACGCTGCAGATTGAACAGCAGTGTCTGACATTGATTATCTGCGACAGGATTTTCATAATGCAGCTGCATGACCAGTGCATCCCCATATGCCCTTTCCTTCTTTAAAGCAATTGCATATACTGCTGCAAAGAAACATAGAAATGCGAGAACGGATACCAGAAACCGCTTTGCTTTCCAGCTTTTCCGTATTTCCGCATACAGCAGCGCCCTCATGCAGTCCCCCTGTCCTGCCGGTATACGCAGAATCGCCGCTTCATGAGCGGACACCACCTTCCAAATCCCGTTTTTCTATGATAAAGATATGCAGCAGGAAAAACACAAGGCTGCCGGCAATGCAGAGAATTGTACACGGAAGCAAGTCCAACGTGAAATCATGCGCAGCGATTTCCATCGGATATATGTAGAAGAACGGTATCCAGGAAAACAGCGGTATGGAATATCCGAATATACGGATGAGGAAGTAAATGAGGATCAGCAGAGAGCCGATACAAAGCATGGTGTTGGATATCGTTTTCTGCCAGGAGGCCAGCAGCGCGGCCACAGTCATATAAAAGAGAATTACAAGAAGGGAGAACGGCAGGATCCGCTGCAGCAGCCATGTCCATGATACGACATCATAGGTATGTACAATGTACGGATATGCACTGCTTCCCATTCCATAGGCCGACAGCGGCACAACGGAAAATACAGCGAGTGCAGCCGGAAGGGTTAACAGAATTACAGCTGCAGCGGCGGATACCTTTGCGATAATAAGCTTTTTTCTGGAAATCGGCTGACTGTATATAGTTTTATAGGTGCCGCTGTCATAGTCATGACAAATCTGATCTGCCATTAACAGTGATACAACAACCATGAGCAGCAGCATCGTATCATGCTGAAACATCTGAAGGATGAAGTTTAAGAGATTGGGCTCATACGGTGTTGTGTATGGCGGTATATCCTGTGCTTCAAAATAACGGTAATACGCCCTGTCCGTTTCCAGGGTTTTCTTTGTGATTCCATAGCCCTTCAGCTCATCGTGGTAGTAACCGCGATCCATCAGCGCAAGAAGGGTTTCGGCACGCCCTATGGCATAGGCATTTGTATTATGCCAGTCGAAATATTCCGGTGCCTGTCGAAGATATGTCCAGCTGGATACATTATCCGTTACATTGCACCAGCCGTATGCTTCCTCACGCTGACCCGGGTTTTCTTTCTCAACAGGCGTATTCTGCAAGGTGTACATCAAATCTCCACACCTTGTACTTACGATTGCATTCTGGTAGTGCAGCTGCATGATGAGATCATCCTCATATGCCTTCCCCTTTTGCAGACAGTTTACATACACAACCGAGAAAAAGCAGAGAAAGGCCGCAAAAGCCACGAGAACCCGTTTTCCCCTCCAGCTTTTCCTTAATTCTGCCAGAATGATTTTTTTCATGAACCATCACCATATACTTCCCGGTAAACAGACTCAATATCCACATTTTCCTTAACGATATCCATGATATCAATATGCAGACGCAGCAGCTCTTGCAGATAGGCATTCATCCCCTTTTCATTACGAA
This sequence comes from Clostridium sp. 10cd*, assembly GCF_044336395.1. Lineage (NCBI taxonomy): Bacteria > Bacillati > Bacillota > Clostridia > Eubacteriales > Clostridiaceae > Clostridium > Clostridium sp. 10cd*. The sequence goes on along the minus strand of NZ_CP172347.1, from coordinate 2,130,794 downwards.
AATGCGCCTTTATCCCCTGATCAACCCGCTCAAGCTGTGCATCCTCCATATGAATCGCTGCGGCTTCCGCCAAATCCTTTTCCTGCATGTAAAAGGTATATATATATGCATTGTGTATGGCAGACGGCGTTTCCACGATTTCTCCCTGATTGATACAGATGATCCGGTCCGCAACTTTTTCTATTTCACCCAGCTGATGTGAGGATATAAGAATTGACACATCCTCATCATCCGCCAGCTGCCGCAGCTCCTGACGCAGCTCCATGATACCTCTGGGATCGAGTCCGTTTGTCGGCTCATCCAAAATCAGAAATTTCGGATGCCCCAGCATTGCAATTCCAAGACCCAGACGCTGCTTCATCCCCATGGAATACTGGCCTGCACGCTTATCAAGACTCTTATGCAGACGGGTGAAGGTCGCAATTTCTTCTATCCGTTTCTGATCGACATGCTTCAGTCTTGCGAAATACTGCAGATTCTCATAGCCGCTCAGCGTCGGAAACAGCCCCGGTGCCTCAATCATCGCCGATACATACTGTAAAGCGAGCTCCCGCTCCTTTGCGAGATCATGCCCCTCGATGATGATCTGTCCGCTGGTTGGATATATCAATGACGCCATGCATTTCATCGTAGTTGATTTTCCTGCCCCGTTCGGTCCGATAAACCCTACGATCTCATGATCCTGAATCGAAAAGCTCACATTTTTCAAAACCTTATGCTTTCCGAAGGATTTGCACAGATTTCTCACTTCAGCCCTTATCATATGTTCACTCCCTAACTTTTATAAAGTCATTGTAAATGGTTACAATGGAAATTGCAATAGTATCTCTTTTTTTCAGAAAAAAAGCTGATATCTGAATATCAGCTAACGTACGCTTTCTCCTTCAAAAATCGAGAAGGCAGCCGTCTGTTCCTTAACAGCAGTTTTTTCAATCAATGCATTCATATGCGCTGCGATATCCCTGGCATATGCTGTATAATCATATGCGAGTGCATGAAGAGCAGGTGACATCACGCGGCAAATCTCATGTCCGCCAAAGCTGATTACCGATGCATTCTGCGGAATCGCGATATGATATTCCCTTGCGAATTTGGTTAGGGGAATCGCCATCTCATCACGTTCCAGTAAAAGAAGATCAATTTTCTCCGTAAAGATTTCTTTTATTTTCTCATAGATATCCGCATAGCTGCCAGTACAGAGAATCACCTTGAGATCGATGGGCTGCCGTTTTTCATGATAGCAGTTTCGGATTCCCTGCAGCCGCTGATCCGCGATCATCTGATCAACCCCGAGATAACGGACAACCAGCTGCTGCTTTTTCAGCATATAGGCTCCCAGCACCTCTCCGGCCTGTACCTCATGCAAACAACAGCAGTTCAGCTGTTCTTTATCCTCGTTCAGGAACAGAACCGGAATCGAGGTCGTACGCATCTGCTTCTGAATAAACTCCGCACTGGAACAGCCTTCGATGATGATACCGTTCACATTTTGTATAATATAGGAGGTAAGATATTTTTCCTCCAGCTCCTCCATTCCATCAGTCACACAGATTGAGAATGTGATGCCCTGCTCCTTCAGCACATCCTTCAATGCATGAATTATATTTCTTGTGCGGGGCAGCGCAATATCCTTAACCAGCACGCCGAGCCGGTAATTTTTCTGTTTTACCCTGCCTGTGTGCTTCCCTTTTTCACTCTTTGTCTCCGCCGTTTTGTCATTTGCTTTATCTCTTTTACTTCCTCTGGCAACATAACCGGTCTCTTCAATGGCAGCACGTATCTTCTCTGCTATTTCCTCCCGTACATTTTCCTGTTTGAGATAGCGGGATACGGTTGCTTTGGAAACACCGGCAAGTTCAGCAACGTCCGCAATGGTAGCTTTTTTCATACTTCGAACATCCTTTCCATGAGTCATATAGCTTTATTTTACCTTATTTTCTATAAATTGGAAACCCTTTTTTCAGTAGCAGCCTCCAGAAGCTGTTCCAGCACGTGGGCCACCCCATGCGCTGCATTGCTCAATGTCTGATAGCCGGCGGCTTCCTTTATGATATCTTCGGCATTTGCCATTGCAAAGCTGTAACGAAATTCCCGCATCATGGACAGATCATTCAGACTGTCACCGAATACCATCACCTCATCCGGATGCAGCCCCTGTTTTGCGCAGAGCTTTTTCAAAGCCAGACCCTTTTGCGCATCGCTTGCTGTTATTTCTATATTATCGGCCACAGAATTCGTTACCGATGTCTGTTTCATGCCGGAAAGCTGCATCCGCACTGATTGCAGCTGCTGTGCATCATCCCCAAAGGCTTCCAGCTTATAAATAATCGGCTCCTCCATCAGATATTGAAAGGGATCATCGATTTCTCTGTCATACCTTCCAAAGGAGGATGTTTCCATGAGCTCATGAATTTCTTTATCCCGCATCCCCTGCTTGCGCATATGCCGGATAAACATTGCTCTGCCCTGTTTCGGTGTACTGCTCACAATTCCCTCACCGGTATACATATGGTAGGGCAGCGTGCTTTCCTCCAGAATTCGCAATGCTGCCTCAGCGATTCCCGGCGTCAAGGGTGTATGAGACAGCCGTTTTCCATACGCATCCGTAATCAAGGCACCGTTCAGCAGCAGACAGTCACAGTGAATTCCTTCTTTTTTGAACATGGGCGCAACACTTTGATAATTTCGTCCTGTCGCCACCATAAAGTTGATGCCTGCCTTATGAAGTCTTTGTATCGCCTGAATATTGCGCTGTGACAGCTGATGGTTTTCATCCAGCAGCGTGCCGTCCAGATCACATGCCACAAGTTTTATCATATAATACCCTCACTTTCACATACCTGTTTATTTTACCATGCATTCGACTTTCTTCACAATGAAAATCGTGCTAGAATAAAGAAAAGACAGGAGTTGATCGATATGCTGGAAACTGGCAGCAAGGCCATTGATTTTACATTACCGGATGAACATGGCAATCCGGTTGCTTTACATGACTTCAGGGGAAAGAAGGTCGTTTTGTATTTTTATCCAAAGGATAATACACCGGGATGCACCAAACAGGCATGTGCATTCAAGGCAGCCTACGAGGAGTTTAAACGGGAGGATATCGTCGTAATCGGAATCAGCAAGGATTCCAGTGCTTCCCATATAAAATTCAAAGAGAAGTATGAGCTTCCCTTCCTTCTGTTATCGGATACAGAACTGAGCGTTATTCAGGCCTACGATGTCTGGAAGGAGAAAAAACTGTACGGGAAGACCTATATGGGAGTAACACGTTCCACGTATGTCATCGATGAGGAGGGAGTTATCATCAAAACCTTTGAGAAGGCCAGTCCCGCCAATAACGCTGCCGATATTCTGCAGTATGTAAAGGATATCAGATAGACATTATTGTACACGCTTCTTTGAACACAGAAAAAAGCAGCTGTGTGCTGCGTATTCCTTAGGTCATGAAGCGAGGAGATTTCCAATCACAAGCTCGGAAATCTCTTTTTTCTGTGCTTTTCGCTGATGAGGTTCAGCTATTTTCATGAGCTGTATGGATCCCATGCTGATCAGAGAGAATAAGCAGGCGATTCTGTATTCGCCTGCTTTTAACCGGATACTGTCAACTGCTTTCGACCTTGCACGAAAGAGACTGCGGATATCCTTTCGGGATTCTTACTCATGGCATAATGCAATAGATCGTATTTAACCATAGAATTTGAAGCCCCTGTTCGCAAACACCCTGCAGTAAAAAGGTTCCCTTTTTGACAGCCTCGCTCTTATTTTTTCTGCCGTATCCGCAATCGGCTTTTATGCAGCTGTCGCAGTGCTTCACTGCATGCATTTGCCTGAAACCACTGTTCAAGAAGACAGAGAAAACACGAAACCATGGAGAACAAAAGAAGGTGCTCCATAATCATCATGCAGATTTCTCTTGTCAGTCCGCTTGCCTGCACGATATGCAGGTAAAGCAGAGCTGCTCCTGTATACAGCAAGGTGAACAGCTGAAGTGACGCGGTCACGGAAACAAGCTCACCACCGTAAGAAAGCAGCACTTTTTTTCTTCTTAGAAAGAGCAGGGCAATTACGATGCATCCGATAGCGAAGCCACCGCCCAAAACAGCCCTGCGAAGCAATGCCTCAGCAGTGTCTGCGTGCAGATAGAGCAGAATGCCGTAAAGCGGTAAATCCAGCAGAAGAAAGATCACCAGTGCAGGGATACGGCAAATGAGAAGGCGATGTCTGGCTTGCAGTAGTAAGACGCTGCAGGCACTGCCTGTCAGAAGGATTGCGGCAACATTCAATGCTTGCATTCCATCATCCCTCCCTTCATTTCCGATAACAGCCTCTGCTGATGCAGTACCGCAAGAAGATGCTGCTGCAGCCACAGTAGCAGGTCGCTGCTCATGATGTATACATAATCCTCCTGTAAAAGCCCCACATCCTCATGAAAGTTGTAATACTGTATTTTCATCTGATGCAGATCCTGTATGGATATGGTGTTTAACTGATGCAGAGTTAGCAGGACAGCATTGATTGCATGATACCCGGGCTGTTCAACACTTTGTCGCGCAGCCATCATCACGTAACCATCCTCCTTCGCAAAGGGTACCTCCTGATAAAGCTGTATATAGGTGTTCAGATAGGAGAGAACCTCACATACATAGATTCGAATGTCCTTGTGCTGTACCGGAAGCTGTGAAGCCGCAGCATAATACAGCTGTTCCAGCAATTCTTCTTCCGGATCCCCGCCGTGTTTTTTTCTGCCATGCAGTGCTGAGTTGTAACGATTGATCCAGAAAAACGGCAGAATAGCCGATATGACATCAACCAGCGATGCGATCAGAAAGCAGATCAGCGCTGTATTGCGCGCCGCCTGCGATTGTGTAAAGCGCGAAAATGCAATTACCGTTATATCTGTGAAGGAATGATGCTTCTGATAGCTTTCATCAAGTGTTTTCATAATCCTGTTCACCGCTTCTTTATCCAAGGCCTGCAATACCTTAGCATGCTCTTTTAATGCATAATAGCTATCGGATATCTGAAGCTCCAGATCGATACGGAATTTCTGATATTCCTCCTGATGCATATTGCGGAATGGCAGAAAGGCACTCAGCAGACTGGAAACCGTGGATTCCTTTGCCTGCTGGTCAGAGCCCAGAATGTTATGTTTCTGCTGCAGCTTTTGAATATCCGTAAGGGTAAGCTTTTGAAATTCACGGTACTGCCCCACCATTTGAATAACCTGATCCAGACTTATATTCAGCGTTTTCAAATCCTTCATGCCTTCCGCATCAGCTTCCTTCAAAAAGGCGTTCAGTGTATCCAGTAAATGATTGTAGGACATCGTCAGATTCTGAAATTCGGTATATGCCTTTTGCGAAGGCTACTGACGGGTTTCAGCAGACAGCTCATCCAGCTCTTTTTTCATATGCTTCATACTCGCAGAACTGCTTGCGTTCTGCAGCTGCTTGATAGCTGCTTTCAGCTTTTCAGCCTTCTCCTCATTATCTGCAATCTTCTCCAGAGCCCTGGTCAGCTCCTTTTGATCCGTAGTCTGTGTAACACTGCTTCCTCCATCACTCTGCTGTGATGTGGTTACCGAGGTGGAAGGCTGGATGTTCTGAAGCGTACCGGATTTTTTCTGAATAGATGCGATAGCACTGTCGGTGATCTGTATCAGCTGGTTTGCCTGATTCTGCAAAGAATTCAACGCTCTCTCATAGGACACGTAATCCCCATACAGCGTGCGCAGCTCATCCTTGGCTGCTGCAAAGCTGCTCTGATATTCCTTATACTGATTTTTATAATCATTCAGTGGCGATATTGTATTATTGATGATTCCGACATAGGATGTAAGTACGGAAATACAGACAATCATAAGAAATATCATATAGCGTGTCGGCTTCATATGTGCATGCTGACCGGCCTGTTTACTGAAGTAAAACAACAAAACCTGAACAACCAGCGCAAACAAAAACGGTGCCAGCGGATTAAGATCGAGCAGATAATAGCGAGCGCCGCGATAGGTTGTTGTCAGCGATATCAGCTGCAGAGCAAAGGTCGCAAACAGTATAATCGTTGTTGCATGCTGACCGGTTCTTGCATTTCTGGGAAATAAAATATCCCTTATCTGCTGACTCTGTTCATCCTCCATGCGCAATATCTGTTTTCTGCTTTTCTGATTCTTCTGACGCAGCTGACAATCCTCTATTCGCTCACATACACTCTGCTTCAGCAAAGAAGCGAGCACACCTACACCGCGCAAACCCTTTTTCATACTGTTATACAGAGATAGAAACAGCTGTCCGATATCCTGCAGCGGATGAAACCCATGCTGCCTTCGTTCTTTTTTTTCTTGTTCCATAAAGCCTCCTTTTCCCCTATTGGTATTATAAATAACGAAATTTAAGGAACCTGGTAAAAAAAACAAAAGATTTTCTAAAGAAAAGACAGCATACGGTTACTTTTACGAATATCTGATATAAGCAATTACAATTATACACCGCCTAACGAAAGACGACGTATGGATACTGTACAGCTAACCCTGTGTGCTTAACATAAAAAAACTGCTGCGGATATGCGTCCGTACAGCAGTTTTATATCACCATAGCTTGTTCTTAGTACATTGGTCCGGCAGGCATTGGAGGTACCGGTGCCTCTTTTTCCTTAATTGCTGCAACACCAGCTTCTGTCGTCAGGAACAGAGCGGAAATACTTGCAGAGTTGAGAAGTGCACTTCTTGTTACTTTTGTAGGGTCTATGATGCCTTCCTTGAACATATCCACCCAGTTTCCATTCTTCGCATCGAAACCGATGTTTTCTTTTGCAGTTTTCTGCTGTTCAACAATCTCTTCCGCATTGTATCCTGCATTCTCTGCAATCTGTGCAATTGGTGCCAGCAGTGCATCCATGACAACCTTGATACCCTTCTGAACATCCACAACATCGGATTTCAGTTCATCCTTTAATGCGATATAAGCTTCAACCAGAGCAGCACCGCCACCGATTACGATACCTTCCGCAACCGCAGCACGTGTTGCATTCAAAGCATCCTCGATACGCAGCTTCTTTTCTTTCAGCTCGCTTTCTGTAGTTGCTCCAACCTTGATGATAGCAACACCATTGCTCAGCTTACCAAGACGCTCTGCATAACGCTTCTTGTCGTAATCACTCTTGCAATTTTCCATCTGTGCACTGATTTCTTTTACACGTGCGTCAATAGCATCTTTAGAGCCGTTACCACCAATCATCGTCGTATTGTCTTTTGTTACAACTACCTTCTTAACAGTTCCCAAATCTTCCAGCTTCATCTCCTTCAGATCCATGCTTAAATCCTTGGAATAGAAGTTTGCGCCTGTCAGAATTGCGATATCCTTCAGAATTTCCTTCTGGTTATCACCGAAGCCAGGTGCCTTGGTAGCTACTACATTAAAGGTACCACGCAGCTTGTTAACAACCAATGTGGAAGTAACTTCATTTTCAATATCATCTGCAATCAGCAGCAGCGGCTTGTTTGTCTGTACAACCTGCTCCAGAACAGGCAGGATTTCCTGTACATTATTGATTTTCTGGTCAGTGATCAGCACATATGCATTTTCCAGCTCAGCCTGCATTTTTTCATGATCGCTTACCATATATGGAGATACATAGCCCTTGTCATACTGCATACCTTCACTGATTTCCAGCTCTGTATCAAATCCATTGGATTCATCAACGGAAATTACACCGTTGCGTCCAACCTTTTCCATAGACTCGGCAATGATCTTACCAACTTCCTTGCTTCCACTGGAAATTGCTGCTACGCTTGCAATATCATTACTCGTTTCCACCTTGCGGGATTTTTCCAGAATATGCTTTGCTGCTTCCTTGCTTGCGTATTCAATTCCCTCTCTCATCAGGACAGGATTTGCACCCTTTTCCACCTGACGAAGACCGTTGCTGATCATGCTCTGTGCCAGAATAGTAGCAGTGGTTGTACCATCACCGGCAGTATCATTGGTTTTGTTCGCAACCTCATATACCAGCTTGGCACCCATGTTTTCAAACTTGTCTTCCAGCTCGATTTCCTTTGCGATGCTGACACCGTCATTGGTAATCAGCGGTGATCCGTATTCTTTCTCCAAAACGACATTACGTCCCTTTGGTCCAAGTGTTACACGTACTGCATCTGCCAGTACATTCACACCATTCAGCATTGCTGTTCTTGCATCTTTTGAAAAACGTACTTCTTTTGCCATGTTCCTTACCTCCTGTTATGTTTTATGCTAATACTGCTAAGATATCTTCTGCTTCTATAATAATGTATTCTTCTTCATCCAGCTTTACATTTGTACCAGAGTACTCTTTATATACCACCTTGTCATTCTCTTTGATATCAGCCTTGCTGTCAGGTCCGATTGCTACCACCGTTGCGTAGCTTGGTACATTCTTTGCATTGTCAGTCAGGATAATTCCGCTCGCTGTCGTCGTTTCCTTCTCTGCCTTTTCTTTCTTCAAAATGACGTTATCGTGTAATGGTTTCAACATATAAAAATACCTCCTTGTCTTTTAGCACTCGCAGTTCTCAACTGCTAACACATACTATTATACTCAAAATTAGCACTTTGGCAAGAGGATTGCTAAAAAAAGATGAGAAAATTTTTATTGCGAATTCCGAAGGCTTAGTTTTCTGTAGTGTTGCGCGAAAAATAAAAAAGTGTTGCAAATAAAATAAAAAATCTATATATCAAAATATGAAATTTAAATGTACTTTAAATCCTGCGTAAATCCTCATATTCTCATATATATTAAGGAAGGGGAATCCCTTCCTTATTTTCTATACTTCCCGAAGTGGCTTTGCGTAGATCCACATCTTTCTGCGGCCGACCTTAGCATATACAGAATCAGTTTCTGGGTCATTATCTAGGACAGTAAATGTACCTTTGATTTTAACGTACTCACCAGGCTGTAGTACCTGATCGCCGGATTTCTTTCCGCTCTTCGTGACCTCATCACATACAGCTGCATCCAGCCAATGGTACTCGGCCACTGGTGTGCCAGTCAAGGCATAGCAGATCACTGCATCACGGGATGCTGACACCTTAGATACCTGATAGACATCCGGGAAGATAAACTTATCACCTTTATTCAGTATCTGGTCTGGTTTCGGCTTGCTAGAAGCGTTATTCTGCTGTAGATACCCTTTTACCTTGCTGACGAATTTCGCCCAGCTGTAAGGCTTGTTGGCACGAATCTGGCTTGGACAGTTTTTGCCGCTCCAGTCGTGATGCTGGTACAGGCTCTGATGATCAAGCCCCTGTGCTTTCAGCAGCTTCGCAGCCAGCCATGCAGCGTTATCGGTGGCTTTCTCCAAATTACTATCCGGATTGACACAGATCTCGATTGCAATGGTGGTCATATTTCCGTTTCCACATCCGTCGCCAGCGTGCCATGCTACTTCATTGTCTGGAATAGACTGCGTGATCATTTTATCATCCACAGCATAATGCCAGGAAGCCTGCAGCGTGGATCCACTGTTCTGCAGATACGTTCCGTGGTTCTTAGCTCCAGCTCCTGCCTTAAAGTTATCCGTGTTGTGGATCGTAACACCGCCGTTCATCATTCTCTTGATACCGCTTCTTGCCCCACTATAAATTACTGGTGCTAACATTTTTGTAATCTTCATTTTTTCATCCTCCTATTTTTTTATTTTGATAATACCCTCATAGATTGCACTTGCACCTATGAAACTGAACAATGCGACCCATAAAGCACAATATATGGATAGCGAAAAGAAAAACATACAGAAGCATATGCCTATTGCGAATGATAAAACAAAATTTACCACCCATGTCTTAAGCCCTTTTTTAATAAATGGCAGCTCCTTAATTTTTTGTACCAGCAGCGTCTGAATGACACTATAAATGATAGCAACGAAAATCAGATTAAGTAATAACTGTGGAATCTTCATTTTCTTCTCCTTTCCTTGCAAAATAAAAAGAGGTTGCCCTCTTCCTCTTATTCGGTAAGCTCAGCGTAACCCAGATCTGTAAGAATAGATCTTACTTCGTCCTTCAAGCTTACCGGAACTTTGTGAAACTCCAGCTTGCCATCCAAAACTCTGTATGCTAAAAATTCAGCCATTTCATTCACCTCCTCCCACTCCTAACTGCATCAAGATTAGTTCCTGAACTGCATCTTCCATCACAGAAATACGTTCTTCTGTATTTGGTTTTTTTGTATCATCGGGAAATAGAATATCCTTTTCCGCTTCTGTAAGCTCAGTAACATTTCCATCCCGCAGTTTATAATTGTATCTTCCTCGTTCATCAATCAGTCCACTTTCAAGATAGTTTCCTTGTGCATGTGCGTACTTATCACCATTACCTTCATCAATCAATGTATATCCATCTACATCAGAAAGAAATACATCACTGCTAATCTCTGTGATTACAGTGTTAGTATCTGTCTTAACATATACTTTTGTCATGTTGATACCTCCTTAATAGATTTCTGCGTCTAGAGTGATCATTTTGTCGTATGTCCTTATTATTCCAGTAGCATCAGAGCTGGCTGAAACTTGTATAGTTCCAGAATCAGAATATGTATATGATATATTCTTAATGTTTGTATCTGAGCCTGAATTTACTGTTGTGATAGTTGGCTTAATACGCATCGATGCTTTTAGATAAATTGTACTTATATTAGCCAGATTTATATTATCCGAATAACCGGTGAAACCGAATCTAATCATTTGATAATATCTCTGGCATAACATTAACTCTTCCGCATAAGGTCTTGGAACAAACGGCGTCGCCATCTCCCCGAGCTCTAATTTTGCATAATCTATATATACATCAGATGATATACCTGCTGAGGCGATTATTATTTGTAAAGATTTAACATCATCAAAATCTATATCTCCTGATATATCGAAAGTCATACTCATGATCTTGTATTCATTCGCTGAAATCATATGTGCTTTTCGTGCTAATAATACAGACGTTTTATCACTTGAATTATACAAAACTGTTGCTGATGTTGTTATTTCCTGCGCATTTCCTGATATCATTTTCACACTTAATGTCAATTTTTTTCCTAAGATTTTCCGAATAATAGAATTATTCAACTCTTTGTGCTGATATACCAGAAATCTACTTCCCCCTGTGGCTGATACGATTTTCAGCCTTCTGCTACTATTTACTACAGTGTATGGCACATATCCTTCCTCCGGATTCATATAAGCGACCCATCTATCTGCTGTATACTTCCTACGCTCTGTGATATCGAAACTATTTCCACGTTGCCATACCTGAAAATCACCATTATCTAATAGATTGAGATTACTGAATGGTGGATTTCCTGTAATCTCTCCATATTCATATATGGGTTTAACAACTGCTTTAGCCCAATCATATACATCACTCGCAGGTAGGGATGTGGGAAAATCGGTTATATCACTTCTACTATGATTATGAAGCTTTGGTGTCCTCTCATCACTTAGGCGGCTATCATTGCCCTGACACACAGTACCCGCAGTATTGCCAAAAGCTTTATTAAATGCGGTATTTTTACTGAATACTGGCTCCTTGCCATCCAACGCCTTTTTGGTAGCATCCGATATGGGTTTATCCTTGTCTGAGGTATTATCAACATTACTCAATCCTACCTCTGATTTTATGTAGGATGGTTTATTCGGCTGCTTAGCCCAGTCAGAAACATCGCTCGCAGGTAGAGAAGTCGGGATATATACACTCTTTGCTATGCTGCCATCATATGAGCCTGTTACACCTCCGGTAAATGTTAAAGCTGCCGGATTTTTTCTCGCATCACTCAAACGATTATCATTACCCTGGCACACAGTACCAGCAGTATTGCCAAAAGCTTTATTAAATGCTGTATTTTTACTGAATACTGGCTCCTTGCCATCCAATGCCTTTTGGGTTGCATCCGATATGGGTTTATCCTTATCTGCTGTATTGTCAACATTATCCAACCCGAGTTGCTCAACCGTAACGTTATGCGGATTAGTTTGATCATTAACGTGCTGCACAAGATCTCTTTGCAAAGCGTAAACACTGCCGTTGATCTGTATGTTGATCGTAATGTCATCAGTGATAGATAACGCAAATCTTAAACGCTTTTCATAGGCTATACCGCAATCTACTGGGCTGATATATTCAGCATCATTCCCAGCATTATCATACGCATACAACACCTCTTTACCACTTGCATCTGTTGCTATTATCCCTATCTCACGTAAATAATAACCAGAGTGATCATTGCTTGTAATATCAGCCTCAATCAGCAGCTGATTATCTTTATGCTGTATCTCCGGTACGACATCATATAGAGGATTTACCATGCTATGGATATCGTGGTGATCTGCACTGTATTTGCCATCCCCGATACGTATACATTTTACCGCAAACTGCTTGCTGATCTGTGTCTGCGTCAGCAGAGATTGTCCGTCATATGTTATTACCATGCCCCTAAATGCCATTTAAACCACCTCCTTGAAATCTAATATTGACGAATGCAATACTGCATATCTTGCATTTGTACTTGATTGCTCATATCTAACTAGCGTTAAATCATAAGCGATATGTGCTGGCTTGATCATATCCAGATAGCTCCTTATTGCTGCCACAAATGCATCTGATAGATTGCTCTGCACGATATTGACAAGGAATAGATATTGTTCAGGATGCTCCTCTATTTCAACTGGAAGTCCCGTCATAGCTGTCAATTCGTTATAGATACTTCGCTTTGTTGCTGTATAGCGTGCATTGAGCTTCGCAATCAAGTTTTTCCTTCTTTCGTCCTGGGTTAGACCTTCACCCATCAGATCAAACATTTTTTCGTACCTGGAAAGCAATTCACTTGCTGTGTTTAAAGATAGCTCTCTGATACATTCCTCCAAGGCATTATGCAATCTATCAAGCTCCTTTGATTCAGCAGTCAGTAGTTCATCCATTTCCTTCATGCTCTGAAGCCAGAATGGAAGATATTTTGTATCAAATCGCATAGAAGCTCACCTCAACTATCTCAAAATACTCATCACTATCTGCTGTGATGGAAGAAGTCCCACCGTTGAGAGTATACGAATCAACATCCAGAACACCCGGTATATCATACAAGAGATCACTGACTTTAAAATATGTCAATGATCTACTGGATCCGAATTGCTTAGTTGTAAGGTACTGTGTAAATGCAGCCTTAAACTGATCAGTAATATTATTTATTTCAAAGCCATTTGACAGGTGAATGCTGCCACTTATATTCAGAGCCTTAGCCTTAGCAGCTACGACACTTACAGCTGCCGCAATAGGCTTCATTTCAGTGATATGCTCTATTGCTTTCTGGATAATGATTTCGTCAGGTGCAGCTCCTCCAGGAGAAAGCAATACGACTTTCACAGTTCCATTACCGTTTGCGCAGGGAATACACACCGCATTTCCTACACCGGGAACCTCTTTCGCCCATTTGATATAATCATTAACGTTTCCGGAAGTGGATGGATTCCGGATTCTGTCAAAAATGCGACTGCGAAAAGCCTCATCCGTCTCTATATCTACGCCTCCAGCAAAGGGCTGTACATTGGTTACCTTAACACCATCAAGGTCAACAGCACTTATATCTCCAGCAGCTACATTGCCAACTGTTCCGGCAGTAGTACAGACCGCTTTTATTGATACTGTGGAGGTATCATCTATTACACCTTTTTCAAGTGTTGAAAAACTCAAAGTATCAGATTTCACAGTAGTTTCAGCTGGAATCGTTGTTCCTGGATTTCCTGTGAATAAAACTGTTCCTTGTGCTTGTGTTGCTGGTAGTCTTGTTTCTCCGAAGTCCAACGCTGCTCTGTCTAAAAACTCATCATAAGCAGTATCCAGCAAAACCTTATCTGGAATAGTCGCAACCTCCATAGCATACATCATGGCAAGCTCCTGCGCCACAGCCTGAATGTTATCCATCGAAAAAGAACCCTCCAGTTTACTGGTAGGATTCTTCAAGTTCTCCATGATTCTATTCTTTATATCCTCATATTCAAAGCTATCCAACTCAACCAGCTCCTTTCATAATCTGCTCTATTTCCAAATCATCGTAAATACTAGAAACAGTAAATTTTGCTTTAATTCCAGAGGATAACTTGTCAAAATTAAAATCCTTAATAGCGGTTATATAAGGTGAATATATAAGCGCCTCCGTTATCATTCTCTGGATTTCTGAGGTTATGATGTCATATGATAAACCGACACCTGTCAGATCATCAAGCTCTGATCCATAATCATCCGTATATGTTACATAGCGATACCGCGCAGTCATGAGTGCTTTATATATCCAGATCTTTAACGCTTCATTTTCCTCAACAATGATTGAATTACCATCCAGATCTGTCTTCAGACAATTCTTTTCATAATCGTAAGCATATTCACGGAATACAGGAAGTTCTTCCTCATCGCTCATATCTTCCTGAACCTCAGTAAAAAACGGAAAGATACTCATACTGCCACCACCTTCTGCAAGATATAAAAGCTAATGTTATCCAACAATACAATGACATGATCGCCACGTTTAAGCTTAAGGTCTGGATTGCTGTATATATGCTGATTGACCGTGAGATCATACAGCTGGAGTGTGACCGGATCTGTACTTGTCACTGTAGCCAGTAGGATCTGTTGATCTGTACTGTTTTTGTTCTTCAACAGCTCTGCCATTCTGTAAGCCCATGTATTCATTTCTTAACCTCCTGTCTCAATCTCTCTCGTATCCATTAAGTTTTTAAAAGCGAGTGTTAATGTCATACTATGCTTACCATTACTAAAAGAGTGGCTATCACTCTCTATATAAAATTTACCGTATAGCCCTGTGGATTGTTCCTGCACGATGATGCTGTATCCAGCTATCGCTCTACAATCTCCTGTGACAGTAACGTTTCCGGATTCTTCGATTCCCTGCATCAATGCCCTTGCTTCAGCTTCGGACGATTTCCCATCCTCTTCTTTGTAGACCTTTTGCACCGTGCCATATTTATTTCTGGATGTACGATCCTCTATAATGCGCTTTTTATTACCGTCTTTATCTGTGATCAGCACTTGATTTACTACATTTTCAGCACTTACTCTGTAGGTCGCATCCTGTAGATTGTAACTACCATCTACCACCACACCGCAAAGCTCACCCTTTTTTATGACCGCTAACTTGTTAATGGATTGAGCCATTGGCATATAAACCTCTTTTGTCTTTTTGGCAGCAGCTGTATATGCCATCATGATAGCATCATATCCGGTCTTGGCAATGCAGGGGAAATACACCTTTGTATTTGTTGCCGCAATGCTCCCCGGTGTGATACCTAAATCGTTACAGATCGTCCGTGTGATCTGCTCTGCTGTATTATTGAATATCCGGCTAATCTCACTCTTATTGACATAAAACATCAGATCATAAGCTGTAACAGATATCATACCGGATGCAGCTGCTCGCTCTACCGTCCAAACAACACCACCAAACAGATTGTTGTTTTTATCGTCCTGGAGTATAACCTCATTACCCGGCTCCAGTATGACCTTAGTCAGTTTATCATCATGTGGATTTTGATAATACGTGAATTGTAATGTCCTTGCGACAGCTTTTGTATCACCTGACCATGACAGATCCTGTACCAGATTGATAATATCTTTATCCTTAGCAAGCAATCTCATTTCGGAATCACCAACTTTGTACCGGCCCAGATCCAATGACCTTTATCGGATGATGCAAAGCCGTGTTTCTTTGCCGCCTTTTCGATAGCATCCTTGTTCGCATTATATATTTTAGGATACTTAGATCCATTACCATAATACTTTACTGCGATCGACCAGAGGGTATCACCGCCCTTGATCGTATGTGTAACCTTCTTTTGCTGCTTAACTTTTTGCTTCGGACTTTTTGCGGCTGGTCTTGCTGCGGTTATTGTCTTTTTTACAGACGTTTTGATTTTAACAGTAGGCACGTTAAGAGACTTATACTCAGTCAGATCAATCGTATAATAGATATCCTTATCACCCTCATATCTTATAGTATGGATCTTGTCGATTGTCATTGCGATATTGATACCTGTATCACTGACTATAAGTCTAACGGGCTGACTACTGTCCTTCCATTTTTCCAACAGTTTCAGATATTCTTGTGGAGATCTATCTGCTCGTTTATAAAATGGCGAGGAGGAAGAAGGGAAGAAGCTGGAGAGTGAGCCTGTGATCAGACCCACACTTCCCAGCTGATTTGCTTCTCCAACATTCAGCAGAGTGATTTTCTGATTAAGTTGCGGATCATCAAGCTCAAACTGTGACGGATTCACAGGTAACTTTATTTGCTCCTTGCTGTTTGCCGTAGATATCAGCTGATATACTCTCATACTTATTCCTCCTCTTTTTTATACATTTTCCATTGCTTTCAGGATTTTCTTTACTACTTTATCACCAATTTCATCAATGTCTCCTTCCTCTTTGACAATGATTTTATCAGCAAGTTTCTCAATTTTAATTGTGATTGTTTTACCACTTCCTGTACCTGTTGGTCTATCTTTACCAGCTGGTGGATTGCCAGATACAACAGGCATCGGCTCACTGCGACTTAACTTGCTGACCAGTAGGTTTATGCCTTGCAGCATAGACTTTAGATATGGTACAGATGCATCTGTCTGTAAGATCTGCGTCACCCCGCTAGCGCCCTGCACATTTCTGGTGATCCTGTTTATGACTGGATCCATCCATCCTGTGTTATGCTCTAGCGGCACGACCGCCTCACGACCTGCCTCACCAAAGATCGCTGGCGTTGCCTTATCAACTACACCACCCTTAGCAAGTGGTTGTATATGTTCCAGATCTAACCCAAAATGGGAACCTCCAGCAAATGGTACCCAATCAGGGATGTCAACCTGGATTGAATTGATACCGTCTATAGCCCAGTTAATGATGCCGATAACAGCATTTATCGGTGCTTTGCATATCTCTCCGATGCCGCCGAATATCGTACCAAAAGCATCCACGACACCCTGCCAGTCTCCAGACCATACAGCACTGATCAGATCCAAGCCTCCCTGTATGATACCCGTGATACCATCAATCACATTTGTGATGATTGCACCAACAGTCTCAAAGGCCGTTTGTACAAAAGGCGCCAGTGTCATAATAACGTTTTTTATACCCTCAATCGCAATGCTGAGTGCCGGCAGTACAGCGGTAACGATATTGCCGATCTGCGTCACTATGGTACTGAAAATAGGTGCCAGAACTGGCATAACCTGTGCAATGGCTGCCACGATCTGCTGAATCACCGGAGTGGCTGCTATAGCAACGTTTTGGATCGTTGTGATCACCGTTTGAGCAAATGACATGATAGAGGGCATCATTGCTTTGATACCATCACCAAGAGCTGCAAAGATAGGAGACAGAGATTTAAACGTGGCAATGATTGTCGGCATTGCAGCAGATACTGTCTTAATGCCCTTACTCAAGCTGCTACCAAATGCAGAGCCTAATTTGTCAATGTATGGCATCGCTTTATCAATCAATCCAATCATATCTGTAAGCACAGGCTTTAATTGATCAACGATCTTAAGTCCGAAGTCTGCAACACTGGATTTGAGCTTACCAGTGATAGTAGATACCAGACCACCACCGGATGTCGCAAGCTTTGCACTTGCCCCACCAAAGAAATTTTCCAGATCCTTAGATACACCCTTAAATCCCTTTTTCTCAAATTCGTCAGCTGACACTTTAAATCCAAAGCTTTTCAAGCGCTCCATTTCTCCCATTTTGGCATCACCAAGCGCCTCGATTGCATCCTGGACACTTGCAGTACCACCAGATGCTGCTGCCATGTCTTCAGCTAATTTAACTAAAGCCATAGCATCCTTACGATTACCCTGAGTTAATGAGATTGCTCTGGATCCCGCCTGAATGACCTCACCAGTTTCGAACGGTGTCGCATTAGCGT
This sequence comes from Clostridium sp. 10cd*, assembly GCF_044336395.1. Lineage (NCBI taxonomy): Bacteria > Bacillati > Bacillota > Clostridia > Eubacteriales > Clostridiaceae > Clostridium > Clostridium sp. 10cd*. The sequence continues at coordinate 2,112,845 of NZ_CP172347.1, read as the reverse complement.
TATTTCGTAATTGCTGTGTAAATTCGTTCGCCGCCTTATCAACAGCATTCTGATCCATGTCTTTATTGGTGGCTCCGATAAAGTGCTTAATGGATATCTGCTGCTGTTCAAGCTGCATCCCACTGTTTACAGCTGCGCCTATGCTAGCAGTTGCTACTGTTGCAGCTACCGTTACCGGGATCACAAGCTTTCTTGCAATCGCTTTAAGCTTGGATCCTATGCTGCCAAGTATGGATGCTGTCTTATCTACAGCTGTGATTACAGGCTTTGGCACCTTGCTTTTAAGCTGAGCAAACTTACTCTTGATACCATTGATTATGCTTGTGGTCTTGTCTTTAACCATGATCACAGGCATTGCAACAAGCCGACCTATATCCTTGATCTGCTTTTTAACCTTTACGATTTTTGTCGTTGTTGCATCCTTAAGCTTGATCATAGGGCTGACGATCGTCTTTTTTAGCAGACCCAGCTTATTTTTTATCTTATCAGCTGTTTTACTGGCACTGTCCAATATTTTAAAACGTACAGTTAAACCCTGTTTAAATTCACTCATTTTCCGTTTAAGTGATGATAGTTTCTTGTAGACTGCATTATCATCAATCTTCATTTTCCAGGATTTCTCATACAATTCTTTCATAGCTGTATGTGTTTTTTTTACATCCCGCCGGAAGTTTTGCTGCTCTTTAACAATGTTTTTTAAGGTAGGAGTGACCTTATCCTTGATTCCGATTTCACCCTTGACACCCTTGTTTTTCGGCATGATCAGTCACTCCCTCCCATTGCTTCCTGTATTTCTTCAGATCTAGTAATCATGCTGGCTCGGTAAAATAACTGATTGATCAATGGCTCTCTTAAAAAGTCGTCTATCTTCCAGCCCAACTGGACGTAATAATGCAATAGTTGCATATCCCCGTCCTGGGCTATCAGTTTTTTAAATCTTCAACCGCTTTGACTTTAGCACCTTTCTCAGCTGTTACACCGGAAAGCTTCAGTATTTCTTCAGCAATTTCATTCACTTCATGCATTTCAAAGATATCAACTGCATCAACAGGCTTATAGATATCACCACTAGCTTTCAGTTCTTTTGCAAGCTGCTGCATATTCGGCTCAAGGATGCCGATATAAGCACAGTACCTTGTTGATTCCATGGTATCTTCTACATCCAGCACCTCTGTGATTTCATGTGTCTTTAGATCTCTTATGATGATGTCAACATCCATAGATGGCACATGAAGCTTTTTTGTCTTGCCTAGCTTTTTATCACGCAGGCGTTGTGCAGCCTTTGCAGTAAATTCCTGTAACAGATTCTTTTTTTCACTTGTTGCTCCCATTTTTATGCACCTACCTTATCCAAATTGATCATATCCGATGGAGTAAAGCCTCCACTGATTTCCTGTGTTACTGGTGCGCCGACCTCATAGCTAACTACTGGTAATTCGTTCAACCAGCAGTTATCGATGCTGTAACGCTCTGTTTGTCCTCCGGTTGCATCCGGATCTTTAAGTTTTGTGATGATTTGCAGACGCTTATCCTTGCCTGCATTGATTTTCTGGCGGTAATCTTCAAAACGTGAATACACCTTGTTCAACTCCAGTGTCCATTCACCTTTCTGACTTTTAAATTTTGAATCCATGTCAATACCAATCTGAATATCTTCACGTTCATAGCTGATCTTAAGCTCGATTTTTTTTGCTTCCGCAATAAGATCTCCATCGATCCAGACCTCTGCATAAGACCCGCTGAGAACTCTGTATCCTCTAAATTTCGCCATATCTTAGTCCCTCCTTGGTATACTGATTTCTGTGCGCACCAGTTTGATATCGCCATCTGTAACAACAATAGCAGTGTACGGATCATAATTTTCTTTCAGATACTCAAGCAATGGTGCGCATAATTTTTTTAATTCATTGATCTGTTCAGTTTCCATGTATTATCCCCCTATACGTAATTAACCATGATGAAGTCTTCCATCGCATCCACAAGTTTAATGTTTGAACATACGAAAAGGCTGCTGCCGGTATTTGCTTCAGCAATCTGTACATCATTCATTTTGCTAGTGTCCACACTGTGATCATTGAGGTATTTTTTCTGTGCCTCTATGTCGATCTGACACAGGTTATCATACGTTTCGTCCAAAATTTCGCCCTCGATTGTCCGAAAGTAATTGTTAATCGCCGCAATCACTTCCTGCTTTTTGTCATAGCTGTTTCTGACACGCCCGATATAGTTATTTTCTAGCGTAGTTGTGATATCATCACAAATCAGATCCTTACCCTCTATGATTTTGATTTTTTTAAACTCTTCACTCTTTCCTTCCGGAATCGTGGTGAGACTGTTAACACCTCGCCCGATTTTGTACTTCTCGCCATCAAAGACCGCAATCAGCTGACCAGCGTTTATAGCCGCATCAGGATCCTCTGGCACATCAGCAGATATGATATCCGGCAGATCATAATAAGTTGTACTGCGTGATAATGGCACAGCTGCCATGATACCAGTGATACGTGCGCAATAAGCTGCACAGCTGATCGTCTTATCCAATATGGAGGTATTAACATTGCTGATCGTACAGTTAATGATACCCTCGTGATCAGCCACTACTTCAGGCAGTACCGCTTTAAATGTCTTGCGCTTGCTGTCCCGCTGCTCTTTGATCCAGGCAACGATGGATGTTGTTTCTTCCTTTGTAATGCCTGGCACTGTAAGGTAATTCCATTTTAAATCCTTTAATGTCTTCAGCACTCCGGTATAATCGGCAGCATCTGGTGCCTGTGCTGCTACAATCACACGATATGGGCTAGCCGCAAAGATAAGTTTCATAAATTCGTAGTTAGCCTCTGACATTTTCGTGAAATCCACATCGTTTAAGGTACTGTATGTCTGTACTGCCGGGATACCCTCTGTGTCATCCTTAATGATGCACGCTACGATACCCCTAGCAGATCTGGTAATAGCATTGCTTGCCTTACCAATAAATTCAATATTTATACTAGGTAATCCCATAGATACCTTCCTTTCTTCAATTCATATTTAAATCAAAATCATCAAGATACGGTGTTTCTTCATCTTCATGTTCGTACGTATCTGTATATTGCAGATTAAAGTTATAGTGAAGCCTCCAGTCCACTATAGCTGCGGTTGTATCTCCTACGCTGATAAAGCGATCATCAAAGTGAAGCACAGGATAAAATGCTTTATCCAACCTCTCACCGATATCATGGTAACCCGCAAGTGTCTCATCAAAGTTATGTATCATGATACCTACCTGATAATTACGATTGATCAGTTTTCCTTCTTTGGTATTCGTAATCGGAGCAAGTGATATATGCACATAATCACTGATATGCTGATTTGTAATAGCATCATTAAGTGTTTTGATATCGTCCGCAAACACTTTATGATCAGGTAATACCCTTTTGATCACCGGGATCAACGCTTTTTTTATCTTTTCATATTCGCTCATTGCATTCTCCTTCCTAGAAATGTTCATCCAGAAAAACACTTAACCAATCCTGAAGGTACAGCGGAAGCCGTGCATCCAGGACAGCAAGCGATATCTCCATCATGTGCGCCCCCGGAACCATTTCCTCGCTGTTTTTCTTCCTGTGCCCGAACTCAACGTGTTCAGCATAATCGGTATTGTTAAAAACCTGAATGTAATAGTCACGACCTTTTTTTACGATCTTACCGATCTTCCAGTTTGTCTGTAAGTTGGAAGTATCCACTGGTGTCCTTCCTGTGACCTGTTCATGCAGCTCTGAAGCAACATCAATCACCAGACGCTCAAATTCTTTTGGAAAATCTGTCTGAATCACATCCATAAGCTCTTTTTCCCATTCGTCCAATCCCTCGAACATATATACGCATCCACTCATATAGTCTTACCTAAAGTAACATGTACCTCGTTGTGCGATAGGTAATAGTCTGTCTGTCCAGCTCTGGCGATCACCTCATGTCCGTACTGATTGATCACCAGATAGTCATTTTCCATGATTTCTATGTCCGGACGGGTGAATAACAGATAATCTGTGCTTATCCGGTATTCCGGCTGTTTATACGAGAGCTTACCGCCTGAGGGGCTGGATAGAGCACAAGGGAGATTTTCGTATACCAGCTGTCCATTTATGCCATCCTGATAAGTCGTTTCACCATTCGGCAAGTCTACCATCTGCGCACGATACACCTTACAGGTATGATCATAAGTAGCTGCAAGGATATCAATTTCATTCATTGCTTTTCCTCCGCTGCGGCACCTTCATTTTTCTGTAGTGGATCAAAATATTCTGATAGTCTTTCATAAAATCGACTGTTCTCATGTATGCTTCTTGCTTGTTGGTGTAGCTTATGCTGGTGTTACCACGAGATACTGATGCGATATCATTATCCAGTTTAACAACACCGTCCGCTCTCAGCATATCCTCCACGATCTGAGCAATGGTATCCTCCAGCTCTATCGGGATATCAGTACGATTACAAAACACTTTTACTTGGCTTAACGCACGTTTTACGTACCTGAAGACGATTTTCTCGGAATCAGTAGAAGAAAGATCAAGATTATCCTTGACCTCATTTGTTATCTGTTGGATCTGATCCATCATCATCACCACCTGGTGCTGGAGCTTCCAAATTAGTTTCAGGATCAGCTTTTCCTTTTTTTCCCAGACTTCTTTTTGATCCGCTCTTACTTTTGCAAGCAGCAGATACTGCTTCAGTTAATGTTTCAGTTACTGCTTCAGTGTCCGTCCCAGGCTTGACCTGTACAGACTCAATAATAACTTTTTCTTCTTCACGATTACACTCTGCATATCCCATACGCTCCAGCTCCGCTGCCTTTGCATCATTTGCTGCATAGCGTACACATCCCATTTTCTGATATTTTCTCATATTAACACCTCTACTTAGCCTGTCTGATATTCGCAAAAATAGCAGGCAAGGAAGAATTTTTCAGCCATAGATCATGGTATCTACGGTAATCAGTAGCCCATGCATTTGCGGTCTGATTTGTTTCTGGATCAAAGATACGTACTTTATCCTGTCGTGTGATTGCAATAGGAGCGGTTACCGGAGTGATTAGCCAGTTGATATCCTTAGCAGCCGCTGTCGGTTTAAAGCCTCCCATCGTCTGATCTGGTGATGGATTACTTTCAGCACCATCCGATGGAGTGCGTCCGTCAAAAAACTCATATTCAGTTTTCATCCGCCCAGATCCTACTCTAATCATTGGAATCTGACCATCCAGAGCTTTAACTTTTAAATTAACATTACCAGTCGTAAATTGCGTTGTTTCCAACCTTTTTCCAAGTTCTTTGGAAAGGTCAAACATAGCAGCAACCATCATGGAGATCGTCACCACCAGTGGAGTGTCCTCACCAACAATGTCCTGTACTCTAGCGATATCCAGATAAAGCTGTGTTAGCAAGGTACTTGCATCTGGTGTATAACCATAAGCAACACGCTCATTTTTTACACAATGCTGTGCGATAGTGGAGTATCGGTATGCATCCACCTCCGGAATTACTTTTTCCCGCTGGAACTTTGACATCAATTTTGACACATCCAATAAACCCTGTGTTTCATCACGATCCATAGCATCCACGGTGATGCGGGTGCCTCTATCCTGTGTCATGGTCACTGTCTGGTATTCCAGCGACACATTAGCATCCGGATATGCGTCCCGTTTCGTACGGTCATAATCGCCAAGTCCTGACATCCCAATTACCGGGATTTTAACCTCTTTTCCTGCTGCGTATCTAACATCATCTTTGTTGATATCCATCCAACCGGATGTAAGACCCTGGATCATTGCATCATCCAGAGATGTCTGTAACTGTGCTACTACTTCAGCTCTTGTTGGCATTGTTTAAAATCCTCCTTTTTTAACTGCATTGTCAATCTGCTTTAAAACACTGTCCCCTGTAACGGTATTGCTGCCATTCAGCCCTCTTGGTGTTTCCTGCTTCACCTTTGACAGCAGCACCTCTTTCAGGGCAGTTTCAAACACCGTTGTCAGTGTATCAAGCCCTTTTTCCATGTCTGCTGCTTCTTTGTATGTACCATATGGCAGAATATCAGCAAGGGATGCCGGATAGCCTTTTCCGGTAAGCGTGGTGATTGCTGTATCCTTAAACTTATTTGCCTTTAACTCGGCTTTCATGTTTTCCAGCTCTTTCTGTAAGCTGTTTTGCTGCTCTTTCGCACGTTCTTCCGGAGACAGCTTTTTCAAGCGTTCCTCCTCCGCTTTTTCAGCCTCCCACTTTTCACGTTCTTTCTTCAGCATTTCCTCAACATTCAGCTCAGGTGCTTTAGGCTCCGTCTTCGCTGGTTCCGTTTCTTTCGCTTCAGGATCCTTTTCATCAGGTTCCGTCTTGTCTTTCACTCCTGTGAAAAATTCCTTCATTACCTGCATAAAGCCTTTTGTTTCCGGTTCCTGTGGCTCTGTTGCTGTCGGTTCTGTTTTTACTTCTTCAATAACTTCAGTTTCCATTTGTTTTCCTCCTATTTTACATATGTATTCTTCCACTGTTGAAATTTCACATTTTCATGTAGTGGTGTGATACCTTCTCTTTTTTCAAACATATTTATTTTTCGCTTTGCTGTGATATAACATTTACAATTTGGATGGATTGGAGGCAGATTGATGCCTGGTTCTGCATCCTCTATGCGGTAAGGACTGCCTTTAACAGCTGTTTCACAGTCACAGATTTTAACGCCTTTCCTTGTCCTGGAACACGTTCCATTCATGTGAAAAATGTATTCTTCGTATCCAAGTTCCCGAAAGCTGTCTAACTGACTTTGCATATGAAAATGTTTTGATTCCGTACGAATCACACGTTCAGCGGCATACCTACCTGACTTAAATTCATCATTTAACACCTTAGCCATTCGTTGCACACCAGCGCCTTTCGCAAAGCCCTCTGCAAGCGTTTTTTTGAGTGTAGCGGTCATTTTGTCCAGGTTATCCCAGATAGCCCTAGAAAACACTTTTGTTGACCACGGGTATGTAATGACCTTTTCGATGGCACCATGATCCAGTTTCGCCAAGTTAAAAGCGAATCCAGTACCTCGCTGCACATCATATGCCGTCCTGTAGTATGTAGTTTCATACACCTTGCTGATCGCTTTTTTTGTAATATCACACTGCTCCAGAGCAATGTCTGTCATTGCTCTGTCTATATCTGCCAGTAGCTGTTCTTTCAAGCTAATACGTGATTTTGCGGATAAAGCATTTAGCTCCAATAGCAAGCTAGAATCTTCCGGCGCATCCCTGATCTGATTCAGGTACTCACGCAATGACATACGCCATTTCGTGTACTCTTTGCCATGCAGGATCTGATTGACCTCTTCATTGCTTAGCTGGTTATCAACACCAAACCTTGCGACAAGAGCATCAATCTCATTCTGGAGCTGCATCCTTGCATTTTCATAAGCCCGATAGATTTCTTTCCATGCTTCATCAGTAATCTTCTCACTTTCCGCTAGCGCTTTTTTAGGATCCATCATCCGACTCCAGTACAGGATCTTCCTTCAGGTTTCCATAATCTCCTGCACCATATTTCTTCATAGCATCCTGTTCTTCAGCTTCTCGGCGGGCTAGTTCTTCTTGTGGATCCTCAACGTTTGGCACAAGCTGCATGAGCGTTTTATCAGAAAGAAATCCACGCAGCATAGAGATCATAGAAGCTATCTCTGAAACGTTTTGAGGCATGTTCCGGCGGAAGGTCATGTTTACAGATTTATAATCGTAAGAAGCCCCCAGGAAGTTGAGCATATTTGTGATCAGCTCGATCCGTCTCTGTAAAGCCTTTTTAAACTTACGCTCCTTAGTGACAACCAGCTGCTCAAAATTCCACATTTTGTATGATATAGCAACCCCTGACAGCTGAGAGCCTAGAGATTCATCCGTCATATTAGGCACAGATGACCAAAAGTGCATATCTTCGCGTAGTCGTTTCTTGTAATTTTCAAGTGCAGCGTCATTAACTTCTTTAGTCAACCATCCCATAGAGCCTTGATCTTCCAGAATTACTGTGCCTTTTTCCTTCATGTCTTTGACATCATCCGTGGTCACATCGCCCATGTTAGTGATTGTCAAGATAGCTTGATCATTGTACTCAAAAAAGTTTGCGGTATTACTTTGCGCTAGGTTATATGCATCCACCAGCGTGATAATGCCCTCAAAGTCTCCAATGCGTTCCTGATTGTTTAAAAACTCGACAAAAGGAACATCCGACCAGTAATGATCCCGTATATCCATAAGCTCAAAGTTATAGCTGTTGACGCTGCGAAAGTACATACAGAATGTGTCAGTCCAAAACTCCGCATAATAAGTTGTTTTGTTCGTCAGCACGTTGTAAGACTTCATATAACGGACGACAGCAAGCAGATGGTCAGAACAAGCCTCGTAGATAAACAAAGCCGAATCCGGTGTAACCAGTGAGAAGCGGATCCATCCCTGCATATCAACATAAAGCATTTCGTAACAATGTCCGTTGATAGAGCATTTCTTTTCCAACTCACTGTTTTCGTCTTGTTCGTCATTGTAATCAAATATCTGTTGCAAGCTCTCCATGTAGGATTCATCCTTTGCCGAATAGGTGACAGGCTTCCCCATGAAGTATCCTGTAGCTGTATCTGTGATATACTTGGGCATATTGTTGATCAGCTTATTGTTCGGTACGTTTGGATCACTTTTAAAATGTTCCAGGATTTTATGTTTCCCAGCATAATAGTTCTCCAGATTTTCATAGCGCCCGATACTTTGATTGCTCAACTCGATCAGCTTTCTTATGTCTCCTTCAGTGAAGGATCTTACATCCTCTTGTTCCATATAGATTACTGGCATAACATCCCTCCTTACTTCTTATCTAATTCATGTATATAAAGCAACCCCAATATAACCGCTATCATTGGATGTCTCTTCCACACTTCGGCTGCAACTATACAATAGCTCATTGCTAGCAGTTTCAAGCATTTGACTGTATCCATAAATTAAAACCTTATTCCCATGGTACGAAAGCGTTTCGCTTTCTTTTTGGCAATCGTTCTCGCCATTTCCAGAGCATCCGGCCCATCATCATGGCTCCCCATTGGAAACTGTTTTAGCTGCTCCAGCAGCAGCTTGTGTCTCTGATTAAACTTAATATACTTATTTTTTATATCGGGCTGCATACTCTCAACACGCAGTGTTTTATCCCCGGTTGACTGGATTTCTTCGATTGGAAGATGCAACCCCGCAGCAGCGGAAGCTTTCGCAATTTCCTCTTTCAAAAACCATTGAAACTGTACTGTTTCACATCCAAATTTCAGGTAACCTTTTCCGAATGTCTTCCTTAACCATATTTCTTTTTCTAATATGTCCTTTATGATCCTGTCCGGATGTCGGCGCTCTATGTCCGCATCAATCACATACATATAGCCCGTCTTACGGTGTTTAGCTATAGTGATAATCGCTGAGTAGTCAGATTTTTTACTTTTACCCAGAGATGGATCCACAGCACCGCAAAAATCAAAGTCTTTAGAACTGAAGTCAAGCTCATGCTCATTGTAGTAATCAAACCACTCTTCGTTAAACAAACAGTCATCAGGATTGATAGGCTCATTTTGTAGCTCGCTATTAAACGATGCATCACCATCTGTGATCTTAATGACCATCAGATCATAATAGCTGTTTTTCTCCTTCCATAGCACTTCTGTGCCCTCAAGCATTTCTGCCTCATGGGCTTTATAAAAAGCAAGAGCATCTGCTTCATGGTTTTCGTTATCCAGATCCGTGTATCTCTTTTCCCACTCATCCCATAGCGATGAGGATGACCAGGACAGCACAGCTTTGTATTTGATTGCCTTGTAGCTTGGATTCTTTAACGTATTTGCCAGTAAGCTATCGTAATGCAGCAGTGTACCAATGTAGATAATATCTGTGTAGCTGTCTCCAGCTCTGGATACTGCTTTTTTAAACCAGTTTGATAGTTTGTTACGCTGTTCGATGGTTCGCACATTTTCGTCGTTTTCGATATCATCTAAAACTATGAGATCCGGACGCCAGTTTTTATGCTTACGACCACGGATTTTTTTACCTGATCCAATGGCTTCTATTTTGATATTCGTTTTCGTTAGCAAGACATTACTTTTCCAAACTCTGCCCTCTAAATGACCAAAATCCTCAATAATCATTTCATTTTCTTCCAGTTCGGAACGAATAGAATCCAAGAATCCTTCAGCCTGATCTGATGAATCAGATAGGATGATAGGATAATGTTTATACTCGTATAACACAGAATGAAGAGTACCCTTGAATGTCAGCGTTGTAGACTTTGCATGACCACGGGGAGCTGCCACCACTCTTCTGGATCCATCCATGCGGGAGATCTTTCGCTTTTCCTTTAGCGGATTCTTTCTTTTCAATACCCCATCCGTCCAGATCTTATCCAAATCCCGGTGAAACTCAGGGGAAGATCTCACAAAGTAATGAGGGAAGTATGCTCGCCCGAAAAACTCCAAATCAATAGCAGCAAGCCTCTTCCGGATACCGTTGTCACCAGTAAGTGAGCAGCCTTGTTCATATTCAGTTCTTAAACACAACCGTTCAGGTTCATCGTTTAAATACAGAAAGTCTTGTAAAAGAGCATTTAAATGTTTAAATGCCTCCTTACTGTCACGATCCTCTTCACTGTCAAATCGTTGCCGTTCTGTTTCCTGTATGGCATCCTTAAGCGATGCCAGGCTATCCTTTTTCCTTCTTTTCAAATACCACACCTTCTTCCCAATAAAAAAAGCCATTTTAAGGCTTTCTAAGCGTTGTTTTGTTTTAGGCACACTTACACTCGGATTTTTTTCTTAAATCAAATTTAAATGGCTTTCTGTAAGATTTAAACGGTATCTGAGTGTAATCTAAAGTATGAACCTCCTGATGATATGCTTCGCCACCTTGGTGGCACACACACCTAGCTGTTTTTATGTATCCGCTGCTGCATTAGGAGGGGACGAATCAACCACACCTGTTTCACCAGTTTCATTTTCATTGTAATTTGCATACAGTGTGATTTCCTTTGCCTCTCCACAGATCGGTATGGACACTGTAACTGTCTTCTGTCTTTTTTTAAAAGTTGTAATATGATGCTTAAACATTTTTAGTACTCCGGATGCTATTTCATACTTACCATCCTTCACGCTGATTTCTGCTGGTGCGATTGCTTTCCCTTCATTCCCAAGCAACCGGATCCACTCAGCTTCCAGATAGGTAAGTGTAGATGGTTCCTTCTTGTCTCCCAGCCACCGGATCACACCGGGGATGTTTGCGACCTTATACCAAGTCTTAGCGCAAAAATCGCACTCCAGGAACACATACGATTCAAATATCACTGCTTCTTTCTCGTTCCATGTTCCGCCTGACCTAATGATTTTAGTCATTGTAGGCACAAGAGCATGGAGGTGCAGCTTGTTCAGGGTTGCCGCAATCTCTAACTCTTTCCCAGTCATTACATACAGTACATACCATTTCATATGCTGCACCATCCTCTCTTTAGTTTTTCTTCTGATTAAGGTATTTTGCAACAGCTGCATACAGCTCCGGCTCCTCTTTTGCCATTGCAGCAAAGATATCACTCTTCATTTCATCTACCGCACTGTCCAGGACTTCCTGATTTTTTATGTCGATCTGCTTCTTGTATGCAGCAGCTCTAATGAGTGAGGTTGATTCCTTTAAGACTTTATCCAGCTTTACACGCTCCCAGTCTGCCTCTTCTGTGTTTGCAATGCGTTGAAATAGATTACTGGAGGTCAATCGGATTATTGCTTCCGTTGTGTCCAGATCTGGATACTTCTCCATTTCCTCCATCATTTTCCTAAAGTTTTCCTGAGCGATGTTAAGCTCCTTTACGCTTGCATTTAAGTTTTGTGCATGTCTGCATACAGCGGCTGTAGATATCGGTACATCATTTTCTGCCAGATACTCAACTACCTCCCGGTACGTACTGCCACTGAGCAGCATAGCCTCTACCGTGTCTTTTAATTTCTGATCAAGTCCATCAATCTTGCTGTGCTTCCTTCTCGCAGCCATTGATCAGACCTCAATCATATTGTCTTCAATGCCCCCAGCAAGCAATCGGATTCCCTTCGGTGTCAGCTTAGCCTCTAGCTTTCTGTAATCGTTATCTTGTGACAGCTCCTCGATTTCCTCCTGATCAGAAATACGTCTCATCCGGATATAGCCCTCCATACTCAGAAAGTTGATACAATCCAGATATTCCCATTGTTCGATACCTTCATCCTTCAGCACACATTCAACGCTTAGCAGTTCATTGTATTTGTGACGAAGGATATTGATAGTTCTTAATACTTTTCCATTGTTCCTTACGAAGTTACCAGCTTCCAGTTTACGCTTCAGTTCTTTGTTGTCCATGATTTCACCTTCCGTTTTTTTCAAGCAATAACTCAGTTACTCTATCAATCTTTTTAGATAGATCACGCTGACCGCTCAGATATTCCTCTCTTGTAATGCTACTTTTGTTCAGTGCTTTAAGATCTCCATGAATTTCCTCTATCACTTTGTTGAAGTCTGTTCTGGTAGTGTAATTCTTTTTAATCTCCTCAACATCATCCTTTTTAGCAAATGTCTCCCTGATCTCATGCAGCCCATCTTCCGACTTATCAACCCTTACCATTGTTCTTTTCAGGAAATAAGAGATTACGCCCATCACCGCCGTAAAAGCCCAGAACTCAATTTTCTCTATCATGCTTAAAGCCTCCGTCCCTTGTCGTTGGCATAATCATATCAGCTTTAAAAGACAAAAAAAAATGAAGCCCTTCACTGAAAGGCTTCACAATTCAATTTCTAAACTATATCCGCAAAAGTAAGCTGCCCCTCTACTGGAGCGTTCTTTTTTTCCTCGGTTACATCTTTTACTATACTTCTTATCTGACGTTCTGTCAAATTATACCGCAATGCTAAAGTCCTGAAATTGTATCCATTGAAGTCTTCAATAATCTGTTCATTTCGCTTTAGTATTTTGATATTGTCTGCTTTAGGGATATAGACAGATGTTCCTCCATAAAATCTCACCAGATCCTTATATTTTGACAATCCCAGAAGTTCTGCAAGTGACCTTTGTTCTTCATTCAGATCCTCCATAGTAATTTCATCCAGTACATCATTCATTAGCTCATCCTCTTCCTTTCAGCGTTGTCGATATAGTGCTTCAAAATCTCGATCAACTTTTCTCCATTCGCATAGTCAAGATAAGTGAAGAGCCTTTTCGGTGTGGATCGAACACCGAATTGTCTTGTGATGATACCTGCAAGTCGCTCACCGATAGGAGCCGGGTTGACAACCAGATCACAGTCCTTCAGCTCATACATGAGCGCCCAGATCTTTTTCTGCTGTCCCTTACTTACATTATCGGATTTATCCAGGGATGTCTGCTGTCGCACAAGATAATCTATAAGCTTGTTTGCATCATCATATGTCAGCTTTGTCACTGACTGCTTTCCTGTCATGTCCTCCATGATAAGGTGCAGGATGTCTGTTTCCTCAGTTTTTGCCGTATATCCCAGAGCATTTGCGATTGCATAGATTTTTCTTTTTTGCCATGATTCGATAGCTTTCATCCCCGGTTCCTCCTTTACTCTTTTTCTACCGTTACCTTGATTCCTTCGTCCACAATCACGGATGCCTTTACTTTCTCCACAGCATCTTCAAACGTCCCGGCAAATTTGGCAGCTTCTAGAATTTGCTTGATTGTTTTGTACGCATAGACCTCTTCCACCAGATAGGCATAATCGTTTGCACTTTCTGGATCCAGCCCAGTCACCTTCATGATTGTCTTTTTATCTGATCGGTATTTTCCTTTCAGCTTCTTAAGCAATAGCTGCTGCTCTTTTGCATCGCTTGTGATCTTACCGATTACAGCTATCAGATCATCCTCTATATACTTTCCTTGCACCATAGCGGTCAAAAATGACTTACATTCAGCATTCAGTGTTGCCTTGGATTCTTCTTTGACAAAATCACTATATGCAGTACCAAGCAGATTCCGCAGCACGCTCATAGCGATTGGCTTCACTGTTTCTGAGTTCTGGACAACGACCTTAGCATTATTTTCACCCCAGTACTCGATTGTTTTTTCCTTGCTGTCCTTCAGATCAGCTTCAGCCTGTTTCTCAAAGGCTGCTTTCAGTTGATCCATTTCTGCCTTGACTTTCTCCTGCTGGATGGTCAATGCTGCCAAACGGTCAACGTTCTGCTTCAGCTCAGCTATCTCCATTATTATCACTAGCCTCCCTTGCTTTCTTCAGACAATCCTGACAGATCTCCAGACCTGCATAAGTTACAACATGATCAGCAGTACCGCAGCATACACAAGTCGGTATGTGCTTGCGGATGATCAGCTCCTCATTTTTTGTTTCCAGCTCCACAGCTGCACCCTTTGGGATATTCAACTGTTCACGGATCAGCGTCGGTATTGTGACACTCCCGGCTTTTGTGACTTTCTTCTGTAATAACATTCCTGTTCTCCTTTCTTACCTCACTCTGCATTTCCAGGGCTTGTGACCTGCATCGGCTGCATTAAGGCAGAGCAAGGTCATTCCTCGCTCATATCCTTATACTCTTGCTCGCTGATTGGTTCAAACACTGTTGCAGTTCCCATATCACAAAAGATTTCTTTCATCTCTTTAGCAGTTACAGGCTCGCTTGTTTCTACACGACAACCATCCGTAAATATATCGCTGTTCTTTACTACAAACCATCTTGACTTTGCGTTTTGATCTACCATAATTATCTCCTTTATTCACCTTTTGTAGTTTTAATTTCTTTCCAAATTCTGGTAATTATTCATATCCCTCCATTGGCACACTCGCTGACAGCACGTATATCGTTTGCTGTGCTCGGTCTAACTGTTTGCACATATGCTTGATACATTTAAGTAGATCTGTTGCACTGATCGGCTCTCTGGCACCAAGGTAATCAATCTGTTCAGTAAAGAGAGGCTCTGTATTGTATGCTTGCTTCAAAGTTCTATCAGCTGCAATCACTTTCATGATTTCCTGCTTAGTCATGTGGCACCTCCAGTATATACACTTCACTGGTGTGTGTTCCCAACTTTGCAGACACCGCCTCGCTCTCACATAAGATATCAATGAGATTACCTTTATACGCTCCGGTATCCTGTGCCTCATACACTTCACCATCAATCTTTACAGTGGATCCATATGGTATCACTTCCGGATCCACACCGATGGTTTTACCGACTTCCGGCGTTTTACCTGTCGCGGTAGTAGTGGTAATATCTAATCCATAATAGGTGATTTTAAAGTCTCCAATGGACACCCACCGTTCCTGAGGTTTCTCCTGTTCTGTTTGCAGCTCCTGCTGGATTTCCAGTTTTCGCTCTTCAATTTCAAAATTGAGCTTAGCGATTTCTGTTTTCAGATTCTTGATTGTCTGTTGCTGTTCTTCAGCTGTAGCATATAACTCTGTTTTATTTGATTCTATGACACCTATGATCAGTAAGCACACAGTATCAATAATGGCTAGAGTTGTTATCCATTTCTTTTTCATAGCTTCCTCCATTTAAATTTAATTTAAATGTCGTACAAATCGCGATTAGTTTAACATTTCCACCGCTCTGCATTTTCATGGGCTTGCGACCATCCTCGGCTGCATTAGTGGGGTGGCGTTCCACCACCTCATAAATGTAATAGTTTAATGATGCTATTCTTCAGCTTTTCTTTAATCAGCTGATATAAAGATGGTTCGTAATTAAAACCAAAACACCAATTTACACAATACTTTTTATCCTTACATGTCTTACACTTCATGGTAGCCTCCTATAGTTTCCATACTTCCTCACATATCTTGTATAATTCGCCGACTGTGAAACATCCTCTTTGTTCTACTTGCATTGCCTTTTTGATTTCAACAACACATTTTTTTAGCTTCAGTATACCTATATCCTCACTTGTGATTCCTCCATACTCACCTGATCTTGTCATCATAGCTAAGACATTTAAAATCAAGCTAATATCTGTAATACCCCCGATTTCTAATTCCTCCCATTCTTCATTTACTTCTCTTGCAAACTTCTTACGATTAAGTCTGGGCTTATCTGGTGGTAGCACCCCCTCTGCCTGCAACCTCTTTTTAACCTTCGCTAGTTCTTTCCGTTCTTTCTTGGTCATATTCATGCTCCTTTCGGCAGTGCGTCCATTTCGGCAAAAGAATACCGGATATTACTGCAATGATCCTTGTGCATCTGCTGGATGATTAGGTATCCCATTCTCTGACTGTAGGCGGTTCTTTCTACAACTTCACCATAAAGGTCACCATAGATCTTCACTTCTTTCATTAAGTTCATCCTCCCATCTTCTAATCATGATGAATAGATTGATCAGCAAGTACACGATATTGATTACTAGCAAGACTACATCAAGCTTACTGATCATAAGACACCGATTCCCATTTCTGTTGCCATACCATAAAGCCCTCTAAAGCTGACATCATCGTTATTGACTGCATTGTTATAGACATTCACAGCACCACGCAGCCCCCACTTTGACTTAGTGATCGTGTATAAAAATTCGATTTCCTTTTTCATACCATGTTCCTTCAGATATTCAAATGTCATTTCAATGTCCGACATTTTTAGATTACTTGTCTGATATGCTTTGTGCATTTTGATACGACTAAACAGCTGTGCAAAGGATGCGCTTTTGCGTCCCAGCATTTTGTTGTAAATCTCTGTGTTACCAATCAACACAATACTGCATCCAGGTACTCCCAGCAGGTCATCAGGATCACTGATAGTACGGATTTCTTCAAGCGCCATCATTTTAAGATGCTGTGCCTCGTCAAGTATCAGCGTCTTATCGCTGTCTATAAGAGCCTTTTTGATATGATTGCTTGTTATGTATCGGTTACTGGATTCTGACACCCCCAGCGCACTAGCAATGATCTTCAGCGTGTTTCCAAGCCCCCCGGTGCTTGGGGCGCACTGGATATATACTGTACTTTCCGGATTGTCGAGAGCGTATTTTTCCGCCGCCTTTGTCTTACCGATTCCAGCATCGCCATGCAGAATGATCATACCTTTCTCGACCTGGCAGTATTTGATGCGCTTGTAGATATCCTCTGACACCGATGTCGGTACATAACCGTTTTTTATCGGCTTGTACACTCGCTTGCGCTCATTGTTCTGCATAGCCTCTTCCTGTCGATTCAGCCATGCAAGGATTTTCTTTTCAACATTCTTGATATTACCACCATCATAATTACTGTTCCTGTATTGAGATAACGCAGTAGGGCTTATCCCAATCTGAGGAGCAGCCTTTGCCTGGCTGGTCTTACTCTCATTCAAAAATCTTTCTAATCTTTCCTGTAATTCTTTGCTATACATTGTCATGTCCTCCCTTATGTTCTTCCGCATTCTTCAGCATACGGTCTATATTGCTTAATTCAACCTTATGTAGCAATGGTGTTTCCTTTGCTGTTTGTAGCTTAATATCGTATTCTGGTTTATCCAGTGTTTCCTCCAGATTATTTTTCGCTTGTGACAATGTGATTTCCAGTGCCGTCTTGTTACTGATTTCAGCATTGATCATTGATCTCATGCGTTCCTTCTCCAACTTTTTACCTTTTCTGGTTTCAGCCATCGCACGCTTGACATCCTCAACATTTGCACCGTATTTCAAGATAGTCATATTATCCGTTGGAACACTCATGATGTATCTATCATCCAGGTTGTATACTCTGACTTCCGTCAGATCGTCGGGATCGTATCTCAGGAAGACCTGTTCACCAAGCATATTCTGTAATAGGCTGTAGTCCCAGTAATCAATACGTACACCGCTGATATCTACGTGTACACCACGCCTTGTGACCTTTTGCGCCCTTGTAGATCTCATGAGCATCAAATTCAGATCATCCTTCGTAGCTACACGCTTTGCTGTCTCAGCCATATACTCATTGTAAACATCAATCTTTCGTTTTCCTTTATCTGCTTTTACGCCGCCATTATAGGGCTGAAAATTAAAGTATCCTTCTAGCAGATCACCCACTTGTTTAACAAAGCTTTCATCAAGTGCTGCGTTTCCTTCCTTCAGCACCTTTTTAAGCTTCTCCGGTTTTTCAACTACCGTACCGCCCGTATAGCTTTCAAAAAGCTTTGATAATCGGTTCTTCACATCCAAAAATCGGCGCTCAATGATCTTAGCCTTTGCATTACGTACAAGGGCGTTGGTCATCTTGATTCCTAAACGCTGGAAGATAGGTGCCGGGTCAAAGCGATCATCCTTGCGTTTTCTCCTATGTCCCAAACCGCCAAGATCAAAGGTCAGGAACTCTCGACCATTATCCAGATAGACCTCTTTCGGTATACCGTACTGTGTAATGCCCTTACGCAGCGCAATAACCGTTGCGTAGGAGCTTGGTGAGGTAGTAACATGATATCCGGTGAAGATACCCGATCTAGCATCAAGGAATGCTGTTAGATATAGTCGGAATAGATTGCCCTCGGCATCCTGACACATGACATCAAACGTGTGGTTATCTGCAATCCAGATATCATTAGGCTTCAAATCATCATAGGTTCGCCGTATATATGGTGCGCATTTATCATCGTATGCCTTTTCACCTTCACGAGCCAATGTAAGAGTACCGACTGGTATCCTTTTAACCTTTCTCGTAAAAGTGGTGTAATCAGGAATGTTTTTTACTAAATCTGGGTTATTCTGATTCAGCCATGCTATGGTATAATCATAAGCTGCCTGTATGGATGGTTTATTCTCATTAAAGTAAAATGAGCAGAATGTTTTCCATACCTCTTCATTGATCTTGCTATATCCTTTTTTTGACTTACCCCGATTATCCAGCAATCCGTCAAGATCACCGTCTTTATACGCATTCTTCTTTCGATATAGGATCTGTCTGGAAAACTTCATATCCGGATACTTGTTTTTAAGTTCTTTAACATATCCAGCATCAAAATCCTCTAATGATTTCCCAGATTTTTTGGTTGCTCGCTGTAGCATCCAATCGTCTAATATCTTTAACCAGAGAGTTATCTCTGCCCGCTCATCAGCTGAATATTCATCAAGATTTTTTCTGACTTCCTTAATGTGGATTTCTTTTGAAGCACAGTTCTGCAAATAATATTTATCCTGTAATTCAAGAGGAAGATCATCCAGTTCTATGATGTATCTTTGATTGTTTCTACTATCAAGAATTTTCTGCGCTTTGATTTTTCCATTGCGTATACTTTTTCTTATAGCAGCTTCACCGCAGCCTTTTAATTCAGCGACCTCTTGTGCGGTCAACTTCACCATGAATAACCT
Source organism: Clostridium sp. 10cd* (assembly GCF_044336395.1). Lineage (NCBI taxonomy): Bacteria > Bacillati > Bacillota > Clostridia > Eubacteriales > Clostridiaceae > Clostridium > Clostridium sp. 10cd*. Next base: position 2,093,522 of record NZ_CP172347.1, on the reverse strand, counting down.
CTCCTTTCAGCCTATCTCATCAGTTGCAGTAGGCTACCCCTGCAAGACCGCCAGTATGGCGGTTCCGATAATCATTCTTATTTCTTCGATTTCCTTCGCTTATTCAATAAGCCGTCATAGTTGTTATTTTTATAAGCATTATATTTTCTGCGCAATATGTGCTCAGAAAATTTCATTTCAGGATATACAAGAGTAAGCATAGCAGCATAACTTTTATCAAATTCACCTTTAGGTACATAAAACTGCTGTGTTCTGGCAACACTCCAGTCCCTCAGTATTTTGATCCAGAAGGTTATCTCTTCCCGTTCATCAGCACTATACTCTTTCATTTCCGTACTCTTTCATTTCAATCAATTTAACTGTAAGCTTTAGCAATTCTCTCTTTACCTTCTGATTGTACTCACTGCTCAAATCATAAATATCTGCTGAATTTTCAGTACACAAGATTTCTTTATGTACAAGGGCATAGAGCAAATCTATTTCAGATGGAGTGAACTGCTTATTGTTTGAAGGTTTCTCTGATATTAAAGGCATTCGGTCATCCGTTTCACCACGGAGATAAGCCCCAGAAACGTGGAAGAAATTTTCAAGCTTTACCATTGCTTTTGAGTTTGGTTCACGGCATCCATTTTCATAATTCACAATAGAGATATAGTTAATATCACTTTTTTCACTCATTTGTCTTTGAGTTAAGTTGAGTTCTTTTCTCAAAAGTTTTATTCTCTTTGCTATTTCTTGATTTGCAGAAGTTTTATACTTATTTATTTGTTTAACTTCAGAGGCCATTCTTACATCCGTTTCACCACGAAGATATTTCCCGGAAACCTGAAAGAAATCTTCTAAAGCTGCCATAGCTTTTGAGTTAGGCTCTCTTTGCCCTCTTTCCCAGTTCATTATAGTTCTCCACGGTATCCCTAGCTTTTCTCCGAGCTGCTTTTGTGTTAAGGTCTTTTCTTTTCTAAGAAATCTAATTCTTTCTGATATTGTTGTCATGATTTTTGACCTCCATAAATATATCTGAAATATCACAATCTAAAGCATTAGCAATAGCAATGGCACGTATAGGAAAAACATATTTGAAGTTTCCCTTTTCTATTCGATATAATGCATTATTAGGCAAATTCGCCTTTTTTGATAATGCACTCATCGTCAGTTCTTTTTCGATTCTCCTTTTTCTTATCTCTTCTCTTAATGGAATTAACATTTATATCTCCTTTCTGGGTTACGTATGTATACCATCTACACCTATATTATAGGTTTCCATATGGAAACTGTCAATAATTATTTTCAAAATATGATATACAAGCGTATACCTAATATAGGATATATGCTAAAATAACCTCATAGGTAGGAGGACATTATGGAAATAAAGGATGTAATAAAAGAACTACGGACAAATGCAGGTTTAACACAAGCAGAGCTAGCAAAATCACTAGGGTTATCTCTCGTTGCGATAAAGAGTTATGAATCAGGTAGAAGGGAACCAAATTCTAAAGTATTAGTATTGCTTGAAAACTTTTTCAATGTATCAGGTGCATATTTAAGAGGTGAAATTGAAAATAAAGAGCCTATGATGAAGCATGAGGATCCAGAGATTATGAATGAAATAGACGATATGCTTGTTCCTTTAATGAATAACATATTAAAGCTTGCAAAGGATGAACCTGAGGAGAATAGAGAGTTGCTATTTAATATATGGGTGGAAATAAAAAGTATATTGAAAATATCAGATCCAAATAATAAAACCATGATACTGGATCTGGTTGCTGGAAGTATTCATAATTTGAATAGTAATGTAAATAGATACTCAGAAAGTAGGAAAAATGGAGGAACAAAAAAAAGGATCCTAAATAAATAGGATCTTTTCTTATATCGCTTGACATATAGGTACCTATATGGTATAATATATATGTAATCAAGGTAAGACCTTGGTGGAAAGGAGAGTAAAGTGGATGCGGAAATAATAAAAAAAGCACTCGAATTGATAACAGTTATATTCAACGCTTGCCTGGCGATATATAACTGGCATCATCGAGATGCTGGCAAGGGAGATTAACTTCTCCCTTCCTCAATATTATTCTAGCACACTTCAACAAAAACATGAAGAGAAATATCTATTATCTAATCTTCACAATTTTCATTACCATCTGCTATCTTACTTCTACTGATCTATCAGATCTGGGTGATATTGATTATGCAATTATAATTTTCTTAATTGTTGCACTGATGTTCAATATACTGATATTAAAAAGAAAGAGGGATAAACAATGAGTTCACTGGATCCGCAAAAAAAATATATTAAAGAAAATAAAGCTAAATTGGGATGTAGTTTTGATAAAGAGTTTTTGTCTCAATTCAAGCAGGCTTGCAAAACCTTAAATGTAGATCAGACACCTGTTCTGATGGATGCTATGCAGGTGATTATTGACAAAGCTAATTCATTAAAAAAACCCTAAAAACCCATCAGAAACAGCCGTAACCACATGATTTCATAAAACTCCGGAAAAGCCTTTAAATAAAGGCTTTTTTGCGGTTACGGCTAAAGTTACGGCTGAATCTTAAAAAGTGATAGAATAAAGACATACGGATTTTTTATACGTTTAAAATTTAAATGCTTACAGCAAAATCGTTTAAACCCCTATAAATAAAGGCTTTTAGCTCAATTTTACTATATTTCTTAAATGTCATTTAAACGGTTTCTTGACACCTAAAATTAAAAAAAAGCACCCCAGCATAAAAGGGCGTATTTTTATATAAATTGTGGAAAATTCATAATTTTTTTCTTGCAATTTTCTACGAATAAAAGCATGGTTTTTATCGCTAAAATTTAAAGATTGTCCCGTATTTATAGGGTTTCTACGGGTTTTCTCGTTTAAAATTCCTTACCCGTAACCTTTTTTCATTCTTTTTAAAATATCACATTTTCTTAGATTTCAGGTAACATCTGTATGGTCCCTGTAAGGGCTGGTTACGCAGTATTCTATGCAGAAGCACTGCAGCATATGCAAAAAGAACCCGTTGCTCAGAACGGATCCTTTTTATTTGATTTATCTTCAATTCTTTGCTCTTTATAAGTTACAGCACTCAATCACGCATAGCATGTGGTGTCGGATGTTGTCTTACGGAATGAAGGAAGCAATCAAACAAATTATTTTGTATAGGCAGAGTCCTTTAATGTAATGGCAAACTGCTTCAGAAACAATGCAATATCCTTTTGCACATCTGTTGCCTTTTCAAACCGGATATTCTGACGCTTCCATGTTTTCTGTGCAATCTGAACACTTGGAATTCCCAGCTTTTCCACTGTCGCTGTTTCAACAGCCCCGGCAATTGAGGTGTCATCCGCCTTTTTCACAAATGCCTCCGCTTCCTTTCTGTAAGCGGCAACCTTCTCCTCGCTACCCTTCTTAATAAACAATGCAGCCTGCGGATATCCGCTTTGCTCCATGTTATTTGCTGCCTTATATTCCTTCTGCAGATCCTTCAAAACCTTGAGTTCAATTCCTTTTTCCTTCGCCTTTGCAATGGTTGCAGTAGCAGCAGGCTCTGCCAGAAGACCAACAGCAGCCTTTTTACTCAGCAGCTGTGCCTGCACTTCATTTGCAGAATTGAAATAACGGATTTCAGGAGTAAACGACGATAGATCCATACTGCTTTCCAATACCTTCTGCGGAACCGCCTTTTCACCGAAGGCCGCAAACATTCCCTCTTTCTGTAAATCTGCTTCATCACTTCCGATAATATACAGATTGCCCCATGTGACGACAGAGTCCAGAAGATACGCGCTCTTATCCTTGGAAAGCAGCGCTGCTCCCAGGTTGATCGGAGCTATGATCGCATCATACTCACCATCCTTTTTCGCAAGCTGTGCACGCAATACATCCGTTCCGTCAACGGTATCGATGGTTACGTTCTGATTACCGTAAAGCCCAAGCAAGGACAGAGACGGTGCTCCCATAGGCGCCAGAATTTTGATAGGCTCCTCTTTCTTAGATTCCTTTTCTTCCTGCTTGCTGCTCTGGGTGCTACAGGCTGTCATCGAAACAGCCAGTATTGCTGCAAGCGCCCCCTTAAGCAGCTTCATTACAGTTTTTTCTCCTTCACTGCTTTCTCCATCATAGCAATGAAGTCATCCAGTGACATCGTTATAGATTCCCTGCTTTGTGCACGGCGCAGTGTAACACTTCGGTTTTCAATTTCACCGTCACCGATTACAAGCTGGTACGGAATTTTGGAAAGCTGCGCTTCACGAATACGGTATCCCAGCTTTTCGTTTCTTGCATCCAGCTTACTGCGGAAGCCAAGTGCACATAATTTCTCATGTACCTCATTTGCATATCCCAGATGCTTCTCATGATGAACCGGAACCACACTGACCTGCTGCGGTGCCAGCCATACTGGGAAATGTCCTGCGAAATGCTCAATCAGGATACCGATAAAGCGTTCAATGGAACCGAAGATTACGCGATGAAGCATGACCGGACGTACCTTGGAGCCGTCTTTTTCAACATAAGTTAAATCAAATCGCTCCGGCAGATTCATGTCCAGCTGAATGGTACCGCACTGCCATTCTCTTCCCAGAGAATCCTTGATATGGAAATCCAGCTTCGGACCATAGAATGCTCCGTCTCCCGGATTCACCTTATAATCCTTTCCTGCATGAACGCAGGCATCTGCCAATGCTTTTTCACTCTGCTCCCAAATCGCCAGATCTCCAATGTATTTCTTTTCCGGACGTGTAGAAAGCTCGATGCGATAGCTCAGTCCGAACACCGAATATACACGATCGATGAACTGAATCAGCTGCATAACTTCGCTTTCAATCTGATCGGGACGCATAAAGATATGTGCATCATCCTGTGTAAACGTACGGACGCGGAACAATCCGTTTAATGCGCCGCTTGCCTCATGACGGTGCACCTGTCCGAGCTCTCCCATACGCAATGGGAGATCCTTATAGGAATGCAGCCCGTTCTTAAACACCAGCAAAGAACCCGGGCAATTCATCGGTTTGATTGCGAATTCACGATCATCAACCATGGTCGTATACATGTTCTCTTTATAATTTTCCCAGTGACCACTCACTTCCCACAGCTCTTTGCTCATCATGATTGGTGTTTTGATAAACTGATAGTTTTCCTTTGTGTGCTCTTCATACCAGAAGTTTTCCAGCAGATTGCGGATAATCATTCCGTTTGGCAGGAAAAATGGCATACCTGGAGCGAATTCGCTCATCATGAACAGTCCAAGCTCTCTTCCCAGCTTTTTGTGATCACGCTTTTTCGCTTCCTCCAGCAGATGCAGATGATCCTCAAGCTCCTCAGCTGTCGGGAAACAGATACCGTAGATTCTCTGCAGCATCTTATTGCTGGCATCTCCCTTCCAGTAGGCACCGGAATGCTTCAGCAGCTTGAAATTTTTCAACTGCTTAACTGTATCGACATGCGGTCCCCGACACAGGTCAATGAACTCCCCCTGCTGATAACAGGTGATTGTACCATCCTCCAGATCACTGATCAGATCGATTTTGTAGGGGTCATTTTGGAACATTTCCAAAGCCTCTTCCTTGGAAATCTCCTTTCGTACGATACGCTTGCCGTCCTTGGCAATCTTTTTCATTTCCTTTTCGATTTTCGCAAGATCCTCTTCCTTAATTACTTCATCACCCAGGTCAATATCATAATAGAAGCCCTCACTGATGACCGGCCCTACCCAGAATTTTGCCTGTGGATACAAGCGCTTTACCGCCTGTGCCATCATATGTGCACAGGAATGATTCAGCCTGCTTAATTCCTCATGCTCTTTAATATCAATCATATTCATTTCCTCCTATCCAGAATATATCGTAGCATTCATTTGTTTCCGGTATGCGATAGCTTCGTTCCCAGCATCCACCAGCGTGCAGAATCGTTTTTTTCGACGCGATATTATCATCGCGACAACTGACCATTACCGCTTGCAGTCCATATTCCCGTTTTGCAAGTACAACTGCCTGCTTCAGCATCTCTTTGGCGATTCCCTGCCTGCGATATGCCGGATGCACGCGGTATCCGATGTGCCCGATAAACTTTCTCAGATATGCATTGAGCTCATGCCGCAATACAAGCGTGGCAACGACTTCACCATGCTGCCTGACAAGATACAGACTGCTGGAAACAACACCCTCTGGCAGATTTGCACCGATATGCCAATCTGTCTGTGCCTTCAGAAAAGCAGACATATCCGCATACTGAAGGCGAAACGGCAAAACATCTGTTTCCTCTGCATCCTTACAGACATCCTCATAACGCTGCAGGGCTTCAGCGTCAGAAACTTGTGCCAGTACAAGCTGCATATCATCATCTCCTTCAACAAAAAAAAGACTGCATCCAAAGGACGTTCAGTCTTACACGCGGTACCACCTTTGTTCATATGATTCCTCATATGCACTCAAACCCGTAACGCAGGCATGCGGCTTTCCCTTTCGGGTGCTACTCCAAGGTAGTAAGATCAGCATTCCTTCAAAGGACTTTCACCTGCCGTCCTTCTCTCTGCATCAGAATAATGACCCCATGTCCTTTTCCTCGTATTTAACTCCTGTCTATTTTATACACCATTCCAGACGATATGTCAAATACTTCTCCCATAAAAACAAATTCGCCATAGTATTCAGAATTTGTAAACATATTTTCAAAATATTCCGTATTTTACAGCTTTTATGTATTCCGCTTACAAATTGGTAAATTTTAACAGTTTAATTTCCACTGAAGTCTAGTATAATTTTCACATGCATGGAAAGGAGTATGTACATGAGAAAAACTTATGGTTATGTCCGAGTTTCCAGTCAGGACCAAAATGAAGCTAGACAATATCTGGAATTATTGGACATGGGAATTGACAAAAAGTATATTTACATGGATAAACTGAGTGGTAAAGATTTCAATCGGCCTGCGTATCATAAGCTTGTCTATAAGAAACTGAAACAGGGGGATCTGCTTGTCGTAAAAAGTATCGATCGTCTTGGCAGAAACTACAATGAGATTCTGCAGGAATGGAAATACATAACCAAGGACAAAAAAGTGGATATCAAGATTCTGGATATGCCGCTTCTCGACACAGATCAGAAAAAAGATCTGATTGGCACTCTGATTGGGGATATCGTATTGCAGCTGCTCAGCTTTGTTGCGGAAAATGAGCGTGTGAATATCCATCAGCGGCAGGCTGAGGGAATCCGTGCAGCGAAAATGCGTGGTGTGCGGTTCGGCCGGCCAAAAATCGCATTACCGGAGGACTTCGAGGAGATTGTGTATTTATGGCAGCAGGGGGAGCTGCAAAGCAAGGAGGCAATCGCTATTTCCGGTTTGAAATATTCAACCTTCTATAAGAAAGTCAAGGAGCTGGAGGACGGTAAGCTGAATTCCGAGACATCAAGATAGCGGCTTTGCATAACAAGGAAAAGGGAAAAGAAAACAAGTCCGTAAAACGCAAGGACTTGTTTTTATGATAGACTTACCAGCTTCCGCCGCCTCCGCCGCCAAAGCCGCCACCGGAGAAACCGCCTCCAGAGAAGCCTCCACCGCCAAAACCGCCAAAGCTACCTCCGCCGCTTCCGCCTTTTGGTGCCGGAACGTATGTAGCTGCTGCTGAAATATCATGAAAGCAGTAATGGAAATGATTCCACCACAGCATGGTGGTAAAAACACCTGTGGAATCATAGCCCTGATACCAGTTTGGTGCTGCCACCGCAATTGTTTCGAATTTTTTCACCCAAACATCACTTACACCAAGAACATATGCGTAAGGAAGAATGGAGAAAAATGCATAGGGATCGTCCTTTGCAAGAAGCTCCAGACGGTCCTTCTCACAGGTTAGGATAAAATCCTTCAGACCGAGAATCTGTCCCAGCCAGCGCGTGCCCTGCTCACTGCGCTTGTCCATGAATATCATGATCAGAATCAGTAAAATGGTAATGACGGCATGAAGCAGTACCGCCCACATACTGCCGCCTACCAGCAGCTGCAAAACAGCATTCACGGCAATCAGAATTCCATTTAGAAAGACCATAAGGCACATAACCAGCACAAAAATCGGCTTCTTCATTACATAACGCTTACGCATGATAATGATCCATGGGATACAGGATACCATCAGTAGCACGGACGGTATAACATAGGGAATCGCAAATAAATTCATTTCATACTTGGCCTTTGCACTGAAGAAGGATAACAGCAAGCCCGGAAGGCCAATCAATAGGATCATAATCACTTGAAGTACCACAGAGGTATTCGTAAATATGCGTTTCTTTGGATCTTTGTTAAAATAATTCCGCAGCATACTTTTGGCACTGGCAAGCCCTCTTCGCACTTCTTCGTTCTTCATTCCCTCTTCCCTGACGATGGTTTCGTAAAGGAATATAGAATCAAAAAATGCACGTTCATAGGCATGACTGTTCTCTTTCGTCATATCCTTTAGCTTCTCCAACTGAAATCCGTCCTTTTCATCATATATTTTTATGAAGCCGCGATTTGCCCAGTCGATGATCAGAGACAGAATATCCTTATTTTCTACGGTATTATCGATCACATAACCCACACCGGCACTGTCCAGACCATCCGGTGCTTTAAATTCAACCGTCGCGATGATCTCATCATCCCGTCCGTATTTCCAGAACAGCGAAAGAGCCGCCAACAGCAGTATGCCAGACGCTATACTCACCGGTATGGAATAATCCTTCGGTTTTGGATAGATAAAATATCCGTTTGGCAGATTAACCTTTATGGTTGCACTTTCATTGGACAAAAGAAGCCTGCCGGTTTCTCCCTTGATATGCAGCTGATCCACCTCATGTGTGAGGTTCGTTGTCGTTTCCCCGAAAGCCCCGCTGTAGGTAAACACCGCATTTTCATCAAAAGCCTTCGGCATTTTTATGTCATAGGACAAATGACGAATCTGAGTATCAAAGCCGTATGCAAGATTCCAATACAATGCCTGCGCATGGTTACTCAAATCCAGATCCTTCGTCTTTACATGATAAGAAATCTCATACTTCTGTTCCCCGTATACCGTCTTATCCGGATCACCGAGCTTAACAACCACCGCATCAGCGTTGCCCTCAAGAGAGCAGGTTCGGTTACAGGTTACTTCACTGACCGGAAAATAATAGCTCTTCTTTTCCAGCTTTCCATCCACAGACCACTCCATATCATAGGAGGTTGGGATATTACGAAAAAATCCATGCTTTGCTTCTGTAAAATTCAGCACATAGGTTTCTGTAATGTCAATACCACCATCCTCATGTACCTCCATAGACACATGCAGATCATCAATAATGAAAGCCTCCTGCGCATCCACCGGTATAAGCGTTGCCGCAAACAGCAAACAGCAGACCGCAATCCATCGTTTAATTTTTTTCATTGTTGTTTCCCTCATAAGAACATGTTGTTGCATGTTTTTCCAAGCGCGCCTTTATGCCGCTTTTCAGCTCACAGTTATGCATCTGCCTTCAGCTGTTGCACATACTATGCAGCCGGATACCGCCTTATTTTTCAAAGGATAAAAAGGAATAGCTGTGCTATCCCTTTAAAACTGTACCTTTACGTTTTCACGCTGGGCAGCATCCTCGATTTCATACAGCGGCTTCTTCGTCTTATGGAACATGCCGGCAAGCAGATTGCTTGGGAACATTTCCACAAGATTGTTGAATTTCACACATACTGCATTATAGTATTTACGTGAATTTGCAATTTCAGATTCGATATTCTGCAGCTCGTTCTGCAGCTGTGTAAAATGCTGATCCGCCTTTAGGTTCGGATACTGCTCACTGATGGCATACAAAGGCCCCAGCATAGACTGAAAATTCTTCTCGGATTTGATTTTTTCATCCAATGACTGCGCATTTACAGCAAGATTTCGCGCACTGATAACCCTTTCCAGTGTCTCTGATTCATGCTTTGTATAGCCCTTGATGGTTTCCACCAAATTCGGAATCAAATCATAGCGCTTTTTCAGGTATACATCCATCGTAGAAAACGCCTCTTCCACTTTATTCTGCAGCTTTACAAATTTATTATAGGTTGAAATAACCCATAGCAGAATGAGCACGACTACAACAGCAATAATAATCATTATCATAGATATTCCCTCCTTTTATTAGCTAGATTATACCATAGAAGACATAGCTTCACCAGAAATTCTTTTCTCACGGCGTATTTCCATAAAAGCTCCTCTTCCTCGCTATACAAAACGCAGATAGAAAAAAGACCGGAACCCCCGGTCTAGAATACAAAATTTCCCTGTTCAAAGACGGCTACCTCGCACCCGTCTTCACAAACTCCGGTTATTTTCATATCCGGACTGCCAAACATGAAATCCACGTGGGTCATGGAATGATTGGCCCCTGCTTCCTTCAGCTGTTCCTCACTCATATCGACACCACCTGCAACATTCATCGGATACGCATCTCCCAATGCTAGGTGACAGGAGGCATTTTCATCAAACAGCGTATTCAGAAACAGAATACCGCTCTTACTGATTGGAGATTCGTAAGGCACCAGAGCAACCTCACCTAGATAACAGCTTCCCTCATCGAAATGAACGAGTGAGGACAGTGTGTCATATCCTTTCTCGGCGCCAAAATCAATAACCTTTCCATCCTGAAAGAGAAACCAGAAATCCTCAATCAGCGTTCCGTTATAATCCAGCGGCTTTGTGGCGTACACCTTGCCATTTACCCCGGTTTTCTTCGGCATCGTAAAAATTTCCTCCGTTGGCATGTTTGGATTAAACTCTACACCGGCTACTGTTTTTTCACTTCCTCCGGCCCATAGGTGATTTTTAACAAGCTCTACCCATAAATCCGTACCCCCTGCATTTTCAAAATGCAGCTTCTGGAAGCGATGCGTATTTAAGATCTGCTCCCTGCGTGCAAAATTTTCCTGCAGATCGATCCATTCCTGAATTGGATCATTCTCTGCCTCAACATGTACAGCACTGAGAATTCGATCCCACAGTTCCTCTACAGCAGCCTCTTCGCCCTCGAATTCAGGGAAAACCAGATTCGCCCATTCCCTATTCGGAGCCGCGACGATGCACCACTGTGTTTTATTCATCATGGTATATGACTGCAGTTCTTTTCCCGCCTTCGCCATGGCCAGACGTGCCTTGCTGATTTTTTCAGCATCCGCATCCTTTAAAATGCCGGGAATATCACTGATGATATGCAGAATGCAGGCTCCTTCTTTCATATAATCCAGCTTACAGTCGATCTGCCAGGGCCGTACCGTACACAGGGTTTCCTCGTCCTGATACTGATAATGCTGCTTGGAAACGTAATCATCCTTATAGAAAACGAGTACCTCCTTTGCCCCTGCCTGATATGCTTCTTCCACACAGGCGCGTGTCATCTCCAGCGCTTCCACGGAGGTATTGATAATCAGCGTCTGTCCCTTTTGCAGGTTAACACCCTTGCGCACCGCAAGCTTTGCATATTTCTGTAAACGTGCATCCATTTTCCTACTCCTTTACGTATGCCATCGGCAGCATAGCTGCACCAATAATCCCTGGTTCATCCAGCTCAGCCTCCATAAACACCACAGTCTGCATTCCCTTATGAATCATATTACGGAAATAATTCTCCATCTTATCGAAGAATACATCCTTGCCCTTCATAACACCGCCACCAACGACAAAGACCTCCGGATCCACAACGTGCGCAATCTGGGAAAACATCACTGCCAGATCATACGCCACCGCATCACAGATTTCCAATGCCTTGGCATTTCCCTTGCGCGCCAGATCAAACACATCACCGGCATGCTGAACAGCATCTTCACCAAACGCCGCTTTCCCCTTACGGGTAATCGCCGTACCGCTTGCTTCATTTTCTACGGCTCCGACATTCAGATAATTCACCTTCTCACGGTTTCTGTCAATAATCAGATTGGCAATTTCCCCGGCATGTCCGTTTCTTCCGGCGATCACCTTCTGATTGACAACCAGAGCACCGCCAATGCCCGTGGAGATCGTAACATAGTAAACGATATCTTTTCCTTTTCCAGCCCCCTGCAGTGCCTCTCCCATACCGGCAACATTCACATCATTATCCAGGAATGTCGGTACGTGGAAATGCTCTTCAATTCTGGAGGCGATTGGATACCCCTCAAATCCCGGCAGATTGGTAGCCAGAATCATCTTGCCGTTTTTCGTGTCTACAGGACCCGGCACACCCATGCCGATACCGGCAACTGCTTCATATCCTTCAATACGTTCGATCATGGATATGATTTTACTAACTACCTGCTCCACACCTTTGCCGATTTCAGTAGGTTCCTTTACAATTTGCAGGATGGCACCTGTTTCATCAACTTTTGCCACTCTGACGTTTGTACCGCCCAAATCAACACCAATATACGTTTTCATAAAAAAGCTCCTCCTTTAAGACTTGTCTATATTGTATCATATCTGAAGGAGCTTTTCCTTAAATATAACAAATTTATCAGCGTGCACTGCTCTCCTTCACATATGTTTTTTCGTAATGAAAAAGCGGCATGCGTACACTGCCGGAGGTTATGACCTGATAAATTCGCAAATCATCCTTCACCCCCCTGTTTTCAATACGGACATCGTAATTTGCCGCATGTGTCAGCTGATCGATAACTGCAGGCGAAAAATCACTGCTTTCCAGTTCATGAACAACTCCGTAATGAAAATCATTGAGCTTGGCAATCTGCATCTGTGCTGACATCACGTTGATAAACAAAACACAAACAAAGGTTAGAAATATCATTGATAATGCACTTGTGATACTAATTTTCATAATACCTCCTTAATCCACCAGCACCTGAATGTGCTTCACACTCTTCATCCCCAGGGAATTACGGACGACACATCGAACCGTATACACTCCCTTTTTCATCGGGTTTACCTGCCCGTAAAATTCCAGCTTTTCACTGATATCACCATCCATATGGTCAATCGCCCTCACATGTTCCCTGATCTGATAGCTGCTGCCCTGCGGTATGCGCTGATTCTGTGCAAGTATCTGTGGAAAGGAATGCTCCAGCAGCATCTGATTGATGTGCAGCTGCGTATTCTCCATCTGTTTACTTTCCTGTTCCATATAGGTCTTTGCACTCAGGCTCCATCCTCCGAATGCGGAAAAAACGACCGTAATGATCAGAATCGTAACCCAGACGGGTACGCTGATTCTGACTGCATTTTCCATTAGAACAGCCTCTCCAGCAGTCTGCTGATGACATCCGTGTACATTGCAAGAGACAGCATTGCCATAACAGAAAAAGCACAAATCAGTTCTACCATCAGTTCCACACTTTCTTTTACTGTCGTATCCATACTAAACTCCCAGCAGCGGCATGGACGTAAACAGATAATAGAATACCGTAAGCATGGCACTTGCACAAAGCAGCATCACTACGACCTCAACAGCCGTTTCTGTCGCATGTTCCATCAGCTCATGATCAGCTGGGATAAAATCAAAGATACAAAAAACATATACATACAGGGAACACTCATCATGATCATAGTCAGCGTATCGGCTGTAAAGAGCTCGCTGCGATAACGTCGCTCGCGCTTATCCCTTTCAATCCTCGAAAGGGCTTTTGTAAGTGCTGCTATCTCATATTTCAATTTATCCTTCGAAAGACTGCGATATTCATACAGCTTCATCATGATATCCCGAAATCCATCGATTTCATACATGGATAGAAAATTTAGATAAGCGTCTTTATCGGAATGATCCAGCGTAATCTGCTGTATGAAGCACTCCAGATCCGGTTTGAGAATTTCCGGTGCAGAAGCATAGGAGAGTGAGATTGCATTATAAATATTGTTTTCTCCAATCAATGCATATATCGTGTTAACCCAAAGAATGATGGCATCACTGATCTGTCTGCAGCGCTGATTGTGTCGAAGCCTGAGCCACAGCCAGGGCAGCTTATAGCCGCCATAGGTAAAGCCTACGGCACAAACTATACAGACAGGAGGCGAAGAGCGTTTTATAACCGCCAGCAGCACCCCTATCAGTCCCATAAAAAGCATGAAGGCAAAGCGTATGAGCGAATAATGCCATTCCTCTTTATGTTCAAGCAGATAGCCGTATCGCGTTGTATCATGTGTCATCCATTGCATAACCTGATTCATTTATTCATCCCTCCTCAGCCATTTCTTATTCACCAGCGACATATAAACCACCAGAAACAAAAGCATCAGTATCTCAAGCTCAAGAAATGTAAAAAGCTGATACTGCGCATTTTCAATAATGCCTTCCTGCACCTGCGCATCCTGATAGGCAAGTACGGAGTATACACTGATGGCAAAGGAAAGTACCGTCATGAGGAAAAACATATATTTGGCAGATTTTTTCTTTTTCTGAAACATAAGCATGCTGTTTTTCCAGCCATCGTAATCAATCAAATCCAAATTGTAATAGACAGAATCCCCACCCTGCTTCTCTCCGGTTATGAGCAGTGAGTGCAGTCGCTTCAAATAGGTGTTTTCGTAGAACTCCTCTATGTAGCCAAGTGCTTTGGCATACTCTCCGCTGTCTTCGATTTCCATAACTGCACGATGAATGCACACGGACATTTGCGAATCATCCGCAAACAAATTGCAGGTTTCCTTCAGCGCTGTATTTAACTTTCCGTATACCTTGAAATACATGCGCATTCCTTCAAAGTAATGACAGTATTCCTCAAAGCGTTTTTTCTCACTCTGATAGATAAAATAAGAGGAGATCACTGCCGGTAGCAGCAGCATTAACGTTGCGATTACCACACATGTATACAGCAGCTGCAGCCTTTGCATATAACAGATTGCCCCCACACATAAACAGGCACCGCCGATGGTCAGCAAAAGATCCCTTTTGGAATAAGCACAGCCATAGGTTTCTATCAGCGGCTTCTTTGTAAAGCTATAGGTTTTCAATTCCTTCCCTCCAATCCAGCTGAATATTCTGATTTGCAAAATACTTTTTAAAATACTCCGGCATCGCATATCGAATTGCCTGTTCCTCTCTTTGTTCATAGAGAAGACATTTCTGCGGTACTCTGTCTGCATCATTCCAAAACAGGGCAATCTGTCCAATATAACGGCGCAGCCTTCCGTTTCGCATGACTCTGCAGGGGGTGATGCATACCTGAATATAGTCGTGTATGGTAGAAAGCAGATGATGATCATTCTTGTTTGAAGAAAGCTGTATCATGCGCTGCGGCATTAACAGAGCATCCTTTACATGCAGCGTTGCCGTTACTCTTGCCGAACTGCTCAGCACCAGAAAAAGATCATCCACAGCCTCATCACGAACTTCCTGAAAGCAGACATAATCTGCATTGTCACGCAGAATACACGAGGTTGCCGCAGTATATGACATGATATCATTTATGATATACTGTCGGATATTGCGCTGCGGATACAATTCAAGCATGCGCATTTCATCAATGTCACTAAGCAGAACGATACTCGCCTGATCATCACACATACTCAGCATTGTTTTCATCAGCTGTGTTTTTCCGGTTCCTACCTCACCTCCGAAAATCACGCTCATCCTTGCAATTACACAGGCCCGCAGAAAATCAAATACCGCAGAGCTGCAGTATTTCGTTTTTTTCGCCGTCTTTGGCGTAATCACGAGCTCTATCGGATTTTTCCTTATGCTCAATGTAAATCCGGATGTGGAGAAGGACTGATGTGTCGCATGTATGCGCAAGCCATCTATCTCACCATCCAGCTTCGGATGCTCATAATTAAACTGGTCATTGATTGCGCCGGAATTGCAGAGTCTGTTCAGCAGCTGCTCCAGATAGCCAGGCTCCAAAAGTGCTGCTCTGCTTTTTCCTTTGTGCACATGTGTTGTATAAACTGTTTTTCCGTTACTGTCAATGTCCGTAATCATCGCATCATTTACAAATGGCTGCAGAATTCCAAAATCAAATGCCATATTAGCTGCCTGCTCCGGTCGAATTGAATAGGTTATTTGTCTGCTCTACGGTTTTATCAGAAACACTTTTTGAGTATTCCTTGCTTGTAGCGATAAAGATACTTCCAACAACAAGTGCCAGTACAACAAGAACAGCTATTTTAGGTGCATTTTCCATTTTCATTTGTCCTTTCCGTGGGGTTGCCACAAAAAAAGCACATTACTATGTGCACGCTTTTTGACAGGAAGACATAACCTGTATATGATCAGGGGAGATCATATGCCTCAATAATCATAGTTTTTCGCAGCCTGCGCTGATCTCTGACTCCATTCATATGAACAAAGTCTGCGGTCAGCTCTACATCCAGTAATCCATCCCTGCTGATATCCATAATTCGCAGGGTGTAATCCGTATCCGAATTGATATTGGATGCAAATTCACGCAAAAGCTCAGCCTCCATGCCGGATTCATCCACTGCATACATTTTATGGATTCCTACCGCCTTTAGCGAGTTTCGCATACTGATTTCTGCGGCATCCTCCATCTCACTTTTTCTCTGTGATATGGAATTGATATCCATCACAAGCAGAATAGAGACAGAAAAGCAAATCATCAAAATACTATATTTGATAACGGATTTCATACTCACCTCCTAAGATATGAAAATTCTTCCAGAAACGCCTTGTTCTCCTGCGTTGAATACCCGTGCGCTGCATTGAAACTGCGGATTTTTGCAATATCCTCTGCCGTGAGATGCCAGGTGCACTCTGCCTGCGCTGAGGTTTTCTGCAGGGACTGTGTCAGCCTTTGAAATTGTGTTGTCGCTCTCCAATAGCTGTCAGGATGCAGTGTCTGAATATGGCTGGCGGATATTGAGCGAATATATTTTCTGGAGCGATCCTCTTGTGCACGTTTATCCAGAACGATAACCTTGATATTTTTTTCGGAACGGTTTCCTGCGCTGTCTTTTACTTCATAGGTTAACTCATAGGTTCCCTGCTTTTTCAGATTCGTCGTATCTTTGAGAACTGTCAGCCGTGCGCTGATATCACCATCCTCCTTATCCTGTGCCTTCGCCCGTTCCAGGCGTATCCGCTGCCATTCCTGCACCGTATACAAGTCCTCAAAGATATGGATATCCTGTGCAGTGATTACCGGTTCCTCATCCCAATAGGCATACAGCGTCATAGAGTTCTTCACAGGCTGCCGGAAGTCGTACCTCACACCTGCAGCCGTATACCAGCCCATAAATTTATTATTCTTTTTTACTGGATCAGCTGGCGTACCTGCTTTATCTCCATAAGTGATGGTCTGAGATGCAACAAAAGAGCCTCCATTGGAATCAAAGGTAACAGTGAAGGTCCGTATTTTATAGGAGGCAGTAATGGTTCTGTTTCCCGTAACATTGGTATAATCGCCCTTCCATCCCTGAAAAATATACCCTTCTCTGGTCGGCGAGGACGGCGGAGATGCATTTCCGCCATGTGAAACCGTTTGTGTTTTCAACACACGCCCATCCCAATCCAAAAAATTCACAGTATAGGTGTTGGTAGCATATTGGGCTGTTATCACCAAATCCTCACGGACATTTTGAAAGGGCTTATCCCATCCGGTAAACGTCTTATCTGTTTTATTGGATACCTTTGGAGCTGATGCGCTCTTATACCTCTCCACTGTTTGTGTCTTCAATACCGTACCGTCATCATCAAGAAATTTGACCGAATAGGATGGCAGAGGAATATTGATGGATTTGGTCACATTCACAACGGTTAATGCTCCGTCCTTAATATCACGAAGCTCAACGACATGTGTTCCTGATTTTATGGTTACTGTTTTTTCTCCGCACAGCTGTGTTTTGTTTGCTATATGCTTATCAATCCAGCTGGAAAAGGTTGCAACCTTTTTATTATCGAGGAAAACACCGACAGGTACTTTCTGATAAATATAGGAACCAGCACTTCCCTTATGTGTTATGTAATATCGAAACCGGTATTTCATTGTCATAGCCTCATCGTCAAAGCCAACTAATTCATGAGTTATTGTTTCAAAAAAACTCCCATTATTCCATGATCCGATTTTTGTAAAACCTACAACCTTTTCCTTATTACTCAAAGGCTTAAATGCCTGTGTGGTTAATGCTCCTGCGCTTACATAAACCGGCTCTATCATAGGGAATATTACAAATATAAAAAGAAATAACAGTACTGAAAAACGGAATGATTTCTTCATTTCTTGTTCCCTCCTTTCAAATTAAAAAAGCTAGAATTCTAGCTTTTTTAATTATTTAAAGAAATCTACAGTCCAAGGTGTTGTTCCATCACCAGCATTAGCATAGTTACCATCAAATGGTTGTCCTATTTCCATATAATATCCATACCACGGACTGCCTTCTAACTTTACCTGTTCATTCGCCCATGCATATGCCTCATCATATGTTGCAAAAACACGTCCACTGTTGCCTAATAAATTAGATGGAAAATTATCAACTGTCATAACAGGAAGTTTTTCCTCCGGCGGATACACAGGCTCCTTCTCCGCAGCATTACCGCTTGTTGCTTGCGATGAATCCGGCTTTGGATTCGCATCCTTCGGTTTATCACTGCTCTGGTTACCTGATGTAGAAGATGATGCCTGGCTCTGTTCAGGCTGCTGCACTTTTGTTTCTGTATCTGTTTTATCTGCACCCTTACTTTCTGAAGCCCTTTCACTCTTTTTGTTATCCTTCTTTTTCTCTTTCTTTTTTGTATCCTTTTTTGCTGCTTTTCCCGTATCGATGGAAACCTCTGCGGAAGCATGCTCCTGCTTTAACCCTGATTTCTCCTTACCATCGCTTGTAAACTGCACAAGCAGACTGTTTTTCTCTGACAGATTGCCGCTGCTATCCTTAACCTGCACATCGAAAACGACTTCTTTATCAGACTCTGGAATCCGCTTGAGTCCAGCGAACGATTGAAACTTCTTATCATAGTTATCCGTGATAACGGCATTATCGCGAATGGCATCATTCACTTTATCAAGATTTGAACCCAGCTTGAAAATCAAACGCTTCTTTTTCCATTTCAGAATCGGTCTTTCTTTATCAACAATCTTCACCTTCAGCTTATAATCCTCATTTCCGTAAGCAATGGTGATTGAATAAGTTCCCAGCTTTTGAATATCCAGATTCCCGCTTTTTACCGTCACCTTATCTGCCTTGTCAACGGAATCAAAAAAGCAGGACGCAGACAAATCCAGTTCCTTATGCACAGGTATTTCAATCTCCCCGCTTTTTAATACCGGCGTGGATGAACAGCCCATAAGCAACAGTGTCGTCAGCAAGCCTGCTGAAAAAAAACTCTTCTTCATATCTTCTTCCTCCATTTCATTCCCACGTAATCATTATACTATAGATTTCATGAGACGCAATACCTCTTTTATTCTTACAACCTCCTTTCAAAAAAAAGAAACACGACAGGCTCATGTTTCCTTCAATTCTTTACATTAGTATAATACCATGAAACACCGTGCAGTTCCCACGCAAATTTCAGGCAAAAAACACGCAGCTGCAACGCAAAAAAAGAGCATGATCACTCATGCCCGGTATTCTTCGGGTATCCAAAATATTTGGGGGGCTAAACTTTAGGGGTCAATTTAGGGGTCTGAACTTTGAGGGACACTTTAGGGGGATAAATCCCAAAAGAAACAGGTGGCATTCATCTGTTTCTTTTTCTATAATGTTCTATTGGTTATGCTTCTGTGAAGGAGGTAATCATGGATCATTCTTATCTATTTAAATTATTAAACATTCCCGATGATGGTTCTATTATCATCAACGATGTTGAAATCATCGCTGATACCAAGTATGTATATATCTCTCGACCATCTATCCCGTCTTATTGCCCTAATTGTTCTTGCAGAATGCACTCAAAAGGTATTTATAAGCGCAAAATCAAACACCCTGTCTTACAAGACGGAACTTGCATCATCTTTATCGTGAGCCAAAGAAAGTGGAAATGCACTAACTGTTCCACATATGTTAATGAAGATTTCCCATTCTTTCAGCGTTATAAACAATCCTCTGATATTACTCCTCTACTAGTTTTAGAGGCTATGAAAGACCTTGATCGTTCTACCGCATCTATTGCCAGACAATTCAATTTATCTGATACTCAAGTTCACGATCTTTTCACTGCTTACGTGGATTTGCCACGTTTAACTCTTCCTGAGTTTCTTTCCGTTGATGAAGTACATATTGATATTTCTGAAAAAGAGAAATATGCCTTGATTCTTATGGACTTTACTTCTGGAGAGATTGTTGACATCTTGCATAACCGATGGCATCATACCATTGAAAACTACTTCTTCTCCATTCCATACGAAGAAAGAAAACATGTTCGTTATATTATTTCTGATGCATATAAGCCTTATCTTGAATTACCCAAGCATTTCTTTCCAAATGCTGTGTCGATTTTAGATAGTTTTCATGTTGTTAAATATTTATTAGGATTGATTAATACTTATATCAATTCAGTAATGAAAGCATATAAAGATAGAGATCTTAAAAGGCTTGAAAAACAAAATCATGACACCAATAGAGACAATAAAACGATTCAGGAATCACAAGAAGTTATCTTGCTTAGAAAATATCGCTGGGTGCTTTTGAAGAATCAAGACAATATCAATTACTCTGACAAAAGGTATTACCACAGCTCTCTTAGAATGTACGCAGATACATATACTATTGAAAAACTATTTCTCTCACTAGATCCTAAGTTCAATATAATCAGAGATGTGAAAGAAAAATATATTAGATTCAATAATACTCACTTTAGTTCTGAAGATGAAGTAATGCAAGAATTATTAAAAATGATTGAAGAATTTAAGGCTCTCAGAGGTTACATTCCTCGTCTTTTCTCACAATACCTTGATAAATATAAGCATGAGATTGCCCGCTCATTTACTATAACTGAGGTATCAAGACGTAGTGCAAAGGATAATGAGCGTTACTATGCACGTTTATCCAATGGACCTATGGAATCATTCAACCGAAAGCCGAAAGATTATAAGAGAAACTCACGAGGTTCCTCTAATTTTAATTATACTAGAAATCGAATCTTATGGTCTACCAGAAATAGACCTGCATTGAGAAATACGCCCAAATCATCTAATGAAGTACATAGCTATGTTGGAAAGAAACGTGGTAAATATAAAGTAAAAGAATAAAGAGATTAAGAATTTGTACAGAAGCATAACCAAAAAAAGAGAATCAGAATGTTTTTTCACTGATTCTCTTGATTTTAACTTTAGGGGTCTTAATTTTTAGCCTTTATTTTTTCTCTCCCCCAAAGTTGACCCCCAAATTTCTGGCGAAAACCCCTAAAAAATTTGGATAGCCTATTCTTCTTATTTTACTTCAATAATCTTCATTGTGTTGGTAGCACCATTTCCTACCGGATATCCGGCAACGATAATGATGGTTTCACCAACCTTGATTCCCATTTCCTTCGCAATTGCTCTAGCAAGCTCACACTCGTTGTTCTGGTTGTTTGCGACCTCGGAAAGAACAGTCGTAACTCCCCAGTTCATAGCAAGAGAACGCTGTGTTTTTTCGTCGAAGGTAACAGCAATAACCGGTGCCTCCGGACGGAATTTTGAAATTCTTCTTGCTGTGGTACCACTCTGTGTAAACGCGATAACAGCCGCAACATCCAGTGCCATAGCCGTATCCGCTACTGAAATAGCAATCGCATCATTCTTTGTTCTCTGGCTCGTCTTGATGCTTGCCTTCAAACGGTCTCTGAACGGAATGGTCGGCTCCATCGCCTTCGCAATACGATCCATTGTCTGTACAGCCTCGATTGGATACAGACCTGCAGCAGATTCCCCACTCAGCATGATTGCATCTGTTCCATCCAGCACGGCGTTGGCAACATCACTCGCCTCTGCACGCGTCGGTCTTGGATTCCCCTGCATAGACTCCAGCATATGCGTAGCAGTAACAACAGGTTTTCCCATGGCATTTGCTGTTTTGATGATTTTCTTCTGATAGATTGGTACCAGCTCAAAGGAAACATCAACACCAAGGTCACCACGAGCTACCATGACACCATCCGCTACCTCCAGAATTTCTTCCAGATTGTCGAAGCCTTCCTGGTTTTCAATCTTCGGAATGATTTGGATATCCGGTTTTCCTTCTTCTCTTAAAATCTTACGGATTGCCAGAATATCTTCTTTTCTTCTTGTGAAGGATGCAGCGATATAATCCACGCCCATCTGGCATCCGAAACGGATATCTGCGTCATCCTTCGGAGAGATGAACGGCATACTCAGCTTCACACCAGGCAGGTTACAACCCTTCTTGCTTTTCAGCTGTCCCGGGTTCTCAATACGGCACTTCAGTTCGCCTTCCCTCTTTTCCAGAATGGTCAGACGCATTTTCCCATCATCAATCAGAATGGTTCCGCCAACTTCAACATCGTCGAAGATTTCCGGACACTGAATGTGAAATTTCTCGTGTGTTCCTAATATTTTTTCACGAACGATGGTAACCATATCGCCCTTCTCATACGTTTCCACGCCGTTCTCAAATTCTCCCAGACGTACCTCCGGTCCCTTTGTATCCAGCAGAATTGCGATATTTTTTCCTGTTTCCTTAACAACCTCACGGATATTCCTGATACGGTTCCCGTGTTCTTCAAAATCTCCGTGGGAGAAATTTAAACGGATGATGTTCATTCCGTTTTCGACGAGCTTCGTCATCATTTCCTTGCTTTCGGAAGCAGGGCCAATCGTACAAATAATCTTAGTTTTTCTGTTTGCTAACATGTTAATTTCCTTTCCTAATCACCTAATAAAAACTGCGAGAAGCAACCTTCTATACCAGTCTGTCGAATAAATTCTGCAATCTCTTGCGAGATTCTCTTGGCATATTCAACGCCTCTTCTATCGGTACCGATACAATCTGGTTGTCCTTAATGCTGACACACTGGCCTCCTACACCCTGCATCAGCAGGTCCACCGCTTTTTCTCCCATACGGGATGCCAATACTCGATCTGTCGGTGTCGGTGATCCTCCACGCTGAACGTGGCCAAGCACCGTGGCTCTACCTGAAAATCCAGTATTTAAACTTACCTTTTTGGCAAATTGGTGAACATCTGTAATTTTTTCTGAAATGACTACAATTGCATGACGTTTTTTCTTGATTAAATCAAAATCACGCAGTCTCTCCAGCACTTCACCTTCCTCGAAGCCTGTAGAGGATGTAATGACAATTTCAGCACCGCATGCAATTCCTGACCAGATCGCCAGGTCCCCGCAGCGGTTTCCCATAACTTCCACAATCGAACAGCGATGGTGTGAGCTTGATGTATCTCTCAGCTTATCGACTGCCTCTACGATTGTCGTCAGAGCTGTATCAAACCCTATCGTAAAGTCTGTACATGTGATGTCGTTATCAATGGTACCCGGCAATCCGATACAGTTGATTCCCATCTCCGTCAGTGCCAGTGCACCACGGTAAGAACCATCACCACCAATGACTACGATAGCCTCAATTCCACGTTTTTTTAACTGCTGAACTGCTTTATTACGCACTTCAATATCCTTAAATTCGGGAAGTCGGGCAGACCCTAGAATCGTTCCGCCGCGGTCGATGATTTCACCGACGCTGGCTTTTGTCAAAGGCTCAATATAGCCTTCCACCATTCCTTTGTATCCATCGTAAATACCAAAGACTTCGATTCCACTGTTGAGTGCAACCCTTGTGACGGCGCGAATTGCAGCATTCATTCCAGGTGCATCTCCACCGGAAGTAAGAACACCAATACGTTTTACCATAAAAATTCCTCCATTCACGGTTACTATGATACCATTATATTACAATTTTTACTAGCATTATTTTCGTCTTGTTTCGCCTTTTATAAATATTTCACAAGACAAGGCACGGATGCGTTCCAGCAGCCGCTCGGCCGCTACCGGCTCACTGCTTTTACTTGCTGCCGCACACAGGCGCTGCTTCAGCTCCTCCATGGAATAATTGCTCGTAAATATTGTCAGGCGCCGTTTTTCCATACGGGCATCCATCAACGGAAGCAGAATGTCATCCCGGCTCCAGGCCGTAACACTCTCACCGCCGATATCATCAAACACGACAACCTCTGCGTTGCGGATACTGCGAAGCCTTGCCTCCATGGCATCCGGCTCGTGAAACAAAAGCTTCAAATCGGAAATCAGCTTGGGGACATTGACGAACGCCACACGTTTTTCCTGCTTGGCATAATAATTGCACATGCCGGCCGCCAGCCAGCTTTTCCCGGCTCCGGGCTTTCCCCATAAGTATAGACCCTTTTGCGGATGTTCATTCATTAACAGGTCAATAACCTTCGCAACTGCTGTCTTATATTCAACAGCCTCATGTTGCAGGCTCAGGCACGTAACATCCACCAGCAGGTAATCCTCCAGCATATCCATCTGCTTATAGAAGCAGCGATGTGCATACTGCTTCTGCTGTTCCTTATAGTATGTACAATGCGATATCTGATTCATCAGCATTCCATCCAGATACAGATCGACGCGTGTCCCCTTTTCCGGCTGTCGGCAGAAATCTAATCCGTGACAGCCTTCACACTTATCCATCACAGCTGTCCAGTCTGCAAATTTCCCACTGTGCTTCCACACAAAGTCCTCGTCGCAGCCATTGCGTTTCAGCCAGGCAAGCACATGGTCGTTTTTCATCAGCCGCGCAACAAGCGCCTCTTTCTTTTTTTTCTGTTCCTCGCTCAGTGTAAATGCAAATGATAATTTCTCCATTTACTCACCTCTCAGTTTCTTCATCTTCTGCAGCAGCTCATCTTCATCAAAATCTTCCACATCCACCTTGATTTCCTCCTGATTGTGATACCAGGACGGCAGCTCTTTTTTCTGAACCGGCTTGCGGCGACTTCCCTTTTCTTCCGTCTCGCTTTGAATATGCGCCAGCGCTTTTTCACTCGTATCGATTTCCAGACGCACCCAGGTGCTTGCCACCTTTTCAACGTATGCCTTCGGAAACTGCTGATTTTTCATTTTCAGCACGTACTCAATCAATACGTTGACAACCTCCGGCTTCATTTTGAAATCGGAAATCAGCGCTTCAATCAGATACTTGTCGCTGCGGCTGACCTCCACGCCATGCTGCAGGTTCTGCAGAAAGCGAACCGGTGGAAAACGATAGGGATCTTTGTTTTCCTCGGCATGAAATTCCGACTTACAGCTGCGCACCTTTTTTTTCAGCTGTTCCACGTTAAGCGTATTGGTTTTCAAATCCATGCTCTGGGAAACCAGCTTGCGCATGGTAATCTCATCGATGCCGTGAATCGTCGCTAGCTCCCCGATGATCCGCAGATTCTTCTCATTGCGGGCAGAGGAGGGAAATACCATCTGCGGCAGACCGGTTAAAAACCGATCATAATTGAAGCTTAAAGGGATATCGTTGTGATGCAGAAGATCCTGCTGCGGCTTCAGCTTGCGGAAATCCTCCTCCTGCACATCCTGCCAGTCCTCCTTCAGAATATTCACAAAGGGAATGGTGATTTCCTGATACGCCGACTTATCCTCACAGGGCTTGGCGAAGCTCAGCTTGTTGAACTCATATACATCCTTCCCCATTTCCTTCAGGTACAGACGTCCGAACACCTCATGTCTGAGAAATTCATTGCCGTCCTTGGGCATGAACACCTGATACAGATAGCTGTTTTTCGCAGCATCATAAAAGGTTTTCACCAACAGATACTGCTCCAGCACATGCCGGCTTTTCTCCATGGCTTCCATGCTCAGCCTACTGATAGTCTGAATCAGAATATGATTGCGAATCTTCTGATTTCTCGTACCGATGCTGACCAGCGTATGATACAGTGCCGCTGCATCGCTGCCGATCAGGGGAACATACAGCATGGTAAAGGAAGCATAGCGCTCCGCTGTCATTTCGCCCTGTACCTCAATACGGCATTTATCCTCTTTTCTGTTCACACGCTCACCTCAACTGCCTCTTCATGTTCAGTATATCACAAATCTGTCTTTTCAGACTTGCCGAATCGCTGTTATTGTAAAAAACGACATCTGCACGCTTTATTTTTTCCTGCTGCGGCAGCTGATGCCGTAAGCGGCGCAGCGCTTCCTCTTTGGAAATATGGCGATACAGCTTCAGACGGGATAACAGCAGCTCCTCATCACAGGCCACTACCCAGACCTCATCAAAGGCATCCTCCCAGTGTACCTCAAAGAGCAGCGGCACCTCCACAACGACAATAGCCTCCTTTGCATGTAATGCAAGCTCTTCAAAAATACGTTTCTTTATCAGTGGATGCAAAATCCCCTCTGCCTGTCTTTTTTTCTCAGGATCACAAAAGATCAGATCACTCATCCGCTGGGGCATGATATTGCCCTCGTCATTCAGAATATCGGTTCCAAACATCTGAATCAGCGCTGTATAGCCTTCCTCCTGCTTTTGCAGCAGCTGTGCATTCACGGCATCACAATCCAGCACGGTAATGCCCTCCTCCTGCAATATCCGAATCACACTCGATTTTCCGGCTCCCATAACTCCGGTCAGTCCAATTGTTCTCATCTTCTGCGCTGGCATGTCGGACAGAAACAGGTTCCCCGTGTTGCGACGACAATCTTTTTGATCGTCGTCCCGCAAACCGGACATGCCTCTCCTTTCTTTGCATGTACCTTCAGCTTCAGCTGAAAGCGGCCATCCACACCAAGCTGGGAGGTATATGAGCGAATCGTCGTTCCTCCGGCACGTATTGCACCGTTTAGAATTCGACGGATATGATAGATCAGCTCCTCAAAGTCCTTTTTCCGCAAATGATTGATCATCGTTTCCGGATGCATATGCATGGCAAAGCAGATTTCGTCCGCATAAATATTACCAATACCGGCGATATAGCGCTGATCCAGCAGCACAGCCTTCAGCGCGGTCTTTTTCTTATGCAGCGTGTGGTACATCCACTCTGCCGTAATACGTTCATCAAAGGCATCATATCCGATATTTTTAAAGCACGGATAGGAGGAAACATCCGCACGCTTCTCATACAGATACATCTTGCCGAATTTCCTTGTATCGTGATAGCGCAGCTGCCGTCCGTCACTTAGCTGCAGAATCACATGAACATGCTTATCATAAGGCTCCTGCGGCTGCTGCACATAGAACTTCCCCTCCATCCGCATATGGCAGATCCATTCCATATCCCCCAGGTCAAAACGCATATACTTTCCATGGCGGTAATATCCCTGTATCGTCTTTCCAACGATATCCCTGCAGAAGGTGGCTGCATCCGGATAGCCTATAATATTATTCCAGAACACCTCACAGCCGGTAATCATCACACGATCCAGCTGATGCTCCAATGTTCTGACAACTGTTTCTACCTCTGGAAGCTCCGGCATATCATCACCTACTTTGCATCATACCAGGTCCTGCCGATATTCGCCTCGGCAATCAGCGGTACACGCAGCTTCATCGCATGCTGCATGCCCTCCTCGACAATGGATCTCATCTGTTCCAGTTCCTCTTCCCAGACATCAAAAATCAATTCATCGTGAATCTGCAGAATCATACGGGATTTCACCTGTTCCTCCTGCATTTTCTTATATATATGAATCATGGCAAGCTTGATCAAATCGGCAGCACTTCCCTGAATCGGTGCATTCATAGCCGCACGCTTTCCGAATTCCCGCATCATATAATTCTTATCGCTGATTTCCTTGATATAGCGGCGGCGGTTGAACAGCGTTTTCACATAGCCATGCTCCTCGCAAAATGCTATCGTCGTATCCATAAAGCTTTTAATATTCGGATAGGATGCAAAATATTTATCAATAAAGGCATGTGCCTCCTTGCGGGTAATGCCCAGCTGCTCACTCAATCCGAAATCGCTCTGTCCGTAAACAATGCCGAAGTTTACCGTTTTCGCACTCCTGCGCATATTGGCATCCACGGCATCGTGTTCCACATCGAATATCTGCATCGCCGTTTTTGTATGAATATCAATGCCATGGTTAAAGGCATCGATCATCACCTCTTCATTCGCCATATGTGCCAGCATACGCAGCTCAATCTGGGAATAATCCGCAGACAGCAGCACATGTCCCTCACTGGCGACAAACGCCTTGCGAATCTCCTTTCCCTCCTCATCCCGCACGGAAATATTCTGCAGGTTTGGTTCCGAGGAGGACAAGCGGCCGGTCTGTGTCTGAATCTGATTGAAAATCGTATGAATCTTACCATCCTTTAAAACGTGTTTGCTTAAGCCAACCGCATAGGTGGAATAGATTTTCTGATACTTGCGATGCTCCAGCAGAAGCGGAATCATCGGATGCTGAGATGCCAGCTTTTCCAGTACATCCGCTGCAGTGCTGCGCTTCTTTCCTGCCTTTAAGCCAAGCTCATCATACAGAATACCGGCGAGCTGCTTCGGAGAATTGATATTGAATTCCATACCGGCAATCTCGTATATCTTTGCACTCAGGGCATCGATTTTATCACTGGTCGCCTTTGCGATTTCATCCAGAGTGGAAAGGCTGGTAACAACCCCTTCCTTTTCCATCGCGTACAGCACATGCGTCAGCGGCATTTCAATGGTAGTAAACAGCTCCTTCATTTCCATTTCCCGTAACGCTGTATCCAGTTTGGCAACCAGATCCTGTAAATAATCGGCCTGCGCCATGGCATAGCGGGCAGCCTCGTCACTGTCCACCAGCTTTCCCTTGCCCTTTTTACCGAATACATCATCCTTTAACAGACTGCGGTCAAACTGATACTTCTCCGCCAGCTTATCGTAATCCGACAGCGTTCCATCCACCAGGAATGCCGCAATCATGACATCGAATGTAACATCCGCAAAGGGAATGTTGTTTTTATGCAGGGCGTGATAGAAGTTTTTCGCATCATATACCGCCTTGCCGTTTTCTTCTTTCAGCCATTCCAGAAATGCTGTATCCTGCAAGGCGTCTGACAGCTCTATGTACTCGGTGCGATCCTGCAGACTGATGGCAAAGCCATACAGCTGTGCATCATAATAGCTTTCATTATCCACATTGGCATACACCAGTGCCCCATCCTGTAAAAGATCAGGCGAAATCTGCTTCACAATCGTGCGGCTGCCTTCCTTTTTCACCTCTCTGGTATCCATGGTTTCCTTTACAAAGCTCTTCATTTCATATTTCACAAAGAAATCGTGCAGCTCTTCCCCCGGCTCCTTCAGCATCATATCCGCAAAGGGGAGCGGAATTTCGGCATCCACCTTGATCGTCGCTAGATACTTGGATAAAAATGCCTTTTCCTTATCCGTTTCCAGCTTTTCCTTCAGCTTGCCCTTGATTTCATCGATATGTGCATACACATTATCCACGGTTTCATATTCACTTAAAAGCTTGAGTGCCGTCTTTTCACCGATGCCCTTCACGCCCGGTATGTTATCCGCGGTATCTCCCATCAGTGCCTTCAGATCAATAATCTGTGAGGGTACGATTCCCATGCTTTCCTTCAGCTTTGCCTCATCCATGACTTCCATTTCCGTGATACCCTTTTTCATCAGATAGACATCCGTTGTCGGATCAATCAGCTGTAGCAGGTCACGGTCACTGGATAAGATATGTATTTCCACATCCGGATATTTCTTTGCCATACTTCCGATGATATCATCCGCCTCAATACCCTCGCATTCATAGCGCTTCATGCCATAGGCATCCAGAAATTCACGGGCAATCGGAAACTGTACGATCAGCTCCTGATCCAGTTCTTTTCTGGTTCCCTTATATTCGGTATACGTCTCATGCCGAAAGGTCGACTTGCCTGCATCCCATGCGACCAGCACCGCATCCGGCTCCACCATGGACAGCGCCTTGTTGATCATCGTAATAAAGCCATATACTGCATTGGTCGGCACACCATTGCTCGTTTTCATCATTCTTCCATATACTGTCGCGTAGTATGCACGAAACAGCATGGAATTTCCATCAATCAGTAAAAGTTTTTTCATTGGGGGTTCCTCCATACGTTCTTATTTTACCACAGTTTTCGCTTCTTAGAAGAAGGATGCCTGATAAATTATCCAACTCAAAAGAAAAAGGTCCGGTTATGACCTTTAGGATGCTATCGATTCCAGTGCTTTCAGGTTATCGTACATAATTGTCAGATAATCCTTGCTGGCCTTTTTATCTTCACTTGAAATGCTGGAGAGATTGTTCAAATTCACAGGTATCAGTGCCAGCTCATCAATCAGCTGCTGCTGCAGCTTCTCCATATCCTCACTCAGATTCTGTTCGATTGCTATATATCGCACATGATCGCTTTTAATACGCTTTTTCATAGCTGCCAGCTGATCGCTTGTCGGAAGTGCTCCGTATTTGGACAAGGTTATCGGATATACCTTAATGCCATAGGATTTCTGCCAGTTTCCAAAGGATGGCGTCATGGAAACAAAGCTGATGTTCATCTTACCGTCCGGGATAGCCTGAAAGTCTGCCTCCAGCCGGGCCAGATCCAATTCCAGAGCATCGTAGTTCTCATCGAAAATGTCCTTATACTGCGGATACTTCTGTACCAGATAGTCACGAATATCACTCGCCATGCTGGTCATCGCTACCGGATCCATCCAAAGCATGGGGTCTGCATCATAGGTATCCAGATTGGCAAATTCCTCTCCTTCGTAATACGGGCCTTCCGTTCCTGCCGTAATGCCGTCAATCGTTGTTGAGGTATAGCGTTCAAATTTATAAATTGCACTCTTGGTCGCAAGATCCACCATATCCACTCCGGTATCCCGGATATCGTCCACATACAAATCCATATACGGCTCCAAACCACCGATATAAAACAGGGCATCGCTGTCCTTCAATATATCCTGAAAGCTGGATTTGATCTGCGCACGCTGAATCATCGTATTTTCTGTTATATTGCTCACGGTTACATCATCCCCGCCGATTCTTTCCACCAGATACTGTACAGGATATACGGTTGTGGCAATGCTTGGATTTTTCTCTTCACAGCCGCTGACAAGAAACAGCGCCAGAACAGATACAAGAAATAGTTTTATCTTCATAGATCCTGCCTCCCTTGCGTTCCATTATACCATTACATGCCCCTGTGGTACAATAGTCTTTACAGCACCTGCCATAAGGGTACCGCATACCCTTTGAGTATATCACATTTCTTTACGGACGCCTACTGTTTTTCTCGCTGCCGAAGCGCTGCCTGAGCCAGTCTTTCTCATCAATCCAGCCTCTGCCGTACTTTATGATATTCCTTCGACCGCGGTATAAATCGAAGGATTCATTCAGGATCGGATCATAAGCTACCGGATGCAGCCTGCGATAATGAAAAAACTGCAGCTGTGTCAGGGGAAGCGAGCGCCAGGACAGGAAAATCTGCAGAATCAGAAAGATCAGTACGATGACAGCACTCACTCCCTGCAGCAAATGAAAGTAAAAAACAGCTGTGATGGAAATAAGGGAGCAAATAAGGGTTGCATATTCCGCTGTACGAAAGCGTAAAAAGCAGTGAAAAAAAGTCTGCATAAGCCGTCCTCCGTCCAGCGGATAGATCGGCAGCAGATTAAACAGCAGAATGGAAGCATTGATCGTATGCAGATAGGATGCAAAGGACGGTGACAGGATCCCCTTTGCCACACAGAATTGAAACAGGGATGGAAACAGAACATGCATCAGCGGACCTGCGGAAATAATGAGAATTTCCTTCACCAAAGAGCCGTGACCGATATGCGTTATGGTTGCCGCCAGTCCGAAGGGGTATATATTGATTCGTTCAATCGGGTAATGAAAGAGAATGGCACATAACATATGTGCCATCTCATGAATGGTAAGCATGATAAAGATCCATCCGATCAGACGGGCTACAGGCAGATACGGCAGCATCAGCAGATACGGCAGCCAAAGCAGAGATATCCGTATCCGCAGCTTATGAAAATGCATCGCTCACCTTGATTTTCTCATTATCCTTCAATGCGTTGATGGTTACATAGCTGTCAGCCGTCCCCAGAACAGCCTCCTTGAGAATGCGGTCATCCTGCTTTACCTTGACCTCATTGAGATTTCCATAGGTTACCACTGCACCATTGTCCTGCTTTACGGTGACGCTGCTTTTTTTATCCGCCTGCTTCTGCACATGAAGCACGACACCGGCATATCCGCTGCGTGCCTGATTGGTACCGTTGGAATAATGATCGTCCTTCAGCAGTGTATACACCGGTGATGTGGAAACCGGTTCCTCCTTCAGTGAAAACCAGTTTTCAAAGGGCAGCCAGCTTCCCAGATCCTCCAGATGGAACTGCTGTATCACGGCAGGCATTTTTACCAGATTCAGCTTCTGATTGAGCAGCAGAGCCAGTACGACAACACAGATGCACATCATGAGCATGACCGCATGATAGATCATACGAAACAGGATGAACGGACGCTGCTTCTGTTCCTGCGCCCCTGCTCCGTCAAATCTTCGGCCTCTGATTCGTTTTCTAACTCTTCTTAAATCGTCCATATCATCCCTCCTGCTAACACTATATGCGCACGCTGCTGGAAATAGAAGTGCCGCAGCCGCTTTCCAGTCTGTGCTTTTGCACGTGCTGTATAGCGAAATGGAACTGGTATGAGGAATGCTGAGATTATTCAGGCAGAAAATCAGGAACACAGAGGCATAAACCGCAAATGTCGTTGGCCGCACCTTCCCGAATCTATCTTTCCCACAAGATAAAAAAGCCTGCCAGTGCAACTGACAGGTCTATGGTTATATGTATATTGCGTACCCTTATTTCTGTAATGCCGGCAGGCACTTCACCGCTTACTTTTTATACGTCCGGCTCCACAGCATTATCGTACAGCCTGCGGTCCGTTTTCTGCTCATAAACCTCGATAGCGGTTTTAATGGCGATCGCTGCAGGTACACTCACCATGATCCCAACAGCTCCCATGATGACACCCCCTGCGAACACAGCGAATAAGGTAATCAGCGGCCCCATGGCACTGCGCTTTTCATGAACCAGAGGCGAGATGACATAGGCATCCACATTGGATAAGATCATGATACCGATAATCAAAGCCACGATGTTACTCGGCGGCAGTGTCAGTGCTGTGATAATACCGATGCTGTTGGCAATCGTACCACCCAGGTAGGGAATGATGACACCAAACGATGTCAGCAGGCCGATAATCAGCCAGTCCTGATGTCCGATCATAAAATAAAAGGCAGAGTATTCAATAAATTTAATCAACATCAGAATAATCAGGGATTTCAGATATACAGTGACATTCTGATCGATTTCATGCAGATATATATCACTGTTTTTGAAAAACAGGTGAACAAATTTCCGCAGACCGCGCTTGATGCGCTCAAAGTCAAACAGCATATAGATTGCAATGATGATAGAGAACAGAACGTTCGTAACGACATTCAAAACCGTATTCATCAGTCCCGGCAGACTGGATACCAGCTGCGGAACCCAGTCATCATAGGATTGCAGGATATTGACAATATTATTGGTGATGCTGTTTACCAGTGAGAAATCCTTCATATTTCCGAGAGTCTTGATCTTATTGGAAATCCAGACAACACCGTCAATCATGCTGGTCATAAATTCATTGATTTTATCATACAGTACCGGCATCAGCATAACAAGCATCACGATTAGAAACACCAGTACGCACACCCATATGGCAATGATGGAAAAATTCTTCGGTATCCCCTTCTTTTCCAGAAATTCCACAAGAGGATGCATCACATATGCAAGGACAAAGCCGATGATAAACGGCTGCAGAATGGATCGCAGCATCCGGTACCAGCTTCCCCATACAACCTGTGTCTTAATCAGCAGGAACAGAATCAGTAACACGCAGATCACCTTGCACAGGGTATAAATAGAAAACCTCTGATCTATTTTTTTCAGAAATCTTTTTAACATAACACCACCATACTTTCACTTTTCTATTCTACCATGCCGAAGGAAAAAAAACCAGCGAAGCAAGCTTGAACAAATTCTGACGGGATATTGCCTGCCGTGCATTGTGACATATGATGATGTTTCTGCCGAAACTGCTTTGCCATCCAGCGATGCGTATACCGGATATCCTCAGCTTCAGAATTCCTTGCAGAATGCATAAGGCTTCTGACTCACCTTGCAATGCAAGTCAGAAGCCTCTATAAGCCTCAGCAGACAACCGTTCATCCAAACAGCTTCTGCAAAAATTTCCTTTCACGATATTTCGGCAGCGGACAGCGCTGTCCCAGCATACGGCGGACAATGCTGTCAAAGCAGCTGTAGGTCTGCGTTTCCCGCTGCAATACGATCGGCTTGCCATGATTGTTGGAGCGCATCATATTCTCATCATCGAATACGTAGCCGAGAAAATCGATGGACAGCCACTGCTTCGCCTCCTCCAGCGAAACGCTGATACCCCGATCCATATGATGTACGTTCATGCGGTTGACGATAAAGGAAATATGCTCCATTCCCTCCTTCATCAGAATACCGATGATACGGTCTGCATCCTGCAATGCCGTCACATCAAGTGTCGTTACGACAATTGCTCTGCTCACACAGGCAATCGAATGTATAAAGCCGCTTTCGATTCCTGCCGGTGTATCCAGCAGTATGTAATCAAACTGGTTTTTCAGCTCCTCTACGACGATTTTTAAATCCTCACCGTGGAAATACTGTATATGTATCGTTTTGCATGCCGGAAGCAGGTACAGATTATCCTGACGCTTATCACGAATCATCGCATTTGCCAGGGTACAGCGCCCCTCCATCACATCCTTTAAATCATAGATTACACGGTTTTCCAACCCCAGCATAACATCCAGGTTTTTCAAGCCCAAATCCACATCGATCAGACAAACCCTGTAGCCCTTCTGCGCCAGGACCATGCCCATATTGATACAGACGCTGCTTTTTCCAACGCCGCCTTTTCCGGAAGTAATTGCTATTGCCTCTCCCACATTCTCTCCTCCTTATATTCCTTCATTTCCAAATGTCTGTTCTCATAATAGACTTTGCAGGGCGCAAAGGATGTCATATTTTGGAAATGAGTATCACATATCCGCACATTTCCATCGATATGCGAAGCCGCCAGCACGCAATCCTCATGCAGTAAATCCACACTGCCCTGCACACTGCCCAGTACATACAGCGATTCACTGCTTGTCACGAAGGCCTGCTTACGGATATTGCCCAGCAAAAGCAGCGGCTCATGAAAGCGGTAGTGCTCTCCACCCCGCAGCTCCTGTTCCAGAATGCGCCTTGACTTTTCCTGCGGCAGCTCATTGATGCCGGCAATCAGGGTGTGACAATCTGCACAAAGCTGAAACAGCTCCTGCAGATGCTGCGGCTTCAAGCCTTCGATATGAAAAAAAGCCTCAAAATACTGTCCGTTCTTATTCTGACAGAATTTGAGTCTTTCCTTCAGCTGCTGGAAAAACGCAGATGCATCATCATACTGCGCATAAATGTGATAGGTATCGTTTATTCCTTTGATTTTAATCAACCATTCGACCTTCTCCCCTTTTCGTATACGGAGTGCTTTCATTTCCAGATAGTCGTCCTTGATACGAATGAGGAATACAATAACCATGACAAGAATCGCATTAGCGAGCAAGGTCATTAGCTCATAACGCTCCGCCCACAGCATCAGCGACATACTGGTAATTCTTTGAAAGTTCATATAGCAGTATATCAGAAGATCCTTGACGAAAATTGTCACAATACAGAGAACCAGCGATTCAATCAGCGTCTCCGTCATATGCTTGCTCCACAGCTGCAGCAGACACGCTATGACGGTATAAATAATCGCATAGAGCAGAAACGTGTTCGCAAAACAGAAATCGTAAATCATACCGCAGCCAAAAGCGAACAGGCAGGAATCCAGAAAACTGAATTTACGAATTGTCAGCACCATGGCACAGAAGCCAAGATTCGGTATGAACAGCAGATCGTTAATCAGATAGCTGTTGGGAAAAATCACGGTAAGTATTTCATCGATCAGAAAGCAGATGATGACAAAGACGATATGCGCCATGCCTACTCATCTCCCTTTTCAACGATGACACTAACAATTGAGAACGTCTGAAAATCATCAATTGGCCGAACATAGATGGTCTGTCCGGTCTGATTGGAGAGCGCCTGCACACTGTCCACGGTGCCGATCAGCAGTCCGCTTGGATAGCCGCCGCCCTTGCCGCTTGTGACGACCTGCATTCCCTTTTTGATTTCACTGCTGTCATCAAACAGCAAAACGATATAGCAGCCGCGCTTGACATCATAGCTCTGCAAAACACCCAGAGAGCTTTTCTTTTCATCCAGCAGAATCTTAATGGATGCTGAATTCAGCTTATCTTCACTGGTCAGCAGCTTGACAACGCTGGTATGAGCGGAAACACTCTTGATCTTTCCAACCATGCCATTCGTACTTTCTACTGCCATACCGGCCTTAATGCCTTCCTTGCTGCCCTTATCAATGGTAATCTCATTGTTCCAGGTAGCCTGATCACGCAGAATAACCTTCGCCCATGTCCGTTTATATGTATCATCACTCGTTTTGATGCCCAATGCTTCCTCAAGCTCTGCATTTTTTTGTTTCTCATTGACATACTTTGCCTTGTAGGAAGGATTTTTGCTCAGCTCATAGCGCAGCCGGTCATTTTCCTCATTCACGCTCCATAGGTTTGCAAAATCACTGAACAGATTTTTTACGGTTTCTGTCGGATAATCAATCAGTGCATATTTCAGCATCGTGACTACATCATAGCCGATATTGCTTGTTACAGAGCCGCTCATACTCCTTAAAAGGATACCTATCATCACAAAGAACGCGATAACGCCTAAGATTATTTTTTGAAAACGATTCAATTTTGACATGCTCTCACCTATTTCTTCATGTTTCCCATATATTATATAGGGGAAAGAAAAATAGTTCAATGACAATCTGGTTTTTGTCAAAATCTTAAGAAAACTTTAGGAAAGTCCCGGCTGCAGCAGTCCCTTCTGTGCGAAGCTGAAATATGTATTGCGGCTGACAATAATATGATCCATCAGTGGAATCGCCGTCATGACGCCGCACTCCTCAATACTTCTGGTCAAAGAGATATCCGCCGAGGATGGCTGCGGATCACCGGACGGATGGTTGTGGACACATAGGATTTTCGCACAGCCAAGCTGCATCGCTTCCCGAAAGATTTCCCTGGGATGCACACTCGCATTGGTCAGGGTGCCGACAAACATCACGCGGCTGCTGATCAGCTGATTTTTCTGATTGAGGAACAATACGAGAAAATGCTCCTGCTGTTCAAAGCCGATCTGCTGATTGACCCATTCCAGAATATCCTGCGGATGATGGATGCCCGGTGCATGCAGCACCTCATCAAAGGCGATTCTGCGTCCCAGCTCAAATGCCGCCAGAAGAGAAATGGCTTTCGCCTCCTTGATTCCCGACAGTCCCATCAGCTCCTGCATATTCGCCTTTCCCAAATCCCCCATGGAGCTCCAGTGCCTCAGCACCTCATCTGCCAGCTCCAGTGCGGACATGGAACGCGTGCCGCTGCGTAATACCAGAGCCAGCAGCTCCCGATTGGAAAGCGCCGCTATTCCGTGCTGCAGCGCCTTTTCTCTTGGACGCTCCTCCTTGTTTAATTCCTTTACTTTCATTTTCCAATCCTTTCCAGTGCCTTGTCATATGCCTGCTCATCAATTAGTTTGACCACATCGGAATTCTCTACGGTAACATCTTTCGGAATGTAGCTGTATTTCAACGCTTTCAGCTTCTGCTGAACCTGCTGACTTTCCTTTTCATCACTGCTTACACCGCAGACGACAGCCGTCAGCTTATCCTGCTTCATCGTATAGCTTTTCAGACCTTCCTTTTCCAGCTTTTCCTGCATATCCTGCACACTCTGTGCCTTTTCATATAATCCCACCTGATTCATATACAGCGTTCGCTTATCATCATTCGCTTTTCCCAGCGTAAAGGAAAACAGCACATAATACATCAGACAGAATACCACGGAAAACAGAATACCGAACAGCATAATCAGCCGTTTATTTTCCACATGCATCACCTCACCCTAACCATATGCATCCCGCATTTGACACATACCTCATTCGACAGGAAAGGATAAAACACCTCCTTACACTATATCTATACGATTTAAAATCGGGAAACTCCTAAAAAATCCGCTAATTCATGTAAATCTTTCTATTATTTCCAATCACAGATATCAAAAAAGCAGAAAGCTGTGGTACAATTACGCATATGGAGGTACCGATATGAAAAAATGGATTGCACTGCTTGCACTGATGTGTCTTTGTACTGTATCCGGCTGTACAAAAAAAGAAACACCACGGTCCCCTGCGGAAACGACGGCAGCCTTTTTAAACGGCATTCAAAATCAGGACAGTGATGCGGTAAAAGCTTCCAGTGACTGGAAGGATTTCAATATAAAAGCATTTTCAGTCGATGACAGTGATTATATGGATTCTGTTGACAAAAAGCTGCAGAAGCAGACATATGAGAAAATGATGTATTTTGAGCATAAGGAAGGCAAGGAAACCATCCAGGACAATCAGGCAACTGTCACAGTGAAAATCAAGCAGTACGATTTCTCAAAAACTCTGAAATCCGGTATGGAGCAGGCAGAGAAGAAGGTACAGGAGCTTAGCAAAAAGGATGTCAGCGATGCGGAAACCGAAGCAGCCATCGCAACTGTTCTCTTTAAAAGTCTGCAGAAAACAGATGTCATGAAAACTACGGATGTTCAGATACAGCTGAAGAAATCAGAGGATGTCTGGATGGTGAGCAGTGATAATGCGCAGCTGGAAAAGCTGTTGAGTGCAAATCTCAATCTGCTGCAGGAGCAGTAACGGACAGAAGCCCTGAAAAGCTTCTGTTTTTTATTTGAAGCAGACCTCTTCCGGGTTGCCAAAGCCATTCGCACAAACGATAAGCGCTAATATGCAGATTAACAAATATGAAGGAATCTGCATACCGCTGTATAGATTCTCTATCAGTATGTAGATTTCGAATGCATACATAGTACAAAATGGAGGTAGTATTAAGCAGCAGAGCAGGAATCACAATACCGTATACTTAAGAACATCACTTCTCCCTGTTTGAACAGTCATCACGCATCGCTCAGGGATACGATAGAGGATACTCCTTTATGTATGAGATTACTGCCAGACGGTATTTTTTTCCTTATCAAAGCTATACTTATAATAAAACGGGCGAACAGCAGCTTTGAATAAACAAAAAAATAGGAAATTATACAATTTATTGTTGACATTTCTTTGAAAATAAGTAAAATAATAGAGGTAACCTTGGAGAGTTGGCCGAGCGGTTTAAGGCACCATCTTGGAAAGGTGGCGTAGTGAAAGCTACCGTGAGTTCGAATCTCATGCTCTCCGCCATTGATAATATACGTCCCATACGGGACGTTTTTTTTATGCTCACGCTGACTGAAAATCAGGGTAAAAGATACTTATGCAAAACACAGGCATGCTGTTATCAGAAAACAAGATAATCATATCGAATTTATGTTCCGCACAGCATACAAAAAAATGAATAACCGACACAGTAACTATAAACAAGGTATCAGGCAAAAGCACTGCTACGCTTTTTCGATAATTAAGAAGTGTCATGTAACACTCCTTTCCGAAAAAAAAGCGATTACTATCTGATGACGAATCGCTGATAACCTAATATAATTTCTTAATTTTGTATACTACATCCTTATATTGTATGACGAAACGAAATCATAGGAATGAATGTTAGGTGATGATGACTCATTAACAACGTTCCAGAGAATAGTAGCAGCCTTCCATTTGTCGTGAATCGAGCATTTCTTTGATCCTGGCAAAATCTTTTGAAAATTTATTCCATTCACAAACTGAATGATCCTATTTTGCATCATCTGAATTGTTATAATAATTTTTTAAATTATATCACTTTCCAATACCCGTAAACGATTTTCAAACTTAGACCTGATCTTCTATTTCCTGTGTGCCCTGGCGCTGTGAGTTCGGTTTATGGTTTCCTTGATCTATATACAAAATGAATTTCAGCTTGATAATCGACATCAGGAACTCTTTCTTGAATGTGAATTGCATGCTTGAAAAGAGGAAAGCAAACGGATCCCCTGCATAAGCAGTATCATACTTTTCTAAATTGTTCACCTGAATCAAATGCATAGCAGCCCTATTAAACAGCAGCATGAGCTGCCGGTATCAAAAAGATCAGTAACACATTTCCTCCGGTCTTTCCGCATAGCTGCAGGGGACGATACGTATATGCTTTGCCATGCATATTTCACGAAATGCCTCACTCAGTCTTCCGCTGCTTCCCCGCACACTGAGCACATCCCTTGCATCATCCTCCACATACATATGCTGCAGGGCAAGCAGCATCGCCAGCTTGTTATAGGTATGCTGCAGGGAATATCCCGGCTTCATCTGCATATGATGAATATTATCAAAGCCGCTCACTCCGTCAAACAAACGGGAGGTGATCAATGCATACATCATTTCATAATAGCGCCGGTATAAAAATGCCGCATTGTATTTATCCCAGAGCATCTCCTTTGACTGCGGGTCCCAGGAATATGCAATATTGTCAATAAAGCGAATACATCCCACAAAGCAATCATAGGAATAGGCCGCCTTCATCTGAGATAAAAGTATTTCATGCTGTGTAAAATAATCGGCACAGATACCAAATTTCACAGGGATTGGAAACGATTCCCTGCGCATCGCATCTATGAACGCATGATAGTCCATAATGGAACAGATATTCTGCGCCTGATACCATTCCTGCTGGCAGGGATATGTCGCCCTAACCTCTTTATATAAGGAAGCGCACTCAAGAAACATACTGGAAGGCTCCAGAATCACCAGCTGTGACAGCTTTGTTTTCTGCGCCTGCTCCACAAAAGCATCCAGCACATCCTTGTGATAATTCCCCTTTAATGTAATATGTCCATCCATACATTCCCTCCTGGTTTTTATGAAAAAACTCAGTCCGCCTGAGTTCTAATAACGAATTTTCTTAATTCTTCCAAAGCCGATGGTTCCCGGTCCGGTATGTGACATGATGACAGACTTGAAAATCCGCTGTTCAACCGGTTGTCCGCACGCCTCCTCCAATGCTGCCTTCAGTTCATCACTGACCTTTCGATTATAGGCATCAATGATCATCCAGTCATATTCCTTTGGATCGATATCCTTTAAAACAACCTCGATTCCCTCCTTGTAAGCTTTTTTCAGGGTTCGCACCTTGTCAACCAGATCAATCGCCCCATGCTCCACCTTCAGCAATGGCTGTATCTTCAATAATCCTGCCAGCGCTGCGGCAGCAGGCGAAATGCGTCCGCCGTTTTTTAATGCGGTCAGAGTTTCCGGAATCAGAATAGCAAACAGCTCACCCTCCTGCTCAATCTTTTCCTTTGCCTGTACACACGTATATCCTTTTTCAAACATATCGCGAGCGGTTAACAGCATATGAACAACCGGATAACACACGAAATCAGAATTCAAAACAAACACGCGATTTTGATACGGTGATTGTTCCGCTATCCCCATCGCAACACGGCAGGTGCCGGATAAAGCCTTTGTCAGCGGTATGTAAAATACTTCATCGTAGCTTTCCAGCAGTTCATCCCACATACGTGTCATCGTACCGATGATCGGCTGTGCCGTTTTAACACTCTTATTCTGACCAAGTGCCTCGATAATATCCTGATCGGAAATTGTTTCTTCCTCGATAAATTCTTTTCCATTTATGGTAATGGGCATCCGTAAAACATGTATCCCAAGCTTTTCAGCCTCTTCTTTGGTAATATCTGCGCTGGAATCACACATCAACGCTATTTTTTTCATGGAATCACTCCTTAAAAGGCATTATAACATTTCTACAAAAAAATTCAATAAAAGTATTTACAAAACATAATGAATAGGCTATAATATAACTCGCCTGATAAAACGTCAGGAACGCTATGGCGATTGTGGTGAAGTGGTTAACACAACGGATTGTGGCTCCGTCATTCGTGGGTTCGATTCCCATCAGTCGCCCCATAGAAAACAATCAGGAAGTCAATTGACTTCTTTTTTTTATATAGACAGTTGATTACCCCACGATAATGAAGACACAGGCAGACTATGTGAAGATAAGTGCCGGATTCGCAAATAGCTGTTAATCCATCCACAAGCGTGTATCGCAGGCAGCACATACGT
This sequence comes from Clostridium sp. 10cd*, assembly GCF_044336395.1. Classification (NCBI taxonomy): domain Bacteria; kingdom Bacillati; phylum Bacillota; class Clostridia; order Eubacteriales; family Clostridiaceae; genus Clostridium; species Clostridium sp. 10cd*. Next base: position 2,051,364 of record NZ_CP172347.1, on the reverse strand, counting down.
AGAAATTCTTTTCACAGAAAAGATTCATACTTTTACAGAAAACGTGTTACAATAAATGTAAATAAAAGGAGGCATTTTTTATGAATACCATCAGTGAGGATATTAAGAAAATCATGCTGGCAGGCATTGGTGCCGTTGCCACTACAGCAGAAAAATCAAAGGACGTAATTGATGCTCTTGTGAAAAAAGGTGAATTAACAGTTGAACAGGGTAAAATTCTGAACGAGGAGCTGAAGCATGACCTTCGGGAAAAGCTGAGAACTCCGGCTGATACGGAAAGCATCCGCAAGGATTTGGAAAAGATCAGCAGGGACGACCTTGCAATGCTGAAGGCCCATATTGAAGAACTCGAAAAAGGCATGGAGAATGAGCAATCCGAATGAAGCGAAAACGCTGAGCAGTAAACGCCGGCTTGCTCAGATTCTGGGAATTCTGAAAAAGCATCATATCACAAAGGGAGTTGATCCGGTTAAGTTTCGGGAAATTCTGGAAGATCTGGGTCCTACCTTCGTTAAAATCGGACAGATCATGGCAAGCCGGCAGGATATGTTCAGTGAACGCTATTGCAAGGAGCTTGTCAAGCTGCGGGATAATGTCGCACCTTTGCCCTTTGCAGATGTACAGCGCGTCATAGAGGAAGAATACGGCTGTCCCATGCAGGAGGTATTCTCCAGCTTTGAGCGTATACCGCTGGGTTCCGCTTCCATTGCGCAGGTGCATAAGGCCTCTTTGCTCGATGGAAGAGAAATCGTTGTCAAGGTGCAGCGTCCTTACATCTATGAGATGATGGAACGGGATATTTCCTTGATTCGTAGAGCTGGAAAGCTGCTGCGTCTGAGTGAGGTGCTGGGGAGCGTCATCGATATCAATATCGTGATGGATGAATTCTGGTTTACCGCAAAGCAGGAAATGGATTTTCTGAATGAGGCGCGCTTTGCCATGGAATTTGCCCGGAATCATCAGTCTATCACCTATATCGGTGCGCCGCTGATTGAGCAGGCCTACACGACCAGCCGGGTGCTGGTCATGGAATACATTGACGGCATTGTCATTGACGATCGCAAAACACTGGAGGAAGGCGGCTATGACCTTCGGGAAATTGCCTCCAAGCTGGCAGAGAACTACATCAAGCAGATCGTGGACGACGGCTTTTTCCACGCTGACCCGCATCCTGGAAATCTTCGCATACGGGATGGAAAGATCATCTGGATTGATTTTGGCATGATGGGAACCTTGCAGCGCAGCGACAAGGACCTTATGAAAAAGGCAGTACAGGCCATTGGAAGCAATGATACCGAGCTGATGGTCGATGTCATCCTGACGCTGGGAGTTCACGACGGCCGGATTGATTACACGCTGTTTTATGACGATATGGAAATCTTCATGAAGAAATATATCCATATGGACCTGAATGAGATCAATCTGGGGGATGCGATTCAGGAGGTCTTTACCATTGCACACAAGCACCGTATATCCATGCCGAAAGGCATCAGCATGCTGGCAAGAGGACTCGTAACCATGGAAAGCACCATGACGCTGCTGGATCCGAAGACGAATATCATTCAGATAGCGGCAGCCCATGTCAGCGAGCATATATTCAAAAAACTGGATGCCAAAAAGGAAGCGGTAAATGCGGGAAGAAAGCTCTATGAGGCCGGAAAGCGCACACTCGATATTCCTATCCAGTTCAGTGAGCTCATGCGGATGATCACCAAGGGACGCATCAAGCTGAATCTGGAAATCATGGATTCCAGCGTACCCTTAAAAACCATCAATCACATGGTCAATAAGCTGGTTGTCGGAATCGTATCCTGCGGTCTGCTCATGGCAAGCTCCCTGATCTGTACAACCGATATGACGCCCAAGGTGCTCGGTATACCCGCCATTGGGTTTATCGGCTATATGACCGCCGTATTTTTGGGCATGTGGCTGCTGTATACCGTGTTAAAGGACAAACGCCGGTAAGCATAAAAAAGCTGTACAGGAATCGGATTTTACACAATCGTGAATACATAAAAAAAGAGAATTCCACACTATTGTATATTATCAATAGCATTCGAATTCTCTTTTTTGCAAGCACCCCGAAGTAAGAAAGAACACAGGAATTGTGACAGACTTTACTTTGATAGTATGCGACAGCTTATCGCCAAAGCTGTTTTTCAGATTTCCTTACTTTATACCAAAACTGCCTCTTTCATGACCTTTCCAATAGCGTCGTGAATAACCAGATCCGCTCTATGATCCATCGCAGTCTCCTCTTTGTTAATCAATATCAGCTTTGATCCCCGAAAATATTGAAGCAGCCCGGCTGCCGGATACACCACAAGGGAGGTTCCTCCGACAATGAGCACATCTGCCTGTGAAAGGAAAAGGATCGCCTCCTCCATGACCTGCATATCCAGACTTTCTCCATACAATACAACCTCCGGCTTCAGGATGCCGTTACAGCTCGGACACCGCGGCACCTGCTTCTTCTGCTTCAGCATTTCCTGCAGATCATACTCTGCACGGCAACGCTGGCAGCGATTGCGGTGTATGCTGCCATGAAGCTCCAAAACCTTGTGACTGCCGGCCTTCTGATGCAGACCATCAATATTCTGCGTAATAACTGCCTTTAATTTTCCCATTTCCTCCAGCTTTGCCAACGCCAGATGCGCATCGTTTGGCTGTGCCCGCTCATAGACCATTTCATGAAAATAAAAATCATAAAACTGCTCGGGATGTTCATGAAAGAACTCACTGCTGATCATCGTTTCTGCACGATACGGATAGGTCTTCTTACTGTAAATACCGCTCTGTGATCGAAAATCCGGAATATTACTTTCCGTACTGACACCCGCACCACCGAAAAAAACGATATTGTCACTCTGTGTCAGTATTTTTTTTAGTTCATCATACATATGCTTCACACCTTTCTGATCTGTACATGACTGCCTTCTCTGCTCTTCTCCACCAGAATACCGGCCGGTATATTTTCCTTCAGCAATTCAACATGGGAAATAATACCGACATAGCCGCGACTGCTGCTCATGATCTGCAATACAGCCAGTGCATCTGCTATGCTGTGCTCATCCAGCGTTCCAAAGCCCTCATCGATAAACATGGTGTCCAGCTGAATACCGCCGTTTCTTGCCTGTACAACGGCGGATAATGCCAGTGACAGCGCAAGCGAAACCAGGAATTTCTCACCGCCGCTCAGGGAAACGACACTGCGGGTATTGCAGGTATAGCTGTCATATATGGATAGTTCAAGACCATATTTTCGTGTTCTGCCACTCGCCTCATCACTGCGGAAAATCTGATAGCGTCCATTATGAACAAGCTTTAGCAGCTGATTTGCCTGCTGCGTAATGCTGCCGAGCATGATTCCCAGAACATATCGTTCAATCCCCATACCGTTATCGCCACGCATGGCTCTGACGAAATGAGCCAGCTCTACAAATGCAGGCTCTTCAACATCCAGCTCCTTCTGAATTTGCGTGATGGAGGCCTGCACCTGTAAATACATCGCTTCATGTGTCGTAATATCCGCAAGCTTTAGTTGCAGCTGCTCCACCTCCTGCATCAGCTGCTCCTGCTGTGCCAGCAATGCCTCCAGATTCTGTTCTGCAATCGCAGCACAGCGCTGTTGAAGATCCTGTATCCTTGTTTTCAGCTGTTCCTTTTTCAGCGCATATTCCTGCAGCTGCTGTTCCCGCTTTTGCAGATCCTCCTGCTTTAGCCCCTGCATTTCCTCCTCCTGAATCCTGTTCTGTGCCACTGCCTGCCAAGATATTTCTGCAGCCTGCTGTGCCTGCTGTGCCTGCTGCTCTTCCTTTTGTGCATGCTCATGATCCCGCTGCTGCTGTGCCAGGTTGATTTCCAGCTGTCGAAGCCTTGTTTCCTGCTTTACCACCAGTGCGACTGTGAGGTCGAGCTCCTGCTGCAGCTGTTGCAAACAGTCACTGAGCGCCCGCGGACTGCGCAGCTCACAGGGAATACTGTCCTGCAGTACTGTTCTCTGCTGATCGTTCAACAAAGCCTCCGTATGCAGCTCCTGCTGTTTTTGCTGCAGCTGCTGCAATGCGGCATCCTCCTCCTGCTGCTTCTGCTGTAATCGCTCCTGCTGCTGCAGAAGCTCATGAAGAACCAGGTTCAGCTGTTCAGCCTGCTGCTGTTTCTGCTGCAGTCTGGTAAATTCCGTCTGGGAAAACGGCTGCTGCAAAAGAGTCTGTATGGCTTTCTGATGCTCCTGCATGGCAGTAAGTCTCATTTGTATGGATAATCGCACATGCTCCAGCTGCTGCTGTATTCCCTGCACTGCTTCCTTTTCCTGATCCAAACGTTCCTGCAGCTGCTTTAGCTGCACAACATCCTGATACGCCGCCTTCGTTTCAGCGAGTGCGGGATGCGTCGTACTTCCACATACAGGACAGGGCTCATGCTCCTTTAATAAAGCCGCAAGCTGTACCGCACTGTTGTTCAGATAGGTACGCATCGCCTCATCATAGGCCTGCTGCAGCGGTATCAGCTGCTCTTCCCGCAGCTTTATCTGCAGAATCAGCTCTTTTTCTTCGGCTTCCTCAGCCTTCAGCATACCGGAAAGCTGGATTCTTTGCAGCTCATGGTAATCCGCCTGCCTCCATACCGCAAAGTGCTGCGCAGCATGCTCTAGTCCATCCAGTGTCAGCTGAGCTGTCTCTATTTTCTGTCGAAGCTGCTCCTTGTTGCTGTTCAGCTCGCTGCAATGCTTTTGTTTCTGCTCCACCAGCTGCTGCTGTTTATCCTGCAATTCCCGCAGAGCATTGTCTTTAACAAGCAGCTGCTGCAGCTGTTGAACCAGCGGGCGCAGCTCCTGTGCTTCATGCAGCTTCTGACGCAGATTCTGCTCCTGCCCCTTATACTCCTGCAGCTGCGTTTGCCATAGCGGGGCTGCCTGCTTCTGCTGGTTTAGAAGCTCATGCTGCTTCGCCACAGCATGCAGGTTATCGACGCGCTGTTTCCATATATTGCGGCATTGCTGCAATGTATTCCATTCCGGCAGCACCTTTATCAGCTCCTTCTGTCTTTCCAGATAAACATAGAGCTGCTTCATGTCTTCTTCCTGCTGCAGCAGTCGCTCCCAGTCCAGCTCTGCCTGCTGCAAAAGTGTCAGCTGTTCTTTTCTCAGTCGTTGCTGTGCTGCTTCCTGCTTGATTTGCTCCAGCAACTCCTGCTTCTGCTTTACCTCCTGTTCCAGTATTCTGCGCGTGCTTCCGGCATGCTTCAGCCATACTGTGATTTCTTCAGGACTCTGCATTTCTATTCCGCTCAGCAATGCCTCCCTGCGCTGCTTTTTCATATCCAGCTGTTCCCGCTTCTGCTTCATGGTATCGCTGAGAACCTGATTGATTCCGGTCCAGCGCTCCATCTGGAACAGTGTTTTCAATATTTCCTGCTTTTCTTCACTTTTGCTTGTTAAGAGCTGCTCGAATTTCCCCTGCGGCAGGATCATAACCTGTACAAACTGCGCATAACTCAAACCCAGCAGCTCCACCGCCTTTTCCTCAACATTTTTCAGCTTTGGATTTTCAAAGAAAGGTACAAATTCCCCATCGACTATTTCTCCGGCATCAATCTGCATCTGAGGAGTCAGCTCTTGATTGCGTTTCTTACGCATCGTAATCGTTCGCACAAACCGATAGGTTCGCTGATGAAGCTGAAATTGAAAATCAACGACGGTCGCATCCTGCACCTCGGCAAAACGGGAGCGCATACTATACAGATCCTCCCGTTGAGAACCGCTGCTTTTCCCATACAGCGCATAGGTCATCGCATCCAGCAGCATCGTCTTTCCGCTTCCTGTCTCCCCCTGTATGAGAAACAGATGCTGTTCGTCAAATACATGAAAATTGATGCACTGCTGTTTTACATAAGGACCAAAGGCCTGCAGCTTCAATATTTCAGGTCGCATACATTTCCTCTTTCTCCAGCTTTTGCTGTGCCTGTAAAAACAGCTGCCTCGCTGCTTCACTCAGCTCTTCCCCATAATAATCCTGAAAGAACTGCTGTACAATGTCCAAATCGGATATCGTCTCCAAATCCTGTAATCGTATCGTGATATTCGTCTGTTCCTGCTCCATGCTTTTTCCACTCAGCTGCAGAAGATTCTCATAGCCCTGTCGAAAGTAATCCAGCATTTCATAGGATACCGGCAAATCCGTGACCTCAATTTTCACATAGGCATGATCCGGCACTGTATGCTTCAGCATTCTCTCCTTTAAATCCGCATAGCTTCCCTTGCATACCTGCAGTGGATGCAGGGGCTGAATATCCCGTTTTGTTACCGTATCCGTCTGACTGTCATAAATCAGCACACCCTTGGGCTGATCAGCCTCCGAAAAGGAATACGGCAACGGTGAGCCACTGTACCAAACACGCCCACCGGCATGCTGACGGCGGTGCAGATGTCCCATGGCCACATAGGAAAACCCGTCAAATATAGCGGAGGGAACCAGCTCCGCTCCACCCACATTCGCAAATCGGTCACTCTCGCATACCTCGGCATTTGCCAGAAAGGCATGCGCCATGGCAATCGGCCGATATGCATGGTCTGCCGTAGAAAGAATATCCGTACAAATACAGCTGAAAGCCTCCGCCTGTGAATGCACGTCCTTTTGGTAGACCTTTCTTACCTGCTCCACATGGAAATACGGAATCGGGTATATCATACAGTCATCCACCCGGATTCCCTTCACCTTTTCCTTCAGACTTCCGATGATATACAGCCCCATCCCCTCCAGCAGCCTTGACAGGGATGCCAGACGGGTTGCCGAATCATGATTACCGGCAATTACAATCACCTTTTTTTTCAGCTCCATACACAGCATATACATGATATCATCATATAATTCAATCGCCTCTTTACTGGCCAGGATCGTATCATACACATCTCCCGCCACCAGCACGGCATCGATGCATTCTTCCTCGATAATCGCTTTCAGCTGCTGCTTAAACCAGCGCTGATCCTCCATCAGCGTCACCTTATATAGATCCATTCCCAAATGCCAGTCTGCCGTATGTAATACTCTCATTCCTGTCCTCCTTACCTGAAAACAGGGCAGATTTATCTGCCCTACTCCGTTGCCTGTTCCACTGCTTTTCCTTTTTCTGCCAGAAAATCCTTACTGTATTGTATATCCTTAAAGGACCAGCGGACATCAAACTGCTGATAGGTGACCACTGCCTCCGGCCAGTTGATCTGATAGGTCGTTTCCGCATACACGCTGCCATCTCTGGTTTTGGTTTGTGTGCCGATATACTTAATTTCCCCGCTGACGATACTGGCATCGGTTATAAAGATGCTCGGCACATCGACAGGATGCACTTTATCATACTGATATTTCAGTGTTACCTCCGTGGCATTGCCAACCTGCCTTACGCTTTGCTCCATACTGATTACATAATTAACAAAAACCTTTGTCTTTTTTTCCACAGTCTTTCCATTTGATAAATTCAGAATCAGGCGAAGCACATTTTCTCCGGTTGCGTAATTGTATGCATCCTTTGAAATCTGATAGCTGCTGTAGTCCGATACATTGTCAACATACGTATTGTTGATGTACAATTCTACACTGTTGATTGTGGAAGAATGCTTTTCATAGCTCCAGGTGACATCGATATATCGCAAATCCTTTCGATATTCTCCTTCAAACTGCGTGATTTCCGCTGTTGTCTTTGCAGGTGCAGGCTCCGGTGTTGTCACCACCGGCTTCACCGGTTCCTGCTGCGCTTGCGTATTTACAAAGATATAGACGGATAAGGCAATGATAATCAACAGTATGACAGTCAGCAAGAAAACAAAAAAGCCGTTCTTTTTCAGATATGTCTTAATGTTTTTCATATGCCCTCCTTATGTACTCTCTATTATACTGTTTTCCATAGTAGAAAGCCACTGATTTTTGTCATATTCATGGGAAATCACATCATTTTACACAAAGAAAACACTTACAATTTCATTTCATCAGCAGGCAGAGAAAAGAAAAAGATATAGAATACCGATAAATCCAGCATCTATATCTCTCTTCTTTTATTCGTTTACCGGTACCAGTGGTACAACGATCCCGTTATATTTCTCCTCGATAAACTTCTTTACATCTTCGGTATTCAGCACCGCAATCAAATCCTTGATTTTCTCATCATCCTTGTGAGCTGTCTGTACCGCAATGATATTGGCATAGGTCTGCGCAGCCTCACTATCCTTGGATTCCGTCACCAGCACCTTGTCACTGATTTTTGCATTCAGGGCATTGTTTCCGTTAACAACTGCAAAATCAACATCCGGAAGACTTGTCGCACAGGTTTCTGCCTGCATTTCAATAATTTCCACCTTTTTATTATATGCTTTGATATCCTGCTTCGTCGCATCGACACCCTTGCCCTCTTTCAGAGTAATAATTCCGTTATCTGCCAGCAGCTTCAACGCACGTCCGCCATTGGTAGGGTCATTCGGCACGGAAATTTTCTGTCCGTCAGCAACCTCCTTTAATGATGTATGATTGTTGGAATAGATACCCAGCGGCTCAAAGTGTACCGCAAACACGCTTGTGAGTTTGTCTGAGACATTAGCCTTTTTTGCCCAGTCGACCAAATACGGCTTATGCTGGAAGAAATTCGCATCCAGCTCATCATCGACCAGTGCCTGATTCGGTTTTACATAATCTGTGAATTCTTCGATTTCAACCTTGTAGCCCTTTTTTTCCAGTGCCGGCTTCACATGCTTCAGAATTTCCGCATGCGGTGTTACACTCGCACCGATGCGAATCGTCTTGTCCTCTTTTTCACTTTTGGCATCATCGCCCTTTGCACCGCAGCCTGCCAGCAGTGCAATCGTACATAATCCAACTGCCAATGTTTTTAATTTCATGTTCTTTCCCTCAACTTTCTATATTGTTTTAATTTATGCGCCAGAGCCTGTGTATCTGCATACACACATCTGGCTCCGGATTATTTCTGTCGAATCTGTGAGCTGCACATTCGACAGATCCGGCAATTCTGCTTCAGCATGTGCTTCACAAGTGTCCCTCCCTTACCACATCAATGCGTGGTTTTACGAATCGCAAAATTTCCAATTCCCTGAATGAGTGAAGTAATCAGCAGCAGCACTGCAACACACACATAAATCACATCAAACTGGAAGGAATTATAACCATAACGGATACAGAAGTCACCAAGTCCGCCGCCGCCAACGACTCCTACCATGGCGATATAGCCAATCAGCGTGATCAGCGTGATCGTTGTTGCACGGATAATGCCCGGTACACTTTCCTTCAGATATACGCGGAATATGATTTCCAGCGGAGAACAGCCCATTGCCTGACTCGCTTCGATCAGTCCGTTATCCACCTCGGATAACGCGCTTTCAATCTGTCTGGCCACAAAGGGGATGGCACCGACTGCCAGTGGAAGCATGGCTCCCCGCAATCCGATGGTCGTTCCAACAATGGCACGGGTCATTGGTGCTATCAGAAAAATCAGTACGATAAAGGGGATGGCCCGGAAGAAATCAATCACCTTTCCAATCAGGAAATAAAGAATTGCATTCTCCAGGATACCTTCCTTTTTGGTTACGACCATAATGACACCGAACAGGGTGCCGATCAACAAGGAAATCACTCCGACGATTCCCAGCATGATGAAGGTTTCCAGAATTGCTGTCCAGAAATCCGGCAGCTTATCCATGATATTCGGTACGAATTGATTCAAAAGCTCTAGCATGATTTCATCACCTCCACGCCTACTTCATGCGCCTTCAGATAGGCAAGTGCCTGATCGATATGTGCTTCCTCCCCGCTTAGGATAACAATCAAATCACCAAGCGGTGTATTTTTGATAATTTCCACATTTCCGAAAATGATGTTGGTATCCACCAGAAACCGTCTGGATATTTCCGAAATCAGCGCCTTGCTTGTGCTGACGGAATCATAGTTCAGCTTCACCATGCGCTGTCCCTTTTCCAGTCTCGTCACACTGGCACCGGCATCGAGCATTTCCTGCACACGATGGGCATTGCTGGTTGAAGCGATGAAATTGCGCGTTACCTCTGCCTGCGGCTTTGAGAAGATGTCGATAATGCTTCCCTCCTCCACAACATATCCGTTTTCCATAACCGCCACACGGTCACAGATTTCCTTGATAACGGCCATTTCATGCGTAATCAATACGATGGTGATTCCCAGCTCCTCATTCACCCTTTTCAACAGCTTTAAAATGCTTTTGGTCGTCTGCGGATCCAGTGCGCTTGTTGCTTCATCACACAGCAGCACCTTGGGATCATTCGCCAGTGCCCGCGCAATCGCCACGCGCTGCTTTTGTCCGCCGCTGAGCTGCGACGGGTAAGCATCGACCTTATCGCTGAGATCCACCAGCTCCAGCAATCTGCGAATTTTCTGATCCATCTCCGCCTTGCTTAATCCGCTTCCCTTTAATGGAAATGCGATATTCTGATAGACGGTACGGCTGCGCATCAGATTGAAATGCTGAAAAATCATACCGATCTTCTTGCGCATCGCTCTTAATTCTTTATCCTTCATTTTTGTGATATCCTGATCATCAATCACGACTGCTCCCCTGCTTGGACGCTCCAGCAGATTGATACAGCGTACCAGTGTTGATTTGCCGGCACCGCTGAAGCCGATAATTCCATAGATTTCCTTATCCTGTATCGTCAGTGTAACATCCTGCACGGCATGCACGTTCCCCGCCCTGCTGTCGAATGTCTTACTGACATGCTCTAATCTGATCATGTCCTCTTCCTCCTGTATTCTACATATAAAAAAGCCTTCATCCCATAGGACGAAAGCTGAATTTCGTGTTACCACCTAAGTTTATTCCCACCTCACAGTGGAAACCTCATCAAGTACGCTTTCCTGAAGGAAAGTTATACCCTATCGCTGTAACGGGCGAACACGTCGCAGTCTACCTTGTTCGACTGCGCGACTCCAAGACCATTTTCAGCAGTTCCTCTTTATTTCCTCTCACCAAACGGAAACTCTCTTTAAAAGCCTACGTGCCTACTCTTCTTTTCTACGTCATTGTTTATCTGCCCATTATGTTACTTTATTTTAATCAAATCGTCAAGTCTTTTTCTCTTTTTTTCTTTTTATGAAACTTTTTCCTGTAAATCAGCCGATTTTATATTTCAGCTTATAGGTCTTGCCTTCACTTTCATCATCAAAATACTCCGTATAGCTCAGCATGATTTTCTTCGCCGAGGAGGAGATGATAAACACCAGACAGCCACTGATTTCCTCCTGCGGCTTCAGGGCATATTCGTCCGACAGCTGATTGCGGATTCCGAAATTATCCTCAGCCTCAAACGGCCCCTCATTATCAAAGGTTATCATGAAGTCATCCTTATACATTGTCAGGATCTCATTGGTTATATTTCGTATCGTCACATGCAGCATAAGAAATCTGGCACCGTCATCGACGATAAAATCCTTCAGCTCCTTTTCACACAGCTCGATCCGCTGCAGCTTGCATGTAAAAAAAATGGTCTGAAATTCATTGATCATCGCCTGATTCGGACAATAATCCGATGTCAGAAGAATATTATGCTTCTGTTGTTCATGTTGAATGATTTCCATAGTTTTCACCTCTCTACCATACTATATGACAGGAGTAAGGAAAACTGTCGAATTTCCTCATGAAACAAGAATATCCGGAAAGAAGCGAATACCTTTTTTTATAACCTGTGCCAGGTATCGGTTGCCCAGCGTATGAAAGAGTGCATGGATATCCGTGTGAGCAAACAAAAGGATATCCGCCTGTGCATTTCGCTGGATATGTCCAAGCTCGCCGCGATCCAGTGCTCTTGCAGGCCATACAGTCAGTGCCTGCAGCAATGTCCATGCATCATAGACCTCCGCCATCCCCATGAGCTGTGCTGCACACAGCTGATCCTGAATCGCATAATTTCCGGCTGCGCTGATACAAAAGCGGCAAAGGCGCTTCTTGTTTTTTTGGAACAGGCTTGCATACGGATACATAACCGGTATGCACGCAGGGTTTGCATCCAGTATCTCAAAGCAGGGATGTTCACGAAGGGCTGCTGCACCGCCACCCCTGCAGGCAAGTGTCAGCGTCCCGTTTCGCATATACGCCATACCCTCCTCCAGCTGTCTGCGCAGACCATCGCGTTCGGAGGCTGTACTCAGCTGCGCCTCTACCTCTATAAAGCCAGGTACTGCAATATGACCTCTGCCATCCAGAATCCGGGTATCCTTATCCGCATATTCCCGCCAGCTGCCGCAGCCGACCGCCAGAATCCGCTCATGGTGGATGGCGATAAAGGCGTGCTGAAAAACAAGCGGATGCTTGTTGACCATATCCATCGTGTAGATCTTTTCCAGATTTATGATAAGCAGCGTAGCTCGTTTCTTCACGGACATCCCTCACATTGACTTCTTTTATTATACGTCAAAAAGCGTCGAATGGGAAAAGAATTATGGTATAATTGAAACAGAAAGGGTGAGAAATATGCTGGATTGGCTGAAACATCTGTTAAAGAAAGAAGAACTGCCGCCTGCCGTACAAAAGCCTGTGATCATCACGATACACGGCTATGGCAGAAGACGCAGAAATGAATTTGATAATTTCGCTGCCTGGGGTAAACAGGACGGCTTTGATATCATACAGTTTGACATGTATGATCTGTTTGATGAACAGGATCATGACTGGATGCAATGGGTCTCCAGAGCGAAGGAGGTCGTAGATTCCTATAGAGACAGCGGTAGAGATATCTATCTTGCCGGCTTCTCGATGGGCGGTGTGATTGCTTCCTACCTGGCTGTTGTATGCCCCGTAAAGCGCCTTCTATTGCTGGCTCCCGCATTCAGCTATATGAATGTTGATATAATCACCGGTGTCCTTACAAAATCCGCATCCTCACTGATGGGAAATGAAAAGAAAGAGGAAATCCAGCTCCCGCGTGCCTTTTACGGCGCCTTTACGGAGCTGGTAAAAAACCTGAAGAAATATATCGGCTTTGTGGAGTGTCCGGTCTTTATCATTCATGGGAATGCCGATGAGGTCATTTCTGTAAAAAGCTCCCTGTGGGCCTACAATAAAATTCCACACAGCCGCAAAAAGCTGATTCTTCTACATGACGGGCATCATCGTCTGCTGATGGATCCGGAGGTCAGCTGGACATGCTATCAGAATATGAAGCTGTTTTTCGAGGGCGTACTCCTGCCGGATAACGAACCGGTGATGGCAGAGGATATCATGGGGGCCCTACTGGAGGAGAAAAAGCGCAGAGAGCGTGAAAAGCAATCACAGGAGCCGGCGTTGAACCCGCTTCGCGTGCAGACTGATGAATCGCAGCATACCGATAGCTGTCAAGCAGATGCCGGTGCGAAAATATAGCTTCCTTCATGGCTTTCATCAACAAACTCTCCACGATATTCATTTTATTACCATACCGCGATTCCCACTGAGAAAGAGTTACTGATTTTACCTGTACACAAAAGGAGTGCTTCCCTTACGCTGCCAAGCGTGAAAAACACTCCTTTTCTTCTATGGTTCTGCGCTAGACTTCTGTCAACGCTTTCTTCGTTTACAGCTTCTGTCCGCATGTACTGCAGAACTTACTGTCGGTCTCCACTTCCCCGCCGCACTGCGGGCAGTATTTCTTCGTGATGAGGGACGTTCCGCATTCACAGCAGAATTTCGCATCCTCCTTGTTCAGCTCTCCGCAGTTGGGACATTTGATACGGATCACTTCCTTAACAACCGGCTCCTGAGGCTGTGCTGCCGTGGTATTCATCTGCTGGGCAAAGGCAAAGCCTGCACCGATACCCGCAATACCCTGGCTTTGCTGCGCTGCATCCCGCATTGCACGCGACTGCTGCCACTGCTGAAAATTCTGCATATTCCCGCTAACAAGATTGATTCCGGACTGCTCATCAATAAATTTCTCAACCTCCTCAGGCAGTGAGATATTTTCAATATTGATCATCAGCAGGCTGATTCCCATCGTTTCCATTTTCTCGTTCGCACTGTCTCTGGCAGCTTCGGATATCTCGCGCAGCTTGCTTGCCAGCTCAACAACACGGATTTTTTCTTCGGCGATCACATCAATCAGGCTTTCAATCACGATCGAACGAACAAACTCGATCACATCATCTGTCTGATAAATCATCTGAACGCCGACCAGCTCCCGCATGAATTTTTCAACATCTACGACCCGCAGCGAGAATGTTCCAAAGCCGCGTACCCGAACCACGCCGAAGGTTGGATCCTCTATGATAAACGGATTTCTCGTTCCCCATTTATTATCTGTCAGTGCCTTTAAGCTAACAAAAAACAAATCACTGATTATCGGTGATCGAAAGCCGTATTTCCAGCTTTGCAGTGTGGATAGAATCGGCATATTCTCCGTATTCAGCGTATAGGAGCCTGCGGAAAACACATCCGCCAGCTCTCCCTTGCTCATAAACACCGCAGCCTGACTTTCTCTGACAATCAGCCTTGCCCCCTGCTTGATTTCATTATCACGGCCGTTTCTCTGATATTTCAAAACGATCAGGTGACTCATATCCTTATCATTTTCAATTACATCGATAAACTGCCCCATCAAAAGATCACTGAATCCCATTAGCGCATCCTCCTATCGTACAATATAATCACCGTTTGCATCCTTAAACTTATTGGTTGCGATCATAAACAGGTCATAGAGCCAGCCAAACATAAGAAATCCCATGGTTACCATGTAGAACAATGCACGTCCCCATCTTCCTGTATAAAAATTATGAAGCCCCAGGGGACCGCTGAACAGGGCTAACAAAAATGTAACCATTTTACTCTTATCACTGTCATAAACCTCGCGTCCTCTCCCCTGTCCGGGTATATTCTGTCTTGCTTCATCCTGCTGTATTGCATCCGCTGCTGCATCATAATCCGCATTCTCACTGCCGCAGTACGGACAGCATCTGCTGTTTTCAATTTCTGCACCACATTGCTTACATTTCATAGCGATCTCTCCTTACCTTATTCTATTATACAGGGAACTCGTATGCTGTGCAATTCCTTTTCATCAGGCATTTTCCATATGGCAGCTAAAAAAAACAGAAGCCTTCATCCGCTTCCATTTTTTGTCATCATATTTGTGATGCAGCATACCCCGGTTAACCGAATATTGTCAGATCCTGTCTATTTCCCCGCAATGTTGCGCTCATAAAATTTCTCATAGACATTGGTGAAGAAATTTCCCTTTCCTGTTTTGTGATAGCGCATAATCAGCAGCGTAAGCAGAATCCCTGCCACCGTGGCACACAGGACATCGGTAATCGTATCATGCACGCCCTGTGAATAATGATTGATGCAGTCATTGTTGAAGAAAATCAGCATGGCATATTCATAGAATTCCCAGATTTCACCGACAGCGATATTCACAGCATTGATAAAGACGAGAAATACATGATAATCCTTCTTATCCGGAAATTCATTCGTCTTTTTCAGATAGAAATACAGAATCACCGCCAGCGTTGTGATGAACCAGCCGCTGGAAAAATGCAGGACCTTATCAAAGCCAAGGTAGGAATACCAGTGATAGCTGCTTCCAATCAGGGAGGCAAAATACGTAAAGATCGTAGACACGATGTAGATTTCATACACCGGCTTGAAATGCAGCAGCTTGAAGGCAACCGGTACAATCAGGGGCGTCAGCACAGCGACGAAGGTCATACCGAGTGCATTCATATCCCTGACCGTATAATTGTGATAAAACGCATACAGCAGTGTAACAATATAAACAGCCGCACAGATATACAGAATTCTCTTCAGCAGAATCTCACGGCGCTTCAGCTTATCCTGCATGCTTTACATCCTCCAGCATCTTCAGCTTCAGATCCAGCAGCTGCTTGCTGAGATCGACATAGTAGGTCTGCGGATATTCAAAGCGCAGAATCTCATCCCACATACAGGAAAATTCCTGTTCACTGTACGCACGGATTTCCTGCAGATCCGGAACCTCATACACCAGCTCCCCGTTTAGAAAGATCGGGTCCAGTAAATCACGCAAAACATAGCTGCCGCCTGGAATCGTCTTGTTTTTCCAGCTGTTCATCTGGTGATAGATGGTCAGATCACGATTCGGATCAAGGCTCTCTTTGTGTATGGTCATAAGATCCCCAACAGCCTTGCCGCTTTCCTTATCGTAAATACGGTAGAGGTCCTTATAGCCGGGATTTGTTACCTTTTCAACATTTTCACTAACCTTGATTTTCGGTATCATGGTATCCCCGTCAAAAATAGAGCTCATTTTATACACACCGCCGAATACCGGCGCGGATTTACTGCAAACCAGATTTTCGCCAACCCCCATGCTGTTGATCTGCGCCCCCTGTGATATCAGGGACTGGATGAGATATTCATCCAGGGAGTTCGAAATTACGATATTACAGTCCTCCATTCCTGCCGCATCCAGTGCCGTGCGGATTTTCTTGGATAAATACGCCATATCCCCGCTGTCGATGCGCACACCCTGCAGACGATAGCCGTTTGGCTCCAGATATTCCTTCGCCACACGAATCGCATTCACCAGACCGCTTTTTAAGGTATTATAGGTATCCAGCAGCACCGTACAGCTGTCGGGATACGTTTTTGCATATGCCAGAAATGCATCATATTCACAATCAAAGGACTGTACAAAGGAATGTGCCATGGTTCCCAGAACCGGCATACCGAATTTTTGTCCGGCATAGGTGGTTGCCGTACCTGCCACACCGCCGATAAAGGCAGCTCTGGCACCATAATTCGCTGCATCAAAGTTATGCGCGCGACGGGCGCCAAACTCCATAATGGCTCTGCCCTGCGCTGCTTTGACGATACGCTTTGCCTTTGTTGCAATCAGGGTCTGATGATTGACACACAGCAGCATTGCCGTTTCCAGCAGCTGTGCTTCGATAATCTTCGCCTTTACGCGAATCAGCGGTTCATACGGGAACACCGGTGTTCCTTCCTTCACCGCAAAGATATCACCGGTAAAAATGAAATGCCGCAGATATTCCAGAAATTCATCATTAAAGCGGTTCAGCGAACGCAGGTATGCAATATCACTATCCTCAAAATGCAGATTCTGGATATATCCGATAATTTCCTCCAGCCCCGCAAACACCGCATAGCCGCCGCTGTCCGGATTTCTGCGATAGAACAGGTCAAAGGTGACAACACGATCCTTATGATCGGAATTGAAGTAGCACTGACTCATAGTCAGCTCATAAAAATCCATGACCAGACTAAGGTTCCGCTCATCACGAAAATCAAATTTATAATCCAGACTTTTCATAATCAATCCTCTCTTTCCAGTGAGGAAACGATACAGATACCGTTTGCCTCCATGTTGCGGATACTGAATTCATTGCAGGATACAGCATCATGCACTCCCTCAATATGATAGGTATCCACACAGCTCAGCGGTATGATGATCCGCTGGTCTGTCTTATTATGCTCATTCAGCCATGCATTCAGACATAACGCAAACTGCAGAATGCAGATATCGGTACAGCAGCCGGTGATGACGATATCACGATAACTGTCCATACGCTCCGTTAAAAAGCTTTGAAAATCCGGACACGTAAAGGTATTCGTAGAATTCTTACGCATCAGCTCCTGCACATACGGCTGTAATTCCTGAATAACCTCACTTTCCTTCGTACCGATGACGCAATGAGAGGGGTAGGAATTAAATTCACGCGTCTTTGGCGGATGGGAATCTGCAATAAAAATAACCCGCTGCTCTGCATCACATATCAGGGCTTCAATATGCACGGTTGCCGCATTGATTTCCTCATCATGCAGGGCTCCTTCATGTACAAAGCCTTCGATCATATCCACAACGAATATAACAGGATCCTTCAGCTCCTTCGTGGAAAGAGGCTTATATGCTTCTAAAAACTGTTTACTTACTCTAGCCATAGGGAATCTCCTTTAAACTTTTACCTATACGATATTTATTATAGTCTTTTTTTCTTCAATTTGAAACAGAATACACAAAATTTCATTTTCCTGTAAGCTTACGGCCTGCTGATCATTCGTATAACAGTTGTAAAATTCTGATAGACGAAAAACTGCCGGATACGGTATTTTCAGGTTCCTGCCATTTTATATGCAGTATACTGTTTCTCTTCCACACGCCTTGCATTACAAATCCTTTTTTCTTTTACAAATCACCGATTACTTCACATCCACTTATCAATGTCCGTTTCCTTCCTGTAAAATCCTTATTCCTGCTTCTATGATCCCTTCGAAGGATCCCTCATCCACGCTCCGCTGCCATGCCTACGCACTACTTTTTTGTTTATGGATGAACATGCAGATTGCGCATTCTTACCCGTTTCCCGAGCATTTTGCCGCATCAATGGCAAGAACGATCATAAGTGATAACAACGCGTGTCCATCCTGTCGGATATCCAGCACATAGGTATCTGTGAGGTGAAAAATTTCCTTACTGGCATGCATGATGCATCCATCCTGCTCACTGATGACATCATAATCCCATGCCATGAAATTTCCTTCGATTTTCCAGTCGTTGCAGGACAAGTGATACTTTGGTTTAAAAAACGTAAATTCCCTCTCGATAAAGCCAATACAGCTTCCATTCATATACATGCGAAAGCGTGGAAGAAAGGTAAATACCTCCTCCCGTATTTCTCCGATTTCCTCCCGCATTGCATTATAGATAACCAGACGATGTCCCCAGGACAGCTTTCCTTCCACTGTATATATGGTATGCCCTGCATCATCGTATATATCATAACTGTCAAACCAGGTAAACATGCGCTGTTTGAATAACAGTCTCATAAAATCATTCCCCTTCCTTTTGTTTCATTATACAGGAAACAGCAGAAAAAGAAAAACGAAGCCCTGAAGTTTTTCATTCATAGGCGGCTATGAAAAGAAAGCAGCGCAAAAAAGGATCAGGGATATCGTTTGAAGATACAGCTGATCCTGATTTGATATAGTCCGAAAGCAGATAAGAACTGTTATGAAAACAGATCTAATTGATCCTCATAAAAATAAGGAAAAGAACTGAAAGATAAACAGGGAGACAAGATAAGGAACGAGCAGCATAACTGTCAGAGTTAGGAACAAAAGCTTTTTCCCATATTCGTGATAGACCGCCTGCAAGGTCATAATACAGGGGATACTGAGCAGGACATATACCATGAAGCTGAAGGAGCGGATTCCTGCATCCCTGGAAGTCCATAGAGCACGGATATGGGATACCTGAGCATCTCCCTGCGGCTTGACGGCTACATCGGTGTGCAGAAAGAAGGTGGCACTTTCCTTTAACGCAGTACCTCCCTTATAGAGAATATCACGGATATCCTCGCTGATATTGACAGTAGTAGCTTCCTCATGCACTGCCGGCTGCAGCACGGTGTCAAGAAAGCCGACGATCGTCTCTTTGGCGATAATCCCGCCGGGCAGCGCAGCAACACATTCCCAACGGTCGCCAAATCCAAGCGGTGCAAAGATCGGCTGTACCAGCTTGGCCCCCTGAGCCAGATAGCTGTCCTCCACGCTTCCGCCCGGAAAGTAGGTAAGCCCCCATAATATCACCATGGCCCATAGGACGATGCCGCACGCCTTGCGCACATAGCTTTTCACCTCCTCCCTCACCTTGTGCAGCACAACACGCAGCGAGGGAAGACGGTAGGGTGGAAGCTCCAGTACCAGCATCGCATCATCATGAAAAATCGGAAAGCGGGATGCGATCAGCGCGAGTACAAGAGCAAGCAGGATACCGATTCCATAGATGCTCAGCATCATCAGTGCCGCCTTATCCGGAAAAAAGGCAGAGGCGAACAGTACATATACCGGCAATCTGGCACCGCAGGACATAAAGGGCACCAGCAAGGCTGTCAGACGCTTCTGCTGCTCGTTATCCAGCGTGCGGGTCGCATAGATGGCAGGCACATTGCAGCCGAACCCCAGCATGAGGGAGACAAAGCTTTTTCCGCTGAGGTGAAAGGTATTCATCAGACGATCCAGCAGAAAGGCAATTCGCGCCATATAGCCGCTTTCCTCCAATAGCGATAAAACGAAATACAGAAGCGCCATCAGCGGCACAAAGACAAGCACACCGCCGACCCCTGCCAATATTCCCTGCAGCAGAAACTGCCGCACGACGCTCGGCGCCCATTGCAGAGCAAAGGAAACATAGCGTGCCAGTACATCCTGCAGCAGATAGTCGATATAGGCATTAAGCGGCGCAGACGCCTGAAATACAAAGAGCAGAAGGAAGGAAAAGACCACCAGAAACAGCGGAAGCCCCAGCCATTTATGCAATACGAAAGCATCGATACGTTCACTTTTCGCATATCGCTTTTTCGGATCCTGTACCACATTGTGCATCAGGGATTCCACAGCACGGCAATACCCTGCGCGCACGTTCTCTTCGTTCATATCCCGACACAGCTTCTGCAGCACTACCGGATCCATATGCCAGGCCTCCAGTTGCTTCATGACAAGCACGTCCTCCCGCATACAGCCCATGGCAAGATGATGCAGCAGGCGTGCATCAGCCTCTGCATGCGATGGTACATGCTGTTCGATATACGTATACAGCGATGTATAGATTTCATCTTCTTCCTCATTCAGCAACGGATGATAAAACACCGTCCTTTGCTCCACCTGCCTTTGAATTGCCTGACGCACCTCACGATAATGTCTGCGGTCAAAGGCGGAATACGCCAGTATCTCCATTCCAAGGCGTCTTGAAAGGGCTGCTGTATCGATATGAATACCATAGTCTTTAACCTCATCCATGAAATTGAAAATCAACAGCATGGGAATCTGCAGCTCACGCAGAAACAGCGTCAGCATGAGATTTCGCTGAAGATTGGTCGCATCCAGCACATTGACGATCAAATCGACCTGCTGACTTTGAAGATATGCTGCCGTTATACTTTCCTCATTGCCATTATTCGTCAAGGAATAGGTACCCGGAAGGTCTATAATATGATAGCTGTCTCCTCCCCAGCATACATTGGCTTCTTTTTTTCAACGGTAACCCCCGGCCAGTTTCCAACTTTGAAATCCGCATTGCTGAGCGCATTGATCCACGCACTCTTTCCCACGTTCGGATTTCCGACAAAGGCCACATGATAGTTCATTCCAGCACCTCCCCTTCGATGCAAGCCGCATCCTTATTACGCAAAATCAGCTGATTACCTGCCGCAAAATACAGACACGGATCCTGCATTGGCGCACTGCGCAGCTTGCGTATCTGCATACCCGGATATATCCCAAGATAAAACAGGCGGTCCTTCTCTTTTTTACACATATGGACGTTCGTAACGACCATGGTTTTTCCCACTGCTGCATCACATAGCTTCATAGTTCATCACCTGTTTCTCAGTATAGTATGCATACTGAAAAAACACCGTCATAAAAAGACGATGAAACGCGGTTCTATTTTTCATCTCTTATGAATATATTTTCATTCAAATGAAAAAATTCATTTTTTTATTTTCATTTTGAAGGTTTGCGTATATAATATAAACAGGCTAAAGGAGGAAATTACTATGGCTAAGCTAGATTATGTTAAAGAAGCAGTCGTCAAACGCAATCCGAATGACGCAGAATTCATTCAGGCTGTTGATGAAGTCCTGCTGTCACTGGAAAAAGTCGCAGGTAAACATCCGGAATATATCGAAAAAGGCGTATTCGAAAGAATCGTCGAACCGGAGCGCCAGATCATCTTCCGTGTACCCTGGGTTGATGACAGCGGTAAGCTGCAGGTAAACAGAGGATTCCGTGTGGAATTCAATTCTGCAATCGGACCTTACAAGGGCGGACTTCGTTTCCACCCGAGTGTAAATATCTCTATTATCAAGTTTCTGGGCTTTGAACAGATATTCAAAAACTCTTTGACCGGTCTTCCAATGGGCGGAGGAAAAGGTGGAAGCGACTTTGATCCGAAGGGAAAAAGCGATGCGGAAATCATGCGCTTCTGCCAGAGCTTCATGACAGAGCTGTGCAAGTATATCGGACCGGATACTGATGTTCCTGCAGGTGATATCGGTGTCGGTGGACGTGAAATCGGTTATATGTTCGGACAATACAAGCGCATTCGTAATGAGTTCACCGGTGTTCTGACCGGAAAGGGCTTAAACTGGGGTGGTTCTCTTGCCAGAACACAGGCAACCGGCTATGGTCTGTGCTATTTCACAGAGGCCATGCTGCAGGCGAACGGCACATCCTTCCAGGGCAAGAAAGTCGTTGTCAGCGGAAGCGGAAACGTAGCCATCTATGCTGCGGAAAAAGCAACACAGCTGGGGGCAACGGTAATTGCCATGAGCGATTCCAGCGGTTATATCGTTGATGAAAACGGTGTGAATCTGGATGTGATGAAGGAAATCAAGGAAGTAAAACGCGGACGTATCAGGGAATATGCAGATGCGGTTGCCGGTGCGACTTTCCATGCGTCAGAAAGCATCTGGAATACCCCATGTGACATCGCATTGCCTTGTGCGACACAAAATGAGCTGCATAAGAAGGATGCGGAGACGCTGATCAAAAACGGCTGTATCGCTGTATGCGAGGGTGCCAACATGCCGACAACACCGGATGCCATTGAGGTATTACAGGCAAATAATGTTCTGTATGCTCCGGGCAAGGCAAGCAATGCAGGCGGTGTCGCAACCTCAGGACTGGAGATGTCACAGAACTCCACTCGTCTGTCCTGGACCTTTGAAGAGGTGGATGCCAAGCTGAAGGACATCATGGAAAACATCTTCCGTACAGTGTCTGATACTGCTATGGAATACGGTCTTGGTAAAAACTATATGGCCGGAGCAAATATTGCAGGCTTCATCAAGGTTGCTGATTCCATGATTGATCAGGGTATCGTATAAGTAAAAAAAGATAGGCGGCTGTCATGAGACAGCTGCTTTTCTTATAGCCATTCCTTTTACTCTTTATTCTTTTCTTACAAACCTTTTACGATTCCATGACATTCAATACTCTCTATGTCATCTGTGCTATACTGTTAACAGCTAAGTAAGCATCCATGCGGAACTTACAGAAAGGATAGATATGAAAAAGAAACGCATTTTGTGGATCATCATCGCTATCTTCCTGGTATATACATGCTGCACGTATAGCGGTGCCATGAAGCTTCGAGCATTCCTAATCACAAAGGATTTATCCGTATACATGAACAGCATCCACGTGTCTGCTTTTGGAAAACCGTATTATGTCTTTCAAAAAGCAATGCTTGCCCATGATACAGGGAATGCGATTGGTGTTTTCGAATGTCACCGGTATACTCTTTTTGTGCATGTGGAATATGTCGGATTTCCATAAAATTATTTTTTAATAACCTCTAAATATCTGAAACTCCTTCTTTCCTTGTCATTGTATCGAGCACTGTGCTATGCTTTATTCAAAAGGAGATCAATATGGCAAATACAACAGAGAAAGATAGGGCCTGGGCAGAGGCAAAGAAACGCTGCCGTTTACATACCCGGGATATTCAATTGGCAAAGCAGTTGGGGATATCACCAAAATCACTTCTGAAAAATATCCCTTCCCCAAAAGAACAATGGAAGCTGCCGGTAAAGCAATGGCTTCATGAGCTGGCAAGAAAAAAAGGTCTGATGAAAGATGATAAACTCCCCTTTTAAAGAAGAAAACACAGAAAATTAAACGCTGTGTTTTTCATTCAATAAAAAACACACTGTATCGTGTGTTTATTCGTCAATCTCCATATGACGCTTAATAATTGTGGAAATCATATCCGCTGCCAGCTGCGGATCATCATTGCATACGATGTACTTGTAATTATTAACCATTTTGATTTCCTTACTTGCCTTGGCTAAACGCTGCTGTACAATTTCCTCCGGCTCACTTCTTCTGCCCCGTATCCGTTTTTCCAATTCCTCCATGCTTGGCGGAATAATGAAGATGGTCAGCGCCTCCGGACATTTTTCACGTACCTGTGTAGCGCCCTGTACCTCGATTTCCAGCAATACATTCTTGCCTTCCTTGCGCAGCTTCTCTACCTGTGACATCGGAGTACCATAATAGTTCCCTACAAATTCTGCCCATTCCAAAAGCTCGCCGTCATGGATCGCCTGTTCAAATTCTTCCTTTGTTGTAAATATGTAATCAACGCCATCTTGTTCACCCTGTCTTGGTGATCTGGTTGTCATGGAAATGGAATACGCCAGCTTTAAGGATTCATCATTCATAAAGCAATTACGCACAGTTCCTTTGCCTACACCGCTTGGTCCGCTGATAATAATCAATAAACCTTTTTTCATGAGCACACCCCTTACTATTCTTACATTTATTTTACTAGTGCAGGCAGGGTATGTCAAACGTGTTTCTGTTTTTTTTAGGCTTTTTGAATAAATTAACTACTTTTTAGCTATAATCGTAAAAAAGATTGCACATTTCTTGATCTTTTCACTTAACAGTCATAAAAAGCATTAGTGAATTCCCTTATCTGGACAAATGTTTTGCTTTTTATGAACCTATTTAGCATATAGAGGTTCCTGCTGTTTCGTATCATACGCAGGAATGGATGCGACAAAGACAAGGCAGTCCTTACCGCCGACAAGCGGTGTTCAGCTGCTGAAAGCTATTTAATAACTGTAAGGAATGAATGAAAGCATAAGAAAAAACGCTTCTAGCAAGCGGTTGAGCTACCGAAAGGCCGGGGCTTTTGCGGATGAATTAGATGTGAATGCAATGTATTATTTATATAGTTTCTCATAGACCGACCTCTCCTTTTTTTGTATTTACAGTGTAGCATATATTCTGTCAAAATACAGATTATAAAGAAAATCCTATCTGGAGAAAGAAGAAACACAGATTCCATTTTGGAAACAGTCACACATATCACGCAAGAATTCACTTCGAATCAAAAAAACAGTTCGCAGACAAAGCTTAAAAAAAATTAGAGCAGTATAAGAAATAGAAAACCTCACAAGATAGAAAAGCAATTTCGATTTTATGATTGTATTCAAGCTTCGCTATTCCATAAAGCAGCTGCACATGTGTCTCTTCCTATAGTATAATGCTCAATTCTCTATTTTTCAGCCGCAAACATATGAAAGTTAGCGCTCAGCATGCCCTTTTGGTATGATATAATGGAGCAGCGAGGTGATTTTATGGCATTAGATGGATTACTGCTTCATCAGGTACAGAAAGAGCTGCAGAGCTTTCTGCCTGCCAAGCTAACAAAGCTGCAACAGATCAGCGATACCGAGCTGCTGTTTACAATACGGACACAAAAGGGAACACGACGATTGATGATTTCCTTACACAGCGTATACAACCGTATCAATCTGACTCAGGAATCATATACCACGATGGAGACACCGGGGAATTTTCTCATGCTGCTGCGAAAGCAGATTGACGGAGGAATCCTTCGTTCTCTGAATCAGGTCGGTCTGGATCGCATTTTGCATATGGTGATCGAGGCAAGGGACGAGCTTGGTGATATCCATGACCGGCATCTTTATATCGAACTCATGGGGAAATATGCAAATATGATTCTGGTGGATGAGGAGGGGCATATTCTGGATGCCTTAAAACGCATTCCGCCGTTTGAAAACAACCGCCGCACCATTCATCCGGGAGCGCTTTATCAGCTGCCTGCACCGCATACCGGAAAGCAGGATCCCTATCATTATGAAAAAATAGATCCAAGTGAATCCTTTACCAAACAGTTTCACGGGTTTTCTCCGCTGCTTTCCAGAGAAGTGCAGTATCGTATGGCGCAGGGTGAAAACTTCGATGAAATTCTGGAACAGATTCGTACATCCGATACACTGTATCTGAGTGACGTGCAGGACAAAACCCAGTTTCACTGCATACCTTTGACACATCTGGAGGTGGAAGCACGGCAGTATCCGCTGATGAAGGGTATGGATCTGCTCTTTTTCCAGAAGGAGGAAAAGGTTCGCATCAAGCAGCAGAGTGGTGATCTGTTTCGTGCCGTGCGCAAGGAGCTGCATAAGAATACTTCAAAATACCCAAAACTGCAGCAGACGCTGGAGGAGGCAATGGATTGCGATAAATACAGGGAATACGGTGATTTACTGTTTGCCTACATGGGAAGTATCGAGCGCAGGGAAACCGTCACACTCCCCTCTTTTGAAACTGGTAAGGATATCCATATTCCGTTGGACATGCGCTTTGATATCAAGGGAAATGCCAACCGCTATTATCAGAAATACCACAAGAGCAAGCGGGCACAGGCTATCCTTCAGGAACAGCTTGCCCTATGCGAAAAGGAAATCCGCTACTTTGAATCCATGGAGGTCCAGCTGGAACAGGCGACCGTACAGGATGCTATGGAAATTCGGGAGGAGCTGGCACGACAGGGCTATGTCAAGGCTGTTAAAACCCGCATACGAAAGAAAAAGAAGCAGGAGCTTCCACATTATGAGACCTTTGCATTCGATGACGTATATATCTATGTTGGTAAAAACAATCTGCAAAATGATTACGTTACCTGGCGTCTGGGAAAAAAAAGCGATATGTGGCTGCATACCAAGGATGTGCATGGAGCCCATGTGGTAATCACCTGTGAGCAGCCGGATGAGGAGCTTCTGCGCAATGCCGCCATGCTTGCCGCCTGGTACAGCAACGCCCGCTATTCCTCCAGTGTTCCTGTGAATTACTGCACGATTCGCCAGTTGAAAAAGATTCCCGGAAACAAGGGCAGCTTTGTTTCCCTGTCAAATTACAAAACCATTTATATCGATCCGGAACCGGCACAGATTCAAAAACTGATCGACGAACATCTGATTACACAGAAAAAGCACTAAAAGGATGAAGGCAGAAACAACAGCTTTACAGAAGTTCGCATAGATGCCTGTATCCTAAAAGCTTTCCCCATCCCTGTATCCGTATATGCTGATATGGGGTTCTTTCTTCTTACCTGAGGAATGGTCCAGTATCTGCATAAAAGAAGACTGGAATAATGTTAGCTTCTTTCCCGATTGCGGGTAAGCTTAAAACGGGAGGCTTCAACACGATTGGTTTTATCAATAGAAGTTGAATTCTCCCTGTTGCATACACCCTAAAGTAAGAAAAAACTTAAGTATACATCCTGGCTTTCTGTCATGGAAATCAAACCTATTGCGGATACTCTTTTCTGTGGATACAATTTCATTATCTCAATTATTTTTTTCAATTCTATATTAAGCAGGTTTATTTTCTTCCTGCTTTTCTTATACGAAAAACAGATGAAATCTTTGATACACAGTTGAACTGCAAAACGAATTCATCCTTTTCCATGTACGGCGCAGCTGTTTTTTTCACGATTTCCATATCCTGAGAGAAAGAATCAGCAGTACCTGTTCTCCTAATGATCACATGCTGTTATCGGCTCTGAAAATACAGGCGCAGCCTGTGAATTCCTGCAAACAGTACCCCCTCAGCAAGCACAATACACAATGCGATGCCCAGCAGATCCCAGGGCAATATATACTCCGTATTCGCGCCTGTTAACCCGATATTGGATAATGTAGAAAACATCATTGCACTCAAGACCCCGATGTTAATCAGATAAAGGCCCGCCAGCACCAGCAGCACGACCTGTACCACATCCGGCAGAAATTCCTGCAAAATCAAAAAAAGGTCTGGATGACAGCTCCCATAGCCAGAAACATCAGACAGCCCATCAAAACACCATCAAAAAGGAAATAGCCGCGAAGCAGCTCTGCCGCAGCAATACACACTGCCGTCATCAGCATACTGAACATAAATGCTGCTATCATGATTTTCATACGGGAGAGAACCGGCAGCTCCCGTTTGCTGAAAAGATACATGAGCATACAGGTATACAAAACAAAGACCAATGCCGTATTGACAGAATCAGGAAAAAACAGGCTATAGGCGATACAGGCAACCAGTAAAATCGATGCGGTAAGCTTTTGTGATTTCTGCATACTGCTTCATCTCCTCTTACATTACTATAAAAGCATATAGATACTATACCACATTGCAATGGTTCTCACAAGCCATCATACGTATAGCTTTCCAACATGTAAGAAAGACATCCTCAATTCAGTCATATACCCAAACAGGAATCGTTTTTTGCATTGTGTTTGACCTTTCATTAATTCTTATATGCTTCAGGGTGCGGGCATCATTGTTGAAAAAAAGAAGTAAATTTCCTCTTGTAAGGGGCTATTACTTCTTTTTTACAGATTCATCTGTTCTCCATTATGACGAAGCACTATGTTCGTCTGTATCCATATCAAATAGATAATGCTTACGGATTTTCTCCAGTACCTTCCATACACAGCTCATATTCGGACGAAAGGTCACAAGATCCCCCCTTGTGAACGCATAGGACTGGCCGTCACTGCCACTCACAACTGCTGTTCCTTCGATTATCAGACATGTTTCACAACGTTCATCATATTCCGCATCCCATTGAGTAGGCTCATGTTCCCAAATCGGACAGGATTCCAAGAGCCTGCGTTCCTTATCATTTGGCTTTCTTATGTATACATCTTTCATCATAATCTCCTTTATAAATTCGGGTAATGCTTAGCCTTTACATCAATCCAGGATACCTTTTGATTATCCGGTACCGGCTGGAAATAAGCCTCCAATCCATCCTGGAACATTTCATCCAGCATTTTTGCATCGTTATCATCAAACGAAATCGGTCCGACAATATTTTTTCGTCCAACACCACCGCCAATTCCACCTACCTGCAGGGTAGCATAGCGAAAGCCTGCCTTATAAGCCTTGTAGGCCATAGGCATATTTTTAAACAGGACGAAAATCGGTTCCAGATCACCTAACTGATCCTGCTGCCATCTCTTTCCGGCTTCCTCTGTCGATATCGTTTCCAGTTCAACACCTACCGGACATGCCATTTTATAAATGCTGGACAAAAAGGAATTGTTCGCACCTTCATCATCAACAATATACACCTTTTTACTATTCGTCCTGTACAGCCACTGCGTACATACCTGCCCATGTATCAAACGACTGTCTATTCTGACTAAACCTATGCGTGCCATTTTTCATCACCGTTCCTTAGTTTTCAATTTTGATCCAGTTTTTACCGACAGAACCTGTTACCTTCATATAATCCATCACGCGCTCCTTATAGCCTGCCCACATAATATCGCCTGCCATTCTTGCGCCAATATTCTCTCCGTTCTGATAACGCCCGTCATGGAACAGACAATCCAGTCCATAATTATAAGCATCAGTCCCCATGTTCACCTTCTGTGTACCAATTCGGCAGCATTCCGCAATATTTTCAAACCCTGAGAATGAGCCGCCATGGAATACCAGAGGTACATCCACCAGGTTCTTTATTTCCTTTAATCGCTCAAAATCAATATCCGGTCCCTTTCCGGTATACTCTCCGTGTGCTTCACCAATGGATACCGCTAGACAGTCACAGCCTGATTTCTCAACAAACTCTTTTGCTTTCACAGGATCTGTCAGATATTCATCGCGCTTTTCTTCGTAGTCACAACCATCCGCAATCTGTCCAAATTCCGCTTCCACTGTGATGCCAAGAGGTGCACAGATATTCTTAAACTCCGCGACCTGCCGTGCATTTTCCTCAAAGCTCAATGCACTGCGGTCCACCATAACACCTGTAAATCCGCCATAAATCGCTTTTACACAGGCTTCGAAGCTATCTCCGTGATCCAGATTCAGTGCAATCGGTATCCGTACCTCATTCGCCATTGAACAAATCAGTTTTCCAAAGGAAACAATATCCTTATGATTATCCGGCAAAACATCAATAATAAGAGGTGAATCCAGCTCAACAGCTGCTTCTATACAAACTCTGACAGAGTCTTCATTAAAAACATTCGGTGCCAGAACACCATATCCCCCTTCCTTCGCCTTTTCTAAGATTTCCAACATTGATACCAACATAATTTCATTCCTTCCTTTCTATGCTATGTTCTTCCAGACGCCGAATCAGCTTAAGCATGTCCTGCATGACATTCACTGCAGCATCTTCAAACAGCAACTCATGCTTCTTGTGTTCATAATATTTATAAAAGATATTCTCTGCACCGGCATAGTTTAATTTCCGTATGACGACATCCAACTCACGGGTATAATTGGAAAACACATCCTCATACCCGCTCATAAATAAAATCGGAAGATATTCGGGAAGCTGTGAAATCCAGTCTTCCGTCATATACAGAGAACACAGTGTAATTCTGTTTAACATATACTGCATGGAGTAAGAAAGCTGACAGCAGGCGTCACGTTTCAGCTTTTTCTGTTCACGAGGCTTTGATACTCTCTCTTCAAGAAAGGTATCCATATTATCAATGCCATAATGGGAGAGAATATAGTCTTCCGTTTTTCCAGCCGGTTCCGTATCCGCTTTTTTGCGACATTCCTTTGCATATATGTTCATTGCCTTTCTATACAGAGAGGGAAAACCGTAGTCACCGCATAAGATCAATGCATTGCAATTGCTTGTCATGATTGCATACTGCTTTGCCAGCATACTGCCGAAACCAAAGCCGATCAATGCATGAATATAGGACTTCTTCTGTTCCTTCTTTGGCATGGCATCCTTAACAACCAGATAAAACATTGTTTCCGCATCCTCGATAAAGTGTCTATAGGTATGTCTTGCACTGATTTGACCGGGACCGTTTCTATATACAGACCTTCCATGACCAACCAAATCGTGTCCAAAGGCTGCATAACCATGTTCGGCAAAAAACTGAAGCAGATGCATATAGCGCTCAATATGATCATATAGGTCGTGTAAAATTTGTATATAACCTTTCACCGGGCCATCTGGAAGCCATGCGCAACCATATAGCTCATCCTCGCCATCTCCGCTTAAAAAACGGTATTCCTGCAGCTTCATAAGCCTATCTCCTTAATTTTGCATATTTTTTCTGCATATTGCTTTTTGGTTTTCTAACATTTTTCGAATACAGATTGCGCAGAGCAACGAAGACTAGATATGCTATAACCAGCCAGATCATCCAGGATGATGCAACATCAAACATATCAAATGCTTCTCGTTTTTCCTGCAATCCGAAAGAGGTGTCTACAGATTGTGTCCCCCCCTTGCTGATAAACCAGTAAATTGCAAGTGTGAGCCCTGTCAGCTTAACGAACAGCAGTTTCTTATTCTTCATCACGGAGCCCCTGTTGTATTCCTTCCACATACAATGCAGCAACTACACTTCCCGGATCGACCATACCAATGGAATTTTCCTGACGGAATGCCAGCCTTCCATGCCTTGCCTGCATCATTTTAGCTTTCTCCACACCTTCTCTTGCAGCAGTGACAGCACATTGCAAGGCTCTTGCTTTCCCTTCATCTACATGCTCAGCATAGGCACGCTGTGCCGGACAAAGCGCATCAAGAAATGTTTTCTCCCCCTCTTTTGCACCGCCGAGTGTCATGACACCTTCTATCATTGCCTGAAACAATACCGCAAGCTCAGCATCCTTCAGTTCTTCTTTTCCTTTCAGCTGTTTTCCAATCTTCATAAAGCCGCTGGAAATGAGTGTCCCCATGGAAGATGAGGCGATGCTGTTAAATTTTTTTCCTGCCATATATATCATTTTACCAATATCATGTTCATCACTATCCGTGACAAATTCATCCGCAATGCGAAATCCATCGCGCATAACAACACCGAGATCTCCATCTCCACCAGCAGAATCCAGCGCAGTCAATTGCTCTACATGCTCCTGAAATATCAAATTCCATGCGTGGAATACACGCTTTATACCCTCTGTTTTCATTTTGACTCTCCAAACTGTTTAAACATCGGGGTATCTGCCGCAGCATCCATCAATCGCTTCAGTTCCTCATCAACCTTCAGTAAAGAGATAGACAAGCCGGTCATTTCCAGTGATGTCGCATATTCTCCGACATACGTTCTATGAACTCGTATTCCCGCATCTTTTAGCAAACGGTGTACCAGCCCAGTAATCAGATACTGTTCTTCTAATGGAGTAGCTCCCAGA
The DNA here is from genome assembly GCF_044336395.1 of Clostridium sp. 10cd*. Lineage (NCBI taxonomy): Bacteria > Bacillati > Bacillota > Clostridia > Eubacteriales > Clostridiaceae > Clostridium > Clostridium sp. 10cd*. Next base: position 2,019,381 of record NZ_CP172347.1, on the reverse strand, counting down.
CCGTTGATCAATACACACACCTCATCATCATGCCGCAGCTGCAAATCCTGCATAACAGGCGGTACAATTTCCTTTACGATATCATCCGCCGAGCAAATCTTTCCTCTGCGAAGCCCTGCTTCTCCATGAATTCCCATACCGATTTCCATTTCATCATCCGCTATCGTAAAGCTGGGATGACCGATTCTTGGGACAGTGCAGGGGCTCAAAGCAACACCCATGGTTGCCACGAGTAGCTTTGTTTTTTCTGCAATCCGGTACACCTCATCCAGTGGCAGCATTTCCGCAGCAGCTGCACCTGCACATTTATACACAAAGAAAATGCCTGCAACACCTCGACGAATATTTTTTTCCTGTTCCTTTGCACGTGGACCGCTTGCCACATCCTCACCGGCAATCGACAGACATACTTCAATATCCTCCTCCATCTCTGCCATTTCCGCAGCCATCTGAAAATTAAAGATATCCCCGTTATAATTTCCAAAGATATAGAGAACTCCCGCTCCGGAATCAATGGCTTTTGTGACGTCAAGCATCTGTTCTGAGCTTGGTGATTGAAAGACATCACCTACACTGCAGCCATCCAGCATTCCTTTACCGACATATCCCAGAAACAGCGGAAGATGACCGCTTCCTCCACCTGTTGCGATTCCTACCTTTCCTGCAATTTTATGCTTGGTTATCAGGCAATGCGCATCCTCATTCACACACGTATAATACGACGGATGTGCCGCATACAGCCCGTACAGCATTTCATCAATAAAGCGCTCCGGCTGATTGATAAATTTTTTCATAGTCAATTCTGCTTCCTCCTTTTTGAATTACACACCCAGAATACCCAGACCTCCAAGTGCGATGGCAATTACCAGCAGTACCAGCGTAACCTTTAACACGGTGCCGCCTTTCTTCAGATAAGCGTAAACACCAAAGACTGCAAGAAGTGAGAGTATACCCGGGGCAATCGGATTAAACAGCAGCTCCTGAATACTGATCATATCCTTTGCCCCGTATGGAATTTCATAGATAACAGCTACATTGACGTTTTGTGCTGCCATAGTACCCATCACAAACAATCCGACAATAGAGAAGAAGGTTACGATTTTCTGCACTGCATTATTTTGCAGTATATTCATTGCTGAATCGGTTCCCAGCTTATAGCCCATGTTGAACATGAATTTACCTTCCGATACGAGAATGACATAGAGTAGAATATCATCTACAATGGGTGCCCACAGCATCCCCTGCTGCGCAAAGCCCATAAAGAAGGTGGAGATAAGTGGCTTCAATGTCGCATAATTCAGGGTATCACCAACACCGGCAAAAGGCCCCATCATGCCGTTTTTAACACTGTTGATCAGATCTTCGGAAATCAGCTGATCTTCAGGCACCTGATCCCGCTTTTGTATCGCTCTTTGCTCTTCCAGTGATGTAATAATACCGGGAATGATACCACCAATCATATTTTCTGTGATAAAGAACTGCATATGTCGTTTCAATCCTTTGATTTGTTCTTCCTTGTCATCCGGATACAGCTCTTCCAATGCCGGTGCCATGGTTAAACACATCCCCATTGCCTGTAAACGCTCAACATTATCCACATGGCAGACATGCAGGCGCCAGTTGAACCAAACCTTTTTCAAGGTTTTCCTGCTAAGAATATGTGTTGCCTTGGATTCCGCATTTTTGAGATTGAGTAAATCCGCAAACAGGCTTCCATTGTCTGTTTCCTTTTTTGTAAAAATCGTATAGAGCCAGGCAATAAAAATACCAAGCAGACAGCCCGGTACCGCTCCCAGACCGGAATATTGAGCAAAGAAGAAGCCTGCGATAAAGAACGGTATTAGCTGTCCCTTTCCGATGACCAGAATGACCATGGCAAATCCGAGTGCAGGCAGCAGTCCGCCTGCCAGAGAGAACATGTTGTTTGCCCAATCCGGAAGGCCGTTCATCAGAACACCCAGACTGTTTACGCCGTATTTCAATACGATGGTCATCGGCACCAGGAAAATCACCGCACGAATGAGTGGTCCGTAAAGCAGTGAGGTACGGGTAAGCTCTTTTACATTTCCGGTTTCCACTGCTTTATCCGCATGATGTACCGTCCAAACCATAGCCAAACGCTTTACTGTGTGCAGCTGCGCCATGATCAGTGCAGCTGCCGAAGAAATCACCAGACCCTGATCCAGCGATATGCCTGCCGTTATGACCATGGCCGTCGTCACAATACCGGCCGCTTCTTTGTCCACCGGCATAGCGCCTCCAACGGCAGTGAGTGCCAGATACAGCGGCTGAATAGTTCCACCAACAATACAGCCCTTTACCGGATCCCCCAAAATAACACCGGTAAGCAGTGAGATAAGCATTAAATCACAGAAGCAGTAGGTGAACGGTACAAAGATTTCACCTGCTGCCAGCCAATACAGCATCGCAAGTAAGATTGCTTGTAATAATGTCATTTTTTCCTCTCCTTTTTTCTAATGTATGCATACGTCTTCCATCCCTTATGCAGGCAAAATCACATTCTGAATACCTCCTTTCCCTATTTCTACCATGTGCTCTGCCGCTTCTTCCAAAGACATATCATCGAATTGAAATAATACTTCTAAGACCATTCCCAGATTCAAGCCGGTTACCAGACGGTAGCGGCAATGCTGAAATGCCATAAGCAGACTGTTGCAGGGACTTGCTCCGAATAAATCCGCCAACAGCAAATATTCACCATCTCGATCCTCATCGATCAGCTCCTCTGCCTTTTTGATAAATGCCTGCGGATCCATATTCTCCTTCATTCCGATGGCATGAATACAGGACGTCTGTTCTGTTCCGGCTATCATCCGAACAGTTTCTAAAAAGGCCTCTGCCAGATTCCCATGCGCTCCAATAACGATATGTTTCATTTTGACTCCTCCTTTTTGTTTCAAAAGTTTTTAATTAAATCTGTTTTTATGAAATCGTTTCCATTTACAATTACATTGTATATTTTACAGTATATTAGTCAATAGATTTCTTTTTAATTCTGAAATCAAATCTTTTTACTATTGATTCAAAATTTATATCACTTCCGAATTGTTTTGTTTCAAAAATTTACAAGCACATAAAAAAAAGACATATCATCAGACATGCCCGTATTTCTTTATTCAGTATCAAAACGGTTAACTTCTATGATCTTACCAATCTTTAACTTATGATTAAGATCACGATCAATCTTATCTGTAACCAGAGCATCGAAATCCTGAAACACGCCATATTGATAACGTGATGTTCGTTCAAACTTAACTGCCAGCGTAATCAAGATTTTACATTTACTTCTTCGCAATATGATTTCATTTAAAAACATTGCATCTTCTGTCTGTGTCCCGGGACCATCAAATCCAAGACAGCCATCCGTTCCAAAAATCGCAGCATCATAAGAAAACCGACTCGCCATATCGGATACAAACTGCCCCTCTGTACGATTTCCGCTTCGTGAATACTTCCCACCGAGAAAGACTACCTCATTTCTGCTTTCCTTTAATTCATTCATCATTTCAAAACAGTTCGTGATAATCAGTAAATTCTTGCGAAAGCTAAAGAGCTTCCCAAGCGGAAGTGCTGTAGAGCTGGGGTCAACGAAAACAACATCGTCATCGTGAATAAAGTTGATTACTTCCATACAGATTGCCTTTTTTATCTCAATTTTTTCCTGTGTTCGAACATCGATCGGTACATCGGTAAATGAATTACGTAAAACAGCACCGCCGTGCGTACGAAATAAAATGCCTTTTCTCTGTAAGAACTCCAAATCTTTACGAATGGTTTCCATTGTCACTCCAAAGCAGTCGGATAGTTCCTTAACACTTGCCTTCCCATGCGATAGTAAATAGTTTGATATTTCATCAAGCCTTTTTTCCAATCTCTTTTCCATACCCCAACTACGACAGACAACTGTATGCCCGTCATTCTCCTTTCGCAATCAAAATATTATATATTCCCTATCAAGAAATTCCCAATTTCTTATGTCTATATTCATTATACAATGTTTTTTTCATGTCGTGAAGACAGCATTCCTTGCAGAATAAAAAATAGGACACCTTCATGTCCTATAACAATACGATATTATGCTTTTCACATTCCTCCCGCATGGCATCGCTCCACTGGGAAACCTGTACTTCTCCGATATGTGCTTTGTTTAATAAAATCAAACAAATTCTGGACTGACCAATACCTCCGCCAATGGTTAACGGCAGCTCATCCTGCAACAGCATTTTGTGAAACGGCAGATTCTTACGCTCCTCACAGCCTGCTTTTTTCAACTGCTCTGCCAATGCTTTAGCATCCACGCGGATCCCCATACTGCTTATTTCCAGTACGGTATCCAGCACCGGATAATACAGAAGGATATCACCGTTTAATGCCCAGTCATCATAATCCGGGGCACGTCCGTCATGCTTTTCCCCGCTGTTCAGGGTATCTCCGATTTTCATCAGGAAGACAGTTCTATGCTGCTTTACAATCTCATACTCGCGCTCTTTTGGTGTCAGATCAGGAAAGCGGTCCTCCAGCTCCTGTGCAGTGATGAAATACACATCCTCCTGAATAAACGGCATGAGATTTTCATAAACGATATCCAGCTCCTTCTCCGTTTCCTTCAATGCCTTCATAATATTACGTACAGTCATTTTCAGAAACTCCATCGTCCGATTCTCCCGACTGATTATCTTTTCCCAGTCCCACTGATCGACATAGCAGGAATGCAGATTATCCAGCACCTCATCCCGTCGGATTGCATTCATATCGGTATAAATTCCTTTACCTACATTCAGATTGTACCGCTTCAAAGCCATACGCTTCCATTTCGCAAGAGAATGAACAATCTGATAGTCCTCACCCTCAATTTCCATGATATCAAACGCTACCGGACGCTCAGTACCGTTCAAATCATCATTCAATCCGCTGCTTTTGGAAACATACAGGGGTGCGGATATACGCATCAGATTCAAATGATGCGCCAGACGACGTTCAAACAGGTCCTTGACATATTTGATGGCGATTTCCGTGGATATGATATCCAGCTTGTTTTCATAATATTTTGGTATGATCAGATCTTCAACTGCCATAGCTTCACTCCTCTTTCATATACCTTCTTATTATACATGATTTTATTTCCAAAATATATCTTTTTTTGAAATATTTTTCAATATCCTTAACTAATTTACAATTCCTTTCATTTCGATATATACAGAAGGAAGCACACGATTCAATCAGCTTTTCGCATATCGGAGAGATACAAGAAAAGAGGATGTCACACGCTTGGAAATTCAAACGTTCTTTATCCTCTTGCCTACACTATTTCATCCGTTTACATTTTCTCATACACAGCCTGTAAAAGAATACAACACACATGTCCTACTTATACTTTTTAAACATGTACAGCTTTCCGAATTCCTCTCTTTGAAATCCATTTGCCTCCAGCACATGCATGGAAGCGGTGTTGCGTTTTTCAACCAGTGCATAAATGGAGAGCACCTGCAGCGTATCAAAGGCCTCCTCGCACAAAGCACGAACCGCCTGCTGCATGATTCCCTTATGCCAGTAATGTACACCCAGCCAATAGGACAGCTCCGCACTGCTGCTGGTCTTTTTTTCACATTCCAGAAAGCCGCAAACACTGCCGTCCAGCTCCACCGCACGAAATAAATACCGCTGCGGATCTGCATGCTGATAAAAATGAATCGTTGATACGGCATTAAGAAAGGTATCCGGATACAGGAATTTCCAGACTCTTTTTTTTAAATAATACGGATGCATGGACAAGCTGTGCAGCTCCATCGCATCCTCTACATCCCAGGGACGTACCATAACTGTCATATTCATCACCATGATATAGTATGCACCTTTCTGCATGGTGTAAACTCTATTACCTGTTGTTATATGACATTGAGCTTCATTTTGATACAGTATGTAGATATCTCCAACCACAAAACCGATACCGATTCCGGTATATGCCTTCAGTGTTTCCGTATATCAGCCGCAGGATAGATATGCTTAAAGCCTTATAATCATTTCCGTAAGGACCTGTTTTCAGCCGGACAATGCCTCACGTGTTACAAAAATCTCCTTACTAGTCATCATCCTGTGGATCAAAGCCTCCTGTACCTGCAAATTCGATCGATTAGATTTTTTCTTCCTGTTCAAATAAATTGAAATTCACTGCAGCGCTATCGTCAGGTAATGGCATGTCCAATACAAAATCCAGCCATTCCTGAAAGCTTTCCATGCCGTCATCACCTCTTTAACATTCGTATAGTATCCTATCTGTCTTCATTATGACTAGACATGGAAAAAGAGTAATGTTTTCATATCGTGCTAAAACGGCATCTTATCCTTATTCTTCCATCGGCTGAAATCCAGAGAAAGCTCATAAATTTTACGGATAATGATATAGGTACATGTTACCATTACGGAACATAAAAATGCAAGGCAGATCTGAATTCTATACATATCAAAACTCACTCCTGTCAGACCAAGCATAAGCAGTAATAAATCGGCAAATATACCTGCAAGGATTGCAAATGCCAGAAAGGATGCAATTGCCGTTAACAGCACTTTTTTTAAGGATAACATTTCTCACACTCCTCTCTATAAACGTAACTGACTACATTGTAATTCACTTATTTTTGTATTATAATCTTTCTTCGCCATTCATAATAACCCGGTGACAGACTGTGCAGTAATATGCAGCTATAGCAGCGGGATACAAGGTTTGCTCTGCCAGCAGCACCTCCTGATCATTTGCAGGCTGCATCCTCACAAGGTGCTTTTTTTCAGAGAAAATACTATTGGAAGCGGCCTGTACAAACCCTGCTTTCATTTCCTTACCGCAATATGGACGAAGCATTTTCATTCCTCCTATTTCGGCAGATGTGAAACTATAGAAGCTTGGCAGTCCTTCTGCCCAGTGGTGTATACGTTCGCTTTTTATTCCTCTATATCCAATGGAACAACTGGCTTCCATGGTTTGAATATGACCCAGCCCCCATCCATAGCCAGCTCTATCTCCTGATCCCCTATCTGATAGCTGATACCGATAGCGAAGTTGGATTGATTATCCTTTTTCGGTATTTCTGTCCGCCCTACCATGCTGTCGATTTCTCCATCCATCATACCGCAGCGCAGACTTTCATTATCGGTTTTCTTCGTATTGTAATACAGCTGTCCGTTTACCATAAGCAGCTGCTCACTGCTTTCCGCTTTCACTATTTTCCCCTGGACGGTCTCAGCCTCTGTATCCTTGCAGCCGCCAAGGATACAGATACTAAACAGAAGAACCATATATCCCCATGTTTTCAACTTTCTCACTCCTTACTTCCATACTACTGCATCTTTAGTCACAGCGAAGAAAGAGCAGTCGCTGAATATCTTCCATATGAGCTTCCTCACATACACGATAGTGTATCCAGCCGCCGTTGCCACAGGGATATCTGTTATCAACATATTCCTTTGCATAAGGCTGCAGCTGCTCATATACCGATGCAAATTGTGTATCCGATAACCGCAGCATGACGGTAAAAGCACCCGCTTCCGGAAACACATTGCACATCAGCTTGTTACGCTTACGATGCGCAATTCCCCAGCCGTAATGGTTACCATAGGGAAAGGTAATGTCCTGATGCGTTGCAAATGTTTCCATGAGCCATGTATTCAAACCGGCAAACAGCTCCCCACATTCCTTGCAGTGCATACACATTTCGTTATACTGAGGCTGTTCCTGCTTATTCAACATTCTTTCATACATAAACCGATCTCCTGCCATTCGATTGTTTTTTTCATTATAGCACACTTTCAACCATATGTAATTCTCTGTTCACCGTATTTTCCTTAAAATATGAAAGGAGCATCCTTCATTGCGAAAGAATACTCCTTGACTTCATTGATTAAGCTTTTACCTTAACACAGGTACCATCCGGTCCCGGTGTTGTGTTCAGATATTCAGCGATGGCTGCTTTCTGATCCGGTTTACAAGGCTTGCAGGTACCGACAACAGTGACTTCACCCTCTACCAGTGCCTCGGCAAGTCCGCTGCAGCCCGCATACCCGCAGCTGCCGCAGTTGTAGTTTGGCAGCATGCTGCTGACCTTTTCAATACGCTCATCGACTTCAACGCTTAAGAATCTATCCGCAATTCCCAGCCCAAGACCAAGAATTGCCCCCAGAACAAGCATCATAACGATTGCAGTTACCATGTGACGACCCCTTTCTATTCCTCATGTGCAGGGTTGTTGCAGCAGGAATGATCATGACAGCCCTTGCACTGTGCTTTCAAATCCTCACATCCCTTGGGAAGCGGTGTTTTGTGATTGAAGTAAAACACCAGCGCATAAACTGCACCGAGTGCCCCCAGATACAGGACGGGAAGTAATGCCTTCATATTAAACCAGACCCATCAGTCCGCTGAAGGCAAGTGCCATGATTGCTGCAACGATCAGGGCAATCGGATTTCCTTTCCAGGAAAGCGGCGTATCACAGGCATCCAGACGCTCACGTATTGTAGAGAAGATGTACAGCACCATCGTGAAACCAACAGGAATCGCAATGGAATATGTCAGCATCTCCGCGAAGTTATAACCGCTGGTGATGTTATTCAGTGTCACATTCAATACGACACAGTTTGTCGTGATCAGCGGCAGGTAGACACCAAGTGCCTTATACAGGGAAGGACTCAGCTTCTTAATGATCATTTCGACCAGCTGAACCAGTGCGGCAATGACCAGAATGAACGTGATCAAATCCATATACTGAAGTCCCAGCGGATCCAGTACCATATAATACAAACCATAGGTAACTAATGATGCAGCTACGATTACAAAGGTAACGGCAGCACCCATACCGATGGCAGAGCTGCTCTTCTTGGATACCCCCATAAACGGGCACATACCAAGGAACTGATTCAGGACGACGTTGTTAATGAAGACAAACGTAATCAGCATCACAAATAAATTGCTCCAGTTCATCGTTTATTTCGCCTCCTTTTCCAGCTTCTTCGCCTTATTCTGCTGGTGAGACTTATAGGCAGCCAGTCCCGCAGCCAGACATGCAAACGTACAGAATGCACCAAACGGCTGAGAGAACATGGAGATTGCAAAGTCTTCCGGAATAATACGGATTGAGAAAATATTCTGTGCAGCATCGAACGGATTGTCAAAGGACAGGATTCCCGTTGCGATAATCTGACGGATTGCGGACATCAGGATGATGGATACGGTGTACCCAAGTCCCATGCCAAGTCCGTCAAGTGCAGAATCAAACACACCGTTTTTGCTGGCAAAGGCTTCCGCACGGCCCAGAATAATACAGTTTACAACAATCAGCGGGATGAAGACACCCAGCGCAGAATCCAGACTCGGCGCATATGCCTTAATCAGCATCTGGATGATTTTTACAAGTGTTGCAATGATAACGATATACACCGGAATACGGATTTCCGATGGTGTAATATTACGAATCAGGGAAATGATCACATTGGACATGATCAATACTACGATAACAGCAACTCCCATACCGATGGCATTGTTCAGCGTGGTCGTAATGGCCAGGGTGGAACAAAGTCCCAGATACAGGGAGAATACAGGATTTTCACGGATGAATCCTGCTGTAAAATTCTCTTTACGGTTCATTCTTCATCCACCTCCTACTTCAGATTCTCAGCCTGATATTTGGCTGCTTCACGGATTCCTTCAATAACCGGCTTACTGGAAACCGTTGCTCCGGTAATCGTATCATCCAGAATCTCTTCACCTGCTGCATCCTTTCCCTTTAAAGATTCACGAAACGGCTTCTCCGTTACCTTGGAGCCGAGCCCCTGTGTATCTCCATTGGAAATCGCAACATAGTCATACACGCTTCCATCCTTGTTCAGAGCCACCAAATAGCTGGTACCGTCCTTATATCCGGTTACCTTCATTTTGAAGATATAGCCCTTTCCTTCCACCTCGAATATTTTCTCAATGGTTTTGGAAGCATTGTCTTTCACCTTTACAAATGCATCATCACTCACATCCGGATAGATCTCCTTCAGTGTCTCCTTTTCCGCAGCCAGCTCATTGGCAGCGATGACAGGAGCCGTCATGTTATTGGCAAACGCCAGCGCTCCTCCGGCCAGGGCAGCAATCAGAGCTAAGAAGACAGTCAGATGTAGTATCTTTTTCATATTCTTACCTCCTAATATCCCAGAGCCTTACGTACCTCTTCAACGGCGCGTACCGTTGATTTGGAAGAGAACGTAGCTTCTGTTACCGCATCATTTTTTTCTACCTCGACATCCTTTTTCAAATCCTGTCCGATAAACTGATCCAGGAATGCAGGATTGTCAATTTTATCACCCTGATACGGTGTATCATTGATTTCCGTCGGTACAACCGTGACGATTTTATCATCCTTCACGGTGATATCGAACTTGTTATAGATGGTTGGATCCTCTGTGGATGCGTACCCCTGTGATTCCACATGATAGGTCACGGTGCCATCACTGTTTTCTGTCTTTCCACTCAGCTTGGCTTCAAATTTATTGACATCCTTGTCCGCAGTATTCAGCATAACAGCAGGAGCCGGCTCCTTTGCTTCAATAACGCTTCCGGCAAGCAGTACGCTTCCCATACCGACAACTGCAACAATACTGAAGATGATCGTCGCTTTTTTGCGCAGAGCCAGCTGTTTTCCTTCCAGCCCTTTTTCAATCATCGGTGTCAGCATATTCATCATCAGAATGGAATACAGACATCCCTCCGGCAGATTTGCCTTTACACGGATCAGCACGGTGATGATGGCAGCTCCAAGCGCAAAGATGCAGCGCCCCTGTGCACTCGTTGGAGAGGTCACCGGATCGGTCAGCATAAACACTGCCCCAAAGACAACACCACCGGTCAATACATGAACCAGCGGATACCAGATAAAGCCCGGAATGCCGTCATAGCTTCCTACACCGCGCAGCAGTGCGATACCGGCCGCCAGAACAAAGATGCTTCCCAGATACACAGCAGGAACTCTCCAGTCAATAACGCGGCGAATGGACAATACAACACCGACCAGTAGAATGATGATTGCGCTTGTTTCACCGATCGCACCCGGATACCAGCCGGTAAGCAGCTTTCCGATACCGCCGATTTCACTCATCATATCCTTGATCATTTCCGGATTTGTCACCAGCCAGTTAAACTCGCTCGCGATAACGGTTGTCGGTGTTGCTGAGGTGATGACATCCGTCGTTGCCCCCATGAAGGTCGCAAAGACGATGGCTCTTCCCACAGCAGCCGGATTGAAGATATTGTTTCCAAAGCCTCCAAACAACAGCTTCGCAAAGAAGATAGCGAAGAAGGTGGAGACTCCCAGCGCATAGGGGCGGATACTGATGGGACACATCAGCGTTAAGATGATCGCTGTGATCCATCCAAAGGAGCCTCCCATAAACTTCCTGATATACGGCAGATCAAATTTCTGATCCTTCTTCATAAAGAATGCCCAGGCAAGCTCAGTCACAAATGCGACAAGCAGGGATACCGCAAGCAGCTTGATTGCCTGCAGCATATGATCAAAGCTATATGCCTGATTATAATAAATTAGTGAAAATGCAAACACCACAAGTAACCCGATCATCAGCTCCAGCATAATCTGCTGTGTGCTCTGCTTCTGACGTAAGTTCGGTGATGCATGGAATGTAAATTTCATAAAATACCCTCCCTTACTTCTTAGCCAGCATCAGCTGACGCTTTGCACGGCGAACATTCTCCGTCACATCCAGACGGGACGGACAGATGTATGTACAAAGACCGCACTCGATGCAATCCATGGCACATAGCTTTTCCATGGCTTTCTTATCGTTTGTTTTTACCGCCTGTGCAATACGCACCGGCTGCAGTCCTGCAGGACAGTGGTCGGAGCATTTCCCGCAGCGCAGACAGGCAATGCTGTCAAACGGCTTGTTTTCCAGAATGGTCAATGCATTCATATTGCGGTCGATCACGAATTTGTCGTTGACAATCGTTTTCCCCATCATCGGACCTCCGGCAATCAGCCTTACGTCCTCACAGGTATAGCCGCCGCATGCCGCTACGATTTCAGATACCGGTACACCGACCGGAACCTGTACGTTGACCGGCTTCTTTATCGCATTTCCGGATACGGTCAGCGTCTTGGATACGATTGGCGTTCCTGTTAGCAGTGCATCGCCAAATGCAATCGCCGTTGTCGCATTATTGACAATGGCACCAACCTCACCCGGCAGCTTTTCATATTCCGCATGCATGATTTCACGCACCAAAACACGCTCCCAGCCCATCGGGTACACATCCGGCACAGCCGCTACGCTGAAGCCCTCCATGCCCTTGACTGCTTCTTCCACAAACTGAATCAGATCCGGATGCGTCTTCTTGATTGCGATTACTGCCTCCGGTGCCATCGCCATTTTCTTCATGGCTGCCACACCGGTAACAAATTCTTCCTTGTGCGCCTGAATCATCTTATAATCCGCAGTGATGAACGGTTCACATTCCACCGCATTGATGATCAGCTTCTTTACATCCTTTGCAAATTTGTACTTGATATATGCAGGGAAGCCTGCACCACCCAGACCGATGATTCCCGCATTCATCATGAAATCGATCAGCGCTGTACGATCCGCGCTCTTATAATCAAGCGGTTCAAACGAACGTACACGCTCATACAATCCATCGTTTTCAATAACAAGATGCTCCACCGGCTTCAGGGAAGAATGCATAAGCTTCTGCGTACCTGCCACAGTACCGGAAACACTTGCAAAAATAGGAACAACATTACGTTCATTGCACTGGGCAACTTTTGTACCAATGGAAACATGGTCACCTTCCTTAACCAGTATTTCCAGATTCACAGAAGGCCCGCAGATCAAAGGGATAAATACCTTGCTGCCGGCTTTCACTTCCATGATGTCTACATGGTCGCTGAGTTCCTTATGGCCCGGAATGTGCTGACGCATCGGTCCTTTAAACAATGACATCACAGTCACCTTACCTTTCTCTTACTTCTTCCATATCATATGTGAATGTGCTGACACATTTTACATACCGGTTTTATTATAGCATTTTCATACCATGATAAAAAGCGGAAATTTAACATTTTCTTAAGGATTTTTCTGGTAGTTTCCCTCCGGTTTCCTTCGCTTTCCATACAGGTAAGGACTTTTGTAAAAATGTTAAATTGTTACTGAAAACGAATGCTTCGCTCTTGTAGGAAATGATAAAGTTTTCTTATGCATCCCGGTTTAAATTCGTGGAAATAATGGTATAATGTCAAACGGTGATAACATGAAAAAAATACTAAGCATTCTGCTGGGTGCGCTGCTGCTGAGCGGCTGCAGTGAAAAGGCACTCCATAAATATTCCATGACGGCAACGGATATCGGCTTTGATACCGTGGTGAGCTTTACCGCCTATACGGAGAATGAAGCTGCCTTCAACAGCTATAGTGCCGAGCTGAAAAAGCAGTTTCGCTATTACGACCGTCTGTTTGACAAATACAACAGCTACGACGGTGTGAATAACATCAAAACCATCAATGACAATGCCGGCAGACAGCCGGTCAAGGTCGAGCCTGTCATCCTGGATCTTTTAAAGCTGGCAAAAGCCTACGATACGATCAGCAATCATCAGTTTGATATCACGATGGGCAGTGTTTTAAACATCTGGCATGATTACCGTGAGGCGGGAACGCTGGCAAACCAGAAGAATAAGGAAAGCAGTATCCCCTCCATGAAGGAGCTGCAGACAGCCGCAAAGCACAGCGGCTGGAAGCATGTACAGATCGACGAAAAAAACAGCACGGTATATATCGACGATCGTGATGTATCTCTGGATGTCGGCGGTGTTGCCAAGGGTTATGCCGTGGAGCTTATTGCCGATCAGCTGCAAAAGGACGGGCTTCAGCATGCCATTATCAACGGCGGTGGTAATATCCGTCTGATTGGCGATAAACCGGATAACGAAGCCTGGTCCGTCGGCATCCAGATTCCAAATCTGAAAGCACAGTCCACCGATTCTTTAATCTCTGTAAAATCCAAGGGCGACACATCCTTTGTGACCAGCGGTGATTACCAGCGCTATTATACGTATAAGGGTAAGATCATGCATCATATCATTGACCCTGATACATTGATGCCGGCTCGGCACAGCCGTTCTGTTACGGTAATCACAGACAACAGCGGCATAGCGGACATCCTTTCCACAACGCTGTATACGATGAGCCATGAGGAAGGCGTAAAGCTGATCAACCGCCTGCAGAAGGAAGAAAACATTCAGGTCAATGCCATCTGGGTGTACGATGATATCCAGAAACCGGAGAATGGTACGGATGCCATCAGTGTTAAGGGGTATCAAATTGTCTTTAGCGACGGTTTAAAGGATAAAATCAAGGAGAGCTGATGGACCGTTACCTGTAGGATTGGTTAAAGTCAAAAAAATCACCCTGTTCCAGTGATTTGAACTGCATGGAGAAAACAGTCTCGTTTATCCAATACTGATTTTCTGCATTCTACATTGAATTGCTCTTTATGATTAGAGTCTGTTGATTTTATTGATTTCGAAGCATTCATAAAATGCCATAAAAAGCAGAAACTTTTTAAATAAAAGGTATAAACATTTTACATAGTATTGTTTCTTATGACATATGGTATATAGATAAGCTTAGGTGAAAATTGCTATTGCTTTCTATCATAATGTTAATTTCCTTTTAATTTACTAAAAAACTCACGATAGAGCCGTGAGTTTTTTAGTAAATTCTTTGATTATTCTATTCCCTATATGCAATACATTCATAAAGTTCAATAAATCCATTCGGATGTTGTAAAAGCATAAACCGATTTTGGTTCTTTCCGATATACATTTTTGTATTTTTCTTAATGTGAACCCCTGTATAGTTTCTGCTAGCATATACAGCAATCTCTTCTTTCATCTTACCAACATACTGAAATGAATCTGGAATCGCTTCAAAGATATCTGGTTCAGTTACTGTTGCTGGTAAATAACGCATACCATTATAAATAAAATGTGGTGGATACGAGGCATCCTCAGAATTATTGCTGTCAAATACATTCATCTCTTCGCCAAGTTCCATCTTGTCTGTATAGATAAAATGTAGTATTTTATTATCATGTTTAACGAATAATGAGTTGTCATTTTTTATTACTTTGTCCCCTATATATTTCTTAGCAGATTTTGTTACATTTAGGTTACTTGTTGGAAATTCTTATCGTGATACACTTTCTTTTATTACACCCAATTCTTGTCCATTTATTTCTTCTTGAGTGTCTACATCACTTTTCCAATAAATCTTGTCTTGATAGAAAATGCCTTCAGGCAACACAAATGGCAAAGTTGCATCCGAATAAACAACCGGAGGTGATTCCTGAGGTGTAGAACACCCAGTGAATGTAATCATGAAAGCGAAAGTCAATAAATATTTTAATTTCATTTTAAAAATACATGCCATAACCACGTGTTTTCATGGTTGTTCCACCCGCAGATTTATAAGTTACTGCATCTACAGACCATTCAGAGTACGAATACCAAGGGTTCCATACCCTTCTTCTGCTTCCCTCTATACCATGAATAAGTAAAGCATGATTACCTCCTCCTGATACATCCATAGACCAATGTACCGGATTGCCCCCCCTTAAATAACCATGAAGAGAAGAATTCATAATAGAGCCTGAGTACCTTCCATCATATGTAACACCCTTTGTTTTACGATACTTCTTCGCATTGTCAACTGATAAGGCTGTCTGTGTGCCGAAATTAAAATAATTAGTTATTGTTGAGGCTCGCACATTCTTATCCTTATAGCGCAAGGCTGTAGCAGTAACATAAGCAAAATACCAGTTTGTACTTCCCTGCGTTTCAAGAATATTTATATTTAGCATATAATTATAACTTGTAGCTCTAGTTTGTGGTTTGACGAAAAAGCTGGTTTTGTCTGAAATATCAACTGGCTTGAAAGCAGAAGCACTTCTAAATTCTGCTTTTGTTCGAAATGCTTCTACACTTCCAGTTTTACTGTTTACAATCGTTGTTCCATTATCACTTATAAATAACTCCTGGTTATTTTGTGGGTCTAAAGATATAATAGGAGCATCTTCAGGGGTATTTCCAGCATATTTAGTTAAATCATCTACAAAATTTTCACTAAAAATACCTGTATAATTTCCTGTTCCATCATCGAAAAATTCTATAAACATAAGTTAACTTATTATCAATATAAATAGGATAATAATAAGTTGGGATGCTATCATTGCTCGTCTCCTGAACATAAATACCCTGTCCCATAGTTATATTCTCATTTAAGATTGGCTTAATTTGTGTTTTCAGCAATCAAAAAATCATAAACTGTTTCCTTTGCATATGTATCAGCAACTTCTGATTTAATAGTTTTGTAATACAACATGTCGTTTTCTTCAGCTTTTGCCCCTGTAAAACTATTCATTGAGAATGCTAATAATGAACAGAATACAACTGATAGAATTTTTTTCATATTTTCCCTCCATCAAGATAATATATCATTAACATTATAATTTTTCTTTCACCTCCACCGAATTATGAGTATCGAATATATCTTATCAAATAGATTATTATATTTAATATACCTATTTGTCAATGCAAATAACAATATTGTATGTGTTTACATTAAATACCACATAAGTATAGTGCTTTTGTGATTTTTCACATGTGGCCTGTAATACAATTGAATTACAGGAAAATAAAAGGTTAAGTCTCAATGTCATTAAGTTAAAGAATCAATCTGCGGCTGTTTTATGCATCCACTGCACAAGGAGTGTCGCGATAAACAAGGCACTTGCCCACAGCAAAACAAAACCCAGATGCTCCACAGCCTGTGCTGTCAGCCCTGCCTCCAGTGATTCACTCAGCTGTAAAACAGCCTTGGTCATCAGCATGGATGCAATGGTATCCAGAATTCCTCCTTCATGAGCCACCTCATAAAAGCCACCCGAGATAATGGATGCCAAAACAGCAAGTGCACTTCCCAGCATATTGGCTGTAACCTTCTGTGCAAACAGCATATTCAAAAACAGGGCGAAGGCTGTCGCAAACAAAGCTAAAACAAACAGCAGACCGGCATAAACCGGCAGGGAAAAGCCGATTTGAGCACCAAACAGCCGGCACACGGCAAGCGTCATAAAGGCCGACAGAATCACAGACAGCATGGTAAATGCAATCATACCACCCAGATAAGAGAAAAAGGATACCAGAGACTGCAGTATCCGCTTCATACGCCACAGCTACTTATCCTCACCATACTGCATCATATAGACCAGTGACTGCATGTATACGTAATACTTCCTTCTAAACTCCTCCTCATCCATCCTTGAACATCCCTATTGTATAAGAAGGCGCAAAAAAAGGAATCAACCGTTGGGATGATTCCTGGTATGATTATTTTACTTCCCGTGTCCAGCCATAGGTATCCGCAACATCGCCCCACTGGATACCGGTCAGTGTATCGTACAGCTTCTGTGTCAGCTCTCCGGTCTTGAAATCATTGATCACCGTGATTTCCCCTTTGAAATTCAGCTCTCCGACAGGAGAAATAACCGCTGCAGTTCCGGTACCAAACGCTTCCTCCAGACGGCCCTCCTTACCAGCCTGCATCAGCTCATCAATAGCGAGATGGCGTTCCTCCACCTCATAGCCCCAGGAGGTTAACAGCTGCAGAATGGAATCTCTGGTAACACCCGGCAATACTGTTCCATCACAGGGTGCCGTAACGATTTTATTATCAATTTTGAACATGACGTTCATCGTTCCGACTTCCTCGACATACTTTCGCTCCACACCATCCAGCCAGAGCACCTGGGTATACCCCAGCTTTTCCGCCTTGACCTGCGCAGCAATGCTGGCCGCATAGTTGCCGCCGCACTTTGTAAATCCGGTGCCTCCCTTGGTAGCCCGCACATATTCATCCTCTACATAGATTTTCACAGGATTTACACCCTCCGGATAATACGCTCCAACCGGAGAAAGCAGAATCATGAATTTGTAGGCATTGCTTGGATGTACCCCAACCGCAGCTTCCGTCGCAAACATAAACGGGCGGATATAAAGTGAGGTACCCTCGGCAGTCGGAATCCAGTCCTTTTCATAATTTACAACCGCAGCTACCGCCTCTACAAACATCTCCTCATCCATTTCCGGCATACACAGACGACGGTTGGAATTGGCGAAGCGGCGCGCATTCATTTCCGGGCGAAACAGCAGCACCCGGCCATCCTTTGTCTTATAGGCCTTCAGCCCCTCAAAGGTTTCCTGTGCATAATGCAGAACCAGACTTGCAGGATCCATGCAGATCGGCGCATACGGCTCGATCTTGGCATTGCACCAGCCCTGCTCTGCTGTCCAATCCATGGTAAACATATGGTCGGTAAAGATTTTACCAAAGCCCAGATCACTGCTCCAGTCCGGTTTTTCTTTTTTCTGTGATGCTTCTATAATTTCGATATTCATATACGAATCCTCCCTAATCACAACTTCTATGTTTCATAGGTTACACCCTTTTTGCAATTTCGTCAACCACATTCTTTCATATTTTTACATTCTCTCTCATTTTTATTTCAAAAGACTGTGCATTTCTCTATTACCGTACCATATTATGATGCTCCCCTTCCAATCAACCCATGCATAGTAATAGCAATAAGTAAAAATGTAACAGATGTAAATCAGCAAAGAGTATTTCATCTCCTTACATTCAAATGTTGACAATCCGTAATCCGCAGTGAGACACAGAATAGTTTCATAACCAAAGGCGAATGATAGATACCAGTTTGATGACCTTTATGGGAGTCAAGGAGCGTCCGAAGCAACACAGCCATTGTGTCGGGATTGCATGCTTCATAAGTGTACCTTTGCCCTGCCGGGGTCTTTGGATGATTCCTGATCGGATGAACACCTTCTGTTCCGGCAAAAAGCTATTTGCGAAAGCGATGAGAAGCCTGCCGGCATGCTGGCTGAATATCAGGCTTAAACATCTCCAGCGCAGATAGAACATCAGTTGTGCATTTATCGGTATCTCTGTGGCATATACGAAGTGATCGTTATGATCTGATGTATATTCTGTTTTTCTTTATTTACGTACACACTCAGTAGCCACGATTATGCAATGTAATAGTAATGGAATTCCATATTTCCGCGTATGGGATGCAATATTATTTTCTACAGGTATTTCGGACAAAAATACTAACTTTTATAAATTTATGCTATACTTTTACTAAACACGGAAGAGGGCACATTATGACAGTAGAAATCAAGCATAACCAAAGCTTCTGGGAGCAGGGTCCCCAGAATGCTGAAGAAATCCATGCCGTACAGCAACTGCAGACCGGACTGTATAATATTCGCAGCGATACCCATATTGGTATCACATGGGAGGAAAACGAACGGGATGCAGTATTTGTATTATACATGCTGGAGGGAGAAATGCAGTTTCAATCCAGCAGTGAAGTCTTTTCCTTAAAAAAGGATGACAGCGCACTGTTTAGCTATGAAGCAACTGCTATTCACGGAATTTCCAAAACACCCTGCCGTCTGATGCTGTTCAGTACGAGCGGCTCCTATCAAAAGGTGAATGCGACCAACGCCTGCTTTGAAAAGCTGCGGGAGGTCGAACTGAAGGATATCTATACGATTGGACACAGCCGACGGGTCAGCAGTCTTTCCATGTCCATTGCATTGCAGCTGGATCCGGGCTATGATATTCTGACACTGGGCGCAGCCGCAACCTTCCATGATCTTGGTAAATATTATACACCAATTGAAATTCTGCAAAAGCCGGGACGATTAACTCCTGAGGAATTTTCCATTATCAAGCTGCATCCCCAGGCTTCCTGGCAGCTGCTGATGGAATCACATGGAGAAATAATTGCAGAGATAGCCCTGCAGCACCATGAACGAATGGATGGAAGCGGATATCCCCGCGGTCTGCACGCAGATGCAATCCGGATGGATGCACGCATCATTGCGGTTGCGGATGTGTTTGATGCCATTACGAGTAAACGCTCCTACAACAATCCCGTCAGCTATGAACAGGCTCTGTCTATCATGGAACAGGAGCAGCAGCTGTACGATTCGGATGTTCTGCATGCACTTCATATTCTGGTAAGGGAAAAGCGACTGTCCATTTCGATATAAGGTCACAGTAAAAACCGGCACTTCAAAATTTGCCGGTTTTTTTATGCATTGGAAAGGTACAGGGAATAGCCTTGCGCGGAACAAGCGCTCGGCAAGACTTTACGTACCGTAAGAAATGTGAAAAAGGCATCTGCTTTTTTACGAATCATAATATGCAGATGCCCGTTTATAGAAAAGCTATGCTTTCTTCTTCATTTCCTCCAGCTGTTTTTCAACGATCGCATACTGGGAGCGGTAACCCTCCAGCTTTTCACGCTCTGCGTTGACCTTTGCTTCGGGAGCCTTGTTTACGAAATTCGGATTGCTCAGCATGCCCTCTCCACGTTTGATTTCCTGCTGCAGACGTTTGATTTCCTTGCTCAGCTTTTCGATTTCCTCTTCCACATTGATGATTGCGGCCAGTGGAACATTCAGCGTACCGTTCAGAATCGGACGCACTGCCATTTCCACAGCGCTGTCCTCATCGATCCATGTCGCATGACACATCTTCTGCAGGATGGCATTGATATAGGAAACACTTGGCATATTCTTACCGTTTTCGTCCCGTATGATGACCTCGATGTCCATGCTCGGCTTCAGGTTGTAATCCACCTTCAGACTGCGCACTGCCTCGATCATTGTAATCAGCTGACGAATCGCTGTCATTTCCTCTTCGCTCATCGCCGCATCCACTGCACATGGCCAGGCCTCCAGATTGATGCTTTCCTGAGTATGCGGAATTGCCAGATAGATTTCCTCTGTCACAAACGGCATGAACGGATGTAGCATACGTACGATACCGCTCAGCACCGTTACCAGCGTGGACTGTGTTGCCCTGCGCAGTGTTTCATCATCGCTGGAAAGACCTGCCTTGCTCAGCTCGATATACCAGCTGCAGAAATCATCCCAGATAAAGCTGTACAATTCATTTCCAACCAGCGCATACTCATATTTTTCCATATTCGCCGTCACGTTTTCCAGCACCTCATTGAAGCGCTTCAAAATCCATTTGTCGATCATGGAGGCATTGCTCAAATCAATGTCGGAAACCTCCATATCCTCTGGAATCTGCATGAGGACAAAGCGGCTCGCATTCCATATTTTATTGATAAAGTTCGCACTTGCCTCGACCTTTTCATCGATGTAGCGCAAATCCTGTCCTGGTGTGGAATTCGTTGTCAAAAAGAAGCGCAGTGCATCGACACCGTGATCCGCAATCACATCCATCGGATCAATACCGTTGCCCAGCGACTTACTCATCTTACGTCCCTGCGCATCCCGTACCAGACCGTGAATCAATACATCCTTAAACGGACGGTTTTTCATGCAGTAGCGTGTCTGGAAAGCCATACGGGCAACCCAGAAGAAAATGATATCATAGCCGGTCACAAGCACGTCATTCGGGAAGTAACGGTTCAAATCATCCGTCTCCTTCGGCCAGCCCAGCGTGGAGAACGGCCACAGTGCACTGGAGAACCAGGTATCCAGAACATCCTCATCCTGAATCCAGTTTTCCAAATCCTGCGGATCCTCCATCCCTACATAGATTTCACCGGTTTCCTTATGATACCAGGCAGGAATGCGGTGTCCCCACCACAGCTGACGGGAGATACACCAATCCTCGATATTTTCCAGCCACTGATGGAAGGTCTTTTCAAAGCGCTGCGGATAGAAGTGAATTTTCTGTTCTTCGATTTCCTGATTTTTTAATACCTCTTCAGCCAGCGGCTCCATACGGACAAACCACTGCTTGGAAAGATAAGGCTCCACAATGACACCGGTTCTTTCCGAATGTCCAACCTGATGCATGTGCTGTTCGATATGATCCACAACACCATCCTTTTCAAAATCGGCAACCAGTGCCTTACGGCAGGCAAAACGGTCCATTCCTGCATACTTGTGTGCCATTTCATTCATCGTACCATCCGGATGCATACAGATCGGCATTGCCAGATGATATTTTTTCGCCAGAGCAAAGTCATTCGGATCATGTGCCGGTGTACATTTCATAACCGCCGTACCAAAGGACATGTCGATATAATCATCCGCCATGATTGGCAGTTCTTCCCCATTGGCAGGGTTAATAACGTGCATTCCGACGATATTCTTATAACGTTCATCCTCCGGATGTACAAAAATCGCCTGATCCGCAAACATGGTTTCCGGACGGGTGGTCGCAATCACCAGCTCTTTTCCGGTTTCCACTACCTTATATTTGAAATAGTACATCGCACCTTCAATTTCCTTGTGAATAACCTCAATATTGGAAAGGGCTGTTTTAGCCTGCGGATCCCAGTTGATGATACGCTCTCCCTGATAAATCAGACCATCATTGTATAAGTCCACAAATACTCTGCGTACCGCATCACTCAGTCCCTCATCCAGCGTAAAGCGTTCTCTGGAATAGTCAAGGGACAGTCCCATCTTTGCCCACTGCTTGCGAATCGTGGAGGCATACTCCTCCTTCCATTCCCATGCACGCTCAAGAAACTTCTCACGCCCGATATCATATCGTGAAATACCTTCGGATTTCAGACGCTCGTCAACCTTGGCCTGGGTCGCAATCCCGGCATGATCCATGCCCGGCAGCCACAGCATGTCATGGCCCTGCATACGCTTGTAGCGGGAAACAATATCCTGCAGGGTGGTATCCCATGCATGTCCCAAGTGCAGCTTTCCGGTTACATTGGGTGGAGGTATTACGATGCAGAAGGGGTCCTTGCTCTTATCTCCTGCTGTAAAATAGCCGTGATCGATCCAGCTTTTGTAGTGGTCCATCTCAACGTGAAGATGATCATATTTCGTATCTAATGTTTTTCTCATAACGCACTTCTCCTTTACTTGTCCAAACGGAAGCTTTCTGTAAGAATATCTTCTTTCAGAATGCTCATTAACACCATATCGTGATATCGTCCATCACTCAGCAATGCCAGCTTGCGAAGGATTCCCTCCTGTACAAAGCCGCAATGCTTTAAAACCGCTGCACTCGCCGGATGCTCCACAGCCACATAGGCTTCCATGCGGCGCAGCCCGACATGCGCAAAGCCAGCTTTCACCAGCGCGCTGACAGCTTCTCTCATCAAGCCCTGATTCCAGTAATCCGGATGCATCAGATAACCAATTTCGCCGATATCCCCATCAATGGTATGGATATCCAGATTACCGATCACCTTGTCATCATGCTTATGTACCATCACCCAGGCCTGCGGTACACCGCGCTTTTCCCAGGTCAGAAAATAACTGCGGATACTGTTCAGTGTCTCTTCTATATCCGTATGAGGATGCAGAGATAAATACCGCATGACCAAAGGGTCGCTGTAATAGGTAAACATGTCACATACATCCCCTTCTTCTACAGGACGAAGCAGCAGATGTGCAGTTTCCACACAGGGCATATCCAAGCGCATACCATCACCTCCGAATATAAAAAAAGCGTCCCGCAAAGGACGTTTTCACGTGGTACCACCTTATTTTACACAGCTGTGCTGTGCCTCGACCACGTTAACGCCGTGCTTTACGAATACTCCTACTTCTCTTTCAGAATATCTGCTCCAAGACTACCTTCCCGCAGCTTCAGCACTTTCTTCCACCAGCCGAAAGCTCTCTCTACCTGAAAATCTGTGGTACTCCTTCTTTTCTAACGCATTTTACTTTTCTATTATAAACAAAAGTCCAGCGGTTTTCAACCTCTTTTTTAGTTTTGCGGGCAGCTGAGGCTTTTAACACCGCACACAGGCATCTCTTGCTGATTATCGGATCAAGGAGCTGTTTCCTTCCTGTAAAGGCTCTTGACCGGCATGTCGTGACAGGTAGTGTGAAAGAACATCCAATTTATGATAAAACAAGAAATTTAAGACAGCATTCATGCCGTGTGTTTCCGCGCGCAAAATGGGGATGAGTTAACGATAATGAAACATTCACAACCTGTACAGAAAATCTGTCAAGTCCTATACACAGGGGCTGCTTATGCTATCCATATATCCCAACTGCACACACGATTCCGGCGACAAAGTCATTCCCTCACATATTCCTGAGCGTGAAAGAAGGCAGACATCTGGTGAAAACCGCAGATATACAAAAAAAAACAAAAGCACCATTTATATTGATGCTTTTGTCCCCGCATAAACTGCTTGCATATTTCATATACTCATGCGTCCGCCAAATTCAGACAGAGGGAAGAATCACCAGCGTACGTTCGTTTACTTCCTTATTGTTATTGGCCAGACGCAAAGCATCTTCCTTCACATCATAGCGCTGTGCTATGGTTCCATAGGAGTCATTCCCTCTGGCGACGACCATACGGTAGGATGTATACGTTGTTTCATCGTCTTCGAACAAATCTTCAAATTCCGACATCGCTGTGGTGTCCGATTCCTGTGGTGTCTCTTCCTCCTGTGCCACTTCTTCATTTTCCTGCGAGCCTGTAGCAGACAGCTGTTCAAGTGTATGCAGGGTATTGTCCTGCATCTCTGGCTGAGCAGGTGCCGGCTGCCGGGATGCTGAAAACTCCGGCTGCACATTGTCTTGTTCAACAACCGTCTGTTGAACAGGTGCCGGCTGCTCCTGCAATCCGTGAATTCCCATAAGAATCGTCAAATTCAAACCACCATTGGCAGGAACACTCTGATATTCCTGTATATCAAGATAAAAACGCTCCTGTGACAGCTTGTGATTCGGTGCAAGTACATCCATATCCAATACTTCCTCATATTCCTGCAGCTCACCCTCATCATTCACATAGCTTCCCTGTACACGCAGGGGACCTACTGCACGAATGCCCTCTGCTTCCTTATGGTATTCCAGTGATTCCCGTACCTGCAGGGAACGCGGCTCCTTGACCTGATCTGCGAACTGCAGCTCTTTTTCTATTTTCATTGTTTTCATAGCGTAGCCTCCTATCATTATGTATGCCGCAGAAACACAAAGTATGCCTGCCTGTACAGATTCCCTGCTGGTCTGCTCTTTGCCAGGCTGCACTGCTTCCACCAGCCTGACTGCCGTTTTTAAATTCTTGGTCTTTTTCTGTCCACAAGTGACAAAATATGATAGAATGGATTGGAAAGAAATGAGGATGTTAACATGATTACCATTGAAAGAACAAGTGTAATGAATTTTGAAAATGCCATTCGCGGTGCCCGTAATCCGATGAACAGCTGGAATCGCATGGATAGCTTTTATGATGAACAGGGAAACTTCATTATGGGACCAAATGATCTGAATCTGGCACAGCGTCTGGCACGTGCAGGCAGTGATCACCGTAAATTCATCCGTCAGATATTTGTTTCTGTCGATTTTACTGCTCCGCTGTACTGGTGGAAGGAATACGATACATACAAGGTGGCAACCGTGGCCAACTCCACCTCCACCATGCACAAGATTGCCAGTAAGCCCTTTACGCTGGATGATTTTTCCCATGAGCGTATGAATACACAGGCACAGGAGGCGCTGGCACATACCGTTTCCGTCCTGGAGGATCTGCGGAAAGACTATCTGGAAACAAAGGATAAGGAAACCTGGTACAGTATGATTCAGCTGCTGCCGAGCAGCTACCATCAGATGCGTACCTGTACGCTGAATTATGAAACGCTGATGAACATTTATTATGCAAGAAGAAACCACAAGCTGGATGAATGGCATACCGTGTGCGACTGGATCGCATCACTGCCCTATGCGAAAGAGCTGATTCTTGCGGTAGAAGAAAAATAATATAGAAATGACAGAATCCTAAAACAGTTCGCCGACCTGCAAACCGTTTAGATTCTGTCTTTTTTCTGTTTCTGATCATAACGATAGGATAGGAATGCCGGAATCCCGACAAAGCCAAACCCAAAAGCAGTTGCCTGAACACCGGTATGGTGCATTGCAAATCCGCACAGCATGAAAAAAGCTGTCGGAAAGCTCATATAGCCGCAGATGCGATGTGCATACCGCCACGTATTTTCATCTGCCGTCGTCCATGGCAGCCGAAGACCAAGATGACGATTACAGGGAAGCTTTGGTGCAGCGTTTCCATATACCAGTACCAGAAACAGCACCATGGAAAACTGCAGTTTATCTTTTACAGCTTCCTGTAGCTGTCCGCATGCATATAAAGCAGCGATTACCGCCATCATCATAATAAAAAACATGCATACCACAGCCATTTCCTGTACGGTACGGTTCTTCGGATTTGCCTGATCGAGTCCGGTTATCACATCATTCGCAAAATACAGCCGAAGAGCACTGAGGACAGAGAACAGCAGAATTCCCCATTCCGTATAGGGAAGCCATGGTGAGGCACACACGCAGAGCAGAATACCTCTACAGCAAAGCATCATCCAGTGATCATTTTTCATGCTTCTGCGCCTTTCCATGAAAGGACATTCCATCAAACACATCCAGAAAGCGGCAGTACATCTGTTCCACAGCAGATGTGTTGATCGCATAAATTACATACTGTCCCTGTTTTTCACAGGTGATTAGCTCACTGGTCTTCAATATATCCAGATGCTTGGATATGGCCGGCTTTGACATTGTGAATTCTTCAGCAATCTCTCCGGCACTTAGATTTTTTTCACTCAGCAGCTGCAGAATCCGCCGTCTTGTCGGATCTGCCATCGCTTTAAACATATCCATATACTCACCTCATAACCAGCAGCATAATGCCCAGCTGAATGATTGTCAGCAGAATTGCAATCGCAAGTCCTGCAATACGGTTATCCGTGCAATCGGTATACAGAAGAATAACAGCCTCCAGTACAGGAATACACCAAATTGCGAATTCCTTATTCATGGTTCGATTTACCTCACCGCTCAAGCTGAACTGCATCGGAAGCTCATTTGGCAGGCGTGGATACAACAGCAGGGAAGCAAGCAGTAAGCACACCGGAATACCATAAGCACCGTATTTTTTCAAGAACACCATAAGAATTCCTCCTGTTTCTTTATTTAACCAATTAGTTAAATATATAATAATACGATTCCAGTAAACTGTCAATAGCTGGCAGAACAAATCTAAATCGATACAGAGTCCTCACAATTCACGGCAAGTGCATACCTGTAAGATTCGCCTGTTAACAATCAGACTACGATGCAAATGTAAAAGAACGTATCGTATCGCTTTCTGGTTCTTTCTCGATTGTGGGTAAACTTAACATAGGGAGACATCCATACGATTGTAGTTATCAATAGAAGTTGAAGTCTCCCTTATGCATACACCCTAAAGTAAAGAACCTGCTTTCTAACAAATGCGATATTTCTTTTTTCCGAAATACTGTGACAGCAACAAAAGGATGTCCCGAACACATGCAAACACTTACATCCCGCTTCCTGTCTTCGGCTATCAAGTCCATGCAGCATAGCTGCCTGCAAATGTCCCTTACATGGATATACAAATATATTCATATTTTTTAAATACTATCCCTGCAAAAAAGGCGCAAAGCGTGCTGTCACATGCCTTTGCATTTCAAAACATTTCTTGCCCCTGTTAGGCTGTTTTAAAGACTACTTCCAATTTTTTCTATAATCAACAATCAGTTTTATCAGGACTCCCAGCATCAGAACGGAGATACCAAGCATGATCAGACCCTTGAAAAACCCCTCTTTCTTCACAATGATTATGCCTGTCAGAAAGCTGCCCGCAATGATAAAGCCGAAAAACAGCAGCAATACCAAGATCAGCGGTATGCGAATCCAGAGAGAAACTTTCTTGTTTCCTGCAGTATACAACGTTCCTTCCATTACGATTTCCATAATAATTTCAAGTAGCGTTTCCATGGCATCTCCTCCTTCTTCATATTTTTAACGTACATCTGCATGTATCAGGCTTTCCGCTTCCTTGTGATTCTCATATTGCCAATTCCATACTTTTTCATATACAGTTCATAGTTTTCATTCAGATATACCTGAAGTTCTTCAATAGAGACAGCATGTAGGATATCTGTCATTGCAATGATATCGAACAGAGGTATTCCTTTTTCACGCAGCAGCGTTTGCAAATCGTCGATTAAAGAAAATGCAGTGGATTCTATCTCGCAGCTTCCCCCATCTGTTTGCTATACGATGAAATTCAGGGTGATATGATATCGGACTCCATACAGACTGCCGTAAGGTATTCGGGAAATTGGCACATCAATATGATCAATGTCACAATAGGGTATACACAGACTGCTTTCATTTCTATGCTGCTGCAGGAAATGTTCAACCTGTATGCTATCCTGTTCAAAGTAGCAAAGCAGGAGCATACCGGACCTTCTATGAAGGGCAGCATATTCCCCATCCGCATACACATCACAAGGCAGTATGACAGATTTTGCTATCGTCTGTATACATAAGCAGTCCTCCATGGGTCGCTCCTATTTATGGTTAACTTCATTATATGACATTCCCTTTACAGTTACAACTTATTATAGGATTTTGCGCATCTTACGCGAATTTCGATATCCAACGCTTACTTTCCTTTTTTACGCTGTTAAAAAAAGAGCCTCCTCTAGTTAGAGAAGACTCGGTGCTTCTTATCAGGAAGTGAACAGCGGTATGAGATAGCTCCAGATTTCCTCCATTCCCTGCTTTTCAACAGCTGAGAAAGGAAACAGGGGCTCATCCGCATTCAGCTTCAGTGTCTTACGGATGTTTGCGAAATGATGGGCGCGCTTGGTCGGCGGCACCTTATCGCACTTGGTTGCCACAACTGCAACAGGGATTTCATAATAACGGGCAAATTCCAGCATCGTCATATCATCATCCGTCGGCTTATGTCTGGCATCCACAAGAATCACAACACCTTTTTTCTGCGTTCGTTCAGAGAAATAATCCTCCATCATCTGTCCGAATTTGATCAGCTGTGTTTTCGAGATATTCGCATAGCCGTAGCCGGGAACATCTACAAACATATACTTGTCATCCAGATTGAAGAAATTCAGCAGTCTGGTCTTGCCGGGCGTATTCCCGACATAGGCCAGCTTTTTGCGTCCGCACATGGCATTGATGAAGCTGCTTTTGCCGACATTGCTTCGGCCAGCCAGAACAATTTCCGGCAGTGTCGTATCCGGCCATGATTTCTTATCCGGTGCGGAAATGACCAGCTCCGCTTTCTGAAATTGTATCATGCTATTTAACCAGGGCAACATCCAGCACCTGAGACACACGTTCCACAGGTACGAAGTTGACACTTTCCTTTACCGTTGCCGGTACATCATCCAAATCCTTGACATTGGCCTTGGGAATGACGATTGTCGTAATTCCACAACGATGTGCCGCCATGGATTTTTCCTTCAGACCGCCGATTGGCAGGACATTTCCACGCAGTGTGACCTCTCCGGTCATTGCCAGATTGGCTTTGACCGGCGTATCGCTCAAAGAGGATACCAGAGCGGTTGTCAGCGTTACACCGGCGCTTGGTCCATCCTTTGGAACGGCCCCTTCCGGTACGTGGATATGAATATCGTTCTTTTCGAACACCTCCGGCTGGATTTTGTATTTTTTGGCATTGGCGCGTACATAATCATAGGCAATGGTTGCGGATTCCTTCATAACATCCCCTAGCTGACCAGTGATGACCAGTTTTCCCTTACCTTCAAAATGATTGACCTCAACCTGCAGCACATCGCCTCCGAAGGAGGTATATGCCAGGCCGGTAACCGTACCGATCTGATCCTTTGTTTCCCGCTTGCCGTATTCGAATTTCTCATGACCGAGCCATTCCTTCACCAGCTTTTTGGTTACCTTGATACTGCGCTTATTGTCCTTCAGGATTGCCAGCACACTCTTACGGCAGACGGTTGCAATCACACGCTCCAGCTGTCGAACACCGCTTTCTCTTGTATAATATCGAATCAGGAAGCTGATCATTTCATCATCGATTTTCAGCTGCGATGTTTTCAAACCGTTTTCCTTGATCTGCTTCGGCACCAGATGACGCTTGGCAATCTCGATTTTCTCCAGCTCGGTATAGGAGCTGAGCTCGATGATTTCCAGACGGTCACGCAACGCATTTGGTATATTCTCCAGATAATTTGCCGTTGCGATAAAGAGTACCTTGCTTAAGTCATACGGCTCTTCGATATAGTGATCGGAGAACAGAGAATTCTGTTCCGGATCCAATACCTCCAGCATGGCACTTGCAGGGTCACCCTTGTAATCACTTGCCATCTTGTCGATTTCATCAATC
The DNA here is from genome assembly GCF_044336395.1 of Clostridium sp. 10cd*. Classification (NCBI taxonomy): domain Bacteria; kingdom Bacillati; phylum Bacillota; class Clostridia; order Eubacteriales; family Clostridiaceae; genus Clostridium; species Clostridium sp. 10cd*. The sequence continues at coordinate 1,989,057 of NZ_CP172347.1, read as the reverse complement.
AGGAAGACAGGATTCACCGTCCCTGCTTTTTTCATTGCCTGGATAAATCTTCCCGGCATACTTCCCAGATAGGTTCTGCGGTGTCCTCTGATTTCAGATTCATCCTTCACACCACCCAGTGATATTTTCACAAATTTGCGGTCGAGTGCTCTTGCGACGGATTTCGCAAGGGATGTTTTACCGACACCGGGAGGACCAACCAGACAGATGATCGGTGCACGAAGAGAATTCGTCATCTGCTTGACAGCCAGATACTCCAGAATACGCTCCTTGATTTTTTCCAGACCGTAATGATCCGCATCCAGAATCTCACTTGCCAGATTCAGATCCTCGTTATCCCTGGATTCCTGCCACCACGGCAGATCCATCATCCAGTCGATATACGTTTTGATAACACCGGTTTCTCCACTTGCGGCTGGCAGCATTTCATAGCGGGACAGTTCATCTCTGATCTTATCCTTAATGCTGTCAGGGTACGGATTTTCTTCCAGACGCTTGCGAATCGCATCCACATCCTTATCGGTATCCGGCACATCACCAAGCTCTTCCTTGATGGCACGCATCTTCTCCCGCAGGTAGTATTCCTTCTGACTTTCCTCAATTCTTGTTTTTACCTTGTCATTGATTTTATTCTCAATCTGTGATAATTCCTTTTCACTCTCGATTTCCTGAAGAATCAGGTACAGACGCTCATTCACACCTAGTGTTTCCAGCAGCTCCTGTCGCTTTTCAAGCGTAAAAGGAAACAGCTGTGCTATCTGATCAGAAAGCACAGGTGCGGAAACGCCCTTTGCCAGTTCATTGATCATTTCTTTCGGAATGGTCTGGGAAACCGCCTCGATTTCCTCAAACTGCTTGGCGATTTTTCTTACCAGAGCAACCTCTTCCATCGGATCCTGCGCAATATCGGTTTTGACTTCCGCCGTTACACTCATCAGTGTATCATCGTTGATGATCGTATGCAGCTCCACACGCTGCATACCTCTGAACTTCACACGCAGATAACCATCCATTCTGCGGATATGCTTGATCTGACAAAGAGTACCATAGGAATATACGTCATTCACATCAGGCTCTTCCAGTGCCAGATCCCGCTGTGCTACCAGAATGACCTGACTTTCGTATTTTTCCTGTGCTTCTTCTACTGCACGCGTAGACTTTTCTCTACCGACATCGATGATGACTTCCTGATTCGGAAACACTACAACACCGCGCGTACAGACCAAAGGAAGCTGTACAATTGGATTTGCATCGTTTTCATTCATGATTCCTACACTCCTTTCCATAGGCAAAAAAGACGCGCTCCAGCGTCTTTTGCAGCATGATTACTTGCCCGTTGCTTCTTTGACAAGCTCTAATGCTTTGCGGATACGTAAATCATACGACACCGCATCGTTGGAAATCAACTGTTTTACCTGCTCAACCGGCATTTGATACATATTGGCGATATTTTCCAGCTCATTGTTGACATCCTCTTCACTTATTTCAATCTTTTCTTCCGCTGCAATAGCTTCCAGAACTAAACGCACTTTTACTTTATTGAAGGCATCCTTGCCCATTTCCTCACGAATCATTTCATCTGTCTGCCCAGTTACCTGCTTGAACTGCTCCAGACCGAATCCCTGAGACTGCAGACGCTGTTCGAAATCACGCACAAGGCTGTCTGTTTCCTCTTCGATCATAACCTGTGGAATTTCCACCTCGGCATTTTCTGTAACGGCTGTCAGAATTTCATTTTCAAATTTCTGCTCCGCCTGGTTTTTCTTGCTTTCTTCAAGGTTTTTACGGGAATATTCCTTGAATGCTTCCAGTGTTTCCACATTCTCGATTTCTGCCTGTTTTACCAGTTCATCATCTGCTTCCGGAAGTACCTTGGATTTGATTTCGTGAACAGTCACCTTAAAGACAACCGGCTGACCTGCAAGCTCCTCTGCCTGATAATCTTCCGGGAAGGTTACATTGATATCCTTTGTTTCTTCAATTCCCATGCCCAGAACCTGTTCTTCAAAGCCCGGAATAAAGCTTCCGCTTCCAATTACGAGCGGGTATGCTTCTCCCTTACCGCCTTCGAATGCAACACCTTCCTTGAAGCCTTCAAAGTCAATCACAGCAGTATCTCCGTTTTCAACCTTGCCTTCTTCTTTCACTACGAGATCCGCAAAACGCTCCTGCAGACGTGTGATTTCCTCTTCAACATCCGCATCGCTTACTTCAACAGCTTCCTTTGTGATATCCAGGCCCTTGTATGCTCCCAGCTTCACCTCCGGCTTTACTGTTACGTTGAATTTGAATGTTACCTTATCCTCATCGATGCTTTCGATATCCAGTGCCGGACGGGAAATCACCCACAAATCATGTTCCTTGATTCCTGCACTTAATGCATCTCCTGCAACCTCATCGATTGCTTCCATCAATATATTCTGAGAGCTGATTTGCTTTCTTACCAGTTTCTCAGGAGCCTGACCCGGACGGAATCCCGGCAGATTTACTTTCTTTGCCAGTTTTCTGAATGCTTTTTTCTGAGCATCCTTCCAGGTATCACCTTCGACAGTCGCTGTTAATTCACCTGTTGATTTTTCTTTTAATTCCCATGTTGAACTCATTGTTCATACCTCCTACGTATCAATCTCTTCGCACACAGCATTACATTTCATGCTTCCTTAATAATAATTCATAACCCCTGTATTGTGCAAGACCTTTTTCTTCCTCAAAGAGCATCCATGCCTTATGTTCCTCATAGGCATGAAACACATAGGCAGTCACAGCAGCAGCCAGCGGCAGTGCCTCATCCTCTTCAATATTGAAGGGCAGACGCAGATACGCCTCCTTCACCAAAGTTTCCACACACATCATCGTAAATGTCGGATTGTCGTTTTCAAACCAGTCCTTCAGATAATTCACCGCTTCCAGTGCCCCCTCGCTTTCCATAGGCGCATCCAGACTGCACGGAGAGAAGGTAACCTCAAGACCGTCGATATCCACACTGACCTCATCGGTAATGTTTTGTTCCATCATGGCTTCGATCATCAGAGAACGAACCAGATAGTGCGGGTTTTGAGACAGATAGTCCGCCACAGCATCCATGTGATTACGAATATTACTTTTTTTCAGCTGTTCAATCGCAAGAAACGCTTCCTCCAGAGAACCTTTCAGCAGAGTTTCAATGTCCTCTTCCCGAACTGCGGTATCTTTCCATTTACACTCACTGCGACACTGGTTATAGTATGCGATCAATGGTTCCTCATATTCCCTTGGAATATACGGCATGGAGAGTTCCTCATCCAGAATGGCATATGCTTCGGCAAACTGCGCATCCTTCATCAGAGTTTCCACCTTTTTTAGAATATCCTCATAATAAGTATCCATGGTTTCTCCTTTACGACTAAACATACACTAATATAGCATAATCGCTCGTTTTTATCAATTATAAAGTAGCTTCTGAACCCATTTTCGTAACATTTCTCTACAGTTTCACATAATCCTGACAAAATCTTCGAAAACACTCATTCGTTTCGCACGTTCGCATAACATCGATAGCACACCTTGCTGTGTGAGCATATACAGCTTGATTCCGCCTGCCGTCCCTGAGCAGTCATGAAGCCTCGTCTTGATTCCCGCTGTATCCGTATCAGCGCACACATTCCAGGAAACATGCGGAAGCAGCCGGGATGTTTTTTACGATTAACCCCAAAAGCAAGTGAGCGTCCACGGCAATTTACCTTCTGAAAACAGATGCCTTTCCTATATATTATATAAGTGACGGTCTAAGCTTCTTTTTCCATATGAAAGCCACCTCAGCGGATGGCTTTTTTCAAATATCGCGTATTGCTTGCGGCCCGTTCATACAGCTGACATTTTGACCTGCCCTGCTGCTTCGCCTTATACAATGCCGTATCACTCTCTCGGATCAAATCATCAATACGCATTACGGGATCTGTAGTATACGAAATTCCGACACTGGCCGACAGATTCATATAATAAGCATTCCTCTCAAAGTGCTTCTGCAGTTCATGAATGAGCCGGTTCCCCTGCCGCAGCAGCTCCTGCGCACTCATGCTTGCTGTCATGGATACCAGAAATTCATCACCGCCCAGACGTGCAATCAGATCCTTTGGAAACATTTTCTTCAGCACCTCTGCACTGATACGCAGCGCTTCATCACCTACCTGATGTCCATAGGTATCATTCACCGTTTTAAAATAATCCAGATCCACATACAATATGGATATCTGCTTAAATTTCCGTAAATCGGCATAATACTCATAAAAATATCTGCGGTTGTATAGACCAGTCAGATAATCGGTGTTGGAATTACTGCTCAACTGCTGTTCAAGAAGGTATTCCTCCGTCATATCACGATAGATACACAAATCCCCGACACGACTTTTGAATATATCATAAATTGTTTCATTGCTGATTTCCAAAATTCTGCGATTCCCCTCAAATGTCAGAATCGCCTTTCCATTCGACTCCTTTTTCAGCTGTTTGCCTTCCCTCAGCAGGGACGAAAACCAGTCATCATATGCTACATCGAGGATGGAAGCTCTGGATACAGCAAAAAATTCAGTAAATTTATCATTGACATTAAGCACAGTCCCCGCCTGATCTCGAATGAGGATGGCAAATGGCATACTGTTTAACAGGATTTCCAGCTCGGTACTCATATTTTCCAAATCGGTGATATCATGCCCGATGCCAACACTGCCAATAATCCTGTTCTGTTTATCAAATAATGGCGATTTATAGGTGCGAAACTGCCGCAGTCCATGCGGGCTTTTCACCAGCTCGTTGAATTGACAGGTTTTCTTTTCCCGTCGTACGATATCCTCTGTCTCGGCACAGTCATCAACATCCACATCCCACACTGCACAGTGATTCTTTCCCTCAATCTCCATTCTGCTTTTTCCCACCGTATGACAGAAAGCGCTGTTTACCTTGACATGAGAGCCTTCCTCATCCTTAAACCAAACCAGATCCGGCATACTGTCAATGAGGGTATTGAGATATGTATCCAGCAGCCATGCACGCTCCTTCTGCCGATAGCACTCATATAGACAACGGATACGCTTTTCAAGATATGCCATAGACAGCGGACGGCAAATCACCTCATCTGCAACGTCCCAGCAATCCGCACAGGAAGCAGCATCAGCATCACAGATATACAGCAGATAGGCATCCTCCCTCATTCGGCTGCGAATCGGCTGCAGACTGGACAGAGAAAGCTCACAAAGAATGATGTCACTGCTATTCCAGGCACCATGTACACCGGATGTTTGAATATGGCAATGCATAAGATCACGGGCAATACCCTGTTCCAGACAGGCCTGTATATCAGAGGTGGTCGTTAAAACAGTTACAGCTACATGTTCATGATACATGGTCCTCTTCCTTTCCATCTGCAATTTTACGGATTCATATTTAACGGCGATTATTGTTATATCTTTATTATATTCTTTTCATGGAAACAAATCCACAAATAAAAAAAACGTTCCTACTTATTATGAAAAGAAATTTTTACCTTTGCTTATACAAGATGTAGCTTTTCTAAGGATGTATCGCATTTACATACAGTTTAAAATCATTTCAATGGTATGGGAATAGATACATGTTATGTCTACTCTTAATAGAAACGTATCGTTTTTCTGTTATAAATGTACAGACCTTGAGACAGAAGAAAAAAACAGAAGCAGCTATCAAATGTGAGCGTCTCTGCTTCTGTATCTGACATATCAGAAAATTTCCCCTTACAGGAGTATATTCCATTCCTGTAAAATGTACTTATACTTATATCCTTTATATTGAGCAAACGTCGCTATCGCTTTAAATTTTTTATTTATAACACTAACGCTCTGCTTCCTTTTCCATTGGTTTACTGTACGTTCCCTGTAACTGCATCTGCATGTTTACACCGCTGTCGACGCAGCTTTTTATGCTGATACAGCTGTTCATCTGCCTGCCTGATCAGAACTGTCATATCCACTGGCTCCTGTGAGCTGAACGCATAACCAAAGGACAGGGTCAAAATCTGTGCTGTCCTTGAGCCCTTATGGGGAATCTTTTGTTCACGGATATCATGCGTAAGTGCCGCCATCGTTTTCCGTACGGATTCCTCTGACTGCCCGATGAAAATAGCAGAAAACTCATCCCCTCCATACCGATAAAACTGAATCTCCCCCTTTTTTTCATACTGCTTCATGCAGCGGCCGATTTTTACCAATGCCTGATCCCCCATCTGATGTCCGTAAATATCGTTATATTCCTTAAAATAATCAATATCCAGCATCGCCACTGCCACAATTTTCTCTTTTTGTAAATCAGTAGCTGTAATATCCTCATTAAAGCAGCGACGATTATAGATATTGGTTAAATCATCGATATTCATGAGCCGTTCTAGCTGCTCATTTTCTTTTTCCAGGGATACCTGTCGTTCCTTCGTACGGTAAAGCTCCAAAGCCGCGGTAAGCCCACTGCTGTTATCCTCCATATCGGTATCCTCAATCGTAAGGATAATGGTATAGAACTCGCGATATGCCTGCAGCAGCTCTTCCATAACAGCCTGCACAGATACAGCTTCATGAAGACGCAGATACATCAGCTTACAGAAAAGATACAAAAGATTCATCGATTCCTCAAAGCTCTGCCGGTCCAGATCTTCAAAGCGGGAAAAGTAAGCACATAATGCTGCAGCGTCCTTTAATCTATACTCACAGTTGCACAGATTTGATAACACGATAGCTTTGGAATAGGCGCTGTTTTTTTCCATAGACTGCAGGAGCTCATAGCATTTTTTATAATAATGAATTGCTTCTGTATAATTGCGTTTTAATTCAAAGCATGTCGCAATATTGTTATATGCGCTTAACATCAGGGTCAGATTCTGACATTTTTCAGCTGCTTCCATTGATTTCAGATATGCCTCCAGGGCTTTGATTTCTTCATAATTCGAATTATAATACATTCCATAGAAATTGTATATTCTGGCTAGAAGCTCAGTGTATTCCGTGCTTTCACACAGCTTTCTTGCACGCTCCAGATAACGGATGCAATCTTTATTTTTCTTTGAGGCCAGATAAAAATCGCTGATAAAGGTATAGGCAAAGGCCAGTGCATAAACGTCATTGGACAGCTTTGCCTTTTCTGATAATATCATACACAGCTCATATTCCCGCTTCAAATCGATAAGGCGTACATGCATGATCTCAGCTTGTATATCTTCCAGACTCCACAGCTTTCATAATTTTTATCCATAGAAATCCTCTCCCATCGGCTATGCTTCTATTATAAATGCTTTTTATAATTTTACACGCTGTTTTCATATTTTCGAAAAACTTGATGCTGTCAGAAACAGATTTTATTGGGGCATCTACAGGCGCGAACGCTTTCCTAGCAGGATAAATGCCTCCTGCAAGGGGCACTTTGTGTACACTGTTACAATAAATAAAGGCTTTCCTTAACATGAAAGGAAAGCCCTGTATTTTCGAATGGCGTCCACAGCAGGATTCGAACCTGCGACCGCACGCTTAGAAGGCGTGTGCTCTATCCAGCTGAGCTATGTAGACATCTCAACGCCTAATAATAATAGCAAATTTTCTTTCGGATTTCAACTATTTTTTGCTTTTTTATGTAAAACGCACGAAAGAACTTCTATAAGAGATCCTTTTTCATATCAGACACTTAGACGATACAGGGAATAGAAGCATCCCTTTCTTGTATACAGCTCCTCAAATGTTCCTGCTTCCTCAATTCGTCCATCCTTCATAACGAGAATCTCATCGTATTGCTTCAGAATATCGGCATGCAGCTTATGGGTAACCACGATTGCGGTTACATCGTCAAGGTGCAGGATTGACTCCTCTACATAACGGGCGGTTGCAGTATCCAGTGCCGCCGTTGCTTCATCCATCATAAGGATTTGTGCATTGCGAATGAAACCGCGTGCTATACTGATGCGCTGCTTTTCCCCACCGGATAGTAGACAGCCGTTCTCTCCGCACAGATACTCGGCACCCTTTTCACGTACAAATGTATCCAGACCACTGCGCTTTAGGGCATGTTCACAGACTGCCGGAGGAAAGCTTTGAAACATTGTGATATTATCCAGCAGTGTTGCATTGAATACAAAAACATTCTGCTCCACCATGGATACCAGACGATAGAGACTTTCTCTGCTTAATGCATTGAGCTCTACTTCATCCAGAAAAATTCTTCCCTCATAGCCTCGATCATATCCCAGCAACAGCTGCAGCAGAGTGGATTTCCCGCTTCCGCTCGCTCCAACAACAGCATATCGCTTTCCCTTTTCAAAACGAATGTTGATATCAGACAAAACCTTTTTCCCTTCCTCATATGAGAAACTCACATGCTCCAGTGCTACAGCCTGCCGAAACTTTGTTACTGTTTTCTCAGGAAGCGATTCCTCCTTCACATGCAAAACAGCTTCCCCTTTTTCCATGAGGGCGGCACTGGCCTTTCTTTTTGAGTACAGTGCAGGGAGCTTTTCAATCGGCAGTGTAATATAATTCAGCAGCTGGACGAATGCAATCACCGTCCCTGCAGTAATTCTGCCTTGGATACACAACCAGGCACCTAGACCGAAAACGACCAGATTCACTAGAAACCCAGATATCTGCGACAGCAGCATCAGTATGGAAATCAGATCCCTGCGACGTTTTTTGGATTTCTCCAGCGCTGTATTTTCCTGCTCAAAAGCATCGAGCACTACAGCTTCCGCCTGAAAGCTTTTGATTACCGTAAAACCACTGAACAAATCCTTCAGCAGAGCAATGAAGTCCGCATGGTGCTTCGATGTACAACACTCTGCTCTTTGCAAAGCGCCGGAAAAGAATACAGATACCAGCAGCGGCACCATACTTGCCAGAATCACACAGATTGTTAGATAGCTGTCCAGATACAGCATAGAGCCAAGACCTGCAGCAAGCATCATCCCATACGTGCAGATTTCAAAAATCGCCTCGAGATTATTTTTTTCGATCACCGTCGCATCATTGCACAATGCGGACATGCATTGTGCAACTGCTTCCTTTTGAAAGGACGAAATACTACGCTGCAGCAGCCCTTTAAAAAGTATATGCTTGTACTGACGCATTCCACGACAGATAAAGCGGTTGGTAAATATAAAGCTGATGACATCCACAAGCACCATTGCAAGCAAAAGCAGAACAAACATTTTGAGCATACGGTAAAGAGCATCCATGGAACCGCTGATTGATATATCAACAAATTCACGCAGTAAAAAGGCAACCCCTACAGCAATCCCTGCATTGCCAATCGAGCCCAGCAAGGCAAGGATAAAATTCAGCCGATTCTTTTTGTATACCGCAGATTTGATGCTATTCATGAGACACCTCCCCATTCAATATAGGCAGCTCACGATCCATGGCGAAGTATCCGTATAATATACCTGACTGTATGTAGGCGGCCATAAACAGCAGCATGGGCAGAAAGCCCGGCTTTTCACTGAGTACATAAATCGGCTCCAAGCCCTTTTCCTTCTCAAGCTGAATTTCATGAACAATCTGCCGTTTTTTTAAATCTTGTAAAATCTGTGCGGCATCGGCTTCTTCAATGCTCAGCTTTTTCGCAAGCCCTTTTACCTGAAAGCCTCTTCCCTGCGGACATTTTGATAGCTGATACAGCATCGCAAAGCAATGCGGTTTATTCAAAAAGGCCAGAAGCTCCTCGAATTCCTCCTGTGCGGGAAGTGCATGTAAAAAACCACAGGACGGCTGCGGTACATATAAAAAATAATGAAATTCCTCATTCAGACGCATGCAGGAATATACATCATCATGCAAAACCTGATACAGCAGGGGGTCTGCGCCCTCCTGCATCATAAAGTTTTCCTGATTGGGAAGTGCCTCATGATGCGGAATCTTACCGATTGCATTTTCCATCATATAGCAGATTTCAAACGCAAGCTCCAGCTGCTTGCTTCGCTTTAGCCCCTTCAGCTTCTGAAAGACAAGATCACTTAGTCTTTCCGGCTCCTGTTTTCCTCTTCCAAACAAATAATCAACTGAAACATTGAAATAATCTGTCAGCCGCGGTAACAGCATGGCATCCGGTGTTCCAACGCATTCCCGCTCTGCGCGCCTTTGGTGCATTTGGATACTGCCTGTGTCGATACCTGCATAGCCTTGGCCAGCTCCTCCTGTGTAATTCCTCTTTGCTTTCGCAGTGTCTGAATTCTGCCTCCAAGCGTCATCTCCATATGATCACAACCTTTCTACATTCCCATTATAAATAAAATGCCAGTTGATAACAATGGATAGAAAGTGGATGAAATCAACCCGAAGTTGCAAAAGAGTTAACATTATCACAAACTGTCAAAGCCGGCTTACATCTTAATTTTATATTTTTGTTGCGTATCATAGCTTATCAATCGATTTATGCAGAGCTCACATCTACCCTATCCGCTGTACATAATATGTGTTACACACTTTCTCTATCGTGTAATTGTCTCTTTCTTAAAGCTGTAGGTAGCGGTTCCTCCCATGAATACCGCAGACCAGTGATAATGATAACACCATCAGCATCTCACTCGCTGATCCGGTACGTTTACAATTGAAAGCCTCATCGTGTGAAATGCATTGTGATACAACAGTGAATTATGTGTATAATCTCCTTCAGCATAGAAACAGGCGATGCGCCGGTAGCACATCGCCTTTTGATTTCTATTATTCTGTTTCAATCAATCCGTAACCGCCGTCATGACGCTTATAGACAACCGCAATTTCCTTGGTTTCATCATCACGGTAAATGAAGAAGCTGTGGTTCAGCATTTCCATACGCATGATTGCCTCATCCAGCTCCATGGTATCCGGAACCAGTGATTTTGTACGAACCAGTTCATTATCGGTATCGTCAAATTCTTCCTCAATTTCCTCTTCTTCAATGAACGCATATGCCAGTTTCTCTTTATTTTTTCTTGTCAGTCTTGTTTTCTGACGACGAATCTGATCCTCTAATTTATCAATCGCCAAATCGATAGCTGCATATAAATCGTCCTGTACAACCTCTGCACGCAATACTGCAAATTTTGTAGGGATCGTAACCTCGATTTTCTGTTTATTCGGATACACCCGCACCACCACATTAGCGACTACGTTTTCATCAATTATGAAATACTTTTCGAGATGGTTTAATTTCTTCTCGATTTTTTCAGCAATCGCTGGAGTTACTGTAATGTTTTTTCCGTAGATCTGGACTTTCATATAAAATCCCTCCTTGTTTGTATACCTTTATTATACGCAAAAAAATTAGATTTAACAGGCTTTCATTTTCCATGGATTTGTGATAGACTAGTATTGTAAGGGCGATGATGCATATCGTCTTTTTTCATACAGTTTCATTTTCACGATTTTATTGAAAAAGCAAGGAAAATGACCTGTTTTTTTACAACAAAAGGAGAAAATCATGGATGAACTCATTAGAATTCTGAAAGCGGAGGAGCTTACCTGTGTCGTATTGCAGAAGCAGCGGCTGTACAAGGAACATGCGAACGGCATCCTTCCCATCCTGCATTTGCTGGATCAGGGACATCTGCAGGGTGCCCAGCTGGTTGACAAAGTTATTGGCAAAGCAGCAGCGCTGTTAATGGTCCGCGGAGATGTACATCAGGTACATGCCTGTGTCATTTCCACGCATGCTCTGGAAATTTTCCAGCTGTACAACATACCAGTAACCTATGACGAACAGGTTCCCTATATCATCAACCGTACCAAAACCGGTATGTGTCCGATGGAAGCGTGTGTTATGGATGTGAATGATCCGGCAGCTGCGCAGCGATTGCTTAATGCAAAGGTGAAAAGCATGAAAGCAGAGCAGCACGTATAATATTCAAACAGGAAGGAAAGGGAGATATCGCATCCGTTGATTTACATCAACAGAAGAATCTCCCTTTTTTTTATATTTCCGTAAAGATTACATCATCAGACATATACTCTGTTTTCCTTTATAAGAGAGGTGTCTGCTGCTTCATTGAAGCAGGAAACGCTGAATAACCATATCCATTTCATTCCCGAAGCTACTGCAATCGCTCGTTTCAGATGCATGAATCTAAATTATATCATTTTGCAGCAGTCATATGCAGATTGCTGCGTCGTTCCTCTGTGGAAATCATCAATCTAAATACTATAACAGCGTTGATTGATTCCGTATCATAGTTTCCTCTTTTTTGATGCTGGTGATAGTTCGTGTGGTTGCAGGATATAATCTAGCTTTTTTTCCGCATCCCATACAGTTTGATGATTCCCAGCAAGGCAAAAGATACAGAAGCAGTCAAAAGCCATAATGTCATATGCGTGCTGTCATAGGTTTCAGCTGTCGCCTTTTTCTTTTCATGCTTTACTGCTCCTTTGTTCTTATCCCCTGTTTGCTGCTCCTTTGTCTTTACCGGCTCTTTCTCAGGAAGTGTTTCCTTCTCTTCTGTATCCAATGTTGCATCTTTCTGTGATTCATCCGGTGCAATCGGTTGTTGTGGTGTTTCCTCCTGTGATGTCGTATTTGAAAACAGCGGTGTATCTGATTCGTAGGATTTCCCGTCCTTTTCCCATACAACACTCTCCACTGTAAGAAGACCATCCTTCTCAATGACGGTGATGATAACGGTGTACAAGCCCTCATCGTATCGAATCGTATCCACAGCATTGGTCATCTGTGTAATTTGATAGGTGTAAACACCCGGACTGCTGAATTTCAATTCCTTTAATTTAATCACACCGCCATCATTTTTCACTGTCTGCAGCACTACCCCCATCTCATCCTTCAGCTGAAACCGGAACTGCCCGTTCTGCGGCTTTTGTCCATCTAATGAAATATGTACATTCATCTGATAATATACAGGCGATAACACCTTGTTTCGAATATTGGTAAAGACCGCTTCCTGCAGCACGTCTGCTTTGATCGTTCCTTTATCATTCTGTTTTTCAATCTGATACCCCAATTCCTGATATTCCTGTTCCTCAATCGTATAATCTGTATCCTTTGGCAGATTCACCAGCTGTATACTCTGCCCTCCGCATAAGGTAAATTCCGCTTTACCATCCGTAAAGACAAGCGTGCCGTCTTTTTTTCCTCCCTCTCCAAGATAGGCTACTTCCTTGTTTAGCTTACCTGCCTGAATTCTGAATTTGAATTCCAAATCAGAATCAGTATCATTTCCTTTCAGCTCCTTGCGTATCTTTAAATCACCGCTCGTTCCCTCCTGTGTATTGACCAGGGTTAGCGTGTTTTTACTTCCATTGATCTTTGTAAGAACGGATACATCTTCCTTTATGACCTCAATCTGATAAACAACCGGTGACAGCAGGTAATTATCAGGTGCTTTTGTCTCTTTCATATAATAGCTTCCAATCGGCAGACCCCGGATTGTCAAAACACCACTCACCGGGGTGACTCCCTTTCGAATGACAGCATCATTTTCCTTACTGAATACGGTAAATTCCGCTCCTTCCAAAGGAATATTTTTCTCATTGACCTTGGTGATTTCCAGCCAGCCGCTGCGCTGCATTGTAGATTGGGCATCTGAGCGATAAACCTGGTCATTCACGGTAACTCCGGATTCTTCTGTATGACCGGAAGCAAGGATAGCGTGATTGGATAGCGTACTTTGATAATCCCCTGTTATATCGGTCAGATAAATCAGCTGATAGACTTTCTGTTCATCAGGGATTGTAAAATACAAGGTTCTGTTTACAGGATTATATCGTATGTATTTTGCTGTATCCTTCAGTGGTTTCCCTGCCTTCAGGGTACCGTCTGCTTCCATATCCAGCTCTTGTATGGCTATGTTTTGTTCATCCATATCCAGAGCTCCATCAGATTTCATCCGCAGCTCGATTCCCTCAGACAAGGTATCCTGAATAAGCGCATTCCCATATTTCTGCATATAGGGATTGTAGGTGATTTTCCATTGCAGAATTCCATTGTCAGGTCGCTGCTTTGTTTTGGATATTGTGGTGCTTTTTATCTGTATGCTTTGCTTTACATGCTTTTCCGCAGTCATATGCTCTGCGGTCAGGGAAGCAGCATTCTCAAGACTAATCTTTTGATTCTTATCGAAATATCCCTTTGCCGTCTGCTCATTCGGTCCTGCCTTCAACAGGATCACATATGGCTTCTGCAATGAGGAAAAGGTGAATGCAGCTTCTCCTGCTTTCGTGAAATCACTGGTAATATAATCCGGTTCAACAAGTGTTTTCGCCGTAACCTTTCCGTTCGCGGATACCCCTTCATATATCAAAAACTTTTTATCCGCTATGATATTCTGAAACTCCCATCCCTTCGGAAGGATATCCTTCACGGTAACATCTCCCAGTTGTTCGCCGTCGACAGTTGTTACATCATTGGTCATATCCTTCAAATCGCTTGCATTGACCTGAAGGCGGAAAACAGCAGAGCCATCTTTATAATTATACAGCTTATCAGCAGCTGAGACCTGTTTATTAACATTGTCAGCATTCGTCAAATCCTTTGCACCATCCACAGCCAGCCCGTTAACATCTGTCCCTGTGACGACCAGAACATCCGCAATCACCGTACCATTCTTTTTGATATGATGAAGTGTAGGAACAGCAGCACTGTCAGCTTCCGTAGCAAAGGAATCCTTTACATACCGCTGATTACAGCTGGGAGTCAAGCTCTTTACAACCTCTTTGCTTACTGTCGTTAAGTCTGCTCCAGTATTGTCTGTGATTTCATAAGCATCATCCCAGGTAAAGGATGCATCATACACAAGCAGCTCCAGCACACGTAAATCATCATTCACATCGGACTGCTCCACGTTCACATTCCAGGTCGCCGTATGTGCAGACGCATCATAGGCTCCTTTCGTCTTGGTGATTGGATTGAATCCGATGCTGCTGTAGACAGAATTGCTGCCAACTCCTGTATTCCCTTCCCAGCTGAGTGTTGCTTTATTATTTACCGATACCACGGTATGCTCTATTTCCGATTTATCCTTGAGCTGTGCCGTGATTGTCAGTCGAACCTTGGCATTTATAGTACCAATTTCATATTTTCCATCCGCCGGTTCATTGGAAAAAGAAGCAGATCCTGCGTCCCAGGAGGTTCCATTATATATTTCCAAAGCTGCAGACTGCCAGTTCAATTTACTATCCAGCTTGTCCGTAATGACTGCATTCGTTAACGATGCAGCAGGCTGATTTGCTGTAATCGTCCATGATATCGTTCCATCCTTATGGTTAATTCCATTCAATTCCTTTTTTATCCAGGTTCCATCATAGTTCACACTGGCACTGGATGTACTGACCTGCTCCTTATCCTTTAGGATGACAGCGGTATTTCTTATCGTTTTTTCGCTGTTTGCATAATAAATTGCATCCGGGATTTCCGTTTTGAAAAACACATAGCAAATCCCTTTTGCCGATTCCGGAAATGTGTGCTGCAGCAGTGAAGCTTCATAGGAAACCTCTCTTTCTACAGCATCACTGCCATCCTCTGCCGTTCCGATTTTAAAGGATCTGTCCACATAGCTTCCAACGCTTTTCAGATTATCCTGAAATACATAGCCGCCAAAATCTGCAGCTGCTCCTGCCTGTTGCGCATCTATTTTGACCTTCCAGCTGACAAACTTTCCTTCAACAGCTCCGCTTTTTTCCATAGTCATAATAACAGGCGGTTCCGGCACCTTTACAGAAAAGCTTTTTCCCAAAATGGTTACAGCATGTTCTCCAGGCTTGGCGCCATCTCCTGTACCGTTATATTCCAGAGTTGTTGAGAATTTACAATTGACATTTGACCAGGCGCCTCCCCCGGCTATGGGCTGTCCATCAAACACCTCATCATCACCGTCAAAAACGATATGGGCATATACTTTATTCGCATCCGTGTCTGTAACAATGCGAAGCGATCCGATTTTAACTTCTCTGCTGCCGCCGTTTTCCTCAACCTTTCTTGTCAGAGCAAAGCTTGGAGAAGCTGTATCTGCCAGCTTATACTTCGTTGCAAGCTCAATTACAGCAGTATCTCCTTTTCTTACATAAGAATCCTCTTCTGTCAATCCGTCTCCTAAAACGGGCACCTTAAAATTAACAGATACAGATACCGGATCGGTATCTGTCAACATGCTGTTTTCCACAACATCCTTATGATTTTGTTCAATATACGCTTCCTTAACTGTCAGTAAAGCACTGACATCCCTGCTGTTTTCCGCATGCAGCGGCATATCTGTCATTTGAAACAAAAGTGTAAATACTACGAAAAATGCCATCAGACGTTTCATACCTCTAACCATAACCATCATCCTCCTGAAATCCCTTATCCCGCCATTTTCACGATTTCCATCATTCCCTTTGCATAATGTTAAACGGCATTCCAACCGCAAATACAATATTTTACAAAAGTCGTGTTTATTATACTTTTTCTCTTATATAAAAACAAGTACCATTACGAGCAAGCATGGTATTTATCGTGTTATTCTTATGTGATGCAAACCTTGCATACAATGAGAAACAAAGGACTTCAAGCAGTTAAAAGGATAAAAAAAAGCGCTCAGGGGCGCCCAAAACTTTTTTTAACTTTCTTTACAAAACCTCTTTCAGCTTACGCAGAGCATTCTCACTGGCAATCAATCTTACCTCTTCCTCACTGAAATTCCGGGTCAGCATTCCCTCAATCAAACGCTGGCTCTTTGAACAATCCTCCAGATTTTTTGTATGCAGCTCCTCACAGCCCTCATAGAAATCCATATAATCAAGCCCCAGTGCCAGTGCTTCGATTCCTGCCAGCTGCTTTATATAGTGCATATGAGCAACCAGATGAGGGATATCGCGTTTTTCAGGACGCTCATGGACAAACGCCGGTGCACTGTTCATACCGATGATTCCCCCCGCTTTGCGATAGCGATAATCTGATCGTCCCAAAGATTCCGTGGATGATCACACAACGCTCTCGCATTGGAATGCGTGGCGATAACGCGTGCTGAGGGATGTGCCATAATATCCCAGAAGGTTCGCTCATTGGCATGGGATACATCCACCAGCATATTGCAGTCAATCATTGCCTGCAGTGCCTCTTTCCCAAGCGGATGAAGGCCATGCTCCGGATTCCCCTTTACGCCGGTTGCCAGCAGATTTTCCTCGTTCCAGCAAAAGGAGGCAATGCGTACACCCTGCGCATACAGCCACTCGATTTTTTCTCTGGCATGCTCCTTGATACCGCACATTCCCTCCACAGTCAGTATTGCCTTGATATGTCCGTTTTCAATTAAATCCTCACCACAAAGCACCAAATCGATCATCTCGCAATGCTCGATTTCCTTTTTCAGGGACAAAACCATATCCTGCATATAGTCCCACGTTTCACTTCCCTCAAAAAAGGATGCCATACCGATATAAGAAACCTCACCCTCTAAAAACTTCTGCAGATGAAAGCGGTTCAGTATATCTGTTTCCGTGTGCTTCTTCTGCATGACATCGTATCCGATGTCCGCATGCAAATCAAACAGCTTCATAGTACATTCTCCTCTCTTCCTTCAGTATATGCACAATCTTTGACAGCTCTCCTATAGAAAAGAGCATGTCGTATGTATAGCACCATGGACATGCCCCTTACCAGCAATTACATCAGTCATAGATAATATCGAAATACTTCATATCCCGCTTGCCGTCCATTCCGGTATCGTAGGCGGCATCCTGCAGAAGCTCGAGCACAGATTGACTGTCAGCTCCGTATTCTATACAGCCGTATGCCTTGTCAACTACACGAACAGCCGTTTCAATTGCCTCGTTGAACATATCAATAAAAGAAGCGTTGGATGTGATCGTATCATCACACGGATGCTTCCAGATCGCATGCTCTTCGTTCAATACATCATAGCGCTCATCCACAGACGGACGGACAACGTTGCCGCTGACAGCCCAGGGCTTGCGTGCAAGCGTCTCAAAGCCCTTTAACAGCGGATATTTGATATTTGCAGGATCATACAGCAGCTTCTGTACATCATACCAGGAGTTCAGGGTTTCCCTGATATCGTGTACCTTAACCTCATGGTGATAAACCTTGCGTGCAGCTGGTACGT
The DNA here is from genome assembly GCF_044336395.1 of Clostridium sp. 10cd*. Classification (NCBI taxonomy): domain Bacteria; kingdom Bacillati; phylum Bacillota; class Clostridia; order Eubacteriales; family Clostridiaceae; genus Clostridium; species Clostridium sp. 10cd*. The sequence continues at coordinate 1,970,996 of NZ_CP172347.1, read as the reverse complement.
ATATGCGGGCGATCGCCTTCAGAATATCCTCATCATATGCACAGATTTCATAGCACGGATAATCCCGGATACTCAAGCCGCGGTATTTTTTCAGCATCATGGTATCCATCATAGACTCAAAGCGGTGATGCAGACCTGCACTGACATCCCGGCAGTTCCCTGTACGATAGAAAATATAGGGATGTGTCGTCTTATCCAGCGCCCAGTGACACAGGTGACCAAACAGATAAACACTCATCAGCTCCTTTACATCCTCATGCTTCTGTGCACGGATGCATTCGATTGCTGTTTCATAAAACGCATTGATACCATGTGCATGCATGGCACTGCCCAGCCTGTTCAGCGCATGACTTTTATAGGATTCCCATGGTTTGATATGAGAAAAGAACAGGAAATCAGGACCATTGCTGCCGATATAGAATATCTGCGGATGACGCTCTATCATGGAACGGATATCGTGCTTGGTCATGCTCTTCAGCACTTCTTCCGCAAAAATCTTATGTGTAATAATATTTGGCATAGAACCCTCCTTGTGCTTGCTTCACGTATTTACATACTCTATTATAGCACAGCACGCCTTTCATAACGCAAAAGAAAGCGATGCTTTTCGCTTTCTTTCTACAAATTCTGTGCTGTTTCGAGCTGAGGAACGCGATTGACGATTTCCATAAACTGCTCTCCTGTTATCGTTTCACGCTCATACAGGAATTTTGCCAGCTCATGCAGCTTCTCCTTGTTCTCCTCCAGAATGCGGCGTGCTTCCTCATAGTCCTGCTGTATCAGCCTGACGACCTCTTCATCGACATGGGTTGCTGTCTGATCGCTGCAGGCAAGCGAGGTATCGCCGCCCAGATATTTATTATTCACAGTTTCCAGAGCTGTCATCCCGAAGGTTTCACTCATTCCCAGACGCGTGATCATGCTTCTGGCAATCTTGGTTGCCTGCTCGATATCATTGCTGGCTCCACTGGTGATGGAATGGAACACCAGATCCTCTGCAGCAGGTCATGATTTTGGTGAATGCCTCCTCCTTGGTGATCAGGTTACTTTCCTCCTCCGGAACCTGCAGGGTATAGCCAAGTGCACCGCTTGTTCGCGGTACGATCGTGATTTTCGTTACCGGCATACTGTTTTTCGCTTTGGCCGCAACCAGTGCGTGGCCGATTTCATGATAGGATACAATCAGCTTTTCCTTGGTTGATATGACAGCGTTTTTACGTTCATATCCGGCGATCACCGTTTCCACGCTGTCCTCCAAATCCTTTTGGATGACCTGTGTCCGGTTATCCTTGACCGCAAGCAGGGCAGCTTCATTGATAATATTGGCCAGCTCCGCACCGCTCGCACCGGCAGTCGCTCTTGCGATTGCACGAAAGTCAATATTCTTGCCCATGCGAACATCCTTGGCGTGTACCTGCAAAATGGCCTGACGCCCGGCAAGATCCGGTAAATCCACCGGTATGCGCCGGTCAAAGCGTCCCGGACGAAGCAGTGCCTGATCCAGAGATTCCGGGCGATTGGTAGCAGCTAGAAGGATGACGCCGGTACTTCCGTCAAAGCCGTCCATTTCCGCCAGCAGCTGATTCAGCGTCTGTTCCCGTTCATCATTACCACCCACACCTGCACCATCCCGCTTCTTTCCTATGGTGTCGATTTCATCAATAAACACGATACACGGTGCCTTTTCTCTGGCTTGTTTGAACAGATCACGGACTCTGGCAGCTCCGCGCCCGACAAACATCTCGACAAATTCCGAACCGCTGATTGAGAAAAACGGTACATTTGCTTCCCCTGCCACCGCTTTCGCAAGCAGTGTCTTCCCGGTACCCGGAGGCCCGACAAGCAGAGCTCCCTTTGGCATCTGTGCACCGATCTGGGTATAGCGCTGGGGACTTTTGAGAAATTCCACCATTTCCTGCAGCGCAGCCTTGGCTTCCTCCTGTCCAGCCACATCCAGAAAGGTTTTCCCTGTCTGTGATTTTACATATATTTTCGCATCGCTCTTTCCAAAGCCGCCTAAGCCGCCTCCCCCAAAGCTCATGGCATCACCGCCCATTTTCTTCTGCATCTTCTTAAACATGTGGTTACCGAACCAGAACAGCAGAATAATCGGCAGGATACCCGTTATCAGGAAGGACAGCCAGGGATTCATTTCCTTCGTGTGTACTCTTGTAAAGGTTGCCCCGGCATCATACAGCCGCTGAGACAGCGCGGTATCCGTTTCCATCGTTTCCGTCTGATAAATCGTCTTTTCATCCTTTTTCAGCGTATAGCTGATGCTTTGATCACCGATTTCCACCTTGTCGATCTTTTTCTGTTCTGTCTGTTTAATAAAGGTATTGTAGCTGACATCCTTGATTCGACTCTGTTCCATTGCGGAAAACAGCATATTTCCCGCAACAATGACAATCAGTATCAGCAGATAATAAAAATATAAGGGTTTCTTTTGTTTATTCATGTTTGCACCTCCTGATGCAGGACCCCGGCAGCCGCCAGGAATCCGCAATTCCGTAATCCGGCGTTCTTTGAGCTTTTGAAATAAAGAGTCTGGTGGAGCTTCCTGCCTGTTCGATAAACAAGTCGCTCAGCCTGCCGGCTGTGTCTTCTTCAAATGTAGGCTGTGTAACACCATACGCTTTATAAAAACGGATGATCGAGTGCTTCATCATCCTGTGCTTCGCCTTTTCTTTCATGCGCAGTTCCTTTGTGCACAAAGGATTTATCGTATCCATCGGACTGCTATTTTGCAGCGAAGTACATGAGCAATCACTTCCTCATTTCTTATAAAAGCACGTACCTTTGCCTTTCATATTCCCTGCATGAAATATTTACACATACTATAATACGGAAGCCCTGGATGGTCAACAGCTGTACTTTGAAATCCATAATTCCATGCAATCATCCCATAATTCACATAAAGATGTAGGCGAAACCACCATGCCGTTTCTTTGCATTCACATACCGTAAAGTAGGGGGTGATACTATCGCAACAGGTACGTTACAGATCCATGCCACCTGTGGTCTGGGACTTTTCAATATACCGAATGCCATGCTCCGCATTACAATGAAGCACAACAGCGTTCTTGTCTATGAAGATTTCTTCATGACAAAAGAGGATGGAAGAACACCTGAAATCCCATTGTATGTGGACGAAACACAGACTGCCGGATATGAAATCGATATCCGTGCAAAGCACTTCCATGCCGCTCATATCGTCCTGCCCCTGTATCCGGGTGTACACAGTGAGCTCATCGTTTATATGATGCCAAAGCTGCATATACAGACTCAGCCAATGCTACAATCATTGCACAAGCTGCATGAAAAAAACAAACCGTCGTTTTCCTTTGAAGCCTTCCTGTATGCTCTGCGCTATCTGAATCCTACCTTGCCGGCGGAGCTGCTCCGTCAGCGCGCGGAGGATATCTGGATGCAGCTTTCAAGGGAGACGAATCCGGCGTTCCTGCCGCCCTGGCTTCTCCTTCATCAGCGCGTATATAAAATCGCTGAGGAGGTTTTTGAGAAGCATATGTCCTGCTCTGTGTCGATTGCTGCCTGCGGGACAGCCTCTTCCACGACACACGAGCAAGAACAGTGGCAGCGTTTTCTTCAGACCTGTGTTCCCGTATGTGCAACAGATGAGCAGGAGATAAGCGAAGCTGCGCTGTACAACCAGCTTCATATAGAAGCCGGCGGTGCAGACAGTGCCGCAGCCAAGGATAAAATCAACAGCAGGAAGCGCGCACTGCAGGCGCTTGTAAATGCTTTGCCAAAGGAGCCTTCACAGCTTCTGCCATGGGATGCATGGGAGCTGCTGCTGCAAGAGACAAATGGCAGCTATGAAATACTGAAGCTGTTTCTTGGAAAATCGCTTCTGTATGCCTGGCTCGCCCAGTGCCAAAGCAGCAGGACAACTGCTTCCAAAGCAGAATGGCAGCAGGTATTGAAAAAGGAAGCAAAACACCTGTACCACAGCCTGCAGGATGCTGATATTCTGAAGCGTGAGCCCCCTGCCTTATGTGAACAGTTGAAGGAATCGGACATGGAGATGCTGCTAAGGAAGGTATTGAAGGCCTATAACAAGAGCCAAAGCAATGCCTCCTTTACAGAAAATGTATGTGCATTCCAAAGGCTGCTTGCACTTACCATTGATGGCACACTGCATAATCGTGACTGCAGATTACTGCTTGAAATCAGTGAAGAGCTGAATATTCCTCCCATATAAGCATACCGATACGAAAAAGACAGGCTCGCGAACTATGCGTGTGCCTGCCTTTTATACATATGCAATGCAGTTATGGAATTATAGTAAAGCAGATACCAGACTCCATACCGGCGGTGCGAGAAAAACCGTGAGAATTCCGCATACACCGATCGCAAGAGAGCTCATTGCGCCTTCCACATGCCCCAGCTGCAAAGCCTTGCTGGTTCCGATCGCATGGGCACTGCAGCCCAGTGCAATTCCCCGCGCAATCGGATGCTCGATGCGAAAAACACGGAAAACAAATTCAGCCACAACGGCACCGATGATGCCGGTGACCAGAATAGCAAGTACGGTAATTGCCTGAATACCGCCCAGTTCAACACTCAGCTCCATGCCGATCGGCGTTGTAATGGATTTCGGCACGAGACTGGCGATGATGGCAGGCTCCATCTGTACAAGCCAGGCACACAGCAGCGTGGATACCAGTCCGACAGCAATTCCGCAGACGATCCCTACCATGATCGGAACAAAATAGTTTTTCAGGCTGTGCACCTGCTGATACAGCGGAACAGCCAGAACCACGGTGGCAGGACCAAGAAACAAGGAAATGATATCACCACCCAGCTGATACGTTTCCAGCCCGATTCCACTCAGCATGAGCACAGCGATGACCATCATGATGGCGGTAAGCAGCGGATTGAGGAAAATCAGCTTTGTCTTCTTTTGCAGTAAGAGTCCTGCCTCAAAGGCTGCCAGCGAAAGCAGGATGCCGAACATCGGATTTTTCAGCAGCTCTTTCATGGCTTTGATTTCCTTTCCATCATATGCTGGATGATACGCCCGCTGCAGCCCATCGTGATGATCGTTGTCACAAGACAGATGACCAGCATCCAGATCCATAAGCCCTTCATCGCAGAAAAGCTGGCCATCAGCGCCACACCGGCAGGAAGGAAGAAAAACGGCAGATGTCCCAGTAGAAAATCGGAAACCGTCGCAATCTGCTCCAGCTCAACAATATGCAGCTGCAGCAGCACAAACAGCAGAATCATACCGATCAGACTTCCGGGAAGCGGCAGGGACAACGTCGTACTGATCAGCTCTCCGACATAATACAGTCCGAAGATCACGAGCACCTCACGAAAGATTTTCATGAGCGTTTCCCCCTTCGCTGCGGTTTCGAAGCTTTATTTGCATAGGGCTTTCTGTGCTGCTCCTTCTGTCTTCCTCCTGCAAACTTATTTCCGGTATGCCCCTTGCGATACGGTATCAGACATTTCGGTGAATTCCCCACCAGATCCATACGGCCGGCTGTCTTCAGCGCCTTGTAGACAAGATCATAATTTTGCGGATAGGTAAACTGCATCAGTGCCCGCTGCATCGCTTTTTCCTCATAGCTTCGTGCAACATAAACCGGACGCATCGTCTTCGGATCCAGACCGGTATAATACATACAGGTTGCCGGTGTCCCCGGAGTCGGATAGAAATCCTGAACCTGCTTCGGCGTATAGTGGATTTTTTTCAGATAGCAGGCAAGCTCGATCGCCGCCTGCAGATCACTGCCGGGATGAGAGCTCATAAGATAGGGAACAATGAACTGATTCCTGTTGAACTGCTCATTCTTCTGCTTGAATTTATCCACAAATTTCAGATACAGCTCTTTTCTCGGCTTCCCCATTTTATCCAGCACTGCCGCATTGATATGCTCAGGAGCGACCTTCAGCTGTCCGCTGATATGATGCTGTACAAGCTCATCGAAGAACTCATCATTTTTATCATACATCAGGTAATCATAGCGGATACCGGAACGGATAAACACCTTTTTCACTCTTGGAAGTGCGCGCACTGCCCGAAGAATTTCCAGATAGCGGCTGTGGTCCACCTTCAAATTTGCACAGCCCTTGGGAAACAGACACTCCCGATTCTTACACGCGCCGTATTCCCGCTGCTTATCGCAGGCTTCTCTTGAAAAATTGGCAGTCGGTCCTCCGACATCATGAATATAGCCCTTGAAATTCGGCATTTCCGTAATACGCTTCGCTTCATCGACGATGGAATCCCTGCTTCTTGTGGAAATCACGCGTCCCTGATGATGCGTAATGGCACAGAAAGCGCAGGAGCCGAAACAGCCGCGGTTACTGACAATGGAAAACTGTACCTCTTCAATCGCAGGAATATATGTATAGCGAGGATGATAGGTGCGCTCGTAGGGCAGCGAATAGGTGAAATCCATTTCCTCCTGCGTCAGCGGCAGCGGAGGCTGATTCTGTACGACATACCAGCCGTCATATGGCTCCACCAGCACACTGGCTGCAATGGCATCAATGTTTTCATGCTGTATGTGAAAGCTCTTTGCATACGTATGCTTATCTGCACACACCTCTTCATAGGAGGGCAGCAGCACATAATCGCTCAGGTATTCCAGAGCTTTGGTTTTCCAGCAGGTTCCCCGGATATAGCAGAGATCCTCTGCCCGCAATCCGCTGTTTAATGCATCGGCAACCTCGATGATGGTGTTTTCTCCCATCCCATACATCAATAAATCAGCCTGTGAATCGATGAGGATGCTTCTGCGCACCTTATCATCCCAGTAATCATAATGGGAAAGACGCCGCAGACTTGCCTCAATACCGCCAATCAGAACCGGCTTATGCGGAAACAGACGCTTTAATATCTGCGTATAGACAATGGTCGGGCGATCCGGCCGCTTTCCCATAACTCCCTCATCACTGTAGGAATCCTTATCTCTTCTTCGCTTATTGACAGAATAATGATTCACCATGGAATCAATATTTCCGGCAGATACAAGAAACCCCAGACGCGGCTCACCGAATTGTGTAAATTCCTCATCGTTGTGCCAGTCGGGCTGCGGCAGAATAGCACAGCTGTAGCCGTATGCCTGCAATGTTCTCGTTATAATTGCACAGCCGAAGGACGGATGATCCACATAGGCATCTCCGCTCACATAAACAAAATCAACACTCTCGAATCCCTGCTCCAGCATTTCCTCTCTGGTCGTTGGTAAAAAAGCCATAGCAATACACACTCCTCACTTGCGCTATAATCTTACCATACTTTTCCGGCTTCTCCCATCGGATTTTACGTGTTTTTGATGATGTTTTTTAAGATAGCCCTTACACTTGCCTGTCCCAGAGATAAGACAGGATGCTAATCCCGTCTGGCTGCCTGCATGGCTTCTTAAAGGGACTAAAAAAAGACGGTCGAGGAAACCGCCTTTCAGAAAAGAAGTCAGATGATAGTATTGGTTGTAAAGTTATAGAGGATACAATACAGCAGCACGTGAGAAAGGAACGCTCTGCAGTCTTGTTAGTTTTATCTAACTTCTCCTATAGAATACACCATGTGTTAGCCTTTGTCAACTTTTATTTTAAAAATTACACCACCTCTTCCGGTAAGCAGGCGTATCTATCTTACAATGAAATATAGAGTCCTGCGTCCAAAAGACAGTTCACGAGTCTAGTTAAGCATTTGATTGGGCGTTGCATTGTGGATTTCACCATTTGAATTCCACGTCTTCCAGATAAAAGGACGGTCGAGGAACCGTCCTTTATAAATAGAAGTCAGAGCTGATTATCATTGGGTTGTAAAGTTATAGAGGAAAAAGAATACAGTACGTGAGAAGGAATGTACCACAATCTTGTTATATTTGTCTAACTTCTCCTTTAGTATATGCAATTTGTTAGCCTTTGTCAACTTATTTCCGCTATTTTTTACACATTCCTTCCTATGTTTCGTTACCATTCACCGCTTTATATCTTTAAAACAGCTTGAATAAGGGCGAAAACAAATATATGCGTGGCAGTAATTTCTATATCGTTGTTTCTACCGATGTCCCACAAGGTCTATAACAGACAACCGATGAGTATCCATGACCTGTCCTCTGCAAAGCCTGTCTAAATCCTTACACATACCGCTCCATCTCATACGTTTCCCCTATGCAATACAGCCAGAGTGACGCGCATACGCTATCCGTGAAGTCTTCCTCCCTCTTATTTTCGTATCCGTTTTCGGTAAATAGACCATACACAGATACCGATGGAAACAAGAGAAAGAATGATGACAAAGGGATATCCATACCTCCAATGCAGCTCCGGCATTCCTGTGAAATTCATGCCATACCAGCCGACAATCAGTGTCAGCGGAAGGAAAATCACCGTAACGATCGTAAATATATACATCATGCGATTCAAGCGGATATCCACCTGCGCCTGATAGGATTCACGAACCTGCACACTGTAATCGCGCAGGGTGCGGGTATGCTGTCCCAGTCGTTCCACCCGATCGGAACAGATGCGAAGATGGTGCAGCTGCTCTCGGGCAAACAGGTCGTTTTCATCCTCCAGCAGCTCCTCGCATACATCGCTGAACTGCTCATCATATTGCAGCAGGTAGCGAATCCTGTTTCGGATTCCGGTAATCCGCTGATTGAAATTTTGCAGATTATCATTCAGAACATCATTATCCAGCTCCTCAATCAAATCCTCGAGCTGATCGTGCTCCTCCTTATGCTTCTTCAAAAGGAATTCAAAGAACAGCGAAAGAATATGCTCAGCACTGAGCTGTGCTGCCGGAAGCTGCTGAAGCAGCCGAAAAAAATCCAGCAGCTGATCCGTATTCTCACTGATTAGAATCACTTCCCTTTGCCGGCAGTATAAACCAATACCTGCTGCGGCTTCCTTACGGACTTTCAGCGGATGTACAAAGCCAAAGCAGTAGCCGTAATAGCTGTCCAGCTTATGCAGCGTGCGGCTTTGATCCATGTGATCCAGCTCCACAAGGGTCCCCGGTGAAAACCCGAAGGCTTCTACAAGACCCTTCCATTCCTCCAGCCTGTATATGCCAAACAGAAACTGACCTTCCATTGCTTTCTGTGGGGAAGTCTTTTGCTTCCGGTAAAGATCATACAGCATATGCTCACTTCCTTTTGCTTATTGTACCACAGCTTTGGCGGAATTTGAAAGAGTATCCCTGTGACCCTTACCCGCCTTTGTCCGGATGATTCCAGCATTCATAGGAAACAAGGCTCTTATGTCCATGGGAGTCCCTGCTTCTGCAGGTGATACATCTGCCTGAAGTTACGGCAGTACCGCCCGTATTCACTGTGCAGCTGTACTGACAGCTCTTTGATGAACCCCCTTATGAACAGCACAGGCAGTCTTCACCCGCTGTACAGCCTTTGTCAAAGAAACTGCAGTGGCAGAAAGACTGCTGACAAAAAAATTCACCAGACACGGTTCATGCTGGTGAATCACTGATTATAATACCGCCTACTATGGCAGCAATTCCGATTCCCTGCATCAGGGTGGACGGCTCACGCAGAAGAAAAATCGACAATAGAAGCGCTATACAGGGATCAAGGTAGCTGCCAACGGCTGCCTGCGAGCTGGTAAGATGATGCAGTGAAGTAAAATACAGCGCATAGGCGACTCCGGTATGCACCACGGCGATACACATGATCCAGGGCCATGAGGCTGCCGGAAGCTCTGGTATCAGCTGAATGCGTCCTTCCAGCAGCAGATAAACAAACAGAATACCTGCAGAGCACAGCAGCTGCAAAAAGGTAAAGTACAGACCGTCGATATCATGAAGGAACCGGTTTGTAAGCAACACACCCGCATAGCACAGTGCAGCGGCAGCCGCAAACAGTATTCCCTTGAGCTGCACAGCAGTGCCCGTTACCTGCGTTATGCACAAAAGGCCTCCCATCGTCAGTACGATGCCCAATACAATACGCAAAGTTACAGACTCATGAAAGAGGAAGACCGCCGCCAGAAGCGCCAGCAGCGGTGCTGTATAATATATCACCGTTGCAATGGAAATCGTAGCTGCGACATAGGCTTCAAACAGAAAGACCCAGTTAAAGCCCAGAAAGGCGGCAGACAGCAGTACATACAGCAGCTGCCTGCCACCGATTTTCTGTATGCGATGTCTTTGAAGCAAAAGAAGAACACCCAGAAACGCGGCACCGATGAGCGTTCGCAGAAAGGCCAGCACATCACCTGCGACATGCGCCTGCCGTACAAACAGACCCAGTGTGCCAAATAACAGCAGAGCACACAAATAGGCTCCCATATGTCGCTTAGTCACGCATCATATCCTCCAGGGCATGATACACGATATATTCAGCATAGGTATCCATGGCACAGTATTGCTCCAGCTGCCCATAGATTTCCTGCTTTTTTTCTGCGTCAGCCGTACAGTATTCCCTCCATTTTTCAACCGCATCCATACCATAGGAAATTTCCAGATCCTGATAGCTGTAATCAGAGAATACAGGTACCAGCCTCTTCAGCGAGTAAAAGCCTGCCATCCGGATATCATAGACATTTCCGGTTGAAAACGGAAGTGACAGATCAACCATACGCTCCCACACAGCACGTAAACGCTCCTCATATTCCGGAAACTGCTGTGCCAGCTGTACCAGACGCAGCTTTTCCGCCCCATCCATATTATAGACGAGAATCGTTCCCGTCTTCGGAATATGGGCAAGCAGATGCTCAAGGAAAGCCCTGCGGCAGTCCCCCTCTCCGATAAAGCCGACATGACGCAGCTTTTGCTGCTCCTCAATATGCAGACTATACTGGAAAACCAGGACATCAAAGGGCTTCATACCCTCATACGGAGGAAACGCATAGGTTTCCCATTCAAAATCCAGATAGGAAACCGGTGTCTGGATATGTGCCTTCTTCCAGCAGCGCAGCGCTCCCTTATCCACATACAGTCCGTGATTGCGGGCCGCCATGATCTGCGCATACTGATGACGTGTTCCCTCGATTCGATCGATATCCGCATCCCGCAGGGTGGTGATCCCCTCCTCATGCATTTCATATTTTTGAGCAGCCTGCACCAGATTCAAAATGGAATCATCCGCCGGCACTTCCGGGAAGCAGTCGTCATAATACATACACTTGCCGCCGCGTGTACACACATGACTTCGCTTGACGGGGATATCGTCCATAGCCTCACAGGCATGCAGCTTTTCCAGCATGGCATCCAAATCGATTTCCTGCTTATCCAGCAATTCCCGAATCGTTTTGTGCGCCTTGTTCTTACCGTTGTATAAATATTCATCAACGATCAGCAGCTGTCTGACATCCAGCTCTTTTCCTCGGACATACGCCGCATTCAGATGAATGGCATACACTGCATCAATCGAGACCCCCAGCTTTTCCAGCACCGCCAGATACTGTGCCATACGGACAGCCTCATGCTCCTTGGGAAAACAGCTGCGATAGGTGAAATAAAGAATACGCCTGCCATCCTCCTGTACCAGAAACGGTACGTTGATTCTTAAATCTTCATAGACAAAGCGGGCGTGGATGAGCACTTTTTTCTCATGCAGCGCCTGTAATGCAAGTTCCCCACTGTCATTCGCCTGTCCGACGAACGCATCCTCTTCGCGGATCATCAGCAGCTGCTTTACCAGCTCGCTCATGCTTTCATTATAATTTACAAAGGGAACAAATTCCTTTTTTTGGCGCCGTGACAGCCAGAAGGCTCTGGGACAGCGCTCATATTTCTTTATATCTGTAAGATGCAGCATTGCGTATCAACTCACTCTCCAGGTAAAATTATACCAGATGTAAGAGAAATTAGGAATATAAAGCGAGCATATCTTTTGCAATCGCATGGATTTCCTGCTTCAGGTCCTGCGGACTGACAAGTTGGCACTGGTTTCCCAGCGACAGCAGAAAATTACGCGCACTGATTCTTCCCTCCATCATGGTGGTCAGATACAGTGTCTGCTCATCCACCCATTCCAGCACCGGAGAAATACCGGGCTTTTTTTCACTGATCAGGCGGGCGCTTTCTCCATAGACATACAGCTTCAGCTCGATGATTTCATCACGGATCAGTCCTGTCTTCCCGATATAATCACGGATATGAAAGTCCGCATCCCGTACAAACGGACGTCTGGTCAGCCGCACATTCCGCATACGCTCCTCACTGAATTTGAAGTTTCGATAAGCTCTGGCCTTCAGCGAATATGCAAGACAATAATAGCTGCCCTTTACATTGATGATTTCATAGGGCTGAATGACGATGGTTTCAAAATCAGAAGCATGAAGACTTTTATATTGCAGCTCCACTGCAAAAAGGGCATCTCTTCCCTGCTCACAGATGCGTATCATCGATATCATTGCACCGGTTACATCCGCGCTCTCTTCCACATACACGCCGCTTTCCCGCACCTGCAGCGTGGTTGTTGCCAGAAATTTATCAATTGCTCTGCAATATGTTGCATAAGGCAGAAAATCACGGTGGCTTTCCAGATAGCGTCTGGATTCCTGAAGGGAGCGCAGCTCCTCCTCATACAGCCCCGCCACGGGAAGAAGCGTTCCGGATTTCAGCTGATAACCGCCGTATTTTCCGGTCGTCCCTTCAATCACATACCCCACTTCCTCCAGCTCCTTGCGATATTCCAGAATATTTCTAACATTGGTATTCAGCTCCTGTGCCAGCTCCTCGCGCGTCATAAACCCGCGGGAACGCAAAAGCTGAAGCATACGGATACAGGCAGCACATCGTTTCATAATTCCTCCCGTCTATGCTCGTGCAGGAAGCGGATAATCGAGCGGACAGTACCGGGACGGGTAAGGTCCGAATTCCTCCTTGACCTCTTCCTCCTTTGGCACGATTCCCAGAAATGCCAGCGGAAATATCATCTCTCCCACACAGCGATCCAGTGCAAAGCCCAGTGCCTCCTCAACCTGCACGGCCCCTGCCTTGATCAGCAGCATCATAATTTTTTCATTTCTTGTGAAAACAGCATGAATCAGAATCGGATATCCATTGAATATCCAGTTTGGATCCGCTCCCATGCGAAGTACGCGACGCAGACCTCTGACATCCTCATTCCATACAGCATTCAACATCATTGTTGCCAGTTTTCTATCACTCATCATAAGGCACATCCTTTCTTGATGTCTTTATGATATGCCCTATTGTTACATTATACATGTAACAATGCAATTTATCTATAAAAATATGGGAACACAGCAATATCATCAGCATAGCGGCTTACCCTATACGCTGTCCTATATAAAAAAATGCATGCTATTACTGCAAGTGAGCTTCCCTACCCTATATTTGAAAGATTCATACGATGGCTGTATAAAAAAAGCAGATTCACAATGAGGTGCATCCGCTTTTCTATGTAAGCTATTTAGTCTTCCATTCCGTTTTTGGCATCATTTGGTGTATTGACATTGCTGTTCTGCTCATTCGCATTCTTCGTAGTCCCCGGATTGGAGGGCTCGCTTACACCATTTGTTCCGTTGGTTCCGGTTGTCCCCGTACCTGCATAGGTATAATTCGGGAATGCCGTGACAACATCATTCCAATCTGCATTGGTATCGTAGAGGAATAGGAAATCACCGTTTACCTTGGCACCGTATTCCTGTTCCTTATTATTGATGCTGACCTTCACCTTGCCGTTATCCTTTGCTTCCTTCAGGACCTTTTTCATATTGTCATCATCGGATTTCACGCGATACAAATATCCGGTGCTTCCGTTGTAATCAAAGCTTCTGCCCTCATAAGCCGCAAAGTCAATATCGGTGATCGCCTTGGAATTTTCATATTTCAGACCTTTATCCTTGAAATAATTCATGACATTATCAATGCTGTCTTCCGTCTTGTTCTTGGCGTCCTTTACGCTTTTTTCCGCAGCTTCCTTGGTCTCGTTTGTTTTCGTATTTGCATCCTTCTTGTCATTCATACTGCAGCCGCCCATCAGTGCTGCCAAAAGCGCGATACACGCTGCTTTCTGTACTAGTTTATTCATATTCCAGCCTCCTGTCATAGGTAGTATGTCTCATCCTTACGGTTTTATACCTCATAGGTTTTCAGAAGCAGCACCGCATCATACAGGTCATACCGTTGTTCACGCTCACACGCTCGAAGCAGGGTGTCCAGCAGCTGCTCCAGGCTTTTTTCCCGGGCTTCATATGCCGTTACAGCACGTAGCAGCAGATTAGCTGTACGCTGTGTCCAGTCCGTATTCTGTATTACATGCTGCAGCATACGCGAAACATCCGAAGCGGTGTGCACTCTTCTGCCGATATCCTCGCATACATGATAAAAATCAAGACTTTGAATCCCACAGCTGCTGTGCATAAGCGTATTCCAGACCTCATACAGGCGGGTACTGTCGAGTAAAAACAACAGCCGGTATCGCTTCCACTCCGCTTGTGCATCCTGCAGCGTTTTCTCTAACAGATTCCTGCATTTGATTGCGGATATGTTTTTATCCTTTACCTCCAGCATGATATCCATATCCAGCCCTTCCCGCTCGCGGATAAACTCCAGAAATGTATCGGCATCAATGTGCATCGCATGTGCTCCCTTACGCTTTTTCACATCCTGCTGGCAGAAATGTATTTTCATGATGCCATCCTCTTTTTTCCATGTGCCGGATACCAGACGGAGCCATTCCAGCTGTGTGCGCTCTACTGGTGGAGGAAGTATGGCATGATGCAGATTATCGAATACCACCGGAATCGAAAGCTGCGCTGACAAATACAAGACATCCTCTACTGTATAGTAGCGGTCGTCATTTTCTATTATGAGATGCTTTTGAATGATGGGATCCAAACGCCGGTATACCCTTGCAAAGCGCTGCATCGCCTGCTGCTTATCGCCATAGATGCCACCGACATGCAGCACCATTTTATGTGTTGCATCCAATCCCATCGCCTCCAGAATGGACGCATGATACAGTAGCTCATCGATACTGCGCTCTACGACATCCTCTCGCGGTGAATTGATCACACAGTACTGACCGGGATGCAGGGATACACGCATATTGTTTTTTCGTACATAGTCCCCCAGGCTTTGAAACTGCGCAGCAAATTCATCCAGCCAGGGTATGGTATTGACCGGACTGGAGCCAAAGGGAATCAGGTCGAAGGACAGACGATACATACGGATGTTGTGCCCTGCATTATACTCCAGCAGCTTTTGCAGTGTTTCCAGATTAGCACGGATAATACTGCGCAGACGGTCCTCTGTCGCAAATTTCTGGATGCAGGTTTCAAAATGAAATTGCGCATCAAGGCATATACAGGCGTATCCGATTTTCATAAACACAACTCCTTTTCTCTTTACTTAGCTTGTGCATAAGCTGAAAAATTATGAGCAAACGCTGAAAAACAGGATGCCTACAGCTGTCGGTAAGGGAAAGACAACAGCCTGCAATCGCTGCCCAGCATCGTTTTTTTCTTGTCAATTTCCCTCCTAGCCGTTATGATAAAGACGATAAAGGAGGATGGATTACATGAAGAAAAAGTATATGTTTTTCGATATTGACGGTACGCTGACGGATAATGCGACGAAAAAAATTGTTCCCAGTGCCCAAAAGACGCTGGACAGACTGCAGGAGGCAGGACATTTTGTCGCAATCGCCACAGGAAGAGCTCACTATAAAGCAAGGGGCTTTATGGAAGCTTCGGGTTTGCATAACATGGTATGCTGCGGAGGGAACGGTCTGGTGATCAATGATGAGCTGATCATGAATACACCGCTAGACCGGCAGAAGGCAATCGCAGTTTATAAGGAAGCACGCGCTCTGGGCTATGGTGCACTGGTGATGCTGGATGATTCGATCGATGTATACGATGTGGATGATCGTTTCTTGCGGCAGTGCGGAGAGCGGAAGGAACCAACCAATTACATATTCCATGCGGACTTTGACATTGATCAGGTAAAGGATATTTATAAGCTTTACATATCCGTTCCCAAAGAGGAGGAGCACAGACTTACGAAAAAGGATACGCTGGGGAATCTTCGCTTTGTCGAGACGTATCTGATGTTTCAGCATGACCGCAAGAAGGAAGGCATTCTGGATATGATGGAGCGCCTTGGCGGCCCTGTGGAGGATGTTGTCGTATTCGGGGATGATTATAACGATCTGGTTATGTTTGATGATGCATGGTTCAGTATTGCTATGGGCAATGCCTGCGATGCGCTGAAGAAAAAGGCGGATTACGTTACCGAGCGCAATGTCGATGACGGTATCTATAAGGCATGCCTGAAATTCGGGTGGATTTCATAGGACTTCGATTTATCAAGCAGCATTAAAAAAAGGCGTTTCATCTACTATCGGTTCTTAATCGATTTGGGTAACTTTAAACAGGAGATTCAACACTTTTATCAATGGAAGCTGAATTTACTCTGTCCGCAAACACCCTAAATTAGAAAGAACTTGAAATCATGAAGCGTCTTTTTTCTTTTGCTTTAACGATCGCCTGCGTTTTACACGCTTTTTTTCCAGCTCTGAAACAGCATTTTACTTTTCATTGTGGCTAAAGGCTTCTTACTTGAAATGCCTCAGCCCATGCAGAAGGAAGCGAATGATGGTTTACACCGGTGATCAGCTTCCTTTCCCCATTTTGATATAGCTTCATAAAGTAACCGGTTTCTATTCTATATGGTAATGCTGCGCTGCAACTATTTGTATTCAGCACTTACCTGCTAATCCAGCTTTGTAAGTACCTCCAGCATGGTATGGACGGCTTGTTCAAAAGCTGCGATTTCCCTGTCGCTGAGCTTCTGCAGCATCTGTTCATATAATGCTGTGGCATCCAGCGCATTTTCCTTTAGAAAGCGAAAGCCCTGTGCTGTGATTCCTATATAGATGCTTCGCCGGTCGCCGGGATTTTCACTTCGTTCCACAAGACCATAGCGATGCAGACTGTCAATCATGTGGGTAGCCTGCTGCTTGCTGAGACGCATTGCCTTTGCGAGCTCTCCCATTTTCATTTGTCCGCAGTTTTTCAGCGTCATCAGACAGAAATAAGTTTCATAGCTGATCTGTCTTGATTTCTGTTGCCGGCGGATGCTGCGCTCTACTTTATAGTGCCAGTGCGGCAGCAATCGAATCAGTTCCTGCATGGAAGTCGTGTGGTTCATGGTGAATATCCTCCTTCATTTGGTATTGACATATTTTCAAAAACGGATACAATACAATTAGTACATAATTATGTACTATTCATTGATATTTACTATATGCACATCATAACGGAAACTTTGTAAAAAAGCAAGAAAAGGTTAAAAAAGGAGTGATATCATGCGCAAAATCAGTATGTCCTTTGTTAAAGAAGCGCTCTACAATGCTTTTCGGTTTGTTATCAATGTCGGCTTTATCTTTTTGTTTCAAATGATGTTTCATGCGGAGAATACGCTGACTGCCGTAGCACTGTCCGTAGGCTTCACCATGCTTCCCAACAGCGAGCTGCATATACGCCCCGGCGCTATGTGCTGCATTGTTCTGCTGCTGTATATCGGCGGGGGAATCGCTGCGCAGAGTGCATTGCTGCACCCCGCTCTCGCTTTCCTCATCAATTTCTGGTTTCTCGTTTTGTTGCTGGCACTCATCAGTGAGCCAATGGAAATGAAGGCGAACATCTCCTTTCTGCTCTGCTTTGTATTTTCACAATCCACCTATGTTCCCTGGACGCAGTTTCCTGCACGCCTGGCATGCGTGAGCTTTGGAGCACTGCTGATCTGCGGCTGTATCGTCCTGAACTGGAAACGAAAGGGCATCGGCAGAAACGGCTGTACCCTGAAAGAGCAGTTTCAGCGCAGTAGGGTGCATCGCAGCTATATTCTTCGCATGTCGCTGGGAATATCGCTTGCCATGCTCATCGCCTCCATCCTCCAGCTTTCCAAGCCGTTATGGATCAGCATCGTCGTGATGTCCCTGACACAGCTGGAATTTTCCGAAACACTGGAAAGGATACGCCACCGTTTCATCGGTACACTAGCCGGTATCATGCTGTTCTTCGTTTTCTTCCAGCTGCTGATTCCTCAGCAGTATGCAATGCTGGTCATCATGCTTCTGGGTTATATCGGTTTCTTTCTACCGGAATACAAATACAAGCAGGTGATCAATGCCATTTCAGCCTTGAATGCATCCCTTGTCATTCTGGACACCAAAACAGCCATCGAAAACCGGTTGTTCTGCCTTGTATTGGGTATCGTGATCGTGATCGTGATTTACATGCTCGCAGGTACAGCGCGCAAGGTGCAGCGTATACAGCGCTGGAGCGTGCATACCGCCATGGCAGATGATCATCCAAAAAACAGGGAAACCGCAGCACTGTTTTCAATCAGCACCTGTACGTACGGTGAATGAACGCACCGATATGATCAGGTGCTTTTTTCAGTATAAAATGAAATGAACAAGTAGGGTTCTCTCTGTTCCTCGACAAGATACGGGCGCTTTCTTTTATCCGTGCTGTTTTTCAGCTGCAGCAGATTTCTATAAAAAAAGGTACCTGCTAGAGCATGTAGGACACTGTGTGCTTACACGCTACTTTTACAGGTACCGCGAGGGTTCCTTTACATCGTTGTTGCTTTGTTTAAAATGTCTTACTTCAGTGCATATGGCACTGCTTGGTATCAACGGCAGATTTCATAAGACGGTAGGCTGCATACAGCAGACCAGCCGCAAGCAGAATACCTCCCGCACTGATTACGATATCGATGGTACTCAACATATCCATCACCTTCCTTACACCTATATTCTAACAGCGGTCAGGTTAATGTGCCGTTAGCAGATAGGAGGTGATGTTAAGATGATGCAAATACCTTTACTCACTGATTGTATAACCATCCAGCTCCAGATTGACCTTTAACACATTGACGCGTTCCTCTCCCAGAAATCCGAAGGTTTTGCCTGTGGTGTATTTGTCGATAATCTTGCGAACACTCTGTTGTGATATCTTTCGTACACGGGCAATGCGCTCCACCTGAAAATAGGCAGCCTGCGGACTGATTTCCGGATCGACACCGCTGCCGGATGCCGTTACCAGATCCTCCGGTATATCCTTTCCCCTGGTTTGAGGATCAAATGCATGCCACCATGCCACAGAATCAGCAACCGCCTGCTGCTGCTCGTCGGAAACAGCACTGCGGTTTGTCGGTGCGCCGCTGTTTGGTCGTCCGATCAGATACTCCGGCTTTGTCCAGGACTGTCCGATCAGGGCAGATCCCACATTCTGTGTTTTGCCATTCCTTGTCACCGTAAGCTGGCTGCCATTGGCCTGTTCAGGAAAGAGCAGCGATGCCGAGACAGTCATAACCAGCGGATAGAGCAATCCGCAAATGAGCGTCATCGACAACATACAGAGCAATGCCGCGATCCATGTCTTTTTTCCTTTTTTCATCTTTCTACCTCCTAAGCAATGCCGCACATGGTAAGTGCCATGTCAATCAGCTTGATAACGATAAATGGCAGGATGATTCCTCCGACACCATATATCATCAGATTGTGCCGCAGCTGTTTATCCGCCGGAAGCTCCCGATATTTCACGCCGCGCAGGGATAAGGGAATCAATGCGATAATGATAAAGGCATTGTAGATAACCGCGGAAAGAATTGCCGTGGTCGTGCTTGTCAGATGCATGATATTCAGAGCGGCCAAATTTGGAAAGATTCCCATAAACAGCACCGGTATGATGGCGAAATACTTCGCTACATCGTTGGCAATGGAAAATGTGGTCAGTGCCCCGCGTGTCATCAGCAGCTGTTTTCCGATGCGAACAACCTCAATCAGCTTGGTCGGGCTGGAGTCAAGATCCACCATATTGCCTGCTTCCTTCGCTGCCTGTGTACCGGAATTCATCGCCACAGCGACATCCGCCTGTGCAAGGGCCGGTGCATCATTTGTCCCATCCCCGGTCATAGCAACTAAGTGCCCCTTTCTTTGGTATTCCCGAATCAGCTCCAGCTTGGTTTCCGGTGTTGCCTCAGCGACAAAATCGTCCACGCCTGCTTCCGCTGCAATGGCTGCGGCGGTCATCGGATTATCCCCGGTTATCATAATCGTTTTGATACCGCTTTTGCGCAGCGCTTCAAAATTTTCCTGTATACCGTCCTTTACGATATCCTTCAGATAGATAACACCGAGCACCCTATGGTTTTTAGCGACAACCAACGGTGTCCCCCCCTGCTCAGCTATGGATTGAACCGCTTCTTCACACTCCTTCGGATATGTGTTCCCACCGGCCTCCACGTATCTTCTGATCGCATCTGCCGCACCCTTGCGAATTTCCATACCGCCGTCCATATCAATGCCGGACATGCGGGTTCTTGCGGAGAATTCGATAAATCTGGCATGAAGCTGCTGCATGGAATGCTCACGGATATTGAATTTCTTTTTTGCGAGTACAACGATACTTCTTCCCTCGGCAGTTTCATCCGCCAGAGAGGAAAGCTGAGCTGCTTCCGCAAGCTCCTGCTCCTGCACCCCCTGTACGGGCTGAAAGGCAACTGCCTGCCGGTTTCCCAGCGTTATCGTACCGGTTTTATCCAGCAGCAGTACATCCACATCACCGGCTGCTTCAATGGCACGTCCGCTCATTGCCAGTACATTTGCCTGATTCAGTCTGGACATGCCGGCAATGCCGATACTGGACAGCAGGGCACCGATCGTTGTCGGGGCAAGACACACCAGCAGGGCAACCACATTGCTCAGGGATACTGCCGATCCCTGTCCCACCATATCTCTCACATACCGGGAAATCGGAAGCAGCGTTGCGCAAACCATCAGAAAGATGATGGTCAAAGTGATCAACAGAATCTGCAAAGCGATTTCGTTGGGCGTCTTTTTTCGTGCCGCTCCCTCAACCATGGCAATCATCTTATCCAGAAAGGACGCACCGCTTGCGGCAGTAACCCGCAGTACGATCCAGTCACTGACAACGGTCGTGCCTCCTGTCACCGCACTGCGATCACCTCCGGATTCCCGTATTACCGGTGCGCTTTCTCCGGTAATTGCCGATTCATCGACAGAAGCAATCCCTTCTATCACTTCCCCGTCCATCGGTATTATTTCTCCTGTTTTTACATAGCAGATATCACCCACCTGCAATTCAGAGGAGGATACATCGGTATATGCTTCTTTCTCTGCAATGCTTGAGAGCTTATGTGCAATTACCTGCTTCCTTGACTTTTTCAAGCTTTCCGCCTGTGCCCGTCCTCTGCCCTCTGCGATTGCCTCCGCAAAATTGGCAAACAGCACGGTGAACCATAAAATCAGCGCGATAACGAATACATACCAGGACGGTTCATCCGTTATCCCCGCGATATTGGCAATGAACAATATGGTAGTAAAGATTGCCCCGATATATACGATGAACATAACCGGATTATGCACCTGAACAGCGGGTGCCAGCTTTTTCAATGCCTGCAGTATGGAATCCCTGTATACTGCCTGTTTATTTACCTGCTTCATAGCATATCACCTGCCCTTTCAACCGAGTACATGCAGCTGCGTAAAGAATTCCGCAAGCGGCCCAAGCGCCAACACCGGTAAAAATGTCAGCGCTCCGACAATCAGCACAATCACAATCAGAAATCCGACAAACAGCGGGGATGTTGTCGCAAGTGTACCCGAACCGGCCGGTACATATTTCTTGCTGGCCAGACTCTGCGCCAGATAGATAACCGCAACCATGGGAAGAAAGCGTACCAGCAGCATCACCGTACCACCCATCACATTGGTGAGCACCGTATTGGCTTGGAAGCCGGCAAAGGCACTTCCGTTGTTCCCCGCCATGGAGGTGTAGGCATAAAGAATTTCAGAGAAGCCGTGACTTCCGGTGTTGCTCAGCCACCCGCCGTCAGCCTGCAGCTGCTGTGCTGCTGGGAAAAGGGTGGTGATTGCGGTCGCCAGCAGCAGACACAGCGGCGGTACCAGAATGATGATGCAGACCATCTTCATGTCGAAGGCATTGATCTTCTTGCCGATGTATTCCGGTGTGCGTCCGACCATCAGCCCGGCCATGAACACCGTTAAAAGGGCAAAGGCCAGCATGCCGTACAAGCCGCAGCCCACACCGCCAAAAACGACCTCGCCCAGCTGCATTAGAAACATGGTGATCATGCCGCCAAGGGGAGTCAGAGAATCATGCATTGCATTGACCGAGCCATTGCTTGCGGCAGTTGTTGCCGCAGCCCACAAAGAGCTTCCGCCGACACCGAAGCGGGTTTCCTTTCCCTCCATGCTTCCGCCAAGAGATGCTACGCTATCCCAGGATGGGGCACCGAAGATTTCCGCACAGCTCAGGCCCACCAGTGCAGCGACAAAGATTACCGTCATAACAACAAGAATCGTCTTTCCCTGCCGGGTATCCTTGACCGCTTTTCCAAAGGTGAAGCACAGAGCAGCCGGTATCAGCAGTAAGCAGAGCGCTTCAATAATATTGGACAGCGGTGTTGCATTTTCATACGGGAATGCCGAATTGACACCGAAGAAGCCGCCGCCGTTGGTGCCCAGCTGCTTGATGGCAATCTGACTGGCCGCAGGTCCCAGCGGCAACACGCCCTGTGTTCCTTCCAGTGTCGTATAGGATGCATACGGATCCAGTGTCTGTACAACCCCCTGACTGACCAGGATCAGGCATACCACGACAGACAGCGGCAGCAGAATGTACAGTGTAATCTTTACAAGATCACTCCAGAAGTTTCCAAGATTTTTTGTTTCCCTGCGCACAAAGCCTCTGCACAGGACAAACAAAACAGCGATTCCGGTAGCCGCAGATACAAAGTTCTGTACGGTAAGTCCTGCCATCTGCGTCAGATAGGACAGTGTGGTTTCTCCCGAATATGCCTGCCAGTTTGTATTGGATACAAAGCTTGCGGCTGTGTTGTAGGCAAGATGCACACTGGTGTTTTCCAGCTGCTCCGGATTCAGCGGCAGCCATGCCTGTACCAGATGCAGCCCCATAACGATCAGAAAACCGAAAAGCGAAAACCACAGAACGCTGGATGCGTATTTTTTCGCATGCATCTGCTGTTCTTCATCGACTCCCATCACACGGTACAGCAGCTGCTCCAGCGGTGCAAAAATCCGCATGAGAGCTACACGCTCCCCGTTATAAATCTTGTAGATATAACAGCCAAGCGGATATCCGATGGCAAGCAGTGCCACGACATAAACGACATCCTGCAAAATCAATGCGCTGTTCATATGGATTCACCCTTAAACAGCATGTAAAACAAATATGCTAACAGGACAATGGCAACGCCATAAAACAAGATAACGATCATTTCCATATCCAAACCCTTCCTTTCTTAACGAGTTCCATTATAGCGAATCCCGTATAAAGCAGGTGTAAAGAACTAAGGGCGAATGTTAAGAAGCTGTAAGGATTTTTTATGAAAGCGATTGCGCCTGACAATCCGCTCAAGCAAAATGAAAAGGGCAGGAACAAGAGGGGATGCGATGGGAGAAAGATAGATAAAAAGAGGGTTGCTTGCTGTAGGTTCTTTCTTACTTTAGGGTGTTTGCAAAAGGGAGACTTCAACTTCTATTGATAACTACAATCGTATGGAAGTCTCCCTATGTTAGGTTTCCCCACAATCGAGAAAGAACCTTGCTGTAAATGCAATCCCTCATCATGATGTGGAAGATGTGTGGTACATACCCTCACAGATAAGAAGGCGGTTTAGAAATGGTCTTTATATGCCATGCAGTTTCGTGTGCTGCATACTGCTGTAAGGTGCATAATGATACAGCGTTTGCTCTGTGCGGCCCTCCGTATAGTCATTGCTTTGCATATTTCATTGCGCAATACGTTTTTTTATGAGTTTACATAGTCCCTGCATCAATAGGTAATTGCACAACCCGAACATGTGCATGCAGTTTTACAACGTCCTCTGACATGGCACATTGCCATCTGTTTTAGCGGGATGCTAATGAAATGAAAAAACCGGTTTGTACCGGTCATTCATCGACAAAACGATATCCTACGCCTACCTCTGTCAGTATATAGCGGGGATGTGAGCTGTCCTTTTCAATTTTTCTGCGGATATTTGCCATAAAGACACGCAGGGATTGTGAATCCTCACAGGAGCTGTACCCCCAGATATTACGGATGATAAAGCTGTGGGTCAGCACCTTGCCTGCATGCTCAATCAGTAACACCAGAAGCTTAAACTCGATTGGTGTCAGATGCACCTCCCGGTCCTCCACATAGACCTTGTATTTTTCAAAATCCACCCGCAGACCATCCAGCACAAACACCTTTTCCTTAACAACACGCGGTGTTTTCTTGCGCAGTGCCACCCGTACTCTGGCAAGCAGCTCATTGATATGAAAGGGCTTGGTAACATAATCATCCGCCCCCAGATCCAGTGCCTCCACCTTTTCCCTTTCCTGCCCTCTGGCAGATACTACCAGAATCGGCACCTCGCTTTGGGAACGAATCTGACGCAGCACCTCGCTGCCGTCAATATCCGGCAGTCCCAGATCCAACAGAATCAAATCCGGATTATCGCTCATGAATAATGAAATTCCCTCAATGCCGTTTCGTGCCTCTATCACCTTATATCCGTTCTTATCCAGAGACAGGCTTAGAAATCGGATAATGCTGGCATCATCCTCAATCAGCAATATTTTATCATGCATGGTATTCCTTCCTTTCTGTGGCCAGCTTCAGCTGAAAGCCGAACACTGCACCCTGCACATCCTTACGGTTATAGGCAAAGATTTCACCGTGGTGTGCCTCTACAATGCTTTTGCATATGGTCAAGCCAAGACCCACTCCGCGTCTGGAATCGCTGCACTCACTCTTGGTGGTCACAAAGCTTTCAAACAGATGCTCGCGGATGGATTCATCAATGCCTTCTCCCTGATCAATGACTTCAAACACCGCCCAGCCGTGGTCCTTATAGCAGCGAATATCGATCATTGTCGCATCCGGTGTATGCTTGATGGCGTTATCAATCATATTGACCAGCACCTGTATGATCAGCCGTCCGTCCATTTCCACAAGCAAAACCTCATCCGGAAGCGTCACCTTCAGCGTATGCTCCCGCTTTCTGTTTTCACATCGTGATACGGCCTCACAGATGATATCATCCACAACCTCCTCCTGCTGTTTCAGCAGCAGCTTTCCATCCTGAATCCTTGTCATATTCAATAGATTCTCCACCAGCTGATTGAGCCACAGGGCATCACTGCTGATGGATTTCACCAGATGATAGATGGTATCATCATCCAGATCCTGATAATTTTCACAGATCAGCGTACTGCTTCCTGCAATACCGGTCAGGGGGGTGCGAAGATCATGGGAGATACTGCGCAGAAGATTGTTGCGAAGCTTTTCCTTTTCTATTTCGACCCTGCTTTGCTCCTGCTCCGCATACAGCATCTCCCGTTCCACTGCCATCATCATCTGTGAAATCAGCGTATGAACAAACAGACGCTGTTCCTCACGCAGGGAGGTTTCCTCATACAGCGCATACACACCTAGCAGCTGGTTGTTGCAGTGCATGGGATGATAGGTCCAGGCCTGTTCTTCATAAAAGGAGGTTCCCCTGCCGCAGTCGCAGTCTTTTTCCATACACCACGCCGCCATACCGTCATCCGGCTCAGCAGCTGTATCCATTGGCTCCTGTATTTTCTTTAAGGCTTCCCCATCTGTATAGTAAACGGTACAGATGGTCTGCTGGGCAGTATACAGTGAGCGAATCGTATGCTGCAGAATCGTATCCACACCGGACAGGGTTAGATAGGCTCTCGTAATTTCATATAAGGCACTGGTTTGACGTGCACTGCTTCTGGCCTTATGGGCATGCTGCTGCAGCTTATTGACAAGAGAGCCCGTCACAAAGGATACGATCAGGAACACGATAATCGTGATAATATAATTGAAATCATCAATTTGCAATGAAAATGTCGGATTGGTAAACAGGTAATTAAAGGTAAGAATACTCAGCAGGCTGGAGGTGATGCCCCACAGAAAGCTTCCGGTTTCCACAACGATCAGCAGTACCCCGATCAGATAGATCAGCATGATGTTTTCGGTGCGTATTTCTATATCATCAAAGACAAAGGATACCAGTGTGCAGAGAAACAGTATCACTGTCGTAATACACAGATTTTTCCATATATGACTGTTTTTCATCAGACCCCTCTTTTCCGTTCCAATTATAGCAGATTTCATGCCGTTTTCCTACGCCTTACACAGCTGCGGATATCTTTTCCCAGCCTAGCTGCCGCAAGCAGTACAACATAGATTTCCAGCCTGCCGATAAACATTCCAATCGTTCCTGTCCACAGGACAAGAGAAGGTGCATCACAGGTCATGATGCCAGCGGAAAGTCCAACGGTGCCAAGTGCACTGGAGAATTCAAACATGCTGTATGCAAGCGGATGACCATAGCAGCACAGGATAAAGCTTCCCAGAAGAAACAAACAGAAATACAGTACTACATACAGCCCCATTTGCGAAAGCTCGGTAGGACTGATAGCCTCCTTTTTATCAACACGGTTGATTTTATGGGAACGAATCACATTTCCGCAACGCAGTTGACTTTCTATATTCCACCAGATGCCCTTGCATAGCGCATAGATGCGATACTGCTTGATTCCGCCTGCAGTTGATCCGATGCCTCCACCGATCAGCTGCAGTACAATCAATAAAAGCAGAGCTGCGGAGGGCAGCGTCACAAACGTGTCCACCGTTTGAAAGCCGGTTGTCGTTAATGCGGATACGACTTGAAACAATGCAGTTCGCAGCGCATGCGGCAGGGCGGTCCCCATACCCGCGCATAACAGGAATCCCAAAACCGGTACAGCCAGTGCAATCACAAGAAAGGAAAAACGAATTTCACAATACTGAAAGAAATTTCTCAGCTTACCGCGAATCAGAAACAAATGCGCCAGAAAATTGATATTGCCAAGCAGCATCAATACGATTGTAATCATTTCAATCCAGATATTATCATAATATCCGATACTCTGTGCATGTGAGGAGAAGCCGCCCGTTGATAAGGCTCCGATGGAATGAATCAGTGCATCAAACAGCGGCATACCAAACAGACAATACAATGCGACTCCGGACAGGATGTAACACAGATACATCGTCAGTATGATGCGTGCGGATTTTAACAGGTTGGGAAGAAGGTGGTCATTGTGACCCTCAGCCGCATACAGGCGCATGCCATACGTGTCGGATAAGACGGAAAGCATGACCAGCACAAGTCCGATACCTCCGAAAAACAGAATGGTGCTGCGGTGCATCAGAAACAGGTGAGAGGTATGCTCCACATCAACAACGCTCAACCCCGTGGTGCTCCAGGCACTGGTTGTTTCAAAAACCGCCTGCGTGAACGTATAGTTACCACTCAACAGAAAGGGCAATGCACAGATCATGATTGCCAGAATCCAGCAGGTCACAACGATAACGGCGTCCTGATTGCGCTGGAGCCGTCCTGTTTCTCTTCCCCGGATATTATAGAATAGCAGATAGCCAAGCAGAATGCTTCCGATACCGGGCAGAATGAAGTACTTCGCCTCGTACGCCTCCTCTGGATACCATAATAACGTGAGCAGCGGCAGCAGTACAATGCCTCCAATCAGCATCAGCAGAACCCCGATATAGCCCAGCATCAGCCCAAATCCGGTTACCTCATGCTGTTTCAGTAGCAGCCTTTCTTTCATGATGCCAACCCTTGCGCTGTCAACATATCGAGCACACACTCCTGCAAAGCAGTGGGGCAAAGAAGCAGCAGCTTGTCATGCTCCTGCAGCACGGTTTCTCCATTTGGTACGATCATATCCACATTGCGCAGGATACAGCAGATGATAACGTTTTTTGGCAGGGACAGCTCCTTCAGCTTTTTGTTTACTACCGCACACTTTCCGGTCAGCAGCAGCTCGCTCAACACGATATTTTCCTGCTCTATAGACAGTGAGTTGACCAGATTCTCGATGGTGCTTGCCTGTTCAATAATCTTTGCAATCGTATACGTTGCGGATATGGCCGTATTTACACCGAGCTTTTTGAAGACAGAAACATTTCTGGGATTGGAAACGGTTGCCACTGCCCGTTTCACATGGAATATTTTTTTTGCAGTCTGACAGATTGCCAGATTATCCGGATCACCGGGGCGAAGTGCTATGAGAATGTCCGCATGATCGATTTCCGCCTCCTCCAGCACATACCGCTTGCAGGGATTTCCCACAACGACCGGGATATTATATTTTTCAGAAAGATACCGGCAATATGCTTCCTCATCGTTGATTACTGTTACCTCGTGCTTCTTTTCCAGCAAAGATCCGATTAAAAAATCCGCCTTGCTGCGTCCTCCGGCTACAACGATTTTCATAAAACAGCTGCTCCTTTTAATGCAATATGGCTGATTTGTTCAAATTCCTGTACGGAAAGCCGTGCAGGATAAATTGCTCGAATGGAGGTCTGCTCCAGCAGCTTTTCCTTGTCGGGATCATTCAATCGGATATACACCTGCTCAATATGATAAATTGTTGCGGCAATCTGGGCAATCATGCAGTTGGTATTGTCATTGTCCGTTGCCACCAGCACAATATTGCAATGGCTGATATCACAGGCTTCCAGCACATTCACATCCGCAGCATCCCCTTCGATTTCAAACCCCTGAAAGCTGTCAGAAAGACGCCTGAAGGCACTTTTTTGTTTATCTATCACCAGTATATCATACCCCGCCTCACTCAATGCCGCAGCCAGGCAGGCTCCAAATCTTCCACAGCCTGCAACCAGCACCTTCTGATTTCTAAATTGATTTCTTGTAAACATAGTAAACACCTCTTACCTTTTTCTTCCCACCCCTATAGTAACAGGTTGCATATAAAGACAGTGTAAGCAAATCACAGCCAATGTTAAGAACGTATAAAGACTGCATTAAGAGTGATGGTATTTCCGTTAAGAATATAAAGATTTTGCAGCTTTTCTGTTAAGGAATCATATAGAGAACAGCATACATATGAAAATTGTTAACTTTTTTAAAGAAGTGCAATGCAATTTACGATAGAAATTCATGAAACAATACATACTGTCCTTTCCTCCCCAAATAAAAAAAGAATCCAAATCCCACCTGATTTGAATTCTTATGCTATCTGTATCTGATAAGGAAGGCTGACGAACAGCCTTAAGCAAAGCCATTCTCAACATGCATGATACTTGTTTTATCCTTTCTGTGCCTACAGCAGCTCCATGGGATCAGCATACGGCAGCTGCAGAGCATCACTGACTCCCTGACAGGTGATATGCCCCTTGCATGTATTCAATCCAGCAAGGAAGCCTGCATCCTCCTTCAAAGCATCCACACCCTTTTCCGCAAGCTTTAAGATATACGGCAGCGTTGCATTGGAAAGAGCCATCGTTGAGGTACGAGGTACCGCACCCGGCATATTAGCCACAGAATAATGCATAACACCATAGCGTTCAAAATACGGATCATCATGTGTTGTAATATGATCGCTTGTTTCAATGCATCCACCCTGATCAATCGCCACATCGACGATCGCACTTCCCGGCTTCATTGTTTTGACCATATCCTCGGTCACGATTTTCGGTGCCTTTGCGCCCGGTACAAGCACTGCCCCGATAACGAGGTCCGCTGTGCGCAGCGCTCTGCGCAGATTATATTCATTATTGTAGGCTGTATGAATCGTTCCTCCAGAAATATCATCAATATAGCCCATACGATCGGCACTGATATCGAAGATTGTTACGATTGCGCCTAGGCCGCAGGCAATCTTTGCCGCGTTGAGACCAACGGTACCTCCGCCGATCACCACAACCTCGGCAGGGAATACACCGGGAACTCCCCCCAGCAGCAACCCGCGTCCGCCGTTGTTTTTCTGCAGCATTGTTGCTCCGACCTGAACCGCCATGCGCCCCGCTACCTCACTCATCGGTGTCAGCAGCGGAAGTCCGCCTTTTCTGTCACGTACTGTTTCATAGGCAATGGAGGTTGTCTTTGATTCCAGCAATGCATTCGCAAAGGCTTCATCATTCGCGATATGCAGATACGTGAAAACCAGCTGATCCTTACGCAGATAATGATATTCCTGTGGCAGATATTCCTTGACCTTCACAATCAGATCAGCCAAAGCAAATACTTCATCGGCCGCTTTGATCTGTGCACCGGCCTCTTCATATTCCTTATCCAAAAAGCCGCTTCCTGCTCCGGCATTTGTTTCCACATACACCTCATGTCCTGCCTTGCACAATGCAAATACACCCGCAGGTGTACAGGATACACGATTTTCATTGTTTTTTATTTCTTTAGGGATTCCAATCTTCATAATGATTCACACTCCTTATGTGCTTCATTATAACACTTTTTGGTAAAGGTTTCCATGCTCAGTCTTCCTGAATCACAAAGTTTTCTGTAACATTTTTCATAAATTGTAAAAATGACCACCCTTTTTCTCATACTGTTTTTGCTTCATTAACAGTGTTATGTATACGTGTTTTATGAATTCTACATCAATAACAGCTACTGCCTTTAAAAGGAGGACGCCGCAGTTATCTTTGCCACGCCTTTCTCACAAACATCATCAATCGAAGGAAAAACAGATAACTGCATATCTATCTGACAGCTAAATGATGAAAGCTATGAAAGAGTGTTGACCGCTAGGATATGTAAATATGATGTACAGCAATTAGTCATTATTACATTCCATATAACAACCACGTTTACTCACTTGCAAGCTGCAGAGACAGCTGCATTGCGATATCGACAATATTCTTCTTTACTTCGATGTTTTCAGCATTTCCCAGACTTCGTTTATCCCATTGCTTTTGATCGAGATTATCTGCTGTATAAAAAAACTGTGCTATCCTTTTCCTGCGAAATTGAGCAAGGGCAGCCAATGCCGAGCACTCCATATCCACACAGGTATAACCGGCCGCCTTCATCCGTTCAACCTTATTCCTCGTTTCACGATAAAACCCATCTGTAGTCCATATCTTTGCTTCCCGATAAGCGATCGCATGTGTTTGAAAGAATTGCTTCATCTGAGTATGCGTATTTACATTGACTGCGATCGTCTGACTTGCCTGTGCATAATGAAAGCTTGTTCCTTCATCACGATAGGCAAGCGTTGGAAGGAGGATTACACAGTCCTTGATTGATGAATCCAGCACACCACAGGTACCAAAAACAACGATACTTTCTATTCCGAGGGCAAATAATTCCTCATATTCATTCACTGCAGCACTGGCTCCAGTTCCACTCATAAACAGCGCAATACGATGACTTTCAATTTTGCACACATAAATTGGTTTATCACCATTGGTTGTATGCAGATAATCATAAACCTGCGCTTGGTATTTTTCTATTGCATATGCAATCAGATTATGTGCGAAGCAGGTTACAGCTACCTTTGGACAATCCGCTCTTCTTTTTACAATATCCCACGGGTTGATCACCGCTTCCTGTGTATCCTCAAACCTAGTGTACATCCTTCACTTCTCCTTTTTCATTTACAGGTAACCGATATATTTCTATATCAAGGCCAGAAGCCATCCTAGAGCACCGCTTTAACAATTAGGCAGATCATCAGCAGCCATATGACGACAATCGGAACCGCATAATACCATTTTCTTTGCTTCTTCTCCTGTATTTCTTCGCATAGCCAACGATTTCGCTCCCAGATTTCATCGGGGATCAGTTTACAGGTCAATACAATCAGTGCCGGTAACAGGATCACATCATCCAGCAAGCCAAGCACCGGTATAAAATCAGGTATCAAATCAATCGGAGAAAGTGCATAAACCGCCGTCATAGCCGCAAGTGCCTTCGCTAACACCGGCGTATCCCTATCCTTCCATACCAGATAGATAATCGGCAAATCCTGCTTCAGCTGTCTTGCCCTTTTTTTCAAAATCATGCGTAACGAATTCTCTTTCAATATCCTTCACCCTGCCTTACACTTCTTCGTGATTACCTCCACAGTACTCCTACTGCCTGTAAACCTTTGCGTATCAAATCCTGACTCATTCAGCGCTCAGCACACCCGAACGCAAGCATACAGCTTACGGATTTTTTTTCGCATACTTTCGCATCAATTCTATAAGCTGCCCCCCCTGCTGCTTTTCATGCAATGTCATGTCTGTAAGATACAATCTTCCGAAAACATAAGCCCCTAGGCAAGCTTGGGACCATTTTGGAAAATCACAGTGCCGCAATATAGACATTCATCTCACTGTAAAATATACTGCATCCCCTTATTATGCACATCGGTATCAACACGGATCACATGTACAGCTACCGCCTCCTATGCAATATAGCGGCATTCCATGCCTATTATATCATTCAAGGCAAGCTGCGTCATGCGTTTTCCATGCTTTCCGCAAGTTCAAAGCAAAGCAAGGACTTATGTGCAGGAATTCAGCAAAATCCCGGATATAAAAAAGGAAGTTTTTTTTAAACCTCCTCTTTCCTGCCTTCCAAAAGCGATAAACCGACAACCGATTTTTCGTTCTGTTGCCCTGTTAATTACATATTAGCGATTCACTCTTCTGTGATTCTGCTTGCGCATGGAATCCATTGCCAAAGCAATCTCATTCAGCATGGTTGCCAGCATACTGCGCTCAAACGGTGACAATACCTCCTTTTGCTGCAGGGCGATTCCGACCACAGCATAAATCCGATCTTTCTTCCGGATCGAATAATACAGGGCCTTTGCATACGGCAGCGTACTGGTTGAAACACCGGCCTTGCGATTGTTTTTTAACACCCATTGTGCAACTGCCCGCTCATTCTCAGTTAGATATTTCTGTTCCTCTTCTTCATTTAAATGTTCATGATAAATGATCGGCTCCTGCAGGGTTTTATTCCTTACACTGTAAATGATGATGGTACGGTTCAGCAGCTTATACAGCTGCCGGACTGCCTCCTCACCCAGCTGTGCCATATTCTCTGCCAGCTGCAGCTGCTGGGAGGTCTCCAGCAGCAGCTCCATGCGATGTGCCTGCATGGCATTTACCTTGAGCTGCATGCGCATTGTCCGAGTCAGGGTACTAATGATAAAGGAAACGATAAACAGGACGGCGAAGGTCATTGCATATGCCGGATCATATGCCTCCATGGAAAAGCGGGGTGCTGTGAAAAAGAAATTGAATACGGCAACAATCAGCAGAGAAACACCCAGTCCGTAAACACGGGAGCTGGTGTTATAGGAAATCAGAACGATTGCCAAAAGATAGACCATGATGATGTTTGCTTCCGGAAGCTGAAAATGGTACATGAGCAAATTGATCCCGGTCGCTCCCAGAAACAGGAGTACCGTAAACATGAAGTCGCGATGACGGAATACATGGGCATGTGTAAGCCTATGCCGTTTCCTTTTCACAGGCTCCACATTTGCGTCCGGAATGATATAGATTTCAAGGTCGGGAGCCAGCAGAGTGAGCTGATCGATCAGGGTTCTCGCACGGGAGTGCGGACGGGGGGAGGAACGGCCGATAACAATCTTGGAAACTCCGCTGATTTTGGCATATTCACTGATTTGCTGTGCAATATTCTCTCCTGCAACAGATACGATATTTGCATGAAAATGCTGCGCCAGACGGCGGTTTTGTTCCAGCTGTTCCAAATCCTCGCGACAAAGCGGCTCCTCGTTTACATTTTCAACATACAGTGCCGTGAACTCTGCGAAAAAAGCACTTGCCATGCGTGCGGCGGTACGGATGACCAATGCATTGCTGCGGGACGGGCTAAGACAGAGAAGGATATGCTCCCGTGTGGACTTGCGATCCTTTAAACTGACCCGCTTATTCACCCGGTCTGCACAACGGCGCAAGGCTATTTCACGCAGTGCGATAAGATTATCTCTCACAAAAAAATTATGCATCGCCTTCTGTGCGGCAGTCTTATGGTAGATTTTCCCCCTTTTCAGACGTTCAAGCAGCTCATCCGGTTCAATATCCACCAGCTCCACCTGATCTGCTTCATCAAATACAGCATCCGGAATACGCTCCTGTACCTGTACTCTGGTGATACCTGCAACCACATCCTGCAGACTTTCCAAATGCTGTACATTCACAGTCGTATACACATCAATTCCTGCATGCAGCAGCTCCTGTATATCGCTGTAGCGCTTGGGATGCCGGGCCCCCTGTACATTCGTATGCGCAAGCTCGTCAACCAGTATCAGCTGCGGATGCCGCTGCAATGCCTGATCCAAATCAAATTCCTCCAGCGTAATCCCATGATACATAATCGCTTTTAACGCTATACACTCCAGTCCCTGCATCAATGCAATCGTATCTAATCGATCATGCTTTTCGATGTAGCCGATAACCACATCCATGCCTTCCCGCCTCCGCTCATGAGCAGCCTCCAGCATGGCATAGGTTTTTCCCACGCCTGCACAATATCCGAAGAATATTTTCAATTTACCCTGTTTCATTGCCATCACCCTGAATCAGTATAACAGCGATTGCAGAGGTACTTTAGCCTATATATATCATATTTATGAAACAGGTACTTATCTTTATGAAATCCAAACAGCAGCTTACCGTTTTTAATACCTTCTTATAAAAAGCAGAGTATAATGTTTCACACATCCAGTGCCTTAAGAAAAAAAGGACAGTGTGCAGAAGCTAACCTTCCCTGCCCTCCTCACGATCTGTATGCAGCATTTCCTTCATCCATTTTGTTTCATAATAGGTGGAGGGATTCAGCTGACGGTATTTTTCAATTTTAGATAATTCTTTCAGATTACCATAATGCTCCATAAACATCTGTTTGGCCGTTTTCATATTTTCCTGATATGCATGATTTGCCTGCATTGAAATCTTTAAAAAGCCAAGGACAGTCCCCAGTAAAACACCTGTTGCACAGGCCAGCCAGATATTCTCATATTTGCGTAAAAGCAGCTGACTCATGGAGAACAGATATAGGAGAATCGCGATTCCAAAGTTGACAAGATAGCCGGTTACAGGAGAAATACGGCGACGAAACGGATAACCGTAAAAAATATAATGATCATCACCCAATATGTAAAAGGGACCAATTTTACGCGTTGGTTTATAAGACTCCACACCATTTACGATGAAATGCAGTGACAGAAAACCGCGTACTAAATAAGCAAGCCCGAGATTCAAGACAAAAGCCAGGGCATTTTGTACGATGATCGCACATACAGCACTATGCAGTAGGATAATGAATAGAAAATACCGTTTATTCAACAATGCACCTGCTTCCCATAGCCGTTTCATAATGTTATCGCCTTCCTTCCACATTGTTTCTTCACATCACGATAAGCCTCCCTTTATATATATTCCTTCATAAACAGTGCTGAATTCATTCCTTCACCGCCTGTTCAATCCAACTAGAATCAGAAATCAGTATCGCTCTTTTCTTTTTCGGTATTTCAAACCTGAAAATGCTGATAGCTGCTGTTTGCCCCTTATTCAAAAATGAACAGGATACACCATCATGAAAAGCAAAAGATAAAATAGCATGTAAGCTTGTTCCTTGACAATCTCAAAGAGGAAACGCCTTCTTTTACCTGCCTGCTTTATTTTCTCATTTTTTTAGATAGCTGTGATACCGCATATCCTTTAACAATTAACAGGCAGAAGTCCAGTCAATCAGATCACTGGCAGTATCAAAGGGCTGCTGTGCAATTGGCTATACGTTTCCTCCCAGCAGACTCTACACCAATACCACAAAGACTGCTTAACTGTTTCAGTCGTTTTGTTTCTGGAATCGCCGAACCGACAAAGGAAATCACCCCTCACGCCAGCTTATCTAATGTCTTGCAGCCACCTCCGTGGCGGATCATATCGTGGGTTTGTGAGGTTTTCAGCTTATTTCCTACATAAACTGGAAGTTATGTCTCTACTTTAAAAATTTCAACACTTCTTCCATGGAACTTTTTCCTAATGTAAATTGTTCTAGTGTTATGTATCTTTTTTCTGCTATAGTGTATTCTCTTTCACACAATTCCTTTACCATGTTCGCTTCATTATCTAATGGCTCTACAACATTTGATTTGGTCTGGTAAGCTTTGAAATACCTAATACCCAGTATTCTCTGAGACTCTGCATTGATATGGATACCATCTGGATTAGGATATAATTTTTCCCCTGTTACAAAATAACAATTTCTGTTATATTCTGCGTATTTGAGTAATTCCTGGTTAATCAAGTCATACTCTACGCAGCTTCTTCCAAATCCAGACTTACCTAAATAATCTCCCAAACCGCCAGCAATGAACGGAACTTCCAAAGCTTCCAGTTCTTTTCTGAACGAATTAACTAAAACATTAAGTTTTTGATAATAATTTTTGTATTTTCCGCTATGACTGTCGCTTTCTCCTTGATGCCACAAAATTGCAATCAACTCACTGTTTTCCATGGCGAATTTTGCCTCACTGACTGCATGGCGAAATAGAGCACCTTCCTTATTCCATTCATCGATGGAACTGCCTCCTTCCGCACAAGGGATAAGTCCGATTTGTTCATTTTTATTTGCGTTGCACCATGCCTGTGCAAATGACGCCGCCGGTCCAACACCGGAAACTGACCGGTCAAAGTGGATAGGTTCTGCCATCATTTGCCATCTGCCATTTCTTAGCATGAAAATATTTTCATTATATATTGGCGTAGCCTCGTTTAAAAATCCACGCCCTGCCATATTTGATTGTCCTATTAGTAAAACTGATTTCATTTCTAAATTCCTCTCATTTTCAATTATATTTTTGTCATTATATCATTTCCCTTAAGCATTGTCATTTCATTTCTGACTTAAAAAAATTATGTATCCTTCTTGATTTGTAAAGAGCACAAAAGCATTGCTTACGCATCAAGCCCATTTCAGGTTTCCCTGCATTGCATTTGTTATCACGATATCCTTCATCCTCATCGCCTCATCGTATGACTATACTAAACAGGAATGCAGGAGGAAATGCTATCCATGCAGGGTAGCATTTTGTCAACCGAACATAACAAAGAATACACAGTCATCATGCGGATATAACAATAGACCTGCTTTGTCATCTTTTCCTTTATCTTATTTTATGGTATGATTCCCGCAGGTGATGATATGAAATATAAACTGATTGTTAGTGATTTGGACGGAACGCTGTTAAACGGGCAGAAGTTTGTAAGCAATATAAATAAGGAAGCCATTCGCAAAGCAAAGGAACAGGGAATGTCCTTTGCGATTGCCAGTGGAAGGCCGCTGTATCCGATTCTCTCCCTCATCAAGCAATGGGAAATGGAGGAGCTTGTGGATTATGTACTCGGTATGAACGGCGGGTGCATTTATGATAAAGCAAAGGATGCACAGAAAAACTTTTATACCATAGACGGAGAACTGTTAAAGCATATTATGGATCAATATCGGGATATGCCGGTGCGCTTCTGGATTTTTGAAAAGGAAAAGCGCTATGTGAACAAGGGAACTGAAGCAACCCGTGCAAAGGCTGCCTTATATCACGAGGATGAACAGATCACAGATTTGTATGCGCTCTGTAATCAGCCTAGACAGAAGCTGATTGTGGAATGTCAGCCGGAGGATATGGATATGGTGGAACAGCGTGCAAGAAAGCTTAATCTTTCAACCTGTGCAGCCTTTCGTTCCGATCCCACCCTGTTTGAATTCGTGGATAAGCGGGTGAATAAGGCCAGCGGGCTTCGTCACCTGTGTGCGGATATCGGGATTACCATGGATGAGGTGCTTGCCTTTGGTGATACAAGCAATGACAACGAAATGTTAAAGGAAGTCGGACACGGCGTATGGATGAGCAACGGCACCATGGATACCTTTGCCCATGCGGACGCCCAGACAATTTCCAACGAAGAGGACGGTGTAGCCTGGTATCTGGAAAAGCATATTCTAGCCAGATAATGATTGCCGCGGTCCAACGCTTGTATTCCTGTGATTATGTAACAGAGGTTACGAAAAAGCCGGTGCGGCAGGTGATATTTCCTGCAGGTATCGGCTTTTTGTTTTCTTTTTTTGTCATTTTCATCGTTCATTTATTTATACACTTCTGTTTCCCTCATGCAGCTGACCCCTATGTATCTGCGTTTATGTATCCTTTTTCTTTCAGCTATTCACTATGTCCTGTGCTCTATTTCCTGCATTTGGGTTATCAGCAATACGCAATCCTGAGCTTTCGAACGAGCTTTGATTTTCTTATGCAAAAAAGACTGCCGCAGGACAGCCTTCATATTATGAATTTTTTTCGTGCCTTTTCAGCATGCGGTTCACCATGCGTTCAGACAACCCCATTTTCTCAGATATCTGCGAGGGGCTCATCCCCTGCTGTGTGAAGCGGCTGACGACAACAGGCAGTGGTTCACTGACTTCGATGATATGCATGTCCGGATCGTAAAAGCGAATGCCTCTTTGTCCCCAGTCATGCTCCTTTACAGGATGAAGCAGTTTGGTATCCGTTCGACTGTTTAACAGCTTTACAAAAGCGTCCAGATCCTCACATTCCAGATAAATCTCCGCATCATTGCCGCCGTAATGAATATCCGAGGG
Organism: Clostridium sp. 10cd*; assembly: GCF_044336395.1. Taxonomy (NCBI): domain Bacteria; kingdom Bacillati; phylum Bacillota; class Clostridia; order Eubacteriales; family Clostridiaceae; genus Clostridium; species Clostridium sp. 10cd*. Next base: position 1,932,490 of record NZ_CP172347.1, on the reverse strand, counting down.
CTGCTTCTCCAGAAAACCACTCCAGCTTTCTCTCGTCTGAAAGGATATACCTCCCGTCATCGTGAAGTTTGTACCAAAATCCTGTATCACGCGCAGACCGCACACCTCCTTATAAAAAGCGATCGTGCGTTCTTTATCATCTACTGCATATAAGCTTCCCATGTATTTCATACAGCTACCTCCCTGTGAATGCAGTTATTATACCAGAGGGCAGGGGATGTGAATTGTAAAAAGAAGACATACATGAAATGATTGGTTCTGTACCCCTACGGTATTAAGCGGATATCTTTTCCCTATGCATATGATCATGTTGTTTTCCTTTACACGCCGATTGCTTTTTTTCCCTGATTGGCAACAGCCTCCATTTTCTGCTTTAAAAGCCGCGGATCACCAAGGTATCTATGGTGCAAAGGATTGCCCTGTGCATCAAATTCATACACGAGCGGAACACCTGTTGGAATATTCACATTTACGATATCCTCCTCGCTGAGCTTATCAAAGTATTTCACCAATGCACGCAGAGAATTTCCATGTGCCGCGATGATGACGCGTTTTCCTGCCATCATATCCTTTTTAATGACCTTGTTGAAATACGGCACTACTCGTGCAACCGTCGTTTCCAGGCTCTCACTGCTCGGCAGCTCATTCGGATTCACATCCCGATACATACTCTGTGCAACAGCACTTCGCGCATCGTTTTGGTTCAGCGCCGGTGGGAGGATATCGTAGGAACGCCGCCACTCCCTGACCTGCTCCTCTCCGTATTTTTCAGCGGTTTCCGCTTTATTTAAGCCCTGCAAAGCACCGTAATGTCGCTCATTCAGCTTCCAGGACTTTACAACAGGAAGCCATGTGCGATCCATTTCATCCAGAATGTGATCCAGTGTATGCACAGCTCTTTTTAAATAGGAGGTATAGCAGATATCAAAATCCAATCCCTCCTGCTTCAGCAGTCTCCCTGCCGCTTTGGCCTCTTCATGTCCTTTTTCACTCAGATCAACATCTGTCCACCCGGTAAACAGGTTTAATTTATTCCATTCACTCTCTCCGTGACGAATCAATACAAGCTTCATTTGTGACTCCTCCTTTGATGTTAAAAGTTATCTCCATCTAACTAATAACAGTATATGCATGTAAAGGAGTGCTGTCAATGCATTTGCCCACGCTGACGTAAAAAGGCTCCAACTCCCGCCAAACGTCGCGCGGAAAGAGGAGACCTCAAAGGATCAATTCTATAAAAGCTTGCCATTTCCATATCACTATCCATTATTTTTCTACACAGATGAAACCCGCAGCTCTCTGTATAAAAATTGACATTCTGTTTTTGTCTGCAGAAGAGACTGTAGTGATTTGTTTCCAGTGCAAACAAACAGATAGCAGATAGGTGCAGTATCTTTTCTGTAATATCAGTGCATCAAAGTAAATTGTATTTTAAAAATGCCTTATATAATCCATCCTCATTCACGGCAGCTGTAATATCATCCGCCATGGCTTTAATTTCCTTACCTCCACTAGCCATTGCGATACCCAACGCGCAGTATTCCAGCATAGGAATATCCACCGCCGCATCTCCAAAAGCAATCGTATCCTTTTGTTCCATATGAAGATACTTCAGCAGAAGAGAGATCGCTGTTGCCTTGTCAATATCCTGTATTCCGATATCACCAAAAAGAGCTGTTTCTCCCTTGCCACCCCAGGTGCTGATTTTTAGATCCGGAAAGAATTGCGCTGCGGCAGTCACATCTGCATAGGAATTTAGAATAAAGCTGATTTTATTCACATCCTCCCGATACAGATTTTCTCCAAACACCATATCCGGATACTGTGCGCGTATATGGATATTCTCCTGCCCGTTTCCCTTGCGCTGCATATATTTCTGCATAACGGGTTCTCCCGCTTCTTCAAAATGTTCACTGGCATACAAACCCGTATTGCTTTCCAGATAAAATTCCAGATTGCGGCTATGCAGCCAGTCTACGATTGCACTGCACTGTTCTTTTTTTAAATGTGCATGAAACAATACCTCCCCATGATGCTCAATATATCCGCCATTTGCACCAATCATACCATCCAGACGGATATTCCAAATTTCGTCATACACCTCGCTGCGGCTTCTACCCGTACAGATATAAACCAGATGTCCTTGTGCTCTGGCCATACGTATTGCTTTGACTGCGGAAGGCGGAAGATGATTTTCATAATCCACCAGCGTTCCGTCCACATCGATCAGAATTACCTTTTTTTCTAATTTATGCATCATAGTACCTCCTTCATATCACATCGGCTGTTTTATCTTCATAATTGTCGCACACTTCATTTTAACACAATATAAAGCCTGAACAGACAAATAGCGCTGTGATTCTATTGCTGCAATGAGAAGTAACAAGAAGATGACTGGCTTTTATCTGTTTGTTTAATTATGCTTTGACTGCCTTCTCTATGGTTTGATTATAGCGGATGCTGAAACCATCGTCAATCATTGAAAATTTTTAGTATGAATTATGATAGACTTAACCGTTCCTAACACTCTAACATCCCCCCGGCTTAAATAAAAAGATGCATAAAGTAAGAATCCCTCATGCATCGATAAGCTGTTAGTTGTCAGTTTTTTTATCTCTTTTCCACTGCCACCCATACCTCAACCAGATCATTTTCTCCGTAATATGTGATATCCGGCGCCTTTGCTTTCATCCTTCCGGTGATGTATCCGGAATTCAGCGGCTTGTAATCAGATTTCGGAAGCCATTTCATGATTGCCTGCACCTCTGTTTTTCCAATGGTATCCAATGTACAGGGAAATACTGCCCAGGTTGCAGCGGGCACGATATATTCTTCCAGCTCCCCTGTAACTGCATGATTGCTGGAAACAGCAATCCAATGATCGAATTTACGACTGTCATCTGCTGCTGTATTATAAACACTGATACCAAACAGACCAAAGGGCTCCTGATTCATATGGGACATCAATTCCTTCTGCTGTCCCTGTGTTTGAAGCTCCTCCCATTGCCGTGGTATTGCTATCTGTCCTTCTTTTCTCTTATTTGTCGTATGTATGCAATAGCCTGCAACACGAAAGCTTTCTCTTTCTACGATATGAAACGGTTCGCTCATATTTGATTCCTCCTGCTTTGTATGGTATTAGTATATAAATTTATGTCCTTTCTATCCTCTCTTTCTCTGTCCGATACTGCGTGCTTTTCACATGTCAGTGATCATCAGCCACATCTCAAGCCTTGAGGAGCTAGGATCAGGGTCCAGATAGACCTCCATCACCGGTCCGTTTACATACTGATAGCCGGTTGATGGAAACCATTCCGTCCAGATTCTGCGCTCCAGCTCCTGAATGGACGCATGCGTTCCTTCGCATTGGAAAACGATCCAGGATGCCTTAGGTAGCTGAAGTTCTTCATATCCGTTCAGCGGTTCTTCGCTCACCACTCCAATCCAGAACTTCCAGTCCTTCAAGTCCTGACACATACTGATTCCCAACAGACCGCTTGGCTCCTTTGCGTCGATATGTGCAGAAAGGTCTGCAATCGTTCCATCTTCTGCCGCTGTCCGCCAGAGATTGGGAACCACCTCATAATTTTTCTCCAGCTCCTTTTCCAGCTCATGGCAAACTCCGACAACGCGAAAGGCATCCTTCTTTACAATTCTGTAATTCAATTCCCTGCTTCCTGCGATAGAAAGCTGAAAGTGAAGCGGCGGATACAGCTTTACGGCAGCCTGGGCATTGCGCACCTGAGATGGTGCAATGCCATGGACAGAGCGAAATGCCCGATTAAAAGCGGTTGGAGATGCGTATTGATAACGCAATGCAATATCTATAATCTTATCCGTCCCCTGCTGCAATTCCTCTGCTGCAAGACTCATCCTTCTTCTGCGTATGTACTCCGACAGGGAGATACCGGTCATGTAAGAGAACATCCGCTGAAAATTATAGGAGGATGTACACGCAATTTTTGCGACCTCTTCAAAGCTGATTTCCTCCTGCATATGCTCCTCCATATATGCAATTGCCTCATTCAATCGTTCCATCCATTCCATTTGATAACAGCTCCTTTTCTATGACTTCTCTTTTTTCACTGATTCCAACGCTATTTACCAGCACTCACCAGCCGATAGCTTTCATCAATGAGCTTTTGAAGCTGCTTCCAGGACAGCTTTTGATCAAGCAGAATCGTAAACCAGTATGTTTTATTCATATGATACGCAGGATAAAAACATTTATAATCGATCAACTCCTGAATGAATTCCGGACGATTTTTCAAGTTACAGACATCCGTCATACCATCGACATCAATACCCAGACTTCGATAGGGAATATGCATGATAACACCGTACCACTTTCCCTTAGCTGTCTTTAAGGTTCCATGCTCCGGAGCACTCTTCCAGGGAAATTGGGGATAGCTCTGATAACGCTCAGCAACATAATCCAGAATGCGCGTACGATATGGATTTCCATCGATACACTGCTGCACCATGTCCTCCAGCAGCTCCTCAACCTCCTCACGAATCGATGATACAAAGCTGCCATTTGCCCCCGGTACGTGAAATGGTGTATAGGGCTCCCTTAGCTGCGCATCGTATACTTCAGCATGCAGCTCCTGCCCTTCATACGTGATAACCGCATAAAAATCCGGAGCCTTCAGCTTCCGGATACAGCGGTATGTCATCCCTTCCTTACTGCATCCATACTGCAGCAGCTTTTGTTCTGACAGCTTTTGCACACGTTTATTTTTCATATAGCCGCTCCTTTCCAATCAACAGCAGAATACTTCCTTGATTTGTTCACCCTGCAATACCTTCTTCTTACACGCCATATCCTCCTGTGAATAACATGTGGTAAGCTCCTGATAAGCATCCGGCAGAGGAATACATATAAAATAAAGGATGAATTCTCCTGTATAACCCCTGCAGAATCACTTTCCATCACAATACGAATTTCTCTACTATTTTAGTTTCTGTACAGCACCGCACAGGGACAGCCAACTGCAAAGGCCTGCTGTAAAACTGATTTTATTTTTTCCATACAGCACTCACAATTCGTATTCAATTATACCATCTATTTATCAAAAGCGACATTCCTTGTTTTCAGGAAATAGAGGTTAAATATTTCCAGTATGGATGTTCTTTGCCATAAGGTAAGCAATCACTTTGCACTCCTTGCTGAAAAATATTGATAAGTCTCCATGCCGTGCTGCTGTGCAGATGCTGTTTGTCCAGGAAAATTTGATTTAAATACTCGCAGAAAAAAAGCCTGTACTAAGACAGGCAATTGATTTTCAGGACAGAATCATTCCTTCACAAATCGTAAAATAGAGAATCATCAGAATCGCTGCCGGTGCCAGATAGCGGATAGCAAGGGACCAGAGCTTTTCCAGCGAAACCGCAGTGTACCTTCGTTCTCGAATTCGTCTGTAGCTTTCTGGACACCCCACACCCATCCGGTAAATACACAGAAGCAAAGTGCACCAAGCGGAATCATCAGATTATCTGTAAATTTCTCCATCACAGCATTCATGGGCAGCAGCTGTAACCCGTTTCGCATATCAAACCAGGGCAGGTTCAATCCGCGTGACTCCAGCTGCGACAGGGAATAGCCGGCGGCTAAAATCATGAGCGGCAGAAACAGCCAGACTACAGCCTTTCTTCTCGTGATATGAAATTCCTCACTCATACAGGCAATGATGCTCTCCAGTATACTGATGGCACTTGTCAATGCTGCCAGAAACAAGAGAATGAAGAAGACAGCCCCGAAGATAATACCTCCGGGAATGGAAGCAAACACATTGGGCAGTGCCATAAATGCAAATCCTCCACCCATACCAAGTCCTTCAGCCCCCATGGTCACAAAGACTGCCGGAATGATGGCAAAGGCTGCCAGAATGGCGACCAGGGTATCCAGCACACAAATCCAGACCGCACTTTTCATCAGATTTTCCTTCTTTCCCACATAGGAGCCATAGGTGATAAGGATGCCCATTCCCACGGAGAGCGAGAAAAAGGCCTGTCCTACTGCCGCAACCAGCATATCTGTATGGAAGGCGGAGAAATCGATATGCAGCATGAAGCGCACGCCTTCCATAGCGCCCGGCAAAGTAACCGAGCGAATCGCCGTCGCAATCAGCAAAAGAAAGAGAGCTGGCATTAAAACCTTACTGATTTTCTCGATACCCTCTGCAACGCCCTTTAAAATAATGAAGATACACAAGCCAAGAAACAGCAGTCCCCACAAAATTGGCTCTATCGAATCCGTGATAAAGCCGGTAAAGAAATCCTGATACTGCGTTGCAGCTCCTGAAAAATGTGCACCGCCGAAATAAACGGCAATATATTTCATGATCCAGCCGCCAACGATGCTGTAATAGGATAAAATAACAAACAAGGTGATCATGCCGATCACAACGGCAAACATCCACTTTTTATTCAGCTTGCGAAATGCTCCAACAGCGTTTTTCTGCGTTGCTCTACCAATCGCCAGCTCTGCCAGCATAATGCTCAGACCGATCACTGCTACAACCACTATGTAAATCAACAGAAACAAACCGCCTCCGTTTGCCCCAAGCTTTCCTGGAAACTTCCAGATATTCCCCAGACCTACTGCCGAGCCGGCAGCTGCCAGGATAAATCCGAGGTGGTTAGATCACTCTCCTCTGTTTTTGTGCACAAATAAATCCTCCCTCAATTATACAGCTCTTCTATTTTAGAGGGTTCCTTCATATATTTCAAGATAAAATGTAACAATTCCCAAGCAATTGCACGCTGCTTCGGGGAATCTTTTTAATCTTCGTTCATCTGTCATTCAACCGGTTGCACTGAGAATGCGTTTATGTTAACCTTATATCATTAAAAATGGAGGTCTTTTATGCAAATACTGACAATATCTTCTCCCAGCTTTCCGGATGGTGCGCTGATTCCTGTTATACATACCGGATATGGCGCGGATCAATCGCCGGAGCTGGTGCTGCACGGACTTTGCGAGGAGGCAGTATCCCTGGCAGTTATTCTGAATGATATGGATCATCCGATACCGGCATATAATCACTGGGTAATCTGGAATCTTCCTGTGATGTCAATCATCCCGGGGAATATTCCCCGCGGGGCACAGGTGCCAAGCCTGTCGGGTGCAATACAGGGGATTGGATATGGCAGGCATGCCTATAGAGGGCCAAAGCCGCCGTTCCACTGGTCGCATACCTATCAATTTACCGTATATGTTCTGGATACTGTCCTGACACTGCCGCCTACTGCGAGAAAGAAGCATCTGCTGGCAGCAATGGAACAACATATCCTGCAGCAGGCTGTGTTAAGGGGACATTACCGCTAAGCTGAAATAAAAACGCATCACATGAGAGACGTGCTCCTGATTGATGCGTTTTCTTTTCTCGTTGCTTTTTAAAAATTCAGACTGTTAGACCCGCTTTGCCTGATGCAGCTCAAAAATGGCTTCATGCCCTCTCCGTATGCTGTATGACTATTGTCCCATGCGAGGCAATGTACATAGAAGCTATTGTCCGCTACCTTTTTACAGATATATTACATCCTTCCTGAAAAGCCGCACTTATCTGCCTATTCTTTTTGCAGCTCCTGCAGTGTGGCAATCGTACTGCCTTTTTTCTCGTAATATTGCAGCATTTCATCCAGCTTTCTTTTATCATAGCTTGTGATACAATCCGACAGAACCGTGACCTTATAGTGATCCTTCAGCAAATTATAGCAGGTTGATTTTACACACGCGCAGGCATCCGCCCCGGTTAAATAGAAATCAGTAATTCCATGCTTGCGCACAAAGTCAGAAAATGCTTCACTGGTTAATGCATTCCCCTTGTATTTTGTGAAAATACAATCGGATACAATCTTTAAATCACAGGCCAATTCAGAACCACGCGTATTGGGCTTAAAGGTTCTTGTTCCCTGTGATAAATTCTCATGCCGTATATAAACAACCGGAATTTCATGCGCCACCGCCCAGTCGATAGCGCTGTTGATATTATCAATGATCTCCTTATAATTTTTGGTGATATCATTTTGAATATCAATTACAATCAAAGCTTTATTCATATGGTACTCCTTTCGAGTTATCGTATGCCCCGTCATACAGGTATCTGATAACAAACATATACGGCTGTTCAATCTGCACAAATCCTCAGACTGGCCTGCTGCTGAAGGCCTGACATACAATCCTCCTTCAGCTTCTTCGGCACAGTATATTCCCTGACTCTGCAGATGATTTCGCCTCCCTATGTTGCCATCATCATACCATTCATAACCTGCAACACGGTGTCATGTTTTATATATTTCCAGCATTTTTCTAACTCTTTTCCTAACGTTATCACGTACATACGGAGGTGATAATACTTCAACCCTTTCCCGGCAGGAAAGGACATAGCTGTATAATAACTCATTATCCGGTAAAATCGTAGTCACCAGTAAGCTGCCATCCTCCTGCTCGCTTACTTCCTCATCGAATTTTTCATATACCTCATGGGACATCCCCGCATCAAACAAAAGGGTAACCTGCACGGTTTTCATCTCAAATTCGTCCGATCTTTCAAAGATATGCTCCGGTGTTTCCCGCATAAATTCCGCATCCTGCAGCTTTAGATCTCTTATCCGTGTTAATTTGAAGAATCGAAAATCCTTACGCAGCGTGCAGTAACCATACAAATACCAGTCAGAGGTCTTGAAAACAAGCTTATGCGGTTCAATAATCCGTTTGGTTTGTTCACCTTTTCCGCTGTAATAAGAAAAGGAAACGATTCTGCTTTTCCATATGGCGCTTTGCAGTAATTGAAAATTATGTTTTCCCGCACCACTTTTTGTCCATGTTGAAAAATCGATTTCCAGCCAGTTTCCCTGCTGTCTTTGAAATACGCCGCTCAGTTTGGATAACAGCATATTTATCTGCTCATCCTCCAGCACACGGATGCCCTGCAGGGCCATGAGAATCTGCTTCTGTTCCTGCTCGCTGAGAAGTAATTTCTTTAAAACATAGCTGTCCTGAATCGCTATGCCTCCTCCCTTTCCCTGCGTAGCATAAATCGGAATCCCGGCTGAGCTCAGAATGTCAATATCACGGTATATCGTTCTGATCGACACCTCGAAATAATCTGCCAGCTCTGGTGCAGTCATTTGTCCTTTATCCAATAAAAGATAAATCATTTGAAAATATCTGTTTTCCTTCATATTGCACTTCCTCCTATTCCACGCGTATATAGTGATGACTGTCAGATAAAAAAAGCTTTGTATTCAATGCATGATGTTCTAAAAAAAGCCAGAACAAGAAATTGCTCTGACTTCGCTCTACTTCGTTTAAACTGCCTCCGGCAAAATATCGTACTGAATTTCCTGCAGCTCCGCAGCTTCCTTTAATTCCCGGTAAAAATGATTGGGCAGATACAGGGAGGGACGCCGTTTCAGCTTCAATGCTCCGGATTCCGCAAGAATCTCTGCAACAAACTGTGAACAGAAATAATGCTTCTTTCGTTTGAATGGTATATGGACAAAGCAGAATACCACTCCGATACTGGAATAACAGAAGTCCTCGCGATTTTCCACAAACTGCTCGATTTTATTTTGCAGCCGCTCAAAGGCCGCATCCGTTACCTGTAGCTGGAAGCTGATGCTTTTCTCCACGCCGTGGCGTTTGTATTTGGATACCGTTTCCATACAAAAGCCCTTATAGTTAAAGCTGTACATCTTTTCATTCATCGCATCGAGACAAATGGATGCATGTGTATATTCATATCCGTACACCGTTTCCATGAAACTGGAAAGATGACTTGGATAATTTGTTAATACAATGGATATGGTTTTCATGAATATGATGGTTCTCCTTCTTGCTTGTGAATGTTGTTCAAACGTATCATACAAAACCAGAAGAAGGTCAAAAGCCTTTGCATCACCTGCATCATGTATTCACAGTTTGTTATCATTGATTCACCGACGTCCTGCCTGTTTAGCTGGATGTCATACATGGCTAATTATTACATACCCCCATCCACAAGTCAAATGGAATTTCTTTACAGGACAGCTGCATATCTGTGAAAATACCGTATTTCAGCGGTTAAACAAATCCTTTCATCTTCTGCCTGCCAGTTTAATTTTTCATATAAACTATTTATTCTGTTATCCATGTATGCAATAAATAAAGGTAAAGAACCAGAAGAAATAGGTTATCGGTTACGAAATTTTTTTCAATATCCATCTTTATTTTAAGTATCTATTTTTTACTTTGTTATCTATGGGATTCTGTGTTTGAAAACAATGTTATAAATATCAAATCAAAAAGTCTCAAATATTGAAGGCTTGCTCAGCTTTTCATCCATTTTAATGCATTCATCCTACTTCCTCTTTTCAGGAATAATGATTCTGACAAACTGGAAGCCTTAAAGATGCAGTTGATCATTTACAGCAGTTTCTTTTCCTCCTCCCATGAATCCCTGTATACCTTGACCCACTTATAAAATGTTGATTTTTTCATCTTGAGCTGTTCACAATAGGTAGACAAATTCTCCTGATTCCGGATTCGCTCCTTCAGCTGTTTCTCAAAATCAGAAGGCAGCTCCACACGCGGTCTCCCATAGGTCCCCTTTCCTTCCTCCCGCCGTTTCAGTGCCCGCTTGATTCCTGCTCTCTGTTCTGCCTTTAACTCCTCCCGTGTTCGCTCCATGATCATCTGATAGACTTCCATCATCCAGTCCGGCTCTACGGTCTTGTTTCGAAACTCTAACTTCACATCCTTTTTCTTACAGTTCTCCAGAAATTCCTTCAGCCTGCATCCTGTCTGTTCATAATCCCTGATCATCTGCAGATCGATACTTCTTTGACCTCCATAGCTTTCTTCTTCTTTCCTGTACATCTTCCATCACCATCCCTTATCCACTCTATTTTTGAAATGCTTTTTCAATATCACCTACAGATACATTATCCTCCAGCAGCTTCTCTGCCTTTCCCTTTGTTATCTTAAATACAGCCGGTGACACACTCAGATCCTTTACACAGTTCATCAGTGTCTCATATGCCTTGTTCATCTCATCATCTGTCCCTTTTTGTTCGAGCGGGAAATGAAGTGCGGCCACATCGATCTTTTTATCCTCCAGAACCGGAATCAGCTTCTTGATGAAGGCCTGATTGTAGCGGTCGCTCTGGGTGATCATCAGATAAAAGGTATCCTTATTATCAATTTTCTTCGCAACCTCTATGAGATTCTGATTTTTGATCCGCTTGCTTGTTTGAAAGCTGTAGTCTTCTGCTTTTTTTTCCTTCTTTTCCCCTTTGATATATCCGCAGTCGATCATAAAGTTATATAATGCCGCCTCACTGATCTCACCGCTTGCGGTCTTTTTGAGCTTCCCCTTCTCATAACAGAACATTTCCGGTGTTCCTCCTCCGAATTCCGGAATCTTTTTCTGTAGCTTCGCAAAGTTCTTCTCCACATCTGATTTCATCTCTCCCAGCATATCGACCTCCAGTTCATAGAACAGGATGTCCATGTATTCCTTTAAAAAGGGTACCAGCGTCTTCTTGAAAGAATTACAGTAGCTACAGGTACTCTTTGTCACCATGAAGATGAAGCTTTCCTTATCATCAATCTTTTTGAATGTCTGATCCAGATCCAGCTGTTTGAGACCGTCTGTTTCCTTTGTCTCTTTTTCTACAACAATCGGTTCCTTTCTACTTTCTTCCTTATCCTTTGAGCTACATCCAAATATCCCCACCAGCATCAGTAAAACGATCCCCACGATCACGATCTTCTTTACCATTTCTCATCCTGTCCTTTCAACTGTCTTCATTCAGAAAGCTATGCATCTCACCGCTTATGATCCAGCGAACGAATTTCAATACCAGTGCCAGTATGCATGCGTTTTTCAAGGTCTTCAGGATCATAGAGGATATCGCATTCATATCCGTCCATACGATGTAGATCTGTAGAAAAAAAGCGGCAGACAGTAGGAGCACATTGACGTTTTCCTTCCTTCTGGCTTCCATCCACTACCACATGGTAAGCTTTACTGTATTCCTCCCTGTTTTTTCACACAGTACCCAGTCATCTTCCTCTTCCTGCCATATGGATTCTATGCTTTGTACAGCCTCTTCTTTTTTCTTTTTCCCAATGGCAAAGGAAGGATAATGCTCCTCTTCTCCATTTCCCACAACGATGACGGCATGGTCACTGTTCCTATATCTTTGAAGATACCGTTCACTTTCCTCCACTCTGGCCATCAGATCCATGACTGCTTCTTCATACGACGACATCCTTTTCCCATGCCGGATCCGCCTTTCCATCCTCATCACCTGAATTCCGATCCCTTTTTCTATCTGTAGACCTTTTTCTCATATGAGCATAGATATGAGAAGTGATGTCCTCATATCTACGATCATACAGGAAAACGATTTCCTGTATGTACAGAAGCTTCCCGCTTATTCGGATACGACTCCGTGTTTCATGGTACCTTCTGCGTTTGCCCTGCGCTGTTCTCTGCGCTCTCTGCGTGCTTTTCTTTCTTCCTCCTTCGGATCGGTCTTATCACCTTTGACATAGCGTACGATCTGATAGATGATCATACAGATGCCCGCGATCACGAGTGCCACGAAGGCAAGAAAGATCTGTTTGGTATAGAAATACAGTACCGGAAAGCTTTCTGACAGCAGTCCCATAAGGAATACGAATCCGATGGGTACGATCAGGGTGAACAGCACGCTCAGGATGATCCCTGTGAGCTTCCGCTTTCCTCTGCTCTTTTCTTTTTTCCTCATTTGTCATTCTCCTTATTTGAATGAAAAAAATGTCCAAGGACATTCCGAAAGACAAAAAGCAAAGATAGATAAATAAAGATTGATTTTGTATAATAATATGGGTGATATATATATTTCTGCTTTTGAAAACAAACATACAGTAATTGCGATGGGACATTGTGATTCTTATTTCTCAGGGGTCAAACAAAATCTCTATTGCTAGAATCTTCTATGAAAATAAAGGTAGGCTCCTTTATGATTTTGAACTTGCACGTAAAGGTCTTCGTTCCAGCGTTATGAAAAGTGATTAACCTTATTATTTTATGCTTTCTTCACAATTTAGGTCATTCTCTTTACGAGTGCCCTAATTGCGAAAATTTCACTTTTGTCTGGCATACCTTTAAATCGATATTCTGCACATCATGTGGTATGAAATATCAGAAGATTCGTTCTGCGGCTGTTATGGATAAAGTCTTTGACTGTCCACACAGGCATGGTGTTTTTACGGTTTCTGACCCTTTACGTGAATACTTTTTGAAAGATCGATTTCTTTTGAACGAACTCTTTGGAGCTGTCAATGATACCTTATCTTTTGTCATTCGTAAGGCTGGCACAAAGAAGGATGAACTTATCCCCTGTGCTGTCCTTACTCTCCACACATTTGGTAGAGGATTAAATTGGATACCTCATATCCACGTTTTACTAGCTAAAGGAGGTGTACGAAAGGATGGCTTTTTAAACGCTGGAAGCACATCAATTACGAATCTCTTCGCCGCTCCTTTCAAAGATCACTTCTCGATCGTTTATCAGTAAAAATTGATACGATCGAATTCAAGCAATTAAAGAGGAAGCTGTATAAAGATTATTCAAAAGGCTTTGACTCTGATTGGGTAAAAGTCTTACAAAATAAACCTTGCCTATTCTAACATCTTGTTTTAATATGTACTATATTTACAAGTGATGGTTTATCTTGCGACAATCCCCTCGGAACTGTACGTGCCCTATTAAGGCATACAGCTCTTTACACAGTCTTTCGCCTAAATTGAATGGTAAACTTTTGGCTTAACGATTGGATTGTATTCAATTATTTTATCGAATTTCTCCCATGTCATTTTAGCCCTTTGTGAGCGCCTGTGGAGCCATGCTTTTAGTCTTTCTATTACATACCATCTGAACATTTCCAACTTGTCATAGTTCCCTGTGATACCATAGTACCGGTAGTGTCCTATAAGTTTGGTGTTCAGTTTCTTGATTAATTCATTTACTGGCATGTGCATATTGGCATGTATCCATTCATTCGCTGCTTTCATTTTAGCACTCATTTTCTTTTTACTGGTTAGTTTTATCGTTCGGTATCTTCCTTTTCGGTCGGTACCACTGATAAACGTGAATCCCAGAAAATCAAATGTGCCTTTACCCTCTCCGGCATATCTGCCAAAGCGGATGATTTTGCTTTTGTTTACCTCTATTTCCAGTTTGAATTTGGCTAGTCTCTCTTGGAGTTTTACGAAGAACTCCTGTGCTTCTGCTTTGTATTCAAAACAGCACACAAAATCATCCGCATAGCGCACTATTCCACAGAATCCTTGACAGTATTTCTTTACTACGATTTCAAACCACATATCTAATGCATAATATATGTATACGTTTCCCAAAACTGGTGAAATGAGGCCACCTTGGGGTATGTTCTTATCACTTTCTATTTTCTTCCCATGCTCCATAATACCTGCTTTCAGAAATCTAATGATATATCTTAGAAAGACGTCATCACCTATTTCCTTTCGCAGAAATTCCATCAATATCTTGTGATCTACATTATCAAAGAAACCTTTGATGTCCGCATCCACAATATAGTTGACTTTATTTCTTTGGATCATCTCTGAAAGATGTTCGATTGCTTTGTGGCAATCTCGATCCTTTCTGAATCCATAGGAAAAGTCATAAAATATCGGTTCGTATATCTCGCTCAAAACATCTGCCATGATGTTCTGTACCAGTTTATCCTCAAAACTCGGTATACCCAAAGGTCGCAGTTTATTACTGCCTGCTTTAGGGATGTATACTCGTTTAGTGGGTTGTGGTCTGTATGAAAATGTTTTCATCCTTGCCACCAACTGGTTTAGATTTGCTTCCAAATCCTTTCCGTATTCATCCTTGCTTACCTTATCAGTGCCAGTTGCTTTCTTTCCGTTTATGCGCTTATAAGCACCTTTCAGATTTTCCACATTGACATAGTGAATAAGATTCAGATGTTTACTCTCTGGATATTTCAACTTATTTTGTGCTATCCTTTCAAGTCCTGTTATCATTTGATTTTCACCTCCTCTTGGGTAGGTCTAAATGTTTCCCTTGAAAAACTGACTGTGCATTAGTCCTTTGGCTCCACCGGTTTTGACGGTTTCATTGCTACTATGTACTAATCTGACTTCCATACCGTCTTCTGCTCTATCTTGCTTTTTAAGGCTTGTATATCGCATTACCTTATTTCAGGAACGGTAGGACCTCTCAGGTACCCCGAAAATATCCATGTTATGCTCTCCAGGCCTGGGCCCGCAGCGTGCGCTCTGCGCCTCCGATGGAATGCCTTATCGTTTGTATGATGTTGTCTGCTATTGGCGGGACAATATCGACTTTTACGTTTACACCTTAACGAAGGTCTATTTCTTCACTCCCAACTTTTCATTGGGCTATTACGGCTCGCATACTCTCTGTCCTACGCTTAAATCGTAATGTTACCGTTACGACTCCAAGGACTCAATACTAGCGATTGGCTAAATCTTACTAGATGGGATTTCCACCCATTATATTTTCGACGCCTAACTGACGCACTCCGCCTTCGGTGTACGCTTACTGCCCTCCCAGTGAACATAAAAATCTAAAGGACTGTATAGAGTATGTTACTCGCTATATAGGCAGTCCAGTCATGGCTCAGAGTCGTATCATTGATTATAATTCTGATATGGATCATGTCATTTGGTGGTACGAAGATCATGAAACGAAAGAGTATGTTGAAGTATATGATTCTATCTTAGCTTTTATGAAGAAACTTATTCGTCATATCCCTGACGAGCATTTCAAAATGGTTCGCTACATCGGAGGTTATGCAGCGAAGAAAAAAAAGTTAACAAAAATGATTAAAAAAATGGTATCCTGTAAATACGCAGGATTAGCGAAAAAGAACTATGCGCATCGTCAATATTTAATGGATACTTTCCGCATTGACCCTCTCTTGTGTAAATGCGGTCATGAAATGCAGTTTGTTGAAGCTTTTTTTTCCTGGAGGATTGGAGGAACAGATAAATGAAACGTGGAAATTCTATGACTGGAGATCCGTCTGTGATCCATATGGTATGTATTAAATGTGGTTATGTCATACCTATGGATGTTGATATTGCTTATGAAGTCATGCGTACAAAGATGTATAAAGGAAAAAGAGTGTTATATGGATACTGTATGAAATGTGAACATATCATGTATCCGGAAAGTATTTTAGACAAACTGGAGAAATAAACTTTTTATCATCGATATCTCTTATCCCCTATAAGGGGATTTTTGTGTTTTCTTTCCTCTTCATATAACTATTTATATATAATTATTTATAATTAAGATTCATATAATATGCTAATTCCTACAATATAAAAAAAGAAGGCACTTCATCTGCATAAATAAGTACGATATCTCTATCTATGTTATGTCTATCTATGTTTTTTTGCAGAAAGCCATGGAGGATCCCCGTATACATATGCTCTTTCATTACATGGTCTAAAATAACATACGGCTGTGTTATGATATCAGCCGTATCAAGCTCTTTTATCGTCTTTTTCCTAAGATCCATCCACACATGATCTTCCCCACTTCTTTTAAAATACTGCCTGACTGCCACTGTCTTCCCAAAGCCCGGAGGTGCCTGCACCATCGTCACATGAAACTTATCAATTTCCTGTAGCGCTTTTATTACAGTTTTTCTAACATACTTTTTCATTTTTCTCACATTCCTCTTTCTTTCACTATTATACTGAAAGAATCGCATGTGTTATCATAAATAAATTTGTAATATTTGGAAATTGTAAAACAATTCATATCCGCTTCGCAAGCTTCGATTCCTCCGAACGGTATCATGATAAAACCCCTTGGAAAAGATACTATGGATTTAAACCATACAGCATGCCTGATGCATTTAACGAATACAGATGAACTGACGGCTGAGATGTTCTATGGATGCTGCGTACAGATTTTATTTCTGTATCGGACACATTCATCATCTACATCCTTCTTACATACCTTGTATTCATTCTACTGCATCATTCTTTATCCTTTATGCCGTCACGTGCTTATTCACCTATGAAATAAGTACCCCATACGATTCACAGCTGCCACGCTGCCGCATTATCCCTTACGAACTGACGAAAGCTCTTCGGCTTTTTGTGCATAACCGCTTCAAAATCAGTCGTGACCTTCTCTGCACCTTTAAACCGTGTCATCATATAAAGCATCCCCATAACCTTACAATACTCCTTCTCCAGCCCCCGAACGCTGATCCAGTAATTTTTTGCAAATGACGGCTTTGGATTCGCATACACAATGTTCCTTCCCAGCTCCTGCGATAAAATTTCAGCCACTTCCCAATAATCAATCGCTTCTGCTCCTGTTATGGAATAGCTTGTGTTTTGATGCATATGCGCCTCGCAAAGAACCCTCGCTGTCAGCTCACCGATATCCTGAGCATCAATAAAGCTTGTCAATGCATTCCTGACGGGTACGACAATTCTGTTGAAATGCTGAATTTCAAAGGCATGCACGCCACTGATATTCTGCATAAAAAAACCGGGGCGTATATGGCAGTACGGCAATCCCGCCTGCTCGATATATTGTTCAATTTTATGATGCGGAGGGATGGGATTTTTCTCTACTCCCAGCAGGGAAAGAAAGCTTACCAGCTGAATCCTCTTCTGCTTCTGCAACGCATCGATCAGCGGCTTCAAAGCCTTTGGATCACCAAGATGCGGCGGCCGCATGAGAAACACCCTGTCCACATCCTGCAGGGCAGCCGGAAATGTAGACGGCTTTGTAACATCAAACAGGACAGCCTCTGCATTTGGAAACAGCTGTGTAAGACGTTTCACATTCGTACCTGCTGCTTTGACCTTTTGTCCAGCAGCGAGAGCATACTGCACAACATACCTGCCCACATTACCGGACGCTCCCATCACCAGTATTTTACCCATTGTTCTTTTCCTCCAGCAGGATAACATTGGCCATGTTCAGTAAATCAAGCAGGGTATGAAATGCCGCCTCACCCATGGAATTTCTCAAAATATTCATCTGCTTCATATATTCATCATAGGTTTCATTCACCAGCTGCACTGCTTTCTCTGTCGGCCGCAAAAGAAAGCTGCGCTTATCATTTTCCTGCTGCTGCTTTTCAAGAAAGCCGTTTTTCAGCAGCGCAGAGCTCATATTGGTAGCCATCGCTTTTGTCACCTTGAAAAAGTCTGCGACTCCCTTTGCCGTCTTCTCTCCGTCTGCTTTAACCAAATAAATCAGCATCCCCATTTCACTGGATCGAATGGGCAGGTTGCGCCTTGTATTCATATTCAGACGGCAGAACAGCGATACCTGTTCCATTGCATTCATCATCGTATCCATAGATCTCTCCTTGTATTTAGTACATCTCATTTACTATATTATAATAGAACACTTGCTATACTATGTCAATACAATAAAAGTTCTGCGTGATTACATATATCACATAATACCTGTTGACACATTATACTATGTATTATATAGTATAATGTGTCAGGAGGTGTCATCATGGATACACAGCTGAAAAAAGGACTGCTGGAAATCTGCGTTCTTGCAGTATTGAAAAAAGAAGATTCCTATGGCTATAAAATCGTAAAGGATATTTCTCCATATATAGAAATCTCTGAATCAACCCTGTATCCCATACTCAGGCGGCTGGAAAACAGCAAATGCCTCAGTATTTATTCCGTGGAGCATCACGGACGTCTGAGAAAATATTACAGAATCACCGATATTGGCATTGCGCGCATTCAGGATTTTCTAATGGAATGGCAGTCTATGCTGCATATTTACGAATTTATCAAAGGAGGGGATGAATTTGAATAAACAGGAATTTATCAGTCTGCTGGAAAAGCGTTTATTTCAGCTTCCACAGGTAGAGAAGGAGCATTTATTAAATTATTATAATGAAACGATTGAGGACCGCATGGAGGACGGCATGAGTGAAGCAGAGGCTGTAGCTAGTCTGGATTCCATCGACATGATTGTAAAGCAGGTCTATGCAGAGCGCGAGCTGCCTATCGAAGAGGGAAAGCCTGCAGCACGGGGAAACAGGAGGCGTGGATGGAAAATCGCTGCTTTTGTTTTACTTTTTCCATTCTGGATGACCCTGCTCAGTATGGCATTCGTTATCTATCTGCTGCTGTGGACACTGCTTGCCGTCCTGTTTTGCATAATGCTGACATTTGTCTGCTTCCTTGTCGGTGCTTTGTGGAATCTGATACCGGTTGTAAGAGCAAATGCCGCTGCAGCTGTTGTTCTGCTTGGTTGTATGTTTCTTTTTTCCGGTCTCTTGCCGCTGTGCTGGAAGCTGTTACGCATAGGTGTTGCATGGCTGAAAAATCAAACCGGTATCTGGCTGGCGGCGATACGGCATCTATTTGTAAAGGCGGTGAATTAAATGAAGGTCACATTAAAACAGCTGTTGAAATATGTACCGGTCATCTGTATTCTGCTTGGTCTTCTGCTGATAGGCGGCGGCTTTGCGATGGCCGATTTCAAGATGGAGAACCTGCAGACGGTCGAGCATAAGCCATATATGAAAAGAGAAAAAACAATTACCATGCATCAGATTTCCTCCATCCGGATTGACAGCTATCACAGTGAAATCAATATTCTTCCTGCAAAGGATGATAACATTCATATCCAGTATGAGGAAAATGATGAGTATCCGATGAATGTCACAAAGGATGCCACCTCTTTACAGCTGAAACGTGCGACAAAGAGTTTTCAATTCAACTTCTTTGATTTTGACCGTGAGCTCAATATTCCGATCACAATCGAGCTGCCGAAAGCCTTTCATGGCAAGCTGGATATCGATACCTCGTACGGCAATGTGACTGTACATGACATGGCATATCAGAATATCACGATCAACAATGATCATGGCAATGTCAGCCTTTCCAAGCTAAAAGCGGAAGCAGTAACACTCGATGTCGCCTATGGCAGCGTCGTTCTGAATGATGTAAACAGCAGGCAGGCATTCCAGCTGAACAGTGAGCATGGCGATATCATTTCCAAAAATCTGAAGGCAGACAGTGCCGTGCTAACGACCGCCTATTCCGATATCACTCTGGATGATACCGAAATTACAAAGGATATGACACTTTATCATGAGCATGCTCCGGTAAATCTTGGAAAGCTGAGGGCACAGGCATTGCAGATAGAAAGCGCCTATGGTGATATCCGCAGCACAGGTCTTACCATCGCGGAAAACGCAGACTTCTCACTGGAGCGCTCCGATGTCACCCTGCAGAAGCTTTCCGCAAAGGACATGACGATGGAAAATGCTTATGGTGACACGATGATTCCAGAGCTGGACGCCGATAGTATTCTGATGGAAGGCGAGCGTGGCAGCTTCAGCGCCACTGTAAAAGGAAGCATTGACGATTTTAACATTCTTTCCGAAGCAGAGCATGGGGACAATACGCTTCCGACCAAATATGAAAACAGCTCCCGGCGCAAGCTGCAAATCAATGTAGAATACGGCGATATCAATGTAAAATTTCAAAAATAAGGAGCTGAATGGAACTTTCGGAATAATAGCATGCGCGTATCACTCATATTGCGCTCAAATGCCGAAGTTATACATCAAGCCACTACGAAAAGCACAGATTCTCTGAATTATCAACAGGATTTCTCAGACATATTCAAAGCAATCTGCCATATGTTATGAGGAATCCTTTTTTTATGACTGCTTTCACTCTTCTGCTGTTTCCATTATCGCTTGGATTAGCGTCTCACAGTCTTATTTACGTACGGTTAAAGAGATACGGTTGCATCCCCGCCTAGCTATTTTTCACCTTACGTGCATAAAAAAACTGTCCCTATTTGGCACTCAGGAGCTGTTCACGCTCATCCAACAGCTTTGGCATTGGCGTATAACAGAGCAGTATCTCCTGTCCTTCACCTTCCAATGCCCGGATAGTTCCTGCGATTTCAACCATCCTGTCAGCTCCTGCGATCATCATGCTGCTGCGCAGCTTCACCTGACGCTGTCCATGCTGATCTGCCGCACATAGTAAGGAATACAGCGTTTGATAATCCTTAATAAAATCGGAAAAGCACGAAGAAAACACAACGGATTCCTTAAAATCTTCCTGCTTTTTCCCCAACATTTGATAAAACGCTGTATTTGCCCACAGCACGGTCAATGCATCATCCAGCCGATGTAGACTGACTGCCAGTTGCAAATCCTCCATCATTCCCATATCTGCACTGCCTGCAGCTGATTGCTTCATCTGTACCATTTCGTAATCCTCCACTATATCTGCCCTTTATCCTGTGAGTGAAGTTACATCACCACACAAGCATCCTACTGCATCCATGTGCATCCGTACCCCGTTTACCTATGCATAAGTCGCTTTCATCAAAAAGAAAAGCACGCAATCCATTCTACACTTCGCTGCAGATATCATTTCTTTCATTATAGCACAACCTGAAACTTTATTTCATTTTTTGCATTATTTTAAATAATTTATCTGTAAAACACATAGGAAAAATAACATCCAATATGACAGAACTACAATGAATCCTGTGAAACAGCGGATAAGCAAGCGCAGCCCCTCTTTTCTTCTTCCTCGTCATCACATGCTTTTTTATATAGGGACATACGTACAGATACGTCCCTTATCTGCATCCCTGCTATCTTTCAAGCAGCAGCTCTATTTCATAGATATCCTCCAGTGGAATCCAGGAATGATCACTGAATATGAGCCTGCGGTTATACTCATCCATTTTCTTCAAATTCATAATAAGTGTACGGTATGCTCCACCGTCCTTACGTTCATCCGGCTGGAAATAGGTTACCCGGATGCGCGGCTGCTCCGTGATATGCTGCAGAATTTCCTGCAGGCTTTCATCATTCTGCATATTTCTGTTTTCATCCAGAACTTTTCGCTGGTCGATCAGCCGCTGTGCTTCCTGAATTGCCTCCTTATGCCCTGTCAAAGCGGCAAATGGCGCAAACTGGGCAGCGCGATCCCGTATCGGCATCTGCGCATGCTTTTTGGATACCGGATGAGGCAAATGGATAATATCCTCATAGTTGTCTGTGTGCTGTTGTTTCATAGAAATCTCCTTTTATGCCTTATGACCGCCAATCGTTTCGTTTCGCCGGATGGTATTGGCTCCCTCCTCCAGATTCATACCCTTTAAAACGGCATTCTTTCCATACTTTTTCTTTATCTGCAATGTTGCCTGCTGGAGCGCCTTTTCCTTATCCAGCTGTGCGCGTTCTTTTTCTTCCTGCTGCCGCAATGCATCATAATCCACAAACAGGTCCAGCTGCTCTGCTTCTGCTTTTTGCTGTACCTGCTTCTCATCCACAACATGATTTGCGGATATATTGATTCTGCGTACTGTCAAATGCGGATTTATAATTCTGTCAAAGAGCTTCATGACCTCCTTAATCATCCATTGGGAGGATGCTGTCTGCCGTTTTAGGTTAGCTGTGCCATGAGCATGCTTTGGAATCGTTCTTCCATAGCGGTCCGTTGTGACAGCCTTGATATACGGTGCAGCGGTTTCAAGATTCTCGATATCATACCCGATCGTCAGCACGATCTGATCACAGACCTGCCCCTTGTCAACCAGAGAAAGAGCAAGAAGATCCAGCATCTCCTTAATAACAAGCCTTGTTTTTTCCGTATCGTAGGGGCAGCTCAGCACCTGCCCGGTACCGATGCTTGTATTTTCCGGCTGATATGCCTTGATATCTGCCATTGTACACGGTTCATATCCCCAGGCATGATCAATCAGCAGCTCTGCATTAACACCAAACAGCTGATACAGGCGATCCTCGTTATATGCATCCTGCGCGGTGCCAAGTGAGCATCTTGCAATATCTCCCATGGTATACAGACCAATCTGTTCCAGCTTCTTCGCATAGCCTTTTCCAATGCGCCAGAAATCTGTAAGCGGTCTGTGATTCCAGAGCAGCCTTCGATACCGCATTTCATCCAGCTGTGCAATCCGCACTCCATCACTGTCTGCCGGAATATGCTTTGCCACAATATCCATGGCGATCTTGCACAGATATAAATTGGTACCGATACCTGCTGCCGCCGTAATACCGGTTGTGTTCAGAATATCGGTAATGATACGCTTTGCCAGCTGTCGCGGTGTTGTCTGATAGGCTTTCAGATACCCTGTCACATCCAGAAAAACCTCATCGATTGAATACACATGGATATCCTCCGCAGAGATATACTTCAGATAGATATCATAGATTTGGGTGCTTTGTTCCAGATAAAAAGCCATACGCGGAGGAGCCGCAATATAGGTCATCGCAAGCTCCGGATGGGTAGTAAGCTCATGTTCATCATAGGATTCCCCGACAAGCTGATGGCCGGGGGCCGCCTTTCTTCTCTTTGCATTGATTTCCTTTACGGTTTGAACGACCTCAAACAGCCTGGCTCTTCCGGAAATCCCGTATTTTTTCAGGGAAGGTGTGACCGCGAGGCAGATTGTTTTCTCCGTCTTCCCCGTATCCGCAACAACCAGATTCGTCGTCAGCGGGTCCAGCTGCCTGCTGATACACTCCACGGAGGCATAAAAGGACTTTAAATCTATCGCCATATAAATATGTTTCTTCTGTTCCACGCCACCGCCTCCTTATTCTACACAGACAGTATTTGTATATTCCTCCATCCTCATACGGATTCCATGTATACACGAACTGTAATCTGCTTTCCCTGCAATCGGGTATGAGAATATGATCTGTCCTGCACAGAAAGATGCACATAGAAAGCCATCTCCGATTGCTTATTGAAGTTTCTATATTTTATCACAAATGCTTGTTCGCGTCTTTGGAAAAAGAATGATATTTATCAGCACAGCCAGTCCTAGCTGCACACTTTTCATACGCAATCCTTTCCTGATGAGATGTTTTGCAGACTGCGCATGCATAAAGAGCTGCTGCATATATTCAAAAAAGCGAAAAGCAATGCCGTAATGCTACATCAAATATGCTATAATGGAAGCACATTTGAAAAGAAATTGGTATGATGCATATATGACACACAAAGCAAGTCGGGAGGAAGCATATGTCCAGAAAAGCATATAGTCAGCAGGAACGAACCGCATTGAAAAAAAGACTGCATGAAATCGGTCTGGATATTTATTTAAAACAGGGCATCCAGAATGTCAAGCTCCCGGAGATTTTACAGCTGGCTGGAATTTCCAAGCCGTTCTTTTACACCTTTTATCCATCTCTGGGCGATTTGATTATTGATATCATCGATGAGCAGCGTATATCGATTATGAAGCTGCTTGAGAAGACACAGGCAGATGAGACACTGGATTGGAGAGGCAAAATAGAAGCCTTTCTGTATCCGCTTCTGCATCACAGGGAGCATCGTTTTTTCATCCTTTCCCCGGAGGAGGAGGTATGGCTGTATCAGCGGCTGACAAAGCAGTGCTTTGATTCTTTTCAGAAATCACAAATAGCATTTTACGAAGACCTTCTGGCTGCATGGGAGGTTCCTCTGACAGCGATTGCCCCGCAGATCATGGGCAATTATCTGTTATCCCTCATTATTGTACGAAACAATGCCCCAACCTCTCTCCCCTTTTTATTTCATGAGTATCTTGACGAAACAGCAGCTTTGCAAATACGTCTGTTTATAGACCATCTGGAATCCCTGCGGCTACAAAGCATACGGTAAACGTATGTTTTTTCTTGCTTTCCGGGCCTGCTCTATGTATAATGAAAATATAATTACCAAAATTATTTTCGGTAAGTAAAAAGGAGGATTTGTATGGGTTTATTTGGTAAAAAGAAAAAGGCTTGGGATGAAGGACGTATTCAGGAAAACAAGGCTAAAATGCGCGCACTGTTTGAACAGGTAGTAGAGGATGCTGCAGGCTATCAGCTTGTCTACGCATATTCCTCCAGCGTAAAAACAAGCAATTACATACTCGCCAGAAAAACAACGTATACGTACACGAGCCTGATCGTCGGTTTCCGGGAAGCTGATATGAGTATCGTCATTTTACAGACAACACCGGAGCTGGAGGGCTGCAGCGATCCGGAAATCTTCAGAAAGGGAGAAATCAAGAAAGCCAAGGTTGTTCAGGGCGGCTTCACCATTTATCACAAGGGCGGTCTTATGGCCGGGTATACACAGTTTTATATTTCTGACGAATATGATGATGACAATCTGTTCGCTTATATGCGACAGAGTGAAGAGGCAGCACAATGGGATATCTTCTGGCCTAAATTCTGTAAGTAAGTATGGATACGATAACTCTCATCTTAATCATTCTTGCCGGTATGAGTCTCTCTTTACTTGCAGCTCATCTGTGGGTGGGGATAATTGACGGAATCGGCGGGTGTTTCAAGAGAATATTTCACATCGGACGTAAACAGAAGAAGGCCTGGCATACACTGTCAAAGGAACCTCGTCAAGAATCACAAAGCATCAGGAAAAAGCCTTCGCCATTCGAAGAATAACGTACAGGCAGAAGCTCCTTCAGCAGCATTGCCGCTGTTTGCAAATCAAATTGTATAACATAACAAAAAGCAAGTTCGTTCAATGACTTGCTTTTTATATCCTCTTTTCATCAATATCCCGCACACGAAGTACTGCAGCTCCGGTATCATTTTTCACAATTGACCATTTTCTTAATCAGGAACGGCTACATTCTCTTTATTTTGTTTTCCTCTACATGATCTGTTAAGAACGCCTGCATCTTATCCGCGTTTACCATAAGGCTTTCCACTTTAAATCGTTTCCCTTGTGCAGTGAAAACAGTGATCATCTCGTTCTGCGCAAATGTATTCTTTCGAACCTTCCATTGTACATTGCGGATGTCGGTTATCGCAAAGCTGAACTTCACCAGACCAAGCCCCTTTCTGACCGTTATCCTTGATCCGTTCACCCGGATTCTATACATTTTTGTCCATAAGATAACGAAGGTCACAGGAATGAACACAAATACCGTTATACAGATATACATGGCCGTATGAGGTGGCGGCAAGAAGATCGTATTCAATACCACCAGAATGATAAAGAAGCATAGGATACATACCCATAGCCAGAAGACGATGGGAGGGTTTGTTACCGTAAAGCATTTCCTTGTACGCATACTTTCCTCCTTATTGGCACAGGCCATCTTCTTCATACAGCAGCTCAGCCGCAATAAAAACCAATGCGCAACAGCAGCTTATGAACATAAAGGAAAATCATTCCTTCGTTATCGTCAGACTTTCAAATGCCTCCTTTGCCTTTTCCTGTCCGGCAAGACTGGCTATCAGCATTCCTGTTTTTGAATCCCTGATCCATACAACAAAATTTTCCTCTGTCCCTGATTCCCCTTCTATTTCATACATATAATAGGTATTTCCATCCTTTTCTGTATCCTCCAGCACACGCATTCCCTGCTGACCTTTGATAGCCAGATAACTGTTATATCCGGTTTCATGGATAAACATTCCTTGTAAAATGTTTTCTTCATCCTTTTTAACTGTAAACTGTCCATCCTTCTGCGATAAGGACAAGCCGTTCGAGGTATCCAGTTTCACCTTAATGGTATCGCCGGTTTCCACATTGAATGTATAAGATTTGCTGGATGAGGCTGAGCATGCCCCAAGCGTAAGCATCACGGCTACTGCCAGCATAAGAACACCTGTTTTCATAATTCGTTTCATTGTCTTCTCCATTCTCCCGCTTCGCACGAGTATTAAATTTTAATGCTTGGAATTGTTTATTTTACAACACGTTTGATTTTTTCCACACATCCCCTATAAATGTATTACGATGCTGCATATTTCCTCATCTGCCTTTATCTATACGGCAGGCAATCTGCCCTTCTCCTTACCCGGCATCTGCTTCATGATATCGATAACAGATAGCTGTCATTTCTGCACAGGCCGTTTGAAGCGAGTTTTCCTTCCTTTAATGGCGGTATCTTCCGGCTTCTGCATGTTGCTGATAAAATTGTTCCTTATCCTCATACATTTTTTGATCTGCACTACGGATGATAGCCTTCAGATTGCGGCAGGAATGCGTCCATTCATAACCGACAGCCGCTTTACATTCCTCCCTGTTAAATGTATCCTTCAGCTTCTGTATGATATCTCTGAATTCTGCTTCCTCCACATCCGGACAGATGATCACAAACTCATCGCCCCCTACACGGTAGAGGTTTCCTTCCGGCACACTGCTTTGCATAATGGCCGCTCCTGTTTGCAGGAGCTGGTCTCCGGCCTCATGCCCGAAACGATCATTGATTTCCTTCAAACCATTCACATCAATAAACGCCACGCCCACAGTAGTCTCTTTTTCTGAAAATTCCTCCACATCCTGAATATAGCGGTTGTGATTATAAAATTTTGTTAATGTGTCCATATAGCTTAACCGATACAATGTTTTTTCATCCTCATTTCTACGAATTGCCAGCATGATGAAGTAACTGAATGTCCGTAAAAATTTCTCTGCATCCTCAAAGACTTCCACTGACAGATTATCCAATCCGATCATACCTCCGAAATTACCGTATCGCTCAAATGGAACAAGGATCAGCCGCTCTATCTTTTGACCAGATAACAGTTCATATTCCGCCTGCCTGTCTCCCTGAAGCTCCCTGACATCCCTGATCATAATGCTGGCCTGCTCATCATATAGCTGGAACCACCATTTATAATCATGCCTGGATAAATGCTGCAAATTATCAATCTCAGGAGTGATCCCTTCTCTGCACCATTCTGCAATATTTGACATCTCATCATTTTCCATATAGAACACATAGGCCCGCTCTGCTTCAAATACCTCCCCAATCAATTTCAAGACATGATTCATAGCATTCACTGTATGATGATTCTGATACAGCTCGCGGATACAGTCAATCAGGATGTTGTCTCTTTTTATGCGCTGCTCCAATTCCTTTTTCTTTTGCAGACTCTCGGTAATATCAAAGGCGATTTCCATTCTTGCCTCACGACCTTCCCAGTCAATGAGACGATCCTTTAACAGATAGTGTCCGTGAATAACAGGATTGCTGTGTTCCCATGTATAAGTCTCATCCTTTGACAGCTTTGCATTGGGGCAGAAGTCACAGGGCTTATCAAATCCCTGCAGTGCTTTATAGCATTTCAGTCCTGTGAACTCCTCTATGTCAAATAGCTTTTTCCCTGCATCATTCACAAACAACAGGTCATAGGTATGAATATCCGCAACATACATCAGCTCTGTCATCTCGTTGATCGGCATGAGCATCTGCTGTGTTTGTCTGGCAAGCTGCTCACTTTTTCTTCTGTTCTCAGCCTCTGCCTCCAATAAGCGCCTTCTCCGCTTTTCCTGCTGATATGTGAAAATCGTTACCATCATCACAACCACAAGAAATGCACAGATAACGATAATCAAAAACGTTCTTGACTGCTGAACGATTTCCTCCGTATATACCTCTGCAATGTCCACCGCCTCATCCGCCTTGGCAAAATACTGCTCGCTTAATGCATATAAGCGGTTTTTGTTATCCCCGCTGCTGCGATATTGCGAGATTTCTTTTTTGATATCTGCCCATTCCTTTTCCATTTCAGCGAGAAGTCCCTGATACTCCATCTGATCCAAACGGGTGATATGTGCATCTTCATCACCGGAAAGCAAGCCATGTAAAGTTCGATCCAGCTCGTCGATCAGTGCATCATTGGGTTCATGATTCAATTCCTGCTTGATCAGCCTTTGCGTAGCTCCACGTATGATTCCGGTATAGTTTATAATACGGGCGTTCCCCTGAAGCTTTGCATTCGACTCCATGGATAGAAATCCAATGGTGATTATCGCTATACAGAGAAGCAATGGTATAATGCCAACGAGATGGTTGGATAATATTTTTTTCATTGGATAAAACCTCCTGTGTATTCGCAGTCCTTATATTTATATTTACTATTTTATCATGTAATGTTATTTGATGCACCAATTTCATTCCTTTCCTACAGGCTACAGCAGATTTTTCTGCAGAAAGCGATATTGCCTGTTCCTGCAGCGCGAATGGCAGGCAAAGTGATACCGTGATTGCACATTCGTATATGGTATCTGAAGCCCCCTTATTTATCACCATTTTAGATCATCATCCGGTTATTACACCAAGACGAAATCGATGGATCAGAAGCACTTCAAGCGGTTATTTACAGACCGCTTATGATTTGATTATTCCAAGCGGTACGCCATAAATGCAGTTCCCTTATTTATGAATGGCACTCCTAAAAATATATCTGCCAGTATTATTTTAAAAGGTCTTATGCTGCATCCCTTTGCTTTGCAGCACACGCCTCTTGAACCCATTATTGTGATAGTAAGAAAAGATGTGGATTTTACTCCACACCTTTCTACTTTCCTATATGTTTTCGCCATTTTATTTACGAAAAGCCTACTGCACATTTCTGTAGCTACGTGCTTACCCTGTAGTTTAAAGACAGCTATCCCTTTTTATGATTGATAGCAGCCTGTGCTGAACGTGACTCTGATAGGCGTTTTTAGCTGTTTTACTTATGTTGCTATAAGCGGCACTGAAAATATATGTATGAGGACTTTCTTCAGCGTCCTCAATATTTGCTTTCGCATGATTTTTTCTCCCTTCAACACTACAAATAAGAGATTGTGTTTCATCTGGAAGGAAATTCAAATCCCAACGATACCTACAGTTGTCCACTGGAATAATCTGTGCAACAAATTTATCTACAATACTGTCATCAAGCTTTGGTTTTGAAAAATCCAAACACTCATCAAGTACAGATTTAATCTTATCTAAATCTAATTCTATACCAATGTCATTTTCAGCCATATCCATCATTTTTTGCTTTTCTTCAGCATATTTTTGCAAAAGATCGTCTACTACTTCTTTCTGCGATTTAAACTCTTCTTTTGTAATCTCACCATCTGAACGCATATCAATAAGATTATCAATCTTATGTTTTGCTCTTGTAATTTTACCTTCTATAGCAGAAAGTGCTGCTTGATTAGTTTTTGCATCGCTTTGATAATGTTCATTCAAAAGACGATAAACTTCTAAAACAGCTTCTTTATGGTCTAGCCAGACACCTTCAAGTACTTTCTTCGCCATGATTTCTAATTTCCAATCACCAACCATGCGAATATCACAATATCCTTCTGTGTCTAAACCATTTTTTTCTCGAAATTTTTTACTTCCGTTATTAACTTGATTATAACACTGATAACCAAAAACCTCATCACCTCTTTTGTTAGTTCGCCATTTATTTTTACGAAATGTCGAACCACAACTACAACGAAGTTTTCTTAACCATACATCTTCTGTTGCTTTTTTACCATATACACGTTCTTCATTATTCACTTTTAGTTTTGTTGTTCTTGTTTTTCGTATCTCGTTACACTTTTCCCATACTTCTTCAGAAATAATTGGTTCAAAGTCACCTTTCACATACAAATAGGAACTTTCATCAAGATTATTTATCCTTTTTTGTTCAAGATAGTTATTACTAAATGATTTTAAATAGCATTTATAACCCATATAGGTAGCGTTTCTTAAAATTCTACTTATCTTAGAAGATGTCCAACTCACATTTCCATGACCATCTTTTCTACCACGTCTACTAATTTCTTTTGCTACTTTAGTTAAGCCATTTCCTTGTAAATATAAATCATAAATCATTCTTACTGTTTCAGCCTGTTCTTCATTAATTACGTATGTGCCACCCACACGATCATAACCTATAATATTACCATTACCGTACAGAACACCTTTATCTCTACTGATTTTCTGCCCTGCTCGAACCCTCTCAGAAACTTTTCTACTTTCTTCTTGAGCTAAAGTTGCCATGATAGTTAATCTTAGTTCACCATCTCCATCCATTGTCCATATATTATCTTCAACAAAATAAACTTCTATTCCTAGATTTTTTAATTCCCTAGTCGTTACTAAAGTATCTACTGTATTCCTTGCAAAACGACATACTTCACGAGTAACAATTAAGTCAAATTTTCCTGCCCTTGCATCTTCTAACATTTTCAGAAATGCAGGACGTTTTTTTGCCTGAGTTCCTGTTATTCCCTCATCAATATATTTTTGTAAAACATTCCAATTTGTATGTCTTGAAGTTTGATCATCATACCACTGTAACTGATTTTCAAGAGCAGCAAGCTGAGCTTCATGTTCAGTTGAAACACGCCCATAATAAACTACCGTTCTTTCCCTATTTCTATCCAAAAATAAATATGGATTTTGATTTATTACTTTATTTCTCATAATGCTACCTCCTTAATTTAATAGCATTCTACCTCTTATTAAAAATTTCGTTAAGTTTGTGGATTTGAAGCTTTTATAATATTAAAATATGTTGTTTGATTTACTAAACCTTTTTCATATAAAATTTCAATAAGTTTTATAGCAGCGTAGTAATTATCAACTTGAATTTTTACCATTACTCACCACCTGCTTTATTTACAATCCTAACGTGTACAAGATAATTTAATGAAAGACTTCTAAGCAATGCTTTATCAATTCCCAATAATTCTTTTTCAGTTGTCTTTCCTAAGTATGTTTTGATACGCTTTTTATCTATCGTTCTAATTTGCTCTAATAAAACAATAGATGGTTCTGTAAATGCATCATTATTCTTAATTAAATAATGCGTAGGTAAACTTGGCTTCTTGTTTGTTTTTGTCGTAACCATAGCGACGATAAGAGTTGGAGCATGTTTATTACCCGAATTATTCTGAATCACCACTACTGGTCGTAAACCGCCTTGTTCAGAGCCACACACAGGGTTCAAATCAGCATAATATATATCGCCTCTACGATACACCCAATCTTTTTTCATCATAAAAATAACCTCCTTTTATCTTGGGTATGTACCGAAAAGCTGCACCATCAATAAATTGAATAACAGCTTTTCCATGCGTATATGTGAACCCTAAATTTGTTCTAAACACCCCTAGGGAGAAGATAAGAAATCTTTATTGGGAAATCATCAGATGGCTGTTTGCGAAACAGCTCCATAGGGTTTCTGCCCTCCGCCGGGTACTCCGCCAGCTCCGTAGAGAAGTATCATTATCCCTTATTGCTTTCATTGCCTTATGAGTTGCAACCTCATATTTACTAGCTGATAAGACTCGCTCGTGTAATCCCATAAACACTAAATCTTTCCTTGCTTATTTACTTCGTACAGTCATGGCGTATCACTGATGTGGCTGGCACTTGGTAGCACCTGCAATAGGAACGTATCTGATGAATGAATATTCAGTTTTCAAAGATCATTTGGCCCATTTCCTTGAGCACATCTAAAGTTTAACTTTTACAGCTTCTCCTTAGGAGGGACCGATAGTGCTAGTTACTGACACCAATAGTGCTAGTTATAGTGAATTACTAACACTTCTAATAAGTGATTCAGCTTCTAATAGCTTATTTCGATATTCTTCTGTTCTCATTCCTTTACCAAGCAACAAATAATCAAGTGATACCCTAAAGTACTCCGATACCTCTATTGCCAAATCAATAGAAAGGCTTTTTGTTCCCTGCTCAAGCTTGCTCATCATACTTGTACTAATATTTAATTTTTCAGATAACTGCTCTTGTGTTAATTGATGTAAAACTCGTAATTCTTTTATTCTTTTTCCACATTCTTTTGGATCGTAATACATTCTTTATTTCCTCCTGTTTTGTCTTGAATTGCATTTGCGAATCAAAACTTTTCAGGTGGAGAACGATTACGAACAAAGCCTGCAAATACAGAAAAAGAGCGACCAACTTCACAATCTAATGCAAAGTCAGTCGCTCTGTATTTATGGTTTTTGTCCATATAAAAACCCTCACTTGTTTCTCGTGCTTTTGTCCTTGCACGAAAAACTTACTAAGCGAGGGTGTTGTGGTTGGTGTTGCAGCGGTGTTACGATGGTGTTATGAAAACTTTTAGGTGTTATGCCGGTGTCGTAACGGTGTTACAAAGGTGTTTTGTCAATTTTCTTATTTTTCAAGAGCTTTAACTAATTCTTCGTATTCTTCTTCAAGCAATGCTTTTTCAGCATTTTTTAATTCTGCTCTTGCCATGGCATTCGCACCCATTTGATAAGTAGCACGAATCATCCAATAATAAAGCTCTTTATTGTTATGCTCATGTTCCAATACTTTTTGAGCATAATCTTGAACAAGATTAAAATTATGATTTTCATAAAGCAGTCTTAAAAGCTCATTGACAGCACCAATATATTTTTGATGATAATCATTTTGAATATGCATGATCCAATGCTCTCCAGTTGCTGAAGCAAGTATCGGACCACGATATATTTCAATCATCTTTTTTAACATTTCTATTTTGACTGGAGCACATACTTCCCTTTGTGCTAAAAGCCAATAATTTTTAAATTGCTCATAATCTGTACTTATGTTAAGTTCAGGATTAATTTGATATCCCTTATTAGTACAAGATATCAGTTGATGATCAAGTACATCATCAAGAGTACTTAACAGTCTATATTTAAGTGTTTTAATCTTATTACCCGGATTATCAATAACTTCATCAGACCATATCGCATCACATAACATTCGTGATGAATGACATCTTTCCGGATGTAATAACAAATAAGTCAATACTTTAATGACCATAGGTGAGCTAATATCTTCTTCTGTAATGGTTTTGTTTAATGTATGAATTTCAAATTTACCAAATAAGTTAATGACAATATCTTTCATACTTTTAATTTCAGCAATAGTAAATGATTTGTTCGTTCCTGCACAATGCCTTGCTTCACTAATTGAGCAATACATTACATACGAAAAAATCCTTAATAATTCTACTTTGTTCTTATATCTTCTTGGATTTAAAGCAATAATAAAACCAGATGGTTCTTTCCAAAATGGATAAGCAATCAAAGAATCGATTTTCAATTCATGATACATTTTATATTCTTCATCATCTTGATCTTTATAAATTGTTGTATCTTCAATAATTATCGGTTGACCATTGTGTAAAGCATCCATCCATTCTTTTGATGGAGAAGTTCGTCCTTGGTCAAAGAATTTACGTACAACATCATTTGTAGTAGCTCCGCTCGTCCACCATATTGGATTCCAAGCATTAAATATTAAATCAGCCTCTACGACACCACACCAATCGGCTTCATGAAATTTTGCTGCACAATTCAGTGCATTTTTAGCTAGCATTTCCGGATTATCCTGATTATGAGAAACGCTCTCTACTTCCATAAGATCATTAACTAAATGTTTAAGATACTTGAATTGTTCCAAATCAATAGTTTTCTCTTGGTTTTCCTCCATCGGTGGAGGGACATTTTTGTTCATTTCATTCATCTCCTTAAATACCCAAAAAGACCGCAAGAAAGTCAACATTCGTCGACAGCCTTACGGTCTACTTTTGATTTAATATGACTGTCAAATCTTATATGGTTTGGCAATCTTAATAATACTATTTTCTAAATATCAATCAAACTGATATGCACGCTTAATCATTATGAATATAGTTTTCTCGGTATGATTGTATTTTATCAATGAAGTCATTTACTAGCTTCAATGTTGGTATATCACATTTATTAAGCTTTTCAATGATTTGATCATCAATTAAATAGGCTTTGCTTACATGCGATGAACCTGTTAGAAAATAATCTAAACATTTATCAAGTGCTACGCTTATTTTCATCATCATCTCAAGTGATGGTTTGTTTACTCCATTTTCTATTGCACTTAGATGATTACTTGAACAATTACATATAGATGCAAGATCATCTTGCGTCATTCGTCTAAGTTTTCTAGCTTTTTTAATTCGCTTCCCAACAGAAACAAAATCGATTTCTACTTCTTTTTCAGTAATACCCGCCATGTCTTGCATGTAATCACCTCCATCCGTATTTTTGTAAATATATTTTAAAAAATATCGGAAGTGATTAGAACAAAGCAATAGTTGTATATTCTAAGTAACACTTGTATTTTGAGAAAATTATTGGGAAAATCCATCTATTATATGGAATTATTCAAAAATACAGATCCATAAACGAAATCTAATTCCGCCTGCGGGTCTGTATTTTTTTGATAATACTTTACGAAACTTCAATAGTGCCTATAGTCTACATGATATTTTAAATATTAATAACTTAATACAACTTAATTAAATTTTAATTGTTTTAACAGTAGATAATAACTGATAAAAAGCCTGTCGCACTTCATTTAAATCAGAATTTGCGCCCCAACTTATACGCACCGAATTTTCGATTCTTTCAGTCGTTAACCCCATAGCTGTTAAAACATAACTAGGTTTATAAGACTTAGAATTACATGCTGATCCGTTTGATATTCCACAATACTGTTTAGTAGAAAGCATTAATGCTTCTGAAGAAACGCCATTAAAACAAATATTTATTGTATTAGGCATGCAATGCTCAGAACTACCATTTATTTCATAGTCAATCTCCATGGCTTTTAATTCATCCATTAAACATTGTTTTATAAACTCACATTTTTTAACATTTCTTTTGTATTCGACTGAAGCAATAGAACATGCGGTTCCTAATCCATTGACTAGAGCTACCGGTATTGTGCCTGGACGTATTCCATGTTCTTGTTGTCCGCCATACATAATTCCTTTTACCGGAGGAAGTTTATAACGTTTTTTTCTAAGAATCAAAGCTCCCACACCTTGTGGCCCACCTATTTTATGTGCACTCATAGAAAGCATATCATATTTTATTAGTTTCAATTCATCCACTAATTTTCCGAAACTTTGCGTTGCATCTATGTGAAAATACACTTCTTTATCTGCAAGATAATCACCAATCTCTTTTACTGGTTGAATAATGCCCGTTTCATTATTAACATGCATTACACTTACAATTAATGTATCGTCCTGAAGGTATTTTTTCACATCATCAAATAATATTCTTCCATCATTTCCAGGTTTTAAATATGAAACTTTAAAGCCTATTTTTTCCAAAGCTTTGCATGTTTCCAATATTGCTTTATGTTCTATTTCTGTTGTGATTATATGTTTTCTACCAGTTTTGTTTGCATATTCAATTAATCCTTGAAGGACTATATTATTGCTCTCGGTTGCTCCACTTGTGAAGAAAACCTCATCCTTATTAATACTAAGCAAATTTGCAACATCATATCTTGCTTGTTCAACAACCTGTCTTGCTCTATCTCCATAAACATGAGTTCTACTATCAGCATTTCCAGGAATGCTTCGATATACATTTATCATTTCATCAAGTACACGTTCATCAATAGGCGTAGTAGAGTTAAAATCAAGATATATCATATTTAATTACACCTCCAACGCCAGCCTCAATAAATCATCTAAATTTTTAATAAAATTTGTACCTGATAGATAAGAAATACCTCTTTCTAAGTGGAGTTTAAAATACTTAGATACCGTACCATTATCTATTGGCAAATTTTTAGATTTACACCATGCAATTATAAGTGCTTCATATAAATCACTGTCTTCTCCTCCAAAAGTAAACCAAGACATTTCTAGATTACTATCTTGTACGATTGGGATATCTGTCGGTATTGAATCTTCTTTTAAAGAATAGCATAGTGCCCATCTGCACAAAATATTCCAATTTTTTATCCCTGTCTTTCCTTTTAAACGAGATAACTTATCTTTTGATTGATTTGATAGCTTTATTTGTTTAATAATCATATTCTATCCTCCATAAAATAACCAGAATGTATAGAAGTCGATTTTGTATCG
Source organism: Clostridium sp. 10cd* (assembly GCF_044336395.1). Lineage (NCBI taxonomy): Bacteria > Bacillati > Bacillota > Clostridia > Eubacteriales > Clostridiaceae > Clostridium > Clostridium sp. 10cd*. Next base: position 1,895,763 of record NZ_CP172347.1, on the reverse strand, counting down.
TCATTGTAAACTAATGTAAATTCATCACCGACATTTTCCTTCATCATTTTATAGTAATCTTTTGTTATTTCTGAATCTGTAGATAAAATAATAGTTTGCTCACTTGCATTTGGAAAATAACTATTTATCAAAGTTTCTCTATGGTTAGAGTCCAGTCTAGACAGAGGAGTATCTATTATTACCGGAAGTTTTCTTTTGGAGCATTTTGCCAAAGCCCATAAAAGTGAAATAACCATCAGCTGTTTTTCTCCAGCAGATAAAGAGGCCTTTTCAACTTCTTCTCCATCAAAATTTATATATTTCAAATCTAAAGTTTCCTCATTCATGAGGATTTTATCGATAAGAGTTTTTTTATTTGCCAACAATTTATAGCACTGCGTCATTGTTTCTGCTACCACTGACACTTTTCTTTTTTGTAATCGAATTTTATATTCATCGATTATATTATTAGCAATTTGAGAGTATTTAAGCAAACGATCAATATCATCGTTCAATTCAACTTTCTGTAAATATGATTCTACTTTCTTTTTAAATTCGACATTTACTGATAAAAATTGCGCATTCAAACTCTTGTATTGTCCTTCTAGAGAATTAATTTTAACTTCTATTTCAGTTATTTCTGCTTCTAGCGTTTTTATAGTTTTATATAATTTTGCCAAAGCTTTTTCATCTATATCAACAGATAAATAATTCTCAAGTTGATCTATTTCTTTACGATTACTATTTTGCATTTTTAGATGTTTGCGAGCATTTTCAATTTTCTCTGAAAGCTCTTTATCTAATAAAGATTGTAATCTAAACAAGACATTATCAGACAAACCGTATATCTCTTCTATGTCACCAGATTCCGCATTTTCGTCTATATAGTTAATGAAATGACTTGCTTTTTCCGCATTATCCGGAAATTCTTTTTTATAGCTTTTTAACATATATTTCATTTGATATAAAGTCATAGCTAACGTCTTTTTATCTTGTTCTAAAATCGCCTGTTCTTCTATATCTAAAAGAAGATTTCTTACTAATACTAATGGTAGCTGTGAGGCTGCATCGTTTATTAAAAGTTCATTGCATTGATTCAACGAAGCTACTAAAGAAATTTTCTTTTGATATAAATCCTCTCTTTGCTTAACAACATCTCCTCCCTTGGCTTTATATTCATTTTTCATTAAATCTAAATGTTTTATTTTTTCATCTAGCTTCAGCTTCTTCTCTTTTATGCGAGCATCTAAATCACTCATTTTTTTAGCCATTTCGTCTTTATAAGATCTAAGTTTTTGTAGTTCCAAAACACTTTTATCATCAGTATTTTTTTTCGTGCTTCTGGAAATAATCCGGCTCATATCATTACTTAAAACATCCAGAACTGATATTCCTAATAACGATCGAATTGATTCCTTCATTTTTGTATCCGTATCTTCTACGGCCACTTCTGCTATCTTTTCTCCATCAAAAAAGAAGAAATTCGAAAGTCTGCTAGGAAGTATATTTTCAATAAACATCGGCCAATTTTCTGTCAGAAAAGGATTTACTATCTCGTTTTTATATACAGTAATATCCTCTTTTACTCTATATCCAAAACCATTCCAAGATCTTTTAATTCGATAAGTTTCTTTTTCCGATGAATCCAATGAAAAATATAATTCAATCGATGCTTCATTTGAACCATCAGAAAGATTGATATATGATTTCAAATATTGACCATATGACTTGAATTTACTTTCTTGATATGCAAAAGAATTTTGTCCATATAACGAAAGTAATATTGCCTCTAAAAAAGTGGTTTTTCCTCGGCCATTCATGCCCCCCACAAGAACAATTGGTTTATTTGAGACAAATTCAAAAATATTTTCGCCAGCATATACACCAAAATTGTAAAGTTTTAATTCTTTAATTATCATTGTCCCGTCACCTCAGTTTGTTCATCATCAAACTCTTCAGACTCATCCTTAAAAGCAACAAAGAATTTTTCATTATATTTGCCACCCATTGTTTTCTTTCTTTCAAGTTGTTTTCTATAATATAATGTTGCATCTTCTTCATTTGAGTAAAAAGTCTTTTTTATACAAGACTCTAAAGAGCTTAGAATACCTTTTCTTTCATTAACCGAATTTATGCTTGATTCAGTATCTATCAAGCTGTACATCATTTCAAATGATAATTCCTCGTCCGGATATAAGTCTGTACATACTTGTTTCAAAATATCCCATTCATCTTTACCAAAAGACTCATTAGAAATCCATTCTGGGTCATCAAATTTCTTTCCCATCACTTCTTCATAAATACGTGGTAAAGAATCATCAAATTCATGCTTTTCCTTTACCCATATACGCCTAATACATCTTAATTCCGGAATTGATATAAGCTCTAAATCTGCAAACTCTTCTGGACCATTACAATTAATATCTAACTGAATTTCTAGTAGTTTTTTCAACCATTGTTCTCTAATTTCTTTAAGATATGGACCATGATGTAATCTTTCATATGTTCCGGTTACATAACCTTGCATTTTTCTAAAACTTCTTCTAGCGCGATCATTTTCTTCATCGCCGAACATGTTTCTAAATTCTAATAACGGTGTCATCCAAGCTTTTTCGTCATCGTTCGCAATCATAGCTTCCATTGACTTATCTTTTTCAACCATAGTACAAACCCAACATCCAAATCGACTTTTACCGCAACTAGGAAGATCTTTGTCAACCATCATCGGACATTCATTGTCCTCTGTAGCACTCATATACAACGTTTGTAGTTCATGGTTCGATAATCCCCATGGGTTTTTATATTGCATAAGAAAAATCCAAACATCATCATCTTTCCAATTTTCTAAAGGAGAAAAAACAAGTTCATTAGCTAAAGTAGGATTTGGACTTAACAATTCTCTAACTCTTAATTTTTCATATTTTGCCATTGTTCTTGCACGATTTGTACTCTCCGCTTTTCTTGTTCCTATAACTAAAATAATTTCACCATGTTCTGCTATTTTATTTTTAATAAAATTATTGACTGGTTGAATCTTTAATCTATCAGTACACCATCTTAATTTTTTTCTAGGAAACGGGTATCCTCTTCCTATTAAATTCACCCAAAATGTATTATTTGTTTCAGGTGTTAACCTATGTGTAATAAATGGCAAACTTTGCTCATTAGCTGAGTTTTGCATTATTTCTAAAGAGTGTTCTACCCACTTAGAAATAACAGGTGATTCAACAAGCGTATCCGTATTTATAATATGTACCGGTTTTTTTAATCTTCCAGGGTTCATTTCTTTTAAGGACATCCATACTAATTGCAATGTTGCGGTACTATCCTTACCACCAGAATATCCTATAACCCATGGAATATCATCAGCTAAATATAATGCTCTTATTGTTTCTTTTAGATTTTCAATTTCTTCTCTTGATATTCTTGTATCATTTATTTTTTCATCTTTCATATTCGTCCTCTATTCTCATTGAATTCTTTTTCAATGTTTTCTTCATTTTCGGATAGCCCTATTTCAAGAGATATTTTCAACATATTTGTTGCAAGTGCTATAGCTTTTTCATTGTTAATCATTCTACCATTTTCTTTAATTACTCTAAGGTACCAACAATCAGCATTTCTAGACCAATTTATTTTTTTTAAACCACATAAAATATTGTTCATATCAATATCTCTATTCCTATAAAAATAATTTCCTAGCTTACCAAATGCCTGCATAATTACAGCTTGAACAGCTAAATGTTTTTCTCGTAGTTCTTTTTTACTAAGCTCCTTATTTTGTAGATGTATCCACGGTACTACATTTTTAGAAATATTCTTCCAATATTCTATACAAAAATTCACAAATTCATAATTGCATTTTCCTTTTGATAAAATTCTCTTATTAGCTGTATATATTGTATTTAATGTAAATAATGATGATGAATACTTTCCTAACATATCCTTTTCTTTATCAACATACTCATTAAAAAAAGAAACACTTTCTACAATTTTTCTTGTTGCTACAGCCAATTCATCACGAGAATCATATAATTCAGCAATGGAATTTGATGTCTTAACCGCATGTTTATTAAGATCAGTAAATATCTGTTGACTGTGCTTTAAACCAAGGTCTTTATAAAAAACTATAGAAATTGTTTCATCACCTAAATCAGGCTTCTCAAGTAATGCCTGTTCTATCGCTGCTTTTCGGTGTTGCCCGTCATTAAGCAAAAATTTTGCATCTAAAGAAATCTCTAACATTCCTAAATCTGTTTCACCATAAGAAATAAAATTAAACTCCCCATCAATAGAAGCAGCTAGTGCTGAAAAAACATAGGAGTTTTCATTTTCTAAAATGTATTTTGAAATAACAGGTATTCTCGATTCATTTACACGTCTTTGTGCTCTATACTCCGGCAAAATATATTCATCATCCTCAGGAAATAATCGTTTAAGCATTTTTAAAGGAATCATAGCAATATAGTATTCTCTATTTGCTTGCACTCCTCTGACTACCGGAAATTTAAAACAGTAATTCATTTTTCCTCCTTAAACAAAAATATACTTAAGTAGTTTTTTATCACTACTTAAGTATATTGCTTTTAACATCACAAGTCAATTATCTAAATCTAATTTTTAATACTTAACATGATATTAGAAGATAAATTTTCTTTTCGAATCCAATCAATAATTGAATCCGTCAAATCTAACAACGAAGCATTTCTGTCTTTAACTTTTCTCAGAAAGTCAGCAATTTCAGAATCAAATTCCATTTGAGATAGAATGTCGTCAGCCTTTCTTTTTGCCTCATCAAATGCCTTAGAAGCATTTTCATCTGTTGGCCAACTTGAAAAGTTGTTCATATACTGTAGTATTCTATTGATTTCTTGTTTTTCATTGCTTATTAACTTTAAAATTCCAAGTTCTTCTTTTATTCCCGCTAGAAACTCATCTGTTTGGAGTTTCCATTCCGTTTCCATTTGTTCTCGTAATTTCTTAACATGATCGCGATAACGCTCAGCACCAGTAACCACTTTATTATCAAAAACAGATTTCGTATCTTCGATTACTTTTTCAAGTTCTTTTTCAGTTTTGTCAGAAAAATTTATATGCTTATATCTATTACAGATTACATACCCTTTAATAATCGGAATAAAATGCTTTGCATAAGCATCAAAAAATGTATTGTTTTTTCTTACAACAATTTGATGCTCGTTATCTTTTTGTTTATTTTGCGATACTTCCGCCATTAAAACTCTACTTATATTTAATTTTTCCTGCAACATATTAACCCTCCATTAATTCCATCATTCTTTCGAATTCAGTTCTATTTTGTTCAAATCTCGGGTCAACATCATCCGACCAAACACCGCTTCTAGTTAAATTTTCTTTAGCAATATTCATTTCTGAATATACGGAAGAATTATCTTTATCTACTAATTCCAAAAAGTGCAGAAATTCTTTCACTATTTTCATGGGGTTCGAAGAATAATACATTATCTTTTCCATAATTGCCATTCCATTTAAATTAGTATTAAGAGCTGCCATTGACTTTGTGATTTCAGCACTTCTATTTTTAAATAAATTAGCATCATTAGTTCTTAAAGGAATATTAATTCCATATGTTTCCGTATCCCTATAAAACTCTATAACTTCATTCAACAAATCTTTTATGTCTTCTGTTTCTATTTCTGCATCTTCTGGAAAGCCAAAATATTTCAAAACATTTTTATAGAGTTCTTTACCTTCTGCTATCTCTGTCGAAACTGCCTTATCTACTTTAGATAATATTTTCTTCAAATATTCTTTAGATTCATTTCTTCCATTTATTACATCAGAATCAATTTCGTCAATAGCAATCTCAAAGTTTTCATTTTTCAACTCTTTGAATACATTATCCAAGTAATTATAATTAATAATTTTCCTTCTAGCATTTTTATCATTACCTTGAATTAGATTGAAATATCTATGAGTTATTTCAATGTTCTTTAAAGCAGTATCTGACGTATACATAAAATTTACTAAATCAATCCATTCTCTTGAATGCCCATCTAAAGATAGTTTTTTAGAAGAAATATCATTATTTAGCAAAAGATCTGTTTTTAAATCGCTCATTTTATTTGCATGATAATCTCCGCTTAGTAAACCTCTATACACTTCTGCAATGATAGAACATTTTAGATAATCAGGATATTTTTTGGGATCATCATACGCCTTTACCACATCAACAAATCGTTTCTTATTTCTCTCTAACCAACTAGTTGCGATCCTAAGACTTGATGCAGCTCCTTCAAAATCCCATGAAGCATATTCAATATTACCAACTCGTTTTTTTCCTAGATGAAAACTTTTGCCAATTGCCAATAATAGCTGATACGTTTCATCATCATCTTTTAAAAGCACAAGTCCTTTTCCGACTTTTTTATCCTGCCTTTCGATTTCTACTAAGTCGTAATTTGACTTTTCAACCATCTGAACTGATAAAAGCGGAACACCTTCTTGTTGCCAAGCAATATTGGCAAAAATAAATTTGCTGATTTCATCCCTTACTTGATATGCTTTTGTAAAACTTTTTTTATCATAATGCCACTCAGATAATATCTTTGCAAAATCTTCAAATCCTTTATTTACTAACGGCTTTTTAATATGTTGCTTAGATTCTAGAGGCAGAGTAGTTTGAGTAAGAACATCTTCTGATGTAGTTTCATCAACCGAATCACTTTCATAAGTTATATTATCCAATGAAGTTCCCAACAATCTTTCGGCAAATGAAGTTAAACCGAATTCTTTAAAAACTGCCGTACTAACTCCACCAATATATCCATCGATACTAGTGTCTAAGTTCCCATCGCCCCAGTAGCCTATAATTGCAAATATTTTTTTTGTTATTATATCTTTTTCATCTTCTTTTAACTGCATATTCACAACAGTATTTTTGATCCTATCAATAACATCAAAATTCAAATTTGGTTTCTTAGAAAGTAAAAATTTAGGGAATGAAACTTTATCTTGAATTATACTTTCTACCGCGGGTTCAATGATTTTTCTTATGACATATCTAGGAGTTTTGTGAACATCAATATTATTATAAAGATTGATAATAGCTTTTTTTGTAAATGGGTACAAACTTATTTTTTTACCGAGATAAGTATATGAATCCCACTTTTCAACCTCCGTTTCTTCATGTACTGGATATTCAGTATCAATTGCACCATCTTGATACCATTTAGTAATGATTTCTGTATTAAGAGACATTACATTAAGATACTTAGCAACAAATTGAATTAAATCATCTTGAACATTTCCGATAGCGCCATCCTCAATTGTTATCATCGTGGTAATTCGGTCTAAATAATTTGAACGAAACTCTCGAAAATATTCCGTTGTAGTTCCTATAACAGAAGTTAATCGACACATTTTATCTATTTCATTCGAACCAGTATGCTCTACAATTAATGCATCCAGTAAGTCTCTGTTTATTCCTGTGCATGAAGTTATGTCTTCAATCAAAAGTGTCAGATTTTTTCCTTGAGCATATAATTCTTGTCTAATCTCTTTAAATATTTGTTGAAAATCACCTGGTTCTAAACCAGCACATGCTTTAATGACTGGTTCAACTTTCGAGTTCATATATTCAGCTAAAATTTTAGGATTACAGTCCTCATCAGGAAAACTTCCATCTACTTCTGGTAATAGTTTATTAGCCATTTTTACAGCTCTTTTACTAGCATTATTTCTCAACTTTATATTGAAATCATAGTCCAGTATAAAATCCTCTACATTGAATAAAGCAAGGACGTCTTCGCCTAATTCGTTATTATTATCAACTATTTTGCTATAAATACGCTCTATGGGACCGCCGGCCATAAGCATTTTTTCTTCAAACTCTGAGCTTGATAATAATTCCCTAAAATTTTTTCTATCACTTGAAGATAAAATTGAATCATCATCAGCGATTTCAACTAAAAACTTATGATAAATTTCATATTTAAATTTTTGTTCACTTACATTTTGATTAGCTTTTACTAGCCTTTCATATATATCCTTATTACGAATATTTTTAACTTCTTCAATGTTTAGAAATTGTTTAATTGTGCCTTTTAAAGTATTGTCACTTCTACGAATCATTAAAACCACATCATTTTTTGTTTCATCAGTAGATAATTTAGCTTCTATCCAACGAATAAAATGCGATTTTCCCGAACCACTCGAACCATCAACTACAATTAGTTGATGTTGGTTATACTTTGAAGAATCTTCAAAGTATTTATTAAATATTTCATCTTCTGAAATATGTTCTGAAACAGGTGTACCTGATAAATCATTTGTTACAGTAATTTTTCTAAATGGAACATGTGTTGATAAAAAATCTGCTTGCGAACTATTGATTGAATCAACATTCAACACATCTTTCAGTCTTGTTAATACAACTTCTTTATTCATGATCTTCTCACTCCTTTATAAACTATATGGGTGATTTCATCTGTGAATTCGTGCGTATTATCACAAAACAATCTCCATTTTTCTTTACTATCCAAATTCTTTTTAAGCACAATTTCTTTTTCATCGTGCATTTGCCTCAAAGCATTAGACAACGCCAAATTTAATTCTTTTGTATCTATAGCATTTTGTAAAGCCACTGACGCATATGGATAAATCTTCTCAACAAATTCTTTAACAGAATATTCTTTATTTTTTTCTAAATCAGACATAACACAAAAATCTTGTAATGCTATATGCATATTAGGCAAGAAAAACATTGCTGTTCCTTCTTGAATATAACCAAATCCTAAAAATGAAACCCAAAATCTACTTCCTAACATCATCTGCTCACTAACCAAAGAAATATCTTCTTTTTCTTGTATTTCACGTCTTATATTAACATCTGTCAAAGTTTTATATTTTAACCACTTCTCATTTGATTCTAAGAAAGATTTTACAATTTTAAAAAAATAAGAATCCTGATTCTTAAATACTATTGAATTGCAATATAAACGGAAAGTTTTGTAATTTTTTAATACTTTTTTATCACCAACAAATTTTAGTTTATCATTGTCTTTTTCAATCAACTTCAATTCTTGAACGCATACTTCTCTAATAGATGGATAATATGATGTCGAGCTAGAATTTAATCCTTTAGGTTCCATTTTTTCTCTTAAAACAGAATCTTCTATATCAGATTTTGATACTAACTTACACAATTCAAAAACTCTCTCTGGTATTGGTTCAGTTTTAATGTTGTTGTCAAACATATCTTTTTCATCTCCATTCATTTTTAAGATTGTTTATAGTGCTGAATAACCGCTAATTCTGATAATCGTTTATTTTTGTTTGCTATAAATGGATCATCTGTAGCAAATAATATAAACTTCATGTTTTCTTCATTAATACATCTTTCAACTATATTAATAAGTCTATTTTGCATAGATACATCTGCTGGTAAACAAATACCAATCACTCCGGATAGGTAATATCTATTTGATGAAATCAATTCAATAAATTCGACGTAATTACAAGTAAATAAGCTTGAGAAGTTATCCTTTAAGTTTTCTGTAGATAAAACCACTTTCTCCATCATATATTTATCAGAAACGAAGGCGTTAATTCCAAATCCTATTGCGTTAAAAATTTCATTTTCAATAAATTCACTTGTAATTAACATACATTTTGTACCAAACATGTAGTTATTGATATCTTCGCTTATAGGAGATAAAGGTTTTTTAATATCGACTTTTAATGTTTTTAAATCTTCAAAATTTATAATATCAGTATGCGCATTGCATCCGGCACAATAGTCACTTGTTTTTCTATAAATCTTTGTAAACATGTCCGACCAGCAACATTTGCCTACTTTATTTAAATTATTCCTCATTAACGCAAACTCATGCTCCGTATTTTTCCATTCACTATTTCTAACATTGTCTATCATAGAAAATGTTTCTTCATTATTTGATAAAATCTTTCGTTCAAGAACTGTAATATAAAATACATATTTATGATTTATGTATTGTATATCATCAATTGTTATAAAACCATTACGCCTCAAAAATAAAATTACATATACATTCCAATTGATATCTTGACTGCTTATTGAATCAATAAACTCTTCATCAGAATTGTAATTTGGCTTTACATAAGTATCGATCATATATTGTGAATTATGGAGTGGCTGCGTTTTACTACTTAAAAGCATACTAAACCATCTTCCTACTAATTTTTCAGTTGTAATTACCTTGCTTACAAAATTAAACGCTGAATCAATATCTTGATTAGTATAAATGATTGTACTCAAACAAGGAAGTCCGTCTCTTCCGCCTCTTCCTGCCTCTTGATAATATTTATTTGGATTTTCAGGAATATAAGTATGCAATACAGTTCTAACATCCTTTTTATCAACTCCAACTCCAAATGCACATGTAGCAATCATTAAATCAAACTCACAATCTTTCCATTCTTCAATTATCTGAAGTCTTTCTTCATTCCTAGTTGCACCAGTAAAAGTTTTTGTGTTATTGTAACCTCTTTCCTCCAATTTTATCTTAAGATTTTCAGCATCATCTGGTGATTTGACATATACAATCATTGGTCTAGGTAAAAAATCAATCGCAGAATAGATTTTATTAAGTTTTTCTCCATAATTATCACATTTTATAACATCAAATCTTGTTTCATGTCGCAATCTTTCGCAACGTATTTCGATCCATTTACCCATAGTTGAATAAAACATTTTCAGTTGCCTTATTGTTTCATCACTATATGTCGCTGAAAGCAAAAATGTTCTCAACTCACTATTTGCATTAATGAAGTTTCTTCTTAACGCATCTAAACATTGAAAATCAATTCGAAACGATGAACCCCATTCAATAATTATATGTGCTTCATCGACTACAAGATTTTTTAAATAATGATTAGAATTTGCTTCCTCAATTTTTTCTCTTAATAACTTATTTTTAATTAAACTTTCCGGGGAAACAAACAGCAACCTGGCTGTTTTATTCTTTAAAGCTGAATAAAACTCATCTAACGACGAATCACTGTGATAGTAAAATATTTCATTATCTACATCTGACTTTATAATTTCTTTAGCATTATAATATTGGTCTAACATTAAAGAAATTGTAGGAACAATTACTATAGTTAGTCCTGGCTTTTGATAAGCTATCGTTTGTGTAATTAAACTTTTTCCACCACCAGTTGTCATGGAAACAAGACAAGAATAGCCATTTGGAACTCTTAAAGAACCAGTTACAGCTAATTTTTGTTCATTACTCTTAAAGTAATTAAAGCCTGTTATTTTTCTAATAAAACCATTTGTATGTAACGAATGTATTGAATCTTGTTTTTCTTCCACATAATTTTGCATATATAATTGCTTTATAAGAGTGCCATTAAGAAAAGAAGGGATAGTCAAATTTGCCCATATTTTCCCAGACTCACCATCATATCGTAATCCCAAATCTTCAAATTGTGATGAAGGCTGGTAGTTTGAAATGTTAATTGGCATTTTTACTACCATCAAATAATTGCGTAAAGAACATTCAAAATCCACCTTATAAATTTTATTTTCTAGTAATTTAAACCAAATTTTCAAAAGCCTTTTTGCCGTATTAAAGACATATTCTTCTCTAGAATTATTAAAACAAAGAGAATCATTGAGTTGAATTATTTGGTTCTTATTTATAACATTCTCAACATATTCATGAATTTCCTTATCCTTCATTGATTAACCTCACGTAACAAGCGGAATCTAACACTAATCTTGGGTTTGAGAAACACTTGAAAATAATTTCATTTATTCCATCATCCGTTGATAAACCTGTTTCCAAATAAAAATTTGATGTTGCTTTTTTAGCTCCGCTATTTTTTAATAATTCTGCTCTTAAGATACCTAATTGTTTATTCAGTTTTTCAGAAATTTTTTTCTTCACTATTTCTAATGCTTTCTTATAGTTTTCATCTACCAATTCTTCCCATCTCTCAGCTGGATAAATGCTAGCAAACATATCCATATTTGAATTAGGCCCCGACCTTTTTCCAAGATGTTGGAATTTTTTACGGTTAACATTATCTGATGTCATTAAATAATTAAAAAGTTTTAAAATTTCAGATTCTTCTACTGAATGACTATCAGAAATAGAAACTGCACATTGAAATTGTTCAATAGGCATAAATCCTCTATATTTATCAATAAGATGTGTTGAAAGTCCTTTATTTAATATTTTGACTTCATCTGGATATAAATTCCATGTAAAAATAAAGCCTTCCCAATTAATATTTGTTTTACACGCAAATGCCGCACATGTGCCTTTATAAGAATTCAGTGCATTGTTAACAATGCTATCAAAAATTGGATCGCCCGGTGCAAAAAAATGAATATAGTCATTATCAAGTGCTATTTGTCTATCAAATGTTCCTTGGATATAATTATTATCCACATGAATAGCTCTATCCCCATTCATACTACGAACCTTATTTTGCAACTGATTTATCTTATCACTAATCATTAGCCTAATATCAGGTGGAACAAATAATGAATTATAAGCAGATTTTAGAGAAAAAGATGATGCATCAAATCTCACCATTGTATTTCCCAATTCATGTCCTCTAAATCCCGACAATGATGACCATTTCATCATTGAATCTCCAAATAATTGTTTTTCATTTGCAGCATACATTTCTCTCGTGTTATCCATAATTCGATTTATTGCTTGATATTTATACTCAGCAATATCAAAATATCGTTCTTTTTTTACTATCTCCTTTAAACCGTCCAATTCCTTTTTTACTTCTTCAATAATATTTACTAAACCATATTTGAAATCTGAACTTAAAGCTCTAATAATCCTTTCATCCATGGAATTCATTATTATCTCTAAGCCACTTTGCGATTTTGTAAAAATACCGATACCTTCATTCCAAAATGAAAATAAATCTTCTTCTAAAGTTTCTTGAGAATAACAAGCAACAGAAATTACTGGTTTGTTTCGCTCTCTTCCAATTCTATCTAATCGTCCTATTCGTTGTTCCAAATCATTTGCGTTCCACGGAAGATCAATATGAACTAAAACATCAGCATTTTGAAAGTTTCTACCTTCACCTCCAGATTCATCAGATAATAAAATCCAATAATCTTCATCAGTTTCAAATCTATATGCACCAAGTTCTCGCTCATCTGAGTCCATATTTTTTGAGAAAAAAGCACAGTGTTCTTTGCCAAAATAATTTATAAATGCTTCCTTATACAAAGAAAATGTCTTATCAAAGTTTGTAAAAACTAAAACCTTCTGTTCATTCAATTCCTGATCAATAAAATCTATAATATTATTAATTCTAGATTCATAACCAGTCGGATCTTCCATATACTTATTTATATTTATCAAATTTTTGGCTTCTTCGATTTTCCATTCATCAGCCAACGTTAATAATTCTTCCGGAACGTTAAGAATTGTATTTTTAAGTTCATTTTGAAATGCAGCTGCCGAGCTAAAAAACGAGGATACAATACTTTTGTAATGTTTTAAAAAAACATCATAATCTAAATTACTTCTTTCTATCCAAAGAGCTAATTCTTTGTAAATGTTATACTCCGTATTATTAAAATTTGTCTGCATATCATATGATATTTCTATCAATTCTCTCGAGTTATAATCTTCATTTTCATCTCGTCTATTTCTAATAATCGATTTTTCAAATTGATAATTTTCACACACATAAGATATAACTGATTGAATTCTTTCTATCCCAAAATCAGCATTTGAATAGTCAATTTTATTGCATAAGCTCTGAAACATTTCGTCGTTGATTAATTTCTGGATTTTGCTTAATCCTTCCATAATATCTTCAAACAATTCCTCTGTTTCCTCTGTATGTTCATTGGAACTCTCTTCTATTTCTTCTATATATGAATCTAGATCTTCTAAAACTTCATGTACTCTTCGTACAACATCACTTTGAAGTTCAAGTAATTCTTCAAATTTTTCAGTTGACATTTGCTCGTATTTCTTAGGTTGAATTAGTTGAAGTAATTTCTTATACTCATCTTTCCTTCTTTGCACTGGTGTTGCACTTAACATTAGTATATTTTTTGCTCGTTTACTAAGATTCAGCAATATCCTGTACTGAATATCATCTTGTAAATATTTATGTACTTCATCGGCAATTACAAAATCATACGATTCTTCAGAACCAAAAATAGTATATGGCGATATATTTTTACAATACTTATTCATTCCGACTAAATAAATGTCATTGTCATTAACATCTCTGCCAATAAGAATATGAAATTTGTATGCCATTTCTATTCTCCATTGTTCAATTAATGCATCTGGAACAAGAATTAAAACTTTAGAGTTATGATTGTCTTTTAAAAATACTTTTAAAATTGCTAAAGCTTCAATAGTTTTTCCCATTCCTACCTCATCGGCAATCATATTTCTACAAGTACCATCTTGAAGACATCTAACAATTGTTTTTAACTGATGCGTTTTCAAAAATATTTTACACCCCGCAATTTCATCAAAACCATATAAAGAGTTATTGATGATATGCATAGTTTTACTTACGACGCTTCTTCCAAAAAACCACATTGGATTTTGGAACTCATAATGTTTTAATTGTTCTAATGGTTTAACATCACCATCATTATATGAACATTCCAAAACTGTTTCTGATAAGCACTCTATCTTATCCGATTCGGATTGTAGATAATAGTAATACAAACCATCTTCTTTTTTCAAAGCAGAAGCTTTTACCGTATATTTTGCTTTTTTATACTTCACCATTGCGCCATTTCTGATTTTACAATGAGATACGTTATGTAATCTGTATTGTTTATTTTCTGGTTTCGGATAAAACTCTCCTATTCCTGTAACATCAAAAAACTGAAGCTCAACCAACTCAGAAAACTCATCTATTGACTTAACTTTTCCAATAGCATAATCGCGGGAATACTTTTCATCATCAATCGGACACCTTACAAACATTCCACTTTTAATCAATGCTATTCACCTCCTGTATTTGCACCATATTCCAGGCAAATATCTTTACTTGCACAATACAAACAATGCTTCCCATGTTTACAATAGAATTTCTTGTCTATCAAAGCTTGCTTAACTTCTTCATCTTTTGGAATATCTAACATTTCTTTCAAAGAAATATTCAAAAAATGTTCTTTTAAATGCATTTCTCTATCTACTTGACTTGATATAATCGGAAACGTATTTTTATTCTTATTATGTTTTTTCATTGAAGAAAGATATCCATAAATTTCTTTATAAACAGAAGATATTATCTGTGTTTTTTCTAACTCATCAGATATACGAAATCTAACTTCAATTACTTCAAACTCTTCTTGAATAGTTTTTTTAATAATTTCATCACTATAGGGTTTTCCATTTAGTTTTTTCTTTACACTATTGCCAATTAATATTTTTAAATAAGAATGAATTAAAAATCTGTCTCGGAAAATAGTTCGACCTTGTTCAATGCTTTCTAATGCAAAACGATATGGACATAACTTCAATTTCATCTTATCCTCAGTTGAAATCAACGGTATCACATCTTCTATATCTTCTTCTTTAGATTCAATAAGCAGATGTCCTAAATAATTATTTGAATTGTAGGATGAATATTTTCTAATATTTACACCCAATAAAGTAAGCATATAAAATAAATCATTTTCTTTATTGTCTTCCGTTTTAACGTAACTAAGTTTACAACCAACTCGATTAAATTCTAATCCATACAACAATGCATATCTTTTAAAATTGCGATATTCCATTTTAGACTTTAGAAATATCTGATACTTTAAATCGAGAGGCTGATAACTATATTCGAAAAATTTAATATCTAGAGGCCAAGGTAGTCTTTCGTCTTTTCCTGTGCAGATATCCTTATCGCTTAAACAACAAAAATGATAGCATGTTTGTTCTGGATTTGAGTTGCACTTCTAAGTATATCTCCATCAATTTGGTCAAAATTTCTTACAATCCAATGTGCTCCTCTTGCAGTATTCTCATTCTGGCTCAGATAATAGCTCATAGTGTGTTTTAAGGAATTGAATGTTCCATTCTCTGGTAAATCAGACTCCTCTAATCTAGCTAATAATTTTTCAATAACGGCATGCATTTCTTCATCTAATTCATTAATATCTCCAATTCGAGAAATGATAAAAGAACGAATTCTTTTATAGAATCGTCTAAAATTATCTCCTTCATTATCAAAATCACAAAAAAACGAATTAATTATTTGTTCTAATTCTATTAATGCATTTTTCAATTCCTGTAAAGAATCCAAACTAACATTAAAATATCCTACCTTATCTTTATCTTCGTGTTTTTTGTTAGCATTTTTTATTAATTGGTTTATTTTTTTATTAATACCGGTTATTGTATTTTCCTTTTCTACGTATGGTTCTACCATGTTGAATGTACTTACAAGCTGACCAGAATTTCTTTCATATATAATTCCAGAATTCAAACACTCTTTTATATCTGAAAAGTTTTCGATTTTAACAGACTTGGTTTCATAGTTCCACATATTAGTAGTTGATACAAAGAAGTGTCCAATTGGATAATCTAAAAAATGTCTCTCTCCAAATTGTTCTGGAAAATAAGCTCTTAATATATCATTAACTTTTCCGGAAGCAGAATATAATTGTTCTTCCATAAAAGCTAATGGATTATTTATATTTGAATTTTGTCTGTTAGTTTTCTTTGCTTTATCAAAAAGCATAGCAACATAATTTGCAAATTCAGTTGTATTATCAAATTCAATTACTTCTAAGTTATTTAAAACCTTGTTTTTTTCTATAAATTCTCCATTTGATAAATGTCCAATATAATCTGCCAAAACATTCGATTGATACGAATTAATTAGCAAAGGTAGCGGAACAAATTGATTAACGCTTTGATTATTAATAGGTAAATCAAAAATAGAATATATATTCATCCATGTATCATATACTGAGGAATACTGTTTCTGATAATTGAAAAGCAATATTACATCTTTATACTTACTAATATCTTCTATTGCCACTAACATTGCCGGTGTAAATTGATGAATACCGTGAATAACAATTTTATTTCTATTAATAGCGTTTAAGTCTACATCCTTTTTATGATAAAGCAATGCATTATCAATAGCTTTTTCAATAAACGCTTTCGAAGAGGCTCTTTCAAAAGAAAAAGCAGAATTTTGTTTTTTATCTACAATTTTATATAATTCTACAAGATATTGTTGTTCAATATTAAGTTCTTTTTTGTTCATTAAATGTGAATCAAGTTCTAGCTCCTTAAATATTCTAAAACACTCAACAATAGATTTTGTATTGAACAATAAAGATCTCTTAACATTCTCAAGGCAAGCAGTTTTATAATCTAATTCACTGATTGCATTGTCAACCTCCATAATCTGACGTATATTGGTATTAATACTTTCCCAATCTTCATAAAGTGCATTTACAAGACTTTTAATTGTTGCAGTTGACTGCGTAGTTTTAAAAATTGGATAAGTTTGATTCATACCATTAACCATTGTTTGTGAAACACAAAAATGAGCACAATCTTTTATTTCGTTCCAAAATAATTCACAATCTATTTCATATGGATTTGAATATGTATATATTTTTAGTCCCATTCTATATTTCCTCCAGTAGTTTTCCCCAAGTATGTCCAGTTGAATCAATTTTATTTAACCACACAATCTTATTAATTGCTCTTGTCAAAGCTACATATAAAATTCGAGATTCCTCCATCTCATTTTCTCTAATTTCATCGTCTGTAATAAAATATTCATTACTCATTGACTCACCATTCACGCTAAAACAATATCCAACTTTTCCATTTACATATGTAATATCCAATCCATTTCTATGCATTGTATCAATAGAATCTGTAGTAAAAGGAATTACTACGGTATCATATTCCAATCCTTTAGATTTATGAACAGTAGTGCATACAATACGAACATAATCAGCACCATCAGTAATAGATCTAGAAGCTTTTTCTGACCCTGTATTGATTAAAATATGAAGAGATTCGTTTATAGAATCTAATGTTAAATAACTATATTTTCCTTCTTTTGATAAGTCTTCAAATACCAAATCATAATTCGTCCTATAATATTGTTGTTTAGTTTCATCAAGAGAATATGTCTTCCATGGTTTTGAAGCCTCATATATTTTTCTTAAAACCATTAAAACTGGTTTACTTTGAACTTCAAAAACCAATTCGTTCCAACTTAAATTTAAAACATTTAAGTAAAATTCATCGAGACATTTGATTAAAAATTGGAGTTTTTCACTCTCTTGCATTTTAATTAGTTTTTCAACAGGAAATTTTATATTAATATTATTTGAAAGTAACAAATCAAATAAATAAACAGGATTTCTCGGATTTGATAATGCAGCCGTTAACTTACACAAATCAATACTTGACTGTATTCGATATAAATCTCCATTTGAATCACTCTCAACCAAAACAATATCTTGGTTCTTCGCTTGTCTTAATATTTTTGATATCTGAAAATTTGTCCTTACTAAAATTGCAATGGTTTTCTCAGATGGCGATAATTTAGAGAAAGAAGGATTCGATTCTATTTCTGCTTTTCTCTGTTTTATTTTTTCGAATAATGTTCTATAAATATCGTCTTCTTCATCTTCTTTGCTGTATGTAATTTTTTCTATCAATTCATCAGATGATAAGAGTTGATTACTAGTAGATCCTATAAGTTTATCTTTATTTTCAATATACGGTATTAAATTTCTTTCTCCCATATAATTAAATAGCTCAGAAAATTCTTCAAGCAAACGCATATCTGTACGGTAATTAATATTCAACGTATATTCTTTCCACTCATTCCCACTACACCCCATTTTATTAAATGCATCCATAGTGGCTCCTCTAAATCGATAAATGCTCTGTTTCAAATCGCCAACTATAAAAAACTTAAAACCTAATTTCTTTTGCATAGATAAAAAAGCTGCTATTTGTGAATCGTCAACATCTTGAAATTCATCAATGAAAATATATTTATACTGATATAGATTTTTATTGAATGATTCATCATTAACACATTTATTTAAATACAACATATATTCAGCTAAGCTAACTGAATTATTTTCATATAAAAAGCTAGAAAACGTCTTTTCCGTTTTTATAATAACCTCTTGGATGATTTCTTTCATGTATGGCATTTTAGCAATAGGTTGACCAAAGACATCTTCTGTTGCTTCTTTTATGTCAAAGCCCTTGTTATATAACATATCCGCAAATCGCAGCAACATCTTTCTAAAATCATAAATGCTACCGGGAATATTACCGAAAAACATTGGCTCTTCTTCATTTTTCTTTTTTAAATATTCATTAAAATATTGGTCAAATATTTTTTGTTTATTGTAAGTACCACTAACCGTCGAAAAATCAACACCTATTCCTAAAGGTAATGATGTATCTTTAATAACTAAACCTGAAAAGCTATGTATTGTAGATATTCTCATATTTTCTATGCCTGATATCATATCCAAATACTTTTTATTACGAGTCAGAACAAAATAGTTCATAAAAGCTTGTTTTAATCTGCTTTTCATATTTATAGCTGCTTCTGTTGTAAATGTAAGCATAGCAATTTCATTTTTTACATCAAGAATATTAGCATTACTAGCTTGATGACAAATAAACGATATTCTCGAAATCATCGAGAATGTTTTTCCTGTTCCTGCTCCAGCTTTTACAACTATATCTTTATCAATAGGGGCATGTTCAACCATATATTGTTGTAGATTAAATTTAGAGCTAGCAGCTATATATTGCAGATCACTTTCTCTATTTTCGTCAACTAATCCGTTATAAATAACAAAATTAGAACCTATTCTTTGGGGTAAATCGCTTATGGTATATACTTCAAAATTGAAAAAACTAACTTTCCCATCTTTAATCTTTACTTCATTTTTCTTATTTGAATTAATTATAAAATTACGTCCTTTTAAATAAAGCCCATCTTCATCGAATTTATTAAGAATATTTCGAACAATCTGTTTAACTTCATCTTCTTTTGAAACAAAAATCAATTGTTTAGTCCCAGAAAAATATGAGGACACAATACTACTAATATCAGAAATCGAAATGTCATTTGAATATACTCTCAATTCTGAGTAAGGTAAACTTGCTTCACTCCTTGCTTCTTCTATGACCTCAAAGTGTTTTCTACATGTTATATATACATCACCAACCATTTTGTCATATACTGTTTGATTTGATTTTTGGTATACAACCGCAATTTTCTTAGCGAATTTTGTTGGGTTTTCTATGTCTTCTTTGAACAATGTGAACTCAGGTTCTGAAACTATATTTAGTCCACAATTTTTATATTCGTTCTCAGACAAAAATGGATAACAAACCATATCCATAACTAAAGGATTTATACAATACTTATTGTTACAAGTATTTACTAAAGCAAATTTATAACTTCGAGCCTGTTTTTTGGGAGAACTAACTGGATTTTGATATAAATTAGTTTCAATAGTATCAGGATTAATCACTCTAATAATATTTGAAGCATTCCATCCTTTCACTTCAATAATAAGCATTCCCATATGTTCAATAAGTAAACAAAAGTCGAATTGTTTACCATTAATTTCACGATTATAATAACAGATTACTTCATCAGGCAAATTTGACTCTATACATTCGTATACCTTTTGTTCGCCAGCATAAGTTTCATCTTTAATATCCATCATCTTTGCCATATTTTCGTTCTCCCTCTTATAATGATTGTATTACTCAATATAGATATCACATAAAATAACTGCTTCATCCAACTTCAATCTTACTTTTTTAATCATATTATTTATCTGCACTTGTCTTTTTAATGTATTTGCCACTTCTTATTCTCGCATCAGTAGGTTTTTTAGCATCACTTGGAACTGCCCACGCAAAACCAATTCTAACTGCACCTTGTATTCTATTTTCCGAACACAACACTTGAACTCTCCTTCTTGATACGCCCCATTTTTCCGCTGTTTGACTAATAGATAAATATTCCATTTTCGCCTCCGTTGTATAAACACAACTATTCCATCATACAAAGTTTATTATAGTCTCAAATGCGAATAAAATCAATATCTCAAAGGTTTCAAGCTCACAAATTGGCAAGCAGTGTAAACCACTAGTGGTTTACTATTTTTTGCTTGTTGGGGAATACCCCAATCCCCTAAAACACCAACTTACAGTTGATGGCTACGCATTCGTTCCGAACGCTTGTGTCTTTTCAACGAAAAGAATTTTGACAGGATTCTCATTAGTGAACCCTGTCATTTTTTCTTTCTGCTTCTTTTTCATTTCCTTCATTTTTAACTTCATCAGTCAAGAAACGTTCTACATTTTTACGAGCTTTCATCAGCTCCTGCATATCATTTTTCAACTTTCGATAGTCTGCATACAGTTCCTTTTTCTCATTCATTAACTCATAAATTTGAGAATTTAACTCTTTTACCTTTGGTATTTTTTCAAAACCGCCATCATTAAATGCTTGCTTAGCCGCTTTATGCAGAGTAATTGCTTCACGATGTTGTTCAAAGAATTGTTTGTTATAACCGGACTTACGATACTGAATATAAACATCTCTTGTATCTACATAATTGAAAATATGTTTTTTTAACGCAGTCAGCTCAGCAATCTTAGCTTCTTTTGTTTTGATATCACTTGATAACTGATTAAATTTTGAAGTTGCTTCATCTTCTTTAACTTTTAATTCTTCAATACTTTCCACCTGATGATCTCTTAAAAATAACAGAGTCTTTGACATAGATTTCAAATTAAAATTCGTTACCCATCTTTCATACGCAGCACCCTTATTGATGATTTTATCTTGGATATCAATAAGAAGATTGAGCTTTTCAGGTTTACTTATATCATCAGATTCTTTAACTTTACCGGCAATGATATCTTTAATATCTTCTTCACGATAACCATCTCCTAATGAGCGTAATCGTATAAATCGTTTTTGCCCTTTACCTTTTGCGGAAACATATTTTCCTCTTTTAATTTCATAATTTGATTGTTCAAGTAAAGATAGAAACTCATCAAAATCTTTTGGCTTTTTTGCCAAACATTCATCAATTACAATGCAGATCTCTTTTCTAAATGAAGCCTTTTTAGGATACTCTGTTCGTTTAACTCTATCTTTATAAGATTTCTTTTCAATAACAGACAATCCATTTTCTAAGCATATAATATCGCTCAGTCTTTGAATTGCTAATCCAGAGAACCAAAAGTTATTATATTTTTTTGTTGCTTCAAGATTGGTTGAATTAAAAATAATATGGTTATGGATATGAGCTTTATCCGTATGCGTATCAACAATAAAAGCATGCTTTCCTTTAGTAAATCGCATACCCAATTCGTATCCAATCCGATTCGCTTCTTCCGGTGTAATCTCTCCGGGCTTAAATGATTGCCTTATCATATAAGCAATTACATCATTTCTTTGTTGTCTGCCTACTTTATGATGGTATTCACGCTTCGTTAAAAGAAATTCTTCATGCACAGTTTTAGGATCACATTCATAAGCACTTACATAATTTCCGTTCTCTGTCTTTTCAGGATTTTGAACATAGTCCAATCTATCCTGCAATGTTTTTGATAAAGTCTTTCCTTTATTTATGTGTAATGCAATCAATTTTGTTGCTGCCATACTTCCACCCCACTTCCGTATTTATGACAAAAGAAAAAAGCTGAACCAATAAAGGAACAGCTTCGCTTTGCATTTCTTATTCAATTTTAAGCTTTCACAAAAGTTTTTAGTCTATTATTTACATCTTCTAAAGTTACAATTACCCACGAAGCACCAAACAATGCAAGCACACAAGCCATAAGCATAATACCTAAGATGAGTAATTGGCTCCATGCACTTTGAATGATTGTATAAATCGCACAGCCTATCAAAAATAACATTAACGGTCCAAGTATATAAGAAGATAAATTAACCAGTAGTTTTACTGCCATCATCAAAATAAATACCGGAACAATCACTAATATCGCTAAAATTTTAAGTAAGAATTTCACTAACATCATTGTCTGTACCTCCATTTCTTATTTCCTAATCACATTATAAATGACTATGTATAAACGCACAATGATGTCAATTTTTACGAAAACATATTGGCTATTCTTGAAATAAATCAGCTTCAACCATTTCAGCTATCAAAATAAATTCAACATAACTAAAAGCTTTTTCATTTAAAAACGCCCTATCAGCTCATCTATTTCTATAAGATTTAATCCATAATCTAATAGGATATTTTGAATTTCATTCATTGCACTCACTTGCTTTACCTCCCACGATATATAAGAGTAGTAAAGTAAGAAAACTACTTAAAATTTCTTGATTATGTACCGATACAGCCATAACGACTGTATCTTTTTTAATTAGATGGTTGATAATCTAGCCAAAATTTCCTTTGCCACGTCCCATATTTCTTCAAACCTAACTTGCAAATCTTTGATATCTTCAGCATAGATATTGTTAGTTTCGTTAGCTCTTTTAGCATACTGATTCAAGTTATTACTACATCTTCTTAATAGAGATATCATTTCTTTTACATCTTGAAGATCAAGCTTTACACAATAACCATCAAGAGTCATTTTGCGAACATAAGCACTAAGATGAGTAATTTCTAATTCTTCCATCTTTAATCGAATGCGCTTCATTTCACTATCAGTTACAAGAACATTTAATTGCTTATCACGTTTTTCAATCATAGCGTCACCTCCGTAGTCGGTTTATTTTTATCCGGAAGTATTGAATCTGAATGTTTCTTGAGCTCAGCTAAAACTGAGGGCTTTTCTTCTTTCAATTCTTCATGGGTTTGTTTGTCATCCATATTGAGTAATGCGTCAAGTTCTGCAAGCCTACTACTCTTTTGAGTAAGCTCAGTTTCTTGTGGGAATGGTTTTCCAACTTCTTGTTTCGCAGCTTCTTCTTGATGATATAAATTATCAAGCTGTGTTTTTGCTTTTTCTAAACGATTGATGATATTAACAAGTGCATTATCAATTCTTGTGATATTACCTCTTGCATCAGTACCAAGAGTAAGACGATGGCTCATTTTTCCTTTTAAAGTCAATTCATATTCTTGTTTAAATGAATCAAAGGACAATTCCATTTTAAAGCCACGATACTCACCAATATTTATTGGATCTGTGCCCTTTAAATTCTTACAAGTGGCAAGGATAGCTTCACCGGCTAATTCTTTTTCAGTTATTGTTTTCGTACCAATCTTCATTCCAATAAAATCATCTTTGGGAAGAGGATTGTTTTCTACTGCTTCAATATCCTTTTCAAATCCCTTGATGAAGCCTTGATACTTTTCAATTTCAGCAGGGTAATAAGTGAGTAACTGATCCTCTAAGCGATATTGTTTACTTTGATGGTCTGATTTTAATACCTTTAATCTTGCAACTTCAATATCTAAGTCCATCTTTTCTTTTATCATTGGATTACCTGCACATAAAGCTTTGATTTCCGCATAAGATAATGCTTGTTCATCAACATCATCACATGATCTAACAGGCGATTTACTTGTCATAATCTGAGAAATGAATTTTTGCTTATTCTCAAGTGTTTGATAGAGGTAAGCATCAAATGTCCCTTCCGTTACATATTGAAATACATGGACTTTTTTATTCTGATTACCTTGTCTGATGATACGACCATTTCTTTGTGTCATATCCGATGGACGCCAACCGACATCTAAATGATGAACTGCAACTAATCTATCTTGCACATTAGTTCCTGCACCCATTTTTTGCGTACTTCCAAGTAATACTCTTACTTGACCACTTCTGACTTTTAAAAATAATTCTTTTTTCTTTGCTTCTGAATCAGCGTCATGAATAAATGCAATTTCACTTTCAGGAACACCTTTTCCAATTAATTTATTTTTAATATCATCATATACATTAAATGTTCCATCATTTTTAGGAGTCGATAAATCACAGAATAATAACTGCGTTAGCTTATCGACTTGTCCTTTCTCCCAAATATCAAACACATTATTTACGCAAGCATTAAGCTTACTGTTTGGATCATCAGGAAGTAATTCATTCATAAGTCTTTGGTCTAAACCTATCTTTCTTCCATCTGAAGTAATTTTAAGCATATTATCTTGTGATGGATCTACTGTCCCACTATGCACAAGTGCAGCTCTTTCCGATAATGCAGCTACCATCTCTTTTTGAATTTCTGATGGTTTAACAACGACTGTTTCAAACTCAGCTTCAGGAACCGGTAGATTTAATTGATCTGATGTTTTGATATCAGCCACTTCTTTAAACATATTCATCAACTCTGGAAGATTAAAGAATTTAGCAAATCTTGTTCTTGCCCTATATCCTGTTCCTTCCGGAGCAAGCTCAATGGCTGTAGAAGTTTCTCCAAATGTCGAAGCCCAACAATCAAAGTGCGTTAAATCTTTTTGCTGTAAAGTTGAATACTGCAAATATCGCATAACTGTATAAAGCTCTGTCATTGAGTTGCTGACTGGAGTACCTGTCGCAAAGATTACACCTTTCCCACCGGTTAATTCGTCCATATAGCGGCATTTCATAAACATATCAGACGATTTTTGTGCTTCAGAAGTTGATAAACCACCTACATTTCGCATTTTCGTATAAAGGAACAAGTTCTTAAACGCATGGCTCTCATCTACAAACAAGCGATCTACACCAAGTTGTTCAAAGGTAATAACATCATCTTTTCTTTCATTGGCTAATAACTTATCAAGTCTTGTTTGTAATAATTTTCTTGTTTTCTCCATCTGTTTGACAGAGAATCTTTCGCCAATCTTATACTTCATTTCAGCTAAAGCATTTTCAATATCATCAATCTGTTCTCTTAATAATTTTTCCTGTCTTTCTGCTGAAATAGGAATCTTTTCAAATTGAGAATGACCGATAATAACTGCATCATAATCTCCTGTAGCTATTCTTGCACAGAATTTCTTACGATTCTTTGTTTCAAAATCTTTCTTACTCGCCACTAATAATTTAGCACTTGGATAAAGTCTTAAAAATTCATTTGCCCATTGAAGTGTTAAATGGTTTGGAACAACAAATAATGACTTTTGACATAAACCTAAGCGTTTAGCTTCCATTGCAGAAGCTGCCATTTCAAACGTCTTCCCCGCACCAACCTCGTGTGCCAAGAGTGTATTGCCACCATATAATACATGAGCAATCGCATTCTTTTGATGTTCTCTAAGCTTAATATCAGGATTCATACCTCCAAAACGAATATGTGAACCATCAAATTCACGAGGACGAGTAGAATTAAACATCTCATTGTATTTTGTTACTAACTCTTTTCTTCTAACTGGATCTTTCCATATCCAATCTTGAAATGCGTCTTTGATTGCTTGTTGCTTTTGTTGAGCAAGAGTGGTTTCTTTTTTATTTAGCACTCT
The DNA here is from genome assembly GCF_044336395.1 of Clostridium sp. 10cd*. Taxonomy (NCBI): domain Bacteria; kingdom Bacillati; phylum Bacillota; class Clostridia; order Eubacteriales; family Clostridiaceae; genus Clostridium; species Clostridium sp. 10cd*. Next base: position 1,869,341 of record NZ_CP172347.1, on the reverse strand, counting down.
CTTTTGTTTACCATCTGAATCTTCAAAGGTGTCATAAATACGAACATCTTTTAGATTTAAAGTATCTTCTAAAATACGATATGCATTAGCTCTATCTGTGCCATAAGTTACATAAGCATTGACATCATGATGTCCCGGAGCAGACTTGCCAGCTATTTGCCACTCAGCAGTTAAAGGAGCATATTTTACTTCAATGCTTCTTCTTAAATAAAATGGTGTTTCAAAAGTTTCTTCCATGAATTGTTGGATATAGGACTTATCAATCCATGTTGCACCAAGTCTTACATCAATCTCTGAAGCGTCCAACTCTTTAGGCTGAGCCTTTTCTAATGCTTCTACATTGATGTTAAAATTCGGGTTGTTTTTCGCTGCTAAACGAGCGATTCTAAGCTTATCTCTCACATTGCCAGATAAATACTCATCTGCAATTTTCCAGTCCTCATAAGGCAGTTCTGAGCCCAAGGGTTCTTTGAAAATAACACCTTTTAATTGGCCTATGATTTCATCATATTCATTCGGTGTGCCGATAAGCTCAGCCATATATGGTAAATCAACTTTTCCTCTTTCTCCAATAGAGATTGCTAAAGCTTCGCTTGGTGTATCAACACTTGTGATATTAGTTTCAGGTCGGATTGTTCTTTTAGTGAACATATCTGCCTTGCTTTCAAGATTACCATTTTCATCAATATTTTCTAATGAACATAAAAGGTAATACGATGAGTCATCTGAAAATGCCATTGCATTGGCTCTTGAATTAAGAAGTCCATATTTATCTGTAAATTCATCATAAGCAGTATCTAATTCTTTTTGTTTGGCTTTAATATCTTCATCAGCATAATCATTTAACTGATAATCAATCAAGTCATTTACAATTCCTCTAAGCTCTACCATGCCTTTGATTCTGCCTTTAGCAGTTTCATTAAAATCGCATAATCGCATAAGTGAGTTTTCTCTAAAATACACTTCATCATCAACAATCGTATAAGAGAAGTTTTTAACATCAGGTCTTGCCGGTATTGTTTCAACTGCACCAATGATAGAAATTTCGTCAATCTCTGCTTCTTCATATTTACCATGAATATTTTTTATTGCTTCACCTAGCTGACTTGATAAATCTGCTCCCTCAATTGAAACAACAGTACATTCTTCTTTTCCATATTGTGTGCTTCGACTTTCTAAAGTACCAAGTAGCATTTCAGGGTGTTCTACAAAGTAATTATTGATAGTAAAGCCATCATCGTTTTGTCCTAAATGAACCCAGTCCGGTTCAATATCAATCGGATGATCTCTTTTCTGTAAGAAGATAATATCAGATACTACATCTGTACCAGCATTTGCTTTAAAAGCTGTGTTAGGAAGTCTAATTGCACCTAACAGTTCTGCTCTTTGGGCTAAATACTTTCTTACATCAGGAGTCTGTTGATCCATGGTATAACGACTTGTTACAAAGGCTACAATACCACCCGGTCTTACTTGATCTAATGCTTTGGCAAAGAAATAATTGTGAATAGAAAAGCCAAATTTATCATAAGGTCTATCACTTACCTTATAATTTCCAAAAGGCACATTACCGATAGAAATATCATAAAAATCTCGTCTGTCCGTTGTTTCAAAACCCGCTACTTTAATATCAGCATTTGGATATAACTTCTTAGCAATGCGACCACTGATAGAATCAAGTTCAACACCATATAAATTACTGCCACGCATACTTTCAGGCATAAGTCCAAAGAAGTTACCTACGCCCATTGATGGTTCTAAGATATTTCCTGTTTTAAATCCCATTTGCTCTAATGCTTCATACATTCCTTTAATGACTGTAGGACTTGTATAATGAGCATTTAATGTTGAAGCTCTTGCCATTTCATATTCTGATTCAGAAAGTAGGCCTTTTAATTCTTGGTATTCATTTCTCCAGTTATCTTTACTGCTGTCAAATGCGTCAGAAAGTCCGCCCCACCCAACATATTGAGATAAGATTTCCTGTTCTTCACTTGTGGCATTTCTATTTTCACTTTCTAAAGTATTTAATAACTTAATTGCTTCAATATTTCTTGCAAACTTTTGTTTCGGACCGCCTTCACCTAAATGTTCATCGGTGATGGTAAAGTTAATTGGTGGCACTTCTTTGACTTCAGCTTTTACTTTTTCATTTCTTGAATCTAATCTAACTAAATTTTCAAAGTTTTCTTTGCTTTCAACTCTAAAAATCGGATAGTAAAGTGATAGATCACGAAGCTGCACATCGTGATTTCTTATTTCTGTAATTTCAAATTCCGTATCTTCAATAAATACTCGTTGTCCTACTTCATAAGGAAATTCAGCTTCGATAATTTCTTCAGTATCATCAACAAGTTCATCATTTTCTTCGATTATCGGTTCTTCAATAATCTCTGGATCTACGATTTCTACTGATTCTTCGATTGGCTCAATAACTGTTTCTTTTTGAAGCTCATCTTTTGCATAATATCGCTCGTTTTCAATCATATCTGCATAGCGATGAGCTACTTGCGTCCAGTTTAATTTAACAGTTTCACAGCCTTGTTTTTCATAGGAAATACCCTTTGCGTCATGGTTCTGTCCACTATGATTTGCACCGGATAATGCATGAGAATGACCACCGGTACCAAATTCATTTTTCAAAAAGTCAGCTCTATCCTTAGTAGAATGATTTTCGTTAAAATAATCAAAGATTCTTCCTTTTCCTTGAGCAAAACCACTACCTCTTGATAAATCAGCATTGATCTCATCATCAGTAATAAAAGTAGATACTTCCGGCAAAGCAAACAGTTCTGTATCAAATTCTTTTCTATCTAAATAAAGCTCATTGATGTCTTTTTCTAATGCAATTACTTTGTGGTAATGAAAACGCAATACATCAGGATTATCTAAATAGCTTTCTAAAAAGTCAGCATACTGTTCTTTTAAAGTCTCATAAAAGCTAGTATCTTTTAGCTTTTCAGCAAGTGCCTTTGTTTCATCAGGAAATCCAGTTCCTGTAATATCATTTAAACAAGACAATAGATTCAATGCTTTTCCATCATCGCTAAAATCATGATATAAATACCAAAGCTTTTCTGCTATCTGTTTTCTTTCAAAACTAGGTGCTTCTACTAACTCAACATTAGTAGCAAATTTCCCTTGTTCTAATAATTCTCGAATGCGATTACTTACTTCAATCCAAGTAATAACTTTAGCTGAAGATTCATATCGTGCAGTATTTCCTTTTGCTAAATGAATTCCATCATCGTCATACCAAGTAGAAATAGCTCCTTTATCTGTTTTTAAACCAAAACCACCTTTATAAATATCCTGTAATTTGCTTACTATTTCTTCATCTGATTTGCCTTTCATAAATTCAGTAGCAATCATCATGCGAGCATTGTTGGTGTTACTGCCATGCACAAGTAAGCAATCAATATCTTCTTGAGCAAAAGAAAAAGCGAAGGACGCTTTTTCATCTACGCTCTCCGCTTCATCTATCCATTTAATTTGTTCATCTTCATTTAAGAAGAAGTCAAAACTTAGCTGTTGATTAACTCCGACATCACGACTTCTTCGGCTTGTGCTTTTAGCATGTTCATGTGTTTTACCCAATCCATCTGATTTTCTTTCTTGTTTGGTGCTGGATTTTTTTCTAATAACTGGTTCATCAACAATTCCATTCTCTTGTTCGCTGTTTCGTCCACTTCCCAAAGGTGTGGAAATAGTGTTTCCGTCAAGATCATGTCGTTGTAAGTCATCGGCTTGTTCTCTTTCAGGAATGCTCGTCTCATTCGTGCGTATTTCCCTAGAGATTTCGTTTCTGTTGTCTGTAACTCGATATCTGGAATCAAATATTCCCCAATCTGATTGTAAGTTATTTCCATAGTCTTTGCTCCTTTCAGCTTCTCTGCTTTTTTCTACTGCAATAACTGTTTTTTCGATTTCTTCAAATATCTCGGTAGTAATATTACTTACTGCTGTTCCTAATGCATTGACACTTTTTCGTGTATTAAACTCCAAGACATTTCTGAAATCTTCCTCATCGAAGTAAGCTTCTACATTCTCTGTCATTCGAGATAACAAGGTGTAAATCGTACTAGTTGCGACTGTCCTTTTTACTACTTCTTCTAGGTTAAGTTCATCATACCCTTCTAACAAACTTTCGGCAATGATGTCAGCCATCTCACTTTTATGTGTATCCCAATAATCTTCTGCCAACTTTTCAGCTAATGTTTCTAGCTGATTTTCCATTGTCCATTCTTTAGAAACACCAAATCTTTTTTCAATAGCTTCTTGAATTGGAATACGATGAGTATTTTCAAAGCTCCATAGCTTTTCAAGTTCTTTTGAATTTCTGCGGCTACCTGTATCAGCAACATCAAATACATATCTTAAATATGGTCTTTCGCTATCGGTTACAAATAAAGCAATACCTTTAGAACCACGTTTCACATAACGAAACTTTTCTTCTTTCCAAGCGTCAAATTCCATACAAAGCGTAGCATTTGGTCTTTGAGCGTGAATCATTATCTGATCCGGATAGTTAAAAACATAGTTTCTACCCATAGTCAAAAGAAAAGAAGTCCAAGTATTTCGACTTCTTGTTATGTCATGAATAGTATTAGCAGCAACACTTGCATAATATCTTTCTTTGTCGTTCATCGACTATCCTCCTGTCTTTAAAATTCTAAAGAAGAAAGCAGATTCTTAAATTCTGTTTCAGATATTTTATTCAGCTTATCAATGAGTATTTCGCTCATACTTTTTAGCTCAAACTCTTCATCAGTAAGCTCTGCTTTCATCTCTTTTAATGTCTTAATTAAGTCCTTTTTCGAACCTGATTGATACAGCATAATTAACATTTTTTCATCATAGTTAAATTCCATCATTCCAACTCTCTTTCCAAATGACCTTTGGAAGATTTCTTTATTTCATTTAAGATAGGTGGCTCTTTTAACTTTTCTAATACTGAAGTTCTTGTTTCAACATCTTTATTCTTTCCATTATTTATCACACCATCAATCATTCCATAATCATCTTCCATTGCCATTTCTGTATTTTTTAAATAATTCTCAGGCTTTAGGAATTGTGGCAATTCCTTATAACCGATTGAATCTACATAATGGCAAGATACCACATCATTTTGCTTTAAGGCTATGATGTCGCTGACCGATAAACTATGGCCTCTAAAATCTTCCGGATGATATAAATTGAATTTCTCATATAAGCTTTCCAGTAATACTATCTGCGATTCCCCTGATTCCATAGGTGCTACATAGACTACCTCATAATGATCAATATTTGGTTCTTTACCCATACGCTCTAATTCAAGCTTTGACATAAATCTTTCGGCAATTGTTTCATCGATTCTTTTAAGCTGCATGATGGCATAACAATCACTTGTTGATTCTAAAAATGCTTCTAACTTTTGTTCGGGACTACTGCCATTGATTTCGTCCCATTTTTCAATTTTCATAAGCTATGCTCCTTATCTTTCATCATCAAAAAGTGGTAAATCCGAATGTTTATTTTCTAGGATTGCTTGTTTATGAATATTGAGTTTTTCAAGCACAGAAGAAACTGCTTTTGTTTCTACTTCCTCAACCTTTTCTAATAAATCATCATAATCAGCCACCACTAAATCTTTATTACCTAACTTAAAATCACTTAAAATATCTTTTCTTGCTTCAATCATGGATAGTTCTGGATCATCAAGCTGCCCTCCATCAATCTCATTGAAATTTTTATCATAAAGTGTGTAATCATAACCTTCATCAGATGTCTGCAATGCCAAGTAATGATTTCTACCGACTTTATATGCAACTTGAAAATCATCTGGTTCTACTTCAGGTGTATATTTAGCACCGACACGTTCCATCATTTCTGCAAACTGGCAGATATGAAAAAGTTCATTACCAACTTTTGTATGGTAATCATCTACATACTTACAAGCCTTAATAATCGTTTCTTTAGGAAATTCTATCTGGATAGTTGAACCATCAACTATCCGAAACAAATCATCATAATTACTGTTTATAAAACGAATTTCTTTGCTCATCTCTTGCCTCCATTTTCAAAAGATAACTGGAATTTTGCTTTACCATCACCCTCTGTGCTTAAATGCACCATAGCGGTATAGCTCTTTCCGGTTTTCTTTGATTTACAATCTTTTAATCTTGCTTTTCCATCTCTTAATAACTGATCTACAACATGTGGGTTTAATTGCTTTCCAATATAGTTAAAAAACGCATTGTCTTTCCATAAAACAAAACGACAAGCTCTGTTATCACAGAACCATCCTTTACTTCTTTCAATAACTTCACTTCCACAATGTGGGCAATTTCCCACGACATGATTTCTATTTGGCATAATTACATTTGCTCCTTTCACAACTTCGTATGTGTTTATTAAATTAGTTACCATCACTTCGATATCTTCCATAAACGCTTCACTAGGATATTCAGCTTTTTCAATTCCCAACAATTTTTCTTCCCATTCTGCTGTCATTGATGGAGATTGAATCTGTTCTGGCATAACTGTTATCAGTGCTACACCTTTATCTGTTGGAATTAAATTCTTTACTTTCTTATCTCCAATTCGCTTGAGATATCCTTTTTGAACTAACTTTTCGATTATTCCAGCTCTTGTTGCCGGTGTACCAATACCTTTTCTTTCTGCTTCTTTTGGCATTTCATCTGCACTAGCGTTTTCCATAGCAGATAAAAGCGTATCTTCCGTAAAATGCTTTGGTGGAGAAGTTTTACCCTCTTTTACTTTTACAGATTTAATTCCTAAATCCTCATTCTCTTTTAAGTTAGGCAAATCATTTTGTTCTTTCTTATCTTTTGGACTAAAAGCTTTCCAACCATCATTTAAAATAACTTTACCTTTTGCCTTTAACATCAAGTCATCACAACTAAGTTCTGCTGTTGTTTCTTCAAAAATATGAGCTTCACTTACTGATATCAAAAGTCTTAGTGCAATCATTTTCAATACAGCAAATTCTCCACTTGGTAATTCTTTTAAATTGAAATTACTTACTTCTTTCGTTGGGATAATGGCATGATGATCGCTGACTTTTTTGTTGTTAATGATTTGATATACATCATATTGACCTAAAGGTAAATCAAGTAAAGACTTTGATACATTTAATAACTCATCAACACCATCTTTCATATCTTCAGTTAAATAACGACTATCCGTTCGAGGATAAGTGATTAGCTTCTTTTCATATAAGCTTTGAGCATAATCAAGTGTTTGCTTTGCAGTATAGCCATGAAGTCTATTGGAATCTCTTTGAAGACTTGTTAAATCGTATAACGCCGGTGCTTTTTCTGTTTTCTCTTTCTTTCCAACAGCAACAACTTTCGCTTTATCAACTGACTCACATAGATTTTTCGCTTCAACCGCTTTATCTTTTTCTTTAAATCGTTCACTACTTGCAGTAAATCCACCACAATCAACTTCTACGGTATAGAACGGTTCTTGTTTAAATGCTGAGATTGCTGCTTCACGCATAACTGTCATTGCAAGAGTAGGTGTCATAACTCGACCAACACTAAATGGCTGATTATATAGGCATGAAAATAGTCGAGTAGCATTGATACCAACTAACCAGTCAGCTCGCTCTCGACATAATGCAGCTTCATATAATAAATCGTATGTTTCAGATGGTCTTAAATTTTCAAATCCTTTCTTAATTGCACCATCTTCCATTGATGAGATCCATAATCTTTCAAACGGTTTCTTGCAATAACATTCTTGATAAACAAGTCTGAAGATTAACTCTCCCTCTCGTCCTGCGTCTGTTGCACAGATAAGACTTGTAATATCGTTTCGTTTCATTAATTTTTTTAAGATACCAAATTGCTTTTTTGTACCTGATGATACTTGGTAGTTCCAGCTTGTCGGCACAATTGGTAAGTCATCATAATTCCATTTCTTATACTTTTCGCCATAGCTTTCAGGTTCAGCTAATTCAACTAAATGACCGACACACCAACTTACTACATATCCATTACCCTCAAGATATCCATCTTCACGATTTGTAGCACCGATAACTTTAGCTATGCTTTGTGCCACAGAAGGCTTTTCCGCTAATACTAGTTTCATCTTCATCGTCTCCTTTCGTTTTAGGGAAAATAAAAGCAGCCTCATACACTTTGTACAAGACTGCTATGTAATCATTTTTTCAAAAATTTATAAATGAGATCAACTACTACTGGCTTCCAAGCTTTCGCATCATATACTTGAGTATTGAAAATTGTATATTTTACAGCGTCTTTAGCTGTAAGCCAATTATTACCATAATGAATTAGAAGTCCCATCTTCTCCATAATCACATTTAATTCATGAACATTTTTTATATTACACCCTTTCTTTCTAAGTGCTTCTATAATTTCAGACTTTGTAAGGTCCCCTAAACAATTATATGGCATATTATCAACTCCTATTCATCGTCAAAATCACTTTCTTCATAATCATAAAAACCCATTTCGTCTTCTAATTTATCTTGCCATACAGGTTGTAATTCTTCAGCCTCAATAGAATATTGACAAACATCACAAACTAATACTTCATCATCTGCATATTTTAATGAACCTTCACTTTCACATTCTGGACAACACATTCCATTTTTCTTTTCTAATGATTTTTCATAAATTTCCGAATATGTTACTCTACTCATTCTTCAAACCTCGCTTTCCAAAAATAAAATATTATTTTTAAAAATGTAAACTCAAATAGAGTATTTTTTAATATACCCTACATTTGTTTTAATCTTCTTCTGAATAATCGCAATTAGAACATTCCCAACGATCATAACCATCAAAATGTAAGCACCCACCACATTCAGGACAAGGACGAATTTCTTCGTCATCATCATATAATTCACCTGAACAATAAGGACATTGAGCATATTCTGATTCATCATAAACCTTATCGCAATATGGACACATCTGCATAACCAAGACCTCCTTTCCTCCTTGCTATCAATAAACCATCTTTATCCGATTCTTCTTTGGCAATTTTCATTTCAAAAACAAACTAGTCTATTAATCTTCGTTGGTTTCATTTTGGGCAGATGTAGTTAACTCCATCATTTTTTCTGCGTAAGTATCTCCATCAATTTCTTCGTCTGCATACTGTCTCATTAACTCATCAATCTGCTCTTTCAGTTCCTCTCTTGTCATTTTTTCACCTCCTTCGTTTTCTTCTTCATCAATAGTTTCTTTTAAAGCTTCATAAATTTTTTCACCTTCAGACTCTATCTCTTTTTTTGCTTTATACTTTTTATATCTATCAGCAAGGTATAATCCACTGCCAATCGCAAGTGTAACTCCCAATGTTGTTGCAGAACCTTTTAACCATCCTGATTTTTCACCGATAGTTATACCTGAATTTTTACAATAATTAGCTAAAGTATTTAATCCTTTTTGCATATCCCCATTACCAATCTTTTTTAACGCACTAGTCATATTAGGAGCATTCTTACCTTTTTCATTTAATAATTTAAAAATTTCCTTGCTATAGTCAGTCATTTATTTTTGCCTCCTTTTCAATATTTTCTACATATATTTGAATCGAGCGAGAAATGAACCATGAAATTCCTCGTTCTTTTCCTTTGTCAAAAATTTTCTTATATGTTGAACTTCCATATAATTCAACAAATGCATTTAGTAATTGTATTTGTCCTTCAAAGTTAAATAGCCTAATTTTTTTCAGTGAATTATGTAATTTTCTTACTTCACTTTGAACTTCTAAAGATGTTGTTTTGTATTTTTTTAATCCCAATGATAAAATATTATCAACTGACTCATACAGTTCCTCATCAAATATATTATCTTGATTATTCTTTATAAATATTTGAATTGATTCATATAAATATTGTGATTTGTTTTTTCCAAAAACATCATCTATTTCTTTTGATAAATCACTCCCCGGCATAAAACCTATATAGGCATATCCAAACATCGTAATTGAAGGAGATAAAACTGGAACTGTTAATTCATACATATCACGAACTATTGCTTGCGTATTTAGTGAGTCCGGTAAGAAACCTTGATCTGCTAATTCCATTATTTTTTCCAAATTGGACATCCATTTATCTACATCTTCTTCAGTTATTACTTGATCAATCAGATTTTCTATGTCATTCTCAGTGTTGATTATTTTCAAACTTGAGCCTAACATCGACATAGCAAGATCATATGGAATATCGTTTAATAGGCTATTATTCAAATTTCTTGAAAATTCAACTATGCCAATATTAGACATTGCCTTTGCTATATTTATAAGGTTTTCTAATTCTTCTTTCTTCTTTTCTAACAAAGATATTTGATTATGCAATGACTCTTGTCGATTAAAATTTTTATCTGTAAAAATTTTTTCTATATCGCCCTTTTTATATCCAAGTTCTTTATAAAACCTAAGTTGCCATAATTTATCAATATCATCATCAGAATATAATAAATGACCATATTTATTCTTTGTAGTAGGAGTTTTAGCAAGACCACTACTTTCGTATTCTTGAATCATTCTGCGACTCAATCCTACTAATTTAGATACTTCAGATAATGTTTTCATATACTAATTCCTCCCTTACAACTTTATCTTAAGCTTGCACGAGTCGTGCAGTCAATACTTTTTATATTTTTTTATGTACCGGCAGCCATTAAGACTGCCATATTTTTTATTCTTTGTTTTCCTCCTTTGATTCTTCTTCATCTTCAATATCGAAGTATTCTAATTCATCATCTTCTTCATCGTATTCATCATCTACATAATCAGCGTCAGGATCCGGTTTTGTTTCCTCAGCCTTTTTCTTCTGCTTAAATTTAATAAATGCAAATACTCCACCACCGATAATTACAACTGCAAGTAAAACAATCGGAAATAAATTTATCGTTTCCGGTTCTTCATGTTTTTCAATGATTTCAACCTTTTCTTCTACTGGCTCTGTAGGAGCTGGCTCTTTCTCTTTTTCAAGTTCAGCTTGTAGTTTATCTACATCATCTTTTTCCATTAAAGACATCAAATCAGCTTCATCAACCTGATTTAAGAAATGGACTGTACTATTACCCTTATCATCTCTATCAATGATTAAATAAAAGTAATTCCCATTTTTTGACACAAGCGTTACAAACTGTTTTCCTGTGCTTGAGCTTGGATCTACATCATCTACAAGTGTCAAATTACCCTCTGGTGTTAAAGCATTTTCAGGTTTTGCTTCTTCTTTCTTTTCTTCTTCAGTAGTTTCTTCTTTTTTTACTTCTTCAGCAGGTGGCGAATCACTTGCATACGCATAAGCTGTTGTAGGAATTAACATTCCCATCGCAATAAAGATAACCATCAGTGGTGCTAAAAATCTCTTTTTAATTGTCATCTGTATTTCCCTCCGTAATATGATGAGGAACAGTTGTATTGGCTTTTTCAATAAGCTTTGCTAACTGTTCCGGTGTAATATTTGCTGCATGAACCATATCGTGAATCATAGTATTTTCAGTTTCCTTATATTTTTTCTCAAGCTCTTTTGCTTTTAAATCCCATTCATCACGCTTCTTACAAGCTTTTTCTAAATCTTGTTTAATCTTATCTAATTTCGTTATCATCATGTCCTCCTTTAAGGTAATCGTCCAAAACAATAAAAATGTTGTTGCCAGTAATCTACTTCAATCGAAGCATAAGAAATCGGATTGCCACAATGAATCATCATGCCATTTCCTACATAAATACCAACATGCGAAGCTCCTGCTGTATCATAAGTTCCTTGAAAGAAGATTAGATCTCCCGGTTTTGCTTCACTTGGTGGAATAATGTCGCAGATATTCATTAGGCCATTAGCTGTTAATCTGCCTACACTCCAACCATTATTTGAATTATTAATAACCCATGATACAAAACCAGAACAATCAAAACTCGTTGATGGCGATGAACCGCCCCATACATACGGGTAACCTAAATACTTTTCAGCTTCCTTAATCATCTTGGCAAATTTCTCATCTGTTAATGCTTCACCCGGAATGTCATAATCGGTATAAGGTCCGGTTGAATTAGAATAGATGTCATCTTCAAATAAATAAGAGCGATTGCCTTTTATTTGTAACAAAACCGCATATCGCTCAGCTTCATCTTCACTCATTCCCATACCTGTAATAACAACACCAAGTCCATTGTTTTTTAAATTCACATGAAGAATACGATACTCATATTCAACTTCTACTTCATACTCATATTCTTCTTGTCTTACTTCGCCAGTTTCTTCATCAATAACATCTCTTGTGCCGGTTCTAGTTTCTTTTCTTGTTTTAATTTGAATTTCTTCTCTGGTACTAAAGTCATACTGCCTATTAAACAAGGTTTTTAAAGTATCTTGTACTTCAGCTCTTGTATAATCTTCAAACTTTACTGTTAGATACGATGTCAACTCATACGGATTATGATTGATTTCATCTAAGTGATATTGGTATTCATCATATCTGGGTTTCGTACTTTCAATGTTATTGATTTTTGATTGCAGATTCGCCTCCATTGCTTTGTAATCATCATTAGCTCCGATAATATCTTCATCTTCAGCAGTATAAGAAGTTGCCACCACCATATTAGATCCACCTTGAAACATTACTGAGCAAGAAGATAATGCTCCAGATAAAATCATAAATATCAAACCAAAAGCAAGTATTATCCAAATTGTATGCGAATGTTTCGATACAAAACTGCTTACTTTATCTGTAATCTTCTTTGTACCTTTTTTCGCTGTACTGGCAGCTTCTTTTGTAGTTGTTGCACCTTTACCGGCTTTAGCTGCTGCATACTCTTTTTTAATAGCATGTTTTTGTTGCCATCTTGAAAATGGATTGGTTGAAGTTAAATCATCTGCTTTTTGTTTTTCAAACAAAGCATTGATATTGGCTTTATCTGCCTTTTTCTCTAACTTTTCAGCTTTCACATATTTTTTAATTTTGTGATTATGATGAATATGCTCTGCACCCCTTAAAGCAGAATCAGCCATACTTTCACTTTGTCTTGCAGAATCAACACCTACATTTTCATCTTTATTTTGAGATAAACCTTTTTTAACGCTACTAGAAACAGCAGTTACAGCACCTGTCTTAATAACTCGTTTCATCTTAGATGGTGTCTTGATATTTTCATTGGCTATTTCAAGTGTTCCATGACGAAGTTTTGCTTTTCTTTGCGTAAACTTATCTTCATCTGTAATGATTTTTCTCTTCATCTTATCGGATTTATCAGCATATTTTTCTGCGGTTTGATAAGACTTTTTAACTTTACTGTTATTTAGATCATCATCGCTAAATTTCACTCGTGTAGTTTTTACTTTCATCAGCTACACCTCCGGCTTCTGTGTTACCTCAGATAATTTTGTTGTCATAATGCGATACAACTCTAAATCCGTAGGGAATCTATCGACAAATGGTAAAATGACATTTCCATAAAACAATAAACCTTCTCCCTCGCCAGATTGAGATACAAAGGATAATTGATGATTGGAGATATTTAATTGTTTAGCTAAGATATCTCTATCACCTGAAGCCTGATTTAACATATAGATAAAATCTGAGTTTTCAAAGATGTTTTCTATTTCTCGACTCGATAACAAGTCTTTGACATTTTGCGTGATTCCCGTTGGTATTCCACCCCATTTACGAAACCTTTTCCAAATTTCGATGGAATAAGCTGCTGTTTGTTCTTCTTTTAGAAGCAAGTGAAACTCGTCCATATAGTATCGTGTTGCTTTACCAGCACTACGATTTGCAGTAACTCGTCCCCATACCTGATCTTGTACAACTAACATTCCAATTTTCTTAAGCTGTTTTCCAAGTTCTTTGATGTCATAACATACCAAACGATTATTGATATCGACATTGGTTCTATGGTTAAACAAGTTCAGTGAACCTTTTACATAGATTTCTAGTGCTGTTGCAACATGATGAGCTTCTTTTTCTTCTTGTTTTAATAAAGCATGATATAAATCTTCAAGAAGTGGCATATTCTCTGGTACAGGATTTTCAAAGTACCTTTGATAAATCTGATGAACACATCTATCAATTACTGTCTTTTCAATCGGCTGTAATCCCTCTTTACCACCAACAATGAGTTCACATAGTGATAAGATAAAATCAGCTTTTAAAGCAATCGGATTATCTTCTTCTGAATAGTTAGCATTAATATCCATTGGATTGATATATTGCGTACTGCTAGGACTAATTTTAATAACCTGTCCCTTAAATCGTTGTACCAAAGCTGTATATTCTGATTCGGGATCGCACACTATAATGTCATCGTCCGTTACAAGAAATGCATTGGCAATTTCTCTTTTTGCACTAAATGATTTACCCGAACCCGGCGTTCCAAGTATCAAGCCATTAGGATTCTTCAGCTTTTTACGATCTACCATTATCAAATTATTGGATAACGCATTCAATCCATAATACAAAGCTTCATTTCCTGTTTGAAATAATTCTTGTGTTGTAAAAGGAACAAAGATTGCTGTACTTGATGTGGTAAGTCCTCTTTCAATTTCAATCAAGTTATTAGCAAGTGGCAAGCTGCTCATAAGTCCATTTTCTTGCTGATAATCTAACCTTCTTAAAATGCAGTTATGCTTTTGAGCTAATGATTTCATCTGAAAGATAGTTGTATCAAGCTCTTGCTTTGTTTTTCCTGTATTTAAGATTAGAAATGTGATTAAAAACATACGCTCGTTTTGACTTTGAAGTTCTCGAAGCAATGCTTTTGCATCTTTACCATAAGTGGCTAAATCCGATGGAATGATATCCATGTCATAACCTGAGCGAACTGCTTTTTTCTGTTCTTCAATCTTAGAACGGTCTAGTTCTGTAATCGTATGCTTAATCTTTTTAATGGCTTCTGTTTGATCGACTGACTGTAAGTGAATGGATACAATCTGTGAAGATTCAATATCTAGAAACTCTTTTAAGACTGTATCGGATAATTCTGAAGCAGTAATTGCTAAAAAAGATACCGAACCATATAATTCACCCATTCTAAATTCACGATTTCCTTCAAATGCAAAGGAAGTTGGTGCGATAAAATCTTTAACAGATAAACCAGATGGAACAAGCATATCCCAATCAAATATAAACGGTTCCATTTCTCCCATGTGAAAAATTGAATGCATAAGCTGTAATCTTTCTTTACCATCAAGCATTCTGGCACTTACACCAAGCCTTCTAAAATTATTGAGTAAATCCATTTGAATATGCTCAAGCTTTGGTTTTGCCTGCTTCATGGATTTTGCTTCAATACCGAATGTTAAATATTTTGTTTTAGTTAATCCATTGTTTCCTTGAGCAAGTCTTGATTTCAACATCTGTGAATATTCATTTCTTACAGAATTAAAATCATCGTCCTGTGGGGGAATGGATAAATTCTTTTCAAAGCTTTCAGCGTCTGTACTCATATTCATAAATGAAAGTTCAAAGTGAATAGAGCTATCAAAGAAATTAAGAAAACTACACCATTCAAAGAAGATAGCTTCTTGATCTTCTTGCTGAGCAAGCTGATAGTTGATGTCCTGAAACTGCAAAGTTTTTGTATAGTAGTTATCTTTAACCCTGCAAATTCCATCGGGAAACATTCTTTGAAATGGAATTGACTGTTGTGCAGTTTTAGGAACTCCATCATCTTTTTTTGCTTTTTCAATTAGCTTTTTAATCTCTCTTTGCTGTGCTTTTGTGAGATTGTTTGGCAGATTTATTTCTTCTGCCTTTTTCTTTTTTTGAAATATTGAAAACAATCGCCTCTACCTCCTGTTCCAGTCTTTTTTGCCTCATCAAAGCAGAATAATAATTATCCGTTTTATAAGGTCTAATTTTGGGTTTAATAAACTTCGTTTCAATATAATGTTTGGCAATTATCTCTAATGGCTGACCATCTTTTTCATACATCGCAAGAAAGAATAATGGCAGCATGATAATCATCATACCTACTACCGCTAAACTTACATTTCCTGTTTCTTTGAGTAAAAAGAAAGTCGGCAGTCCTATAAGAGCCGCCGAACCAAAACAGAGTAATTGTCGCTTTGTCAGATTGAATAAAATCTTTGATTTCACTCGTGTTAAATCACGAGGAACTTGTACTCTTACTCCCAAGTTATACTACCTCCTTTTCAAGATGTGGAAATGTGATCCACATAAATAAAGCACAATCTTTGCGTCCATTTCCTTTTTTGCTCCTAACTCGATAGTTCCATGGTAAATCTGCATAAATCACTTTGTATTTCTTCATCATGCACCATCTTAATGGGCATTAAATACACTCTTTGATAAACTTCCTGTCTTAAATAGCGTAAAACAAAGAAGCACAGTGTATCCCATGATTCCCCAGATTGACATGATAATGTCATCGCTAAAGGTAAGTTCACTAATGAGTACTGCATAAATACCTACGCATATCATGATTAAAAATCCCTGAAAACCTAAAGCAAAAAGCGACCTCAAATAATTCTGTCCTATCTGACTTTGTTCTCTGTTTCCAAATGTTGATAGCGGAATAGGAGCTAAGCTAGTCATTAAATAAATTTCAATCATTCTTCCATAAACGATAATGAAAATAATGATAGATAAAATAGACATGGTAATCTGTACGATAAAGGATTGTAAGAATAATCCAAGTAACGGTCCAAGTTCCATCTCCATAAGTGTTTCTTCTAATGCGTCGAGTGTTCCCAGATCTATTGCGGTATCTCCAGATATAATCGCTCCACTTGATTCAATTACATGTTGTGCTACATCAAATACTGCCATCGTGATATTAAATGTGTTAGTTATCAGCATGACAGCTACAAAAGTTTTGAATATCCATTTAAAGAATATCCATGTTTCAAAATTGGCAAGATTATTGTGGTCAATAATCATCTGTATCAGCTCATAGCAAGCAATAAAGGTTAGGATCAATCCTGCAATCGGGATAATGACTGATTCGGATACATTACGAATCATGGAAAAGACTCCAGGTGAAAAAGCATCTGGAGTCATTCCCACTTCTACTGCTATTTCGCCAACCTGTTGGTTGACTGAATCAAACATCCCCGACAGATTATCCATAATGCCACCAACAAGCATTTCTTTTAGCCAATTTGTTATCTGTTCGAGTATGCCATCCAAACGCTATACCTCCTTCTCTTAGAACAATCCTGAAAGAAGTGGTACTAATGCAGTACCGATAAGTGCTACACCACCGCCAGCCATAAGCTGTTTCATTCCTTGTGATTTTGCACCCGGATTATCATTACCATAACCTTCAAGCAAGTTGATTGCTCCCCAGATACCAAGACCTGCACCAAGTGCTACTACTAATGTTTGTAATACTGTAACTGCGCTAGTAAAAAATTCCATAGTTTCTTTTCCTCCATTTTTATAACTATTTTCTTTTTGTGTTCGCCAGTTGCACAAATTAACCTTATCTTTTCTTCATTAACCATGTCAGTTTGTCTTGTGCAAGTAGGCATAAAAATAAACCTATCGTGATTGCTTATTTAAGCGGATAGGTTTAGCTTTCTTTATCAACGTCTATAACTTCATAGACATCATCTTTTTTCAGTTTTAATTTGCGATTCAAGAATTTCTCAATGTCGAATATGTTTTTCTTATCATAATCAGCAGTTAATTTATAATTTGGGTGCTGTGTTAAATCGTATTTATCTGAAAGAAAAGGACGCACACCTCTTAATTGCAAAATACATTTCGCACCATCAAGAACCGATAATTCATCAACGGTCATCAAGTCTTTTCCTAACTTTTGATAATTTGTTCCGTATGATGGACTGTTTCCTCTTGTATCTGAGGTATTATACATATCGATCGTTTCTTTACCAAGTGCTTGGTTTAACTCCTTTAATGTGGTAGGTTCAGCACCACCTAAAAACACTCTTGAATCCATATTACCGATAATCGTATCTGCGTTATCTTTATAAATTGCTTTTAACTGCGATTGTGCCTGTAATACAAGACAAGCAGATATTTCTCGGCTTCGTATTGTTGCTACTAATTTTTCTAAGTTTGGTATCTGACCAATGTTAGCAGCTTCATCAATCAAACACCTTACATGAACTGGTAATCTACCGCCATATTTATCATCTGCCTTTTCACAAAGCAGATTGAAAAGCTGCGTATAAATCATTGAAATTAAGAAATTAAAAGTTCCGTCTGTATCTGACATAATCAAAAACAGAGCTGTTTTTTGATCTCCTAAAGTATCAAGTTCAAGTTCATCATAAGCGGTTATTTCTCTTAATTCTTCAATATCAAAGGGAGCAAGTCTTGCCCCACAAGAAATCAATATAGATTTTGAAGTTTTTCCGGCAGCTAATTTAAATTTCTTATACTGCCTGACTGCAAAGTGATTTGGCTTTGCTTTTTCCAATGCTTCAAACATTAAATCCACAGGATTTTGGAAGTCCTCATCATCTTCTCTTACTTCCATGGCATTGATAAATTCAATCAGCGTAGAAAAGTTTTGTTCTTCAATCGGTGCTTCATAATGGATATATCCTATCAAAGCACAATAAAGAAGTGTTTCAGCTTTCGTCCAAAACTCATCACCGGCTTTTCCATCGCCTTTTGTATTGGCAATAAGAGCTGTAACAAGCTTTAAAATATCTTTTTCCGAATGAATATAAGCAAATGGATTGTAGTGCATAGACTTCTTAAAATTGATTGTATTGAAAATCTTAATGCGATATTTATGCTTTATCAAAGCATTTCCACACTCAACCACGATACTTCCTTTTGGTAATGTCAAGTAGGGAATAAGAAAAAGTGTATCTTCTTTTCAGTTGGTTACACTGTCCTTGTCATTCTCAATAAGCCGCACTACCTTGTCCGTAAAGGTTTCCCGGCTCGTTTCGCTGAAATGGATATGTATGTCAAAGGTGGTATTCCCTATCCGCTTCACAAGGTCGGGCTTCGCGTCCAGAGGGGCGGCGGTGCGGCTGGTCTTGCTGGTGTCATGGTTCATAGGCTCTCCTTTCCGTTCATCAACCCCCTTAACCGTTCCATTTTCCCCTGTGCCGTGGCTTTCCTGATGTTCTCCCCGGTAATGCAGACAGGGCAGCACATTTCAAGCAGACGGTCATAAATCCGGGCATGGGCGGTGTCCTCCGGGTGCTGTAATACCTCCAGCGTCAAATTCGTTGTGACAATTAGCGGCTTCCGGCTTCGGTATCGGCTGTCAACCACGTTGTAAACCTGTTCAAGCCCGTATTCCGTGCCGCGCTCCATGCCGAAATCGTCAAGGATAAGCAGAGGGAAGCGGCAAAGGCGGTCTATGTATTCGTTCCTGCCCTTGTAGCTGGCGGCAAGGTCATTGAGTATCAAGGCAAAATTTGTCATGCACACGGAAATCTCACGCTCCATAAGGGCGTTGGCGATACACCCGGCGAAATAGCTCTTGCCTGTGCCTACCTTGCCCCATAGCAGATAGCCGATATTTTCCGCTTTCATTTCCTCCCAGTTCGCCGTATAGAATAAAGCCTTATCCATTTGGGGGCATTTGCCGTTGTCATTTTCGAAAGTCCACTGGCGCATGGCGGCGCTGGAAAATCCCCGGCGTTTTAATTCCTCCACGGTGTCGCGGTGCTTGCGTTCCCGGTCGATAGCTTCCTGCTTTTCCCGGCGTTTGCGCTGGCAGTCACATTCTTTGGGGTGGCGGTCACGTCCGAAAAGCCCTTTTCCCTCGGTGAAGTAGGCTTCTTTGGGCTGGCGGCAGCTCCCGCAGTATAAAAGACCGTCCTCGCCCGTGTAGTCCTCCGGCTCTGGTTCTGTTTCTCTGGCAAGCCGGAAAATAGCGTTGTCATAATCGCTCATAAAATCGTCCTCCTTGTTCATGGTCTTTTCCACGCCCTGTTTACAGGGCGTTGTATCTCTGCTGTCAAAGGCTCTCGCCCTCCTTGTAGGAATAATCGGGGATTCCCTTTTTCGGGTTCTCCTTTTTCTCCCTGTCCGCCCACCTGTAAAGCGTGGCGGCATGGCTCACATAATCATTCCCGCTGGAAGCAATATACCGGCTCATTTCCTCGATAAGCCGTTCAAGGCAGTCCGGGTATTCCTGCTTCAGCTCCGCATATTCGCTTTCAGTGAGGAAAACATTCTGGTATTTGCCATAGGGCGCGGGCGGCTCTCCACTCGCTCCCATTCGTTGGCTCTCTTTTAGTTTGTTTATATTTAGTTGGTTAGGGTAAAGTTTTCTTTGTATCATAGGTAAAGTTTTCTTTGTGTCTGATGTACAGTTTTCTTTAGGGCTGACATCAAGATTTCTTTGTGTCATATCTAAAGAAACCTTTACTACTTCCGGCACTTTCACATAAAGGCGGTTCGGCGCGGAAAATCCCCGGCGTTCCCTCTCCAAAAGCCCGGCAATATCCAGTTCTTTTAGGGAGTTCTGTATTGTCATGGTGCTTTTATCCAGTATTTCCGCTATCTCTGCTATGGGGTAGACAATATACGTCCTGCCCTCATTGTCCTGCCAGCCGTTCTTCTGTGAGAGGGTGGAACGGTCAAGGAGCAGCGCATAGAGCAGCTTTGCAGTCTGTGACAAGTCCATTTTCAGCAGAAATCGGGGATAGGGGAAAAAGGGCGGCATTGTGGTGTTGGCTGTAATGTATTCGGTTATGGTTTTCACCTCCTGTCTGTGGCTTCTGTTACGCATTTAAAACGGCTTTTCCGTGGTTAAAGGATAAATGTATCACATACCCATTGAGCAGTAGCCGGGAAGCCTTGATTTACGGGGGTTCTGTATTTTCTAAAGCGTGACATTTCCCCCTCTGTTTCCGCTTGCGCTGTGCGGCTCTGGCTCTTTTCATGCGTCCGGCACAATCGGGGCAGTATTTCCCCCGGTTGGATTTTGGGAGAAACTGACCGCCGCACTCGGTACAGCGTTTCAGTTCTGCCCGGTGGAGTAGGGCGGCTTCCAGTTACCAGTCAAGGGGAAGCACGGCGGCAATGAACCAGCGGCAGAGAAGCGAATAGCTGATACTCTGGACGCATACACAAGGCTCGCCGTTATCCAGCACAATACAGTTGCCGTTATCGTAGTTACAGCACTCATGCACAAGGCGGCGGGCGGCTCTGTACTGTGGGTAGTCCATGCAGGGGCGTTTACCGTTCATTTTCCCGCCCCTTTCCCCGTTCCGGCTCACGGTGTAAGATTTGGTCGATATTGCTTTTTACAGTCTGCAATTCCTTTGTGCGTTCCCTCTTTTCCCGGTACTCGTTGTAAAGGCTGTTCTTCTCCCTCATTAGCTGCTCAATCTCCGCTTGTAAGGTCTTGGACGCTGGCAGCTTTTGGATTCCCTGTGCCTTAAAAAACCGGGTGGCAGCTTTGGCTATGATAAAATCGCTTTCGTGCTGCTCCCGGTAGTTCCTGCGGGCTTTTTCTGTTTTCTGTGCTTTCAGTCCGTCACGGGCGGGTTTGGTCTTGATGTACGCCAATAGCTGTTTCTGTAAGTCCTTTTTCTCCCGCAAAGTGCTTTCCACGGCTTTCAGTTCCGCATGGACGTTTGACAGCTCCGCGCTGGCGGCGGCAAGGGCGGCTTCCAGTTCTTCCGGGGAAGAAAAGCCGGATTCCTCGTAAACGCTCATGGTAGCCGCCATTTGCTTTAGATTGTGGACAGCCGCCCAGCGGTCATATCCTATGCCCTTGCCCTTGGCTAGCTTGGCTTCCCGGTCTACCATGCGCTGTACGCTGTCCTGTTTCGGTGCGTTTATAGCGGCTTTGCCATGCTGTAAGCGGTCTTTTATGCTGCGGGGGTATTCCTGTTTGGATATGGGCTTTTCGGCAGCTCTGGCGGCGTTCTGTGCGTTTATGGTGAGTGCTTCCAGCACGGCGGCACGGTCAAAATCATCACCTAATTTCCGGGCGGTGATGGGCTTCGTCCTGTCCGGCGTGAGATAAGATAGCCGCCCCCGGCTCTCCTTGACGGTCACGCCCTGTTGTAGCAGCTTCCCGGAAAAATCCTCAAAGGAAACGGCAGAGGACAGGGCGGCTCGGATTGTGCGCCGTAGCTTCTCCTTGTCGGTTTCAAACTTGGTCTGCTTGGGCGGCTCTCCTGTGACGGCTTGGGAAGCGTTCCCTTTATCCAGTGCGGCTTGTCCTTTCCGTTTCGCCCAATACTCACGCTCGGTAATGCGGTTCTTGCTCCCGTTCAGCAAGTCAATCTGATAGAGGTTTTCCCGGTGGCACATCTCCATGACTTCCGCTTTGAAGTATTCCATAGCTGCGTCTGTACAGCGGTGCTTGCAGCCCTCCCTTGTGTCGGCTGGTCTTTCCATGTACGGCAACAGCGGAACTTCGGCAATCCGCAAGCTGTTTATGACGATATGCACATGGATATTTCCGCTGTGGTTATGCCCGTCCGGGTGGGTGCATACCAACGCTTGATGTCCGGGGAAATGCTCTTTACAGAACTGCTCGCCCAACGCTTGCGCCCGGTCTACGGTCAAGCCGTTGTCTGGTGCGTCACGGGGGTCAAAACTGATAATATAATGGTGGCTCTTTACGTCCTCCCGCTTTTGGTTCTTTCCGTATTTCAGATTGGAACGTATACAGGCGATTGCAAAATCTTCATCACCGCAATTAAGGGAAGATATGCGGTAATCGTCACGGAGAACAAGCCGCCCGTTTCCGTCCAGTGTGGGCTTCATGGTAAACTCGTCATGCTCAAAAGTTAGGTACTGTTCAGCCGCCCCATAGTCGGCATTTTTAGAGCTGATATGTTTGAATGTTGCCAACGGCTTCACCTACTTTCAGCAAGACTTCAAACTTCAAGGCGGCAAGCTCCGCTGTGGCGGCTCGTACCTCTTGGGAGAGGGCGTTATAGGGTGCGCCGTACTCGTTCAGACAGCGGGCAATCTGGTTCAAGTTGCCGCCGATTTTTCCATACTCGGCGGTTAGCTTCCCAACGGCAGAAAGCAGTTCATCATTGACCGGGGAAACGGTAATGACCGGGCGTATACTTGATTTGATTAGGGCTTGCCGGATAAACTCGGCTTGGCTCATTTTGCAGAGGGAAACACGCTCGGAAAATTCGGCGTATTCTTCCTCGGTCAAGCGTGTCTTGATTACCCGGCTTCGGTGTGGCGTGTTGTATCTTTTCATGGCTGTGAACCTCCTTTCACTCGCTGCAAAAGCGGCGGTAATTATAAGCGGCGCAAGCCGCAAAAAGGCGGGCTTGGGGTGGCAACCCCAACAAGATTCCCATAGGACAAAATGAGCCGGTAGGCGAAATTTGGTACTGTGGTAGAATCTTGCTCTTAGTAACTGACGGATTCCGCTGTGCTGGCTTTTTCCGATTTCCCCCGGCTTGCGCGGGGTGGATTCTGCCAATTTTGCGGCGGTATTTTCCCATGCAGAAAAGCCGGAAACAGACAAAATGGGCGTAAAAAAACAGGAAACCTTTTTCCTTGATTTCCTGTTTCGTATCTTCGCCAATAGCGGCGGTTATCCTGTTGTTATTCCCCGGAAGTAAACTTGTAGCCTATGCCTAAAACGGTCTTTATGTAGGTGGGGCGGCGGCTGTCCGGCTCTATCTTTTTCCGTAGATTGCATATCACATTTGCCACGTTTGACTGGCAGCTTTCACTCTCCATGCTCCACACGGCTTCAAAGATTTGCGCCTTTGTGAATACCCTCCCCGGACTGGCGGCAAGGTAGCAGAGTGCGCCGTATTCCAGACGGGTGAGGGAAACGTCAATCCCGTCTTTCAGTACCCGACGTTGGTGCAGCCTTATTTCCAATCCCGGAAAAATAAGTGCCGGGGAGTGGGGCGGCTGTATGGCTTCCAGCGGTATCATATCGGCAAGGGCGGCTATGGCTTTCTCAACCGCTTTTTCCTCGGTATCATTGAATATCAGCATGGCTATTTTCCCGACAAACCTCACCTCCTGTCATGCTGCCTTTTCAGTCAAAGCGGAACTGGAACAGGGCAGTGATAAGCCGTTGTCTTATGCTGTCCTCGGTGTCTGTGTTGACGTGCCCGTTTTCAAGGGCGGCAAAGCGTATTCGTTTGCTGTAATGCCGTAAAACCTCGTCCACGGCTTCCGGCTCGCCGTTTGTCGCCCGGACAATGGTTTCATATGGCACAAGGTTAGTATTCCCCATGTGAAAATCCCTCCATTTCTTTCTGCAACATCTGTAATGCGCTGTGTATGTAATGCCATGCCGTACTCTTACAATGCCCGTATAAATCCGCGATTTCCTGCTGTGTGTAATTCCCGAAAAAGTAAAGGTAAATGATTTCCCTCTTTTTCTCTGGCAGGGATAACAGGGCGGCGGCAAGTTCCCCATTGGTGAGGATAATTGTCTGACCACAGATTGTAACGGGGTATTGTTCGTAAGGTGATTTGAGAAATTCGTCTGATGTGCTTAGAGGGTAGAACTTTTCTTCTGTGAGGTATTCAAAGGATATTTCTCTTTGCCGCCGCCTGTTCCTGTCGCGCCATGCGTTGATAGCAGCATAGCGTATGACGACTTTGCAAAAGCCATTGAAAGAATACATGATGTGTTCCTTGTATGCTTCTGTACAAGCCATAGAAATTCCCCCTTTCTCCCACAAAGGGCGGTGCATGGTTTACAGTTGCTTTATATAATACAAAGGACAGCACTTTAGACTGCTACCCTATGATTATCTTCTGGCATACTTTTGGTATTTCATTTTCAAGAAAAATAGCCGACAAACTGTGATTTCTCACAAATCTGTCGGCTCTGCGTCTGTGCGTCTGGCTCTTTAATGATATACTGTCTTGATTGAATAATTCAAACAGGGTACTCTGTTAATAAATTCTTC
Organism: Clostridium sp. 10cd*; assembly: GCF_044336395.1. Lineage (NCBI taxonomy): Bacteria > Bacillati > Bacillota > Clostridia > Eubacteriales > Clostridiaceae > Clostridium > Clostridium sp. 10cd*. The sequence continues at coordinate 1,844,533 of NZ_CP172347.1, read as the reverse complement.
CCCTTAACATTTAACCCTCTAATAACTGTTATCTAAAAGTTCTTTGCGTCAATTAAACTTTCTTGCTTGCACTTAGGGCAATAAAGAGGAAAATTTTTTAATTCTGTATCTGCTTGTATCTGCAATCGTGTTTTATTTCCACAAACAGGACAACATATCCACTGTAAAACTCTCATTGAACTATTACCTCCCTCTACGCTTATTTGTAAAATCTCACAAATTTATGGTCTTAGGATTACTTTTGAATATATCAAACGCATTGCTTGCAATACCTAATATGTTCTCTTGGAAAAATCTTCTGGTAAAAAATCGCATTGACTATTGGGAACACCTAATTTTTTTGCATAGCTAATCAGTTCATTCCAATTTTCTTTATCTTCTGCATGGGATATATCAAGCATTTTTCCATGAATAGGTGTAATACCTTTTCCAGATAAGTCAAATATTCTTGTACGGAAAATGACAATAACCCTTTCCCTATTGTGAAAGGTAATATACCATTCTTTTTTTAGACTTGTACTCATATTAGATTGAAAATCCTTTGCTATTTCCTCAATTTTTTTACTTGGAAGTTCTACAGTATAAATTTTAACTAACCCTAAGAAACGCTTTTTTATATCAACTATTTTAAACTTTTTGAGCATAGAAATATCTCTAAGGCTTAGATTGATTACTTCTCCATAATAGCGTGACATATTTTTTCCCTCATATTAAACTGTTTTATTCACTCCAATTCATTTCATTATCTGAAATTCCTTGTATTCTACATTCATTACAAACAATAGCTTTTTCTTCTTCATTTCCAATGGTATATTTCAATATTTTGTTTTTGAAAACGATATATTTTGTATTATTGCATTTGAAGTCAACAAACCAATTTACACCTTTTTCATGGTCTGCTATTAAAGCTCTGGAAGCTAATTCCGGGAAATTTGGAACGCTGGATGTAAAAAAAATAACAGTCCAATATTTGGGTACTCCACCAGTATTCCATAATTCAACTTTATGAACCCGAATATAATCCAAAAGGGTTTCATCATTTATGCTTTCTTTAATCAACGCACCCTCATATAATTTTGCTCTCTCTTTTCTGATAGCATTATTCCCACAAGTATAGACTTCTCTTGTTCCATTGATTGAAAGTTCATCTTTTAGCAAGACATCAACTGTTACTTGAAACAAATTGCTCAATATAATCAATTTTTCTGTTTCTGGAAGCGCAATATCAGCTTCCCATTTAGAAATAGATTGTCGGCTCACATTACAGATAGCCGCTAGTTCTTCCTGTGAGTAACTATTTTCTTTTCTAAGTAACTGGATTTTTTCAGACAGTTTCATAGAAACACCTCCTTGCTTTCTTGTAGATTATAACAAATATAAATAATTAAGACTATCAACTTTCTCGTTCTTTTTCGCAACCTATAAGTGCAACTCATAATTATAAATGATATATGGGAAAATAGGTATGAGATGGATTCCGTAGTAGTCGGCATTGTGCCGTAATGTGTATAACTGGCTGTCTTATGGAATTGTGGGTAACTCTGTTTGCAGGACGTGGGAAAGCTGCTCTTTGCTTTTCCATGTGCTGTGAACAGAGTTATCCATGATTCCATAGCCTGTTATGCACATTTCCACAATGCGCCCTTGCTTTTCCGGCTCTTGAAGTTCAGAGGGGGCAGCTATGCGGTTTTCTCTGCTTCCTGCTTTTTCTTGTGGTATGCTTCCCTCCTTGCGGCAAGATAATTCTCATAGCGTTCCACCGCTTCGGGGTTTCCAGTAGCGGCTTCCTCATACATTTTCTGCCGGGATTTCTTGGTGGCTTCGGAAGCATACGCCCGCTTTTTCGCAAGCTCTGCCGCCGCTGCCGGGTCGGTTTCGGCTTGCCGTACCAGCTTTTCCCTTGCTATCTTTTTCCGGCTCTTGTGGACTTCCAGACGTTCCGATTCCTCCGGCGTTAAGGCTTCCCCCTCTTTTTGGGCGGCGGCAAGCTCTTTGAGCGTCCTTGCCTTTGGCTGTCCGGCTTTCTGCCTTTCGCGCCACGCCTTATGCTGTGCGGCTTTTTTCCGGCGGTGTTCTGCAAGCCGTTCCGTTTCCTCCGGCGTAAGCTCTGCCCCGGTCTTTTCCAGTTCCATAAGTTCCTTTATGGATTTTTTCTTAGGCGGCTTGGGCGGTTCTGTGGCTTTGCGTTTCTCCCTCCATTCCTTTTGCCACTCCCGGTTATGTGCAAGCCGCTTTTCCTCCGCTTCCTGTTCCTCCAGCGTGAGAAGCCCCGCTTTTTTCCTTGCGGTAAATTCCCGTTTCTCTGCCTTGCGCTTCTCATACCGCGCCTTTTCCAGCTCCTTTGAACGGGCTTCCTTTGCCGCCTGTTCCTCCTGCTGGCGACGTTGTTCCTCCACCTCTGCCGGGGTGACGATATGGGCGGGTACTTCAAATGCGCCGATAAAGTTTAAATAAATGTCTATCCGCTGGCGGCGGTCATTCCCCCGCCCCTCGCCCTCATGCACAATCACTTTCTCGATAAACTCGTTGAGCATGGGCGTTGTGAGTTCGGAGAAGTCGGTATAGCGTTTCACAAGCTGGATAAACTGGTCTGTTTTCAGCTTGTCGGCGTTCCAGCTCTCTATCTGCCGTTGCCATTCCGCTATGGACGCTTCCAGCCCGGTCTGTTCCTCGTCATACTCATTCAGCAGACGGGTAAAATGCTTGTCGGGTATCTTGCCCGTGGCGTTGCCCTCGTACAGCTTTTTCACAAGCCCGTCAAGCTCTTTGTGCCGTTTCTGTGCCTTATTGATTTTCTGCTTACATTCCTTGACGGTCTTTTCTTGGTTCTGGTCGGACGCTTCCCGGACACGCTCGGTAAACTCTTTTTCATTGTGCCGCACATACCAGCTTACCCGCTGGATAACGGCAAGGATAGCGGCTTCAATCTTTGCCGTGGGGATATGGTGCATGGTGCAGTCATGGATTAAATGGCGGTAGCCGGAGCAGATGAAAGCGTCCTCAATCCATTTCCCTTGCACAAGGGTATAGCGGTGTGTGAGTTTTGAGCCGCAGTCGGCGCAGTAGAGAAGCCCGGTCAAGCGGTTCGGGGCGTTCTGCCGCTTAGGTGCGCGGCGCACGGTTTCCCGTATCTTCTGTACGGTCTGCCACGTTTCCACGTCCACAATGGCGGGGATTGCGCCCTCGAAGATATACTGTTCTTCCGGCGCGGTCTTGCGGCTGCTCTTGGTCTTGTAGTTCTCGCATACGGTTTTCCCTAATACTTTGCGTCCTGTGTATTCCGGGCGTTTCAGTATGTAGCCGATAGTGGTCGCTGACCATGCGTAGGGGTCTGTGTATTTTGCTGCCCGGACTGGCTCGCCTGTCCGTTTCCAATGCTCGGACGGGATAGGGATTTTCTCGGTGCGGAGTGCCTTTGCTATGCTGGCTATGGTTTCCCCGGCAAGGACACTCTGGAAGATGCGGCGCACAACGGCGGCGGCTTCCTCGTCAATTATCCATTCTCCTTTTTCTTCTTTGGAAGCGCGGTAGCCATAGCAGACACTGCCAGAACAGCGCAAGCCTTTTTCCATTCTGGACTTGAAAACAGCTTTGATTTTGCGGCTGGTGTCGGCAACATACCACTCGTTTATCACGTCACGGAAGATAGACATAATATCAAAGCCGTTGGCAGTGTCAAGGTTGTCATTTGCGGCGATAAAACGCACATGGTATTCATCAAAGGTGCGCTTTAAAAGCCCCACTTCAACCACGTCACGCCCGATTCGGCTTTGGTCTTTGATGATAACCGTTGCCACGTTCCCCGCCCGGATTTCGTCCAACATAGCGTCCAGCCCCGGACGCTTGAACGTAGTTCCACGGATTCCGTCATCTGTAAAGTGCCGGATATTGATAAAGCCGTTTTTCCTTGCGTAGTCCTCCAAAATCCGCTTCTGGTTCTCAATGCTTACGGATTCCCCGGCTCGCTCATCGTCATGGGAGAGCCTTTCGTATAGGGCGGTGAGTTTGTCTTTCTCTGTCTGCTTTTTCATGGTGTGTAACCTCCTTTCTTTGAGGGTGCGCGCTTCCCTATAACCTTATTATACTTATCTGTTTGGATCGGTAACCACGAATGAAGTCGGATAATTTTTAGAGTTACATTGAAGTAAATTTGGCTTGATCCAAAACCTTGTTTTACCGGAACCTGAACCACCAACAATCAGCACATTCTTATTTCTTGCATTTTTTGGTTCTTTCGGTCGGTTACTCATCATCAGCTTTTCAGTTTTTGTAAGAATAATATTATCTTCAAACTTTGGTGCTACAAATGGTTCAATATCTTTTGCATTTCCCCAACGAGCAGAACCATATTCTACTTTATGACGATATTTTTTCGCATTTTTACCTTTAAGATATACTGCTAATCGAACAATTGCACCAATACCGATACCCACTAATAAATCTAATGGATATAGCGAGGGCAAGGGATTTTGAAAAGCAACTCCAAGTGTTATCATAAAAGATAAAATCTTCTCTGATGAATTAAATCCTTCCGCTAATCGCCAAGCTTCACCAATATTTGTAGCGAATAATCCGATGAATAGATAAGGTAAATTTAAAAGAATCAATCGCTTAATGTCTTTTGATGTCATTTTCATAAGCTATGCTCCTTATCTTTGTTTCTAACCTTTTTAGGCATTGCCATTACTTTATCTTTCATTTTCTTAAGTTCTTTTAAGACACTTTGTTTCTTTTCCTTTTGTATAACAGAAGCTAAATATGCTTTAAATGCTTTTGTCATATCTTTGCCATCATTGGCTTTAAAGAACACAAGATACTTAGGCGGTGTAACACTATCATCCATCTTAATTTCATAATCAACACGATACTTTTTAGCGAATTTTTCAAATCCTGCAATATCGGTATCAGAGATTTCCATACTCGTTAATTGCTTACTGTCTTTTAAGAGATTAGCAACAGATTTTTTCTCAAGCTTTAGTTTAACGCCTTTATTCATCTTCACTTCTTTACGATGTCTTAGATACATTTGAAATGCTCTGGCTAATGATCTAGCAGTAAGTTTAGAAGTACTGACAACTAAATTAAACGACCTATTTTCTACATCTTCCTGCACGATTATCACCCCTTTCTAAAAAGTCTTGATTACTCTTTTTTCTTACTTTTACCATCGACCGTTAGTATTCCCTCAAGTGTTGTAGCAGCGATGTGATATTTCTTTGCCATTACAATATCTGTTTTTACTGGTTCATCAATTGCAGTACCACACACAACTAAAATGCGTGATCTTCTGAGTAATTCAAGCGACATTTCTTGTTTATCTTTATATTCCGTCGGAATATTGTCCTTTAATAAGCCTGCGTACATCAACATTGGACAAATAGGTGAATATCCAGCTTCATACACCTGTCTTGAAAATCTTAATGCTTCTTCTTTTGCTTCATGTGGCTCTTCACTCCAAACTGAAGTGATATATGCTAACGGTCTTGCCATTTTTATTTCCTCCTTTTAAATTTCGTTAAGCTCCGGTGAATTCTTTACTTTTGGTTCAAGTCCTTTTGTTGTTTCTTTTGGTCTGATTGCTTCATCTGGAATGGGAACTGCCATTATGCCTTTTCCCATGCGTACAAACATTTCCGGTTGATGAAATATTGCTTCAAACTTCTCCATCAACTCGGGCGATAAAGATCCAAAGTCATCTTCTGTTAAACCAACGACCATAAACGTTCCAGCAAAGACATCATACATATTGCCATCTTCATCTCGAATAGCTCTATTAAGTGGTAAACCTAATATTTTTCCTTCTTCATTTAGGATAATTCCTACTTCTTCATCAAATGGATAAACACACTCAATATCACCATCAACAACTGCTCTTAAATCATCTAATTCATTTCCGACACGAAATGGTTTAGGATACTGTCCCGGTTCTACTAAAAGCACATCAATTTTATTTTGTTCTAATGCTCGGTCGCTTTGCGTATCAAATGCAGCACCAACAAAATTTTCACTATCCAGAACATATTCTGAATTGTTCCATGCTTCTTTAACTTTTTCTTCAGCTTCAAATCTGCTTGAAGCTTCTACGATAACAACTTTTTCTAAAGTTTCCGTAATCTTCACTTCATATTCTTTCATCACTTGCCTCCGTCTTTATTGCATAATAAAAGCGATCATCTACAAACTTAAAGCTCATAAATCATCGCTATCTTTCCATCTGTTTTGTTCTTTTCTTGTGCCATCCCTCTAAAAGCTTAATGATGATATCTTGCATTTGCTTTGGAGTATATGACTTAGGAAAGTACTTTTTCAAAACATCATTTTTAATTGTTACTTTATCAAGTTCATCTTTTTTGACTTCCGACATCACACCAACCATTACATCTAAGGAGCAATTACCCTCTTGGCTAAATTTCTTTAATCTTTGAGCTTGTGATAATGATGGTGTTGTCTGTTCCATATCCATTGCTTCTAAGAAATTGATTTGCTCATCTTTGCTTAGATAAGAAAGCTCTACTGCCGGATTAAAAGCAATTTTCTTTTCATCAACCATAGATAAAAGCTCTGGAATTAACTTGGTTAAACGAATATATCTTTGCACCTGTCTTCCACTATCATCATTTGAAAGACTATCTCTTGACTTGTGGCCAACTTGTCCACAAGTTAAATCTGCCCTTTCGCCTTGATGTTTTATAGCTTCTAATTTCATTTTGTAAGCAAAAGCTCGTTCACTTGGTAATATCGTTTCTCTTTGAAGATTGGAATCAACCATAAGAATTACTGCTTCATCATCATCTAAATTTCTAACGATAACAGGCATTGTTTGAAGTCCTGCAAGCTCTGAAGCATGATGTCTTCTATGTCCTGAAACAAGTTCATAACCTCCATCTTCTCTAGGTCTTGCAATAGCTGGTGCTAGTACACCATATTGAGCTACACTTTCTACTGTTCTAAGCATTGCTTCATCATCTACAACTTTGAATGGATGATTTTTAAAAGGGTGTAACTCTGCTAATGGAATGTTCTGTACTTTCTCTAATTTTTCATCAGTACGACTTTCCTCCGTTGAAAAAATTTCATCGTAACTGGTCAATTTGATGTTTGCGCCTTTTTTCGCCATCTTTTAGCACCTCCTTTGTCAGCACTTTATATGCTTCAGCTACTTTTCCTTTAGGATCATGAGCAAAAATACTTTTTCCTTCAGCGCTAATTTCTTCTGCACGAACAGAACGAGGAATATCCGTTTTAAAAACTTTTAGCTTATCTCCATAAGTTTCTCGAATTAATGAACTGATATCTTTAGCATAATTTGTTCTACTATCAACCATTGTGAGTAATACTCCCTCAATCTTTAATTTAGGATTGATTTGTCGTCTTACTTTATTGATTGTTTGAAGTAGCTGTTCTAAACCTTTAGCCGGTAAATACTGAGCTTGAACAGGAATCAAAACATTGTCTGCTGCTGCAAGAGCATTGATTGTCAGCATTCCTAAACTTGGCATGCAATCTAGAAGTACATAGTCATATTCTCTTTTCACAGTGTCAAGATATTGTTTTAAAATCGTTTCTCTGCTCATCGCATTAACAAGTGATACTTCAAGTCCTGATAACTCAATGTTGGAAGGAATTAAATCAACTCCCTCTGAATGTTTCAACACTCCTTCTTTTGGTTTAATTGTTTCTTCTTCAATGATTTTTGTCATCAATGTTGAAAGTGTTGGATATAAATCATCTGGTGCAGGGTATCCCAAACTTATTGTTAAACTAGCCTGAGGATCTGTATCGACTAACAATACACGCTTTCCCTCTAAAGCAATTCCAACACCAAGATTCTCACAAGTGGTAGTTTTTCCAGTACCACCTTTTTGATTGACTACTGCAATTACCGTTGGTTCTTTAGCCATTCATTCACTCCCTTTCGTCTAATAGCCACCATTCATGTGATAATTAACTAAAGTTGTATAATAGCTATCTATGGTTCTTGTCGAGTTATAAAGCATTGTAAGCACGTATTGATAGATATTTGATATCTGTCCAGTATTCTCTAAAATACAATTCATTACATAGCGAATATGCTCTGCATTTATTCTCGAAAGTTTATTTTTTACAGTAGCACTTGGAATATCTTCTCTACCAATACGAATCTCTTTTCTTTTACTTTTAAGCGTATCTACCAATATTTCAAAGACTTCATCTAAAACACCTACATGAGTTTTAAAATCAATTGCTAAATAATCATAGTCTAGTTTTTCTTTGATGAAGTTTTTGTATTGCTCATAACTCACCTCATCTTCGTCTGTCATTTCGGGATTTTCCGGATAGATAGATTGATCAGTATAATTATTATCAGTCTTATTAATATTAGTATTATTACCTTGTACTTTTGACCTTTCTTGAATTGTATTTTTGACATCTCCAGAATTGTCCTTTTGACAATTCAAGACTTGTCTTTCCACAAGATTATCCACACCGCTAGGCAAGAAATTTCTGACATAAATAATATTTGGTTTTCCAAGTCCTTGTCGTACTCTATCAATTAATCCGCACTTAGTTTCAAGCTCATTGAGTAATTTAACAGCTTTCTTATCTGCACAGCCTAAACTAGCTTTAATTTCATCTATTGTGAAGATGATATAAATCTTTCCATCTTCATCACGCCAATTATTTATTGCTGATAAGCTCATACGATCTAACAAAATTCCATATAACAGTTTCGCTTCTGCTGATACATTCCAAAATTCTTCATCTACGAATAATTGCTTAGGCACTTTATAGAAAGTAAATTGCTCACTTTGTAAACCATAGAAATGCTCATGTTTTGTTCCAGCCATTTGTTTACCACCTCCAATTCCTTTTCGATTTTTGGAACAAAAAATAGAGCGTCTACAAATCCTAAATGGATAAGCAAACGCTCTATGTAAACTTCATATTTACTTTTAGGTAAAAAAATAGACGTACCATCGTTTTAATGATACGCCTATAATTATTTAGATATAAACATCAACAGTTAAATCTTCCCATTGATTCTTTCTAAGATAGCCTCCATTTGCCTTTCGGAAAGCCTGAGCTTCCTCAAAAGTTATGGTAAAAGTCCAAAATGGTTTTCGCCTATCTTTGTCTAATAGCAGCCTGTGCTGCAGCCAGTCTGGCAATCGGTACACGGAACGGACTGCAGGATACATAGCTCAGTCCCATACGGTGACAGAAATCAATACTGCTAGGATCGCCTCCATGCTCTCCGCAGATTCCCAGCTTGATTTCAGGGCGTGTCTTTCTTCCGCCTGCAACTGCCATTTCAATCAGCTTTCCGACACCCTTCTGATCAACTCTTGCGAACGGATCCTGTTCAAAGATTTTCTTTTCATAGTAATCGTTCAGGAATCCACCAGCATCATCACGAGAGAATCCAAAGGTCATCTGTGTCAGGTCATTGGTTCCGAAGCTGAAGAATTCAGCCTCCTCTGCAATTTCATCCGCCAGCAGAGCGGCACGCGGAATTTCAATCATCGTACCTACATGATATTTCATATCAAAAGCCTCACGCTTCAGAATTTCATCTGCCGTACGTACGACAACATCCTTGACAAATTTCAATTCGGCCTTATCGCCAACAAGTGGAATCATAATTTCCGGTTCAATCTTCCATTCCGGATGCTTGCGGTTGACGTTGATTGCTGCCTCTATAACTGCGGTTGTCTGCATTTCTGCGATTTCAGGATAAGAAATCGCAAGACGGCACCCGCGATGACCCATCATCGGGTTAAATTCATGCAATCCGGAAATAACGCTCTTAAGCTCATCCAGATCAATATTCATATCCTTAGCCAGCTGTGCAATATCATAAGAGCTTGTCGGCAGGAATTCATGCAGAGGCGGATCGAGATAACGGATGGTTACCGGCAGTCCGTGCATTGCCTCATAAATGCCCTCAAAGTCACCACGCTGCATCGGCAGCAGCTTGGAAAGTGCTTTTCTTCTCTGTCCTTCGGTTTTGGATACGATCATTTCGCGCACAGCCTTGATGCGGTCACCCTCAAAGAACATATGCTCGGTACGCACCAGACCGATTCCCTCAGCCCCGAAGGCTACTGCCTGTGCTGCATCCTTCGGTGTGTCAGCATTCGTTCTGACCTTCAGCGTACGAATCTCATCCGCCCATTTCATAAAGCGTTCAAAATCACCGGAAATCTCTGCCGGAACCGTTTTGATTTTACGTCCGTAAATATTACCTGTTGAGCCATCCAGAGAAATATAATCACCCTTATTATAGCGTTCTTCATTCACTATGAAATATTTTTCCTCTTCATTGATTTTAATATCACCGCAGCCGGAAACACAGCATGCCCCCATACCGCGGGCAACTACTGCCGCATGGGAAGTCATACCGCCGCGCACGGTCAGGATACCTTCCGATACATGCATCCCTTCAATATCCTCCGGTGAGGTTTCCAGACGGACAAGAATCACCTTGTGTCCGAGTGCAGTTTCTTCAATAGCTTCCTCTGCAGAGAATACGATTTGTCCGCAGGCAGCACCAGGAGATGCCGGCAATGCACTGGCAATCGGCTTTGCGCTCTTCAAATCCGCATCGTCAAAACGCGGATGCAGCAGGGAATCCAACTGCTTCGGCTCCACCATCATCATGGCTTCCTCTTTGGTAATCATGCCCTCATCCACCATATCACAGGCGATTTTCAGTGCAGATGCAGCCGTACGTTTACCGTTACGTGTCTGCAGCATGAACAGATTTCCCTTTTCAATGGTAAATTCCATATCCTGCATATTCTTATAATGACTTTCCAGTGCTGCACAGATTTCTGTAAATTTCTGATAAGCAGCCGGCGCGATTTCCTTCAGCTGATCGATGGTCTGCGGGGTACGGATACCTGCAACGACATCCTCGCCCTGTGCATTCATCAGGAATTCACCATACAGCTTGTTTTCACCGGTACTTGGATTACGCGTAAAGGCAACGCCGGTACCGCAGTCATTTCCCATGTTGCCGAAAACCATCATCTGTACGTTGACAGCTGTTCCCCAGTCTCCCGGAATATCATTCATTTTACGATAGAAAATCGCACGCTGGTTGTTCCAGGAACGGAAAACTGCTTCAATAGAGCGGTACAGCTGCTCTTTCGGATCGGATGGGAAATCTTCCTCCAAGGAATCCTTATAGAATTTCTTAAAGCGCTTCACCATTTCCTTCATGTCGTCCGCATCCAGATCAGTATCCTGCTCTACGCCTTTTTTCTCCTTCATTTCATCAATAATGTCTTCAAACTTCGCTTTGTTCAGTCCCATGACAACATCAGCAAACATCTGGATGAAACGACGGTAGGAATCATATGCAAACCGCGGATTATCCGTCAGTCTGGCAACGCCCTCCACAACCTCATCGTTGAGTCCCAAATTTAAAATGGTATCCATCATGCCTGGCATAGACGCACGCGCACCAGATCTTACGGATACTAACAACGGATTTTTCGGATCCCCAAACTGCTTTTTAGACAGTTCTTCCAATTTCATTAAATAATCAAAAATTTCCTTGCGAATTGCTTCATTGATTGCCTCACCGTCCGCATAATACTGGTTACATGCCTCAGTGGTAACAGTGAAACCAAAAGGTACAGGCATACCGAGGTTCATCATTTCTGCCAGGTTTGCGCCCTTACCGCCGAGCAGCTCTCTCATCTGCCCGTTTCCTTCTGAAAACAGGTAAACATACTTTTTGCCCATTAAGCATTCCTCCTCTTATGTAATCGTTTACATTGGATATCTTATATTATACAGCATTTTCATATATTTTCCTAGTATTAGTTAAAAAGTTATGCAATTCACAAAGTGCTCCATTCACTATATGCACAGCATGGCAGAATATGCTGCTGTCTTCCTGTCGGCTTTTTCTTTCCCATACATTTGTCATGATGTCAAATCTTTGGAATCATGCTATACTTTCAGGGATATGGCAGCAGCTGCAACCGCAGGTTGACAAAACGCAAGAGGAGCTTGGTAGCACAGCTGCAGCCCTTTTGCTAGGATATAGGTGTGAGGTGAACTACTATGAAATTTGGAGAAAAACTACAGAAGCTAAGAAAAGAGAAGGGAATGTCACAGGAGGAGCTTGCCGCTCGTCTGCACGTATCCAGACAGGCTGTCAGCAAATGGGAGAATGATCAGGGCTATCCCGAAACGGAGAAAATGCTGATGATTGGAAACATCTTTTCCGTAACTATGGATTATCTGTTAAAGGACGAGGGAGGAGACCAGCCGCAGGAACAGGGCTTTTATGCGAGTCGGGAATGTGTACAGGGCTATCTGCAGCAGGAGAAAAGAATTACGCTGCGGATTGCTGTCGGGACGCTGCTCTGCATTCTTTCCGGGCTGCCGATTCTTATTTTCCCACAGCTGGAGGATGTCATGAGTGTCTTTTCAATGCTCATCATCGCCCTGGGTATCGCCGTGTTTGTATCCCTTTCCTTCGATAAGGATGAATACAAGATACTCAAACAGGAGCCACTGTATTTTGATCACGATTATCTGCAGGAGCTGAAGGGTGAACATGACGGACTGCAGAAAAAATTCAAGCGTCTTATTATCGGCGGACTGCTGCTGATTTTTCTCAGCTGTATCATCGCGATGATCAGTGAGGATGTTTTGCATATGGAGGAAGGATTGCTGGATGCTGTCTATCTGCTGCTGATTTCCACTGCTGTCTTCCTGTTTATTTATGCAGGCTGCTCTATGGACACATATGAACTGCTTGTTGATAACGAGACATATCGTAAAAAAAAGCATGGAGAACGCTTTTCCTGGCTGTATTATGTCACCATTGGCTGTGCTTCCATTCTCTATGTCGGCTTGGGAATGCTGTTTGGTAAAGAGGCATGGCGAACCGGCTGGATACTTATCGCCGTCACATGGCTTGTGACCTACGGCATCGTCAGCGGTATCAGTATGCGCAAGAAATAATGACAGCCTTAACCGGATAGCGAACTGCAAGAGATCTTCCCTATCCTTACCTGTGTAGTCATTTGTAAATAGATGCATCCATTCTGAAATACCGGTATTTCAGAAAAAAGCAAATCGCCTTTATGATAACGATTTGCTTTTTCTTTTGCCATTATAAGAGCCTTCCCAGTCAGAAAAACGAACAGAGCAGTCTGTCCGTTTTCTATATAACTAACCCGCAAACTGGGCGTCATACAACCCCTTTTCCATATTTCCGCTGACAATGATAACATGTCCTGCAAATATATCGCCGTCATCATAATACAATTCAAACTCCCCATCCTGTGACACGTTGACAGACTCTATCCGGATACGACGTATAAATTCATCAGCACACAGCTCATCTTCGTCTTCATCCTGCCACTCAATTGCACAGCTGAGTAATTGCTCGGCAGCGTACCGGCGGGCTTTTTTATCCCATGCAGCGGCATCCTCCTGCAGCCTGCGAAAAACAGTTAATGCCTTATCCGCACGCTTATCATCATGCTCATCTGTATCCAGTAAAATCTCTGCCTTTTGCGCATTCCAATCCCCCTCCCCCTGAAACATGGACAGGGAACGGTTCAGCTGCAGTTGACAGGTATCTGACAGAGATAAAAAGACAGGCTTCTGATATTCCTTCAGCAGTTCCTGCAGCTGCGGCTGTTTTACATTTCGCTCCAGTACATCCACCAGCAGCAGACAGGCACCGGCAGGAATCTCCTGATTTGACCATATCGTTTTTTTCGGCAGGGATTCCCGCACCTTTAAACGATAAATCGTTTCCTTTTTCAAACGAAACACTTTTCCCGGTTTTTTATTTTCCTTTTCACTCAGCATCCACTGCAGTACCTTTTTCTCCTGCTTCAGCTCTGCAGTTTTACCATCTATGTGGGCAAGCAGCCGCATACTGACTGTCCAACAGCGTTCCCCTTTCATGCGGCAGGAGCCTGCATCATCCTGTGTCAGTGCATAGATTTCCTTGATCTCTTCCGCAAAGCCTTCCTCAAATTTCTTTTTTTCTGTTCGTTCCTTCCACATTGCAGCTCTCCCTTTCTTCTGAAAACGGGATATTTCCAGTTTGGAAACATCCCGTTATACACAAATGATACCAATAGAGCTTGACCTGTTCTTATTTCCGTACTTCCTATATACCCTTTCGTTTCACAAGCTCAGCAAACGTTTTATCTTTGCCCGTCCTATTTTTTCCCCAACAGACGGAACATATTCTTCTTATAGACCTCTACGCCAGGCTGATTGAACGGGTTGATATCCAGCATATAGCAGGTAATGGCACATGCCTTGAAGAAGAAATAGCACATATAGCCAAAGCTTTCCGCACTCATATCGTCCAGTGTCAGAATCAGATTTGGAACACCGCCTGTTTCCTCGTGTGCTTCCAAAGTTCCCTGACACGCCATTTTGTTTACCCAGTCAACGGATTTTCCTGCCAGATAATTCATGCCATCCAGATTATCCGCATCTTCCGGGAAGTTCAGATCCAGCGTTGGCTTGTCAATCAGCAGCAGTGTTTCATACAGAACCTTCTTTCCGTCCTGTACAAACTGTCCCAGAGAATGCAGATCGGTAGAGAAGTTTGCGCTTGTCGGCAGATTTCCCTTGCATTCCTTTCCTTCACTTTCTCCGAACAGCTGCTTCCACCATTCCGCAACCATCGTCATCTGTGTTTCATAGCTTACCAGCATTTCCACATCTTTTCCCTGATTTTCCAGAATACGGCGGCTTACTGCATAGGCATAGGCATCGTTTTTGCTTAAATCCGGATCCTTTAAATCTTCATAAGCCTTTTTCAAACCGGTCATGATAGCATCGGTATCAATACCTGCCACAGCGATTGGAAACAGTCCAACCGGTGTGATGACGGAGAAACGTCCACCAATATCATCCGGAATTACAAAGGTTTCATAGCCTTCCTTATCGGCAATCGTTTTCAGCGTGCCTCTTGCCTTATCCGTTGTCGCAACAATTCTCTTTGCGGCTTCCTCTTTTCCGTATTTTTCTTCCATAAACTGCTTCAGCAGACGGAATGCCAGCGCGGTTTCCGTTGTTGTACCGGATTTGGAAATTACATTGACTGCGACTTCCTTATCCTTGATGTACTCCATAACCTGCGCAATATACGTGGATGAGAATGTATTACCGAAGAAAATGATTTCCGGTTTTTTATCACTGTACATTCCATTGATCATTTCAACGGCAGCTCTGGCTCCCAGATAAGAACCACCGATACCACAAACCATCAGTACATCGCATTTTTCGCGGATGTCAGCCGCAACGCTCTTTAATCTTGCATACTCTTCCTTGTCATAATTGTTTGGCCATTCCACCCAGCCGACATAGTCGTTTCCCTTGCCGGTCTTGTTGTGGAGATCCTCATGGCATTTGGTAACGATGTCCTGATAACCTGCAATGTCTTCCTTCAAAAATGCATGCTTTGTGTCTAATTTCATCATATGCGTTTTCTCCTTTTACTTTGTTGCCTCTTCGATCCACTGATCCAGATGCTCCGCCAGTGAAGTAAACCCGATATTCATCTGCGGCAATTCGTGGACGAATCTGCGTTTTCGCATGGAACGAGCTTTATTTGCTTCTACAGCTTTCAAGGACAGCTTGAAATGCATGCCGTCTTCATCGACATCCAGAATTTTCACCTTTACACGTTCATTGACCTTGACATACGTATGCACATCCCGCACGAAGCGCTCACTGATTTCAGAAATATGAATCAATCCGTTGTGCTTGCTGTCCAGATAAACAAATGCGCCGTAGGGCTTGATTCCGGTAACGACACCTTCCACGACCTCTCCAACCATATAATGCATCCACTCACCTCATTTCATCATGCTTATTATATCATATCTTTTCTGATTTTGTGTTATAATAATATGGCAGAGAGCGTAAAAGGCTGATGATTCGCCGGTAACTGCTGATAATGGATGCGGAATACACAGATTCCCATGCAATACCGATGGGTATGATTCCACCGTGTTTCTAGTTCCATATATCTGCATAAACAGCAGCGAAACGTTATACATACAGCACTCTGGACTATATGAGGTGATACAGACATGAGTTCGATTTACCCCCTGGTGGCTGCCCTTCTGGCAAATGTCATCGCCCAGGTTCTAAAGCCGATCGTGCTTTATTTCCGTACCAAGGAACTGGATGTGCATCAGTGCATCGCCTGCGGAGGCTTTCCAAGCTCACACAGCTCTACGGTAACAGCCCTGACGATTGCGATCGGCATGAATGAAGGCTTTGATTCCGCCCTCTTCGCGATTACCTGTGTATTCAGCTTCATCGTTATTTACGATGCAGCCAATGTCCGCTACTACGCAGGCAGAAATATCCAGCTGACAAAGCAGCTGATCAGCGATTTGGAAACATTGAAGGGTTTGAAATTCAACGATCCGATCTATCACGAGAAGATCAAAAGCGTTCTCGGCCATAAATTCATTGAAATACTTGGAGGTATCCTGCTGGGCATACTGGTATCCCTGTCCATGTATCAGCTTATCCATTAGAGAAAGAAGGAATAGGATGCAGACTAAGATAGATGAAATCAAGCAAACCATTGAAAAAATACGTCCATACATACAAAGAGACGGCGGCGATGTTGAATTCGTATCCTTTGAGGACGGCATTGTCGGTGTGCGTCTTCTGGGAGCATGCGTCGGCTGCATGTCCATCGACGATACCATTCAGGGAGGTATTGAGGCGATTCTTCTGGATGAGGTGGAAGGTGTCAGTGGCGTTGCGCTGATCGAGTAGTTATAAGACAAAAAAACACATGCTGCAGTTTATATTTCTAAATCCTGCTGTCATGTGTTTTTTCATATCCTCAAACGTACTATCCTTATTATCGATGCAACTATTTACTTGTGATTCGGGTGATGTTTTTCAGCTGTATGGAAATCGTTCCATCCGGCTGATTTTTAAATTCCACAAAATCACGGGAATTCATATAATCCACCGGAATAATGATTTCGATTCCCTTGTCTGTTTTTATCTTCTGTACCTTGTCCGAGCGTGCCGGCTTCACATATTCCACCTCAATCGGCTTTTCAACGCCCTGCTTGCGCAGTTCTTCGCGAAAATCATCACGGGCAAGCGGCTTCTCTGCAAATAGCAGCTCTGCGACCTCCTCAATTTCAATCGGTGTCTGCTGCTCAATATTCTCCTTGATGATGCTTTTCATTTTCGGAACGACCTCCATCTGATTCAAATCGTATTTATCGCTGATTTCCTCTGTGATTTTCGCCAGTGAGGATACCGCTTCCTTATACGATGGGGAGGTTGTGCTTTCCAGTATGATATCCGCAAAGAAATTCACCTTCTCCGCTTCGATTTCAACCTTGCTTTCCACACAATGCAGCGCATAATCACTCAGCTCTACGAGAAATGCCTTATCCGCCTTGACCAGAGAGGAGGATAACAGCGTGCGATAGGGGATGATTTCATTCCGCATACCGGCTTCCTCCTGTACAAGCGTATGTGTAATTCCCTCACTGTACGCATTGTCGATAACCAGCAGATAGCGCCTTCCCTCTTCCATCACCTGTGCAATCAGCAGATCGCTTGGATAGTATAAGGCACATCGCAGCTTCGCATCGAATATATGGCGTGCAAGCAGCTCACTGAGCTGTTCAAAACTTTGTTCCTGCAGCTTATAGCTGTCCAGCCACTGCTTAACCTGCGAGCTTTCCTTGAATTTTCCGCTTTTTTTGGAGGAGCTTGAAAAAACCTTGGATGCCTTGGTCTGCATCATTTTTTCAACCTCCGGCTGCAGCTCCTGCATACAGGCGGTACTCATAATACATGTATTCTGTTCACAGTCCAAAACGTGGACAATCACCTTTTCAAAATCCGGCATAAGCTCCCTCTTTCCTTTTGATAGACATTCCTGTTCATTCCATGTCTTTGCCTGTTTATGATACCCCATTTTGCAGTCTTTGCATAGTATGAATTGTCTGTGAAAATAAAAATCACAAAATGTTCACATGATTTATTCACAGAGTAGTGCTATAGTAATGTCAATGTAAAAAAGGTGGTCATGGAATGCAAAAAGCAATTTTTTCCAGAATTGATTTGAATAACGCCGACAATGATCTGGCTCAGGAGTATCTGAGCTGTATCCGGGATCTGCTGCATCTGCATGATGTACAGGACCTCAAAGCATTTACACAGCATATGAATACATCAAGATTTCAGCACTCGCTGAATGTCTCTTATTATACTTTTCTGATAGCACGGCGATTCCATCTGGATTCCTGCAGCGCCGCAAGAGCCGGCCTTCTTCATGATCTGTATCACTATGACTGGAGAAATCTGGATAAGGAGGAGCGTCCCATAGAAGGAAGACACTGTGCCGTACATCCGCAGATTGCTTTGGAAAATGCACGTAAGGCAACCTTCGTTAATACGATTATCGAAGATGCCATCGTACACCATATGTGGCCGATGACTCTGCGCTGCCCCAAAACAAAGGAGGGCTGGGTTCTGCAGGCTGTTGATAAATACTGCGCCATCAGCGAAATTCTTTTGCAGGGTGGAAGAAGAGTGCGATATTCCAGACTTGCTATTTCACTGGCTGCACTGCTTTCCTTCAGCATTCGATAGCACTTATATACAGATAATGCTGTGTTTGGGATTCATTTCCGGGCACAGCTTTTTTCTTTTATCGAATGAACATGCTGCTTGAATTTCCGTCAGTCGCCTATCCTATATAAAACACGTCCTTTCTCTGTTAAGAGATGCGGACGTGTTTTGATTCTACAGGGCATCCAACAGCTTATTCCAGCAGCTTCAATTCCTTAAGCTTTTGTTCCATATAGCTGCGAAAGGCGAATTCCTCTTCCTCCTGCAGCCCGACATGATAGATGCGGTCAATGTCCTCTCCCTGAAACATATACAGCTCGGAGGCATCCAGTATGCCTTCCGGATACAGCACCGCAGCATAATCATACAGGATACCGCTGGAACGCTCCTCCTGAATTCTACCGATAATCATTAGTTTTTTTCGCCCTTTCTTCAGGGTGATTACACTGCCAAGAGGCAGAATATTTCGTAATGCTTCCTTTTTCATTCCTTATACCTTCCCATCAGTAATTGATTTTAACTTTAAATCCCAGACCTGCAAGCAGTGAAGCCTTTCCGCCAAACTCCACTTCCCCTGTTTTACTGGAAAACTCTGCACCAACGCCGGCAGCACCAAGCTCACCGGTACCACTCAGCGTTATGTCTGCGCCAAACAAAGAGAATTTGCCCTTTACCTCCCCCTGTACGGCCGCCACTCCGATTTCGCCCTTCAGCGTAACCTCATCCTTCTTAATCACTGCCTTTGCGGCTCCTTTGGCAACACCGACTCCTACAGAAGCCTCAATCCCGGCATGCACATACGAGGTTCCGATATCAAAACCGGCTTTCAGCTGTGCGAGCGCAGCTTCTGCTTCCGCCTCCAATTGCAGCTGCGGATTCCAGGTGCCGTCATCATACAGCAGCCCCTTCCCATCCACAGACATGTGGGCACTGCCAAGTGTAAACTGGGCATTTGCCGATGTATATTTGCTGTTTTTTCCCACTGCATAGCGAAAGGCATCAAAGCCGCCGAAAATTCCGGCACAGATACCGTTTTTCGCATAATCGACAAGGGATCTGCCATTGCCGAAGGTCGTATGTGTGCGATGGGTGGTTTTCCAGCTGTCCTTTCGTGTATACCAGGCATCCGACCAATCGCTGTCACTGGATAGGGATGCTGCTGTTCGCAGCTGTCCAGCCTGCTTCAGAAGACGCTGCTCCATCGATTCATATTGCATTTGTGACTCATGGAAAAAGGCTTGCAGCTGATACAGCTGTGCAGACAGCTGTCGCTGCAGGACAGATAAACGGTTTAGCTGCGTTGTTTGTCCCAGAATATTCTGGAGCTGGTAAACAGAGGCACTCAGGCGGCTGCTTTGTTTCCAGGTTTGCTGTGTGCTTTGCTGAAGCTGCAGCAGTTTTCCGGTATGTATCTTTATCATTCGGCTATTGCCTACAGCATACGCAGACCCTCACATATCCGAATCTGTTCCTGCACATTATGCAGGACATTGCGATACTGTCGCTGCAGCAGGGGAAGCTCTGCGCCCTGTGCTGCACTTGGCAGCATGACGGTTTGCTGGCGCAGCTGTGTCTGCAATGCATACAGCTGCTGCAAGTAGCCGTTTGCCATGGTCTGGATAAGAATCCTAGAAGCCTTCGGCACTGGCATTCAGCTGTGCCTCCATGCTTTGATAGGTAGATACCGTCTGATCAAGGAATTTTGCATAGGATTCGACAATTGACCGATAATTGTCAAAAACCGGCAGCATTCCGTGAAAGCGGGATCTTATTTTTTCTGAAGCCGGAGACTGCCAATAGGCAGCAAGCTGATTCATTGAAGTACCGATTTCCTGCAGACAGGAATTCAGCTGTTGATTCTGTGAACGGATACTGGCAGCTGTCTGGGTTACCTGTGCCAGTGTAATTTGTAGCTGATCCATGATACACCTCCTAATTGACCAGACGGCGGGCCATCTGTGCTCGTTCATCCTGTGTCTGTCGATAGGTCTTGGCACTCAGCTTGAGAAAAGCCGCATACTCGCGCATGAGTGCCGCCATCTGCTGAAAGTCTTTTTCAAACCCCTGAATCTGTGATACAAAGGCCTGATTATCCTTTCCCTGCCAGCCGCTGCCCATCGCCGCCACCTCTTGAAATAAACGGCGGTAATTCTTTTCGTAGGACAGGGTCTGCTGCTCAATCTGTCCTGCCGCACTGTCCAGTCTGGCAGGATCCACTTGTATTTTTATACTCATTTCATTCCTCCTATAAGATGATGATGCGTTCTGCGTTGCGAATGCCGGCATCCTTAACACACAATGCGAAATCCGGCATGCTGTCCTGCTGCTCCAGATACCATATAGCATCCTTTAGACTGCCCTTTTCCAAATGCCAGGCAGCCTCCAGTAATCGTGATACAAAGCGGTGTACAACACCCAGTTTTGCCTGTGCGGGAAGCAGCACCTCCATACCCTGCTGCACCGCTGGTACATACACCTCCACCAGTATTCTTTCATCCATTTTCCTCGACCTCCCATAGCTGCAGTATTCTGCATGTATCCTCCTCCCAGTAAATCGCTTCCTTGCTTTTCAGTATTTTATCTGTCTGCACATTCCTTTTTAACGTATAGGAATGCTCCTGAAATCCTTTTCCCATCCAGAGAACAGCGGCATCAAGCCATACCGGTGCATACCAGTCCCATAGGGAATACGCACTTAGATGAGGTATGGTTTCAATAAAAATATGATGCAGCTGCTCTGCCTCCAGCAGTTTCTTCATGAAGGCTGTATCCAGAGTCAGCTCATCCAGCTGATGCCATACGATATATTGCTTTTGCGGCTGCTTCAGCAGTCGATCAAGCGTATCCAAGGAGGACGGCTTTCGTTTCGCAAGCGGATGCGGGCTGAATATATGGACACTGCCTCCTGTTTCCAGCTGCTTCAGATAGAGGGAAATGAAGCTGTCATTCAGACGGTAGGCAGCCAGAAGAAACAGACAGCGCCCTGTGGGATAGGCTGTATAAATTTCCTCCTGCGTTTTGATTTCCCTGCCCAAAAAGCTGCTGTCACATTGCATTGCAAGAGGATGGGAAACATGTGCCGGCATACGTGGAACAGCATAAGCCGGCGGTGTTTGCGAACGGGATGCCTTCATCCATGCCTCCTTGCGATAGACGGCAATCTGAAACATACAGAGAGTATCGTTATATTTCATTAGACCACAGCCCGGCTGTGTCAGCGGAATACAGCTTTGTTCACAGGAGAAGAGATAGCTGTAATCCTCATGCTGTGCACACTGCAGGGCATACCAGTCTTCCAGACAGGCCTGTATACGCATGGGAATCTGCTGCAGAACAGCCGTTGTGATACAGCATACAATGCCGTATTTTTTTCCTTCGCGCAGCAGATAAAGCAGTTCCTCCTCCAGCTCCTGATACAGTTCATGAAACACTTCATAATTATGAAGAATACAAAGGATTCCCTGTTCGCTTCTCTGTGCTCTGCGCTGTTTTATCATGCGCCTCATGAAGCTGAAAAAGCTTTGAATTCCCTCTGCATCCTCTCTTTGAAATACAGCGGCAACCTGCTGGTACTGCGCATATTTCATGAACAGCGGCTTATCGAAATCAAACAGATAGAGTATGTTCTCAGACTTCACAAGACAGCTTTGAATCAGCGTTTCCACAAACATGCTTTTCCCGCTCCCCACCATGCCGCACACAGCGAGGTTGCGTCCGTCCCACACGGACATGGAAAAGGGAATCTGCTGCTGATGGGCAAGATCATCCAGCAAACCAAGGGTCAATGCAGTTTCCTTAGCCGGAAGCTCCTCCTGTTGCAGATTCGGCTTTAATGGCGGCATCCACAAAGGAGCGGCACGCTCTGTGCTGATAGCACACAGTGCATCACAAACCGCCTCCAGCTCGGTTTTTGCCACCGTACCGCCTGCCATCGGTAAATCCTGCATATTCCCGTCACTGTCATAATAGGAAAGATACAGATCCGATGCCTCCTTTCCGCAGGGATCATAGGGTGCCTGTGTCCAGGCGCTTTGCCCCTGCACAAAGACCTCATCATGTCCTACCTGTAAAAACAGCTGACCGGGATGCTGCAGATGGACAGCGGAGTCCTTTTTCAGCATATCCATACTGTCATTGCGATCGGCAACCTTTAAACAGAGACGAAAGCGTGCATTGCTCCAAATCTGTTCATCCACAACACCGAAGGGCTTCTGTGTTGCCAGCAGCAGATGGATACCCAGGCTTCTTCCGATTCTGGCACACTGACGCAGATGATCAAGAACCGCCGGAAAGAGCTGCTTCAGCTCGGCAAACTCATCTGCTACCAGAAACAGGTGGGGCATCGCCGTAAGGGAGGGATGCTGCTTTCTGAGCTGCATGTATTTATCGATATCCATACTGCTGATTCCATACCGCTCCCCTGTATCCGCCAGCTGCTGCTGTCTGCGGGTAAGCTCGCCTTCTATTGCACACATACAGCGCATCAGAATGCCCTTATCCAGATTCGTAATGATACCAGCGGTATGCGGCAGCTTTGCCAGAGCATTGGCCATTGTCCCCCCCTTGAAATCAATCAGCAGAAAGCTGACATCCTGACAGGAAAACGTAACAGCCAGCGACAGCAGATAGGTTAGAAGACATTCACTTTTGCCGGAGCCGGTCATTCCCGCAAGCAATCCATGCGGTCCGTGGCTGTGTTCATGCGCATCCAGATACAGCTCACCGCCGTCTGCACTTTGTCCGATGATCACGCGCAGACTTTTCGCAGCATCACTCCCCTGATAGCGGGAGGCTATCTGAAGCTCCTCAACACTGTGACAGTGAAACAGCTTTAGAAAGCTCAGCATTTTCTTACCCCGTGCACTATCCTTTGGATACGCTGAGCGTTGAACAAAGGCAGCACGTCTTTGCCTTTCTGTGCATGTATCGATTGTAAAGTCCGCATGACGCTGCGGCCATCGCACGCTGCGGCCGTTTATCTGCAGCTGAAGATCAGCAGCGTTGTTCAGCGTATCGCTCCAGCGCAGTTGGTGAATTTTTTCATGCGCAGGCAGCTGCAGAGAATCGGTAAGACACGGCTCCAGAATACAAACGATGACATCCTTGATACCTTCATCGTCCACCACTGCTTCCAAAAGACGCCTGCAGCGGCCTGCGCTTGTCTCATCCCATACAAGCAGTCGCTGCCTGTCCACAAACAGGTGTGGCAGACAGAACAGCTTTTCCCTTGAAATCAGCGCTTTATCCGCAGCGATACAGATACGGGTTTCCTTTTCCGGCTGCTGTATGACCAGCTGCAGCAGGATATTCAGCAGCGTGTCGATGCATACGGATCGTTCGCCCTCCAGACACAGAGACTGACACTCGCGAAGATCTGCCACGATGGGGACATTTTCCAATCTGAACTGACCAGCCTGCAATCCGTGCAGCTTATCCAGTAGCACATCCTGCGTCATGGAGGATACATGAGGAATCTGCAGATCAACGCCCGCTGGACAGCTGCCCTGTCCCAGCACCACATGCAGCCAGTCCGCATGATTCACACAGCGAAGACGATACGGCTTTTGAGCAAGAAAATCGACACAGAGCTTGGAAACCGGCGGATACCAGTGCTGTAGATATGCAGTCTCCTCCTGCATTGCCTGTTGAATACGCTGTTTCACCTCCAGCAGATAGCAGGAGTACACATAGCATCGTTTTTCTTCCTTTCTACGCTGCTGCTTTCGCTCATAACGCTTGGAGAGCAGCGGCCAAAGGATTGTTCCCAGCGCCATGCTGAGGGACATGAGCAGTGTCGGTACCACAGAAAGCAAATCCTGCTTTCGCTCTGCTGCCAGCCAGAAGGAAAACAATCCCATTGCGGTGGAGGAAAGCCCCATGGTAATGGAGGGTCCCAGTACAAAGATTGCAGGAAGATTTTCCTGTGTGCCTTTGGCCAGAGGCAGCTCGATTTCCATCGTTAATTTCTGCACAGGCTCCGGTGTCAGGCATATGGCTGTGCCTGCTTCCTTTTCCTCTATGACAGTTTTGCAATAGGAAATTTCAGAAAGCCTTGTATCCGCTATTTGCTCTGGAACGAAGATACTGTCCTTTCCCATCAGCAGCATCACATTCCCAAGATAAATGACATCGCCCGGCACTACTGTATGCCTTGTAATGCGATCCCCGTTGACATAGCAGCCATTGGTGCTCGCCTGATCCACCAGCTCCCACTCCGTATCCTTCGCTTGTAAAAGCGCATGACATAGAGATATTCCAGCACTTTTCAGACACAGCTCCTGTGTGGAGGAACGCCCGATATGCACAATGCCCACCAGGGCATAGCCATGAAAGCGCAGAGCGTTTGCACACAGTTCTTCTGCATAAAAGCGTATCCGCTGCCCCTCTAGTGCAATCACGCAATGAAAGCCCGGTTCTATTTCCTTCTTATGCAGCTGATACAGAGGAGAAGCAGACTGCGTAACATGAAAGCTCCATCCGCCTATTCTCCATACTGCCTGCACCGCAACATCCCGATACTGATAAACAGGCACCGTCTTTCGCTGGTTTATCAGCAGAACCGTTTGTATGCCCTTGTCCTGCAACACACAGAGCTTTATCCTTTGCATAGCCTTACGAGCTCTTTCATAACAGCCTGCATGCTGCCAAAGCGCTGATTCCTTTCTTCCTGACAGCAGTGCAGAAGCAACGCATCCAATGCATCCCTGCATGCACCATCTGCAGGAAACTGTCCATGACGCAGGACATAGCAGGTTCTTCCAAAGCTGTAAATATCACTTCGCTCATCACAGTTCAGCGTACCAGCCTCTTTGGGAGAATAGCCGGGGAGACACCGCGGCTGCGACATCCTGTTCCTGCAGAAAACGGCTGGTCGCAAAATCCAGTAGATAGACATTTCCCTTCCAGTACTGCAGATTGGACGGCTTGATATCCAGATGTACAATCTGCTGCTCATGGAGATACTGGAGAAGTTCTCCCAGCTGCAGGCACCACTGCAGACGCTTTTGCTCGCTGCTGCAGCCCTGTATACGCGATAAGGAAACACCGGGAATATATTCCATCAGAATACAGCGGTACTGTTCCTCCTCAAATGCTGATATCAGGTGCGGGATACGCTCATGCTGCAGCCATCCCAGCATACATGCCTCTCTTTGATATACCGCCCGCAGATAAGCATCTGAAAATTTTGCATGATGCCGTACAATGCGTTTCAATGCATACAGCTGTGATGTCACGATATCCCGTACCAGAAACACCTCACAGGCCGTTCCCTGATACAGGCAGGCACAGATCTGGTAGCGCAGATTCATACGATTTCCTCCTTCTGCCAGCGAAACTGCAGATTCGCAAACCGTATGACATCCTGATCCTTCAGTTCACGGGATGTTATTCTTTCACCGTTGATATATGTGCCATTGGCACTGCCGCAGTCCTTCAGCACACCCTCCTCGATGCAGGCGTGATGCTGGGATATCGTTTTCCCACTCAGCACCAGATCATTGTCCTTTGCCCGACCGATTGTAAACTGCGCCTTATCCACACGTATGCTGTTCCATGACTTCAGATCCACCAGACAGCTGCAATCCTGTGCAAGCAGCTCCTGCGTCGGACTCTCCAATTCCTTTTGTACCGCATAGCCGCCACTCTCCTCTGCGATTGCAAAGGAAGGTACAGCCATCGTCTTGGGAGCGGGCAGATCGCGTACCTGAAACGGTTCTTCCCTTGTGATATGAAACAGCTTTTCCAATAATCCCAAAGGCTTAGCCTGTGCAGCTTGCAAATCATGCAGCCCCTGTAAAACCTGAGGCAGCGTCAGATCTTCGCTGCGCAGGCAATAGCCTAGAAATCCCAGTGCCGCAAAATCCTGTGTTACACGGACACAATCCAGTAAATCCTTTAAAAACTGCTTCAGCTCCTCCTTTTGAAACAGCCAGTTGTCCACAACCAGCGGAAATACAAGAAAGCGCAAAAGACCTCCGTCATAGCTGAGAAATACATGCTCCAGCCGCATGGATACCGGCTTTCCGGCATTTACCTGCACCATATCCTCGAGTACATACAGCAGAAACGGCAACAGCTCTCTTTCCGCAAACAGATGCGCCTGTAAATACTCCTTCAATGTCAGATACCCCTTCGTATCATAATACAGCCTGGTTTTGCTGCGGGGATCACGCACACAGAGCAGACAGCGCTCATCCTTATGAATCTGTTGAAAGATATACTCATCAAAATCCTTTGTCCGCTTTAACACCACCTCCAGAAAACCATCATCACGAAGCTCCATATGCTTTAACATAGCATCCATTTTTATCACCTCGACTTGCTTTTTACACTAGTAAATACGTAAAAAAAACATGAAACTCCTAAAAATTTCATGATTTCACATTTTTTCACATTTTTCAAATGGTATAATAGATTGCTGTAAAGGAGAATGCTCATGCGCCCAAATCAAACATTATGCATTGCGGGAATCTGGATCATCAATCTCAATACCCTGTGGTTTGTCAAACCACTTTCACAAAATCTTTCCCATCTGGGAAATGCACTGCATATGCGCTGGTATCTGATGCTATGGGCGGCCAGCGCTGCCTTATACTTTTATGTGTATACGAGAAAATGGATGGCTTCCCTTGAATACCGCAACAGGCTGGGTTGGCTTGTACTTTCACTCAGCTGTCTCGGTATGGTATTTTCCGTACTGCTTCCCTATGCCCCCTATGTACATGCAACACTGTCAAAATGGCATACTCGCCTTGCGATGGGATCCACCATCCTGTATGTGCTTTTGATTTTTCATATACTGTGTGAGCTGCTCACCAGAGATATAGCTGCTTTTCAAAAGGTGGCAGGACCTTATGCCATGCTCGTCGTATTCGAGCTTTTGCTTTATCTGTTAAATGGCGGTGTATCGACACTGCTTGAAATATGCTTTCCAATGACTATGTCGCTTTATTTGTATACTGTCAACAGCTCTTTCAGCCGCAGGAACAGATTCAGTAAATAAGCTATGAATATTTCGATAGCCAAAATTCGCAGGTCACAGCATCTGGCTAAAGCAGACTGTAAGCCTTTTGAACATGGAAGCAGCCATGAACCACATTCCTTATGGAAAATGCAGACATACAAAAGTATTGTCACAAGGTGGTTCATACCGCATTATAAAGAGGATATCTTTTGTTTTATTGCATATCACTCTTTTCACCCCCTGTATCATAATCTATTTATGACACCTCTGGAGGCTAGGGAATCTAAACATTTCTTAGTTTCCATATGTAGAAAAGGTCATACCTTGCCTTTTCAAAGGCCGGAGTTTTAAATCTTAACTAACATGATAAACAAAGGCTTACAGGCTAGTTGCTCTGCCTGCTACCTTCCTGCACAGGCTCTGCAGTGCCTCTTCCGACAGCATATATAATATCCACCGTTTCTGTGCCATTCCATGTAACCGATATGCTTTTCATCCACTAAAAAAGAACACGTCTACCGAAACCAGATTCTTTCTTACTTTAGGGTGTCTGCAAACAGAGAGAATTCAACTTCTATTGATAAATACAATCGTGTTGCATTCTCCCTGTTTTATGTTTACCCACCGTCGAGAAAGAACTCCGAAACAGATGCGTGTTCTTTTCGTTTAGCTTTCAGGTACTCACCTTATTCCTGATACAATTCCTTACCATGAGGATCCCTTCGCACACAGCGTCTGCCATCCTGTATGGTTATGTAAACATACAGCGGCTGATTCTGATGCTCAGCGTCAAGCTCCTTATGAAAAATGAACTTCGTATCCTCATCATCAAGAAAATAAAATGCCAGATCCTTTGCGCCTGCTATGCTGAAATCATAAATAAATTCCAGCTGGTGCTGATGCGGTGGAATCTTCTTTACGGTATGCGGTGCGGTTCCCCCCGGATACAGAAAGCATAGATCCGTAATTCTGCTCGCAGTCTGATTGCGAACATAAATATCCTTCCCCTGCAGTCTCATGGCTACTTCCCACGAAACTGAGGCAGATATTCCTTATGTGCCTCAATCAGCTCGTCTACTACGATATTTGCCAGATGATCACTTGGACACAATGGGTTCATATTCAATGCCGTTACTGCCAAATCGCGGTTTCCTGTAACCGCAGCCTCAACAACCATACGCTCAAATGCCTTGATCATATGAATCGTTCCGGAAATCGTCGGCTTCATTTCCCCGGTAGCCAGCGGCTTAGGCCCATCCGCAGTAATCATGCACGCAACCTCAACGGCGCTTTCATCCGGCAGATCACTGATACAGCCGTTATTCTGTACATCCACCACGCTTATCCGTATAGATGGACGCAATCAGATTGCATGCCGCATCGCTGTATTTTGCACCCCCGCGCATCTCCAGCTGCTTTGGTTTGACATCCAGCTGCTCATCCTTATACAGTTCAAACAGCTCCTCTTCCACACGGGAAACGACCTCACCGCGCACATTGCCCTTTGCGAATTGTTCCTGTTCTTCCTCCAGCTGTTCCTTTGTGAAAAAATAGTAATTATGATATGGGCATGGTATTGCATGCAACCCGCGAATAAAGGCAGGGGAATATGGCAGGGATATGAAGTTTTTCATTGCCAGCACATCCTCCGGCTTTACATTCGCATAGCGCTCTACAACCTCATCCATCACACTCATGCCGTCAAGAAACACATCTGTCGCAAAGATATGGTGATTCACTCCCTGCAGCTGCATGGTCACACGATGTTCCTCTACCCCGAGGATATTGGCGATACCGGCAACCATATTGACAGGGACATTGCACAAGCCGATCACTTTTTTGAAATCCGTATAACGCAGAACAGCTTCCGTAACCATACCTGCCGGATTTGTAAAGTTAATCATCCATGCATTCGGACAAAGCTCCTGCATATCCTTTACAATATCCAGTATGACCGGAATCGTACGGAATGCTTTAAACATTCCCCCGGCCCCGTTGGTTTCCTGTCCAATCATCCCGTGGGATAAGGGAATCCGTTCATCCAGAACACGTGCCGGTAAACGACCGATACGCATTTGTGTAGTCACAAAATCCGCATCCTTTAATGCTTCTCTTCGATCATAGGAAAGAATCACCTTCATCGGCAATCCTGCCTTTTTCACCATGCGCTGAGCGAGAGCACCGACGATTTCCAGCTTTTCTCGTCCTTCTTCGATATCAACCAGCCATAATTCACCGACCGGCAATTCGTCGTAACGTCGAATAAATCCTTCGACAAGCTCGGGCGTATAAGAGGAGCCGCCTCCTATCGTCACGATTTTCACAAGATCTTTCTTCATCTCGTCCTCCTTAGTGGTATATACCACTGCAAAAGCATTATAACATGAGATTCCCCATCCGTAAATGAAAAAAGATACCGTTTTCATTTCTATATCGCTTATTTTGCGAAAGTGTTATTTCTATACAGAAACGTATCCGTTTGTAAGGTTCCTGTTCAATTGCAGGTAGCTTTAAAGCATACAGACGCAACACGATTGTATTGATCAATAGAAGTTGAATATACATCCTGAAGTAAGAATGAACCGCCTGTAAAAGCAGCTGTTCTTTTCCATGCCCTGCAATATAAAAAGGAAGCTTATCGATTACGATCGCTCCCTTACGTTTGTTATGCTCCAGATTTTCCTATCAGCTCGATGTGTATACTTATTTCACTTCTTTACCCTTCAGCCTGTCTTTCAAAGCATCATATGTATCACATTCCAGAATATGAAGAATTGCATCCTCAACCTGATGATCTGGCAGTGTATCTATCCAGTCATCCTCCTTGCCGTATTTGTGTGCTATTTGTGATTTCAACAATGCTCTTTTCCCTTTTTCCAGACCCTTTTCCATTCCTTTTTCGATACCTTTTTCGATGCCTTTTTCCAATCCTTTCACGATACCTTTTTCAATGCCCTGTTCAAGACCTTTCTGAAACCCCTTCTCAAGTCCGAGCCTTTCAGCCTCTGCTGTCTGCTCTCTCAAATTGGCCTGTACTGCTCGCTCTGCAAATTCAATGGATTCCGCCCAGCTGAATAATGAGCCATCCTCGCGCATCTCATTATATTTTTCCATAGCCACATTCACCATCCTTCTCTTCATGTTTAGTATAGCATCATCCGGATTATATGCAAGCACATAGCAGAAGGTTTCAAATTCCGTCAGGTTCTCTATGCCTCCGACCTCCTTTACACGCTGCCTGATCATCGGTAAAAACACAATCGCGCGATGCAGTGTACCGTTGGGCTCCTCCCGATTATCCTCATCCTTTACCGTGTAGTGTCGAATCATGCGCCCTGTATCCTTTGGCATTGCAAACATGAAAATAATCTGATAAAACGGCTTCAGCTTTGTGTAATCATCCCCCTGCTTCAGCTGTCTTCCGACCAGGCGGTAACCATACTGCTGAAAACGCAGCTGTTCCTCCTTCGTATAACCGGATACCTGCATTTCCAAATCATAGAGGTGACCTGTTTCATCCTCCAATACAACATCCAGAACCGCTCGTTTTCCGAAAAAGGCTTCCGGCAGCAGCTCCGGATTCAGCACCTGTGTCTTTTGAACCTTCAATCCGTAAATTTCTTCAATGATCCTGCTTCTCAGCATGGCAGAGCCTGCATCCTCACCAATCAGCATATACTTGAAAAATACATCATTGTGAAAGGGAATCGGATACTCCCTTTCCTTCGATTTTTGCATATGTCTCATCCTCCTTTTTTCTATATACACTCTTATATACGTATGGAAAGGGCAAAACTCCTAAATTTAACATGATATTTTTTGAATATTTTACAAGCTCCTGCTTTTGGGGGGCAAAAGTCGGGTTCATGTAAACAATAACGAGGTGCTCTACAGTCGTATGAGAATTGAAACGACGGTACACTTCGTTTTACGGTTTCATATGCTCACACATGTCTGCAGCGATTGTCTCATAGCTTCCTGATACTCCCCTATTATCTCTGCTTATACACAGACATTTATGACTTTATCATGTCCGTTATACCGTAAAAAAAGAACCTGTTACGGCTCTTTTCTGTTATTTTACCATTTTTTCAAATGCATCCTTGGCTGCCATCTGTTCCGCCCGCTTTTTCGAAAAGCCCTTGCCGCGTCCCAGGTTGATATCATCCAGCATAACGATAACCTCAAATTCCGGCTTATTGCTTGGTCCGGAAACGTTTACAGTTTCATAATGCACCGTCTTACGGGAATCCGACTGTATGTACTCCTG
This sequence comes from Clostridium sp. 10cd*, assembly GCF_044336395.1. Classification (NCBI taxonomy): domain Bacteria; kingdom Bacillati; phylum Bacillota; class Clostridia; order Eubacteriales; family Clostridiaceae; genus Clostridium; species Clostridium sp. 10cd*. The sequence continues at coordinate 1,812,695 of NZ_CP172347.1, read as the reverse complement.
CAGCTTCGTCTTATAATCGATCACCTTTTCACTTTTCGGGCGACTGATGGCAGGTGTAACAACTGCAGACAGAATACTGTCGATTGCCTCCATACCCTGATCCAGAAAGACCGCGCCAAGCAGTGCCTCAAACATATCCGCCAGAATGGAATCCCGCTGTCTTCCACCCGTCTTTTCCTCACCAACGCCAAGCATTAGATATTTTCCAAGGCCCAGCTGCCGGTTGTATTCCGCCAGTGCCTCCTCACAGACAAGCTGTGCACGCAGGGTTGTCATCTGCCCTTCGCTCAGCTCCGGCTCCAGCAGAAACAGCTTCTTCGTCGTCCATAGCTGCAGTACGGCATCTCCCATAAATTCCAGACGTTCATTATCATGCGCATAGGACTTATGCTCATTCACATAGGAGGAATGCACAAGTGCCTGTGTAATCAGCTTTTTATCGGAATAAGCGATATTCTGATTCTTTAACCATTCAAATATTGTATCCATTACCTAGTATCTCCTCTTGTTTTCCTGTATATTATACCACTAATCCAGATATGTGGCACTCCCAACTGCATGCTCAACATACATTTTTATCTCCTCATAGCCGATTGTGTCGAGATGTGCAAGAATTTCCGCTGCATCCTCACGCGCGACCTCCAGAATATTGGCATCCTGAATCACATCTCCCAGAATAAAGCCCGGAACACCGCTTTGTCTGGTTCCAAGAATATCGCCGGGGCCTCTAAGCTGCAGATCCGCACGGGCTATCGCAAAGCCGTCTCTTGTCTGTTCGCAGATTTTCAACCGCTGCAGGGAATCCGGATCCTTCGTGCTGCTTAACAGATAACAATATCCCGGACGCGTTCCTCTTCCGACCCGGCCCCGCAGCTGATGAATCTGTGAGAGTCCGAAGCGGTGCGCATCATATATGACCATGATATTGGCAGCCTTCACATCCACACCGACCTCAATCACCGTTGTGGATACGAGGATATCAACCTCCCTGTGAAGGAAGCGCTCCATGACCGCATCCTTTTCCTGCGTATTCATTTTTCCATGAAGCAGTGCTATGCGATACCGCCGTCCCAGAGAGGCACACATCCCGTCATAAATTTCCGTCACGTTGCGCATATCCATATCCTCATTTTTCTCAATCGCAGGGCAGACCACATAGCACTGATCCCCTTCATCTATTTTTTCCAGCACAGCTTCCAGAATCGGACTCATGGAACGGCTGGATATCAGCTTTGTCGTAACCGTAGAGCGCCCCTTGGGAAGCTCCTGAATTGTGGACACATCCATATCGCCATACAGGGAAATCGCCAGCGTACGGGGGATCGGTGTTGCACTCATCAACAGAAAATCAACCTTTTCCCCTTTTTCCAGCATTTTCTTTCGCTGGGTAACACCAAAACGGTGCTGCTCATCCGCAACCACCATACCCAGATCATAATATTCCACATCATCCTGAAACAGTGCGTGCGTACCGACCAGAATATCAATTTCATTATGCTTCAAGCGCTCCAGTACATCCTTTTTCTGTGCCGGCTTCAGGCTCGAATACAGCACGTCAACGGTAATGTCAAAGTCCGAAAACAGCCGCTTCAGATTTGTAAGATGCTGCTTGGCAAGAATTTCCGTGGGTGCCATGAAAACCGCCTGCTTATGTGCCAACACACAGGCATACAGGCCAAAGGCTGCCACCATCGTCTTTCCACAGCCGACATCCCCCTGCACCATGCGATACATCACCTTGTCACTGGATAAATCCTGTAAAATTTCCTCAACCACCCTGTTCTGGTCATTTGTCAGGGAAAAGCTCAAGGAATGCTTTAAATCCATAACGTCCTCCATGGAGAACTGCTTGGCACTCCCCTGGACCATTTCCGTATCCCTGGCCTTTAACGCCTGCATGCTCAGCTGAAATTTCAGGAATTCCTCATATTTCAAATGCCGAAGGCTCTGCTTCACCGCCTCCATACTGGACGGATGATGAATGAAATACAAGGCCTGCTTTCTGGGAATCAGACGATATTTCTCCAGATACGGCTTTGGAATCACATCCGGAATCTGATTCTGCAGGGCCTGCCATGCCTTATCAATATAGCGAACCAGCTCCTTCTGTGTGATCCCCTCACGAACATTGTATACCGGATGGATCCCCAGCTGCTCTTTCATAGGCTTAAAATTATACTGCAGCGCCGTGACACGGCTTCCTCCGTCATATTTGCCAATAATCGTGATTACCTTCCCCATCGTAAAAGCCGACACCCAGGGGCGGTTAAACAGCGAAACATCAAGCTCCTCATCCTCCAGCATCACCTTAAAGCGGGTAACACTCTGTTTTCCCCTGAAACGGATCACCCTTGCCCGGTTCACAATAACCGCCTCGAAGATGATCCTGTCTTCCTTTTCCCATGTATCCCGGGGCTTCGCCTCCAGATGTTCATACCGGAACGGATAACAGGTCAAAAGATCCTCTGCCCGCATAATCTGCATACTATGAAGAACCTCTGCCTTTTTTTCTGATATACGCAATGCTTTTAATTCCATGTCCACGCATCCTTTTCGAGTGTTATTATATCATGAATCCGGCATTCTTTATAACCGGAAAGCAAAAAGGATGAACAAAATCCTTTTCCAACGCGATAAACAGCCTTCCTTTGGAAAACTGGTGTTATGATGTCTCTTCCAGATGGAATGCCCTGCGATAAAATGCCAGCATATTTCTATACGAGGTAAGGCGTTTTTCATCCTCCCCTGCAGCTGCATACTCTGTATCTGCCATATCATGAAAATACTTCATCGTTTTTGCATCGATGGAAATAGAATCAAGCGGCCATCCCGGTGTGCGCTGCTCATGCGGCGTGTCACAGAGATAAAAGGCGAAGTCTCTTGCCGTTTCCATATCCTCCATATACGTATAGATGTGCTGTTCATCGTACACAACGCAAACTCCGTTACGGTAGGCGGAAAGCAGGCGTCCACCGAAATCTGCGGCTATTCTGCGATAATAGCTGATCATTTCCTCATCGTTCAATTCTCTGCCCTGTACACGGCGAACATGTGTTTTCGGCTGCAGCGGGTCATCCTCTTTCAAATCGAGGAAATACAGACCACTGTCAAAGGCAACGGTCGGTATCCGGGCAGAGCGATAATAGGCAAGCGCCTTGATCCTTGCATTTTCAATTGGTGTCGCACCATCCTCTTCAATCCTTACATGAAGCTGTACATCCTGCGGTGTCACAAGCTGCACATCATATGCCTGCAGATAACGCTGTACAGAGCGTACCTTGTTTCTGTTGGTTGTTCCTACCAGTATATTCATACACCCTGTGCCTCTGTTTTATCCAGTATTTTTTTACAGCACGCCTTGAATTTCTTCCCGCTGCCGCAGGGACACGGCTTATTGGGCTTTGCGTCCGTATAGGCGCTGGTATCCAGTGGCAGCTGAACTTTGTTTACCCGGGTATCCGTCAAATTCTGTTTATATGTATCCCTCTTCCCATATTGCTTTTTCCATTGCACATAGGCACTGTCATCACCGGTTTGTTCAGCGATATCCCGTGCAATATCCAAAAACATCTCCTGAAAAAAGCTGTCCTGCAGCTGTAGTCCACGTATAATCATATCATAACAGGCATCATAGTCCCTGCGCTGCCACAACTGTGTCAGCCATCCATATAAAATGTTGGCATCTTCAGGAGAGTGTTTTATTAAACGATTATAACACGCATCACAGGCTTCCTGATCCTCATGCATTTCATAAATATCCGCATAGGCGCGTTCATAATTTCCTTTCGTTATGGAATCCAGATCCACACTTCTCAAAACATCCACAAGTAGTGCCTGTGACCATGGATAGGAGCTTGCATTCATCAGATGCATATCCAATTCATTTAACAGATTTTCAATCTCATAATAGTTTTTATCTGTAGTTGTAAGCTTGCGGATATCCCGTGTTCTCTTTTTCTTTAAAAGCCTTCTGAGATTATTGACAAATTCTGTCATCAACGGAAGTGCTTCTTCTTCGGTGTTTGCAGATGCCAGTTCCTTTATGATTTCCATTACCCGGGAAAGGGTGATGTCCTTTTCCTCATGTGCTGCATCTTTAACAATGTTCATCATAATGAATTCCACTACCGAAGAATTGGTCAAAAGCTCTAATTCCGGAAGCTGTTTATCCGCTTCCAGCAGCTCCTTTACAATACAGGCTTCAGCAGCCTTCATCCAAATACCCTGCTCGCTCAATTTCGTAGCATACTGCTGAAAACATGATAATTCTCTAATGCTTTCTTCTTTCATACACTTTTTTCTCCTCTCTTATGTTCTGTGAAGCGCAGGCGGTAGCTGCAATGCTTACACAGCTCCTCCACGATGTTATGCTGTGCAAAGCCCGCTTTCATCTGTACGGCACGCTCACTGTTAAGAATAGAGGAAAACGAGCGTGTGAATATATTTCCAAGTGCTGCATCTCCTCTGGAATCCAGACAGCAGGGTACGACAGTTCCATCACTTAGAATAGCACACATCTGCATCATCCCAAGGCAGCGCCCGTAATCAGATACATACGGATGCTGCAGGGACGGCCATTGAAATACCGATTCCAGATTCAGATGCAGATGATCTCCCACATCCAGACGCATACGCTTTTCAAATTCCTGCGGATGCGATATATGATAATGCTGTGTCAGCTGCTGCAGTAACCTTGTGCTTTCACCGGATAGCTGTCCGTTTTGTACACTCCACAGGCGATAGCTGATATGTACGCCTTTCTGGGCAAGCTCCTCACACACGGAGAAGACATGCTCCAGATACTGCGGCTGCTCATGCTCGGGAAAGCTATGCAGGGATACATTGACCTGCCGCAGTCTGCTGTTCATAAGAACATCACGACATGCGTTCAGCAGGGTGCCGTTCGTTGTCAGATTCACCTGCATTTCCTGCTCATCACAAATCTGCAAAAACGTTTTCAGATCTGGATGGGACAGCGGTTCTCCCAGCACATGAAGATATACATGCCCGGTGTATGGCTTGATTTCTCTGATGACATGTGAAAACTGTGCAACTGACATCCTGCGGGGTTTTCTTTGATTTTGTATGCAGAAGCTGCAGGACAGATTGCATGTATTCGTTATTTCCACATATATTCGTTTAAACTGCATTCTCTTCTCCTTTAAAAAAATTCTTCTTTGATAATCGCATATTCCTCCAGCGTGTATACCTGCCCCGTCTCCATAAAACGCAGACAGACATCCTCTTTATATGCCTGATATTCCTTTTCCTCCAGCAGGCGTTGCTTTCGCTCTTTCCTATGTACTCTCTTTCTTTTATTGTTCGCCCGGATTCCTTTCATCCTGTTCCTTGCAAAGTCAATCTGTTGCCGGGTTATTTTAATATGGTATTCGTTCAGTGTCTTCAGCGCCATTGCTTCCTTCACGGAATATGTTTTCATAAAGCGAAACAGCAGATCCTCTTTTGTTGTATCCCTGCACAATTTTCATATTTCCCGTTCCTTTCGCAGCTGCCGTTTTCTTCTCATCTTCTCTTTTTTTGCTTCCTTTGGTGTCAAAGTCTTTTTTATTTCCTCGTTCATAGCCTAATTATAACGTAATTCACGTTATATCTGTATAGCAAATAAGAAAATTTACTGGTTTCAATCTATAATAAAAACAGATGAACACCCGGTATCTGCAGGAATTCATCCATTTTCATATGCTACGTTGTTTTCAGGTATTAAGACGCTTTGGGAAGAATCAGATTCAAGATGATACCGACAAGCGCGGATAACGCGGTTCCCGATAGGGTCATGAAGCTTCCTACAGGAAGTATGGCACCGCCAAGACCGATGACGAGCATGGCAGAGGCGATGACCAGATTACGCTGCTTTCCAAAATCAATCTTGTTATCGACAAGTACACGCAGGCCGTTGCTGGCAATGACCCCGTATAAAAGAATACTCATGCCTCCCAGTACACAGGCGGGAATCGTTGAGATAAAGGCGGAAATCTTTCCAACGCAGGATAGCAGAATGGCAATGCACGCAGCACCGCCTGTTACATAAACACTGCTTATTTTTGTCATACCGATCACACCGGTATTTTCTCCATAGGTCGTATTCGCCGGACCTCCAAGGAAGGCAGAAACTGCGGTTGCAATACCATCTCCCATCAGCGTACGCTCCAGACCGGGATCCTTTAAGAAATTGCGTCCGCAGATTTTTCCAAGTACCGTATGATCGCCGATATGCTCGGAAATCGTAACCAGTGCAACCGGTAAAATCGCAAGCGTTTCCGGACCGAAATACAGGTTATAGGTGCGGAAATTTCCAATTTTAAAGGGCAGGATAAAATCAGGAAAGGACAGCCATTTGGCATTCACAACCGCCTGAAAATCAACCAGTCCCAGGCATAGTGACAACACATAACCGCCAAGAATGGCAATCAGAAAGGGAATAATTTTGAAAAATCCCTTTGCTTTTGTGGAAATCAGGGCCGCAATCAGAAAGGTGACGATAGCGACGATCATGGCACGGGGATCTCCATCCTTAATGAACTGGGCATTGCTGACAGCATTCGCGGCAAGACCCAATCCGATAACCGCTATCATCGGTCCGATTACGATGGGTGGAAGGAGCTTATCGATCCATTCCTTTCCGATAACACGTACAATCAATGCAACAACTACATAGATCACACCAACCAGCATCAGTCCTGTCTGTGCAGCATCCACACTGCCACCCATCGCCTTGATTGCAATTACCACTGCGCTGATATAGGCAAATGAGCTTCCCAGATATACGGGTACTTTGCGCTTTGTCACAAACGTATAAATCAGCGTTCCCACACCGCTTGCAAAAAGTGCCACCGAAACGGGTAAGCCCGTCAGGGTAGGCACCAGGATCGTTGCCCCAAACATTGCAAATACGTGCTGAAAGCTCAGAAACAGCCATTGCAGAAGCGGCGGGCGATCCCCGACATCCAGAATCATATCCGTTTGTTTTGTATCAGAACATTCCTCTTCATCCAGTATGAGAGAAACATCCTCAACATGTTCTTCAAAATGCTTCATACATCTACTCCTTTTCAAAAAGACCATAGAAAAAGCAGGCACACAGGACCAGAGTCATATGTACCTGCCAATGGTCAACAGGAGTAGTATACCATATTTTTATGGCTACATGCTACCTCTCTTTGGCTATCCATTTACTGATTTCATTGATAAGGATAATACTGAAGGACATGCCGAGAACCATTGTCCACGAGGACATATCCAGCGGAACGGTTTTCAGCAGCATATTGAAGATTGGCAGCTGGCAGACTGCAATCTGCAGTGTGATTCCAAACACCATTGTCAGAATCAGCCACTTATTGCGCATGATTCCAACCTCCAGTATGGAATGTGTACGGGAGCGCAGGTTCAATGCATGGAACAGCTGGGAAATCGATAATACCATGAAGGCCATGGTCTGTGCCTTGGCAGGGCTGACATCCAGACCGTTACGGAAGGCAACCAGAGTAATGGTACCGATGAACATACCGTTCATAATCGTGAATATCATACCGCCGTGCGCAAACAGACTTTCTCTTCGATCCCGCGGTTTTTCTTCCATGATGAATTTATCCATCGGATCCACGCCAAGCGCCAGTGCCGGAAAGGCATCTGTCACAAGATTGACCCACAGTATCTGTATGGCAGATAGGGTGGAGACAACATGCGGCATAAAGACAATGGCAAGAAACAGCGACATGATTTCACCGAGATTGCAGCTTAGAAGATAAAGCACAGCCTTCTGAATATTCAGATATATATTTCTTCCCTGCTCCACTGCCTCAACGATCGTTGCGAAGTTATCATCCGCAAGAATCATATCGGAGGCCTGCTTGCATACATCAGTTCCCGTCTTTCCCATAGCGATACCGATATCGGCATTCTTTAAACTCGGTGCATCGTTCACGCCGTCTCCTGACATGGCAACGACAAGCTGATGCTTTTTAAATGCGTTGACGATTCGCACCTTATGCTCCGGTGTTACACGGGCATATACACAATAGCTTTGTACATGCTGCGCCAGTGTTTCCTCATTCATTTCATCCAGCTCTTTTCCGGTGATCACCTGCTGCTCCGTTTTTGCAATTCCCAGATTGCGGGCAATGGCAAATGCAGTGAGCGGATGATCTCCTGTAATCATAACAACCTGTATTCCAGCCTTGTGGCACAGCCTGATGGAATCCCGTACCTCCTCGCGAGGCGGATCGATTAAGCCGGCAAAGCCGATAAACGTCATTTTACTCTCCACAGCACTTTCATGCGGACTTTTCAGGGAGCGCATTGCTAAAGCGAGAACACGCTGCGCATCACTGCTTACCTTTTTGCTTGCTTCCAGTATGCGGTTTTTCTCATAGCTGCTCATCCGCACGGTTGTGCCATCCATACGAACCTGTGTGCACAAATCCAGCACCTTTTCCAGGGCTCCCTTGGTGAATGCCACATACTCTTTTCCATGCTGATGAATCGTTGTCATGAGCTTACGTGTGGAATCGAAGCTGATCTCATTCACTCTCACGTAGGACAGGTCTTCTGCGTCCTTATGCATCCCGTTTTCTTCACAGAACGCCATCAAAGCGGCTTCGGTAGGCTCTCCGAGGATTTCCTCCTTCTGCACGGTTGCATTGTTGCATAAACAGAAGCCGCGCAGCAGCTCCTCACTGCGGTTCTGCAAGGCACCGTTTGCATAGGAGGAAACCACATGCATTTTATTCTGTGTCAATGTTCCTGTCTTATCGGAACAGATGACACTTACGGAACCAAGTGTTTCCACAGCATGCAGCTTACGGATAATAGCATTGTTGCGGCTCATGACCTGAACACCCAGTGCAAGTACAATGGTAACGACTGCAGGAAGTCCCTCCGGTATGGCAGCGACAGCGAGAGAAATTGAAAGCAGCAGCATATCAAAGAGGTCTCGTCCCTGCAATACAGCAACTACAAACATCGCAATACAGATACCGACGGAACCGATTCCCAATATTTTAGACAGATGGGCAAGACGCACCTGCAGCGGTGTCATGTCCTCTTTGGTTTCATCCAGCATCCGCGCAATTTTACCGACCTCACTGCTCATGCCGGTGCGTACAACAATGCCTCTGGCCTTTCCATATGTAACATAGGTGGACATAAAGACCATGTTTCTCTGATCGGAGATATTGATTTCCTCATCATATACAAGGGCCGCATCCTTTTCCACCGCTTCACTTTCTCCAGTCAGTGTACTTTCCTCCACCTTCAGATTGACGGATGACACCAGACGCATATCGGCCGGTATGTATCCCCCCACTTCCAGCTCCACCAGATCGCCAACAACCAGCTCCTTGGAGTCGATTTCCTTGAGAAAACCCTCTCTGACAACAAAAGCCTTCGGTGTAGACAGCTTTTCCAGTGCATCAATTGCTTTCTCCGCCTTGAATTCCTGTACAACGCCGATGATGGCATTCAGGATAATCACAGTCAGAATGATGGATGCATCAATATACTCCTTTAAAAATATGGATACGATTGCTCCGATAATCAATATAATTACCATCGGATCCTGAAATTGTTCCAGAAACATCTGGAAGACAGTTTCCTTTTTCTTCTTCAGCAGCTCATTTTTTCCCTGATCCCGGAGTCTGGCGGCAGCTTCCTGTTCACTCAGCCCCTTATCCAGATCACTGTAGGTTTCCTGAACTACCTCCTGTATGTTCATTCGATAAGGCATATACACCCTCCTTCACTACCACAATGTATGTGCCCGTACAGGATATATGTGTGCTTCGACAAAACCTCCGTGAAACAGACAGAAAAAAGTAAGCTCATAGCTTTGGGACTTTTCAAGAAGGGATACGAGCATCATCTAAACCAGTCTGCTTTATCCTATGTTCATATCCGAAAGCAGAAAGCCATTTGGCTTATAGGCCTTCGATTGTACTCACCACTAGCTTTATCTGCCCTGAAAGCTTCTGCATAAGAAAAAAAGGACAGCCGCAATGACATGTCCTCGTATTCAGCTCAGGATTGATTTCTTTTTCTGCAGCATCTGCAGCTTCTCACTGAGCATCTCTTCCAGCTCCTCTACAAAGCTGTCCATATCGGATGCATCATGCTCCATAAACAGCTCCAGATAGATACGCTCGCAGGCAGCACGCTTGGTATCATAGGCTACAAAGGAACCGCTGAAGCTCTGCATTTCGGGAAAGCCCTCTACGCAGAGAAAGCCGTTGCGAAGATCTCCGCGAACACCCTGAAATTCAAACTGAGCCGGGCTGGCAAGCACGGTCGTACGCTTCATGGCATCCACAAAGTGCTCTAACTGCGGATGATTCTTTTGTGCTGTACTTACCAGCACAAGGTCTGCCGGATGATGCTCCATCCAGCATTCAAAACGATGCAGAACAGCTGTAGCAAACTCATTTCTTGCCAGCATACTGTCATCAATATAATAAAATATCATGATGGTTAACGACGGGAGAAAAAGGATGGAATACCTTCACGGTCATCTTCTTCCAGTTCCTGATACCGCGGCTTTTCCTCTGTCTGCACTCTTGCACTTGGCCGGGAAACCGGCTGAGTAAATGCGGATGCCGCTGGAATTTCTTCCTCTTCTTCCTCTTCCTTGTCAAAACCGGTCGCAATAACGGTTACGATGATGGAGTCTCCAAGCTTTTCATTGATAGCAACACCGAAAATCGCATCGATGTCATTGCCTGCAGCTTCCCGTACAAGCGCCATGGCATCCTCTGCGTCAAACAGTGTAATCGATTCTCCACCGGTGATATTAACGATGGCATTGCTCGCTCCGGTAATCTGCGCTTCCAGCAGTGGAGACTGTATTGCTTTTTCGGCTGCAGCACGGGCTTTGTCTTCGCCCTCTGCCATACCGATTCCAATCAGTGCAGAGCCCTGATTTTCCATGATGGTGCGCACATCCGCGAAGTCCAGGTTGATCAGTGCAGGAACAGCAATCAGATCGGTAATCGTCTGTACACCCTGCCGCAGCACATTGTCCGCCGCCTGGAATGCCTCTGTCAGCGGACGACGGCCGATGACTTCAATCAGATTATTGTTGGATACGATAATCAGGGAATCCACATATTGCTTCAGCTCGGCAAGACCGTCCTCTGCGGATTTCATTCTCTTCTTTCCTTCAAAGGTGAACGGCTTTGTAACGATACCTACCGTCAATGCCCCTTCTTCCTTTGCAATTTTTGCAAACATCGGTGCAGCACCGGTTCCGGTTCCGCCGCCAAGTCCTGTGGTGATAAACACCATATCGCTTCCCTTAATCGCTTCCCGGATTTCATTTTCATTTTCCTGGGCAGCACGTCTTCCCATTTCCGGATTCGCCCCGGCACCCAGCCCCTTGGTCACTTCCCGTCCAAGGACAATTTTATTTTCAACAGGAGAAATATTCAGTGCCTGAAGATCTGTGTTGGCAACATAAAACTCCACACCCTTGACACCTTCGGAAACCATGCGGTTTACGGCATTGCAGCCGCCTCCGCCAATACCAAACACTTTAATATTTGCTACCTGTTCAAACTGTAAATCGCTCATCGTTATTCCTCGCTCTCTCTTTTTATTTATCGCTTAACAGAATGCTTTTCAGTTTTCTTGTAAATCCGCCCTCTTCATCGACGGAGCTTTTCTTCGTAACCGTATCCATGGTTTCTTCCACTTCCTGTGGATTGCAGCATACACGCTCATCCCTGCGGATTGCCATCTGCTCTCTCCAGCTGTAAAACAGACCCAGACAGGTTACATAGGAACAGTCGCGGACACCAATGGTCTGCGGAACATAAATCTGTGCAGGTGCATTTAGATAGCGCAGCAGCTCCTGCAGGGAAGGTATTTCACAGCCCTCTCCGCTCAACAGGTAGCGCACATCTCCACTCTCAATAATCGGAGCACAGGTTTCATTGATCATATTCAGCCAGCTTTTCACATAAGGAACAATGGCTTCACATGCCTGCTTCTCGCTGATCTGCTTCTGCTCACCCGATTTTGACCAGATATAGATAATCTGATCCTTTGCGGAGTCCGCATCAAAGGTACAGGTATTCTGTGCCAGCCGATAGCTCACATTGCTGCTCAGATGATACTGTTCGATCAAATCCTGCAGCCATACCCCATATCCATCTTCAATAACTTCACAATTCACGAGCTTGCCATGTGTAAACAGGGAAAGCGTTGTATGATCTCTCGCAAGGTCAATCTGTATGACATATTTATCAACTGTTTGTTCAAATACCGCTGCTTCATTGGCCATGGCATAGGAATCCAGACATACATCCAGAATTTCCAGTCCGGCCTTCTCAATGCAGCGTGCATAGGCATATACTACCTCTTTATCCGCATACAGCAGATCCACATTCATGATCAGAACCTCTGCTGTTTCATCAATTGGCATTTTTCTGGAAGTGATACCGTTTGTTATGTATTTGACGCAGCCGATATTTACCAGTTCCAGCTGTGGATCCGGTTTAAAGCTGACCGCTTCATTCAACCCCTTTTGAATGTCACTTAAACGAATGCGTTTACTGCTTGCTTCCGGAACAACGCTTACCTTTTTGTTATGACGCTGTACGTTGACGGAAGGGATTGCCGCAAGAACCCGCTCAATGTGATATCCAAGTGCATCCTCAGCCTGCTTCTTGGCCTTGATAATGCCGTTTACAACATTCTGTTCATCCATGATTTTCTGTTTTTCAATTCCCTGTATGGGAGCTTTTTCCACTCTTAGAATATTAAACCGCGTTTCATAAAATTCACCGACAACCAGTCGAACTTCATGATCCGCTACTTCTATCGAGGCATATATTTCCTTTTTGTTCATAAGGTTACCTCCTTACCCACACTGGCTAAGCCAGCCTTCGGCGTACATTTATACTCATATATGATATCATAATTTAAGCGGTTTAAAAACCATTTCCAAGGATTTCTCATAAATTTTTTCTTTTTTTTCAAAGAGGTGCACAAAGGTTAAAATAAAGAGAGGTTTTCCCTCTCTTAATTGTCATCGGATATGTTTCTCAAAGCGTCCGCCTCCGCATCTCTTCTTGAATCAGAGATTGTCCGCTTCTGATATTTCACCGTCTTTTTCCTGCGGAAGAAGAGAAATGCACTCAATCCCGCAAGTACCACACAGCCGCCGGCCAAGCCATAGATGACCCACTTATGCTTCTTCAGCGACGCATCTACATCCTTACGATACTGATCATAGGCACTCTGCGGTATCGTTGCGGCACCGGAATACAGCTGCAGCGTTTTTTCCGTAGCTTCGTACTGGTAATACACCATGTTGCCTTTTTCATCCATGACATAGATCAAAGCGTAATTCTCAAAAGCCGTATCCTTGAAGGTCCAGCCGTTGAGTTCATAGTTATCGATTTTCACCGTTGTGAAATTCATCCCTTCACGCGTCTGGAGATTCTTCGGCACATCAACGACAAACACATTGTTTCCCAGCAGAGCCATCGGACGCAGCATAGTCTCGACTGTATTGGTATCCGTATTATAGATATAGTAATTCTTTTCCTTTGTTTTATCATCCTGCAGATAGACAACCGTCTTCTTCAGCAGGTTGCTTTTCCATGCCTTTACTTCCTTGCCGTCCACCTTGATTTTCACAGCTTCAAAGGATTTCGCAGGCTTATCGACGCCATCCAGACTGCGGACAAAGCCGAGCTTCGCTCCATTGTAGCTTACGTATACAAGCGGTGTTTCATCGACATTGACTGTAATCGTGTATTCCTTTGTGCTTCCATCCTCTGCCGCAACACTGACGGATATCGTGTTTTTTCCGGGCTTCAGGCTCTTTGTGCCTGTTCCATATACCACAGCCTTGCTGTCGGCAGCTGTTGCATTCACCTTGATACTGGAAACATCCCCGTTCAGATTTACGGTATACTGTGTTTTAGAGGCGGAAAATTTTGGACTCAGAGTTCCCTGTGAGATACTAAGACTTGCCAGATTGGCATTGCTGGACAGCTTCTTTTCTTCCTGCTTTTTTTCCTCCGGCTTTTGTGTCTCCTGTTTCTGAGGTGTCTCGTTTTTCGGAGTCTCTGTCGGTCTTGCGACAACCTGTACGGATGCAGAGCCGGATACCGTCACATCTTCTTCCGTATTGAAATCTCCCAGTGTACCCGATGCAGATACAGTCAGTGTTCCTTCTGCGGAGGCAGTTACCGTGAAGGACTGCGAGCTGTTTTCCAGCCAGTAGGTTCCATTAGCCGCCCCGCTGACACTTACATTTCCCGCACCGCCGGATGCACTTACCGTAAAGGTTACACTGTCACCGACATAAATCGTGCTTGCACTGGCCGTAACACTCAGACTGGCTGCATGTATAAAACCGGAAAGGTTCCATATTCCGGCTGCTACGATGAACACAGCTGCCATTTTTATAAATTTCAGTTTGAATTTCTTCATCAAATTACTCCTTTATTGTACTCTTTCCCATAATATGGTTCTTGATTTTCACATAATCCGCAGGGGTGATTTTCCCATCCTTATTCACATCTGCGGCCGTTAATGATTTGCCGCTCAACGTGGATTTCTTCATAATATGGTTCTTCACCTTGACATAATCGGCAGGGGTAATTTTCCCATCGTTATTGACATCCCCCAGCTTATAGGCAGTACTGCTGTTGCTTGAGTCACTTCCGCCGGAGGAGTCGCTTGTATAGCCGTTTTCAGACAGCAGAGAGCTGTGTACATAGCCGTAGCTATTCCCGAAATTATAGCTGTTTCCGGAATAATCAATCGCCGTTCTCGCACTGTTCAATGGTACATCCAGCTGTATTTTATACCAGTCTGTACTTCCGCTTACGGATTCTCCCTTTACCTTTCCGAGAATGTTAAAGGACATATTTCCATTTTTCGGTGTGGTATACAGGCTTGCTGAGGAGGTTGTCGCTTCCTTGCGGATATTGATTGCTCCCTGATCCTTGAAGACCAGCTTTTTGGAGCCCGCATCACTTTTTCCACTGACATATTCATCCAGCTGCCACATCCAGTGTGCTGCACTTTCACCCCAGTATGGATCCGAAGCATAGGATACATTCATACCACTTGCCTTGTCTCCAAGGAATGCCCCGTGATAGGTTGAATATTTCGGCGTGGAATACCACAGATTCACATAGTATTTATCATGATCCAGAATACTGTTTTGCGGCGATGAATAGCCGTTCGCCAATCCGGGATCGGAGTCCACCGCATTGTGCCCGAACAGATTGTTCTTGCTTAACGCGATGGAGCTGGTACCGAATGCACTCTCATTGACGGCAACGCCAAAGGATGCCAGTGCATAGGCGCCGTATGTATTCTGATAATCAATAAAATATTTTCCCATATTGTACATCTTTGTATCCTTGCTATTATACAAGTCATCCAGATAGCTCTTCACATATCCATTTAAATCACTGGCAGTAAAGCTTGTTTTTGTACGTGATGAAACATACTGATAATAATTATAATACGGCTTTGATGCATTGATTGAATTCTTTCTTGTATTGGCCTTGTAATCATCAATCATCTTCTGATAGGTCGTATAGAAATAATGACCATCATAGCTGTAGTATACCGTATTGCTCTTCATATAGCTTTGCTGCTTGCCGACCATCGCTGTACTCGTATAATACGGCTGGCGGATATTCAGTGTGATGGAATGGTAGATATTTCCATTCTTACATATGTAGTAGTTTACGGACTGTACCGTATCCTCATCCTCATAATTCAGAATCTCCACCTCATCGGCATCCACCAGACCGACAACACCGGCCAACATGAACTTCACCTTGGTACCATTGTTTTCATATCCAAGAAATGCCCCGTCGGCAGCATAATATCCGTTGGTATATCCGCTATAACCGGTACCTACCTCGGTATAGCTGGTGTTTTTTCCGGAATCTGACTTCGTCTTGAAATTGACGACACCATATTTAATATCTCTGGCACCGCCGATTCCCTTTACCTTTGCCATGTTTTCTCTGGCCGCCTGTTCCTTTTTCGTTTCAGCCTCCAGCTTGGCAGTATCCTCGATGATGATTTTACCGTTTTCATCAATTCTTTTAAACACATGATTCTCCGGAAGTCTGGAGGAAACAGCCTCCGGTTCTTT
This sequence comes from Clostridium sp. 10cd*, assembly GCF_044336395.1. NCBI lineage: Bacteria > Bacillati > Bacillota > Clostridia > Eubacteriales > Clostridiaceae > Clostridium > Clostridium sp. 10cd*. The sequence goes on along the minus strand of NZ_CP172347.1, from coordinate 1,796,554 downwards.
TTCTGCACTATTCTGCGCTCCTATGTAGCCCTGCTGAAGCAGTATGCCGCCACATAGAAGAGCTGCTATACCTACTATAATTTTCTTCTTCATATCATCACATTCCCTTTTCATACAAAGTTTGTCAGCTTAATTATATAAGAAAGTAGGAGAACATGCAATTTTATTTCCACATGAAATTCTTAAGTTTTTATAGAAGACGGAAAAACATCGAATATTCTGGAATATTTTACCTGGCGCATCTTCTCATCATACAGCTGTCACAGGCAACTATTGCATGTCCTGCTTGTGAGGACACCATGAAACCGCTTTGTTATGAAGCATTTACATCCATACGGCAAAAGGTCTTTGCTTCAGGTAGTAAGCAATTTTTATTTATACTGTATTCCCTGTACAATTTGCTGAAGTGAAAAGTTAAATTCCACTTTCAAAAGGCGAATAAAAAATGTGGAACTTTCTTCTACAAAAGTCTATACAGAGCATAAATATAGCGTTAGAAAGGGTTTCAAATAGGTAGAAGTAAGTAAAAATGTGAAGAAAGTGGTCATTGTGCGAATGATAGATAAAATGAATAAGCGCACTGAAAATAGGCTCCATTATGCCTATGTATAACTAAATTCCACTTCTATTTTATAGTTACACTATAAATAACTGTTCTTTGCCGCTGCTCTTATCATTCTTTATATCATCTGTTTGTTACTTATGAGTCAATACGCTTGGACGAAGTATCACTTCGTCCTTATCTATTTTCTGTAGACCAAATTCATAAAGTTTCTGCGCTAATTCCGGACACATGAACTCACATAGCTCAAATGGGGATTTTCCATTCAAATGTTCCTTGGCACTGGAATTGATATGTGAGATGGCTACATTCAAGGAAGTCTGATCGGTCAGGCCGATACTGCGTAAGTCTACTTCGTTAGGTAATATATAACGTAATTCACGATGCATATTTTCCAGGCTTCCTTTCTGCCCGGACTGCATAGGGTCGCAATAGAAGACTCGTGTCCTTCTGGTACCATCGTCTCTTTTTTCCATATGCTCAGCATCAGTAAATTCACCTCCGCGATCGGTGAGTGTTATATGAGCTTCCTGTTCAAACAGGCTTTTTCCAAGGATGGAATCAAGAACAGCTAGTCCGTCAACCATATCTGCAGCAGTCTTCGTGTCGTGATATACAGCAAACAGGAGCCCATATTTGATGAATTTGAAAGTCTGGATAAACGGTCCATTGGAAATGTCATTGTAGACTGTATCCATTTGTAAAATGTGAGTGATTTCCTCAGACTCAACATAGGATTGGTAATCTGTGTAAAGCCGTCCAACAAGGAATTTACGGTCTTGTCGTTTTTTATAGATCGTCTTCTTCTTAGCGGTCATTTTTCTTTTGACTTTTATACGAAGGTCAATATTAGCAATGCCAACACATTCGAATACACCTTGTTCAATATAGTTGTAGAGTGTCTTCTCACTGATTCCAAGTTCGGGATGTGCAGCTATGATCTGATAAGGTGAATGACCTTTTAATAGAAGAGGCTTGATGGTATTGCCTAGCTCTACAGCTTCTGATGAGGTCAGATTGATTCCGGTTCGAGACTCAACGAGTTCGCTACGGTATTCCTCATAGGCGATCGTAGGTTTATAGAGGTATTTATCAAAGCGGCAGCTTTTCAGTTTCTCACAGCCATTACAAGCTCCCGGAGTACGATCTCTGCGTTTGCAGCGGAACTTAGAATAATCAGGGCAGTTGACAGTACAATTCTTTCTCTTAAACTTACAGTGAGCATAGTTCTCACATTCTAGAGAAAGTGTAGATTTATGAGAGAGATAACGGTGAGCACGGATTTCCTTACCTATCGTAGATTTATCTTTGCCTAGATTATCAGCAATAGCTTTTTTAGAAGAACCATTAACGATGCCGATCGCGATGACATTGCGATCGTCCTGAGTCAGATGTTTGTTTTTGTTCGTTGCCATATTCATCACCCTTTGTAATGTGTATGATAATAACCAGCGGTTACCTTCATCATAGATATAAAAAAGGATATATGAAAGACTAAATGCAATTGTAAGTGTAAATTCAACTAGATTGTTGTGTAAGAGTCTTTTCTACTTAGCTACTTTGAAAGTGGAATTTAACTTTTCACTTCAGCCCCTGTACAATTTTTGAAAATTATTGTTGCATTTTACATTATAAGATGGTATGATATCTAAGCAAATTGTGTTTTAAAGTATTGTACGGAAGGAGGTAAACGGTATGTCAAAAGTTTGTGCAATTACAGGTAAAGGACCTTTATCAGGTAATAAACGCTCTCACTCTATGCGTGCTAGTCGTCGTAACTGGAATGTAAACTTACAGAAAGTTAAAGTCGTTGTTGATGGAAAACCTCAAACGATCCGTATTAGTGCTCGTGCATTAAAAACGCTGAAAAACAAAAAAGCTATCTAAGAGTGGATATGAAACAGGGTAACCTGTTTTTTTCTTACTTCAGGAAGCAGGACAAGCCATAAAGAAAGCAGATCATCCTTAACTGTACAGATGATCTGCTTTTTGTATTCCGATGATTATTTTCTATCATTGCCGATATCCTGCTTATAACTACCTAATTCATAATTGAATTCGGTATATATATTCGTTAATACGAATCTGGATTCGTTACGGCTCCTATTCCCATGCTGTTTTTTTATAAAACGCTCTGTGAGGGAGGATAGGAATCAGACATCAAAAACACTGTTTCCAATAAATTCCGCAAGAATACTGCTTCTTGGCACTGCCTCCTCACTGCCGTCCACAAAATAGGCAAGCAGCTTTTTCAAACGGTTGGCCTCCAGATACTGCGCTTCATGTGGATGCACCTGATCCAGCAGCGGAATCACAATTTTCTTAAGAATAGACATTTCATATACCATGGAGGAATTGAAAATAGCATCGGCCTCCTCCTGATACGGATAGATGTTATGATCCTCTCCCTGCTTTACATTCTTCCAGAAATGAATGGTATTCTGCGCACTCCAGCTGCGAAACTGATAATCTCTGGCAATGCGGCGGATCAGGCGGTAATCACTTGTCGGTATACGGTTATGCTCGTCCAGATTCAAGTGCGTCAGTGCATTGATATAGATACGAAACTTCGCCTCTTCCGGCAAATCGGCAGAGGTCTTAGGATTCAATCCGTGGATACCTTCTATTATCAGAATATGATCATCCTCCAGCACTGTTTCCCTTTCCTTCCACTCGCGCTGCCCCGTTTTGAAGTTGAACAACGGCATATGCACTGCTTCCTTATGCAGCAGCTTCAGCATGGTGTCATTAAACAGCTCCAGATCCAGTGCCTCCAATCCTTCAAAATCATAGCTTCCATCCGGCAGCCTTGGACAGTCCTCGCGGTTTTTATAGAAATCATCCATTGAGATCGGCATCGGTTTTTTCCCAAGAATCTTAAGGTGAATTGCCAGACGTCTGGAAAAGGTTGTCTTTCCTGCAGAGCTCGGTCCTGCAATCAGAATGAATTTCGTATGCGGATGCCCCTGTACAATGGACGCCGCAAGCTCTGCCAGCTTCTTTTCTACCATCGTTTCGCTCATCAGCACCAGATCATCCATATAGCCCTGCTGAATCTGTGCATTCAGCTCTGCAATATTGGATACACCAATCAGCCTGCCCCAGGTTTCAAACTCCTGAAACACATGAAACAGCTTTGCCTGATTCTGAAATCCGTTTCCTGCAGACAGCCAGACACCCGGTGCATAAAAACGAATGGAAAAATGTGTGAGATAGGAGGTATCCGGCAGCATGATGCCGTAAAAATAATCATCATATCCGCACAATGTATAAATACTGCTGGTCGCACTTTTCCTGCATGCCAAAAGATTTGCCTTGTTTTTCATTCCCAGACGGTCAAAATAGGCCTGTGCCTCTGCTGTGGCCACAACACGTCGGTGAATCACCTCGTTTGCGGCAATGAGCTCCTTCATCCGCTTTTCAATTTTACGTACATCCTGCGGCTTGCAGTATCCTTCCTTATCGATTTCGCAATACTGACCGCCACTGAGGGCATGCTCCATGCGGACACGGGCATCGGGAAACAGACTGCGCACCGCTACAATAAACAGAAAATTCAAGCTGCGCTCATAGATAAGCTTCCCGGTTTCACTATCCGCATAAATATAATCCAGTGCACCGCTTTTTTTGATTCGATAATTCAGATCATGCAGCTTTCCATCCAGCGTAACTGCATAAACCGCCTCCTTTACGTTCCATGCTTCCAGCAGCTCATGAACATAGGCACCTGCTTCACACTGCTTCACCTCACCGCTTTTCAGCTTCAACTCCAGCATAATCAGCCCTCCTTTTTCATCAGTATATGTCAGACAGCCCTGCTTCATACAGCTGTCGTTTATATTCCCCTTCATTATACCCGCTTCCCGGTAAAAACAAAAGAAAAAGGAACACGCCGTATAGACATGCTCCAAAGAAAGCATTTTTAAGCTTCCTATATGTTGATTCCGGTTTGTTATGCGTCCCTGCACTGCATCATCAGCACACGCCCGTAATGTATGGTGATCCTCGCAATATTGCCATTGATTTCATTGGAAAGCGGATAAATATCCGTAACCTTCAAAACGCGTTCCTTCAAGGGATAGGCAACCCCCTCCTCACTGATGCAGGAATCCTCCAGCGGCAGAAAGGACAAGTAGGTATGCAGCTTTTCGACCTCATAGATTCCCGGATGCAATACCTTGATGATATTGGTATCATTCATCAGGGTCAGCGGAAGCTCACGATAGATCATCAGATGCAGATTGGCCATTTCATGATCCAGACGTCCACCCAGGCCGCCGTATAGGATAATGTCATCATAGCCCAGCTGCAGTGCTGCTTCGATTGCAACCTCAGTATCGGTTTCATTTTTATGGGAGGGGAGCTTTTCCACCTCACAATACTGCTTGAGCTGTGCAAGCTCCTCCCTTGTTATGCTGTCAAAGTCCCCTACGGCCTTGCGCATGGCAATACCCTGCCGCATGCAGCAGACAGCTCCATGATCTACGCCGATATAATCGGCATGTGCAATGACCGGCGCAGTCTCACACATGCCGGCAACGAGAACTACCTTTGACATGCCAGCAGCTTATCTACGGATTCCGCAATACCGTTTTTGAACACATAGCTTCCGGCAACCAGCGTATCCACTCCGGCAGCTACGGCCAGCTTTGCCGTTTCCCCATTGATACCGCCATCGATTTCAATACGTGTATTCAGACCTTCCTTTTCAATCCGCTCACGCAGTATGCGCACCTTTTCCAGCGTATCCTCCATAAAGGACTGTCCGCCAAAGCCCGGCTCCACCGACATGATCAAAACCAGATCCATTTCCTTCAGATGTGTCAGCAGTGCGTCCACACCGGTTTTCGGCTTCACAGATACACCTGCCTGTACACCCATTTCACGGATTTTTCTGCACAGCTGAATGCAGGCATCCACATCCTTCACAGCTTCCAGATGGAAGGTGATAACATCTGCACCTGCCTTGGCGAAGATTTCCGCAACCATATCCGGATTATCTACCATGATATGAACATCCATTACCATATCCACTGCTTTTTTAAAGCCCTTGAGAAGGTCCGGTCCAAAGGTCAGATTCGGTACAAAATGGCCATCCATAACATCAAAATGCATCCATTTCGCATTGCTTTCATCCAGCTCCTTCAGCTGTTCACTCGTTCTGGAATAGTCCAGTGACAGAATGGACGGAGCGATTACTAATTCTTTCATAACGTGTGTCCTCCTTCATAATTGTATTGTATTTTCTGTATGCTGTTTCAATACCGCGGCTTTGCTTTTTGTATCATATCCACAATTTCCAGATAATGCGCATAGCGTTCCCTGCGTATCGTCCCATCCTCAACAGCAGCACGTATGGCACAATCCGGTTCATTGACATGAATACAATCGCGGAATCTGCATGCATCCTGAACATTTTGAAAATCAGGTATGCATTCGGCCAGCTGCGTGATATTCATCGCAGTAAAATCCAGTGAGGAAAAACCGGGGGTATCCGCCACCCAGCCGCCGGCAATCTCATGCAGCTCACAATGCCGTGTTGTATGCTTTCCTCTACCCAAAGCCTTGCTGATTTCCTGTGTTTGAAGATGAAAGGTAGGGTCAATCCGGTTTAACAGGGAGCTTTTACCTGCGCCGCTCTGCCCTGTCAGCACACTGATATTTCCCTTCAAGGCCTGTATCAGATCCTCACTTGCATAGCCTTTCCCACTCTGATACACCTCATAACCGCTGTCGATATAATGCTGGATTTCCTCATGGATTGCATCATTTTCAGCGATGAGATCCAGCTTGGTGATGCATAAAACAGGACGGATTCCCGCATAGCATACACTGAAAATCAAGCGGTCAATCAGGGTTGTTGAAAAATCCGGATCCTTGCAGGACATGACGATGATCGCCTGATCCACGTTGGCAATGGATGGGCGGACGAGGGCATTTTTACGGGGCAGAATTTTCTGAATACCGTTTTGATCCGCAAAGCGTTCAAATTCCACCAGATCGCCGACAACCGGAGAGTGCGCCTTACGCAGCTTTCCCATGGCAACACACAGCACCCGCTCCTGATTGGCTGCCAGCACCTCATAGCGGCTGGATACGATCTTGATAATTCTTCCTGTTTCTGTCATTTGTAAAACCTTATCGTTATAACATTCGGATTCTCCATCTGCTGGACATATTCCGTTCCCTCTGCGGGATCCACATCTGTAACGACTCCTTTTTTAATGGTCTTTTGTTCCTCTTCACTCAGGTCATCATAGGAACGCTCATCCGATACCGGAAGTATTCCCGTCTTTTCTTTAATTAAAGCAATGGCCTCTTCTGCCGTTTTTCCTACAACGCCCTCTATCTTCCAGCTCATCAGCTGACTGACAGTTATTTTTAATGTATATTCTTTATCCGGATCCAGCTTTTCTCCGATTTCCAAGCCGCTTTGTTCCGCTATATATCCGGGCCACGTATTCGCCCTTTGCTCATAGCTGATTTCCAGCTTGATGTTTGGATTCTGTTCATTCAGTTCCTTTTCCACTTCCTCCGGTAAACGATGGCGGTAATCCTTTACCACAAACCAGGTTCCTCTGGAAACAGTCAGCGTCAGCTTGGATTTTTCACCAATTTCCTCTCCGGTATCCGGTGATACACGGATGACATGACCTTTTTCCACATCATCACTCAGCTCCTGCTTAATCGTAATATTATCCTTTTTAAACCCGCTGGAGGTCAGCGTCTGAATTGCCTCCTGCTGCGTCTGTGATGTGGACAGCTCCGGGACCTTAATCATCTTTTCTTTATCAAAAATTCCGCTCATCAGTACAAAGGCCGCAACACCGATCACACACAGCCCGACAATCATAGCAATGATGATTGTTGTGATTTTCCGATTACCGGAATCATCCTCTTCATCCTCTTCAATCGGCTCCACATGCTTTTTGCGCACCTCAGTTTTCTTAGTCTGCTTCTGCTTGCGCTGCTCCATGACCATTGTCGGCTGCGGATGCTCTTCCTCAAACACCAGCTTTTCGACATGTGCATATTCCGGAAGCAGGCAGCGGTGCAGGTCATACAGCATATCCTTCGCACTCTGATAGCGCAGCTTGCGGTTTTTCACGGTTGCCTTGATGATGATGTTCTCCACGGACTGCGGCAGTGTCGGATTGAAATCACGAACACTTGGTATCTCCTCACGCAGATGCTTCATTGCAATCTGGACGGGGTTGTCTCCATGGAAGGGAACATTCCCGGTCAAAAGCTCATAAAACACGATACCAAGCGCATAGATGTCCACCTGATTGCTTGGTGTTTCTCCCCGTGTTGTTTCCGGAGCCAGATAGTGCGCACTGCCCAGTACCGCATCACTTTGCGTCAGCTGTACCGTATCGTGCGCCAGCGCAATTCCGAAATCGGTAATCTTTACCGTACCATCATCCTTAACCAGAACATTCTGAGGCTTGATATCCCGGTGAATAATATCGTTTTCATGGGCATGCTGTACAGCGCTGGTCAGCTGAATCATGATGTTTACAGCCTCTTCCTGATGTAGTGCCCCACGCTGGGAAATCAGCTGCTTCAGTGTACGGCCGCGTACATATTCCATTACGATATAGTGACGTCCCTCAAACTCTCCGACATCGTATACATCCACTACATTGGGATGGTTCAGCTTGCTGACCGCATTGGCCTCCCGCTGAAAGCGCAGCAGTGTCACCGGATCCTTGCTGAGCTCCCCACGCAGCACCTTGATCGCCACCTCACGGTTCAGTATGGTATCGATTGCCAGATAGACATCCGCCATACCGCCTTCCCCCAATGAGGAAACGATCATATAGCGCTCGGCAATCATTTTGTTGTTGTTATTCATGGAGATCACCTGCCTGTTCCACGATGATGACACTCACATTGTCATAGCCGCCCGCAAGAAGAGCCTTGTCAATCAGCATGCGAACCTTATCCTCCACGCTGCGCTTACTTTCCAGAATCTCGCGAATAATCGCTTCACTGACATAGCCGTGTAAACCATCACTGCAAATCAGCAGCGCCTTGTAATCATTTTTAATTTTATTGATATCGATGCGTACAGAATCCCATATGCCGAGGGCATTGGTCAGCATGTTGCGATTCGGATGCACCGCTGCCTCCTCTTCGCTCAATTCTCCGCGCTTCAGCATATCCGCAATATAGGAATGATCCTCTGTCAATGCCAGAAAATCATCCGCATACAGCCCATAGGTACGGGAATCTCCGACATTGAAAATGTAGGTCGTCGTTTCACATTTCAGAATACCAACTAGTGTGGTTCCCATTCCCTTTTGTTCTGTATTGCGTGTTGACTGCGTAAAAATCAGATCATTTGCTTCCTGTATGGTATCCTGCAGCCAGTGCTTGACCTGAACATCCGAGCTGCATTTTTCCATTTTCAAAAAGCTTTCCTTCATATGCTCAATAGCCATACGACTCGCAACATCTCCTGCAAGACCGCCGCCAATGCCGTCACAGACTACAGCTAACAGAGCATGCTCTCCGTTTTCCAGAAAACAGATGCTGTCCTGATTATTTCTTCTTCGAAGTCCGACATGACTCGCTCCATAATATTGAATACTCATGAACGGCTCCCTTCCTGTTCCTTCTTCAGATGCTTAACACGCAGCTGTCCGCATGCCGCGTCGATATCCGCACCATGCTCCTTACGAATCGTACAACGCACTCCCTGCTTCATGAGTGCATCATAGAATACCATGGCATGGGCATGATCCACTCCCTGAAAGCCGTTTTCATCCACAGCGTTGTAGGGAATCAGATTCACATAGGCATTCAGACCCTTTAACAGCTTTGCCAGCTGTGCCACATGCTCCTTCTGGTCATTGACCCCGCGCAGAAGAATATATTCAAACGTCAGACGGCGATTGTTCTCCCGTGCATAATACTGGATTGCCTCCATCAGTTCCTCCAGTGGATAGGCACGGTTGACCGGCATCAGACGATCGCGGAGTTCATTGTTTGGCGCATGCAGAGAGATTGCCAGATTGTATTGTGTGTGCTCCTTGGCAAATTCATAAATTTTCGGAACGACACCGCAGGTGGATATCGTAATATGACGCGCACCGATTCCCAGTCCGCGATCATGATTGACAGTAGAAAGGAAATTCATCACATGCTCGTAATTGTCAAACGGTTCCCCCGTTCCCATTACCACAATATGACTCAGCCGATCCTCCTGCTTATCCAGATCACGCTGCACATACAGCACCTGGGCCACCATTTCTCCACTTGTCAGGTTGCGTTTCTTTTTTGTCAGACCACTGGCACAAAAGGCACAGGCCATATTGCAGCCTACCTGTGAGGTAACACAGATACTCTTACCATAATCAAACTGCATCAGCACACTTTCAATCAGGGAGCCGTCCTCCAAAGCAAACAGATATTTCGTCGTCCCATCGCTTGCCACCTGCTTATCACGCAGCTTTAGCGGCGTGAGAGAAAACTGCTGCTTCAGGGTCTCTCTGGTATCCTTGGAAAGATCACTCATGTCATCTATGCTGACTGCACGTTTGCGATACAGCCATTGAAAGATCTGATGTGCACGAAATTTTTTCCAGCCCTGCTCCAGAGCCATATCGCCCATCTGATCGTATGTAAAATCATATAAACTTTTCATTTTATCACCGTATCCTATTTTACCATAGAATCCTTGCAGGGACCAAGGAGTTTCCATTTCTTAATAAAGTTTTCAGAAACTTACGATATTATCGGAATGAAATCCACATGGAAGGCAGAAAGAAGAAAATGAATAGCGTGTATAGGGGCTTACCCAATTGTGGTTAAATTCAAAATCTGAAGAATGCAACACGATTGTACTTATCAATAGAATTTGAATCTGTCTTTTCGCAAACACACAAAACTAGAAAGAAACATAAGACACTTCTTTCTATGAGATACAGTTTATCAAATTTTACAAAAAAAATTTATTTCCTTTAGGAGTTTTACATATCGCATTCGTATGTATATGTGTAGGAGGTTCATCGGTATGCATATACAATACCTTAGGAATGCGCCAGGTGAAAGGAGGAAGGATGGATTACATATTCTGGTTTCTCGTCGCACTGATTGGTATCACACCGAAAGTGCTGCGGGAGCTTGGGATCATCCTGTACATCGTCCTGAAATACAAACGGCGGCATTAGTAAGCAGATAATCTCAGTGTTGGATTAACTGAGATGATACTGCTACGGAAAGGAGGTGAACTCGCCGTTTTCATTACTCCTGGATTTGGTGCCTCTTACTGCGTCAAAAGGGACAGAGTAACCACAACGTAACTCTGTCCCTTTCTTTTGGCCTTTCGACCTTTGGATTTGGCACTTTTATTATAAAATATTCCTGCATCCACTTCAACCATTATTTTAAAAAATATTTTTATTTCTTTTAGGAGTTTTGTATATTGCATTCGTATGTATATATGTAGGAGGTTCATCGGTATGCATACACTATACCTTAGAAATGCACCAGGTGAAAGGAGGAAGGATGGATTACATATTCTGGTTTCTCATCGCACTGATTGGTATCACACCGAAAGTGCTGCGGGAGCTTGGGATCATCCTGTACATCGTCCTGAAATACAAACGGCGGCATTAGTAAACAGATAATCTCAGTGTTGGATTAACTGGGATGATACTGCTACGGAAAGGAGGTGAACTCGCCGCTTTTCATTACTCCTGGATTTGGTGCCTCTTACTACTTCAAAAGGGACAGAGTATCTTGCTCGTAACTCTGTCCCTTTCTTGCGACCTTTCGGTCTTTGGATTTGGCACTTTTATTATAAAATATTCCTGTATCCACTTCAACCATTATTTTAAAAAATATTTTTATTTCTTTTAGGAGTTTTGTATATTGCATTCGTATGTATATATGTAGGAGGTTCATCGGTATGCATACACTATACCTTAGAAATGCACCAGGTGAAAGGAGGAAGGATGGATTACATATTCTGGTTTCTCATCGCACTGATTGGTATCACACCGAAAGTGCTGCGGGAGCTTGGAATCATCCTGTACATCGTCCTGAAATACAAACGGCGGCATTAGTAAGCAGATAATCTCAGTGTTCTGTTAACTGAGATGATACTGCTACGGAAAGGAGGTGAACTCGCCGTTTTCATTACTCCTGGATTTGGTGCCTCTTACTGCGTCAAAAGGGACAGAGTATCTCCACGTAACTCTGTCCCTTTCTTTTGACCTTTCGGTCTTTGGATTTGGCATCTTTATTATAGAATATTCCTGCATCCACTTCAACCATTTTTATCCTTTTATATAAAAATATTTTTATTTCTTTTAGGAGTTCTGCATCTTCCATTCGTATGTATATGTGTAGGAGGTTCATCGGTATGCAGAAATTCTTACTCATGCACCAGGTGATAGGAGGAAGGATGAATTACATAATCTGGATTCTCATTGCGCTGATTGGCATCATACCAAAAGTGCTGCGAGAGCTTGGAATCATCCTGTACATCGTCCTGAAATACAAGCGGCGGCATTAGTAAGCAAATAAGCTCAGTTTTATATTAACTGGGATGATCTTGCTACGGAAAGGAGGTGAACTCGCCGTTTTCATTACTCCTGGATTTGGTGCCTCTTACTGCGTCAAAAGGGACAGAGTATCTCCACGTAACTCTGTCCCTTTCTTTTGACCTTTCGGTCTTTGGATTTGGCACCTATATTATAGAATATTTTCATGCCATTTTCAATGTAAAATTCATGCTTTTACGCAGACTTTTACGCAGCTGTTACACCAGCCATACAATGCCTGTATCACATTATAAACCACTGACAGAAAACGATGTAAACAAAATACTCGGTGAACCAATAGATCCAGCATTCAGCTTTCCATCATTCCCCAGCATCTCCACCTGCTTCATTGCCTCCAGAAAATTACCAGCGATCGTGATCAGATTGACCGGCTTGACCTTTTTTCCGTCCTTCACATACCAGCCCTGAGATTGCAGTGAAAATTCACCTGTCATGGCATTCAGTCCGGCATGCAGACCTGTTATTTCCGTAACAATGATTCCTTCCTCCATCGATGCAATCATTTCATCCATAGATGTACTTCCATTTTCAATAAACAGATTGCTTGGAGCTATACCGACATTGGATGCATATCCCGCCTTAAATCCATTGCCCGTCGTTTCACAATTCATAAGCTTTGCGGATTTCAGATTGTGCAGATAGGTCTTTAAAACGCCTTTATCAACCAGTATCTTATTCCTGCAGGCAACCCCCTCATCATCAAAGCTTCTCGAGTTATAGCCGTTCTTCAACAACGGATCATCCACAATTGTAATTTTATCACTGAAAATCTGTTTCTCAATACTGTCATTCAATAATGAAATACCTTTGTAAGCATTTTCTCCGTCAAACATACCGCTAAAGGCCGCCAGCAAATCTGCCATTGCCTCATTTTCAATCAGAACCGGATACTGTGCACTCTGCACACTTTCAGCAGACAGCTTATCCAGCACCTTACGGCTCACACCTGCTGCAAATTTTTTCGCGTCGAAGCAAACATCATCATACAGATACTGCCAGTCACCTGCAATCTTTGTATCCTCTTGATCCTTCGCCATAACTGCTGTACTGATATACGCCGCATGCTGTGCATCATGCAGATGAACACCCAATGTATTATCAATGGCAATTTCCACATCGACTTCGCCATAGCTGGTATTCATAACCTGAGCGATTCTGGCATCCGATTCCTTTATATACTGCTCCACCGTCTTCAGCATTTCGATCTTTTCTGCATCCGGATGTGCATTCCATGTACAGCTGCGCAGCTGCAGCTGGGGATACGCAGAATCACCCGCATAAATTTCCACTTCATCCCTGCTTGTAATCACCTCCGCATTTTCCTTTATCCTGCAGAGCGTGTCCTCCAGTAAGGCATCATCATCCTGTTCCAGAAAACAGATACCCATATTTCCTTTATATATACCACGAATCGCAAATCCGTTACACTCACTGATGGTGTAGCCGTCCACACTTCCTTCAAACAGCCGTATGGATGTGGATCTGCTTTTCTGTTCATAGATTTCCAACTGTTCGATACCCGCAGCCTTTGCCGCGTCAAGCCAACGTTGCTTATGCATGTTCCTTGCCTCCCTTACTGCCACCAACCGTCATTTCACTAACTCGTATTGCCGGCTGACCGACATCTGTAGGTATGCTTCCGCTGCTGGATCCGCACATTCCCTGTGCACGCGCAAGATTACCTGCGACTCGGTCAATTTTCAGCAATGTATCCGAGCCGTTTCCAATCAGTGTTGCGCCCTTGACAGGTGTTGTTATCTTTCCGTCCTCGATCAAATATGCTTCTCTGACAGCGAAATTGAAATCACCGGTTGCCTGCACACTGCCACCAGCCATTGTCTTTGCATATAGTCCATACGAGGTTTCCTTTATCATATCCTCCAGCTGATCCGTACCGTTCAACAGGAAGGTATTGGTCATTCGGGACGTTGTTTCATATTTATAGGACTGCCGTCTGCTGGATGCCGTGGAAGGCATGTTCAACCGGCGCCCATTCAATGTATCCACCAGATAGCTCTTCAGTATTCCCTTTTCAATCAGTACCGTGCGTCGTGTGAAATTTCCCTCATCATCGATATTTGTACTTCCCCAGGCATTGGGAATCGTACCGTCATCCACAGCCGTTACACATTCACTCGCAATTCTCTGTCCCAGCTTTCCTGCAAAATTGGATTGATTTTTCGCAACTCCGCGTGCCTCCAGAGAGTGTCCGCAGGCCTCATGGAAGATGACACCGCCAAAGCCGTTGTCGATAATAACCGGCATAACACCGCTAGGACACGGCTGTGCATACAGCATCGTCATCGCAATGCGCGCCGCCTCTTTTCCAATATCCTCCGGTTTGTGTGTATCATAAAACTCCATTCCTTCACTGCCTCCGGGAGAACAGCTTCCGGTTTCCCGCAATGCTCCATCCTGTGCAACGGCAGATACCGCCATTCTAGTCCGAATCCGGACATCACGAATATATTTTCCTTCCGAATTGGATATTGCGACATGCTGCTCATCATCCTGATAATTCACAATCGCCTTCGTTATATGCGCATCATAGGACTGTGCAGCTTCGCTAGCACGCCTCATGAGCGCCACTTTATCCTTTAGCGCAGTTTCGCGCGGTATGCGCCGTATGATATGAGCATTTTCATACGTTATTTCCTTTAATTGCACAGGAATATGCTTTCCCTGTTCCCCCAGACTGTCCGCCAGCTTTTTCGCAAATTCCTTCAGATTTTTTTCATCTGTATCATTGGTATAGCCGTACACGGATTCCAGTCCATGATAAATCCGCAGACCCAGCCCGCAGCGAATACCACTGTTGGTGCTTTCAACCTCGTCATTCAGCATGGATATTCTGGTACTGTAATTGACTTCTTCAAAAATTTCTGCAAAATCACCCGTCGTACTGCAGGCGATTTCCAGTACATCTTCCAATATGTTTTTCTCTAACATAACGTCACCTCTCATCTGTTCATCATTATACGCCATCTCAAAGAGAGATTGCAAACAAAAGAGCCTGCATATATGCCTTTCCATGCACTTACGGTATTCCTGGTATGAAAATTAGGGATACTTGCACACAATTTTTATATAGCGTATAGTTTACAAAAGAGCGCAGGAAAAGCGAGGATTAAAAAAACGTATTGGAATATCCTATACGCAAGGGAGTTAAAGAAATGGAATGGTTAAGAAAGCTTAGTGATGCCATCGCATACATAGAGCAAAATCTTGATGCAGAGATATCGTACGAGGAGGCAGCCCGTATCGCATGCTGCTCACCCTATTATTTTCAAAGAATGTTTTCCTATGTCGCCGGCATATCGCTGTCAGATTATATCCGAAGACGAAGAATGTCGCAGGCTGCCTTCGATTTGCAGCGCTGTGATGCCAGGGTGCTGGATGTTGCCCTCAAGTATGGCTATACCTCACCAACCGCATTTAACAGAGCCTTTCAAAAGGTTCACGGTATCCCTCCGACAGCCGCAAAAAATATCGGCAAAACACTGCATGCATATCCGCCGATACAGTTTTCTGTCAATATCACAGGAGGAAGTCCTATGGCCTATCATATAGCAGAGAAAAGGGAGCTGCGCTTTGCGGGCATCCGGATACGCCTATGCGAGGAGATGGAGGAGAATCATAAAATTGTCCCCCATTTCTGGAAGGAAACAATGCAAAGTCCGCAATACACAGAGCTCTGTCAGCTATCCGATACCGGTACGAATGCAATCTTCGGCATCAGCGTATATGAGGATCCCGATCACATTTTCTACTATATAGCAGTTGCCACAAGCAAAAAGATTCCATCCCGGTTTCATGAGCTGCGCATTCCTGCCGCGACCTGGGCTGTGTTTGAAAACAAGGGGAATTTCAAGGAAAATGTACAGGATATTTTCCGCCGGTTTTATTCCGAATGGCTGCTGTTTTCCGGTTATGAATATGCACGGCTTCCCGATATCGAAGCATATCCTGTGCAGACGCAGGCACCATACGACAACCAATGCAATGTATGGATTGCCATTCAGAAAGAAGAGGAGAAGAAACATGGAATATAAAATCGAAATACGAGAGATTGAGCCGCTTTGTGTGGCATACATGAGTTATGAAGGAGATGTCACAAAAGCAAACCGGGTATTTCCCAAGGTGTTTCAATCAATACACGGGAAAACAAACGGGGCACCGTTTTTCAACTATCTGTCTATGAATCCGGAAACAAAGCAGGGAGCACTGGAGCTCTGTGTTCCAACGGATGAAGTGCCATGCACTCAGGATATTGAAGTAAAGCAAATGCCCCGCATCAAAGCGGTATGTGTTACCCATATCGGCTCCTATGCGACACTGCCGCTTGCCTATGCCGCAATTGATCAGTATGCGGTCAAACACAGCCTAAAGATTTCTGCACCCTTTCGGGAGGTTTTCATCAAGGGGCCGGGAATGCTGTTCAAGGGAAATCCGAAAAAATATATCACGGAAATACAATTTCCGATTCTGGAGGAAGCATGAGCGCCATACAGGTAAAGCAGGTAGTCAAGCAGTATAAAAACGGCGTACAGGCACTGAATGGTATATCTCTTTGCGTTGAACAGGGAGAGATTTTCTCTTTGCTTGGACAAAACGGTGCCGGTAAATCCACACTGCTCAGAATACTGACAACCTATTTGCAGCCGACATCCGGTAGAATAACAATGCTGGAGAAGGATTTGTGTAGGGATGCAGCCTCTCTGCGCTCGCAAATTGCCTGCGTTGCCCAGCAAACCTCCATTGATACGTATTTATCTCTGGAAGAAAATATGCTGCTTCAAAGCCGTTTGTACAGAATCCCCAAAAGGGATGCCGAAAAACGGATGGAAACGCTCATTGTTGATTTCGGTCTGAAGCCGTATCGGCGTTATCCAGTATCCTCTTATTCCGGCGGTGTGAAACGGCGTCTGGATATTGCCCTGAATATGATGACGAATCCGAAAATTCTGTTTCTGGATGAGCCTACGGTGGGAATGGATGTACAGTCCCGTATTGCGATGTGGGGAATGATGAGAAAAATCAGAGATGATTTTGGTGTCACGATTTTTCTTACGACACATTATCTGGAGGAAGCTGATCAGCTCAGCAATACCGTCTGCATTATGAAGGATGGCAAGGAAGTAACACAGGGATCCCCCGCACAGCTGCGCTCTTTACTGCGGCAGAATTCGATAGAAATCACCTTTTCCTCTGAAGCAGAGGCAAGAAAAGGCTGTGGCATCCTAAAGGAGCAGATGTCAAAGGAAATCCTTCTACGTGCTGAAAAGCTTCTGATTTATACGCAGACCCCGCAAAGCGATATAGAAGCAGCAGCGGCAGTATTATTGAAAAGGCATGCGGCATTTCAGGGAATAGAAATCGCGCAGCCGACATTGGAGGATGTGTATCTGAGACTGACACAGAGTGAAAGGAAGGAATGTGTATGAGTGTTTTTACCCTTTTATACAGGAATATAAAATGGAGATTCCACAACAAATTCACCATTGTTATGACAGCTTTGCAGCCGATTCTGTGGCTGATACTTTATAGTGCAATCGCTTCTTCAACGATGCAGCATTCCGGCATCGAAAATTATACGGCGTTCATGCTTCCGGGACTGATTGTCCTAATCAGCTTCTCGACCTGCAGCAGCAGTGGAATTATGAATTATCTGATGAAATCGGATGGCAGCTTCGATCGGATACTGATTGCTCCGCTCACACGCAGCTCCATTGTGCTTGCACAGCTTTTTGAAGCCGTATTGTGTACCTTTCTGGAGGTAGGAATTATGATAGCTCTCAGTCTTCTGTTTTCTGTCAGATTTTCCCTGCCACTCTCTGGATATCTCATCTTTATTTCACTGATTTTTCTGACCTCATTTTTTATGGCAGGGCTGTCTTATGGAATCAGCATGCTCCTTCCGAATGAGGTGATATACGAAACTGTTATGAACGCGATTGTACTTCCGGTGTTTTTTCTCAGCAATGCACTGTTTCCCATGACAGGTATTACCGGTTTCTTACATACTGCAATCAATCTCAATCCGTTTACCCATATGATCCAGGCATTGCGTTCTCTGATTCTATATGGCAGAATAGACACAGGGAATCTGACAGCTGTTTTGCTGCTGTTTATCCTTATGGGAAGCCTCAGCTTTTTATGGGCGTGCCGGCAGCTGGAAAAAAAGACAAATTTGTAGCTGAGGATAGTGTGATTACTTATGTATGCATGTTCCGTATCTCTATGTCATCAGGAATCATGTAATACCGGAAGCAATGTTGTGCTATTTTTTAAACCCAGGAATAACCTTTAACAATTGTAAAAAGACGAGCGGTATATACTCGTCTTTTCTTATTTATAGGCGATTTTGTTTGATAGCCTCAAGAGAAGTCTAGCTCAATCATTCCTTTTATCTTCAAATTATCATACATAAATTTAGATATATAATCCTCGAGGAGAGGCTAGACATTTGTCAGATACAATTGAAAAAGGAGCTGCCAGAATTTAGATACGCTAGTCTCAGGAGAGGCTAGACGATATATTCTTTGTCATATAAGCCTTTTAATTTTTCATTTAGATCCACTAGCCTCAGGAGAGGCTAGACCAAAGGCCAAAAACAGCATTCATCCATAATAAAATTAGATCCATAGGATTAGAATAGCATGACTTACTAACAATTACCATAGCAGCTGAATCTCACATAATCTTTTGCTGCCTCGTTTATGCTTCCATTTGCTCAACACGCTTTCCAGCACCAAATTCACCGGGATTCACATCAATAACCACCCGACTTGGAGAAACTAATGCATCCTCGTACTGACAACGCCATCGCTCCTGTGCATTCCTACCATCCATAGTATCTCCGTCTTTGATAATATCTTCTCCCTGTGCATAGAGATAAGATGTAAAATTAAACATATAGCGAATGATAAAATCTATATCCAAATCATGAAAGTGACACTGCAAATCACACAATCCTATCGCTGTCAAACCGGTCGTATCCACAATCTTTTCCGAACTCTCCGCAATATTGAACAATCGCACATTGACACCGCCATCAAGAAAATGCAGCGCAGGATTGCTCCAGCTGCTGTTTAACCAGTCAGCTCTTGGTACAATCTTTCCTGCATGCGGCCAGTACATCGCCACTGCCTCCGGATAAACCTCCATCATAATATCCGCAAATGCTGCAAGTATTTCACAACGCTCCCGCACAGGAAGCCCACTTGCCATAAAATCGGAAAACATGATTTCATATTGACAGTCTTTGAGCAGCTCCTCAACATTTTCACAGCTCCAGCATTGTTGCAAAACCAGTTCCGGTATCGTCGTTTTATCAAACGCAATCATCTGCGTTATAAACAGCTGCGATGGCACCTTCACATCATCCTTATAGGTTACTTTATGATTACAGAGTGCATAGGAATACATACCCTCCTGCTCTATAACATCATCTACCTCGTTAAACCTCTTTAGCAGTCGCTCCCTGATTGCAAGAGCACGACTTTCAACCGGCTCCTTCAGCAGCAGCTTTATGTAATATACACCCGCATACTTCCCCATGAACGCATCCATGGACACACTTTTTCTTTTTTCCATAACGTCTCCTTATAATCCAAATACATCGTGAATTGCCGCATTATCCATAATACGTGCACTTTTTTCATTTGCATGCTCCAGCATCATTTCCACTTTATTCCCAATCGCAATGTCGATAAATTTAGCTAAATCAATTCCACGCAGTGTAAAAAACAAAAACGGATTTTCATCCAGACGGTTTCCTACTCCATACAATACTGCCGCAACATGCTTGCACATAATCGCCCAGTCAGGGCAGCTGCATTGAAAGCTGATTTCTCTTGGACTTGGGAAGAGGCCGCTTTCACCGGTAAACAGCTCCTGCAGACTCTGTGGGAATTCACCGCTGAGCAGTGCTTCCAGATTTTCAATCTGATTGGCACAAGCCTGCATTATGCGCTGGCAGTCTTCTTCCTTTAATGGTGATATGTGAATTTCCACCTTGTACGGTGCCTTCCGCCGTCCCTGAACCCGAGCTTGAATTCTTCCCGCGCGAATCTGTAGATCAATCACAGTTCCCGTACGCACATATCGCTTTCCACGCTCCAGCCGTGATGCGAAATCTGCATATTTTTCAAGATTCTCACACCATGCCTTTCCCCACCAGCTGACGGTGATTGCCCTTCCTTCTATCGTGACCGGCTCCATGCTGCGGCCCTTACTTTCTGCTTTCCTCATACTTTCTTCAGCCTTATATCGCAGCTCCTCTGCCGATAGCTGAGAATATTCTGCTGTTTTCCAATATCTGCTCATATGCTCACCTCGCATCCAGACGAAGAAGATTCATCAGTTCCTCATTGTTCATCTCCGTAATCCATGTTTCTTTACCATCTCCGATTACCTGCTGTGAAAGCTCCACCTTGGATTTTATCAGTTCGTCAATTTTTTCTTCCACCGTTCCCTTACTGATCAGCTTATGTACAATTACATTCTTTTTCTGACCGATGCGAAATGCCCTGTCCGTTGCCTGATTCTCAACAGCCGGATTCCACCAGCGGTCAAAATGAATCACATGATTTGCGGCTGTCAGATTCAATCCGGTTCCAGCTGCTTTTAAGGAAAGAACGATATAGGGAACATAGGCTTCCTGTTGAAATGCGGCAACAATCTCTGAACGTTTTTTCACCGGTGTACCGCCGTGCAGAATATAGCCCTCCTGATGGAAAATTTTGGCCAGAGTAGCATGCAGGTACGGAATGATTTCTTTATATTGTGTAAATACCAGAACCCGTTCTCTTTTTTCATATATCGTTTCACAGATTTCTTTCAGCATTTCCAGCTTTCCGCTATCCTTTATCCGGTACGATTCCTCTCCAAGATACTGATCCGGATGATTGCATATCTGCTTCAGCTTTGTGATGGTGGACAGCACTAGGCCACGGCGTTCCATTCCTTCAGACTCTTTGATTTTCTCTTCCATATCGGCAATCAGCTTCCGATATAAGACAACCTGTTGTTTGCTGAGTGTGACATACTCATCGGATTCCAGCTTTTCAGGCGGATCCGATATAATGGTTTTATCCGTTTTCAAACGCCGAAGCATAAACGGAGCAATCATTGCCTTCAGTTTCTGATATCCTTCCGGATGTTCCTCCAGACGTTTTACAAAGGCTTTAAATTCCGTGGCTGTGCCCAGCAGTCCCTTATTCAGAAAGTCAAACAAGGACCATAAATTTGACAAATCATTTTCAATCGGTGTACCGGTCATGGCAATTCGCATCGCACCCTTAAGCTCTTTGAGTGCCCTGGTCTGCTTGGTCAGTGGATTTTTGATTGCCTGCGCCTCATCCAGAATGATACAGTCCCATTCCTCATCCTTCAGGCAGCTCAGCTTTGCGGCCATTCCATAGGTTGTGATGGTAAGGAACACACGCAAGTCTGCATAATCCATACTGAGCTTATCACTTGTTTTGCCATGCAATATATGAAAATCCATCTTTGGTGTAAAGGAAATGCTTACCCTCACTGCTCCAGTTCCCCAGCAAAGAAGCAGGGACAATGAGTAGAACTTTGCTATCCGGCTTCTCCAGACGCAGCTCCTCCAGAAAGCTCAATACCTGAAGCGTTTTACCAAGCCCCATGTCATCTGCAAGACAGGCTCCGAAATGAACCTGCTGCATCTGCCGCAGCCAGCTGTAGCCTGCCTTTTGATAAGGGCGAAGCACTGCCTGAAGTGTCGCAGGCACATGATCGCTCTGATGTTCAGCAGGCTTGTGAAGACTTTGGAGAAAAGACTGGAGCCATTCCCCATTGCATATGCTTATATCATCCTCTGCTTGCTCTTTTTCTTTTAGATTGGTTCTTAAAGCTTCCATTAACGTAATACTTTCATTTTCTGAATTTTCCATCTGCTTTAAAAGAGCCTGCAGCTTTTTATGGTTGACCTCAACCCATTTCCCCTTTAAAAAGGCAAGACCCTCACTTTGCAGAAGCAGCTGTTCGATATCTTCCTTGGTTAAAGCAACACCGTCCACACTGAATTCCGGTTGTATTGACAATAGAGAATCAAAACCGAGCAGGGAAGGCTTTTTCTCCCCCATCTTCATGGTTACAGAAACACTGGCATATTTTTTCCGCCACCAGTTCGGGATTCTGCATAAGATTCCACAGGCTTCAATTTCTTCTGTATGCTTCAGGATTTCATAGGCCTCCTGTGTCTGCAGGCGCAAAGGATGAAACAGCTCTCCATGCGCAATAAAGGAATCCAGTAAGTCACATGTCTTTGCAGCCTTGTTCAGACAGGATAACAGAGTCAGCAGACGGTCACGCTCCTGCTTGAATTCTTCCAAAGCGTAACGAAGCGGCATGTGCCGGATCCTGCCTTCCTGATCCTTCGTCGCATAGGTTGCAAGAAAGGCAAATGGATATTCCTCATCCTTGCTCTCAACCAAATGAAAGAAAATACGCTCTGCCACCTTTAGATTCTGATTTTTCTCAGCAAGATACAGCTTTGCACTTCCCTCATACCTGCTGATTTCCCTGCAAAATACCTCGTGCAGGTGAACAAAGATATTCTGTACCCATTTATAGGTAATGAACTCACTGCCAATAGCAAAAGGCAGCTCCTTCTGCAATTGTTCCCATATGTCAACTGGCAATGTGATTTGCACCTGCTCTCTGGCGATTTCCAGCTCGCTTAGGGATGTTAAAACATGGATATACAATTCTGCTGTACGATGCAGGAAACCGGTGGAAGCATGCAGTTGATGAATGCGTTCCTGAAAGCCGAAATCATACAAGGCACTGTATTTATCCTCCTGAAATCGTTGAAACCATTTAGAATCTTGCTGCTCTCTATCAACGGTATCCAACACAAACCCTGTTTCCGTAAACAGAAACGACAGATTTCTTACCTCTTCCTTTACCATAAAATCCCTCCATTTGTTATGTACAGTATATCGTATTTTTATTGCTGCATATATACTTTTCATGAAATTTGAAGATTTTATCATAGCCAATGCATTTATCTGTGTTTCGGAAAATAAATTCTCACACACGATAAGCATCTCTTTTCACCATAACAATAGAATATACGAAAACTGGAGGCATATTCCGATTTTCAAAATCACTGCCTCCAGCTTTTTATATGTGTTTTTCCAATAAAATGACCTCATCACAACGCTTCGCAAGCACAGGATCATGCGTAACCATAACAACCGTCTTTCCTTTCTGATTCAAATCACGCAGAATCGAAAATACCATATCCCGATTTTCCTCATCCAGATTTCCCGTAGGCTCATCCGCAAGGATCAGTTCACAGGGCTTTACCATCAGCTTTGCCAGTGCTACACGCTGCTGCTCTCCACCAGACAGCTGACAGATTTTCTGTTGTTCGATACCGTACAGTCCCACCTTTTCCAGCACCTGCGCAATGCATTTCTTTTTCTCTTCCTTACCGGTCTTCACATATTCCATGGCACTCATCATATTCCACAAAACCGTATCATTATCCGACAATCCGTAATTTTGAAACAGGAAGCCGATTGTGTAGCGGAGCTTTTTCACCGCTCTGCTGCTGTTTGCGCAAACCTCCATTTCATCATACTGCACACTTCCCCTGCTCGGACGCTCCAGCAAGCCGATAATATTGAGAAGCGTTGTCTTTCCACAGCCGCTTGGACCGCATATCGCAATCATTTTTCCTATGGGCAATGATAGGGTGACATCATGTAGAACCGTATGTTTTCCGTATGTGTGTGTAATATTCTTTAACGTGATCGACTTCATCCGATATGCACCTCCCTGCTTTGATTTCGTACACCCTTATCTTTTACATAGACAAACAGCATCGACGCAATCAGACTGATCATCAGAAATACACCTGTGATTTTCCATTCCTCCTGTTGATGAAACAATGCGATTACAAACACAAAGGGTGCTGACAGCTCAGTAAACAACCGTAGATATACCCTGAAAAAGGAGGTTCCCTGTACTCGTCTGACAAAAATACGCTGTTGAAAGGAAAGCAGATACAAATGTGTATACTCTGCCATAACCAGCAGAATCAGCAATGCGGAGGGAACAAAATGCTCCCCGTTATGAACTGAGGTCAAAGTGCTCAGCTTATCCATATCCATATATACATAATTTGTTACCTTCTTCCCCAGACGAAAGGCATCATCACTATATACAACATAAAACATCGGGGAATCTGTATCCAGCATACTGTCCAGCAAAGAAAAATCCACAGCATCCACCTGCTCATCCTGAATATACAGCCTCTCAATCCGATTGCCGTATGTTTCAAGATAGCTGACATCCACAGTATTAAGCGATTCAGGAAGCAGGATATACACCGTATCCTTTTTGTCCGTTAATTCAATAAGGCTGCCATCCCGTTTTCTAAGAGGAAAGCGCTTTGTATAATTCAGATTCACTTCCGCATACGGCTGCAGCTCCTCTCCTTTTGGGATAACATCCTTTCGATAATAGATACCTCCTTCTCTATTTATCTTTTCGTATTCTTTCAGATGTACCTGATACATTTTATTCTGAATAAGCTTTTTATTTCTGTAATCCTCCTCTACGGACTCCTCATCATAGCCGTCAAAGCGATATCCGTCCTGATAATCAAACGCATACACATACGATTCCAGCATATCCTGTTGGCGCAATAGCGCTTGAAAGGTAGGCAGATTCAACTGCATCTGTTCCCATGCAGTCGAGCAAAGCGGCATCAGAATAAGAAGGGCGAGAATGCCATATAGATAATTCAGATTCATAAACCATCTGGTAAAGCTTCTGTTTTTTATAAATGCATAGACAGGACAGCGCAGAATCAACAGAACCGTACCTGCAAATGCAAGAAACATACCGATCGAAAACCCAATCCAGAAGAAAGAAAGCAAAAGGATCGCCTCATAGGTCTGTCTGGCGACAAAGCCTATCATCCAGATATAAGCAAGAACAATACTGAGTAACGATACAGCCAGGATTTGAAAAAACAGCCTCTGATACAGTAACCTTCCAATGCGCAGCCCTGACATTCCCATACTTTTCAATATGCCGATGGTTTTTAATTTCTGATTCACCAGCATGATGAGAAGCAGCCCCAGCAATAGGAATGTTATGATTCCCATCGGAATTATGTTCTCTTTCAGATAGGATGAAAGCGTAAATGCATGTCGTTCAAAAGCTCCCATATCCTGTATTGCACCTGGATACTGCTGAGAGATATCGGTAAGAAAGGCATCTTTATCTGTATCCTGATCAAAATACAGGATATAATCTCCTGCGAGATTTTGAAATCTCTGATTCAGATTTTGAAATGGCTGAATAACCAGACGAATGTCCTGATTGAATAAGCGCAGGCTGTTTTGTTTTGTATCATAGCGCAACTGATTCTCATATACAAGATCATGCTCACTAATCTTGGAAATATCCATGTATTGAAAAATATCATAGGGACTATAGAGATACCAGATATAATCAGAATCATGCTGTTCTGTTCTTATCACCGTACAATTAAATTTTTGAGATAAGGCCTCCATGGTATTTATCATTTGTTTATGATCGAATTCATTGCTTTGCGGGGTTATTTCGAAAAAAGTCGCTTCCTTTTCTCTTTCCAATCCAAAGAAGCCCTGGATATCGGAAATATCGCGTTCATAAAATGCAAACTTCACGCAATAAACAACAAGAATTTGAGAAATACAGACCAATATGCATATTATTTTTTTCATATCGTAGCAAGAAAAACGGTATATATTTGTACCGTCACTCATCTATGCTTGTCCACCTCCATGCGTATGAGAATCATAATCTAGAAACAAGCTTTAAATATTGGATATCTATATTTGTTTCTACTGTGCGATTTGTAACTTTAATTGTTGATTTGACCTTAATTCTGCCATTAACGCTATAGGAAATCCAATGCTTACGGATTAAAGTCCTTCCCTTTGACTTCTTATATTCTATATACAAAAATAATAGAAAGCATATCGCGTCATAATTAATAAAACAAATTGAATCATCAGCTGTTTTTCTTGTGAAAGTCGCTGAAAAAGTATCATTACAAGCGTAAAAATGAGCCATTCTCCGATTGTATATAGCATAATAACTGCGATAGATACACGAATAGCTTTGCTATTATATTGCAAAAAGATTCTAAATAAACATAAAATCATGCAAGACATACCGCTGTATTTTACATACCATGTATACATCCCATGCTTTTGAAGTCGAATTGCCATTCCATATTTCATACGAAAATAAGGGAGTAACATATCACTATAGAAAAGCATATCACAGATAAGCCATAATAACATGGCATACATGAGCTGTATTTTTGGTATACCAAACAAAATCATCATGATATCTTCAGCCTCAAGAGCAGAAAACACTATTAGCAAAATAACTTTTATATACAGGAATCTTCCTTTCTTTATAATTCCATTATCTTTCCATTTTCTACACATAGTTTTCTATCAAATTCAATTTCATCCATAACATCATGTGATGCAATGATTACGGTTTTCCCTTCCTCATGGAGTTCCTGTATTATTTCATAAAACGTTTGCTGCGCCTCTTTATCCAATCCACGCATCGGTTCATCAAGCATAATAAAATCTTGATGTTCCATGATGGCCTGAATGATTCCCACTTTCTGAAGCATCCCTACGCTATACTTTTTTAAAGGTTTTTTATTGTACAGAGCAAGATTAAATCTATTAACCAGCATCTCTACTTCCTGTTTATGAAAGGGTGAAGTTAACTGATATAAAAAACGAAGATTATCAAATAATGTTTCACTTCCCATATACTCAGGATTCTCAATTAACGCACCTATTTTCACCTTTTTCATCCAATTCAATGTACCAGTGTCCGGTTCTAGTAAACCGGCTATGATTTTAAATATTGTAGATTTACCACTTCCATTCTTCCCACACAAATAAAGAAGCTCACCTTCATAAAACGTCATATTGCCATCTGATAAAATGCTTTGGTGTCTAAATGATTTTGAGACATGACATATTTCCAAAATCGCCTTTTTCATAAGAAAGCCTCCTTTTTCATTTTTCTGCAGGCAATAATTAAAATACTGATTCCACCTCCAAAATACACAATGGTTCCGATAATAAAATTATAAAATCCAATAGCTTCCATTAAACTACCCGGCGCAAATAAAGCAATCGGCAATATGCAGGATGGCATAGCCATAATCTCCGAATTTTGAGCATACCATGAGAATTGTAACAGAAATGGGTGTAAGAAACTGGATATGGAAAATATACCAATAAATAACAGTAGAGGCGTAAAGAAAACATATAGATATCGATTGCGTATGACATAACAAAGAGAAAACATGAAAATAGAATATATGCATATTCCTATAACAGTCGTAATAAAATAAATGAGAAAATCCGGAATATCATATGTTCCCAGAAAATAAGATAAAAGCTCTTGTCCAGATGGAATACCGTTCGGCTGTATGAATGCAATTACATAGCTGTTGAATAAAACCACTGCATATAACAATATCGAGAAAATTAATGTATATTTTGTGATTTGCTTAATGGAATAGAAAAACATCTGTTTTATTCCCACTCTAATCATCATTTGATGGATGTAACCACTACTTACAGCTTTATGATAATCCATCAATATTACATAAGGAAATAACAGCATCAAAAGCATTTCAAACCATATACTTCTCGGAAATGATGTTGTGAAATAAAACTGATTCAGCGGTGTCGCTTCTTGGTAAGCCTCCATATAGGTTATCACCCATTGCAATATGGTAAGGATAACCAATATCGTCGCTACTCTAAAACAATATTTATTTTTAGAAAGCATCATGTTTGCCCCTTTCTATAAAAATGCGACTGGTATGAATATATAATGAAAAAAAAGATTTAAGACAACAAGCAATAATAACATTATTTTATGAATATCTTCTGTAATGCTATAGATAACAATTCCTTCCAATAGAAGAAACAGAATGAAATTTGCAAATAGAAACAGTATCACTAAAACTGTATTCTGAATATACTGAACATTAAACGAACAGAGAACGATATAGTTTGAGACAACAAACAGGCTTGCATCTGCAGCTGCATTTCTCCATAATATCCTTTCAAATTTGTGCTTCATTAATCGAACAATTATGGATTTATGTATAGATTTATATATTGAATATTTTCTATATAAATAATAGATGATGATATTATTTGATATCAATGTGATGTAATGGATTCTCATAAGATAATCATCAATTGATATATCTCTTGTATATGCGCAAATATAATATACAATACTCAGCAGATAAAAAAATGCTAGCAATATATTTTTTTTAAAATATCTCGTTTTTCCCCACATCATAATTAACCTTCTCTCTCAATAAATGAGACAGAATTCCTCTGTCTCATTTATTTTACCATGGTGTAAATTGTACATCGACAGTAATATTATTTGGTTCAGCGCCCTGTGAGAAAACTCTTCCTCTGAACAAACTACCTGTTAAATAGACGCCCTGATCAATATCCAGAGGTTGGAGACTACTATTTAATTTTTTTTGTCCCTGTCTCGCAGCAGGATTTCCATCACTGTGACAAATTCTTCCATAAGCACCAAGCCAGGCACTGGTAACACCACTCATCTTTCCATTATTCGTAGCATTTACCTTCATTCTTGAACCGGTCATATCTGAACTTCCGCCACCAGGAATAGACAGTCTACCTTGATAATATTGAGCAGATGCTGCACCGACACCTATTGTTGTGAAAAATAACATACCTGTAAATATCAATACGTATAATTTTTTCATAAATTTTTAAGTGCTTACTCTGGATGAAGGCTGCCCTTTCCTCCTTTTTATTCCTCTATAATAATACCTCCACCTCTAGGTTGTATGCCTGGCCTTGTTATTATTCCTGCATCTGAATACAGAAACGCCGGGCATACAAACGGTAAAATAAGTTTTTTCACAGCTATCATTTTATTTTCCTCCTTATTTTATATAATTATTATAAATTACTCCTTAACGACATACAAGACATGCAGCTAATCATAAAAAATCTTCTTATTTTCCTCGTTTATTCATGATTCTCATCGATTTTTTCCGTACATATACATGATAATCATAGATTGCTTTATATCCTTTCCCGTTATCACACAATAACTCAAGCTCCTCCTCTAAAATTTTAAGATAGAGTTTATCATTTATTTCAAGAAATGGTAAAACCTTTTTTATTAGATATTTCTTTTGTTCTTCATTATTAACTGTTTCAAGATTATAAAAGAACACATATAATAACCAATCAACCATATCGCCCTTTGCAACATCATCCGTTATCAAGTATTGATGCGGTATTGGAAGCCTCAACATGCGATATGCATGAGAGATACAGATTTCGCAACGCACAAGCTTCCTGTCAGAAAGCTTAATAGCTTCCTCCAGATATTCAATACTATCCTCATATCTACCTGCATATAACAAAAGTGTCCCCATATTCATATAACCGGTACTTTTTTGACGCAAAGATAGTTCATCATTGGTCAATAGAAAATTTTTAATTTTCTCTATATATTTACATGCCATACTGATATCAATATCAATATAAGCTGCTATTAACTTCATATATAAATAATACAATTGAATCTTATTATTTGTTTCCTGAAACAGTTTCTCCAATTCTTTTCCAGTATCTAAAAAATTCAGTATTTTGCCCTTTCGTAAATCTGCATTCATTGCAAACAACTGATTGGATAACAGTTGCGATGCATGATACTCATATTTATTCAACACATATCCTATTTTTTCATCTTCATTATGATTCGCATATACATATAGATAATACATTGCCAATTGCTTCAAATCATTATGAAATACGGTAGTAATCGCATCAAGATGATAGAATTCACTTTCAGTGATGACTTGATCCATAGCACTGAAATATGCTTTTAAAATTTCAAACAGCCATAAGATTTCTTCATAGTAGAGAACCCCTCTACAAATTTCAAGCCTTCTACATGCTTTTTCCAACACATTTATGCTTTCCTTTTCTTTTCTAAAATCCATGAGTTTACATACCTGATGCGCTGTTTTATCTATAATCTGATTCCATTCATCGTCTTCCATCACTCGTTTGTTTAGTTTTTCTGCAGCAAATTCGTATATAACATCCCGTACCAACATACGTTGTTTTTCCAAACCGCAGTATAGCTTTGAAGAACATACAGGAAGCTTTGTATCGCTATTTGTATAAAATGCTGACTGTTGCCAAATACCTTCCCCTGTTTCCTTCAAATTCTGATTCCTATAATAGGGTATCAATATATTTAATTTCTGTTTATATGAATCCGTTAATTTCATATAGCATCATCCCTTTCCCCAAGCTAAATATAACATATAGCATATATAAAAAAAAGACAGAATTTTCTGCCTTACTCTATTAATACTATATTTAATGCTGTTAAGCTTTCATTATTTTATTAGGCGATACCATAATTTACTTCATGAAATCCTCTGCAGCTTCGCCATATAAAACCCATCCGTATGTGCAGTATACGGAAATATTGTTCGTTCCTCTATCAGGGTGAAGTTCTCATGCTCCTTTAAAAACGCCTGCACCTGCTTTTCGTTTTCTTTTTTATTCAGCGTACAGGTGGAATATACAAGAATCCCATGTTCCTTTACATGCTCGGCACTCTTTGCAAGGATCGCCTTTTGAATCGGAATCAGCGTATCCATATCACCGCTTTGCATATGAACCTTGATATCACTTTTTCTGGCTAATACCCCATATCCGCTGCATGGCACATCGCATAATACACGATCAAACAGAATTCCTTCGACTTCCTTGAGCTCTGTCGCATCCATAACCTGCGGTTTTAAAATCGTGATACCAAGACGCGCAGCACCCTCCCTGATCAGTTCTACTCTATGCTCATGAATATCGCCGCATACAATGCTGCCATCATTCTGCATCAGCTCAGCCATATGGTTCGCCTTTGTACCCGGTGCACTGCACACATCAAGAATCTGTTCTCCTTTTTGCGGATCCACGATACGTGCAATCAGCTGACTCGCTTCATCCTGTATGGAAAGCAGTCCCTGCGCATACCATGGTGTTGCGGCCAGCGATGCATCATACAGCAAAGCATCCTCACTCAGATATCCCTTTTGAAAGGAGGAATCCTGCTTCATCAGCTCATCTCTTGTTATTTTCCATGTATTTACGCGGGCAGCGTTTGGCTTTGTTTCCATATCCGCTTCACAAATCTTTTGTGCGTTATCCCAGCCGTACTGTGCCTTCCACATCTGTACAAGCCAGGTTGGATGAGAGGTCCTGATTGCCAGAGCTTCCTCCTCTTTGCCTGTGATTTCCCGCTTTCCTCTGCGCTGTACAGCGTGCAGTACAGCATTGACAAGCTTTGCCATGTTCCCATGAATCTGCTTCTTCGTGATTTCTACAGCATCATTGATAATCGCATAGGCGGGCAGCTTGTCCATGTAAAACAGCTGATACACACTCATATCCAGTAAAACACAAACCTCATCACTGGGCAGCTTTTTCACACAATCTTCCCACTGATAGCGGCACAGCCGGTAGTTTTGCAGAGTACCGTAAACAATCTGCGTGATCAGCCCCTTATCCTGCGGCTTGGCCTGATTCAGTCCCTTGCGCAGCAGCAGATTACTGTAGGTCTTATGTAAACAGATATCCCTCAGCATCGTATAAGCGATTCCTCTTGCGTTCATAAATATCCCCTCTTCCTGAAAAATTGTCGATAATACAGATAGCAGCCATAGGTGATCAGAAAGCCCATCGCTGTATCACTCAAAAAATGAGCACCCATAATCATGCGTGTCAGCGGCATGAAAAGAATTGCCGTTCCAATCAGCAGATAACGCCAAACGGACGGTTTCTCATACGGATTCTTTTTCCATTGCAGCCAGCACATAAGGGTTGTAAAGGCTGTTGTGTGACCGCTTGGAAAGGAATTGCTGCCAATCGATCCGCATGGCTTATACCATACACAAAACTGTGCGGCATCCTGCATATCGCGATAGCGGATACGTCCCCACGCCAGCTTGAGAATCGTCGTAATCAGCACCGCACTCAGCAGTACAAGTGTATAAAACACAAAAAATGAAAGATGCTTCTGTATCCAGTTATAGGGAATACGCTGTATCACTAGCTGCACAACAGCGATTAGTCCACCGCTTCCTGCAAGCAGGAGCAGTTGTACACCACTGTTCTGCAGGGAAACCCAGTAATGTAAGGCATCCTGCAGCATATAGTAGGATGCCGCATAGCCGATTAAAAGATAAAAAGCATTTTTCTTTACACGAAACAGCATCGCCATGGCAAGCACGGTCATCATTTGTACAGGTAGTAGTAAAAAGCGTTCAAATATCATACCTGTCATTGGAAGCGTCTGGTACAAGGTATCCGTGATCTGATAATCATAAACTGCACCGAAAGCTAACAGAAGCAGGGCCGCTCCCACCGGTATCCATTCTTTTTTCTGCATAACAGCCTCCTTAATCCAGCGCGACCGGAGATACATCGATATCCAGTCTGGCCTTTTCCTTTGCGGCGAGATGTGCATCATAAACCTCTCGGACACATTGCCCCAGCAGCTCCTGCTGTTTTCCCTTCAGCAGGATGCGCATACGCATCTCATCCTTGCGCTTTGTCAGCTGTGCCGGTCCCAGAATTCGATATCCCGCATGCGCTTCCAGCAGCTTTTTTGCTCTGGCGGCAGCCTTTGCGACCTCCTCCGGTGAGGTATGGGAAAAAATCATGGAGGCCAGATAGGTATACGGTGGATAGCCTGCAATATGCCGGTATTTCATTTCGTTCTGAAAAAAGGCTCGATAATCATGGTGCGCCGCACACTGTATGGCATAATGTGTTGTATCGTATGCCTGAATAATGACCTCCCCCGCCTTGGCACCGCGCCCGCTTCTTCCCACCGCCTGCTCCAGCAGATCGTAGGTCAGCTCTGCACTGCGATAATCACTGCGATTCAGCATGGCATCCCCGTTGATGATACCAACCAGTGTCACATTTTCAAAATCCAGCCCCTTTGCAATCATCTGTGTTCCCATAAGAATATCCGCCCTGTGCTCACCAAAGGCAGCCAGCAGCTCCTCGTGGGCATTTTTTTTCCCTGTCGTATCCGCATCCATGCGAATAATCCTGGCATCCGGAAATTTGATCTGAACAAGCTCCTCCAGCTTTTGCGTACCCAGCCCGAGATACCGCCAGGTATCACTGCCGCATTCGGGACAGTAATTCGGTACCGGCATCGTATATCCGCAGGTATGGCATTTCAGCTGTTTATCATCCTTGTGATAGGACATCGCCACCTCACAGTGCGGACACATTACGACATGGCCGCAGCCGATACAGCGAAGGATCGGTGTATAGCCTCTGCGATTCAGAAGCAGAAGTATCTGTTCCTTTCTTTGCAGCCGCTCATACATTGCAGCCAGCAGCTCATTGCTCAGCAGATAGCTCTCTCCCCGACCGACCGCCTTGCGCATTTCCACCAGCTTTACATCCGGAAAGCTGCCATTGATGCGGCTTGGCATTTCAATCAGCCGATAAACCCCCTTAATTGCTCTAGCATAGGTTTCCAGAGAAGGCGTGGCACTTGCCAAAACGACCAGCGCATGATGATGTCTTCCTCTTTGCAAAGCGATATCGCGACAATGATAGCGTGGAGAGGAATCCTGCTTATAGCTGGTATCGTGCTCTTCATCCATGATGATGACACCCAGATTATCAAACGGCATAAAAACCGCACTGCGTGTACCGACCACGATCTGCACCTGATGCCGGCGGACAAGCTGATACTGCTCGTATTTCTCCTGTGCATTCAATCCGGAATGATAAATTGCCACATGACTTCCAAAGCGCGCCGTTACCCGGTTTACCATCTGCGGAGTCAAAGAGATTTCCGGTACCAGAATCAGAACCTGCTTTCCCTGCTGCATGACAGACCTTGCCAGCTGCAGAAACACCTCTGTTTTCCCACTGCCGGTCGCACCATGCAGTAAAACAACCTCATGCCCGCTTACCTTCTGCAGGATATGCAGCGCCTGTTGCTGCTCCGGGTGAAGGGGCAGATCCTGCTGTGTGATTTCCTTTGACAAAAGTCGTGCCTGCACTTCTTTTTCATATACCTGTGCCAGCCCGAGCTCTACCAGCTTTTTACCAGGTGTTTTATAAATCTGATAAAACTGTGAGCGAAGCATTTCCTTTTCTTCCTGCAGTGCCTGTAATGCGGCACGCTGCTTTACCGTCAGCCCATCCCCATCTTTCACATAACGTATCCAGGCTTCCCTCTTTGCATGTCCATGCGTTGATTTTGGTTTCAGCTTTGCCGGAAGCATGCACTGGAAGCAGCTGATCATCGGTACGATACAGGTTTTCGCCATCCATTCACCGAGAGCAAACAGCTCCTCATTCAGCAGCGGTTCCTCATCAATCACCTTGTCAATCGGACGTATGGTGAAGCCGTATCCGGCAGCCTGCTGCTCCGTGATCGTTTCTACCTGCATAACAAAGCCGATAATCGAGGTTTTCCCGAATGGCACCTGTACACGAACTCCCCGCTGTACAGAAAAGCCGTCGCAGGCATAGGTAAAGGTATGGTCCAGATGCATGATGGGATGTTCAACAAATACCTGTGCTATTTTCATATGCCGCCTCCTGTTCGAATGGTATTATTTTATCACAAACCAAAGCAGAATCCTATGCTGCATACCATATTTATATAGGAACAATATCACACTGAAAAAAACAGATCTGCATATCCCGGATTCATACCGCGCATATGCCGCAGACACAGGCTGAAAGAATCGTATCCGCTTATCACTACCTGATGAAAGCTTCATACAGGACTAGTCATTAAATATTGAAATAACTTTCAGTTTGCAAGTATACTCTTTACTGTCCGTCATCGCTTTCTATACCTGCATCAGCATTTACTGTTTTTTTCAGTGTGCTACAAAGCGCTAGCTCATGAACCAAACATTGTAAACTTAAAAACGATCTGTCCATCACACAGACCGTTTTTCCTTCATCTTCTTTTAAACCGATAAATGCCGGTACAAAGCATTGCAAATATGGATACAACTCCAGCCAGCAGCCAGATTTCATTTCCAGTAGAATCAAAGGTATCCGCCGCTGTATGCTTCACAGCAGTCTGTGATTTTTCAGGACTGCTTTTCTGTACTCCAGCAGAATCAGCGTGTTCAAGCTTCGTATGTTCTGCTTTTACCTCATCCTTTTCAAAAATAACATGAATGGTATGATTTTCACTGACAGAAGAAAATGTATAGCTATCCAGCTGTCCCATAGATTTACCATCAACGACGACATCCTGTACATGATAACCCCTGTAAGGTTTAAAGGTATAACTCATGCTCTCTCCTGCCGTTACCTTTCCTGTACATTCTGTGTATACTATACAGGAAGCATGCAAAAGGACAACGCAAATTTCATATTTCTGCTATACTATTACTGAAAGGATGGAAATATGCATAATTACCTTGAAACACTTCCCTTCTGGAAGGAGCTTACAGATGACCAAAAGCAGCTGTTATCTACCCATATCATAGAGCGCAGCTTTCAAAAGGGGGACATTCTCAATCACGGCAGTCAGGAATGCACCGGTCTGGAAATGATGGTAAAAGGACAGGCACGTATTTTCATGATGTCACCGCAGGGGAATGAAATTACGCTGTACCGTTTATTGGAACAGGATGTCTGTGTATTGTCGGCAGCCTGTATGATTCATTCTCTGACCTTCACGGTCAGCATGGAGTTTGAAACGGATGCCGTGATCCTGCTCATTCCCAAGCAGATTCTGCAGATCGTTTCATCACAAAACTGCCGGGTAAAGGATTTTACGATGGAGCTGGTTGCGGATCGCTTTTCCTCCGTGATGAACACCATGCACGATGTCATGTTTTCCAGCAACGAGCACCGACTTGCCCAGGCGCTTTTAACACAGATGCAGCTTCAGGAAGCCGCTTCCCTTCAGCTCACACATGATACGCTGGCACATGAGCTGGGGACTGCCCGTGAGGTTGTATCCCGCCTCTTGAAGCAATTTCAAAGGGATGGTCTGCTTCAGCAATCCAGAGGCTGTATCACCATACTTGATGAGCAGCGGCTTACCCGCCTATAAAGTTGTTTATAAAAAGCGGGCAGAATACCCCCGCCTCAGTGGTCGATGAACGCTTGCTCTATAGCTGGCAGTAGTTCACTAAACATCATATTCTGCTGTATGGCATTTCGTTACACGCATGCAAACTGCTTCACCGACATGATGCTTTTACATCAGATATACAAAGTCAAAAAACGGCAGAAGGTGTTTCTGTCGTTTTTTTCAGCTGCTTGATTGTCATGCTTCCTGCGCATGTACAGATGTACAGGAAATTAGACCTTATGTAAGAATCTGCAACTGTCTCTTTCTGATATAACAGCCGTGACGGCCACTCTAAGATGCAGCCGATGGAAAAACTTGTATGGTGCAGCGGAAATCCCTTACAAACTTGGAGCGGATAACAGCTGCTACCGCTTGCTTATCTGAGAAACTGCCGATTCTAGCGGACCTTCTGAAGCAGCTGACGGGCTTTCACGATTTCATCAATATTCATACAGGTGCTGATGATGGCAAGGCGTCCCTGTTCCTCACATATTACACGTCCTCTGTCCTGACCCCATATAAGACTGCCGTCCTTCTGCACCATACGATAGCGTGTTGTATATTCCATACCTTCGCGGAAAGTCGTGCCGAGATCAAGCTCCACCTGTGCCCTGTCTTCCTGATAAATCGTATTCTCCACCATTCCGTTGATTCCCTGATAGAGATCCTGATAGCTGTCATAGCCCAGAAAATGAATCATCTCCTCATTGGCAAAGTAGAGTGGAAAGCCTTTCTCGCAAAACCCTCCAATCATACCTCCCGGAAAAGATTCTGCATACAGCTTTGCGGCATGCTCCTTGTTTCTTTTGGTCAGCTGCCGCGGTGAATCCCTCTGATTGGCAATTCCCAGCAAATGATGCAATAGGCGCTGCGATTCCAGCAATTCATCCTCCTGCTTCTTTATCTTTGTGATATCCGTTAACAGGCTGTTATAAATGCGCACACCCTCCTCTTCGCGGATATAGCGGATATGCTGTTCCACCCATATGGTTTCACCGGTTTTTGTAAACAGCCGGAATTCCACGCTGCAATCCGTTTTCCACTGCTTTGGATTCGACCAGATACGCATCACCTCATCATGATCACGCTCATCAATGTACTCCAGCATTCCGTTTTCCAGAATATCCTGCAGCTCCTGTGTCGTATAGCCGTGCAAAAGGGATAGACCTGCACTGATTACACGACAGCTGAGCCGCTCATCGGGGTACACCTGATATTCAAATATATCTCCGGGCATCGTCTGTAGGATTGCCAGCAGCTCCTTCTGCAGACTCATCGTGGTGCTCACATCGCTGACTGATCCGTAGAACAGCTTGCGATTTCCCTGTTTATGCAGGAAAAAGGCCTGCATATGCATCCACATAAGCTCTCCGTTCAGACGGTACCGCCGAAAGGTTCCACTTGCCCCCATGGATTCCGCTTCCTGTGCCTTATGGAAGATATCCCATACAAGCGGCATATCCTCCGGATGAATCTGACGGGTGATGAGTCTGCTGCGCTCCTGTAAATCCACAGCATTGCAGCCTGTAATACGGTAGTAGCGGTCATTTACCATCAGAATCTGTAAATGCGTATCATCCTCGATTTCATACAATGCGATTCCTCCCAGAATATTGGAAAGCATCGCTTCACTTGTAATATCCTTGTGAAATAAATCCTCCAGATCTATACTGGGCAGGCGTTTCGCCTGCATGCCGCGAACATCAATACGCCCGGCATCCGCAAGAAGCTCACAGAAGTGGTCCCGGCTCATCGGCTTATAAAAATAATAACCCTGCATATATTCACAATCGAGGTTTAACAGGCGGTCCGCCTGTTCATGGGTTTCCACACCCTCTGCAATCATCCGCAGGCCAAGCCAGCGTCCCATCGAGGTTATGGACTCCAGGATACTGGAATTTCTCGTATTCTGATGATTGGATGTATCCAGAAATTTCATATCGATTTTCAGAATATCCAGTTCAATGTTCGACAGCATGTTCAGGGAGGAATATCCACTGCCAAAATCATCCATCAAAACGGTGAAGCCGCATGCCCGCAGTTCATTTACAGTGGCAATCAATTGATCGAAATTCTCAGCGTAGGCACTTTCCGTTATCTCTATTTCCAAAAGCCGGGATGGTATTTCGTATTTTTTTATTAGTGCAGTAAAGACTTCACACAGGCGGAACTGAAGCATATCCACCCTTGAAACATTCACACTGACCGGTACCACCGCAGCTTTTTCATCAATCTGTCATGCAGGAAGCGGCAGACCTCCTCCCATACATAGGAATCCAGCTTATAAATAAAGCCGCTTGTCTCCAGAATGGGAATAAATTCTCCCGGCGGCAGCAGACCGCGCTGGGGATGCTGCCATCGCACCAGTGCCTCGGCTGCGAGTATACGATTCGTTCTGGCACTGACCTGCGGCTGATAATAGACAACGAATTCCCGGTTATCCAGTCCGTTTTTCACACCGAACAGTACCTCCTGACGGTTTTCAATCAGTTTTTTCATCGAATCCTGATACACAGCAACGCGGCTCGCATAATTGCCTTTTCTGCTGGCTGCGGCAATTGCCGCCCGATCACACATCTGAGCAATCGGAAGCGTTTTATCCTGAATCATATAAATACCTACCGTGGGAAGAAATTTGATGGAAGCATCGTAGTTCTGTATCCAGCCGATGATCTCGGGCTCCAGCTTTTTTACATCACAGGCAGCCTGCGGCAGCAGCATGACGAACTCATCGCCGCCTATGCGTGTTGCAATGCCATTTAACTCCTGCACCTTTTTACGTATCTGATAGGAGATATACATCAGCAGATGATCCCCCTCCTGTATACCATACCAGTCATTGAACAGCTTAAAATGCTCGATATCGATATCTACAAGACCATACTCCTGATGAACATCCTGCATAAGGCGTTCCTGAGCAAGTCGTTCAAAGGTCGTTTTCCCATACAGCCTGGTAAGCTCATCGTAATGAGGCTTGTAATCCTGTCCGGCTGCGGGATTTGGAACTCCTCTGACATCGTATCTATCATACAGAGACAGGTATCCGTCAGCTCTTCATTGGAGGAAGCAGTGATTTGGAATTTCATCCAGCGATATGCACCATGCAGCAGGATGCGGAAGCTGCAGCTGACATGAGAATATACGGCAATGCGTTTTTCCAGGGTGTCCAGATTCCAGAAATCTTCAAAATCTGCACGGTCTTCCTTATATACATACCGTGTACACAGCTTCTGTAGCAGCTTACACAGCGAGCCGTTTTGTGAAAGCCGTGGCTGCTGCCTGAGATTCTCATAAAGCATGGTAAAGGAATCCCTTTGTATATGAAGCTCCACAATGGCATACAGCAGCCCATCAGTTTGTGCATGGATCACACTGCCGGCTTTCCCAGGAGCTGCCGCATGCATGGATATCAGGGTACACAGCCCTTCCTTCGGCCATTCCACCTGAATCGCGACATACTCCATCCAGATTTCCAGCTTTTGATTGTATAGCAGCCTGTTTTCTATCTTTTGGTGTCCTGTCTTTTTCAGCGGGCAGTCAAAACAGGGCGTTTTGCTCTCCTGCAGCATTTGATAGCAGAATGCATGCTGTTCACATCCGGGAAAGGTCTGTTTTGCGGTTTCATCCATATAAACGATTTCATAATGCTGATTGATAACAAAAACACCCTTTTCGATTTCTTCATTGTTCAGCTTTTTATCCATAGGCGTGCTCCTTTACGACAGGAAGATTACAATACTTTCCTTTATTGTACTATTTTCCAGATAAAACCTCAATGAAGATTCCGATGTTCCCTGCTATTTCAATCTATTGTTCCAGCCGGAAAGAGCGCTTTTTGTCACTACGATGCTATTTATACCTTTGAAGGAATGAAAGCTTACTCTTGTAAATCATAATGCTGTATTCGCACAGCCATCCCAAAAGACAAACAAAAGGTACGGATAAGACCGCATTCAGGTCAGGTTAACCGGCAGAAAGCGGATACAGCTGACATGTACACTCCTGTACAAAAGCCATGATTGCATCCCTTATTACATGCCGGTAAATCAATTGCCACAGGCATAACCAACCATACGCAATATCAAAATACCCGAATACGGTAAGCATCCTATAGGATTCTGAATCAGATATGTGAATTTGTATCCATATCCTATTCCTTCTGCAGGGAGGTGTTTATACTATTTTGGCTTATGAAGGTATTATGAGTGACCGCATGCTTTTTCATATAGAACCAGATGACAGCAAGCATGGCAGTGGAGGACAGCGGAGATACCAGTCCGTAAACGGCAAGAACCTCCACCCTGTAATGCATCAATGCAAAGAGCAGCGGTACGCGGATCACCAATGCGCCACCACAGCAGTTCAGCATGGTAAATACGGTTTTTTCACTTCCATTCAGATATCCGTTCATACAGAACAGGATGGAAACAGCAAGATAATCCAGACTGCAGCCTCTTAAAAAGGGGATTCCTGCACGGATGACTGCTGCATCCCTGGAAAACAGAGAAATCATGGATTGCGGGGACAGCTGTGCCCATAAAAAGAACAGAGAGGAACAAAGCATGGATACGCAGATTCCATAGCGGACGAAGCCGACAGCACGCTCTTTTTTACCGGCTGCCAGATTCTGTGCAGTCAACGCTGTCAGGGCATTGGAGACAGAGGTTGCCGGAAGCATGGCAAAAATATCAAATTTACTGGCAATCCCAACGGCGGAAGCTGCATACACTCCAAAACCATTTGTGATGGCAGTCAGATACAGAAAGGAGAAGCGCACCATGCATTCCTGAAAGGAAACAGGAATACCAATGGCAATCAATTCCTTCAGCACTGCTGTATCCAGCTTCAGACAGCGTCTTGAAAAGTGAAGGGCTGAACCCTGACGTCGCATATACCATATCGCGATCAGCATGCTGATTCCCTGTGAGGCAACCGTGGATATCGCCGTTCCTGCTACTCCCATATGAAGAACACCCACAGTAAACAGATCGCCTGCAATATTGCAGACACAGGCAGCAGCCACAAACAACAACGGGCTTATGGAATCCCCATAGCCGCGCAGGAGTGCGCTGAAAGCATTATATTCACAAATGAAGAAAATACCGGTTATGCAGATAAAGACATACTGATAGGCCTGTGCCATAGATGCCTGCGGTACCTGCAGCAGCTGAAGAATCATCCCTGTGCTGAAGGCCAGTATCAGGCTCAGGATAATAGAGAACAGTGCAAAAAAGGTAATCGTGGTACCGATCGTCTTTTCGATTTTATCAGGCTGCTGCCTGCCTGCATATTTTGCGACAAGAATGGTAGCTCCCAGTGTCAGTCCGGAAATCACGCTTGTGATTATCTGTGTGACCTGTGTGCCGGTGGATACCGCCGCAATGCTTTCCGCCGGACAATAAGCTCCGATAATCATCAGGTCAGCCGCCCCGTACAGTGCCTGCAGCAGATTGGCAAGCAGAAACGGTATCGAAAAGCGCAGCAGTACCTGCAAAATATTTCCCTGTGTAAGTGATGCGGTGTGTTTCATAAAATCTCTCCTCATTTTTCTTGTTCTTATTGTAAAGGCAGCTCTTCCCATATTCTGTAGCCTATGTTACAATTCAGAGAGAAAAATTTTAAGGGGAGATGGATATGCGTCAGATTAAAATTCCAGAGGAGCTGTACCACTGCTTTGAAGCGGCAGGCTATCGGCAGCACTATGAGGCCAATGAGGATATCTATATGCAGGGAGATGATGCGGGACGTATTTACTTTATCAGGAAAGGACGTGTACGTGCCTATTATGTGACCTCTCAGGGGCGTGAATTAACGTATGAAATTATTGAAAAGGGCAGGATATTCGGTGAATCCTCCTTTCTTTCACAATGTGCCAGACCGGTCTGCGTGGCAGCAGTTACACAGGTTGAGCTGATGGCCTGCGATCTGAATCAGCTGTATGTGTATATGGAGCAATCCCCCGGACTTATGTAGATCATGCTGCAGCTGCTGTCCAATACCTGTAATCATTTGACCGCACAGCTGCGCCGTATCACGCTGTATGACCGCTATCAGCGTATTGCCAGCCTGCTGCTGTCGGAAACAGCTGCACCTGATTATGACCGCGGTATCACTTCTTCCAGCATCCCCTATACCCAGGAGGACCTGGCACTGATCCTGAATCTCAACCGGGTAACGGTAAACCGGGTACTCAGTGAGTGGAAGAAAAAAGGCATTGTGACAGCTTCCTATGGAAAGATCACGATTCTCAAGCGTACCAGTCTGGAGGCGCTGTTTCCGGCAGCATCACCAAAGCATTTGACTCGTTGAACATGAAGTAAGCTTCCTGTGAATACGGATACTTAAAAATGAAAAAAGAGTGACATCGACAAAATCACTCTTTTTTTATCATTTGATATCTGCTTCTATTTTGCCAGCGTTTTATCGATATCCGCCAGCTCTTCTTCCAGCTCACGGATAAATTCCTTCTTATCCGCTATCTGTTCCTCCATATCATTGATTGCCCGTTCTCCAATCAATCCGATAATATCATTCTGCATACGCTTGATCTGACGCTGCTGATCCAGAATCAGCTCCTGCTTGCGTGCACGTGCCTCCTGCATTCTCTGACGCCACTGCGCATGCCGCTGTTCATTCCAGTTGCGCAGCCCTTCAAAATAGGAATCCATTGCCGTACGGAATTCCTTCCAGATGTCATCTTCTCTTTCTCTGCCGCAGGAACCGATGCTTTTCCATTCCTTGCTTAGATTTTTCATAACATCCGTATGCTCCCGGGTATATTCCCCACGCTGTGCAATTTCATTTGCCTGCTCTACCAGCCTGCGTTTTTCCTCGTATTTCCCATCCTGCTGTTCGTGCAGCTGATCATAGTATTCGCCTCTTCGATCATAGAATTTCTGACGGCTTTCATTAAAGGCATTCCACAGACGATCCTCATGCTCACGGCCCGCACTTCCTGCCGCCTTCCACTGATCCATCATCGCACGGAATTTTTCTCCTGTCTTGTTCCATTCAACAGAATCCGCCAGTGCTGCTGCCTCTTTGATCAGCCCTTCCTTTATTTCTTTTGCATTCGAGAATTTCGTCTGCAGATTTTCCCAGTGCTCATGCTTGCGGTCAAAAAATTTCTGACGAGCCGCATTGAAGGCATCCCATAATTCATCATCTGTTTCTTTTCCTGCTGTTCCCGATGCCTTCCATTGCTGCATCAGCTCATTCATTTCCTCTGTTGCCTGATTCCAGTCATCGGAAGCAGCAACCTTTTCCGCACGGTCAATCAGCTCCTGCTTAATGGCCTGATTGCTCTGATACCCCTCTCTACGCTTCGCATAAAAGGCATCCATATAGCTGTCAAATTCTTCGTTCAGCGTTTCTTCATAGGCACTGTCCCAATAAGAAATGCGTTTCCATCTCCTCTTTAAATCTGAAATTTCACGGAACACCGTGTTCCAGTCGGAAGATATTTCAATATTCTTCGCTTCTTCAATCAACGCCTCTCTGCGCCGAATGTCCTCATCATAGTCATTTACTTCAAAATCATCATGATCATTGTACATATGTATTCCTCCAGTAAGGGCGATTCCACCACAATCGCCTGCTATCAACTTAAATTCTATCTCAAATACGCTAAAAAGTCATTCATTTCTTTCATTTTTGTATAGAAATTGCGCTGATTATCATAATTTGGCGATAAAAGATAAAAAAATACTACATCACTGCATATTTTCATAATCAAAACAAGGCTTCTTCTGTAATTGTCTACTGAAAATATACGAAGCGCAGATTTTCCTCCATAGCTTCGCTGTCTCTTATCAGACTGTAGGGTTTATCTGCATGTTGAAGAACACCTGTTGCATAAAAAAAAGCATGATGCACAATCATAACATCCAAAAGCAGGTGAGTTGTTAAAGCAAAGATGATTCCTATACCGTTTCTGCATCACCTCTGTTTACATACAGCCTGCTTCTATCTGATGGAAGG
Source organism: Clostridium sp. 10cd* (assembly GCF_044336395.1). Classification (NCBI taxonomy): domain Bacteria; kingdom Bacillati; phylum Bacillota; class Clostridia; order Eubacteriales; family Clostridiaceae; genus Clostridium; species Clostridium sp. 10cd*. Next base: position 1,752,190 of record NZ_CP172347.1, on the reverse strand, counting down.
CTGTATCACCGAGCACTGTCTTGATGTTCAGTCAGCTATCCTTCATCATACTGATGATTCTTTGGATTGCATAGCGTAAAGGCAGAAAAGCTGTCCTTACTTTTCTGCCTGTATATCATCATTCTTCCTTTGAAACCACATGTGAGCAGAGATAGCGAACCTTCCCCTTACTGCTGTTTCCATATTCAATCGCTTCTTTCGGACAGCTGCAGATACATGCCATGCAGTGGGTGCAGCTTTTCCCCCAGTCCGGTACCCCCTGCTTCAGTTGAATATTGCCCAGCGGACAGACCTGTTCACATTTTCCGCAGGAAATACATGCATCCGTTGCGTAAAATTTATCCGCATGTACGATCAAAGGATAAAATAAAGGATTGATCCAGGCACTGTTCACAAAATCCCTCACACTTATTTCCGGTTTTGGTATTCTGCGATTTGTCCGTATATACTCAGCTGCCTCTGCAATCTGCTTTTCTGCGTTATGGATGATGGTTAAAGCCTCCTGCTTTTTGGGAGCATCATAGAGTGCGATATAGTTTTCCGGCATGACGATTTGCATGCATCCCTGATAGCTCCATCCTTTTTCTTTGCAGAGCCGTTCAAGATAAGCACCGGCATTTCCAATCGATCCGCCGCAGGTCATTACAAAATACAGTTCCCTGCTTCCCGTCAGCTCCACTGCTTTCAGCCATTCTTGAACAACACGCGGAATCCGCCATGCATAGGTTGGAGCAACAATCACCCAGGGCTGCTTTGCATACAACGTGTCCTTCTTCCTCTGTCGTATGGAAGAAAACAGATCAAAGCCTTCATCCTGCAACTCCCTCTGTAATCGTTTTGCCACATAGGCACTGTTTCCGGTTCCTGAAAAATATACAATCATAGATGTCTCTCCTCCTCTTCCTTCTGTAAATGAATCACACTGTCATAGATGAGGTCAATCAGCTGCTTGACCTGTTTCCACTGGGTGTTGTCCGCACTGATATAATAATAGTTTTTTGTCCCCTCCTTCCGCATATCAACAATACCTGCTTCCTTTAGAATCTGCAGATGATGCGATACAGAGGGTCTGGTCAAATGAGCCCTTTCAGCTATTTCATTGACACGGATTCCCGATCGCTCGCTTTGGATCAGTATCAACAAAATGACCTGCCTTGTTTCATCACCAATGGCAGTGAATGCCGTTTTACATGTATGAAAGCCGCTGGTGATATGCGCAATGCGCTTCTGACATTCCTTATCCATGAAAGTCCCTCCCTACATATAGCGGATATCGGCTGTATCCCGCTGTGCACTTCTCTGATATCGTATCTTAGGATACCCCAGAACCAGCGTTGTGACCGCTTTTTTTCCTTTTGGTATGTGCAATGCCGCCCGCAAGCTTCGCGAATGGTTCACCACCATGGTGAAGAATCCGCTGTACAGTACCCCTAAGCCGTTTGCCTCCGCAACAAATTCCATATTCTGTGCAGCCAGTGCCCCGTTAATTTCCTCTTTTGCTGCTATAACGATGGCAACCGGTGCCTGAAAAAAGAAAAAGTGATCATCAATGACGGTTCTCCTGGCCATGGAGCTGAACAGATTTGCAACCGGCTTCAATCTTCGAAAGAATTTCACTGCCTGCTGCTCCAAAGAAGCCTTTTCTTTATCGATAACGATATATGTCACATCCTGTTTGTTTTCTGCTGTATGTGTCAGTCTGCCGGCTTCCAGAATCTGAGAAATCACTTCGGCAGGGATTTCCGTTTCCTGAAACTGACGGATGGTTCGACGGAAACGAATCACCTCCAGCACCTTTTGAGGATCAAGGCGTACGCTGGATGCCTGCTCAACGGCAGCTTCACTGTAGCCGCTGATCGTGACGGCTTTCTTCGGACAGATTGCAGCACAGTGTCCGCACATGATACACTCTGCTTCCAGTATCTCTGCCTTTTTATCTTTTAGTTGTATATTGCTGGTGGGGCAGTCTTTCGCACACTGACCACAACCGATGCACAAGGAAGGATTTATTTGTATTTCATGTCTGTTCATAACGGACTCCTTTCGTTAACATTCTTTAACCATTATAACAAACTTCTGCAAAATTGCAGTATCCGTAAAGAAACTCGTTACCAAAGAAATTATACACAAAACAGGAAAAGACCTACCCTTCGTATTTCAATCTTTCGCACTCCCGCTTCTAAAGCATCTCATGATAACCGGATGCTTGTTTTTTGCTTAACGTCCTTTTCAAACCGGAACATAGCAGTGCTGCAGCTTTGCTATACACAGAATGGCATTCAATATCGAAAGCTGCGCATATATTGAAGGGTCTTTCTTACTTTAAGGTGTTTGCAAAAGGAAGACTTCAACTTCTATTGATAAATACAATCGTGTTGAAGTCTCCCTGTTTTGAGTTTCCCTACAATCGAGAAAGAACCAAATTGGATACCGTGGGTTTTTGAGATAAGAATAAAACATGAAAAAGAGCTGTCTTTGCAGCTGCGTTTTCAATTATACAGTATATTTTGATGAATCATTCCATGATAGTTTGTTGAATTTAAACGCACACAGCGACCACTTATAAATTCAATCAAAGCTTGCTGCTTTCATTCCTATATAGGAGATTCCTTTACTGTCCCTTACACCTTTTCCATACGAAGGACAGCATCCCCATAATAACAGATATAGGCAGCATTTTCATCATGAAACAAGATAACCTGCTCCGCCTGTTTCTTTTCTTCATCATATAAATAAACACTTGATGCGGAAGTGGTGAGGATGTCCAAGTCGGTTTTCATAATACGATCAACAATCTCTTTCATATTCACCCGCAAATCATATTGATACGGTGTGGTTTCCTTCACCTCCCAGTTTGATACTGCGGATTCCTTTTCGTCATACTGGAAAATACAGTACCCCCAGCGGCCGTGTCCATCCGTAAATGTACAGGAGTAGAATTGCTTATCTGTGTACAACTCCTTCAGCTCATGATTGCGTATAGAAACTCTGGCAAAGCTGTCATAATTCCAAATCGGCTGATCGATATCCTTTGTTTCTTCGTGAACCCACATCGCCATGAATCGCTGCACACTCTTATGCTTCATAAATGCCATAGCCGCTGCCGTACCATCTCCCCCGTAATACGAAGCTATCGCCTTTTCAAGCAATGCCTGCTTCAAAGAGAGCAGCATATCCTTATGCCACATGCTTTGTACTGCAGTATATCCGGCAGTATCCTTACATGCCGTCATAAAAAATATGACCGACAGAGCAACCAGAAGCATTCTAATCTGCTTTATCATAAACCTTACCTTCCGATATGCATCCCTGCCCCCACAGTAGCTGCACACATCTTCTTCCTTTCTTTACAGGCTGTCAGTAACACCCTCACTCTTTTCTTCTGATAAATTCCACAAAGGCAAACATGATGGAAATAACGCTCAGAACAGCAACAATCAACTCCGACATGTTGTTTGCATATTCTGCCATCTTTGGCTCCATAATGCCAAGTATGAGATAATAGCTGCACCAGAGCAGCCCCAGCAAAAGAACAAGGCAGGTGACATACTTGAGCAGACCTGCCGCTTTACTGATGAATTTGATATTTCTTGCGATTTGTTTCTGCGTATAGTCCTTTTTTATCAGCTTCTTTTTTACACCGCCGCCCACGGCACCTAGGATCAGACCTACGGATAAACTGACGCATATCGAAAAGTATACACTCATAAGATCCCATCCTTTTCAAATATCAGATCCATTATGCGGATACAGCCGTTTGCACTGATTTCTGTCGGTATCATTCCAGCATACCGGTAACCCTTTACGGCATAGTCATTTATGATATCGCGATGCTCCATCGTGACTGCCAAAACCACATCCTTCATTATGTAAGCAACATTACCATATTCATATTGTTTCATAGGGTCTCCTTCCTGCGAACCTCTTGTAAATAGTCTTGTTTCTGTGTCCTAAAATAAGCATCAATGAATTTTTTTGAAGGCGTGTATATGTTCTTTGGAAGCTGATCGACTGGAAACCATTTCCATTCATCCTGCTTTTCCGGCTCCATAACACAAAGCGTCCCGCTGCAGGCACGGGCTATCACCTGAATGGTGACATAATGCTTACCCGGCTGCAGATCATCAACGGCACTATACACCTGTAAGTCATTGATATCCAGATTGGTTTCCTCTTTTGTTTCCCTTACGGCACCCTCTAAAATCGTCTCCCCATACTCCTGCTTTCCACCCGGAAGACACCAGGAATCCGGTTCATAAATCCCACCGGTATCCGCTGCACTGCATACGCGGTGTCCCAGTAGCAGCCTTCCGTTTTGAAGAATCAAAACACCGATTCCTACACGTATATAAGCATCCATAAGCTTCACTTCCTTTTTTCCTTGATATTCAATCAATCATCATGCAGATGGCCTGTCAGATTAGGTGATTTTCCTTACAATACCGGTAGATTTCTTCCTCCCTGACACTGCCGCAGATTACATCCGCCACGGCCTTTACATTCTGACTGGCATTGTCCATGGCGATGCCGGTTCCAACTGCCTGCAGCATTTCAATGTCATTGGTATCATCTCCAAAGGCGATGGCTTCCTCTTTGGTGAACGGAACATAGTCCAGAACCTTTTTGACACCGAATCCTTTTCCACCATTTGCCGGTATGATATCCACCGCTCTCGTTTATTCCTACCTTAATCTAAATTATAGTAAACAAAAGAGGTAATGTACAGCAAATACGCTGCATTACCACCTTTTCCTGTTATATTTCGTATGCTACAGGCTTTAACGCTTGGACGCATGGCGGATGAGAGAAGCCCCGCTGTAAATATGCTGCATTCAAAATCTGTTAAGCACAGACCTTTCCACCATTCCAGCTTCTGCTGTCGTCATGCAGCTGTGAGGCATGATGACAGTCACTATCTGTTTGACGGTAAGCCTTACTGCCATACGCGTTGTCTTTATCAAGTCTTACAGCACCTTTTTTGGAATCCGCGGCATGTGCTTTCCCCTGTTGCTAAACTCTCACACAGTATGTGTTTTCTCTGCAGTATTTGGCAGCCGTATACAGATGCACAGCCTGTTTTGCACATATTCTGCAGAGATGCTGCCATGCATGCGCTCCAGTAGACTCCGTGCAATTTCCAAGCCGAGGCCTGTTGCGTTATCCGCATGATGCACCGTGTAAAAGCGGTCAAATAGACGGGCAACCTGTACCTGATCCAATCCGGATGCCGTATTGATAAACAGAATATCCCCCGTATCCTTCAAACAGATTTCCAAATCACCATCACTGTATTTTAAAGCATTGTTCATAAGATTCGCCAGTACGCGAGTGAGCATTGCTGCATTCAAGCTGCGCACAATCTTTCTTTGCGGCATATGAACAACCGGTTCAATGCCTCGTCTTTTTAAAACAGCATAAAAGCCAGCTATGCTTTCCTCCAGAACATCATTCAAAGCAACCGGTTCCAGTCTATCGTCATGTTCCGTTATTTCTGTGAGCGAGTATTGAAACAGTTCCTCGCTTAGCTGTATCATCTGATCCACACGGTTGCGGATATCTTAAAGCCAATGCCCCATACTGCCTCGATATAATCCTTGTTGCTTACATCACGCAGCTTTCTCCTCAGATTACTGATATGCATTTTCAATGAGCTTTCTGTACGTCCGGTGTATCCTCACTAATCTGTTCCAGCAGTAACGATTTTGTAATGACCTGATCGGGGCGCTGCATCAGCAGCTTCAAAATTGCATATTCCGTTCTTGTCAGCGAAACCACCTTATCCTGCACATGCGTTGTATGCGTTTTTGGATCCAGCCGGATATCATCATAAATAAGACAGGAAGCAGCTTCTGAAATTTCTGTTTTACGCAGCTGTACAGCGATTCTTGCCAGCAGCTGTTTCGCATCCGGTACGGTTTCATTTAATTCCCAGTTTGATATTGTCTGTCTGGTGACACCAACTATCGCGCCAAGCTGCTCCTGTGACAGCTGAAGCTGTTTTCTTGCTCTCCATATATTTGTTCCTAATTCCATGTTGACTCCTTTCATGAATGATTATACGATATGGGCTTCTTCTACTCCAGCAAAGCTGTTTGGAAGTCTGTCAAAGATTTTTAACATTTGCATATGTTCTCTGTTTTGTATCTGTTTTATGTATCCTTTCTACGAATATACGAAATCAGAGTTGTTCTGTAATATGAATCAAAGGGGGTTTGTATAAGAGACAGTTTTATGCATTTTGCGGTTCTTCTTTTAAACGGCCGCATCTATATGGAGTCGCATTCCCCATATGTACCAGTGCCAGCACATCTGTTCTGCATACATTCCAGAATTGTATATCCACACATTCGCTTTCTGCATGACATGCTGTACGATTGTGTGGAGGATGCCGATCGACACCTGTTTATTTATCTTTATTCTTTGTTTTCTGCATCACATCATAGCATAGGAAATCACCGTTTTCTGTCGGTATGATATGATATGCACTTTCCCTGTAGCCGCGTTTGATATAGATTGCCTTTGCCGGCAGCGATGCATCGAGTCTACAGATATCTGTACATTTGAATATTTTCTGCTCTGCAAAATCCATTAGCCTGCGGCCATATCCCTTTTTCTGGTGTGCCGGCAGAACAAACAGCCTGCATATCTCATGATTTTTCAGCGTGACAGTACCGACGGCAAGCTGCTTCTCATTCAATAAAAGATAAACACTGCCGGCTTTCAAATCCTGACGAATTCCTGTGTCATTATGGTGTGAGAGAAAAAAATCTACTGCGCCCTTCGGATAATAGTGAGGATAGATTTCCTGTATCGTTTCTCTGGTGATCGTACGTACCACCTGCAATGTCTGTTCTTGGAATCCTGCCTGAATGATTCTGCAGCCCTCCGTATTTTCGTAATTCATAATTCACCTTCTCCTTTTCGTCCTGTTATCCATATGCTTCTTATATTTCTATGAGAATGGAGGTTCCCTTACTGTGGTCACCATTGAGCCACTGCCACTGCTCATGTAATTCTATGCAGTTATCCTTTAGAACAACTGGTATGCTGTGGCACTTCCCGATTTTGATTTCTTTCTTTATATTCAGGTGCTGATAGGTAAAGTCCAGCATTCCTGCTTCATCCACAGTTCCAATCAGAAATCCCTTCATGATATCTCCGCCTGCATATTCTGCCCATATGACAGTATCCTTTTGATGGTAATGAAATACAGTCTGCTCACTGACCTCACCATTCACACTGTTAAGCTTTGGAATGAAGCTTTTTCCATCATAATCTATGTTATTTTCAGTTGCCATCGTTATCGCCTCCTGTTTATGATCTTCCCTACTGCCTGCTATACAATGCGCCTTGCGTTTTGCATGCGCACTATTTCAAAAACATCACATTCTGAACCTTTTCTGTAATCCAGATTTCATCCTGCAGTATTTCAATATCATATCCGCTGACCGTCTTTTCAGCAAAGGATTTCATAATGCATTCAAATCCGAACGCAGCATCCATTTTTCTGGGAAATCTGATCTGTGTTTCAAAAGAATCATGGTATGTAAAACCGGCAGTCTCTGCAAGCTGCCGCCATTCATCCAGCGTATAAAATTTGATATGTCCATCCTTTTTCATCTGCATATAAGCATCGACAAATCGTTTTTCATCATCTTCATTGGGTGCTGGATCACAGAGAAAGAAACAGCCTTTTTGCCGCAATACACGATATACTTCCTGAAATGTTTGCGTAATTGCGGGAAAATGATGCAGAGCATAGCGGGTTATGACCATATCAAAGGTTACAGCTTCGAATGGAAAGTCTATACCTTCATAGCATATAAAATGCAGATTCCTCCTATGTAAAGCATTTGCTTTATCACGATTCCTGCATAATGTTTCCGCAACGATATCCAGCCCATATATTTCACAGTCCGGATATCGCTTCGCAATTGCAAAGGAAAGATAACCTGTTCCTGTTCCCAGATCCAATATTTTCATGCCCGGACGTATCGGTAGAAAACTCAGGATTGCTTCTAGGTGTGATGCGTCCTGTGTTTGCATATCATAATATGCTGCTTTTTTGAAGCTTTCTTCGAATCCTTGTTTTGTTTTCTCTATACTGTCTTTTGAATTCTGCTCCATGTCCATTTCCCCTTCCATGAAGAACAATCACTTTCACAAGTTTACGCTGAGTTATATTCAACGCATATCGTTCTATACCGTTTTTTCAGCTGAAGCAAAAGCTTTCCAGAACTTCCTGCAACCTTTAACAGCTCTTTGTGTAACTCATCCATGACTTTTTGTTATGGATATAAAATAGATGTAGCTGGTCATCCCACGGATCAGGGTGGTACAAAGATGGTGATTCTATGTAAAGCTACTGCAAACACAAAGCTTTGTATTCATATTTAGATGTACCGACCTTGAATTAAGATCCATTAACCTCAGGGAGAGGCTAGACCGAATACGATTTCTCATATGAATATCAAGACTCATCATTTAGATCCACTAGCCTCAAAAGATTGTGTCAATAAAGCCTGTTATGTAGATTATACTTAACAAAAAAGGGAATATACAGTCTAATCTGCACAAAGCCCTTTCCATAATTGTCTGCGGATATCCGATTCCTGTGAAAGACATACATAAAATCCGAACGCATTACATGGTTTTTCCTTTTATTTCGCTTGTCCGGTTTCCAGCAGGCAGCCCACCTCCTAATCAATATATCCACATAAAGCAATTACATTTACTGATGCTGAAGAAACAGAAGCTTCTGCTCTTTGAAGGCATATGTAGGTAACAGCCTGCAATATCCTTCTGCTTTTCCGACCATGAATTTCATTTCCCTGGGCATATGCTTTTATCCATTGCATTTCAGCAGGAAATCGATTATTCAGGAGTTATCGGTTTCACAGCAGGTACAGCAAACGTTTCCGAATGAAAGTTGGAATAATATCTGCCCTTTGTTACAGTAATCTTTAAAACACAATAATCCGGATCCGTTACTCCCTCAGGATAATACATGGTATCCCCTTCTCTCCATATCATTTCCCTGCTTTTAGTATCCTCCAGAATTTCTGCAGTTCCTATCAGCATAACACCTCGAAAATAGCGTTTATCACAGAAATAAATACATGCCTTCGGGTTTTCTCGATACTGTGCTGACCGCATGGAGGATGTGTTTGTCGTAAAATAAAATGTTTGAATACCGATCCTCTTTCTCGGAGAAAGCATTGCCTTCGTGTTTGGAAAGCCGTCCGGATCCACGGAGCTGATAAATGCTGTTGTCTGTTTATCTATCAGCCTGCCAATCGTTGCTTCACAATCTTTCATCATATCACTCACCAACCTTTCCTCCATTGTAGTCTGATTGGCAGCATTTGTACATTACCCACTTTTTTGTGACTATATAAGTCCCTTTTCCTTCAAAAATTCCTCACGGTTATCCTCCAGCATCATTTCCACTCCGATTTCCTGCATGATTGCAATCGCCTCCAGCATATGCTCTCCGCGCTTGGTAAGATAATATTCAACATGCAGCGGATAACCGGCATACGTATGCTTTTCAACCATACCGTATTCCAAAAGCTCCTTCAGCTGTTCCATCAGCATTTTCTGTGTGATGCCCAGTATTTCTTTTTTCAAGGAAGATAATGAGCGACGCCCTTTTCCAAGCTGCCACAGGATAATCGGTTTCCATTTACCTTTTGTAACATCATGCGTCAGCTCCAGAGGACAGGTGTATTCCATACGTGTTTTCAAATTGCTCCTCCTGTTTAGCTTTATCACAGCACTTGTATAGAGGCCGTGCAGTACATACCTTTACCAGCGTTTCATGTTTCTTTCGAATTTTTCTTTATATGCTGTCTTTAATTCTTCGGAAGATATATCATAGCACAACAAAATATCGTTATAATACATTAGAACATCAGCTAATTCTTCAATTAGATCTTTTCTTATATCTTCCTGATGAGCCGCTTCAAAATCCCCATGCTTTTTTACGATGTCTATTACTTCGCCTATTTCTCCAATCATCCAAAGCAGCTTGTTCCTGCCTGCTAGAACAGAAATACCTTCCCATTTATCTTTATATTTTTCTTGCAAAATCAGCTGCATTTCTTTCATTTCATTGATCGTAAATTCATCCATGTTATCCTCCTTTATTCTAATTTATTTCTTTCCCTTCTCTATACATTCAGGCAAGCTGCCAATCAGCAACCCAACCACGAAACCAAGAGCTATATTATCCAATAATAGTCCGCCCATAAATCCCAAAATCAGGCCCCATGCGATTTTATCATTAGAACTGGATTTTCTGTTTTTCCTGTTTTTCACCATCATCCTCCTGCGCATATTCTGCTTATAGTAATCTATTCATGCTTATCTATGAGTCCCTTGTAGTCCTGATTCCAACAAATGGGTAGGTAATGGATTCTCCAGTGAGAACTGTACACCTACCTTTGATAAACATTCATATTACAAGCCTGTTTCAGAAAATTCAGATGTCCAATGGTATCTACAAAAGCTTGATTGCACATAATCTTCTTCTGTTGCCTTTTCTATTATATGTAAGAATGAACCATATCTTTGATCAGCAGGCTCAGACCCATACATACAGCCTTTCCATACCCTGTGAATATTCTAGCAGCTTCGTTTGTGTATTCGGACAGATCAATTCAATTTCATATATAAAAGTGGGTATGGATTGCCTTGTTCATCACACTCTGTCCTTTTATACACTTTAAATCCCATGTATTCATAAAACCCTTTTGCTAGAGGATTTTGTTCATTTACTGCCAGATCATTCACTGAATATTTTTCTATTCCGAATGTAAGCAATTCTCTGCCCAAGCCTTTTCCTCTTTCTTCGTCAGAAATGAAGAGCATTTCAAGATGCTGCTCTGCAATTCCCATGAATCCTACAGGAACCTGATGTTCATTTACCGCGATAATCAAATACGGTATTTCCTGTATTGCCTGTGGCACATAGTTCTTAATATTTTCTATTTCTTCCTCTGACAGGAAGAGATGGGTTGCTTTTACAGAGCTTTCCCACACCTCTAGCAGCTGCCCTGTCAGTGTTGGATTTCTATCTATTGCTTCCATGATTTTCATTTTGTTATCCTCCGTAATTCTAAAATATTTTATGCTGTCAAAGTACCATCAACAACAAGCACTGCCTAACCAATACAGCCAAGTGAAACAGCCCTCCTATTGCATATGCTGTTACAGTATCCATAAAAGAAAGTGTGCCGTCTTATCGCCTTAGCGCCTATATACTAAAATACTGACATTTTAAACCGACCAGCTTTTCAATTGATCACTTTATATCTTAGGCGAATATACGAATTTTTCAGTACATCACACGCTTCCAGCTTCAGTACTCCCAATGCATGCAAATCATCTACAGATGTGATGGAAGCTCCGTCAATCAGTGTTGCAGTATCTTTTCCGCCAATCAATATCGGGGCAACAACAATATCTATATAGTCCAGCAATTTCTTCCTCAAAAAAAGTCCGTTCAAGGTACCTCCTGACTGTACCGTTAATCGACTGCATCCATAATCCTCTTTTAAAATTTCCAAAGCGCCTGCCAGATCCAATGTATCCTGCATGATGATGTGTAAATTATCTTCCTTTACTAAAAATGCCGGATGTGCGGGGTTTTGTGTAATCAACACAAATTCCTTGGACAACTGACAGAAATACCGAATGCCGTGCTCCGTTAGATGATGATTATCCAGCAACACAAAGGATACAGGCGATTTTGCCGGGAAATCCTCTTCATTTACTCCCATTTTCTGCTGAACTCGACCGGTATTAAAGGACCATAGATCACCCATTTGTTCAAATTCATAATATTGATGAAGTCCCTCCTTAACGCCGGTTATATTAGGAAAGTCTTTATCGACATCCAATTCATCCGATGACCCGGTACTGATTTTCCCATCTACTGACATCAGCATAAACAAGGTGGTTACTGCTCTATCCATAATTCATTCCTCCTATGACTAGCTTCATTCTAACACAGTGAAATGAAATTGTCATGAATGAATAAACTCCCGAGTTGCAAGCTGGATTTCTTCATGAGTAAAAAATAAAAGCAGTCACCTATTTACCACTTATTGACATAATCGAGCTTACTCAATACTTATATCCTTTCGGAATATATGATGGAACTGCTATTTTAAGAATAGTGAATACAAAAAGAAGTGAATTCTATAAAAGACTCCACTTCTATTTCTATCGCTTTGATATTGCCTAGGTATCTTTCTGAATGCGATATAACGCAATTATAGTATATTTAACGCTTTTACGCAATACCTCTGTATAAATCTTCATAAGCATCTTCATAAGAAAGGGCAGGTATTTTTTGGCTTAAAGCAGATTCATTTCAGCTTGTTTACACAATTTTGCTACATTCCCAGTTAAGCCGAAGTATACTATCCTGTTTAAACTGCATTGAAAAATAAAGAACGAAGTTATTGCAAATGGGCATATAATTGGTATATCTCACTATGCTGACTGTTTTTATTTTGAATATATCAATTTATTGTTTCACGCATGGTCATATCCCTTCTTTCCTTTTTTCATGTTTTGCTTCAGGAATATGATCAGGTGGTCCTCTGTCACTGTTATTTTTATGATTTATGAAGTAGCCGTTACAATGTCCGCCGATAATTGACAGACTTGTACATTATGATATAGAAAAAGGTGCCTTGTGTTGAAATTCTATAGGAACGCCAAAAAAAAATATCGCTCAGACTGACATGCAGAAAGGCCGGGGCTTTTGTGATTGAGATGCATACATCATCATTATGGTTTGCTCATGTTTTTTCATGTGACTGCTCCTCCTTTTTTTCGTTTTACCAGTGTATCACAGATGCCGATCGAAATACAACAGAATATTCAAACCATTCTCAACTCCTCTATCAAATAAAAATGTCCAAGGAAATTCTGAAAGACAAATCGCAAAGATGGATATATGGATACTGTATATAATGTGAACATATCATGTATCCGGAAAGTATTTTAGAAAAACTGCAGAAATGAACTATAACTGTAAATAATTCTAATTCGCCAAATATGCAAATTCCCACAATAGTAAAGACCCCTGCAATACATGCAGGAGTCCGTTTGTTATATGAATCGCCTGAAAAAGGAATCAGCTGTTAATCTTCGTATTCTTCGTACTCTTCGTATTTTCTATCTGTTTCATCATAGTCGAATGCTTCCGCATAATCCTCACGCAGATCATCATCACGCAGTCGGCAGTTTCTCATGCAGCGGCGATACTGCTCACGGCAGCGGTCCTCACAGCTAGGGCGTGGCGGACACGGTCTTGGCGGGCATGGTCTCGGTGGACATGGTTTTGGCGGACACGGTTTTGGCGGGCATGGTCTTGGTGGACATGGTCTTGGCGGACACGGACGGTGATTGCCGCAGCCACAGCCATGAGAGTTTCCATTGCTTCCACAACCGCAGTCATTGTCATGGTGATGACAGCCGCAGCTGCCATGATTACCACCGCAGCCCGGACGGTAGGTGTTGACACAGGAACAGCGGGAACGGCTTTCCGTATTGCAGCCGGACTGGTTTACCAGAATTCTTTCTCCATTGCGTGCGCAGGAAGACCCGCGTCCGCTGTTGGAAGAACAATTGCATCTTGAGTTATACATGTAAGATTTCCTCCTTTATATGAGATTTCATCCATCTCAATCCACTATATGCAAATGTCCGATGCCCAACATAGGCGTATCACAATGGTGGAGGGAAAATCTGTGTTTTTTTCTTACCTGCTTTCCAGCATGGCGCGGAATACATCCAGTCTGGTATAGGCGTTTACATTAAACCGCGGCAGTGCATAGGAATCATCACTGCGTTTTGCTTTGCAGTTCTCATTGTATCCAAAGGCAAGGCGCGTGCCGTTATCATTCAGAATTTTCTGTATTCTTTTATTATATTTCCCATACGGATATGCGTAATAGGTGATAGAGCCCTGCTTTGCGGCCTGCTCCGTATCCCTTTGCAGCTGTTCATCGTTCAGCTGATCGATGCGAAAGCCATCCGCATTCTTATGATGAAGATCATAGGAATGTGAGAAATACTGCAGCACACGTTCATCCTGCATATCCGCATGGGAAGCATGCTGGCGAAGCTTAGGATCATAGGGACCGTGCTGTTCATCAATAACCGAGCCAATCACGAATACCGAGCCGGTAAAGCCATAGCGCTTCAATACCGGCTGTGCAAATTTCGTCGTTGAATAAAATCCGTCATCAAAGGTGATGGCAATACTTTTCTCATCCAAATCTTTCTTCCCCATCTTCCAGGCATATACATCCTCCAGTGTCACACTATGGTAGCCATCTTCCTTTAACAGCTGCATCTGCCGTTCAAAATCAGAGAGGGAGATCACCCACATGTTGTTCGGGAAGAAGGCCTGTTTATCAGCATCCGGAACAATATGGTGATAGCCGATAATCGGTATGCCGTCCTCGCTGTTAAACGCCTGCACAAGCGCATTTCCCGCATATAGCAATAGCAGGATGCAAAGCAGAATGACCGTTAGCTTTCTCTGACGCATAAACACCTACTTCAGAAACAGACGCACCAGGCGCTGCTTGCATGTTGTATAGGGGTGATAGCGAAAAGGCAGATCGATCCAGTTCGCTTTTTTTACGATACTCTTGCGGTGAGAGAAGGTTTGAAAGCTGTCATAGCCGTGATAGCTTCCCATCCCGCTTTGACCAACACCGCCAAAGCCCATCGCACTCGTTGCCAGATGAATAATCGTATCGTTGATGCAGCCGCCCCCATAGCTCAGAGGTGACAACACCCTGTGCTGATTCTGCTTCTGCTCGCTGAACAGATACAATGCCAGAGGTTTTTCCTTATCCAGAAGTGTCTGTACAACCTCATCCAGATCCGTAAAGGTCAGTATCGGAAGCAGCGGACCAAAAATTTCCTCCTGCATGATGGCATTGTCCCATGAGATATTCTCAATTACCGTTGGCTCGATTTGACACGTTTCTTCACGGATGGCTCCGCCCATACAGATGCTTCCCTCCTGCATGAGTGCACAAAGGCGGGCAAAATGCTTTTTATTTATGATTTTCGGATAGGTTGCACAATCCATGGCACTTCCCTGAAAAAAGGTATGCAGACTGTCCTGCAGATAAGCCAGAAACTCATTTTTCACCGATGCCTCTACATATACATAATCCGGGGCAACACAGGTCTGTCCCGCATTCAGGAACTTCCCAAACGCAATACGGCGGGCAGCCAGCTTCAAATTTGCGCTCCTATCTACAATGCATGGACTTTTACCGCCAAGCTCCAGCGTGATCGGTGTCAGATATCTGCTGGCCTTTTCCATGACCAGACGGCCGACCTCTACTCCGCCGGTAAAAAAGATATAATCAAAGCGCTGCTCCAGCAGCTCTGTATTTTCACGGCGGCCTCCCTCAACCACTGCCACATATTCACTGGGAAAGCAACGGCGAATCAGCTTTGCGATGATGGCAGAGGTTGCGCTCGCATAGGCACTCGGCTTGATGATGACCGTATTCCCTGCCGCTATCGCGCCAATCGCCGGCTCCAGTGAAAGCTGGAACGGATAATTCCACGGCGCTATTACCAGAACTACCCCATAAGGCTCAAACTGCGTCCAGCTTTTTGCTGAAAACTGTGCAAGTGGTGTATGTACGCGCTTTGGCTTTGCCCACTGCTCCATATGGCGAAGCTGATAGGTCAGCTCACTCAGCACCATACCGGTTTCGCTCATATACGCTTCCATATCGGATTTATTGAGGTCTGCGCGCAGAGCCGCATGAATTTCCGCTTCCATGTCGCGAATTGCTGAACGCAGCTTCTTCAATGCATTTCGGCGTATTTCCAAATCCTTTGTTGCCTGCGTGCGAAAATATGCACGCTGTTTCTTTACCAATCCTTCGATTTCCATACCATCACCTGTTTCCTTTGTTTCTGAAATTATAGCAGAATTCTGTCTGCTTGTGTACCTTACGGCTGAAAAACCTCTGCTGCTTTTCATCACCGGATTTCCATTCAAATCGAAACATACACCGCGATATGCATTGCCGCAGTATCGTATGCATAAAGCATATCAAATTTTTTCCTCTATAAGTATTTATAAGGGATACATACCGCAGGCCACCCTGCTGGAACACGATGCTTTCGTTCCTGCTGCTTGGAATTTTTGTCTACCATGTGTCTTATTCATTTCCTTTGTCTCATAGCTTCTCGCTGTCATTCACTGAAAAAGCGATTGATTATAGAGGTAACGAAAAATTTCACAAATTTACATTTCCTGCTTACAAATAGAAATAAATACAGTATAATGGAATCGAGGTGAAACGTTATGAGAGGTATTTACAATTCAGTAACTGATATAAGAAGAAATGTCTTTACAGAAATCGCCCGCCTTGCCTATGAAGGCGGAGATTATGCAAGCAGTATTGAAAAGCTGCCATTTAAAATTATCCCGGGAGAACGTGCTACTTACCGTGATTCTATTTTTCTGGAGCGTGCCATTGTTGGTGAGCGCCTGCGTCTTGGAATCGGTCTTCCTGTAAGAAGAATGGATGAGCATTCTTCCTTGAGTGATGGTATTGAAGAGAGTGCCATCGCCGAAAAATATTACGATGACCCACTGGTAAACGTTATCAAGTTTGCCTGCAATGCATGTCCGGAAAAGACGGTTGTGGTAACCGATACGTGTCAGGGCTGTCTGGCACATCCATGCAAGGAGGTATGTCCAAAGGATGCGATCTCTATGGTGAACGGAAAATCCTACATCGATCAGGAAAAATGCATCAAATGCGGACGCTGTATGGATGTGTGTCCATATGGTGCAATCAATAAGCTGGAGCGTCCTTGTGCAAGAAGCTGCGGTATGGATGCCATTACCTCCGATGAGCTGGGTCGGGCGGAAATCGACTATGATAAGTGTGTATCCTGCGGTATGTGTCTGGTGAATTGTCCATTCGGTGCCATTGTCGATAAGGGACAGATTTTCCAAACCATTCATGCGATGAAGTCCGGTAAGGAGGTGATTGCCGCGATTGCCCCTGCCTTTGTCGGCCAATTTGGACCGACTGTCACCCCGGAAAAGGTAAAAGGAGCATTAAAGGAGCTTGGCTTTGCGGATGTTGTTGAAGTTGCAATCGGTGCTGACCTTTGTACAGTGGAGGAAGCTGAGGATTTCCTGAGCAAGGTACCGGCTGAGCAGCCGTTCATGGCGACCTCCTGCTGTCCTGCATGGTCTGTTATGGCGAAAAAGCTGTTCCCGGACTTCAAGCCGTATATTTCCATGGCTTTGACTCCGATGGTACTGACCGGACGGCTGATCAAAAAGCAGAAGCCGGACGCAAAGGTTGTCTTCATCGGACCTTGCGCCGCAAAGAAGCTGGAAGCCAGCCGGAAAAGTGTGAGAAGTGATGTGGATTTTGTCTTGACCTTTGAAGAGGTAATGGGGATGTTTGAAGCAAAGGGAATCAACCTGCCGCAGGTCGAGGCAGACGCTCCATTTGAGGAAGGCACTGCCAATGGTCGTGGCTTTGCAGTAAGCGGAGGCGTTGCCAATGCGGTGAAGCAGTGTATTCAGAAGGAGCATCCGGACAAGGAGGTTCTGATCGATTCCGCTGAAGGTCTGAAAAACTGCCGCACCATGCTGATGATGGCAAAGGCTGGAAAAAGAAACGGCTATCTGCTGGAGGGTATGGCATGTCCGGGTGGCTGTGTAGCCGGTGCCGGAACATTGCAGCCGGTAATCAAATCCAGTGCTCTGGTTAAGAAATATACAAATGATGCAGAAAAAAAGCTTGCATTCGAAAGTGAATATCTGGATAATCTGGATTTACTGACCAAAGAATAAACACATAAAAAAATAAAACAGACATCCTGTACAGCAATTCGCGGTTCTTTCTTACTTTAGGGTGTTTGCAAAAGGGGAGACTTCAACTTGTATTGATAACTGCAATAGTTGGAAGTCTCCCTATTTTACGTTTACCTGCAATCGAGAAAGAACCCAATTCGCTACAGGATGTCTTTTGAAAAAGGAAGTCCTTGTGTACAGGGGCTTCCTTTTCTGACGATAGTATACTGTTCACCTTTAGAATAAGCTAAAGTGATGGACTTTCAGGCTGTCCTGCACTTGACCTTTCTGCGAGGATGCTGTAAGCCGTTTTTCAAATTACATATACCTGAGAATCAGCCTGCCGCTTCTTTGATATCCGGTGTGATTTCCACATAGACATCATCATAAATATCCTGCAGGGAGCTGCTCAGCTGCTTCTGTATAGCCGCAAGCTGCGTCACATTGATCATATTGGTATCGTTGCGGATGTATATTTCCACCCAAAGCTTTCGTCCGGTCTGTATGATATTATAAAAGGTTGGTTCATAGGAATACCGTTCGAATTCATGATCCGCCAGCCTTCGAATCCGCTGTGTTACATCCTCCTCAGGCGCAAACAGAATCAGACTGCGAAATGCATCCTTCATCATACGCCATGGCTGCGGCAGCATGATCATCGCAATGACGATGGCGATAATCTGATCCACATAGGGAGACAGCCATGCAAGCGAGGTATCGGCCAACAGGCCGGCACACAGAAACGCAGCGGCAACACCGATGCTGCTGCACACATCAATTTTCCAGCCCAGCAGCTCCGCTTTTATCAAAGGAGAATCGACACGGCGATTCATCACCAGTAAGGCGATGAGTATGACAGCGGACAGCACTGCCAGAAACAGCTCAAACCAGCCAATCATTCCCTGATCCACATGATTACCGCCATTAACGATCATCTGTACATTACCAACGATCAATCCAATAGTTACAGCTGCCAGAAAACCTCCCTTCATCAACAAAAAGAAGGACTCCAGCTGGGAGTAGCCATATGGCTTGCGCTCCGAATACGGGCGGTACAGCAGCGGTACAAGAAAGACCATCAGCGCAAGGACAACAGCCTCCGCACCGTCATAGATACTGTCCATCAGCACCGCCTGAGAATTTGTATAGATTGCCATCATGACCTCGATTACGGAAAACAGAATTCCCGCAGCGACCGTCACATGCAGAAGACGCTGTTCATAATTCATTTTTTCTTTATTCATTGTTTATTCAGCCTCACTTTTCCATAAAGAAATACCCTTCTCTATTGAAACGGGCCCGGCTGTATATATTGTTTGGATGTACGCTTTTTTCTTTTGTCCGAATGGACAAGCATAGTTTCACAATCCTTTCCTGTTTCCATTGTATCGCTTTTTGTACTGCATTACAAGGTATGCATTCACCTTCCATATATGAATTTATTGTATTTTGCTTACTTTTTGCTTATACTAAACAGGAAAGTGAGGTCAGATATTATGGAAAATTACGGATACTTTCATGTTGCGTGTATTACGCCTGCTGTTCAGATTGCGGATGTGGAGACCAATCGAAAGACCATGCAGAGACTGCTGCATACCCTGCGCCCCGATATACGGCTTGCGGTGTTTCCTGAATTGTCGCTGTGTGCTTACACCTGTCAGGATCTGCTGTATCAAAATCTGTTGCTGGATGATTGTCTGGCAGCCTTGAAAGCACTGCGGGATGAGAATGAAAGTGAAGCCATCCTTGCAGTCGGTCTTCCCCTTCGACAGGGGAATCATCTGTTTAACTGTGCAGCGTTTCTATATAAGCATGATATTCTCGGCATCGTTCCCAAAACCTATGTCCCGAATTATAATGAATTTTATGAGAAGCGGTGGTTTTCAGACAGTGAGCAGCGCATGCTGGATACGATCAGTCTGTTTGGAAAGTCTGTACCCTTCACACCGAATCTTTTGATTCATGATGAAACAAGCGGCGCTGTAATTGCCGCCGAGGTGTGCGAGGACCTCTGGGTGCCTATTCCCCCATCTACCAGACATGCCGGGCATGGAGCCAATGTAATCGTCAATCTGTCTGCCAGTAATGAAACAGTCGGAAAAAGCGAATACCGCAAGGCGATAATCACAACGCACAGCGCCAAAAACATGTGCGGCTATGTCTATACCTCGGCAGGTGTCAGTGAAAGTACAAGCGATCTGGTATTCAGCGGACATGACATCATCGCAGATAACGGCACCATCATTTCAGAATCCGAAATACTGGAAGAGGAACACATTCTCTATGGGGAAATCGACCTGGAAAAATGCCGCAGTGAGCGGCTGAAATTTCATACAGCGATGCAGATTCAGGACAGCTGCACCTATACAGAGGTTACGATACGAACTGCCCCGATCACGCAGCCGCTGCAGCTGATGCGTGACATCTCTCCTTATCCGTTTGTACCAGGAGAGGAAGCACAGCGCAGCAAACGCTGTATGCAGATTTTGCATATGCAGGCTGCCGGACTTGCACAGCGATTGAAGAAAATCAATTGTACACAGCTGATTATCGGTATATCCG
Source organism: Clostridium sp. 10cd* (assembly GCF_044336395.1). Lineage (NCBI taxonomy): Bacteria > Bacillati > Bacillota > Clostridia > Eubacteriales > Clostridiaceae > Clostridium > Clostridium sp. 10cd*. The sequence goes on along the minus strand of NZ_CP172347.1, from coordinate 1,731,747 downwards.
GAGGTCTGGATTCCACGCTGGCGCTGCTCGTAGCACATATGGCGTTTGAAAGGCTCGGTCTCAACAGCAAGGGTATCCTTGCAGTAACCATGCCGGGATTTGGCACCACAAGGCGAACACGCGGCAATTCCCATAAGCTGATGGCTGCCCTGCATACAAGTGTGAAAGAAATTTCCATACATGATGCATGCGAGCAGCATTTCCACGATATCGGGCATGACCCGAAACAACTGGACATCACCTATGAGAATACACAGGCAAGAGAAAGAACGCAGATTCTGATGGATTTAGCCAATACATACAACGGCATTGTCTTGGGTACCGGTGATCTGAGCGAGCTTGCTCTGGGATGGTGTACCTATAACGGAGATCATATGTCCATGTATGGTGTCAATGCATCCATTCCCAAAACACTGGTACGCCATCTCGTAAAAACATATGCACAGGAAATGCGAAAAACAGAGAAAACAGATATCGCGGATGTATTGGATGATATTTGTGCGACACCGGTTTCGCCGGAGCTTCTGCCACCGAAGGCAGATGATGAAATCGCACAGATAACGGAGGATGCCATCGGCTCCTATGCATATCACGACTTTTTCCTCTACCACATGCTGAGAAATCACTATGCCCCTGCCAAGATACTAAAGCTTGCAGTGCTCGCCTTTCCACAGGAAGAACGTAAGGTTATCCTTGATACCATGCGGATATTCTACCGTCGCTTCTTTACACAGCAATTCAAGCGAAACGCAATGCCGGACGGCGTTAAGGTAGGTTCCATCTGTCTTTCCCCGCGCGGTGACTGGCGCATGCCGAGTGATGCCAGTGCAGCGGCGTGGATCAGGCAGGTGAATGACCTGCAATAGACCCCGTATGATCAGATATTTGCAATTCGCAGTGATATGGTATTTAAAAAAATGCCATACCATAAAAAGGTTCAAAGCAATCCATTCACGGACAGCCTTGAACCTTTTTCACAATCCTGCTGTAACACATCATCTATCTGCATTCTGCCTGCATATATAGGCCTCGAAATCCTCCACACACAGTGGCTTGGAATAATAATAGCCCTGAATTTCATCACAGCCATGCTCCTTTAGGAACACAACCTCATCCGCCTCTTCAATTCCTTCTGCCACACTGTGAATACCAAGCGTCTTCGCAAGACTCAAAACGCCGCCGACAATATCTCTGGCACGCTGCGTATTGCCGTGGTTAGTCTGAAAGAACACCTGATCCAGCTTGATGGTATCGATGGGGATATCCTTCAGCATATTCAATGAGGAATAGCCGCTTCCAAAATCATCCATGGAAATACGGAACCCATAGGAACGCAGCTCCTGAATAATGGCGAACAGCTCCAAGCTGCGGTCAAAAATCACACTTTCCGTTATTTCTATTTCCAGCTGCTTTGTGGAAACGCCGTTGCGCTCAACAATTTCGAGTACACGCCGGGCAAAGCCGGGGCGGAAGATATACATTCTGGAAACATTGATGGAAATACGCAGCGAGGGATACGTTTGCTCCCACTTCTTTAAGAGCTGACAGACTTCATCCATCATATACATGTCCAGCTGTTCCAGAAAACCGTTTTTTTCAAACAGCGGGATAAAGGCCATCGGCGGAATCATGCCGAATATCGGAGAATCCCAGCGCACCAGTGCCTCCGCACTGTGGACAATATCATCACGCAGTGTAACCTTCGGCTGCAGAAAGACCTTAAATTCCTTATGCTGCAATGCCTGCTCCATCTGCCCCTCCAGCCGCTTCTGATACAGCATCGTATCGTACATCTTTTCACTGAAGAAGGTACAGCGCTGTTTCTTTTCTGCCTTGCCAAGCATCTTTGCATGCATACAGCGGTCATGACATGGAGAGAACTCACGATCCGTATTCTGGAGCAGATATACACCGGCATAAAAATCAGCCTTAAACTGTTCGCGCTGCTTTCGCATATCCTCCTGAACCGCTTCCATCAAAGCAGCATAACGACTCGCAATGCTATCCGTATCACGCATTTCCCACAAGACGATAAAACGGTCTGCGGAAATCCGTGCACAACGCTCATCCGCACTGCAGTTTTCCTCACACAGCCGCATGGTGGTAATCAGCAGCTGATCCCCGCCCTGATAGCCATACAATTCATTTAACAGCTTGAAGTCACTGACATCAAACTCAATCAGTGCATAGCTGTCGGCCTGCCCTTTATCCAGCAGCATCTGAACGTCCATGCGAAATTTATTGTAATTATAATGGGAAGTCAGATCGTCATAGAATACCACCTTGTCAATTTTCTTCTCATTGCGCACCCTTGACATATACAGATAGCATATGATGCCGCTGAGAACCAGAGCTACCAGAAACCAGGTAGCCGCCGCTATGACAATGACATTATTGATCTGACTGGTCACAACGCTCACCGGAACAACGGAAAACACATACCAGTTGTTATAGCCCAGCGGTTCATAGGCGAGATAGCGGTCTTCATTGTTCATCGACTTGAATTTTACAATACCGCTTTCCTGTTTTTTCAGCTTCTCCGTACCGAAATCATCGTAAAAGCTCAGCTGCTTGAGATTGTGTACGGCCCTGCTGGCGGTTTCACTGTTCGAATTAAGGACGATATTTCCTTCCTCATCCCAGATGGAGCTGAAGCCCTTGCCGTCATAAATTTCCATCAGCAGCTTATCTGCCACATCCTTTGTCCTGCTTGCCGCAAACAATACATTGCGGATACTGCCATCCTCTGCGCGAACCGGTGTGGCAAACACATTGAGATCATACCCCCCGATTTTATCATGCAGGGTATTGGAGAAGGAGGATTTCCCCTTCAGGGCTTCTTTGAAATATTCCCGGTCTCCCACATAAAACTGCATTCCGTCCGTTGTCAGACAGTTTCCCTTTTCATCGGTAATGCCGTAACGCATAAATTCACTGTTTGCACTGGCACTCATCAGTGCCTGAAGCAGCTTTTCCGTATCGGTGGTATGCTCATTCTGGAGCATATAGGATATGTTCTCCAAGGTTGACATATGATCATGAATCCGTATTTCAATCGCGGTTGTAGTAGAAGCGGAGATTTCCTGAACATTATGCTTCAGATCTGTAATCAGACTGTTCCGAATGCGATCGATATAAAATCCTGCAATACAGGCAAAAAACAGAAGACTGAGTGCTGCAAGAACAATCGCCTGTTTAATGGATCCGTGTTTTTTCATATTCAGCTTCCTCCCTTCTACTAAGTTTATGTATATTATATTTTTATGAAGAGTATAAATTCCCTTTTTTTGTTACATTCTTATTATAAAGTCATTTTCCGGCATATACAACTGAAATTTGTCCATCTGATGAAAGGAAATCTCATTTTTTATCAAAACTGGTAAATCTTGTCTTTTACAGACAGGTAGCACATGAAAAAAGGTGACTGTATTCCTTTTTGATTCTTCTTCGCTAACAGGGACTGTAACATAAAAGAAGAACTATCGTTCCTAACATTCTTAGAAACGATACTCCTTCCTGTTTTGTTATACTTATATCCTAATCAGATGAATCTCTGTTTGAGCAGCTCTTTTTTCATAGTAAATGAATACAAGCTCTCTTCAGAACAGCTCAGCGCTGTTATTTACAGACTTATAAGCTATACATAGGATTAACTATCTGTACTTATGCAATACGATGCGTTCTTCGCTTGTTATTTATGGATGCCTACCGTCTCCCTGCGGCCCCTGCAGCATACCTGCATTTCCATACGTGGACACCACATCATTCAGCGTCATGGATGCCAGCAACGTACCGCTCTTTGCGTTTGTAAAGACACCATTTTTCACGGAGGATGCACTGCCGCCTACATAGATATCATAGGTACTCCCTTTCTTCAATGTCCCCGTACTGATGACCACATTCTGCCATGCCTTCACCGAAGACACACCCAGTATGATTTCGCCATCTTCATCCTGCACATACAAAATCGTTTCCGCAGGTTGTGTACTGTCTGTACGAATCATAAGAGAGGGCTGTGTACTGGAGGTCGAAGGAGCCATCGCCATATCACTGCTTCCCACTGCAACCAGCGTTCCCCCGTTCATCGCAAAGCTGCCATCATAATCCAGTGCCCCGTTGCCGCCGCTTTCAGGCCCCATGACAATCAGGGTACCATCATTCATCACAATATCCTGATTGCTGTCCACCCCATCTCCATCAGCGTCTACATAAATGGTTCCTCCGTCTATGGTAAGCAATGGATTCCCCAAATCACCGGCCGCATTGATGCCGTCATCACTCGCTTTTATCTGAAGTGCTCCACCCTTGATTTGAATGGTATTCGCCTCCATTCCTTCATAGGACTGTTTGACCTGTATTGTGCCATTGTGAATCGTCAGCGTATCATCCGCGTGCACACCGTCATCATCACTTGACAGGGTATAGGTACCGCCTTTGATATCCATACTTCCATTGGCATGCAGGGCATCATCATGAGAGCTGATGGTATAGCTTCCCTTATACAGTACCATATTCTTAGCGGCCTTGATTCCCTTCTGGCTCTTTTGGACTGCTTCATCATGATCATCAAATTCTCCCCAAGGCTGTAATGCGGAGCCGGTGCCAACCTTATTAACGCATCCCCCGCCGCTGGTAACCGTAAAGACCCCGTCGTAAATCGTAAGATCTCCGGCACTCTGTAAACCGTCCTGCTGTGCTTCAATAGCAAAGGTTCCCTGATCAATGCACAGATTTCCCTGTTCCTTTTCATTGGTTGTCACAATGCCGTCTCCCTGAGCCTGCACCATGTAACTGCCTTTATAAATAAGTAAAGCGTCCCTGGCCTTGATTCCATCGTTCTCTGCCGTGATGTTCAAATTTGTATCTACCAGCTTCAGCGTATCCTTGCACTGGATACCGTTTTTATAAGAAGCTGTGATGTTCAGTGTACCGCTGCCGTTGATCGTTAAATCATCCTTGGAAAACAATGCCGCACTTGGTTCTTCTTTTTCATCCACAGTATAGGAGGCTGTATCCTTCAGGGAGCTGGCAGTGCCCTTAGGCAGTGTGATGATGACCTTATCTGCCTGCTTCACATATATCGGTGCACTGTTTTTACTCCTGATATGAGCATTATCCAATACAATGCGAACAACGGCAGCCTTGGCATCCACGACAACAGAACCGTTCTTCAGTGTGCCGCTCAGCTGATACGTGCCGGCCTTTGTTATCTTCACATCACCGCTTTGCTCATCCAGTGAAATTTTTTGTGCATCATTGATTTCCGTATCGTAGTCCTCTGCCTCCAGAGAAAGAGTGCTGCTTTGCTTCACCGCAGAAGTATTTGTGTTCACGGCAAACGTGGTGTCCTCAGTATCCGAATCACTTTGACAGCCTGCCAATACAAGTGCTCCGGCCAGAAAGGCGGACATCCATGCGGCTTTTTTATAATTCATTCTGCATCGCCTGCCTTTTTGCTACAATTACATTCAGATTGCCATTGCGGCAGCGAATGTCATCTACCATATGCTTTTCCTGTTTTACTTCCTTCAACTCCACATGATAGGTCATTTCCAGCATGGCGCCAAGCTGTATCGTTTTTACGCGGACAAGCTCCGCACGTTTACAGTAGCTTTGCAGGATATCGTCAAATACCTCTGTATAATCCAGATCCTCGGGAATTACGATTTTCAGTTCCTTATACAGCTGCAGATTGTTCGGCTGCAAAAGAGTAAACAGCAGCCATGCACTCATACTGATAACAATCGTCATAAATGCCGCAAAGCTGACATAGCCCATGCCGATTGCCAGTCCGATTGCCATGGAGAAAAAGATGAACAGTATCTCCTTACTGCTGCCTGGAAGTGAGCGAAACCGAACAAGACTAAAGGCCCCGACAACGGCAATTCCGGTTCCCAGATTACCATTGACCATCATGATGACAAACTGCACAAGAGCGGGCAGCAGTGCCAGTGTGACAGTAAAGCTGTGAGAGCAATACCCAAGTCTTCGATAAAACCATGCAATGATCAGTCCCAGACCAAGTGCACTCATGCAGCACACCACGCCGTTTAGGATCGTCAGACCCTGTTCCAGATTTAAGATGCTTGTAAACATAACAGTTCTCCTTTTTCTTTTTTATAAAATACCTGTCCCACCTTGGAAAAGGATGTTGGGTACAGCCGCATATCCGAAAGTACGCTGCTCAGCCACAGCGGATAACTCCTTTCAGCCTTGATTTCCAGCAAAATCATATCTCTGTGAAACAACTCTTCATTGCTTTCGTGATCGTTTAAGGACAGATGGTCAAACCTGCTTCGAATATGGCTGTCCATCGTGATGCGCAGCTGCTGTTCCTGTTTTCCGACATAGGAAATACGATCATATGCCAGAAAGATTCTAGGCTGCACCTGATAATGGTACAGCGTATAGGATAGTTCCTTTTCAATCTGACTGGCACTCAGATTGGGATTGTTCAGGAACCTGCGGCATTCACCATAGCTCAGCTGCATTCTGCGCTTGCAGACTATCTGTGCATATTTGCGTTTGATTTCCAGATATATGGGTTCCTCTTCACTGCATACCGGTGTATAGCTGCGGATGCGCAGCTTCTCCTTAAAGGGCGGCTTTTCAATGGAACGGTGGATAAGATCAAACTGCTCCGTATCCAGATAAAGATTGTATATGGTGCTTGCCGGATAAATGTCCTCTGTAATATATGGTTGGATGCGCATTACAAAGCTGCGGCACTGATCTGCATCCAGCAAATATTTTTTTTCAAATCTCTGTATAACCTGCTTCATAGATATCACCTCGGTCATAGTTTAGCAAAGGTGAACGGATATTTCATGATGGTGCCTTGAAAATTAAGTGAAGTTTTCAATGCTTTTTTTAAGAAGCTGTTACAATAATAGCAAGAGAAAAAAGGAGAAGATTATGGACGTATTTCAACAAAAAACAAAGATTCTGCAATATGAAACGGTACAGGAGTTTCTGAGGGATTTCACCTTTCAAAAGAAGGATTACATTTTAGCAAGCCGCAGTATTTACGAAGCATTCTTTCGCGATTCCACCGGTAGGGCTTCTATCGCCTTTCACAGTGATTATGGTCAGGGAGAACCCGATGATCGCATGCTGGATGCGATGCTGAAAGATATGCGGGAAAAACAGCCTGAGCGTATTATTGCAATCGGCGGCGGCAGTGTGATTGACTGTGCCAAGCTGTTTGTATTGGAAGGAACTGCCAGTGCTGAGGATATGTTTCTGCACAGATGTACACCGGAAAAAAGCAGGGAGCTGATCGCCATACCGACAACCTGCGGCTCTGGCTCTGAGGTCAGTCGGATTTCCATCTGTGAGCTTACATCACTGCATACCAAGCTGGGACTGGCCGTCGATGCACTGTATCCGGATCAGGCAGTTCTGATTCCGGAGCTGCTGTCCAAGCTGCCGTTCTTCTATTTTGTAACAAGCGGCATTGACGCTTTGATTCATGCGAGTGAATCCTTTGTATCCCCTAAATCCAATGCCTATACCCGCATGTTCAGTGCGGAGGCTATTCGCCTGCTGCTACATGGGTTTCAAGTTATTGCAAAAGAGGGTGAAGATGCACGCATGCGACTGTTAGGGGATTTCATGCAGGCCAGCAACTTTGCGGGCATCGCATTTGGCAATACCGGTACAGGTGCAGTACATGCCCTCAGCTATCCGTTATCGGGAATCTACCATGTAACACACGGGGAAGCCAACTATCAGTTTTTCACAGCTGTATTCCAAACATATGAAGCACGGGAAAAATATAGTGTATATGATATAAAGAAACTGTTTTCAGAAGCTCTTTCCTGTTCCATGGAGGATGCCTTTACCTGTATGGAAACACTGTTTTCCACGCTTCTTGCACGAAAGCCGCTGCATGAATACGGTATGAAGGAAAGTGAAATCAAAGGATTCACAGACAGTGTAATCGAATCCCAGCAGCGCCTGCTTTCCAATAGTGCAATACCTCTTTCAAGAGATGAAATTCACTCTATTTACAAGGCTTTATTTTGATTGTGCTGGAACAGATGACAAAACTGCATATAAGCATTTGAAAAAACATTAAATAGATTCATCTGTGGAAGTCCGCATTGTCTGATAACAATCAGTTGACGAAATCACAAATGTCCGTTGAAGCAGTGCTGCTGCATCATGCAGATTGGAAAGATTTTAAAGCTGTGATCTTGACTCCCCCCTCTGCATTGGACATGATGCCTGTATCAATATTACAGAAAAGGTGGGAAATGATACGCTGCCTAGCACACAGCATATGCAAAGCTATCCACATTGCCGCCTATACGATAAACAAAAGGAATCAAGCTCATTTTTTACAATGTACTTGATTCCTTTCCTTTTTCGCCTGTTATATCCCTTGTTTAATTTTCAGCAAGTGGAAGTCACTGCGAATCATTTACTAATCTGATTTTATCCGTATCTGCATCTGTGTTAATAGGACCTAAAGCATGCAGTCATGCTTTATATGCGGCTGTCCCCATTCATTCCTGAGCATCCTCTATCTTCATATTTTTCATGGTAACCACTTCCACAAGCAATGTGATTCCACCCACAGCCAAGTAGCCTGCAAGTGCCGTATTCAGCATCACAATGGATATGAGCGGGATTATCAGAAAAACAGCAGCAGCAAGTATATTCATAACTCCGCTTGCTATCACCCAGCTGTAATCAAAGATACCAAAAAAATGCAGCTTATTGGCAAAGGTGATTTTATTCACACCAAAAATCATCAATAGAAATCCAAACATATAGGCAAAAACTGATACTGTGATTTCCACCGGTGAGAACAGCAGAAGCATACCGATCACCGTATTCAGCACAGCACCAATCAGCGTTCCCCCATCCCGTAAAAGAACCGGCATATAGTAATAATCCACCAGCTGATACATTCCCAGTGCAATTATCACAAGTGCGGCAGCCGTCTTTAATGCCTGGTGCATCGGTACTGCGGAATGCATACACAAAACTGCGCAAACCAGCATGCAAAGACTTACAACAGCACCAAGCAGCCTAACCGATTTCAGCTTGCGGTTCCAGTTCTCACTAAATACACGTGCAAAATCTCTGGATTGCTTCATCATTTACATGCATCCCGATTCCCGACATTCCCATGCAGTACGTGTCTGCACACACGCAAGCGCTCAAGCATTGGCATATCCTTCGGTATTGTCAGGACGGTTTTCTCTTTATCCTCCTGAATATCGGAAAGCTTTTCCTTGAGCTTATGCAGAGGCAGAGAATCCAGGCTCTTTTCCATCCTTTTCATATTGCGATAATCCTTCACAAAGGAAGCCCCGGCACATAGAGCAGCAACTCCACCAATGGTACAGATACATTTCCAACCCTTTTTCATTTGGCATTCCTCCTATCCTGTCTTCATTTTAACGCTGCCTTCCTTACGCTTCCATATACAGAATCCCGTATATGTCAAAATCGGCAGCACTAATTTCAGAAGCGGCATTGGCAGCTGCTTACAAAAATGCATAGAAATGCTGTGCGAATAACAGCAATGCTTTGACAGCTGCATCTGCCGATACGCTACAGCTATTTATACAAAATAACAACAGAGCTGATTTTCAGCATTATTATTGACATATGCAAATAATTGACGTATGATAACATAGAAGGAGCTGATAAAATGCCACGACCTTGCAAGAAAAAATGCGTGTCCTCCATACCGAGCTATACTGCTTTCATCCATACAGATGAGCCGATTCCCGCAAGTCATATCCAAATGAGTGTAGAGGAATATGAGACCATTCGTCTAATTGATTATCTGGGATGGAATCAGGAGGAATGTGCAAAGCAGATGCAGACCAGCAGAGGCAGCGTACAATCCCTGTATAATGAGGCAAGACGCAAGCTTTCCCGCTTTCTCATGGAAGGCAGTGCAATGGTGATAGCCGGCGGCAATTATCAGCTGAACCTTGCACAGAAACCAACAGGAGATGATAGTATGAAAATTGCAGTTACGTATGATAACGGACAGGTGTTCCAGCACTTTGGACACACACAGATGTTTAAGCTTTATGAGGTTACAAATCAGGAAGTCACAGCAACCAGACTCCTGGACACCAATGGTAACGGCCACAGTGCGCTGGTCACCCTGCTGAAAGCAAATCAGGTGGATACACTGATCTGCGGCGGTATCGGAGGCGGTGCGAAGAATGCACTTGCGGAAGCCGGTATCGAGCTGTATGGTGGCGCATGTGGTGATGCAGATGCACAGGTTACCTCCTTTCTGAACGGCAATCTGCAATACAATCCGAATATCCAGTGTTCTCACCACGGTGAGGGACATACCTGCGGAAGCCATGAGGGACGTGGACATTCCTGCGGTTCTTCTCATCTATAAACCATACGACAAATACACTCTCACAAAAGGACTGTGCATCGCAAAATGATGAAATTTCAGCTAACAGAAAACCATCAAATGCCAGCACAGTTTTTTTCTGCTCTGATGATGATTATGACTGTTCAACATCTGTCTGCGCCAGCTTGCTTCTGAAGTCAGGTATCCGCGCTTCTATATTCACCCATTGCATTTGGATTTTCTTCTCCATTCATACAGACATAAGGATGCCTGTAATTCGCAACAGCTGCAGGTAAGGCTTCCAAGCGACCGATATATCCATGCCCTAGAAACACTATAAGGATAATCCTATGCATCCTGCTTCTGCTCCTCTACCACATATATACCATACGTGCCTGGCCATAAAACAAAGGGTCAACATCCTGAAAAAGGCTGCAATCATAATATTATGTTCCAATAGAAGAAATGCTGCATCCTGTAATGAAATGGGGAGGTACCTGCTATTACATCTATTCGAAAAACGCAAGGAACCGTGAGCGTCGGTTTGATACGAGTATTGAAAACGACAGTGTCGCCACCGCTACTGCGAATTTCAAAACGCAGACGCACAAAAAAACGTCTTTGAAACAAGACGCTGTCTTCTAAATCATATGGAGGAACACGCAGTCAGCAGCCATTCAGACAACAGCTGCAGGCTGCACTCCTTACCCTTTTACATCATATCCGGTGTCTGTGATTGCCTGTATAATAGCGGCATCATTGATTTTCTGCGCATCATACTCCACATTGACAATACCGTCTTTTGCACTTGCCGAACAGGCGCTAACACCTTCCATGCCTTGCAGTGCCTTATTTACACGCTGTTCACAGTGCTGGCACATCATACCTTCAACCTGAAATGCTTTTTTCATAAACTCACTCCTATCATTACCGTTATCATAGCATACTTTTATCAGAATTTCCTTTTTTTTACTCTGCATACCATCTGTGTCATGGTACCCATTGGACAGTATACACACCATGTCCGGGGTTTATACACCAGCATGGTGAGGATGCCCAGCATCGTGCTTGTCAGCATCAGACTGTAAAAGCCGTATGCAAACTGCAGTATCCAGTCCTGTGCACCGGACTTTACAAACCATGGAATCCGCACAGTCCATAAAAGTGTGATGGAAGCGGATAGCGGCTTTCCCTGCAGAACAGCATAGCTCATATACAGCATACTGGCAAACATTGATAGAAAGAACAGCAGGAAACCATAGCGAAACCATCTGCTTCTCAGCCATCCAGGACAGGCTCGCTGTGCAGAAAACCGATTTCCCAGACGCTGCATGAGCTGTCCCCGGCCGCAGTAATGATTACAGTAGCTCTTTTCTCCTTTTCCAACAGCCAGCAGCAGCGGTACCAGAAAACAAATGAGTCCCAGCCAGGCAAACAGAATATGAAACAAACCGAGAAACAAATACAGCAGGGATGCAATCCATAAATAATCTGACCTTTTCTTTTTCATGAATGCACCTCAATAACGCTTGCAGGACAGGCCTTACTGCAAAGACCGCAGCCTACACAGCGCACAGAATCAATGACTGCGTAACAGCCATGCGCAATGTGTATCGCCTGACGGGGACATGTGACAAGACAGGTTCCACAGGCAACACACTCTTTTTCTTCTACAAAAGCTTTTTTCAAAACAGCTCCTCCTTCTGCCTGTATTCAGTATACAGAAGAAGCTGCCGTTTTACCGTGACTTTGTCACAGAAACAAATCGTTACTCTTTCTTGTCACACAGGCCTTATGCAGCTTTCTAACAGAAACCGCCAGCAACAGCTTATTCAAGCTGCGGGCATGTACAGGACAAACAGCGATGCAGCGCATACAGGATATACAACGGTCTGTGTCTGTTTTTTCCGGATGCTTTATCGGGATCGCCTGTACAGGGCATTGTGCGGCGCACTGCCCACACTGCATACACGATTGATTTGCAGAAGGCTTCAACGGAACTCCGTTATAGGGCTTATACGGATGGTTTCCCGTTACTTGCAGCTCACATGCCGCATCCTTTTCCAAATGCTCCCGTATCTGACGGGCAAATACAGTAAGCTCCTGTGTATCCTGTGCATCTGGACGTCCGGCTCCATACTGATGCATGATGGAATGCTCGGCAACAGCCGCGATCGCGGCACGGCACACAAAGCCGCTTTCCTGTGCACATTCCTTCATCTCCAGCAGAGTATCCTCATAGGCACGGTTGCCATAGCTGCATACCAGAATAGCAGAAGCATGATTTCCCTGTATGACACGCAGTCGCTGCAATGCTGTTTGTGGTGCTCTTCCTCCATAGGAAGGCATAGCTATGATGCAGGTATCATCCTCTTTAAAATAAGGAAGACTTTTTGTTACCTGTGGATCACAAAGGTCGATACAGATACGTTGTTCTTCCTTCCATTCACGCTCCAGTATTTCAGCAATGCGCCTTGTTCCGCCGCAGGGACTGAATAGAATCGTATAAAATGCCATGATAAAATCTCCTCTCCTTTCAGGTATACAGATGCATTCGGAAGCAAGCCTTCACAATCTTGGTATAAGCATGCATACCTGAACCCTTTTGTATCTTTCTCCATTATAGAACGATGGACAGTGTGATTCAATACGCCCTGCCGTTTTTCCTTCACTGCCGGAAAAAGTCAATGCATAAAAAACCTGCCTCCTCAAAAACTGTTTTTCCCACCTTGTATGATTACACGCTTATCCTAGTACAGGAGCTGTAGGACAGGCTGTATATTTCAGGAATGTGATAAAGTCACTGAAGTTTTTGTTCGCCGGTAGTATGCTTTATGCGTAAGATAAAGCAAGGAGGTCATGATTATGACAATACATGTAACAAGCGAGAATTATGAAGAGGAAATACTGGACAGCACAGAGCCTGTCCTCATTGATTTCTATGCAGACTGGTGCGGTCCCTGTCAGATGCTGAAGCCGGTCATCGAACAGATCAGCGAGGAGGCGGAACATACGAAAATCGTGAAAATCAACATTGATGAAGAGCCTCAGCTGGCCGACATGTTTCAGGTTATGAGCATTCCCACACTAGTATATATGCAGAATGGCTCCATACAGGGAAGTGTCAGCGGCTATCACAGCCTGGGACAAATCAAATCCTGGATTGGGGAATAGCATGCTGTTCTTCAAACAACGCTGAAAGTAGAAGCAACTTCCAAGAAGGAAGGCATGGTGCTGAAGCATAGTGAAAAATGCAGGAGATCTAGCGTAACCTCTAACTCTTGATTGTTTGTACAACACAGTTTCTCTGCAAACATACTGCCATGGAGCAAGTATGATGAAAAAGCAGTACATGGATATGCATCACTTACCTTCAAAGCATAGCTGTCCGTGCTTCTACATTCGTGAAAAGATAGGGTATCATATTTCTTTCTTATAGTAAAAATACCTTCATCCTATCGCTACAAACGCGTATCAACTTCTTTACAGTGTAGGTTTTTATATTTTACACTTGACTTATAGTGAACTTTAAGTTGTATAGTAAAGGCGTATGAATCTTTATATCAATCATAAAGGAGGAGTTAGGATGAAGAAAGCACTAATTGCATATTTCAGCGCTGGTGGATCGAAATTACACTGGTATAGTCAATGTAATCAGGCATTCCAGACAAGCTCTATTACGGAGCTGCAGTTTTAATACGAGCCATTGAAACTGCACTTTCTCACAATCAGGTCATGCATTTGGCGGCTATGGCAGTTCTCTTATATAAGCCTCTGCATCAGGCTCTATATGAACATATACAAAAAACCGTAGAAAACAGATTACATCACAGTAACGTAATCCACAGTCTGCGTTTTTTTATCTGCAGGGCTTATGGCAGACATACAGATGATATCCGTATGCTCATATCCCAGTAACTATTACAAATCATATACGTTCAATCATCGTTCAGATAGACTTCTTCATGATACTGCTTTTCATGAAGATAGAGTCTTTCTATCATTGGCGATCCATTGATATAGCTCCATCTTTGAATGAACGTTGGCCTCACTACAAATAACCTTTCATTTGGAAGCTGGCTATAGGCTTCAAAGGACGATGGAAAGTGTTGTTGAAACAGTCTGCAAAAGTCCTCATGCTCGATAGGTCGTCCGATTTCCTCACAAATTCCTTCAAGCTGAATATTGGAGAAGCATAATGCAACATTTGGATTTCCCTTTATATCCTGATATTTACGCATCCCTTTATCCGTTTGAAAGTAAAGGCTTCCCTCCAGAATGACGAAACTCATTGTTCTAGCGGAAACCTTGTTGTTAAGAGAAGTCGCAAGTACCAGTTTGGCGTGGTCTCCGATTTGTTGAAATATCTCTGTGTATTTCTGCTGATATTTATTCTGCATAATTGCCTCCGTTTCCAACTGCGTGCAGTCACTGATTTTGATACAGATCATACCGGATCAGATTATTTAATATAATCAGCTTATCACGCCTTTCCCTATCGAATCACTCCGCCGTGAAAACAGCCCTCATATATTTTCTGCGTCTGATAAAATATGCTTTCATGACCTTGAAATAAACAGATGTCTCCTTCTACTTCTGAAATATAGGTATATTCTCCTTTTCTGTACATAGCAGGTCCCCTATAGGGTCTTTGCGTATCGACAAGCATAAGTGCCTCTTTCAAAAAATCACCATGAAAGGCTTCATGTAAAACTGTTCCGTAATAATTCATACTCCAGCAGGCCTGAGCATCCCTGTAAACCAGCTCCTGACCGGAAAAACAGGAAGCGCCAAAGAATGAGTCTCGGTATGTATATGGATTTCTGGAAAACATATAATCATGGGAGCCTTGTCTTGTCCCTTCTGTTTTATTTTTCCGCGCCGCATAGGTTGATCGCTTGGCAGTTACTAAAAATTCCGCAAGGGCTGTTGTGTGAACCTGATGTGAACTTTCACATATACAATCATCATCCTTAATCAAATGATCAATCGTTACTCCAAATAACCGAGACAAATCAATCAGATATTCCAAACTCGGCAGAATCGTTCCCTTCTCCCATTTTGTAATCGTTTGTCTGGAGACACCTAATCTATCAGCTAATTCTTCTTGTGTCATCATATTCTTTTTTCTATACTCTATCATTTTTAAATGAAACATGAACTCGCCTCCCTGATAGATCTATCATATCATGTCTTTTCCAGTTATCCTAGAAACTGTCGTTTACATTTTTGCTATACATGAGTACTCTGCATCTCTCCAGAATGCAATAACAAGGAATCGGATATGTTTAAAAAAAGAGCCGGCACTATACTGATTTTTGCCGCTCTCCTTATACCCTGCTTATGTTTGACCCAAACAACTACGGGATTCTTCAGCTAACACAGATTTCTCATGCTGATTCTTTTAACCGCATGAAATCGCCTGTTTTCATCATTTCCTACTATACCGCATTCGTACTATCATCCTGATAGGATGAGAATCGCATGCTTCCCTACCCAAAAAGTCAATCAATACGTATTCATGATTTGCTGCATGCGTGAACACTACACAAAGATACATCCCTTATGATATAAGAACGCATGTGTTACCTTCCATATCATAGCGGTCTTATTCCCACGCAATTTCAATCGGCTTTCCTTCCTGAAAGACTGTCAGCTTTGAAATATCATGCCGCCGCAGAAATTCCTTTCCCTCATCAAAATGGTAGGCATAGGCTTGCGCTTTGTGCGCATCCGAGCTCATGGTAAACATCCTTCCTCCCATCTGTATATACCAGTCCACCACGATTTCATATAAAGGCAGCTGTCCATACTGAAACATACTGCGGGTATTCAGCTCCAGGGCAATGCCACGCTTAATCATTTCCGGAAATATTTTCTCCATATACGGATGTGCAATGGTGAGAAATGTATCGGTATCAACATCCTGTATGCGACTGACATAATCGAAATGACTGAGAACATTGGCTGGAATACCACTGCGCAGCGCATCGAGCATCTGCTGGAAATAAGAACGCAGAATATAGATGATATCATGCTTTTTAGCTTCCTCATCCATATAATCAAAGATTCCGTTCTGATGTATACTGAGCAGGATAATATCAAATTGCTTGCATTGCAGCCAGGCCATAAGCCGTCCATGATGTTTTCTGAGCCAGCCGATTTCCACACCTTTCAGAAGTCGGATGTCTGTATTTTTCTGCAAATTCTCAAGATATAAAGAATAGCGGTCATAGTCCATCCAGCTATCCATGAAATGGTTGGCGGAATTTTCCAAATCCACGTGCTCGGTAGTCACAAAGCAGCCATCCGCATGCTTCAGATAGTCAGACAGCTCTGTTTGTGAATCAAAGGAAAAACTGGAATGGACATGCTGATCGTAATAGTTCATAGGTGCCTCCTTATTCATGTATATTCCTTATCGTAAAAACAACATGAATTCTCTATCTGCATTCTAGCAGAATTATTGCAGAAAAACAATGAAGATATAAAATACCAAGAAAACTTGTCATTCATATTGACAAGTACACTTGGTATGATATACTTAAGTTACCAAGTATACTTGGCAAGAAAGGCGGAATACCCTATGAATAAAGAAGAGATCCTCGCAAGGAGCAGAAATGAAAACAAAGGCATGGATATTATGGAGCTGCAAAGTCTTGAAAAAGCAAGCAGAATCGCAGCACAGGTCGGCATGCTGCTATGCTGCTTTGTCGCAGTCATGGAGGTCGCTGTAACCGGACAGGTCAGTATGGAAAGCTGGCTGATCTATTTCGGCATACTAAGCACACTGTTCCTTATAAAATACCGCCTCATGAAAAAACGGCATGAGCTATTTCTTTCCATTTTTTATACTGCACTGTTTCTCATGTTCCTCGTTCTGTTTCTGTGGAAGCTGTTATGCTGAAGGAAGAACTGATTCTACGCAACCGGCTGAAGCAGGCCCGTACCGCTATGCACCTATCCCAGACACAGCTGGCAGAGCTTGTCGGTGTTTCGCGCAACACCATCAGCTCCATTGAGACAGGCCAGTTCAATCCGACCGCCAAGCTTGCTCTCATCCTGTGTATTGCCCTCGAGCAGAAATTTGAAGACCTGTTTTATTTCGATGAAGCATGATATTGTTTATATTTTTTTAAAAGCAAGGTGACAGAAGCTTTTCCACAGTATTTCGTGTCGAGGTTCTACTCGATGGTAGGCAAACTTAAAACAGGGAGACTTCCATACTATTGAAGTTATCAATAGAAGAAAGTCTTCCTTTCGCATACACCCTAAAGTGAGAAAGAACCCGTGTTGAAACGTTTTTTTTATAGTGATTTTAATTATATAAAGCAACACGTATTTTGTAGGATAAAGCAGCATGCATTGACCTATTAGGTAAACGATGGTATACTGTTATTGACCTATCAGGTAAAAACAGATAAGGAGGATATATATGTCCGCAATAACGCCACAGCTTCAGGAACAGCGAAAAGCAGCACTGTTGAACGCTGCATTGAGAGAATTCGCAGAGTACGGCTATGAGCAGGCTTCTACAAACAGAATCGCAAAGGAAGCCGGACTTTCCAAGCCGCTTATGTTTCACTATGTTGGTAATAAACAGCAGCTGTTTCTCTTCGTTTATGAATACTTCTTCGATCTGCTCAATAAGGAGTATTACAGACAGCTGGATTGTACAGAGCCGGATGTAATCAAACGGCTTCATGGTGCATATCGGTTACAGCTGCGCCTGCTGTATGCATATCCATGGGTATTCGATTTTTTCAAAATGTATGCGGGCATGGATATCCGGATATTTGATGAAGACCTGCAACAAAGGCTGAAAAAGTGCAGGACGAAGGACTGTACCGATTTGTTTGAACAATATGATCACAGTCTGTTTATATCGCAGCTGGAGGAAGCCGCATGTATGCAGATTCTCTATTGCTCCTGTAAAGGGTTTGGTGATCTG
Organism: Clostridium sp. 10cd*; assembly: GCF_044336395.1. Classification (NCBI taxonomy): domain Bacteria; kingdom Bacillati; phylum Bacillota; class Clostridia; order Eubacteriales; family Clostridiaceae; genus Clostridium; species Clostridium sp. 10cd*. The sequence goes on along the minus strand of NZ_CP172347.1, from coordinate 1,713,454 downwards.
ATGCTGGATAAAATCAGAACAATGCAAAAGGAAGAGCTCAGCTTTTCTTCCGTCGAAGAGGATTTACATGTATTTTTCGAGGGTCTGCGCAGACTTATGTATAAGGACAGTGCAGCCGAAGCTCCCCATGCCTGCAATGAATAAGCCGATTCTTATGCGTTTTCCGTTAATTGGCGAATGGAATACGCCCAATACACCGGGAAGCCGCATCCCCAGTCATGGCACAAATGCGCTGGGTACCAGATACGCCTATGACTTTCTGCAGCTGAACTGGAAAAAAAGAGGACATCCCTGCTATCGCTCCCATGTCCTTTCGTATCTGTTATTCGGTGTCGCATTATCTTCGTGCTATTGCTATGGATTGCCTGTGTATGCCCCATGTGATGGAAGGGTGGTATATGTGATGGATGGCTGCCGAGAAAGAAAACGCGCCTGGTTTTTCTCTGATGCCCTGATGGCTTTTAAAAACAGTCGTCGTAGGCAGGACCAAGAAATATGTGAAATCAGCGGAAATGCCGTAATAATCCAGTATACGGATACGGTCTATGCCGCCTTCTGTCACCTGCAGCCGAATTCGATTGCGGTGGCTGTTGGACAGTATGTCAAAGCAGGAGATTTTATCGGCAGCATCGGACACAGTGGCAATTCCATGTTCCCCCATCTTCATTTCCAGCTCATGGACAGTGCTGATTTTCTGCATGCGAACGGGCTTCCCTGCGCCTTTACCCAATATGAGGTGTTGGAAAACGGACAATGGCACACTGTATACGGAGGTATCCCCACAGCACAGCAGCGGATACGCTATGCTCCGGTAGATGAATTCGTATAAAAGCCGCTTTGGAATCTGCTTCCTCAGCGGCTTCTTTCCTGTATGGTAACATGAATGCTGTCTCCCGGCTGCTTCCCTATTTTAGCGCGAATATCCTTGCGCACACCTAATATATGGCGGACAGTCTGCATGCGGACAAGGGAGCCATCATACGCCACATTGTCAAATGTCGCATGTACGCAGACCCTCCCCTTTTGAAATTCTTCTTTTACATCCCACGGAAACTCGATATAGGCACCATCGATACCATCAACCTTCTGCAGCACGGCATCAAATTCATAGATTTTAGGATTCATTTTGCACACAGCCTTTCCTCTTTCATATCCTGTACAGCTTTACAGCGCCCATACACAGGATATTCCTTGTTCTATCCGAAACAGAGAAAAAGGAAGTTCCTCGGTAAGGCTTTTTTACGCATAAGACGATTGTGGCTCCATCTTATTCCAGATGCATGCAATGCATGGAATAGCCTCCTGCATCCCTTACCGTAATGAAAGCTTTTTACCTGGTGAAATTCCTCTCGTTAAACATTATAGATAGGATCGATCTGCTTCAATTCCTTGAACGTATCGATTTCCACGATATCCTCCTGACGGACAGGCTTTACAATGACCTTGTGATTGGACAGCTTTTCACGCAATGCCACCTCATCCCAATACTTTTCCTTACCGCCCGGCATTTTAAACACCTCTTCGATATCCTTCGCCATTTTCTCTCCATCCTCCTTATTCCAGAAGGAGATTCCCACCATCTGATGACAGTCCTTGCCACCTACGGCAAGTCTGCTGATATAGCCCTTTCGGGTATAGAAGCACCAGTCATCGGTAACGTCCATTTTAATACCGCAGTAATTCGTCGTATATTCATATTTGCGAATAATTTCCGGATTGTACAGCAACAGATCGCTTTCCAGCACATAGGCATTGCACATCATATCCTTAATCAGATAGGCACTGGAAATATTATTGGTTTCGTTAAACAGCGGATTCTCAATGAATTTGATTTTCGGATATTTGTGCAGGAGTACGTCAAACTGCTCTCCCAGATAGCCGCGCACAATTGTGATATCCTCGATCCCTGCAGCCACGACAGCATCCAGCAGGGTTTCTATGATGCGCTTTCCATGTACCAGAACAAGCGGCTTGGGTGTATTCAAGGTGATCGGAACCATGCGGGATCCAAAGCCGGCCGCAAGAAAGATCGCCTTCTTCACGCGATAGGGCTCCAGTACCTCGTAGCCCTTGAGGGTAACATCGTACATAGAGCTGCCTCTGGTTTTGATCACCTCGCTGTCCTGCAGCTCCGTCAGGGTTTTATTGATGACACCGAGAGAAAGATCCAGCTTTTTTGCCAGTCTTCTCTGGGTGCATTTGTCGTTTTGATGGCGTTCGATATACACAAGGGTTTCAAACTGATTTAATGTAAGGTTCATATATTTATCTCCTCTTTACAGCGCTTTTATCATTATAGCAGAGTACAGCGGTTTTGCAAATATCGAAATACATAGGAGGAAGCCTCCTGCTAAGCCTCATGATCCTTGATCAGCTTCCTTTTCACCACATATACAAGCAGCTTCACAATCAGATTGACAAGCAAAATCACAACAGAGATAAAGGCGGTCGCCTCAATCAGTGACTGCGAATCAAACTGCGGTATCAGCAGCGACAGCGGCATATTGCGGAAATTCGCCAGAAAGGATACTGCGGATATCGTCACCATGGAATTGACAAACAGATAGCTGAACATCTCTACAATGGTTCCCTTCGTACAGGGAATATAGACATCCTTCAGCATACGGAAGCGGGAAATCCCCATTGCTGCGGAGATATCCTCCAGATTGCTGTGAAACTGCTGAAGCGAATTGTATGCCATCAGATAAGGATTGGCAAAGAAATGCGTAATGTTGACAAGCACCAGAATCGCAATGCCGCCATACAGAAAGCTTCCCTTGTAAAAGAGCACATAGCTCAGACCGAGGACGACACCGGGTATGGCTAGCGATATCATGGACACCAGATGCAAAACGCGGCTGGATAGCTGCGATGCATTACGGGCTGTCATAAAGGCTGTTAAATAGGTCAGACAGACGCCGACCATGGACGTCAGCATTGCAATCGCCAGCGAATTTTTCAAATACATACGAACGCCGAGATCCATCGCCTGTATAATATTATCCAGTGTCAAAGAAAGATCGGTTGGATAGTGATTGACAAAGGAAAGCACGGCAAAGGTGATCAGCGGCAAAGAGAGAAAGACAACCGTGGCGATACAAACAATATGGGCAATACGATCACGCTTCGCATTCGGCGCAATCTGATAGGAACGCGTTACCGTGGAGCTGCTGCCCTTATTTTCATTTTTCAAATCAAGGACAAAAGCGATAACTGCAGGAATCAGCAGCAGGATTCCGATAATGGCTCCCTTTGAAAAATCCAGAAGTCCAATGACCTCACGATACATATATACCGGAAGGGTGATGGATTTCCCGCCGACGACAAGCGGTACGCCGTAATCGGTAAAAATCATCGTAAAGACTGAGAAAACAACACTGATCAAAGGCCCCTTGATATTGGGCAGCGTGATGGTGAAGAACTGCTGGCGCTTGGATAAGCCAAGCACACTGGCAGCCTCATAGGTCGTGTAATCCTCATATTGAAAGGTATCGTTCAGCATCAAAAAGGCAACCGGAAAGGAATACAGGATGGAGCCAAGAATGATACCGACATACCCGTACAGGAAAAATTTCATATGCAGCAGATTGGATATGATGCCGTTATCACCGAACAGCAGTACCAGCCCCATCCCATGGGAGATGGAGGGGATAAGCATCGGCAGTGTGAACAGCATGGTGTAAACAGAGCGATGCCGGATATGGGAACGGTTCATAAACCAGGCAAGTGCAAAGGCCAGGGATACGGATAACAGGGTTGCCAGAATGGTGGTGCACAGCGAGTTGATCACCATTGGCTGAAACTGCGGGGATGTGAGTACCTTATGAATATCCTTGGCATCGATGTTTACCAGCAGGGCAATCAGCGGACAGATGACAAAGAAAAACAGAAAAAGGGCAACGAGGACACGGGAGGCCTGATAGCGTTTATTGTTCATAGACCTGTTTCCCCGTACATTTACACAGACTTTCCAGCTTGCCGTCCAGATGCGCATTGACGAAGTCGATGATATACTGGTTTGCCGGATGGTGATAAATATTCTGCGGTGTATCAATCTGCTCGATGTTTCCCTCACTCATAACCATGATGCGATCGGACAGATAAAATGCCTCCTCCTGTTCATGGGTGATAAAGATCATGGTGGAATTAAAGCGCTTCTGAATGTCCTTCAGCTCCTTTTTCATGACCTCGCGCATGCTGACATCAAGTGCACTGATCGGCTCATCCAGCAAAATGATTTTCGGATTCAGCGCCAGTGTTCTGGCGATTGCCACACGCTGCTGCTGTCCGCCGGATAGCTGGGAGGGGCGTTTTTTAATCTGATCGCTCATACCGATCGCTTCCAGTGTCTGTAAGGCGATCTTTCGGCTTTCCGCTTTTTTATCCGAACGCAGCTTCAATGCATATTCCACGTTTTCCAGTACGGTCATATTGGGGAACAGTGCATAGTTTTGGAATATGATTCCCATATTTCGCTCACTCGGCTTCAAGTGGGAGATATCCTCTCCATCCATTAGGATTTGCCCTTTGGTTTGCTGTTCCAGTCCGATCAGGATTCGCAGAAGCGTTGTCTTGCCGCAGCCGCTGGGTCCCAGCACACTTAGAAATTCCCCTTCATGCACAGTAAAGGATATCGTTTTCAGTACATCCTTGCCATCAAAATTTTTATACAGATCGCGAACGATCAGCTTTTCTTTTTCTAATACTTCCATAAGTCCAGCAGCCTTTCTTTTTCATGTATGTCCTCGATGCCGTTCATATCGGCATACGGAATGTGTGTCGGATAATTTTGTATCGTATTCTTTTGATCCTTCAGGATAGCCTCCGGTGAGAAGTGCTCCTTATCATACAACAGGAAATCGTTGATGATGAAATCAAACACCCTTTGTACATCGGGATCATCCGCATGACGCTTCATCAGACCGGTGCCCGTCAGAGAATAGGGCGAGCCTTCCTTGGGATAGATGATTTTAAAGGGAGAGCCGGTGTTGATCTGATTGACCGCCTGAAAGGTCAGTCCCAAGCCGATGCCGACCTCGCCCTGAATGAGCAGCTTGATCGGTCCGCTGCCGGATTCCGTAAACTGCTTGACATTGAATTCCAGCTGATCGATATATGCCAGAGCCTTTGCTTCTCCCATGGTATTCACCAGATTCTTGTAGAAGAAATAGCCGGTGCCGCTCGATTTCGGGTCTGGCATGGCAATCAGATTATAATATTTGCGATCCAGCAGATCCTCATAGGTTTTCGGTTCGCTGAGCTTATGCTTTTTCAATACATCCGTATTGATGATGAAGGCACCTGCCTGTCGTTCCCAGGTCACATACGCATTGCCGTGATCCTTAGGTGCCAGACCATCCAGATACTGCAGACGGCTCTTTCCCTTGATATCCGCCAGCTGATCCTTAATCTTCTCCATGTAGGAGGTTTCCAGACCAACGACGATATCCGCATCGCTTTGCTCCTGCTCCACAGATATTTTTGCCGCAGCCTTGGCGGTGGATACATACATGACCATGACATGCAAATCCGGAAATTTTTCATTCAGCTGCTGCTGCAGCTCCTCTCCACGGAATTGCTCCATGGAGGAGTAGACGATAATCGTATTCTGTTCATTGGATATGCTCACGAGTAAAGCCATGGTGATCACAACCATGGCAAGAATCAGCTTTTTCATACACCTCAACCCTATCTTTGTTCATGTAGTACCCATTTTATCACATTAAGAAAACATTTCAATCTTATTTTCGCATTTCATTATTACAATTTTGCAACAATTCCGATGCTATTTGAACATATCGCAAGTTTTGTATAACCCTTTTTCACCTGACGTATACTAGAAAAAGGAAAGGAGGAGTTCTATGAAGCATAAACTGCCGATTCTGCTGGTATTCTGCATGCTGCTGCAGCTAAGCGGCGTACAGGCTGCCGAAAAAGAAGAACGGCTGCTATTGATGAGTGATGATCTGGCGTGGCTGATTGATGTACGCATCAAAGAGGATGACAGTCTGCAAATCGGCTTTCTGCCTGCGGATCTGCTCGTACCGATCGCCTGTGCACAAGGCTATGCTGCACCGCTGTCCAATGTAAAAATGGAGACAAACCGGGAATGTATCACAGAGAGTGTCGGTAATTTCCTGCATGTCGATTATGATCACAGCATCTATCTGCATATGAAGACATTCAGCAGGGATGTGGGGCTGACACTGCCGGATACCGGATTGAAAACAAGTGGCGAGCTGGTGGATTTCATGCATAAGGCAAGCGATAAGCTGGAAATGTCGATGCTGTTTCATTATAAGAATTATATTACCAGTGATCTGTCCGCGATGGATTATATCCGATACTATCGCAGACTGCATGGAAAAAAGCTGAGCATCACCTACGCATATATGAATTATATGGATATGGAGGATGCCTCGATCCCTATGGATAATCAGCTTCATGTGCGAAAGAAATAAGCATGCCGTTGAAAGAAGCCTTTCCAGCATGTACACGATATTCAAATCAGACTGCCGGTATACGGCACAAAAAAGACTTATCAAGACCAGACCTCATGCCTGGCTGTGATAAGTCTAATTTTATTTTTATGTGCTTACCTCCGCATTGGCTGCGCAGGTTACAGACACTGTGGATGCCGGTGCACATAGTCCAGTATATTTTCATAATCCTGCAGAACATCGATTTCCGACCAGTAGTGCCCTGCGATATCCTGTACCGGAATCTGCTTCTGCGGTATCATGGAATACAGTGTATTCTCCCACCAAAGCTGACAATCACCTTCATGGACGAGCAGCTCCAGCTGTTTGCGAAAGCAGGCGATCTCCTGCTTCTGTATCCGGGCAATGCCGACATACTCACTGGTACGCTCAGCCTCCGGCATATCCTTTCCATAATCTGTCAGGATTCCGTTTTCACAATGGAAGAAATAATCTCCGCTCAATCTGCGGGAGCTGTCTGCCAGTAAAACGATTCCACGCTGATCCGCAAGCAGAAGGTCAAGAATATCCTGCTGCCAGAAAACATCCGCATTCGCAAGCAGAAGATCCTGTGTTTCATCCAGCTGTTCTCTGGAAAACCAGAGGGATGCGATGCTGTTGGTAACCCTATAAAACGGATTTTCATAAAACGTGATTGGATAATCACGGAGTGCTTCCCTGATCAGATATCCTTTAAAGCCCAGACAGATGCATACCTCCATATGATTGTTCAGCAGCAGCTCGACCGTATGGCGGATCAGAGGCCCGTTGCCGATATCCAGCAAACACTTCGGTTCATTTGTTTTCGTGGCGATACGGGTACCCATACCGGCTGCCATTAGAATTGCTTTCATTTTCCATACTCCCTCAGCCCGTCGCACAGGGCATCATAATCACACAGCTTCAGATTTCCCAGATGCCCCACACGCAGCATACGCTCCCTCATTGCTCCTCCGCTCGGGGTCAGTGTGATGGCACAGCTCTTTTTCAGAAACTGATAAACCTTCTGCGCATCACCGTCAAACAGCAGTGGAGTCAGGGCGTTGCTGAGAGGAAAGTGTGGAAGCTGTATTTCCAGCTTTTGAACTCTGCTTCGAAAGTAGGCAGCACGCGTTGCGATCCGCTGCTGTTCAAGGACAAAGCCATCCCCCTGTAAGTGCTGCAATCGCTCATGAAGCTCCATAAGGATACCCACTGCCGGTGTGTTGGGAGTCTGTCCCCTCTCCATATTGCGTGCATGCTCCTTTAAGCTCAAATACAGGCAGATATCATCTTTGGGCTCGACCATATCGCGATAGAAGGATTCCTGCAAAACCACCATCGACAATCCACAGGACAATGCCAGTGCTTTCTGAGAGGAAAGAATCAAGACATCGATTCCCATTTGGTCCATATCCAGCGGATCAGCCATAAAGCTGCTGATGGCATCCACAATCAGATACATATTCTTTGCTTTCGTAAATGCAGAAAGCAGCTGAATATCATAAAGCTGTCCGGTGCTTGTTTCATGCAGATTGACAAGCAGGGCACAATATTCATTTTGAAAAAAAGCGTCCAGGTGTTCCTTTCGCAATGCCTCCAGCTCCTGCAGACACAGCTCATCATAGGGTATCCCGTAAATTCTGCACAGCTGCACAAAGCGCTCGCCAAAGCTCCCTCCGCGAAGTATCAGTACCTTGTCCTGTCTGCGAAAGCTGCAGGCAACAACCGCCTCCATTGCTGCACTTCCGCTGCCGCACAGAAATAATGCTCTTCCTTTACGACAGCCGCATAAGGTCAGCAGCTGCTGTTCGTTTTCCTTCATGATGGATGAGAATTCATCATTGCGAAAGTATGGCAGCTGTGTACCGCTGACCTGTAATGTTTCAGGATACATCTCAACAGGTCCCACTGTGAACAATTTCATAGTATCATCTCCAGTTGTTTGTTCATATTTTAGATTATATTATGCAAATAAGAAAAATACAACTGAATTTTTAATCATATTTTGTTCATATTCTAAAATGTATTTCTCATTTTGAAACGAACAAAAAGATTTGGACAGATTCTTTTTCATTCCCATCCTTTGGATATTTTGATTCTATGGTACATGTACAGAAAGAAAAGCGCGGTGTCTATTTAATCATATGTATAGGACTGTAATCAGCTACTTTTATCAGCTGTGGTCCGTCAGCTTGATTGGCCTGTGTTCTATGAGTATGTTAAAAAGCCATATTGTGGAAAGGTTCTTACTCGATTGTGGTTAATTTTAACTAAAGGAGAATGCAATCCTATCGTAATTTATCAATAAAATTTGAATTCTCCCTTTTGCAACGAACCTAAAGTAAAAGCCTGTGAAAATCCCTGCTTGCTGTTTTCTACAATATTTTATAGTGCTTGCGCCAATCTCGATATTCTTGTTTTAATCTCCTGTTTCTTCATAAACATGGGAGGTTATGATTCATGTAGGTATAACAAATCAATCAGTGATATGATAGCGTGTGCTCCTTTCTGTATGAGTTTACTGCCCTACGTAATTTCGTTTTTGCCCTTATCTATGCTATTATCTGCAATTAGATCCGTGAATAGTGACAAATCTTCCAAAAAAAGCTATAAAAAGGCAAAATGCCTATTGCAATTTCTAAAAATTATTGTATAATATTAAAGCAACATGTTTCAAAAAGAATATGTCAGATGGTTCCGTAGCCAAGTGGTAAGGCAATAGACTGCAACTCTGTGATCATCGGTTCAAATCCGATCGGAACCTCCATTTTTGTTGGGATCGTGGCGAAATAGGCAGACGCAACGGACTTAAAATCCGTTGGGAGTTAATCCCGTGTGGGTTCAAGTCCCACCGTTCCCACCATTCAGAAAAACAGTCCTTGAAAAAGGACTTTTTTTATATAAATACTATGGAAGTGCTATGTGAACTATTTTCAGGGAACGGTGGACGATTCAGCAAGAAACCTGTCTTATACAGTCTTCACCGCATACAACCTCTTTCACCTTATTGTGCTGACTGAAAATGTGAATGAAGGAAAAAGCGACACAGCGTTTTATGGAGGTATCTTACATGCAGGTCCTCCCTCATGAAAACAATAAGCACCTGCTTCCAGAGCAGACCACCTTCAAAGTGGTAATGGATACACCTGAAAAAATATAGGAGAATGATAGTATGAGCAATCTGTTTGATTATCTTACATGGAGAAATGATTTAACGTTTTCAAAAGTTCCCTGCTGTGCAGTGGATACCCTCATATGCAGCTGTCTATCCTATCTGCGACTGCAGCCGGTGTTTGCCAAACAGGATATGCTCTATGTCAAGCGTGCTTCTGAAATTATAAGGGCGATAAATCCGGAGGAAATTCACTTCCGCGTAAAGGAAGACCTGCAGCTGCTGCATAAAATGGCAGAAGGCAACCGATATGGGAATGTAATACTATGCGGATATGTCGACCATCTGGATCCCTCTATGGAAAAACAGTTTTATGCCCTCACCTGTCTGCTGGAGGATGATGTCATGCTGATAACCTATCGCGGAACAGATAATACACTTGTTGGATGGAAAGAGGATTTTAATATGACCTTTCTGGACACCATTCCCTCCCAAAAGGAAGCGGTACAGTATTTGGAGGCGATGGCAATTGCATATCCCGATCGGCGTATAATCCTATGCGGGCATTCCAAGGGTGGAAACCTTGCGGTCTATGCAGCTGCATTTTGTTCTTTCGCTATACAGAATCGGATACAGCGGGTATACAATCACGACGGCCCGGGTTTTTCCGCAGAAACGCTGCAAGCAGCAGGCTATCGCTCTATTGCACAGCGTATAGAAACCTTTGTTCCACAATCCAGCGTTGTCGGTATGCTGATGGAGCATGAGGAGCATTATACTGTGATTTCCAGTACACAGATTTCCCTATGGCAGCATGACCCCTATTCCTGGGAGGTGCTTGGTCCTGATTTCGTACGACTGGATGCGTTAGATCGCCAGAGCATCGTTCTGGACAGCACCATCAAGCACTGGATCAGTGAGCTGGACCGCTCCCAGAGAGAAGCCTTCACGGATGCTGTGTTTCAGATACTCAGCAACACCAATGCCGCCTCCTTTAAGGAAATGAATGAAAACCGGATGCATAGCACTGCTCTGATTTTGAAAGCATTAAACCGCACGGACAAGCAGACTAAAAAGATGCTTTCCGATATCATCCTGAAGCTGTTGTCCAGTGCGAAAAGTGCCATCGAGACAAATCTTGAAAACGGAAAGCCTACAGACTGATTACGTGTTCTTCAATCCCATGCACAAGCGAGTAAAAAGAGAATATCAAATTCCAGTGAACGATACTGAAATTGCATTCTCTTTTTTTGTATCCTGCATGCATCACTTTGGCCGTATCGTAACGAACAAAATTTCATTATGGGATGCGACCCGCATCGGAAAGCCCCATGTGCCTGCTCCTGACGATACCAGCATGCGATAGCCGACATCATAGTTGCCATATGCTCTTGGGTACGGGATTCTGGTCAGCACAGTATTCGGGAAAATCTGACCGTTATGCGTGTGTCCGGATAGCTGCAGCAACTGTGCATCCAAGTACTCTTCTACAGATTCCGGGCGATGCTCCAGTAAAATCACAGGCTCATTCCCCTGATATTCCTTCGTAAGGGAAGACCAGGAGCGTCTTTCTTCTCCCCGATCCCTTCGTCCGATTATTCTAACACCGTTCACCACTGCAGATTCATCCTGCAAAATATGCACACCTGCAGAGCGCAGCATTGCCTCATATTCCCTGCGCCGCTTCTGTAACAGCTCATGATTCCCGCCTGCATAGTAAACATCTTTATGCAAATCGGAAAGCATTGTACAAAGAGCTTCCATATCCTTTTGTGAAGTTGATTCATCAAATAAATCTCCGCCAAGCAGCACTATATCACATTTCCCAGCCAGACGCTTTATAGTATTATAAGGTGAAGAAAGCGTTGTACCTGCATGCAGGTCAGTGATATACAGAAGCTGTTGTTCCTGTTTCACTCCCTTTAATTCAACAATTTCCTGACGCACCTTTACACGGGCTGCACACCCGATTCCATATACGGAAAACAAAAGCATGACAACAGAAACAAGCACATAGAGCCTTGAATGAAACTCCTTGGAATACCTTCTGCAGTACAGCTTGTGCAGCAAAGCAAGTAGACAAAAGCCTGTCATCTGCGCTACATATACACTGTTCAGTACCAAAACAAGTGCCCCCCGCATCGGCATCGCATCCTTGTACATCGCAAAAAACGGTGTAAAGCGATAAATCAGAAAAACGCTGCCTAGCAGAGATAATATCGATAAAGCATAACGGATCTGCTTTTTCTTATACAGCTTCTTTATCATATGCCAGAAAAACAGCTGCATAAGGATAAGAAGCAACAGACACAAAAGTAAAAACAACTGCATTCTCATGAATTTCACCTTCCCTATTATCCTAGCACAGAACGAGGCTGCTCTCTACCCCGTATCAAAATTTTTGCAAAACCTTTTTTATTTTTGATAAAAGATTACCTATCCGATTTATACAATTATAAAAATTTGTAATGACTTTGCTTTTCATTTGTTACATTCTTTACAAAGGTTGAATGTTCAACTTTTGTATGCTATCATTCTTATAGTTGAGTGGTCAACCATTGGAGGGAAGACATGGATAACAGCAACTATTTGTATTTAAACACCTCGATTCTGTACCGCTGCGGTCAGAAATATTATGATAAGAAATTGAGCGGACACGATATCAATGCAGCACAGATTCTCTTTCTGATTCTTATTTATGAGCAGGAGGGGCTGAACATGCAGCAGCTTGCGCAAAAGGGCTGTTTTGATAAAGGGACTATCACGAAAAGCATTTCCCGTCTGGAGGAGCTTGGTTATGTGACTACACAGAGCAGTCCCCAGGACAAACGTATCCGATCGCTATATACGACTGATAAAACAAAGGACATCATCCGTGATATCTATATGATTCGTCAGCAGTGGTGGGAGCTTTTATCCAAGGATATCGGTGCACAGGAGCTGCAGCAGTTTGAAGCAACGCTCAGCCGTCTGAGTGAAAACGCACGCAAATACGAGCAGCAGGAAGAAGCAGGCATCAAGCTGTTCGGTATTCAAAAGCTGACTCTGCTGGATTACCCGCAGAAAATGGCGAGCACGATTTTCACAGGCGGCTGCAATTTCCGATGCCCCTTCTGCCAGAACAGTGACCTTGTCTTTCTGCCGGAAAACATGCCGGAGCTTCAGGAAGAGGATGTGCTTAGCTTTCTGGAAAAGCGAAAAGGAATTTTGGATGGTGTCTGCATCAGCGGCGGAGAGCCTCTGCTAAATCCGGAGCTGGCAGGATTTCTGAAAAAAATCAAGGACATGGGCTATGCAGTCAAGCTGGATACAAACGGCAGCAGTCCGGATCAGCTGAAGCACCTTGTTGAAGAGGGACTTGTTAATTATGTGGCAATGGACATCAAAAATGCTCCGCAAAAATACAGTGAAACTGCCGGCATCCGCAATCTTGATCTCAGCGGCATACAGGAGAGCATCACCTATCTAAAGGAAGGACATGTTGCTTATGAGTTTCGTACAACCATTGTAAAGGAGCTTCATACAGCTCAGGATATTCAGGATATGGCAGACTGGCTCCAAGGTGCAGCCGCCTGGTATCTGCAAAATTTTGAAGACAGCGACCGTGTTATTCAGAAGGGATTGCATGCGTGGGATGAAGAAACCCTGCAGCAGTTTCAGAAATTGGCGAAAGCGAAGGTTCCAAATACAGAGCTTCGTGGTATATAGAAGGAAAGGAAGAACGATATGTATCAGGTTATTAAAAGAGATGGAAAGATTTCAGAGTTTGACATTGCCAAGATCAGCAATGCCATTCAAAAGGCATTTGATGCGGTGGAACGCCAGTATCATCCAAGCATTATCGATATGCTCGCTTTGCGTGTCACATCCGATTTTGAGCCAAAAATCAGACATGACCGCATTCAGGTGGAGGATATTCAGGACAGCGTGGAGTCCATCCTGATTCAATCCGGTTACGGTGATGTAGCAAAATGCTATATCCTCTATCGGAAGCAGCGGGAAAAAATCCGGAATATGAAATCCACAATTCTGGATTACAAGGAGCTTGTCGACAGCTATGTGAAAGCCACCGACTGGCGCGTAAAAGAAAATTCAACGGTCACCTATTCCGTAGGCGGACTGATTTTGAATAACTCCGGAGCAATCACTGCCAATTACTGGCTGAGTGAAATCTATGATGAGGAAATCGGAAATGCCCATAAGTCCGGTGATATGCATATTCATGATTTGAGCATGCTGACAGGTTATTGTGCCGGCTGGAGTCTGAAGCAGCTGATTCAGGAAGGCCTGGGCGGTGTCGGAGGAAAAATCACCTCCAAACCGGCAAGTCATCTTGCGACACTCTGCAATCAGATGGTAAACTTTCTCGGCATTATGCAGAATGAGTGGGCCGGTGCACAGGCCTTCTCTTCTTTCGATACGTATCTGGCACCTTTTGTAAAAGCGGATAATCTGAACTATGATCAGGTTAAAAAATGTGTGGAGTCCTTCATATATGGTGTCAATACACCAAGTCGCTGGGGTACACAGGCTCCCTTCTCCAATATCACCTTGGATTGGACGGTTCCTGCCGATCTTGCTGAGCTGAATTGCATAATTGGAGGTAAGGAAGTAGATTTTAAATATAAGGATTGTAAAAAGGAAATGGATATGGTGAACAAGGCATTTATTGAAATCATGATTGAGGGAGATGCCAATGGACGTGGTTTCCAGTATCCGATTCCCACCTATTCCATTACCCGTGACTTTGACTGGTCGGAAACAGAAAACAACAAGCTGCTGTTTGAAATGACTGCAAAGTATGGGACACCTTATTTCTCAAACTATGTAAATTCTGATATGGAGCCAAGCGATGTACGAAGCATGTGCTGCCGTCTTCGTCTGGATCTTCGAGAACTGCGTAAAAAAAGCGGTGGATACTTTGGAAGCGGCGAAAGCACCGGCTCTGTTGGTGTAGTCACGATCAACATGCCGCGAATTGCTTACCTTTCAACAGATAAAGAGGATTTCTATAAGCGACTCGATCATCTGATGGATATCGCTGCACGCTCCTTAAAGGTAAAGCGCACGGTCATTTCCAAGCTGCTGGAGGAAGGCTTATATCCATATACCAAACGGTATCTTGGAACCTTTGCGAACCACTTCTCCACATTGGGGCTGATCGGTATGAATGAAGTCGCGTTAAATGCCAAATGGCTTGGCATGGATCTGACACAAAAGGAAGCTCAGAAATTCACAAAAGAGGTTCTGAATCATATGCGTGAGCGTCTGGTAATTTATCAGGAGGAATATGGGGATCTGTATAATCTGGAGGCTACGCCTGCGGAATCAACAACATATCGTCTGGCAAAGCATGACAAGGAACGCTATCCGGATATCATCACTGCTACAGAAGAAGGAAATACACCATATTATACGAACAGCTCTCACTTACCTGTTGGCTATACAGAGGATATTTTTGAAGCACTGGATGTACAGGATGAGCTACAGACCTTGTATACTTCCGGAACTGTGTTCCATGCGTTCTTGGGAGAAAAACTTCCGGATTGGAAAGCAGCAGCAGCGCTGGTAAGAAAAATTGCCGAGAACTACCGCCTGCCTTATTACACCCTTTCTCCCACCTATTCCATCTGTCGAAATCACGGATATATTAACGGGGAGCATTATACATGTCCGCAATGTGGTGGTGCGACTGAGGTATGGAGCCGAATTACGGGATACTATCGACCTGTACAGAATTGGAATGAAGGAAAGAGTCAGGAATTCAAAGAACGTAAGGTTTATGATATCGGACATTCTGTGTTAAAAGGAAAGGATGCCCTTCCACATGTTGAGAAGGAAGCTGATACCGTCAGGGCTGCAAATGAAGAAGGTGTTTTTCTGTTCACAACGAAGACCTGCCCAAATTGTAAAATAGCTGACACCTGGCTGAAAAGCGCTGGAATATCCTATGAAAAAGTGGATGCCGAGGAACAGGCTGAATTAACAAAAAAATTCTCAATTATGCAGGCACCAACGCTGGTCGTATGCAGAGATGGAAGCTGTGAAACATACAGTAATGCATCCAACATTCGTAAGTACATTGATATGATGCAGAAAGCATAAGCAAATAAGAGGATATATTTCATACTGGAATGTATCCTTTTTATGTATTTGGAATTTTTTCTGTTATAATAATAGTAGATGGTTATCCCGCTAAATAATCCAGCGCGAACCATAAGCTCACATGAATTCCCTGGGAGGTTCGCGCATCATTTTGTTCAAATTCACACAAATGTAACAATTTCAACAAAATTTTCATTAACCAAAGTTTTATATTTGTGTAAATTTGTTTCATTTAGGGGATTTCATGGGATTTTTCACGGTCTAGCCTCTCCTGAGGCTAGTGGATCTAAATATTACCAGCTATGGGCGCGACAAAGCTTTACGCTCGTCTAGCCTCTCCTGAGGCTAGTGGATCTAAATAGCCTTTTTTATAAGTTTTCGATTAAGCCAAGCGCCGTCTAGCCTCTCCTGAGGCTAGTGGATCTAAATATTGCTAGGTGGTGCGGCAGGCGCTCTTGTTTCTGTCTAGCCTCTCCTGAGGCTAGTGGATCTAAATAATCATAACGGAGCTGTTATGGGCGATACTCACTTCGTCTAGCCTCTCCTGAGGCTAGTGGATCTAAATTTTAAATTTTCGTCGCAGACATCCCAGTTATAGGTCTAGCCTCTCCTGAGGCTAGTGGATCTAAATAATTATGATAATGTCCTTATGTATTTAGATCCAGTCTAGCCTCTCCTGAGGCTAGTGGATCTAAATATGATTGAAACTAACTACTGTATGAGATTTTACAGTCTAGCCTCTCCTGAGGCTAGTGGATCTAAATCAGTAGGGTCTGCGCCCCCATCTGTAACCACATGTCTAGCCTCTCCTGAGGCTAGTGGATCTAAATAACAATGCAATGATGTACA
Source organism: Clostridium sp. 10cd* (assembly GCF_044336395.1). Classification (NCBI taxonomy): domain Bacteria; kingdom Bacillati; phylum Bacillota; class Clostridia; order Eubacteriales; family Clostridiaceae; genus Clostridium; species Clostridium sp. 10cd*. The sequence continues at coordinate 1,696,927 of NZ_CP172347.1, read as the reverse complement.
CTGACCAGACATCCAGTCTAGCCTCTCCTGAGGCTAGTGGATCTAAATCTTGTGGTATGTGGCAGTACAGGGGTGACCCTCGTCTAGCCTCTCCTGAGGCTAGTGGATCTAAATATACGTTTCTGTGTTGTCGCTTTTTGCGTTTGCTGTCTAGCCTCTCCTGAGGCTAGTGGATCTAAATATCAACTCAACACAGATTCCAGCAGTTACAGCGGCGTCTAGCCTCTCCTGAGGCTAGTGGATCTAAATAACATGGACAAAGCGGAAATCGAAGCACGACACGGTCTAGCCTCTCCTGAGGCTAGTGGATCTAAATAATGTGTGGAAAGCTGTATAGACATCGCCTGTCTGTCTAGCCTCTCCTGAGGCTAGTGGATCTAAATCCCTCTACACACAGCTACAAACAGCCATGCCAGAGGTCTAGCCTCTCCTGAGGCTAGTGGATCTAAATTCAATTCCTAAGGCAGTTAAAGCATCATTCCAAGTCTAGCCTCTCCTGAGGCTAGTGGATCTAAATATACATATCAAGCATCATTTCAAGACCATCAATGTCTAGCCTCTCCTGAGGCTAGTGGATCTAAATACCATACACAGAGAGCTTGCGGAATGCGTCCCTGCAGTCTAGCCTCTCCTGAGGCTAGTGGATCTAAATATTAACACTTCTTTTCCTTTCTTTCGCAGCTTTACGTCTAGCCTCTCCTGAGGCTAGTGGATCTAAATTCAAAACGGCGATGCTATCGTTCTGGTCGAACACAGTCTAGCCTCTCCTGAGGCTAGTGGATCTAAATCTGTTTGGTAAGGTGCAAGATATAGTTATATCCGGTCTAGCCTCTCCTGAGGCTAGTGGATCTAAATGTTCTCTTGATACCGCTTCTTGCTCCGCTATAGAGTCTAGCCTCTCCTGAGGCTAGTGGATCTAAATAATCCTTCTAATCAGGTGCTCACTAAGCGATACCCCCTAGTCTCTCCTTAGGCTCACAAACCAAATAATAAACAATACTCCAGTAATACTTTCTCATCACTTACCAGAAGGATTGCTATATGGAGTAAAATCAGGCACCTGTCCATTCACAATCTGTACAACCAACGGTATCTCCGTTTTCGTCTCCAGCTCTGACGTACTCAAAAAAGTTATAACCTGCGCATTCACCTTAACAACAAGTGATATTTTAATCATGGTGTTGTTGATTCCATATGGCTTTGATTCCGTTTTTATCTCTCCTGTAACATCATTCAGCATCCGCATACGCACTCTGATTTTCGGCCCCTTATCATATAAAAAGAAAATATGACTCAGATAACCTGCCGGTACTTCATACAAAACTCCATCCTCATAGAAGACATCCTTCGTCGTAGGATCCTTTTTACCATCCTGTGCAGCCAGCAGTGATTTATCAATCGTATTCAATGCCGAATACAACAGCTGATTTAATTTATACGAATCATATTCAATACTGGTTATATCCCCGTTCTTTGTGCGATTTATTTTAAACAGCGCATCGGTATCATATTCAATATCCGCCAGCACTTCCTTCACAATATTATTGATTGCAAACCCTGTATGCTGCTTGGCAATCGCCTGAAGCTGCGGCTCCATATACGTATTAAATGAACGGACAACACATCCAAATCCAAGAACGATCGCGACCAGCAGAAGAATCAGCTTCTGCTTTTTATATTTCCTGCTTTTGACTTTTCTCATTGAGCATCCTGCCTCTATTAACAATAAAAGCATCCTCCATTAAAACAGTATATGAAAGCATACCTGAAAACATGTGTATCCATTATGCACAAAAAAAAGATGCAGTTTTCGCATCTTACAGCTGATCCAGCACGTCGAATCGATCCAGTGTCTTGCAATCCGCAATCACAACCAGATGATCCTCCTTCTGTATTTTATACTCTGCATCCGGGCACACATTCAAATGCTCCTGCAAATAAGAACGAATGCCCACAACATTGATACCGAATCTTCGGCGCAGATCAAGTTCAATCAGAGATTTTCCTACCCACTGTGGCGGCGTAGGTATTTCCACGATACTGTACTCCTTATCCAGATCCACAACATCGATAATATTTTTCCCTAATACGCCCTTGGCAACCTGTTCGCCCATTTCCTTCTCCGGGCGTACAACCTTATTGGCTCCAAGCTCCGTGAATATCTGCATATAGCGCTTGTTTTTTGCCTTTGCCACGATATACGGAACACCCAGCTCCTTCAGATTGATAATGCCCATCACACTCTCCTCAAGGTGGCTCCCCATACTTACAATCGCAATATCACAATCCTGTACACCCGCCTCGCGCAGCTGATTGATATCGGTAATATCACACATCATACTCTGCGTAACGATATCCGCCATGCGATCTACGCATTTTTCGTCATTATCCAGAGCAATCACCTCGCAATTATAGCTGCTCAATGTCTTCGCTACTGTTGAACCGAAAATCCCTAATCCGAGTACAACATACTGTCTGTTTGAAATCTTTTTCATTTTTCTATCTCCTTATCCCACAATTATGTTTCCATTTGGGAATGATACCTTATTGGCTGAATTTCTATTTGGCTTATTACGTGTCAATGACAATATCAGTGTGGAAATACCGATACGTCCGACATACATGAGGAAGATGATGATCAGCTTGCCTCCCACACCAAGAGAGGTAGTGATTCCAAGACTCGAGCCTACGGTCGCCATTGCGCTCACCGCTTCAAAGGAAAGACTCAAAAACGGCTTTTGCTCAACGATATTCAACAGGAAAATCCCGGTAAACAACACAACCAGATTGATGAAGAAAATTCCCATTGCTCGAATGATGATTCCTCTTCCGATTTTCCTGTGAAGAACAACGGTGTGCTCCCTCCCCTTCAAAGAGGAGATAATATAGATGACAAGCACCGCAATCGTCGTCGTTTTGATACCACCTGCCGTACCTCCCGGAGAACCACCGATAAACATGACAACCATCATCAGCAAATCGGTTGCAGGCTTCAAGCCAGCATAGTTAATTGTTGTAAAGCCTGCCGTTCGAAGTGCTATGGATTCAAACATTGCAGTCATCAGCTTCTCGAATATATTGAAATCTCCCAGCGTTCTGGAATTTGTGAACTCCACCAGCATAATCAGCAGTCCGGGTATGATAATCAGAAACAGACTGACACTCAATACGATTTTGGTATGCAGAGACAGAGAATGTCTGAACTTCTTGAATGTGATCCGACGATGCAGCAGCGGTCCCACCTTATCCCGAATATCAAACCAGACAGCAAAACCCAGACCACCCAGTACAATCAGCGCCATAATTGTCAGACACATCAGCGGATCATGCACATATTCCTGAAGACTCACCGATCCAAGCGTATCGAACCCGGCGTTACAGAAAGCTGAAACAGCCAGAAATACCGCTTTAAAGCTGCCATCCACAAGTCCGAAGCGCGGTATCATGCGAAACGATATCAGAATCGCACCCACAGCCTCAAAAAACAAGGTATAGTACAGGATGTCCAGCAGAAACTTCCGCATATTTACGACCCTGTCCTGATTCAGCATTTCCTTCATAGCGATTTTCTCATTCATAGAGAGACGGTTTTTCACAATCAGAATAAAGACCGCCATAAATGTCATCAGTCCAAGACCGCCTACCTGAATCAGCAGAAGCAGAATCAGCTGACCAAACCAGTTAAGCTGATCAGCAACCGTAAATACACTCAATCCGGTTACGCAGGTAGCACTGGTTGCCGTAAACAAAGCATCCAGCCAGTTCAAAAACTGAAAATTCTTATTGGAAATCGGCAGCATCAGCAGCAGTGTTCCGCTGAGAATCACAAGCAGGAAGCTCGATGCAATCTTCTGTGCAGGAGATAGTTTTTTGAATCCCAGCACCGAATGAATAAAATTTGTCATATCAATTTAACCAGACTTTCTTTCTATTTGTTCGCAGGAAACTGACATAATCCTATGCAGTCTTCACCTTTTATTTATACAGAACAGACAGCGGCCGCTGAAAGATGTATCAAATATATTCTACACATATTATATTTTTTTACAATACGCTTTTCTAAAAAACATATAAACTTTCCCAATACTTTTTCTAATGCCGCAAAAAAAGGCTCCTTTCCTATCGAAAAAAGCCTTTTCTATGCTATGAATTAGTAATTCTCTTTGCGAACCTCGAAGTAAGAACGCGGGTGATTGCATACCGGACATACCTCTGGAGCCGTTTTTCCAGTGTGCAGGTGTCCGCAGTTCAGACATTCCCACAGGGTTTCCTCTGCTTTTTCAAACACAGTACCATCCTCGATATTGTTCAGCAGAGCAACATAGCGCTGTTCATGTGTTTTCTCAATAGCCAGAACGCCTTCCATCGTATCAGCGATGTCATCAAAGCCTTCCTCGCGTGCTTCCTTTGCCATACGTGCATACATGTCTGTCCACTCGAAGTTTTCACCGGCAGCAGCATCCTTCAGATTGGTAACCGTATCCGGCATACCGTCATGCAGCAGCTTAAACCACAATTTTGCATGCTCCTTTTCATTGTTTGCTGTCTGTTCGAAAATATTGGAAATTTGAACATAACCGTCTTTCTTCGCCTTGGAAGCATAATACGTATACTTGTTTCTTGCCATGGATTCTCCGGCAAATGCCTCATTCAGGTTCTTTTCTGTCTTTGTTCCTTTTAAGTTCATATTTTTTCCTCCTTTTAAGCAGTCTTCGCCCCATTGTATGTAAATCCTGCTGTCCTTATGCGTTCAACCGCCGAACTGCAGGAAATAGAAAGCGTTGACAGCCTCTTTACCGATATTTATATTATACTCTACTTTTCCAATTATTTCATTCTTTTTTCTATGAACCCATCATTTCCCACAATACAGAAATTTTTCACAGTTTATGACAAAAATAGAATTTTTATTCGCATTTCTCCAATTTTTTTCTATTTTCTTTTTGATTTTTAAATTTTTTCATGTTTTTATATACAAAAAATTCATTTTGCAGTAAAATTCCACTATAGGAGGAATCTATCATGGCAGAAAAACACCCTTTTGATGATTTTGGAATCAATCTCTTTAGTGAATGTGTGATGAAGGAATGTCTCCCTCATCCGATTTATAAAAAATGGAAAACCGCAACCCGCAAGGAGGATGCGCTGGATCGTCCGACGGCAGATGCGATTGCGCATGCAATGAAGACATGGGCAATGGACAAGGGAGCGACGCATTTTACGCACTGGTTCCAGCCGCTGACCGGCTCCACTGCCGAAAAGCATGACAGCTTTATCGAGCCTGGGGATCACGATCAGCCGATTTCCAGATTCAGCGGGAAGTCCCTGATCAAGGGCGAGGGGGATGCCTCCTCTTTTCCAAGCGGCGGTTTACGGGCAACCTTTGAGGCACGCGGGTATACGTATTGGGATTGTACCTCCCCGGCCTTTCTGCGGGATAACGTTCTCTGTATCCCTACCATCTTTGTTTCATACAACGGAGAAACCCTGGATAAAAAGGCACCTCTTTTAAAATCAGCGGAAGCGATCAGCAAGCAGGCCACCCGCATTGTCAATCTGTTTAAGGATAAGGATATCAAGCATGTCAATGCTATGGTCGGTCTGGAGCAGGAATACTTTTTGATTGATAAAAGGATGTATCTGGAGCGGAAGGATCTGGTGCATACCGGACGCACGCTGTTTGGTTCCATGCCGCCAAAGAGTATGGATATTCGCGGTCATTACTTTGGAAGCATCCCTTCCCGTGTACAGGCCTTCATGACAGAGGTGGATGAGGAGCTGTGGAAGCTTGGAATCTATGCAAAGACCGAGCACAACGAGGTAGCTCCCTGTCAGTTTGAAATCGCACCGCTGTTTATCGATGCCAATGTTGCGGTGGATCAAAATCTGATCATCATGGATGTGTTGAAGAAAAAGGCGGATAAGCACGGTATGGCATGCCTGCTTCACGAGAAACCGTTTCAAGGCGTGAACGGAAGCGGAAAGCACAACAACTGGTCACTGGTTACCGATGATGGACAGAATCTTCTGGAGCCGGGGGACCGCCCGCATGAAAACATTCGTTTCCTGTTGTTTGTCTGTGCAATCATCGAGGCTGTGGATACATATCCGGAGCTGCTTCGTATGGCGGCAAGCTGCTATGGGAATGATTACCGGCTGGGAGCTGATGAAGCACCGCCGGCTGTTGTTTCCATCTGTATGGGTGATGAGCTGGAAATCATTCTGGAAAAGCTGCGTAACGGTGAACATGAAATCAAACCGGATGTGGAGACACAGCCATATGCGATTGCGAATCTGTCGTATGTACCAAAGGATACCAGTGATCGAAACCGCACCTCTCCCTTCGCCTTTACCGGTAATAAATTTGAATTCCGTATGGTAGGAAGCAGTCGCAGTGCATCAACGACAAACATTATCTTGAATTCCATTGTTGCGGATTCACTGCGCAGTATTGCCGACACTTTGCAGCAGTATAAATACATTGACGATATCCGCAAGAAGTCCCTGGACATCTGCCGTGATATTCTGCGCAAGCATTCCCGTATTCTGTTTTCCAAGGATGGCTACAGCGAGGAATGGCTTCAGGAGGCACAGGAACGCGGATTGCCGAACATTAAGCATTATGTGGACAGCATCTATTCCATGCTGGATGACAAGGCAGTGGAAATGTTTGAGCGAAACAAGGTATATGACCGGCTGGAGCTGGAGGCCCGCGTTGATATTCTGACAGAGGAATACCGTAAATCCGTCAAAGCGGAGGTGCTGACGCTGCTGGATATCAGTAAAAAGGATATCCTCCCTGCTCTCGTTCGTGAAATCAAATTTTATACAGATGCACAGAATTCTCTTGGTACAGAGAACAGCTATTATCAGCGGAAAATCAAGCATTTGTGTGATCTGTTAGCCACCTTTGATGAACGCTATCATGATTTGAAGAAGCATATGATTGAGCGTCAGCAGTATCCGGATAATATGGAAAAGGCACAGTATCTCAATCAGGTGATCGTTCCGAAAATGGAGGAGCTGCGCGCAGTGATTGATGCGATTGAGGAAGCGGTATCCTCGGATAATTACCCGTTTCCAACCTATGATGATATGTTTATCTCCATGCAATAGCATTGCGTCGTCTGTCAGTGACAGGCGGCTTTTTTTATTCGCTTTGTCTGTGTTAATAATTTATTTATACTTTTGAAACAGCAAATTCATAAACGGTGGAATTTGTTAAGATTTCGTAAGCGTATTTCTCTGTTTTAACAAAATGTTAACAAAACCTGCTTGTTTCTTTTTCCTTCGTTATTTATACTAAAGCCGACTTGATAAGGAAAGGAAGCGATGATGTATGACCATTCAAAATGTATTATCTCTGTTGGGAGGTCTGGCACTGTTCCTATATGGAATGCATATGATGAGTGTCGGTCTGGAAACGGCTGCCGGGGACCGCATGAAAGCCATTCTGGAAAAGCTGACCAGCAACCGCCTGCTCGGTGTTGCCGTAGGAGCCGGCATCACTGCCGTTATCCAAAGCTCCTCTGCCACAACCGTTATGGTTGTCGGCTTTGTGAACAGCGGACTGATGACGCTGAATCAGGCAGTCTGGATTATTATGGGGGCCAATATCGGCACGACGATTACCGGGCAGCTGATTGCCCTGGATGCCTCCCGCATTGCCCCGCTGGTTGCCATCATCGGTGTTGTCATGGTGACCTTCCTGAAAGGAAAGCGCATCAATTCCATTGGAGACATTCTCGCAGGGCTTGGAATATTGTTTATCGGTATGGATATGATGTCCAATTCCATGACACCGCTGCAGGACTCTCCTGTATTCCTGAATGCCATGACCTCCATTTCCAATCCGCTGCTTGCGATTGCTCTGGGAGCCGGTTTTACTGCACTGATTCAAAGCTCCTCCGCATCCGTGGGAATATTACAGGCTCTGGCTTTGAGCGGACTGATTCCACTGTCCAGCTCGATTTATATCATCTTCGGACAGAATATCGGTACCTGCATTACCGCCGTGCTGGCATCCCTGAGTGCGAACCGAAATGCCAAGCGGACAACCATTATTCACTTATCCTTTAATATTATCGGAACCATGCTGTTCTTCTGCTTTATCCATATCTTTCCGTTTGTGGACTGGATGTGTGAAATCACTGCAAACCCGGCGGCACAGATCGCCAATACCCATACGATTTTCAATATCGTAACGACCCTGATTCTATTGCCGTTTGGAAACCGTCTGGCTCATCTCGCACAGCTGCTGATGCCGATACGCAAAGAAGAGTATCAAAGGGATGAAGCAAATCTGCCGCTTGCCTTTGTTGATGTCAATAATATTGGCAGTGTTCCGATTGCCATCTCCTCCCTGCGCAAGGAAGCGCTGGCGATGCTGAAAATGGCACAGACCAATTTGATCGAAGCACTGCACGGCGTTTGTCAAGAAGCATGTAGCATACAGGATATCGAAAAGCGTGAAAAGCGGATCGATTCCATCAATTATCAGATTTCCGATTATATGACCTCTGTATCCACCCTACCTATGAATCCCACTGCATCCAATACAATCAATGCACTGTTTAAATGCTATGCGGATATCGAACGCATCGGAGATCATGCAATCAATATTCTGCAATACACTAAAAATGAAAAGGAGCGTCTGCAGGATGTCGGTGTGATTCGTGAGGAGCTGATGCAGCTGGAGGAGCTGCTGGATAAAAGCTTCCAGCTGTTGTATACAAACCGTTTGGAATCACAGGATGAAAGTCTTTTGAAAATAGAACGCATAGAGGCCCGTATTGATGAATTAACGGCAGAATTCAGAAACCGGCAGATCGAACGCATGGTGCATAAGCAGATACATGCAAGAGATTGTGTTATCTACTCGGAAATCATGACAGATATCGAACGTGTCAGCGACCATATCATGAATATTATTGAAGAATGCCGCCGCTGCAGCTTTACCTTGAATGACGAGGAATTAAAGGATATGCCGCTGATTCAGGAATGTGCTGCATAATAAAACTTACAACGGTAGTAAAACAGGAACGCTGTATCCAGAGACTGTTTGTATGGAAAGCTGATGAACGCGTCAGCATTGGGTAAAAAACAGTGTGTAGCTTTATTTTTTCGGAAGCTATTGGCATTTACTTTGCATGTGCATCACAACACCATCCTTATGAACAGGAAAACCACATACTTCACAACTGCATCTGCAGTTCTTTCCTAAATTCAATTTCAGCCGTATTCAAATATCCCTTCGATATTTCATAAACAGACACCAGCTCTTATCGTGCACAGATACCGCATTTTCCACATGCAGGCAATACAGCGGTTCTTTCTCGATTGTAGGGTAATATAAAACAGGGAGACTTCAACACTATTGTATGTATCAATAGAAGCTGAAGTCTCCCTTTTGCATACACCCCAAAGTAAGAAAGAACCAATTTTCTATGCTGGAAGAATTCAACGATATCCAGGGCATCCAGCTCCAGCTGTGCCAATTCTGTTTGCAGGGCATCTTTCCAGCACCTGCTTATGTTACCTCGATATAGATGCAGGCTTTTTGATTTTCCGTATTTCCATCACAGCCTGCTTACTGTTTACAGCGATAGCGAAGACATCGACTCATGCAGTCATTTCACTGCAAATCTTAACCGTTATATTACATTTTCGACTGGAAAACGGTTTCAAATGAGGTTTATAAATATTTTGTGTTAATTATTAACAGAGTCTTAACAAAACCTATATTGTATGAATATCTGTTTCCCGATATACTAAAACTATGTTCGTAACAATACTCGAACAGGAGGTTATGTATTCATGACATTTGATAGTATTCTGAAATTATTTGGGGGCCTTGCCCTGTTCCTGTATGGTATGCATATGATGAGCTCCGGTCTGGAGGGAGCTGCGGGAGATCGTATGAAAACCATTCTGGAAAGACTGACCAGCAACCGTTTTCTGGGCATTATCGTGGGAGCGGCCATCACAGCAGTAATCCAGAGCTCTTCTGCCACTACCGTTATGGTTGTCGGCTTTGTGAATTCACAGCTGATGACATTGAATCAGGCAGTCTGGATCATCATGGGTGCCAATATCGGTACGACGATCACCGGACAGCTGATTGCCCTGGATGCATCCAAGATCGCACCGCTTGTGGCTATCTTCGGTGTTGTACTGGTCACGTTTCTCAAAGGCAAGAAGGTCAATGCCTTCGGCGAGATCTTTGCCGGTCTTGGTATCTTATTCATCGGTATGGATATGATGAAGGATGCCATGGTTCCGTTACAGCAAAGTGAGGCATTCATTCATGCCATGACAACAATTTCCAACCCTGTTCTGGCAATTCTGCTGGGCGCTGGCTTCACTGCTCTGATTCAGAGCTCCTCTGCTTCCGTCGGTATCCTGCAGGCACTGGCTGTCAGCGGTCTGATTCCGTTAAGCAGTGCCATCTATATCATTTTCGGACAGAATATCGGTACCTGCATCACATCGGTGCTGGCATCACTTGGCGCCAATCGAAATGCCAAGCGGGCAACCATTATTCACCTGTCCTTTAACATTATCGGTACAATTGTCTTCATGGCGTTTGCGGCTCTTGTTCCGTTTGTATCCTGGATGGAAAGTGTTACCTCCAATCCTGCGGCACAGATTGCCAATACACATACGATATTCAATATCGCCACCACGCTGCTGCTGATACCGTTCGGTTCCCGTCTTGCCAAGCTTGCGCAGGTAATCCTTCCTGTGAAGCAGGAGGAAATTGAGGATGCAGGCTACAACATACCGCTCACCTTTGTAGATGAGGACAATATCGGTTCCGTGCCGATCGCCATTTCCTCTTTACGTAAGGAAGCAATGGCAATGCTCCAGCTGGCAGAAACAAATCTTGCGGAATCCATGGATGCCTTATGCGGGAATGCCTTCAGTCTGGAGAAAATTAAAAAGCGCGAGAAACGCATTGATTATATCAATTACGAAATCACCAATTATATGACGCTGGTCAGCTCTCTGAAAATGAATGAGTCTGATTCCACGACCTGCAACGCCTTATACAAATGCTTTTCCGACATCGAGCGGATCGGCGATCATGCAATCAATATCATACAGTATTCCACCGATGAGGATAATAAGCTTTCAAGCTCAAAATACATAGAGGATGAATTGCATCAGCTGGCTTCCCTTCTTTCCAAGAGCTTCTCACTGCTGTCAACCTACAGCCTGGATTCTCAGGATGAATGCTTTGAAAAAATCGAACGGATCGAGGATCGCATTGACGAGCTGACCGCAAGCTATCGACAAGCACAGATTGAGCGACTGATGGAGAAAAAGGTCAATGCCTTGGATTGTGTCATCTATTCTGAAATACTTACAGATGTGGAGCGTGTATCCGATCATATCATGAACATCATTCAGGAAGCCAAGCGCTGTAACTTCACACTGAGTGATGAGGCTATACAAAGCGACCCTGCCCTGTCTGCAGCCTGAGACACCGAATGGTGTCTTTTTTCATCCCTTCCTTTTTCAGCTGTGTCTGATATATCCGTTTATAGGGTCCTACTTATGTATACAGTCAAATGCTGAACCGGTATGCGCATCCTATGCATACCGGCTGATATCAAATTCACAGCAATCTGCAGGAAGTGCTTCAAATGAACACTTTACTTTCTGATACAGCCTGCAGTTATGATAAACCCTTCACAGGATAAGGAATACAAGGTGTCTTTTTGCGCAGGAGCATGCTATACTTAGAGACAGAGGTGATGTTATGAATATCAGTTCCCGCTGTATTCTATGTCTTTTAAATAAAGAGGAGGCAGGCATACGGGCCTGTTTGGATGAGCATCAGAAAGCAGAGTATCTCAAGGACGTCATGCGAATCATGCTGGAGGCAGACCCCGCAGATACAATGCCTTGGATTTCCGATCAGATTCGTCAGCTACAGCCACCTGTTCCAAGAAGTCTTCCGGATTATGCGAAAATAAAAACGTATTTCAATACCATCCTGCTGGAAATGGAGCCGATGCTGAAAAATGCCATTGAGCAGGAGGTTGATCCTCTTTCCTATGCTCTGCGGCTTTCCCGCTGCGGCAATTACATCGATTTTGGTGCTATGGATCATGTGGATGAGGACATTCTGCGCTCCCTGTTGAAGCAGGTAAAAGAGGAAACACTGGATGCAAGTGTCTATCAACGCTTCCTATCACAGGCGGCAAATAGCAGCAGTGCTCTATCTTTGTGATAACTGCGGAGAAATCGTACTGGATAAGCTACTCATACTGCAGCTGCAAAAGCACTTTCCGCATTTACAGATCACGGTCATGGTACGCGGCGGCGAGGTGCTCAATGACGCGACGATGCGTGATGTCCGGCAGATACATCTGGATGAGGTGTGTCCATGTACAAGCAGCCAGGTACCGCTTGCCGGCTGCGATTTGCGTCATATTGGTGAAGACGCACGAGCACTACTTGCATCCAGCGATATGATTATCGCCAAGGGACAGGCAAACTTTGAATCCCTGTATGGCTGTGGCCTGCCAATCTATTATCTGCTTTTATGCAAATGCGACTACTTCTGCGAACAGTTCCGGATGCACCATCTAAAGGGTATCTTCGCCTATGAAAAGACACTGGAAATATCCAGTGCAAAGTAAGGCGGCGCATGGAACCACGCTATCCGCTAAATCAGGATGTTCAAAACCTTTATAGAGTCTCATCGTAACAGATGATAAAAGGCTTCTTAAACCATTGCGTACAGCAATGCTTTAGAAGCCTCTTTTTCTTATCCGATTCAGGAGATTCCCCATTCACTATCCTATACTGCATACAGGCACTACCCGCTTACTTCTATTCAAGCATTTCATTGAATGCCTTAGACGCTTTGATACTTTTGCATAACCGCTTCATATATACCACCTGCGGCTGGCGGAAGCGTATCAAAGACTCCCGCATTTTGAAGCCCAGAGCCTCCAGCAGTCTGCATGAGCGAATGTTCTTCTTTTGCGTTTCTGCTAGGATGCTTTCCAGCGTTCCCTGTTCTGAAAGAAATACAAGAACAGCGTGGATTGCCTCTTTCGCATAGCCCTGTCCCCAAACCTCCGGTGCAAACTGATAGGAAATCTCCTGCTCCATGCCATTATGATAAGGTCCGATTTCAATCAGTCCCAGTAAGGTAGAATCACTTGTCCTACGCACTGTAAAGCCCTGATTGTCTATCCCCATCATTATATTGCGGAGCTTTTCCTCTGCCCTGGCCTTATCATAAGCACCACCAAGATAGGTACGTACCTCATCATCTGTAAAAAGAATTCGTACATCCGCCAAATCCGATTCCTTTATTTCATATATACTGCATCTATCTGTTTTCAGCATATGATCCTCCCAAAAGAAAAGCGGTGCCTGTTGAACACAGTATCCCCGCTTGCCTTTATTCTTCCAATTGCTCCATACGCTCTTCAATCTCCAGCGCTTCCTTCTTCATTTCTCTGGAAATACTCTCCAGATCAATTTCTTTTTTCTTTAAACGGTAATTTACAAATTCCTTCACCGCCATATAAATCACAGCAAAGCATGGTACACCGATAAACATACCGATGATACCAAACAGTCCGCCCCCTACACAGACGGAGAACAGAATACCGATACTTGGCAGTCCCAGCTTATCCCCCAGAATCAGCGGTCCCAGAATATTGCCGTCAAACTGCTGCAGGGCGAAGACAAAGAGTGCAAAGTATAATGCGGTAATCGGATGTATGATGAAGAGAATTACAATCCCCGGTACAGCACCGATAAACGGTCCGAATACCGGAATCATATTGGTAACACCGACGATCACCGATAACAGCAGTGCATACGGAAACTGAAAAATCAGAGATCCGATATAGCAGAGGATTCCGATGATCAGAGAATCGATCGCCTTTCCCACGATAAAGTTATTGAAGATATCACCGCTTGCCAGTACCATACGATGCAGATACTCGCTGATTTCCTTCGGAAACAGTGCATAGTTGATTTTTTTTGCATAGCCGGACAGACGTTCCTTGTCGATCAGCATATACAGACCAGCCATAATACTCAGCAGGATGTTCAGCAGTGTGCTTCCAAAGGCATAGGTGGCCTTTGCCATCTGCGGTAGTGCATCCGTTACAAAGCCGGTAAGCTTTTCGAAGAAATCGGTATCCGTAATGTAATTGGTGACCTGCTGGGTATCAATGGCATACTTTTCAACAAAATCCAATGCAAATTTCTGGAAATCCTCCACATAGCCCGGAAATGCCTTCACCAGGGAAAAGATGCTGTCAAACAGCTGCGGCAGCAGCAGTGCCAGAAAGGCACATACAATGATGATTCCAAGCAGAACCGCCAGTACGGCGGCAATGCTTCGTTTATGCTGCGGCTTCATGCGGAGCCTTCCAAGCAGCTTTACTTCAATCAGCTCCATCGGTTTATTTAACAGAAATGCTATCGCAAATCCAAGGATAAACGGTGTTGTCAGAGAACAGACGCGTCTGAGTGAGCGAATGATGAAATCAATTTTATCGAAAGCGAAATATATGCTGATTCCTATGGCGATCACAATCACATACAGCCATATTTTCTTTCTCATGTCCTCGGTTAATCTAAATTTCATATAAATCGCCTCCATCCCTATCTATTCTATCATGAAAATTCTGTTTCATTTCTTACAAATTCGAAAGTATTAGTCATTCAGGATCCTCTGCTTCAGCTCTTCAAACACATAGCGGTCCTCACGCATCTGCGCTTCCCTCGTATTGGCCAGTGTTCGTTTATGCACACTTAACAGCGGTGGCAGCTGAAGACGCTTGAAAGCGTTTTTTGCCCTGGTGGTCAGCAGCCACTCCAAATCCTTTAAAAAGGTATCCGGGTCATCGAGATGATAATATTTCATCCAGCGTGCAATGTCCTGCTTCCAGATACTGCCGTCTGCATAGCTCTCCATAAATGAGCGAAGGCTGAGGTCTGTACCCAGATGCTCGATGAGATAATCATGATAGAACCATTTCATCGGATCAAACTGTGCATCCTTCAATTCCGCACTCGGCGGCATTGTCCAATCCATCCCATGCTCATGCACGCACGGCAGCAGATTCAGCGGCACCACCTCTTTGCCGAAGTGCGCATTCAATGCTTTTGACAAATCAAACAGCTGCACCTTGGTCAAATCACCGATGAGCGACAATGCCCCGATGCTGTCCCCGTAGAGGGTACAATAGCCCAGAGCGGTTTCCACCTTATTCCCATTATTCACAACAACACCGCCAAGAATACCTGCAAAGCCGCTTAACAGATAACCGCGGGAGCGTGCCTGTACATTTTCCATTACCAGCGAAGGCATTGCTTCCACCGCGTAGCCGTATTCCTTATGAAACAGCTCAACACTTGCCTGCACGAGTGTTTCCATGTTTCCCTCCTGATATGCAATGCCCAGAGCCTTCGCCTCCGCAGCAGCATTGGAAATGGTCGTCCTACTGTTGTGGCGTGTTGCTATGTTATAGCCGTAAACACGCTTTGGCCCCAGGGCGGCAACCAGCAGTGCAGCCGTCACACTGCTGTCCAACCCACCGCTCATACCGACGATCCAGGGAATTGCACGATTGAATATCTGCGCATCAAAATCCCGGATTCCCAGAAGCAGCGCATCCAGCAGCTGCGGCTGTGTGGATTCCACTTCCCTTGTTTCCGCAAGGTCTACAATCTGCATTTCCTCATGAAACCAAGCAGCCTGATAAATGGTATTCTTCTGCATGCGGACACCGCTGCCTCCGGCCATGACCACAACATCCTTGCCACTGTTCTGCATTCCGAGGGCATTGGCATAAATGACATTGCCCTTTAAGCTGTATGTCTGATCAAGCTCGTACATTGCGGCATCCAGATTGATATTGATATCTGTTAGCTGAACCTCACGTCCAAAATTCAATGCAAAGACGTGTCCCTTAAATTCAATGGCGCTGTTGATCGGGTTTTCCTCGAAATAGCGCGCATCATCCGTAAAGGGCGTATTCCGCTTAACCCGCATATGTGTCTGCTTGCGATACGCAAAAAATGCCGCATTGAATCTTCTGCGATTGCGATAGCGGATATTTCCCCAGACAATGGCAATATCCTCACTTTCCGCAAGCAGTGCTTCATTGAAGCTGTCCACATAGCGGCACCAGTCATCATCCAGCCACAGATCACCGAGCAGATATCCGCTGACGGCATTCTGCGGAAATACAATCATATCCGCCTGTTCCTCTCTGGCCTTCTGAATCATCTGTTTCATATAGGAAACGTTTTCCTCACATTTTCCCTGTTTGACATGCATGGTCACAACGGCAACCTTCATGATATCCCTCCTCATCTTCAACATGAGTATCATACCATGAATCGTACGAGAATTGAAGAATTCCCTTTTAAAGTTGCGGCATCTCCTATATAATATAGAAACAGGAAAAGTGAGGTTTGTTGTATGGAACAATATATCGTAGAGGGGAATATCTCTGTAAAAGCCGTTTTACTCGCTCAGAAGCGGGACATTATAAAAATCATCGTCGATGAGAAGAAAAAGGATCGCGATACCGCCTTTATTCTTCGTCAGGCAGCACAGCGCAATATCCCGATCGAACAAAACAGCCGTCAAGCTATTGATGAGCTTGCACAGGGAAAAACGCATGGCGGGCTGCTGGCACTTTGCGGCGAGCGCCGCTTTCAGACACTGCAGGCTGTCGCTGAAAAGGATTCAGTTTTTCTGGCACTGATCGAGGGGGTGGAGGATCCCTTTAATTTCGGCTACATACTGCGTACGCTGTATGCGGCAGGCTGCGACGGCGTCATCATTCCACCGCGGAACTGGACAACTGCTGCAGGAGTTGTTACCAAAGCCAGTGCAGGCGCCAGTGAATATCTGAATCTGATTGTCGCAACGGATATGGAGGCTCTGCTTCAGGAAATGAAGCAGGCAGACATACAGCTTATATGTGCACAGCGCAAGGATGCAATCTCCCTGTATGACTATGCCTTTCCTTTAAAGCTGTGTCTGGCAATCGGCGGTGAAATGCGCGGGTTGAGTAAGCATGTGCAAAATCACAGCGACCAGAATCTGTTTATTCCCTATCGTCAGGATTTCCGCAATGCCATGACGGCAGCGGCATCTACGGCAATCTTCGCCTTTGAGCTTGTCCGTCAGAAAACAGCAGACTAACCATCCAAACCATGCAGCTTCGGCTGTATGGTTTTTCTTTTTCATATGCGCCGATACAAAAAAACTGTATCTGCAGGAGAATGTCGCAATGACATTTCAGACCTGCACATACAGTGGTATTTGCGTAGCTGTCCGTAAGCGTGAGGTTCCTGCATGCACTGCCCCGTTACGGCTCCTGCAGCAGTGCAGACAGCTCTTCCAGCTCATCCTGACGCATGCCGATGGATTTCAGATAGGAAAAACAGCCTGCTTCATCCAGCATGGTGAGCAGCGGCTGCAGCATGTCCGGTGTGCTGTCAAGCAATGCGCGCACTGCCGGGATCGCCATTACATCCGCCGGAAGCATCCGGTTTACACCCAATGCATTATAGGTGTCGGACACCTGATAATCCGCAAGGATATCCTCATTGCATACACCGCACAGCTTCAGCAGGAGTGCTGCCAGTATGCCGGTGCGATCCTTGCCTGCCGTACAGTGAAACAAGACTGCATGTCCCGCTTTCCTTGTATTTCGTATATGGCGAAGTGCTGCACATACCGCCTCCGGTACGGCTCTCACCATATCCACATAATCCAGCTTCATACTGTCAAGAAACCTCTTTTGAGCCTGCTCATCCAATGAATCCGCAAGCGGCACCTCCTCCTTCATAAAGGGAAGCGATACCCGCGCAATTCCATAGCGCTCGCTGTCATAGGGTGCCTGTATCTGTTCCGTTTTACTGCGAAGATCCAGAATCAGCTGAATATCAGCTTCCTGCAGCTTTTTCCAGTCCTCCTGTGTCAGGTTATTCAGCATATCACTGCGATAGCAGCACTGCCATGCCGTTATCGTTTCCCCACAGGGATAGCCGCCGAGATCCCGTACATTGCCGGCTCCCTGCAAACGCATACGGCGTGCTGTCCTCATTTCTGACTCCCCGTTTTTTGTTCATAGGGCCAGTGAACGATACCGCCGATGTTATACAGCTCATCATAACCAAGAGCCCGCAGCTTCTTCAATGCCGTCCTGGAACGCTGCCCGCTGCGGCAGTACAGATAATGCGGCTTCCCTTTCGCCACAACAGCAGCTGCCCTGTCTTCCAGCTCACTCAGGGCAAGGTGATCCGCTCCGGGAATATGACCATCCCGATATTCATCCGTTTCCCGCACGTCGATCAGCTGGATGTCTTTCCCTGCATCCAGCTCCTGCTTTACTTCCTCCATTGTTTTATCAAAAGAAAATCCAAACATAGCCGCCTCCTAATCCACGAACAGATAGCCGCAGAATATATATAGCATATTGATGTAAAAGGACCCCATGCCAAGGTATGCAAACCAGCGGTTCACAATGGCAAGATCCAGATAACCCAGCTGCATAAAGAGCAGCAGCAGAACGATAACGATTGCGACCACCTTGCGAAAAACAGCATTGCTTCGCTTTTTACGATTCAGTGAAACACCGAACATAAACAGAGAAGCAACCATGATGATGATCAGCAGCGTATGCACAAAGCCGCCCTTCAGCCAGGTTTCCACCAGCTTGGTAAGAAAGGCTGAAAGTACGATGATCAGCAGCGGTGTTCCCAGTCGTTTGACATCATCCATTTTATACTTCCTCGATGACCACTTTTTTCATAACATCGCCGTTGCGCATATTGCGTACAGCGCCCAGATTGTCTGTCACCTTGCCGAATACGGTATGTACCCCATCCAGATGCGGCTGCGGACAGTGGCAGATAAAGAACTGACAACAGCCGGTATCCTTACCGCGATGTGCCATAGACAGGCTTCCATCCTCATGCTTATGCGGGTTGTTTGCCGTTTCACAGGGTATCGTATAGCCCAGATCCCCGGCACCGGTTCCATATGGGCAGCCGCCCTGCGATACAAAGTTTTTAATGACACGGTGAAAGGTTTTGCCATCGTAATAGCCCTCCTTCACCAGCTTGACGAAATTCTCAACGGTGCGCGGAGCATCCTCCGGATACAGCTCAAAGGGAAGCTCTGCCCCGTTCTCCATTGTTATTGTTCCATGGTATATCATGTTCATTCCTCCTATTTCATTCTATAAATATACTATAATCCGACAAAAAAAACAACCGCCGGGAAGCTGAGGCGGTGAAAAGCATACAAACGGAAGCGTCGGTTCAAACTCCTGCAGTTCCCTGACTTTCAGCCCTCCAAAAGGAAAAGGGTTATGCCAGCAGTACCATATTGGCACTGTTCAGGATGCGTATTCTGCGCTTTCTGAAGATTTCGTTTCCGAATACTCCGTCAAATGCAAAATCATCAAACAGCCTGACCCGCCCTGTCATCGTATCCTTAAGGGTGATTTCAGCCTTATCCAGATAAAGCGTCCATTGCTTGATAATCTTTAAATCCATCCTTTCCAGTCCATGCACGCCAAAACCCATGGCACTGCCTTCATGTACAACCGTGAGCGCATGCTCCTGAATCGCCTGTTCCCCAATCCAGCTGACACGGGAGCCGCTGTCAAAGCCAAACAGCGAAATCTCCTGATCGGCTCGTTTTACCAGAAAGCAGGGAAAGCTTCCCTTCAGCATATTGGGATAGGGGATCCGAAACCTGTTTTTCAAAACGATGAACTGCTTTGCGACATCATCCAGCTCAAAGTCAAGCTGATGCAAAATATCCCAGCCAAGAATTCCGTCAAAGCCGAACAGATCGATGTTACCGAAGCGCAGGGAAAAATCTGAGGAATCCAGTGCAATCATCGCCATGTTTAAAACCTCCAGTCCCCCCAGCTGGACGGAGTCCGCCACCAGCCCCTGCATATCCCGCCGGGTTCCGCCGATACTTCCAATCTGCAGTTTACCTCCTGTTTTTTTCAGCTTCAGCTGTGCAATTTTTTCACTCTTGATGCCGCTGATCTGTGCTCCTGTATCCACAACAAAAACAGCCCGTACATGATTGATATAGACTGGAATTGTAAACAGTCCGAAGATATTGCGGGAAAGCGGAAGGGAAAATTCACGCTGATAATAGCGCAGCTCCCATGCATGTTCCTTCCCCATCACCTGCTCCTGCGCTTTTAATAATGCACTCGGAAACAGACCAAGGGATATCCGTTTCCTCTGTTCCTCATATTCTGACGGCTGCACATGAGCGGCAGGATGACTTTGTACCTTACAGCTATGCATGCCATCACCTCCTGTCTTTTGTGTTCGATTATATCATAAGCATATGTGAGAATTGTGGGTTACTTTCCTTATGGTGCGGATTTTTATCAATTTCTCAAGTTTTTCGATTGCAGCTGCCTGTTCAAGCAATTCCGGTACAGCCTGCTGTACACGCATCCTGGCATAAAATAATGAAAGGTTGGAAAGAATACCCACAGATTACGTTTTCATGTTGAAGAGTTCTTCATGGTATAGTAAAATGGATGCATGGTAAAAACATGGAAAAGGAGTGATTGATATGCAGACAAATAAAGCTTCACTGCCTGTGATGAGTGTTCAGGGAAAGGTGGATCATCCCATCATGAGCGGAAACGGATATCGTGTCGGTTATGACGGATATGGCAGAATCCCGATGGCGACAGGCGGTATTATTTACAACTATAAAATCGGTGATTCCTGCATGGGTATTGCAGGAGATCACATAGAGCCGGGCGTTAGTCTGAAGAATCCTGTAGAAAAAGAAAACAATGCACTGCAGGCCTTTGCCTGTATCGGAAACAAAGCGAAGGTCATCAGCGGCGATGCAAAGGGCAAAGAGGGCTATGTGACCGGGAAGCATGGCGGTATTGATCATGTAATGGTTTATTTCGATGAAGAAACGCTGGAGCTGATGACAACAGAGGATAAGGTGCTGATCAAAGCCTGCGGACAGGGACTTAAACTGATTGATCATGAAGAGATACAGCTGATGAACATCGATCCAGCGCTGTTTGAAGGACTGGGAATCGTGGAGGAGGAGCAGGGAATCAAAATACCGGTTGTGACCTGTGTTCCGGCCTATCTCATGGGAAGCGGTTTGGGAAGTGCGACCACCATGCTGGGAGATTACGACATTATGACGCAGGATGCACAGGCAAATAAGGAATTCGGAATCAATGAGCTGCGCTTTGGTGATCTGGTCATGATTAAGGATCATGATAACCACAACGGTCCGCACTATCGCAGGGGAGCGGTATCTGTCGGTATTGTTGTGCATGCGGATTCCTATACAAGCGGACACGGCCCCGGACTGGCTGTGATTATGAGCAGTCGGTGCGGAAGCATTGAGCCGATTCTGGATCCAAACGCGAATATCGCAAACTATCTGCATATAAAATAACTATACCAGCTGCAGCATATTGGATATGTGCTGCGGCTGTTTTCATATGCCGGTATCATCGATGAACCATCTAAATCAAAAGCGGATTGCAGAAAACCGCCATATAGGATACACATATACGCCTACTGTATACACCTGCCTATTCAGAGAAGATTATGATTTCATACGACGAGTACCCTCATGCCTTATGAAATGTTGGCTATTTTGTATACTGTACACAAAAAAATGCTTCCATACCGTTCTCATGACGGCGGGAAGCATTCTATTAACCTATACAGCTAGTCTCTGTTTCCTACAAAACGCAGAATATACAGAAAGATATTGATGAAATCCAAATACAGCTCAAAAGCAGAATAGATCGAAAGCTTTTTCAGCATTTCTTCATCCCCTTCATAGCTTGCATACAGTGCCTTCATCTTCTGTGCATCATAGGCAGTCAGTCCGGTAAAAATCAACAGACCGATGGCACTCATCAGCATTGTGCTGGTATCAGCCCCCATGAACATCATAATAACCTCAGTGATGATCAAAGCAAGCAAGCTGCCAAAGAGAATCGGTCCAAAGCGGAGCAGATTCATTTTCGTCGTATATCCGATGACAGCCAGACTTCCGAAATACACAGTCGTCATCAAAAACGCCATAGCCAGTGTACCCGGCAGGTATACAAGAGCAAGCGTTGAGAAGGTGATACCGGTCAGCATAGAGTACGCCAGGAATAAAATCTTGGCACTTGTGGCGGACATCTTCATCAGACGTGCCCCCAGAGCGATGACCACACCGAATTGTGCGGCAATCAGAATCAGTGGCGCAAATCGCATCGTATAAATATAATAAATCAAATCTGTGGAGTATACAGCAAAGGCAGTAGCCGTAGTCACCAGAAGACCCAATGTCATCCATCCAAATGTACGTACAGCATGCTTCTGCAGGCTGGTTGCTGCATATTGCGGCTCAAAATAATCTTCATTGCGTTCAAACATAAATATTCCTCCTTTTCCTATAGTATAAGTCATATTGTATCATTTTTACAGTAAAATAGAAAGATTTTGCGGTATTTTATGATTCTTTGTCAAATGCATGCACAATACCATCCGCAATCGCCTTAGCCATTGCCTCCTGATTCTTCTCTGATTTCAGATAGGACAGGTCACCATCATTGGATAAAAAGCCTGCCTCCACTAAAATTGTCGGAATATCGGTATATTCCATCAGAGAAAGCGGGGCGTCCGCCTCATCCTTCAGCCCTCTGCTTTTCATCCCCTTCAGACCCGTGAGCTGTTTATTTACCTGCTTTGCCAGTGCCCTGCTTTTCGCATCACTCTCTCTTACCCAGATTTCCGCACCTCTTGCGGAATCCTGCGCTGTATCCGAAAAATTCATATGAATCGATATAAAATAATCCGCTTTTGATGTGTTGGCAATGCGGGAACGCTCCAGCAAATCCTTTTCATTATCCGACGGCCAGGACACCTTGTCCTGCACTCGTGTATACACAACATCCACATCCTGCTTCTCCAGCAGCTTTCCGATTTTTTTCGTCAGCTGCAGTGTAATGTTTTTTTCCTTTGTGCCATCCGCCGCAACACTGCCGTCATCATAGCCGCCGTGACCGGCATCCAGAACAACCCGTCGCTTTGTGACCTTCTTTTCTTCAGCCTGCTTCTGTGTACGGATAACCAGTGTTTCTGCCTGCTGCTTTTTATCTGCTTTTTCCTGTGCATAGGCATTTCGTATAAAGGGTACGATTACGAAACAGAATACAATGACAGAAAAGAACAAAGCATGTCGCTGTACAAAATTCTTTTGCATGAAATCACCTCATGTTAGTTATATAAATCTTTTTTCAGCTCCTGAATCTCCTCATATGCCGGACTTTCCTTATCCAGCCGTGAGGCATAACGCTCCAGAAGCCTGCGTGTACGTTTTTCATCATCATCCAGATATGCCAGAGCATAATGCAACACCACGTCGGTTACATCACAGTGTGTGGCTAACAGCTTTTGAAACATCTGTTCTCCTTTTTTTGATTTAAGTGCGATATATGCCTTTGCCTGCTCATACTGCATCCCGACACGGAAGAAATCGCTCGTTTTGGAAAATACATGCAGAAACTTATCGACAAATGCGATAAGTACGCGGTACTGTTCCTTGTCCCTGCTCCATCAATAGATCCAGCAGAAAGGTAACCACACCAATCATATCCAAGCCATCGTTAACCTGATACATCATAGCTTCCAGGCTGTCAATATGAAATCTTTTCGCAGTTTTAAACAGCAACCGGAACTGTTCCAGCAAATCCGCCGCAACCTGTTCACTGCCCTGTTCCATCAAATCCAGAATCGCATCGGATATAAGACCGTAATGGGTAAAGCCGAAGTCCTCTCTTCTTGCAATCTCCAGCACCGCTTCATCGATGAAGGCTTTGGGGAACGTTGCATGGGTATCGTCAATCTTCTGTGTTTCAAAGATAGCATCCGCGACTGCAAGATCGTTGTAGGTGGCTTCCAGACGCCCCCGAATACCCTCACAGGTAAGCGTACACCCAAGCTCCGTAAGATACGTATTGATTTCTTCACTGCGCATACCTCTGATTTTGTTCACCATGTCCTGCGACGTAACCTTTTGCAGATACAGCTCTTTCATAAGATTCACTCCATTTCTCGTTCCTGCAGCTTCCCGGGGTGGTACCGGGCTTGATTGTCCGATGCTGCTTATCTTTGGAATTTTCAAATCCCGAGTCATAACGATATCATTTTTTTTACAAATTTGCAACCCATGTTCTCTCTGCCATCTTTTGAAAGGCCTTTCTCCGAATGACTGACACAGCTGACAGCTTACCATACCGTGGATGGTGTTCTTTATGAAAAATATTGCTGGTGAAGTGTATGCAGTGCGCAGACAGCTTGCAATTTCCTTGATTGTTCAGGCATCCAAACACCCGGTCTTGACAGCGACTTATACAAAACAGTGATTCACTATGAGTCTGAATGCAAAAACACAGAATCGCTTCCACTGGACTGTGAAATGGTTCTGTGCTTTCTATTATGGTATACCCCATTCAAACAAATGGGGAAAACAGCCGGTATATCCGTTTTTATTTATCCTGCAGACTTTCACACAATGCATACAGACCATCCAGAAACCGTTCATTGTCCTGCTGTGTCCGCTTTTTCGCATGATTTCCGTAATTGCCATGCTTACGCTCCACACTGCCGACATGACGCATTGTGAGAAGGCGATTGATATTTTCCGTTGTATAGGGGACTCCATTGCAGGAGATCGGATATCCTTCCTTACTGAGAACCAGTGCAGCCAGACCGTAATCCTGCGTAACAACAATATCTCCCTTTTTTACATGCGACAGCAACAGAAAATCCGTACTGTCTCTTCCTTTATCCGCCATAAGGATAACGACATGCTCATAGGGAAAGACATGGGAGGTATCACATACCAGTGTTACAGGAAAACCGAAATCCTCTCCTGCCTGCAGGGTTTCCTCAATCACCGGACAGCCGTCCGCATCGATATAAATATCAGACATGCTCGACCAGATGCGGGTCATAGCCGTTGTTTTTCAGAATTGCAAGCACATCTGCGATATGCTTGTTATCATTGGTTTCAATAATAACGCCGACTCTGCACTGATTAAACAGCATGGCATTCTGAATACGGTTATGATTTACAGAAATGATATTGGCTCCGGTTCTGGATATCAGCTCAATCATACGGGACAGATTCCCCGGCTTATCCATAACGTTCATATTGATGACTGCCTTGCGTCCGGTCTTCATCAAGCCGAGGTCGATTATTTTAGACAGCAGATTGACATCGATATTTCCTCCGGAAAGAACTGCAACGCATTTGTGATGCTTTAGATCCACCTTACCGAACATCGCCGCCGCAACACTGGTGGCTCCGGCTCCCTCAGCGACCATCTTCATTTTCTCTAGCAGTGTCAGTATGGCAGCCGCAATTTCCTCCTCACTGACGGTTACCACCTCATCCACGTACTTGCTGCACAGCTTATAGGTCAGCTTTCCCGGAGTTTTTACAGCGATTCCATCCGCGATCGTACTTACATTCTGCAGCTTGATAATCTCCTTCTTTTCCAGCGACTGCTTCATGCTCGGCGCATGCTCGGACTGTACGCCGATAATACGGCAGCTGGGACGCATTGCCTTGATTGCAACGGCGATCCCGCTGATCAGACCGCCCCCGCCAATCGGTACGATTACCGTATCCACATCACTGAGCTTATCCAGAATTTCCAGACCGATCGTTCCCTGTCCGGCAATGACATATTCATCATCAAAGGGCTCCACGAATACTGCGCCTGTGATTTCCTGCAGATTCTTCGCATACTCATAGGCATCATTGAAGGTATCTCCCTGCAGCTCCACCGCAACACCATAGCTTCGCGTTGCTTCAATTTTAGACAGCGGAGCGGTTTTCGGCATAACGATCGTTCCCTTGATTCCCATCTTCATGCAGGAATAAGCGACTCCCTGTGCATGGTTTCCGGCACTTGCGGCTATCACGCCCTTCTCGCGCTCCTTTTGTGTCAGAGAATGCAGCTTATGGTAAGCTCCACGCAGCTTAAAGGCACCGGTTCCCTGCAGATTTTCCGCCTTGATCCACAGATTTTCATGCAGCTTATCCGCATGCACCAGCGGTGTTTTGGAAATAACATCCTTCAATACTTCCTTGGCATCATAAATATTTGAAATATCCATACGATTTCCTCCTGTATCCTTATCTGTATTGTACTATGAATATCACCGTTCGAAAAGAGTGTTTTTCTACAATTTGGATACATTTTATTCACATTGTTTTTATATTGCATACAATCATCTATGTTATGCATACATATTTGTTTCATCGTATATATATCGTAGAATCCTGTATATCGTATCTGTTTCAGTATTCCCCGCCGATGTTCCTTCATACCAATAGCCGCGTCCGTCCGCAGCCATTCTCCTTATGGAAGTATAACCGTAAAAAAACTGCCGTCTCCAGTTGGAGAACAGCAGCTTTACAGACTTAGTCTTTTTCGATGAAGTCCAGCAGCTCCTTGGCCGCAATATTGATACCGTCACGGTTTTCTTTATCAAGTCCCAGGTGGGTGTAAATTTCTCCGACGAAGCAGCCGCTGTCGCGCAGTGCGACAAACATCTGGTCAATCAGAGGCTCACAAACCTCCTGCTGCTGCATCGGTCCAAACGGGTTCGCAAAGTAGGTTGTGGAAATACCGACCTCCTGTGTCGTTCCCTTGGCCATACGTTTTCCCTCCTTGCAGGTTGCCTTCGCATCCTCAAGAGTATCAAAACGATGCAGCCCCAGCTTATCATCATAGTTATTTGCATAGGCAAATAAGTCAATTCTATGATTCATCGCTACGATTTCATATGGTGCAGCCGGTGTGATAACACGGGCATTGTTGCTGGATTCCGGATTCATGAAAATGGAGCGGTCCATATCACGGTACGGGGTTCCCGGATCAAGATCATCCAGACGGATAAAGGCACCGATTTCCGTACCCTGTCCATAAGGAACACCGTCCTCCAGATGAATGGTACCCATATCATCAAAGACAACCTCAATGTCCTTAATGACATCCGCACCAGCAATTTTCAAGGCTTCAATGGATTCGGACTTACCTGCTCCGGAATCCCCCATCAGCATAATACCCTTGCGTTTTCCGCTCTTTAAGGTAATATTGACGAATGCTCCGTGAATCGGCAGCCAGCCCTTCTGCATTTTTCTTACGTTGTGCAGTGTCAGTGTCATTTTCTTCAGATAACCGAAGTATTCAATACGTTCATGATAGCTGACACATCCGATCCATACATCATCCTCGGCATCATAATGGAAGGTTGTCTGTTCCTTGTCATCCTGATTACCGAATAAACAAATCAGATCCGGTTTTTTGCGGCACTCATCCTCATTCGCCAGCTCAAACAGATTTGCCAGAGATACGGCAGAGGAAATAAAGTCACGGTGGAAGTAGATAAAGGCAAGCAGGCTTCCGACCTTGCATGGGTAACAGAACCATTCATCCGGTGTTCCGGTAAATTCCGTAATCGGATTGGTATCCCGTTCTGTAAACATCCCGGTACGCTTGTTTGACTTCGGATGAAGGATCATCGGTGTCCGCAGCATAACGGACTGAATGAATTCGATATCCTTTAATGCATCGTATTTAGGGCTCAGCTTTGGATTATCAATGTTTTTCACTGCAATCGATGCATTGGTACCAGCCTGCAGCTGACGGTATACACGGTTTTTTCTTCCCATGATCTGTTCCTCGATGTTACGGTACAATCCAAGAATCAGACTGGTAAAGCTGGAATCTGCGCCTACAAAGGTCAGATCCTGCAATGCATTCCCCTGTCCGATCGACATCACGGAGAATCGCTGATGCTTTTTCCAGAAGTTGTACATCTCCTCCACGAACTCCAGAAGCTTCGCTTTATCGTTCAGATATGGAGAATCCACCTCTTCCGCTTTGAATACACGCAGCATGCGGAACAGCTTCAGAATTTCAAAGGTTGCCTCTCTGGTTGTTTTGCCGTTCAATGCGTAGAAGTATAAAGCCTCGTTATCAGCTTTTAAGTAATCCAGGTAGTTATGAACATAATTACTGAACGTGGAAGAATTCAGCAGCTGGTCACCGGAATGTGCGTATCCTGCGCTGTAGTTCAGTATTGCAAGTTCTTTTGTTAAATACAATGTCTCTTTCATAATCTGCTCCTTTCAAATTCAAAAATGAAGTTGGAAAATAAAGTTAAATAACCCTATCGGGTTATATTATACAATAAAAAGAAAAAATAAGAAAGTAGTTTTTGTAATATTTTCATTTTATGAAAACTTTTTCAATTCCAATTTCTGTTTCGCAGCTGTGCTCACCTGTCGCACAGCATACTGGTAACGATTACATGATATGCGAGAGCCGGGAAAAGTATACCGCAATTTTGTCACACGATCGTAAAAAGACCGTATTTTTTTGAAATCCTGAAGCACTTCGGTCTTCCATATAATATAGAAAGCGATGATGGGGATTCTCATCATCAAATGATCCAACCGTATTTCACCTGTAGCTGTAAGGTACCTTTCCCATGTACCTTACAGCAGTTATTAAAAGCTTCAGCACTTGCATAGGCAGCCTGCTCTTCGCATGCATCACTTCGCGCTCTAAGCTTTAGAAAAAAGTCCGAATCCCCTTCGAACTTTTTCACAGCATATTCAGACTGCCTGAAAATCTCACGCAGACTTATTTCTGTAATTCCTTCTTGACCATGTCAACAATCTCATGCAGGGAAACATCACTGCTTTCATCAGCTGTTCTGGCACGGAATTCCACATTGCCGTCCTTGATTCCTCTGCCGACGGTGATGCGGTATGGAATACCGATCAGCTCCATATCCTTGAACTTCACGCCCGGACGTTCCTTGCGATCATCCAGCAGAACATCAATGCCTTCTTTTTTCAGTGCCTCATACAGTTCATTTCCAATGCGCATCTGTTCATCATCCTTGCTGGACACAACCACCACAGCGACCTCAAACGGTGCCACGCTTGTTGGCCAGATGATACCGGATGCATCGTTATGCTGTTCCACGATTGCCGCCATGCAGCGCTCCAGACCAAAGCCATAGCATCCCATTTCCACAGGATGCAGCTTATTGTTGACATCCTGATATTCCAGACCGAGTGCCTTTGCATATTTGGTTCCCAGCTTGAAGGTGTTGCCGACCTCAATGCCCTTACAGAACTTCAGCGGTTTTCCGCATTTCGGACAAATATCCCCTTCATGAACCTGCGCGATATCCGCAACGGTTTCCACTGTGAAATCCTTCAGGTTTACATTTTTGATATGATGATCGGTTTTGTTTGCTCCGACGATAAAGTTTTTCATATTTGCCACTTCACGATCCATGATAATCGGACACTCCAGTCCAACCGGACCTGCAAAGCCAACCCTTGCATGAGTAACACGTTCCACCTCATCAAAGGACGCAAGCTCCATTTCATTTGCCTGCAGCAGCTTCAGCACCTTGGTTTCATTCAGCTCCCGATCCCCCTTCAACAGGAAGGCCATCGTTTTCCCATCAACGGAATAAATCAGTGTTTTCACAAAATCATTTACGGATTTCTGGAAGAATGCCGCAACATCCTCAATTGTTTTCGCATCCGGAGTTTCCACGATTTCCATATCCAGCGCCTCTTCATCGGATGGCCTGCCGGTATCGATAACCTCGGTGATTTCCAGATTACTGGAGAAGTCACAGCCCTCACAGGTCACCACGACATCCTCCCCGATTTCGGTGATTGCCTGAAATTCCTCAGACAGAGAACCGCCCATAGCTCCGGTATCCGCCTTGACGATCTTATAGTTCAGATTGCAGCGATCCATGATATTCTTATATGCTTGAAACATCTTCATATAGGATTCCTGCAGACCGGCTTCATCAATATCAAAGGAATACGCGTCCTTCATGATGAATTCACGCACACGGATCAGTCCATAGCGCGGTCTTGTCTCATCACGGAATTTTGTCTGAATCTGATACAGGTTATATGGAAAATCCTTATAGGAGCTTCCCTTCATCATCGCTGCCATGGTAAACAGCTCTTCATGGGTCGGTCCCAGCACATAATTTTTCTGATAGCGGTCCTTTAATGCAAACATATTGGAGCCAAAAGCCTCACGGCGTCCGCTTTTCTCATAAATTTCTTCCGGTATCATGGCAGGCATGAGCAGCTCCTGTGCACCAGCGGCATCCATTTCCTCACGTACGATTTCCTCAATCTTTTTCAGTACGCGTTTCCCCATAGGCATAATCATATAAAATCCACTGCTGCTCTTTTTGATCATTCCCGCACGCACCAGCAGATTTCCGCTTGTACTGTCTTCATCCTTCACGTTTTCCCGCAATGTATAAAAATACGACTTACTCAGTTTCATAATCTTCTCTCCTTAGTATCCTTTATAAAGCACTGCGATATCCGACACCTTCGTTATGCCGCAATACCGTATACCCACATATCCACACACCGTTCAGTATATACCGGAGCGATTCCTTGTCACAACCTTGCGAATCATGGCGTCCTTTTCCAGACGCAGGGGTACATGGGTTCTGATTTTCTGCATTGGTGTTTTGGCAACGTCCAAGAGATTTCCATCCATATCATAGAGCTCCTGCAGCTCAAAACGTGTGGCGGATATCGTCGGTCCAAAAACCTCCGCAGCGATATGTCCGCGAAAGTTATTGCGCACCTCCAGCGTTGCCATGCCGCTTTCTTCCTCATAATCCAGAACATAGGCGATAAATTCCTGTGTCACACCGGCTCCGTTGACACCGTACAAATGCCCGTGAAAGCTCGGCATACCCTCATAGAAGCCGCACCCGGTGGGTCGGTTTTCCGCCTTTGCCAGTTCATTATAATACCATTCCATCCGTTTGTCACTCAGTCTTCCGCCTTCCGCATAAATTTCATCAATCAGCATGCGGTAGGTTTTGATCAGGGTGGCGATGTAATACGCGCTTTTCATACGTCCTTCGATTTTCAGACTGGCGATACCCGCCGTAATCAAATCCGGAATATATTTGGCAGCCATCAGATCCTTGCTGGACATGGAAAACAGATCCTGTTCATCATGCAGTGCACGATCTCCCTCATACAGACGATATTTCCAACGGCAGCTCTGCGCACACCCACCGCGATTGGCATCACGGCCCGTCATATTGTTGCTGAGTACACAGCGTCCTGAATAGGAGATACACATACCGCCATGGATGAAGACCTCCAAAGGTACCTGCGTATGAGCGGCACTTGCTTTGATTTCCTCCAGCGTAACCTCACGGCCGAGAACGACACGATCCATGCCTTTCTCCTGCCAGTAATTTGCGGCGCTGGAATTGGTGGAGGAATGCTGGGTGCTAACATGAACCTCCAGCTTCGGTGCCCATTTTTTGGCACACATCATGATGCCGGGAGAGGCAGCGATGATCGCCGTTACACCGATTCGCTCCAGCTCTATCAGATATTCCTTTAAGCCGTGTAAATCCTCTTCATGGGGCAGCATGTTCACGGTCACATGCACATGGGCGCCATGCTCCTTCGCAAAAGCAACCCCCTCTGCAATCTCCTTTAATCCGAAATTGCTGGCACGGGAGCGCAGGGAAAACTGCTTGCCTCCCAGATATACGGCATCCGCACCGTACAATACCGCGATTTTCAAACGCTCCAGATCACCTGCCGGAGCGAGCAATTCTATCTTCTTCAAGCTCTCACCTACTTTACCTTGCTTGTTTTCGTATAATAGAAGCCATGACTCACATGATCCTCTTTGTATTTCTTTTCATATTCCTGATAGGTCTGACGGCCGTCCCGCACGCCCTTTAACACATCCTGATACAGACGAAGCGCTTCACATACATACTCGATATCATGGAAGATACCGTCAATGCGAAAATGCCGTACACCCGCTTCATACAGCTCCCGTATTTCTTCAAAGGAGACAAGTGTAAATCCGGTAAACACATGGGTTCCAAGCGCATCCTCAACAATCGGCATATGATCATCCCGTGTTTCCTCCATCAGATACAGCTGATGATTGTCCGTTACCGCTTCCTCTTTCCCCAGAAACTCCATATAGGCACTCAGCAGCTTCCGCTTGGAATGCATCATATTCAATCTGCCATGCAGAACGACTTCACATTCCCCCTGTACATCCCGTGCCACTGTACACATTTCCTGCAGGGTGATTTCCTTGGATATGGTTGCCATGCGGATTCCCTCATCCAGATAATACTGCATATCCATGGCATTGGTAATCAGGGTGTCCGGATTGTAAATAAGCCGGTCCTTCATATCAAGACGCGCTGCCTCATAAAGAACACCCTCGTCCCCGTAATAGATGCCTTCCACATCCAGCTCCTTCAAAAGCTTCAGAAAGTCACGCAGCCTCTCCAGCTCTTCCTCCACAAAAATGCGGTTGACCAGAACATACATGCTGATTTGACAACGGACACATTCCGCTTTGATATCCGGCAGCTCTTCTATTGGAAAACAGGCAGCTCCTCTCGCCGAGAAAAACGGTACCGCAATCTGTACACTCTGCGCACCTGCCGTCTTTAATTTTTCTATATCACCAAACGCAAATGGTGTTGCGATGAAATCAACCATAACGTCACCTTTCCTTTATGTGTCGAGTGCACGAAGGCACCGCTAACACTGCTTTTTATTATAATATATTCTGTACAGAAAAGGTAGGGAAAACATCTATTTCAAACAAAAAACCGCTTTTCATACCGTTGATGACCATGATGTATCCGCGGTGTACATGGAAGAAAAATGTCCAAGGACATTCCGAAAGACAAAAAGCAAAGATAGATAAATAAAGAAGGATTTTGTATAATAATATGGGTGATATATATTTCCGCTTTTGAAAACAAACATACAGTAATTGCGACGGGATATTGTGACTCTTATTTCCCAGGGTCAAAGTAACATCATAAGGCTCGTTTTTTAGAAGAAAAAACTTACTAAATTTCTGATTATCTTTTCATAAGTTGGTAAATGCCGATATATCCCGTATTTTAGGGCTTTATCGGTATTTTCTTTTCGGAAGATACCTTGCATAAGCTGGCATTTACCAGCATGAAAATGCAACCAAAAGTAGTAAATGAGTAGTAAATATAAGCTCCGATATTAACAAGCCAGTCTTTCCAGTTCCGCTTTTGCAGATTGAAATGTACCGTGTGCGTAATAGCCAAGTGTCATGGTTATGTTGGCGTGTCCCATGAGATATTGCAGGGTGTTTGGGTTCATTCCTCTATTTGCCATATTCGTACAATAAGTATGTCTGAATGAATGTGGTGTGATGTTCGGTAACTTATCCGTATGATACTTGTTATACTTCTTAATTAGTCCTCGCACCATGCCCTCATAGTTTCCTGCAACTTTAGGCAAGCCCTCACGGTTTAAGAATAGAAAATTGCTGTAACCACCTACAATCAGCGGTTGTGCTTTTCCTCTGTTCTTTAGTATTCTTTGGATTGCTTGATAAGCCCGTTCTGTCAATGGAAGTTCCCGTTTTCCGTTTTTGGTCTTTGGTGTTTCAATATAGTAGCCCATTTCGCTATCTTTCAATAGCTGGTGGTCTATATTGAGTATTCTGTTCTGCATATCAATATGCGTCGTCAATCCGCAAAATTCAGAAATACGAAGTCCCGTTTCCAGCAGAAGCACAACCTCATCATAATACTTGCTGTAAATCTTGTCCTTTTCCATAAAGGCAAGCAGGCGTTCTTCCTGCTCTGGTGTAAGGATAACTTTCTGCTCCGTATCATCTTCCAGAACATCACTTAGCTTAAAGTCAAATGGGTTCTTTCTGATACAGTCGTCTTGTATCGCCATGTAAAATGAAGCTTTCAAGGAACGCTTATAGTTATCAATCGTTTTATAGGCATATCCTTTTTCGCTCATTCTGATAGCCCATTCTTTAGCGTCCGACTGCTTAACAGTATCAATCGCCCTCATACCCAATGGGTCATTTTTCAGAGCATTCATAAGATACTGTCGTCCCTTTTCAGTAGCCCTTTTGATGTTCTTTCTTTGGCTGTTTTTCTTGTCGTAGAGCTGGCAGACTGTCATTTTACCGCCGACTGTGTCGATACCGTCGTTAAGGTCTTTTTTTATCTGTGCTTCTTTTTCCCTCAATGAAATATCATCACGCTTTCCAGCAGGTGTCTTGTCTGTCGGTACAAGTTTCCAAGAATAGATAAATTGTGGCTTTCCGTATATATCGGTATATTTATAAACGTATCTTCCGTCTTTTCGCTGGCTCTCTCCATTACGCAAATTGCGATTTTTACTGTCTTTTCGTTTTACATTAGACATAGTGTAAAGCTCCTTTCCGTCATGGAATGAGCCGTGATACGCTATATCTTATTATACCATATCTACGGCTCAATGACATTAGATTTCGTCCAATGTATCTATGATTTTTTCAAATTGTTTTCGCTTAATCTGAATACGATTACCGTTCACGATAACCCAGCCAGCGTCAATATTTTCTTCGGCTAATTTACGCAATTTCTTTTCGCCAATGCGGAAGTATTTAGACGCTTCTTCAATCGTCAGAGTATATTTTTCCCAGATAGGCACATCAGTATTGTTCATAATCTATGCACCCCCTTTACTGTGTGTCATTTTTTACAAGCAGGCAGACGGCTTTGGAAAGCTCCGTTGGTATCTCAACCATTCCCATTCCTGTGGGCAGAACCGCACCATGCGGACGTATCATTATTCTGTGAGGATAGGTCGTGGCAAAGCGACTTTTCCAACGGTCGCTCTCGGATCACTGCATGGGTCGCTCGCTTTCTTTTGGAAAGGTCATGGCGTACAGTCCCCGTGGCTTGCTATCTCACAAACGTATCTGTCTGCTTTATTCAGTTGTCAAAGACCAGACGGGCATAATCAATCCCGATATGAATTAGAAGCGTTTAATATCAAAGTTTAAGATTTTACGAATAATCGCTTCTTTGATAAAACCTTTCATTTCCAAATCTACCGCAAGACGCAAGTTGTTGTTATCATCGTAAAACGGACGCATACAGCACTGATTGATAAATGGGTCGTAAAACTCCAAGATTTTTGAAATAGCTGTTTCGTCGCCGTCGCATGCTTTGGAAATAACCGTGAAAGTCGGTGTCAGCTCTTTTGGCATTTCTCTTTTTCCTCCTCAATCAGTTGCTTTAGCTTGTCGAGTGCTTGTATTCTGCATTTTGTTACATTAGCTCTGGAACAGTCAAGCATTTTTCCAATATAAGTGTCCGTGTCCCCAATGAAAAAATACTGTAAAACGATATTACGCTTTCGTTCTTCAATAGCTTTCAATGCACGAGCCAGTTGTTCATCTTCGATTGACACTTTTTCGCCACAGACTTCAAATACTGCAACATAATCCGTAGAATATGTATCTTCTGTGCCTATGGAATTTAAGAGGTCGTCCATAATTTCGGCGAATGGCATTTCTTTTTTCTCTGAACGACGTATCGCTCGATAGAAGTCAATCGCTCTATGACGTATAACTGTTTTAATAGCACAATCGAATTGATGACAGGTTTTTTCTTGTAGTTCTGACGGTTTTATTTTCCTCACCTCCTTTCGCTAGTCGAAAAGAGGTGTCTGCCCCTTTTCATATATACCGCGTTGAAAGTGGGGTACAGCGTAACCAAAATCAAAAAAAACTTAAAAAATTTTTTTCTGGCATGAAAAAAGCCCGCACAAAACATATAGTCTGTACGAGCCTTTGAAACTGTATTGTATTTAGTTCTTATAACAATGCCGTTAGGGTCAAATTGATTGTGTCGAGGTATATCTAAAATATTCCATAATGACAGCTCCTTTACGGCACTATTCTTGTTTATTCAGACAGAAAAGAAATTGCACCGTTTTTAATTTCTAAGATTTCGTCGGCTTCTTCTGCCAAATGCTTACTGTGTGTAACCACAACAACACATTTTCCTAATTCATGTGCAGTCTTTTTCAGCAAAGCAATGATTTCATCAGCGGTAGTTTCATCAAGATTTCCCGTCGGTTCATCTGCCAAAAGTACATGAGCGTCGCTGGCTAATGCTCTTGCAATCGCTACACGCTGTTGCTGTCCGCCAGATAGTTGCAATACATTTCTCTGCCAGTATTCTTTTCCAATACCGACTTCTTCCAATAATTTTTCAGCATTTCCACTACCACCTAGTTTGACATTTTCAACCGTTGTCAAATAATCAATCAGATTATAATTTTGAAATACCAATGAGATATTATGCTTTCTGTGGTAATTCAGCCCTTTTTTTGTAATATCCTCGCCATTGCAAAGGACAGTCCCTTTTACTGCTGTATCTAAGCCTGCTAACAACGATAAGAGTGTTGTTTTTCCTGCACCACTCGGACCGATAATGGTATAAAAGATACCCTCCTCGAAAGTAGCAGATACATTATTCAAAATGGTTTTATCTTTTTTTGTTTTGTAAGCATAGCTTACATTCTTTACTTCTAACATTTTCGTCGTCCTCCTAACTCATTTCCGATAAAATATCTTTCGGGTTTCTCTTTAGTATTACAATTCCAGATACCAGAACAGAAGCCGTTATCAACACAAGAACACTTACACCGTCCAACAGATACATTTCTGGTGTAACCTCTACGCTGATACTCTGCACGTCCTGCTTTGGTGCAACGTATTCTGTGGATACTTTTCCCTCATTATTCTTTTCTTCCTCTTGCATTTGCTGAACCTGCTGTGATACCAGATAATTTGCCGTTACTTTGGAAACAGCAGGAGCGACAGCAAAGGATAACATAAGGGAAAGAACAGTAATCATAATCGCTTCGCTCCAAATTTGTCCGATAATTCTAAATTTCGGAACACCGAGAGATAAGAAAATACCGACTTCCTGCACTCGATTTTTCAGCCAGAACAGAAATACTAAAACAAGGATAACAAAACTTGCAACAGAGATTACCAATATCATCATTTCGCTTACTTTTGCTAAATCATTGAAGTTTGAGGACATGGTTTCGGAATTTCCGTTATTGTCAATCAAATCATATTGCTCCCAATTGATGTCTACTTTTTGCAGATTTTCTTTTACTTCGTCGTAAGCTTCCACATCTTCCACTTTGAAATAGGCTCTTTCATATAATGGACTTGTTTCACCCTCTGCCTTTTCTGGAAATCTCAAATCTGTAAATATTACATTTTCCGAACGGTAAGTATCT
The DNA here is from genome assembly GCF_044336395.1 of Clostridium sp. 10cd*. Lineage (NCBI taxonomy): Bacteria > Bacillati > Bacillota > Clostridia > Eubacteriales > Clostridiaceae > Clostridium > Clostridium sp. 10cd*. Next base: position 1,659,660 of record NZ_CP172347.1, on the reverse strand, counting down.
CCCTGCATAAGTGGGGACATCTTTTGATCCACTTGATAAATTCCAACAATCTCAGCTTCTGATACCTTTGAATTTTCAGTATCGTGGTAATCATTAAAAGAAATCTTATCGCCGATTTTCAGATTATTTTGCTTTGCCAGTTCCTCTGAAATGACACACATATCTTTATCCTCTGGGGTTATCATTCGTCCCTCTTTGATATGCAGGTTTCCAGATAAAACATTTCTGTCTAGTTTCATATCTTTGTTTCCAATTAAACTTACACCGCCAACATCTGCATTCTGGTCTACATCTTTATCTTCAATCCTTTTGAAATTTACAGGGTTTACGGGAGTTGTTACTGTTGTAATATTGTAATCAGCAATTCCTTTTGCTTTTGCCAATTTCTCAATGTCTTTTATATCTAAGCTTTCAAATTCATTTGTTGTCCAGCCTGTCCAAGTCTCCACACCATTGATAATCTCTTTTTCCTGATGGTAGCCACCAAAACTACCTTCCTTATCATTACCAATCTTTTCTGAGTATTCACGAACTCGCTTTGTTCGGTACTCTGCATTTCTTTCTAAAAGAAAGCCTGCACCTATGGCTTGTCTGGTTTTGTCCTGCACCTCAATACTGGCATTTTTGCTCGCCACACCTGCAAGAAGCAAGGTACTGATTGCAAAAACAATCAACAATAAGAGAATACTTTTTACGGGCTTTCTGAACACAGAACGCCTTGCCAATCCAAAAAAATTCATGTACTATCCCTCCATTTTTGCTAATATATCTTTTGGGTTTGCTCGTAATATCGGAAGAATGGAACAGCACAATGCCACCAAAATAACTGCACCGCCTAAAAGGAACAACATTCCAATATCTTGTATCTGCAAAACCACTTTCAGATTTTCTGTTACTGTTTCTGAACCGGTAATGACGTTTTGCAAAACGCCAGAGAACAATTTACCAATCGCTGTTGCTCCTAAAACCGAAAGCGTAAATACACTACCTGCTTCTAATAAAGTTTGCAGGAAAATTTCACTTTTTGCTTTACCTAGGCTCATAAAGATTGCCACTTCCTTTTGTCTTGTCCTCATCCACATACATAACAGCAGGGAAACAACGACAGTACCAGTTATCAAGGTAAGTATCAGCATAAGGTTTGCCACCTTGCTGATTTGCTCTAATGGAGCAGACATCTGTTGATAAAGGGTATCAGACGTGCTAAGTGCTATGTCATTTCCAAATATTTTTTGCAGACTGGTTTCCAGCACATCTAAATTTTCTGGTCTTTTTGAGTAAATGCAGATTTTTTCAAATGCAGGTTCTTTTAACAATTCTTTATAAGCGCTGTTGTCAATAAAGATTTGATTTTCTATTCGATTGACCGCCGTAGTTTCTGCTGGCTGGTCTTTTTCCACATTTCCTGCGGACTTGAACATTCCAATAATCTGAACAGATACTTTTGTTCCGCTTTTTGTACTTAGTTCAATGGTATCTCCAATCTTTAGCCCATTCTGATTTGCAAGGTTTGTATTGATAACAGCACCTTTTTTCTCTTGATTGATATAATCACCAGAAGATAAGCGGTACTGCATTTCTGAAAAAGGACTGTCCTTTTCCAAATCATCATAGGAGAGCAACGCTATTTTCAAATTATCCTCATTTGTAGAGGTATTGAGAGTAACGGGATCAAAATTATCTGGAAATACCTCTTGCCTACCTATACGGTTGATAGCTGAAACATCTTCCAGCGTTTCAATCTTGTTTACTTCATTCTCGGTTATTTTGCTGTCCTTACTTGTAATTTCAGCCACTATTTTAGAGTTTGTTTTTTCCTGCATAGCTTGTTTAGACTCATTTGTAGTTCTTAAAATCATGCTTGTACCTAAAATCATACTGTTTACAAGTATCAGAACAATCAACAAAAGAATAGTTTTCCCTTTTTTTCGCTGTAAATAGCGAAAACCAAGTTGATAAAACTTCATACTTCACACCTCTATTCCCAATGGGCTATGACAACCTTTGTTGCATTGAAATGATTTGTGTCTGCAAATTCTCCATAGAGATATACATTTGATTGTTTCTTTACATCGGAGATAGAACCCGTCGTTACATTCGTAACACCAGAGTGGGCACTTACTGTGGCAATGACAAATTCACAATCTGGGTTATAGGTTACAGAAACAGCATTGTCTTTATTTTCCAGTCCCGGTGCTTCTGATTTTATCCCTGCTCCCCCCTCAATTTCTTTTGCTTGACTTACGGAACAACCATTGTCTGTAAATTCCAAAACACTTCCTATCAAATTAGCAGACTCTAATATGTCGTTTTCTTTATTTTCTGAAGAGCCATTTGCATTTTCTTCATTCGTATTAGAATTGACAATAGGATTAGACATATCTGGCTTCTCATCTGGACTTGCACCACACCCCGTCAATGCACAGATACATAATCCAACTGCTACAAATTTACTGATGTTTGTTTTTTTCATTTTGTATTCCACCTTTCTTATTCGATATGCCACTATTGTAAAAGCAAACCATTCTAAAAATCCTGTAAAAAAGCAAGAAAATCATCATCATTTTTTAGAGGATTTTTACAGACTTTTCTGTTATACTGTCTATAATTAAAGCTTCTTGGACTGCTAATGTCCAAGATGATATATAGAAAAGGATTGATACATTATGAAAATACTTCTTCTGGAAGATGATTTAGAGTTATGTAAAAATATAAAAATTTCGCTGGAAAAAGAAAACTATATGGTTGATTGTTGCAATGACGGGGAAACTGCTATGCTGTATGCCTTAAATACAGACTATGCTTATGACCTTGCCATTGTAGACCGTATGTTACCGATTATTGACGGTTTAACAATCATAAAATCTATGCGTAAAAAAGGAATATCTATCCCTATCCTTATCATTACTGCCATGAGTACCCTTGATAATCGGGTTGAGGGTTTAGACGGTGGTGCTGATGATTACTTAGTAAAACCATTTCATATCAAAGAATTGCTTGCAAGGGTTCGGGCGTTGACAAGGCGACCTGCCAATATCCAATTATCTCCCAAATTACAATATGGAGATTTAACTTTCGATAAAGACAGCAGAACCTTATCCACACCAAATAACTCTCTTTTATTAACTTCAAAAGAAACCGAGTTGACTTTTGTATTTATGCAGAACCCAGAAACACTATTTTCCCGTGAACAGCTAATCCTTAAAATCTGGGGTAGTTCTTCCGAAGTAGAAACTGGCAATGTAGACAGCTACATTTCTTTTCTGCGAAAACGTCTAAAGGAGTTAAAAAGTTCCTGTAAAATAACAACGGTCTACGGTGCAGGGTACAAACTGGAGAAAGAAACATGTTAAATAACTTATACCGAAAACTTCATATTCTGTTTGCAAGTTCTGTTATGCTGATTATTACCCTTGTGATTTTCTTTGTTGTTGCGAATACGGTTTATACGGAGAAAATCAACGAAAGTACCTTGTTTCAAAGATTAACAACCTTGCTGATTTATCAAGTGGAAAGTGCTTCTTCGGATATGGATAAAGCACTCAAAGCCTACGAAGAAAGTTATCATATTTTTTCCTTGATTAGCGATACAAAAGGGAATACCATTTATCAAAGTGATTTTCCATTTCCAACTTCTGCGGACAAGCTGTTGCATGATGTAGAAAAACAGATTTCTACACAGCTATTATCACAAACAGAAAGCACCACAACTTCACAAGGCGGTTTTCTGGAAATAAAAGGAAAACATCACGATACTTATTTTGTTATTCCTGCTACAATTATGACAGCAAATGATACCGTATATCATGGGACTTTTTTTTATCAGACAGCCAACTTAACGGATATTTTACAAAAGACATTACCGATATATCTTCTTATCTGGCTTTTGGCTTGTATCGTTGTTATCATACTAACCCGTTATCTGCTGAAAAAGTCTTTTGCCCCAACAGAACGAATATTGCAAAGCCAAAAAGATTTTGTTGCAACAGCTTCCCATGAATTAAAATCTCCACTAGCTGTTATGATTTCCAACACGGATATGCTTCTTGATGATGTTTCCTTAAACGAGCAGGCAAAGCAAGCCTTACAGACCATAGATTTTGAATGTATGCGGTTATCCCGTTTAGTCAAAGATATGTTGCTTCTGGCTTCTTCCGACGCTAAAACATGGACATTGCATAAAAGTACAATCAATGTAGATACCTTGCTCATTACGTTATATGAAACATACGAACCCGTCTGCATGAAGCAGAATTTAGAACTAAAACTGCATTTATCCGAGGAAAGTTATCCTGCCATGCTTACCGACAAAGACCGATTATTTCAAATCTTGTGTATCTTTATGGATAATGCCATTCAACATTCCAAGAATAATTCTTTGATAGAGATAGAAGTAATCGCCACCGAAAAGAATATTGCTTTTTCTGTGGTAGACCACGGGCAAGGCATTTCTGATGAAGATAAGCAGTATATCTTTGACCGATTTTATAGTGGCGACAAGTCCCATGCTAACAAAGCGAATTTTGGACTGGGACTAAGTATCGCCAAAGAATTAACCCAAATGCTGAACGGTACTATCACTATTAATGATACTGTTGGTGGCGGTGCTACCTTTACTGTTAAATTTCCTCTGAAATAGATTAAGGCTTGCAGATCATACAAAATGTATGGAGCAAGCCTTTTTTCAAATCTTTGTCTTTTTGGTAATCTTGTAAATATATTCTTCTGGGGTAGGGCGTTTATTACCAAAATATTTTTTGAAATTTGCCTGCACCTCTGGGTCTGGGCTGTTCATGGCTTCATCAATCGTTGCTTCAATATTTGCCCGAACATCAGCCAATGATACACCGCCAGCTTTTGCACCAGCTTTCAACGCTTTTTTTATATCTCGCTTTTTTAGTCCTATCATAATAACCTTTCTTATCATAATTGCAAATTTATAAATTCATTAGTATTAAAACTGAAATTCAAATACATTACTAAAATCATTGTTCAAGACATAATAAACTTTATTTTTTTCTGTAGAATATACAAATGAAACCCTAGTTGCCCACAAGTCTTTTTGAGAAACAGATTTTAATACTTTAAATGCGTCATTTACTGAAAAATCTTTATCATATCCTGCCAATAACTCTTTAGCCACTTCGTATCTTGTATCCCCAGAAACAATGTACGGCTTTGTTATATCTGGTTTTAGAATAGAATAATTTGTAATAAGTGAAAAATTTTCTTGTTCATATCTATACCCAATTCCGGGTTCAATAATTAAAACTCGTCCTTTTTTATCAGAAAGCATAGCTTGCATAGTAGCATCTGGTGCATAAATAATTTTTTTCTTTTTAACAATGTCCAAGGCTTTATCAAAAGAAATCTCTGCCTTAATGAATTTTTCTGTTAATTCAGATATTGTAATACAATCCTCGCTTTCTATATACCTTGCATTTTCATTACCATGAACATAAAGAAGTGTTCCTACATTACCATTTTTATTTATCCCATGAAATGAATGATACAGACCGTCAGGCATTTTAATACCAATATAAAATCTATTTTCTTCGGTAATTACAGTATGATCCCATACAGAAAGGTCAATATCAAAATTAAAACCAACAATTTTATCTATACCATTGTAAACAAATCTTGTACACATATAATCACTCCTCAAAATACTATTTCAAATAGTCATTTAACTAATCTAATTAGTATTTTAAAATGTTTTTGTAGGAAAGTCAATAAATAATCATAATTTTCTAATTGTGTTATTGACTACACTAATTCAATTAGCTAGAATTGTGTTTGTATGATATTTTGAATGAGGTGCATAACTATGAAAACCACTAAAGAAGCAGTAATAAAAGCAACATCAGACTTAGCAGATGAAAAAGGATTAAATAACGTTTCGTTAAAAGCTGTTGCTCAAAAATTAAACATTCGTACACCATCTTTATATAATCACATAGAAAGTTTAGATAATCTTCTTTTAGAAGTTGCTCATAATGGTATGCGTGACATGAATGAAAGAATGATGAAAATTGCCGTTGGAAAAATAGGGAAAGAAGCAATTAAGTTAGTTTCTATCGAATACCTAAACTATATGATTGAACACCCCGGAGTTTATGAAACAATTCAATGGGCTGTGTGGCACGGAACAGAGGAAACAGCAACCATTTTTAACAACTATCTTTCATTATTAACTACTCTTATCCAATCGTGCAGTCTTAACAAAGACAAAACACTTGAAATATTAAATATGCTTACTGGAATAATTCACGGTTATACAACTTTGCAATTAGGAAACGCTTTTTCTGCCTCAGATAAAGTTAGATTTGAATTAGCTGAAGCGATAGATACTTTATTAGTCGGGATTTTCCAGAAGTATAAATAATATATTTAGGCTTGCAAATCAATACAGAACTGCAAGCCTTTTTCTTTTATCCAACAATCTTCCAGTTGCTATCCTTATGTAGCACAAGCTCATACTGCGATACCTGCGACGCCTTTGTCTGATTATCAAGGAATTTCACGGCAACCTTAACTTTCACATTGTCCCCGTCCTTTGTAAAGATAGGGTTTACCAATTCAGAATAAAGGTAGTCCCTGCCGATAGGTTCAATCACATTTCCAGATACATAGTAGGCAAGCTCTTTTTCTGTGGCTGTTGGATAGAGCTTAAAGAATGTTTCCAGAAATGCGGTAGCGTCATTGACAGTATCAGCGTCTACACTTGCGTTTGCTTCTGGTGTCTTAGGCTCATAGTCTGATTTTTCAACTGCTGGTGCAAGGGTAGGGTTCTGAATGATTACCATATCCCCGCCAGCGTCTACATGGACTTTTACAGTATAGGTCGCTTTCACATTGCTTGTCTGTTCTCCCTCTTTTATCTGCTGATCTACTTCGTAGGTAGCAGAAAAAGTGTCCGTTCCCGACTGTTCAATACTCCATACAATCACATCTGTAACCGTGGAGCTGGTCGGTATATCCGTTCTAATGGTATCAACATTCAAGTCCTGTAATTCCTTTGTCAGATAACCGTTGATTGCCTGCGTCCTTGCTTCAATCGCTTCTTTGCTGTTACTCCATGTGTAATAGGACTTTGCAAAATTCTTCACGAAATTTTCAATCCCGTTGGTGTCCTGCAAGCGAAGTTCAATGATTTCTTTTTCATGGGTGGTGTGCTGGTCGATAGCCGTAAAATTCTTATACACTCCAAAGCTCACGCTTGCGATAAGCACCACCCACAACGCAATCACGGTTTTCTTATGTGTGCCTACCTTAACAGTACGCACCTTTTTTTCTTTTGGTTCTTTGAGAGTTTCTGTCTGTTTCTTATTCTTCTTAAACATATTTTCAAGTCCTTTCTATTGTTTTACTCGTCCTGCACCGATTAAGTGCTGTTGCCAGTAACTACTGCTTAGGTCTGCATATCCTATCGGGTCGCCTGCATGGTACATCTGGTTATTTCCTACATAAATGCCGACGTGGGTTACATACGAACCAGCGTTATAGGTAGAATGGAAAAATACCAAGTCCCCAGCCTTTGCCTGCGAGAGTGGAAGATGTTGGGTTGCGTCATACTGGGCTTGTGCTGTTCTCGGTAAGGAGATACCAGCTTTTCCATAACACCATTGCACAAGTCCGCTACAATCAAAGGAAGTGTTCGGGTTACTGCCACCATACACATACTTCCAGCCTTGATATTTCAACGCTTCATTCATAATCGCTTGTGCCGTCGCATTATCAAAGTGTGCCACGGTCAGATATTGATTGACTAATTCGACGTAAAATTGATTGCCGTAACTGTACCGCCAGCCCCCATTCTTCGCAACGGCTATCGGGTTGGTGTAGGTTACTTTCTTTCCACCCGATTTTTCACGGGCGAAGTTCTCTGCAAGGTTAAAGGTGTGTTTCTTTCCTTTTCCTGCCACATATCCCACATAACCACCGCCATAGTTATAGGACTGTATCGCTACATTCAAATCGTCGATACCTTGATTTTTGCAGGAAGAAAGCAGGGACGCAAAATACTTACACCCCTGCTTGATTGAACTTTCTGTATCTAAAGAGTTGGGCGGTAGTCCCAGACTTTCGCTGGACTGCATGACATCTTCTGCCGTACCGCCACTTTCTACTTGAATGATAGCAAGTAACACATTGACATACTCGGAGATACCGTTTTCTCTGGCGTATTTTTCCACCATAGGCTGATGTTTCAAAACTTCTGCGGATAGGTTCATACCCGTAATGCCAGAAGAAAAATTGCTATTCTCGTCGTCGCTTTCCGCACTAATCAAGACACCAAAGAAAAGAACTACGGAAAAGAGGATAGGAAACAGACTGCCAATAAGAGCGATATGTTTCAGTTTCATTTTTTCTTCTGTCCTTTCTTCGTTACAAGGTTACGGTTCTTCTCTGTGGTCTGCGTCTGCTGAACCTTTGTTCTGTGGTCTTTCGTGTAATTCTGGCGTGTTTCCTGCGATACCATTTTTTCTACATTCCTATGGTTTATCTGGGTCGCTTTTCTATCAGAAGCACCAGAAGATAACGGACGCTCTTTGATAACATTTGTCTTGACTGGCTCACTACCTTTAGAAGTCGGAGCTGTGGCAGGGCGTTTGACTTCCTGCATTTTTTCCGCACTCGGCTTTGGAATGGTTGAAGCTGTAACTGGTCGCTCATGGGGACGGGTAGCTCCCGTTGTCGCTGATCCGTCAGCCTTTCGCTGTGCCTGCCTTGCTTCTTGTGCCTTTTGAAGCTCCATACGCTTATCAGCGATATTCTGTCTATGCTGTTCCTGCTTTTCCAAGCGTCCCGTCTGTCTGGACTGCTGTTCCTGCACCATGCCACGCTTGAAGTCGGACACGCTGGACTTTGCCTTTTCCTTTGCGGAATACACCGCATAAGCGGTCTGTGTCGGCATATCCTTGATATTTTCTTTGACAGCATTTGCCTTGTCTTTCACTTTATTTTTCGTATCTAAGACAGCCCCCACCTTTGAACCTGCACGTTGTCCCATGCTGGAAGTAGAGGTATTACCCCGACTGTCTTTTGTAGCTGTGTTCCTTGTCGGTTTTCTGTTTGAAATCGTGCTACCTGCCACCGCACCAGCAACACCGCCAGCAGTAACCGCACCAGCAAGCCGTCTTTCCATACGCCTAGCCCTATGTGCCAAGTATAGATATGGTCTGCGGAATATCCTGCGTCCCATGCTTTGACTGTCATTAGCGTTCAAAGAGAACATACTCATTAAGTCGCCCAGCTTCATGTAGATACCAGCGAAACACACTATCTGTAAGAACGCCACCATGAAAAACGGATAGTCCGTGGAAATGTTATAAAACATACTGGAAATGCTGAATGCCACCGTTACAATGAGCGTTATCCCTGCCCGTGTCATTATGGTATTAAACACCCTTACGATTGCCTGCTTTGCCATGCTTTCATAGCTCGGTATCATGGAAAGCAGAAAACTGATAGGTAAAAACATTGCAAAGATAATAAAAAGTATCTGGCTAAACAACATCATACCCGTAAGCAAGAATACAAATATCGTGATACCTAAGTTGAAGAACAGTAGGAAGAACACCATACCCAAGCGGTTCACGACCTGCGGTATCGTCAGATTGTTGTTGTCGTTGTCCTCGATTTCTGTTTTCACGACTTCCTCTCTGGTCTTTCCGTCCTCGTCCTCTGGACTTGCCGATACAAGAGCTTCTACACGGTTTGTCCCGATTTCCTCTGCGTTGCTGTTACCGAATTGAAGTAAGAGCCACGGCTGTTCCACTTGAATAGAAAATAAGCTGTCCCGTATCAAGTCCACGCTATCCTTGCCCTCGCTGTCAGAGTTAGGGAGCATGATTTTTGTTCCCAAGTCAAGTGAAGCGGTACTGATGTCTGATGAAAATTCATTTATCTTCTTGATGTAATCGGGAGCATAGGCAATAAATGAAGCCGATAATACGAACACCACCACAAAGTTGATAACGGCGTGAAGTGCCTTGCTGGTTTCCCGTTTGATAAGTCCCGTATATGCAACATAAAGTCCCACCACTAAGATAATGAGAAGCAGGAAACCAACATAGAAGCCAGAGCTGGAAAAGCCATTCTCGGTAACACCTGCAAGGGTCTGTATGCTCTTTCCGATACTGTCTGCCATATCGTTAATAAAATCAAGTTTGTAGGCTTCCTGCACCACATAGCCCGTGGCATTGCTTAAATAAAGGCTTATCGTCCAGACAAAGTTGGTAATGCAGTAAAGCCCGTACTGTACTGATTTTCCAATCCCGTCCAGCCAGTTCCACGGAAGCCACGACCAGCTATTATCCACATAAAAATCAAGCTGGTAGTTGGAAAGGGGATATTTTGAATATAGATTTTCTGCGTTTATGGTATCGTCCACAAGCCCCGTCGCATGAGCCACCGTTCCCAGAAGTGAAAGCAGGATAAGGGAGAATGCCACCACGAACAGAGCCATTTTGAGAAAGTGAAGTATCTTCCTTTTTGTGAACGCACCTTTTATCCTTTCTTTCATCACTCCACCTCATTTCTCTGTACGGGCGGTCTGGTATCAAAGGCGTGTAGTAATTCTTCAAAGACTGGGTGTATCTGCACCACACCGACACGCCCATATAAATCCTGTAATAAACATTGTCCGTTCTCCAAATCACGCAAGCGTTTCTGGTTATTTTCGTCGTCCTTGTCGATACCGAAAAATTCTAAGGTTTGCTTTATCTCGTTGATGTCAGTAGAACGAAAGGCAAACTTCAAGCCGATATTGTTTTTCAGACTTTCCTTTGCCACGTCCCCAGAAGATTGTGTAACGAAATAAACGCCTGCCTGCATAGCTCGTCCAGCACGAACCAGCTTGTTTGATAAGGTTTCGCCTTGTGCCACATTTAAGAACGCCCACGCTTCGTCAAGGTCTACAATCTTAAAAATACTTCTGTCAGAATGGATAAAATCAAGGGCAAAGGTACTAATCACAATCAGCATAGACACCGACAATAATTCAATAGTCGTGTATTCCTCAAAGGTTGTGTCCTTATCTGGTAATACTAAGTCCGCTACTTGAATGATATTGAGCTGGTTATCCAGACTGATAGCATTTTCCACCGTACCGTCTGAAAACAGCAGGTGTGCAAAGTCGTAGTCCGTGAAGCTGTCGATATGGTCTGCGATATTTCTTGATATGGGTGTATCTTCACGGCGTAGCTCGTCTATCACATGGAGCAAGCCCCGACTGTCGCTCTGGGTAACGGAACGCACCGCTTTTCGTAGCACGGGGAATTTTTCGCCGTCCCTAGAGGAAATACCAGTAAGGAATGTCAAGATGTCGATTGCCAGACTTTCAGCGTCTTTTACATTCTTCATAATCACGAATGGGTCAAGAAGTCCTGCATTGTCCTTGTCGCTGGTAAGATTTACGATATTGATTTCATGTGCGATTTCTGGAAGTGTTTCTTTCCAGTTGCCACGCTCTGATTTTGGGTCTAAGATAACCGCTTGTCCCCCAAAGAGAACCGAATAATACACCAGAAGATTGTTACAGAACGACTTCCCACCGCCAAGCGAACCGACAAAAGCAGAAGCTAAAGCGTTGGTAACTGTACCTTTTATACCTTGACTGGCAAGGGACGGTTGCAGGTACACATTTCTTCCCGTATCAACGGAATAGCCCATATAGATACCCGTGTTTTCTCCTAACTGCTGTGTCGCACCGAAGCCCAGCCCAGCTAGAAAATCTGATTTTACATACTGCACATAATCATTGATATATCGCTTGCTTGCAGGAAGAAATTCAGAATGAAGCCCCAGCATATCCCCAGCAGGACGCACCAGCTTTACATTGAGGTCGTCGTAAAAGTCCTTGACTTCATCACAACGGCGTTTTAATTCGTCCAAATCATCAGCCGATACACGCACTACATAAGAGAGCTTATACATACTTTCTTTGCTCTGGTCTAAGTCTGTTTCCAGCTCGTCCACGCTGTCTAATGCGTCCACCACATTTGAGCTGGTTTCACTTCCTGCTTGATAAGCGTGATTATCCAAATCTTTCAATTCCTTTTTCTTATTTCTTACTGTGGTAAGAGCCTTTCTGTTCTCCACGATTTCTACATTCATAGAAGTATCAACGGGGAATGTGAATTGCTGTTGCTGGAAATAGAAGATTTCAGACGACGGAAAATCAAGCTCGCCGACAATCGCATTGACGGTAAAATAGGACACATAACTTTCCTTGTCCTCATGTTCCAAGCGTAAATACCGTTGGCTTTCCTCAATCACACACCTTGTCGGGCGGATAAAGTCGTAGTATTTTATCCGCGTTTCTTTCTGCAATTTCTTCTTTGGTAGCTGGTACTCATAATCTTCATAGGCGATACCGTCCCTGCCGTAAAGATGTTCCATGAGATACCCAAAATCGTTGATTTCCAAGCGACGCACCTTAAAACGACGTGAGATTTTATTTTCCAGTAACTTTTCCATTTTCATGTAACGGTTGATTTCATCATTCGGCATGGAAACAAAATCATTCATCAGCGTATGGTTTACTTCATGGAGAAATTCCGTGAACGTCAGCCACGCCGATTTTTTAATGTTCTTCAGATTGAGCTGTTCTTCCGTAACCATGAGCTTAAAGCCAAGAAAAAAGCGGTAGTCCACTTGATTGTCCCCAATCATAGATACTAACGCTTCGGTCTGTTCGTCTATCTTCTGATAGGCAACTTCCTTTAATTTTCCAGTTACCAGCTTCTTTGACTGCTCCTGCATACTTCGTATGGAGCTTTCTGTGGCAATCTGCAAGGCATGAATTTTACCCTCACGGGACTGTGCGATTAGCTGTCGGAAACTGTCATGCACGATAAATTTCTGCTCTGCGGATAAGAAAGAATAGTTGTACGGTATCAGCTCATAGTAAGCGAACACCTCATTGTCCTTGTTCCAGACAAGGTTATTGTCAATATATTTTATCGGGAACATAGTTCACACTCCTTACTGCCGTGATTGTTTCATTGAGTATCTGTTTATGCAGTTTTACGGCTTTTCCTGCATAAGTGATTTTAGGTCGCAGGGCATAGGTTATCTGTGATTTCAAAAAGCTGTACGGCTTCTTTCCGTCAAAAGTTTTCTGCGACATAAACCAAGTGAGAGCAACGGGAATACCAAAATATTTGAGAAATGCTCCCTCAATCATGGAAAGTGGGGGAATATCCCCAAACAGAATGATGATAAATTCTGTAAGCACAAACCATGTAATCTGTGTAAAGGTAACGGGAAAGGGTAAGTTAAAGTCATTGATTGCATACAAGACTTTTTCCACGTTCCAGATACCCGTATAAGATTTAATCTTTTTCAAGTTCTTTCAGCTCCTTTCAAAATAGAAAAGGACAGCCATGTTTCAGACTGTCCCTTAAAAGAGAAATACGCTGTCAGTAGCAACCATGCTTGTTGCTGATCTTCCAGCGTTAATATGGTATCTCGCACATACCTCGGCTTGTTTCAATGAAGCAACCGCCCATATCCAAATCTCGCCCGTAGGCTTCATAGTCAATGTAGTTCTGCAAGCTGGGTGGAATATCCCCAAGTGCCTGCAATTCGTCTATGTAGTAGTAGGCAACGTCTGTCATGGTTTCACAGTCGGGATAATAATAAATATCGTCCTTATGTTCCACGACTTCTTCCAGCGTCCCGTAGTGGCTGATAAATTCGTCCAGACAATCTACGATATAGTCGGGAAGTTCCTCTATCATTTCATACATCTCGTTGAGTTCTTCAATGGAAACATACTCGCCAATCGCAATAGGAAAGTTGTCGGTATCATGGATAGCGTATTCCTCATACTGTTCATTCAATCCGATTTTTTCTTTTACATCTTCCTCGTCAATGGGAAATGTAAACCAAGCTCCGACTAAATATCCCTCATTGTATTTGCCGAGATTAGCAATATAAACCGCCATATCATCAATCATAAGCACCACCTCATTTCATAGCTGATGATATTCATAAACGCTACCGTTCACACATAGAAAAGTCCCAAGTGTTTCCAATGTATCCGCATATCCTTTGTAATTGATGTATGGATATAACTGGGGCGATACTTCCCCTAATTCCGCACATTCGTTGATAAGATACGCTGATACTTCTTCCATTGTAGAACACTTTTCATAACGGGTAATTTCATCAAGCCCGTTGTATAATTCCGATAAAGTAGGAAACCAAGCCTTTTGCAGAAACCGAATATCTTCATAAGGAAAATCATTTCCAGCTATGCTCATACAGACTTCATTGATAGTAGATAAATCAGCATTTTCCGCAATTTCAAAAGGTAAGGAAAAGTCACTAATCAGATAGCGTTCACTATCCACAGACAATCCGATTGTTTCTTTCATTTCCTCTATATCACAAGGGAGCGTAAACCATGCACTTCCCGTATCTTGTTCCTGCCTGTCCAGATTGATAAGAAAGATTTTCATATCGTCCATAATATCCCCCTTTCCTATGGAAGTTCATAAATACCGTGTTCTGTTTGCAGGAATTTTCCATTTTCCTGCAAGTGAGAAGCATAGGCTTCAAAATCAAAGTAATATGCTTGACAGTCCTCGGATAAATGCTTAAATGTCGGGTCGTTCATCAGCTTTTGCCTTGCAACATCAATCATGCTTTTGCAGTCGGGATAAACCGTAATCACGTTCCTGCAAATATAAAGTGCTTCTAAATTCTCAAACACCGTAAGTAGTGATACATATTCTTCCTGCATATCACTTGAAAGCTGGCGGTACATAAATTCTAATTCGTTGAGCTGATACACGCTGGTATGTTCGTGAACTTCATCAGCATAAGGCAACACCTTTTCGATAATGCGGTAATCCCCACTTTCTGCACCGATACCTAACTTTTCTTCAAACTCTGCAACATCTATCGGCAGGTCGAACCAGTATGATGTTGTTTCTTCGCCAGTTGTTCCTTTCGTTTCCACCAGCACCCTTGTTTCCTGCATTGTTCCTCACGTCCTTTCTGTTGTTTCATCACATCTTTTAAGGTCTGGTACGACATACCAAACACATACTTTGAAAAATCTTCTAACTGTCTTTCTTCATAGTTGGCAGGGTTCAGTCGTTTCATTTCCTGCCACACCTTACGCTTGTAAGAGGGCAGGTCGGAAATGTATTCACAGTCGACGTTTGCCTGCATATCCTTAAAAATATCGTTCATTTCATCACTCCAATCTGAAATTTTGGTAAGAAAAAAGCAGTCAATCCTAAGACTAACTGCTTTGTGTGTATGGATATGAAATTGTTTATCAGACATATTGTTTGAAAAATACATTTAACTTTTGCCCTAATAGTGTTGGATTGTCTGTATTTACTTCATGTCCTGCATTTTCAATAATAGCTATTTCTGCGTTTTCTATCTGTTGTTGCAATTCTAAAGAAGCTTTTTTATTTATCTTATCCTTATCGCCACAGACAACAAGTACCGAACATGATATTTTTTTCAGTTCATGTTTAAAATTAAGTTCCATCATAGATTTGCATAGATTGATAAAATCTGTTTTCCGAAAGCCCATTTTTTCAAACGCTGAACAAGGCATAATACGAAATATCAGATTTTGCATTTTTAACAGATACTTTGGCATTTCATATTGTGTTCCTATTAACACTAATGAGTTCACTTTTTCTGGGTGTTCTATCGCATACTGCATAGCAAGAATACCACCTAAAGAAAGTCCACAAATATTTAGCGGTTCTTCAAACTGTTCACAGTATGTTTCCAATGTCCGATACAATGTATCATAACATGGTGTTTTCCCAGAAAGCCAATCTGATAAATTAGGGCATAAAACTTCAAAATCATCATTGAATACTTTTACGGTATCACTCCAACTTTCAGAAGATTGTCCCAAACCATGAAGCATTATATATTTCATTTCATCACTCCTAGATACTGTGTTTCATATCCACATTATACCATTCGCATATCAGCACAACAATAAAATTTTATGCACCGATAATCTTATTGAACAGCTCTAACAGTACATCTTTCACACCGCCAGCATTGAATACCAAGCCGACAGCAATCAAAGCGACTACCAAGAAGCCGATAAGTTTGGAAAACTCACGCTTGAACCCTAAGTAGATACCGATAACCACAATCGCCATAAGCACTAAGCTCTGTGCGTTTGATAAAAACCATTGATATATGGATAGGTAAGTTCCTGATATTATAAATATCTCAAACTTTTCCCCCCATTCACACGGAGCGTGCGACTTTCACCGCACTCCGCGTTCCATCGTGTTTATATTGAAAAGTATTTATGTAGTAGACCTATATCAAGTTTAATTCTTGATTGCCAGCTAATACTCTATATTTATTTAGTCTTATGAGCTGGACTTTATTTAGTTTCAATAGAGCTATATATTTTTGTATTGTTTCTTCTGTTTTTGCGTGTATTAGACGATGTACCGCCTCTTTTACCAAAATAAGATTTTTATAATCGTCATTACCACCAGCCCTAGTTGGTACAATATGATGACAGTGTATTTCATTAGCTTGTTGAAATTCTTCCAGAGTTATAGCACATTTTCCATGTTGGGCAGAAAATAGCGAAATTCGATTGTCTGCGTATTCTATTGTGCGATTTTCCAAAGATAATTTCATCAACTGATACATCAGTAATTTATCAACACTTAGATTGGTATGGATAAATTTTCTTCCCTCTGGAGTATAGCAGTTTGCTGAATACACTTTTGCCATTGGTTTTCTGTGTTGGATATATCCAACAGGGAATATAGGTTCGCCCTCGCCAGCAACATATCGAAGCATTTTAGATTTACCATATCTTGTTGCTTCTTTTGTTGTAAGTTGTCTGCCTGTTTTTCTCAATCTGCCCTTTTTGCTTGCACCTAATCTGTTAGTGAAGATAGCCATTACAGCTCTATTAAGTTTCATACAATCCAGATTTACATTTGTTGCAATCTGATAATAATTTTGCATACCTAATACCATTGAATTATAAAGTCTTATTTCCTCTAATTCTGTTTTTCCCTTTGAGGGAGAAGCAATTTTCTTTGCCTGTGATACCAGCTTGTCTTTTTGGGTCTTGAATTGTTTATCACTTATATGTGATTTAACAACTAACTTCTTTCTTCTCGGTATCATTTTAATCTTGAAACCAAGAAAGTCGGAGTATCTTTTTCTAACATTTACAATTCTTGTTTTTTCTTGTGATACTTCCAATTTTAGTCGTTGCTCGATCCATTGAGTAATTGCTATTTTGGTTTTTTCAGCACTTTCTTTGTAGCGACAGAAAACTCTAAAATCATCTGCATAACGAACCATATACATTTCCTTTAACTTTGTTTTCTTCATTTCTTTGTAAGCGTTGCTTTTACATGGGCTACCGCTTTTATTGATATGAACCACATAGTTTTTTGTAACAGGATTTTCATGCCATTGACTTTCTACCCAATGGTCTAACTCATTAAGAACAATGTTGGCTAGTAGTGGGGATATAATTCCCCCCTGTGGAGTTCCTTTCTCTGGATATGTTATTGTGCCGTCAGGCATTTTAATTGGAGCTTTTAATATCCTTTTTAAAATGAATATCAAGTGCTTGTCCCGTATTCCCATAGCCCATATCTGTTTTATCAGTTTGGAATGGTTCACGTTGTCAAAGAAACCCTTAATATCAAATTCAATCACATAATGTAGCTGGCTGATTTGTAGGCGGTTATAGGTTGCTTTTATTGCATTTTCAACCGACCTATTAGGTCTGAAACCGTAGCTGTTTTCACTAAATTTAGCTTCGCAGATTGGTTCTAATACTTGTTTGATACATTGTTGTATAAGCCTGTCCCACATACAAGGAATGCCTAGAGGTCTGGTTTTCCCATTTGGTTTTGGTATTTCTTTTCGCCTTACTGGCTTAGGTCGATACCCGTGCGGAGTGCCTGCGACAATATATCTTACCTTTTTGACAACTGTTTCTGCTGGCAATTTGCCAATATCTTTAATTATTGTACCGTCTGTTCCTGCTGTCTTACTGCCTGCATTTGCTTTGATATTTCGATATGCCAGTAATATATTTTCTCTCGATAGGATAATATCCATAAGATGAGTGAAAATATCTCCATTCTTACTTTTGGCATATAAATCATCAAAGGTGTTTTGCATTTCGTAATATTCAGCGTGTCTTAAATCTTCTACACACAATGTTTCATTTTTATTTTTAGGCATAAGGCTTCACTCCTTTGCTTGAAATTGAGTGAGCTTTTTTATCTTACTCGTAATCCTTATTAAAGCAACATAATACTTTTCTAATATATACACGACTTGAGGGTATTCCTCCATTCCCATTACAAGAATTTCTTAGGTTCGCCCTCTGCTTTTCAGCATTGGTTCAACTGCTTATTGTTCTTCGTCAGCTTATTCTCTTGATGAGAACCCAATACCTTTCCTCGTTCCGATAATCTTATCTATACATATATATCCTTAGGTCACTAGCTATAAGCCTGCTGGCTTGATACCGCCTGTAACGGTATATGGCATTTCATAACCTATATTCTTACTTTGCCACACCAGCTACGATTTCTCGTACCTTTGCATTTCTACAAAGTACAAATTTAGACCCGTACATTCGCTGTTTCGTCAGTCCCTTGTGGAACATTCTAACCATAGATATTTTATAGACCCCCGACCTGTTGGATACGCTACCCACCTCTGGATAGTTTTCGATAGAAGATATATGTTCATCAACTATTACGGTATCTTTCAGCCGTCTTTACCGAGCTTCAAACATTCTGAGTTTCCTCATTCAATGCTTGTCGGAGGCTCAGGGCAGGCGTTTCAGAGCGTTACTTCATCATTCCACCTGTCAGATTATCAGTTCTCCTAATAATCAAACTTTTTCGTTCTTTTATTAGTGCCTTAGCTTTTCACTAAGGAACGAGTCGCACACAAATTTTGTCCGAAATTCATTTAATTGTCCTCGCTTTCTTCTGATTGTTTCATTTCATAGTCAGCTTCTTTGCCGACATTCAAAATACACATCAAGACTACGCCGATACCCATTCCCATAGATACCAGCAGGAAGTCTTTTAATAATACCCACATTTTTTATCACTCCTAACTTTCCACCAAATCTTTTGCAGGGGTCGTCTGCTGTTTGATTATCATTTCATGCTTTTCTGTGAGCTTTGCCTGCTGTTCGATTGTTTCCATGTAGTCTGTACCGTTTCCCTTATCAATCTTTTTCAGCATTTTCAAGGTCGGTGCTACCTGCCTTTGTACCCACCGCAATGTACGGTCTAAGGTGTAAGGCTCTGGCTTTGTCGTCAGCTTCAAGCTTTGTCTGTTATCTCCGATAAACCAAGCCCAGCGGTCATTGAGTTTCCAGTCATTTTTTCGCTTGTCGGGTTCTTCATCAACAAACCGCACATACTGGTTGATGATAGAAAATGCGGTCTGCTCTGCGTCATAATACGTCAGCAAATCTCGTACTGCATAATAGGCACGTTCATTCCGAAGCCGTATCTCAAAACGGTTGATAATGTCGGCTTCTTCCATAGGTGTCCCTAACTTGACGTACTGCTCATAGTCCTTTTCATAAATACAGAAATACACATCTGATTTCAGCGAACCAAGATAAAGGGTACGTCCCATATATTCTCTGTCGTCCTCTCTGTGCTTGATAAGCTCGCCCGACTGGTAAAACTTATAGCTTCTGGACTTTCCGATATATTCCCGTTTCCTGCATTTTTCCGCAAGCTCTGGAATATCCAAAATGCCCGTATGGTCGTTGATAGCAAGGTCGATACGCTTCATCACGCCACCGTCTACAAGTGCGTCCATAAGAAAGTCATACCAGCTTCTTTGCTGTGCCAGCAGGTAACTTTCAAACTGTCTGCAACCACGCCCCTTTAACTCTAAAAGGACACCTTTTTCTTCGTCAGCCGACGTATAGATAAAGATGTCCCCTAAAGAGTAATGCTCCGTATAACTGTAATGTCCGTAATCTTCATGGAGCATATAGTTGATATTCAGTTTTAATATGTCTTTGATGATATGCTGTATATCCAACGTGGGAAAACGAATTTTCACATAATCAAACAGCATGGTAAGCGGTGCTTCTGGATTGAACCTTGCCAGTTCCTTATGCAGAGTTTCCAGAAGTTCCTTTGACGGCTTCATTTTTCCGCTTTCTATCTTGTTGAGATATTCCCTTGTGATACCAGAAGCCACCGCCAGCCTGCCTTGTGAGATACCGTAAGCAATCCGTTTCTCCCGTAATTCTTTTATCCATTGTTCTTCATTCAGAACCATACCCCCAATCTGTAAAGTGTGAAGTTTTTTAAGACGACTTCACAGCCGATTTTTGCTAGAAAACCATGCCAGAACCCTTATATTTCCTATGTTTTTTGTCTATTGTCTATTTGCAAACGTACCCCTCTGTTAGATACCGAGGGGTTTTACCTGCTGGCGTGGCTTACGCCACACCAGCAACGGCTAGTCCGAGCCGTCGCCTTTCGCTTCGCACGTCGCCGTCCCGTCCTGCCTTGCTTGTGTAAGAGAGCCGATAGTTTGTAAAAAATCATGTCCTTTTGGGACTAAAGGCGTGTAAAATTCACTGATGACGCTTGTTCCTACATCACAATAGCCACGCCCTTTGATACGCTTCTGGAAAAACTGCTTTTTCACATCTGAACCGAACAGCATACCGTAACCTAATTCGCTGATACGCCCAAGTCCCACACGAAAATTGAAGTTATCTCTGATACCGTCCGAGAAATACTTTGCGTCTGGACGCTGGCAGGCAACGATAAGGAAATAACCTGCTTGTCGTCCTAACATAACGATTTTCTTTAACTGGCTAAGTAATCCCACGCTTTCTTTCGTCCCCAGCATTTCAAAAAACGCCACATATTCATCAAAGATAAGAAAGTAGGGTGGCAGTCCCAGATAGGCGTAGTTTTCGCCCGTCTTATAGTTCGGGTGTCGCTTCATTTCCTCACTTCGCTGTACCATACCCTCATAAAAGGCATTGACGCAATCTATCATTTCTTCTTTGGTGTGATACACATTTCCCATAACTGTCCCTAAGTCTGCAAGGTCAGCGTTCTTCGGGTCTAAGATATAAAGGACAGCGTCGGTATGCAGTAAGGCTTCAATGAGCGTCAGCAGAAAATAGGTTTTACCGCCACCAGTCCCACCAGCAATCAGAGCGTGAGGGAGTGTGTCATATTCCCAGACAAGATTTTTCATCAGTCTAAGACAGCCGTTTTCTGCCCGTACTTCATCAATGGTAATGCGGTTTGCTATCATATCATAAAGCAGAGTGTATTCGATATAGCCGTCATGCAGAGTTTTGTCGGTCAGCTCACAATACAAGCCACTTTCCAATTTATCCTCTAACCGTAAAAGCTGGTCTTGATATTTCCCCAGCGTAATTTCACAGCGGATATGAAGCAAGCCTTTTTCCATTTGATAATAAATCTTCGGAAACCAGACGATTTTTTCCCTTGATCTGCTTTGCAGGTCAGTAAAAAAACCGCTGTCTTGTACGGTATCGGCTTCATACCACTTATTTTCCAGTATCATTCTTGCCAGCTTTTGACGGTGCAGGAGCTTCTTGAAACTGTCGTAACAGAAGCGGTAATATAGAAAAGCGACCAATGCACAAACACCAGTCGCTATCAGTATGGTTATCAAGTTGTAAGAGGAAAGCGTCAAGCCATTTTCTAACAAGCTGAAATGCTCCCAATCGGTACGCATGAGCTGTTTGATATTGAGTAGCAAGAGAACCGCCACGAATACAAGCAGAAGCGTTCCTATACAATAATGGTAAACAAGGTGTTTGTCGCTGGCTCTGATACGATGTCCTTTATTCCAAATCTTACGCATAAATCAATCACTCCTTTCTGGGTATGAAAAAAGCAGTCAATCCTAAGACTAACTGCTTTGTATGTATGGATATAAAGTTGCAAAACTAAAATTCACTTTTTTTAATACACTTAGTTCTTTTCTTTTGGCTCTGGAATAATAATCTCTTTTCCCTCTTTTTCCATCCGTTTTATAAAGTTATCAAAATGGTCTGTCATACCATCAACAAAAAATGCTTTTTTCTTTCTTCCATTGACATACACATTCATACCACCGCGTTTCATTTTACAATAGGATATGTCTGATATTTTCCAATGTCTTCTAAAAATAAACATTTTAATAACCGTGATATTATCTTCTTCAACTTTTATCTCCCACACTCCTTTTAACGGAGCAATCATACCAAAAAAAGTAACTCCAAACCAAATAATAGAAAATGGGATAATGATCATCAAATATCTTTTAGAACAAAAATTTTCAGGTTCACTCCAAAATCCCCAAATAAAGACAACAAGTACAAACAAAGCACCTATTGCACATATAAATGATACATCAGTTATTGTTCTTATAGTGAATTTTTTTATAGATTGAGTTCGTTTGTGATTTCTGCTTTGTATTATATCCAAAACGAGTAAAACAATATATGCCGTTATAATACCACCTATATATTTCATACCGTATTACCTCCAAAACTACTAATTTGTCGCTTTCACCATACCCATATTATAACAGTTCCATATATCCTCTACAATGAAAATCTAGTTAGCAATCCTATTTTTTCGGCTGTCCCTGCGGAGCGTAGTGCTTGTCGCTGGCTCTAATACGGTGTCCTTTATTCCAAATCTTTTGCATAAATCAATCACTCCTTTCTGGGTACGAAAAAAGCAGTCAATCCTAAAACTAACTGCTTTGATTGATATACAAGAATTTACATTTTATTTTACAAAGAATATTCCATACGTAACAATCATTGCAAAAAAGATAAGAATTACTACACCAATAACAAGACAAACTCTAATAAAATTTTTTGCTTCATTCATATCGCTGTATATTGAAGATAGTTTTTCGTTATTCAAGTTTTTTTCTCTTACCTCTTGTACATCAATATCTCTTACTAATTCGTCTAATGTTAATCCAAAATAATCGCTTAACAATACTAAGCGTTGAAAATCTGGATAAGATTGACATGACTCCCATTTTGAAATTGTTTGTCTGGAAACTTTTAACTCATTTCCTAATTCTTCTTGAGAAAGTCCCTTTGATTTTCTAAGGTTTATCAGCTTTTCATTAAAATTCATATATTGCCTCCTAATAGTATTCTTTATTTGCGACCGCAAGAATAGTATTACAAAAATAAGAGTTTTCTTCAACCAATCTTTGTTGGCAATTTGTCAACCTGCTTTGACATTATAAAAATATACATAGATTATAACTTTTCTTTACACTTTATTCAAAGTAAAAAGCTGATTGTATCATTCTATTTCTTCGTCTGTCCCTGCGGTGTATGGTTCTGTGGATTGCCTGCGTTCTGGTTACCTTTATTCTTCAACACAATATCCTCTGCCTTTACATACCAGTCCACATCTGCACCCGTATAGGTCTTTCTTGATACCGTATCGGCTACTGGATTGACAAGTTCCACAACTGCATTGTACGGAAAGTCCTTTAACGGTACTTCTGGCGGTACAGATACGGGGATAATTCCACCATGCAGACTGCACTTCAAATCATAGATACGCTTTTTAAGCTGGGTACTCGGTGTCCCGTCCTCATTCTGTAAGAAAACATCACGCACCGCTGTAAATTTTAATTCTCCAAATGTTTTCTCTTTGTCAATAACAAAACCGTTTGATAATCTCATAAATTCTTCACTCCTTTACTTTTCTTCAACTGCTACAATATCATCAGCAACTAACACATAATCGGTATGTCCCATATCCCCGATAGCGTAACCTCTGCCGTATAACTTCGGATTGACAAGTTTTACTTTCTGCTCATACTTGAAATGCTTTTCGCCTGCCTGCACGGGAATTTCCACTACAACATTTTCGCCTTTCTGTACGTCAGAATAAAGGTTATAGCTTCGTCTGGCTAAGACCCTGCGGTTATTTTTATCTCTTTCAAAGACTGGCTCACTTTCGCCTGCAAATTCAAAAGTTCCAAAAGACTGTGCCATATCTGGCACGACATATTTCATTTCCATAATGTTTTACCTCATTTCTTTCTATTTTGATAAGTTAATTGATTGTGATTTCTTATTCTGGCGGTTCGGGAAGTACCAGCAATCCCACAGATAGTAAAGGGTAAAATCAATGCTTTCGCACCCTTGACTATCCGTGTTCTTGCAGATTGTTGGTAGACAAGCCAGAATAAGCGGAAGTCTGCCGTTTGACCACTTCGGCGGAGAGCGTGATTTTTCTTTCATCATATCGTTACCGCCTTATGATTTCTTCATTTTACGGCGTTTGTAGAAGAAGATACCTGCCAGTCCAGCACCAGAAGTCAAAAGAAGTGCAAGCAGTCCGTAAAGGTTTGTGTTATCGCCCGTTTTTGGACTGTCGCTAGGTCTGCTAGGCTTTTCTGGTGTCGGTGGTGTTTCGGGTTTTTCTGGTTCTTCTGGCTTTTCCTTAAAAGTAATCGTCTGTCCCTTATCCTCAATATCCTTATGCTCGGTAACTTTCTTCGGCTCGTTTGGATTGCTGAAATCGTATAATTCTTCAAAAGTTACAAGCTGTTTGCCGTCAAGAGAAGTAGCGTCAAACATAAAAGCAACTTCCACTTTCATAGCTTCGCTGTCAGCGGTAAACGTATAATCACTTTCCACACGCTTTCCGTTGATAAGAAGTTCTGCATTTTCTTCTTTCAACATCTGCCAGCCCACAAGTTTGTACTGTGTACCGACTTCTAAGCCCTCTAAGGTTACGGTATCAATGATTGTTACCTCTTTTCCAGCTTCAAGCTCTTTGTTGCCGTCCTTATCGGTAGCAGTTGTATGTATCTTGATGATACGCTCTGTAATCAATACAGTCTGTCCGTCGTCCTCAATGTCCTTGTGTTCCGCAACTTTCACGGGTTCGTCTGGATTGCTCAAATCATACAATTCTTCAAAGGTAACAAGGTTCTTGCCACCTAAAGCAGACGTATTGAATGTATAGGAAATTTCCACTTTCATTTCTTCATCATCAGCAACAAAGGTATAATCATTTTCTACACGTTTCCCATCAATGATAAGCTCGGCATTTTCTTCTTTTAACATCTGCCAGCCTTTGAGCTGGTATTTTGTGCCTTTTGTAAGTCCGTCCAATTTTATAGTATCAACGATTGTTACTTCTTTTCCTGCAAGGATAGTCTTTTCGCCGTCCTTGCTGGTTGCTGTGGTATGGATAGAGATTTCTTTTTCGTATTCATCAGTCAGCGTTCCTAAATCAATCACAAGATTATTTCTTGATACCACAATTTCAAAAGGTGGGATAAGTTCAAAGCCTTTGTTACTATCACAACGCATTTCTTCAATGATATAAGTATCATAAGGTAATGCACCCTTGCTATCGTCTGGTTCAGAAGTTCCAAACCACACACCGTCCTCGCTGGTCTTTCCTGCGTTGGTATTGTGCTTGTGAGAAGCCCATTCAGAAGAAGTGGAGAACTGCCCGTTATCATCAGTTACCACAATATGACTTTCGCCCGTTGTCTTGCTTGTGATCCTAAAGGGAACATCAGCAAGACGTTTGTGTGTGCCTGTTCCGATTTTCACGCCCTCAATATCCCCACGCTTAATCTGATTGTAGATAGAGTGGGCTTCGTCGGTTAAGTCCACGATTTTCCCGTTTTCTGTGATTGCAAAATCAATCGGTTTTGCACCGTCTGTCAAATATCCGTTTGGAGCTTCACTCTCAACGATACGGAAATTTCCATAAGGTAAAAGGTCGGCAGAAGTAGAAGCGATACCCTCAATATCGGTACGAATTGTCTTTACCACTTCATTTTTCTTGTATAGCTTGCCCTCAACCAAAACAGAATTGTCATTTAAGGAAATGATGTCAAAAGCAGTATCTTTCAAAGTGGCACTTCCTTGTGGCTTCGTATCGCCCGTTTCTAAATCTCGTTTCTGAATTTCCACACCGCCACGGATAACCTTGTCTGATACGGAAAACTGGTTACTTCCAGATAGTACGGCAAGGTCGCCGTCCTCGGTAATCTGTGTAAGGTATAAGCCTTTTATCTGTTCGGACTTATCGCCAGCCTGCATATATGCACCCTCTAATAAGTAGCCGTTTGGAGCTTTTGTTTCTTCTATGGTTAGCGTCCCAAGTGGAAGAACCGCCTTGCCGTCCTGCATATAGAAACTGTCGCCAGATACCTTGTATGCGTCCGCTAATTTTGTGATGTAGTGGGTTGTTCCGTCGCTGTCTGTTTCAGCGATTGTCTTTGTAACCCATGTACGAGTAGCTTCGGCAGGGAGATTGTCTTTGTTATAGAAGCCAGCATAATACTTCCATGTAAATTCCGCACCTGCTAAAGAAGCGTTTCCCTGCGGATTGTCTTTCTGTGTTTCCATATCAATCTTGAAAAGCTCAATCAAAGTGTCTGTTACTTTGGGTGTATCTGATACTTTCAAGGTCGCTGTTTCGCCAGCTTTGATTGTTAATGGATAGATTGTTTTATCCACTTTATATCCTGCTGGTGCGGATAGTTCCTTGATATAAACTGTGCCAGCCTTTACCTCTGCAACATCTGTATTTCCGTTTTCATCAGTCGTAAGGGTGGCAAGCTGTTTCGTGCAGTCCTTATCAGAAAAGACACCATAGGTCGCACCTGCAATAGAGTAATTCCCGTTACCGTCTGTAATGCTGGTATTACTGGAAGTCTTTTGCAGTTTCGCATTTCCGACATTCAGCTTCGCCCAGAATTGTCCCAATTCCTGCCCCTCGCCAGAGTAGATATAACCGCCACATTCATAGCGTCCTTTATTTTCTTTGACAAAGGCTCTTGCACCAGCGAAAACTTCGTCCTGCGTTGCCTTTGGAATTTCATCATAAGAAGCTCGCACGTTATCACATTGCCAGCCAAGATGTACGCTCAATCTCTGCCAGACTACACATTGTTCCAACAGATAGACTTGTTTGTAGTTCAGTTCCTTGTGAGCTTCGCTATACTGTTTGACATACTCTAAGGATAACGCCACATCTGAAATCTGGTCGGCACTCATGCGTGAGCTTGCGTCAGCTCTGGTCTTGTAGCCATTCTTAAAATCTGTGTTAATGTCAATACAATAGGCAGTTTCGCCCTCAACTTTCATCATGCCCTCATTAAATGTAGAACCGATAGAACCGTCATTCATTACTTTTTCAATGATACCGACACGCTCTGCACTTTCCGTCCAGTATTGCTTGCTTTCTGCATGAACGGGTGTAGTCGGTAAAGCAGTAACGACAGTTGCAAGAGCTAAGAAGCCCGTACACAATCGTTTCAATGTCTTTTTCATAAATCTAATGCTCCTTTCATTTTGGGTAATAAAAAAGCCGTCCAATAAGAACGGCTGAAAATAGAAAAGGAACGTCATTTTAGGCGTTCCATAATCTATGAGTTATTCAATTTTTTCTTGTTTCAATACTGATATGCTGTACCATATCTTTGCATATCTAGGAAAACTTGCGTATCAAGGCTCATTCGTTAGTAGTAAATAAGTAGTAAATTGATGTGTTTGTTTCCTTGAAAATGCTGATAGATACTGTGTTTTAGCGGATAATCAGATTTTTATTGTGTTTTTATGTTTAAAAAAGTAAAGAATAGAAATCATGTATTATCCCAACCCGTACGCAAGCACATAAAAAAGCACACTACGCAAAAGATGGTTCTTAATCATCCATACAGAGTGTGCCTTTTATATGCAACAAATAAAAACTCACACAAATTCATGTGTGAGGTATGGTTTAAATGGTGACGCGTACGGGATTCGAACCCGTGAATGCTTGCGTGAAAGGCAAGTGAGTTAACCGTTTCTCCAACGCGCCATACTTCTAACTGCCTGTATAGTATAACAAATAATATTCCCTTACGTCAAGCATTTTCTTCATTTTTTAGAAAAAAATATTCCCCATCAGGATTCTCTCAGAAAATCCATGTATAACGTCTCTCATGAGAAACACCCACCAAATTTATAAATGACCTATTATGTTATCATGTTTTGTAAGCTCCATATCGTAACGTAAATCCTGCAATCACTATCTGCATCGGATTTCAGCAAAGCAGCATAAAGAAAGACCGGTAGATCATACGATTCCCGGTCTTAGCTTTCATTTATTTGTTAATGATATCCATGATGTTCTGGTAGTACGTATAACGTCCGTCAACATACTGCAAGGACTCATAGGCAAGTGCCTTCGCCTTGTTGAAGTCGATGTCTTCATACACAGAAGCAAAACGGTAATAAATATAGTCCTTAATCTGGTTGTCACGCAGGATATAGCCATAGCATTCATCACCATGACCGAAATCACCATGCTTGATGTAAAGGTCCGCAACATCCAGCAGGATATTCAACTGATATTTCTCATACAGATCACTGTACTGGGAAAGCACGGCAAAAGCAAAGTCCTCATAGAATTTTACATCATCATACTGCCAGCCTGGTAGAATTGCATATGCAAACTGGAAGAAGTGTGCTACAAACGCATCCACATCCGCACCGATCAAATCACTGACGATCGCTGCATCTGTAATGTTTTTGCGCTGCCCGATCATCAGCAGCTTCTCACACACCTTGAACTCCTTCAGGTATTCCGCAGCATTTGCTTCCGCATCTGCTGTCATCTCAGCCTTCAGACATGCCGTGATATCCTTTTTCAGTTCTTTATAATCCATAGCCTTTACATCCATGGTATCCGCTACCTTTTCCAGAACGACAGAAATCAAATCCGTATCAAAGCCGTCCTTATCAAATGTGAAGCCCTTTTCCGAAAGAGCATTTCCATCGATGATGTTTTTCGCAATTTGTTTACTGTCTGCCTCATCAAGCAGGAATCTTGTATAGTCCTCGTATACATGCTGCACACCCATTGCCTGTGCCTTTTGAATTGCTTCATCCAGGGACAGTGCTGCATAAGCCTCCAGCTTTTCCTTATCTACCTTTTTCGGTGCTGCTTTTTTCGCTGCTGCCTTCTTTTCCTCAGTCTTCTTCACAGCCTTTTTCGCTGTCGGCTCTGCTTTTTTCGCTGCTGCTGTTTTCTTTGCAACTTTCTTTACCGGTTTATCCTCTGCCTTTACTGCTTCCTCTTTGCTTTCTTCTTTTTTCGTTGTTTTCTTTGCCGCAGTTTTTTTCGCTGCCGGCTTTTTCTTAGTCTCCGCTTTTGCTTCTGTCGGCTTCTTTTCCTCAGCCTTTTCTGTAGTTTTTGCTGCACTTGTTTCCAGCTTCACAGTTTCCTTTGTTTCGATTTTCTCTGGTGCAGGTGCTGTAGTCAGCTTTTCTGCTTCCTTCGCAGTCGTGATTTTTTCAATCTTTTTCGTTGTTAGTTTTTCCGGTTCCTTCTCTGCTGTTATTTTCTTCGCTTCCGGTTCCGCTGTCAGCTTCAGCTGTTCCTGTGCTGTCTTTGATTCTGTCTTAGCTGCAGCCTTGGCTGTTTTCTTTGTTAATGTTTTCTTTTTTGTAGTTTTAGCCATGTGTTTTTACCCTCCGACATTTTCACTTTTCTTATCTTATGTTAATCGCATAATACAGACGATATTCATTTCTTTTCAGAAAATCCCTTTTCATTATAGCACAACATGTCTGTATGGTTAAGGAAGTTTCCGTGTTTTTCTTTGTAAAATCTTTTATTTTCGATTTTTTCCGGCATGTTTTCACACATTCCATCCAGAATTCATAAGAAATTCACACATTTACTATATTTTTCTGAGATAATGTTTTTGTAAAATAAGACTCGTAAAATGACTATGTCACTTGTAGTCTTATGCATAAAAGGAGGACACACATATGGAAGACTTTGAAGTATATGAAGAACATAATGAGGAAGATGTTAAACAAAATTCGTTCAATGAAAAATCAGAAAACACGGAAATGAACATGGATGATGCAGCTGCAGGGGCACCTTTGCAGAAGGAAAAAAAGCCATCGTTTATGAAGCGTCACAAAAATGCCTGCATCATCAGCGGATGTCTGCTGATTTCCATCGGAGGCGGATTTGGAGGAGCAACACTGGCATATCAGCTGAGCAAATCGAATGGAAACGGAACCGTGCTTTATCAGGCAGTTGAGAAAACGAATTCTTCCAAAAGCAATACAGCAAACGCGACCAGTATGTCAGTCAAGGATATCGCGAATGAGGCCATGGAAAGCGTTGTGGAGATAAAAACAGAATCCGTTTCCACGAATGAGTTTTTCCAACAGGCAGTTCAGTCAGGTGCCGGCAGCGGTGTCATTCTTAGCAAGGATGGATACATCGTGACAAACAATCATGTAATTGACGGTGCAAGCAAAATCAAGGTAACAACCAAGGATGGAAAGTCTTACGATGCCAAACTGATAGGCAATGATTCCTCCACCGATCTGGCTGTTATAAAGGTCGAGGCAAGCAACCTAAAGCCTGCTGTACTGGGCAACAGCTCCAAGCTGGAAGTCGGGGATACCGCAGTTGCGATTGGAAACCCACTTGGTGAACTTGGCGGCACCGTGACAAGCGGCATCATTTCCGCACTGGACCGGGAAGTGACGATAGATAATCAGACAATGCATCTTCTACAGACAAATGCTGCTATCAATCCGGGAAATTCCGGTGGCGGTTTGTTCAATGATCAGGGTGAACTGATCGGTATTGTTAATGCCAAATCCAGTGGTTCCAATATCGAAGGTCTTGGTTTTGCAATTCCTATCGACCGTGCAAAGGATGTTATCACAAATCTGATTGAAAACGGTTATGTAAAGGGACGCGCATCTCTGGGAGTTACACTGACCCTGGGTACCAGCAACAATCCATTCAGCTCCGATACCAGCACACAGGTCTATATCGCAAGTGTCGTGGAAGGTAAGGCAGCTGATAAAGCAGGACTGCAGGCCGGCGATCAGATTTTAAAAGTAGATGACAAGGACGTAGAAAGTATTTCCGATGTTAAAACCGTGGTAAATTCCCACAAGGCTGGAGAAACTATGAAAATTACCGTCCTGCGGGATCGTTCCACTAAGACCTTTACAGTCACACTTGGAGAAGCTGACAATACCACTTCCTCCTCGGATGAGGGCACTTCCCGGCAGACGCCAAACCAGAATCGCTGATACTTATCAGCTCGCATATTTTTCCTAACGCAGCAATAAAACAAAAAGCTTTTTCATCCATGAAATCTAAAATGTATGAAAAAGCTTTTTATGCTGTATCGTTTTTGGTTCCTGATCTACAGCCTGTTCAAAGGAATTCAGTATGTATGTAAAACGAATTGAAAACAGAAAAACAGTGAAGATATCTATCATCATAACGAAAAGGGCAATCCGGTTCTATCCATACGACAGACAGGATACCCTTTTTTCAGCTTCCATGTTCAATATATTGATTATCTCAATCAGCTGCGCCCGCCTGCTTGCATCCATTCTCCCAGCTTTGGCAGCAGTGCATAAAATTCCTTGAGGTTTTTCACCTTCCACTCCCAGTTCGGACTGCCGATCGTTCCCGGTGTATTGAGGCGCCCCTCACTCTTTAAGCCAAGAATATCACTCATTGGCAGGATGACCACATCGGCGGCACTATCCAGACAATAGCGAATCACCAGTTCGTGAAACATTCGGTTATCATAGCCGCAGTTATGGAAAAATCTGCGCAAGGCGATACGCCGATTCTGTGTCAATAGCTGATAAAAGCCCTCCAGTGTATCATTATCATGCGTTCCCGTATATAAAACGATATGCTCTTTCCGCGGCTTCTTCAAAAGCTTAGGCTGCAGCTCAAAGGATATGACATTCATGCCCATCAGGTTGTAATGATCACGCAGCTTGCCAACCTGTCTGCGCAGATCGCCCAAATCCTCTGCAATTAGACGGATTTCCGGGAATCGGCGGAACACCTCATCAAAAAACTCATAGGATGGTCCCATGATCCATTCTCCATCCTTTGCAGTCGGACAGGATGCCGGTATTTTCCAATAGGTATCAAAGGCACGGAAATGATCCAGACGGATGATATCATACTGCTGCTGATTCCAGGCGAGCCGTTCCATCCAGAAATCATAGTGATCCTTTTTCATCTGCTTCCAGTTATAGATTGGATTTCCCCAGCGTTGTCCGTCGTCACTGAAATAATCCGGCGGTACTCCTGCGATATGACTTGGATTTCCCTGCGGATCCAGCAGGAAATCCTCCTGATTCTGCCAGACATCCGCACTGTCCAGTCCGACATAAAACGGAAGATCGCCCATGATTTCCACACCATGTGCGTTCGCATATGCTTTTACCTGATTCCACTGCTTATAGAAGATGAACTGCAGAAACTGTTCATAACGGATTTCCTCTTCAAACTCCTTCAACGAAAAGCGGCGGTTGCGAATCCATTCACGCTGCTCCTTTGGCCACTGTGTCCAGCTTGCCATCTGATTATGCTTTTTCAGCGTTATGAAAACAGCGTATGGATACAGCCATGGAGCAGTGGAACAAAACAGCTGGTATTCCTGAGCAAAGGTATCCTGCATCTTCAAAAAGGTCTTGTATGCCTTTTTCAGATACGGTGCCTTGAAAGCACGAACCCCGTCATAATCCACCTTTTCTGAAAATTTATTATAATTGCGGATAGAGCTTTGCTTAAGCAGTCCGTAATCTGCCAGTGTATCCACACTGATGTAGATTTCATCCCCTGCGTACGATGAAAACGGCTGGTAGGGCGAATTCCCATAGCCTACAGGGTTCAGTGGCAGAATCTGCCAGATGCGGATATGCTGTTTACTGATGGCATCTATGAGCCGATAGGTGTGTTTGCCGAAATCACCGATTCCCTGATTTCCCGGCAATGACGAAATAGGCATTAAAATTCCAGTTTGTCTCTCCATAATTCCTCCTATCCTAAGTTCCAGATATCACGGTCATAATCCTCAATCGTACGTTTGCTGGAGAAGAAGGAGCTGCATGCGATATTGTGCAGCATTTTCCGTCCCCAAAGCTTGCGGTTCTCATAATCCTTCAGCATCTGTTCCTTACATGCTATATACTCTCTGGTATCCAGCAGCGTCATGAACCAGTCCTTGTTCAGCAGCTCCTGATAAAAGCGATGCAGCGATTTTCGATCTCCTGTCGCAAGCATTTCCTCTCCGATCAGATAATCCACCAGCTCCTGCAGCAGAGCATCCTGTTCATAATAATCCCGTGAACAGTAATCTGCCTTTTCATAATGCGCAATGACCTCTTCACTGCTTTTTCCAAAGATATAAATATTGTCTTCCTCAACCAGATCGGCAATCTCCATATTGGCACCGTCCCGGGTTCCCAGCGTCAGCGCACCGTTCAGCATAAACTTCATGTTTCCTGTCCCGCTGGCTTCCTTGCTTGCCAGTGAGATCTGCTCGGATATGTCGCTTGCCGGAATAATCAGCTCCGCTTCGCTCACATTGTAATTTTCAATGAAGCAGACCTGCAGATACGGAGATACCCTGGCATCGTGTTCAATGATATCCTGCAGACAGAGCAGCACATGAATGATATCCTTGGCAATCGTATATGCAGGTGCCGCCTTGGCTCCGAAAATACAGGTGATCGGCCGCTTTGGCAGATTTCCTTTGCGAATTTCCTTCAGTTTATAAATAATCCACAGCGCATTCATCTGCTGGCGCTTGTATTCATGCAGCCGTTTGACCTGCGTATCGAAGATACTGTTGGGATTGATTGCCACCCTCTGCTTGTTGCGGATATGTGTACACCATTCCCGTTTCTTTTCCTGCTTAATGTCCTGCAGATGTGCAATGACGTCCGCATCCTGTGCATAGGCATGCAGCTCTGCAAGGCGCTCATCCTGCCAGGAATCCATATGCAGCAGCTCCATCAGATACGTATACAGCTGTGTATTGCAGGCATGCAGCCAGCGTGTAAAGGTGATACCATTGGTTTTATTGTTAAATTTTTTAGGATACAGCTCATAAAAGGCATGCAGCTCGCTTTGCTTCAGTATCTCTGTGTGCAAAGCCGCAACCCCGTTGACGCTTTTTCCAAAATGAATATCCATATGTGCCATATGCATGCGATTGTCCGCATCGATCAATGCCACACCAGCTGCACTGCAGCGCTGATCTGCTGCGGTATCCAGTGCCTGCAGAATGCCGCACAAATGCGGAACTACGGTTTCCAGATAGGACATCGGCCAGGTTTCCAGAGCCTCCGCCAGAATCGTATGATTGGTGTATGCACACGTTTTTTCAACAATGCGCACCGCCTCCTTCATACGGATTCCCTCCTGCATCAGCTGATATATCAGTTCCGGTATGATCAGAGATGGATGGGTATCATTGATTTGAATCACGGCATGCTCATACAGTCTGTGCAGATCATGCCCCAACTGCTTCTGTTCCTCCAGAATCATATGCGCACCGCAGGCTACCATGAAATACTGCTGGTAAATGCGAAGCAGTCTGCCCTGCTCATCACTGTCATCCGGATACAGAAACAGCGTCAGATTCCGTCGGATATCTGTTTTATCGAACTGAATGCCCTCTTTAACGATGCCCTCCTCAACACTTTCCACATCAAACAGATGCAGACGGTTCTTTTTCCCGTCAAAGCCGATAACATCCATATCATAGCGCACGGGCTGCAGGGTACAGCATGGAAGCTTAACCTGAAAATCAACCGGCACCCTTTCAAACCAGCTGACCGTGTCGATCCATGCGTTTGGCAGCTCTGTCTGCTTATGATTTAGAAAGCGCTGTTCAAACAGGCCGAAGTGATAATACAGACCGATCCCGTCCCCGCACAGATTCAGCTCTGCAATGGAATCCAGAAAGCATGCGGCCAGTCTTCCCAGACCGCCGTTACCAAGACTTGGCTCCTGCTCAATATCCTGTATTTCCTTCCATGTACAGCCATATTCCCCGACAAGAGTCTTTACATCCTCCAGAGCATGCAGATGAATCAGATTGCTTGTCAGCATTTTTCCCAGCAAAAACTCTGCGGAGATATAGTACAGCTTCCGCTTTGATACAACAGGCTCCAGCTTTGCCATCTGCTTGCGCACCGCACGGTTGATTGCCTTGTAAAGTGTCCCGGCAGTTGGCTTGCATCCCGCTGCATTTCGTATATCCTGAAT
The DNA here is from genome assembly GCF_044336395.1 of Clostridium sp. 10cd*. NCBI lineage: Bacteria > Bacillati > Bacillota > Clostridia > Eubacteriales > Clostridiaceae > Clostridium > Clostridium sp. 10cd*. Next base: position 1,624,519 of record NZ_CP172347.1, on the reverse strand, counting down.
CAGTTCCTGTCTCATGAACGTCATAAATTGCCTCCTTCACACAAATATGTAAGCGTTTATCATTTATCAATATTTTAACACAAATCACTAAGGAATACGTGAAGAATTTAAAAAAAGTACAGTTTTTTCAAATTTCTGTACTTTTTATTCATTTTTCTGTGAATTTCGTGCTATCCGCATCGTATGTATACCTGTTTTGTATGATAATCACAAAGAAATGGACGGATTCGCAAGATATGCCTGCAAATATCCCTCTGCCATATGATAGATATAGTCCCGTACATTGATTTCTCCGTTTCGGATACACCAGTAATAGATTACCCCCCTGCTCATAATCAGCAGCTCCTCCAAAAGCTTTTCGATATCCGTATCCGTTTTCAGACAGCACTCCCTCACCGCACGCTGCAAAAGACAGCGCAGACCGTCGGGCAGACCGCGTGCATTGGACGCAAAAAAGGTATTTCCATTGTCGATTTGCGCCTTGTACACATTTTTGATACTGTCAATCCCCATCGTTTCCGCATAGCCGCATTGCTCACACAGATACTGCAAAATCGCTTCCAGCGGCGGCAGCTGCCTGCAGACAGGCAGAATATCGTTCACGAAGACATCATCCACATCGCGGTACAGCTCCACAATGATGTCGGATTTCGTTTTAAAATGATGATAGAAGGCACCCACGGATATGTCCGCTTCTCTGCAGATCATGGATATGCTAAGCTCATCAAAGGTATGCTCACGCAGCAGTCCGGTGCATACAGTAAGTATATTGGAGCGCGTCTGCAATGCCTGTTCCTTCCGCGTTTGTTTTTTTTCCATCCAACTGACCTCCTGTGGGTAAAGCAAGATTCTGAAAATGCCGTAACGACGATTCGCCTCAAAAGCTTTCTCCGGTATCCTCTTCACCCGATTTCCAGTTGATTATATCATACCTGACACAGACATACAAATCCTTTCAGCGAATGTATTCGGTAAGTGTTGACAACGCTTACATTGCCTGTTAGAATGAAACTAGATATTGACCGAACGTATTCGGTAAGGAGGACTTTATGACACATCATCGAGAGTTGTTTCAACCAACAGGCATTGGCTCCTGTACATTGAAAAACAGGATTTCCATGGCACCCATGGGGCCTGTCGGGTATGCGGATTCCTTCGGCGGCTTCAACCAGCGCCTGCAGGATTATTACGTAGAGCGCGCAAAAAACAACGTTGGTTTGATCATCACGGGTATCTGCTCCGTCGATATGAGTATCGAGGGCATCCCCGCAAACGGTCTGCCATGCCCGACAAGCAATCCGCTTGCTTTCATTCACAGTACCTATAGCATGAATGACCGCATTCATGCATACGGCTCCAAGATTTTTCTACAGCTGACCGGCGGTCTGGGACGCAGTGCCCTGCCCGGCTTTACGGCAAAGCATATCGCTCCAAGTGAAAACACCAACCGCTTTGATCCGCGTATCACACATCGTGAAATGACCAAAGAGGAAATCATGAATCTGATCAGGCGCTTCATCGAATCTGCGGCGATTGCGAAAAAGGCAGGCTTTGACGGTGTGGAAATCCATGCGGTGCATGAAGGCTACCTGCTGGATCAGTTCGCCATTGCTTTGTTTAATAAACGCAGTGATGAATTCGGCGGCTCTCTGGAAAACCGTCTGCGTGTTGCCACAGAGATTGTCAGGGGAATCAAAAAGGTCTGCGGACCTGACTTTCCTGTATCGCTGCGCTACAGTCTGAAGAGCTGTATGAAGGGTCTTCGGCAGGGAGGTCTGCCGCAGGAGGAATACACGGAGGTCGGAAAGGATATCGAGGAAGGCATTGCAGCTGCGAAGATCCTGGTTAATGCCGGCTATGATGCATTGAATGTGGATGCTGGAACCTATGATTCCTGGTACTGGAATCACCCGCCGATGTATTTTGAAGACGGCATGTACCGCGAATTCGGAAGAATTCTGAAAAAAGAGGTCGACGTACCGATTATCTTAGCCGGGCGGATGGATGATCCGGATATGGCAGTGGAGGCATTGAAGGATTGCTGTGATATTATCAGCTACGGACGTCCGCTGCTGGCGGATGCGGAGTTCGCAGAAAAGGTCAGAACGGGAAGAACGGATGAAATCCGGCCATGTCTGGGCTGTCATGAGGGCTGTCTGGGAAGAATTGCCAATGGTCCGATTTGCTGTGCAGTAAATCCGGCGTGCGGACGTGAGGAAATTTACGGCATTACTGCAGCCTGTACAAAGAAAACCGTACTCGTTATCGGCGGCGGTGTTGCAGGACTGGAAACAGCACGGGTGTGTGCACTCAGAGGTCATTCTGTCATTCTGTGTGAAAAAAGCGATCAGCTGGGAGGTAACCTGATTCCCGGCGGTGTTCCGCATTTTAAACGCTATGACCGCAAGCTGATTTCCTATTACAAGCGTCAGCTGGAGCTGCTGAAGGTTGATGTCCGCTATCATCATGAGGTTACTCCGGATACAATCGACAGCTATCATGCGGATGTCATCGTATGTGCCAGCGGTTCAACACCGAGACATATGGAGGTTGAAGGACCTCTGCCAGTTGCGAGCGCGGACGAGGTGCTGCTGGGACAGAAAAACATCAGTGGCAATGTTGTCATCATCGGCGGCGGACTTGTCGGCTGTGAAACAGGAATCTGGCTGACACAGCAGGGCAGCCATGTCACAGTTGTGGAAATAGCGGATGAAATTCTGGGAGGAGCCGGTGCTCTGCCGCATATGAATCATTTCATGCTGGAGGATCTGATTACCTACCACAGGATCGATGTGCACACCAAATCCAGCGTAGTGAAATCTAGCGATGAGGGTGTTGTCATTTCTACACCGCAGGGTGAAAAGCTGCTGCCTGCGGACGGCATCATCACCTCTATCGGCTATATCGCAAACAACAGGATTTATGAGGAACTGAAGGATATGGATATCCCGGTATACAATATCGGAGATTCCAACCGGGTACATAATATCATGTATGCGATCTGGGATGCCTACGAGCTTGCAAGAAATATCTGATACAGTACAAAGAAAAACGGGTCAGTGCGACCCGTTTTTGCTGTTTTTTTTTCAGGACCCTACGATAATTTAGAAATCGTTTTATCCCAAGGCAACATCCATGATCATCATAATCAGAAACCCGATCATGACACCGTAGGTCCCGGCATGGGAGTGCGCATCCAGATTTGCTTCCGGAATCAGCTCCTCCACCACCACATAAATCATTGCCCCTGCCGCAAAGGACAGCAGCCATGGCATGGCGATGGTGGCCCCGCCGACGATAGCAACCGTGGCGATTCCTGCAATCGGCTCCACGATACCGCTCAATGCGCCGTAAAGAAATGCTTTCGCACGCGAGCAGCCCTCCTTGTACAGCGGTAAGGAGATGGCGGCACCCTCCGGAAAATTCTGCAGGCCGATTCCGATCGCCAATGCGATAGCGGCAGCCAGTGTTGTAGAGGCCCCCGCCGATGTGGATAAGGCAAAGGACAGACCGACTGCCATGCCCTCGGGAATGTTATGCAGCGTAACGGCAAATACCAGCATCGTCGTCCTCTTCAGGGAGCTTTTCGGTCCCTCGGGTTCATCGCTTCCCGGATGCAGATGCGGCAGCGCCTTATCCAGTGCCAGCAGAAACAGACCGCCTAACACAAAGCCGCCGCCTGCCGGAAGCCATTCCGGCATTCCCAGCTCCTTTGCCTGTTCCATGCTGGGAATCAAAAGACTCCAGACAGAAGCCGCAATCATCACACCTGCCGCAAAGCCGAGAAAGGCAGACTGCATTCCCTGCTTCATCTCCTTGCGGATCAAAAAGATTGTCGCAGCGCCCAGGGCAGTCATCAAAAATGTGAACCCGGTTCCAATCGCTGCCAGTATATATGGATTTGTAATTGTCATAAAATCACCCTCTTCTCTATTATTGTAGCTGTCTTTATTATAAAGGATACACTTTCTTTTCGCCATTCATATGTCTCGGGAATCCTGCGATTCATATCAAAATGATTTCTTATGCCATATTTTCCGTATATTCCATAGAGCTATTGACACGAAGCAATAAAACAGCCAAGCTTGAAGGATGCGTAATTTCTTATCCGGAAATGGACAGGATACATCTCATAAAGTCAAAAAAGGAATCGATATCATCGAAAACGGTATCGATCCCTTTTGCATGTATGTTTATCCCTTCAGCGATTCCCTGACTGAACATACACGCTTCCATTGTATGAAAATGAAACGCTACGCCTGCTTTTCCGCCATGGCAAAGTGATAGGACAACAAATCCTTTAACAGCTCAATCGAAGCATTCATCTGATCCTCATCCATCGTCTGAATGACCTTAAAATTCTTCAGCAGCATACTCTCATCCAGCTGATACTCCCTGCTTAGATATTTTGCCCATTTATCAGCATCCTCCATCTGTTTCATGGCGAGAACACCTTCACTGACGATAACACAGTGGAAATCTCCACGCTGTACCGGTACCGCCCATTTGATGAGACCTGCATGACAGGAATACACACATTCATGATCGATTTTTCTCGCATTCTCATATGTTTCCTCTGTACATTCCTCACACTTTTTCAAAGCCTTACTGCTGGATTTCAAACACTTGCAGAAATAATTTTTCTCCGAAGCACTCTGAATTACCGTATTGTCATATACCACATAGCTGCGCAGTCCGGTAATATTCTGATAATCCTTTAAGGCATGTTTGATGATTTCTTTTGTTTCCATTATCCATACTCCCTTTTCTATTGTTTATATAGTACAATAGTAGCATACTTCAGAAAAAACTTCCACAGGAAGGTGAAGAAACCTTATACTTTTGTAAACGTTTCCAGTTCCTGGAATCCCAGCCAGAGCTGCATGGCTTCTATGTTCTGGATTTCTGAATGCCGCAGCCATGTAAAGACGGCAGTATCCTTCCAAAAATGCATCGGTACCAGAAGATCGCAGGAGGCATATTGAAGAAAAGCCCGGGCTCCTTTCAGCGCACGCTCCTTCAATCTGGGATCCACCGGTAGGAAGGCAACGTCAAAATGCATCCCTTTGATGCTTTGCAGCTCCCGGAAATAGCGCTCCTTCATCTCTGCATGTTCCTGCGGCGTATTTTCATCGCCCCAGTCCCACCAGTTGAGATCACCGGCGTGATAGATGCAATTGTCCTCAGCTGTCACCAGAAAGGCAACACCCTCATCCGTAGAAGCAAGCGTGCGCACCTGCAGATCATTCACTGTATAGCACTTCCCTGCTTCCACCTGTATATGGGGATGCGCAGCTGCGATATCACTGGATAAAATCCATGTAATAGACGGGTGCTTCAGCTTAAAAATCCTGGTGCTGTAGTGATCGGCATGCGCATGACTGGCAAACACATACAGGGGCTTGTCCTCTTTCATCCTCGGCAGCGTGCCCCTGTAATAGTCAAACAGCAGATAACAGCTATCCAGCTCCACCAGAAAGCAGCTGTGTGTAATATAGCTTATGTTCATAAACAGATTCCCTCTTTTCATAAGGCTATCATAATGCACACAGCGCAGCTTTGCAAGTGATTCCCCGCTATATTCAACTTGTAAACGGAATCTGCATACACTATAATAATGGAAAAGAAAGGATCTGATATTATGGAGCTTAAAGAGATACAGACAAGTCAGCTGCACAGTGATGCGTTTACGATGATCGGAAAGGAATGGATGCTGGTCAGTGCCGAAAGGGACGGTGTTGTCAATACGATGACAGCCTCCTGGGGAGGCATGGGAATTTTATGGAACAAGAAGGTTGCTTTCGTATTTCTGCGTCCGCAGCGCTATACCAAGGAATTTATTGATCAGAAAGACTGCTTTACCCTTTCCTTTTACGATGAGGAATACCGCAAAACACTTTCCTATCTTGGCACGGTCAGTGGCAGAGATGAGCAAAAGATAGAAAAAGCCGGTCTGCATACCGCATTCATAAACGATGCACCTTATTTCACAGAAGCAAACACGGTGCTTGTATGCCGCAAGCTGTATGCGCAGGAAATGCGGGAGGACTGCTTCCTGGATGCCGCCTTGATTGAAAAGAATTATCCGCAGAAGGATTATCATACCATGTATGTCGCAGAAATTGAGCACGTCTATCAAAAATAACAGTAATAAAAAGCAGAAAGTATAAAAAGAGAAACAGCCTCTTTTCCTTCCTGCTTCTTATCCGTGTTGGGAATATACGACAGCATGAAAGCTGGATTACAGGAGAGATCAAATCGGTTCTCAATTGTATGACAGCTTCTTTTTTATAGCTAATAGGCTATACATCCCCGATATGAAGGAACAGTATAGTTTACCGACTTTTTTCATCCTATCCGGATTCTTCCTTTCAACCGATTTCAGCAATATAACCACCTGCTTATAAGGGAACATCGATTGCACATTGTGTATCATTGATAACAGGTGCACAATTCGTATAAGGATGCTATATGGTAATGGAAAATCCGTAAAGCCGCAATAAAATGAAGGAGCGGATAATCTTCTTCCTCATAGAATTCACTCTTCCTTTTCGCTTGAATCCCACTGCGTGTAGGAATGTGCATAAGAAATGCTTTTTTGATCCTTTTCTTTCCATGGCATTCACCAGGAAAAGAAAAAAACGATGCCATCAAGACATCGCAAAGCTTCTTACTGGTGTTCGATAATCACAACTTCCACTTTTTTCTCAGCCGGATGATAGTCGTAGGTGATTTTGGCAAGTCTGCTGTCACCAAGATGCTTTGTCAGCACCTCTGTGATATTCTGTGTCAGATGCTTCGTATCCTCTTCGCTGTCGCAGAAGTATTCGATCTGTGTTGTAATATGTTTTCTTGCGGACACATGTTTTGAAATCTCTTCCTGTAAACGCACTGTATGTTTCATAACCTATTTCTCCTTCATATTCCTTACTATCTTACCACGTTTTCATTATTAGAAAAAGTCCTAATTTTCGATAACGATGTCCTCCATAGTAAAAGATGCCTCCACGGAATTGAATTTGATGGTTCCTCGTGTAAAGTCAAAATAGGAATCGAACAGGTATCGATTGCCCTGATAGATGTTCACCTCATACAGCTCATACAGAAAGGATTCACTGGCCTGTGCATACAGATAACGCATGAGAACGGCAAGCTGCTTTTCATCAATGGCTTCCTTTACATCTATCCTTGCCTGCAGCGTATAGTCTTCCACATACGTATCCGTAAATGTGTAGGCTACCTGCGGCTTTTCGATATCCATTTCATACACCCCGTAGATTTTATTCTCACAGGAGGACAGATTTTCATCATAAATCAGATTCTCCGTTTTTGAATGGGAAGGCAGATTCAAATATCCCACCGGTTCCCCGTTCTTTATCAAATCCGTTTTCACAAAATACGGACTGTTATTTTCCACAATGACCGTCTGGACACCTTCGGCATATTCATAATCCTTTACCATACAGGTCAGGGAAACCTTCTCTTCCACCTCATGCTTGGAAATATTTCCACTCACAAAGCTGTCACCAATGTCCTCATTGTCTGTGAATGCCGAAGGCTCATCGCGAAAGGAGGTCATAGCGACCACAGCAACCGCAACCACGATACCGATAATCAGCAGCAGGCTGAACAGCTGAACCAAACGGATATTTTTCTGCGCCCCCCCTCCCTTGATATGCTCATAATACGGATGTCCGCCCTTTTCCATGCGCAGGCGCAAATTCTTCGCATTGGGATGATTATAGCGGTGCTCCCTTACACGCTCACTGTCATCGATGCGCTCCTTCTTTTCTTCAAACACGCCACTCTCCGCTTTTTTCGTATCAGCCGTGGTACGATACTTTGCGGCATCATACAGCGTATCCTCCTGACGGGAAGCTTCGTTGTATACCTTTGTTTTCCTTCCGCAAATCGGACAATATTCATCATTGCACTTATTTCCGCAATCCTCACAAATCCGTTTTCTACTCATCCCCGATATCCTCTCTCTCTATCAAAAGCCTATGCTATCGCTTGTGCATACAGCACGCAGACTCTGTAAAAGCACTGGTATTACTTTGTATAATTTTATCATATGTGGATAGGAAATAATAGAAATTTGTAAAAAAATCAGAGAGCACTATTAGCGGAATATTTACTACCTGTTACATTCAGTTTGGGAAGACCACTTCCGGGTATCTGTAGGATACTGCTTTGTATGCCACGCAGTCCGTATTTTTCGAAGGAATTCGCATATGATGGCATACCTTTGCGACTGTAAACACTTCTGTATAAGGAAAAGCATGGAGAATTTGTACGTAAAATCTGTTTTTTACATTCATTTCAGTATATAATATAGATAAGAACTACACACGAGAGGAGAATTCATATGAAACAGGTTATGTATGGAATCGAAATTGCAGATGTAAATGATTTTGGAGGCTGGGTTGGATATGAGCCGGTGAGAGAGGATGTCGCAAAGACACTGAATCATCACATGTATCTGTTCTTTCAGAACGAATATCATATCAATCAGTTTGCCGAAGGTCGTAAATTTGTCATCAATGTCAAGGATGATTCTCTGGAAAAGGTAATTGGTAATGCGCGTATTCTAAAGGCTATCGTGGAATATGGTACCCCATTGAGTATGAACGGCTATGAAATCAGTGCTCCGGCTTATGCAAGAAATATTGTGAAACCGCTGAGTAGAGCAACCGGCTTTATTCCGGAAAACACCATCTACACATTCTCCGATGCACATTACAAGGACATGAAAACAGATTTCAATTTTATTTCCGATCTTATGACACGTACATCCATTGAGGCTGTGGATATTCTGCTGGGCAGCATTTCCTTTGTGAATAAGAATCTGCTGTATCATTATCCGCATTATTTCATTATCGGTGACAGTCAAATCAAGGTACTGGATGACGATTATCAGATTGGCGGTTAAACGGGCTACGGCCCGTTTTATATTGAAAGGATGGATTTGATATGAACAGCGCGACAATCCGTACAGCGATTGCATCCATGGTTCTCGGCATTGTTTCTGTATCATTCTGTGTGCCTGCTATCCTGTTTTCCTTTTTCCGGTGGCTGCCGGGAATGCTGATTGTGCTTGTTTCTCTGGCTTGCGGAATTCTGGCTATTGTCATGGGAGCCAGAGCCAGAGTGCTACGTCCGGCAGGCAGAGCGATCGCCGGTCTGGTGCTGGGCATCATCGGTACCAGTATTTCGGGACTTCTGCTTCTCTGTCTTTTACTTTTGTGCATAGCTTTCTGAGCCGCTCTTTCCTGTCCGGCTCTTTTTTTCATACCGGAACATGATAAAATCAGTGTAGAGATAAAAAGGAGAGTGCGTCTTATGAAAACACGAATGGAACATGATTCCATGGGTGAAATCGCTGTGGAGGAAGATAAATACTGGGGAGCCCAGACACAGCGCAGCTATGAGAATTTCAAAATCGGGGATGAGAAAATCCCTCTGAGCATGATATGTGCCTTTGCACATCTGAAGCTGGCCTGCGCAAAGGTCAACTATGAGCTTGGCCGTATGGAGGAGCGTAAGCTGGATGCGATTGCCACTGCCTGTGATGAGATTTTATGCGGCAGACTGGATGCTCACTTCCCACTTTCTGTCTGGCAGACAGGAAGCGGAACACAGAGCAATATGAATGTGAATGAGGTCATTGCCAATCGCGGAAATGAAATTGCAAGGGAACAGCTGCTGCATCCAAATGACGATGTGAATAAGGGACAAAGTTCCAATGACACGTTCCCTACTGCTATGCATATCGCAGCGATTGAAGCACTACGTAAACAGCTGATGCCCCAGCTGGAGGAAATGATTCATGCTTTAAAGCGTCTGGAAAAAGAGAATCAGCATATCATCAAAATCGGACGTACACACCTGCAGGATGCGACACCACTGCGCTTTTCACAGGAAATCAGCGGATGGAGAGGCATGCTGGAGAACAATATCGATATGCTGCAGAAGGCAATCGATTCCCTGCGTAAGCTTGCCATTGGAGGGACGGCAGTCGGTACCGGACTGAATACCCCGCAGGGATTCGGCGATCTCGTCTGTGAAAGGCTGAGCGATCAGCTGGCTACTCAATTTATCAGCGACCCGAACAAATTCCACGCTCTGTCTGCGAAGGATGATATCTGCTTTGCCCATGGTGCGCTGAAGGCACTGGCGGCAAACTGTATGAAGATGGCAAATGATGTACGCTGGCTGGCAAGCGGGCCGCGTTGTGGTTTGCAGGAAATTCGGATACCGGAAAATGAGCCAGGAAGCAGCATTATGCCGGGAAAGGTGAATCCGACACAATGTGAAGCGATGACCATGGTAGCCGTACAGGTCATGGGAAATGATGCGGCCATCGGCTTTGCGGCCAGTCAGGGTAATTTTGAGCTGAATGTCTTCATGCCGGTGATTATTTATAACTTCCTGCAATCCGTCACCCTGCTCAGTGACGGTCTGCGCAGCTTCCGCATCCACTGTGTAGAGGGTATCCGGGCAAACGAAGAAAAAATGGCGGAATATCTGCAGCATTCACTGATGCTCGTTACTGCTCTGAATCCGCATATCGGCTATGAAAATGCCGCAAAAACAGCAAAAAAAGCCTATCAGGATGGGATATCCTTAAAAGAAGCCTGTGTGGCACTCGGCTTTTTGAGTGCGGAAGAATTTGATGCCTACGTCATAGCAGAAAACATGGTATAATGGGTTAGAGATTTATGACACCCGGAGAATGAAATATGAAATATTTCAATTCTACTATATAGGGTGATAATGCTATTATGGGAATCGGGACGATTTAACATAGTAGCGCAGCTCTAACCCATTATAGGAAATCGGCACGATTTCCTATAATATTTTTTACATAACATACAGATAGAAAAAGAACTCCGCATCAGGTTGATAGGAGCTCTTTTTTTATGATAGAAATAGAAAACGCAGGCTGAGCTTTACAGATGAAGGCTTATTCTCCCATATCCGTCGGACGGCACGCTCCCTCCACCTGCTTACCAAAAAAAATACGGCGATTTCTATACTTCATACTGGTCACCGTATTCTCTATTCAATTATATGCGCGCTACACCGCTTTCCCTTGCCGCCTGTGCAACAGCTTCTGCTACAACAGCACCCACCTCTTTATTCAAAGCACTTGGGATAATATAATCTACGCTCAGCTCTTCATCACGTACCAAGGAAGCAATCGCATATGCAGCGGCAACCTTCATTTCCTCATTGATATCGCTTGCGTGAACATCCAGGGCACCACGGAAGATACCAGGGAATGCCAGAACATTGTTGATCTGATTAGCAAAATCACTGCGCCCGGTTCCTACCACGAAGGCACCGGCATGCTTAGCCTTGTCCGGCATGATTTCCGGCACTGGATTTGCCATTGGCAGGACGATGGATTTTTCATTCATGCTGGCTACCATAGCCTCACTGACCACATCCGGAGCGGATACCCCGATGAAGATATCGCTTCCCTTCATGGCATCCGCAAGACTTCCCTTCAACAGTCCCTTGTTCGTCAGCTCAGCAATCTCCTTCTTGCCGGCATTCATGCCTTCTCTTCCCTTATATACACTCCCCTTGGAATCGCACAGGATAACATCACCGAAATTCATTTTCAGCAGCAAGCGGGCAATCGCAATACCTGCAGAGCCTGCACCGTTAATGACGATGCGCAGATCCCCCATGTTTTTGCCTGTCAGCTTTACCGCATTTAACAAAGCAGCTGCGGTAACGATGGCAGTTCCATGCTGATCATCATGGAATACCGGAATATCACACAGCTTCTTCAGCTTCGCCTCGATTTCAAAACAGCGCGGTGCTGCGATATCTTCCAGATTGATGCCGCCAAAGCTGCCGGATAAAAGGGCAATTGTATGTACGATTTCATCCACATCCTTGCTTTTAATGCATAAAGGGATTGCGTTCACACCGCCAAACTCCTTAAACAGAACACATTTCCCCTCCATGACCGGCATCCCTGCCTCCGGTCCGATATCTCCCAAGCCGAGAACCGCCGTCCCGTCAGTTACAACCGCTACCAGATTTCCACGTCCGGTCAGCTCATAGCTTTTGTTGATGTCCTTTTCGATTTCCAGACAGGGAGCAGCAACTCCCGGTGTATACGCCAGACTCAGATCATCCTTGGTGTTGATTTCCATTTTGGGATTGACATCCAGCTTTCCTTTCCACTCTGCATGCAGACGCAGCGCTTCTTTTGCATAATCCATCTTCGCATACCTCAACTTTCTTTTTCGTTCAGTATTATAGTATCACAAGCGAAAAAAGATATAAACAGAAATTGTAATTTTTCAGCGGTGGAAAAGCTGTTCAACAGCTGTAATTCTTTTTCTCTATGCGTTATAGAAGAGCGTTTTCTGTCCACAATATACAGCAGGAGGAGATTTGCTATGGATAAAAAAAGAACGGCCTTTGCCAATCGGATCTGCAACGAAAAAAGCTATCTGCAAATGGAGCTGCTGTCAGATTTGCACATCGCTTTCCCCAGACAGAATGCGAAGCTGGAAGCCGCATTGGAGGATATATGGAAGCGCAAGGTTCGCCATGTGGCAATTTGCGGTGATCTGACAAATAACGGCTATCCGTTTCAGATGAAACAGGTGCTTACGCAGCTGCAGGAATTCCCGATTCATATTCTGCCTGCATTGGGTAACCACGATCTCTATAATCTGTTTTCACGCACACAAAACCGCATTCATCCGGAATACCGGAAGCTGCTGCCGCGGCATGCGGAAAGTATTTATTTTGACCGGTTTGTAGAAGGCATCCATTTTTATATTTTGAATAGTGAGCGGCCAAGCAAGAACGATATGATTCTCACCAAAAAGCAGGTGGACTGGCTGTTAAACGGATTAAAGCAGGATGATAAAAACAAGCCGGTATGCATCATCGCACACCAGCCGCTGCAGGATACTCATGTGATGAGTGAAGATCATACCGGTACGCAGCAGCACCTGCAGGTGGACATGCTGAAGGATGTACATCCGCATATCATTTTCATCAGCGGACATCTGCACAACAGCTTCGCCCTATGCGAGGTTCTGGCAAGACGCAATCTGTTTTTAATCAATCTGCCTTCCTTCGTACGTATAGAGCACGGGGATTCACAGGATCAGATCGGTTTCAATCTTCGTTTTTATGCGGATTTTCTGTATCTGCGGACACGGGATTATAAAAACCGGCGCTGGATCGTTTCCCATGAATATATTCTCGATATGAAAACGAGTGAGGTCATCAGCTTTGATGCGGATCTTCTGCCATCAGAACCTTTGTAAATATAATCAGGAAAAAAGCATACAATACAGCCGCCAGTCCGATAAAAAAGGTGACGGCCAGACTCAAAAGCGGCAGGATCCACAGCAAATTCTGTCGTTTTTGTATCAGATAATATTGTATCAGCAAAGCGGAAGCAGGAAGCAGCAGCCAGGCAATCACAAGCAGTTCGTTCATTTGGTATCCCTCTTGCTATACTATATGCGGCTGATGGAAGGAAATAAACAAAAAAGAAAAAAGCTTCCACATATTACTGTGAAAGCCGCCTATGTATCGGATTCCTCCTGTATCATAATCTGGGGATGCTCCAGCTCGTGCCGTACATAAATCGTGTAAGCCACAGCCTGCACGGTATTACGGATCAGGTCGACCACAAGACTTCCCTCATCATCACTTGGCGCATGATGCACTTTTTTATGGGCGAAAATGCATTTCAGACAGCATTCCAGCTCAGCACAGAAATAGTTATAAGCCTGATCAATGGGATATTTGTAAATCTGCACACGAATCAGCTTGCTGATTTCATCCATGCGATACACCATCTTTAAGATACAGACCACCATCAGATAGGCAACGTGGTTCTTCGTATATTTCTTTTTGACGGGCGGGGAAACGATTCCGTGCTTCACATAATTATTGATCATGGTGGAGGTTACCATCTTTTCCTGATCCTTCGCATGAAACGGCTTCAGATATTCATTTAACAGGGTTACGACCTGATCCATATATAAATCCATATCCGGCAGTTCTTCCCAGCGGGGGCAATGAAACGCCGGTGCTTTTCTTTTCTCTATCATCATTATCACCAAGCATATCGTAGCATTCTGTCAATGAATTGTCAACTAATATATTGTACCAGTTTATATGTTTTTCAATACTAAATGATACCAATCCTTATATTTTAGCTTACTATAGCTGAAAACCGATAAAATAAGGGAAATTCAGCTCATACTCCCCTGCGACAGCCATCCTTTTATCAAACAGAAAGAAGCAATATAAAAGGCCGGCCTCTGCTTTCATGTTGTTTGCCAGACATAAGAAAACAGAAGCCTTCAACCAGCTACGGGTCATCGATTGATAACAGCTTCTGTTTAACATGAATCCTTAAGCAAAACAGCACACAGGCCTATGGCAATGTTATCTCATTGACATAATTGGTTTCAAATATCCGCTTTACTTCCTTTGTATCCGTACTTTTTCCCAATGCCCACATCAGCTTGGTAACACAGGCCTCGCTTGTCATATCATAGCCCTGAATCACGCCGTGCTGCAATACCTTCTGACCGGTCTGATAGATAGAGAAGTCACTGTATTCGTAAAGACACTGACTGCATACGACCACACTGATTCCGCGGGCGACGATTTCTTCCAGCTTGCTGATCAAATCACGACGCACAAAATTGATTCCACCGGCACCAAAGGCTTCGATGACGATACCGCGGATATCCATTTCCGCCAGCTTGTCGAACAGCAGCGGGTTCATGCCCGGTATCAGCTTGATCAGCACGACCTCCTTACACAGCTCATCCTCTAAAGCAAACGCATTCGTTGGATGAATCAGCAGCTGCCTGTTTATACGCAGACCTCTGGCATCCACCCGTCCGCACGGCTCTATGTTTACACTCTCAAAGGCGTCGAAATTCATCGTACGAACCTTAACAACACGTGTTGCCAGCATAATTTTTCTGTTAAAGCATACATACACACCTTGAATATCCTCACATACAGCGGTAAATGCCACACGAATATTTTCCACACCGTCACTCAGCGGATGAAGCAGCGGCAGCTGACTTCCTGTCATGATCAGGGGGATGTCCAGATTGCGCAGCATAAAGGAAAGCGCCCCGGCTGTATACGCCATCGTATCTGTACCATGGCTCAGAACAATACCGTCATACCCGCTTTTCGCCTCTGCAATGCGCCTTGCAATCAGCTGCCATTCCTCCGGCTGCATGTTACTGGAGTCCAGCCGCAGCAAATCCTCACAGGTTATTTCAATATCACCATGATGCTCACCGAGATAATGCAAAATTTCCTCGCTTGTCAGGGATGGCACCAGACCTTCTTCACTGGAACTGGATGCGATGGTTCCACCGGTTGTTAAAAATAATATCTTTTTCATCTTCCTACCTCATTTATCTAACCGCATATATTATACGCGTTATACTGGTATATTGAAAAGCTTTATTTCTTTATAAATCTTACTCCTTATCTGATTAGTTTCTACGGTATTCTGCTTTTTATGTAAGCATTCAATTTTTTTGTTTTTTTCAAAAAAAGTCTTGCGTACTAATTCTTCTTGTGGTATTATTAACTGGCATTCGCGATTAAATGATGGCGCGTTGGAGAAACGGTTAACTCACTTGCCTTTCACGCAAGCATTCACGGGTTCGAATCCCGTACGCGTCACCAATAGACAGATAAAGCCCTAAACAAGGGCTTTTTTAGTGCTTATAACACGATTGACGAGTTTTTGACGATTGTTTTGAAATTTCAGTATTTTTATTTTTAGTCAGAAGTCCTGAAAGTGTGTTTACCAAGCCCATAAATTTAACCTTTCTTTCGTTCGATTAAGCGTTATAAAACTTGATTTAAGCATCTCTATTGACAGCGTCATCAATGTACCCTATATCACGCATAAATTTGCATATTTTTCTAAGCGTTAATAATACCTTTAAGCTGTCATGAATTATCTATCTCAATCAAATAATAAAAGTGAAGCTTATTTGCCTTCTATACCTTATCATAGCTATGCTATAATAAAGATACACAAAGAAGTATCCTTATAATTATTTGAATACGATATGAATGAGTGAAAAGCGAGGGAGTTGTGCATGAAAAATGTCTATCAAAAATTTATATGCGCTGTGATTTTAATATGTTCACAAATATATATGCTGCTGTATGATGTAAAAGCTTCATTCGGTCTGATGGATTTATTTATCATATGTCTTTTCTACTATTTGCTCATGAAAAGAAAGATTGTCTTAAAGGATTATGTTGCATACGTGGGGCTGCTTGTGACCGGTATTGTACTATGCAGTATGTTTCATCCATCCAACATTTTAAGAACCGGTATTGCAATGACCCTTGCGCAGATATTTTTCATTGTAAGCAGTTATTTTGTGTATTGCAAAAAGCAGAACAAGGATCGTTATATAAAAAATGGCTATATCCATAACGAGCATGATTAAATGTTTTTACCTTTCAATTGCAAGGATTATATCCTTTTCCCTTCAAATAAAGCATGCAAGAGGATGCTGTTATCTTATGATACGGAAACCTCCAATGTCTCTCTGGCTTTTTAAACAGAGAAATGACCATACACGGTAATACCTGCCGGCTTAGCATACAGCAGAAACGGAATGTATGATATAATACAGGGGAATTGAAATAGTGAGGTATTTATATGAATAGAAATTATCCAAAGATTACAATAAGCGAAGAAGGAGAAAAGTGGCTGGACAACGGACAGATGTGGATGTATAAGAATAATGTTGTTAAGCTTGCTGAGGAAATAGAAAACGGTGCACTTGTTGACATCGTAACAACCAAGGATCGCTATCTTGGAACCGGCTTTCTGTCCAGAAACAGTCATATCACTGTAAGAATACTGTCAAAGGATACAGCAGATACATTTGACAGAGCATTTTTCAAAGAAAGAATCCAATTTGCGTATGCGTATCGCAAAACGCTGGAAAGTAAGAATATAACCAACTGCCGCCTGATTTTCGGAGAAGCCGATCAGCTTCCCGGTCTTACAGTGGATCGCTATAATGATATTCTGGTATCACAGATCAGCTCCTATGGACTGGAACAGCGAAAGGATATGCTGTATGAGGTGCTGCTGGAAGTATTAAGAGAAGACGGACAGGATGTAAAAGGAATTTACGAACGCAATGATATCAGGGTGCGTGCCAAGGAAGGTCTGCCTCTGGAAAAGGGATACTGGAAGCAGATGAAGCTGCCAACCACAACCATCATTGATGAAAACGGATTAAAGCTTCATGTGGATGTTGAAAACGGACAGAAGACCGGATATTTTCTGGATCAGAAAGCCAACCGTGTTCTGCTTCGTGAAATGGCACATGGAAAACGTGTCATGGATTGCTTTTCGCATACCGGCGGCTTTGCATTAAATGCGGCGTATGGAAATGCCTGTCAGGTTGTCGCTGTCGATGTATCGCAGACTGCATTGGATCAGGCATATGCCAATGCAAAGCTGAATCATCTCGAAAACAGGATTTCTTTTGTGAAAGCGGATGTGTTCAAATACCTGGATACCTGTAAAGAGGGACAGTTCGACATTATTGTGCTGGATCCCCCTGCCTTCACAAAATCCAGAAGAACGATAGACCATGCTTACAGCGGCTATAAACGCATTAACAAACAGGCTATGATGCTGTTGGGAAGAGGCGGCTATCTCATCACCTGCAGCTGTTCCCGTTTTATGGAAATAGAAAATTTTGAAAAGATGCTGCGTGAATCTGCACAGGAAGCAGGAGTCACCCTGAAGCAGGTATCCGTTACACAGCAGAATCATGACCATCCTATCCTATGGACAATGGAAGAAACCTCGTATCTGAAGTTTTATATTTTCCAGATTGTTTAAAAATAGTTACTGATATTCGAACATGAAGGGCTGAGTGCTGATGAAGACGAAAACAAACGACATATGCATGTTTCTCTTACTGACTTTTCTCATGCCCTTCTTTTTTGTATTGTGTCAGCGATATACCGGGCTTCCTGTATTACAGCTTCTGTTTTACGGACTGGAAGCAGCCTCTCCCAGTATCGCCGCTCTTCTCGTTCTATCGAAGAACAGACAGCTCCTGAGTTTTTTTAAGAAGAATTTCAAAGGCTGGAAATCTGGCACCGCACTCCTGTTCCCCTGCGTGTTTTCCCTTGCCCCCATGCTGCTCGCAAGGCTGTTCGCAGGTTCTTCTTCATCTGGACATTTTCTGAATTATGATCTGCAGTTTATTGTCATTGTATGGGCATTTTTTGCAGAGGAAATCGGATGGCGTGGATACTTACGATCTTATTTGAGAGAACGTATGGAAAAGGAATGGCATGTCCCTGTCAGTATCGGTATCATCTGGTTTCTCTGGCATTATCATTATTTCTATCAAAATGGCATAGAGGTCCCTCTGCTTTCCTTCTTCATCGGCTGTATCGCAGAAAGCTTTGTATATGAGTATCTGCTTCAGTGGAGTGAGGGAAATCTTTTATCCTCGATGACATATCATTTCTCATGGAATCTCTGCATCCACCTGTTTGCCATCAATCCTGCGGATAATGCAGGAAATGAATTTCCTTATATCCTCATGACACTGTTTGAGGTGAGCATGGTGCTGCTATTGCTTGCTCACGATAAAAGCAGGCATATGCACAAACTGCCTACGAAATAATAAAAAGGGAAGTCCACATTATCAGGTACAGTATCTGCGATTCACATACATTCGCAGATGCTGAGAAGGTGACATGATGGATTTCCTTTTTCATATCTGTATTTATTGCTCTTCTGTTCGCTGATATTCCAGAATATCACTTGGCTGGCAATCCAGTACCTCACATATTTTATCGAGGGTTGAAAACCGTATGGCTTTTACCTTTCCGCGCTTTAAATTTGAAAGATTAACATTGGAGATGCCTACCTGATCTGCCAGCTCATTCAGCGATATCTTACGATCTGCCATGACACGATCGAGTCTTAATATAATTGCCATAATTCACCTCCTAGAGAATCTGATCCACTTCATTTTGTAAGCTATATCCATACCGGAACACCTTTGCAATACCAATAATCGCTAAACCCGGTAACACCTGTAACCCGATATCAAGGAATTGAAACAGTATGAGCCTCGGATATAAATTTGCCTGATTCAAACCCAGAACGCAGATGATAAACAGTCCCTGCACAATAGGAAGAATACAATAGAGAATAGCGAAGCCCTGTAACCAGATTATCATATTCACCTGAAAAGGTCGATGAATAGAGTTTCTCTGGAAGATGCGTAGGGCAAGAGCTAAAATAACAATTTGTATAATCTCTGCAAGTAAACCGACAATAGCTTCCAGCAGGGCGGCGGCTTTATCTGAGGTAAGCTCCACGCTCATAAGTACATTGCTCAGACTTTTTCCAGTAACAAGAATAAGCTCCTCCCGCGGCAGATTAGGCTCGAAAAAGGAGTCCGGAGATATGCAGATCGTATAAATCGTATATAGTCTTAAGCTGATTACGATGATCCCGCATACGACGAGACAGTACAGCAATATCTTCATAAGTCTATTCTTATTTTTTCTCATAATCCTGACCCCTTATATTGTTTCATCAAGCTCATGCTGCAAAGCTGCCCCATACATCCAGACATGTATCAGACACCATAATGCTCCCAGCATGATCAGGCTTTCAAAAAGATTACGAACAACATCGAAAAATAGGCTAGACCAATCAATTGGCGGCTGGTATATCAGAGCCAGAAGAAATTCCAGGAAGACTAAAAGGAAACGAAAGCCTGCCAGCAGCAGTATACTGATCTTTAATTTTTTCAATATATCTGTTAAAAACGGTGTTGTCTTTGCGGCTTCCTTTACTGCCTGTATGCCCCACAGAAGCAAAAGAGCATATATGCTGGCATTTGTAATTGCAAGCAGGGAGTCAAAAACGGCATAAAATCTGCTGGAAAAGAGTCCGCTTTCTGCCAATAGACGAGCCAGCGTCACAACATTGTTGACCTCCCATGGAATAAACCGCAGACTTTGTTCCGGCATTTGAAAGAGTTCAATTATCTTCAGGCATTGAAAAACAATGGATACAGCCACACCACTCAGCATGAATCTCAGTATCCAGAGAAACGTCGTATGCTTCCAGTTTACAGGTTGTTTCAATTTCATAGGAACACCTCCATAATTACATTCTAGCATAGTTTTAATATTTTACAATATATTTTTATCGTTTATCATTAAATATTATATTATAAACATAAATGCCAAGAATTTTGAAGCACCTGTTGCATTCAAAATAAAAACTACACAGCTTTGCATCTCATTATGATATGATATAATCATGCTTAGGAAAGGAGATTTGCATATGCTGGAATACCGTTATGACACACAGCTGCTGATTGAAGGAAATGATTTATGTGAGGATTCCATACACGATTATTTCATGGAGAATTTTCAGGGAGATTGCCTGCTTGCTGTTGGAGATGCTGAGCTCATCAAAATCCATTTTCATACAAATGCACCTTGGGATGTGCTAAAATATTGCGCTACCCTTGGGGAAATCTATGATATTGTAATTGAGGACATGGATCGTCAGTCCAGAGGCTTGAAGGGTTAAGACTTCCTGTTACTGGAAACCGAAATATCATTTTCGGTTTCCATCCTTTTTTTATGACTTTAATTGCATGAAAATTGATTTTATAGCTTGCAAAAACAAAACACCTATGGTATTATAATTAAGCATTTAAGAAATGCCTTAATAGCTCAGTTGGTAGAGCATCCGGCTGTTAACCGGCAGGTCACAGGTTCAAGTCCTGTTTAAGGCGCCATGATAACAGGTAACCCCATGAATAATGGGTTTTTTTTACTTTCAGTAATAACTGACAACCCTTTTTTGTCAGCTTCCTCTTGCATACAACACCCTGTTGACCTAAAAAGGGCTGTCCTTTCCTGACAATAGCTTCCATATTCCTATTGGATACGATAACTAAACAGCTCTCTGCATCTTCACAATCGATGATTGCCTGTAAGAAATGAATGTTTTATAATGCCTCAAATCATGAACAAATATCACATTGAAAGTGTATATCTTTCTTCTGCAGAGGCTGAAAAAAGGTCATGTTACCGCCTACTTATAAGCTTAAACAGCCATTCCTTTACAGTATGCAGAATCCTTTGTTCAAAACAGCAGGACCCTCACATGCATATACATTCTTATTCTGAATATCTGGAGTAAAAAGTACAGAAAAGGGAAGACCTGCGTTACTGCCAACGACATTTGCAGGACTTCCCTATTTTAGCTTTCAACATAGCTGCTAAGCAGTACTTCTTTTATACCAGATCAATCAGCTCATTCATGATACAGTGGTGAATATTCAGTGTTTTGCTTTCTGTTTGAAACTGTACCTGCATCATGCCTTCGCTGATTTTCATAATGCGGCCTTCTCCAAGCGTGGCATGTGTAATCCGCATACCGCGACGCAAGCCACCCTCTCGCAGCTTTTTCGGCTGTGCTACAGGTCGCTCCCCTGCCACCTTTGCTTCTTCTTCCTTTGGCGCATGCAGCTCATATATGAATGGAGATATTTCCAGACGTGTTACATCACAGCGCTTGCTTGTAAAAAACTCCAGCTGATGCTTGGCTCTGGTGATCCCAGTAAAAAACAAACGGCGTTCCAGTTGAAGCTCTTCCTCCTGCAGACCGGCTTTTGGAAAAGTCGATCCCAGACAATCCAGCAGTGCCACACGACTGAATTCCATACCTCTGGCAGAAGCTACACTGCGAATCTGGATACGGCTGATTGGCTCACACAGGAATTCCCCCATTTCCCGCAGACGATTCAGGAACTGTGCCGGATCACTGTAGCGAGCAGCAATCACGCGCAGAGCCAGCAGATTGGAATCGTTCATCAGGATATTCGCCTTCAGCAGACGTGCCCGATACCCCAGCTTGTCCAGAATAAAGGTAATCATCGTGTGTGTTTCCAATGTGGAGGCAGTTCGGATATTCTCCATGGAAGCCGCCAGCTTTTTCTTTCCGGCAGCTCGATAGCTGCTTTCCATCATCGCCTGGTAGACATCCACATGCTCATCATCCCGCAGACGCTGCGCAACCTCCAGCAGCACCTTTTTTGAAATATCAAAGCCAAGCTTCTCATATACCTCATAAAAGGCACGCATATCCTTTGGATCGATCAGAAGCTCAATGATATTACATAGATCCTTGACAACCGGCTCCTGCAAAAACTTTTTTACGCTTCCATGCAGGTGAAACGGCACCTGATGCTGCATGAACAGCTCCACAAGAGGCATCGCCATTGCGCCGTCACGATACAGGAAGGCAATATCACTTTCATCCTCTACCACCATGCGCATCGCATACTCATACATCCGCTCCAGCTGTGCAAAGCCCTTGAATTTCACCTCGCAGGTTTCCTCACTGCTGCAGCTCATAGCTGTCTCATTCTTATAATAAAACTCATTTGCCAGAGCGTTGATGGTCTGATTATTGCGCCAGTTTCCCTCCAGCTGTTCAATGCGCGCCTGCACATATGCTTCCGAAAAGCTGTCCAGTGCCTGCGGATACGCCGCCTTATCAAAATCCAGACACTGATCACGATCTGCCAGCATCATCATCTGACAATTCGACGAAAACAGCAACTTGATGATGACATGGGCAACAAAGGAGAGCTCCTGTGCATCATCGATATGCACATACTGATACCGGGAGGAAAAGGTCTGCAAAACGGCCGGTGTACTCATTAAAATACGGGCGCATTCACACAGAATATCATCCTGATCATAAATATTGCGCTCATTCTTAAATTTATCATAAGCCTTTAGAAAAGCCGGAAAATCAATTCCCTCAAAGCTGATAGAAGCAATTTCACGCTCACTCATCATCATAGTACGGCAGGTGCTGATCTGCCGCATCAAACGGCGCAGCTGTACACCGGTAAGCTCCATTGCAAACATATCCTTAATCAGACGGCGAACCACCTTCTCCATATCACGATACGCCTTACAGGATTCCCGCTGTATCATTTTATCATGGAAGCGGATAATCCGATAAGCAAAGCTGTGCATATCCACAAAGGAAGGCATCCGTTCATCATCACAGTATAGATAGCGGTAATCCTTCGCCATTCTCTTTGCAATGGCAGGATCATGCACAATATTCAAAATAGCTGACGGTTCCACCTCTTCAACCTTCATTAGATACGCATTACGGGCTAATAAAAGGAATGTTTTACCACTCCCTGTTGTTCCATTAATCAGAAGAGGATGCTGCAGCTCACAACACAGCTCCTGCTTTTTTTCATCCAGTTCTACGTTATATTCCTTCAGTAATTCATTCATATCCATACATTCACCACTCACTTCTCAACGATTCATAATTATACCTTAAATTCTCCCCAAATACTAACCTTTTTAAAACTTTTTCCTACTTTATTTACATTATTTACCTTGTAACCTCTTACACTCCACAGTGAGCAGAAACTCCACTTTTACGCAAGAGAAATGCACTCTTTTTTTCAATTCCTTCCATCAGCGTCTGGGAAAGGGATCATAGGAATAACCCAGATAATTCAGAATTCCGATATAGATGGAAAAAGCAAACAGATACTGGTCATTCAACAGCTTTTCGGCATCCTGAAGATTGGAAAGATACGCCAGCTCCACCAGAATTGCCGGCATGCTTGTACGCCGCAGAACATAAAGGGATGGATTGGTCCGCACCTGATTGTAGCGTGTTCCCACCAGATCGACAATGGATTCCAAAACATTGACGCCCAGATCGTAAGCAGTGGAATTTTCCCGGTATACATACACCTCCGAGCCGTTGATTGCAGGATTTGGATTGGAGTTGACATGAATACTGACAAAATAATCTGCCGGCCATGCATTCGCCTCATCTACTCTTGCTCGCAGACTGCTCGCCTGATCATAGCCAAGCACTGTATCCGGAAACGGTCTGGATACCTTTACTTCAAAGCGCTGATCTGCATAGAGAAAGCCTGCAAGATAGATTCCCACCCAATAGGTGACCTCCGATTCCACAACCCCGTTACCACTAGCCCCCGCATTGATATTCCCCGGGTTATGCCCCTGATCCACATAGATTCTTACCGCCATGAAACTACCTCCTTTTTGGACATACTATGTAAAAAAACGTACAGGGTTCCTCACAGGTAAATATTTTCCCTTCCTTTGTTTAGGAAAATTTAATAAAAAAGCGGTTGGCTTTTACAAAATATACAGTATAATAAACCTTGATACGAAAGGAAGGTACTTCATAGTGGTATTAAACTTTATTCGAGGCTTCTGTATGGCGCTGGCAGATAGTGTTCCCGGAGTTTCCGGAGGAACGATTGCATTTCTGCTCGGCTTTTATGATAAATTCATCGGTTCACTGGATGCACTGATGAGCGGTAATATGCAGCAGAAAAAAGAGGCGGTCATTTTTCTGCTGAAGCTGGGAATCGGCTGGATTGTCGGCTTCCTGATGGCGGTATCTGTGCTCGCCAGCATCTTTCATACACAGATCTATGCCATATCCTCTCTGTTTATGGGATTTATTCTGTTCGCGATTCCAATCGTGATTCGGGAAGAAAAGAAAAACATGAGACTCAATGCAGCAAGCATGATAGCGCTTCTTGTCGGTATCGCCGTCGTTGCATTGATCACCTATTTCAATCCGGTCGCAGGCAGCGGCTCCAGTGTCAATCTGGCTCAGCTGGATATCGGTTTGATCGTCTACGTCTTTATTTCTGCGATGTTTGCGATCTCCGCAATGGTTCTGCCAGGGATCAGCGGTTCCACACTGCTGCTGATTTTTGGGCTGTATGTTCCTATTATTTCTGCAATCAAAGCCTTGATGGGATTTGATTTCTCCTATGTACCGATTTTGTTTGTCTTCGGATTGGGAATCATAACCGGCGTGATTACCGTTGTGCGGCTGATTAAGTTTGCGCTGGAAAAGCACCGCAGTATCATGGTCTTTCTGATTATCGGAATGATGCTCGGCTCCTTCTATGCAATTATCATGGGACCGCAGACACTGGAAACTCCACAGGCTCCCCTCAGCCTTGAAACCTTTGAAATTCTCTGGTTCATCATCGGCGGTGCCATCATCTTCGGACTTCAGAAAATGAAGGATATCAGTGAGAAATAAGCTTATACAGGACGGCAGCTGCTGTTCTTTTTTTATTTTGCTTCTGTATTTTTCAGACAAGTCCTATCCTTTGTGCTATCATAACAGTATATGGAAAAGAGTGATACGATGGAGATAATACATATAAGCAAGTCCTTTGGAAGCAATGTGGTTCTGCAGGACGTTTCGCTGCAGCTGATACCCGGAAAATGCATTGCAATCTGCGGACACAACGGCTGCGGAAAAAGCACCCTTTTGAATGCTGTGGCAGGCTTTTTACGAATCGACAGCGGTGAGCTGCAGCTTAAAAACGCTGTTCTGCAGTATATACCGGATCATTTTTTCACGACCCGCATGAATGCCCGTGATTTTCTGATGCATATGGGTGCCATACAGGGAATGGATGCTGATGCAGCACTGGCTGTCATTCGGGAATATACGCATAAATTTTTTATGGATGACCTGTTGAAAACACCGATGCAGTATCTTTCAAAGGGAAGCCTGCAAAAGGTGGCAGTGATACAGGCACTGCTGCAGACCCCTGATATTCTGTTGATGGATGAACCACTTAACGGACAGGATATCGCTTCTCAGAGGGTCTTCATCGAACTGATGGAGGCACTGAAGAAAAAAGATGTATGTATCCTAATGGCCGTGCATGAGCAGCGCCTGATCAAGGAGGTGGCAGATATCGTATATGAGCTGCAGGATGGTGTGTTGCGGCCGATGGCTTCACTTCCTGTCATGGAACAGGTCTATATGCATTTCAGCAGACAGCAGGAGGAAAAGAAGCTTGTCTGTGCAAAAGAGGAAAGCGATGCCTGCATTCAGCAGTATCTGATGCAGGGCTGGCATCTGGATGAGCTTCGGCATGAAAACAATCTTTGAATTAAACCAATACTATATACGCAGAACCCTGACCTCAACCAGGCTGGTTATGCCGCTGGTGGTTACCGTTGTCTTCTGCGGTATCTTTTATAATGAGAACGGAATCAATCCCTACAGCAGCTTTGCGGCAACCATCATGCTGTCCTTCGCCATCATGGGCTGGAGCGTACATTCCATGCAGAAGCAGGAAGCCCTGGAGGAACAGATATTGATTTTACAAAGCAGGGGAAATGAACTGCTGTATTACGTCAGCCGTCTGTTTTTCTTTTTGCTGTGCGATTTGTTTTTCAGCTTCCTCATCCTCCTTATCCCCTGTCTGTTTTATCTGATCAACGGGGCAGCCTTTACACTGTATCCCATCCGTGCGGATATGCTGTTCGGATATTTCAACCTGCATGTCAGTGCCGGCCTGTGCGGTGGGATGATGATTACGCTGCTGCACCCGCGTATTGTTTCCAACCAGAAGCTGGCGCTGCCCCTTGCCTGTATGCTCATCATAGCAGCCATGACGTTTTCCGCACTGCTGCAGGATATGCAGCTGCCAGAAATATTTGCCTGTGTATTTCCTCCGGTTTCCGATATCAGTATCCAAAGTGCAAAATGGACACAGGTGCCCATGAGGGAAACAGGCATATACACATTGCAGATGCTGCTTTATGCTGCTGTTTATGCAATCGTGCAGGTACGAATACTTATGAAACGAAAATTCGGATAAAACCTTGCTTTATTACCAGATATTTTCAAAGCTGATTCAAAAAAAAGAAAGGCTCACTTGGTCTCTTTCTTACTTTAGGGTATATGAAAAAGGGAGAATTCAGTTTCTATTGATAAAACCAATCATGTTGAATCTCCCTGTTTTATGTTTATCCACAATCGAGAAAGAATCCTCACTTGCAGACCTTCCTTTCTTTCTCACCTATCAGCACTACGACTTCATAAAATACTTCAATCGCCGCTGCAAGCCCTCCAGCTCCTCTTCTGTCTTTAAAATACAGAATATCCGCTCAGGATGCTCCCTGCTTTCCACGATGGAAATCATATCCCCTCTTTGCAGGGCAAGACCAGCTTCTTCAAAAAAACGCTCCAGACGCTCTCTTGTATTCTCGTAAAGCTCTGTATAATACAACACGGAGGGAGAGGTTCTCGGACTTCCAAACACACGCTGCATGGCCGCATAGGTTGTCAGCCAGACATTCCCGCTCTTTTTAATTTCGTGCGGCTCAAACCGTCCGCGCTCCACTGCCTTGCGAATGGTTTTTCCATCCGCCAGTCCCCATTTATCCGCTGCCTCTGTAAATGTCAGCACCTCATCCAGATTGATCATACCTTCACTCCTATCAACTTGCATATCTACACTGCCTGCTTACTTTGCTACAGAAATATCCGTCTTCATCTTTGTCTTTTCCTATTATACGATAAATTCAGGGGCTTGTATATATTGACTGAATACGCTTTCCTTTTTTCAAATATCGTGATACAATTGTGTCGCTAGATAGCGACACAAAGGAGGAGCTTATGTTACGAATGGTTATCTGTTGCGGTGGGGGCATGTCTTCCAGTGTAATTTCTGTACAAATCAAAAAAGCCATTGAGGACAAGGGGTGGGAGGATGAAATATCGGTGGCCTTCATGCCACTCTTGTTTCTCGTAAAGCACCAGGAGGAATTTGATATTGCGATGCTCTGTCCGCATACCATGCACCATGCTCAGGAAATGGCAAGAAAAAATGAAATCCAGCTTCCCATGTATGTAATCCCTGCACGTCTGTATGGTTCCATGAATTTGGAATACCTGCGTGAGGATGCAGAGGATATTCTGAAAATCTATGCCGAAACAAAAGAGAATCCACTGCATTTCCCCGGAGAAAAATTTCTGGAGGTCAAGCGAAATACCTCCCATCGCCGCTGGATCAAAAAGCATCCGCAGGCAGTGCAGGACTGACTCTGAGCATTGTACAATCACACAAAAAGAATGGCAGCATGTCCGACATGCAATCGGTGCGGTGCTGCCATGATTTTCTGAAATCAGAAGCTTTCAGCTGCGTCGCAATCTGCAGCGAAAGAGCTTCTTTTTTCTATACAGATTTATTTCTTTCCCTGATAATGCTTCTGCAGAACGTATCGGCTTCTAGTCGTTTACGATACTTTTCTGTTTATACAGGGTGATGATGATTTCAAACAGCAGCGCTGTCATAAAGATTGCCAGTACACACAGCCCCACGGTACCATAACCGCCGCTTCGTTGATAGGAATTCAAAATGGAGCCAATCGTCCCCGGAACACCTACAGCAGGACCGATGATCACCGCAGCTGCGAAATTCATTTCACTGCGCATGGCAATCCAGGATAAAAGCTTTGTAAAGGATACCGGGATGACAGCACTCCATACGATCTGCCACCAGCTTCCTCCACTTGCCTTCATCGCCTCCATCGCACCAGGATCAACCTCCTCAAAGGCTTCGGAATACGATTTGATGAAGTAGGCGACACTGTGAAAGCTCATCCCCACAATGGCTGTGGTAGCTGTTAATCCGAAGCCGGAAATAAAGATCAGCACCCAGATAATTGTCGGCACGGCACGAATCAGCCCTGCAAAACCGCGTACCATACTGCAAACCCATGGGTGTGAAAGATTCCGGGCTGCCATAAGTCCCAGCAGGAATCCAATACATGCTCCGATAATCGTCGTGACAAAGGCAAGTGCTATTGTATTGATCAGACTGGTGAATACCTCAATCGCCGTTTTCTGTGTAACGGCAGTGAAATCCAGAAAGCTGCTTAGATACGTGGCAATCAGCTGCGGCCGTACCTGATCCCATCGATAGGGGCAGATGAACAGGATAAAATAGAGAAAGACAAACGCAAAGATAAGCACCACACTCCGTGACAACAGGCGCGAGGTATCTTTTCTGCGCAGGATATAGCGTCCCTTTTTCTTTTTTTTCAGCGTCGGGGCGGCAGGAGAGGTCAGCGTATATGTTTCCATTAGATAATCCTCTTTCTAATCTGTGCAGATATTTGATCCGTGATAATCACCGTGATTATAATAAACAGAATGCAGGATGCCATCAGCTGATACCCCGTATAGCCGATATACAGTCCTCCCTGATAAATACTCATCAGATACCCGATACCGCCCCCCGCAAGCATTCCGACGACCGTAGCACTACGGATATTGTTTTCCGCCGCGTACAGTGTCCAGGAAATTAAAGACGGCATGGTTTCCGGAATCACAGCATGAACGACAATCTGCCAGTAATTGGCACCGGTTGCCTCCAGAGCCTTGATACAGCT
Organism: Clostridium sp. 10cd*; assembly: GCF_044336395.1. Taxonomy (NCBI): domain Bacteria; kingdom Bacillati; phylum Bacillota; class Clostridia; order Eubacteriales; family Clostridiaceae; genus Clostridium; species Clostridium sp. 10cd*. The sequence goes on along the minus strand of NZ_CP172347.1, from coordinate 1,595,152 downwards.
GGCATTTGTTTCATCGATGGAATCCGCAAAGGAACGGGTTAAAAAGCCATAGGAGATAATACACAAGACAAGGAAGCCGAGAAAATCACCGTACCACAGCAGTGGCAGAAGCAGAACCGCCCAGACAGCCTCCGGAATATTTCTGGTCAATGACGCAAGAGCGCGGACCAGATATTTCAGCACCCGGTAACGGGAGGTTTTGCTGGAGATAGCCAGAGAGGAGAAGAAGGCAAGAAGCATGCCGACAAACGCTCCGGCAATGGATATCACAACGGTAATCCAAAGCTGATACAGCTGTTCCCGCAGCTGTGAAAAGTCCATTGGAAGATACGTTTTTGTAAAGCGCACAACGGATACCTGAAAGTTCGCAAGAATGAGACCCCAGTCAATTTCCAGACGCCAGGTACACAGTGCCAGCAAAGCAATGGTGACAGCAGCATACATGCCCAGGGACCGTCTTTTTTTCGTAAAATAGCTCATGCCTTCACCTCCTCCACCTTACTGATCAGCTCATTCATAGGGACTCCGTAAATCTTTTCAATTACATCACTTCCCAGCTCCTGCGGTTTTCCATTGAAAACAATGCTTCCCTGATGCATACCGATAATGCGGTCCGAATAATGCAGGGCAACATCCACCTGATGCAGATTCACAATGCAGGGAATCCTCATGTTTGTGGTAATCGCCTTTAAATGCTCCATAATCACCTTGCTTGACTGCGGGTCCAGAGAAGCAATCGGTTCATCGCAAAGCATAATTTTCGGATTCTGAAGCAAAGCCCGCGCAATCCCGACACGCTGCTTCTGTCCGCCGGAAAGATCACAGCATTTATCATACAGCTTATCTCCCAGTCCCAGCATTTCCAAGAGCTTTGCGGCCTGCTCGATATCCTTTTGCGAATACATTCCCAGCGTACTTTTCCATGTCGGATAATAGCCAAGTCTTCCATGAAGTACATTCTCCAGAACATTCAACCGATAGACCAGATTGTAGTGCTGAAAAATCATACCGATATTCCGGCGGATATCCTTGATCTGCCGTTTATTTGCACACGTTACCTCTAATCGAGAAACTGAATGCTGCCCTCACTCACATCAATCATCCGGTTGATACAGCGCAGCAATGTACTTTTCCCTGAGCCGCTTGGTCCGATTACCGAGATCAGCTCTCCCTCATGCACTTCAAAGCTGGCATGACGCAGGGCCTGAACCGCATTGTCTTCATATGTCTTTGAAACATTTTGAACACGTAATATATCACTCATTCACGATACCACCTTTTCTTTTTTATACCACATGGTTATTGTACCCCGGGTTTGCCTGTTGTGTGTTAAGCGGCTGTTAAGCCTTCGTAATCCTTCCTTTAACGAAGAAAGGCATCGTGTTTCCTTTTCCCATACTGTCTGTTGTATGCATTTCCTTCATCTGTAAAACAGCATTGACAGCTGCGGTGTATGAAAAAGAGAATCCGGTGCGATTGACGTAAACAATAGCATTGGATTCCCTTTTTTCAATTTGATTTCATATCCCCCATAAGGAGCATACCTTTTGTGTACGCCTACTGATCCTTATACATATCCAGAATAAACTGATAGCGGGAAACATCGGTTTTGAAGAATTTGAAGGTCGCAGGATCCTCTTCTGCCTCAAAGAAGAAGCCCTTTTCCTGATCGAAGAAATCCTTGTTTTTTGCGGTATCCGCTGTCAGGTTTACAAAGTGATCCGTCAGCTTACTGATTTCCTCTTTATTCAGTGCCGAGGTATTTACCCAGAGCGGTCCGTTTGGAACAAAGGTCGTATCCAGTATATCCAGCTGATCCTTAAAGCTGTCGCCATACGTACAGCAGAAAGCACCGGCATATACCTTGTCATTCACCAGCAGCTGAACTGCCCCCTGATGATCTCCTCCGTTTTGCACCTCGGAGAAAACACCTCCATCAGCCGCATTCTTAATATTGATCTGTTCTTTTTTGGACACGGTTTTATCACCATCCGGGCCAAACAGCTTCCAGAACGCCGTTGTTGGTACCAGACATCCGGAGGTAGAGGTCGGAGATACAAATCCGAAGGATTTTCCCTTCAGTGATTTCAGCTTTTCATCCCGACTCATTCCCTGAAAATCAGCCGCATGCTTTTTGTTTGTCGCAATATAGGCATTATAACCACTCTTTTCCGGATCGCCGTTTGGTCCATAGGACAGTATCGGCTGGATTTTATCATCCTTCATATAGGAAGCCGCAAACGTTGCCCCGCTTTCCCATGCAATCTGTGCAGTTCCGGATACCATTGCCTCCATAACCGCATTGTAATTGTCCAGCTTTGCGATTTTCACATTGTAGTTATCGCCCAAAGCCGCCTGTACCTCTTCCTTCAGCATATGAAAAGCCTCACTGCTACGTTCTGCATTTTCATCCTCATTCGGCAAAAAGGCAATCGTAATATCCTTTTTCTCCCCGGTACCGCTGTTATCCTTTCCAGAGCTGCAGCCTGCCAGCATACTGCAGGATAAGAGCGCTGCCATGCATAGATTCACCATCTTTTTCATCACTGATTCTTCTCCTTTTATCATTTGTTCATGCTTTCTCAGCACATGCATATGATAAAGCTTTTTTGCGGTAAATTTGTGAATGCCGGGTAAACAAATTGTTATATTTCCAACAATCACAGACGGAAAATGAACTTATCTCCCCGATAGATAATGGTGGATAGCTCCAGTATCTCCTTTGTTTTACAATCTCTACTTACGCCCTTCAGCATGAGACAGGGTACGATACCGCTGACCTTCATGTAGAGACGCTCCTCCGTATTCAGTGTGGAAATGGTTAGCTGTGTATCCTCAGCGGCGATATCCTGAATACCCCTGCCTTGAAAATATGCATACAGGCTCGGATTTTTCTGAAGACATTCCCTGATGTTTGGAAAGCTTTTTTCCCGCACATAGGAAATATGCATTGCCGCTGGCATATGATCCAGATATCTAAGCCGTTTCACACAGAGGACAGGCTCTCCCTGCACCACCGCTAAGCGCTCATGAATATCCTTGTGCCAGGCGATGCGCTCACAGCTTAGCAGGCGTGTAGAAAAACGGCCTGCCAATGGACTCATCTTCATGGAAAAGCTGTCTGTGGAGGACAGTACAAGCTCCACCTTTTCCAGATATCCCGCATAGTAATTGCCCTTTCCCTGCCGAGAGTATACATAGCCCATTTCCTTTAAGCGGTCATAGGCCTTTCGCACTTCGATTCTTGTCAGCTCAAAACGCTGTGCCAGCTCATGCTCGCTTGGAAGACGCTCATCCTTTTTATATGTCTGCTTCTGCATGTTCTCCAGAAGGTAATCCACCACCGGTTCCCAGCTTGTCATCATAACTTCACCTCCCTGATAGTTTATCATGGCATCAGTGCAAACATCATCATTTTACAAAATCTTAACCCTATGCAAACAGAAGAAAAACAAAATGCTTTGATAAGTCTGATTACGAACTCTAAAAGCTCCTATTTCAAGCCGGAATGTGCTCTATAGATACAAGCAGAAAAAAGAGGCCTTCTTCCTATATGATAGAAAGAGAAACCTCCTGTTCACAGCCGCTATACAATGATGTTCAATATCCCTGATTCTTCAGAATCTGAGTTATCTGTTCTTTTTTATCGATTGAAAAATTCAGTGTGCCGTAATGAACACCCAGCTCATAATACAGCTGCAGACAGCCATCTTGTTCCTTCTGTGTGATGAGCTTCCCCGGCTGCAAAGGAATTCTTCTTCCGTCCACATACAGGTTATGCTGTGAGATGCCGCTTCTTCTCATTCCATACAGAATACCAAGTGCCATCAGGATGCTCCCATACTGCAGCCGCCTCTCATCGTACAGATTTAAAATGCCAAGTAACAGAAAGGCAGCACAGAAAATATAATCCGATTTCTTATAAACAGCATACACTGTCTCTTCCTGATGCATACGGTACCATAGGCGCAGTGCCCACAGCAGCATCAAAAGCACCATCGCCAGAAAGGCATACATGATATATTCCAATGACAACGCCTCTAATCTTTTTGCTTTACCATTTTCATGATATTTTTAAGCTTCACGGAATTACCGTAGGACAGCGTACCTCTGCGATACAGTCTGGCACCAAGCAGTCCCATTGCGACCGTAGTAGCCGCTAGCAGAGCCAGAGATATCACGATTTCCATTGTGGATACACTTCCCATCGCCACATTGATAAACATGCACATCCAGGAAGAGAACGGCACATAGCACATGATTTTGGCAAGCAGCGTATCCGGATTCTGCAGCGTGATAAAGCTGATGATGAAGACTGCGATTATCAGAAGCTGAATCGGCATAGTGGCACCGTTGACCTCTTCCACCTTGGAGCACAAAGCTCCGATTGCGCCAAACAGGAAGCTGAACAGCAGATAGCCCAGAATACCAAACAGGGCAAAGGTAACCAGCACCAGACCAGGGATATCCAGGAATTTATCCAGCATATGATCCCATACATCCGCATTCAGCTGATAGGCAATCAGGAAGGAGCCAAGCATAATGGCTGTCTGTACGACACCGGCAATCGCCCCCGCAATAACCTTACCGAAAATCAAAGCATTCGGTGAACAGCTCGTTGTCAGTATTTCAATTGCACGGTTGCTTTTTTCACTGGCCACACCGACACCGATCTGATTGCCGTAAATCAGAATCATCATGTACAGCACCAGAATCAGCACATAGGTATAGAAATAATTGTTCATACCGTCCGTTCCCAATACCGTCGTATCCGAAATGACCTCTGTTTGATAAATCGCCTGAACCTTACCTGCATCATACTTCAGCTTTGCCAGCTCACTTGCCTGATACTGCTGCTGAAGCAGTGTTTTAAAGCGTGAGGAATTCGCATCATTCAGGGAGGAATTATTCACATAATATTGGAAGCTGGTCGGCGTTTTCACCTCAAAGCCGGCATCTGCCTCACTTTTCTTCACTTTTTCCTCTACCTCGGACAAGGAATTGGCATAGGAAATCTGAAATTCAGGGAAATTCTTTTCCGCCAGCTCACGGTTTTTCAAAATACCGCTTCCATCATAAATCAGCATCGTTTTATCCTTTTCTGATGCCGTATCATCCGTTCCCTTATCATCCGAGAAAACACGTGGAATGGACAACAGGACAAAAGCCGCAGCCGCTACCAGCACCGTCGAAATCAGAAATGACTTCTTGCGTACCATTGTCTGTAATTCAAATTTCAGAACCAGTAAGAAATCTCTCATTCCTCATCACCTGCCTTTGATACAAAAATATCAGTTAAGGACGCCTCATACAGCTGGAATGCCTCAAGGTCAACCTCCAGCTCCAGCATTCTTGTAAGCACGTCACGTTTATTGACGTTCGGCTGCAGCTCGATAATAAAGCCGCCGTCCTTTTCCTCATAAATATGCAGCAGCTCCTGACACTGTGTTTCCAGCAGCTCACGAAACTCCTGCTTTTTTGGATATAATGCACGAATTACGATACGGTTCTTTCCGTATTCCTTTTTGATCTGCTTCAGATTTCCCTGCAGCACCACATCTCCATGATGCAGGATAACGATATCCTCACAGAATTCCTCCACATAATTCATTTGATGGGAGGAGAAAATCACAAGCTTTCCATCCTGAATCTGTTCCTGAACGACTTCCTTCAGCGTCTGGGAATTGACCGGATCCAGTCCGGAAAACGGCTCATCCAGAATGACGATATCCGGATCGCACATGAGTGTCTGTGCCAGCTGTACCTTCTGCTGATTTCCTTTGCTTAAGGTATCCAGAACACGGTTTTCATATTCCTCGATTCCCAGCCGCTTCAGCCACTTCTTCAGATTGGCCTTTGCCTCACCGTGAGACAAGCCGCGCAGCGTTGCCAGATAAATCAGCTGCTCGGAAACCTTTTTCTTCGGATAGAGACCGCGCTCCTCCGGCAGATACCCGATATTGTAATCCTTTGCATGAAAGGTCTTGCCATTCATACTCATATTTCCCTGATCTGCCTTGAACACATCCATTAGAATGCGAATCGTCGTAGACTTACCGGCACCGTTGCGTCCCAGCAGTCCCAATGCCTTGCCGCTTGATATGGAAAAGGAAATTCCATGCAGGACTTCTCTTCCGTCAAAGCTCTTATGCAGATCATGCACTTGCAGTTCCATACTGTTTCCCTCCTTAATCTATTTGCATTATAGTACAGATCACCATTCAATGCAATATATATTTTGCATTTGTAAGATATATTTTTCATATCTCCTTGCTTTTCCAGCCTGATTTTCCTATAATAATATACGTAGAAGAAGGAACAGGTGAGTGCAGCTATGAAAAATCTAAAAATCAAAATGGCGCGCATGGAGCTGAATATGTCCCAGGAGGAGCTTGCCGGCAAGGTAGGCGCAACACGGCAGACCATCGGACTGATTGAAGCAGGACGCTACAATCCAACCATCAAGCTGTGCATTAAAATCTGCATTGCCCTGCATAAGCATCTGGATGATCTGTTCTGGGAAGACGACTATGACAAGGAGGAATTGTAGGATGAAGACTTCACTGCTTCGCGACATTATCCGATATGCGAAAACCAAGGGTAAGGCACCGCTGGATGAACGCCAGATGGATACCCTGAAGGACTTGTATATGGAGCTTGCAAAATCCGTAATCCTCGCGTTTATGGTATTCATGATCGTTTACGGCTATAAGGAAATGTATCAGAAGGAAAGCACCTTTAATTATATGAGCCTCGCAATGAGTCTGCTTGGAGCCGTCACCTATTATTATCTGCTTCGCTCCTGTTATCAGCAGGTTATCGGCATTGATGTCAATTTTGAAATTCTTGTCATTCCGGCACTCGGATTCACTCCATCACTGCTTATGAATGCCCTGCACGTATGCGGGCTGCTGTTAGATGCGGATGTACTCTTTTTCCGCATTACGACATTTTTATGGCCCTTGTATTTCATTATATTTTATCTGGGGGCAAACAGAGTTTACCAAAGGGGCAGGCAGGCCATGGAACAGGAGATATATCAGGGGGAAATTCACTTTCGCTCCCGTAAGCAGATTGTGAATTTTATCATCATTACCATTATTTTCATATCCATACTGCCGATATCCTTTGACGCGTTGTTTCAAATCGGTATCGTCGCAGGGACGCTGCTGATCCTCTTTATGATCTGCTATTATGGATTTTATACGCCGCACAATGAATATATCCTGAATGAAAGCGGATTGATTTATCATAAATCGCTGTGGAATGGAAGGGGCGGATTTCTGCGCTATGATGAGATTGAAAGCGTCAAGCAGCAGGATACCTTCAATGTGGGATATGCGAAGGATAAGGTTTGCATTCACTGTTACGACGGGCGCGATATTCTGCTGTTTCCAGAAAATGCATACCGCTTCTGTGTAGAGCTTGAAAACAACCTCTGAAAAGTCCTCTCTTTCAGTCTTCGTCGATAGCCTTTCCTGTAAAAAGAAAAACAGAAAGCTTACATCGCCTCCCATTTCCTGTTATGGATACGGAAGGGAAGGCATTGTCGTTTCTGCTTTTTATTTTCTTTTTCGACGGCCGTGATAGCTTCGTTCTATCTCACGTATCACACTGTCCCTTTCCCTGCTTCCCAGCACACAGCAGAGCTCCTGCATATCCGCATCCCCCTCAGATACGGTATAAGCCTCATCTGCACTGCTGATCAGTGCCGCATCCCGTTGATGAGAGGCAAACACGCAGAGACGCTCAAAACCGCTCTCTCTTTGTATAATGTGGACGGCAGCCTGCTTTGTAGCATCCACACTGTATATATCCAATACCTTATATCCCTGATGCTCTTCACTGAACCGGATATGGATTTGTAAATCAGCCGCATAGCTTTGTTGCTGCATCCGCGTATACAGCTGCTGTATGCGTGGTATGGTATCCATAATCGTTATACACACACAGGCATGTGCCTGTGCTTTTTGCTCGTACACATAGCTCTTATACGGCAGCCTGCGCATTTCATGATAATATTCCTCCTCCAGAGGATTGCGGAAATCACTGTAATACACATGCAGAATATGATGCAGGATGACATGCTGAAAGCAATTCATTCCCTCCTCGTCCAACAGCTGCAGCAGCTGCGCCACCTGTTCCTTTTTCATGCAGCGACTGTGCGAATAGGTCTGCGTACGGCAATCATATAGAGCAGCTCCATTCATGACGACAACCGGAAGTGTCAAGGGAATGCCTTCCAGTATGGGCAGCAGCGTTGCCGGTGTACGGGACGTCGCCAGAGTGATGGCAGCCCCCTGCTCCAGCAGCTGACGCAGCTTCACCCTTGCATAGGGAGAAAGCTGTTCATTTTCCTGCAGCAGCGTGTGATCCAGTGTGGATACATACAGCGTCTCCTTCTGCAAATGTACAGGAAGGTGGATGCAGTTGATACCATAGGCAACCGCAATACCAATCAGAGTATCAATCATACGATTGATCGCGAACAGATAGGGATTCACATCGGCACCGTGCGATACGGTAACACTCATGAACACCACGCAGGAAATATACGAGGCTGAGGTTTTCTTCAGCAGCACGGTAATATAAATCACCGGAATGATCATAAAGGATATGAGAGCATATTGCATAAGCTGCGTATTCCCCGGCAGGATATGCTTTTCAAACAGCAGCACAAGCATTCCGCAGAATCCGCCGACCAAAGTACCGACAACACGGTTGGCCGCAACACGCTGTGTATTGGATGTATCCTGCTGCATGCATAACACAGCCGCAATACAGGAATAAAATACTATCCCCTCCTCATTTCGCAGCAGATAAATAAGAAAGCATAAAAATACTGCCAGTGAAGATTTCAGGATTCGTTTACCAATTCTAGGCATAATACCATTCCTCCAATGGTTATAATTATAGCGCCGTTTTTACAAATGTAAATAGCAGACGGCAAAGGGAACAGAAAACATGTTGTCAAGCTGTTCTTCTTTTACCGATGATAAAGCAGTCCATATGACATGTTATATGGAACGTAAGTAGCCCTATACTGGCATTCCCCTCTAGCGTTTCATACATACCAGTATCCTGCTATGCATAGGCGGGCTCAATGCTCAAAAGTACGAAGAATACAACGGCTTTTCTCACATTCACGCTTTCCAGACAGCCATGTCTGAATTTGGCAAAGATAAAATGCCGGCTTCCCATCAGTTTCTCCAGATATTTCCTAGGGTATCCGAACCTGACATGTTCCCAGAGATCGTTATCAGCATAGCTTCTATGTCCGGCTCCCTCAAAGGATTCCTTTTCTTTTGTACGACGGCATTGCCTATGTGTTGCACGTAACTGAATCAGGAATACTACATGTTTAAAGTCGGGAATCTCATGTTTTTATAAATTGTGTAAACAGCTGCGCTCCTTTTCATTCTGTGCTATGAAGCAGGTCTAGTAAAAAGACAGTGACCGGACGGTCACTGCCTTAGAGCTTGGTTGCATATCTATCATTAGCGGTGTCTCAGCATTCTGCCAAGCTGAATAAGCGCTGTTGGTATCAGGGCAAGTCCATAAATTGTAAACAGCTGTGTCATGGTTATCGTCGTTACCGAGAATAAGGAATGCAGCGGCTGCCACAGCAGAATTGCATTCAGAAAGCAGAATCCGATCACAAAGGCCAGAATGGAATATTTATTTGTAAACAGACCGATGCGATACAGAGAACGCTGAGAACGACAGTTAAAGCCATGGAACAATCTGGACAGGCACAGGGTTGAGAAGGCCATGGTCGTTGCGATTGCCCAGCTTTCCTTCAGACCCAGAAAATACGCGCTCATTGTCACAACGGCAATCAGTATTCCCTGGATTCCCAGCTGCTTCATCGTTGCCGGCGTCAGAATACCAACGGATGGATTGCGAGGCTTCTCTTTCAGTATATCCTTGGTGCTGCGCTCCATTCCAATGGCGATAGCAGGAAGGGAGTCTGTCACCAGATTGATAAACAGCAGATGCACCGGCAAAAACGGTACCTGCAGAGATAACAGGGAGGCTGCCAGTACACAGATAATGCCGGACAGGTTACCGGACAGCAGATAGATGATCGCATTCTTGATATTGGCATAAATATTTCTTCCCGTCGCAACAGCCTTGACGATAGTCGCAAAGTTATCATCCGTCAGAATCATGCTGGCGGCATCCTTGCTGACCTCGGTACCGGTGATTCCCATTGCAATACCGATATCCGCCTGCTTTAAGGCTGGAGCATCATTGACACCATCTCCGGTCATTGCCGCAATCTTTCCTTTTTTCTGCCATGCGTTGACGATGCGAATCTTATGCTCCGGAGCAACACGGGCATAGACACGGATGTGCTCCAGACGATTCATCAGTTCTTCTTCACTCATGGCATTCAGCTCCGTACCATCCACACACTGATCCCCGTTCTTATAGATTCCAAGTGCCTTGGCAATACTGCGTGCTGTCACCTTGTGATCCCCGGTAATCATTACCGGAATGATACCGGCACGCTGACAGTTTTCAACAGCGGCCCTGCTTTCCTCACGCGGAGGATCCATTAAAGAAATCAGTCCCAGGAAAATAAGCTGATTCTCATCCTCCACCTCGATATGGTCCTTTTCGACAAGCCGTGTCGCAAAGCCCAGTACACGAAGACCGTTATCCGCAAAGGTATGATTCATTTTCAGGATACGTTCACGATCGTCCTCCGTGATATCACGGATGCCCTGTTCCGTCTGTATATATGTTGCTTTTTTCAGAATTTCATCACAGGCCCCCTTCAGCAGCAATCTGTTTTCCCCATCGATTACATGAAGGGTGGACATCAGCTTCCGTTCGGAATCAAACGGATTCTCATCGATACGCGGATATTTCTCTCTGGTTTTCAGTTCATCGATACGATACAGCTCCAGCAAATCTACCAAAGCAAGCTCCGTGGGGTCTCCGATTCGCTGATGTTCATTAGTCGTGGCATCACAGCACAGCGCAAAGCCAAGCAGCAGCAGACGATCCAGCGGTGAGGATTCCTTTAAATTGTTTGCGTGCAGCAGCTCATGATTTCGATATACCTGCTGTGCTGTCATTTTATTCTGGGTTAGGGTTCCTGTCTTATCGGAACAGATAACAGACACACAGCCCAGACTTTCCACGGAATTGATGTTCTTGATGATCGCATTCTCTTTTGCCATCTGGCTTGTCCCCATGGCAAGCACGATCGTCACTATGCTTGCCAGTGCTTCCGGAATTGCGGCAACAGCCAGTGCAACGGCAAACATCAGTGCATCCATAACTGCATTCCCCTGCCATACATTTAAGGCGAATACAAGAATGCAGATGGCGATAATCGCAATACTCAGCTTTTTACTGAAATCATCCAGTGTCTTCTGCAGCGGTGTCTTACGATCCTGTGCTGTATTCATCAGTGTCGCAATCTTACCGATTTCCGACTTCATTCCTACCGCTGTAACAACGACGCGGGCACGTCCATAGGTTACCAGCCCGCTGGAGAACACCATGTTTTTCTGATCTCCAAGACCGCATTCCCCCGTTATGGTATCAACGGCCTTATGCACACTCTCAACCTCACCGGTCAGTGCACTTTCATTGACCTGCAGGGAATGATTTTCAATGATCCGTCCATCTGCGCCTACAACATCTCCGGCTTCCAGAAACAGGATATCTCCCACTGTCAATTCCTGACTGGACACCTCCATCAGCGTGCCGTCACGCAGGACGCGGCTATGCGGTGTGGACAGCTGCTTTAAGGCATCCAGTGATTTCTGTGCCTTGATGCTCTGCACGGTCCCCAGAATAGCATTCATGGTGATAACCGCCAGAATAACGATCGTGCTCTCCAATTCTCCGCTTACCATGGAAATGATAGCTGCGGCAATCAGAATGATAACCAGCAGGTCCTTAAACTGAGAAAGGAAGACGATAAACGGATGCACCGGCTTTACTTCCTCCAGCTCATTTCTTCCATAGGTGTTTTGACGCTCTGCGACTTCCTCGCAGCGCAGACCTGTTTCTACTGCCCCCAGCTCTTCCATTACCTGGGCGACGTCTTTCTCATACATCTGTTTCAATCTCAAGACCTCTACTTTCCTGTTTATGATTCTTTTCTATAGTCTTGACATTTTTTCAAAATAAAAACGAGACTATAGAAAATTTCTATAAGTCTCGTCAATCGCTGAATGCAGGCCAGAAGAGATACACTCTTCGGGTTTGTTGACCGGCTTCACACAGAAGCTCTGTGCTGACTACTCCCTTATTGCATATAAGTTTACCATGGAAGTGGCACTTCTGTAAACCTTGTTAAAGGAATTTACAGAATGTTTACAATTCTTTTAAAAAATCATATGCGAAGGAATAGGAATGTTGTATTATATATATAACATTTCAAAATAATATGAGGGTGATCGCATGAAAGAGGAAATCCAAAGAACATTTGATAATTATTTACAACGCCTGAAGCAGGATGAAAGCATCTGTGAAAATTTCAAAAAGCTGGTGCTGGAGCAGCTGGGACTGGGAACAGAGCTGGACCCTATCCTGTTTCGCTTTCTGGATATTGCAAAGGAGCAGAAGTATGCATATGCCGTTCCTCTGGGCTATGCCATGCTGTTTTATGCAACCTACTCCAAGGATATCGACCTGGCGATTTCCTATAATGAGAAAGCCAGAGAGCTGTTTATGAAAATGCCGGATTACAAGGAGCGCGACGGTATCCTTACCGTGGCCAACAATGCTGTTCTTGCCAATATTCTGAAGGAGGATTACGGAGCCGCCTATCGGGAAATCGCTACCGCGATGCCCATGGCGGAAAAAGGCGGCCGCATGTCTTATTATGCAGCCTTTCTGAATAACGGTGCTATCATTCTGCGCGAATTCGGCCTTTATAAAAAAGCCATTCAGCAGGTAGAGGAAACACTCGAAAAGCGCGATTTCATCGGAAGCAGTAATTTCATTGTAACCATTTATCTGCTCTCCAATCTATATTTAAGTGCAAGAGAAACCGATAAGATGCGCAAGCTGCTGCAAACCTATATGCCGGAGCTGAAAAAAAGTGAATATTATGATTCCGACATCTATAACAAGCAGTTTATGGAAGCAGCCCTACTCGATGATCGCCGTGAAGAAGCCAGACAGTGGTATGAACACCTGATTCAAACCTATGATTTTTCAAAAAATGACCATCTGGATAACAATGAGGTCCACCTGTCCTTGGCCCGCTATCACCTGTATCAAAAGGATTATCAGAAGGCAAAGGAAACTTATCTGCATCTGCTCAGTCACAAGGATGAGGTACTCGGCTATAAGCGGCAGATACTGGAAGAAACCGCGCTCGTTTTTGAAGGACTGAAGGAATATGATAAAGCTTATGCGTATCAAAAGAAAGCGCATGAGCTGATGATTACCTATACCGCATTTATTGATGATATGTACCGGCAGGAAATTGAAGATGTCTGGGAAAAGAACCGTATGCTTTCCTATGAGGTGCTGTATGATCGATTGCTGGATATGACTGAATTCGGAAAGACGGTAACCTCCTGTTTAAACAGGAAGCAGCTCATTGAGGTCATCGAACAGCATGCCGCCCGTATCTTCTCCTTTGATGATTGGGATATTCTGCTGTATGAAGAGCCTCAGAAGCGGTTCCGCTCTTTTTCCAACATTTGTTATCCGCTGTCCGAACACCCCATTCTCGAAGCCTGCACACGTGAATATACTTCGCATAAGCTGTTAAACCTTTCCGCAGACGAAGAGACAGCCGTTAGTCTCGGTTCCCTGTATGAGGCACATACCCGTTCCATGCTTTTACAGCCTATCACCTATCAGGGGGATATGCTTGCACTGTTCTGCATGAAATCAGATCAGATAGAGAATTTCAGCCGCACAGACCAACGCTTATTACAGGTGTTCGCAGATTACATTGCCATTGCGCTGCATAATGTCCGTCAGTTTGAGGATGCACTGGAAAAATCCAGCTACGATTATCTCACCGGCATCTATAATCGCAGTGCCTTGATGCAATTAGGTGAGGATATGCTGGAAAATGCAAAGAAATCCGGCCATTCCATCGGTGTGCTGATGATGGATATCGATGATTTCAAACAGATCAATGACACCTTCGGACATATGCAGGGGGATGCTGTTATCAAACAGGTAACCGTACTAATGAAACAGATGCAGCGCCATGGTATCATAGCACGCTTCGGGGGAGAGGAGTTTATCCTTCTGATCGATTCTTTAAGCAAGCATACGCTGTATGAGCTGGCTGAGGAAATCCGCTATGCGTGTGAAGCCTGCACAATACCGGCAGATACCGGCACCATTCACTTTACCATCAGCATCGGCTGCTGCTATCAGAACCAGGTTCATGCCACTTTGAAGGAGCTGTTTAATGAGGCGGACCAGCGACTGTATATTGCAAAACGAAACGGTAAAAACTGCGTCCAGATGTAATGAAAGCAAATAGAGCAATCAACCCTAGGTTCGCACAAGCTCTATTTGTTTTTTTGCACAGAAAAGACGACTGCTTTCTGTTTGGAATCAGAAGCGTCTGTTTCTTTTTGAGGACTGGGAATTTTTTTGTATTCCCTTGTATCGCTGTCTTTCTGTGCTATCCTGCGTGCAAGTCCCCAAGCTATCCGCGTACTGCACAAAGCTGCACGGCTCTCGTATAAATCGTAAACGCTGCAGCCCTTATGAAGAAAAAGGAGAGTTCCTTTCCCAAAAGGACGCCCTCCCGCATTCCTACATGCTTTCCAGACATTTGGACAGCGTTGGAATTATCTGCTTCTTTCGTGAAATGACGCCATCCACAAAATACAGCTCATCCATGATATCCTCCTTGAATGCCTCATCCACAAGATAGCTCAGAGTACCGATGAACACCAGATTGCTTCCACTGCCATCAGCGGCCGTAAAGCACATCATAAGCAGATCAAATTTATTGATTTCATTTATTTTTTCCATATAGGCACGGATTTCATCCTGTACATTCACGATTTCCTGCTCATCCGCAATATTGATCTGACCGATGGCAATCCGCTTTCCATCAATATTATATTCCTTGAAATCATTGTACAGGATTTCAGACATGGTTCTGCCTTTAATCGTCGCTACAGCTCCGAACATTTCCTTTGCCATGGCATCCAACTCAATTCCGGCAATCGCAGCCAGCTCCCTTGCCAGCTCCTTATCGATCGGTGTCGTTGTCGGTGAATTGAAATTCATTGTATCACTGATAATGGCACAGCACATAATCGCTGCTGTTTTAACCTCTGGAACAAGACCCGCTTCCTTGTACATACGGGCAATAATGGAAACTGTACTGCCAATGATTTCATTACGGAAACGAATCGGTGTTGTCGTTTCCACATCACCGATGCGATGATGATCCACAACCTCCAGAATCTCCGCCTCCTTCAAATCATCAATACTTTGAGAAAGCTCGTTATGATCGACCAGGATGAATTTTTTCTTCTGATAATTCAACAGGTGATAGCGGGAAATCGAGCCCAGCACCACGCCCTGATTGTTAACAACCGGATAGGAACGAAATCTGGATTTCGACATCTGTTTGTATACATCATCAATATAGGCATGGTTGTTAAAGCTGATGATTTTACGCTTCATAATCAGCTTCACACTTGGTGAGCGATACATGCTGCGGGCTACCTGAAACATATTCAGCGGTGTTTTGATAATCGTACAGTTTGCTTCCTTCGCCATGCGTATAATTCCCTGGGAAATGATATCCACATCCACCAGGATCATACAGCCGGCCCCATCACTCAACGCGCGCTTTTGCAGCTTCAAATCATCATTTACAACGACGATGCTATCCCGATAGCTGATATCGCTGTATTCCGCATTGCGGCTGCATAGTATATGGATTCTTCCATTCGTCCGATATGCATCGCATTCATACAGAAACTCGCCCTGCAAAACCTTGCGGATATTCTCGCAGGAGGTGTTCTTCATAAGGGAAATCGGCTTTTCCCCCTTGTCACTCATCAAAATATTTGTCATATCCGACAGAGAAACAACACCAATCAGCTTCTGTGCTTCATCCACAACGAACAATGCACTGGTGGAACGCATCCCCATGC
This sequence comes from Clostridium sp. 10cd*, assembly GCF_044336395.1. Classification (NCBI taxonomy): domain Bacteria; kingdom Bacillati; phylum Bacillota; class Clostridia; order Eubacteriales; family Clostridiaceae; genus Clostridium; species Clostridium sp. 10cd*. The sequence continues at coordinate 1,579,031 of NZ_CP172347.1, read as the reverse complement.
GGTCCCACGCCTCCTTTATCGTATCATCCTTTTTCAGCAGCAGCGGCTCATCAAACGGCACATCATACAGCTTCACTCTTGCATTTTGAATATACACCGGCTCCGGCACCTGAAACTTTTTCAAAACAAAATCCGTTTCCGGGTTCAATTCTCCCAAACGGCAGGCAATGGCATTGATTCCCAGCTTCTGCTTCAGCTGTGCATATGCAATTGCCGATACAATGGAATCCGTATCCGGATTCTTGTGCCCGATAATATGAACAACGTCTTTCATTACGGCTTCACTCCCCTGTTTTCTTATGTTCATTGTACCTTATTTAGCCCCTTTTTTCCAGTGGTAGCGCTATCTTTTGCTGCACTGTGATAGCTTTTAATGAATTTCTTCCGTATACCATATAAGAGAAAAGTATGTTATACTGTATAAAACAATCAGAAAGAGGCGATATTATGTCTACCCTTAAACGAGCAATTCTGTTTCTGTTTCCTTATTTGATACTTGCGGTATGCATACTGGAGGAACGCTGGAGAATACAGGCTGCATCCCTCATGCAGTATGATACGTATACGGATATGCTTACGCTGACAGCTGTCATCTGTACGCTATTTTTATTCTTTTATATACGCAATATTATGGAGAAATATGACGGAATCGTATTGCTTTTGAATACAATTGCAGTTATTGTCTATACCCTTTTGATCTGGCTGCCAGATGTATTTGCGTTCCTCAGTCCGATTGCCTACAGTGTTTTTCAAAATGAGCAGCTATTTCTCACAATCATCTATGGGCTGCTTCTGATTGGAGAAGGCTATCAGATTTCTTTCCTCATCAAGGAGAGAAGAACAGATCAAGGTGACTCGGATTCTTAATCAGTATCAATAGACTGTACAAACGTAAAACGATCAATGACAACTGAAAACAGTGAGATTGATCGTTTTAATTTCTTTTATTTCCAAGCCACCGCAAGTGAGTAGCCGCTGGATATTATGTTTTTCTATGTTTTTTTATTCCCTGTCCCATGTTTTCCTTTTTTCTGCAGGATATCACGGCAATACCACATGATCATACCGATGCCCGCCGGTATTGCAAATGCAAATGGAAGCTTTATATAGAAACGATCCACAATCGTTGTGAATAAAAGTGTAATCACGCCGTATAGGAACAACACACTGACATTGGAAATGTAATACAGCACTCTTTTGCTTTTCATAATCGCAAGCAGCTGTAACAGGCAGGAGCCGCACAGAAGCAAAAGCAGCTTTCCGCGACATGCGCCCAGCACTTCATTGGAAACTGTTAAAGCATAATCATTACCGGAGAAATCCGGTGGAACAGAATTATGAAACTGTGTTATCAGAGAACGATATTCCTGAAACAGCAGGATACCGAAAGCAAGGAGTGTCAAACCAGCTGCCAGCGGCATCACAATGCGTAAAACGGCTTCTCCTTTATCTGACCATTTTCGAAACAGGATATTCTTTTCCTCCTGTTCTTTTCCATGGACACCTTTATGCAAGCCGTTCCAGCTGATATCATAGCGCATAATGAACGTATGCCGTAAGCAGCCATACACTACCGCAAGCACAAGCAGGGCTGCCACATACATCAGTAGATATATGGTAACACCGGTTTCATAACCGCTCACAAAAAAGCTGTATGGGTGGAATTCCTCTGTCTGCATTGCCAAAATCTCCAGTATATTGGAAAAGCCCAATTGCAGAAACAGATACAGGATATACAGATATTGCAGAAAGGAAACAAGCGGAAAATAAGCAAGCAGCAGATTCCAGCGTGTCAGTGATGGCAGAGCCCTTTTATCCGTATGCTGTATCATCAGCACATTGCTGAATACCATCATGCCCAGAAACGCCGCAAAGGACAGCAGCTGAGAAATCTGAAGCTTTAAAAACACATAATACAGAAGCAGTGCAAGCAGGGTCAGGCCATAGGGAAGATAGCGCTGCAGATCATAGCGGGATAAATCACTGTAGCCCTTTGTATCACCCAGCAGCTCATCACAGCTGATTCCCAACGCCTCACTCAACGGCTTCAGCAGTGTGATGTCGGGATAACCCTCTGCCGTCTCCCATCGTGATACCGCCTTATTGCTGACATTCAACAGCTCTGCAAGCTGCGCCTGCGTATACCCTTTCTTTTTGCGCAGTCTGATGATTTTCTCCGCAAACTGTTCTTTGTTCATACTCCATCCCTCCTCTATCTATAGTATGACGAAATTCCATATAAACAGCAATCCATGATTGCGGGAATCACTCCACGCTTCATGGATTGCTGTTTGATTTCTTTTCATCCTCCAATGTCTTGATAATGCCATCCGCTATTTTATCCGCAAAAACCTTCCGTTTTGCATCATCGATCAGATACAGACGGTCGTTCTCACTGGCGAGAAAACCGGCTTCTATCAGAATGGAGGGCAGCTTATTATTTTGCAGCACCTGAATCGGAGACAGATCCTGGTCCTTCATACCCCGATTCTGAGAATAGCCCAGAGAATCCAGCTCCTTTAAAATATTTTCCGACAGAGCCTCCACCCTCGGCTCCTTCATTTTCCCCCAAATTTCATAACCATAGGAGCCATTTATGACTTCTGCGGCATTGGTATGTATAGAAACAAACAGGCGGGCATCACTCTCATTGGATATACGAACACGTTCACTGAGATCCTCTACTTCATTAGCCGGCCAGGATACATCATCACTCTTTCTTGTATACAGAACCGGATAGCCGTTTGCCTCCAGACGTGCACCGATATCCTTTACAAAGGCAAGTGTAACATCCTTTTCATACAGCTCTTCAAAGGTACTTCCCGCATCATAGCCGCCATGTCCGGCATCAAGAACAACAACGGGTGTCTCTGCCTTTTTACTGAATAAGGGCGCAAGGATAGGATTGTCCGGAAAAACCTTCACGCATATGATCAGCAGCCCCAGGATGACCAGAAACTCCATCGCAACCACGATCAGCAGTCGAATCGGATTGATTCCTCTTTTTTTCTTTCTTTGCTTTGCCACCGTGTCACCTGACTTTCAAACTGATGTAATTATAGCAGATAAATCAGGAAATTCCTACCTTTTGCGTGACGGAAATGAGATGATTTGCATACCGATTCCACAAACCTTATCTTATGCAGAATGCTCCTCTTCATCCTCCTGATACACGGTTTCCTCTGTTACAATCAGCCTCTGCTTCCGCAAACGGTGATTCACATATTCCGTAAAGAAAACATACAGACATGCTGTAGTCGGTACTGCCATAATCATACCGAAGACACCCCACAGATCCCCGAAAACAAAAATACTAAGCAGCACCCAGAGACCGGGGAGTCCCACGGAATTGCCAACCACACGGGGATAAATGACATTATCCTCAAAGTAGCTGAGTATCTGATAGAATATGATAAACCATACACTCTGTAAGGGATCCTTGGACAGCATCATAATCGCTCCGACACTCATCGCAAACATGGAGCCGAATACCGGAACCATGGAACAAACGGCAATCAGTGTACAGATGAGCTCCGGATACGGGAATTGAAACAGCCGCATGAAGATATAATACAAAACCCACAAAATACAGGCCTCCGTCAGCTGCCCGCCGATAAAGCTGGAAAATATCCGGTTTACACGTGCAGCATAGCGGAAAACAATCTTTGAATTTCCATATCCGAGAAAGGCCGCTGTCACCTTGCGCATCTGGCGTATGAAGTTTTCTTTCCCGCTAAGCAGATACAAGGAAAACATAAAGCCCGTAAAGCCGACAGCAAAGCTGGAAACAAAGCCGGTAGCGCTTGATAAAATCCCGCTGGCACTGCCGGACAGCAGATTGATTACGTTGGTAACGATTTTCTCCCATGGCATCTGAATGAACTGCTCAACCTGTGTAATATTCTCGATTCGATAATCAATATGGAAATATGCCAGCACCTCATCGATATTCTTCACAATATTCGTAAAGAAGGAGGTTAGATTTTCCATAAGGGATATGAGAGAATCGATAATGCTAGGCAGGATGATACTGCCGATAAGAATGATTAAAATCAGAGCAAGCAGAAACGTGAGTATCATGGAAATGACACGTTTTTTCTTTTGGAGAAAGGAATCCTGCTTTGTATGGCGAAGCAGAAAGCCCTCAATATGCTTCATTGGCAGATTTAAAACATAGGCAAAGACAATGGCATACAGCAGGGATTTAAACACGGATAATACAAAATCAAAGCCGTTTTTCAAGTCCTGCAGATGCACAAGGAGAAATCCAAGCAGAAGAATATAGGTACTCAGGTAAATCCAGGGTCGTATGGATCGTATAACGTCTTTATCACGAAAAGGCAGTTTCATGTGCATCCCCTCTTTCTTTTGAAAAAAAGGACTGGACGTATCCAATCCTTTTTATGATTTCTTACATTTCTTCTTTTGCGATTGCAAGTAATCTCTTATGACGTTTCATAGCGTCTTTCTTTGTTTTCTCAAACATTTCGTACGCTGTTTCACCTTTTACCTTAGGCAGCTGGCTGTAACGAGTTTCTGTCATCATGAAGTCCAGCATCTTCTCGTAATCAGGCTCCTTGGAGTCGATTGTCAGAGGAGTTTCTTTTCTTGGGTCATAACGATACAGATCGAAGTATCCGCACTCAACAGCTTTTGCCTGTGTTCTCTGGTGGTTAGCAAGTCCGCCCTTGATACCGTGCTCCGCACATGGAGAGTAAGCCAGGATCAGAGATGGTCCATCATAGCTTTCTGCTTCCTTCAGTGCTTTCAGTGTCTGGTTTTTATTTGCTCCCATAGAGATTGCAGCTACATATACGTGTCCGTATGCCATAGCGATCTGTCCCAGGTCCTTCTTCGCAGTTGTCTTACCACCTGCAGCGAACTTGGCGATAGATGCAGCCTGGCTGGATTTGGAGGACTGTCCACCAGTGTTGGAGTAAACCTCAGTATCCAGAACCAGAACATTCACGTTCAGGTTGTTTGCCAGTACGTGGTCTAATCCGCCGTAACCGATGTCATAAGCCCATCCGTCACCACCGACGATCCAGATAGATTTGGAAACCAGGTCAACGTCTGCCAGTTCTTTTACCATAGCGATATCAGATTTAGCAGCCAGTTCCTTGATTGTCGGAGCGATTTCTCTTTCCGCATCACGGTCACCGTGTACTTCCAGATATTTAGCAAATGCTTCCTTCAGAGCAGGCTCAACATTTTCCATGTTGTCTTCCATTGTCTTCAGGATTCTTGATTCCTTATAGTTCTGTGCCAGAGCCATACCATATCCGAATTCCGCATTGTCTTCGAACAGAGAGTTCGCCCATGCAACACCCTCACCATTGCTGTCATTTACGAATGGAGTGGAAGGAGTGGAAGAACAGTAGATCATAGAGCATCCTGTTGCATTCGCAACCAGCATGTCATGACCGAACAACTGAGATACCAGCTTATAGTATGGAGTTTCACCACAGCCAGGGCAAGCTCCGCTTACTTCGAAGTAAGGCATCATGAACTGAGATCCCTTAACGGTATCAGCCGGGAAGAATTCAGTCTTGTATTCTGTATGCTTGAACAGGTAATCTGCCAGTGGTTCTTCACCAAGCTTTTCGTTGATGTCAACCATTTCCAGAGCCTTGTTACCGGCTTTACCAGGACACTCAACCGCACACAGACCACAGCCTACACAGTTTGCAGGAGTAACCTGGATACGATATTTCAGGTTTTCAACACCCTTACCCATTGGTGTAATTGTTTCAAATTCCATAGGTGCTGCAGCAACCTCTTCCTCTGTTAACAGGAACGGACGAATTGTTGCATGCGGACATACAAAGCTACAGATACCGCACTGGATACAGTTTTCCGGGTGCCATGTAGGTACCTGTACTGCAATGGTACGTTTTTCTTCAAATGCTACGTTGTTACGGATAGAGCCATCCAGCAGGAAGTCTCCTGTGAATGCGCTGACAGGCATATCATAGCCCTCCAGACCGTTGATTACTGCAACATGGTTATCGAAATATTCGTCACCAGTCAGCTTACGGCTGGAATCAAATGGAAGATCAGCCCAAGCTGCATCCACCGTAATTTCTTCGATTCCGGCTTTACCGGCATCGATTGCCTTGTAGTTCAGCTGTACAACAGCATCACCCTTCTTGGAGTAGGATTTCTTCGCTGCTGCCTTCATCAGCTCAACAGCTGTATCGTATGGCATGATCTGCTCATTCAGTGCGAAGAATGCAGACTGCAGAATCGTGTTGGTTCTACGTCCCATACCGATTTCCTGAGCGATTTTAGTTGCGTTGATGATGTAGAATTTTGCATGCTTTTTAGCAAGCTGCGCCTTCATACGGTTCGGCATATGCTCAACGATTTCTTCTTTGGAGAAGGTAGTATTCAACAGGAAGCTTCCGCCTTCCTTGATATCTTTCGCCATGTCATATTTGAACATGTAAGCATCCAGTGAGCAGGAAATGAAGTCTGCGTTACCGATATAGTAAGTGGAACGGATTGGAGAGTTTCCAAAACGCAGGTGAGAACGGGTAACACCACCGGCTTTTTTAGAGTCATATGCAAAGTAAGCCTGTGCATACTGATCTGTATTGTCACCGATGATCTTGACAGTGGATTTGTTTGCAGAAACCGTACCGTCTGATCCCAGTCCCCAGAATAAGCAAGAAGTGTAGTCAGCTGGAACGTGGAAGTTGGAATCTGCTTCCAGGCTCAGGTTGGTAACGTCATCAACGATACCGATGGTAAAGCTGTTCTTCATTTCATCCTTCTTCAGTTCATCAAAGACAGCTTTGATGTGGTAAGGCTGTGTATCCTTGGACCCCATACCGTAACGTCCACCGATGATTTCGATGTCTTTATCCTTCAGTGCAGACAGGATGTCAAGATACAGAGGCTCTCCCATGGATCCTGTTTCCTTTGTACGATCCAGTACAGCAATTTTCTTAACTGTTTCCGGCAGTACAGCCAGCAGGTATTTTACAGAGAACGGACGGTACAGGTGAACCTTGATCATACCAACCTTTTCTCCGGCAGCAGTCAGTGCATCAATTGTTTCTTTAGCAGCCTCTGTTACAGAACCCATAGCAACGATTACACGTTCTGCATCACTTGCACCATAGTAAGTAAACGGTGCATATTCACGACCAGTGATTTCACTGATTTTCTTCATGTAGTCAGCAACGATGTCAGGAATTGCATCGAAGTGTTTGTTTCTTGCTTCCACACCCTGGAAGAAGATGTCGTCGTTCTCAGCACCACCGCGTGTTACCGGGTTTGTGTGAGGATTTAAAGCGTTCTTGCGGAATTTAGCAAGAGCTTCCTTGTCAACCAGTTCCTTGAATACATCTGTATCCATAACTTCGATTTTCTGAATTTCGTGAGATGTACGGAATCCATCGAAGAAGTGCATGAATGGTACGGACCCCTTGATTGCAGCCAAATGAGCTACACCAGCCAGATCCATAGCTTCCTGTACAGAATGGGAAGCCAGCATACATACACCGCTCTGGCGGCATGCATATATGTCTTCATGGTCACCGAAGATGTTCAGTGCTCTTGTAGCAAGTGCACGAGCTGCAACGTGGATAACGCCTGGCAGACACTCACCAACCATCTTGTAGATGTTTGGAATCATCAGCAGCAGACCCTGGGAAGCCGTGAAGGTTGTAGCCAGAGATCCTGCCTGTAAAGCACCATGTACTGCACCAGCTGCTCCACCTTCGGACTGAAGTTCAGCAACTTTTACAACACTGTCAAAAATATTCTTGCGACCCTGTGTAGCCCACTGATCAACAACCTCAGCCATTGGTGAAGATGGAGTGATCGGGTAGATCGCAGATAGTTCGGTAAATGCATACGCACAATGTGCGGCTGCAGTATTACCGTCCATTGACATAAATTTCTTAGTCATTTGTTTTCCTCCTTGCATAACTTACTTCTCTATTATAAAACTTTATCTTTGATTTTACTAGGATTTTTAAGCAATTTTTCGTTGGATTTCAAGGGAATTTTGTAATTATTTTGGGAATTGAAAAGTTTGCACCGCTTATTTTCACTACATGAAAGAAAATGTATACAAAATGAAAGAAAAGACCTGTTTTCAAGGTCTTTTCCCCTTCTTATTCAATTACAATTTTCACGGTATTTGCCGCATTGCTGCGATAAAACGCCTGTGTTTCTGTATTGATTATTGTCACTTCATTCCTTGTATCGCTGATGATTTCCAGTATGCCCTGTGTCGTTTCCGTTTCATTGTTGATAAGAAAGCTGACGCTTCCATTTCCACTGGTTTCCTGAATCTGATAAGTCTCATACGGCAGATTTTCCAGCAGCGCCGTAAAATCATTGTCCTTATACAGCGTCACAAAACGGTTGAAGGAATCGGAGGACACCTGCATGACATAGGACTGGGAATCCGCCGGACGCTGCAATTCCCCCTGTGCGTTGCGAACCCGCTTGGTCAGCTCCATGGAACCGTTCTGTACACCACTGGTACGGTTGATAATACCAACCACTACGGTTGTTCCCGGCAGTACGGTAAATTTCGCCTCATCCACAAGCTCCGGCGAATTGATCAGATACTGTACCGGATAGGAGGAATCCAGCTCCTGCACCTCATAGGCACCGCTTGGATACGTTGTCAGTGACTGATGCCAGCTGTTATCCACATTCAGGTCATACACCTGATCGATTCCTTCCCCGCGAATGCGGAATCTAAACGTGTCCGGAGCACTTGGCGGCAGATAGTTGCCGTCATCGTCCAGCATATACTTGAATACTTCAATCGTACTGCGGTTGACAATCAGCTCATTGATAACCTCCACAACATTGCTGACAGCATCCCCCATGGTGATGGTAGCACTATCGGTTTCCGCTCCCCCGTTTACCCGATAGGTTGTGATGAACTGATCATTATTGATTTCCCGGATGCTGTAGGTCCCCTTCGGCAGATCGTTGACCACATAGGTGAAGGAATTACCGAAGTTCAATTCCACACGGCGCATCGTCGTCATATTATAGATTTCCACAACATACTGGTCGCCATCCGCCGGGCGGATCAGCGTACCGTTTGCCTGCTTGATGAATTTTGTGATTTCCAGCTTTCCATAGCTGCTGCGCTGGGCGTTGATGATGCTGACATTGTGCGCATCACGGCCGACCTCCACCGTAGCAGTGGAGCTTTCCTGCGCATCATCTACAATATACGTCACCTCATAGCCGCCCGGCTTCTGTTCAGAAATCTGATAGGTTCCCGCTGCCAGATCACGCAGTGTGGTCTTCCAGCTGTTGCTTTTCTGCAGAACGACGCTTGTCTGCATTCCCGCACCGCTTACCGCAACAACAAAGCGCTGGGTATCATTCGGCAAAACGAGCTGTCCGCTGGCGTTGCGGATAAGCTTTGAGAGCGTGATGGAGCCCCCGCTTCCCCCAGCTACATCAATCATTGCCACCTCATTGGAATTTTTCTCAACATGCACGATGCCGTTTGCGACCTCGCTGCCGCCGTTGATAATATATGTGACCTGATCATCACTGTCCACTTCATCGATCACATACCAGCCATCCATCAGATCCTTGACAAGGATGCTCCAGTGATTGGCTGCATTCAGGGTAAATACCTCATTGTAGCCCGGCTTGGATACATGTACCCGGGTCACAAAATCCTGTGCCGGCTGTTCCAGCTTGCCATTTACCCGCATGAACTTCTCGATGCGGATACTGCCGAAGACTTCCTTCACCGTATTGATGATCTGCACGGTACTGACGTTGCCCTCCACATTGACAATAGCGCTGTTAACCTCACTTGCACCGTTGACAATGTAGCTCACATCATAGCGGTCATCGACCTCATCCACGACGTACACGCCATCCTCCAGAGCATCTACCAGCAGCGACCAGTTGTTTTCACGATTCAATGTAAAGACCTCATTGTACCCCGGTCGTGAGATATGAATGGTGGAAACAAAATCCTCATCCGGACGCACCAGATTCTGATTGCGGCGCATATATTTATCCAGCTGTATACTGCCCCTGCCGGATGCCTGCGGTGTATCGATAATCTGAACGGTATTGCTGGTACCTGCCACATGGATGATACCGCGGTCCACTTCATTCCCCCCGTTGATGATGAAGCTGACAGCATCCATCGTCGTCGTTTCGCTGATGACATAATCCCCTGCTGCCAAATCCGAAAGCACGCGCATCCAGCGGTTGGAGGCATCCAGTGTGATCAGCTCATTATAGGAAGGCCCGGATACCAGGAAGACATAGGACGCATCCTTTTGCGGGCGCATCAGCATACCATCCTGACGGATATATTTGGCCATGGTGATGCTGCCGCTTTCCGCTACCTGCTCCCGATTGATGACCTGTACCTGATGCGCAGTGCCATTCACTGCCACAATGGCGCGATCCACCTGAGAACCGCCGTCGATAATATAGCTGACATCCTCATGATCCAGCTCATCGATGACATAGGTTGCGCTTGGTAACGGTCCAATCGTCTCCGTAAAGCTGTTTCTGGAGGATAATGTGAAGATTTCGTTATAGCCCGGTGAGGAAACATGGATGCGATAGCTGCCTGATTGCGGCTTGCTCAGCAGTCCCTGTGCATCCTCTACATATTTGCTCAACGTGATGCTGCCGGTGTTTCCTGTCCCCTGCGGATTGATGATATTCACCGTATTGGCATTCTGCATGACATGAACGATTCCCCTTGCAAGCGGTGCCGCATTATTGACGACATAGCGAACACCCTCCTGTCCACTCTCTTCGATGATTTCATACCAGCCGTCCTTTAAATTGCGCAGGCTGGCATAGAAGTGATTTGCGTAATTCAGAAGAACTCTGCTTGTTTCCTCTTCTCCCTTGATGCGTACCCAGAAGCTGTCCTGCTCGGATGGATAGCGGTAACACCCCTCAGTGTCACGAATGAGCTTGCACAGCTCAATGCTTCCCTCATGCGGCTGCTTCTCCTCATTGATTACCTTGACATCCACGTTCTCCGCTTCCACATTGATGACAGCACTCTCTGCTTCCTTACCCCCGTTGATGATATAGCTGACATCATGCGTTGTATTCAGCTCACGCAGCTCATATACCCCCATCGGAAGATGCTCCAGCGTTTCCTTCCAGCGGTTGCAGGAGTTCAGCGTAATGATCTGATGGAACGCTTCTCCCCTGACGTCCACCTCAAACTCCTCTTCCTGCTGCGGTTTCTTCAGACAGCCGCAGGATGCATCGCGCATGTACTTGGAAAGCGTGATGCTTCCCAATGCACATTTCATTACATTGACAGACTGTACATGCACATCACTGCATAACACGATTGTACCATCGCACTCGCGTGCATCATCCACCAGATAATACAGCTCCTTGAATTGCGGATCCTCCTTCTGAATAACCTGATATTCCGCCTGCGGAAGCTCCACCGCCTGATGCCAGTGATTGCGCTCATTCAGCACGAAGGTCTTATCCATATGCTTCCCCTTGACCTGCATATGGAACACCATGTCCTTTGACGGCGCTGTAAGATCATCCTCACAATTCTTGACGACTGCCTCCAGATGCAGCTTCGCCATAGCCTCGCTTGCATTCAGCACGGTAATGTTTACAGCTTCATCCCTGACCTCAAAGTATCCGCTATCCTTCGGACACTCCTCATTGATCTGATAACGGACCTCATGATCCCCCAGCTCACGGATTTCATAGGCGCCGTTTGGCTGCCTGCAAAAGGTCGCTGTCCAGTCATTGCTTCTGTCCAGAACACATTCCTGTTTTTCCTTATCATGCAGGAGCTGGATACGGAAGGTGTCGTTTCGTTCCGGCTTAAAGCGTTCTTTGAATCCGTTTTCCATGCATTTGGTAACGGTGATGTCGGCGCGGCGCGGCTGCTTGATCACAGCACAGACGCTTACACATTCCCCGTTTAATTCAATGCAGACAACATCCTCGAATACACACTCCTCAATTTCAAAGCGAACCGCACCGGCATCAAGCACACGCAGTGTATAAGAGCCCGGCTGCAGATTCTTCAATTCATCGCAGAAGCTATTGCGGCTGTTCAGGCAGAGTGTTTCCTTGCAATGCTCGCTGACGATTTCCACACGTACCTCTTCGCCCGGACACAGATCACGGCGAACGCCGTCCTCCTCCATGAGTGCACCAACACGGATGCAGCCCTTTGGACACGGTGTATTTACCATGGTGATGCAGACATCCTCATCACACACATCCACGACGGCAGACGCACACGGCAGATCATTGATCAGCCAGCTGACCTCATAGCCCTCGCATGGAACCTCACGTACCTCATAATGTCCCTGCGGCAAATCATACAGGCGGACACAGAAATCATTTTCGCTGTTCAGCTCGATTTTCTGTGTGCACATATCGCTTTCCACGATGGCACAGAAGGACTCACCATAGGATGGCATGACCAGGTTACCGTCTGCATCCGCGATACGCTTCTCCAGCAGCATACAGCCGCAGCGCTCCTCTTCGTTGATGATCGTAACATGCATGCTTTCTCCCTCGAACAGGAAGTAGCAGCTCTCATGCAATTCCCCGTTGATGTCATATACATGCTTACCGCCGCCCAGCTCACGCAGCTCATAATGCTGGTTGGCCAGATTGCTCAGGCAGATGCAGAAATCATTGCCGGCATGCAGTTCATATACCTCATGACAGTTCTTGCCCTTGAGCAGCACACGGTATACGGCATCCTCATCCGGCATCACGATACGGTTTCCATCCCGTATGCGTTTTTCAATTGTTACAACGCCCTGCCGCTGTTCACTGTTGATGATGTCGATATATTCATCATCACGTCCCAGTGTAAAGCAGGCACGCTCGCAGCTTTCCCCGTTGACGCGGTAGCGGACATTCCAGTTTTCATCGACCTCACTGATTTCATAGCTTCCCTCCATCAGATCATCGAAATATACACAGAAGTCATTGCGTGCACACAGGCGGTAGGTGCGGCTGAAGCCCTGTCCCTGTAACAGGAAGCGGAATTCATCCTGCGGACACGGCATGAACAGCTCTCCATGCGCATCCTCGATATACTTGGTAACGCGGACACTTCCTGTGCAGTCGCTTTCCTGATTGACAATCAGAACCTCCACATCGCACTGTCCCAGCTCGACATTGCCGAAGCTTTCCTCGTTGCCGTCTATGACGTAGCTGACGCGATAGCCCAGATTATCCTTCTGCACAATACGATAGCGTCCCTGCGGCAGCTGATCCAGAATCACACACCAGTTGTTTTCCGCACGCAGACAGACGTGCTCACTGCACTCTCTACCTTCGACCAGGATATCCAGAAGCATGCCTCTGGATGGACGCTGCATGTCCCCGTTGCAGCAGCGAACAACACCACGCAGCTTCAGCATACCGCTGTTGCGGCGGCGGTTGATGATGCTGACCTCCTGATTGGACCCATCCATATACACGATGGCATCGCATTCATCCTGCTGATTGACGATATAGGAAACATCATAATCATAGCTGTCCAGCTCGGTAATCCGGTATTCTCCTGCCGCAAGACCCTCCAGCATGACACACCAGTTGTTTCCGGCCTTTAACAGATACGTTTCCTTGAAGCAGGCACTTTCCACACAGACTTCAAATTCCTCATCACGCCCCGGCTTGACCAGCTCACCGCTTCGTGTTTCTTCAAATTTACAGATTTTCAAAACACCGCAGCTGCTCTTCGCAACACTGTTGATGATGCGGATTTCATTTTCACAGCAGTCATCGACAACAAAGCGGGCATGACGGCACTCCCGTCCGCAGTTGACCTGATAGCTGACCTCATACTCACACGGTGCATCCTCACGCACCTCATAGCTGCCGAAGCGCAGATCATCGAAGCACATGCACCAGTCGTTATCCGCATTCAGCTCGAAGCAGCGTTTACAGAAGTAGGAGCTGAGGGTTACATGAAAGCACTGATGCTTCTGCGGCTTAATCAAATCACCGAATTCATTGCGCACATATTTGCAGATGCTGACCGTACCTGCATTGCGTTCCTCATTGATGACGGACACACAGAAGGCATTGTCACCATTGATGCGGATACAGGCGCTAGTACTCTCTCTTCCCCCGTTGATAACATAGCTTGTCGTATAATCGGTATTACAGCTCACTTCCTCAATGACATATTCCCCATTGCACAAATTCGCGATATCCACGCAGAAGTTGTTGCTGGCATTCAGATTAAAGGTTTCATTCATACCGCAGCCGCTGACCATGACCATGAACTGCAGATCCTTCGACGGCTTGGAAACACTGCCGTCACAGCTGCGAATAAACTTGCAGATACGAAGCGGTGAGGTCATACCTTCACAAAGTCCCATATTCTGCTGTGAATTGATAATCATAACCGATGCCTGCTCACAGTCATTCAGCTCTACATTGGCATAGCACTGCTCCTCACGGCCATTTACGATATAAACCGGATTCGCTTCCATCGGATCACTCAGCTCATTGATATCGTAATAGCCCGGCAGCAGTCCGCAAAGCATGGCACAGTAGTCATTATCCTCGCTCAGCTCAATCAGACGATCATCGCTGTCAGAGATAACGCGAACCTGATAAACCTCACCACAGCCCGGCTTGTACAGGTGTCCGTTTTCCATACGAATATACTTTTCAATTTTCAATACAGTGTCTGCACGCAGTTCATTGATCATGACGAGTTCATTTTCCTGCGGTAGCAGATCAAAGCGGCCATCCGAGGTTTCTCCCTCATCATTGAATCTCCAGCGGGTCAGATACCCTGTACATCCGCTTTCCTCAACCATAGTATAGCCTGGCAGCAGGTCACAGATGGTTTCCTGAAAGTCATTGGATGCATCCAGGGTAACACACTGCTCCTGCCCATTCTGCATGACATGCAGGGTAAATGCCATGTCCCTCTGAAATTCCAGCGGGTTCCCGTTCATATCTACTAATTTCTTTACGACATGCAGCTGTGTCTCACCCAGCTGCTGATTGATGATGCGGACTGTGCGGTGAGAGGTCGTACTCGTGTAGATCACTGTGGCGTAGTCCTCCTGCTGAATTTCCTCATCCACCAGATAGGTGATATCCACCTCATCTCCGTTGATCATCTGCTGTCCGCTTTCATCCGTCTGTACGATGACATGCTGTACTGCCTGGATATCGGAAATCGTGATTTTTCCAATACCGGTAGCCGGATCGATGGGTACATCATAATAACAGCATTCGTTCTGAGAGTGACAGACCTTGACATGACGCATTCTGCGTATGTCTCTGGCACTACCGTCACGCATCCTCTCTTCTATGACAATATCCATGCTCGCATTTTCTATGCACGGCTGTGCCGTTTCCAGAAGGCTGACAGGCAGCATGCGGTAAAAGACGTTCCATAAGCGTTTGCTCATCTTTATCCTCCTTCTTCATATAAGCGATTCATTTCTTATACATTCTAGTATATGAGCCCACATGGAAATTGTTCTACAAAATAAAAGAACCGTTAATTCATCAACGGTTCCAGCTGCAGCAGCACATAGGGCTGCCCCTCAATTTTGATTACATGTACACGCAGTACAGCATAGGTATTCTTCATGTGCAGTGTTACAACAAATGGGATATCATATTCATTATGCATTACAATCACCTGCTTTATCGTATGTAAAAAGCTTAAACGTGTACATCCTCATCGTATATGCACACCATAAAGGTATAGTAGAATACCAGCACCAGACACATGACAACACCATAGACAACAGATACAAGAAAGGCAGGAAGAAGCTGCATATTATCAAACAGGGAAAGTCCCAGCTCCATCGCATCCATGAATGGATTGCTGCGGGTCATGATATCAACGACGCCGCTGTTTACAGCAAACAGGGTTCCATATTGGAAAAAGGCATTCATGAACGAGGTATAGGCAAAAGCAATTAAAAAGATGACCAGCATACTGTAAAAGGAAGAACGGTAATGCCGAATGATCTTAACAAAGGCATCCTTTATGATGAGAAACGGATTCCGCGCCCCGTCATAAATGGCAAAGCAGGCAAATACCTGCACCGGAATATAAAACATCATCAGCACAAGCATGATTGGAGTCAGTATGGTATTGATACTGCTCATATCCGCAAGCATCAGCTGAAAGGAAAGCCAGCTGCTCCCCACCATTACGACAAACAGCAGGGTCTGCACCCCAATGAGAGGAAACATATAGTCCTTCATCGTAAGCGTACGTATATCTTCTCGCTTGGTACGGATAAACTGAAACATGACAATCAGATATACATAGGCAGCCACAACAACAATCAGATAGAGAAACAGGTAGGATACCAGCATACTGCCTGCCCGGCTGACAACCGAAATTCCCATACTGTAAATCGAGCAGTACAGAATGCTGAGCAGCATCAGCATAATCAGCAGACTGGCAATGCGTTCTCTTATATTGGTAAATGAAAGAAAGTCTTTCCAAGTTTTCATAATATCACCTCAGGTATAGGTTATTCTACCATATTTCATGTAAAATGGGAAATGCTAAAAAGGATAAGATCGGCACTGTGCAGGCGGTGCTCAGATATGAATAGTTTCCATAGACGATGTTTTATTGCTGATTCTTATCTTTAGTGCCTATGATTTCCTTAATATGTAAAAATCCTCCTGCAAGCCGCACAGGAAGACTTCAGTAAACAGGATATGCATGTATATACTGTATTTTATTGATATCACGCATGAACGTACATCTCAACCTGCTTTCCCCGATGCGCAAGTCCTACTTTAATAACATTTTGCATATCGTGATCATATTTCTTGTCTATGATTTGATCACATGCAAGCTTCGCCAATTTTGTAAGGTCAATATTTTCGTCCTTTGTATATTTCAATTCAAATAACAGTGAGGGTTCTCCACTGGTTTTGTTGCTTAACAAAATGTCATGCCTACCTTCCCCATGCTCCCGATTGCTCGAAATTTCATAAGCATTTCCCAACCGCATAAGAAGACCTAATAGAAGCGTCTGGTAAGAATTCTCATTGATTAAATCAAAATAACTTATAGTATCCATCAGAATTTTACGATATCCACGCAAAAACCCTTTCCAGTCTTTTTGAGGGAGTTTATCTGTTAAAACATCGATACTATTCTCATCTACATGAAGATAATGTGCTGTGATTGCACTAAATTCACTCATGATTTCTTTATTAGGAATTCTTAATTCATATCTTCCGAGTAATGAATCAAGCGTATCCTGTACGGTTAGATATCCGGCATTCAGGCACTGCCCGCCTGAGGCGCAAACAACCCCCATAAACTGCTTGTTTCCTTTAGCTCATAAAAAGATGTTTCGAAATTTACAAGTGTTCTAACTGTTCCGATCCTTATTAATTCTTCATATCCCTCTTTAAATGAAGCATCACAATCTTTCATTGCCACTTTTATCATTTTATTAGAACTGGTATTCACCCAGTAAGGCATCAATACTTTACGTTCCGCGTAATTGATAATGGACCAGGGATTAAAAATGTCTACGCCTCCCATATTATAACCGTCATATAATGCGCGTACTTCATCCGTATACTTCAAATCATAATATGCTAACAAGTCTTTTACCTCATTCTTTGTAAATCCAAAGTATTCTGCATATTCTTTATCCTTTACTGTACATACAAGCAGATTATTTAAATCAGAAAAGAGGCCTCTGCCCGCCTTAGGCGTATTCTCTTTCGCAACGCGCTGTATGCCTGTCAACATAGCAAATTGTAAATCATCACTTGTTTTCAAAGCCGTATGCAGGAGTGCTGATAAGGCACCGCTCACTTCTTTATAAAATCCCTGTGTATGGGCTTCAATAAACGGTGTGTCACGCCTTGGGCGGGCAGCGCCTATTCGTCTATAAACAACATAACGCGTTTTTTGTAATATTGATGACATTTTTTCATTAAAAAGCTGATTGCATGGTCAACTGGCTCCAAGTTTTCGTCTTCAAGATCAGATAATCCCCGTAAAATCAAATCAAATTTAGGCTTTTCAAACATACTGAGTTTTTCTAAAACACATGCATATTCATCATAAACATTTAATAATTGCTCCTTTATAGATTTTACTATCCTCCTCTTAGATTCTTTTGCATCCGCAAAAGATAAAAATATTGTTGGATACGTATTTATATAGGAAGCATACTCTGTTTTCATAATTGCTGAAGCTTCAAAAATGCTAGCTGAATTCTTGGTAACATCGAAAAAATCTGAAAGCACGCCATGGGTGGGCAGCGCCTGCTCATATTGATTGTCTTCCCCGCTACTAGCGCGCCTTTTGTCGGATACCAAAGGTATCGGCAATATTTCGGTGAAAGCGTCTTGGTCGTGTAATCAGAGTAACAGTTGTTTTCCTTTCCAGAAACTCCGCAATCATCACGCCTCAGGCGGGCAGTGCCTGCTTTTATCAACTGTGTAATAATCTTCAACCCGTAATTTCTGATAACCGTTAACTCCTATTGGTATGGCTTTTTTCAAAATATCACCGCCTTCTATATATATTATACCTTAATTTCATAATTCAGACATACGAATTGAGAAAAAGGATACATAAATCAACATACTGCGAAAGCTTTTTAGTTTTGCTCTTTTCAATGTATCACTAGATATCTGTATCATAGCATGAATTCATCGCTTTATGGCGAAAAATCAATAAATTGTGGATTTAAATGCACGATAATCAAGTTTTTTCGACACCACAGTTAACCAAAGCATTCTGGAAAATCAATCTTCTATTATAAAATTTCTATACGAAAAAAAATCCTTCTGCCGATATTGCAGGAAGAATTTTTTATTGCATTTTATATACCTTTCACAAAACAAGCCTGTGCAGGAAATCCATATGGATGAATATTGCTCGATATTAAAGCTTCCTTTTTGAATGTATCAATGAAAATCGCCTCACAGATGAGCCCGCTAGAAATAGTATAATCACCAAATACTTAATGAAATTGAAATTATGATATAGAAAGAGATTTCCCTGAACCAAGTCAAAGACAGTGACATACAAGATAAAATCAGCACCGTTATAATAAAGAATCATTGGAAACAATAATATAAATAAACTCAAAAAGCAGCTAACAAGAGGATTTTCACACTTTTTAGATATTAGGGCTACGATACAACCACTGAGCACTACACCCGAGCACCGGATGAAATACAGCAAACAAGCATACTGCAAACATGAAATTTCAAGCGGTAATGAAGATGCAATACTCCAATCATCAGGTACTACAGCTTGTAATGGGGCATCCCATTGAAACATCGGATATAGTTGATGAAATGCAAGTGCGTCACTAAGATTGTAAAATAAATACATGAATACCGACACCATTAGTACAACTATGAATTTAGCTCTATTCCTCGACCTTCTGCCTTTTTTTGTAGTCTCATACAGTATATACTCCTTTTTCTGCTGATCAAATGTATAGATTCCATGTAAAGCAAATATAAGGGAGGCAATCAGCAGAATACTCATTTGAATATCCCGCTCTTGTGTATTCATAGCAAAAATAGCCTGATATCCCTTTTTATAAACGAGTACCTCACCATCCTGATAATCCTTATAAAAAATCTTGAACGCCGCTTTGTCTTTTATTTGATCCATACTCTTTTTTAATAAAGCCTGGTAATCTGCTTCCGATGCCGCCATTCCCCTATCTTTCTCTGCAGCTAGCTTTTCCAGTTCTGTTTCCTGCTCCTCATACATCTTATATTGTTTTTCAATTTTACGCTTCTTAACAGGATTCAGTACACCGCCATATTCTTTATATAGTTCTATCACCTTATCCTCAATGACAGAGTCCTGTCGCTGACTGGCAATTGTATAACTATAATTCCCCTGATAAACACACAGCAGGACACATATGATAAAGAATTTATTATTAACAATGATTTTTTGAATTTCATGTATCAACAGACTGGTATGCTGTACAAACGCAATCGAATGAGCATTCCATTTGGGTATCCTGACCTTTTTATGTAAAAACAGGAATAACGCTGTAAAAAGTAACATACATATGATGATACATATACATAGGAGTTCAGCTAATGATATTGTAATAGAACGAAATGTAAATACTATATAATCCTGATAAAACGTATGTGTATTACTGATTTCATATAAATTGAGGTAATGAAAGATACGCAGTATAGAGTTGACTGAAATAGTCTGGAAAAGCAGATAAGAGAGGGCCAGCAATGCACTCATTAAAAGAATAGAGAATTTCTGAAAGCATTGATACAAACATGCAAATATCATAGCTAAAGTGAATCCTGTAATGATTTTTATGGCAAATGTTATACCATACCACATACCTACATTTCCTTGAAATGCGCTTGTATACAGAGAAGGTATGCTTTGAATGGATGCTTCCCAATTTATGCCGCCATACAATCCCTGCAGGAGAAGCAGATATCCCCCTTCAATTAGGATCGTAAGCAAAATACCTGTAATGAAGATAACAATGCATTTAGAAAAGCGTGATGCGACCCTTCCATATTTCGTAGTTGTTATCAAGGATGTCATATCTGCACTTTCATCGCTCTGTAATACGATAATCGCTATAAATAACCAGGCAAAACAAATCATGATAGAGACAGAACTTGTCACATAACGTTCAAAAACAAGGAAGCCTTCGTCACTGAAGCTTGTATTACGAAGCCTTTCGTAGGTACTTTTTGTGAATTCCAACTGTTGTAGCTTTTCATCCGATATCGTAATATGCATGGGATTATTTTTGAGAAAATCCGTTTTCTTCAGAATACCATCCAGATATGTTTGATACTCTGTTATACGATTGTAATAGGTATGGAGATACTGGTATATCTGTAAATGAGCATTCAAATCCGTATAGATATCCGTTTGCAGTAATTTTTGATATTCTGATAGAAAATCTGCATCAGCCTTCTGTGCTTCCGTATCATCCTGAAAGGCCTCCGTTAAATGAAGCTGCTCTTCATATTGCTTCACTTGTGTGAAGAATGTATGCTTTTTTTCTATCCATGCTTTTTTATCCTGCAGATTTTTGCCATTTAATTGTTTATTTATGCTGAAATAAACATCTTTATATTTCGCCATTACATCATTGCTCTGTAATTGTTCCATATACAGAAAGGTGAATGTCGCAAAAAGAAGAAGAAGGATGGCAACGATCAGATTGCGCTTTGATGTAAGCTTCCTTATCTCATATCGTATAAGCTGCATAAAAATTATCCCATATAATACAGATAAGCATCTTCAAGTGAGGGGAGAACAGAGCTTTCACCGACTTCATCAACTATATAGCGTACATGAAATACAGTATCCAAACGCAATGACCTTGTAATTTTATGTGTTCTCTGAAATTCCTCCCATACATCTTCAGCAATCAATGTTTCCTGTACCCTACCCTTTAAGCGTTCAATCAACTCCGTTATACTACCTTCGAATAACAGATTCCCTTCCTTTATGAATAAAATTTCTTTTGCAATCGTCTCAATATCCTGCATAACATGCGTTGCTATTAAAACTATCTTATCTTTTGCAATCGTAGAAATATAATTCCGCAACCGTATTCTCTCCAATGGATCCAAGCCTGCCGTCGGTTCATCGAGGACCAGTACCTTTGGATCATTTAATAACGCCTGCAGGAAAAATAACCGTTGCTTCATCCCTCCGGAGTAGGCCTTAATTTTCCGGTTCAGATAAGTATCAAGGTTAAGTATACTGCTTAATGCCTTTATCTTTTGTTCCGCTTCCTCTTTCTTTATTCCTTTTAGTGCTGCCATATAATACAAAAACTGCTTCGCAGTAAAATCGCCGTATCCCGTTGTTATTTGCGGCATATAGCCAAGAATATTGCGATAGGTAGAGCCCATCTTTTTTATTTCATCTCCACAATAAGAAATTGTACCTTCATATTGCGTTAAATTCGTTGTAATCATTTGTAATAGCGTACTTTTCCCTGCGCCATTCGGTCCAATAATACCATAAACCCCCGGTTGCAGCACAAAGCTCATATCACGTACGGCTACCGTTTTCCCATAATTCTTCGTCACCTTTTGAACATTTAACGATAACATGAGGCACCCCCTTATGTTAATTCAATTTGTACATACTTTTGGAATTTATCTTCTTTGATCGGATACCTATAAAATTTATTTCCATTTGCAAAATAAAATGAGTGATGGATGATTCCCTGTGGCAATCCTTCCATATGTTCTAAAGCTGTCTTATCAAGCAATTCACCTTTTCTGTTAAACAGATAAAGATTTTTCATGTCAATATCGCATAATACGATATAGTCATCATTTACAAAGGCACTAAAAGAATAGGTATCCAATAATTTCTTTTTCTTATTTGATGCAACATCATAGTAAAAGACACCTTCTTTTTCCCCATTACCTACTTCAATTAAAAACTGGCTGTTTGCATAATAAACATTTTTCTCCTTCTGCCAGAGCTTCATACTGTAATCTGTAAGTGATCCTTTCAATATAGCATTCTTTATGACTTCTTGTTTATCCTTATAGATTTCTGTAGTTATATATACACTATCATCTTCAAAAAACATATTTACAATATTTGTATCAGGTTCTAATTCAAAGCATATTTCATCCTCGTTATCAGACAGGTCATAAGCATGTACCTTGTTGCTGTCTGCATAATATAAAATATTCTTATGTATTGTAAAGGCAAAGGAAACATCCTCACCATCATCACTTTTTGTGACAGAAAGAAGCTGTTCTTCCTCGGTTCCATCAAAATTACTTCTTATAATAGTCTCTGTTAATTGATCTTTTTTATTAAAAGCCTCTACTACATAATAAAGCTTATCCCCATATACAGTATAATTTGAACGCATTTCATCAGAAATGCTACTACAGCTATCTACATTGTCAAAATCACAGCCGGATTCAGGGTTTGAATCCATTATATTTGTGTTCTTGCCATCATAAAAAACTGTATATTTATGTGTTCCTTCAGAATTTTCATAAACAGGGAACAATAATGCCCCACCTTTAATATCTGCCATGAAAGAGGAAGATGCCATAGAATTTTTCAGTGTAGCATAATCAGCTTCATAATGCAGAGCTTTCTCATCAACTTTCTGTGTCTGCTTGCCGCTACAGCCGCTTAACAAGGAAAACATTATAAACATCGCGATTACTTTAGTGAAATTTTTTTTCATAAGAGTCCCCCTTTAAAATTATTCTTTCGATTATTAGAATAATTCCTCCTAGGTACCTAGGAGGAATTATTCGCATAATAAAATAGAGTTATCGAACATCTGAACTATAATAAGTATTATTTCCTACTTTATGAGTACCATCAATACGTGTAAAGTAACGACCTCCACTCGGTAAAGAGCGTCTAGTTGTTGCATAACCAGTATTAGCATCTCTATAGCCATAATCAGCAGCTAGTGTAATAATACTTGCTCCATCCTTTGTATAACGAGATACTGATTTAATATTGCATGAATCATTAGTAGCATATGTATACCCACTTGTAGTTTTATCATTGCAACTTACGCCATAGTCATATGATGCAGCATTTATTGAAATAGCTGATAAAGCGAATCCAAAAGAGAACAATGCTACAAGCATAAATTTCTTTCTTTTCACAGAATCACCTTCCCTCCCATAATGTCAGCGCTTCCATTTATAATTTTATAATAACCTATTAACTATTTTTTGTCAACGCTTTATAACAAATCATATTGATCGCTGAAGTGAAAAGTTAAATTCCACTTTCAAAGTAGCTAAGTAGAAAAGACTCTTACACAACAATCTAGTTGAATTTACACTTACAATTGCATTTAGTCTTTCATATATCCTTTTTTATATCTATGATGAAGGTAACCGCTGGTTATTATCATACACATTACAAAGGGTGATGAATATGGCAACGAACAAAAACAAACATCTGACTCAGGACGATCGCAATGTCATCGCGATCGGCATCGTTAATGGTTCTTCTAAAAAAGCTATTGCTGATAATCTAGGCAAAGATAAATCTACGATAGGTAAGGAAATCCGTGCTCACCGTTATCTCTCTCATAAATCTACACTTTCTCTAGAATGCGAGAACTATGCTCACTGTAAGTTTAAGAGAAAGAATTGTACTGTCAACTGCCCTGATTATTCTAAGTTCCGCTGTAAACGCAGAGATCGTACTCCGGGAGCTTGTAATGGCTGTGAGAAACTGAAAAGCTGCCGCTTTGATAAATACCTCTATAAACCTACGATCGCCTATGAGGAATACCGTAGCGAACTCGTTGAGTCTCGAACCGGAATCAATCTGACCTCATCAGAAGCTGTAGAGCTAGGCAATACCATCAAGCCTCTTCTATTAAAAGGTCATTCACCTTATCAGATCATAGCTGCACATCCCGAACTTGGAATCAGTGAGAAGACACTCTACAACTATATTGAACAAGGTGTATTCGAATGTGTTGGCATTGCTAATATTGACCTTCGTATAAAAGTCAAAAGAAAAATGACCGCTAAGAAGAAGACGATCTATAAAAAACGACAAGACCGTAAATTCCTTGTTGGACGGCTTTACACAGATTACCAATCCTATGTTGAGTCTGAGGAAATCACACACATTTTACAAATGGATACAGTCTATAATGACATTTCCAATGGACCGTTTATCCAGACTTTCAAATTCATCAAATATGGGCTCCTGTTTGCTGTATATCACGACACGAAGACTGCTGCAGATATGGTTGACGGACTAGCTGTTCTTGATTCCATCCTTGGAAAAAGCCTGTTTGAACAGGAAGCTCATATAACACTCACCGATCGCGGAGGTGAATTTACTGATGCTGAGCATATGGAAAAAAGAGACGATGGTACCAGAAGGACACGAGTCTTCTATTGCGACCCTATGCAGTCCGGGCAGAAAGGAAGCCTGGAAAATATGCATCGTGAATTACGTTATATATTACCTAACGAAGTAGACTTACGCAGTATCGGCCTGACCGATCAGACTTCCTTGAATGTAGCCATCTCACATATCAATTCCAGTGCCAAGGAACATTTGAATGGAAAATCCCCATTTGAGCTATGTGAGTTCATGTGTCCGGAATTAGCGCAGAAACTTTATGAATTTGGTCTACAGAAAATAGAAAAGGACGAAGTGATACTTCGTCCAAGCGTATTGACTCATAAGTAACAAACAGATGATATAAAGAATGATAAGAGCAGCGGCAAAGAACAGTTATTTATAGTGTAACTATAAAATAGAAGTGGAATTTAGTTATACATAGGCATAATGGAGCCTATTTTCAGTGCGCTTATTCATTTTATCTATCATTCGCACAATGACCACTTTCTTCACATTTTTACTTACTTCTACCTATTTGAAACCCTTTCTAACGCTATATTTATGCTCTGTATAGACTTTTGTAGAAGAAAGTTCCACATTTTTTATTCGCCTTTTGAAAGTGGAATTTAACTTTTCACTTCAGCAATCATATTGATCAGCATCATATTGATCATATTGAATCAGGAATACAAAAAAATCCTCCTGCCGATATTGCAGAAGGATTGGTACCTCCTTATTTTATATCGATCCAATGGTCCTTTCCATCCTCATACACATTTGCACTCAGCAGATATAATGGAACCAGCAAATAAAACTGCACCACATAATACAGCGCATAAATACCGATAATACTGATCAGCGCCTGTGTATTATTGGCAGCAACACTGAATACCTCCATCAGATTGTTACTGATATCATTCCCCAAAAAGGACGTCACTACAAGCAGAATACCGATCTGAGCGACAACAAACCAGATCATATACACAAGAGAGCCGCGAAGAATCACACGAATCTGTTCCCAAAGCAACTGAAAGCTCCCCATCACGAGTGCCTTGATCCGAGTAACACCATCATATACGCCATAGGAGATCAGTGCGTTCCACAGGATAAAGAAGACATTCAGCACACTCATTCCCACATAGTACAATGGCGGAACCATGATGAGAAACGTTGCCACGGTACTGACCAGCAGCTGTATCACACTGACAATCAGCCCAGCCAGAATCAGATATATGAAGCGTGAAGCACCATATTGCACATCCTTCACACCAAAGGACTCATTTCGAACCCTTTGAATAAACAGAAACAGAATCACATAGTTGATCAGTGAAAAAAACAGGGACAGAAGAAAACTCAAGATGGAATACATCAGCGATTTGGCATCCATGATATAAATTAGAGAATCCTTACACAGGGATATCAGCAGGCTGGAAACAAGCAGTATGGCAAACAGCCGTAGATGATGCCCCTTCAGCTGTGCAGATAGCTGTTCCTTATATTGTTGATATGTTTTCATAATTACCTCCATGTAACCCGCTGCATACGGGCTTTGCTCTTAAACTGCTGATAGCTGTCGGTTTCTCCTGCTTCAGCAATCACAATACAAAACATTATACGAGAAAGCGAAAAGAAAAGCAACCGCTCAAAGAGCATGCTGCTTGGTGATTTCGGATTCCCTTATGGGAGTGGCATACTGCAGAAAGTATTTTTCCACCTTTTTGCGTGATACGCATTTCAGCGAGATGCACTGATGATTTTTCAATTCGATGTTCAACACATCCAAATCATTGCGACTGGAGGTAATCGACCATTTTGCTACATCCTGCCAGAACAGCAGAAAGCATTCCTCCTTGCCGTTATTGAGATAAAAGACCGCATAGGTTTCATAAAACTCTATCAGTACAACATCTTTGACAAACAGCAGGCAATACAGAAACAGAAAGGTTATTACGATTCCTATGAGATAGACACGGGTAAACAGCAATGCAATCCCGATGAAAAGGAATACGGCAATGACCAGATACGGTTTTGCGTTGATCTGGTCGATTTTTCTGCCGTCTGTGGGCAAATTTCTGATTTTTAGCACCTTACTTTTTACGTTCACGTTCGACACCTTCTTATCTAGAAATTATTATATATGAAATAATTATTATATCAATATAATCACACAATTCCACTTATTTCTTATATATATTTCGCATATTTCCATGTATAATATTCCTGTATATCACACAGAAAGGACGTGTTGTCATGTTTGACATAGTTAAGGATATAGATCAATGGGGGAAGGGTTCCCTATTCAAATACGGCTTCCTGCAATCCCTGGTCATTATGCTGATATTTCTGTTATGTGCCTGGCTGTGCAAACGGGCAATCAACCGCTGGATCCGTAAAAAGGAAATCGTGAATGCGAAGTTTGTTATGCGCATTGTTAAAATCACTCTGTACACCATAGCCATATACGGCTGTTTATCTCTGCTGACTCCTTTTGAAAGTGTCCTTGGTAAAATCTGGGGAAGTGCAGGTATCATCGCAGTGGTATTAGGTCTTGCGGCCCAGGAATCCATGGGCAACTTTGTAAACGGATTGTTGATTACCACCTTCAAGCCGTTTAAAATCGGCGATCTGGTAAAGGTCAATAACGGAGAATATGAAGGCTACGTGGTGGATATCTCCCTTCGAGATACGGTGATAAGAACCTACGAAAACACGAAGGTTATCATTCCTAACAGCACCATGAACAAAGCTGTTCTGGAAAATGTAAGTCTGACCAATCACACAAAAGGTAATTTTCTAACGCTGGACATCGCTTATGAAAGTGATTTGGATAAGGCGATGAATATCATGAAGGAAGAAATCATACGGCATCCCGCTTATGTGGATCCCCGCACAGAGGAGGATATGCGAAACCATGTGGAGCCGGTTATCGTTCGTCTTACCTCCTTCAATGATTCTTCCCTGACCCTGCGTGCCACCGTATACTCGCGTGATAATTCAGAAGGCTTTGCCATGCTGTCCGATCTGCGCATCGCAATTAAAAAACGCTTTGATCAGGAAGGCATTGAATTCCCCTATCCGCACCGTACGATTACCTATAAAGAAAAAAATGATAGCATTGCCGATAGCAAGCAATAACCTTAAAACATAAAGGAAAAGCATCCCTTGAGCTTGGGATGCTTCTTTCTTATTTCTCTTTTCTGCTCTTACGAACACTCTTGTCATGACTTCCGGATGCTCGTCTGCTTGGACGACGCTGTGAAGAAGAAGCACTGTTATCATAGCTTCTGCTGCGTCCGCCTTTATTATAACCGCCTTTGCCTCCGGTTCCTCTTCCATTGGAACGGCTGCTGTTTTTGCGCTTCGGCGCACTGTCGATTTCCACCATGACTTCCACACCGCGGATATGACTGCGCTGCATATTGCTCAATACTGCATCCACCTTGCTGGCTTCCACATCCACCAGGGTGAAATCCTTGCGTACATCAATACGCCCGATGGCCTTTCCATTCAGTCCGGATTCCTCAATGATTGCCGCAACGATATTACCCGGCTGTACACCATTGTTTCTTCCGACATTGAATTTCAACGTGATAGCATCAAATGCAGATGCATAACGCTTCACATCCTCATCCGCTTCAATATCGATGATTTCATTCTTGTAGGTCATGGAAATCAATGCAGAAATAATGTTTTCCAGAGCAATTCCCTCTGCCATCAGTTCATTTGCAATCTCCATGCTTTCTTCAGTAATGCCCTCATCACATGCTTCCTTTACCTTTGCGACAAAAGCATTGCGGTTGGCTTCCATCATCTGTGCACTGGTTGGCAGCGCATGACGGACAATATTGGTTTTCGTATAACGAATGATGTCACGGATTCCCGCACGCTGCTTTCCTCCGCTTACCAGAGTGATAGCAAGACCTTTCTTGCCGGCTCTTCCGGTACGTCCGACACGATGGATGTAATATTCATTATCCTGTGGAATATCAAAATTCACAACCAGATCGATATCATCCACGTCGATTCCGCGGGCTGCGACATCCGTGGCAATCAGAATCGGATAATTTCCGGAACGGAACTGCTCCATAACACGGGAGCGGAACTCCTGCTTCATATCCCCATGCAGGGAAATTGCTTTGATGTTGTGCTTATTCAGCTCATCACACAATTCATCTACCATTTTCTTCGTATTACAGAAAATCATGCATAAATCCGGATCGTAATGAGACAGCAGCACACGTAAAGCATTTGCTTTTTTTCCACGCGGTGCATCATAATAAATCTGCTCTACTGTATCAATGGTACGCTGTGCAGACTTAATTTCCACACGTACCGGGTCATTCTGGAATTCCTTGGTGATACGCAGAATTTCCGCAGGCCATGTAGCCGAGAATAGAATGGTCTGATGCTCGTTGCCCTCCGGCATCATGGACAGGATTTCTTCAATATCTTCCTTAAAGCCCATGTTCAGCATCTCATCCGCTTCATCCAGAATTACCATATTGGTATTATCCAGCTTCAGTGTACGGCGGTTCAAATGATCCATGATACGGCCCGGTGTACCGACAACGATACCGCAGCCTCGTTTCAACAGCTGAATCTGACGGTCAATCGGCTGACCTCCGTAAATCGGAACGATCTTAACGCCTTCCTTGTACTTTGAAAATTTTCTAAGCTCGGTAGCCACCTGGGTGACCAGCTCTCTTGTTGGACAGATGATCAGTGCGTTCGGATATCTTGTTCCCTGACATACTTTCTCAATCGCCGGGATACCGAATGCAGCAGTTTTACCTGTTCCTGTATTTGAACGACCAAGCACATCCTTGCCCTCCATAATAAGCGGAATGGATTGTGCCTGAATATCGGTTGCATTTTCATATCCCATTTCTTCAACAGCCTTCATTACCTCGCTGCTGATCTGTAATTCATTAAATGTTGTCATTGTTACCTTCTTTCTATCATTGCAGGTTAAAAACTCGTAATAACTTACTAAGTTTACCATACGATGGTACATACGTCAATTTATAATTTTTATCATCCATCAGTTTTCCCATATAAAACTACGGCATTCAGCAAATAAAAAAAAGTGCGACTGCACCATTTTCTGTAATCTATGCCATGCTGCGGTAGCAATCCTCCAGACGCTCCACAAGAAGATCCTTGGAAAGGTCAAGAACAAAGGACAGCTCCTCACAGAGTACACCCTCAATACGGGAAAGACATTCCTGATAACGGATACCTTTTTTACCTTCCGCATATTTCCAATACAGCAGACCAATGAGCAGCTGTACCTGCTGTTCCAGCTTGTAGTCCACAATACTCTGCTGAATCTGCATAAGCGTAAGACTGGCTGGAAGGGATGATTCCTGTTTGGGAGTAAACAATTTCTTCATGATGAGATCCGCCTCATCACTTTCCATCAGATTTCGTACACCCACTCGTGGCAGGCTCTCGAACGGTATGGAACAGGTACTTCCATCCGCTGCCGTAATTACCATACGCTTTTCTTTTTTGTCGATGCCTGTAACATCACAGATGCCCAGGTTTGGATGAAATACCTTTTCTTCGTAGTTTACCATTTTATATACCTCAATACCCTCAGTCTATGCTTTTTTCAGTGAAAAGTCAAATAAATATCAAAAGAAATCAAATCGTCTGTGGAGCAAAAGAACACAAGATTGCTGAAGCAATAGATTCGTTTTCACGTTCTAAACGAATATGTAAAAAAAACCTGGTCTGATACAAAATACCGATGCATTATATACATTATGACGAATCGCAATTACACAGTGAAGCATTTCTGCCCGCCGAACCTTCTGCACTGCAGAAAGCATACGCTTTACATAGTAATTCTGAAAAGAACAGCTGGCTTTCTCTCTATATAAGCTCTATGCTCAACTCTGTCAATAATGAATCGTCTTTCAGTTATATAATATACGCATGCGAATGAAGTGCAGTAACTGCCAGAACTTTTCCAGCACTTTCTTTCTGCATTTCAAATCTTCAGACATTTTTGTCGTCTTATACTGTTAGCGTTTTGCGTATGGTTTATCATAAACAGCTGCGAACCAGAAATGCCGCAGAGTAAGTGCTTATGAGAACGTTTTATTCCATTGTGATCAAATGATGCATCAGGCTATCATTGCACTTCTTTCGAGGAATAATAAATCAATCAAGGATGCTGCTCCTGTATGTATGAGTTCACTGCCATTCGATAATTTACCCTTATCTCAGCTGATATCTACAATAGATTGGTGAATCGTAACGACCATATTGCAAATAATGCAAATAATTACGAAAGTTCTTGCTTTTCTCATTTCTTGTGTTATACTGAAAGTGTAATAACAAGCAAATAACTATGATTTCAATATTCACATATCAGGAATTGTAATTATCTCATTGTACAATTCACATATGTGTTTTTTTATGCCATGAGAGTGCTTCTTATCTACATTATAAGGAGGTACTAATATGAGTACAGGTAAAGTAAAATGGTTTAATGCAGACAAAGGATACGGATTTATTACAACAGACGCTGGACAGGATCTGTTTGTACACTATTCTGAAATCCAGACTTCCGGATTCCGTACACTGGAAGAGGGAGCAAAGGTTAACTTCGAGATCAATACAAACGATCGCGGAGATCACGCTGCAAACGTAACTGTAATTTAATTACACAATCAAGGGAACCGTCGATAGAAATCGGCGGTTTTTCATTATCCGAAAGCAGCACCGCCTCTTTGACAGGGCTCCTTTGAAAAACGGATTGCACAGCCTTTTTCGTGCTATGACATTTTACAGAACTGTTCGTCAGGACAGGCAGTCATCCTGCTTATCGGTATAGAAAAGGCTCCGCATGTAATGCAGAGCCTTTTCCAAAATTATAGGGGATAGAATGATGTTATACGTAAATTAGGGATAGTTTTCGGGGATCATTTACGTATCAGCAGTTTTCTCATCTGCCACCCATACTATACAGCACTTCATTTTCGCAATTTGTCGAACTATGTCGCCTGTTCGTTTTTTTCTTCATTCATATGAATCAGCGGCTTCAGCAGCTCATAGAAATCCTCATATGGAACAAAATGAATTTTCTCTTCCTCTTTATAAGCCACATAATATTTCCCATAGCTGTCATAGATTACTTCATATTTATCCTTCTTTACAAGCACCGTAGTCAGAGGTATCTTGTAGCGGGTCTTGTTTCCATTTACCAGCTTATCTTCATAGGCATAATGCGTGCTGGCAAATACGGGATGATCGATACCCTCAATCGTCAAGCTGCCCTTTTCAATATCCGGCAGATACAGATCACTTTCACCCATCTCTATGTATTTACCTGGAAATTTTACAGCAGCCGCCTGTACTACATCCTGCTCCTCAAGTCCTGTAATCTGCAAATCCATCACCTTCCTATGCATCGTATTATATCATGAATTATGTGCTTTTTGACATCTTAGAAATGCTAATCACACAATTTGTGTACGAAAAATCAAGTTTCCACACATTTTTCCATGATCCCGCCATATTTAAACGGAAAGTTTTTTGTATACTATAGGCAAGCAAGTGGTAATCTTGCTTAGTATGACATATTTCCCCCAAAAATAACTTCATACTTTCTCCCTTTCAAAACAATATAATAATGATACAAAAAAGACGTTCCCCCAAACGTCTTTTTTGTTGTATGCAGGATCATAGATTTCTCTTTACAGCAGCAAGAATGACTGTAAAGCCACATTTTCCCTTTCCATCACCTGCGTCCGCTGATACCAAAATGACTGTATTCGTATGTACAGCTTTTCCCCTTTTTATTCCACGATCCATAAAATTGTGGGAGCTATCACACAATTTGTGCGCCGCAATTCTGATTTCCACATATTTTTCCATGATCGCGCCATATTTAAACTGCAAGTTTTTCGTATACTATAAGCAAGCAAGAGGTAATCTTGCTGGTATGATAAAATTCCCCCAAGAATACTTCATACTTTCTCCCTTTCAAATATAAAGATAATAAGATACAAAAGAAGCTCATGAACCCAAGCATGAGCTTCTTTTGTTTTACTTATGTTGTTCATCTATTGTTTCCAAAGACCAGATGTTTGAATCTCTACGAAACAGCAGGCAAATCGCGATACCCGCAAATCCCAGCAGTAGAAACAGAAGAGCCGCACCGCTTCCTTCGCCTACACCGATTGCATGTCCAAGCAGGGAGGATGCTCCCTGTGCCGCCATGAAGGGCTCAAGGATATAATCTATGAGGGCACCACCCAGAAAATATCCTGCCGGTATGGTGAAGAATTGAAGAGAATTTCTAGCGGCATACACTCTTCCCTGCATATCAAGCGGTATATGTTCACGCAGCAGCACATCCATATTCGTATTCATTGCCGGAATACACAGCCAGCCGAGAAATGCCCCCAGACACCATACAAAGGGTTCTCTGCCCAATGCCAGAAAAAAGCTTTCGGTTCCCATGCTGATCAGCAGGGCATTGTGAATCAATCGCACACGTTGATGCCTCGTCGGCTTCAGCATCAGAACAAGACTTCCGGCAAGATTTGCCAGTCCCATACAGGTATTCACTACCCCCAGCACAGCTTCACTGCCACCCTCGCGCATCAGCAGCATATAAGGCAGTGCAGCATCCAGGGTGGAGGCTACCAGATTTATCGCAGCCAGATACAGGATCAGTTCCAGAACACCGCGATTTTCTCTCAGCCAGTGAAGACCGCTTTTTACGCCGTTCAGAAGAGATTGTTTTTCTATAGCGGACACCGCTTCTACAGCAGGCAGCCGTATGAAGAAGGCCAGGGCTGTAAAGGCAACGCTGAAGCTGATCAGATCAATCAGCAGGATTGTCTGCATACCGAACAACGCATAAACAGAGGTTGCGAAAACGGGAACCAGCAGTGTGTTCAATGAATTGGAAAACATCCGCAGAGCGCCTGCTCTGGCATACTGCTTCTTCGGAGTCAGCAGAGTAATCGCCACTTCACCGGAGGGCTGCTGCAGCGTATTCATACATCCGTTTACAGCATTCAGAATATACAAATGCCATATCTCCAGCGTTCCCTGTAACAGCAGGATACCGATTACAAGGGTTGAGGCAGCTGCCAGACTATCACAGATCAGCATTGTCTTCTTTTTATCCCAGCGATCACACAGGGATCCGGCAAACAGGCCGAATATCACATAGGGGGTGTACGAACAGATGGAAAGCATCGCGCTGACCATAGCACTTCCGGATTGTTGCAGACTCCATATGACAAGTGCAAAGCTCGTCATAGAGCTTCCAAGCTGCGAGCATGCCTGCGTACTCCAGAGTACAAGAAAAACATGCAGGTCTTTTATTGTTTGTTTCATATTGTTCATTTTGACTTTGCTCCTTTTCTACATGAATTGTATACAGGCAAAGTCAGCGGACGAGTCCGTAATCATTGCTCCATGCAAGCGATTCGTCCATCAGACTTTGCATGGAGCTGCTGCATAAGGTAATTTCATAATATCCCTCCCTTCATATCAGACTGTATATAGTCTGAGGAATCATTCAGTCTTTCATAATCGAAATAAGCTCTGTTCAAACATTGTAAATGAACACTCACATGCTATCCGTACAGGCAGCTTACTTCCTTTCCATTATACCACAGCTTCGCGGTATGCTTCCCATAATGTAAAACGAAAACGTTGTATTATAACATAGTTTTCCATATTATCTACATTATTTATTGACAAGTATTTTGTATACTGTAAGCAGCAAGTAGGAAATGCTTGCTAGTATGATAATTCCCCCAAAAGTAAATTCATACTTTCTCTCTTTCATTTAAAACTGATAATAATAGAAGCGCACTGTTCCCCCAAGCAGTGCGTTTCTATTTTCTTATTCTGCCAGACGATTTTTAATATCATCATGAACAAAACAGAAAATGCAGTATTTGAAAAAACGAAATGTTCAAAACAGTACGTGATTTCAACTACATAATTTCACATAGTTGCGACATATTTTTCAGATAACATTTTCGTATACTATAGTCAGCAAGAGGAACTCTTGCCAAGTATGATAATCTCCCCCTCAAATGAAATTCATACTTTCTCCCTTTCATTTAATTTTATAATTCTAAAAGAAAAAGAACGCACCCCCTCAGCGTTCTTTTTCTTTTATCCGCGTTTATTGCCAATCCACGTTTATTGCCGAATTGATTTCTCATCCCTGCACCCTTTCCTACCGGCACCATAGCGTATTGCTATCAAAAACGATATGCATCGCTTTTGCACATGGACAGGATTCAGCGGATGATTCTTTCTGTATTGCATCATACTGCTGTCAAAGAGATTGATTATCTCATACCGGATACAAGATATTGCAGTGCTTCCCAGACAACCGGTATTAGCAATGCCGGCAGCAGATTACCTATTTTCATCTGTTTACCGAAAAACAAATTGATTCCAACACCAAAAATCAGTACATTCCCGACCAGCGAGAGATTCCGGATGAGCGTATCACTGAACAACGGAGAAAGGGTTCCGGCTAGAATGGTGATGGCTCCCTGATACAGAAAAAGCGGAACGGCCGCAAAAACTACGCCAATTCCAAGGGCAGAAGCAAAAACCATGGATATGATACCATCGAGAATCGCCTTTGTAATCAGCATGGAGGCATCGTGTGTCAGTCCATCCTGCAATGCTCCCACAACAGCCATCGCTCCGACACAGATGACAAGCGCATTACTCACAAATCCTTCCACAAATTTATCGTCCCTGCTTTTTACCATACTTTGAAGACGATGAGCCAGCCCCTCCATGCGATCTTCCAAACGTAACAGCTCTCCGGCAACTGCACCAATCCCCAGTGAGCAAATCAGCAGTAGTGTACCGTTCGCCTGCAGGCGTGTACCATCCACTTGCATCATAGCGCTTATCGCTCCGCTGATACCGATAAACAATGTGCACAGACCAAGTGAGCGCATGAGCAAATCGCGTACACGAAGCGGTAGTCCCCCCTTAACCAGCATACCGATCGTCCCTCCGATAATCACGGCAGCTGCATTGATCACTGTTCCCATAACGTTCCTCCTCTTTTTTCCTATAAATGTACCATTCCACAAAAGGAAAGTCAATGAAATCTCCGACAGCTTCCTATGAAACTGTTTATTACAGACCTGTTCAAGAAAGGGTAGTGCGACGCGCAGGAACGTATGAAGTGATGAAATACCTCCCCTATTCCCTGGAATTGAACATGCTTCCCATATCCTATCTCTGCTGCAGACAAAAAAAAGATTTCTCATTCATGATCTGCACCATGGAATGAAAAACCTCTTATTTCAGCTCATTATCACAGATACTCAACAGTGGTCTGATTCTTTTACAGCAGCTGATTCAGTATATTTGCAAGCTGTGTCTTTGGCTGATAGCCGGAAATCTGCTTTACTGCTTCTCCGTTCTTGAATACGATCATGGTAGGAACCGACATGATACCAAACTTCATTGCCAGATCACCTTCCTGATCAACATCAACCTTGACTATTTCCGCTTTGCCCTTCATATCCTCTGCCAGCTCCTCCAGTACCGGAGCCAGCATTTTGCATGGCCCGCACCAGGTCGCAAAGAAATCTACCAGGACTACACCCTCTTTTGTTATTTGTTCAAATTCTGCTTTATTTATAACTTTCATAATCTCGTACCTCCGACTATCCACAGTATAGCACATTCTGCCAAAAACATGCACGAAAATGCTCATACTGTGAAATATTTCTGCAATGCCTCCGCAATTCCATCCTCATTGTTGCCGCTACTAACCTCATCCGCTGCTGCCTTAACCTCAGGCATCGCATTCCCCATCGCAATACCGATACCTGCCGCCTGCAGCATTTCAATATCATTTTCGCCATCACCGAATGCCATCACATCATGCATGGGAATATCCAGCATTTCCGCCAGTGCTGTCAGACCGCTTCCCTTTGTAATCCCCAGCGGCATCAGCTCCAGCCATTTCGGTGTTGTCAGTCCCAGCCAGTAACGATCCTGCAAATCTCTTTTTGCCTGCGCACTTACTTCAGCCATGACATCCTCATGGTAGGCAACACTCACCTTGTTGATACTGCGGTCAATTTCTTCCCACGTATTGATATAATGAATCTTCGGGTAGCCCTTTCGGTTATCCGCCAGAAGTGCAAAGGCACCTCCCGTCCACGGGTAATCATCACTAAGCTTGTGCTTTTTGCGATATTCCGCTTTTTCCTTTAAGACACTTTCCGGATTATAATCAAACAGTCCGTCATCAAACTGTGCCATAATTTCAACATCCCATTGCCGGAAATATGTAAAAAGCTCTTCCATTTCACTGCGTCCCATCTGCTTGCGGATATGACGTTTTCCACTCGCAAGATCATACAGAATTAAACCGTTGACCTCCAGTAAATAGCCTCCATAGGCATCCATATGCAGCTCTTCGGCATATTCCATAAGCTTGCAATAGCTTCTTCCGCTGGCCAGTACAAGACGTACCCCCTGCTTCTGCACACGCAGCAGCAGCTCCTTGGTTCTGGAGGAAATCCTGTTATCGCTTGTCAGCAGTGTTCCATCCATATCCATTACAATCATTTGTATCATACTATCACGCCCCTTATGAATAGGATTATACAATGAATATCTTCAGAAGTAAAATCATACTGGAAGAAGAAAAAAAAGAGTGCTATACTAAATGCACAATGGGGAGGTACTGCAATGAAAATACAGAAAACGAATGCCATGCGTATTCTGGACAGCAAGCAGCTGTCCTATGAAGTGCTGAGCTATGCACATGGAAAAGAGGCTGTTGCAGGTCTTGATGTAGCAAAGCAGCTGGAAGAGAATCCGGAGCAGGTTTTCAAAACACTGGTAACGGTTGCGAACACGAAGGAATATATCGTCTTCGTAATTCCTGTTGCACATGAGCTGCATCTGAAGAAATGCGCAAAGGCTGCCGGTGTAAAATCCGTGGAAATGATTCATGTGAAGGATATTAACAAGATTACAGGCTACGTCCGTGGGGGATGCTCCCCCATCGGTATGAAGAAGCAATTCCGCACCTTTGTACACGAAAGCTGTACAGGGCATCCTACCATAATGTTCAGTGGCGGGAAAATCGGTGTTCAGATCAAAATGCAGCCGGATGAACTGTTAAAGCTGATTCATGCGGAAACAGCAGATCTCATCAGTGAAGCTTAATGCTGTCATGCTCCATGGCAGCTTTTTTCATAAAAAAGGAGAGCTTACTCCCCTGATGTAAATACATATTTATCCAGCGCCTTCGCGATTCCCATCTGATCATTGGTATCGGTGACATCCCATGCTGCCTGTTTCAAGGAATCCATAGCATTTCCCATAGCGATGCCGTACTTCACGGTTTTGATCATTTCCATATCATTTTCCGCATCTCCAAACGCCATCATTTCCTCTGTGGAGATTCCCAGCTTCTTTCCAATACGCAACAGCGCACTCGCCTTGGATACCCCCTTCGGCATAACCTCAATCCAGGCAGGACCAACCTCCAGCAAGTCATAATCCTTCAATTCCCTACGAAGATGCGGCAGGTGCTTCTTGAAAAAGGAGGCCGTCTGTATCAGTACAAACTTATTCACATCCTGTGTAATTTCATAGTCTGCATCCTCCAGTGGAATGAAATTTCGCTTTCCCTGATTAAACCCGTAATCCATCGGCCGCCCAAACACGACACTGCGCACCTTTTTCATTGCCTTCAGACGCTTGGATATCAAATCATAGAAATCATATCCGCAGCAGCTGATGACCTCAAAATTATATTTCATTCCCAGTGCCATCACTTTCTTTGCGTCATTGCCGTCCAGCACCTTATCCACATAATATTCCTTTTTATGAAAATCATAAATAATCTGTCCGTTAACCCCTGCAACAAAATTATCACCTCTGTGCTCAAGCTCCAAGGGCTCATATACAAAATCAATACCACCCTTATCCCGTCCGGTAGCTATCGTTATGGAAATCCCCATCTCCTGTGCCTTGATCAGACGTTTTTTGGTTTCCTCATCAATTGTCTTCTGCGTGGTCAGCAGCGTTCCATCCAGATCCAGTGCTATCAGTTTTATCGCCATGTTCTACCTCTACTTTCTTTATCAACCCTATTATAGCGAATATAGAAAAAAAGTAAACCTGAAATCCCTGTAAAGAAGCTCTGCCAACCGTAAAGAAAACGGACATCTCTATTGAAATGTCCGTCCCTTTATTTTATTTCGCTAATTTAGCAGCTGCTGCCTCATCAACAACAACGACAACATCTTCATGATTCTGCAATACGCTTGCAGGACATGCCGGATCAACCGGTCCGTTGACCATAGCTGCAACAGCATCTGCCTTGTTTGCGCCGGATGCGACAAGCAGGATTTTCTTTGCCTTCATGATGGTCGCAATTCCCATTGTAATTGCATGTGTCGGCACCTGATTGATATCATTATCAAAGAAACGCGCATTATCAGAACGTGTTTTTTCTGTCAGCTCAACGATATGCGTTTCCTCTGTAAACGGTGTACCCGGCTCATTAAATCCGATATGTCCGTTTCCGCCGATTCCCAGAACCTGTACATCCACGCTGACATTTTCCATAGCCTTTTCATAGCCTTCACAGTCTTCCTTCGTACTTCCATAAGGTACATGAATCTTGTCTTCCGGTAAGTCAATACCCTTAAACAGGTTTTCATGCATGAATGTCCAGTAGGATTCCGGGTGATTTCTGTCGATTCCAACATATTCATCCAGATTGAAAGACTGGCACTGTGCATAGCTTGTTCCATTGTCCTTATGATCCTGAATCATGTTCTTGTACAATCCAATTGGACTGGAGCCTGTTGCAAGACCTAAAACAGCATCCTTTTTGTTTGTGACAACTTCCTTCATAACAGCAAATGCTTCTTTGCTTACTGCATCGTAATCTTTCACTACAATAACTTTCATTTTCTTTTCTCCTCCTGATATTACACAGTAATATCATACCATTTTAAAAGCATGTTTTCAATGTCAGAACATACATATCCTGTACTTCCAGCCGATCGCTGAGCACCGGCTTCTTGCATTCCATATACGATTACAGATGGTAGCCGCTTTTTTCCATGCCGGCGTTTGTTTTGCCTCTGCAGTTCAGATCCCGGTTCCTATGGCAACAGATTTCCGGCTGCAACATAGATGGAATACCATTCCTCTCTGGTCAGCGTAATGTCACAGGCTTGTACAATCCCTTCGATGCGCGCGGTATTGACAGAGCCCAGAATCACCTGCATTTGAGCCGGATGGCGGAGCAGCCATGCTGCCGCAATCGCACTGCTGCTGACCTGATATTTCTTTGCTAGTGCCTGAATCCGTGCATTCACCTCGGGAAATTTCGGATTATCGAGGAACACACCTTCAAACATGCCATACTGAAACGGTGACCAGCACTGTATTGTAATATCCTGCAGTCTGCAATAATCCAGTGTACCGTTATCACGGTCAATACCGCGCTGGTCAAAGGTATTGACATTGACACCGGCATCAATCATCGGTGTATGCATGACACTCAGCTGCATCTGATTGATTTCAATCGGCTGCCTGCTGTATTTTTTCAGCAGCTCAATCTGATAGGGATTGTGATTACTGACGCCGAAATGCTTCACTTTTCCTGAGGTATACAATGCATCAAAGGCCTGTGCTACCTCCAGCGGATCCATCAGGGCATCCGGACGATGCAGCAGCAGATAATCGAGATATCCACATTGCAGACGCTCTAGAGAAGCATCCACACAGCGAAGTATGTAGTCTCTGGAAAAATCATAATGTGTTGTTTCACTGCGATGGATACCGCATTTTGACTGAATGAGCATATCCTTTCTTAAAGAAGGCTGTGCCTTCAATACCTTACCAAACAGCTCCTCACAGACTCCTTTTCCATAGATATCCGCATGGTCAAAGAAATTGATACCGAGCTTTAGATCCTGATGAATCAGTTCCTCCAACTCGTTTACGCTCATGGCATCAATACGCATACAGCCCTGTATGATAGCCGGTGCCTGTGTACCTGCAATGCTTATGCTTTTCATATGTTAGCTTCCTCCTCTTTATCAGTTGCCTTCATTATACTTCTTTTTCCTGTACGTGAATACAGGAAACAGCTTTTTTCAGCAATGGAATTCTTATTGCATAGGAAGCAGAGCATTAACGCGGATACCATTTCATTCCTGATTCTGTACTTTGCCAGCTGAATTCAGAAAAGGGCTCCCAGTGCCTGCCAAGCCCTTGAAATCTCAATTGCCGGAAGCAGCCCCTGTGTATGAACGCACAACTGGATCTTTCTGTCCTTCATCCGCAGCATGATATCTGTTCTGCAAGGAGCAGGGTAATTAAAACAGTCTGTAGGTTTTTCATCACCGCATGAAAATCGCTACTGCCACGGCATGAAAAAGGATATGCAAAGAGCCTTCCTCCTATCCCATATCCGACTTAGGAAGCACGCTTTCTGCATATCCCTGTTTTTTTAAAATACCTGAATTGTATATGCGGTTGTGAATGTTTTTCCTGCGGAAAGTGTCATCATTCCCTCACGATGGGAGAAGTCTTCCTCCACCCTTGAAAAGTCCGCATGGCCGTACCACGGCTCCAGACAGATAAACGGCGCATTCTTTTTCGCTGTCCAGATTGCCAGATACGGATAGCCGCTGATGGAAATGCGCACACCGTGGTTGTTCGGTCCGGATAATGTCAGATAGGAGCTTTTCATCCCCTGATAGATCAGCGTCGCATATTTCTCGATTTCCTCATAGCTGCAAGGTATCGTCTGCAGCTCCACATCCTCCAGCGTATACGGTTTCTTCTTTTCAGGATCAAACACCAGCTGCTTCAGCTTCTCCGGATTCGAAAAACGCATGGTATAGTCCTCAAACGCCTCTCCCTCGCACAACGGACAATTGAAGCCGGGGTGCAGACCGAATGTAAACGGCATGTCCCGTTCTCCGGTGTTCGTGATACGATAGGTTACCGTAAGGGTATCATCCTGCAGTGCATAGCCTACCTCATAATGAAAATCGAAGGGGTACTGCGCTTTTGTTTCCGCACTGCTGTCAAATGCCATGACGACCTCTTTTCCGTCATCGCATACACAGTCGAGCGTCGCATAGCGAACCAGACCGTGATTTTTCATTGCATATGTTTTGCCATCCATTTCATAGGTGCCATCCAGCGTATTGCCTACC
Organism: Clostridium sp. 10cd*; assembly: GCF_044336395.1. Lineage (NCBI taxonomy): Bacteria > Bacillati > Bacillota > Clostridia > Eubacteriales > Clostridiaceae > Clostridium > Clostridium sp. 10cd*. The sequence goes on along the minus strand of NZ_CP172347.1, from coordinate 1,536,953 downwards.
AGAGGAAACAGACCTGGATTTTTCCCTGTCCAATAATCCGGATGTCCCTGCCACATATACTGAATGCCGGTTTCCAGATCGGTAAAGCTTTTGATTTCTCCACCCTTCGCAGTGAAGGTCACCTCATAACGATTATTTGTTAATTTCATACTGCCTCTCCTCTCTCAGTTGTTCATGTCTATTATAGCACAACAAAAAGCAGATTCTCCAGAAACTGCAGGACTTCTCCTATATCCATTCCATCTCTTTACAGAAGTGATATAGTCCATCCTCGTCAATGGAACCGCAGACATAATCCGCTGCCGCCTTTGCTTTAGGATTGGCATTCCCCATAGCAATGCCGATGCCTGCGGCCTGCAGCATCCCCACATCATTGGCACCGTCACCAAAGCATGCGATCTGTTCAACCGGAATATCCCAATGTGCAGCCATCGCCTCTACCCCTTTGCTTTTATCTACGTTTTCCGCTGTGATTTCCAACGTATTGGAGGAATGCGTTACAATAAAGGCATCCCTCATGAGCGCAATGATTTCCTCACGCTGTTCCCCGTTTTGCGGATAGGCAAGCATATTAAACACTGTTTCCTGCTCATAGGGCTTTACAACGGGCATATTCAGATACAGCTTGAAAAACTCATCACGGATATTGTGAGGACAAGGTGTTGTCAGACAGTCATTGTCAAAGGTGGAGTACCGCACAGGTATGTGCCTTTGTTCACAGTAGCGGATGAGCCGCTCCACCTGCTCCTGTAACAGGGGAAAGCTGGTGACAGTCTCCTCTTTGCCCATGATGAGTGCTCCCCCATCAAAGATTGCAGCATCAAATGCAAAATCCCGAAAAAAGGCCGGAAGATTACGGACCTCATAGCGACACCGGCTTGTAGCGATACCGATACGGTATCCGTTTTCCTTCAGGCGGTTCAGCGTCTGACGGGTGGTTGCAGGAAAATCATGAATACGATGCGTATACAGCGTATTGTCCACATCAAAAAATAAAGCTTTTATATGTTTCATATACAATCCCTCATTTCATAACGCTTATCATTATAGCATGATAAAGGGATAAAACAAAAGAAGCACCTGGGGAAGTGCTCCTTTTGCTGTTGCTTATTATTTATTTAATAGAAAGGAAAAGTATGAAAAATTTTCTGAGGGGAAAAATTCATATCTGCAGGATTCCTCCTGCATGCTTACAGTATACCGGAAAGTTATATTTTAATTATGTAGAGAACTTGTAAAAATGTGTGTTCTTTCAAGTGCCTGAACCCAAATTATGTGAAGCACATGCAAAAAAGGGCTGTAGAAAGATAAATGTGAAATTCTCACGGATTTGCCAACAAAAAAGGTGCCTTGGGGGAAGCACCTTTTCTGTATATGGTAATTAGTATTTTGAAAGGGAGAAAGTATGAAATACTGTTGGGGGAAATCGTTCATACAGGCAGGATACCTCCTGCCTGCTGATAGTATACAAAACGTCTATCAATATATTATGTATAGATCATGGTAAATTATGTGGAATGCATGCATCGGCAAATCGGTAATCATCATTTTTAATCTATTTCATCCACCTGAGAATGTCCTCCCGTTTATTTCCATCAGTGAAGCAGTTCCTGCTTTGATTTTTTTACTAATTTGCCTTTCATTTTCAATCATACTTGAATAACGGTATCGAGCACTTTCCCGGGAAGACCTGATCTGTGCTACAGCTATCCCTCCGGTAAGGGACGCATAAGGCTTATGGCAACAGCATGCATTTGGTTATATTTCATGACTCCCTGTGCAAACGTATGAATCATCAGGTATCTGTGCGTTTTCTTTGGTTAACAAAAAAGATGCCTTGGGGGAAGCATCTTCTCTGTATATGATAATTATTATTTTGAAAGGGAGAAAGTATGAAATAATTTTGGGGGAAATCGTTCATACAAGCAAGATACCTCTTGCTTGCCTATAGTATACAAAATGTCTATCAATATATTATGTATAGATCATGGTAAATTATGTGTAATTCAGCAAAGCTCACCCCAAATTATGTGAGCATTGCCGTAAAAATGCTGAAGAAAGGGAATCCTGCGGATTCCCATCTGGTTTCTATTATGATTAGAATGCTTCTTTTCCTCTTACGTAGGTCATTTCGACGGAGTAATCATCATTCAGTACAACGATATCTGCATCATAGCCAGCCACAAGCTTACCTTTGCGATCATCCACATTCAGATATCTTGCCGGATTCAGCGTACAGGAGTTGATTGCATAATCCCAAGGAATCATCGCCTTTTCAACAAGCACCTTCAAGCCCTCATTGACCTTCAGGGTAGAGCCCGCAAGACTCTTTGCGTCGGTCAGATGTGCACTGCCATCCGGATACAGCTCAATTTCATTTCCACCGAAGAGAACCTTTGTCCCGACCGGCAGACCTTTTACCATTAACGCATCCGTAATCATGATGGTATAATCTCTTCCCTTCGCCATGAACAAATCGTTTAATGCATCCGGTGTAGAGTGATTTCCATCACAGATAACCTCACCGAAGGTATCACGGAAACGCATAGCAGCTCCTACCAGACCCGGCTTGCGGTGATGGAACGGTGTCATACCGTTAAAGATATGCGTCATGGACGTTGCTCCGTTGGCAATTGCCATACCTGCTTCCTCAATCGTTGCCGCAGAATGTCCGATGCTTACGCGAACATCGTTTGCTGCACAGTATCTTGTCAGTTCGAAATCCTCGTCACGCTCGGTAGCCATTGTAATAATTTTAATCAGCCCGTCGGCAGCCTTCTGATACCGTTTGAACTGCTCAACATCCGGTTTTACAATGCACTGCTCCGGCTGTGCTCCCTTGTATACCATATCCAGATACGGTCCTTCAAAATGGATACCGAGGATTTCCGCTCCCTCATAGCCATCCGCTACGACCTTTGCGACATTTTTCACTGCCTTGGTAAGTACCTCCTCTGTCTGTGTGATTGTGGTAGGACAGATTCCGGTAACACCCTCCTCGGGAATGTGTTTCATCCAGTTTCGCAAGCCTTCTTCTTCTGCATCATTGGTGTCAAAGCCATAGGCACCATGTGTATGAACGTCAATGAATCCAGGTACAATTCGTCTTTCACCATAGTCCTTGTCAGCCGGTTTAGCGCCATAAGCCAGAACATTTTTGATTTTTCCATCCTCCAGCTCCAGCTGGGCTTCGATGAATTGACCGAGTACCCATATTCTCTTACTTTGAATAATCATGAAATAGCTCCTCCTTTATTGATATCTTTATTATACTACCCGAATCTTTTAATTTAAACGGGTTTGCAACTTAATTTTCAATTCGTGTACCGTTTCTGCTAAAAACTGCAAATAATGTCACTTATTTAATTTGTGAATAAAAAAATTAAATAAGTGGACATCCTCCTTATATCATATTAAAATAGAAGCCAGAGGTGAAGGAAATGAAACAAGCAATACAAATGAAAGAAAATATGTACTGGGTCGGTGTTCATGATTTCAATTGCCGTCATTTTCACGGTGATCTGTTTCCGATCGCAGAAGGGACGACCTATAATTCCTATCTGATTGTCGATGAGCAGGTGACACTGATCGATACTGTTGAGGAAGAATTCTATGATACGATGATGGAGCGCATTCGTTCGGTAATCGGTGAGCGAACCATTGACAATGTTATCGTACAGCATGCAGAGCCGGATCATTCCGGAGGCTTCCTGAAATTTATGAAGGATTATCCCAATGCCAGACCGTATGCCAGCAATGCCGGTGTGGGCATCATGTTGAAGCAGTATTTCAAAAGCTATGATTTTCAAAGGGTGAAAACCGGTGATACCTTGTCCACCGGGCGCTATACGCTTACGTTTGTGGAAATGCCGATGATTCACTGGCCGGATAATATGCTGACCTATGTCGCAGAGCAGAAAATTGTATTCTCCAATGATGCGTTCGGACAGCACATTGCAAGCTATGATATCTTTGATGATGCACATGGTGCTGCCAAGTGTATTGATCGCGCAAAGGATTACTATGCAAATATCGTGATGCCGTATGGTATGCAGGTTGCCAATAAGCTAAAGCAGATTCAGGATATGAATCTTGACATTGATATGATTGCCCCGGCACATGGTATTATCTGGAGAAGCTACCTGCCGGAGCTGTTTCAGGCATATGAAGATTTTGCGACCTTCAAGGCGGTTGATAAGGCGGTCATCGTATATGAAAGTGTCTGGAAGCATACACAGATGATGGCTGAGGCGCTCGCTGAGGGTATGGGAAGAAACGGAATCTGTGTAAAAATCTTCAAATGCTCAATGACCTCCCCCGCAATCATACAAAAGGAGCTGCTGGATGCCAAGGCGGTTCTGGTTGGAAGCGGGAATTACAACAATGCCATGGCGGGAAGCATTGCGGCTTTTCTGGAAAAGCTCATCACCTGCAAGGTGAAGAATAAAAAGGGCCTTGGCTTTGGTTCCTATGGCTGGGCAAATCTTGTCACAAAGGAAATCAATGCCCGCCTGGGAAAGGCAGGAATCACACTGCTGAATGATGAGGTCGTTTCACAGAATTACACGCCGAGTGAAGCGGATTTGGACACACTGATGGAGCTTGGTAAACAGATTGCTGAAGAAATCAAGGCGATGTAGGTTTGATTCAGCTCTGCCAGTAAGCATATACATGAAAAGCAAGGCACGCAAAATGCCTTGTTTTTTTATGCAGGAGTGCTTGTACGTTAACATATACGCTGTAGCACGCAGTACGTTTCTAAAAACATAGCACAACAATAGCGTACCACCTGCCTGATACTCCCTGTTTCTTATGGATGGCGCTGATTTCAAGCACCGATAAAAAGAGCTTTATGATTTTTTCACGAGATGAAAATATTCATCATAGCCCAGATTCAGCTCTGAACAAATCCTATCATTGATTGCATAAAGGGCATTTCGATATTCCCGATAGGCTGGACTCAGTTTCTCCATATTCGGCAGGAATATATCATTGTAACCGCTTCTTTGCAGCTCCATCATCCAGTGTCGTTTACTGATTGAGGAAGGCAGGTAGCGAAGCAGACAATATTTCTGAACCCGATACTGATGGAGAACCGCCTTTTTCATTTGCGCGTACTGCTTTGCATTCGGTTCCAGTAGCCTTTTCAGCTGTGCATCCAGCCTTGCCTGTATAGCCGCGGCCTGCTGATTTTGCAGAAACCCCGTTAGAAATGTAACAATTCTCATAGACAGCGGCATCTTCAGGTCGGTTGTATCCCAGAATGTGAGAATTGCCTGATAGGCATCCCGCTGCTCCTGCGTCGTGATGGGAATCTGCAGATACGGCAGAAAATGATATAGAAAGAGCTTGCCATAAAAGCCCGGTATCATTTCCTGAATAGCTGCCGCTATCGTTTGATAATCAAGCTGCTCCTGCAGCACCCGGTAATCCTTTGTGCCTGCCAGCATTTGGCGCACTGCCTCCAGCTGTGCCGACTGCTGCTCCAGATGTCTCTGCATCTGTTCTTCAAGCCGCTGCAGCTCCTCTTGCTCCACCTGCGAATCATGCAAAATACGTTGAATGGCGGACAGCTCCATCCCCAGCTTTCGATAAACCTGAATCTGTTGCAGAACAGCTATATGCTCTTCGGTATATCGGCGATAACCGTTTTCATCCTTTTCCACCTGCAGCAGTCCCTTTTCCTCATAATACTTGATAGCCCGCTTGGTCATTTGTACCTGCTGTGCCACCTCCTGTAATTTCATGAGATCACCTCCAGCTAAACCATATACCTGTACGCGGCGTACAGGTCAATAGAAACAGCCACATTTCTGTTTCATATCATGCGAAAGCAGTGCTTGTAATGCGCACACCCTCTGCACTGCCGTTTTCATAACGAAGGCGAAAAGCTATCCCACGGCTTTTGATACGCAGTAGCTATCTGTATATAAGCATTGCAGTCACCTTCCCATATGGCAAAGCTGTCGTTCAGATAAAAGCATGAGACCTGCCAAGCACTCCTTGCCAGCAAATCCCTGGAACCTGCAAAGAAAATGCGCCTTTTCTGCACGTTTTTTCTTTGCAGCTTAGCTTGTATGCCATAAAGAAGCTTTAACAGCAGTTACCGCCTTTCCCACATGAAGGCGTACATTTTCTTTTATTTCCTGCGCAGCTGCTTTACTCCCTTGCGGATATAGCGCTGTTTATTGCGCTTGCCCTTTGCAAAGAACAGCCCGAAAACAATTAAGATAACACCGCCTGCAGCTCCCAATACATACTGTATCGTTTCATTTTGTTCCTCTTCAGCAGCCAATCCATCGCTCCACATATTCAGCTTCTCTTTTTTTGCTTCTTTCTCCAGCGTCTGCAGCTCCTTCGTATATGCATAATCACCATACAGATACTTCACCTCTGCCAGTCCCTTCTTTACAAGCTCCTTTTGCAGCAGGACATCATCCGCATACACCCATGCCAGTGTGCGTCCGTATTTATCCAGCTTATCACTGCCGTCATCATATTCCAGCTCGATCGTTTCCGCAGATTTCAAGGCATCACACACATAAGCGCTTGCCTCTTTGCCATAGGGCTCTTTGGTTTTGGTATATTCAGGCGCATTGATTGCCAGAAATCGTACTGTCGTATCCTTGCCATTGATTTTAAAATGTGCGGTGTCTCCATCTGTACATTTGCTAAATTCAACTTCCTCTCTTGTATTTGCCTGTACGGGCAGTGCTGCCATAAGTGCCAGCAGACAAAAAAACATAATTTTCTTCATAATATCCTCTCCATGAGTTATATTATAATGAAAATTATGTCGTTCTCAAGACTTGCTTTTTTTATTTTTCATAATTCCGGCATTCAGCAACAGCAGGCCCGCTATGGCAGTACATGATGCTGCCTGCAGATGCAGATGATATACAAAGTATACTACGCCGGCCACGATCAGAAAGACAACACTGCCTCCCGCAGATACAAGAACAGATATCTCCATCTGTTTCTTCGTGGGCTTCATAAGCTGTTCCCGCTTTTTCATAACGCTATGATTTACTGCATCTACATGTCTCTGTAATTCATTCATTTTTTCAACAGGGTTCATTTTGCATGCCTCCTTGCATAGATTCCCACAATTGCTAAAATCACAGCTGCAAAAAGATTTCCAAACAGCTGCAGCAGCATCTGACTTAGTCCCCCTTCTGTCAGCCACTGCACAAAGGAATTAAAGAAGCCGGACAGAATGACAATGATTGCCAGCTTGAACCATAAGGATATGCGGCTGTGCAGCAATACGAGATAGATAAGAACCGCAAATACATCAGCAGCGGCAGCGATTGTCCAGGTCAGGGGAAGAAAATTTGAAATCGGAAGCTGCAGCGACAGGCAATACAGATAAGGAAACAGCATCACCATTCCCACCAGCATCGTTTTTTCGATCAAATAGCGATGTGACATAAGCAAAGCCGTAAGAATCATCCACCCATATATGACAGACACAGCAGCAATCCATGCCCAGCTGATCGCTCCCTCCAGAACATAATTGCACAACAGGCAGATGCCGATGGACAACACAGCAAGTGCACTGAGCATAATCCAAATCCATCGCTGAATACGTTCCCTGTTTTCCTTCACCTTCAAAACAGCATAATCTGCAAGATTCTTTAGATTTTTTTCATTTCCCTGCTTTTGCGTATCCGTTTCCTCATCCCCGAGCAGCTGGGAAACCTCTATGCCAAGCTCCCTGCACAGCGGCAGAAGCAAGGAAATGTCCGGATAGCCTGCGCCAGTTTCCCTTAGTTAAAGATATGAACCCTATTTATCAGTCTACTTTTCCAATAAATCGGTAGTATATCTCTATTTCCTGTATTCTTTCATTGTCCTCATTCGTTGTTGCTTCGTGAATAAGGATTTTTTCTATCATTGCATTTAATAACGGTGCTGTCAGTTCCTTTGGTACGGAATACTCCTTGATTAACTCAATCCACTTTTCAGCACCTATCATATCCTGTTCCATTTTACTTAATTCTTCTCTTAGGTTGGTTATCTGCTGTTCCAGTTCTATCTGCTCCTTTTGATATTTCCCCGACAGCATGATGAAGTTTCGTTCCGTTATCTTCTCACAGGCTCTATCTTCATACATTTTCGCAAACAAGCGGTCAATCTCATTTTGTCGGTTCTCGGCTTTCTTCAAAGCACTTGCCTTTTTCTTCTTTGCCCGTATTCGCTCTGCATTGCCAGCCTTTTGTATCTTATTCACCACCTTTTCTTCGTCCTGCTGTACTGCCTTAGTCCAATATTGCAATCGTTCCAATACTGCTTGATACAACACATCATAACGGATATAGTGCATAGAACAAGTACCTTTTCCAAACTGTCCGTAGTAACTGCAAGCATAATAACTGTAAGGCGTTTTATTTGCCTTATTTGTCGCAAACCGCATAGACCAGCCACAATCCGCACACTTGACAAGCCCTGCAAATATCGGCGTTGCTTTTTCCTTTGTCTGTCTACGCCTTGATTTTATCTGTTCCTGCACACGATAGAATACTTCTTTGTCAATAATCGGCTCATGCGTGTTTTCTACTCGAAACCATTCACTTTCGGGTTTTCGTACTTTCTTCTTGCTTTTGAAAGAAATAGTTGACTGTCGATTATGAACGCTGTTGCCGATATAGACTTCACTTTTTAAAATTGCCTTAACATGAGCAATCGTCCATTCATAACGCTTGCTGTCGGGCTTTCCCTCAAAGATATGTGCAAAAGTACCATACCTTGTAAAATTCAGCCAAGACGCTGTCGGAACTTTTTCTTCTCGCAGTACCTTTGTGATTTTGGCACTACCGTAACCTTGATAGGCTAGGGAGAAGATTTTTTCAACAATCCATTTTGTTTCCTCATCAACCAGCAGTTTTCCTTTGATGTCGGGGTGTTTCTTATATCCTAACGGAGCATAAGCCCCATAATACGCACCCTCTGCAAATTTTGTCTTAAATGCAGATTTCACTTTACGGCTTGTATCTCTTGCCACCCATTCATTGATGATATTCTTAAATGGTGCAATCTCACTTTCGCCTTTTTCGCTGTCTACACCGTCGTCAATCGCTATGTAACGGACATTATGGCTGGGAAAATACAATTCTGTATATTGTCCTGTCATAATATAATTTCTGCCAAGTCGGGAAAGGTCTTTCGTTACAACACAGTTGATTTTTCCTGCCTCTATATCGATAAAGTCCGTATAATTGTGTAAAAGTAAAAAGGCCATATAACAGTCCTTTTACGGTACAATGTTTTTAACGACAAAAACATACCCAGGAGGACTTTTACATGACCCAAGTACATTTTACACTGAAAAGCGAAGAGATTCAAAGCATTATTGAATATTCTGTAAAGGATGACGTTTCTAAAAATATTTTAACAACGGTATTTAATCAACTAATGGAAAATCAACGAACAGAATATATTCAAGCAAAAGAATATGAACGAACAGAAAACCGACAAAGTCAACGAAATGGCTATTATGAGCGCAGCTTTACGACACGTGTAGGCACGCTAGAATTAAAAGTACCCAGAACACGTGATGGCCATTTTTCACCCACAGTGTTTGAACGTTATCAACGAAACGAAAAAGCCCTCATGGCTTCAATGTTGGAAATGTATGTATCAGGCGTTTCAACTCGTAAAGTATCAAAAATTGTGGAAGAACTTTGTGGTAAATCCGTCTCTAAGTCCTTCGTTTCTAGCTTAACAGAACAGCTAGAACCTATGGTTAACGAGTGGCAGAATCGTTTATTATCAGAAAAAAATTATCCTTACTTAATGACCGATGTACTCTATATAAAAGTACGAGAAGAAAATCGAGTACTCTCAAAAAGCTGTCATATAGCGATTGGAATAACCAAAGATGGCGACCGTGAAATTATCGGCTTCATGATTCAAAGTGGCGAAAGCGAAGAGACCTGGACAACATTTTTTGAATACCTAAAAGAACGCGGTTTACAAGGTACGGAACTCGTTATTTCTGATGCGCACAAAGGATTAGTCTCTGCCATTAGAAAATCCTTCACCAACGTAAGTTGGCAAAGATGCCAAGTTCACTTCCTAAGAAATATCTTTACCACCATTCCTAAAAAAAATTCAAAATCTTTCAGAGAAGCTGTTAAAGGAATTTTTAAGTTCACAGATATTAACTTAGCGCGTGAGGCTAAAAATCGATTGATTCATGATTATATCGATCAACCAAAATATTCAAAAGCTTGCGCATCATTGGATGATGGATTCGAAGACGCCTTTCAATATACCGTACAAGGAAATTCCCACAATCGACTAAAGAGTACCAATCTAATTGAACGACTGAATCAAGAAGTACGCAGAAGAGAAAAGATTATTCGCATCTTCCCCAATCAAACATCAGCCAATCGCTTAATTGGAGCCGTTCTTATGGACCTACATGATGAATGGATTTATTCTTCAAGAAAATACATCAATTTTGATAAGTAGAAATGGTAAAAACATTGTATAGCATTTTACACAGGAGTCTGGACTTGACTCACTTCCTTTATTATTTTTCATTTTTTTAAACTATTTAATACTAATGTCTTTTATAATAGCTTTTCATATATTATATAATCAATCTTTATAAGTCCTTTTATAAATTTCTTTTCTACCATTTTCGATAAATTCCTGTTTAATATTTTTAATTCCATAAACAATAGTTTCAATAGGATAATATTCTTCAACTATATCTTGATATTCTTTTGCTTTCTCAATATCTATATTTCCATACATTCTTAATATATCTTCTCCAAAATTTGTTCCTATTTCTTCTTCACTATCTTCAAGTAAGTATATAAAATCACAATATTCATCTATAATTCCAGAATCTCCAAAATCAATTATTCCAGTTAATCTATTATTGCCATCTAACAATAGATGATTACAACTAAAATCATTATGGCATAAACACTTTTTACCCTCAAAAACTGTTGTTGCATTTAGTCTTTCCATAAAACTTTCTATATAATCTTTTTCTATATCAGTTAAATCATTATAAATAGTTTCACGCAACAATATATACTCTTCTAATACATTTTGTTTATTATCAATAGTACATTCACTAATATCTGTATAATCTAAACCGTGCATTTGTCTTAAAAAACTGGCAATATCTCGTTTTAACAAATTTTGTTCTTCTTCTGACATAGTAGAATAAATTTCTGGTGTTAAAAAAGTTCCTTTAATTTCTTTATAACCTAGTATAGATAATTCATCACTAATATACGAATATTCAATATTAGGAATTTTTACATTAGTTTCTAAATTTGTATTTAAAAAATTATATATTGCTTTTTCTTTTGCATAACCTTTTTTCTTATTAGTACTAAATTTTGTTTTAAAAATGTATTCATTATTAACTAAATATGCCACACTATCATAACCACTACCGATTATTTCAATACTATCTACTTTGAAATTATCAAAGTAATGCTCAATTAAATATTTCATTGCCTTAACATTTGTGGCATTATCATCATATCTATATTCCATTAAATAACAATCTTCTTTTTTGCCCTCGTGTAATTCATGTTCTGGCAAATCTTCAATAATTCTAAAACCAGATTTTTGGTATGCCCTTATTGCTCTTGGATTATTTTTATGAGGGTCTAAAATAACTGCATTAGCATTTCTTTCTTTTTTCAAAAATTCAAAAATCAATTTAATATATCTTGTACCAATTCCTTTACTCCAATAATTTGGCTCTCCTATAAATTGATCCATACCATAGACTATCTCATCAGTTTTTGGATAATGATAATCAGTATATAACTCATCATACATTTTATATATTTGTCCATATCCAATAGGAACATTGTTATATTCAATAATTACTCTAAAAACTTCATCTTCCCAAGGCTCTGTATAATGTTTTTTTAATGATTCTAATGTATATTTTTTATCTCTACCACCATAAAATTCTAATACTCTTTCATCAGTTAACCATTTTAACATCAAAGGAAAATCATCATCTATTAAAGTTCTTATACATATTTCATTTTCAACTATATTCATTTATTTATCACCTTTTTCATAATCATATACATATACTATTTCATCTTTATAATCATTTTTACCACCTAATTTTTCATATACATGGCAAGCTCTAGGATTACCTTTATCAGTTATTAAAAACATTTCAGAACAACCAATCTCTTTAGAATATTCCTTAATAAAAGATAATAATTTTGAACCATAACCTTTGTCTTGATAGTTAGGTAACATTCCTATTGAGTGTAAATAAAACATTGTTTTTCCATCAGGTCTTAAAAGTGTATAGCAATATGCAAATCCTATAATTTTATTATTTTCTTTAGCTATAAACCCAAATGAACTGGTATCATTAAGAAATCCTTTTAAATTATCAATATCAAAAACCATATTATCATCAATTAAAACTTCTTCCATAAACTCAGTCAAGTCCAGACTCCTGTGTAAAATGCTATACAATGTTTTTACCATTTCTACTTATCAAAATTGATGTATTTTCTTGAAGAATAAATCCATTCATCATGTAGGTCCATAAGAACGGCTCCAATTAAGCGATTGGCTGATGTTTGATTGGGGAAGATGCGAATAATCTTTTCTCTTCTGCGTACTTCTTGATTCAGTCGTTCAATTAGATTGGTACTCTTTAGTCGATTGTGGGAATTTCCTTGTACGGTATATTGAAAGGCGTCTTCGAATCCATCATCCAATGATGCGCAAGCTTTTGAATATTTTGGTTGATCGATATAATCATGAATCAATCGATTTTTAGCCTCACGCGCTAAGTTAATATCTGTGAACTTAAAAATTCCTTTAACAGCTTCTCTGAAAGATTTTGAATTTTTTTTAGGAATGGTGGTAAAGATATTTCTTAGGAAGTGAACTTGGCATCTTTGCCAACTTACGTTGGTGAAGGATTTTCTAATGGCAGAGACTAATCCTTTGTGCGCATCAGAAATAACGAGTTCCGTACCTTGTAAACCGCGTTCTTTTAGGTATTCAAAAAATGTTGTCCAGGTCTCTTCGCTTTCGCCACTTTGAATCATGAAGCCGATAATTTCACGGTCGCCATCTTTGGTTATTCCAATCGCTATATGACAGCTTTTTGAGAGTACTCGATTTTCTTCTCGTACTTTTATATAGAGTACATCGGTCATTAAGTAAGGATAATTTTTTTCTGATAATAAACGATTCTGCCACTCGTTAACCATAGGTTCTAGCTGTTCTGTTAAGCTAGAAACGAAGGACTTAGAGACGGATTTACCACAAAGTTCTTCCACAATTTTTGATACTTTACGAGTTGAAACGCCTGATACATACATTTCCAACATTGAAGCCATGAGGGCTTTTTCGTTTCGTTGATAACGTTCAAACACTGTGGGTGAAAAATGGCCATCACGTGTTCTGGGTACTTTTAATTCTAGCGTGCCTACACGTGTCGTAAAGCTGCGCTCATAATAGCCATTTCGTTGACTTTGTCGGTTTTCTGTTCGTTCATATTCTTTTGCTTGAATATATTCTGTTCGTTGATTTTCCATTAGTTGATTAAATACCGTTGTTAAAATATTTTTAGAAACGTCATCCTTTACAGAATATTCAATAATGCTTTGAATCTCTTCGCTTTTCAGTGTAAAATGTACTTGGGTCATGTAAAAGTCCTCCTGGGTATGTTTTTGTCGTTAAAAACATTGTACCGTAAAAGGACTGTTATATGGCCTTTTTACTTTTACACAATTATACGGACTTTATCTCTATATCTTCAATCATTCTCTGGAAACTCGGTCTTTCAAAATTTGTTCCCGACCAGCCGTCATCAATATACTCATCAATCACATTCAAATGATGTTCTTTTGCATATAGACGCAACATACTTCTTTGTGTGGTAATGCTGGAACTTTCGCCCTGTAATTCATCATCTCGGCTTAACCTAAGATAAAGTGCAGTATTGTAAATCTGTTGTTTCATTGTCAGTTATCCTCCTTTATAACTAACCCGTGTTTACAATACCTGCTTGCAAGTAAAGTATAACACGGGTACTTTTTGTCATTCAATCTATTTCTTACAACTGCACCGATTTTATGCGATTGTCTGCTTTGCTTTTTCCAGCATAACATCCGTCAGAAGTTCTTCCATTGTCTTTCCCTTTTCGGAAAAATGCTCTTTTACAACAATCTTTGTTTTTCCTCTGTTGCCAATGCCACGCTTATTATCTGTCTTTTCCTGCCTTGTTTTTACAATATCAGCAATAACACATACCCCCTTTCTGTAAAAATCTTTTCTAAGCAATTCAACGGCTTTTGTCATAGCCCACAGGAGTTCCACCTCTGCATAGTTCTTATGTAGCCGTACCCATTGCGTGCGACGCTCTGAACGCTCAAGCTGTGGCTGTACGGGAGTATCATTATCAGACAGGACAGGTCATGGCGGTAGGAAAGGACAAGTTTCTTACAGGAACACAGATAAGGCTCGCTCACTTTAGCAGGGAAAAGGTCATGGCGTATCTGTTTCAACGGCTCGCTGTCTGTCAAACGTATTAAATTGCTTTATTCAGTTGTCAAAGAACATGAAAGAAGAAAATCGTCTTTCCTAATATACCGCGTTGGAAAAGAGCAGAAGCGTAACCAATCTTCAAAACTTTTCTCTTTTCCTGCACCATATAGGGAAAGAAAGTGTCATTCTGCTAAGTTGGTGATGAAAAAATCTGATTTTCTTTTCACACCCTAACTACCCATGCAACACTATTACTACCAACTATGGAATGAAAGATTTTCTTTGCTCCATATAGGGAACGGAAACTACGGATTGTTAAGTTGAAATTGAAAATCGTTTCTTCTTTCACATCATATAGGGACAGCAACCACCGATTTAATGACCTGTTTTCAAAAAAAGTCAGATTTCCTTTCCTTGCACCATATCTGTACGCAAGTAACCGTTTTGTTGCAGATTTTTTGAAGAAATTAAAAAATACCGTCATTCCCTTGTGGAACAGCGGTATCTTTCTCAATCATATCTGCTATGTCTGTTGTCATTTGTTTGATTTTTAATTCCTGCTTTTCTGTTAGTCTTGTATGTCTGTCGATTTCTTCCAGATAATTTGCCCCTGTTTTCTTTTCAATCTCTTTTATCATCAATAAAGAGGGCATTACCTGTCTTTCTAACCAGCGTTTTGTTTTATCCATATTGACTGCGACAGGTGTCATAACAAATGGAAGTGAAGTCATTACATTATCTAAAAATATATCCCATAAAATATAATCGGGAAAATCTATCTGTGTGAGAATAAGGTTCGCTATGGTCTGTTCGGGATTTCTTGAAAAAACAAATTGTTCTATCGTTTGTCCTGCTTTTTCATTTTTCAAACGAATTTCAAAGCGGTTCTTAATGTCTGTTTTTATGCCTTTGCTTTTTTGTTCCTTTTCTTTTTCATATAGGCAAAAGTAGATAGAACTATTCTTTGAACCGATATAAAAAGTTTTTGCAGTATCTCCATTTGTACCCGATAATTTTCCGCTGTCTACTGCTTCATGGGTTCTTGAACGTTTCCATACCTTGTTGGCATAATAGCGTTCTCTTAGAATTTCTATATCCAGCAATCCACCCATATCATTGACTGCCAAATCTATGCGTTTAAAAACACCTTGATAATCTATACAACAGCTTAAAAAGCAATACCAGTCTATCCCTCTTGCCTGTAAAACATATTCCAAGTTCCGACACCCCATACCTCTTAATTCCAATAAAACACCCATAGAACTATCTTTAGAAGCATTTACACTAATATCCCCATAGACATACTGTTCTTCATAACCATACATTCCATAATCTTCATGGATAAAATATTCGCTCTTCATTGCCAGTATATTTTTTATAATTTCCAATGCGTCTGTGGTAGGAAAACGAACACGCAGATAGTCAATCGTTAAAGTGAAAGGCTGAGTACAATTACAATAATCAAGATAATGCAAAAGTATATGTTTCATTTCTTTACTGGCTTTTGTTTTTCCGTTTTCAATTTCATTTAAGTTCTGCCTGCTGATTTGTAGTTCCTGTGCCAGTCGTGATTGCGAGTAATCACAGGCATTTCTCTTTTGCTTTAATGTTTCAATAAATTTTATATCATTCATGCTTTATTCCTCCAATCAAAAAAAG
This sequence comes from Clostridium sp. 10cd*, assembly GCF_044336395.1. NCBI lineage: Bacteria > Bacillati > Bacillota > Clostridia > Eubacteriales > Clostridiaceae > Clostridium > Clostridium sp. 10cd*. The sequence goes on along the minus strand of NZ_CP172347.1, from coordinate 1,520,786 downwards.
GCATATACTCATAGGAGCATACACCTTGTATCTTATATTTATTTTCTATTGATATGCTGTTTTAGACCTGTCGGGTAGAAAAAATAGGGTGTGAAGTGAAATAAGTTCTTATAACCTTATAAATCGTTGCATATCAGCAGTTTTGTATTTGTTTTTGCTCTTGTCTTTTGTAATAGTACCCCCCTGTTAGATAACGGGGGCTTAATCTTCGCTCGCCACAGGCTCGCTCACAGACGAAGTGAACCAGCCACTTGCAAGACATGGCAGAAAAATCTGAGAGATTTTCCTGCCACCGTGTCTGGATCACTCCGTCTGTTTAATCATTTCCTTTATTTTCTTGTATAGGTACTCCATTTTTCTTCATGTATTCTATAAAAGACTCAGTCCCTATTAGCATTGCATCTAAATTTATTTTTTTCTCGTTCTGCACTATGATTTTTATACTACCGCTTGTACTGATTTCAATATATTCTATTTTTGTAATTGAAATCTTTCTTTTCTTCATAGGGTAAATAACAATCAATTCCTGTTCTTCTATAATTATTTTATATTTACTGATTGCCCATGCAGTAAAAGCACTAATAATCCCCATAACCAAAAACAAAATAGTAATACCAGTATCTTGCCATAAATATATAATAACCACTGAACATATCATAGAAATAATGAAACACCCATATAAAATTTTAGAAAATACAGGTGGAAAGCATAATTCTTTTAAATCCCCTTGCAATTTATACTTTTTGCTTGTTATCATAGATATTATTCCAAATACTAATGTCATAAAAAATAATCCTATTATTTTCATCACTTATTCTCCTTAATCTCTCCATATCTACTATTAGGTAAATATCTAACTCTCAGATATTCCCCCTTTTGTATTCCTTTACTATAAACAGTTACAAATATTTCTTTTTTAGTTTTATTATCCATAATTCCAATAGCTCTTGTTTTGTTTTTATCTTCATCACTATAATTCCAAGATGTTACTGTTCCCTCTACTTCAAGATAATTGCCAGAATTTATGTTTGGAAAATCCTGTACAGCAGGAAGAACTACCCGCAAAAACGCAGGAATCAAAATGATACCTATAATACCATTTGAAATCATATTCATCCTTTTTTCATTTCTCTTTACAAAATCTCTCATGTCCAATGGAGCATTTTCCCAACGAAAGATTTTTTTCTTTTTTATTATGTGATATAAAAACCATATTGTAAGAACAGATAACAATAAAGCTTCCATATATAAAACCATAATTATTCTCCCCATACTCTTTTCTCCTAGAAATTTCTTTGCAAATTGTTAACCGATTGATTTTTTATCTGATAATTTATTATATCATTTATAGAACTCACATGTCATTACTTTTCTGCTATCTGTCAAAATATTTTTTATCCCATGCCTTATCAAGAGTGCAAGCATTGCTTACGCAACAAGCTCTTGACAATTCATGCTCTAAAAAATGAAAGATAGTCAAGCAGAAAAAAGAACAAATTGTGCTGTGTTACAGCAACAAAAAAACATCTCATATTTTGTATGAAATGCCATTTTGCTTTTCTTTATGCTATTTTCTTTGTCGTATCAAGGTTCTTTCAATCGTAGTAAATTAGTGGTAAATTTCTTTTGTATTTTCATTCATATTGCTTAAAGTTCCTGCGTTTATGCGGATAATAGGATTTTTAATCTTTTTGGTATAAAAAAGCAGGAGACCTTTTCAGATTTCCTGCTCAGTAGAGTTGTGAAGATGTTATTGTTGTTATTTAATTTCAATGTTCGTCATAGTTACTAACCCAAGACGAACTAAAATAGTTTGTACGATACGACACCAAAAAATACCTAGAATCAGGAGCAAAGCATATAAAATAATTGACGCTTGTAAATATTGTCTGCCAAAGTGAATAAGAATAAGCAGTGGAGACATTAATATTACAAAGAATATAATGCTTGTAATTATTCTTTTTATGTTTTTTGTATCTGCTAAATCAAATTCAGCTCCACAAGAACATTCGTTAGGTATTCCTCCTTTTATTTCAGTACCACAGTTCATGCAATATAGTTTCTTCATTCTAATCACCTCTACAACCTGGAATTGTTCTATTATTATCTTTCAATTTCTATACTTAAAGATTTTCCAGATTTATCACTTTGAAAATTTTCATAATACCAAAAATAGAAAGGCTTTTCACAAAGTTCAAAATAAATAATTTCATCGGGTTTTTTATTTTCTATTTTTGTATTGTAAATATCTTCATCATGTACAAATCCATATAAAAAGCGACTATTGTCTGGACTGATATTTAAGTCTTGCAATCTATCACTTAATGCTAACTGTGATTTTAGTAACGACATCGTATCTTTGTCATACGGGCGGTCTTTCTTTATAACCTCATGTACACTTGTAATATGAGCATATCTCTTTTTACCATCTACTTCCTTAATTTTGAATTTTGAAAATGTCAAACTTGACTCTATATCGTTTTTTTCTGATATATACAAAACACTTTTATAGTTTTCGTTTTCAAACTCCTTTATAATCTTATCAATATGTGTTTTATATTCTTCGCCTTGTTCAAACTCAATAGAGGCACTTAACAGAGCATCCTGTATTGAGTTTGCATAATTTTTATCAGAAAGTAAACTTTCTTTTGAGTTTAAATCTTCTATTGGATAATATTTTGTTATTTCTTCCGGAACATATTTATCGTTCATTTCTGTTCTTTGTATTAAACTATTTCCACCTGTTATTTGACCTAAATATCCAAGCCCTAGAAAAACACTAAACACAAAAATAATTATTCCCAATATTATCCAAATTACCTTCTTTTGTTTAGTCATAAGATTAAGCCCTCTCAATTTATTGATTGTTAAATACAAATTTATATGTTTCTCTGTATTCACATTATACCATTTTCCACTACCCGCTACAATATTTCAAAATCTTAAGACTACTTTTTTCTGCTTTTGAAAAGCTACTTTACCGTCCATAATTTGTAAAGGGTGCCAAAGCATTGCTTACGCAACAAGCCCTTGACAAACCACAGCCTGATAAGTTTAGAGTAATCAAGCAGAAATGAAATAGTCTGCTGTTTCAAGGCAACGAAAAAGAGATACCAGCACATTTATGCAGTATTTCTAACTTAATCACACTATTCTTTTATTCGCAAGCAGGAAAACACAGGTTATTTCTTAATATCCTTTTGTTTGGGAAACTCCACGCTCCCACTTACTGATTGTCTTATCACTCACTCCAAGCTTTTCTGCAAGCTCTCGCTGTGTATACTTTAACTTCTTTCTTGCTGCAGAAATCTGCATGCCAATCTCCTTTTGCTGCATACATGCACCTCGTTTCTATACAGGTATCATATCATGCTTTCGCAAAATCACCTATCGACGAATCGTAGATTTCAGATAAAGCGTTTGTTTTTCCTGCATTCCCTGTCTTCTTCTAATAAATCAGCCACAAAAATCCACAAAATGTCAGAAACCTTATAATTTGTGCATATAAAGCCTTCTTCCGAAAAAATGTGTGTCAGCTCCTCAATGGTTGTAAAATATTCATCCTCCAGCTCTGCTTTCTGCTGTGGGGTACAGTGCTGCTCATACTTCATGCGATCCTGTGCATGCTCAAACATGAGATCAGCAATCACAATGCGCCCCTGTCTTCGCAGTACCCGCTTCATTTCGCGAACGGCGAGAAGCCGTTCCTGTGCATCACAGTGGTGGAAAGCATAGGACGCTGTTATGGTATCGAACGAGCATTTTTCAAAGGGGAGGGAAAGAAAGGTTCCCTGATGGAGAAGCATGTCCGGCAGCTTCTTCTTTGCCTGAATCAGCATTTCCAATGACTGATCCACCCCCTCAACCGACAATCCTGCAGCAGTTAAGCGCTCGCTCAGATTTCCGGTTCCACAACCGACATCCAAAACCCTGCCGCCATGCATTTGCGCATGCTTTGCAGTTTCGTCCAGTACATGGTCATATGCCTCATAAAACGGCAGTCCCTGTGGCGCGGGCATATGCACGACCTCATCATACACCTTTGCAAAGGAATCAAAATCCCAGCGATCCTTCCATTCCCGGTTCTTATTTAATTCCTGCAGCAGTCGCTGCATTTCCTTTTGATCCTGCTGCTCCTCATAGGTGTTTGCCAGCATCGCATTCAACTCCTGCGAAATATGATCGCGTACCGCTGTCAGTTCATGCAGGTGCGCGTTTAACAGCTGCAGCTGTTGGAAATACAGCTCCTGCGCATTCCCCTTTTCCCTGCTTAAAAGCTCCCTGATATCCGCAAGCGAAAAATTCATTGCGCGATACAGCAGAATTTTCTGCAATATAGCCCGCTCATCCTCTCCGTAGACACGATAGCCGTTCGTGAGCCGCCGTGAGGCAAGCAGCCCCTTTTTTTCATAAAATCGCAGCACATTCGTATGGATGCCATACAGCTCTGCCAGCTCCTTTATCTTATACATTTGTATCACCTCATGCATATCGTACACCTTCGCTCAGGGATAAGGTCAAGATATATTTCAGATTTCTTTCAGAACAGCAAAAAAGGAGGTCCTTCTCCCTGTACTGCCTCTGGGAAGAAAACATCTCCTTGTTGTAAATACCATTTTTTTAATCACTTTAAGAATCCGTCCACAATGACCTTTTCCGCTTCCTCGCTGTTTAACCCGAATGTCTGCAGCTTGATCAGCTGATCATTGTTGATTTTCCCGATAGCTGCCTCATGGATGATTTCCGCATCCACATGATTCGCAGCAATTTCCGGTATTGAACTGATTTTTGCTTTTCCCATAATGATGGAATCACACTGAATATGTGCACGGGAACGATTATTTCCCACTGCGATCGGATGAAACACCTGCACGGAAGTATCTTTTCCCACAGATCGGGAAACAATCTGAACAACGCTGTCCTCTCCATTCAGATTCACCGTCACATCCGAATGTGCCTTCTGCTCTCCATGCGTCATCAGCTTTTCATTGATCACCAGCTTGGCAGATGCACCTAAATTTGCCTCCGTTTTACGAAAGGTGGAGTCAACCCCTTTAATCTGGCTCATATCCATTTTGGCAAAGGAGCCTTCCTCCATATGAATGACGGTTGTCGGATTCAGTATTCTGCCTCCGCTGCCGCTGCCTTCTCCATAATGCTTTTCCGTATAGGTAATGCTGGCATTTCTTCCGATATGAAAGGTATGAATTCCGTCATGCTGTGAAGTGTCACAGCCGTCATTGTGAATACCGCATCCGGCTACAATCTCCACATCCGCACCCTCTCCGATATAGAAATCGTTATATACCATATCCTGAATGCCGCTGTCTGTCAGAATAACCGGAATATGTATACTTTCCCCCACCGTATTGGCATCCACGATGATATCGATACCCGGCTTGTCTGTTTTTGCCAGAATTTTTACATGCTCTGTAGAGTGACGTTCCACACCTGCTCCGTTTTTTCTTAAGCTGAAGGCACTGCCCGGCATAAAGCCGCTGATATCCGCTACTGTCTTCAGCAGATTTTTTTCCATCTGTTCCATCTGCTTCACCTACTTTTTAAATTCACAGGAATCAAATTCACTCATAAGTGACGGAAGAATATCATCCCTCTTCCCTTTTGTTTTGATTGCCCCGTTTTCGATAATAATGATTTCATCCGCCAGCTGCATGATCCGCTCCTGATGGGATATCAGGATAATGGACTGTCTGGATTCCCTTTGCAGCTTCTGGAAGGTTTCCACCAGCTTCGCAAAGCTCCACAGATCGATGCCCGCCTCGGGTTCATCGAATATGGAAAGCTTTAAGTCGCGCGCGAGAATACTCGCAATTTCAATCCGCTTTACCTCGCCTCCGGATAGAGAAGCATCCACATCTCTGTTCAGATAATCTTTGGAGCACAGTCCGACATCCGTCAGATAGCTGCAGCAGATTTCCTCATCCAAATCCTTACCGTGTGCCAGGGACAAAAGCTTACGCACACTCATTCCCTTAAATCTGGGGGGCTGCTGAAAGGCATAACCGATCTTTCGTTTTGCCCGTTCGTCGATAGACATTGCCGTAATGTCCTCCCCGTCAAACAAAATCTCTCCCTCTGTTGGTTTTTCAATCCCCATAATCAACTTTGCCAGTGTTGATTTCCCACCGCCGTTGGGACCTGTAATTACGGTAAATCTATTGTCTTCCATCGTCAGACTGATGTTGTTTAAAATCTTTTTTCCATCTACCTCAAAGGATACATTGCGCAATTCCAGCATGTTATCTCTCCTTTTCCAATGCTTTTTCTATTTTATCACAAATACTGTAAAATATATAATGATTTAAAAAAGAAAACAGGAAAATAGAGCAGATCGTATTCCTATTTTCCTCCAAATTCTGAGCGTATTTGCAAAATACAAGAGATACATAGCGCTAATAGCCATATTCTGATGCTCTTCTATGCTTTTGCAGGTAATGCATTTTTCTATGCTAACGCGATGAATAGTAGCCAAAACGTATGCACAGCAGTATTGCTTGTGGTCTTCAGAAAACAGAAAGGACACATTTGAAATCCGGAAGCAGACAGGAAGCCACAGATGAAAAGCCGGGTTCTTCCTTGCTTCAGGATACACACATAAGCAACGTAAAAAAGAAGAGCCAAACAGAATCTTTCTTATTCGGGGTGCTTTCAAAAGGAGGCATTCAAATACGACAGATAACTTGCAATAGTATCGAATCTCCTTTATTTTAATTCACCCACAATCAAATAAGAACCAACCCGATAAGTCAGGCTTTCTTTGTCTTCCGCTTTTTCCCATGTTCGGGGACAGCCAATAGCCAACCATTGTTTTTCTCATGCAATGCACAGCAGAAGAACGAGCGCCAGAAGCAGCTGCTGTTTCTAATCTACAGACTCCCTGCACATGCGCTCATAGGCTGCCTGTTCCCTTTCCAGCTGTTGCTGTGTGTGCTGGCGCTCCTGCAATAACGAATCCATAATTTGATCAATTCTACGTTTCGCCTGCTGCAGCGATTTTTCTGATTCCCGGATTTTGGACTGCACGAACATATTCGTAAAAATATTATCAAAAAGATAATCCATTGCAACCGTTCCATCGGAAAGCTTCACGGTATTTATCTGAAATCCCTGAACATCCTGAACCTCCTTCTGAAACTTATACAAATTGATTTTCAGCAGTGCGATTTTTTTCTGTGCCTTGTCAACTGCGGAATGCTTCATAGCAGTAGAGAGAATCCCGCCGCCTGCGATATCCATAAAGCCCCAGGAGGATGCACTGTCCAGGCTACGAAGCGCATTTTTCAGCTGATCCAGCACAAGATAGCCGGCCTCTAGCGCTTCCTGAATTTCCTTTAACCGCTGTGTATGCGCATCTACAAGCTGCTTCTGCTCACGCAGCGCTTCTCCGTAGGGAGAATGCTGTATCGCTTCCGCCAGCTCACATTCCGCAAGCTGCTTTCGAACCAGCTCCTCCTGTACGATATTCAGCTCACAGGCATCCATATCCTGCCGCAGTGCCTTAACATTTTCCTGAAGCTGCCGCACATGAAGTGCAGCCTGCAGCGCCTCCTGTTCTTCCTTCACCAGGCGCTCCTCCTTATCCTTTGCAAAAAATGCAAGGATGGAGGCAACGGATGCGGTATTCAGCTTTTCCACATCACGGGTTTCCTTTTTCAGCTGTTTCTCGGCCTGCCGTAAAGCACTCTTCACCTCATGAAGACGCTCGATGCATTCCTCCAGATACAGCTTATCCGATTCAATTTTCTGAAGCTGATGCCGCAGCTCAACGATATCTTTTTTCATATGCTTGCTCTCCCATCTCTTATTTTTATCATAGCACAGCAAACGACGGCAGACAAGAGAAGCATCTTCCTGAATAGCCGTCTGCATAGTTTTTGAATCCGATAAGCATGCGACAAATGTAGTTCACCACAGATTATTGTCAGGGGTGCCATGTGAAGAGGGAAACAACAGACCATGTACCGTTGTGAGTTATTTGACTATCCCCGGTATTGCTTTACTCCATTCAATAAGCTTGGTGATAAAGGAGTGACGATACTTCATGGCTGAATGCAGGCAGGAGAAGAAAGGGCACAGCATGCTTCTATCCGGTAACGCTGCGCCTGCCGCAGCAAAACAGCATATCGTAAGAAAAGGTCATTTCCATTCACAACGGGAAAAAGGACATAGAATACATGCCGCTCTATGTCCTGAATCACTTTATGATAGCCGTTGAAAACTTTTATATAATATAGTTCCTCTGATATGATTTTTCACCTGTGGTTAGTTTTTCAAGGCCTGAATCGGTGCAGGAATTCTTCCCTTTCTATGTATCATAACCGAACAGTCTGTCTGATTGATGTTCATCACAGGACCGCTTCCCAGCAAGCCGCCAAATTCCAGCTCTTCCCCAACCTTCTTGCCGATTGCAGGAATGGCGCGAACCGCAGTCGTTTTGGAATTGACCATACCGATGGCAGCCTCATCCGCAATGATACCGGAAATAACCTCCGGCGTTGTTTCACCCGGAATGACAACCATGTCCAGACCAACCGAGCATACTGCTGTCATAGCCTCCAGCTTTTCCAGACACAGGGTACCCGCTCTGGTTGCCGCAATCATTCCGGCATCCTCACTCACCGGTATAAAGGCACCGGAAAGTCCGCCGACCGTACTGCTGGCCATGACACCGCCCTTTTTCACTGCATCGTTCAGCATTGCCAGACAGGCAGTCGTTCCATAGGCACCACAGCTTTCCAGACCCATTTCCTCTAAAATATAGGCAACGGAATCCCCGATGGCAGGAGTAGGTGCCAGTGACAGATCCACGATACCAAACGGAACACCCAGACGTTCACTTGCCAGCGTTCCCACCAGCTGTCCCATACGGGTAACCTTGAAGGCTGTTTTCTTAATAATATCCGCAAGCTCATTCATTGGCAGTGACTTATCCGCCTTTGCCAATGCGGCACGGACAACACCCGGACCGCTGACACCGACATTGATGACGCAGTCAGCTTCTCCGACACCGTGGAATGCACCCGCCATAAACGGATTATCCTCCGGCGCATTGCAGAAGACGACCAGCTTGGCAGCACCGATGCAGTTACGATCCTTCGTCAGCTCGGCAGCCTCCTTCACCATGCGTCCCATCAGCTCCACCGCATTCATATTGATACCGGCCTTGGTAGAACCGACATTGACGGACGCACATACATGCTCTGTTTCCGCCAATGCTCTTGGAATGGATTCCATCAGCTCGCGATCACCTGCCGCACAGCCCTTTTGGACAAGTGCGGAGTAACCGCCGATAAAATTAACGCCCACCGCCTGTGCACAGCGCTCAAGGGTATGTGCATACTTTACAGGATCACCGCCGCTGACAGCCACAAGCATGGCGATCGGTGTAACGGAAATCCGCTTGTTGATGATAGGAATACCGTATTCCCGTTCAATATCCTCTCCCGTCTTGACAAGATTCTTTGCCAGACGTGTAATCTTATTGTAAATCTTCTCACAGGACTTATCTATATCACTGTCACAGCAGTCCAATAGAGAAATTCCCATCGTGATTGTACGAACATCGAGATATTCCTCATCAATCATCTTTATGGTTTCCAGTATATCATGTACGTTTATCATACGTTCACCATCCTATATCTTATGCATGGAGTTGAATATGTCCTCGTGCATGACATGAATGGTCAAACCACTCTGTTTTCCCACATTCTCCATATGAGCCGCAAAATCGGCCAGTGTCGTATTTCCCTTTGTAATATCGATCAGCATGATCATTGCGAACATATCCTGAAGCAGCGTCTGGGACACCTCGATCACATTCATATTTGCATTCTCACACTCTGCGCTGACTTTGGCGAGGATTCCCACCATATCCTTTCCGATTACACTCACAACTGCTCTCATACAATTCCTCCTTCTTAAGCTTATTTTCCATTATACTGTAATTGTGAAAAAATCACAATACAAAATGATAAAAATTACATATCACTTTCATTTTCTTACATTGCTTATTTGAAGGTTTCGCTTCCCAATGCCATCTTCTGCATTTCGAACGGTTCCCAGGCAGACTGCAGCCCCTGCAGATTGCACAGGAATTCCTCTTCCATAAAGGGAGCCTGCTTCTGTTTTGCAAGATATTGGGAAATCGTATTGGACATACCCTGTGACAGACGGACGCGGCGCTTTGCGCATACCGTATTCATACTGTTAATCAGATACAGCGTCATACCATAGCCGTCGCCGTTTTCAAAGCTGCGATACAGATGTTCCGGATATTCGTTGTCATGTACATTAAATATGAAGTCGCTGGTATCAACAGCATCCTCCAGTGTCAGCAGGAAGACGGCGATATCATATTTATACACAAAATCCAGTGTCAGCGGATTGTGCTTCATTGCCTGACATTCCTCATCCATCCAGACCTCATCCTTGATAACAAATACAAATTCATCATCAACGAAATCCATAACGGTTCCTTCCTCTTCAATTGCGGAAGGAAATACTTCTCCTATTTCTATATTCATTTCATCACCTGTTTTTCTTTCTATCGTATTATACCACGGATTCCTTATGTCCCGGTACAAAAGCCTTTGGAATCTGAACTGTAAAGCTTAACAGCTTGTCTATCGAGCTTGCCCGCAGTGTCCCCTTCTGCATATCCATGATCTGTCTGGCAATCCCCAGCCCCAGAACATGCAGGTTGCCCTCGCCATGCACATCCTCCAGCCGGTAATAATTGTGAAAGATGTGGGCAATCTGATATGCTGAGAGATGTCTGGATTCCACCTCCATTAGCACCTCATAGTGCTCGTCAAACTCCTGCATCCGGATATGAATCGTCGCTTTCACCCGTCCCAGCTCAACTAAATTGCGCAGAAGATCCCGCATGACGCGTGCTATCTTTTCATTATCCGCAAACAATGCAAGGCCGCTGCCGCTTTCTATGGAGACCTCCATCTGCTTTGCTTCCATCAGCATATAGTACTCATCCACCACCTGTTCCATCATGCGATCCAGATACATATGCTCCGGATTCCATTTCGCATATTGCAGATTGAACCGGGTGATATCGAAAAACTCATTGATCATATCCTCCAAGTCCAGCGACTTATGCAGTACCTGTATGACAAAGTCCTTCTGAATTTCCGGGGAAATACGGGTTTCCTTATGCAGAAATTCCAAATACATTAAAATATTGGACAACGGCATTTTGATATCCTGCGCCAGAAGATAAATCAAATCCTTTTTCTTTTCCTCATCCTGTGCAGCAGCCTTCAGATAATTCTGATAATCATCAGACAGCGCCATTATCAGCTGTTCCGCTTCCTTCATTTCCTTTGGAAAATCAAAACGGGAGCGATCCTTGCGCATAACATCCTCCATGCCCCGCATCAATATCCGCATATAATTGACAAGATCACGACAGAGGAAATAAATCATAAGAATAATGGCGGCCACAATAAGCAGCGGCAGCACAATCATATAAATTTTGCGAAACATCGCAAAGGGATCTCCGGTTTCCATAAACAGCCGGATAAAGTCGATGACAACACCGTTCAGCACATCATCAAAGAGATAAATCAGTGTTATCGTCCCCAGCGTGATACCAATGATAATGCATGCATATTTGATAAACAGACGGCGACGCAGGGCTTTTAAATTGGCGTGTTTCACAGTATCACCTTCTGTTCATACGGAAGCCGCAGGGTAAAGGTAATCGTCGTACCTTCCATGTCGGCTTTGATTTCCCCCTGATGCAGCTCAATGATTTCTCTGGCAATCGCCAGTCCCAGCCCGGCACCTCCGCTGGTCGATGTCCGTGCACTTCCCGCCCGATAAAATTTGTCGAACAGATGCTGCACGGAAGCGGCATCCATGGCTTCTCCTTCATTGCTGTAGGTCAGGCAGACACCATCCTCATACAGCATACCGGCGATCCGGATTTCCGTCTGGGGAATACTGTAGTTGATGGCATTTCGCATAAGATTATCAAAGACACGCTGCAGTTTATCGAAGTCTCCGCTGATTTCCATATGATCCGCCAGATGCAGCTGCAGCCGGATTCCCTTTTCCTCCATAAGCGGATAAAAGCCTGCCAGCTGCTGCTGCAGCATGGTATTCAGATCAATTCTGGTGACCTCCAGCTGTGACACCTTATCGTCATACCGCAGAATTTCTGAAAATTCATCTATCAGATCATCCAGACGCTGTGCCTTTTCATAGGTGATGCGAATCGAGGTATCCAGCTGCTCCTGATCCACCTTGTGATCAAGAATATGGTTAATATAGCCAATCATTGATGTAAGCGGTGTTTTCAGGTCATGTGCGAGATACATCAGCAGCTCGTTTTTATGCTCCTTCTCCTGAACCGACAGCTGACGGGTATGCTGCTTTTTCTCCAGCATATCCTGAATCCGTCCTCTGGCCATATCCATTTCCGGCAGATAACGGTAGCTGAACGGCAGTCGGTCCACCGGCTTACCCTGCACTGTATCAAGCAGGACATCCAGATTTTGAAAGAAGAGCAGTACAAACAGATACAGCAGAAGCGCTGTGCCTGCTGCCAGCAGAAACAGATTGAACTCCAGCTCATGCTTCAGATAAAACAGCAGAAAATCTGAATCCCTGAGTGTTCCCTGATTACTGAAAACCTGTGCGTAATGATCCAGCAGAAAAATAAGAATGCCGATGATTCCCATAACCAGCGCTGTCATAAAGAGATACAGATACGCCAGATGCTTGCGCAATCTGCGATAGGTGCTATTCTTCAATCTGGTATCCTACGCCCCACACCGTTTTGATGAATTTCGGATTTCTCGGCGGCTCATGCATTTTTTCACGCAGACGGCGGATATGCACCATTACCGTATTGTTGCTGTCAAAGTATTTTTCCTTCCACACAGCCTCAAACAGCTCTTCACTGGTGATCACACGCCCGCGGTTTTTGCACAGATACCACAGGATTGAAAATTCAATCGGTGTCAGATTAAGCACTTCGTCATACAGGGTGCATCGATGGGAATCATTGTCGATGATCAGCCCCTTAAAGTCAATCACATTCACATTTTCCTGTGACGGGTTATATTTTTTATAGCGGCGCAGCTGTGCCTTGACACGGGCCACCAGCTCCAGCGGATTAAACGGCTTTGTGATATAGTCATCCGCTCCCAGAGAAAGTCCCTGTATCTTATCCACATCCTCCACCTTGGCAGTCAGCATGATGACCGGAAACATATATTTTTCCCGTATGATTCTGCATATTTCAAAGCCGCTGATTTCCGGCATCATCACATCCAGCAGTGCCAGATCAACGCGGTTATTTTTCATATATTCCAGCGCATCCTTGCTGTCATAAAATTTATGTACTTCATAGCCTTCATTGTTCAGATACAGCGCAACGAGGTCTGCAATTTCCTTTTCATCATCTAATACCAGTATTTTTGTCTGCATGAAAAATCCCTCCATGTTTCTATTATAACAAATCCCGCCACATTCGTCGCGACAAGTTTGCAATGTAAGAAAAAATTAAGAGGCAATTTTCCCATATTTGCCATAGACTATTTTACTATCTGTGTTATGATATTGGAGGAGTTGACAGCAATGCGAAATATAAGAAAAAGATGGTGGCTCGTGGCGGCAGCAGCTCTGCTTCTGCTGTTTCTGGATGTCGCTATGTACATACAAATCAAAGAGTATTATCCTGATTTCATGAAGCAGGAGGAAGCATCAACCCCCGTCACAGGGCAAGGTCTTGATGCAAATCAGCAGAACATAAAGAAAAGGCTAAAGAGTATGACCCTGAACAGCCGCTATGCCATGGTGATCGACTTACAGGATCAGCAGGTACTCTATGAAAAAAACAGTGATGAAAGGCTGTTTCCCGCATCCCTGACAAAGGTGCTCACCGCAATCGTCGCCCTGGATAACATGGAGAATCTGCATAAAAAAATAACGATTACAGAACAGGATATTGAAGGGCTTGCGGAAGCAAATGCAAGTGTCGCAGGTCTGGAAGCAGGAGAACAGGTAACACTGGAGGATCTTTTATACGCACTCATTCTTCCCTCCGGTGCAGATGGTGCAAACGCTTTGGCTAATCACTTGAATGGCAGTATTTCCAAATTTGTGAAGGATATGAATGAAAAGGCCAACGGTATGGGAATGCTGCATACGCATTTCACAAATACGACAGGACTGCATGATAAACAGCACTATACAACACTGCAGGATATGAAAAAAATGATGGATCACGCATGGAAAAATCCTGCCTTTCGCAAGGTGATGACAACCCTGCGGTATACCATACCTGCAACCAAACAGCACCCAAATGGGCTGAAGCTGAGGAGCACCCTTCTGTTTTATGATAAGGATCTGAAGTTTCCAGGCGGAGAAATCATTGGCGGTAAAAGCGGCTTTACACCTGAGGCAGGCTATTGTCTGATCAGTGTTGCCAGAATGAAGGACGGTCATCAGTATATGGTCATCAGCGCCAAGGCAGAGAAAATAGAGAAAACCCTTGTTGAGAAAGGCGGCAGTGCTACAGAATATGGCAATGTCCTGGATGCAAAGGCTGTTTACACTGCAATAGCAGATGTAAAAAACAAATAGGAAAGAGGCAGAACACACAGGTTCTGCTTTTTTTATATTCGTCTTTATATACACACCTTAAGAACATCATACAGTGCAGCCTCTGCCACCCTTCTGATATGACAGACAGAAAATATAAGGAAGATGTACACAGTTTCCTATCATGCATCAGTCAAAGCAATCCCGCACAATGTATTTATCTTTCCTTTTTCATCAGCAGTTTAATGTGATATGTCTCTTATAGATAGCATATTTTCAGTATACTTCTATGCATCGCTTCCAACACCCTTGCTGTTTCTTCCGTTAATTACAGACTTTTCGATAATGACCTGTATAAGCACGTCTCTATCATATCCTAATTTTTCCCATGACTGTAAAAGGCGCAGGAACAAAAAAAGCTGCAAGATTTTATCCGATAACCAAATCTTACAGCTTTCTATCCTATAATTTACTTATTGTCTTCCACTGCCTTAACGATATCGTTTGCAGTGAGACCGTATTTCTCAAGCAGTGCAGCCGGTGTTCCGCTTTCTCCAAAGGTATCCTTGATTCCTACCATGGCAAGCTTCTTCGGTGCCTTCTGACTGAGTACCTCGGCAACAGCACTACCCAAACCGCCGATAACACTGTGCTCTTCACAGGTTACAAACAGATCGTGATCCTTTGTCAGTTCAACGATCAGCTCTTCGTCAATCGGTTTGATGGTGTGCATATCAACAACCGTTACATCCATACCGTTTTCCTTCAGGATATCCGCAGCCTTCATGGCAGCCTCCACCATGATACCGGTCGCAATCAGCGCAACGCTGTTTCCTTTGCGGATCACGTTTCCTTTTCCAATCTGGAAGTTCAGCGTATCTTCTGTATATACATCCTCAACTGCCATTCTACCCAGACGTACATAGCATGGACCATCGTATTCAGCCACTGCACGAATTGCCGCCTTTGTTTCCACTCCGTCAGCCGGTGAAACAACAACCATACCCGGAATGCTTCTCATCAAAGCAACATCCTCAACACTCTGGTGACTTGCTCCATCCTCACCTACGGTAAGTCCGGCATGTGTTGCACACACCTTTACATTCAGGTGCGGATAACAGATGGAGTTGCGCACCTGTTCAAACGCACGTCCGGCAGCGAACATTGCGAATGTACTTGCAAATACGATGTTTCCGCTTGTTGCCATACCGGCAGCCGCTGCCATCATATTACCCTCTGCAATACCGAAGTTGAAATGCTGCTCAGGTGCAACCTTCTTCACTTCGCCTGTTTTTGTGGAACCGGATAAATCAGCATCCAGTACCAGAATCTTTTTATTTTCCTTTGCCAGTTCAGCAAGCGCTTTTCCATACGCTTCACGAGTAGCCATCTTTGCCATTATTTACATCCTCCTTCAAGTTCTGCAATTGCTTCCGCACACTGTTCTGCACTCGGTGCAGTTCCATGCCAGCCAGCTTTGTTTTCCATGAAGGATACGCCTTTACCCTTAACTGTGCGAGCAACAACAACCGTTGGTTTTCCCTTGACCGTCTTTGCTTCCTCACAAGCTGCAATTACGCTTTCCAGATCATTTCCGTTTTCCAGAACGATCACATTCCATCCAAATGCCTTGAATTTTTCATCAATCGGTGTTGGATTCATAACATCGGTTACATTACCGTCAATCTGAAGACCGTTGTGGTCAACAAATGCCAGCAGGTTATCCAGCTTGTAGTGTGATGCCGCCATAGCAGCTTCCCATACCTGCCCTTCCTGACATTCCCCATCACCTAAAATCGTATAAATACGGTGGTCTTCCTTGTTGTATTTGTTCGCCAGTGCCATACCGACTGCACAGGAGATTCCCTGTCCCAGTGATCCGGTGGACATATCGACACCAGGCAGCTTGCGCATACTTGGATGTCCCTGCAGGCGGGAGTTGATTTTACGGAACGTTAACAGCTCTTCCTCTTCGATCAGCCCTTTCTCTGCCAGTACGGAATACAGCAGCGGTGAAGCATGACCCTTTGACAGGACAAAACGATCCCTATTCGTTGATGCCACGTTGTCTGGGGTGATATCCATCTGTGTAAAGTAAATTGCCGTTGCGATTTCTACAGAAGACAGACTTCCACCCGGATGACCGGATTTTGCTTCTGTAACCGTCTTAACGATGTTCTTGCGAATGTTGTTCGCTTTTCCCTTTAGATCTTCTAATTGGTACATTCTATAGTCCTCCTTGTTTTGAACACGTTTATTATACTATAAAACCCCTGCATTGCACATAGAATATTATGTGAAATTGTAAAAGAGCAGCCGTTTTTTTGAACAAATGTTCTTAACGGCTGCTTTCATGAATACTCTTATCCATCGGATCAACAGAACCGTGAATTTATTTCTATTGCATCGGCAGCAGTGACAGCTGTACCTTCTGCTTTTCTTCATCAATGTTATACACCCAGACCTTCACGATATCTCCTACCGATACCTTATCGCTTGGATGTGCAATACGGTGCCTGCTCATTTTGGAGATATGCACAAGACCGTCCTCATGCAGTCCGATATCCACAAAGGCTCCAAAATCCACCACATTGCGGACAACTCCCTCCAGCTGATCACCGATATGCAGATCCTCAAGCTCCAGCACATCGCTTCTTAACAGCGGCGCATCATACCGTTCACGATAATCTCTTAACGGTGTCGCAATTGCCTCCAGGATATCCTGAATCGTATAGCGGTCACTCTCACAATCACGAATCAGCCCGTCAGCATCCGTCTGCTGTACCGCTTCCTGTGCCTGTTCACTTCCCATATCCTGCTCACTGAGACCCAGCTGCTGTAACACCTTTCTGGCTGTGGCATAGCTTTCCGGATGAATACTGGTACGATCCAGCAGCTCATCCCCATCCTCGATACGCAAAAAGCCGGCCGCCTGTTCATACGATTTCGCACCGATCTTCGGAATTTTCTTCAGTTCCTTCCTGTTTTTCAGCTCCCCGTGCTCCCTGCGGTATTCCACAATGGATTTTGCTGTAGCCTGGCTGAGTCCGGATATGTTTTTCAACAGCTCCTGGGATGCGGTATTCACATTGACACCGACCCGGTTCACCGCCTTGGAAACAACAAAATCAAGTCGATCCTTTAACCGGGCGGTGGGAAGGTCATGCTGATACTGCCCGACACCGATCGACTGCGGATCGATTTTGATCAGCTCGGATAGCGGATCAATGATCCTGCGTGCAATGGAAATGGCAGAGCGCTGCTCCACATGCAGATTAGGGAATTCCTCCCGTGCCAGCTTGCTTGCGGAATACACGGATGCCCCTGCTTCGGAAACGATGGTATAGGCAGCCGACAGATGATATTCACGAATCAATGCGGCAACAAAGGCTTCGCTTTCACGGCTGGCAGTTCCGTTTCCGATAGCAATAATATCAATGGGATACTTCTTTAACAGCTGCAGCATCTTCTCCTTCGCCTCTTTGATTTTGGCATTTGGCGGTGTCGGATAAATCACACTGACATCCAGCATATTACCGTTTTTATCGACAACAGCCAGCTTACAGCCGGTACGAAAGGCCGGGTCAAAGCCAAGCACCATTTTATTTTTCATCGGCGGCTGCATCAGCAGACGTTCCAGATTTAATGAGAATACCTCAATCGACTGCTCGTGTGCCTTTTCACTCAGCTGGGATCGGATTTCACGCTCCACCGCAGGAAAGGCAAGCCGCTTCAGGCCGTCCTGCACAGCCTCCTCGATATATTCCACACACGGACTCTGGCGTTTTTTCGTAAACCGTCGATTGGTCCAGTCAATGATATACTCCTTATCAAACTCGATGGAAACGGCAAGCACCTTTTCCTTTTCTCCACGGTCGATTGCCATGATACGGTGACTGGCCAGTGTGGTTACACGCTCGCTGTAATCATAGTACATTTTATAAACCTTTTTCTCATCGGTATGCTTTTTCTTTTCCTTCGTCGTTAACCTTCCATAGCGCTCCATACTGCTGCGGATTTTCTGGCGCACAGCCGGATCATCACTTGCCATTTCCGCAATAATATCCTTTGCTCCCTGTATGGCAGCCTCCACATCGGACACCTTATCATTCAAATATCTCTTCGCTTCTTGACGCACATCCGCATCCCGCAGCAGCTTCAGCATCCATTCCGCAAACGGCTTCAAGCCGCGTGCAGCTGCATCACTTGCTCTTGTTTTCCGCTTCTGCTGGTATGGACGATAAATATCCTCAACCTGTGACAGCTTTTCACAGGCGTTGACTGATGCGATAATTTCTTCCGTCAGCTTGCCCTGCTGCTCAATCAGACGCTTGACATCCTCCTTGCGCTTTTCCAGATTCACCTGATACTCATATTGCTCCTGTATAACACGAATCTGTTCTTCATCCAGTCCCTTGGTCACTTCCTTACGGTAACGGGCAATGAACGGAACGGTGTTTCCTTCCTCCAGCAGCTGCAGTGTGTTTTTAATCTGTTCCGGCTGGATATGCAAAGAAGCCGCCATCGGCTGTATGATATGTTCCATAATATGTACCTTCCTTCATCTACTGCGTTCTATCAAGTATCCTTCATAAATACGCAATCGTTTTTTCAACGTCTTCATTATATAGAGGATTCCCCGGAAATACAAGACTTCTATTTCGAAGACTGATCGAGCCGGATATAAGCCTGATGCCCTTCTTCACCATTCAGGAAGCAATCAACGAAAACATGTCAAACAAAAAAAATGTACAAGCAGTCTTCTGCGGTCATTTCCCAGCCTGCCTAAAGGTAATGCTTCCTTGGAATTTATACGATTACCGCTATGGGAAAGCGATGAGTGGAAAGCAGCCGCTGAAATTTTTACGGAGATTTTCTTTTCATACCGCAGAGAATACGGTACAATAGAACCCAAAGGATGTGGATATAATGAAAATAATACAGCCCCGCCTGCGCCCATCGTATACGAAGGCACAAAGCTTGTATGCCTGCATTGATGAGGACAATTATGTGGAAGGAATGGAATTTGACGGCATCACCATCAGCAATGAGGAGTATACCGCCTTGCATCTGGACGGGTGCGTCTTTCGTAATGTGTTTTTTGAGGATTGTGAGTTTGATGCGATTGATATGATTGATACCGTATTTGAAAATTGCGAGCTGTCAAACCTGCATTTCAACAAGGGAGCTATTCACCGCTGTGTTTTCCGCAACTGCCGCTGTATGGGAATCGATTTCAGCGATTGTGTCATACACAATACCCTTTTCACAAATCTGAAGGCTGCCTATGCCAATTTGTCGGGCTCCAGATTTCGGCAGGTTATTTTTGAGAACAGCAATTTTTCAAATGCGAGCTTCATTCAGTGCGAATATCAGAAAACCGTATACGACAGCTGTGATTTGAAGGAGAGTGAGTTTCATAACACGAATTTAAAGGGCATGGATCTTTCCTCCAGCGATATTGAAGGTATCAGTCTGACGATGGATCATATCCGCGGAGTCATCGTCAATGAACAGCAGGCGCTTCGTCTGGTACAGCTGCTGGGTATCATTGTCAAGGAGTAACGCGCTGTTCTTAACAGCTGCTCTTTTGCACAGGTCTTTTTCAAAAACATATGACCGGTAAGGTGTCTTCTCTCAAGACACTTTTTATTTGGTCAAAGATAGGATACCGTCTTATACAAAAAGCCGCAGAGAATAGGCTGTACCTTTGCTACTGTGGTTATCATGCTTGCAAATCTACGCTTTGCTGAACAGTTTATGCAACCGTACAGGAATGCTCCCTCTGTTGGAGCACTGCCGCCTTTTAGGAAAATGCTCTCTATAGAATAAGGGAGAGAATGATTGCTGAAAAAAGCTGAAGAAAAGAAACTATCCGCGAAATAGAAACTGCTCGTCCCTATAAAAATGTTATAATGGGTTAGAGGTTTATAACACCCGAAGAATGAAATATGAAATATTTCGATTCTAGTTTAGAGGGTGTTATAAAGCTATTATGGGAAATCGGGACGATTTAACATAGTAGCGCAGCTCTAACCATTATAGGAAATCGGCACGATTTCCTATAATGTGAAGAAAGCACAGTGGCATGGAATATCCGTCCGCATACACAGGCTGTGCGAAGGATCCTCACTCACCTTAAAAACAGAAAAAAACAGAAGAATGATTTCCTGCACATGCAGCAGGCTTCCATCTTCTGTTTTCTTGCATTTATTCCAAGACAATCATTGGTACAGGAATATGCCTTTTATGCTTCCTGCACATTGTTTTCTACAATTTTTAGCAGCAGCTCAACGCTTTTCTGCATCTCCTGAATGGAAGCAAACTCATATTTTCCATGGTAGTTGTAGCCACCGGTTCCAAGGTTGGGACAAGGAAGGCCGTCATAGGTCAGACGGGCACCATCCGTGCCTCCGCGGATCGCCATGGATCTCGGCTCCAAGCCAATCTGCTTCATGGACGTTTTCACCAGCTCTATGATTCGCATATCCTTTTCAATAATGGTACGCATATTCGCATAGCTGTCATGAATCTGCAGCTGAATCGTATTTTCCGGATATTTCTGATTCAGATAATCCGCAACTCTTTGAAACTCTGCCTTCTGCTGTTCAAACAGCTCTTCACTGTGATTGCGAATAATATAGGACATATAGGCATGCTCACATTCTCCATGGAGGTCTGTAAGATGGTGAAAGCCCTCATAGCCTTCCGTATAAGCAGGATTTTTCTGTACCGGCAGCATGGAGTGAAATTCCATCGCTACCAGCAGGGCGTTGATCATTTTATCCTTCGCACTTCCCGGATGGATGCTCAGACCCTGAATCTGAATTTCTGCACTAGCGGCATTGAAGTTTTCATAATCCACGCAGTCTACCTCTCCTCCGTCAACCGTATATGCAATATCAGCACCGAATTCCGGAATACGGAAATGATCCGTTCCCCGACCAACCTCTTCGTCCGGTGTAAATGCCAGACAGATTTTTCCATGCTCACGGTTTTCCTGAAGCAGTGTTTCCGCCATCGTCATGATTTCCGCAATTCCCGCCTTGTCATCAGCTCCCAATAGCGTCGTTCCATCTGTCACAATCAAATCCTCGCCGATTTTCTCCTGCAGGCATGCAAAATCATGGACTCCCATTTTGATACCCAGTTCTTCATTCAGCACGATATCGGACCCGTCATAGGATTTGACTATTCTCGGCTTTACATCTCTGCCGCTCATATCCGGAGATGTATCCATATGCGCGATAAATCCGATGGATTTTACATCCTTTTTGGTTGTTGCCGGTATCGTACCGTATACGATACCGAATTCATCTACATATGCATCCTCGATGCCGATAGCCTTCATTTCATCCACAAGTGCCTCTGCCAGCTTCAGCTGCTTCAAAGAGCTTGGTGTTGTCTGGGAATGCTCATCGGATTGCGTATCAAAGGATACATAGTGTAAAAATCTTTCCTGAACGTTCATGCTTAACCCTTCTTTCTATAGATACGATTATACACGGAAACGTTCAAACTCTCCAGTAGGATTATTGAAATTCAATCAGATATTTATGCAGCATATGGTACATGGATTCATAATCCTCCTGCATGATCCGCATCGTTTTCTTCATCTGATCGTTTAATACAAGATGCTTCTCATCAAACGCATGCAATGCCTTCTGTGCCATTTTCATATTTTTAACAGCTTCCTCCAGAACCTGCTTATCATTGCTGATCATCAGGTTTTTCAGCATTTCAACTGCATCGGTCACCATGCCTTTCCATCCGGCACTTTCGACGGGGTCACCGCCGCATGTCTGAATCAAAGCGCTCAGGGAATGTGCATGCATTTTCAGCTTGTCCAGCAGTCCGTGAAATTCTGTTTTCAGTCGTTCACTCTGCAGCTTTCCTTCCAAATCTTCAAATATACCGATTCCCATGTGCGTGCCCTTCAGCAGCTGGTTTAATTCTTCTACGATTGCGTTGTTATCCATTGTATATCACCTCATGCATAGTATGGATGATTTCCTTTTTCTCATACCTGCAAAATGTATGGATTACATGCTGGATCTCATGCCATGTATGTATCACTCTCCAGTTTTCTTACAAATTTACAGGCTTCAGATGAAATACCTTTTTGTGAGTCTCTATGTCTAAATTACATCAATATATTATGGAAAAGCATTATGTATCATATATGCGTTATCCATGTGTCTATAGAACAGTCATTTAATAAGATAGCTAGCCAAATAACATTAGCTGGTTTTGAAAAGCGAACGATTTCTTACTTTAACATGTTGGTCATTTGTTGGTCATAATTTCGGGAAAAGACAAAAAAAGCCGATAAATATCGACTTGTTTGATATATGGAGGGAGAACGGATGATAAAACAAAATATTATCTCCTCGACCTCGACACCTCTGGTCACCTACATTTTATACCCTATATATAGAATTGTAAACCCCTTTTTCAAAAAAATTAAAATGGCAATATCTGTATCTGCCTTCTGTTATTCACTTCTCTAATTTTTCAATTTTGATGATGGTCTTGGTATTTAAATCTAAATGAATACAAAGGAATGATCTTTTGATGATCTGTTTTTGTTCTATGTATGTATACTCATTGAATTTTTTTATTGCTTTATTTCTCAATCTTTTCATATCCTTATCTAGATTCCTTTTCTTAGATAGCAGTTTCTTGCGCTCTGCGATATAAGAATCATCATCGAGGTAACCCTCTTCATATTCAAAGTCAAGGAATTTTAATCGTTTCTCTATTTTGCCTATCCTTCTGGAGATATCTTCTACAACTTCAAAATTCGTAGTCTCATCCAGGATTTCATTGATATGATGGATTATTTTGTTTAAAAGGATCTGTTCGTTGATCCTCTTTTTACAACTAGGACAATAATAATATTTATAGACTCTTCTTCCTTTTCTATTTCCGTTGCGCGGATAGTGGATCGTAGGGATCTCACTACACCAGCAATCACAGTCTTCACATTTGATTAGATTTTTGAATAGATATTTGTAATGATATTCTTTCCTTCTCCCATGCAATATTTTCTGTATCTCTTCGTAATATTTCTGTGAACAATATGCCGGAGAATGATCTCGTATGTCAACATACGATGTCAAGAGTCTTCCATATATGATAGGATCCGTGACTGCTCTGTAGATTTTTGTATAAGACCAGTGTACTCCACAAGCCTGTTTGGAATCTAATTCGATTGCCAGTGAGTCCAATGATCTTTTGTAATCATGGATCTGAGTTAGGATATATAGCATCGTTTCGACATATGCAATATCGATTTCTACTTTTCTTCCTTTAGCATTCTCACCTGGATTATTCTTAAATAGATATCCAGTAGGTGGCGTCTTTCCTCCTTTTGTGTAATTACCTTTGTAAGCTGATGTGGTTAGACCTATACGTGTTCTCTTACGATCACGATGCACTTCTGTTTCATCGGAAAGTGTAATGATCCGTGGACCGATCGTCTTATCCGGATGTAATTCGATATCTTCTAAACTAGCCCAATCTCTATTATCAGAGATGACGGTGACATTGTACTTGCTAAAAACATAACGAAGAGAGTTGCAATGATTCGCATCTCTGGATAATCTGGATGCTAACCAGACATAGATGATTATTTCTTGATTCGCTGCAGCTATGGCCTTCAACATCTCCTGCATGTGGGGACGCTTTAAGGTTGTTCCGGAATATCCTTCATCAATATACCATTTTTCAATCGTCCTGTTATCTCTTGCAGCAAGCTCATTGCATACACGTTTTTGTGATTCTATGCTGTAGTTCGATTTACTTTTTTCTGACGAACTTCTTCTGGCATAGCCAAATACTTTCATAGTTTTTTCCTCCTTCGTGTGAGAATATCACACACTTTCTGAGGATGATTTTTATCTCATATGTCAAAGTTCCTTTCTTTGACATATGAAGAGAAAAATTATATTCCATATATCTCCGCCCTTTATTTGCTTTTTAGGACAAAAAAAGCATCCACGTATGAATCTACAAGGATGCTTTGATTGAACTAACCAGTAGGTGTATTCTAAGGAATACATCATTATAATACAAATATTAAGAAAAAATGTCAAGCAAATCATCTTTGAGACAGGGTAAAAATAGTAAATTAGATACTTTTGAAAGTAGATTCCATTTTCAAAAAATATTTGTCCCATTCAAGTGTTGATTTATGTAATTGGTTACCTTTGAATATAAATGACAATATTGTAAATACTAATGCCACCACACCTTTGGTTATTAAAACTTTTATGGAGAACAATTCCTGTTAGTAGTAAATCAGCTTTTAAATTGAGATTAGAACTAAAAGGAGATTTATCTTATGAAACAACAAAAAAATTAAAAAGCAATTCATTATATTTTAAAACATAGGGTGTGTTATTTGGAAATATTAACTGCTTCATTTTTATATTCAAATCACAAATATTTTTTGACACAATTGCAGGCTCCGTCTGGACTGTGCCATTTTCTCTACTTTTAATCATATCTTCTTAGCCATAAGCTAGATTACCTCTGGTGTTTCAGGAAGACGCTCAATGGTAAGAGAATAAGTCAGTATGGCTGATATACATGATTATGGTAAGCAGAATGACGTTGAGGAGAATTGAGAAAAGAAGAATCTAGGGCTTCAAAATCACATTATATTAAAGAGGTTTTATTATTTTATTGCATCCAAGACAATTAGACTTCATCTACCCTGAAGTTCTGGTAAGCAGTACTAATTCAATATGTTAAGCTTAAGCGTAAGGAGGAATCAACAATGTGTACAGCACTGAGATTTAAACAATTTTTTGGAAGAAATTTAGACTACGAATTTTCCTATGGGGAGAAAATTACCGTTTCGCCCAGAAATTATAATTTTAAGTTTCGCCATACAAATAAACAAGGAAAACATTATGCTATAATAGGTATGGCATATATTGTAGGAGATTATCCATTATACTACGATGCCATAAACGAAAAAGGAGTAGGAATGGCAGGATTAAATTTTGTCGGAAATACATATTTTAATGCTCATGTAGATGGAAGGGATGACATTACATCCTTTGAGTTTATTCCATGGGTATTGTCTCAATGTGCGAATATTAAAGAAGTCAAGGAATTACTTGAACATACTAATGTAGTGAATACCGCCTTCAACAGTAAACTTCCACCTGCACAATTGCATTATATGATTAGCGATGACACAGACAGTATTGTTATAGAATGTATGAAAGATGGTATGCATATATAACCATAAATCAACGCGACATTTTCCAGCATGTTCCCATAACTTCCCGAAAGCCGGTGATGCCCGATTCCAAGGGCGTTCCCGGCTTTTTTGCCTTTTGGGGAAGTTCCCGTATCTTGATGAATCCCGGCGCATCTTGATGGCCGTGAGTAGTAAAACGAGTAGTAAAACGCGTTTTTACTACACCGCGACGCGTCGCATCTCCTCCGCAGCCGTGCAGCCGTCCATATGGGCGTAGTACCCGAGCGTCATCTTGATGTCCTTGTGGCCCATGATGTATTGCAGCGCCTTCGGGTTCATGCCCGCTTTCGCCATCTCCGTGCAGAACGTGTGGCGCAGCGTGTGCGGTGTCATGTCCTCGGGAAGCGGCACTCCCCCGCCCTTCGCGTACTTGCGCCTCAGCCCCCTGAATACCCGGTCGTAATCGCCGCCGACCCTCGGCAGCCCGTCCCTGTTGAGGAAGATGAAGCCCGTTCGCCCATCGACGCTCATGGGCTTCGCCTTCGGCCTCGATGCCACGACATGCTCGAACGCGGCCATCACCTCGTCGGTCATGTAGATGTAGCGCTTGCCGCTCTCCGTCTTAGGCTCATCGACCCGGTATCCCCCGCCGACTGCGCGGGCGAGCTGGTGGTCCACGAAAATCACCCTGTTCGTCAGGTCGATGTCCGTCTCGGTCAGCCCGCACATCTCCGATATGCGCAGCCCCGTCCCGAGGAGGATGACCACCTCGTCGGTGTACCTGTGGTAAACGGCATCCGACCGCATGAAACCGAGCAGCGCGTCCACCTGTTCCCGACTCAGCGGCTCCCTCTCCGTCACGTCCCTCTTGATGACGGTCGCGAGCTTGAAATCGAACGGGTTCTTGCGTATGCAGTCATCGGCTATCGCCAAGTAGAACGCCGCCTTGAGCGAACGCTTGTGGTTGGAGATGGTGGAGTAGGCGAAGCCCTTGGACTTCATGCGCTGCGCCCATTCCTTCGCGTCGGACGGCTTCACGCCGCCTATCTCCCGCGAGCCTATCGCATCCTCGAAGAGGAGTCGCTTGAGCTGCGCCCTCGACCTCTCCGTCCCCTCGCGCACGTCGAGGCGGCATCTCGTGAACTTCGCGTAGAGCTGGCTGACCGTCATCTTCTTGCCGATGGGGTCTATCCCGTCCTCAAGGTCACGGCGTATCTCGCACTCCTTCTCGCGCAGCGGCTTGCATGGCCTCTTACCGGCAGGGAGCCTGTCGGTCTCCACCAGCCGCCATGAGTAGACGAACTTCGGTTTTTTGTCCCTGTCGATGTATTTGAAGACGTAGAGTCCGTTGGTCCTCTGGCTCTCGCCGGTGTTCAGTACCCTATTCCTGTTGTCCCGTCTTTTCTGTGACATCCATATATCGCTCCTTCCATATGGAAAGAGCCTTGGTATGCTACTTCCATTATAGCATATCCAAGGCTCTTTTTCATCCTCTAAATCACGTCCGTCGAGTCGATGAACCGCTCGAACGCCTTGCGTTTGACCTGAACGCGATTGCCGTTCATCACCACCCAGTCAGGCGTCGGCAACTCCGAGGCAAGGCGGCGCAGCTTGCCCTCGCCTATGCGGAAGTACCGGGCCGCTTCCTCGATGGTGAGCGTGTACTTCTCCCATACGGGTATATCCTTCGCGCCCATACGCCCACCTCCTCATCACGGCTCGAACCGCAGCATCGCGGCGAGCAGCTTTCCTTGGAGCTGCGTCTTTCTCAGGGTATCGACCCCGTACTCGACGCGCCCGGACTCATCGAGGAAGGCGTGCGTGCAGAGCTGGTCCATGTAACCGTCGAAGTAGGCGAGGACCTTCTGCATGGCAACGGGGTCGCCTGAGACCGCCGCGACCATCACCTCATAGCTCATCATCGCCAATCACCTCCTCTAAACGCGCCCTCAGCGCGAGGAGCGCCTTCGAGCGCCTGAATTGGACCGTGGAGCGAGGGCACCCAAGCTCCTCGGCGATGCGCCTGTCCGTCCACTCCGCGAAGTAGTAGAGCAGGACGATGGCTTGGTCGCCTTTGGAGAGGCCATGGATGGCATCGGCGAGAACGGTGTCCATCACCACGACCTCC
Source organism: Clostridium sp. 10cd* (assembly GCF_044336395.1). NCBI lineage: Bacteria > Bacillati > Bacillota > Clostridia > Eubacteriales > Clostridiaceae > Clostridium > Clostridium sp. 10cd*. Next base: position 1,492,857 of record NZ_CP172347.1, on the reverse strand, counting down.
CGACCGACCACCTCGAACACGACCTCCTCCGATATGAGGTCATCGGGTGATGCCAGCCTGTTCAGCTCGCTCTCGTGCATGTCGGAGAACACGGTCTCCCATCGCGCCTCCCGCGCCTGCTTGCGAATGATGTCCGTCCTCGCGTTGCGAAGCGTCTTCCTGCAATAGGCGCAGAACATCTTGACTACCGCCAGTTTCTCTTCTTCTGAAATCATCGTGATTCCTCCTTTCCACAAGGAACACGATACGCCGCCGGTCGTTTGCCGGGGAAAAAGGTTCTAAGAAGGAGAGATGTGTAGAAGACGTGAAGATGCTTTACTTTCAGGCACCGTACTGGACTGAAAAAAATGAGCGATGATTACCGTAGATTACCTCTGATGGCGTTAGATGACATCAGATGCACACCATCTGCCCTCTTCCACCTCCCACATTGGCAACCCTCCGCCCCGCCTGCGTGTATGGGATGTGGGGCACCGACGTGGTGCTCGGATATTATAATGCGGCGAAAGGGGTGTCGGGACATCCGCGCCCCGCTGCGTCCACGAGTAGAAAGGAAGAAGACCATGGCGCAAGATTTTGGAGACGACGTAGGCGAGATGCTATTCATCCGCCTTCTCGGACGCTATTGCGAGAAAGCAGCCGGTATCGTGTTGAAAGCGTCCCTTACGGATGCCGTGCAACGCTATCATCAACAGAAACTCGAACTTGAGGGAAAGTCTAAGGAAGAGGCGGCGGCTGAGGCCGAGGTCTTGGCAAAGCGCCCGCAGGTTTGCGTTCCGTTCGGCGATGCGACCCGCGCATCCTACTTCGCGAAGGTCTGCCAAGACAACGGGGTCGGCGCATTCGCCTTCTCCGATGGCAAGGGAAACGGCTATGTCAGCTTCGCGAAGGATGATGTCGCCAAGGTTCAGGACTGCGTGCCGCAGTTCTCCAAGGTCATGACCTCCCTCAAGTACCGAGAAATCAACGACCTCCTTGAGAAGGCCGAACCTGTGCCGCAGGAAATGTTCGATAAACTCAAACAGATGGACCTGCCCGACATCGACAAGAACCTGTATGAGCATGATGTGACCCTCTTCCCGGTTCAGGTCGAGGTTGACGGCAAGAACGAGATGTGGACATTTGCTGAGCAGGACACGAAGAACCTCGACATCGACGCGCAGGTGAACGTGTCCAACCAGAGCGCCGAACATATGAAGGAGATGGTGGGCAAGGAGTTCAGCGGTGTCACCATCCGCGCGGTCGGCGAGCCGTATCAGGTCAAGGCGATGGAACTTCACGAAAATGCCGAAAAGGGGCACGCCGATAAGGGTAAACCTGATGTGGGACACAATGAACGTCAAGGCCATGACCTCGCCAACGACCCGTACTCCCATACCGACCTCATCCGCGATAAGGTGCTCGCGGCCCGCGAGCAGTGCCGCGACTTCGAGGATTTCAAGGCGATACTCGCCGAGAACGGCATAGGCACCCGCTTCAATGACGAGGGGGAGTTGCAATTCTACGAGGGCCGTCTTGGCGAGAACGGCGAAATGCTCGATTTCGTTAATGGCACGGACTGGCCGGTCAATGCAAAGACCCTTGCGGGTGACAAGTACCAGTGCGATGCCACCCTCGATTGGTTCGAGAAGAACACTCCCAAGGAGCCGAGTGGCATAGACTCGCTCAACCACGCTCATTCGCCCATCCCACCGCAGAAGGACCTGAACCTCATCTGCAACGCTGTGCGCAGCGACCTTGAGGAGCGCGGTATCCAGACACTCGACCGCGCGGATGGCAAGATGGGGTTCGTCGTGGACATTGACTACAAGAAACAGGTAGTAGATGCCGTCGAGAAGCACTTCCCCGGACACACCCCGGAAGAACTCGGTATCATCCTCGAACCGCACCACGACATCGGTTCAATGACCATGGATGCTCAGGAATCGCAGGTGACCGATGGTTCCCTCGACATGAACGGCTCGACCCCCGACATCAATCAGGGCATCGAGTCCCATGACGGCATGGACACGATGGTGAGCACGCTGCGCGTCGAACGTGAGCAGAACGGCACCGAGGTTTCACCATCCATGGTGCGTGAGCAGTCCAACCGGAGCCGCGAGGGTTACAACCTCAAGTCCAAGGCCGATGAGAACCGCGCCGCGAGCAAGCAGCTCTCGCAGACCAACGACTCCCCCGACCGCGACATCTCCGACAAGTTCCAGCAAGAGCGCTAGAAGGGAGCCTGATATGACCCACATGAACGAGTACCTGCCGGAGCGCCTTGCAGCGAACCCCTTGCAGGCCATGGAGTCCGACAGCGACATCGAGGCCATCGCCGATGCGGTGATAAGCGCCAGCGTTCTGCGCGATGAGTGCGACGGGGACGCGGCTTTCAAGAACAGCGCGAGGCAGCTCCTCTACGCCTGCCTCGGCTACCTGCGCGATTGGTGCTCATATGAGCAGCGGACGGTCGGAAACCTCAAGGCGCTCCTCGACGCGGCGCATCCCTCCGCACCGGGTTCAGCCGCCACCGACCTCGGGGACCTGTTCTACGAGATAGAGTCTGGCTGCAAGCGCGTCATCAGCGCGGACGGCATCACCATGAGTTGGGAGCCGACGGCACTTGAGCGCAACGACGGCACGTGCCCCCGCGACACCAACGGCATCCGCCCCGAGGACGATTTCTGCCTCGGCTGCTACAAGCGCTTCGCGCAGGGCACCGCGCCGACCACCCGAGCCTCCATCGCCGTCTCGCTCTCCCGCGCCCTGCCGGGACGCGAGGGTTAGGAAGGAGGGTCGCTTATGGCTCAAGGCAAGGGAAACCCTGAAATCAACAAGAAGGTCGCGACCTCGGCTCTGGTGACGCTGTTGGTCTCCGTCGTAGGTTTCTATCTTGGCAATCGTTATTGGGAGGCGGTGGCGTCCCTCGGCGGGCAGTTCTTCGAGCACTGGGGAGATGGTTTCGCCCTCATGTGGTCCCTCATCGCCGAGAACCCGGCGCACATCGACATGTCACCCAACGCCATGCTGGCGGGCCTGACCATGTGCGTACTCGTCTGGCTCTTCTGGCTGCGCTACGTCGCCTTCGTGGGCAACTTCCGCGCCGGTGAGGAGAGCGGTTCGGCACGCTGGGGCACGCTCAAGGAGGGCAAGCAGTTCCGCGACCTCACCACGGAGGACAACAACCTCATCTTCACGCAGAACTTCGGTCTCGCCCTGCACCGCCCCAAGTTCAACCCCGAACTGGACCGCAACCTGAACGTGCTGGTCGTGGGCGGCTCTGGCTCCGGCAAGACGTTCAACTACGTCACTCCGAACATCTGCCAGCTCAACACGAGCTACTTCATCACCGACCCCAAGGGCACGCTCCTCAAGGACGCTGGGTTCCTGTTCACGGACAACGGCTACAAGGTGAAGTCCTTCAACACCATCAACCTCGATGAGTCGATGCACTACAACCCGCTCAAGTACGTGAAGACGGACACCGACATCCTGTCGTTCGTCAACTGCTACATCATGAACACCAACGGCGACGGAAAGGCGGGTGACCCCTTCTGGGAGAACTCCGAGAAGATGCTGTACACCTCCCTCATCGCCCTCTTGCGCGACTGGTTCCCGCCGGAGGACTACAACCTTTCGAGCCTGCTGACGCTGCTCTCCATGGCCGAGGCCCGCGAGAACGATGAGAACTTCAAGTCCCCGCTCGACCTGCTCTTCCTCCAAATCGAGGAGGGCAAGCGCTACATCCCGAACGAGGGCGGCGCTCCCGCGCCGTCGATGGGCATCTCCGGCCTCTCCCGCAGCTTCGGCACGAGCGCGACGGGCGACTCGGACTGGTCGTGGGAGCCGACCAACCTCAAGCGCAACTCCGATGGCGTGCGTCCCGCCGACTGCGGCGGTCTTTCGCCCGATGAGGACTTCGCGCTGATGAACTACAAGAACTTCAAGGTCGCGGCGGGCAAGACCCTCAAGTCCATCATCATCTCCTGCAACGTGCGCTTGGCCCCTATCGCCACCGCCGGTGTGCGCAGCCTTCTCGAATACGATGAGATGGAGCTTGACACGCTGGGCGACCCGGACGCGAAGGTGGCGGTCTTCGGCATCCTCTCGGATACCGACAAGACGCTCTCCTTCCTGTTCGCCATCATGATGTGGCAGTGCATCGACCAGCTCTGCCGCAAGGCGCTCACCGACTACGGCGGCAAGCTGCCGACACCGGTCCATTTCATCTTCGACGAGTTCGCGAACATCGGGACCATCCCGCAGATTGAGGAGACCATCGCCGTCACGCGCTCCCGCAACATCGGCATCACCATCATCCTGCAATCCATGTCCCAGCTCGAATCGAAGTACGACAAGAAGGCGCAGACCATCGTGGACTGCTGCGACTCCACTCTGTTCCTCGGCGGCAAGTCGAACTCCACCAACAAGGAAATCGCGGAGATGATTGGCAAGCAGACCATCAACCAGATGACCTATGGGGAAAGTACAGGGCAGTCAGGCTCGGCATCTAAGAACTTGCAGATACAAGGTCGCGACCTCATCGACGCGGCGGAAATCGGCAAGATGAGCCGCAGGAAGGCCATCCTGCTCATCGCTGGCACCAACCCACTCATGGACGACAAGTTCGACCCGCACACCCACAAGCGCTACTGCTACATCGTGGACAAGCGCAACCCGAAGCGCCTGCATGACAAGCCCTTCGATTTCAAACGCTACTTGGAGGGCGGATGCGAGCCGTATGACGACCATGATGACGGCGATACCGGCGAGAAGCGGTGATTTTCCGAGCCGCCCTTGCAAACGGTTATAATCTACGTGACTCGGCGGCGCATCCGCTTCCGGCGGTGCGCCGCACATGCGGCTCACAGGCAAGAAAGGAGAGGACGGTGAAAGGACATTGGAAGAACTCGTCAGGCTCGCCGCGAAGCCCATCGCCTACATAGGTTGCACGGTCATCTTCCTCGGCCTCCTTTACCTCGGGATGAATCTGAGGGACGGGGCGAGGGCGGGAGGCGGCGAACTTCGGAAGGCCATCGCCATGATTGCCGCCGGTGCCGCCGTGACCGGGTTCGCGGCCATCTACGGCTTCACAGGCTTTTAGACCAAGTGGAGACCCGCCATCAATCAACCAATCCAGAAAGGAAGTAAACAACTATGCTCGATAACGCAGTGAACATGCTCACGCAGGGCGTGACGTTCCTCGGCGGCGTCCTCGTCGTCTTTGGACTTATCAACCTCGGTATGACCATCAAGGACGGTATGCAGGGCGGTGGCGGCCAGCTCAGTGGCGCAATCGCCATGATTGTCGGCGGTGCCATCGTCGTCGGTGCCGCCATCTACTTCGGCCAGCTCAACACCGGTTGGGCGGGCGGACTCTAGGAAAGGGGCGGTGCCTATATGCTATCCGTAGCGGTACATAAGGACATCGCCGAGTACCAGCCCAAGGTCGTGGGCAAGATGACCGGGCGCACCCTCGCGTCAATCGCGGGGGCGCTCGGTTGCTCCGTCCTCACCGGCCTCTACATCTACTTCGTGTTGGGCTGGAACGTCGGCGACAACATGATGCTCATCTACGCCGTGAGCCTCCCGTTCTGGTGCTGCGGCTTCATCCGCCCGAAGGGGATGCCCTTCGAGCAGTTCGCCGCGCTCTGGCTCAAGGCGAACTTCGGCGTGGAGCGCATCTTCTACGTCCCATCTATGCAACTCAGCGGTCTCATCGGCTCGCCCGATGGGAAGAACGTCAAGAAAGGAAGGGTCTATGGGAAACACTATCGAAAGCAATGCGCCCTCAAGGGAATCGAAGCCTACTCCCCCCGTGCAGGACGCGTCATCGGCTGACACCGAGGCGAACTTCGACATCGAGCAGTTCGTCCACACCTCCGGGGAGGGGTTCGGCAACGACCGCCCCATGGATGCCGATAACGGCTCGGTCGATGTGGCGGCGCTCGGCTCCGTCGCCGGTACCCCTGTCGTTGCGGGCAAGAAGATGTCCCGCAAGGAAAAGAAGCAGGCCAAACGGGAGGTCGCACGCCTCAAGAAGGAGGCGAAGCTGGCCGAGAAGGAGGCCCGCAAGAGCTACACGTCCGTGAAGTCCCAACTCAAGGACCGCGACAAGGAACTCACCTCGAAGACGGTGGACGCACGCCGCAAGCGCGAGGGCGCGAAGGACGTGGTGAACTACATCGGCTACAACCGCATGTACCAAGACGGCATCTGCGAGGTCGAGGAGGGCCTGTTCTCCTCCTCCATCTCCTTCGGCGACACCAGTTACCACTCCGTGCGCGACGAGCAGCAGAAATCCATGTTCTCCGCGCTCACGCGACTGTATGACCAGTTCGGCGCGAACACGCTGGTCCAGATGAGCGTCATCAACACGCCGCTGCTCAAGGAGGAGGTCGGCAACCGCAAGTTCTTCGATGTCGCCCGTCAGGGAAACGACGCCGCCCGCAACGACGCGCAGGTGTTCAACGACATCCTGAACGACAAGGTGCGCGAGGGCGTGTCCAACATCCGCCGCAACCGCTACCTGACCTATTCGGTCACCGCCGAGACGGCGGACGACGCGGCACGTCAGCTCTCCCGCATCGAGACGGAATCCAGCCGCATCTTCAACTCCATGGGGTCGAAGGCCCACCTGATGAACGGCACCCAGCGGTTGTCGGTCATCCATTCGCTCCTGAACCCCTACAAGCCGTTCTACTTCGACTACCAGAAGGACATCTCCGCCAAGCGCGTGCAGACCACCAAGGACTGCATCGCCCCGACGCAGATTGACTGGCGACCGGACGGCATGTTCAACGACTGCTTCAAGCTGGATAACGGCGTGTACGGTCAAGTCCTCGTGATGAAGAAGTTCGGCTCCGAGCTTTCCGACCGGGCACTTGCCGACATCGTTGACCTGCCGCTCCCCATGGCGGTCACGTGGTTCGTGCAGCCCATGGACAAGTCCAAGGCCATCAACTTCGTGCGCACCCGCAGCGCGTGGATTGACAAGGAGATAATCGAGGAGCAGCGCAGCGCCGTGAACAAGGGCTACGACTTCTCCATCCTGCCGCAGGAACTCAAGTACTCCAAGGAGGAGACCGAGGACGTGCTGGACCACTTGCAGAACAAGAACCAGCGCCTCTACGTCTTCACCGGCTTGATTTACACCTACGCGGAGAGCAAGCAGCAGCTCGACGCTCAGGTCATGCGCATCATCTCCACCGCGCGGCAGAACTCCATCGAGGTGGACACCTACGACTACCGGCAGCGCAGGGGACTCAACTCCGTGTTGCCCCTCGGTCACAACCATGTCGAGATTAGCCGCATGTTCACCACCGCGCAGGTCGCCATCCTCGTGCCCTTCGCCACGCAGGAGCTTGACGATGCGGGCGGCAACTACTACGGCCAGAACAAGCACTCCCGCAACCTCGTCATGTGCAACCGCAAGAAGCTGACCAGCCCCATGGGCTTCGTCTGCGGCAAGACCGGCTCGGGCAAGGGCATGTTCACCAAGACCGAGATGACGGGCACCATCTTCTCCAACCCAACGGATGAGATTTACGTCATCGACCGCGCCGGTGAGTACACGGCCATCGCCGAGCGCTACGGCGGCACCACCTACCACTTCGGCGTGGGCACCGATACGTTCCTGAACCCCTTCGACACGGTTTCCGTGGAGCACATGCCCCGCACCGAGCAGATTGCGTTCAAAATCGACGCGATGCTGGCGCAGGCGGGTGCCTCCGCCGCCGAGTCCGGGCAGTCCCTCTCCGAGGTTGACCAGTCCATCATCCAGCGCTGCGTGGAGCTTGCGTTCCAGCGTGCCGAGGAGCGCGGCGACGGCCTCCCGCCGACCTTGCAGGACTTCTACGACATCGCCCTTGAGCAGCCCGAGCATCAGGCGCAGACCATCGCCCTTCGCTATGAGCGATTCGTCAAGGGTTCCATGGACTTCTTCAACCGCCAGTCCAACGTGGACTTCAACACCCGCATCGTGGACTTCAACCTCAAGGACCTGCCGGATTCCATGCTGGTCTTCGCCCTCATCAACGTCTGCGAGGCCGTGCGAAACCGCATGTACTTCAACGCGAAGCGCAACGTCCGCACATGGCTCTACGTCGAGGAGATGCAGTCGCTCTTCGCCTACCCGACGGTGCTCAACTACTTCTCGCGCTTCTCCAACGAGGGGCGCAAGTTCGGCCTGCTGCTGACTGGAATCACCCAGAACGCGGTTGCGATGCTCAACAACGAGGCCGCGCAGAACATCGTGCTCAACGCCGACTTCATCATGCTGCTCAAGCAGTCCCCGCTCGACCGTATGCGCTGGGTGGAGCTGCTGAACCTCTCCGAGCAGGAGGAGGAGTGCATCGACGAATCCGCCGAGGCCGGTGACGGCCTGCTCATCGCTGGCAACGCTCGTGTGCCGATTCGCGGCAAGTTCCCGTCTGACAACGTGCTCTACGACCTGTTCAGCACCAACCCCAACGAGACCAAGGAGCTGAAAATCGGCTCCAAGAAGAAGGACGGCAAGGTCATCTAAGCCGGGAAAGGACGGTGAACGTCAATGAAGCCATCTGATTTCGTATCGACATCCGGCCAGAAGCAGGACATGTCGCAATCCCTGTTGCAGACGGAGATGACGGATGCCGTCAACACCGGCATCGTGGACCGCGCCGACAAGAGCGAGAAGTCGTTGAAGAGCGGCCTTTACTCGGTCGGCAAGAAGGCAGCAACGGGCGGTGCCGCCAGCGCCGCCCTCGCCGCCGTCACCAACGGCAGGAAAGGCGGCAAAGGCGGTTCCGCATCTAATGGGGCATCTCCAAAGAGCAGGGCCGGGAAAGCCGGTGCCGCCGTCATGGCGCACAATGCCGTTCACGGCGCTCTGGAAGGCTCCGAGCTTGAGGGTGCGGACGACCTCTACAACAGCGGAAAAGGCGCGTACCGCGCAGGTCGCGCCATCGGCAGGCGCATCAGCGGCAAGTCCGCGTCCCTCGACATCAAGGGCGCGGTGAAAGGTGCCGGTAAGGCAGCTGCAAGAGGTGCGGTGAGCGACACCCTCCAAGGCTCCGAGCTTGAGGGCATGGATAACGTATACGATGGCGCGAGGGCCGGTTACCATGTCGTGAAGGGCGTGAAGAAGCGCCTCGGCGGGGAAAACCCCCTCTCGCCTGACAAGAGCCTCGGCAAGCTCTCCGAGAAGAAGTCCGCGAAGAAGGCGGCGAACACGGTAGAGGCGAAGCGCAAAGCTCAGGCCGCAGGATACTTTAAGAAGAACGTATATAAGACATCTGAGAATGTAAAAAAAGCCGCAAGCATAACGAAACGCGGTATCAAGATATTGCCGGGTGCTGGTAAAGGCGGTCTCGGACCTCTTGCTAGTTTAGGAATGTCCACTCTCGCAATTCCTATAATCATTCTACTTGGTCTCGTTCTTCTCATCTCCTTACTCGGTAGCATGGGAGGTAATAATGTCGTCAATCAGAGTGGAAACCTCAATAATCTAAGCGGTATCCAACTTGAAGTCGCACAGGCGCTTTACGACTCAGGTCTCAACACGACGCAAGTCGCCGCCGTTATGGGCAACATCTCGGGCGAATCGTCTGATTGGAATCCAACCTCCGAGTACCATGGGGAAAATGGCGAATACGGATTCGGCTTATTCCAATTCACCGACGCCCCATCGCAGGGCGTCTACAACTACACCGACTTCGCGAATTGGTGCTCAGCCAACGGTAAAGACAAGAACACCGCCGGTGCCCAAACCGAATACCTCATAAGGAGGCTTTCTTCCTCTTGGAGCACCGGTCTCCACTACTCCGGTTATTATTACGCCGCCGCGCCGCAATATAACGGGATGGATGTCAGTTATGATGCTTGGCTGAATACGAACGACGTCGGTTTCGCCACATACTGCTTCATGGCGTGCTATGAGCGTCCCGCCGCGTGGGCTGCGAAGACATCCTTCCCGAACAAGCGCCTGCCCGCAGCCCAATCGTTCTACGAACAGCTCACCGATGGTGGCGGACAGGATTACAACGCCTCCGATGAAACTCAAAAGGCCATCGTGGATGCCGCCAAGCGCACCCCGTCACCCGGTGCAGGTTACTGCGCCGCATGGGTGTCAAATGTCTACGAGAACGCAGGACTTCCCCGCCCCGGTGGGAACGCCTGCTGCCAATACCTGAGCTTCTGCACCAGCACCGACCGCAGCCAACTGAAAGTCGGCATGGTCATCGGCGTGCAGCGCTCCCCGACCAGCAATAGCAACTGGTGCGGCGGGCATCTCGGGTACGGGCATGTCGGAATCTACATAGGAGACGGCAAGGTCATGGAGAACGTCGGCCACATCGCGACCACCGACTTGGATAGCTGGATTGCCTATAACGGCCAGCTCAGCCAGCCCCGATGGGGTTTCCCACCGGGTGTCCACTAACAGCAGAAAGGATGACTCACATGGAAAAGATAAAGACACTGGTCTCACAGCATAAGAAGGCCTCCCTTCTCGCCTTGTTCGCCCTTATCGTCTTCATCGGCTTTTCCGCCACAAGCGCCATGAACGTGGCGCGTCAGCGAGCCGCCGAGGAGACGGCGAAGACCGAATCCGTCGATGAGCAAGGCACGTCTGATGATGAAAAGGATGCCGAAGAAAACGTCGAGCTTTCATCTTCTCAAAAGAAGCTCATCGACGGATACGATGATGAGACGAAGAAACTTATCGAGACCTTGAGCGCAAGCGTGTTCTCCGCCAACAATGGCAGGAACACGCTCCGCTTCCACGATGACTATTACGTGGAGACTGTGAACGGCAAAGAGCAGAACCACTCCTACGCTATCTCCACCGTCGAGTTCGGCAGCAACGGTTCGGACAGCGAAATCGACCGCATTGTGTTCGAGACTGACACTGGAACCCATATCGCGACTTTCACGCTCGTCATCAGCGCCGACAACGCGGCTGCCGGTGAATGCACCATCGCCTCCACCTCCATGTTCAAACTCACGGACATGCCGTATGAGCGCAAGGACGCGGTTAAGGAAATCAACGTCACCGGCCTCAACAGCGAAATCACGGAACTTCTTGGTGATACGGATGAGATGAAGAAGGAGCTGAGCGACTGGTGCTCCATCCACTTCCCCGTGGCGACCACCGCTACGTGGATTGGCAACTGCGCCATTGATTATAACGAAGACACCATCTCAACCGCCTTCATAATCGGCGACGGCTCCTCTGATTCGCCGAACGGTGCGGGCACCGCTTCCGTGTCCGTCATCTACAAACGGTCTGAGGGCATTTATAATTTTGAGATGTAGCTTTTGAATACAAGCAGAAAGGAGGAAATCTTGAAATCAATAGCAATCAAAGCCAAGGCGTTTGCCTATCGGCATCGACACATGCTAAAAGCCATGCCCCTTGCACTTTTAGTCGCCTTTACTGTGGCTCTTATTATTCCGCAGCCGGTGTATGCCGATGCACCAAACTTCGATTTCTTTAGTCCGCTCTCAAGCCTCAAGAACTTCGTCTGCTGGTTCTTGCTCGAAGGCTCTGCGATGCTCTTCAATCTCTACGATGGAATCGTGAGCAACATCGGTAGCAGTTCTATGCTCACTGCGCCTTTTGACTCCCTATTGGGAGCCAGTACTTTTAATATCGCCACGACCATCCATCAGACAGTAATCGTTCCCATAGCCGAGTCCATTCTTGCTCTGTTCATGCTTGTTCAGCTCGTGAAGATAAGTCAGCGTATCGACGCGACTTCCACATTGCCAGCCGTCAAGGACATCGTATTTCTTGCGGTCACTTATGTGTTGATGCACTGGCTCATCATCAATTCGCTGGAACTATTACAATCGGTCTATGAGATTGCCGTCAAGGACATCATTCCGCAAATCGGAACAGCAAGTCCCGGAAACTCAATCTTTGAAGAGCAGCTTTCAACAGATGTAATCAAGCAGGAAACTTGGGATGCGCTCAGCATAGGTGCATGTCTCGTCACGTTCTTCGTTTCTTTCTTGAGTGTACTCGGTGGTGCAATCAGCTATTGCATCGCGTTCGTCGTGGCTTATGCACGAGCATGGCAGATTTACGTCCTTGCGGCGTTCTCTGCAATTCCCATGGCCCTTATGGGGTTCGAGGAGACGAAACAGATGGCAATCGGATTCCTCAAGAACTTCGCAGCCGCCGTACTCGCCGGAGCTATCATGATGTTCCTTCTTGTCATCTATCCGTCGGTTCTCACGGCTTTGTCAGTCAACTCACTTCCGCATAGTGACATTCCCATCCTCTTCCTGTTGACTGCGCAGGCCGCAGGAGCAGGTGCAGGTGTCACTTACATCCTCAGCATCTCATCTGCGTTGGCGATTCTCGAATGGCTTGCGGTAACCGTGTTGCTCGCACTTGGCCTCATCAAGTCCGGCACTTGGGCGAAGGAGCTTCTGGGTAGCTAACCGTTCACCGAGAAAATGTCACCATCAACCGAAAAGGGACGGTCTTCGGTACCGTCCCTTTTCCTTTAATAATATATTATTGGGCAATCGCAAGAGCCTTGGAAAGGAGCCGCCATGCCAAACTACAACGACGCACAGGGGGTCGCCGACCTCCTCTCCCAATTCGACTTCAATATCATCAGCGAGGGTCCGGGTGACTTCTCGCCCTCGCACCGCAAGTACACCTGCGAGTTCAGCAAACCCGGCATCGAGCCATTCACCACCACGTACCAGTCCAACCCCGATGTCCACGGCCAGCCGACCGCGACGGACGTTTTCGCCGCGCTGGCGAGCGACGCGCTCGCGGTCGATGGCTTACTCGTAGATACCTTCGCCGACGAACTCGGTTTCGAGAAGCCGTCTCAGGCTATCCGCGCCTACGAGTCCTGCCATAAGACCCTTGACTGGCTCAAAAACGATATGCAGCTCATGACCTCTGAAATCTCCGACATCGCGGAGACCCTTGACAACGAGCTTGATGAGGTAAAGGAGGAGGTCATCGCAATCCGCATGGGACAGCGCCGCGAGGAAGCCCGCTCGGAGGATGGCCGCGTCACCCTCAAGGGGGAGGCTCAGGCATCGCGTGCCGCCTCCGAGAAACTGGCCGAGGGACGCGACACCGGCTCACCGGCACGAGAAGACCCCTCCATCGTGTAGATATATAGAAAGCCATCATGGTAGAAAGGTAGGAAAACACCATGGCATACGACAAGAACATCCCCGACGTGCTGCAACTGCTGCGCCTCGACCTCGGTAACGTCGATTACACTGTACCGAGCGACACGACCATCGCACGGTATTCTATCGACGGCGATTACTTCCCCCGCTACTGCCTCGTGGATGTGGCCGATGATGCGGACACCATGGACGTGTTGGGTGCCATCGAGGAGACGATGCACACCATCCTCGACTACGGCGGCAACGCAGACGACCTTCGCACCACCATGGGCCTCGTGCCCGAGACGGAAATCGACTCGGACATCATCGAGTCCGGTGAGTACGTCCCCGTAGACCTCGGCTACTGCCTCGACGGCCAGCTCACGGGCTTCGAGGTGCTTCCGCTCGACGAATGCGACATCAAGGACGCGTTGAACGGGCACCAGATTGAGAACGTCATGACGGCACTCAACAACCTGCCCGTGAACATGCGTCTGCCAGCAGCCAAAGTCATCTCGCAGGGAGACTACACCGAGTGGCAGGCATACCAAATTTGCAAGGCTTTCGAGGTAGGCGTCGATGCGGACGTCATCGGGGAACACATCGCGAACCCGGTCCTGAACCATGCCCAGATGCGCGAGCTTCGCCGCATCGCCGTGCATACCGACTTCGCCGACCACGACGCAAGCCCCTATAAAAAGGATGTCTTCAAGACGCTCTCGAACGGTGAGTACACCGCCGAGCATCTACATCAGGCCCGTGAGCTTATGAAAACCACCGCCATCCATGACATCGCGTTCCCTCGCGACTGGCTGAAACTCGACTCACGCCAGATGGAGGTCGTGCGTCACGCCCTCAAGTCCGATGTCCCCATGGACGCCTTGGAGGAATACGCGGACGGCACCTACACCGCCGACCACATGAACGTCATCACCATGGCGCTCACCGAAGGCATGGAAAAGCCGGGAATCGAGCGCCTGATGAACCATGACCTCTCCATGGAGCAGGTCTGGGGCTTCTATTCGGCCATCTCTGGTGGTCGCTTCACGAGCGAGCAGCTCGACGTGCTGTGCGACCCGACCAAGCCCGCCGAAGTCATGAACGCCATGCGCACCGGCATGACCTATGGACTGGATACCCAGACGGTGACGCGCTTCGCCGACGGCACCTTCAAACCCGGCCAGATGGAGACCATCTATCATGCCGCAGCCGACAAGAAGTGGGTCACAGATGAGATTCTTGATGTCATCGCCGACCCGCGTTACAGCGCGAACCAGATTGGCGCTCTTCATATCAGCGCCGCTCAGGGCGCGACCCTCGACGAAATCAAGCGCGAGAAGGAGGTCATGGGCATGTCCATGAACCTCAAGGACGATGCCGCGAAGTCCGGTTCCGTCCACGAGGCAGCCAAGGAGTCCCGCGAGGCTTCCGCCCAGCTTGGCTCCGAGAGCCACAGCGCTAAGGCCGTCGAGCGCGAGGAGTTGGAGTAGAGAATGCACGGGCTTTTCTTCAAATACGAGGGATATAAGTTCTTCCTTGAGGGCGATGGCGATTACGAGTTCGATGATTGCCGTCACCTCTACGGTTTTCTGAACTACCTCTACCGCACCGATGAAGCGCAGAAGTGGACGAATGAGATGACGCAAAAAAACGCAGATTTCTGGTTCCCAACTACCACTGCGACTTTGAAACGCGGAAAAAAAGAAGAAACGCTCACACTTGACTTCATAGAGCGCTTTCAAGACATCGAGCATCGAGAACTTCTGCATGACCTCGCGCTCAGCAAGCTCAAAAGTCACTATGGCACCACGAACCTGATGAACAGCAAGGCCGCGAAATACGCCCGTGCTTTTGTCATCAACACAGATACCGAGATAATCCCGGCAAAGACATGGGGCAAACTCTTCAAGACCCTGCACCCAGTGCTTGAGGCGAATCGGCTCACGTTGATGTCCGCCGTGACGCATGTAGACCAAGGCGTACCTCATTTGCATGGGCTTTACCTGCGGAAGCCGAGGATGCGCGGCAATCCGTTTATGGACGCTCTGCTGTCCTCGGACCTCAAGCCGACCATCGTGACATCGTTCTAGCGGTTTTCCACGCTTTCAATGGCCGGAGGGTTCTCAACCCGACCCGAAGGCTGTTGGAAGGGTGGGAAACCGCCTCGACTATACATATGGGAAACTATCAGACCACAAGGAAAGGAGGCCATATGCCAGATGAGATGAACAAGCGAGAGGTCATCCTGACCATCCGCGAGTACGAGAACTCGGTTGCGATGCCCGAGGGCGAGCGCGTCACCTACCTCGACCCGCGCGGCGGGGTGCATCTGAAAGACGGCGACGATAAGGCACCGGATTACACGGGGCATGCCGCGAAGTGCGCGGAGTACCTTCGCTTCGGCGATGACGTTGACCTTGCCTCCTGCGGCGGCATGGAGCCAATTAACCAAATCAAGGTATGTGATACACCTGCTCTGCTCATAGAGGCTGGTTTCAGCCAGAAACCGATGCTCTATACCCAACGTCACCTCATGGACGCACTTCACCCCAAGAGCGAGGAGAATTATCACTGGCACGGTCTTGAAATAACCCAGATGAAGAGACTGCCTTATCTTTTGGAAAACCCCGTGCTACTCAGTGACAGCCCCTCCCGTAAAGATGCCCTTCTAGCCGTCCTCGCTGAGGTCGATGGCGACAAACTTCCGCTGATTGTGGCAATCAAGCCGGATGGCAAGGGCAACTATGAGTTACAGGAGATTGAGACGAACTTCATCCTCTCTGTTTATGGAAAGGATGACTTCGCGAAGTATTTCTCCGAGCGCATCACACCGGATAAACTCGTTTATTTCAACATGGAACAAGGCCGTAAGCTGGAGGCACTGGCGGAACTCCAATTGTTCCGTTGTCACCCCGTCGCTCACGACCTTGATAGCGTCATTATACGTCAGCCGCAGTGCATCGTCAATAGCAAAACCGCAGGTCAACACGGGTACAGTCTTAAATCAGAGGTGGAAGTCGCACGCAGTGCCGCGAAGGAACCCGTGAATGGTGAGACTGTCGTTACCCCTACCATCGAGCAGTCCCGCTAAGGCTGTCAACTGAAATACCAATAGAAAGGGTTACAAAATGGCAAATCAAAATGATGCCGGTATGGCTAAGCCGGTGATAGTCGTCGAAACCGGTGAGATATACACCTCGCGCAGTAAAGCTGCGAAGGCACTTGGCTGCTCCGCCTCAGCCGTCTACAACGCCATCAAGTCCGGCAGGCTGATTAACGGCTGGCACCTCCTCGACGCCAGCACCCAAGCAAATGCAGATGCCCTTGGCGATGCCACCGATGACAATATGCAGGCAGATGAGACTGACATCACTGCAACCTATGATGAGCGCAGCGTGCTCCTCAAGCAACTTGAAACTAAGGATAGCCAAATCAAGAACTTGCAATCGTCCATCTCGTGTCTCCTGATGCAACTCAAGGACAGGGATGCGCGGCTCGATAAGGCTCAAGAGGAAATCGACGAGCTGCATCAGCAGCTCGACAACGTGCAGAGTTATTACGCTAAGGCGTTGAATCTCTGTGAGAAGAGGACGGACGAACTCGCATCTGCCAACCGAACCGTGCAGCATTCCATTTCCCGTCAGGAGGCCCTTCGCATCGCGCTCTTCGGCGGCGATGTCACCACTCGACATGAAAAGGAGGCATAGGACATGGGACAAAAACTGGTAATCGCTGAGAAGCCGATGCTCGCACGCGACATCGCCCGCGCCATCTGCGGTAAGCAGGTGTCCGAGACTGCGCGGCTGCCCATCTCGGGCAACGGGTACACGGTCATCGCCTGCGCCGGTCACCTGCTCGAACTGGTGGAGCCGGATGCGGTGAACCCCGCATGGGGCAAACCTTGGTCGTTGGACGTGCTGCCCATCCAAATCGACGATTGGGCGAAGGAGCCGACCGAGGACAAGAAAGACTTGGTGGAGCGCATCGACTCGCTTTTGCCGGAGGCCGAGTGCGTCATCAACGCCGGTGACCCCGACGATGAAGGCCAGCTCATCGTTGATGAGGTGTTGGACTACCTCGGCTACGAGGGCGAGGTGCTGCGCGTCTACGTCAACGACAACATCGAGAAGAACATCGTCAAGGCGTTCGAGCGTCTGGTACCCAACGAGCAGTGCCGCCCTGCCGGTGACGCGGCATACGCCCGTCAGATGGCGGACAAGTGCTTCGGCGTGAACGAGACCCGCCTTGCCACCAAGCGGCTCGGGGGCCTGTTCTCCGTCGGTCGCGTGCAGACCCCGACCCTCGGGCTGGTTGTCAACCGCGATGAGGCGATAGAGAACCACGTCACCCGGAAGTATTACGAGCTGACCGCCACCGGCGGCTGTGCAGACGCGTCGGGAGCACCGGTGTTCAAGTTCAAGCCGGACAAGGACATGTTGGCCGGTGAAAAGCACGTCTTCGACCGCGATGTCCTCGATGTCATCAAGGCGAAGCTGGACGGCTCGGGTATGTCCTTCTCCACGGTCATCTCGAAGAAGGTCGAGAACCCTCCCCTGCCCTACAACCTGACGGTGCTTCTCTCCGACATGTCACGCCGCTACGGCTTCTCCGCATCGAAGACCCAGCAAATCACGCAGGATTTGCGTGATAAGTACAAGGCGATAACCTATAACCGCTCGGACTCCCAGTACCTCAAGGAGGAGCATTTCGCGCAGGCACCGGTGGTGCTTGCGCAGGCCATGGAGAACGTCGGGGCGACATGGCCGCTCGACTACTTCATCCACTCCAAGGCGTTCAACGAGAAGAACGTGACCGCTCATCACGGCATCATCCCGCAGGAGGTCAGCGCCCCCGTGGCCGACATGACCGGGGATGAAGCCAAGGTCTACACGGCCATCGTCGAGCGCTATGCCATGCAGTTCCTCCCACCCGCCACCTACGATGTGAGCACCAGTGCCTTCGCGGTCGATGGCGGGGAGTTCCAAGCCGTTGCGCGGCGCGTGCGCGAGGCCGGTTTCAAGGCCGTGTTCGGCAACGTCTCCGATGAGGACGGCGATGACGCGGCATCCGGCAACCCTTGGATTGACGAAGGCGACCATCGCCTTGAGCGCATCGAGTGCGCCGTCACCGAAAAGGAGACCGCCCCGCCCAAACCCTACACGGAAGGCACCCTCATCGCCGACATGGCATCCATCGCCAAGTACGTCACCGACCCGGAGGTCAAGGCCATCCTCAAGCAGAAGGACGACGGCAAGAAGGGCGAGCACGGCGGCATCGGCACCACGGCCACCCGAGCCTCCATCATCGAGAAGTTGAAGGAACGCGGGTACCTTGAGGACGTGAAGGGCAAGATTCGCTCCACCGACAAGGCGCGAGCCTTCTACCACCTCCTGCCGCCCGAGATTCGCGGCGCGGACGTGACCGCCCGCTGGTGGCTCATCCAGCAGGACATCGCCGATGGCAAGGCGGATGTGAACGATTTGCAGCGCAGCGTCATCGAGGTCTTCAACGGGCATCGGGAAACGGCATATGTCGGCGCGAGCATCGCGCCCAAGGCCACAGTCGTGGGCAAGTGCCCCCTCTGCGGCGCGGACGTGGTGCAGCGCAAGGCGAAATCCGGCAAGCCCTTCTATACCTGCTCCTCGAACAAGAGCGAGAAGCAGGAGGACGGGACTTGGAAACAGGTCGCGGGCTGCGGATTCAAGCTGCTGGGCTGGTGCGGCAAGACATTCACGCCGAAGCAGGTCGCATCCCTGCTCGAAGGCAAGGCGGTACCCCTCAAGGGCTGCAAGTCCAAGACCACGGGCAAGACCTTCGACTGCAAGGCGAAGCTCAAGAAGGATGGTACGATAGAGCCGATGTTCGATAGCAAGCCCAAGGGCAAGTACAACAAAACAAGGAGATAGCGCATGGACATGGTGAATGACGGCAAGGTCATCCGCCTCGACACGCCGCAGGCGGTTAAGGAGGCACTGGCTTCCGGCAAGGACCTATACAACCCCGAGACCGGCGAGTTCTGGTGGGAATATAACTACACGGGAAGCATCGCCAATACATACGTCCACCTCGACGACCCGAACCTGTTGGCGGTCATCGACAATCCCGACTTCGACCTGTACGAGGACATCGTGGGCGGGTTGAACTACACGGGTTACATCACCGACAGCATCGAGACCATCATCGAGGACGGCGAGGAGAATGCTCCGCTAATTGACCCGCGCGATGAGGTGTTCGCTCAAATCGCCTCCGAGGACGGTTGGGTCATCGCGACCCCCGAGAACGTGAGAAAGGCCGTGCAATCGCACATGACTGAAAATGGGGCCGATGCCCCCGGAAAGGAGAACGGCATGGACAAGGCCGCAGAAATCGCCGCGTGGAAGGAGAAGCACGTCCCCATCGACCGCAACGGCGATGACGCGCTCGTGATGCACAAGATGGCCGACGGGAGCCGCGAGTTCATCGTCGCCCACGGCTACGATGAGGAGACCGGGCACTGGGGTCACGGCACCTACTACGATTCCCTCGCCAGCGCGGCGGCGGACCTTGAGGGTCGCGCCATCTCCGCCCCCGGTATGGAGGTCATCTGCCCCGACTTCTGGTACCGCGATGACATTGAATTTGCCCTTGAGGAAGCCGGTCTCCGAAGTGAACGATGAGAACGTGGATGCTGCACTCGAAGCCCTCGACCTCGACGGCGAACCGATTCTCAGCAATTTCCATGACCGCCTCGCCGAGACGGGCAACGAGATGATTGCAGATGCGGTGAACAACATCGAGCCGAACGGTGGCGGCGGCGGTGGTGCCCCCGAGGCTTTCGTCGATAGGGGCATCTCCCTGAAAGCCATGGCCGAGTCCATGCGCAGGGCATCTCAGGCGCTCTCCGCCAACGGCGGCACCGATGCACCCGACGGCAAGGATGAGTGCCAGCCTTCCTTCACCCCAGACCTCTCTTAGGGTCTCCGATGATGGATGTGAACTCCGGGTACATCGGCTACTCGATGTCGCGACGCGCAGCTGAGGCTTACGAGGACGGCGAGATGCCGAAGAGCAAATGGACGAAAAAGGCCATGGTCGCGGCCATCCAATCCTATTGCGATGAGTTCGACATGCTCTTCGACCCCGACTTGCTCAAGGGCATGCACAAGGATGAGGTGTTCGAGCGGTTCTTCCACGAATCGTCGTGGCACCACACCTCCAAGTTCTTCAACGAGACGGATTTCTACAAGCTCGATGAGGATGCGGTCTGCGGGTCATTTCGACCGATGAACCCGACCGAGGTCGCAGAGCGCGATGCGGTGCGCAGACAGGCCATCGAGGAGGAGAAGGCCGTGCGCGAGGCCATGCGGGCTGCGGAGATTGAGCAGTTGGACCGTCATCGTGCATACCGAGAAGAGCATGGATTCGCTCCCGACACGGTGGCCGCGTTCGTCCATGAGCACCCCGAGTGCTGCCAAGAGCGCGTGAGCCGCAAGGGCAACCGCGTCCTCTCCTACATCGACTACTTCGGGCATGAGCAGGTGTGCCCCATCGACCGAATCGGCGAAACCCATCTCTACGGTTTCGATGCGACCGAACCGGGCAGCTTCGACAGGGCAATCGAGTGTCACCAGTTGCACAGTACGCGCGGAATGCCCGGTGACGACCGCATCACCCTCGGGGGCGAGGCTCAGGCCATGAAGGTCGCGTCAGCCGAGATGGCGGATGGCGCGGGAAAACACGACATCGGGCTAGAAACCCGATAGGAAAGGATGTGATGCGACATGCTCACAGATTACGAGCGCTACCAGCTCGAATGGATGATAGACCACGAACACAGCCTCGATGAGCTGATGGAGAATCTGACCTACTACCAAAACGAACTTGAATCGACCAGAGGCGTGAACCTCACCGTCAGCGAAATGTTCGATGCGTGGACCTCTGACCGTGGGTTCGCTTCTCTGGAAAACGATGTCATCACGAAGGACATGATTCGCGCGGGAATCGAGCACGGGGTCATCCGCTTCGAGGCGAATCCCGACCCGAACGACCCTTGGAAGACGGTGTGCGCCATCGGCAACGGCTGGTTCTACCATGTGGACACCACGGACATCCCGCCGGATGAATATATACTCATGAACTCCCGTAACGTCGATATGGTCGTGGATGAAATCTACGATGAGCTGAACAGCACCGTCAAGAGTGATTACCATGACGATTTCAAGCGCTATCTCGCCGTTCTGAGCGAGGAGCACCACGGCGGAACAAACTCCCTTACCGGCATCCCATTCGACATCAATGAGACGATGGAGAACGGCGGTGCATACTACAATCCCGAGCGCGGCATCGTCATCGCCAGCTTCCTCTTGGAGCAGACATCTCCCCGTATCGAGGCCTACTACGGCTACACACCTTACGCGCTGGCATCGCTCATCGGCAAAAACGCCGACGTGACGGTTGATTCAGATGTCATGGACATCCAAGACATCCTCGCTGACCCGAGCCTCCCCCGCCGCTTCGACCATGAGGGCGCGTCTTTCGATTCGGTGGAAGAACTCATCGCGAGCAGGTGGTCGCCGACCGGCGCGGGATGGCTGGACATGTCGGGCCATAACGGCCTCGCGAGCGCCATGGGAGCGCTCGGCATCAAGCAGACCGACAACGTGCGCGAGTGGTACGCGCTCGCCTTCCCCGGCGATGAGCTGGCAGTGGCAATCAACCCGAGCCTCACATTCGACGATGCCATCGCGGCTGTACCGACGGGGGACGGCTTCTACACCGCACTCGGCGACGCTGCGGACTCCCTCCTGCGCGAGCGCATCTTCGAGGAGCTGTGCAACCGTTACGGCTACACCTACGATGAGGTCTACGACAGTTGGCTCCATGAGTCGCCTCTGCCCTCCCCAGCTATCTCTCAGCAGCCTGAGAAAATCGCGGTCGCGGCGGGTTATCGCTTCAATCTCGTGGACGCAAGGGAGGCATCCGGCATCGACCTCAAGGGCTGCGGCACCGTGGTCACCGTGGACGGCCATGATTACGAAGTCATGAAGGGCACGACCTACGAGGACTCCCGCAAGGTCGATGACCTGCTCGACTCCCACGGGGACAAGCCCATCTCCGATTACCGCAAGCGACCGCAGGGAATGAGCCTCAAGCAGGCAGTGCTGGAATCCCGAGCGGCATCCGACAGACTCTCCGCGAAGAACGGTGGCACCGATGACCATGACGGCAAGGATGAGCGTTAGTCATAAGGAAGGAAGTTCATGATGAAAGATGATGTCTTCATCGCCTCTCTAGTGCAATATGGTTTTCTCGACCAAGTGTACTCAAGGATAAAGAATGAGCTTCGCTATCTACCGGATATGAATGAGTTGCGCATGGTCGTCTCCGCAGCCGACTCTCTCTCACGCCATTATATAGAGATGGGAAGCAACCCCGTCACGGAAGAAGAGGCGTTGGAGTTCATAGAAGATTGCTCCAAGTATCCATCATACGTCATCCCCGGCCTCGATATGCCGTGGGAAGAATACGGGCCATTCGGAAAGGTCGCAAACGATGGACGGGCATTGGAAATCATCAATACCCTCAAGCGCAGTTCACTTGCAACATCCCTTGACGACCATCCGCAGGGTGTAAGTCTCAAGCAGGCAGCAATGGAGGCTCGTGAAGCGTCCGCTAAGCTTTTCGACAAGAACGTCGGTGCCGATAGCCCCACCAGAAGAGACGAACGCTAGAAGGGATGTTCAGATGGAACACGACCGCGATGTGACGCCAGATGTGGATGACACGACCGTCTCCGTAACCTCTTCGCTCTATGATGTGCAGACTCTATTGAACGATGATTCTGACGCGCATGAGGACGGCCATGCCGTCCTACGCGAGGCGGTTCAGGTGACCTCGCATGGGCGCGTGGTGTCGAACGCGGTGCATGAGCGCCCCGTCACCATCCATGGGGAATCGGCCCGCGCACGGGCGGCGGCTGCCGTTCTGGCCGCAAACATGGATGCCGAGGAGGAGGCTGAGGATAAAGAGGAAAAGAGCAGGAACCGCTAGGGCAACCGATACCCTGATGGTGTGGTTTCCCTTCACCCCACCTGCCGATGATATACAATATAGGGTGTCTTAGGCACTCTATGGACAGAAAGGATGAGTGATAGACATGCCAGAGAACGCGAAGTACGCCAACGTGAAGATGCCCGCTGCATTCCTCACGCCGCACGAGTTCACCGCCAAGGACGGTCGGACCTTCGAGAAGGCCTACGTCCATTTCCCGGAGGGCACCAAGGTCAATGGAATCGACCTCGGCCACTACTCCTGCGATGTGTTCCTCAACGAGCGCATGAAGCAGCAGATGCTCTCCGGCGAGCAGGTCACCATCGGCTTCAAGGCCGACGAGCCTGTTCAGGTCTGGACGGGCAAGGCCGGTGATGAGCAGAACCCGTACAAGAAGTACGAGGTCAAGCCTTGGGATTTGGTCAAGGGCCTCAAGGCAGCCAACGAGGGCTTCAAGGCCGAGAAGGCAGCCGAGCGCGAGGCGGCCAAGGAGCAGGGCGCGACCCTCAAGGGCGAGTCCGAGCAGATGCGCGAGTCCTCCGCCAAGCTGGCCGGGGACAACACGCCCGAGGAGCACGCCAACACCCGTTAAGGGTCCAAGGAAGGGGGGAATACGGTAGATGAAGGTCGAGGTGCTTTTCAAGAGCCACCGTTACGAGGAGTTCGATTCGTCCACGCAGACGTGCCCGGAGCCGTATCGCGGCAAGGGGCTGAACGTCCTCACCGACTGGAACCTCTATCTCGGCTCCCTTGAGGAGAACGGCATCATCCTCGTGCAGCACTGGTATGACGGGAACCCGGCATCCTCCCAAGGCAAGGTGACCTTGGAGGGGGTCGAGGTTCCCGCCTCCGTGCGCAAGGTCGGGTGCGCCATGCTGCTCGTCTCCCCTGACGAGCTGGACGAAATCGTGTGGCTCAAGAAAGATGGCGAGAAGTTGCTGTGGCGCGAGGGCGAAGACCTCATCAACGGCGAGCGCTTCTTCGCGCAGGAGCAGCTTTGCTACTCCGATGAGACCACCAAGTCCATCAACCGCCGCGCCGTGGCGGTCTACGATTACCTCGCGAACGCCCATCCGACATGGGACGAGGATGAGGTGGCCGAGAGCATGGGCTACACCGCATCGGCCATCCGCCGCATCCGAGATGCGGAGCTATGCCAAGACCCCGAATTCATCGAGGTCGAGGACGAAGATGACACCGAGGAGGCCGACGTGGATACCGAGGGCGGTATCGGCGGCTACAACTTCGGTTAGAGATATATAGGAACAGTCAAAAAAATCAAGGAAGCAGAAAGGAGTCTCTTATGGAACATATCTTCGGCAAGATTAAGCGGATGTCGCGCAAGCTCGACGGCAAGCGCATCACCGCCAAGCTCATGTCGGCTGTGCTCATCGCAAGTTCCGTGATGAACGCGTTCACACCGCTCGCGGCGTATGCAGCCGAGCCTGAACTAGCGACGGTTTCCCTATCCGAGACCGAGCACGGCAAGCTCTCCTTCGATGGGAGCGATGAGATGTCGCTGGCCGTGGAGGTCGGCACTGACGTCACTGTGAACGTCGCCCCTGATGAAGGCTACTTCTCCGACAGCATCACCGTCTTCAAGGGTGAGGAGGACGGCAAGGCCGTCGATGTGAAGGAGGGCAAGGCCACCTTCACAGTCGAGGGTGACACCATCGTCACCTCCACATTCTACGAGAACGGCACGGTCGGCTCCGCCGCCCTCAAGGCGGTAGATGTCGATGAGGGCAAGGCCGTCAAGAGCGTGGAGGGCTACGTGCGCGACCATGCGGATGCCCAGTACGTCGGCGAGGGCGATGAGCTTACCCGTGCGGATGTGCTGACCGTGACCACCACGGTCATCGACGGAAACAAACTTCCCGAGGGCACGCTTGACGCGCTCTGGGCGGATGACGATGGCGACGGGATGTCCGACCATTGGGAGGCCATGCTCTCGCAGGCCGTGTCCCACGCCGTGCTATTCGAGGTTGACCCGAAGGCGGATTACTATGTGGGCTGGGCAGGTGCCGACATCTCCGGCGCGAAGCTGACCGAATGGCTCGCCGCCGAGAACAACGCCGATGCGAATATGCGCGATGGGTTCATCGTGGATGAGGCCACCGGCCTCGTGTACGTTCCAAAGTCCTACACGGAGAAGAACGACAAGGGCGAGCCTATCATCTCCACCTCCCGCATCCAGCTCGTCTACACCACAAGCGACAAGGATGCTGTGGCAACCTTCGACTTCAATAGCGACGCCGCCGATGTGGCCGGTAATGTCGCTGATGATGGCAAGCTCTCCGTGCCGGTCAGCTCCGCCATCACCCGTGTGACGCTCGCAAACGATGACGATGCTCGAAACTCCATCAACGGTCGGACTATCGACAGCGTGACGGTCAACGGCATCGAATACACCCCTGATATGGAGATGTGGGAATACGACGCAGCAACCGGCGCTTTGGAGTTCGCCATGGCTCCTGCCGGTATCCATGCCATGAGCGTCAAGATGTCCGACAACCTCGTCAAGGGCGTGGCCTCGTTCCTCCGTATGCCCGAACCCCGTATGTCCATAAACAACATCGGGACAATCGAGTTCAAGAGCGCCCCGTGGGTCGGCCAAACCTTCTACACGACTGGCGTAAATCATTACAACTCCTATGGGATGGGGGGCGGGTACACGCGTCCCGCAGTCGAGGGCAATGGCAGATGGGAATCCAAGACCCTTCAACAGGCCATGGGCTGGCAGCCCGTGGACCTCTCTCAGCTGAACACCACAAGCGCGAGCCTGATGCGCGGTGCTGACATTCCAGCGCAGGATACTGCCGTGGGCAGAATCGCTAATGATATGCACTTGGCACTCCTATGCTGCCATGCCGGAACCCAGCTCGACCCGAGTTTCAACAGCAATCCAAATTGGAACAACCCCAACGACGTTGACGGCGATGGTAGCGAATGGACTGACCGTTACGGTCAGCAGTTCCGCGTGTTCCAAGTCTCAGCAGGTAAGGCAATCGTTGCTGTTGTCTGCCCCACAAGTCACACCCAGCCCGGTGCGGGCTTCTTCGAGATTGACTGGCGCGTGGTCGCCGGTAAGCTGAGCATCCACAAGTCCAGTGCCAACCCCGGCATCACCGACGGCAACGACTGCTACTCCCTTGAGGGTGCGGAATTCACCGTCTACAACGCGGCCGGTCAGTCCATGGGCGTGCTGCGCACCAACGCCAACGGCGACACCAACACCCTTGAGCTTCCCGAGGGTACCTACACGGTGCGCGAGACGAAGCCCCCCAAGGGCTATCTGCCCGCCCCCGACCAGCAAATCACGGTGCGCGGAGGCCAGCAGACAACCGCTCAGGTGAGCGACCAACCTTCTGGTGACCCGATGCGCATGGTTGTCGGTAAGTATGACGGAGATACGGAGTACAAAGCCAACAACCTGCCGCAAGGTTCCGCCTCCCTTGAGGGCGCTGAGTTCACTATCGAGTACTTCGATACCGTTGACTTCGACAGCTACGATGCAATCAAGAAGGCCGGTGTGAAACCGACCCGCTCTTGGGTAGTCCACACCGATAAAGACGGTTATGCCGAACTGTCTGACGATTACCTTGTTTCTGGTGATGAGATTTACCACGATGCAAGCGGTAATGTAACCATACCTCGTGGTTCTGTCGCCATATATGAGTCAAAGGCTCCCGAAGGATACAAGCTAAATAGCAAGGTCAACTTCCAGAAGATTCAGGAAACCCCTCTTACTGGTGTCACTACCTTCAACATGCCCGAGGTTCCCGAATCCGTGAAGCGCGGCGGCGTGTCCGTGCAGAAGCTCGACTCCGAGACCGGTAAGACCCCGCAGGGTGGAGCATCCCTTGAGGGCATCGCATTCTCCATCATCAACGACAACGAGAACACCGTGAAGGTGGACGGCAAGACCTACGCCAAGGGCGAGACCGTGAAGGTCATCACGACCGATGCCAAGGGCTTCGCCACCACCGGTGCCGACACCCTCCCCTACGGCGATTACATCATCCGTGAGACGAAGACCAACGGCTCCTACCTCAACACCTCCGCCGAGATGCGCGTGCAGGTGCGCGAGGACGGCAAGGTCTACTCCTTCTCTGCCGAGGACGATGTGGAGCGCGGCGGCGTGCGACTCGTCAAGACCGACTCCGAGACCGGCAGCGACCCGCAGAACGGCCTTTCCTTCGACGGAACCCAGTTCGAGTTGAAATCCCTCAACGACAATCCCATCATCGTGGACGGCAAGACCTACGCCAAGAATCAGGTCATCGACACCCTCGTCATCAAGGACGGTCAGGCCGTGACCGACCCGCACATGCTCCCCTACGGCACTTACTCCGTGCAAGAGGTCAAGGCTCCCGAAGGCTACCTGCTGGATGATACGGTTCACGAGTTCCGCATCGTCGATGACGGTGTGCTGGTGAACCCCATCGACCATGACGGCTCCATCGAGAACCAAATCATGCGCAGCGACCTTGAGTTCACCAAGAAGGGCGAGGACGGTCAAGACCGCCTCGCGGGAGTCGCGTTCAAGCTGACCTCCAAGACCACGGGCGAGAGCCATGTGGCCGTGACCGACGGGAACGGCTATTTCTCCTCCGCCTCCTCTTGGAACAAGCACACCCATGAGACGAACGGCAACGATTGGGCGCTCAAGACCGATGGCGTCATCGACAGCTCCAAGCTGGACGACGGCGCTGGCATCTGGTTCGGCGGCACGAAGCCCGACGACTCCAAGGGCGCTCTGCCCTACGACACCTACGCCATCGAGGAGCTGCGCTGCACCGCCAACGAGGGCTACCAGCTCATCGAGACCACGGTCATCATCGGTCGCGACGGCAAGGTGTACGACTTCGGCACCCTCACTGACGTGAAGGCGTCCATCACCACCAAGGCCTACGACCCGATGGACGGCGATTCCCTCGTCGGCATGGGGGAGGTCAAGGTCTCCGACAAGGTGACCTACGCCAACCTCTTCCCGAACCGCGACTACAAGCTGACGGCGGAGCTTCACGACTCCGCGACCGGCGATGTCCTGCTCGACGCCTCCGGCCACCCCATCACCGTGGAGAAGCGATTCACGGCCCAGTCCCCCACCGGGTTCGAGGTCGTGGAGTTCACCATCGACACCATCGCCCTCGGCGGCAAGACCATCACGGTCTATGAGAAGCTGTACGATGATGGTGGCTCCCTCATCGCTGAGCACACCGATAAGTCCGACGTGAACCAGCAGGTGACCGTCATCGAGCCGGAAATCGGCACCACCGCTGTGGATGGCGCGGACGGCGACAAGAACGTGGCGACTGACGACAAGGCGACCGTCACCGACCGTGTGGCCTACAAGAACCTCATCCCCGGCAAGGAGTACACCGTCAAGGGCACCCTGCACATCAAGAAGACCGATGATGAGGGCAAGGTCACCGAGGAAATTCTGAAAGTGGACGGTAAGCCCGTGACGGCTGAAACCACCTTCACGCCCGAGAGCGCCGAGGGCACCGTGGACGTGACCTTCACGTTCGACTCCCTCTCTCTCAAGGACAAGACGCACCTCGTCGCGTTCGAGTCCCTTGAGCACGACGGCCATGAACTCGCGTCCCACGCCGACATCGAGGATGAGGGGCAGACGGTCACCGTCCGCAACCCCCGCATCTCCACCACAGCTCTCGACGGCATCGACAATGACAAGAACATCGTCACCGACGATGAGACGGTCATCATCGACACCGTGGCATACGAAAACCTCGTACCCGGCAGGGAGTACACCTTGAAGGGTTCCATGCAGGTGAAGGCCGAGAAAGATGGCAAGCCCGTGGCGAAGCCCCTTGAGGTCGGCGGCAAGCCCGTCAAGGCGGAGACGACCTTCACCCCCGAGAAGTCCGACGGCACCGCCAACGTGACCTTCCGGTTCAGCTCCCGCGACATCGAACCCGGCACCGAGCTGGTCATGTTCGAGTCCCTTGAGCGCGGCGGCAACGTGCTCGCGACCCATGAGGACATCGGGGACGTTAACCAGACCGTCACCGTGACCGCCCCGGCAATCTCTACTTCCGCACGCGATGCCATCGACGGCGACAAGGATGTGGTCGTGGACGATGTGACCACGGTCATCGACACCGTGGAGTACCGGAACCTCGTACCCGGCAGGGAGTACACCCTGAACGGCAAGCTCCACTCCAAGAGCAACGGCAAGCCCCTGATGGTGGGCGACAAGCCCGTCACGGGCCAGACCGTCTTCACGCCCGAGAAGGCCGACGGCAAGGTCGAGGTGACCTTCACCTTCGACTCCCGCGACCTTGAGGACAAGACGGACATCGTGGTCTTCGAGAGCCTTGTGCGCTCCGGCACTGAGATTGCGTCCCACGCCGACATCGACGATGAGAACCAGACCGTCACCGTGACCCATCCTGAAATCGGCACCACCGCCGTGGATGGCGCGGATGGCGACAAGAACGTCATCACCGATGACTCCACCGAGGTCATCGACACCGTGGAGTACACGGGCCTCATCCCCGGCAAGGAGTACACCTTGAAGGGCACCCTCCATGTGAAGGTGACCGATGAGGAGGGCAAGGTAACGGAGAAGCCCCTTGAGGTGGACGGCAAGCCCGTCACCGCTGAGACCACCTTCACGCCCGAGAAGGCCGACGGCAAGGTCGATGTGGTGTTCCACTTCAACTCCCTGACCATCCCCCACGACACGGAAATCGTGGCCTTCGAGTCCCTTGAGAAGAACGGCGTTGAAATCGCCGCCCATGCGGACATCAAGGACAAGGCGCAGACCGTCACGGTCAAGCACCCGTTCATCACCACCTCCGCACTGGACGGCATCGACGGCGACAAGAACATCGTCACCGATGACGAGACGGTCATCGTGGACACCGTGAAATACTCCGGCCTCATCCCCGGCAAGGAGTACACCTTGAAGGGTGCCATGCAGGTGAAGAAGTCCGATGAGGACGGCAACCTCACGGCGGAGCCTCTTGAGGTGGATGGCGAGCCGGTGACGGCTGAGACCACCTTCACGCCTGAGACCGCCAGCGGCGAGGTCGAGGTGACCTTCACCTTCGACTCCCGCACCATCGCCGACAAGACGGACATCGTGGTCTTCGAGTCCCTTGAGCGCACCGGTGTTGAAATCGCCAGCCATACGGACATCGAGGACGGCAAGCAGACCACCACGGTCACCCGTCCGCAAATCGGCACCACCGCGCTGGACGGCCATGACGGCGACAAGAACGTCGTGACCGACGGCAAGACCACGGTCATCGACACCGTGGAGTACAAGAACGTCATCCCCGGCAAGACCTACACCTTGAAGGGCAGCCTCCATGTGAAGGTGACCGACGAGGAGGGCAACGTCACGGAGAAGGCTCTTGAGGTGGACGGCAAGCCCGTCACCGCAGAGACCACCTTCACGCCCGAGAAGAGCGACGGCAAGGTCGAGGTGACCTTCACCTTCGACTCCACCGGCATTCCGCAGGACACCGAGATGGTCGCATTCGAGAGCCTTGAGAAGAACGGCGTCGAGCTTGTGGCCCACGCCGACATCGAGGACGGCAAGCAGACCACGACCGCCCATGTGACGGGCATCTCCACCACGGCCACCGACGGCCTCGATGGGGACAAGAACGTCATCGCGGATGCGGAGACCACCATCACCGATGATGTGGCCTACGAGAACGCCCTGACCGGCACCGGTTACACCATGACCGGTATCCTCATGGATGCCGAGACCGGCCTTCCCATCCTCACGGGCGATGGCAGCGAGAAGTACACCGAGGCGGATGTCGCGGCGTTCATGCAGCAGCTCCTCGACGTGCTCGGACTCTCCGCGCAGGATGAGGATGAGGGTATCGCCGACATCGTGGTCTCCGATGAGACCGCCGAGGACGGTTCGGTGAAGAAGTCCCAGACCGTGCGCGTCCATGCGGACGGCACCTTCGAGGTCATCGACACCACCTATGAGACCGATGAGGACGGCCTGACCTCCGCCACCGTGGACGCATCCGGCAAGGTTGGCTACGATGCCCTGACCGATGAGCAGAAGAAAGCCGTCTCCGACGTGGCCGTGCTCAAGGACTCCGGTATCGTGCTCAACTACTCCGCCACCGGCGAGCTGCCGGTGTCCATCGACATGGATGCCCTCGGCAAGTTCATCGCCGACAACGAAGACCTCATCTCCCATCTGGTCTACCAGACCGCCGAGTTCACCCCGGAGAAGTACGACGGCACCGTGACCATGGACTTCCACTTCAACGCCAACGATGTCATCGACCGCCTCGGCGGCGAGACCAAGGACATCGTGGTGTTCGAGGTCATGTCCAAGAACGCGGTCGCGGATGAGGAGGGTTCCGCCCCCGTCATCGTCGCCTCCGAATGCGACCTCGACTCCGAGGAGCAGACCGTGAACCTCGTGCCCACCGTCATCGGCACCACCGCCACGGACAAGTCCGACGGCGACCACACGCTGATGGCCGGTAAGGATGCGGTAATCACCGACCGCGTGACCTACGAGGGCCTGATTCCGGGCAAGGAATACACCCTCAAGGCGACGCTTATGGACAAGAAGACCGGCGAGATGCTGTCCATCAACGACCAGCACGTCACCGCCGAACTCAAGTTCACGCCCAACAGCCAGAACGGCACCATCGACATCGACCTCGGCAAGTTCGACGCCTCCTCCCTCGACGGCCACGACCTCGTGGTGTTCGAGGAGCTGTACAAGCAGACCGAGCAGGGCAACGAGGCCACCGAGGTTCTGGTCGCCGAGCACAAGGACATCGACGATGAGGGGCAGACGGTCACCGTGACCACCACGCCTCCCGGCGGGTTCTTCGGCAAGACCGGCGGCAACGACTTCTTCATCGTGGTCTCCATCGCGGCACTCGCCGTGCTCGCGTGCGGCTGCGCCTACTACGGCATCAAGAACCGCCGCGCCGCGAAGGCCGAGGATGCCGCAGTCGATGAAGGCGGCGACACTGACAACGGGGATGTCTCGGGCGACTCCGAGGCCTAACCCACTGCACATGCTGCGGGCGCTCCGTCCATGTAAATGGGGAGCGCCCGCCCTATCCCAGAAAGGGGGACACCCATGGATGACAAGAACCGTCTGAACGACGGAGAGAAACCGCAGACCCCCGCCGACCGTGAGGCCAAGGCCAAGCGTCGCATCCTCGTCGGTATCGCGGCGGGTGCCCTGCTCGTCGCCGGTCTCATCACTGGCGGCATCTACCTGTCCGGCAGGCAGGGCGGCACGCCCGCAGCTCCCGGCTCCGGCACCCCGACCGGCCAACAGGAGCAAGTCGATGGCGAGAAGCCCTGCGAGCACGACTGGACGGTCACCTACAAGACGGTGCATCACGACGCGGTGACCCACACCGAGAACGTCCCACCGGTCTACGAGACCAAGACCAGCTACCACACCGTGTGCAACGACTGCCAGCAGACCATCGACGGCATCGCCGATGCGCATATCAAGGACACCGGTCACTCCGGTTACTCAACCAACGTGCCCATCACCGGCGAGGTGCTGGTGAGCGAGGGCTTCACACGCGAGGTCACCGATTCCCCGGCCTACGATGAGTCCGTGCCGGACAAGCTCGTCTGCACGCTCTGCGGCGAGGAGAAACCGGCGACTGCCGAGTAGCGACCCTCTCCTTTTCAAGACCCGGCATCCTGCAATCGGGGTGCCGGGTCTTTCTCATGGAGGCGATTCAGAAGCCAGAAACGACGGATGATATGATTAGAAGCTAGGAGGTGAACGGAATTGAAGAAGAGAACGAAATCGCGCATAGCTTTCGCGGCATCGGCGGTATTCCTGCTGAGCGCCGCAGCGATGTTCGCCTTCCTCCTCTATTGCAGGCAGGCGGCGCATACACCGCCCTCGCCAGACGCGGCTCACGAGTCCATGGTGGAGGACGGCGATGGGTTTCCTGCGGTCGATTGGGATTACTGGCAGGACATCAACCCGGATGTCATCGGCTGGGTCACCATCCCCGGCACCACCGTGGACTCCCCCATCCTGCAAGCCCATGGGGACGACCCCGGCTATTACCTCAAGCACGACGTGTACGGCAACTACAACCCAGCCGGTGCCATCTACCTTGATGCTGATTGCGAGGAACTGGGGCTGTCCAGCCGCAACGCCGTCATCTTGGGGCATCATTTCTGGAACGACAAGAAGGTGGCCCCAATGGGTACCGTCGCCGATTATAAGGATGTAGATTTCGCCCGCGAACACTCCCTCGTCCTCATCCAGACCCCAAATACGAAGATGACCTACGAGGCGCGGTTCGCGCAGATAGTCAACGGTCGCGAGCGCAATAAGCGCATCGACTTCGAGGGCGAGTCGGACTTCCGTGCATGGTACGGCGAATCGCGTGCGAACGCCGCCATGATGCTCGATGCCGAGACGGAGCCGGAACAGGTCATCTCGCTCGTCACCTGCTCCTACAACATCTGGGTCGATAACGAGCGCACCGTCCTCGTCACGAGTATGCAAGAAACGGCCAAGAATCAAGCCGAAAATACGCAAATCGCACCAGACGCATCCTGAGCCTTCTGGCGGCAATCCGACATACGGCTGGCATCAGCATAGGCCCGACCCTCTCAACGCCCCGCAGACGCGATTCTGCGGGGTCGTTTTTCTTGCAACCTTCTGAAAATCAGCATCGGGTCGCCGTCCATGCGCGTTGATATAATGATGCCAACGGCTGACGTGGAAAGGACTGAAATGAAAGAGCAGAAGAAATCGAAGTCGCTTGAAATCGTGGAGAAGCAACGTGCGCTCGTGGTCGAGAAGATTATCGAGGACATGAAGCGCGACGGACTCCATTGGTCGGAACCCTACATCCCCTCCCTCAGCCCCCACAACCCGGTATCAGGCACGGTGTATCAGGGCGGCAACCGTTTCCACCTCGGTTTCGTGGGCTACATGCGCGAGTTCACGGACAACCGCTGGTGCACATTCAACCAGATTCGCGATAGCGGCTGGCATCTGAAGAAAGGTGCCAAAGCCGCCCTCATCGAGAAATGGCGCGAGTTCTCCATCAAGGAGGAGAACGAGGACACGGGTGAGAAGGAGGTCACCGGCCACTACCTGCGCTGCGTGGGCTACTGGAACGTCTTCAACGCAAGCGAAATCGAGGGCATCCCCGCCCCACCGGTACCGGAGCATGTGAGCGACCGCACCGCCGCCATCGCGGACGACCTTATCCTCTCCTCCCGCTGCCCCATCGTGGAATCCATGCGCTATCAGGGGAGCGCCGGTTACGCCCCCGGCTCCGACCGCATCCTCATCGCCCCGCGCGAGACCTTCCTTTCAGATGAGACGTTCACCCGCGTGCTCCTGCACGAGATGACCCATTCGACCGGGCACCCATCCGCCCTCAATCGCGGCTGCAACACTGACTTCGGAAGTCCCGAGTACGCGCAGGAGGAGCTTGTGGCCGAACTCGGCTCCCTTTTCCTCTCCGCAGACCTCGGCATCCAGAGCGTCGATTACGAGGGGGCGCACTACGAGAACCACGTCTCCTACCTGCAATCGTGGATGCACGCGCTGGAAGACGACCCATCCTACCTGTTCAAGGCTGCGGCAAAGGCCGACAAGGCGGGCACCCTCATCATCGGGCGCTACAACGATGTCTTGGAGAAGCGCCGCGACCGCGACGTGGAACGCGCACCTGAGAAGGTGTCCCTCAAGGGAGAAGTCGCGGCCATGAAGGGCGCGTCGAAGAGCCATGATGAGCAGGCCAAAGCGCCTGAAATCGCGGTCTCCGCGCGGTAGAAAACAGTTGTGGAAATGGCTGAAATGTAGTATAATAGTAGTGTAGAAAGCTATCAACCTTTAGATATAGGAAGGGATTACGAGAGGAGTGAAGTAGGATGAAATATCGCACGATTGAGGGCGGTTACAAGGTGCCGGTGTTCACAAAGGACTGGAAGGCGATGTGGTTCATGCTGGGCATGTTCTTCCAGATATTCGCCCCCTTCTTCGCCGTCATCTATTACGCTATCCGGTTTCCGCAAATCAAGACGGTAAGGGAAGTCGCTGCAACATGGGCGACACGCGGCTTGTTCACGATGGTCGCCATCCTAGTATGTGTCGGCTGCATCCTCTCTTTACTAAGTTGATTACACCATCAGGAGGAGAAACATATGTTTAAAGTGATTGAACCGATACCGTGGAGCTTCACCATCGAGTTTGACGAGGAGAAGGCGAAGCGCAACGGATATGACATCGAGACCCTGTACGATTACGTCGGCAGGAATGTGGAGAAATACGGAGTCACCCGCATCGGGCATGGGACATGGAAGGCGAAGGTCGGCGATGAGGTGGAATCACAATGCCTCGCGCTCTCCATGCTCTCCAATGCGAAATGGGTCATGCGAAACGTCAAGTCGCTCGTCGCCTTCGAGGATGACACCGATGCCATCGACTGCCTTGACGTCTTCCGCAAGACCGACCCTCAATGCCTTTATGCGTAAGTGATATGCCATGGCAAATCGTAGAAAAGCATTCCATTTCGATTTGGATGAAGATAGGTTGAAATCCCTTTATCCATCTGAAAGTAAGACGGGCTACAAAAGCGCATGGGGCAAGATACAGGCCTTCATGGAAGCGAACGGCTTCGAGCACACCCAATATTCCGGCTACGAATCCATTCATGGAATGTCCTACTTGCAAGCGTACAAGGTGTTGGAGGGTTTGCAGAAGACATATCCGTGGTTCAAGGATTGCGCTCAAGTAGCAACGCTCACCGAAATCGGTAAGCGTCACGACGTACTGGAACATCTCGGCAATGGCAAAGACATTGAGGAACCGGATGTCAGTCACTCGGAGCCTTTACGGCTCAAGGACGAAGCTCATGCCATGCGGGAATCTTCGAGGGCATTGGAAGCATCTCGTGAAGACCAAGCATATCATCAAGAAAACGAACGATGATAAATTAGCAATAATCTGAGGCCTCGGTTATAAACCGGGGCTTTTTCCTGCCATCAATCGGCGCGGAGCCATTGTCAACGGGAGCGTGGAATACCGGAGTCTTGGCGAGGATATGCCGCGAAAGCCCGTTTACAGGAGGCTCACGGGAAATCCTTTTGGTAAAGGAAAGGAGGCCTCCTGCTTTCCCTGCCCTCCGGCGAGGATGGGTTCGGGTGAAACCCGAGATACGGGTCAAGGGACGCGTCCCTTGCGGGGTTCGGGGTGGAATCCCGAGATGGATTGCATCGCACTGATATGACGAAGCCCCTGGTCGATGACCGGGGGCTTATCCTATGACCTATCTGGACCTAGAAGGGAAACAGGTCAACTGGTTTCAGGCCATGGCATCTCTTGAGCTTCTTGCCGCTTCCACAGGGGCACGGGTCGTTCCTCTTGAACCTCGACAGGAACATGCTGCGTTCAGCTCCGACCGATTGGGCAAGTGCATCGCACATCTCTAGGTACTCATCATGAGAGCCGCCATTGTTCGTATCGTAAATCTTCCCACGCAACTCATTGAATCGCATCCAATTCCTTATGGATGAATCATTGTCGTCATTCCATATGAACGGCAATAAATCAAGCAAACCGTTCACCTCGTCGTTGACGACATTCCATACGAAACCACCTAGGTAATAGACAAATGCGCTCTGGTAGAGCATCGCCGTCAAGTCGTTTCGCCCGCAATTCAGCTTTTCAGGCATGTTGTCACGCACCATCTTCCGTGCAAACTCTTGAGCAGCACCCACCATCTTAGTTCCAGCTTCTATAACCTCTCCGTCCTGCGTCTTACATCCGAAGGTATCCTCCTCGATGAGTTGCTTGATGTCGATGACCTCTATCTTCTCCTTCAAACAGCTCTGAGGCACCACGTATTCGGAGAAGCGTTCGTCCACATCATCGAACATGGTGGCGAACTTCCCATCAAAATCGACATCTCGCGGCAGAGTGAGGATGTTGTTCCATGTCACTGCATCGAATCGGACATATTCGTTCGTATCGAAAAAGATGAGGCATTCAGGTTTGCAGGGAGCCGCAAGGAGCGAGCGAAACCGGAACTCATCAGCCGTCCGCGCTGGAAAGCAGAAGACGGGATACTCGCCGCCGAGTTTATCGCGGAAGCAATCATATCTCGGGTCCTGCCGAGAAGACTGAGGTTCTTTGGGCTGGTAAGTTGCGAGAAGCATAACTGGCCTTTCTGTAATATGATAACTACAATACTATAAATATATAACACTACAAAAGAAAAGGGAACTCAAAGAAGCTCCCCTTTACATTTACCTATTTGATTTTCCCGCAATTCGTACAGATACGACGACCAGTTGGGACTTTTTCATCCCAAGCGTCTTTTACAAGTTTCTGCACAGGTTCATCCCATGCTTCTTTAACAGTAACAGGAGTATTTGTATATGATTGACATCCATTAAAGAAGTTTTCTTTGAAATGTGATGTCTCAAAGCCCGTAATATCCGCCCCGCATCCATTACAAATGCAGTGATACTCAACTACCGCGTCGTGATGGATATAAGTTGTCTCATATACCGCGTCGTGATGCACTGTCGCGGTTTCATCAACCCAATTATGTGCACATTGGTGCCCGCTCTGCCCACCACCGTTACCGGAGTTACCTGAGTTGGAACCACCACCACCGTTACCGCCTTGATTCTGACCATTGGCACCTGACTCACCACCGGCGTTATTGTTGCCATTTCCACCGTCTCCGTTGTTACCCGGCTTGGATTCCCCGGTGTCCCCAGCATCATCCTCCGCCTTCTGGCTCTCCTCCTCGACCTTCTCCTTGTCGGCGTTCGGGTTTGCCTTGGCGTTCTCCTTGACCAGCTCGATGACCTTGGTGCCGTTCGCGCCGGTCAGGGTCTCATCGCCCTTCTTCACGGCGTCGCCGACGGATTTCACGATGGCGTTGAGCGTATCCGCGTCGGCCTTGTCAGCCGCGATGGGCTTGAACTCGAAGGGCAGGTCGGTCTTTGCCGCCTTCCCGTCTTTATCCTCCACCTCGGCTTTCACCTTGGATGCCTTCGGCACCTCATAGATGGAGCCGTCCTTGTCCACGGGGCTGATGAAGGAGACCTCATACTCGCCCTCTGCGGGCACGTCGAGCGCATGCTGCTCGTTCGCGTCGTAGGCGTGGTAGTAGTCCACCTTCTCTTCCTTGTTCACGATGTGGGCGATGACCGGAGAGGACTCGCCCTTCACCCAACCGTCCGCCTTGGCACCGAGCTGGATGACATGCTGCTCGGTCTTCTCAGTCTGCTCGATGGGCGTTGGCTCCTTCGGCTCCGGCTTTTGCGAAGCTGCGTACCAGACACCGCCGCCGATGAGGGCGATTGCCAGCAGCCCACCGAGTCCGGCCATCACGGCCTTCTTCTTGTCGAACTCATGGCCGAAGAGCACGATGGTGCCCTTCTTCTCATCCTCCTCCCCCTCAGCCGGTCTATGCGGCATCTGCTGCGTGCCCGTCTCCTGCTTATCCTTATCGAAATCCTTGTTGTCTTCCATGACCAATCTCTTCCTTTCAATCCTACGCCATCCGGTCGGCGCTTTCTTCAACTTGAACCTATATGTATGTGTCCTTGTCATCCGCACATGCGTGTTACGAGAACATCTGCCAGACGATATGGACCAAGATGAACAGCACGAGCATGAGCGCCGTCCACTTGAGGAAATGGAACATGCGGTCCGGCAGGGTGACCATCGCAAGGCGCTCGATGCGGCGCTTCGACTCCAAGACCATCGTGTCGATGGCCTTCTTGCTGCGCTGCGTCGCCTCGTCTATATTGCGGAGGGTTATCTCCTGCGCCTTCTCCTGCGCCTTGTTCACGCCGTTGAGCGCGGCCTGCTCTGCGGAATGGGTCTCGTCCTTGGCGCTGTTGTACAGCTCCTCGACTCTATCGACCAGATTGCGCATCTCATAGAGCGTCTGGTCCATCTTCTTCACGGCGCGTTTATTGTCCAGTCTGAAACCGGCAACCTCCTCACGTAGCTTGATGACCACCCCCACAATGTCATCCTCTACTAGGTCGCTATCGGCATCCGCCAACTTGCGCCCCGCAGCACGCGCATCGCGCACCTCCTCGGCAAGATGGATGACTCCGCTCATCGGCGGCTCTGTCCTATCATCTTCATCGACTTCCGGCTTCCTCAGATGCCTTGGCGCATGTCCACCGCCACGAATATCCTCATTGTCCAGTGCCATGTGTTTAACCCTCCTTCTCGCCCACCAGTCTGGTGCGGGTGTGGAAATCATCGCCTATGAGTCCGGTTCGCATGAAGTTCTGCAAAGCATCGGCGACCGTGATGGCGGTCTGGCCGTCATCGCACTGGGCGACGCAGCACCAGTTGCCCGGTCGATGCTCCAACGCATGGGCACGGCGCACCTCCACGACCCACTTCTCCTCCGACTGCTTCTTACTCATAGAACTCCTCCTGCTCTTGATAATCCTCGCAACTGATGTATTCCGGGCAGTTGGACGGGCTGATGCGGCACCCATCCAAATCAGGGTATTCGCACCCCAGATTTCTGCCGAGCCAATGGGCGCAATCCGCCTCCCTGCATTCATTGTTAGCCATTCGTTCTCCTTTCCAAGCAATAGTATTATACCATACTATATCAATAGTAAACTACTTTTCTCCAATTTTACCCATCTCCGACCGAAGCTCGAAGATGTTCGCCAAGATGAAGGCGATGCCGAAGTGGGTCATGGCATCCGACCCCTCGGGTTCGCCGCTGAGCCACCGCGCTATCGCGATGAGCGCCCAAGCAACGGCCATCGCGTACCAGAGAACGCTTTGGATGAGGTCGCCGTCCAACTTACTCATCGGTGCGGGCCTCCCCCGTCTTCCGCATCTTATGTCGCATCACCTGTATGGCACGCACGCTCCTGCCGGTCATACGCGAGATTTCCCTGTCCGGCATCGTGTGCTCCATCACCAGTTCCCTCTCCCAGTCCTGCCACCTCGTGTGACGGACATCATCATCGCCGGGGCACAGGGCATAGTTCCTCTCCCGCTGTCGGTTGCGGTACTCCCTTGCCCTCTCGCTGTCCGCGAAGTTCTTCAATGTCTTCGGCATTCACGCCTCCTCGAACTCGCCGCACCAATCGGCATCGGTGCTGTACACGTCGGCACCCGTGGTGCGGTCGCAGGTGGTCAGGTGGGTGCATCGCGTGCAGGGGAACAGGTGCGCCGCAGAGCACCTGCGACTGCGAACCAACCCGCAGTGCATGAGGCAACCGCCGGTGCAGGAACACCGACCGTCGGTCATCCCGTCGTAGCCGTTCTCCTCAAGCCAATCCGCGACCATATCCACCACGGTGGCCCCGTCCTTATCCATGGACTGCATCTCGCCCCTCCCCCATAACACCCGTCCCGCAAAACGGGCAGACATTAAGCGGCAGCTCTGGTTCAGGCTCGATGAGGTCGGCGAGGCGGCGATACGACGCGTCGGCCAGAATGAGATTGA
The DNA here is from genome assembly GCF_044336395.1 of Clostridium sp. 10cd*. Lineage (NCBI taxonomy): Bacteria > Bacillati > Bacillota > Clostridia > Eubacteriales > Clostridiaceae > Clostridium > Clostridium sp. 10cd*. The sequence goes on along the minus strand of NZ_CP172347.1, from coordinate 1,452,244 downwards.
AGTCACTTCGCCGTACACCTATGATGTCCTCAATATCCTGTCCCGTGAACAGAGGCTTGCCGATGTGCTTCCACAGCCGCTCCGCCACATCGCGCCGCTCCTTGTCAAACGCCCCTTTCATCACCTCCTTATCAATGGAAGCCGTCGCAACGGCTCGGGCGTTCCATCGCTGTATCAGCTCGGGGACGAACTCGTCGCTCATCTCGGCACCGCAATGGATGCAGGTGATGCCGAACAGAGGTGGCGACTTGCGCATCGCCGGCCTGACCTCGCCGAGCATGGGTTCACTCCCGCAGAAGGGACAGGGCTTTAAGGCGTGTTTGCTCATATTCTCCACCTTCCTAGCATCAGTTGACATTGAATTGATATTCACCCCAGCTGCCTTCTGGGATATGGATGCGCGTTTCATACTGGCACTCTTGCCCGTATGGGAACTCGATAGGAGACTCAAATAACAACGATGAAGATGACATATACGTGACCTTCTTGTCCTTGATAATCGCGACTCTCTCGACCCGTGCGTCCTCTTTGGAAGAATCGAACAGGACGGTCACTTCGCTTGCGAGATAGCGTTTCTTCTTGTAGCCGCCGTTCCCATCAGCTGTCATCACCGTGTAGTAATCATCTTCACTGATATTACCGTGTACACGATTACCACCCAAGAGCGAGGTGCTACCGCCGAACTCACCAGAGATGTAAGACGTGCCGTCTAATGTCACAATAGGGGTTGACTCCACTATCTCCTCACGCTCGCCCACTTCCTCTATGCTCTTCGACTCCATGCATTCAAGGCTGAATGCTAAGCCCTCGACGAAGATAACACCACCAATGCCAATGACCGCCAAGTAGATGAATCGAGCGACATGCTTTTTGATTTTCGAGTGCCATTTACCGGTATCTAAACCATAGTAGATTGCCGACACAACTGTCAGATAAATCGGGTAACCTAGAAGGACTCCAAGCCCGATATAGCTAAGAGTGCTCTCTAACTGCTCCCACGTCGTGATTTCCATCTCTCTCCCCTATTTCCAGTATCGGAACGGCTCTCGCCACATCTTCATGACCACGGCTCCGATTGCCCTATCCGGGCATACCTCAGCGAACAGCCGCTTCGTCGGCTTCACGCCGTCGCGCTCCCACAACTTTTTCAGAACACCCATGGTGCCGAGAACCGCATCCAAAGCATCGTCTGGCGTGATGAAGTAATCTTTGCCGTGAAGGGCCTCACCATAAATGAAGAGGATACCGGTGGAGGCTTCGCGAATCACCTTGTCCATGACGACCGACGTGGCATGTGCCCACGCCCTGCGCCTACGCTCTTCGATGATGTTCACAGTGCCCCCGCCCTAGTACATGAGAAGCGAGCCGCACTTCGGGCAGAAGGTCGGCACGTCCTCCGCGAGGCTGTCGAACTGCGGCTCGCTGTACTCGTCGAAATCGGTTATGTCCTGCGCGATGACACCGGCCCAGCCGCAGTGCGAGCACCAGATGCCATCGACCGGGTTGGCCGAGGACTTGTTGGCGGAGTTCACGCGCGGCACGTACCTGCGGCTCTTGAAGCGCGAGGATTCGTGGCTGACCTCGATGTGCTCGGGCCACTCATCCTCGCGCCAATTACCGGGAAGAATCTCGTTCAGATACATCAACGCCCCTCTCATGGTCGTGTGTGTTGCTACTATTGTAGCATACCATAAACCTACCAATGTGGAGATGTTGAGCATCTTCTCGGGACCGCTACTTAACGCACATCCGGTCGCTCATGCCCGCGCTCGTCCTTGCCCATGGACGGAGCCTCGCGGCGCGGTTGGCTGCCGGACCCGCTCGTGCCGCCGCCCTTCTTGGGCTTGCGTGCATAGGGAACCTCGGAAGCCATCTCGACGCGCAGCTCGTCGGCACCGCGACGGTACGCGAGCCACAGGCGCTTCACCTCGGGGTCGTCCACGACCTCCTTGGGCGGGCGCTTGAGTTCGAGCTTCGGGAACGCGGCGAGGGCGGTGCCCTCCAAGCCATGCGCCTTCTTGCGGTAATCGAGGTAAGACTTCCGCATCTCCTCTAGGTAGGCATCGCGGATGCCGGTGACGCGCTGGCGCTCGGCCTCGACGGCAACGCGCTCTTCGTGCGCTTGTCTTCCCTTCTCGCGAATGTCCGCGACCACGTTGGCGCGAAAAGTCCGGTTAAGGCCATTCTGATTCAAATCGGCATCGAGCTTCGCGAGGGAGAAGGAGTATTTGGAGTTGTCGGTGTCGGTGACATAGAGCCTGCCCTTGCGGAACTGGGTGTCAACGCCCCAGCCTTCAAGCATCTCCCGGTACTCGTAGATGTCCTGCGAGCGCTCCGCCGCGATGCGGCACAGCTCGCGCAGGTTCGTCTTATAGGACTTGCCGCCGCGACCCTCAATCTCCTTCTCCACCTTCGACGGCTGCTTCTTATGAACGGAGGAATTGCGTTCGTCGCGCTCCACCTGCTTCAAGCCCCATGCCTTGTCCATCTTGCGGATGCGGGAGGCACGTTCGACCTTGGCCTTCTGCCCGCGCCCTTCATTGAGGCGCTTTTTCGTCTGGATGTCGGAGCGATTTATGACCATATGAACGGCATAGCGATGGGTCTTGTCCTCCTTGCAATACTCGTTGTGCAGGGCGAAGACCACCTGTTGATTCGGATAGAACTTCGCCGCGTACTCCTTCGCGTAAGCCATGCACTCCTCTGGCGTGAGCTTGCCGCCGTTGATGTCACATTCATCCGGGAGGAAGGCGAGTATCTGATGGTACATAATCGTGTTCCTCGACTGCCTCAACTCGCCGGTCTTCTTGTCCCGGACCATTCGCGATGCCTTATCGTGACCGAAGCGCCTACGCGTGGTTTCCATGAAAGTCGCCCAACGCTTGATGTTGGTGCATCCATCCATGTTCTGAGAGTCACGGAGAAGAACCTTCTTGTCATCGTTGATGTAGGCGCGGAGGTTGCGCTGATGTCCATTCTCTGTGACGGCTCGCTGCTTGATGATGGTCAATGGTCATTCCTCCTCTCACCTATCATCTTCATCATCTACATATTTCCAATGGCAACCTTTATATTTCTTGCCAGACTTGCATGCTGCACTTACTCCTCCGCTGTTTGGAGTAGACAGATGTAGTTGTGCCTCCGTCGCTGAGGAGAAGATTTCACCACTCTCGATACAAAGCACCCTCTTTGCATTATGCTTGTAATTTGACTCAGCCCCGATGGATTTTGCCACGCGACTGACATTCGAGGTTGACATGCCCAATAAAGCTGCAATCTCCCGATAAGACTTATCGCCTTCTCGGATTAGCGTCTCTGCCTGAGCAATGACTTGCTTCGGAATACGTAAATCTGTCTCAAAACCGTTCTGACGAAGTACCTCTCCGACGGCGGTACCACTGCGTCCAACTGATTTCGCTATCGCAGTAATCGTCATCCCATTATTACGCAGCCTTATAATCTCCTTCTTTTCCTCGTCACTTATGGGTTTCGCCTTTGAATATCTTCTACAACTGCTAGTTAGCCTACGGACATAGGCATAAGCTGCGTCATATTTACAGGCAAGTTCATCTATTGACATACCGGCTTCGTAATCAGCGATGAGATTTTCAATATCAATCTTCTCACGTACAGGTCTAATGAGAGCGGTCATACCCGCCCTTCTTACAATCTCATAGCACTTTTTTGCGTCTATCCCGAATCTTTCAGCCAATTCATATCTAGTATAAACACGGGGGTTCTCAACAAGAAAATTGAGTAAAGGCTTATTGCGTTCTCTTGCACGGTTTAGCTGCCCGTCGAAGTCGAAGCCTATCTCCTCCAAACGGTGTATCTGCTCAGTATTAAGCCTGCCAGCACGATATACGTTTCGCAGATAACATATTGTCGAGTTTTTATCCACCTCAGTCATCTACATACTCCCAGTGATAGCCGCGATAACGATTGCCGGAACGACATGCACATGAGACACGGTTGCCATTCACAGAGTTAGGGCTGACGGACTTCTGAGCGTCATGAGCTGACAAGAAGACCTCACCTGTCTCGATACAACGTGTGCGCTTTCTTCCTTGCCGCCAATCGCTTTGTATACCGGCAGCGCTTGCGATACGGTGAACATTAGACCTGCTGATACCGAATCTATCAGCAATTGCCGCCCTACTCACTCCTTCTCTAAGACACTTCTCAATCTCTCCTATATCGGTTTTTGAAAGTTTTCTACTACCCGCTGCAATATCAGCCTCATTTAACACCTTTGCAACTGTGGCAGCATTTCGCCCGACAATATTGGCTATCTCAGTGAGGGACTTACCCTCCAAGCGCAGTGCGCAAATCCGCTCTGCCTCTTTGTTGTCTATAAACTTCGGCAAGGTTTTACCGGCTCTTCTCAGAATGGCTCTTACATAATCTACGGTAATTCCATAACGGACAGCCAAAGCATTTACATCTCGGATGTTCTCGTAGTCATCCAGAAGCCCCGCAATGTTCACGCGACCTCTTACAGGCTTTACTAACTCCTCTAACCCTTGATAACGTATTATTCTGTAACACACATTCCAATCAACATCGAATATATTCGCGATTTCAGAATATGTGTACTCATGCGGATATGTTCTCAAGAGGTCTGCAACTGACTCGCGTAGTGTCACGTCTCTTGCTTTCTGACCTATAAAGTCAAAGCCGATGTCATCCAACCGTCTAATCTGGTCTTCCCCCAACTTACCTTTCTTATATGCCTTTCTTACATCGGAGACGATTTGATTCAGGTTCTTATCTCTCATAGGATGCCTCCGTTCTGCGCCGCAACTTCCTCAAGGAAGGCAATCTTATCGTCGATGCTCATCTTCGGATTCAACGCCTCGCGAAGTTCAGCCGCGAGTTCGCGCGGGTCCTTAATCTCGTCAATGACATTAAAATCCTTTGGGTCGTGGATTGGCTTCTCACCACATTCCGTCATCTCACCATATGCGCGTTCCAAGCGCTTCTGCATCCCAGTGATGCCGCCGAGTGAGCCGAAGTTGTTGCAGAGGTCGAACACAAGCGGTGTGCCGTTACCGCCAGAGCTAAGTGCGCGACCGAGCTGCTGATGGAAAATGACAGGCGACTTCGTGGGACGCACCATCACGATTGCGTCGATGCCGCTGATATGCACGGCCTCGTTGAGCTGGTTGATGCAATAGAGCACCTTGAGGGCACCGCTATCATCGTCCTTGAACATCTGGAAGTCCTCTGTGCCTGCGGTCGGGTCGGCGCTGGTCGTCTTATAGACGTGGATGTTCTCGTTCACGCCATGGAACCATTCATGGCTCAACGCCATGAACTCTTGCAGCTTCTCATTGTTCGGGCAGAACACGATTATCTTCGCATCGCTTTTCTTCAAGTGCTTCGCGATGACCGTGTCAACCCCTCCGGCATCTTGCAGTGAGCGGCGCAACTCCTCGTACTTCTTCGTGAACTTCGAGTATTTCTTCTTGTCCTTGACCTTCTCGATGGAGACCTTCAACTCGCCAAACTCCTTGGGCGCATCGTAGAGCGCGATGACGTACTTCGGGATGGGCAGGATGCCGCGAAGCCAAGCCTCCTCAAGCTCCATGCTGCTGACGATGTTGCCCTCGAAAATCTCATCGGCCATATTGCGCCCGTCATCCGAGAAGCGAATTGGGGTCGCGCTGAAACCAAGCAGCTTCGCATCGGGACTGCCGTCGATGAACCACTGGACACCCTTGCTCCACTCCGGTGCCCCGCAATGATGGAACTCGTCTAGGATGATGTAGTCGTACTGTAAAGTTACATGCTCGCTCCTTGCATGTACCATCGCAGCGGAGTACGTCTTGAATTGCAGGTTATCGGGATGGAAGCCCGGTGCTATCTTCTCAAGGTTGTCCATCTGGTCGATGAACATGTAGTCGTTCGTGCCGAGAAGCAGGAAACGCTTATCGGGGTTGTCCTGAACCAGCTTCGCGATGATGACGAACTTGCCGGTGCCCGTCGGCTGGATGACGCAGGCGCGGTCGCTCTGCGAGAGCATATCGCATAGCTTGTCGTAGGCGATTTGGTTATGTTGGTAAAGCTCAATTTGAGAGTTCATATTAGTTGTCCTTTCCACTCTCTCGCTGAAACTCGCTAATCATCGACAACCTCCCAGTGAAATCCACCGGCTTTGTTGTTTATAGCGCGATAGATTTCCCTGCGGTCAATCCCCGTCTTCTCCATCGCCTTCCTCGTGCTCTCGAATACCTCACCAGTCTCGATACAACGAACTCTTACCCGAGCCTTTCCCCGTGGATGGTTGAAGAACTCATCGGATGGTTGCGGTTTCTCGGCATAGAAATAGTGATGCCCCCGTGTGGCATGTCCTTTTGTCACCGCATTGTAAAGAGTCGAACGGGGAACTCCGATGGCCCTTGCACACTCATTGAATGACTCGAACTTCTCGCCAGTCTCCAAACAGATGACAGGTTGTGTCTTTATCATTCTCATCCTTTCGCAAATCGTCGTTTATGTAAATCAGTATTTAGGACTCATCACTATCGCCATCGCTGAAATCATGGACTGTGATATAGACCTTATGCCTTGTTGCCTCTTCGCAAAGTTGACCGAGCACATCTGAGACTTTCAGGAACATGTCACCCTCTCGCGTCAGAATCCGAAATGTCTCCTCCGCGTTATAGGCATCCGCGCCGTATGTGTTCAGGAACTTCATGAGCTGGTTCAAGTTCACACCCTGTTTATGCAACTCGGTCGCAATCTCCTCGATGGGTCCTACATCAATCATCGTGACGTTCAGATTGTCGGAATGGATGAGTGCCGTGCGCACATAATCCGAAACCGTCATCCCTAATTTAGCGGCCTTGCGTTTGATGATTTCCCTTTCCTTATTTGTCACACGGACTTTCAGCCATATATCTCTGTTCGACAAACTCTTCTCCTCACTTTCATAAAACGGAACTTCTGAAACGGTGCCGCCGCCGTTTCCAAGTTCTGGGATTGCGAAAAGCCGCCTTTTCGCTGGTTGGAGAACGGTGGTCAGGTCCCTATCTTTAGGTACCTGATTATCGGTCGAGAACCCCCTTTCGGGTAGGCTCCTAAAGCCGTCCGAAAGCAAGATGGAAGGGTGGTTCAAATGCGGTTTTACCGCGTTTGTGGCCACACTTCCTACATCTTGCAACTCGAAGAGCGACTTTAGTCGGTGAGCACTGCTATTGTAGCAGTGCGAGAGCCTTCCCGGACGGGAAATAGGGGTGCCGCCGCCCCTATTTTCTGGCCGGGAAGGCGGTGTCTCCCGGAGCTTGCGGAGGGAGACAGAAAGGTGGGGTGCCGCCGCCCCACCTTTCTCAAATCCGCGAAACGCAGACAGATGATTTGGTATTCCCGACTTGGCAGTCATGTATTTTCAGACGCTCGCGAACGGATGGATGTACTTTGCTTCGGCATGGGAACGCCGCCCCGTGAACCGGTATCGCGTGATTCTCAAAATCGGTCGCGCCGTTTTCTGGATGGCGGTGAATCGAAAATCTCGGATGGCGGTGATGCGAGGCGGCGAATCTCAGAAGATGATTTCAGGCCACGGGTCTAATCGAAATTGGAAACGTACCAACGGCCATTCTCGACCACGATGCTGCTCCTGCCGAAATCGACATCGACAAAGATACCATCATCCTCGATGACGCGAATGTCCACGCCATCGAAGAAGTCAAAGTAGCCAACGATGTCGCTGTGAAGCTCATCCACGCACATGTCGCAAACGACCTTGCCGTTAGATTTATCGTAGATGAGGAACCCATCGTACTTCTCAGGGTCGGTGACGTAAGTGTCAAAGTCGATGATGCCGTTCTCGGTCTTCTCGGCGAAGCTGTTCAACATGCCGATGATGAAGACGGGCGCGTAATCGTGGAACATGCGATGTCCTTTCAAAATCAACCTGTTACTTGTCGAGGGCTTCGGCGAAGACGCAGCAGCGGTAACCCGCGCTCGACATGTCGCCCTCCTTGGGCGGGTCGTTGTGCTTGTAGAGCACAGCACGCCTTCCGGGCCAGTAGTCCGTACCGTCATCGTTCTTCTTGGCCCACAGCCATTCGGTCACCTTGCCGTATCGGAAATCTCCGATGAGCGGAGACGGAATCGTCTCGTCCTCGTCCTTCCCGAACGTGCGGTAGGTGATTTCGTATTTGTCGTAACCGGTCTTCGTGGAGACACGCTTCACGCCGACGATGGTGCAGTGAATCTTGGTCGCCATCGCCACGCGATAGGCTAGGTTGTTCTCATCCTCGGCATCGACGATTGCCCTTGCGCATAGACCTACTTCTACGGGTCTGGGTTGACGGCCCTTCTCGATGGCGGCGGTCATATAGGCCATCGGAAGAATCTCGCGATAGCGTTGGTCGGTCATCTTGTTCTTGCGCTCGTCCATATTGCGTCTCCCTTCGTCGCGGACGGCTGATATGGGAAACCGCCCACACGGGCGGCTCCATATTCCTACTTCAACTTCGCGACAAGCTCGATGATTCCCTCGCGCTGTCGGCTACCGAGACCCTGCACGCGGCGGTTCTCCGCGATGCCGAGCTTGCGCATGATGTCATCGGCCTTGGCCTTGCCGATGCCGGGGATGCACATCAGGAACTCGTGGACGCGGATGCGCTTGGCGCGGTCATCTGCAAGGGCGTCGGCAAGGGAAATCTCTCCCTTCTTCACGAGTTCCTTGAACTCCATACGCTCGCGCCGCGCCTCTGCTGAACGCTCAAGCGCGGCCTTGCGCTGCTCGTCGGTCATTTCGGGCAGGTTGTTGTTCTCCATTTTTTCTCTCCTTACTCTCCGGCATTGCCGGTTCGCTTGTTCTCAGATGCCGCCTTGCGCAAACGCCAGCGGCGGTTCGAGATGGACTTCATCGAACGCTTGATGATTGGTGAAAGCTCGCTATCGGGAATCCTCTGGATGAGAACCAACTTATCCTCGTCATCCGTCCACTTTCGCCGCTCGTACTTGAAGGCGGTCTGTGCGTAATAACGCTTGTGCTCGGCATGTCTGCGTTCACGTTTCGATGCGCTCAACTCGCTCAACCCTCTCATCTTCTGGAAATCTCGACGATGCTTCTTCTAAAAGACTTCATGCTCATCGCTCATGTCCAACTCGAAAAACTTCGCGTTACGCGGTAGAAACACCAACCGCACGGTATGTCCGCCATAGTAGAAGGGGCCACTGTATCGACACTTATGGATGGACAGCTCCGTCGCGGCCTCGTCCTCATCCTGCGCGATTGACAGAACGGCATCGCAACGCTCCATGGCATTCTTCACATCAGCGCTATCGTGCCAACCGTGCGCAGTCAACACGACCGCCGCATTGCAAGAGTCCGCGCACTTCTTCAAACAGTTGCAGAGGCTAGTGGGGCTGCAATCAAAATCATCCAATCCGTCTACCACAATCACGGTCGATTTCCCGCGCCCAGAATTATCGACATACGCAAACTCGCTGATAACATTCTCTAGCTCAACTACAGTAGATGGAATATCACGAAGTTTTATATCCACTTTGGAGAGGTCTTCTAAAGCAGTCAGAATCTCATCGCTCACGACATCGGCATTAGAATGCAATCGCAGGGCTGTATGAATGGAGGCGAGAGATTCTGACGCAAGCATCTTCGCAAAGCACAAATCGACGCCATCATGTGTAAAGAGAAGACACCTATGGCCTTGCGCGGCGGCATTAAGACAGATGTTCATCGCGAATGCGGATGTCCCCATGCCGGGTTTTGCAAGAACAGCCGTCACGGTCTTCGACAGCAGCCCACCGTTAAGTTCGGCATCTAAACCCGGCCAACCCGTCGGGATGAAAATCGACTTTTCAAAATTCAACTTCAACATGTCTACGCCGTCCACTTCTTGACCTCGACCACATCGTAGGTGGCGGCGAAACCGCTGGCCTTCGCACCGAGGGTGAGCGCGTCGCAGACGGCCACCGCCTTGTCGAATGACTCGCACCACGCGACGGCCACGCCGCCGACCACCATCACGACGTAAATCTTGTCGAGCTTCGCATCTGCCGTTGTCGCCATGTCGGCTCCTTTCACTTCGTCCTTCTTGAACGGTTCCGTGTATGCAGGCTTCTCTTTCGGCTGTTGCGCCTTCGCCTTGGGCCGCACCTTCTCCTTCATCTCCTCCAAGATTCGCGCGTCCATGTCGGCGCACCAATCGGTGTAGGCCTTGATGGCGTCCTTGTTGGTGGCGCAGTTGAACATGCGGCGGTCCATCTTGCCGTCGGGCATCTGGTACGTGCCCATGTACGTCGCCCCATGAGTCGGGCCGTAGAGCTTCCCGCGTCCGCCCTGTTGGTTGAATATGGGCTTATCGGGCTTCGACATCCGTCTCCTCCTTCACCTCGACCGCGACGCCCTCCTCGGCGGGCACGAGCCACGTGCGCCATTTAGAGGTAAACTTGCCCGCCTCGCCGTAGGCCGCGCGGAAGTTGCAGACGACGCAGATGCGCCCATCGCCGCCACGCGCGACCCCGATGACCGTGCCCAGACCGAACTTCTGGGAGAGGATTCGACCCCCGATGCGATAGCGGTTCCCGTAGGCATCGCTGGGGAGCGCATGGATGTACTTGTACACCCCGATTCGCTTTCCCATCGCGCACCGCCTACGCGAACTCGGCTTCGAGGAGGCGGTTGATGAGGACGGTCATGTTCTCACCCGTCTCCACCTTGTGATATTGGAGCCTCGTGTGCATGGACTTCGGGATGCGGACGTTGATGCACACCAGCTCATCGACCTCCGGCTGCGCGTGCTGGATGGAGGCCTGCTGGCGCTTGGACTTCTTCGCGGAGGCCATGAAGGCGTTGCTGTTGTTAGACATACTTCTCCTCCTTCTCATTGATGATGGAATCTGCCAGCTCCTCAAGAGCCGGGATGACGTGGCTGTGCGGGCTGTGCTCCGCGACCGACTTGCCCTCGGCTGCGGCCTGCGAGAGCGCGACCGCGCGGGGCACCTTCGCGATGACCGGCACCTGCTCGGACTCAAGGAACTCCACGAGCTGCTTGTCGAGCTTGCCGAACGCGTAGAAGTTGTTGACCACGAGGCGGATTGCCGCACCTGTGCCGGAGTCCTTGGCGATTTGGTAGGTGCGCATGGTCGGCTCCACATCGCGTGTGCTCGGGAGCATGGGGATGAGGATGACATCGGCGGCGCGGCACCAATCGCCCATGCCGTCGTTCAGGACGCCCGCCGTATCGACAATCTGGTAATCGCAGGACTCGGCGTAGTCCGGGTCATCGCAGACCTCGTGAACGGAGCCGCCCTGCGGGTCGGTGGAGACGAACGCCACCGTGGAGCCTCGGCGCTCAAGCGCGAACGCCAGCTCGTCGGCGAGGGTGGTCTTGCCCACACCGCCCTTCTGGTTGAGGAACAGAATCGTGAACATATACATCAGTCCTTTCGTGTCTCGATTCATGAGTCGCTTAATCCGCGAGGCCGCGCTTGCGGTACTCGCGGCAGAGGGTGCGGACCGTCACGGCATAGATGGTGAACAGCGCGGTGAACAGGAACGCGACCGCGAGCACTTCGGGTGCGCTCAGGCCGATATAGCAGCCCAAGGCGAGGGAGACGATAGCGCCCATCGGTGCCGCAGCGGCCACCATGATGGCGAGGCCCCCGTCGATGGGGCGAGGGTTCCGGGCCATATGCCCTCCCTTGGACTTCATCCACATCACTCCCCCCACCAGTCATCGGCCCCGTCGGGGTCGGCGGACGACGCGGCCTTGCATAACGCGAGGGCGAAAAGGAACAGGGCGGCGAGGGCGACCATCGACGCCACGGACCAGACCCAACCGCCCAGACGCCATGCGAGCGCGGCGATTGCCGCAAATTCCACGAGGATGGTGGCCGGGACCCCGTATTCCACCATTCCGACCTTGACCTTATCCGAGATAGCCATATGCGGGACCTTTCATAGATGTCAGACTTGGAACGAGATGAGGATGAAGATAAGCGCGAGGAGGGCGAACAGGGAGATTCGCAGCATCCGTGCGCGGGTCATCCTCCTCCGCGCGAAGATGTAGGCGGCGTCGTGGGCGATGCCGGATGCCGCGAGCACGACCGCCAGCATCAGGGACGCCCAGCCGACCGCGAATAGGACGGGTCTCACGACCGGACCTAGAACGGGATGTCCTCGTCATAGAGGTCGAGTTCGGGTTCGGGGACCGGGGCGGGTGCCGCGTGGGACGGCTCGTAAGGGGTCGCGGGCGCGTCGCCGGTCTGCTCGCGCTTGCCGCCGCTGAACTCAAGCTGGTCAACGATGACGCTCAGCTCATGGCGCTTCTCATCGTCCTTGACCCACTGCGAGTAGCGCAGCTTGCCGTCGATGGTGACCTTGGTGCCCTTCAAGAGGTACTTGGACAGCTTCTCGGCGCGGGTGCCGAACAGGGAGCACTTGACGAACACGGGGGCATCGACGTACTCGCCCTCGGCGTTCTTGCGCTTCTCGTTGACCGCGACGGTGAACCCCGCGACCGCGAGGCCGCTGGCGGTGGCGCGCATCTCCACGTCGCGCGTCAGGTTGCCCTCGATGATGACTCGGTTGATTGCCATGCCTGAATCCAATCTACTCGGATGTGACTACCTGCCTTTTCGGCACTACCAATATAGCAAACTACAATGCCAGTATAGTTGAAATGTAGTAACCTCCATATCTTCTACACGCCGTGTACGTCGGACGTGCCAAGGCCGCGCGATTCCTGCGGTACGCCCTCCATGTACTCCTCAAGCACGATGACCTCGCCCGGTTCGACCCCATCTTCATCAAGTCCCTGCTCGCGCACCAGATAACCGTCGAACGCCAACTTGGCGATGTTGTCCACGCAACCGATGTAATAATCCTCGCACCAAGTGTCGTATATCTCCTTGGACACCTGCGCCACCGACCTGTCAACGACCTCGGCGATGTCGAGGAACGAGCACCCGGTGGCGAAGAAAGCCACGGTCTCAGCCCATTTCCTAGCTTCGCTGACGCGCCTCTTGCCGTAACGGGCACGTGCCCGTTCGAGCGTGAGGCCATGCTGCTCAAGGCTCGTGCGGATAATCCGCTCGGCCTTCTCACCCTCCCCTGCCACGCCGCGCCAACTACCGATGCCGATGGACTGGCGGAGCCAACCGCACCCGTGGGACTCGAAGAACGCATCCAAATCGGCGTAGCTCACGGGCTTGCGCCACCACGGAGCACACCAATCACCCAAGTCATATATGGAATTGATACCGAACGGGCTGTCTACCTCTTTTTGCAAAGCCAAACGCATGGTCAGCAGGTAATGGCAATCGCAGATTCCGTTGTCCTCGACAAGGTTCTCCATCTTCTTCATCCTCCCAATCCTTCAACAAATCAAGGAGGGGTCGCCGGTCTTCCGGTGCCCCTCCCATGCCGCGCCTAGCGCTTTCCAAAGCTCGTGACCGAGAAGAAGTCCCCATTGCCGACGGTCTTCCGCACACGGTAATAAATCCCCTCTGCGCAAGTCTCCTTCGCTATGACAACATCGGAGGGTCTGACGTTCTTCCATCCGTACATCTCGCGAACCCACTTGTCGAGGAACGCCTTGGTGGGGTGGAATGAACGGGAAGAGACATTGCGGTAGAAGTCGCGCCTCGCCCTCTCGCGCCTCTTGGCCTTCGCTCCATCCGCCTCATGGGCATCATCGACGTACCAATCACCATCGACCTTGAAGAACACACGCTCGCTGATGACGTTCCCCGGCTCGACCCAATCGAAGGACCCCTTCGGGGCGCGGCACTCGAACAGGATGCGCGAGTCCAACCCCCGCAAATTCGCGAAGCGACCGTCCTCAGCCACCTCTTTCAACTCGGGGCGGCGGATGCCGACGGCGACGCGCTCGCGACCACGGGAGAGGAAATGCACGCCCACGACATCGCTGTAACTCGCATTGTCCATCTCAAGGACCCAGCCGTCCTCGATGTAGCGATGCACGATGCCCGTGATGATGGCGTTCAGGTCGTTGCGCTTCATGTAGGTTCCTTCCCTTGGGTCTTAACGTGCTTTAATTATAGCAACCTACAATACTATAAATATGGTAACACAGTATGCCACATAGACTCTCCATAAGGAAGGGGCACCCTCGCGGATGCCCCTCTTGCCACCTAGTCGAAGACGAAGCGACCATCTTGGACGTGCATCTTCTCGCCATCGAACGTGTAGCGCCAGATGCGCGGGTCCTTCTCCTCTGCCTCGTCCCAGTTCTCCATGAACACGAGGACCGAACCCGCCCCGATGACGGGGGCGCAGGCCTCGAAGACGGCACGGCCCATGTCATCCCTGTACGCGGCGATGCCGCTGTCCTCGAAGAAGACGAAATCAATGCCATCCTCGGTCTCGTCCTCCACCGAGAAGCCGAGCCAGTTGAGGATGCCGCGCGGCCCCTCCTTCTCGGCATCGAACCAGAACTCGCCGCTCTGCGACTCCTCGTCGTAATCCCCGGCAAGCGCCTCCCTCATGCCCGCGTCCAGCGCCAGCTCGACGAACCTGCCGTAATCCTTCCTCTTGATGGAGAGGATGCCCTTCAACAGGACCGTCTTGTCCTCACACTTAATCTTCCTCCACCAGTCGCACTTCGGCTCGAACATGTCGGTTCCTTTCTCTCGGTTGCCTGTGGCTTAATTATAGCAACGTGCCGTACTACCAATGTAGTAAACTACAATCCTACACGCCCTCTCCACAAGGTCGCCCCCGCAGGGAACATGGGTCATAGGGGCTTGCCCCTATCCTTGCCCTCCCTCATCCGTCACCCATGCGAACCAGCCGCCATCTCTGCAACATCGCTCTTCTTGTGACCGTCACCCCTCCCGCCTCTCTCCCTGCCTTCCCACCGTCCCGATTTGCGGCTCCGTGAGAAAAAACGACCCCACAGAATCGCTCCTGTGGGGTCTTGAATGTCACCCATGTCCCAGATGACCTATGTCGGATGATGCCGCCTAAAATCGGCTCACAGCGCGTCAGGCGGGAAACGAGCAGTTCACGGCATCATGCAGCCGTAGTCTCGTCATCATCGTTCTTGCCGAGTCGATGCGCGAAGGATGTCCGTCTGGTATGTCATCTGCATCATCCTTCCATGTAATCAGGAGTATACCTTATGTGGGCGGGCCACGGGGGTGTCGATGCCCCATGACCCGCCGTCATCCTATGAGCGCATCCGCGCTGCGCCTCGCGGTTCCTCTCCATTCCCTTTCGTATCGGTGCGTTTCGGTGCGAATCCACTGCACGTCAGCTCTTGGCACTGCCGTCTCACCTCGCGTCGAGGCCCCTCGCACATATCATATCCCTCTCGGTTCAGCGCCCTTCAACACGCTGCTTTTCTTTTCCATCTCGCAGCTTTGCCGGTCTTACCCGTGGTGCCGTATCTGTGTATATGGGTCGCGCGGTCAGTCCTCTTTGGCGACCTCCTCCCACTCGAAGCGGCCCTTGCCGCTGTTGCGCCATTGGAACAGGCCGCGCAGGGCACCGTAGTCCAGCCACTCGCGCACGGTCTCCGCGTCCTTGGGGTTCATCACGAGGATGCTGAACTCAAGCACGGTACCGGCTGGGACGGTCTCGGATGCGGCCAGCGCCACGCGCTCGCCGGAGGCGGAGCTGGCGCGAAGCGGGCGCTCGCAGCGACCGCACTCGGCACCCTTGGGGAGCTGGAACGGGATTCTGCGCTGCTCCACGAACACGGTGCCGTCGATAACCTTCTTGAAGGCCGTCAGCTTGCTCGAACGGGTACCGGGCACGCGGCGCAGGGCCGAGCAGGCGTCCTTGAAGAAGCCCTTGATTTGGTAGTCCCAGCAGAAGGGCACGCCATCCTCCGTGCGGGGGAAGCAGGTGGTCGCGTCCTCCACGGCATCCATGCCCTCGATGACCCCGACCTCCTCAGCGCCGTTCTCCGGCTCGGGGGCCTTCGAGGCAATCCAGTTGCCGTAAATCTCGGGGTCGCCGGGGGTCATGCCCAGAGCCTCCTCAAGCAGGATCAGGCGCACGGCGATTCGCTCACCGATGCCCTCAAGGCGGTTCCCGTCCTTCTTCATGATACGTACCATCCTTCCATGGTCCTCGGCACCGTCCCTTCGGTGCCGTCTGCTGCCTACAATCATAGCAAACTATAAAACAATAATGATGGAAACATTGAGACGCATAATTCCATCATGACTTGGGAGACCCTACCCCCTCCCCTTATGGCCGAACTTCTCACGCAGGAGCCTCATGCGCCCCGTCAATGCGTTGGCGAAGACCTCCTCGGCAAGGAAGTCGCGGAAGCCACCACCGACACCCGTCACCCGCCTCACGCGGTAGGGCTTGACGGACAGGAAGCCCTCGCCGACGGCCACGGCCATATCCAAGGTCGGGTACGCGCCGATGGCGGACCAGCGCCATTGCTCCCCGTCCGGCACCCAGACCTCCAAGCTGTAAACGGTGTCCATGCCATCCACGGCGACCGCCTACTCCCCAATCTCCTCGGCGATTTCACCGGCGATATGCAGAAGCTCGCTTCGGCAGTAATCCATCTTCCGGGCGTAGGACTGCATGATGACCGAAAGCTCGGCGTTCAAGAGCGCAAGCTCGTCATAGCAATCCGCCAATGCTCGGTGCGCGTCCGTGCGCTCGATTCCGAGGATGTCGCGCAGGCTGTCCATGGAGCGGCTGGGCAGGTCGGGCCACAGCTCCCTCGCCACCTCCAACGTGTCGATGACATAGGGGTAGATGAAGACGCGACCGGATTTGGCG
Organism: Clostridium sp. 10cd*; assembly: GCF_044336395.1. Taxonomy (NCBI): domain Bacteria; kingdom Bacillati; phylum Bacillota; class Clostridia; order Eubacteriales; family Clostridiaceae; genus Clostridium; species Clostridium sp. 10cd*. The sequence continues at coordinate 1,435,491 of NZ_CP172347.1, read as the reverse complement.
GCTGCGGCCTGCACGAACGGGATGTCGAAGGAGGCGATGTTGTGCCCCGCGAGGGTCGCGTCTTCCCCGATGAAGTCGAGGAACGCGTCGAGCGCGTCGCCGATGGCGGGAGCGCCCTTGAGCATATCGTCGGTGATGCCGTTGACGCGCCCCGCCGCCTCGGGCATAGACCCCTCAATCGCCACGAGCGTCGAGAACAAGCCCTGCGGCAGGCCGTCCTTCACGCCGATGGCGGCAATCTCGCAAATCTGGTCGCTATCAGGGTGCAGCCCCGTGGTCTCGATGTCGAACACGACGTAATCGTACTTGGATTCCATTCCATTCTCCCTCTCGATTGAAAAAGGGCCGCGCCACCTGCGACACGGCCCCGCAAAAGGTCATCTCCGACTGTTAGTCGCGCACGACCTTCTCCAACATGACCATACCCGGCGCGTCCTCGTCACCGCTGACGGGCACGGCGCTGAGATGCACCGAACCCTCCTTCAACGCGGCAGTGAATCCCGCGACGGCGATGTCCTCGATTTCCCCGCGCAGGGCGAAGGCGGCATCCACCCAGCCCTCACCGCGCACCCACACCGGGAACGGAGTCGCCGAGACCATGAACATGCGCAGGTCCCCATCACCGGGCAGCTCGTCGGAGTCGGTCGTGCCACCGCCCTCCCGATGGAGCGGGCAACCCTCGCAATCATCGTCACGGAACAGCTCGCAGAACAGCTCCTTGATGATGTCGGGGGCACCATCATCATCGTCATCCTCGCAACGCGCCTCCTCCTCAGCCAAGGCCGCAGCAGCCGCACGGGCGTTCGCAGCCTCCTCGGCGAGCGTGGGGCGGTGGATGGCATCAGGTTCGCGCAAAGCGTCGTTCTTGACGGTCTCCATCAGCGCGACGGCCTCGGCAATCTCCACGGGGGAGGAACAGGCGGTGAGGTTCAGCAGGTCATGGCCGCACCCGCACGTCCATTCATCCTCCTTCCGCACGACCACGGTCCTGCCGCAATCGGGGCACCAGCCCACCAGATACATCTCGTCCTTCTTGTCAGCCATATCTCAATCCTTTCCCTTGATGGCTAGATAATCTCGTCCCTCAGTATACCTTTCGGGTTCGGGTAGCAATCGCGCATCGTCCAGCGCTGGGACACGAACTCGACGCAATCCCGCATCTCAGGTAGGAGCTGCGCAACCGCCTCCTCCTTGCTGCGGGCGCGGCAAACTGCGGTGTCCATGCCCAGCTTGTGCTTCCGCGTGGGCACCTTGCGCCGCAGCTTGATGAAGAAGTAGTAATCCATGGTGTCGTTCCCTTCCCTTCTCCTAATAGTTCAGATGACGGACGCAGGTGTTCTCATACGCCCGGTTCATCAGCCAATCCGGCACATCCTCACCGAAAGGCTCGTAATAACGCGCGACCTGACCCGGACGCGCCACGAGGACGGTGATGAGCTTGCGCGAATGCGCGTTGAACACGAGGACTATTCCCGTGCTCGTGAGCACATGGACCTCGCAACCGGCGCGGTGCCCGGTGTCCACGAGGCACTGGCGGACGATGTGGCCGAAACCCACCGTCTTGGCGATGCGCATAATGCGCTCATGGCGGTCGCGGTGGAAGTGCCCGCTCTCGCGGAGACGGCCAAGCTCACGGCGGAACGCGTCGAGGTTCCCGCCGACCTTGCGCTCGATGACGTGGAAGTAGCTGCCCATGGCGTGTCCTTTCCGTTGTGCCGCTATCATCATAGCAAACTACCAACCCACAAATATGGTAAAGTAGGAAGCTACACATATCGCACACAACCTTTTCCATGGACACGCATTGGGCAGCTCGGCGTGCCAAGGAAAGGGGCACCATGCCGGGTGCCCCTTCCATCGTCCGTCTAGTCGATGCCGTATGACTTGCAGAGGTACTGGGCGTATGCCTCGCAGAGCAGACCCACATGGTCGCTAACCCCGTCATAGTAGCGCCGCTCGCACTCCTCGACCGCCTCCGGTGAAACATACTCACCGATTACCTCGTCGTAATAGTCAACCGAATCGAAGTCGATGCGGTCGAAGAGATTCGCCCACTGCCAGACCTCGCGATTACAGCTATCGGCATACGGGAACACGCTGTCACCGAAATCCGCCAGCGACCGCAGCATATACACCTGTTCGACCGCACCGTAATGCTCCACATCGCCATCGCATTGCGGTGCGCGGTACTCGTGGTAGCCGTTGGTAACGTACTGGCCGATGCCGCCGTTGCAAATCTGGTAGTCCATATTGATGACGGAGCTGAGGGCGCTGACTTCGTGGAATTGGGTCGGCATGAGCGCGGCCTTGTCACAGGTGAGCAACTTGTCAATCCAGTCGGTGCCCTCGTCGGCCTCCGTGAAGCGGCTGTGCGCCAGCTTGACATCCTTGTCCAGACCCTCAAGCTCGATGCCCTTGTACTTCATGGTGGGGTTCCTTCCCTCGTGGTTGCCTGTGGCTTAATTATATCAACCTATCATGCTATCAATGTGGTAAACTACATTCCTACATACCTTCTTCACAAGGTCGCCCCTGCGTGGAACTGGGTCATAGGGGCTTGCCCCTATCCTTGCCCTCCCCCATCCGCCACCCATGCGGACCACCCGCCATCTCTGCACCGCCGCCATCTCTGGAACCGTCAACCCTTTCTCCTCCCTCCTTGCCTTCCCTCCCTCTCCGTCCATGAGAAAAGGGGCCGCGCCGAGGCGCAACCCCTTCCGTGCGGGCATCTCCCCGCTTCTCCAGTCCGCTCTTTGCTCTGCTATTCCCTTTCGCATCCCATCTGAACTTGGCAACTCAGCTCCTTATCGAGTCACGTCAAGTCGGTTGAAGTCTTCGCTCTTCCATCGCCGAGCATGTCAGCTCTTTTCGTCTCCTTGCCATCTCTCCGCTCTTCGACGCTATCCGAAGCCTTTCCACCGCATCGCTGGTCTTACCTGAGGTGCCATATCGGTGGGAACGGGAGATTGGCGGCTAATCGGCTGCGTAGCGCTCCGGCTCGGCCTCCATGAGGGAGACGGTGAGTTCGATTTTCTCACAGTCAAGAAGGTTGGCGATACGCCCCTTGATGTCATGAGCCACCTGACGGTACAGCTCGCTGAACAGGGGGATAGATTCATCCATCAGCCCGTTGTCCTCCATCTCATCGAGCCTGTCGAGGACCATCTGCCCGCAGAGCGAAAACCCCTCCATCACCGCCGCATCTTCCCCCAACAGCTTCTTCGGGTCGTACACCTCTGGGTTGTAATAACTCATGTCGATTTCCTTCCATCATCATGCAATCCAAGGGGTGCAGCACCCCATAGTTGGGATATGGAGTGCTGCCGGGAAACTGGGTTCGTTCGCAGGTGTTGGTAGCGCCTGCGAATAACTGAAAACGAGGTCGAGACTCGTATCAGCTCCCATACATCCCCGTACCGGCTAACCCCCGTGTGCGAACGGTGAGAGGGGCAATGCCTATGAACACGTTTCTTGAAGTCCTGAATGCCCTCGCCGGTACGGGTACATCATACATCATCGCCGTCGAAGCCAAGAATCTCCCCATCCTCATCCATCGAGCGGTGAGGTTGACCGTCCACGACACCGCCGACCGTCACCCCCTTGTCGAAGAACTCGCCCGTCTCCAACTCGCGCTCCCAGCGCTCGACCATCTCGTCCGTTATTGTTCGACCACCAGCAGCTACCCATGACTTGCCCATCTAAAACCTACCGCCTGTCGTCTAATCCGCCTTGCCTCCGCGCATCGTGCGGACAGCCCTGCGCACCATCGCGCCGAGGCTCTTGTCGAGTCTCACGCCAAGGAACGACTCAAGAGAGGCGGTATCCTTGAACACGATGACGCTGTTCACCATCGCCGCATTGAGATATGCCGGAAGTTCGTCATAGATGGCCTTCACCTCGAACTTGAGCGTCCTATCGGCATCAGAGCCATCCGGTTTGTATTCCACCCCTTGATTGTTTGGACGCACCTTGAACTGCGAGGGGTCTACGCGCCATGCCTCAAGCAGCTTCTCCCTCGCCACACGGGCGGTCGCGGTCTCACCGATGAAATCGCGGAACGTCAAGGGCGTGTTCCACGTATCGGACTCGCCAGCCTCCTTAAACATCTCCCGCAACGTGACACTCGACAGGTTCAGGAGGTCTGGAAGATAGTCTCGCGACCCGACACGTATCATGTCCTCCATCTCCTCGACCAGCGGTTCCATGCGGGCAAGGTATTCGAGGAAGAAGGCGGTTGTGAGCCTCCCAATCGAATCGCTCAGAGTCTTCTTGCCGACCGTGCCGACCTCGCGGTCGATGCGAACCTCCGTCCGTATGGGAACAGAGCGCTTCGCCAGCTCGGGTTTCAATCCGCCCATCTTGTTCACCGTCAACGTGTAGATGGGGCTGAGGACATCTTCGCGGTTCAACCAAGCCCCGTCGCGCTTTATGATTGCGTCGGCATTCGTCTGGAATCGCTTCCACGGCATATCGTCAATCAGCAATCCCATCTCTGGGCAGAGGCTATTGATTGCCTTGATTCCAGTCGGTGTCCACTCCTCGTGTGACACCTTGCCCGTCTGCGGAGAACCGTACATCGCTTGCAGGCACAGCTCCATAAAGGTGGTCTTGCCCGCATTGGAGTCACCGTAAAGAATGCAGTATAGGGGGAACAGCGTGAAGGAATAACCGTGGCGCATCGCGACTTTTCGCACCCTCGTCATGAACGGCGCGGTGAACATGAAGGCGAGCACCTTGAAGAACTGCTGCTTCGTGACCTCGACATCACCTATGAACGAATCGTACCCGCGCATGATGTCGGAGATGCGGTGCGCATCATCCACCCACGCGCCCTCCGGCTGAACTTCATACGCCTCCCCGTTCAACGTCGCCGCGCCGCTCTCGGTGTCATAATGGAACTTCGGATAGGCGACCGCACGCACCTCACGCTCTGCTTTGGCCTCCCTTGCCGCGCGAATGACGCGACGCACCTCATCAGGGATGATGACGCGACCACCGGTGACCGGCTTGTAGTCCACCTTATGCTCTCGCATCGCGGCATATTGTTCGCGCTCCTCCTCCGTCATGTCCTTCGGGTTGAAGGTGTAGAAGGTCTCAACCTCATCGTCATCCTCCGGCATGTCGCAGAGGTAGACGACCCCCTTCGCCCGCATGACCGGCACCACCTCTAACTCACCTTCGGAGTCCCCGGCGACACTCGCGAAATCGACCATGGCGGCGGGTTCCAACGGCGTCGTGGACGACATTCCCTTCAACGACTCGAAGCGTGCGAGGCGGTTATCAAACATCACGACATCGCCGTCGAAGCAGGTTATCTCCTCGTACTGACCGCCCGTGAAGGCTCGTTTGGAGAGGTTCGCTGAACCCGTGATGATGCGGCAGCGCCCATCGTCGGCAGACAGTATGTACAGCTTCTCATGCGACATCTTGCGCATGTTGAAGTAGATGCGCACGGAGCCGTCCTTGACGCGTTCCACGAGTTGCTTCCGCTTGGAAAGGCGCTTCATCTCCAACTTTTGGTGCATGGCGACATCCACGATGTCGGGTCGCACGGTGTTCATGGAGCCGATGATTATCTCGACATCCTCGAACATGTCGGCAACCGTCTCCACGAAGCCTAGCCCATATGAGAACGTGATGACCCTCAGATGGTCGAAGCCACCGAACAGGGCCTTGTAATCCATCCTCCGCTGGTCGATGAATTTCGAGTAGATGACCTCGATACCTCCCTTGGTCTCGTCGGCGAACAGGCTCTCCTGACGCAATTCCATTTCCCCTCCTATGCCTGAACCGTCTCCATCAATGCGTCGATGTAGCCGCGCACGCGCTCCGCCAGATGCACGGGGCACTTGATGTAGACCTTATCCTCGTCTCCCGGTTTCATCGGCTCGGTGCTCTCCGTGGATGCGGCCAGCGCCGCCGTAGGCGCATCCACATCGAACAGAGCGCCTTGAGACGGCTCGTGTACCTCCTCGACCTTGGCGGCGAGGGAGTCGTAGAACTCGATGACCGACTCGTTGGCGTAGAGGCGCTGCCGCTCTATCTTCGGCCACACGGTGAGTCCATCAAAGGTGGTGCAGCGGGACAGGGCGACGTAGAGCATGCCCGCGCCGAACACCTTGGAGTGGACGGCGCAGCGCTCGAAGGTCTGACCCTGCGACTTGTGGATGGTGATGGCGAACGCGAGGCGAAGAGGGATTTGCGTGAATGACCCCACCGTGTCGGTTACTAGCTCCTGCGCGGGGTTGCCGTCATCGCCGATGAAGTCCCGCACGGAGGATTTCAGCACTTTCCACTCCTTCTCGGTCACCTCGACGGGGTACTCGCAGTCATCGAACTCGACTATCACGCTATCCGCCCCGACTTCCGAGATGGTCCCCAGCGAGCCATTCGCAAGACCGTGGTCTGGCATGTTCGCCAGCAGCATCACGCGTGCGCCCTCCACGAGACGGAGCTTATCGTCAGTTGGCTTGTCCGAGGGCTTCACATCTCCGTAGGAGTACGCCGTATACGTCCGCGCCCTCGCGCCCATGCGCTCCAATTCCCCCACGCGCTCGTCATTGATGGTGGATGCCATGCGATTCGTCGCGCACAGCCACAGGTCATCCTCCGGTGCCCGCTTGCGGTCGGATATGGAGCGCTCGTTGAAATAGCCGATGCAGTCCCTATCGCCGATGCGGGCGCGGTTGAGCTGGCCGATGAACTCGGGGTCGCTCTGGCGCACAACCTCGGTGAGGACGTGCGGTTCAAAATCCATGCCCTTCCACAGCTGCGACTTGAAGGCGTAGCCGTCATCGTTGCCCGGCCACAGCTGCATCAGCACCTTGCGGTCATCATCGGTCACGACCGGCGGGAGCTGGAAGAAATCGCCCACGAGCACGACCTGCTTCCTACCCGAGACGCGCTTGGCTGCGAGCACCATGTTCATGACGCGCTCGAACAGGTCGATGCGGCACATGGATACCTCGTCGATGATGATGACCTCGGCCTTGTTGAGCACCTTGCGCGTGAGCGTCTTCTTGTTCTCGTCGTGCGGGTCGAGCACGCCGAAACCCACCTGCAAGGTGCGGTGGATGGTCGTGCCGTTATGCAAGTTCTGCGCGGCTATCCCCGTCGGGGCCATGGCGAGGTAGGGAACCTCGCGCTCCTCAAGCTCCTCGATGAATGCGTTGAGCACGTAGCTCTTGCCCGTGCCCGCGTTTCCCGATAGGAACACGTTGCGGCCAGACAGCAGGGCGTCCATGGCCTCCGCCTGACCGGGCGTGAACGTGCGCTCCTCCTCTTCCATGCGACCCCTTCCAAGTCGAGATGATGCTATATGGATATGATTATATCAGACTATAAAGCAACAATGATGCAAATCCACAATACCATGAGATGCGCACAGAGCGTCATCGGTCGGACTTTCCATCTCGGGCCTGCTCTTCGGAACGACCCGCGCCGTTCAGCTGCTCGGCTGCCCTGCCGCACTCCCTCTGGGTCGATTTGAGGGTGTATCGCCCGTCACGGTCGCCGACCTCATGGACGGTTCCCTCAAGCTCGCCACGAGAGCCATTCACGATTGTCGGCGCGACCCACTTGATTTCGAGGCCGGTGGGGTTCTCCCTCGGGCCGGTCCAGTACCCGTGCCAATGGCCGCGCCTGACATGGGGTGCCACATGCCGTCCGGTCTTGCCGCCATCCTGACCCTTCGCCTCATGCTCGTAGACGCGGCGCACCTCCCCGAGCTGCGGCGCGACGCGGAATCCCACGTCATGGACGGTGCAATCGGTCTGGCGGCTCTTGCGGGTCTGGTTCTTCTGGGGGACGTAGACCGTGCGCACATCGGCCTCCTTGGAGGAGATGTACATGAGGGTGCCGAGAATTTTTTCCATATCAGACACCCCTGCCGCTTCCATCTGCAATCTGGATGCCATTTCGAGACTATCATCTTTGGCTACGATGCCGGTCTCCACCGCCATCTCAATCTTCGCCTCTTCGGCTATCGCCAAGGTCCCAATGGCTGCGGCATCTTTGCAATCACCGATGCTTTTATAATCTTCAAGTGTGATTGGTATCGGAGCGATGGTGTTATCCATTCCCATCATAAAATCGACCTGTCCATTGAGGGCGGCTATGTGAAATCCCTCGGCGTCACGAAAGCAGAAATAGCCCTCGCGCTCGACCGTGCCGCTCAGCTCGTGACCCCTGAAAACAAAGGGAAACTCTATCGTCTCGCGATGTTAGATGAACACGCAATCGTAAGGCAGCCTGTCCAACAGCGACATCGGAAACTCCTCCGCCTCGTCAATCGACATCTCGTCCCAAAGCGCGTCATTCATCCGGTAGACCTGCTTATTCTCCTCCCAATAGCCAAGGACGTCCTTCTCCATCTTCTTCAAGTTGCCGTAATGCGCCCTCGCCCTGTCGGCCCACACCTGAGCCGGTACCTTGCTCGCCGGTATCTTCATGTCGGTCTCCTCTCGAACCGTGTATGCCATGCGCCCCCATTATCCATCGCGTGAGCCGTCGAGTCATGTGCGCAGCCGTGAATCGACGGGGAGGGCGATGCCTCTGGGGAGTCCGAGGGGATGAAGTTCCCTCGTCATCCTCGACATGGGCATATCCAATCATCCCAAGGCTCGTCAAGGTCATCTGATGATGCGAAGGTCTCGGGGATGCGGTCGTGGTGCGCGGCATGGGCGAGTCCGTATATCCGCCCCGGCGCATCGCCGTCCCATGTGCGCGTGATGCGCTCGGCAACCGCCTCCTCCCCAAGCCCCGTGATTGCCGCCATATCGGCGAGGGTGCATCCGGTGGCGAGGAAGGCCACGGTCATCGCGACCGACTCCGCCCGCCTCACGTAGAGCGCACCTAAGCCATCTGCCCCGCCTCCCAAGGGGATGCCGTGCAGGTGCATCACATCCGAGAACACGAACGCGGCTTGTCCGTACTGCTCTCCATCGTCAAGAAGGCTCCCGCCGTACCGCTTGAGGAATAATCGCAGCCTACATGGCGTGAGAGGCTTCTTGTACCAAGGCTCCTCGCAGCCGCTCATGAGCAACGAGGCCTCGTCCCAGAAGGGGCTTTCCACCCCGGCTTGCAGGGCGAGTCGTTCGACCATGAGGTAACAGGCGGCTGTCCCCAAATCGCCTTCGCGCATATCCGGCATATCCCCTCCCCGACCTCTTATCTAGGTGCTATCACATCAAACCACAATACCATCAGGATAGATTAGTATCTATCTATATGAGCCACATGCCAAAGGGCACCCTCTCGGGTGCCCCACGGTGTCACCATCCCCGGTTCTCCCGTTCGGCCCTGCGGCGCTCGCGCTCGACGCGACGGCGGGCGAACTCCGCTTGGATGCGGCGGTCTCGGAGCATACCGGCGATGTAGAGCGAGACGGTCGCGATGACGATGCAGGCGATTCCCAGGCAGAACTCGACCACCGTGCCGTCGCAATACCCGTAGACGCGGGCGCAGACAACGGCATCCTCGCAGAGGAACACACCGCTCCCGCCGAAACAGAGACCCGCGACCGTGTACTTCTCGGTCTTGTCCATCTTCCCCATGTCCCCATCCCTCCCTCATTGGCTTGTGTTAATAGTATTGTATCAAACTACAATACTATAAATGTAGTAAGAAGGGTATCCACATATCCATCATAAAGAAGGGCACCCTCCCGGATGCCCTCGCTTGGGTATATGCCCTGCCCTCACCATCGCGCGATATATACGTCTCGGTACTTGAAGAAGGGCACCAACCGTGGTGCCCTTCGCGTTTCCATTTCCGGCTACTCGTTGAAGTAGCAACGCGAATTGAACCAATCCGCCACCTCATGGAAGGCGTCTGCATCCACGTCCCACGGCATGACCACCCATATCTCGGTGAAGGGGTCGTTCGCCTTCCACTGGTCCACATCCTCCGCGAACACCACATGGAGGTCTGGCCGCTCGGCTCCCAACTCCTCCGCACGTCCGCGAGCCAGCTCGACAAGCTCCGGGTAGCCCATGCCGAGGTCCGCTGCGTAGCTCCCGTCATACATGGCGGAGAGCGGACGCAGTACCGCCCATCCCACTCAACAAGGTAGCACTCCACCCCGTAGCCGTCCGACCACAAATCGTCCAGCACGCGCCTGAGTTGCACGGGAAGCTCCTCCGGCCCGATTTCGCGCCCATCGGGGGCGGTGAGGTCCGCAGTCGCGTTCGACCAGTAGCGGTGCCCCTCCGGGTACTCACCCTTCTTCAACGTGTACAGCATGTCATTTCCTCTCTTCTCGATTGCCTGTGCCCTAATTATATCAATATGGTATCCTACTAATGTAGCAAACCATATTCCTACATAGTCTTTCCATGAAAAGGGGCACCCCATCGGATGCCCCTCGAAATCCCCTACTACTGCAACGCGATGCCGCATCCGGTCAACGGCTCGCCCTCGCGATACTGACGGTCAAGCTCCTCAAGCTCAAGCCTCCGCCACTTACGCGCGTTCTCTGCGTCCCCGAAACATCCCGCGTTCTCGTGCTCGCAGATTTCCTCAATGTAGTAATCTTTCACCTGACGGCACTTCTGCTTGTACTCTTCCTCGCGCTCCATTTCCCTTCTCCCTTCTCTCGGTTGCCTGTGGCTTAATTATATCAATATAGCATTCTACCAATATAGTAAACAATAATACTACATAATCCTTCCATGAAAAAGGGCACCCTCTCGGATGCCCCTCACGTGATTACCAGAAGGCGTAGAACGCGGGAGTTTGCCGAATACCGCCGCTGTAGCTGACATGCATCCTGACCTCGAACCCGCGCTGGCGCAGGATTTCGAGGGCCTTTTCCTTCGCCCCATCCATGCAGTCGCAATAGAAGAGACACGATTCTCTCTCCCCCAGCTCCGCGTCTTGGCGAATCCTGCGCTCGCAGCGCTCAAGCGCTTCCATCACCTTTCCGTCACCGCTCATATCGCGAGCCATATCCGCAGTAAGCATACCCGGTTCCTTCCTCTCTCGGTCTTACCGTGCCTTAATTATATCAACCTATCATGCTATCAATGTGGTAAACTACATTCCTACATACCTTCTTCACAAGGTCGCCCCCGCAGGGAACATGGGTCATAGGGGCTAAGCCCCTATCCTTGCCCTTCCCCTCTCTCGTCACCCATGTGAACAAGCAGCCCTATCCACAGCACCGCGCTTCCCGTGACCGTCAACCAACCCTCCTCTCTCCCTGCCTTTCTTTCCGCCTTCCCATGAGAAAAGGAGCCGCGCCGAAGCGCGACCCCTTCCGTGTGTAATTCCATAGCCAAGCCATTCGCGACTCCGCCACGCTCTTCCTTCTCAGGTCCAATCTTGGCCGCGATACTCTTTTCCACCGCATCGCCGGTCTTACCCGAGGTGCCGTATCGGTGGGACCCGACTGCGCACGCCTAGTAGGGCATCGCCAAGAGGGGCAGCACCGCGATGTAGCCGATGACCGACAGCGCGATTCGGATGCCGAGGCCGATGAGCGCGAACTTCGTGCAATCGGAGCGGTACGGCGCGTCCATGTTGCACAGGGACGCCAAGATTGCGCATCCCGCACCGCCGAGCAGGCCCGCGAAGAGGTAGCCCGCCTTCTGACCGCCCGTGAGGAACGTCTTGCGCGTCACGAGCACTTGGTCGTTCTGATTCTCCATGATTTGACTCCAATCGGACAAGGGGACCGGGGGTGCGCGTCAGCGCCCCGCCGGTCCCCATATGCAACCACCGTCAAGAAAGGAGACGGCCCGTCCATCGTAACACACTCAGCCCCGATATAACGCCTTGTTCTCCTCGTACCATCGACTGGCATCCTCGACGGTGCCCCCGCCCAAATGACCCACGACTTCGGCACCCTCGTATAAGCGGTCGGAGAAGAACGGGTAACACTCATCGCAGAAGGAGCGAAGGCCGCGCTCAATCCACGACGGATTGCAGGCGTTCACCCACAGCCCCTCCTCGCCCTCGATTGACACGAGGTAGTCGCGCCCGCCCCCCCCTCGTACTCGATGATGTCCCCGGCACTGTACATGTCCCTCAAACCCATGGATTGAACTCCTCTCCCGAGGCAACCACCTCTGTCGGTTTTCCACGCTTTCAATGGCCGGAGGGTTCCCAACCCGACCCGCAGGCTGTTGGAAGGGTGGGAAACCGACTCTGGCATATAATAGAGGCTCATGTCGGCGAATAGACGGAAAGGACCTAACATGGCAACGGTATCTGAAATCGACGGGAAGCTCGATGAGCTGAAACGGCAAGCCGCCGCACTCAAGGAGCAGCGGAAGGTAGCCGCCGCCAAGGAGCGCGAGCAGGCGAGGAAGTGGAAAGCCGCGACCCTCGCGGCAATCGGCGAAATCGTGCTCAAGACCCTCGGCGCGGATTGGACCGACATCGACCTCGAAGGGCTGCAAGGCTGGCTCGCCGACAACGCCGAGGACATCCGGCTCATGGCGGTCACCGACCCGCGCACGCCTGTGGAGGCGAAGGAGGCGCTTGACGCGTTCAAGCGCTCCTCGAAGCCGAAGCGCACAGGGAAACCCGATGCGGTCGAGGATGTGACCGAAATGCCGGAAACCATCGACATGGCCGAGGATGAGAAGCAGGCGGACTGGTAGGCCGCAAAAGGGAAAAACCCGCAGCGGATGGCAGATGCCTCCCCCTGCGGGTCTCCCGTCTCTGCTGCAACTCATCAAGCAGAAAGGACTGACTCGATGATACAACACCTCGGCGCTTTCAGCACCCACATTTCACATTCCCGACCGATTTGGCACTCGGCTACCCCTCGCGCGTGTCCCTATAAATAATTAAATGGGTGTGTGAAGGATACGTGGAGAGCGATATGGCATATTGCAAGTATTGTAGGATGCTATCTTACTACAAATGTGGTGGAAATATGGAACCGCCGCGTCATGTGCATCCCATCGCCGAATGGTGTATCCTCGGTATTGAGGTTTATTGCGGAACCGGACAACTTAGCTTTCTCAGCCCTCGTGGCGGGAAATATATAGAAATACCCCGTGGTGTCCGCAATCGCCACGGGGTATTGTCGTTTGGAGGCACTTACATGGAGGTCAGTTTCGATGCTGACGTGGCGGCGGAGCACGGCGTCCGCGCCGCAGTCGTGCTCAATCATATCGCGCACCTGATGCGGTTCCCCGACGGGTCGCAGGCCGGTCATTTCAATACATGCGGTCGCGCTTACGTGCATGTGTCGCCCGAGTACCTTTGGAAGATGTTCCCCTTCATGAGCCTCCGTCAGGCGACAGAGGCCTTGAGGGAGCTTCGCGAAGGCGGTCTCATCGCCGAGCGCGAATATGGCGGTCTCGACCCCGATTACCGCAACTGGTACACGTTGGCAGAGACGGGAAACGCCGTCGCATGACGGCTCCCATCAAGGCACCCGCAAGGAAGGAAAACATCTATGGCGGTTCTTCGTAAAGCACACAAGAGCAATTTCACGGTCATCGACAACCAAGTGTTCAAGAGCAACCTGTCACTCAAAGCGCGGGGACTCCTGAGCACCATGCTCTCGCTTCATGATAACTGGAATTTCAGCACGACAGGCTTAACCTCCATCCTTCCATCTGATGGGGAGAGCATCATCCGCTCCGCCATCAAGGAATTGGAGACAAATGGCTATCTCACGCGAGAGCGCATACGTGATGACAAGGGCAAAATCGTCGATTGGCTTTGGACTTTCTCGGATTACCCACAGGATGGAAACCCACATGTGGAAAATCAACATGTGGGTAAACCACAACTGGATAGCCCACATGTGGGAAACCAACGACAATTAAATACTAAAGAAGAAAATACTAAAGAAGAAAATACGAATGGAGAAAGTACCGATGGATATGCGACCGCCCCGGCGAAGGCTGCTCCCGAGAAGAAGGGCACCTATGGTCGGTATCGCAACGTCAAACTGACGGACACCGACCTCTCGAAGCTCAAGGCCGAGTTCCCCGCAGATTGGCAGGAGCGCATCGACCGCCTGAGCACGTACATGGACAGCTCCGGCAAGAGCTACAAGAACCACCTCGCCACCATCCGCAACTGGGCAAGGAGGGACGCCAAGCGCGAAGCGACCTCGCATAAACCCCTTGCATCGAATCCCGGTCGGCGCGAGATGACACCGGAGGAGGTCATGGAGAAACACGGGTGCGATTACTTCACCGCTCAGGAAATGCTCTGTGACGGGACGTACTGACATACGCCTCCGCGCGAACAGAATCGCGTACACAGCGTTTTAACGCCATCTTCCTCACCGAGGACTGATGTGCAATCTGATGGCCGTAAAACGGCTCTCAGCAATTCAGAAAAGAAAGGACTGACCAACAATGAAGAAATTTACCGAAACCATCGCCGATGATGATTACCGTAATTCAGATGGCCTGCTCGTGTGCGGAAGATGCGGAACGCCGAAGGAAATGCGCCTTTCCACGGAACTTCTCGGCGGACACACGGCAATCGTGCCGATTCCCTGCGAGTGCATGAAGCGTGCGGAGGCGGAGCGCCGTGAGCGCGAGCTTGCCGCAGAGCGGAAGCGCAAAATCGAGAGAGCGCGCACTGAGTGCTTCGCCGGATGCGCCTTCTTTCGTGGATGCACCTTCGATGCCGATGACGGCAGGACGCCCCAGATAGCTGCCATCTGCAAGGGCTATGCCGACACGTTCTCACGCGATGACATGAATGGGTTGCTCCTCTGGGGAAAGGTGGGCACAGGTAAGTCTTTCTATGCCTCGGCAATCGCCAACCGGGTCATCGACCTCGGGTTCTCCGCGTTGCAGACCAGCGTGCAGGACATCGTGACCCACATCGAGTCGGTGCCGTTCAACGAGCGCGAGAACGCGAAGTCGCGCCTCCTCAAGTATGACCTCCTCGTCATCGACGACTTGGGGGCGCACCGCAGCACCGATTACGTCATGGGGCATGTCTACGACATCATCGACTCGCGTTACAAGAACCGCAGGCCGATGGTCGTCACGACGAACCTCGACCCAAACATCGCTACGAAGTCCGATGCCGACGACGCCCCATGGCCGCGCATCTTCACGCGCATCTTGGAGCGCTGCGCACCAATCAAGTTCGCGGGCGAGAACCGCCGCGAATACAAGATGATGGAGATGCGTGAGGCCATGCGCAAGCGCCTCGGCCTGTGATATACTCGTAACCGCCTTGCGTGGATGGACGGGTCGCACCCCGAACCGCAGCTCCCCGTATCCCTTCCACTCCTCCCAGATTCCTTCCTCTGGGGCGAAGAGACCCCCGGTGCCTTCTCCACACCGGGGGTCTCTTTCTGTTTCCGCCATATTGATAGTCTGATTGCATGCTTCAATGCCATGAATGTGGTCTTATGGGGGTCTCTCGCATCCCAAGGCCTTCCCTCAAAAGTAGTAATCCGGTAGTAAAACCGACCCCTCGACCAGCCGCAATGCCCGTAAACTGGGCGTTCCCGGCGATTATGCGTTGATTTATGATAATCCTACACATGTTTTAACCAACAATCCACCATTTAAAGAACAGATTTCTAGATTGAATGACTACATGTATTTGACCAATAAGCAACCAGAAAATACATTTTCAAAGGATTTAAATCTTGCCCCGTATTCACGCGGATTTGGTGCATTTGGATTGCCTGGAGATTTATCAAGTCCGTCTCGATTTGTTCGTGTTGCCTTTACTCGATCCAATGCAACAAGCGACGAAAATGATTTGAGTCAGTTCTTTCATATCCTTGGATCAGTAGAGCAGCAAAAGGGACTTTGCGAGGTGAGTGAAGGTGAATATGAATATACCATCTATTCTTCTTGCTGCGACTTGTATAATGGAATATATTATTACACAACGTATAACGGACACCAAATTATAGGTGTGGATATGTTTAAGGAAGATTTAGATTCTGATAAAATCATATCTTATCCAATGATGGAAAAAGAAATAATCAGTTTTCAAAATTAGGTTGTATTCATTGTTTGAAGGTAATGGTTATATGCTATTATACGAGGGATTGTGTATGAAGTGTTTTAAGCAATTTACCAAAAACTCAAGAACGACTAAACAGTGCCCCATGTACTACCATAACTGAATATTTTAATATCTTAGCTCATATATTCTTCATGTTATGTGTGGGTTATTTTCTTGCTCTTTTTTCCGTATTGCCCAAAGGTATAGTCGGAATCTCCGTTTATATATTTCAGCCTTTGCGGAAAGAGAGCGAGATTAAGAACACATCTTCTTTTTAGCATATCATTAGAATACAGTTAATTGCTTTCACTTGTGAAGGTCATGACACAAAGGCTTATTCGTGCTCCTCTTTTTAAGAAAAATTGGAGAGCTCTTATCACACATATATTTCATCATGACACTTCACTTTGTCTATTTGGCCATTACATGGAGTTTTTAGATAATTGAGGAGAGAATACAATGATAATGGAAACTGAATGTTTAAAGCAAATAACTTAAATAAGATATGAAAAGTGTGCTGAAGTCGAAATTGCTGATGAATTAGCTACCTACGATTACAAGAAAAAAACACGAAAACTGCTTGAATATCTGAGATGCAATGGCGTTATGATTGCGTATAATAAAAAGGAAAGAAATTGAAAAACAGAAATCTGATTTTATATTGCTGATTTACCTTTTTAATCATCTTTTTTATAATGTCTTCTAAAAGTAAATTATTTTTTGATGGAACATTTTGCTTTTTTCTTTTGTTTTTCCTTTGAAAAAACTTTCCTTGTAAACAATATAATATTTATTGACGAAGCACTTTACTTTTATGGTGAGGTGTTTTTTTATTTTTAGTGTTTCATATATTACCACATCAAAAAGGAGGACCAAGAAGTATGGCACAAAGTTATGGATATGTAAGAGTTTCAAGTATAGATCAGAATGAGGAACGACAAATAGTTGAGTTAACACATAGAGACGTACTTCCTAGTAATATTTTCATAGATAAACAGTCTGGAAAAAGTTTTGAACGTCTGCAATACAAAAGACTTGTTAAAAAATTAAAATACGGCGATTTACTTTATATTCTGAGTATAGACCGTCTAGGCAGAAATTATCTGGATATACAGGAACAATGGAGAATTCTAACTAAAGAGAAAGGAATCGATATATGTGTGCTCGATATGCCCTTACTGGACACACGAAATGGAAAAGATTTGATGGGAACTTTCATTGCTGACCTTGTGTTGCAGATACTATCATTTGTAGCACAGAATGAGCGTGAAAATATAAGGAAAAGACAGGCTCAGGGTATTGCCGTTGCCAAAGCAAAAGGAATAAAATTTGGCAGACCAGAAATAGCATTACCAGATAATTTTGGAAAACTCGTTTCCGAATGGGAAAAGAAAAAACTTCCGATAGAGGAGGTGTTAAAAGTATGCGGTATAAGTAAAGCAACCTTTTATAGACGCTTAAAAGAATATAGGATGAAAAACGAAGTTTCATAAAGTAGACCTTTTGACACCTCCTCTCTTCATCTATATTAAAACAAATTTACAAATTTTACCAGTGTTTTTTTATCTTTAAATAAGAATATCGGCATACATAAATAATTTTTATAACTTATTTCAAAAAGTCTACTTATTGATAAATTTAAGGAGGGAAATTATGCGAAAATTGAAAATAAGTAAACTTTTTAGTATTTTTCTTACATGTATCCTATGCTTATCGTTTTTGCCAACTGATTTAATGGCAATGAACGATGCTGATACAGTTAAAAACGGCTATTATAACGAGTCTAATACTTGGGTTGAGGGTGAATTGGATCAAGCATTACCAGAAGGTATCCATTCCGTTAACAAAACAGCTGTCAAAAGTGAAAACGACGATAACACTTACGATATTACTTTGGAAGTCGTAACAGAACAAAATCTAAGCAAGCTCACGAAGAAATCTGCAACGATCCTCGTGATAGATACATCAGGAAGTATGGGAGATTATCAACGATTGATAAATGCAAAGAACACAGCCAAGGAGTTCGTTAAAAAGTATGCAGGAGATGAGCCGGATAGTGGACGTTATCTCGCTATCGTGAATTTTGCTACTAACACGAATATTATCTTAAATTGGACGGATGTTTCATCTGCAGATGGGAAAGCGTCTGCAGATAATGCTATAAATCAATTATATGCGGATGGCGGAACAAATCTACACGCAGGTATCAAACAGGCTAGCCAACTATTTGATGATACTGCGATTCAGGATATTGAGAGCAAGAATACGATCGTACTGACAGATGGTGCACCAACTTATTATTTGAAGAACTGTACCTCTGATATCAATTGTATCTTTTATACACATGTAACCATCTCCAACACCAGATATCATGTAGGTGGTGACGGAGATAAAGGAAGTGAAACGATCAACGACGCTACTGCTGCTGAAGCAAAAACACTCAAAGGCAAATCAACTGTCTATACGATCTGTTACGGTGCGAGTCGTGAAATGACCTATCAGGGAGGACCAACAGTCTCTGCATATTTAAAAAACAATATTGCCAGTGAAATGAAGAATGCTTATGATGCAGATGATTCTGATGATCTGGTGGATGCGTTTAAGGCGATTACAGAAACGATCACGAGCGGTCTTGACGGTAAAGGATTATCTGTATTCGATGGTTCTGCGCCATTCGTTTCAGTAAGTGGATTACCCGAATCGATCGTACAAGATGAAGAAGGTTTTACATGGAAGCTTGAGAATGCAGAAGAATCCACTGAGGGAAATAAAAAATATTATACGTATCGATTAACTTATAAAGTGACCTTGAATGCAGATGCTATTGATTTCGATGAAGGAAAATGGTATCCACTCAATGGAAAAACATATATCACACTGGCAGATGGGGAAAAAGTTTATTTTCCTATTCCGGCAGGACAAGGTGTCAAAACGCGTTATACTGTAACATATACAGATGGAGTAGAGGATGAAGAAGTGTTTGAAAATCAGATTACGACTGATCTGGTCTATGGAGCTGAAACGCCTTCCTTCAAAGGGACTCCGGAAAGAACCGGATATCTCTTTACCGGATGGACACCTGAAATCAGTGAGACCGTGAGCGCTTCTACGACATATGTAGCAACATGGAAGAAAAGGATGGAGCCATTAAACAAAGTCCCTGAAATCAACGCAGAAGATAAAACACTTACAGTAGGAGACACATTTGATCCAAAGAAGGATGTGACAGCTACTGACAAGGAAGATGGTGACCTTACAGCTAAGATCGAGATCGTCAAGAATACAGTAGACATGACAAAAGCCGGAACATATGAAGTTACATATAAAGTAACAGACAGTGAAGGAGCGTCCACAACGAAGACGATCACAGTCACTGTCAATCCAAAAATGGAAAAATTGAATGAAGTTCCGACTATTCAGGCAGAAGATAAAACACTTACAGTAGGAGACACATTTGATCCAAGGAAGGATGTGACAGCTACTGACAAGGAAGATGGCGACCTTACAGCTAAGATCGAGATCGTCAAGAATACAGTAGACATGACAAAAGCCGGAACATATGAAGTTACATATAAAGTAACAGACAGTGAAGGAGCGTCCACAACGAAGACGATCACAGTCACTGTCAATCCAAAAATGGAAAAATTGAATGAAGTTCCGACTATTCAGGCAGAAGATAAAACACTTACAGTAGGAGACACATTTGATCCAAGGAAGGATGTGACAGCTACTGACAAGGAAGATGGCGACCTTACAGCTAAGATCGAGATCGTCAAGAATACAGTAGACATGACAAAAGCCGGAACATATGAAGTTACATATAAAGTAACAGACAGTGAAGGAGCGTCCACAACGAAGACGATCACAGTCACTGTCAATCCAAAAATGGAAAAATTGAATGAAGTTCCGACTATTCAGGCAGAAGATAAAACACTTACAGTAGGAGACACATTTGATCCAAAGAAGGATGTGACAGCTACTGACAAGGAAGATGGCGACCTTACAGCTAAGATCGAGATCGTCAAGAATACAGTAGACATGACAAAAGCCGGAACATATGAAGTTACATATAAAGTAACAGACAGTGAAGGAGCGTCCACAACGAAGACGATCACAGTCACTGTCAATCCAAAAATGGAAAAATTGAATGAAGTTCCGACTATTCAGGCAGAAGATAAAACACTTACAGTAGGAGACACATTTGATCCAAGGAAGGATGTGACAGCTACTGACAAGGAAGATGGCGACCTTACAGCTAAGATCGAGATCGTCAAGAATACAGTAGACATGACAAAAGCCGGAACATATGAAGTTACATATAAAGTAACAGACAGTGAAGGAGCGTCCACAACGAAGACGATAACGATCACCGTAAAGGATAAAAAATCCAAAGTAGATATAAATAAACCGGATACGGATGAGCAGTACAAAGATACAGGTAGTGTAGAAACAGGAGATCGAACCAATATAAGCTTCTATACCTCTCTGTTCGAAATGAGTGTAGTATGTATCGCTATCCTGGCGGTATGGAAGAAAAAGAAAGCATTGAGAGATCGATAGACTATGAAATAAGGAGAGATGCAGCAAGTGATTCTTGCAGAGCAGGAATATTCCTTTTAAATCCATTCAGATTTGATTGAACGTGGTGATTTTCATGAATTTAAATGAAAAGTGATACCCGCTTTATCAATGATCTGAGGTGTTGTAACTAGGAATAGGTGATTACTGATTCAACAAACAGTCTCGAATCTCAAAAAGGAACCGTAATATTTGGATAAAACAATCCTCGTATTACGGTCTTTTTAGTATAATGATATTTAATAAATATCGCTTGTTGAAACAGCAATGATCTATACTGAACTATTAGGAATGTGAAGAATTATGTGTAAGTAAAAATCGACAGGTATAGATAGTAGATGACGAATCTTGTCTAATCATCATTTGTTTATGTATTATCAGTATGCCCAACTCATCAAGGGTTATACTGATTTTTCGTATAATAAAAGCAGGAAGAAAAACAACCTGCTTAATTAGAATTGAATAACCCATATGAAATAGAAAGAATAATTTCTGTAGGAAAGAGAATCAACTATAAATTTGATATTCATGATAGAAAGCCAGGGTGTATAATTATTCCTGGCTTTATCTTTTTGTTGCATACAAACAGAATAAAGTCGATAGAGAAGAAATGACGTGCTTGCTTTATAAACCTTTGAGTTAGTAATAAAAAACATCATTCTTCCTATTCTTGTTTATGAATAAGCTTATATCTAAAACGACGATCGTTTATGATTCAGTCAGTATGTACAACGAAACTATATGGAACAAGATACAGGAAGTAAACTCTATGATATTAGTGAGGAGGAACTAGTGATGGAAGGACCTATAATTAGTATTGATGTATCCAATGGAAACAGTCACTATATTCTTTTTGAGAAGAATAATAAGAAAGTTGGATGAGTACATAAAATCAACCATGATGTTGAAGGATTCGCTCGTTTAAAAACAGATATTAAAATGCTTTCTGATAAAGTTGGCGAGAAAGTCTGTGTGGTTTATGAAGCTACAGGTATATACACACATCCACTTCAAAGATTTCTTGAAAAAATGATATCAAACAATATATCATTTCGCCGCTAGAATCTGCCAGAAAACGAAAAGAATGTATCCATTCTAAAAAAACTCAAGCTTGATCCGATAGCCATTTCTAAAGTCTACTATGATCGCCAAGAGAATGAGGTCGAAGATGATAAATTCCACCGTATGAAGCAGTTAAACCGCTTGTACGAGGACAAAATCAATCATCTAAGGAAATATAAAGTGACCTTTCAAAACAGTCTGAGTATATGTTTTCCGGGCTTCCTTGATTTATTCAATGATGGATACAGTGGACTTGCGATGGTTATTTTGAAAAAATATCCACACCCTGATTTGATAAAAAATAAGCAGCGGGAAACGATTGCCAGATATATTGAAAAACATACATGTCATAAAAAAGTTGTTTCCATGAGATATGCCGTTAAGATCATTGATTTTGCGAATGAAACATACCCTGGATGCGATTATGATAATATTGAAGTCAAGATATTACAGGACCTGTTAGAGAAAGTTGAGATGATCAGAAACGATGCGGATGAAACCCTACGGAAAATAATTCAGATAGCGGAAACGATAAATGAATATTATCTTATTTTAAGCATAGATGGAATCGGTCCTAACCTGGCATCTAGAATATTGGCAGAAATAGGTGATATAAAGCGGTTTAAGACACGGGAAGCATTGATAGCTTATCTTGGCTTAGATCCAAATATCAGTCAATCAGGACAACTGGATGGTGATCATTTATCTATCTCAAAGAAGGGAAACAAGCAATTACGATGTCTACTGTATTTAGCGGTCACATGTAATATAAGGTTAAAGAAAGTAAATCCCATCAATCAGTTTTATCAAAAGAAAAGGCAGCAATTGAACAATTCAAAAGCCGCCAAGGTTGCATGTACCGCTAAACTAGCTAAAATCATTTACGGTATGTGCAAGAACAACACTATCTTTCAAAGATAGCCTATTTATATTATACATATTTTTCAAAAAAATGGAAGATTCCATCTTTTTGTCGTAGACAAGTGATCTACTGATAATGAAGTGATATTTTCTGAAATTTAGGCTTGATTTCTATTATCTAATTTTTATATGCCTTTATCATTACTCATTATGCTTCTACTGCTTCCATAATGGCAAGTTGATTTTGAATCATATCCCAGTTTCGACATCTCTGTGTCCATTTGCTGCTGAGGTTCTGAATAGCCAAGTAAAGCATCTTTCTCAAACTGTCATCATTTGGGAAAACGGTCTTTGTTTTCGTGACTTTTCTGAACTGTCTGTTCAATCCTTCAATCACATTTGTCGTGTAAATGATTTTGCGGATTTCAACTGGATAATCAAAGTATGTGCTTAGTATATCCCAATTCTCTTCCCAGCTACGTACTGCGGTTGGATATTGCTTACCCCATTTATCCTTGAAAATTGCTAACTGATTCAATGCTTGTTCCTCTGTATTTGCTTGGTAAACAGTTTTTAAATCCCTCAGGCGCTGCCCGCCCTTGGCGTGAACTCCTTGATATGCTTATAACTCACGAAGCGTGTGCTGTTGCGAATTTGATGGATAATATAACGCTGAATACGTGCCTTTGGATAGACAGCTCCTATGGCTTCTCTGAAGCCTGTAAGACCATCTACGCAGAATAAGGAAACATCCTTAATCCCTCTGCTTTTCAAATCATTCAGCACTCCCATCCAGTATTTCGCAGATTCACTGGCTCCTACCCATAATCCTAAAACTTCCTTCATTCCTTCGTTATTGATGCCCAAAACAACGTATGCAGCCTTAGCCACGACCTGATGATCTTCTCTGATTTTATAATGGATCGCATCCATAAATATGAATGGATAGAAGGCTTCTAAGGGTCTGTTTTGCCATTCTGTTACTTCGGGCAGAATGCGCTCGCTGATCTTGCTTACCAGTCCTTCTGAAATCTCTACATCGTACAGTCCTTTGATCTGGTCTCTGATATCTCTTGTGGACATTCCAGTAGCATACAAGGAAAGGATGCGTTTC
Organism: Clostridium sp. 10cd*; assembly: GCF_044336395.1. Lineage (NCBI taxonomy): Bacteria > Bacillati > Bacillota > Clostridia > Eubacteriales > Clostridiaceae > Clostridium > Clostridium sp. 10cd*. The sequence goes on along the minus strand of NZ_CP172347.1, from coordinate 1,411,922 downwards.
TCAATGCCATCGGCATTTCTCTGATATTTTCCAATAATCTGAGGTTCAAATTCACCGTTACGATCACGTGGTACATTCACATCCACTTCACCTAACTGTGTTTTCATCGTGCGTTTTACAGATCCGTTGCGATAGTTTTTCTTGCCTTCACATGTCGTTCTTTCTGCACGATCATAGCCTAAATGCTGATCCATTTCAGCCTGTAAGGTCTGTTCTAAAACATCCGCAAACATGCCTTTCATGCACTCCATAATGTCCTGTGTTGATGTAAACTTTTGTTCATTCACAAGGTCCTTGATCTGCTTTGTCGAAATAAAAGATGTATTCATAGTATTTTTCCTCCTGTAAGTATGTTTCGTATCTACATTCTTACCCGCTTTTTACTATTTACAAATCATTGCTATATTCCTGAACTATCAAAAAGTACACCTTTTTCAAAAAGCATAAATACGCAGAATTGTCACCTGTTGCATCACCAACAGCTTTTTTTACTTTACCTTTTACTTTGTCTGTAAATCCTTTGTCTGACATTTGGCTCACCTCCTTTTGATTTCTACACCTGTAATTATAACTCGCTGTTTACCGTATACTATATTGCATTTGGCCCGATTATTACATTAAAAACGCGTTTTATACAATGCTTGAAACCATATGAATATTGATAACACTATTTTTAGATATTCACATACTACAGGAATTATTTCTCCATATTGTCTGATTCAAAAGGAAGATCTTCTATCGGTTCCCAGGATTCTCCAAAGTCAACTTCCTTGAATAAAGCAGCCAACCCAGTAATCTGTTTCAAACGTAATATCTCATCTCGATCCATTCCAAGATGTTTTGCGATCCATGTATCTGAGCGTCCGAATTCATGCAGTTCTTTGACGATATTGCTCATTAAATCTACATCATGACTACCTCTTGCACGGTTATGACGGATGGTGCTCGCCATTCTCTGATCTAATGGTTTATCGATCACAGAAACAGGCAATAGACCCTGTTCCCGCTCATAGATATCTGGATATTCTTTCATGATCCGGTATCTATGAAAGCCATCCACTATGATATACTCATCGTTTGGTTTATCATAATAACATACAATCGGCATCGTATAGCCGTCTGCTTTGATACTGTCATAGAGAAGTTTCATTTCCGGTGGTGCTACTGCATTGGGGTTGTAATCATTGGGATGAATCTTTTCAACAGGTACGGCTCGTATGTCATATACGGGACTTTTTGTCATCGTTTAGTTCCTCCACACTTCTATATTTATCTTTTAAGTAATCTAACTTTTTTTGCTGTTCACGTGTCAAACCAAATCCCATGAAACGGCAGATATGATCGTTTTTTAAAATGCAGAAACACATCCGTTTCCAGCTTGGTATATCCTTTGTAGACTTGATATCATCTGTATGATCTGGAATCTTATCCAGAAAAATAATGCGTGAATTTTTAAAAATCGTATAGTTGGATATGCCGTTTCTCTTGATATGGTATCCATGTTCTATCAGTTCTTGAATGGTCTCTTCCTCTAATCCGCCGCCAACAGTATGCCAGAACTTTAGAGATTTATTAAACTTATCGACATAATTTTTCTGCAGGCGCTTTGGCAGCGTTGCCAGCAAAAATTTGGTATAGGATTGCCACGTATGACCCTCGGGAAGCGTGATGTTACGGTATCCCATAGCTCTTGTTTTTGAATAGATAGAAGTAAAATTTGCGCCCCGCACACGCCCAAGCAGCTTTGTCCATATCTGGTGATCGATGATCCGATAAAGATTCAGCGAATCCTTGGCATAATCTTGAAAAGGGGAGGCTACGCGCATCTGTGAAACCGTCAGGCCCGCCTTGTAAAATAAATCATATAATTTATTATATGGATAATCAAAGCGATAGTAGGCATGCCAGATATCATTGACCGACCAGTCATACAAAGGGGATACAGTCCAGACATCTTTAAACTGATGGGTAATCCAGCATTGTCCTTTGTAGCCGTATTTCTTATTAAGAAAACCGCTGTAGCGCTGTAAGGATTCATCGGCACGGATTCCCAGAAGACAGATCGTTTTCTTATTGTTATGGGACATACGATACCATCTGCCAAATTGTTTTGCAAGGTCTTCCTGGTGCATCTTATAGTGATAGGTCGTCATGGGATTATGTCTCAAATTGAACACATAATCATGTTCCGGCATCGGACGTACCCAGCTGTCTACCTTTTTATCATCCCAAGGGTACCAGTACATTTCATAGCTGCTCAGTGCCGTACGTGTAGCCATAGGAAGGCAGATCCAATACAATTCTACATGAGCGCGATTCTCCAGCATCTGAAAGGTTTCCTCTACGTATCTTGTCGTGGCTGAATACTGGGCTTCAAAATCCTGATGGAATACTCCGATCGTTTTATCCGGATAGTTCCGATCCCGAAAATCAAGCAGAAGATACAGCAGCAGTCCACTGTCTTTTCCGCCGGAAAAAGAAATATAAATGGAATCGAATTCCTGGAAAATAAAATGAAATCTTTCCAATAAGGCTTCATATACATTCAAATCCAGATATCTTTTTATCATAATATGTACTGCATGTTCTTTCTGCAAGACAGCAGAATGCAAGTTCACCCCTTCCTTTATAAAAAGTTTTCCCGTTTCCTGATACTGTGTCAAAGAAACTGCTGTTAGGATTATTCTAAGATATAAAACCAAAATATCCAATATCACGACAATATTTTCACAAAAAAAGGTCGTTTTATACTACTGTTTTAATCAAATATACATAAAAAAAACATATCATGATATATTTGAAAAGAAATATCGGCAAAACTGCGTTCTTTTTCTTTATAATAGCGGTACATCAAAATGGATGAAAAGGGCATGTATAAGTATGGTAGGATTCTGTAGATTCTGCATCTCTAAATAAAATATTTGATAAATGTATAAAAGGCCAATTTAATTGTATAATTGATGCGTTTTTAATATTATTTATCAATTAAATGTGTTTTATCGTTTAATTATGCTATTTTATACTTAAGTAAATTTCGTCTTTTTATTGTGATTTGCGGGATTTGACCTCATATGACAGAAACCGCCAATATAGAGGAGGATTGAGTTTGATGAAACTTACAGGAAAAGAATTGCAGAATATAAAAGCGCTCCATGTGACAACGAAAATACCAGTGCATATCTATGATCTTTGTTTTAAACTGCTCAAAGTGTACAGTTCCGGGAAGCGGTATGAGATTCCTTATGATTTCTCCCGGATTCATTCTGAAAACGCGCACTGCAGAGATCTTATCTGGTATGAGTACGGATGGCTGAAAGAAATCTTGATATTTGTACGGCATAAGGATGTCATTATCATGCTTGGCCCGTTTCTGACAAATCAAATAGAACCAGAAGAAATCGAGAAACTTGTAGAAGGAGATAAAATGAAATCGCAGCTCTCTGTCACAGGGAAGGAGTGGTTTTCTTACTATGAAAATCTATCGATCTACGCATTAGGAGATATTCGTGATTTCATCATACTGCTGGGGGCAATCTTAAAAATCGACCTGGAAGAAATTTATTCCAGAAGGCTTCATGTAGAAGTTTATCGGAATGAATTGGAATTAAAAAGTCAGGCATTAAAGAGACCTTTTTTTCAGAATTTTGAATCCGAGCAATATGCCTTCTATTATGAAAATAAAATACTAGAACTTGTTGCAAAAGGAGACCTGGATACTTTGAAACAGGGGGTTGCCAAAATCGGATGCAGCGTGATCCCCACCTGGCATAATGATTCTGTACGCACAGAAAAAAACTATACCATTGTTATTCTGGAAAAACTGTCTTCCCTTGCTCTTCATATGGGAAAGGATGTACTGGAAACGATCCGGTTACGAGAATTTTACATAAAGAAACTGGAACAGAAAGAAAAACTGGTGGATGTCCTGGCGGTAAGGGATAGTGCGATTATCCATTTCACAAAAGAACTGCACAATCTGGCAAACAGTGCTTATTCACCTTTCATACTGTCTGTGATACAGTATATTAACCTAAAGATTTACGGACCATATAAAACATCTGATGTGGCAAAGCATTTTTTTTCTTTCAGAAAGTGCGTTACGGCGGCACTTTAAAAGAGAGGTACATATGAGCATCACAGAATATGCCAATCAACGAAAGATAGCCATTTCAAAGATTTTTTTAGCCACGGGGATGCCGATTGCAGAATGTTCAAAACGTTTAGGTTTTTTTGACAGTTCGCATTTCTATAGGAACTTTAAAAAATATGAGGGAATTACACCAAAGCAATTCTTAAATAGAACAACCCAAAGAGATTTTGATGAAAATTTTCTTCTGGACAAAGAACTCTATTGACCTTAGCTGATAAAACATACAAAAAGAACTGTGAAAAATGGTGCGGATAAAGCATCACTTTTCACAGTTCTTTTCTTTCATAGCTGGATGGAAGCGTCTTCCGCTTACGAATATCTTTGATTGCCAACAGAGAAGATCGTATGAATACGGAGATTTTAGAAATATAACAAATAAGAATAATGTATAAAAACATCACATCTTTGTATAAAACAATCTTATTTTATTACAGTATAGAATATCAATAGACTTCTATTATAAATGCGTATATTCTGTTTATGAACCAGCAGGATAGTACCCTTATGTGAGAAAGGAAATGGATATTCGGTCATGCGCAAAGATAAGAATGTGACTATATACTGAATTTAATATTTATCAAAAAGCATCATGTGCTGATTTAGGTGGATAACGCATAAATTGCTGTGCCGTTTGCAATTCGTGAATTATAAAAGATCTTCGTTATCTAAAAAAGCAGCACTAGTCAAGGTTTCTATGGATGATATTGTTATGCTGTTTCTTGAAAAGGATAAGTCCATATTCTGGTACAGTCATACTATAAACCTGATTTATCCAGAATTTAAAAAGGAGGGGGTGATGTATGCATTTAAAAATATCGACCGATTATGCAGTACGAATCGTTCTCTATCTTGCGAAAAAAAGGCAGCTTGTTCAGTCAAAGGAATTATCGGAACAGCTGCATATTCCACAGGGCTATGTTTTAAAAGTTGCCAGTATCTTGAAAGAAGCACAGATCCTGGAAGCGGTTACTGGTATCGATGGCGGTTTTCGACTCGTAAAGCATCCAAGAGACATCCCCATCTATGATGTGATTCGAGCAATGGAGACGACCATGCAGATCAACCGGTGCCTTGAAAAAGACCGTTACTGCAGTCGAGATGCCGGTTCCTTTTGCCAGGTCCGTCATTTTTATGAAAAGATACAGTCGTATCTGGATCACATGCTGCTATCAACAAGCATACAGGAGCTTCTAGAAATGGAATGAAGGTAAATATGAGGGTACCAAGCTGGTTCTAATTATTTTAGAAAGAAACGAAAAGAGAGGAGAAATCGTTTATGGAGAAAAATAAGCCGAGGTTTCTTTCCTGTGCAAAAAGACAACAAAGATGGGCGATACGAAAATTGAGTATTGGCGGGTGCTCTGTATTACTGGGCATCACGTTGATGGTGCCGTCTTTGGGTACCGTCTATGCACAGGAAAGCAGAGGACTGGATACTACAACACATTATACGGCAACCGGAATTGATAACAATGCCAACCTACGTTATAGCTCTACTGTTTTCAATAAAGTTGAGGATGACGGCAGTTTATCTATGACGTTTACATATTGGTTTAGTGGAAGCGCAGGATGGGGGACAGACCCTACGAACGAATATGCTGGGAAATATCTTTTGAGTTTTACCAACGATACTTTTTATAAACAGATCGATAAAGTTATTTTAGATGATATTAGTCTGGAAAAACATAGCGATGGCGCAATGTGGTCTCTGCCAGTTACAAAACTGCCTAACTATGCTTTGATAGGTGTATCGCGTAACCAGCCTGTTAAAATCACGCTGAAAAATGGACAGACATTGGAAAGTCTTAATTTACAGGATACTCCAATTGGATTTAATTCCATTTTGACGACCACTAAAGGAGCTATAGCCTCGAACAGTATTTCTAATGGTTATATCTTGCAGAATAATAAGAAGAATAAGAATGAAAAGGAATCAGGTTTTACAAAAGGTAAAGTTAATCAAAGAATTAAATTTAATGTTGATGATATGACCATTCGTTCTATCCATACATTTAAACCTAATGAGAATTTCCTACAGACAGATTATAGCTGGGTTGTGTATGTGAAAGAACAGATACCACCAGAGTTGCTTCCATATATTGACACAGATAATATTAAAATATATTGCTCTGATTTGGACGGCGTAAAGATTAACGAAAAACATGAAGAATTTACGGTACCAATTAACAACCAAGGCTTAGTGGATACAAGTCAGGTTCCAGAACTAAGCATCATTGGCAATGATACAAAGGCACAGTTAGATGTAGCAAGAAAGAACAACGACCGAATCTTTTTTGGAACGCTTGGACAAAGCCGTAACTATACGATTTCCTATAAACTGAAAGATAGTGTAACTCTTTCCGATTTTGCACGTGCAGTTAATGAATATATTGAGAAAAATCAGCAATCCTTCTTATTTGATAGCTGGATGGAAGCAGACTATCTGAACACTAAACAAGGTACATCAACAAATGATAATGGAGATGCTCCAAAGCAGTTGAATGATTCGTATGCAAATGCTTATCTGGATGCGAATGATACGGACAAAGATGGTCTGTTTGATTTTGTTGAATGGAAGATTGGTACCGATACTACTAAGGTAGATACAGATGGTGATGGAGTACCTGATGGACAGGAATTTATGACAGATCAGACAGAACCAAACAACGCTGCCGATTATCTAGTATCAAAACCAACTACTACAACGACAACATTTGATTCCACTAAAAAGACAACGATTGAAGGAACTGTTCCAAAGCCATTGATTGCTGATCCAGCAGACCCGGCAAGACTGATCCAAATCACAAATGAAGATGCTGGAAATGTGATCGTCAAGCTTCAAGGGTATGACAAGGATAAGAAAACATACAATGAGCAGGAATATGGTACAACGAAAATTTCGTTTGATGATCTAGTAGCCGGAAATTTCTCTTTGGATGTTAACGCAAACGTAGTGCCAGACGGTACAGAGGTTGTTCTGGTTGCATATAGTCCAAATGCAGACAATCCCGTTATAGGAGACCCATTTACATTCACTACACCAGACAAGGACAAATACGATGCCAAAGGTGGCACACTGAATCAGGACTACGGAAAGAAAGCGGAAGAGGCTGCCATTCTGGACAAAGTCACAGTCACAGAAACCAAGGATGGCCAAGAGGCTCCGGCACCAGCAGAGAAAGTGAAATCCAAAGCGATCAAAGGTGAGATTCCTACTCCAACTGCAGATGGTGCAGACCAGACCGTGACCGTGGAAGTAACCTACGCTGACGGAACCAAGGAAGATGCTACCGTAACGATCGCTTACGGGGAAGCAAAGGATGCCTATGCTCCGGAAGGACAGAAGGTGGATGTCAATAAAGGCGAAGACCCAAGCGCAGAAGCCGGAATCAAGAACAAAGACGATCTTCCGGAAGGAACAACGTATGATTGGAAGACACCAGTGGACACGGATACACCGGGAGAAACCACAGGAACGATTGTAGTAACCTATCCAGATGGAAGCAAAGAAGAAGTGGAAGTTACAGTCAATGTCGTTGATCCGGCAACAGATGCGGACAAATACAATGCAAAGGGTGGCACGCTGAACCAGGACTACGGAAAGAAAGCGGAAGAGGCTGCCATTCTGGACAAAGTCACAGTCACAGAAACCAAGGATGGTCAAGAGGCTCCGGCACCAGCAGAGAAAGTGAAATCCAAAGCGATCAAAGGTGAGATTCCTACTCCAACTGCAGATGGTGCAGACCAGACCGTGACCGTGGAAGTAACCTACGCTGACGGAACCAAGGAAGATGCTACCGTAACGATTGCTTACGGGGAAGCAAAGGATGCCTATGCTCCGGAAGGACAGCAGGTGGATGTCAATAAAGGCGAAGACCCAAGCGCAGAAGCCGGAATCAAGAACAAAGACGATCTTCCGGAAGGAACAACGTATGATTGGAAGACACCAGTGGACACGGATACACCGGGAGAAACCACAGGAACGATTGTAGTAACCTATCCAGATGGAAGCAAAGAAGAAGTGGAAGTTACAGTCAATGTCGTTGACACGACACCACAGGCTACTGATACAGAACTGTATACGGCGCAGGGGGGAGTTGTAAACAAACCATATGGGCAGACAGCTACGAATGATGAAGTCATAGGTGTCGTAACGACAGATGCACCAGCCGAGAAGATACAGTCGATCGTGGTAGTAGATGCGATTCCAACGACAGGACAGAATCAGCCAGTGAATGTGAAAGTGACCTATGCAGATGGATCAAACGATACAGTCATTGTAACGGTCAACTATGGCTTGGCAACAGATGCATATGATCCGGCAGGACAGGCAATCACAGTCGACAAAGGAAGTCAGCCAAATGCAGCAGATGGTATTGCCAACAAAGCAGACTTACCAGCAAATACAACCTATGGATGGACTGCACCAGTGGATACCAGCACACCAGGAACAACCTCGGGGACAATCGTAGTAACGTATCCAGACGGTTCTACGGATCAGGTAACAGTGGATGTTATTGTAAATGAGAATGCGACCGATACAGAACTATATACGGCGCAGGGGGGAGTTGTAAACAAACCATATGGGCAGACAGCTACGAATGATGAAGTCATAGGTGTCGTAACGACAGATGCACCAGCCGAGAAGATACAGTCGATCGTGGTAGTAGATACGATTCCAACGACAGGACAGAATCAGCCAGTGAATGTGAAAGTGACCTATGCAGATGGATCAAACGATACAGTCATTGTAACGGTCAACTATGGCTTGGCAACAGATGCATATGATCCGGCAGGACAGGCAGTCACAGTCGACAAAGGAAGTCAGCCAAATGCAGCAGATGGTATTGCCAACAAAGCAGACTTGCCAGCAAATACAACCTATGGATGGACTGCACCAGTAGATACCAGTACACCGGGTACGACATCGGGAACTGTAGTTGTAACATATCCAGACGGTTCTACGGATCAGATAACAGTGGACGTTATTGTAAATGACAACCGGACAGATGCAGAAAAATATACTCCAGAGGGACAGGAAGTCAATGTCAATAAGGGAGAAACTCCAAATCCAGAGGATGGAATCAGAAATAAAGATGACCTTCCAGAGGATACGAAGTATGAATGGAAGACACCGGTAGACACCGATAAGCCAGGGGAAACACCGGGCATCATTGTAGTAACTTATCCGGATGGAACAACAGAAGAAGTGGAAGTAAAGGTCAATGTGACAGATCCGCGTACAGATGCGGATAAATACGATCCGGAGACGAAACCGGAAATCATAAAGCCGGGAGAAAACCCTGATTTAACAGATAATGTAACAAATCTTGATGACCTTCCAGAAGGAACCCAAATTAAAGATATCACTCCAGAGGGAACTATTGATCCAAATAAACCTGGAGAATATGAGGGAACATTAGAAATCCAATATCCTGATGGAAGCAAGGAAACGGTAACCGTGAAAGTCACAGTGGAAAAACCTGCAAGTACAGTAACTCCGGTTAACAATCAGCAGAATACGCAGACGAACAAGGTGACGAAGGTCACAACTTCTGGACCAAAGACTGGCGACTTTACAAATCTAGGTGTGCATACAGCAGCAGCGATTGGCTCTATTGCGACCCTTGCCGGACTATTCTTTGCGAGAAAACGCAGAAAAGTTGACGAGGAACAGTAAAAGAAACAACGATTGTATAGCATAACGACTTGATTCAGTACAGTACTCTTCTTAGAGGGTGCTGTGCTGTTTTCATTCAAAACTTCATAGGCAAAGAAGATAACGATAGGAAAAACACTTTATAATGTCAAGAGGAGTATTTATGAATAAAAATGAAATCATTAGAGAAATCGCATATAAACAGGGGATTTCTTCAGAAGTTACAAAGGGGATCATAGATCAGTTTATCGAACTCATTGGAGATAAGATGGCACAAAGAGAAAAAATACAGATTGCTGGATTTGGAACTTTTGAGGCGCGATTTGTCAGTGAGAGAAGCAGTCGAAATCCTCAAACAGGAGAAAAAATTATCATACCGGGGCACTTTTCACCTAAATTTAAGCCAGGGAAGGCATTAAAAGAAAAAATAGAACAACAGTAATCCCATAGCGTGTTATTTATGCCGAGATATTTTGTAGGGAAGGTGGAAAATGATTTGAAATAGACAAAAGGATTTTTTACCGATTTTCGGGAATTCATTTCTCGTGGAAGTGTGATTGATTTAGCAGTCGATGTTATCATTGGAGGGGCTTTTACTGCAATCGTGACCTCTCTTGTGAATGACATCGTCATGCCTGCTATCGGCATCCTGTTTGGAGGAATCGATTTTACAAGTTTACGCTATGTTATCACTCCGGCATCAGGAGATATATGGCGGAAGCAGCCATTTATTACGGAAGATTCATCCAGAATATCATCAATTTTCTGCTGATTGCACTGGTGATTTTTACGATCATCCGGATCATCAACAAATTCCGCCGAAAGAAAGAAGAGAGCATTCCAGAACCGGCAGCTGTTGAGCCGTCTGAGGAAGCAGTTCTTTTAAGAGAAATACGCGACCTGATATCGAGAAATGAGAAATGGCATTCTATAAAATAATATTTCGACTTAAAAAACGATACTTGATCTTTTGTCACAAAAATGGTACCAGTCATTTAAGAAATCGAGGATTATTTACAAAGCAACAAGGGAGGTATACAGTTCGTCTGTTAGCTCTCATGTTGTTTTCCATATTATATCAGGTCTCATGCAATGCTTTCACTTCGTATCAAAATAAATAATTCCCTATACAGTTATTTTGATACTGGAAGAAGGTATCGTGTTTCCCTTTCATAATAGATACATGATCTTTGCATGAGGGAATTTCAAAAAAGTACTCGTATCAGCTGATGAAACCTCTCAGTAAAACAGTCAAAGATAGTATCATGCGCCTGTAACAGCTCTATTTTTTAACAGCATGTTTGAAAGAATTTTTGAAATGATTGTGAGAATGAACATCGTAGAAGCAATGAAAAGATTGCAGTAGGAGGGAAGAAAAAACGATGGCAGGTAGGAAAATGGAACTTTTGTCCATGACATGCTTAGGGGATGATGTCATGGAAAAACTGAAACAGTATGCACAGGAAGATGTAGTTTTTATCAAGGAGAATAAGAGTGCAGATGCTGTTCTGGTATATCAGTTCTGCAGAGAATTCATGGACTGGTATTATCAGTGCCTAAAAGAGCGTCAAAAAATAGGAATCCAGAATGCACTAAAGAGGAAACGGGAAGGAAATGGTGTATACGGTAGACCACGTGTACAAATTCCGGAAGATTTTGAAGTAAATATCAGGGCATGTCTGGATAGCAAGCGCCCTCTGGGAGAATATTGTATGAATATTGGAATGGCACTCTCGACATTTTATAAATATTCATATCCGATCCGAAAACAGTGGAAAGATGAGCAGAGACAACAGCAGGATATATATACTGACGAGATAGAAAATAAACAGGCTGGATGAATTGACAGCTGAGATAAAGATTATCATTTTATGAACATTGAAGTGAAGAAGGAAAGATGGGAAACGAATAGGAGGAGCAGTAGATTCTTTTATCGTTTGCCTTTCAATCATTGAATATAAGATGGCTTTAAGCCCGTACAGACACCAGGTTTTGTGCGGGTTTTTTGTATCCAGAAAAAAATTTAAACTTTTTATATAAAATTGAAATGTGTTGGAAACCATTTTAAGGGCTTTCCTGCCTTGATCGCCTGTCAGCAAAGGCGGGCAGGACTGTCAACGGCAGCACATTTATGCACTGCTCATCTTGTGCTGATTGACTCGACTGACTTTGCTATTACGCATTATATTTGTAACCATATCCAACGATTGTCTTTATATAATCATGATTCGCTGAAAATGCTTTAATCCGTTTTCTTGTTTAAAAAACTGTATTTTTTACTGCATGATAAATACCATTTGCCGAATCATGCCAGACTACTTCATAGATTTGTTTTATCATAAATGCAACATCTAGATTTGAATATGATAAATACAGGACATCAAATTCTTTAGCGGACAAGATTATTTTATGGTTGCATAGCTTTACTTGGTGTTTCCTAATATCTATAAAAAATCGGAAGCAAGCTGTTTTATTCCCCAGTATTTCTGTACGATCAAACAATCTTTTCTGATCTGCTCTATAAGAAAGGATAATTCATCGGATTTTTGTGGAATCCGGATTTTGGAAAACAACTGTACTTTCATTTTGAGTCCGTATATTTCTTATAATAAATTCAAAATGTGTTTCAAAAGATATTTCTTGACTATCGTCAACTGTTGATTGCGCTCCTATATGCGTGATTCCATAGAGCGTTTTCTCTTTGAGAAAAACCTTTGATATATACACAGCCGGCTCCGGCAAATCCGTGTCCATTTCAACTTTCAGATTTGCCGTTGGCAAACCTATCAGTTTTCCAATTCTCCGCCCATGGACTACAATTCCACTCGTTTCGTAAAACGGAAATACCATTTTTAATTGGCAATAAAATGAGAATATTTCGGAAACAATTCGGAAATCTAACATAAAAACTGCTGGAATTGTTCGCTAGTTTCCTTTTCCAGCAGCATGACCTTTTCTATCTGCTCTGTAATCAACGCTGTCACATCATCAACGGTATGTAATTCCTGTTTCTTTTTCTGTACGGCGTTCTGGGTATTTTAAAACATGGTGTCAATGACAGTTTCCCCCGGCTGTTTGCCGCTGTCTATCTCTTTCTTAATGTCCCGTAGGATAGACATAAACACATTCTTGATTTCTCTCAAACTTCGCTTCATGCCCACCTCCGACTGTATGCCGAAATCAGATGGAATTGTTAAATTTCTTGATATAGTTGCGATACAACTGTGGTGGCAACGTTGCCAGTATGAACTGTGCATGTATGTCCCTCCGAAAATGTTATATGACGGTATCCGAATGCCTTCGTCTTAGCATATATAGCAGTAAAATACGCTCCTCTGACACATCCGATGAGCTTGACCTAGATTTCAGGACAGATGACTCGGTAAAGATGAGTGCCTCTTTGGCATAGTCCTGAAACGGTGAAGCGGCTTTGCTGCGTGATCCAGCATCGTTGCTTATAGCTATATTTCTTATTGATGAAACCACTGTATCGCTGCAAGGATTAATCTGCCCTTATCCCCAACCGGCAGATCGTTTTCCTATTTTCATGAGACAATCGGTACCATCTGCCAAATTGCTTAGTAAGACCCCCTGATGCATCTTATAGTGTTAGGATGTCATGATATTTGTTCTAGGTTGATGATATAATCGTGCTGAGGCATTGGAAGGATCCAGATATCTTCCTTCTTATTATCCCATGGGTACCAGTACATTTCATAGCTGCTCAAGGCAGAGCGTGTTGCACAGGGAGACAGACCCAGTAAAGTCCGAGATGCGAACGCTTTTCCAGCATCCGAAAGGCCTCTTCTATAATCAGTCGTTGCATTGTGCTGTGCTTCAAAGTCCTGATGAAAACTCCTATTATTTGTGATGGATAATACTGGTCTCTAAAATCCAACAGGATATCAATAAAAGACCACTATCTTTTCTCCGGAAAAGGAGATATAGATATTTTCAAATTCCTGAAAGATAAAATGAAGACGTTCTAGCAACGCTTCATAGACATTTTTATCTAGATTGATCTTTTTCATGCTTCGTTCATTTACACCTTTCTGTCAGATTATGTTAATTTTATATAGCATAAGCTCCCAATGATCAGAGAGCACAAAACTATCTTTATATAGGGTGTGATTTTCGCATTTACACATCAGCTATCTTTTATGTTCAAGATAAAGACTCCCACCTTATGGCAGGAGTCAATAGTAGGATAATTCATTTACAAGTATTCTCATATTTTACTGATGAAATCGCAAATACACTGTTAAAAGCTAAATGAGGGTGAACGAATAGTTAATAATAAATGAGTTACCAATTAGATCCGCATCGAGCATTCCTCATGCAGCATACAAAATGACGCGCGCAGCGATTTTCTCTACAGTGTTGACGCATTGTATTGCGAGCTACTCGTTCGGCTTCGTTCAATGCGTTTGTGACGTAATCATCATCGCATCTACGGTTTCTATCACAATCAAATCTGTCAAAATCATAATCATTAAAGTCATAATCATTACATTTACATCTGTTACACATATATATTTCCTCCTTACGTGTTATCGAGATTCATCTGCGTATCTCAATATATGATATGGAGGAATTAAATGCCTATTTAGGCTTATTATAATACTTATTGATAAAAGATAAAACGTTTGATAACTGTTAATAAAAAAACCACCATTAAGGTGGTCTACTGCCGCCAAATACTGCCTAGGTATCTCTTACTTTTGAAATAGGCGGCAATGTAATCATTATATAGTTTAAAGTAATATTTGTAAATAAAATATTTTAGTATTATTCAGCAAGATAATAAAAAAGTCCGGTTTTACCCGAACTTTGCCAAAAATAGTGGCCGTCTCTGTTCAATACCTAGGCAATATTCAACAGCCGAAAACATTTTATCATATTAAAAATATTTTGCAATCATTTTGAAACAACAAATAAAAAGCCGGAATATACCTACCTGACTCTCTGTAGGGATATATTCCGAAAGGAGTAGAGAACAAAAAAAGTATATTACATATCCATATGTATATAAATTCTAGATTATTAAAAAATGCGTACGTTGTTTGATAGGATGACTACGAGATCCTGATGAGGCCATCACTATTCTCTAACGATCCGTATCGTCCGTCAGACCCGACAGGATATCTGCTTCCAGATTTCTCCTATGACCTATCCTGCACCTTCAGATGAACTTCGTCTCGATTTGTAAATCAATAGATAGGCTTTTGAACTCCCACCAGTGCGGCTCCACGATAAGCAGGCCGATGCCATAATGCTGAAGATCCTTTGTATAAGGGTCAATATCTTAGGAGAAATAAGAGCTATTTCAACATGATTGCTTTTTCCGGAACTGCTTCCGGGTTCTCATATATCTTCTGCAGGTCCTTATTCCAGTCAGAACCAAGGGATGGAAGATCATCGATGACATTCTGTATCCTATGAAATGGTCGGACGAATGCTTTGAACTCTTCCGCAGCAGCTCTGCCTGCTTTATCGTTATCCGATGCAAGTATGACAGTATCGATATTCTGATTCAGGACAGGTCGGGTAAGATAATTTACGCGGAACGTCTCATTCATGACATTACAGCTGTCGCATGCGAGCACATTGAAGTCTATCTTCTCACCGGCTTGCTTCTTGGCCGTGATATAAGACAACCCATCGATATAGGCTTCTGTCAGGACAAGCTTCGTAGCCTTTGGATCCATTTCGATGAAGAATCCGGTAAACTTATTTCCTCCACCGACATCTCCCCGAAAGCCTGAATAGGTCGAACGTACGAAGGCGGAATCTACCTTTCCTTTGTAGTTCTCACATGCGAAGACGCAATTTCCTTTTGCATCCAGATAGATCTTACCGTCATCGACGAATCGCTTGATGAGGTCACGGTCGATCTTTCGCTTGTCACATAGATACTCATAGATCTTCGAGATATTCTGTTGTGAATCCGGAAGCTTGAATTCTATCTGCTCATATTTCGGTGCGATATACTGCTTCTTGTCAGGCGCAAGTCCGTTATGATATTCGATCAGGATATTCATCGCCTCTGGAAACGTCTTGCCTTCTGCCTTTCTCAAATATTCCAATGCGGATCCATTGATATGCTCGGTGTTCCAGAACATAGCGTTGTTCCTCGTATCGATGACGAGAGAACTATGCTGATCACAGCGGTAATAATGCTGTCCTTGTCTTTGGAAGCTGAAGCCTGCACGATCCTGCAGGAAATCCATCACAGATATATTCTTCTTTAGATATTCTACCTCTTCATTCGTGAACCTCTTCCTGCTGTTGTCTTTATATTCACCATAGAAGTTCTTGTATAACTCCTTTGGCATGACCCTGATTTTTTCATAGACATCCTCTCCGTTCGGCGTTCGATGATGCTGTGATAGCTGGATTTCTCGATCTGCATAGAAATGTAGGACGTTATTTTCTTTATTGTCGATATCCTCCTGTACGAAATCCTCACTGATCAATAGGACATGATATCTATAAGCTCCAGCCTCCTTTGGCAGGATGACGCGGTGACTGTTTTTCGTGCCATTCGCCTGTTTGATCTTCTGTTTGAACCGTGATTTCGGAATACTGATATTGATGATTTCTTTCATTTGCGTTTACCTCCAAAAAATACCTGGCAACTTGCCAGGTATCATCAATTAAAATTTAAAACGTATCCTTTATGGATTCCATTCTCGTCATCATAGACGGTACAGGACGCCGTATTTGCCTGGCCTGCGCTTACTGCTGCATTACCGGCTGCCATACATTCCTGATACGTCTGATCGAAGGTCTTGCCTTCTATGAAAGGAAACGATCTGCCCTGTGCCGTAACAGGTATATCTTTTTCTATTGGTGAATCCCCCTGCTCCTGTTGCTGTGGAGCGTCTGGTTGTGGCCCTTCTGTCTTTGGAACGCTCTCTGTCTCATTACTTTTTGGCTTTTCTATATGGATATCCAAGGTCTTCCGTGCTTCGTTCCCATGTGCGTCGCTCACTTTATAAACGATCTGGTCTTCTGTCATTTCGAACGTCGTCTTCCTGCGAAGATCGCCATCGACGATATCGATGACAGAATCTATATATTCCTCCGCCTTCAGCTCGGAACGATCAGACACAGTTATGCTGGATCTGTTCAAGCTGATCACCGGTGATTTGGTGTCCTTCACTTCCACGAGCAGCTTCATATCCTTTTCCTTCTTGCCGTTGCTGATATGGTAGACTGCCCAATAGGTGCCGGGCTTTTTCGTATCGATCTCATCACGATTCGGAAAGGTGATTACCGCTTCGGGATCATAAGAACGGATGTAGGAGGCTGGCTCGAACGGTTCTCCTGCCTCAAGTTGTACGGTCTCATCGAAGGACAGGTACAGTTCTTCAAAGTATTTCAGCCATTCATCCTTCGTGACATAGAGCAGAGAAACAATGATCGTGAGGACAGAGCCGATGAGAAGCATCCAGGTGATGTTCCGGAGCCACTTCCTCCTGACCTTTTCATAATGCTCATCATAGAGACCCATCTCATTCGCTATCTTTTCCAATATCTGCTTCAGCTGTCCTTCCTTGATATCTGGATCTATCAATCCGGATAAGTCGATACCGGATCTCCTTGCGTCTATGAGTAGCGTCAGCTGTTCGACGCTGAATCTTGGATCTGCGATATCCTTGACTTCGATATCTTCATCGATCGCCTTTTTTATGATGTACCATTGTTGGCTTGTGAAGGCAGTGTTCTGATAGCGTTGGTATCTGTCTTCCATCAGACGGCCGTATTTCCTTTCCTCGATAAGACGCTGCGATTGACAGAGATATTCATGGGGCCGGTCTGGTCCGTATTCACAGCGATGCCGGCATTTTCGAATAGCTGCAGGTTCTTCTGGTCGATCTTGATGTCCTCCAGCTTTGCGCCATCGAAGGTATTCTGCGCAAGGATCGCATTCAAAAATATGGCACCGGTGAGATTACAGCCGGTGAAATCGACTCCGGTGAGGTTACAGGCTGTAAAGTCACAGTTCTTCATGAGGGAACCGGTGAAGTCGATACCGGACAGATTCCGGTTCTTCAGGTTCATCCTGCTGTAATTGCTCTTCGTCCAGTCGATGACAGGCATCTCCTCTGTCTTGCGGCAGATCTGATTCGCCCATGCTTCATGCACGTCGAGATCGGTCAGTATCTCCGTTTCCTCACGTTCCCGGATTCCTTCTGATTCCATCGCCTTTCGCGTCATCTGTATATAGGCATTCAGGTCGTGAGCGATCGGATCGAGTGTCATCTGCGCATCACTGTCGAGATGGATCGCATCACGGAGCAGTTTCAGGGAACACTCCAGCATATCGAGGAAGATATCCATTCTGATCGGATCGCCGGTCTGCTTCCTCTCTTCTTCCGATACCTGCGGCTGCAGCAGAGTATCCTCTACTTTGCAGGTCTCATATGCGATATACAGCTTTGCATGATCGGCGAGGGAGAAATTCGCCATCCGGAAATCGCAGTCTCCTGCGCTCGTATCTACAAACCTGCAGCGGACGAATGAGGTATGCCTGAGATCACAGGCATTGAAATTACAGTCGATGAACGTACATGCATTCATAGATGCGATGTTTCTACAGTTCGTGAAGGTGCAGCCTTTGAAGATATTTCCCTCCAATATCCTTTGGTCATATCCGGCCGTATCCATTAGCTCCAGGTTCATGAATTCACAGTTCTCGAAATAAGAAGTGAATATCTTACAGGAGCTCTTTCCTTCCAGTTCGATGATCTGGCGCTGCGGAAAGATCAGACTGGTCTTTTGCATACTATATCCGGCTTCTCGCTGCTGTCTTTCCAAGCTTTTGTAAAAATCCATCAATGATATCTCACTATTCGTTTGTACGAATCTCTTTATCTGTTCTTCCTCCATTTTCTTCTCCTTTCCATTACCTGGCAAGTTGCCAGGTAATATCGTGTTCATGGTCATTACACACATGGCAGATCACCATGTTGTTAGAATACATCTCCATAATTCGATAATAGAGCCTTCATATCGATCCATCTGACAGCCGGCTTTGGTGATCTCTCTTCGTTTGGATTCATATTCTTGCCTCTATAGAACTTACATCTGTCATAAGGGATCATCCTTGCGATGAAAGGGGATTTCCTCTGTCTGTGGATGACGACTTCACCAAGATTCAATTTTTGTAGACGATCGATGCTTATGACAGGACGCGTCTCATACCAGCTTTTCGATGGCAGCCATATCTGTCTGGAACCACACATCTCACTGAACCTTTTCAGTGTATCCATCTGAGAGCCTAAGATATACACGGTATTGGAGCAGTTGTTCTGGATCGTCGTCGCTACTTTGTCTCCATAGACTTCTCCTAGCTGAGAGAGATCTTGCACGACCAGCGAGAAACGTACACCGCGGGAACGGGATGCGGTCAGCATGCTCTGGATATCCTTTAATGGAGGACAGTTACCGAATTCATCCAATATGACATTCACAGGGATGGGGAGTCTTCCTTTATTCCCTCTGGCTTCGTTGATGATCACCTCATAGAGCTGCTTTAGGAAGATCGTGACGAGTGGATAGTAGGTCTTCTTCTCATCATGCACGATCAGATAGATCACCATCTTCTTCTGTCCGAGAGCCTTCATATCGAAATCAGAATAGGAGGTCATCCGCATGATCTGTTCGTTCATCGTCAGGATATCGATCTTCGTCGCAAGGACCTTCTTGATGCTCTGCCGCGTCTGTTCCGGCGCATTACAATAATCCATCAGATACATATGACTGGTATCGTCCAGCCTTCTTGATTTTTCCAACACTGCGCCCAGGATGTTGTCGGAGCGCACCTGCAGTGCCTTCTGTTGTTCCTTCGTGAGCTTCACATCTGCATAGTTCAATCCCAGCTTGATCGCTTTGAAGTTGATGATCCCATCTGTCATATCTCCGTTCCGGACGGCTTCCTCCATCAGGAAAGCAGCCATCCCGATGATGCAGTCCCTTGCGGAATCGTTCCAGAAGGGATCCTTGACATTCGGATCATAGGTGAGACTGTTTGCAAGATCCTTGAGGAATTCGATCGCCTGAGAGTAGTCAGGCTCCGGTATCCTGGCCAGCCACTCTGCTTTCTCGGCAGGTGTGAAGGTAGTCTCTTCTGCTTTCCATTCCTTCAGTGCCTCCTGATGATCCATATAGGCCTTCTTCCATGTATCCCATGCCAGTTCTAAGGGAGCCCAGGCATCGGAAGCCTTCGCATTGACGAGATTCAGCTTGATGATCTCATACCCGGCCTCTTCGAATTGCTTTGCCGTATATTCGTAGAGCTCTCCTTTGGGATCGTTGATGACGGCACATTCACCTGACATACAGACGAGCTCGATCATCTGCAGGATGACAGAGAAGGTCTTACCGGAATTCGTCGTACCGATCAGAATAGAATGATTGTCGTTTGCATCGACGAAGATCGTCTGCTTCCGGAATCTCGGCATATAGATGGGGAGGCCGGCACGCTGTGTGACAGGCTTACCATCTATCTCCCAACGTCTTACGGTATTGAGCTTGTGCCAGTCATCGATCCGGAAGAATGTCAGGAGTGCATTATAAGGAAGCTTCGGATAGTTCAGGATACGATCGGCTTTCGTCAGAAAGGATGTTTCGTTCAATACCCATCGTATATCTTCTTTGGTTGACTTTCCTTTATCTGCTTCATGAAATTGCACTCTTGTCAGACTGCGCTTCGCTTCATGGATAGAGGAGAGATGTGTAAAATTCTTCTTGTCATCGTCCAGCTTCTTCTTGGTACTTTTCGAAAACATCCCCAGAAGGATGAAGACTGCGATGAGTACCGTCAGTATATCGATGACCGCCCTTGTCTGCGGGATCTGATCCAGTAGACTGAGATCGAAGGATGGCTCCAGTCTGTCGAATACGAGCATATTGGTCAGGTTGATGGCCGCAAGGATGAAGAGTATCCTTGCGAGAGCTATTCCGAGCAGAGAGATGATGAGTTTTCGTATCATATATATTCTTTTCCCCTTTCTTCACTCCGGATCTGTTGTTCTTCATATTCTCTTATGAATCTTTCCAGATCTCTTTCTTTTTCCTGCGCGTCCTGATGTAGGATCCGCTTGGAGCCTTTTTTCAGGACTGCACTCAGTTTTTGCTTATGGATCACTTTCGATCTCTTCCTCATCCCCATACGGGCAGGGGGATCTTCTGATCGAGCGTGCAAGGATTTTTGTGGATCAGGAGGTATCTCTTTTGGATCGTCAGTAAGAAGCGGCACAGCGGTCTCATCTGTCCCATCCATGAGCGATATACGACTATCTTGACCTACAAAGATCTTAGGCTCACCTTCGGATAACGATATGTCCTTCGCATGCATATAGCGGAAGAGGGTGTCTCTATCGATCTGCAATGTATCTGTTTCAGAGATGTCTTTCCAGGCATCGAGATTTTTTGCATATCGATGGAGCGTATAGCTTTTGTCTTGTTCGATCTCGACATGATAAAAGCCCCGTTCATCCAGGAACAGGGCTGCATCGGATGGCAGGTCGATACAGGCTGCTCGATCCTGCAGCTTGATACGATATATCTGTTCATCCTGATACCGGATATTCTGTTTTGAGAACCATAGATCATATCCTTGTTTGCATTCTGTTTCTTTATATTTCGCATGTCCCAGGATCATATTCCCGATCCTGGTGTAGAGTTTGTCCAGCTCTGTTTTTTTGAAGTGGGAGATCTTTTCATTTGCAAGCGTGTTCTGAAGATCATCCAGCATCTCGACCTTACCGAGCCACTCTTCGTACGTCGGTCGTATCTCTTCATCCTGCAGCAGGGAGCGGATGATCAGGTTGAGCTGTCTCCTGTATGGCTTCATGTTCTTGGAATTATAGGATAGTCTCCCTTTCTTCGGAATCGTTGTGTAGAAGCTATGGAGCAGCTGATCATGGAATCTCATATCGAGCCCGGAGATCAGCGTCTTGCGCAAAGCGTCCTTTTCCCTGAAGACATCCTTCGGAGCTTTTCCGTATCTCTTAGTGAATTCCTGACGGAGACCTAATTCCTTCAACCAGGTGCTTTTATATTTGTCCAGGTATTTCTGCGCCAGCTTACCTCGCGTTCTGGTATGGACCTTTTCCATGAACACGATATGCATATGGGGATTCTTCTTATTGTTGTGATAGTTCATCCACCAGATCATGTTGTCCGGGTCGAGGCCGATACTTTTGAAATATCCGGGCAGGGATTTGGAAACGATCGCAGCATAATCGTTGACATCATTCATATTGCTTTGGAAGGAGTCCTGATAGTCCTTGAGAGAGACGACAGTGTCCCAACAGATATCGCCGTCTTTATGGAATGCCTTAGCTATCTTCTTCTTGAATCCCGGCATCTTGTCTTTCGTCAGCCAGCCATCGCTGGAGAAGGTACGCGTCGTATCATCCTGACTCGTATAGCCTAAGAGTCCACCTTCATGCATACCACGTTCTTTCTTTCTGTCAGCTGCTTTTTCTCTGCCGGTATACTCATACCAGTCCAATAGTGATGCGGTAGAGATCGTACCTTTGAATCGGGAGCCTTTCGGTGGAGCTTTCCCACATTCCAGGAAGCGGAATTTGCTGATGACGTGAGCCTTACTCATGTCGGATATCTCCTACCTGGCAAGTTGCCATGTGATCAAAGACCGATATCAGCATGTGAACGTAATACCTCCAGCTTCTGTTTCATATAAGGCTCCAGAGTCATTGCCAGATCTTCACTTGTGCCAGCGTATTCAAATATATGGTTCAGAGAACTTATGAGCTCAGGATCATCATATTCGACTCTGCTTCCTTTCCAGGATCCGTGTCTGTCGTTCATATCATTCACGAATTTGATCGCATATCCGCCGGCATCTCTCCAGCATACAAGGTTTTGGTCATAGTCATCTATGAGGAAATCATTCTCTTTGACTCTTAGCGGTACATGGTCTGTCTTGTTTTCTCCGTAAGGGACCAGGATCACGTTGTGCGGATTCAGAGAGGGGAAGAGCTCCTGTAATACCTCTCGCTTTTCACACTCGGCGAAGGGAGAGTCGATATAGTGTGATAGGATATAGATCCGATCGGGAACTTCTGACAATAGCTCCTGCAGGCAGTGGACAGCGAGACGATGAGGAAGAAGGTTCCTGAAGTAGCCTTCCTCATATAGTGGTTCAAGCGCAGTCAGAGTGTCATCGAATTTGAATAGGACGCCATCCATATCGAAGAAATATCGAGGCTTCGCGAATCGATCCTCCATATAGGCTTCCATGAGGTCATTCAAGAAGTCAGCACTGAATACCTGTTGTCCCTTTTTCTGACACTGTCGTTCGATACGTTCCAACAGAGGACGATCGAAATGATCTTCGAGGCAATCCATATAAGCTCGTCTGGAGATGTTCAGGGAATTCTCGAGCATGTCATAATTGAAACCGTTCGGATCGGAACCACGCATCCTTCGATAACAGGAGAATCCCTTTTCCAGGAGATCGCTCAATCTATCAAAAGCATCCATGAGAAGCATGGATCAATCGACCTCCTCGCCAAGCTCTTTTGCAACTTTTTCAAAGATGCTGTCTTCGAAGATACTGTCCAGATTTTGAACGAGATTCTTGGCATCTTCAAAATCCTTTGGACGTTCCTCATCGGAGAGCCTGAAATTTTTGAGCATGGTGACAGCAGCTTCATAAGACATCATGGCATAGCGGAGGATATGATTGAGGGTCATATCTCTTTGGTGGTTTTGTTGTTTCAGAGCATCTTGGATCATCAGATTCATTCTGCTAAGATAGTCTGTCCCGGTATCTTTATCAAGCTTCAAAACATAATACTCTGCAATCGCATCTTCAACTATTGCAGTGATCGATTTAGGCGTAATATTGAATTTTTCTGCTTGCTGTTTTTCTAATTCTTGTAAAGTATCCAGCTTTTGAAATGTATCCAAGCTAAAGCGGAATGATTTTCTTTCTTTCACTTTCTTACCTCCAATTTTATAACCTGGCAACTTGCCAGGTATCTATTTGATGAAGAAAAAATTTTTATAAAAATGTGTAGGACGATTGTAGGACAACCCTATTTTATCGTAGGACGTATGTCCTACAGTTTTTTCCAAACTCCTTTATTTATCGTGTTTTTTACATGTCGGACAACCGTCCTACAAAGTCCGACAAATGTCTGACAGATGTCCTACAATAATTTTACGATTTGAAAATACGAAAATAGCTGATAGATAAAGCATTTTCCCATCATTTTTGTTTTTAGAAAACGGTCGTTGACCGTTTGTCCCACCGGATTTTGTCGGACAAAATCCCTTATCCTGCTTCACTAAAAACAGCGTTTTTAGTGAAGTGGCGGCTCCCGGGAGGGAGCCAGCCATCTCTGGTACTCCTTCAAGTGTTTTTTACCGTGATCGAAGTCTTGATACATATTGTTCTTCCTCATCTTTTTACCCTCCTTATCATCATTTCGATTCCTGTATATCACTTCTTGAATCTATGACTTGGCAGCTTGCCAGGTCATAGAAACGTGTCTTTCTCTTTCTCCCGCCGGCATAGATCACGGCTCTGCTGCCGCTGGCACTGCCATCGGCAGCTATGGAATAATGAAGAAAGTAAAAAAGCCATCTTTCCGATGACTTCGTTTCAAACATATCTTTTCTGTTTTCTTTCTCGCTCTATCATATTGTGATCGTTTTGAATTCTGCGAATTTGTATAGGAATTCACACAGATGAGAAATACTGTGCACTTTATATGTGCAGGTGGTATTCTCGTCTTGTTGCCTGATCTCCAGCGCTCCGCAGTGGTCTGGATCGAGCAAATACAGACCATCAAAAATTCTTGTCACCTCTGCTTTGCTTTGCATGAGTCCTTTCGCAGTCGCCATCCATTCCAATGCTACCTCTTCAAAGATTCCGTATTCATAATCAATAAATAACATTGTGTTCCCACCTTGTAGAATCTCACCGGTAACTATATCTCTGTCTATTTCTTCATATGCAGTCAGTAGCAATTTCTCAATCTCGTTTTTATTGATGTGCGGGTTATGGATTGTGATCTTTGCGACCGTGTCGTATAGGCTGGAGCGGACAGATACTTTTATATCTTTCGATGTGTATCCAGATTCCTTTAATGTCTTTCTTATCTTTGTGCTTAATTCTTTATTTGTCATTTTATTATTCCTCCATGCGGGGTTACCGCTCACTTCATATAAGGTAGCTGCCTTACACTTTCTTCACACCGCTGGAGGTGGAGCAGTCAAAGGAGCCCAGAGGCAGGGTGGAGATTTTCCGAAAGGAAAATACGACCCGATCCTTGATTGAGGAGCCGTAAGCGGTATTCCATAGCTACATGGCAATTTGCCATGTAGTTGGCCGGCACCTGAGCCGGCAGAGCTATCCGGCATCTTTTTACTTGATCAACTGCTCGCCAGTATATGAAATATCCTAGAGGAGAGCTCCTCTAGGATATCATGTCTTTGACCCTGCTCATGATTTCTCGAAAGACCTGGCTGTCTCTTTTCAGATGTCCTTTTACGTCTATGACCCTCGCGGTATTTATCCATTTGGAATCGTTTATGAATAAGACAGAACGTTTCTTCATCCTACCGACCTTTTCCAGGCGCATCAGATGTTTTTTGCCGTTTAGGTTATCCTTACTATAGGCTTGCGCATAAGCCCGTTCATTACCACTCATCGGTACGACATACGCTTTATTTTTACATAGGCTCAAAATGAGTCCGAAATGCTGGAAGCCTATCTCTTCGATGAATGCATTTCCGAAATCGATATAACAGATATCTCCTACACGGATATCGACACCTTTTTCCGTACAACTATGGTCATTGTGATGATTGTGATGGTTGAGCATTGATATATAGAGTGCTCGGAGATCATCACAGGCTTCGAGTTCTTTCTGCTGCAGTGTCAGTATATCGTCCATCAACTTTTTTCTATCTTCATTTATGGAGATCATATCCTATCTCTCACTTTCTTCAAGATGAAATCCTTGAATTCTTTTTCCGTTCCTACGAACAGCATCCATGACTCCGTATCACGGAAACGGTAACGGATATCACTTGTCCCTATGATCAGGACATAATCGACGACGCCATCTCCTTCAGGCGATAGTAAAAAGCCTGAGCCCTCTGTAGATTCGACCCAGTTCCAACCTTGTGAAAGGGTCTCGACATTTTTGATGTGGGATACCGTGCTGTTTCTGATTATAATGTTGTTGCTTCCGATGATCGTGTTCACTATATTTTTCATATTCTTCTCCTTGCGGGGTCACCGCTTACGATCGTAAGGATGAATACCTTACACTTTCTTCATACCGCTGGAGGTGGAGCAGTCAGGGAGCCGCAAGGCAGGGTGGAGATTTTCCGAAAGGAAAATACGACCCGGTCCTTGACTGAGGAGCCGGATGCGGTATTCCATAGCTACATGGCAACTTGCCATGTAGAGGCGCAGCCATAGTTAATATACTGATTCAAATGCCGGATATCAAAATGAGATAGAAAAATCGAGAGAGGTGTCTCTCCCGATTTCTTTGTTTAGACTAGGTCATCCAATGACAATCCATCATATGTATTTTCTTCCGCTTCTGCTTGAATAGGCGTATCTTTCTGTAAAGCATCATATTCATCCAGTAATGCTTTTACTTTCGGGTCTCTCTGATATTTTTTCAGTTTCTCCATATACTGTATCTCCTTGACTTTGAGTTCCACCTTTTTAAGGATGACATCTGCACTAATTTCCGCTTTCTTCTTTTTCAGATATCCCTCGATATCCATCTTCATGAGATAGGTACTGATTTCGAATGGCATGGAAATCGCCTCAAAATTCGTGAGTTTCCGAGAGATAGAAACAGTAATGAATCCGTGTTCCTTACTATCGATGACCAAAAGGTCAAATTCATTTAGGGCTTTTTCGGATGCTATATAGGCATCCTCATTATTCAAAACTACTAATTGTGACTGTACTTCATAATAATGCATATCTTTCCTCCTGTGCGGTTCTGCCGCTATCGACTGTAAGTGTAGCTACCTTACACTTTCTTCACACCGCTGGAGGTGGAGCAGTCAAGGAGCCGTGGGCAGGGTGGAGATTTTCCGAAAGGAAAATACGACCCGGTCCTTGACTGAGGAGCCGTAAGCGGTATTCCATAACTACATGGCAACTTGCCAGGTAAGCCTCATCATCAGTGGAACGTATTGACCACCAGATCGTTATCGCTGTAATCTCTATAGTTCGACCTGCGATTCACGAAGGTCGCCTTCGCATCCTGTCCATCGGTATCGAGTATCACCTTACTGCCGCTCACGCTTCCGGATACCACCTCTGTGATGCGTTCCAAACGATATCTCGATACCGGGATCTCGCTGATCTCATATTCACCGGCCGGTATATCCTTCCGTACGATCGTTTTCTCTATGCCTCCTGACGCTTTCCTGTCAGACGCTGTGAATCGTATGACCTCCGTATATTCCTGCCTCTTCCCGGTGTAATCGGTGCCTTCGATATGAAAGATGAAGGTCGGATCTCCCGACGTTGGATACATCTCCTCCCCATAGATCCGCTTCGTGATCCGCAGTTCCGGTATCGGCAGGAATTCTGCCTTTATGACATGGTCTGAAGAGATATCACAGAAGGTATACGAGGTAGGGTATCGCTTCACGTCTACTTCCTTTCCGTCTACACGCAGTCTACGCAGATAGTATCCCTTATCCGCTGTATATGTGATCGTTCTCTCTTCTCCTTTGTCGATGCCGGTCACCTTGGATGTGATCGTCCCACCGCTCGCACCGGTCTCGATCTTGTAGACTCGTTTATATTTCACTTGTACGCTGTGATCCTCCTTTATACCGCTGAAGGTATAGCTCTTCGGATATTTCTTGATATCGACTGCTTTCCCATCGACGGTGACGCTCTCCAATACATGGTTGCTATCCACGGGACTGTAGCTGATCGTCCTGCTCGTATTCGGCAGCTGGGAGGCTATGCTCGCCGTGATCGTCCCGTTCATCACAGATGTCGTTATCTTGAAATAGAAGCCCACAGTCACTGTATTCGATGTCTTCGTTCCTCTATCCGTCGTTATCGACGCTGTATTGCGGACAGATCCGGAACCGGATGTGCTGAACCAGGCAGACAGGTCATGACCGCTTTTCTTTTTACACTTCAGCGTGACAGTATAGCTCCTTCCATAGAACGAAGCATCACCGACATTACGAAGGCTCAGCTGTATGGACTGACCGCTGATGGTACGATCGAATCTCGATGTCACATCGTTACCGGCTGAATCTCGTACGATGATACTGCTTGCGCCATTGACAAGCTGTATACAGCTTGCCAGGGTATCGTTGAGCTTGAAGCTCGTGTAATAGGTGGATGCAGCTTCCGGTGGGACCGCAAAGTCTATCGTATAGTCAAAAGCAGTGGTATCGTAGATTGATGCGGAGGTATTCCCGTTGATGCGTTTCGTCGGGACCGGTGTATCGAACTTCACGAGGGAATCGTTGGACCATTTCCAGTGATAGAACGTTCGATAATCACTTCCTTTGTCCCATGTCTCGACATCGATATCCAGTCTTCTCGTATACCCCAGCCGGAAGCTCGAGGCCGCTCCTATCAATGTAGCCCAGTTCTGTCGGTCATCATCTCCACTCAATTCAGACGGTGCATACACTTGAGAACTGTTATAGCTCAGATTACCGCCACTGCCTCTGCTCATCACATAGACGCCGTCGATCCCGCTATAGCCATGACCTAAGATCTCCGTATTATCGATATCTTTGAAATTCGCATGGAAGGGTACTGATATCGGTGTGTTCGTCCCTCTCCTATAGAAGGTGAACTGCCAAACGAAATTCCTGCTCTGATAAGATTGCTGGTAGATGTCGATACTGTTGTCCATGAAGGCGACGCTCGGCATGTTCGTATCCGGATGTGTCGTCGTAGTTGCCGTGCGGATCTCTCCGTCCACCAGCATGATCTTTAGATCTATTGCCGAGCCGTCATAGTGGCCGATGTTATTGTATCGCACGCCAATCGTACCACTTCTCACGAGCGCATTGCTCGATAACAGGGCGAGGTGACTGTTCGCCGGCAGTCGTCCACTGGACGCTCCCTCATTGCGGAACAGCGCGCTGTCGTCATAGCTTCTGCAGCCATAGAATTCCGCCCAGGATACCCCAGGCGTGAACTTCGGTGCGAAGCTGTAATAGGAATCGATGATGGTGCTGCTTCCGGATACCTCATGGATGGTCGCTGCTGTGATATGGCCATCCTGGGGAAGGATGAGCAGCAGGAACAGCAACAGGAACGATATGAGTAGTCTACCGTGCTTCTTCATGATCTTTTCGCCTCCTTCTTATGATGATCAGGAAGGAGATGGATGCCAGGATGCTGGATATGAGCAGTGTCCGCTGCGTCCTATCTCCTGTGGCCACGCTCGATCGTACCATCTGCGCAGTGAGCTCGACATCGACAGCAGCCTCCCTGATCGAATATGTGTTATCTGTCTCTTTTGGAAGACGCAGTGTGATCCGGAGCGTCGTCATCTCCTGTGGTGCATAGCGTCCCATCTCTATACCGCTTTGCGCGTCCTGCATAGTTCCTTCATAGAGGCGGTGGCCATCCTGCATCACTTGCAGCTCCAGTATCTCGGTAAGCTGTCCTTCTCCTGCGCAAAGCTTGAGATAGAGCTCCTGTTCCTCCTTGCTTCGGTTCTCCACCCTTAGGGTATAGATCTGTTCATCTCCCGGTAGCATCTGTGGTAGTACGATATCATCTGCCGATGTCTTCTGCATCCCTGCTTCCGTGATCCGGATGTGAATGTCGTCCCTGCCTGATCCTTCTGCCTGTATCCTTACAGGGAGGAAGGGTAATAGCAGTATTGTCAGTAACAGCAGTTTCCTACGCATCGGATCTCACCTCATTCCTTGAACGGAGCGTTTGTCGGATCTCGGTATCTCCCCAGCCATCCGAAGAGACCTCAAGATGCTCACTCTGTACGGCCTGGATCGTCGTCTCCAGTACCAGTGTCTGATCTTCTTTCGTGATGATGTCACTGCTCACGATGACAGCGTCATACAGCTCCAGTATGCCATCCTCTTCCAGGATGCCTGTATGGTAGAGATAGCCGTCCTTCTTCCGTTCCCAGCCATCCGCCAGCTCCAGCTCCGCCTCTGTAAGCTCACGGAGCAGCTCACCATCGGTATAGACACAGACCTTAAAACGTACCCGACAGGCAGCTCCCAGGTTCTGCACATCCATATCCAGGGGGATCCTGCTTCCCGGTACGAGCGGAACACTTCGTTTCAAGTCATCGACCAATGTCACCTCCACGGTATCCGTCTGTGCGGTGAAACGCTGCCGGAAGGAACGTAATATGGAGGAGAGGGAATCCCCCATAATCAGTCCGCAGATGAGCAGAGATACGATAAGAGATGGAATAAGTATTTTTCTTTTCTTCATGATTCTGCCTCCTTTTACCGTATACCGGCGAAGGCATCCCGGATATCGCTATAGCCATCCGCCTGTACAGATTCTGCATAGATGATGATGTCGAATGTCTTCCGCTGCTCTGTTTCGATATCTCGGATCATCACCTTCGTGAACAGACTGGAGGTGACAGCTCCCGGCTCCACAATGCCGGCATAGTACCAGTAGCCGTCATCGGCCTGCGTCCAGTCCTTCGTATCGAAGTCCAGCTCTGCCGGGACAGTATGGTCGGAAAGAGCCGTATAGACACGGACATAGCAAGGGACGCTGCCGGTATTGCGGACCTTCACGTCCTTTTCGTACGTCGTATCCGGCTGCCACTGCTTTGGAGGTGTGAAATCCTCTTCTATCATGACATCGTTCTGTCCAATCGTTATCCGGTTCTCTCTCGTTTCCACATGTGTCAGATAGGCGATACTGAAGGGGACCATCATAAGGATGATCCCTGCCAGCAGGAAGACGAGGGACCATTTCTTCCTGTGCTTCATTCATCGTGGCCTCCATCATCGACAGCAGCTTCTCTGTTTTCCGGCATCTGTGGTGCAGGTTCCTTCGTGTTTGTGGTATCTGTGGTATCCTTTCGGACATGTTCCTGATTGATGAAACTTCCATAAGCTTCCTCCATCGTTCCGGTCTCCTCCAGCTGGATAGCTATGCTCTTGACCGTGATTGTCTGTTCGCTGTCCTCCAGTCCCTGCTCTTCGATGGCATTACAGAAGGTTACAGATGAGAATAGCTCTGTCGTCGTCTGTCCCGGATTCAATACAGCCTCATAACCAAAGACATAGACCGCTGTTTTCTTGCCATCGGTATCCTCTTCGACGATTTTACTCAGCTGTCGCCAGTGATCCAGGTCCGGCTTGAAGAGGTAGAGCTCTGTATCAGCTTTAGGATTCCGTGAGCCATCCTCTTGTGCGGTGATGATATTCACGATCGGTACTCTGATCTCCAGATAGACCCAGGCAGGATTCTTGCCGGTGTTTTCGATTGTCGGATCTTTTGGAATCGTTTTATTAGGAATGATATCTTCTGCCATATCGGGTATACCATTATGATCGGTATCTGCGAGATCGCCCCATCTGTCCTCATGCAGGACGGTCCTCACAGAGCCTACGGTAAAGAGATTGTCCTTCGTATCCGTCGAAGTGAAATATGCGATAGAGGATCCGATGACAGTGATCCCTGCCAATGCCGCAATCGAGAGGATGCCTACTTTTTTCTTGTTTCTGATTTCCATAAATTTCTTATCTCCTTTTCCTTTTTCGTATGATCTGCCATGCCAAAAAGGCCGCGCACAGCAGCCAGAGATATCGTCTGATGAATAGGACGATATAGCCGATGTAAGGGATGACCAGGATGACCTTACCGATGATCTGCGTCTTATAGAGCGGTGTAGGATCATCTCTGTCATTGGCGTCTCCCTTTGTGATGGTTCTTTGATTATCAATCTGTCTCACGATCCTGTGTGTGATGATGGAATCCTGTTTTTGAAAGGTAACGATATCCTCCGTATGCAGTTCTGCGTCGGTATCGACCAGTATGAGACTACCGATGGATATCGTCGGCTCCATAGATCCGCTCGTAATACAGTAGATTCGAAAATGACTGCTTGAACATAAGGATATCGAGACCAATAGGATGATCAAAGCTATGCTGCCTATTCTTTTCGTTCGTATCAACTCCTTTCCGTACCGAAATCTTTCAATCTGCGAGCAAAAAAACGGGAAATCTCCCGCCTATTTAAAAAAATCATATACCATCAACCAAGGCGTAACCTTTCTTCATTCCAATTTTATAAGTTACCTGGCAACTTGCCAGGTAATGCATTCTAGGATAGGGATATCTAGCTCGTGGATCACCTGCCATCTGCAGCAATTCTGTATTATTTCAATAGAATGACTACAAAATAGATTGGTCTTCTGTTTGATCTAGATATCAATCTTCTGATCATATCTATTTTAGGCTAAATTTGCCTTTGGTTTATAACGATCTATATCCAGGGATCTTAACATACCAATATCGGATAGATATACTAGATCCAGATGTATCGAATCATGTAAATGATCTTTGAACTGCAATAATCGTTCTTCCAATAGCGTTATTTGCTGCTCATAAATCAAAGTATCTGCTATATCTATATTTTGATAAAAGCCAACTTTCCTATCAAACATATAAACGATCTTTAGGCCCGGATCTTCTGCTAGTATGAAGTCATAACTTTCTTCTCCCATGTGCCATATCTTGAATCGGCTATTTTCGTTTACGAAGGCTTTTACAAGAGCTGTGTGGATCTCTTCGAATAGATCTATTTCTTCATCATTACAAAGTACCCGATATTCGATGGCATACGGTACGATAACAGAATCTTTTCTATCTCCGTTTTTATCCGGAATTATTGATTGCGCCTTTAGACAATATGCTGAATATTGGGGAATATAAAGGTCTGTGAACCAATCATTCACTTTTCTGAATTCGCGAGTCTTAAATATGAATTCATCTTTTGGATCACATACACATATATCTTCGATGGAACAGATCATCTCAATCTGTTTTTCTGAAAATTTTCTATACTCCTGTTTTTTCAAAACTACTGGGATGAATCTATTCTTATCTGTGATCTGCAATCTCTCCGCACTGTTTTCTAACTCATATTCAAAACGCCCTTCCTGTTGCGGATAGAGAAATGCAACTGCATATTCTTCAGATTGAAGGTTCATTACGACTGGCGAACAGAATACCACATGTACTTCATCATTTTTACGATCGTATGTAATCATTTTAGGAACGAATGTATCAGGTTCACATATCGGTGCAAAACAGCTCAGATATCCTTTGACTCTGATCCGCTCACCTGGTCCTATGACCTTGTTTCTGATCTGCTGCTTTATTTCTGAAAGAGGATATTCTTTCATAGTAACTATGCGGATCACGTTGAAAACATTTTTGAATAAGTCCATAAACTTACCTCCGTATTTCGTTTTCTTTGTGAGTTCTATAAATATATGAGCTATTTGTATGTTTTTGATCTTCAATTTTAACACCTCTTTATTTTAAGATATCACAAGAAAACTCATTCGTATATGCATATTTGATTTTTCTGATAAGATTTCTTCAGGTGTTCAAACGTTAATATCCCGTATACTTTTATCTTATCTGGCAACTTGCCATGTGCAGTCTTTTCCGGATGGATCTATCACGTTCGTAGACCACCTGTCATGAAAACTGATGTTTGAATGATAGAGAATAGATCCATGTGCCTGGTCTTCGGTTCCTTGATCATGCCATCTCCTTCAACTCGTTCTCTGTCGCAAGGACATGCAACGGGATATGCCGGTCTCCACAGACGAACAACGCGTCGCCCATACGCAGCTGTTCGATTAGTCCTTTCTCATTCTCATTGACGGTGATAAACTTGCTCAGATCGTTGGTCCCGTCGCGCTCCAGATGCATGATCATCTTATAGACGCTGTTGTTGAAGATCGCCTTTCCATGTACGAGGATATCTTTGCCTGCAAAGTCTTTCGGCTCCTGCGTCGCGATTGTACAGACATTGTGATACTTTCTGGATCTTCTTGTGTATTGTGCTACTCTTTCTGCACTCATCGGCGTCAGTATCTGCGTATGCGCCTCATCCAGAACGAAAGCAGACTCTACGGACTCATCCAGACATAACGACCAGGCAAATTGGTACATGATGTGATTCAGTGCATTGATCAATGTCATCGGCTTCTCCAGCAGCGTCTTCGTACCGAACGCGATGATATCCTTCGATAAGTCCTCCTGACCCAGTGATGTATGTCCATTGAAGTAGATCGACCATTCTTTGAGCAGTGGTTTTATCTTCAGCCGCAGATCCCGCAGCAGCTCCAGCTCCTTCGTATCGGCATGCGGCTGCTGTTGACACTCCTCTATGCTCTTCTGCAGACGTACATCAAGATCAGAGAAGGTCGGATATGCAGAAGCCGGAAGTCCACGGAAATCCGTTTCCGGCGTCAATCCATGATCGGCATACAGCATGACCATCTGATCTCCTACGATGGAAAGGGTGTCATCACTTATAGAGGGTACGAGATAGCGCAGGATGATCTTGACATCATCGACACAGTTGTATATGGCAAGCTCTGTATCCCATTTGACACTGGCGTCCTCATCCTCTTCCACGGAGATCGGCTTCAGATCGAAGACATTGATGATATGGCCTCGCCGTCCCCAGTTGATGAACGTGCCTCCATAACGCTTCGTCAGGGAGCTGTTCTTGTTCTCCGGATCTATCCAGATGATCTTTTTGTGTGTGCGGATATAGAAACGGATCAACAGCTTCATCAGTGTAGACTTACCGAATCCGGTACCTCCGACGATGACGAGATTCCCACTCAGGCGATTCAGTGCCCGGGCACTCATCGGGTCATCGAGCCATTGGAATTGATCGAATAGGATCGCTCCTTTATTCATCAGCTCATGTCCCAGCAGGAAGCCGTCACGATCCTTCAGTGTTTCGAATACGAACGGATAGAGACCGGCCAGACCTAGTGAAGGGAGCGGGATACCGATATTCTTTTCCACTTCAGCAGGGAGGAGACTGTCGACGAACAATGGGGAAGCGACCCGCATCAGATTCTCCTGCATGACGGGAGCACTGGTCAGCTTGAAGCCCTCTGCCCGTAAGCGGAGATTGAGGTCCTGACATCGTTTGTTCACCTCCTTTTCTGTGTCAGCATAGACGCTGAAGACGATGGTGATGTTCCAGGTCACATCGTGATTGTCGACGATCTCCTTGATGTAGGTGTTCAGGGAGATCAGTTCATTCTCCAGGATCTCTCTCCTCGTAGGGTCGTTCCCGCTCTTCTGATATTCTCTGCTCTTATCATTGTATTCCTTCTTCAGCATACCGGCACAGTCCAGATCCAACGGCTCCGTCCGCATGAAGACCTTGATCTCCGGATTCGAAACGTAGGAGCTCAAGAGGCCGAGATCGAATTGCCGGGGGAGCTCGGTGACGAGCAGAGATCTGATATAACGGTCTCCCAGGATGTAGTGGCCTCTTTGGATCTTCAGTCCGATCGGCTGGAACGTACTTTTTTTCTTCAATAGGTCATTATTCCACATGTTCTCCCTCCTTCCGTAGTCTGTAATAGTCATCATAATCGAAATCCGGTTCATGATAGTTGTCTTCCGATAAGAAGATATCTTCACTCTCCTCTGCCAGACAGCTGAAGATACCTCGTGAGAAATAATAATCATTGATCAGCGGATTCTCATACATATAAG
Source organism: Clostridium sp. 10cd* (assembly GCF_044336395.1). NCBI lineage: Bacteria > Bacillati > Bacillota > Clostridia > Eubacteriales > Clostridiaceae > Clostridium > Clostridium sp. 10cd*. The sequence continues at coordinate 1,376,339 of NZ_CP172347.1, read as the reverse complement.
CGACATAGTCATAGAGATCGTGCATGCACAGGTCCTTCGTCCGAAAACCGGCATACTGAAGCTCTGCGACCAGCTCATCATAGTTCTTCATCAGAGTCGTTTCATCCTCATCGCGCAGCATCAGAAAGAATTCCAACTCACGATGCGTGTCCTGGAACCAGGTGACCTTTTCAAAATCATTTTGGATCATCGCACGGATGCGCGGATCCTCTTCCTGCGTCTCTTCCCGCAACAGCATCGAGATATGATCGTCGATCTGTACCGGTACGAATACGTAGCCCCAATAGATGGGGAAACGGATCTTATTGAAGATGATGCGCAGGTTGTTCACGATACGGGCCTGTACATAGCTCGTATCGATGAAGATGTTCCTGGGTGTGACCTTCAGACCGATGATACGCTCCCGTGTGCTGCCGTCTCTTATATGGATCGCGTCTCCATCGATCATCTCGATATCTGACCATTCCAATGCCGTACTGCAATATTTCTTTTGTTTCTCTGCCTGCTTCATGACCTTCTTTTCTGCTCTTCTTTCTTTATTCTTCTTTTTCTTCATATTTTACGATACCTCCCCATATATATTCCTTCTGTCGTCTGATATACAGATACTGTAGGTAGAAGAAAACCAGGAAGTTGTGATAGATGGGAGGGAATGGCTGGATGAGCACGATTACGATCCCATAGAGCAGTAAGGTCAACATGAGGAGCGGGACGTTGACCGTATCTCCTGTCATATTGATAAGGAATGCCGGGATGAAGAGCAGGGTCGCTATGCCGAACAGTGCGATGTCGATCCATCGGAACATCCCTCCCAGATGTCTTCCTTTCTTAAAATTCTTCGGTGAGTAGAATCTCATGATCGTTCAAAGTCCTCCATTTCTCTCATATCCTGCATATCTCTTTTTCCTGCATGCGTGGAAGACAGCTCATCGGTGCGTTTCGGATGGATCAGATCCTGGAAACCGGCATGCATGTTCGAAAGATTCTGTGCACGCGTATTCTTCGTTACATAGCGTCCTCCGCGGACGATGCTCTTCTGTCCCATCAGTCGATTACCTGCGGCCAGATAAGCCGATCTTCCTACTTTGGAGACGGTTCTCGCACGGAAGGTGGAGGAATCACCGACACGCCTTGCGGTCGTACCCTCACGACTCAGACGAATGCCTCCTTCATCCTGTGAAGCACCACCTGAGCTGCCGTCATTTCCTTCGGCAGGAGTTCCGATATCGATCCCTTCATCACTATCCATGCCTTTACTTGATGCGCCTATATCTGTGCCATCTTCCATCGCACTATCATACCCTCCATCTGTAGAGACTGATGTCGGCGTATTTCCGAAGCCATAGGTTGGATTGCTCTTATCGATCGTGCCGGATGCGCCACCACCTGCTGGATTCGAACCTCTCCAGTAGCTCTTATCCATACCTGCTTTGTCCAAAGCTAGGGAAGCATCTCCTTTGCTCATATCACTGATGTCGATTCCATACTTCCTCGCTGCCTGCGCTTGTTTCTCCGTATGTGGTTCGGAAAAAGCTCTTGGCGGGATGTTTCCTGCACCTCCGGATCCTGAACCATTTCCGGGACCGTTTCCCGGATCATATGCTCCTGTCATAGGATTGTTGGAGCCGATACCACCTCCATCCGGATAGTTACCGAGCGAGTTCAGGCCCAGCATCCTGCCGGCTCCATAAGTCCCCAGAGCTGCCGCTCCAGTGGCCATCCCGATTCCTTTTTGTCCGATCGCCTGTGTGACGCCCTTCAATGCGCTCATCGCCTGGAAGCCCTGCATCGTCATGAAGAGTCCCATACCATCCCCGCCGATGAGCTGAGCGACTTGACCGGGACCGACCAAGACAGCCAGCATGCCCCCCAGGAAGAAGATCCCCTGGCCGACGATGCCGAAGTTTTGTACCGTTTTAGAAGATGTGACAGCCAGGACGAGCAATAGGATGATATATTGCAGGACGTTCGAGATCAGATCGGCACTGATCAGTTTGACCCATAAACCAAAACTGCGATCATCCGGATTTATGATACCGGAAATCGGATAGGGAGATATCAGGATCTTGACCGCGATGGAGATCATCCTCTGTGATATCTGTATCGCCATAAGCAGAAACATATAAGCGCCGCATACCCCTTCTACGATCAGAAAGATCAGCATGGTGGTATCCGGAAAATAGATATAATCACCATCAGCTCCGATCAATGCAGAGGTGATATTGAAGAAGCCTCCTACAATCGGTACGCCGTCGAACCAATGATCCATACCGCCTTCCGTGGCGTTGATATCGATCAGCTGGTAGGGAGGATATTGACCATTGCTTGCGGAACTGATAAAGATCTGGGAAGGCATCCCTTCATATTCCTTGTACAGTTTGTCAACAATCTCCTGTTGAAGCTTGTTGTCTGTTTTTGGCTTCGTAGTCGCGAAATTGTTCTCTACTACGAAGGAATCCGGAACACTGTCCATCACGACGCTCGTAAAAGCGGTGAATTCTTTGATCACCAGTGGAGTCATGGCAACGACGAAAACGATTGCGATGATACGGAAGATCATCCGTAATCCGCTCAGTTTCAATACATATTCTTCATCGATAGTCGCTTTCAATAACATCGTGAAGGCTCTGAGCAAGGTGAACATCAAGAGGAACATCATCAGGATGTCCCACCATTGCCACACCGTTGAATTTGAGCCGATATCAAAAGAAAGGATCGGTCGTATGATGTTATATACACTATCGATGAGGAACATACTTCCTTTGACGAGTATCCACAAGACCCAGCGGACACCATCGATTACTAGATCCATACGATACCTCCTTTTTACATATTGTATATTTTATAGATCGTCGGGATCAGCTCGAGGACGACTGCGATTCCCCAGATGATCTTGAGCATCTTTAAGACAGGCTTTTGTTTCTTCTCATCTTCGTCCTTGACCATCCATGATAGACCATGAGCAGCACTTGCAATGACAGCAACGAGAGGTATCGCCCACAGGCAGATATCCGTAAAGGAATCCAACCAAGGCTTTGCCTCATTTTTCACTCCTGCAGTATTCGGCTTTGGTTTGGCCAGTATAGGGGTCATCGTCGAATAGAAGGCGATGAGGATACCTGCAGTCGCAGGAGTCGGTTTTAATCTTTTCTTGAACATAGGGTATATCGTTTCCTTTCTTTCTTACAGTGAAAAAAGACACGCAATGTGTCTTTTTTCGGATATAGAGCCACCACATATATACAGGGCAAGACGTTCGTTTTCGGATACTACTGTTCTGATTTCTTCGTTTTTCTACGCTTATGAGATACGAAGATGAGTGCTGCGCCTGACAGTGTTACGACACTGAGCAGGATCCCAGTCGCTGTCGTATCCCCTGTAACGACCCCACCGGATAACGGTTTATCCGCATAGATGATTGTGCGCAGCTTGTCATCACCATTGACCCATTCGTCATCGATCGTGACCTTCACGACTTCGTCGGAAAGCTCATAACCGACTGGTGCTTTCGTCTCTTTAATAAAATACGTACCGTATGTCAGATCATCGAACAGTGCGATTCCATTCTTCGTATCTGTCTTTGCAGTGCGGATCTTCTTCGTGCACACTGCGTCACTATACAGCGTAAACTCTGCGACCTTCAGGATGTCCTTATGTTCATAATAATCGACCTTATTTACTTTGATATAGGAGCGGATCATGTTGTCTTTCATCGTGATCTTCTGTCCGTCTCCTGCGGTAAAGGTAATCTCTTCTGCGATCTCATATCCATACGGTGCAGAGAGTTCTTTCATTACATATTCTTTACCTTCTACGAGATAGTGGATGTAGTGTGGTTCCTTTCCGGATATCCACTCATCGATGATGCTTCCGGTCTCCTTATCGATGACCTGCAGCTTAGCTCCTTCCAGTTCTTCTGAGCCGGTTTCTCCGACTTTTGAGAATTCCATTTCCGTAGGAGTATTTTCACAAGTGATTGTTAACAGGTCACCGTCTGCAGTAACTTCAACTTTGTAGACATGGTCATTCAGAACATAACCGTCTACCTGTCCATCCTCTTGGATGAAATACGTTCCAAGTTCCAGATCAGAGAATGTTGCGATACCTTTTGCATCTGTTTCTGCAGTTTTGATGATATTGCTCATGTCTTTATCTGCAGAAATATTGAATTTGATGCCTTCCAGTTTCTTATCGGCATCGCTTGAATCAGCTTTCTGAACCTGGATTGTTCCTCTCGCCAGTTCATTATTGATTTTTCCGTCTTCACCGATCTGTACCACATAGTTGGAAACATCTTCTCCATGATATGCAATCTCGAAGTCATATTCATTATCGTTCAATACATACTGTCCGTTAGTAGAAAGTTCTCTGATGTAATATACTCCATTAGGAAGATCAAATGTATCAGCAAGTGTTAAATGTCCGTCTTTAGTAATTCCGCTTGTGTACACCAATGTGTCATAAGGAATAGCTACATCGCCTTTGTAATTGTAGATATCTTCTCTTGCAAAGATTCCGAATACGATATCTTTATAAGCATCCGGATTTTTGTAAGTTTCCTGTTCTTCTAATACTTTTGTCATATCGATATCAACCGTTGGACGTTCATTTTTCAAAGTAGAAGTGATGGTCTGGATTTCATTGATCTGATTATCCTTTACCTCGAAATAATGTTTTTCTGTATCCGCAAGATAACCATGAGGAACTTTTGTTTCACGATAATAATATCGTCCTACAGGGAGCTTCTTGCTCAATACTGCATCCCAATCGGATTCTAAAGTCTGAACTTTTTCATCAGCTTTGTAGTAAGTGTGATTGCCGATTGTAATATCTTGTGCAGCATAAATCGTAATCTCTGCACCCAACAGATTTGATTTCTCCCAGATTGGAGAATGAACTGTACCGAATTCTGTCTGTCCTGTATCCGTAGCCATGAAGATTTCTCCGGCTTTGTTCCACTTTAATTGGCCGAATACCAGCTCATCCTTCATTTCGACGCTTTGTACCTTTCCGGTATCCTCTACAGTGAACTCTACATCCTTTGCGATCGCATATCCATATGGACTGCTCGTTTCATGCAGGACATAGGTCTTACCCGGCTCTAACCCTTCGATCAGGTGAGGGATGATGCTGCCATCCCCATCCTTTCCATCCTGCCCGGAGATCCAGCTGTCTGATACTGCGCCCGGTTCTCCCTTTGGATATACGCTCAGATGTGCGCCTTCGATCTCTTCATCGTTCGTGATGTCCTTCTTGGATACTTCGACCTTCGTGATCTCATTCCGGAAGGTCGACTCCAACTTGATGACTGCTTTATTTTGACCCTGATATGTCGCATCGAAATCCACGACCTCATCGGTAGAAGCATATCCGATCGGTGCCTTCAGCTCTCTGCTGTAATATTCAGAAAGAGGAAGATCTGCATCAAATCTGACTTTTCCATTTTCATCACTGTCTGCTGTATAAACCAGCTCATCAGCTTTTACTACGACCTTGCCATCAGCATTCTTAATATCATTTTTAGCATAAAGTCCGAATACCGCACCTGCTAATGGAGTTCCTGTATCGGCATCTTTCTTCACTATAGATAAATCAACTTTCTGACGTTCATTCTTAAAGGAAGAATCTGCAAACACCACTTCTGTTTCCTGATCTTCATATTTCAGCTCTACTGTCTGTGATTTACCGTTTAAGACAAATCCGTCCGGTGAGCATTTTTCAGAAACTTCGTACAATCCCAGAGGCAGTTTCTTCGATGTAGCTTTACCTCCATCGGCTGTTGTAACTGTAACCACAACAGTTCCTTTCTTATAAATTACCGTACCATCGTTAGATGGGTCCATGATGTTTTCTGCGGCTTTTATTTCATATACAGCACCAGCAAGTCCACGTTCTTCATACTGAAAATGCTTGTTTCCCATCTTATCGGTTTTAACATTTGTTAATACTTCGCCAAGTTTTTGAACATTTATCTGTCCCTGTACAGCTTTATCACTGAATTTTACTGTGATAACAGGTGTTTTTCCATCCGGCAAAGTTTCATAAGCTGTATCCATAGATACCTTGAATTTGACTGGTTCTACGTTTAACAGATAACCGTCCGGACTTCGTACCTCTTCAATCTGATATTCTTTTGGATCAAGAACATCACCGGTCATTACTACACCATCTTCATTTGTTTCCCATTCATCCACGTAATGAGGAAGCGGATTCCATTCCCAGTATCCTACGTATTCGTTTGTTTCTAGATCTCGAATCTTGAATGTTGCGCCCGGGATCTTGATTGTTTTCCCTGTATCAGCATCCTGCTTGGCGATAGCGATGACTGCTCTGAATTTTTCATCATTGAAGATTCTCCATGGCTGCGGCTCTCTGCTATCTTTGTTGATCACGACCTTGAAATCTGGTACGGCGTAGTGGTCATCCGGAACCTTGGTTTCTCGCACGATATACGTACCGTAAGGAAGTTCATCAGAAACTGCATATCCATTCTTGTCTGTCACTAGGACAGCAGCATTCTGTCCCTTTGCGTTTTTCGCAACTGGCGCTTTTTCCCAGGAACCGTATTTATCGATATCTTTCTGAGCCTTGATCGTAAATTCTACGCCTGCAAGTTTATCTGCTTCACCGGCACCATTATCAGACATCTTGATGATAGAGAATGCCTGCGCCTTGACACGTTCCTTGACCGTTTGTTTTTTCGTTACGACTTCAACGCTTTGTCCTGCGTAGTCGATGGAGATATCATAGGTGGTAGGATCCAATGTGTAACCGGTACTTGGCGTTTTTTCCTGAAGGGTATATTTACCTAAGTAAAGATTACTTATAGACGCTTTTGCATTAGCATCCGTCGTCAGTGTGGCAACCAATGCACCTTTCGCATATTTGACTGATTGATCTGCCGGATCTAAGATATTTTCTTTTGCGCGGAGATCATAGACAGCACCTTTAAGAGTAGCTTCACCCTGAGCAGATAAGCCGGTGACGCTGTCTTCTTTTGTGAGCTCTAAGCGGCCAGTCTGTCGCTCATCTTCACCGGTTACTGTGATCTTTTGTTCGTTGCTAGTGATCGTAACAGGGTAGGAGGTCTTGTTTAAGATATATCCGGATGGAGCGATGACCTCACGCACGGTGTACTGACCGAATCTCAAGTATCCGGATTCTACAAAGCCTGTGGCAGTTGTCACGAGTCTTTCTAACTCCTGTCCTTTATCGTTGTAGATGGCATAGGTAGCACCTGCGACCTGCTTTCCGGAATCAGGGTCGATCTTACGTAGCTGTACCTTACCTTTTACCCAGTTATTACGAGCAGTATAGTTCGTCGTCTGATTAGCTTCGACAGTTACTTCACGGATGGTACTATCGAGTACCAGGTGACTAGGAACCGCGGTCTCTTGCACATAATATTTCTGTGGTAACAAGTCATTGACGGTTACAGTGCCATCAGCACCTGTCGTGTAGGTTCCAATAGGGGAGGTCATATCGGAATTCTTGGACACCTTGAAAGAAGTATTTGGTACCACTGTCCCATCTTCATCCTGCTTTGTGATCTTCAAAGAGCCATATTTTTCAACGTTCAAGTTAATGGTGATAGTTACAGGGTCGCCAACTTTAAAGGATACAACATCTTGAGATGTAGAGGATGAAAATAAAATAGATGTCCCAACACACTCTGCCTTTATTGCTTGAAATTTTACTGTTGCATTTTCTGGGGCATTACTAGAAGCTGTGATCGTCAATTTATTTCCACTTTTTGATATAGTAATACCTTCACTTTTCGATGTGAGCGAATAATTAGAAAATACTTTATTGGTATCTGTCAGTGTGATGGATTCTCCTATTTTGATATTTTCTTCGATTCCGTTGAATGAAGGCTTTTTCTTAAAAAGCGAATCTACCTTATCTTGTATCTGAGCTTTTTTTGAAGTATATCCAGAATAGGAAGTATTATTGATTGTAGCACCAAGAGCTTCCCAAATCATAAATTGTGTAGCTAGATAGTCCTCATCTGTCTTACTAGATAATTGCCAACCTACATAAGCTATATGTTCTATTTTACGAAGTTCACTATGACTGAAATTAGACCTTGTATAGGATGAACCTTCGGTTATCAAAATTCCAGGTTGCACACAGAATGCAATTTCGCCATCTGCATATATATGTTCTGTTTCTGCGCCCCAAACCATATGTCCATCCTTATCTGTCACTTGAAAACTATAAGGAATCCTATTTTTCACGGTGACATTTCCAGCAGATTTTACAACTTGAGGGCTCGATATATTTGATACAATCAAAAATAATACTGCAATGTAGTTAAATAGTTTTTTCTTGATATTTTTGAAGTATAACATAAATTATTGACTCTCCTTTCTTTGCACAGCCTAAATAGAAAAAGACCGGTATTAACCGATCTTGTTTAAATATAGGATGTTATGTACGACTGTACAGATACGACCTTTCATTTATGTTGGGCGTGACCCCTCTATGGTGGTCTATGCTTAATATAATTCATTTACATTTTCCTTTCTATTATTCCAAAAAGAAAAGACAGGAATCCTGCCTTTTTAATTACCATAAATGAAACCAACAGTATAACCAGTGATATTATCACAGGTATCAACAACTGGTCCAACACTGTATGACATAATATTATTTTTTGGATTGCTCTCCATATCTGCGCCATATTTATATGCTTCTGCTTCAGTTTTGAAAATCTGCCCAGATTCACCAAGCTGATTGTTTGGAACATAACATGTTGTTGGTTTCTGTGTTTCTGCTGGTTTGGAGGTTCCGGAAGATGATCCTCCTGATGTCGTACCACTCTGTCCACTGGATCCTGAAATCGATTGTGCAGGTGAGGAAGGGGAAGCTGCCTGAGCCTGTTGGCCAGTATTGCTGTTTTGAGAAGTTGCGGCCTCAGAATTCTGTTCTGTCGTTGCTTTCTTCTCTACATTTTTCTTCACAGTGACCTTGAATGATTTTTCTGTAGCATTTCCATTTGCATCGAATGCTTTGACAACTACTTCATAGGTTCCAGCTTTCTTCGTATCCAGCTCGCCCTTGTCAATATAGTATCCGGATTTCTTGATTTCCTTGTCACTGTACTTCAAGCTGCCATCGACGGGATCCTTTACAGATTTTACATTGTCCTTCAATGTCAGCTTATCTCCGGCTGTGATCATGATCTTATCCTTCTTCAGTACGATTTTTGGTTTTTTGGTATCTTTGACAGTTATCTTGATTTCCTTTTCTGTAGATTTATCACCATCTGTAAATGTGACTTTCAGCGTCTGGTCTCCGACTTTCTTTGTATCATATCCGGAAACCTTCTCGACTTTGACATTCTCGTCTGACTCCTTTGCGTCATATAGTTTATCGTTATCCAGCTTATCACCGTACTCTACAGTTAGCTTCTCTGGCGTTTTAACCTGTAGGTCTTTGACACAGCCCGTCAATATCAATGCTACCATTGCTATCATACTTAATAACTTTTTCATTTTCTAAATCCTCCTCATCACCCATTTAGACTTTTTTATCGATTTATTTTTTCTTTCGTTTTGCAAAATATTTCCGTTCGAATTTTTCTTCTTTTTCATATGCCTGTTGGAAAGCAGATAGCCTTCTGCTTTTTCCTCCAAGCATTTCTTCAACATGGCAAGTTGCCATGTTGTTTGAAACATAGTCCGTCAAGCCTCTTTCCAAAGCATCTCTACATCTTTACCACTGTGTGTTAATGCGATATGGATGATCTGTCCGCTCAATGTGATATCATAACGATTCATTTCGATCTGTCGTAAAGCTTCCTCACATTTTTCTTTCAACAGTTTGGGATGCTTGTCATATTCTTCTTTCTTTAAATACTTTAATTCGATGATATAGGAAGGAAACTTATTCGTCTTGCTTTGTAGGACGATATCGTATCTGCCTTTTCCAGCCTCCTGATTACTCTTCACCTCATAATCTGCATATAGGCAGGCACACATCCCTAATAGAAGAGTATGGTAACTGTTTTCACTGATCAGATCATGATAACTTGTAGAATTCAATAGGAAGTCTCGGTAGTTTTCTATGAACACATTAGGTTCTTTATCGTATAAGCCTCTCATCATCATAGTGAAAATATCATAGTCTTTATTCAAATAATTTAGAGTAAGTCTCTGAAACTCCTCTGCGACCTCATTGTTTGGAATCTCCAATAAATACGTGCTCGATTTTTCTTGTTTTATTGTCAGATATCCTGCATTTACGAAAAGACCCCATAGACTTACAGCATCTGATTCTTCATAAAAACATTTTTGAAGATCCATTACGGTCTCTACCTGTTTTTTTTCTATCAATTCTTCATACTTGGTTTCGAATCCGGATTTATGTTCACCGTGTGTTTCTGGTTTTTTCCTTATTTCCTCCATTGCTTTTTTTATAAGCTGATTAGAGCTTACGTTCACCCAATAGGGAATCAGCTTATGATTCTTCGCATAATTGAGGATAGACCAGGGATTATAGATTTCTGTTCCACCTATATTATAGCCATCATACATTGCCTTCACTTCATCAGAGCATTCTAAGCCATAATACTTCAATAGGATATCCACTTCTTTCTTCACGAATCCAAAGTGTTGGGAATAGGCTTTATCACTTACAGTCCGTACCTCCGGGTTGTTCAATCCGGAAAAGATATTTTCCTTTGCGACCCGCTGTATTCCGGTAAGCATAGCATTTTGCAAATTCGGATTATCTTTCAGTGCACTGCTGAGCAATCCTGCAAGTGCGGAGTGTATCTCGCTATAAACATTTCCGACATGCGCTTCTATAAACGGTGTGTCATATTCGTCTATGATGAGCATCACTTTCTTTCCGTAATACTGATGACACTTCTCCATGAGATATGCTATCGCCTGGTCGATCGTTTCTAAGCTTCCATCATCTAAGCTTGATAATCCTTTCATGATCAAGTCGAACTTTGGTTTATCGAACATATCCGGATCTTTCAATAGGTGGGCGTTACATCTGTAGGCTGTCAGTAGCTGTTCCTTTATACATTTTACGATTCTCATCTGACTGCCTTTCGCATCCGCAAAGCTCAGAAAGATCGTAGGATATTGGTTCATCTCACGAATATATTCCGTATCCATGATCGCAGTATCCTTGAAGATATCCTTTGAATCCTTTGTGATGTCGAAGAATTCTGCCATCATACTCATGTTCAATGTTTTCCCAAAGCGTCGAGGACGGGTCACCAGTGTTACTTCTGCGCCACTATCCAAAAATTCTTTTATCAATAAGGATTTATCGACGATATAATAATCTCCTGTTTTCAATTTTCGATAATCTGAGATACCGATCGGTATCCGCTTCAAACCTGTTGGTCCATGTTCGACTATTTTTTTGTTTTTGTTTTCGTTCATATTTTTTCTCCATGCGGTCTCTCCGCTGTCTACTCCTACATGGCAACTTGCCAGGTAGCTGATTTTGCTTGTTTTTTTTACTTTATATCAGGTCACTTTAAAGTGATTCCTGTTTTTTCTTCTACTGATTCCACATACGTATCTACGTCGATATAACCTTTTGAAAGATTCTCTGCTTTGCCCATGACTTGAGAAAGCACATACTCGATATCTTCCTTTGGTATGCCTGCCTCAAATAATACCTCTGCCACGGTCGATGCATAGATCCTGCTGGTTGTTTCTACCAGCTGCTGTTCCCGCATCTGTTGCAGTTGCACATCTCTTCTACTCATCGCATCTTCCTTCTTTCTGGCTACCGCTGTGCTCTTCTATACCCAGCTGCCTGTGCCTCTTCTTCACTGTTGAATATGATCAGATTTTTTGAGTCCTCCATATCATCATAGGATCGTTGGCCGGGACAGTGATAGATCTTCGAATCCTTGTTTCCGCGTATCTCCACATCGGTAGCGTTTTGCTCTTTTTCTACTCCTTTTTCCAAATGACTCTCTCCGGTGATATAGTCGATCGTAATACCGGGCTGTACATTGTATACGAAGACATTGAACCGGATACCTTCTCCATGGTCTTCCACCGACTGCGCTTCCATCTGTACACCTGATGCTACGAGGTCATCACCTTCAAATATCGGAGTGACCCGATACAGTACGTGGTTATTCGTTTCCTGGATATGATCAGCAACCATATCTTCAAATGGCAGCATACCTTCCATGTTCATATACCGAGTACCGGTTATCAGATTCTTCTCGTTGGCATTTTCACCGGTCAGCTGGAATCCGATCAGATGGCACCGGTTATAGAGATATTTCCCATCTATCAGGTCATCATACCTGACGGTATGCCAGCCGGAAGGCTTTATCATTCCGATGGAGCCTCGTTCTTCTGTAGGCATCAGATCTTTTCCGATGTTTGCCATCGCAGCTCCGCACCGGCCTAGCTCATCCAGCTCACTGTAGCTCTCATAAGATTTCGTAGACAGCTCATCTTCCGTGAAAGCCGGTATATTGCCGTCGATTTCCACATACGGTGTACCGGAGTAAGCTGGAATTTCGGAGATATCGATGTATGATACATCTTGTTCGTTCTTCGTACTATGCGGTGAACAGCCTGTCGATGAAAGGACGAGCAAGGAAGACAATAGTAATTTGATGATCGTTTTCATGATCTTCTCCCTCATTTCTGTACCTGGCAACTTGCCAGGTCAGGTTCAGACACTCTTTTCCAACTAAATTCTACTATAGTAGAAGTTCAAAGACAAGTGTTTACCCGCTCTGCCTATCTACGATTTCTTTCATTTTCTTTCTTTGTTTTGCTTTTCTCATCCTTCGATATAGCAGGAACGTTATGGCAAGGACGATGATCAGTAGGAGGGATAGAGTCGCAAGTCGTATACTATCGTACAGGAACTGCAGTGTGATGATCGTGAGAAGGATGAGTACGATGACACCCACGGTTATCCATAAGAGATGACGTAATATTTTTTTTGTATACGACGCTCCGTGAAAGCCGGAGATTCGTGCATGGTCCTTCCTCATGAACTTCTCTAGTCTATCAGGATCCATAGGATAACACCTTCTCTTTCTCCAGTTCTGTAATGAGCATCTGCTCTAGCTGTATGTCCGCTTCCTCCTGCATCCATCGCATGTCCTCCGTGTTCAAAGCAGGGCGGAAAGGGAGAGTAGGGTCCAGTGCTGCTCGTTTGTCCCATAGCTCCAGTGTTAGATCGTCTTTATCGATGATTCCCTCCAAACTGTTTTCATCCAGGTCTTGTGAAGCTAACCACTCATCACAGCGATCCTTCAGTATCTCGCTGATCTGTCCTTTTTGGACATATTCGTGATAGCGGGATAGGACAGGTTCCATATCTTCCTTCGTGTATACGTTCAGATCAGAAACTGTGACACCTTCGATTCCTATCATCTTCAAGAGCTCAGTGCCGCTTCCTTTTGCTATCAGAAGACCATCATATAAGAGGACCTGAAGATGGGTGCCATCTTCCTGGATCTCTTCTGTCAGCGTGTAACCTTTATGTGCACGTACGTACGCTTCCAATAGTCCTTCCTGTACTTTCTTTGGCATCTCCTTATGCTGAAGAATGTTGACCAGATCCGTTGCGATCTTTCGTGCCTGCGCAAGGGAATAGACAAGTCCCGGCAGCAACTTATGCCCGAGCAGTTGAAGTGCGTCGTCCTTTTCGTCATAGAGATCCATAGCTTCGTCCTGAAGCCGGACTGTTATGCTTTTCATTTCCTTTGGATCCTGTATTCTATATTCGACCAGATTCTTATGCCAGCCCTTACGCTGTATATCCGGTTCATCATCGATCAACAGCATCACTTTTAGCCCTTCACTCTTAGTGAGATCATATGCTTCTCTGAGATCTGATAAAGATAGAAAGCAAACACCATCTAAAGATTCTTTTCGCAGTCTGTCTATGACCTCGTCACTGACGCAGCGTAGATAATAGTCTTTGACTCCCGGATACTTACGTTCACAGTTCGTATTGATATATCCTTTTCTGCTTTTTAAGTCATTCATTGCTTTCAAACACCTCCTTTTCTATCTACCTGGCAATTTGCCAGGTAGATACAAGATCCTTTGTCATTCTAAAGATTTATGGTCATCTTCATATGTCATCTCATGATCTCTGCTCATGGTTTTATATCCGAACATTCTGTCAGCTTCATCACTCGCTCTGCAAAGAGCATAGGACAATATGATGAAGAGGGAAACGATCATCCCTATAAAAAGTATCGATATCATGCTTCTCCCTCCTGTGTTACATAGCAGTTTGCTAAGTAATTCATTGTTATTGAGACTTTATGACAATCTTTGATGAACACTTTTCTTATAGTCATCCAGCAGTTCTTCTGTTGACTTTAGAATATCTGATTGCCATGCAGCTAAATTTATCAGACGATTTTTCTGAAGCTTTCTGCCATAAAGTCATACAGTCCAATTTCATCAAGGTCTATCGTTTGCATGTCGGATGCATGGACATTGCTTATGACTGTTAATATTTCGTCATATATATCTGGAGCAGCAGTCTTATCAAGGTAGGGAATCAAAATCTCCTGTAGTTTATTTTCTACATCGAGCAGATATTTCAAATCACAGTACATTGCAGTTCTCCATGTTTCCAGATAAAAATAGAATTTCATTTTTCGTGCAGAGTTTTTGAATACAAAGGGCAGATGCGACATTATTTTGCAGATCGTATCAGGTTCGTACATTTTCATATAAGCCAGAAATTTATTCGTCAGAATAGAATATTCCTGATGTATAGAGGAGAGATTTGTAAAATCAATATGCACATGTTCGCTGGCCTCTTTTTCCTCGCGCATATCTGCTGCAATTTTGCCTAATTCATTGAAATAGGTTGCAATAAGCTTTTTTGATGCATACATTTCATCACGTATCGATTGAAATAATGTCCATCTCATTTCAATCGTAGATTGTTTTTTGTAGAGCACTGTGGATGTAATCCATGTAAGTACTGCTCCCAAAAGCGCCGAAACCATGATCGTTATAATTTCCATGGAAGATACCTCTTTTCTTTTTGAAAGAAGTATATCACAAATGATTATCCATATGATCAGTAGTTGTATATTTACAAAAGTGAATTTTTTCATACTTTTTTTTGAATGACTCCATGTTTTTTTCACACCTTCTGTTCTTCCTTATGGTTTGGATCGATCATCTGGCAACTTGCCAGGTGATGTCTTACTTTATCACGATCTGCCATTTTGCATGATACAGCGCTTGGATATGCCTAGGCAGACCATAGAACCAAGTCTTGTCGACGGTTACGATATTCCCGTTCTCCTTGTTTCTCAGTACCAGATATTTCTTTTTCTTCATTCGATGATTTCCAAGATCACAGTGGAGCGTCAGAGTTCTTATAGTGCCGGCTTTGCATTTCTTCCACACTCAACAGAGCATTACGATTCACTGTGACCCTGACCTCCTTTCCGATCGTCTTCATGGTCCATCCCGTCTTTCTTCCCGTATGTCTGCCAGAGCAGTTCCAGCTCCTGTCGTTCAAGTTTCTTCTCTTCGAGCAGTCTCTGTGCGATCAGGGCTACCAGATCCCAGTGCGCATACAGGACCTGTGTACAGTGCTTCCGGCAGTCTTCATACAGCGTATAGCGCTCCTGTCGCGGCACCTGCTGCAGGAGTTCGAAACACCGGTTATGGTCGTCAACTGAGGATAGCTCGGAATAGACCATCTTCTGTGCAAGCATCCCATATCTTCTCGCTGCGATATCTCCAGCGAGTAACTTGCACAGTATCATGCGCAGAGGCAATTCTTGTTTCTCATAGCGGCAATATCCTCCCACCGGACCATCCTTCCCCTGCAGGAGGACGATCTCCATCGGTATCACGCCATCGTTCATCGACATGATGGCATGTCCGGCTTCATGGATGGCGATGATATCGATATCTTCCTCTGTTAGGATCGCGACTGTTTTGCGGTATGTCTGCATCCTTCCCTCATCGCAGACGCAAAAGAGTGCATGTAGTATGAGAAACACCAGATACAGCAGGGAACGTAGGATATCCGCGCCCTGATAGAGGAGGTCAGAAAAGATGGTCACATTCATATAGAAGAGGAGGACGTACGTGATCGTGACGACCACGTACGTCATTCGCTGATGACCTCCAGGATCACTGTTCTCGATCTGGAAGGCTTCGAGCGATTTTGACTGATCGACCCATCTTCATTGATAGGATCATCATCCTTTACGATGACCCTGACCTCTTTTCCGATCTTCTCCCTGCAATAGTCTGCAATCGCTTTTTTCCCGAAACGCACATATGCCGCATAAGCGATGATGGTATTGTTGTAATTCTGTAAAGTAAGTAATTGTATCTGTGGTAAGTAATCTTCTAAGGTCATGTTTTATCGCTCCCTTGCGTTTTGTCCCATCTTGTATGCGCAGACGCCTAAAGAGAAGCTGGCTGCGATGAGGCAGGGGATACTGATGTAGTTCAGCTTTCCCTGCAGCATGACGATCAGTAACAGCTCCGATATACCGGCAACATAGATCCAGAAAGTGTTGTACAGACAGTCCTCTTCCGTATCTGCAGTCAGTTTCGCTTTTAAATATTTATTCTTCTTCATGTCCATCCTCTCTCTTTCTCCGATTTTCTTTTCCCAGCAGATAACAGAGGAATGCCGAGATGTTGATGATCAGGAATACGATCAGCTTCCTTATATCTTCCATCCCTCGTCCTCCTGATATCTCCTTTTCGTTCTGCATGAAATGGCAATTCCTATATCCATTCTCGTCGCTTCCATTGCTGTCACCATTTTTTTATCATGCAGATACGTCAGCTTCAGAAAGTCTTCCCTGCAGGGGGTGACTGGTCGCCCTATGATCCCGTCTCTTCGTGCTTTCCGTACCTCTCGTAACTGACGATCTCTGCGTATCTGTTCCTCTTGAAGGACAGCTTCACATGCCCGTATCAGGCATGCGAATGGTTCCGGCGTCTGTTGATCGATTCCTTCCTCCGGCAGCTGCACGTATCTCGTCTTTACCGCCTGCAATGCTTCTGATAATCCTGTATATGTTTCACTCTTCATATGATTCCTCCTCATGATGGTCTTATCTGAAAAAACGGATATATGTATGACTTCATCCGATGATACCTTGAAGCGCTCGACAAGCTTCACACATGACAGGTGCTTTCCAGGATCTCACGCAGCATCGCCTCCAGACGATATATATCCCTCGTCATCTTTATCTGCACATAGTCGATACTGTCGTCTTGCTTTGGCAGTTGTTTGAAACATTCTCGCAGGTGATACTGTAATTCCTGTTGATGCTCTTTCGTATAGCTGCGCAGACGAGCTTCTACCTCATCCCATGTGATCTTTTCATATGTACAGACACGCTCCAAATCATTACAGCTGTTTCCGTATCCACCGTCAAATTCGACAGTATTATATGTATTGATAAAAAAGTGTACACGCTCATGATCCTGATCTTCCATGATCACGCCATCCTCTGCCATCGTAGCTTTGATCCATGCTTCAAAGTAAAGAGGAACGTGCTGAAAAGCTTCCTGTATGCAGCGCTTCTGTGCATCCGTTTCCGCCTGTTGCAGTGCTTCCGTTTCTGTTAATGAGGTTGTATGATGTAGGTATAACGCCTCATTGCATCGCTGATACCACTGTTGTGCTGCTTCCGTCTCCTCATCTCCTCCACGATGCTCATCGGAAGAGACCAAGTCGTATACGAAGGATTCCAGGAGTTCGGAAACCTTCTGATCGTGCTGTGCTGCAGCTTTTACGAGCTGTTCTGCCTCTGTTGCCGTAAGTCTTAGTTTTATGCTGTATTCTTTCATTTCTATATCCTCCTCATCATTTCCCTTTGTATTGATTTTTTCTTATATTCACCCTGAAGAATCATCTACGACCTCAGACCATACGAAGCTATAGCCGGTCGCATTTCTTCTCGTCTTGCCATTACAGCTGTCCAGGATCGTCTGATAGCTGCAGTATTCCTTGGCCGCTGCTTCTCTGGAGCTTTTGTAGAAGGCAAGAACGTTCCTGTTTCCCGGATTCACCTTATAGATCCCTCTTCGTCTGCTGCGACTCGCGGACATGTTTCCTGCCTCTTGTTTCGACAAGAGAGTCAGGTTCACCAGCCTGTCATCTGTCCTCAGTCCTGTGTGGATCAGACTATAGCTTCTCGTATCATAATTCCCACGAAAGGCTTTCTTCCGTTTGCATAGATACGTTTGACTCTTCCCATATTGGAGATATGAAGATTCTTCGTCGTATCGACCAGCTTCCACACCTCCACATCGATCTCTTTTTGCGTTATCATCCGTATCGTCTCCTTCATCAAAATGGCAGATCGTCATCGGAGATATCCAGCGCTGCAATGCTCGTGAACTCACTGGAGGAGGATGGAGCGCTGTTGCTCGCAGCAGTGCTACTCTGCGTGTTTTCCTGTCCGGGTACGTAGGCACTGTTCATATCTCCTGCATTCCGGCTGTCCAGAAAGCGCACATTATCCGCGACCACCTCTGTTACATATACACGCTTGCCACCCTTGTCATCATAGCTGCGCGTCTGGATACGGCCCTCTACACCTACCAGAGAGCCCTTGTGCATATACTTCGCTACACTATCCGCGGTCTTGTTCCAGACGACAGTGTTGATGAAGTCAGCTTCTGGCTGTCCCTCCTGTTTGAAAAGCCGGTTGCATGCGACCGTAAAAGACACGACCGATGCGCCATTCGTTGTCTTCCGTAATACAGGATCTTTCGTCAATCTTCCCACTAATACGACTCTATTGATCATGATAGTTCCTCCCATTTACATATTCATATGGTATATATCCTCTATGCTTTTATCTTCTTCGATCATGCTTGGTATGCTTCTTTTCCGTAATAAGCTCTTGGATCGGCATCGTCCAGGTCTCTTCGAAGTGTTCTTCTGTGAAATCGAAGACCTCGGTAAGTCCTTTGTTATATATCCATCTCATCATTTGGACGTGCTGCCGGACACCATCGCATCCACGGAACAGGTATCTCAGCATGAAGACGTTTCTGTATATATTCCATTTATGATATCTTTTCATTTTGACATTCCTCTTTTGTAAATAACATCCAATGTGTATCCCCGCGTCTGTTTCCAAATAAAGGCGTTGTATCAATGAGATTCAAAATCTCATTGACCTTGATCTGACATTCGTTCCATTTGAATACTAAGAAGCCTCCTGATTTCAACACCCTCATACATTCTTTAAATCCTTGAGCGATATCCTGCTGCCAAGTATCACTGAGCTGACCGTACTGGGCCTTCATGATAGAGTTCGGCCCAACCCATCGCAGATGTGGAGGATCGAATACGACCATATCGAATTGTCCATCACCATATGGGATGTTTCGAAAGTCTCCAATTACATCAGGATCGACATGGATATGCTTTCCATGGATTTCTCCATTTTCATGCCTAATATCCATATAAACGACATCAGGATGGTGTTTTTGAAACCAAAATAATTTTGATCCACAACAAACATCAAGTATTCTTTTTGCCACATTCATCACCGCCTAGATAGGCTCTCATGTCCTCCAGCCATGCTTGGTATGCTTCTTCTCCGTAATAAGATTTTGGAGCGACTTTGAATCGCATACATTCACTGACATAGGGATCATATACAGCCGTGTCACCGGTATCCAGAAAGATCGTATCCTCCCGATAATGACCGGTCTCGTTATAATACGCTTCCCATATCCGGATCTGCCCTTTGATTCTTTCCAGTAGGACCTCATTGTCATTCATTACAGTCACCGCTTTCATAGTCACTGATCTCCTCACCAACAGCAAGTTTCGTCACCTTTGCATCACACTCTGCACAATAGATGAATTTACTGACCAACGAATGGTCTGCATTTTGATATATTTCACCATTTTCAGATTCACCGCCATCTGTTCGGAAAAAGAATAAGCATCTTCCTTTAAATCTTTCTTTCACGTAAAATTCTTTATCATTTCCACATTTACGGCATTTTAATCTTTTCACTCTTTTCCTCCTATAGATTACATATTACTTAAAAGGTTCTCTTCGTTTAGCGGATATCTGCCCTCGATCTGACGTTTGTAGAAGACTTGAAGCCCATGTAAGTAAAACGCAACGATTGGGTTCAGGCGTATCCCGCATTCTGTCCGCAGCCATCGCTCCTCCCGGTCATGACGGTAGGGCAGGTCCTCATCCAGCTCGATCCTCAGGAGAAATTCTTCATGGCACGAGGACTCTTGTGCATACTGCAGATATCGTTCGTATTCTATCAAAGAAATCGCTCCCTCCTTATCTACCTTCTGGTATCGCTGTTGGTAACGCTCTATGATGTCATCATATGCAGCACTTCCAAGCCATATATGACTTTTGAAATCCCCAATAGATAGGGCATCAGCAAACTGAGAAGTCTCCATCTTGGTCCAAACATCCTTCCAGCTCACTCTCTGAGGGAAGGTGAAGACGGCATTCCCCAATGCACTGCATACGAAGATCTGATGCCTCCAAAAGAGGTATTCTGCTTTCTTTTCCGGGATCTCCGAATCTATCCAGACCAACCGCCACATATCCGTGCTGAGCTCTGTAAGAGTGAAATCTTTTCCCGATATAGGGACACTTTTCTGATATCTCCTCCAGACACTGCGGATCACATGATAGAGTCTTACGGCAATCTCCCCATGTCGATGTGCTACTTCCTCATCCGTGATACAACGCTTTCCATTTTCTAATACACATTCAAATTCTACCTCAAAGTTATAGAACAGGGTATCCTCCTCGACCGGAAGCCCCATGTCTGCCGATCTATTAAAATATTCCATCATGATCTTCTGCAGAGAACCATCTGCGATCTGCTCATAAAACTCTTCCTTGTTTTTGAAATGAAACGTCAACATAGTTTCTGTCCTCCTTATATTTTCCTTCTATCGTGAAGCTACGTACCTTACACTTTCTACGAACCGCGATGAACCGGAGCAGTCAAGGAACGGAACGTAGGGTGGAGATTTTCCGATAGGAAAATACGACCCGGTCATTGACGGTGTAGGCGCATGCGGTATTCCATAGCTACATGGCAACTTGCCATGTAGCCGCCGGCTCCCATGCCGGCAGCTTTTCGAGCGAATTCTAAAAGATACCTGGCAGATTGCCGGGTATCAACTACTTGTATGCAACTGCAGAGAAGAATGTGATCGCCTACAAACATTCTGCTATATAACCCAAGATATTCATTTATCGTATCTCCTTTTTATCTTTTTCTGATTTGTAATACTTCTACATACACCGTCAAGGGATGGCCGATAGAGTATTTTGATCCAGTCTTTTGAATTTATTGGACCAGTTGAAGGACTTTTTTGTCCTTTTACCAGCAGAGGTCAGGCTGAGAAAGAAAATAAACACCGCATAAGAAGCAGTGTTGCGGGATATCTATTCGTTTGTTTTATTGTAGAATACGGAAAGATCGTCACAGCAGATCTGTTCGAATCGTTTTTCCAGCTCCTTCAGCCATCCTGTGGGATATGCCACATCCGGTACGACGTCTCTGCAGTATTTGAATAGCAGATAGTGGCAGATATCTTCATCCGTTCCAAATACCTGTATACCACGCGAATCTTCAAGGATCCTGTATCGCTCGTTTTGTTTTAGTACATATTCTCTGTCATCATCTCCATGTCCGATGCAGTATTCATGATCTTCCTCGCTGATTTCGATGACGATCCTTTGTGAAGTGGATGTCTGATCATTCCGTAATAAAAATAATAGTTTCGCTTGTTTCATGTATTCTTTCCTCCTCATCCTACAATGCCTTTATATCGGAAAAGAATAGATCCAGTAGGCATCGGATACTGCGGTCTAATTCATAGACGTTCTGGTGATAATAGTCCAGCTGATGTTCATTCCCTGTCTCATCATGAAAGACTCCGTTACGGAACCTGGTCCTGTATTTGTGAAAGATAGACAAGACCTGTTTATAAGCCCGGCTATGCTCTGTCCGTCCGCCTTTCGCTTCATTGTAGTGTGTGAATACGATATCCTCTGCGCAGAACTTCTTCAATAGATAATTCGTCGTATATTCGATGGTCTGTTTTGCAAAATTCAATGCAGCGATGCGTCTGCGTACATAGTGATGATACTCCGGCTTGCATGCCGTTTTATGGAGCCGTTTTCCTTTTTTGACATGATCCGTCTTACCGCACACTCGCAATACTGCGTCCAGGAACTTTTGACGCAGCTTCCAAATGAATTCATCCCACAGATTACGGCCGCTCTGCATGTCTTTTCCGTAAACGAAGTTTTGCAGGGAATTGCTGAAGACGGCCTTCGATGGGATACGATTACCATCCTTATCCAATCGATAGTCCCCGGCTCTATATTTCAGCACCTTGTATCTTTCCGGACAATCCGCACTTGCAAATCTTCCGGTCCTGCTGTCGAACCATCCATCCTTCTTGTAGACCATCCATTGTGTCCTGGCGATATAGATCCTGTCTATCATGGTTATTCTAGCATAGGCGCCGCATCCCATGGTGATGTTTTCAACGAAATAGGGAATCGGCTGTTTCAGACCACACAGTTGCAGGACATACTGGCGTATGAAACGTTTCCGTTCCTCAATGGTCTGAAGCTTCTTCGGATACAGGATGGTGATGGAGACCGCATAGCGGGTATTGCGTTTTTTTGAGCAATAGGAATCCATGAAATCCATATAGGCTTCACAAAAGGCGTCCTTTTGCATGGGAAGTTTCATGTCGAAGAAAAAAGGAGTATCCTCTATATACTTCAGAAAAGCATCCCTGTTCAAAGGTTCAAAGTGGATATACAATCCTTTGGAATATCCATCTACGAAGAGTTCATCAGATACGAAATCGAAGCGATAGTTCTTCGTCTTATAACACTTGATGAGATCATCGAATATCATCTGGTCGAGTTCCATTTTATGATTCCTTTCTTTATTTTTTTATGTCTGAAAATAGCACTGACAAATCGCTATGTGCTATCGGAGCAGCGCTCTCTTATCTATACACAAGCTCGTACGCGACTTGTTTATATAGACCTTTATTTATAGTTTAATTTTGACTTCAAACTTTATTTCAAAGCTTCAGAGCATCGTTTTGTCATGATATATATAATCGTTATCTAAAAATGAGAAAAACCTCTATAAGAGGCTTTTCTGCGGTGATAAGGTGTGGGGATAACAAGAGTCTCATATAGAAATTCCATTTTATAGAGAACGGATCGTTCTGATCTTACCAAACCACCTATGATTCGGCGTTTTTAGTTTTTCGATCTGTTTTATTAACTAGCTTTTTTTGAAAGTTAGAATCACGATAGTAAATATGAGACCCGGATAAAACACAGCTATTCTAAATCTTTATGGACGAAATCATCGATCGAAACATCAAAATAGGCACAGAGCTTCATGATATTACTGATCTGAGGATCTCTTGTTTGCCCTTTCTCTATCCGACGGAGTACGCTTTCATCGATGTCGATTTCTTTGGCAAGCTTTAATGTCGAGAGACCTTTTTTTTCTCTACATTTTTTTAAATTTTCTTTTATTTGCATTTACGATATCATCCTTTCCATGTTAAAATTATTCGGCATATAATCCGATAGTATAAGGAGGGTGTCCGTATGGATTCAAGCTATATTGTTAAAAGTAATGAATGGATCATGCCGGCTATTTCAGTAATCAGTATCGTGATGAGTATTATTATGACGCTCAGTTCTTTCAATAAGCAAAAATCATAGCATATAAATCATGAGAGACTTGAGTACGTCTACTTTCCGTTAGTTTCATTTATAAAATCCTGCGAAAAGAAACGGAATATGAGGGCTTTCGATTTATATTGGTATTTAAAAGATAAACTGATAAATGAGAAATACAAAACATTACTTGGTATTGCAGAAATCGATGATCATTTTGAAGTATTAGAGAACTATTGTTTGTCCGATGAGGAGTTCGATTTCAAGAAAGAAAGCTCTTTATTCTATGCTATTGCTAATGTCGTTGAAAGAAACTATGATAGAATCAAGAAACGTGCCGGATACATATCCAAAACACGTAAATATGCTTTTATATGCTTTGTTGTGGGATATGTATGTTTTTTATCGTGGGCACTCCTCATAACCGGAGGGGATGTTACAGAGAACACAGCAGTTGCTTACTTTACGGATATGTTGCTTAAGATTTTTCCTTCTTCTATAACTGTATCTGTGCTGTTCTATACAAAAATCTTTTTCTTCGAGGGCGGAATTTATAAAGTGATGAATATACTAAAAAACTTTATTCTCAGTTCTAAGATAAAGTATAGTCGTTTTACATCATTACTTGAAAAAAGAAAATCAAACTCCCGGACAAAACAAAATACTTATAATGATTCCTCCTATGACATAGATTAGAATACTAAACACGATATACAAAAACCAAACTACAACAATCAAAATATAGAAAAAACGTATGAATGAATAGATATATATGATCGGATGTCTCGTTTCGTATTCTATTTTAAAAGATAGATTGTTTATACGGGGACCGAGGCCGAGATCCCACTCGATCGTAAGATCAGAGAGTACAAAAAGACAAAGCCATATACCGTTATTTATGATAAATATCATTACGATATTCTCATAGATATCAATAAGCAACTGAACCACCTCCTGTCACTCTATATATTGATATTCATCAAAATGTCATATTCAATATAGACCATCAGAAAGGGCGCTGTCCTCATATATGTTCGTGATGATATATCGTTTATCTTTTTTCGTAACCTCCATACGGCACAGATATCGTTCTTGATCGCTGAAATCTCCTCGTGTGATGCGCTGTGTGTAGATCACAGAGACTTCGTAGCTTCCTTCTTTCTTCCATCGGTAACTGTATCGTGTATCTGTGATCTTTGTTTTCGTGATAGAATCCTTGTCTGCCTTTGCAGCCTGTTCTTTTTCGGCTTGTATTTCCTCCTTGCTCATTTCAGGGGACAATGTCTCATACATGCTGTCACTCAGTATATCCTTTACTTTATCCAGACGCTCGTAATAGATATCTGTTGAGCTTCCGCTCTTCATCACCTTGATATATCGTACTGCCGGTTCTGTATAACGCTCAGGAGCTTCCTTCTGCTCTGCATCTACTAGCTTTGTTTTTTCTTCACTGTCATCCTTCTCAGAGACTTCCTGCTTTTGAACCTCTGAAGCTGCAGGCTCCTGTTCTTTTTCTTCCATAAGCATACTTTTCGTACCAAACCCTATTCCTGCACCCAGACAGATACATACGGTTGATAGGATGACATCCTTCTTCTTTATCAATTCGGATCACCTTCCTTTTACTTTCTAAAACAATAATGATCTATTCAAAATTTCTTTCTCCTCTTCATTTTTTAAAACTCATAATCTTCTCAGGATCCACAAGCCCATCCTTCGTAGCGATGCGGGCTGTACCTTTATGAATCTCGATATGCAGATGTGAAGCGGTGCTGTTGCCGCTATGTCCCTGTTCGCCAATCTTTTGGCCTTTCTTTACTTTCTGTCCTTTGCTGACTAGGGTCCTTTTCATATGGCATAAGAAGATATAGTAATCTTCTTTCTTGTAGGTGACCTTCAGCATGACATAATTTCCACCACCGATATAGCCTCCGCTATAGGGACAGGAATTCCCCAAATAACCATCACTTGGCGGACAATCGTTAGATACCTCATAGACGATCCCTGCGGCAGGTGCATAGATATTTGCACCATAGCCTGCATCGATATCCGTTCCATAGTGATAATCTCCGAGACTTCGTTGTCCTACACTGCTCGTCAGTGTATAACTCTTCATCGGCACTAAAAAAGCATCTTTTCCTTCGATCCCGATAGCAGCTGTTTCGTAATATTCCATGACCTTATTGACATAGTTCGGATCGCCATAAACAGACCATCCCATTTTGGCTGCCATCATTGCAGAGAATTCTTTCGCGTTCTCTAATGTCCATTTTCCACCTTTGTTCGCATCGACCCATTCGATATAGCCACTTCCAAAATTATATCCAGCCAAAGCCACCTTTATCCTTTCCTTATCTTCTCCAGATTTCACTCCTGCTTTCTTCAATACGGAGCGCAGTTCCTGTATCCCGCAATCTATGGAATATTCAGGATCACGGATGCCATTGGGTACCTTTGGATATTTCTTGTTGAAAGGACCCTCTGCAGCCTGCATCGGATCCATACCTTCACCATGAGATTCCACTTCCATCACACAGAGGATCAATTCGACATGATCCGCCATGTCATAGACCTCTGCTCTTTTCGTCACATAGGAACGATATCTTTCGACTGCTTCACTCAATAGGGAAGTCGAAAGATCGATATCATCTTCGGTACTGCCACCTCCGATACCGACCGCCGCAAACATCATGATCACGAGAAAGAAGGCTACTCCTATGAGCATCACCTTCTTCGCTGATCCGGAGATCATGCAGCGTCATCCTTTCGGATACAATCTTCAAAATGTAAGATAGGTACATCCAATACCTTACACATCCGTATCAGAGTAGGAAGCTGGATACTCCTCCTACCTTTCAATACCTCTAGGATATAAGGTAATGGTTCATCCAGCTTTCTGGCAAATTCTTCTTTCGATATCTTCTTCTTCCACAGTATGTGTTTCAGATGATCGGCTAATCTCTCATTCGTTATCCCTTTTTGTGGGCTTGGTCCTTTTCTCTTCTTTCTTTTCTTTTTGGATGTCATTCTCTCCCTCCTTCTATAAGTATAAGATATCTGTTTTCGTTATAAGGTTTCGATCCCCAGCAGCTCGAGGACGCGCGCAAGATCGAGATCATCCTTTATCTTGATACTGATCTGCTTGTCCGTGATCTTCACTGGAAGTCTGAGCACATCATGCATCGAATTCTGTATATCTTCGTATTTTAAAGATCGCGATTCTTTTTTCTCCTTATTTGGATGCTCCTCCAATAGATTGAGATAGTCCTGAACGGAACGTGCACTGAATCCGGTATCCATTGCGATCCACTCTCTTTTGAGTGTTCCGGTAGGTATGAGCCCTTCCTCTTTCGTTTGTTGGTAGTCCAGCAGCGATTCTTTTACGATCTGCAATTTCAGCTCTTTTGGTAAGGTTTCCCGGTTTGCATTCCCTCTGCGGACGAATCTGCGGATCTCACGCATTGTAAGCTCCTGCATTTTGACGATGGCCGGAATCTCTTCCCAACGTTCATCGCCTTTTTCATAATTTAGCAGCATCGCGCGATACCGTCGTTCTCCGCTCAGTATCATATAGCGCCCATCTGCTTTGCGGTATAGGGTGATAGGGTGGAGCAGTCCGCATTCGCTTATGTTCTGTGCGAGCTGTTCGATCTCCTGCATCGGATACATATTATACTCACAGGGGTCGATGTCGTAGATAAAGATCCGCTTATAACGCATATCCTTCGAGGTATCATTCAGCATTTCTCCGATGACATCAGTCATGTAACATCACCTCCAGTTCATCAAGAAAGTTTCGGTAGTCATCTGCGATGGAGGACGATGGGAGATCCAGTACGGTCTTTCTTTCTCTGACTGCTTTTTCTACCGGCTTGCTTTGATCACGGATCATCGTCTGGAACACCTTACCTCCGAAGGCAGAGCGTATCTCTGCGATATTCTCACGATATTCGATATTATCTTTCCGTTTGACAATCAAGATCCTGTAATCGATATCCAAGTCTTCATACAGATCTTTCAAAGCGTTGATCTCATTGAGCGTCAATGCCAATCCTTGCATGGAGTCATCTGCAGGGCTGACCGGAATGATGACCAAAGGCTCCGTATATAGGACATTGACCGATACGAGGGATTTGACAGGGGAGCAGTCGAAGATCATATAGTCATATTCGTTCTTGATGAAATTCGTAGCTCTCTTCAGCTTATTCTCTCTGGTGCCATCACTGAGACGGAGCTTCGTATCAGCCAGATAGAGCGTTAGATCACTGGGGATGATATCCAGATTTTCATAAGGTGTTCGGTGGATACAAGAGCTCACTGCTTTCGGACTTTCGAAGATCGTAGAGATCGTTGCGCCATGATCCTGATTCATATAACGACGGATGAAAGCTGCTTCTTTATCTCCATCGGGACTGCTTTCATAATATGCAGGGTCTCGTTTTAATTTTTTGTCGATGAAAGACTTTGAACAGTTGGCTTGACCGTCAGCATCAGCAAGTAATATACGGATGCCTTTTTTGGCCAATCCGACAGCCAGATGTTTTGCGGTGGTCGTTTTTCCATCTCCACCTTTGATGTTATAGATTGCGATCGTTTTCATAATAGTTTTTCCTCCATGCGGTTTCTTCCGCTATACACGATAGATCTTCAAAAATAAGCAATGGATCACAGTGATGAATGATCTGCGATATAAGTAAAATCCTTCATATATTTTACTCGACGGGCCGATCTTCCTCTCTCTGTTTCCAATTCTTCATAGGTGACTCTTTGACCTCTGTAAAGTCTCTTGAATCCCGGTTCTTTTATATCTGTGTAATGAACCATACTGGAAACACCATCATCAGATAATAGGAAACCATAACCTTTCTCATCACTGAACCAAATACAGGTACCATGGACGCAACGATCTTCCTCATTAGATTGCATGAACACACCTCCTTCCATTATCATATCCACAAAGTCAAAAAGACTTATTGGCACAAGAAAACTGCCGAAAACAAAAAGTCTCAGCAGTTCTATGTAACAACGAGTCAAAGACCCGTTTATAAAACTATAAAATCAAAACACCGATATCTTTCGTATCCCTCGGTAGGGGCAGCACTAAACAGCTATCGCAGCATTCATTGGATTCACACCAGCTCCTCCACGGAGCATTTTATTTATAAGTATCATTATACGAAGGTCATGGCGAATCGGCTTTCGAGACCGCTTTTTCTGCCTGATATGAATCGCTCTTGTATTATTGGTTTCTTTTTGCATTCAATAATACCGTCTTGGCGTATCATCAGATGTCGCTCACTTCTTGTTTTAGCGCTCGCTATTTTATTTTCAAAGATCATGGATCATGGACCATGGTGGAGGAAAAAGAAAAAGGGATGTATAAGGAGAAATATTCCTTACACATCCCGTGTACATATCGTACGAACTCGCTTCCGATTTTTCGTAAGATTTAACAAAAATGCCCAGAGCCATAGGCTCTGAGCATAAATCTTGCTCATAATGGAGCGGGTGATGAGAATCGAACTCACGTAGTCAGCTTGGAAGGCTGAAGTTCTACCATTGAACTACACCCGCAACAGATAAATGGTGACCCGTGGGCGATTCGAACGCCCGACCCTCTGATTAAAAGTCAGATGCTCTACCAACTGAGCTAACGGGTCATTTATATGTTGAATTTAATTGGCTGGGGCAACTGGGATCGAACCAGTGGAATGCCAGAGTCAAAGTCTGGTGCCTTACCGCTTGGCTATGCCCCAATAAAAGATGGTGGGGAGGGGCAGATTCGAACTGCCGAACCAAAAGGAACTGAGTTACAGTCAGCCGCGTTTAGCCACTTCGCTACCTCCCCGACTCTTTTTTAAAAGATGGTGCCGACTATAGGAATTGAACCCACAACCTACTGATTACAAGTCAGTTGCTCTACCAATTGAGCTAAGTCGGCACATTTTTATGGTGGAGGCTGAGGGACTCGAACCCCCGACCCTCTGCTTGTAAGGCAGACGCTCTCCCAGCTGAGCTAAGCCTCCACGTTTTTTGAACTTCTTTTTTCGCGCCGTTCTCATCAGCGCTCATATATAATACCATTAGACTTTTTTTATGTCAACAACTTTTTTGAATTTTTTTGAATTTTTTTATCCAACGAAATCGAACCCCTTTAACCCCTTTAAAACAAGGCCTTTTAATCAAATACTCCAAAAGAAAAGGATGCTCTGTCATCCATTTTAAAGCCCGAAATAAACCGACCATCCCTATGCATTTACCTTCACATAATCATTTACATCCGTGACAAATATAGAAACCTCCTCATGAAACGGAAATCCGTGTTCTGTGCCCTTCCAGTCAGCTTCCGGATCGAGAATTGATAAAATTCTGTCACAATCCTGCTCATTCACCCCCAGCAGCAAAACGGTCTGTCCATATTGCAGAAAATCACCTGTGCTTCCAACCTCTGTCGCCATAAATGCATGCTCTTTGAGCTTTTCCGAAATATCGGCAGCATACTCATCTCCTGCAATAATAAACATCAATTTCATGAAAGACTCACCTCAGCTACTATCATATCATATTTTTCATATACTTTATCGTTAATCTTTTCAAATTCCAGGAATGCATACAAAAAAGATACAGCCAGCCCGCGCCAGCTGTACCCGCTTCACCCCTCAACCGGTTTCGCAATCAGGTCCTCTTTTCGTATGACCTTTCCGCACTCCCTACATACATACTGTATATCAACAGCCCCCCCGCAATACTTATGCTTCAGACACTTATAGCTCTTATGCAGATGCCTGTCCCCCCAGATCATCATCGCATTATAAATATCATCCAGATCCCTGCTCTTATCCGTAAGCTCATACTGATAGCGCGGCGGATGCTCCTGATACAGGCTGCAGCTGAGAAGCTCATCCTCGCACAAGGACTTTAATCGGCTGGACAGCAGATTTGTCGGTATGCCCTCCAGCCCCTCCTGCAAATCCTTATATGTGCGTCTCCCCTCACGTACTGCATGCAAAATGAGCAGTGTCCATCTGTCACCGATCAGATTGAGTGTCTGTGCGATATTGCAATGCATATCATACTGTTTTTTCATACCATCACCTTTTATAACCCTTTCCATATATACCATCAATTCCTTATTTTTTTCCTGACAATGTCTGCTGTATCATATTCTCCATCATATCCGGCGTCAGCTGTCCCTTGATATAGCCAAACGGCTTCCCGTTCTTATCAATCATAAACGTCGTCGGCATACTTGTTATCTGAAAATAATAATACATGGAGCCATCATCAAACAAAACCGGCATGGAATATGCATGCTCATCAAGGAATGCCCGAATTCCTTCTGCAGATTTCTCCTGACCGCCGGGATTCACCACCGTTAAAACAGCTACCTCATCACTATTCCTGTACTTCTCATACAGCTCCTGAATATGCGGAAGCTCACGTTGACACGGCGGGCACCAGGTTGCCCAGAAATTCAGAAAAATAACCTTTCCCCGATAATCGCCAAGGGATACCTGTTTTCCGTTTTGATCCGTCAGAACAAAATCCAGCTGCTCCGCCGAGGTCTGTGTATCCGGAGTATCCGCAGCCTCCTCTTCCTGCTCTGGTGTGGCCGTATCCGTATCCTTTTTGGCAGTTGCCTTATCCGAGGTGCTCATGTACGAGCTGATGGTATTCATTTTACCGGTAAACATCATCAAACCGATTGCAATTAAGATAACAGCCCCCAGCTTGACAGCAATCTTCATGATATTCTTATGATTGGAAATCCAGTGCAGTACCTTTCCGGTAAACAATCCCAATATCAGGAAGGGAATTGTAAACCCCAGTGCATATACAATCATCAGGAAGGTGGACACCCAAAGACTGCCGGAGGATGACGCCAGCAGCAAAATGGAAGACAGCGCAGGGCCGATACACGGTGTCCAGGCAAAGCTGAATGTAAAGCCCATCAGAAAGGCAATAACTGCATTCACACTTCCTTTTTTCTGAAACGGCAGCTTCCATGTGCGCTCCAGACTTTTGAATTTCCAGATTCCCAGCTGATGCAGGCCAAGAAGCACAATCAGGATACCCCCGATTCGTACGAAATACACCATGTGATCCTTGAAAAAGCTGCTCAGCACATGTACGGAAATATTCATCAGCAGTATCGCGGTAAAAATTCCGATGACAAAGCTGACCGTCAGCAGGAAAATTCTGCGCTGCGAATGCGGCTGCTCTTGATCCTGCCCTGCCAGATACCCCATATAGACAGGCAGCAGCGGCAATACACAGGGTGATAAAAAGGATAATAAGCCCTCCAGAAAGACCAGCAGAAAGCTGATATGGCTTAATACGTCGTTGGGATTCAGCATTCTATTCTCCTATCTGTTTAACATTTCTTTCAATTTCGGATACGGCTGATAGCCCAGGCGCTTTTCAGTCTGTACGCCGTTTTTGAATACGATCAGCGTTGGAATGGACTGTACCCCGTAGCGCATAGCCAGTGCCTGCTCCTGATCGACATCCACCTTTAAAATTTTCGCCTTTCCTTCTAACTCATCTGCCAGCTTTTCGATTTCCGGTGCCAGCATCTTACATGGCCCGCACCAGGTAGCGAAGAAGTCCACCAGTACCAGTTCCTCCTTTTGAATCAGTTCGTTAAATTCCGCTTCCTTTGCATGTATTACATTTGACATCATGTTTTCCTCCTTTATTTTATGTTGTTTACAAGATAGACAGGGCTGCATCATGAGAATTCCTAACCATAGAAGAAAGCTACAGCTTCCTGACACGCCTCCTGCCTCATTTCTTTCGAATGCTTTAAACCGCTTTATCAGCTGAATAAATCATTCAGGGCCTCGCTCATCGTCGGATGTGTAAAGATGTGATTTCCGACCTCCTGGTACGTCAGCCTCTGATTCATAGCCAGCTGTACAAAATTGATAACCTCCTCAGATTCTGCGCAAAACAGTACACAGCCTAGAATCTGATCTGTTTTTGTATCAATAACCGCCTTTAAAAGACCATCGGGCTGTGAAATGACATTCGCCCGTGGAATTGCGGCGGCTGGCATGGAAACCGTTTTTACGGCATAGCCCTGTTCCCGTGCCTCCTGTTCGCTCAGTCCCACTCGGGAAAAGGTTGGTGAAATAAATACGGAATAAGCGATTTGACCGCGATTTTTTGTAGTTCGCTACTTGTTTCCGAAGAGATGATCCTTCACAATGCGATAGTCATCCAGAGAAATGTAGGTAAACTGCAATCCACCCTTTACATCACCCATCGCATATATATGAGGCACACTGGTTTGCAGATACTCATTCACGATGACATTGCCGCGCTGATCCAGCTTTACTCCGGTGTTCTCCAGATGGAGCTGCTTTGTATTGGCACTTCTTCCGGCCGCCAGCAGGACTGCATCCACTGTAAGCTTCTGCTGTATGCCATGCGCATCATCATACGTAATCACAACCTGTTCCCCGTCATTGGCAAACTCCTTTACACTGCTTTCAAATACGAAGCCTACCCCCTGCTTCTCCAGCACCTTCTGAATCTCATCCGCAACATCCTGATCCTCACGCTTTACCAGACGGCTTCCATGCTCAAATACAGTGACTGTGCTTCCATAGCGTGCATACATGCTGGAAAACTCTAGACCGATGTAGCCGCCGCCGATAATGGCCAGCTTCGCAGGAAGACTGCGTTCCTTCATCATTTCCGCACTTGTGTAAATATGCCGTGCCTCGTGTATCCCCTTTATATTGGGAATGTTTGAAACAGAACCGGTATTGAGGAAGATATAGTCTCCATAGAGGGTTTCATCCACACCTGCCCCCTGTACATGTACCTCGTGGTCACTGACAAAGGAAGCCTTTGCCGTGATGACATCGACCGGCTCCAGAGAATCCAGCTTGTCAAAATTTTTCTTTCGCAGCTTCTCGATGAGTGCTTCCTTGCGCTCTACCGCCTGCCCATAGGACTGCTTATCTGCCTGTATGATCAGGGATTTTGAGGGAATGCAGCCTTCGTTGATGCAGGTACCTCCATACATCTGATTTGATTTTTCAATCATTGCCACCCGTTTTCCCTGTTTTGCCATATATCCGGCAAGGGTCTTTCCACCCTTTCCAAAGCCGATGATAATTGCGTCGTAAGATTTCATAAATACCTCCTGCAGCATGTGTTTCCCTGCTTTACATCCATACTATACCATAGTAACTTTATTTTTTAAAGTGATTTGCATAAAGAAAGTAATTTTTTTCCTGTTTATGGAAAATAACACAGAAATCTGCTTACCCCTGCCGGATGTGCAAACAAACAGGCACAGCAGGTTCCTTACTTAATGCACCATAGCAATCATCTATACCGTCTGATAGATACAGCTCTTTTATTTTCTGCAATGGCTGCTTTCAGCGCCTGCATGCCTTCCCACATCACCGGAAGCTGCTGAACCTTATTGGTGGTTTACTTTTTCACAAATAAAAAGGGAGCACCCGCATGCTGCTTTGTGCAACAAGCAAACGGCACTCCTTATTCTAAGCCCTACTGCTGTATAACATACCTGTGCAGGACTGCTCATGATAATACAGAGAGCCTTACATCCATGCAGTATGCCCATTGTATGGCATCCTGCTTCCTGCAATTCTTAATTGTCTTTCCGATAGAATATGGTGATATCCAACAGGAAATCCTGCCTTCAAAGCTGCAAAGCCCTATGTATCAGCCTTCGGATATGCAACAGGCGATCCGCTTCGAACTGCGGATGCTCCTTCATCCAGCGTACATTGAGTGGAGATGGATGCGGCAGCACCAGAGCCGGCTTTCCACGCAGCTGCTGATCGTGAAATACGAGCTCCTCAAAGCTTCGTTCGGGAAACAGCTCCTTTGCGGCCATTGCCCCGATGATGATATACAGCTGATTATCCACCGCGTCAAGCTCACGCATAAGCCAGGTTCTGGCACAGATTCTGGGAGGCTTTTTATCTCCCTGTTTCCCCTTTCCCGGATAGCAGTGTCCCATGGAAGCGATATAGAAGTTATGCTCATCATAAAAC
Organism: Clostridium sp. 10cd*; assembly: GCF_044336395.1. Lineage (NCBI taxonomy): Bacteria > Bacillati > Bacillota > Clostridia > Eubacteriales > Clostridiaceae > Clostridium > Clostridium sp. 10cd*. The sequence continues at coordinate 1,341,599 of NZ_CP172347.1, read as the reverse complement.
TGTGCATCATCGATTTGATACCATTCCCTGCGCAGCTTTTTCCCACTGGCGTCATGGAAGGGCAGACCACTGTTATGTACATGAATAGAGGGCGCCTGTGAAATCTGCATGATGTTTGCGTCCTGCGCCCCCTGAAAAATCGCACGCGGCTCATGGTCAAATTTTCCTTCACAGAGCCGGCAGGCGCATAGCTCCCTTTTCAGCTGTTCAAAGATTTCCTGCTTCATAGCATCACCTAGATTCCTTTCAGCTCCTGATACAGACGGATTGCATAGCTGTCTGTCATGCCGGCCACAAAATCCGCTCCCAGCAGTAAACGCAGATACAGCCGTTCGCCATCCTCCTTATCCTGTGCAGTATACTGGTAGGTATTCAGGTAGTTTCCGGAAAGCAGATCAATGTATTTTTCCTGTATTTCACTCATGTTCAAGCCGCTGTCATAGGGCAGCAGTGCATCCATGAAGCGATCCAGCAGAAAGGTGATGATTTCATTCCCCATCAGCTCGAGCTTTAGTATTGCGGCATCATTATAAACTCTGTCAAAGGCGAATTGCTTCAGACTTCGGATCAGCTGTCCCTCCTTGCTTACCGCAAGCAGCTCCTGATCAAATTCCCCGTTCATAATCGCATCATAATGCTTCAAAAATGCATCAGACACACCGGAAATACTGAACAGCTGTTTCTTTGTCAGCCATGTGAAAACTGCGTGCTGATAAGGATCGAAGCCCTTCTCACTCGTTTTCTTCAGCTGGCGTCCTTCCTCCAGCCCCTGCCGCAGCAGCTCCGCTCCCCGCTCATCCTGCGCTTCCACGATTACATCCAGCAGCTGTTCATAGGAATACAGACCTTTTTTATAGCCATCCTCCAAATCCGCAAAGGTATAAGCCAGATCATCTGCCGCCTCCAGTATAAAGCACAGCGGATTCCGGCAGCCCGTTGTACCGGTATTCTGTTTGATTTCCAGAAACTGATCCGTTTCACTCTGATAGTAACCGACCTTTTTTCTGAGCAGACTGCGCTTTGATTTTTCCTTTGTATCCTCTGCCAGCTTTTCCAGAGAGTTCACCGGGTACTTGATAATCGTATCCATAACACTGCTGGTCAGATGCATACCGCTTCGTCCTGTGAGACGGTGCAGCTTTGTGATTATACGCAGCGCCTGGGCATTGCCCTCATAATACAGAAGGTCTGCCTGCTGCTGCTCATCCAGCCATGCCTGTAAAGGCCGTTGCTTGAATTGTAACAGGGATAGATTTTTCTCAAACCAGTTGCGAATTGCACTTTCTCCAAAATGACCGAAGGGCGGATTGCCAATATCATGCAGAAGGCCTGCACAGTTGAGAATTTCAATAACCTTCAAGGAATCCGGCTGATCCCCGGCAGGTGCCAGCTGCTGATCAAGCACCTGTATGCATACCTGCTTGCCAATCAGCTTTGCGATAGAGGATACCTCCAGAGAATGCGTCAGTCTTGTGCGCACAAAATCACTGTTGTCAAGCGGGAATACCTGTGTCTTATCCTGCAGTCTGCGAAAGGATGCACTGCGGATGATCCGATGATAGTCACTTTCAAATTCACTGCGGTATTTCTCTGCATTTGCGGATGTTTTCTGCGGAATCCGTGTTTCGCTTGTTATGCTATTCCATGATAGTCGGTGCATGGTCTTACCTCCTTTTAGGCCGGCACACCCAAACACAGGTACTCTGAATAACGCCTGTATCAGGATAAGCTGCCGCCATATGCTCTTGCCCTTTTTTCTATTTTATCACACTCTGCATCCTTTTACCCCTGTCATACAAAGAAAAAACACAGGACTGCTGTGTATACCGTTTTTCAAAAGCTTTCTATTCCGGCACACAGAAATGAAGCCGCTGTAGAATCATAGCGGGTATTTGCTTTTCAGAAACCAAGCGCATACCATGGTTTTGTGGTCCTGCACGAATGAGAAATTTAAGCAGTCTGCATGCCGGCACAGATAGGGTCTGCTTTGATTCCATGGCATTTTCATTTATATACTCTGCAGCATGAAGGTCTCTTTTTCGTTTTGTTCAGCCCTGTTTCCTTCTACAGCGGATAGGCTTGTGTGTGCATGATGGATATGAAAAAACACCGGTAGAAAGGCGATACATTGCAGTATCATCTCTTACAGCGGTGTATTTTCTAAATCAAAAGGCGCTTATGCCTGCACAATCTTCTGCAGAGGGAACCTTTGACGCTTCCATCATACCATGTTTTCCGGTGCTTTTGTTTTATGATTTCATTTCCTCATCAGCATCCTCAATCCGGTATTCCCGCAGTTTTTTCAGCGGCTCTGCACCGCCGCGTAGCTGCTTCCGCTCAAATTCCTTTACCGAGGTGTTCTTCATGCGCAATACCTCGGCATACAGCTGGCGGGATGACATACGGGATGCCCCCTGTCCGCTGGCAATCAGCTGTTCCATACCGTCAGAGGTTGCCACAGTTACACGGAATTCACTCGCAAGCTGATGCGTTGCCTGTTCAATATACATATCGGCTGTCTGCGCCTGTTTTGTATACACAACATGAATCGTTCCCTCTTTATGAGAGGAGCCGATACCTGCTTTTACCTTATAGGCATCAAAGACAAGAATCAATTCACAGCCGCGATACCCCTGATAGCTGCACATGATGTCGATCAATCGATGCCGTGCCGCATCCAGATGCTCTTTTGCCATGGCTTTCAGCTCTTCCCAGTCGTGAATCACATTATATCCGTCCACCAGCAGGCATTCCGGGAGCGGCTGATAGCAAATGTTCTGTTTTTCCAAATCTATAATATTCGAGGCGGGTTTCGCTTTCTGCGGTGGTCTTCGCTTGATCGGACCGTATGTACGGATAAAGATTTCCTCCAGCTCCTTTTCATCCACAGGCTTTGCCGTATAGCTCTGATAGCTTTCCCTTTTCAGCTGCATACGGCCCCAGTCACTCTGCATATGCATATGCTGCTTCACTTCATTCCAAGGCACATAATAGCCCGCTCCATGAGAACAGAAGATGGAACCACACGGATGATCCATGTCTGCATCACAGTCATATGCCACTTCCTTCAGCACATCCTCCTCATCTGCGCACGCCTCATAGCCCTTCAGTGTACAGAACAGGCGTCCCTTCCCCTTGGTATAGGCATATACCTCCTGTGGATAGCTCTGCAGCTTCCGTACCGGTGCACTGCCGCTGATGACACTCATCTCCCCACTGTCCTCCTGCAGGGTAAAGGTACCGTGAAAACGTTCGATGTCAAATACCGCACGGCTGACGCAGGAAGGGGGAATGCGAAGGGTAAATTCATAGTAAGGCTCCAGCAGTATGCTTTCTGCACTGCGCAGTCCATGCCGCAATGCCCGATAGGTTGCCTGCCGGAAATCTCCGCCCTCGGTATGCTTTTGATGGGCACGGCCGCAAAGCAGGGTGATTTTCATATCGGTAATGGGAGACCCGCTCAAAACGCCGACATGCTCCGTTTCCTGCAAATGACTCAGAATAAGACGCTGCCAGTGACGGTCCAGCACCTCATCCTTACAGTCACTTTCAAAGAGCAGACCGCTTCCTCTCGGCAGGGGCTCCAAAAGAAGATGCACCTCTGCATAATGACGCAGCGGCTCATAATGGCCAATCCCCTCAACTGTGTTCAATATCGTTTCCTTATATACAACACTGCCCTCATCAAAGTCCACTGCGGTATGATAACGCTCCTGTATGGTATGCTTTAATACCTCGGTCTGAATATCCCCCATCAGCCGTACATGCAGCTCTTTTAAATGAGTATCATAGCTTACATGCAGCTGTGGATCCTCCTCCGCCAGCTGGCGCAGCTGCTTCAGCATGACAAAGGGATCACAGCCCGTTGGAAGCTGCACACGATAATTCATAAACGAGGTAAGCTGAACCTCCTGCCGACTCCTTTCAAAGCCAAGACCATCCCCTGCATGAAAACCGGTCAATCCCTTTACTGCACATACACAGCCGCTGCATGCCTCCTCGCAAAGCTGATAACGGGTTCCGGAGTACAGACGAATCTGATCGACCTTTTCATCCTCCGCAAGCTTCGTTTTTACCTTGAGACTGCCGCCGGTGATTTTCATATGCGTCAGACGGTTTCCATTCTCATCCCGACTGATTTTAAATATCCGGGCACCAAATGCTTCCGGATATGCCGGAGCCTTTGTACAGGAGTTTAACATATCAAGAAATTCCTGAATTCCTTCCATTTTCAGTGCAGAGCCGAAGCAGCAGGGAAAGATGGTTCGCTGCGCAACCGCATCCGCCAGCTGCTCATCGGTAATTCCTCCTGTTTCCATATAGCTTTCCAGCAATTCATCACTGCACATGGCCAACTGCTCCTGACATGCTTCATCCTGCAGGGTAACATCCACACAATGCTCATCCAGATGCCGTTTCAAATCCTCCATGATCTGTGTGCGCTCTGTATGGCTGACATCCATCTTATTCACAAATACGAGAGCAGGAACATGATAATGCTGCAACAGCTTCCAAATCGTTTCCGTATGGGACTGTATGCCATCCAGTGCATTGATGATCACCACTGCATAGTCCAGCACCTGAAGCACCCGCTCCATTTCTGCGGAGAAATCCACATGTCCCGGTGTATCCAGCAGGGTAATGCGTGTATCCTTCCAGTCAAAGATTGCCTGCTTGGCATAAATCGTGATACCGCGATCCTTTTCCTGTGCATCATAATCCAGAAAGGCATTTCCATGGTCCACCCGTCCCAGCTGACGAATACTCCCGGACACATACAGCAGACTTTCCGACAGCGTTGTTTTGCCGGCATCCACATGTGCCAGCATTCCGATATTTATATTGTTCATCATTTCACTTCTTTCATAGTATCCAGCGTAAAGCATCACGTATTGTTGTTCTTTCTGAGCTGCTCTTTTCATTATAAGAGTTCTGAGGAAAAAAGAAAAGAATTTTGTCAGCTTCCTGATCGATGGGGCGTTATCCGTTTATAGCTGCTCCCTGTCTATAGCGAACAGGCAATTTCAGTTCACCGTACGTTCTCGGCAGAAATCGCATGAAGCAAAAGCCGCTGTATTCTTTGCCCTACAGCTGTATGCTTCCTTAATGTTATAAAAATCGCATATAAAAAGAACAGCGTGCCCGCATGTAGGTTACCTGTTCCTTTCGGTTCATTCAATATGTATGTTCATCTCCGTAAAGTCTTTTCAGCTCAGTATGTCATCATGCCCGGATTTGAAGCGTTTTTTGAAGCCGCTTGGAAATAAAAGGCAAATATTTGGACTCCTATCCTGCAACTAGCGAAAATGTCATAGCCACTATGACGCGCATACAGGCCTTCCGGTTGGAAACATGTGTGTGTGTGTCTCAGGCCGCCTCGAACGCATGCATCCAGTTCACCTTACGATAATATAGGAAGAAGGCGATGGAGCTTAAGGACCATGTCAGCGGATATACCCAGTATACAACGGCGATATCATTCAAAAAGTGAATCATAACCGTTAAAAAGGTCACCCGCACCACACACCAGAACAGCAGCATGACAATCATTGGTACCATGGATTTTCCGGCTCCGCGCAGTATGGCGGATATGCAGTGTGAATAAGCCAGCAGGAAGAAGAACATTGCCGAGGTTCTGGCTCTCTCGGTTCCAAACATTACCACCTGCGGATCATTGTTAAAGGCAGCTGTCAATAGCGGTGCCCCCAGAAAAATGACAATTCCGATCACCTCTGCAATCGCCATGGAGCACAGCATACCGAATTTTGCGCCCTTTTTCGTACGTTCGTATTGACGTGCCCCCAGGTTCTGACCGACAAAGGTTGTCAGTGCCATGGTGAAGCTGGTAATTGGCAAAAACGCAAACCCCTCGATTTTTGAATAGGCTCCGCATCCGGCCATTGCCATTTCCCCAAAGCCGTTGATATTGGATTGCACGACCACGTTCGCGATGGCGATGATGGAATTCTGAAGACCGCTTGGCAGACCATAGCGGATAATCAGTGCGAGCATATCCTTGTGAAAGCGAATTTTGCGCAAGGAAAGCCGATAGCTGTCCTTTGTCCGCAGCAGCCGGTTCATACACAGAAATGCACTGACGAATTGCGAAAGAATCGTCGCAAAGGCCGCAGAGCCAACCCCCATGTGAAAGACAACGATCAATACGATGTCCAGCACGATATTGATAATTGATGAAATGATCAGATAATTCAGCGGATGTCTGCTGTCACCTACCGCCTGCAGGATGCCCACAAAGATGTTGTACATGACAAGCCCCAGAGAGCCCATAAAATAAATGCGGAAATAGGTTACCGACTGCGGCAGAACATTCGCCGGTGTATCCATCCAGATCAGAATCTGAGGTGCCAGAAGAACGCCGAGCACCGTTAGAACCAAACTGGAAACAAGACCGAAGGCGACTGTTGTATGAATCGCCCGCTGCATATTGTCGATATCTCTGGCTCCAAAATAACGGGCAATCACAACCCCTGCACCGATTGCGATACCGTTGAAAAAGCCGACCATCAGAAAGATGAGATTTCCCGACGAGCTGACGGCAGCCAGTGCATTGCTGCCAAGAAAATTTCCTACAATCAATGAATCCGCTGTATTGTACAGCTGTTGAAACAGATTTCCCAAAAACAGAGGAAGGGCGAAGAATATGATTTTCTTCCATATCGTTCCCTCTGTCATTAAATTTTTTGATTCCTCTACCTCCATAAATTTTCTACTCTCCCTTTTTAAATGCTAGTATTTATGATACTCACACGATGCTGCTTCGTCAAGAGCAGATTTTGATAATCCAAAAATACCCGGCTGTTTTATGACCTTTTGATCCTTTACAGCAGCGTTATCCCATTCATTTGTTTCTATATTCTTCTTTCAGTGTCTTATGGAACAGTTTTTTCTTGTGTTTTCGGCAGCCGTCAAGGTCACAGTTTTCACAGGTAAGACGTGCATTGCTGCATTTGTAAAAGCGCTCCGGATGCAGTGCATGTCGAATTTCCCAGACTATCAGGGACAGCACACCGAGCAGAACCAGTGTGAGGGTGAATACATTGGGAAAGAAGATCAGAAAGCTGTATTGGAAGAAGGAGTCCCAGTTGTAGATTCTGCATTCCATACAGCAGTCCGGACGAATGAAGATGGAATGAAACGGGCACCAGCCGAATATGGCGAAGAATACGGAAAAATTGGAGAGAGTAAACAGGAGGAATATCCAGATCCGATCGAGAAGTCCGTTGCAGTACAGATACCCGGGGATGGCGAGAAAGGTCAGCCAGAACAGCATTGCGCCGGCAGCACGCCGGTCATAGCTGCGTTTTTCCGTGAGAAGTACCTGCGCTGATTCCTCCCCGGCCTCATAATTTTTCTCAAACTGCCGACCTTTATACAGGGTGGTATTGCAGAAAGACAGCATATCCTTTATCGGAAACACGCTAAAGTAAAGAAACGCGGCAGCATAAACAGGGAAAGGAAGCGAAAAGGGCAGATTTCTATCAAACAGCATACAATAGCAGGCAAATGCAAGTAGTGCACCGGAAGTAAATACACGTATTCTATTCATCATCCGTCCATGGACGACTGCGTCCAAGCCAGTCCCGTTCCTTCCAGTATTGATAGTCCAGCTCGCCTGCCCCCATCCCGTGCTTTTGCATCTGCCGCATCGCATGAAACAGCAGCTTCTGTTTCCAGCTGATACGCTTATGGTGCTGCTTTCGTTTGATACGGCTGGCGAGCTTTGCAAGATCTGTCGTCAGTCTTCGTTTGATGTTTTCGGGTACTGCCTCCCATGTAGTTGCCATGGATCGAAAGCCATAGCTGCTTATATGGGATATTCCCCATCCTGTCAAACTTGTGCGAATATCCTTTGCGGCTTTTTTCATCCCGCTGCCTGCACCGGAGGCTAAGATTACCGCCTGCTTATGATACATGGAAGGCAGGGGACGATGTACAACGAAATTTAGAAAGCAGTGATCCAGAAATGCTTTCATGGAACCGCTTGTCCGCAAGCAGTAGGTAGGGGTTGTAAATATAAGTAAGTCTGCTTCTTTCATTGCCTTCATAATAGGAGCCATATAGGCTGTGTGCGGGCAGAAGTCCTCTCCCAGCTCCATGCAGCGATAACAGCCGCAGCAGAAATGCGGCATATCCTTAGGTAAATAAAATTCATGCAGGGCTTCCACCGGCAGCTGCTCCAGCAGCAGGTGTGCCGCATGCCACGATGACTGCCTGTGATTCTGACCATGTAGTAGCGTAACCTTCATATCAGTCACCCTTTGTAGAATTCAGCTTCAGAAATTGTCGAATGTGCTGCTGAAGCAGTTCGATTGCCGTTCGTTCATACTGTGGGTTGGAATCGCATAGCTGAAGCAGCAGAAAGATTGGTGAATAAAACTGCAGTGCCGTAATCTGCGGATCAAGCGGCTTCAGAATACCTGCTTTCATCAAGTGCTGAAAGATCACTGTCTGATATGCAATTGCATCATCGAAATACTGCTTCTGGAATAGCTTGGCTAGTCGTTGATTGTGATAGCGCTCCATATTCAGCATTTTGCGAAAGCTGCTCTCATACGCATCGTGAAGAAAATAAGAAAACATATGCACCCCCATATCAATAAGCTGGTCATCGGTAATCCGGGTGTACAGCTTTCCGTCTTCCTCTGCATCACTGCCATTGATCTGCATACCGGCAGCGTGCTGTGCATAGCGCTTTTCCATTTCCTTTATGATGGCAAGAAAAATGTCCTCCTTGCTTGCATAATGCTTGTATAAGGACGGAGCCTGTATGCCGACCGCCTTTGCGATCTGTGCGAACTGATTGCATCATATCCATATTGTGCAAACAAATGCAGTGCCTCCGTACGGATACGCTCCTTTGTGGATAACTGTTTCATAGCTATTCTCCCTTCAACTAACATTCATTAGCCTTTCTACTGTCAGTATAGGCTAATAATCGTTAGCTATCAAGCACATACGCTGTATTCTTTTTGTTTGTGAAAACAACTGGCTCTTTTATCTTACTGCAGTAAATTACACAGAAAGCAGTATTGCTCCTACAAAAAAAGGAGATACGTATGCCTGACTTGCATCAACTGCATAGGTATCTCCATTTCTTTATTATTTCGAAAACAGGTAAGATGTTCTCACTATCCGCTCTATTCTCCTTCAGAAAGCAGACAAAGCCTCTTTTCCCTACTCCTCGTCGTCTTCCTTGCCATCCCAGCAATATGTACACAGCTTGCATTTATCCAGTCCGATGGATGCAATCATATCGTCCAGACGGTGATAGCGAAGGGATGTGAAGTTGGAGCGCTGACGGATTTCCTCACACATCTTCTGATAGCGTTCGCTGTCAGGATCTGCGTATTCCGCCAGTACCTCACTCGATACATCATCACCCTCCAATTTGCGGATGACTCTGCGTGTAATCAGATCCATTTCCGATTTTGAGCGTGAAAAATTAAGATATTTACATCCAAAGATAATCGGCGGACAGGCTGGACGGACATGTACTTCCTTCGCACCGCTTTCATATAAGAATTCCGTAGTTTCCCCAAGCTGCGTTCCCCGCACAATGGAATCATCTATTAACAGCAGGCGCTTATCCCGAATCAGCTCCTGTACCGGTATCAGCTTCATTTTCGCAATCATATTCCGCTGCATCTGTCCTGTTGGCATAAAGGATCTCGGCCACGTCGGTGTATATTTGATAAACGGTCTTGCGAACGGCACACTGGAGACATTGGAATACCCTACTGCATGTGCAATTCCGGAATCCGGAACACCTGCGACACTGTCCACCTCTACATCATCACGACCGGCAAGCAGCTCACCACAGCGGTTTCGCATACATTCCACATTGACTCCCTCATAGGTGGACGTCGGATAACCGTAATAAACCCACAGAAAGGAACAGATTTTCATTTTTTCCCTTGGTTTCTGCAGTACCTCAATACGCTCCGGAGTGATGAAGACAATTTCTCCGGCTCCCAGATCACGGTAGTGATGGTAGCCCAGATTCAAAAATGCACTGCTCTCGAAGGTTGCGCAGAAGCCCGTCTCCTTTTCTCCAAGAACGATTGGTGTTCTTCCAAGTAAATCCCTTGCCGCATAAATACCATACTGTGTCATCAGCAATATGCTCATACTGCCCTTGACCAGACTTTGTACATACTGCAGGCCTTCTACGATGGTTGCCTTGTGATTGATTAACGAAGCAATCAGCTCTGTTGGATTCACCTCTCCGGTACTCATCTCCAGAAAGTGTGTAACACCGCGTTCAAAGCATAGACTCTGCAGCTCTTCCAGATTATTGATACGGCCAACCGTTGTGATGGCAAAGGAGCCCAGATGGGATTTTACCAGAAGCGGCTGTGCCTCATTGTCTGAAATACATCCGATTCCAAGATTTCCATCAAATTCTTCAATATCTTTTTCGAATTTCGTACGAAACGGAGAATTCTCGATGTTATGAATGGCACGGGCAAAGCCCTTTTCTCCATGTATCGCCATTCCTCCACGTCTCGTGCCCAGATGTGAATGGTAGTCTACACCAAAAAACACATCCAGTACACAGTTTTCTTTTGAAGCTACTCCAAAAAAACCGCTCATGTCTTACCTCCAATTAACTCTTTCTTTTCTTTTTTGCGCATAGCACAGATTCATTTTAACGCTTTTTGCCCCGTATGAAAATAAAAAGATAGTTTTTTTTACATTTTTTTCGTAAGCTGTAGTGGCTGTTTGCCGTTGAAATTCTGAGAAAGCCTGCACAAACTATAAGGGATGTCATGGCTGATCATAGACATTGTTACAGTTTCTCCTACTATACGGCAGCTGTATGACTTTCTTTCTGAAATATTGGTGATTCATCACATTCTATACAGGATGCTCCAGCATATGGCGTGTATGCATAAGTGTTCTTAGAACAGTGTATCCCCATCGAATTATGGATGAAAGTACTGTCACAGTCCGATTTCAAGCTGGTTCTTCCATATATCTGATATCAGATACGCTACGGAAATCGTCTTGACTTCGTTAAAAAAGAACCTCACAGGGAAGTTCTTTCTCATTGCTTTGATTTACTATCATGAAGATATACAGGATCATCCTAAGTGCATGCTATCAAATAATTTTCTTCTGCTTTCCTATATCAAGCATTAGGAGGCAGTCATTTTTCAGACTTCTCTTTTCAACACCGGAGTACCATGCCGAGCAATGTTCACGTATAAGGAATTTATCAGGAACAGCATTACTCACTGTAGTACTCCGCCTGCGCATTCCAAAGCTGTGCGTACACACCATTTTCCTTCAGCAGAGTATCGTGTGTTCCCTCTTCCTCCACCTCCCCCTGTTCCATAACAATGATGCGGTCGCAGAATTTACAGGAGCTCATACGGTGGGAGATATACAGGGTGGTTTTTCCTTGTACCAGCATATCGAAATGCTCATAAATTTCCGCCTCCGACAGCGGATCCAGTGCGGCGGTTGGCTCATCCAGTATCACAAAGGGAGCATCCTTATACAGGGCTCTGGCAATGGCCAGCTTCTGTGCCTCCCCGCCAGACACATTCACACCGTTCGCATAATCCGTAAACAGAAGACTATGCTCCTGATCGGTAAACGACTTGATGCGCTCCCATATATCCAGCCGCTGCAGGACAGACGCAATCCTTTTGGCGTTTGGTGCCGATGCTCCTGCGACATTTTCATCCAGCGGATAGGAGAATAACGCAAAATCCTGAAATACGACAGAGAAGATACTTGTATATTCCGCATAATCGTACTTTTGAATATTGATACCGTTCAATAATATTTCACCCTCACTTGGATCATACAGCCGGCAAAGCAGCTTCACAATCGTGGTTTTTCCGGCGCCGTTCATCCCCACAATCGCCAGCTTTTCCTTTAAATGAAACCGTATATTCACGTCATGCAGGACATCGTTTTTCTGTTGCGGATAACGGAAGGAAACATGACGGAATTCAAACTCGTATTCTCCGTCATCCCGCTTTTCAATGGGAAGCGTTCCATCATAATGCATATTGGGAAGGTGCAGAAAATCATAAAATGCATTCAGATAGGAGAGCTGATGGCGAAGCTGTGCATAGTCTACCTGAAATTGTGCAATCGCATCCACTGCCTTCAGGATGATACCAGCCATATACAATACCTGTCCGATGGATATGATGGAGCGCATAGCCAGGGTAGCTACATAAATGTAGGCACTGAAGGAAAGTACCTGCCCCAGCAGATCACTTTGAAACAGCAGCTTTCCGTTATCCTTTCCGAAGCTGCGGAAAGCCGGATCCTGCATAAGTTTTTCATTTTTCACTTCAAACAGCGGATCCATATGATAAAGACGGATTTCCTTAGCCGTTTCCATCCTGTAGAACAGACTCCACAGATAATTAACCAAAGCATTGTTATGATCGTTTTCCTTACAGAGCTTTTCCAGCAGCGCACCGTGCTTCTTTGCGAATGCATTCTTAAATAGCAGAAATACAGCCAGAACTGCCAGCAGAAGAAGAAGGTATATATCCCAGGTGCGAATCTGCAGCATCAAAGTACCTAACGCAAGCAGTGCCAGAAGAATCGTACAGAGTGAGGAACTGCATAATGCGAAATTCTCGATTGCAGAGTCAATCTTACCGGAGCCATTGCTGGAATTCCGTGTTCTTCTAAGCGTATCCATGGTTTCCTGTGTTTCCATAAGCTCATATTCCATGCGCATCGCCTTATACAGCAGCTTCTGATCAATTCGCTGTACCGCTGTGCGGCAGATAACCTGAAGACGGTTATAAAACGCCTTTGCCAGCAGGGAGCAGATCAGTACCCCTGTGCACATGAGAAGCGCCGTTTGAAATGCTGTTGTATATGCTTCAGCAATCAGCTGATTCAGAATTTCCGCAGAGTAATACAGGGTGATAAACGGAGACAGCGCATTTGTAATCCCATAGCCGCCCCAGATCCAGACGATATGCGGATTGCTCAACCGGACAATGCCGGTAAATTTTTTAATTTCCTGCCATGCATTCACATTCATCACCCTCTTCCTCATAATATTGCGATTGTGCCTGAAACATCGCCGCATAAATTCCCTGTTTTCCCAGCAGCTCCTCATGGCTTCCCCGCTCTACGATATGTCCCTGATCAAGCACGAGAATTTCATCACAGAATCTCGTGGAGCTGAGCCGATGCGAAATGAACAGACTGGAGGTTCCCTGTGTCAGCTCGTGATAGCTTTCATATAGCGCTTTTTCTGCAAGTGCATCCAGCGCGGCAGTCGGCTCATCCAGCAGCAGACACCCGAAGTCGCGATACAGCGCTCTGGCCATAAACAGCTTCTGCTTCTGACCTCCGGACAGCTGAATTCCATCCTCTTCGATATCCTTGCCAATATGCGTCAGCTCTTGCTGTGGAAGTGCAAAGATAAACTCCCAGAGTCCACTGCGCTTCAGGCAGTCCTTTACCCGCTGCAGATCGGTATCCGTGATGTCCTGCATGCTTACATTTTCCGCAATGGAATAGCTGAGCATCACAGCATCCTGAAAAATACCTGTGATATGTGTATACAGATCATCCAGATCCAGCTCACATATGTCCGTGCCGTTGATATAAATGCTTCCCGCACTTGGTGTATAAAAGCCCAGAATCAGCTTTACAATCGTACTTTTCCCGGCTCCGTTTGCGCCGACCAGTGCAAGCTTTTGTCCGGCATGCAGGGTAAAGGAAACATCATCCAGTATGTTCCTATCCTGATTCGGATAAGAGAAGGACACGTGATCAAAGGTAATCGTAATCTCTTTCTGATCCAATTTGACACCGCTGCCGTGATGCATCCTGTTTTTCATATGCAATGCCGTACGCATCCGGTTGATGAGTACATTGTTCACCGACATTCTCGCGTAGCTTTCCTCCACCTTTTTGAACCAGAGGGAAAAGCCGGAAATAATACCGAGATAGAATACAAACTCATCGATTGCCATGCCTGCAATCAGACGGTTGATCAAAAATGCATAGCAGGCGACATCACGCACAAAATCCAGCAGCACCCCCAGTGTATCCACCAGCATATAGGCACTGTAATCTCTGGCGCGAATACGGGCAATCAAACGGTTTACATGCTCGAATTTATCGTTGATCCAGTCCTGCAGCTGATACAGGCGGATGTCCTTCCCTGCCGCTGTGTCGTATGCAATCTGATTCAGATAGCGCGTTTCAATCAGGTAGCCGTCCAGCTCTGAGCGGTGTGAATATTCATAATGTCTGGCAAAGGAAAACAATGCATACTGCAAAACCACAAGCAGAAGCAGACCAAGTACATACCATATACTGAGTCCAAAGCTTGCCAGTGCGTACAGTATCAGCCCCAGAAGTGATGTGGCAAAGATGATGAAGTCATGGAACATCCCCTCCTGCCCGCTGTTATTGGATTCGATTGCCTCTACCGCATCCTCCAGTATTTTCTTGTATTCCTCATTTTCCAGCATAGCATAATCCAGATGTGCTCTTCCCAGATATACATTACGGACAAAATACAGTCCACGGCTTTTGATAAACGCAAATGCATTGTATTCGTTTAAATAGCTGACCAGTCCCTGCAGGATCCCATACAGCAGCAACAGCCCTCCCAATACAAATACAAAAGTTGATAATGAGCGCTCCTTCAACAGCAGATTTATAATCACACTGGGAATCAGTACAGAAATAAAGGGGACAATTGCGCCAAGCAGTATATGAAGCTGCATGCTCCAAAAGGTGCTGCGGTCAATTTTCCATAAAATGTTAAGCAGATACAGCATATTTCCCGGTATCGTTTTTTTCATATTCTCACCTCACATCTGCAGTATAAAGCAAAAGCTCTCAAAAATAACAAAACGTGCACGAATTGCAGATTTCCGTACACGAATGGTTGTAGCCCCTCTCCATTACAGGATATGGCGCAGTTTGAAAGAAACCGGATCATGCCAGTGCAGAGGCTGATGCATACAGAAGGAATGCCTCATCAGTGTTCTTACAGCATTTTCCTTCCGAGTATTTCAGATTCCTGCAGCGGCAGCATAATCTCTGTAGTAAATACCCCCGGCTCATTTTTTCGCTGTATAAAGCCATCATATTTTTCAACAATCAGATCCATACGCTTTAACCCGTGTCCGTGATTGCCGCGTTTCCTTGTCACATAATCCGCATCCAGCTTACGCACCACTTCACTGGTGGCGTTGGTACAGGAGATATACAGCTGTCCCTTGTACAGACCGATATACAGCCGTAAAAACGGCTGCTCCTTTACCTTTGCACAGGCCTCCACCGCGTTATCCGTCAGATTTCCCAGCAGAGCACACATATCCGTATCCTGAAACGGTATGCTTTCCGGAACGCTAGCCTTTACATGGATATCGATTCCCTGCGCCAGTGCCAGAGAAAGCTTGGAGTTGAGGATTGCATCCATATTGGCATTTCCGGTTTCCACCAGCTGACGGATATCATCCAGCTCCTGTTCCAGCTCATTCAGATAACCGAGAGATTCCTCCACCTCCGCTTTCCGCAGCTTCGCCTTGAGATTCTGCAGGTGATTATGATAGTCATGCCGCCATGCACGCATGGTGGTATACATATGCTCCACCTCCTGCACCTGCCGGTCAAATACCTTATTCTGATATTCCTGCAGCTGCTGTTCATAGCTGCGGATCATCAGCTTATCATAGAGTACGAGCACAAGCTCCATCAGTGTCCAGACAAAGGGGGCATACGAAAGCGGCCAGGTCAGTAGGATAAAAACGGGTACGATGATATGCAGGATATACTCCCCGCCTGTATCCAGGATAAAAATAAGCAGAAGAAATGCGGCATACAGCCGGCGATCCCCTGTATACAGGAGTACAGAAAAGACGATCAGGGAAGCTGCGCCTTCCAACAGCAGTCTGTTTCTCTGCTTCCGTAGCAGCCACAGGTGAACCAGCAGCGGCAGCAGTATCAGAATCTGCATAACAAATCCCGCTTGCAGCGCTTCATAATTTCCTCCTGCACCCGCTGCTTCATACCTCTGCTTACCGGGATGCATTCCTGATTATCCAGCACACAGCCATCCTTGCGCAGAGCATGGATGTGATTCAGATTCACACAGTAGCTGCGATGGCAGTTCAGAAAGTCGCTGGAAAGTCCGGCACATTCCTTTTGAAAGCTGCCCTTCATGCGGAAGATCCCCTTGCGGTGATGACAGCGCACATAATGTGCATCACTTTCCAAATAATAAATATCCTCCTCATACAGCTTGCGCAGTTCTCCATCTATGGACCATAACAGATACGCTTTCGGTGCTTCCAGCTGATCCAGAAGCTGACAAAGCTTTTCCTCCTGTACCGGCTTCAGCCAATAGCGGACAGCATTTACCTCATAGCCTTCAAATACGAAGGATGGATCATTTGTCAGAAACACAAGATAGGCGTGTGCGTCCTTTTCCCGCACCTTGCGGGCTATCTTTAAACCGTTCATACCCTTCATTTGTATATCCAGAAACACAAGATCATAGGGCTGCTCCTCCCATGCGAATAGAAACTGCTCTCCTCCGGGAAACAGCGCAATGCTGTGGCTGCCCAGCTTCTGCAGGAGTGCATGCAGCTCCAAGGCTAAATCCTGCTCATCCTCTACAATAGCTATCCTCATATCGTCACCCTCTCATCTCATTTCATAATTCATGCGCACACCTCATAAGACAGTTCCATGATTTCCTGCAGCCTGTATGCATATATGCAATTCACAGCTGGCTCGATCATCCTATATACATGTGGATAATCCGCAGACAATTTCACGGTTCTGTATGCGCAGCATCCGTATGCATATGCTTCCTGCATACATTCCTGATTGCCTGCAATACTGTGTTCAGACTTTCCAGCTGAATGGCAGTATATTTGATAACACAAAGCTGATAAACTGATCAATGGGAAGCGGCTCCTCCTCTTTGACCCAGCTTGAAATTGCGGCAAGCAGACCGCAGAGGTAAAATTCCTCCAGAAGGCTTTCCTCCTGCTCGGTACAGGGATGCTGAATTACATACGGACGCAGTACCGGCCATATCATTTCCCGCAGCTTCCTGCTGAACTGGTTGCTGGAAGGGTCCCGCAGCAATACACTTACATAGGCGGAATATTTCCTGGCCAGCTCCATAACCATGCTCATGTGATTTTTTAACCCGGACAGCTCGCTTTCTCTTGCTGTTTCAAGAATCTGCTCAGATGCCTGCAGCAGCTCGGCCTCTATAGATGCAAAGATATCATAGACATCCTTATAGTATAAATAGAAGGTTCCCCGGTTATAGCCTGCCAGATCTGTGATTTCCTTTATGGTGATTTTATCGATCGGCTTACTGGTATAAAGCGTCCAGAAGGCTGAACGCAGCTTGTCCTTTGTCTGTTCTGTAATCTGCGGCTGTTTTTTCATGGTGGTAGTTCCTTTCTTTCTGAGAATTCATTCATAGCTGTGAAACGTGGCGGTGTTTTGGATTTTGCATTGCGAGATTTCTATTATGCAGCACTGTTAGGAAAACCCTTGACGTTTATAGGGTGGTACACACGTATTTCCTAAGCAAAGCTGCTTCGTTCTATGCCGCTATCGGGTTGCTTCTTGTATGGTAAGACGGCTATGCTGGCATAGAATCGGATGGAATAACGGGAATACATACTTCTGAAAGAATCATTTGCTGTGTAATTTATAACACTGCAAAACATGTATGTGGCACTTATGTATGATTTTGCTGGTAATCGTACAGATCAGGAACGCGTATCACGGGAATAGGGCTTGCGAATGAACACCATAATCAAAAGCGTAACAGCGGTATCGCATATTCTCATTTCTAATCATGCAAGGCTGCCTGCACAGCGTTTCTTTTACACTTCACCTTGCTTTATGATACCATGCCGGTCACTGTATTTCAATCACTCAACAGCATGTCGCATATTGTTTATTGATACGCTTTACATTCCATTTTATAATAGTTCATAGGAATTATGGAGGACTTTATGAGTGCATATATCACATTTGACAACATCGCAAAGCATTATCACAGTGCAGATGTCGTAACCAGAGCCCTGGACGGTGCCAGCTTTACCATAGAGCAGGGCGAGCTTGCGGTCATCCTGGGACCATCGGGTGCCGGCAAGACGACGGCATTGAATATTCTGGGCGGTATGGATACCGCTACTAGCGGAAAATTGCTTGTGGATGGCAGAGATATCACCGCCTGCAATCGCAGACAGCTGGTGGAATACCGGCGCTATGATATCGGGTATGTACTTCAGTTTTATAATCTGGTACCGAATCTGACTGCCCTTGAGAATATCGAGCTGGCTAACCAAATGAAGAAGGACAGCATGGATGCAGGAGAAATTCTGAAGCTCGTCGGATTGTCCCATCGAAGCAGTAATTTCCCCAGGCAGCTTTCCGGGGGAGAACAGCAGCGGGTTGCCATTGCCAGAGCCATTGCCAAAAAACCAAAGCTGCTGCTTTGTGATGAGCCGACCGGTGCGCTGGATGATCAAAGCGGGCGGATGGTTTTGGAGCTGTTACAGAAGCTGAGCCGCCAGGAAGGGATGACCGTACTCATCATTACGCACAATGCGGCCATTGCCCAGATGGCGGATCGCATTATTCGCTTTAAAAATGGTACAGTCAGCGAAATGGTACGCAATACACCGCTGCCGATTTCCGAAATTGCGTGGTGAGATGATGAAAGCATCCAATAAAGATATCCGCAGAACGATATTCCGCAATAAGAAGCGCTTTTGTTCCATCCTGATTATCACTGCGCTTGGTGTCATGATGCTGAGTGGTCTGAAGGCGGCCTGTGACGATCTGCGATACAGTGCGGATCAGTTTTACGATGAACAGCAGGTATTCGATATTCAGGTTGTGTCAACGATGGGGCTGAACGAGGACGATCTTGCGGCATTGCGAAAGGCGAATGGGATCGAGCGCGCAGAAGGCGTCTATCGTGAAACGGTGTACACCTCCGTAAATGGCAGTTCACAGAATATGGATGTGCAGACACTGGGCGGACAGTTGAATACACCTTATCTCCTGAAGGGGAGACTGCCTGAAAACGAGAAAGAGATTGCTGTTTCTAAAACCTATGCGGATGACAGCGAAAAAACAATCGGTGATACGATTCAGTTTCATGAACCATCGCAGATTAGAAGTACTTACACCATATCGGCCATCGTACAGGACCCTTCGGATTTGAATAACAAAGACGGGGCAGCTTCCTTTCGCTCCATTTCAGCCAGCCGTTATGTATGCTTTATCAGGGAGGACGGTATTTCTTTCCCTGCATATACGGCAGCCTATGTACAGGTGAAGGGCAGCCGGGATATGGCGTCGTATTCCCAGGAATATGAGGCGCTGATCAAACGGGCAAAGAAAACGCTGGAACAGGATGTGAAGCAGCAGCAGGAGGACAGACGCTATGACGAGCTGGTGGAGCAGATGAAGCTTGCGGCATATGCAGTCGATCCGCAGGCCGCTGCCCATGTGGATACCTCTTCCATTCAGCATCCGAAATGGTACATCCAGGATCGTTCATCACTTTCCAGCTATAGCAATATTGAAAGTGATGCGGCTTCCATCGAGGCGGTTGGTACAGCCTTCCCTATTGTATTTTTTACGGTTGCGATTCTGATTGCGTTAACGACAATCACCAGAATGGTTGAGGAAGAACGCCTGTTGATCGGCACCTACAAGGCGCTGGGGTTCCGAAATATAGAAATTATGAAGAAATATCTCCTGTATGCGGGGAGTGCCTGTCTGCTGGGAGGTATCATCGGGGATATCGGCGGATTCCTTCTGCTTCCGAAGTTTGTGTTCCGTATCTTTCAGACATTATACCTGATTCCGAATTACAGTCTGCAGTTTGACGCATGGTATGGAATCGGTGGAATTGCATTGTTTACTGGTGGGATACTGGTTGCCGTGTGGATTGCGGTTCACGAAGAGCTAAAGCATATGCCGGTTGTACTGATGCGGCCTAAGGCGCCACGAACAGGCGCAAGAGTTCTGCTGGAGCGGATTCGTCCGTTATGGAGAAATCTGACGTTTTTGAATAAGGTTACGGCAAGGAATCTGTTTCGCTATAAGAAACGAATGCTGATGACGGTGTTCGGGATTATGGGCTGCAGTGCGCTGGTGCTGTGTGCCATGGCGATCAATGATTCCGTCAGTGCCTTGATTCCGAGACAGTATGAGCATATTTACCGCTATGATCTCATGGTGATGACGGATGAAGCGCATGTATATCAATCGCTTTCAAAGAATGATGAGGTGAGCGAGTGCATGGCTCTGCTGGTGGATAATGCCACAATCAAGAGCAGCGGAAATAAGGAAGAACGCGTACAGCTGATGGTCTTTTCCAAACAGGCGGATGTGGCTTCGTATCTCTCACTGGAGGATTTGAACGGTGATCCGGTAACGCTTGAGGAGGGCGATGTATATGTGACACAGAATGCATCGCAGGTTCTGGATTTTTCTGTGAAGGATACGATACGTGTGCAAAACAGCGATCTGAAGGAAGAGCGTGTAAAGGTCACGGGGATCGTTCAGAATTACCTGGGAAATACGATTTATATGAGTGAAAACACCTATGAGAAGCTGTTCGGCTCTTATGAGGATAATGCAGTGCTGGCGAATTATAAGGGTAAGGTCAGTGAACTGCAGAAGGACAGGTATGTGCAGAAGCTGGAGGAGCGGGATGATGTGTTGTCTGTTGTAAGCACTTCGTCGATGCAGAATGCATTTGAAACCTCCTTTTCCCTGATAACCTCGGTTGTGTATCTGATTTTAGCCATGGCTGCCGCTCTTGCCTTCGTTGTTCTGTTCACGTTGTCGACTACAAATATTTCAGAGCGGGTACGGGAGCTTGCGACCATCAAGGTGCTGGGCTTTTATGATAAGGAAGTGCATTCCTATGTGAATAAGGAGACGCTGCTTCTGACATTGCTGGGTATTCTGGTTGGGCTTCCTGCCGGTACGATACTTGCGCAGAGTCTTACGTATGTGCTGAATATGCCGTCCATCCATTTTGCGGTGACTATACGCCCGATCAGTTATCTGTATACGGTGCTGTTATCCTTTGGGTTCGCTGTTGTTGTGAATCTGATTACAAACCGTGTACTGAATCATATTGATATGGTGGAGTCTTTGAAGAGTATGGAGTAGTGGTCTACAGATATGCTTTGCATGCGGCAAGAGGGTGTGTCCCGGTGTTTCTGAGCAGATGTGCTGGATGATTGTATCGTCGATGCGCTGCATGTGAGTGTTGAGAAGATATATTGTTAGGTTTACAGACAGAATGTTTGAAGCTACAAAAAAGTATCCGGATGGTCGTAGGATTCGTTCCTAGTGAAAGCTAATCCCTTACGGATACTTTTTATATGCGGTGAACAGTGTTTTAGGATACGCTTGTATTTCTTTGGGGATGTGTGCTGCAGGCGCCTCCAGATATGTTGTATTGATTATTTCAGGCAGCCCCCTTGAAAAAGCCTGTGCTTACGGGCATGTTGATTTCCAGTTGGTCTAGTGGCATTTTTGTTACCTTACTGGCCTCCTCGTTTTTTCCGAACGTTCGCATCCTTTTTATCCGAACGCTCGCTATCCCATTTGTGAGTGGACTTCCAACGCCGAACAGTCCCTTCTGGCAGATCCGACTACTTTGCTATATCAATCAATTTCATACCATCAAGATACATTTGCTTGGCTGGTTCTATTCGCTCATCCGGTTTCTTCGGCATCTTATCACACTCCTTCCTGAGTAAAAGAAAAGCACCTCATTGGGTGCTCACTAAATATAGCTAATCTCAAATATTTAGTTTCTTCATTAACGCATTTTGTAGTACGTTTGAAAAGTTAACGTTTTTTTCCTCAGCTAATTCATTAAGCCAAGCTGGAATCGTAACATTTTTCCTTATCGCTTTTTTGTTATAACGTTTGTTAAAATCGATGGAATCAAATTCAATCATCATAACAAACGTTCCGTTTGCACAATTGATCCTAGATGGATCACTCATTACAGGAATTTCTTCTTTGTTTTCTTTTCTCACATCCAAACAAAGACCTAAACACTCTTTGGCCATCTCAATCGCCTGCTCTAATGTGTCTCCACATGTGATCGCTTCTGGCAAATCTGGAAACGTAACATTGTAGCGACTATCTTCTTTTTCAAACAAAGCTGGATACATCACCTTCATAATCATTTCCTCCTTTAATTTTATTTCTTTCGGTATATTCTTATCTCAGGTCATGGGCTATAACAGCCCCGCCTGTTTTAGAATATTCCTTTCAGTGCCTTTTGGTAAATCTTTTGCATGAATAGGAACAACGACGCTTCTATTGGTCACAGGATTGTTCAATATTTTATGCGAACCTGCCTGTCGTATCTCAATAAAACCGTTCTGTTTAAGCAGTTTAACCATCTGCTTTGAAGTCATCGGCATCGTATGACCTCCCTTCCTGTCTTTATTATAATACGTATTAATGCGTATGTCAATATTTTTATACACATTTATACGCACTATATGTCGTATAAAATTAAAAGCGCCATATTCAGACGCTTTACGTTGGTAAGTCAGCTTAAGGTTCCTTACCGCTATGTGATCCACATTTCAGCTTGTTTACTAATACGAAGATCAGGCTTTCCGATATCACTATAATATTTTGAAGGTTCAGATTCTATGCATTTTTTCAGAACGGAAAAACAGATAGAAAAGAACATCATACCATGGGAATTTATAAGCACGAATAAAGTTATTAGGATGTTTGCGTATAAGTTCACAGATTCTATCAGAGCAAATATATCTGCTAAATCTAAGAAATAATGCAGATTGTTTCGTTTCAACACTCTTAACTACGAGTAGCTCATGATGTAATATCTCCTTAGATTCACCTTTCCCAAAAGCAGCCTTGAGATAAAGAATGCGTTCGCCATCAAATTTGTCTAAGTTTAGCTACAGTCCGGTGTTTAGGCCTACCATTTTCACCCCTGTAAGATTCTACAAAATTGCAGAAAAAGGTCTTTTCTTACCTTTTTTGTTTGGAATAACTCACAAGAACATATAAATACCACCTTTGCTTAACTACACGTTAATCATATTTAGCATTAAACAATAGTGAAATGTGCAAAAACTTAACTACGATACGATGTCTTTGTTTATCATAACTTTTAAAGGAGAAAAGAAATGACATCATCTATATTTCTAAGGCTGAGGTTGACACCATTGCCCATAAATAAAAGCTTTTTTGACGGATAACTTTTATGTACATATTCTCGTACTCATTTGTCTGCTTTGTTAGTCATAAAGCGCTGTAACATTAACCGTGTGGAGAAACTGAAGTCTGCCTGTAGCACATTGCAGGATACAGGAGTATGCTGAGGTGAGAGAGGAGTACCGTTTTTCCTGTGGTTTTGTGTTAAGGCATGAAAGCAGGTGAACAGCTCAAGTCTGCACTGGTTTCGTAAATGCTCTTTTATATATTCAGAAAATTTTCTTCCATGTATTGCGCAAAGCCGTCTTCATCGTTGCTGCATTTCGTGATATCATCCGCAATCGCCTTTGTGTCATCACTGCCATTGCTCATGCAGACACCCAGACCGCTGTATTGCAGCATATCATTGTCATTCGTCGTGTCACCAAAGGCAACCACCTTTTCCGGGGTTATCTTGTTAAATTCACAGAATTTTTTCAGAGCATAGGCCTTGGAAACCCGCTGATCTGCAAATTCAATGAGGGTCGGCTGTGTTTTGAAGCCCTTGTAGTAGGGAGATGGATGTTCTTTTAAATACTGCTCGATTTCATCAACGTCTGCTTCTTTGACACGGTACATGATTTTGGCATTCTCCTGTTCATACATAACGGAAAGCGCGTCCACAACAACCATACGCTTGTCACTGGTCAAAGCAGACTTCCGCATGTGTGCGTCATCTCGTTCGCAGAGCAGGCAGTCATCCCGATAGATAAAGCAGTTGGAATCGAAGGGTTTCATTAAGTTCATGGTTTCCTGAATCCAGTCCTTTTTCATTTTGAAATAACTGTATTCCTTTTGATGCAGGTTATCCCAAAGCTCAGAGCCGTTCATACCGATGAGAATATCAAAAGCATAGTGGATGCCCCACAGCTCTGCTTTTTTTGCTAGTTCATCTAACGGCCTGCCAGATGCGATACCGAAGTAGATTCCCTGTGCGTGCAGCTGATTGATGACATCTCGCGTTCGTGGTGTCAACTCCCTTTCTGTAGTGACGAGTGTACTGTCAATATCACATATAACCAGACGAATATTTTTTTCATAATTGATTGCTCCTTGTATGATAAGTTTTTAAGGGAGGGTCCCTATTAGGTTCATTATAAAACACTTTCCCTGAATCTGTTAGCGTTATTTCAGGAAATGATGGTTTCTCATTAGAAACTGCACGGTTGATGTATGCTTTTTGAAAATAATTTGTCACTCAGCAGTTGGGGAAGTTCGCTCTTCAGGTTGTGCGTGCCTCTGTTTGGATTTTGTTGGTGGGTCTGTGGTATAAAGAGGTGCTTGCTTTATATCTTCCACTGACAGGCTTTGAGATCAACGTTTCCGTTGGGTTTAAAGGTAACGCCCTCGTCTATGAGTAGATCTTTCTGTTCATCCCAATTCGGTGCAGTCCTTCCGGCACTGTTAACGACGCGATGGCACGGGTATTCGCCATACAGGGAGGATGCGGAAAGAATCTTGCCAACCTGACGGGCATTTCGCTCTCTGCCGGCCAGCTTTGCAAGCTGTTTATAGGTCGCAACGTTTCCTTTGGGTATTTCCGATACGATTTCCAGTACGATATAAATAAAATGCTCATCCATATGGGGACCTCCGATTCTTATAAGAATGTAATTACAGTTTTGACTTTCCTGCTATCCTGCCTTATGGAACTGTATTTCTAAATACATGTTCCAATTCCAACAGTTTCTCTTGAAAGCATATCATCAATGCTTCCTATGCTGAGGAATCAGATTCCTTCACAGCCCGTATTGCTTCGCTTAGCATGAACATCATATCCTGTTCCTTCATGTTTGAAATTACCGCTTTTATAGATTCCGGATTCTCATTCAAATCCTTAACAATCACCATCTATACATCAGGTGATACAACGATTTTCTTTGATAAATAAATCGGCATCCGTGGCTGTTTCCATATGCCTTTCATGTCGAATTTTCTGATAGCGTAAATACAGTCATCCCTCATACGATATATCCTCATCATTTTCATCCAGTTCATACAGTTGTTGCTCAACCTCAAGCTTAAAATCATCCAAATGACTAATCTCCATAGTGACCAGTCTGTTTTCGGTTTTCAATACTGGATGCGATGCTTTTTAAGATACGGTAATACAGCTACCTTGTGCTACCATTCTCCAAAACACGAACAGTTGCAAGCAATCGCAACGGCATGCTCTGTTTTCTGTAAAACCACAGTTTAGTCAATCCTTCCTTTTTACGCGGAAACAGGCTTTGGTATCATTTACAGCAAAAGCTTCCAGAATGGCATGTTTTTCATACAGCTTTTTTCCTTTCTTCCAAATGGCATTGGAGTATCTGGCTTTTATATTTTACATCACTTTTCTTATTCACCATAAGCTTATCTTTTTATCATTCTCTATATTTTGCAGTTGTTCATCCTGTGCAATTTTCATAATTTCATTTACCAGATGCGGATCTTTCAGCCTTGTACTTAAACCATCTTTTTTGGCCCTTCCAAGGAAATCCATATCACTGTACCAGATAATTTCTTTATCGATCACAACAAAATGTGCTGAATGATTGGAGTACAAAATAGCTGCGCCCATTCCTTCTATCGTCCGCACAAGCATTTCCTTTTGTCTTTGCTCATCATTCAAGACGACATACAGCTGAACATTTTGATGTGCCTTTTCCTGCAGGACATCAAAATAGCTTTTGATTTTTCCTAACTCATAATGCGCGTTCATAATCAGAATTTCACTGCTGGATGCCTTTATATCTTCAAGAAATACATGTTTATAGCTCTGTCCCTCATACATCAGCTGAGAAACTTCAACGATCTGATTTTGTTCCTGCAAAAAGTAGCCTTCCTTCTGGTACTGCTTCAACCTTTTGTGAAACATTCCTTCCAGCATGGGTATATGAGCATCCACATAATCATATACCTTCACCATATCCTTACCTTCCACATTTTTATGAATTCTTCCTGTATACTGCTCTATTCTGGATTCATCAGAAATCGGCATAACAAGAAATAACGTTGATAAGGCAGGTAAATCAAAGCCTTCACCAAGAAGCTTGCTGGTTGCCAAGAGGATGAATTTCTCCTTGCTATTAAAATTCCGTACTTTTGCAATGATTTCATTTCTCTCTTTTGTTTTCCTTTCACCCGTCAGTACATACACATGTATATGCAGGTGCTTCAACATCTCATATAAGATTGTCAGGTGCTGCCTACGCTCTGACAGGATAATGATTTTACCATCATTCTGAAATTCTTTCACCACATCCTTCACAATCAGATAATTTCGAATCTGGTCGTTCATAAGATCGCTGCAATACTGCGTGTAGGTTTTACTATCATCCAGACACCGCATAGTCGTCATTCTGGGAATCAGGAGCTGTTGAAACCTATATGTATTCTGTATTTGAAATGAACTGGTTTCATAGCGGATAGGACCGCAGAACATATGCATGATTTTCTCCAACCCGTCTTTTCTTTTGGGAGTTGCCGAAAAGCCATATATACCTTGCATTCACGTTTCTCAATACTCTGGAAAATGTATCGCTGGCGGCATGATGACATTCATCAACGATAATCATGCCATATTCCTTTAGGGTAACTGCAATGTCTTCTAAATTTGCTAAAGATGCAGCAACGGCGATATCTAAATGCCCTCTCAGTTTTTTCTTGGAGCCGTTATAGATTCCGATATAGGAATCTCTTTTTGATTTACCTGGCGGTATGGTTAAAAACTCATGAATCCGTTGTTCCCATTGTTTTTGTATTTCTTTATTGGGTACGATAACTAAAGTGGATACTGTTCTTTGCGCTATCATATACAATGCCATAACTGTTTTACCAAAACCCGGAACTGCCTTCATAATTCCCATATCATACTGCATCAGTGTATTGACAGCCTCCTGTTGATTCTGCCGCAATTCTCCTGTAAACGCTATATCGATTACCTGACCCTTTGTTACCTGTGCTTCGAGCTGTATTTCAGCTTCCGGAAAGATTTCTTGCAGTTTATATTTTTGTCCTCTCGGCAAATATAAATACCTGTCATCTTCTTCATAATAGCTCAGTACTCTGGGAGTTGTTTCCCGATAAATCGGTTTTTTCAATTTCTGTTTCAAAAAATATTCCGGATTGTACATGGAGCCAAGTCTTTTCAATACAGATAACGTATAAAGATTCAACTCCTTTTTTTCTATACAAAGCATGGTATTTTCCAGACCATACATTTGTTTGGAATATTTCGTATTTGTATCTAAGGATAATCCCATTTGTTGTTGATCAAAGAAATAATCATTTTTATAATAGCTGTTCAAAATCTGATCCAGCTGCTGTCCCTGCAGTTTAGGCAAGGAAGCAAGATATTCTATGGGATGGTCGATCACCTGCTGTAAATCATTGATAAAAGAGGAATTACCTTTTAAATACGCATCATGTCGCAGCGGTAGGGCAATCAGATTTCCAAAGCCTCCCTGTGGCAGATAATCCTGATTGGGAAACATTCTGTCAAAGGAATCAAAGTTTAGATTTTTATTACCTTCCATTGCCTCTTGAATGAGCAAAGAACCGAGTTTTCTTGCTTTTAATGCTTTTACTGGTATTTCGAAAAACAGCCACAGATGTCCGCCATGACCAGAGGATGAACGTTCCATTAAAGGGTAAATATCATAGCGAAGTGCAATTTTGTAGACACTCAGCATATCATCAAACCAGTTATCCTCGTCGAAATCCATTGCCAGAAGATAACAGGTATTATCCGTTAGTAAAGGATAAATTCCAATCCCTTCGCATGTCAGTTTCCCAGTGAAGTGATGTTTTAGGATAACCCCATCCAGAGATGGAAATTGAGAGATTGGACAGATACTACAATAATTTTTTATTTTTCCCTTT
The DNA here is from genome assembly GCF_044336395.1 of Clostridium sp. 10cd*. Classification (NCBI taxonomy): domain Bacteria; kingdom Bacillati; phylum Bacillota; class Clostridia; order Eubacteriales; family Clostridiaceae; genus Clostridium; species Clostridium sp. 10cd*. The sequence continues at coordinate 1,313,444 of NZ_CP172347.1, read as the reverse complement.
TTACACCCTGCTTGAAAACTCCTGTCACATGCGGGATTCCAACCGAATTTCTGATGCTTTTTACTAAAGTATCTTTCGGCATAAACATCCGGTCTTCCTCTGAAATAACTTAAATAGATTTCTATTTTATCTATAGTAGATAGCTTTTCATTTGCGGAAAGATAAAAATACCCTCTTTTTCTTAGTTCAGCTTTTAGAAATGCATTTTCCTGTTCCAGATGCTGTATTCTTTCCTCGTATTGCATAAGAGTTCTCCTATCATGATAAAATATTGATGTCTATTTGCTTATGTTATTGGCTTTTTTTACTTCTGTATTCGCTTCATCTATCTGATTTTGCATTGTTTATAAAAGTGTTAAGTAGATAAATCTAAATCATTTCCATAAACCTGTGTACACTTCGCCAATATTACATTATTCACCTTTGCATTGCTATATCAATTTTTATCATATCCACATTCTTTCTCCGTTTTGCGCTAGCAAATAATTTTTTAAACCATGTAGCATCATTTTCTCTTGTATGCAAAAGGAGAAAAATAAAGATATCTGTTAAATCATCTTTACAATTTTTTAATCCCAGCTGAGCAACACGTATTGCATCATCCTTTTGATTATGCTGATTGTAGTATGTAATTAAAGCATTATAATTCTTTTGCTCACTTCCTAAATGATTTTCTAAATAAGTAATATACTTATCTTCTCTGCCATGTTGATTATATAATAACGCTGCTTTTTCTTTATTTTCATTGATATACAGTATATCCGCATATGCCAGGTATTCTTCATCATTTGTACATAGTTTTTCAGCAAGCTCTTCCATGATATCGGAAGCGCCAAGATTATCATAGTAATCATGTTCAACAATATCGGTTAGCACCTTTTTTCTTAACTGCCATTCATCATACTGAATCTCATCAGATTGAACGAGTTCTTTACAAATTTCCAAAACAGTATCAATTTCCGGTTGATCATCAATATCTTTCTCAAAGCTCAACCACTCAACAACCTCACACACATCATTCCAGCTATCCTCTAAAAATGATTCCATTTGTTTTATCTTTTTCCTTTCTAAGCATCGCATACGAATATCTATCAGAAGTTCGTTGCTTCGAGTTAATTTATCTTCTATTTCAAAAAATTTTCTATTTCTGTTACCGGCTTTCAGAATTTCTTTCTTTTGGGTTTCCAAATCAGCAATTGCAATTTCTAAAGCAGATTGCATAGAAACAAACAATTTCTCAGTTCCGCCTAAATCCTTCAGAATTCTTAGTTTTAGATTCTTGCTGATGGATGTTTCTAACATTTTGATAAGCTTTTCTGCACGATCTTTATCGCTTAGTTTGGTTGTTAAATACATAAATGAGATTATCCAGTCCGCAGCTGCTTTGTCTAAATTATAAGATAATTCTTCTTTTATTTTAGAATCTGACAATTCAATATATTCCTCTTCCGGTGCATCCTCAGAATTTTCGCCCTCCTGAATAAAGAGTTTTAATTCAAAAATCCTGCTTAACAAATCGTATACCGTTTGATATTCCTCCAACATTACAAGCTGATGGCACCCGGCAAAAATTCTCCGCATCATTGGCAGTATTGAAAATGGATCATTATACCAGACTACCCAATCATCCATATAACTACCATCTTCGTCGAACTCGTGATAATGAGTAATATATTCAAGATAAATATCACCTGTTTCAATCCTCGTACATAAGGTATCTATATCATCAAGTGTCGGCATATTGATGATTTTCTTTGTCCCGGATAGTGACATTAAAAAATCATTTTGCTTGTAATTGGAGATCAATTTTGCCTGCGTTAATATCCATGCGTCCTTTTCTTCTAATGACATTTTCTTTAGCTGTGCTTTTACTTTATCTAAATATTCCATGGCTCATGCTCCTTCAGTTTAACGATATGATTTATGATATATATTGTGATGTAAGAAAATCCTCTTGTGTTAGATTTATGAATGATATACATATTTTACCATGCCTAGTGAAATATGAAAATGATTATCGTAGGGTATCCAAAATATTTGGGGGGCTAAACTTTAGGGGTCAATTTAGGGGTCTGAACTTTGAGGGACACTTTAGGGGGATAAATCCCAAAAGAAACAGGTGGCATTCATCTGTTTCTTTTTCTATAATGTTCTATTGGTTATGCTTCTGTGAAGGAGGTAATCATGGATCATTCTTATCTATTTAAATTATTAAACATTCCCGATGATGGTTCTATTATCATCAACGATGTTGAAATCATCGCTGATACCAAGTATGTATATATCTCTCGACCATCTATCCCGTCTTATTGCCCTAATTGTTCTTGCAGAATGCACTCAAAAGGTATTTATAAGCGCAAAATCAAACACCCTGTCTTACAAGACGGAACTTGCATCATCTTTATCGTGAGCCAAAGAAAGTGGAAATGCACTAACTGTTCCACATATGTTAATGAAGATTTCCCATTCTTTCAGCGTTATAAACAATCCTCTGATATTACTCCTCTACTAGTTTTAGAGGCTATGAAAGACCTTGATCGTTCTACCGCATCTATTGCCAGACAATTCAATTTATCTGATACTCAAGTTCACGATCTTTTCACTGCTTACGTGGATTTGCCACGTTTAACTCTTCCTGAGTTTCTTTCCGTTGATGAAGTACATATTGATATTTCTGAAAAAGAGAAATATGCCTTGATTCTTATGGACTTTACTTCTGGAGAGATTGTTGACATCTTGCATAACCGATGGCATCATACCATTGAAAACTACTTCTTCTCCATTCCATACGAAGAAAGAAAACATGTTCGTTATATTATTTCTGATGCATATAAGCCTTATCTTGAATTACCCAAGCATTTCTTTCCAAATGCTGTGTCGATTTTAGATAGTTTTCATGTTGTTAAATATTTATTAGGATTGATTAATACTTATATCAATTCAGTAATGAAAGCATATAAAGATAGAGATCTTAAAAGGCTTGAAAAACAAAATCATGACACCAATAGAGACAATAAAACGATTCAGGAATCACAAGAAGTTATCTTGCTTAGAAAATATCGCTGGGTGCTTTTGAAGAATCAAGACAATATCAATTACTCTGACAAAAGGTATTACCACAGCTCTCTTAGAATGTACGCAGATACATATACTATTGAAAAACTATTTCTCTCACTAGATCCTAAGTTCAATATAATCAGAGATGTGAAAGAAAAATATATTAGATTCAATAATACTCACTTTAGTTCTGAAGATGAAGTAATGCAAGAATTATTAAAAATGATTGAAGAATTTAAGGCTCTCAGAGGTTACATTCCTCGTCTTTTCTCACAATACCTTGATAAATATAAGCATGAGATTGCCCGCTCATTTACTATAACTGAGGTATCAAGACGTAGTGCAAAGGATAATGAGCGTTACTATGCACGTTTATCCAATGGACCTATGGAATCATTCAACCGAAAGCCGAAAGATTATAAGAGAAACTCACGAGGTTCCTCTAATTTTAATTATACTAGAAATCGAATCTTATGGTCTACCAGAAATAGACCTGCATTGAGAAATACGCCCAAATCATCTAATGAAGTACATAGCTATGTTGGAAAGAAACGTGGTAAATATAAAGTAAAAGAATAAAGAGATTAAGAATTTGTACAGAAGCATAACCAAAAAAAGAGAATCAGAATGTTTTTTCACTGATTCTCTTGATTTTAACTTTAGGGGTCTTAATTTTTAGCCTTTATTTTTTCTCTCCCCCAAAGTTGACCCCCAAATTTCTGGCGAAAACCCCTAAAAAATTTGGATAGCCTTATCGTAAGCTTTGAAATAAGTACATATCAATCAGATAGGGTTCACTTAAGAATAGGCAATTAATGATGTAGGTCATAAAGATATGATTGAGTAATGCGACGAATTGTATACCATGATTGTTTTTATTATAGATTTTTTTAAGAGTCATATTTAGGATAGTTTTGAAGAAATAGTAATTTTTACAGTAGTCTACTGGCTTTTCAAGTAAGATTCAGTGCTTGGCATGTACATGACGTTTCCTATTGAAGTATAAAAATCTTGCCTTATAATAAGAAGCAGAAAGGAGGCGGTTTATGTTTCGTATTGGTGAGTTTTCCAAGCTAATGCAGGTTTCTGTCAGAATGCTGCGTTATTATGATGAGGTGGGACTTCTAAATCCGGCACAGAGTGATCCATGGACAGGATATCGCATGTATTCTGTGGAGCAGATTCCTGTTTTGAACAGGATTTTATATTTACGGGATTGTGGTTTTACAGTTGCTGAGATGGAAGGTTTAGTTTTAGGAAATGACGATAGGATGATGGAGGCATTAAAGAATAAGGAAAAGGAGATTGCACTTGCGATAAAAGCAGAGGAACAGAAGCTTCATAGAATTGATCATGCAAAGCAGGACCTTCTCCAGGGAACTGCTGATCTGCATTTCAATGTTACGATAAAATCGATTCCTAGCTGTTTTGTGGTATCAATAAGAGAACTAATTCCTGATTATTATGCGGAAGAAATGCTCTGGGAGAAGCTATCTGATTTTGCAAGGCAACATAGAGTTGATTGTTCTCCAACCACTTTTTCCATTTATCATGATGAGGATTACAGAGAAGCGAATGTGGATGTGGAATTGTGTCTGCCTGTAAAAAAGGCAATCAGGGATTGTGATGGATTCCAATGTCGTGAGGTGGAAGAAGAGCCATTGACGGCCTCACTTATGGTATATGGAGATTTTTCAAATATATCTGCGGCCTATCAATCCTTTGCAAAATGGCTGGAGACAAACAGACAATATGAAATGAAAGGTGCAAATCGGCAGATGATACACCGTGGTCCGTGGAATGAGAAAGATGCTGGCAGTTATCTCACGGAATTGCAGATTCCTTTGCGCATGCTTAACAAATATTGAAATTTACCTCTTGACCCTCACATGGTGTGAGGGATTATCGTATTAGTACAGACAAAATGGAGGAAAAAAATTATGACAAAATTTGAAGTTCATTCAGTAGGTTCTATTCACAGTGGTAAGGAGGGAGGTACAATTATTCAGGTAGATGAGAATTATATTCCAGCGTTGCAGGCATTGGATGGTTTCAGCCATCTGCAAATTATCTGGTGGTTTGACGGCTATGATGAGGATGTGTACAGAACTATTTTAAAGACGAAACAGCCATATAAAAAGGCTCCGGAGGAAATGGGAATCTTTGCGACAAGATCTCCGATTCGTCCGAACCCGATTGCGTTAACCGCGGTTGAGAAACTTCATATTGATTATGAAAAGGGCGTAGTACAGATTGCTTATATTGATGCGAATGATGGCTCACCTGTTCTGGATATAAAGCCTTATACGCCTAGTCTTGATCGTATTGAGGCTCCTGAAGTACCTGCGTGGTGTGCGCATTGGCCGAAAAGCCTGGAGGCATCGGGTAGTTTTGCATGGGAGAAGGAGTTTAATTTTTAGGGAGGTCTTATAGGCTAAACGGATGGTATCATACAAAAAAGTACTATTTTGACAGCAATAATAGTTAAAAATCAGTTATTAATATGCAAAGCCTGACAACCTGCTTGTAATCATATGAAAATTATAGCTGTAAAAATATATTAACGCGACTCACGTATCTTTTCTCTATTGCGCAATAGAAAGCTGTTTTAAAAAATCTTGATAAAGTGTCGCACTAATTTGTCTCGAATTCTAAAATTCCTAGAAAATGATGTAAATATATTTAGAGCCTAACATATGTACTGCAAATCTTTAGAGGCTTTACTTATGTATGGAAAACTTAGGAATCTATAGGAATAGGTGTTATTCATCTATTTCTTTTTTATAAATAATGAAAATGCACAAATTGTAATGTCAATAAAAATGAATATTTACCTTTATTGTAAAATATAAATCTATCGCCACAATTCTAACTATGAAAAATTTGATTCATGCATTTATTCTTTGCTTATCTATATCTAAAACAGATTATAATTTTTCAATAATAAGTAATTGAAACTTTGTGGTTATTTTATTGATTTTTTCATATTCTCGGCAATCTTCTTTCCTACTTTCAAATTTTTAAATACTTCATCATCAAACAACAGTTTTCTTAATTTTTGTTCTTGATTATGTTTAAAGGATGTTCCGTGACAACAATCATTTCTTAATTCGCGTATATTAGATAATTTACATATGAAATCATTCCACCAATTTCTATTGTAATACTCACTTTGCGTTAATTTGATAAATCTGTTTATGTTAATCTTTATCATATTTTCCATATTTCCTAACGTTCTTGGTTTTGAAGTTTTCCTATCATCGATATAATCAAAAGCAATTTTGAAGCTTTCCCTCATATAAAGCTCTGTTGCCTTACAAAACATTATATTCTTAAATGAGTCATCTTCAAATACAATATTGAAATTTTCAGCATATGCTTCATAGATACTTTGAATTTTAATACCAGTCATCAAGTGTGACTTCACTGGATAACTGAGTTCATTTAAATCTTCATCAGTTAAATGATAAATCTTTTTCTCTTGTTCTGTAAGAAAATCCCTGGCAAACTTGATTTTCTTTAATTCCTTCATCAAGATATAAGTATCTATGATATCCTCTTCGCCATCTCCTTTTTCATTAATATAATCGGATGATGAAGGAAGTTGTTTCATTAATAAAGTGATTAACTCTTTATTTTGATCTGTTTGATCAGCTTCTTTAAGTTGATTTAAATATTGTAAAGTATAAGCATCAATTACACCCTTAGTTATCTTTAAAACTTGATTTTGTTTCCAAATTTTATAGTCACCAATGATACATAATCGATATTTGGCCCGTGTAACAGCAACATTGATAATATTGGCATTTACCCATGTAACAGCGCCTTTCGCATCCTGATCACATCCCAATAGCAACACAACTTCATTTGCTTCTTTTCCCTGGAATGTATGCACTGTACCAATATTAGACTCCATCCATTCATTATAATATTCCTTGTTCAATTTGTAAAAATCGGACTCTCTTATCTCTTTCTTTAAACCTTCTACTACTGAGGTAAACGGTGAGATTACATACAAATCAGGTTTATCTCCCTTAGCCTTTTCAAACGCCAATTTAATAATATGCAACGTTTCTTTACCTTGTTCCGGTACATAATGATCTTTTCTTAAATGATTTTTTTCTTTACCACTGCATTGTAACCACTTTGAAATAGGAATGGCAAATGTATCCACAGTATTCTGATCAGGCTCTTTTGTCTGCTGAATCATTACACCATCATATGAAATACGATTTGATATATCAAACATAGGATTGATACATCTTCTATGGACAACCAGAGGACATCCAACCCAAAGTTTTTCTCCGCTTGAATCATTTAAATAAGTGCCAAATGGATTAAGTTTATCCGAAAACTGCTGTACTGAAATATGCTTATCACTATATGGTGTTGTATATTCATTTTTCAACAGTTGCTTAATTGCATCCAGATCATCTGTTACAACAGGTTCAACGTGTTTAGGATCACCAACCACGAGTACCTTTTTGCACCTTAGCATAGCGCCCAGGGCGAAATGTGGTTGCGCCTGCCCTGCTTCATCAATAATCAATGTTCCTAATTCATATGGTTTTTGAACATATTCCAAAAATCTTCCTACTGATGCAAATGTAGTTGAAATTACAGGTACAAGAATAGAAATTGTCTGATATAAAGATGAAAATGCATTAATTTTATCGTTCTCTTTAAATTTGATAGTTTCATTACCATCTGTACCTTTCCACATCATCAATAGGTTTTTCAAATTACTTCTCATATAGGTACTAGATAAAACGAATTCTTTATTCACCTGTAACGCATAATAAAATAACTTTTCCCTTTCTCTGTGGTAACGCTCACTCACCCATGGATTTAGTAAATGTACATCTTTACTATTATGTGCGTAAAACTGCTGAAAGAAATGATCATTCATTATAGTTACTGAATCAAAATTCTGGTCAGATCTAAACTGTTTTTCCTGCCATTTCAAGAGATTGTTCTCAATCTCCTGTAATCTTTTATTTTCATGTTCGATATCTTTATTTAATTGATCTATTGCTTTCTCAGTTTTCTTTATCTCATCACTGATAGATTTTATTTTTATACCTTGACTTTCTATTAGCAAATCCATTTCAGAACATTTATCTCTTTGCTTATGACATTCAGCCTCAGCATCTTCCCATACAGATGTCGCATAAGTTATATCCGATTCTATAGTTTTTAATTTGATGTATAAGTCAGAAATCTCTTTGCTTTTTAATGTTTTAACACGAAATATCGCCATAAATGTTTCTTTCAAAGAGCGACTGCTCTCTAATCTCATTATTTCATCTCTGCACACCGTTTCTCTATCTTTTAATTCTGAGACTACTTGCTTTTTATCCAATACCAACTGTGCTTTACTTGACGCCTCCTTTTCTTCTGCATTTAAATAAGATAACATTTCTTTTTTCATACAAAGCTCTTGTTTTCTATTTGTTTTTAATGTATCAATCTGCTGTTTCTGTATTGATAAAATATTTTCATTTTCTTTTATCTTCTCTTTTATGTTTGCTAACTCATTTTGATAATGCCGTTCCGTATCACAAACAGTTTTCAGTTTTATTTTTATTTGTTCAACTACTCTCAGTTGCTTTTGAAATAATTCAACTGCCTTTGTATATTTAGATTTATGTTCCTCAATATAGTCATTTTTGCCTAACATTTCAAATGTAAAATCATTTAGTATCTGTGTAAAATTCCCTTGATTTTTTCTATTTCCAAGTGGAACAGAGATTAATCCCCAATAATAATGCGGAGCGATTTTTTTATCACCGTCGCTTTTATTAAACAATCTATTTGCATATTCAGTAAAGTAGATATCCTCATCCTGTTTATCAAAATAATGACGGATTTGCCTTAATTTGATTTCGTTTTCATCTTCATCATTTATATTTTTCACACCATTACAAATAGCTTCCCCATCAGGAAGTTCCTTTGTAATATTTTCAACTGCTGCATTGTTGCAGGATGCAACTAGGATAGAAATTTGATTAATTCTTCGATCAACCTTATAGTAGTGACTAAAAAACTTGCTATATCCATGATTAATACAGTTCCCTTCTTCAAAGTTGCATTCGGTGAATGCATCATTGGATTCCGGGAAATTGCTCATCACCATTGCTTTTTTTACGATAGCATCTGCAATCACTTCTTTTAACATGGTTGTTTTACCAGTCCCAGGAGGACCGTTCACAGATAAAAATGGTGGAAATTCAGAATTATTGGATATAGCTAAATTTATAGCAAACTGCTGCATAAACGCAGGAGCATAACGAGATGGCCATTTTCCTAATGGTGCATGATCAATGTGCAAAACACGCTGTAGCATTTCTTTGTTCTCAATACTTCTATTTAATAAATCTATCCTAGGATCTTTTGCCTCATCTGATAATGCACTTGTTATGTATGGTTCTATGAATACTTTCCCATACTCTGTTTTATGAATGAAGTCTTTCTTATTTAATCTCATTGCAAAACTCAGATCTTTGGAATAGAAATTCATATGTAAATTTGCATATCCTAAAGTTTCTTCATAACGTTCTTTCATTTTTTCATCTTTAAATCTTTGATATACAAATAGTCCTGTGTATTCAGGTTGTAATAATGCAAGATTAATAAACTGACTTATCACTTTGTCATAACACTCACGAATGATAACCATATCAACAGTTTCCTGTTTTAGTAACCAAGAATCTATTTCTGCCATATCTTTTTCGTAATCTGCTTCATTTATCAAGACAGTTAGATCACTGTTGTGTTGAGACCACATTCTATAAATTGTCCATACAATCGGAGAAAGATTAAAGCTTCCTGGAACATAGTGATTCATAGTTGAAACCTGCAATCCCATAATTGCAATACTTCCTCTTGTTATTTCATTTCTTTCATCAGATACATTGGCAAGCTGATATATTGCTTTCACACAGTCATCTCTTAATATTTTTCCTAGACATAATTCAATTTTATCAGATGTTTCTGGAAGCTCTTTTATTTTAAAATTATCTTGCTTCACTTTATGAAAGATATCTATTTGTTCAGACATCAAGTAACCTATCGTTGAAACATAAATAGATTTTTTATTTTTAATTGTAGGAAACTCATTCTGATTCAAAAATTCAATTACATGCCAATATTTTAATATTTCTTCTCTTATGTGCCGGTTATCCATATACGTTCCCCTCTCTAAAATACATGAACTTTATTTTAAAAATTTTATGCTTATGCAATTCATCATGTACTTTCTTCCCTGCTCACGTATATTATATAGGTGACATTAAGAAATGTAAAGGGTTACACAAATGGAAGGATTTAAAAATATTTACTGACTTATTAGCAATTACAGTATTTAATCAATCCTTCAAATATAGGTATTATCAGCATATTAATACTGGATATTGTCTTAACTATTCTATTTTCATCCACTGCCTTCTTATACTCATAATGGCGCTGTCATTAGGAGTTTACCTTTAATTAATCACCTTTATAAATATCTATTGCATCCATATATTCTTGCAGAATTTCTTCTATCATATCTCTAGGCTCTAAAACAATCACATCCTTACGAAAAGGTGCAAAATATGATTTGAATTGCATTTTAGAACAATTAAAATAATAAATACTCTTATCTTCTTCGCTTTCCGGTAAAGGATTAGGCCTTTCAAGATACCTTAATTTAAATAGTTCTTTACCATGTTCAGTTAGTTTAACCTTATAAATAGTATCTTCATTAATTGAAAACTGAACTCCATTATTTTTCATTTTTTTGAATCGCTCTTCTATATAAGCTTGAAATGTTGATAGATTTATATCAAGATGAACATACAAAATATTGTAAATATGTATAGTTCTAGCAACGTATTTCTGTTTATCTTCATCATAACCTTGATACAAAAGATAATTATATAGTACAAATTTCTTTTAGATGAACAGAACGAATTATATTATCAGATTTTGTCTTTATTTGTATACTTTGCTTATTTTGGATTGCTTCACTGAGGCTTTTTACGATGTCTTTATATATGATTTTTTCTCTTTCGTATTGAGGCTCTTTTTGGTAAGAGTAAATAATGTTAGCTAAGTATTCAGATTCACTAGCATTTTTAGGACATGAATTATGAATTCTAAATCAGAATCACGCTTCTTTTCCCTAACGCTAATCTTTTTTTTCATCATCAATTACGATTTGGTTTTGACATAAATATTTAGTTATTTTCCAAGCTATATTTAGATACTCATCCTCATTAAACTGTTGATTTCTGGTTTCATTTTTAACAGCATCCTTTATCTTATTTTTTAGTTCATTGATATCATCTTTATATTTAGAATGATAATTGATAATGATTTTTCTTATCAACTCTGAAATGTTTAGACCTGTTTTGAATAATTCTTGATCACGAATATATTTAGTAATTGACATCTAATATAATTATTGATTACCATATCATCTAAGGGGAAAAACTTCTGATTAAATAAGGCTAAAATCAGTGCTCATTTAAAGAAAATCAAATTATTTATCCTTTTAACGTCAAATTGTTTGAAGAAAAAAAGCGGGAATAATTTCACGCTAAAAATGTACTATACAAACCTCTCAAGATGAATAACGGAATCATTGAAAATAGAAATAAGGTCATCAAGTGTATCAAACATAATGCCAACGGTTACTCGAACTGGAAACGTTTCAGAAACCGACTCATGTATGTTTTGGATAAGGATGCCACCTACAGACTCAATCCCATTAAAGGTGATGCTTCATGATACACTGTGATACGACTGATCAATATTTCTTGTGCAGGTGGATTTTAGTTAATTTTGAAGAATCTGCTGTGCGTCTGGAACTTATTGCGGCTAATCAGGTTCGTGTTTATACTTCCGATGGTTATATGGACATTTTTATGAACCTCACAGGTATGGTCGTCTTTGAGTGCCATTTGTATAATGATCCCTATACCCTTAAAAAAGAAGCCTGATATCCGTTCTTGATATACGGGCTTCTTTCACTGCTTTAAGACCTTTTGGGGTTTCTCTACCCCATGTTACTTTATTAGTTCATTTTGTGTGAACCCCAACTAATTTTGGAGCACCTATTTTTCCTCCTGTAAGTATGTTTCATATCTACATTCTCACCCGTTTCTTACTATTTACACATTTTTTGCTATATTCCCTGTAGGAATGAATGAATTAGTTCCAACAGCATTTTTATCAAGTAAAAATTTCTTTCTAAATCAGATTATGGATACCTAATCAAGGGTATCTTATCAACAGCGATAACAAAATGATAACATTAGCTCATATAGGTAGGATAATATGGATATATCAAATAATCAAAAGATTTACATAATCGACAGAGAATAATTTCTAAACAAAATTGATTAGTATTTGTCGAGTTCGAATAGTTAATAAATATATATGAAATGACCGATTAAAACGATCCTTTTTGAATATACAGGAGGTAAATGATACTGTTTCATATTGTCATTCCTTTCAAAGTGATTCCACAAAGAGCTATCTGGATCCTACAGGCAAACGTGCTGTACCAATGCCCATATTCCTGTATTCCTCATACAGTGACATAGCAAATGAGGGCGTCTCATCATCAATATACCCGTAATCATTCATAATACAAACCCATACTGCACCTACAATCTTTCCTTTTTTTCCAAAACGAAACACCAATCATCTTCTTTCCCAAAATCCTCAATACTTACTTATTGAACTGCTAATGTTCAATAAGGTATTCTTGCAGCTCTGGCTGTTCAATAATAGATTTTGGCGGCTTGTCCATGCCCTCTGGAATAAAAATTGCTTCATACAGAAAATCAGATAATACTGGATATTCATTTTTTCTAATTTGTCGAATTTTATAATCCATGTCTATGAAAAACCCCACATCTGCTAATTCATCAAATGAGAATTCATCATTCTATATTATTTTAATTTATAAAGTTTTATCTTTGAAATTTCTTTTATAGATTTCTTTATGTCACTCTTTGGAAATGGCTTCCCATGTGCAGGATAAATCCAATCAACATCTTCTGCAAACAAAATATCCAAAGATTTTTCAAACTGAACTTTATTCTCTATCCATATAGTCAATCTTCTCATACTTGGAAAACCATTCATTGAAGCGTCGCCGCAAAAAATGATATTATCAACTCTAAGCGAAATTGAATCAGAAGTATGACCAGGCGTATACAAAATTTTTCCCTGTAACAATTCTTCTAATACAGTCTTGTTTGCTTCTGTAATTTCTATAAACCTATCATCATATTTATCTTCAATTGAAGGAAACAAGTGCTCTGCTTTACCAAACGCCCCCATAAATTTACAAAATACCCATGCTAAAAATGTACTGCATCCTCCCTCAAAAGAGTTCTGCCCTCTTTTCAAGGTTATCATGGCTTTATTGCTCATAATCACTTTGAGTTCCTTGTTTCTACCCAATAATTCATTTAAAAAACCTGCATGATCATCATGCGCATGTGTTAAAAATATATACTTAATATCCGATAATCTAATATTCTCCTTATTTATCTTTTTCTCTACATCTCTAAGACTATGTTCATACCCTGTATCTATCATAATGTAACCATTTGGGCTTGCATACACATAGGTATTCATTATTCTGTTTCCAACATTATAAATATCCACATGATTCTCCTTCTTTCGATTAGAATAGCATATTCTAAGTTACTTTCATCAATTTCAATAATCGAAATTCTTTTGCCAAAAGATATAAGCCATATATTCCACATATCAAAAGAATAATATCTTCATAAGCGGCAAAAATTACTGATTTAATTCCTGTCAATCCCCATATCGTCAATAGCAAAAGCAACAACTTACTTTTTCTTTTATACCCTGCATACACAGCTATGCTCAAACTAACAATAGGACAAGGCATAATATGTGTAACCATCTGTGGAAACTGATTTCCCAGCACTAATGATATCAAGGGATATAAACAATATAGCAAAAGCAATATAATCTGAAATAAATTAGGTCTTTCAAGTATATCATTTTTATTGTGCAAGCATTCATATAAAAACAGAAAACCACAAATCAAATACAATGGAAAGGCAAAATATTTCTGAATCGGTTGAGTCCCATAGTATCCGAAAAACATCATTCCTATGAATAAATTTGCTATTCCCAACATCAATTTCGCTAAACACGCTACCTTGTTGGTATATGACAGCGACAATGCAATAACAGTTAAAATAAGCAGTATTACTTGAATAATAATTGTATTCTGGTTATATTGTCCAATTACATTCCAAAAAGCTTGTACATCCATTCTATTTTTCTCCACAAATGCCGATTTCTCAGTCTAATTCCTTTTTCTAAGTATACACGAAATTATAAGATTTTTCAATTCTCCGAACTGCCTTTACTTAATTGAGCGGCACTCCCACATACCGCAGAAGTGCCATATATCACTTATGAATAGATTAACTCATTCTCCACAACTTCTCTCACACAAGCCCGAATATTATTCATCCTTTGAACCCATAAAAGCTGATTTTCTGCCTTTAACTGTTCCGTCACACCTTGCCTGTCGGCATACTCCTTTACCAGCCGAAAAAACATATCTTCTGCCTGTTCATCCACACTTGACAAATATTCATTCAACCTGCCGCTTGTCAGCAGATTAAGATATACAAGCTGCTTGTACTCTTTGAGATACCGCAAATGCCGCTGTCCCCATATACCTATCGGCTTTTCTTCTTCGGGAGGTAATGCAAGATCGTGAGGTAATAGTCGCCTTGCTTTGCATACCAAAGACCGTTATTTTTGTCATAAATCCTATTTTCCATAATGTTTCCTACCTTTCCTCTTTGTTGTTTTTAAAGTGCTTTCCACGCTGTTTTGATTGCTGTACCGCTTTTGCCTGCTCTAAAAGATTGTCTATCTGCTTACTTCCAAATGCCTTGCGGAGCAGCTTATAATCTTTGTTTTCCGCACGGAGGTTTTCATTTTCCCCTGCCAGTTTCTCATTGGTTTTCCTTAAACCCTCATTCTCACGGTGGAGATTGCTGTTTGTAACATTCAGCCGATAGTAGCTGTCCCTTGCTTCAAAACACCTTATAAGAGCCGTTTTAACAAGCGATTTCAGTTTTAACACCAAAGGCTCTGCCACTTTATTTCTGTATGCCTTCGCTGACATGAACCCCTGCGGCTCTGGCAACTGGTATTCTGGAGAAGTGTCAAGCACCTGCTCCAGCGCCTTTAGGTTTTCCATGCCTTTGTCGTAGTTCTCCACCCTATTCGACAATACTTGAAATTCCTCTTTTTTCTCTGAAATCTGCCCCTCAAGCTGAACAACCTCTTTTTCCCGCTCCTGTTTTTTATAATCAAGGACAGACAAATGTTTTTCATGTGTGCCTTTATGCTCCCATTCAATGCCATGCCGCCCCATCACAGCGGCAAGGCTCTCTTTTTCGGACTGTACCCACTGGCTCCACTCCGTATCGCCACGGGAGCCGCCTTTGAATCCCTGCGCCGCTAACGCCTGTTTCAGTGATACCCTTGTATCAAGCCCACGCTTGCTGCCAGTCGTGAACGGAACGAAATCAATATGCAGATGCGGCGTTGCTTCGTCCATATGGATATAAGCAGAAAATACATAGAGATTAGTGTTTCGTTCTTGGAATCCATGATAATATTCATCTAAAATCTTCCTTGCAAGCTGTCCGTTTTCACTTCCCGCACTCATATTTTCCTTATCGCCAATCTGCAAAATCAACTCATGGAACGGCTTTTCCTGCTTTGAATTCCGTATCTTCTCGTAATAATCGGCAATGCGTCGGTCTGTCCTTGTCTGTTTCTCGTTATATCTCTGCAATGCTTCATCAAATAGCTTATGATACACTTTCTTTATATTCTCATTGCAGTAATCTACATTGAGATGTGAACGCTCCCCATCTACATTTTCAGCCTTAAATTTTCGGCTGTTATGGTTGACCGAGCCTTTCCCCACCATTGCGCTAATCGTCCGTCTTATAAAATCACGCCCTTTCTTTTCGGCTGGTAGGCTTTGTTACTTTCCCGAAAGTAACGCAAAAGCACTTTTGTCAGCTACGCCAACAAAAATGCAACCTGCAAGCAGGTTTTGCGCTCTCCGAGGGGCAAGGGCGGCTTTTTGAAAAAAGCCCCCTGCACCCCGCAAAAACTTTATCCGTGACGGTTTGCGTCGATGTGACGGTTATTTCCGTACCGCACCCCGCTCCTAAAAATACCGTCACACCGTCACATACCGTCACGCTCCCCACGGTACAGCTTTATCATACGCCCCTCGTGGCACCGTTCACGTTTATAGAAGATGCCGTATTCGTTGAGTAAACGTCCCGACAGGACATTCAGTTTCCGTGCAAGGCTATTCGGCTGTAACTCTGTTTCCAGCCAAGCCGCAAGCTCCGTCGCCGTCCCCTTCCACAAGGGGCAATCGGCAGTAATTCTTTTATCTATTTCCTCAAGTAAAGGTTCTGGCGGCTCTTTCCAAAGTTCTGTTTCTGCCTTTTGAAAATCCCATAACAATGTTTCGGGATTGCGGAGAAGATAGAGTTTCTGCTCTTGCTGGTCTCTGCCCGACACTTCAAGCGTGGCGGCGTTGCCGATGCGTTTTTCTTTCTGCAGCAGGAACGCACCGTCAGCCGCACCGAGCAAGCCAGTAGTCCCCGAAATCATGTCAAACTTATCATCAGCCCCCTGCTTTCTGGTATGATGGACAATCAAGATACAGATGCCATAGCTGTCTGCAAACTGTTTCAGCCTTGTAATAACCTCATAGTCATTTGCGTAACTGTAATTATCCCCGCCGACTTCACGCACCTTTTGGAGGGTGTCAATAATAATCAGTCTTGTGTCTGTATGCTGTTTCATAAATTCCTGCAACTGTTCATCCAAACCATTGCCAAGATTACCCGCCGAAACAGAAAAGAATAAATTGTCTGCCCCGTCCGTGCCGAACATACGGTACAGCCTTTCCTGCAGGCGGCGGTAATCATCTTCAAGGGCAAGGTACAAGACCGTTCCTTTTCGGACGGGATATTCCCACAGCGGCACTCCCATACTGGTATGGTACGCAACCTGCGCTATAAGAAAGCTCTTGCCGACTTTTGGCGCGCCTGCGAAAAGATAAGTGCCAGGGTAGAGCAGACCGTCAATCAAAGGCGGCTTGCTCGGATATACAGAATCATACAATTCAGCCATAGATACAGTTTCAAGAGCTTTGCTATTGTTTTTCGGCGGGTAATTGGTTATACTGTTATTGTTTACATTAGGCGGTTGCTCCGTATCTGCGCCAACAGATACATTCGGGGCTGCCGTTTCTTTTTTATTCGCCATCTTCACACTCTCCTTTCAGACCGCCGAGGATAACAGCAATCAGCTCGATTGTGTCAAGCAATTCTTCATTTACACCCTCACCCGCTTCAATCCTCTGCAATTCTGCAAGGACGGCGGCAAGTTCATTGCGGAGTGCCTTATATACCCTCGGATTGCCCTGCACGACCACGTCTTTGCATAAGAGCCGCCTTGTGATATAGTCCTGCTTGGTAAGCCCCGAAAGCCGCACCGCTTTGTCAATCTGCTCATTTTCTTCCGGAGATGCCCGAAAGGCGACGGTCTTGTTCCTCCAACGGTTGCAGTTGTCTAAATTCTTTGCCGACATATCAAAAACCCCCTTTCCCTAAATCGTCCAGCCTGTCTGCCATTTCCGTCTGCTTTGACGGAAACAGGTGAGCATATCTATAAGTGATTTCTATGCTCTCATGCCCTACACGGTCAGCAATCGCCACCGCCGAGAAACCCATGTCAATCAATAAACTGATGTGGCTATGGCGCAAATCGTGAATCCGTATGCGTTTCACCCCTGCGGCTTTTGCGCCCCTGTCCATTTCGTGGTGGAGGTAACTCTTTGTCACCGTGAAAATGCGGTCTTTCTTTTTTAACCCATAAAGCATACTGATATACTCCTGCATTTCCTCACAGAGGAAGTTCGGCATTTTGATTGTGCGGTTGCTCTTTTTTGTTTTCGGAGAGGTAATCACGTCCTCCCCATGCAGGCGTTGGTAAGATTTGTTAATCGTGACCGTTTCCTTATCAAAATTGAAATCAGCGGCGGTTAAAGCTAATAATTCTCCCTCTCGGATTCCGCACCAGTAAAGCATCTGGAACGCATAATAGGAAACTGGCTTGTCCATCATTTCATCCGCAAACCTCTTATATTCCTCTTTTGTCCAGAACAGCATTTCCTTGTGTTCCTCGCTCCCCATGTTCCCCGCCTTTGCCGCAGGATTGGAGCGGAGGTCATAATACCGTACTGCATGGTTGAAGATAGCGGAAAGCTGGTTATGGACGGTTTTCAGATACGTCTGCGAATAGGGATTACGTTTTTCATCGCGGTAGGCAAGCAGCTCATTCTGCCATGCGATGATTTCTTTTGTGCCAATTTCGCTAATCTTCATCTTCCCAAAATACGGAATAATCTTCGTCCGAATGATATACTCCTTTGTCAGCCAAGTGTTCTCTTTCAGTCGGTTCTTTACATCATTCGCATAAAGTTCCGTAAATGCTTCAAAGTCCATGTCAAGGTCAGCAGAATTTTGCAACTGGAATTTCCGTTCCCATTCCTGCGCTTCCCTCTTTGTGGCAAATCCACGCTTACATTTCTGTTTCCGTTCCCCTTTCCAGTTCACATACCGAGCCATCACATACCATGTGCCGTTGCCCTCATTCTTAAATACTGGCATTTACTCCATCTCCTTTCCCTGTTTTTCTCCTGCCCCGTAAAACCTTTCTTGGAAATACTGGCGGTTGACTCTCCCTGCAATCGTGATAAACCCCTGCTCCTTCAGCTCGTCATTCAGTTTCTTGATGAGCTTGTAGGCGTAAGGCTTTGACACAGAAAGTTCCTGCGCCACCTCGTCCACACGGATAAATTTGTTGTCCATATAACCTCTCCTTTCTTGTTAAGCGTTTTTGCTTAATTCATAATACTAAACATTTTTGCTACTGTCAATAGGTTTGTAAGAAAATATTAAACTTTTTTGTTTTGCTTATGCTTGACTTTCTCTAAGCATATATGCTATACTCCTTATAAACATAAGCACAAGGAGTGAAACATTATGGCGATTGGTGAAAGAATACATTTTTTCCGCATCATGCGGGGCATGACACAGAAATACCTTGGTATGCTTGTCGGATTTCCCGAACGGAGCGCAGACGTGCGGCTGGCACAGTACGAAACTGGCTCACGAAAGCCAAAGGCAGACTTGACGGCTGCACTGGCGCAGGCTCTCGATGTTGCGCCGCAGGCTCTGGAAATACCCGACATTGACAGTTACATCGGGCTTATGCACACCTTGTTTGCCCTTGAAGATATTTACGGTCTTACCGTCAGCGAAACAGACGGTGAAGTCTGCTTAAAAGTCAACAAAGACAAAAGCAAAGATACCGCCGAACTGATGAAAATGCTCTGCGCTTGGCAGGAACAGGCTGCAAAGCTCTCTGCAGAGGAAATCAGCAAGGAAGATTACGACCAGTGGCGGTACAATTACCCGAAGTTTGACACCACGCAGCATTGGGTGAAAGTCCCCTCTAAAGAATTGGGCGATGCCTTAGTTGAAGCGGTCAAAGACAAGCTGCCAGAATAACAAAGCCAGATTGGAAGGTGTAAATAACGTGATTATCAGAGAATACCACCCCTCGGACTGTAAATACTTAGCGGAGCTGTTTTATCAGACTGTCCATTCCATAAATGTCAAAGACTATACAGACGAACAGTTAAATGTCTGGGCAACTGGCAATGTAAACATAAATGAATGGAATCAATCCTTATCCGAACATTTCTCGCTTGTTGCCATAAAAGGCGGCATTATAGCAGGGTTTGGCGATATTGACAAAACAGGCTACCTTGACAGACTTTATGTCCACAAAGACTGTCAAAGCCAAGGGATTGCCACCTCTATCTGCGATAAACTGGAACATGCTTTTGAGGTAAGCAAAATAACCACACATGCTTCCATCACTGCAAAGCCGTTCTTTCTTCACAGGGGATATAACACAATTAAGGAACAACAGGTAATCAGGTCAAATATCCCCTTGACGAATTACATTATGGAAAAAATACTTTAACCATCACCCCCATTCATCAATTAAAAAGCACGACAAAAACGCCCTTAGCCATGAGTTCCTACCCACAGCTAAGGGCGTTTTAATATGGATTCGTTCAGAGCCAAGCGGAGTTTGGACAATATATGCGATGAATGTTTACATTCAAGAGCATATATTGGCAAAACGCCATTTGGCGGATACGCCACAACTCGGAAATATGTAATATTTCCGAGTATGGCTCTGAACATTAGCCAGCCACTTCTCAATCATTCCCCACCAACAAACCACTTGACAGTAAGAATAATCGCACTCAAACGACTGTTATCAATTTGTTATCAAAAGACCTTTTGAAATGCCGCAAACCCGCATAAACGCTGGATTTACTAAGCATTTTTGTTTATTCGAACTCAATCGTCCCTGGAGGCTTGCTCGTAATATCATACACTACCCGATTCACATGCTTCACCTCATTCACAATACGATTGCTGATAACATCCAGCACCTCATACGGAATTTTTGCCCAATCCGCCGTCATTCCGTCAATCGAAGTCACCGCACGGATAGCCACCGCATAATCATATGTACGTTGATCCCCCATAACACCAACGGAACGCATATTCGTCAGACACGTAAAATACTGCCAAATCTCCTTCTGCAGCCCTGCTTTCGCAACTTCCTCACGCAGAATCAGATCAGAATCCCGAACGATTTCCAGCTTCTCCTCTGTAATATCGCCCAGCACACGGATACCCAAGCCAGGACCCGGGAACGGCTGCCGCCAAACCATCTCATCAGGCAATCCCAGCTCCGTACCCAATGCACGCACCTCATCCTTAAACAGCGTATTCAACGGCTCAATCAGCTTGAACTGCATATCCTCAGGCAACCCACCAACATTGTGATGTGACTTAATCGTCTGTGCTGTCTTTGTCCCCGACTCAATGACATCCGTATACAGCGTACCCTGTGCCAGCCACTTGATATCCTCACCTGAAGTCAGCTTCTTCACTTCCTCATCAAAGGTATACACAAATTCATTTCCGATGATTTTACGCTTCTTCTCCGGATCACTCACACCGGCCAGCTTACTCAGGAAACGCTCCTTTGCATCAATTTTCACCAGATTGATATTCATCTCGCGCCCGAATGTCTCCATAACGCTTTCCGCCTCGCCTTTACGCAGCAAGCCGTGATCAATAAACATACAAATCAGCTGATCCCCGATCGCCTTATGCAGCAGTGCCGCAACAACAGAGGAATCCACGCCTCCGCTCAATCCCAACAGCACCTTGTCTGTACCGACAGTCTTGCGAATCTTCTCAATTTCCATATCAATGAAGCTGTGCATAGACCAATCATTCTTCGCCTTGCAGACCTCAAAAACAAAATTTTTCAGTATCTCGTTTCCATACTCGGAATGACGTACCTCCGGATGGAACTGCAGCGTATAAATATTCTTCTCTATATTGCTAGTAGCCGCAAATGTACAGGTATCACTGTACGCATCCTTCACAAAGCCATCAGCCAGTGTATCCACCTGATCACCATGACTCATCCAAACAATCTGCTTTTCCGGCAGTCCTTTGAAAATCGGAGAATCCGTCTCAACCGTAATCTCTGTTCTTCCATATTCCTTTGCTTCACAAGCCTTCACACTTCCGCCATTCATAAAATGTGTCATCTGCATACCATAACAGATACCAAGAATAGGAATACCGGATTCAAAAATTGCAGAATCGCATTTAAACGCTTCCTCATCATATACACTGTTTGGTCCACCAGAGAAAATGATTCCCCGGACATCCTTCAGTGCCAGAATTTCTTCCAGTGTCATCGTGTGCGGGTGCAATTCAGAATAAACACCAAACTCACGAATACGACGTGCTATCAGCTGGTTATACTGACTTCCGAAGTCAAGTACGATAATTTTATCAGCCATGAATGTATCCTCCTTATTAAGAAGCCGATACCATAGCGAATATGTATAGTATCGGCGTCGTTGAAATACTAAGATTTCCGTGTATTATAATATCATTATTTTTCTGATTTTAAAATCTTTT
The DNA here is from genome assembly GCF_044336395.1 of Clostridium sp. 10cd*. Taxonomy (NCBI): domain Bacteria; kingdom Bacillati; phylum Bacillota; class Clostridia; order Eubacteriales; family Clostridiaceae; genus Clostridium; species Clostridium sp. 10cd*. Next base: position 1,291,197 of record NZ_CP172347.1, on the reverse strand, counting down.
TCTACATAAATTGCGGCAGTGCGAAGTAGATTAGGAAAATCACCATCAATACCCACACCGTGATATGTACTTCCTTTGTTTTACCGGCAGCCGTCATTGCAATCGCATAGGCAATAAATCCAAACGCAATCCCATTGGAAATGGAATATGTCAGAATCATCATAAGAACAGTAATGAATCCGGCTGTCGCATAAACCATGTTATCCCATTCGATTTCCTTCAGCTGCTGCGCCATCAGAATACCCACAACAACAAGAGCAGGAGCCGTAACCGCATTTGTTACCGCAGATAACACGATGGGTGAAAACAGAATGGATACAAAGAACAGTATACCCGTCGTACATGCAGTTAAACCGGTTCTACCGCCAACCTCAACACCGGAAGTTGATTCCACAAAGGAGGTAACCGTAGAAGTTCCTAACGCAGCACCTGCAACAGTACCTACTGCATCCGCAACAAGTGCACGCTCCACATTCTCCAGCTCACCCTTTTCATTCACCAGACCGATTCGGTTCGCAACAGCAACCAGCGTACCGGCAGTATCAAAGAAATCCACAAACAGAAAGGAGAAAATCACAACAAACGCATTCAACGGATTCGCGAACAGCTCACCGAAACCATCCATAAAAGAACCTGCCGCATTCAGATGAAAATTCATTTCGAAGAATGTATCAGGCAATGCCGGCATTCCCTTTAAACCAAATGCTGCACCGCAGACAATTCCAATCACCGCAGTAATCACCATTCCGACAAAAACAGCAGCCGGTACCTTCTTAACAAGCAAAGCGATGGTCAGCAGAATACCGAAGAGTGCAAGCAACACCTGTGGATCCGCAAAATTACCGATTGTCACAAAGGTAGATGCACTCCCTGCGACAATTCCTGCATTTTTCAATCCAACAAAAGCGATAAAGAAACCGATACCGGCACCAATTGCCATCTTCAGCTGCTTTGGAATTGCATTGATAATCGCCTTACGAATACCGGTAACAGAAATCACGATGAAAATCAAACCGGAAATGAATACGCCAGCCAATGCAGCCTGCCAGCTCATCCCCATCTGCCCGCAGATCGTGTAGGCGAATAATGCATTTACCCCCATACCGGCAGCAAGCGCAACCGGATAGTTCGCCACCAATCCCATAACGATAGAGGCAAAGCCTGCAGAAATAGCTGTTGCCATAAAAACAGATGCGCGATCCATACCTGCATCATGCAGAATAGACGGGTTTACCCCAAGAATATAGGCCATTGCCAGAAAGGTTGTAATACCGGCAATTACCTCGGTTTTCACAGAAGTCTGCTTCACGTTCAATTTGAATAATTTTTCTAACATAATTCCCTCTTTTCTGTCTCCCAAAACAAAAAAACACCGCAACCCGCAGTATTCGTATATAAGCTTCCATCGTAGTCTGAAATTGGTTTTCAGGTAGAAACGCTTTCACCATCATGTCGAAAGTATATACGATGTTTCTATAGACTTGTACATTATAGACAAAAATGAAACAATTTGCAAGTAATATTACCCGAAGATCTGATAAAAGAAAAAGATTCTTCACTCGAGGAAAAATCTCTTTTCATCCGTAACTACATAAGCACACTGATCCGCACAGCCGATAGCCGGCAAATTCTGTTTCCTGCATACCATATCGAAGGATTTACGTTCTTCCTTCTGATAATGTGGACAGAACGCTCCTTCGATCATACCCATACCATTCACAAGTTCAAATGTGTCTGATGCGATGTTGCTGTAGCCATATTCAAAGAGAGCATTCGCCCCGGCACTGATTCCGCAGATAACGATTCCCTGCTGGGATAGCTCCTTTAAAAGCAAATCCAGCTTTCTCTGTTTCAGCTGCTTCATGAGAAACACGGTATCGCCTGCCCCAAGATATATCATATCCTGTGAACGGAATTTCTTATATATTTCTTCATTACTCAGCTTTGTATGCAGCAGACGCAAAGCTTCGACCTGACAGCCAAGGCTGCGGTAATATTGCTTGAAGCGTTTCGCATAGCCCTGATCGTCTCTGCTTGCTAGCGGAATAAACAATACATGTGGTTGTGTTTTTCCACACCTGGAAATCGCATAGGTGTCGATTGACATTGTTTCCTGCTTTTGAAAGCTTCCGCCGCCGATTGCAATCAGTGTTTTCATTTCAGAAAGAACCGGCTTTCCTTTAAAGCCTGCAATGCCTGTTCGATAACTTCATCACTTTGAACAAGTGCAATTCGTACAAAGCCCTCACCATATGCTCCAAAAGAACTGCCAGGAGTCACCAGCATTCCGCTGCATTTTAACAGGTTTAAAGCGAATTCTTCACTGCTTCCATAGCCTTCCGGTATCTGTGCCCATAAGAACATGGTACTCTTGCATGAAGCGATGTGCCAGCCTGCAGCTGCAGCGCCAGCAACAATACGATTTCTTCTTCTCTGGTAGGTTTCACGGGTTTCCTTCACAATGCTCTGGTCTTGCGTTAAAGCTGCGATTGCGGCTTTTTGAATAGGTAAAAACATACCGTAATCAATATTACTTTTCAGTTTTCTCAGAATACCGACGATTTCCGCATTACCCACACATATTCCAATACGTGCTCCAGCCATGCCATAGGTTTTACTAAAGGAATTAAATTCGATACCAATATCCTTTGCACCCGCATAATATAAGAAGCTTTTTCCTTCCTCTCCATCAAACACAAGATTGCTGTAGGCTGTATCGTGAATGACGATAATATCATGTGCCTTTGCAAATTGAATTAATTCTTCATAAAAGCTATCTGGAGCCGTAGCGCCTGTTGGATTATTCGGATAGGATATAATCATCATCTTAGCCTTTTCTGCTATTTCTTCAGGAATTGCATCGAATTGAATCAGATAATCATATTCTTTCAGCATCGGCATTTCATATAACTCTGCCCCTGCTATTTTCGGTCCATTCGCAAAGATAGGGTAGCTGGGAGCAGGGATGAGAACAATATCACCCTCATCACATAGTGCCAATGCGACATGTGCAAGTCCTTCCTGAGATCCCTGCAGAGACAGTATCTCTGTTTCTGTATCCAATTCTACCTGATATCGTTTTCTGTACCAGGCTTGTATTGTTTCTTTTAATTCTTTTGTATCATGAAGTGAATACATATAGCTTTCCGGCTGCTGTGCAGCAGTGATTAGTGCATCCATGACCTCCTTACTTGGTGCTATGTTAGGGGATCCTATTGTAAAGTCATACACGGCTTTCCCACTAGCCAGCATGTTTTGTTTTTCTTCATCAAGCCTGCTGAAAACACCTTCCGCAAGTAAATCCATTCGTTTGGAAAATTTCATATTCTCCCTCTTTCCTGATATTTCATATTTCTCTCATTATAAAAGAAAAGACCGGTCCCTTCAATAGCTGATGGGTGAATTTCACAACCTTCGTATGGTGTACACTAACAGATTCTAAAAACTGACCTCAATTACATTTTTGTTTAGCACTTTGTAAAGTTTCTGTTATAATAAAAGTAGAGATATCATATCCACTCACATGTTCTTTGCGCGAACCCCAAGCTCACATGATTTTCCAGGGAGGTTCGCGCCACATAATTGTGTTTTAAAACAAAATGTAACAATTTACAATAAAAGTACGATAGATAATTAAATGTAAATAATATTTTTTGTTACATTCGGAGTGGTTTATCACAAATCTCGCAGTCAAGCTCTTTCGCGGAGCTTGTGGATCTAAATAGCAGTGGTTAGAACAAGGTCTAATTAAAATAGGGTCAAGCTCTTTCGCGGAGCTTGTGGATCTAAATCTTTAAGCGCTGTTACTAATACGAACGCTTATATGTCAAGCTCTTTCGCGGAGCTTGTGGATCTAAATAATCGTCGAGAACTCCGCAAAGATGGGGTTACCTGTCAAGCTCTTTCGCGGAGCTTGTGGATCTAAATCCTATTACTGTATTTATCTACTTTAAAGGTTAAAAAGTCAAGCTCTTTCGCGGAGCTTGTGGATCTAAATATGGTCGTTATGGGAAATAAATCCATATGATAGGTCAAGCTCTTTCGCGGAGCTTGTGGATCTAAATTCCTTAATTATAACAGAAGAATGATTTAATGTCAAGTCAAGCTCTTTCGCGGAGCTTGTGGATCTAAATGCTTTTATACCTACGTAAATATATAAATTGCTTATTGTCAAGCTCTTTCGCGGAGCTTGTGGATCTAAATGTGGAAGATTGCGGAGGGATGATTGATGCTGATGGTCAAGCTCTTTCGCGGAGCTTGTGGATCTAAATGGCTATATGACGAATTATAAGGCTGTACAGCGCAAAGTCAAGCTCTTTCGCGGAGCTTGTGGATCTAAATTACTTTCCAGCAATCTAGGTGCGTATCATGTATATGTCAAGCTCTTTCGCGGAGCTTGTGGATCTAAATCGACGCTGGTGTAACAGCAGTGAATGAATACCTAGGTCAAGCTCTTTCGCGGAGCTTGTGGATCTAAATTGTTTTTAAAACCGGCATGAATTCCATAGATGGATTCGGTCAAGCTCTTTCGCGGAGCTTGTGGATCTAAATCACGAAGTCGTCAGACGGTATCTGGTCTATGCACCCGTCAAGCTCTTTCGCGGAGCTTGTGGATCTAAATTTCTCACAGTATCGTATACAGTTGTGATACATTCCGTCAAGCTCTTTCGCGGAGCTTGTGGATCTAAATCCTCCAGTTCCACATGGATACCACCTTTCTCCTGTCAAGCTCTTTCGCGGAGCTTGTGGATCTAAATCTAAAAACAATAAGTTATTTACGTATCCATATGGTCAAGCTCTTTCGCGGAGCTTGTGGATCTAAATCTCATTGTTGCGGTCACCCTATGGACATTATAGGAAGTCAAGCTCTTTCGCGGAGCTTGTGGATCTAAATAACGGTGCGTCATGGTCATTGACCTTCGATACGGTCAAGCTCTTTCGCGGAGCTTGTGGATCTAAATACTTTGTTGTATTTTATCTTTTCCGAAAAATACGGTCAAGCTCTTTCGCGGAGCTTGTTGATCTAAATTTCCAGCCTTTATCGACAGTATGATTGAATTGTCCGCCAAGCTCTTTTTCAGAGCTTGGCGATCAAACAGCACAGTACAGATTTTGCATTCCTCCACACTACTTCCCATCCAATACCATTTGCAATCTCTCTCTAAACAGCGTACAATAAACACATAAAGTAAACGCTTACAGGAAGGGGATTTTTTATATGAAATATGTATGCGAAATATGCGGCTACATGTATGATGAAGCTGTTGAAGGCACCTCCTGGGTCAACCTTGATAGCACATGGAAATGCCCGCTATGCACCGCTCCAAAGGAATGCTTTAAAAAAGTAGCATCAGAGGAAGACGCGTCAGCTACATCCAAAAGCAACGATGCCACCTCCCTTGCCATACAGAAAAATGCCAAAAAGGAAGACATCCTGGAAACCAGCATGTCCCTCATTCATGAAATGGCTATTCACAACGCCAGCCGTATCGAAGCAATGCGCACACACAAATCCGTACCAGGATGGGACGACATCCTGCTATTAGGAGGACAACTCGCTCACCCGCCACTTGCTGATAAAGCTGATGTTGATACAACAACCATCATTGGGAAAAATGCACGCAGGCCAATGGTTCTTAATCATGCCGTCTACGTATCCCACATGTCCTTCGGCGCCCTCTCCAAAGAAGCCAAAACTGCACTGGCAAAAGGAACAGCAGCCGTACATACCGCGCAATGCAGCGGAGAAGGCGGCATCCTCCCGGATGAAATCGATCATGCCTACAAATACATTTTTGAATATGTTCCCAACAAATACAGTGTCACCGATGAAAACCTGAAACGCAGTGATGCAATCGAAATCAAAATCGGCCAGGGATCAAAACCAGGCATGGGCGGTCATCTTCCTGCAGAAAAAGTCACTGAGGAAATATCCGCCATACGTGGAAAGCCACTGCATCAGGACATCATTTCCCCATCGAAATTTGAAGAAATCAAAACAAAGGACGATTTAAAGCAGCTGGTCACCTCTCTCAGAGAACGCAGTGACGGACGTCCGATCGGTATAAAAATCGCAGCCGGGCATATCGAAACAGATCTGGAATGGATAGCATATGCACAGCCTGACTTCATTACCATTGACGGCCGCGGTGGCGCAACTGGAGCATCTCCAAAATACCTGAAAGACAACTCTACAGTGCCTACCGTATATGCCCTGGCCCGCGCCCGCGCATACATGAATCAGCACCATATGACACAGGAGCTCATCATTACCGGAGGCTTTCGTACAAGTGGAGAAATGATCAAGGCACTGGCAATGGGAGCGGATGCCATCGCAATAGCAAGTGCTGCCATGATAGCAATCGGCTGTCAGCAGTACCGTATCTGCCACAATGGAAAATGCCCGATGGGCATTGCCACGCAAGATCCTGAGCTACGCAAGAATTTTTCCATAGACAAAGGGGCGAAACGCCTGGAAAACTATCTGCATGTACTACGGGAGGAATTGAAATCCTTCGCAAGAATCAGCGGACACACCTGTATTCACGACCTCAGCAGGGAAGATCTCTGCACAACCAGCTCAGAAATATCCAATCATACCGGCATTCCGCACTGCTAAGTCACAATACCCTACTCTCTTATTTGAAATTGAACCGCATTAAAACGAGCAGACTTCGTATCCTCAACAAATACAGTCTGCTCGTTTTTCTTTTCTATTTAATCCTTCAGATAGGTATCCATCCAGGTCGTAATTTCCTTTAGACGCTTTACTCTGTGTCTTGGCTTTCCACTCCTGGACAGCTCGTGATTCTCTCCCTTAAACATGCACAAGCGTGTCGCAACACCATGCTCGCACAAGGCACTGTACATCTGCATTCCCTCACTGTATGGACAACGGAAATCCTCATCACTATGGATAAACAGCGTCGGCGTCGTACACTGATTTGCATATTTCAAAGGAGAGTGCCACCACAGCTTATCTACATTTTTCCATGTGTCAGCACCCTGCTGATCAGCACCGAACATTTCTCCGATATCCGATGTGTGCGCAAAGCTTATCCAGTTGGAGATAGAACGCTGACTTGCCGCAGCCTTAAATCGATCAGTATGACCGATGATCCAGTTTGTCATGAATCCGCCATAGCTGCCACCTGTCACACCGACACGCGCGGTATCTATCGCCGGATATTTCTTCAGTACCTCATCTGTGAATTTCATCAAATCCTCATAATCAATCGTACCGTACTTACCACGGATATCCGCAAAGCTGTTACCTCTGCCATCGCCTCCACGCGGATTCATAAAAAACACAAAATATCCCTGATTTGCCCACACCTGCATTTCATGATAATAGACCTCGCCATACACCGTCTTCGGTCCGCCATGAATATCCAGAATTGCCGGATAGGATTTCTTTGGATCAACCCCCCTTGGCTCCAGCACCCAGCCATACAGCTCCATTCCATCCTGTGTGAAATTGCATGGTACGCATGGACGAATATCCTTCTCCGCGTAAAATTCCTCATTGAATCCGGTTAACTGCCTACAGCTTTTTCCGTGCATATCATATGAATACAGCTCCTGTAGACGCATATCCTGCATACCTGCAAAATACAAACGGTCCTTTGCAAGTGCGATGACATCCACACTTCCCTCCCTGTCATACACAGGTGTAATGCTTCCATCACTATGCAATGCATATACACTGCTCCTATTGAACAATGTCGTAATAAAATACACCGTATCCTTATACAGACAGATGCTCTTACCGCCACCATAACGACAGTCACTGCCTACGCTGGAGCCAACAGCATCCTCATAGGAGGCAAACAGCTCTACCGCTCCGCTTTTTGGATTCAGCTGATAAAACATGCCGTTTTCATTCAGACCGTAGCGCTTCTGTTCACTCGCCAGCATCATAATGTTATCCTTCCATGGCAGAATTTTCCCAATCGACCACTGCCCTGCAGGAAGAATTTCACGATGCTCTCCTGTATTTCGGTAATAAGCATATACCCCTTCCTTATTTATGGGTTTACATGCGTAGCTCTCACCTGTGTAATATACAATCTCATGATTATCCGAAAGCTCTACATCATATACATTGCAGGTTTCTTCACTGATGCGCACTATATCTTCATCATGCTCGCGATACAGGAACAGGCTGTTTCGTTTCTTATTCGTATATCCCATGCCATTTCCATAAAAGGGCAGCTCATCCAGAACCTCATAATCCTGCATATCCTTCTTTTCCTGAAGGATTTTATCCTTCTCATCGGCATTCATTTGATACATGCGGGAATATTCCAAATGATAATCCGCACAGAATACATATTCTCCATCTGCCGCCTTCTTGATGGAAGTTACCTGTAATGGTATGGTAAAAGCCTTAACAGCCTCTCCTCCATGAATGCTGATTCGATAGAAGCAGGTTCTCTCCTCTCCGTTTTCAACAGCCTTTCGATCCTCCTCATCCCGCATATTGGCAAACAGAACAGTTTCATTATCATCCCATAAATAGAGCTGTTCCTTTCCATGGCTGGTCAGCTGCCGCACAGTATCGCCATCCGTCAGATACAGCTTCATCTGATAGCTGTTATCTTTCTCCACACACTTACTTCCGACAAAAACACCATGCTCCTCATCCAGTGCAAATGACAGATTACTCAGATATGTAAAATCCAGAAAATCCTTTAATTTAATTGTATCCTTCATAATACCCTCCTCTTATGCTCTTCCTTTATTCTAGTACAAAACCCCTGAAATAAAAAGTCTTTTAGAGAAATCCGTATGGCTTTCCACTTTCAAGCCATGCATAGGCGGCTTAACGGATAGACCCCCTTACTTTATAATCCCGACAATGCGTTTCCTAAACCATTATATTGAGAGCCTGGATTTGCAGTTCCTTTATCGTCATAGTATTTCATCTAAAGAAAATGTAATTTCTCATGGTAAACCATCTGTTTTCCCTTTTGTTTGTTTTTGTATGAAAAAGCGTTCCTGATAATTATATGCATTTCATAATAGTGAGTAAACAGGATCAGCTGAATCTGTAAAAAACAGATGCTTTGAAACGAACCCCAAAGTTTGGACAGCCAAGGGTTCACTTCACTTTCCGGTATCTTCCCTGTATCCTCTATTTTTTATCACCACGTGTTCTTTGTTATACTGATGAAGCAATTACTTTTATGAAACATATCCTACATATATTCACCTTCCCACGATCTCACACAGCCTCCTCCCTGTAAGCATGAAAAAGAAGATGACCAGGCATTCGCTATAAGTCATCCTCCTATAAATCATTCATTTTTCCGTTACTGTCAAACATTTACCCTGACATAAAACCGCTTTATCACAAGCCGTTGGCTATGCTGTCCTATAGGCATGGATGTGATGGATCCAGCCGTTTACAGCAGAGATTTGATACAGTCTTACGACAATGCACGGTTTTATGCAAAGGTCTCATACAGCATCAGCTTCTGCATGGTAACGCTGCTCTTCCACCAGTTTGCACTCAGGCGAAATTCGTTCTCATACCCCTGCCATACCCAGTTGATATTCCAGCAACCCTCGGCATCCCTTGTTTCCGTAATTCTTTGAACCTCCAGCTTCAGAAGCGTACTATACTCCGGATATAGCGGATGAAGACGATCGTGTATGAAAAATGACGGCGTAATGCAGTATGCATTCCAATGATCAGGATCTTCTTCAATCAATCCCCGCATCAGCTGAATTCCATGGGCAGCGTCAGCATCTGTCTGCGGTCCGCAAAAGCTTCCCGTCTTCTGCAGTTCACGCAGAAGAAACATCATAGACTCCAGAGAATGCGGTTCAACCTCTTTCTGCGAAAGGAATAAATCCAGCATCCGCTGTACCATTGATTCCGCTTTAGTATACAGAGAGCTGTCTTTCTGTGCGAAATTCAGAATGAACCAGCATATATCTGCATTCGGCATATAGACATCAAATGTTTTTATATCTGTCTTCGTCCACCATGGAGCATGCGGATATTCATTATTGGAGGAAAGAATACTGATCCAGAAGCCGTCCTCCATATCCTTTCCACTTTCCAGATAGCGCAGCATCCCCTGTATAACCGGATGTGTTTTATCCTTGTAATCAAGCTCATGAAGAATATGTATCGCATAAAACATCTGAGAGGGTGCAGAGGCAGGATTCCAGCAGTCCGCCTCCAAAGCATGAGCGAATCCTCCATCTGTATTTTGATAATACTGCAATTCGTCAACCACTGCCCCTGCATCACCACCCTCAAAGTAAAAACGCCATTTTGCCAGCTCCAGCCCTCTGGCATTGCAATGCATCCATCGGCCTGTTTTTGTTATATCCAGGTTTGTCATTGTCTAATCTGCGCAGTGCCTATTCTGCTGCGCTTCCTTTCTTTTTACGTATGATATCACAGGTGCTCCTGAACGGCTTGTAAGAACAGGACATGTTTCCTTATATGATATCGCTCAGGTACAGCTCCTATACTACCACAGGATAAGAGTGAGCCGGTGAAGTAATACTGCAGCTTATCCTGCAGATTGCGAATAAAACAAAGCATGATCGCAAGTTATGCGAAAAGCTGCATTGAAAGAAACCCTGTGCACAAAAGCATATATCATTCAAACGTATCATGAATTCTGAAAACGGTATAAGAAAAAGAGGAAATCGAGAAACGGTTCTTTCTTACTTTAGGGTGTTTGCAAAGGGAGACTTCAACTTCTATTGATAACTACAATCGTATGAATGTCTCCCTATGTTAAGTTTACCCACAAATCGAGAAAGCACCTGAGAAACTGCATCATCTCATATTCCTCTTGTGCCTGTTTTGAAATACATGATTCTGAACGAGTCTCAATCGATCCCGTTATTCTTTCAAACGTATTGGTTATGACAAATATGTGGTATTGATCATCCTATGCCACAAAACCTGTATTTCAGGTGATATTGATCATCATATCCCACTAAAACTGAATTTCAGAAAGGCTGCCCTGTGTTTGTGGCAGTTTTCGTCTTTATTCGTTTGAAGTCTTCCCCGTCCTGTTGTATTCAGAATTCGTGTCCGTTTTTGCTTTCCTTGCCGAAAACGCCAAAACTTCAAAATTCTCAATTGACAACGGTTTGGAGAATACATATCCCTGCACCATATCGCAATCTGCATTTCGCAAAAATTCCACCTGTGTAAAGGTTTCCACGCCCTCTGCCACAGTCTTCATCCCAAGCTTTCTGGCAAGCTCAATCGCAGTCTCCACAACATCATTGCCTCTTGGATCCCCTTCCTTATCGAAGAATGCACCATCCAGCTTTAATATGTCAACCGGTATTTCCTTCAATACGTTCAGGGAGGAATAGCCGCTTCCAAAATCATCCATCGAGCATTGAAAGCCTGCCGCATGAATCTGTGCAATGACATTTTTCAGCAGCTCCAGATTTTCAAATACCACAGTTTCCGTAAGCTCAAACTCAAGCAGATGGGAAGCTATACCATATGTTTTCTGTATTGCCTCATACTTTTTCAAAAACTGCGGATCCAAAAGATGATTTCTTGACAGGTTCACAGAGATTGGAATAGGCGCGATTCCCCTGTTTTCCCAGTCCTGCAAGAACGGCAGACGCAGTCAAACACATACAGATCCAGCTTGACAATGAAGCCGTTTTTCTCAAAGAACGGAATAAATTCCCCGGGTGATATCAGTCCATCCTGTGAATTCCAGCGAACCAGTGCCTCTGCTCCGACGATTTCACTCTTCTCCAGATTGATTTTCGGCTGCAGATATACAATAAATTCACCATTCTCAAGAGCCTGCTGCATGGAATTCTCCATTTTCTTCTCTTTCAGCATCTGCACACGGTCATAGTCATCATAAAATACACAGGAGCACATATGGCGACTGATCATGTCCTTATTGTTTTTTCTGGCGGTGTTTGCCCGATCACGTATATTGACGATATCAATACTGCTGTCTGTCACAATATAGATGCCGCAATCCAACGGCAGATAATAGGTTTGTTCCTTACTCTGATTATAGGAGTTCACCTTATCCGTCATTGCTTCCAGACGTTCACGAATCTCTGCCATATCCGTTGTAAACAACACCAGATTGTATGTATCCGATGAGATTCTGGCAAGAAATTCACCTTCCTTCAAATAGGATTGCAGGCAGTCATGCACATACTGCAATACCCGATCTCCATCCCTGCTCCCGAAGGAGTCATTGATGAGCTTGAATTTACGAATATCGACGGAAACGAACGCAAAGGGCTGAAAATTATCCAGAATTCCCTGCATCTCCTTTTCAAACCGTGGTGCAGTAAAGCCGTTGGTCACAGGATCCACATAGGCAACACGATAGATTTCCTTATTGAATTTCGTATTCGTAAACAAAATATAGAGAATAAGGATACCGAAGACCAGAAAGATAAATACATTGATCATAACGGAAAAATTCGTATAGTCCTGTATATTTTTGGCATAAATCATACTTGGTGCTATGGACAACAGGTACAAGCTCCCCTCCTGCAGAGGTGTATAGTACAGAGTCCTTTCCTCAGGTTCTCCACGGACATCCTGATGCACCATATAATGTATGGTACCGCTTTTTCTGTTATGGATATCCGACTTCATTTTAGAAAGAGAGCTTCCGCTGTCGATATCCGCCACATCCTGAATGCTTTTATAGAAGTCATTTTTCAGGAATACGGCGTATGGATTACTGGAATGCATTATAAAATCGCCATCCTGCGAAATGATATAGCTGAAGCCAACGCCGTTGAAGGTATCGGTATCCGAGAGCAGCTGCAGATTTTCCGTATTGCTCCAGGCAACCATCGCTCCTTTTATGTGCCCCTGTACATAAAAAGGAACCGCATACAGAATTCCCGTTTCATCATACAGCGTTTCCAGCTGCTTACTCACGCCGCTTTTCTGCTTATGGAGAGCATCCAGAACGATTTCCAGCTTTGTGACAGAGACTGTCTTATGATTTTTTACATGCAGAAGACCGTTCATATCCACATAGCCAATCCAGGAGAAGTCGTTCTCCTTTAGAACACTGTCTATGATGGTCTGTCCGACAGCATCGGTTGTGGCAATCTCTGACAGATTTGCACTGACCTCACGCAGCTGTGCAATATTCTTTGCAATGTTTTGATCCACTCTGCTTGATGTCTGTTTCGATAATTCAGAAAGATACCGCTGTGTTTCATTCATAATCAGTGATTTGCTCTGCTGTATCATCATAGAACTCAAACCAATCATTGTTATGATCATGAGAATCAGAATACCGATGGTCAGCTTTGTATGCGTTTTCTGCTTTTTTCCCAGGGAATACATATGCGCCCCCCTCTCAACATTCAATTACAGGTATTATACTATAGATTGTTGAAAAGAGGAACTCTCTTTGCTGTAAGTCCGCAAAAAAAGGCGAATTCTGCATACAAATCATCCAATGGCATAGGAAAAGCTGAATGTATTGGATACAACTGCACGAGTTGTCTGTCCACCATAGTGGATAGCTACAGACACAGGCTGTATGTATATCAATATGGCTATATATATTCATAAATTTATGCAGTGCTTCATTTTCCTACGCCAAATGAAAAACACGGTATGCAGTTTTATACAACAGCCTGCTTTGTATATCATCCGATACTGCCAGAGACATCGCGAATTCCAAATGATCTGCCTGAGAGCACCCTGCATAATCAGAGCCGAACATGATAGCGTCCGGATGTCTTTGCAATTCGGATTGAACAGCCTTTCTCATATCCGCTGTCATTTGTACATCCGCAATGGAGGAAATATCAAACACGATGTTATTTACATTTTTATACCGTTGAAAGCATGCCTCTACATTCGGATAATGGCAGTGACAGCAGACAAAGGTGATATTTGGATGTTGTCGTACCGCTTCGCATACGGCAAAATAGGATGCATATTGTGAGCTGTCTTTTTCCGAATGAAACAGCACCGGCACATTATATGTTTCAGCAAGCGCATAAACCGGCTCCAGTATATTGTCTGACAGATAAAACGACTCATGTCCGCAAAACAGCTTGATTCCTACAATCTTTTTTTCAGATAGAGCCGTATCCAGCAGTTTACATTGCTCCTTGTAATTGAAGAAAGGACTGATTCCGCCAACGACATGAACATAGCAGGTATCTGAGAACAGTTCCAGACAATCCTTTAAGCTTCCAATTTCACTTGTAATTGCGGAATCACTGATGACGATTCCCTCATCAATGCCGTTTTTTTGCATTTCCTTAAGGAGTATTTCTTTTTTCTCCGACAAGGATATTCCCTGGGTCGGCAGATGCATATGGGCATCTAGGATTCTTCTTTTCTGTTCGCTATCCATACGGCTGTCTCCTTAGTATCCTTGCGATTATTTACACATAACCCTCTGGAAAAAAGATAGATTGACTCTGACAAATATAAGGAAAGGAATTTCCAATATCCAGCACTTTTCCGCCTGACACCAGAAATCCCTTGTTTTAGATGTTCTTTGACACTTTATTTATTCTTTCGTGACATCAAGACAACACTCTCAACGTGTGGAGTATGAGGAAAGATATCAATTGGCTGAATCCTGTCTACATTATAACGTGAGCACAGCACAGCCAGATTCTTTCCAAGCGTTGCCGGATTACAGGAAACATAAATGATATTTTTTATTTTACTTCGCAGAATGCATTCCAGCATGGCGTCATCCAGACCGCTTCTTGGCGGATCCACAACCAGTACATCAATACTGCGTTTCTTTGACAGATAGGTCAGCTTGTTTGCCGCATCGTCACACAGAAAGGAAACATGCTCACAGCCATTCAGCGCTGCATTTTGATTGGCATTCACGACCGCATCCTTTATGCTTTCGATTCCGATGATTTCCTTTGCCTTATCCTTCAGATATAAGGAAATTGCACCGATACCACTGTAGGCCTCCACGATCAGCTCATTGTCCTCCTTCACCATGGATGCAATCGTCCGATACAGCTGCACTGCCTGTTTGCTGTTCAGCTGAAAGAATGACCGCGGTGAAATTCGAAGCTTTAAGCCATCCAGCTCCATTGAAAGACTCGTTTCACCTGCCAGATGCATCATTTTATTACCGAACACCTCCGGTGTCTTTTTAATTGTATGTATACTCTGCCACAGACTCGTAAGCCCCTTTATCCGCATCAGATCAGAAACCAGGCGTTCATCAAGCTCATCATTGCCCGTAACAATTGTACACTGGTAGCGATTGTCAAAGCCGCGAACCACCAGATTGCGGATACCTTTTTTATCATGCGGATTATAGGACACACAGCCGTGTGTATTCAACACATGCATGATATCCATACGGACCCGTTCCAGACCGTCCTCATGTATCCAGCATTTTTTTACATCGATAAAATAATTGGAATTCGGCATAAACAAGCCGCTGACCAGACGTCCTTCCTCCATGGCACAGGGCAGCTTAAATTGATTCCGGTAACCGAATACATCCTCACTCGCCTTTACACGGGCAACCTTTCTAGGATCGATTTGCGCATATTTTATCAGAGACTGCTTCAACAGATCCTGCTTGTATTCCAGCTGTGCCGGATAACGGGCAATCATCAGTGGACAGGCACCGCAGGTATTCTGAATAAAACATTTCGGACGGATGCGGTTCTTACTGCTCTTAACCACCCGCAGCAGCTCCGCTGTCGCATAGCGCTTCTGTTTATCCACAATGCGGATTTCCACTTCCTCACCGATCAGTGCCTGCGGTACAAATACCGGCATGCGGTCGATATACCCGATTCCTTCCCCGTTGATCCCTGTTTTCTTTATAGTTACTTTCATATAATTCTTCCTCTTCCTTCTTTAAAAACGGCTGCGTATTCTCTTCGTCAGCTCACTGCACAGAATAAAAAACTTCTCATTTTTTAACGGCAGTGCTTCCTCTCTGCCATAATCCTCCTCACAAATCAGATTCAGACAAAATCCCAGATAAATGATGCAGGATATCAGATAGATGGCCAGCAGCAGGGTGACCAGAGATGCAAGAGGGCCGTAAACATCCTTATAGGATGTAAAATGACTGACAATTGTTACAAATAAGGCAGCCAGCCCCAGGATGCAGATGGTTGAAAACATCGCTCCGATGATACCGAATGACCAGTTCCGCTTCCGAAAGCTCAATGCCCGATACATCATGGTGAACAACAGCAGCATGATAACTGCGGACACAATCGGCAGAAACTCATTCAGCCTTGTTGCTATGAATATGGATAAGACCAGCAACAGAACAAGGGACACAAACAGCACCACGGACTTAATGCGAATCGACCACTTGGGAACCTCTACACTCTCATGGGAGGCACTGATCAGCAGAAAGGAGAAAATGCTCCTGCTTGCCAGATAAAAGGACACGCACATTGTCACAATAAAGGAGGTGATGTTGTAATTCTGATTTGCGAAGAACTGAAATACCTGATCCAGTCCGTCCATACTCATATCCGGCATAAAGCTGATCAGAAACTTCATAATGATATCCATCGGCAGATATGCAAAGCGAAACAGCATCGCAATCAGCAGCAGACTGGGGGCAAGTGCCAGCAGCAGAGAAAAAGAAAGGGAGTATTTAAAGAGACTTCCTTCAAACGATGTAAATTCCCGATACAGATCCATGATCCACTTCATACCTTCACCTGCCTTGCTTCATTAACTGCTCTACTATACCATAAATGCATGCGTTATGCATCCATCTTCTGCATATAGTTTACCACCTTTTCACTGTCTGAACCAAGAACAAAGTAATAATACTGACCGATTCTGCCTTCTTTTGCCTGATACAGCAGGTCTGCCGCCTCCGGAACATAAGCGCCCCACTGCTTTTTCAATGCTTCCTTGCGGCTTTTGATCGCCTTCTTCACATCCCCCTCATGTTCCTTCTTCACCTGAAACAATGCAATTTCTCCAAGCTGTGCCTGCACAGCAGCGGTTTTCACCATACAGCTTTCTATTTTCGTCATATCCAGCTGATAGAGTGCTTCCACCTCCCGCTCACTCAGCGCAGTGTCCTTTAACAATGGAATTGAAAAGGCTCCGTCCGCAATCTGTTCGTTGATATCCGCAAATACGCTGGAAAGATTTTTATCCCCCTGTGCAAAGGTACCCGTATTCTTTTGGCACCCGCTCATCAGGCATAGCAGCAATCCTATAATCAATAGTTTTTTCATGCAAAAGACCTCCTTTTCTACTGTATGGAAAAAAAGAAGAATTCATGCATGGTAAGAATCAAAAAAACAACAGCTCCTGCATAAAATACCGGGAAACGGCAGGAAGCTCTTTCCACATACAGGGGATAGCACCTCCCCGTTCTATATATGCCTTGTATCACAAAACAGCTTTATTCCCTGTCCATAAATATGAAAAAAAGCTGAATTACTTCAGCCTAATCGTTCTGTGCCCATTCCGGAACTTCATTTCCGCGACGAATCAATACAGCCTTCTGAAATTCTGTCTGATTCAGAAATTCCAGAATATCATTTTCGTCTTCCTCCGTACAGCCAACCAGCAGCTTGACCTCGCAGTCTTTTTTCAATATATCTGCGCTGATTACAACGGATTGTACAAGATTGCTTTTCTCACTGCCTCTGAACACATCAATCGGTGCCTGATCAGAGCCTGTGGTATCATTCAGATACCCGTAATCCACCGGATATACCAGGTTGCTGTATTTGTAATGACAGGTATTTCTAGGCCTGTCGATTACGAGCTTGCTTGATAAAAACAAAGTATCCAGCTTCTGCCAGAAAAATGCATTGTTCTCAAAAGAATTCATAATGATCTCCTCCTTTAGAATGTTACGCTGACGCAATCTCTGGTTATATCCTGAATCGTCTTACAACCAGCCATTGCCATCGCTTCTTTTAACTCCAGTCTGATTTTTTCCAAATAGGTCACAAGGCCGTCGCTGCCATCTCCAATAACCGCCTGGGATACCGGTCGGCCGATCAATACGCCGTCAGCTCCCAGTGCAAGTGCTTTGAAAACGTCATTTCCTGTACGGAACGCGCCGTCCACAAATACCTTCATACGTCCGTCTACCACCTTTACGATGTCCTCCAGCACTTCGATACCGGACAGACAGTCATCCAGAACACGGCCGCCATGGTTGCTTACAATAATACCGGATGCTCCTGCCTCCAGTGCCTTGCGGGCTCCCTTCACGCTGAGTATCCCCTTCAGAATAAAAGGAACATCTCCACAGATTCGCGTAATTTCCTTTAGCTCCTCAACATTTTTAAACCCGACTGGTGTAATGCTTGTTCTCAGATTTGTCAGACCGCTGGCATCAATATCACTGGCAATTGCCAGCGCATGTCCTTCTTTCGCCAGTTCGATCCGCCAAGCCATATGTTCCCTGCTCCACGGCTTAATCGTCGGCACACCGAAGCCTTCATGCTGTGCGACCACAGACATCGGACCTTTGAACATTTCATCATGCATACCGTCTCCGGTAAATGCCAGCGTACCCGCACGGCGGCAGCCATCCACCAGCGCTCTGGTATAGCTCATATCATCCAGCTCTGCACCATAATTCTGCAGGATACCGCTGATTGGTGCCGCATACACCGGAAATGATACCTTATGGCCAAAAAATTCGGAAGTCGTATCGATTTCCGTATTGTCACTGATTGTATCCATGGTAATGAATACCTTTTTCAGCATTTCAGCATTTCTTACAAATGCACTCCCGCTGCCCTTTCCTCCGGGACCGGGTGTTTCGCCTCGACATGCCAATCCATTGCATACCGGACAGCATCTGCATTTTGCGCACAGAGTTTTTGCGTTTGCATAAACCTCCTGCCACGTTTTCATATCAACACATCACTTTCTTCAACTTCCATGAAAAGCTTTCTTACTCACTTTACTATTATAGCGGTTATGAAAAAAATTATCAATCCTTTTAAAAGATTTTCATAAGTTTTTTCATTTTATGTCATTCTCCTGTCATAAAATCTGTGCAGGACACATAACATAAGAGAATACCCCCTGTCTGATTCCTACCTGAAAATAGGCAAAGTCGTAATGACCGAGACAAAAAAGAATCAACCTCATTGTTTTTAAGCGATGAAATTGATTCCCTTCTGTCCCAGGATGCAACGATATTCTAAAGCATGAAATAAACGTTTTTCCATCCTCCTGTTTCTATTTCAGATTCTCGATATTATGCTTCTTTACCCATTCCCAGAACTCCAGCGGATTTTCTTCATCAAAGCCGGTGATGTCATCCTTGACCACCCCATCCTTAATATAATAAACATGCGGTGTTGTCCCGGGCTTTTCCAGTCTGGTTTTCAACAGGTCATTATCCGCGTACAGATTCTCGGTCGTGGAATCATCCATTTTTACATTATAGATGGTCGTCGGATGATCCTCGATCGTATCGTCAAGCATCTTGTGTATCAGCTGGCAATAATAGCATTTATCTCTTGTAATCATAAGCAGAAACGTTTCTTTTTTATCCATTTTGGAAAACGCATCCTCGATTCCAATCTGTTGCACCTTCCCCTTTTCCTGCACCTTATTACTGCAGCCGGTAAGCAGAAGCATACAACAGAAAACAGACAGTATAAATTTTTTCATGATATCACCTCATCCTTTCGGAATATTCCCTATTATACCCATTTCCCTTACATTATTCAACAGCAATCAGACACATTGAAACGCTGAGTCTTCCTCTTTCACTGTCATATGTATGGATAATCGCTTTCCTTCCTATCAGAAAAAAGCAGCTGTGAAACAAAGCAAAAGAAAAGAGGCTTCTGTTTCCAAAAGCTTCTCTTTCTATGCAATACAAACAGTTAGACTACCGTATCTTTAAAGCGCGCATGGAATTCAGAATGGCGATCAGTGTCACACCGACATCCGCAAACACGCCCATCCACATATTTGCCATGCCAAAGGCTGTTAAGATCAGGATTACAACCTTGATTCCCAGAGAGAATACAATGTTCTGCCATAAAATCTGCATGGTTTTTCCTGCGATGCGGATTGCAGTGCTCAATGCAGAAGGATCATCCTTCATCAAGACGACATCCGCCGCTTCAATTGCGGCATCACTTCCAATGCCTCCCATCGCAACACCGATATCAGCTCTTGCAAGTACCGGCGCATCGTTGATGCCATCGCCGACAAAGGCCAGCTTGCCATGCTCACTCTCCTGCTGCAGCAGTTCTTCGACCTTTTCCACCTTATCCGCAGGAAGCAGCTGCATGTGAACCTCATCCAATCCAAGAACGGACGCAACATGCTCTCCCACCTTATAGCGGTCACCGCTCAGCATAACACATTTCTTAACACCGCTGCTTTTCAAAGAAGCAATGGCTTCCTTACTAGTTTCCTTGATTTCATCATCAATAACAATATAGCCCTCATATGTGCCGTCAACGGCGATATGCACGATTGTTCCCAATGCATCATGTTCTTCATAGGTGATACCATTTGCCTGCATCAGCTTGTAATTTCCCACCAGCAGCTCATGCTGATCCAGCTGTACATGAATCCCGTTTCCGGCAACCTCTTCATACCGGCTCAGTCTTTCCGCATCGATCGTCTTTGCATATGCCTTGCGAATGGAAAGTGCAATCGGGTGAGTGGAATAATTTTCCGCATAGGCTGCCATTTCCAGCAGTTCATCCTCACTGCGCTGTATGGCATGTATCTGTGTCACTGTAAATACGCCCTTTGTCAGAGTACCGGTTTTATCAAACACAACCGTATCGATATCCTTCAATGCCTCCAGATAATTGCCGCCCTTAATCAGTATACCGGATTTGCTTGCTGCTCCAATCCCGGCAAACATGCCCAGAGGAACACTGATAACCAGTGCACACGGACAGGACACAACAAGGAAGGTCAGTGCCCGATACAGCCAGTCAGTGAAGACGGCATCCGGTATAAACAGCATCGGCAGCACAACCAGTGCGATTGCCAGAAAGACAACCGTTGGCGTATACACCTTTGCAAAGCGTGTGATGAATTTTTCCATCGGTGCTTTTTTACTGCTCGCATTCTCCACCAGCTCCAGAATACGCGATACGGTAGATTCCCCATACGCCTTGCTGACCTCCACCTTCAGCACACCGCTTAGATTGACGACGCCTGCAAGTACCTCATCCTGCACACCGACATCTCTTGGAAGGGATTCTCCTGTCAGAGCCGAGGTATCAAGAGAGCTCGTTCCTTCAACGATCACACCATCCAGCGGTACCCGCTCACCCGGCTTGATCACAATCAGATCATGAAGGCCAACCGCCTCCGGTGAAACTCTGACCTCTTTTCCATCCTTCCACAGATTGGCATAGTCTGCACGGATATTCATCAGGGAGGAAATCGATTTTCTGGAACGATTCACTGCATAGGACTGAAACATCTCCCCGATTTCGTAAAAAATCATAACAGCAACTGCTTCCTCATAGGAGCCGATAGCCAGTGCTCCGATCGTCGCAACACTCATCAGGAAGTTTTCATCAAAAACCTCCCCCTTCAGTATATTGCGCAGTGCAATATAGACCACCTTACCTCCTGCCATCACATAGGCAGCCAGAAACAGCCAGACAGACCAGGACTGTGCTTCCAATACAACAGCTGCCGCAAACAGCAGAATTCCCAGATACAGCCGTGCGTTTTCCTGAAAGGAAAACATTCGGGAAGGCTTTTCCTCTTCTGTAGATTTCTCCCGCTCAACAGTCACACCGTCCTCCAGGGTAGGTATAACCGCCATAATCGCTTTGATGGTGTCCTCGCTGCGGCTTGCATCCTGCAGCTCAACAAACAGAACTCCCTGTGAAAAGTTCATACTGGCATCCTTTATATTGTCCATCTTGCGGACATATGCTTCGATTTTATTTGCACAGTTTGCACAATCGAGATTTTTCACATACAGCTTGAGTGCTCCCTGAATTTCACGATCCTCATGTGCTTCATGAGCATGGTCATGCCCGCAGCCACAGCCTTCATGATGATGGTGTCCGTCGTTTTCATGTGCATGCGACCCATTGCAGGCATCGTGGTGATCATGTCCATCCGTGTGTGCACAGGCACAATCTGCATGGTCGTGATGATGCGCTTTTTTGCAGCCGCAGTCTTCCTGTGCAGAATAGTGTTCCTCTGCCTTGGAATGTCCAGCTTTCCCGCTTGCCCCCTGCTTTCCGGCAGAAGCTGCCTTTTTATCATCCTTACGCCGCAGGATTACATCCGGTTCAATCGCCTGCACCGTTTCTTCGAGCACAGCTTCAATCCCCTCATGCTCCATATCTACAAACATCCTTTTACTAACAAAATCCACCGAGCATTCCTTCACACCCTTGATTTTTCCTACATGCCTTTCAATCTTCATTGCACAGTTGGCGCAATCAAGCTCATCCAGTATATATATGCGTTCCATATGCTGCCTCCTTACCTTATAATTACTTGTGTTATTGCCTCTTCTGTATAAAATTGTACAAAAGCTTTATGTTCTACGTTCCTAAACATTTCCGCGTTTTGCACGAATACAATAGGATTTTTCCTTTTTCACTTCATGAACCTCAATAGACGTATATCCGTTATGCTTCAGTGCCGCTTTCACATCCTTTGGATCGTATAGCTGAAAGCCGTATTCACGTAAGGGAAGACGTGACATAAAACGCTTATCATAGAAGGCCAAAAGCAGCGTACCCTGCGGCTTGAGTATACGTGCTATCTCACACAGCCCCTTGTCCAGTGATTCCCAGAAATAAATCGTGTTAATGCTGTATACCGTATCCATACAGGCATCTGCAAATGGCAAGGATTCTGCACTGCCCATAGCAAGCTTCAGATATCCCTGCTGCAGGCTTGGCAGCAGCTTCCATTCCACCGCAGTCATACAGCTTTCACTGATTTCCGTCCCATAAACACTGCAGCAGCCCTTTTTCAACACTCGCTTCAGCATGTTCCCGTTTCCAAAGCCGATATCCAGAATACATCCCTGCAGCGGCAGCTCCTTTAAGACCCGGTGATACTGTGCGCGATTCATAATATTCATTACTCGCGTTGCACAGCGTCCGCCAAAGCCGGTTGGCCTGCGAAACTGCGACACTATCCTGCAAGGATACAGAATTCCAGAGGTCATAGGCTGTGCCTTCCTGAAACAAAACCTTTTCGACAGCATATCATCCCTCCATAATATGGGATAAACCTGCATCAAATATGAGCTGAATATGTTCATCATCCAGAGAATAGTAAATATTTTTCCCGCTTCTGCGGTACTTTATCAGGCGATTCTGCCGAAGAACGCTCAGCTGATGGGAAACTGCGGAGTGTGTCATTTCCAGCAGCTCCGACAAATCACATACACATAGTTCTTCCTGAAACAGCGCACTCAGTATTTTCAGTCTTGTCGGATCCGAAAACATCTTAAACAGGGTACCCAGATTCTGAAACTGTTCCTGACTCAGCAGAGTATCCTTTAATCTTGCAACGGTATCTGTATGCACCTCTGTTACTTCACATTCCATAGCTTCCTTTACCATTTGATTTCCTCATTTCTTTTAACATATGAACATCTGTTCATATGTATTATATGTGAGAATCCGCATTTTGTAAATAGAAAAATAAAATCTTTTTAAAATCATAAGACTGCAAGCCGAACGGACACAATGCATTACAGACGCACAACCGCCAAATTCACAGCCTGTTCGCTTATGCTATATCATATACCGGTTCAAAAACGAAAGAAGCGCTCCATTGATTTACAAAACCGCAGAACCATATGACCGTAAAAAAAAGAACAGATCATCCTCTGTTCCCGTTGATGCGATTCATGTAATACATAACCGTTTTCATTACCCCATAGGTGGTGGCTGTCAGCTTATCCGGAGCATTATCCAAAGCCTGCTGAAACGTCAT
The DNA here is from genome assembly GCF_044336395.1 of Clostridium sp. 10cd*. NCBI lineage: Bacteria > Bacillati > Bacillota > Clostridia > Eubacteriales > Clostridiaceae > Clostridium > Clostridium sp. 10cd*. The sequence continues at coordinate 1,267,283 of NZ_CP172347.1, read as the reverse complement.
AGCCCGATCCGCTATACTGTATATTCCGATAAATCCAAGATCATAAAGCTCCTGATATCCGATTCCCAAGGCACCGCTGATACAGATACATGGCTTATGATGGCGGTTGGCAACCTTCAGGATTCCCACCGGAACCTTTCCAAACATCGTCTGACGGTCACTTTGCCCTTCTCCTGTAATCACAAGATCACAATCCTTCACCTGCTCCTCCATGTCACTGAAGGACAGCAGCAGCTCAATGCCGGAAATCATGTTCGCATGCAGGATACCGATCAAAACAGCACCGATGCCCCCTGCCGCTCCTCCGCCGTCAAAGGAATCAATATCCACATGCAGATACCGCCGCACCTGATTGCGGAAATTTTCCATTCCCAGATCGATTTTACGAATCTGATTCGGGAAAAAACCCTTCTGTTTTCCGAATACATAGGTTGCCCCGTTTTCTCCCAGCAGATGATTCTTCACATCACAGGCTGCAATCAGTTCAATACCCTCCAGCTTGTTCAGCCGATTGAAATCGATATAGCGGACCTTGTCCAGATTCATCGCCTGCGGGGAAAGATATTTATGGGAGCTGTCATAAAACCGGCACCCCAGTGCCTGCAGAAGACCCATTCCGCCGTCATTGGTTGCACTTCCGCCCAGGCCGATGATAATTTTCCTGCAGCCCTGTGCAGCCGCATCCAGCATAACGGTACCTACACCGTAGCTGCTGCCGAAAAACGGTGCCCGCTTATCCCGCTCATGCATATTTAATCCTATGATATTTGCTACCTCGATCACTGCTGTTTCACCATTCTCAATGATCGTGTACTCACTTATGATTTTCTTTCCATAAGCATCCGTGGTACTTACCGGCTGTTTCCTTCCGTGACAGGTTTCATGAAATGCCTCCACTGTCCCTTCCCCGCCGTCACCAATGACATAGGATGTTGTGATAACAGCATCATCCACCTGTCGAATCCCCAGTTCAATACGTTCGGCAACCTCTCTTGAAGTCATACAGCCCTTGTAAGAATCACAGGCAATTACAACCTTCATCTAATCACTCCCATGTTCTTCCAAATACTCTTTCGTTAATTTTACCACAACTCGGCATAAAATTACCAGAGAAATCAGGTTGGGTATCGCCATGAGTCCGTTCAGCGTATCCGCAACATCCCATACGAATGTCAGCTGCAGCTGTGCTCCGAAAACCAGCAGTACCAGAAAAACCCCCTGATAGATATACAGCATCAGTTTTCCCTTAAACAGATATCGTAAACACTCCCGCGCATAATAATACCAGCCGAGAATGGAGGGAATCGCAAAGGCAACAATGGAAAAGGAGAATATGATACCGCCGAGGTGACCGAAGCCGGAGGTAAAGCAGGCAACCGTTAATGCCACCCCCTCCATCCCGCTGTCGAGCAGTCCACTGGTCAAAATCATCAGACCGGTAATCGTACAGACGACAATCGTATCGAAGAACACCTCAAAGATTCCCCAGAACCCCTGCTCGATTGCATTGGCATGAGAAACGCAGGCATGGGAGATCGGTGAGCTTCCCATCCCCGCTTCATTGGAAAATACGCCTCTGGAAATACCGAAATGCATGGCCCGGCTGATGGCAAAGCCGCCGATACCGCCAACCCCGGCCATGGGACGCATAGCATCATACCATACAAGTCGCAGTGCCTGCGGCAGCGCATCGGCATGCAATACAATCAGATACAGACACGCGGCAATATAAAGCACGGAAATCACAGGAATCGTAATTTCATTAAACCGCATGATAAGATTTCCCTTTCCGAATATGATCCAGGCAATAAAAAGCGCCATGATGAGACCTATGCTCCAGGAAGGTATGGAAATATAAGATGTGATCGTATGTGCAATCGTATTTGCCGGTGTGACATTCCCGATACCAAAGGATGCAAAAATACAAAGCACGGCAAACAAAATACCGAGAAAGCCCATATGGCAGCCGTTCTCCAGTGTTGTCATCGGTCCGCCGATAAAGGTGCCATCCCGTTCCCTCGTACGATAATGGATGGCAAGCACAACCTCTGCATATTTGGTCATCATGCCGAAGATGGCACTGACGCACATCCACAGCAGTGCACCCGGCCCTCCCATCGTCAAAGCCGTGGTAACGCCCACCACACTGCCGACTCCCAGTGTTCCAGCCAGTGCGGTCGCTACAGCCTGAAAGGGAGTAACCCCGTCCCCCTTATCACCTTTTCCCAGTGAGCCCAATGTTTTACGCAGAATCAGCCGTGCATGGGTAAAGGGAAGGAATCTGGTACGCAGCATGAGCCAGAAGCCCGTAAACAATAAAAAAAAGATCATGTACTTCCCCCATACAACCGCATTGAGTTGATCATTCATCAGCATCAGTTTATCCATAACCTCACACTCCTGTTATACTATATTCTTATACCTCTATAAAAAGAATGAAATACAGGGAAGTGAGCAGGAAAAAGGTGATATAATGGTGTCGTTAAGGAGGTCTTGCATTATGAATGTTATGTGTATATTAACGGATGGATTTGAAGAGCTGGAGGCTGTCGGTACGATAGCACTGCTTCGAAGAGCAGGTATCAGGATTGATGTCTATGCGATTGATCACACAGCAGCAACCGGACGCTTTGATATTACCATCAGCAATCTGGCAGATGTTAAGGATGTGAATACGGCAGACTATGATATGCTGTTTCTGCCGGGCGGTCCGCATTATCAGAAGCTGGAAGCCGATGAACGTGTGCTTTCCATTTTAAAGGATTTTATGAATCAGGGAAAGCTGGTGAGTGCAATCTGCGCAGCACCGACCATTCTAGGAAGACAGGGCTATCTCAAGGGTAGAAAGTACACCTGCTTTACAAGTATGAATGAGGATTTCGGCGGAACGTATGTGGATCAGTATGCGGTAATTGATGGAACAATCATCACCGGAAGAAGTGCAGCCGCTGTGATTGATTTCGCCTTCGCCATCATTGAAAAGCTGGAGGGAAGGAAAAAGGCAGAGGAAGTGAAGGCATCGATTTATTATTAACATATTACGGATTAAAAAAGCTTGTACCTGCGCAAAGCTGCAAAAAATAGGCGATTTCTTGTTTCGTCTATTTTTTTATTACATAGATATGCATACGAAGGGATGATACGCTACTCTTTTTATATACTACCTTAATGCGTGTCTGTATAACTACCAATCAAATTACTGTAGCAGTTCAAGGCTTACACAAAGCAGGCTGCTGCTTCATCGCAATGTACTTCACCATGAGCTGACACGGATTCCATTCATCCCACAATGGCAGCACCTCCAGCGGACAGAACCCCATTCTTTCATAAAAGGCATAGGTTTTCAAATAATCGGGATCCTGTACCTTAGGAGATAATGTTTTCACCTGCAGATACTGCATTGCCGCTTTTTCTGCCTCCTGTTCTGCCATCCGCATCAGCCTCGTACCGATTCCCATACGATGCAGCTGCGGAAGAATGCCCATAACATAAACCTCCATCGCCTTTGGACTGGTCTTTTTCAGTGACAGAAAGCCAACCATGTAATTCTTGAAATAGCAGCCGACGGTTTTCATCTCCCTGCTTTTCTGTACATAATCCTCCAAAGCATCCGGAAGTCCAAACCATTCCGGAAGCTGCTTTAATACTGCACGCGAGTCGTCGGGATTACAGCCGTCAAAAATCTCATATCGAAGACAGCTTTTTATAGCCATATGAAAAAGGAGTGGCTGAATTGCCGGATATGTCAGGGCCTCTGGGAGCGCAGTCATGCACCTTACCTCCGCAATTTCACTCTGCGGCAGCTCTTTGAAGGAGGAAGCCTCTGCCTGATACAGCATGCCGAAGCTTTCCTCACCTGTTTCATTCACCCGTGTTTTGCCTTCAACCGAATACACACAGATACGCTTCATACGGGCATCTGCGATTCCCGTTTCCTCAAGCAGCTCTCTTTGGGCACAGGCATCAATGCTTTCGCCCGCTTCCCGATGTCCCCCGGGCAGCTCCCATGTATCACGTTCCCTGTGGCGTACAAACAGCCATCCACTCCTGCACCACACAGCAATCACGGCAAACCTCAGCTTTTCATCCTGTACAGAATCATAAAATCGAACCTTCATATCCCATTCATCTCCTCATTTATCCCTATTGTACCATATTTCTTCCAAATTTCTGATTTTTCCTTCCCGCACACACTCCCACAATTCTATTTTTATGTTATAATAGCTAAGTTGAGAAAGAAGGTGTTTGTATGTCTCCTGAGCCCGAAAGTCCATATCGAAGTTGTATAAATCATAATACAGGAGGCGTATCTACATCCCTCCTGTAAGAAGGAGGTCTTTTTTATGTTGGAATTTTACAAGACATATGGAACTGTCACAAAAAAACTGGAACAGCCGGAACCAGGCTGCTGGATCAGCGCTGTTGCGCCTACACAGGAAGATATTGATTTCCTGACAAATAAAATCGGCGTGCTGCCGGAGTTTATCAAATCTTCACTGGATGAAGAGGAAAGCTCCCATATCGATTATGACGATGATGAAAACCAGACCCTGGTGATCGTCGATTACCCGAGTGCAGAGGAAGATGACAATCTGGATGAAAATACCCTGCTGTATACCACGCTGCCACTGGGTGTTGTTATCATGAAGGGCTATGTGATTACGATTTCCCTGTATGAGAATCTAAGCATCGAGGATATGGCAAACGGTAGAATCAAGGGTATGAATACCGATATGAAAACCCGTTTTCTATTGTTGCTGCTGCTTCGTATTTCCCAGCGCTTTCTGATTTATCTACGCCAAATCGATCGGATTTCCTCCCGTACCGAGCAGAGGCTGCACCAGTCTATGAAAAACAAGGAGCTGATTCAGATGCTGGGTCTGGAAAAGTCTCTGGTCTATTTCAGCACCTCACTGAAAACCGATGAGGTTACCTTAAACAAAATCATGCGCGGAAAGCTGATCAAGCTGTATGAAGAGGATCAGGATATTCTAGAGGATGTACTGATTGAGATTCATCAGGCGATAGAGATGTGTAACATTTACTCCAACATCCTTTCCGGAACAATGGATGCCTTTGCTTCCGTCATTTCCAACAATCTGAACATCGTGATGAAAATTTTGACGGTAATTACCATCGTCATGGCAATCCCGAATATCATTTTCAGTTTCTATGGCATGAATGTCAGCGGATTGCCTTATCCGGAATGGTGGTTCCCGACAGTCATTGCAGCTGTGTGCTGTATCATCGCAACTCTTATCTTCAAGAAAAAGGATATGTTTCACTAACAGAACATCACGTTCTGTTTTTTTGTATTTTCGCACCATGTACGTTACAATATACAAAACGAGGAGATAACCTATGAACAATCCATGGACCGATATCGAACTACAGACATATGAAGCACATATGCAGGATACGGATGAAGGCTTTGTATCCGACTCCCCGTATCTGCATTCGTTTGCCGTATGAAACTCCATCCATGAACAGCTGCAGAAAGTGGAGCTCACGCGCAGTATGCTGTCTATTGAGTATTCTCTGTCGAAACGCACGATATACCCCCTGCCAAATGGAAAAGCCCTGCTCAGACTGGATTATTTGCGTTTATAACCGATTGAAAAATACGCTGCCTTTATGTAATTCAGGGAGAGCCTGTAAAGCGCTGTTTTTTTCGTACTCCTTACTTCTCCCATTACATTTCTTTCATCCATAAAAACGACCTGCAGGATGTACCCTGCAGGCTTCTTTTTTTTCATACGATATGCAGATAGAATCAATCCCCTATCCCTTCTCAGTCAACCTTTTCACAGGAATCCATACCTCACTTCCATTTTCAGCTAACCTCATCCTCATCCGGTGTATACCACACAATGTACATGTTCGCCGCGATATCATATTCCTGATTTTCCTGCAGCCATGCTGAGAAAAGCTTTGTATTTACGGCCTGCAGTGCTGGACAGCGGTCCAATACAGGTGAATTTTGCCCAGGTTACCTCCGGTATCGTCAGGACATGCATATCCGCAGGTACCTCCGTACCCTGATACGCTTCGGCAATCATACAGCGGAAGCAGCCCTCTTTCGTCAATCTCTGCTTTCCTTTGTCCGAATTGAAAAAAGCGATGCTTCCACCGCTTTTTATCATACCATATTATCTTTTCCGTCAATTACTTCATGTGCAGTGGCTTCCTGATTGGAAATATCCAGAATCTGTTCACTGTGACGGCCATAGCGTCTGGCAACACCGCGGTAATACAAAATTGTATAGAAATTCGCAATGGCATCCAGAATCAGCAGAAAGCTGAACAGATTATGCAGTGTCTTTTCATCGAAGGATACCAGTATCAGCACCATTCCCATAAGCAGCGGAACTACGGCAAGAGCCAGATGAATCTTCCATTGTGCATCCTCCAGGCGAAACAGTTTCATGGAATACTGCAGACGCAGTGTCGCATCCAATACCACCAGAGCGGAAATAACGATAGGATAATTATCTACAATCAGATATGGCTTGGTGGCAACGATCAGTCCTGCTATGCAGTATAATACACCAAAGGAAAAGCTGAATTCATTCGGCTTCATATATTCCTTTTTAAAGAAATATACAAGAATCTGAAACAAGCCTACCAAAATGATCACAATCCCTGCAATCTGGAAGAAATTCAGGAATTTCTCCTTTTCAATCGTATAGGATAAAATGGAAAATATCATATAAAAAATGGAAAGAATCAAAAGCTTCCAGTTTTCAATTTTCAAATTCATACAACGGCCTCCTCATATAGCTGTCCTTATCATATCATATTTTTCCATAATTATCCGCAAGAACATGAATTTCATGTCTTTTCAAATGTACAAGCCTGTCTGTAAAGGCACATGAGAAAAGCTGTTTACGCTATTGTAATTCCTCACCAGATGCCCAGCAGCCTCTGCATGAGCAGGGATATCAGCGTGATACCGACCCAGCAGCAGAACCCCATAAAGATAGGCTTACCACCGTTTTTTACCAGCTTTACAATATCGGTATGCAGACCGACTGCCCCCATCGCCATAATGATAAAGAACTTGCTCAGCTCCTTTAAGGGCAGGAAGATACCCGGGGATATATGCAATACATTCGTAGAGACAGTCGTTATGACGGAGGCCATAAGGAAGTAAAGAATAAATACCGGAAATATCTGTTTCCATGCAAGCTTTTTCCCCTCCCTTTTCTCCTCCTGTTCCTCTTTCCGCATTCTTTGAACACCCAGAAACAGCGTAATCGGTATAATGGCAAGGGTACGCGTCAGCTTGACAGTAACCGCCTTATCCAGTGTGGCAGAGCCTAAATGAAACATGCTGTCCCAGGTTGCTGCGGTTGCTGTTACGGAGGAGGTGTCGTTCACAGCGGTGCCCGCAAACACGCCGAAGCCCTCACTGCCATGAAAATGCAGCAGTGTTCCCAGCCATGGAAACAGAACGGCTGCCAGAATATTAAATAGAAATATCACAGAAATGGCCTGTGCCACCTCTTCGTCATCCGCCGCGATGACCGGGGCAGTCGCTGCAATCGCGGAGCCTCCGCAGATGGATGAGCCGACTCCCACCAAAGTGGAGATATTTGCCGGCATATGAAGTCGATGCTTCAAACCGTAAGCAATGACGAGGGATGTCGTGATGGTTGCCAGAATGAGTGGGAGCGACTGCTGTCCTGTTTTAGCAATAACGGACAGATTTAAGCCAAACCCCAGTAAAATGACTGCATACTGCAGGATTTTCTTGGAGGTGAAGGTGATGCCAGCCTGCAGGGCTTCCTCTTTTCTAATGCGAAATGCCAGCAGCATTCCAATGAGGATGGCAAATACCGGCCCTCCGATAATGGGAATCCATTGCCCCAGCAGAAGGGCAGCAGCGGCAATACCAAAGCATACCAGCAGTCCCTTCCCCTTTTCTTTTATAAAAATCATACGGTTCTCCTTTTCTCATTTTCTGAATCTGCGCCTTCCAGCATGACATGCAAGGCAGCTATGTCAGTATACGATACCTTTTCCAAAAAATGAAATTATAAATATTTATGTCAACATAACACGATGTTATCTCGCTTATTTACAGCTGAAGGTATAAAAAAACGCATTGTGAACTAGTGTCCGACAGCGTTTTCATTCCCCTCATTTACTTTAAAACCGGTATACAGTATTCTATACGGGCAATTCCCTGTTCATTTTCTTTTCCGTATTTGACGATATCCATACAGCAGTCCGAACGAAGCCGGTATGCACTTTTGGGCAGCCAGTTCTGATAAATATCCTGTGCAAACGGCTCCATAGAGGTCTTTGGATCTGCGCAAAAGGAAAACACAAGATAGGCTCCTGCCGGCAGGATTCTATGCGTCAGCTTCTGTCTGTGCACCTGCTCAACTGCTATACCTGCAAAATATTGAAAGCAGGGCTGACCGGCATCCATATCGGCATCCGTATAATCATGGATACCATACACTACCGAATCCTTTTGCGGATATGCTTTCAGATACCGGTTGCATTTGCGATGACATTTACCAATCACATGAAAGCCGTGTCTGGTATCTGCACCATAGCCCTCCAGCTGTATCTCTGTCCAGTGCTGTACTTCCATATCCATATGCATATGGTTGATATCCGGCTGCTGATGAAGCTGCAGCGGCTCCTGCAGCACATAGGCATTCTTCTTTTTCCGAAAGGCGTCCGGTGTTGTGCGATACAGCTGCAAAAACGCCTTATGAAATGCCCGCTGTGAGAGATAACCGCAGGCAGAGGCGATTTCCGCAATACGTAAATCGCTTTGTACAAGAAGCAGTGCCCCTTTGGATACCTGTCTGCGCCGTATATAGGCATGCAGCGGCATACCGCATATTGCAGTAAACAGCTTATGCACATGATAGGGGGAATAGCCCGTAAAAGCACCAATCGTATCCAGCGTCAGCTCTCCATCCAAATGCTCCTCAATGTAACACAGTACGCTTTGCATCATCTCCTGATTTGTCCTCATATAAATCACCTCGTACATAGTATACCAGAAGAACCGCCTCCATACCGTTCATCATTTTTGGCATCCGTTCTTTTGCATCCGCTATGCGGCAATCTTGATCCCCACACCATACCATAGCCTCAAACAGCTCATGGAACAGAAAAAAAGCCGACTGCTCGGCTTACAAATGTTCGATCGGCTTTCGCTCCGCCTTCAGGTTATGCGTTTTCTGAGCACGGCGTTCCAGCTCCGCATTGACATCCTCCATGGAAATTCCCTTCTCCACCATCAATACGGTAAGATGATACAGCAGATCTCCTATTTCATTGATCTGATCTTCCTTCGTCTGTGTCAAAGAGGCAATCACCACCTCGGTACACTCCTCCCCGACCTTCTTCAGAATCTTCTCCAGACCCTTTTCAAACAAATAGGTGGTATAGCTTCCTTCCTCCTTGTTTTCCTTGCGATCCTTTATGGTTTCATATAATGCATCCAGTTCCTTCATAACTCTTCTCCCTCCATATTCCGGTAAAAACAGCTGGTATGTCCGGTATGGCAGGCTGCTCCCACCTGCTCCACCAGAAGGAGAATCGTATCCTCATCACAATCAATGCGGATATCCTTCACATACTGGTAATGCCCGCTTGTTTCTCCTTTGATCCATAATTCCTGACGGCTGCGGCTGTAATAGGTTGCACGCCCGGTATCTATCGTCATTCGCAGACTTTCTTCATTCATATACGCCAGCATGAGGACAGCTCTGCTATGCACATCCTGGACAATAACCGGAACAAGTCCGTTTCCTTTATCAAAATTCACCTGTATCATAGCCGCACTGCAATTCCTTTCTCTTTTACATATGCCTTCACCTCGGGAATCGTTACTTCCTTATAGTGAAACATGCTTGCCGCCAGAGCCGCATCACTGGCATCCTCTTCAAACACCTGTGCGAAATGCTCCAGCGTCCCACAGCCGCCCGAGGCGATCACCGGAACATCCACCAGCTCATGCACCGCCTTGCACAGCTCGATATCAAAACCCTGCTTGGTTCCATCCGCATCCATACTGGTCAGCAGAATTTCCCCTGCCCCCAGACGAACACCCTCCTGTACCCATTCCAGCAGGTCCAGACCGGTATCCTCACGACCGCCGGCAACGTATACATTCCAGCCGCTGCCATCCTCGCGGCGCTTTCCATCCACGGCAAGCACAATGCACTGGTTTCCAAACATCGCTGCCCCCTCGCGGATCAGCTCCTTATTGCGGACAGCCGCAGAGTTCAGCGAAACCTTGTCAGCTCCTGCCAGCAGCATGTTACGTATATCCTCCACACTGCGGATGCCGCCACCGACGGTAAACGGGATGAAGATTTCTCTTGCTACGCGCTCGACAACCTGAACCATGGTATCCCGCTGTTCATGCGTTGCTGTGATATCCAGAAATACCAGCTCGTCCGCCCCCTGCTCATAATAGGCTCTTGCCAGATCGACCGGATCACCGACCTCCTTCAATCCGACAAAATTGATTCCCTTGACAACCCTGCCATCCTTTACATCCAGGCACGGGATGATACGCTTGGTATGCATCAGGCTTCTCCGCACAGTGCGATGGCCTGGGACAGGGACAATGTTTCGGCATACATCGCCTTTCCTGTGATTGCACCGTAAATATCCAGCTGTTTCAATGCCTCGATATGCGTGATGTCACGAATACCCCCGGAAGCTATAATATCGATCGAAACCGTTTTCTTTAACTCCGCCAGCATCTTTGTATTCGGTCCTGTCATGGTACCATCCCTGGAGATATCGGTCACAATGATCGTCTTTACCCCCATGGCCTCCATCTGAATTGCAAAGTCGATATACTGCAGCTCACTTTCCTGCAGCCAGCCATGACCGCAAACCATGCCGTTCTTGCAATCAATGCCGACGGCGATTTTCTCTTTATATTGTGCGAGTGCTTCCCGCAAAAACTCCGGATTCTCTATGGCTGCCGTTCCCAGAATAACACGCGCAATGCCATGCTCCAGATAAAATCGAACGTCCTCCATACTGCGGATGCCGCCGCCAACCTCAACCGGAATCTGCAGACTCTGTGCAGTTTTCACGATGATGTCCTGATTGATTTTCTTTCCTTCCTTCGCCCCGTTGAGATCAACCATATGCACATACCGGGCCCCCTGCTGTTCAAATGCTTTTGCGATATCCCCAATACTGTCACCAACACATTCCTTTTGTTCATAATCTCCCTGATACAGCCGCACGGGCTGCTGATCCAGTATATCAATTGCAGGTAAAATGATCATACAAACTCCTCCTTAAACCACCGCAGAATCTGCAGTCCGTCTTCTCCGCTTTTTTCAGGATGAAACTGGGCACCAACCACATTGTCCCTGCGTACAAGCCCGGGAATCCGCATCCCGCCATAGCCGCTGTCTGCCAGCAAATCCTCCTTTGCATAATTCTGTGCATAATAGGAATGTACATAATAGACGAACGGACGCTCACTCAGCCGCTCAAATACACTGGATTCCTGACACTGTTCCAGCAGATTCCAGCCGATATGCGGAATGCGCAACCTGCTTTCTGCAGCATCACTCATTTTCACGATGTTGCCCTTCAAAAAGCCGAGTCCCTTGGTATAGCCGTTTTCCTCGCTGTCTTCAAACAGCGCCTGCATGCCCAGACAGATACCGAGCAGCGGTTTTTTCTTTCCTTGAACCTCTTCCTTTAAAGCCGTTATCAAATCACGCTCCTGCAAATGCTTCATGCAGTCCGCAAACGCTCCCACACCCGGCAGAATCAGCTGATCCGCACGCTGTAGGTCTTCCTTTTTATCCGTTACACAGCAGGTACAGCCGATATGCTGTAAGGCATTTTCCACACTGTGCAGATTTCCCATTCCATAATCAAGTATCGCAATCATATTACAGCTTCCCCTTTGTACTCGGCAGCGTATCGCCGCTCACACGAATCGCCGTTTTTAAGGCACGGCCCAGCGCTTTGAAAATCGCCTCCACCTTGTGATGATCATTGGTACCATACACTACAGTTACATGCAGGGTGATGCCTGCCTGAAAGGCAAAGGCACGAAGAAACTCCTCCACCATTTCACAGGAAAACGAACCGATCATATCCCGCTTCAGCTCACAGTTATACACCAGAAAGCTGCGCCCGCTGATATCCAGTACCACCTGTGCCAGTGTTTCATCCATCGGCAGCAGCATACTGCCATAGCGTTCAATTCCTCTTTTATCCTGCAGGGCTTCCTTCAGACAGGCTCCCATCGCAATACCGCAATCCTCAACCGTGTGGTGATCACACACCTGTAAATCGCCGTTTGCATGCAGCGTAAGATCAATCCCGGAATGGAAGGAAAACAGCGTCAGCATGTGATCAAAGAAGCCGATGCCTGTGTGAATCTCACTGACTCCCGTACCATCCAGATGCATCGTGCAGCTGATGCTTGTTTCTTTGGTATCCCGGCTTAGGCCTGCCGTTCTTGGCGCAAAGCCTGTATCCTTCGTTTCTGGTTTCATACCGTAACCGCCTTTCTGTCAAATTCCTGTAATACGGATAATACAATGGCATTTTCCGCAGGGGAACCAACCGTGATCCGGAAGCTGTCCTTTCCTTCATAGTTGCGAATGACAATGCCTTCCTTTTCCATTGCCTTCAACAGCTCCTGCTTATATTTGCTTCTTCCATACAGATAATTCGCCTGACTCGGATAGAAGGTAACGTTTTTTAACTGCTTCAGCTTGTGATACAGCATATCCCGCTCCAGCTGTATTTCCTCCACCAGCAGCTCATATTCCGCCGCATGCCGCAATACGATCACACCGGCCCTTTGTGTTAAAGAGCTGATATTATAAGGAACCAGCACCGGTTTCAATTTCGCAATATTGGATGGACAGCTGATCAGAAAGCCCAGTCGCGCACCGGCAAAGCCATACGCCTTGGATAGGGTTCTGGTCACATACAGGTTATGGTAGGTGTCCAGATACGTCAGCATGCTTTCCTTTGCGAACTCCCCATATGCCTCATCTATGATCACCGGAATACGGGGGAACGCCTCCGCAATTTTACACAGCTGGGCATTGCTTACAAAATGCCCGGTTGGATTGTTCGGATTGGAGAACAGCACCATATCCACATGATGCTCCCGCCCAAATTCTATAAAATCCGCAATGCTGAAGGAACCATCCTGCTCACATGGAAATTTCACAACCTCACTCTCATGCATGGATGCATAATAATCATACATGGAGAAGTCCGGAGACAGGGTCAGTAATTTCTTACCTTTTCCCAGGAAATAGCCAATCATGAGCCCCAGCATTTCATCGCTGCCATTCCCTGCGATCAGATAACCAGCATCTAATTTTTTTACATTCGCATATGCCTGTATGAGCTCCCTGCTGGATTCATCCGGATAGCGGTTAAACTCCAGCTCTGCGATTGCCTCCTGCAGCTCCTTTACCATTTCCCCACTGATATTTTTATAGCATTCGTTTGCATTCAGCATGACGCTACCGTTTGTCCGCGCCGCATAGCTTTCGATATTTTTCATGATTTCAGCCTCACTTTCACAGCATTGGCATGAGCCTGCAGCTCTTCCTGCTCCGCCATTTCTATGATATGGTCTCCATAGGTCTGTAAAGCTTCCTCGCTATAGTGCAGATAGCTGCTTTTTTTGATAAAGCTGTCCACTCCAAGTGCACTGGAGAAACGCGCTGTCCCGCTTGTCGGCAATACGTGATTGCAGCCGCCGAAATAATCTCCGACACTTTCACAGGTGTGATAGCCAAGGAACACACTGCCCGCATGGCGTACCTTTCCCAGATAGTCCATCGGCTGCTTCACCATCAGCTCCAGATGCTCCGGCGCAACCGCATTGGATACATCCAGACACTCCTCCATGCTCTCACATAAAATGGCTGTTCCATAGGCCTGCAGCGACTGTTCCACGATTTCCTGTTTCGGCAGAAGAGCACTCTGCTTGCGCAGCTCCAGCTCCACAGCATCCACAAGCTGTTCACTGGTTGTCACCAGAATGGCACTCGCCATCGGATCATGCTCTGCCTGTGACAGCAGATCCGCCGCAACGCTTTTCGCAGGAGCATCCGCATCCGCAATCACCAGAATTTCACTCGGTCCGGCTATCATGTCGATATCCACCTTCCCGAAGACCAGCTTCTTCGCTGCCGCAACGTATACATTTCCCGGACCGACAATTTTATCCACAGGTGCAATGCTTTGAGTACCATAGGCTAACGCCGCAATTCCCTGAGCACCGCCGACCTTATAAATTTCATCCACACCAGCAATCTGTGCTGCCGCCGCAATATTGGGATGCAGACTGCCATCCTTCGCCGGTGGTGTAATCATAACAATGCGCTTTACACCGGCGATCCGGGCAGGAATTGCATTCATCAGCACACTGCTAGGATACTGTGCTCTACCCCCCGGCACATAAATACCTACGCTGTCCAGTGGAAGTACACGCTGTCCCAGATAGATGCCGAGCTCCTTCTGCAAAAGATAGCCGTTTTGCTTCTGTGCATTGTGATAATACTCGATATTTGCTTTCGCCTTCTTCATACTCTCCACAAAGAAGGGATCCGCCTTGGCAGCAGCCGCTTCTATATCGGAAGGCTCCACGCGCATACTGTCCAATAAAATTCCGTCAAACTGCTGTGTATATTCCCTGACAGCATCATCCCTGCGGGTTTTCACATCCTGCAGGATGGCACTGACCCTGACAATGATTTCACTGTCGATTTCTTCTGTTCTGCTTTCCAGATACGTCTGCAGGTTCCCTGTATCCGATGCTCGCATTCGTTTCAGCATGCTTCCAGTCCTTTCTTCATATCCTCCAAGATTGCTAGGATCTCCGCTCTTTTCAGCTTAAAGCTCGCTTTATTTACAATCACCCTTGCGCTGATATCGCAGACGGTGTCAAAGACAACCAGACCGTTTTCCTTCAGCGTCGTCCCCGTTTCCATGATATCCACGATTCCATCACACAAGCCCAGAATCGGTGCCAGCTCCACAGAGCCGTCTATTTTAATACACTCCACATCCATGCCCTTTTCCAGGAAATACTGCTTTGCGATATTGGGATACTTCGTTCCTATTTTCACATGTCCCACCTTGTCAAACAGATTGTGTTCCCGCAGACCGGCAACGATGAATTTACATTTTCCGATGCCTAAATCCAGCATTTCATAATAATCCTTGCCCCCCTCCAAAAGCGTATCCTTTCCCACAACACCAATATCCGCAACGCCGTGCTGTACATAGGTGATGCAGTCATTGGATTTCACAAGGAAATAGCGAATATCCTTTTTGGAATCCTGAAACACCAGCGCCCTTCCCTTATCCTTTAATGATTCAATGCCATACCCGCGCTCCTCCAGCAGCTTCACAGTGGCCTTTTCCAGACGCCCCTTCGTCAATGCTATGGATATACTCATGCGTCCTTCTCCCCTTTCACGATAATATCATCATATACCCCGCACAGCAGCTCCACCCGTGCGGTTTTTCTTAATTCCCTCGCCTTGCGCAGTGCCTCCACCTTTCGTGCATACGGATAGCACAGCGTGAGGGTTGCCTCCTTCTGCTTTAAATCCAGAACCGGCAGCACGGCATCCAGCTTTACAGAGAAGCCGATTGCCGGCAATGGCTCTCCGAATTTCTCCAGCAGAGAATCATAGCGTCCGCCACTCAGCACACTGGTACCGATTCCCGGCACAAAGCCTTCAAAAAGAATGCCACTGTAATAGTTCAGATGCGGCAGCTTTCCCAAATCAAAGGTAATGCGGTTTTCATAGCCGAGCGCCTTTAGTTGTGCATACAATTCCTGAAGACTTTCCACAATACTACGCAGTCTGTCATCAAAACAGCAGTTCAATGCCTCCTTGAGCATCCCTGCATCTCCACACAGCCACGGAAGCTGCAGGAAGAATTCTCTGTCCTCATCCTTCAGTGGCAACGTATGCAGATATTCCTTCAATTCGCTCAGACTCTTGCGATCGATCAAATCCGCCAGAAGCTCTGTTTCATCCGCAGAAAGTCCCAGCAGCTTTCCTGCTGTGTGAAAGAAATTCACATTGCCGATTTCCAGCGTATACGCCTGCTGCTGCATACACTCCATAACCTCCAGTGCACACACCAGAATTTCCAGATCGCTCTGCTTTTCGTTCAGCCCCAGCAGCTCGATTCCGCAATCAGTCACCTCATTGCGCTTTCCGGCAAAGGACTCCTTGACCTTGTATACATTGGCACAGTAACGAAAGCGAAGCGGCGGCTTTTGATCCTTGAACTTGGTTGCCGCAACACGGGCGATCGGTACCGTCATATCCATGCGCAGTGTCAGGATGCTTCCGTTATGGTCAAAAAACTTGTACATCGCTTCCTCCTGAACCTGTTCAAAGCCGGTCTGATAGGTCTGATAAAATTCAATGCTCGGTGTTACGATTTCCTTATAGCCGTAACTGTCAAACACCTGTTCGATTGCACCCTGCAATCGTTTCTTCGCAGTACATTCTCCCAGAATCAGATCCCGGGTTCCTTCCGGTATAGCAAATCTTTTCATAGCTTCATATCCTCCCTTATACGCTTATACAAAAAAAGCTTCCATCCAAAGGACGAAAGTTACCTTACGTGATTCCACCTTATTTTATTGATACCTCACGATATCAATCTCTTCGAGTACCAGCATACTCTAGCACGGTAACGGATGCAGGATTCCGGCAGAAGCTACTGAGTTCACCTCTGCTGCTCGGGGATGTGTTCCGCATACTTCGCATATCTTCTTCCACCAGCCGAAGACTCTCTGTCATGTCCATATCCATACTATTTCCCGTCAGCGCATTTCATATATTACTATAGTACAATCCAGGGATGAAAAAGTCAATCATTTTCTGAAATATTTTCATGAAATAATTATGTAAGAAACAGCTGTATCAACATCGACAAATCACATAGGACCCTACGTGGAACGCTTCAGCATCAGAAATGGAATGATCCCCACACCACGGTCAGTTCTGGCGGACAGCTTTTTCATCCAGTACCAGTCAGTGCCTAGAAACAGAAAAGGACCCTGCGGTCCTCATCCGGTTTCAAAACAGTATGCATGCTCAGCTGCTGCAACACCAGGATGGATCCTGCAGGATTTGTTTTACAGCTGATGCACCGTGCGGTATCCTGCGCCGTAAGGATAGCAGTGCACGGTATAACAAACGCACATCCTTCTCATTCTCTTATGAAAAGGATTGCGCTCTCAGAACCATGACTTCAACACCTGTGATTTACTCTGCGACCGCAGTCGTATCCTCCTGCTGGTTCAACAGCATATCCAGTGTCTGCACAAGATCAAAAAATTTCTGCTTGCGCTCTTCACTGAGCTGTCGATAAAAGTTCAGCAGCTCATACTCATCATGATTCAGTACACAGGTATGTTTTTCTTCCATATTCCTCCTCTCTCTCCCTTTTACTTCTATAGTATATAAAATGAAAAAGTTTTCTTCCATACGAATTCTGCGCAAAATATAAAAAAACACCGATAAATACGGCATTTTATCATAAAAATAAAAATTTTCCATCTTTCTGTATTTGTCATTTACCAAAAGAATCGTCTTATTTTCCATGTTATGTAACAGTTGCAATTTTACTTCCTATTCCAGATGAAAGCTGAGTATACTTTTCATCAGCTTTGTAAAGGTCATCCGCCGTTCCTCCGGCACCTGATCAAAAATCTTCATGAATTCCAGCTCCATCGGATCATGCAGCATACGTCCGGGAAAATTGAAATCCGGTATTTGCAGAATCTGATTCATATTGATTTCCAGTATGCGGCAAATCAAAGACAGAATATCAAGCGGGGGCTGTGCATTCCCATTGATATATGAAGAAATCGAGCGCTGCGTGGAACCAACCAGTGCAGCAAGCTCCTTTTGCGTCATTCCCTTTCGTTGAAGCCCTTTTCGTATAGCATCTCCCACTCTTAAATTGATTTCCGTTACTTTTTTCATTCCGTCCACTCCAGTTTTTGTAATTATTATAATGGAAAAATTTTCCTATTTTAGCAGAATAGAATAATTAAAAGTGTTTTGTGCGGAAATAGCGTTTAAATTACATATTTTGTATAAAATGTTATAACTTTATATCCAATTATAGATTTTACATATAATCATGGTATACTGAAATCAGAAGAAAGTGAGGATTGATTATGGCATTTATTGATACGTATTTCAAAGAAGTGGAACAGCGTTTCGCGGTAATGAAACAGGAGCGGGAGCCGCTGGAACAGGCAGCACGACTATTGTTTGAAGCGGAGAAGGAACATCATACCATTTACACCTTCGGCAGCGGGCACTCGCATATGATCGGGCAGGATATCTATGCCAGAGCCGGAGGGTATGCAAAGGTTTATCCGATCAACGAAATCGAAATGACGCTGGCAACCCACCCGACAAAGAGTACCACACTGGAGCGGACAGCTTCCTATGCGGATGTACTGGATGCAATTTACACGATAGAAGCGGGAGATGTTCTGCTTGTCACCAGTAATTCCGGAAGAAATCCACTGGTGATCGAATACACGATGAGAGCCAGGGAAAAGGGTGCCCGTATTATCGTTATCACCTCCTTATCGCATAGCAAAACCATCGCTTCCCGTCATGAAAGCGGGCTGCGTCTGTTTGAGCTAGCGGATGTGATTCTGGACAATCATGCTCCGTATGGGGATGCGACAACACCAATCGATGAAGCAACCAGTATGGGACCTGTCAGTACCCTGACCGGATGCTTCCTTGCACAGTGTGTGATGGGAAGATTTGTCGAGCTGCTGAAGGAGCATGGCATGGAGGCTCCGGTGTTCGCCTCCAGCAATATGGACGGTGCCGATGAGCGAAATCGTGAGCTATTCGATAAGTATGTCATAAAAACTGTAAAATAAGAAACAGAAAACGGCGGTATGCATGGCACCTTTACCGCTGATGAAAACATAAAAAAGGCAATCTGAACCTGTTGTATCAAGGCTGGATTACCTTTTTTCTTAAGCTGCCTAATTCAGGAAATACGCAAACGCAGCTCCATGAGCATCTGTATCATACAGACTGTCTGCGTACAGCCGCCCGGATGCTTTCATGGCTTTCTTATGCGGCCTTTCTTCCTTACGGAAAGAGGCATTGATCATGCACAGCGCTGTCAAATGCCTGCAACCTGAAATCTGCGCCTATCCGTGTTCTACCAATATCCCAGCGTTTCATCACTCGCAGGAAGGTCTTCTTAAAACACCGGCTCTCTATTTATTTTGATGCTTCCGTTTCCATTCCTTGATATCCTGCAATCGCTTGCTTACCCTTGCTTCACTTCCCTGTATCGTTGGGTGATAGTATTCCCTTCCCTTCAGGGATTCCGGCATACATTCCATGTTTGTCAGCTTTTCCTGCGTATCATGAGCATACTGATAGCCTTCACCATATTGCAGATCCTTCATGAGGGATGTCGGTGCATTTCGTATTTGCAGGGGAACCGGTTCACTCAGCATATGCACAGCATCCTCCTTCGCTGCGCCGTATGCCATATACAGGGCATTGGATTTCGGAGAAAGAGAAAGATAGGTAACCGCATGTGTCAAATGTACATTACACTCCGGCATACCGAGAAAATGGCATGCCTGATAAACCGCAACGCAGATTTCCAAGGCACGGCTGTCCGCCATCCCGATATCCTCACTCGCAAAACGAACCAGACGCCTTGCCACGTACAACGGGTCCTCCCCCGCCTCCAGCATTCTCGCAAGCCAGTAAATAGCTGCATCCACGTCGGAGTTGCGCATGGATTTATGCAGGGCACTGATCAGATTATAGTGCTCCTCTCCCTGTCTTTCATACAGCAGCGACTTCTGGGAGGTACATTGCTCCAGCACCTCTTTTGTGATGACGATTCCCGCTTCTGAGCTTTCTCCGTTTAAAACCACCATCTCCAGCGTATTCAGCGCTGTTCTGGCATCTCCGTTGGCAAACACGGCAAGCATATGCAGCTGCTCCTCTGTGATGAGAACATGCTGTGAGCCAAAGCCGCGTTCATCCTGCAGGGCATGCTTTAGCAGCTCCACCAGATCCGAAACCTCCAGTGCCTTCAGCACAAACACCTTGCAGCGGGAAAGAAGCGCGGCATTGACTTCAAACGACGGATTTTCCGTTGTTGCGCCAATCAAAATAATACTGCCCTTTTCCACATACGGCAGAAAGGCATCCTGCTGGGCTTTATTGAAACGATGTATTTCATCAACAAACACAATCGTCTTTCTGCCATACAGACGCGCGTCCTCCGCTTCCTTCATCACGGCCTTAATTTCACGGATTCCGCTTGTGACGGCACTGAAATTGATAAAATGTGCCTGTGTCTGCCTGGCGATGATTCTGGCAAGCGTCGTTTTTCCAACACCCGGCGGTCCCCAGAAGATCATGGAGGAAACCATATCCTTTTCTATCAGGTTATACAGTATCTTCCCTTTTCCAAGCAGATGCTTCTGCCCTACGTAATCCTGCAGCGAAGCCGGACGCAGTCGGGCGGCAAGAGGATCCTTCTGTACATCATTTTGAAACAGCGAATTCTGTTCCATGAAGCATCCCCCTCCTTCTTACCACTCCTTTAACAGTGCTTCCATCCATGTACAAAGCCGGGCACTGCTCTTATTTGCCATTTTCACAACCTCTTCATGTGAATGCTTTTCCTTCGCAATACCGGTTGCCATGTTGGTGATACATGCAATTCCCAGCACACGGATACCGAGATAATTTGCCGCTATAGTCTCCGGCACAGTGGACATTCCAATGGCATCACTGCCTGCTCTGGCATACATACGGATTTCCGCCGCTGTTTCATAATACGGTCCCTGAAAAAGGGTGTATACACCATGGCGGTAAGGAATTGCCAACTGATCCGCCACCTGTTCTGCCTTTTCACGCAGCTGGATGGAATAAGGCTCTGACATATCCGGAAAGCGTGGTCCGAAGCGCTCATCATTATCTCCAATCAAAGGATTTACATCCAGCGAATTGATAAAATCATCAATAATCATCAAATCCCCCGGTGTAAATTCCGGATTGATACCGCCACAGGCATTGGTCACGATCAAATCCCGAACACCGAGCAGCTTCATCACATAAATCGGATAGGTGACCTCCTTCATCGAAAAGCCTTCATAATAATGAAACCTCCCCTGCATAACGATCAGACGCTGATTTCCAATTCTGCCAAAGACCAGATTTCCCGCATGACCTGCCACTCTGGATTGCGGAAAATGTGGAATATCCTGATAGGAGAGCACTTCTTTATCCTCCATCATCTCCACCAGCGAGCCCAGTCCGCTTCCTAAAATGATGCCAATAAGTGGCTCTGTTTTCACGTGCTTACGAATATATTGCACGGATTCTTCTACTTGTTCATAAAACATGGTTTCATACCTCCTGCTTATCCTTATTATATCATAGCCATACCGCCGCAAGTGAGGACATGCAAATAACTTCTTTAAAAAGGGAGACTCTCCTCGACATTTCTTTTTCGCAGGGACAGCTTTCGCATAGCTTATCAGTCATATGCATATCCGTTTTCTTCCGTATTCCCTATCGCCATCAGACTGCAAATACAGCCTCACAGACGACTAGGCGATCGCTTACGGCGTATCCAAAAAGACCTTTACTGCCTATACAGGTGCGCTGTTTACGGGTTTCACCTGCTTCCCATCAACTTTCCTCCATTTGAATACGGTACTTCTTTCGATCCTCCTCTGTAATGCGGCGAATCACCCTGCAGGGAACACCTGCCGCAAGAACATGATCAGGAATGTCTCTGTTCACAACACTGCCTGCCCCAATCACCGAGCCTTCCCCAATGGTAACGCCCGCCAGCACCTGAACGCCTGCTCCGATCCATACATTGCTTTTCACATGAATGGGAAAGGCATACTCCAGCCCCTGCTTACGCTGTTCCACATCCAACGGATGCCCTGCCGTATAAAAGCCGCAGTTTGGTGCGATATAGACATAATCACCAAAGGTTACCTCTGCTCCGTCGAGTATGACACCGTTATGGTTCATAAAAAATTCATTTCCGATGCTGATATGATACCCATAATCACACCAGAATGGTGGTTCTATGGATACATGCTTTCCCATCTGCTTGAATAAGCTGTGATAAATCTGATAGCGCTTTTCCGTATCGCTTGGACGCAGCTGATTGCACAAATGACACTGATCCTTACACCAGGCACGCTCATCCAGCAGTGCTGCATTGTAATTCGCATTATACAGAAACCCTTCCTCCGCCTTTTTCTTTTCCGACATACAGCTCCTCCTTCCAATTGTTTTCCGCTAAGTACAGTATAGCATACGGCAGACCATAAGTCCGCAGGCTGAGAAGTAAAAAGTCCGCATGTTAAAAGAGAATCTTATCGATTTGTAATTTGCAGAAAGAGGTAGGAAGGGACGAACACACATTCTTTCATACCTGTATGTATATGCGAAACCATAAATCGTATAGGTGAAGGAAATTCAAAGGCTGAATGAGTGTACAGCCGGTATACCTGTTTGAAAATGAAGCAGTATTCTCTTACGCAGAACGTTACAAATCATCTGCGCTCCAGCATCTGCTTAACTTACACCCGTGGGACCTAATTCGGGAAATCCCAAAAGCGCTGGCGCCGTTTTTCAGGTACTTCTTAAAACGAATCCAAAAAAGGAAAAATCTGTGAGCATATCTTTAGACTTATTGTAAGCGCTATGATATTATCAGAGTGTAAAGTGATTTACATTCTTAAAATGATTCTCATATTAAGAAAAATCATGAAAGCAGAAGGAATATCATAGAGATAAGTGAGGAGGACGTAAACTATGCTATTTACAACGACACAGCAGCAGGAGGAAATCCGCAAGACGGTTCGGGAATTTGCGGAAACCGAAATCAAACCGATTGCCTTTATGCTCGATAAGGAAAATGAGTTCCCGAGTGAGGCGATTGCGAAGTTTGGAAAGATGGGTCTGATGGGTATTCCCTATCCAAAGGAATATGGCGGGGCCGGACTGGATGTAATCAGCTATGCCATCGCTGTAGAAGAATTATCCCGTGTAGACGGTGGTACAGGTGTTATTCTGTCCGCACATGTCTCACTGGGAAGCTACCCTATTTTTGCGTTTGGTACCGAGGAACAGAAGCAGAAATATCTGGTACCGCTGGCAAGCGGTGAAAAAATCGGCGCATTTGGATTAACGGAGGTAAATGCCGGAAGTGATGCGGCAGGTACCGAAACAACAGCTGTTCTGGAAGGTGATTACTACATTCTGAACGGTGGCAAGATCTTTATTACAAATGCTGATAAGGCAGATACGTATGTCGTCTTCGCATCCACAAATCCGGAAATGGGAACCAGAGGTATCTCCGCATTTATCGTGGAGAAGGGCTGGGACGGCTTTACCTTCGGTGATCATTACGACAAGATGGGCATCCGTTCATCCTCAACAGCCGAGCTGATTTTCAATGATGTAAAGGTACCTAAGGAAAACCTGCTTGGTAAGCTTGGTCAGGGCTTTAAGATTGCAATGGCCACACTGGATGGCGGTCGTATCGGTATCGCCGCACAGGCACTGGGAATCGCACAGGGTGCGTATGAGAATGCGCTGGAATACGCAAAGGAGCGTGTGCAGTTCGGCAAACCGATTGCACAGCAGCAGGTCATCAGCTTCAAGCTTGCCGATATGGCAACCAAGCTGCGTTGTGCAAGAATGCTGATTTACTCTTCTGCAGAACTGAAGGAAAACCATGAACCATATGGTATGGAATCCGCTATGGCGAAGCAGTATGCAAGTGATGTTGCGCTGGAAATCTGCAACGATGCCTTACAGATCTTCGGCGGAAGCGGTTATCTGAAGGGAATGGAAGTGGAACGTGCGTATCGTGATGCAAAGATTACTACCATTTATGAGGGAACCAATGAAATTCAGAGGGTCGTTATCGCCTCTCATATCATAGGAAAAGCGCCAAAGGACGGCGGTGTCCGTAAGAAAAAAGGTGCAATCACCGGAGAACGCAAAAAACAGATTTTCAAGGAAGGCGATGCACAGGAACGTGTCAATGCCCTGGTGGAAGCCTTACAGAAAGACGGCTATGATTTCACAGTCGGTATCCCGATGGACACCCCGATTATGAATGCGGAGCGTGTGGTATCAGCCGGCAAGGGTATCGGCGAAAAGAAGAACATGAAGCTGATTGAGGATCTGGCAAGAAGTGCAGGGGCCGCAATCGGAAGCTCCCGTCCGGTCGCAGAAACTCTGAAATATGTACCGATCAACCGCTATGTCGGTATGTCCGGTCAGAAATTTACCGGCAATCTGTATATCGCATGCGGTATCTCCGGTGCGGGACAGCATTTGAAGGGAATCAAGGATGCCACCACCATCGTTGCCATCAATACGAATGCCAATGCTCCGATCTTTAAAAATGCCGACTACGGGATTGTCGGTGATGTTATGGAAATACTGCCGCTGTTAAGCAAGGCTCTGGATACCGGAGAAAAGAAACCGGCTCCGCCAATGAAGAAAATGAAACGTCCGTTTATCAAAAAGGAAGCTCCTTCCTATATGCGTCATGTCTGCAATGGCTGCGGCTATGAATATGATCAGATGCTGGGAGATCCGGAAAATGATATTGCTCCGGGTACGCCGTTTGAAAAGCTGCCTGAGGAATGGATCTGTCCGGAATGCGGAGAAGCAAAGGATCAGTTCATCGAGACATTGGATTAAATAAAGAGAAGGAGGATGTAGTATGTACTGTGTAAGAAAAGTAGTTGACGATCTGTACTGGGTGGGAGGAAATGATCACCGTCTTGCCCTGTTTGAAAATATTCACCCGATTCCGAATGGCGTATCCTATAATTCCTATTTGCTGCTGGATAAGAAAACGGTATTGTTTGATACCGTAGACTGGGATGCCTGCCGTCAGTTTCTGGAAAATGTAGAGCATGTTCTGAACGGGCGTGACCTGGATTATCTGGTTATCAATCATATGGAGCCTGACCACGGTGCCAGCATTGAGGAAATTCTTCTTCGTTATCCAAAGGTGAAAATCATATCAACCGAAAAAAGCTTCCTGCTGATGCATCAGTTCGGCTTTAACGTTGACGGGCGCACAGAAGAGGTCAAGGAAGGCGATACCAGATGCTTCGGTAAGCACACCATCACCTTTGTAGAGGCTCCGATGGTGCACTGGCCGGAAGCAATGGTCAGCTTTGATGTAACAAACGGCGTTCTGTTTTCCGCTGATGCCTTTGGAAGCTTTGGCGCACTGGATGGCAAGCTGTTTAACGATGAGGTTGATTTTGACCGCGACTGGCTGGATGATGCCCGCCGTTACTATACCAATATCGTAGGAAAATACGGACCGCACGTACAGGCACTGCTGAAAAAGGCGGGAACCATTGATATCAAGGTTATCTGTCCGCTGCATGGACCGGTATGGAGAAATGATTTCGGTTATCTGCTGGATAAATATGACAAATGGAGCCGTTATGAGCCGGAGGAAACCGGTGTCCTGATTGCCTATGCCTCCATGTATGGAAATACGGAATCCGCCGCGCAGGTACTGGCCGCCAAGCTGGTGGAAAAGGGTGTTAAAAATGTTGTGGTGCATGATGTTTCCAATACCCATGTATCCTACCTGATCAGTGATGCGTTTAAATACAGCCATATCGTACTGGCTTCGGTAACCTATAACCTGGGAATCTATCCTGTTATGCATGATTTCCTCATGCATATGAAGGCACTCAATATGCAGAAGCGTACAGTGGGAATCATTGAAAACGGGTCCTGGGCACCGAAATCCGGGTCCCTCATGAAGGACTTCCTGGATAATCAGATGAAGCAGATGAGTATTCTGAATTCTGAAGTATCCATGATCAGTGCCCTGAATGATAATAATAAATCTGAAATGGATAATCTGGTTGATAGCATCATTGATTCCATGGAGGCTTAACAAAGGAGGATTCTCAGCCGAGAATCCTTTTTTCGAGCACATGACAGTCCAGCGGACAGAGTTCTCCACACGGTCATTCAGATGTTCCTTTTTCGTATCTGAAGCACTTATTAAATGTTTAAACAAATGAATTTGTACTGTTGAGCATACTTGTCGGACACATAGAAAGTATTCAAAAAAAACAGAATACGAATCGTTTCCTTCACAGGCTTTCGCCGAATGAAAAAACCGCTGCATATTTTTCCGGACAACACGTATCGAGCATAAAGGATAAGCTTCTACTTATGCGAGGTCAAAGGTTACTCCTCAACAAACAATGCAAAAGAAAAGAGCACCCGGCTCAATCCTTTATCTGTCGCACTGTCTATTCCCATTCGGAATCAAATTTCACACTGCAGTATTCCATTGCTCCGGAGGTCTTAAAGGACATGGAAACGGCAGTATTGCTTTCTGTCCTATACCGAACGCGAACACCGTTTTTGCTATACCGCACACTCATCGGTTTTCCCAGTACCTGATACACATCCTGAAGTGTTGATGTACCGTTAACACCAGATGCGAATGTCAAAGCTTCCAGAGACTCATCCGCTGCAAATATTTCCTGAATCACATGCTTTTCGGTCAGCTGATCTGTGGAAGAAATCGTTCCATCCACTCGCAAATCAATACGCATATCACTTTTTTCTGCACTGATGGTAGTCTCTTTTTTATTATATTCATCCAGATATTTGGATTTCCACCCTTTTTCTATAAGTGCTTTCGCAGGTGTCGTTTCGTTTATGCTCACACCATCGAACTGTATGCTTCCCTTCGCAAATTCATCCGCAGCACTTCCCTTCGCAAAGGGGATATCATATACAGAATACCCAACTGCCTTAGCCGTATCAAAGCTGATATTCTCTTTCTTTTCCTTGCGTTTTTCACTTCCTGACAATGCAACCTTGCTCAGTTTTCCTTTTTCAAATGAAAACTCTGCCAGCTCAGAGGTTTCATACGAGGTGCCTGTGACATAATCCATATTGCTGTCATCGTTGGAAATCCTATACTCATAAGGCGTTCCCAGTGCTTTGATTACATCCTGCTCAGTAGTACTTCCGATTTTAAAATTGTGAGGAAGCTTGTATTCCTTCACATTTTCTGTATTTCTGTCTGAAAAGACTACACGCTGAATCAGCGCATCGTTCACACTGATTTCTTCATCCTTCGGATTGAAGACACGGAGAATCATCGATTCCCGGTCATTATCCTTATATGTTAAAAATACCATATCATGTCCCAGCGCTTCGATATGCTCCGGCGCCTGATCCAGCTCCCAGATATCCAGAAGATCCCCCAGCGGCTGGTAAATGGTGATATTCTCATCATGCAGTACGATCGTGAGATCTTCAAGCTTCAAGTCTTCTGCTTTTTTCTTCGCTTCCTCTTTTGAACAACCGCCGGCAAACAGCATACCGCATGCCAGCAGCACCAATCCGTAATTTCTGATTTTCATACAGCTCTCCTTTTCATTTCTTCCATTTTGACAGCTTCAGCATATGAAACCCTCCCTCATACTGTCCTGAACCCATTGCTTTTCTTTCGAATACAGCAGCTTCGTTTATCTCCATCGTTTTCGTACCCGAATACACAATGCGATATCATCAGAGAATGAGTCCATTCCGGCAATACCGCAAAACACTCCGTCAGTTCTATTTGAACTGCCTCTTTTTCTCTGTTCACCCTTAATACCTCTGAAGAAAGAAAATGGTTGCAGAAAAGCAAAAATTATTTTTTAATATGCAAAAGCAGTGTAACATTTGTTCTATGTAAGAATTGTGCAGGCCGTTTATATCTTGAAATCGGCTACCACATTTTTCTTGTGAATCCCCTGCAGGACAGTATAAAGGCACATGAAGCAATTACTTACTGATTGTCCAATCCCTGTGTTTTCAATCTCAAACCTGAAAGACTTGGATATGCTGATTTCTCAATGCCGTTTTACAGTATCGAAAACCACGATATGAGTTCATAATACTGCCTGAAAGGACTGAAACCATGAAAATTCTATCTCATACGCTGTACACTCCTACGTCCATTTACCGCATGGAAAAATGCGGCATTCATGCCGCACAATTCTTATTCTTCTCCGCTGATGGAAAACCAGCGAATTTCATTTGCCTGTAAACGGATATCAAATACATCGTGGTCCGTATAAATCCGCGTATCCTGCACCTCATACGTATTGTTCACCACACAGTAGCTGTTTGTATTCGGATAAACATTGACCTCCACATTGCAGTTTTCGCTGTACCATTTTTTCATTTCCGTTTCTTTTCCTGCCGCATAGAACAGGCAGCGATACAGCAGACGTGCATTTTCAAAGCTGAATGGCAAACCGCTCAGATAGACACTTTTCCCTTTCCCATACGTATTGGCCGCAAAACGGATATTCTGATGTTCATTGATCAAAACCGCCGTATCCGGCAATGCATAGATATTGCGTATTTCTTCTCCAAGCTGTAAAGCTTCAGGCAGCTCCTCCTTCAGGAAATGCGGCTGCTCCTCCCAGTTATATTTATCCTGTGACAGGGAAAAGCCAACCTCCTTATCCACGCCCAGCACATCATACAGCTGGAAGAAATGTCCTTCTTTTTGTGCTGCACTCGGTTCTCCGACGCCGATAAAGCCGCCCCCCTCGTATACAAATTTGCGTAGGGCGCTCACAATGCGTGCATCCTTCCAGTAATCTCCTCCGCTGAAGGCTGTATAGGCATCCCCTGCATTGATAATCACACCGGCATCATCCAGTACCTTCGGATGTTCCAGTATATCGTCAAAGCTGATAAACTGCACATCAAACGGCATGCCGCTCAGAGCCTCCAGAACACCGGAATAGGAATAAATCTGCTTATACCACAGCGCATGAGCGACCATTTCCGCTCCCCAGCCCCGAAGTGCTCCCCAGCTGTTAAGAATCGTCACCTTAAACGGCATGCACATCGGCTGTGCAGAGTGTACATGCTCGTACAGCTCACGAAATTCATTGCATACCTCTTCAATATAATCAACAAAATCCGGAAATTTCAATGCAAGCTTCAGATACCCGCCATATCCGATACGGTCCAGTGGTGAGCGAAGGATTGCACGCCTTGCCGTCACCCAGTTTACCTTCGCCTCCTGAACAGGGTCACCGCCCTCATGAAATACATCGGGGAAGAAATACGGCAGAAACCGTCCCTCCGTATACTTCACTCCTCTGATATCGGAAATCAGACGCAAGGTACGTCCATCCCCGACAGAGCCCACTACGGCATCCAGTCCAAGCTTCTGAAAGTAAGGCCCAAACGGTTCTGTCCCAATCCAGTGGTCTCCCAGAAACATCATCGCTTCCTTACCGGCTTCATGTGTAATATCCACAAGTTTCTTCACCAGCCTCGCAACCTCGCGCATCTGAAAGTCCATGAAATCACGATATTCCTTTGTAGGGACACAGAAGGTGGAATTATGATATCCCTGATTGATGATATACTCCGGACGAAACCGGTATCCGACCTCCTGCTCAAACTGTTCAAGAATATAGGGAGACACACTGGCACTGTAACCGAACCAGTCTACAAATTTCTCCCGCGCCTGCTCATCGAACATGAGCGTAAACTGATGAAAGAATGTCGTAAAGCGAATAACATCCACCTCCGGATGCTCAGCAATCCAGCGGCGCAGCTTATCCAGAACATATGCCTGAGTCTTTGGCTGCCGTACATCATAGGTCATCTGATGCTCCTCATGCTTCCATTCATTGGTCAGGGCATTGTACATATGCACCGGATCCCAGATCACAAATGCCAGAAAGCTTACTGTATACGCATGAAACGGCACACATTCCAACACGACAACCGCTTCCTTTTCCGCGTCATATTCCCACTTGTCCGCAGCAACCACATCACCGCTCGTACGGTCGATCACCTCCCACCACCGCTTTATATCATCCAGTGTATTGACCTTCAGCTGTTCCTTATAATAATGCTTCATCAACGGTATGGTCAGGGTCTGTGCACTTGCCGTCACCATATCGCTCATCAGATACATCTGCTGTATCTCCTGCGGATTTGCACTTGCCCATGCATTATCCTTTCTCGTCGTATAATAGGTCGCATACTGCTTCACATCCAGCTCACGCAGCTGCTCGGGCATGCTGGTGCCGTCACAGTCCCGGATCGCATCCGCCCCCCATCGTTCTATGATGTTTAAGGTTTCCTCAATTACATCAACATCGGTCGGCACAGTTACGCGCCCCTTTTTCGTATTCATGTCAAACTCCTCCTGATCATCTTTAGCTTCATTTTATGGGCTTATGAAGCGCTTGTCAAACCGTCCGGACACATCGATCTGCAAAAAAACGGGCAAGATATCTAAAAAAGCGAATCCGGTATTTCTTATTTATTCGATAAACACAAGCATTGTATTTCATTTTTTAGAGATATTGGCTACTTTTACTTTTTGCCAATAAATATAATTCTTGTCAACGACAGCGGTGTCTATTATAATAAAAGCAGATATAAGGATGTGATATGATGAGTATACAAAGATATCAGTTGAAGAATCGCAAGCTGGATAAGATGAGCTTCCACCTTCTCTATATTTCAACAAGTCGTTATGAGGGTGACTGGCACAGCACGCCGCATGCCCATCACTGTACGGAATTATTTTATGTATCCAGCGGCAAGGGAAGCTTTCTTGTAAATGATGATGTTTTTGATGTAAAGGCGGATGATTTGATCATTGTCAATCCCAATGTCCCGCATACGGAAATGAGCAGGGATGAATCCCCTTTGGAATATATCGTTCTCGGTATTGAAGGTCTGCAGTTTACCAGCTTTACCAACCATATGGAATATGAGGACTACAGTGTCCACAACTATTATGAATTCAAGCATGAGATTCTGTTTTATCTGAAAACACTGGTGCAGGAAATGGCGCAGCAGGATGATGATTACGAGGCGGTATGTCAGAATCTGCTGGAGGTGCTGATCATCAACATGGTACGCAGGACAAAGGCGAACCTGATTGTAGCGCCATCTCAGAAAATAACCAAGGAATGTCATTTTGTGGAGCAGTATATCAACAATCATTATCAGGAGGATATCACGCTGGAGCTGTTAAGTGAAAAAACCTATATGAATAAATTTTATCTGGTACATGCCTTTAAGCAGTACAAGGGCGTCTCCCCCATCAATTATCTCATCCGACTGCGTGTACAGCAGGCTAAGGAGCTGCTGGAAACCACAAATTATTCCATAGCACAGATTTCCGACTCCTGCGGTTTTTCCTCCCAGTCTTATTTCTCACAGGTCTTTAAAAAAGCATGCGGGATGACACCGAATGCCTATCGCAAAAGCAGTGATCGTGGCAAGGTCATCGCAAATGACATCACATAGCCGCTCATGCGTTGATATAGCACGATAGAAACCGTAGGAAGCCCTGCTTACAGTGTTTATGCCAAGCAGCTGTACGCTCCCCCTTATGCCGGAAAGCGGAAATTCACACATCCTTTCAAAATTCAAATAAGAAAGCAGGGAGTCCTTGATTGCATATGAGGTGTTTCTTGTTTCTCTGTAAAGAACGAATATGCAACGGAAAAGCTGAAAATAAATGAACGATACGGAGATGACAATGCTTTATGCTCGTCATCTTCTTTTTTATGCCGGACTGATTATGAAATATCAAATTCTTCTTACGCATGATTCTCATGAAACAAAAAGCCGATTTTCCACACCTGCAAATGCAGTCCTTGCGCTGTCTGATTGAACGCTATCTCCTGTGAACCGTACCGGATGTATTCTAAGCAGTAAATACAACTGTGAAGTTCATGCTGTTATGAAAAAAATCCTTTCCCCACTGAATCGTTCCTGTATGAAAAGCGGATGCAACATCTTGTGACTGCCTATGCATATCCCGCAGCGAAATTTCTTACTGTTTATGCTTCAAAGTATACGTCAGCGTCCTTTACCGTTTCTCCTTCTTCCATTGTTCTGTCTTCCTGCAAAAGAAAAGATGCGAAGCATTGTCCGCATTTTTCTACTTCATCAGTTTTCCTCTGCCCTTATAATCCCGCAGAATATTTGTGTCATAGCTGAAAATCATCTTCTGTTCCCTGCGTACCCGCTGAAGTGCTAGCGAGATCAGCTCATCCAGCAGGGCAGGAAAGGAAAGACCTTCCTTTTCCCACAAATAGAAGGACAGGGAGCCTGGAATCGTATTGATTTCATTCACATACAGAGCTGAACTGTCTGCATGCATCAGAAAATCAATCCGCACGACCCCTGCCGCATTCAGCGCACGGAAGGCATCCATCGCCATCGTGCGAACCTCCTCAGCCTGCTCATCACTAAGCTCTGCCGGCAGCTTCCGGCTGGTACTGAGCATTCCCTTGGATTTACCCTGTCCGCTGTACTTGTTGTCATAAGACAGAATTTCATCCTGCTTGACAACTTCTTCCAGTGTACTGCAGCGACAGCCGTCCTCATCCCCCAGTACCGAGGCGTTGATTTCCCGTAGCGGTTCAATCACCTTTTCAATCACAACCTTGTGATCATACTGAAAGGCCTCGATCATGCTTTTATGCAGCTCCACATCATTGTGGGCAACGGCGATGCCGACACTGCTGCCCAGATTCGCAGGCTTAATGATGAGCGGATAACCAAGACGCTGCGCTTTTTTGAAAAAGGACTGCTCCATCGGCTGATGCAATGTCCAGAAAAACCACGGTACAACCGAAAGCCCGCTATCCTGCAATACCTGCTTCATAATCACCTTATCCTGTCCGATTGCGCCTGCCAGAACACTGCAGCCGACATAGGGTATCCCGATCGTTTTCAGATATCCCTGAAAGGTGCCGTCTTCCCCATTGGTTCCATGCAGAACCGGGAACACCAGATCAACCTCCTTATCCCTGGCAAATAATTTACGACGCGATGGAATCAAGTACGTATGCGCATCTCTTCGAATCAGAGCTACACTGGTATGATCCGCTATGAATTCTTCAATATGCTGAAAGGTTTCCAGCTCCCGTAATTCCTCCTCACAAAACATTCTGCCATCCTTGGCAATATACAACGGCAGTATTTCATAGCGCTCCTCATCCAGAGCAGCCATTACCTGCTGAGCCGACAGGACACTGATTTCATGTTCTACACTTCTGCCGCCAAATGCCACGGCAATTTTAAGTTTCATAGCATTCTTCCTTTCCTTACACATTATCAGTGTATGCGAATGCCTAAAACGTGTTCATGTGAGTACGGGCTGCTAGTGGTTGAATGCATCCGGCAAATCATTTTCCAGCAGCACGCAGTCCTGCAGCTGTGCCTGCTTTTGTACGATTGCCAGTGCCTCCTGAAAGCTGTCGCAAACATGGACCCTTTCTTTTGGAAATCCGCTGTCTGCCAATCCTGCGGCGATGCTTTTCGTCTGGACAGCACCTACCAATACCGCCGTATCCACGCTATCCGCAATCTCTTCACCCAGCTTGTACTGTTCTTCCTCCTGCTGTTCTCCCAGCTCCAGAAAACCGGGTGTGATGATAAACCGCTGATGCTTCATCTGCTTTAAAACCTCCAGTGCACAGCGCGCTCCTTCCGGATTGGAATTATAGGCGTCATCCAGCAGGGTGCAAAAGCTTTTCCGTACCTGCAGCCGATGCTCGATATAGGGCAGCTTTTCGACAGCTAACGCCATTATTTCCCAGGAAACACCAAGTGTGTGCGCAACTGCGATGGCACAGGTGATGTTCACGACATTGTGTTTTCCTAAAAGCTTTGTGTGAAACCGGTGGGACTGCCCCTCCTGTATCACCGTAAACGACGTGCCTTCCTCACTGTAACGGATATCACAGCAGCGATAATCCGCATCCTCGCTCATCCCGAACCATACGATTCGGCAGGTGTTTTGAATACTGTAGGTACGAATATAGGCATTGTCCCGATTCACGAAGCCGATACCGTCGGCAGGAAGACATTCTATCATCTGCATTTTCTCATGGAGTATATTTTCCATGGAGCCAAACGTTGCCAGATGCTGTGTGCCGACAGAGGTTACAACACCATACTGCGGCTTTACAAACTGCATCAGATCATGAATTTCCTTCACATGATCCGCTCCCATTTCACATAAAAACACCTCATGCAACCGTTCCAGCTTATTGCGTATGGTGAGAGTGATTCCCATCTGATTATTATAGGAGCCGGGCGTCATCAGGGTATAGTAAACATCTGACAAAAGCTCATTCAGAATGGTTTTCACACTCGTTTTCCCATAGCTTCCGGTGATGCCGACAATGGACAGCGCGCTGTTGCTTTTTAACAGCTTTGCGGCATCCGCTGCATAATGATTGCGAATCGCCATTTCCAGCGGCTCTGAAATCCATGCGGCAGGCAGCACCATGAGCCATGCGGACAGAAAAAGAAACGGTGTCACAAGAATGAGCGCTGCGGCAGACAGGAAACAATGCAGCAGGCACAGCAAAATGCCGTATAACGTATACAGCAGGATCGCAAGGCGGTGAATTCGCGCTGTTTTCACCAGCGGCTTGCGATAGGCGCGCTCCTCCTCCATTTTACAGCTGATGTAGGCAAAGATAGCAACCAGCATCAGCAGCAGAACCTCCTGCATGGAAGTCGGCTGCAGCAAAAGCAGGCTGTAGCTCAGCATCAGCGTCAGCAGTATTTTCACAATCAGCTTCCAGGATAAGCGGATATAGGACACCAGCCATGTCCGATACCGCCCTTTGTTGTAACGGTTCTGCTGGAACATATGCATAGACTGCTTCAAAGGAACATAAAGAAAAAAAAGATACACCGCCAGAAAACAGAACAGCATCATGGTCTTAAAAAGGCATCCACGATGCGGCAGAACTGTATACTGAGGTGGAAGTAGGCAAAATGATCCTCCTTCGGCAGAACAACCAGGGCGGCATTTGGCAGTTCCTCCTCCATGACACGACCCATCCACAGCGGTGTAGCCGTATCCTTTTCTCCCCAGACCAGCAGCGTCTCCGTGGATATATCCTTCAGTATTCCCGAAAGATCATCCTCAACGCTGGCAACGAGAACCCCCTTCATGATTGCTGAAGCACTCTGATAATCACTGCTTCCCATGGCAGGGGCAGCATGCAGTTTTTTCAGCAGCTTATATGTTTTCACGCGGATATGATAGCCCAGCCCGCGCTTTGCCTGAATGCCGGCAGCTCCGGTCAGAACCATTTTCTCCACCGGAAAGCGGTATGCATAGCGCAGTGCAATGCGTGCTCCGAAGGAATGAGCGATAAAGCTCACATGAGTGATCTGCAGATGGTCCAGAAGCTCCTGCAGAAAATCCACGTAATCGTCTACACTCCAGACACGCGGCGGCTCCTCACTCTCTCCAAACCCCGGCAGATCCAGATTGATAACCGTAAAGGTGTCGCAGAGATGGTCCTGCAGAAACTTCATCATGTATTGATTCTGTCCCCATCCGTGCAACAGTACCACGGCAGACTCGTTATTCCCTGCGCGTGTAACATTTACTTTTATATTTTGAATGGTAATCATGTTGTTCCTCCTCCTTCAAGTATATGATGCTTGTGGAGTGATAGACCCAACGTTCGACAAAGTTTTCTGCAGGTCTTTCTATTTTATGAGAAAGAAATGCCGGTTTCTGGGTAGTCTGTAGAAGAGGTGAAGAACATGACAGAATCATTCTGGATGAAACGAAATACAAAAACGACGAACTATCCGACTTTACAAAAGGAGACGGATGCCCATATCGCCATTATCGGCGGCGGTCTTACCGGTATAACAACAGCCTATTATCTCGCACAGGCAGAGGAGGATGCCATTCTTCTCGAAGCTGATTCTCTATGCTTTGGTGCCAGCGGAAGAAATACCGGAAAGCTGACCATGCAGCACGGCCTGCTGTATGCAAATCTGATTGAGCATTATGACCGTATCCTTGCCCGGCAGTATTATGAAGCAAATGAGGAAGCGTTGAATTCCATAGAAGCAATTATTCAGGAGCACCATATAGCATGCAGCTTTGAACGATGCGATTCCATGCTGTTTACCCGTGATGCCGTACAGGTAGCCAAACTGCAGGAGGAATACCAGGCCTATCTGGATCTGCATATCCCGTGTACCTATATCGAAAAAAATGATGCACCGTTCCCCATGGAGGCAGGACTGCGCATGCAGTATCAGGCACGCTTTGATCCCTATGCCTACGGCTGTGCGCTTGCCGAAATTGCCAGAGAGGGAGGCATTGATATTTATGAGCATTCTCCTGTCACAGACATGCAGGAGGAGGAGCAGGGCTATCGTCTGATAGTCAACGGTACGTGCGTACATGCGGATATCGTAATCTTCGCAACGCAGTTTCCGTTTATCGATCAGGGACACTTTTATTTTACGCGTATGTATTGTGATCAGGAAAGCATAATCAGTGCCCGTGTAAAGAATCCACTGCCAAAGGATATGATGCTGTCCATAGACGATCGTGTACAGTCCTACAACACATGCGAGGATACACTGCTGTATGCCGGCAACACCTATAAAAGCGGACAGGATAAGGCTATGAATCTGCAGGAATTTGAAAATACATTACGTGAGGATTTCATCGTACAGGAAATCACCTCTGCATGGAGCTCACAGGATTATATGACCTTTGATCAGCTGCCTCTGATCGGTAAGCTGGATAAGCATGAGGATCGCGTATTGTTTGCGAGCGGCTATAACAAATGGGGCAACACCACAAGCTGTATCGCAGGCAAGCTGTTATGCTCCTACGCACTGCATCGCGGCTCCCCCTATCGCATGATGTTCTCTCCACAGCGTCTTTCCAGCATATTTTCGCTGCAGTTTGTCAAAGAAAATCTGAATGTGGTCGGCGCCTTTCTGAAAAGCAAGCTGCAAAAAAGCACCACAGCGTATCCGCATATCGGAGAAGGTACCATTATGGAGCTGGATGATCACCGCTATGGCGTGTATCGGGATGAGAACGATGAGCTGTATATCGTTGATATCCTCTGCCCGCATCTTGGCTGTACACTGCGCTTCAATGCAGATGAAAAGACCTGGGACTGCCCGTGTCACGGTTCACGGTTTTCCTATACCGGGGAAATCATCAAGGGTCCTGCCACGCAAAGGCTGCATACCATGCATGAGCCGCATAATTCCATTGATCCTCATATCGTGAATCCTGATACAGCTGACCATTGATTCCTGCAATATTCATTGAATTCATGAATAGCCGCAAGCAACTCCAAATCAAAAAGGGTGTGTATGCACAGGCTTATTCCATAAGAAAATGCGAATGTTCGCATTTTTTCTTATTGCTGGATTCTCTGATTTCCTTCGGTATTATCATTGTGATCGGTATTCTGATCTTTGATCTGCCGTTTTCCATCCTTACGGGTGGTATGATAGTATGCATCATTCTCTGTTGTGCATCCTGTATGAGCATCGGATTTTTGCTTGGCTCCTTCGGCATTATCTTGCCGGATATCAATTTTGTATATAATTTATTTATCACCCTGCTGTTTTTTCTATGTGGTGCCAATCTATCCATTCATCTGCTGCCACTCCCCCTGCAGTGGCTTGCCTCTGTTCTGCCATTGACACATGGGCTGCAGGCAATGCAGCTGCTTATCCATGGAACATGGAATACGCAGGTCACTTTTCTGATGCTGCAGGAGGTGCTTTGTATGGTGATCTATGCTGGCGCTGCCTACCTGATGTTTCGAATCCTGGAGCGTGCAGCCATGCGAAAGGCAACCATTGATCTATACTGACGCTGTTAAACATATGAAAAAGAACCCGTTAAGCTTCGGGCTCTTTTTCATATAGTACACATACCTTATCAAGCATGGTGAAGTTTAGAAACAGGGCGAAAGCTTTCATTGCTCGACTGAAGCAGGACTGTCAAACAATATTCTCACCCAAAATAATCTTAGGCATTGTGATGAAACAGCGATTCCAGCGTTTATAATATTTCTTCAGCCCAAGCCTCGATACACTTGCATGCGCATCTTCATTTCACCAATTCCCAATATAGGACATAGGTTACGTTTCACACAATCCTTGTAAGACGGATTGGCAAGTCCCCTTCCTTGACCGCATTGAAATCCTTTTGCCGGTGTGTACGTTTTATGTAGTGTACAGCAAGGACACCGTCCTGCTTCAAATAAAATTCAGCCACTTCCTTCATCGGCGCTTCGATTTCCTCCTGCTTATTCATCATTGCTTATATATGCAGATTTCATCAAACATCATATTCCCTCCATCAGCTTCTATACCTACCCTTTTTCTGTAGTGAATGCCTTTTCCTGACATTCACTGCACTCTTTATCATGAATGGAAATAACGCCACCGCAGGTAGAACAGGTATATTTCTTTTTCTGCTGCTCCATAAATACCTCTAACCCCTGATTTTTCACAATCTCACTATTCTCCATGAGACTAGCCTGATATCTTTTTTTATAGCTTTTCTCAAGGTTTTTTATAAGCTTACAGGGATAATCCGAACAGGCATAGCAATAGGATAAATCTCTTGCTTTAACACAGTCCTTGATTTTACACCTACGGCAGTGTTCAGGTTTACCCCGATCACTTTTCAGGCAGCCATCACATGGTTTTTTATGATAGCAATGCTTATAACAAACCTTGCAGTTCATACCGCATGGGGCAAACATAATCGTTTCTATATCGCTTTCCTTCATCATCATTGATAATTATCTCCGTATGCACAGCTTGTTTCTTCATACCTGTGTATTACATATATATACTTTCAATAGCAATAAGCTTCCTTACGTCCTCCCCGAATGATGCATCTCCTTGCATATAAGCTCCTCATTACTTCTCTATGGAAATAAAGGAAGGAAACTGATCCGGACTATGCATACGCTGCATCGCATTTGTATCCATATCAAAACATCTTCCATTATATTCATAATGTAATTTGCCATCGGCACAATACAGGCAATGCTCTGCCTGAAATGCTACAGGCTTATAGCAGTCATTCTAATATATTAATTCAGCTCTATTAGAACCGCTTTGTTCTTCTTCTACTATCATTCTTCCTATTTCGAAGTAAGTATATACCATCATAATATTAACTGCAGTTTTTACATTTTTTCTCGCTTCTTCAACAACCACACTAACTTTATCAAGAAAAATATTATTTAGTTCATTTAACACAATCACTCCTTCATTATATAATTTATATTAGAAATCTCAGATTCAGACTTTACCTTAATATCACATAAAATTCTAATTTATCTTTATAGTAAGCTTCGTGCAAAAGCTCTTGCTCTTTCCTTTTTATCATTATCTATGAATATGCTTCTGTATCCTAAATCACGCTCTGATAGCATTCCTTCATATACTAATTGGGAATGCTTGCAATATCTTTTCACACTTTCTTCAAATAAATCTGCTCCTTTTTCAGGCTGGTATCCACATGTAGTTATCATTGCAATGCTTTTACCGTTCCATAAAGTCGGCCCTTTTTCATCACCATAATATTTATTCATACCATATACCAGTCGATCAAGCACAGCTTTCATAGGTGCCGGACATGACCAACTGTAAATAGGTGTGGCCAATATTATTTTATCTGCTTTAAGTATAGCATCAAATATTTCCTGCATGTCATCCTTAATACTGCATCCAGATCTCGTCCAATCCTTTTGGCAGCTTCTACAGGCTACACAGCCTTTGATTTTTTTATCATAAAGCCAAATAATATTCACATTATTTCCTGATTCCTTTATTTCGCTTACAAATGGTTCTACAAGAGATATCGTATTCCCTTGCTTTCTTGGGCTTCCTAATAAAATTAAAAATTGCATTTGAAATTTCTCCTTTCAATTAACAGCCACTTCTACACATTAAAATGTTATCACAGTATTTGGTTGATCCCATATCCTCCTGCTCATCACGCCTATTGCCGTTCTACAAACTGGGATTTATTGTTCTTCATCATGCGGGATTTTTTTATATCACTAACCCCTAAAAATGCAAATATTAATGATATAACAAAAATAGATATATCTTCAGCTGAAATACTTTGCATACAATAATCTGTAATTCTTAATCCCCAAAAAGTTGCGAATGTGTCTAAGATTAGATAGAGTGTTATTGCTGTAGGCATTGATACTTTGTCTAAAGATAATAAAGCCTTTGGTAATGCACCTGCAATCAATCCTAACGGATAAGAAATAATTGTTGCAATAATAAAAAACAAAATAATACTTCCGATAGAACGATATTCAAACCCAAACACTTTCATTATTGCACCACTTATTAAAGCTAAAACAGACAATACGATAATAAGCAAAACTCCACATAATAAAAGTGTTATTATCTTTTCTTTATGTTTTTCAAAAAATTCTCTCAATATTTTCACGCTCCACAACTTCTAATCTTCATTACGTTTTCCATCAATTCGATAAACTGGAATTTTGTTAGTTATCTTGATTGAATCAATTATTCGTTTTCTGCTTCAAACATTTCTTGAAAGATTTCGCAAGTTTCTGTTCTTTAACAAGTTCCTCTTTCAAATCGGAAATCAAATTTTCTAAAGCCTCCAAAACATCGTCTACTTCATAATCGATGCTATCCTCGATGCCATCCGATGCTCCACCATCTTCGTCAAAATTAAGATAACCAACGATAAGTTTAACATAGCCTATTGCAAGCTTTTCTTCATCCAATAAAAGAGAAACTTCTATCTGTTCTTCTGAACCTGCTTCTGGTGTTCCATGAAGTTCATCAAGAGACAAAGTATAAACTCTGCAATCTGTACCTAAAATACTTATGTATTCCCCATACTCAATACAATCAGGAAGATTTCCCTCCATCTTCTTGGTTGCCATATCAATTTTATCATCAACCCATTCTCTGATTACATTCAATAAATCATCTTTATCTTTCTTAGACAAATCTATTGGAATACTCTTTTCTAATGAAAGAGCAGTAATAAATGCTTGAGTATCATCCTCACCCATATCGGCTTTCATCTGAGTATAAATCTCATCATACAGATATGCTAACTCTTCATAACATAAAGAAATATCATTATACTGCTTAAATAATTCAAATATTTTTTTTGCCATACTCGAATTATTCAAATCGTTTTCTAACATATCACTATATTGTGATAACGGTAAGAACCCCAATGCTTCCCTTTCTTCATCTTCATGTTCTTTATAGTATAACGCTTCGTGCAAATCGTCAATTACAGTTCTGCTTTTTCTTGAATCTCCTCCTAATATAATTTTGAAAGGCAACACTCTTATTTCCTCCGTTTTGCTGTTAAGTTCAATTCTACAAGCAAATCTTGCATTATGTTTTTCTAAAATATGTCTAGTCTCAACACCAAAATATTCTTTTTCCTCAGAATCCCAAAAGGCACTGTCAAAATCTTCATAATAACAATCCACATCCATAGTTCCATGAATCCATAAGGATGCTGTGATTATATTTCCATCTATATCATCTATTGTATGAATCCTAATACCTGACAGATAGTAATGATCTAAATATATTTCATCATAATCATACCCTTCAACAATACC
Organism: Clostridium sp. 10cd*; assembly: GCF_044336395.1. NCBI lineage: Bacteria > Bacillati > Bacillota > Clostridia > Eubacteriales > Clostridiaceae > Clostridium > Clostridium sp. 10cd*. The sequence continues at coordinate 1,225,690 of NZ_CP172347.1, read as the reverse complement.
ATCTTGATCATATGATAATCCTTGAACTTCAATACAGCCATCATCAATCTCTCTATTGATTGTCTGAATGATAAAATCATTGTTATCCTTTATTAAATCAAGTGCAGCTGCGTATTCTTCTTCTTGTTTGCTTAACTCATTAAAGAGTTCTCCTATGGAAGAAAAGAACAAATGGTTTTTACTTCTGGCACATGCTGTTTTGAAACCGTTATCCTCACTAACAATTGCTACAACCTCATCGATACCAAAGCGGTTTTTAATCTCTTGGGCAATAAATGCATCAGGAAATTCTTTTCTCTTTTTCTCACAATTCTCAAATGGTGGTCGTACAGCAAAATAATCTTCTAGTATTTGTTCAAGCTTTATGTTACTCGTATCAAGTCTTTCAACCTTACAGTCCTCCAAAAATTTAGCAAACACGGCTTTTGCGCTTTGGCGAGCAGTTTTCTTATCAGGTATTTTGACATATATCCCCATTCCAATATCAGCCAAATACTGTTCTGGAAGTATATCCAAATATTCTTTTCTTAACTTTCTTGCTTTTCCACATATGCTATCAACGCATCGGCAAATATGTTTTTCTACTTCACTTATTACGATATTGCTTAACACAAGCTTAATTTTGCCATTTTGAACGTTTTTAACTAGTAAGCTCATCGTACTATCAATGCCAAAGTCGAATTTATTTGCTTCAAATACATTAGTATCAATTGTAACATTTAACGGATATTTTATCATTCTTTTACACCATTGCATCTATATAGATGCAATTAGTCTCCTTTCTTATAAATCCCCTTTATTCATCTACACCATCAGTGGAAACTAAAATTCACCAGCTCGACAAATTCCAATTTATAACCATATCTTAACATAATCAAATCTCAAATACTATGCAATCAAAACAATACTAGGAGAAGATAATGTTACCTGTAAATCAGCCTTTTGCAACTTCGCTGGAAAAACATAGAAAAGGGGCTGTGACGAGTAAGAGAAATTAGTGTTTCTCTGAAAATCACAGCCTTTTTTATTATGATTTTTGTATTTTGGGTACACTGAAAACAACTTTTTGAGTGAATCTGGTTTTAGGCCCTTTTTTCGTTAGAAATCCCCCATCCCATTGTGGAAAACTAATTCAGTTTGCTTACATTTCTCTGCTTTTCTCTTTTTTTATCCCTTATTTTATAATTATGGTACTTTCTTATGTTATATCCAATACACACTAAGCTTAGTTCTACCTTGACTCCGCTTTCTCCTCGTCGATGCAAGCGGACATATTCAAAATCTTGTTTGATGTCCGCAAACGCTCCCTCTGCCTGTGCACTACGATTTCTCATCAATCTCTTTCCTTCTTCACTCTTTAGACATTCATCTATCTCTTTATGCATCTTTTCTAAGGCAGGGACTATCCGTGCACTTCTTCCGTTCTTTGATGTCGTGCATTTGCTCCTGTGTGGACATTCACCGCAGTTTTTATTTCTGTAATACATCGTCGTTTTTGGATATTGTCCTTTGATATTGAGTCCTATTCGCTCTATCTCAAATACATGTCCGGCTGGACATACTGGAGTACCATCCTCTTGTCGTTCCATGTGCCGCAGTTGATAGCGATTCTTATCATTTACTTTCTCTTTCTTCTTTTCATATCCACTGTATTTCAATAGTCCTTTAATCCCTTTACTTTTGCAGTAACAGTAATTATCATAGCTCCCATATCCTGCATCCGTTACTTCTATATCAGGGTATTTTCCATATAATTCTTTATATCCTTCTGTAAATGGTTGTAACGTTTTTATATCATTTGGATCACTACTTAGATATTGATAGGCGATGTACCCATTATTTACTCCTATTTGTACGTTATATCCCGGTTTGAATACATTTGTATGATTGTAATAATCATATTTCATATGCATGAATGTGGCATCTGGATCTGTCTTGGAAAAACTGTTCCTGTCTTCCAATATATCTTCCTGGATTGCATACTCCCACATCTTTACTGCACTTTTCTTCAATTCATCGCACAATTTTGCGATTTCGTGTTTTCCTCTGCCTTTTCGGATATATTCTTTTTCCTTCAGCCAATTTTCAAGCGCTTCATCTATTTTGATCATATACTCAATATTTGGATATTTCAAAATTGAATAATTGATATTGATTTCATGTTTTTTAAAGTATCGATTCACTTGTTTTAACAGTTCCATACATTTCTGCCAGTGTCTGGGAAGGTATCGTTTACTCCAACCTTTCCAACAGAACGTCATCTTATTGGCATTTGCCTCAAATTTTGTACCATCAATATAAAGAATCTGTTCTTCCAATGCTTTTTCATCTTGTACATACAGATAGATTTCTTTCGCAATCGTTTGAATGGATTCTTTCAATGTATGATTGATGAATCGTTCAAAGCTCTTATAACTTGGAACACAACCGTTCGTGATACTACGGTAACGAATATCATAGCGACAAAGTTTTTCCAGTTTTCGTAAAGAAGCATAGCCGTCTTCAGCAAAGGCCATAAGGATGATGGTCAACATCATGACAGGGTCATAAGAGCGAGAATCAAGATTATGGAAATCTATAAATTTATTTAGATTAATCCTCCCTAAGACTTCCAAGATCGTGACGCTCAAATCATCATCAAGAACATCATTTTGAAAAGAATAATCAAAATTTAGTAGCATATATGGTTGATATGCGGTATAATTTCCTTGGTTAATTTGAGTACTTGTCATACATAAATTATACCAAAAAATACACCTTCTTCTCTATAGAATTGGGTGTATTTTTTATGTCTGGGCTGTGACTTATCTGTCACAGCCCCCCTTCATTGTATTTTCCTGTAAGGCGTCCAGTCTTACTCCTGATTCTCACCTAAAGTATCGCTAACAAGTGGAAATTCAATAACCGCCTTAAACAAATCTCCATCCGTCTCAATGCGGAAGCTTCCCTTCATCGCCTCTGTAAAGCTCTTGGCAATAGCCAGTCCAAGACCGCTGCCTCCGTCATGACGCGATTTATCTCCGCGAACGAAACGATCCACAATATCCTCCGTATCAAAATTCAACGGTTCCTTTGATATATTTTTGCATTCAATCCGTACCCGGTTGGCTGTCTTGCGGATATCCACATACACACGGGTATGCTCCAGTGCATAATGGTGTATGTTGATAAACAGATTTTCAAATATCCGGAATGCCTTACTTCCGTCCAGCAGTACACTCAGCTGTTTTTCACCATGCAGATTCCAGATTACCTCCAGCCCGCATTCCTGCAGAAGCTCACTGCACTCCGCCTGCACCTGCTCCACCAGTGCGATAATATCCAGACGGGCCATATCCAACTGAATATTTCCGCTGTTTGCCTTGCTAACCTCAAACAAATCCTCCATCAGAGCATGCAGTCGCTTGGCATACTGATCCAGCATGCTCACATACTCCTTACGCTGCGTTTCACTTATGCCCTCCTGCTGCAGAAGCTCTACGTAATTGCGAATTCCGGTCAGCGGTGTCTTCAAATCATGTGACACATTGCTGATCAGCTCTGTTTTCATATTCTGTGATTTCGTTTCCTCCTGTACCGCTTTCTCAAAGCCGACGCGGATTTCACTGAATTCATCCTTGAGGGCATTGAAGATACCGACATCCTGCGGAAGCTCTGCCTGGAAGTTGCCCTCCTTCAGCTCCTGCGTCTGCTTCAGCAAGGTACGATAATCATGCTGTACAGCATTGAGCTTCTGCTTCAGCCACAGGAAGAGGGCAAAGCCATAGATGATTGCCAGAAACATGCCGAACCACCAGAACAGACACAGCACAATCATGATGACGATCTGCATCAGCATGAATTTTAACAGCTTACGGTTTGCGTCATCCTTCAAATCGATATCCGCGAGATTGTCTATATGCCGGTGGATACTGCCGATCATTCTGCCCAGAATCGTATCCTCCTTCATATATTTCCAGAATCCCTTTACAAATATATATTTCATTGCAAACAAGGCGATACTGATCATCAGAAACAGCAGCATCCAGGAAACGACATTCGCCACAAACAGAAGCTCATCAGACATCATGATATGATATTCATTCATGACACTCTGCAATGTTCCACTGATCGTAGCTCCACTCAGTGCCAGAACGCCGGCAGTCCCCAGCGTGATTCCGGTAGCGAGCAGAATAAACAGAAAACCGAACTTCACTCTCTTAAATGTCAGGAACGGATTCACTTCCTCAACGATCGCGATTGGATAAAACAACAGATACAAAATCAGGACCATTGTACCGATCATAGCGGCTATTACAGAGAATTGCGTATAATTTGACCAGTCATACACCGTACGTGCTATCAGTCCCTGATCCTTGATAACCTCCTGTGGTACACGGAAGATGATTTTCATCTGCTTCGGGTTCTGAATCATTGCCTGTGATTGTGTGAATTCTTCATCATTTATATTATAGGTAGTCATGGGTCCGTTTTTATCAACGGAATCAAAATAGCGCAGATATCGTGTCAGTGACTGCGGCTGGAAATCCATATCACTGAAATCTCCCAGAATTTTCGCTGCTCCATCTTTATCATATTCCAGAATACCATACAGCAGGCTGCTGTCACGAAGCTCCTTCTGAGACATATCCCTCAGCTTTTTATTTCCATATTCCCTACCGTTTTTCAAATCCTTCGCATAGTATTGAAAATTGGCATCCTCCTTCAATTCCAGAAAGCTCTTTGTGACTTTTTCTTTCAGATCATTGGATAACGTGCTTTTCAGATAATTCGGTAGCCCGGTATCGAATTTGATAATATCATCCTTGGGACGCACAGACTGAGCAAGTCCCAGAACTCCCTCCTGAATATCATCTTCAAGATACCAGATAACCGCCTGCTTGCCGGAACGCCCCAGCTCCTGAATCTGATCGTTACGGTATACGGAACAAATCATAAGGCTCATTACAGAAAGCAGTGCAATGAACGTTGTTAGAAATATATGTTTTTTCTTCATAAGATCACCTGTTTTTATTTTTCTATTTTATAGCCGATTCCCCAGACCACCTTTAAATAGCGCGGATGCTTGGGGTCCAGCTCAATTTTCTCCCGCAGCTTACGGATATGCACCATCACAGTTTCCGTATTGATTGCTTCCTCATTCCAGACGGCCTCATATATCTGCTGTGCTGAAAAAACACGCCCCGCATGCTTCATCAGCAGCTCCAGTATCATAAACTCCTTCGGCCGCAGCTTGACGATCTGATTATCCACACGCACTTCCTTTGTCGTGCTGTTTAATTCCAGTGCCCCAATACTGTAAATTTCCTCCTCACGATTCACAGAGGATACCGCATGCTCCTTCAGCATCAGAATCTGTTCATAGCGGCGCAGCTGACTGCGGACACGGGCCAGCAGCTCCATAGAGCCAAACGGCTTTGTGATATAATCATCCGCACCGATATTCAAGCCGGTTATTTTATCGATATCTTCAGATTTCGCACTCAGAAAGATGATTGGAAAATCATAATCCTTACGCACCTCCATCGTCATAGTGATTCCATCCATAACCGGCATCATGATATCCACCACAGCCAGATTAATTGTTTCACGTTTTATTATGTTCAGACCCTCCTGGCCGTTTTCAGCCAGAAATACACGATATCCCTGATTTTTCAAATATATCTGTATAGCCTCCCGTATTCCTTTTTCGTCCTCCACGACGAGTATGTTATGATCCATAGCCTTCACTCCCTCTCAACAAGTGTAATTGTACTATATTCCGGATGATTCTTCCATGTTATGCAGCAGAAACCCCAGAAAGGTTGCAACTGCACAGAATGTGCAGATAATAAATTGTATCATATCGCTGTATCCTCCTTCATGCGTTTATAAGCAAAGCCTCCTGCAATTACAAGCAGAATCGTAAGTATTGCCACTCCGGCAGCTGCGACGAAATTCCCCTCCTTCAATGAACCGCTGAGAAATGTCGATGTCACAATGCTGGGAATACGTCCCACGGTTGTGAGCAGCAGCCATTTCCCCAGAGCGATATTGGATAGGGATACGACATAGGTCATAATATCCTTCGGCGTGCCGGGAATCAGAAACAGCAGGAAAATCCACAGCATGCTATTCCTTTTTTTCAGCACTCCGGTAAACTCATTCAGCTGCTCCTGTTTAAAAAAGACGGTTACCAGCCGTTTTCCATACCGCTGAACCAGAAGGTATACAAGGGCTGTCCCAAGCAGAGATCCCACCAAGCAAAGCAATGTCCCGCCAACGGAGCCAAACAGAAATCCGGCCGCAAGCTCCAGCGGCTCTCCCGGCAAAAAAGCCAGAAAAATCTGTGCGGCAATCAAAACAATCATGAGTATCTCACGCAGGCCATGCGGGATATCCTCCAGCATACGGGAAATCTGATTCATGTCGATACTGCCAAAAAGAAGACCAAGTCCGGCCCCAGCCAATAGAAGAACACCACCCAGCATAACGATGTATTTCTTCTTCATGAAATCAGCTCCCTTCCTTACAGTCCTTATTATGCAGGAAATTTCTTACCATAAAACGCAGGTAAATCTTAAACTTTTCTAAATCCGTCACGCAATTCAAAAAATAGTGAAAAAGGCATCCTTTGCATTTTCTTTCCGACAGGGATGCTGAGAGGACATGTTACAGTGAAGCAATTCAGCTGACGGTTTCGCTGCAGACATTCACAGAAAAAGAAGCCATGCTAGGTACTGCTGAAAACAGCCGATTATAAAAAGCTGATGTGTTCCTTTCCGCATTCACGCAGTACAGCTTTCCATAGCTTACCCTGTCGGGATACATGAAATAAGTTGTATATCAGCCATACGGTGATGATGAAAAAGGAATCCGATTGTATGGAGGTTTTCCCATAACCGGATTCCTGCTTTCTCATAATTCAAACGTATGCTTCACAAAATGCCATGCATTCATCCCCTGCTTTCTGTAAATCAGCAGGGGAAACTTTTTACATCCTCCATATTCTTACAGAAACGGAAAACGCTTTACTCCTTGGTAGGCATGAAAGCCTCTTTTTTACGCAGTGACTCGCTTTTGCATATATGTCAGTGCATGTTGTACAGCAAGCTGTACTGCCTGCTGTGCCTGCTCTCTTTGAAACGGATAACGTTCTACCATGCGTTCAATATAATGCTGCTGTAAAACAAGAGACAGTGCATAGGCATCATGATAATCAAATATAAATGCCATATGGGACAGCAGGATATCGAGATGCGTTTTCCGTTTTGCGGACAGAATGGGACGGCTGTTCAAAAAATCCTGCAGAACCTCCTCACTCACCGTTTCCTGCAGCAGCTGCTCTTCACTGCACAGATAGACATTTTCCGCTTTCTCCATCAGATTTACACGGAAGATATCCGTTTTATCCGCATCCCTCAGAATCGTGGCATGCAGAAATGCATGTTCCTCCAGGTCGTCTGCAATCTGAAACTTATTATGGTTTTCTATCGCATGCAGCATTACTTCCTGCTGGTGCGGATCATCACAGAAAACAGATAACAGCCCTTGTTCCTGTAAAATCCGTACCCCAAGTGCCGCATGATTGATACTTTTCGCATCCAGAAAGGTATGATACTGCTTCAGCTGTTCAAATCTTCCGATATCATGATACAGGCCTGTCACCTCGGCCAGATCCACATCCATAGCAGAGCAGTTTCTGTGGATCGCCAGCTGCTTTGAAATCTCAGCCACCTTTTGTGAATGCACGATTTTAAGAGCCACCCGCTCATCCTGTGTATCATATCCTTTGCAATAGGCGGCAAACTGCTCCTTTGCCTGTATAAGATTCACCATATATATCCTCTTTTCAATTAGGTATATCCTATGACATACCTTTTCTTATACACCCTGTTTCATTTGCAGCTGCGCTTTACAGGCTGTGATAATCCTGTGGCAGTCAGCCTCGCCTTCCATGGTGAACGTGCATAGAAAATGCTGAATCCCATGCTGCTTTGCTTCCGGAATCGAATCGATATGATTGCGCACCTCATAATGTAGAATATGCGTACGGCAAGACTCGTCACACAAAATCGGATAGCGATTCTGTTTCACATCGAGAAGAGCGTATTCCGCCCCCTGCCTGCAAAGACCGCAGTTTCTGTCTGTATGATTACAGATAACGGAATTGATTGGACAGTATTCACTCAGCATCAGCTCAGCTCTGCCGTATACCGTATAAAAGAAGGGTGCATCCACCGCATATCGTTCCTGAAAGCACCGTTTGATTGCACTACAGTCCTGTAGGCTGCTTTCCAGAGAAAAGCTGATTCCCCTTGCACCGTGAGTAAGCAGAAATGCGGCGGTATGGGAATTCGTCATATTCAGCGAGGTATCACAGAAGACCTCTCCCGCCTGCAAGCCGCCGGTTTCCTGAATCATCATCAGGGAAGCAGGATACTCCTCCTTCATCACTCGTGGCATACGCGGATAAACTCCCTCTGTGCCCTTCATCAACGCATACAGGCTGTGATTTTCCACAAAGATCATATCCAAGCCCTCCTGTAGACAGGCCTGCAGTTGTTCCTCAGTATGCACAACAGCACAGAGTGATGGAGCGTCCTGTATTGAATGGATTACGGGCTGCTTCTCCGCAAGAATACGGCGCTGCTTATGCAGAATTTTTCGCTGCTCCTCCAGCTTCGCCAACGCACTTCGACGCATCTGATTGAGTTCCCGGATAGGAAGTATTCCCTGCGCATCCAGCTGATAGGAAATGTTCTCGAATACAAATGGCGTATCTCCGCTTTTTTTCAGCTGCGCAGCAATTCGCTCCTCTTTCAGCGGCATCCTGCGTGCTGTTTCACATACGGCATCACTTTCCACTCGTACACTTCTGCCTTCCTCGTCCATAATCTCCAGGACTGCCGGTTTGCCTGCCTGCATGGTGAACTGTGCATAAACGGCAACCTTACGAGGTGCTGCCTCATAGCTTTTCTGCAATGCCTGCAGCTGCTGTGCATCACTGGTCTTCAGGACAATACTTCCTTTCACAACAGGTGCTGTTTTATCCAGCTCCACAATATCCCCTGCTGCTCCGTGATTGACCAGCAATCCGTCCTTATACAGAAAATTCACCTGAAAGCCGATATCCTTCGGTTCCTGCAAAATGCGGATACCATCCTGCTGCCGCAGGGTATCCTGCAGGCGTATCACAATTTTATCTCTGGTAACCTGAATGACTTTACCGACCTTGACTCCGATATGATTGGGACGGATCGGATTCATCAGCTGCGCCCCGTAATGATGAAACAAATGTCCCTGGGTAAAGCCGCGGTTGAATATTTTTTTCATCTGCATATCCACAGCTTCATCATAGATAAATGCTCTTCCCTCATAATACGCATCGATCGCCTTACGATATAAGGCAACCATCAATGCCACATATTCCGGGCGTTTCATCCTGCCCTCGATTTTAAAGGAGGCAATTCCCGCTTCAATCAGCTCCGGAACTCTTTCCAGCGTATTCATATCCTTCGGGCTCAGCAGGTATTCCCCTTTTCCTTGCAGGATTTCACTATGACCGTCCTCCCGCTTTTCCAGCTGATATTTCATACGGCAGTTCTGTGCACATTCGCCGCGGTTTCCGCTTCGCTGCAGTGTCAGTGAGCTCATCAGACACTGCCCGCTGTAGGATACACACAGGGCTCCCTGAACAAAAACCTCCAGGTCTACGCCTAAAGCCGCATATGCTCGGATTTCCTTTAGCGGAGTTTCTCTTGGCACCACCACTCTGCTGGCACCGCAGGACTCTATAAAGTGAATTCCCTGCGGATTATGGATATGCATCTGTGTGGATGCATGCAGCTCCATGTCCGGGAAGCGTTGGCGCAGCACAGAGAATAAGCCCAAATCCTGAATAATTACCGCATCCACATCATGCTCATATAAAAACTGAACATACCGGACACAGTCCTCAAATTCCTCTTCTCGAATCAGGGTATTGACGGTAACAAACACACGAACCCCATACACATGGGCATAGGCGATTGCTTCCTGAATTTCGTCCTCATCAAAATTATTGGCGAATGCTCTGGCACCAAACATACTGCCACCAAGATACACAGCATCACAACCATTTTGGACTGCCGCACGAAGCGCCTCCATAGAGCCGGCAGGTGCCAGCAGCTCCACTTTTCTTTCAGTTTTCCACATGCCTTCTCACACTCCTTCTCTCCGGTTTGAATACAGCCTTCATGATTGTTGAAACAACAAGGATTCCCAGAGCCAGTACGCCTGCGATGGTCAGCGTATCCAGACCGATGGACAACGCCTGCATCACATCCCCTTCTATCGCCTTCAGCATCGTACGATACATTCCACCTCCGGGTACCAGTGGTATCAGGGCACAAATGATAAAGGTTGTTACCGGTGTCTTGCAGATACGGGCAAAAATTTCAGAATACAGCGATAGTGCAACCGAACCCAGAAACATGGCAGTCAGCTCCGAGCAGCCCACAAGCAGTGCCGCATGGTAGACTGCACCGCCGATTGACCCTGCGATTCCTGCAAGAATCAGTTTCCTTCCACGAATATTAAACATTACGCCAAATCCCAGTGAGGCAAAAAAAGAGGCAATCATCATATTGATCAGATACATGTCACATACCTCCGCTCAGTCCGATGGACATGGAAAGGACAACACCGATACCGGCAGCGATTGCAATCGCCACCAGAAAGGCCTCGGTTGCACGGGCAACACCGGACAGATAATCCCCGGAAACCGTATCCCGTATGGCATTGGTAATGGCTAAGCCGGGAACAAGCAGCATGATGCTGGATATAATAAGGATATCGACATCCGTATCCGGACAGAGGGCATGTGCCCCCAGTGCCGCAAGCGCACCGCTCGCCGCCGCAATTGCATTCGTAAAAAAGCCGTGCAGGCCGCGCTGTTCCATAAGGGCGCTTACCGCTTTGATCAGCAGTCCGATCAAAAAGCTGCATCCTGCCTCCAGATAATTTCCACCGAAGAAAACCGCAAAGCCACCTGCACTCAATGCTCCGAAGAACATGATTATCCAAAAGGAATAGCGCTGTTCATTTTCTATTTCTCTCAGCTTTAGCGCCAGCTCCTCGATTGTGTAATTCTGCACGGCGGTTTCTCTTGAGAGGCTGTTGATCTTATCAATGCAGTTTAAATCCACACCGCGTGTATGCACACGAAGGATTTTTGTATGTGTTTTGCTGGCAACCGTGATGGAGAACATGATGCCGGTTGTGGTAACGAAGCTCTGTGCATCCTCCACCTCAGAAAAGCTCGTGCAGAGCCGCACCATCGTTTCCTCCACCCGATAGATTTCCGCTCCGCTTTCTATGAGCAGTTTCCCTGCATAGCTGGCCACATCCAGCAGCTGATCTGTATTCATGCACAACCCCTCAACTTTCCTCTAACAGTATAGCGGATTCGAAGGGAAATGGAAACAGTTTTGTAAACAATATACAAGAAAAAAGCAGAAGCTACACACTGTTTTCGTTTCGTATCCTTGTTCATAAATTTCCAGGCAAATAAGTTCACCTTTTCAAACAATCCGGGTATACTATGTACAGAAAGCGAGGGATATCAAATGAATATAACCTTTCAGGGAAATCCTGTGACAATAAAGCATGAGGCAGTGAAGGAAAACGAGACATTAAAGCCGTTTACTGCTATACGAAATGATATGAGCGAGTGGCGAAGTGAGGACAGTACAGGTACACGTATTTTCCTCAGTGTACCTTCCCTGGATACCGGTGTATGCAGTATGGAGGTCGCAAAGTTCATCAATTACGCAAAGGAGCTAAAGGATGTTACCGTATGTGCAATATCCATGGACCTGCCATTTGCTCTTGAACGCTGGTGTCAGGCAAAAAACAATGAAAATGTAATTACATTGAGTGATTACAAGCTGCACAGCTTTGCAGCGGCAACTGCAACCTATGTCGAAGAGTTAGGTTTACTGACGCGGGCAGTATTTGTAGTTGATAAGGACAATATCCTGCGCTATGTCGAGTATGTCAGGGAAATTACAGACGAACCCGATTATGAGGCTGTTCTTTCCTGTGTGAAAGGCATCTGAAGGTACTCGTAATAACAGAAGCTGAATGCAGCATGCAACATGAGGCTGCAGGGCGCATGTTAAAAGTGAATGCAATAGCTTAATTTCTGAAAGGCAGACGATTGATAAACGTATCGTCTGCTTTTTGGTTACTCCTTTCGAAAAGGAAGAAGATATGGATTTCCATTATCTCCTTCAAACCAATGCAGAATAAACAGCTTCACCGCTCACCCGCATACTTTTCATTGCCTGCAGCCCTTTGAGATTCAGGATGTCCGTAAGCAGGAAGCTTTATGGAAGACTTGATTCGATGTGGTCGACCTCTTTATATAAAAAACCGTAATCATGTAGTTATGATGCAAGCTGCACCATATACAGCAGCTCTTTTCACACAGCTGTTTGCTATCCATGGACTTACTCACTGCTTTTAGCATACGACTTTCTCTTATCCTACTTGTATATACCGATATGATTTCTTTTTACTTCCGCAAGCATTCCCATAGCTTTTCTGTCAGCTTTCTTTAGATGATTGTATTAAAAAGCAGCTCCCCTTATAATAATATTTGATAAAGAAAGGGAGGTTTTTATGAAACAGGAGCGCGTAGATAAAATCAATTACTATCTGGATATCGCAGGAACAGTCGCACAGAGAAGCACCTGCCGCAGAAGAATTTACGGTGCGGTAATCGTTCAGCATGATGAAATTGTCTCCACCGGATATGTGGGTGCCCCTCGGGGACGTACCAACTGTCTGGATCTGGAATACTGTATTCGGGAGAAGCTGCGGGTTCCCCGGGGAGAACGCTATGAATTATGTCGCAGTGTCCATGCGGAAGCAAATGCAATCATCAGTGCACAGCGCAGTGAAATGCTGGGAGCCGATATGTTTCTGGTAGGCTATGAAGCAGTCAGCGGGGAGCTGATTCAAAGCTCGAACAGCTGTTCCATGTGCAAGCGAATGATCATCAATGCAGGAATTTCAAAAGTCTATATACGGGATACGCCTTCCCAATACCGTATGATTGATGTATACAACGACTGGGTATTGCAGGATGAATCACTCGACGGTGTCTTAGGATATTAACACTAATTCCTGCACTCCACTTCCCTTTTCCGTCTTTATGCTATACAATTATATGCAAAGGAAACGGGGCGTGTGTATGGACAGAAGCATCAGAATCATTATGAATCCAAAGGCAGGAAAGCAGACGGCAAAAACGGCTTTATTTACGTTATGTGACCGGTTTTGTGCCATGCAGGATACGATACAGGTTTATGTAACCCAGTATGCGGGACATGCACAAAAGCTTGCGAAAGCCAGTGAAGGCTGCTGTGATATTCTCGTATGCATCGGTGGGGACGGTACCTGGAATGAGGTGATCAGCGGCATTATGGAAATAGACAGCAAGCCTGTGCTTGCCTATCTTCCAAGCGGGACAGTCAACGATTTTGCGGCTACACTGAAGCTGCCGAAAAGTGCTGGAAAGCTCATGGACACCATTGCACAATACCGTCCGTTTTCCTGTGATATCGGCCAGTTCAATAACCGCTATTTCACCTATGTTGCGGCGTTTGGTATCTTCACAGAAATTTCCTACTCCACACCCCAAAGCACCAAAAACTCCTTTGGAAAAATCGCTTATTTTCTGGAAGGCGTCAAACAGCTGACGAATATTCCCCGCTATCATGTCAAAGCCGTCATTGATCAGAATGAAGTCATTGAGGATTCCTGTATCTTCGGCTGTGTTACCAATTCCAAGTTTGTCGCAGGCTTTACTGCCGTAAACTCAAAGGATGCTCAGCTGGATGACGGGCAGTTTGAGCTTCTGCTCATCCGGGTTCCCAATAATCCACTGGATGTACAAAATATCATTGCGGCGCTGATAAAGCATGAGGTTAATGAAACCTGGATGTATTTTCGAAAGGCCTGTGATATCCGCATAGAAGCCCGGGAACAGATTCCCTGGACACTGGATGGTGAGGATGGGGGAAGCACAACACTTGCCCATATCCTGAATAAAAACAGAGCGGTTACCATTCTGGTATAGCCGCTCTTTTCTTATCCGTTAAAATTTACTTTATTAAACTTGGCGCTGTTCTTCCCCTTGCCCAGTGTTTTTTCCAAAGCTTTGGTGCGGGGCTTCTGCTTGGCTTTGCGGGCCTGCTCCAGCAGCTCTGCTGTACTCTTCTTTTTTTTATCAGCCATGTTATGAACCTCCTTTTTTCAATACATCCAACAGACTCTGCACATCCTCCACGATGCAGTCAGCGCCTGCTTCCTTTAGCTCCTCACGGCTTCCGTATCCATATAATACGCCAATCGTGCGCATGCCGTTCTTTTTCCCACCGATGATATCGTGCCGGCGATCTCCGATCATCACACACCGTTCAACCGGGAGGCGATGCTTCTGCACAGCATAGGCAATGACATCCGCCTTATCGCTGCGGGTACCATCCATCGTGGCACCGCAAATATCCAGCATATAGGAATCCAGCTTAAAATGCTTCAGGATGGTACAGGCGAATTCCTCCGGCTTACTGGTAGCGACCAAAAGCGTTTTGCCCTGCTTCTGCAATGCCTCCAGCAGTTCACGAATCCCCGGATATGCCACGTTTTCCAGCATTCCCTGCTTGCGAAAATAAACGCGGTAATCCGCAATTGCCTGCAAGGCCTGCGCCTCGTCAAAGGAATACAGCTCCATGAACATATCCTTTAAGGGCGGTCCGATAAATGCGCACAAATCATCCGGATTTTCCACATGAATACCGGCTTTATCCAAAGCAAAGGCTACCGATCTGGTAATACCAACCTTTGGATCTGTCAATGTTCCATCCAAATCAAACAACAGGATATCCTTATCCATCATTTTCCTCCTCCAATATTGTATATAATTCCCGCAAATCCCGAATTTCATAGGTTAACGGAAGCTGCTTGTGATTCTTTTTCCCATCAGGATTATACCAGCAGGTGGAAATACCGGCATTGATACCTCCCTGCATATCACTGGATAACGAATCTCCGATTATGAGGGTCCGATTCCGCTTCGCTCCATTTAATCTGGCAAAGCAGTGATCAAAATAGGATCGGTCCGGCTTCCGGAATCCGATTTCCTCCGATACAAACATATGATGGAAATACGCGTCCAGACCGGAATCCCGCAGACGCGCATACTGTGTTGCGACAACACCGTTGGTCACGATACACATACGATACTGCGGATACAGGCGGCGTACCACCTCCATAGCATGCGGTATCATATCGTGCCCTCTGCCCAGCTCCTTTTGATAGATATCCTCAAAGGCG
This sequence comes from Clostridium sp. 10cd*, assembly GCF_044336395.1. NCBI lineage: Bacteria > Bacillati > Bacillota > Clostridia > Eubacteriales > Clostridiaceae > Clostridium > Clostridium sp. 10cd*. Next base: position 1,210,327 of record NZ_CP172347.1, on the reverse strand, counting down.
ATGCCATCATCCGCAATACCGAATTCACGAAACAGCTTTCCAAACCGTGTGTAAATCACTGCTTCCCTTGAGATTTCGCCTTCCTCATACGCTGACCACAGCTGTGCGTTTATGTCCTGATAGCGTTTCTTCATTTCATTTGTCAACGGGTAGTGATGCAGATCAAATACCCTCTGCAGAGCCCGCTTTTCCGTTGCATCGAAATCGAGCAGCGTTCCGTCTGCGTCAAATAACAGCGTCGTAAACTTCATATGTTCTCCTTATGTGATAATACGTTTCTTCATCCATGAGCCGCTTTGATACCGCCAGTAAAACCAGAGTATGCGAAAGAGCCAGTCGGTAAACATTGCGAGCCAGACGCCCAATACACCAAGCCCCAGTATCACCCCTAGCAGCCAGCTCAGACAGATTCTGCACAGCCACATGGATACAATCGAGATGCACATCGTAAAGCGCACATCTCCGGCTGCACGCAGTGCATTGGGAAAGGTGAAGGATGCCGGCCACAGCACCATGGCGAATATGCCGTGATACAGCAGCAGCTCCAGTGCGGTATCATACGTCTGTGCACTTAAATTATATATGTTCAGAAGCAAAGGCACAAGACACAGGATGATAAGATTTACCGCAAGCATGGATATATATGCGATTTTCATTAGTTTTTTTATGTAGAGACGGGCCTGCGCATAATCCCCAGCCCCAACGCACTGCCCTACGACCGTTATCATTGCAAGTCCGATTGCGGCAGCGGGTATGATTTCCATTTGTGCAATATTGTTCGCTACGGCATTGGCCGCTATCGCAACCGTACCAAAGCCCGCAATCAGTCCCTGAACAAGGATTTTTCCTATCTGGAACATACCGTTTTCCAAACCGTTTGGTATTCCGATTGTCAATATACGGCGTATCATATCCGGATGAAATTCCAGCTTCCTGTAGGAATCAATATAAATCAGATTATCCGGACTGCGCAGCAGATACAGCATAAACAGGGAACCCAGAATACGGGAAACCAGCGAGGATATGGCAGCACCCGCCACCCCCATATGGAAGCCGTAAATCAAAACGGCATTTCCGAGGATATTGAAGGCATTCATGAACAATGAGGTAATCATTGAAATTTTGGAATTCCCCATGGAGCGAAACAGTGCAGCCCCGGAATTATACAGCGCGATAAACGGGTAGGACCATGCGGATATTTTAAAATAGATCTCTGCATTCCACATGACTGCCGGCTCCACATCCGTAAAGACCAGCTGCAGGATTGCCGTACAGCCAATCAGAACGATTCCCATGATGATAACAGCAAAAATACCGGTTGAAACAATCAGCTGCTTTGCCGACACACATGCCCGATCGCGGTCGCGACCACCGAGATACTGACTGCAGACAACAGCGCCTCCGGTAGCCAGTGCGGCAAAGATATTGATCAGAAGGATGTTGATCGTATCCACAAGACTAAGACCGGAAACCGCCGCCTCGCCCACACTCGACACCATGATCGTATCGCTCATCCCGATCGTTACCGCCAGAATCTGTTCGACAACAAGTGGCAGAATCAGCCGCTTCAGATTCTCATTTGTAAACATTTCATCACACTCCCAATCATCCCTTTGAATGTTACTATTATAGCCCATATCAGGGAATGCGCAAGCAAATTGAGAAAACTCCTGCCGGAAGTGAAAAAGTTTTGCAGGGTATGCGGTTTCATTTCAAAAGTATGGTAAAATGGTTGCGGGAGCGATGTTTATGAAAGAGTTTTTGTTTGTCGGCCTTGGCGGTGCCATAGGAGCGATGCTGCGCTATGGAATGTCCATGGTGCCTGTAAAAAGTGAGTTTCCGTATATGACACTTCTTATCAATTTTCTCGGTGCGGTAGCAATCGGGATACTGGCAGCCCTGAGCATGAGGCAGTCATTGTTAACGGAGCACAGTCTTTTGTTATTGAAAACCGGTGTGTGCGGGGGATTCACCACCTTCTCCACCTTTTCCCTGGAGGCGGTTTCCCTGCTGGAGCAGCATAAAACAGGGATGGGAATCACCTATATTCTTTCCTCCGTTCTTTTATGCCTGCTTGGAGTGCTGCTTGGCAAAGCAATGCTTCATCCTCTTTAATATGCGGAAGACGAAAAATCCTGCTAAGCAAAAAAAGGTCTGTATGCGTTGAGATATTCTCTGCATACAGCCTTTTTTCATTCCATACCGGATTATCCGAAAAGCTTACACAAGCCAGCAGCGTGCATATCGGGAAGGGTCTGCTATGAATAGGCTAACACTCTCCCTGTTCTGCAATCAGACGCTGAAATTCATCCATCGGCATCGGACGATAATAATAGAATCCCTGAATCATATCACAGCCATGCTGGCGCATATGCTCTGCCACAGTCTCATCCTCAACTCCCTCTGCCACGATCTGTACAGGAAAATGATGCAGTATATCCAGCAGACCATCCACAATCAGAAAATTATCGATATCCCTGTATGGATTCTGAAAAAGGGAACGATCCAGCTTAATGATATCGATGGGAACCCTGGCAAGGACACTCATGGAGGAATAGCCGCTGCCAAAATCATCCAGCGCACAGCGAAATCCTGCCTTATGTATTGTATCCACCACCTTGATCAGCTTATCGGAATTATCCATGCTTATGCTTTCCAGCAATTCAAATTCGATGTACTCCTTCGGTATGTCAAACTGCTGAAACACTTTCATATATTCCTGCATGAACGGCTCATCCTCAAAGCTTGCCTTGGAAAGGTTAAAGCTGATGGGAACCATCTTCATCCCCTTTTGTATGCTCTCCTGTATCATTTTGCATACCAGCTCAAACACCATTTGATCTACATAACGGATGTAGCTGTTTTCATTCAGCACCGGCAGAAACAATGAAAGAGGAATCATTGTACCATCTTCATCAAACCAGCGCAGCAATGCTTCTCCTCCGCATATTTTCAGGGTTTTGGCATCAACCTTAGGCTGAATATAAACCGCATAGGTTTCCTTGCGGCAGGCCTCGACTGTCTTCACCTCAAGCTGCGATCGCATTTGAAATTCCTGCAGCTGTTTTCTGGTAAAAAACTTAAAATCCGAGCTTTTCTTTTCATGCTCATTTGATGTTATGCGTGCAAGCCATGCATATAAGCAGCAGGTTTCAAAATCCGCCTCCGGGAAATCCCGCAGACGACACACCCCCATGGAAAAAAACACTTTGTTGAAAAAACGAGAATCCTTCAGCTCATAGCCCTCGTAGTCTCTTTGAATAAGCTCATCAATAATCTTCTTTTTTCGCCACTCATGAATGAGGAATATGAAATCATCCCCACCTGTATACAGCAGATACTGTCCTTTCTTCAATCCCTTTGTGAAAGTCTTCAGAATCTGTTGAAGCAGCTCCTCCCCTGTTTCATGGTCATATCGGCCAAGAAAATATCGAAATTTCTTAACATTAAAATGCAGAAGAGAATATTCCTCGCGCGGCTGCAGCTGAGAAAAAACAGCCTGTAGCTCTGAACGATTGTACAGCACCGTACCATTGTTGTCAGTCTTCATAATATTTGACCCTTTTTTCCTTTATCTGTTTTATTTTACCACACTTTATTCATAAGATAACAGGAAAGTTTCCATCTATCGGCTGTTTCCATTGCCCGTTTGTAGCAAGGGTGACATGGAAGCAGGCTGCAGATGCGGATATCCGAAAGCGAACACGATTGTTATCATCATGCGGCGTAACAGCATTTCGTTCAGCTGTAAGGTTTTGGCCTGAAAGCATACATAAAAAGCAGAAAAAGGTGCACCGTTTGCTTTAGGAATATGCACCTGGGTAACAGCATGATGGATGATACAGCTTTGTGAATTGCCGTCAGCTATAATATAAAGCAAGCGGCTTCTAATGCATGCCTGCGCGCTCATTAAAACGTTTTGTTCGTGTTCAGATACACGTAGCTGGACCTGCTTCGCCTCTTACCACGATAGCTTTACCATAATTTAGATCCACTACGTTCCCAGTGCCTCTACGAATCGCTCTCGCTCTGGCATACTTGGATATACTTTTCGGATGATATTGCTTGCTTTATTGAGATTGGCATTCATTAGACCTCTTTTCCAGCTTATGCTTGTTTGTTCGCAGTTCAGTATTTACAGTATTTACAGCATTTCACCTGTGGTTGGAACGTTATGGAAGAGACTTCGCTGTTGGCAGCTGCCTCTGTCTTTTGGTGCCTGCTGATTTCACATACAGGAAAATAATCCCTCCTGCAATGAGCTGGATGTGATACGTTGCCACACGCCATAATATCATAACACTGCTCGCTTCTGTTCTACCAAACAGAACTGCAAATATCAGAATAAATGCGCTTTCTGTCCATCCGGTATCTCCGGGAAGAGGCGTTAAGGCATTCAGCATATGGATACACGCAGACATCAGCAAAACATTGATCAAATCAGAAAGGGACAAGGGTACCTGCAGCGCCAATGCCGCCACATAGGGAATTGCATAGAAAATTGTCATACGCAGAAAATTCAGAAGAACAGCCTCCACAATCATGCGGCGGTCCTCCTTCAGCTTTTTGATTTCCTCATTAAAGTATAAAATCTGTCCCTGCCATTTTTCCAGTGTATACGCCTTATTCTTCACAATATGAAAACGAAAGCCGACATTGACAATTCCACGGCTGATTTTCACATACAGCTTTGGAAATCTGGCCATCGTCCATAAAATCAGTATGACAGAGGCATTGATGGCAAAGCCAAGCAGCACCAGAAAAAAATAGATCTGAAAATGTTCCATTGCATAGGAAAACCGTGTAAGCAGCAGTATGCTCACATAAAACAGGACTGTACTCTGATAAAGGAAGAAGTCCTTCCAAAGTACACTGGCGATATCACTGTACTGCATATCCAGCTTACGAAATGCATAGGTCTGAGCCACCTGTCCTCCGCCCAACGGGGTAACACCGTTGAAAAAAGCTGCAATATACGCATTGTGTATTCCGTCCCATATGCGGATATCCGTTTTATAGGGTTTTGCTATCCTGTATAAGACGATTCCCTGAAGCAGATAATAAGCGGTGCCCAGTACCGCAATAAGCACAATCCAATACCAGGATATATGAAAAATATTATATAAAACCTCTGCACAATCATCCTTTAACGCAAACCAGCAGGCAAAGGCTGTCAGTGACAGAAGCAATAGAATCTGTAGGATTCGTTTTTTCCAGGTAGTCTGCATAAAACACCCCGCTTTCTAAGCTCTCGAGTAAGTATAGCAGTTAAATCTTAACTTTCTCTAAATATTTTCATATCATTCTTCAAATCTTTTTCTACACATGCTTCCTTTATTCTGATATTTCCTGTACCTTAAAAAGGTATGCAGCAGCTTGCTTCTTTATAGCAGAATACGAATTTCTTCTATTGAAATATACGAAAGCATCAAGGAAATCATGCAGAATGCCCTGTAATCCACCTCCTGTTTTTCCTATATGAAACACTGGTTTGCTTATTGCAATCCCAATCCATATGCTATAATGGAGAAAAGGCTTAAACATGCAACGTGAACATTCTAATTCCATTTGCAGGCTGGCAGAAAGCAGGTGCGTTTGCATAACCTCCATAATGGGGAGTTGTATCTACTTCCATTATGCAGACTGTCAGAAAGCGGGAATAGACTGTTAGAACGACAAAATAGACAAGCTCCAATCATTGTAGGAATCGACATGATTTTCTATACGTGTTATTTGGTATGAGAGTCTTCACCTGTAAGAAAGGACATGATCATATGCTGCTGGATATATGTAAAGAACACAGAAAACGCTATGGCTGGCTGATTCGGCAAAAAAGAATAGCACTCGGCTATACCCAAAAGGAGCTTGTCGAAACACTGGGTCATGCTGTTTCACTTCGCAGCTACATTGCCTTGGAAAACGGAAAAGCGCTGCAGGATATGGATATCTATGATCAGTTGTTTGCCCTGCTTGATCTGCAGTATAATTATGCATGCAATCCTGATCCCCTGCTGACGCCTTTTCTGCAGAAGCTCTTTGAAAGCTGGAACGCTTATGAGGAGGAGGCATGCTGTAGCTGTATCCGGGAGCTGCTGCAGCTTCTTTCCCCCTATAGACAATACAGCTGGGAGAGCGTGGTTTTAAAAAGTCTTTCCATCCTGCTGGATGCTTTGAAAAAGGACAGATTGCTGAAGTCAGAGGAATATGACTGGCTGATGCAGTTTCATAGCGTATTGCCAAGAGAATTGGAATCTGTGTATGCCTCCATCCTTTATCACTATCAATATACCCTTCCCCATGATCGAAATCAGCTGCGCAATCTGCTGACCATATTTCCTATGCTTTCTCATCCCGATTCTGTGAAAAACTGTATTACCTATGCGCTTCATCAGACAAATCTGGAGCATAATGACCTGCCTGCGTGGAGGCAGCTGCAGAAATTTACAAAGAAGGAGGAGCACAGCGGAAACTGGACAGCATTGTTTGATCTGTATCACTGGCTTTGCCTGATCAGTGCCCGCATTCATGTACCTGCCTTTGAGGACCTGCACAGGATGTGTGAAAAGCTGCTGCTGGAGCATACGATCAAGGCAGAGCGCAGAATCACCTATTATTTCAATCTCTCGGGTGTTTATCATAACCAGAAGGAGTATGAGAAGGAGGAATATTATCTTTGCCTGTTTCTGAAAAATCATACCCGCCAGCTTCTGCCATTCATGTTTTGGTATATTCACAATCAGCGGCTTCAAGGGAAAGGAATTGAAAAGGTTCTTGCGCAATCCTATGATATGCGTGACTGCAGTGAACGTCTGCAGACTCTGTGGGGGTTTTATGAACTGCTGCCTCATGCGGATGCGCGGACTGCCCAGAATTATCTTATGAAGCGATGTCTGCCATTGATGAATGATCTCGCAGTGGAATTTCAAATCGTTTTTCTTCATGAGCTTCAACTTTTGATTCCCAAAACCAGAAATTACAAGGATCTGCATCTTTATATGAAACAGCTGCAGCTGTAATCAAATTCCCTACACAGCTTACTTGAAGATTTTAATACATTGATATTGCAACAGCCTTGAAGTTCCCTTTTCTGATAAAGTGTTTCTGCACCTGATAAAGAATTCATCAGCTTAACACCTCTTTTCTCAGCAATCTGCAGATTTTCCATATCGGTGTACGGTTTCCTGTATACTATTGGAAACGAAAGGAGGTAGTGATTATGGAATTACAGGAATTGTATGAACACTTTGAGGAGGAAAAAAGACTCTTTCACGGTTATGCAAGTCAGGTTGAGTACCTGACAACCATGCACTATATTCATCAATATGCAAATACACAGGCGCAGATTCTGGAAATCGGTGCAGGCTGTGGTGCATATTCTCTCGCCTTAGCGAAGGAGGGGTATTCCCTTACTGCGGTGGAACCGGTTAAAAAGCATGTTCAGATTATGGAAAGCAGAAAAACAAGGGATATGGATATCACCATTCTGGAATGTGATGCCGCACACCTGCCGGAGGACTGGAATTCAAAGTTTGACATGGTTCTCTGCTTCGGTCCCCTGTATCACCTTTCGAAAACACAGGAGCAGCTACAGGCTATCGAGGCAGCCTGCCGGGTATGCAAAAACAAGGGCATCCTGATGTTTGCCTATATTCCACACGATATGGTAATGGCAACGGAAACCATGCATGTGGAGGGATTCCTTACGGGAGATGAATTTGATGCGAAAACCCTGCAGCTTCACAATGACCCGTTTGTGTTTCATGACGAGCAAAGCATAGATGAGCTGTTTCATCCCTTTCCCTTAGAAAAGCTGAAGCATGTTGCGGCAGACGGTCTTGCGGAATTGATGAGTGAGCGTATCAATCGCTTTACTGCAGAGGAATTTCAGGTATGGATGCGATACCATTTCAAAACATGTGAAAAACCATCCTTTTTGGGACACAGCAATCACAATCTTTTCATTGCACGAAAAAACAGCCGTTAATCTTTTCTGTTTGAATCCATACAGGAATGGATGCCATCAGGCAGTGCAACCCGTGCCCGTCAGGTTGCCTGATAGAAAAAGCTAATATGGCTACCCCTGCATGCTGTCGCATGCTTTCACAGGAACATTCCCGCCACAAAAGCGACTTTTCGAGCGGTTGTTTTTACATACCTTCATTTTGAGCTATCAAAAGCAATGCTATGTATGCGACTGCATCGGTAATGTAAATCGGTAGATGCTAACAGATTTACAGCTTCTTGAAAATTCAATTACATCTGTCGTCCATATTCTGTATAATGAGAGCGTGGCAGCTTTTAAAGGAGATGGTTCTGTCCGGCGCACTTGACGCTGTTGAAGGCGTAATGAAGTGAAACGTGGAAAAGTAGAAAATGATCAGAAAGCAGATATAAAACAGCCTGTATCAGACAGGGTTTATATCGTGGTCATTGTATCAGCTACTTCCACAGAAATGTTTATAACAGCCTGTGGGATATCCACAGGCTTTTCGTAAGCTGCCATCAGGAAAAGAAAGGACAGAACAAATGAAAAAACTATTTACCATGGCAATGCAAAAACCGGCATTGTATGAAACAAGCAAGGACAATATCTGGAGTGATCCGCATACGGTAAAACGTATGCTGAAAGCACATCTGGATACTACCGAGGACTCCGCAACTCGTAGGATCGAAACCGTGGAAAAAGCCATCGACTGGATAAGCAGGCAGTTTCCAGCGGAAAGATATCCGACACTACTAGACCTTGGCTGCGGACCCGGTATTTATACGGAGCGCTTCTGCAAAAAGGGATATGCAGTCACCGGTGTGGATTTTTCCGAGCATTCGATTACCTATGCAATGCATTCTGCCAGACAGCAGCAGCTTTCCATACACTATCTGTGCGCTGATTATACACAGCTGCACATGAACAGCAGATTTCACATCATCACCCTGATTTACTGTGATTTTGGTGTATTGTCTGCTATGGACAGAAAAAAACTGCTGGCTTCCGTTTACAGCTGGTTACAGCCGGAGGGCGTCCTGCTTTTTGATGTATTTCTTCCTTCCCGCTACGACGGAGTACCTGAATCTAAAACATGGGAAATTACAGAGGATGGCTTCTGGGCGGATGAGCGATGCCTGACTCTGCATGATGTTTTTCGCTATGAGGAAGACAATACTGTTTTGAACCGATATATCGCGATAACAGAGGATGATATCCGTCAGTTTCATGTATGGGAGCATACCTTTACGAAAGCAGAGCTGCAGGAAGCACTGCAGGAGGCAGGCTTTACAAGCATAGCATTCTTCCGTGATATGAACGGAAATCCATGTGGTGATTATGATCAGACAATGTGTATCGCCGCCTGTAAAAGCAGAACTGACGCAACGGATATAGGCAGTGATGGCTGATTGCGGCAGATAATTTACGAAATCTCCATTCAGATATAGCTAGCAGGAAATGACACAAGGCTCTCTTTCATGGGAGCCTTTTTTTGAATAGAGATTTCCAGGGACTGTGCATTCATGTATTCATAAGTATCGCTTTATTCGCATAAGCAGCTGAGGAACAAAAAAAAGCCGCTCTTTGGATGTGAAGAGCAGCACCATCGGGAGTTTATAGAGAAGATTGATGGCATGGTTATTGTATCACCTTTTTTTGTATATGCAAACTTATTTGCTCACAGTAATATTGTGATACTCATATGATTGTTCGCTGTCATAGATTGAAAGTAAGCTGTTCAGCAGCGATATATTCACTATGCCCATGGTATGAAGGGAAGTGCTTTGATACGCAGTTGTATTTCCCTATGAAGGTTTGCTGGCTACCAGGTGCTGTAGCTATGAATAAGCAGTATGCCATACCCTTTTAGGATTTCAGGAGTTGTGTCGCAATATGCAAAAAGCGATGTGCATGATCAATGATATTGCAGAGACGGCAACCTGAGAAATGGATGGATCAGATGCCGCGGTTCCTGTAATTTTTACGATTTTCTTATTGCCATAAATCTTTTTCTGTGATAATATAATAAAGCGTTAAAGCCTAGGGGTATAGTACAATGGTAGTATAACGGTCTCCAAAACCGCTGATGGGAGTTCGATCCTCTCTACCCCTGCCAGTTTACATCTTCAGATGCTCATTCGAGCATCTTTTTTTTCATCATCTTTGGGAAATACAGGAGGATCATAGGCAGCTGTACCTTTTTCTGATACAATCTATACAGGTGATGTATATGATTGAGCTTCCTGAAGCAAGAACAATAGCAGCAGATTTACGTAAAGAGGTTCTTGGAAAAACTATTCAAAGTGTGTCCGGAAATTTCACGGATCACAAATTCACGTTTTATTATGGTAATCCGGATACCTATCACGATCGACTGAAAAACAAAGCCGTAACCGCTGTAGTAGAGCGCAGCTTCTATGTGGAACTGGAGATTGAGGATGAGGTGCTGACCTTTCGTGATGGAGCAAATATCCGCTGGTTTGCAAAACCACAGCAATTCAAAAAAAGCAAGCTGCTGCTTATGTTTACAGATGGAAGCTGTCTGCACGTTACGACCTCCATGTATGCGGCAATACATGTTTTTCCAAAGACTGAGGGTGCACAGGATGCCTATTATGAGGCAGAGCTGAAAAGCTGTTCTTTGCTGGACGAGTGCTTCACGTACGACAATTTTTTAAGCAAGCTGCATCATGAAACAGAAAAGCTGAGTGTGAAAGCCTTTCTGGCGACAAAGCAGAGGTTTATAGGAATCGGAAACGGTGTCTGTCAGGATATCCTGTTTTATGCGGGACTGCATCCGAAACGGAAAATGAATACACTGACAAAGGATGAAATAAACACATTGTTTTTCTCAATGAAGCAGACGCTGCAGCAGATGGTACAGGAAGGCGGCAGGGATAGTGAGAAGAACATTTATGGTGAAAAGGGCGGGTATCACTGTGTCATGTCGGCAGGGCATTATAAGGATGGCTGCCCGAAATGCGGAGGCAGAATTCAGAAAGAGCAATATCTGGGGGGAAGTATTTATTACTGTCCACATTGCCAGAAATAAGAAAGCCGCCGGATGTAACGGACACCGGCGGTTTCTTTGTGGATTCCATATCCAGAATTATGGAATTAAATGAATATGCCACAGTATACAGGTAGTATGTGGCTGTAAGAACTATATCATAGGTACGAAAAGGCAATCTAAACAAAATGTAAAGCTTTTATAACAGAAGTGAACTGGCAAGCTTCCTATATGTGCAGTATCTGCTCTCTTCGCCCTTCAGATTCTTTGTATAGCATAAAACACGCATGCTCTTCACAAGGTTCTTTCTCGATTGTGGGTAAACTTAACATAGGGAGACTTCCATACGATTGCAGTTATCAATAGAAGTTGAAGTCTCCCTTTTGCAAACACCCTAAAGTAAGAAAGAACCCTTCACAATTTCATGCGTGTTTTTTCTTGCGTATATCACTGTCAATAATTCTCATCTGTCCACTGTGATTTCAAATACTTCAGAAGACCACTGCAGCCTTCCATCACATCGGTAAACGTAGCATCAAAGTTACCAGTATACCATGGATCGGCAATTGCGCCCGGGCGGCTTGTAAAGTCAAGCAGCAGATACAGCTTATGCTTTGGATCACCATGAACAATACGTTCCATGTTTCTCATGTTTGCGCCATCCATACCAATCAAATAATCGTATTTTTTATAATCTGCTTCACACATCTGTACAGCCCTGTGATTTCCCACCGGTATTCCTTCTTCACGCAGCTTACGGCGTGTTCCATAATGAACTCCGTTTCCGATTTCTTCGCGGCTTGTGCCGGCGGATGAAATATAAAATCTGTCCTGCATTCCTTCTTTTTTCACCAAATCCTTCATAACATATTCCGCCATTGTGGATCGACAGATATTGCCGTGGCAAATGAATAGTATTTTTATCATGTGCTCATATCTCCATTTAAGTCTTATGTTTCTTTCCAAACGCTTGATATTTCAGGGTTTTCCGTTTTTCAAGGTATCCTCTCATATCTTTTCGTGTTTTCTCATGTCTTTCCCTGCAATCCTTGTAAATCCATCGGTAAAGCAAGCATCCTTACCAACGGGCTTTTTTAATCCTTCGCTATCCGATATACTTCTTCCTCTGCATATCGAAATTCACATGGGTGTATGTGTTCAAGGCTACACTGATGTCTGCGTGACCCAGAATATACTGCAAGGTTTCGAATCTATCTCGAATTTTGTCAAATAGATCTATTTGCTGTTTCCGGGTATTCGCTTCTCTGGTAACAGAATCATTGACATTGGCAGATGCCAGTTCAATGGATTTTTGCGAAGAAAATCATCGTCCACTGCTATCTGAGCGATTCTTTATCATTTCATCTTTCTATTCAGTCATAAATCCGAAATTCATATCCGTCTTCCGGTTCACCTATGGGATATCCCAGGATTTTCTCTGCTCTGCGCTGAAACTGCGCAAACCACGCATCCCATTCCTCCTGTGGAAGCTCTGCGTAAAACTGCAGACCACTGGTCTCCAAAGAAGCCTCAATCAGCTTTCCGTCACATCCATACCATTGCGGACAGCCATCACTAAAGCCCCGATAATGCGGCAGCTGTGCAAACATTTCTACCAGCTCATTCCATAAGTTTTCCGGTATGGAATAATGTATATTCAGATTATGATTATGTATGTCCATGTATGCTTCTCCTTGTTAACATTTACGTAATCGAATGCTACGCTCACTTATAATGCCTTCCATTTCATCATCGCCTCATATTCTTTGCCAACCTTGTGCAGAATATCGACACATCCACAGCTGCTGTATCGTTGCAGCGTCTCTGCATCAAAAAATGAATTGAAGCTTCCATAGAAGACATCTGCAATGCTATCGTTCATATAAGATAGCGTGTCAGTCCGTCGAATCAGAAATATCCGTTTGATATTTGGTCGTATATGCCTGTTCACAAATCCCCCTGCGGCAACGATTTGCAGTGACCTGGAAAGAATTTCATCGCCCTGATGCTCCTGTGAAGTTTCATGAATCCGCGAATCATGCATCTCTTTCCTATCCGGACTACCTGCTACCGTCCATGGTATCATGAAAAGCACAGATTGACAAATCCCTTTCTATAGATTTTTCAGTTTTTCCATTATTTCAGCATATTCCTTCTCCAGTACTTCCCGATCACCTGATGCCTGTATGAGTCGATGTGCCACCTCACTTCTGCGCATATCCAGAATCATTCGCTTTGTCGCTATATCCGGATCGATTTGTCCCTGCTTTTTACTGCATGACTTCACACAGTCCTGCGGCATGTACAGCGTATGCTCGCGAAGCTCCCATACCTCAGTTGCGACCTCTTTGATAAATGCCGCATCATGAGATACAAACAATACACTTCCCTCATAATTTTGCAGCAGCTTTGTGATACAGCGAATGGAAGGAAGATCGAGATAATTTGTCGGCTCATCCAGAAGCAGCAGATTGCTGGAACCTACCATCAGCTTCGCAAAGCCAAGCCGCATCCGCTCTCCACCGCTTAACACAGCTACCGGCTTTTTCAAATCCTGTTGTTGAAATAACAACCGATCCAGAATTGTGCGCACGACATGCTCCCCCTGCACACTATCCGCCATGGCATTCTCATATACACTTTGCTCATCCTTCAAATTCTCAAACTGCTGAAACAATCTGCCAATCTTCACCTTTGGTGCCTTCCATATCGCAGGATTTCCCTGTACAATCGCTTGCAGCAGCGTTGTTTTGCCACAGCCGTTTTCTCCAACAAGAGCTACTCTACTGTGATTTTTCATAAAGAAATGCACATTCTTTAGCACATTGTGCCTTCCATAGGAAACACTTAGTCCTTCTGCTTTCAACAGCCATTTTCCTTTTGGCAGATCCAGCGCCTGTACATCCATCACAATTGCTTCTTCCTCTTTTAACACCTCAACCTTTTCCAAATGCTCCATACGGCTTGCAATCGCATCCGCCTGCCGATACATCGCCTTACTGATACCGTCCTTGGACTTTCGAAGCGCGACCTTTCCCCGCATTTTACGTTCACTGTTTGAAACATTTCGCGGCTTCCGCTTCGCCTTTTGTGCCTGCTTTATTTTTTGCTCATACGCCTTTTGCAGCTGGTGACGCTGCTTCTCGATTGTATAGTAACGGTGCTGCAGATATTTTCTATGTTCCTCTTTCTGATAAAGATAGCTTTCATAATTACCTTCATATATGTGCAGCCTGCCATCCTTAATTTCAATGATCTGGTTGCATACCTCCTGTAACAGGGAACGCTCATGCGTAACCAGTACAAAGGAATCCATATTCTGCAGGGCTTTTTTCACAAAGGCAATTCCCTGCTGATCCAGATTGCTTGTCGGCTCGTCCAGAAGATACAGATGACAGGGTGTGCTCAGTGCTTTTGACAACCGCAGCCTCTGCTGTTCCCCACCGCTTACCTGTTTCTTCGATTGCAGATGAGAAACAGATAATTCCCTCAGTAGTCTTCCATCCCCATAAGAAACCTGTTGTGACAGCTGTTCAAAATAGGAAAGCGTACAAAATCTACGTACAACACCTTCTTCAACCACACACACTCCCTGTAAAATCCGCAAAAGTGTGGTTTTTCCGCATCCGTTTGCGCCAATCAGTCCAATCCGCTGACCCTGATGAATCTGCCATACCGGTATATGAAGCAGTTCTTTATCATGAAACCTTTTTATTACATGCTGTAATTCCAGCAGCATAGAATCCCTCCCTATGAGCGGGTGGATTATCATATATAAAAAATCTATGCTCGATATCTATCTTACCTGCATTCTACATGCATTGAAGTATAAGAAAAGAACAGATTGATAAAAAAACACAATGATAATTTAACCCACAGTCCGCAAAACAGTACATACGCTATGGTATGTCTGCTAGTTTTCACGTTTTTGTAAATTAGATTATCAAATTCTCATCGCAGCTGTTCCTCTGTCTTTCTATATCCTTTACTTAATATTATACGTTAGGACACTGATACGTCAAGTGATTTTTTAGAGACTCCTTTTCAGTGCTTCTTTTTATGCAAAGAATATCCGACTTTCATTTTCTTGAATCGTCTGTAATATCAATTTTTTCATAGTTGGTATGCTGAAGGTAAAAGCCTAACATTATAGTATCAGAATAGTACTATCTACAAGAAATATAGAGGAATATATCATTCATACTTATGAAATAACGAAAAGTTTATTAGCATGCTATCCTCACACAGTATATACATGCTTCATACTGTAAACAGCAGCTTTGACTTACCTTTGTGTAATCTCGTCTTAGTCATTTGATCCTTTATGTATATCCGGTACCTTCAGCAACTGTTGCCTTACAACATTTTTTTCGCAGACACAGTCTGAATGCAAGCAGCAGGCGTATTTTTACAAACACTGAACGGTATACATATCTTCTCTTTATGGAAAAACATTTCATATACAGGGACAAATTACGTGAAAAAGATGGTACAATAATAAGATGAAAGCAGGGGTGTATGTATGGAGTTTACCAATGCACAAATCCGGGATTTTGCCGGAAGTGATGAACAATATGAAAAAGCGAAAAGACTGGTGGATGAGCAGAGAATCGTATCTCTGGATATCGATGATTTTTCTTCCAGGGAAATCATCATGATCAACGCTACCATTAAGGATGGAAAGAACTACCGGGAAGTCAACATGTCCATCGACAAGGATGATGTAACGGTGCGCGCACATTTATGCAGCTGTCCGCAGCATGGGAAAGATACATTGTCATGTGAGCACTGTACGGCTGTTTTAATAAAGCTGAATGAGGAGCATGAAAAGAAGCAGAAGGAGACGGATGCACATACCGCAGTTCAGCAGCATGACAGCTACGCCATTTCCCTTATGAATGCCTATGAGGAACAAATCATCTATTCCTCGCTGGCTATGAATCTGAAGCAGGCGGTACATATCGAGCCTGTTTTGGAGATTCGTCAGCGAACTATCCTGGCACTGACACTGAAGGTGGGGAATGCAAAGCGCTATATCGTAAAGGATATTGCGCAGTTTCTTGACGATATCCGCCACAATGTGAAAAAAAGCTATGGCAAGGAGCTGGAGTTTCTGCATAACCGCTTAAGCTTTGATGAAGAAAGTCAGAAGCTGCTTGACTTTATGCTGCGCCATGAGCATGATGTCCTCTATTTCCAGAACCGCCATGCACTGGAGCGCTGTCCGCAGGCACGTAACCTGTGTATGACACCGGATGCGCTTGATGAATTTTTCCAGCTGTACGCCGGTGAGGATATCATGCATCGCATGAAGGAAAAAATGCTGATCAACATGCGCTTTCTGGATGAAAATCCAAAGCTTACCATGGAAGTTAAAAAACAGGAGGATGACTCCTATGAAATCGCCTTGAGCTCTTTGAGCTATCGCATATTTGAAGGCCGCAGCCATGTATATTTGTTAATGGATCATATTTTGTACCGCTGTGATACCGCTTATTCCAAAGCCTGCAGCCGCCTGCTGCAGACATATCTGGAAAAGAAAAAACCACTGCTGTTAAGCAGTGAACTCATGCCCACCTTTTATAATAATGTCATTATGAATACACGCCGGTATATTCCGCTGAGAGGTGTGGATATTTCTGCCTTTGCACCGCTTCCTCTGGAATGCCGTCTGTATATCGATATGCCCAAGCACAATGTGATTTCCGCACGCCTGATGTACTGCTATGGAAATGAGGAATACAACGCTTTCAGCACAAGTGCCCTGTCCACCTCCAGAAATTTCAATGATGAAATTGCGACACGGCTTGTCTTTACCCGTTACATGACCCGAATCGATGCAGTGGACGGCATTGCCTATATCGAGCATTCGCAGGATGCCATGTATGAATTTCTGAATCAGGGGTTGAAGGAGCTTGGCAATACCTGTGAGATATTTGCTACAGATAAATTTAAAAAGCTGCAGATCAAGGAGAGTGTCAATATCTCCATGGGTGTCCGCATTGAAAGTGATTTGCTGGAAATTAATTTTGATACCTACGATTTCCCTGTTAATGAGCTGCAGGAGGTCCTTGCCTCTTATCGTATGAATAAGAAGTATTACCGTATGAAAAACGGCTCCTTTGTCAATATCGAGGATAGTGCACTGCAGGAGCTCAGTGCAATTCTGGATGGTATGCACGTGAGTGAAAAGGAAATCAGCAGCGGTGTGATCAAGGTTCCCAAATATCGTTCTCTGTATATTGACAACAGTCTGAAGGACAGCGATATGATCAAGGTCGACCGGGATTCCTCCTTCAAGGATATTATTCGCGGCATCCGCAATGTCAAGGACAGTGACTTTGCAGTCCCTCCAGCGCTGAAGTCAACACTGCGTAATTATCAGAAAACCGGCTTTCGCTGGATGAAAACCATGGCTGCCTATGGCTTTAGCGGTATACTGGCAGATGATATGGGTATCGGTAAAACCCTGCAGGTGATCACGCTGCTGGAGGATGAACGGCTGCAGCGCAAAGATTCTTTGTCACTGGTCGTTTGCCCGTCTTCGCTGATACTCAACTGGCAAAGTGAAATTGAGAAATTTTCCAAGACGCTGACGAGCATCATTATCAGCGGCTCCAGTGATGAGCGAAAGGTACAAATCCGCAGCTGTAAGGACTATGATGTCGTTATCACCTCCTATGATTATTTAAAACGGGATATTGAAGCCTACGAGGACTTTACCTTCCAGTATCAGATTATCGATGAAGCGCAGTATATCAAAAACCACAACACCAAGAATGCCATCAGCGTAAAGCAGATACAGGCCCGCCATCGGTTCGCCCTGACCGGAACACCGATTGAAAATTCACTGGCAGAGCTGTGGAGCATCTTTGATTTCCTAATGCCCGGCTATCTGTATACCTATTCCTATTTCAAAAAGCAGTATGAGCAGCCCATCGTCAAGGAAAACGATATGGGAATGCTGAAGGAGCTGAAACGTATGGTTGAACCATTTATCCTGCGGCGTGTGAAGAAGGATGTCCTCAAGGAACTGCCGGAAAAGGTGGAAAACACCGTGCTGATTGAGCTGGATGAAGAAACAAGAAAATTATATATGGCCAATGTATCCCTCATACGGGATGACCTTAACAAAAGCTTTAAGGAAAAAGGCTTCGCAAACAGTAAAATCATGATTCTCAGTATGCTGACCAGACTGCGTCAGCTGTGCTGTGATCCGCGCCTGCTGTATGAAAATTATAACGGTATCGGTGCCAAAATCAGTGCCTGTATGGAGTTTATTGAAAGCTGCCGGGAATCCGGAAAAAAGGTTCTCCTGTTCTCACAGTTCACCTCGCTTCTTTCGCTGCTGGAAAAGGAGCTGATACGCCAGGATATCCCTTACTATCTGTTGAAGGGAAGCACACCGAAGCTGCAGCGGCAGCAGCTGGTAAACAGCTTTAACAGTGATGATACCCCCATCTTCCTGATATCCCTGAAGGCAGGCGGTACCGGCTTAAATCTGACAAGTGCGGAAGTCGTTATCCATTTTGATCCATGGTGGAACGTTTCTGCACAGAATCAGGCAACGGATCGCGCCTACCGCATCGGTCAGCATAACAATGTACAGGTTGTCAAGCTGATAGCAAAGGATACCATCGAGGAGAAAATCATGCAGCTGCAGAGTCTGAAGCAGGACCTCAGCGACTCCATTATTCACAATAACGAGGGAATCATCACCAGCATGAGCAAGGAAGAGCTGATGAATTTGTTCTAACGCACTGCCTCTGTCTGACAAGGTCATGTACAAAAATAGAGATACTTACACAAGCTGAATTTCATTGCTATTTTTATAAGGCTGTCTTTTATAACAGCATGGCATAATGCACAGCTGAAGCTATCATAACAAAGACGCATATACATTTGGATACTCCCATGTACTGCGTCTTTTTCTATATCCAACCTTACGATAGACCTCTGAACGCTTTTCACAGCGCAATGGCTGTCTTACTCATTTGCGGAAGAGAAAGACATAGGGAAGCATGCTGGCAGCATATCTTTTCTCCGTTAAGCAAACGATTACAAGTTATTTCTTTCGCTGCTTATAAAAATGAGCGGTTTCTTGCATCTCATTCCCATATCAGCAAAGAAAAACGAACGATGCCTTCTGATTTTTAAATGCTCCATAACCGTATACAGCGAAGACATGCATTCTGTAGCCGCTTTTCCCCTTAAAATCATCAGTGGATTGCATACCTCCGCATTTTCTATCTGAAGCTGTAGAAAACGGTATGATGTAGAATAGAGCCACTCTGCTGACTGTTGTGCAAATTTGTACTTTTTTCGACAGCCGCCGCATAGCTTACAAACAGGTGATCCCATATGAAAAAAGAACTTTTATTTCCACAGGATTGTGACGGTGAGCAATACCTGCGCCGTCTGATAGACGCCTATCCTTATGATATTGAGGAAGCAAGAGTACTCGCCCTGCTTACCGCACAGCCGCACCCCAGTCCGTATCTGCTGGAATTTCTGACCTATGCCGCGACACTTTCAAAATTTCGTCTGTGCAGCAGTGAAGCAGCACGAAACCCTTCTCTGGACACCCTGTTTCAGAACATGGCCGTCCTGAAGCAAAAGGACAACAGCCTGCTGCATATGCAGCCCTTTGGATTTGATGCTACCCTGCAGCTGCGTGTATGTGAGGTATCCCATCCCTATGCACACCTTCCTCTGGAGCAGATTCCCTTTATTTCACAGGTACAGCTGCATCATGTACCACTCTTTCAGCAGCCGGATGCCGCCAATATTTCTATTGAGCGCTCCTCCACCTTCATCTACCGCGATATCAGTATGGATGCAAATGCTTTTTTTGCAATGAGTATTGCGATTGCGGATAAAAAGGGCATTGTTTATCTGTCCAGAGAATGCGTACAGCTGGGCGTCTGTCTCGCCGCCCTGTATCCGCTCACTGCCTTGTCCCTGCAACAGGACTTCATTCTCATTTTTGCCTTAGCCTCCGCAAAGGATCAGGCCTGCTACTATTACGATGAAACGAATCAGATCACCATCGGACTGGTCAGCGGAACCCCGCGTATGCATCATATACGCTATCTCAAGGATATGCTGCAGACCCTTTACAATGCAATCTGCATGGAGAAGCACGATCTGCCCATTCATGCCTCCATGCTTCAGATGCAGGCGGGTGATACAAAGAAAGGACTGGTCTTTGCCGGAGAAAGCGGAACCGGCAAAAGTGAGCTGCTTGATGCCTGTCTTCGAGTCTGTGAACAGAAGGGGCTATCGGCAGCCCCCGTTTATGATGATCATGGAACCCTGCATTATCTGGATGAGGAAATTGTCAGCACCGGCGGAGAAATCGGTGCCCTGAAAAACATCACACATTCCCGTATCACCTCGGTATTCTCCACTTTTTCCGACAGCCTGTTTCTGATACAGGAAAATCAGGAGCTGTATCAGATTCTGCCGCTTATTCAGCATGCAAATACCCTGCAGTTTCACAAGGTTACACATTTGTTTTATCTGGATAATGTCAGCGATGAATACGGCTATCGGCGACTGGAAACACTGGATGAATGTCTGGACCTGTTCCGCAAGGGACCCTGCCGCAGAAACGGACAGCTGATTTCCTCCTATTTCATCAATCCGCTTGGCTGTGCTCAAAACAAGCCTGTCTGTGACGCCCTCCTGCGGGATTTCTTTACCATCCTCTATCTGCAGGATATTCCGGTCTATGTTCTGTACACGAGAAGGGCGGAAAACAATACGCAGCTGTATGAGGAATATACAGCCTCGATTTTACGTGAAATCCTTGGAAATGATTGCGAAAACGAAGACGAACCGCTATACTTATAGTAGCTGTACGTCAGGAGGTAGTACATGGAAACAAAGGAAATCATAGACGCGCTCCAGATGAAACGTTCTCTCATCCGCATATCGCATGAAATCATCGAGCATAACCGCGGCGTAGAGGATATCGTCTTAATCGGTATCAAGACAAGAGGAGAAATTCTTGCCAGACGACTGGCAGACATTATATGCAACGTGGAGGACATCAGTGTTCCCTGCTTTGCCCTGGATGTATCGCATTGGAGAGATGATCGGGAAAAGCCCTATCCCCTGCCGATGGAATCCCTGCCGGTAAAGGATAAAAAGGTCATCCTTGTGGATGATGTACTCTTCAAGGGAAGAACCGTACGGGCTGCGATGGATGCGATCATGCACTATGGTAGAGCCAGGGAAATTCAGCTTGCTGTGCTGGTGGACCGCGGACATCGGGAGCTTCCCATTCGCGCTGACTATATAGGAAAGAATATTCCCAGCTCCCTGCGTGAGGTCATTCGGGTCAGAGTCAGCGAGATTGACGGAAACGACGGCGTTTCTATAAGTAAGTGAGGTAGACAAATGGATAAGACATACGTATTGGATTTTGCTTCAAGACTTTTGGGGACGGACTCCCCAACCGGTTATACAAAAAAGGCAATTGACCTTGTAGCCGACGAGGCAGCAGCCTTGGGTTATCAGACTAAGCGCAACAATAAGGGAAACCTTCTGATTTATGTAAAGGGCTCCAGCAGTGAAAAAACAATCGGCTTCTGTGCGCACTGCGACACACTTGGGCTGATGGTACGCTCCATCAAAAGCAACGGTATGCTGGCAGTCACCAACATCGGCGGCCCGATCATTCCCACACTGGATGGGGAATACTGCCGCATTCATACAAGAGATGGCAGGGTATATAGCGGTACCGTACTTTCCTGTTCTCCCGCATCGCATGTATATAAAGACGCGTCGACCAGAAAACGTGAGGTCGATGAGATGGAAATCCGCATTGACGAGGTTGTGAAAACAAAAGCGGATGTGGAAGCACTCGGCATCTGCAACGGTGATTTTGTGGCAATCGACCCAAAGGTTCAGATTACGGAAAGCGGCTTTATCAAATCCCGCTTTTTGGATGACAAAATCAGTGCCAGTGCCCTGATGGGCGTCCTTCAGCATATGAAGGAACACAGCATCACCCCTGCATACGATCTTATTTTCATGATGAGCACATATGAGGAGGTCGGTCATGGCATGTCACACATACCGGAATGCATTAGTGAGCTGATAGCCGTGGATATGGGCTGTATCGGTCTTGATCTGGCCTGCAGTGAACAGGATGTTTCCATCTGTGCCAAGGATTCCAGCGGACCGTATGATTATGAAATGACCAGCCGGCTGATTGAGCTGGCTAAGGAAAAGAAGCTGTGCTATGCCGTTGATATTTATCCGATGTATGGCAGCGACGTCAGCGCAGCACTGCGCGGAGGCTGTGATATCCGCGGTGCACTGATCGGTCCGGGCGTACATGCATCCCATGGAATGGAACGAACGCATTATGATGGTGTGGAAAACACCATGAAGCTGATTCTCGCATATATTTCCTAGCTTTCCCCTTGATTTTCTTCAGAATATGCAACCATGCTCTGAAGAAAATCTTTTTTATATTCCCTGCATACCGCCTGCTTCCCACGCATATAGTTGAAAGAGGTGAACCTATGCTGTTTCATACATTTCTATTTGTTTTTCTGGCGGAGATGGCCGATAAAACACAGCTGATGATTATGGCGCTGACAAACCGCTACTCCGTAAAAACCGTAATTGCCGGCATGATACTCGGTGTCTTTGCCATCAGCGGTGTCTCCGTACTGGCCGGTGATCTGATCGGTGATCTGATTCCCATGCGTCTGATCAAGCTGGCAGCAAGTGCCATGTTTCTGTTTTTTGGACTGATGAATCTTCGCTGCAGCACCGAGGAAGAAGCAGGGCATCATGTTGCATTGAAAATCCCCGTAATATCCATTGCATTTACCTTTGTTATCGCAGAGCTTGGTGATAAAACGCAGCTCGCCACCGTTGCGTTGGCCGCCGATCACATGCGTGAGCATTTTCCGATTTTCCTCGGTGCATCACTGGGGCTGATTATGGCGAATATACTCGGTATCTTTGCAGGCAAGCTGATCTTCTCTCACCTTCGTGAAGATACGGTCAAGGTGGGAAGCTCCTTCATTTTTTTCCTCTTCGGCTCGCTGACCCTGTTTGAAGCCGTCCCCGGCAACAATCTGATATTCATCGGATACAGCACGGTGCTTATGGTATGTGCCTACGCAATTTACACCTTTTCACGCCGTCACGTTGGAACACACGGATAAAAACACCTTCCTGCAACCTGTCACAAATACCAAAAAAATTGCAATCAGCACAACAGAGTATTCCTGTTTGAATTGCATAAGAGACCCCATGAAAAGTGGAGTCTTTTTACATGTCATCCTCTCAACTGCACAGTTTCCTGAAATAAGCTTTGTAAAACTGTGCATTTCCTGTATAGATGGGATATAATATGGGTATTGTCTAAAGGATGAAAGAAGGTAGATACTTATGAATGAATGGTCTTTAGATGTTTTATACAAGGGATATTATGATGAAGCCTTTGTCAATGACTTCAAAAAAATGGATACCGTTATTCAACGCTGTACACAGGCTGCTGAGCAGCTGTGTCATGATAACGAGGTGAAAGCTTTACACGATATGCTGTCCCTGCTGGAGGAATTCCACACACTAGCCGATCGCGTCGGACACTTTATTTCTCTGAAGCAGTCCACGAATACATCGGATGGAAAAACGGTTTCGCTGATGAATCAGTTTTCACAGAAATTCAGCGGCATCACGAAAGCAAATGCAAGGTTCAACCGCTACGTGGCAGAAATTGAGGATCTGGATGCGTGTATTGAACAGGATGCACTGCTGAAGGAATACAGCTACCTGCTGCATACAATAAAAGAGGACAGTACCTATCTGCTCAGTGATGATGTAGAGGATGTATTATCCAAAATGAATATCAGCGGCGGTGAAGCCTGGGCCAATCTGCAGGAATATCTGACGAGTATTGTAGAGGTAGAGTATAAGGGCGAAGTCTCCACCCTTTCTCAGATTCGCAATATGGCCTATGACAGTGATGCAAAGGTGCGCAAGAGTGCCTATGAGGCAGAATTGAAGGCCTATGATAAAATACGCGATGCCGTTGCCTTTTCCTTAAACAGCATCAAGGCACAGGTTTTGACAGAATGTGAGCTGCGCGGCTTTGCTTCTCCACTTGCCATGACACTGCACAATGCGCACATGAAGCAGGAAACGCTGGATGCCCTGCTGCATACCATGCAATCCTATATGCCGAAATTTCATGCCTATCTCAGACGCAAGGCAGAGCTTCTCGGATATAAGAACGGTCTTCCCTGGTATGAGCTGTTTGCGCCACTCGGTGAGGAAACAAAAACCTATCGTATAGAGGAGGCAAAGGAATACCTGCTGAAGCACTTCCGTCCTTTCGCAGAGGATATGGCAGATATGATGGAGCGTGCCTTTGACGAAAGCTGGATTGATTTCTTCCCGCGCAAGGGAAAGGTCGGCGGTGCCTTCTGTGCTAATTTAAGCGGCGTAAAACAGAGCCGTGTTCTGACGAACTATGACGGTGCGCTTGGTGATATCGTTACGCTTGCCCATGAGCTGGGACATGCCTATCACGGTATGATGATTGAGAATCACCGTCCCCTGAATACCGATTATTCCATGCCGGTTGCGGAAACTGCTTCAACATTCAATGAAAACATCATTATGAATGCCGCAATCGAGGAGGCGAAGGGTCAGGAAAAAATCACATTGATTGAAAATCAGCTGCAGGATCTGACACAGGTTATCTGTGATATCTATTCCCGCTTCCTGTTTGAAAAGACAGTATTTGAAAAGCGCAAAGACAGCTTTATGTTTGCGGACGAGCTGGAAGCCATCATGATCGAAACACAGAAGCAGGCATATGGGGACGGTCTGGATCCCGACTATCTGCATCCGTATATGTGGATTTGCAAGTCCCATTACTATTCCAGCGGTTTGAGCTTCTACAATTTCCCATATGCATTCGGAGCTCTGTTTGCACGGGGACTGATTGTGAAGTATCAGGAAGAGAAAGAAGCTTTCGTACCAAAATACCGTGAGCTTCTAAAAGCAACAACGGTATCCAGTGTTGAAGATGTTGCAGCGATGGCTGATATCGACCTGTGTGATGAAGCATTCTGGACAAGCTGTCTGGATACATGCGCACAGCGTATTGATGAATTTCTGGAGCTGACCAAATAAAAAGAGATACCGCAATACCTGTTTATGAAAACAGCATTGTGCATACATGAATTTTGAAGTCGGTTGAACAATGAATGAATATGCAATATTCGCTTGTGGAATACATCCCATTCGGATATTGCTTTTCTTTTTACGCTTGGCATAAAAAAACCATGTTCTGGGAGAAACATGGTTTTTTTAAAGAAAAAGGATTAAAGTAAGGCCGGCTGGTAACAGCCTTACCATTATGGTATTGCAGATATAATTATGATTGTTAAATTGGTCTTTTATCTGCAATGTTATTATATAACTGTTAAACTAGTAAATTCTTGTTATCTTTAGCAATTATTTGCAGTTTCCTTTTATTTCCTATTTGTCGTCGAAGGAATTCTTATACATCTTCGGTGTTACACCGGTATACTTCTTAAATATTTTTGTGAAGTAATTCTGTCCCTGAAAGCCGACCTCATAAGCAATCTCCTTGATTCGCTTACCGCTTTTCAACAGCTCCTTACTCGCCTCCACCCGCCGCTCGCTGACAAGCTCGGTAAAGGTTTTATGCAGAGAATTATTCAACAGCTTACTCAGGTAAAACGGTGAAACCTGCAATGCATCCGCCATATCACTCAGGGTGATCTGTTTACGGTAGTTGGCATCAATATAGCGGACTGCCTGACGTACCAGCTGATTGGTGTTACGGAAGCGCTCCTCAACAATGGGATCATACAGTCGATGCATCTGCATATGTAGATACAGCGGCACCTCCTGATGAATATTCGTACTGATTTGCAGCGGTGCTATTTCTATCCTTTGCAGATCGATATCCGCATATTCCTTTTGCAATGTATCACGTAGCCTTTCAAACAAATCGGCCACCTCCTGAACGATTTGCCTGCGCTCATGAGGAATCAGTGTCAGACAGAGCTGATGGACTGCCCTTTTTAGACCCTCCTCATCCATTTTCTGAAAGATGGACACAAAACGTGCAACAATTTTATCCAGATCGATATCCACCCTGCAATCATCACTGCTGTCCTGCAGAAGCTGAGAACAGATCGGCTCCTGAATGCCGATGCGATCTCTTGCTATTTGGAAGGAATGGTGAAACAGCGCAATGTCATTTACAATCGGTCCGATACCAAATTCAAGGCTATCCGACTGCAATGCAGTGATATAGCTCTCCAAATGCTGCAAATCCTCCTGCGGAATAGCCCGCTCTGCAAGGATATAAAAAATCTGCAGCTCATGAAAGAGCTCCTTCAGGCAGCGAAAGCCCAGCTGTATGAAGCCTGCGGACACCTTTTCCATATAGGTTTGATCGTAATGAGAGGATCGGATGATGAAACAGAAACCGCTGCAGATGCGCGGACTGAGCAGTCTTAGATTCTTGCGCAGCACCAGCTCATCCTCATTCGACAATATGGCAAACAGACATTCATTTTCCACGACCGGAGTAATCCTTTCTATTTTTTCCAGCAGATCACTCTGATGCTTTTTTTCATTCTGCTTCTGCTGTAACTGCTCCATCGTTTTTCGCAGAGCATCCTTTAAATGATCAATCGTATACGGCTTTAAGATGAAATCCTCCACACCAAGACGAATCGCCTCCTGTGCATATTCGAAGTAATTATAGGAGGATAAAATCAGAAACTCCACTTCCCCCGCTGTCTGCCGAATGCGGCGAATCACCTCCAGACCATTGATACCCGGAATATTGATATCGGCTAATATGATATCCGGATGATGCTCTTCAAACAGGGTCAGTGCTTCTTTACCATTTTTCGCAGCATACAGCTCCTGACATTCCGGAAAACCCTCCTGAATGATCTTATACAGCGTTTCCCGCTCAATCTGTTCATCCTCAATGATCATGATTTTATACATATCCGTTCTCCTTCAAATCAATCTGTATATTGATTTCAAATCCGCATTCCTCCAGACTGTTGACAATGATACGTACCCCATCGCCATAGAAGGCCTTCAGGCGCCTTGTAACATTATAAAGCCCAAGATGAGAGCGTTCATCACTGCTCATGCGGAAATCGTTCAGAATAAGCTTCTCCAGCTCATCCGCAGGCATACCGGTACCGTTGTCACTGACAGATATCATGATTTCATCATTGAGACGGCTTACCTCAATCACAACCTCTCCATCCTCGATAATATCCTGTAAGCCGTGTGACACCGCATTTTCCACAAGCGGCTGCAGCACCATGGAGGGCATCGGGATATCCGGTAAATCCTCCTCGATATCCATCAGAAAGCGGATTCTGTCACCGTATCGTTTTTCCTGTATGTAATTGTAGTTGTAAATTGCCTTGATTTCCTTTTTCAGAGAACTGATTTTACTTGCATTATCAAGACCGTAGCGAAGCAGCTGGCTCGTCTTTTCCATCAGCTCACTTGTTTCATAGGCTCCCTCACTGTACGCCTTTTTATAAATCATATTCAGTGTATTGAACAGGAAATGCGGATTGATCTGATTCTGTAAAATACGCAGCTCACTTTGGGCAAGCAGCTCATCCTTTCGCAGATTGTCATTCTGCTGTTCCAGAACCCTGCGTTCCAGCCTTGCCTTTTCATTTTCATACTGGATGTTTTTTTCGATACTGTCCGCCATATCCTCCAGGGCAAGACAAAGCACATTCATCTCCTTATTCGTATTGGAAATCTGCGTAAGGTCATATGCTCCCTTCTTGATACGGTTCATATTATTGATTACCTTTTCCAGAGGATCGGTGATGGATTTGATAGTGGATATGGAAAAATAGATCATCCATACAATCAGATAGAGGATAAAGAACAGCGACACCAGCTGCATGGTCTTCTGATTGCTGTTGACTGCCGCCTTTTGCAGCTGCATATCCTGCGTCGCCAGGCCATAATATTCACTAGCTGTCTTATTGATCAGATCATATTCATACAGCAGCTCCTGATACTTCGCACTGAACTCCTTTTCCTGCTGAAGATCGGAAGCGATGACCAGCTCTGCCTGCGCCATATAGCCATCCACCATATTGTTTAGCAGCTCGAAACGCCAGACATGATCCTGATTTTTCAGACTCGCCTTTACCTTTTCCACATTCCCCTGCAGAACTGTGCGATATCTGTGAAAATCCTTATAATTCTGATCATCTGGAGAATACAGGTACACCTGTAACGCATCGTTGAGATTCTTCAAATTGTCATAAAACTGATTCAGCTCATTGTAGGTGGTATAGGTGGAATTGAATTTCTTTATCGTTCGATCATTGATAAGTACATAGGTCGTGCAGACAAGTACCATCACCACGATCAGCATGAGATTGTAGTTCATGATTTTACTGCGAAAGCTTTTCGATCTATTCCACATGCATTTTCTCCTTTTGCAAAGCGGATGCATAGGTATTCAGATTCTTCCTGTTAACGAGCACAAGATAGGAAGGAATCCGCTCCTTTTCCGGCCGTACTCCCCTGGTAACATAATCATATAATATATGTACCGATTCATATCCGTACTGATAAAAGGATGTCACAATACTGCCTTCCACCTTCCCCTCCCGTATCAGCTCCAGTGTTTCCTTCATATCATCAACGCCGTACACAAGAATCGTATCGCGATTGTCCATATATTCGCTTGCATCCACAAAGCCGATTGCATTCTCCCCTGCAAGGTTGATGGAAACATTCATACCGGTATCCTTCTGCAGCACCTTGATCCACTCGTTGCGGGAGGTGAGCTGGTCACTGCGTGATTCACTTTTTGCGACAATCTCAAAGCCGCCGGGATGCTGTGCAAATACAGCTTCAATGGATGCAATCTGATCCCTTGCAAGGTCAAAGCTCAAATCACTGACCTGAATGCCGATGCGAAGCATTTTATTCTTACCCAGCTTTTCTTCGATATCGGCTAACAGAAGTCTGGCCTGCTCATCAAAGTCCTTGCTGATCGTCGTTAGCGGACTGCTGCCCTCAACAGGAGAATCCACCAGGACAAAGGGGATACCCTTGTCATTTCCTTTTTGGATCAGCTCCTTGCTGATGACCCCCTGTGTGATTATGCCATCTGCTTTTTTTAAAAGACCTGTATTGATGACATCCACCATATCATCGGTGGAAATTTTAATAGGTCCCTTCCAGTCACAATGCACCTCCAGCTCCGTACAGGCATCCTGCATCCCTTCTCTGGCCTTTTGCCATAGCGTATGCGTAGATAAAGGTGTGGCAAATAGAAAATACTGTGAGGATTTTTTCTCCTCCTTTGGCTCAGCTGCACTGCATCCGCCACTCAGCACCAGACACAGGCACACGATTCCGCATAGTCTTTTTTTTCTCATTCTCATCCCCGCTCTCATGGAATCATTCTATCACATCACAGACAAATTGAAAACGCGTGAAAAATAAAAAAAATGATTCTTGAAAGGGATCGTAAGAATCATTTCTTTATACAAGATTATCAGCAATAGAGACGATCCTCATATCGCTCCATCATTGAAGAACCGCTGAACTGCATTCATGTCCGGGGTTTACCGCGGCTGTTTTCCTTCTGATAACTTTGTGATTAAGCGGCATATCTGCCGACTACAGTACATAGTATACAGTATCAAATATAAAATATCTTGTCATTTTTAGCAATATCTTGTCATGTACTCAATTCTGTAATATCATAACAGTTTCCACCGGCGTGCTTTGCGTGATACATCGCTTCATCCGCCTTTTGGAATATCTCATCATACCTGCAGATATGATTGCTCATACATACACCGATACTGGCACTCAGGACCTGTCTGTCCTCGATTCTTGTATTTACCAGGCGATCTAAAATCTCATCCAGACGCTCATACAGATAGGGCAGAGAAAGGATATTCTTCATAAACACACAGAACTCATCACCGCCGATGCGACCGATGAAATCGCTGCTGCGAAGAACCTCCTTCAACACCTTAACGACATGCAGAAGAACCTGGTCACCGACAAGATGACCGAAGGTGTCATTGATGCTTTTAAATTTATCAATATCAATGACCAGCAGGCAGACATACTGATCCTGATGCATGGTTTCAAGCTCTGCACTCACATGTGTCCGAAACGCCGTTTTATTCATGACATTTGTGAATTCCTCTATTTCAGAACGACGCTCCAGCTCCCTGTTTTCCTTTAAAATCTGATTACGTTCATACAGCAGCTGTTCCATGTCTATCTTTAACAGCAGCGTATTCTTCATGTTGTTGTGTGCAGCTGAAAGCTCCAGCTGCCGAATATCATAATACTCCTCCAGCGCCTGTAGACGCTCCTGTTCAGCTTTAAACGTGTTCGCATAAATGACCTGACATTCCTTAAGCTCGGAATGATTCTGATAATTCGGATAATCCTGAAGAATCAGCTGAAGCTCATATAAAATCTGTGAGGAAAGCTTCTGTTCCTGAAACTGCATGCAGACCTTAAATACCTTAAGAAGATTTTTAAACGTATGCAAACGATCCTCTTCTCTGCCGGCAATTTCCAGAAAGCGGACCACTTCAGCACGCAGCCTTGCTATATCCTGCGTATGGGCACACAAGAGAACCTGATACATCTGATAATCATTTTCTACTGTAACGATCTGAAATCGTTTTTGAAATTCTCGGTACCAGATCAGCCAGCGCTCATATTCAAGATCATCCTTCAGATAAATGCTTGTCCCCATCAGATTGATGATATTGAAGCCATCATTGATTTTAAGATCATTATAGCTACCGATTCCGCGCTCTTCAAAGGCATTGGTGAAATATTCCTTTGCGATTTCATAATAACCAAGGTTAAAAAAGAGTACACCCAGATTGTTTAAAATGATATACAGATACCCGAGCTCCTGATGATCCAAAGCGATATAATAGGACTTCAGCATATATTCAACCGACATGATATCATCGCCAAGCGTTCCACTCACCATCCCTGCCAGATTATAGCACATCATCTGAAAAAATGGATAGGGCGCATGTTCTCCGATGCGAATTCCCTCCTGCAGATATTTCATTGCTTTATCATAAACACCTGTGTTGAAATAGGAGCTGCCTAGAAAATAACAGCTGATTATCAAATAATGGTCATTGTTTTGTTCCCTGCTGGCTGTGTATAACAGGGAGGCATAATGAAAAATGCCTTCAAAATCACGAAGGACTCTTTTTTCTTCAATGTGTGTATACAAGCTCTCTAACTTATCTGTTTTCATGGTATTATCATATCACAATCATATATGTTTTTAAACACTCTGTCGATACAAGTGTCTATAAATGCAGTTTTTTACATACTATTTAGCGATTTCATAGACTGTCTGAATGATTGATACAGCAAAAGCTGCAGTACCGTTCGTATTTTTCACTAGAAATTCAGTCTGTTTCACTATAAAAAAGACCGGACAGCAGTCTGCCATCCGGTTCCATTTATAAATATTATTCCACTGCTTTTTTCACAAGTGCAAGAACATCTTCAGCAGTCGCCTGCTTCAGTGCTTCCTCAGCAAGACCTTCCATTTCCTTCTTGCTCAGGTTGGTAACCATCTTACGAGCCTTCAGAATCTGTGTAGCTGACATGGAGAATTCATCGAGTCCAAGACCGAGAAGTACAGGTACCGCATATTCTTCTCCAGCCATTGCTCCACACATACCAGCCCATTTGCCTTCCTTGTGTGCTCCGTCAATCGTCATTTTAATGAGACGCAGGATAGATGGATTGTATGGCTGATACAGGTAGGATACCTTCTCATTCATACGGTCAGCTGCCATAGAGTACTGAATCAAATCGTTTGTACCGATGGAGAAGAAATCTGCTTCCTTCGCAAAGTTATCTGCATTTACTGCAGCAGCAGGAATTTCCACCATCATACCTACTTCGATTTTATCTGCAACCTTAACACCTTCTGCAATCAGTTTTTCTCTTTCTTCTTCAAAGATTGCCTTACCCTGACGGAATTCATCAACCGTCGCAATCATCGGGAACATGATGCACAGTCTTCCGTAAACAGAAGCACGGATCAGTGCACGCAGCTGTGTGCGGAAAATTTCTGTTCTGTCCAGACACAGACGAATTGCACGATATCCCAAAAACGGGTTCATTTCCGGATCGAACGTGAAGTAAGGAAGCTTTTTGTCACCACCGATATCCAGTGTACGTACGACAACACGGCGTCCTCCCATACCTTCCAGAACTGCTTTATAAGCTTCAAACTGCTCATCCTCAGTAGGGAAGTGATCAGAATGCATATACAGGAATTCTGTACGGTACAGACCGATACCTTCACCACCATTGTTCAACACACCCTCTACATCATCCGGTGTACCGATATTTCCGGCAAGCTCAACCTCATGTCCGTCTGTTGTAATGGATTTTGCATCCTTTAATACCTTCAGTGCCTCTTTTTCTTCCATATAAGCAGCACGTTTTCCTTCATATTCCTTGATTTCCTCAGCAGTTGGATTCAGAATAACAACGCCGTCCAATGCATCCAGAATTACCGTATCGCCATTGCTTGCGGCATCCAGAACACCACTGCAGCCTACAACAGCAGGAATCTCCAGAGAGTTTGCCATGATAGCAGAGTGGCTTGTCTTACCACCGATATTCGTCGCAAAGCCCTTTGCGTATTCATTCAGCTGCGCTGTGTCGGAAGGTGTCAAATCATGTGCGATAATAACGGAATCCTCGTTGATTGCACTCAGATCAGGAATCGTCAGTCCCAGCAGATTACATTTCAAACGGAATGTAACATCCTTAACATCAGCTGCTCTCTCTTTAAAGTATTCGTTATCCATGGATTCAAACATGGCAACCATCATATTCGCAACTTCATTGGTCGCAAATTCTGCGTTTACCTTGTCGTTTTCAATCATTGAGATAATCTGGCTTGCCAGCTCAGGATCCCCTGCCATCATCAGGTGAGCATCAAAAACTGCCAGCTCTTCCGGTGCCAGACGTTTTGCGGCACGTTCCTTGATACCTTCGATATCAGATTTCGTTTTTTCCAAAGCAGCGTTGAATTTCGCTACCTCTTCTGCAGGTGTTGCTTCTGTCTTAACAATTTCGAAGCTCGGTGTTTCCAGCTTGTAAACCTTTGCAATCGCAATCCCTGCGGATGCTGCAATACCTTTTAACATAAGTATGTCCTCCTCTTACTTCATGTAATACTTATTAAAAGTAGTCCTTATCTGATAGAATCACAACGCTTCCATGAGTCTATCTCTACCTAAAATAATAACATTTTTTGAGCCTATAAGCAATGGAAGAATGCATTACAAAGCGCTTTTTTCGACAAAGGAAAAGCTGTACCACCGAACGTCCTGCAGCTAAAAGCTTCAAGGAAAATACCAATTGTAGTCATTTTCGTCTGGATACAGTCATAAAAAGCCAATACAAAAAAAGCACAGAGCTCTACAAATATTTGCAGACACCTGTGCCTTCGTCTTTAACGACTTAATGAATATACAGAAGAAAGAGCCAGATAAATATACCGAGTACGGCACAGAACAGCAGAATTACCGGTACAAACACCGAGAATGCAGCCATAATGAGAGCCAGAAAGTCACCCTTTTCAAGATTTGCTTCCTTCCCTTCCCGCACTTCCTTCTTTTTCAACAGATCCTTAAATTTAGGTTTATTGATGAACACTAGAACTCACCGCCGAAATGGCAGAGAACAACGTGACCCGGTTTGATTTCCTTCGCTGCCGGCTCCTGTGTTTTACAGATATCCTTCGCATATGGACAACGCGGGTGGAATTTACATCCGCTTGGTACGTTGACATTGCTTGGAATCTCTCCATGAATTGCTTCCATGCTGGAACGCTGTGTAGGATCCGGCTTTGGAATCGCGGCCATCAGCGCCTTTGTATAAGGGTGCTGCGGATTCTCATAGATTTCATCCTTATCCGCAAGCTCTACCAGTGAACCAAGGTACATAACACCTACACGGTTACTGATATGCTTCACAACACTGAGGTCATGAGAAATAAAGATGTAAGAAATCTTTCGTTCTTCCTGCATATCCATCATCAGGTTGATGATCTGTGACTGAATGGAAACATCCAGTGCGGATACCGGCTCATCACATACGATGAAGCTTGGATCCAGTGCCAGAGAACGGGCGATACCGATACGCTGACGCTGACCTCCGGAGAACTGATGCGGGTAACGGTAGCAGTAGTATGGCGGCAACCCGCATTTTTCCATCAGATTCAGAATATACTGCTTCAGCTCGTCACCTTTTTTATAATAGCCATGCGCAACCAGCGGTTCACTCAAAATGTTGTATACATTCATCCGGGGATTCAAAGAGCTGTATGGATCCTGGAAAATAATCTGCATTTCCTCACGCAGCTTTCGCATTTCCTTACGGTTCTTTTTCAGAATATCTTCACCATTGAAGTGCACTTCCCCGCTTGTCGGTTCATGCAGACGAAGAATTGCACGTCCAAGTGTGGATTTTCCACAGCCGGATTCTCCAACAAGACCAAGCGTCTCCCCTTCATACAGCTTGAAGGATACACCATCAACAGCCTTTACATATTTTTTATTTTTATCCAGCTTACCTTTTCCAAGAGGGAAATATTTTTTCAGGTCTTTGACTTCGAGAATTACTTTCTTGTCTTCCATTTTTTATTCCTCCCCTTTCACATCATCAAACAGGAAGCAGCTAACGTGATGTCTGGATCCGACCTTCACGTCATGCGGCTGGGACTCCCTGCATTTTGGCATCGCCTTCGGACAACGGTCTGCGAAATAGCAGCCCTTTGGCAGATTGATCGGGTTTGGTACATTCCCTTCAATCGTACTCAGACGTTTGCTTCCGCTGTTCAGGGAAGGCATACTGCTCATTAAGCCAACGGTATACGGATGCTTCGGGTTTTTGAAGATTTCAAATACCGGAGCACTTTCCACTACCTTACCGGCATACATGACATTTACATGATCCGCCATCTGTGCAACTACACCAAGGTCATGCGTAATCAGCATGATGGAGGTTCCTGTTTTTTCCTTCAGATCATTCATCAGCTTCAGAATCTGTGCCTGAATGGTAACATCCAGTGCTGTTGTCGGTTCATCGGCAATC
Source organism: Clostridium sp. 10cd* (assembly GCF_044336395.1). NCBI lineage: Bacteria > Bacillati > Bacillota > Clostridia > Eubacteriales > Clostridiaceae > Clostridium > Clostridium sp. 10cd*. The sequence goes on along the minus strand of NZ_CP172347.1, from coordinate 1,175,123 downwards.
AGCAGCTTTGGATTACATGCAAGCGCCATAGCGATCATAACACGCTGACGCATACCACCGGAAAGCTGATGCGGGTAGTTGTCCACAACCTTTTCCGGGCGGGAAATTCCAACCATGTCCAGAAGCTTGACAGCGCGTTCGTGTGCCTCTTCCTTTTTTACATCCTCATGCAGCAGGATATTCTCCATAATCTGATTTCCTACTGTGAATACCGGGTTCAGTGAAGTCATCGGCTCCTGAAAAATCATAGAGATATCGTTACCACGAATCTTACGGATTTCATCATCCTTTAATGTCGCAAGGTTTTTGTCACCATACATGATCTTGCTGTCTTCCCCGATTTTACCGGGTTCATCCACCAGACCAAGGATACTCATGGCCGTAACACTCTTTCCACAGCCGGATTCCCCAACGATTGCCAGTGTTTCATTTTCGTACATTTTGAAGTTGTTTCCGTCTACCGCCTTGGAAACACCCTTTTTTGTATAGAAATATACTTTCAGATTTTCAACATCCAATATTTTCTTGTTCTTTACTTGTTCCATACTCACCAGCTCCTATCGTATATCTTTCGGGTCAAACGCATCACGCAGTCCCTCTCCAATCAGATTGATGGAGATAACGGTCAGCAGACACATGATACCGGCAGGCAGCCAGTTCCATGGAAAGTCCTGGAAGACTTCGGTATTTCTTGCCAGTTCCATCAGATTTCCCCAGGAAGGCGTAGGTGCGGTAACACCCATACCAAGGAAAGATAATCCGGCCTCTGTAAGAATAGCACTCGCCATGGACAATGTCGCATTAACAATGATCATGGATAAAACATTCGGTATCAGATGCTTGAATATTTTTGAAAAATCACTCAGACCAAGTGCCTCGCAGGCCTGCATGAATTCCTGTTCGCGAAGTGACAGAATCTGCCCGCGCACAAGACGCGCCAGTCCCGGCCACGACAGCACACCGATCAGAAACGATACGATATACATTTTCACATTTGACGGTGTCCATAACATATTATATGCCAGTACAAGAATCAGTGGTGTAAATGGCAGAGAGTACACAATTTCCGCAAAACGCATAAGAAGATTGTCAATCCATCCACCATAATAACCGGATATACCACCGATCACACAGCCAAGGAGCACCGTAATCAGGGCAGCGATGATACCTACCATGATAGAAATACGTCCACCCAGGAACAAACGGAAGAATACATCACGCCCCTGCTGGTCAGTACCCAGCCAGTGCTCAGCATTCGGTCCAATATTTTTTGTATCAAAGCTATAATCATTTACATTAACACCGCTTATGATCGGTACGAAAATCACGGCAAGAACGATCAGTATAAAAATGATCAGACCAGCCATAGCGATTTTGTTTTGTCTGAATTTATTCCATGCAATTTGCCAAGGGCCCATGGTATCGCTTTTATCCAGCTTTATTTCAGTTTGATTTACATTTTCTTTCGCCATTCTAATCACCTCTATTCTACTTTAACACGTGGATCGACAACGGAATACAGAATATCCGACAGCAGATTTCCCAACACCATCAAAATGGCAGAGAACATCAGACACGCCGTGATAATACTCTGATCCTGTCCACTGATTGCCTCGATCAAAATCTTACCCAGACCAGGCCACAGGAATACGGATTCCAGAATCATTGCCCCACTGAACAGGGAAGGAATGTACAGACCCAGCAGTGTGACAAGAGGTATCAGCGCATTTTTAAATGCATGACGGTAAATCACTGTTTTCTCTTTCAAGCCCTTTGCACGCGCGGTTCGTACATAGTCCTGATTGATAACATCGATCATGGAGCTTCGTACATAACGGGAGAAGGTCGCAAAGTTACCGAACGCAAGTACAATTGTCGGCAGCAGCATATGCAATGCAACATCTCCGATTTCCTGGAATATATTATCATATCCGAAGACTGCAAGATCCGGGGTACGCATACCGTTGACCGGTATCACGCCGGAAGGCAGCGCTACGAAGAAAATCAGAATCAGCGCAAAGAAGAACGTTGGCACAGATACACCCAATAAGGAGAATACTGTCCAGAAATTGTCGAATTTAGAGAATTTTTTTGTTGCCTGCTTAATTCCAATCGGAATAGAAAGCCCGATACCGATAACGAGGGAAACCAGGTTCAGCAGGAATGTATTCCATACGTAGTCTCCAATGATTTCAGAAACTGGAAGTTTGAACTTGGTAGATGTCCCCAGTTCTCCTTTAGCAAGATTTCCAACCCAGATTACATACTGTTCTGGCAGAGATTTATCAAGTCCCAATTCCTCACGAATCTGCTGTTTCTGTTCCGGGGTAGCCTTGCTTCCCATTCCCAGATAAGCATCAACTGGATCTCCTGGCATTCCTTTTACGGTCCCAAAAATGACGATTGAAATAATAAATATGACAGGAATTAGATTTAGCAAACGTTTAACTATATATTTCAGCATGAGATCACCTCCAAAAAAAACTTAATTTTGAAACATAGAAGTTGAATTAAAACATAAATAAGAGCAAGTGTATCCTTGCTCTTATTTGAACACTTTACAGTTTACTACTTAAATTTACTCGATTGTAGCATCCCTCAGACCATGTGTCCACTGGTACAGTGCACTTGTCTTCAGGTTCTTGATCTTCTTGTTGTAGAAGTCAAAGTAAGTGTTACCATATACAGGCAGTGCAGAAACGTCTTCATTTACCTGTTTCTGAGCCTCTACCCATTTGTCTTTTGCTTTATCCATATCCATTTCTGTCAATGCAGCATCCATCAGACTATCCAGCTTCTCGTCTTTCAGACGGCTTGTGTTGTCCAGACCATCACCAACATATTTGGAATCAAAGTTCGTTACAGCACCTGACATTGTATCATCTGTGAAAGAAGTAGCCATGAAGTAAACGTTCCATTCTTCAATGTTCTTGTCATAGTATACTTTATCCATCAGTGTGTTGAAGTCAACAGTTGCAACCTTAACATCAGCTTTCAGCTCTTCACCCCAAGCCTTTTTCCACATAGGGATCAGGTTGTTCAGGATATCATGATCTTTGATTGCCATGATTTTGATTTCCAGCTTCTGTCCGTCTTTTTCACGGAATCCGCTAGCTCCGACTTTCCATCCTGCATCATCCAGAAGCTTTTTAGCCTTTTCGATGTCATAGCTGTAGTTTGTTAAGCCGTCAACCTTTTCCTCGCCTGTGATAACTTTACCAAGCTTAGAGATTGGGTTGTTACATGTTGTTGGTACATAACCGATTTCTACACCATCAAGATCCTTGCAGTCCTTGCATTCATAGTAAGAATTCACGAAAGACTGACGGTCGAATGCGTAAGACAGTGCCTGACGTACTTCTTTTTCACTTGTTGCACCATTTACTGTGTTGTAAGTGATGTAACCCATACCACCACGTGGGTAGTGGTTGATTGTCAGATCCTCGTTGTTGGAAGCAGGTCCGATTTTCTTAGGCTCAATCTGTCCTGCCAGCAGGTCGATATTGCCGGATTTCAGTTCCTGATATTCCGTTTCCATCTTTACCGGTTTGATAATGACATTTGCAATACCCTTGTAATCATCGCCCCAGTATTTCTCATTCTTTTTCAGAGATGCACCTGTACCAGCTTCCCATTTGTCCAATACGTATGGTCCGGTTCCGATTGGTTTACCTACAGCATCCTGAATTGGTTTTGTTTTCTTGTAAGCATAGGAATCCTTAAACTGGTTAGAGCTGATAACACTGATGTTCATCAGACTCTGCAGATTATCGTTTCTTGCTTCTGTGAAGTGGAATACGACAGTATAATCGTCCTTCACTTCGATACCAGGATAATCTGGTTCTTCCTTGTTCTTTTTGTTGTTGTACTGCTTGTATCCTTCCAGATACTGGCAAGTAGAGATGAAACGTCCTGTATAGCTTGGATCTGAAACTACCTTGTATGAGAATTCAACATCCTTTGCTGTGAAGTCGCTTCCGTCTGAGAACTTAACACCCTTTCTCAGATTGAATGTAATTGTTTTACCATCCTTGGCAACGTCCGTTTTTTCTGCCAGAGAAGGCTGTAAATTACCATCCACGTCATACTCCATCAACTTGTTGTACACCAGATCGATTACGTATCCGTCGTAAGCACCAGTGTAGTACAATGGTGAAAATGTTCCTGTAAGTTCCTCAGCTCCTACAACTAATGTATCACTTTTTTTAGAAGATCCTCCACAGGCTGTCAGTGAAAGCGCACATGCTGCTGCGGCCATCACTTTGAATAGCTTTTTCATCTAATTCCCTCCTATCATTCCTGATAATGACCTTATTATATCGTAATTCACATAGAAATACAATATTTTAACTCTCACTTTCACACGAAAATGTCATTTTTGTTTACATTTTCATGAAAGAAAACCGTCATTTTTATGAAACCAAATGCATCAGCATGCTATGTATCACTTTATTTTCAGACAAAATGATAAATTTGTGCATTATATATGGACACCCTTTCGCTCCCAGGCAGCTGCAAAAAAAAGGATGCTCTCAATATGAGAACACATCCTTTTTGCTGTTCATGTATAATCTTATCGTTTGTTGAAAGGAACGATTGTCTTAGGAATTCCGTTTTCCATGATCAGTGTAGGCTCACCCTGAATCAGTGGTGTGATGTAGTCATAGAATTCCTGTGTCAGACCCTGGTAATCCGGCAGAATCCATTCAACCGGTACATGTTTTACATGGTTAGCGAAGTTTTCAGCAGGTCCGGAGATGAATTTTGCATTGTATCTTCCATCCACATATTCTCTCTGTACGGCAACTACGTGTCCTGTAAATTTGCCATCAGCACTTCTGCTGTGTGCTGACATACCCAGCTCAAATGCTTCTGTAACGTCAACCAGTGACTGTGCGAAGTTGGAGCTTCTTGCTGCAGTGCTCAGATCCTGCACCTTAGCACGAGGAGCGATACCAGCTTCCAGAATCATGTTTTTCAGGTTTTCACCGGCACCACCTAATACAGCGTGTCCGAAACCGTCATTTACAGCTTCACCGGCTGCAATGTATGTACCGTCTGCATAGTGAGCACCCTCACTTGTAACGATGTAGCATTTTCCTTTTTCATCCATGCATTTCTTAACCTGTGCAAGGAATTTTTCCTTATCGAAATCAACCTCAGGCAGAACAATCAGGTCAACTCTTCCGGTAACAACTGTAGAACCTGCAAGCCATCCTGCATCTCTACCCATTGTTTCCAGAATAAATACTTCTTCACGTGTATATACGTTGTAGTCCAGCCAAGTAGCGTTTACAACTTCATTAGCAAATTTAGCTCCTGAAGCGAATCCCGGACAGTGGTCAGTAACCATCAGGTCATTGTCTACTGTTTTTGGAATACCAACAAAACGCTTGTCGATATTGTTTGCCTTCGCCCACTGGCTCAGTGCATCAACAGTATCCATGGAATCATTTCCGCCGATATAGAACAGAATTTCGATATCATGCTTGTCCATGATTTCAACCAGCTTGCGGTAATCTGTTTCATCGTTTCTCTTCAGCTTGTAGCGGCAGCTTCCAAGTGCAGAAGACGGCGTCTGACGCAGAAGTCTGTTTTCGTACTCGCTCATGTTTGTCAGATCGTATAAACGGTCTTCCAGAATTCCTTCAATACCATTTAATCCACCATATACGTGGTCATATACAGGGTTCAACTGGTTTGCGCGTACCACACCTGCCAAAGAAGCGTTAATAACGGTAGTTGGTCCACCAGACTGTGCAACTAAACAATTTGCCATGTTATAATTCCTCCTATTAACATTTAACATTACGGCATTATTTTAGCACATAATCCGCTATTTTTAAAGTTCCTATTTGTTTTTCTTTGTATTATACTGTCCAAATATACCGATAAAATCAAGAATCAGGTCATTCACAAGCAGAATCGCGGAAACCTGCCAGTTTTTAAAGGCGATGATCACAATACCTGCCAGCATACAGCCCTCCAGAATCAGCAGCAGACGGATATCCTTTTTATAGCGTGCATCCCCCCACAGCGGCAGCAATCCCTTCACATCCTGATGCTTCAATATATAGTCATCCATCAAAATCAATACGATCCAGTACAGAACACCGCCGTCGCGATAGCTGTACAGCAAAGCAGGCATCAGCGCCAGCTCCATACAATGTGCCAGTATATTATCCTGTATTGTTTTTTCCATATGCAAATCACATCCTCATGCATATGGTAACACGTTTCGCAGATTATGGAAGCAAAAGTTTCAGGAACGGCTGCTGCTTTTCCCGCGCAGCTTTTTTCGTGCGAATATCATTTTGAAATCATGTGGATTGAACGGAAACAGCGGATAGAAATAGGAGGTGTTTGTCACGGTGCGGTTGCTTGCCATGATAATCAGCATAAGTGCGATACCGAGCCAGAAGCCCCAAACCGGTGAAATCGCCGTAAGCACCAGCAGCATCACACGCATGAATTTGATCGCATAGCCCAGCTCATAGCTTGGCTGCGTGAAGTTCGCAAGTGCCACAAATGCCATATACAGGATAATTTCCGGTGCCAGCCAGCCTGCATTCACTGCAAAATCCCCCAGAATCAGTGCACCGATGATACTGAAGGAGCTGTTCAGGGAGCTTGGGGTGTTGAGAGATGCCATCTTCAAAGCATCAATACCGAATTCCAGCACCAGAAACTGCACGATGATTGGCAGATTCATATGGTCCTGTATCATCGCAAAGCTGAGCCAGTCCGGTGTCAGCTGCGGATTGCAGTTGAGATAGTACCAGATGGGTGTGACAAGCAGTGTCAGGAAAAACACCAGAATGCGTACGATGCGCAGATAGCTTCCGGTAATCGGTGGCAGATAATAGTCCTGTGCCTCCTGTATGAAGTCAAAAAAGCTGGTCGGCAGGATGAGCACGCTGGGCGAGTTGTCAATCATCAAAATGACCTTTCCCTCCAGAATATTACTGCTGGCCGCATCCGGGCGCTCTGTATAGCGGACCTTAGGAAACGGATTCAGCCATTTGTGCGGTACCAGTGCCTCGGCAAGACTCTCCTGCGCCATGGTCAGCGCCTCCACATGGATTTCCGACAGCTTTCTGCGGATATCATCCAGCAAATCCTGATCCGCCAGTCCATCCATATAGCACAGCACGATATCACTTTTGCTCATGGAGCCCAGCGTATGGTATTCCATTCGCAGATGCGTATCGCGGATTCTTCGCCGTATTAAGGCTGTATTGAAAATCAGTGTTTCCACAAAACCATCCCGACTGCCGCGCAGCACCTTATCATCCTCCGGCTCCTGCATACTGCGTGTAGGATACGTTCTGGCATCAATCACGATACCTTCTTCATAGCCCTCCACAATCATCAGGACACTGCCGCTTAAAACAGATGTAATCATCGCCGCAAAATCCGGCTGCACATCCACCTCGAGATAGGAGAGCCAGGAGTCGCAGAAGGTTTGAATATCCTGTGTTTCCACGCATTCCTTTATGTCTGCTTTCAATAGAAACTCCATCATCTTTTCCAGTATTTCATCCTTCGCAAAGCCATCCACGAAATACAGGCTCATATGGATTCCCTGTACGAGTAGCGGTTTAACGACGATATCAAAGTTTAAATCCGTCTGCATTTGTTCTTTCAGGCGGGTGTTCAGTTTCTCATATTCCTTTTTCAATTGCATCACCTGCTGTTATCGTGTGCAGAATGAAAGGAATTATGCAGGAATTCATGAATGTATACATAGAATATATAGATTTTCTTCTAGCTGCTTTCATTGCTATACTTCCTGTAAATATTTTTTAAGAGGCTCATCCTGCCGCAAGAATCGTTACAATGACCTCGTCCTTTAAACTATCATTGATTGCCATGCCGAATATGATATCCAGTGCACCACCAGCCTCCGTATGTATGAAATTGACAATTTGCTGAACCTCCTCCAATGTCAGCTCACTGTTACCAAATATGTGAACAATCGCATGATGCAGTCCCCTGATATCATGTTCTAAAAGACTTGCGGATAAAGCCTCCTTGACTGCATCTTCCCCTTTCCGATTCCCGCTTCCATATCCGACGCCGATAAACCCGTGCTTCTGTTTTTCCATCGTTGTACAGATATCCGCATAATCAACATTGATGTAAACAGGAATGGTAATCAGCTCATACAGTGCCTGTATTCCCTGCTGAATGATGCTGTTTGCTGTGGAAAATGCACTGGTGATCGGAGCATTGCCAAGATGCTGAAGGATATGACGGTTAGAGAGCGTAATGCAGGTATCCGTGTACGAATATATTTCTTCCATAGATGCCATGGCAGTGCGCATGCGTTTTTTTCCTTCAAAGGGAAAGGGCAGCGTTACAAACGCAATGGTCAGCGCATGCAGCTCTCTGGCAAGCTGTGCAAATACCGGAAGTGCTCCACTCCCTGTACCGCCCCCAAGACCGGCACATAACAGTATCATATCCGCACCCTTCATTCTTTTACAGATTTCCTCCTTCGCCTCGATTGCTGCACGCTTGCCCAATAACGAATCTGCTCCTGTCCCATATCCTTTCGTCTGCTTTTCTCCAATTATGCTCCTGTGAAAGCTGCAGCAAAGCAAGCCGATTGGTATTGACCGCAATATATTCCACACCGTGCAGTCTATGCTGCAGCATATGGCGGATGATAGTATTCCCGCCATCACCGATACCAAAAATTTTAATTGTGACCTTTCCCATAGAATCTCCTTTATCTTTCAGACAGATATCATAACACATGATGTAAATAAAACGCACACCTTTCATTATGTAGTAAGACGATACTGCTGTATCCCCTGCAACCTCATTCTTCAGCACCTGTACAAAAATACGTTTATCATTGCATTCCATTACAAGACATTCTGTAATAAATACCCACCATCTGCACAGCTGATTTTGTATTCAAACCTGTTCCTTCCCCTATATAATTGTTAAAAAGTAGGGCATCTGTAAATTCGCACAGTTTTATCAAATACATACCATCACCTGCCTGTATATTACAATATCCGCTGTTTCAAATTTGACACATGCCGCCAGTTTTCCAGAAAAAAACAGTCCGAAGACTGTTTCTACATTATTTCATATGGATTCCACGATACAGACACTGACCGATTTCTTCCTCACGAAGCAATCCCAGCTCATCCTGCCATTTCAACAGAAAAAACGGATCACGCAGTAATTTCCGCCCGAGAAGCACATAATCACAGCGCTCCTCCTGCAGGATCTGACTGATTTCTGATTCTTTGGTAATACAGCCAACCCCCATGACCGGTAACGTCGTCATGGTACGGATCGTTTCCGCATAGGGTATCTGATACAGCGGGTACGCATGTACAGCTCCTGTATTCAACCCGCCGCTGGATACGGAAATCGCAGCAGCTCCGGCTTCCTCAATCACCTGTACCGTTGACTTCATATCTTCCGGATGCAGACCACCGGCTTCATATTCCTCGGCAGAGATACGAACCACGATATCTCCCTCAAAATTATCCCGGCAGCCCTCCACGATACGGCGAAGCAGAAGGGTACGGTCCTGCCCATATGCATCGCTGCGCTGATTGGTGAGCGGAGATAAAAACTGGTTAATCAGATACCCGTGGGCGGCATGCACCTCCACAAAATCATATCCAAGCTCCCGTGCCCAGCGGCTTGCGAATTCAAAATTCACAATCAGCTCATTGATACCATCCTCATCCAGAGAGATGACATCCCCCTGCTCCATCGGTCCATACTTCTGATTACCAAAGGTATTTTTCATTCCGGCGTGATTTAACTGAATACCGATGTTCACACCATAGGCATGAACACAATCCACAATTTCCTTCAGAATCTGCCGCTGCCTCGGTGTAAAGATCCCCAGACATTCATCATTGATATAGCCGTGGGCATTTACTGCCGTAGCTTCCTGCACGATAAAGGCCGGCCGCCCCTTGGCAAGCGTATCATAATGCGCAACATGATGCAGATTTCCCACACCATCCTTTGTTTTCACCATATAGGTACACATGGCAGGTACTCCGATGCGATTGCTCAGCTCCATATGCCCCAGCTTGTTTTTTTCAAAAACCTTCAAGTGAATCCCTTCTTTCTTAGTTTTCTACTTTCTCACTGTATTCTTCCCACTTTTGCATCAGATTTTCAATTTCATTGTGAATAAGATCAATTTTTTCATCCAGCTCCTGCATTTTATGATAATCGTGGTAATACTCCGGTTCAAAGCGTAGCTCACGAAGAGCCTCCAGCTCCTCCTCCTTCACCGCAATCTTTTTTTCCAGCTTACTGATTTCCTTGCCGTAATTGATGTAGCGCTCCGGCTTTGCACTTTCTTTTTTCTCCGGCTGCTGCTTCTTTTCCACCGGCTGCGCCTTATCCCTGTTCATATATTCCTCATAGGTCAGCGGATAATAGCTTGCCTTACCATCATCAATGACCAGAATCGCGGTTGCCAGCTTGCTGATAAAGTAACGGTCATGGGAAACAAACAGCATCGTGCCCTCATAATCCTTCAGGGATTCCTCCAGCGCCTCTTTTCCGATGAGATCCAGATGGTTGGTCGGCTCATCCATTAAAAGGAAATTGGGGTGTGACAGCATCAGCTTCACAAAGCTCAGGCGTACCTTCTCTCCTCCGGACAGACAGTCTACGGTTTTGAAAACCTCTTCCCCAGTAAAGAGAAAGCATCCCAGTGCAGTGCGCACCTCGGTGCGATTCAAATCCGGAAAGTCGTTCCACACCTCTTCCAGCACGGTATTTGCACTGTTGAACTGCGCAAGCTCCTGATCAAAATATCCAACCTCGATCTGATGCCCGAGCAGAAAGCTGCCGGACAGCGGCTCCACCTGCTTCATCAGCGTTTTCATGAAGGTTGACTTTCCTTTTCCGTTTGGCCCGATCACGGCAATCTTGGCAGACTGCATAACCTCCAGATTCACGGTACATAGCGGCTGGTCATAGCCAATTGTCAAATCCTGTACCTCCAGGACCCGTTTTCCACCCTTTACATTGGGTACAAAGCGGGCATTGAAGCTTTTCTCGTTGCTTTTGGGATCCTCGATACGCTCCATACGGTCCAGATATTTGATTTTTGACTGTGCAAAGGCAGCCTTGTTTTTCTTATACCGGAACTTCTCAATCAGCTCCTCCATTCGCTGAATTTCCTTCTGCTGGCGAATATAAGCGCTTTTCTGCTGTTCCAGATCACTTTTTTTCACATTCACGTAATTGCTGTAATTTCCCGGATACCGCCGCATGACACCGTATTCGATTTCATAGACGACATCCACGACATCATCCAGAAACATACGGTCATGGGATACGAGGACAACTGCCTTGGGATAGCGTTTCACATACCCCTCCAGCCACTCGATCGTATCGATATCCAGATGGTTCGTCGGCTCATCCAGCAACAGGACATCCGGCTTGCTCAGCAGCAGCTTCACAAATGCCAGCCGTGTTTTCTGACCACCGGAAAACGTGGAAATCGGGCGTTTCAGGTCTTCCTCCTGAAATCCGAATTTTGTAAAAATCGTCATCATTTCACTGCGATACGTATAGCCGCCCAGTTCTTCAAAGCGTTGCTGTACATCCGCATAGGCATTCAGCACAGCTTCACTGTGGTCGCTGCACATTTTTTCACTCAGCTCCTCCAGCCGTTTACCAACCGCCTTCACCTGTTCAAAGGCCTGCTCCATCTCTTCTTCCACAATGACATTCTCATCCGTGAAGGTCGTCTGTGCCAGATAACCGATCCGCAGCTTATTTTCCTTATGAATTTCTCCGGCATCCAGTACTTCCGTTTCCGCAATCACCCGCAGCAGCGTTGTCTTTCCGCAGCCGTTTCTTCCGACAATGGCGATTTTCTCAGTATTTCTTATTTCAAACTGTATGTTTTCAAATACGGTTGTTGCACCGTAATATTTGCTTCCTTTATGAATCTGATATTTCATCATCTCCACCTTCTTTTATTAGATTCGTAATATTTATTTGGACGCATTGATGCCGCTGGCAAAGGAGGCGGCTGCCTGTTTGGAAATCTTCTCCCCGTTCTTTAACCAGTATGCGGCATCCTCTTTATTTGATACATAGGCAAAATCTATTTCCAGCCCCTGCATGCCGTCCGCATCCACAAAGGTCTGGTTTTCCTTACGGGCATTTTCACTGCCCTTTCCTGCCATGGTTGCACGTCCGCCCGCTTCCCGAATATTGGAATACATATCGTAGCCGCCACTGATCAGCGGACTTGCACCGACACCGGGATTGTTCGCATCCGTATACGCACTGCCGCTCATCTTCAGCTTCTTTTCCAGACCGTACATAATATTTTTTCCAAGCGTCGGACTGCTGTAGGCACTGTGCCAGATTTCCATACCGCTCACATTCTCATCCGGGTTCGTATTAAACCGCAGATAAATATAATAGCGTGCATGCTTCTGATAGCCGTCTGCCAGTCTGCCGTCTTTTCCATAGGCAGGCTTCGGCTGCTCTGACGCATCGCTTTTCGTTATTTCCACCCGCAGACCATGTTGTTCAAGCTCTTCCTTCATCCATACGGCTGCCTTGTAGGTTTCCTTATATTCTGTGATACCATTCCCTTTATTTCCCTCATCCGGGACATAGGTAAGATCCATATTCATTCCATAGGGATCCAGCAGAACATCAATATCTCCCTCTTTGGGCTTGGCTTTTTCCACGGATAAAAACAGATAGTTCTGATCCAGCTTACTGTCGTAATCCTTCAGCAGATCCTGATCCGCAATCAGCTTTATCGCATTGACATTTCCCTTGCGCTGTACGGTGGTAAAGGTATCCGAATGCAGCGTCCGATCAAAGATAACCCGCTTCTTCACCAGATTATCAATAACCGTTATCTCATAATAGCCGGGATTGAGATCCTCCAGCGTGATTTTCTGATCCGCTGTGGAATCCATGGTCATCGGAATGGTTTCATCCGTACACAGGTTATGCAGCTCTACGGTTTTTCCTGCAAGCTCATCCTTGTCGCCTTTTGCATCATATGTCTGAGTATATAAACCCAGAGATTCTCCGTAAAAGACATAATCCCGAACCGTGAGGGTATCGGCAGCCTTTTTGTTTAACAGATGTATCGTTTCTTCACTGTTCAAGCCGCAGACAGTGAATTTTTTGGCTTCTTCCTTCTTCTGCGGAAACAGCAGTCCTGCGACCGCATACAAAACAAGAGCAACCAGCAGAATCAGCGGTACTGCGATTTTCCAGCGTACCTTGTATTTTCTTTGTCGAGGTGCGTATGCCATGAGTATCCCTCCGTTTTCTAACGTATATCATCAATCAGTGAAGCCTGCAGTTCGATATCCTTGATATGCTTGGGTGCCTGGTCCTTTAACGGCGGATAGCTCATATGCTGCGTGGATACTTCAACATCCAGCATATCCTTCGGACGTTTCGGTACCGGCAGCATGGTATCCTCAAACTCCACGTACTGTATAGGAAAAACACTTTCCAAGCTGTATACAACCGGATGAAAAAAGGAATTAAAGGTCCAGGTCAGATCATAGCCAATCCATGCGGTGTTCTTATTGATCTGCCCGTATTTTTTTGCATTGCGTACAAATCGGCGCTTTAAAAGCAGCGGATTGCAGTGCAGATTCTCAAAGAAGACGATCAAAACCATCAGAATACCGTTGCGCACACGCCATATAAAATCCTTTGCTTTGTTTTCGCTTACATGATCCAGCACAAAAATATCAATGAACAAGCCGTCACTATCTCTGCATTTATTTTTTAACAGCGCGTTGTATTCCACACAATAGGTACCTTTTTTTCGTACCTTCATCGGCGGAACCAGCACATTATACTCTCTGTGGGTTTCAAAGCACTGTGTGATATAGGCATCGCCCAGTTCATGAACCACCCTTTGGAATTTTTCATAATCCTCGCGCAGCATTCCGATATCCGCATCATCATCCCATGGAATAAAGCCTTTGTGCCGGACAGCGCCAAGGGCACTTCCGCCGGTCAGCCAGTATCGAATGTTGTGCTTTTTACACAATGCATCTATATCCTTCAGCATTTCCAGCAGTACGAGCTGTACATCCCGTACGGTAATGCTGGTACCATCTTTTCTTGTCTTTAATATGTACTCTTTCATCACAAATCACCATGTTATATTATAGAAGATAAAGATAGCGAACACAACGGTTTTCAAAAAATATCACAAAAAGGTAAGAAACCATAATGCGAAATCACTAAAATAACAGAGTCACCGGTAATATTTGAAAGTACCGGGCTTTTTTGCGGTCCAACCGCGTCATGGAGAGCAGGACAACCACAAAGCATGTAAAATAAACACTACGGATACGGAAATCTATCCTAAACCGTCCTGAGGAGCGCATTGTTTATCGATCTGCTATGAAATCCCCTTTTACATAAAAAAATAACAAAAAAATCAAGCATTTGTGGATTTTTTAGGAATTTGACAGATTCCATACGTATAGAAGGGGGTAAGGAGCCCTTACAGAATGGAGGACATAAAAATGTCAAATACAATGCATCAACTCAACTACAGTAACGATCTATTTTTTAAGTACACCCTTTCCCGTGAGGATGAAGGCTCTGTGTACGCCCGCAACACCATCATTGAGCGTGTTACCGGAATCAGGGTAAAGGAAAGCACCGTACTCAATCCCAACCTGGATCCGGGCATCATCGGAAAGAAGCGCATCATTCTGGATGTGCATGTAAAGGATGAACAAAACCGTCATTTCAATATCGAGATGCAGACGACCTGTAGGGGAATAGCGGAAATGATGCGCTTTGAATTTTACGGTGCCAGAGCGTTGAACAATCAGCTGAAAAGCGGTGAGTTTTATGATCAATTAAAGCCGGTTTATCAAATCATATTCATTGATGAGTATGCATGGAACAACAGAAATCTGATCAATCACTATCAGATGCGCAATGAGCAGGGAGAAGATGAAAGCGGCTATCCGCTCATCCTTCGCACCTTTGTTCATATGCCGGCAATCAATGACATCGTAAAGGAGAAGGAAATGCAGAGGCTGAATGACTTTGAACAGTTGGTGTATCTGTTTGAAAATAATGAAAAAAATGATATACTGAAGTCAAAGGAAAGGCTGGTGAGGGTATTCATGAACAAGTATGAGGAAATGCAGAAGGATGATGAGCTGTGGTCAACCGCAATGGCGATTCAGATGGGAGAGGCACGTTACCGCAACGGCTTGCGTGACAGCTTTGAAGAGGGAAAAGCTGCCGGAAAAATGGAAGGAAAGATAGAAGGTAAGCTGGAAGGAGAGAGACAGCTCTTACACAAACTCATAGAAATTAAGTATCATGAGGACTGCGTAACGTGGCTACAGGCATTAACCGAGGAGCAGATGCATATCGTATCCACGTTACTTCTGGAATGTGACACCTTCGAATCACTCAAAAAGCAATTACATAATGCTGATATGAAATAAGTTATTCTATACATCATAATTGTGAATTTCTTTTCTATACCGTAAACGAAAGGCTCTCAGCACATGAAGTGCTGAGGCTTTTCATATTGTTCATACAAATGTCAGTTTTCTCTATAGGCTGATATACTGAAAAAAGGGAAAGAACATCCAAAGGTTGAATGACTTTGAACACTGCTGTATCTGTTTGAACATAATGAAAAAAAATGATATACTGAAGTCAAAGGAAAGGCTGGTGAAGGTATTCTTACCCAAAGGGTTCCACGTGAGCAAGTACGAGGAAATACAGAAGAATGACGAGCTTTGGTCAACCGCAATGGCGATGCAATTGGAAGAGGCACGTTACCGCTATGACTTGGAGGACTGCTCTGAATAGAGAATAGCAGCGGAAAAGATGGAAGAGAAGAGGCAATTCTTACACAAACTCATAGAAATCAAGTATCATGAGGATCATATGACATGGCTTTGTACTTTGACAGCAGAGCAAATCGAGAACATCTCCAATCTCTTTTTAACCTGTGATACTTTTCAGGAACTAAAGTGTCAAGTGGAGAGTAAAAAAATACATAAAACCGCCTATAAACAACACCAGCCACCTTTTAGAATGGTTGGCTTTATCTTTTACGTATGTAAGGAAACCGTAAGGACTCCTTTTTTTACATTTCTGCTTGTATCATAC
Organism: Clostridium sp. 10cd*; assembly: GCF_044336395.1. Lineage (NCBI taxonomy): Bacteria > Bacillati > Bacillota > Clostridia > Eubacteriales > Clostridiaceae > Clostridium > Clostridium sp. 10cd*. Next base: position 1,158,968 of record NZ_CP172347.1, on the reverse strand, counting down.
AATCGGATAACCCGTATGTATTTCCTCCATATAGAGCTTTTCCATATAACTCAACATATGTATATCGGTTTTTCGTTAGCATAAACGCCTATATGTTAGTTTTAACGTTTATTCGTTATTTTCATAACGTTTTTCCGTATTACAATACATATAGAGGAGGAAGAATCCCATGAATTATCTAGAGAAACTAAAGCTCCTTATGAAGCAACATGGTCTCAATGAAAATCAGCTGGCAAAAAAAGCCAATGTACCGCAGAGTACCATAAATTCCTTATTCCAGAAAAATAACCTTCCTACAATTTCAACACTGGAGGCACTATTGGAAGCCCTGGATATGACTTTGAGTGAATTTTTCTATGATGATGCGCTCATGAAGAAACATCAGCTGGAAGAACAAAATTTAATGAGCAAATGGAATTTCATGACCAGTGAGCAGAAAAACGGGGTACTCATACTCATCGATTTATTGTTAAACACCCGCTCTAACAGAGCAAACGGATGAAAGTGCATTACAAAATATCACAGCTGTCCTTATACTCCAGCAGTGATTTTTTTATCCTCCACGTATACCAGGCAGACACTTTAACGACGTATTCACAATATCAATTGTATCCCACATATAATCTGCTTTATGGAACAATCTCAGGTATCAGGATACCGGGTGCAACAGCCTTGAGTATATTTTAGCGTAAAGGCTCCCATATAAAAACATTCAGGAAATGCCATACAAATAATCCCGATATTGAGAATCCTCAACCTCTTTATTTCAGAAAATGATCATCTATTCCATTAAATATGACATATTTAACATTTTTCCGTTAATACTAACGCCAATACGTTATACATAACGCCTTTGCGTTAGTTTTGCTACGCTTTATCGTATTACAATAGATATAGAACAGGAGGTCGCCATGGATTATTTAGAGAAGCTAAAAGTATTGATGAAGCAGCATAATCTTACGGAATACAAGCTGGCTCAGAAAGCCGATGTAGCGCAAAGCACCATCAATTCCTTATTTCGTAAAAATAATCTTCCGACGATATCTACGCTGGAATCACTGCTGACCGCAATGGATATGACACTGAGTGAATTTTTTTATGATGAGTCCCTCATGAAGAAGCATGAACTGGAAGAGCAGAATTTACTGAAGAAATGGGGCCTTTTGACAAATGAACAGAAAAAGCCTATCTTACAGCTGATTGATCTGCTGCTGAATAACGGCAGTAAGAATTAAACGATACAAACAAGCAGACGAAAAAACTGCCGTGTCATAATGATGCGGCATTTTTCTATATGATAATCATACATGTGGTGTGAAAAATTTCCATGATGCGAATATAATCAAGCCGCTCGATACTGATCCATTCCTGTACAGGTACAGGGTGCTCATGCAGTGCCTTCTGCAGCCAGATTACATCTCTCCATGCATCGAATTTATAGCCTGCATTACGCAGCACACCGATTTCTGTAAAACCAAAGCTTTTATGCAATGCAAGACTTGCGTCATTGGGCAGTGTGATACAGGAAATCGCTGTCTGCAAACCCTGCAGCTTTAAAATCTCCAAAAGTGCCGTATACAGTGCCGTTCCGATCTGACGGCGCTGAACCTGCGGCAGCAGATAAATGGATACCTCCACATTCCACTGATAGGCAGCGCGCTCCATGTGACGATGGGCATAGGCATACCCCACGATGTTCTGATCAAGCTCACATACCAGATACGGATATTCCCTTTGGATCTTCATCATGCGTCCTTCAAATTCCTCCAGAGAGGGAACATCGTATTCAAAGGTGATAACACTGTTTTCCACATAATGCGCATAGATGGAAAGAAGTGCCGGTGCATCCGACAGCTGCGCAAACCGTATTTTTTTCATGGTGCTCCTTTCCTTCCCCACAGACTGTGAAGCCAACACAATCCTCCCCTCACAGGAAAGCCATGGACGTATCCATGGCTTGGTTTTTAAAACAACAGATTCTTCGGTGTACGCGGGAACGGCTCCACATCACGGATATTCTGCATTCCTGTCAGATACATCAACAGACGGTCAAAGCCAAGACCGAAGCCGGCATGCTTGCAGCCTCCGTATCTTCGCAAATCCATATACCACTGCAGACTGTCTGTCGTCATGCCCATATCCTTCATGCGCGCTTCCAAAACATCATAGCGTTCTTCACGCTGACTGCCGCCGACCAGCTCACCGACTCCCGGGACAAGCAGATCACAGGCTGCCACGGTTTTTCCATCATCATTGACACGCATGTAGAAAGCCTTGATTTCCTTTGGATAATCCGTCAGGAAAACCGGTCCATCCACGATTTTCTCACAGATATAACGCTCATGCTCGGAATTGAGATCCATACCCCATTCCACCTTGTTATCAAACTTCACATCCGCCTGTAACAGCAGATCGATTGCTTCCGTATATGTCATCCGCTTGAAATCCGAATTGCGCACCTTCGTGATACGTTCAATACAGCTCTTATCAATCATCGTATTGAAAAATTTCATTTCCTCAGGCGCATTTTCAAGAATATAATCGATGCAGTATTTCACCATATCCTCGATCAGGTTCATATCATCCTCCAGATCCGCAAAGGCAATTTCCGGCTCAATCATCCAGAACTCACTGGCATGACGGCTCGTGTTGGAATTCTCCGCACGGAAGGCCGGACCAAAAGTATACACATCACGGAACGCCATGGCAAACGCTTCGACATGCAGCTGTCCGGTAACCGTCAAAAATGCTTCCTTCCCAAAGAAATCCTGCTCATAATCGGCATCATCTCTGGTTGTCGCCTTAAACATTTCACCGGCACCCTCACCATCATTTCCCGTAATGATCGGTGTATGTACGTATACAAAGCCCTGATCCTGGAAAAATTCATGAATCGCCATGGATAATACCGAGCGCAGACGGAAGATTGCATAAAAGGAGTTGGCACGCGGACGCAGATGTGCAATTTCACGCAGATATTCAAAGCTGTGACGCTTTTTCTGCAATGGATAATCACGGTCGCAATCCCCTTCCAGCGATGCTTCGGTAACCTGAATTTCAAACGGCTGCTTTCCCTGTGGTGTCAGCACGAATTTTCCGGTTACAGTGATCGCCGCACCTGTCGGATATTTCTCAACCTCCGCAAAGTTTTTCAGCTCCTGTAAATACACCAGCTGCGCATTTCGGAAATATGTTCCGTCATTCAGCTCGATGAAGCCAAGCTTGCCACTGCAGCGGTTTGTCCGAACCCAGCCCTGCAGCTGCACATATTCCATGCTGTCCTGTTCCACATGAGATCCACTCATAACGATCTCATACAGCTCGCGTATTGTCATAAATTCAAACATATTCATTTCCTCCTGTTTACGGTACAAAAAAACGTTCCCTTTCAGGAACGTATTGTACGCGGTGCCATCCTGATTCCCATGCGTTTGCCGCATGAGCATCTTCTTCGGGATATATCGTTCCCACACGAAACCGTCTACTGTTGTTCTCCGGTTCAGCTCCACAGCCGTTCAGATATAAATCCGTATGCATGCAGCTTCCACCTTCCTGCATTCGCTAGTTGCGCGTAATTTATTCTGTTCTGCTTCAACGCTCTACATTCAGATTGTTGGTCTCAAAGACCAGCTCCTGTATAGATGATACCACATCCACGCTCTTTAATACAACCCCTTTTGGAATTTGTATATGTTCATGCGTAAAATCCACAAGTCCTGTGATACCACAGGCAATCAAGCGATCGACCGTTTGCTGGATATTTTCAGAAATCGCCAGAATTGCGATACGGCAGCCATCCGGCACCTTCTTCTCCAAATCCGCAATATCATATACCGGTATACCGAAGCGTACACCCTGACGGTCTGGATTGACATCAAATGCACAGGCAATCTCACCAACCACATAATCCCATTTATTATACTTCATCAGTGCCCGGCCCATATTACCGGCTCCGACCAGAATGATTTTTTCATCAAAATCCATACCGAGCTGCTGATTAAAAATTTCAATCAGCCGATTGACATCATAACCATATCCCTGCTTTCCCAGATTTCCCAGAAAAGAAAAATCACGGCGAATCGTCGTCGGTTCAATATTGACGACACTGGCCAGTTCCTTGGACATGATTCTTTCTACACCTGAACTTTTCAGCTTGCGCAATGCCTTCAGATAGACAGGATATCGCTGCAGCGTTGCCTTTGGCACATTTTTCTCTGTCATGTTTATCACCTATTGCATAGTATAGCACACTTTTTTAACTTTGTGAATAAACTATCATATTTAACTTTTTTGAAAAGGGAAATTTCCTGCCGGACACAGAAGTAGAAAGCAAAACACGGAGTGCTTTAGATGTTCAGCATACGGGGAGAATGAATGCGGAAATGATTGCAATACGTTTCCATCCCATCACCAGTTATTTTATCTGTATCCGTATGCAATATTGTACGTGATGCTGCATGGGTTCCTGCATACGGCAGTATAGACTGCATAGCAAGGAACGGACAGCTTCCTTTACAGGAAAGGTACAGGTCTGTTTTCGTTTCTTACGCCGATACTGTAGAGCATCCCCTTAAGGTACATGCATGGTCTGTGCATTTCACATCCGGCTGCTCATCAATGACTTCCTGCATATCCTTTATCAAAGCACCTTTTCCTTGACGCTCACCTCTTATATCCGATAAATCCAGTACGTTGTTTCCATCACATCCTGTAAAGCACATTCCTACTCACAGCAGCTTCTCCATCTGTACATGAGGAACATGCTCATCCATATGCTCCTCCCCGCATATGGTATAGCCATAGCTTTCATAAAACGCACAGGCACGGCATTGTGCATCCAGAATACAGCGCCTTCCCTTTTTGCTGTGAACGATGCTCTCCATCTCGGATAGCAGGACACCGCCCAGTCCCTGATGGCGAAACTGGGGAAGTACCGCAATACGTCCGAAGACCCATGCCGCCTCCTCTTCCTTTGGAAAACAGCGTGCACAGCCTGCAAGTGTGCCATCCACATAAACAGTAATATGTACGGCAGTCGCATCAATTTCGTCAAATTCATTCTGAAATCCCTGTTCCTTCATGAACACCTCAATACGAACATACCTATAGTCCTGCTCGTTATCCTTTGTTTTAATTTCTATCATATTTGCTCCCATCCAAGAAAAAAGGCAAGCTCGACATAGCTGCCCTCTCTTATATAATCATAAAGCCGAGATCATTGATAACCTTTCTGGCAACGGCCACCATATCGGAGTTTCCCTCCACAATGACGCATTGCTTTTCCAGATTTACCTGAAAATCCACTCTGGTTTCAGCCAGTGCCGTCTCTATTCTTCTCGCCTTAGTATCATCATCCAGATACTTTACCAAAATAATGTTCTTCAAGCGGATCACCTCGTTGTTATTGTATCACAATCCCTGTAAACAATCCAATAGTTGATACGATTGTTCGTGAATTGTAAGAGAATTTAATCTTCAACGATTGTTCCAAGACTTGTGGAAAAGGTTCCCTTTAAATATATGCGGATATGATGGTCCTTTGCATAGTTGACACAGCGGTCATGCAAAACCCTCGATTTCATATTCAGCATTTCGTCGTAGGTCAGTTTGTCGTATTTAATCGCATATTCATTCAGCTTGGGATCCTTGTCATAGACACCATCCACATCTGTATAAATATCCACTTCCTTGAGATCCAGCATATCCGCAAACAATACCGCACTGTAATCACTGCCTCCTCTGCCGAGGGTCGTCACATGACCACTGGGGGAGATACCGATAAAACCGCCGACAACCAGCACATCATAGCTGTTCAGCTTCTTGCGTATTCCGGTATGATCCAGCTTCAGTACCTTTGCATAGTCATAGTTCTCATCGGTAGTATTCCGCAATCGAAAAAAGGGAGCGCATACGCCCGTATTCCCATATCCAGAAGTTCACTGCATATCTTCAGTGCAGATAGCTGCTCTCCCATAGAAACCAGTCTGGCTTTTTCCTGCCTGGTGAGAAATTCACTGCCCATGGACAGCAGGGTATCCGTAGCATACGCATCCGGATAGCGGCCCATGGCCGATACCACAACAATCACTTTATTTGTCTTGCTGCTTTCCAGCACATGACGGTACACATATTTCCTGGTCGCTTCACTGCGCAGGGAGGTACCGCCAAACTTCATTACTTTCATGTTCATATGCATAACCCCACATTCCTTATACCATATGTCAAAAGATGTCGGAATGTGCGGTTTTTTCGCCCAGTTCGCTTGATTTCATAGTACTTTCAGGAAATTGGAATCCGTTCCTGCTGGTAAAAGAAAAAGATACCCAAAAGCCGTCATGTGCATGCAATTGCACATACGCTCAGGTATCTTATCAAAATTATGTCGTTTATCTTATTTTTTCAAAGCCTTCACAAAACGCTCAGTAATCTGCTTCGGACGTGTGATAGCACCACCGACAACTGCACTGTAAGCACCAGCCTCATATACTGCAGCCAGATCCTCCGGCGTATTGATTTTGCCCTCCGCAAGAATTGGAGCCTTGATTGTTTCCGCCAGCTTTTTGAATAGCTCAAGATTTGGACCATCCACATTTTTGGAATACGGCGTGTATCCGCATAAGGTGGTAGATACACAGTCAAAGCCGATGTTTTCCGCATTCACGCATTCTTCATATGTCGAGCAGTCCGCCATGGCAAGAACACCGTGTTCATGCACATAGTTGACGAGATCCTCCAGCTTTTCCCCATTCGGACGATCACGAAGCGTCGCATCCATAGCGATCATTTCACACCCTGTTTCAAATAGCTCATCCAGCTCCTTTTTCGTTGCGGTGATATAAATATCACTATCCGGATAGCTGCGTTTCACAATTCCGATAACAGGCAGATCAACGACTTTTTTAATTTCGATGATATCCTCCTTGCTCTGTGCACGGATTCCTACGGCACCTCCCTGTTTTGCCGCAAGCGCCATTCTTCCCATAATGAAGGATGAATGCAGTGGTTCATCAGGCAGCGCCTGACAGGACACAACAAGTCCACCTTTAATTTGTTCCAGCATGTTCATAATTAAGACCAACCTTTCCTGATATACATATACAGTATAATCCTTTTCCTTTTTTTTGTCTTCCCTTTCCTAGATGATTTTTATGGAATTCAATTCCCCGACGCCTTTCAGTATGTATCAAACAGCAATGGAAAAACAGCCTGCCGCAATCATCCCTGACGGGACTTTTAGAATATCCATGCGCTTGCTTCCGTTAGCGTTTCACTCCCCCTGCTCTTAGCCTGCAAGCAGGAGGCTGCGGCTTTTTTCCACAAGCTTTCGATATACCAGCTTCATATCCTCCTCTGTTACATAGTGATCGATTTCCTCCACTGCAATCCACCTAACACCGCTGTTTTCATCCGGCTTGCTGCACAGCGTATCCCGCTCATCCGCCTGACACAGATAGGTAACATTCAAATGAACATGAGAAGATACAAATGCACCTCTTTTCACATGCGGTGGTACCGGCAGTATATCGATGGCCAGAATGGATTCACTTAGCAGCTCAAGCTTTTTCAGTCCGGTTTCTTCCCTTCCCTCCTTTAATGCGACATGGATCAAATCCCGATCCCCGTCCGCATGACCGCCGCACCAGCCCCAGGAGTTATAAATATTATGATAAATCATGAGTACCTTAGATGCATCCGCATTGATGATCCACGGACTGCTGGTGATATGTCCATATACATTATCTCTTGTATAGACATTGGGAAATTCCTTTATATAGCGCATCATGACCTTACGGTCTGCTTCCTCCTGTAGATTGCAGGGTGTATATGCGCAAAGCTCTTCATACAGCTTCATTATGAATCACCTCCTATCCATGTCAGCAGGGCTTCTCTGTACACCTTGAGCGCTGTAGGGATTGCATAGGTCTTTTGCAGTTCATCCTTCGTGCACCATACCCCTTCCACTGCCTCCTGTTTCAGCTCCAGCAGATATCCGTTCATATGCCACTCAACATGGGAAAAGATATGTTTTGCTTTCCGCAGAGGAACCAGCCTCAGAAGCTGATCCTGAAATTCCTGTGTGATCTCCTTTCTGCTTTTCTGTTCGTCCAGCATCATAAATTCATACAGGCCTGCAAGCAGTCCCTGCTCATCTCGTTTATGCAGATAAACCCTGTCTTTACACAAAAGGACAAGCACTGTCTTTTTTTCAATTCTTCTGTCCTTTTTAGCTGTTTTATTGGGTAGCCGGTGTGCCGCTCCGCTCTGATAGCCCATGCATTCACTTGCCAGCGGACAAATATTACAGCGGGGTGCCGCATTCGGCACGCATACGAGCGCACCGATTTCCATCAGTGCCTGATTAAAGGCATCACTTCTGTGCTCCGGTATATATTCCTGTATAATGTCCTGAAATTTCTTCTTTGTGCGTTCCTTCAAAATGTCATCCTCGCTGACGAGCACCCGGCTGAACACACGCAAAACATTGCCATCCACTGCCGGAACACAGCGCTTATAGGCGATAGAGGCAATAGCTCCCGCTGTATAGGCACCGATGCCCGGAAGCTTCAACAGCTCCTCATATGTATCCGGAAGTACACCGTTATGGCGCTCCATGCATTCCATTGCACATTTTTTCATGTTGCGGACACGGTTATAATAGCCAAGTCCCTCCCACAGCTTACGCAGCGTATCCTCATCCGCCTCGGCTAAAGCCTTCAGTGAAGGCAGTGCCTGTATAAACCGTTCAAAATAAGGCTTCACTGCTTCCACACGTGTCTGCTGCAGCATAATCTCGCTTACCCAGACGCGGTAGGGGGAAGCGTCCTCTCTCCATGGCAGGACACGGGCATTCTGGTCGTACCAGTCCAGCAGCTGCTCTGTAAATTTCTTTTTATCATGTTGTAGTTTCATGCGTTTATTATACCACAGGGTAAAGACGGCAGGCAAAGAAAAAGCCAACAAGATTCCTGTTGAAACAGGACAGACACCACATACGATCAAAGGGGCAGAGAAAGCACTATAGAAATCAAACGGTATCTGCGCAAAGGTAGGATAAATGCAGGAAGAAGTATTCAAAAAAAGCAGTGTACGTTGCCCTGTGCTGTTTACAAAGTGCCTGGACAGGTGGCTATTGTATTGGTATGCCTGATTGCAGGTCCTAGTCATAAAATGAATAATATCGCAGACACCTCCCTTGCACATTCCCTTGCACATATAAAAAAGAGGGAATTTCATACGATTTCATAGAAATCCGAATTCCCTTTTTCATAAGTAACTCGCTACTGGATCAAATCTGCGTGTACATTCTGTTTATGATAATTGCTTGTGTTATGACATACGGGTTCACAACGAATACATCAGCGTTTCCAATGCAGGTATCTGGTGGTGGAGAAAAAGCTTCCCACCAGGCCGACAAGAACGCCGATCAGGATTAAAATTCCTGATATCTCAAGTGTCATAGGAAATACCGTTTGCAGTACGAACATGTTGCTCATGAAGGTACCGCCCAGGATGGTATATACATACTGATAGCCGAAAATTGTCAGCAGGACAGGAACCAGACTTCCCAGTATCCCGATGAAAACACCCTCCAGCATCATTGGAAATTTGATTGCCCAGTTGCTGGCCCCGACAAAACGCATAATGGCAATTTCCTGTTTTCGTGTATAAATAGACATTTTGATTTTATTGGAAATTAAAAATACTGCAATCACAATCAGGAAGATAATGAAAATCATACCGCCTTCCCGGATTTTCTCAAATGTGGAAATCATTCCACTTGTGGAATCTCCGCCATATTCCGCAGATACGATCCCTTTCATATTTTCAATCTTATCCGCAGTTTTTTGAATATCCTTTCCGTTTTTCACCTCAATCAGAAACGTATCGCGAATCGGATTGGCTTTTCCCTCATACATATCGAACATAGTGGAATCATCCTGAAATTCCGCTTTATAATTTTCCAGTTCTTCTTTTCCGGTGGAAAGCGTTACATGCTTTACAGTATTCAGCTGTTCGATTGCATGAAGCAGCTGCTGCTTTTGCTTATCCTTTACAATGGTATCTATACTCGCACGTATGGTTACCTGCTGCTCGATATGCTTCGTAAAGCTGTTGAGATTGTTGGTCAGCAGCATGAATACCGATATCAGAATCAGTGTTATGGATACCGCAACGGATGCGGAAAATGTCAGTCCGAAATGCCGGACGATATTTTTATATGTCATTTTTAAATGGAATTTAATATATCTGTAAAGTTTTTTCATAGGCTTATCACTCATATTTCTCTTACCTAATAATGATACCCTAGCAAAAGTGGAATGTAAAGCAGTTTAAGAATTTGTAAGATTTGAAATTTCTTCATATGGAGAGGATGGATTCCTGTCACACGCATCCAGACGCTGAAAAAAGCATGTTACAGCCAGACAGACAGTCTGTTGATTTCCGATTCAGTGTACGGCAGGAAAGCATCTCAGCCGCTCGATTGTACATTTATTTTTCAGATGCAAAGAGCTGTTGGTAAGCATTTCTACTACAGCACCTTATTTCTGTATCTGCCTGGCATAGACCCTCTCCTGTTTTATACCACGGCATACGGCCACAGGGAAACGCAAAGCTACATATGCCGCAAGGATACTGCACAGGATATCTTTCGGCAAATCCAGAGGAAAGCAGGATAACAGCAGAAGAGAAAATGAAATCTCCGTTCCCGTGTAGTAATTTAAAATCACATATTTATAAGCAAGTCCGATTCCATAGGTTGCCAGCAATCCTGCCAGTACAGCCAGAAAGCATGTCTTCCATTTTCTTTGCCCATGCTGCATAATCCAGCCGCTGCAAAATGCTGTGACGATAAAGCCAAGCAAAAACCCAAAGCTTGGGCGCAGAACGTAGGAAATTCCTCCCCCTGCCGCAAATACCGGTATACCAAGCAAACCGATCAGCACATACAAGGCAGCGGAAAGAGCCCCCAGGCGCGCTCCCAGAAGCATACCAGCCATCAGGACAAAGAAAAACTGGAGCGTAAAATAATCAAAATTAGGCAGGGGAATTTGCAGAAAGGCACCTATGGCGATCAATGCCGTAAACAGAGAACACAGCGCCATCCTGACAGCTGTCATTTGCTTCATGCTGCCACCGCCTTTATGGAAACCTCACCTGAGCTGAGGATATGGGTTGTATCTTCACTTTCTACTATCAGATTTCCGGCATTGTTGATATCCTTTACATAACCACTGAGCTGCTTCCCGTTCTGCATCCAGGTAATCTGTTGATGTAAAACCATGGAGGCATCGCGATACTGCGCAAGCACACTGCTGTGCTCTTCCTTCTGCAGGGCTAAAAGCTCATTCACGATACAGGCAATCAGCTTATTTCGATTCACCGGATGCGTGCTCAGAGATACCGCAATATCCTTCAATTCCTCGGGAAATGTCATAGTAGAGGTATTAAGACCGATTCCGACAATGATGGCCTCCAGTCTGCCGCTTTCAAAATCACTGATGGCCTCGCAAAGAATACCGCACAGCTTTTTTCCCTGATAGAAAATATCATTCACCCATTTTATCTGTGTATCAGTCTGATACAGTTGCTTCAATGCACGCTGCACAGCAACCGCAGCATAGATGGTAATCATAGAGGCATCAGACAGCTGCTGTGGCATCCGCAGCAGCAGACTCATATAAATTCCGGTGCGCGATGGAGAATAAAACGGTCTTCCAAATCTGCCTCTGCCTGCACGTTGTTCTTCCGCGGCAATCAGAGTCAGATGCTCACTGCCGTCGATTGCCATTTTTTTCAGCAGCTGATTGGTGGAATCTACCTGTTCAAAGGTATATACCGGCAGCTTTTTTTTCAGGTAAACCGAGATTGCCTCAGCAGACAGCTTGTTTGAGGTCTCTGCCAGCTGATAGCCCTTGCGGGGAAAGGATGCTATTTCAAAGCCCTCCTCGTTCAGGGTATGAATCATTTTACATACGGCATTACGGCTGACATGCAATCGCTGTGCCAGCTTTTGTCCGGAAACCGGCTTTGTTCTGTTTTGCTCAAGTTCCCGTATCAATTCACTTCGTATTGACATCGTAACAGCTCCTTTTCTCGATGCTTAGAATATCAAACTTTCCCATATTTGTAAACCCATATTTAAAAAAAGGTTTACTTGAAAGATGACTTTTTTCCGATATCAGCTTGTTACTAGTACCTCACAAAAAGAAATTTGTTCTTATAATGGTGTACATGAGTTTTCTAAAAGGGCTTATCATCATAATGAAAACAAAGCGTCCTCGTACTGGTCATTACGATTTCCTTGATGATGCAAAAACGGCTTTTCGTCGCTATATGTATTAAGCCATATAGATATCCTTCGATAAAGTATGTGAAAAAGCCATTGCATTCAGCGGGATACAGATTAAGAAAGGATACGCAGCACGCCGAAACAAAAAAAGGACAGCCTAGATAAGCTGTCCTCTCTAACATATTTAACGCCAGTAATATTCCGGTCTCTCCCGGCATGGTGCTGAGCCGCACGCATTCGGTGCATCCGCATTCCAGCCGGTACCAAATGTCAAATCTCCTGTACGGTTAAACTGATTTAATGCAGCCGTCATCGTCATGGAACCAACGCGTATGATTTCAACATGGCAATGCGGACCGGAGCTGTTACCGGAGCTTCCGGAATATCCCATAACCTGTCCCTGGTTCACACGCTGCCCCACACTTACCGCAACTGAGCTTAAGTGATAGAACGGCATAGCATATACGACACCGTTTACCCTTGTAAGAAGCGCAACGTTGTTTCCGCCGCCTGCCGGAATACCACACCAGTTATTCAAGGCGCCATAGCCGCAGCCCTGATATGTATGAATGATGATACCGTTTGCCGGTGCTACAACCGGAATCCCTGTCGTTGAGCCGGTAGAGAAATCCATTCCCATATGTCCGCCGCCGCCCGGGTATTCCCAGGTTCCTGCTTCATAATGCCAGCCGCTTTGCAGCGGGGCGATAAAGCTGGAGCTTTGTGCCGTACCGCCGGAAGAACCGTTATTTGAGTTATTTCCGCTGTTCCCGCCGGAATTTCCACTGTTGCCCTTATCCGGATCGGCATTTCCATTATCCGGATTCCCGTCACTGGAATTACCGTTATCTGTATTCCCGCTGTTACCTGTTTCATTCCCACCGTTCTGTGGAGTATCCGGTTTTTCCGGCTGCTGCTCAGGCTCATCAAAATCAGCGGCCAGCGACAGATCCACCTTCGGCAGATTTGCCTGTGCCATCTGTGCCTCACGCTTCTGTGTAGCAAGATTTGCTTCCTTTGCGTGATAATCGCTCAGCAGATCCTTTTTCACCTCATTCAGCGCTTCCACCTTGGCCTTGCTGGATTTTACATCCTTCTGCTGAACAACAAGAAGCTCCTTCTGTTCTTCCACAATCTTACGATCCTGATCCAGCTTTTTCTTTTCCTTATTCAATGTTTTGATCTGCTCGTTTTCATATCTGTTCAGCTCTCCTACGATTTCCGTTCTTCTCAGCAGATCCGTAAAGCTGGTGGAGCCCATCAAAAAATCAATATAATAATTACTGCCGGTATAGGCCTGCATTTCCAAAAGACGCGCACGCATCTGCTTGTCGCGTTCCTTGATGCTATCCTCTTTTTCCTTAATCTGTTTCTTCAGGTCACTGATCGAGCTCTGTGTCTGGTCGATACTAGCCTGTATACTGCTGATTTCTTTTTCATAGCTCGCGATTTTCTTATTGTTATCCGCAATCAGCTTGCTGACCTTTTCCACATCGCCCTTAACACTGGCAATCTGACTCTTGATATCACTGATTTCCTTATCAAGATTATCGGATTTGCTTTGCAGATAATCCTTGTATCTGCTGCACTCCTCCTGTGTTTTCGTATCCTTGATGACTGCACATTTGGCATTCATCTCACTTTCTCTTCCTTCGAAACTCTCTGCTTTCAGAAGGCCTGCATTACTAATCAGCAATGCACCGCTGACAAACAGAGCTGCATATTTCTTTTTCATTTGCGCATACCTCCCTACCTGAATTACAGATATGTAATATGATACTGCCTGTATGTATATGATAACGTAAGCACTTTAAAAAGTAAAGAAAAAACACTGCTGATTCCCGCCTGTATCAGACTGAAAAAAACAGTGTTGAAAAGGTATTGCTGCACAGCTTCTTTACAGGGTTAAGGAATCTGATATTTTCACCCACAGCTGCAGCCTGCAATCCTCCTGCTTCGGACGGATATAGCGCTGTATGAGAAATGCATCACATGCATAGCCATGTCTTGGCAGCCATACCTCAAACAGATAGGCGCTTGCCTTATACAATGCCTTCTGTACGAGGTCTTCAAAGCTTTCCGCCTCATATTCACAGACAGCATAGGTGCCCACAGGCATTTCAAAGGCGGTATATCCCTTTACCGGCTCTGCCGTATGAACAGCGGCCATATATGTGAAAGCTCCCGGTGTTTGTGAAGGCATCAGAATATCATTTCCTTCATCAAGAGCAGCATGCTGCAGTACATCATCCTGTTCCAAGCGATCCCAGAGTGCCACCAGCGTATTCTCCTTCGGCTGTGCAATTTTAGCACTTTCATCCTCTTTTGTGTAGCCGCTGAACCACAGTGGTTCCTTTTGTACTCTGCGTTGAATTTCCAAAACCATATCGTCACAGATCAAAGGCACACCTTCATCCACCAGGGTATATTGCATGCGCAGCTCCGGCTTTATCACATGATCCAGATGGATATCCGATGATGCACGATACTCCGCCGGAGACATTCCATAGCACTGCCGAAATGCTCTGGTTAAGGTACTGTGACTGGAAAATCCGCATTGCATTGCAATGTCCATGATTTTTCCGCTATCCGCCTTCAACAGTCCTGCCGCCATTTTCAGCCGTACACTGCGCAGATACTCACTGACCGTATATCCTGTCAGTCGGTAAAACAGCCGCTGATAGTAAAACCTCGACAGATGCGCAATTGTCGAAAGCTGTTCGATTGTCAGCTCCTCCTCATAATGCTCCTCCATATAATCCAGGGTCTTCTGTATTGCTTCCCATGCCTGCATAAGCATCACCTCCACCTAGAGTATACGGCAAACACATCGTCTTTCGCTTTCCACGGAATGCCCTGTATAAGGATACTGCAGGGAATGAATATTATTTTAAAGAAGCATGACGAGTAAAAAACGTCTTATATCCCAGAGTCACAAAGACAACAACAGTAACAGCCGTACATCCCAGGATTGCAAGCATGATACCAATCTGATACTTGATCGCCGTCAAGGGGAAGGTTCCGGACAGCATCTGACCCGTCATCATACCGGGAAGTGATACGATCCCCATTGTCATCATATTGTTCATGGTTGGCAGAATGGCGCTGTCAAAGGCATCATTTACTTCCTCATGAGCAGCAAGCTTTGGAGATGCTCCCAGCATCAGTGAATTTTCAATCTTCTCCCGGTGATCCTGCATATTTGCACAAAGACGGTTTGCACCCAGCGCGATACCGGTCATGGAATTGCCGATAATCATACCGGAAATCGGTATAAAATACTGCGGATTGAACCAGGGGCGAACCTGCAGTACCAGCAGCATAAAGACAACTGCCGTACAGAGATAGCCGATCGTCATAGAAACACCCATCAGCCGCTTTACATCATCGCTCATATCATAGCGGACTCTTTTTGCGGCATTGTAGATGGCAAAGCCAAGCATGATCAGCAGCATGAGAAGTGTAAGCCACCAGCTTGGATTTTTAAATACATAGAGCAGTATATACCCCATAATCGTCAGCTGTACCGTCATTCGCGTAGTAGCAATCAGAATCATATTCTCCCTGCGAATACCTCTTGCACGAAAGATGATAAGCAAAAGCAATACAAAGATATAGGCAATGGCCAGATTAACAATGGAAAGATCCATAACGGAATCATTCATACACATACCCCCTCGTATCACCGTTTTCAATACGCAAAAGACTCTTCGGATACTTTGCCGATACCTCTGCGGAATGCGTAACCATGATCAGCTGCCGCTTTCGTTCTGTCACAAAGTGTACAAGATTCTCAATGACAAAGCTCTCCGTTTCCTTATCCAGAGCCGAGCTTGGCTCATCCACCAGATAGACCTCTGCATCCATCAGCATCACCCGCGCCAGGCAGAGCCGCTGTTTTTCTCCCCCTGACAGACGTTCACAGCTCTCCTGCAGCTCCTTATGCAAATCCACTTTTTCCAGGTATTCCTTCAGCTTTTGCTTCGTGGCAGGAAGCCGGCCGCTCAGTCGTAATCCGATTTGAAGATTTTCCTCGATATCTCCCGGATAGATCACCGGTGTCTGCCCCAGCATGACGACCCTTCTTCGCAGCTCCATCGGATTCAGTTTCTGAATATCCTCCCCATTGTACAAAATCGTTCCCTGTTCAGCCTCATTCAAACGATTCAACAGACGCAGCATCGTTGTTTTTCCACTGCCACTGGGGCCAATGATGCAGGTAACACAGCGGTCCAGACATACATGCTGTATATGAAGAATATGCTTAAATGTAACATTATTCAGTTCAAACATAATTTCCCGTATCCTTTCTTTACATTTTTAGAATACCATAAGTTGAAAAATACTTCCACACATATACCATATGATATATAATAGGATGACGTGAGGGTGATACAATGCATACAAAAGGTATTCTATATACAGTCTTATCTGCTGTTTTATTCGGCATCACACCGCTGATCACAAGAGCGGTTTACGGATACGGTGCCAACTCCATGACCGTGGTATTTTACCGGTCTCTATTTGTTATTCCCATGCTTGCGGCAATCATGAAGGGCAGACACATCTCCTTTTCCATTTCTGCACACGATCTGCGCAATACCGGTATCATTGCCATCTTCGGAAGCGGACTGACAACCATTTTGCTGTTTACCTCCTATTCCTATATTGATGTCGGCTGTGCGACGACACTGCATTTTCTATATCCGGTATTTGTTTCGCTGCTCTGCTTTGCTGTATATCACGAAATACTCAGCAGGCGTAAGCTTACGGCACTCTCTCTTGCACTGCTGGGAGCACTTTGCTTTTTCGATCTGAGCAATTCCGGCAGCATGCTGGGTCTGTTATTGGCAGCAGGCTCAGGACTTACCTACGCCTTTTACATGGTTCAGCTGGAGAAAACACGGCTTTCTCATCAGAATGCCTATAAAATATCCTTTTATCTTGCCATCTTTATCTTGCTTGAAACACTTGTGTATCATTTGCTGTTTTCCTCCATACAATTTATTCTGCCATGGAATGCATACGGGCTGATTCTTCTGCTATCGCTGGTGTCCAGCTTTCTTGCTGTGGTTTTGCTGCAGAAGGGGATTCAATACCTTGGCTCCAGTACAGCGTCACTGTTTTGTCTGTTTGAACCGGTTACCTCAGTTGTCTGCGGCGCCCTGTTTCTAAAGGAAGCCCTGACACCGGCAAAGATCATAGGATGCTGCATTATCTTTACAGCACTGATCATCATGAGCAGGGAACAGCATACAGCGGCTTCTTCTTAAGTTTTCTTAAAATTCACCCAATTTTGCATGATGATATGGGAATCGGTAAAAACTATGATATAATGAAAACAGAAAACAGCTTATTTATGAAGGAGTCCCATGGAACCATTGAACCTTGCCAGTATAGCAGAAATCGGCGGTAAATACACGTCGCAGCGAAGTGAAATCATTTCCTATATACTTATCGCCCTGTGTGCAGTTGCTTTTGTATATCTGATCATACATCAGATACGCTCACACAAATAAATCACTTTGATACTCACAGCGCATTCTCCATATGTGAATGCGCTTTTTATATTGTTTGGAAACAGTACACTGCACTTCCGGCTACGTACATGCCTGCAAAAAAAGCAGTGATTGGATATTTCCGGTTCTTTCTTACTTTAGGGTGTTTGCAAAAGGAAGACTTCAACTTCTATTGTAACTACAATAGTACTGAAGTCTCCCTATGTTAAGTTTACCCACAATCGAGAAAGAACCATATTTCCTTCCTCACTGCTTTTTCATCCATTATGCGTTTACAGCTTCTAAACCTGAATCTGAACGTGATACTTTTTCAGCCAGTAATTCACCTGCAGCAGATATGCAATGGTCTGCGGTGTATTCATAAGCTGTCCATACCATGGAATCGAGCGATCCTCACGCAGCAGCTCCTGCAGCTTTTCTCTTTTTACGAGTTGCAGCAGAGGCTCATTTCCCTGTGCAAGAAGCTCCTGCATCTGTCTGCTGACAAGCTCACGGTATTTCGGATGCCAGGTCTTCGGATACGGGCTTTTTTTCCGCCAGAGCACCTCATCCGGAAGCAGACCCTTGACTGCTTCCCGCAGCAATCCCTTTTCATAGCCCTGATAATCCTTGAATTCCCATGGAACGCTATACAGATATTCCGCAATACGCATGTCACAGAAGGGTACCCGTACCTCCAGGGAATTGTACATGGACATACGGTCTTTGCGATCCAGCAGCGTCTGCATGAACCATTTCATATTCAGATTCACCATTTCACGAAGGCGCCTTTCTTCCTTTGTGCGATTGCACAGGATATCACTTTGCTTCAGTGTCTCCTGATAGCGCTGATCGACATAGGTGACTGCGTTGATTTGCTCCGCAAGCTCCTCGTTCAGAAAGCCCATGCGGTATTTTGTGGATTGTGCCCATGGAAAGCCATAGGTGGCGCGAATCTTCGGATCGCGGTACCACGGATAACCGCCGAATATCTCATCCGCACACTCTCCGGACAAGGCAACCGTACAGTATTTGCGTATTTCCTTACAGAACAGCAGTAAGGAGCTGTCCACATCTGCCATACCGGGTAAATCTCTGGCATCCACTGCCGTATACAATGCGTCAACCAAATCCTCTGTTTTCAGAACAATATTGTGGTGATCACTTTGCAGAAAGCTCTGCATAACCTCAATATAATGCTGATCGGAATTAGGCTGAAATTTTGTTGAGTGGAAGTATTTCTCATTATCCTCATAGTTTACCGAAAAGGTGTGCAGTGTTTTTCCCTGCTTTTTGAATTCCCTAGCTGCCACTGCAGATATGATACTGGAATCCAGCCCCCCTGAGAGAAACGTTGCGACATCCACATCGGCGATCAGCTGCCGCCGTATGGAATCTGTCACAAGATCATGCACCGTCTGTACCGTAGTCGCAAAATCATCCGGATGCTCTCTATCCTGTAAGTGGAAATAGGTTGTCAGCCGCATCCCCTTGTGGTCATACCATGCATACTGTCCCGGCTTAAGCTCCCGTATATTATGAAATACACCATAGCCCGGTGTTCTGCCCGGACCCAGCAGCATGATTTCCGCAATGCCGTCCGCATGCAGAATCGCAGGGATTTGCGGATGCGCCAGCAGTGCCTTCATTTCCGAAGCAAACAGCATCGCCCCTTCCTGCAGTGTATAAAACAGCGGCTTTACTCCCATACGATCTCTTGCCATAAACAATCTGTGTGCTTTTTTATCCCATACGGCAAAGGCGAAGATGCCGTTCAGCCTTTCCACCACGGTTTCCTTCCACTCTATAAAGGCCTGTAACAGCACCTCCGTATCGCTGGTTTCCTGAAATGCATATCCTTTTTTCTGCAATTCTCTGCGCAGCTCCTCCGTATTATACAGCTCCCCGTTATAAACCATTACGTAGCGGGGGTCGCTTTTCAGCTGCATAGGCTGTTTTCCATGCTGCAAGTCCATAACACTCAGTCGTGCATGCAGCAGAGTAACCGCCTCATCCGTATATATATTCTGCTGATCAGGTCCTCGTCGTTTCATCGTATCCAGCATTTCTTCCACCGCCTGCTGATTTCGATACTTCATCCGGTGTTCCCCGTCTACGATTCCTGCAATACCACACATAAGCCGTCCTCCTTAAAAAAGGGTTCCTCCCCGTTACAGAAGAACACCCTTGTTCCATAGTAGTATATGCATGTTTTCATGTTTGTTTCCTGTCACATATTTCCAGCATAGACATATCGCAGCCATCCGGATGCCGCTTTCACCGCCTTCAGGATCAGCTGCTTTGCTGTAGGCTGCTCCCCGTACATGTGATACATGGGAAAAAACCTTGTTAAATGGAGCGGTATATCCGGATGCAAAGAAGCAAGCCATGCCGCTTCCTCCTCGATTCGATCTACATCATCATGCAGTCCCGGCACCATAAGGGAGGTGATTTCAACATGTGTATGCTGTACAGCCAGCTCCACACTGCGGCGTACGGCTGTAAAATCTCCCTGCAGTCTGCGATAGCCCTCCTCATCGAAGGCCTTCACATCGATATTCATTGCATCGACATAGGGGAGCAGCTCAAGCAGCTTCTCCTGTATACAGCCATTTGTAACAATGACGTTTTTCAGCCCGTGCTGCCGTGCCAGCTTGCAGCAGGCAAGAACAAATTCAAAGTTGATCAAAGGCTCATTATACGTATAAGCGATACCGATATTGCCCCTCTGCTTCTGCTGCAGGGCGATGTCCACAAGCTTTTGCGGCTGTAGCCGAACACAAAATGCAGCGTCCTCCTGCATTGAAATCTCATAATTCTGACAGAACGGACAACGCATATTACAGCCCATGCTGCCAATTGACATAATCTGTGAGCCCGGATGGAAACGGCGAAGCGGTTTCTTCTCAATCGGGTCAAGAGCCATGGATGATATCTTCCCGTAGGCAGTGGAAACAATACGGCCGTTTCTGCATGTTCTTACACCGCAGAATCCACATTTTCCCTCCGGTATACGGCAGTTATGCGGACAAAGCTCACATACGGCACTCATGGTGATGGACAACCTCAAAGCGTTCCAGCAAAAACGGCTCATCCGGATCCATACCGGCCTTGTTTAATGCAATACTGATTTGCTGAAGCGGTGTATCCACCCCCTCCAGATCAGGAAGCAGTAAGCCCCGGCGATGCTCGTCACTGACAATTACTCCATATCGCCTGACATCCAGCTGCTCCAGACTGTCAATCTGCTCAGCCTCCTTCAATACATCCACACTGTATTCCAGATAGGGCAGCTCCTTTTCCTCAACCGGAAGAAACCTAGGATCTCTGGTACCTGCGGATATTGCATTGGAAATGATCTCCTGTGCCAGATTTTCCTGTACCGGTGCAATTGTACCGATGCATCCGCGCAGCTCACCGAATTTTTTCAGAGAGACAAAGACGCCGCCCCGGCAGGTAAGCAGGTCTTTGGGCAGAGATTTCCGTAACGGCAGCACTGTATGTGAACGAATGTATACCTCCAGTGATTCCCGGGCAAGTGCGACATACGGATCCTTTTTCAATACACTGATGATTGCCGTTGCGTAACCGACACCGAACGGTCCCTCATAGGATAAAAATTGAGAATCAATGGGATATGCCTGCAGCACACCATGCAGCATCACAAATGCAGGATAGCCGCAGTTTGCACTCTCTTCGATGATTTGCTCATCCATAGTCAGCAAGCGTGCATAGTCATTGCTTTTAATAATATCTACGATCTGTTCATCAAATACAGGCCCCATCGGATGAAATCCATACGGTCCGTCCTCCTTCAGCTTATGAGATAGATCTCCGCTGGCAATTACTGCAACATTGCGCTGTGATTCATCAATAACTCTGCGCAGACAGTTTCCAAAGGCCACCTGTGTATCACGATCCAGTCCGCTGACTGAAATACGCACAAGCCGAAAATCGGTGTATTCCTGTAAAATAAAATGCAGCGGCACCATGGTCCCATGATCCAGTGTCTGACTCTGCTCTCCCAGCGTACCGGCCGGCAGTCCCTGGGAAGCTGCCGCATGACAGAGCATATCGACAAAATCTTCATCGTACAACACCTTCATATCCACATCCTTCACACCGAAGGCCTCAAAGCTGCCAAACGCCTGTGCGCCATCGGATATCTGAATATAGTCCCGATAGCTTGGGGCATGCGGAGAAAACACAACGATTGTCTGCGGCTTTGCAGACGCTATATCATGGGCAATCATGCGATAGGCATTCACTGTATTCTGAATAACCCGCTCCTGTCCCCTGCCGATTTCCGGAAGGATAATCGGAGGGTGCGGAACGATATATGCTTTACTTAACATTGTATCACTTCCTTTATCTCCATTATACACATTCTCCTTCAATTTTTAAACCTTCGCCGTCAAAAGAAGCGTTCATTTCCATGTGCAGGGCTAGTGTTCACCGTGAATTTAGAATAAAGCCTGAAATCACGGCATGAAAGGGAATTTGCATAGTATAACGAACATCAGAAAGACAGCACTTATATATTTATAAAGCCCGTTGCATATCCAGAGTTCCCTCTTTATACAGGCATCCGCAACAACTGCTTTCTTCCTTTTTTTGCAGCAGTCGAATAGAAAACTAAAAAGAACCGCAGCCCGCGGTTCTTATAGGATATGCAATTATAAATTCTGAAGCATAATGGTACAGCCGTCAACAACGCATTTCAATGCATTTTCAGCAACATATACAGGAATTTGAAGCTCATTGCGCATCAGCTGATCCAGATTTTTCAATAATGCGCCGCCTCCGGTTAGGACAAGCCCATGCTGAACAATATCCGCTGCCAGCTCCGGTGGTGTCACCTCCAGAATCGTCTTCGTGGCATGAACGATTTCCTGTAAGCTGCTTCTTATGTAGCTTTCCACCTCATTGCTGTTAATGTCAATGGAATGTGGCAGCCCGGTTTCCACATCACGTCCTGAAATGGTAATGGTTTCCGGTTCTTTAACAACCAGCGCATTCGCAATACGGCGTTTGATTTCATCCGCCGTCTGTTCACCGATATACATTTTCTTCTGAATGCGTACATTTTCCAGAATATCCTGTGTAATTTTATTTCCTGCAGTTTTGATTGAGGTAGAACATACGATATCCCCAAGAGAAAGCACCGCAATATCACTCGTACCTCCCCCGATATCCAGCACCATATTTCCACTTGCCTTACCGATATCCAGTCCTGCACCGAGTGCTGCTATTTTAGGTTCCTCTTCCAGATATACCTTTTTTGCTCCGGCACGGTATGCACAGTCCCGGATTGCATTTTTTTCAACAGAAGTGATTTTTGTCGGATGACAAATTAAAATCACGTTCTTTTTAAACATGCCCTTTAGGTCGCATTTCTTTAGAAAATAGTTCAGCATCATGTCAGTTGCCTCAAAGTCAGCAACCACACCGTCCTTTAACGGACGGATACATATCATGTTTTTCGGTGTACGTCCCAGCATATCTCTCGCATCAAGACCTGCCGCTATACATTTCTTAGTTGTAGCATCTACTGTAATGATGGAAGGTTCATCCACCAGGATTCCTTTGTTATCTACACAAATGAGTAAATTTGTTGTTCCCAAGTCAATTCCAATTTTTCTTGCCATGTTTAACCTTCTTTCATATCCTGCATTGTCGAATTTCCAATAATAATATACCATTTCTTACCAGTAAAAGCAAAGAAACAAGAATCTTTTTGATAAATTTTTACTTTTACAAACTTAGCCATAGATAAAAACCCCTTCTATGTGTCTCAGTATGCCCAAAAACCGCTCGTGCAAACCAGTACAGTCTTATGAACAGGAAGAAAAATTGGAAGCAGAAACCAGCGCAGCCAATGAAACATCATAGAATACCGATAAAATTACAGATATCAGAAAACCGGCTTTTGGATACTGCAATACACCGTATTGCGAAGTCAGCTGAAGGACATCCTGCATATAGTTTACGGTAACTGTCAGCCACGGTTACCGCCTGCTCACAAATGGTATCAATCCGTATGCAGCAGGTTACCGCAGACAAGCCTTAAGCCAGGAAAGTTTGGCGAAGGAAATGGATAATTTCGTAGTCCAGATAAAAAAGACAGCTTCATCATTTTAAGTCTGTGCTTCCCTCTTATGAGTCCTGTGTTCAGGAGGTGATTAGAAAGCAGGAACCATTGAAAATAGCGTTCGCTCCTGTTGCCTAAGCAGAAATACAGATGTATGAATAATGTAGGAATGCTGTAGGTACTGCCATTGTCCCACAAATGAAAAAAAGCCCTTTTTCAAAGGCTTTCTTGTTTATTTATTTGTTCATTGCTTCAGAAACAGCTACAGCTACAGCTACACTGGCACCAACCATAGGGTTGTTACCCATACCGATCAGACCCATCATTTCTACGTGAGCAGGAACAGAAGAGGAACCGGCAAACTGTGCATCAGAGTGCATACGTCCCATTGTGTCTGTCATACCATAGGAAGCAGGACCAGCAGCCATGTTATCCGGATGCAGAGTACGTCCGGTACCACCACCGCTTGCTACAGAGAAGTATTTCTTGCCCTGTTCGATACATTCTTTCTTGTATGTACCTGCAACCGGGTGCTGGAAACGTGTAGGGTTCGTAGAGTTACCAGTGATGGAAACATCAACACCCTCGTGATGCATAACTGCAACACCTTCACGAACATCGTCCACACCATAGCAGTTTACAGCAGCTCTTTCTCCCTGAGAATAAGCCGTTCTGGACAGCTCTTTCAGTTCTCCTGTGAAGTAGTCAAACTGAGTTTCTACATAGGTAAATCCGTTGATACGGGAAATGATCTTTGCAGCATCCTTTCCCAAACCATTCAGGATAACACGCAGCGGTTCTTTACGAGCCTTGTTTGCATTACGTGCAATACCGATAGCACCCTCAGCAGCAGCAAAGCTTTCGTGTCCTGCAAGGAATGCGAAACATTTTGTTTCATCGCTCAGCAGCATAGCAGCCAGGTTACCATGCCCGATACCAACCTTGCGGTCATCTGCAACGGATCCAGGAATACAGAAGCTCTGCAGACCTTCACCCAGTGATTTTGCTACTTCATATGCGCTCTTGTCGCCTTTTTTGATTGCGATTGCAGCACCAGCGATGTAAGCCCAGCAAGCATTCTCAAAACAGATTGGCTGGATTTCCTTCACGATGTTGTATACATCTACACCTAAATCGTCACACAGTTTTTTTGCTTCTTCGATAGAAGAAATACCATATGAGTTTAAAACTTTATTGATCGTATCAATACGTCTTTCGTAACTTTCAAATAATGCCATGATTTTTCCTCCTATTCGTGTCGCGGGTCGATGTACTTAACAGCATCTGCGTAACGACCGTATGTTTTCTTAGCGTTGTTTAAAGCTTCTTCAGCGTTTACACCCTTCTTGACAGCATCCATGAAGACACCCATGTTTACATATTCGTAACCGATGATTTCCCCATTTTCGTCAAGACCCATTTTCAGAATATATCCTTCTGCAAGATCCAGGTAACGAGGTCCCTTAACCTTGGTAGAGTAAACAGTACCAACCTGAGAACGGGTTCCCTTACCTAAGTCTTCCAGACCAGCTCCTACAGGAAGTCCGTTTTCAGAGAATGCAGACTGTGTACGTCCATAGACGATCTGTAAGAACAATTCACGCATAGCAGTGTTGATTGCGTCACAAACAAGGTCTGTATTAACAGCTTCCAGCAGTGTCTTTCCAACAATTGCTTCACTCGCCATAGCAGCAGAGTGAGTCATACCGGAGCATCCGATTGTTTCAATCAGTGCTTCCTCAATAATACCTTCTTTTACATTTAATGTCAGTTTGCAGGCACCCTGCTGAGGAGCACACCAGCCAATACCGTGTGTCAAACCAGAGATGTCTTTGATTTCTCTTGAATAAACCCATTTTCCTTCTTCAGGAATAGGTGCACATCCATGGCTCGCACCACACTTTACAGTGCACATGTTTTCAACTTCTTTTGAATAAATCATGTCATTTCTCCTTTCTCATAATCCATGATAGATTTACCTTTATGCCACCTTCCCCTTCAGGAAAGCTGTAGCTGCTTCTGCAATGTCATCTCCTCTATCAAACAACATTTGCAAGTGCGGATATGTACGGTTTTCTTATTCGTGCAATATTTCACAAGAAATCGTTACCCACCATTTTATTGTAATTCTTTTCCATGACTATGTCAATGCTTACCATCGTTTTTAGCCCGTAAACAAGCAAGAAAATTGACTGTCCACAGACATGATAAATGAGGATGCAGATATAAAATACGAGGACTTCTTTTGCGGTATCGTATAATATTCCTACCTGCATGCTTGATTTCCCCTGCATAAACTGCTTGCATACAGCTGCCTCGTTATCGAGATCAAAAAAAAGGGATGCTTATCCCTTTACCAACTCCTGTATTTGCTTTGCGGCATAGTGCCTGACTTCACAATTTGCGATGATGAGATCACTCAGATTTTCCACACACGCATAGCCCTCGAAGAAGCACTGATAGGGAATACTGACTCCGCCATGTGCTACAATCAGAATTTCCTTATCCTGCGCATACGGGAGAATCTCCTTTAAAAAGCTCTCTACCCGTTCATAGAAATGTGCGGTATCCTCACCGCCCGCAAACATGGATGCGGAAGAAAATGCCCACAGGTCATCGAAGGGAACATCCTTTCGCAATGCACCTTCCATATCACCGAAGCTTCTCTCCATCAGGCGGTCATCGCACTGTATGGGGAGCTCCCACAGCACATTGATAATTTCAGCTGTTTCTCTCGCACGCATCAGCGGCGAACAATAAATGGCATCCATGGCTACCTGCTTCAGCTTTTCTCTTGTTTCCACAGCCTGCAGGCGTCCGGTCTCATTCAATGCAATATCACTCTTCCCCTGCAGCTTTCCCCTTACATTCCAGTCCGTCTGCCCGTGTCTTACAAAATATAAACCCATTTCCCTGTTGTCCTTTCCGCTAGTCCAGCCCCAGCTGCCTGCTTATTTCTGCAATATGCATTCCCACATGCTGCGGCTGATGCGCATCACTTGCCGTCATAATTTTAACACCGTGTGCCTTCAGAATTTCCAGAAACACCTGATTGGTACCGACATCCTCGTGCAGGTAACGGTAATGACAGCCGGTATTGGTTTCCATATATACATCATGCTCCTTAGCCAGCACTGCCAGTCTTTCATAGGTCGGCTTCAAATCATAATCCGGTTCATAATGAAAAATCTTCAGCTGGTCAGGATGCCCGATCTGTGTAAACAAATCACTCTCGATCATATCCTCCATAATTTCATAATACCGCCTGTAAATGGCATTGGTATCATATTTATCCCATAATATTTCCCGGGAAAATCCATTCATATCATACAGCAGTCCGTCAATGGAATGAATGCTTCCAATCAGAAAATCATAAGGATAGCCTGCCAGCAAATCACGAAGGAATGCTTTATCCTGTGGTGCATAGCATACCTCAAGACCAAAACGAACCGCAATCGGAAGCTCCATTTTCTTCATTTCCTCAATCAGGTTAAAATAGCTCTGCAGCGGCTCCAGCTTTTTCTTTTCAAACCAGTCCTTCTGGTAAACAGAAGCCTGCTTCAGATTGTCATACATCGGCTTAAACTCCAGAAACCGATGGGTATGATCCAGAATCTGTATGGTATCCATACCTGCCTTTACACCGGCTTCCACATATTTCATCGCATACTCCACAGTAAGCGGACCATTCTCCAGATGCATATGTCCGTCAATCACGATATCACCCCTTTTTATTTCCTACATTATACTTGCAGAAAAGCGTGATTGCAACCGATTCCCCCTGCAGCCGTGATTACTGTGCCATAAAGCCTTCCGGTTTGCGTGGAAAGGAAATGAGCGGATTATCCATCGGTTCCACGACATCCTCCTCCTGATAACAGGTGCAATCCTGACTCATCCCGGTCAGTCCTGCATCCTGTAAAGAACAGATCAGCTCCGTATACGCGAGTATATCCTTATAAGATGTACGGATATTACCGTTTCTGTCCTGTAAAAGGGACACCCGGATCTTATTTTCAAACTGTCCGTTCGCAATGGTGACAAGCATATCTCCGATACGTTTCTGCCAGCGGATAAATCCCTGAGCATTGTTTTCCTGCATAGTAAAGCCAAAACTGCGCAAATGTGCCAGAACATCGTCATTCTTGATTCTCATTCATTGATTCCTCCATTATCTTTTTAATAGCTTATGCAATTATATGTTGAAAATACAAAAAAGGTTCCTCATGAAAAATAATTGTTTGTGTGATGGTACACTACCTCCTGTGTTTTCTGTCGATATAATTCTTTCTTCCATTACTATACCGTATTTTATGCATTCTTACAAGAAGACAAAACCCTTTTACAATACAATCTTTTACGAATTTTAAAAATCCGTTGTCCCTCATCTGCCTTTTACCTGTGCTTTGTGTTATATTATAGATAGAAGAGGCTGTATGCCGGGAGGTGATTTCTTATGAAGTCCAGTGATTTTTTCAGAGTTCAAAGCAATAGAATCTATTTCATGCAAAGCGGTAGAGATTACTCCATAAATGTTATGAAACGCACAGAGGTGCTGATTCGTCCGGTATTGAAAAAAGCCGGTGCCACAGTAGCAAATGCGGTGGCCAATTCTATGACAAACAGTATAGCCAACGGCAATGAACAGGTTCATATAATCGTTCGCATCCACCTGTTGCGAGGCTATGAGGACATTCTTATGAATGAACAGGTGCTCATAAGGGGAAATCTGGATTATTACGAAATGGTAGAGCATGCCCGCAGGCTTCAAAAAAAGCTGAAGCAGTATCTTGCGTAAGCTTATACAACATCACAGCGGTTATCGAGCTTTTCAGCGAATATACGAATATAAGAACTGCATACATATAAGCATAGAAAAAGAAGCTTCTCATACGATTGACAGTTTACAATAGTATGGAGGCTTCTTTTTAAGCAGACTTTATGAAAAGCCTGCCTATCCTTTTTCAGTTTGAACAGGAACGCAATGCAGCATGTAACTATCGTCTGCGCTGATTCGTTGTTGTTTCCTCATTTACCGCAAGCTATGGCTGCACACCTATTCTTTGTCCGCAAACTGTGAATTGTACAGCTTTTCATAATAGCCCTGTTTTTCCATCAGCTCCTCATGCGTTCCCTGTTCGACGATATCTCCATCGTTGATCACCAGAATCAGATCGGCACTGCGTATGGTGGACAAACGGTGCGCAATGACAAAGCTTGTTCTTCCCTCCATTACACGGTGCATCGCCTCCTGCAGCATTTTTTCCAAACGGGTGTCGACAGAGCTTGTCGCCTCATCCAGAATCAAAATCTGCGGGTCCTTTAATATAGCACGGGCAATCGTAAGCAGCTGTTTTTCTCCCTGTGAAATATTGTTGGCTTCTTCATTGATCACGGAATGATAGCCGTCCGGCAGGGTACGGATAAAGTGATGAACATTCGCCATCTTTGCTGCGTGAATGATCTCATCCTTGCGGGCATCCAGACGCCCGTATCGTATATTATCGTAAATACTTCCGGAGAACAGCCAGGTATCCTGCAATACCATACCGAACATATCCCGCAGCTCCCCACGCTTCATGTCGCGGATATCCACACCGTCAATGCAGATGCTTCCTCCGTTGACATCATAGAAACGAAGCAGCAGGTTGATCAGTGTCGTTTTACCGGCACCGGTAGGACCGACAACTGCGACCATCTGTCCGCTTTTCACTTCCACGTTAAGGTCCTTCATCAGCGGCTCCTCACCATATCCGAAGCGAACATGCGAGAAGGTGACATTTCCCTTTACCTGTTCAATATGCTTCGGCGGGTTCAGCTCTGCAATCTCCTCTTCCTCCTCCAGAATTTCCAGAACACGCGCAATCGCCGCAAAGGCCGACTGAATCTGTGAGGAAAGGGAGGATATCTGAGATAATGGATCATTGACCTGCCAGATATAGCGGACAAAGGCCTGCAGATTTCCAACGCTCAGGTTTCCCTGTATGATTTGTATCGTACCAACAACCGCAACACCGCCGATAGTCAGATAGGTAACTAACGCATTCAATGGTCCGATGGTACTGGATACAAACTGTGCGGTACATGCATTCTGCCGCAGATTTTCATTCAGATTGCGGAATTTTTCAATAGACTGCTGCTGCTTGTTGAAGAGCAGAATCTCATTGTAGCCGGTATACAGCTCCGTTATGGCGCCATTCAATGCGCCGAGTGCATCCTGCTGCGCCTTAAAGCGTTTCTGGGAATGCCTTACGATAAAGACGGTAATCAACAAGGATAACGGAATGATCATAAAGGCGATGCATGCCATGAGAACATGGATGCGAAACATCATGATCAGTGCCAGAATGATGGTTAGAACACCGGTAACCACATTGACAAAGCTTTGCTGCAGGGCATTGCTGATTGCGTCCACATCGTTGGTGATTCTGCTCAGCACATCACCGAACTGGTGGCTGTCAAAGTAGCGTACCGGCAGGCGGCGAATCTTACTTTGCAGCGCATTTCTTAAATCCTGCATCGCATGCTGAATCGCGTTTGTCAGCCAGATAACGGCAAATACCTGAGACAGGGTCTTCGCCAGATAAATGAATGCCAGCATCAGCATGATCTTCGTTATTTCATCGAAATTCACCTGCAGCTTTCCAATGCTTTCGGCAAGTGACAAATCGCTTGCCAGCTGTGTGGTAATCATACCCTCCACACTTGGCGCACTGACCATGGTAACCACACTGATAATGACCATAAGGACAGCACCTGCAAATTCCCATTTATATGGAGAGATGAATGGTTTCAGTCCGAATACGATCCGTTTGAGTGATGAAAGCTTCTTATTCATGTGCCAGTTCCTCCTCACTGAGCTGAGACAATGCGATTTCCTTGTAGATTTCACAGTTCTTCAGCAATTCCCGGTGAGTTCCGGTACCGATGACATTTCCTTCATTTAACACAACAATGCGGTCTGCTTCCATAATGCTGGAAATGCGCTGTGCGACAACCATGACGATGGCATCACCGGTTTCTTTTTTCAGCTCTTTGCGCAGTGTGGCATCCGTTCTGAAGTCCAGTGCGGAGAAGGAATCATCAAACACATAGATATCCGGCTTGCGCACCAGCGCCCGGGCAATGGAAAGACGCTGCTTCTGCCCACCGGAAACATTGGTCGCTCCCTCGGTGATTTCTTCCTCAAAGCCATGCTCCTTTTCCATGATGAAGTCATATGCCTGTGCGGTTTTTGCCGCCTGCATAACCTCTTCCATGGTTGCGTCCGGTTTTCCAAAGCGGATATTGTCCGCAATCGTTCCATTGAACAGAAAGGCTTTCTGCGGTATCACACCTAAGCGGGAGCGCAGCTCAAATAAATCATAGTCGCGGATATCCACACCGTCGATCCGGATGCTTCCCTCGCTGACATCGTAAAACCGCGGTATCAGATTGACCAGTGTACTTTTTCCCGACCCTGTACTTCCGATAAAGGCAATCGTTTCACCCTTTTTCGCAGAAAAGCTGACATCCTTCAACACCGGCTCTTCCCCATCCGGATAGACGAAGGTCACATGCTCGAAGCTGATCGTACCCTGCTGATTTCCATCCATGCGTTTTCCGTCATTGTGCACCAGCGGTACCGTATCAAATACTGCTTCAATACGCTTGGCACTGACCTCTGCACGCGGATACATCATAAAGACTGTGCAAAACAGCATAATGGAGAACATGGCGTGGAACAGATAATCCATGAAGGCCACCAGCTGACCAAGCGGCAAATCGCCACCCTGAATCAGTAAAGCAGCCACCCAGTAAATGCACAGGCCTGCTACGTTCATAAGCAGGAAGAAAATCGGCGAGGTCATCATCATCAGCTTAAACAGCTTTTTGGAATAGCCTGTGAATTTCTCATTGGTATCATCAAAGCGCTGCTGTTCATAGGCGTCGTTGTCAAATGCACGAATCACACGGATTCCACTTAAGTTCTCACGGGAAATCCGGTTCAGACTATCCAGGGATGCCTGCTGATTTTCGGAAATCGGTTTACTGATCTTCGCAACCACAAAGACTCCGATGATAATCAGCGGGATGGTTGCCACAATGATACCGCTCAAAGGCAGTGATGCTCTGGCCGTCATGATAATACTTGCAACGAACATGATCGGCGTCATCAATGCAGTACGAAGCAGCACATTGACAAACATCTGAATCTGAAAAGCATCATTGTTGGTACGGGTAATCATGGAAGAAATCCCGAACCTGTTAAATTCATACGCAGTAAAGCGCTGTGCATGATCAAAGATATCATTTCGGATATCTCTGGTAATTGCCGTGGAAATCTTTGCACAGCAATACCCGAGAAGAATTGTCATACTGACGCCGATCAGTGAGATCAGCAGTACGACAAATCCCATGCGGATGATATAATCCGTATCGGCATTCATAACACCGACATCGATCATATCCGCGATTATGGTCGGGATGCCAAGTTCCACCAATGCAAATCCGAAAACGGAGATGACATTGATAATGAATAGTTTTTTATATCGTGACAGATAATGCAAAATAAGTTTCAAAATATCCCTTCCTTTCTTGACGTCGTTCGTGAGCTATACTATCATAAACTATAAGGTAACCTTACAGTCAAGAGGAGAATGTATATATGAAGGAAAAGAAATATCTGACAGCAGGACAGTTTGCGAAAATCTGCGGGGTGGAAAAGCATGTATTGTTTCATTACGATGAGATCGGGCTCTTTCAGCCGGTCATGGTCAACGAGAATGGCTACCGATATTATTCCTATCATCAGTACGATACCTTTTCCGTCATCACCAAGCTGAAGAAAATGGGAATGCCGCTGAAGGATATCAAGGTATTTCTGGAGCAGCGCAGTCCTGCAGTGTTTCTGCAGCTGCTGGAGGATAAGTTTGAGGAGGTGGACCGGGAGATTGAAAAGCTGCTTGCCCTGAAGCGAATGATGGTCTATATGAAGGAAAGCACGCTGTTTGCGGTAACGCATGAGGATGAGGATATCACCATACGCCAATATCCCAGAGAGATTCTGCTTTGCAGCGATGATCTGGAAAATGCCTCCAGCCGCAGCTTTGCCTCCTTCATGGAGGAATATATCAGCTTCTGCAAGGAGCATAATGTACTGGTTCAGGAATCTGTGGGCTGTATGATCAAGACAGACAATATACGTAACAGAGATTATCTCAATTTCTCTTATCTTTTTATGAAGATTGAAAAGGATATCCGCCGAAACACACATATCCGTGAAGAAGGGAGTTATCTGTGTGCATGGCATAAGGGTTCCTATGATACAATTCAGAATACCTACGAGCGGATGCTTGCGTATGCTGAGCAATGCAATTTAATAATCGGTCCCTACGCCTACGAGGAATATCTGATTGCCGATATCGCACAAAAGGATCATACTCGGTACGTGACCTATATTCGTATGGATCTGGTGGATTAGAAACAGTTGAACATTTTTTACTCTGTATCCTTATCTGCATGATTATGCTCTAATGCCGGGTATCTATTGAACCCCCTATGGACTGAGGTATAATCCGGCTAACCAGCCTCGGGTCTTTTGATTCTAGCAGGGGTGTTCGTGCACTTACTCTTTTTACATAGTAGGCACCAGTCCCGGAAAATGGCTGATGTGTTTCTTCACCTCCTTTCCCTGTTCTTACTGTCTATCTGCGCAGCTTTCTAATGCTACAGAATGATTTCCCCTGCTTCATGCAGGATACGTTGAATATCACAATGCATGTTAAACAGATGACGGCCCATTTGGACCTTGGACTCCTTTCCTTTTGGTGCTATAAACGTGTATTGTCTACGCATCCAGAACCTCCTACATGCTTCTATACGTTTCAAATCTGCAAAAATTCTGCATTATTTTACAGATAAAGACAGGCACCGATATCCCTGTGATGAGATGGTGGAATTGATTTGCAAATCATGAAGCGCAGACTTTCATAATATGTTTCGCAGCTACAAAGATTCAAAGAAGCCTGTACCAAATAAAAATTTACACATTCTAAAAAACCTCGAAGCTTTCAGCAAATTACTGAACATCATCCGAGGTCCTTATGAAGGTGTAAATTGGTATGCGGCATTGATTTCTGTATATTGCGCCAATCAGCCTGCAGCACACTCGCAGCCAGATCGTTCTCAAGTCATATCAAGCGAACCGGATTCCTTCCTGTTTCATCCAGTAAGCACAAGCGCCAACCATTCCGGCACGATTTCCAAGCTGTGCAAAAGCAAGCTGTGTATGCGCATAGATTTCTTCATTCATATACTGCTTTAGATATGTTTCCATCAGCGGTGCAAACAATTCCTTCTGTGTCATGATACCGCCTCCAAGAATAACGATCTGCGGATTCATCAGACAGGCACAGCTGCTGACGCCAATAGCGATATGGCTGCACAGCTCCCGAATTGCCTGCATACACACAGCATCACCGCGTTTTGCCCGTGCACATATGATTTTTCCATTCAAATCAGCTTCCTTTGTCTGTGCCTCCACATGCTGAACCAGTGCCGTGGTGCTTGCGATATCCTGAAAGTGATGATCCTTTACCCACATGTAGCCGATTTCTCCTGCACTTCCGCTACAGCCACGGTAGATGGTATGATCGATTACCACAGCTCCTCCGATCCCTGTTCCGATTGTCAGCATCAGTACATGAGCAGCACCCTTTCCGGCACCGAAGACTGCTTCTCCCAAAGCAGCGGCATTCACATCGTTCTCCACCCAGCAGGGGATATGAAAGCGGGCTTCCAGCTGCTGTTTAAACTGCAATCCGGTATATTCCGGAATATTATCATTGGCATACTGAATACATCCCTTTTCCGCATCAACCATCCCTGCTGTTGAAATAGCAATACCTTTGATATCCTGTCGCATAGCCTTTGCAATCAGCGACTCAACACGATGCAGGATGCCAGGCCCCTTCAATACTCTGGCATCGCTGCTCACCTCCTCCTGCATCACAAACACCGGCTGGCCCTTTCGCAGTGTAAGGATACCATACTTGATGGAAGTTCCTCCGATATCAAATGTAATAAGCATTCGATTCCTCCTTCATCCTCCGCAGCAGCTCAACAAATTCCCGCTCGGTTGTACAGCTTGACAGACGCTCGACATGTGTTTCTTCCATGAGGATATCCGCAAGCTCACTGATCAGCTCCAGATGACTGTCGGCATCAACTGCAGCAAGCGTGATAATCAGCGATACCGGATCAAATTTCTCACTGCCAAACGGTATCGGCGGCTCTAATGTTGTGAAATGCACCGATAGCTCATTGACACCGCATTCCGGTCGGGCATGTGCCAAAGCAACATGATTTCCCAATACGATATAAGGACCTACGCGATGCACCGCATCAATCATTGCACGGATATAGCGTTCCTCGATTTTTCCGGTTTCCAGCAAATGCTGTGCTGACCTGCGGATTGCATCCTCCCAATCTGCGGCATGAACACCTACCTCGACATTTTCTTCTTTTATCAGTTCTAACATGATGTTTCTCCTTTGCTATGAGGATTGAAACCCGCAATGAGTTCCTTTAGTTTCAGCTCCTTCAAAGAGGAAATCTTACGATAGCAGCCTGTAAAATCACTTGACTCTGTAATTTTGTTTGGTACGATCAGACACGGCATACCTGCTTTATCAGCTGCGATCAGGCCGTTGCGGGAATCCTCTATTGCCAGACATTCTGCACAGGAGCAGCCAAGAAGCTCTGCGGCTTTCAAAAATATATCCGGTGCAGGCTTGATGTGTCTGCTTAATTCCGCTGTGGAAAATGCATCAAAATATTCCAGCAGCTGCAGCCGCTCCAGATGCACCTGCGGTTTTTTTCTGGTCGCAGAGGTCGCAATTGCCAGGCGCAGTCCTTTTTTCTTCGCCGCTGTGACCAGTTCTGTAACGCCCTCCATTGCCGGAAGAGTACGGGTACGCTCAATAAACTCTGCCATTGCCTGTTTCTCAAATTTACGGATATCCTCATCCGTACCAAGCTCCTGCTTCAGGAAAGCAAACAGCCGCTCACTGCTGGAGCCGACGCACACCAGATAATCCTGTATGCTTAAATCATAATGATAGACCTTTTTCAGCCAATCTCTGTATATATAGTACCATTGTGTTTCGGTATCAACAATAACACCGTCAAAATCAAATACGAGTGCCTTTAACATAGAACCCTCCTTTTAAAAAAGGAATCCTCATATACGCGCAGATTCCTTTTTCAGCATTATGATCTCGCTGCCTTGATGCTGTTTACGAGCTCATCATATTCCGGTGCATTCAAATAATCCTCAATGGATATGATTTCGATATCCGGCTGTTTCTCATGTGCCACCTGCCGCAAAGACACGTGCGTCACAATGATATCCGCCTTTGGATCCGGCAGCTCCATGACCCGGGCATGCTCCACCGTGATATCTGTGATTCCGGCCTTTCGCAGCCGCTTGGCTATCACACTCGCGCCCATGGCAGAAGATCCCATCCCGGCATCACATACATACACAATACGCTTTACTGTACGGAAATCCGTCACAGCTTCCTTTTCCTCAAACACAGAGGATATCCGGGATTTCTTTCCCTTCAAAGACTCCATCTGCTTTGCGGCTTCCTTCAGGTTCTTATTTACATCCTCATCATTCTGTTTGGAATGCTTCACAATGACAGCGGCAACCAGAAAGCTGACGGCGGTTGAAGCAAGAACGGCAAGCAGAATCAGCAGCTGATCTCCAGCCGAGGCCATCATCATAATAGTGACGATACTACCAGGAGAGCTGACTCCCACCAGACCGACATTGAACAGTGTAAACAGGAAGGTGCCGGTAATCCCTCCGGCAATTGCAGCCAGGACGGTCAGCGGATTCATCAGGATAAACGGGAAGTAAATTTCATGAATACCGCCGAAGAAGTGGATAATGCTGGCTCCATAGGCATTCGCTTTTGCATTTCCCTTGCCAAAGAAGCAATATGCCAGCAGTATACCAAGTCCCGGCCCGGGATTGGATTCCAGCAGAAACAATACCGATTTTCCGAATTCATTCAGCTGTGTCGTACCAAGCGGCGTCAGGATTCCCTGTCCGATGGCATTGTTCAGAAACAGCACCTTCGCCGGCTCGATGAAGATCGCTGTCAGCGGTAACAGATTGTTGTTTTCCAAGGTGGAAACACCTGCGGAGAACACAGCAGACAGTGACGTAATGGCCGGAGCGATCCAGACACAGCCGATGATTGCAATAACCGCACCAAGCAGGGCAACAGTCAAATTTCCAATCAGCAGCTCAAAGCCGACAGGAATCAGCGGCTCCACAACCGCATCCAGCTTTTTCAACAGCCATGCGGACAGCGGTGCGATTATCATGGCTCCCAGCAGCATGGAAATATCCGCTCCGATGATAACCCCCATTGTGGTAAAGGCACCGATAACAGCACCTTTTTCTCCATATATCATTTTTCCCCCGGAAATTGCGATTAACAGCGGAAGCAGGTACGTGAGTACCGGTGAAATAAAGGCCTTCAGCATATCGTTGGACAGCCAGATTCCCAAAGCGGTCAGAATGCCCCAGCCCATAAACGCTCCCAGATTCGGAAGCACCATGGCACTGAGCTTTCCGCCAAGGCGCTGAGCCTTCACACGCAAAGATACATCGTTTGACATGTTCTTATTCTCCTCTTCATATAATGTAAGCTTACGTTCGCTAAACTTTAACGCATGATACTTGCGCATGCCCCCATAAACGATTGCGTTGTTCAACACAGACAGTCTATTTATAGGAAGCATACATTCGCAGCTTAAAGCGCTACCTCTTTTCCTTCCACGATGGAACGCTCGATGGCATCAACAACCCGCAGTGCATCATAGGACTGCTTTGGAGTAATGACGGATTTCGTATTTGTCGCAACATTGTTTACAAACGCCATAACCTCTTCTGCCAAATCCCCGCATACTTCACCGTTAACGTAGTACCAGTGACGGCTGTCCGGATACTGAACACCCTTTCCGGTAACGAAGCGGACACCGTGATCACAGGAATCCACATAGGCAACGCCCTTTGTGCCAACAAGCTCTACCTTATCATCAATAATTGTCGGAGAGTTTTCCGGAAGTGTCCAGCATGCCTCCATACAGGCTACAGCACCGTTTTCATAGGTAACCAGTGCATAGATCACATCATTCATGCCGTTTTCCTTCAACAGCACACTGCGATTTTTCGCGAATACCTTCACCGGCTGACAATCCATCCACCAGTTGATATAATCAATATCATGAATCATAACATGCATACTCAAATCACTTGCGCCGATATAACGCCGCGGTCCGATAATCGGACTGTTTCTTCTCACGTAGCAGTGAATGATATCCCCCAGCTCATTGCTGTCCAGCCGCTCCTTGATCATGGCAAAGCGCGGATCGAAGCGAAGCAGGAAGCCTGTTGTAAATACTTTATCATAATCCTTTGTAATTTCATATAGGGCTTTCCCATCCTCCAACTCCTTTGCCAGCGGTTTTTCCAGAAGTATATGCTTACCTGCCTGCACTGCCAGCTCCACAGCCTCCCGATGCAGATTGTCCGGAAGTACGATACTCAACGCTTCTATTGCGGTATCCTTTAACAGCTCCTTATAATCCTTATACAATGTGATTCCCGGAAATTCTGTTTCCAGTTCCTTTCTGCGGCTGTCATTAAACTCACACAATGCACACAGCTCCACCTGTGGTAGCTTCTGATAAATCTGGGCATGATAGGTTCCCATCTGTCCTACACCGATAACACCAACGTTGATTTTACTCATAAAAATCCTCCTCTCCTACAGCATGATTCGCTGCCTTGAAATCTCTTTCAATTTCTGACTCCATTGTAGATCCGGATTAAAAAAAAGAGAAGACAACCGTTTTCCATATGAAACGGCAGCCTTAAACCATTGTGCTTCAGCAGCTGTTTCCGTTTCAAACGGCAGCTTCTTCAAATATTCTGCCTGTCGCTTTGCCAGAGGAAACGGCGAAGCCTTATGTTGCTTCCGGATAGTAAAATCTATATAATAAGGGTACCAGGGGGATGTAAGGATGAGGAGGTGGATGCGCTTGTTTCAGTACACGCGATTACAGGACTTACTTGACTACTTTCTGTCACATCAAGGCTACATGTCTCCATCTGTGTTAACCAGACACTTTCAAATATCCCAGCGAACACTGCGCAGCGATATCCACAATCTGAATGAGGAGCTATCCGGCTTTGATGCTCAAATCATCATGAAACGCTCTCAGGGCTATGCCTTGGAGATCAAAGAGGGACAGACACGGGCACTGCTGGAGAATATGCTGGTTAATGAAGAGGAAAAGCAGCTGGATTCTGCCGACAAGCGAATCAACCACATCATTATCAAGATGCTGTATGCCAACACCTATCTCACACAGGATGCGCTGGCGGATGAGGTGTTCGTATCCATCAATACGATAATCAATTATCTGAAAACAATTCGTCTGATTCTCTCCAAATATCAGCTCACACTTCAGACAAAGGCAAACCTTGGCTATATTGTAACCGGTGAAGAGGCGGATAAGCGCCGCTGTATCATTGATCTGATTACGACCAATTATCAGCATTATGAATTCCGGTTTTCTCAGGAACAGACAGCCCTGCTGAATCATGTCAACCTGGAACAGATCAAGGATATTGTCATGGAGTTCAATCGAAAGAACGATCTGCACTTCTCAGACTATAATCTGAAAAATCTGATTCTGCATATCGCATTGTCCATATCCAGACTGCTTGTAGCCAAACCAATCGAGGAGTATGCCATACCGGAGCATGAAGCGCTTCGTACATTGCTGGAGCCGCTCATTACAGAGATTGAGCTTGACTTTCAGGTTGTCTTTACTGCGAATGAAAAAAATTACATTTACTCCCATTATGTATCCAACACAAACGAGCTTCTGGATGCGCAAAAAAACACGGAATACATCCATAATCTGGTCGCAAATATTCTGGATTCCATCTTTGAATCCTATCACTTCGACCTACGTTCAGATTTGATTCTGGAGCATGATCTGACGCATCATCTGCAATCCATTCTGAATGCCAGGTATTATCATCTAAACAAAAAGAATCCGCTGCTGAATACCATTCGCAACAACTATATCCTTGCCTATGAAATAAGCGGAACGGCAATCAAACAGGCATTCGCAAATGAACCGTTTGAGCTAAATGATGATGAAATCGGCTATATCTCTTTACACATCGGAGCAGCCATTGAGCGCTATTTTGATTCCCGTTATCTCAAGCACAAGAAAGCTGTTATCGTATATGACAGCGGGTATGCAGCCGGCAGCTTTCTTGCTTCCAAGCTGAATACGCTATTTAAGGAAACACTGGAAATCATCGGCAGATACCCGTCACACGAAATCGAAGAACAGAAGCTGCAGGCTGCGGATATCGTGATTTCCACCGTTGCCCTCAAGCAGACAGTACTGCCGGTGGTGGTCGTGGATATTCCACTGTCCAGAAGAGATATTGAAAATGTGGCAAGAGCTATCACCATGGATGAGCAGCATCCGATTGATAAGATTGCACAGTTCTTTGATGAGAAGCTGTTTATCAATACAGCTGCAGACAGTAAGGAGGAAATTATCCATACCTTATGTACCCTGCTGCATCAGGAGCATTGCATCAATGATGATTTTGAGGCCAGTGTCCTGGAGCGGGAACAGCGTATTTCCACAGGAATGGATGGTGTGGTTGCCATACCGCATCCTCTCAAAATATGTTCACTGAAAAGTAAAATCGCTGTCGGGGTTTTGCAGCATCCGATCTTGTGGTCTGATAAAGACAGTGCTCAGATTATACTGTTGCTGGGTCTTGCGGATGATGCAAAGAAGGACATAGAGAAGCTGTACGATACCTTTGTCGCCATGACGCACAATGCTCCCTTGCAGGAGCTGCTGTTTCATGCACGAAGCCTATCTGAATTTTTGAATATCCTAAAGCAGAATTTAGATACGGATGCATACTGACGAGGTATGATATGATGAATTTGAATACTATCAAGACACGCAAGCTCTCATTGTACTATAGGGAAAAGGCGTGTTTTTCTATTTCACTGAGCGTCATTCGGAAAACACGTATAACAGTCCAATGATGATGTATTTTCAAACAACATGGATACTTTAGTTTTAACCTAGCAGTCTGGATATTCTCCAGACTATATCTTCAAATCACTTCCTATAGGCCGAATGCTTCAATTTCGTATATGGCCGCTTGTTCAGCATAAAGCCTGATCGCGGTGAATGAAGCGATGCAAAATTAACGCTGTGCAGCATTGGCACATCCTCTGTTGTATACATAAACATTACGCGGGGAGTCAGCTTTTTAAACTACAATGCCGGAGAAGCTGTTTCGCGTAAAAGAACTGTCTGCCTATGAGAATAAAAAAAGCTGTATCCTACTTCTGTAGAATCAGCCTTTCATCAGGTTATGTCAGCATTATTTCATTTCTTTATTCTTCAGCCTTTCTTTTAAAGCTTCATACGTATCACAGTCCAGAATTTGAATAACTGCATCATCCATCTGCTGATCTGACAGAGATCCCACCCATTCATCCTCTATTCCATATTTGTGTACTATAAGTGACTGTAACAATGTCCTTTTCCCTT
This sequence comes from Clostridium sp. 10cd*, assembly GCF_044336395.1. Lineage (NCBI taxonomy): Bacteria > Bacillati > Bacillota > Clostridia > Eubacteriales > Clostridiaceae > Clostridium > Clostridium sp. 10cd*. The sequence goes on along the minus strand of NZ_CP172347.1, from coordinate 1,117,417 downwards.
CATCAAGACCTTTTTGAAGACCTTGTTTAAATCCCCGCTCAAGTCCTGACTTCTCGGCTTCTGCAGTTTGCTCTTCCAAATTGGCCTGTACTGCACGTTGTGCAAATTCCACGGATTCCGCCCAGCTGTATAATGAGCCATCCTCGCGCATCTCATTATATTTTTTCATAGCCACATTCACCATCCTTCTCTTCATGTTTAGTATAGCATCATCCGGATTATATGCAAGTACATAGCAGAAGGTTTCAAACTCCGTCAGGTTCTCTATGCCTCCAACCTCCTTTACACGCTGCCTGATCATCGGTAAAAACACAATCGCGCGATGCAGTGTACCGTTGGGCTCCTCCCGATTATCTTCATCCTTTACCGTATAGTGTCGAATCATGCGCCCTGTGTCTTTGGGCTTGTAATTCATAAAGATAATCTGATAAAACGGCTTCAGCTTTGTGTAATCATTCCCCTGCTTCAGCTGTCTGCCAGCCAGGCGGTAGCCATACTGCTGAAAACGCAGCTGTTCCTCCTTCGTGTACCCGGATACCTGCATTTCCAAATCATAGAGGTGACCTGTTTCATCCTCCAATACAACATCCAGAACCGCTCGTTTTCCGAAAAAGGCTTCCGGCAGGAGCTCCGGATTCAGCACCTGTGTCTTTTGAACCTTCAATCCGTAAATTTCTTCAATGATCCTGCTTCTCAGCATGGCAGAGCCCGCATCCTCACCAATCAGCATATACTTGAAAAATACATCATTGTGAAAGGGAATCGGATACTCCCTTTCCTTCGATTTTTGCATATGTATCATCCTCCTTTTTTGCATATACACTCTTATATACGTATGGAAAGGGCAAAACCCCTAAATTTAACATAATTTTTTTATTATTTTTTACGGTTTCATGTTACGTCAAGCTTATATGAAGTGCTAAAGGGAAAAGCCTGCCTATTTCTTTATTTATATAAGCATCACCGCTTTTTTATTGCCATGTCGGCTAAACGTATGCGATATATGGGATATATAGCTTCCTGTGATATCAAGAAAGACCAGTATCACGTATCATAATCTCCTTATTTTCTTCCCGTATGCTCATGTTAAGAAAAAGAGCATACTTCCTGATTGCATCTATAAGAATCAACAAGAAAAAGCAGAAGTCTTTTATCCTCCTGCCTTTCTTATATACCTTTCTGCACACAAAGAACCGAAAGACTACATGTAGCCTTATACCTGTACATTTCCTGCACCGTAATCTTTATAAAGTGCAGGCAGGCCTTGTATGGTAAATGAAAAATCAGCTCATAGCCCATTAGATCTGTTATCCTGTCTCTGCATAAGAAAGCCTTTCAGCCGGCTGTTTTCTCATTCGCCCATGCTCTTAAATTTGCTAAGCGCGGTTCAGGATCAAAGCCCATTTCCTTCCCCATGTTGGCGCACATTTCACAAGGAAACTCCTTACACTCCCCGCAATGCTGCAAATGCTTTTCCTCACAGCAGGTCTTTACCTGACAGGGACTCCCCCAGAACGGCTGCTTCATGGCATTGCAGCCAAGACAATGCACCGCTTCCTTTCTTTCACATGTTGTACAATCCACACCACATCTTGATGAACACATCATGTACTCCTTTCTCTGCCTTAAGGCAGTTCCTTCATTTTCTCTAAGCCGTCACTGCTCTTTAGGTCCTCGCACAGAGTATGGCACCAGGTAAGCAGGGTTTCACAAACGCTCAGCTGCTGCTCAAGAATACTCCTTCCCACATAGGGAATTTCCTTTTTCGCATCCCTTTGCATGCTCAGATATGTGCGTGTGTCCTGCAGACTTTGCGCTATTCGCTGAACGCACTCCAGCCCCTCTTCCTTATCAACCTTGTTCAGACTGACAACCACAGCATTAAAATCAAACAGGATTTCAAATGGCTGTGCACTGATTTCATGCATCAGCTCATGGAAATATTTTCGACCCTCACGAGTCAATGAATAGATGCTTTTCTCGGGCATGTTTCCCTCCCGCTGCCGCTTCGTCATCAGATATCCCTTCTGCTCCAGCACTCTCAGCTTTTTATAAACAGAAGGTGAGCTGATTTTCACCCAGTGAGAAAGATTACGATATTCCACATGCTTCTGGATATCATAGGCACTGCGGGGCTGATCATACACCATACCCAGTAGAATCAAATCAATGGAGGATACCACACCATCACCTCTTTTCCTATATACTACTATACTGTACACTATATGTCAATAAAAAAAGAGTGCCTATCCCTTTCTCAGGATACAGACAGCCTCTTTCAGATTATCCTCATTGAAATACTTGTCCCGAACCTGTACAAAATGGTCTTTGAAGCTGCGCTCCATATCCAGGTCATCGATCACCACATAGCGTTTAATTTCCGGATATCCCCACAAATACATTTGAATTTCTTCTGCTTTATTACCGGTATCCATCGTTACATCCACCAAATACCTGTCCAGCCCATGCAGGGAAAACAGCAGCTTCAAGGTTTCCAGCGAACGGTGAAGCCGCCATGAGGAGGTCAATACAATGGATGCATGGCAGGTTTCGGCAAGCTGCCGTATATAACGGCTGGCTTTTGGATACCAGTCCAGATCCACAGCAGCGATGTCATAGGCATTCACCGGTGCAAAGCGCTGATCCTGTGAAATATAGTAGGCCTTTAATGCAGCTGCATCACTGCGCAGATATTCATGAGAACCCAGCGGCATCAGTACGCCGTCGATATCAAGGAAGATGATGTTCATGCCCCAGCTCCTTTGTCCAATGGTTCAGTATATGAAGCGCCTGTCGATAACTTTCTTCATCAAGGATGTCCGGCGTAACCACATCATGTCCGGGAAATGCCTTCCGCATGGAGATATCATCCAGAATGACGTAGTTTTCCACTGCCGGATGCGCATCCAGATAGCGCTGTATAGCTCCTTCCTTGAAGAACATTTCCTCATTATCTGTCATCTCAACAATATAGCTGTCCAGTCTCCACAGGGAAAACAGCCGCTTCATTTCATCCAGATTCCGCATGCACTTCCATGAGGTTTCCAGCACGATTTTTGCACCGCTTTGCTCACAAAGTCTGCGCAGCCGCTCTACCGCAGCTATCTGGAAACCGCAGACCACACTGCACAAATCCCAGTCTGTTATCCCTTCCGTGGAAATCCCTTCTTTTTGTAATCTGCTTCGCACAGCCTCCGCATGAAAACAGCTTGTCCTTCTGGAAAAGCAGGGGTACAGTACACCGTCGATATCAAGAAATATAACCTTCATGACGATTCCCCCTTTCTTACTCTCAGTATATCATGAAAACCCTTTCCCGTTTCTGAAAAAGTCTTTTTCTTTTTGCACCTGCAGGTTTATGTATTCCCGCACAAGGCATACTATGTATGACAGGAGGTTTTTATTTATGAATTTAGAGCTAGATGGCAGAGTCGCACTGGTCAGCGGCTGCTCGCAGGGTCTTGGATATGCCTGTGTACGCACACTGGCCAGACATGGTGCAGATATATTCGGCGTCAGTATCGGTGATGATTCCGCGTTGAAAAAAGAGGTGGAGGCGCTGGGAAGATCGTATCATTCCCTCACCGTATCCCTTACGACACCCGGCAGCATTCATGATGTCATGAAGGAAGTGCTTGCCGCCTATGGACATGTGGATATACTATTGAACTTTGCAGGCATTCTGAAAAAGGAGGATACTCTGGAAATCAGCAGACAGGCATTTCAAAGCGCCCTGGATATCAATGTAACTGCGGCGTTTACACTTTCCCAGGAGGTTATACGCCAGTTTATCAGGCAGGGGCATGGAGGTAAAATCATCAATGCATCCGGAATCCTGCCCTATGGTACCAGCGAATACTGTGCCTATTTCACCAGCAAGGGTGCCGTGGAAGCAATGACGAAATATATGGCACATGAGTTTGCGGGCAGAGATATACAGATCAACGCAATCACACTGGGCTTCATGAATGAGGGAAACCGGCTGCAAAGCGGAGATGGACAGAATGATGATTTGTCTGTCTTAAAGGAAATTCCCGCAGGACGCTGGGGTACCTGGCAGGATCTCGACGGTCTGCTTCTTGTACTTTGCAGTGCTGCAGGGAATTACATCAATGGTGCCTGCATCCCGCTGGATGGCGGCTACAGTATCTGATGCTATGTAGGAATGGACTGCTTTCCATTCCTTTTTTCATCTCTCATTCCAAAAACATCGCTACGACCCATACCAGAAACAAACCGATCAGCAATACAAGCAGCAGGGTCAGGTAAGCCAGTATGATGTCTTCTCTTTTGGGTTCCATCCGTTCCACCTCATGCTGTACTATGCAGTTTGCTTCCATAAATCTAGGCCTTTATCCTATAGAAAAGAAAGTAATGTTAAAAACATGAATTTTTAGACCGATAAAATTCCGTATTTGATTACTTTTTCTTATGAATGTTACTTTTTCAGATATAATAATGCCGGGCATATTCGGGGAGAGTACATGCCCACAGGAGGAAGACATGAAAAGAAATCAAATTGATACGGATTTGGGTGCCGCAATCAAGGAGGGCATCATACTAAACAATATGACACAAAAGCAGCTCGCAAAGGCTCTTCATATATCACAGCAGACGCTCAGCTGCTACATACACAACCAAAGAACACCGAATATACATGATCTGGTGGCCATATCCCAGATTCTGAATCTGGATATTTATGTATTACTTGGCTTAAAGAAGGACATACCGGATCATCTGGATCATATTATATACAAAAATATAATGAAGCTGGATCACAAAGGCAAAAAGATGGTATACGATTACGTGGAGCGTTTGTTGAAATACAGCTGTCCGCATTAAAAAAAAGCGCCGGCTTTTGCACAGGCGCACGACTGCCTCCAGCCTGCTTCAGAAGATACAGGCTGCCAGATATGCCGTAATACAGGACGCTACCGCAACACTCAGCAGGCCTTTTCCCTGATATGCCAGTACCAGCCCCACAAAGCAGCCGGCACAGCTTGCCAGCGTGTGACCGGTAGCCGTAAAGATGGCTGGAAACGTCATGGCTCCCAACACGGCATAGGGTACATAAAATAAAAAGGATTTTATAAAAGGACTTTTGATTTCCTTCTGAAAAAAGGTTAACGGAAGCATACGGATCAGATAGGTAACGACTGCCATTACCAGAATGTAAGGAAGATACTCAGTCATGCTGCACCTCCTCCACCGGAAAGAACCATGCCCCAAACGCAGATGCGGCGATTGTACAGATAATGATGACGAACCCGGAGCTGACAGGTACAACTGCCTGCATAGCGGCAAACAAACAGCTTAGAATCACAGATAAAAGCAATACGATACGCACGGAGCGCAGCTTTCTGGCCGGAGGTATGATAATGGCAAGGAACATTCCATAAATGGCGATACCAAGGGCAGACCGGATTGCTTCCGGAAGCAGCGTACTCGCCGCTCCCCCCAGAAAGGTACCCAGTGTCCAGCAGAATACCGGAAAGGCGATAAGTCCTGCCATATACCATTTCCCGACACGCTCATACGTACTGCTGGCAAGAGCAAAAATCTCATCGGTGACGCCATAGGCTATCAAGGCGCGCTCATGTGTTTTCATATGCCGGTCGACCTTCTGTGTCAGTGACAGGGACATCAGGGCATAACGCAGATTGATGATAAACTGTGACAGAGCCAGCTCCACATAGGAGCCGTGCGCCAGCATCAGCGTCAGACCGGAAAACTGCCCGGCACTGGTTACATTCGTTAAGGATATCACAACGGCAGCCTCCACCGGAATCCCGTTGGAAACCGCCATCATACCAAAGGTAAAGGATACAGACAGATAGCCAAGCCCAATCGGCACACCGTCCTGAATTCCCTTTCGAAATCTATTCTCCACAACTTCCAATTTCATACACCCCGCAATACTTAGGTAACATTATACAAGAATTTTCCTTGTTTTAAAAGGGTGAATCCCGAAACTGAGAAAAGAATACATATAGACAGCCTTACGGGTGCACAAATTCAGCGTTTCGGTGATACGCCATTGCCACTGACAGTGTATGCAGATGTTCGTAATAAATATAAGGAACGGATGAAGCAAATGTTCTGCGAGCACATGATCGTACTGAGAGGAATGCGTAATACATTGCAATCGGTAACACCACGCATCAGCAGTATTGCTTATAAAGTCTCTGTCCTGATTGAACATGCAGCTTACACAAAAACGAATCTATTAAGAATACTGCTTTCCTGTGAAAGCATTTTTCATTTTTGCAGCATCAAGAACATTATAATGCTTCCCTTTCCTTCAGTAAAAATACAAAAGAATCCTTTTCTTCATAACAGGGAAAAGGACTCTTGTTTACCTGAGCTTTCGTATCAGACAAAAATGAACCGCTCGATGACCTCCGCTACCGCACCTTCATTATGGTCGGCTGTACAGACATAATCACACATTTCTTTGATTTCCGGAACCGCATTTGCCACAGCGGCTGAAAGTCCTGCCTCCCTTAGCATTCCCACGTCGTTGAAGTTATCACCAATGGCGATGGTTTCCGACAGGTCAATCTGCAGATGCTCACACAAATCACGCAGACCAAGCCCCTTATCCACACCATTTGGATTCAGCTCAAGATAGCGGTTGCTGGAAAAAGAGACAGCAACCCGCTGATTGGTAAGCGCATGCAGCTGGTCAGCCAGTGTGTGAAGATAGGGGATATCCGTATTCTGAAACAGAATCTTTGTTATCGGTGTACCCTTTAAAAAGGCAAGAGACGTTTCCTCACATACGATGGAATCCGGCTTGAAAGAAAACAGCCAGGATCGCTCATCCTCATTCAGATGAAACGCATACACATCCTCCGCTGTAAAAACCTGTATGCAGACATCCTGTTCAATACCGAAGGCAAACAGCCTTTCAGCGATTTCATAAGGCAGCTCATGAAAGGAAAGCTTTCGGTAGTTCTTATTCTCCGTCACAACACCGCCGTTATTGGAAATCGTGTACTCCTGTTCAGCATCATATACTCCCAGCGTATGCAGCACATTATCAATACAGGTGTAGCCCCGTCCGGTTGCCGGTACAAACCGCACACCATACTCCCGCTCGGCACGCTTGATGGCCGCTATATTTCTGGCGCAGATTTCCTTATCCGTATTTAAAAGTGTTTCATCCAGATCACATGCAATCAGCTTATACACTCGCGCTCCCTCCTGCCTTTTTCTGATAATTCTCCTTCAGCCACATCGCCACAGCATCCGCATCATGATCACCGATCACCGCTGTTGCTGTGTTTTTCAACTCCTCAATGGCATTTTCCACCGCATAGCATTCATCGCTGATTTGAAACATCGGCAGATCATTGATGGCATCCCCAAAGGATATCACCCGGTCATATCTGCCTTTTTCCTTCAGCTCCAGAATTGCCTGCGCCTTGGAAACTCCTCGCGGCATGACCTCCAGCCAGTATTCCTCCCGGTACAGCTCCTGTTGAAAAACAATCACATAGTCGGTTGTTTCCTCCAGATATTCATACATCGGCTTTAAAAAGGAACCGTCGTGAATACAGGTAAAGTAGAAGACATCCCCCTCCAGCAGCTGCTCTGTGGTATCCACCTTGCGAAAACGCTTGTCATAGGGGCGGGATTCCATGTAGTATTTCCCACCTTCATGCATCCCCTCCTCCATATAGCTGACCCTTTCCCTTCCATCAATGTAGGAATAAACAAAGGGTATCATATCATGCCTTAACAGATAGTTCAGAATATCCTGTGCATCCTGTCTGGTAAAGGAATGCGAATACAGGATATCATGAGAATCCGGATCCAGCAGATAGACCCCATTGTATACGATTAAAGGTGTACGAAGATGGAGTCCCCTGGATACCAGTGAAGCAGACGTTATGGAACGTGCTGTCGCAAAGGTGAATTCCATTCCCTCCTCCACCAGAGCATTGATTGTCTCAATCGTTGTATCGGTTAATGCAGTGTTGCTGTTGAGCAGTGTACCATCCAGGTCACTGACGTAAAGTGTCTTCATGACGTGTACCTCCTATTTTTTTATGAAAGCAGAAATAATACAGACCATAGGTTATAAAGAGAAACAGAAAGAATACCAGTGTAAACTGCAGACTGAAGGTATCGCTGCCCTGCACGATTTTTTCAATCAGTGAGGATGGATGCATGATATCCCAGGAATTCAGACGCAGAAACCGTCCCAGATACACCCCATAGCTGCTCAGCAGACAAATCAGGGCGGCAAGCAGCCAGGTGCGCAGCTGACCCAGCCTTTCCGCCGTGAATTCGTGCAGCAGATAGAGCGAACGATAGCCGCTCATGATGCCGAAGAAGATACCGACAGCCAGATGCAGCAGCTCCAGCCAGGGGAGAAGCTCACGGACATAGACACTTCCGGTTTCCTGAAAGATATAGAAGGTCAGCGGTGAGATATGTATAAAATCCGTAATCAGATACGGTACATTGGGAAACAGCAGCAGCCAGCAGAGAAAGGCAGCCAGCATACCAAGGTGATGACGACGCTGCTGTGCCGCAAAAAACAGCGTCATAAACAGATAGGGTAACAGAGCGAGAAACACATTCCATACAATTGCTCTGTGAATAAATATACCGCTTCGCTCATAGACATAAAGACTCACCAGTGCATAGGCACCAAGTGCAGCCAGAAGCCAGAAATTCTGCTTCCATAGCTTTTTCATCATGGACAGCCCTCCCTCGTTCATCAGTATAGCATATATTCTACAGCCACCGTTTATCATTTCCATGACATTCTTCATCTTTTCTTTCTTACCGATTCGTGATACATTATACTATATCACACGCAAGAGAGGTATCTTTATATGAAGAAAAGTGAAAACAGTAAAATTCTACCCTATACAAAAAAACAGATCGCTTCTGTTATTCTGCATCCGGAAACCTGCAATATACGTGGTTATCAGGTATATAAAAAGCTGGATGAGGATAACTGGATTGAAGATTACGGCGATCATTTTCTAATGAAATTCTATTTTACAGAGGTGAGTGAGGATCGTATCGTTATGGAGCGGTATCCGTTCGCTCAAAGCAGTGTCCATGTTACCAAAACCATATTTGAAATGAAGGATGCGGACAATGGTCAGGTGGAGCTGAGTATCAGGGAAAAGGTTACCAAAGGGGATTTCGTACGAAAAATCACAAAGGTCATAGAGAACCATGATCAAAACGACACCTATTATATGGATTTGATCACCAGAATACAGAAATACTGTGCAAAGAGGAAATAAGATAGGCATTTCCTCTTTTTGTTTATTGATTTTATAAACAAATAGTGATAATATCATATTGTAGTTTATTGTTTTAATAAACAGAAAGGAGATATGTTTATGAAAAGTGTGAATTTGGACATATTTTATCAGGCAGAACCATTTACCATCCATCGGATGCCGAAAAAACAGGAACCACGCAAATCAATACTTGCACTGGCGGCTGCACAGCTGCCCAATCGTGATCTCAGTGAGTGGGAATTGAATGAATTACTCAAGCCAATGTACGAGGATTTTGTAGAGCTGCGCCGGTATCTGGTGGATTATAAGCTGTTGAATCGCAGCAGGGACGGAAGCCGCTATCACATTTGTAAATCATATGGTGATACGATAAAGTAGTTGAAAAAGAAGCTGTAAAGTCTATGACAAAGTCTTTCGTATAGATTTTTACAGCTCTTTTTTATGCTTTTAAAATTGTATAAAGAAATAACTTTAATGAAAACATGATGCAACTACACGCTCATTTTAAAACCTAATCCTTATGTCCTTTATGCCGTCTGAAACAGATGATTTCCTGTATCAGGAAAAAAACCAGAATGGCGATACATATATTCACACCTGTAAACCAATCTACGTTTCCACCGAAATTCAGCGAAATAAAATAAGCAATCAAACAGCCAATCCATACGCCAATAAAGGTTTTTATTAGACGGCTTATTCTTTTATTCATTCTATCCCCTTTCTTTATCTATGATAAGGACAGCATAGATAATCCAAGCTCCATTAATTTTCGTGCATATCTATCTTTCCACTTCTGAGATGTATAACTTCCGACTTTTTTTGTACATTTAGCATCTTCATATACAGTATAAGAGTAATAGTGCCATTGATAATCTGTCGATACATATTGTGTAAGCCGAATATAAAACTTTGTATGTCCCTTGTTTACCAGTGCGGAAACAGAACTTACTAATGTTGCTCCTATAGCTCCAAAATTTGAACCGACAATCCCTCCAAGTACAGTAATAAAAACAGATCTGACATCTATAGCATTATTTATTGTGACAGAATCCAGAGTAATCGTTCCTAGATTTATCCACGAGTGCTCCGGGTAAGGATTACTTGCCCTAAATGCTACAGGAAATTCTGTTGCATGTACAATAGATGTAGGTAAAACACATGTATACAACGCTGATGTTAAAATAAAAGTCATAACTATTTTACTTATTTTTTTTATGTAATTATCCTCCTTAAAATATGCAAATTTTAAATATATATTTTCTAAAATTACGCTCATTTAATGACTTACCTTGCAACAGAAATCAACAGTATATCGTAAGAATAATCTATTAGCTTTAGAAATGTTTTTAATCCCCCATTGGTCTTTCCCTTGTTTACTTAATGTAAAACCCTTTCTATATACATAGTATATAATAACTAATGAGCTGAAGTGAAAAGTTAAATTCCACTTTCAAAAGGCGAATAAAAAATGTGGAACTTTCTTCTACAGAAGTCTATACAGAGCATAAATATAGCGTTAGAAAGGGTTTCAAATAGGTAGAAGTAAGTAAAAATGTGAAGAAAGTGGTCATTGTGCGAATGATAGATAAAATGGATAAGCGCACTGAAAATAGGCTCCATTATGCCTATGTATAACTAAATTCCACTTCCATTTTATAGTTACACTATAAATAACTGTTCTTTGCCGCCGCTCTTATCATTCTTTATATCATCTGTTTGTTACTTATGAGTCAATACGCTTGGGCGAAGTATCACTTCGTCCTTATCTATTTTCTGTAGACCAAATTCATAAAGTTTCTGCGCTAATTCCGGACACATGAACTCACATAGCTCAAATGGGGATTTTCCATTCAAATGTTCCTTGGCACTGGAATTGATATGTGAGATGGCTACATTCAAGGAAGTCTGATCGGTCAGGCCGATACTGCGTAAGTCTACTTCGTTAGGTAATATATAACGTAATTCACGATGCATATTTTCCAGGCTTCCTTTCTGCCCGGACTGCATAGGGTCGCAATAGAAGACTCGTGTCCTTCTGGTACCATCGTCTCTTTTTTCCATATGCTCAGCATCAGTAAATTCACCTCCGCGATCGGTGAGTGTTATATGAGCTTCCTGTTCAAACAGGCTTTTTCCAAGGATGGAATCAAGAACGGCTAGTCCGTCAACCATATCTGCAGCAGTCTTCGTGTCGTGATATACAGCAAACAGGAGCCCATATTTGATGAATTTGAAAGTCTGGATAAACGGCCCATTGGAAATGTCATTGTAGACTGTATCCATTTGTAAAATGTGTGTGATTTCCTCAGACTCAACATAGGATTGGTAATCTGTGTAAAGCCGTCCAACAAGGAATTTACGGTCTTGTCGTTTTTTATAGATCGTCTTCTTCTTAGCGGTCATTTTTCTTTTGACTTTTATACGAAGGTCAATGTTAGCAATGCCAACACATTCGAATACACCTTGTTCAATATAGTTGTAGAGTGTCTTCTCACTGATTCCAAGTTCGGGATGTGCAGCTATGATCTGATAAGGTGAATGACCTTTTAATAGAATCAAGAGGCTTGATGGTATTGCCTAGCTCTACAGCTTCTGATGAGGTCAGATTGATTCCGGTTCGAGACTCAACGAGTTCGCTACGGTATTCCTCATAGGCGATCGTAGGTTTATAGAGGTATTTATCAAAGCGGCAGCTTTTCAGTTTCTCACAGCCATTACAAGCTCCCGGAGTACGATCTCTGCGTTTACAGCGGAACTTAGAATAATCAGGGCAGTTGACAGTACAATTCTTTCTCTTAAACTTACAGTGAGCATAGTTCTCGCATTCTAGAGAAAGTGTAGATTTATGAGAGAGATAACGGTGAGCACGGATTTCCTTACCTATCGTAGATTTATCTTTGCCTAGATTATCAGCAATAGCTTTTTTAGAAGAACCATTAACGATGCCGATCGCGATGACATTGCGATCGTCCTGAGTCAGATGTTTGTTTTTGTTCGTTGCCATATTCATCACCCTTTGTAATGTGTATGATAATAACCAGCGGTTACCTTCATCATAGATATAAAAAAGGATATATGAAAGACTAAATGCAATTGTAAGTGTAAATTCAACTAGATTGTTGTGTAAGAGTCTTTTCTACTTAGCTACTTTGAAAGTGGAATTTAACTTTTCACTTCAGCTAATAACTAATGAAGAAATATAAGACTTACATAGCATTGATTAATTTGTTATAATATAATTATAATGCTATAATTAACCACAGTCAGCGATTACTATCTTTTCCAATTTATTAGATAATATGATTATCTTAATATATTCGAATCATCTTCCTTTTATGTCTATATATCATTCTTTTTTAGCTATAATGGCGTATCAATAAAAAAACTTATCAGACACATAATTTTTGGCTCCGAATATGCTCTAAATTTTAATAAATTTTATATCTAATTTTTGATTATCCGCATAAACACTATACATTCAAGCATTTTGAGGTATAGAAAAAAACTCATTTTACCACGAATTTACCACGATTGAATGAGCCTTGATATGACAGTAAAACCACTATGGGAGATAGCACAAATAACTGTGTATCTCCCAATTTTCTTTTATACAGTTGATTACTTCACTCGTATTTCAAATTTCAAGATTGCTTTCATCATATCTGTATAAACTTCTCCTTTTAGTTCTTCATCAACCTGCATAATGATTTTACCACTTTCACAGTGGTAAAACGGTCGCAAGCATAATTTAGAAATATAAGCGTCATAAAACTTCAAAATTTCTCTGATTGCCACCTCATCTCCGCTTGACGCTCTGCAAATCAATTCAAAAGAGGGATAGCCATAATCTTTGCTCATTCTTTTTACTTCCTTTCGCTTAAAAGCATTTTTAACTTCTTTAGTCCTCTACTTCTTCTGCTAAAAATAGCAGAACGTGATACATGGTACAATTCTGAAATTTCTCTGTCATTCATGCCTTGAAAATAACGTAATAAAATCGTACTACGCTGTTTTTTCGATAGCATATTTAAAGCTGTAGCGAGTTTTTCATCTGTTACACAAATCGTAAAATGAAAAACTTGAAACGATACATAATCATAAATGTATGTATCAACTGTTCCCTGTTCAAGCCGTTCTGTTTCTGACATTTCGCAAAACAGAACTTCATTTTTAGAGCGTTTCATAATCTGCTTTTTATGATATTTTACCCTGCCCTTAATGATAATCATCATCAAAGAATTAAACTGCAATCTGACAATATCCTTGAAAGAAGATGTATTCATAAGTTCACCCCCCCCCTTTCTGCAAAAACTGAAATATACAAACGGAATATTTCAATACGGGAAATAGAAATACCGTCTATACCTTTGGTTTCGTATCAGAAAAGAAAGTGTCTATGAAAAAAAGCCCGCACAAAACATATTGTTTTGCACGAGCCTTTATATTGAAAAATAAAAGTAAGATGTTTTAATTACTATTAGTATCTATCTTCTTTAACGCTTCTAAAGTTATATCTAAATTGTCTTTATGCCAATTTTCTAAAGTGATTCCAGCTTTTTTTGATGTCAAACTGCCAGAAGTTCGTAAATTGCTTAGCTCTTTTTGCTGTGTTGATAGTCGAATAATATCTGTATCTGTTGTAATTGAAATGATATAATTCAATAAATCTTCTGAAATCTCAATACTTTTAATTCGAGAATATGGAATTACTAAAAGTTCTTCTTTTTTTAACGTCATATTCAATGTCATAAGATTGAATGGTATTAACACAATTTCATGCTCACAAAGTTGTAGTACATAAAATTCCGAATTGAAAAATTCGAGAATCTTTGCACTCAAATTATGCGGAGCGTATTTTACAATAATACATTTGTTTTCAAGTGCTTTCAATCCAGCCTCATTTATAACCTTATAGACCTTTTTTTCTGTTGCCATAATACATTCCTCCTTGAGTTTTTATATTCGCCCTTATTTTATACTATTTCATTCTAAAAGTAAAGTATTTCTTACATTTAGAAGCAAAAAAATTCTTGCTCTCATTTAGATGAAAAACAAGAAATCTTTTATTTATTCAATTTTATTTAAAATTAAAATTGCAATAATCTCAATAAATATCATCGTATCATAAAGCCATTGGATTACATTGGCACAAAAAACATAACCTACTTCCAAAGTATCAGGCACCATTGCTCCAACTGCTTTTGCAAGTAAATTTGCCATAATTATAAAATAGATAAAGGCAATCGCACTAGCTTTTCCTTTAATTTTCCACCCACGTTCATCTCGATTTTGTTTTCGTACAAACATTACAATCAATATCAATGTAAGTGGCAAACTTGCCCATGCACCAATTATCAAAACAGTTTTACTGTTAAATACATTCCATAAAAATTCGTATAATGATAACACAGTCAATCCTCCCTAAAATCAAATAAATCTTCAATCGTTACATCAAACACTTTCGCAATACTGTATGCCAACAACATAGAGGGATTATAACGATTTCTCTCAAGCTGTATAATCGTTTGTCGTGATACGCCTACAAGGTCAGCGAGTTCCTGCTGGCTCATTCGTTTTGTCGCTCGGTAAACATGAATTTTGCTATCAAACGAATATTTATTTTTCTTTGCCACTCATACACCGCCTTTATCGTAATTTTCCATTTCCGATTATAACATATTTCTTACATTTTGTGTGGCTGTTTTTAATACCTTATGAGAAAATCGTGCAACTATCCCTTTTTCCCTCTTGATTACCCAACACAGAACAGAAAAAGCCCTGTCAAGAGCTTTGCCACCATTGGTGGTGCTTTGCACTCTTGATCGGGCTTTTTGTTTGCTGTATCTTCTCACAAGAGGAAAAAGATTACTCGTCCTCATCATCAAAATGGTTATTCCCTAATACTTCCCGTAACAGTTCCATATCTTCTTTTGAGTTGGGGTTTATCCGTTTCACGAATTGAAAAGGTGTTTTATACTTATGTCCCTCTATGCTTTCCCCAAACATATCCATGCTGTATAAATCATCATATCGGTCTAACAATCTTTGAAACTTCAAATGCTGGATAAATTCTTTAATTGGGTAAAGGTCGCCTGCCTGTATGTTATTTCCGTTGATGTAGTCGGTAATATATTCCCGTAACTTTTCTAACTCATATTCCAGCCATTCTTCCTCACTATCAAAAAAGTTGTCATAATGCCCGTGTTTCAGTTCTGTATTTAGGCGTTCTTCGGCTCTTAGAAACTGACAGACTTCCTTTTCAGCCTGATTGATATATTTCCATTCCCCCGACAACAGTTCATTGGGCGTTACGTCCAGCACTTCCATTATCTTTTCCAGCGTATCATAGGCAGGATAATTCAATCCTCGTTCAATCTTGGAAAGGCTCTGCATATTGATACCGATTTTGTCCGCAAGCTCCTGCTGTTTCATTCCTCTGTATTTTCTGATGGTCTGTATGTTGTTTCCCAAAAAATTTATTTTCACTGCATAACCCTCCGTAACTCTGTATATCTTCTTATTTCGTTTCCGTTATAAGTCTATCATGCTTAATATGGTTTGTAAAGACAAAAAAAGATATTGACAAATAAGCATACAAGAATTATTATGTGTTTGTAAATAATTAAGCACAACAGAATGAAATATAAAACCATTTAAAAAGTAAATCCTATCTGATTAAACCCGTAGATATGAATATCGGTTGATATGGCATGGTTAGAAAAGGACAAACAGGGTTTGCAGACAAAGCATTGCAGGACTGCTGGCGTGCGTCAGCGACAACGCCATGACGGCTCTGCCGTCAAAGGACGGAAATGCTTTGTCTGCTGGCGAGCCTGCGAGCCTTACCTGTGCCCCCGTTATCTAACAGGGGGGCACTATTACAAGCGAAACTATCCAAAAACCATACAATCCCAAAGCTGTGAGGAATAATAAGAAGTTTTAAGAAGATAGTGTATATCATACTTTTTGAAAATAGGTTTACAGGTATTTCAAGGCTGTTGTGGGATTGGAGGAATACAATGAACAACTTAGAATTTGCACTTGAAATGAAGAACAAACGCCTTGCAAGCGGTCTTTCGCAAGGAGAACTTGCAAGCCTTACCCATTTATCAAGATACAGTATCAACCGCTTTGAGAACGGAAAAGCCAACGCTAGCAGGGAAACACAAAATATTATCCTGCGTTGTCTGAATTACTATGTCTGTGATAAACCTTTTTATCTGCTAGTCGATTACCTGTCTGTACGCTTTCCGACAACGGACGCATTAGCAATCATTAGAAAGGTGCTAGGCATGAAAGCCGATTATTTTATCCATTATGATTACGGGTATTATGGCTATAAGGAGCATTACACCTATGGAGAAATCAAAGTCATGGTATCTGATGATGAACACATGGGCGTGTTCTTGGAATTAAAAGGGGCAGGCTCACGCAACATGGAATACGTCTTACAGGCACAGAACAGGGATTGGTATTCATTCTTAAACCGCTGTCTTGACTGTGGTGGTCTTATCCGTCGCTTTGATTTGGCGGTCAATGATATGTGCGGTCTGCTGGATATTCCCACCTTGTCTGAAAAATACAAAAATGGCGGTGCGGATTGTCGCTGTAAAAACTATGAAAATGTGCAAGGTGGAAAATTAAGCGGAAAAAACCGTGATTTAGCAAGCACCCTTTATATCGGCTCAAAAGCAAGTACAAAATATTTTTGCCTGTATGAAAAACAAAAGGAACAGGCAACAAAAAAGAAACATACCGATATTATCAACCGTTTTGAAATTCGTCTGCGTGATACAAAGGCAGTACAGGCAGTTGAAGAACTGTTACTGACCTATAACCCTCACGGTCTGGTGTTTTATCTCATTACGGACTTTGTGGACTTTCCCGACTATCCATTATGGGAGATATTCACTTCCCATGACAGCTTACCGTTTGAAATGAACCCCGTACCCGTCAATATGGAACGCACTCTGCAATGGCTGGAAAGACAGGTCATGCCGTCAATCGTGATGATAGAGGAAATCGACAGGCTGACAGGTTCAAACTACATGAAAATGATTGATGAATGCAACCACCTTTCTGAAAAACAGGAAATGATTGTGGAACAGATGTGTACGGATATAGCAGACGTAATCGAAAGTGAGGGGGTGTTTTATGAGTAATGCACAGGATATTCCCGTATGGGAAAAATATACCCTTACCATTGAAGAAGCGTCAAAGTATTTCCGTATCGGAGAAAACAAGTTAAGACGCTTGGCAGAGGAAAACAAGGACGCTGGCTGGCTCATTATGAATGGCAACCGCATACAGATTAAACGCCGACAATTTGAACAGGTCATTGATAAATTGGACGCTATCTAGTGCAAATGAGCCTTGTATGTGTTAAGATGAAAACAAGTCATATCAAGGCTCTTTCCAACAAGGAAAGGAGCATGACACCATGAAAGAAAAAAGACGGGATAACAAAGGACGTATCCTGCATACCGGAGAGAGCCAACGAACAGACGGAAAATACTTATATAAATATGTGGACGCATTTGGAAACACAAAATATGTGTATGCTTGGAGATTGACGCCAACGGACGTAACGCCAAAGGGCAAGCGCCATGTTATATCGTTACGGGAAAAAGAGGAACAGATAAAAAAAGACCTGTTAGACGGTATCGACAGCACAGGCAAAAAAATGACGCTTTGCCAACTCTATGCCAAACAGAACGCACAGAGGGCAAACGTAAAGAAAAGCACACAGAAACAGAGAGAACAGCTCATGCGGTTATTAAAAGAGGACAAGCTGGGTGCTAGGAGCATTGATACCATAAAACCCTCTGAC
Organism: Clostridium sp. 10cd*; assembly: GCF_044336395.1. NCBI lineage: Bacteria > Bacillati > Bacillota > Clostridia > Eubacteriales > Clostridiaceae > Clostridium > Clostridium sp. 10cd*. Next base: position 1,099,315 of record NZ_CP172347.1, on the reverse strand, counting down.
GCTAAAGAATGGGCGTTACGCATGAAAGAGAAAGGCTTTTCCTATAACACCATTAACAACCATAAACGCTCGTTAAAAGCGTCATTCTACATTGCCATACAAGATGATTATGTAAGGAAAAATCCCTTTGATTTCAAGCTGAATGAAGTCATAGAAGATGATACCAAAGGGAAAGTCGCATTGACAGAGGGACAGGAACAAGCCCTACTCTCATTCATCAAGATAGATAACGTGTACCACAAGTATTATGATGATGTGCTGATACTGTTAAAAACAGGACTTCGTATCTCGGAACTATGCGGATTGACGGTCAAGGATATTGATTTCAAAAATGAGATAGTCCATATCGACCACCAGCTATTAAAGAGCAAGGAACAGGGCTATTATATCGAAACGCCTAAGACCAAAAGCGGAATAAGGCGAGTGCCATTGAGCGAGGAAACAATCAAGGCATTTCAAAGGGTTATCAAGAGCCGACCAAAGACAAAGCCGACACAGGTAGACGGACACAGCGATTTTGTATTTATCAATCACAAAGGCAAGCCGAAAGTAGCGATTGATTACAGCACTTTATTTGTCCGTATGGTAAAGAAATACAACAAGCACCATAAAGATAACCCACTGCCACACATCACACCGCATATATTAAGGCATACGTTCTGTACAAAAATGGCACACAGGAACATAAACCCGAAAGATTTACAGTATATCATGGGTCATTCCAATATCAGTATCACAATGGATTGGTATGCACATTCCTCTATTGAGAGTGCCAAAACAGAGATAAAGCGTCTGATAGCATAGAAGTATTTACCACGAAATTTACCACGTTTGAGAGAGAAAACATAAGAAGATATGCCCCGATATGCGAACGTGAACAGAAAGTATAAATGCCCGTAGAGCCTATAAAATAAGGCTTTGAGGACATTTTATAAGATATGAAAAGATAGGAAAAAAGTGATATATAATTTCACCTAAATATAAAACCATAACATTTTATAAAGTGTTATGGTTTTATGATATTTTTTTATTTCGCAATACGATAAATATTTTCCATATCCTCTTTCTTCAAAACCTTGAAACACCCGATCGTGCGTTCGTCCTCAAAGCTGCACTTCCATGCCAGCTTTCGGATATCCTCCTCGCATAACGTGATTCCCATTTCATGAATGGATGTCGGCATACCGATTTCCTTAAAGAACTGTTCGGTTGCTTCAATTCCTGCCAGTGCACACTCGACATCGTTTTCTTCCCGGATTCCCATTACATTTCTGGCATACTGCGCAAATCTGGATGGCTGTTCCTGATAGACATAGCGTGCCCAGCTGCCCCATACGGCAGCCAGCCCTGCACCGTGAGCAACCTTGTACATCCCGCTCAGCTCATGCTCCAGCTGATGACAGGCCCAGTCACCGAAGCTGCGGCTTCCTGTTATATCGTTATGAGAAAGACTGCCTGCCCACATCACCTCCGCGCGGGATTCATAGTTGTTTGGCTCCTTCATCAGAATACGGGTATGCTTCATAACCGTACGCATCAGACTCTCTGCAAAGCCGTCAGTGATATCCATGTTGTTTTCCTTTATGAAATAACGTTCCATGGTGTGTAAAATGATATCCGTACAGCCGCTTGCTGTCTGATAGGGAGGAAGTGTCATAGTCAGCTCTGGATTCATAATGGCAAACCGGCACCGTCCGTAATCAGAGCTTAATCCACGCTTCAGCCATCCGTCTTCATTGGTGATGACACTGGAATTACTCATTTCACTGCCGGCAGCCGCAATCGTCAGTATCGCACCCACCGGAAGGCAGCCGGTTACCTTTTTCCTTCTTGCATAATACTCCCATACATCGCCTTCATTCACAACGCCATAGCCGATGCCCTTCGCAGAATCAATCACACTGCCGCCCCCAACTGCCAGAATGAAGTCTACCTGTTCCTTTTTAGCAAGAGCGATTCCCTCGCGCACCTTGGAAAGCTGCGGATTCGGCACAACACCGCCCAATGTGACGGCGGAAATCCCGGCCTTCTTCAAGGACGCCAAAACACGGTCAAGCAAACCGCTTTTCACAGCACTTTGTCCACCGTAATGCACCAGTACCCTGTGACACCCCTCCTGTTTCAATATAGAACCAATTTGCTCCTCTTCTTTTCGACCGAAATACACGCGTGTCGGAGCGTAAAATGTAAAATTGCCCATAAGCTACCTCCTGTATATGTCATTAGTTTACAACGAATCAAACAAAGGCGCAAGCCATGCAGGAGGCTCATAAAAAAAGCAGCGCGCAATACACTGCTTATCCGGTGAATTTTTCCCACAATCCAAACAGGAAAATGAACATTACAATCAGCGGCAGAACATAAGATACATAGCCTCTTGCCTTTTCCGGGAAGCGAAGACCTTTTCCGGCATTCGCCTCTGCCACAAAATTTTTCCAGCCCCAGCCAAGCTTTCTCGTACAGAAGAACAGGAAAACCAGAGAACCAAGCGGCATAATAACATTGGAAACAAGGAAATCCAGCAAATCCAGCACAGCGCTTTCTTCACCGAAAGGCTGAAATCCGGACAGGACACTGAAGCCGATTGCACAGGGGATGCTTCCCACTGCGATAATAATAAAATTCAAGAGAACACTCTTCCGCCTTGTCCAGTTACATAAATCAATTGTAAAGGAAACAATATTTTCAAACACGGCAATGATGGTGGATAACGCCGCGAAGTTCATAAATACGAAGAACAGAGTTCCCCACAGCTGTCCGTTTGCCATTTCATTGAAGATATTGGGAAGCGTCACAAACACCAGTCCGGGACCGCTGTCAGGTGCTACCCCGAAGGACATGCAGGCGGGAAAGATAATCATACCTGCCATAAAAGCCACAAACGTATCCAGCGCCATAACCCGTACACCCTCCCCACTCAGGGAATGCTTGCGGTCAATATAGCTTCCAAAGATTGCCATACCACCCATTCCAATGCTCAGTGTAAAAAAGGCCTGCCCCATCGCCGCATAGATGGCATTGAAAATACCGTTTTTCATCAGTTCATCAAAATCCGGTATCAGATAAAAGGAGACACCCTTCATCGCACCATCCAGACTCAGGGACTTTACTACCAGCAGGATCATAACCGCCAGCAGCAGTCCCATCATCCCTTTTGTGATTTTTTCCACACCGTTTTGCAGGCCAAGCGCACATACACCGCAGCCGATAGCGACAATCAGCAGCATCCAGAACAAGGATGCCTGCGGATTCTGCTGTAAAGAGGCAAAGACATGCTTCACCTCCTGCGGATCAAGACCGTTAAATTCCCCGCTGATCATCTTTGCGAAATATGCGAGCATCCAGCCGGATATCGTTGTGTAAAACATGACAAGGAGATAGTTTCCAGCCATAGCCACATAAGAGAACCGATGCCAGAGCTGCCCCGGCTTCTCTAAAACATGAAAGCTTCTTGCCACGCTTTTTCCGCTTCCTCTTCCCACGGAATATTCCATAACGATAATGGGAAGCCCCAGAAGAACAAGAAAAAACAGATACACGAGTACAAAGGCTCCTCCCCCGTATTTCCCCACCATATAAGGAAACCGCCATATATTGCCAAGACCGATGGCACATCCTGCCGACAAAAAGATGAAACCGAGTCGTGAGGATAATTTTTCTCTTTTATTTTCCATAATTACTCCTTTAACAAAGTGTCCTGCGGATAACGTGCCCCAGGAACACAGACGTTCTTCATTGTAAAAGAATTTTGTATGGAAGTCAACGAAAACGAAGGGAAACATACTTACTGTGTGTTCCCTAAAACTATTTCAAAAAAGTAAGAGATAGGAAAATGTAAAACATGCATCCATTTCCACAGCTTCTTCATACATTTGCCTGAATTTATAAATAAAATGTCACAAATACACTATTCACGGTACTGTGTTTTGAACTTTTTCAATTTCACTCAAATGCTTTTTAGTGACGTATTCTCATCACCTCATCTATACGTTTTGTACAAATGCAGATATCTGTTGCGGTGAAGAAAGACAGCCCTGCGATACCGGACCATCTGTACCCCAAACTGCCAGTGCAGAGCTTACACCGGCTCTGGCAGCACATTCCATATCCGTGTCCATGTCTCCGATATAGATACAGTCCTCTTTTACTGCATTCATCTTCCGCATATAAGCAAGAAGAGGTTCCGGGTCCGGTTTGTGAAGCAAGGTATCCTCCTTGCAAATTATACAGGCAAACAGCGCATCGAAGGAAGGGGATGAAAAGTAAGCCCTGTATTCCTGCCAGTCACGGGAGGTAACGATTCCCAAGGTATATCCCTGATGACGCAGATTTTCCAGTACCTCCAGCATCCCGCTGAACAGCGCGATATGCTCAACCTGTGTCTGATATTGCAGCTGCCAGTATTCATCGAACTGGGCTGCATCAACATTCTCCACCTGCAGCATGGTTAATGCTTTCTCCGTGGTTACTCCCAGTATGGCTTTCAATTCCGTATTAGAAAATGTACGCCAGGGTACATAATAGCGCAGGGTCTTTTGCCATGCATACAGATTTCCCTTTTCCGTATCCATAAGGGTTCCATCCAAATCAAATATGATATGCTGTATTGCCATAAATACCTCCTGTCCTGTTTCCATTTGCTGAACAGGCACTTTTCTCCATTGTATAATGACACAGCAGGAAACGCAATAACCTGACTTCATAACAGATCAAGAGCTTCAGCTATTTATTTAAAGACAGAAAGACGGATATGGAAAAAGGAGCTATTCCGTATAAAGGAAATCGCTCCTTATCATTTACACTGTTACAATGAATCCTGAGGCGGTACATCCAAATTCAGCGCACAGGCTCCCGGATTTTCTTAGGGAAGCTATACAGCCATTGCTGCCATGGTTGCATCCCGCACAGCCTCGAGTGCCTGCGCTACGGTTGCTGCATCCCCAACAACATATACATTATCCTGATCTGTCAATGCACAGGCCAATGCCGTATTGCTGCGGGAACCGGTCGCATACACCACATGTGTGAAATCCTGTCGCTCCAGCGCCTCTCCATGAACATTCAGCTTTACTATGCCGGCTTCCACAGCCTCCAGCCTGGTATTGGTCAGTAGCTGTACCTGTGCCTTATGCAGACGGTCCATGACCAGCACCTTTTCATTTACAACCATACCTGCCGCAATCTCATCCGTCATTTCAATCATCGTGATATGCAGCGGTCCGCGCTTATTATGGAGAAGGTGTTCACATACCTCACAGCCGACCATTCCTCCACCGACTACCAGAACGTTACCGCCCGGAATGAGCTGTTCGTTTTTCAGCACCTCCCAGGCACCGATGCCATGCTCTGCCAGTCCGGGGATTGGCGGTACTGCCTCCGTTGCACCGGTTGCCACGATCAAAGCATCGTATGCATCCTTCATATTCTCGCAGAATTCCGTATGCAAACGGATATCAACGGATAAACGTGCCAGTTCATGCTCCAGATAAACAACCCACTTACTGATCGGCTGCTTAAACGGCGGCACACAGGCCAGCAGCAGCTGTCCTCCCAGACGGTCTGTTTTCTCAAATAAGGTTACCGTATGTCCGCGAAGAGCCAGTACCCTTGCGGCAGCCATACCCGCGATACCACCGCCGGCTACAGCGACATGCTTTTTCTTATCAGCCGGAATCAGCTTCATTTCCAACTCTTTACCACAGGCAGGATTGATAACACAGCTCGCCGGGTGACGCTTTGTCTGTTCCCCTACACAGCCGATCACACAGCCTGTGCATGGTGCAATTTCCTCCAGCTTATCTTCAGCTGCCTTATTAACCAGGTATGGGTCAGCAAGCAATGCACGACCGAATACGACCCCATCCACAGCTTTTTGATCAACCAGCTCCATTGCCATGGCAGGATCCAGCACCTTGCCTACCACAAGGACAGGCACACTGCTGACCTTGCGGATTCTTGCTGCCTGCGCAACATTGACGCCCTCATGCTCACCGTGACTTGGAATGATCTTATTCGGGCGCTCATACTGTGTACCGCCACTGACTTCAAAGGCATCGACACCGTGTGCAATCAGCTTCGGCACAAGATAGCACATATCCTCCACCGTATTTCCCTGCGCATCCTTTTCATCCCCGCTGATGCGCAGAACGATAGGAAAGTCCCTGCCGCAGGCTTCTTTGATTGCATCGATCACCTCAAACAGAAGGCGTGCACGATGATCCAGACTTCCTCCATACGCATCACAGCGCTTATTGCGCATCGGTGACAGGAAAGAGCCCAGCAGCATATATGCATGTGCACAGTGCAGCTCGATTCCATCAAAGCCTGCCTGCTTCGCCTGCAACGAGGTTTGTGCATACTGTTTAATGATGTTTGGCAGCTCTTCGATTGCCAGTGCTCTTGTCTTTTGCCCCATCGAATTGACATAGACACTGCTCGCAACCGGTGGTATTCCCATAAAGGCTGAGATACTCTCCGGTCCCGGATGGGTAATCTGCGGTATGATGCAGGCTCCTGCTTCGTGAATTTTATCCGTGAAGGCCTTATAGGATGCTATGGCTTCCTCACCTCGAGAGCACAGTGTATTCCCCAGATAGGGAACGGATGGATCAACGCTTAACGCATCCAGAATAATACAGCCGACACCGCCGCGTGCACGCTCGAGCCAGTATGCCTGCATGCGCTCATTTACACAGCCGTCACTGCTTTCATATCCCAGAGACATCGGTGCCATAAACGTCGCATTGCGCAGCTTCATGGTAGAAATCGTCAGCGGCTGAAAAAGCTTTGAATTATTCATATTTCCTCCTGTTACAGGGAACGTGCAGTTTCATGTGCTTCCGCAATCGCCTGCAGTGCCCTTCTTGCCTTTTTGGCATCTCCTATAATGTGATACGGTATCTGTTTTTTCTCACAGGCTTCTGTCAGCGCCTCATGATCTCTTGCGCGTGCACCTACGGCCATAACGACACTGTCACAAGGAATCACCTGCTCGACTCCTTCGTTTTCCACCAGTACTCCGTTTTCCACAACGGCTTTTACCAAGGTGTTGACAACCGTTTCGATATGATGCATGTACAGCGATTCCATAACACAGATTTTACGCAATGCGCCAAGGTCCTTCGCGACGCCGTCCAGCATTTCGATAACGGTAACAGCTGCCCCCTGTTCACTCAGATATTCTGCAGTTTCCACACCAACCAGACCACCGCCGATAACTGCGACATGACCGGATGCGGTTGCTTTTCCGTTCAATATGTCATGGGAATTGTATACATGTTCCCGATCTGCCCCCGGAATGGACAGGTGAATCGGCTCTGCTCCGATCGCAAGGATAACCTCATCCCAGTTGCCCTCTGTGATCAGCGACGCATCTACCGGTGTGTTGAGATGAATCAAAATGCCAAGACGCTTCGCCTTTTCTCCATAGGACAGCGCCGCATCCTTCATTTCCATCTTCCTTGGTGCCTTACCCGCAGTCACAAACTGACCGCCCAGCTCGTCGCTTGCTTCATATACAACAGGCTGATGACCGCGCTGCTTCAGTATGCAGGCTGCCTCCAGACCGGCAACACCGCCACCTGCGATCAGCACCCTTTTCGGCTTCTGCGCCGGTACCAGTACATCCTGTGCTTCCTTTCCAAGGTATGGATTTCGCATACAGGTAATGAATGGAGCAGCGGGATCGGTAAATCCGTCATAGCAGCCCTGATCACAGCCAATGCAGTATACGATTTCCTGCAGTCTGCCTTCCTTCGCCTTTACGCAGAAGTCGGCATCGGCAAGCTGCGCACGTCCCATAACAACCATATCCGCCTTATTCTGTTCCAGAATTTCCTCCGCCAGCTGCGGTGTGTTGATACGTCCAACCGCAATACACAGCATTCCGGTTTCCCTACGGATTCTGGCACAGTTATCCACATTAAAGCCCTTTGGTATATCAATCGGCGGTACCTCGTATTTCAACCCCGCTGTTATCATATTACCACGCGAGATATCCAGTACATCTACTCCGGCCTCTTTTGCCAGCCTGCAAAACGCAATGACATCCTCTATGGTCAAGCCATTCTCCAGATAATCATCCTGTGCATCTAGGCGCATCAGCAGCGGCATATCCTGCGGTATGCTCTGACGAATGGCGCGGATACAGTCCAGCGGGAATTTACAGCGCTTTTCAAATGTTCCGCCATAGGCATCCTCACGGTGATTGAATGCCGGTGACAAAAAGGAATGCGGCAGATAATTATGTCCGCAATGGAATTCCACACAGTCATAGCCGGCCTTCACCGCACGCTTTGCCGCAGCGCCGAAGCAGGCGACAACCTCTTCAATCGTCTCCACATCCACAGCCGGTATGGTATGCCCGTGCACATGCAAATCACTGGCCACCAGGATTCTCGCCTTTGGATCCATGCTTGCGGCAAGACTTCCCTGCCACAGCTGCACACCGCACTTCCCGCCTGCCTCATGAATGGCATCACAGAATGCCTTGTGTGATGGAATATAGGAATCGTTATGCAGTGCCAGAAATTTTCGGGGAGCACTCGGCGCATGGACAGCACATACCTCCGATAAGTTCAGACCGCAGCCGCCCTTTACCCGCGCTACCTGATAATCGATGATCTGCTGTGTCACGTTTCCATCCTCTGCCGCCATTTTCGTTCCCATTGCCGGCAGCACAATGCGGTTTTTCACTTCCATTCCGCGAATTCTGATTGGTTCAAATAGTTTTTCAAACATAAAAAAGACCTCCTGATACTTAAATTATAACGCTTACATGAAAAACGTATATTCAAATTCAAAGGTCTTTTTCTCATTTATACAGATTGCTGTTTGCGATACTGTTCCGGTGTACAGCCCATGCAGGCTGCAAAGTGCCGTTCAAAGACAGCCAGAGATGAAAATCCGCAATCCATGGCAATCGATGTGATGGTACGCTTCGTCGCCGTCAGTAAGGCAGCCGCCTGATGCACACGAACAGCCATCAGCTCCTGTGTCCAGCTCGTATGATATTCCTGCTTTAACAGCTGTTCCAGCTCATAGCTTTTCCGATGGCATTCCCTCGCCATATCCTCAAGCGTAATGTCCTGTGAAAAATGCAGATAGAGGTATTGCATAATCTGCAAATACAAATCCTTGCGGCAATAGAAATGAGCATTGTCCAGAATCCGGTGCTTCTGGTAATCCAGTGGTGACATTCCTGTCCATGCCTGAAACTGACGGTAAAAGCCAGCAGTAGAGGAGTAGGAAAGCAGATCCACAATATAAGAAATGGATAGGTCCTCAAAGTGAAGCAGTGCACAGGCATTGATGATTTTGCCGAATGAGCGCAGCTGGGTAAAGCTGTAACCGCAGGCATCCTTGATCTTCTGATTGAGGTAGCGTGGATGCAGCTGCAGCTTTGCTGCCGCATCCTGCAGTGTGGTATGCTCCTGTGAGGCTACAATTGTGCGCTTGATCAGCTTCCAGACAGGTGACTGTTCCTCCTCCATGGATTCCTGCAATGCATAGCGGCAGAACAGCATATGAATTTGCAGGACGATATACATCAGCATATTGCGGGAACCAAAGGCATTGCCGTAAGATTCCTGCTGTGCCCGATGAAACAGCTGGAGTACCTCGCTATCCGCACAGCGAAGACAGGCCGGAGTTTCATATACCAGAGAGGCATTTCTTCCTCTGGGATGTTTTTCCCACATGGCATGCATGAACAAACCGATATAAAACTGGATTCGCAATACCCGCAGCGGCTTTCGCACACAGGAAACCTCATACAGATGATGAGCATACAGACAGAGAAAGGAATCCTGCTGAACGGTATGCAAAACCCCGTTCACCAGAATATCGCCATCCCCCTTTAAAACATACCAGAGCTCCACGCGTTCATGCCGTGTGAGCGGAACCGGTTGTGCAAGGCTTTGTTCTTCCACCTGTATATCCTGTTCCTTATAGGATTGAAAATAGTCAATCCCCGTGTACCAGTCATTTTGTTGCTGCATGCATGTTCACCTCGCTATGCTCTTCATCATCAGAGTGCTTCTTTTGCAGAAGCATTCGAGCCTATCACAGAACAACAGGCATTTATCACTTATCAAGTGTTTCCTTCATTGCTCGTGCTTTCCAGATTCCGTGTGTTTGCTCGTAAGCAAAAGAAAAGGGGAAGCTCCCCTTGTTCGTTATTTGCTCCAGAGCGGTACCGGATACTTGCCAGCTTCAATCAGCTTGCGAATTCCTTCCTTTACCATCGGCTTATCTTCCTGATAGGTAACACCGTACCATTTGTCATCACTGGATAATACGGTTACGGTAGCTTTTCCTTCACGGATCAGCGTATCCACTGTCACCGGAATGTAAAATTCGCTCTTCAATGGATTTTCCTTCACCGTCTCCTGCAGGAAGGTCGGGAAGCGTTCTTCCACTTCCTCCATGAATTTTGGAGTAAAGCCCCACATATTCATGGAAACAAGAGAATTGGCATCCACATCATACCATGTATCGTTTTCGTAATACTGTACCTTGCCCTCGCGTCTTTCAATTCTTGTGCGTTCATCAACACCTGCCAGCTTGCCGTCTTCCACCTTGCAGACACCGCGGGCAACACTGCCGTGATCTGTCAGAGTGTTTCCAAGAACAAAGCCAACCATGCTGTATGCTGTTTCATCCTCATTGGATACCAGATAGTCATGCAGCTTCTGGAAGGAAGCAATACCATAGTAATCATCCGCATTGATCACGGCGAACGGTTCATGAATTACGTTTTTACAGCACAGAATGGCATGGGCCGTTCCCCATGGCTTTACACGGTCAGCAGGTATCTCATACCCCTCAGGCAGACACGCATCCATCTCCTGAAATACGTATTCCACCTTGATATGATCCGCAATCTTATTTCCAATCGCTTTCTTGAAATCTTCTTCAATCGCTTTCTTTATAATAAAAACAATCTTGTTGAAGCCTGCACGAATTGCATCAAATGCAGACATTTCCAGAATAATTTCTCCGTTTGGTCCAATCGGATCAATCTGCTTCAATCCTCCGTAACGGCTGCCCATACCGGCCGCCAGTACAACTAATGTCACATCTTTCATTATCTCACCTCATTGCCCCTATTTTACCATAGTTGGTATTTGATGAAAAGGATTACAACACGATTTTGACAATTCTTCACAAGATACTGAAAACCGGCTACCCATTTCTTTTCAAGGAAATCATCTATAACTGAAGATAAATCGTTATTTATTTGTTCCAGATTTTATATGATTGATACAAAATATCTTTTAGAACTAACATCGCGTCTTGTTTACTATATCCATATCCATTCTTAATTTCATCAAACATTTTTGTAATTCGAAAAGCATAATTTGAAGTATTCACTTCTGTCTGGTATTTAAGAAGTATAGGATATTTCTTTCCCCATGCATTTGTCCAATTCACTTTTTCATTTAGTTTTTCATCACTTTTATCAATCATTTCTTCGATTTCTTGTAAATCAATATCAAATTCAATAAGTTCATCTAAAGAAATTCTATAGAGTTTCGCCATCTTCTTTGATTGGTAAATATCTGGAACTGTTTCATTGGTTTCCCATTTTGATATTGTTTGTCTGCTTACGCCGATTTTTTCAGCAACTTCCTCTTGTGATAATCCACTTTTCTTTCTTGCGTGAAATAAACTATTTCCTAAATTCATTGTGTTATCCTCCTTGTTTTTTGATAATCAAATTATAGAGAATATTGAAGAAGAACTCCACCAACTTTTTCAAGCAATATCGCACGAGAATTTAACAAACTGAAATTTATTTACTTGTAATAACCCTCTATTTTATCAGCATATTCAGTTAAAAGTTTTCTTGAATATTTTTTTTCATTTTTAGATACTCTAACTTCTTTCCAAAGAATAGATGCAACTTTTAATTTGTTAGAATAATAATCACTATGTTTATCTAAACAAAAATCTTTTAAAAACTGGTTCCATTGACAAACTGAATTATCATACTTTGCATAATCTAACTCTCCATAATATATGTTAATCATATCTTGAATCGTAAATTCTATATCGTTCTCTCCTTTTACTTTTCTCCAAGCTGTTGCCATATTAGCAGTAAATTTAAACGACTTAACTCCAGTTAAAACTGAAAAATAATCTCGAAATTTTTGATTAAATGAAAAGTTACATTCAAGTAGTGGTGTATTTAGCGTTATTACTTCGGTGTGCTTTTTATTTTTATGTTCTGACATCCTTTCAATTCTATTCCCCTTAAAGTATTGCTCTATAATGTAATTCAGTTCCTGTTTTGTACCTCTATATTCTAATGTGAGAGATTTACATATTTGTGAAAGTTCTTCTCTGTACCAATAATACTTATTAAATTCTTCAAATGATTTTATATCTTTAAAATCTGGTCTATTTTGTTCCAAGCTCTTACCTCCACAAATTACAATTTATAAAACACTATTTCCTTTAAAACAAACCTAGTCCATACAGCCTGTAATCAAAAAGAGCTGCTATTTAACATATTGAATCCTCTTATTCGCAATAGCCTTTTCCACCATACGTTAAACATGATTATGAAGCCAGCGATCACGTATTTCCTTTTTGTAATTTCTGCACACGATAGGAAAGGTAATCCATAAGCTCCTCCAGCTGCTTCTCATGCCAGTCCAATGCTATCTGCTCATCCTTCAAACAGCAGGCATGATAAATCAGACCCCTGGCAGTCGTCAGCAGTCCCCATGTCACATCCTTTACTGCAGTCTCTGAAACCAGCTTTCCAACCTCTGCCGCCAGCAGCTGAAAAATCGGACGCTGTTCATCAAAGAAATAGGTATCGTGGTATTTGATATGGCAGATATAAATCTGGCGCACGGCATGCATGTCCTCCAGCGTGACCATCTTCAGATAGCAGGTCATGATTTTACGAATGCTGCCCCATGCATCCTCCTCCAGCGGTAATGCAAGAAACTGTTCATCCGCCTGACGATAGCCATACAGCAAAGCAGCCTCCTTACAGGAAAAATATAAATAGAAGGTGCCGATGGATACACCTGCCTTTTTACATACACTTCGAATGGTGATATCACTGAGATCCGCTTCCTTCATACTCACATGAATCGCCTCAACAATTTTTCTTCTTGTTTTTTCCGTCTGGTTCGGCCGCCGCCGCATTTCCTTTTCTTTCATAGACTCACCTGCTTTGTGTCTTCATTGTATCGTATCCGCTTAAAAAACACAATGTGAACCACCCCTTGACTTTTTCTATGTAAGTGCTATCATGTAATTAAATGAACACGTTCACTTAAAGGAGGGACATCATAAAAAAGGAATATGAAGCTTTATTCACGCCGCTTCGTATCGGTAATGTGGAGATACGAAACCGTTTTGCTATGGCTCCGATGGCGATGGGCCAGCTGGATGACCATTGGGCATATAAGCAGGAATCCATTGATCACTTTACAGAACGGGCCCGTGGAGGTACCGGTCTGATCATCACCGGTGCCAATTTTATCGAAAACAGAATCGAAAAGCACCGCAAGGCAAGCTTTCCCTGTCCGCTGGAGGACCCGCAAAGCTACATGACACAGCTAAAGAAAATGAGTGATAATATTCATGCCTACAATTCCAAGCTGTTTGTCCAGCTGACCGCCGGATTGGGACGCTCTGCCATACCTGCCATGATTCTGGATAATACCTTTGTTGCACCGAGCGCTACCACGAATCGCTGGGATCCTTCCATTCAGCATCGTGCATTGACTACAGAGGAAATCTATGAGCTGATCAAGGATTTTGCGACCTACGCCATGCTGGCAAAGATGGGAGGTGCAGATGGTATTGAGGTGCATGCAGTTCATGAGGGTTATTTGCTGGATAATTTCACAATGGAATATTTCAATCAGCGTGAGGATGAGTTCGGCGGCGATCTAATGGGACGACTGCGGTTTCCACTCGCCATATTACAGGCTGTTAAACAGGCATGCGGCAAGGATTTTCCTGTGATATTGAGATTCTCACTCAAGAGCTTTATCCGTGCGGAGCGCCATGGCATCCTGCCTGGTGAATCCTATCCGGAGCTGGGAAGAGATATTGAGGAAGGCCTGCAATTCGCCAAAATACTGACCGAGGCCGGATATGATGCTTTGAATGTGGATGCCGGAAGCTATGATGCATGGTACTGGGCACATCCGCCATTCTTTCAGGATCGCGGCCTGTATCTGCCATTTGCCGAAAAGGTAAAGAAGGTTGTAAAGGTACCGGTGCTGACAGCCGGGCGCATGGGCTATCCGCAGCTTGCCGCCGATGCATTGCAGGAAGGAAAGTGCGACATGGTGGTATTGGGAAGACCACTGCTTGCGGATCCGGAATTTGTTAATAAAATGCGCCAGGGCAATATTCAGGATATCCGCCCATGTCTGTCCTGTCATGATGGCTGCTTTAACCGGGCACACTCCATGCGTCTGATGTCCTGTGCCGTCAATCCGCAATGCAACCGTGAAAAAGAGGCTGCCTTCTGTAAGGCAGAGCATACGAAAAGCTGTCTTGTCATCGGTGGAGGTCCTGCCGGTATGGAGGCCGCAAGAGTTCTGGCACTACGCGGACACACGGTAACACTTGTAGAAAAAGAAAAGCAGCTCGGTGGCATGTATCGCTGGGCAAGTGTTCCGGAATTCAAGGATGATGGAAAGCTGCTGATTTCCTGGTATGAGCATCAGATGGAGCGTCTGAAGGTACAGGTTTGAACAGTGACGTACAGGCGCAGGATCCACGAATCGAAGCCGCAGATGTCGTAATCTGTGCCACCGGAAGCCACGCTTTCCTGCCGCCAATCAAGGGAATTGAATATGGCGTAACTGCTGTCGATGTATTAAAGGGAGCGGTAACCGCGAAGAAGGAAGCTACGATTATCGGCGGTGGTCTTGTTGGCTGTGAGCTGGCCATCTGGCTCTCCCAGCATGGAAAAAGCGTGCGCATCATTGAAATGGCGGATACGTTGATGTCTACCGGAGCTCCTGCCGATATGAACAAGCAGATGATACTGGAATTACTGGAGCACCATCAGGTTGAAATCCGCTTACAGACAAAGCTGCAGGAAATCCGCGAGCATGAAATCGTGGTTGAGACACAGGGCGCTATACAGGAGCTAGCAAGTGACTGCACGATCCTTGCCCTTGGCTATCGCAGCAATCGTTCTCTGTATGATCAGATTTTGTTGAAGGCAAAGGATATTTATAATATCGGTGACAGCTCGCATCCAAAGGATATCATGGAGGGCATCTGGGATGCCTATGAGCTGTGCTCGCACCTGTAAGCAACAATTCCCTATCCCGATACCTCAGGAGTTTCATCAGCCAAAGGCTTTTATTGAATATTTACATGCATGCTGCCTCTTCTCATAGAAAAACATACAGGTTTCCCTTCTATCAATGTTAGAGAATAAGCACAGGGTATCTTTCACAAGCAAAAAAAAGAATAGTCTTCCGGTTTCGTTTCACCAAAGATGGGTAGAGCTTTTACCCATGAAAGCTAAAAGGAATCAAGTACATCGCTTTAATGATGCTTTGATTCTTTTTTTCTTGTTGCTGATGATATTCAAAAGGAACTATCCTCTTTATCTATTCTTGTTTTAGCGTATCCCTTCGACATATACAACGCTTTAGAAAAAGCCTCTTCCACAGCACGAGGACATACAAAATACAAGAAAAAAAGGTCATGCATTTCAGACCCTTTCCTAAGGCCTTTGCCATACGGCGAAATGAACACAACCTGAATATATCATATGGTGCCGGAGAGGTGAATCGAACACCCAACCTACGCGTTACGAGTGCGTTGCTCTACCATTGAGCCACTCCGGCAGAATAAGGAAATAGCTTTCTCACGAACCGTTTCCCTGAGACCGCGATTATTATACCATCTTTTCTTCCTTATGTACAGAATCAAAAAGAAATTTTTATAAGATTATTTGCTTAATTTCCGCATTTCTTCCTGGCATAGCCATATGCAGCAGCTCTGTGTGGCTGTAATTATTGAACTATGCAGTCACATTTATGTACTGCTTACCTGTCAAGCTGTGCTATCCTATGCTCATAATCACGACGTATTTCCTGGTACATTGCGATTACCGGTGTACAATCGCGCTTCACCGTCTGCAGGATGTGAGGAAGATTGTCACAGGCAATCTGTACGATTCTATCATCCAGATACTGCCCTTCAGCCATTTCCTGTAAAATTTCTTTGATTTTCTCCAAGTCATATGCTTCCTTATAGCTGCGCTTTCCTATGAGAGCGCTGATGATATCCGCAATTGCTACAATGCGTTCGGATGTCGTTAAAGCTTCCTCCTTCAGCCCCAGAGGATAGCCTTTGCCGTTCAGCTTTTCATGATGACGGACAGCGATATGCTCGATTTCCTCATCGACAACACCATGCAGAATTTTCATGGAATATGTCACATGTGACTGCATAACTGCCATGTCCTGCGGACTGAGTCTGCCCGGGAAGTCGAGGATCGTCACCGGTATGGCAACCTTACCGATATCATGCAGCAGGGCTCCGTAATACACCTTTTCTATTTCTGTCGGATGATAATCACATAGCGCCGCAAGTGTTGTGGAAACACTTGTCGTTGTAATGGTATGTGCTACCATATATTCACTGCGGAAATCTATTGCATAGCTGAGCATATGCAGATATGCCTTTCCTTCTGATTCCGTAAACGGTATTTCATCGAAGACCGCTACCTTTACCTCCTGATGCTGCACATAAAGCTGATCCAGCATGTGGCATTGTGCATCTGCGGAAAGGAACAGATCAATCGCCTCCTTACTGAAATAATCCTCCTCGAACTGGCGAAGGAAGGCTTCCACATTTTGAAGCGGTTTCTCAAGCTGATAGACATCCAGACGATCACAGAGGCTGAGAAGCTGTGACACAAGAAGGTAGGGAATATCATGATCTCTGAGCTTTCTGTAATATATGTGATGATATAGAATGATATCCGCATACGGGCCGAGCGGGGACAGATTTTTCAGGAAAAGATAGCCGTATACGGAATGCTGGTAGATATCCCATGTTTCAAACTGGATTAGCTGCTCGATTTCCTCCGTCTTATAAGCACCGATATCATGAAGAAAGCAGGTCATGACAATATCCCGCAATTCCTTTCCTTTAAAGAGTCCTGCATGACACAGAGTCTGTTCCATCAAAAAAGCCACACGGTAACCATGATCCACCAGCCGCGCATCCAGTGCATTTAATGTATTTCGTATAATCGGTATCACGTGTTTGTGTTTTATGACCTTCATGTATCCTCCTGTGAATGCAACTGTACCCATTATACTGTACACACCTGGTTTCTACAATAAGTTTCTGTGTGAAAAAAGAGGCAGCTTTTCTCTGCCCCTCTGTATTTAAAACATCTTTGAGAAGAAATTTGAAATCTTATCAAAGAAATCATCCTTTGTTTCTTCCTTTGTTTTCTTTGTTTCCTGTGTGTCTGTCTTTTTTTCCTTTTGCAGCTCTTCTGTTTTATAAATATATTTGACCTTGCTTTCACTGTTTTTCGGTGCACCGCTGAAGGTGTGCTCCTGCTCTGCTTCCTTTACAATTTCATCCTTAATAGCAAGAAGCTGTGTGACATCATCCAGTGACAGGGAAACCTGCTTCTGCATTTCATCAATACCGGTTGTTTTGAATTTGCTCATGCCTGCATGCAGTTCCCCTGTTTTATCCTTTAACAGAGTTGATGCATCATATAGCTGCTGTGCACCGTTACCGATTGTCGCAGAACCGCTTTGCAGAGCACCTGCGCCCTGATCAACACGCTGTAATCCGGATACCAGAGCCTGACTGCCCTTATATAGCTCGCTACTGCCACCGACTGCCGTTGTCATACTGGAGTCCAGTGTGGAAATTCCCTTTTTCAGTTCTAAGAGAGAGGAGGATTTTTCACTGAGCTGCTGCGTACCCCGGGCAAGCTGCTGTGCTCCCTGTGATGCAGTATTCAGACTTGCTTTGAAACTGCTTAGCTTCGGCAGCATTTCAGCAGCAGAGTCTGCCATGTCGGATAGATTTTTCAGATTTGCTGAATCTGTCTGCAGCTGGGTCAGCTGTTTTTGCAGATTGACCGCAGAAGCTGTAGCCTGCGTTTTATAATTTAATAAGTAGTCATCCGCACTTTTAAGGCTTTTCAGAGCCTGCGCTGCCTCTGCATCCACAACCTCTCCTTTATCATTAAAAGCTTTTTTCTTTAGATATTCTGCAGTTTCTCCCAGTTTTCCTGCTGCGTTATCAACATCTGTGCTTGTGAGTGCAGCCTCCAGATCAGCGGCAGCCTGCGCCACATGTTGCTGATCCTTTTCAAACATCGCCTGTAAAGCAGATACATTTCCTAAACCATCTGTTAAATTTTTCAGCATTTCATCACTCAGGGATGCATTCAGCTCATTGCTTCCATCCTGCAAGCCCTTTGCAAGTGCCTGCATATTCGTATTGATCTCATCAACACCGCTTACCAGTGTACCCAAACCGTCTGTTGCTTTATTCAGCTTGGCAGTTCCCTTCTTCGCCTGATTCATTCCGGTATGCAAATTCTGCAATCCGCTGTACAGCCTGGTTGAGCCGCTCACCAGCTCCTGCGTACCATTCTTTAATGCAGATACACCGTTCGTCAGTGTCGGCACACCATTTACCAGCTCCTGCATTTTACCTTGGAAGGTTGCTGTACCCTCAGAAAGCTGTGAAGTCCCATTCAATAGCTGTGCACTTGCATTGGTCAGCTCATCCAGCCCCTTCGTGAGATCATCCATGGAATTGATATCCTTCAGCTTATCCACCGGCACCTCCGGTGTCATTGCAAACATAATCGGACCAAGCTCAAAATCCTTTGCTTCACAGGTAATGGTGATATCATCCTGCATCGGCAGTTCCTTTGCGCCGGTTACACCGCAGCTTTCCAGCGTATCCTGCAATCCGGGAACACTGATGAAAGCGACCATGGTATTGTTGCCCTCGGAAAGCACCTTACCGTTTTCACACTTCACATTTGAAAAATGATCGGTGGAAAGATCAAGTACACCTGCGCCCATATAAAATGGATGAATGCGTGTCTGTCTGCCATTCACATTCACTGTTTTACTCTGCGTATTTTTCAGTGAAATATGAATTTCCAGCTTACCGCTTTTTCCGATCAGGTCCTTTCCACTGATTTCCTTACCATCCAGCTTATAAGTCACCCTTACCTGTACCGGTAGAGTTTTGGTGCTCGTTCCTTCATAATAAATATCATTGGAATCTGCATTCCAGGTATAGGTCTTTCCGGAAACCTCTGGCTTTTCGTCACTTTTCACATTCTTGACATTGCTGAGGTCCAGCTGTTCCTTTATATTACGAATACCGTTATCGTTGTGCAGCCAGCTGCTTACAATTTCCTGATCGACACTGCCATCACTGTTCAGCATGGCGTAAACCGTTTCATCCTTTACCGTTTCATCATCCTTTGCATACAGCACCATGCCGGAATTAACCAGCAGCATACTCAATGCCGCACACGTTACTGCTTTCACATTTTTCTTCATATGAATACCCTCCTTATTTCAGATTGGCTTTTGGCCAGCCCTTGGTTGTTTTCTCTATCAGCTTATGGAATATAATCAGCATAGCTGGCAGTACCAGCAGAATAGAAAGCATGGAAATCACTGCCCCGCGGGAGATTAGTGTACACAGACTCTTGATTAAATCCATTTTGGAAATAAAGGATACACCGATACATGCGGCGAAGAAGGACAGTCCGGATGTGATAATACTCGGTGCAGATTTTGCTGCCGCTTCCCTCGCGGCCTCTATAACCGTACTGCCGTTGCTGAGTTCTTCCTTATAGCGTGTTGTCATCAGGATGGCATAATCCACCGTCGCTCCCAGCTGAATTGTACCGATGACAATGCTGGCGATAAATGGAAGCGTTGTCCCGGTGAAGAATGGAATCCCCATATTGATACAGATTGCAAATTCGATGGAAGCTACCAGTATAACCGGTAGTGCAAGCGATTTGAAGGTGATAGCGATAATCAGAAAAATCGCGGCAACAGATAAGATATTCACCATTTTAAAATCAATATCCGTCGTAGTAATCAAATCACGGGTCAATGAGCCTTCCCCGGCAATCACCGCATGCTTATCGTATTTATGCAGTATCGTATCTATCTTATTCAGCTGTTCATCCTCTTCATCCGTTGCGGAACGATAGGTGCTGTTGACCAGGATCATCTTTCTGCCGCCATTCTGCAGGATGTTTTTCACTGCTGCAGGCTCTAGCTCATTCGGAATACCGCCGCCAATCAGACTCTCATAGGAAACGACGGAATAAACTCCCGGTAGTTCCTCCACAGAATCACAGATTTCCTTGATTTCATAATTTTCCAGCTTCTCGTCCACCAGTAGGAAATGCGTCGTCGTCATATGGAACTGGTCCTTCAGCTTATTCGTACCGATGACACTTGGAAAATCCTCAGGCATTGTCGCATTCAGATCGTAATAGACATTGGTATGTGCCTGTGCATAAATCATCGGAATGAAGATAACGACAAAGACCACCAGAATTGTTTTATAATGTCTTGTCAGAAAGCCCGGAAGCTTTTTCGGTTCCTTTAAAAGGATCGGGTGCTTCCATTTCTCAATATATTTATCGAACAGCATCAGCAGCGCAGGCAGGATGATGATAGTCGATAATACGCCGAATACAACACCCTTTGCCATAACGATACCGATATCCCTGCCCAGGGTCAGCTGCATTGCGCATAATGCCAGAAATCCAGCGACAGTCGTTATAGAAGAGCTGGTGATGGAGGTGAAGGTAGCCTGTATCGCATTTGACATGGCTTCATCACGATCACTGCTTTTCTTTTTTTCCTCCTGATAGCGGTGCAGCAGGAAGATGGAGTAATCCATCGTGACACCCAGCTGCAGGACCAGAGCCAGTGCCTTGGTGATATAGGATATCTGTCCCAGAAAGACATTGGTTCCGAAGTTGTAGACGATTGGGAAAACGATTCCCAAAACGAAGACAAACGGTGCTATGGAGGACTCCAGCCCCATAAACAATACAATCATACACAGGATGATGGCAGTTACGGCATACAGCGGAGTTTCCTCGTTCATCAAATCCTTGGTATCCTCAGTGATGGCGGAAAAGCCGCCCAGATAGCATTCACGATCGGCATAGCCCTTGATGGTTTTAATGGCATCCATCGTACGCTGGGATGAGGTTTCCTCCTGAAATGTGATTACCATCAGTGTTCCCTTATCAGAATACAGCATCTCACGAACATCCTTTGGCAGTATCTCCTTGGGAATGCTGATATCCAGAACATCATCTCTCCACAGGACATCCTTAACGCCGTCAATCGCCTTGATCTCCTTTTTTAATTCCGATACATTCTTATCCGGCATATTCTCAACGACCAGCATACCGGTGCTCGCCAGATTGAAGTCATCACTCAGTGACTTCTGTCCGATCATGGACTCGGCATCCTGTGGCAGATAGCTCAGCAGGTCATAATTTACTTTCGTACGCGCATATCCGATAACACTGGGTATCAGCAGCAGTACGGCAACAAGCAGAATCAGATTTCTTTTCTTTACAATAAAATCAGAAAGCTTCTTCATACATTTCATCTCCAATCTTGTTTATGATCGTTCGATCATTTTGCGAATCGTAGTAAACAGCATTGGCTTCAGCTGTTCGATATCGTCCGGCTGATGCAGCACGATTGCAGTATAGCACAGGGTAGAAACAAGCTCTAAAATCATAAACAGCAGCTGATAGGCTTCACTTCGGGTATACCCGAGTGTTACCAGAAAGTCACAGTAGCTGTTCATATGCACTGCCACCTCATAATTGTCATCCTCCTTCAGCTTTCCGCCAACAAGATTCCAGGACAGGTTTTTCTGAATAAGCTTGATAACCTCCGGATGTCTGCAGAAATAGGCGATGACATGGTCGATCAGAAAAATCAGTTCGTCAATTTTATCATCAATTCTTTGCCGCTTGGCTTCAAGGAGTGCGTCGTTAATGATCGAGGAGCTTTCCTTTACGATGAGATGATTGATCAGCTGCACCTTGTCATGAAAGTAAAGGTAGAACGTACCCTTGGCAACTCTCGCTTTTTGGGCGATCTGATCAATGGAAATCTGATGCACCTCATTGCAGGAAAACAATGCAAGTGCGGCTTCTTCAATCCGTTTCTTTTTCTCACTCTTGTTCAATAGTACCTTGTTCTTCATATGCTTCTCTCCCGTTTTCGCTGAATGACGATTCGTCATTTTTTTCTAACCGATGAAAAGGATATTGCAAAAATGACGATTCGTCAATAATTTATATGCGGCTTTGAAGCAGGTTCTCTATACAATTTCTGATTTTTGTCTAAATGCTTAACATTTGTTTTTCTTATGACCTATTTTTCATCGTACCTTACAGTGGCTTTATCTGGAGGTGTTTGCTTTTGTGCGTGAACATCTCCAGCTTTGATTTTCACAGCTCATAAATGACTGAAACCAGATAGCAGCTAATAAAAGGATTAAGCAGATATTCTTTCATTCACGATAAAAACACTAGTAAGCACAAAAATCATTTAATATAAAAATGTTTCTTTTTTAGGAGTTTCAGCCTTTTTCCACGTATGTAATAGTGTAAAGCATAGGACTGCATAGGAAGTGATACCTATGCTTACAAAAGATGTAATCGGAAACAAAGAAATAAACGTGGAGGTGCAGGAACGGCTAACATATGATAACGATATTTTTTTAAGTTTGCTCTTGGTTCGGAGGATGAAGATGCTGCGTTTATCTGTAACACCGTTATTAAACAAGTGACAGGGAATCCCCCTAGGGAGAGCACTGTATTGAACCTCAGTCTGGATCCCGCTATCATCAAAAAGAAAAAAATGGTATAGGACCTCCGTGTAAAGAGCATGAAACAGAAAAATGCATGTTTTCATTACAAATTGCTTCTTTGAATCAGGTTTATACTATTCATATAGACTGTAGCCAGTAACAAATAAATACAAATATTATGATTTCATAAAAAAAGTAATTGCAATTTAAAATCATTCATGGTATTATAGTTAACGTTGATGGAGGCTTAGCTCAGTTGGGAGAGCGTCTGCCTTACAAGCAGAGGGTCGGGGGTTCGAGTCCCTCAGCCTCCACCATGAATAAACGTGAAACGGACTCTAACCTTATCAATAAGGCAGAGCCGTTTTTTTTATATTTGCTTTCAAGTTCTTTGGATTCGTGGTATCCGGCTACGGGAAAAGCAAAAACTGCAGGTTTCTCTCTATGGATGAGCTTATACAACAGAGCTTTTCTTAGATTCTGAGTTTGCGCTGCGAATCATACTCTTTGGTCATACACTCGCATTAAAATAGCGAAAGGATATAAATTTCTATGAATAGCAAAACTATATTCCTTTATAGTAGCTTCGCCGGTTTTTGAATTCTTATAGCTATATCGCTGTCTACATATAAGCTGATTTTCGTAATTTTGCAGAGGTTGCTGAAACAAAGGTAAGCACGCTGTATGTTTTTTCTGGCATTTCACATTATAAAAAGGGAATCCGAATTTCTATTGTTAAACACAATAGCTTTGGATTCCCTTATTTTTCATAAAGAGAGCATGAACAGCTTAATTTTCAAGCAGCTTTTGTACATGCTTTTGCATGAATCGCCTATTTTCTCCACCCTGCATAAAAGGTTTTATTACCAGTAGTTCCCTTTTTAATAGCGGTTACCTTCTTTTTACAGGCAGCATCCGTATACCAGCCTGTGAATCGATACCCTTTTCTGCTTGGGTTTTTTAGCTTCACAGAGGATGTGATCGAGTATTTGGCAGGATTGGATTTCGTATTCTTCCCGCCATTCAGCTTATACGTGATACGGTAGCTGTTTTTGCTCCATTTCGCATACAGTGTTTTGTTTCCGGTTGTTCCTTTTTTGATTGTCTTGATCCGTGTCCGATAGCGGCTGTCACTGTACCAGCCCTTAAAGGAATAGCCCTTACAGCTTGGATTTTTCAAGGAAATGGAGGAAGTCACAGCATAAGTGGATGGATTGGACTTTGTATTTTTACCACCGTTCAGCTTATAGGTGATGCGGTAGGAAGTGGCGCTCCACTTCGCATACAGTGTCAGATTTCCGGTTCTTTTCTTGATGCTGGTTACCTTGTTCTTATATTTACTGTCGCTGTACCAGCCCTTGAAGGAATACCCCTTACGGCTTGGGTTCTTCAAGGAAATGGAAGAAGTCACAGAATAGGTGGATGGATTGGACTTCGTATTTTTCCCGCCATTCAGCTTATAGGTGATGCGGTAGGTGTTCTTGCTCCACTTCGCATACAGCTTCTTGTTTCCCTTGGTTCCTTTTTTATAGGACGTTACTCTCGTCTTATATTTGCTGTCGGAGTACCAGCCCTTAAAGCTGTATCCGCTGCGGGTAGGATTGTACAGCTTGACTGCCTGATTGTAATACACGCTGACATTGGATTTATGATTGCTTCCGCCATTGAGCACATAGCTGATACCATAGCCGCTGAAAATTCTGCTTGCTGCTTTTACCTTGCTGCCATCCTTTGCCTGTACAGTGATCGTAGCTGTTCCAAAGCCCTTCGCATAAACCTTTCCACTGCTGCTGACCGTAAGGATATTCTTGTTGCTGGATGTCCAGGTAAGACCTTTGTTCGATGCATCCGATGGAGATATGGACGCCGACAGCTGCAGATAGCTGCCCTTGGTCATATTCGCGGATGCCTTATTCATTTTCAATGCGCTGACCGGGTTGGTGACCGTCACAAGAACCATATCACCGCCGTTGTTATACGATGAGTTCAGCGTGATGGATATTACGCCTTCCCTGAGTGCTGTTATGACTCCCTTTTGATTCACAGAAGCGATCTTCGGATCGACGCTTTCCCACTTGAAAGCGACATCTACGCCTGTAGGACTGTAGGCTGTATAGTTCAGCTGATAGGACTGCCCTCTTTTCAAATTCAACGATGATTCCTGAATATTCACCTCCACCGGAGGAACATTTACATTGATTTCGCAAAACGTTCTGATATTCTCATTATCATCCGACGTTGCATAGATGTAGGCAAACCCCGGTTTCAGAGTCTTATAATGGCCGTTTTGATCCACGGTCACAACACTGGTGTTTGAACTGTGCCAGATCACCTTCTGATTGGTCGCATCCTGTGGATACACCGTTGCCTTTACATCTCCTGTATTTGTAACAAATACCGCATGAGCCGTGCTGTCTAATTGTATATGATCAACAGCGATTTTCACTGTAATCCTACACTCGGCACGTATGCCGTTCTTCATAACAGCTGAAATCACTGCAGTTCCACTCTTCAGGGCGGTAACCCTGCCTTTTTCATCCACAGAGGCAACTGCAGAGTTGCTTGATTTCCATGCAATGGATTTGTCCGTTGCATTTGCGGGCTGTATATCTGCCTGCAGGGCTACCGATTCATCCGGATGCAGGGTTGCACTTTGCTTATTCAGCTTCAGGGAAGTAACCGGAATATCCTTCACGGTTACTTGAAACGATGTTTTTGCGCCATGATAGCTGACAGTGATCGAATGATTTCCGGCAGTCAAAGCGGTATTCTCTACCCTGTATGCCGTGGTTTCCCTCTTAGAGCCGTCCGCATATACAGCCTCTATGCGCATTCCCTTCAACGATACTTTCTCTCCGGTTATATACTCCAGTTTATCGGGAGGCGTAAGCATATGCAGTGATACAGGAGTTTCCCGTTCTACTGCAATATCGTTTTCTGCCGGCATCCCAAACGGGAGCTTCCATGTGATATTTACGGTATCCTTTTCTCCGATGTTCACAATACCGGCGTCAAAACGCCCTCGATAATCGGTTTGCATTTCTTTTCCCTCCACCGCAATCGTGATGTACGGCAGGGACACACCCTTAAGCGCCACATCCCCGTTACGGGAAGCCGTGAGCGTCTGATCAATGCGAACCGGAACCACCGCTACCGGCCGGTTGGTTGCCTGAACACTGTGAATACTATTTGTTCCTGACCACATAAACGTACCCTGTGTGTTGTTATAGCCTGTCGTACTCATTTTGCAGAACACGGTTCCATCAACCTGAATACCTTGGGAACGCAATACACCCAGTACATAGACATTCCCTGTCACATGCACATTTTTCATTGTAAGGAAAGCATTTTCCCCGACATACAAATCCCCATCGTAAACATAATCATTTACTGTTTTAGAATCCGTAATATAAAATACATTGCTCAGTCCCTGGGCGACATCCGGATCAGGCACTACCTGAAATCCCTGTGCAGACATATCCAAATAGCGCATATTCTCATAGGAAGATGAAAGTAAAGGCTGATTGATATAGTTCACAAAATTCATTTTGTAATCCCACAGAGCTACTGAATAAATGGTCCAGTTTCCTTCCTCCAGATCGCTGTCTGTAGGAATTGTCAATTCATATACCGTTTGATCCTGCGAATATTCCACGTTTTTCCTCAACGCCTTACCACTGGGAGAATGCAGGGTGATTGAAATTCTTTTGATTCCACTCATATCATCACTTGCATCAAACTGATATTTAATTGCGGAACCAGGATAGACTTCTTTTGTCAAAACGGAAATTCCGTGCAGCTCCGGCCTTGTAATATCGGCGCCTGTTGAATCTGTAACCGTTACATCCAGAGGGGAAAAGTCATATGCATATACCGCATAGCTTGGCAGGTCAACGGTATTATATACCAAAATTCTGTCTCCATTTTCCAGGCCTGCATCGATACGATCAACCATCCATATGCCGTCTTCCTCATCCTCAGACGTTTGAAATATGCCTGTGTATCGTCCATTTCCGTCATATTTCATAGTTACCCCTTTTTCCTTTTTTGTAATCGGGGCGCTCAGATGTATTGTTATTCTGGAGCTCATCGGTTTTTCACTTTGTACATCTATTGTGTACGTAACAGCCTCTTTTGCTTTCACCGTGTTGAATGATACACCGATATTCGTAATCTCAAAAGGCAGGGCTTTCTTCTGCTCAACAACCTCCTGTGCCTTCATGCTCTGCGGCATACAGGACACTGCCAGAGCCAGGGCTAGTGCCAGCTTTCGCCATTTCATTTTCTTTTTCATGTAATCCCTCGTTTCACCATCTACCATCAGTATACTCCAACCTTTGATAAATAGAAACATCTTCTGATGGACTTTAAAAGCAAATGCGGTTTTGTTCACTGAGAAATCGCAGATCAATGCATGGGTTCATAGCGGGCAATCATGATTTATGAAATCATTGTCATACAATTAATTTGACTTCTTTCCCCTTTTCTTTGCTGTTTATATGCAAGACAGATCGGTGAATAGGAATTGAATGTGCATCTGTATGTAACGGAAGAATGCAAAAGAATCCCCTGTCTGTGCAAGAGGATTCCTTCCTTGTTTTTATGGAACGCATTCCTTTGATAGAAAGCCATATGACGCATGCGGTTTCCTACAGCAGCTTTGCGAGTTCTCCGATATCCTCGATCACGATATCCGGCGTTACCTCGCTCTTTTCGATATCCGCTTCCTTCGTTTCTCCGCTCATCACCAGAATGCTGGTAACCGCACTGTGATCCGCTACGGCGATATCCGTATACAGACGATCCCCGATAATGGCAATCTGGTTTGCGTCAAGACCGGTTTCCTTAATGATGTATTCCAGTGTTTTCGGACTCGGCTTTCCGAAGAATTCCGGATATCGACCGGTACTTGCTTCGATCAGCCTTGCCATGCTTCCGCAGTCCGGGATAAAGGTATCGTTTTCCATGGGACAGTTGAGATCGGGATTGATGCCGTAGTATGCGGCTCCCTCCCGGATGAAATGACAGGCCTTTGACAGCTTATCGTAGGTCAGTGTCGTATCAAAGCCCAGAACAACGATATCCGGATGCTCCTCATCCAGCTGCCAGCCATGATGTTGAAACTCTGCCTGCAGGGCAGGTGTCCCCACCACATACACGCGTTTTCCCGCATGATGCTCCTTCAGCCAGCGCAGGATGACATGGGTGGAAATCATCATCTGCCGCTGTTCGATATCAATGCCCATGCTATGCAGCTTATCGATATATGTCTTAACGTCCTTTGAGGAGTTGTTTGTAAAGAAATAATATGCTCTCCCGCTTTGTTTTACCGTATCCAGAAAGCTGCGGGTATAGGGGAACAATGCATTCCCTAAATAAATTGTTCCATCCATATCCAGAATGAATGCCCGTATGGGCTTCATCGCTTCCTGGATCTGTTTCTTATCTCGTATCATAATATCCATCCTTAATACGGCTTGCAGGGTCTACTGTCCATAATAGGCATTGGGACCGTGCTTCCGTTTGAAATGCTTATCCAGCAATACCTGCTGCATCGGCTGTACCGCGTTGTCCTGCAGCATGATGCTGACAAATGCCATCGCAGCACATTCTTCCATCACAACTGCATTATGCACCGCTTCAAAGGGGTCTTTTCCCCATGCGAAAGGTCCATGGCTGTGTACAAGCACGCCCGGCATCGTATCTGGATTCAGGTTTCCCTTTGTGAAGGTTTCCACGATCACATGTCCGGTTTCCAGTTCATATTCTCCGTGAATTTCCGCTTCACTCATGAGTCTGGTGCATGGAATATCTCCATAGAAGTAATCCGCCTGCGTAGTCCCTAATGCAGGGATTGCTCGTCCTGCCTGCGCAAAGGCGGTTGCCCAGCGGGAGTGTGTATGCACCGCTCCGCCGACATTGGGAAAGCTCTTATAAAATGCAAGATGCGTCATCAGATCACTGCTTGGCTTCAGCTTTCCTTCCACCACGTTTCCATCCAGGTCGCACAGCACGATATCCTGTGCCGTCATATGATCATATTCCACACCGCTCGGTTTGATGGCGACGATTCCCATGTCACGATCAATTCCGGATACATTTCCCCAGGTAAAGGTGATCAGTCCGTGCTTGGGAAGCAAGAGATTCGCCTCCAGCACACGCTGCTTTAATTCTTCCAGCATAGTGATTCCTACCCTTCTGTGATTTCATCATAGAAATCGTAGAATTTCAACAATCGCATGAAGGTCAGCCGCTGACGGACATACGGACTCAGACGCTGTGTTGTCGTTTTCAGTGCCTCATCAAGTGTCAGCTCCTGCATCGTCGTCAGACCGTGTACCTTTTTCATCCATCCGATCATGGTTTGGGCATCCGGCAGGTCTGCGAGAATCGTCAGGATATCCGCTTCCTTCTCCTTCAGCATGTTCCCGGTGATATCTGCCATCAGATTCGGTGTGTTTTCCTTCAGAATCTCCTCCTGCAGGACAGGACTGGTGATATTGGCTTTGATGAACTCTGTTTCCAGCTCCATGTGATCCTTCACCTGATAGCCTCCCGCACGCAGCTTCTGTTCTGCTTTCTTATAAACTGCCGTGGCCATACAGAGTCCGACACCGACCTTTTCTCCGTGATAGTAATCGATCGGTTCATTGATTGCGGACATTTCCCACAGATGGGACATATGATGCTCCGCTCCGGATGCCGGACGGGAGTTTCCAATCATCTGCATGGCTATGCCACTCAATAACAGACCATACATCAGATTTTCATAGGCGCTCAGATCATGGTTGCGGATACCATCCAGATTCTCACAGAGCTCCTTCAATACCTTATATTCCATATCGACGACGGTATCGCAGATATATTCACCGGTTAGGGCATGCGCGATTCTCCAGTCACACAGTGCCGTAAATTTTCCCAGCAGATCAGCGACGCCGCTTGCGGTCAGACGAAGCGGTGCCTTTGAAAAGATTTCACTGTCCGCCAGCACAAAGCGCGGAGATACCGCCGTAAAGCTTTTCTTAAAGCCGTGCCATGTCATGGCGGCAACGGTGGAAACATAGCCGTCCACACTGGCAGCCGTTGGAATACTCAGAAACGGAAGCTTTTTCTCATACGCATGATAGCGGGTAATGTCATGAATCGTTCCTGAGCCTGCCGCAATCAGAAAGTCAATTCCCGCATATTTGTCCAGCTGCTTCTGTGCAGCCTCCACGCCATGCTCATCCGCATGCAGATTTTCAGGGTTCAGCCGGATGGTGATGATACCGGGAAGAAGCTCCTCCACGAGCTTTCCTGCCGCTGCATACGTATTGTCATCGCACAGCATGGCAATCGTTTTGTATTCACTGTAATATGTTTTCATGATGTGAGGAAGGCGCTGTATGGCGCCCTTCTCAATAATCATATCATCTACAACAATTTCATGTGTTCTTCCGCAGGCACACGGCTTACGGAATTTCTGTACATTAATATTCATAGCCTAAGCCTCCGCCTCTGCATTTTTCATTGCCTGTGTTTCCAGATACTCCTCTACGTTTTTCTGTTTCATGCGGTATCCGGCATAGCAGACCACATATGCGGCGACGGCGACACCGATCCATAGCGGACTTCCGCTCAGGAAGGCGAGGAAGATCAGCCCCATCAGCGGTTTTCCCAGTATATTGAAGCTGGTAATCATGGCAGCACCTGCCGGTATCGCATAGCCTGCGCCCTTGGCAACCTCAGTAAACAGCGGTGCTGTATACGTACACATCAGTAAGCCGACACTGAACCAGATGGCACCGGTAACGATGACCTTTGCCATGTTTCCGTTGAATACGGCAACAAGTCCCTCTACCATATAAGGAATTGCGACCAGATCGACAACCGGCAGTGTCTGGTTGCCAGGCAGGAAGAATGCGATCAGTACCATGACCGGCATCAGCAGCAATCCACATGTCAGCGTTGCAGGCTCTCCATAGCCGACAGCATCATTGACGGCGATATACCATTCGCGATCTCCGGTATTGCCCATGAATTTACGGGCACCCTCGGTGATCGGCGCAAATGCCTGTGCAAAGAACCCTGTGATTTTCGGGAAGATGGCCATAACCGCAGCCGTGGCAACAGCAGCCGTCAGCACAGATCCCCAGCCTGCCATAGAGCCAAGATTGGACAGGTTCCCCAGAATACCGATAATACCGCCCAATACAAAGCCAATGGTCATCGGTTCCCCCATGAATCCGATTTTCTGCTGGATCGTCTGCGGATTCAGCTTCAGCTTGTTGAAGCCGATTGCATTCAGAATCGGATCGAAGACAATGGCGAAAATACCCGGTTCAATGTTATGCATAGCAATGATGGTGCAGTTTGGATACTGATAATACGTAGACCAGCGTTTTGCCAGCATATCGGATATCAGCAGAGAATACAGGTTCAGCAGCACCATGCAGGCGATACCCAGTGCAAAGTTGTCTGTCGCAAAGATAACCATGGCTCCCCATACCATATAGGAATAGTTGTTCCATAAATCAGAGGGCTGGAAGCACTTTGTCCATTTGATCAGAAACAGCACTGTCTGTAATACAATACCGAGTCCCAGATAGATCATACCGGCACTTGTCGAGAACGCTACCAGACTGGTTGCCTGCCAGCCGACATCGAATACATTCAGATTTACACCGGTGATGTTGACCATGGCATCCGCCATATTCTTTACCAGCGGGGTGATGATCGGTGTGAATGCGCCCACCATCAGAGAAATACCCTCCAGAGATACTCCGGCATATAAGGCGGAAAGGAAGGCCTTCTGCGGTTTGACACGGAAGAACAATGCGATGATTCCGATGATGACCGGTACGATAATCGCAGCCCCAAAGTTGTCAATCATCGATTTCAAAAATTCTAATATAACCATACGTTTATCTCTCCTTTATAAATTATGCTGCGTACTGCGAAGTCGAATGCCTATTTCCCTATTGACTGCAGTGCCTTGAGGAAGTCCTCGAAGAACTTGTCCTCTCCCATTCCTGTGATGCAGGCAAAGGCATTGACACAGGGAATCCCATAATCTCCCTTAGGAAGCGGTGAGGTGTGTGCGATAATGTCAAAGCGTTTTGACTGCGCCAGATTTAAAGCCTCGGTCGGTTTTGCCTCGGTAGCACTTACCTGATAGCCGTGCTCGGACAAACGGTCCTTCAGCTTAGCGGCCACCATGCTGCTGGTGACGGTTCCCGAACCACAGATTGATAGAATGTTTACTGATTTCATAAGTTTTCTCCTCCTATTTCTATTTCCTTCTGTTTTACTATATCTATGACCTCGTCGGCACTGGAGGCCTGATAGATCTTCTCCAGAACGGCGTTGTCCTGTATGATACGCAGAATCTGCTGCAGCTTCTTAATGTGGTTTTTGGGATCCTCAATCGCCAGCATGAAGACAACCTTCACCTCTACCTGTGTATCATCACTGCCCATTTGAATGAACGTTACCGGATGCTTCAGTGTCATGATTCCTTCAGTTTCATGCAGTACATAGCCGGCATCCGTATGCGGTATTGCGACACCGAATCCATTGATATCCAATCCGGTTGGAAACTGTGCCTCTCTTTGTTTCAGGGCCTCCACATAATCGCTTCGGCTGTAGCCCTCGTTTATGAAGCAGGTGCCCAGCTGATCAAAGATATCATTGGCATGCCCTGCTTCCGCCTGTAGGTGAATCAGTTTTTTATCTAAGTCTTCCCAAATCATTTCCATACTCCTTTTTGTCGATCATGAGGGATGCCTCCCCTTCATGTATCCCGCTGTTTCTATCCACCTACAGTGTAATGCAAAAAGCGCTTTCATAAAAGAGTAAAAGACTGCGCAGAGGATTGCAGAGTTTTGAACAGTGGAATTCTTTGCACAGCAGGCATACTGCAAACTGTACCATAGAAAAAGACCCTGTATCAGCGTACAGCGTCTTTTTGTGACATGAATAACAGCCGGGATTTACATGAGGCTATCATAATATTTTTGGTATTTTTCTTTGAATTCCTTCCGCTTCAGCAGACTGACACGAATCGATTCCTCCTTCAGCTGCAGTGTATGCCCCGCTTCATAGTAATAGCCGCAAGACGGATTGATGAGCAGACCGTTTTTCGGACAGACAAAATAATCATCGTATATGCGCTGAAAATCCTGCAATCGCATGGAACAGGTATAGCGTGTATTTCCCATGTCCAGACAGAGCTGCTTTTTTATAACGCTCACTTTATGGATTTTATAAATCGGTACAGCGATGCTTTTTTCCCCTTCTTTTACATGGATGCGTATATTGATGTAATTCAGGCGGCGTTCCAGACGCTGAAGCAGCGGCAAAAGCTCCTGATCCAGTTTGGATTTGGGAAGAAAGGTAAAGGCGGAAAACTGCTGGGTGCGCTCAATGGCGAAATTATCCAGCGAGGACATGAGTATGATAATGGCATCCGGATTTTCCTTATAAATCATATTTCCGATTTCTATACCGGAGTGAACCGGCATCATCAGATCGCTGAGATAGGCATCATAGGTGCCCTTTAATGCATAGCTTGCGTCATTGGCGATATCAGCATGAAAGGCGGGATGCAGGGCTTCAATTTTCTTTTTGATTTCCTTTGCCTGTTCTCTTTTGTCATCAATAATCAGTATAGTATAGTGCTGCATAAGTACCTCCCTGTCGGCATGGTGTTGCCTTGTTTCCAGTTATATGGTGAAGCACACAGGATAGAGGAGGGCTTCCTTTATGGATACATTCAGGTGCCGGCTTCTGTCCTTCGTGCGTTATATATACAATAGCATAATTTGAAAAGATGAAAAGGCTTTTGGGACAAGCGGTATGCCACAGGTATCATTCGGTCATTTTAAGGTGTAAAAAGCTATCTGATGAAAAATCTGTTGTATCGCCTGTACATCATTCATCACCGCTATATCAAATACACCGAGACTTATACCTTCGATACCACTTCTCAGTTGCTCTGCCGCAGCCGCCTGATCATCCACAATCAATAAGGTATATGTTCTCATTTGTCTCTTCCTCCACCTATCATCGTCTTCATCATAAACATTATGACCATAAAAGTAAATAAAATTGGGACAAGCGGTCGATTTAGGTAGGAAACGGTAAAAAATAAAAAGCATAACTGGCTCTCCTCCTATTCTGATAACACATAGACCGTTCCCTCCCGGATAGATACCATTCATCCCCTACATATTTACATTTTCTACATTCCATGTAAAATAAACATAGGGAAGTAGATGATAAGGTAGTGGTTTTCCCCTTCTGTAAATCAAATCATTTTCCTGTTTGCAGCTATCTGCGTACCTGATGATGTTCAATGCCCAACCATTAAGTTACGCAGCAGGCATGCGAAAGCTTATATAAATAGAAACGGAGGATCTTTATGTCAAATTTTAAAAAAATAGTATTGCCTTTTCTGCTTCTCTGCTCATTGGGGACACTGGCTATTTCCATGGTATTCTTATGGACGAGCGGAATCGCCCTGGATGAGATGATCAGTGTCACAGAATATTTCGATTCCTATGGGATGCTGTACTGGCTTCTGTTGCTTATCTCTATCCTTTCATCGCTTTCCTGTATCATACTGCTTGTGGCTGGAAACAGGTCCGTTCAGAAGTAAAAGAGTTTAACTGTTAGCGGTATGAAAAAGCTCCGGTCAAGCATAGGTCATGACCGGAGTTTTATTTATCTACTTTTTGTAAAGGAAACGTTCATCCAGTGTTACTTGGAACGCTTCCTGCAAATCACGGAAGCCCTCCACAGGAATCGTCTGAAGCTTATCCTGTCGGCAGGAATGCACCTTGATCCACATCTCGGCACTCTTTTCAATCGTATGCATCAGACCAAAGGTGGAATCAAAATCCACGCCGCTGCAGAACATTCCATGATGTGCCCATATGACCGCATTATAGGTTTCCATCAGCCTGCTTGTGGCAACGGCAATCTCGCGACCTCCCGGTACCATCCACTCCACGACACCGATCCCCTCAGGAAAGATGATCGGACATTCCGTCATCATCTCCCAAATCTCTCTTGTGATAATTTCCGACTTCAGCGGAAGCAGAAAGGTAAGTGCAATCACATTGGGACAGTGACAGTGATAAATCACGCGGTTTTCATTATTTGTAAGCTTTGCCTTGACTGCCATATTCATAAGATGCGTAGGCAGCTCACTGGTAGGACGGCCTCCGTTTTCAAGACCCCAGCGGATACGATACTTTGTACCGGTAGAATCAACCTGTATGATGCCTATTGTATGCCGGGAATCCTTTTTCATATTGTGAAAATACTTTCCCGTGCCGCTGATTAGAAAATATTCATTTGCAAGGTTGTCCACATTGGTACCAATCGGCAGCCATTCCCCTTTATCGTGCAATTCATCTTTTACATCCGCAACATTTTCCGGCTTCATCCAATAGGTGAAATTCCCGCCGTTGCGCTCATGCCAGCCCAGTCTGTCGCCATAATCCGCCATAGCAATATATTCATTTAAAAATGATGTTTCTTCTACTCTCATATGTTTTCTCCTCTCATATCCCACAGGATAGCAAGCAGCTGTAAGCCATCCTTATCTTAAATCATGCATAAGACATTGCCCTCTGTGTGCATGGCAATCATATAGGACTTATATCATGTATTTTGTATGTCCTGTTTGCACTGCCTCCTGCAGCTGTTCCAGCAGCAGCTCCGGACTGCGCTCATAGGAATCCAGAGTATCCCCGCCGCGATGATTGGTAAGTGTGCAGTTATCCAGCTGTACGACAGCATCTTCTTTAGTCAGCGGCTCCTTCGGAAATACATCGATTGCAGCCCCCATGATGCTGCCGTTTTGCAGCGCCTCCTCCAGCGCCGGCATATCCACCAGTACCGCTCTTGCCGTATTGATCAGATAGCTGACCGGTTTCATAAGCTTCAATTCCTCACGCCCGATAATTGGGGGATCATTGGGTCCGATGCGACCGTGAAGGGATACGATATCACTTTCCTGTAACAGGGTTTTCTTATCAACCGCGATACAGCCAAGTCGCTCAATCACAGATGCATCCAGATAGGGATCATGTACCATGATGCTGCATCCAAACGGCTGCAGGCGCTGTGCGACAAGCTGACCGATTGCACCAAAGCCAATCAAACCTACCGTCATACTTCTAAGCTCCCGTATCGATCCGGTATTCGGATAGGATTCTCTCCAGATACCCTCGCGCAGGGAGCGATCTGCTCTTGTCACATTTCGTGTTTCACAGATCATTAACCCAACCGTCAGCTCAGCAACGGCAAAGGCGTTGTGCATGGGACAGTGAATAACTCTGATTCCTTTTTTCTTTGCACTTTCCACCGCGATGTTTTCCACACCGCCCCTTGCCGTAACAATATACTTCAAGTGCGGTGCCTGCTCAATGATATCCTTTCCCACCGGACACATATGAACGAAGATCACGTCCGCATCCAGCATAGCCTCCTTCAATTCCCCTTCGACTGCATATGCCTCACTTCCCTTTGTTTCAATCTTGCGAATCAGCGTACGTGTAGATACACGGTCCAGATCCGCCTTCCATGAAAAGCCCTGATAGGAACAAAACAGTGCGTGATGTTTCAATACCCTAGCGAATGCCTCCTCTGACAGAAACATATCTCCAACAGCAACACATTTCATATACATTCCTCCTAATTGTTCGTTTCACACATTCATCATAGTACAAAAATGAAAATTCAGAAACACTATTCATGTTTATTGTTTATATTTCATCTTTTTTTTAATTTTATTGTTCGAAACGAACATTTTATGATATAATGAAGGCAGGTGATAACAATGACAAAACAGGAACGGCAGAAAGCAATACTTGCGCTTTTGCAGGAAAAAGGAGAGCTTCACGTACAGACGATATGCCGAAGCTTCCACATAGTGGCCATGACCGCTCGTCGTGATCTCATGGAGCTGGAACAGATGGGAGCATTGATTCGAACACATGGAGGTGCCATTGCAAAGGAAAAGAAAACCTTTGATGCGCAGACACCGTTTGCAAAGCGCCGTAAGCTGCATACAGAGAAAAAGCGGCAGCTTGCCCATATTGCAAGAGGCTTTCTGAAGGAGCATGATCGTATTTTTCTTGCCAGTGGCTCTACGATGGATATGTTTGCGTCTGCCCTTCTGCACTACCTGCCATTGACCGTCGTAACCGATGCTGTGAATGTGGC
Organism: Clostridium sp. 10cd*; assembly: GCF_044336395.1. Taxonomy (NCBI): domain Bacteria; kingdom Bacillati; phylum Bacillota; class Clostridia; order Eubacteriales; family Clostridiaceae; genus Clostridium; species Clostridium sp. 10cd*. The sequence goes on along the minus strand of NZ_CP172347.1, from coordinate 1,062,223 downwards.
ATATGAATTGTATCAGGATTCCAGATTAACCATTTTTATGCTCGGTGGTGAACTGCGCAGCAATTCCCTCACGCTGACCGGTCCGATTGCACAGACAAATCTAAAACAGTTTCAGCTGTCAAAGGCCTTTTTAAGTGTGAATGCGATAGATGAAAAGGGAAACCTGTATACCGACAGTGTGGTGGAAAGCGGTCTGCTGGAAACACTGTTCTCCATTGTGGAGGAGGTCTATGTCCTGTGTGATTCCAGTAAGCTGAACAGCCGTGATTTCATTTCAATATCTCATGAACAGAGCTATACGCTTATCACAGATCAGGACGCGGATGAAAGTCTGCTGGAGGCATATCGGCAATGCGGTATCCGCGTGGTGAAAGCTGCACCACAAATTTAATTTCATAAACTCAGATTTTATTGTTATGCATCATTTTACAATTAGCCCGAAATGCATCATTTTACAATTAGCCCGAAAAATGAGGAGGATCTGATTTTCTATGGTATAATACTAGATATAGTTCTAATCACTGAACAGAAAATAGGGAGGAAATGATGTTATGAAGAAAAAGCTTTTATCATGTGCTGCACTTATGGCAGCCTGTCTTGCCGTATCCATGCCGATCGGTGCAAAAGAAAATCCGGAGCCATGGAGCAATACCTTGTCACAATCGGAAGAACATGTAATTAAGGAAACCGGAATTGATAAGCGCTTTGATATTGGTAAAACCGTATCCGTAAGGCTGGATAGTGCATATGTGACAAAGGACACAAAGGTTCAACTGACAGAAAATTCACTTTACAAAAAGGTTGGGAAACTGATTCCTGCACCATTCCACTTTCGCAGTGTTACCATAACCAAAAAATCGGGAGAGCTTATAGAATTTCCGGATACGCTGCAATTTCAGGAAAACAGCGGCTCCTTATCCCTGCATGGTCAGCTGCAATGTATCGAAATAAACCGTATGGATATAACGGGGGATACGATGGCTGCGACCTATACGGGAGTTCTGGTGGCAGAATAATAAAAAAGCTTTCAGATGCGTATCGCAGCTCTTCTGAAAGCTTTTTATTTTATCTGTGATACTTACTTCATGAGCCCTTTTACGCATGGTAGTACGTTCCTACAGTATCCTGCAAAGAGCTGTTTATAAAATGGATTCATATTCATAAACTATTTGATATACTTCCTCTGCGGTTTTCGCCTTTCTGATATTCTCACAGAAATCCGCTTTCGATAACAGATTCATTAAATGAAACATTGCCTTCAAATGCGAGTCCTTATCTATCGTGGACAGACAGCATACAAAATCCACCGGATCATAGAACTGCGAATGAAACGGTACCGGATGCTTCAGCCGAATCAGCTGCATCCCCAGCTTCCTCCCACCGACATCCGGCGATTCATGCGGCAAGGCAAAGCCCTGTGCCAGTACGATATACGGTCCCATTGTTTCAATATTGCGAATCATCTGCGTGATGTACTGTTCACTCAGATAGTCCTGTTCCAGCAATGGCTGCGCACTTCTTCTGACAGCCTCCTTCCAGTCTGCACATTCCACATCCACCTCGATATGTCCGGCAAGCAGTTCACGAAGCGTTGCCTTGTCACTTGGGGCTATCGGAAAGAAATGCGATTGCAGATCCCGGATAATATTCTTATAGATTTCATCCTTATCCAGCGGGCTGATGGCAATGGAATTCGCAATCAGTGTCTGAAGTCGCTGAAAATTCGGATTGGAATTCACACGGTGCATACCGCTTTTCAATGTTTCCAGCTTTTCACCCAAAAGGATGCAGTCCTCATCACTCAGATACGGATGCAGAATGATGGTTTCACAGCGCTCCTCCTTCAGCGGTACCGTTGATATGATCAGATCGATTCCTGTAACATCATAATTCGCAAGTGCATGCACCGGCAGAACATCCGCTACATAAAACTGAAAGTATTTTTTCAGCCGGCTTAACAGCAGCTGTGAGGTTCCCACACCGGAGTTGCACACAAGAAGAATCGTGAACTGCGCGCCCTGATAACGGTTGCGCTCCATTGCCGCACAGACATGAATGGTGATATAGGCGATTTCCTCACGGGTGATGGCTCTTTGTACAAACAGCTCCAGTGGCTGCAGATTTTTCTCGATCGCTGCGACAACCTCCGGATTCTTCTTCACGATTTCATACAGAAGCTCATTGTCACTGTCATACCCCATATCCAGATCCTTAAATGTGGATTGCAGATGATTGGTCAGATTCTGGTAAAACTGGAAATCATTGCGCAGATCAATATTCAGATCATGCGCTACGGCATCAATAAACTGCTTGGAGATGACCTGAATCTGCATGATCTTCTCATCCGCATCATTGCGTTTGAGATAATGCATATTGTACAGGATATCCGCCAGCAGGTATTCCTCCTGCAGCCGATGCTCCATACCGAAATAATCCTCCATTTTGTTCATCAGATGGCTTGCCATTTTCTGCGTGGACAGATGCTGGGATACATAGTCGATCTCCACAAACCGGTGCTTATGGTAGCGTTCAATCATAAGCATTAGATACTGCCGCAAATCTTCAAAGGAACCGTCAGTTAAAAAACGGCTGCTTGATAATTCCGCATCCTTGATCATACGCTTCAGGCTTTCCAAATCCTGTGGGGACATCATATCTTTATATTCTGAAATCCGATACTGCTGCACATACGGCAGGCGCAGCAGATGCATCAGCATAATCCGGCGGCTGCTCTCCCTGCCCTGAATACGCAGACCTCTGCGAAGGGATACGATTTCCAGATCCTGCTTCTGAATGCTCTTGCGTACATCATCCACATCATGAATGATTGTGGAACGGGATACAAAAAGAATATCCGCCAGCTGCTGCAGGGTTACATGCTCCCCCGTATTCGCTATCAGATACAGAATCATATGCATGCGTTCCTCCTTGCTCAGCTTGAAGGAATAAAAATCATTCTGTCCCAGCAGCATACGAATGGCATCGGTATCCTTCTGCAGCTCAATCACGCCATGCTCACAAAGCTGAATCGGCTTCTGCTTGTTTTCCAGAAGAAAATCCGTGATTCCCTCCAGATCATAGCGAATCGTTCGTTCCGATACCTTGAATTTGTCCATCAGATCATTGATGGTACAGGTTTCCTGATAATCCCGCTTTTCCATTATCCAGAAAATGATTTCTCGTGCACGTTTATTCATTAGCTATCTACCTCACCATATATCATATAGAAAATATGTCAAAATGCAAAGGTTAATTTTCTGCAGAAGACTCCGCAAGAAGTTAATCAGCTGAAAACGGTTTCCTATCGTATAATGGAAGCATAAAGTGAGGTTGGTCATCATGCAATTTAAAACCTATGTTCAGAAAAACAAACCGGTCTATATGTATATCCACGTAGAATGCCTTTCCGCCTTCAGCTTTCAGGAAGAAATACGGGAGCTGAAAAAAGATTACACCCTCATCGTCCCCGTCTTAGACGGACATGGAAGTGAAGCTCAGAAACCATTCATCAGTATACAGCAATGTGCAGAGGAGCTGCTTACCTATCTTCAGGAGTATTATAACGGGCATATCCAGGTGCTGTCAGGATTTTCACTAGGTGCGCAGATTGCCGTTTCCATGCTGTCTATGAAGCCGGATCTGTGCGAATACGCCATGATTGAAAGTGCGATGATGCAGCCAATAAAGCTGCAGAGCTGGAGTGCCTATGCCGGCATCTACACAAATGCACTGGCAAGAAAAAAATGGTTCAATAAATTCATGTACTACACTGTATTCAATGATGATTTTGCCTTTGAGGATTATTATCAAAATTATCAGGCAATGACAAAGGAAAACCTGAAAAGCATACACCATGCAGTCAGTACCTTTCAGCTTCCCGAAAATCTGGCGCAGGCTACATGTAAAACAGCAATTCTGGTCGGACAGCGTGAGAAGAAGAGTATGAAAAAAAGTGCCGATCTACTGAAAGAGGTACTGGGTGATGCACAGATTTTCATGCTGATGAATTATACGCACGGGGATTTCAGTCTTGGCAATCCAAGGGAATACCTGCGCTTTGTCAAAAGCTGGATACAGAACAAGGATATCCAGCAAAAGCGAAAGGTTCGTAAACAGAAGGAACAGCAGGAGGGGGATTACCTGCCGAACTGGAAGCATCTTGTGAATAAGATCAAGGATAAAAAAGCAAAGAAAAAGCTGCAGAAGGCAGGCTCTTAGAATAGAAAAAAGAAGCTAATCCATGCTATATAAAAGATAAGCTTTTCTTATGTATAATCGATTAGGCTATACATCCTGCAGCTGCACAAGAAGATGCCAGTCCATACTCTCACTTTCACTGTGAATACGATAGGCAAGCAGACTCTTCTTTAAAATATCCGAATCACTGCTTACAGCACTTAGAAGCAGCGCTTCATTCTGGAAGACGATATTTCCGTCTTTTTCCTGAAATGAAATCTTCACCACATGATGGTACAGCGGCTTTCCGGAAGCATCCAGAAGCTCCCCGCTCACAACCAGATCCTTTGGAACAGATCCAAGCTTCACTGTGATATCCGTATCCTTCGATGAAACCTTCAATATGTTGTCATCCTTCACCAGCTTTGAAAAATCGCTTTCCTCCAGATTTTGTTCCTGACCATCCGCAGTGGCTGTATTCCCGGCTTTACTGCATGCGGTAAAACTGCCCAGGCAGAGAAACACCAGACACAGAAGCAATATTTTTTTCATATGATACCCTCCATCCTTTTCCATATATATCGTAACATAGAGAGCAGGAATTGCAACCTCGCGTCCTGCTGTTTCGCATGCATTCTTACAGTCTGAGCGAATAGTAAAGCGATGGCGGTCATAGAACAGTTCTATAAAAGCATTGCGTCGGCCGTTACTGTCCGGTTCAGCTGTATTTAATATAGTTTTTTATAACAATCTGCTTGAAATCTTCAAAATTCCTGCATTTTTTTATTTCTGCGATAACCTCCTGCTTATTAAAGAGAAGGATCAAAGATTCATAAAGATCATGAAAGTGCTTATTGTCGATTTTATTAAACGCAATCATAAACACAACATTGACGATGTGCTGATTGGTCCATTCCATGCCTTTTGGACAGACAACCACAGCAACGCTTGTTTTATAGGCACTCATTTTCATCGGGTGTGGTATTGCGATATTCATAAACGCAGTGGAACTGGCCCGCTCTCTCTTCCATACCTCGTCTTTGAAATCCGCATGCACATAACCAAGCGATATCATCTGATCTGCCAGCTCATTGATTGTTTCCTCTTTTCCTGTAGGCTTCTCTTTGAAATAGAACAGGTCCTCATTAAAATAAAAATCGATATTATCCGCAAGAATCCGGCTCTTCTTTGTATTTTCAATTCGGGTGATAGCCTTCATAATCTTGTTTTTATCATAATTCATCGGAAGCGGCGGAAGCAATACCGTCAGATATTCCGGGGATTCGGGAAGCGGTATCGTCGTAATCAAGAGATCAAAGACCTCATGCTCAATGGCACGTTCAAAGGATATCAGCTTCTGAATATTGATTTGTTCGCCAAAGTTCATTAGCATTTTGTTATACAGCAGCTTCCCGATGTTCAGATACTCCGGGCATAAAATCACACAGGAAACTCTGGTTTCTGCTTTTTTCTGGCGCTCGATTTCCGTACCTACATGCAATGCAAGAAAGGCGATTTCATCCTCGCTGATTTCCTGTTGAAATGTCTGCATCAGCTGATACGCCATGAACGTTGCTATATCGTAAATCGTGGGACAGGATATTTTGATAGACTCCAGCATTGGATTTTTCATGATGCTGTGCTGTTCAAGTCGATTCTTCAGATTTTTTAAATGCAGTGCAAAGGGCGTCAGAAAGCTGTCAGACATGAGATTCACAAAGAAATGCCGGTCTATACTTTGAATCAATTGATGGGATAAGGAAAGAATATCTTCCGAAACAACCTTGGAAAGCTCCTCCATCTGATCCTGAGCATGATAATTGGCATTTGTTTTAAACAATATATAGATTTCAAATTTTTCACTGCTCGTAAAGGTTACATCAAAAATCTGTTCCAGCGTCATACACAGCTCATCAATGATAGGCTTTTCTTTCAAACCGTCAATAGAATGGTATTCACGATTGCCAGGGATATGGTTTCCACTGTGCATTCTGCTGATCATGATGGTCACATGAAGAATCAGATTGATAAAGGAGAAATCATTGATATAATAATGATATTTATGAAACACCTGCTTTATCAGTATACAGGCTTCTTCTATATCATATGCAGGAAAGCTTTCCTGCAGGAAGGACAGATCCAGAAAATTCCCACTCGCTTCCTCCGACATGACATGCGTGATGAGCCTTCTTTTGTTTTTCTCCGTACCTCTGATATCTATTTTATTATCTACACAGGAGAATGTGATTTGAAAATGGGCAAAGCTGGTATTCATTTTATATATATCATTTTTAAGGGTGGAATAGCTGATGAATAATTCATCACAGAGATCAAAAATATCAAGCTGATGCTGTTTTTCAAGCAACAGCTTTTTTATCAGGTAAATACAGCGGCCTTCATAATCCTGTGGAATATCATCCTTGTATTGAAGCAGGACAGATGCTTTTTGCTTATGAATCGTATACCCGCGATTACTGGAAAGGATGAGGCCCGGATAGCTGAGATTCAACTCGGCAATATAGGATTTGATAGTTCTGATCGATAACGAAAGAGCTTTGGATAATGTTTCAGAGGTCAGCTTTTCTTCATGCTCATACAGATAGCGAATAAGATCTTCCTGTTTTCTTTTCATGCGATCACATCCTTGTTTTTGAATTCTTAATTATATTATAGCGGCTTTTCAAGGGATTGGAAACTGGAAAATTGCACCGTGCAATTCACGCATCTGCACAGTGCAGATATTGAGTTGAGACCCAAACGGAAACATGGTTTAATAAGGCTGTAAGGTTCAAACGCTTACAGAAAAAGGAGGTCATGGAAATGGCACAGCTACATATTTATCTTTGCTGCGGAGGAGGACTCTCCTCGGGATTTCTTGCACAGAAAGCAAGAGCGGCTGCGAAGAAGTCAAAAGTAAACGCAACAATTGAGGCAAAAAGTGAAAGTGAGGTAACGCAGTATCTATCGAAAATGGATATCCTGTGTATTGGACCACATTATGAATTCCGACTGAAGGCATTCGAGGACATGGCAGCCCCTTATAACATACCGGTTATCGTCATTCCGGAAGAAATCTATTCCATGCTGGATGGCAAGGCCTTACTCCAGCTGGCAGTGGATACCTTAGAAAAGTATAAAGTATAAAACATTAGAGGAGGAACCTAGTATGAATCAAATTATGAGCTGGTTTACAGACAAGCTGGCACCGGGGATGCAAAAAATATTCAGTAATCCATGGGTTGGGGCAGTCGCAAGTGCAATGCAGAAGATATTACCTTTCATTCTGGTTGGATCCGTCGTATCCATCTATAACGTATTTGTCCGATATATACCGTCCCTACCGGATATGAGCTTTGTGAATACCTTCAGCTTCGGAATGATGTCCCTGATTGTATCCTTTATGGTCGCATACTTCGGTATGGTGGAACTGGATCATCCGAAATATACAATAACAGCAGGACTGACTTCCCTTACTGTATTTCTGATGGCCCTTTGCCCGACAATGGCTACGCTGGTGAAGAATGCAGCGACAGGGAAAACAGAATTAACGATTACAGATATTAACTTTCTGGGGGGAAGCGGTCTGTTTATCGCCATTATAGTAGCGTTGATCGTCATGGTGATTTTCCATTTTTATGCAAAGCTGCATGTACTGGAGAACAGTGCATCCATGCCGGACTTTGTATGTGAGTGGATCAATAATATCATACCAATGACATTGATCTATTTAGTCTTCGGTATCACGGTGTTTACTCTGGGCTTTGATCTTGTCGGCTTTATCAATATGGTTTTCCAGCCGATCGTGGACATCGGACAATCTCTGCCCGGCTTTGTAATTATCTGTTTCCTGTATGTATTACTGTACTCGGTTGGTATTTCCGCATGGTCCTTAAATGCCATTGTAAAGCCTATTCTGATGGCAGGTATAGCCGCCAATGCCGAGCTTGCTCTCGCAGGCGGTCAGCCGATCCACATCGTCACAACCGAAACGATATTCACAACTGCCCTGATTGCGATGGGAGGCTTGGGAGGAACCCTGCCGCTGAATTTCCTGATGCTGTTTAAATGTAAGTCAAAGAAGCTGAAAACGATGGGAAAAATCTGTTTGGCACCATCCGTCTTTAATATCAATGAGCCGCTGGTTTACGGAGCTCCGATCGTTTTCAACCCCCTGCTGATGATTCCGATGTGGATGAATTCCGTTGTAGGTGCATTGATCATCTGGTTCATCATGAGAGCAGGCTTCCTGAATATTCCAGCCGGTGTGAATAATATTTCCCGTATCCCTGCACCGATCTGTACATGGCTGACAACCGATGACTACCGGGCCTTCTTCTGGTTCTTTATCCTATTCGCAATCTATGCTTTGATTTGGTACCCGTTCCTGATGAAATATGATAAACAGCTGGTAAAAGAGGAACAGGAAAAAGAGACGGTTAAGAAACCATTATAGGAAAGGAGGATTTTCATGGATGAAAATAATCGCTTGATTCCTGTATCCATGTCGATTATTATGCATGCAGGAAATGCGAGAACAAAAGCCAATGAAGCTTTGGATGGTATCGCGTCATTTGATTTTGAGCGTGCAAAGGAAAAAATCAGAGAAGCGAGAGAGGATATCACAAGGGCACATCAGGGACAGACGGAAATCATTCAGGCAGAAGCCGCCGGTGAACAGTATACATCGTGCCTTCTGTTCACACATGCACAGGACACCCTTATGACCATTATGAGTGAAGTGAATCTCACAGAGAAAATGATTACCATATTTGAAAATTTCTATACAGGCAGAGGCACCGTCAAATGATGTGTTTTCAAAAGAAAGGAGCTGCGTATGAACATTGTAGAGCTTCATAAAGATAGGATGCAGGATTCATTTTCCAAAGATTTTCTATGGGGTGCTGCCATCAGTGCCAAGCAGGCGGAAGGAGATAGCGACCGTGCGCTGACCGTTGCGGATCTTCAAAATTATGATCCCCATGATAAGGCAAAGGTTAAGGGAGATCTTTCCCTGCAGGAAATCATGGATCGCATAGAGCATCCGCAGGATTATATATTTCCTAAAAAGACAGGAATTGATTTCTATCATCGCTTTCGCGACGATATAAAGCTTTTAAAGGACATGGGGATCAAGTGCTTTCGTTTTTCCGTCAGCTGGGCAAGAATTTATCCGGACGGTGCAGAAGAAAAGCCAAGTGAGAAAGGTCTCTTATTTTATGATCAGCTCCTCGATATCTTAAAGGAAATGGATATAGAACCCATTGTGACCTTATATCATGATGATATGCCGGTCAATCTTGCATTGAAATATAATGGATTTCTGCACCCCCGTGTGGTTGATTTGTTTGTGGAATACGCTGCGCTTATCATGAAACGCTATCAGCATAAGGTCACCTATTGGATTCCTGTAAATCAAATCAATCTGACAAGAGTCGGACTAAGCTCAATCGGTGTCATTAAGGACACCGTTGAGGATGTGGAGGCAGTAAAATGGCAGGGAGTCCATCATAAATTTATCGCCTGTGCCAAAATCAGAGAGATCGGAAGAACGATCAATGCGGCCTTTCGCTTTGGTGCTATGCTCGCGGATTTCTATGTCAGTCCCATGACCTGTAAACCGGAGGATGTTGTGTTCGCAACTGAGAAAAATCAGATGACGATGTTCTTCTTTGCGGATGTGCAGCTGCGCGGAGAATATCCGGGTTATGCACTTCGTTATTTCAAGGATAACAGCATAGCGATCCATGCGGATGAAAACGAGCTGATGCTTCTGAAAAACAATACGCTGGATTTTCTTGCGATAAGCTACTATAATTCCAATGTGGTAAGCTATGAGAAGAATACAATGGCAATCGGAAATGCGGAGTTAAATCCATATCTGAAGGCGAATCCATGGGGATGGACGATAAACCCGCTTGGCTTATACGACTGCTTTTTAAACTACTGGGACCGATATGGGAAGCCCCTGATGATTGCAGAAAACGGATTCGGACAAATTGAAGAATTGGATTCTGAACATAAGCTTCATGATGATTATCGTATCGACTATATCAAGGAGCATATCCGTGCCTTACAAAAAGCAGTACAGCACGGTGTGGATGTCTTCGCTTATTGTGCCTGGTCCCCGATTGATATGGTATCCTCCGGAACAAGTGAAATGAAGAAACGCTATGGCTTCATTTACAACGATCAGGATGATGCAGGACACGGGACACAGAAACGGTATCCGAAGGATTCTTACTGGTGGTATCGGAATGTGATCGCAACAAACGGAAATGTGTTTTAAATTGAACATGTAAGCAGTGCATATCATGTACGCTTACATTTTTTTTGTTCTTCTTCCATATGCGGTGTAAGGGCTGTCCGGCTTTGGCATACAGACAGACAGCAAAGATTCTATACTTTCTATTAACACTGCCGTTTTCCCTTGCTTTTCATGATGAATTCCTACATAATGAACATGCAAAGGGGTGGTAACATGCGCTATCGAGATATATCCATACGTAAAAAAATACTGCTTTCCAATTTTCTTATGGTACTCATTCCCATCATTTTTGTATGCTTCATTCTGTTTTCCCTGCTGCTGGGATTTTCCTTTGTGACACACTCTCCGGCTGCACTCATCCGCAATGTCCTGTTAAACACCTCAAACTACGGACCTACACTGCTGATCAAAACAATGAACGACGAGCTGGCAGGAAGTGAGCACATCACGGACGAGGCCAAGCGTATTCTCGCACAGCTTGAAAAATCAGGTCTTCATATTTTCGTCGAGGAAGCACACGATCAAAAAGCGGAGGTTTTATACCACAGCAGCGGAGTCAACCGAAAAAGCATGCAGAAGGAATTCGAAAGCATAGCCGAGACAAAGCAGTATGAGCTTCCTTATATCATATGGAATGCAAACGGCATGGCATATCAGGCTGAGCTGAAAAATGCGGCGGATAAAACCCTGCGCATAACCTTTTCCGGAAAGGACCTCACCTTCCCTCAGGACTCTTATGAATCCTGGGAGCATACCAAGCTGATGATCAAAATAACGATTGTCGCAACCGGTGTATTCATGGTATTATTCATTGTAGCACTGGGGGCCGTACTGACAAGAAAGCTGGCACAGCATATCCTGATTCCGCTGTATGATCTCAATCAGGCTACCAGTGAAATCCGAAGCGGTAATCTGAAGCAGGAGATCTCTGTGGAGAAAGAGGATGAAATCGGCGAGCTGTGCTCAAACTTCGAAGCGATGCGCAAGCAGCTGATCGAATCGGAAAAGCTGCGGTCCCAATATGACCTGAACCGCAAGGAGCTCATTGCAGGCATTTCCCATGACCTTTCCACACCGCTCACCTCCATGCAGGGGTATGTCAACGGACTGCTGGACGGGATTGCGGATACGCCGGAAAAACAGCAGCACTATCTGCATATCATACAGGAGAAAACAAATGCCATGAATGCATTGGTGGAAAGTCTCTTTCTCTTATCCAAGCTGGATCTGGGACAGGTGCCGTTTCATGATGAATGTGTAAATCTGGCAGACTTTTTACAGGACTGGTATCAGGAATGTGCTTCCCGCTATGAGCATGCAAGCATAAAGCTTACCGTCAAATGCCCGCAGCCCGTGCAGGTTTTGATGGACCGTACACATTTTATTCGGGTATTGGACAATCTGTGTCAGAATAGTATAAAATATAGAAGTGAGAATCCGGTGCACATTGATGTCACACTGGAATGCGATAAGAAGGAATGCATTCTCACATTTCAGGACAATGGAATCGGAATCGATCCATCCCAGGCACCAAGATTGTTTGACAGCTTCTATCGCAGCGATCCTGCGAGAAGCTCCAAGGTGAAGGGAAACGGATTGGGTCTTTCCATCACCAAGCAAATCATAACCCAGATGAAGGGTGAAATAAGCGCCAGCGGTGAATTGAACAAGGGTCTGTGTATTACGATAAGACTGCCGCTTTTACAAGGAGGAACAACGCTATGAAACGAATACTGATTGTAGAGGATGACAGAGCGATTGCGGAACTGGAACGCGATTATCTGGAAGCGAATGACTATGAGGTTGAAATCTGTGAGGATGGCGAAAGCGGATTAAAACGCGCCTTGCAGGAGGATTTTGCTTTGATTCTGCTGGATGTCATGCTGCCGAAGGAAGACGGCTTTCAGGTATGCCGCAATCTGAGAGCATCGAAAAATGTACCGATTATTCTGGTATCAGCCAAGCGTGAGGATATGGATAAAATCCGGGGTCTTGGTCTGGGTGCCAATGACTATATCGTAAAGCCGTTTAATCCAAGCGAACTGATTGCAAGAGTGAAATCACAAATCGCCAATTATGAACGGCTGACACAGGGAGCACAGAAAAAAGAGAATCTGCTGCAAATCGAAAATCTGATGATTGATTTAAATTCCCATGAGGTTTTTTTGGACGGTGAATCCCTCGTTCTCCCAAACAAGGAATTTGAGCTTCTCGTATTCCTTGCCAAAAATCCGAATATCGTTTTCAGCAAGGATCAGCTGTTTGAAAAAATATGGGGACTGGATGCCATCGGTGAAATCTCTACCGTTACCGTACACATCAATCGGATCCGTGAGAAAATCGAAAAGGACAGTGCCAATCCGAAATTTATCGAAACCGTATGGGGAAGCGGCTATCGTTTCCGCAAATATTAAACGCACACGAAAGAATTATCAAAAGAAGCTAGTTATGCAGATAAAAAAACAGGGATATCCAAAGCTATTGCACTCATAATCGCCGGATTCCCTTTTTTTTACAATCAAACATGACGAATATCTCCGTATATATACCGCCTTTTCACAACACATCATATTTTGTATGCCAATTCATATGTTTCTATTTACAGATTCATTTCCCTTCATAGCACGGTATGATTCGCCAAGTAAAAGATACACCCCGTATATTCCCGTATTACCAGCACCTACAAACATCCGTCTGTAGATAAGAACACATTGTTTTATCTGGTGGAAACACACGCACTGCATTCTGCACTCTGAGCCTGAAAGCCAAAGAGAATGCAGGAGTCCTGCACATAGGCAAAGGTATTGTAAACTCTTTTAAGAAATAACGAGTATCAAAGCTATTCAGCGCTTCAATACCCGTTTGTCCTGAGAATCACCCGCTTACCATTCCCTGCTCCTCTATTTTTTCAAAATCAGATCAATCTTTGTCTGCAGGGTATTGATGCTTGTCTTGATATCCTCATCCGTCCCCAGCAGTCTTCGTATCTCACTGTCCGCAACCGAAATCACCTGGTCGTAATCAGTAAACTTGGTATTCGGAATTGCATGCTCCATCGTATCATTAAAGAAATCCATATTGAAGGTGGAATCCCCCGGGGCATCCTTCAGTAAATACTCCATCACCTGTTTGGAGCCCGTGATATCCTTTAACACGGAAACGCCCTGTGAGTACTTAAAAATATCCTTCTGTGCCGTTGTATCATAGCACAGCGATTTTAAAAATTCCCACGCCAGCTTCTTATGCGAGCTGCTCGCACTGATCCCCATACTCAACGTATCCAGCTGCGACACATTATCCCCCTCTGGTCCCGCAGGCATAGGAATGCAGTCCCACTCAAAATTCGTATATTTCTTCACACGCCACGGATAGGGCTTGTAGGTTCTGTATTCGCTGAATTTCATCGGACAAAAGGCAACCATGCCCTTATCAAACATAGCACTGTTCACACTCTGCCCCTTATTCAGCTCCTCCAGCTTTCTCGTAAATTCCACAGCCTCATACACCTTGTCATTCGCCAGAGTCGCACTTGTCCCGCTGGCATTGAAAATCGTCGCATCGTTGGAGGCAAGCGCATTCTGCCAGCCATAGCCGTAAACACCAAAGGTATCCATGGAACCGTCATGATCCGAATCCAGCGTCACCTTTTCACAGATTGTATAGAAATCATCCCATGTCCAGTTATTATCCGGCAGGGCGATACCGAACTTGTCCAACAGTGTCTTATTCACATACATCATGGTCGGAACACTTTCATATGGCAGGGCGTACTGCCTGCCATTCATCTGTCCGCTTTTCAATGCCGGTGTAAAATAGTTTTTCACCGTAAGCTTTTCATCACGCTGTATGTAGGAATCCAGCTCCTCAAGCATTCCGATATCCGCAAAGGTATACAAATCATCGGACAGCACCATGTATACATCCGGCAAATCACCTTCCAGTGCCTGCTGGGAAAGCCATTCGGAGTAATCCGCCTTCTGCAGACCGCTCACATATTCCACCCGCACATTCGGATGTGCCTTTTCAAAGCGCTCAATGGCCTGATCGATAATTTTGTAGCTGTCTCCGTTGGGAACATCCCAGTTGCTGCCGGCAAACATGCCGAATTTCAGGACTACTGTTTTCTGCTGCATATAGGAAAACCATCCGATTCCGCCGATACACAGCAGCAGCAACACCAGAGTGATCAACAGACGCCGTTTCATCCGTTATCGTCCTGTTCCGCTTTTTCCCGGTGTATATACCAGATGGCCAGCTGCGTACGATCGCGCAGCTCCAGCTTATCCAGAATAACACTCAGATAATTTCGTATCGTACCCTCTGTAAACTTCAGGATTTCTGCGATTTCCTTATTGGACAGCCCCTGTGCCACCTGCTGAATGATTTTCCACTCCGTATTGCTCAGTGTGGGAAGATCATCCTGACTCTGAAATTTCTCAGTAACCACATTATTCTTCGCCATCTGCGAAAAGATACGAATCGCCTTGCTTGCGACATTGGGATTGAAAATCGCACCACCCTGCAGCACGGTTTTTATCGCATTGGAAAGCTCATCCAGTGATACCCCCTTCAACAGATAGCCGCTGGCTCCGTATTTCAAAGCAGAATATACATATTCATCATCATCAAAGGTTGTCAGAACAATAACCTTCACATCCGGATACACTTCCTTCACAAACTTGGTACAGTGTACCCCATCCATATCCGGCATCCGCATATCCATCAAAATGACATCCGGCTGCTCCCTGCGTATTGCCTCAATGACCTCCTTACCGCTTCCTACGGTGGCAATCACCCTGAATTCTTCTTTTGTACTCAATATAATTTTCAGACTTTCGCGGATCAGCTCCTGATCATCCGCAATCATAATCTTAATCATCAGATACCCTCCCTGATTGGAATTTCTGCAAGGATCACAAACCCGTTGGATCCGTAAAACCGGATATCTCCCTGCAAGAGGGCGATACGCTCCTGCATGTGGTGCAGTCCAAAGTCCGGCTTAATAGTTTCACAGCCGATTCCATCATCCTCGATAATCAGAATCAGCGTATCATTTTCCTTTGCGATGGATATAAATATCTCCTTCGCCTTGCCGTGTCGGACCGCATTCGTCATTCCCTCCTGAATAATGCGGTATATGACCTCTTCCTCGTCCTTATCAAAGGTTAAATGCGGAAGATGACATACAAAATGAATAACGACATCGGTAACCCCCTGGAATTCCTGAATCATTTTATCCAGAGCTTCCTTCAGCGTATAATGCTCCAGTGCATCCGGACGCAGCTTATCCACGGAACGCCGCACATCCTTCAAGCCGTTTCTGGCCGTTTCCGCCAGCATGCTCAGCTGATTCTTTGTTGCGGCCGGATCGATTTCACTCATCAGTACACAGGCATCGATACCTACGGATAAGCCGGTCAGTGTGTGCCCCAGCGTATCATGAATTTCTCTTGCCAGACGGTTTCGTTCTCTGGTCGCTCCCATCTTTTCACGGATGTTGGCATATTCCTTCAGCTGTTCATTCAAATCCTGCAGCTCCTGATTCATCTGTAGAA
Source organism: Clostridium sp. 10cd* (assembly GCF_044336395.1). Taxonomy (NCBI): domain Bacteria; kingdom Bacillati; phylum Bacillota; class Clostridia; order Eubacteriales; family Clostridiaceae; genus Clostridium; species Clostridium sp. 10cd*. The sequence continues at coordinate 1,046,227 of NZ_CP172347.1, read as the reverse complement.
ATTTCTTGCTTTCATTGATTTTCTCCTGCACAAGAAAGATCATGTACAGGATAAACATGATGATGTTCAGGGAAGCCAGCGTGTTATGGATACTGGAAAACACGGACTGCGTCATGGAGTTATAGCAGGCGAGATAGTCATTGAAGGAGACGATGGCAAAGCGTCCGGACAGAAAATCATAATTCCCGCACAGATAGATGACAATCATCACGGCCAGACAGAGTGCCCGTTCCCGGTTGGTGCTGATATACGTCAACAGATCGGCCATCACAAGAAGCAGAATGCTGTTGGTGGAAAAGCTGAGAGACTGCATGATAATCAGACAGAGACAGGTTTCCAGCAGAAAGCTTCCCGCCAGCTTCCAGGTGGTCAGCTGAATCTGATGCCGCAGCCGCATCACAAACAGAAGTATCGGAAAACAGGCGACCGATGTAATCATGATGCGCAGAGGATTGGAAGGCAGACACGGTAAGGTCGAAAGAAAGGTCCTGGCCTCATACATATCACAGATGCGCAGTGTGGTAATGTACATAATGACACTGATAAACAGAATGATTGTCAGATTGAGAAAGCACATCATCCAGTGAATCGCCTTCAGCTTCTCATCATTGCTCCATTTCATAAACCACATGATTACTGCCACCCTTCCAGAGAGAACTGATCAATATTATTCTCATTGATCAGTGTTACCGGTATTCTGGCCTTGCTGCTGTATGGCTTGTTTTCCAGTATTTTATAGACGATTTCCGCCGCATCCTTCCCCATCGTCTTCGGTGATTGGGAAACGGAGGCCGTCATGATATGATCCTTGATCAGTGCCTTTGTTTCCGGTGATCCATCCACGCCATAGACAAGTACCGATTGCAGACGATCCTTATCCTGCATGGCGGCAAGGGCACCCAGCGCACTGGGATCATTTAACGCCATGACCACATCGAAGGAACTATCCTTATTCAAAAAGGCATCCATTTTCGGCATGGCGATTTCAAGCTGTCCCTCACATTCGATTCGCTCCACAACACGGTACTGCGGCTTATCCTTAATGGTATCGACAAAGCCCTGAATCCGCTGGACAGCCGAATAGGCGGTACTATGCTGAAGCAACACGATATCAGCCGATTTTTTCCGCTTCATCATATCCTTGGCACACTGCACACCGGCATCGTAATTATCCGACATTAGAGAATATGCGACAAGATCCTCATCAAATACATCCGTATCCACGGTAATAACCGGAATGTTTGCTTCCCTTGCCTCCTTCAGTTCCTCACTCAGTCCCGTAAAGTCTACCGGATTGATAATCAGCGCACTGACACCCTGCTCAATCAGATAGTGAATCTGTTCCTTTTGCTTCTGCAAATCAAGTGCAGGGTCCAGAGATATGAGAACATCCCCGTTTGCCTCGACGACATTGCGTACCTCATCATCGATTACATTGAAAAAGGGATTGTTCAGCGTCATATAGGTCGCCCCGATTTTCAGAGGCTTTTTGCTGCGATAAATGAACTGTTCACTGGTATAGCGGCTCAGAAGTGATAAGCCGGCCACAACAAACATCAAGGCGAACAGAAACATGACAATGGAACGTATACTCACTTTCAGTTTTGACATAAAGACCCTCACTTTTTATCAACCATTATTATATCATAAAAAAACAAGCCACTCTCTCTTTTGGCTTGTTCTTTTCTATTTTATCGTATATTTTTTGATAAAATAGGTTGCATATTGACTGAAGCTTTGCATTCGGTATGAGATACTCCGCGCCTGTATTGGTGTTGAAGGGTTTCATGTCTATTCCAGATTCAGGATTTTAGCAGCGGATCAGATTATGAATGGGTTTTCTGCATAGGAATGTTACCAGCAAACATCTGCAGAAGTCATACCGTGCGATTCAAGCAATGTTGTAGATTGGAATTTAAGAAAGACCAATTTCTAAATTCACCACAATACCATAACTGCTTCTGCACTACCACCATGCAGAACCAATATCTTATTGCACGTATATTCTACAAAAGGTTTCCTATAAATTCAACTTTCAAATGTCATTTGTTTTTTATTACATTTGTCATTTTTCCGCATTCCGCTTTCCCGTAATTTCCTGCACGGTGATGCTCCACACAGCAGTAACGCTCCTTAAATCGCGGATTTCCTGCTCTGCCATGTCCATGCTCTGTGGTATAAAGGTCCTGCAGAGGGCAAGCAGCGCGCGATGCCGTTCCTCTTCATCAACCACCTCCTGCGCAATTCCTCTAATTGTACAGGATGCATAATAAACAGTAAACCCTTCTGCACAGTTCTCCATACGGGCAACGCTGTGCAAACAGACGTTTGGATTTTCGCGCATAGCCCTGATTTTTTCCCCGTCACGGGCGCAGTGAAAGTACAGGGTCTCATCGATACGTGCTACCGATAGTGCAGTGGCATACGGTCTATTCCGGTAGCTCATGGAAAGCACGGAATATGCGCTTTGATCAAAAATGCGCCATGCCTCTTCTCTTGTTGTTTCTCTGTCTGTTCGTCTCATATGTCTCCTTTTTATATAAGTATACCATGAAACACAAGCAAATATATTCAAATATTATTTTTTCTTAAGTTCCTGCTTTTCCCACATCAAAATGATATACTATAGTTATAAAAAGGAAGGTTTTGAACAGGTGATGGTGATGTTTGGAAAACAAAAGGCAAGACTGCACGGATATGAAAGCTATGGCCGAATAATAAAAATCGAGGATGGTTTTTATCTATATCGCGGATTACCCTCCAAATATGTAACTGTGGAATATCACGTTAACCAGCAGCGCTACGAGGTCAGACAGCTGATTTACAGTATCCTTCCTGCTCATGAGAAGAAGCTGAAGCTGCAGGAGCGCCTGCGCATTAAAATCAGTGAGGACAATCCTAAAAATGCCTATGTCAGTGAGTTTGACGAGCCGCAATATAAGCTTTGGTATTATGTGGATAAAGCTAATAAATAATACCTGTTCTCAAATCTGATCAAAGCAAAGAGAAAAGGATGGATGTCATACAGATTCATACAGTATCAACAGCCAATGAAACAGATGCAAACCGGTCGTATGCATCCATACCTTTATCAGTCACTTCAAATTGAAAGAAAGTGCGCTTGCGATTGCTTTTTGTAATTCTCATGAATGCCTTATGTGACAGCAGCTTACAGTAATCTGCTTTTATGATTTCTTTGACAGCGCATATTTTTAAACAGGAGTCCATAAAAAAGTATTCCGTTATAACAGGAAACATCCCTTATACAGAATACTTTTTTTATGTATTTTATTTTTTCTCATCCAGCTTATAGCGCTGTACCCAGCTATCGAATTTTTCCTCCGTTAAGCCATCATCACCGTTTTCCAATAGATTTTCCAGCTTTCCTTCCTTCACATAGTAAAGGGAAGGTGTTTCGTTCATTCCCGGAAAGGTTTTCCGAATCGTATTCAAATCAGATTTCCGCTGTGAGGCAGGTGCTTCATCCAGAACAACATCATACAGTACAACGTTATGATCCAGCAGGTAACCATCCAGCATTTTCTTGAATTCTATACAGTGTGAGCAGGTAGTCTGCGTAAATACAATGGCAAAGCTTTCCTTCTTATCCACCATTTCCTGCATCTTTGCAACGGTGATATTTTCCACCCTTCCCGGCTCATCATCACGTTCATATTTTGAACTGCAGCCTGTCAGAAGCAGCAGTGTACAAGCTGCGATTCCACATAATCTGATAAATTTCTTCATATCCGACCTCCATTTGACTGATGCTATCAGTATAGCGTATTTTCCACAAAATGAAAAGCAGGGCGGCCTTGCAAAATCTGCCAGCTACTGCTCATGTAAAGAACCAATCTGCTGTTCGATCTTTTCCTTCACCATTTCCCGCCTGTCTGCCTTCACCTTATCCAGCAGATACAGCAGCATGCGCTTCAGCTCACCCATGTCAAATTCCTCTTCGAGAAATACATCCATAGCCATATTGCATTCTTCCTCATAGGTACGATCCATATTGGATGTAATCAGTACGAATAATCTTTCCGCAAGTCTTGTATCCATAACAGCTCCTCCGTTTCTTCCCTATCATCATAGCATATTAAGAAATGGATTTCCGCATTCTGCATAATTTTTTCTTCTACACAATGAAATCCTGTGCTATGCTTACAGTAGAAAAGAGGCGGAAGTGTATGATAAAAAAACAACCGGTGAATGCAAAGGGTCAGACAGAGGAGGAATTTTTAAAGGCATATGATGCCGGCCGCTACCCCTGTCCTGCCCTCAGCGTGGACATGCTTATATTTTCTAAATACGAAAACCGGCTGAAGCTGTTATTGATTCGCAGAAAAAATCATCCCTATATACAGCAGTGGGCCTTACCGGGAGGCTTTCTGAATATCGGGGAAGATATTCTGGATGCCGCCTATCGCGAGCTGAAGGAGGAAACCTCCATTGAACGCAATCAGGTGCAGCTATACCAGCTGCATACCTATGGGGCTGTCCACCGCGATCCCCGTATGCGTGTAGTTTCCGTTGCCCACGTTGCGCTGATCAATCAGGATGTAAAGGTTGAGGCAAAGGACGATGCAGATGATGCGGCATGGTTTGAAGTACAGATAAACGATAATACGCTTACCCTGTATCATGCACAGCATCACATGCAGTACCATATGAAAACAGCGCGCAGCGTAAATCCGGATCAGGAAGCACTGGCATTCGATCATATACAAATGATACTGGATGCATTGCATTCCTTAACACTGTTACCAATTATTTAGTATACCGCATGCTGTAAAAAACGTGCATAGACGAAGCAGGATGTTTGCTTTTGTCCTGCTTGTGAAGGAGAGCATGCCTGTATGGAAGCATACAGGGCTTGCTTGTTTCGACCATAACCAAAAAATGCAAAGCATTATCGGATACATATCCGGCTTTGCACTTTTTATCGTGGAGTGATTCACCCGTTTGATTCTGCTTCCTGAAAACATCACCTCATAGAGCTGCAGCTGACCGCAATCCTTTGCATCCGCTGTTCCACTTGTACTGGTTTTCAAAGCTGCTTGTTATATGTGCTGCCGCAGCTGCCATTACACGCATAACCTTCCTACATCTGTTTGTAAGCTATATCTGAGCATACTCTCACGACAGCTTTACCGTCAGTCCTCTGCCATCGCATCCGCATACTGAAAGCAGAGGCCGGTTAACGGATGGGATTCGGCAACAGAATGTCACGTACCTTATGTACCGCCTTTTCATATTCCTCTGTAAAATAGCGAATCGTCAGAATAACAGGTCCGAAGCTGTTGAAATCATCCTCTGTCAAAGACCCTTGTGTATACGCCTGTACAAACGGTGTAAGCTTAATCAGCTGCTTCAGCTTGTCCGCAGCCACAGCCTCACTCATATAATCACGGATTTCCACATCACAATTTGCGAATCGCTTCTGCCACTTTGCAGGAATGGTCATGATAATGTCTCCTCCGATAAATTCAGACCAGTGCAGCTGATGGCGATAGTAAGCCGTCAGCACTCTGGTTTTATATCCGCGTTCCTGAAATATCCGGTATACCTCTTTACAGATGGCCACCCCGCACCATGCAAATGCGTCCGGGTGTATGACGATATCCCTGCTCTCCGCATAGGATTTCAGCCAGTCCTCCTGCATTCCCAATAGAATCGCACACACAGGATTCAAATCTGCATTGGACAGCCCCTGCGCAGTTCGCCGCTTCATTCCCCGCTCGATCGCCTCAGCTGCCGCGACTGCCTGATCCACGCTGAAGCAAACGGTCGCCATCACACTGATTCCTTTGAAGGTAGCCTCCTCCATCGCCTTGATTCCTTCCTTTGTGGATGGAATTTTCACCTGCATATTCGGACCGCAGCTGTTTACCTCCTCTGCCATGCGTACCATTTTTTCCGTATTGCTGTAGTCATAGATGGATGTCTGAATAGAGAAACGCCCCTGCTTCGGATTCCCCTGTTCCCAAAGCGGAAGCAGAACCCTGCTTCTGCGTTTTCCCATTTCCAGTGTCCAAGCCCATATCATTTCCTGTTCATTATATTCCGGATGCTTTCCCTGCAGCTCACAAAGTACCTTTTCATGCTCACTGCCTTCCTCATTGCACAGCATACGGGACACCCAGGTAGGACTTGTCGTGATGCCTGTGATCCCCTGTGTCAGACCATACGCATGATCAGCTGTGTGGAAGGAATCCGTCCATAGCTCCGTCTGTGGATATTTCTCACGCATTTCAATCAGTTTACTCATAATCGGTTTCTCCTTTTTCTTTTTCTAACTGTGCCTACATCATAAAGCATTTTTACACAAATGCAATATGATTCCTGTTTTTTCAGAATAAACAATCAGAAAAGCTTGTTTTCAATAGCAAAGAAAAGAATTTATACAAACATTTACAAAGAAATCCCAACTCCATATGTGAGATTATATTGACGAAAGCCTTTGGCTGCGCTACCATGGAGCTATAGAAATGAGGGAGACTCCATGGCAAAAACAACACAGCAGAGAAGAAATGAAATCTATCGCATCATTGTATCAAAGGGAAGCGCACGTGTAAGTGAACTGGCGGAGCAGCTGCAGGTCACAACCGAAACGATTCGCAAGGATCTCAACAGTATGGATGAACAGGGCATCATCATAAAAAATCATGGCGGTGCTGAAATAAAAAACACCTATTATCAGCTGCCGCTGGATGTAAAAATGAGCGAGCATGTATATGAAAAGCAGCTGATTGCACGCAGGGCACTGGATTTCATTCAGGACAACACTGTTCTTTTTCTTGATCCGGGCAGTACGATTCTATATCTGGCAAAATATCTGCGACTGCGCAAGGGCTTGACCGTTGTCACGAATTCTCTTGCGATTGCGTCTATGGTATCGGAAACCACACATCAGCTGATGATTGCAGGAGGGCTGCTGCAGAAGCAGGGCAAGGCTGCGATCGGCGGTTTTACAAACAGCATGATTGACGCCATCCATATCGATACCGCCTTCATGGGCTGCGACGGATTTCTTGATTCGTTTGGACCGGCAACCTTTTCCCATGAGGAGATGGAGGTCAAGCAGCATGTGCTGCGGAAGGCACAGCAGAGGATTCTGTTATGCGATTCCTCCAAGTTTCGCAAATCCTCCTCATATACCTTCGCAAGGTGGTCCGATTATGATGTATTGATAACAGATCAGATTACTGAGCAGGAGCAGCATATGGTGAAGGAGGTCAGGCAGCTGATTTGTGTATCAGATGAGGACTATGAATTCCTATGATGCGACTGTAAAGACAGGAACGCTATGTTTATGCTGTGTCTGCCGGGAAGCCTCTCATCCTTTACAGACTGCAAAATAACACGGCGCAAGCACAAAAATCAAACAAGCAGGCAGACTGTGTATATAAGACCACAGGAAAGCCTGGTGGATTCTATGCTGTTTTATATCGGCATTCATCATAGTGTAATAGCGTAAAAAGATTGTTACCTGTTCGCATATCCAATAGCATCCAGAAATCGAAAGGGATGCTTAGTCAAGCAGAACTGCCACCGTATCCTTCAAGGGATTCGCAGAGGTTTTGCGAATCATGTTGTGGATGTATGTAAATAAACTATCATAGCATTCCATAACAGCCTTACCCTCTACCAGATAATCCACGCCATCGGCACTCATATACAGCTTTTCGGAACAATACAGCGGTGAGACAATGGTGCATTTTCCATACCATAGGCAGGACGGCATGCGGTTTTCCTTTATCCATTTCATATAATCAGGCAGGCTTCTGCTTTTCAATGCCTCCACCTCCTCCTTGATTTCTTCCGCATCAAAATCATGCATAATCTGTGTCTGTTCCATAAGAAACGAGAGAAAATGCTCCTGAAACACATCCTTTTTGAGGGTAAAGAGAACGCTGTCCTCGAGCTCCTCTGCATCATAAAGCTGCATATTAAACCATGAATTGAGCATGTCCGTTATCCTGTCCGAATCATATGCACACCCCCATCTGTCCTTTTTTAGCACATAAAGCTCATTCGTCAATCTCAATCTGATAAATTGTCCCATGTCAAGACACTCCTTTCCTGCTCGTGATAATAAAAAAAGGCAAGCACACTGATGGTATCCTCCATCAATGATACTTACCTCTCTAACAATCCATGAACCCCGGTATATTCCGGATTCCGCCAGGTTTCTCACCCTGTAGCCTTCATATCATGCTCAAAGTTATCACGATCACATTCCTAAAATTATTGTATCATATTTTTTACTAATTAAAAGAACTTTTGATACATTCACACTATTATCTTTTCTTAACAGCATAAAGAATGTGATGGTTATGAAATCGAATGACAGCCGCCAGTGTATTCACGCTTTTTCCATATACATTGGCAGATTGAGCCTTCGCCCTTCCTCCATGCAATAAGCCAGCGTTTCAGCATCCGGACAGGCATCCTCCTGTATCGGGTATGCCAGCTCCATGCTTTTATACTTACCTTCCCCCAGTGCATGATATGGTAAAAGCTCTACTCTTTGTACCGCAGAACCCAGTGATGCCACAAACTGCAGTCTTTTCCGCAAATCCCTTCGATCATCATTATATCCCTTCACGATGACCATGCGAATCCACATCGGCTTGTGCATCGCCGCCAGTCTTCCTGCGTTATCAAGAATTCGGCCGTTGTCCGCTCCGGTGATTTTTTTGTGTAATGCCGCATCAAAGGCTTTGATATCATAGAGAAACAAATCGCAGTATTGCGCAGCCCTTTCCATATGCTCCCATGCCACATCACCAGCGGTATCCACACATGTTGCTATGTGCTTCTGCTTCAGCAGACAGAGTGTATCCGCCAAAGCCTCAGCCTGTAACAGCGGCTCCCCGCCGCTGAACGTCACGCCGCCTCCGGACTCCTCATAATATGTGAAATCCTTTTCCAGCTGCTTTACAAGCTGTTGGCACTCCACCTGCATACCAACCTGTTCAAGGGCATCAAAGGGACATACCTCCTCCAGCTCCCCTGCCATATGCTGTGCACAGGGATGCATGTGAATAGCACCGTCCTCCATGTATACAGCTGCTGGATACGCATGCACACAGCTTTGACAGCCGCGGCACAGAGATGAAAAATGGAGCAGCTTATTGTACGGCAGCATCAGCTCCGGATTGGAGCACCATGCACAGCGCAGATTGCAGCCAATCAGAAACACGGTGGACCGTATTCCAGGGCCGTCCTTTGTGGAATAGCGCTGTATGGTCGACAGGTGAATGGCTACCATGTATTCTCCGTACGTGCGATAATGGCTTCCTGTGCTTCCGGCATCAGGGAAACAAACTGAGCACAGTAACCGGCAACACGCACAATCAGATCCGTATAATCCTGCGGATGCTCCTGCGCCAGACGCAGCGTTGCACTGTCTATGACATTGAACTGATTATGGTAGATGTGCTTTTTCGCAGAGGCCATCAGAAAGTCGACAAATTTATCGAGATTTTCCTCTCCTGCCAGTGCACCGCTGGAGAAACGCATATTCAGCAGCTGTCCTGCCGCCACCTGCTCGTTTGGCAGCTTGGCAACCGAATTGATAACCGCGGTAGGACCGTTTGTATCTGTCCCCTGTGTTGGAGAACAGCCCTCGTTTAACGGTGTTCCCGCAAACCGCCCGTCCGGTGTTGCGCCGACGACAAAGCCGTTTGGTACATAGGAGGTGATGTTGCTGGTCGACATCGTATAGCAGCTTACTGCAGGTCCCTGCTGATAACGCTGTGTACGATACTGCGGAAGCAGCTTCAGGTAGGAATCAAAAACATCCTTAACAATTTCATCCACCGCATCATCATCATTTCCAAACTTGGCTACATGACGTATTTTTTTATGGATTCTAGCAGATTCCAGAGACTGCCAGTTATCCTGCATAGCAGTCATCAGCTCTTCCCAGGTTACCGACTGCTCTTCAAACACCAGCTTCTTTATTGCGTATAATGCGTTTCCGACAACGCACGGTCCGATATTGGACTGTGAAATCACATCGTAGCGGCAGCCACCCTCCTTCAGGGTTTTCCCCAGCTTCATGGAGTCCTGTATAAAACAGCTTGCGAATGGATCAGCATCATATTTTACCAGAGAATCATCACAGATTGCATCGCATTCCACCGATATATCAGAATAGAATTTCAGCAGCTTTTCCCAACCCTGCCACAATTCCTCATAGCTTTCAAACGTAACAGCATCCCCGCCTTGTCCATTGACCGACAGCATTTGGATGCCGCTTGCAGGATCCACACCGTTATGCAGCAGAATCTCCAAAACCTTGCCCCAGTTTACATAGGTCATCCCGGTAGCCCGATGTCCGTATTTCCCCGGAACTCCGGTTTCCACACAGCCGATCGGACAATAATCCAGCGCATCCTTCTTCGGTATTGCCAAATCCTCGATTCCCTTTGCGGCAACCTCGTCATTGAACATGCTCGGCATGCCGCATCCGGTGCGAATCAGCAAGGCAGCCGCCTTCAGAAACTGCCTCGGTGTTTCCAAATGATAACGGACAGAGAAATTCGGTTCCGCTAAGGATGTCAGATGCATCGCCTCAATACATAGATAGGAAAGCTCATTGGTGCCGTCGCTTCCCTGCGGTGTTTTCCCGCCGACGACCAGATTGGAATAAAGCGGATAGCCCTGTGAGTATTTTGTATGACCGTAGGGACGCACCTTGTTACAGGAGGAATTCATAATGAACATATGCGTGATGATTTCCAGTGCCTGATCCTTTGTCAGCACACCCCGCTCTACATCCTGTTCATACAGCTTTCGCATGTACTGGTCAAAACGGCCGTAACAGAAGGAATGCCCGTTGCTTTCGATCATCTGCAGAACATGCACCATATAGCACACCTCTACTCCTTCATAAAAGCTTCTGGCCCCCTGTTCCATCATGGTCCCGGCCATATGTGCTATAACTCGCAGCTCCTGTCTTCTCTTTTCATCCTGCTCATGCTCCGCCATTTCCTCCGCCAGCTTGGCAAAGCGCTGAAAGAACAGCAGAGCCCCTTCCAGTGAAATGATAACCGCCTGATAGTAATTACGCTGTGCATCCTGCAAGTCAGTATTTGTCAGGGCATGCTTCGCCTCATCGATGATCGAACGAAACCCTCTTTGCAACAGCATTTCATGATCCGGTACAATATGACCGTCACCGGACATGGAGATGCCACCGCGGTGTAAAACTCCCTGCTTCTCTGCAAGACGGATATTCTCACTGAGATGTGCATTGACCTCATCCTCATGGGTATGCTGCAGCCAGTATGGTGCTATGCGTTTCAAATCCTGTTTTACTTCCTCGCTGATCTGAAACACATCACCACTTCGCTGATCGAAGGCTTCCAGCTCGTCAATGACCCACTGTATGGAATATTCCGGAAATATCGGAGCCGCGAAGTTTGCGGACGCCTGATTACCGAATATCAGGGAATGGGGCTGGATATAGATATCCATATGGGCAAGGGTGTGGGCGAAGGCCTTTGCCTTGCGAATGATATACGGTTCTCCTTCACTTTCCTGAAAGGATTGTGTATACAGAAGAGCACGCTGCGAGCATATACTGGCAGTGCGTTTCTCCATGACATGGCGAAGAGAATCGATGCGCTTCCAGTCAACGCCGGATGCTGCAGGTGTATAAAATAGAAAATCTTTCATAAGCGCCCTCCTCATAGCGATGCGCCTGCTTCTGGTATGGATCGTCTGCGTGTGCCTGCTGATTGCAGCATCATGACACCCGCAAACTGTCCAGCCATAAATTCATGCAGGCTGCGTCAAAGAATCCAGCTGTGCTTTGATTCTTTCTATGCATATTATAATGGGATTCCACCCGGGACGCAAGCCATTTGCGCTCATATTATTTTGTTTATGCATATTTTTGTATGTTTAATCGTGCATTATCATACATTTTCAATCATCAAGCTGCTTTTTAGCCAATATGTCCCGAAACCAGTATGCCGATTTCTTCGGAATCCGCTTTCCTGTTTCTATATCCAGCTCCAGCAGACCGTATCGGTTTTTAAACGCATTGATGGCGGACACATTATCAATATAGGACCAGACGAAATACCCATGACAGTGACAGCCTGCTTCCCTTGCTTTCAGCGCATACCGCAGATGTTCAGAAAGGAAGTCGATACGATAATCATCGTCAATGCTTCCCTGCTCGTTTCGGTAGCGTTCCTCATGTGCAATACCGATACCGTTTTCACTGATCAGCCAGTCTGGATTGCCATATTCATTTTTCAGGCGCATTCCAATATCATAGACAGCCTGTTCGTAAACCTCCCAGCCGCGGTCCGCATTGAATTTGCGATCCTCCTTGATCCATGGCTCGTAGAACTGCTTTGGATGAAAGGGGCCGGAATACGGATGACTGCGCGCCTGCACGCGTATCGGAAAATAATAATCAATACCGAGCATAGCAATACGATGTGCTCGGATATGCTGCAAATCCTCTTCCTTATAGGTGAACATACAGTCATGCAGCTTAAGCTGATGCAGCAGCTCCGCTGGAAACTCTCCCTTCAGGTACGGGTCCAGATACAGACGCACATGAAACAAGTCGGCATACCATGCGGCTGTTACATCCTGAATCTCTCCGCTTTTCGCATAGACCGGCGTCATGTGCACCATAGCCCCCATGCGGCATCCATAGGAGCGATACTGCTCTATGCATGCGACTGCATACGAGGTTGCCAGTATCTTATGAAAATGTGCCTGATAAGCGGTTTTCGGATCATGAGTGAACGGATACCATATGGCATCCATATATCCGTTGTCTATTGGTATGTTTGGTTCTGTAAAGGCGAACCACCAGGTTACCTGATCCGCAAAACGCCGCAGCACCTCTTTCACATAGATGATGTAGCAGTCCAGCGTTTCTCTGCCTGCCCAGCCGTTAAAGCGTTCGATGAGCACTGCCGGAAGGTCCCAGTGCTCAAGGGAAATCAGCGGCTCCATTCCCTCCTTCCGAATGGTCTTGATCACATCAAGATAATATGCAGCTGCCTCCTCATCCACGATGCCGGCTATCGGATCCTTCATAAACCGCGCCCATTGTATGGTAAAGCGGAAGGCTTTCATATGAAGAGATGCCATGGTATGAATATCCTCTTTGTAGCGGTGATAGAAATCAGCCGCCTTTTCCGGTCCGATTCCATTATGCCATTTTTCCGGTGCTGATGCATAGAACAGCTCTGCCCAGCTTTTCTGCTCTTTGCTTTTTCCTGCCACCCCTTCGATCTGCCATGCACTGCTGCTTGTTCCGATTAAAAAATCTTCAGGTATCGTCCTTATCATAAAACCCCTCTTTTCTTTATACTCTTATGATAAATCAGGAAAGGCTAACAGGAAAGCGTTTTCTTACTATTTCGTCTTGGTATTCATAAAAATTACGCATTTACATATCCTATACGCTGTGGTGAATTTAAAACAGATGTCTTCCAATACGTAAAAACACTATCCAATATCTCATACTGCACTTTTTCTCGATAGCTTCTATAAGTGCATTTGATGCGGAATCCAGTGACAATCAGCTAAGATAAAGCAAACCTATCTCCTTATTCAAAAGAGACAGGTTTGCCTTATCACCATCAAAATAGAACTATATAATTTCATATATCTGATTCACTGTATAAGTTTACCGCATTTTTACAAAAGCAGCAGACTGCCCGTATGTTGACAGCATATGATAGCTTCGTTTCTTTCTTACTTTAGGGTGTTTGCAAAAGGGAGACTTCAACTTCTATTGATAACTACAATCGTATGGAAGTCTCCCTATGTTAAGTTTACCTGCAATCGAGAAAGAGCCTATTACTTTCTTTTAATGCTGTATAGATTTCAGTAATTCTGCTCGAATAGCTGTTTAAGAATTTAAGAGCAAACTTTTTAGCGCTCCTCAAGAACATCCTTTTTCAATACCTTCAGCAGCAGTGCTGTGATGACAGAGCCGACAAGTATTGCAACAACAAACCAAAGTTGATTTTCTACGACCGGAAGTACAATGAATCCGCCATGCGGTACCGGGCATGCCACATTTCCAAAGGCCCCGATCAATGCCCCGACGATATTTCCGATAATACATGCAGGATACACAGCCTTCGGATCTTTGATAGCATACGGAATTGCTCCCTCTGTTATCCCCAGACATCCCATAATACCTACAGCTTTCGCATTATCACGTTCTTCCTCACTATATTTTTTCTTAGCAATAATCGTGGATAAAAAGATTCCAATCGGAGGAACAGCTACCAGAATTCTGAATATTCCATTAGGCTCCATGATCCCTTCATTGATCATAGAAAGTGTAAACATGGAGACAGCTTTTGTCACAGGTCCTCCAAAATCAATTTCACTAAAGAACCCCATAAACACTGCCAGCACAGCTTTTCCACTGCCGTTCAAAGTCACCATCAAATCTGACAGCGCCTGCATCAGAAAGGAAATCGGATATCCTATTATAAAATAATAAGCAAGGCCTAGTACAAGGACAGTTGAGATTGGAATGACCAAAATAGGCATGATGGAGCGAATCGTTTTCCCTACCTTTAATCCCTTCATCCATTTCGCCATATAGCCCGCAAGCAGACCTAAGATAAGTGCTCCCAGAAATCCTGCCTTAACCTCAACACCATTGATCATGATAGCATTGTTTGCAATATAACCTAAAATGAATCCCGGTGTAAGACCCGGTTTCCCGGCTACAGAATATGAAATATAGGCAGCGAATACAGGGATCATCATCGCCATTCCTGCTTTTCCCAGCTGATTCAAATAGGTCAGCAACGGCCCATTAGGAACAAGTCCTGTTTCCGTCTGCGTTGCACCCAATAAGGAAACTGCCAGGATCACACCACCGGCAACGACAACCGGCATCATAAAGGATACGCCACTTAACAAATGCTTTTGAATATCTTTCCAAATCGTTTTCATAATTATCAATTTCCTTCTACGAGTGCAACCGCTCTATCTACCAGCTTTTCCACATGCGAAATTGCTTCATCCACATCAGTATGTAATACACGCTTATTCTCAAATCGTTCCTCCCCCTCAATAACGACACTGACTGCCAGAATTACAACATCAGCTTGAGCTACATCCTCTTCACTTAGTTCATTTTCTATCCCCAAACCGCCCTGTGTTTCGATTTTCACATCAAAGCCTCTTTTTCTGCATTCCTTTTCCAGACACTCCTGTGCCATATATGTATGTGCAATCCCTGTTGGGCATGCTGTTATTCCTATAATTTTCATGTGTTTTCCTCCATCACTTTCTCATTAATTTCATGTAACATAACGAATACCTCGTGTTCATTATCCGCATTCCGCAATCGTTCCCTGAAGCTGCTATCCATCAATTTTTTACTGATTTCCGAAAGAAACCGGAGATGCAGGTTATTCTCATTTTTTTCAGGCACGGCAATCAGAAATATCAAATCCACCTCATTATTGTTTCTCGTATCCCAGATAAATTCATGCTTTGTTTTCATGAAGGATACAAATGGTTCTCTGACGCTGCTGCTCCGGCCATGCGGTATAGCTACTTTAAAGCCTACAGATGTGGGTAATATGTGTTCTCTTTCCTGAACACTTTTTAAAAACAGGTTTTTATCGCTTAATAATCCAACAGTATCTGCCATATCTGCAATATATGTGATAACTGTTTCACGATCACGGATATCTTTGTTTAAATATAAAAGATTTTCTCTAATCAAATCGGCTTCCTCCAAATATATATTTTATAACAGCCTTCTTATTCTTCATGGAAGACAGCTTTTCTATCATTTCCTTTGTTTTGATAAGTGAAAAGGCTTCTTCCAAAATAACCTTTGTTTTTGCTGTATCCTCGCTGTTCAATGCGAAAAATACAATCACCTTCACACGGTATTTAGACCATTTCACCGGCTCCTTATTGATCCATAAAGCCAATTGTGTTTTTCGTACAGTGGAAACTGCGCCATGAGGTATTGCACCTCCAACCGCGATATCCGTTCCTCCTTTCTGCTCTCTTTCCCATACACTGGTTTCAAAATGCGCATCTACACAGCCTTCTTTATTCAGGCCCATACAGACCTGATGAATAATTTCATCCTTTGTTATTTTCCCATCATTAATATAAATATTTTTCTCATGCAAATACTGTGGGATTTCAATAAAGCGTACATCCGCTTCCTTGGGTATTGATAACTTTTTCTTATATAGCTCTTCAATCCTCTGTATATCAGAATCATTGATCAGCATTGAAACAACTACAACCGGTTTATCAAGGCTTTTCAAAGGTATGGTTGACACTATAAAATCGATACTCCTTAATTCAAATGAGTTGATCGTATCAATCGATGCCGCTTCAATTATGTCTAAAGGCGGCAGGACACTTCGTATCCTGTTGGCAATCAATTCCGAAGTTGTTATCCCGTTTGGACACACAACCAAAATACGCTTACTCTTTTTTTCTTCTCCAATGCATTCTGGAAATGAAGCATAAGAAAGCCAACCTCATCCTCAGTAAGCGTGACCCCAAGCGTTGTCCTTATAGAGTCCATAATCATCCAGGTCAAATCAAACATCAAATGATATTGCTGCTTAATTTCAAATAACATCGGGTTAGTGATATAAATTCGATTTTTCAACCGATATATCATCGGTTCCAGATGCAGACAGAGATTGTAAAACAAATCCTGATCCTGCGTTAAATCAACATCGACGCAGTTTGACATTCTTTCAATTAAATTCTCAACTATATGCTTAAATGGATTTCCCCGTCTATGTAAAGAGCTGTTGAGCATAATCCGATTTGCACTCAAATACATAGAAAGGAAATATATATCGCCATCCTCATAAGTGATGTTTAAATCCTTCTTCAGAATACGAAGTAAATCATCACCAATCAGATAATACATCATCGCCATTATCTGATCGCTGTAAAATGCATTATGGATAATTTTGTGATGGTATCCTTTTCTCAAGCGATGACATAATACAATCATGACATTGAACAGATTGATTAAATAATGCTGTGCAGCAATATATATGTTGAAATCATCCAGCGCCTGAATTGTTGTGTAGCATGCTGTTATAATATCTGTATCATAGAATTCCTTAAACAATGCCAGCATTGCATCATCCGTAAATGTCAGATTTTCCGATGCTATCAGATATTCATTAAATGAGATTAACGCCTTTTGCCATTCTGTTTCTGTCCCCGTCAGCCTGGTACCGTTTTCATCTCCGATCAGTGACACTGTCGCATCATTTAAAATATGCTCTTTTATGTAATGGATATCTGCAATAATCGAGCTTATCCCCACCATATAACACGCAGAGGCTGATTGAAAGGTGATTCTATTTTCATAAAACAGTAGTTCTTTCATAAGCTGCTTTCTACGCTGCTCCGGCCGATATTTATCCATATGCTCTACAAAGCGGGCCTCTTTTCTGTTTTTCAGCTTTAATCCGGCACTAGGCTTTTTTTCAAATTCTATTCCCTGATTTTCCAGCTGCGCAATATCATTATGTATTGTTCGCTTTGATACAGTAAAAGTATCAGCAAGACTTTGAACAGTCATATAATTTTCGCTGTATGTTAATATTTCCAGTAGCTTTTTTTGTCTTTGCGCAGCCTTCAAGTGAATCTCTCCTATCTATAATAATTCTTTTTCGAATACTTCTAAAGATTTCAACATATGATCCTTTCGCATTTTCTGAATATCTTCCTTCTCAAAAAGACCGCCTGCTGTTCCTACATAAGTATAACCTGATTGTAAAGCTTTTTTCACATTTCCTGCCTGAATACCTCCGACCGCCATGAGAGGAAGCTCTCCCATTGGTTCACAGAGCTTTTTTGCATAATCAAAGCCTACTTCATTCGCTGGAAATACCTTTACGATATCAGCTCCCATTTCCAAAGATTCTGCGATTTCGGATGGTGTAAAAGCCCCGGGAACTGCAATCACATTGTGCTGCTTGCAATAATCGAGCATCTTCTGATTCATTTTTCTCGGAGATAAAACAAAGACTGCCCCTGCTGCAATCGCCTGAACCAGCTCATCATATGTCTGAACGGTTCCAGCGCCAATATGCAATCTCCCTTGAAACTCATCAGCAATCTTTTTGATGATTTCATATGCATTGCTGGTATTTAAAGTAATCTCCATGTTTTTCACATAGCTGCTGTTAATCAGAACTTCAGCAACACAGCGTACCTGCTCATAGGTATACCCTCTTAAAATCATCGTCACTTTCGATAATTCCATATCAAATCCTCCTTTACAGGAAAATAGTATCACGCATTCACACCCTCGAAAATGCCTTTTTTCTGCAACAATATTGTTGCAATTCTATTTACTGCTCCCGTATTTTATGCAAGCAATCGCATATAGAATAGTAGTGGGACACATTCATCACCTTTACCGTGATATAAGAAGCTACAGGTCATACTGATCAAATTGTCAGCATTTCTCCTTAAGGAAAAAAGCAAAAAAAACCAGTGCCTTTCACTATTTGCGAAAATGCTTCCGGTTTTTTTATACAATATCCATATATTGCTTATTCCACAAATTTCATATTCTCTGGCAGGTTTTCCACAGTCTCATCCAGCCTATTGCAGAATATCTGTTCAAAGGCATCCGCATTTGTGAATTTGCAGAAGCCCTTTACAAACAGCTTGCTGTCATCGATCAGCAGATAGCTGTGATTGCTGTTTTTCATCGCAATTTCCTTCAGTTCCCTGGTTCCCATTTCCGCAGTATAGCATTGCCCGCTGATAGGGTCCATGCCTGCACAGCCGATAAAGGCTCTGTCGAAATTATATAGACCAAGCATATTCTGCGCCATCGGTCCCTCACTCATGTGATATTTCGCATTGAAATCTCCACCGATGATGATGATTTGTGCAACCGGATCGTGCAGCCGCTGTACAATCAGCTGGTTATGCGTCACGATTTTGATGGGACGGCTTTGCAGATAGTCAATCATGGCAACGATACTGGTTCCTCCATCCAGAAAGACACATTCACCATCCTCAACAAGCTCACTGGCACTGCGGCAGATTCTGGATTTTCTGTCAAAATTGATCAGCATACGATCCTGCATCAGCAGCTCTCTGGATTCCGTCAGAATCTGATTCAGGCTTTCTCTGACAGCACCGCCGTGCACTCTTCGTACCTTTCCTTCCTGCTCCAGCTCCATCAGATCGCGTCGAATCGTGGTCTCACTGATGTTAAGCTGCTTTGCGACATCCCGTACATGGATGGTTCCTTCTCTTTCCACCTTCTGCAGCAGATATAATTTACGCTCTGTAGACAGCATACAATCACCTCATTTATGTTAACAGTATAGCATACGCACGACAAAAAGTCCGCAATATGATGTAACAAAGGTTAGACAAATCAGAAAGAAGAAAGAGCATTCCTGACAGCAGGGCTTCGTTATGGCTATGGTCATCTCTGACAGCTTTCCCTGTTTTAATACCCTTACGGATGTTCAATGGGAACACATCAACACCTGTTTCATCCGCCATGGAAATTCACAACAGCATACAGACACCCTGCATGAAACTGAATATGCCTGTCACTATCTAGGACTTCATCTATTAACCGTTATGGCTATATATATATGTATATAGCTTACAGAAATACAAGTCTCTCTGGGATATCGTCAATACATATTTATGCAGACAGCATAGCTTATACTGTATCAGAAAGTGAGGTGAGCAGTATTATTATGATGATTATGCCTGCATGGACAATTGCTGTGCAGAGCAGGCGCCATCCTGCAGCAGTGCTGAAAGCTGCTGTTGTGAGGGACCACAGGGTCCGCGAGGATATCGTGGAGCTACCGGACCAACGGGTGCCACAGGATCAAGTGGAGCAACAGGCGCTACCGGTCCCACAGGACCTGCCGGGTCTTCGGAAACCGTTTGCTGTGACTGTAAGGAGCAGATAAGAAATATCCTCCAGCAGATCATTACGCTTTATCCGAATCAGGATTTATTTATTACGCTGGAAAGCGGAGATGCCGCTGTCGGACGTGCAGGCGCACTGCTATTGGGACCGAATGGACGTACCGGCGTATTCGAGGTTATAAACTCTCAAAATACTTCCCAGTATCTATCAATCTGCAGTATTGATACGATTCAGATCAATGATGCCGTGTACAATGACGCCATTGTATATTTACCAGAGCCGGTGCCTGCCTTGACGGATTGCTGTGCTGATTGTGATGCTGTTATCCGTTCTCTACTCCCGGTAGGAAGAGAAAATGTCTATATCACTACCAACACACAGACGCCTTCCATTGGAACGGTTATAAGAAATGAATATGGTATGATTGTTCTTGCCAATCAGACAAACAGGAATATCACCTTTGTTTCAAGCTGCAGTATAGATTTATTTATCCTGTAAAGGGATGCGCGGAGGTTAGGACATCTCCGCTTTTTTCTGCCTCCATAGCAAGCCGGCGGAGGTATTGCCATAAAGATGCCTGGAAGCAGGTGAATCTTCCCTGTGTTATGTAAAGAAATTGCAACGGATATGGGAGAATGTAAATACAGGATTTGTATGTTCCCCATATACTGGAACGTATTAGAAAATGAGGTGAAAGCTATGCACTATGATGAATACGATGACAGCTGCTGTGATCCATGCAGTATGCCCTCCTGTCATCCATATGACTGTACCCCGTGCTGCTGTCCGGGGCCGCGCGGTCCACGCGGTTTTCAAGGTCCGACCGGGGCAACAGGACCTATTGGAAATACGGGGCCGACAGGAAATACAGGTGCCACAGGTCCAACCGGGACTTCTGTTATCACGAATGCACTCTCAGCACTGAATATTTCCGCTGCTACCGTTTCGGTAACATCCGATGGGACGAATATTCCTCTGCCTGTTCAGCCCTATATAAACGGATTTACGGCAAATGCTTCGAATACGCAGTTCACAGTTAATCAAACAGGTACCTATTTCATATCCTATGTTATCAAAATGACATCCGGATTGCCAATGTCATCAAGAGTAACACGGAATGATACGCCGATATTAAATTCTATCAGTACGTCCTCAACATCCTCAAATGAATATAGTGTATCATTTATGCAGTCTTTAACAGCAGGGGATGTTTTATCATTACAAATTTACGGAGTAAATGGTACGGTTACCCTGCAATCCGGCACCGGAGCATCATTAAATATTGTTAGAATAGCCTGATGTATAGAAACAAGATTCTGACATTTTTATCACAATACCTGAATATTTGCATTCTATTAACTGATATCCTCTGGTCCTGCAATACCATTCACATCATGTGACTGGTATTGTTTTTACGAGGGGATACCCCAAAGGAGTATCCGATGAAAAGTCTGAAGACGCTATCCTTTCGTTCTATGTAGGATGTACTTCAGACAGATTAGAAAAAGGAGTGCTTTTTTTGCTTTGGGATATGTATTTATATAAAATCCGGGACTTTAACACGACACGAATTTTTATCTTACATATACTGTACTGTTTTAGAAAGTGAGGTGAGCAATATGCATTACGATGATTATAATTACCATGATGACTGCTATGGCGAGGATGCTTCACCCTGCAGCTGTGACTGTAACAGCTGTTGCCAGGGACCGCGGGGACCACGCGGATTTCGGGGAGCAACCGGACCGACGGGTTCAACAGGGGCTACCGGGGCGACTGGACCGGGTGTAGGCGCTACCGGGCCTACTGGAGCTACCGGGGCGACCGGAAATACAGGACCGGCAGGATTACGCGGAAATACCGGACCGACAGGAAGCACAGGAGCTACCGGAAACACGGGAGCTACGGGCATGACACCTGTGATTACCGTTGCGGGAACCATTACCGGAGATCCGGGAACACAGGCCAGTGTCACTGAGACATTTACACCTTCCGGCGCTTCATTGCTGTTCACTATACCGGCAGGACCAACGGGTCCGACCGGAAGCACAGGCTCAACCGGAGCTACGGGAAATACCGGACCCATCGGGCCAGCAGGCGCTACGGGGGCGACTGGTGCCAGCGGCATAACAGGAGCTACTGGAAATACCGGAGCGAACGGTGTAACCGGACCAACAGGACCTATGGGTAACACCGGAGCCAACGGCGTTAGCGGACCAACAGGCAATACCGGGGCGACAGGACCGACCGGTGCGACGGGAAGCACGGGGCCTACCGGACCAACGGGACCTGCCGGGCCTACCGGTATTACCGGAGCAGCTGGTGGAATCGGTCCTATCGGACCGACCGGGTCAACAGGCAGTACCGGAGCTACCGGAGGAATTGGACCAACCGGAAGCACAGGGGTAACAGGACCGACCGGGGCTACCGGAAACACTGGAGCTGACGGCGTAACAGGACCGACCGGAGCAACGGGAAATACCGGAGCCGATGGTGCTGCCGGGCCTACCGGACCGACTGGTGCTACAGGAAATACCGGTTTAACAGGTGCTACGGGACCGACCGGGGCTATGGGAAACACCGGGGCTGACGGTGCTACGGGACCAACTGGTGCCACGGGAAATACCGGACCGGATGGTGCTGCCGGGCCTACCGGACCGACAGGCGCTACGGGAAGTACCGGTTTGACCGGAGCAACGGGACCGACAGGAGCAACCGGAAACACCGGGGCTGATGGTGCCACAGGACCGACCGGAGCCACTGGTGCTACGGGAGCTGATGGCGCAATCGGTGTCACTGGAGCAACCGGAGCTACCGGTCTGGCAGGAAGCTCTGCAATCATTCCTTACAGCTCCGGTATTCCGCTATCACTAACAACGATTGCTGGCGGACTTGTTGGTACACCGGGCTTTGTCGGCTTCGGCAGCTCTGCGCCAGGTGTCAGCATTGTAGGTGGTGTTATTGACCTGACCAATGCAGCCGGAACGCTGACAAACTTTGCATTTTCCATGCCAAGAGCAGGTACCATAACTTCCATTTCTGCTTTTTTCTCAACCACTGCCGCTTTGTCGCTGGTTGGCTCCACTGTAACAATCACAGCAACACTTTATCAGTCTACAGCACCAAACAATTCCTTCACAGCTGTCCCAGGAGCAGTTGTGACACTTGCTCCGGCAATAACCGGAGTAATCGCTATCGGAACAATATCCTCCGGTACAACAACAGGTCTATCGATTGCAGTTACAAACCAGACCAGACTGCTGCTTGTATTCACTGCTACTGCTGCCGGATTGAGCCTTGTCAACACAGTTGCCGGCTATGCCAGCGCAGGAATCGCTATATCCTGATAGACAACTGCACATCCGCATCGTTTTTCTTTCATAAAACCGGACAACCAGTTAACAGCTGATTGCCGGATACTTAAAAAAATCATATCTTTTCATCAGAACCGGGACAATACCATTCCCCATTTTTAAGCTCAGCCATATACTAAAATGAATTAACATAAATGAGGTGAACGATATGCATTATGATGACTATGATTTTGATGACAAAAACTGCTGCAATGAATGCAGTTCTTCATCCTGTGACCAGGGTGACTATGATGTATGCTGCTGTCCTGGACCGCGGGGGCCGCGGGGATTCAGAGGTCCGGCAGGAGAAGCAGGTGCCACTGGAGCTACAGGAGCTACCGGAAATACAGGTCTCACCGGCGCTACGGGCGCTACCGGATTATCTGAGACGATAACCATTCGTTCCACAACAACAGCTGACCCGGGAACACCGGCACAGGTACATGACAGCGGGGGGCCAAATCATGTACTGGATTTCGTTATTCCCCGCGGTGATACCGGAATTACAGGGGCTACGGGACCGACAGGACCCGGCGTTGGAGCTACCGGGCCGACAGGCGCAACTGGTGCTACTGGAAATACAGGGGCAACAGGCCCTATCGGAGCTACAGGACCAACTGGGGCAAACGGAAATACCGGACCGACGGGTGCCATTGGCGCTACGGGTGAAAATGGAGCAACTGGGCCTACCGGACCTGCCGGACCGACAGGGGCTACCGGAAGTACAGGCGCTGCCGGAGCAACCGGTGTAACTGGTCCTACCGGAGATATCGGACCGACAGGGCCGACGGGAGCTACCGGTAGTACAGGCGCTGCCGGGGCAACCGGTGTAACTGGTGCTACCGGAGATATTGGGCCGACAGGACCGACGGGAGCCACGGGTAGTACAGGCGCTGCCGGGGCTACCGGTGTAACTGGTGCTACCGGAGATATTGGGCCGACAGGACCGACGGGAGCTACCGGTAGTACAGGCGCTGCCGGGGCAACCGGTGTAACTGGTGCTACCGGAGATATTGGGCCGACAGGACCGACGGGAGCCACGGGACCAACTGGGGCTCCCGGAAATACAGGTGCTACAGGTACCACTGGTGTTACAGGGGCCGATGGTGCCATCGGACCGACAGGTCCTATTGGCGATCCAGGCCCACAGGGGGAACCAGGGCCGCAGGGAGAACCCGGACCACAGGGTGAACAAGGACCGCAGGGTGAAACAGGAGCTACACCGATCGTAAGAGTTGGAATTACGACAACCTCCGAACCGGGTACTCCTGCCGATGTGTCCTACGTTGAAACACCGGACGGCATCGAGCTGAATTTCATCATCCCGCGCGGGGATACTGGACCAGGCGGTGGCGGAGGAGGTCTACTTGCCTATGGTGGTAAGTATAATGATTCCGCCCAGACACTGAATTTGTTAATCGGTGCTGAGCAGCAGCTGCCTCTTCCTGTGGATATGCCTGCTTCCAATGTTGACCTTGCTCCTGTGAATGCATTAACCATAGTTACCAGCGGTGTCTATGAAATCAACTATATGTTCAACGCTTCCGCTTCACTGGGTGCTGCCGTTACCCTTGCTGTACGACGCAACGGTGCAGCCATACCGAGTACGGAAGAACGCCATCTGCTGGCAATCGCAACAGAGTCCATCTATTCCGGCAGTGTGATTGAAACCTTATCAGCCGGTGATATAATCGATATGGCAGTCAGTGCGGCTATCGCCTTAACGCTGACCCTGAGTACAGGCGTTACCGTCACACTGAGTGTGAAGCGTCTGGATGATGCTTTGGCAAACTAGCAGCACTGTCTTAAAGAAAAACACCTCCCTTCTGCTTACATGCAGCTATGAACGGGAAGTGTTTTTTCTTATACATGCTTTTCAAAGGAACGGGCAAGGCGGTAGCATGCAATGGAAAACAGAAAATAACCAAGGATGGAAAACAATAGATTCCACATTCCGGAAACAGATGTCATACAGCTTTCATTATACAGCAGCGGATACAGACTCACCGCATCCAGAACATGAATACCGGCGGCAGACAGTAGCAGTGGAAACAAAAAAATCAACAATGCCGATAACAGCGTAAACAGCTGCTGACGGACACGGACAGAAACCATAAAGCAGAACATGATAATCGGAAGCAGGGCACACATTCGAAGGATTGCCGCCATTATCATAAAGCCTGCAATATGGATACCGGCTGGCAGCTGTGCAAACTCCTGCAGGGACGTAATCGACGCTGTAATGCATGGAAATCCATAGGTTTTTGCATGAAGGAGCAGCTGTGGAAGACGCGCCATGATAAACAGGGCAGTACCGCATAGTAATGCAAGTATCAGCTTTCTGTTTACCAGCGCCTTTTTTGCATGCACGCATGTCTGTAACAAAATCTGCCGTTTATTGCGATATTCAATGCATTGAAGATTCGCTATACTCAGCAGAAACAGGAAGAGAAAGATCAGTGTACTCCAGCGATCAGATACAAAAAACTGTCGCCGATAGCCAAAGGGAGCTACAAACTGACGTGAGGAATCCTGCTTTACATATTCATATTCCTGCAGCACCTCCTGAAAGGTTTCCTCCTTTAACAGCATGTTGGAAATCGGCTCCACCTGACGGCGATACTGCGCCATACTGATTTCTTTTTGATCAAGACGCTGTTGCAGACGTGCCTCCTGTTTGTGCAAATCCTCATAATAGGTCTTTTCCTTCTGAAGAAACTGCTCCTTTTCTTTGGTCAGCTCCCCCTGCAGCGTTTGCATATAAGAGGACCACAACCGTTCCTTTTCACTTGTATACAGCTGCGTATGCGAATAGCTGTACAGCTGAAATCCGGCAAAAGCCAGCAGGACGAGCGCTATTTTCTGTACCCAGAAAAGCTTATAGCACTCCTGTACCCATAAACTGCAGGTGACGGGCATATGTATACGCTGTATCCATGCCGGAAGCTGACAGCTGCGACCAGAGCGCTCCACCATGATATGCAGCAGCACGAACAATAGTACAGCCGTAATGAAAAGCAGGCTGCCGTAAAGCAATGTTAGGGATACAGGCTGTTGAAACACATTGAAATTCACATAGCCCTGTAACAGCTCAATCACCTGAAACAGGCGAATCGGATTCAGATAATACAGTACACGGAAGGTCCCGGTCGGAGATAGGAATATATGCATGAACAAGGATAACAGAACACAGGCAATCATACTGAGACAGCTGATTACCCTATGCTTAAAAACCGTGCAGAGAAGCAGCATTGCCTGAGCGAAAATAAAACAGATGCATATCTTCAGAAAGAAAAACAGCAGAAGAAACTGGAAAATACTGATCGGCAGCGTGGATTGCTGAAAAGCCGCAAGCGATTGCAGGGAAGCAGACAGGTGAATGCCGCCATACGCAAGCTCCATAAGCAGAAGATTACTGCCGTAAAACAGGCCAACAATCACAGCGGAGGATACTGCAATGGAAGCTGTCTTCGTATTCATATAGGTATGCCGGCCGCGTAAAGTCCCATACAGCATCGGCTGCAGCTTTCTTTGACTCTCCTGCTGAAATACCATGGTCGCAAATAGAAAAATTGCAAGCATGACAAGTACAGCGGTTATGGGATATGATAACGCCTTCAGCAAGGCATCCTGCAGCTGAAAATCAATAGATACTGTATGCATTGCCGCATAATCCTCTTTGCTTTTCTCTATATTGCGGATGGAGAAGCTGTCTTCCTTTGCAAATATGGAAATAGCGGATATCGTTTTTGCCTTCTGTTCGACCTCTTTGAGAAAATCCGCATACCGCTTCACCGTATCCGCCTGTTTTATAATCGGCTGCAAGAAAGCATTTTCCGCTTCCAGATCACCGGTATATAAAGAAGGTATAGTTCCGCTTTGATCAAGCTCGGGAAACTGGTCGCGCAAGGCTGCAATCCGCATCTCCGCCTGCGGGTCGTGCTGTGTTTTCAGATTGCGGATTTGTTCACGTACAAAGGCGAGCTCCACGTCGTGTGCATGCCCCTGCAGATACGTAAAGCGCTCATCACTGGATAAGGTCTGCAGATGGGTGGATAATTTCTGATAGGCTGTTGTTTCTGCGCCCTGCTGCCCCCATGTTTCGTAGGAAAGAAAGCCGATATTGCATAACAGCAGCAGGAAAAGAAACAGCAGAAACCTTTTATTTTTCCACAGCTTATACAGCTCCATTGCATACAGATTTTTCAACATGATGCTTCCCCGGCAAACAGATGCAGATACAGCTCCTCCAGTGAAGCGATACCGGGATGGCAAAGCAGCAGCTCATCAACACCACCCTGTGCGATCAGCTTGCCCTGCTTTAAAAAGATAACCTCATCTGCAATGGATTCCACATCACTTACCACATGGGTTGCAATCAGCAGGGTATGCTCCTCCTTCAGCGAATCAAACACACGACGAAGAGACACCCGCTCCTTCGGGTCCAGGCCTGCCGTTGGTTCATCGAACAGCAGAATTTCCGGACTCCCCAGCAATGCCTGCGCAACCAGGATACGCTGCTTCATACCACCGGAATATGCACCGCAGCGCTGCTTGAGGTGCTGTTGCATATTCACAAGCTCTGCGACACGCAGCACCTCCTTTCGTATCTGCTTTCTGTCAATGTTTTTCAGCAAAGCCATATAGGTCAGAAACCGTTCCCCGCTGAATTCATCATACAGTCCCTGCTGCTGCGGAGCATACCCGAGCAACGCATAATACGCCTGCTTCAGCTCACGGATATCCTTATCATTGTACAAAACACTGCCTTCCTCATAGTTCAGCTGATTGCACAGGATATTCATCAGCGTTGATTTTCCGGCACCGTTGGGGCCAAGAAGTGCATAGATGCCATGGGAAAGACGCAGGTCGATATGATGCAGCACCCTTTTATCCGCATAGGATTTACTTACATTTTTGATTTCCAGCATGCTGCTATTCCCCTTTCACAATGACATCCACCGGTATATAATCCGCCTTGTTGTTCCAGTAGTCCTTCTTTTTTATCAATCCGTAGGCATAGCTGCTTGCCTCATACTGATCCGTACCTGCCCATGTCTTCTTTACCTCTCCGACCTGATCATAGATGACATAATACATGTCCCTGGATTCTCCAAGCAGGCGGATCGGCTCCTGTGTATCCGACATTTGCAGCGTAGCCGGTTTCAAGCTGTCATCCTTCAAGCTGTATATATATTCCTTTTCTCCCAGATACAGGAACAGATGGTCATCCTCTCCGAACATCAAGCTGGCTGATGATGTATCCAGCTGCTTTCGAGCATATACCTTGCCATCCTTCATATTCAGCTGCTTCAGCATGCCGCCGGTATCCGTATAATAGATACTGTCGTTGACAAAGACACCCAAAGTATCCGCATCTGTATGAAAGCTTTTTTCCACCCTTCCGCTATCCACATTGACGCGTTCATACGCAATCTCGGCCTGCTGTGATGCGCGGTCATAGCCTGCAAAATCCCCCTTATCCAAAAGCTCTTCCGGATCTTCTTTATAACGGTAGGCATTGACGATAAGATTTCTTCCCATACACCCCAGAATGCTTTTGTTTTTCATATCCGCAACCACCTTTTGTTCGCCGCTGCTCAGTTGTATGGCATACAGCTTTTTTTCACGGACCACCTGTACGGCGGAGCTCATTTCTCCCTCTTCGGTACTCACATTCTCCGTTTTCTCAACAGGAACATACAACACATCACCGGCTACTGCCCAATCCTCATAGCTGAAGCCATAGCCGCTTGGAAGCTGACAGAGCTCTTTGCGGTTCTTACCATCCAGATCCATTTGTAAAATTCTAGCAGGTACGGTTACAGTCTCATTTTTTTCATTAACAACACTATCCTCATTTGCTATCAGATATACATGGTCCTGCTGAACGATCAGCTGCGTAATCATATCCAGACCTGCATAATATGAGGTGCAGGAAGTGTCATTGTGTCTGCACTCCGGCTTATCACATAAAAAGATTTCTTTCTTATTCTCATAATCGGTATATAAGATATTGGAATACAGGTTCCCTCCACCGTTATCGATGGTTTTTATACGGTAAAAGCCCTGTTCATTTCCATCCCCCTGATTGAGGGAGCGAAACGACCATCTCTTTAGCTGCAGCGCTTCATTGGAGGCACTCTGCTTCTGTGATTTACCGCCAGCTTTATCCGATATGGCTTGTTCCCTGCTTACACAGCCTGCAAGCAGTGTAATACAGCAAAGCAGCATGCATAGTTTTTTCATTATATCATCTCCTTGCTGCTACTTTAGCATCCGGTTGTATCACAGTTGTATATTCTGCGAGTATCTTTTGTTCACTGTTAATACGATGCAGCGTTGACAAAAAACAATAGAAAAAAACGCCGATATTCAGCGTTCTCAATGCTGTATATAATTATACAATGTCGTAGAGGTATGCTGCCCCAATGGTGTGATTCCCATCGTAAATCGTGAGGAATCCTCTAAATCCTCCACCTCGCAATACACCTGTACCTTCGCCTGATAGGATTCATAGCCATATCTGGTATAGGTCCAGTCCTTTAGGGAATCAAGACCCAGATACTGAATCATATTCCAGGCGAATTCCTTACGCTCCTGTTCGCTGTACTGCTTTACTTCATACCTGTAAAATTCAAGATTCAAAATCTTCTCGGTCTGCTTGTCCAGTGTGAAATCCCCGATATTATCATTCGCTGTATTTAGGCGGTATACCTGATTCAGCTGCCAGGCACCGCTTTTTTCACTCATTTGGGACAAAGTGCCGAATTCGACGGAAAAGGGCTCCCCCTTCTTCAAATCCAGCAGCTCATAGGGAAAGATTCCCTGTGCAAGCAGCTGATTCAGCTCCCTGCTATATTTCTTTTTCACCTCTGTAAGCTGACTCTGCTGCTTCTCTGTATAGGCACTCATATCGGACAGATGAAAGCTTTCATTATCCATCATGGTTTCATTACCCTGATAGAAATTGGCATATACTCTGGAGACAACCGGATAGTTTTTGGCGATATCCTCCGTGGATGACTGCCACACGATATCCTTATCCACTGCAACGCTGTCCTGGATGTAAAAGATACCCAGCGGCAGCAATACAGACAGACTGCAAACGCCCAGACACAAGGCAAATGCAATTCTAGTTTTCATGATCGACCACCTCCAGCAGCATCGCAACAACCGTTCCCTCATGCAGTTTACTGGTAATCAGCAGGGGACTGCCATGCAGATCGCAGATTCGCTTGACGATACTCAGGCCAAGACCTGCACCGCCCTGTTGCCGGGCTCTTGACTTATCCGCCATATAAAACGGCTGGGATGCCTGCTGGATATCCTCTTCCCGCATACCGATTCCATGATCCGTTACCGATATGCGATAGCTCTTCCCGCACAGCTCTCCCTTTACGAGTATTTCCTGAGCGGCGTCGGATGCCTTGATGGCATTATCGATCAGATTGCGCAGGGCACTGAAGAGCAGCTCCTCCAACGCATACACCGTACAGGAAGCACAATGGAAGCAAAGCCGATCCGTAATGGAAACAGCATCGTAATATTGGCGCAGCTGCTTCACCACACTGGCAATAGAAACGGGCTGCAGCTGTATGTCCTTCCCGCTCAGGGATAGAAGATCCATTAGGGTATAGGACAGTTTTTCCAGACGCTTGCCCTCTGTATAAATATAATCCGCACATTTTTTCCTTGTGTCCACATCACAGTCATACGTGCGCAAGGTGTCCGCAAACCCGAGAATCGCCGTCATCGGTGTCTTGATTTCATGGGCAAAATTGCTCATAAAATCCTCCCGCTGTGCAAGGTTTACCTCCAGCTGTTGAATGGTCTGCTGGGTCGCTTTTGCCATCTCATCAAAGCTGCGGCTCAGCTCTCCGATTTCATCATCACTCTGGATACTGGTGCGTTTCTCATAATTTCCGGATGCGATGCGGCGGCTTGCCTCATGCAGCTTCAGAATCGGTTTGCTGAGATAGACGGACAGCCGCTTCAGCAGCAGAAAGGAGAACAGCAGGACGCACAGCAGTGTGAGAAAAAAGGTTTGAAACTGCCGGTTTCGCTCCTGAAAGCAGGATGTGATATCATAACCGCTTTCCAAAAGATAGGTGAATTTCCCAACGGTGATCTGACTGCTGACCAGCATGATACGGGAATTGTTATAGGAGACAATGCGATAGGTCTGCGGATCATTCAGCGAATGCTCTTCAAACAGCTTTTTCTCCCCTGTCGCATACAGCACGGTATGCTTTGTATCCAGCAAAGCATACTGGGTTTGCGGCTGGTTCATATGACTGGCAACCTGCTGAAGATAATACATTGAGCGGCTTCTTATTGCCTTTTCATCACTCCCAAAGGAGGTCAGATTGGATGTGGCATCCTGTGTCAGCTTGGATTCCAGAGAAAAGGATTCCAGATCGTGCGTCTGCATATTGCGGGATATATAGGATTGCAAAAGGTGGTCATGATTCTGTACCATCATAAAGGTTGCGCCGGTGGAAAACAGAATCGCGATAACTGCAGTGCTGCTCAGTGTGAGCTTATCGCTGAACTTCATCCTTCACCTCCAGCATATAACCGATTTTATACACGGTCTGAATCACCCTGTGCCAGTCCAGCTTCTTGCGTAGACGCTGTATATGCAAATCCAGGGTGCGTGTCTGTTCAAACTCCTCCTCATGCCAGACCTTTTCATACATCGTATCGCGATACAGTGCGATATTTTTATTTTGAACCAGATACAGCAGCAGCTCATATTCTTTTTTTGTCAAAGCGATGGTGCGGTTCTCCTTTTCCACCAAACGGGTCGCTGTATGAATCGTGACATCCAGTACATGGATATCCTGCATACTTTTATGATAACGGCGCAGCACACTTTCCACTCTTGCCGTAAGCTCATCCACCGCAAACGGTTTCACCAGATAATCATCCGCTCCCATATGCAGACCCTTTACGCGGTCCTGCACACTGCCCTTTGCCGTGATAAAAATTACCGGAATCTGCAGCTGTGCAAGATATTCCATCAGTTCATAGCCATTGATTTTCGGAAGCATGATATCCAGCAGAACCAGATCATAGCTTTGTTTCTCCACCATTGCTGCCCCCATTTCCCCATCCTGCGCATACTCGCATTCATAGCCGACTCTTTTCAGATTCAGCATCATCACCTCTGCGATGGCCCGTTCATCCTCAACAATCAGAAGCCGCATGCTATCACCTCTTTTCTGTATGATACATAATTTTTGTATCCAAATTGTATCCTGTCAACTTTTATTTTACCATACTTTATTAGAAGCCGCTTGCTCTTTAGCTGGCGGTAGTTCACAACCATTCCGTACAGCTTCCATGAAGTACTTATCAACTTAAAAATACAAATAGCGATCACTACAGTGTATCTTAAACAGTATTGCCATTCATCAGCACACCTTCATGCAGGAAAAGGCATAGCAAATGGTAAAACATTACCTACAGCCCTGTATACAGAGATAACGCTGATTACCGAAGAACCTGAAAAGAAAAGTCATCCCTTTTCTATACAGGATGGCTTTTCTGTTGTGTTCTAAGTATTTTATTCTGGAATTACAGACAGCTTATTTCTTGTCAGATTTATGTAATCGTTTTCTGAGTGACTCAAAGGTATCACATTCCAGTAGTAAAGTGGACACAATCTGCATTTGCTCCTCAGTTAATGCCTGCAGCCACGTTGCGCAATCCTCATGAAACTTGATTTGCATCTGTCTGTGTAAGAGCTGCCTCTCTCCTTCCATTTTTCCGGCAGCTTTTCCCTCGTCAAAGCTGTCACGCAAGCCGTTGCGGTAACGTGCCTCTCCCATTTGAATCGCCATAGCCGTTGACCACAGCTCATCATCCTTCTGCATTTCCTCATACTTGTTCATGAATACCCTCACCAACCTTTCCTTTGACTTCAGTATATCATTTTTTTCATTATTTTCAAACAGATACACCAACTGTTCAAAGTCATTCAGCCTCTGCATTTCCTTCTCCTTTACGATGTCATTGATTGCCGGCATATGAACAAAGGTGCGAAGGATGAGCGGATAGCCGCTTTCATCTTCTCCCTGCTCATTACGCATCTGATACTGATTGATCAGATTTCTGTTGTTCCATGCATACTCATCAATGAAGATAATTTGATAAACCGGCTTTAATTGATCATAAAACTCACCGCTTTTCAGCTGATTGTTCAACGCTCTGGCACCGTAAAATTCAAAGCGCATCATTTCCGCTATTCCCTTACAGGTCGTCTGCATCTCGATATTGAAATGACGATTTTGTTCATCCTTTACATGCACATCCAGAATGATGCGCTTCTTTCCGATGATGCCCGGATCCAGGTTGGGATTGAGTACGGTGCTTTCCTTTACCCTGATTCCGGTAACACGCTCAATGATGGTGTTGCGGGCGTACACAGAGCCTTCATCCTCACGGGAAAGGGTGTACTTAAAAAATAGATCGTTACTGTAGTTGAGTTGATTCCTTGCATTTGACATTTTTATGTCCTCCATTCTGTAAGGGCTCCTTACCCCCTTCTATACGTATGGAATCTGTCAAATTCCTAAAAAATCCGCAAATCTTTGATAACTTTTTCTATTTTTCACGTTAAAAGGGATTTTATCATATTCGCATTGTCTTTAAAGCATTCCCCTGTCGATCTGCTATACGGTTTTCCCCTTCACAGGTATCCATAGTCGGTGAAGAGCTACAACCCTTCACAAAGCGCACGCAAAAGCAACATATCGTAGAAACTATCATCAGCTACGGGATTGTATTTGAAGCATTTGATACCGATGTTTATCAGGCTATATTCGCTATAAGTTCGATTTTGATTATCGTGGCACTCATCACAAAACACAATTTTACAAATGAAGCGGATATGATCAAACAGCCTCCTTTGTGATATATTAGATATGGACTGGCAGATTATTAGCCCGGTATTTTTCATTGAAAGCTATATGCTTTCAACGCCTTACCGGCAGATATAAATGCAGGGATGCGGCAATTGTGTACAGTCTTCCTCATCTCTCTGCAATGCCGTTTTTGTAAGTCCTTCTAAAGTCTGGTTTAAACCGCCGTATACTTCCTGTCACCGATTAACATACCTTAAGAAACCGATGGTATTTTTTACTTCATTTTTATTGTCTATTGCGCTAAACTGTAGATAACTGCGTTCAGAGGTATGCTGCCGGATATATCTGTTTATCCTGCACATACTTGCATACGGAAGCATTACGAAAGCGAGGCTTATAATATGGAATTATTTGACATCCTGCAAACTGCGGAAGAGGTAAGCGGCATTGATATGAAAGCTGTTTTGCAGGCAATGGGAATCAGTGTAAACGTAAAGGAGCATACAGAGCAGGAACAGGCACTGATCTGTTCGTTTGTATCCAATTTCATCACCCTTCCTGCATGGAGGGTGGATAATGACGATATTGTGAAGGCACTGCTGAATGTTCTGGTAGAAAAATATAAGCTGCCGCTATCCTTTGTAGCTGCGGCGGCAGGAGTGCAAAAGGAGCAGCTTGCATCATTTCAAAAGGGCGGGGAGATTCCCCTTTCCACAAAATACACACTGGCCGCGCAAATCAGCAGACTGAGTAATATGATCTGTCCCTTTGATGAAACCATGCAAGCATTGAAGCAGACAGGCAGGAAATAGCTGTTTTCCCTACTGCAAAGGATGAACCAAAAAAAATCAACCGCAAGGAATATACACAGGTTGATTTTTTTATGCTGTCCTAAGTGTGAGAAAGTATCCATCCGTCGGTATGCTTTTCTTTATGATACCGCACTGCGGACATGGAAAACATGGCACAGCTGTAGACTTTCCGCATACGACAAGAATTTTTCAATCAGACTAGCCGGAACAACCCCATAGGAAGCAGCTGAGACAGGTATATGGATATCATAGGAGGTCAACACCACCTCACAGCGTTTCCATTACTGCGTATGTATCCCTCTATAGTCTGTGACAGGCTGTACAACAGCTGCATGTTATCTTACGTGCTTTTTCGCTTCCTCAACATCCTCAAACACCGTGTGGTTGATCTGTGCAGAATCAATACGGCAGAAACCACCGCATTCTCCATAGCTGTCAATGCTGAACACGAAACCGTTTTGTTTGGTTTCCACATCAATTACATGTCCATCATGAATCTGCCCCTCATCCAGGTAATATACCAGAGTTCCTTCCTTCATAAGCATCATCTCCTATATTCAGGATATGCGCAATATTAAAAAAAGACAAGGAAAATGCAAACAGCTTCTCCTTCATCCGA
The DNA here is from genome assembly GCF_044336395.1 of Clostridium sp. 10cd*. Classification (NCBI taxonomy): domain Bacteria; kingdom Bacillati; phylum Bacillota; class Clostridia; order Eubacteriales; family Clostridiaceae; genus Clostridium; species Clostridium sp. 10cd*. The sequence continues at coordinate 1,010,639 of NZ_CP172347.1, read as the reverse complement.
TTCCTGTTCAAAGGAAGAGGACTGCATACTTAGAAACAGTAAAAGATCAAGCACATTGATCAGCCGATGCGCCTGATTCTTTTGATTAAGCGGATTTTATGAGGATACCTTAAAGCGGAAAAGACACCTTACTATCCCTGTATGCCTTTTCTTTCCTCATCCCATTCCCGGATGACCTCCTCCAGAATGGCTGCGGCAGTTTCCACCGTATGCTCACATTTCTTTTCCTTGCTGTGATACACCGGTTTAATCTTCGCACAAAGACGAGAACCCATTTTATTTTGAAATGCTATGACCAGCTTCTGCGTCAGTGTTCGAAGAAAAGAACAGTCGTGTGCCTTTGTTTCCACATAGCGTGCGGAAACTACACAGGCTGCGCCGCACAGGGCACCGCATACATCTCCAATCTGAAAGCCACCGCCAAAGGCTGCTGTCATCTTCATATCCCTGTCATGCAGGTCAAGACCATATACCTCATTGCCTGCGCGAATGATGCTTTCCGCACAGTTGTATCCCATATGATAATATTTCACTGCTGTTTCTGCTAACATATCGAACCCTCTTTCTCTTTCACGTATTCAGTATACCAAAAGTTTCTTTTGAAGAAAACCATGAATTTATCTTCTGTCACATTCTGTCTGAATTTATCTTCTGTCATTCTGTCACACTCTTGAATTTATCTTCTGTCACATTCTTCTGTGAAAAACTGCCGGATTGCTCCGGCAGTATTCGCGTTGCATCATGATGTGCCGTGTGCTTTTGCAGAACTGCACCCCTATCCGCCGATATTCGCCTGCATACCGAGCTGTCGGGCATATTCCAGATAACACATCAGATCCTCTTTCTGCAGCATTTTATTCGATAAGGTATACGGTTTTCCCATCTTTTCGTATTTCACCTTTCCCAGTGTATGGTACGGGAGAAGATTCACCTCGCAGACACCAATGGATTTCAGATATCGCAATGCGGATTCCAGTGTGTCTTTTTCATAATTGAACACCGGTATGACGGGAATGCGTACAATTACCTTCTGTGGATCCACCTTGAGAAGATAACGCAGATTTTCCTTAATCAAAGCTCCATCCGCACCGGTAACCGTACGCAGAATGGCATCATCCGGATGCTTGAAGTCAAATAGAAAAAGATCAATCAGCGGCATCATGCGTATCAGCAAATCTCTGGAGTAGTTACCGGTCGTTTCCACGGCAGTATGAAAGCCCTCCTGCTTGCAGGCACGAAGCAGCTCCCATAATGCTTCCTGCTGAACAAACGGTTCACCACCGCTGAAGGTGATACCGCCGCCGGAGTTTTCATAATAGTCCCGATCCCTGCACAGCTCCGCCATAATCGCTTCCAGCGTCATTTCCTTTCCCTGAAATGCTATGGCATCCTGCAGACACACCCGTTCACAGGCACCGCAGCGCTGACAGCGGTCTTCCCTGTACGTGAAGTTTCCCTGCGCAAACGTGATGGCCTGATGCGGACATGCCCGCTCACACAACCGGCAGCCAACACAGCGCACGGCATTGTGAAACATTGTGCTTTTCACACTCTGTGTCTCCGGATTGGCGCACCATGGACAAAACAGTGGACATCCCTTCAGAAAGAGTGTTGTGCGAATACCCGGACCGTCATGAGTCGCAAAGCGCTCAATATTCGTGACGTTAATCATACAGCATCCTGCTCAGCAGCTCATCCTGAATATCTCTGGTAAGATTCACGAAGACAGCACTGTAGCCGGCTACTCGCACAATCAGATCCGGATACTTTTCCGGATGCTTCTGCGCATCCTCCAATACGCCGTGATCCACAACGGTCACCATCAGCTGGCAGCCGCCCTTCTTAAAATACGTATCAAACAGGATTCGGATTTTATCCCGATCCTCATTGAACATGCGCGGTGTGAATTTGATATTCTGCACACTGCCGCCATGATATTTTGCCTGAAATCTGCTTAGGGAATTCAAACAGGCTGTTGGTCCGCTCTTTGCGGCACCGCCCTGCGGATTATTCGCAGGATTCATAAAGACACCCGTTTTCCGTCCATCCAGACTGGCGAAGGTCTGATGACCCCAGTCTGTATTCGTTTGATTATTGGAAATAACGATCAGATAATAGCCAAGACCCGCGTCAATGCCCCGCTGCCGTATTCCCTTAGCGACAAACTCGTATAAATCATTGGCAAGTGCATCGCATTCCGGCTTGTCATTTCCATATTTATCTGCATGCAGCAGGTCTTTTCGCAGCTGCTCATAGCCTTCAAAATCTGCGAGCTGTGCCTCATGCAGCTGTTGTAGTGTGTATACCTTATCCTCATATACCAGCTTACGGATCGCATACAGAGCATCACTGGCATTGATGTTTCCATAGGTTTCATTGGTACCGCCCAGAATCTGTACACCACCGTCAAGCAATGCCCTTCCACGGGTGATACAGTCATCCATCAGGATTGAGGTAAACAGAAAGCTTGCCTCCTGATTCATCACCTCATAGGAATGCTTCTGTGCCTCCACACTGAGGTCAAAATAATAATCCAGCAGCTCCTTATAGGTATCATACAGTTCATCAAAGGTGGTAAACGCACTGCACTCCGGTATGGAAACCGGACCGTTTTTCGCCTTGCCATCCATTGGATCAATCCCTGCATTTAAGGTGATATTGAGAAGCTTCAACAGGTTTAAAAGGGTATTCGGTGTACCGACGCTTTTTCCCTGAATCACGAATTCTCCACAGCCGAAGGGAACATACTGCTCCGCTATCTCACGGGATACACGCATGCCGTACATGACTGCCTCAATATTGACATCATCATTGTACAGCGTCGGATAGGTTGCACCGGATCCGATGCAGTCATATGCCATATCCATGATATCCGCCGGGGTATTTTTACTGAAGCGCAGGGTAAACTGCGGCTCCACGTAGCGGGTATCCCGACAGACACGCAGGCAGATACGCGCAAAGGTATCGCCTTCCTCTGGATGCTCTCTTCCTTCTCCGCCGACGATGATACGTCCATTTACCGTTGTACGGCGGTTCTCAATCATTTTCCACAGAGACTTCAGATACCGGTACGCTTCCTCCTCCGTAATCAGACCGTCCTCCAGATCACGCTGCAGATACGGCCCCAGCACATCATCCATGCGACCGTAATTGATAACCCCTGCCACTAAGGCATAGATCCAGAACAGCTGCAGCGCCTGATGAAAGGTTGCAGGCTTCTGTGTGCGGATAACCGCAAGATCGCGTTCCATCAGCTCCAGGTCCTGCAATCGGCTGCGCGCAGCATCCAGCTTTGCTTCCCGCACCAGCTCAATCTGACGGTCGATAACCTCCTGCAGCAGCGTTAAGCTTTCCACACAGCTGTTTAAAAAGGTATTGGGCTTCTGTGAACGGATCAGCGTTTTCAGCCCCTCCAGTCCATATGCCATGAGCTTTTTGTAATTCAGCATCATACCGGATAAGCGTGCAGTTGCCATCAGCGGATAGGAGCAATCGATAAAGCGGCCGATGGTGGACTCATTCAAAACATCTGCACAATATATCGCCTTGGTGTCATGCTCCTCCCAATAGGCATACAGAGCATCCACTCTGGCCTTTTCTTCCTCGCTGTCGAGCTGTTCCTTAAACGAGCGCAGCTTATGGAAAACACAGTAATGGGAAACACCGCCGATGCTGGTCACACTGCCAAAGCCAATCGGCAGAAAATCCAGACGTCCGGCCAGCAGATCATCATCCTCTATGCTTCGAAACAGAGCAGGAAAAATAGTACGCAGGCAGCGAAGTTCACGTTCTGCCTTATCCAGAGCGGCACTATCCCTGTGAGCCTGTGTATAGGCCTCCATGATGGCAAGCTGTTCCTGTGGTGATTTTTCGCACGGAATCGGTTTGGATACCTCAACATTCTGCGCGCCGTCAATACTGATTTTCTTTTTCATACTCCTGTGCCTTCCTTTCTTATATCATGAGATCAGTGCTTTGCCTTTTCTGCATCTCTCCAATTATCCTGATAGCCGCCAAGCAGATCGACAAAACGCTTTGCAGTCAGATGCGGACGGGTGATGGCACTTCCTACGACAACAGAATGCGCCCCCAGATAAATGCACTTCATCGCATCCTCCGGCGTATAGATATGTCCCTCCATCATGACGAATGCTTCATCGCGGAAGGTACGGCACATCTCCGCAAACATACGGTAATCCGCACCCTCGATATGCTCTGTTTCCTTTGTATAGCCGTACAGCGTCGGTGCAACGATATCCGCACCGTTTTCCACAGCGCGTGCTGCTTCCTCCATGTTGGAAACATCCGCAAAGATAATAGCTTCCGGAATTTCCTGTTTCACGGTTTTGATCAAATCCCATGCCTGTGTGTTTTCATGTGTAATCTGTGATGTACAGTCCAGAGCGATGATTTCCGCTCCTGCCTCCCACACAGCTCTTGCGGCATCCATCGTCGGTGTGATAAAAACATCTGTATCGTCATGCCAGATTTTCCATAAACCGATCATCGGCAAATCAACCTTATCCTTAATTGCCTTGATCTGTTCCGGAGAATTCGCGCGGATTGCCACAGCTCCTGCCCATTTGGCTGCCTCCGCCATTTTTACTACGATGTCATCGGTATAGATAGGGTCATCCTTCTGTACCTGACAGGATACGATCAGACCGTCTTTCAGACCGTCCAGCAGTGCTCTTTTCTTAGGATCAGTAGTTTTCATTCCATGTTCTCCTTTTCTGTGTCCTTCTTACAATTTTATTATAGAAGTATGTAGAAAGGATGTCAATCTTTTTATATCATTTTAATTTATTTTGATTCATATTGATTCATAATCTGTGATATTTTTAAAATTTATATTATGTAACTCTTTATTCTTTAGAAGTTTTCGCAACACTGCAATAATTATATTGACTTAAAGCATGCTCCAGGTGATTTAGTGAAGCTGATGGTTATTCATAGACCATGGTATTGCTAGTCACTGGTTCTTCGTGTGATATGTTAACAGATACATACTTTATAGAGGAGGTACAATCATGACAATTGCCGAAGTAAGCCGTATGTTTGAAATTTCCGCAGATACGCTTCGCTATTATGAAAGAATCGGACTGCTTCCTGCTGCTTCGCGGACTTGCGGCGGCATCCGTGATTACGGTGTAAAGGATTTGGGATGGATTGCGTTCATCAAATGCATGCGTAGTGCGGGACTGCCGACTGAAGCTTTGGAGCTGTTTCAGCAGGGAGATGCCTCCACACAGGCACGGCTGGATATTTTGAAGGAACAGCGTACCCTGCTGAAAAAAAGGGTGCTGGAAATGCAGGCTACCCTGAAGCGGCTGGATACGAAAATCGAAGGCTATGAGGACAAGCTTGCAAGAGCGGAGAAATAGCTGAGGACGTGATATCTCCCCAAGTGAGCGCAAGCGTTACAAGCAGTTATGTACATAGAGGGCAGGTGCCGGTTCGATCTTCCTCACCTGCCTTTTATACGCTTTCTCATTCATTTCCTTTCAGAATATATTTTGCTGGAATTGTAATATAAAGCATTGTGTCTTTTTCCATTTTGTTCCCCACGAAACAGAAGGGGTGCTCTGTGCTTTGATTCTGCGGTGTGGGATATCGGACATGGGATCTTCACAACAGCAGGTCATATCCGGTGAAAGTGTATTTCCAACAGCTTTTATCCGCACTTTTCCTGGTACCGTCTTCACTGCTGGGCATTTGCCATGTGCAGAATGTCCCTGTACACATAGGATAAAACGGATAAGGAAGTATTTGAAATCCGACAGGATGAGGTGAAAAGATGACATATCAGGATGAATATTATGACGATTATACAGACAACTATGCAGTGTGTGAGGATGAGCATGCTCTGCAAGAGGACATTCCAACAGATACCTGCTGTGAACCCTATCCTCATACATGTTGTCCGGGGCCGAGAGGTCCAAGGGGCTTTCGCGGGCCTGCAGGTCCGACAGGACCTATGGGACCGACAGGGCCGGGCATTGGAGTAACCGGACCGACAGGGCCTACCGGAGCTACGGGAAATACCGGTGCAGATGGAGCTACGGGGCCAACAGGGCCGCGGGGAGCAACAGGTGCTACAGGAAATACCGGAGCCTCCGGCATCACAGGGGCAACAGGGGCAACAGGTGAAAATGGCGCTACCGGACCGACGGGTGCAACAGGACCTGCCGGAAGTCCCGGACCACAGGGATTGATCGGACCAACGGGACCTACCGGAACCCCCGGTGTCACAGGGCCGACGGGAAACATCGGACCAACCGGTTTAGATGGAAGAGATGGACCGACGGGTGCGACCGGAGCAACCGGCATGACCGGAGCAACAGGGGCTACCGGACCACGCGGGGCTACCGGGAATACAGGGGCAGATGGTGCAACCGGAGCGACAGGAACAACGGGTGCGACCGGGCCACAGGGACTTAGAGGATTGCAGGGACCGACGGGACCTACCGGATTAAGAGGTGCAACAGGGCCAACCGGGGCGGATGGAGCAATCGGTCCAACAGGACCAACCGGAAGCACAGGTCCGATTGGGGCTACCGGAGCAACCGGACCACGCGGTATTGAAACACAATCCTTTGCCAGCTTTGCTGATTTTGCAAGAGCCTTTGAAAATGCTCAGCCAATGCCGTTATACCAAAGCATTGCGGATACAACCGGCAATATCACATCAACCTCCACGACTTCCCTGCTGCTGCAGCCGGGCTTCTATCAAATTTCACTGGAGGTCAGCACAATACTGTCTACAGCCGGCTATATGCAGATAACCCCGGCCTACAACGGAGCACCGCATATTGAATTTGGTATTTATTCACGAACAGGTTCCCCACAGAACACAGCTGAAGGCAGCAGTCATTTCATAATCGAGGTGACACAGGCAACCCCGTTTACCGTCAATTACAATTCCAATGTAGCAAATACGGACGGTCAGCTGACACTGGTCATCGTGAAGCTGGAGCGTTAAATAGACACCAGTCAGATATCGATGCAGGCTTTCTGTGATAAATTATGAAATATAAAAAAAGGCGGACATTTACTAATGCCGTCTTTTTTCGTTGGGGGACTGCATCGCAGTCTCTTCCTTTCCGATACATGTGATCATCTTGGGGATGGATCATCACATACCCATATTTTACAGAAAATTCTGCCCAACGATAAGCTTTTCAGCGTAACTTGATACATATCTTATATTTTTTTAATCATTGCATTTCTCACAGGAAATCGTCAAAACGTACAGATATGCTGCTTCACAGATACATGCTTGGTTTTGGAATGTTTTAAAGCAACAAAAAACCTGACAGCCCCGTCAGGTTTTTACTCGATTGTGGATACAAGGAAGGAATGGAGAATTCAATACTATTGCATGCATCAATAGAACCTGTATTCTCCATTTTACTAACATCATAATGCAGGAAAGAACCGTCTTGTCAGGAACAGGCTTCTTTTACGCTTCCTTTTGTGCGCCGTTTGTATCCTGGATGCCAATCATAACACAGCCCTGTATAACTGCCCCCTGATCAACACTAATGGATGCGGCTGTGATATCACCGCTCACCTGTGATTTTTCACTCAGGCGAATATGCCCTCCCGCATGAATATCTCCGCGAACAGCTCCGCCGTTTTCCAATGCAGTCGTTGTGATATTTCCTTCCACTGTGCTTTCCTGTGATATCTTCAGTGTTTCTTTGCATTCAATATTACCATGTATTTCAGCCTGTATAACAGAGGCATCCTGACAGAGGATATCGCCTTCCACACTCCCATATATCTGAATACGCTTGCTGCATTTGATATTCCCCTTTACACGACCGTAAATTGTCAGGTCATCATCCGTACTGACATCACCTGTTACTTCTGTATGTTCTCCAATCAGAGAAGCACTTTCCTGCGGCTTTACAGGTTGCTGCGCATCTTTGTTTTCTTCCATTTTAGTCATATCCTCCTTCTTGGCTTCTGAATGAACCACTTCATCCTCTGGCAGATCATGTTCATGATTCTGCTGTCTGGATTCATATATTCTTTTCTGTTTCTGATACCAGCCCATAAGCATCCCCCTTTCAAGGAATTACAGTCTTCTGATATATGTAAAAATATATCATTTTGGCATAATAATTAAAATACAAAAAAGGCAAAAAAACGCTTTATTTATCGGTTAATTTCACTTTTGTATCACAAAACTTGACATTTGTATAATCCGTATATTTTAACACCATGTTGATTTTATAAAAGATGATGCATCAAAGGATCGCATCCGTGTTTTCACCTTTATATTTATCTCTATATTTATAGAAATAAGCTGTATGACAGAGGTTTTCCTTCAAGCATCGAAACTGCCTGTGTTCTTTTTCAGTGCATCGGCTAAAATGAAAAGCCGGTTTACAGGATTGCATACGTTTCTGTAAATCGACTGTTATTCTATTTCTTATGATGCTAAAAGGTATGTTCGTGCTCGCTCTGCAGCACCTTTACATATTTATAAAAGGTGGCCTTTTTCAGTGAGGTCCTTCTGCGGTAGGTCTCCAGCGGGATATGGTTCTTCTGACAGTATTCCACCTGTTCCCGGAAATCCTCAGGCAGGCTTGCACGCGGTCTTCCATAGCTCCCCGCTCCCTCTTTCTTCTTTTCCAGCGCCTTCACGATCCCCTCATACTGCGCCTTCTTCAGCTCTTCCCGCTTCTTTTTCTCCTCCCGCTTCATCAGATACAGGATGTCCAGTTTCCCTTAGTTAAAGATATGAACCCTCTTTATCAGTCTACTTTTCCAATAAATCGGTAGTATATCTCTATTTCCTGTATTCTTTCGTTCTCCTCATTCGTTGTTGCTTCGTGAATAAGGATTTTTTCTATCATTGCATTTAATAACGGTGCTGTCAGTTCCTTTGGTACGGAATACTCCTTGATTAACTCAATCCACTTTTCAGCACCTATCATATCCTGTTCCATTTTACTTAATTCTTCTCTTAGGTTGGTTATCTGCTGTTCAAGTTCTATCTGCTCTTTTTGATATTTCCCCGACAGCATGATGAAGTTTCGTTCCGTTATCTTCTCACAGGCTCTATCTTCATACATTTTTGCAAATAAACGGTCAATCTCATTTTGTCGGTTCTCGGCTTTCTTCAAGGCACTTGCCTTTTTCTTCTTTTCCCGTATTCGCTCTGCATTGCCGACTTTCTGTATTTTGTTCAATACCTTTTCTTCGTCCTGCTGTACTGCCTTAGCCCAATACTGCAATCGTTCCAATACAGCTTGATACAGCACATCATAGCGGATATAGTGCATAGAACAATAACCTTTGCCAAACTGTCCGTAGAAACTACAAGAATAATAACTATACGGTGTTTTATTTGCCTTATTTGTCGCAAACCTCATAGACCAGCCACAATCCGCACACTTGACAAGCCCTGCAAATATCGGCGTTGCCTTTTCCTTTGTCTGTCTACGCCTTGATTTTATCTGCTCCTGCACACGATAGAACACTTCCTTGTCAATAATCGGTTCGTGCGTGTTTTCTACTCGAAACCATTCGCTTTCGGGCTTTCGTACTTTCTTCTTGCTTTTGAAAGAAACGGTTGATTGTCGATTATGAACGCTGTTTCCGATATAGACTTCACTTTTCAATATCGCCTTTACATGAGCAATCGTCCACTCATAACGCTTGCTTTCGGGCTTTCCCTCAAAGATATGAGCAAAAGTACCGTACCTTGTAAAATTCAACCAAGACGCTGTCGGGACTTTTTCTTCTCGCAGTATTTTTGTGATTTTGGCACTACCGTAACCTTGATAGGCTAGAGAGAAGATTTTTTCAACAATCCATTTTGTTTCCTCATCAACCAACAGTTTCCCTTTGATGTCGGGGTGTTTCTTATATCCTAACGGAGCATAAGCCCCATAATACGCACCCTCTGCAAATTTCGTCTTAAAGGCTGATTTCACTTTACGGCTCGTATCTCTTGCCACCCATTCATTGATGATGTTCTTAAATGGTGCAATCTCACTTTCGCCTTTTTCGCTGTCCACACCGTCGTCAATCGCTATGTAACGGACATTATGGCTGGGAAAATACAATTCTGTATATTGTCCTGTCATAATATAATTTCTACCAAGTCGTGATAAGTCTTTTGTTACAACACAGTTGATTTTTCCTGCCTCTATATCCTCAATCATTCTTTGAAAACTCGGTCTGTCAAAATTTGTTCCCGACCAGCCGTCATCAATATATTCATCAATCACATTCAAATGATGTTCTTTTGCATATAGACGCAACATACTTCTTTGTGTGGTAATGCTGGAACTTTCGCCCTGTAATTCATCATCTCGGCTTAACCTAAGATAAAGTGCAGTATTGTAAATCTGTTGTTTCATTGTCAGTTATCCTCCTTTATAACTAACCCGTGTTTACAATACCTGCTTGCAAGTAAAGTATAACACGGGTACTTTTTGTCATTCAATCTATTTCTTACAACTGCACCGATTTTATGCGATTGTATGCTTTGCTTTTTCCAACATGACATCAGTTAGAAGTTCTTCCATTGTCTTTCCCTTTTCGGAGAAATGCTCTTTTACAACAATCTTTGTCTTTCCTCTGTTGCCAATGCCACACTTGTTATTTTTCTTTTGAATTGTTTTTACAGCATTATCAATAACACATACCCCCTTTCTGTAAAATCTTTCTAAGCAATTCAACGGCTTTTGTCATAGCCCACAGGACTTCCACCTCTGCATAGTTCTTATGTAGCCGTACCCATTGCGTGCGACGCTTTTAACGCTCAAGCTGTGGCTGTACGGGAGTATCATTATCTGACAGCACAGGTCATGGCGATAAAAGAGGACAAATCTTTTACAAGAACACAGATAGGTTGTCGCTCACTTTTGCAGGAGAAAGGTCATGGCGTATCTGTTTCAACGGCTCGCTGTCTGTCAAAGGTATTGAATTGCTTTATTCAGTTGTCAAAGAGCGATTGAAAGAAGAAAATCATCTTTCCTATATATCGCGTTGGAAAAGAGTAAAAGCGTAACCAATATTCAAAACTTTTTTCTTTTCTTGTACCATATAGGGAAAGAAATTGTCATTCTGCTAAGTTGATGATGAAAAGATTTCTTTTCACACCCTAACTACCTATGCAATACCGTTACTGCCAACTATGAAATGAAAGATTTTGTTTGCTCCATATAGGGAACGACAACTACCAAATGTTAAGTTGAGAATGAAAATATTTTCTTCTTTTCACATCAACACTCAACTGCTAATACCTGTTTGAATACAAATTGAAGATACTTTGTCTTCTTTCACATAACACTGTCCACTCATCTTGAATTTCCGACATTTTTTCAAAACTTTTCTTCTTTCACTCCATATAGGGAATGGAAACCTTGATTTGATGACCTATTTTCAAAAAAAGTTAGATTTCCTTTTCTCGTACCATATCTGTACACAAGTTGATGTTTTGTTGCAGATATTTTGAAGAAATTAAAAAATACCGTCATTCTCTTGTGGGACAGCGGTATCTATGCGTTCTTCTATGGTTGATTTTTCTAATTGTAATAAGTGTTTATGCTTATCTTTGAGTTCTGCCTGCTCAATCATATCTTTCAGTATCGTTGTATGATTTTCTCTGTCTAATGCTTGTACCATTTTTATGGTTGGTGCAACCTGTCTTTGTAACCAATGTAATGCCTTTTGTAAAGTATAAGGTTCTGGTTTAGTCGTTAATCGTATCGGCTCTCTATTTTCCCCTATAAACCATGCCCAATCATCATTTGTTTTCCATTGACTTTTCGGTTTATCATCTTCTCTATCAACAAAGCGGACATAATGATTGATGATAGAAAAAGCGGTGCGTTCAGCGTCCCGATAGGTCAGTAAATCTACAACCGCATAATAGGCTCGTTCATTCTTCATGCGTATTTCAAAACGGTTCTTGATTTCTGTATCTTCAACTTCTATGCCATTTTTGACATACTGCTCGTAATTTTTCTGATAGGCACACATATATAACTCACTACTGGTTGAACCGAGATATAAGGTTTCTCCTGTATTCTTTGGTAAATCGCTACCACATTTTTCCGTACCGCTGTAATCTTTCTGCATACGAAAGTAGGAGATACATTCGCCAGCCTTGTATTTTTCCTTTAACTTTGGAATATCTAATATTCCTGCTTTATCATTGATTGCCAAGTCAAGTCGTTTCATCTTACCACCTGCCGTTAAACAATCCAGCATAAAGTCATACCATGAGCGTTCCTGTGCCAATAGATAACTTTCCATTTGCCGACACCCTCTGCCTTTTAGTTCTAATAAAACACCTAAATGCTCTTGCATGGAACACATGATGTTGATGTCGCCTAAAACATATTTGCTTTCATATCCGTATTTTCCAAAATCTTCATAAAGCATATAATCGGCTTTTAGTTGTAATACTTCACGAATAATCTTTAATGCGTCTGTCGTAGGAAAGCGGACACGGAAGTAATCAATCAACAGAAATAGTGGTTCTTGCGGATTGAAACGCTCAATCTGTTTTTCTATCGTTTGTTTTAGTTCAGCAGAGGGAACAACAGTCCCATTCTCTATCTGGTTAAAATATGTACGACTGATACCACAGGCAACAGCAAGTTTTCTTTGTGTTACTCCATATTCTTCACGCTTTTGTCTTAATTCTTCTATAAAGTTTTTATCATTCATTCTTCAATTCCTCCAATCAAAAAAGGCAACTACCATATTTGATAATTGCCTATACTTAAATTTCCGCAAAAGAAAAGACAATCAATTTCTCGTTTGAAATCAACTGTCTTTCCTATGTCTTATTCAATTTTTATGTATTAAATGAGTGCTTTTTAGTTAACACCCTATTAAAAGCGATTTTACCTTGTAAATACAGCGTTTTCCGCTTAGTAGTGTATATTGTTTCTTGTTTTTTGTGCCCCCCTTGTTAGATAACGGGGGCTTACTGTTCGCTCGCAAGCTCGCTCAACTGCCGGAGTGAACCAGCCACTAAAAACGGTGGAAAAATCTAAGAGATTTTCCCACCGCCGTGTCTGGATCACTCCGCCTATTATGCTTTTTCGCTTTACCTTTTAATCCCCAATCATATTATACCTCTAATGCACGAATTAGATTTACCATTTCAATAGCTCCCTGTGCACATTCAGAGCCTTTATTTCCTGCTTTGCTACCAGCTCGTTCTATCGCCTGTTCAATCGTATCTGTCGTAAGAACACCAAACATAACTGGTGTTTCGGTATTTAAACTGATTTGAGCAATTCCTTTTGATACCTCACTACACACATAATCATAATGGCTTGTACTACCTCGAATAACTGCTCCCAAACAAATAATCGCATCATATTTTTTACTTTTTGCCATTTTAGACGCTATCAAAGGTATTTCAAATGCTCCCGGAACCCAAGCTACCTCTATGTCCTTTTCACCAACATTTTCTCTTTTCAAATTATCTAATGCACCTGCTAATAGCTTAGAAGTTATAAACTCATTAAATCTTGCTACAACAATACCGATTTTTATATTTTCTGCTACTAAATTTCCTTCAAAAGTGTTCATTTATTTTTCCTCCATATTCAAAATGTGTCCCATTCGGTCTTTCTTTGTCTTTAGATAAAAACTATCATAAGGATTTGCTTCTATTTCAATCGGTACTCTGCTTGAAATTTTCATTCCATAATCTTCTAACTGATAAACTTTATCAGGATTATTTGTAAGTAAATGCAATGATTTTATTCCCAAATCTCTTAAAATCTGTGCACCGATATAATATTCTCTTAAATCGCCTTGAAATCCTAATGCAAGGTTGGCGTCAAGTGTATCCATACCGTTATCCTGTAAATGATAGGCTTTTAGTTTATTGACAAGCCCGATACCTCGTCCCTCTTGTCGCATATAAAGCAATACACCAGAACCATTTTCTGCAATCATTTTCATTGCTTTATCTAACTGCTGTCCACAATCACAGCGTAAAGAGCCAAAGGCATCTCCTGTTAAGCACTCTGAGTGGACACGACATAGCACATCGTTTCCATTATTCAAATCTCCCATAACCAATGCAACATGATGTTCTCCATTCAATTTATTGATATAACAATGTGCTTTGAAATTCCCATATTTTGTAGGCATTTCTACAACCGAAACACATTCTACAAGCAAATCATATACTTTTCTGTATTCCTGTAATTCTTTAATTGTGAGGGTAGGTATATGGTGTGTTTGAGAAAACTGAATTAAATCAGGTGTTCTCATCATTTTCCCGTTTTCATTCATAATTTCGCAACATAAGCCACATTCTTTTAAGCCAGCCAACCTCAATAGGTCAACCGTTGCTTCTGTATGTCCATTTCTTTCCAAAGCACCTCCGTTCTTTGCAATCAGAGGAAACATGTGCCCCGGTCTACGAAAGTCAAAGGGATTTACATTCTCAGTCACACACATACGAGCCGTTAATCCTCTTTCTTCGGCAGAAATACCTGTTGTAGTATCCTTATAATCAATAGAAACTGTAAAGGCAGTTTCATGGTTATCTGTATTATCTTCAACCATAGGGGAAAGCATGAGCCTGTTAGCCAGACTTTCACTCATAGGCATACAGATTAAGCCTTTTGCATAAGTCGCCATAAAATTAACATTTTCTGTTGTCGCAAATTGTGCCGAACAAATTAAATCCCCCTCATTTTCTCTCTCTTTATCGTCCATAACCAAAACAAGTTTTCCCTCTTGTAACGCCTGCAATGCCTCTTTTATTTTTTGATATTTCATAATTCCTTTATCCTTTCTGCTAAAATCCGTATCGGCATAACAACTCTTTCGACAACTCTGTTTCATTGCTGTTGTCTATGAGTTTCTGCACATATTTCCCTAATATATCATTTTCAAGGTTTACCATATCCCCGACTTGTTTATTCTTGAGAATTGTTTGCTCCAAAGTATGAGGGATAACGGATACCGAAAAATCTGCTTTCGATACTTTTGCGACAGTAAGACTAATACCGTCAATAGCAATCGAACCTTTTTCAACAATTAGATTTAAGATTTCTCTTTGCGTATTGATTTGATACCACACCGCATTTTTGTCTCTACGCACAGACGATATTCTGCCTGTCCCATCAATATGCCCCGTAACAATGTGACCGCCCAACCTGCCATTCATAGGCATAGCTCTTTCTAAATTCACAAGGCTTCCATGTCTTAACAGGCTAAGAGCCGTTCTGTTCCATGTTTCATTCATCACATCAACTGTAAAAGATTGTCGAGTGAAACAAGTAACTGTAAGGCAGATACCATTGACTGCTATGCTGTCGCCTAAATGTATATCCTCTAATATTTTTGAAGCTTTAATGGATAGTTTACAGTTACAAGTATCTTTCTGTATTCTTTCTACTTTACCGATTTCTTCTATTATTCCTGTAAACATGGATAAATCACTTCGCTTTCTATGAAATAATCATTTCCCACTTGAGAAAAAGCATATGGTTTAAGCATAATGGCGTCATTAGGAAAAGCAACACCTTGACCACTTACAGGGCTTTTTGCACTCCCACCAAATATTTTAGGTGCTATATAAATTTGCACCTCATCAACAATCTGTTGCTCAAGAGCACTCCAATTCATTGCACTTCCACCCTCTAAAAGTAGACTGTCTATCTGCATATTTCCTAAACATTGCATTAAATTCATTAAGTCAATATGATTACCTTTTTTCTTCGTATAAATAATTTCACAACCACATTTTCTGTAAAGAGCAATCTTACTTTCATCAATAGAAGAAGTAGCGATATATGTTTTAATGTCATTCGCTGTTTTGATAATTTTTGATGTAATGGGTGTTCTTAAATCTGTATCACATACGATACGAATAGGATTTTCCCCGTTTTCTAATCGGCATGTCAGTAAAGGGTCATCTTGAATAACGGTATTCACTCCTACCATGATCGCAGTAACCTTATGCCTGAATTGATGTACTTGTTTTCTCGCTTTTTCGCCACTTATCCATTTTGATTGATTTGTATAAGTTGCTATTTTCCCGTCCATTGTCATTGCATATTTCATAAAAACATAAGGAATATGCCTTGTAACATATTTTCTAAAAACTTTGATTAACTGTTGACACTCCATTTCTAAAATTCCTATCACAACTTGAATGTTGTTTTCCTCAAGTACCTTTACACCTTTTCCAGACACAATAGGATTACAGTCTAAAGTTCCGACGACTACTCTTGTAATGCCACTTTTAATAATTGCTTCTGTGCAAGGTGGTGTCTTACCATAGTGACAGCATGGTTCAAGTGTTACATAAAGTGTTGCTCCTACAGGTGACTCCCTACAATTTTTTAATGCATTTCTCTCTGCATGCAATCCACCAAAGATTTCATGGTATCCCTGTCCTATAATTCGATTATCTTTTACAATTACTGCCCCAACCATAGGATTAGGATTGACATAGCCAGCACCTTTTTTTGCCAGTTTTATTGCTAATTTCATGTATTCTGTATCGCTCATTTTTACACCTCCAAAAAAATACATGCCTTGAATAAAATCTATCCAAGACATGCAAAAGAGGATTTATGCGATTAAAGAAAATGCTCTGAAACAATATAAAATCATTCCAGAGCACGCAAAAAAAGCATAAACTTACTTTCATCTTCTTTCATCCAGACTATACTGTCGGCTTTGGAATTTCACCAAATCATGCCTTTCGGCTCGTGGGCTATACCACCGGTAGGGAATTACACCCTGCCCTGAAGATAGTTATTCAATTACGGACAATTATAATATCTGATATTATATCTGTCAATAAAAAGTTTTTTTCTCGTTTATCCAAATACAATAATTTGCAAGCAGGTAAACACAGGTTATTTCTTAATATCCTTTTGTTTGGGAAACTCCAGATACACATCCGGTGTTATCCGTGCATCCTTCACCTGTATGTGGATATCCTTTTCTCCAC
This sequence comes from Clostridium sp. 10cd*, assembly GCF_044336395.1. Lineage (NCBI taxonomy): Bacteria > Bacillati > Bacillota > Clostridia > Eubacteriales > Clostridiaceae > Clostridium > Clostridium sp. 10cd*. The sequence goes on along the minus strand of NZ_CP172347.1, from coordinate 993,670 downwards.
AGTAGCGCAGCTTCTCCTCCAGGTCGCTTTCATCCTGTGCAAATGCACTGAACGACAGCACCTCCAGCACATCCCGCTCCATCAGCTTCCCCTTCAGTTCTCCCCAGTTATCCTCATATCTTCTTACACACATGACTCAGCTCTCCTTACTTCTCTTCTTCCTCCAGCTTCTGCCTGTTTTGTCACTGTCCTTCCCTTTACTTCTACATATTATCACATTTAAAGATTAGTGGAGATACGAAAAATACCCCTAAAAAAGGGGTTTCTAAAACGTTTAGAATACAGCATTACAAAGGCATTGAACAATTTGAAGTTGTTAACGCTCTGAAAATGATTCAAAAAAAGTGCGGAATCTCCGCACATTATATTCCCATATCCTGAATGATCAATGCCTCCAGCTTTTTCCACATCCAAATATCACTAGCAGCATCCAGAAGCATACAAATTCCGGTTCCCACAACCATAAATTCACTATGTAAATGAAATTGTACGGCAAGTGCAGCTGTAGCTGTCATCTTCGCAGCCGTAACAAGCGCAGCAATCCACCATTTTGAATATTGCAGATGCCGTATTCTACCTGTAATAATCAAATTGCTGAAAGCATGCAGAAAGGTGACAAAGGCCAGAACAGCCGGCAGTGTGTCATAAACCTCCTCCGGATTCGTCAGCATCCACACCCCCAGAAAGCTGACCAGCAGACACTCTACCAGGGATAGTAGTGAAATCAGAAAACGCTCGTCCTCCTCCAGAAATAAAATAAGCTGCGGTACACCCTGAAACAGCAGCATAACGCCTCCGATAAACGTCATCAAATCAGGACTAACCGGATACAGAAGCATAAACATTATACCAAAGCAGCTCCACATCAATGATTGATACAGACCATTCCATTTTAGTCTATGTACATATTTAATAGAAAAAAGCATACGATCCCTCCATGCGTATCCCTATGGTATCACGAACAGATAGGAAAAGAAAGCTTGTACTGCAAAAAAGACATAAGAAATTTTCACCGGCATTCATAATGAAGCTGCGGGCTAAACACAGGTTCGGCAGAAAGAAAAATGTAAGAATATCGCATATAGGCTTCATCTGTCAAATATGATATAATTTTACCTATAGCGGGAGGTAGAGAATGAAAATACTGGATACCCTTGGGAAAACAAAGAAAGCTATTGGCGGCGTTGTGGCCATCTGTATACTGGCTGCGGTCATCTTCTTTGCAGGAACCGTTTTCGGAGGAAAACAAAGTGAACCGAAAATCACATCAACAGCACTGACACAGCAGCTGCAGGAGGTCAATGACCTTGCCGTCATGGAATATAATTATACGAAGGTGGGAAAATTTGAGAATTCACTGACCTTAAACGGATGGAATATCCCGTTGACAAAAAAAAGCTTTCTGCTTACGTATGCAGGACAGCTGAAGGCCGGTGTGAGAATGGATCAGGCCGAGGTTGATGTAAAAGGAAAAACGATAACCGTTTTACTGCCGGAGGTTGAAATTCTGAGTAATATCATCGATGAGAAGAGCATAGAGGTATATGATGAAACAAAGAATATTTTCAATCCGATCAGCATTGAGGACTATACGGCATTTGCAACTCAGCAGAAGGATAAGGTAGCGGATGAAGCAGTGGAAAACGGGCTGCTCAGTGAGGCGGCGACAAAATCGCAATCCGCAATCCGTAAATTCTTCAATATGATACCGGAAATCAAAGAGCAGTACAGCATCGAAGTAAAATTCAAATCATAAGGAGGAAAAGGAAGTTATGGTAAAGCACATACTGTTTGTGAAAATGAAGGATAATTCCATCGAGCAATGTGAGAAAGTGAAGGCATTGTTCTTATCCATGAAGGAGCAGATTCCATTTCTGCGGGAGGTGCAGGTCGGAATTGACTATCTGCATTCACAGCGTTCTTATGATGTCGTTCTGGAGCTTGTGGTGGATGATCGGCAGGCATTGGAGGACTATCAGAAAAACACCTACCATGTAGAAAAGGTAAAGCCTTATATTCATGCCGTGCGAAGTGGCAGTGCAACTGTTGATTATGAATACTGAGGAATGCAAACGTTTGCGGCTGCTTTCTCATTTAAGAATGTATGAAAAAGGGAATCCGTATTCTATTGTTTAATACAATTGGCGGATTCCCTTTTTGTTTTCCTGAAACAGTTCATTTCATCAGAAGCCACAGCTTCATATCGGTCTTATTTCTCTGCCAGATACAAGCGTACTCCCATAGCACTGTATTTCTGCTGTATCTCCCCGCTCAGCTCACTGTCACTCAAAATCCCCTTGATATCTGACAGCTGACAGATCGTTTTAAATGCCTTTTTGAGAAACTTGCTGTGATCTGCACAAACTATTGTTTCCTCTGCATGCTCATGCATCATGCGCTTCATTATATTTTCATCGGTTGCAGAGCTGGTGATTCCGGCAATCGGATCGATTCCGTTGGGTGAAAGAAAAAATACATCACTGTTCATTCGCTTCATTGCCTCAACTGCCACATCATCATGGAACGATTCGTGCTTCTTATCCAGCCGTCCGGCCATTAAAAACACCTCTATATGCTCACAATGAACAAGGGCATTGGCTACAGGAAGAGAATAGGTGATAACCGTACAGCGGCAGGATGCGTCTGCCAGCTTCTTTGCAATAGCACAGCAGGTGGTACCGGCATCCAATGCCACATTCATCCCTTCTTTGATCAGATGCGCAACGGCGTAGTCGGCCATCTTATCCTTCAGATCCATATGGAGCGATTCTCTGGCAGAAAAAATAGTATTTTGCGGCATTCTTCCAATACTTACCGCACCACCGGGAATACGTTTCAGCAGCTGCTTTTTTTCTAGTACTGTCAGGTCGTTTCGAATAGTTGCCGGTGAGACATGAAACAGCTCACACAGCTCAAGAACCTGCATATGCTCCTGCTCCTGGAGCACTTCACAGATTCTCTGATGCCGACGCCTTGCTTTCTTATCATTATTCATTCCACTCACCTCATATATACAAGTTTATTATAACAGAATTGCCAAAGACTTTGTGTTTATGCACTTTAATTTTTGTTTTTTTTAAGAAAACAACAAATTTCCTCTCACATAACAAAAAGTTTATACATTCTTAAGAAGATACGAAAAGAATCTTAACGATTATTGGCCATAATAGACAATAAAGAAAGTTTAGGTGATGAAATGGAAGTTACGAACACAGCCATCAAAGGACTTACACAGAAGCAGGTAGAAGAACGCATAAGAAATCATCAGAGAAACAGCGTATCGCATTCTATTACGAAGACTCACGGGCAGATTTTCAAAGAAAACATATGCACCCTATTTAATCTGCTTAATATATTGATTGCACTGGGACTGGTGCTGGTAAATGCCTGGTCGAATTTATTTTTTCTAGCTGTGATTATCTGCAATATCGTAATTGGCATTCTGCAGGAGCTGCATGCGAAGAAACTGGTAGATGACCTTTCCCTGCTTATGCGGCAAAAGGTTTCCGTCATGCGGGATGGTGTAGTATGCAGTGTAGATGTTCAGGATCTCGTTGTGGATGATATCATGGTTCTGTCCAGCGGTGAACAGATTGTCTGTGATGCCGTCCTTATACAGGGAGAGGCTGAAGTTAATGAAGCCTTATTAAGTGGTGAATCCGATCCCATTCATAAACGCAAAAAGGATCAGCTTTTATCCGGAAGCTCCATAATATCCGGAAAATGTTATGCACGGATTATCCATGTCGGTGAGGAGAATTACGCAAATCGTATCGCCAGTGAGGTAAAGGAAGTCCGTGCAGTTAATTCCCGGCTGTTAAATGCCATGAAGCGTATTACAAGATTGAGTGGTTATGCAATTATTCCCTTAGGTATTTTGTTGTTTCTGGAGGCCTGGGGATTTCGGGGAGATTCCATACAGGAAAGTGTTATCACAAGCTCCGCTGCATTGCTGGGAATGCTTCCCAAGGGTCTTGTTCTTTTGATCAGTGTATCCCTGGCGGCGGGAGTAAGCCGCATGGCAAAGCATAAGGTTCTTATACAGGATCTGTATTCACTGGAAACACTGGCCAATGTCGACACATTGTGTCTGGATAAGACAGGAACCATCACCACCGGAGATTTAAAGGTGGAAGCGCTGCTTCCCCTTTGCGATGAAGCGGAAACAGATATGGAATATATTCGCTCCTTTTTACACTACAGCGACGATAACAATGCAACCTATCAGGCGCTTTGTGCGCAGATCAGTCCCTGTGCGGTACATGAGCCGAAAGCGAGGATTCCATTTTCCTCGCTTCGCAAATGGAGCAGCGCATATTTTGAAGGCTATGGTTCTCTGGTTATGGGAGCGCCGGAAAAGCTGCTGGAGAAGCTGGATACTTCCTTTTCTGCTATTATGGAAGAAGGTAAGCGAATGGTTGTGATCGGCAGATGTGCTCAGGTGATCGACAAGGATGCGCCACTCCCAATCATCCAACCCTTGTATGCTGTCATCTTTACCGATACCATACGTCCGCATGTAGAAAAAACGCTGCAGTTTTTTCGGGAGGAGGATGTGAATATCAAAATCATATCCGGTGATCATATAACTGCGGTTTCCGCTATCGCCAGGCAGGCAGGACTTCATAACTGGAATGCCTGCCTGGATATGAGTGGAATCGGTGATGATCCATTCGTTATTGAGCAGCTTGCTGAACAGTATGCTGTATTCGGCAGGGTAACTCCGTTACAGAAAAAGCTGCTTGTACAGGCATTGCAGAAAAAGGGTCACGCAGTCGCAATGAGTGGTGATGGTGTAAATGATATGCTTGCATTGAAGGAAGCGGATTGCAGTATTGCAATCGCACAGGGGAGTGATGCTGTTAAGCAGATGTCACAAATTGTATTGCTGGATTCCGATTTCTCAGCTTTGCCGATGATTCTGAAGGAAGGACGCCGCGTGGTGAATAACGCGACAAGAGTTGCCGGAGTGTTCTTTATTAAGACCATATATTCCATCCTGCTATCAGTCCTCTGTATTGTTATGAATCTTCCTTTTCCATTCATCCCGATTCAGATAACCCTGATTGATCTTGCAATAGAAGCCTTTCCATCCTTCCTTACCATGCTGGAACCGGATCACAGGAAAGTGAATGGTGATTTTCTTTCCACCGTACTCCGCAATGCGCTACCCAACGCGATTGCCATTGTATACAGCTTTTTGGCTATCGAGTTCATGAGTGACGGCTTTTCCATCCGCTATGATGAGGCGGTTACAATGATGTATGTATGTGTTGCAGTTATTTCCATGCTGGCTGTATACCATTCCTCACGTCCCTTGAATCGTTTGCGGACGCTGATCTGCATTTGCATGACTGCAGGATTCATATTAGCCATTCTATTATTTCATAATCTGCTTCATATCACGTTACTATCCTTTCGACTCCTTATCCTGACCGCAATACTGGCGCTATCCGCTATTCTCGTACGTCAAATCCTAATGCTTTTACTGCCATGGATTCCCGGCCTTCGTCCTCAGCCAAACAATGCGAGACAGCATTCCCTATCCTGATGTTTAAAAACAGGCAGAACGGTGTATACTCTTACTGTTCTGCTTTTCTCATGCAGAAGCTGATTATTTCGAATTATATCCGTTTAATTTTTGCGTTTATCATCTTTTCATTATAAAAGATTATGGTATAATACTAAAGACGGCATTTATTTTTATCCCATAATAAGGTTGTATACAAGCCAGAAACAAGTAGAAATTACGTTTCTGATTGGATACGGGATATTTTACAGTTATCCTTGCAGTTAAAAGGATATACTACAGGTCTTTTCAGCCTTCGCTCACCTTAGGCCTTATTCCTAGCAATTTCAAACAAAAACCAAGATATTTCACAAATGTCCCTGTACCTCATCCGGATAGAGGGTCCGCCTCCTAAGCGGAACGTAGTTGGTTCGAGTCCAATCAGGGACGCCATTTTAAAGGGTTTTAAGCACATTGACACCAAACTGTCGATGTGTTTTTTTACTTTCAAGAAGATTTATTCTTGTGGATATTTCACAAATATTTCTGGATGGAGTCAAACGCTTTTCGGTTGAATTGCTAAGAAAAATCGTATTTTGCTAACATGACTAGATAAGACAATCAGAGATTGTAGTGATAGACCAGGATAAGTAGGCTTATCATGAAAAGGGCTGTAACGTATAGTGCAAAATCTCTCTTATAACGAACGATATCTATACTGCCTGTTTTATGAGCAATCATCACTAAATGATTGAAATTATTTCGTTTAATGATTTCGAGAGAAATTTTATATAAGATTTTGAATTATTCCCATAAACACTACATTTATAAGCAATTTCAAAATTGAAAAACATTTATTTTACCACGAATTTACCACGATTGAAGAGCCTTGATATGACAATATAAACCACAAGGGAGATAGCACATGAAATGAAACTGTGTATCTCCCTTTTTCATACCACTTGACTACTTCTCTCTGATTTCAAACCTTAAAATGGCTTTCATCATTTCTGTATGAATTCGACCTTTTAATTCTTCATCAACCTGCATATTTACAGTACCATTTGCATGATAGCATGGACGCAAGCATACTTTAGAGATATAAGCGTTGTAAAAGTCTAAAATTCCTCTGACTGCCTTTTCATCTCCATTAGACGCTCTGTAAATAAGGTCGTAAGAGGGATAACCATAATCTTTTTTCATTTTTCCTATTCCATTTCATTCAATAACTTCTGTAATTTTCTTAGTCCTCTATCCCGTCTGCTATTGATAGCTGAACGTGATACATGATACAATTTTGAGATTTCTCTGTCGTTCATGCCTTGAAAGAAATACAACAAGATAGCATTACGCTGTTTCTCTGTTAATTCTTTCAACGCTGTACTTAATTCTTCATCAGCTACATAAATTACAAAATGCATAACTTGAAACGATACATAATCACAAGAATATTCATCACTCATACCATATTCAATTTGCTTCATTTCAGGCAATTCACAAAATAGTATTTCATGTTTTGAACGCCTAGCAATCTGTCTTCTATGACTTGATAATGCACCTTTAATGACAATCATCATCAAAGCATTAAATTGTAATCTGACGATATGCTCGGAAGAAGAGGTTCCCATAATCTCACCTCCTTTCTGCAAGAGCTAAACTATACAAACGGAATATTTCATAGCGAAAATATTTGTTTATAACTTCTGAAAATGCAGAAAAGAGGTATATAAAAAGCCCGTACAAAACATATAGTCTGTACGAGCTAATTAAAGTGATATTTTATTGTATATCTTTTCCTGCAAGCCTAATTATATCTGCTGTTCCTGCGATATTTCATCATAAGAGACTGATAGACAGCTCCGTTATCACGAAAAACATAGTCACAGAATTCTTGAAGCTGTTCTTTGGAATAGAGGTCAAACGGAAGTTCAAATAGTTTCTTTTCTACTGTATTCTTGATGTAGGGTAAATCTGAAATATAAGAACACTCCGTTTCAATCTTCATGTCCTCAAAAATATCTCTGTCCATAAAATTCCCCGCAGTCTTTATCTGCTTTTGCGTGATTTCCTTACTGTGAATACGCCAGCCAGCAGACCAAGAGATACGAACATGAGCGCAAGCCATGTTGTCATATTCGTGCTGTCACCAGTTTTAGGGCTGTTAGACGTTGTCTGTTTATCTGTACTTGCTGGTTTCTTATCTGTATCCGTTATAGATGGTTTCTTGTTATCGTCTATTGTTGGCTTTTGTGTGTCCTTTCCTTTGACAGTAACGGTAATTGTTTTTGTAGAAGAGGCTCCTTTACTATCTGTAACTCTGTATGTTACCGTGTATGTTCCTGCCCTCAAGACATCTACATCATTGCTTAATACTTCAACTTTCCTTGTAATATCGCCGTCCTCTTTATCCGAAGCGGTAACATCTTTCAATGGGACAAATTCATCGCCGACTGTTAATATCTTATCACTGGCATTGATTGTCGGCACATGATTGAGTTCTACTTGCGGTATGTCATCCTTTGGTAAAACAGCTGCCGCAGGAAGTGTGATATTGACATCACCTGTTGGTGTACCAGAGATAGTAAAACTATTTTTAGTCATATTTGTTACTGACAATCCATTCAAGCCCTGAATACTATCACTATAATCATCTGGAAGATAATACCCATTAGCTACTTCTACGATAATATCTGAAATTGCTGTTCCTTGTGCAACACCTTGCGTACCATTCGTAACCGTTAGTCCATCATTTCCTACAACATTAACATCATAAACTTGTCCTTCGGTTGCTAATATCGCATAGGTCATTCTATTTACCGTATCCGTTCTTTCAAGCCATATTTGACAATTCGCAAAACTATCTAAATTCATATCATTTGCAGAAATTTTTGTTTCATTTGTGATTTGTTTTGCCTTTGCCCCATCGCTATTTTGCACAACTAAATATGTACCATTTGGAACATTAGTTAATATAACTTTACTCTTATCATAAACCACTAACGCAGAACCAAGGTTATTTGTACTGTGTCGCAATGTAAATGTGTCATTTATTGACAGATTTCCGTCAGATGCTACCGCCGGCACAGCAGATGCGAAGATGACAGATGACAGATTCAATTCAAAAGCAGGTTTCACTCCTCTTTTATCACCATTGCTCACTTTATTATTTATAATTCTAGCTGTTGGCCATGCTTCCAATGCTGTAATGTCATCAGTTATATTCTTTGGTGGAGTGGCACGTAACCAAAACACAGGATCTGTCTTTGCTCCCCAATAACCTTTATCTATTCTCAAACCACTATTTAAGTTATCAAATTCATTTGCTCCTACTGTAAGATACTGTGTAGCACTCCTATCTCCATGTGCTAAATATAATTTATCACTTACAGAGTAAGCCTCATCATTTTTTCCATCATAAGTATAAATTAATGTATCATTCATTAATTGTTGTTCTGAATTCGTAAAATATGATGTTTCTAAACTTTTTAACATTTTTCTTATATCACTTGCCCCATAATGAGAAGGATATACACTTTGCGGACTTACTCCATCAACGTAAGTACAATCTTCCCATTCAGTTATATCACTCTTATCATTTGATACATCAAGTTCAAACGGAATACCTTTGTCTAATACATCTGCTGCAAACAAAATAAGATTATTATGCTGAGTTCCTGCAATCCACCATCGCTGATTGTTGTTACCGAAATAAACTTTTGCTGGATTTTCACCGTCTTGATCGTTTGTATTAAAAGCCTTTAGTTCATCAACAGTCGCAAACTGTGTGCTATCTGGCAATTCTGCTGCATGGACTTTTGTACCAAATACCGGTAATGCTGTAACAATCATTACAACAGCCAATAATAGTGAACCGACTTTTTTCTTTACATTTTCTACTTCTTTCAAATTCTTTTTCCTCCTCACATCTCTATTCCTTGTGCCTAATAAGAACAAATTTACTATACATATGTTTTTTCAATTTCTATGTATGTTCATATTTTAATTGTCCTTTATAACTGTTTAGACTTTGTGGAATCTAATCTAGCGTCTTTATCCCTTGCACATACTGTTTTTGAAAGGCCTTTAGAAGACGCTTAAACCTCTTTTTGTTTGATGTCCTTAGCTGGCAAATAACCTCTCTGGTATCTGTCACATAAAATACCACCCAAGAAAATCACCTCCGTGCAAAATCGGAAAGATTTGTGTTTTCTGATTAAATTCTAACTTTTCTTTTTTCTAATGATTAGAGCAACCACCATACCGAACAGAGAGAAGCAGACAAGACAAATCCTGCATTTGCATGAGCTACTGTTTTTCCGGTTCACTCTCCCAATTTCTCATTACAAGAAATTTTCGCCTTGCCTTTATCTCGTTCTCAACCTCTCCTCATTGTAGATTATGATATTCACATCAGGATAAAAGGATAAAATAGTAGAAGTATAAACGGCACAAAATTTAGACTTTTTGTGCCGTATGTGTTATCATTTAATATAGGATAATTTAGGATAAAAACAGCGTATTTAAACTTAAATTAGGACAAAAAACCAAAGTTTAGAAGTGGCGTAGAAAGTCTACTTTTTATGCCTTTTGTTGTTGATAACGAACGATCCACCTCGCAAATGTTGTGTGATGGGTATTTAGTCGTCGCCCACCCTCACGCATACTAATTTCTCCAATTACCCACAGTTGATAAATTTCTTCAAACTGTTCTGGGAAATCATGCTTTGGTCGTCCAAATTGTACCCCTTTTTCTTTTGCAATACGTATTCCTTCCGCTTGTCTTTGTTTCGTATTTTCTCTTTCAATCTGGGCGACATAGGAAAGTATCTGCAATACCAAATCTGCTATAAATTTTCCTGTAACGCCATTCACTTGATTTCTGGTATCAAGCAAAGGAAAATCCAGTACAATCATATCAATGTCTTTTACTCTTGTTAGATAACGCCATTGTTCTAGTATTTCATCATAATCACGTCCCAGACGGTCTATGGACTTAATGTAAAGCTCATCGCCTGCTTTCAGCTTTCTTATCAGCCTTTGATAATTCTTGCGTATAAAATCCTTTCCTGATTGTTTATCAATATACATCTGTTTCTTTGTCAGTCCAACTTCCTGCATGGCTTCCACCTGCCTTGCGATATTCTGGTCTTTGCTTGAAACTCGGATATATGCGTATTTCGCCATATTAAATTCCTCCTTTGTCTATTATCCACAAAGAAGATTATAATCAAGGTATTACTCTAAAAGATGAATGAAAGGCAAAGGACAGCGTGCAGACTTACAAAAAATGCACGCTGTTAAAAATCTATCCTACAATCTTCCAGTTACTATCCTTATGTAGCACAAGCTCAAACTGCGATACCTGCATTGCCTTCGTCTGATTTACCATAAATCACATTTTATCCCTTTCTTTCTCTTGATTAACCAGCACAGAAAAGAAAAAGCCCTGTCAAGAGCTTGCCACCATTGGTGGTGCTTTGCACTCTTGATCGGGCTTTTTGTTTGCTGTATCTTCTCACAAGAGGAAAAAGATTACTCGTCCTCATCATCAAAATGGTTATTCCTTAATACTTCCCGTAACAGTTCTATATCTTCTTTTGAGTTGGGATTTATCCGTTTCACGAATTGAAAAGGTGTTTTATACTTATGTCCCTCTATGCTTTCCCCAAACATATCCATGCTGTATAAATCGTCATATCGGTCTAACAATCTTTGAAACTTCAAATGCTGGATAAATTCTTTGATTGGGTAAAGGTCATCTGCCTGTATGTTATTTCCGTTGATGTAGTCGGTAATATATTCCCGTAACTTTTCTAACTCATATTCCAGCCATTCTTCCTCACTGTCAAAAAAGTTGTCATAATGCCCGTGTTTCAGTTCTGTATTTAGGCGTTCTTCAGCTCTTAGAAACTGACAGACTTCCTTTTCAGCCTGATTGATATATTTCCATTCTCCCGACAACAGTTCATTTGGTGTTACGTCCAACACTTCCATTATCTTTTCCAACGTATCATAGGCAGGATAATTCAACCCTCTTTCAATCTTGGAAAGGCTCTGCATATTGATACCGATTTTGTCCGCAAGCTCCTGCTGTTTCATTCCTCTGTATTTTCTGATGGTCTGTATGTTGTTTCCCAAAAAATTTATTTTCACTGCATAACCCTCCGTAACTCTGTATATCTTCTTATTTCGTTTCCGTTATAAGTCTATCATGCTTAATATGGTTTGTAAAGACAAAAAAAGATATTGACAAATAAGCATACAAGAATTATTATGCGTTTGTAAATGATTAAACACAACAGAATGAAATATAAAACCATTTAAAAAGTAAATCCTATCTGATTAAACCCGTAGATATGAATATCGGTTGATATGGCATGGTTAGAAAAGGAAAAACAGGGTTTGCAGACAAAGCATTGCAGGACTGCTGGCGTGCGTCAGCAACAACGCCATGACGGCTCTGCCGTCAAAGGACGGAAATGCTTTGTCTGCTGGCGAACCTGCGAGCCTTACCTGTGCCCCCGTTATCTAACAGGGGGGCACTATTTCACAAAAGACAAGTCAAAAACCGTACAACCCCAAAGCTGTAAGGAGTAATGAGGAGTTTTAAGAAGATAGTAACTTCACACTTTTTTGAAAGATGGTTTACAGGTATTTCAAGGCTATTGTGGGATTGGAGGAATACAATGAACAATTTAGAATTTGCACTTGAAATGAAGAATAAACGTCTTGCCAGCGGTCTTTCACAAGGAGAACTTGCAAGTCTTACCCATGTATCAAGATATAGTATCAACCGCTTTGAGAACGGAAAAGCCAACGCCAGCAAGGAAACACAAAATATTATCCTGCGTTGTCTGAATTACTATGTCTGTGATAAGCCTTTTTATCTGCTCGTTGATTATCTGTCTGTCCGTTTTCCAACGACTGACGCATTGGAAGTTATCCGAAAGGTGCTTGGCATGAAAGCCGATTATTTTATCCATTATGACTATGGGTATTATGGTTATAAAGAACATTACGCCTACGGGGAAATCAAGGTCATGGCTTCTGATGATGAACACATGGGCGTATTTTTGGAATTAAAAGGGGCAGGCTCACGCAACATGGAATATGTCTTACAGGCACAGAAAAGGGATTGGTATTCATTCTTAAACCGCTGTCTTGACTGTGGCGGTGTTATCCGACGTTTTGACTTGGCAATCAATGATATGTGCGGTCTGCTGGATATTCCCGTCTTATCTGAGAAATACAAAAATGGTGGTGCGGATTGTCGCTGTAAAAACTATGAAAATGTGCAAGGCGGTAAACTAAGCGGAAAAACCGTAATTTAGCAAGTACCCTTTATATCGGCTCAAAAGCAAGCACAAAATATTTCTGCCTGTATGAAAAACAAAAGGAACAGGCAACGAAAAAGAAACATACGGATATTATCAACCGTTTTGAAATTCGTCTGCGTGATAAAAAGGCAGTACAGGCAGTTGAGGAACTGTTATTGACGTATAACCCTCATGGGCTGGTATTTTATCTCATTACCGATTTTGTGGAATTTCCAGACTATCCATTGTGGGAGATATTCATTTCCCATGATAATTTACCTTTTGAAATGAACCCTGTACCCGTTAATATGGAACGCACTCTGCAATGGCTGGAAAGACAGGTCATGCCGTCCATTGTGATGATAGAGGAAATCGACAGGTTGACAGGCTCAAACTACATGAAAATGATTGATGAATGTACCCACCTTTCCGAAAAGCAGGAAATGCTTGTGGAACAGATGTGTACGGACATAGCAGACGTAATCGAAAGTGAGGGGGTGTTTTATGAGTAATGCACAGGATATTCCCGTATGGGAAAATACACCCTTACCATTGAAGAAGCGTCAAAGTATTTCCGTATCGGAGAAAACAAGTTAAGACGATTAGCAGAGGAAAACAAGGACGCTGGCTGGCTCATTATGAATGGCAACCGCATACAGATTAAACGCCGACAGTTTGAAAAGGTCATTGATAAATTGGACGCAATCTAATGCAAATGAGCCTTGTATGTGTTATGATGAACACAAGTCATATCAAGGCTCTTTCCAACAAGGAAAGGAGCAGACACCATGAAAGAAAAAAGACGGGATAGCAAAGGTCGTATCCTGCATACTGGAGAGAGCCAACGAACAGACGGGAAATACTTATATAAATATGTGGACGCATTTGGAAACACAAAATATGTGTATGCTTGGAGATTGACACCCACAGACCCAACACCAAAGGGAAAACGGGAAAAACCCTCACTTCGAGAACTGGAACAGCAGATAAGACGGGATATTGAGGACGGTATCGACAGCACAGGCAAGAAAATGACACTTTGCCAACTCTACGCCAAACAAAACGCACAGAGGGCAAATGTGAAGAAAAGCACAATGAAACAACGGGAACAACTCATGCGGTTATTGAAAGAGGACAAGTTAGGCGCTAGGAGCATTGATACAATCAAACCCTCTGACGCTAAAGAATGGGCGTTACGCATGAAAGACAAAGGCTTTTCCTACAATACCATTAACAACCATAAACGCTCCTTAAAAGCGTCATTCTATATCGCCATACAAGACGATTGTGTAAGGAAAAATCCCTTTGATTTCAAGTTAAGTGAAGTCCTAGAAAATGATACCAAAGAGAAAGTCGCATTGACAGAGGAACAGGAACAAGCCCTACTGTCATTCATTAAGACGGACAATGTGTATCATAAGCATTATGATGATGTACTGATACTGTTAAAGACAGGACTTCGTATCTCGGAACTGTGCGGACTGACAGTAGCCGATATTGATTTCAAGAATGAGGTTGTGATTATCGACCACCAGTTACTAAAGAGCAAGGAACAGGGCTATTACATTGAAACGCCTAAGACAAAGAGCGGAACAAGGCAAGTGCCATTAAGCAAAGAAACGATACAGGCATTTCAACGGGTTATGAAGAAACGCCCAAAGACAGACCCATTTGTGATAGACGGACGAAGCAATTTCCTATTTGTCAATCACAAAGGCAAGCCGAAAGTTGCCATTGATTACAATGCCTTATTTGTCCGCATGGTAAAGAAATACAACAAGCACCACATGGATAACCCCTTGCCACATATCACACCGCATACGCTACGCCATACGTTCTGCACAAGACTGGCAAGTAAGAACATGAACCCGAAAGATTTACAGTATATCATGGGACATTCAAATATCAGTATCACAATGAACTGGTACGCTCATGCGTCCATAGATACCGCAAAATCAGAGGTTCAGCGTCTAATTGCATAGAAGTATTTACCACGATTTTAACCACGTTTGATAGCGAAAATATAAGAAGATAGACCTAGATATGTGAGGTTTACCACAAAAACAAAATGCCCGTAGAGCCTATAAAATAAGGCTTTGCGGACATTTAAGAAGATATAAAAAGATAGTCAAAAAGACATATATAATTTTGATATAATTTTCTTAAGGCCTTTCTTTTTGGCACGGTACCAGAAATCTAACATCGCAAATATTTTTCTCTTGATAAAGATGTGCGAGAAATCATTTCATTCAGTTGATGAAATAGTTCTTCGCTTAAACGTATTTTAATACACTTTTTTATCAGTATCAATAAGCCCTTCCATAGTTGTTTTTCTGAATCAAATGAAAATTCATATGAAAATACAAAACAGAATTATAATAAAAATCTTAAATACTTCCATAATTTATCCCCCTCGTATCAAAAAGACAGATATGCCTGTCTGCCTTATTCCATATTCATTTTTAGAAGCTGTTTTATTTGATCCCTTTTTTTATAAACTATTCCAGTTATATGAACAATCATGTTTTCTTCATTAGTCCAAAAGTATGCAATGAAAATTTTTACTACCATTTTATGAATACCTTAAAATGCCAAGATTCCTCATCAACTAAACGATATGCTGTGGCAATTGTGATAATGAATGAAACTCTTATTCCAAATAATCAAGGAAGCGGTTTACGCTATCAGGTGCTTGTAATCCGTTTACAATATAGTTCTGATTTCTCTTAATTGATTTTCAGCAGATTTCGTAACGTTAACTAAATACGTATCTATTTATCATTTATTTTCTGTCTTAAATCGTTGAACACACTATTTACGGGACAAATTTCCTGCTTTTGCATCAGCTAATCCTTTTTGCATCATGAGATTAACATATTCTTCACTCATTTCATCAAGTGTTTGAAATCCATTTGGAACTTTCTAGGAAAATGGAATACTCTTTGTCATTGCGATTTGCATATATAACATGTTGATAACAAGGCTATCCAAATTTTTTAGGGGTTTTCGCCAGAAATTTGGGGGTCAACTTTGGGGGAGAGAAAAAATAAAGGCTAAAAATTAAGACCCCTAAAGTTAAAATCAAGAGAATCAGTGAAAAAACATTCTGATTCTCTTTTTTTGGTTATGCTTCTGTACAAATTCTTAATCTCTTTATTCTTTTACTTTATATTTACCACGTTTCTTTCCAACATAGCTATGTACTTCATTAGATGATTTGGGCGTATTTCTCAATGCAGGTCTATTTCTGGTAGACCATAAGATTCGATTTCTAGTATAATTAAAATTAGAGGAACCTCGTGAGTTTCTCTTATAATCTTTCGGCTTTCGGTTGAATGATTCCATAGGTCCATTGGATAAACGTGCATAGTAACGCTCATTATCCTTTGCACTACGTCTTGATACCTCAGTTATAGTAAATGAGCGGGCAATCTCATGCTTATATTTATCAAGGTATTGTGAGAAAAGACGAGGAATGTAACCTCTGAGAGCCTTAAATTCTTCAATCATTTTTAATAATTCTTGCATTACTTCATCTTCAGAACTAAAGTGAGTATTATTGAATCTAATATATTTTTCTTTCACATCTCTGATTATATTGAACTTAGGATCTAGTGAGAGAAATAGTTTTTCAATAGTATATGTATCTGCGTACATTCTAAGAGAGCTGTGGTAATACCTTTTGTCAGAGTAATTGATATTGTCTTGATTCTTCAAAAGCACCCAGCGATATTTTCTAAGCAAGATAACTTCTTGTGATTCCTGAATCGTTTTATTGTCTCTATTGGTGTCATGATTTTGTTTTTCAAGCCTTTTAAGATCTCTATCTTTATATGCTTTCATTACTGAATTGATATAAGTATTAATCAATCCTAATAAATATTTAACAACATGAAAACTATCTAAAATCGACACAGCATTTGGAAAGAAATGCTTGGGTAATTCAAGATAAGGCTTATATGCATCAGAAATAATATAACGAACATGTTTTCTTTCTTCGTATGGAATGGAGAAGAAGTAGTTTTCAATGGTATGATGCCATCGGTTATGCAAGATGTCAACAATCTCTCCAGAAGTAAAGTCCATAAGAATCAAGGCATATTTCTCTTTTTCAGAAATATCAATATGTACTTCATCAACGGAAAGAAACTCAGGAAGAGTTAAACGTGGCAAATCCACGTAAGCAGTGAAAAGATCGTGAACTTGAGTATCAGATAAATTGAATTGTCTGGCAATAGATGCGGTAGAACGATCAAGGTCTTTCATAGCCTCTAAAACTAGTAGAGGAGTAATATCAGAGGATTGTTTATAACGCTGAAAGAATGGGAAATCTTCATTAACATATGTGGAACAGTTAGTGCATTTCCACTTTCTTTGGCTCACGATAAAGATGATGCAAGTTCCGTCTTGTAAGACAGGGTGTTTGATTTTGCGCTTATAAATACCTTTTGAGTGCATTCTGCAAGAACAATTAGGGCAATAAGACGGGATAGATGGTCGAGAGATATATACATACTTGGTATCAGCGATGATTTCAACATCGTTGATGATAATAGAACCATCATCGGGAATGTTTAATAATTTAAATAGATAAGAATGATCCATGATTACCTCCTTCACAGAAGCATAACCAATAGAACATTATAGAAAAAGAAACAGATGAATGCCACCTGTTTCTTTTGGGATTTATCCCCCTAAAGTGTCCCTCAAAGTTCAGACCCCTAAATTGACCCCTAAAGTTTAGCCCCCCAAATATTTTGGATACCCGATAACAACAGAAGCCGAATACCAGCTGTCATGAAAATCCGTCCAGCCCATTTTGAACATAATTTAAAAGATTTGTAATTATACCCTGCTTCAACAATTCTATTGCTTTATCTTTGTCTTTTTTCGCTAACATAGAGTATCACCATTCCTTGACTCATAATGTAGCCCTTACTTTCCTTTGCCGCTATACCTTTTGTCTGAATTGCAGAATTTTATTATAAAATATACATAATTTCCTATTATATGCTATTATATATATGTTAATGATTGTAGACTAATCTTTAACAAGACATTCATAAAGTTATACATTTAGAGACATGCATTTTTTTTGCTATATTGTCTCTTTTTTTGTGTTTTACGCTGTTTTTTTTACATTTTACCTGCTATTCACCTCTGTTTAATTAAGTATAACATTATGAATAACTAATTGTTATCCTAGCTTGAAAAGCTAGGATGAGAGGAGGGATAAGAAAAGGTGATGCATAGGTATTTGTTTATGATCTGTAATATGCTAACAATGATTCCGCAAAAGAATACCAGATAATAGGAATTGTAGCTATCTTCTACAATGGAAAATAGGTTTAATCTGTTAGAAATTTTGAAACCATTCCCCATCCAAGCATTCTATGGAATCTACATTATCATAATAAATAAACGAAAACTACCTCTTTCATCATGAAACATTTATTAAAATCCGATTATTAGGTAACTTGATGACTCTTTTCATACGAATAGAGGATAACAAAAGAAAAAAGCATATAGAAGGCATTGATTGTATTTTTTCTTTCAGTACTTCATGAAATATCAAATACACCTAAGCGCCCCTTTATAGTCCTCTGCTATTGGAGGGTTATATGATTTGATTGAAGGAATACTTATTTTCTTGTTTTTCGACCATGAACGGAATGAGAGAACTTCACCATGACACTGTCACTGCGTTTGTGTATGACCTAACTTTCTCTACAGAACTTAACTTATTTTTCCTGCTATGGTTCATGTTATGGTTTCTTTCATGAAGTATATCGTTCCCATTGCATTATGGATGTGTTGATTTTTGAAAAAAAATATTAAGTACAGATATTGTACACATAAAGGAGAGTATGAACAATGAAAAAAGAAAAAATTTTATCTTTTATAGTATCTTTTTGTATGATTCTTACGATGTTAATTTTCTCTGGTATTGAAGCAATCGCTGTAGGATCTTTAAATCCTTCCTTTTCACAATCTTTTACGGTTACGAATCTAACGGAAGGAACCCATGTTGAAGTGTTGAAAACAGTAGATTTAAATTTGGATTCCGATGGCAATTTCAATATGCCGGTTTTGACATGGAATGATTCAGTTAAGAATTGGGTTTCAGACAAATTCCCACAATATATCGATAAAAGTACAAAGGAAGTTACCGATACCTTTCAAAAATTGGGAAGTAATAGTGCAGAGGCAAATACATTCTGGCAAAAGATGACAGCTGCATATTATCAAGGAAAGATCAACTTTGCAGACAAAAAAGACGCAACTGCAGACGGAAATAAAAATGTTACAATCAATGGTAACGGATGGGGAGGATATTTAGTTTTAGCTGAAAACCCAAATAATACTGGAATAATGTATAAAGCAACATCCGTGAACGTGTTGCCAGCCAAACAGAAAGACGGATCTTATGAAAATCCAAAGGAAAGCATTACACTCGTTATGAAACAAGACAAAGAACCTGGTTTTGAAAAAGAAATTCCTGATATCAGTGAGATAACAACCGGTATCGGCAAGATTGTCAATTATCGTTTGAATGCCCAGATACCTGTATATCCAGCTGACTCTATCTATAAAATATTTGAAATATCTGATCAAGGCGGAAAAGGACTGAAATTAGTTCCTGATTCCATTGTAGTTTCTTTACATGCGGATGGCAGCGATTCTATGAGTAAAATTACGGATTATACGTTAACGAAGACAGAGAATGCATTTAAAATTGTAGTAAAAGAGAGTTTTTTAGAAAACCACCAAGGAGAAGTCGTCTATGTATTGTATCAAGAAAGAATAACTGAAGAGGCGTTGGAACTTGATGAAATTGAAAATACCGCTTCACTGAAATATAACCCAAATCCATATAAAAATGATACATATGAAATTGAGTCAAAAAAGAAAACATACACATATGAAATAAATTTTGATAAAAAAGACGAAAACGGAACAACGTATTTAACAGGTGCCGTATTCCAGTTACAAGATGCTGATGGAGATGTTTTACAATTCGTACAGGATACAAATGATCTACATCATTATATATTTTATGGGAGCGCAGATGCATTTGATACTGCTGTAACACCGGTATCAGATATAGAAATCAGTAAAGAAAGCTCGATTCAAATTGATGGGTTAGACACAGGTACATATCGATTGATCGAAACAAAAGCCCCGGAAGGATATGTAAAGCCTACAGGATATATAGAAATCACATTGGAAGATACAATTGATGAAAATTCTAAAAATGTTCCTGATGGTAAATTAGATAAAATAGAGATTACCAATAATGGAACATATGAAATAATCAACAATGCTACGACAGGATCCGGAAGTTTTTCATTTATAGTTAAGAACAGAACACCGGAGGATTTTAATCTTCCGGTTACCGGAGGGACAGGAACTTTGATGTTTACGCTTGGAGGTATCGTTGTAATGGGGGGAGCAGTTCTGCTCTACGCAAGAAATAGGAAATGCAGAAGCAACGCAAAGTAATACATGAATGTTTATACAAAAAATAAAATCTTACGCACCTATTTTGATTTTCTTAATAGGTGCAAGCATCTTCCTATATCCATCGATTGCAAATAAATATGCTTTACATGTTCAGTCAAAGGTTATCCATACATACACGGCAACAATGAATGAGAAATCAAAGGAAGAAATCAAACAAATATGGAAGCAAGCAGTTGAATATAATGACAATCTGGCCGGAGATCCTGTACATGATCCATTTGTTTTAAATAGTGGGTATGTGTTGCCGGAAAATTATTTGCATACATTAAATATTTTAGAAGATGGTGTAATGGCGTATATAGAAATACCTAAAATACATGTTAATTTACCAATCTATCATGGAGTGAGTGAAGATGTCTTAGCGAAAGGCGCAGGTCACATTGAAGGAACATCTTTACCGATTGGCGGAAAAAATCGTCATTCTATCATTTGTGCCCACAGAGGATTACCAAGCGCAGAATTATTTTCCAAATTAAATGAACTGAAGAAAAACGATCTGTTTCTTATTCATGTATTGAATCGAACGCTGGCATATAAGATTGACCAAGTAGAAACTGTTCTTCCCGATCATATTAACATCTATATGATGTTAGAAAAGGATAAAGATTTGGTAACATTGATGACATGTACTCCTTATGGAGTAAATACACATCGTTTACTTGTACGCGGTGAAAGATACGATTATATACCTGAAGGAAAGGAAATCGTACAAGAGAAAAAAGGCTCTATGAAAATATATTTCTTATTTGGAACTATAATATTCCTAGGAATCAGTATTTTCATCCGTTCCCATTTGAGGAGGAATTTATGAAAAAGTGGGAGTTTCGTTTCATAGTTTTACTGCTTTTGCTCGGTTTAGGTATTTTATCATTTCCAAAAATACATAGTTTTTTCACAACCATTGAGCAAAAACAAAAGATACAGTCATTCAAAGAAACGATTGCAAATCAATCAGATAAGGATGCATTGTATCAACAAATGAAGCAATATAATGAGAAAATATATAAAGAGCACCAGAAAGATTTGAAAGACGCATGGAGTTATTCGCAAAACACATTTGATTTGGGTATATTGAATCTGGATATGAATATCATCGGTTATATAGAGATACCAAAGCTGGATGTGCAAATCCCCTTATTTATAGGAGCAAACTACAATAATTTGAACAAAGGTGTAGCCATAATGTCGCAAACAAGTATGCCTATTGGTGGAGAGAATACGAATTGCGTCATTGCAGGTCATCGTGGTGGTTATCATGGCGAGCAATTGTTTAAGAATATTGAGAATCTTGCTATTGGTGATGAAATAAGGATAACAAATCCTTGGGAAACATTGACATATTTTGTAATAAAAAAAATCGTAATAGAACCAAATGAGATTGAAGCAGTAAAAATATTACCCAATCAGGATATGATCACTTTATTTACCTGTCATCCATATGGGATGGAAACACAACGCTATGTTGTTTATGCGAGCAGAAAAAGCATTTACAACGATATTGAATTACCAAAAGGGGTTACGTATACATCGTCTAGAAAAGAGATTGCGATAGAAAAAACGTTAAACAATTGTCTATTGTTTGCTTCCGGCTTGCTTGCCGTGATTCTGATAATCGAAAGCATTCGGATGAATAAAATGTGAATCGTACTGTCTTCATTTTAGTATTGCGTATGGGAGAAAAGAATCAAGGAAAACAACAATGTTTTATTAGCATAGTTTTGTCCACAAGAGATAGAAATATCGTAAGTAACCTAGAAAATATCCTGAATATAAAACACTTAAAAAGACACGATTCAAATATTGCCTTGCCTTAAGTGTTGCTGCTATTATCAAATTATCAACAAAAACATCCGATGATGTAAGATAATTCAATAATGATTTACAATATTGCCTGTTTATTATACATTGAATAGGCTATATCAAAGAGAGGGTTCGCTTATAGAAAAGTAATAATGAACAATTTATCCTGTTTGTTTGACGCTATAAATAAAGGATAGGAGGTAAAGGAATGAAGGATTTTTGGAAAAGAATTTTAGTATGTATTGTTGTAAGTGCAATGTTCTTTACATCAACAGGTTTTGGAATTTTTCAAATTGTTGCAAGCATCAATAATGCTTCTCCTATTGAAAACTTTTCGATTGAATGGAAAACACAGGCTAATGGTAAAAATATTATTTACGATGAAACCGGGACGGTTGTCACATTGAAACCGGAGTTTAATGATAGGGATGCTGCAGGAACCTCAATACAAGCAGAAGTGCATTTGTCCTTGAGTGAAGCGGCAAATATTTCAGAAAACCAATTAGAGATACGATTGCCAAGTACTATTTTTTATAACAGAAGCCAAGCAGCATGCGGCGAATATGAAATAGGTTTTGGTTCGGGGGCGTCTGATGGAAGTTTTGCTTATCGTGTTGATGAAGAAACAGGCGAGCTTGTCGTTTATAATACATCTGTTATCAATGATGCAATGGTTGTAAAATTTGATATTTTATATAAAAGCGGACTTCCAAGTGAGATAGTTAGAGGATATGAGAAAGAGTTAAGTGCAAATATAAAGATTTTCAATGATGACAGTTCTATTGATTATGAACAAATAACAAATCGATTAACATTAACATATCAAACGGAGTCAGATATTCATCGTGTTGAATTAACTAAATCTAAAAAATATGAAACATGGAATAAAAAATGGGGAGAAGAACCCGAAGATGCAAAGGACTATTTTTTCGTTGAATGGAAAATAGACACAACCGTACGTTCTACATCATTTACAATGCCTTTTAAATTGATTTTTACAGATACCTTAAGCAATCAAGGAGAGGTAGTAGGATGGACAGATTATCATTGGGGAATGGATATGATAATGAATTCTAAATATTACCAAAGTGATCATCCGGTCTTTCAAATTGATGTAATTAAACCTAGTAAAATTAAGAATTCTGACTCCTATGATTTTCATATCGGTTATGTACTTATAAAGTATCCAAGATCAGAATTAGAAAACACGAAAGAAATCAAAAATGAAATCACGGTACGGTTAGAGAATTTGTATCCGGAAGATGGCAGCTATTCCAAGGAAGTAAAAGATGATGCAATGTATACCTATGTGGATATAAACTTTCGCTATCCCCCAGGCAACTATGGTTTGGAAAAGGAGTATTCAGGCGGTACAAGCAGTCAATTGCTTGGATACTTATACGCCATAGAACAAGCTGCTGTTAATGCAAAATTACCTGCTACTAATGATTTTAGAAATACTTCTACTGCTACAGGCGGTATTTTAACATTAGACGGAGATGGAAATAATATCGAGAATTATGGTAAAAAATCATATTCTGTAGAGGTGACTGATGATTTTGTAGCATTAGAAAATGAGCGATTAACTGATGGAGAATATTATATTTCATCGATTGAGGTAACTGATAAGCAATATAATTACAAGATGAACGAAGAAGACGGAAGTGGTGGTGTAGAGGAAGATAAGAACTATGATGAATGGACACCGATTACCATAGAATATCAGCAAGGAATTCATGGTGAATGGAAGGAATTAGTAACGGGAAAGCCGTTTACTGATCGAATTAGCAGAAAATCATATCACCTTAGTTTCCCGGATGGAACAACAAAAGATTACGGAGCTATATCTGTAAAAGAATTACCAGAAGGTACGACAGGAGTGCGAGCTAAAAGAGAAACAAAATATCATAAAAGTGATCTTGATCTCGATGTAACAATCGGCTTATATGCTACAGATAAAATCAAACAAACTGCACTAAATAAAACATCTTTAACGTTAACGAATATCAGCACATATGTTGTTAAAGACAGCAATCAGAGTTGGGTAAATCCGTATGCAGAGATGTCTATAGGAGGGACATTAAAAGATGAAGTAATGAAGCGTGATAAATTAGTTTTTGGTAATAACGATCAATACGGACAACATGATAGAGCCGCTGTTACATTAAAAAATCCCATCTTGAAAAACAATATAACTAAAGAAGCTTCTAAGGTAATTAATGAACCGTCCAATTCTCGATTCAAAATAAACTACACAATAACCGGCGGCGAGTACTTAGACCGTGAATTTGGTAATGATCCTTTTTATGCTACAAAAGAGGAACTGAAAAATACAAATATGGTAAAGGAGCAAAGAAGTGCGATATTTTATGATTTGTTGCCACTAGGTATGTATGCTGATTATTCTAGTATAAAAAGCTATGCATTAGAATTAGGAAGCTATGGTCGTACTCTGAAAGGAGAACAATTTGAGCATACAGTAGAAACTATTGATAATTATAAGGGCACAGGGAGAACCATGCTGATTCTTCATATCACAGTGCCTGAAACTATAGAAAACCTATTCTACGAGGCAACTTATGGCAAGTTTGGCACAGGATTTTATATAACTTATGACGCATATTATCCTTGGGAATCCCTTCTTGACTTTGGGAATATACCATTGAATAGCGTAGCATATAAATCAGGTGCGGGAGAAATATTTAAAGGTTTTGCAGATGATGGCGGTGACAAAATAACTGACAAAGATATACTTAAAGATGTTGATGAGGATGGAAAATTTGGCGGTGATCTCGTTAAGGATACATTATATGCAGAAGCGCGGGTACAAATAAGCGGCGTTGTAAATTCAGAGCTTTCTTTCAGTAAACGAGTAAAGTCCGATGGGGATATCGCTTATTCAAAAACCACTTCAACAATAGGTGGAGGAGCCTATTCTTATCAGCTGAGAATAGGTAATGAAAAAAATATCAAAACGAAGGGTCTTATATTCTATGATATCTTGGAGTCAGATTTTAAAGATCGTGAATATTGGCAAGGAACGCTGGTAGGAGTGGATACCAGTCAAGCGCAGCTAAAGGGAATTTCACCTGTTGTATATTATTCAACAAAAGATAACATGAAATTGTCGTCAAGCATGAATGGCGAGATGATCGATGACGCCAATATTAACGATCCCACCATTTGGAGCACAACACCGCCAAATGATATGGCGGATGTAACGGCAATTGCTGTTGATTTGAGTAAAGATACTAGCGGAAACGAATATATTTTAGACAGCGAGCAAACTGTATTGATAAAAATATTGATGAAAGCACCAACACAACATGTAAAGGAATACATAGAGAAAGATGCGAAGGCCTATAATACTGCATGGGTTCGTAATCAAACGTTGTTAGCCAGCGGTGGAGTAGAGAAAAGCGAAACCCTGCAAACATTAGAAACTGTAGTATCCTTACGGAATCCGGATATAGAAATTCATAAAAAAAGCGATCCAGAAACAGGAACGCTTGATGCTCCAACACAAGTGAAAAATAATGATATATTGACGTATGATGTAAGCGTCGAAAATAAGGAAAATGCTATACCTTTGAAGGATGTTTGTATAGAAGATCCCATACCACAAGGTTTAACGATTGATTTTGAAAATATAAAATGGTATCCAGGAAATGACGTATCACAAATGAAGCTGGTATCTGAATCAGATGAAGTAAGTGTTACAAGAGATAAGCAAACATTAAGATTTAAAATTCTTGCGTTATTAGCCGGTGATGTTGTCCATTTTGTAATCCCAACGACTGTTGATGAGTCAGAGGATGCAGTGGTTTTCATAAATCAAGCGAAAATAACGAATATAAACGGCGCTGCATATGAAAAAGAAAGTGAGATTACGTATCACGAAAAGAAATCAGAATTGGTGGATTTTGCCTTTATGAAAACGGATAAAGACAAAACTGTATTAGCAAATGCCGGTTTTGTTCTCTATCAGTTAACGTGTAGTGATGCAACTCACAATCATGCAGATGAATTATTAAAGGTAAACGATGATGGAGAACTAAGCGGGCAGATACAAACGAATTGCTGGAAACAAGTTGAGAAACAAGTCTCGGATGAGCATGGAAATGTGAGTTTTCAAAACTTAAAAAAGAGTTTGGAATATCGTTTGATTGAATATCGTGCTCCTGAGGACTATGTTTTACCGAACGGACAGTGGATTTTACATTTTGATTATGTAAAAGATGCATTTGAAATAAACAGTATACATAGACCACCAGCTTTTGAAATTCATAACGGTGTATTGATTTTGGTTAATTACAGACTTGGTGAAATACCGATTACCGGAAATTCAGGTACACAGAGTATGCTGTTTACTGGTGCGGCTTTCATGTTGATCGCCGGAATCTGGATAATATATAAAAAGAAAACAAGGAAGGAAAAAATATAAAATACGTCAAAGATATATATTAGTAAACAGCAATCGCCGACGAAGTGCAAAAGCACAGGATAAGTATACATCACCATCCTATTCTCTTTGCTCTGGATGAGGTAATTTATTGATTATGATTCTGCGGCATGAAAAATAATACACACTTGGAAACAGATAGAAAACGTGATACCTATATCGTTCTGCTTTTTTCCTTTTAAAATGTCCTTATTGCGGAAGTCCTCATTATCGTTATTGGGTGTTAGAAAAGCGTTCTGCCATTTAGAAAAAAGCACTTTCATAAGGGAGCAGAATAAAAAAACGTATATGCTGCTGATTAAAAAGCAATGTATACGTTTTTATCTTTGGAATAGTGTTTTTTGTATTTTTTTTGGATGAGATCCGAAAACTGTTCTGATATGAGAAAGCATATATGGAACAAGGATACGATTATAAAGAAAGCGAAAAACAACATCAGAAAGAGCAGAAACCGATCCTTGATGAACGTTTCGCATACATTAACAAAAGACAGTTAGAGTATGCATCAAAATTGAAGATGGGAAAAGTAATTACATATGCAATGCGATATGTCGGTCGCCCGGCTATGGCAGAAAGCAGAATCATCAAATATTCAAAAACCGAAGATACCATAGAATGGTTTTACCATGATCACAAAGATGAAGTAAAACATATTGTAAAAGAAGACTCTAAATCATTTATAAAAAAACTCCTTATTCATATCCCTGATGAGAATTTTCGCTCTGTTCGTTACTATGGATTCTATTCAAACAAAGCAGGAGAAGAACTGGATCACGTTCATGAACTGTTAGGTGATAAAAAGAGTAGAGATTATTCAAAAGAAACACGGAAAAAGAAAAGATGTTAAATAAGTTAAAATATCGTACTCACCTTATTGACTCTTTTAATCGAGACCCTTTAAAATGTAGATTGGTCACTATCTTGAATATAAAGATACATACAGCCCTTTGGAAGGAGTAACAGATGAGCGATTATACCGAAAAAAGTGTATCGATGAAATGCAAGCATTGCGGATACGAAGAAGATGTTCCACAGTGGGTTCTTGATGAATTAAATGAATTTAGTGATGATAAATCCTATCAGATGATTTGTCCAGAATGTGATGATACGATGTTTGAAAAAGGAACATTAAGCTAACATTCATACTCTTGTTTTTAGTGCGCATTTTTTTTGGAAAAAGAACTTTATTTGATTACCAAAGCTCTTTTTCTTTTAATCCATGACGCATCGAAATTCTTGGAATATCAAAAAAGCAAAACATTCAACTGTTTCGCCTTTCATAGATCTTTTTGTAATTATAGAATTTATTAACATCTTGTGTAACTTATTAACGTTCCATGCCATTCTTTTTCTAATAAAGATCGCCAATCATTTTATCAACATATGCATTGTAACGATCTTACGCATTTAAACAAGTATCCATCAGATATGCGGTATCTGTTTTGAAATTTTCCAAGCCACGATAGTAGAAACTTTTATGCATATCTTCGATAATAAATAGAACGATATCATGCTTTAAACACTCCTTAAACATGACCATTCTACCAACCCTACCGTAGCCATTCTGATAGGAATGGATGCTTTCAAAACGATAATGGAAACTTATGATTCTTTAAATGTCACTTTTGAAATTACGTTATATTCTTCTAAAAGAGAAGTGATATCTGCTTCTACAATCTATTCTCATATGAGTTTAAATACCCAGTTCCTGTCTATAAATATTAGCTAATTGCTTAGTATATCATTAGTATAATTGCCTTATTGAAGAAATATTTAATTTTCATCCATATGCGTCAGGCTTTATGACACAGCCTGTTAGCATCCATTTTTTACGAGCGCATTATAGATATATGACTGCTTTTCGGTATCACAGTCTTATATGTGATATCGAATGGTATTTTTTTCAGTAACTGATTTCTGTCTAAAACTGTATTGGCATGAAACTTGCTGGCATTATAGACGGAGGTGTTACAATGAGAGAAGTACTACGTATTATAGCAGGGAACATATGTATAACAGGGGCGTATGCATTCATCACTGTTCCTTGTCATATTGTAAACGGAGGAATCACATCTTTTTCTATGATCCTTCACAATTTCATCAATATGGATATCAGCTTTTTTACAAACGCCATAACAATACTGCTGCTTATTTTATGTTTTTTCCAGCTCGGGAAAAGCTTTCTTTTAAAATCTCTTCTAAGCAGTATATGTTATATGCTCTTTTTCAGTATCTTTTATGCACTGGACATCGTTTTTCCACTCCCTATGCCGCTTGCAGTTTTAATGGCGTCTGTAATGGTAGGCTTTGGCTATTATTTATGTATCAGTTCCAATTCCAGCACGGTTGGTTTTGATGTTCTGGCAATTATCCTGCACAATAAAAACGATTCCTTCCCTATTGCTGTAACTATGCGATATATCAATGTAATTGTGGTCTTGCTTGGTTTTGCTTCTTACGGCTGGAAATCTGTATTGATCGGAATTGTTTTCACCTACTTCCAGACACAACTTTTACATTTGCTGCTGAAGCGTCATGAAAAAATGATACAGTGTGGAAACAAGGTTACGGCATCTGTATCAACGTGTATTGTAGAAAATGAAAGGATGACACAATGAAATACGGCATAACCACAGAGGAGCTCAGCAGGAGCTATTGCGAACAGAAAATTTTGAAGGTTTATAAAGAAATTGGATTTGATGCAGTTGATTACAGTTATGATATTCACGCTGTTCCCAATTCAGTATATGATCAAGATGACTATCTCGATTATGCGAAAAACCTGAAGCTGGCTGCAGTTGAAG
The DNA here is from genome assembly GCF_044336395.1 of Clostridium sp. 10cd*. Taxonomy (NCBI): domain Bacteria; kingdom Bacillati; phylum Bacillota; class Clostridia; order Eubacteriales; family Clostridiaceae; genus Clostridium; species Clostridium sp. 10cd*. Next base: position 964,255 of record NZ_CP172347.1, on the reverse strand, counting down.
CAGGGATAGCGATACATCAAATGCATGCGCCATTATATCATCGGCGTATTGATATGCCGTTAACAAAAGAAGATCAGCAGGAGGAAAAGTTTCTTAAAAAAATGACGAAGCGCGGTTTTGAAATAGCTGAAATTCTGGGATGCCACTATATGGTAATGCATCCCAGAAAAATGCGTTTTTATGATCAAATCGGTGCGAAAGAAAAGGCCAGAAGCTATAATCTTCAGATGTTCAGAGAATATGAAGCACTGGCCAGAAAGCATCATGTACAAATTGCTCTGGAAAATATGTTTTCCTATCATCCACAAACTCACATGCCAGTCGATACGGTATTCCGAACAGCAGAGGAAATCGTATCCTATCTGGAAGAATTGAACAGTGATGTGTTTGTAGCCTGTCTGGATACCGGACATGCGAATATCAATGGAATTTCAGCAGCACACATGGTGAAGGTTCTCAATCAGCATTTGAAAGTATTGCATGTACATGATAATTACGCTGCATTGGATCAGCACCTGTTGTGTGGATACGGCACCATTGACTGGAATGCATTTTCACAGTCACTTCATGATATACGATTTGACGGCGTAATATCACTGGAAACCTCTGCAATGTGCACACATCTTCCAGAAATTTCCTGCTTAGATTATGCAAGGCTGGCTTTTCGTACAGTTTCAAATCTTGTAAAATAAGAGAAGGTAATACATACAGGAGGTCTAAAGATGCGAATAGATAAAATCATGAGGGTTATTGATGAGCATTGCCAAAAGGATCGGTTAAATGATATCCGACAGAATGCCAATGGAATCAGTGTATATGAAATTGCGGAAGCCCTGCAGCTCTTGCGAAACAATGTAAATGCAGATGTTAATAAGCTTTTTCAGGAAGGCAAGGTCATTAAGATATGCGGAGATAAAATCTATCGATTTTATTCACAACAGCATTTTTCAAAGATAACGGGAAAACATCTACAGCCACAGACCACTTGTAACTATCTGCAGGAATTACTTGAAGATATGCAGGGAAGCAATGATCAGGACGACCCGTTTACACAGCTGATTGGCTTTGACGGAAGCCTGCGAAACGCCATTCTTTCCGCAAAGGCCGGCATATTGTATCCGGGTGGAGCACTTCATACCTTGTTGTTGGGAGAAAGCGGTGTCGGTAAAAGTTTGTTCGCAGAGAAAATCTTTATGTATGGTAAAAAACATGGAATTTTCAATAAAGATGGGCAGTTCGTTGTTTTCAACTGTGCCGATTATGCAAATAATGCAGAGTTGCTGCTCTCTCATCTTTTCGGTAGCATAAAAGGCGCCTATACAGGTGCAGACAGTACAAGAGAAGGTCTGTTGAAACGCTCAGATGGAGGTATGCTGTTTCTGGACGAAGTCCATCGACTTCCTCCGGAAGGGCAGGAAATGCTGTTTTATTTCATAGATAAAAAGAAATACCGTATGCTCGGAGAAGCAAATTGCGAGCATTCAGCGAATGTTGCCCTTGTGATGGCAACTACAGAAAATCCCGATAACCATCTTCTTACAACATTTTTAAGAAGGATTCCGATGGTCATTAAAATTCCCAGTCTGAAAGAAAAATCACTGCAGGAGCGTGAACAGATGGTCTTATATCTTTACGCACTGGAGGCAGCTGTCATCTGTTCAGATATTATCATAGATAAAGATACAATGACAGCTTTGATACTGTATCATCCTAAAGGAAACATCGGGCAGCTGAAAAACGATATAAAGCTTTCCATTGCGCGCAGCTATCTTGAAATGCGCAATAATAAAGAAAGTGAATTGCATATCCGTAAATACACACTTTCACATCAGATAAGCGATGGTCCTATAGATCAGGATATTGAGCAGCGCAAAGAAATAGAGAAAATGCTGATTCGAGATACTTACACGGTAACACCATTCCGTGCAGAACCTGCTGTGATGCCGGCATCAATGTTTGAATTTCCTGTATTTGACACAACGCAATCTGATATTCAGACTTCATTTGAAGAATACGTTGATAAGATTGCCGCATCACTGGAACAGGATTCGCCTCCTTCTTTTATCATAGACAATGAAATACGTGAAATCATGACTTTCATCCATGAATGGATTCTACAGAATATGCAAATTTTAATTGAGCGAAGGCAAAGTGCAGCTCTGGCATTTTATTTAAAAAACATTCGTGATTATCAAACAAATGCATATCTTCATGATGAATACACTTTGGAATGTGAAATTGCATATATTGAGAAAGCCCGCTCACTTATCCGCTCCATTGAACAGCGGTTCAATCTACGCATAACAAGCGAAGGGGTTCATACCCTCGCCTGTATTTTGAAAACATTCAAAAGCAATTCATCCGAAATATGCAGCATCAGTATGTTTGTTGTTGCACATGGAAATTCACTTGCGACAAATATTGCAGATGTTGTGAATGAACTGCTTTCTATTGATTATGTAATTGCACAGGATATGCCGTTTACGAAAAACGTAAACCAGATCATCGAAGAATTAATTGAAAAAATCTGTAAAGAACCGCTTCAAAATGATATTGTACTTTTCGTAGATATGGGTTCTCTCATGTCTTTGGAAGAAACACTGCTTCAGCGCTGTAACTATAACATCGTCGTAATCCCGACGGTTCATACACTGCTTGTATTAGATGCCGCCAGAAAGGCAATGTTCATGCAGTATCCGCTAAGTAATATCCTACATGATGTTATGCGAATGAATCAGAAGGTGGATCAAACGCTGGAGCATCATATCCGCAGTCATATCGGTCAATACAATGAAAAAATCATATATACCATCTGCTATTCAGGTGATGGCACAGCGCACTATCTGGAAAAATACCTGAAGGACATGATGGAACAGGCTGGTATCTTCAACATTGAAATTCTGGCATTAAGCAATGATTCTTTAATCAAAATACGAAGTATTATTGAAGAAACCTCAAAGCACAAAGAGGTTTTATGCATAATTGGTAATGTTGATCCCGGTGTACATGAATATCCGTTTATTTCCATAGAAGATATTTTGCTGGGCGATGGTGTAAAACGTCTGTTCAACAGTATCGGAAATATTGAATTCGTAAACAATCAGGACGTGATAAAATGTTTTGAACGCAACGTATTTGTTGATGTTGCCTTTGAATCTATAGATAAATATCTGATGTATTTAAACTCAAAAAAGCTTTCCCCTCTCATCATGGACTTTGTCAAAGGATTGGAGAATGAGCTGGACTGCACACTGACAAACAGAACTCTGACACGACTGATCGTACACACGGCCTGTATGGTTGAGCGCCTGTTATTTCATGAATATAGCTTTGAACAAAATGCCGGCACCAGTGAATATTTGAAAACTCAGAAGAGGCTGCACACTGCTGTCAGTAAAAATTTACAGGGAATTGCTTCGGCCTGCAGTATTACCATCAATCAGGAAGAATGCTATTACATCATACAGATTTTAATGGAGGATGATACACTGGCTGAGCATATTGTATTTTCATAATATAGAGATGTATTCATGTGTATCAAAAAATGCGAAAAGGCTGATTATAAAGCCTTTTTCTTTTATTGGCATGGAAATTGCTGATTGATTACTGAAAGGATGTGGAATTATGATGATGGAATGCAACATCGGTATTCTTCTTGCAAGTCATGGAGAATATTGTCATGGCGCAAAGAACAGTCTGGAAATGATTATTGGAGATTGTCCGGATCTTCTTTGTGTCTCTGTAACACCATCCATGAACAATGAGGATGTGCAGGTGCAAATGAGAGAAGCTTATGAGCTTTTGAAAAAGGAATGCAGTGAGGTACTGATTTTTACGGATTTGCTCTGCGGGTCACCGAATCATGCTGCAGTGCGTCTGATGATGTCAAGGGAGGATATAACTGTAGTCACTGGTTATAATCTGGCTATATTGGTAGAATTGGTAAATCGTCGCAACACATCAGACCTGAAGGTGCAGGAACTGCTGAACGGGATTGAAGATACACTTGCTTCATCCCTGCGCATTATGACAAAGGAAGGTGAATGGTATCATGGGAATTGAATTGATAAGAATTGACGACAGACTGATCCACGGACAGATTGCAACAACCTGGATCAACAATTATTCTATCGAACAGGTATTAATTATAAACGATCAGATTCTGACGGATAAGATGCAGCAATCTGTTATTTCTATGACCGCTCCGGTTAATGTAAAGGTGAAAGTATTTGGTGTGGATGCTTTCCTTGACATTTATAAGAAAACATCAATTCAGCGCAGAACAATGATTATACTGACAAATTCTATTGATGCTTATCGACTGGCGAAAGGAGGCGTTGATTTTAAAGTATTGAATGTCGGTGGTATGCGGTATGAAAACGGCCGTGTGAAAATAGCGAAGGCAGTATCTGTAACTGAACGGGAAAGAGAAGCATTTGAACAGCTGCTGCATATGGGAATTGATGTTCAAGTTCAGATGGTGCCTCGGGACGAGCTTCATGATATGAAAGAAATTTTAACAAATACAAAATAACGAAAGGAGAAAATGTATGTTAGTTAAAGCATTGCTTGTGGCCTTCTGGGCCGGTTTATGTTCACTTGATGATGGAGGTATGCAGTTGCAGATACGTAAACCACTGCTTGCTGGAACAATCACAGGACTCATTTTGGGGGATCTTACACAAGGGTTAATCATAGGTGGAACACTGGAACTCATGTGGCTGGGGGTTAATTCTGTTGGCGCGTATACACCTCCGGATATCACAGGTGGAGCAATCATCGGTGTCACCGTTGGTATAACCAGCGGAGGAGGGGTTGCTGCCGGTGTTGCATTTGCAGTTCCCGCAGCTACTCTGATCTTGCAGCTTATCGTTTTACTGCAGACATACTTATCTGTACATATTCATCGTGCGGAGGCAGCGGCCGTTGCCGGAGATTTTGATAAAGCCAACCGCTGGCATCTATATAGTGGTATCCTGCTGTTTTTTGCGCGTGCCATTCCTTGCTACATCGCGGTATATATCGGAAATACGGTGTTATCTGATTTCATTGCATGGCTTCCGAAATTTATCATTACCGGATTAAATGTAGCAAGTGGAATCATCCCGGCTGTCGGTATCAGTATGCTGCTGACAATGATGCTGAAAAAAGATATGTGGATGTACCTTGTGGGAGGATTTGTTTTTGCAGCATATCTCGGCCTGCCTGTTCTTGGCGTATCTCTCATCGGAATCGTTTTTGCCGGTATTCATGATTACAACTATGTACAAAGAAAGAAGTTGGAAACAAGCAATACGATGGAACTAGAAGGAGGTATTGATTTATGACGGATACAAAATTTGAAATGACGAATAAGATTTACAGGGAAATGTTTATCAATCATTTAACATATCAATGGGGATGGAATTATGAACGACAGCAGGCGGATGGATGCCTGTTCACGCTGACACCTGTTCTAAAACGTATTTACAAGGATGCTCCTGTAGAAGCAAAGGAGCGTGCTATCAAGAGACATCTTGAATTTTTCAATACACATGCCACGCTAGCTCCCCTGCTTTTCGGTTTAATAGCTGCGCTCGAGGTAAACACGCCGGAGGATGAAAAGGATTCCATAACATCTATAAAGACTGGATTGATGGGCCCTATTGCCGGTTTAGGTGATGGATTGTTCTGGTTTACACTGTGGCCTATTTGTGCAAGTATTGGAGCGACAATGGCAGTGACCGGCAACATTTTCGGAGCTATATTTACATTTGTTGTCTTTAATATATTAAATCAAGGAATGAAATGGTTCGGTTTCCGTATCGGGTATACAAAAGGTATGGAAATTATCAATTCCGGTTCAGGTGATGAAGTAATTAAAAGAATATCTGGTGCAGCTACCGTATTAGGCTTATGCGTTGCCGGATGCCTTGTATCCACGACTGTAAAAGTAAATGTGCCACTGGTATTTGCAAGCGGCGAAGGAAAAATTGTTGTGCAGGAGCTGATAGATAAAATCATGCCTTGTTTTCTTCCGGTTCTGGTTACTGTTTTCTGTTACTGGAGACTTAAAAAAACAAATGGAAAGGAAGCTGTATTGCTGATTTTCGGAATTATGATTGTATCCATCGGCCTAACGTATTTGGGAATACTCGGTTAGAATCTGTAGGAAGCAAGTGCTCATTACGATCATGATATTGTTCCTTTAAGGCTCAGAAATATACTAAAAAGAGGATTCGTAAATGAACCCCAAGTTTGGACTATCAAATGAAAGGGTTCTTTTTTTTATACTTTACATTTTCAAATCTCATGCTTCAGCGGAAAATGATTCTCTATGCAGTATTGATCAAAACAGCCTTCACATTACCTGTTCTTCCAATGTCAAACCTCCTGTAAGCGATAGACGCCTTTCGCTTCTATCCTTCAACTGCCTGCTTTGTACAAAAAGGTCCATCAGATACTGCCGCCACGCAGCATACTAATGGACACCAGATGATTTACGTTTCCTTACAATACCATTTGCAAGTCAAGGAATCGATCATGGAAGGTACGCTTTTCCACAGGTCTTGAAAAATAAAAGCCCTGTATATTATCTGCCTGAATATCCCGTACAACCTTCAATTCCTCCTGCTCCTCAACACCCTCAACACAAACCCGTATGCCGACACTGTGGCACAGCTGAATTACAGCATTGATAAAGCTTTGATGAAAAGAATTTTCATGAATCGATGATATAAACAGCCGATCAATTTTAACGATATCCGCCGGCATCTGCGACAGCATGCCCAGGGAGGAATAGCCGGTACCAAAATCATCGATCGCGATGCGAATCCCCATTTCCCGCAGCTGCTGGAAGGAGCGCTTCAGCGCATCCATCTCGGTCACAAAGCAGCTCTCCGTCAGCTCAATGACGATATGCTTTGCAGATAAATCCGCCTGCTTCAGGGTCCTGCGGATAAAGGGCAGAAGATCCTCATTCAGCATCTGTATATAGGAGAAGTTCACGTTCATCACAAAACCCGGATTTTCCTTCACCCACTCCTTACACGTATGAACGGCCTCCTGAAACACCCATTTCCCTGCCTGATGAATCAGACCGGCAGATTCCAGAATGGGAATAAACTCATCCGGGCGAACATTTCCATATTCACTGCTGGACCAGCGCAGCAAAGCCTCTGCCCCCTCCACCTTCATACTGGAAGCATTGATCAGGGGCTGATATACGAGGTAGAAATCCTGCATACCCCGCAAAACACTGCTCTGCAGCTGATTCGCAATGGATAAGCGGCGGCGTTTGATCTGTACTAGCTCATGTGAAAACTGTGTACACTGATTCTTTCCGCGGTATTTACTGGCTTCCAGAGCATTATCCGCATACTTGATTAAATCCAGGAAATTGTCGCCATCCTCCCAGAACATCGCAATTCCACCTGACACCGTACAGAAATAGCCGATATCATCAATAAAGTGCCGTCTGTTGCAGTATGCGTGGATGATTTTATATAACTCCCGCACCTGCTTGCGCGTTGCCTGTTCATATACGATGGCAAATTCATCTCCGTCGAATCGATACATGCGTGCCGACGCGGGAAGAAGACGCTGCATCGTCTGGGAAAACTGACGCAGGACAGCATCCCCGAAAATATGATCGTTCAATTCATTGATATGGGAAAAATCATCAAGACCAAGCAGGAGGATCCCACCGTTTCTCTTATGCTCCAGCAGCTGTGTTACAGAATTTTCACAGGCTGTCTGGGTAAACAGTCCGGTGATGGAATCTATTTTTCCCTTATTCTCCAGATTGGATACGATTCCGGCGAAAAAAATCGGCTCTCCACGGTCATTGCGTTTTAAAAGTCCTCTGCAGATAACCCAGATATATTCATGCTTACGATTGCGCACCTGATATTCCACATTATGCTCATCGGTTTCTCCGTTCAGCATAGCCGTAATGGAATCATCAAATCGCTGTCTGTCACGTTCATGAACCAGATCCCCCCACAACGGAATCAGTCCAGGGACAATGAGATCGGGAAGGTCAAAATCCTGCAGCATATTTTCAGAAATTAAAGCACGATCCTCCTGCATGTTCACAAGGTAAATATAATCATCCGTACTATTGACTATGGTATCATACAACATCCATGGATCCAGCTGAAACTCAGCCAGAATCTCCTTACCGCTTTTCATACAACAACCCCGTTTCTGATTTCAGGCTTCTTTAAAATGGCAGAATGCAGCATCAAAATCCCTGTATTTTTGAGAAGCTCTTTCTTCCTATATCATACCACATCTGCATGAAAAAAATTGCATCATTTTCCTAAATGAATGGTTTTTTAGACTGTATGGAAACTTCATCAAAAAAATATATCACACCAGCATCACACATATTGAAATAACAAATGCTTTTATGTCCATCTTTTCAAGGGCACCTTCTATAACGGCTGCTTCTGTTTGATATTCCAACAGTGATTCAATGGTCCACTGCCCTGTCCCAGATCAAGACCATCGCGTAATGCACCGCTGATAAAAGCCTTGGCTCTTTCCACTGCACTGATCATATCATATCCCAGTGCCAGATTGCCGGCAATGGCGCTGGACAGCGTACAGCCGGTTCCATGGGTGTTTGGATTATCGATTTTTTCACTGGAGAGCCAGTGAGCCTCATCCTTATGTACCAGCAAATCATCGGCACGGTTCATGGAATGCCCGCCCTTTATCAGAATGTATCCGTCATAGTCCTGCGCAATCATGGCAGCAGCCTTCCTCATATGCTGATGATTGCATATCCGTATACCGCTTAAAGCCTCAGCCTCCGGAAGATTCGGTGTTATGATATCGGCAAGAGGAAGCAGCTTTGTTTGCAACAGCTCCAGCGCTGTATCCTCCAGCAGACGGGAGCCGCTGGTGCTGACCATAACCGGATCAACGACAATGCGCTCCACTGCATACTGCTTCAGCTTTTCCACAATGACGGCAATCAGCTCCGGTTGGGAAACCATGCCGATTTTTACCGCATCCGGACGGATATCCGTAAAGACACAGTCAAATTGTTCCTTTAAAAACTTCGGTGTTACATTCATGATCGAAGTCACACCGGTTGTATTCTGTGCAACCAGGGCTGTCAGGATACTCATACCGTATACCTCATGTGCCATAAAGGTTTTTAAATCAGCCTGTGCACCGGCTCCCCCTGTAGGGTCAGTGCCGGCAATTGTTACAACAGTTTTCATGTTCATTCTCCTTTCAAATCATCCAGCGACAGGAAGGCTGCATCGGCCTGCATGCAGATTTCTTTCCAGTGCGCTTTACTGGCTGCATCATATACCGCTGTCACGTGAAAGCCATGCGTCTTCAATGTCTGAACGGCATGCAGTGCATCCTCTACAAACATCGTTTCTGCCTTATCCGTATGCAGCATGGCAGGCATAAGCTCAAACAGACGTCCGTCCTGCTTATCATAGGGGAGCTCCTCACAGCTTGCGACAAAGTCCATATATTCCAGCAGACCGTTTCGTTTCAGGACCTCTTCCGCGCAAACCCGTTCACATGCCGTCAAAACGCCTATACGCATCCCCTGGGTATGCAGTCTTTCCAGACAGGCCCTGGCCCCCTTTTTGGCAGCAACCTCCTGCCTGTAGCGTCGTCGTACGATTGCATAAACCTCTGTACGCACCTGTGCCAGGGAATCCTGTATCACATACTTCTCCTTCAGATACCGGATAGCATCTGTCATCGTCATCAGCTGCAGCTCTTTACTGAGATTTTCCTCTGCTTTGATACCCTTTGTCTGAAGATAGACCGCTGCCAGATCCTCCCAAACCCACATGGAGTCCACCAGCGTGCCATCCAGATCAAATATGTACCCCTTCATATGCTGCGCCTCCTTTTATAATGAAAAAAGGGCTATGCCATGTATGCATAACCCACGTTATATCTGCAGTCCCTACGTTGGCATTATCCAAATCAGGTAATCGGTCGAAGTTCACAACTTCCTCTCAGCCTGTCTACAAGCTCCCTTATTTCCACGCTCATCATACCATTTCCATATATTTTCGTCAACAGGCATCCGCGTTTGAAGACAAGGTTTTTTCTAAACGCAGGCTGACAGATGAGGATTCTGCAAGGCCGGTAAGAAGGGAAGCAGACACACCCGATGCCATCGGATGGTATCCAGCTGCACATTTGTCCCTTCCATCTTTTTATCGGGAACAGTTACGTTTCTTCTTCAGCTGTGATACAATACATTACAGAGGTGATAACATGGATTTAGAAGCATTTTTTCATGAGTATAAAGAAAAAAAGAACGCCTATCAGATGGCACTGAGCACAATGTATTATGACCAGGCCACGATTGCTCCGAAGAACGGCATTCCCTACCGCAACCGCATGACGGCGATCCTGTCGGGAGAAGCCTTCGATCAAATGGCGGACAAGAAAAGTATCCAAAGGATCGAAGAGCTGGCAAGGCAGGAGAATGTAAGTGCAGAGCGTAAGAAAGAGCTGCAGCTGCTGTTGCGCGAGCTGAATGAGCTGCGTGTACTGCCAAGAGAGGTGTACGTGGAGTATCGCAGAACCATCGCAGACAGTGAGGCCGCATGGCATGAGGCAAAGGAACAGGATGATTATCAGCTGTTTAAGCCGCATCTGATCAGCGTCATAGAAAAGCAGAAGGAGATTCTGTCCTATGTCACAGATAAGAAAAGCGATTATGATTTTATGCTGGACAGCTATCAGATCAACACCGATATTGCATATTATGACCGCTTCTTCGATGCCATTCGAAAGGAACTGCTTCCGTTTCTGCAAAAGCTCCTGAAGGAGGGAACACCGATTGACGATTCCCTGCTGTTTACAGCCTTTGATATCAAGGAACAGGAGGCCTTTATGCAGGAGCTCATGGACTATATGAAGGTTAATGACAGGGAATGCTATATGACAACAACGGAGCATCCGTTCACGGACTTCTTCTCAGCGCATGAGGCACGCATTACCACGCATTATCATGAACACAATGTGATGTCTGCGATTTTCTCAACCATTCACGAATACGGGCATGCACAATACGGCCTGCAGGTAAAGGAAGCATATGAGGGAACCTCCCTGTTCAGCGGAATTGGTACAGCCATGCATGAATCACAGTCACGTTTTATGGAAAATCACATCGGAAGAAACCGTGCATTCTGGGAAGTGAATTATCCAAAGCTCCAACAGCATTTTCCAAAGCAGCTACAGGATGTTTCTCTGGATGATTTCATGCGGATGATCAATGTATCACGACCTTCCTTTATTCGTACGGAAGCAGATGAGCTGACCTACCCGATCCATATTCTGATCCGCTATGAGCTGGAGAAGGAAATCTTCAACGGCACTGCAGATTATGACAATCTGGATACGATGTGGAACGATAAATATGAGGAATATCTGGGAATCCGTCCAGAGCATGACCGGGACGGTATTTTACAGGATATGCACTGGGGCGGTGCTCTGCTGGGCTATTTCCCTACTTATGCGCTGGGAAGCGCATTTGCGGCTCAGTTCTATCATCAGATGGAACAGGATATGGATGTTGAGGAAGCACTGCGCAGCGGTGCCTTTGAAAAAATCAGCGGCTGGCTGAAGGAGAATATTCATCAGTACGGTGCCTTCAAGGATGCGGATGAGCTGATGATGGATGTATGCGGGGAGTCCTTTGATCCGAAGTATTACATCGAATATCTCAAGAACAAATACGCGCAATTGTATCAGATATCTGCCGATTAAACGGAGATATTGAATAAAATATAAAAAAAGCGAAAGGCTGCGAGAAATGCGGTTCTTACTCGATTGTGGTTAAATTCAAAAAAGGAGAATTCAATACTATTGTAATTTCAATAGAATTTGAATTCTTCCTTTTTCAAATACCCTAACGTAAGAAAGAACTAGAAATGCTAATGCTTTTTTATTTTATCATCATATCTCTGCTTTTTTCGGTATGTTCATTCTGAAATAAACATACGAATTTAAGTATTTGTGGATTGTTTTCTATTATATATTATCTTACAGAAGATCACACCTATGAATCACCTGTCTGTTCTTCCTCACAGCCTGCATACAACGCAACTAGATCCATACATCTTCTTTTTTTCTTACAGGCTGATCATTCCTCTTCAGCTTTCCGATAATCTTCAATCAGCTTTTTGAACCAGTAATAGCTTTTTTTCGGATATCGCCTGTTGTGATCATCAAAATCCACCCGTACAAGCCCGTAACGCTTTTCATAACCGTTAACCCAGCTGTATAAATCCATCGTAGACCAGGCATAGTACCCCCTTACATTGCAGCCGTCTTCCATCGCTTTCAACATATAGTCAATATATCCCTGCATCATTTCGATACGCTCATCATCCTCCACATAGCCTTCATCGTTTGGTTTTTCATAACAGCCATGACCATTCTCTGTGATATACACAGGAATATCCCCATAGCGTTCTTTAATTTCCATCAATGTGTTATACATGCACTTCGGATAGATTTCCCTTCCCCATAGATTCCGTTTTGTATTTGGATCGATCGCTGTTTCATACCAGTCCCTGATACGGATTCCCTCTTTTGCATTGGAGCCTGCCCCCTTATTGTTATGGAAGACCTCCGTTTCCCCTGCTGAGTAGTCCGTAATATAAAAGCGATTGTATACGTTCAACCCAAGGAAATCCACTTTCCCCTGTAGGAATACCAGCATATCCTCAAACTTAATATAGCTGGTATCGATTCCATACTTCCGCAACAAAGGAATCAGTGCGCCCGGAAATTCTCCCTTGCATGCGGTGTCTAATATGATACGGTTATAAAACAGATCCGCAATCATATGAACACGTTCTTTTTCCTTCGTATCCGGTGCTACCTCCACATTACTGGAATCATGCACAATACCGATTGACCCGTTCAGCTTCAGCGAATGGTAGATTGCCACTGCTTTCGCACTGGCGACTGCTTCATGATAGACCGTCGTAAAATAGCGGTTAAAATCATGACGGTGATTGGGAGGATAATTCCCTACCATATGACTGCAATATGCATAGTATTTCGGTTCATTGATCGTGACCCACAGCTTTACACGGTCACCAAAGGCGGTAAAGCAGACCCTTGCATATTCTGCAAACGCATCTACGATGGCACGATTTTCCCAGCCGCCTTCCTTTGCAATTGCTTCCGGTAAATCATAATGAAACAAGGTCACATTCGGCTCCACACCCTGTTTCAGACAGTAGTCAATAACCCTGTTATAGAAATCTATCCCCCCCTGATTTACAGCACCTCTTCCATTCGGAAGGATTCTTGCCCAGGAGATGGAAAACCGGTATGTATTCTGTCCTCCTGCCTTCAGCATATCAATATCTTCCTTATAGTGATGGTAAAAATCACAGGATACATCCCCTGTAGCACCATTGATATTCAACGGGTTACCATGGGAAAATACATCCCATTCCCCTAAGCCTTTTCCATCCGCATCCCATGCTCCCTCACATTGATACGCTGCTGTGGCACTGCCCCATAAAAATTTTTGTTTTTCTATATTTTGCATAGTAGCCTCCATTTCTGCATCTAAGATGCATCATTTTACTTGTTTATGTCACGTTTTCTTGATATTGGTATTTCCTATTTACTTTTTGATGATATACCATGTTTTCGCTGTGAAAGGAAACGTATATTTCATTGATTTCCCCAACAGGAGCATACATACCCATGTTCCTTCTCTAACTGTCGTGAAATCCAGATGGGAGCATAGAATCATAAACAGACTCAGCAGCATGAAAACAATGTCTATTCTGGTTCGAAATATACAAAATTCCATCCGCAGCCGTTTGGATATGACCATAGCCAGTTCCTCAAATGGATTTTTAACAAGATCAGCATGAAATAATACAGCCACACCATAGGAACAGAAGAGTATACCTGAAAAGATACACAGCCATTTTCCGATATAGGTTTGCGGATACCAGTCACAGAGTCCGGGCACATCATAACAGATCAGATTCACAATTTTTCCCTGCAGCAGTGCCAGAGGTATTTGAAGGTACTGTATGTTTGCAAACTGCTTTTTCAGGATAACGATCTGTGCTCCTGTGCAGGATATGAAGAATATAATCAGTACTGTTCCACTCTTGATACCGGTAATGGCAGTTAGATTCTGTGTAAAAGCTGTTATTGCAGTCTGTCCCAACTGTGATTTCATCATGCAGGATAACCCGATTGCTGTTATCAGAATACCCAGCAGCATTTCAATAAGACGCAAATACAGATAGGGTTGTTTTTCTGCTCTCTTTTTCATTCCGCATACATTTCCATAAAACGTGCCCAACCGTCCTCATCACATGGATAGTCTGTGATGATATCTGCTATCGCCTTTGTATCATCGCTGCCGTTTTTCAAACACACACCTACACCACTTGGTTCCAGCATTGTATGATCATTTGTCGTATCTCCAAACGCCATAACTTCAGCTGTAGATATCTGATGTTTTTCACAGAATTTTTTCAAAGCGTATGCTTTGGAAACCCTGCGATGAGAAAATTCCATAAGGGTGGACTGTGTTTTAAAAAAGTGATAATCCTTAGAAGGATGAGCAGTAAGATATGCTTCAATTTGCAGCATATCTTCCTCGTTTACCCGGAACATGATTTTGGCATTTTCTTCCTGATAAAACACCTTCATATCCATAACTTCCATTGCTTCCATTTCTGCAGATGTAGCCGATTGTTTCACAACCTCATCCATCTCTTTGCAATATATGCAATCATTTCGATAGATAACGGGATTACAAGAGAAAACTGACATTTTTTCTATGATTTCCCGAATCCATTCCTTTTTCAGTTCATAGTATGTTTCTTCCTCTTTCGTAAGATTGTCCCAAAGCGTTGATCCATTCATACATATCAGCATATCAACATCTTCCAATCCCCAGCGGTGCAGCAATCTTCGCACTTCTGCAAGAGAGCGTCCGGATGCCAAACCAAATACGATGTGTCGTTTACGTAGTTTTCTGATAACTTCTTTTGCTTTTTTTGTCAACGCATGATGTTTTACAACAAGGGTATTATCAATATCACTTACCACCAGCCGCAGCTTTTCCGGTTTCATGATCTTGCTTTCGATGTAAGAAGATGTTCTTCATACACTGGCAAGCGCCATCTCTTTCTTCAACAGATACGGTCTGAGATATGCCGTTGCCATGCTTGTTGGTAACACATCCTCCTGAATACGGATTCCCAGCACTTCCTGCATATATGCTCTGCGCTTCACGATGCGTTCCCACACAGCCGGATATTCCTTTGCGATTGCCTTTCGCAACTGCTCATCTGCTAGTAAAATTCCACTTTCACAGCTGACTCCCCCATAACCGTTTACACTTGGAATGATATCAATCTGAAACAGCATGCCGCTTTGTAATGTTTCCTCAGACTGCGGATAGATCGGTGAGGACATCCATTCCTCATCAGCGCACAGGTGCCCCGGATTCAGTGTCCAGCCATAGTCCTCCTTCGGCAATACCGCCTCAACCGCCTCATACAAATCGTTTCCGTTTATCCCGATTTTAATGGTTTCCAGCCAGGTTTTTACTGCCTGAAAATAAGGAATCGCGACTGCCTTTAGATAATCCTGTTCCTTCTCAGGCAGCTGCTCAGCACATTCCACTGCATAGCCTGCACGACTCTGCAATCCTCCCTTAAATCCTGTGGTGATGGAAATTTTATCACCGCACTGAATTTGTTTATTACCCGGATACAGATTGGCTTTTTCAAAACGGGCTCCTGTAGCCATGATGGTCACAACACTGTGACGCTGTCCGTCAGCTGCAAGTGTTTCTGCCATTTCCATTTCCGTTTTACCGACCTTTAGGCGATCCATGGTCTTCAGTATGCAGTTTCCTGCCAATGCTGCCCCGTATTCATAGTGTGCAAACTCATTCGCATTGTTGGTTGTCCGAACACCGTTTTCTCCAATGAGGAGATACGCTGCATTGGCAAACTGTGCTTTTCCGCAAACCGTCTTGAGTGCCTCAACAAGAAAATACGGCAAATCAAACAGCAGATGATTATCCTCCACATGGCTGGTAAAATTCTTCCATCCGATCAATCCGATTTTTTCTGCATCTTCCAACTCGCAGGATGCCAGTATTTGCGCAACACTTTTCTCTGTCTGCATCGGCTGATTCGGCAGGGAGAAATGCGGCATATGAATAGGTACTGCTTCAATTCTGGCTTTTCCCGCCTTGTTTAAATTTTCATTTCCCAGTACCATAAATGCCTTACCATTTGCATGAAGAATAAGCAATGCTTCCTCAAAGCGCGGTAGAAAACCGCACAGATATTCAAAATTACTGCCATGCTCCAGATCTGCATATACGACTACTGCATCAAAGCCGTCCTTCTGCATGTTTTCAAGCAGACGTGCTTTCCGATTCTGCATTGTTTCATCGCTCAGCATGACAGGGATAAGCCCCTCCTCCGGTTTCGGTGCCTCTATTTCTTTTAACTTAATCATACATTCCTTCCTTTCTCATACCGTATTTCCAGTTTATCATTTCTGTTGAGCATATGCTACATATCATCCAGCGGATACATCGGACGCATAATCAGCTTGAACGGTATCCGCTTTGTATCCTGCAAGGTTGCCCCATCCGTTAAGGACATGATGCACAGCTTTCCTTTTTCCTTCAATTCCGGATGGATGTATCCCTGCTTAACAACGATGACATCATAATCATCCCAGTCGATACCGCATGCGTCCATCTGGTGCTTTTCCACAAAGGAATGATTATTATCCGTAACAACGATCGTTATCGGCTTACCCTTTACCGATACGCTAACCAGACCTCCGTAATCTCCTTCTTCCCCATACATATGCGTTCCTTCCTGCCGGCCCTTTGCAAGTATTGTTACATCCAGCTCCACCGCAGCTGTACACTCATCCATATCCATACCGAGGCGTAAATGAACCTGCTCCTGCACATCATGTGTTTCCAGCAGCTGATAGGCTGCGGGATCATTGATCGCGGCAAACAAAAAGCGTTTTGTCAGATGTTCACAAGCTAACACCTGCCGTAATATAAATGTGTTAGCCCCCATCGCTCCGGAGGTCACATTATCCCCGGAATCCGTGAGAAACACCGGCTTTCCTGAAAAATCAAGAGCTGCCTGCAATGCTTCCTGCGGTTCTCTGGTAAGACCCGTGTAATGAAATTCATGGCGCTTACCCCAGACATAGTTCATCAGCTGATCTGCTGTTTCTTCAGCATATTGCTGAAAGTCCTGTGCGCTTGGCACTACGACAATCCCACAGCCTGCTTCCGGGGCATCATGACGCAGATATCCGACATGCCACGAACAGCTCAGTATCCGCTCATCCTTTTCCAGTTCATTCATAAACTGATTGATGGAACGTACCGGTTCATCCGCAGAAACACTCTGTTCTCCTCCCAGTATCAATGGAAGCTTTCGGTATACAGGACGCATATTCATCCGATTGCGGATTTCCTGAACGAGTGCACGGCATACAAATTGTACAGTTTCCGGAATATCAGTATGCGGTGCCTCCCGAAAGCTGCGAAGAATGGTGGCATTCTCCACATATTCCTTTGTCAGATTTCCATGCGGATCACAGGATATCGCTATGGGCAGATAGGGGCCGGTAATCCTGCGAATACAGCGCAGCAAGTGATGCTCCCCCGAACCGATATCCTCTACAAAGCTTGCGCCGTGCAGGTGAAGATAGATACCGTCCAAATCCTTTACATGTTCCTTCACAGCCTGTAGAATGCGCTGCTCAATATACATAAAACAGGATGTTTTCATCACTCCGCTGCATCCGGCATCCGCACAGATTACCGGAATGAGATCTATATCCTCTGCATCAAACACATTGCCAAGCTGCATGTGTGACAGTGCTTCCTTTCCATAAGACAACGCCACATTCTCCATATCACATTTCATCGGTACATGGGCATTTGCCTCCAATACAAATTTAGCTGCTAAAATTTTCATCTGCTTCCTCCTCCTGTCATATAATCCGTATATACGTTTGGTATGCTTCAGATATCATCGATTGGAAACATAGGGCGCATGATACGTTTAAATGGCAGACGTGCAGTATCCTGAAGAGTTGCCCCTTCGGTCAGTGACATGACACAAAGCTTCCCCTTTGCTTTGAAATCGGGAAAAATATACCCCTGCTTTACGACGATAACATCATACGCATCGACATCAATGCCTGCACTGACAAACTGATGCAGCTCACAAACTGCCCAACCGGTATCCGCAACCATGATATCGATCGAAGTTCCCTTTATATGAACATTGACACAGTGTCCGAAAACAGAGGTATGATCATGCATCATAAAGCCTGTCAGGTTTCCACTGCTTTTCACAACAGCATCCAGCTCCACCGCACTGCTCAGCTCATCAAAGCCTACACCCAGAGTAAAGGAAAGCTCCTCCCCTGTTTTACATGCGGACAGTGTCTGGTATGCGGCAGGATCGCATATGGTCGCAAATAAAAATTTTTTTGTCGTTTCCGTTTGCAGCACCTGACGCAGTATACCGGTGTTCCATCCGGTTGCACCCGATGTTACATTATCACCGGAATCCGTGATAAACACCGGCTTATCCTGAAAATCCAGTGCCATCTGCAACGCTTTGGAAGGCGAAGCTGTTAAGCCTGTATAATGAAACTCATGACGCTTTTCCCATACATAGGCAGCCAGACGATCCGCAGCCTCCTGTGCATAAGGCAAATCCTGCTCACTGTATGGAACAACAATGATACCGCAGCCTGCGACATCACAATCATGACGGATATAGCCAACATGCCAGGAACAGCTTAAGATACGATCGTCCTTCTCCAGTTCATCCATATACCGGTTGATTGATAAGACCGGCTCATCCGCAGATACGCTTTGTTCTCCACCCAGAATCAAAGGAAGCTTGTGGTATACCGCATGAATATTACGCCGTTTTTTCAACAGCTCACATAGCATTTCCGCTACCTTTTCCATTGTTTCATCAGCATCCGTATGCGGGGACTCGCGATAGCTTCGCAGGATGGTTGCCGATTCTGCATATTCCTTGCATAAATTTCCATGCGGATCACATACAATCGCAATCGGTAAATACGGACCGGCAAGTTTACGCAGCTCCTTTAAAATATGATGATCTCCGGACCCAAGCTCCTCCACCTCACTGGCACCATGCAGCATCAGGAAAATACCGTCAATTTCATGCAAATTCTTTTTTAGCGTATCGATAAACATATGCTCGATATACGTAAATGCGCTTTTCTCTACAACACCGGCAGCTCCGGCATTTGCATATATACTGGGAATCAGCGTAACATCGTTCCTTTCAAAAACTTCACGGATTCCCATTTTCTGAATACAATCCTCACCGAGTCCGATATCATACTGCTTTATCGTACATATAGTGGGAATATTAGCATTTGATTCTGTGACAAACTCTCCGACGAGTACCTTCATTTTCTTACCTCCGTGTTCTTCGTTCCTTTATTTGTTTCATTTGAAAGAAAGACTTCAACAAATACAGTTTCGTCAAAGTCTTTTCTTACTCTATTCTTTCACAGTATCTGTTTTTTTAAGAATGTAGCTGGTCGCCACAAAGGATACGACAATCGCAACAACCGCTACTGCAAAATATAGGATGATATTCCCCGTAGAACCATCTGCGGGCAGGAAATAGAAGAAGGATAACAGACCCGGACATCCGCCGACAACATAGTTTTGAAGACCGAAGATTCCGGCAATCAGACCGGAGCATACCGCACCGATTGCAGTACCGATCAGACATTTCGGACGCATGATCAGGGAGCCGTAGAAGGCAGGCTCTGTAACACCGCACAGCGCTGTAATACCAAAGGATGAAATCATACCCTTTTTCGCTTTATCTTTTAAATGGAACGCAACTGCAAGTGCACTGCCGCCAATACATAGATTGGATACAAGACCCATAACCATATTGAATGGATCATAGCCGATTTCCGCAATGGACTGTGCCATAATCGGCGTAAATGCTTTATCCAGCCCAAGCATAACCATATACGGATACAGGGCAGACAGAATAGGCATTGCAATCCAGCCGGCAACACTCATGACTGCCTGAATTGCGGCACCGACACTGTTGCTTAGCATGGTACCGATCGGTCCTAAAACAATCAGAGTGATAGGAACAACGATGATCATGGTTAGAATTGGTTTTAAGAAATACACAAACATTTCCGGAATGACGCGTTTCAGGAATTTATCAACGAAATACATAACAGCCACACCCAGAATGATCGGGAACACACTGCCTGCATAGGTTACGGTTGGCACACTGAGTCCTAGGAAATCAAGCCCCTTCGCATCACTGCATACAAACAGTACAGCTCCTAAAAAACCACCCATAATCGGTTCCATACGCAATGATTTCGCGAAGGAGTATCCGATCCAGATCGGGAAGAATGAGAAGCCAGCCGTGAAGATATTCAGAAGCAGTGTCGCAGTTCCGCCATCCGCACTCATACCGAAGTAGTTTACCAGCAGGTTTTTAACAGCCAGGATCAAACCTCCGGTAATCATAGCCGGAATGATCGGCATAAAGATTGCCGCACATTTGTTTCCGAAGACATTCAAATAATACATGAAGTTCTTTTCCTGCTCATCATCGGACGAATCATTCCCCACGGACGGTTGTTCATCCGTTACCTTGAAGCCGGAAACATCCAGAAATTCATTATACGCATCATTGACCTCCGGACCGATAATAATCTGTACCTGTCCGGCTTTCTCAACAAGTCCAACAACACGGTCCACCGTTTTCAGGGCCTCCACATTTACCTTGTTTTTGCTCTTATAGTGAATTCTCAATCTCGTCGCACAGTGCTCAACAAATGTGATATTTTCAATTCCGCCAACATTTGTCAAGACTCCTTTGGCCATTTCTGTATACTTTGCCATAAAAATTTCCTCCTTTAATGAAAATAAATTTTCTAAGAGGTTTGGCCGGATCTACCGTCACCATCCAATGCTGTGTGTCTTTCACCTAGTATAGAGATGGTATCGCTTGGCTTACTTCTCTATATCCCTTTCTCACTGATTTTATATCAGAACCTGAAGGCTACATACAAGCCGCTGAAAGTACCGTTCATCCCCAGGCTTTCCGGAATATCATACGGGTACATATCACATATAGCTATCTCTTTTGAAACCAGTGAAACAAGAGTAAGCCGGCAATGCTGTACCGGTATTCCAAAAGCTCTCTGCAGGCTTTTTTTGTATGTTATTCAGGATTCTTTTTCTAAACGCTGTCCTTCGTTAATTTATTCAAATGAATCAGAAGATATAATTTTTCCTCATCATTGACAGAGTATGCATACTTTTTTTCCAGCATCTCTGCGATTTGATTTACACAGGCATACTGCTGCACACTCTGTTCCTTCATCATCTGAAAGATTGCCTGATTTGCCGTTGATTGGTGCACACCGGCTTCCGCATTGACAATGCGCTGCACAAAGAAGCGGCAATGGATGAGGAACCGGTCAAAATCATAATTATCCTGTACATCGACTTGGAAGCTCTGCAACACAATTGTATTGATGCTTTCCAGGATGGATGTAATGGTATATATTTCCATCATATTGGAGGTAAGCTCGGCGTTGACGATATGCAGCGTTATAAAATTTGCTTCGTTGTCATCGATATGAAGATGAAATGCATTGCGCAGCATTTCGATTGCATGTAAAGCGAGCTTATATTCCTCTCTGTACAAAGACTTCACATTTAACAGCATCGTCATGTCGAAATCTATTCCCATTCGTATGCGCTCTATGGTGTTCGCTATATGATCGGTGAGTGTTACATAAATACCGTCATTCAGTGCTTTCGTGCTGTGTTCCTTGAAATACGCAATGATTTCCTCAGATACCAGAATATAGTCGATTGGTGTATCCTGAATCATTTTTTCAAATTTATGCTTCGCCTCCCCCTTCAGCTCGAACTTCTTTTCCGCTTTTTCCGCCTGAATTTCATCCCCTTTTTTCAAACCGAATACAATGCCCTTTCCCACCAGAATGACCTCATCCCCAGCCTCGTTTTTGACCATGGCGATGTTATTGTTATAAATTTTCTTGATCTGCATATGAGTACCCGCTTACACTATCTCAAACAAAGGCTCCCCCACTCTGATATCCCCATTTGTTTTCATTTGATCAACCCTTTTATTTGTTACAATAATCGGCACAATAACATCCATGTTTTTATTTCTTATCATATCCCAGTCTACGATGGTCAGCAAATCTCCCTGCTTAACCCGATCTCCAACCTTTGCTTTTGTTTGAAACGGTACCCCGTGCAGCTGCACGGTGTCGATACCGATATGTATCAGAATATCGGTTCCCAAATCTGTCTGAATACCGATTGCATGCTGTGTTTCATAAATCATGGTTACCGTTCCCTCCACAGGACTCCTCAATTCATTCTCATCCGGTATCACTGCGATACCGTCTCCCAGCATTTTTTCCGAGAACATTTCATCATGTACATTCTCCAGCATAGTAGCTTTGCCATTCACCGGACTACATAAAACTTCCATTTTCTTTCCCTCCTGTTTTCCTTGTTCAATTCACAGCCTCACCTTTTTTATGTATGAAGCTCTGTGCTTTAACAGTATCCGTTTCTGCACATCCCGCTCATTTCGCTTATGTTTATAAGACACAAAAAAGCAAGACGTTATCATACCAAAAATTTGGATTTACTGATAGGTCTTGCTTCCTAAAATCAAGTTAAGAATTACAATCCAGTCATTTCTTTATCCGCACCTACAGTATAGCACCACGCTGAAAGCGTTGTCAATACCATTTTTTTGTATATTTTTAACATTTTTTTATGATTGATTACGATTCAGCGGAGAATAAATCAATCAAGGCTACTACAAAGGGGACTCTTAATCTATGAGATTACTGCCATACGATATTATTTTGTCCTTATCCAAGCTGGATTCTACTAGATATATGGATGAATTACAGCTTCTTACTTTTACCGCTTTTACATTAGCAAGAAGCCGGCAGAATGTCTAACTGTTCCTTCAGAAATGAAGATTACAGCCTGTGTTCAGCCTGAGATATGAAAGCGTTCATCCCCCTAATCTCAATTTCTTTCTTATTGGAGAAAGTTGAAAAGCATCTTTCAAAAACAGTTCCTTGCGTAAAGAAGAATCCATGGGTATAGGAAGCATCCTTCCTACATACAATATTCCATGCGATATACGAATGAACATGGGAGGCTGCTTATGAAATCATCACTTGAACAGGAATTCGCACTGCATCTGCCAAAGGGAAACAAGCCCTGGTTTGAGGGCTGGTATGTACGTGTTCAAACCAAAGAAATCAGCTTTGCAATCATCTTCGGATTACAGATCAGCAATGCTAAGAAAAGCGCATTTATTCAGTTTCTTGACACGCATACGAAGAAAAGCCGCTATGTGGAATATCCATGGAAGGCTGTAACCATACAGCAGCATCCGTTTGTGCTTAACATCAGAGGAAACCGGCTGTCTATGAATTCCGTAACACTGCGCCTGCCGCAGCTGCAGGCGGATCTGCTGCACAGCTCCTTAACACCGCTGCATACTTCCCCGTATGCACCGACCATTATGGGTCCGTTTTCCTACGTGCCTATGGAATGTGTGCATTCCATCATTTCTCTGCGTCACACCGTCAGCGGAACAATCCGACTGAACAATCGCTGCTTTCAGATTCATGGTAGCGGCTATATGGAGAAGGACCGCGGTACCTCGTTTCCCTCCGCTTATGCCTGGTTTCAGTCAAACAACTGTGAGGACACTGCTTCCTGCTTTTTCTTTTCTCTGGCACATATTCCATTTCTCACCGGCTCCTTTCAGGGCTGTATCTGCGTGTTGATGGTTCATGAAAAACAGCTGTGCTTTGCGACCTATCTGGGGTGTCGTGCCACAGAGGACAGGAAAAACCAGCAAATCGTGCTGAAGCAATATCCTCTGGAGCTGCGTATACGCTTGTCTGGTGAAAAGGGGCACACGCTTGCTTCACCGAAACAGGGAGCCATGCAGGGAAGGATACAGGAAACCCTGAGGGGTGAGGCTTTCGTGACACTTCTGAGTAAGGGCAGACATATCAAAAGCTGGCACTTTACACAGGGAGGACTGGAACGTGCAGGTATTGACATCTAATGATATTATGAGAGAATGAACGCCTTGGTTCTGCCTGCATTATACGTAAAAAAGCGGCATTCGTCAGGACATTTCCATGGAAAAAGCTGCGGTTGAGAGCATAACCGCAGCTTTTTCTCATATGCGCAGTGTTTCCAGCTTGCGCACCAGACGTGTATTTTCCTCTTCCTCCATGCTGCACATACCAATGTGAACTACAGGCTTCGTCTTCCCGTGGAAGTCACTTCCGCAGGTCATATACAAGCCGTGGCTCTTTGCCAGATCATAATAAAACTGTGTCTGCTGTTCACTATGATAGGAGCTGAACACCTCAAACCCATCAACACCGAGCTGAAGCAGATCATGTATGCGATCCATCTGTTCTTTGGCATTCATCCCGGGATGTGCCACAATGGCCAATGCATTTTGCTGGTGAAGCAGCTCCACGATGGCGCTGACACTCGGATAGAAGATTTCCACATAGGCCGGTTTCCCAGGTGCGCATATATCCCAGTAAAAATTCACAAAAGGATTATCGCTGCGTTCCCCCCCTGGATAATACGGCTGCAGAAGCGGGTTTTTCTTTTCCACATCATACTCCATAGCAGCCTCTCCAATCGCCTCACCGGTCGTGATACCGCCGGGACTTAATTCCTGAATACGCTTTTCATCAAAGGCGATCCCCATGTCCCGTACCAGCTGGCGGCGGCGCTTGCTTGCCTCGCGTTCCTGAGAAGCCACATGCTCCTCAATTTCATCAAATACAGGATTATGAACATCAATTCCGTATCCTAAAATATGATAGCCGACGCCCTGTGATACGGCATCTATTTCAATAGCAGGGATACAGGTGATACCATATTCCTGCTGGTGGCGAAGTGCAATCCGGCTTCCTCTCACACTGTTATGATCAGCAATGGCCATCATATCCAGACCGGCAGCTTTGCACATTTTCAATAATTCTGTTGGTTCATACTGCCCGTCGTCGCTATATTTGGAATGCATATGCAAATCAAGTTTTTTCATAATGAAGTACCTCTTTCTTTCCGTATTATCTGATCAAAAAGCTCTCTTGCGGCTATTTCTCTCACGCCCAGTGAGAAATCCTCGTGAATGCTGCTTCGTAAGATCATCGTTGGAGGCGTCAGCACCTTCCACTCCGTCTTTACGATAGTAATGAGCCTTTTTAGCAATGCCTCATCCATTGTGTCACAATAAATCAGAAGCGCTTGCGGATCATACATACAGGCGATGCTTTGTATAAGCAAATCCATGTTACGCAGCTGCTGCTCATCACTGATATTCTGTTCTCTCCAATCAACGCCCAGTGGCAGCTGATCAAGCTCACCTACCATGTGATTCGCGCCGCGATAAATATCTCCGCGGATATAGAGTGCTGAACCCGGCGGATACTTTTTTGGAAAATACAGACCCGCTGTACATTCCTGACGTATATTCTGCCGCTGACAGTAACCGAATAAAGCCGCATTGATATCATTTTCTATAAGCACAGGCATCTGATAGGTGCTGCGCAGTCTTGCGAACAGCTCCTGTGATTGGAAGATTGCATAATCCATAACCTTCAGCTTTCCCTGATGCTCCGTACCGGGAATACCGAAGACCATAACTGAAATTGTCGGATACTGTTTCATCCACCTCGAAATGGCATGCTCCAGCATATCAATATCCATATCCGCTATCTCATAGGCATCGGATGCTACCATGTTTTGAAATAAGTCCTGAACCTCCAGAAATAACCGCTCTCTTCCCTCTTGAACATACATATACGCTGTTAATGCCATTTTATAACGGCCATTGTACTGATACTGCAGGGCAGGTCGTCCTCCACCGGATGGAAGCATCTGCTTTTGTATTACTTCGCCGGTTTCCAAAAGCTCATGGATTAAAGAATTAACAGTCACAACGCTTAAACCACTCAGCTTTGCCAGCTGTGGCTTTGTCGCACTGTGCTGCTTGAGAAATACGTTTCGTAAAACAGATAGATTCTCCTGTTTCATCTGTATGGGATTCCAAGCCAATAAATCACCGCCTCTTTTTAAAGATTCTTTATTAAGTCACCTATATCGTACAGGAAGCTGCATAAAATGTCAACTGCCTGCTGTGTAAAATATGGAATTTAACCATCATACGATAGCTAGAAATTCACTTTGAATATGAAGATTCATAATTGAAAATACAAAGGCTCTTTGCGTTTGATATAAATTCGTGTCTGACCTTGCAAAAGCATGAGAAAATATGCGAAGTGAAAAGATGAAATCCGCAGACTATGAAACTGCTGAAGCAGGTATCGCCTGTCCTATGGTATCTGTACAATAGTTTAAATCCGCGGCACTCGTTTAGCTCTACAGATAAAAAGAAGTTTCTTTGTGGATTGTGATTATTTCATAAACACAATCGTCTCGAAACTTCTTTTCATTATCTTATTCTCTGCTCATGGAAACACGTTTTCCACAATGTGCCAAGGCGATATAAACACAGTTCTCCAAACCGATACCATATTTTTTCTTTTTCATCTGTTCCATACCCGCTGCAGCTAATGCTTCCAGATTCACATTCTCATCCTTCGTGTATTTCAATTCAAACAGCATAGATGGCAGAGCATTGTTTTTACTGTTGAGCAAAATATCAAAACGTCCTTCGCCGCTTTCCCTGTTACTGACGATTTCATAATCGTTTCGCAGCCACATACACATACCTAAAAGCAGTGAGTGGTATGAATTCTCATTTCTTAAATCATAATAGCTGACAGACTCCAGCAGCATTTTCTGATAATTCTTCAAAAATTCATCCCAGTTCTGTGTTTTTAGTGCCTGAAACATTTTTGCCACCGTGGTTTCATCCACATTCAGAAAAAACACCGTCAGTGATTGAAATCCTCTTGCGACCTCATTATTGGGAATCCGTAAGGAGTACATGTCCTCAAGTACATCCAAAGTCTTATGTACAGTTAAGTATCCCGCATTGACAAATAGTCCCCACAAGCTGGATGTATTTTTCAATTCATAAAAGGAGGTTTCAAAATTCACCAATGTTTCTACTGTACCGGTTTTGATAAGTTTCTCATAATCATCCTTAAAATCCTGTTCACAGCTTTGCATTGCTTCTTTGATCATTGTATTGGAACTGGTATTGATCCAGTAGGGAGCCAATACCTTCTTGCATACATAGTTCACAATTGACCATGGATTATAGATGTCGATGCCTCCTATGTTATATCCGTCATACATTTCCTTTACATCAGCTGTATACTCCATCCCGTTATCAACAAGCATCTTCTTAACTTCATTCTCTGTAAATCCAAAATAGCTTGCATAATCAGCATCCTTCACTGTGCATACAAATATATTATTCAAATCACTAAAAACGTTCTCCTTCGCAACACGCTGTATCCCGGTAATCATAGCATATTCCAAATCATCGCTGGATTTCAGTGAGGTATGAAGCAAAGCAGCAAACGCCCCGCGTACATCTTCATAAAAACCTCCCGTATGAGCTTCTATAAAAGGCGTGTCACGCCTTGGGCGGGCAGCGCCTATTCGTCTATAAAAAGCATGACCCGCTTTCCATAGTATTGATGACACCTTGTCATAAGAAAACTGATGGCGCGATCAACGGTCTCCAGATTTCCATCATCCAAATTTGACAGTCCCTTCAAAATAGAATCAAATTGGGGCTTTTCAAAGATGCTCAAATTTTCCAATGTAAAGGAGTATTGATCATATACCTTAAGCAGTTGTTCTTTCACGCATGCAACAATCCGGTTTTTACTATCCTTTGCGTCTGCAAATGAAAGAAATATTGTCGGATAGCTGTTCATATGTTCTGCGTACTTTGTTTCCATAATGGCAGTATCTGCAAAAATTACTTTTGAATTCTTTGTGATATCGAAGAATTCTGCAAGCACGCCATGGGCGGGCAGCGCCTGCTCATATTGAGTGTTTTACCGAATCGGCGGGGCCGTGTAACCAACGTGGCTTTTGCCATCCGCTCAAGAAATTCCTGAATCAGAAGACTTTTATCAACTACATAATAATTTTTTTCTTTCAATTCTCTGTAATTCATGATTCCTAACGGAATTCCTTTTTTCATTATATCACTCACTTTCTCTTCCTATTATATCGCATTTCTAAGTTTATAGAAACCAGCGAATGAAGAAATATAGAATTCTGATTTACAATGCAAGATTTATCATGATAGGTTGTTCTTTGTTCCCTATGAGAATCCATGCACGCTGCTTTCATAGCAAAGCGAAAAGCAGCCGGTTCCTTATGGTTCTTTCTTGATTGCAGGTAAACTTGAAATAGGGAGACATCCATACGATTATAGTTATCAATAGAAGTTGAAGTCTCCCTTTTGCAAACACCCTAAAGCAAGAAAGAACCTCCCTTATAAATGGCTGCTTTTCCTTCGCATTTTAATTATTATCAGCTACAATTTTCTGTCCTGAATTTACATGGCATTTTATATTATATGTTTTTACATTTAAACCTATGGATGCAACAGGTTTTTTATGAATCGTGTAACAGGTGTATCCTCTGCATTTCTGAAAAACTGCTCCTGAAATTGTGGATAATCCAGAAGCTGCTTCAGCAATTCCTGATCTGTTCGCTGTAATGCTTCCAGCAATGCATACTGGGCAGGCAGCTTTGTTTCATTCATCATACGTGCTCTGCTACGTTTTTCACCTTCTGCATAGCATTGCGGATAGCCACCACCGAATTCCTGTGCAAATAATTTTTCGAACACATACTTCAGATTGATTTCAGCACCCCATCCAAAATACTGGGAGAATGGCAAAGATACCGCATTTCCCGCATTCACCTGGGTAAACAAATAAGCATCAAGTGGTGTATTGACATAGCCGCAAACAACATCAGCGAACGCATTACAGGAAATCATAGCTCCTTGCCCTGTTCCGCAGCCCGTCACGACAAAATCTACTGCGTGGCTGTGCAATAGAACCGCTGCAAGAATACCTATCTGCGTAAAATTAATCTGATGACTATCCTGTTCCGTATACATACCGTAATTGAATACCGTATGTCCTTTTTTCTCTGCTTCCTGCTTCAGAATATCAAATATCATGGCATTCTTATCTGCCTGTGAATCTTCATTTATCAATCCTATTTTCATACAACCTCCTAAAACATCGAAATGGCGGCACCAAGGATACCAAACAGGATGATACCAGCCAGAATATAGGTTACCTTAATATCCTTTTTCAGGAAATAGAAGATCAGTCCGGTAAAGCATAGTGGTAGAAGATTAGGCATAACGCCGTTAATGGTGTCCAGAATTTTCACATCGTCGTAAGCTACCGTCAGGGGAACACTGACATTGGTTGCGACCATTCCGCCTATAACCATCAATCCCAGAATACCGGCTCCTTTGAAAATCTTATCCATGATGCCGGATTCCTCTACCTTATTCAGAAAGCTGGTTCCCAGCTCATACCCCTTGTACATCAGAAAATAACGAGATGCAAAATTTGGAATATTGAAGATAAGCAGATAGATGATGGGTCCCAAGATATTGCCCTTCAATGCCAGAGAACAGCCCAGACTTGCGGCTATTACACGCAGTGTTCCAAGAAAGATTGAGTCACCGATTGCCGAAAGCGGCCCCATCAGTCCTACCTTAACAGCATTGATGGATTCAGTATCAAAGTCCCTATCATTCGCATTCTGTTCTTCCATCGCCGCAGTTATACCAAATAGTACTGTACAGATAAATGGGGTAATATTGTTAAACTCCAAATGACGGGCCAATGCTGCTTTCATTTGTTCCTCATCATCTTTATATAGCTTGCGCAATACCGGCATAAGGGAGAATGCCCATCCCAGATTTAACTGCCTTTCGTAATTAAACGATGAATTATACGCTATCGAACGAACAAACACCTGCTTTAAATCTTTTTTTGTCAGCTTCTTCTCTACAGAATTAGAATTCATTATCATCCATACCTCCCATCTCCACATTGTTTTTCTTACGATCATTCATAATAACCAGCAGAGCAATTAAAATCGCGATGCATGCAATTCCAAGCACAGGAATCTGCAGATAGCTGGCAATCAGAAAGCCGATAAAGAAATATGGAGCCAGCTCCTTACTGATAATCATTTTCACCAGCATGGCAAAGCCAAGGGCAGGCAGCATGCCACTTGCAGCTGACAATCCCTTCATAATGAATGCCGGTATCTGATCAAGCACTGCCTGAACTGCAGGACCTCCGACATAGAAACAAATTCCGACTACAATTGCCATCGGCACACAGTATGCCAAAGTTGACCATACATGCATGGCAGCTACCTTGGAGTCATTCCCCTGTAATGCATAGCTGTCTGCACGGTGTACAAAGAATCCTCTTACAAACGTATAAATAACCTGTTTTATCAGCAAGGCGAAGGTTGCAATCGGAAGGGAAAGGGCAACTGCCCCCTCGATACCGGAGCCTGTGGTTATTGCAAATGCCGTACCCAGGATTCCACCGGTGTAAATATCGGGTGGAAATGCTCCACCGATTGTCAATGTCCCCATGTAGACCAATTCCAGACTGGCCCCCACCATCAGTCCCTGCTGCACATCATTCAATGCGATACCAACCAGTACGCCGGTACAAAGCGGACGGTCATATTGTGAATATCCTAGAGCATCTCCCATATAGGCAAGAAAAGCTATCAGTGCTATCAATGCTGCTTGTATCATACTTCATTCCTCTCTTTCATTTAAAGTCGCTTAACGGGATCACTGGGAACCATACGAAGCTCTACATCAATATTCTTATCGACCAGCTCCCGAAGCATCATTTCCTCTTCATCTGTAAAATTGATATTATGATTGGAGGGATGCGGATGTGTATGCTCTCCTGCTTTCAGACCTCCAATGTTGACGATATGGATACGGTCCACCTCACTGGCAAGACGATAGGCATCCGCTACATTATCCACAACAATAAACAGATTGTATTTATCTGCTTTCCCGCTGTTTAATGCCGCGATGGATTCCTCGATGCCTTTTACAATCAGCTTACAGCTGGATGGCTTGGCGAGGCGAAGCGTTGTTCTGCGCAGATCATTGGTTACACAATCATCATTCGCAATCAATATGCAGTTGACCCCGAGATACCCGGTCCAGGAAAAGGCTACCTGTCCATGCAGAAGTCTGTGATCAACACGAAGCATTTTAATCATATGTTCATCCTCCTAAAAATCGTTTTCTTCCTGCAGGTGTAAAGTGTCTCCACTGCAGAATACTATATAATCACTGTTATGCTCTACGATTTTCTGAATCGTATCTGATTTTAATTCGTCCGGATACAGTGCTAATTCCAGCAGCAGACTGAGATTTAATCCGGAAACCAGATAAAACGGATAATCCTCTGTAAAACGCATGAATTCGTTATTCACACTACCTCCCAACAAGTCTGTGATAACCAGAAGCGCCTGCTTTTCATAATCATGATCAGCTACCAGCTGTCGTATGCGTGCGCTGTAGTCAACGCTACGATCAATATAAGCACAAAGCGGTTCTACATGGTCCTGCTCTCCCGCAATCATTTTAAGACTATCCATAATACCTTCTGCAAATCTTCCATGACTTGCGATAATAATTTTTGTTTTCATTTAGAAATCCCCCTCTTGCGTTCCATGCAGTTTGTCTTCTTTGATATAATCATATAAATAGGATATTTCGCTCATAGATAGCTCTACGCCATAATGGCTGCATACCTTTGTGAAGCTTCTTCTTACTATCTCTATGAACTTTCTGTTTTCTTTCTCAAATTGCTGCAAACCCTCGTGATTGGTAATGGGTTCTTTTGTTACCAGACGTTCAATCATACAGCATAGATGAATATACAATCCAGCTAGCGTATTTCCATAGAAGCGGCGGTCCAATTGCAGCTGCATTTGATTGACAGCACCCTCTACAAACTCCAGCAGCTTTTTTGCATCCAGAATAGATAAGGTATCCAATGCATTGCCAAGTGAGAAATTATGGATTAGATTTCTCGTAAATGTATCTATATCTTCAATCGTCAAATATTTATTAAGCAAGGTTCTCAGATAATCCAGCTGATTAGAGGTAATCAAATCCTCCAGTGATATAAACTGCTTCGGACAATCAATGCTGGAACAGATACCGGATACAAATAGAATATTATATTCCTTTGCAATTTCATTCATATAGTCTTCATTTCTGAAATCCAATAGATCGATAGAAAGCATTTCGATATCGATGGCCTTCGGCAATGAATCCGCAAATAATTCCCGCATGCGATTCGCCATTTTGATTCCATTGTCCGATATGAAAATTATCAAATCTTTTTTCTGCTTGTTTTCTACAAGTGTATAGGTACTTGTAGAATGCTCTGCCGCTTTCCTTAATAACGATTCCATATCCGCTCCCTGCAGTATAGATTCTCCGATATCCAGAGCAAGTCTTGTCGATACATTGTTGATGATGCCGATGTTCTTATTGTCTATCATAGTCAGCTGTTCATCAATATGCTCCAGTGATCCCATGTCCACAAGCAAAAGGATATCATTTTTTATTGTATAGCGATCAATATAGCGTTTCAGGCGGTCCGCAATATCCGGCATGGAGGTATCCAGAGGCATATCAAAGGCTTCGAACAGATAGCTGCCCAGCAGAGAATTTATGGCCTCGGCCATGCTGCTGGCTGTGGAATAGCCATGTGCGATAATAATGGACAAATATTTATTCTGATGGGCATGCTCATGATAAAAGCCGAGATGAATCATGAGAATTACTTTTTCCATATCATCAAACCCTAATTCCAGATTTGCAAGCAGGGCATAGCTCAGCTTCTCACAGATCAGATACCCCTGGGGATACTGCTTTTCCAACAGGCTCAGACATTTGCTGATTTCATAGGCATGCTCCTGTTTCCATTCCTCAAGTATCCTGTTATGGGACTGCCTGCCATAAATACAAGCCGCAAACAGCGGGCTGCAGTGATATGGAATTGAAACGTTGTATGTTGTAAGAACGCGGTTCAAAATATTACGAATCGTATGCTCTAACGCAAGGATCTGCTGATTTGTATATTTCTCGTTATATGCTATTGCACTGCAATATTGAGTCAATACACCATTCAGCTCCTTTACATACGAAATCATAGAAGTCGATTCATCCTTTGGGACACGATTTAATATAGTTTCAAACAGCTCCAGCAGCTTTCTTGATTCTTCATTTCGTTTAAAGGAGGAAATATCCACATACTCCACCTGTTCCTCCATATAATCCTGTTCACCCAAATCCATTAAAATGGAATCCGGAAGCTGATACATACGAATATACAGCTGATCAGTCGTTTCCTCCTCACTGTTTGCACGTGCACATACATCTTCTACCGTACGTTTTAATTCATCAATATTGCGTTTATAGGTTCTAGTCAGTAGTATATGAATGAGGTTTTTACTAACAAGCAAATATCTCCCCAGCTTCCATGACTGTTGCTTAAAGAAATGTATAATCAGCTCTTCCTTATCATCCTGATAGCGCTCATCCAAATTTGGCATCCGGCAAATGATTGGAAAGCATTGAATCAGGTCATAATCCAGATATTTCTGATAATCCTCATCCAGTGAAAGTATGATTCTTGTACGAAGCGTGATTCGTATTCCTCCACGAATAAAGCCTCCATCCTCCAAAATACGCATGAGGAGCTGCTGATCATGCTTGCTCAGATTCTGTGCCTGTGTAAGATAGAGAATACCACCTTCGCATTGCTCCAGTAACCCTTTTTTGACTTCTGTTCCCAACAGCTGTTCGGCCAACTGCATATCCTGTTCAAGGACCTTATATTTCTGCAGCAGAGCCTGTTCGGGAATAATACCTGCATCCTGTCCATACTCAAACATTTTTTGACACATAAGCGACTTCCCACTGCCTTTTTCTCCATAAAGAATCACAGGAAGACCATTTGGAGGATACTTTAATGCGGATTTCAATTGATCAATCACAGTATGAAGAGAAGTGTCATACCCGATCATTTTCATAAAATTGCGCTTAATACATGTTTTTTTAGACAACGTATCCAGAAAATCCTCAACGCTGTAAAACATACTCTCTTTAAACTGTACCTGAAATTGTTCCTCAATGTTTTTTCTGGAAAGGAAATACACAGGTCGTGTAGCGATTTTTATAAGAAGACCTTCCTTTACGAAGCCATTAAGATACTGGCTTGCCAGAGATCGGCTGATATGGAGTTCACTGCTCAGAATATGAGCAGAAAATTCCTCGATATTTCTTAAGTCCGGTTCCACCTTCTTTGAAAGAAGATGATCCAGAATTTCATTTTTTGTGCTGATTGTCATTTGCATTACTCCCTTCAATATCTGATACTGTTATCTAGATTATAAAAGAGATAAAAGCAGTGCACAACATTGTTGAAAATTTAAACACTAAAGTCTGATCTTTTCTTTGTACGAACACTTTTTTTCACTTCTCAGCTGCCATATTTTTCCAAACCATCCAGAGCCTTGTTTACGATATCCGCACTGGTAAGGTGGAATTTCTCCTTCAGATATTCTTTTGTTCCTACTTCACCGAATTGGTCATCAACAGAAATATGACGAAGCAGCGCAGATGTTTTCTGCTGTGCCATAATATCTGCTAACAGCTCCCCAATACCTCCATATCGGC
This sequence comes from Clostridium sp. 10cd*, assembly GCF_044336395.1. NCBI lineage: Bacteria > Bacillati > Bacillota > Clostridia > Eubacteriales > Clostridiaceae > Clostridium > Clostridium sp. 10cd*. The sequence goes on along the minus strand of NZ_CP172347.1, from coordinate 929,372 downwards.
TATGGTTCTCGATTGTGACAATAACCTTATGCGTCTGTATCACATTTTGAAGAACTGTCTCATCTACCGGCTTTATAAAGAACAGATCAATCACACTTGTTGATATCCCCTGTTCCTCCAACTGCTTTGCACTTTCTAATGCATCATAGACACCGGCACCGATAGCGATGAGTGCAACATCTGTACCTGTTTTTAAGATATTAGCCTTTCCGAATGTAAAGGCAGAGTCCTTTGTATATATGGACGGCACCGGTTTTCTTGTACAGCGGTTATAAATAATTCCGCCATGCTGCTCATACCATTTCAGAACCCAGGAGAATGCCACACTGTCTGCCGGTGCTACAACATGAACTGACGGGATTGCACGCATAATAGCAATATCCTCAAAGGTGGTATGTGTTGCCCCATTGTACAACGACCAGTAACCTGGATCTGATGCATAAATATGAAGATCCTGCTTGGCAAATGCGGCAGAGATACATACCTGATCCGCAACTCGTCTGGATACAAAGGGTGCAAAGGAATGGACATAGGGGCGTATACCGATGCGTGACATCGCCGCAGCAGCCGCTACCATATTTGCTTCACAGATGCCAAAATTAACGGTATGCTCTGGATACTTATCATACAGATATCCGGCGCCTGACGATCCTGCCAAATCCGCATCACAAACCATAACCGGCCTGCCTTCCAAAATCATCTTTTCCAACGTTTGACCATATGCTTTTCTTACTTCACTGATTTCATTGTTCTGTGCCAGCTTCCAGCTCATGTGTTCAGCTCCTTTCCTGTAAGGTTGATATAATCCTGAAGCGCCTGCTTGTCTGCTTCATTAAATGTCACATGGTGTGGATTCTCCTGCTGTTCAAAATAAGGAATCCCGGCACCCTTGACTGTGTTTAATAAGAGCGCGCTTGCCTGCTCCTTTCTTTTTATGCATTCGGAGAGCTTTCCATTGACAGCCTCCACTGCGTTTCCATCTACTTCACACACATGGAAACCGATACTTTGAAGCAGTGCAGGAAAATCAAAGTCACAGCTGACCTTTCGCAATAAGCCGTCTACCTGCTTCTTATTACAGTCAACCATAACAATACAGTTGTTTAATCGTTTATTAGCGATGAACTGTAACGCTTCAAACACCTCGCCCTCATTGCATTCGCCATCCCCTACCATACAAAACACATTTCCTTCTCTCTTCATCGTCTTCAATGCATAAGCAATTCCTGCTGCCTGAGAAATCCCCTGTCCAAGGGAGCCGGTCGTTACCTGAACACCGGGTGTTTTCATGCGATCCGGATGAGAAGGAAGCAAAGTGCCGTTTTCATTCAAGGTGTGAATATGCTTTTGATCCAGTCTGCCTGTCAGCATCAGTACCGCATAATAAGCAGGTCCCGCATGCCCCTTGGATAAAACAAACCAGTCCTCTTCCTTCATGTAATTTCCAAACAGAACTGCCAATGCATCACTCATGGAAAGAGCACCGCCGATATGACCATCACCGCGATAAAGAACCATATCGCAGGTTACCCTTCGTATTTTGCTCGCAAAAGCTTTCAACTCACACGTATTCATTCAACCTTTCCCGCCTTTCTGTAAATCGCTTTAATGTCCTGTAATGACAGCCTCTTCAGTTGTCCGATACTGTCAGAGCGAAGGAGACAGTTTTGTGCCATGGTCTGTATGATTGCTTCATCAATACACACGTTCAAATCTGTGATACAAACTGGCATGCCCACTCTTTTGAAGAAGGATACAAGCGCCTGGATACCGAGCGTTCCACAGCGATCATCATTTACTTCCTCTATACCCATGACTTGACGGGCAAAGGAAGCAAATCGTTTCGGATGATATGGCCGGACATAGGCAGCCCAGCTTCCCCATAAGGCACACAAGCCTGCTCCATGGACAACATTAAATAATCCGCTGAGCTCATGCTCCATACGATGACAGGCCCAATCTTCTTTTCTGCCTGTCCCCAACAAACCGTTATGGCATAAAGAGCCCGCCCACATCAGATTGGCTCTTGCCTCATAATCCTGCGGATTTTTTATACTTTTTTCGATACTGGATATTACTACTCGCATAAGACCTTCACACATACTGTCAATCAGTTCTGTGTTATCAGTAGGAGAGAAATAACGCTCCATCGCATGCATGAGGATGTCACAAGCTCCGCTTACCATTTGATAATATGGAAGTGTGAATGTCAGTATTGGATCCAAAATGGCAAATACGGGATAGAGTTGTTCATCATCACAGGCTCTTTTCAAATTCCCTTCATCAATGGTAATCACCATAGAACAACTTGACTCACTACCTGAACCGGCGATTGTCGATATTACGCCAACATCAAGCGCCTGTTTTATTTTTTGATCTTCTAAGAGGATATCCTGAAGTCTTACGGATGGTACTGCCAAGCATACCGCTACTGCCTTTGCTGTATCTATAACAGACCCGCCCCCAAGTGCCAGAATCACATCCACAATATCACCCTTTACGTTTCTGACAATTTGCTCGACCTCTGACAGCTTTGGATTGGGACGTATCCCCCCTGAACAAAACAGGAAATGGAGCAGGACTCTAATTGCGTAGTTATTTGCTCTAAAGTACCGTTTTCCTTCCAGTGGGATCCCCCGTACAATACCAACGCAGAACGATATCCGCGCTTTAGCAGTTGATCTTTCAGTGCATGCAGACGGTTCCTGCCAAAGATGATTTCTGTTGGATTTTTGTAAATAAAATTTTCCATGGCATACCTCTAGCGATATTTATCGGCTTGTCCGATACACCCGAACAGCTGCATTTTATGAGTAATGACCCTTTTCGCCTCCCGTTTGCCAGATACAAATACATCAGGTGTCCAAAAAGCATCTGTTTCTATAAGCATCTCTTTTGTACCCTGAAAAAATGCTTTGCGAACATCACTTGCAATATTGACCTTGCAGATTCCATGACGACATGCTTCTGCAATTTCCTCATCGCGGTTTGCAGAGCCTCCATGTAAAACAAGAGGACATGTATTCACTTTTTCAATTGCTTTAAGAATATCCAGACGAAGCCTCGGCACAAATCCTTTTGGATAAATTCCGTGTGCTGTACCTATCGCTACAGCAAGCGTATCAGCATTCGTTCTGGTCAAAAAGTCAGTAACCTCCTCCGGTTTGGTATACGTTACCTGCTCTACGCCTCCCTCAACGCTGTCTGATAACGCGCCAATCGTTCCGATTTCCCCTTCTACTGACACATCGACACCATGCGCAAGCTCAACAACTGTCTTTGTGAGTTTTACATTGTCCTCATATGCTAATAATGAGCCGTCAATCATTACAGAGGTAAAGCCGCAGCGTATCGCACGTATACAATCCTGTATGGTCTTTCCATGGTCCAGATGCAGGACACAGGGAACACTGCTGTTTTGCATCCGTTTTACAGCATAGGCGAAGAAATCCGATCCAACATATGAAAATTCAGGTGGTGCAAGCTCAACAATTACCGGTGCATGTTGCTCTTCTGCACATTCCATAACAGTTGAAAACAGAAGACTGTCGCATACATTAAATGCTCCTACTGCAAAATGATGCTTTCTCGCTGTTTGCAGCAAGCTCTCCATATTCATCAGCATTTTTCATCTCTCCTTTCTGATGACCCCATCATAACGATGATAGAATGCACCGTCAGAATTGTTGAAGATTTTCTTTATATTTCAATACATTTCAACCTTAATCCACTGCTTTATCACTTCTTTCTGAACTTTTCAACATATCTGAAATTCATTTGTACCAGGATAAGCGAGTGGTGAGCTTAGTGAAAAAGTTATTTAACACAATAAAAAAAATATATACTGTCCTGATTTTCTGTTATTTTTCATCTCTGCCTTTGCCGCTGATTCAAAAAAATACTGTTTCTTCTATAAAAGAAGGTATAACCTGTCATAATTTGAACCATTTCCGTGATAACATAAAAAGCACTTTTTCCATGATAAAAAGACACTGCGTTTTCTCTCGCAATGCCCTTATATCACTATTCTAAATTAGCATGCCACATCATTTAATCACTACTGCTCTGTCAGCTTTCCTGCATCATCATAACCACCATGGCATCACAGCAGATCCAGGCAAGCTGACCATATATGGAGCCGCTCATCTGTATGGGACGCCCCTGAATTTCTGTCGTTTCCTTGGTGACTACCTGTATTATGAATTTGATATCTGTCATCGATGACAGCGCACCAGCTTTATTCGTTGTCAGCAGTGCGATGTCCGCATGCAGTGACCTTGCTTTTTCTGCAATGACAACCGGATCGGATGTATTTTACCGAGCCGGACAGAAAACCAGCAGATCATACGTTCGTACTACCCCATAAGTATCTATCGCATGGAAAGGCCTCTTGCAATAAAGCCGCTCCTGCCTGCCCGGCGACATACCCCCGTTTCGCATTTAATGCACCATTATCTCCAGTTCTTTCTTTACTATTTCTACTGCTCGCTGCGTCAGCTCCGGCATGATGAAAGCTAGAACATCACTGCTCACCGCCATGCACCGCTTCATAGATTTTTCTTGCTTCAGCTACAGGATCCAGTGCATGCGTGATTCCAGAACCTACAATAACGATATCCGGACGCAGCGCTGTGTAATCAGAAATTGTTTTTCCATTGATTCCACCCGCAACCGATACACCGGCAGCCTTCACGCACTCCTTCATCAGCTTCAAATCCTCAAGCGGCTCTCTTCCAGCCGCCTGCTGATCTGCACCGACATGAACCGCAATGATATGCGCCTGAATTTCCTCCATCTGCGCAATCTTTTTAGGCATATCCTCTACACAGATCATATCCACAACGACCTGCTTACCATAGCGGTTTGCCGCATCAATACAGCCCTTAACCGTCAATATATCGGTAACTCCCAGCACCGTTACATAATCAGCACCTGCTTTCAGCGCTTCTTCCGCCTCATAATCTCCCGCATCCATGATTTTCAGATCCGCTAGAATTTCCTTTTCCGGGAACTCCTTTTTCATCACCCGTACTGCTTCCATACCATATTCAATAACAAACGGTGTGCCAATTTCAATAATATCAATATAATCACGTACTGTGCGTACAAGTGATAACGCATCCTCCAACGTGATATCGTCCAATGCCAGCTGTAATTTCATAAACTAATCCTCCTCATTTCTGTAGGATGCCAGGAAGACATCCATGATTCCTTCGAATTTCAGCATTCCCATTCCTTCCGGAACGAGCAGGGTTTCCCCTTTTTTGATAGGTACATCCTGTATCGTTCCTTCACCATCCACACATGTATAGAAGGCAAAGCGCGGATGCGAGAATGTTCCCATTTTCTCAACCTGAAGACGCATAAGTGTATACAATCCCGGTTCATCCCAGTACCTTGTCACATGAATGCCGCGCTCCAGGGAAGACGGATACATAACAAATTCGGTGGAGGTATCCGGCATATTTACATTTTCATATACCTGCTCCGGCTGAATATCACGTTTTTTTCCGGTAGATGGATCAATGCGGTCATAATCATACAGACGCAGTGTACAATCAGCGTTTCTTGAAATATTATAGGTCAATACACCGGTGCCAATGGCATGCAGTGTTCCTGCAGGGATATCGATGAATGCATCCTTAACCGCCTTCAGATATTTCAACAGGCCCTCCCAATCCTGCTGCTCTGTTTTCTCCTTGAATTCCGCTATTGTCTTTGCCTTGTGTCCAAACTGGATTCTGCCTTCCTCGGTAGTATCCAGAATGACCCATGCCTCCGGTTTTCCGCGGCCTCCGTTATATGCTCTGGCAAATGCATCATCCGGATGGAGCTGTACGGATAAATCAGCCATGGGATCCAGAATATTGACACGTACCGGCAGCTCCTCTGTATCACAGTTAAACCACTCCGGATACTGTTTGTATAATGCAGACAGTGTCATGTCCATTCCCGATACCTCACAATCCGCATGTCCCTGTAATGCGACCACATTATAGACCTCCCCCAGCGGCTTTACATCCGTATGATAGTTGAATTCATTTTTCAGACGCTCTCCGCCTCCCCACATACGCGGTTCATAAAACGGTAGAATTTTAACGATTTTCTTCATATTCATCCTCCTGTGCCATCCAGATAGGCACGTTTTTTTCGTAATGCTCATAGGCTTTCGCGGATAGAGAACCATCCGTGATGATACCGTCAATTTCCTCCCATAAACACATGGTATGAAATCCGGACTCCCGAAATTTATCACTGTCTGCCAGTACATAGATTCGCTCACTCTGGCGAACCATGGCTTTTTTCGCCTCCAGCTCCTGATAGGAATGTGTTGTAGGCCCTTTTCTATCCAGAATACCGCTCGTCCCCAAAAAGCAGATATCCGCATGGACCGACTCAATCGCCTGCACACACCAGCTTCCGGTCAGTGAACGGTTTTTCTCCCGTTTTTTTCCACCGGTGAGAAATACATTATGACGCTCTGCATCCAGACACTCCCATGCGAGGAGTGAGTTAGTCACAATATCAAGCGGGCGATAATCATTCAATAGCTTTGCCAGCTCATGCACCGTCGTACCGGCATCCAGAAAAACAACTTTGGCATCCTCCAGAAAGCCAAGTGCACAGCGGGCGATTTCCTTTTTTCGGGAGCCATGCCCCATTCGTACAGGCAGCGCCTGCTCAATATCCTGCCGGGATAATGATGCTCCGCCATACTCCCTGTGTGCAATGCCGGCAGCTTCCAGGAAGGTTAGATCCTTGCGAATCGTTTCCATGCTTACCTGATACTGCTTAGCGAGCATCTGCGCTTTCACATAGCCATGCTCCTGCAGCATTCTGATGATTTCATTCCGGCGTTCAAAGGTTGGTATCTTCACGTTTTTTCTCCTTCCTGATGACAGTATACGAAATTTTCGCCATCACCACAAATTGCGATTAGTTGCGATTTTCTTTTATTGTATCACAAATATTGCGATTGCCTGCGTTTTAAAAATTATTTATTTCTAGAAAAGCCATATAAAAAGTATGCGTTTGCTATACTCCTACGCATACTTTTATCCATTCACCAGTTTGATTATATAACTACAATCCTGCCTTTTCTCTTGCCCGGGTGATGATCTCCATCACAATCAGACTCTCCTGCTGTCCTTCCTCTACCCGTTTCCAGTCCTTTTCACGCACAATGCGTTCAAATTCGATGAATTCAAACTTCATGCGATGGACATCCGGATGCGAGTTGAAGCGTCCTTCTTCCTTCGTATCACGGTATGTATATGCCACCGCAGAGCATACAGAGGCAGAGCCCTCCACCTCCAGATATCCGTTTTCACCTTCAATAACAGCCTGAGAAGGTCCCGCGCAATCCTTTGCCGCAATGCATACGGATTTAAAGCTGCCATAATCCAGAATCAGAATACCGGATGTATCCACACGTTTTTCTATATTAGCGAAATACTGGACATCCTTCGGCATCCCGAACAGACCTGCGTTGAAATGCACATTGTACACATTCAGATCCATCAGTGCACCTCCGGCCATATCCGCATTAAACGCAGGTAGAACCTCTCCACGCTTGAATGCATCATAACGGGAAGAATACTGTGAATAGTTACAGGATACCACATGAATGCTTCCAACTCTGCTCAGTTGTTTCTTCAGCTCCAGATAATTCGGATAATACTGATTCGTAATTGCCTCCAGCAGCATGACATTGTGCTGCTTTGCAAGGGCAATCAGCTCCTTCAATTCATCCACATGTACCGTGAACGGCTTTTCGCAGATGACATGCTTGCCGGCTAAAATCGCTTTTTTGCTGAATTCATAATGCAGATGGTTATTAATTGCCACATATACGGTATCAATTTCATCCAGCTTCAGCATTTCCTCATAATCGGTGTATGTATGGGCGATCCCATGCTCCTCACTTAATTTCTTCAGCTTTTCCTCAGAGCGCTTGGTAGCACAAATTCCAAGCAGTTCGATTCCTTCGATGTCATGTACAAATTCCAGCAGACCCTGTACGACGATCATGCCTGCTCCTGCAATTCCTAATTTCATACCAGTTCCCTCTTCTTTCTTACCCATAATGTAGCATATCTTCCCGTTTATGTGAATATCTGTTTTAAATTTTTAGTGAGTTTCAAAACAAAAATGATGCATACAGCTTACTTCTATTCATGATGCTGTGTAGAGCTATCACGCGTATTCTTATGGCGGAATTTATGATACAAGATTCTGTGCATTGCATACATATGACGCGAACAGAAATCCGCAGGCTGGATAGCGGATTATATATTTTATCATACCACCTGTTTCACAAGGTATAAGCTTCGCCTCACTGACTTCAGCAAGTGCAATCATCGTTATAATTACTACATCATTTTCCTACTAAGCTATTTTCTTTTTTTCAATCTTATCCCATTCTCTGTTTTCACACCAGTATACCGTATTCGCTGCCGGATCAAACACCATGGATACCACCGTAGGACAGATGGTCTGTGCAGTCTGTTTTAAAACCTCAAAGCAGTCTGAAACATCAAAATCCTCACTTCTATTCTCCAGAAGCTCGACAGCCTTATGATATCTGTCCAGTCCCATCCAGGGGTGCCTTTCCGTGCTTCCTTTGAATGGTGAGAAATTTGTAAGAACGGAGTATTTCGGTTTTGATGCATACCGTATTCCCTGCCCCGGAATGATTTGTAAAACATTACCGGAGCGATCGGATAGCTGTGATTGAAAGGTGACACCCGGAACACTCGATACCGCTTCATGCTCAGCGATTGCTTTAATTTCATCCAGTGTTTTCTTTCTAAGCAGTAAGTCGATATCCAGATTGATAATATTGAGACTGTCCGCATTCGCAGGATTACTTCTTTCATCGAATGGCCAGCATGTCGGCATCGCTACAAAATCTCCTCTGGAATTAGCACCGAATAAGGGCAGCCAGCCTTCTTGATCGTCCTGTATGGCAATATACACTTTATCTTCCTCTGCCTTCACCCGATATTCCATATTCAAAATATCAAGATTAAAGCCGATGATTGTTTTATTGCCGTTTGAAATTATACTTGTACACATCGTATGTATCCTCCTGTTGTTTTCTCTATATTTTGATTCAGGATGGATGCTTTTGCATACACTGAATCTGTCGGTATCAATGACATATCCGTATCATAGCACATAATATTGTATTTGCGGGGAAAAGTTCATAAATTGTGGACCGTTATCCTTCAGAATTCACATGATGCAGGTGCTTATTATTTCTTATATGGAAGTTCTGTGTAGGGCAGTCCTTATGCAACTTTTAAATTTCAGGATAATAAAAAACAGGTCCCCTATGCTCTTCAATCGAACATAGGCTGTACCTGTCTCTCATTGATTTTATAAAATATCCTCCAGCTTTTTTTGATCGAGAAGAATCAAAGCATGCCCCTCGATGCGGAAGATTCCTTCCTTTTCCATACGCTTCAGCTCCTGATTCAAAGAGGAACGACTCACATGCAGGGTATTTGCCCAGATGGTCTGTGAACGCGGAAGCGGTATCCGTTCATGCTCTGACAAATGATTCATACTCAGCAGCCAGTATGCCACGCGCTGCTGAATCGTCTGATACATCAGGCAGCTCAGCAGCATCTGATTGCGCAAGCCCCGTTTTGACAGATACAGCATAAACGCCGTCATCATTTCCGTATCCTCCTTCAGCATTTCCTCCAGATCGGATACATGCATCCAGGCAACGGTTGTCCGTCTTACTGCGACCAGCGTATACGTATACTGCCGCTTTCCTGTAAAATACAGCAGCTCAGGAAACACATCATTATCCTCAAAATAGGCACTGCACAGCACACTTCCCTGACTGGTATACTGCTCCGCCTTTAAAACGCCATCCACAACCATTCCGAAATGATCAATCGTGTCATTGATGGAATGCAGAATCTGCGAGCTTTTATAGGTTTCATACTGCAGCCTTTTCCCATAAATCTCATGGTGCATGCAGCGGTGGGCAAATATCGGCATAAGACCATAGGGTTCCTTGCGCATGGAAATCCTCCTTTATCCGTTTACAGAATCAGGCGAACACCGCATCCAGAAAGTCGCAGACATCATCGTAATCATGCTCTCCATGAAAGCGCCGCACCTCTTCACCGTTGCGATACACCGCCACAACAGGGATTCCCTGTACATGGCAGGCGGCAACGATATCCTTGTTGGCATCAACGTCCACATAGCGAATCAGGAAGCTGTTCGCAAACTCCTCCTGCAGGGCTTCTTCCAAAACCGGATGCAGTGCCTTACAGTGTACACAGCGCTCTGCACCAAACAGTACAAGCACCGGCTTCTCCTGCTGCTTCCATACCTTATCCTTCCACTCCGCCATGCCGCTGACCGGTTCAAACACCTCAGTATCTACGGAGAAAACCTTTTCGCGCCGGCTCAAATCTTCCTCATCATCGGTTGCCACACACAGTGCCACATCCTGATAATACGGCAGGGTTCCTTCCACATCAATCACCGTCTTTGCGCCAAGTGCTCCGGCATTCGGCATACGGAAGGTGGTATTGTCAATACGTGGAATTGCAATTTCTGTCGGTGTCGGCTCCTGTGGAACATAGCTGTACGGATAGCGGTAGCCGCGATAAATCATATTGTTCTTCGGACCTGTTTCATTATGCGTATAATATGGCGAAATCCACTCCCATACAATTTCATGATCTGCGGTTACCTCTATTATACGACCATCGCTTCCTTCTGTCACGAGCGTATTTCCATTCGGAAGACGCTGGGCACTGGAAACATAGGGACTATAGAATTTGCTGGCATCGGTTGGTATGGCATGCGCAAGCTCCTTCGGTGTCAGCTTCCACACAACCTCCAGTGTAATCGGGTTAAACTCCAGCACACGGCTGTAATCCCGCAGCGCATTCTTGGAGCCGTTGCGGCTGCCCGGATTCGGAACGCCATAGCCTCCCCAGCCTCCGTTGTCAAACACCATCAGGTTTCCTTCTCCCGGAAGACCCTTCGGTATCATATGGAAATGATGCTGTCCGATGATCCATCCAAGCTTCCTCAATTCCGGAGTTGCATTGAAATCCGGACCGATTTTCCACACGATCTTCCCGCTTTCCTTATCCAGAATGGCAAGGATATTCGCCTCACGGCAGTCAAAGATGACATTGTCCGGCTTAAAGCGCATATCCCCATGTTCATACCATTTATTCGGGCCAAGATAGCTCATGCAGTTCACATGCAGATAATCGCCGACACCACCGTCACTGGAACGCATATTCGGATCGCGTGCCAGAATATTTTTTGCGGCCTCATCGAAGCCCAGCTCATCAAAATGATCCGAAATAGACCATTTCCATAAAATGTTTCCTTCCCAATCCACCTCAATCATGGCATCATCCAGCAGCTTCTTATCGGAGATTGCCGGATTTTTAATGGTTTGATGAACCAGAATCAGGGTATTCCCCTCCAATGGCTTTGCGTCCATTCCCGGCACATAATATCCAACCGGATTGCCTTCCCTTTGATAATCGTGGTGCTGCCGTGCCATCCAGCGGTGATCTCTTCCGGGATCGTTGATATGTTCAAATTTGTCAAATTCCCAGACGATATTCCCATCGTAATCGATTTCAATCAGATTCACACCATCCTGCATTCCGTAATCCGGATGGCGGTATCCGCTCAGCCCCATCACATAGCCGCCAGGCAAAAGCTTAGGCGGCATGGCGTGCATATTCCATCTGCGCACCTCATTGCCATTCATATCAAACAACAATACACCGTCATTGATCAAGGGTACGATCGTGTACCCGTTCCAGCATTTCTGCGGATCATATACGGTTACTCCGTGTGGAAAAACGTAAGGCTGTCCCATATTGCATTCCTCCATTCTATGGTTTTGCTATGCCTCTTTACCATTCTTTTTTATCAATTTCCCATGTTCAAACATTGCACTGGATAAGGTTCCATCCATATGCAGCAGCTGGTACAGCAGGGTCTGTCTGGTGATATCCTGACGAATGACTGTATAATCATCCTGTAAGGCCTCCTCCAGCTGTGTCACCTGTTCAATCTGTGAGCTTTCATACGGATTATAGAATAGAAAAGCAACTCTGCCGGAATCCGGTGTCAGAATGCTCTTCAGCTGATTTCTCTCCCTGCAATACCGCTCACTTGCCGTAGCGGCAATCGCTCCGTCTGCGGCTGCGGTGACCACCTGACGCAAAAAGGTCTGTGTGCAGTCCCCCACTGCATAAATGCCGGGAACACTGGTTTCCTTTTTCTCATTCACAAGAATATATCCCTTTGCATCACAGGCAACCACATTCTGTACAAACGCTGTCTGCGGCACCATGCCGACAAAGAAGAAGATACCGTCCGCACGCACTTCCCGTGTTTCACCGCTGACAACGTTTTTCAGGATTAACCCGCGGACCTCCTCATCCCCCAGAATTTCCTGCAGGGTGGTGTTCCAGACAAAATCTATTTTCGGATTTGCATAGGCTTCAGCCGCTGCCATTTCATTACAGTCAAGGTGCCCCTTCTCATGCAGGACGATAACGGTTACCTTTTTTGCGAAATGCGTTAGATATCCGCTTTCCTCAATTGCCTGATCGCCGGCTCCCAGTACATAGATTTCCTTATCCCGGAAAAACTCCGCATCACAGGTAGCGCAATAGGCGACCCCATGTCCGGCAAGCTCGATTTCATTCGGAATACCGAGAACCCTCGGCTTCGTCCCCGTATCCAGAATCACACAGTCACCGATAAAATCTCCGCGGCGTTTTGTGTGTACAAGAAACGCACCGTCCTCCATCGTTTCCAATCCGGTTACCGTAGTCCGCTTGAAGACATTGGTGGCATACGACTGGGCATGCGCCTTGAATTTCTGCATCAGACCTGCACCGCTGTCAGAAATAAAGCCCGGATAATTTCGGATTTCTCTGGTGTCGTTGATACGTCCGCCAAAGCTTCCCTTCTCAATCATGAGGGTTTTTCGTCCGGCTCTTCCTGCATAAATGGCAGCTGCCAGACCGGCAGGTCCTCCTCCGATAATGATGACATCATAGCGTTCTTCCATACATCCTCACTCCTTTGCATGATGGTATGTCATACTATATTTATGTTCTCCCTCTCTCCCTGCACCGAGCACGACCCAGATACCGCAGATCAGTGTCAGAAGCAGACAGTAATAGGAGGACAGGAAAATTTGAAACGGTGTGACAACCGGCAGATAGGCATGATTTGCGGCCAGCTGATTGATCACAGTAACAGCTCCCATGACAAAGGCGCTGTTGATTGGTATGATTGCTGTTATATTCGTTGTCATCGCAGTTAACAGAATACTCCTGCGTTCCGGTGATATTCCGGCCTTTTTTCCAATGGTATCCGCAATATCCTTAAACATGAGAATGGAAGGCAGCACACAGCCTGCCAAAAGAATATTGACGATACCGACGCCAAGGGAAATCATCGCCTCTGCACCGCCTACATGCTGTAGCGCTTTTCGTGATGTGAGATAGTTGCAGCATTTCTCCATCATTCCGCCCTCTACGGCAATCGCAATCAGACCATAGAGCAGGATGGTGGAAATGATGATATCGACCACGCCGGATAAGCCGTCAAACAGAATGCCGTGCAGCTCCTGTGTTTCATACTGAATGCTGATCAGATCAGAAAACCGGAACAGTCCGGTTGCGATTCCGACGATTATACCTGCCACAATCGCATAGGTGACGCCGACAAACAGATCACTTGTTTTAAAGCAGATTATCAGCAGAAGCAGAATCGGCAGCAGCATCCACAGTCCCTTTGGATTGCACATGCTCGCAAGCAGCTCGGGATTCTGTGCGCTTCCACTGGTTCCCAAAGCATAAAACAGAACAGCGGACAGAATTCCTGCGATGAGCAGATACGGCAGACGCTGTTTCATTACACGCAGCAAATCAGCTCCCTTGTTTGTGACAGGATCATGCTGGGAGGCAATCGTCGTATGAATGACCTGAGAGCTTGGGGAGAGTGCATCCCCAAAGAAAATGCCGCTCAGCATAGCCCCTGTCAGAATCGCAGGATCAGCGCCCATCAGCACCCCTGCCGGATAAAAAATCGGCACAACGGCCAGAAGTGCCGCAATCGGTGCACCTGCGCCCATGGAAATAAGCGAGGATACAAGAAAACAGAAAACCGTGAAGCTTCCTCCGCTCAAATGCAGATGCATGCCAATCCAGACAAAGCCGGAGCCGATCTGTCCGACAGCCAGAAGCTTGGAAAAGATACCGATCACCATGAAGATCATAATCAGTCTGGCATTTCCATACTGGGCAAGACCGTGTACGATGGCATCCCAGTAATGCGCCTTGTCAGCACATAGGAGGAATCCGATCAGAATGGCAAGTACCGCCGCCAGAATCAGCGCCTTCATAGAGTAATAATGAAAACAGATCATGATGATACCGCTCAGCAGAACATACAGTACGATGGGCAGTACGGCGAATTCCTGATGCATATGGAATTTCAATAAAGCGTTTACATCGTTCTTTTTCATATAGCCACCAACCTTGGATCCACCCCTATGATAACACTCCCTTTTTCCTGTTACGTGTTGGCATTCCAACAGTTTCTCACTTTTTGTGAATAAAATAACAAATTAAAAAACAGCGATTTTTCACAAGAAAGAGGTTGGGTGAACAGTACAGAATATGATGTGCCAATTGAGAACAGAGGATTTTCAGGGCTGTGCAAATGCAGAGCAGATGAGGAAAAGCCTTTTTCTTTCACAGCGGACATGCAGGAAATGTATAGCGAAATATGTGTGCCGTATACGACAGCAAGGCGTTTTCGGGAATATGAAAAAAAGACTTCGTTTTTAATCAAGTGAAGTCTCTGTTCTCATTCATTTTCAAAAAAGAGAAATGCTGGCAGCATGTGTGCGATCTGCTTTCTTCTCTGTACCTATAGATTTTGTTCCCGCATGTTTACGGCTCTTCGCCCGATCTGTAATCATAGCGCTTCTTTATGACACACAGATCAGATTTTATTCATGAAGTGTACCTCTTCTTTATGTATATTCGTATATATTCGCATAACTTGATCTCTGCTGCTTTTATGATAGATGAGATATCCATCTGCATCCGTTTTGAAGATAACCGTAAGCTCGCCAACCTTACAGGTATGCAATTGATCATCATCCGTTTCGCAGATACGCACATAGTCCTCAAGTGCAGCATTCTCCAGGGTTTGTTCAAAGGTCTGTTTGTCCCAGCGTATGGTGTTGAAGCCCTGAGGCAGCAGACCGGTATCCGCTATGTTCACCTGTGCCATAAGCCCTGACTGCTTTGTCTGTTCGATATGGAAAGAAGCTCCCTTTTCATCCGTATAGGTGCCGCTGAATTCATAAGGGGCATATACATCGTTTGGCTTGGCTGTAGTATCCTCCGTGCTGCTGGATTTACGAATACTAAGATCTACAAGCTGACCCTTTTCATTCTCCTGCTTCAAATGAAAGCTATCTGCGGCTTCCAGTTTTTTTAAGGCTGTATCCAGCTGTGCTACAGTATCCTTGTCCTTCTGAAATTCCTCGACATCCCTGTCAGGCTCAGCGCTGCATGCACAGCATAGCAGCATCAGTATACAGCATCCGATTTTCTTCATCATTCTATTGTACATTTGCATGCCGATTGCTTAGGCTCGCACTCCTTCTTTCCTTAATTGTACACGAGAAAAGCTGAATTGTCTTCCATATAGTTAAGATTAGACAGCGTTTTATTCAGAAGCTGCTTCTATTATGGCTGTAATCGGAGTTAGCTTGCCAACTGTGATGCTTCGCATACTTCTGAAGCTGATACTTTTAAAATATAGGATAAGCTTGATGAGACAAAATGTTTTTCAATATATTTTATTTTTTACGTTCATTATTATGGTAAAATGGATGCATAGGTAAATCAAAGTTAGGAGTTATTATATGGAAAGTTTAGATAATATGTTAAACATTGGAAAAGAAATGAAAAGAAAGCTTTTCTCAATCGGTGTCAGGTCATCAGAAGATTTAATTAGACTAGGTAGTAAAGAAGTGTTTTCTCAATTAAAAGAACAGTATCCAAACGTATGCTTAGTTCATCTATATGCACTGCAAGGTGCAATTGATAATGTCGATTATGATAAACTTCCGGATGAAGTCAAACGTGATTTAAAGCAATTTCATGATCGTATAAAAGATAAATAGAAGTGCATAAATTAGTTTTTATTCAATGGCTATAAAGATAAATCACGATTGGAGGAGGTATTTTATGTTTAATGAAGTATGCATATATGAGGCAAAGCTGACCAAGTTAGATGAAATTGAAGAACTGATGAGGGAAGTGGCGGAATTTTACTTGGAGCAAGATGGTGTTATTGATGTACATTATATAAAACGTACTCACAGACAAAAAGATTTCAATGCAGTTAAAGAGGGAGAATTACCTGTTCGTCTTACAAGAAATGTAGGTAAGGTAACATATGTCTTGTATTGGGTGATGGAAAATGAAGAAGTTCATGCAAGAGTTGGAAAACTGGGTTTGGAAAAGTTCTATAAGCGTTGGAATAGGTGTTTGATCACAATGCCCAAAATAATTCTGGGTGAGAATATTGTTTGATTTACAAATTTCAGTTTATTGAACTTAAAACAAGGAATTATGGAGGTTGATAACGTGAATACACCTGCATTGGTAACAAAACGTTTGATTTTACGAAGATTCACAGAAAAGGATATGAAAGCTCTTTTCCTCATTTTGAAAGATGAGGAAGTTAATAAATTCTTACCATGGTATCCTTTGAAAAATTTAGAGGAAACAAGGAAATTTTATGAAGAAAGATATGCTTTGAAATACGTACAGCCGCAGGCATATGCGTATGCAATCTGTTTAAAAGAAGATAATTTTCCTATAGGCTATGTCAATGTTGATATGGAAAAACATCATGACTTTGGTTATGGACTTCGGCAGGAGTTTTGGCATAGGGGAATTGTTACAGAAGCAGGGAAAGCAGTCATAGAACAAGTGAAAACAGATGGTTTGCCTTATATTACGGCAACGCACGATAAAAACAACCCGAGAAGTGGGAATGTTATGCGAAGGGTAGGGATGACCTATCGTTATTCCTATGAAGAACAATGGCAGCCAAAGGATTTTCCTGTAATATTCAGAATGTATCAGCTCAATTTTGATGGTAATGAGGATTTTGTGTATAAGACGTATTGGAATATGTATAGCAATCATTTCATTGAGAAATTAAAATTTGATAAGAAATAATCATAATAGATTTTACTGTTTATATCACATTGTGACGGATATAACAATTATTTTTTTGTTAAGCATGCTGATGAAAAGCGACATTCCAAAATACCTGAAAATCAAAGCAGAACAGGTAAATGGTCTTTTCCTGCATAAAATTTTGCAATGCTTTACCATCTTTATCGATTTCACTTTTCCTTCAGTTGTCTAAATCTATTCACTATGGAGTACCATAAGCTATAAACAAAAAGTATGACATTATGAGAATGCAGCTTTTCAACACCGCTAAGACAGATCGTGAGTATTCCTATGATGATGTCAAAATGATATCAAAATAGAAATTTTAAGTAGCCGTTACCTCAATTTTATGATATAATAAACCCTGCAAATGATGTGCCCGTAGCTCAATTGGATAGAGTATCAGATTCCGATTCTGACGGTTGCAGGTTCGATCCCTGTCGGGTGCGCCAGAATATTATAGAAGCCCTGTTGTTCAGGGTTTTTTTCTATTCCTTATACAGCATAAGAAACAACTTGCGATTTCTTCACATTCTGTCCAAATCAGAATGTTTTAGAAAACACTCGAAAGCATTATGAAGTATAGCTTTATACAAATAGTCACTTAATATCATTTTAAGTAAGACTACTTCATGATTACAGTATCTCCCTAATAACCATTTACAGAATAAAAGCGGCGAGCAGACGCTAACGCATCAAGCTCGCCATTATTTATTTACAGTGTGTTCCTTTTCTTATTTTTGAGGCTGTTAAAATAGAAATCACTATACCAGAAGCTACTAAGAGTAACACCCAAAGCGATCTGTTAGATTTATCTCCGGTTTCCGGTACTTCTTTTGTCCCTGGTGTGTTCACATTCACTGAAGACTCCAATTCATTCTCCTTTTCATTATACCAGGAAGGACTAGTTACATTATCCTTTACCCCCTCATCGATATCAACACTATCCTTTCTGTAATACAAAAACTTGGCAAAAGCTATTTCTCCCTCCTTAATGATTCCAGTTTCTCCCGATTTTTCCACCTTGTAGGCTTTGTTGTTATCGGTATCCTCTACTGTATAGCGAATTCCGGAAGGAAGACCTTTAGCAGCAATACTCTCTTCATGCTTCAAAACAATGTTCGCTACACCCTGCTTAAATCTCATGTCTCCATAAACACCCGTAATTCTCTTATCACTCAGAGTCACGGTAAATGTAAAGTCCTTTTTCTGTTCTTCTTCATTTCCGGCTACTGTATTGGAAATCATCAGACTTCCGGTTTTAACCTCAGGCTCTGTTGGCGTACTGTT
The DNA here is from genome assembly GCF_044336395.1 of Clostridium sp. 10cd*. Classification (NCBI taxonomy): domain Bacteria; kingdom Bacillati; phylum Bacillota; class Clostridia; order Eubacteriales; family Clostridiaceae; genus Clostridium; species Clostridium sp. 10cd*. The sequence continues at coordinate 910,788 of NZ_CP172347.1, read as the reverse complement.
CTTCGTATTAAGGAACTCCACTGTAGAAGCATTCGTTGTAATCTTGCCTTTCGCACCTTTTGAGGTTGTGATATAACCATCCTGATTACTTTCAACCTCAACGACTTCATACGCTGTTCCTAACGGAAGATTTATGGCAGACTTACGTTCCCCATGCTTCAGAGTAAATTCGTCTGACACACCACTCTTGAAGCTTATATCACCGAACAATCCGTTAATTTTTGTATCCTGAAGGTATACTCGAAAATGGAAATCCTTTTTCGTATCTCCCTTAGTTCCATCTACAAGCTTAGATATTGTCAGATTACCACCTTTCCATTCGGCAATCAGCTTCATAGAAGCTGTCTGAGCCTTCACCTCTATGCTGTCACCTGGTTGATACACTTTATCTTTATACTTCCAACCAATGAATTTATACCCGTCTTTCATCGGAGCTGTCTTAACCATATGCGTTTTCCCAATTTTAATAACTTCCTCATCATATTTCTCAATGCCATCCGGAGATATGCCACCGGCCAAATCATAGGAAATGACTCCCCAGTCCTCCAGAGCATCGGCCGTTCCATTACCATCTTCATCGAATCCCCAGGCTGCATAAACTGTTATATTTTCTTTTCCAAATAAAATCTCCGTGATTGTTTCCAATTCACAATCATTCCATTGATAGATTTTATTGTTTTTCTTTGTTGTCCAGCCAATGAAAACAACAGCCTTTCCATCTACCTTACTATGCATTGGCTTTTCATTTGATAGTATCGCCTTCTCTTTCGGCAAATATTTGTTAATATCCTTCGGCATGTTCTGAACGATTCCATCGTTAAGAGCATTTTCTGAATATAACAGCTGTGAGAGTGTCTCCGTATAATCTGCCTGGTTATTTCCATTGCGATCTTCTGCCCAAACTGCATAAAGTGTTACATTTTCAGTACCCATGACGATAGTGTTTCCGCTAATCAATATTTTTTCTATGTCGGCCTTTTGTTCTGCAGTAAAAGCTGCGCTGTATGGCTGGCGACTCCAGCCGACAAAAATTTCTCTCGCATTACGTGTAAAGCCCTTCTCATCTGTTATAGCAATACTCTCACCGTGTTTGATGCCGTTTTTCTCTGCCGGTGTAGTTCCATTGCCACCATTTAAATCATACTTTAAAGAATATGTCTCCAGTACATCAGCAGTACCGTTGCCATTCTCATCATAGCCCCAGGCTGCATAAACCGTAACGTTTTCATTACCAAAGGTAATTTTTTTAACTGTTTTTATAGGTGTATGATTCCGTTCGCAGATATGAGGACTCTGTGTTGTTGTCCAGCCGAGGAATACTACCTTTTTGCCATTCACCTCACTGTGACTTGGCACTGTTTCGCTCAGTGAAGCCTTATTACCCGGCAAATAAATCTTGTTGTCATTGGTAGGCATATTTTCAACGTTACCTTCGATGACATTGGCATCATATACCAGCTGATGTTCCTCCAGATAGTCTGCTATTCCATTATTGTTGCTATCAGCAGCCCACACGGCATAAACATTGGTATTTCCATCTGGATCTGCAGCATCCGTTTCCAGCATCGTTACTTCTGTCTGTATGCTGTCTTTCAGCGTTTCATATTCCCTTGAATTTGTAATAATCGTATCAAGAGTCGGTTTAATACTCCATCCCACAAAAATATGATTCCCGTTTTCAAAGGTAAAGCGTCCAGATATCCCCTCCGTGCTCCCTAATTCATCATGCTCTATCTGCTTACCCGCAATATCCTTAGCAGTTGAGGATAGCTGTACTTTCTCACCTGCTACATGATAATGAGGACAAATCACATCTTTGCGATCAGAAGCAGCGTCATGGTATCGAACGTGTACAGCATCATCATTATAGTCAGGATTTCCATTACCATTTCCATCGATTGCCCATACCGCATAAAGCGTAAGGTCCTTTTCCGGCATCGAAAGCTCATCATCAATAATAATTTTGTTAATGACCTCTTGTGAAGCATCCGCTGATAACGGTGAGGATATTTTTTCCTTACTCCAACCGGCAAAGATTGCTCCTTCTCTTTTCAAATTGTCCGGCTTTGCCGCTATCGGAACAGATTCATTGGCAATATGCGCAGAGGATCCCGGCACATCGCCAGTGCCACCATTACCATCATAACGTACGGTGTAAAGCTTGTTTATCTGAGCGGTAAACACCCTATCCTTCACGATCGACAATTCTTTGAGCTCCTCGGTACTATATACTTTATTATCGGCATCAGACCATTGACCATCAAAACGCCAGCCATCTGCTTCTTTAACAGTTGGAATCGTTCCAACCGTATTTTTGTGCCATACCTTTATACTTGCCTTACTGATTGTAGCATTTTCTGCTTTGAAAGTAATCGTGTGAGGCGCTTGAAGTCCAATTGATAAATTCGTATTCTTTTTGAGATTTTCCTCGTCACAGTTAACAACAATGGTGCCGGTAGCACTATTGTTGTTGCCGTCTTCTTTAAATATCCCATCTTCCGGCAACGAGAACTTCAAAGGATATGCGCTATTTATATCAGTATTACCGGGGTTTGTAATTTTCACATGGTAAGTATCAGCTCGGCGTCCGGTAAATTTAAAAGTTCCGTTCTTCGCAGTTGTTTCATGACTTTCTGTATCGTCACTTCCCACTGCATTCTGATGAGGCGCTTCTATCTTTACATCACCTTTGTACAGCTCGTCCGTATCCTCATCATAAACGCCATTGAAATTCCTGTCTACAAAGATCTTTCCTTCAATGATTCCTGTCTGGAACTCCGCTTGTATATGCGGCAAAGGCATATGTCCACCGTTTTCTTCATTACCTACTGTATACGGCGTATACCCGCAAGGCCCGAAATTAACAACACTACCCACCAAAGCTGATGTTGCCTTTTCTGCTTCATAATGCAGATAGATTTTTATTTCTGCATTATTTGGTATTTCTGTGACCGTATCCTTCGCGCTGATACGAAGCATTTTTACTGTAGACCAATCCGATATTTTATCTGCATCTACATAATTATCTTTATTATTATAATAGAGCGGATCACCTATCGTTGCTTTGGAATCAACTGTTGTACTATACTGCACCTGCAAATCACTTTGAGAGCTTCCTATCATCGTTGCAGGTCCACTCATTTTCATATTAAATTCAAACGGCTTGTCCTGAATATGGGTATCCCAGTTGTCTCCCTTCTTGGGTACTGGAATATAATAATAAAAGGCTTTTGCGTCTTCCTCACCAAATGGTCTGCCGGTTTCGTTTTTGGCAGTAAACCGAAAATCAATGCTATGAGTATCTTCTTTTAAAAACTCAATTTTCTTATCTATCTCATAATTGGCATATCCTTCATCGCTGATATCAGCAGAATCACCCTCAGACAGCTTTGCGCCAAAGCCAAAGCTCAGACCAAGACGCGCCGCTACGATTGATAACTTTGTATCATCAGCATTTTTATTAAAGGTACAAAATTTCTCTGTTGTATCCGCATCGCCATCCCAATCATCGGTATCTGACTGTATATATTCACTCTGCGTACCACCGGCATTATCAGATGCCAGAGATGCACTTTTTATTCGCACACAGTTCCGCATATCCAGGGCCATGGCATCCGCAACCTTATCAATTTTCATATCGAAAGACAGACCAATCTGATACTGTCCCAGATTCTGCGTAAACCAGCCGACCGGAGCCTTGCCACTCTCAAATGAAATTTTGTACATTCTGTAATCATTCGCGCATTCACTATCAAGAATAGTATAATCCGTCTTTTCCTGCAATGGAGCGCTTTTTACCTTTCCAGTCTCTGGCGTACCATCCCCTAACAGGACGCGATCAGCCGTACTTCCTTCCAATCTGGTTAGCTTCAAATTCTCTATCTTAATGGATTTTGGTAACCGGATATAGATTTCCGTATCCATTACCAGCCTATGAATTGAGTACGGATACGCCGTGGAGGCGATAACACCGTTGAATTGAACTGTCTCTCCGGCAGTCGTGGAATGTATATCCAATACCGGAATTTTTTTGCCATTCTCTATTGTATTTATCAGCGCAAGAGACACCTGATTGCTCTCATTGGCTGAAACAAATTTTGCGTCGAAGGTAGCTGGAAGAACAGTTTCATCACGGGTTTGCGTATCATACATTTTCATAGTCGCAAACGATGGGATATTTTTAGGTTCCATGGCTTTTTTAAGCTTTCCCAATGTTCCTGCACAAGCTGAAGACGGATCTGCTGTTCGAGACTCGACATAGCCCATATAGTTAGCATCATAAACACCGACATTTGCGCGTATATTGGTGAAATACTCGTCCTTCTTGAGCCCTGCCATTTCAGCAGTGAACAAAGCAAAGCCGTTACTACTTGTAAGTGCATGGGAGTATTTCGTTTCTGACGTCTTGTTCGTCGTATACCAAACCTCAATCGGATTTCCACTGGTAGCAGGAATTCGCTGTGCAATTACTCCAAGTTCATCCGAGTCCTGATAAATAAATTCCACAGTCTGTGGTTCACTCTCCATTGTCCCTTGGTTAGACACAAGAAACTGTCCAAGGAAATAGACCATATCCGGCTCTGAATCATAGACGCTGACAATACCAGATTTCCCAGAGGTACCAGCGCCTGAGCTTGCTCCCTGCATCCTTATATCACTCGCGTTTCCGGCCTTGAATTGATCCAAATTTTCCTTATTAAAATCGTTGTTTAATATATTGACAGTATTCGCAGTCGTTTCATAAAGACCGTCTGCATAGGTAATCGTTCCACCCACAGCTGTACGATTAACTGTCCCTGTTCCGTCCGCCTTTATAAGTTGAATATTCGAATTTCTCCACTCAATTTTATCTCCAGCATCACAAGGCTCTCCATCCTTCCAACGAAAATAAGGCGTGAAATAATCATCCCGGGGAATATACATGTTTTCCCAGATCAAAGTAACAGTATGATTGATATTGTCGATTTTCTCATTAAATTGAAATTTCTGCTCATCCTTGTGATGAACAGGATCCATCCAGTTATCGCCATATTCCTTTGTATCAAAATCTGTCCGCACATACTCCGCATAGGTGCCCTTTGTACTATTGTACGGCAGCGCGATAGTAACCTCCAGTTTTTGAAAGAACATCCCCATGCTGTAGCGGTTTCTGTCCGGGCGAAAACGAATCTGCTGCATTTTAAAAGGTGTATTTGCTGCTGCAGGAACTATTCTCTTTGAATCCCAAGAGGTCATAACAGGGCCAGAAGTAAGCTTGTCACCTGTGATTACAGCTTTTCCGGAAACCTTTTGATATTCTATTTGTTCATCCCCTTGTCCGGAATAAACACTGACTTCCAATGGATTTTTCATCGTTGAGCCAAGTTTCTTATTCCAAAGTGTGGTATCCGGTGCCAAAATGATATTGAAGCTGCTATATTCTGCTGTATCACGAAGTGAGTAGGTAATCGTACCGGATTTAGGGCGATAGCTTCCATAGGTGTTATCACTATTCAACTCTTCGATATTTTCTGGTGATACACTTGCTACCAGGCCTGTCATGGCATTTGGTTTTGGATACTCTACGACAATCAGACCGTCCGGAACGTTTATTTTCACCCTTTTATTCTTTAAATTCAGTGTGCTTTGAACCTTGACATGCAGTGTTACCGACTTCGTATAATCAATGGTAAAGAGGCCATTTCCTTCTAACAAGGATTGTTCCGTACCTGCATCATCTTTAATTACTGCCGTCGTAATCTGCATTCCCGGATTTTCTTTTGCCAAAGTCTTTTTCGGCATCTCGGATAACACATTGTCAGCTTTATGCTCTGGTGCTTCAGTTGATGCATCCTCCGTTTGCGATGTCTCGTTCAGCTTATCCGCAGCTTGTTGCTTGTTTGCATTTGACTCGGGTATCTTCTCCTCAGAGAGAAAAGAGTCCTCTTCCTTGTACTCCTCAGCCAGAACCCCCGCTATATTTGTAACAATAATCCCCATACAGAGGATTGCACATACAAGATTTCTCCCTCGTATCTTCTTCAGACCTCTCATGATCAATCACTCACTTTCTAAAACCTAATAAAAACCCAATAGTATAATAAGCTTCGTTACTCATATAAAATTTCAAATTCTAAACTAAATCGCCTTTCCATAATCTGCTCAACTTCTAAAATATAATATTTCTTGAAGTCTCCACGCTATCCGCTGATCAATTTAAAGGCAAATAACATAATCAATCGATGATATAAAAGGATGGAATAGAAGGTGTCACCTTATTCTGTTAAGTACATACGACATGTCTTCCCATTATTTCTTTTGAATATTCTGTTCCGCCTCCTCCATTAGGATTGCATGCTTGATAAGATTTGCATGCCGATAAAAGGTAGACCTCTTGATGTTCAGTTCTTTTTGGTATTCACTTAATGCCTCCCTGTCAACTAAACGTTTTCTTATTTGTACCTCAAAGTCATTCGGCAAATCAATTGATGGCCGTCCATAATTTCCTTTTCCCTCTAATTTTCTTTGCAAAGCCTTCTGGATGCCTCTATGCTGACTTTCCTTCATCTTCTTGCGGTTCAAATCTATAATATATTCATAAAAGGAAGAATGTACAGCTGCATCAATGACCATCCCCTGAATGGATAGCTGTATTCCGTTTTTTGCATATTCCCGCAATTCATTTTCCACCTGTATGACATCCTCTCCCAGAGCGGTGAATGATGTGAGTTTCAAATTTTTATGTTTCATCCCAGTATCCTTTCTTATGTTCTATACGTTGCATCTAATTTCCAGGTGCTAGTGAGGTCATACGAAATCCAAAACACCACTGCAGGATTTCCATGCATTATATTTTTACAGCACCCTGCACATTATAGGAATCCGGTTGATTATAGGTGAGATTTGATGCAAGTGTATTACTTATGTCTATCAGACCTTGTATAAGCGTTGGATTAAACACACCGCATTCTCCATTTACAATCATGTGCAATGCCTTTGTATGTGAATATGCCTTTTTATAGCACCTTTCACTGGTTAGTGCATCATATACATCTGCCAGTGCTACCACCTGCGCTGCGATCGGTATCTCTTCTCCCTTCAGCCCATCCGGATAGCCGCTTCCATCATATCGCTCATGGTGCCAGCGGCAAATTTCAATGGCTACCTTGACAAGCTCGGATTCCCGCTGTTCCGCTGGTAATTCCATCAGCATTTCAGCACCGATCTCTGTATGCGTCTTCATTACCCGAAACTCCTCAGCTGTTAATTGTTCCGGCTTATTTAAAATTGCATCGGGTATCGCGATTTTCCCTATATCATGAAGTGCTGAAGCTGTGCTGATGATGTCTATATCGGTATCTGTCAGCATATACGGAGTGCTTTGGTGAACAAGGGTTTCCAACAAAAGCCTTGTTATCGTATGAACATGCCGGATATGCGAGCCGCTTTCACCATTACGAAATTCTACAATGTGGGATAGGATAGAAATCATCAGCTTATTATTTTTTTCTTGACTTTGATATTGCTGTGCGATTATTTCTTCGAGGTAATGCTGCCGTGCATATAACAGCATTGTATTCGCTATTCGATGCTGGACAATCGCAGGGTCAAATGGCCGGCTTATATAATCAAATGCCCCGAAGTCATATGCCTGTTTTATATTCGCAGGAGAATTGTCCGCAGAGATCATAATAACCGCAAGGCTGGCATTCCAGCTTCTTTTTTTTTATAAAAGCCAAAACTTCGAAACCATCCATTTTCGGCATCATGATATCCAGTAATAAGAGTGAAAATTCCGTTTTGTAGCGAGAAAGAAGAGCTATCGCCTCCACTCCATTTTCCGCTTCTACAATGTCATACTGATTCTCAAGGATTTCAATCAGAAGAGCTCTGTTTATTTCTGAATCATCTGCTATAAGAATTTTTTGTTTATTCACATGCATCCATCGCTTTCATAACAAGGTATATTTCACGATTTTATTATAATTTTAGTTGAACACCCTGACAACATCCCGATTGGTAAGGTATACCCATACGCTTTATACAAAATTGGTAAGGTGAACAAATAGCTTCGCATATGCATACTGACAAACAGAAGGTCGCATACTATAATAATGGAAAAAAACCGGAAAGGATATGGGTATGGAAGCACAAGAAACGAAATTCTCATTTGTCTATCATGAAGTAAAGCAGCGCATCCTTACAAACCAAATACCACCCGGCGATTATATGCCCTCCTCAAGAATACTCTGTCATCAATTTAATGTGAGCCGTTATACCATCAATCGCGTCTTTGAAGCACTGCAAAAGGAGGGATATATTGAGATAAAACCTCGCATCGCTCCCATCGTATTACCGCGAGAAGCCGTAATACAGCAGGAGAATGAAGGTATTGACATTTTGCGAAGTCGTGATAACATTCTACAGTTATATCAGACATTTGCCTTGATACTTCCCTCCTTGTTAAGCTTTGCAGCAAAGCACTGTAATCTGGAAATTCTGTATCATTACAAAAAAGCTATGAAGGTCTCCCGTATGGGAATTTCCGCCGGAGGGTGGCGTCCTGTATCAAATCTGTTAAAAGAAATTCTGACAATTGGAGGAAGTCCCTTGCTGGGGAACCTTTATTCTGTCTTTGAACTACATTCTCATTTAAGCTTTTTCACAGAAAACAGTACCTTTTTTCTGAAAGTCTTACGAAAGGATTCCATCCCCATAACAGCAAATCTTATCAGTATCCTGAAAGAAAAGGATACACATGTTATGTATACTCAGCTGACTCATCTTCTTCACAAATTTGTATATGCTGTTCAAGAAACCCTGCAGCATCTGGCAGATACATTGGAGACTTATCCCCTGCAGAGCCCTGCTGCTTTTTCATGGAGACCAACGCGTGGCAAGGATTATTTCTATACTCGCATCGTTAGTGATCTGAACCGCAAAATAGGCCGCGGTGATTATCCGCGTGGCACTTTTCTCCCCAGTGAAAAGCAATTGGCTGCAATCTATAATGTTTCTGTTTCCACAATACGAAAAGCTCTGACAGAGCTTTCACAACGAGGCTTTGTCAGAACGATAAACGGAAAAGGTACAATGATTATAAACCCGGATGATACCCGTGTAAGGCAGATGCTTCCCAATCCGGGACGAACAGAGGAGGCATTGCGGTACTTGCATGCTTTGCAATTACTGGCATTGATCATTCACCCTGCAACGGTGAATGCTGCCGCAAAATTCAAGAAAAGGGAGCTGAAGAGTTTAGAGGAAAAGCTCTATCTTCCGGATTCTATCTGTATTATAGATATATTTGAAGCTATTTTATACCATACGGATGCACAACCCCTGAAAAGCATACTGGAAGAGGCCTTTCGCCTCACAGAATGGGGGCATTATATTGCTTATTACGATCATAAAAAGCAGGTATTGCAGACAGTTAATAAAGGACTGCGCTTAGCAGTACATGAGTTGCATACAGGAGACTACATAGAATTTGCTAATCGAATTGCTGATAGCTATTACCACATATTTCAGCATGCCAGAGACATCATGACAAACAAATACGGTTTTTCTTCCGCTGCATCCATCCAGTTACCGGAGAAGTATTATTGAAAACTTCATTTGACAGCATTTGTATATCTAAATTTTCAGTAGTTACTCTTTCTTTTCAACGATTTCTATTGTTTTTCTTTTCCTGCTCTACGTTTTAGTTATCGAAAATATCATCAATTTTATTAGAATGTATGTCTTATTTTCACACACTCTATAGAAAAACCCGCCATAGCGGGTCTATTTATCGTTCAGCTCTTGGATCAATGCAGGCAATTCACGTATATCCTGCACTACATAATCGGCACCTGCCTGTATATACTCCTTTCGCAGGCGTGCACACAGTGCTTCCTTTTCCTGTGTGCTGAGTGCTTCGTATTCCGTTTGCATCAGCCCCATCAGAGAGCTTCCCTCCAGAATACCGACAGAGATAACACCTGCCGCAACGCCTTCCTTAATATCGGAGATCGTATCCCCTACCTTAACGGCTGCGTGTACATCACGGATATGCAGCTGCTTCAGGTTCTCAAAAATCATATACGGATACGGTCTTCCATAGTTATCCACGCTGTTCGGTGAAATCCAGAAATCCGGAGCATATCCCTTTTCCTTTGCGACACGCGTTACGACCGCCATCATCTGATCTGTATACCCAGTAGTAGAACCGATTGCCAGTCCCATAGCCCGCAGCCTTGCGATCGTTTCCACGACATACGGCTTCGGATCGGCAAACTGATCCAGTATGCTCATCAGCTTTTCCGTAAAGGTATCATGCATTGCATCGATATCCGCTTCCGTTACTGCACGGCCGTGTGCACTTTTCCACAATCTCTTAATTCTCGGCATTTCCAGCATGGTCTTGATGTGATCACGCTTCAGCATCCCCATCGGCTTTCTCGTTTCCTCCATCGTAACCTCCATGCCAAACGCATGAAATACCTCCGCAAATGCCTGTACCGGCGCAAAACAGCCGTAATCTACCGTCGTTCCTGCCCAGTCAAATATAATTCCCTCTATTTTCATATCAGTTTCCTCTGCTTTCCATATACTCTTTCATAATCTGTGCCAGCCGCAGGATATCCTCCTCATAAATCTCACCGATCGTTCCAATGCGGAAGGTATCCTTATCCGTCAGCTTTCCCGGATAAATTGCATAGCCTCGCTCCTTGATAAAGCGATACATCTGTGCGAAATCAAAATCTGTATCCGGATACAGGAAGGTTGTGATGATTGGACCCTGTACCGCCTTTTCCACATAAGGAAGGAAGCCAAGCTTACCGAATTCCTCAATCAAAACATCACGGTTATGTGCATAGCGTTTACTTCTTGCAGGAATACCGCCTTCCTTTTGCAGCTCCTCCATTGCCTTGGCAAATGCCAGAACAACATGCGTAGGAGAGGTATAGCGCCATTTTCCATCCTTCTCCATGCCTGCCCACTGATCGTACAGGTCCAAGGACAGACTGCGGGCACATCCTCTGGAAGCGATCAAAAGCTCTCTTCTTGCGATGATAAAGGAGAAGCCCGGAACACCCTGAATACACTTATTGGCCGAGCTTACCAGAAAATCAATATGCCAGTCATGCATCGGAATATCCACGCCGGCAAAGCTTGACATCGCATCCACGATAAAGACCTTATGATACGTCTTAGCCAGCTCACCAATGGATTGAATATCATTGAGAATGCCGGTTGTCGTTTCGCTGTGAATCATTGCAATATGCGTAATTTCCGGGTGCTGCTTCAGTGCTTCCTCTGCTTTCATTCGATCCGGTATTTTATCATAATCCTGTGCAATATGAACGCAGCTAATGTGATGATAGCGACACATTGCGGCGATTCGTTCCCCATAGGCACCATTGCTGAGCAGCAGCAGACAGCCATCGTCAGGAATCACGCTGGAAATCACACTTTCCACCCCGAAGGTTCCGGAGCCCTGCATCAGTACAGTTGTATATGCAGTCTCATCGACATGTGCCAGCTGCAGCAGCTCTCTTCGGATTCGCTGCGTAATCTGCTTATAATCCTCATCCCATGTACAGTGATCAAACAGCATTTCCTGCTTTACACTGTCTGTTGTCGTAAGTGGTCCCGGTGTTAACAGCTTGTATGTTTTCATTTGTCTTCTCTCCTTATTTTCTACAGCCTTCAAAGAACGCCTGATGCTCTTCTAAAAGCTCTACACTCAATGCTCTCTTAAATACCCGCGGATATTTGCTTGCATATTTTTTCTCCACCTGTTCACCTTCATAAAGTGCAGTTGGATAGGTATACAGAATATCTCTTCTCCCATTTTCCATAATGCAGCGTGCCATTGCCATTGCCGTCTTATTCACATTTTCCTTTTTTACAACGGCAATGCTTTCCGTAAGGGAATAATTTCCTTCAATCGGGTCAATACAGTCGATGGGAAGCCCCTTTTCCTTATCCGCAAGTGCCTGATGCCGCAGTCCGAAGGCAATGCCGACCTCCCCGGAGCGCACCTTTTTCAAAGGACCTGAGCCGCTGGATTCCAGATGCGGACCGACATTGTCGAGGATTGCAGTTAGAATTTCTTTCCCCTCTTCTTCTCCATAGGTATCCAGCAATGCCTGTACGAGCAGCCAGCCGGTACTGCTTGCCTTGATATCCGGTATTGAAATCATTCCCTTATATTTTGGATTCGCAAGCTCCTTCAGTGAGGACGGCACCGGCAGCTGCTTTTCCTTCAGTACACTCGTATTCACAATCATCGCTCCCTCCAATGCCGTCAGCGGAGTATCGTAATCGGAATAGGTTTTCAGTGTCGGCGTCGGGAAGGTCAGCTTATCAAACATGTCATTTTTTTGTTGGGCACTGTCAATATAATAGGAGCTCATCGTAATAATATCCGCTTCCAGATTCTTACCCTCCGCCATGATTTTTCCACCAAGCTCACTTGTTCCAAACGATTGCAGAACATATTGATCCTGAAAGCCGTTTTCATCCAGTGCATGCTGTATCGCTACCAGTGCTTCCTCATCCGCATTGGAGTAAATTACTACAGGCTCCTTTCCCTGTCCGAATACGAAGGTAAACAGCACAACACCGCCGGCAAGAATGCCAAGTGCATATTTCTTCACACGGACACTTCTTGCTTTCTTCTCCTCCTTCTTCTGTGTAACGAAGAGAATGATTCCCTTTACCAGCAGATTGGTCAGAAGAATCAGTAGAGACAGAACGAAAATCTGATCAAATTTCGCAAAATGCTGCAGCTCCTTGATCTTGGTTGTCAGCACTGCTGTTTTTGCACCGACAATGAAAATCAGGGCAGAAATCGTCACCATGGAATTGATAAAATAATAGCTGAACATCTCCAGTATCGTGCTTTTGGAATTGGGAACGACCACTCTTCGAATCGTTTTGAACCAGCTGTCCCCCATCAGCATAGCCGTTGTTTCATAGGAGGTATTCAGCTTTCCCAGTGTGTTCTTCGCCATCACATACGGTGTGGAGAAGAAATGAATCATATTACAGAGAATAATGATCCAGAAGGTGCTCTGCAGCGGTGTGCCGCTGAATGCGAACAGGAAGGCAATACCGATGACCATTCCCGGTATGGTATTGGCAATACTGCTGATGGCATCAATACTTTTTCTGCACAGCACAGGAAGCGTGCTGCGTGTGGTCACAAGGGCAGAGCCATACGCGACCAGCGTTCCGGCAGCTGCCGTCCCCAGTGCTACTATTAAAGAATTGCGGTAAACCGACAGTAAATTGGCACTTGCCAGCGTGTCTGTGAAATGCTGCAGGGAAAAGCTGATATCATACGGCCATTCCTTTACAAACGGCAGCAGAATAATGACAGCAAATACCAGAGCAATACCACACAGGACAAGACCGGAGCCAAGGCCGCACCACAAATCACGCCCCTTGTTTTCCGGCAGCTCAATGCTGCTGATTTTATTGTAGCGAACATTATAGCGCTCCAGATAATTCAGAAGAACGATACTGATGATGGAAGGAAGCAGCATCATCATGGCGACAACCGCACCGTTGCTAAAGTTCGGGATGGAGCCGAGCATTTCATTGTACAGCGTGGTTGCGACAACCGCAAACTCGCCACCAACGGCCGCCGGGATACCAAAGTCGGTAAAGCTCAGAAAGAATGCCTGAAGAAAGGCTGCCGCAAGGGTTGGAATCATCGGTGACAGGGCGGTCATCCAGAAGCGCTTCCCTCCGGAATCCCCCATGATTTTTGAAACGATGATAAATTTCTTATCAATGAATTTCATCGTATTGTTCACAAGCAAAAAGGCAATCGGCAGCGTATAGATCACATAACCGATCAGAAGACCGTTGAAGCCATATATATCAAACAGCTGCACATGCAGCAGCTTACTCAGCAGTCCCTGCTTTCCAAATGTATATATAATGGCAAAGCCATAGGTGATCGTAGGCAAGAGCATCGGCAGAGTGGCAATACTGCGGATTCCCTTTTTCAGCCGCTGGGATACATTTGTATAATTGATGGTGTAGGCCATTAGAAAGGCAAGCAGCGTTGTCACCAGGGCACTGATACCGGATACCGTAAAGCTGTTGCCAAAGGCGTTCACAAACTTGCCGCTGAAGATCAAATCACGGTAATGCTGCAGTGTCAGTGAGGTTCCGCTTTCAAAGGATTTATACAGCAGCATGGCGACCGGCATAAAGAGAAATACGAGAAACAAAGCCGCCAGAACCACATAGATTCCCTTTAGCTCCAGCTGCTTTTTATGCATAGGTTTCTCCAAACAACGTAAAGATATTATTGCGTTTGATTTCCAGCTGGTTCAGGATGAATTCCTTCACGAAGCTGTTTTGCGGATGCTCGATGATATCCTTCGGCTTCGCATACTGCGAAATGCTGCCATCCTTCATGATCAGCACGCGGTCGGACAAGGTCAGCGCCTCCTCCGGATCATGTGTGACAATGATTGTTGTCAGGTGAAATTCCTTGGCGATCGTTTTGATCTTCTCCTTGATGCTTTCCTTGATAACACCATCCAGCGCACTTAGCGGTTCATCGAGCAAAAGAATTTTTGGTTTCATGACCATGGTTCTGGCCAGTGCCACGCGCTGCTTCTGACCACCGGACAGCTGGTCGATGTGCTTATCCAGATGCTGAGAAAGCCCCAGTAGCTCAATCAGCTCATTCACCTCCTGCTGTGTGGAAATACCGGGCTTATTCTTCAGACCATAGGTGATATTTTCATAGGCGTTCAGATTCGGAAACAGGGCATAGTCCTGAAATACGATATTGAAGCCGCGCTCCTCCATGGATACTCCGGTGACATCCTGTCCGTTGAATACCACACTCCCGCTGTCAATTTCTGTAATGCCCAGTATACAATTCAGCAGGGTTGTTTTTCCGCTTCCGCTCGGTCCCAGAATGGAAACGATTTCCCCGGTTTCTATCGATAGACTGATTCCGTTGAGAATCGATGTCTGATCATACGATTTCTTCAGATTATTCAGTGTCAGCATACTTCACTCTCCTCATCGCGATGGTTTTACTCGCTTGTGTCCATTATAGAAAAGTGAAAAAAGATTACAATAGCTTTCATCAAGTGTTAACGTCCTCTTTACGAACCCTTAACATTTCATAAATTATGTAAATTCTTTGTTATATTTTCTGTTTTTCATGTAATTTGTTCATAAAAACACAACAAAAAGAGCTGCTATTTAATAAATTTGTAAATAACAGCTCCTGTATGTTCATAATACGATTTCTTTGGCAGAAAAATGAAAATCATGCTGTATGCACGCAATGACCGTGTTCTTTTTTATAATTTTCCGTGTCCTGCTCATATACGATACAAGAAAGATGGCACTACTGCATGAAGAAACGATGCAACGTCACTGCGCTGCAGCTTACCTTTGTATGAATGAAAAGCTGCCATTATGCGTTTGCATTCATGTATCATTCTTTCCCACTATTTTGGCATCAGCCCTATGAACACATCAATTTCCTTTTCTTAAAATCAACCATTTTTTTTATATGTTCGTTCTCTTCGTTTAACTGATAAAGAAGCCCTCAACAAGCCTGCCGGTTCCACCTTCATATGGAGCCATTTCACGAAAGGCAATCAAATGTATGATTATAGCTTCCGCTGTCTATGCACATATTCAGTACAAAAGCCTCCCTGCAGCTTTCCATACAAAAGCCGGTATCAATATCCCCATTGCCTGCTTCAAGTTCACAGGCAACATGGTGAGCATAGATAACAGGGTTACTTCTTCAGGGGGGATATTGCTCACTTGCTTACTTATATAGTGTTTTCCATACATCCATAACAATCGTCTCAGCAATTTCCCATCCTTCCATCCCCTAATGCGATTTCTACTGCACGCTTTGCATGAATACACGTTGTATCGAATACAGGGATGGAAGAATCTGATTGATGAATAAGAAGTCCGATTTCCGTACAGCCAAGAATAACACCCTCAGCTCCTCTGGACTTCATGCGCTCTATAATGCTCTGGAATTTTTTCCGTGAGTCCTCCTTTATTTGACCAACGCAGAGTTCATGAAAAATGATATGATTGATCACTTCAATCTCCGTTGCTTCAGGAACGATAACCTCTATGCCTCTCTCTACCAGTTTTTGCTTATAGAAATCCTGAGTCATCGTATATTTTGTGCCTAACAATCCCACTTTATGAATATTGTGGTTTAAAAGCTCCTCTGCTGTCGCATCTGCAATATGGATGATGGGAATATGAATCATGGATGCGATTTGAGGTGCAACCTTATGCATAGTATTTGTACAGATCAAAATAAAATCCGCACCGGCAGCTTCTAATCCCTGAGCAGCTTTCCCTAATATTTCTCCGCTTTTCTTCCAGTCACCTCTTGACTGGCATTTTTCAATTTCATCAAATTCCACACTGTGAAGAATAATTTTTGCTGAATGCAGTCCGCCAAGCTGCGCCTTAACTCCTTCATTGATAATTTGATAATACGGGATTGTACTTTCCCAACTCATTCCACCAATTAAGCCAATTGTTTTCATTTTTAACCCTCCATAGCTTTCTATTTGAGTATATCACGATAATCATATACCACAACAACTCGTAGCCACCAGCTGTGCCAGAATCTCACCTGAGTAATAAAAGCATATTCTGTTTTATAAGATTTAAAATATCGCCTGACACTTGATCCGCTCAGACCCGTGTCATTGATGGTATTCAATAAAATTTCTGAATATCAACTGCATTTTCCTGTCGTTTCTTCAGAATGAAATAACTCATAATCAAAACGGACAGGTATACAACTGCAAATGCTAAGGTATGAACGATCCCTATTGGATAAGGAGAAATCCACCCTTGCCTGAAAACTAGGTCTGCAATATATCCGGTCATGATAGATACAGGCATAAAAACGATTCCATTGATAAGAATCCACGCAATATAAATCGGAGCCTTTTCTCTGGACAGTATGCTTGCTATAAAAAATCCGGCAACACCTACTACTTGAACGATCATTGCTCCCCAAACAGCTTCCATTGTCTGTTGCGCATACCAGCCTCCAAATGCACAGAACAGACCTATTACAACAAAAGCTGCTGATGAGATATAAAGTACCTTACTCGCAAGCTCCCTGCTTTTTTGTTCTTTGCTCTCTACCGTCTGAATGCCCTTTAGGATATAATCTGTTGTAACTCCAAAATAATCACTCATTATAATTATTTTTTCTACATCCGGTGTACTCTGATCACTCTCCCATTTGGAAACAGCCTGTCTGGAAACACCTGCTTTCTCAGCAAGCTCCTCTTGTGAGATTCCTTTCATTTTTCTTAAATATTGTATTCTTTCCGCTAACTTCATGATCAGCACTCCTTTCATGATGCGATTATAGCAAGTATTCAGTTGCATAGCCACTATGCAAGCATGGAAATGTGTCAACCCGTAGTTGCAATGAAAAAAAACATAAATAATAAAAGCTTATGTTAATTGAAGGCGGAGTTTAGCAGTCTCTTGTTTTGCCTCTGTATATCATTGGAATAAAGCGTATCCCCATAACAGTTTGTTCGGTTTTTGTGTCTTTGAAGCCCAAATGGTGATAAATTTCCATGGCATAAGGAGATGCATTTACAGTTAACTCATTGGAAGAAGAATTTTTTAATGCTGCTTCAAACAACCTTCGTCCGATTCCCTGTCGATGATATTCACCATCAACAAAGAACAGCGCTATATGACTGCCGTTGTTTCTAGTCGCAATTATACCAGTCAGTTTTTTGTTTATATATGCCCCCCAGATATCCAGTTGGTCCATAAACTCCTGATTATGCAATGCAGTATCAAAAAACGTTTTTATCCCCTCATCCGTATAATCCGGTGCTTCAAATTCCATAAAAACCTTTGTAACCAATTTGGTTACATCTTCAAGATGCCGGTTTGCAATGCGCTGTATATTCATTGTTAACAGCCTCCTATCATATAAACGACTGATGCCGGTTTATCATTCTGTACATTATATCATACTGCTTCAATATCGTCATTTCTTTCTGCTTTCGATGAATTGTTTAGCCGTCAACGCTTTATAAGAATGCTATTTGATATGTTCTTTGCAGCAAATTCTTAAACTCATATCCTTTGTAGCATTCACGATACTCATAGAAGTTTTCATTAAAGTCTTTCCGATATGAAAAGAGCAGCTATAAAATAAAGAGGAAATTACAGCCCTGCTATTAACATAATAGAAAACAGCTCGGTACATGCAGGATAGCTTCCTGTATGATTTTCTTGTCTTTTCATGCAGTGATATACAATACAACCAGAATGGTGATGTGCAAGGGATAGAAGGTATAGAATAACCATTTTGGCAGGGCTCCTTTTTTACCGTTATAGCAGGATAACAGTGGCAGGGACAAAGAAGCGTAGAGGATATACAGGAAAGCATACAGCAGATCATCTGCCTGAAGGCTTTGTCCCTGTATAAGGAGAGTAGAGGCTTCCAACAGGATGACCCCTCCCAGACGATACAGACGATATTCATCACTTCCGCAATAGCAGACAAAAATCGCCAGAACACCAAGGGCACCGTAGTCTGTTTGCAGGACATATGCGATAAGCATGCAAAGAGGCAATGGTAGGAGGGAGAGCTTTTGAAGCGTTTGTCTGCTTCTGAAAGCATCATAGGCCATAATAGCTGCAGCTCCCAGAAAAAGGGTGAAAAAAATGTTCGTTAAAGCGAAGTGCAGAGTGAGCGGAGCATCCAGTAAAATGCAGATCATATACTGAAAGGGAATTTCCGATATCAGCCCCATAATCAGCAATCGAATTAGATAGGCACTGCGATTGTGAGTCCTATGGCAGCCCTCCGCTATGAAAAATGCAAAGATCCAGAAGGAGGCGGCGCCAAGCATACCGATCAGCTGAATTCCCCATTGAATGGCTTCCTGTGTCAGCGTGGTATGTACAAGAAGAAAATCCCGTACATCAAAGCAGAAAATTTTATATATATGGTCCAGAAGCATCAGACCCATTGCGATAAGCTTCAGTGATGCCTGATTCAGTATTATTTTCTTCATCTGTATTCTCCTATCGATATATCGCTGTTCTTGTCGTTTCCACCAGCTTTGCACCTGCTTTTCTCCATAAATTTACCCAAGCTGTACGTATTCTCATTATAATATACAAAGCACCCGCTGCCAATAGCTGACCTCCACAAAGAAATAGATGCTCTGAAACGGAGAAACACTTGCATGACAATAGACAAAAAACAATCTGCTCAGATTCTCTGCCCTCTTCCATATGTATTACAAAAAAGAAACAGGTGCAGGCTAAGCCCGTTCCCTGTTTCTTCTGTTGCACGCAGGCACATTTCATTTCATTCCATGCCCGCAACTTTATACCTTTTCTGCTTCCTTGCGCGTCATATCCTGATACAGCTCCATATCCATCAGCTCCAGCTGACGGTCAACCATGATGGCATTGGTCAGTGACCCGGATACATTCAGCATGGTACGCATCATATCAATAATGGGATCGATTGCCAGAATTGGTGTTATGAAAGCAAAGGATGCTCCAAGGCCAACACCGGACAAACCGACTGAGGCCGCCATGGTACTGGTACCTGGGATACCGGCAATACCAATGGAGCCGATGGTAATGACAATGATGGACATGATGATCAAACTGATATCAATCGGTGTACCGCTGGTATTTGCGACATAGACAATCAGGAGCGCCGGAAAAACTCCTGCACAGCCCTGCATACCGGCCGTTGTTCCAAAGCTGGATACAAAGCTTGCGGTTCCCTGTGACACCCCGAGCTTCTGTGTCAGTGTGTCAATCGTTGCCGGCAGAACTCCCAGAGAGCTGCGGGAGGTAAAGGCAAGCAGTAACAGAGAATAGCTTTTTTTCAAATATGTGATCGGATTGACCTTGAAAAAGGAAATAGCGAGCAGTTGAATCATGAGCTGTATGATACATGCAATATACAGAATCACGATGAACCTTCCAACCTCCAGAATACTGTTCAGACCGCGCTGTGCAATCGTATTTGCCAATAATGCCAGCACAGCATACGGCATTCCCTTAATAATCGTCATGGCAATACTGATGATAATCTTGTGCAGAGCATCAGTCAGTTCATAAAACACCTGGATGGTATCGGGATACTTTTTCTGCATACGGCGTGCCGCAAGCCCGAAAAATGCGGAGAAGATTACCAGACCGACAACATTGCTGTTGACCATGGCTTCCACAGGATTGGCAGGTATCAGATTGCGCAGAGTCGTCACAACCGGTACGACCTCCTTCATCTCTCCGTTTGTGATGGATGCGGCACTTCCGCTGCCTCCAAGCTGAAAGACGATTCCCAGTGTCAGACCGACAACAGCGGCAACGGCCACCATGCCCATGGTAGTAAGAATACTGCGTTTTACAAGCTTGCGTACATTTTCACGCTCATCCATATGAAGGATAACATGAATGATGGAAACCATGACAAGCGGAATTACCAGCATACGGATAAAATCAATGAAGCCGTTACCGATAAGCGAATACCACAGTGTCGTTTCATTCACAAACGGAATCTTCATCGGGTCTACCGCAAAACCGGATACCGCCTGCATGGCAAGTCCCAGTGCAAGACCGAGCACAGTCGCAATCAGCACCTTGCTGGAAAAGCTGAATTTTTTCTTTGGAAGCTTATATACTGCAAAAGCCAGCAGCAGATAGGCGATGAGAAACACAATGGTTTTCCACTCACTGATCATCAGAAACTGGCTTAGAAATACGTTTTTCATAAAACCCCTCCTCGTTGTACCTGACTATCATATACAAGCAGCTTTATTTTTTCAAGTCATATGCTTACTGCTCTTTTATGTTATGAACCATATCCAAGTTTTTATACCTGTTTTTTTATCATATGCTGTTTAAAAGCCCTCGGTACAGGCGAAGACAGCAGCTTGCTTTCCTTAACCCACATTTTGCAGGCATGAAAAGGAAATGTGCATTTTTGAGAACATCTGCAAACAGAAAAACGACCTGCCGATAGCAAGTCATTTTGTACTTATTCCTTTGTTTTTTTCGTATCCGCATAGGTTACGTGGACCAGATAAAGTCCTTCCGCCTGTGCCTTATACCGGCACAGATGCTTATCCTGTCCATACAGCATCTGTTTGACATCCGCAACATCCAGACGATGCTTGCCTGCTTCAATCAGGGTCTGTGCGATCATACGCACCATATAGCGCAAAAATCCGTTCCCCTCGAACACAAGGCGGACAGCATGCTCCTCCTGTACGATATCCAAACGAGTGATGGTTTTGACCTTTGATTTGCGCGGATCAAGCTTGCTGCTGGTGAAGCTCGTAAAATCATGGGTTCCCAGAAACACTCTGGCACATTCACTCATACGTTTCACATCCAGCACCTTGCGATCCTTCCCCATATAATGATAATAAAACGGATTGTTCACATCCGTTGTAATCAGATAATCATAGCGCTTGCTTACCGCATGAAAGCGTGCGTGGAAGTCATCCTCCACAAGACATACATCCTGTATCCGGATATCGTGAGGAAGCAGGGAATTTAAAGCACGCCTCCAGTTCTCCGGTGCCAGATCCTTAGCGGAATCAAAATGAAATACCTGTCCGAGTGCATGCACATGGGCATCTGTTCTTCCACTTGCCGTAATACGGATAAAGTTGCCTTCGATTTTTTCCATGGCTGCTTCAATTTCCTGCTGTATGGAATGCGTATTCGTCTGCCGCTGCCAGCCTCCGTAGGCAGTGCCGTCATAACTGAGTGTTACCTTATATCTAGGCATACAGCATCATAGCAACCATTGCAGCGAAAACCAGAACAGATGCAATAAGCAGAACATAATCTCTGCCTTCCATCTTCAGCTGCTTATAGCGCGTCCGCATACGGTTGGGGATATAGCCTCTTGCCTCCATGGCATAGGCCAGATCCTCAGCACGCTGGAATGCAGATACAAACAGCGGTACAATCAGAGAAAGAATCGCCTTCACCTTTTCCATCAGGCTTCCCTCCTCCATATCCACACCACGGGACGCCTGCGCCTTCATGATGCGCTGTGTTTCTTCAATCAGCGTTGGAATAAAGCGTAGTGCGATGGAAATCATCATGGCGATTTCATGAGCAGGTACATGAATGACCTGAAACGGCTTCAGCAGGTCTTCGATTCCCAGCGTCAGCTCCAGCGGCTTTGTGGTGGCAGTCAGAATTGTGGTAATCATAATCATTAAGGCAAGACGGATAACGATATACAGGGTCTGTGCAATTGCCCCGGTGTAAACAGAAAATCCGAATATGGTAAACAGAACATCCCCGTCACGGATGACCAGCAGATTGATGATGAGCAGAAACGTCAGCATGAACAGCATCGGCTTCATCGCTCTCCATAAAAAGGACAGCTTTAAACGTGCCAGCAGAGCAGTTCCGATGACCGCAGCCGCAATGATACCATAGCCCGCATAGCCGGCCGGAATAAAAATTGCGATCATCATGATCAGCATGGCACCGATTTTAGCTCTGGGATCCATATGATGAATAATGGAATCCAGCGGCAGATATTTTCCAAGTGCGATATTATTCATGCTTCTTCACCTCACAAGCGACAGCCGCAGCCAGCTTGTCCATGTCCAGCAGAGTACGGTCGATGGAAAAGCCGCGGCGAATCAGCTCTTCCCGAAGCCGTATCACAGCCGGGGGATTGATATTCAGCTCCTGCAGGAGCTCTACGGTTTCAAAGAAGGACTGCACATCACAGTGCTTTTTGATGCTTCCATCCTGAACAACGACAACCTCTTCACAATATTGTAATACATGCTCCATATCATGTGTTACGATCAAAACGGTTTTTCCGTATTTCTTATTCATATCCACAAACAGCCGCATCATATCGCTGGCTCCCTGCGGATCCAGTCCGGCTGTCGGCTCATCCAGCACCAGCACATCCGGGTTCATGGCAAGGATTCCGGCAATGGCAATTCTTCGCTTCTGCCCGCCGGATAAATCAAATGGGGAGCGCTGCAGGTAGCTTTCATCCAAACCGACGACCTTCAGTACCTCCTTCGCACGCTGTGCCGCTTCCTCAGCACTGACGCCGAAATTCTTCGGTCCGAAGCTGATATCCTTTTCAATGGTTTCTTCAAACAGCTGATATTCCGGAAACTGGAACACCAGACCGACCAGACGGCGCAGCTCCTTCAGATTTTTTGGCTTGCTTCCCGCCGTAATTGTTTTATCAAGTATCTGAACTTCGCCCTCGCTAGGCAGCAGAAGGGCATTCAGATGCTGTACCAGAGTAGACTTACCACTACCGGTTTCTCCGATAATGGCTGTTACCTTTCCTTCCGGAATCTCCAGATCAATCCCCTTTAAGGCCGCATAGGAAAACGGAGAATCCGCATTATAGGTATGTGCTACTTTTTGAAATGTAATCGGCATACTTCATCCACCACCTTTTCCATCGTTGTGCAATCCTTCATATCCACACCGTGTGCACGCATGGCCTTTGTGAATTTCAAGGCAAACGGTATATCCAGCTGAAGCGCAATCAGCTCTTTTTCTTTTCTTAAAATATCGTCGGGAAGTCCCTTCATAACCACATGTCCACCATCCATGACGATGACATAATCCGACTTACTGACCTCTTCGATATCATGTGTTATGGAAATGATCGTTATATTGCTTTCCTTATGAATTTCCTGAATCAGCTCGTTAATTTCCGCTTTTCCCTGCGGATCCAGCATACTGGTGGATTCATCAAAAATAAGAATCTGCGGAGACATGGCAAGAACACCGGCAATCGCCACACGCTGCTTCTGCCCGCCGGACAGCTTGGTCGGTTCACTCTGCATATATTCCGTCATTTTTACCTTTTGTGCAAAACGTTCAATAATCGGCTGCATTTTTTCCGTTTCCACCTGATGATTTTCCAGACCAAACGCGATATCATCCGCAACGGTAGCGCCGATAAACTGATTGTCAGGATTCTGAAAGACGATTCCGACCTTATCGCGAATATCGTACAGGGTGTCTATGCTCAGCTCATCCTGATCCACATAAATATGTCCCTGATCCTTATCCAGCAGACCGATCAACAGCTTAGCAATCGTTGACTTACCGCTTCCGTTATGTCCGATAATGGTTGTATAGCTTCCCTCTTCAATCGAAAAAGAAACATGCTCCACTGCATTTGTTTCCTTATCATAAGAGAATGTCAGATCCTCCACACGTATTTTTTCCATGTTCTCACCTCAAAATTATAGCGTTTTTATTATACAACGAATCGAAAGTGAACACAATAAATCTACTGTGTAAAACAAAACTAACAACACAAACCATGGATTCTTCCTTATATGTATGAGGTTTCTTCAAAGACATCCTTATGAGAAACATCCACTTTACAGAGAAAAGTACGTACATGCAATCATAGAAATGCTAAAATAACATATATTAGATTTTGTCCAGCTATCACTTGCATGTTCCCACATGAAATATACACGCTGTATACAATAAAATACAAAACATATTATGCATTTTAAACGATTGTTCCGTAATTTTTATAAGTATGAATTTTTCCTTGCAAACCAGTAAGTGAAATGAAAAATATTTCAAGATGGATGATAAAGAACCTGCACTTAGAAATTAGGCAATCATTAAATTCGATTTAAATGTATTCACAATATTTATTATAAAAAGGCGTTTTGATTCGGTCAAATAAAGCAAGGCAGACAAAATAATCTAACTTGCTCTTCATCATATACTTACTTTTTAACCTGAATTTATTCTAAATCCATTTCTATTTGGCATGTTTTACATTCTCATAATAATTTAAATTTATTCTTGTCACCCTCATCATTTAAACAGGTATCCTCATTATCACCTTTGATTTGAACTATTATCGCAATAACCTCCGTTCTGCTATACTGCCAGTCAATACCTTCGCTATAGCATATAAAATTAGTTCAGCAGTTTTACGAACGGACTTACTTTAATAGACAACACATCTGACGACGATAGTCTTTTCTATTATGCTTCATGCATGATTTTCCTATACCATCTAATGCAAACAATAAAACAAAGAATATCGGAGATTGGCTGTGCGATTATAACACCTTTGATACCAAAAAAATAATTTCCAAGCATAATGATAGGAATGTAGAATAATCCTTGTCTAGCAACAGAAACAAATAGGGATGGCTTTACCAATCCGGATGATTGAAAGAATGTCGAGAATATGAAGATACCGCCTAATATTGGTGTAGAGATGGTTATAATCATGAGAAATAATTCTCCAGAATGTATTACCTCTTCATTATCTATAAACATCTGCATCAAGACTGCCTTCATGAGGATAAAGATTAATACAAAAAACATACCTAGACATAAAGATATTATATTGGCGGCTTTCATTGTTTCTTTAAGTTTATCTTTCTTTTTTGCTCCAACACAGTACCCTATCAAAGGCTGTATTCCCTGCCCAAGACCTACAGTTAGTTGAATTGGGAACAAATTAATTTTGCTGACTATTCCCATAGCTGCGACGGCAACATTTCCATACAGTACACAGTAGTTATTCAATATAATATTTGAGAAGCTTAACAGAATAGTAACTAAAGAACCAGGAATCCCAATCGATATAATTTCTTTTTGGAGTGACATAGCAAATGATACATCGTTAAAATGCAATGACAAATATACGTTTCTTTGAACATAATAGATATATAATAATGAAGTTACAACATTTGAAAAAACAGTTGCAATCGCTGCCCCCTTCACTCCCATATGAAAATATAATATAAAGATAGGATCTAAAGCAATATTTAATAAAGAGCCAATCACCAAACCATACATTGCTTTTTTTGTTTCACCAACCGAACGCAATGTAAACGCAAAAGCATTCGATATCATTATAGCAAGCGTCCCCAATATGATAATAAATAGATAATCATGTGAATAACTCCATGAATTAGTATCACAACCGATGATAGAAAGAATCGGATTTATGAATACTATGCCTAACACTGTGAAAACAAAGCCGCAGGCAAGTAAGATATAGAATGTATATGCAGAAGCTTTTTTCATTTCATGCTCATTTTTACTTCCCATCATTCTGGATATATAAGAAGCGCTCCCTATCCCAAACAAAGCACCTAGAGACATTAATACCAAAAACACTGGCATGGTTACAGAAATAGCTGCAACTTGATTAACGTCATTTACCTGTCCAATAAAATAGGTGTCTGCCATATTATACAAAATAGTACCCAGTTGCCCAATCATTGTTGGAAGTGCTAAAGCGAGAATTATTTTCCATACGGAATTTTCTTCCAATTTATCGATATTCATATACCTACTCTCCTCCTTTTATAATTTTGTAAAGGATTTTCGCCTTTATATGTTTACAGTCTATAGATATGATGCCATGTTCATATAAAATCATTTATGGTCACCGCCTATTTATCTTGTATAAAAAGATATGCTAAGCATATCTTTTTTGTTAAAGTGTATATGTTTCTATTGTATTACTAATAAAATTTGACTTTAGTTTCTCCTTGTATTTCAGAAATACATGTCCATCATACTGTTCATAAACATACTTAGATTCCCAAACTTCAACATTCACTATAACATCTTCATAATCTGCTGAAGTAAGGACATAAGTGTCTTTGCATCCAGCTACCTCTTTCATTTCCTCTGCGAATAATTGCGAATCTCTCATATACTCAGTTTTCTTTGACTGATTTACTTTATTTTTTACAAGAACAATGTACATGCACTCTCCCCCTCTAACTCTTTTCCATTGCTTTCAATTACTTTCTGGTACCAGTAGAAGCTGTCTTTTCGATACCGTTTCAATCCGTCTTCATAATCCACATAGATAAATCCATATCGTTTATCTCTATCCCCTGAAGCACTATAAAGATCTATACATCCCCAAGGCAAATAGCCCAGACACTCTACGTTATCTTTATCTACAGCATCTATAATTGCCTGAATATGCTGTTTTAGGTAAGCAATTCGATAATCATCATGCACTTTTTTATCTTTTGTCAGGTTATCATCTTTTACACCTAATCCATTTTCAACAATCATGAGCGGTAAGTTATAACGATCATAAAGATCATTCATTAAAATTCTCAGCCCCAGAGGATCAATTGTCCAGCCAAAGCTTGATTGCTTCAGCTTCGGATTCCTTAATGCCTGATACATCATTTGTAATGTTTCAGCATTTTCATTGATAGCATTACTTTCTTTTCCTACACAAACAGAATAGTAGTAACTAAATGAAATAAAATCGATTTTGGCTTTTTCATCTTTGAATAAAGCTTCTTCATGACGATATCCGTGCCAGCCATCTTTTTCAAATTGCTTTATGTTTTTTGAAGTATATTCACCTTTGCATAATAAATCTAAATAATCATAGGTCAACTCTTGATTATGTTGCTGGGCTAGAAATACATCTTCCGGATCACTGGTTAGGGGATATGCAAGTGAACTCGCTATCATACATCCTATTTTTGCATGAGGAAGTATTTCATGACAGCGCTTTACTGCATAAAAATGTGCAATATTCGTATTATGATAGATTGTATACGAAAACTCCTTATATCCCACTGTTTCCGGTGTCATCTTTTTCCCTATTCCAAATGTTGGCATTTTTAAAGTCATATTATTTTCATTTAAAGTCAGCCAATAGCTAACATAGCAGCCGAATTCCTGGAAACATGTATCCACATACTGTTTGAATGCGTGTACTGTTTCAATACCATACCATCCATTATAACGATCCACCAAGGATTGTGGCATATCCCAATGATACAATGTTACAACAGGCTCAATGCCAGACTTCTTTAACAATTTAAAAACTCTTTTATAAAAATCCACACCTTTTTGATTCAGACTGCCATCCCCATCCGGATATAATCTCGTCCATGCAATCGACATACGGAAAGCACGAAAGCCCATTTCTGCCAGTAGTTTAATATCCTCCTCATAATGGTGATAGAAATCTGATGTAATAGAATAATCTCTTACTTTATTTGCCCCCATCCATGCTTCGAATGATTGATCTACATTATGCTTCGAATTCTCTGTAATGACGTCATATATGGATTTTCCTTTGCCGTCCTCAAATGCACCTCCTTCAAATTGGAAGGAGGAAGTAGATCCTCCCCATAGAAATTCTTCGTTCATATAAGCCTCCTCTATAGTAACGTTATCATGGTTTCTCCACGTTTCACTTGATCTTTATCACATTCTAATACTTCTAAATATTCTTGTGAATTTGTAATGATAATAGGTGTCACAATATCGTACTCTAATTTTTTTATTTCCTCGATGTCAAATTCAAGAAGTTCATCTCCAATTTTTATTCTCTGATCAGGTTTTACGTAGGTTGTAAAATATTTGCCTTCTAACTGTACCGTATCGATTCCAACATGTATCATGATTTCTGCGCCATCATCGGATAACAAACCAATTGCATGCTTTGTAGGGAATATGGTTTTGACTATTCCCTTTACAGGAGAATATAAGATACCTTCCTCTGGAAGCATCGCGATTCCTTTTCCCATAACTTCACTTGCGAAAGTTGAGTCATCCACTTCTGTTAGTTTTACGATTGCTCCGTTACAGGGTGCTTTGATTTCTATTTTTTTATTATCTTCTTTAATCGCATTTTTTATTTCAGGTTCTATGGTTTCATCCTTCTTACTCAATACTTTTGTCAACACAAACGCACTTATAAAGCTAACCACAATAACGACACCGGCATAGACAACGCCCATAATTGATCCATCACCAATATTAGCAGGCAATCCTACCAAGCTAGCGGATGCAATAGCATAGTATTTCACACCTAATAAGCCAGCTAAGATCCCACCAATGCCACTCGCGACAATAGTGGCATAAAACGGTGTTTTTCTTGGTAAATTGATTCCATACATTGCTGGTTCTGAAATGCCAAGTAATGCAGATATGGTCGCAGCATTTGCTTCTGCTTTTACATCTTTATTCTTAGACTGCATACCTACTGCGAAAGCAGCACCTGCCATTGCGATATTTTCCGCCAGCATCGCTGGCACAATGAGCGCTTCAGAACCATTCATTGCCAATGTGGTTACGATAACAGGAAAAGCAAAGGAATGCGTACCGGTAGCAATCATGATTGGCGTTAACGCCGCAATAATACCAACAGCCAAAAATCCAAGATTATCTCCAAGATATTGAACAAATTCAGATAAATAATCAGCTAAATAAGCACCAGCAGGTCCAATAACAATAAGCATGATAGGAACCACAATCATAGTCGATAACATAGGAACACTAAAAGCACGGATGACCTGTGGACAGATTTTATTGAAGAATTTCTCTACGTAAGATAATAGCCACACACTAAGAATAATGGGCAGAATCGTACTTGAATATGTTACATTCTTAATTGCGATACCAAAGAAATTCAATTGTTCCAATCCCAGTGCTTCAAAATTATTCAATTGCGGATGTAATAATATTCCACCCAGCAACATGGATAAGAATGGATTCGCTCCTAATTTTTGTGAAGCGGTGTATGCGACATAAATGGGCAAGAAGTAGAAACCAGCTTCTTTTATTAGATTCCAAACATAATAAGTAGGACTGGTGTCTGGTAATATACCTATCAGATTCAAAACCGTAAGGACTGCACCAACCATACCTGCCGCCATTAGGATCGGGACGATTGGTGTAAATATTCCTGAGATTACTTCAAAGAATTTATCAACTATTTTTTTCTTTTCTTTTGAGTTATCATTTTCCTGCTTCGTAAAAGTGCCTAACTGATTCAGTTCATGAAATACATCAATAACATCCGGACCGATACAAACCTGATACTGTCCATTTTTAATAATTACATCAATTACACCTTTTAACTCTTTAATGGACTTCGTATCTGCTTTATCAATGTCTTTTAATGTAAATCGCAACCTTGTTGCACAATGCATTACAAATGTTATGTTGTCTTTTCCACCAACATACTGAAGAATTTTCTTTGCTAAATCTGCATAATCTTTTTTCATCTTTTTTTCCACCTTTCGTTTATTTAGATTTGAGAATGTAGTAAACGATGGCGGTCTTGCCTACTTAAAGTCACAATCCGATTGCCCTTTGTACGTTATCTTAAAATTTTATCCCTTCCTTCCCATATAAAAATGCTAGATGTTGTTTACAACTCTTTCTATATGCAGCACGAGATACATCTTTTCTTCATCGCTGATCTCTGCATCATATGTCTTCAAAAAATACTTTTCAATTTTTTCTACACATAAATACGATTGAAAATACTTTTTACAAATAATAGAAAATAATTCATCGCTTTGCTCTATCTTATTTAGAAGCTGTTTATGTTTGACTCTTTGTATAAAAAACTTCAAATGTGTGACAAACCTAAGATAGTTCATGGAGTCTTCATTAATCTGTATGTCAAAATGATACGATACAAGCTTACAGATTGCTTTCATGTCTTTCATTTCATTCTTAATTTCTTCCATACTGCAGGAAGATGAGGTATTCACGATATGCATTGCGATAAAGCCAGCTTCAGGTTGCATCAAATGACAGTTCAACCGATCATTAATCATCGTGATTGCTTCACTGCCTATCTGATATTCTACCGGATAATAATGTTCAATTACCCAAATCATTTTATTACGAATCTGCTGCCCCTCTTTTGAACGCTCTACAGCATAATGAATATGGTCTGTTAGTAATAAGTATAAACTTTCATCTAGTTTTTTCTCAAGTTTTTCCTCCGCCATCAAAATAATTTCTTCTGTTAGCTTGATATATTCCATAGGGATATCCGAGATAAGTTCATAGAATTTCGACTTGTTTTCAGATTTTTTTAAAGAAAATATTTTATCTACACTGCATAAAGGGATTTCATCATCAATTTTTCTCTTAAATGCAATACCAGATCCAAGCAGAATGACTTCATTTTCATTTTCGTCAAGTGAGACTACAGCATTATTATTTAATATTCTTTTTATTCTCATATCTATTCTCCTATCCTCCTTAAAAAAACAAGCAAAACCTAAAAGAAATCTCTTTTTCTTTTGGTCTTGCCTACTTAAAGTCACAATCCTTTGTCATATACATTGTATTCTATGTATTTTAAAATGTCAATATATTTTATTTATTAAATATACTTTTTTCAAACCATTTACTTATCTATTATGATATAATATAGATATCTATCTTATGGAGGTTCATATGAATAAAGATATACAAATACTTACATCTGAGCACAATGGTCTAATAGGGAACCTGATTCATGAATTAGATAAAAAAACACTTACTGTTTATAATACCGCATTGAAAGAATTTAACATAACGTTTCAACAGGCAATGATTATTTTATTCATATACGTGAGCAAAGAAGAAATATATCAAAAAGACATTGAGAAACAAATGGGATTGACAAATCCGTCTGTAACCGCTTTGATGCGGAACATGATAAGTAAAGATTTTGTGTATAGAATACAAAGTATAAAGGATGCGAGATATTTTCATTTGCATTTAACACCAAAAAGTCTTTCGATGGTTGATGAAATAGCCAGTAAGATTATAAAAACTAATAAGATTTTATTAGCTCCATTATCAAAGGAAGAGGTAGTCACTTTACAAAGGTTATTGTGTAAACTATTATAATGGCACTATTTCTTTTTAGTTTATCCTTGTTTTAGTGACCATGAGATTCGTATTCAGAAGAACGCTCATCTTTGAAACAAAAAGAGGCAGAAATTAGCAGGGAGTTATATAATTTTCAATCTCGATTTTCTATCCAAAATGACATAACACAAGATGAATTTCATACTTTTGAAAATAACAGCTAATATAAACCTAAATATAAATAAATATTTTATTTCATTTTCATGTTTAATACTGTCATTCTTGTATAACGCTGAGCAGTTATGCTTCCACTAAAAAACGACCTGAGCTATGCTTGCACTGATAACCCTTACTCTTTCCTGTGAATCATAAAGACCTATCAAGATTAAGTGGGTATATCCCAATATCATAAACATGCAATTTATATGGAATACCAACAAAAAAAGAGCTGTAGTACCTACTAGCCAGTTTTTCACGACTATTCTCTACAACTCCTTATTTCTATAAAATGTATACTGTTATATCACTTCTTGATTGCGTCAATCGGACGCTGGCGTGCAATTCTGGTAACCGGAAGGATGCAGGCAATAAAGGTTACAACCGCAACGATCACCAGCATCAGCAGCGGCTGACGCAGCGTGATGATGACCGGTGAAATCAGAACACCGATTTCATCCTTGGCAAAATTATTGGTTATCAGCGTTACCAGCTGCAAGCCTATCATGGTAATTACATAGGAGATTGCCGCCAGCATGACGCCCTCCCAGATAAAGATTTTCAAAACATCTGTGCTTCTTGCGCCGATGGCACGCAGAATACCGATATCCTTTTTACGATAGGAAATCGACACAATGATAAAATTCATCATCAGCACTGCCGCAAAGATGAACAGTGCGATGCTTGCATAGAAGAATACCTTGGTAGCGAAGCTCGCAAAATCCTTGATGCTTTTAACATCCTGTGTAGCTACCGTGTTGGCATACAGATTGTTGTTGATCTCATATTTTTCAAGAAACGGCTTCAATGTGGTATCATCAAAGCTGCTCAGCAGCTCACTGACATACAGCGTATCCGGAATGTAAGGGGCGATCAGTTCCTTATTGACAATGTTATCATTGATCTGATAAACATCCTCCATACTGAAAGTTCCCTCCGGCATCAATATACCGGCAATCCGCACCTGCTGCTTCAAAAGCTCACCGCTGTTTCCAAAGCCCTCATCCACATGCAGCTCCACATTTCTTCCAATCAGCCGCTTTGCATGATCCTGCAAAGTCTTGCGAATCTCTTCTGTGGATTTCTTTACCATGGCATCACTATAGAAGCTCTCTGATTTTCCCAGAATAAACATCAGCATATCCGGTGAAAGCAGGATTTCATCTTTTTTTACGCTCTTTGTGGAAACCATTCCTGTTCCATCATAATAGGAAACCGCCTGCGCAGGATAGGCCAGTGAGGACATGCCCTTATCCTCATCATTGACCCGCAGAAATAGATTATGCCTGCTGCTGTCCAGAACGGTTCCCTTCTGCTGCTTCACTGTATTTACAAAGCCCTCTTTCACATACAGCTTATTACTGCTTATATTTGCTATATTTCGGAATTCACGAACGAGCTTGTAGGTTTCACTGTCGATATTATTTGCACTGACCTTCTTCAGGGATTCATATTTGCTGGTATCCTTACTTACAATCCCGCTGATGCGCATCCATGTATCACCGATTGGCAGCTTTACGTTTTGCAAGATATCATCATATGATTTCGGAAATTGCAGCTTTCCTTTTTCATCTGCGATTCCCTGTGTAAGGATGATATCCGCCAGATAGGAGGAAATCGCCATTTCCTTGTAATCCTTTGGAAACCTTCCCTTGATATCCTTGAAGCCCAGAACATCAAAGCTGCTCATTTCTGTCAGCTTATACTGTTCGACAGCAGCGGAATATGCTGTACTGTCCAGCTCCTCAATTCCCAAATCGCCCAGACGCAGCGGCATCGTATCCCAGGAATAGACCTTTGCGAACTTCTGCTGCGGATTCTCCTTTAAAACAGTTTTTATATCTGCATCCTTTATCTGCGTATCCATTCCGGTATAAATAACGTTTCCCTGATCATCGATATACTGATAACGAACACCCGCATACTGCTCCTGTAATTCCTCAGCCGCCTTATACTGCGCATTGACAGAGCTGAAGTTTCCAACGGCATCCGAAAGAGCCAGCAGCAGCAGGGCAAAGCTGGTCAACAGAATGGTGAATACCATTCGGATCTTCTTATGCCCCAGACAGGAAAAGCCAAGACGGAAGCTATCCTTAAACGGCAGATGGGAATGAATTGCTTCAAACACCTCGGCGTGTTCTTCAACATCAGGCGCGCTATCAGCTTCCACAACACCATCCTTAAATTCAATGATTCGATCCGCATAGGCTTGTGCAGATTCCCGGTCATGACTGACAACGATCACCAGCTTTTCTCTGCTCAATTCCTTCAGAGTATCGAAAATCTCTTTCCCTGTCGCAGAATCCAAAGCCCCGGTCGGCTCATCCGCCATCAAAATTTCCGGTTCCTTAATCAAGGCACGGGCAATCGCAACACGCTGCTTCTGTCCGCCTGATAATTCATTCGGATATCTTGCCGCATAGCCGCTCAGCCCCAGTCGCTTCAGCATTTCTTCGATGTCCGCATGGGATGCTTCCTTCTGCTGCAGCTGCAGCGCCATGGCGATGTTCTTCTCAATGGTATACTCCTCCATCAGATTAAATTCCTGAAAGATAAACCCCACATACGTATTGCGGTAGGAATCATAGTCCGATTGCTTGAAATCCGCAGAGCTTTTCCCATTGATGATGATTTCCCCTGCATCCGCCTGATCCAGTCCTCCGATGATATTTAGCAGGGTGGATTTCCCTGACCCTGATTTTCCTAAAACAAACACCATCCCGCGCTGTGGAAAGCGCAGATTGATATCCTTTAGAGCCTCGGTTTTCACTCCCTTTGCTGTTTTATACGTTTTTGCTATATGTTTCAGCTCCAGCATTGTATTCTCCTCCCTGTACATGTCACAAACTGTACTACTGTATCTATTACACTAATACACTATATGAAACAGCGGGATTTGTCAATGTATTCCTAGAAATGTGACCATTTTGTAAGGTTCAGGATAGCAACGCATACAGTATGGTGTATGTATTCTGATTTAAACAGAAAAGACGTAGAACATTGCTTATCTATCGTGTTACCCTCTACGATGTCATCTTTTCATAGAATGAAAATAAAAAAGGATTTATCAGTCAGCAGCTATGAAACGCTTTCATCCTGCTTTTGATAAATCCTATTGCTGTTATAGATGCTGTGCAGCTCTGTAAACCAGACCTGATGAACGCTGATGCGTGCTTGCCCTGATGATATCACTTATGAAATTCAGACATGCTTTGATCAAATTGATTCGCATCCTTTTTCCGATACAGCCTTCGCGATACGATAAACCCCTTGTGACTTTTGAACTGCTTGTTTAAAAAATCATAATAAGCTCCCGGAGATATAATACCGCTGAGGTCAAACAAATTCAAGCCGATAGAGCTCAGCAGGTTTCCAAGAAAAAAAACACAGTTGCTCGATACCACAAAAAAGGTTTTCAGCTTTCCTTCTCGTATCTTATAAAATCTGGCTTCCGGTGATGTACGGGTAACACGGCTCAGATAGTCATCACAAGCCCCCTTGCAGGGAAGTCCCTTTTGCTTTAGCTGCTCGTCACACTCAAAATCACAAAAGGTTTCAAATACCTCCAGAATGCGGTCATTCAGCCTTTTTTTCTGTTCCTCATTCAGGGATACACCAAAACCGATCAGTGTCTTATTCTCATTCTCCAGACAGTTACGAATATAGGTATCCTTTGGTGCGATAATGACGACACCATCCCCCAGTGTACCGAATAAATGCCGGTTATGCGGATCATAACAGCCATAGGATATGACCAATCCACGATATACGACATCCGCATGTCCAAACATAGCGGGTCCACTTGGCGCTAAATGTATCAGTACCTCCATATCAACGGGAATATCCTCTTTTATGGCATCAAAGCGTTCCTTGATTTCATCCTCTTTATCCTTGTTCAAAAGGGTACTCATCAGATGTGGAGGAATAACGGCAGACAATACCGGAGGTACCGAGAGCTGAATTTTCTGATCCAGCTTATCCCCGCTACCGCTCGGAAGAATTTCCCGTATCAGATCAAGCAGGGTGTTTCCTCCGTAAATAAGGAAATAGGCACCCAGAAAAAAGCTGATTACATCCTCATGTGCGCCCGGATTTACAATCAGAAAAAAGGCTATGATCAAATCGCCGCATAGAAAAATCACCTTCATAAACGGAATCGGCAGCCGATCCTTGATTTTGATATAAAAGACGATGATTTTGATAATGGCATGCAGCAGAATCCAGCAGCCGATCAAACGCGGAAAGATGGCGAAAAAGGTTTCCGGGATCGCCAGTGATATGATAATCGCAATCAGCCACACGATGATATCCAGAAACTGTCCGCCCTTGTGCTTCAGCTTGCGGTAATTCAGAATCATATTGAAAATACGAATAACACCGGCGACGGATATACCGATAACAAGCGTTGTATACAGCCAGTTCCAGACAGCAAGAGAATCGAAGATAAAGGAAAAACCGAGCACACAGAAAAACAGCCCGGTCGCAAACATAGTAAAATAATTAAAATTTTTCTTCAGCATGCCCTCATCTCCCTACTTCCTATAATTATAGCGAAAAGAAAAAATTCCGCAATCTATTTTTCTGGATAATACAAAGAAAGAACCATAGCGGACATGTGTTGGATACATATTCATGCAGCATAAAAAAATATACATACGTTATATGCCTGGTCTGTGCTTCAATGCATATTCCCTGTTCTCCTGAAATTGGTACCGCCTGTCCACGTTAGACCGTTTCCAAGCTTACGTAATACTCAAATGCTTCCCCTTTCAGAAATACAGACAGTATGATCAACAGGCTGCTTTTGCACGCATTGTCGAAATGGATATGAATTTCTGTTTCCCCAAGTATGAAATCAGAATCAGGTATGCCTTTGATATGTGAGCCTTTTTCACCACAAGATCCATCAGCCAGTTTAGAGAAAAACGTAGTTATGTTATCCTGCAACGTCTAGCCACAGCCTTGTAATGGATAACGCAGACTGCTGCAGGAGTCAGATAGAAATTATTTTTGTCTGGATCCAAAGTCATTGGAATGGATACCGTGGCTCCTATTGGAACCAGGGAGTGCCAATAGCCTTAACCATCATTTCAAATGGAAGGTTTTCGGCGCTAGACGATATACTAGGAGAAGCGCAATCGGGATATATAGAAGTGTAGCAGCCAAAACACCGCTGACAAACAACAGACTTCCCTCCAGCTGCATGCAGAAATAGCAAAAAAGATACACAAGACCGTTGAGGATGGACATAAACGGGTTTTTCATATCAAACTGCTCATTATACGGCTGAAAGATATAGTAGACAAACAGATAATGAACACTGAAAAACACAGCCAGACAAAGCAAAGCAAAATCAAACAGAAGAAGCGTGGAGAGAGTATAGGGCAATCCAACAAGCACAACGGTGCTATTCATATACAGGCAAAGCACCATGATCAGCAGGAGATTATAGTAGCAAAGCTTTTTTAAGCGAAGTCGGAAATTTACCAGCACCGCCTCCCTGCTACGATAATAGCTGTAATGCAGCAGCGATACATCACAGTTCATAAACATCGCCTTACAGACACGCTGTGAGATGCTGAGGATATAGGAAAGGAATACAAATGGCGGAAGCAGCTCCAGAATATCCTTCGTGAGTTTCATATCATCCTTCAGCACGATCAGCAAACATGTCCCTGCAAGCCAGAGTGCTGTCATGACAGCCAGACGAAACCTTACCGGCTTATAAATCAGATGCTTATGACGGCGGAAGAATAGTTCATTTAAAAGGGCATAGCCCGTATTCTTTGTTCGATATTGCAGCTCCTCACTCGTATAGCTCTTTTCATCCACCGCTACCTCCATCTGCTTCATCTGGCTGCTGTCCAGCTTCAGTATTTCATAATTCTCCACAAGCAGACATGTCAGCAGCTCACTGTAAGCATGATAGCTGCTTTCAAAACGCAAATAGGGAATGATGGCTGCTGCACACACAAGTGCAAAGATGCAGAACAGCCATGGAGTAAAGCTGAAATCCACATTCAGCCAGTATAATGCATACAGCAAGATCAAGGAGCCAAGTGGAATGAGGAGCTTCCATGTATTCGCTTGCAAATAAAAGCTGTTTTTCCTTTGAAAGCGCCGCATCTGCAGCATGTCCATACACTGATGGGAGCCCAGATAGCCGAATCCGGCCATAAATGCATACCAGAAGGGAAACGAAAACATAAAGGACAGAAGCAGGCACGCCAGGAAGAGTCCGATCGCATTCATGCTATAGCTGTACCAGCTGCGGGAGCACAGACAGCGTCTGGCTGCCATATGCATCTGGCGGCTGAGAATAAAGGTTTCATCGTCCGCTGTGAGAAGCTTGCTGTTGCTTATGCTTCCTGCCACAAGACTTAACAGTACAAAGCCAAACAGAAATCCATTTCTAATCTGCACATCATTCGCACCCTTTTGCAGATTGATCAGCGGCACAGCAATCACCACAAACAGATACAGCAGATTCTTCAATAGGTTCATCAGGACATCCACCAAGAAGGAGAAGACACTCAGCACTCCCTTTAGATTTACAGCCGCATAACAGGATTCCTTCAAAAGCCTGCCAATCAGAGGGAGTTTTTTAAAGTAATAGAAAAATCCGTTCACCTTTCTGGTCATCCGAATCCGAAACAGCAGCAGAATATCACTCAGCATGCTTTACTTCCTCCTGCAGCAGTGAAACGATGCGATCCTCAAAATCATTTTGTTGCAGCAGATCATGACCGAGCTGTTCCAGTACCCCGTTATGCAATAGCACGATCTCATCACAGAGATCTCTTGCCAGCTGCAGAATATGGGTGGAGAATATGAGAATGTGTTCCTCCTTCATTTCCAGCAGCAAATGCTTCATTTCATTTGCCACAACAACATCAAAGGATGTCAGCGGTTCATCCAGTAAAATGATCTTCGGCCGTGAGATCAGAAATCCCAGCATCTGCAGCTTGTTCTTCATACCGTGACTGTACCCCTTAATCAGACGATGCCGGTCCTCCGCTACGATGCGCATCAGATCAAAATAGGAATCTATGGTCTTGGCAGAATCAATTTCCTTTGCATGAATATCCATATAAAAGCGGATATATTCAAAACCAGTCATAAATTCAGGCAGAATCGGGCTGGAATATGCATAGCCGATATCTCTGTCCTCTACCTTACGCAATTCTCCGTGCTCCTCAATCAGAACATCACCCTCACAGGGTATCTCGTGAGAAATGCAGTTAAACAGCGTCGTTTTACCACTTCCGTTCCTCCCCAGCAGGCCATAAATCTTCCCCTGTTCAAAAACAGCGCTGCCCCCTTTCAGCACTACTTTATCGTCATAGGTCTTCTTTACATTTTGTATATGCAGCTTCATAGGTATCCTCCCGGTTGTCCTTCTCTAATGCAGACACTGTATCCGTGTTTGACCGCTTATTTTACCGGCTATTTGATGGTCATGCGACAGCCTACGGCATCTGTAAGTTCAGGATACTCGTACGAAAATCATTTGTCAATTAAAATCAAGGATTTGCGTCATGATATTGTAATCCTGCAGGACACTGCCTATAATGAAGATAGAAGAACAGGAGGCTATTGTATGCGCAATCATGAGGTTACACAGCGTCATCCTCTGCTGGATGAGCATGGCAGTTTGAAAGAGGCAGGCTGGTCCCGTTCATTGCTGCAGGAATATCGCAGAGAGGATATTAAAGCAAAACGCTGGAGAATCAAGGAATGGGATTATTATCTGATACTGAACGATTTTTACGGTGTCGCCTTCACAATCTCCGATGACGGTTATATCGGACTGCAATCCGTTTCTCTTCTTGATTTTAAGAAGGGCTGGGAGCATACCGAAACCATACTGAACGCATTTCCAATGGGTAAGCTGAAGCTGCCGACCAGCTCGGAAAGCGGCTCCTGCCGATACAGGGATAAGCGACTCGATATGGAATTTCAGGTCATGAAGGGCAAACGCATTCTTCGCTGTGATTTTCGGAACTTCTATGAAGGAAAACCATTCCATTGTGAAATCACGCTGCATCAGCCGGATATGGACAGTATGGTAATTGCGACACCGTGGAAAGAAAAAAAGACCGCATTTT
Organism: Clostridium sp. 10cd*; assembly: GCF_044336395.1. Classification (NCBI taxonomy): domain Bacteria; kingdom Bacillati; phylum Bacillota; class Clostridia; order Eubacteriales; family Clostridiaceae; genus Clostridium; species Clostridium sp. 10cd*. Next base: position 870,805 of record NZ_CP172347.1, on the reverse strand, counting down.
ACTACAATCAGAAAATCAATTGCATGCGTGCTGAGGGAAATGTCAGCTTTGACGGTAACACAATACACTTTGATCCACAGGATTCCTTCGGAACACTGGATTGGGGGCGTGGGGTATGGACCTATGACAACACCTGGTACTGGGGAAACGGAAACGGCCTTGTGGAAGGAAAACCGTTTGGCTTCAATGTCGGCTACGGCTTTGGTGATACGACAGCGGCCAGTGAAAATCTACTGCTGTATGATGGTGTTGCACACAAGCTGGAGGATGTTACCTTCCACATACCGCCGGACAGCTATCTCAAGCCTTGGCGTATTACATCCAGCGACGCACGCTTTGAAATGTCCTTTCGACCGATTCTTGATCGTTGTGCGAAAACAAGTGCGCTCATCATTGTAACGGATCAGCATCAGGTTTTCGGCTACCTCAGTGGAACGGCCGTATTGGACGATGGAAGCATATTGAAGCTAGAGGATATGCTTTGCTTTTTTGAAAAGGTTCACAACCGCTATTAAATCATATCATTATTTTCAATTACCTATGTGATATGATTACATCCATAGGGCTTACGTATCATCTGTTCTAAAAGCCGAATAGGTCATTTCTACTTTAACGGGAGATAAGAAAATGAAAGCAAAAATAAGGTTGTCATTTATATTCGCCTGCGCAATCATTTTATCCGCATGTGAATTCAGCAAGGATACGGTTGATCCAAAGGATTATATGAACTATAATTATAAAAATCACGAGCAATTAAATGTTATAGAAGATAAGCAAAGCTTACTATATTTACTAAAACAAGGGGACACCTATCATCTGTTGATTTTTAAGAAGGATGGTTCATCCTATTCCTATGAAGGCGGCAGAGAATCTGATACACCTTTTGGCTATATGAAGGTTGGAACGCCCGATAATATCCATATCGTTATCTTTATCGATAACAGTATCGTGAAAGCAGAGCGCTATGAATTTGATTTGCGTGCTTCCAAGAATGATAAAGATAAGCTCACCATATCACTGGATGGATTATCAAATCTGGATACCTATCTTATCAAAAGCTATGACTTCCTTCCGCCTTATTCAAGTATTTCACAATTACGTTTTTACGATAAGCATGGAAAACGCATAGACGAAACAGTGTTAATTGATTGAAAAAAAAACCCGGTGCATAAAACTGGGGGGTTTTTCTTTACGAAAAAAATCTCTATAGTGCTATGAGCATTCAGCGAATAAAAGCAAGTGTTTCAAAGCTGAGAAAAAGACGCCGCAGTATGTGACGTCTTTCTATTTGTATGGCTTAATAAATAACCTTACTGCTCCATCCCTGATATTTACCATGATGCAGCTTCGCTTCGCCGGCAATATACAGGATATTTCCCATCAGCTTGACATCATCAATCGGTGTGATATGCAATACAATCAGCTCCAGGTCTTCATCCCCTCTTGTGATGACGAAGCCCTTATTGATAACCTCATTTTTAAAGCTGTCCATATCCTCGGCTGTCTGGAATACCACGCTGTGCTGAACCGGACGCTCATTTTCATGTACATCACCCTCCTGCAGCATGTCATCCATCAATTTCTTTGCCTGCTCCTTCAGAGCTGCCGTTTCACTCTTCAGGAGAGACGGAAAATCCGTATCAAATTCCTCTGCAGCATCCTGAACGATATCCTTTGCTTCCGCTGCCTGATTCTTCACAGCATCCGCAAAATCCTCAGCTGCTTCTTTTCCTTCTTCAAAAGCATCCTTTGCAAGATCTTTCAAATCCTCTGCAGCATCCGCAGCTTCTTTTTTCACAGTCTCCATACAGGAAGCGGGATCACTGATCGGACCTTCTTCAATTTCGTCATCCATATCCATTTCATTCAGGTCATCCTCATCCTCAAGAAGTCCCTGATCAAGATCAACGATCTGTTTTTCCTCATCCTTTTTCAGCTTGTAGGCAACCAGTGCCGCAGCTCCGGCAATTACCGCCAGTGCAGGTATTATCTTTTTCATAGTATCACCACTTTCTTGTTTCTATTGTATCACAAAACATGCGAAATGATACATGAAATAGCTTAATTTCAGGAATAGTTTCATTCCTTACTGCACCGGCTACGCCTTTTCTTTCCGATCTATACTCACACTTTTTTTCTGCTGATTCCCACACCGTCTCCAAAATCATAAAATTGTGTATCATAATCCTCACGCTGCTTCAGATACTCGACAAAATTTCCGATTTTACGTACCAGACTACGCAGATTGCGGCTTTTAATGTTTTCCGGATGCTCTACCAGACCATGGAATTTCAGATTATCCGTTATTACATATCCGCCCTTTTTCAGCAATGGCTCATAGCGCTCGAAAAACTTAGTGTACTGTGCCTTGGCCGCATCGATGAACAGCATATCAAAGCTTCCCTCAACGACTGTCTCCAGTGCATCACCAAACAGCAGTGTGATCCGGTCCTGCAAGCCGCTTCTTTTTACATACTCCACAGCCTGATCATAGCGATCCTTATCCCGTTCAATCGTGGTGATCTGTATATCCATATCCAGCATTGCCATACGGATTGCCGAATAGCCGATGGCACTTCCGATTTCCAGCACATGCTTCAGATTATGCTCCTTCAGAAAGGAGCACATAAAATCAATGCCCTCCTTCTGCATAATCGGCACATCATGTTCGTGCGCATACATCTCCATTTCTTCTATCAGCGTCATTTCGTATCCCCTTTTTCTATAACAGGTATTTCTGTAATCACCTTTTTTGTTCGTGCATACAGATCATTCAGGCGAACCTTCTGTCCGTCCACACCATTTAATCCATGCTGTTCCGCCAGCTCCTCGCTGTAATCACTCAGCTTATATACTGTGAAATTCTTTCTCGTATTCATAATATCCGCAGCATCTCCAGTATAATGTGTAATCAGTGGTTCCCATTTCACATTCTGGATGGAAATTTCACTGCTTTTTGCGTCTTTTACAAAATCGAAACGGATCATACCGCCAAGAACGTTATTTACATCCAGCATTCCATTCAGAAAATTGCCAAGTGAGTAAATGACCAGCGTCTTATTTCCATCCTTACCATCCATCCATGTTACCGGCTGAATCACATGCGGATGCTCACCGACAACAACATCAACACCCAAATCCGCAAACAGCTTTGCATACTTCTTTTGAAACTCCGTAGGGGCTGAAACATTTTCATCACCCCAATGCGCAGAAACAATCACAACGTCGCTGAGCTGTTTTGCCTTCTTCACATCCTCGCGAATCCGGTCCTCATCGAAATAAGCAACACTGTAGGGATTGGGTGGTTCAATTCCGTTTGTTCCATAGGTATAGGCAAGAAAGGAAAATGTGATTCCCTTGCGTTTGATTGTACGTATCGTATCCCGATCCTTCTGGGAGGTATAGGTTCCAGCTGTAATAATGCCCTTCTGTTTTGCCCAGATTTCATGAGAATAATCAATTCCCTCCTGATATTTATCCAGACAGTGATTGTTTGCCGTATTCACGATATCAAAGCCGGTATCCGCAACATTTTTAGCGATATCCGCAGGCGTGTTGAATGTCGGATATCCACTGATACCAAGCGCATCTCCGCCAACAATGGATTCCTGATCGATATAAGCAAGATCCGCTTTCTGAATATCCTTCTTTACATGCGTATACATTTCCGTAAAATCATATTTTCCATCATTCATCTCACCGGCAGCAGCATCCGCCTGCTTATATATCATTTCATGAATCAAATTATCTCCGACTCCGACAAAGGATACCGTTGTATTTTCATTTTTCGGATCCTCTTTCGGTGTTTCTTTTTCCTTATTCTCTGATGTACTGCATGCACACAGCAGCAGACTCAGCATCAAAACCATAAGCTTTTTCATTTCTGCACATCCTTTCTGGCAATATATTCATCCAGTGTAAGCCCCTGCTTCACAATTTCCTTAGCAATATCCTTTCCGACATAGCGCAGATGCCAGGATTCATACTGATAACCGGTCACATCCACCTTATCCTCAGGGTATCGCAGGATGAAGCCATAGTCTGCGATATGTTTAAGCAGCCAGTCATAATGCTCTGAGTTTTCAATTTCATTGAAATTTTCATTGTTAATGGTCACATCCACGGCAAGGGCGCTGTTATGCTCACTCTGTCCCGGGCGGGCATAGTATTTATCCGCATACTCCTTTCCCTGACTCTGCTCATAATAATCATACAGATTTTTCTGATATGCAAAGCTGCGATAGCTTGCAATTGCCTTGATATTGATTTGCTTTTCTTTTCCTGCCTTCACCAGCTCGGAAAATGCATTCGCAACCTCCTTGCGTAGATACTGAGGCTCGCTCTGACAGGAAAAATCTTCTCCAATTACACAGGCATTCGGAGTCTTTACCAAATTCTTAGGCTCATAATCATCCGGCAGCCGGTGATATTTATTAACCAGCAGTGCTACATCATCAGTATCCCTGATTATATCAACGTTGGTGAAATATGGCTGATCCAAGCCGATATTAACTTTCGTAACAATGTCCTGTACTGCCCTTTTTCCGTCATCGTATGCAATATAGCGCTCGGTTAACTCCTTGTGGTAGTATGGAAGCTTTAAAAACTCGCTGATGCGCTTCGCATCGTAATCCTTTTTCACAAAGGCAGTTGCCTGATCCAGATTCTTATCTGTTGTGATGGCACAGTAGACACTTCCCTTGTCCTTTACAAGCTTGTCGCCTGCCTGCTTCACAGCCGCAAGATTATCACAGCTTTTTGTATCCTCTACCCCATACTGTTTTAGGGCGTCCTCTTCCTCGTTGGAATTGCAGCCGGCAAGCAGAAACCCTGCCGTCATAAGTATCATCAGTTGTTTTCTCATATGTACATCCCTCGCTCCACCATATTATAACAGTTTCTGTTTATTCGTACAGTGACATCCGCAAAAAGCAGGTGAATCTTCCCTGTTTCTTAATATTATATATGGGAAGCTTGCTGTTTTTCCTCAATAATACGGCTGTCTTATGAAGCGGCGGACATAATGGAAAAAAGCGAACTCTATACAGGAATGTAGAGTTCACTTGTTTTCTATGCTTATACATCGCCCAGATATTCCTCCAGCGTGATCCCCTGTGACATAATCCGGGATGCGATTTCTTTCCCAACGTAGCGAACATGCCATGGCTCGTATTGATAGCCTGTAATGCTTTCCTTACCTGCCGGATAGCGCAGAATAAAGCCATAGTCTGCACAATGGGCATTCAGCCATCTCCCACCCGGCGTATTGCCATACCCGTTATCCAAGGCACCGATGTCAAAGGCAAGACCGCTTTGATGCTCCGAATGTCCCGGTCTTGCTGAATAGGTATCAGCAAGCTCCTGTCCATCCTGTGCGACATAGCTGTTATACAAGGAAGCCTGATATGCATAGGAACGATAGCCGCTGATCAGCGGCATGGAATAACCAGCAGCCTCAGCTCCGGCCTGAAGCTGCTGCAGAGCTGCGTAAGCATTGGAATCCATCCCTCCGTAATTCTGTGGCAGTGCATGCTTTTTATTCACCAGAAGCACTCCGTTGACGTAATACGGCTCGACAGATGCAGCTTCGGAACCTTCTGTCTGTGATGATGACGCTTCATCAGAAGAAGAAGGATTTTTTTCCTTCAGCTCCGGCTCTGTTTTTTTCTCTACCGTTACCGTAAACTTTTTTTCTGCACTGTTTCCATTTAAATCCTGTGCATGTATGGTGATGGTGTAGCTCCCCGCCTCCAACACATTCAGTTTGCTGTCAATCCAATAGCTTCCGGCTGCTTTTTTGTTTGCTTTCTTCAAGGGTCCGTCAATCGGATCACGAACGCTTTTTATATTATCTGCGACATCATACTTCTGCCCATATTCCAGTGTAATATGATTCTCCTTCAGCTTTATTGTCGGTTTTCTTGTATCCTTTACTTCAACCGTATACGGTATTTTTTTCGTCTGCCCTTCATAGGTCAATACATAGGTGATTGTCTGACTACCTGTTTTCTTTGTATTAACGTTCGGGTAGGTTTTCACTTCACCAAATGAATGCTTTACAAAGGAGCGGCTGTCTATCTTTTCCCCATATTCCAGAATCTGGCGATCCTTTTGGAATGTTATCTCCATCTTTGCATAATCCTGTTCCTTTTTTTAATTTTGTGGCCAGATATAGCCAACAACGGCGGAAGCTGCAAGTATTATCGCAATACCGGCAATGAGAACTTTTTTCTTCATTCGCATGAGCTACCCACATCCTTTACAACACTATAATACTACAATGCAGGTAAAAAGAATACAGGTAACCTTTTTTTCAATATAAAAAGACACTGCTGAATCGTATGTTAACGAAACCACAGATCTGTATTCAATTTCTTTTTTTCCATCAAATACATGATATGTCTATCGCATAAGATTATTTGTTTAATGCGAATGCATGAATCCTCCATATTCATAAATTTAATACGGGAGGAATTCTATTATCGCCTGCACAACAACAGTTGTGATCATACAGGAGCCCTCGTCAAACAATTCCAGTTTAACAGCTGATCTGCCTTTGTCACTGGTCCTAAAAAAGGATGTCTAAATTACCGTAGGGATAAAAAAACTGCAGCGCTATGGATTTGCGTTGCAGTTCTCATGTTATTTATTTAACTAATTCAATGATTGCCATAGGTGCTGCGTCTCCGCGACGTACTCTTGTCTTAACAACACGAGTATATCCACCCTTACGGTCTGCATAAGCAGGACCGATTTCTTCAAACAGCTTCTGCAGAGCAGTCTGTCCTGTTTCTTCATTGACAACAACATCACGTACAAAGCTTGCAGCCTGACGACGAGCGTGCAGGTCTCCACGTTTTGCCAGTGTGATCAGTTCATCAACAACGGAACGAAGTTCCTTTGCTTTCATTTCAGTAGTTTCAATCTGACCGTAAGCGATCACGGATGTCGCCATGTTACGTAATAAAGCTTTACGGTGGTCAGCCTTACGTCCTAATTTACGATTCCACATTGGTCCATTAACCTCCCTTGCGAATATTTATTCGTATGACTTGAAACTCAGTCCCAAATCATAGATCTTATCTTTAACTTCCTTTAATGATTTCTTACCCAGGTTTCTTACACGCATCATTTCATCCTCTGTTCTCTGTGTCAGTTCCTCCACAGTCTGGATTCCTGCACGCTTCAAACAGTTATAGGAACGTACGGATAAGTCAAGGTCTTCAATCATCATGACAAGTCCCTTATTCTGTACCTCACCCTGTGCTTCCTTCATCACGGATTCCATATCGTTTACTGCTTCGTGAACATTCGTCAGCAGCTCCAGATGGTCGATCAGAATTTTGCTGGCAAGTGCTACGGCTTCTGCAGGACTCAGTGAAGAGTCTGTCCAGATTTCCAGAGCAACCTTGTCATAGTGAGCATCCTGTCCAACACGAGTCGGCTCCACATTATAGGATACCTTTTCGATTGGTGTATAAATTGAATCTGTGTAAATGATTCCCAGAGGCTGATTTGGTGTCTGGTACAGCTGCTTGTTTGTGTCAGCACTCACGTACCCGCGACCAATACGAGCCTGCAGTTCCATTTCCAGCATTCCGCCCTCTTCCAGTGTACAGATGTGCAAGTCCTTGCTTATTACCTCCACACCTTCCGGGCAAATGATATCAGCACCGGTTACTGCGCCTGGACCCTGTTTTGAGATACGCAGGGTATAAATTTCATCATCCTGAATACTCATCACAAGGGTTTTGATATTTAAAATGATTGCCGTTACGTCCTCTACAATTCCAGGAATTGAAGTGAACTCGTGGTAAACACCATCAACTTTAATTGAAAATACGGCAGCTCCCGGTAAAGAGGAGAGCAAAACACGTCTTAGTGCATTTCCAATGGTTGTACCAAAACCTCTTTCCAAAGGTTCAAACACAAACTTCCCGTAATGTTGAGATTCATCATATTCTTTTACTTCAAAATGTGCACGTTCGAATTTTTGCATAGTTTACCTCCTCAATTACAGTTAATCATTAACCACGTGGTCGTTTAGGTGGACGACAACCGTTGTGCGGGATCGGTGTCACATCGTTGATCAATGTGATTTCCAGTCCTGCTACCTGCAGAGCTCTTACAGCTGCTTCACGTCCTGGTCCCGGACCCTTTACGCTAACTGCAATTACTTTCATACCATTCTCTATTGCTGCTTTTCCTGCAGCTTCTCCAGCCATCTGTGCTGCGAAAGGAGTGGATTTACGAGATCCCTTGAATCCTAAAGCACCAGCACTAGACCATGCTACAGCATTTCCGTTTTCATCAGTAATAGTAACGATGGTATTGTTAAATGTTGAGTGGACATGTGCAACTCCACGAGCAATATTCTTGCGTGCCTTACGTTTACCACGTGAGTTCGCTTTTACGTTCTTTGCCATTATTTACTTCCTCCTATCGTCCTATTTCTTTTTGTTTGCTACTGTACGAACTGGACCTTTACGCGTACGAGCATTTGTCTTTGTACGCTGTCCGCGTACTGGTAATCCTCTTCTGTGACGGATTCCACGGTAGCATCCGATTTCCATTAAACGCTTGATGTTTAACTGAACCTCACGACGCAGGTCACCTTCAACCTTTACACCATCGATTTCGTTACGGATTGCATTTACCTGATCTTCTGTTAAGTCTTTTACACGGATATCTTCGCTGATTCCAGTTTTAGCCAGAATTTTTTCTGATGTGGAGCGACCGATACCGTAAATATACGTTAATGATACTACTACGCGCTTATCGCGTGGTAAGTCTACACCTGCAATACGAGCCATTACATTACACCTCCGTTAGTTTCCCTGTCTCTGTTTGTGTTTTGGATTTTCGCAAATAACCATGACGCGGCCTTTACGTTTGATAATGCGGCACTTATCGCATATTGGTTTGACAGATGGTCTTACTTTCATGCGTTTTCCTCCTTAATTCACGACTTACTTGTGTCGGAATGTTATACGCCCACGTGTTAAATCATACGGTGAAATCTCTACGGTAACACGGTCCCCTGGTAAAATGCGAATGTAGTGCATGCGGATTTTACCAGAAACGTGAGCCAGAATTTCGTGTCCGTTGGCCAGTTTCACCTTAAACATTGCGTTTGGCAGAGTATCTACGACAACTCCGTCAATTTCAATAACATCTTGTTTACCCATTATCTGGACGTTCCTCCTTATTCAGTGTTGTGAGTATTTCATACCCACGGTTTGTAATCACAATCGTGTGTTCGAAATGAGCTGCCTTGCTGCCGTCTCTAGTGACGACACCCCAGCCATCCTTCAACATTCTTGTCTGTGGTTTGCCCGCGTGAACCATCGGTTCCACTGCCAGCGTCATACCCTCCTGCAGGAGGATGCCGCGGCCTGCCGGGCCAAAATTTGGAACTGTCGGATCTTCATGGACAGAAGTTCCAATACCATGTCCTGCATAGTCTCTTGGAATCGAATACCCGTGCGTAAACACATATTCTCCGATTGCATGAGAAATATCAGTTAAATGATTCCCCGCTCTGGCCATTTTTAAACCTTCATACAAGGATTCTTCACTGACACGCATCAGTCGCTGATCTTCCTCGCTGAGCTTGCCAACGCCATAGGTCCAGGCAGAGTCTCCATGGTACCCCTGATAACAGGCACCGATATCTACTGAAACAATGTCTCCGTCGCATAAAACGGTATCGCCTGGGATACCATGTACTACGACAGAATTTATAGAAATACAGGCTGCTGCCGGAAAGCCGTACAGACCCTTGAATGACGGTGTTGCACCGTTTTCCAGAATCACATTTTCAATGATTCTATCCAATTCCTGCGTGGTAATTCCGGGCTGCATTGCTGCACTTGCTGCACGATGTGCAAGCGCAACAATTATACCCGCTTTTCTCATCTTTGTCAACTCCTGATTTGTTTTGGCTTTCACCATTCCTATTTCTCCAGAGCTGTCAGTGTATCATTCCATACGCTGTCAATCGGCTGACTCGCATCAATTCTTGTGACGATTCCCTTACTATCATAATAGTCAAGCACCGGAGCCGTCTGTGAACTGTACTCTTCCAGACGCACTGTTAAGCTTTCCACAGTATCGTCCTTGCGCTGGAATAATTCTCCACCACATACATCGCAAACATTATCGGTTTTACTCGGCTTTGATTTGATGTGATAGATTTCTCCACATTCCTTGCAAATGCGGCGTCCGGTTACACGATCTGCCAGCTTTTCAAAGTCAATTTCAAGTGCGATGACTTTGTCAATGGCAAGCTCGCTGCCTTCAGCCAGTGCATCGAATGCTTTGGCCTGGTCAAGTGTTCTCGGATAGCCGTCCAGCAGGAAACCGTTTTTCTTGTCTTCCAGCTTTTCCAGATAACTCTTTACCATATTGTTAACGACTTCGTCGGGAACCAGCAGTCCTTTATCCATGAAGCTTTTCGCCTCCATGCCAAGAGCTGTTCCCTTTCCGATTTCACTGCGGAAGATATCTCCCGTGGAAATGTGGTTAACGTTAAACTTCTCGACGATTTTGGCAGACATCGTACCTTTTCCGGCACCAGGTCCTCCCATAATCAGGATATTCATAGGTTCACCTTCTATCGTTTTATCTCTGCAGGAATCCGCGGTAGGATTTCTGTGTCAGGCGTCCCTCGATCTGTTTTACCGTTTCCATTGCCACACCGACAACGATGATGATTCCGGTTCCACCAATACCCATTGACTGTGGAAGATTGATGCCTGGAATCAGAGGCAGTGCATGCGGCAGAACAGCGATAAAGGCAAGCCCGATTGCTCCCAGAACCGTGATTCTGCACAATACTTTGTTAACATATTCTTTGGTCTCCGTACCCGGACGGATTCCCGGGATATACGTACCGGATTTTCCGAGGTTCTCTGCGATTTTTTCCGGATCCACCTGCAGCTTCGTATAGAAGAAGGTGAATAACAGTATCAAAACCACATAGATCACAAGGCTGACCGGAGTCTGCATTCCCATATAGGTTTCCAGTGTTTTGACCCAGCTTGCTGCTGGCCAGACCATTTTGCAGATCTGCAGCGGCGCAACCATGATGGCGGATGCGAAGATGACAGGAATTACGCTGGCGGAATTGATTTTCAGCGGCAGGTAAGTCATGTCCTTCTTACGAGTCGTTACAGTACTGGATGTATACTGAATCGGAATCTTACGTTCTGCTGTCTGCATGAAGACGACGAATACGATAATCAGCAGATAGGACACAATATAAAGTCCGAATGTCAGAATACCATTGAAGGTTGCACTGCTGTTGCTTGGATCCACCAGTGTCTGCCATGCTGTTGTAAACTGATATGGCAGTCTGGAGATGATACCGGCAGCAATGATCATGGAAACACCGTTTCCAATTCCCTTCATGCTGATACGGTCTCCAATCCACAGAATGAACATGCTGCCTGCTGTTAACAGAGTCGCAACGTACAAAATAGAAGCCCATCCGCTTCCATTTACCAGCAGTGTTTTATACTGTGTGGAGAAACTGTAAACCAGTGTGGATGCCTGGAAAAAGCTTAATACGACTGCCAGATAGCGTGTATAACGGTCAATCTGCTTCTTTCCGGTTGCTCCGCCCTTAGCCAGTTCGGTAAGCGCAGGAATGACATCCATGGATAACAGCTGAATAATAATGGAGGCAGTAATGTATGGACCAACACCCATCGCAAAAATGGAAAGCTGCTCCAGACCACCACCGCCCAGCATATTAATCATCGCAAATAGTGAGCTGTCCTGCATACCTTTTATCAATTCGGTTACATCTACGCCCGGTACAGTGATTGCTGAACCGAAGCGAAAGACGAACAACATGGCAAGAGTAAAGAATATTCGGTTACGAATATCTTTATTCTTGAACATGTCTGCAAAGGTCCTAAACATGATTAGATAACCTCTGCTTTTCCGCCTGCCTGCTCAATGGTAGCGATTGCTGATTTAGAGAATTTGTTTGCTTTTACGCTCAGCTTCTTCTCCAATTCACCTTCGCCCAGGATTTTAATACCATCCAGTTCTTTCTTTACTAATCCACATTCAATCAACAGTTCCGGAGTTACTTCCGTACCGTCTTCAAACCCGTTCAGGGATGCAACGTTTACGATAGCATATTCCTTGCGATTGAAGTTTGTAAATCCACGTTTTGGTAAACGTCTAGCAAGTGGTGTCTGACCACCTTCAAAACCTAAACGAACGCCTCCGCCAGATCTTGCTTTCTGTCCTTTGTGACCCTTTCCTGCTGTTTTACCATTTCCGGAGCCATGACCGCGACCAACACGGTAGCTTTTCTGTCTAGCTCCTTCAGTATATTTCATTTCATGTAATTTCATGTTCTAATCCTCCTATTAACCGCGAATTTCTTCTGGTTTTTTACCACGGAGACGAGCAACTTCCTCGATCGTTTTCAGATCTTTCAGGGCAGAGATCGTAGCACGAACCATGTTGATTGGTGTACGGCTTCCCAGACACTTGGAAAGGATATCGTTGATACCAGCCAGCTCCAGGACTGCACGAACAGGACCACCGGCGATAACTCCGGTACCTTCAGAAGCAGGACGCAGGAATACTTCTCCAGCTCCATATCTTCCAGTGATTGCATGAGGAATTGTAGTTCCTACAACAGGTACTGTGAAGACATTCTTCTTAGCATCTTCGATTGCTTTCTTAATTGCATCAGGTACTTCGTTGGCTTTACCTGTACCAAAGCCGACGCGGCCCTTCTTGTCACCGATAACAACCAGAGCTGCAAAGCGGAAACGACGTCCACCCTTGACTACTTTTGTTACACGGTTAATGGTAACTACGCGTTCTTCAAATTCTTTTTCAGCATCGCGATTTCTTCTTGGTCTACGTTCCATTCGCATAACCTCCTAAAATTTCAAGCCAGCAACTCTTGCTGCTTCGGCCAATGCCTTTACACGCCCTGTGTAAACATATCCACCACGGTCGAATACGACACCAGTGATGTTCTTTTCAATTGCACGCTTTGCAATTTCTGTTCCTACAGTTTTAGCGGCTTCAACATTTCCACCGTTTTCTAACTTTAATTCTACACTACTTGCAGATGCCAGGGTTACACCGTTAACATCATCAATGATCTGCGCGTGAATGTTGCTGTTTGAACGGAAAACGTTCAGGCGGGGACATTCAGGAGTACCGCTGATTTTGGTACGAACACGCACGTGACGGCGCATACGCTCGTCATTTCTAGAAACTTTCTTAAGCATTGTTCAATTTCTCCTTTCCCACTATTTCTTACCTGCTGTTTTACCTTCCTTACGACGAACATATTCACCTTTATAGCGAATACCTTTTCCTTTGTAAGGTTCTGGTTTTCTCACAGCACGAATGTTTGCAGCGAATTCACCAACGCGTTGTTTGTCAATTCCTGATACTTTGATATCCGTAGCAGAAGAGCATTCTACCTTCAGACCGTCTTCTACAGCGAACTCAACCGGGTGGGAGTACCCAACGTTTAAGGTCAGCTTGCTTCCGCTTACAGCAGCACGGAAACCGATACCTACCAGTTCCAGTTCCTTTGTAAAGCCTTCGGACACACCTTCCACCATGTTTGCCAGCAATGCACGGGTTGTACCATGCAGCTGTTTCACATGCTTTTCGTCGTTAGGACGAGTTACTGTCAATACATTTTCTTCTACCTTGATTCCCAAAGCAGGGTTAAACTGACGAGTTAAAGTTCCCTTGGAACCTTTAACAGTCACCTCATTCCCGGCAGCGATGGTTACTTCAACGCCGGCAGGAATGGTAATCGCTTTATTACCGATACGTGACATTTTCTTACCTCCGTTAAGCTCTTACCAAACGTAAGCGATGACTTCACCGCCAACATGTTTAGCTTTCGCTTCTTTATCTGTTATCACACCGTGGGATGTAGAGATGATTGCAATTCCCAGTCCGTTCATTACGCGAGGAATGGAGTCCACCTTTGCGTAAACACGTAAACCTGGTTTTGAGATTCTCTTCAGCCCGTTGATTACTTTTTCGTTGTTAGGACCATATTTCAGAGTAACTGTGATGGTTTTCTTAACATCACCATCGACTGTATAGTCTGTGATGAATCCTTCATTCTTTAAAATCTTAGCGATTTCAACTTTTTCTTTGTTTGCAGGAATTTCCACTGTTTCGTGACGAGCCTGAAGCGCGTTACGAACTCTGGTAAGCATATCTGCAATCGGATCTGTCATAATCATGACTGTATTCCTCCTATCTGACTACCAACTTGCCTTTTTCACACCCGGGATCTGACCTTTGTAAGCCAGCTCACGGAAGCAAATACGGCAGAGTTTGTATTTACGTAAAACTGAGTGAGGACGTCCACAACGCTCACATCTGGTGTACTCGCGCACTTTGTACTTCTGAGGACGTTTTGATTTATTAACCATTGCTTTTTTTGCCATATACGTCTAAGTCCTCCTATTTCTTGAAAGGCATGCCCATTTCTTCCAGCAGTGCCTTTGCTTCTTCGTTCGTGTTGGCTGTCGTAACAATAACGATATCCATACCGCGAACCTTGTTGATCTTATCGTAATCGATTTCCGGGAAGATCAGCTGTTCCTTTACACCCAGAGTGTAGTTTCCACGACCGTCAAAGGAAGTGGCACTGACACCACGGAAGTCACGTACACGAGGCAGTGAGATGTTCATCAGCTTATCCATGAAATCATACATTTTTTCTTTTCTCAGAGTAACCTTACATCCGATCGGCATTCCTTCACGAAGTTTGAAGTTTGCGATGGACTTCTTAGCTTTTGTGATTACCGGAGCCTGTCCGGTGATCTGTGCCAGCTCAGCAACTGCTTCATCCAGCACTTTTGGGTTTGAAATAGCTTCACCGATACCCATATTGATAACGATTTTATCTACGTGAGGTACTTCCATGACTGATTTGTAGTTGAATTTCTTCATCAGGCTTGGTGTTACGACCTCTTTATATTTCTGTTCTAGGCGATTCATCCTTTAGCCTCCCTACTTAACTTCAGCGCCGGTTTTTTTGTAGACGCGTACCTTTTCTGTGTTACCTTTTTTGTCAGTTTTTGTTTCATAACCGACACGGCTTGCCTTCTTCGCTTTGGAATCGTAAGCCATTACGTTGGATACATGGATCGGAGCTTCCTTCTCGATGATTCCGCCATCCGGATTTGCCTGTGTAGGCTTCAGATGCTTCTTCACCAGGTTGACACCTTCCACGATTACTTTGTCTTCCTTAGGGAAAACTTTGGTTACTTCACCGATAGTGCCCTTGTAAGCACCTGTAATAACCTGAACCTTATCACCTTTTTTGATTTTCACAAAGACACCTCCTTACAGTACTTCTGGTGCCAAAGACACAATTTTCATGAAGTCCTTGTCACGCAGCTCACGTGCAACTGGTCCGAAAATACGAGTTCCACGCGGTGTATTGTCGTCCTTGATCAGGACAACCGCATTGTCATCAAATTTGATGTATGTTCCGTTGTCACGGCGAACGCCACGTTTTGTACGTACGATTACACCCTTGACAACGTCACCTTTTTTTACAGTTCCACCAGGAGCAGCCTGCTTTACAGCACAGACAACGATATCCCCGATGTTTGAAAACTTACGAACGCTTCCGCCTAAGCAGCGGATAACCAGAACTTCTTTGGCTCCCGTGTTGTCAGCGACGCGTAATCTACTTTCATTCTGGATCATGAATGTCTACCTCCTGATTACAGCTGTACAGCTTTTTCGACGATTTTCACCAGACGGAATCTCTTGGTAGCAGACAATGGACGTGTTTCCATGATTTCTACCTTGTCTCCCATTCTAGCTTCATTGTTTTCGTCATGCGCTTTAAATTTCTTAGAATATTTTACACGTTTTCCGTATAACGGGTGTGTTTTCTTTGTTTCAACAATAACAGTAATTGTCTTATCCATCTTGTCGGAAACTACAGTCCCGCGATATACTTTACGGTTAGATCTTTCCATAACTTAGTGATCCTCCTTAATCCTGACTACCAAGCTCGCGCTCAGTCATCACAGTTTTGATACGGGCAATTGTCTTTTTCACTGTCTTCATACGTGCAGTGTTTGTCAACTGACCTGTAGCTTGTTGGAAACGAAGATTAAAAAGTTCATCTTTAAGCGTTTCGATCTCTTGTAATAATTCAGTGTTGCTTTTTTCTCTGATCTCTTTCGCTGTCATAATTACTTCTCTCCTTTTCTAACAACAAATTTTGTCTTCACCGGCAGCTTGTGAGCAGCAAGACGGAATGCCTCACGTGCCACTTCTTCAGGTACACCGGCGATTTCAAACATAACACGGCCCGGTTTTACAACTGCTACCCATCCTTCAGGAGCACCCTTACCAGAACCCATACGTACTTCAAGAGGTTTTTTCGTTCTTGCCATGTGAGGGAAGATACGGATCCAAACCTTACCACCACGCTTCATGTAACGAGTCATGGCAATACGAGCGGCCTCGATCTGACGGTTGCTGACGTAAGCACCAGTGTCAGCCATTAGACCATATTCACCAAAAGATACTTCACGACCGGCTTTTGCACGTCCCTCGTAGCTTAAACGGTGAGGTCTTCTATATTTAGTTCTCTTAGGCATTAACATAAATTATTTTCCTCCTTCCGCTTTTCTAGGAGCATTTCCACCAGCAGAGTTTCTGTTGTTATTGTTTCTCTGGCTGTTGTTTCTGTTTCCACCACGATTACCACGGCGATTGCGGCGTCTGTCGTTCATGTTGTTCTTCGGAGCTTCCGGTTCCTGAACCATCTGTCCTGGCAGAACTTCACCACGGCAAATCCAAACCTTTACACCTAAACGACCGTAAGTCGTAGATGCTTCTTCCCAAGCATAATCGATATCTGCACGCAGTGTGTGCAGAGGTACAACACCTTCGCTGTAGCCTTCGGTACGAGCCATATCAGCTCCGCCTAAACGACCGGATACAGCTGTCTTAATACCTTTTGCACCAGCACGCATCGTTCTCTGGATTGCTTTCTTCTGTGCAGTACGGAAGGAAGCACGCTGCTCCAGCTGATCCGCAATGCTGCGGGCAACCAGTTTTGCGTCCAGATCCGGGTTTGCAATTTCCAGAACCTTCAGGTAGATGTTCTTTCCACCAGTCAGCTTCTCAACTTTTTTCTTCAGCATTTCAACGTTTTCACCGTTTGTCCCGATGATCACACCTGGACGAGCGGTACGGATCATGATTTCCACACGGTTTTTAGAACGTTCGATCTCAACTCTGGACACTGATGCATTCTTGCACTCAGCGAACAGGAATTCACGAATCTTTACATCTTCCAATAATAAATCGGCATAATCCTTGTCAGCGTACCATCTGGACTCCCAGTCACGGATGACACCGACACGCAATCCGATCGGACTAACTTTCTGTCCCATGAGCTACCTCCTTAATCACGCTCGTCAACCACAACAGTAATGTGGCTGGTGCGTTTGTGGATCGCACTAGCAGATCCTTTTGCACGTGGCATGAAACGTTTCAGAGTTACACCCTCGTTTGCATAGCATGCCTTTACGTACAGCTTTTCTTCATCCATATCATGGTTATTCACTGCATTTGCTACTGCAGATTTCAATACCTTACCAACTGCTTCCGCTGCAACGTTCGGTGTGAACTTCAAGATTGCAGCTGCTTCAGCAGCATCTTTCCCACGGATTAAATCGATAACAATACGAGCTTTTCTAGGTGGGATACGTAATGTTTTCGCTGTTGACTTAACTTCCATTATAACGTTTCCTCCTTATCGTTTAGCTTTCTTGTCATTATCGCCGTGACCACCGTATTTACGGGTTGGCACGAATTCACCAAGCTTGTGTCCTACCATATCTTCTGTAACGTAAACAGGCAGGTGCTCCTTACCGTTGTAAACGGCAAATGTATGTTCCACAAACTGAGGGAATATAGTTGAACGACGTGACCAGGTTTTGATAACTTGTTTTTTACCGGCTTTGTTCAGCTCATCCACTTTTTTCATTAAGTGGTCATCACAGAACGGGCCTTTTTTAAGACTACGACTCATTTTTCATTTCCTCCTTTGCCTATTTGCCATTACGACGACGAACGATCAGTTTCGTTGACGCTTTTTTCGCTTTACGTGTTTTCACACCCATAGCTTTCTTACCCCAAGGTGTCATTGGAGATTTACGTCCTACCGGAGTACGTCCTTCACCACCACCATGAGGGTGATCATTAGGGTTCATAACGGAACCACGAACAGTCGGGCGAACACCCTTCCATCTCATACGTCCAGCTTTACCATAGTTTACCAGACTGTGATCTTCGTTACCGACCTGACCGATGGTTGCACGGCAATTAGACAGGATTCTACGAACCTCACCAGAAGCCAAACGAACCGTTGTATATTTTTCTTCAACACCAAGAATCTGTGCGGATGCACCAGCAGAACGAGCCAGCTGTCCACCTTTACCTGGTCTTAATTCAATGTTATGAATGAACGTACCTTCAGGAATGTCCTTCAATTCCATTGCATTACCAACTTTGATATCAGCACCTTCACCAGAGATAATATTCATACCAACTGTCAATCCCTTAGGGGCGATGATGTAGCGTTTTTCACCATCTGCATAATTCAGCAAAGCGATATTTGCAGAGCGGTTTGGATCGTATTCAATGGTAGCCACACGAGCAGGGATACCATCTTTGTTTCTCTTGAAATCAATCACACGGTAAGCTCTTTTGTGTCCACCACCCTGATGACGAGTAGTAATACGTCCATTGTTATTGCGTCCACCTTTGCTTTTCAGTGGCTGCAACAGACTTTTTTCTGGTTTGTCTGTCGTAATTTCTTCATAAGACAAACTTGTCATACCACGACGACCTGGAGTGGTCGGCTTATACTTCTTAATTGGCATATTGTCAATTTCCTCCTTACGCAATATTTATTCAGGAAATAGCGTGCTTCTTCCTGAACTTATTCAGCTTCTTCGCCGAATAAGTTGATGTCCTGACCTTCCTTGATTTTCACATAGGCTTTACGGACATTCTTGGTAGTACCAACATATTTACCCATTCTCTTGGTTTTCGGTTTCACATTCACGATGTTCACTTTCTCAACATCGACACCGAAGATAGCTTCCACGGCCTGTTTTACCTGTGTTTTGTTGGTTCCCTTTTTAACTTCAAACGTTACTTTGTTATCTGCGTCCATGTATCTCATCGTTTTTTCAGTGATGATTGGACGGATGATGATATCCTTGTAGTTTTCCATTATGCAAGTGCCTCCTCAACATCTTTCACAGCAGCTTCTGTAAAGACGATTTTGTTAGCATTTACGATATCGTAAACATTTAATCCATCAGCAGTAAGCATCATCATGGTAGGGATGTTTCTCATGCTCAGGAATGCGTTTTCAAAATCTTCACCTTCAGATACTACGAATAAGGTTTTCTTAGGTGCGTTGATATCAGCGATAATCTGATTGAAAGCTTTTGTTTTTGGAGCTTCCAGCTCAAACTTATCAACAACGCTCATTGCGTTTTCCAGCACTTTTTCAGACAGAGCTGATTTCAGAGCCAGACGACGAACTTTTTTGTTCAGCTTGTAGCCATAGTTTCTCGGAGTCGGACCGAATACAATTCCTCCGCCTCTCCACTGTGTAGCACGAATGGATCCCTGACGAGCACGTCCGGTTCCCTTCTGACGCCAAGGCTTACGTCCACCACCGCGTACTTCTGTACGGTTTTTGGTATCGTGAGTACCCTGACGCATAGATGCTCTCTGCATAATGACAGCATCGAAGATACATTGCTGATTTGGCTCGATGCCAAATACTGTATCTGCAAGAGTGATTTCATTCAGCTCTTTACCAGTTTGGCTTAATACGACCATCTTAGGCATCTTTTATTCCTCCTCTTTCGTGTAATCCACTAATGTTACAGGTTCTGTATTGCCCTTGGAACATTTAGCAGTGCGCACCATAACCATTCCACGTTTTGGCCCAGGCACGTTTCCTTTAATCAATAAGTAGTTGTTTTCAACGTCAACCTTGATCACTGTCAGGTTCTGGTTTGTAGTTCTGTAACCACCTTCCTGACCAGCCATCATCGTACCCTTTAAGATTTTACCCTGACGAGAGGTAATACCGTTTGTAGCAAGGGAACCGATATGTCTGTGGTGTCCGGAACCATGGCTCTTAGGACCGATTTTCGCATTGTTACGAACGATCGTACCCATGAATCCTTTCCCCTTGGATGTACCGATAACATCTACTGTTTCTCCGGCACTGAAGATTCCTACGTTAACTTCAGCACCCAGCTCCAGATCAGCAAATTCGCTGTCGCGAACTTCCTTGACAAATCTTTTTGGAGCAGTGTTTGCTTTCGCAGCATGTCCGGCTTCACCTTTTGTGCTGCGTGTTTCTTTAACATCTTCAAAACCTAACTGCACAGCTTCGTATCCGTCGTTTTCCACTGTTTTCTTCTGTAATACAACATTTGGACAAGCCTCAACTACAGTTACAGGAATCAGTGTTCCATCTTCTGTGAAGACCTGTGTCATCCCAAGTTTGCGTCCTAGAATACCTTTCATGATGTCACCTCCATTACAGCTTAATTTCGATGTCAACACCACTAGGCAGCTCCAGACGACTCAGTGAGTCGATTGTTTCTGCTGTAGGTCCGACAATCTCAATTAAACGTTTGTGCGTTCTGATCTCGAACTGCTCGCGAGAATCTTTGTATTTGTGTACCGCACGCAGGATTGTAACCACCTGCTTTTCAGTTGGAAGAGGTACTGGTCCAACAATTTTTTTAGCACCGTGAGCTTGTGCCGCTTGCACGATCTTTTCTGCGGATGCATCCAAGATTCTGTGCTCATAAGCTTTTAAGCGAATTCTTACGCTATTTTTTGCCATGAATATATCTCCTTTCGCCTATATGGACTATAGACTCGCTCGATGCGAATTCCCCGACCTCGCCGTCCATGACAACGTTTCTCAGTGGGTCGGCAACCTCGCATGTCCTCGCGGTCGTGATAATATTCTAACACATCCAAATGTTGATTACAAGCGTTAATTACGGCTTTTTTTAGTTTTTTTCATAATCTTTTCCGAATGCGTTCCCTGCTGAAAATCAATGGTTTATGAGAGCGTTTACATGCTTTTTTTGATAAAAAACACGTAAAAAAACTTCTAAATTGATAGAAGTTTTCATTAAAACGGGAATCGCTGCCCAATAAATTTTTCACAGTTAAGCACCATCTGTTCCTGCAGCTTCTCATAGGATATGTTACGTATTTCACTGATTTTGTGCATACTGCGTTTTAATATGGCTCCATGCTCCTTTGGTGCGACCTTACGATTCTCACACCACGTACATGCGGAAATACCATCCGTTTCCACCAGCATTCGATCCAGTGGGACACAGGCTGCCACATGCTGTACCGCTTCATCGAAGGGCAGCGAAGGACCGACGGTAAACCAGCAGCCCAGATCAATATACTCCTGCAGCCATGCATCACAGGAATACCAGTGCACCAGATACCGGTTTTCATAGTGACGCAAATATTCAAGTGCTTCCTTTTCTCTTCCCTTCAGATGCAGAATCACCGGTTTCTGATATCGCTGTGCAAAAGCAAGCTGCTGCTCAAACAGCCGGGACTGCAACGTCATATCCGTGTTACACCAGACCGTATCCAATCCGATTTCACCGATGATGTCCACTTCCTCAAGAATCGGCAGCATTGCATCCCAGTGAACCTCATCCACCTTCCATGGATGAATACCGGCACTGATCCATAGGAAAGGATTCTTCTCTTGCAGCTTTCTTAAGTTCTTATATTCTTCAGGTGTTGCGGCATTGGCGATACAGGCAATGTCCTGTTCTTTTAAGATTTCTGCCGGATAAGCTTCCTCCATATGCATATGCGCATCAACGATCATGTGTCCCCTCCTTCAGCAGCTGATAGATCTCCTTCTTCAGTCCGCCCTGATCATACAGCCATTCCCTGCTTTTTTTGTAATCCTTTAAAGAAATTTCCCTACAGATGGAAGCAGGTGATCCGCTAAGAATCAGAATGCGGTCTGCCAGATACAGGGCCTCTTCAATATCATGGGTCACCAGCAGCATCGTTCTGTTTAATTCACTTCTCAGCTTCAGCAGCCAGTCCTGCATATCATTGCGGGTGATGACATCCAGCGCACCGAAGGGTTCATCCAGCAATAGGATATCCGCACTGCAAAGTGCCGTCCGTAAAAACGCAGCCCGCTGCCGCATACCACCGGATAGTTCATAGGGATAAGCCTGTTCATATCCCTTCAATCCGAATGCCTCGAACTCCTGCAAGGCCTGCTCTCTGGCTTCCTTCACATGCCCGTGAAGCTTTCCATATAAACAAACATTATCCAGAATATTCTTCCACGGCAGAAGAAGATCATCCTGGGGCATATAGGCAAAGTGGGAGGATACGCCGCTAACCTGCACATCATCCACATAAAAGGTTCCCTCTTCACAATCCAAAAGCCCTGCCAGTATGTTCAGCAATGTGGACTTTCCACATCCGCTTGGTCCAATCAGCGCAGTAAACTCTCCCTCTTCCACATGAAAGCCGACATGCTCCAGTATTCTTCTGTTATCAAAAGAGATTGCCATATCCTCCACTCGTAATTTCATGATGACCTCCTGTGTCGTTTTTTTTATTTCGTTACAAATTCATTGGTATACTGTTCATCCGCCTTGATTTTTTCAGTGATCAGCTTGTTTTCATACATAAAGGCAGTATAGTTATCCCATACGGAATCCTTCATAACACCCCAGCTGTCCGCATCTCTGGCATATTCACTGCTCAGATATTTCTGACTTTCCTTCAGGAATTTTAAATCATAATCAGGTGCATATTTACTTAATATTTCAGCGGCTGCATCCGGGTGTTCAATTGCATATTCATATCCCTTCTTTACCGCATTCATAAATTTCTGAACCGTTTCCGGATCTTCCTTGATCATCTTTTCACTGGTGATAATGACCGGTGTATAATAATCGAGGCGCTCATCCAGCTCGCGTAACGGTATGTAATTCAGGTCATAGCCTTCCATTCTTCCCTTTGTGACTGCCCAGCCTTCAAATTCCCACTGGATATCCACACTCTTGCCAAGGGAAGCAAAGCCGCTGCCATCTGCCCCCACCATCGTCAGCTTGGAGAAATCTGCCTTTGCGGCTGTCATTACCGCCTTTACCACTGCTTCCTCACTCGGTGCCTGCCATCCGGCATAAACCTTTCCCTCGAAATCCTTCGGTGACTTGATATTTTCCTTTTTCAATGATACAAAACCGCTTGTATTATGCTGGATGATGGTCGCAATTGCACGAATCGGCAATGGTTCCTCCGCCGTTCTCGCATACGTGACGTCCTCCTGATAGCTGACACCGAATTCTCCCTTGTTTGCGGCAACCAGTGTTGCACTTGTCGAATCGTCTCCCGGCTCAATGATATCCACATCCAAGCCTTCTTCCTTGAAAAAGCCTTTTTCCTTCGCCACATAGAAACCGGTATGATTGGTGTTTGGAAGATAATCCAGAATCAGTGTTACCTTTTTTTCTGTTTCCTTGTTTTCAGATGCTTCCTTTTTATCAGAACATCCACTCACTGCGACAGCCATCAGCACAGCCATCAGCATACAGCCTAATTTCTTCATTTCGCTTTCCCTCTTTTCTTTCTCGCATATGGAAACAACACCGCCTCCAGCAATACCACCGCCCCATGCAGCAGCAGACTCAGCGCGATAATAACCACTACGCAGGCAAACACCTTATCCAGCATATAGCCGTTTTTTACACGGATCATATAGTATCCAAGTCCTGCGGATGCACTCAGCCACTCTCCGACGATAGCACCACCGATACAGTAGGTAGCTGCTACCTTCAATCCGGAAAAAAGTGCAGTGGAGGCCGCCGGTATCTTCACATATGCATATATCTGCCATTTTTTTGCTCCGAAGCTTTTCAGCAGACTGATCTGATGCTCGTCTACTTTACCCAGCGCGTCACAGAAGGCGATTGCGACCGGAAAGAAGCACATGAAGATGACCATTAGAATCTTCGGTGCCATGCCGAATCCCAGCCAAATGGAAAACAGCGGTCCCAGCACCATGACCGGTACGGTCTGCGTAACAACCAGATGGGGAAATATGCTGTGTTTAAACAGCAGGGAAAGATCCATGCCAATCGCAATTACGATTGCGAGCAGTGTAGCGATCAGTAGACCAATGACAGCTTCCTGCAGCGTTACCATTGAATGCAGCCACAGTATATCGCGATTCGCAAACAGCGCCTGTAGGATGTTTGAGGGCGCCGGCAGAATATACAAATCAATATCAAATACATGAACACAGCCTTCCCATACTGCCAGTACCAGAAGCAGCGTGAGCAGCGGCATACCGATTCTTTTTAAACGCTTCATCCATAGCTCTCCTTTCCAATAAAAAAACACCTCCATGAGGCGTAAGTGAACCAATCTAATACTCAAGATAGATATGACTCCCTACGCTAGCATTAACTAGATCAGGTCATAAGGGACTGTCTCAGCCTTACGGCACCCCTGTCATGACACTATCATTATACACGCTCCGTGTAAAAAAGAAAAGAAAAAAGCAGACAAGCTGCTTTTACAGGAAGGTTACCGCTGTACCATAGGCTATAACCTCTGAGGCACCACCCATGATGGCACTGGATGCATAACGGATGTTGACAATAGCGTCAGCACCGAGAGCCTCTGCCTCCTCCACCATTCGCTTCGTTGCCAGTGCACGTGCCTCATTCATCATTTCATTGTATGCCTTCAGCTCACCGCCAACCAGTGTCTTAAAGCCCTGAGAAATATCCTTACCGATATTCTTTGTCTGAATCGTACTTCCCTTTACTAGTCCCAGCATATTCAGCGTTTTCCCGGTAATGTAATCAGTATTTACTAAGATCATCTTCTTCTCCGCTCCTTATCTCGTCAAGCCGTTCCTTGACAACATGTATCCACAGAAAAAGCAGTGCCAGCATGGGGATGCCAAACAGGATCACGAGAAACTCCGGTGCATCCAGAAAAAACAGGGAGCTGATCCAAATCATCATATAAAATGCAATCAAAATGCCAATTATGATAGGTGCCAGCATTTTTCTGTTCATACTGCCCACTCCCTTCTGTCGTTACCTGTATTATACTACAAAAAAGATGGGTATCCAAAATATTTGGGGGGCTAAACTTTAGGGGTCAATTTAGGGGTCTGAACTTTGAGGGACACTTTAGGGGGATAAATCCCAAAAGAAACAGGTGGCATTCATCTGTTTCTTTTTCTATAATGTTCTATTGGTTATGCTTCTGTGAAGGAGGTAATCATGGATCATTCTTATCTATTTAAATTATTAAACATTCCCGATGATGGTTCTATTATCATCAACGATGTTGAAATCATCGCTGATACCAAGTATGTATATATCTCTCGACCATCTATCCCGTCTTATTGCCCTAATTGTTCTTGCAGAATGCACTCAAAAGGTATTTATAAGCGCAAAATCAAACACCCTGTCTTACAAGACGGAACTTGCATCATCTTTATCGTGAGCCAAAGAAAGTGGAAATGCACTAACTGTTCCACATATGTTAATGAAGATTTCCCATTCTTTCAGCGTTATAAACAATCCTCTGATATTACTCCTCTACTAGTTTTAGAGGCTATGAAAGACCTTGATCGTTCTACCGCATCTATTGCCAGACAATTCAATTTATCTGATACTCAAGTTCACGATCTTTTCACTGCTTACGTGGATTTGCCACGTTTAACTCTTCCTGAGTTTCTTTCCGTTGATGAAGTACATATTGATATTTCTGAAAAAGAGAAATATGCCTTGATTCTTATGGACTTTACTTCTGGAGAGATTGTTGACATCTTGCATAACCGATGGCATCATACCATTGAAAACTACTTCTTCTCCATTCCATACGAAGAAAGAAAACATGTTCGTTATATTATTTCTGATGCATATAAGC
The DNA here is from genome assembly GCF_044336395.1 of Clostridium sp. 10cd*. Lineage (NCBI taxonomy): Bacteria > Bacillati > Bacillota > Clostridia > Eubacteriales > Clostridiaceae > Clostridium > Clostridium sp. 10cd*. Next base: position 844,750 of record NZ_CP172347.1, on the reverse strand, counting down.
CTTATCTTGAATTACCCAAGCATTTCTTTCCAAATGCTGTGTCGATTTTAGATAGTTTTCATGTTGTTAAATATTTATTAGGATTGATTAATACTTATATCAATTCAGTAATGAAAGCATATAAAGATAGAGATCTTAAAAGGCTTGAAAAACAAAATCATGACACCAATAGAGACAATAAAACGATTCAGGAATCACAAGAAGTTATCTTGCTTAGAAAATATCGCTGGGTGCTTTTGAAGAATCAAGACAATATCAATTACTCTGACAAAAGGTATTACCACAGCTCTCTTAGAATGTACGCAGATACATATACTATTGAAAAACTATTTCTCTCACTAGATCCTAAGTTCAATATAATCAGAGATGTGAAAGAAAAATATATTAGATTCAATAATACTCACTTTAGTTCTGAAGATGAAGTAATGCAAGAATTATTAAAAATGATTGAAGAATTTAAGGCTCTCAGAGGTTACATTCCTTGTCTTTTCTCACAATACCTTGATAAATATAAGCATGAGATTGCCCGCTCATTTACTATAACTGAGGTATCAAGACGTAGTGCAAAGGATAATGAGCGTTACTATGCACGTTTATCCAATGGACCTATGGAATCATTCAACCGAAAGCCGAAAGATTATAAGAGAAACTCACGAGGTTCCTCTAATTTTAATTATACTAGAAATCGAATCTTATGGTCTACCAGAAATAGACCTGCATTGAGAAATACGCCCAAATCATCTAATGAAGTACATAGCTATGTTGGAAAGAAACGTGGTAAATATAAAGTAAAAGAATAAAGAGATTAAGAATTTGTACAGAAGCATAACCAAAAAAAGAGAATCAGAATGTTTTTTCACTGATTCTCTTGATTTTAACTTTAGGGGTCTTAATTTTTAGCCTTTATTTTTTCTCTCCCCCAAAGTTGACCCCCAAATTTCTGGCGAAAACCCCTAAAAAATTTGGATAGCCAAAAAGATACAACACACAGAAAAAAGAGCACAATTGTGCTCTTTTCATTGTTTTTATAAAATTACTCGATGATTTCTGTAACGTTACCGGAACCAACAGTACGTCCACCCTCACGGATAGAGAACTTTGTGTTGTTTTCGATAGCGATTGGAGCAATCAGTTCAACGTTCATTTCAACGTTGTCACCAGGCATAACCATTTCGGTTCCTTCCGGTAATGTAATAACACCAGTTACGTCAGTTGTACGGAAGTAGAACTGAGGACGGTAGTTAGAAACGAATGGAGTGTGACGTCCACCTTCTTCTTTTGTTAATACATAAACCTGAGCCTTGAACTTTGTGTGTGGATGTACGGATCCTGGTTTAGCAAGAACCTGTCCACGCTGAATCTGATCACGGTTGATACCACGCAGCAGAGCACCGATGTTGTCTCCGGATTCTGCGAAGTCCAGCTGCTTACGGAACATTTCCAGTCCAGTAACAACAGTTTTCTGAGTATCCTTGATACCAACGATTTCAACTTCTTCTCCCAGTTTTACTACACCACGCTCAACACGTCCTGTAGCAACTGTACCACGTCCTGTGATTGTCATAACGTCTTCTACAGACATCAGGAATGGTTTGTCAGTTTCACGAGTTGGATCTGGGATGAATTCATCAACTGCATCCATCAGTTCTTTGATAGCGCCAACGTATTTGTCGTCACCTTCCAGAGCCTTCAGTGCAGAACCACGGATAACTGGAGCATTATCTCCGTCGAATCCGTACTCGCTTAACAGCTCACGTACTTCCATTTCAACAAGGTCGATCAGTTCTTCGTCATCAACCATGTCGCATTTGTTCAGGAATACAACGATGTAAGGAACACCTACCTGACGAGCAAGCAGGATGTGCTCACGAGTCTGAGGCATAGGACCATCAGATGCAGCAACAACCAGGATAGCACCATCCATCTGTGCAGCACCAGTGATCATGTTCTTAACGTAGTCAGCGTGACCTGGGCAGTCAACGTGTGCATAGTGACGCTTGTCAGTCTGATATTCAACGTGTGCAGTGTTGATTGTAATTCCACGTTCTTTTTCTTCAGGTGCACCATCGATCTGGTCATAAGCCTGTGCCTGTGCCATACCGTCTTTTGCAAGAACGTTTGTAATAGCAGCAGTTAACGTAGTTTTACCGTGGTCAACGTGTCCGATAGTTCCAATGTTAACATGTGTTTTGGAACGGTCAAATTTTTCTTTTGCCATTTTAATTTTCCTCCTAATTTATTAGTTTCCAAGTATATTCTAATTCAAAGTTTTTATAAAAGCAACAGTTAATTTTCAGAACTATTGTTTTTAATGATTTTTTCTGCAATACTCTTCGGTACTTCGGCATAATGGTCGAATTTCATAGAGTAATTTCCACGTCCCTGAGTGAAGGAACGCAGGTCTGTAACGTAACCGAACATCTCTGACAGCGGAATGTGAGCCTTAACGATAATCGCATTTCCTCTTTCTTCCTGGTCAACGATAGCACCACGACGGGAGCTTACATCACCCATTACAGATCCAAGATATTCATTCGGTGCAGTTACCTCCACCATCATGATCGGCTCCAGAATAACCGGATTACATTTCTTGGCAGCTGCCTTTAATGCCATGCTAGCCGCAATTTTGTACGCCATTTCACTGGAATCGACATCGTGGTAAGAACCGTCAAACAGCGTTGCTTTGATATCGATTACCTGATAACCTGCAACGATACCGTTTGCCAGTGCGTCTCTCAGACCTTCTTCTGTAGGCTTGATGTATTCACGAGGTACGCTTCCTCCGACAGTAGCATCAACAAATTCAAATCCTTTTCCCTCTTCCTGAGGCTCGAATTTGATCCATACATGACCATACTGTCCACGACCACCGGACTGCTTGATGTATTTACCTTCACACTCTGCAGTACCACGAATGGTTTCACGGTATGCAACCATTGGCTGACCAACGTTTGCTTCCACCTTGAATTCACGGCGCAGACGGTCAACGATGATGTCCAGGTGAAGCTCACCGACACCGGCGATAATTGTCTGACCTGTTTCCTGGTCTGTATAGGTTTTGAAGGTAGGATCCTCTTCTGCAAGCTTCGCAAGAGCAAGACCCATCTTATCCTGGTCAGCCTTGGTCTTCGGTTCCAGAGACAGTTCGATAACCGGTTCCGGGAATTCCATGGATTCCAGAATGATTGGAGAATCCTCTGCACATAAGCTGTCTCCGGTTGTTGTAACCTTCAGACCTACGGCAGCAGCGATATCTCCTGCATATACCTGATCGATTTCCTTACGGGCGTTGGCATGCATCTGAACGATACGTCCAAAACGCTCTCTTTTTCCCTTTGTGGAGTTCAGAACGTAGCTTCCTGCCTTTGCTGTACCGGAGTACACACGGAAGAAGGAAAGCTTTCCAACAAATGGGTCCGTTGCGATTTTGAATGCCAATGCAGCGAATGGTTCTTCATCACTGGAATGACGCTCGGATTCGCTTCCGTCCTCCAGCGTTCCCTTGATTGCAGGAACATCCAGTGGAGAAGGCAGATATTCAACAACAGCATCCAGAACCATCTGAACACCCTTGTTCTTATATGCAGAACCACATAATACAGGGAAGAAATCACCAGCACATACGGCGATGCGCAGAACACGCTTGATGTCCTCAACGCTAGGTTCTTCACCCTCCAGTACCTGCATCATGAAATCTTCATCATAATCAGCAAGGTAGTCAATCAGCTTGGAACGGTATTCCTCACACAGATCCTTCAGATCTTCCGGAACATCGCCTTCCTGAATATCCGTACCTAAGTCGTTTGTATAGATTTCAGATTTTCTTTTAATGATATCAACGATACCAGTGAAAGTGGATTCAGCACCGATTGGCAGCTGAATCGGGCAGGACTTAGCTCCCAGACGATCTACAATTGTTTTGCAGGACATCAGGAAGTCAGCTCCTGTTGCATCCATTTTGTTACAGAATACGATACGAGGAACACCATATGTAGTAGCCTGACGCCAAACGGTTTCTGTCTGAGGCTCTACACCGGCTTTTGCATCCAGTACCGTTACGGCACCATCCAGTACACGCAGGGAACGTTCAACCTCAACCGTGAAGTCAACGTGACCTGGAGTATCGATAATGTTGATACGGGTACCCTTCCATGCTGCAGTTGTTGCTGCAGAAGTGATGGTGATACCACGTTCCTGCTCCTGTGCCATCCAGTCCATCGTAGAAGCTCCATCGTGAGTCTCTCCGATTTTGTGATTAACACCTGTATAATACAGAATACGCTCTGTAGTTGTTGTCTTACCAGCATCGATATGAGCCATGATACCAATGTTACGTGTGTTTTCTAATGAATACTGACGTGGCATAATGGATCTCCTTTCTTACCAGCGGTAATGAGCAAATGCTTTGTTTGCCTCTGCCATCTTGTGAGTGTCCTCACGTTTCTTAACAGATGCACCACTTCCGTTTGCTGCATCCATGATTTCAGCAGCAAGTCTTTGCTCCATTGTTTTCTCGTTTCTTAAACGAGCATAGTTCACGATCCAACGCAGACCAAGAGTCAGACGTCTTTCAGCGGATACTTCCACCGGGACCTGGTAGTTGGCACCACCAACACGGCGAACCTTAAGTTCCAGTAATGGCATTACGTTTTCCAGAGCTTTCTCGAAAACTTCCATTGGTTTTTCGTTAGTTTTTACTTCAATAATATCGAACGCATTGTACAGAATCTTCTGTGCAACCCCTCTTTTACCATCAATCATGATCTTGTTGATTAAACGAGTAACCAGCTTGGAGTTGTAAATTGGATCTACTAATACATCACGTTTTGCTACATGTCCTTTTCTAGGCATTCGAATTTCCTCCTTTCACAATTGATTATTTCTTAGCTTCTTTTGGGCGTTTTGCTCCGTACAGGGAACGGCTCTGGTTACGGTTCGCAACTCCGGCACAGTCCAGTGTACCACGGATGATGTGGTAACGAACACCTGGAAGATCCTTAACACGTCCTCCACGGATCATTACAACACTATGCTCCTGCAGGTTGTGTCCAATACCAGGAATGTAGGCAGTAACCTCCATACCGTTGCTCAGACGAACACGGGCATATTTACGCAGCGCTGAGTTTGGTTTCTTCGGTGTCATTGTTCCGACACGAGTACAAACTCCACGTTTCTGAGGTGCACTTAAGTTTGTAGGACGTTTCTTGATTGAGTTATATCCTCTATTCAGAGCTGGTGACTTGGAAAGCTTCACGCTCTGTTCACGACCTTTACGAATTAATTGGTTAATTGTTGGCATAATATCCTCCTTTCACTAACACACATTTCCGGGTGTGTCATTTCGAAGTGTAAATGTAGTTCCCGCAGAACGGGAACCTCAAAAATCCACTTGCCTAATAATCATAAAGCAACTGAAATAGCTTGTCAACACCTTTTTTATTTTTCTTTGTAAAAGATTTGAGATTCTAGTATAATAGGGGACGAATAGACATAGAGGGAAAGTAGAGGTTTCAAGTATGGCTTATAAAATCGTGTTTTTTGATATGGATGGTACCTTGTATCAGACAGAAAACGACATTATTCAGGAGTCCAGTCTTCAGGCGATTCAAGCATTGAGGGATCAGGGCTATATCGTGTGTGCCGCAACAGGTCGACCGCTGAATCAGATGAATCTGATTCTGGAGCGTGTACAGTTTGATTATATGGTGATGATCAACGGCGGCTATGTTCTGGATCGTGAGCAGCGCCTGCTGTTTGAAAATCCGCTTGACAGGCAGACGACGCAGGATATCGTAGACTGGTGCGAGCAGCAGGAAAACGGACTGATGTTCCATTTCGGAGATACATCCTATATATATGATAAATTTTATCCGTTTTATTATTTCTGTCGAGACCACCATGTTCTGAATTATCTGTTCTATGATGAACAGCGCTCTTATCATAAACGGCACAATGCCTATAATGCAGTCCTGATGACAAAGGAGCAGCGCTCCCTGGAGGAATTTCTTGCAAAGCATCCGCTGCTGCGCAGCGATCTGATCGAGGTTGCACAGGATCATTTCTGCTTTGATGTATTCAATGCAAATAACGATAAGTTTGTGGGAATCAATCAGGTTCTGCAAAAAGAGGGGATTTCCTGGGAGGAATGCATTTGCTTTGGCGACAGCACCAATGATATCAAGATGCTGGAGATGGCAGGTATGGGGGTTGCCATGGGAAGTGCCACCGATTACGTAAAATCCTTTGCCAACATGGTGACAGCCTCTGTCTATGACCATGGAACAGCGCGTGCATTACAAAAAATTTTAAATCTGCAGCTCAAACTATAGCATATTTTTAACAGGCAGATATAACGCATGAAAAGGAGACACTCCAGCGTTGTGATTATGCTTTGTTGTCAAGGCTATTGAGAGTCAAAAAATGAAATTACATATATCAGAAGAAGACCGCTCATTGAACGGTCTTCCTTTTCTTATTCTCTGGTTTCTGTTAGTCCTGATCCTTCATTGTTCATTGGCCAGAATGGCAGAAGTCCGATCAATGCACCTGCCACTGCGGGTAGAATCCAGCCGATACTCAGCTCATAAAACGGTAGCTCTGCAAACCAGTCACTGATTATCCCCAAGGAAACACCTGCACTTTCCATACCATTTACGAAGGATACTGCAAAGGTGAACAGCATCGCCATGATATACACCATTCGCCGTGATCCGATCCGCTGTTTTAGAAAAGACAGAAGCATCAGCACCACGGTGAGCGGATATATCATAATCAAAATTGGGAGTGATACAGTGATTAACTGACTTAAGCCAATATTGGAAATCACAAAGCTGAACAAGCAGACAGCAGCAGCTATTCTTTTATAGGTCCAGCGTTTGGGCAGTATGGTTTGAAAATAATCCGCAAAGGATGTTGTCAGTCCAATTGAGGTTGTAAGACAGGCGAATAGAACAGCAATTCCCAGAATGATTCCACCGATACCGCCAAACAGATGATTTGTTACTGCATGCAGAAGTGCTCCGCCGTTTGTGAAGGGCGTATTCGTAATGGCCCCGACATAGGTGAGCATAAAATAAACACCTGCCAGAAAGCCTGCCGCTCCAAGACCGCAGAGTATTGTATAACGAGCAATGTATTTCTTATCTGTAACACCATAACTGCGAATTGCTGTTATAACAAGAATTGCAAATGCCAGCCCTGCCGGTCCATCCAATGCATTATAGCCCTCGATCATGCCCTTAAAAAACGGAATATCAGCATATGCAGGGGACGGCTCCATCATGGTTCCAAAAGAAAATGCACCATTGCTTGTTTCCTGTAAAAGAGAGGCGATAAAGATAGCCAGTATACTGATCAGCAGGACCGGCGTCAGATATTTGCCGACAACATCCACAATCCTGCTTGGGTTGCTGCTCAGATAGTAGGTAAGTCCGAAGAAGGCAGCTGTAAACAGCAATGACCATAGTATGGCATTGTTTTCCCCTATGTAGGGAAGCAATGCTATTTCAAAAGAAACACTTCCGGTTCTTGGCAGTGCAAACAGCGGACCGATTAACAGATAAACACCAACCGATAGAACCAAAGCGAACCTCCGACTGACCAGATTTCCCAGATCACTCATAGAAGTTCCTGCCAGTACAACAGCTGTTACTCCAAGAATTGCAATACCCGCATCAGTCAGAATAAAGCCTGCAAGGGCACTGATATAGCTCGTTCCAGCCAGTTGTCCCATAGCAGGAGGAAAAATCATGTTGCCGGCACCAAAAAAAATTGCAAAAAGCATCATAGATACCGATATAATTTGAATAAGTGTTAATTTCTTCATATAAAAGCTCCTTATATTCACGCCTATTCATCATAGCGGAAAACAAAGCGATACGCAATCACTTTTTCACTGTTTTAGACTGACTGCTGTAAATCATAATCTGCATCCGGCAGCTATTTTTCGACTTAGCCTGTATATAATTACAGAAAGAACAGTAATCAGCATTCACTGGCAATGTTACATCAGAGACACTGCTAATCAATTTTCGGTATACAAGATACTGTAGTTATATATAGGTTATGGCAAAAGAAAATGTAAGCTATTGCCAAGAGCACACAATCCACAGATCGAACAGAAGACACAAAACAAAAAAAGACCCATCGTAAGATGAGTCAGATTACCTGGCAGCGTGCTATCTTCACTGGAGCCAGTCCAGATATTGTCGCCGCTGATATGCTTAACTTCTGTGTTCGGGATGAGAACAGGTGTGTCCACATCGCTATCGCCACCAGATCACTTTGAGGTCTACCCCTCAAAACTGAATAACAGTTGACAGTTTCTTTTTGTACCACCTGGTACGTGTGATTAAGTCCTCGACCTATTAGTATCAGTCAACTCCATGTATCGCTACACTTCCATCTCTGACCTATCCACCTCGTCGTCTTCAAGGGGTCTTACTTCGTTATACGAATGGGAGATCTCATCTTGGAGTAGGCTTCGCGCTTAGATGCTTTCAGCGCTTATCCCTTCCCTACTTAGCTACCCAGCTATGCTCCTGGCGGAACAACTGGTGCACCAGCGGTAGGTCCATCCCGGTCCTCTCGTACTAAGGACAGCTCTCCTCAGATCTCCAACGCCCACAACAGATAGGGACCGAACTGTCTCACGACGTTCTGAACCCAGCTCGCGTACCGCTTTAATGGGCGGACAGCCCAACCCTTGGAACCGAATTCAGCTCCAGGATGCGATGAGCCGACATCGAGGTGCCAAACCTCGCCGTCGATGTGAACTCTTGGGCGAGATCAGCCTGTTATCCCCAGGGTAGCTTTTATCCGTTGAGCGACGGCCCTTCCATTCGGCACCGCCGGATCACTAATCCCGACTTTCGTCCCTGTTCGACTTGTTTGTCTCACAGTCAAGCACGCTTCTGCATTTGCACTCGTCGATTGATTTCCATCCAATCTGAGCGTACCTTTGGGCGCCTCCGTTACTCTTTAGGAGGCGACCGCCCCAGTCAAACTGCCCACCTGACACGGTCCCTCACCCAGTTCATGGGTGCAGGTTAGAACTTCAATCAAACAAGAGTGGTATCCCAACAGCGGCTCCTCGTATACTGGCGTACACGTCTCTTCGCCTCCCACCTATCCTGTACATCTTTGATCAAAATTCAATATCAGGCTACAGTAAAGCTCCATGGGGTCTTTCCGTCTAGTTGCGGGTAACCTGCATTTTCACAGGTACTAAGATTTCACCGAGTCTGCTGCCGAGACAGCGCCCAAATCGTTACGCCTTTCGTGCGGGTCAGAACTTACCTGACAAGGAATTTCGCTACCTTAGGACCGTTATAGTTACGGCCGCCGTTCACTGGGGCTTCAATTCATTGCTTCTCCTTGCGGATGACAAATCCTCTTAACCTTCCAGCACCGGGCAGGCGTCACCCCCTATACTTCGTCTTGCGACTTTGCAGAGAGCTGTGTTTTAGTTAAACAGTCGCTTGGGCCTCTTCACTGCGGCTCTCTTTTACAAGAGCACTCCTTATCGCTAACTTACGGAGTCATTTTGCCGAGTTCCTTGGCAACAGTTCTCTCGCTCACCTCAGGATTCTCTCCTTGCCCACCTGTGTCGGTTTTGGTACGGGCCGCTATGGAATTATCACTAGAAACTTTTCTTGGAAGCTGGCATCATGTGCTTCAGTACTTGTCCGAGGACGTTCCCTTACCTGTCACATCTTACATCCTGCTGACGCATTTCACTGTCAGCCTGCTATATGCTTCGACCACAATCCATTCAGTGGCTCACACTAGCCTTCTCCGTCATTCCTTCATTTCCATCGCGGGTACAGGAATATCTGCCTGTTTTCCATCCACTACGCCTTTCGGCCTCGCGTTAGGTCCCGACTTACCCAGGGCGGACGAACCTTCCCCTGGAATCCTTGGGCTATCGGTGTGTAGGATTCTCACCTACATCTCGCTACTCACACCGGCATTCTCTCTTCCATGCTCTCCACCGCTCCTTACGGTACGGCTTCTACGTGCATGCAACGCTCCCCTACCACTCAACTCTAAAGTTGAATCCGCAGCTTCGGTAGTATGCTTAGCCCCGGTACATTTTCGGCGCAGGGTCACTCGACTAGTGAGCTGTTACGCACTCTTTGAAGGATGGCTGCTTCTGAGCCAACCTCCTAGTTGTCTGTGCATCCCCACATCCTTTTCCACTTAGCATACATTTTGGGACCTTAACTGGCGGTCTGGGCTGTTTCCCTTTTGACCATGGACCTTATCACCCACAGTCTGACTGCCGAGTACGTCTTCATGGCATTCGGAGTTTGATTATACTCAGTACCCCGGGATGGGGCCATCGTACATTCAGTGCTCTACCTCCATGCGACTCTGCCTCGACGCTAGCCCTAAAGCTATTTCGGGGAGAACCAGCTATATCCGTGTTCGATTGGAATTTCTCCCCTAGCCACAACTCATCCGCCAACTTTTCAACGGGGGTCGGTTCGGTCCTCCATTCAGTTTCACCTGAACTTCAACCTGGTCATGGCTAGATCACACGGTTTCGGGTCTACATCATCGTACTGTCGCCCTATTAAGACTCGCTTTCGCTTCGGCTCCGTATCTTCTACTTAACCTCGCACGATAACGTAACTCGCCGGTTCATTCTACAAAAGGCACGCCATCACCCTTTAACGGGCTCTGACTTCTTGTAAGCATACGGTTTCAGGTTCTATTTCACTCCGCTCCCGCGGTTCTTTTCACCTTTCCCTCACGGTACTGGTTCACTATCGGTCACTTGGGTATATTTAGCCTTGACGGATGGTCCCGCCTGCTTCCGACAAGATTTCTCGTGTCTCGCCGTACTCAGGATACCACTAGGCTTCACATTGCTTTCAGTTACGGGACTTGCACCCTCTCCGGTCGGCCTTTCAATGCCGTTCTCTTAGCCATGCTCTTGCCATTTCGTGGTCCTACAACCCCAGATCAAGATCTGGTTTGGGCTCCTCCGCGTTCGCTCGCCGCTACTTACGGAATCATTCTTATTTTCTTTTCCTCCGGATACTTAGATGTTTCAGTTCTCCGGGTACCTCCCTCATGAGCTATGTATTCACTCATGGGTGACAGCTCATTACTGCTGCCGGGTTTCCCCATTCGGATATCGACGGATCTTTGTGTACGTACCACTCCCCGTCGCGTTTCGCCGTTTGTTGCGTCCTTCTTCAGTTCCAAGTGCCTAGGCATCCACCGTACGCCCTTATTCACTTAATCACGATTAAGTTTTAAGCGTTCATTTCTTTGCTTGAGTTTTCTGTTTTTGTTTAACTTTCTACTCGTGAATATCTATGCTGTTTACAACTTTCGTTATAGACCTTCATATGTCTTCTGTTATTCAGTTTTCAAAGATCGACTTCTTTTTCGTTTGGAAGATCAGTCTTCCAAAACTGAACAGGAAATGTTCGATAACTCTTTACTTATTCTTGTACTTTCTCCTTAGAAAGGAGGTGATCCATCCCCACGTTCCCGTAGGGATACCTTGTTACGACTTAACCCCAGTCATCGGTCCTACCTTCGACGGCTCACTCCTTACGGTTATGCCACCGGCTTCGGGTATTACTGACTCCCATGGTTTGACGGGCGGTGTGTACAAGGCCCGAGAACGTATTCACCGCAGCATGCTGATCTGCGATTACTAGCGATTCCGACTTCATGAAGTCGAGTTGCAGACTTCAATCCGAACTGAGACGACCTTTATGAGATTCGCTTCACATCACTGTGTCGCTGCTCTTTGTGGTCGCCATTGTAGTACGTGTGTAGCCCAGGCCATAAGGGGCATGATGATTTGACGTCATCCCCACCTTCCTCCGGTTTGTCACCGGCAGTCTCGCATGAGTCCCCAACTTGATGCTGGTAACATGCGACAAGGGTTGCGCTCGTTGCGGGACTTAACCCAACATCTCACGACACGAGCTGACGACAACCATGCACCACCTGTGTGATCCATAATTATCCCCCTATCTCTAGGGTATTTGTTTCCATGTCAAGGCCTGGTAAGGTTCTTCGCGTTGCTTCGAATTAAACCACATACTCCACCGCTTGTGCGGGCCCCCGTCAATTCCTTTGAGTTTCACACTTGCGTGCATACTCCCCAGGCGGAGAACTTATTGCGTTAACTGCAGCACTGAATTCCTCCAACACTTAGTTCTCATCGTTTACGGCGTGGACTACTAGGGTATCTAATCCTATTTGCTCCCCACGCTTTCGTGCCTCAGTGTCAGTTACAGACCAGGCGACCGCCTTCGCCACTGGTGTTCCTCCATATATCTACGCATTTTACCGCTACACATGGAATTCCATCGCCCTCTTCTGCACTCCAGCATACCAGTTTCCATAGCTTACAATGGTTGAGCCATTGCCTTTTACTACAGACTTAGTACGCCACCTACGCACCCTTTACGCCCAATGATTCCGGATAACGCTTGCCACCTACGTATTACCGCGGCTGCTGGCACGTAGTTAGCCGTGGCTTTCTGGTAAGCTACCGTCACTCCCATAGCATTTCCTCTATGAGCCGTTCTTCACTTACAACAGAGCTTTACGATCCGAAGACCTTCTTCACTCACGCGGCATTGCTCGTTCAGGGTTTCCCCCATTGACGAAAATTCCCTACTGCTGCCTCCCGTAGGAGTTTGGGCCGTGTCTCAGTCCCAATGTGGCCGTTTACCCTCTCAGGCCGGCTACGCATCATCGCCTTGGTGGGCCGTTACCTCACCAACTAGCTAATGCGCCGCAGGTCCATCCATGTTCACGCCTTGATGGGCGCTTTAATATACTGAGCATGCGCTCTGTATACCTATCCGGTTTTAGCTACCGTTTCCAGCAGTTATCCCGGACACATGGGCAGGTTACCTACGTGTTACTCACCCGTTCGCCACTAAGTCTCTTTGGAAGCAAGCTTCCTCGAAACTTCGTTCGACTTGCATGTATTAGGCATGCCGCCAGCGTTCATCCTGAGCCAGGATCAAACTCTCCATTTGATTTAGCTCTAACGCATGACTTGCGTTTGAATTTCATTTTAGTTATCGTTATACCGAGAATATTGTTTTCTCAAATAATTGACGTTTCCTGTTCAGTTTTCAAAGACCGAAATTTCTATTTCGTGCGCCGCTGTTTCGTTCGGTGCCTGTATATAATACCTCTTTTAAGGATGATTGTCAACGATTTTCTACTCTTTTTTTATATTTTTTTGTCCTTTTTATTTTAAACCGCTATGAATGTAACATTTTTTCAATTTATCGCCTATTTCTTTATAGAATCCTTACCTATAACAGACCTTTTCTTCTTTTACACCTGTTTATGTGCTTTCCAGCTCCTGCATGCTATTGTACTTCATTTCCTTCCTACATTCATAGGTCAGCAGCTAACACAGCGTTTCTTCTGTAATCAAAATGAGTAAGGAGCATTCTCCTGCAATCATAGCACATATACAGACATCACAATCATGCAATTATGACAAGGAAGCACCTTACCAGCACACTCGCATGTGACAAATACTGTCACTGTGATTCACATACCAAGTGCAGCTTCTATTCGCTACCATTCTTTAATATATATGAATGATAACATCTTCCTTGTATCGGTATCTATCTGCAATACATTAACCTTGGCTTGCCGGTTTTCTCCTCCATCCCTTTTCTTTCTCTTCTGTATCCCCAGCTGCATTATCACTGAAAAAGAAGTATCAAATCATTTTGATATGAAAAAAGGAAATCCAAAAGATTGCGCGGGTCAATGTATTTTAAATTTCCTTTTTATAGGCAGCAATGCACATTCAGCAAGCCCGCCTTTTTTCATTTTATAAATGTATTTAACGATACAGCATATAATCCAGCATATCTTTATAAAACCCAGCCCTTTCCAACAACGCTGCAGCTGCTTTTGGATACTCTTTCACAAGCAGACGTTTTTTATCAGGATAAATCCGTTGCTCACGATACGTCTGAACAAAGGCATGCAGTGCTTCTTCAGCCAAGCTTATATCAAAAATTTTTAAAACAGTTCCCTGACGTTCAAAAACCATGATAGCAGTTCCTCCTGCCAGAGCCACCGCAGTTCCTGCTATATTCATAAAGGCCGCAGAATCCTTATGCTCCAATAGCTTCCCCCATGGCTGCATAGGATCCTGAGCATTCAACCAGCAGATTTGTTGCTTTGGATGAGCCAGAATATGCATACTGCCTTCATATTCCTGCTTTCTAATAAATTGCGCACCGGACATCCCTTTTACAAAATATCCTCTGCGTACACGGCCGGTGAATTCCCAGATACTAAGCAGATGCAAAGCATCCCGCCAGCTGAAATTTTGTTCCTGTTCCTGCTGTTGTAGGAATATGCGAAAGGTTTCTCTGCATACAATACCGTATTCTTGAAAGCATGCCTGAATCAGCGCCTCTTCCGGGATCGACTTTAACGGACGCAGTATATCCCACCTTCCGGATGACATTGCATAGGCTCTGGCATGGAGCTGCTGCTTAGCGGATGCCTTTTTCATTTTCTTTCGATTCAGCCATTGTCGCACCGGCGTAAAGCTGTCCGCACAGACAAGGCCCTGCTCTGCAAGCCGCAGCAGATTAGCATGCACATCTCCGGCCTGCGGTATACGATTGAGTGCATGCAGAAAGCTTGCTCCCTGAATTTTGAGTCGTTGATAAATCCGCTGCTCCTGCGTGTCCTCTGTCTGCATTTCCCTGCTGCCGTCGTTTACAGCAGCTGTGGATTGTTCCCAGTCGATATCCTCGTAACGATGAAAGCTCAGCATGCCATCGGGATGCAGCTTCCAGAAATATTCTCCCTGTGCCAGCTCCTGATCCAGCAGCTCCGGCTGATAGCCGCTTATACGGGATGGCAATAAAACCGTTTCCCATAATGAGGCTGCATGTTTCTGATTACAGAATAGATCCAGTGTATCCTTCAGCTGATCTTTGACAGGGGCATTGTGAAAAACACGGCTCACAAGGAGAGCGGCATAGTGATGAGATGGCTGTGTTACAGCCTGAATGCGTAAATTGCGGATTGTTTGTTTTCTTGCACGTTCATACTGTTTGGAATGATAATAGCAGCCACCATCCTCGATGACTTCTTTTTCCGAACAAAGCTGCTGCAACCAGAATTGTACAGCTTCCTCCTGCGCAAGATATCGCTCCTGCAGCTGCTTTAGCGTCTGTGCCTGCCGATAGTACAGCATGCGGCGTATGATATGCATTCCGGCTTCAGACTTATGCTCCAGCAGTGCCTGCTCATACTCCTCGCGCTGTTCTGCGGCGATCCAGAGACCGGGTTCTATGTAGGTGATCAATTCCTGAGAGGTCAGTTCATGCAGCCAGTCCGCTATCCGACCTTCCGCATGTTTAACATCCATTTCGCCCGTACATGCAGCCTTAATTTCCTGTGCTGTCATATCCCCTTCCATCATAAGCAGCGTATGCAGCTCATTGGCAGATTGCATCGTCTTTTTCCGCTTCCCCATATGCTTTAGTGCCTCCAGGGAAGGCTTTATTTGTTCCATTTGCTGTAATTCTTCATATACTGCCTGCTGGATCCCCGGTGTTGTTGGTGTATATTCATACATTTCTGCAGCTTCCACACGCCACTGCAGTGGCAGTGATAACGGGGAAGGCGTGTCCAGCTGCAGTTCATGCACATGGATATCCCCACTGCGAATTGCATATAGAATTTCCAGTAATCCCTTTAAATCCCACTGATCCTCCATGCATTCGCGTTTGGTTTCCACAATCAGAGGATGATGTTCCTCCTGCAGCAGTGCTTCCAGCATTTCCGTACTGCGAAGCCGCTGCATCCACAATGGCTGTCTTTTGTTTCTACGCATTCCCATCATGAGAGCACGTGCAGCATTATAGCGGAAATTCATACTGAAAACAGGTGTCAGTGGAAGCATGACTTCCAGAATTTTCGAAGCTGCTTCCGGATTAATATTGTACAGCAGCCCTTCTTCGATTTTCCCTTCACCATAGGAATATAAAAGAATACCGTCTTCTTCATCCACACTTCCGATATGCGTCCTGGTCACTCTCTGAGCAGCATCCTGCAGAAGCAGGGCAAGAGGAGCATTGATTCTTCGACCGAACATGGTATGAAGCATAGCCTGCGGACTTCCGGAGGAATCTCTAAAATGCTCAATCAGAATCGTCTGATCATCCGGCAGGATTTTGGTTGCCTTGATCTGCCGTTTTAGAAACTCGCTCGTATTTTCGACTGCTGCAGCATCCAGCCCCAGCGTCTGTAATTCCTGTTGCAGTGTATTTTGACGATATGCCTCTGACAGCTTCCTCATAATAGCGCCAAAGGCCAGACTTGTTTTCAGACTCCGGCCCTTGATTTCCCCTTTCCAAAAGGGCAGACGGGCCCCCTGCGGATAGGTTGGCGTCACGACCACACTGTCTCTATCCATTCCGACAACCTGCCAGGCATTCGCCCCCAGCATAAAGCGATCACCCAGACGGGTTTCATAGACAAATTCCTCATCAAGCTCTCCGACTTTAACACCATCCTCAGTTTTTGCCGCATACAGTCCTTTATCAGGGATAGTTCCCCCGGCAGCGACAGCGAGCATTCTGCTGTAGGCTTCCGCAAGAACACATCCGTGTAATCGGTCATAAAGTATGCGCGGGCGAACCGGAACCTCTCTTTTATGCTCAAAATCCCCAGCCAGCATGCATAGAATAGCGGTTACCTCCTGTTTGCTGACATCCTGGAAGGTGTAGGTGCTTTGCAAAAGCTCCATGACATCGTCAATCGTATAGGCGATCCCGGTAAGATGCCATTTTCTTTCAAGCTCCGTATGGGAACTGCTTGCGATTGCGGCCATGGAGACGAGATGCTGTGCCAGAACATCCAGACATTTCTTCGGCGGGGATGCCTGCTCAATACCGCCGGCTTTCGCAACAGCTGCACTCATACCGCAAAACAGTGTTTCCTGTGAGGTTCTTGGGTACATAAACATATAGCTGGTTTGACCGGGATTGTGACCGGCACGTCCAAGACGCTGCATCGTACTGGAGATCGAGCGTGGGCAGCCAATCTGTAAAACCTGATCAATACTTCCCACATCAATCCCCAGTTCCATGGAGGAGGTGGCGCAGAGCAGACGAAGTGTACCGTTTCTCAGGGATGCCTCTACCTCTAAACGCTGTTCCTTTGACATACTGCCGTGATGTACACGCGCAAAGTCCTCACCGCCAAGCTGGTTTACATAATAGGCCAGCTTTTCAGCATATCTGCGTCCCTCTGAAAATGCGATGACACTTCTGCTTTCCAGGCATTTTGCATAAACACTTTCTGCGAGCTCCTCCCAGACCGGATCCTTTCTTCTGCCCAGCGCAGGAGTCAAGCCGTTCACCTCGATATGTATTTGCTTCTGCATACTGGGAGCGATCATGCTTACGGTATCCAGAGACAGGTAGTCAGCGGCTGTCTGCAGCGGCTCAATTGTTGCCGACAGGCCAATGCGCTGCAGCTTTCGTTTACATAGCTTTTCCAGCCTGGCTATGGAAAGCATGAGATGCGCACCTCGTTTGGTGTCAATGAGGGCATGCAGCTCATCGATGATCAATGCCTCTGCCGTATGCAATATCGTTTGACCTCCAGTGCCAGTCAGCATTAAAAACAGAGATTCCGGTGTAATAATCAAAATATGAGGAGGATGCTTGATCATTCTCTGCCGATCTCTTTGCGGTGTATCACCGGTACGTATGCCTATTGTGATATTCGCTGCGCCTTGCCCGTTTTGTTCCTGTGCAATACCAGATAAGGGCTTATTCAGATTTTCACGAATATCCTGTGCGAGTGATTTCAAGGGAGATACGTAAATCAGGTACAGCTGATTCTTCAGTTTTCCCTGATGAGCCAATGCCTGCAGCTTATCGATAAAAACCAGAAAGGCAGAGAGTGTTTTTCCTGTTCCGGTTGGAGCGCTGATCAAAACAGAGCCGCCTTCCGCAATTACAGGCCATGCTTCCTGCTGTACAGCGGTTGGTGCAGCGAAGGTATGGCTGATCCAGTCTTTAGTGGGCTGTGTAAACACATGCATATAGCTGTCTTTCTTTTTTCCCATTCGATATCCTCCTGCTTTCTACTTATATGTTTTGCGAATTTCGTATACTTATAACGATTTTATCATACTTCCGGAGTTGTGCCAAATCAGCTTTTCTGATTGAGCCACTCATAAGGATACCTGCTTCGCCGGAAACGAAAAAGACCCGTGCAGGTCTTTATGAATGCTCATTTAAATAACGTTTTTCCACATAGCTCCAATCAATCAGCGCGAACCAGTTTTTGATATAGGCAGCGCGTTCACTGTAATATTGCAGAAAGTAGGAATGCTCCCAGACATCCAGCGGTAGCAGTGGTACAAGTCCCTGTGGCAGCGGCGTATCCTGATTCTTTGTTGTAACGATACGCAGTTTAGTACCGCGATCTTGTACCAGCCATGCCCAGCCGGAACCAAACACACGCAGTCCTGCATTCAGCATTTGTTCCTTGAAATTTTCAAAAGAGCCAAAAGATTCCTCCAGAACATTACGCATATAGTTACTCGGCCGGCGATACTTGGGCGTCATGGCTGCAAAGTAGGCATCATGGTTATATACACCGCCTGCATTATTATATACCGTAGTTCGTATTTCCACAGGCAGACGATCATTGTCTACGATCAGTCGTTCCAGATTCCAGCGTTGAAAGCGTGGATATTTCTGGAGAGCTGCATTTAATCTGTCAACATATCCCTGAAAAAGTGTATCGTGATGAATGCGGATGGTCTGTTCCTCCAGATACGGCTCCAGTGCATAATACCGATACGGAAGCGGTGGCAATACAAAAGGATAGTGTTCATTCATAGATTTTCACCTCACCTTCTCCTTATGCTATGTGAAAGATGTATTTTATTCACCACTACCGCCTATTGAATTTCCTTGATTCTATTTTCAAAATAATCTGAAAAGAGAACAAAAAGCTATACGTGGCATTCCCCCCCCTTTCGTAAACGGAGCATTCTGTATGCCAGCAGCTGCCGCATACCTTTGTTCTTGTTTTGAATAAAACACTGGAAAAGGTATTTTCTTATTCATTTATAAGGCTTCCTTTTGCAGCTATTCAACGATCAATCCTTGAGAGAATTACAGAATTTCCATACATCAGGAAAATCCGCACTATGATAGATCCCCCCTGTTATCGCTTATGTTTTCTGCAGGATTCGCAGTAGTTGCGTCGTGAATGTAATTATATTTATGTCTACTTATGTGAATATCCGGGTCGTTATCTATACAATTTTTTCCATCAGTGCTATAATATTACATAATTTGTTTTATATAATCGGTATTTATCACTGCAAGCTTTAGAAACAGAAGAAATCATTATACAAATCATTGAATAAGACAAATTATAAATGCTTGATCGAAAGGGAGGGAGACATCTTTTACATGGCAATCGCTTTCCTGATATCATATGCCGTATCAGATTTTTTGCAGGACCTGCAATACCCTTTATGTTTTTATTTCAGGAATTGGCATGAACGTGATCTTGTGTGATTCTCTGCATACTGATATTTGTATTTGTGGTTTATTCTTCGAATCCTGTAATGAAATATTGCTGTGTAAACAAAATAGCTTATGAAAAAACGATATTTGCAACAAAATGTATATCAGGCCTTATTGGAGCGTCTCCACTTTATATTTCATGAATTTGATGTCGTATATGTGTCTTTTTCAGGAGGAAAGGACAGCGGGCTGCTGCTGAATATTCTTTTGGACTTTCGAGATAAATTTTATCCCTCGACATCCATCGGTGTATTTCACCAGGATTTCGAAGCTCAGTACCGTGCTACTACGGAGTATGTAGAAGAAACGTTCAGGATGCTGGAAAAACGCCCCGGGGTGGAATTGTATTGGCTTTGCCTACCGATGGCAACAAGAACAGCGTTAAGCAGCTTTGAAATGTACTGGTATCCATGGGATGATAAAAAAGAGACATTATGGGTACGGCCAATGCCTGAATATGATTATGTCATTAACCTGAAAAATAATCCTGTAGCGACATATCACTATAAAATGCATCAGGAGGATCTGGCCAAGCAATTCGGCAGATGGTATCGCAGTGTGCATGATAACAAAAAAACGGTTTGTCTGCTGGGTCTACGTGCTGATGAGTCTATGCAGCGTTACAGCGGTTTTGTTAATAAAAAGCACAGCTATAAAGGCAAATGCTGGATTACACAGCAATTCAAGGAGGTTTGGACAGGTTCGCCTCTGTATGACTGGTCAGTCGAGGATATATGGCATGCCTATTATAAGTTCGGATATAGCTATAACAGTTTGTATGATTTGTATTACAAGGCGGGATTGACAATTTCACAAATGCGGGTGGCTTCTCCATTTCAGGATTATGCTAAGGAATCATTGAATCTATATCGCGTGATTGATCCACAGATGTGGGTGAAGCTGCTGGGCCGTGTTCAGGGAGCGAATTTTGCGGCAATCTATGCCAAAACAAAGGCAGTCGGATATCGAACCATAAAACTGCCGGAGGGACATACCTGGAAATCGTATACAATGTTCCTGTTGGCAACACTTCCCAAACGGCTGCGGCAAAACTATATTGAAAAATTCAATAAATCGATAACCTTCTGGCATACGGTAGGAGGAGGGCTTGAGGAAGAAACAATCGAAGAGCTAAAGGAGCATGGCTATCACATAAAGCGAAACGGGGTATCCAATTATACAATTTTTAAAAATTCCAGAATCATATTTCTGGATCGTATACCGGATGATACCGACGATATAAAATCCACAAAGGATATCCCCAGTTGGAAGCGTATGTGCTTCTGCATTTTAAAGAATGACCATATCTGCCGTTCCATGGGGTTTGGATTAACACGGGAACAGCAGAGACGACTGGATCATTTAAAAGAAAAATACAAGGGTACGGAGGTTTAGATGATGAGTAAGAGTCCGGTTTATCATATACGTGCAGTTCCAATAGAAAAAATCATACCGAATGATTATAACCCGAATGCCGTTGCGCCACCTGAAATGAAATTATTGTATGACAGTATAAAGGCCGACGGCTACACCATGCCAATCGTATGCTATTACGATGAGGCTAGCGATCATTATATCATTGTTGACGGCTTTCACAGATATCGCATCATGAAGGAATACCCGGATATCTATGAGCGTGAGAAGGGGGTTTTACCGGTTTCAGTAATCAATAAGCCGCTTGACCAGCGTATGGCCAGTACTATACGGCACAATCGAGCAAGAGGTAGTCACGATGTGGATTTGATGAGTAACATTGTTAAGGAATTACATGAGCTTGGACGTTCAGATGCATGGATTGCAAAGCATTTGGGTATGGATCGTGATGAAATACTGAGATTAAAGCAGATTACAGGACTTGCCGCATTGTTTAAAGAGGTAGATTTCAGTCAATCATGGGAACCGGTTGAGGATGAGGAGCAACTGCAGAGTATTGAGGATCAATTTGTCGATGCTTAAAACAGTTACATTGAATTTATAGGAATCAATAAACGTAAAAAAAACGTTCGGCTGTATTCAACATGCCATTTAGTTAAAAAAGTTGACAAAAAAAAGGAAGATCATAGAAATGACAACAGAGAATGTCGGATTCTGGTCTTTTAATATAAGAATGATTCAGAAAAAGGAATTTTGGAAAAAGTATGATGCATTCTACAATACAATGGAGCATGAGTTAACAAAGCTGCAGAATGATCCAAAGAACACGGATTATGAAACCCTATTTGCATATGCGCCAACGAATTGCTTGATTCTACGTTTCTTATCACAAAAGATAATCAAAGCTGTTAATCTCGGCACAATAAAAGACGATCAAACAAGGTTTAACCCTTTCATTCGATCGCCTTTTTTCAATAACTTGTGTCAATGAGACATCAGCCTTCATAATTTATTCCAAACCAGACCACTCTACTCTCACTTAATTAAGTACATTTATGAAAGAAAATTAAAACCATCTTCACATATTTGTATAATTACTTTTCATTCATAGTTTGCAAAGCTTTAAAGAGTTCACAGACTATAATACTTATGGCGATAAGTAAAGCCAACGATATAATGGAAATATACCATATCAGAAAATCAAATGCATTCAACAGAGTTAGTGACAGGAAAAACCATGTAGCAAAAATAAAGATAATATACCAGATAATAACATTCCTTATGTTTTTTGACATATTTTTCATTTTAATCAATCGGCTTCCATACTGAACCATAATCGTTTGATACGTTCACAGCATAATTCTTTTGATATGGTAGATCAGCTTGTTGAGAAAATGTTAGAATCCTACAAAACCTACTTAAGAATTTTATCATAGCTTCCCCTTCTCTGCATTTTTGCATAATAAAGTTATTTATAATCCTAATAATTGCCTCTTTAAACTAGCATATAAAAAGGTATAAAAGCATCGCAAAGTCTACGTTTGCCTCTGGGATGTAAATATACCTGTATCTTTTTCTGGCGCAGCAGAAAGGATTTGAACCTCCGGTGTCAATGACACGCCGGTTTTCGAAACCGGTGCATTAAACCAAACTCTGCCACTGCTGCATATCCATTGAAGATTATATAACAGAATACAGGCCTTTTTCAAGACTATTTGTAAAATCGTTCTGCTTTATGTGATATTTCATTCTATATTCTTTTTAAAATGATAAGAAAAAACATGCAGTATGGCAGAGCACCGCTACTACATGTTTTTTATGTTATTCCTGTACTTCTACAGCAGGCTGTTCCAGGGTGGTATCCTCACCGTCCATGATCTGCTGAACCATCTCAGTGGTCAGACGTTCCGGACCGGCAGGCACGTATGCCATAAAGTTGTCATCGTCTTCCTTATGGTTGCGCTCCTCACGGATTTCCTTCAGTTCTTTTGCCTTTTCTCCGATAATCAGATTCATTGGACGCTCATCGCCTACACCGGTTCCGGCAGGAATCAGCTTACCGATGATAACGTTCTCCTTCAGACCAATCAGGTAATCCTTTTTACCCTTGATTGCGGCATCGGTCAGAACCTTTGTGGTTTCCTGGAAGGATGCGGCAGACAGGAAGGAATCTGTTTCAACAGACGCCTTGGATATACCCAGCAATACCGGTTTGAAGGTAGCCGGCACCTGACCGCTCAGCAGTGCCTTACGGTTGATCTTCGTAATTTCCGTCAGGGAAATCTGAACACCAGGGTTCAGGTGTGTATCGTTACCTTCCAGTACGACAACCTTGCGAAGCATCTGACGAATCATAACCTCAACGTGCTTGTCACTGATTTCAATACCCTGACTCTGATAAACCTTCTTGACTTCCTTCAGAATGTAGTTCTGTACCTGACGTACACCGGCAACCTTTAAAAGCTCCTTCGGATCAACCTGACCCTCGGTAATCTTGTCACCGGCTTCCACATGTGCTCCCACCTTCATCCAAGGACGAATTGCCTGGATCAGGGTAACCTTGTGGACAATGCTTTCTTTATCATTGGATACGGTAACCTCATATCCTGTATCAATCTGATGAACATCGGTGATTTCACCTGTGATCTGTGCCAGTACGGCAACACCCTTCGGACAACGAGCCTCAAACAGCTCCTCGACACGAGGAAGACCCTGTGTGATATCTCCACCGTCGGCACTTGCCACACCACCGGTATGGAAGGTACGCATGGTCAGCTGCGTACCTGGCTCACCGATAGACTGGGCAGCCATGATTCCGACAGCTTCTCCGACTTCAACATCCTTGCCGGTCGCCATGTTGCGTCCGTAACATTTCTTACATACACCATAGATGGATTTACAAGTAAACGCACTACGGATATACATTCCCTCAACACCGGCATCCACAACCTTCTGTGCAAGTGCATCGGTAATAAATTCATCACTTTCCAGAATGACTTCTCCGGTCTTCGGATCTGTGATTTCCTGCTTGCTGTAACGTCCTACCAGACGGTCAAACAGACTCTCGATGATCGTATTTGTCTTACGATCAACGATTGCTTCCACCCAGTAGCCCTTATCCGTTCCACAGTCCTCCTGCTTAACGATAACATCCTGTGCTACGTCAACCAGACGACGTGTCAGATATCCAGATTCGGCTGTTTTCAGGGCGGTATCGGTCAGACCTTTACGCACACCGTGTGTGGAGATAAAGAATTCGGACACATTCAGACCCTCACGGAAACAGGAGTAGATCGGAACCTCTATGATGGTAGGAACATATTCACCCTTGGCAGATTTGGACTGGTTTGGCTTTGCCATCAGACCACGCATACCAGCCAGCTGTGTAAAGTTGGAGGTATTACCACGGGCACCGGAACGCGCCATCATACTGATTGGATTTTTACGAGGAAGGTTTCCCAGCAGCTCCTCGGCGATATCATCCTTGACATCCGCCCACAGCTTATTCAGATGACGCTCCCACTCCATCATGGTAAGCTTACCCTTTTTACGCAGTGTTTTCAGCTCTTCGGCCTTCTGTTTACCATATTCCACATGCTCTTCCTTGTGAGGTGCGACCTCGATATCGGACAGGGATACGGTAACACCGGCAACGGTGGAATACTGGAATCCCATATCCTTGATCTGGTCAAGGATCTCACTTGTTTTCTCTGTGGAATAGCGTTTAAAGATTTCACCGATGATTTTACCGAGGTCCTTCTTTTTGAAAGCCGCGGTTACCGGCATGGACTTGATTGCCTCCTTCACGTCTTTTCCCATCTCCAGGAAGAAACGCTCCGGTGTTGCGACAAAGTTTTCCGCACTGACTTCGTTCAGGAACGGGAAGTCGGTTGGGAACATATTGTTGAAGATTACCTTACCAACGGTCGTCAGCAGGTATTTCTTATTTTGTTCTTCTGTAAAGCTTTCTTTCTTTAATGCACGTGCAGGAATTGCAATACGGGAGTGCAGATGAATCTGCTGTGTCTGATATGCCATCAGGATTTCATTGATGCTGCCAAACACATGTCCCTCATTATCACCATAGCGGGTCCAGATCGCAGCGGATTTCGGGCAGTCAACCGCATTATAGCGATCAGCCTCCTGATAGAATTCCTCTGCGGTTTCCTCCATCGTCAGATAGAAGTTCCCCATGACCATGTCCTGACCAGGTGTAACGATTGGCTTTCCATCCTTTGGACCAAGGATGTTGTTGCTACCAAGCATCATGACGAGTGCTTCGGCTCTTGCTTCTTCACTCAACGGTACGTGAACAGCCATCTGGTCACCGTCAAAGTCGGCGTTGAAGGCAGTACATACCAGTGGATGCAGACGCATGGCACGTCCTTCCACCAGCTTCGGTTTGAAGGCCTGGATACCCAGACGGTGCAGTGTAGGCGCACGGTTCATCAGAACCGGATAGCCGTCAATGACACTTTCCACAATATCCCAGATACGGGGATCCTGACGATCAATCAGCTTCTCCGCAGTCTTTGGATTGCTTGCGATTTCTTTATTTACGATTTCATTGATAACAAACGGCTTGAACAGCTGAATTGCCATTTCACGAGGCAGACCGCACTGATACATTTTCAAATCCGGTCCGACCGCGATAACAGAACGACCGGAGAAGTCAACACGCTTACCGAGCAGGTTCTGACGGAAACGTCCCTGTTTTCCCTTTAAGGAATGTGACAGAGATTTTAATGCACGTCCACCGGCTCCGGTGATCGGTTTGGAACGACGTCCGTTATCAATCAGCGCATCCACCGCTTCCTGCAGCATTCGCTTCTCATTCTGTACGATGATAGCCGGGGTTCCCAGCTCCAGCAGCTTTTTCAGACGGTTGTTACGTGTGATGACACGGCGATACAGATCATTCAGATCACTTGTCGCAAAACGTCCGCCGTCCAGCTGCAGCATCGGACGCAGATCAGGCGGGATTACCGGAATTACCGTCATTACCATCCATTCCGGCTTATTGTCGGAGTTACGGAAGGCTTCTACGGTATCCAGACGCTTGATCAGTTTTTTACGCTTTTCACCCTGTGCAGACTCCAGTGCATCCTGAATATGCTTGAATTCAGCCTCCAGGTCAACCTCTGTCAGCAGCGTCAGCGCAGCCTCGGCACCAGTCTGGGCAGTAAAGCTGCCCGGACCGTAAATTGCCATATTTTCGCGGTACTCACGTTCAGAGAGCACCTGCTTGTATTCCAGCTTTGTATCCTTAGGATCTGTTACAATCCAGGACACGAAGTACACAACCTCTTCCAGCTGCTTCGGTGTTACATCCAGCAGCAGTGCCATACGGCTTGGTATACCGCGCAGATACCAGATGTGCGCAACCGGAGCCGCAAGC
Organism: Clostridium sp. 10cd*; assembly: GCF_044336395.1. NCBI lineage: Bacteria > Bacillati > Bacillota > Clostridia > Eubacteriales > Clostridiaceae > Clostridium > Clostridium sp. 10cd*. Next base: position 818,386 of record NZ_CP172347.1, on the reverse strand, counting down.
TCAATGTGTCCCATACGTTCACGACGAACGCTGGATTTTGTAATTTCTACACCACAGCGGTCACAGACAACCCCCTTGTAGCGTACCTTCTTATATTTTCCACAGTAACATTCCCAGTCCTTGCTCGGTCCGAAAATTCTTTCACAGAACAATCCATCTCTTTCAGGCTTCTGAGAACGGTAGTTGATCGTCTCTGGTTTCTTTACTTCACCATGACTCCATTCGTGGATTCTATCAGGTGAAGCCAGGCTTACCTGAATTGAGGCAAAATTATTAACACTCATTTACTTACGCCTCCTCTTCGTTTTCATCATCGCTCAGCTCAATGTCTTCATCTTCTATGAAGTCATCAGCCTCTGCATCGTCATCCAGAAGAATTTCATCTTCGGATTCGTCATCTGCGACAGCATCTTCCTCTTCTACTTCCAGATCATTGATGTCTTCCTCACCGACAGGCTCAGCGGCAGGAATCGGAGGCAGAGTTGCAGCTGCTTCGCTGTTATCCTCCTTGCTGATATCTACTTCGTTACCGTCTTCATCCAGCATCTTCACGTCAATGGCAAGAGCCTGCAGCTCGTGCTTCAATACGCGGAAGGATTCCGGGATACCCGGTTCCGGAATATCTTTTCCCTTGATGATTGCTTCATAGGTCTTTGTACGACCAACGATATCATCGGATTTCACTGTCAGGATTTCCTGCAGTGTATGAGCGGCACCATAAGCCTCCAGTGCCCAGACCTCCATCTCACCGAATCTCTGACCACCGTTTTGTGCCTTACCACCCAACGGCTGCTGAGTTACCAGAGAGTATGGTCCGGTTGCACGGGCATGCAGCTTATCGTCAACCATGTGGGCCAGCTTGATCATGTACATGACGCCGACGGAAATACGTTCATCAAACGGTTCCCCGGTACGGCCGTCATACAGTACCTGTTTTCCATCCACGGTCATTTCCGCTTCCTTCATGATATCGCTCAGCTCGGTGTTGTTGATACCATCGAATACCGGTGTGGAGAATTTCACACCCAGCTTCTTGGCAGCATATCCCAGATGGATTTCCAGTACCTGACCGATGTTCATACGGGAAGGCACACCAAACGGGTTCAGCATGATATCAACCGGTGTTCCATCCGGCATGTAAGGCATATCTTCTACAGGAAGAATCTTGGAGATGACACCCTTGTTACCGTGACGTCCGGCCATTTTGTCACCCTCAGAAATCTTACGTTTCTGAACGATGTATACTTTTACTGTTTCATTGACTCCAGGCGGCAGATCGTGTCCTTCGCTTCTTTTGAAGACGCGGATGGAGTGAACGATTCCGGCACCACCATGCGGTACCTTCAAAGAGTTGTCACGTACCTCACGTGATTTCTCACCGAATATAGCCAGCAGCAGTTTTTCCTCAGGAGAGATTTCGCTCTGCCCCTTCGGCGTTACCTTACCGACCAGAATATCGCCTTCCATAACCTCTGCACCGACCATGATGATACCACGGCTGTCCAGATTACGGCATGCGTTTTCACTCACGTTAGGAATATCGCGGGTGATTTCTTCAGGCCCCAGCTTTGTTTCACGGCAGTCAATGTCGTATTCTTCGATATGAATGGAGGTATACACATCATCGCGAACCAGACGTTCACTCATGATGATGGCATCCTCGTAGTTATATCCGTACCATGTCATATAGGCGATGGTTACGTTTTGTCCAAGTGCCAGCTCGCCGCGTTCCATGGATGGACCATCGGCAAGGATATCACCCTTCTCGATACGTTCTCCCTTGGAAATGATCGGGCTCTGGTTGATGTTGGTTCCGTTGTTGGAACGCTGGAATTTACGCAGACGGTATTCTCTGCGGTTTCCATCGTTTTCGCTGACGATGATTCTCTGGGAGTCAACATACTCCACGACACCGTTTTCTCTTGCGACGATACCGACACCGGAGTCCTTTGCAATTTTGAACTCTACACCGGTTCCGACATACGGAGAATGCGGCTGCAGCAGAGGAACGGCCTGACGCTGCATGTTCGCACCCATGAGGGCACGGGAAGCATCATCGTTTTCCAGGAACGGTACACAGGCAGTCGCAACGGATACGATCTGTTTCGGAGAAACGTCGGTCAGCTCTACCTCTTCACGTCTTGCGATGATGGTATCTCCGGCTTTACGTGCTACGACATGCTCGTTGATCAGACGGCCTTCCACAACCTCGTTGGCCTGTGCGATTACATAATCGGCTTCTTCATCCGCAGACAGGTAAAGTGCCTCTTCCTGTACAGTTCCATCCGCATTTACGATACGGTACGGAGTCTGAATGAAGCCGTATTCATTGATTTTTCCATACGTTGTCAGATTGGAAATCAGACCGATGTTTGGACCTTCCGGTGTCTCGATCGGACAGATACGCCCATAGTGAGAGCTGTGAACGTCACGAACCTCGTAGCTCGCACGGTCACGGGTGATACCACCAGGACCCAATGCGGAAATACGACGCTTGTTTGTCAGCTCAGCAAGCGGATTCTGCTGATCCATGAACTGAGACAGCTGAGAAGAAGAGAAGAACTCCTTGATTGCCGCTGTCAGCGGACGGATATTGGTCAGCTTCTTCGGCGTCAGAGTCGCGATATCCGCAATGGACATACGTTCCTTAACCACACGCTCCATACGGCTTAAACCGATACGGAACTGATTCTGAATCAGCTCTCCGACGGAACGGATACGACGGTTACCCAGCATATCGATATCATCGGTATCTCCAACACCTTCCATATTGTTCAGATTGTAGGCATAGAATGCATACATATCGGAAATAGTAATGGTGTGCTTGTCAGCATACGGGTCATTTCCCATAACCTTCACAACTGCACCGTCGTGGTCACGGATCAGGATTTCCTGAATCGCAGCCCCGACCAGCCATGCATATAATACAGCACCGTTGTTAACTTTTGCTTTGATTTCATCTACGGCAGTCACACTGAGTGCTTCCGGCTTGTGGCGAGGAGTATAGCCATCCACGAAGAAATCGCCTTCCTCGTTGACTACATCTTCTCCATTTGCGTCCGTCAAACGGGCAAACGCGTACATTCTCTGTCCGTAGTTCAATACGGCATTCACATTAGCGCTTGTTAAAGCAACCTTCTTGGCGATGATACCGCCATGTACAGCTACCTTTTCCACACCCTTGACGATTGCTTCCACATCCTGCTCACTCAGAATGCTTCCTTCATACAGCGTACCGTCTTCCAGCTCCACATCGCCCGCCAGAACACGTCCGACAAGACCAAGGTGATTGCTGCTAGGTACATATACCTTATCCGGATGATTGAACAGCGGATTGAACGGGAATGCATTGACATGCATACCTTTTTCCAGCTCTTTGCGAAGTGCATTTCGCTCATCGCGGTTGACCATCGTACCACTTGGCATGAAGACAGATCCATCCGCATCCAGAATATCCTGCGCAAGATGGTGCTTATCAACACGGTTGATCGCGTTTAGCTTTTTACGCAGCTTATAACGTCCGGCCTTTGTCAGATCGTAACGGCGCGGATCGAAGAACTTCGCATTCATTAACGTAATGGAACCATCCAGTGTAGGGATTTCATCAGAACGCTGGTTTTCGTAAATGGACAGTAACGCCTCCTGTGTTGTCTTGACCTTATCTGCCATCAGCGTGTTTTCAATTTCCTCGTATTTGCCGAAGAAGGATGCATATAATGTAAGGTACAGATTCATGAACTCGCGATCTTCATCATCAATCGCTACATTTTCCACGATATCTCTTCCCATAGCCTTCAGGAAAGTTTTGATCTGCATCGTGTCATGTGCATCCTCACTTCTGTCCAGATCCACAGACATACCGATTGCTTTGAACAGAATAGAAGACAGCATTTTACGTTTCCGGTCAATGCTCATGTTTAAAACACGTCCTGTAGACGCCTTTTTCACTTCTGTCAGAAACTCCAGCCATGTTCCACGGCTTGGAATCAATTCGCAGGCAAAGGATTCCTTCCCTGTTTTTTCCTCATAACCAGTGGAAAAGTACGCACCCGGGGAACGCACAATCTGCGAAACGATGACACGCTCCGCACCATTGATAATAAAGGTACCGGTTTCCGTCATCAGCGGGAAGTCCCCAAGGAAGACATCCTCCCACTTGTTGATAACCTCACCAGTGGTGTTATCTGTAATTTCAAGCTCCATACGGGCTTTCAAAGGTGCCGCGAAATTACATTCGCGATACATTGATTCCTCCGCATTGAATTTCGGCTCTCCGAATTCATAGCCGGCGAATTTCAGCTTGATATTTCCTCCATAGTTTTGAATCGGGTAAATCTCATTGAAAACTTCCCCAATTCCTTCGTTCTTGAACCACTCGAAGGAGTCTGTCTGGATTTCTACCAGATTTGGCAGTTCCAGATGCCCGCTTACTTTTGAGTAGTCTCGACGCTCTGCCTTTTTACCGGAAGCGACAATACGATAAGGCTGTTTTTTGTCCATGTACGCCATCCTTTCTACAAGTTTCACCTATCAAAATAAGGCATAAAAACCCATTTTAATATTTTAGTATTATGCAATTTATTATAATATCAACTGTTTGTCAAATTGTCAATGCTTTTTTTGCTTTTAGTATGAAATATCCTTTTTCCTTGTGAATGATATCGCAATTTCCAAACACTTCTTTTATTTTCGTCACGGCGCTGCGTGCTCCCTGCTGTTTGCGAATCACAACCCAAAGTGTCCCCTGGTCCGCAAGGTGATTCCATGCCTCCTCAAAGATGTTATAGATGACGTTTTTACCGGCACGAATCGGAGGATTTGTTATGATATCAGTAAAAGTATTCCCACTTACCTGCTCATATACATCGGATACATGAATGTTTGCCTCGATATTATTTTTTTCAGCATTATCCCTGGCAAGCTCCACCGCCCTGGGATTGACATCCACCATTTCAACCTGTTTATCCGGCCATGCCTTTTTGGTAACGATTCCCACAACGCCATAGCCGCAGCCCATGTCAAGAAGTTGATTTCCCAGCTCTTCCTCATGCTCATGCAGCGTGTTGAGCAGTACCCGTGTACCAAAATCGACACTGTCTTTGGAGAACACACCGTTATCGGTAATAAAAGAAACGTTAAAACACCAAAACCGGAAAGATATTTCCTTCCGGTTTTCTGCTAAATGACGATTATCTGTAAAGTAATGATCCATCGTTATCCCGCCTTTTTAGGTGACAAAAAGCCTCTCGGCTTTTTGTTGTTTGTAAAATGTGTAAGTATGAATTACTTGATTTCTACAGAAGCACCAGCGTCCATCAGTTTCTTCTTGATTTCTTCTGCTTCTTCCGGTTTGATGTTTTCCTTAATTACACTTGGTGCCTTGTCAACCAGACCCTTAGCGTCAACCAGACCTAAACCAGTGATTTCACGTACTGCCTTGATGACAGCAACCTTTGTTCCACCGATGTCAGTCAGAGTTACTGTTACTTCGCTAGGTCCTGCAGCAGCAGCGTCGTCTGCTACGGCAGCTACAGCAACTGGTGCAGCAGCTGTTACACCGAATTTTTCTTCGATTGCTTTTACTAATTCGTTAAGTTCTAAGATGGTAGCTTCTTCTAAGTAAGCTAAGATATCTTCCTGTGCTAATTTTGCCATTTTCATTTTCCTCCTGTAAGTTTATTCCTGTGGAGCTGCTTCTTCAGCAGAACCTCCGTCTTTTGCGTCAGCCACTGCCTTAACAGCACATGCAAATCCACGTACTGGAGACTGCAGACAGCTTAACAGCATTGATAACATACCTTCACGGTTCGGCAGACTGGACAGTTCCTTAATGGTATCTACACCAACAACTTTTCCTTCTACGATTCCGCTTTTCAATACCAAGTGTTCATGTTTCTTAGCGAATTTTGCCAGAACACGCGCAGGAGCAACTGCGTCACCACCGAATGCGATGGCGTTTGGTCCGATCAGATCCTTTGTAAGATCATCCGCACCTGCTTCAACAGCAGCACGCTGAGCCAGTGAGTTTTTGTAAACCTTGAACTCAACACCTTCTTCGCGCAGATTTCTACGTAACTCGGTTACTTCGGCAACGCTAAGTCCACGGTACTCAACAACAACAGTTGACTGAGATTCTTTCATTTTCTGAGCAATTTCAGAAACGACCGCTTTCTTGCTATCGATAATCGCCTGGTTCATAACTTCACACCTCCTAAATTTATATGTAACAATATACCCTTTAAGAGTGATATAAAAACACCCGCAGGCATAGACAGACTACGGGTGAAAGTTTAGTATCCAACTTTTACCTCGGTAACATGATTAAGCCGTAGGGCCGTTACTGTCTATGGTATATTGATAACATCTGATATTCTAACCTGCTAACGAGATTTTGTCAATCGTTATTTTTCAACAGTTACTTTGACACCAGGTCCCATGGTAGTGGAGATTACCAGGTTTTTGATGTAAGTACCCTTTACAGCCGCAGGACGTGCTTTTGAGATTACCTTCAGCAGTGCATTGAAGTTGTCAACCAGCTTCTCATCGTCAAAGCTTACTTTTCCAATCATCAGGTTGATATTTCCTTCTTTGTCAACACGGTATTCAACCTTACCCTTTTTGATATCTTCAACAGCTTTTGCTACATCCATGGTAACTGTACCAGTCTTAGGGTTTGGCATTAAGCCCTTTGGTCCCAACAGACGTCCCAGCTTACCAAGCTCACCCATCATGTTCGGAGTCGCAACGATAACATCGAAGTCGAACCATCCCTTCTGGATGTCTTCCAGCAGTTCTTTTCCACCGACGAAATCTGCACCGGCATCTTTCGCTTCCTGCTCTTTCGGTCCCTGTGTAATAACACAGACCTTCTGTGTTTTACCGGTTCCGTGCGGAAGTACCATCGCACCACGGATCTGCTGATCAGCGTGACGAGGATCCACATTTAATTTGAAGCTAACTTCAACAGATGCGTCGAATTTAGCGATGTTTGTTTCTTTTGCTAATTTTACTGCCTCAGCTACTGAATAAGTTTTTGTGCGATCAACTTTTTTAGCAGCTTCTACATATTTTTTACCGAATTTTGCCATTTTGTTTTCCGCCTTTCTTATTCAAAACCTTCAACTTCAACACCCATGTTTTTCGCAGTACCTGCAACAATACGCATAGCAGATTCCACATCATTGGCATTTAAGTCCGGCATTTTGTATTCTGCGATTTCACGCAGCTGATCCACTGTGATTTTTCCAGAGATCTCTTTCTGATTTCCTGAAGCTTTTTTGATTCCAGCAGCTTTTTTGATCATCATAGCAGCCGGAGTTGTTTTGATTACGAAGTCAAAGCTCTTGTCTTCGTATGCAGTAATGATAACTGGAACGACATCACCGGCACGTTCTTTTGTAGCATCGTTGAATGCTGTACAGAACTGCGGCATGTTGATACCGGCAGAAGCCAGTGCAGGTCCCGGTCTAGCTCCCCCTGCAGGGAACTGAAGTTTACAAACTTTTGCAACTTTCTTACTCACAAGACATTCCTCCTATATTTAAAAAGTCTTATGCAGTGGTCAGAATGAAGGGTTGCCTCCTTCTCCCACGCATGAAAATACCACGAAACCGCGGTACTTAGTATTGTAATATGATTCTATTGGAATTGCAACTGTTTTTTGAAGAAAATAATTCTTATGTGAAGTGAAACCAATACTTGAAAGACAACTAAGAATGAGCTATAAAAAGTGTTTGCAGTCTGTAAAAAAAATATAATTAAATAAAAAGGCGCATACATCACGCCTTTTTCAGTACAAATTATTTTTGATAACAACATTTATGAATATCTATGCAAACACACGAAAAAAAGCTGTAACGTTCTGCAGCCCAATTTTATTGACTATTCGTTACAGCCCCATCTGTGTAGTTTTGTATGTATTATTTGTTAACTGCAAGCGAATCCTTCAGTTCCTGCAGGGTATCACAGGTGAATAATAAAGTGGATACAAGGTCGAGCTGTTCCATCGTTAAAGAGCAGAGCCATGTTGAGCAGTCTTCATGATATTTGCTTTCCATTTGTCGCCTTAACAATGCTCTTTCACCTTCTTTTTGTCCCAGTTCAATTCCTTGCTTCACCCCCTGTTTAATACCATGTTCAACTCCTTGCTTAATTCCCTGTTCAACGCCATCTTCAAAGCTATCCCGAATAGCATTTTTTTCGCGCTGTTCCTGTATCTGTGTTGCCATCGCTATCGACCAGAGGTCTTCCGCATCATGGAATTTTTTGTACTTTTCCATAACCTTCTTCACCAGCCTTTCCTCTGTTTTTAGTATACCATCTTCATCATTATTTTTAAACAGGTAGCACAATTGTTCAAAGTCATTCAGCTTTTCAAATCCTTTACGCTTGACGATTGCATTGATTTCCGGCAGATAGATGTATATCCTCCTCATTAAGCTACGCTTACTTTCCACTTCGCCTTCCTCATTTCTCATCTGATAGTCATCGATTAATTTTCTGGTGTGTTCTGCGTAGGAATCGAGAAAGATGATCTGATAGACAGGTAGGAGTTCGTAATATCTTTCTCCGTTATCAAGCTGATTCGATAGCATTCTGGCACCGTACAGTTCAAAGCGCTTCAACTCTGATTTCTTTGAATAGGTAGTCTGCATTTCGATTCCGTATTCTCTTCCTTCATTGTCCTTCACACGGATGTCCAATACCATTTTTTTCTTTTTGAGAATAACAGGATCCAGATTGGGATTCAATACAGTGCTTTCCTTAGGATGGATCCCGGTCACTCGTTCAATAATGGTGTTACGGATAAAAGCAGCATCTTCATCCTCCGTGCCAAGAGCAAATTTAAAGAAAATATCGTTATCATAGTTAAGTCGTTCTTTCACCTCCTCTTCTTTCATATCTTTGTTTCCTAATACATCTTTTGTAAGCATAGTGTTCACTTCCTTTCGTATGCAGTCTTATGCTTTACACTATTACATACGTAAAGAAATGGCAGAACTCCTAAAAAATTAGAAATTAAATAAAAAGTTTTTATTTTCAAGTGATGTTATCATCTATCAAAAAGTATAACTGCTTAATTCTTTTACCAGATAGCAATCCAGTATTGTTCCTTTAGATGTATTTAGAATCGTTTCTATGCATTAGTGAACAGGGACTTCCTGTTTACAGTATGAGATGAATGAGAAACAGCAACCATTTGAAAAATCATTGTTTGTATTTTTTACTATAAGCTGCATTTAATTATTATGTTGCTTAAAAATCATAAAAAGTCCGATAAACATTAACACCACTGCATATATCCTTGTTTCTCAGTGCAGTTTCTATGCAGTTTAAACGGGAAAAGATACTTCGGACTACCTAGTCACTCATATACATCGGATTCTTTCTTCGATACTGAAACAATGCTAGATATCCTTGTAGATAATGAGTTTTTACATTTCGTTTTCCACGAAAAAAAGCTTTGATTTTCTCATGCAGATTGTTGATTCTATCAAATGTATATCCCTCAATTTCCTTTATGCGTGAGGGAATCTTTTTCCAGTCTGCATCAAGGTGCTTCATTAAGGGATGATAACTTCTCTGGCTGTCTGATACGATTTTCATTCCATGAGATATTGTTTTATCAAATATCTCTATTAGTGTTTTAGATTTAGGTCTGCCCCGATCAGCTACTGCAAGCACGATATTATCATGGACATCCACTGCACATGCTATAGCGATTTTATCTTCACTGATTCCTTTTTTTCCAGTTCGAATATAGCCCTCTTGTTCATACGTCAAATAGGTTTCATCCAGTTCTGCCTCATCTGAAAGAATGTCCTCATTCATGATTTGAACGAGGACATAAAGAATCTTATGACGACAATAAAATGCAGATGTTACACTGATGCCAGTCAAAGCAGCCATTGTTTTCAGGGAATCATTATTCAATGTACTGCTAATCATCATCTTCCACTGTTCACAAGATAAGCGGCTATAGAACATTAACGTATTATGTCGTAAAATAAACGTTTTATTGCAGCTGCATTTGTATCTTTGCAGGCCTTTCTCTGTTTTTCCATTCTTATGGACATGCTGACCTCCACATTTTGGACAGGTTAGTATACCATCATGTAGATCTTCAACCATGTGCTTATATAACTCTCTTTTCAATATATCGTTGTTTAATGCATTAAAGAGCTCTTTAACATCATCAAATGAATATCGCTCCATTAATTCTTCCATACATTGTCTTACATCCATTTTTTCTTTATTTGCTTATTCCATATCCATCATCTCCTCGATGGACATAGTATATACCCTATTCTTACATCATTTATGTAACAACATAATAATTAAATGCAATTTTATACTTTAAACTGATCCCATAATTGCAGGTTCACTGACACCGTCGATTATGACGGTAATTGCACAGGATAACGCAAGAGATCGTACTTCTTTGCTCTTTCTTTTTACCGCAACTGCAAGGCATGCTGCCCCCTGATTCAGATTATTCAGTACCATAACAGGCATTACGATTGGATCATATCCAATCGTTTCCAGCATTTGGAATGCGCCTGAATTCAAAGCCATGTGCATAACCGGACATTATTACGAATGGAATGATTGCAGTTAAGCTACCGATACCTAAAAATCCTGTTGTATCATATAGCCACATCACGATGCTGGCAAAATACTCACAAATGATTGCACCAACAGGGCTGATGATACACATAGATAACGCACCATAAAAATGATGGTTAAAAGAGGCTTCAGAATTGAGCGTAAAGCATCTGGTGAATGCTTTGCGATAAATTTTTCAATATAAGACATCACAAATACTGTTAGAATTACCGGGAAGATAGAGCTTGCATAACTCGCCGGATAAACAGGAAGTCCAAATAGATCAAAAGAGGTTCCTTCCGCAATTGCATTCATGAAATTAGGATGTAATAGCATCGCACCCATGAGCATACCCAATCCCAAATTTGCTCCAAACTTCTTTGCGGCAGTCGCACCAATAAATACAGGCATAAAATAGAAACCAGCATCTCCGACAAAATTCAAAATCAGATACGTACTGCTTTCTGTGGAAACGATTTCGAGCATTTCCAATAAGAGAACAACAGTTTTGAACATACTGGCACCGATCATAATCGGTAAAAGCGGTGCAAGACATCAGATAATACCATCCAAAATCAGTTCTGTATGAAACTTTTGTTTCTGTTGTTTCTGATCAGCATCCGGAGTGTAAGCATCATTGAATTCATAAGCTTCGCAAATCATTTTGTATACATCTACCGACAGCCTGTCCGATGATAATCTGTAATTGATCATTCGACCATTGCGCATCAATCATACCGAGCATTTGTTTGATCTCTTCAATATTTGCCAGTCCCTGATCCTTTATATTGAAACGAAGTCTTGTGACACAGTGGGTAAAAAATGCTACATTGCTTTTCCCACCAATCACCCCTATGATGGAATTACATAATTCTTCATATTTATTTTTCTTTGCCATAAATTTTCTCCTTTTTAAAATAAGCCCCAGCCAACAGAAAATATAAGTTGCTCACTTATTTCTTCTCCTGTGCTGGGGTGATGCCCTTTCGGTAGCAATCCTCTCTGACACATAGTCGATTGACATGTAAAACCAAATATAAGATTTCTTCATCATTCAATGCTAATTCGTATTCATTCTGTAAATAAGCACGAATTTTCCTGACACATGCATACGTATCCGGATATTGTTCGATTACCGTCTGATATACCTGTTCAGTATCAGATGATAACTGTGATTGTATATTCTCTCGTTTCATCAGATATTTCATGTGTGATACGAAACGGGAATATGATACACTGTTTTTATCGATATAGATATGGAAATATTCACCGATGATCTGTGTGATTTCTTCCTGCAGTTCTTCTTCATGATCGGATTCGGGAATATTGGATTCCAATGTTTCGGCATTAATCAGATGCAGGGCTATGTTGCTGATTTCTGCTTTTGGTAAATTGATATGAAGCTGTTTCTTAATCAGTTTTACTGCAAAAACACTGATATCATAGACATCTTCATACAAATGTCTGATTTCATATTGTAAAGGATTCTCAATCACCAGATGTTTCTTTTCACGTTCTATCGCAAAATTGATATGATCTGCAAGGGTAAAGACAGATTGGAGCTGATTGTTGTATCGATATTATTTCTGAATTGTTCCACGATTATGGAAGATACTTTGAAGATTTCATCCGGAATTTAATTCAGTAAATTGACATACATTTCATTGACACCATAATACGTTTGCTGGATCACATCCAAATCATTTAGTGTATAAGGTCCACACGCAGCAAAGAATCACCGCATTTAATCTTATCACCCTGTTTTATCAAGAGCTGAAATCCTTTTCCCTCTAATGAAACAGTATCAAGTCCAACATGGATCAAAATTTCAGCGCCGTTTTCTGCCTGTATACCGATTGCATGCAAGGATGCAGGAATCAAAGTGATCAAACCATTACAGGGAGCATAAATAACATCATCCTGTAATGCAAAGGCAACACCTTCACCCATCATATTAGATGCAAATACATCATCTTTTACCTCGCGCTGAGGAATTTGAGCTCCATTTGTACATGAAGTTAATGAGACTTCTTTTCTTCTTTTGAAATATTGAAAACACGTTCATCCTACTTTTTGGATGATGATAAAAAAACTCCTCTTTTGCACATCATCCAGGTTACTATTATGCTAATTAGCCAATAATGAATCGCTGGTGAAGCCTCCGAGGAGTGACTCTCATTAATTACGCTTACATTCTACTAACATACTTTGCATCAGCATCTGTTCTTCCATCGATATCTTTCTTGTCTCCCTTATACTTGCACCCTGCATAAGTTTCTATGATTTCCCCATTTGCCGCTATTTCTTTACCGAAATCCGATATGTTCTCATACATATATGATTGAAAATATTCATTCTTTCATCCCGACAATCTATCAACAATTTTTTGAAGTTCGTAAATACGCGATCTGAGGAGACCGTATTCTTTCCTTTGCAGTTTTCTAAACCGCATACACGTCGGAGTGAAGGGTTTCTATTCAATTCTCTACGTAAAGACGCTACAGTCCCGTGCCCGAAAAACCGATGTGCAAGGTATAGTTTCCACATCACATCGATTGGATAGTCATCTCCTCCGTTGCTGCATTTACGTTCGAGTAGAGATATAAGTCCTTCTCAGGGATGTTGCTCAAAACATTGACAAGATCCTGAAGACCTCCGAGATATTCAAAATCAGAAGTAAATTGGGTATAGTCAGAAAAGCTTAACTGTGGTAAGATAGATAACGCAAGGAACACCTCACTTTTATTTGTTTGGTCACTTATATTATAGCGGTGGTGTACCAAAATGTCATTAAAAGCCTTTAAATAAAGGCTTTTATTGTGATTGGTCGTAATTTTTTGTTGCTCTTATTACTTAATTCCGTTGATATGATGTTTATCGCAAAATATGGTACCATTTCTTTTTTGTTTTCCTCTTTTCGCTTTTATTTATCATTCATTTTTTACATACGAAATTACACTATAAAACACATACAACTTATACAAATCAAAATTATATAGGGAAGTAAAGACTTCAAATTTATGTTTAAATCAAAGTAAACATCTATATGCGTAATTTTTCTCTTATTTGTTTTATCACCTGTATTTGAAATATTTCAACATATTTTTTTATCCTTTCATGAAAATCTTTTCCCTATTCAAATATCTATTTTGCGGAACCAAACACAAAGACCAACTAGCATCCCAATACTGTATAAAACACATAACAACACTGCTTGTTGTAAATCTATATTAAATACTCTACCCACCACCAAACTGCCTTGTAGATAAAAACATGGTATCCATAATTGCAAATCAATAAAAATCTGATTTTCCATACATACATAAAATAACGCCATCAGAAGTCCAAAGTAAATACAGGTATCCACTTGCTTTCGGCATAAATAAGAAAACATGAAAATCAGAATAGTCAAAAAAAGCAATGTAAATAAATAAAGAGGTAAATTTGTTAAAAAATAGCCTCCTGCACTAATTAAAGTATCCTCTGCAACACTATAAGGATAGACAAGCGATCCTCCTCCATAAAGTAACCAAGTCAATACTATTATACTTCCAAAAGATATTAAGAGGAAACAAAATATTAGTATGATGATAACAAGTAGTTTGGAAAGCAAAATACGTTCTCTAGATATCGAATACGTGTAAATTTGCTTGAATACGCCTTCTTCAAAATCCTTACATACAATCATCGGAACAATGCTTAAAGCGATTAGAGTAAATATCATCAAGGAAACATTGTTATTCAGAAACAGAAAGAAAAAATTAGCGCTTTGATTTTCATAAGGTGTCGCATAAGGTGAAATTTCATTATTTAACATATAAGAGGTCCAACCACCCTGCTTTTGCAATTCCTTCAACTCATAGGAAAGAGGGAAGTCCTGTTTCTTTTTTAGCCAAGTAATTTCACGTTTATAAATATCATCCTGTAGTTGTAGTTTTTGATTCAAATGTTCAGTATATTCCTTAGAATCATAGAATTGCATTAACATATAGTAATCTTCATATTCTTTCTGATAGAAATCCTCTTCTTGCTTGTCACCGTCAATTACAGCATTGTCTAAGGCACTGTAAATAAGATAGGCATCTGCATATGCCTGATTTCTTTCCTTCTGCATATAGTTTTTTGCCTGTGCATGATTATAGGGTATGTGAAGTAACAGAAAAATCAGCATCGCCATAAGGATATAAAACGTATATCTGCGGGACAAGACACGTTTTAATTCTTGAATAAAATATACCTTCATAAGGCTCTCCGAAATACCTTCTGGTAATATTCTTCCATGTCAATCACCTTTTGCTGAACCTCTGTGATCATAATACCAGCACCGCTTGCTGCTGTTAAAAGTCTTTGCAGTCCATCTACGGTTAGAAATTCCACACAGACATGCTCATCATTTATTCTATTACATGTTCCCCCATCTTGCTGTTGCGTGAAAAGCTCGCATAATTTTTTCGATTCTGTTGTTTCTAATATATATTGCTTTCGCTGTAGCATAGTATCATGCGTTTTTATGATTTTTCCCCGGTCGATACAAATGATGCCTGTTGCAATTTTTTCTATTTCTCCTAATTGATGAGAAGAAATCAATATACTCATATTATGCTCCTCTACTAGCTTTCTTAAATTATTTCGCAACAGCATTACCCCATCTGGATCTAATCCATTCATTGGCTCATCCAATATCAAAAACCGCGGTTTCGCGAGTAGTGCGATTCCTAATCCAAGCCGTTGTTTCATGCCAAGAGAGTATTGCCCGCTTTTTTTCTTCAAATCCTTTTGCAATCCAGTAAATTCCTTAACCTTCTCAAAATGTTCAGTTTCTGTTTTCCTAAGGCCTGCGAAAAATTTCAGATTCTGTTCCCCAGTCATTTCTGAATACATTCCAGGAGCTTCTATTAATGAAGATTGTACTGAAAGTGCTTTTTCTCGATCATTTTTTATAGAATAGCCTTCTATAAAAATATCGCCTTTCTGAAAAGAGACAAGGCTATTCATACACTTCATCAAAGTCGATTTTCCAGCACCATTAGGACCAATCAAGCCGATGATTTCCTTTTCTTTTATCGCGAAACTTACGTCATCCAACACCTTTACTTTCCCATAATATTTCGTCACATGTTGAACATCAACTATATAGTGCATTTTTAATGACCTCCTTAATACTATTAAAATTTATGTTAAATCAAGCACGCCTATATAAATCGCCATATTTCTTACTTTTTTTCATAAGTGATTCATGATTTCCTTCCGCTATCACTGTACCATTTTCCATTAAATATATATAATCCATATCAGGCATGTATTCAAGATTATGCGTGATTAATACAAATATTTTATCAAAGCTTATTTCATTGAATAAACTCAGTAGTTCTACTTGACCTATAGTATCAAATGCACTTGATGGTTCGTCTAATATCAATATATCAGCAGTCTTGGCTATAGCCCTTGCTAAGACTATTCTTTGTAACTCACCTCTAGATAACATGATACCCTCATCATCAAATTCTGTACTCAAAACAGTTTCTAGTTGATTCTCTAATTTCTTTACTTTATCTATTAATCCAACTTTTTTCAACAATTCCCATGCATATCTTATATCATTCTCATCATATGGTACTTGCTTCAGAAAAATATTATCTATTATTGATAATGCATATATCTGATAATCTTGAAAAACTACTGAGCTCCTTTTCCTTAATTTCATGGTTTCTATATTTATAAATCCAGATGAAATATCATATAAACCACATAAAATTTTTCCTAAAGTGCTTTTTCCTGCACCATTTTCACCAACAAGTGCAACTTTACTCCCTTTTTTTAATGACATATTTATATCCACCAATGTAAAAGGTTGATTTTTATTATATCTAAAGCAAACATTCTTCAATTGTATTTCATTTATATTAAACAAATCCTCTATACTATCGCTTGAAACCTCTTTGATAAAATTATCGACATCCACAAGATACAGTGAATTCTCATAAAATTTAGGAATAGTTTGTATAACATTATTTAAATTATTTTCAATCTCCATAATACTGTTATATAAAACAATAAAATCACTGACTAGGATAGTTTGTAAAACTGTTTCTCTTGCTAAATATAAAATGATTACACCTTGAAAAAGTAATTGTACAGAATCTTGTAATGATTTCAAAAAAGAAGTTTTATTACCTGCTGAACTTTGAATATTTATACGCCTACAATTTTCTGTATAATATATCCCTTTGAATTTTGAAAATATATTGTATATTCGTAATTCCATTGCATACTCACGAAGATACATTATTCTATTAATATAATCAATGTTTCTATCTACTTCCGATATTTGCAAATCTGTTGTATAATACACTTTTGATAACTTATAATTAATAATTGTAATCAAAGCTAAACATACAATTAACAATATCAAAACAATTGAATCATAATATATAACAAAGCTTGTCAATAATAATATCGTTAGTATTTGACGAATCAAAGAATACATGTTTTCAAAATATATCATCACATTATTCATGCCATAATTCAGTATAAAGTAAAATTCGTTATATAGTATTGGATCATCATAATCTGATAGTTTTTTACAAATTGAACTTTTATATATTATCATGACGATTTCTTTTTGCAATTTAGTTTTTTCTATAGGTATGATCAAGTTATTTATATAGTTTGATATTGTCTGCAAAACACAATTGAATAAAAAAAATGTAACAATCAATTTCATAATATAGTATAAATCACCTACTATTAGCCCATCTAATATGATTTTTAATAAATATATATCAAAAATGCTAAAAAGCACCTGAATAACAGAGTCAATCATATTATATATAAAGTATCTGCGGCTTATTTTAACACCTATTCTAAGCCATTTCAGCAAAATTCTAATTTTATACATTATATATCCTTTCTTTTAAACAACCAACAACTAATTATAAATAATACAAATATTGAGACTATCAAGACAATGATTGACCATAGAAAAGAGAAGCCAATATATCCTGTTACTGCATATATTGGATTACGGCTCGTAATAGGATTTATCAGATTATAAATAGCGGTAGCTGTTTCCGGTGGTGATAGAAAAGCAAGTACAAAGGAAATCAAAAGACCTGTAGAGGCTGCGGCTATAGGATTCGTCAATAGAATGTGAAAAAACAAATGTAGTACAACATAAAACATAAGTAATACTGCGGAGAACAGAGTACATGCCAATATCACCTTCCAAAACGGCATAATTCCCATGTCAGGCTGTGGCTCCATATCTCCAGGATTTAATGGTGATATTCTTGTATTAAAAAAATAAATTTCTTTTTCTTCATTATAAATGTAATTTGTTTTCTTTATATTATTATCAAGTCCTTTAAAACTCATAAATCCTTTTTCATATGCAAGTACAGGTGCATTCACATCTGCAAAGGTACTAGATACTCCAGTAATTAGAAATACAGAAAACAGAGGCAAAAGAAATAGAACCGCGATCTTATTGAAATATTGAAAGCAAAGTCTTTTCAAATAATAACAGCGCTTCTTTGGCTGTGTTAAAAGCAATTTCAGGGTGCCAGATTGCTTATCATAGAATATCATATCCATGCATATCAGTGCGCTCAGTACAATCAACAAAACACTCGATAAATTTTCATAAATAAGATAAATCGAGGACATAGCGCCGTAGGATGCAGAAGACATTGGAACTAGATTATGTTCATGATAAAGCATATACATCTGTGCTCTTCTAACAATGCCGCTAAATTCCTGTATGACGCTTTCAGGATTCCCGTATAAATCAGTTTTGACCAAGAAGGAATATGAAGATGATGTCATATCATATTGTTCTAACATATGTTCCATATTTATTTTATCATTCATTAGATCAGTTTCAGAAATGCTACCACTAAGTCCACTTGCTGTATAAAGTTCAAAGCGGTACAAAGCACTTAACAAACATAATTTTGTCATATTATGCGTATAGGTCTGAAAATCTTTTTTTGTCAAAGCTTTCTTTGCTTCATCAGCATAGGTTTGAAATTCAATAAGAGATGTTTTAATTTTCTCTCTTTCTTCTTTATTTATGATGTGCATGGACACTTCCTGAAATGAAGGCATGACACTTTCATATGTCTGAATGACGTTGATTTCACTTTTCTGAAGCTCTGCTGTTTCCTTTAATTTGTATAGCTGACTGTAAGAAATAAATAAAATGAATATTAATATGGCCAGAACTCCTTCTTTTTTGATATTGTATATGGACATAAAGAATCTTCCCTCCTTATGTAAAAGTGAAGAGACTTGCCAGTCTCCTCACTTACTTGTTAAGCCCAGTCAGGTCCACCAGAACCTGTACTCATTTGCATCGTAACTCTATAAGATTCGTTATAGTTGTTCGTATACATTGTGACTGTGCATCTGCAATTTCTTTTACATGCACAACGTGCACTTCTTGTACTTGATTCAATGGTCATAACTGATTTTTGAGTTTTCTTAAAAGACATCTAAATCACCTCCCTTCTTTCTATAAGTAGTGATAACAAAATGTCTTCACCTACTATCTAATTTTCTTTTCACAACCTCAACTAGCTTTTTGAATGACGATACGCCATAATTATTCAAATCACTTTTTTCAAATTTTATTAAAAACAAATCCTCTATCTTTGATAATAAATCCACCATATCTAAAGGCGACAATCCAATATGTGTGCTTGTAAGAAAATCATCTTTATGTTGATATATAAATTTTATTCTTAGCCTAGTTAGCATGAATATTTCATTTGCTACTATTTCTTCGATTTTATCCATCATGACCACCTTTTAAACATTTCATCAACAATTAATTCAATATAAGATTCGTTTTCAAAATCACCTATTTTCGTATCACTTTTTAATTTTTCGACTTCTTCTGCAATTTCGTTGGAAGGAATTCTCAATGTTATATCTATGAAATCATAAGTGAAATCCCCAGAATTTACTTTTAGCGCATTTGAAACATGTATAGCATCTATTGGTGATTCATATTTTCTTTGTAAATAATTGTTTAATTCGCTTATAAAATTTTCCTCTAAATGTTGTATTGGTAGATTTATAATATTATAATCCGGGTTTACTGATTCATAAATCATATAGTTATAAACACCAAATGAATTCATAATTTCATCATTATAACGCAGTAACCCATCATTAAGCTCTATTATTAAAATTTCAGGCAAATCAGATTCTATGATTTTACGAATATATTGATTCAACATAAAAATTGCTTGTTCAGGTGGATATTTTCTATTATAAAATGATTCTGGAATTATCCAACTATCAAGAACCTTACAATTACATCTTTTCATAAGAGAAGCAACTTTTATACCTTTTCTCATCAAAATATTTTTTAGTTGAAAAACAATTAATTCACTATCATCTGATGGCACTAAATTATTTACAAAGACTATAGGGATATTGGGATAATAATATCCTAAATCTTTGAACTTAGGAAAATCATTCACTTTCAAGTAACTGTAATTGTCAACATTCACATTCAAATTAATATATGAGCTAACTTTTATATGAGGTGACAAATTTAATACTATTTCCTTTAGTAGATTCACATTTTGTTGTGATAGCTTATTATCTAAAATGATTATTTCATCTGCTATATCTTTTACATCATAAATATCTTTTATCAAAATTCCAATTTTTCCTCTATTTACACTATAGCCTAAATCTTTTCCAATAAAAGAAGTACCCATAAACGAAGCAATAATTGTGTCAAAATTTCTTCTAGTATATTCTAAACAGAAACCAAAATCATTTTTAGAATAAGGGAATATTATAGTCTTTTTCATAACCTTATACTCTCTTTCCTTTTATATTCTCCACTAACTAGCTCATTAATAAAAGAGTATGTAATTAATGCTCTATGCCAGTCTGTTTTAATAATACGACACCTTTGTTTCTTTGAGCTCATGTTATCGAAACCTTCTATTGCGTCTTTGAAACATGATTTACATTCTCTGAAAGCAAAACAATTCAAACAATCCTCTTTCATTGCTGAAGCACAATTAAATACTTTGCTTGATTTTTCTAAATCTAAGCCATCTTTTATGTTACCGATGATTGCATCGTCCAAATTTTCACTATACTTTTCACAAGCATAAAATTTTCCATAAACATCTACAAATAATTTATTACAACCAGGTAAGCATGGACCAGAAGGTAGATCGATTTCAGGTAATGGATCCATTCTGCATAATTGTGACATGACCTTTAAAATATCCGTTTTATTTAATTCAAACATATGTAATTCGTCTTCCATATCTACATAGCCTAATACATCTTCTAAAATCAAAAAATCATAATAATTACGTTTTTGTATGTAGTCTTCACTGGCTTTTAATTTATCATCCATAAAAACATCTTCTATCTCAGCAGAGCGAACACTAATCTCATTTAAAAACTCATTTTCTTGAAATAATTTAATATATTCATCTAAATTCTCCGTAGGATCAATAACAATATTTAATGTGGTATTCTCAAATAAATTTGGAAATTCATTTTTTATAATTTTGAGATTCTTAATAATATTATCGTACACACTTTTATCAATATTATTAAATTTTCTATTTTTATCATTTGTTTTTTTATTCCCGTCCAAACTTATCATTAATTTAAATTCAAATTTATCCAAGAACTCAAGATTTTTTTTATTTAATAAAGTAGCATTTATTGTCATAGAATATGTTTTGTATTTCCCGCAAAATAAATGATCAAAATATTTAGTAGATTTCTCGATTAGGTCAAAATTGCAAAGAGGCTCTCCACCATAAAATGAAAGATCTACCCGATCTGCATCGACTGAATGCTCATAGAAATAATCAATACACGCTTTTGCTGTTTCCCAAGGCATATTTATACTTTCATGCTTTCTTGTTTTATTATTTTCTTGCGAAAATGGACAATATGAGCAACGCAAGTTACAATTTCTCGTTACTTGTAGAATCAAATGCGTTAAGTGTCTATCCTGCAATATGCCAAGATATTTTGTTAATGGTTGTTCCAATTTCTTCACTCTAACATCCTGAAAAAAACCTTTTTCCTTTAAAGAAAAAAACTCATCAGTATTTGGAATTTCGTTTTTTAATAATGCATCAAATAAATCATTACTAATTCTCTCAGCTTGATTTATATTAGCATCATAAACATACGAATACAAACGAGTTCTGTATAAATGCCATATATTATTTTTCATGTCCCCACCCACCTCTATACTTATGATAGCACTTACATTTAACTAAGTCAATAAAAAAAGACAGAATGCAGAAGCTGCTCTCTGCCCCGTCATATGAGTATTCAGGAACTGTTTGTTCACTATCTATAATATTTTGCCTGCATCGCATACAGCTCAGCGTACAGACCATGCAAGTCAAGCAGCTCCTCATGTGTGCCGCATTCGATCAAGCTCCCCTCCTTTAAGACAAGAATCGTATCACAAAACCTCGTACTTGACAGACGATGGGAGATATAAATAGCAAGCTTTCCTTTCACTAGATTGGAAAATGTATTGTAAATTTCATTTTCTGCTCTTGGATCCAATGCTGCTGTAGGCTCATCCAACACAATAATCAAAGCATCTTTATACAATGCACGGGCCAATTTTTGTCCCTGTCCTCCCGAAGGTTCAAAACCATGAGGATCAAAGTCCTTGTGAAGAGCTGTATATACCCCCTGATCCAATGCTGCAATAACCTCCTTCATGCCAAGCTGCTGCAAATCTTTTAAAATGCGCGCTTCCTCTATCTCATCCTGCAGGCCGATATTCTCTGCAATGTTGAAAGAGAAGAGTTGATAATCCTGAAATATGGCGGATATCTTTTCCTTGTATTCCTGATACGAAAACTCCTTTATATTGATACCATTGATTAAGATTTCACCGCTCTCAGGCTCATATAAGCGGCACAGCAGCTTGATAAAGGTAGATTTTCCAGCTCCGTTTTCACCGACAATTGCGACCTTTTCCTTACCTGAAAATCTGCAGTTCACCTTATGAAGCGCCTGTTTTGATTTGCCCTTATAGGTGAAGCTTACATTACGAAATTCAATAGATTCAATTTCCTCGGGAAACGAAACAGAAACTGCTGTTTCCGCATGAATTTTCATGGGCAGATTCAGATAACGCTCAACCGATTCAAAATAAATACTATACTGCCGCACATCATTGATACTATCCAGCACATCGTTCATGGCATCGGTAAAGGTTGCGACAGCATTGATATACAGAGTGAAATCGCCAATCGTTATGAGATGCCTGGAAACCGCATATATCATATACAGGTACGCAATTCCCCGCTGCAGCAGATCAACAAAATGTAAAATAACCTGTGAATAATTCAACAGCTGCATCTGCCGGCGGTAAAAGAGCCATAGTTCTCTGAGAACGCCTTGCAGCTTCGAAATAAAAAATTCATGCTGCCCGTTGATTCGTATTTCCTTTGCATAGGCTACATCGGATAGCAGGCTATTCAGATAGGACAGCCTTCTCTCCTTAGGATTCTTTTGCATTTCCAAATCTGCATAGCGCCTTTTTAAATGCATTTGTGCTATGCTGTTGAAGAGAACCAGAATAACAAATATGACTAGTATCATTGCATTCATCGCCAGTAGCACTGAGAAAATGGTAGTAAATATAAAAAGCTTTCCTATGATATTCACAGCTCTATCCAATACAAAGCTGAAGCCCTGACCATTTGCGTACAGAAATTTCTCAGCGTTCTGCTTCATATCCAGAAAAGAGGAATCCTCTAAATTTTCAAAATCTGTCTTAATCAGGCGCTCTCCAAGCTCTGTTTGAAATCGCTCCAGTATGATACAGCGTTTATAAAATGCCGTATTTTCAAAGTAGCTGGATAAAAGCTTTGTCAGAAAAATACCTGTTGTAAAAAACACAACCAGCTGTAATAGCAGATGAAAATCATTTTCTCCCATAAACTCATCGATAATGAATTTAGGAAAAATCATAATTAAAATAGGTGTCAGAGAATTGCTGATCTGATACAAAACTAGAGAGATCAAATACCCCTTATCAACCCTCCATGCATAACACCATAGAAATTTTAAGCTTCGAAACATTACCATCATCCTCTTTTCATACGTTCTGCGCGCGTGTGTTTGCTCTGTCTGTGTATCAGTTACCGGTATGCTTCATCAGCCGCGCCCATTAACGTAACATTGTTTTATTATAAGGAAATTATAACGTAACATTGTTTCATTGCAAAGTGATATCTGATATTTCCCTTTTAGAATTTTATATGCGATAGCTGATTCACAAAATGGTTATTATTTTCAACAGATGACAGATGGCCTCTGATCACTGCCTTGCTTACGTTTATTATGAATATCCCTGATGTTTACCACTATTTGTTTTTTTAGCACGATAGATTAACAGTCTTAATTTCCCTTATCATAATAAAAAGGACATTCTTATCAATAGACAACCATGGTGTACCTCATCCCCTTCTACCTTACAGACCTGTCTTTTATGACAGATACCGCCCTGGCTTTCCATCTTAAAATTCCCCTTGCAGAATGCTCAGCCTGCAACGTGCTAAAAACAACTTTTTTGTACCTTTCATACGATATGTAAACGTTTCCGCTCGTAATTTCACAGATTTCATTATATAATATAGATAATGAAACAAATTAGATGGGAGCTGACAACATGAGCAAAAAATCAAAAATCATCACCGGGCTGGGGGCAGCATCCACACTTGCTGCCGCAACCGATTTCTTTCTGTGCCGGACACTGTTCGACCAGACGCTGAACCGAAAAAAACTGAAAAAGGGGAAGCAGCTGAGTCTGGCTGACGCGGATCTGAATGATGAACAGAAAACACGGCGCCACAAGGAACTGCTGCTCTGTAAGAAATGGCTACAGAATGTTGCTGTTGACAAGGTATCTGTAGAGAGTGAAGACGGTCTGCAGCTGGTTGGCATGATCTATCCTTCCCATGACCATACATCACACCGCTGGGCAATGGTTTTGCATGACTACGCCTGCTGCAAGGAGGATATGCGGACAATCGCAAGAGCCTTTCATGAACAGGGCTATCATGTGCTGACCCCGGATGCGCGCTCACACGGAGAGAGTGAAGGCTCTTTGATTTCACTTGGCTGGAATGAGCGCAAGGATCTACTTCGCTGGATCGATGCGGTTCTGGAAATGGATTCACAGGCGGAAATCGTTTTGTATGGCATTTCCATGGGCGCGGACACGATTCTGTTCTGTCCGCAGGACAAACTGCCTGCCGCAGTACGCTGTATCATTGAGGACGGCGGGTACACCTCGGTGTATGATATTCTTTCCTGGCAGATGACGCATTATTATAAAATGCCTCCGTTTCCAATTCTTGATTCCATGGGTGTTCTTGTAAAACAGAAAATGAAATTCGGTATCCGTAAGGCAAGCGCATTGCCGAAAATGGAAAAGGCCGTACTTCCAACCCTGTTTCTCCATGGTGAAAAGGATGTGCATGTGCCCTGCGATATGGCATTTTGCCTATATGATGCCTGTCAGTCCGCGAAGGACCTCTACATTGTGGAAAACAGCGGACACAGAGCCAATATGTATGAACAGCCGAAGGCGTATTATCAGAAGATTTTCCATTTCCTCGATGAGCATATGAAATAATGCATATCGAAAATTTCATTCAATCGTGTACAGTAAAAACAATCCTGCATGCTTCTTAAACAGGATTGTTTTCTTTTTCCTTCTATTCTTATTTACGTATCGGAAAACAGATTTCTGTCACAAATTCCTTTGGATCATCACATTGTCCCCAGCCCTTGTGATAGATACAGAAATTCGCTCCGTTCAACTCATATCCGCTTTCCTTGATCCACATCGTAATCGCCATGCAGACCTCAGTAATCTGGCTGTAATCACCGGTAAAGGTTACGCTGGCAACTGTTTCATCCTTCAGCTGACGGAACCGGATATCCTCAACATCCTCATAATCACCGACTACCTCCGTGGCAATTTCTAAATCAACATCCTTTTCTGAAAATCCCTCATCGAAGAAATATGCGCGAGCATTCTGCGGCTGTGCAAAGGTGATATCCAGATGCTTTTCCGCAAGGATGCTGTACATCCTCTTCCATACCAGATCCTCACGCTCATATGTGGGAATCACAGTACGCAGGGTTGCGGCATACATTCCTTTGATGTGTTTGACTTCTACCGTATACTTCATAAACGTATCCTCCTTATCGAGCAGCTTCTGTGCCCGTTTCAGTCGAATCAGTGTATTCGAAATCCTTTGCTGTTCCTCTTCCAGTTCCTTCATACGTATCTGAAAATACCGCTGAATTTCCTGCGGACTGTCATACTGTGTCATGATTTCCTCCATCATGGCGACACTGAAGCCCGCCTCCCTTAGAAACCGTATTTTGGCAGCCTCAAAAATCTGTTCATGTGCATAAAAGCGATATCCGCTCTTCTCATCCACATGACAGGGCTTCAACAGATTATGCTTCTCATAATACCGCAGCATCCGGATACTGATTCTGGACAGCTTCGAAAAATCACCGATTTTCAACATGCAAGGGACCTCGCTTTCCTGAGCTCATACGAAGTATACGCTATGACACTATGTCAGAGTCAACCTGTTTTTAAAAATATTGTACTGTTCGCGTATCCAGGCAGATAACCCCCAGTCTGCTATGCATATCATCCGCCGCACAGCCGCAGTCAATGTCCACAACCCGTGCAGTTTTCAGATCTCCTGTATCCGTCCAGATTGCATAGGGACGCTCCTGCTGGAAAAACAGTGTCGGTGTATGTCCGACAATCACGGTACGATCATCAAACGGGCGTATATGTACATCCATGCGATCCCATACAAACTGCTCAATCACTGCTTCTGTTCCTTCCATATCCTGCTGTGTAACGATACCGTGTAAAAATTGCGTCTGCGCACTGCCGTGTACAAGGTAGAACAATTCATCATTCACCCTGAGATCACAGACAGCAAGCGGAAGCTGATCCAGATAGTCCAGAAGCTCACGCTGCTGGATGTTATTCAAACGTTCAAAGGCATCCATGGTTGTTGTACATTGATTGTGTTTCCAGCGATCCATGACTCCCCATGCCTTATGCATATCGGTGATCACATGATGTACCGCTTCATAATACTGCTTCATCATATACTCATGATTACCCAGTAGCATATGTACATTATCTCTATTCATAATATCAAGAAGGATGGCAATCCCATCCCTTCCGCGGTCAATCACATCCCCCAGTATATACAGCGTGTCCTCCTCCTTCAATGCAAGAGCCTTGAGCATGGCATCATAGCGATTCTTCAGACCATGTACATCACTCATGACATAGGTACTCATAAACATCCCTCCTTACTTTAACCGACAGTTAAATTTTTCAATATTATGTTAACCTGTCCTCCATTGCATGAAGCTCTCTTCTGCCGTATACTGTAGATACAGGTACTTGTAGAAAGTAAAGGTAATACATATGGATATTGGAAAAAACATCGTTCGTCTTCGAAATGAAAAGGGCTATACTCAGGAAGCACTGGCAGCGCTGCTTCATGTCAGCTCTGCGGCCGTGAGTAAATGGGAGCATGGCAGCAGCTGTCCCGACATATCCACACTTCCCATTTTAGCACGAATTTTTGATATCAGTATTGATGAGCTGTTGAATTTTGAAAAAAATCTGAGCGAGGTGGATGTGAAAACGCTGTGTGAGAAACTGCTGCAGCAGTTTCAAAGCGCTCCGTTTCATGAAGCGATGACGTATGTCACAAGCATGATACGGCAGTATCCCAACAGTGAAAGCCTAAAGCTGTCAATTGCTCGCTTATATATGCAGGTGCTTTTGCTGGTACAGGAGGAAGACCAGGCAAATGAATTTTTGGCACTCGCAAAGCAGCTGGCAACTGAGGTTTCACAATCAGCAGATTTAGAGAAAAAACAGCTTGCCGGTATCCTCCTGGTGAACTTTCTGTCTATGGAGCAGCGCTATGAGGAAGGTCTGCAGCTGCTTCAAAAGCTGCCCAGACTTGCGGACACCTCTTCTCTGGAAGGTACGCTTGCCATGCAGATCAAGGATGAAGACGAGGCTATGCATATGCTGCAGGCACAGCTGTTTTCCCACTATCATCAGATAGGGATGATACTGTTAAATATGTGTAATCTGGCAAAGCGCAATAACCGTATGGATATATTAAGAAGCTATCTGCAGCTGATGGAAGGCTTAAACCACCTGTTTCAGCTCCCTCTCCCGATAATGTCCCAGCTGTATATCTACAGTGCGGCACTACATGATGAAGCGGCCACCCTTCGCTATGTAAAGGAATATATCGAACAGCTGAAAGCTATGGATGATATCCAGAAGCAGCGACAGCGGCAGCTACATGACATTCCCTGGTTTGACCATGTAGAGCTGAACGCTCAGGGGCCCGCCAGGGGAATCATGCGGGCGCATATAAAAGATATTTTAGAGGATATGGCACAGTCTTCCGCCTTATCATTTGACAGTGTACAGCAGCTGTTGAAAGAGGAAATCGCCTTGTTAAGTAAAGAATGATGCATGAAAACACAGTGGATTCCAGATAAAAAGAACAGAGCGCACACATATGGTTCTGTTCTTTTTGCCTTTATCCTGACTATAGATGTTTTCGCACTGTAACTTACAGCAATTCGGTATGCAGGCAGAGCTGTTCCAGCAGCTGCTCTTTCTTTTCCTCATCCTTGAGCTGTGCAAATATCTCATCCTCCACACTGCGAATCCAGTATACATGTACGCCTTCCTTTTTTAAATGCAGAGGTAACGGATCACCGCTTTTATCATCATCGATTAGCACACAGCCATACGTTTCCTTGACCGGGATATCCAGCGTATGTCCGTGTCCGACGCAGTCAATCGCATGCCATGGAAGCGAACACAAGCCGGCGATCGAGGAGAACAGCTCCATTTCATCTTCCCTGCTTAACGAACTGCTGGGATATTGAACAGCATATTCACATCGGGCATAGTCTTCATACTCCGCATAATAACGGTCTGCATTCGGCATAGAAAACATACCGGCCCCAATGGTAAAGCCATAGGACATCCCATCCTTTTCAAAGGTTAACAGCAGTCTGCTTGGAAAACGGTCTTTATTTAAGTCATAGCAGTTGGTAGCGGCCCCGAACAAATCACTGAGCTGTGAGAAATAAGGGGTGTTATAGTTTTTCCATACCTCATTAAATTCCTGTTTCCAGAACGTCTTCCCTTCCAGTATACGTTCCACCATAGGGCTTGCATCCTTCAGCCTCCATGCAACCATATTGTTTTCCTTGGCATACAGAGCATAGCCGGGAAAGTTGTGACCGTCTGCCCAGGATGGTATGACACAGACAATTTCATTGTTATGCAGTAAACCGGCGATATGTCCTTCCTTACTCCAGACAATTTCCAGCTCATCCTCATTCCATGGTTTTATATCCATATCCTCATCTACAAACATAGCAGGCAGTACCGGCTGATGATCCTCATCAATTTTATCTTTCTGAAAGGAAAGAGGTGCCTCCACCAGATTTTTCACCCAGCAGGCAGAGCGGGCAATCAACCGTTCATTTTCAAAATCTAGATCATACATATAAAAATAAATACTCTCTCCATCACTGATGACGTCAGCCGCAATCGGACAGAGCGGTGATTCTGAAAACTTCAGGCTTGTTTCTTTTATTTGTTCCATGCATTTCTCCTTTTATTCGTATGGCAATATTATACAGGAAAAGTGAGAAAATAGCACTTGTCGAAACCCGATACAGGACTTCTTTTTATAAAAAATCCCTGTATGACTGCAATCAGCGTTCCTCTTCATAAGAACAAAGGAGCTTTTTTGCAATTACACAGGGATGAGAGACAGATTTTGCTTCCTATATACTCACTGGTTATCGAAGCCAGGAAACATAAGTGTCCTCCTCTTCTAAAACCAGGTGCATGTATGTTATTTCTGCTTTACACCGTAAGTGCCTGTTTCCATTTTCCGCGACGGTAATAGATGATCGCGGCAATCACAGATACAAGCGTTGCGGCAGGAATTGCAAGACCAATTCCGGTAAGATCATGATTCCCATATTGCGACAGAATAAATACAAGAGGGATACGAATACATAGAGATGCCGCTATACCATTTACCATGGCGAACAGAGTTCGCCCGCAGCCATTGAAAAAGCCGTTCATTGTAAATCCAAAAGCAACCAGCAGAAAATCATAGCGGAAATAATGCAGATATTGTTCTCCTGCAATGATAACTGCACCCTCTGCTTTGAAAATCCGCAGGATGCTTTCAGACGATATACCGGCCCAGATAAAGAATACCATGGAAGCGGTAAAGGCAAACAGAACGCTGATCCACAAGGCTTTACCAGCACGCTTCCAGTTACCGGCTCCTATATTCTGTGCGGCGACTGTACTGATGGCGGATGCGATTGCCGTTGACGGAAGCATGGCAAAGCCTTCGAATTTATTACAGATACCGGCAGCAGCACTGGCAGCGACACCGAAGCCGTTGATAATTGCGGCAATGCAAAGAAAAGAGATTGCTGATATGACCTCCTGCAAAGAAATAGGCAGTCCGATTTTCAACAATAGCAATGCCTTATCCTTATGCAGATGAAAGCTGGATACATGAAAATCAAAGCTGAAATTCTGTTTACGCAAAAACCATGATTGCCAGAATCAGCGATACACCCTGAGAAAATGTCGTCGCTATTGCAGCACCTGCGGCTCCCATATGAAAGCCGGCAACCAGCAGAAAGTCCAGCACGACGTTGACAATACAGGCTGTTATGATAAAGTACAGCGGACTTTTAGCATCACCCAGACCTCGAAGAACTGCGCTGACTGCATTATAACCAAAGCTGAAAATGATACCTATACTGCATATATTTACTTCATTCTGTTTCGCGAAAGAAAAGCATTAGTTTCCATAAATAACGATACAGGGATTTTTTGTTTGTGGAAATGGTCATATGTGTATATATTCATACTGTAATTCATTTGATTCTATGGAAGCAAAGACTGAACGTTTAATATCACTTAAATAAACCACCGCCGGATATAGAAAAAGCATCCCCCTATAAATTCGCAGGGATGCTCTCTTTATTTCAATTCCTTGATTGTTTTGATACCCTCGGCATCAATATAGGATATGTTCAGCTTATCGCCTGTTTTCAGGAATACGAGCTGATTTTCATATTTCGTCGTAAAGCTAATCTTATAAATATCGCCCTTTTCCGACTGAATATAATAGATCGTATTGCCGTCCATATTGATTTTTTCCACTCCGGCAACCGTAATATCTTCTGTTTTTAAGGACTCCTTACTGATACTGTCCTCACTGCCGCTTCCCAAAAGATTCAGTGTCTTTTTAAACAGGGCATCCAGACCTTCATCTGTGTAAACAGTAGCAACCTTCTGATAATCCACAGCAGAAACCGTTGCATACATTTTAATCAGACCATTGTCCTTCAAAGACATTAGATAAACCGGGTTTCCCTTGATGTTGATCAGCAGCGGGAAGGTGGACTGGTAGCCGTAGTTTTTCACCTCGGACTGCGCACTTTTCATAGCGCTTTTTTCATTGGCACCCGCCGTTGCGATTTTCATCGCTTCATGCGTGCGCAGATTCACCAGCACAAAGCCCAGATTGGATTCATCTGCATTTGCGGAGGTCAGTCCGCTGTACAGCCAAATATCCCCGTTCTTTTCCAGATAATTATAGCCCTCGGATGTTACAATGACACCGGTCTGTCCAAACTGGGAGTTCCAGAACCCCTTCTTCAGACTGCCGTTGTCGTCCAGCTCCTCCACAACAAGAGATTCCGGATAGATACGGTCTGCCCAGGAAGGTATATGCTTGGTATCATACTTCTCACTTTTCCCGGTGATCGGATCCAGGAATACGGCTCCGGTCACACGCTTCTTATTTCCGACGCCGGAATACGTATAGGTCGTACAAATGTACCACGGTCTTCCTTCCTCATCGATTTCAAAGGATGGCTCTCCGAATATTTCTGTCGGATACTGGAAACGCAGATGACGGCTCAGATTATCATTAAAGTATGCAGAAGGTACATACTTCATACCATCCAGACCGAGATCCTTCAGCTTCACCAGCTGCGTTTTTCCACTGGTGCTGTCCACCGTGATATAGGCCGGCACCCCGCCGCTCTTGTTTTTGAAATATTTGATAAATCCGTTATAGGTTAACGGCGTCACGCGATACACACTGTCCTTGTAGGAAATCTGTGTATACTCATTGCTGACATCAAACTGGGATACCCACTCCGTCATATTGCCCATAACCTTATCTCCCAGACGGATAGAGCTGTCACGGTCGATGATCGGTGTCTTTTTAAAGTCCACCTGCGGAACCTCGCTGAAATCCACATCCTTTGGTTCAATTCTCTGTGAGAATGCCTTTGCATGGAAGATACGTGAAGTAACCAGCGTTGCGGCGGATGGGAAGACAACCACAAAAATCAGTGCCAGAATAGAGATCTTGCAAATCGTTCCCCAGCGCTTCTGTTCGCTTGTCATATTGACGACATTCTTATTATGAAAGGATGAACGCCAGTTCTGAAAAGAATCAATCTGCCGTTTGGTAAAGGAAAATACAATCAGCAGCACCAGCAACGGTCCAACGCTTAACGCAAGAAACTTCCAGAAGGCAGGTGCATGCCAGTTTAACGGCGGCAGCATCACATAAAACATTCCGAATATGTACAGTGCATATACGGGAATCAGAAAATATATATTTTTTTTCATCGCTTATCCCTCGCTTTTGAATGCTATAAATATATCATATTCCAGCCTGTTCGTACACTGTTTTCCTATAAGTTTGTTTTTCAAACAACTACGTAAGTTCTATGCTGCACAATTATATCCGTTACCTTTCACCGTCCATTGACCTTGTTTATCAATAAAGACTCCCCTTCCTCATATCCACAGGGGTGCAATAGAACACGTATAACATGTATATATCCTCTTTTCAGTTCATTTTATCTAAAGCTATGCTCATTCATCCTCTTTCATGAACAGCCTATTCCCTTCCTGCTTTATAGCTTCTAAATTCTGTGATAAGAGCGGGAGCAATAGATGCGCAGGGTTGCATAGCAAAGCAGGATCGTACAGGGAATCCATACAAGAGGAAGCAGCTTCCAGAGGAAAAAGGCATGATCAAACAGATTGCAGGTGAAGCCTCTTACTGCGACACATGTAATTTCCATAAATTTAAAGGGAAACAGCTTCATCCAGGATGTGTGGGAGGACAGAGCAGTACCTGCAAGCATACACAGCATGCAGAGTCCAAGTGATACATAAGAGGATTTCAGGAAGGTGGAAGCAAGTGTTCCCAGAATTGCACAGACAACAGCTCCCAGCACAAGAACCTCCATGGATATGAGGAATCCCTCCTGATAGGTAAATATAGAAATCATATGCAGACCCTCGGTAATATTTACCTCCATATCACCGAGATTTCCGGACAGCCACGCATACAGTGTTACCGGCAGAATCATCAGCAGCAAGCCAATCAGTGCACAGGTTATCACAGCGGCCAGCTTGGACAAGAATAAAGCGCTGCCGCCTCTGCTGCAGGAGCTGAGCACCTCCAGCATATTCTGTTTACGCTCCCTGTTGACCACATTGCTGGATATCACCAGTACCCACACCATAAGCACGATGCCTACTGTGGAATAGGTTTCCAGTAAGGAAAACCATTCTCTGCTGTCTCCGTAATGAAAGGATTTCTTTTCATTCATGTAATCCTTCAGCAGCTGAAGCTCAGCCCTGC
Organism: Clostridium sp. 10cd*; assembly: GCF_044336395.1. Classification (NCBI taxonomy): domain Bacteria; kingdom Bacillati; phylum Bacillota; class Clostridia; order Eubacteriales; family Clostridiaceae; genus Clostridium; species Clostridium sp. 10cd*. The sequence continues at coordinate 784,940 of NZ_CP172347.1, read as the reverse complement.
TCACATCAAGGGAATATACCGGGGCTGCGACCTTTTCATTATTAAATGAGCTGTACATCGTCCCAAAGGTGCCATCCTCACTGTTCCATGGTTTATCCGCTAGCATAGTCTTTCCATAATTCAAATACAGCATGCTGACCACCTCATCTGCGATATCCTCTTTATAATTTGGTAGAAACTCCTCGCGCAGATAGAGAATCCGCTTTCCTTTTTTTGCTTCCTTTGTATCATCCGCATAGGCGTAATCTCTTTTATTGCTTTGATAATCCTCATACCAGTCTTTCCCATACAGTGCATTCATTTTCTCCATGTTGAAAAAATGCGTATCTATGCGTTTATCTGCCGCTTTTTTTGCCACCTTTAAACGGTTCCACCACGCTGTATCCATGGTACCGGTCCATTTTAATTTTTCATGATGCACTTCCTCCTGAATTTCTTCCTTGCTCATCCTGCTTCCATCCGCATGCCGATAAGGATTCGTATTTTCTCCGGTATCCGTAATTCTATTTTGAAAAATGACCATCGGAAGCATCATAAACAGCAGTAAAAGAATCAGATGAAAGCGGGAGGTCATTATTTTTTTACATTCCAGCAAATACAGTCTCATGCCTCTTCCTCCTGAAAATGATATAAATACAAATCGTTCAGGGTCGGCTCCACACTGCAGGCATCCCTGCCTGTTTCATCCAGATAGCGGACAAGTGTTCCCTGTGTTGATGCACGCTGATAGCATATAACCGCATTCCCACGCAGCTGCTCCAGTTCCCTTTGTGATACCTGACGCTCCTTCACCCTGCCATCCAGCACCGAAAGAAGCTTTTGCGGTGTATCATGAGCAATCAGACAGCCCTTCTTCATGATCATAATCTGATCGGCTATGGCTTCCACATCACTGACAATATGTGTTGACAGTAAAATGATTTTATCCTTGGACAGCTCGCTTAAAAGCTGGGAAAACTGGTTTCGTTCCTTTGGATCCAGTCCTGCCGTCGGTTCATCGAGAATCAGGACAGCAGGATCATTCAGCAGTGCCTGTGCTATGCCAAGGCGCTGCCGCATGCCGCCGGAAAGCGTCCGGATTTTCTTTTTCCGCTGTGGCTCCAGGTGAACTGCAGGAAGAAGCTCCTGAATACGCTGCGTCGTATAGGACTTCGTCAATCCCTTGACAGCCCCCATATACTGAAGGAATTCCTCAACCCGAAAGGTTGGATACATCCCCAGATGCTGTGGCATATAGCCGATGTTGGCGAGATATTCCTCCCGTTTTTCCCGTATGTCAATATCACCATATAGGATATGTCCCTCATCCGGAGGCAGTACGTTGACCATCATGCGCAGCAGTGTGGTTTTTCCGCTGCCATTCGCTCCCAGAAGACCGGTGATTCCCGGCTTTAATACGGCATTCATATGTTGAACCGCCATTACGCTTCCAAAGTGCTTGGACAGCTGTTCCAGTTTTACATTCATATAGATCTCCTATCTCTTACTGAATACAAGTATATAATTTTCTGTATGTTGTTTCATTTGTTGAATCCCTTCATTTCTGTCCTTCCGTTCGCTCTTCCTTCATCGTGGAAGCTGCACAGATTTCTATGATTAGCCTATGAATGGATACTATGATTGCTATGGCTCGGTTTCCGTTTTGTCCCCTTCCTCAATGTACTCATCATACGTGTAATCGACCGTGAACGGACGCTGCTGTGTTTTGTAATCATAACCGGAATCAGCACGATACACAGAAAGCCCCATACAGCACACAACAGGGGCAGTCGATGATAGAGGTTTCCCAAAACAGCAAGCCATGGCGTTGTCATAAGCTGATCGATTGCCCGAAAGGAAAGGAAATTGGATGGAAAAAATGATGTCCACGAGGTTTGCAGACCATCCATCGCTATCAGCATCGGCAATAGAAAAAAGAGCATGCCAAGTCCCAGCGAAACTGCCGGTTTTTTTACTATGACGGAGGTGAAGACAGCAAACAGAGTACACGCTATTCCACTGAGCAGCAACAATCCAAGCGCCTGCAAATCAATCTGTGAAAATGTATAGATATGCAGTGTTCTCAGCATCATGAGTGTCGTATCCCCACCGGATAAGTCCAGGATCATAGAGGTTGATACAGACAGTATGATATACAGCGCGGCCGCCAGCATGAGTGCCAGTGAAAAAGAGACAATCAGTTTGGCACAGGCAAGCTTCCTCCTCCCCTTTCGGCAGCTTTTCAACAGCTCCAGCATATCGCAGGATTCCTCCTGATTAAACATACTTCCAAACAGAAACAGGCAGAAGAGTGCATACAGTTTGGCAGTGTTCTCAAATATCTTCATGCGGCTCATCCAGCCCTCGTATGGACCATAGCGCCATTGGTGTGTGTTCAAATCATGTCGTACGATAGCAGGTGTCTGCGGGTCCAATCGTATGGCATCCACCATTTCCATGGTACGATAGCCGTCCCAGTATGCCTGATCCAGTGTTTGATAGCGAATATCCTCTTTCTGGATTCCCTGCTCGACAAGCTTTTCCAGCTCCTGCTTTCGATCGGCAATCCAGCTCTTCTGCACTGTCCCGGACATGCTTCTGCGCAGATCGTCCGCTATGGCTTTTGCTTCTTTTGCGTTCAATACCTTATCATTGAGCAAGGCGTAGCGCTCCTGTGTCTGCGCATGCAGCGTAAAAGCAAGATGCAGAAGCGGAAACAGCAGCAGGACACACAGCAGGGCACAATGCAGCCGGGAGTGGAAAAATTTATGCAGCTCACGCAGACACAGTCTACACATGAAGATTCCTCCTGCAATGGTCCCACAGGACATAACCACTGTATACCAGAACAGCAAGAAACAGCTGCCCGCCATATTGTTCCAGAAAACCGATCCAATATCCCACTCCAAACAGCTCCAGCAGGACAAGACCACCTGCCGCAAAGCCGTATACCGTCAGAAACACCTGCAAAACCTGATCATGGGCATATAGGTGTAAGGTAAAGGCATTCAGCAGCAAAAACGGAATACAGCCGCTATACAGCAGCGTAAGCAGATGAATATCCGTTTGCAGGGAGATGCTGACTGCGATAATCAGAATTCCCAGAAAGGAGATACCACCCAGCAGAAGCATTTTCCACATAAGCATACGCTGCGGCGAATAAGGCGACGCCATTTCCAGCTCCTTCATACCATAGATATCACATCGGAAAACCTCTACTGTAACAGCAACAGACAACAGAGAGCTTCCAAGTGAAAGAAAGGCTACAGAATTCATCTTATATCCATTTGGCAGACACAGCCATACAGCTAGTGCCACAAGCAGTGTCAGTCCCCCTGTAATACAATACTTTTCCAACCATGTACATACAGCAGCTCACGCAGACTTTTCAGTATACTGCTTTCATATTTTTTCACAGCACGCTTTTGTAGCAGTTCCTTTACGTTTGTGATAACCTCCACAATATCGTCCTCCGGTATGTCCGGTATTTCCAGCGTTTCCAGGCGAATCCTTTCTTTTTTCACTTCCATCCCTCCTTCTGAGCACGTTTTTTCAATATATGGAGTGCCAGCCTTACCTGCGATTTCACAGTGGAAACATGAATTCCCGTAATCTGTGAGATATCCCGGTATTTCAATCCTTCATCATACCGCAGCAGAAGCACATCCTGCAAATGCGGAGGCAGCTCGCTTATCCATGAACGAAGAATTACAAATTCCTCCTTCTTCTGAAACAGCCGCTCACCATTATACGTATCATCGCGCATCTGCTCCTCCTGCAGCTCGTCCGTATACCGTCTGGAGCGGGTATGGTCATACACCAAATGCCTAGCAATACGGTATAGAAAATTCAGCAGCTTTCCCTGTTCCTCATATTGATCCAGATGTCTGTAAAACCGGTAAAAGGTTTCCTGTGTCAGATCCTTGGACAGTGCCGCATCCAGTGTTCGATGATACAGGTAGGAATACACTTTCGGATAGGCATCCCGTATGGCTGTTTCCAGCTCTGCTTCCTTAGAAACATCATGTTTATTTATTTTCATCTGCATGACGCCCCTCCTCATTCTGTATAACGCAGTGAATTGTGAAAAGATGAAAGAAAATCAATTTTCTTCAACTCATTATAAATGATACCAGATTCATTCATTTCTATATGATATAACATTATAGTTTAAGGCATTTGAAGCAAAAAATGATGTCCATGGTTATTTAAAGAAAGATGACAAGGCAGTAAGCGTTTGTCATCTTCGTAAATTCATTCATTTTTCAATTTTCTTGTCTATCAAACATTTTTTAATACAGCAACCATTTTATATGATTCTGATAGTTTTCTTTTTCACCGAAAAGAGTATAAAACATGTTCCCATCAATCAGTTTTATCAAAAGAAAAGGCAGCAATTGAACCCGTTAAATTCAAAAGCCGCCAAGGTTGCATGTACCGCTAAACTAGCTAAAATCATTTACGGTATGTGCAAGAACAACACTATCTTTCAAAGATAGCCGATTTATATTATACATATTTCTCAAAAAAATGGAAGATTCCATCTTTTTGTCGCAGACAAGTAATCTGCTGATAATGAAGTATTATTTTCTGAAATTTAGGCTTGATTTCTATTATCTAATTTCGCATATCAGAAGGATATAGCAGCTAGTCGCTTATATGTAAAATACCGCTTTTCTGAGTTACTGACTTATCGTAATATTCTGTTCAGCTTCTGCATGAGGGCAGGATAATCCGCACGGCTGAAATCGGTAACATCAAGCTCTAGCACCGTACCCAATGCAAAGGTTCCATACCCACGGTTCTTACACCGGTTCATGAATTCCTCATAACCAACCATACAGGGCTGCTCATCCCTGCTCTGAAGTATATCTCCCTTGTGAAAGCTGCCGGCAATATGTCCCGGGTGGCGTGTATCATCCAGATCACGTGCTCTTTGGCGTTCATACAAGATGTCTAAAGCTGCCACAAGCCGTATGGTCACAATCTGATAGGCGTGTGTGGCTGCCAATTGTTCCAGTCTGCTTTTTTGTTTATCACTGAAGGGATAATCGCTCAGAATGGATATATCCGTCTGCATCTTATCCTTCATATCCTTGTAATATGCTAGCCAAGCCTTTTGTATATCGGCTTCTTTTTCCTCCATCGTATCAAAACCGTAACGATCCCACATTTCTTCTTTATAGGCATCCGGGGAAAGGATTTGGAATGTTGGATATGCTTCCTGAATCTGACGCATCAGATAGGATTTTCCGGTACCCGGATAGCCTGCCAGCAATACGAGTGTCTTTTTCACTTTACAGCTTCTCCTTTGTTTGTTTTCATCAGGTGTTATCTGATTCTGTTATACAAATGCCCACCGTTCCGCTGGCATTTGGCTATATCTTAAATAATGTGGATTTTTCTGTGATGATACGTTTGATATGATCGTTTGCCGGCGTAAACAGCTTTCGTAAAGATGTTAACGGTGTTGCATCCGGGAAGCTGGCATTCACTTCTTCAATATAAGATTTATTTAATTCCGTGCCGACATTGATTTTCTTCATACCCTTTGCACATCGCTTCATATCCTCATCACTGACACCGGTACCGCCATGCAGCACAAGTCCGACATCCGGCAGCTTATCCTGTAAGGTTTCCAGCAGCTCATAATTTATGTTTGCTTTGGATTTATACTGTCCATGAGTAGTTCCGATTGCGACTGCCAAAGCATCCACGTTCGTTTCCTTTACAAAACGGATTGCATCCGTAGGCTTAGTGTAGGCGGCATCGCTTTTTTCCACCACAATACCATCCTCTGCTCCTCCAATGCTTCCGATTTCCCCTTCCACAGATACATTGCGCTCATGGGCGTAGGCAACGACCTCCTGTGTGTTTTTGATATTCTCCTCCAGTGGCAGATCACTGCCGTCATACATAACACTGGAATACCCTAGATCTATTGCTTTTTTTAACGCTTCTATGGATTTGCAGTGATCCATATGCAGACATACATTGATATCCGCTTTCTGTGCCAATGCTTTGACAGCCGCAATCAGTGCCTCAAATCCGATATATTCCGCAGTCCCCAGAGACGTCTGAATAATGATGGGTGTTCCCAATTCCTGTGCAGCCGCAATCATTGCCGGCAGCATTTCAAAGCAGTGCAGATTGAAGGCTCCCACAGCTCCCTTTCCTTCATTTTCCCTAAACATTTCTATCAGATTCTTATACATTCCAAGCTCCTCCTTGTTTTTATTATATCGTTTCCGGTTTTAAAAGCTGGCTCTCGTGACTTCCTTGGAAATCGCCATCATTTCATCAATCTTACGAAGATAATACTGAATCTGTTCATCATCCTTTGCCTTTGCGGCCTCTCTTCGTTTGGTATTATACAGATTCAGCAGTGTACGATATCCCTTCCCCAGATCCTTCTTTTCCGAAAGACTCATTTCCAGATATGTGATAGCTTCATCAGTCTGTTTTGCTTCCGCATACAGGATTCCTATTTCGTTTAATGCCGCAATGCGTTCCTCTCCACTCTTATCCTTAAGCTCTGCAACAGCTCGTTGTGCGTTTGCCAGCAGCTCACCAGTATCCTGTACCTCTTCCTGTACAGGCTCCTCTTTCTTTTCTTTGCGTTTAAAGAACATATACAAGCTCCTAGAACAAGCCGAGAACCGGTTTTAACAGCCAGCCATACAGCAGCCCGCATACGATGGTATCCACATCTGTACAGGTTGCATTCAGGAATCCGATATCTGCCAGCATCGGTGACAGGATTGCAGGCAGGAGTGTGATAAACAAGCCGTGAATGATGCCGGAGATAATGCAACCTCTGGTACCTCCCATCGCATTTCCGAAGATTCCGGCACAGCCTCCGGCAAAGAAGTTGGTCATCATTCCCGGAAGGATCATCGGAAGACCGAACATCGGGAAGAGAAACATGCCGATAACAGAACCGATCGTCGTACTTACAAAGCCGATAATAACTGCGTTAGGTGCATATGGGAACAAGACCGGGCAGTCCAGTGCAGGCTTTGCATCCGGAACCAGCTTCATAGCAATACCACGGAACGCAGGAACGATTTCTGCCAGTAACAGACGGACACCGGCTAGCAATACATATACGCCTACGACAAATTGAACTGCCTGCAGGAAGGCGTGTACCAGATAATTTGTTGCCCCTGCATATTCCGCACAGAACTCAGGTCCCGCAAAGAAAGCCGTTACCAGAAACAGCGGAATCATGACGATACCGATAGACAAGTAGGTATCCTGTAAAAATTCCAGACCCTTTGGCAGCTGCAGCTCCTCTGTGGAAACTGATTTCTTACCACCGGTCAGCTTACCTACCCATGCAGTTAATACATAGCCTACAGTACAGAAATGCCCGAGTGCAATATCATCGTTGCCGGTAATTTTTCTAACATAAGGCTGTGCAATCGCAGGCATGGCAACAGCGAAGATTCCACCAATCAGTCCACCGACAAGAATTAGCGTTACCCCGCGCAGTCCGCACCAGTATCCGAAGACAGCGCAGATCGTTGACATCCAGAGCAGCGCCTGTCCTGTCAGAAAGATATATTTCCATTTTGTAAAGCGCGCAATGATGATATTGAAGATGAAAATTGCCCCCAGTGTCAGTGCGATTTCACTCCCCAGACCAAGCTCCCCCATTGCCTGTCCGTTAATCGCTTCGATGGAGGGCACCAGCCCCTGCATGCCAAAGCCTTCGGTAAAGATTGCCCCAAAGTAGGTAAGTGCCTGCACAATCACGCTGGAGCCTGCCGATAGCACCATGAAGCCAAGCAGTGTTTTGAAGGTTCCCGAGATCACCTGTCCGGTTGGTTTTTTCTGCAGCAGCAATCCCAGCATCGCAATCAATGCGATGGTGATCGGTGCCTGTGTCAGAATGTTGTCAATGATAAAATTTACAATTTGCATAGTAGTTCCCTTCCTCTCTTGTTTTTAAAATTTAAAGTTTGCCCTGTTCCTTCAGGAATGGTACAAGCTTTTCCCTGATTTCATTTTTGTCCACCAGACGGTTCAAAAAGATGGTCGGTGTCGTCAGCTCCAGATTTGCGAACTGGCTCTCAAAATTTTTACCCGAAAGAATCAGATCCGCCTTCATTCCCTTCACACTGGATAGATCACAATGATCCAGCGAGGCACTGACACCAAGCTCCTGAAGCACGGTTTCCACTGTCATCTGACAGGCAAAGCTGCTTCCCAGACCGTTACCGCATACCATTAAAATTTTCATATTTTCCTCCAATCTTCACGGGGTTGCCGTTTCTACCTTATTCTTCATTCTGTAACAGGGCGTTGAGCTCATCGATCGTATCCAGCTTTGCGATTTTCTCCACATACCCCTTTTCCACAAAGGTCACAATCATTTTCAATATGTCCAGATGTGTCTGGGAATCAATTGCGGTAAAACAGATCATGACCTCAACCGGATCATCCTTGGGGTCGAAGTAAACCGGTTCCCTGAGTGTAATCAGAGAAAACCCGATGCCCAGAGAACCATCCTCTGCTCTTGTATGCGGAATGGCGAATCCCTTTGATATGACAACATACGGTCCGTATTCTTTGATTGAATTTACAATACCCTCCACATAGCTTTCCTTTGCGGTTCCGTTTTCCACCAGAATCCTGCCGCCGATGCGGACTGCTTCCTCCCAGTCCCTTGCACTTACATGCAGCCTTACATTTTTCTCACTTAATTCAATTCCCTTCATAACCTCATTCCTTTCCCTGCCTCTGATATTCCAAATCCCGTATAAACTCTTCATAGGTGCAGCCCTTGGCAAGCCTGCGAACACCAAAATCACGTATCAGATATTTATACAGTGTTTTGAAGACATCTTCCCACATGCCGTATTTGCTCTTCGGTATATTTAACAGCAGGACAACCTGTACCTTTTCCTGATCCCAGACGATCGGTTTATCCAGAATCGTTACGGATACACTGGCCTCCAGCATATCATTTTCCAGGGAATGCGGCATGGCAACCATACTGCCCAGCTCAGTCGTCGCCATAGCCTCCCGTTTGAATACGGATTGTTTGTTTTCCTCCTTCATATACCCCTTTTCGATCATAGCATCGGTAATAAAATGCAGTACCTCATCTCTTGTTTTCAGCTTCAGATTTGTGAAATATAGATCCTCCCGAAAGATTTCCTTGAAATATCCGCTGTCCTCATGGTGATGCGTCATGAAGGTTTCAATATTGCGGACATCCCGGTCATCCAGCAATAATTGTGTCTGCAGGATTTTTTCACTATGGAATGTCTCCACCGGCACACTTGTCAGTACGAGGTCCACACTGTCAATCAGTGCCTGTGTTACCTCATACAGCGGGCAGGTTTTCACAATATGAATCCGGTTCTGGAAAAACTGTTTCACTCTTTCCTTCATCAGCATTGCGGTTGCCATTCCGGAGGCACATACGATGACAGCTTCAAAGATTTTCTGCTTTTCATTCAGGCCCTTCCGCTCCAGTGCTGCACCGAAATGAATCGCAAGAAGACCAATTTCATTTTCATTTGTCTTAATGGAGAAAACATGCTCCACGATTTCACTCGCCTTGACTGCCAGCTCGAATGCAAAGGGATAATTGTTTTTCATATAGTCCAGAAAGTCGTTGCGTATATTCATATGGAATCGAAGCCGCTGAACTGCAACACTGAGGTGAACTGCCAAACCATTGATCAATTGCGTATCATCCGAAAGATCAACATTGGTATCCTCCCTGATTCGATACAGAATTGCCTGAATTTCCTTCTTAAATTCATACTCCTCATTTTCATCCGTAAAGTTTGTGGTAAGAAACTTCTTACTGGATATCAAATGCTGCGTCAGATAGTACACCTCATCGGTGATATCAATGTGCAGTTTATGATAAATAACAGCCAGAACCTCCTTTGCCGCCGCAAACTCCATATGACTTTCCAGCTGACGGATTTCCGCTTCTTCATAATCCACACGCCGTTCATGAAAGGAGCGCTTTAAGATAATGACAATATGTACGATCAGGTTCTTGAATGCGATATCCGTAAGACGCATATCATACTTTTTCATGGTTTCCAGAAGGATTTCATGCAGCTGGGAAAAGAGCTCTTCACGAACGATATCATCAAAAAATCCCGTTTCTCTGGATGCACGCGCATCGTTGTGCTTGAAAATAAATTCCGATATGCAATAACGGATATTGGCTTCACTTCCGATGATATGCACACCTTTCTTTGTGCTGATACCGACCTTTAAGGAAAAGCGCTCCAGCATTTTATCAATCTGCCGGATATCCTTTTTCAGCGTGGACATACTGACAAACACCTCATCCGCCAAATCGTTGGGATCAATAATTTCTTCATTGCGCAACGTGTTTTTTAACAGATGCTGCATGATATAGGCTGCCCTGTCTCTGGGATCACTGGGGATAATCGTATCCGCATCCTTTTCTTCCTCGGCATGCAATTGATCCATGAGCTCTGTGAAAGCCTCTGGTTGTTCCGTATTCAGATAATATCCACTGCCTGCTTCGGAAAGAATGGTTGCACCATGAGCATGAAGGATACCGTTCAATTCCTTTATATCGTTTCGAATCGTTCTTGATGACACGCCGATCGATAAAGCAATTTGGTCGCTGCTCAATACCTTTCGGTTTTGTGTCAGCAGTTCCAGAATCTGAATCATACGTTTGTTATATAGTTCCAATACTGTTCCCTCCTTGCTTATGGTCTTATTATAAAAGAGCATTGGGGGGATTGATAGGCTATCATTTTCCACTATCTGCGGCAAAAACAGGAAATCTTTTCCTAATCGCTTTCCTATAATAGACCAAGCAGATTCATAGTGACACAAAACGAAAAAAAATGATATCCGTTCCATCACAACTCATGACAAAATGAATACCTTCTCTTCTTTTTCTTTTCATCAATCTTTCAGGTTCTCCTGTCAAGACCTGCAGAATGTTTCGCTATCCTACAAAGCCCTGCAACTCTTTTTTTATATGGAAAGAGTGAATGATGTAGCTTCTGTTTACTGGTTTCTTACTTTCCAAAATAACAGCAAATACTGAAATTCCATTATATGCGTATGCTATCACACATCACTCCCTGTACAGGAAGTGCTATAGCCTGCCATTTCAACGAACGCTGCGAGTATTCCTTTTCACCATCTATCGGCAGATAGGCTTCCTTTCGTAAGCGTCCTTATATAAGCTTGAAGTTCTATTTTGAAACTCATCATGTTATTGCTTAGAAACCTTTCATCAGAAACTGTATAGTCTTATCCAGCATATTGTTCACTCACTGATTCATATGAAAAAAAACCTGCTTATGCATGGTTCTTTCTAACGTTAGAGTGTTTGCAAAAGGGAGACTTTCATACTATTGTTAACTACAATCGTATGGAAGTCTCCCTATGTTAAGTTTACCCACAATCGAGAAAGAACCTTATGTATTACAGGCTTTCTCTATATTGCGTATGAAAGCAGCCTTGGCTTCCTTATAAAATACTTATAATGCGGCGCGGTAGATGTTTTTTACATCCTCTTTCGTAAGCTCTACATAAGCTCCCTTCAAATCCGCTGCAGCTTTTTCCGCCATGACATCAAAGTTTGTTTCATCTTTAATTCCCACTTCACGCATCGTTGTCGGAATTCCCATAGCAACAAAATAGTCTTTCGTCTTTTTGATGGCTTCATGCGCAATTTCAAACGGATCCTTTTCCCTGTCGATGCCCCATACATTAACGCCATAGTCTTTGAATTTATCCACAGTTTCCTCATTCAGCACGTATTCCATCCAGTGCGGCGTTAAAATAGCCAGCCCCACACCATGTGTGATGTCATAATATGCAGAAAGCTGATGCTCCATCGGATGCACCGTCCATTCCACCGTTTTTCCCAGCTTAATGAAATTGTTGATTGCCCAGCTACTGGTCCACATCAGGTTTGCCCGCGCTTCATAATCCTCAGGATTTTGTACTGCACGTACACCGAATTCAATGCATGTCTTTAACAGTCCTTCCGCCATGCGATCCTGCATATAGCCCTGTACATTGGAGAAATAGCATTCGAAGATATGACTCATAATATCCGCCGTACCTGCCGCAGTCTGGTATGCGGATACACTGCAGGTATAGCTTGGGTCCAGAATTGATGCCTTCGGCCGCATATCCTCATGCCCCATTCCGATTTTATCATTGGTTTCCAGATTACTGATAACGGCAAAGGTATCCATTTCACTACCGGTTGCCGACAGGGTCAAAACTGTTACGATTGGAAGCACACTAACTACCTTTGCAGGATTTAAAACGATATCCCATGCATCGCCGTCATAGCTGACAGCACCAGCAATCACCTTGGCGCAGTCAATGGTACTACCGCCACCAATCGGTACTACAACTTCAACACCTTCCTCACGGCACAGCTTCACACCCTCGCGCACCGTTGTAATTCTCGGATTCGGCTCCACGCCGGACAGCTCGCACCATGCGATGCCGTTCTCTTTGAAGATTTTTACAACATCATCATAAATACCGTTGCGCTTGATACTGCCGCCACCATAAACCAGCAATGCCTTCCTACCATAGCCGGATACAATTCTGCCGATATTGACTATCTGCCCCTTACCAAAATAAATTTCTGTGGGAATCGAGTAAATAAAGTTTTCCATAATCAAAAACCCTCCTTGCTTTTATTATACAACGTTCACAGCAACTTGAACATGGCTGTTTTTCAGTGTTTGTCCTATGAAAAACAGACAAATCTCAAAAAGGTCTTTGTACATATATTTCCCGGGAAATTCATACCATATGGAAGCTTCCATGTGATGTCACATTTATCCTTCAGGATACCGTATCTATAATTTCACTTAAGATCTGCTGTTTCTCTGCCGTTTTTAATATGTCCACAAAATCCTCATGCATCAGTCTGCGGGCAAGCTTTGACAATGCCTTGAGGTGAAAGTCATTTTTATCATCCGGGGCAAGCAGGCAGACAGCTGCTTCCACCGGCTTTTCATCTATGGATTTCCATTCTATTTTATGTTTCATTCTGACGAACAGAATTCCTGCTTCCTTTATACAGGCGTGACGGGCATGCGGGATGGCAATTCCTTTTCCAAAGCCGGTTGTGCATTCCTGTTCCCGCTTGCACAGCTCCTGAAAGAAGGTATCTGTATCACTCACCTTTCCCTCACGAAATGCAATTTCTGCAAGTGCATGCAGAATTTCCTTTTGGGTACTGCCTTCCATATCAAATATGATATGTTGCTCTGTAATCAGATTCATGTTCATTTCCTCCACCTGTGCAGCCATCGATACGAATTCCTGTCTGCATCTATTCAGCTATATTTTACAGGAAAGCAGACAGCATGGCTATATACATTGGTAAATGTTTCCTTTTTTCTCACGAATGAAGTACCGTGGAAATCTTCCGATTTATTCTTTCGTCTGCTGTGTTACCTCCTCTTCCTCTAAGCGGCAAGTGCATACAGCGCATGATACAAGGAGCTTTCCCGCTCATAAATCACCAGCACACGCTGTGAAATCATTTCCAGCAGTCGTATATCTTTGGTTTGCGACAGCTTCCACAGCAGCTCTGCAACAGCATCCCATAAAAAGGATACCGCAATAAACTGTTCTCCCAGCTCAAATAAACGCGTATCCTGCCATATACCGGCAGCTTCCTTCAGAAAATCACCATACATTCTGCGAAAGATTCCCCCTCCGGTTCCGCCTCTCTCATTGATTTGAAAATAGTTTGTTATTCCTGCCAGCTTCAGCTTTTCTGCATGAAATGCTTTCCACTTATTGATTTCTCTGGAGAATTTCAGTATACCGGAAACACCCAACAGCTGAGCCGGTGGATGCAGCATGCAGTCACAGGTATCCAGAATCGCTTCCCGTAATATTTGTTTATCCACGGTGCGATATCCCTGAAAATCAAAGGTCAGATACTTATTCTTTGCAGGAAACGGACGAAAGCTGCTGCTGCGGGCACGCTTAATATCCTCATAATCCACCATGTGATAGTCCTTAGCAACGAGTCCGTTGGGCGTTTGTATGGGAGCATCCTGCTGATCCCTGTCACTGACGAGAAATTTGTGCTGTTCCTCATCGTAGCCAAACAGCACAATGGCATGTCCGCCAAAATGGCTTTGCGCATCCAGTCCGAGATAGGGAAGAAACGGCATATCCACATAAACCAGAACGGGTTCGCCGGCATCAATCATTTGCTTTGTTGTCTGAAATATTCTCTCATAATTCTTACCGGCCCGACAGTGAATGGTAATCTGTAATCTGTCTGCCAGCATTTTTTCAAATTCGAATACCTTGGTACGTCCGTTGATCATGGGAGAGGCTGCCTGATTCAGATAGAGAAAAGATAATCCCGAGGCCAGCCCAAACATTAACTCCTCTGACATCGGATATCCGTAATACGTAAAGATTTGTTTCAGGGAATTGGTAATGCAGTGCTTCCCTCCCTGCGGGACGAAATTCTCCACTGTATTTTTCATCTACGGTTCTCCTCTCTTGCAAAGGGCAAATAGATTTCCGTTACATAGGCATCCGGGTTACCGCGAAACAGCATTCCCGGTCCCTTCACGTAATCCTCTCTGGATGGTGTCAGAATGCGAATTCCTTGGTCATTCGCATAGGCAAACAAAGCCTTATAGGCAATCCAGAGTGTGTCATAGCCGCCATGATGTGTTGTATGCAGAGCATGCAGCTTCTCAAGATATCTGCAGGTTAGCAAGGGATGGTGTATCTCCTTTTTCACGGGAATACATAATTCAATATCGGCAGCTTCCTTACATTCCTCATCGTGATACAGATTGAAATGTTTATCGTTCGCATTTCCTTTTACAGCTTTGTAAAGCAACGGAATGTACAAATCCAGATCCTGGTATCTGCCTGTAAAGCGAATGGATGCGATCAGTTGTCCTGCAACGGTAGCCGTATTAATCGCATATGTATTTTCCACATATTCCTCACCCTGTGCAAAGCTATGCTCCCGCATTCGCTGAATCAGCTCCCTTTCTTTCTGTATATTAGCCTCCATCCGGCTGATTTTTTCCTGCAGAATATAGGAGAGGTCTTCCCCTCTGCTATTATTCAGAATATCCTTTATTTCCATGATGGTAAATTCAAGGGAGCGCAGATACTGAATCATCTGTGCCGTTTTTAAATCCTCATCACTGTAATAACGGTACTGGTTCTCTGCTTTTCGAAAGGATGGCTTCAGCATTCCCTCCGTGTCATAATACCGCAATGCTTTTACTGTTAAACCGCACAATTTGGAAAACTGGCTGATGGTGTACATAATGCTTCACCTCCCTCTGCTTTATTGTAAACGTTCCTGTGCACAGGAGTGTCAAGTAGATAATAGCATATTTCGCGAATTGATATTGAAAAACAGTATACGATTCCTTTTTGTTGAAAGTGTATACTGTTTATATGTCTTCAAAATGTGCAATTACCTCTGAGGCATCCCGCATATCCAGCAGCCTTCTGATTTCCCCATGCTCAATCAAAGCAATCAGCCTGCGGTAAAAATTCTTGATGGAGCGTTCAACCTCATTTTTATTGCTTACGGATATCACCGGCAGAAACACATGCTGTACGTGCTCGTCACGACCCCAAGGAATGGTCTTCTGCAATCCGGCATACACGATCACTGTATCGTTAACATATTGCGCATTGCCGTGTGGAATGGCAACACCTGATCCGATCTCTGTTGATATTTCGCGTTCTCTTTGCATGACAGAAGAGAAAAACGGCTCCTTTACATAACCAGCCTTCAGCAGTTTTTCACAAATCTGCTTCAAAAGCTCCTCCTTGTTTTCCACCGACTGTTCAAGAAAAATCAGATTCTCATCGAACATGCTATCTGCATGCGGCAGATTGTTTTCACTATGCAGAATCTTCTTGTCCAATATATGATTTACAATGGAGCGAATGTACAGGCAATCCTCCTCCTTTAAAATTTCATTTACATGAATTTGAGGAAAATCATCATGAAGATCAATCGTAGCAATCACTAAATCCCATCTTCGATGCTGCTTCCTGCTCTGATATTCCTGTTCAGTCATAATATCATCGATCCTTATGGCATGATGCAGCTTCTGAATCTGTTCCCGCAAAATACGAATCACATTGTCATAGCGCTTTACAAGGAGGCAGACATGCAAATCGTAGTCTGTCTTTTCTCTAACGACACCAAGATATAAAGCTATGTAGGCAATTTCATCCTCTGTAATCGTCACGCTATAATATTGGTCAAATAAAATACTGGTTGCCCAGGTAGCCTGATATATGGATGAAAAGCTGCTGCGAACCTCATGAAGCAGCGGATTATGAATCCGAACACCGTTTTTCAAACGTATTATCGTTCCTGCAAGATGTGTGAGCAGTCCCTCCATCAATTCCTCCTCACGATCTATGCTGATACTCAAAATGCCATTTAATATATCCAGAAACTGGTCTACAAAGGTATGAAAATGCTCGGTATGCTCCAAATCCTCACGTACCACATCAAACATACTATCATCTACCAGACCGTAAATATCAAGATACAGCTGAATATAGCATTTTTCCTGCTCCGGCAAAAGAATATGATAGATTGCTTCCAGTGTTTCAAAGACCTTTAAAAGTCGATTGCTGCGCTGCTTTTTATGCAGCATATCCATCTGCTCCTGCCGCATGTCCACAAAAGCCTTCTGCTGGACACGCAGAATACACATGCAAAGATGCAGGAAGACATTTAAACGACTGATATGATCCAGATATACATGACAGTCCTTTTCCAGCTCCAACACACAGGTTTCAAGCGGATGATACAAAAATCCCTGAAACAGCTCTTGAAACTGCTTGCTTTGCTGCTCATCCAGAATCTGTCCAACCTTCCCCTTTACAAACGGGTAATCGCTTCGTTCCATGAACAGGGCAATGATACAATCACGGATATGAAACTCATCTCCCTTTACTAAAATGCCATATTTCTGTCGATTGCGGATCACTATGTTATAATTGCAGCAGAACTCAGAAAGCTCACGCAGGTAGCCGTGAACAACATGGCGTCCCGCATGCAGAACCTCACAAAAACGCTTTTCACTCCATACGTGGTCTGCATTATGAAAGAACAGACTCCTTACAATGAATGCCTCCTCCTGATCCTGCCGGGTATGCAGCAGCATTTCGTATTGCCTGTGTTTATTCTTTTGCAGCTGCAGAGACACTCCGCTACCTCGTTTGCGAATTAACACACCGATTTCCTGTTCCTGAAGGATGGCTTCAATTACTGTTAGTTCTGAAAGCATCGTCTTTTCAGACAGGGAACAGGTTTCACACAGGGTGCGTATACTGATAAAATCATCTGCGCGCTCCAGCTGCTGCAGGATATCTTTCTGCCTTCTGCTCAGCATAGGTATACCTCCTTTTATAAAAGGGGACAGACTGTCCCCTTTCTATGCTTTCCCCTCCTGATGAAAAATATGCATATAATGCTTAACCATATCCTTAAACCCTTGCTGCATCCGATGGTAGACCATATGAGGTTCACCTGCCTGCCCACCCGCTTTGATAGCAGCTGCAAAATTATCGGTGCCAATATTGATTTTGGAAATACCGCATTGTATTGCTTTCTGCAGGTTTGCATCACCGCTTCCACTGCCGCCATGCAGGACCAGCGGTATATCAACAGCCTGTCGAATTTCACGGATACGTTTAAAATCAAGCTGCGGCTTTCCCGCATAGACACCATGTGCAGTTCCTACAGAAATCGCCAGGCAATCCACACTTGTCTGCTTTACAAATTCAACGGCCTGTATTGGATCTGTATACAGACAAGCCTCACGTCCATAGGAACAGCCGTCTCCGACATGCCCCAGTTCTGCCTCCACACTGACCTGTACAGCGTGTGCAGCTTTTACGATTTCAGCAGTATCACGTACATTCACCTCAAAGGATGCAGTACTGCGATCTATCATAACAGATGTAAATCCGGCACGCAATGCCCACATGACCTGTTCATAGGTTGCACCATGATCCAGATTAACGGCAATAGGGACGGATGATCGAACAGCTATTTCTTCCAGCATACGCCCCAGAAAAACCAAATCCGGGTGAAATACATAGCCTACATCCAAGATCAGCGGTGCATGCAGTTCCTCTGCCGCCTCTATACATACGCGGGCGGTGCATTCGTTGATAACATTTGGTGCCACCACACCATAGCCCTCTATCGTCGCCTTATCCAGCAAATTCCTCATTGGTACAAGCATTTTCTATTCTCCTTCTTATTTTGTATTGAATTCAATGGTGAAATCATAGTCTTCCTCGGTATCCTCGGCAACTGCGCTACGATTCGGCTTTAACAGAAGCAGTACCCCTGCAGTTACAGCTACACCAGCAAGGAAAGCGACCACAAACAGGAATGGCTCTGTGATAAACGGTATCGCGAAAACACCACCTGCCGGAATCGGACACAGACATCCAAAAATTACTGCCAAACCACCGGAAATTGCACTCCCCGCAGTACATGCCGCTACAATACGCAGCGGATCACTTGCAAGGAATGGAAAGACACCTTCTGTAATAAAGCATAAGCCTAGCGGAAGTGCTGTTTTTGCGGCTTCATGCTCTGCCTTTGTAAACCGTTTTCTTGCTAAGAATACTGCGATGGCAACACCAACAGGCGGTGTCATTCCACTGACCATGCTTGCTGCCTTCGGTGCATAGACCCCCTGTGTAAGCATTGCATCACAGAAAGCGCCTGCTGCCTGCGCAAACGGACCACCCATATCAAAGCGCATACCGCCAATAATAGCACCCATCAAAAAGCCTGATTCCCCCTGCAGGGAGAGAAGCCAGTCAGTCATACCCTGCTGTATCATTGCCAAAGGTGTACCAATCAGATACATAAATACCAAGCCAACAGCAAGCGTTGACAATACCGGGATAACAAGCACTGGCATCAGGCCTTCAATCAGCTTCGGCGGCTTAATATAGGTTTTTGCAAGCCATGCAAAGTAACCAGCGATAAAGCCACCTGCAAGACCTCCAAGAAATCCTGCACCAACAACATTTGCAAGGGTACCCGCCGCAAGACCCGGAGCAATACCCGGGCGATTTGCTATCGAATACGCGATTCCCGCTGCGATAACAGGAACCGTGAATCCAATCGCCGCATTTCCAATCTGCTCCAACGCTGCCGCAATCGTTCCTTCCTGAATATCCACCCCTCCAAAAATCCTGGAAATCCCCAGACAGATACCGCCTGCTACAACCACCGGTATCATATAGGCAATACCCGTAAGAACATGTTTTTTCAGTTGCAATTTTTTCACTATCTCCACCTCAGCTTTCTTTCAATTTTTCTTCTATCTGCATCAATAATTTTTTTGGTGCCTTCATTACCATTTTCATTGGCATATCCAGAATTTTTTTCCCTTTAAAGCGTTCCCTTCCGGATATTTCAATATCTGCTGAAATAATGACCACATCTGCTTGTGCAATATCCTGATCGTCCAGAATATCCTCAACGCCAATGCTGCCCTGTGTTTCAATCTTTATTTCATGTCCCAGCTCCCTTGCTGCATTTACAAGCTTCTCTCTTACCAGATACGTGTGTGCAATTCCTGCTGTACATGCTGTTATACCTACAATTTTCATACGCTCACCTTTCTTTCACTGTCTTGATAAAATAGCCTCCATGACATCCTGTCTGCTTTCCGCCTCATACAGTCGCTGCTTCACATCATCATAAGCCAGTGATTTAGCAACAGCCGCCATCATCGATAAATGACTCTGATCAGCATCGTGCTTTCGGGCGCAGACTGCAAAGAGGATAACCACTTTTACCGGAAGCTCATCAATACTCTCCCAGTAAATGGGCTCCTGCAATATGCCAACCGCAATTCTGTTTTCTTTCACTCCCTTCGATTTTCCATGCGGTATTGCAATATAGTCTCCAATTCCTGTAACTCCTTCCGCTTCCCGTAAAAAGACATCACTCATAAACGCATCCATATCCATTACGACTTCATGTGCCTTCAGCATTTCAGCAAGCTGCCGTATTGCTTCCTCTTTTGAATCTGCCTGCATGGGAATCAGAATATCATCTTCATGCAATATCTTTCTCAGCTCCATATTCCTTCTCCTTTATCTACTTTTATTATAGTGAATTTAAAAATATATAAATTTCGTCTTTTTCCTTTTTACAACTGGAATTTATTACATTATGCAATACCTTTTTTTACCTGAATCATATTAAAATACTTAAAGGAAAAACTGCCGGTATTTTTTCCGACAGTTTTCATTCATTGTTCAGCAATTCTATTTGTGTCTATATGCTCCTGCCTTCTCAGGATATATCGATATCTGCTTACTCTTTTCTAGTATCAAATTCATTCATAATATCTTCACGCTGTTTTTCATCATACAAATCGAACACGGTTAAACACAGACTGATGATTCCCTTTCTCAGCTTGTCATCCGCACAAGGCAGCTTCAGATATTCGAGAAAATTAACATCATGCGCATAAGCGGGTGTTGGTCCTTTCAATGCCAGCTCACTGTACATCATCGGGCAGACATGCGATACATTTCCTACATCACTGGAGCCGCTGGCATCCGCATCACTGTCCACAAAGTCACCGGAGCCGCAAAGCTTTGCATTTTCCACATACAGCTGCTGAAAGCTTTCCAAGTTGACCAGATCATAATAGGTATTTTCAAAATTACGATATTCCATCTGCGTTCCCGTCATGAAAGAAGCTCCCTTTGCGATATTGACGATTTTCGCACTGATTTCCTCCATATATGCCTTATCGGCTGCGCGGATGTAAAATTTGCACGCACACAAATCCGGAATGATATTGCATGCTTCTCCACCCTTGGTGATAATACCGTGCACCCGTGTGTCACAGCGCAGCTGCTGGCGCAGATAGCTGATTCCCGTAAACATCAGATTGACCGCATCCAAGGCATTGACTCCCAGATGCGGATAGGCAGCTGCATGAGCTGCTTTTCCATGGAAAGTGAATTCTAGAGAGTCCATGGCAAGTGTAACGACATGTGCATTATTTTCTGCACCCAGATGCAGCTGAAAAGCAAAATCCACATCATCAAATGCACCTTCCTCAACAAGCACACATTTTCCACCGGTTGTTTCCTCTGCAGGGGTTCCCATAATAACAATGGTACCCTCCAGTTCCTCCTGCATCTGTGCAAACATGAGCCCCACACCCGCACATACCGCTCCGATCCAGTTGTGTCCACAGGCATGTGCAAGCTCATCGTGCTGCTCACCATACCCTGGCAAGGCATCATATTCTGCCAAAAATGCATAGGTTGCTCCCGGCTTACTGCCCTTCAGCTCGCATCGAAATGCTGTCTTCAAAGAACCGTACGGGAGCTGTACAGAAAAGCCTGTCTCCTTCAGCTGTTCACAAATATAGGCACTTGACAAAAATTCCTGATCACCATCTTCGGGATGTTCGTATATCCATTTGCTGATTTCCTCAGCTTTGGCCTGCACCTTTGCCGCATACAGCTCTTCCAGCTGCTTTTTTCTTTCCTCTTTCATATCGTAGCCTCCACTATTCTCATTGATATTACCTTAAAAATACT
Organism: Clostridium sp. 10cd*; assembly: GCF_044336395.1. Lineage (NCBI taxonomy): Bacteria > Bacillati > Bacillota > Clostridia > Eubacteriales > Clostridiaceae > Clostridium > Clostridium sp. 10cd*. The sequence goes on along the minus strand of NZ_CP172347.1, from coordinate 763,337 downwards.
AACATCAGTATTTACATATCCGTTTACAGCTTGCTTTTTATGCAGTTGTATTAAGACTTTCACATGGAATAAGAAACAGAGATGGGCTCTCTGTTTCTTTCTTGTGCTATTCGATTGTTACATGTTCAAAGTAGAACATTGCTGCCGGTGTACGTTCCAGCCCCTTCACACTCGGCTTTTTCAGCATCACCTGTGTATTTGTTACCAGTGGAATGAAATAAGCCTGTTCAACAATCATTCGATTCTCTGCATCATGCAGCAGCTGCATACGCTTCGCAGCATCCGTTTCCAGTGCAGCCTTCGCCATCAGATCCTCGTATTCTGCATCATCGAAAATCAGGACCGCTTGAGATTCCTTCTGCCACATACCAAGATATGCTGCGGCAGGATCCAGTGTGGTGGCACTCAGACCATAACGGCTTGTTTCAAACTGACCGCCGTCTACCTGCTGATAGAAGACACCCTGTTCCACCTGTTCAATTTTCAAATCAATATAAATTTTCTTGAACTGTTCCTGCAGTATTTGAGCAATATCCATATTTACCTGCTGACCGGTCGTCTTGTATTTGATTGTCAGCTTTTTGCTGTCAGAGTATCCAGCTTTCTTCATCAGTGCCTGTGCACCCTTCAGATCATATTTAATTAAATCACCTGCATCATCCGCTTCTTTACGGAAATCTTCCTTTTCTCCCTGAATTCCATGTGGAACCAGACCAAACAGTGGCGTTACATAATCTCCTGTATCCAGTACCTTTACGATACCGTCACGATCAACTGCCATTGCCATTGCCTTACGAACATTGACGTCCTGCAGTGCTTTATTTTCTGTAGATAAGGAGTTGATGTCAATAAAGTAATTGGATACATATGGATCTACCCGATACAGATCATCCTTACCTTTATAATTGGTATATCCTTCATTTGCAACATAGGTAGCGAAATCAATCTCTCCTGCATCATAGCCCTGGTATTGAGAAACACTGTCTTCCATAATTTTGAAGTGCAGCTTTTCCAGCGTTGTTTTGTCTGCCTCATAATATTCTGTATTCTTTACCAGATCAACGGCATCTGCAGGATTCACACTTTCCGCTTTGAACGGTCCGTTTACCGGTACATCTGCGGATAAAGACCATTCAGAATCCTTTTCCTTTGCGATATCGGAACGAAGCGGCGTATAGATTCCCTGTGTCATCAGCTTGTCAAAATATTGAACAGGCTGAATCAATTCAATGGTAAAGGTTTTGTCATCCACCTTTTTTACGCCAACATCTTTCATATCCTTAATTTTCATATTCTTTTCATAAGCCTTTTGCGCTCCGACAATGTATTTTCTTCCATCCTGTGCATTATAAGAATTCTCAGGACCGTAAGAAAGTCCTCGCTTGATACCGTAAACAAAATCATCTGCCTTTACTGCTTCCCCATCACTCCATTTTGCATCCTTAATAGTAAATGTGTAGGTCTTTCCATCCTCACTGACTTTATAGTCTTCACAAAGATCCTTTACCAGCTTCCCTTCTTCGTCCAGCTTGAACAAGGTACGATACATGTTCTGAATTACAATCATGGAATATGTGTCATCCGCAAGCGCCGGATCCAGACTGGTAATCTGTCCGCCAAGTGCAACCTTGAGCTCACTGCTGCTTTCTTCCCCGCCCCCGCAGGCACTCAGGCTGAGAATACTGATACCCATGAAGAGTGATAACATTAGTTTTTTTAGCTTTTTCATACAGTTTCTCTCCTTTTTACATTTATTATCATACCTTCTTTTCGAATATTTTTCAATAAATGTAAATACTTTCAACATAAAACTTATATAAAAGTAAACGTGTTTACAGAAAATTAAGCATACCGGTCGTTTGTAAATGTTAAATTCGCCTGATTATAAGACCTGCATAAAAGGAGCCTGTAACGAACTCCTTTTACAGACTCCTCTATTATAATTGCTCACCGTTTGTTTCAATAACTCTCTTATACCACGCAAAGCTATCTTTTTTAAATCGATTTCCCGTACCGTTTCCCTGATCATCATAATCTACGTAAACGTGTCCGTAGCGCTTCGTGATTTGTGCACTTGTTGCGGAAACCAGATCAATGCCACTCCATGAGGTATAGCCCATAACATCAACACCATCTATTTCAACTGCTTTTTTCAATTCCCGAATATGCTGTCTGAGATAATCAATACGGTAGTCATCATGAATCCTTTTGTCCTCACACAATACATCTCTTGCGCCAAGACCATTTTCAGTTACAAACAGCGGTACCTGGTAACGGTCATAAAATTTATTCAAGGCAAGACGGAAGCCTACAGGATCGATTACCCAACCCCATTGTGTTCGTTGTAAATATGGATTTTCGAGCTTTCCAAGCATACGTTCATTATCTGTTAAATCTGGATCGTTATTCGGATTTATCGGGGCAATTCTAGTGAAATAATAGCTGAATGCAAGGAAATCCACCTTTCCCTCTGCTAAGATTTCATCGTCACCTTCCTGTTTATGTAAAACAACCTGCTTTTTTTTCAGAAAGCTGTCCGCATAATTCGGATATCTTCCTCTTACAAACACATCTGTATAATAGTAAGTTTCCCTGTCACATTCCAGCTGTTCCATAGCATCCTGTGGATTTGGTGTCTGTGCGTAGGCAAGTGTACCGCAAACCATGCACCCAATCTTTAAATCCGGATATGATCCATGACTGTAGGCTGTCACAAGTGCATGTGCAAGTAGCTGATGATGTGCTCCCTGAAACATATCCTGTTCCTTATTATCCTTACCTCTGATCAACAGACCTCCCGCACAAAACGGTATCGTACTGATAAAATTCATTTCATTAAAGGTAATCCAGTATTTAACTTTTTCATGAAAGCGGTCAAGTACTGTTTTCGCATATTTTACATAATGGTCAATAACGCATCTATGTTTCCATCCGCCATATGCCTGTACCAGATACAATGGCATTTCATAATGTGATATTGTTACAAGCGGTTGGATTCCCTGCTTTTTCAGCTCATCAAAAACGCGATCATAAAAGGCCAGTCCTTCCTCATTTGGTTTATCTTCAATTCCCTTCGGATAAATTCTTGTCCATGCAATTGACATGCGGAAACACTTAATTCCCATTTCCTTCATTAAAGCGATATCTTCTTTATAACGGTGATAAAAATCATTTCCTGTATGATAAGTATAATAACGTTCCGGATAAATCTTTAAATTCTCCGGGTATTCTCCGGCAGTTCCATCGTATAGAATATCTGCAGTGGAAATACCTTTTCCTCCCTCCTGCCAGGCACCCTCGCATTGGTTCGCTGCAGTGGCAACACCCCATAAAAAAGTTGACTTCATAACGTTTGTTTCCTCCTATTCATTTCCAGTTCATATAATGTTTCCACAAAGAATAATTCACTTTGTGTTGTCATAAGCGTATCCTGTGCATGAGAGAACAAAACGGTTACCTCAATATGTTTACCTTCAGCTTCTTCATGCAGTATATCCGTCTGCGCCTTGTGTGCAAGTAGAATGCTACCCCTAGCTTCCTCCAGCTGTTGTGCGATTGCATCCAAGTTTTTCCCCTCTGCGATACATTTTCCTGCATCCCGTAAAATATTTCTGGCATTTCCGGCATGCAGGATAATATTCATTGCAGCTGTGATCACGCATTCTTCTTTTGTCTGTTTCATACTGTCTATACCGTTTCCTTTCCTTCTTCCGCTGCTTCTTTTTTCATTTCCTGATTCTCATATACTTTAAAAAACGGAAGATAAATCAGATAAATCAATATAAATAACAGAATCCAGAAAATCACCCCTCTGAAGTCATAATTTGTAAGGAAGGTTGCTACAGGCTGTGGAAGGAAGTTCATTTGAAATGCTCTAGCAGGAATATCCACAAAACCCACTGTAAGAACCAGATAGACGAGCGAAGGTACTATAAAGGAGACCAGAAGGTAGGGAATCATCATAATCGGATTCCATACGACAGGCAAGCCGTACATAACAGGCTCATTGATATTGAACAGGGATGGAAATATAGCTGCCTTCCCAATCGCATTTATTTTTTTTGATTTTGAACGAAGCATTTGAATATTTAATGGCATTGTACAGCCCATACCACCCATGCAGCACCAACCGCAGAATACCACCTCAACTGTAGTGATGAAAACTGCATCCTTACCCGCTGCGACCAAATCTATATTGGCAGCAATATTATTTAACGCCAATGCAAGGAAAATCGGATACACAGCCCATGCGCTCAGTCCGAGACTGTAGCATAATGCCATAATAAAATACAATAATACAAAGCCTAAGTATGTATTTCCAATAGCTGCTATTGGAGACACTACTTCTTCCATCAGATCGAACAGGTTAACACCATTGCCAGCAATCAGGATAGCGATGCCGATAACAAGAAACACAGGCACGATAGATTCAAACCAGTTCACAACAATAGAAGGCAGACTCGTATCCTTTGAAAAAAGACCATGCTTGAAATAAACAGCGAAGATTGCACCAATCAATAAGCCGACCAGCAGTCCTACCGTCATCCCTCCAGTTCCGATATAACCTGCATTTAATGAAATATTACCTTCCTTGAATACCGGATTACACAACGCCAGTAATACAGAAACACCGGTAAATCCGGATATGAGTTTCGCACGATTCTGTTTCTTATTTTCCATGATATTATACGGAAGTATAAAGGCCAGAAAAATGCCAATCAATCCAAAGGAATACTGATTTACTAAAGACAAATCCGGTACCCATTCCCAAAAATTACGCAGAGTATTGATCAGACTAGCAATGGATCCTACCAGGATCATTGGCAATACTGTCTGAAAGCCGTTTTGTATTGCCATTACATAGGCATTTTGTGTAAACTTTGATATCTTTGAACTAAATGGACCTGCCAGCCAGGCAGTTATCCTCACATAAATGTTTTTCATATTTTCTCCTTTTCCCTCACTCATTTAACAATGACAGCACAGTGTCAAATCCTTTTTCTCCGTCCAATGTTGAATAAACGAAATTATCCAGTACTGCATATGGTTTATGATGCACAGCACAAATATCCCGTATCATGTCCTCATTGAATTTCATTTGCGGTGCAACGAGTACCACATCAAATTCATCGACAACCTCTGACAGCTGAGAATAACTGTATGCATCAGAAACAGCATCATAGCCCCTCGCTATTCCTGCCTTTCTAATCTTCTGTGCAATCATTCCACTTGATACACCATTTCCGCAAATCAGTAAAATCTTCATGTAATTCATCTCCTTTCACTCTTTGCATTTTCATTATCACATAAGCTCGAACATCTGTCTTTCCATAAATTTCCTAGGTATAGGAAAAGAATTATTTGGTACCTTTTGGTAAATATATTTATAATATATACATAGAGGGTATATTGGGAGAATAAGGAGATCGTTATGGATAAGAAAAAGAAACTGCTTGCTTTATTATCAAGTGCAAATCATCCTGTTACAGGAAAAGAGCTTTCTTCACGCCTCAACGTTTCAAATCGTACGATTCGAAATTATATCCGTGAAATAAATGAGGAAAAACTTATCATTCAATCTTCTAGCAATGGCTACTGGATAACAGTATTAGATAGTCCATGTAATAAAAGGAAGATTGAAAGTTCCCTCGTTTATGATTTCTCGTCACAAAATGAACGTCTTTTATATATAGCAGAAAGGATCATCACTTCATCAGAGGAAGCAGATCTTTATGATATAGCAGATGACATTTATATCAGCTATTCCACCATTGAGAAAGACCTGATACAAATTCGCGGTATTATAAAAGATTTCCATCTCACTCTTCTGCGTGGTAACGGGAAAGCCACCATCCAAGGTAGTGAAGAGAGCAAGCGTTCTTTTATACGCTATCTGCTTTCTCAACAAGATTCTGCAACTGTGCAAAATACGCTCCATGCCATATGTGAAGATATACATATTCCCTTCGATACGCTTAAGGATCTGATTATTTATCAAACCCGTCAGCAAAAGCTTTATGCCAGTGATTATGCGATAAAAAATATTTTAACGCATGTCATTATAACTTTATCAAGATTACAAAATAAGTATTCTTTGCAATTACAAAGTTCTCCTTCGGCAAAGGAAAAGGAACCGGAAAGCATTTGTGCAGCAAATATCATTCAGGAAATAGAAACAAACTATAATATTATGTTTAATACAGAGGAGAAAAATCAGCTGATATTTTTACTTATGAGTAAAACTACTAGATTGGATCACAATAATCAAACTAGAAAGTATACACAGGATTTCATAAGTCTGGAATACATAGAGTTTACAAAACAGTTGGTAGAGAATATCAATTATATTTATTATATTGATCTAAACGATTCTGATTTTATTAACTTTTTCTCCCTCCATTTGAAAAACGTATTGTTTCGATGGAACAACAATACCTTTAATACCAATCCTTTCAGTGATCAGATTTTTATTCAGAATCCGCTCATCTATGATATTGCCGTTTATATAGCGAATGAAATTCGAAATAGATATCACTGTAAGCTGAATAAAGATGAAATCACCTTCATATCTTTACATATTGGAGCAGTTATCGAAAAAAAAGCGGAAGAAAGCCATACGTATAAAGCCCTGCTTATAATGAATGAATACTATTATCCGGTTTCAAATTACCTTTATCAATTCCAAAAAGAATTTCAGAATAAAATTGACATAGTTTCCATTATGCAAAGTATTCATTCGATAGATACAGAAGGTATAGATTTTATCATAGATGCGTCCGGAGAACAAAACAGATCATATGCTGTTCCAATGGTATATATCAGCCCTCTTTTCGATAGAAAAGATTTGAATAAAGTATATGATTTCCTTAATAAACTTATTGACCAGCAACATACAAATACGATGAAGCATCAATTCCATTCCTTTTTCTCTAAGGATATGTTTGAACTGGAGCATTACGAGCTTGATGCAAATGCCATGATAAGATATATCTCACAAAAACTTATTGATGCAGGAATTGCACCTGCATCCTTCACACAGTCTGTCTTGGAGCGTGAAGAAATAACCTCAACAAGCTTTGACAACAAAGTTGCAATACCACATTCTATACTTTGTTCGACAAGCAGAAACTGCTCTTATGTAATCGTCAATAAAACGCCAATGAAATGGGGCTATTTTGAGGTCAATATTATAATTATGATTGGTATAAATCACAATCAGAGAAGATTTTTTAAAGAGCTTTATAGTAATTTATTGGAAAAGCTCCAAGATATGACCATCATACAGGAATTGATCAAAGTAAAGTCCTACGATGCGTTCATTAAACTTCTTACCGGTGAATGCTGATATATTTTTTACTCTGAAACAAACTGCGTGGAAAAGCAGAGGACTTAAAATCCTCTGCTTTTTCTAGTGGTATTAAGCGTTTTATAATATTCCTGAACCTGCCTCATGATTGTCAATTTTCCAGATCTTCGCAATCCTGTAATCACTTTAATTACATCCATATCTTTAAAGCAAGCAATTTTAGAATGTAATTCTCACGATATAGCATAAACTTCACCCCTTCATTTCGATTATACTCGAAATAAATTATGTTTTTAATCACTTTATCGACTATAATCGAAATTTTTCGTTAATAGGTTGTGACAAATAAGATGGTATCCTAAAGCTAACGCTTCTCCAGTAATATCAATTTTTGAATGCTATACGAAAAACACGCTTTCTCTGTTTGATCAAATAGGATTTTGCGTGTTTTTCGATTTCACGACTGTTTGTTGTCCCAAATGATTCCAGTATCACAAACAGCATCAATTCTTTTCTTTTATCTGTTTTTATTAAGCTTTGTTATATAACAGGATTTCTTATAAAATGCAATTCCATATCCAATAAAATCAGTATATCCATCTGCAAGATATCCCTCGATATATTGTTTTTCTCTGATTTGTTCTGCGGCTGCTTCACTCTCCGCTTTTAAACTTCTCAGGGATGCAGCATGTTTGCACTCGATGATCAGTCCTCTTTTCGAAAAATCATCCGGTATCACAGCCAAATCAAACCTTCCCATTCCAGATTCACGATTTGAAATGACATGAAATTCCTGAAGCATACCTGTCAGAAATCCATGATAGAAATCTTCCTTCGCATCAAAATAACTGATGGATTGAAATAAAATTGCATTCAATACTTTTCTTGCTTCTTCTTCATCTCCTTTGTATAATGCTGTATAAAAGGAAGTACTGTTTTTCTTTATGACTGCATCAAACCACTGTGAGAATATCTGAACATAAATCATTTCGATTTCTTTATTTGGAATCTTTAAGTAATATCGGTATAAGTCTGATGATTTTTCAATTTTTAAATATCCAGTAAATAACAGAAAACTGTAAATATTATCAATATCATCCATTTCTCGATACGTTAATTCTGATTTAATATTCTTTTCAATTGCATTTCCTTTCATCAATTCATCAAACTCGACTTTCATCTGTGCAGTTCCCTGTTGAATGTAGCGATAAATGATCTCATTACCACTGGTGTTTGCCCAGAATGATTCAGGTACTGGCGATTCCTCCATACCTTTTTTTACATACTTCAAAACGCTCCAGGGATTATATACCTCCGTTTGATTGAACAAATAACCATCACGCCTTGGGCGGGCAGCGCCTACCACTCTTTCACAGTTGCTTCGCAAGAAATCATATCATAGGATTCTAATAGTTCTTTTGTTTCTTCTGATGTAAAGCCAAAACAACTGCTTGATTTTCTTTGAAGTATAGAATATACATTAAAATTATTCAAGCCTGTAAATACGCTCTCTTTGGCGATTCTTAAACAGCCTGTCAATACGCCTTTCCCTAACGCGTCATTCGTTTTCAAAGCTGTACTGAATACATTTCTAAGAAACTCTATCATTTCATCATAGTAGCCATTAAGATAGGCGCTTTGCAGTGGAACATCGCGCCTTGGGCGGGCAGTGCCTATTCATCAATTAAAATGATCGTCTTTTGTTCATAATGTTTTTCCAGAAAAACACTTAAATTGAATAAGGCATCCATAAGTTTATTTACTGGGGCAGCTTCATTCAAATACTGTGACAATAGTTTTCTTTCTGACTCTCGTAATTTAGGGCTATCCAACAGCTCAGCGTATTGATCAACCAGCATAGAGATGATAGATTTAAATTTATCTATTTGCGCTTCAAAATGATTCCTTTTCATATCCTTCAATGTCAAAAACAAAACAGGATACTGATTCTGATGTTTACATGCTTCTTTATCCTTTGAGATTTCTAATCCATTAAACAAATAGCTGTTTTCTTTTTCCTTGTTGGAAAAGAAATAGTATAACACGCCATGGGCGGGCAGCGCCTGCTCATATTTAGCGTTTTCCCAAATCTTCTTGGTCTGGTGTACAAAGCAACCTTTTCGCTAGAAACATCTTTAATCAGCGCCGTTTTATCTACATAATAATACTTATTATCAATCAATTCTTTGAAGTTTTCTATTCCAATCGGCAGCATTTTCATAGGATCATCAGCTCCTTTTTATAGTATCGTCATTATATCACATTTTTATCTTTCCAAGTTCTCTTTTTGAGGTAAACGGAGAGAAACATGCATATGGAACTATGCTTTATTTATTATCATATCCTATTTTCAGTAGAGTGTTTTTATTTCCTTGAATACCTCCCATGTCTTTGGCGTATTTCCCCCTAATCATTTCTAGTATAAAACGTAGATCTACCACCGCCATGACGGGTGATTTCACCCTCATCCACCAATATCTTCAGGGCCTTTTCAACTGCAGCACGCCGAAGTGCAGGTAAGTACTCAACGATCTGAGCTTTTGTAAATTTGCCTATTTGTTCCTTTACGGCATTTCGCACCATTTCCAGAGCCGGTTTCTTTTCTTCGACCAATTCTAAACGATTTTCGAAATCTCTATAGCAAGCTAAAATGACGCCTAGAAGATATTTGATAAAGGGTGTGACATCATTGTCTCCTTCATGCCATCCCTCATCGATATCCTGCAATGCTTCATAATAATTTAATTTTGTTTTAGCAATTTTAGTTTCTATACTGATATATTTTCCCACCTCAAATCCGCTCTTATAAAGAAGCAATGCGGTCATAAGTCTTGACATGCGACCATTACCATCATGCAATACCACATTGGGACTCACAAAGAAATCTATAATTGATTTCCACTTTTTGAGTACGTTCTTTGCCGGTTCCCTCTGCTTGATACACATATATACTGTCAATCAGTTCAACCAGCATAGAACGGTTTAACTCTGTTACATTTTCATACTTGCGTATGGTTTCTAAAAATTTGTTTGTATTTTTCGTCTTGTAGTCCTCGGCTTCGATTTTCTCTTTTAATGCCTTACGCCTTTCTTCAAGTTCTCTCTGCTCATTTTCATAAGTTACAGACATTTTCTCAAAACGTCCATCAGAAATCTTTCCTGCTACATTCTGCTCAAACAGCTTCATTATGATACTGTCAATTTCAGCAATACGCTTTTCTGCCAGTTCCAATTCCTGTTTAAACTGCTTGATTTTCTTACCGCCGCCGGATTCACTCAACACCCTCATTTCTTCAATGAACTGGTCGCCTAATGTTTCCATATTCTTGATATGCTTTTGAATGTCGTCCATGACAATCTTCACTAATGCGTCATAGGAAATTGCATGAGTTGTGCAGAGGTTGCTGTTTCTGGCATATGTCCTGCAACGAAATCTCGGCTCTCTCCCGTTTGGATTGGAGAACGCCATATTGCGTCCACAGTCCGGGCATTTTACAAGCCCCACAAACATATTTGGTCGTCCAGTCTTATTTGGTCTTTTCTTTACACTGATGAATTTCTGTACCAGTTCAAAGGTTTCTTCATCAATGATAGCTTCATGGGTGTTTTTTACAACAATCCAATCTTCCTTAGGAACCGCTACCAGTTTTCTGTTCTTGAATGATTTTGTCTGTGTCTTGTGCGATACCATATGACCGAGATACACTTGATTTTCCAAAATCATCTTAACATTTTTTCCAACCCAGTCGGTAGGGAATCGGAACCCTGTGCTTGTTTCCAGCGTGCCATTCTTCATTGCTCTGTAGGCTCTCGGAATCAAAATCTTTTCTTCACACAATGTTCTTGCTATCTGATGAACACTGTTTCCCTGTTTCGACATTTCAAAAATACGCTTGACGATAGGCGCTGTTTCCGGGTCTATCAGTAGTTTACGCTTATTGTTCGGGTCAACCCTATAACCATACGGAGCGAATGAACCGCAGAACCCGCCACTTAAAGCAGTTGTTTTCTTGACGCTTCGGATTTTCTTTGAGGTATCACGTGCATAATACTCATTCATAATAGATTTGAATGGCATCATCTCGTTATCCTCATATCTTGTGTCAACATCATCATTCAGTGCGATAAAGAGAATGTCATTGTTCGGGAAGATTTCTTCCACGTAATACATGAACATGGCATTGTTGCGACCGAACCTTGACATATCCTTTACCATGATTCCACTAGGCTGTGTATCTTCCATAGCGTCCTCAATCATGCGGTTTAAATCCGGTCTGTTGAATGTTGTGCCGGAATAGCCATCATCTACATACTCGTCAATGATTTCAAATCCTTTTTCCTTTGAATAATATCGGAGCATTTGCAACTGGTTTGTGATACTGTTGCTTTCTTTATCAGCGTCACCATCATCTTTGGATAAACGTGCATATAATCTAACTCTTAATCTTGCTTGCTGTTTCGTCATTTTTACTCCTTTCCAACAGCAAACAAACAACTTATATCCTGTTAATATTATACCACGCTACTTAATTATTTTCAGCCGCTTATTACACTGTTCTCAATTTAATATCCATTGTTTTCCTGCTCGATTTCCTTTTGAATCAGCCTTTTAATCAAATGCTGCAAATCCACTGTACCGGAGAACACTGACGTTACATAAAAGGTCGTATTTCCTATTTTTATTGTATTGGACTGTACTGTTTTTCCTATAATCCCACCTCATTTCTTCCAACAAAAAAACACCATTTCTGGTGTCTTTCTGCTAATCTACACTGATTACTTTGCGTTCATACTTCTTTTCCTGCAAATCAATCTCCGCATAAACCATGTATTTGTCATTAAGTTCCGTCTGTCCAGTCTGAATACAGGTTGTCTGATGAATCTGGTTTATCCACTTTCCTTTCTCTGTGTCAGGACTTTCATGTATATGTCCGTGCAGAGAAAGAAGTGGCTGTTTTTCTTTCAGAAATTCGTAAATATCAACAGAGCATATATCCAAATCTTGATAGCGCAACTGTCCTAATCTCAATCCCGCAGGCGGCATGTGCATAACGTAAACCGCTTTTTGTCTATCGTCCGGCAATGGAAGTTTCTTCAGCACATCACACATATGCGGTAATTCTGTTCTGGAATATTCCAGCCAGTTGTAAATCCTGTCATAATCAACAGCATTAGAGATTCCGGCTACAGGACTTAACTGACGCTGCGGAATATAATGTGTTTCTGTAACAACCCTGTCTTTACAACCGAACGGATGGTCTAAAATATAGTTCATGCCGATAAATTCATATCCATTGACAGAAAATTTCCTACCAGCTATATTGCAGACATTTTCAAATCTGTCGCAAAGATTGTCAAACATTTCATCTGCTGCCAGTAAATCATCATTTCCAAGCATGGCAAGGTATGTGATGTCCTGCTTTTTCAGTTCCTCAAAATATTCATCAAGGAATCCATTGATAAAAAACGATTGCTCACTGTGGCGGTCACATTGTTTTGGTAACATATCCCCGCCATTTACAATGACTTTGATTTCCTTTTCAATGGCTACGTCCAGAATCTTTCTGTACTTCTTTTTATCTCCGTGTAAATCTGTAACATACAATATCTTCATATCACTTTCTACCCCTTTTAATACAGCATTTCTTCCTAATCATAGTTAAAAGTATACCATATCAGAGATAGATTATCAGCAGCTTATATCTGACATACAGACTGCAAAATTTTTGCCTTATGCACCTCCTTTACTGTGTGTTTCCGAAGCAGTCAGATGGCTTTGGAAGCTCCACTGGACTTTCACCATTCTCATTCCTATGAGCAGAACCGCACCATGCGAGTGTATCATTATTCAGATATACAGGTCATGGCAGAACGACCATTCCACAAGTCGCTCTCGGATCATTGCATGAATCGCTCGCTTTTTTAGGTCATGGCGTACAATTTCCGCTGGCTCGCTGCATATCAAACGTATCTGACTGCTTTATTCAGTTGTCAAAGAACTACCGACTGTATTTGCCAGTCTATGAAAATCCACTACCTAGATAATGGACTTTCATAGATTGACAAGCGGAGCAGAGGAAAGGGGAAAATGCTCCGCCCGTCTGAATGATTAGATTACGACTATCTCAAAGTTTGCAATCATATCCATGACTGCTGCCTGTATTCTGCCTTTTAATTCAGAATCCACTACCATGTAGACGTTACCGTATTCGTCATACAATTTGCGTAAGCTCAACTTTGATATGTACCCGTCATAGAAATCCAAGATTTCCTGTATTGCAGTTTCATCACCATTCGTAGCCGCCACAATCACAGCAAACGGTATATGTTTTTGGTCTTTGTCCATGCTTATTCCTCCTCCATCATTTTTCGTAATTCTTCCAGAGTGCTTGTCCTGTGACGGTAAACAGTAGTGCGTACCACGTTCATAAGCTCTCCGATTTCTGCGTCAGACATATCCATAAAGTATGACAACAAAATGATATTGCGTTTTCTCTCTGGCAAACATTTGAGTGCTTTGCTTAACTGGTCGTCAGATACTTGTACTTCCATGCCAAGAACATTGAACGCTGTATAATCGCTGGAATACTTGTCATAAACGCCTGCTTTGTTCAATTCCAAATCTGAAATTTCAGAAAACGGAACTTCATGTTTCAAGCGTCTTGAAATATCACGGTTATACTTCATTGCTGCTCTTTTAATGACTTTCTTTGTAAGGCAATCAAACTGTGCTTGAATAGCCTGTTGGAAAGAAGATGACTTCATGCTGATTCACCTCCTTTCTGCGTGAGAGTAGATGAGGGTGTTTTCCCTCTATCCCCCTTTCCGCACAGTAGCTACCCACGCAGCAGCTATTTGTTGCGTTTTCAGAAATGAACTTGAAAAATATTTTTACGCACGAAAAAAGCACAAGAGAAAAGGCTGTATAGCGTTCTTGTGCTTTATCATTTGTACCTGTTATATGATGTAAAAAACCACATTCAAGGGTGTATTGTCCTGCTATGGTAATTTCAGTTTTTTTGACAATAAAGGGTATGTCATAAAATGTCGATTATGAGATTCTTTCAATGCGGCTACCTCCTAGAGCCGCAAAACAAAAAAACCTTATATGATTTATCCACCGAATTGAGGAAAAAGAAAAACGGCGGCTTTATCTTGACCGCCATCAAATCAGAAATATTTTTGGATAAGCAAAAAGGTTACTGCCGATAACGGTTTTTTTTATTTACCGTATAACAGTAATTTTGTTCTTTTAACACACTAGGAACTGACAAACCATATAACACGTTTTTCTATACCTGTTAGAAAATCAACAGGAACAGTAAAATGTATTGAGGTGATTACATATGCGTAAAAAAGAAGATAAGTACGATTTCAGAGCTTTTGGTCTTGCCATCAAAGAAGCTCGTATGAAACAGGGTCTAACCCGTGAACAAGTGGGAGCAATGATTGAGATTGACCCACGTTATCTGACAAATATTGAAAATAAGGGGCATCACCCAAGTTTACAAGTGCTTTATGACATTGTTCATTTATTGAATGTATCAGTAGACGCTTTTTTTCTTCCTGCTTCTGATCTGGCGAAAAGCACCAGAAGAATACAGTTAGAAAAGCAGCTTGATAACCTGTCTGATAAAGATTTAGTTATCATGGAAAGTGTCGCTGACGGAATTATTAAATCTAGGGAAGTGGAGGAAGATTAAACTTCCTCTTTTTCACTCCCTATACGAGTTGATTCTTTTAATTTTTGAAAACACTCGTCACTGATTACGTGTTCCAGTTTGCAAGCGTCTGATTCTGCTAGTTTTGGGTCTACACCCATTTCTGTAAGATATTTTGTAAAAAAGCAATGTCGCTCATAAATTTTCTCAGCCATAGCCTGCCTACTGTCTGTTAAAAGCAATTGACCATTATTATCCATTAGTAGGAATCCTTGTGTTTTAAGTTGCTTTACTGCATGACTTACACGAGGCTTTGAAAATCCCATATAATCAGCCACATCAATAGAGCGAACCATGCCTTTTTTGATTTTAAGTATAAGTATTGTTTCTAAATAATCTTCTAATGACTTTCCCAATGTCACATTATTATCACCTCTTAAATATTTGATTCAATCAGTTTTTAAATTGTCCACCCAAGACTTTCTTGCTGAATATGATACAATTTTTGATATACACCTTTTTTCTTCATCAATTCATTATGTGTGCCATATTCAACTAATTTGCCATCATCTAATACTAATATTTGGTCTGCGTCTACAACTGTTCTTAAACGGTGAGCAATCATAATTACTGTTTTGTTTTCAACCAATTGAGCTATAGCCTTTTGCACTAAAACTTCGTTCTCCGGGTCAAGAGAAGCAGTTGCTTCATCTAAAAAAATAATTGAAGCATTTTTTAATAAAGCACGTGCAATAGATATTCTTTGTCTTTCACCACCAGATAATGTACTACCATTTTCACCTAAAACAGTTTGATAACCGTCTGGCATATTACGCACAAATTCATCACAGTATGCAGCTTTAGCAGCCGCCATAACTTCTTCCTCTGTGGCGTTAGGGTTTCCAATACTGATATTGTTAAAAACAGTATCATTAAATAATGTTACGTCTTGAAATACAAAAGCCATTTTTCGCATAAGACTTTCTGGCTCCATTGTTCGTATATCTTTACCACCAACACGAATTGTACCTTTCTGTATATCCCAAAATCTTGCAATCAATTTTGAAATTGTACTTTTCCCGCTTCCAGATGAACCTACCAATGCGGTGATACTTCCTTGTGGAATTTTACAAGTCACATCTTTAATGACATCTTTTGTATTATATCTGAATGTAACATGTTCCAACTCTATATCACAATTTTCAATTTCTTTATCATTTCCTTGCATTACAGATGTACTTAAAAGAGTACGCATTCTTTCTGTAACAACATTAAGATTTAGTAATGTAGTTAATTGTGAAAGAATCGCAAGAATTGGTCCATATATACGAGTAACCATCAAAAAGAACATTAGTAATGGGAGCAGTTCTATTTCACCTTTAACTAACAACATTGTTCCAACAAAAATGACAATACCAATTCCGGCTTGCAAAATCATGCTTGCACTCGACATAAATACGCCACAAATCATTTCTACTTTCACAGCAATCTTTTTCATAGATAATAATGCTTTGTTAAGAGCAGAAAAGTGAGAACCACTTAAATTACATGATTTAATAATTTTCATTCCCTCAAGGTATTCTTGTACTTGACTAGAAGCGTCTAGCTTTGCTTGTACTTGTCGTTCAAATAATTTTTTCTGATAGTTCTTACTTAACCAAATTATCAAAAATGCAACTGGCAGCGTAATATACATACATAACGCTAAACGCCAATCAAAGAAAGCAAGTAAAATACAAGTAAGAGTAACAGTAATACCATTTGCAATGAGAGGTGGAATTGTACTACTTAACATTGATTCCATGCTGCTACAATCAGACATCATGTTAGTTGTCAATTCTGACAAATCCTTTGTATTGAAGAAACTCATTGGTAATTTTCTTAAATGCTCTGCAATATTAAGTCTTGTTTTATTTGATTCTTGATAAGACGCAATGTATGTCTTTCTATAATCATTTCTTGCTGCTAAAAACACCAAAACAGCAGAAACAACTCCAATTCCCCAAAGCAACCATATATGATTCCATGCAATTTGCTTTCCTACATACGGGTTCAGTAATTCATTAAATAACATTACTGTAACACAAAACGGTAGCATTAAGGCTAGATTTGTTATCGTACAAGCAACAATAGCTTTTTTTAAATCTTTATAACCTTTATCTGATAGAAAAAGAAACTCTTTTAGTTTTTTCATCTTTATTACACCGCCTTTCCGCTGATTTTCCAATCAACCGCTTCTGTGTAATGGTTCCACATTTGCGAATAACGTCCACCAGCAGCAACTAATTCATTATGTTTACCTTCTTCAACTAGATGACCTTTTTCCATAACAATAATTTTGTCAGCATTACGAATCGTAGATAAACGGTGAGCAATAATAATAACTGTTTTATTCTGCATAAGTTTCTCGAATGCTTTTTGAATTAAATACTCATTTTCTGGGTCGCTAAATGCAGTTGCTTCATCAAGAACAATAATAGGGGAATCTTTGATAATAGCTCTAGCAATAGCGATACGTTGACGCTCACCGCCAGAAAGATGAATACCTTTTGTTCCAAATACAGTTTTGTAGCCATTAGGAAGTTTTGAAATAAATTCATGGCATTGTGCAGCTTTCGCGGCTTCAATGACTTGTTCTTCTGTAGCGTTTGGATTTCCCATGCGAATATTATCTAAAATACTCTGCTTGAATAAGAAAATATCTTGAAATACAAAGCTAACATGATTCATTAAGTCTTTTTCTGAAATATCTCTTATATCAACACCGCCGATTTTTACACTTCCCTCTGTAACGTCCCAAAAGCGTGAAATTAAATTTGCAATTGTACTTTTTCCACCACCAGATAAGCCAACAATAGCTGTTATTTGTCCTTGATTGGCTTTAAAAGATACATTTTCAATAGCCATTTCTTCTTTTTTTCCTGTATATGTAAAGCTAACATTATCAAACACAACATCATCTTTTTGAGTTTTTTTAGGACTGGTAGTTTGTGGTAGAACAGGTATATTGAAAATTTCGTCCATTCTTGCTACATTTCCGTCAATTTGCATAAATGATTCAGAGATATACATTATTTTGTTTAAAATACCAGCGATTGCCGGAACAAAAAGCAAGTAAAATATAAATGTCATAGTAAAGCTCTTATAATCTTGTGCATTAGCTCCTAACAAAATACCTACAGGAACGATAACCAAATATATATTGTTAATGATGGTAGTAAACGCTGGCATATAATTTTGCCAACCTAGAGAGAACTTTAGAACCCATTCTGTGTATTCTTTAATAGCATGTTCTAAACGAGCAAATGAAGAAGCTGTTTGATTAAATGCTTTCACAACAGGCATACCACGAACATATTCTACAGAAGCATTGTTCATATCTTCCAATGCGATCTGATATTTTCCCATGTTTTCTTTCATTGCTCCGCTACCAAATCCACTGAATTGTACGACAAAAGCAAGCACAATTCCAACTAATGAAGCAATACCAAATCGCCAATCAATAGCCAGTAGAATAATAACCATAACAATAGGCGCAGTTACAGAAGCAACAAAATCTGGAAATTGATGTGCAATGAAACCCTCAATGCTCTCAATGTTTTCATCCATTATTTTTCTTAAACGACCACTACCTATGGTTAAGTGATAACCTAAAGGAATTTTGGTAATATGTTCTGCGAAGTGAAGTTTTAATTCATAAAGTGTTCCAAATGCTGCCATATGAGAACTGAAAATTGCTAAAAAATATAATAGTATATTAGCAATAATACCAGCTAAAGCTATCCAGCCATAATTCATAACCTTGCTCATATCCAGCAATTCTAAATTAGGATAGACTTTTAAAATGGAACTAATAATAAAATATACCGCAATATACGGAACAAACGACGCTATAGCCGCTAACGAGGAAAGTATAGCCGATAAAAATACTAATCCTTTCTTATTGGAAGCTAATTCTAAACATCGTGCTAAACCCGTTTTGGGTTTGTTTTGTTTTGGCTTTTTGTTTGCCATAGTACGAATCCTCCTTAAATATAAAATACGTGGTGGGTTAGCTTAATCTAACCACACCACGTATTCTAAAGGAAATACTATTTTTCTTCTACTCCATCTCTAGTATATTTGGGTAAAAATAGCCCAAAAGTGTTATTTTTGTTTTCTGTAATCTTTCGGTAAAATACCATAAACAGATTGAAATGCTATTGCAAATTTACTAGCATTATTATATCCAAGACTTACCGCTATATCTCCAATTTTCATATTTTCATTTAAAAGCCAATGTGCTGCAATATTCATCTTATATTTCTTTAAATATGAATATGGTGTGTCACCATATATCTGTAAAAAAATTTTATGAAACAGTGATAAGTTAATTTGATTCCGAAAGGCGAGTTGTTCTAACGATACTCGTTCATCTAAATGAGTTATCATATATGTTTGAATTTCTTTAGTAGCTTGAATCTGACGTTTATCATAATATTTGAAATCACAGCCATGATTTTTAGTTAGCTGGTCTATATGGTAAAGTAATTCAATTGCTTTAATTTTGAAATATCCTAATTGTTCTATGTTAAGTGCTTCATATAATTCAGAAAATAAATGATGTAATTTAGGTGGAGTGGAACTTAAATATCCATTATTCTCAATCCCTAATGTTGAACCAATTTTATCAAGGTTAAGCGGAATAGTTTCCATCATTTTTTTGATTTCTTCTGATAAGGATTGTTTATCAATCACAAGGCTAAGTCCATAATATTTTTTTAATGGAAACGAGAAAGAAACTGGTAAATGTTGTGTTCCAGTCACACTAAAATATCCCTCTGGTAAATACGAAACTGTATGATTGGCATACTCACATTCATAGCGTCCAGAGCGACAATGTGTAATTGAAATAATATTAGGATTGAATTTTTGAGAAGGCATACTTATGTCTGTATCAAAGTCCAAAAAAGAGAGTTGAATACCATCAAAAAGCGTGTAACTTGTAACAATTCCTTTCCCTTGACACCCATAATCTATAATCATAAAATTTTCATCTTGCTTGATAATTTTTGCCTTATCACTGTACCAGTCTTTATTAAATGTAGAACTCACATTATGTACCTCCATATGTCGATTAGCAACATCTAACTATTATCATACTGTATTTTTTATCCCAAAACAATAAAAACATAAGCGTGCAAATCCGATTTATGTGAAAATGCACGCTTTTCTTCATGTTATTTTACAATCTTCCAGTTACTATCTTTTTCCAGCGTTAAGTCAAACTGTGAAATTTGCGTTGCTTTTGTCCTCTGGTCGAGATACTTTACCGATACCGATACTTTCACTTGTTCTCCATCTTGTATAAAGATAGGATTTACCAGCTCCGAGAACATATAGTCACAGTTGACAGGTTCAAGCACATTCCCCGATACATAGTAGGCAAGCTCTTTTTCCGTTGCGGTAGGGTACAGCTTAAAGAATGTTTCCAAAAACTCTGTCACTTCCTCTGTAGTGGCAGCGTCCACCGTTCCGTCCGATTCCTTGACTTTTGGTTCATAGCCGGATTTTGTTGGTATGCTGCTGATGGTCGGATTCTGTGTAATAACCAGATTTCCGTCACCATCTACATGAACTACCACCATGTAAGCGGAAGTGTAACCGATAGAAGTCTCTCCCTCTGTTACCGTTTGATCTACCGAGTAGACAACGGTAAAGTCGTCCGTTCCAGTCGCTTCAACCTCCCAAATCTTAACGTCCGTTACCGTAGAGCTTGTAGGTATGTCCATACAGACAGTATCAACATTCAAATCCTGCAAGCTCTTTGTAAGGTACTGGTTAATGGCTGTGGTTCTTTTCTCAATGGATTCCTGCGTGTTGCTCCAAGAATAGTAGGACTTCGCAAATGCCTTGACGAAATTCTCTATCTTGTTGGTATCAACAATACGCTGCTCAATGACTTCTTTCTCATGTACCGTGTGCATATCAATGGCGGTGAAATTCTTATACACCCCAAAGCTGATACTGGCAATCAACACCAGCCATAAGGCAATCACGGTTTTTTTATGCGTGCCAACTTTCATCACAGGCACTTTCTTTTCCTTTTTTGGTTTTGATTCCTTATCCTTTTTCTTAAATAGCATAGCACCATTCCTTTCTAATTGGTTTTCACCCGTCCGGCACCAATCAAGTGTTGCTGCCAGTACGAGCTTGTTAAATCTGCATATCCGATAGGGTCGCCAGCATGATACATTCTGTTGTTTCCAGCATAGATTCCTACATGAGTGACGTATGTTCCAGCGTTATAGGTTGAATGGAAGAACACCAAGTCACCAGCCTTTGCCTGTGACAGCGGTATGTGCTGTGCAGCGTCATACTGTGCCTGTGCGGTACGAGGTAAGCTGATACCAGCTTTTCCATAGCACCAAGACGTAAGACCAGAACAGTCAAAGCTAGTGTTGGGATTGCTGCCGCCATACACATATTTCCAGCCTTGATACTTCAACGCTTCATTGAAGATTGCCTGTGCGGTAGCGTCACTGAGACTAGGCACAGCCAAATACTGACTGACTAATTTCACATAGAACATATTCCCGTACTTGTAACGCCAGCCGCCATTTTCTTTTATGGAAATGTCATTCTTATAGGTGACTTTGACACCGCCGGATTTACCTTTTGCGAAGCTGACCGCCAGCTCAAAGGTGTACTTCTTTCCGTGTTTTGATACATAATCAATGAAGCCGCCACCATAGTTATAGGACTGTACCACTGTGTTGATGTCACAGTCTTTTGCTTCTGCGGATTTCAAAAGCTCCGAGAAGTATTTACACCCCTGTTTGATGGAATCCTCCACGGATAGGGAGTTAAGCGGTAATCCTAAAGATTCACTGGCTTGCATAACGTCTGTCGTGCCAGTGCCGCCGGATTCCACCTGCATAATCGCAAGCAGATAGTTCACATAGTCAGAGATTCTGTATTCCTTTGCATACTTTTCTACCGTAGACTGATGTTTCAATACTTCCGCTGATAGGTTCAGTCCAGAAAAATCAAGACTGGAAGAACCACTTTCTTCATCATCTGAGGTCACGATAAACAGAAACAGAAGCAGACAGATAATCACTGTGAAAATCCCACCGAACACAGCAAAATGCCTTAACTTCATTTCTTGCCGCCTTTCTTACTTGTAGATTTCTTCATTGTTGATTGATTTGTGGTCTTTTTCTGAACCGTCTTTGTCTGCTTCTGACGTTGTACCGTTTGCCTTGAAATATCTGTGGTAGCTTGTGAATGTTTATTTACTGCTGATGAAGCCTGTTTATCTGCCGGACGGGATTCTCTGACAACCTGTGTTCTTACATTCTCCTGTGATTTTGTCACAGGCTCTTTACTCTTGCTTGATTGCGGCTGCTCCTTTGTCACTGTGACAGGACGCTCTTTGACATTCTGCTCCGGCTTTAAAGCTGCCGCCTGTGAATCCGATTTTACAGGAACAGGCGTTGTGGCTGGTCGCTCATGCACCGGGGCAGCTCTCTTTGTCGCTGATCCGTTGCTTTGTCGCTCCTTATCCACAATCGGACGCTGCGGATTCTTTTTGTCTGACTGCGGCTGTTTCGATACCGATTTTTTATCCACAATTCCACGCTTTGAGGTAGACTGTGATTCCTGTGTATTGCTTTGTGAACTATGTACGGTCTGTGAGGAATCCGTCTGACTTTTCTTATCCGGCAATGCAAACGGCTTCTGTGATTTGGAATCCGGCAGAGCTGGCGGCTTGCTGTTACCTCCACTGGAAGAAGCAGAAGTATTGTGATTTGCTCTGGTATGCGTATTACCTGTCTGTTTGGTATTGTCTGCCTTTTTTGTAGAAGCAGAAGCCGCCGCAGCACCAGCTACACCACCAGCAGCACCAGCCGCCATTGTCCTACCGATTTTACGCTCCAAGCGTCTTGCCCTGCGGTTGAGGAACATATACGGGTGTCGCATGATTCGTCTGCTGACTTGCTGTGTATCGGAGGATTGCAGGCTGAACATTGTCATCAAGTCACCTAATTTAAAATAGATTCCGGCAAAGGTGACTATCTGTAGAAATGCCACCATGAAAAACGGATAGCCGGAGGAAATGGAGTAAAACATAGTCGAGATACTAAACGCTGTGGTAATAATCAGTGTGATTCCAGCTCTCATCATAACGGTATTGAACAGCTTCGTAAGAGCCTTTTTTGCCATGCCTTCATAGGTCGGTATCATGGACAAAACAAAACTAATCGGCAGAAACATGGCGTAGATGATAAATAACACCTGCGAGAAAATCATCATGCCCGTAAGCAGAAAAACAAACGCCGAGATTCCGATATTGAAGATAAACAGGAACACCACCATACCTAAACGGGTCATGGTCTTTGTGACGCTCAAATAAGCGTTGTCCTTATCTTCGATTTCTTCAATCACAACATCCTCTCTGTCGTCTGTGTCTGGGTTTGCCGATAACAGGCTTTCCACACGGTCAGAGCCGAGCGTTTCTATATCCGATTCCCCGTACTGTAAAAGCAGCCACGGTTGTTTCACCTGTATGGAAAACAGGCTGTCTCTTATTAAATCTACGCTGTCTTTTCCTTTGCTGTTGGAATCGGGCAGCACGATTTTTGTACCGAGCGATAATGCCGAGCTGCTTATATCTGCGGAAAAGTCATTGATTTTGCTGATATAGTTTGGGGCATAGGCAATAAAGGACGCTGACAGGATAAATACCACAAGAAAGTTGATAACCGCATGAATGGCTTTTGTGGTTTCTCTTTTTAACAGTCCTGTGTATGCCACATAGATTCCCATTACCAGAATGAGGATAAGCAGGAATCCTACATAAAATCCCTCACTGGAAAAGCCATTGGAAGTCACACCAGCTAATGTCTGAATGTTCTTTCCGATAGAACTTGCAGTATCAGAGATAAAGTCCAGCTTGTAGGCTTCCTGTACCACATAACCTGTCGCATTGGAAATGTATAAGCTCACCGTCCAGACAAAGTTTGTGATGGCATATAGTCCGTACTGAATACTTTTGCCGATACCGTCAAGCCAGTTCCACGGCAGCCAATCCCAACTTGAATCCACATAGAAATCAAGCTGGTAGTTTTCCAGCGGATATTTGGAATAGGTGTTAGCGTCACTCACCGTATTGTCTACCAGACCAGCCGCATGAGCTACCGTACCCGTGATAGATAAAAATACCAGCACACCGAGAATCACCGAAAGCGTGATAAGCAGATAACGGACTATTTTTCTCTTGTCCATAGGCTTCACCTCATTTCTTCCGTCTGCACTGGCGGTCTGGTATCAAAGGCATGGAACAGGTCAGAGAATACAGGGTGAATCTGGATAACGCCCACACGCCCATACAAATCTTGAAACAGGCATTGTCCGTTTTCCAAATCCCTAAGTCGTTTCTGGTTGCCCTCGTCCTCCTTATCCACACCGAAAAATTCAAGAGTATTCTTGATTTCCTTTATGTCTGTAGAACGGAACGCAAACTTTAAGCCGATATTGTTCTTCATCTTTTCATCGTCCACATCACCAGAGTTTTGTGTAACAAAGTAAACAGCAGCGTTCATGGAGCGTCCAGCACGAATCAGCTTGTTAGACAATGCTTTCCCCTGTGCCACCTGTAGGAACGTCCACGCCTCGTCCAAGTCCACCATCTTAAAAATGCTCCTGTCGGAATGAATAAAATCAAGGGCAAAGGTACTAATGACAATCAGCATAGCCACGGACAATAATTCCATTGTGGTGTATTCTTCAAACTTCGTGTCCTTATCCGGCAACACAAGGTCTGCCACCTGTATGATGTTGAGCTGCCTGTCTAAACTGATGGACTGCTCCACATCACCGTCCGAGAATAAAAGGTGTGCAAAGTCATAATCGGTCATGCTCTCGATATGGTCTGCGATATTTTCTGCCACAGGAGAACCGTCTTTCCTTAATTTATCAATGACACGGAGCAGTCCTCGTTTTTTGCTCTGTGTCACGGAACGGATTGCACGCCTTAATACAGGGAACTTCTCACCGTCACGGGACGAAATACCTGTAAGGAATGTCAGAATGTCGATTGCCAGACTTTCAGCGTCCTTTGTTCGCTTCATAATCACATACGGGTCAAGAAGTCCTCTGTTTTTGTCCTCACTGGTGAGATTAACTATCTTGATTTCCTGTGCAATGTCGGGTAGCGTTTCCTGCCAGTTGCCACGCTCTGATTTTGGGTCTACAATGACCGCTTTTCCTCCAAACAGCACCGCATAATAGATGATAAGGTTGTTACAGAAAGACTTCCCACCACCGAGCGAACCGAGAAAAGCAGCCGCAAGAGCATTTGTCACAGAACCTTTTACGCCCTGTGCTGCAAGGCTAGGTTTTAGATAGACGTTCTTTCCTGTATCAAGGTTATAGCCGATATAGATACCGTCCGTTTCCCCAAGCTGCTGTGTTGCACCGAAGCCAAGTCCGGCGAGAAAGTCCGAAGTGACGTATTGGATATAATCATTGATATATCTTTTGCTGGACGGGATAAACTCACCATGCAACCCCAACATATCACCGAATGGGCGAACCAGCTTGACATTCAAATCATCATAGAAATCTTTGACTTCATCACAGCGGCGTTTCAATTCTTCCAGAGTATCAGCCGCCACACGGATAACGTAGGATAATTTATACATGGATTCTTTGGACTGGTCTAAATTTGTTTCCAGTTCATTCACCGAATCCAGAGCGTCCATGACGTTACTTCCCGTTTCGTTGTTGGATTCCCAAGCATGATTATCCAAGTCTTTCAGCTCTTTCTTTTTGTTCCTAACAGTCGTCAGAGCCTTTTTGTTGGTAACGATTTCAACATTCATAGAAGTGGAAACGGGGAACGTGAATTGCTGTTGCTGATAATAAAATATCTCGCTTGACGGAAAATCCAGCTCACCCACGATATTGTTAATCGTGAAGTAGGCAACAAAAGTTGTCTGATCTTCACGCTCAATCTTTAGGTATCGCTGGTTTTCTTCAATCATGCAGCGTGTCGGACGGATAAGGTCATATCGCTTCACCAGTGTTTCACGCTTTGACTTTTTTATCGGGAGGTCATAACTGTAATCACTGTAGGCAACGCCGGTATTCCCGTAGATATGTTCCAAGAGGTAGCCGAAGTCGTTCTTATCTAGTCTGCGGAACTGAAAGCGACGTGAGATTTTGCTTTCCAAGAGTTTTTCCATCTTTAGGAAACGGTTGATTTCATCATTACTCATGGAAACGAAGTCACCCATCAGCTTGTGATTGACTTCATAGATAAAATCCGCAAAGGTCATAGCTGCTGATTTTCGCATACCCTTGAAGCTGATTTCTTCCTCATTTACCAGCAGCTTGAAGCCAAGAAAAAAGCGGTAGTCAATCTGATTTTCACCAATCATTTCAACCAACGCTTCTGTCTGTTCATCTACCTTTTTACAGGCAATCTCTTTTAATCTGCCTGTGATTCCCTTTTTGGAACGCTCCTGTACTGCACGCAGGCTGTCCTCTGTGGCAATCTGTAGGGCATGGATTTTTCCGTCACGGTTCTGGGCGATAAGCTGACGGAAGTTGTCATGCACCATGTATTTTTCTTCTGGTGACAGGAACGAATAATTGTAAGGTGTCAGCTCATAGTAGGCAAAGCACTCACCGTCATGGTTGAACACCAGATTGTTTTCTATGTACTTAATCGGGAACATACATCACACTCCTAACTGCGGTCACGCTTGTATTGAATTTCTGATTTTTCAGTTTGATAGCTTTTCCTGCATAGGTCACTTTTGGTCGGAGGAAAAAGCTCACACAGGATTTTAGGAATCCAAAAGGCTTTTTTCCGTCAAAGGTCTTTTGCGATACAAACCAAGTGAACGCCACAGGGATTCCAAAGTATTTGAGAAATGCACCGTCAATCATGTTAAAGGGCGGTAGCTCCCCAAAGAGAATCACCACAAACAGCGACACCACGAACCAAGCCATCTGACTGAATGTGAGCGGGAACGGGAGTTGAAAATCGTTGATTGCATAAATGACTTTTTCCACGCTCCATATGCTTGTATAGCTTTTGATTTTCTTCAATTTTCACAGCTCCTTTCTGTTCTAAAATGGAAACAGCAGCCTATGTTTCAAGGCTGCTGCAAAAAAATAACCAGTGTCATTTCACTGGCAGATAAAAAAATTCAGTTGTAATTGTTAATACGGACATTCAAACACGCCATGATTAGTGACGACAAAACGCCCCTCTAAATCAAGGTCACGCCCGTAGGCTTCATAGTCTATGTAACTGCGGATTCTGTCTGGTATCTCACCCAGACTTTGACATTCATCTATGAAGTAATAGGCAACGTCTGTCATATCGTCACAATCGGGATAATGGATAATATCGTCTGCATGTTCGCACAAATCTTCCAAGCTGCTGTAATAGCCTAGCAGTTCCGATAATTCGTCCTGTATGTCTTCTGGTAAGTCCTCCACCATTTCACACAGGCGGTTGACTTCCTCAATGGGTGTGTACTCGTCAATCTCAAAGGGTAGCTCATAATCATGGATTGCGTATTCTTCGTATCTGTCATTCAAGCCGATACGTTCTGCCATCTCGTCATAATCAACGGGCGGCGTAAACCACGCACCCACAAGCTCACCCTCGTTGTATTTCCCAAGATTGGCGATATAGATTCGCATTTCTTCGATACCACATCACCCCTTTACTGATAGCGGAATACGCCGCTTGTGGTAAATAAGTATCTGTCGTCCATTTCCAGCTCACTACCATAGGAGTGATAGTCGATATGTTTCAATAGTTCGTGAGGAATCTCACCAAAAACATATTCTTCACGGATAAGGTATTCTGCCAGAGCTGCACCGTCACCCACATCATAGTAGCGTATCTCGTCCTTGTGGTCGATAAATTCCTCGAAGCTGGAAAACCATTTCTGCTGAATGGCTTTCATTTCATTGCCGATAGGCGTACCCTCCAATTCCAGCACCATGCGGCAGTTGGCGTTGATTTCCCAAAGTGGCATATCACTGTGTAAGTCAAAGGGCAGCTCATAGTCTGCAATCTCAATCTGTTCTTCATGTTCTACGCCGATTTTTTCTCGGACTTCCTCAAAGTCCACAGGGCAGTTGAACCAAGCACCGGAATATTCTTCGTCACCCTCACGATACGGTTTTGTATTGTTTAACAGGTAGATTCGCATTTCCTGCATGGTCTGTCACTTCCTTTCATCATATCCAGTATTCCCATTATAACAGCATAATCTACACCGAATACATAATGAGAAAACTTTTCTAACTGTTCTTTTGGATAATCAAGTGGTGAGTGCTGCTTGATGATTTCCCACACCATACGTTTGCGGTAGGGAAGGTCGGAAATATTTTCACAGCCGACACGCTCTTTCATATCCTCAAATATATCTGTTTTCATGTTGTCCTCCAATCTTAAAATTTGCATAGAAAAAGCAGCTAACTCAAAAGAATTAACTGCTCTTTGTCTATGATAATTTGATTCCTATTTGTTTCAAAATTAAAGTAAGTTCTTTTCGCTTTTCTGGGTCTGGTGTTCTGACTAAAGTATATCCTTCTTGCTGTATTTTTCTTAATATATCAAATGTAATATCTGCTCTAGCATTTAATTTATATAGAGTATCATCCGACATAGGTACTTTACGAAGATACCACCAGAAAGGTAAATCCAATTTACTTTTAGCATATTTTATAGTGTTGACAAAGTATGTGTCCTCATTATAGTAATTAAAATGTGGTTTATCCTCTAAAAGATGTTTTTCCATATTTTCATAGAAATCATCTAAATGATTGTCAACTAAAATCTTTTCAAGTATTTGAGGAGGAATTTCACTCAAATACTCTGTTATCATACCAGTATTCAAAATATTTAAAGGCGTATAATAATATTTCTTTTTAGCGGAAAGAACAATGCTCAATACTACACTTTGATTATCAAATGCGTCAAAATATACATTGACATTAACATTGTGATATTGATAGTAAAATTTTAAGCAAGTAGCCTTTGTTTTTTTAGGAATACTGTTATAAATATCTACTAAATAGGCTTTTGTACTTTCTTTCACACAAAACACTCCTTTCAAATTCTGCTTAAATTATACTACTTTTACACAAGAAATACAATTTACGCCCCGATAATCTTATTGAATAACTGCAACAGTACGTCTTTTACGCCAGAAGAATTGAATACCAAGCCGACAGCGATTAAGGCAATCACCAAGAATCCAATCAGTTTAGAAAACTCACGCTTGAATCCGAGATATACGCCGATAACCGCAATCGCCATGAGTACCAAACTCTGTGCGTTAGATAAAAACCAGTTGTATATGGATAGGTAAGTTCCTGATATTATAAATATCTCAAACTTTTCCCCCCATTCACACGGAGCGTGCGACTTTCACCGCACTCCGCGTTCCATCGTGTTTATATTGAAAAGTATTTATGTAGTAGACCTATATCAAGTTTAATTCTTGATTGCCAGCTAATACTCTATATTTATTTAGTCTTATGAGCTGGACTTTATTTAGTTTCAATAGAGCTATATATTTTTGTATTGTTTCTTCTGTTTTTGCGTGTATTAGACGATGTACCGCCTCTTTTACCAAAATAAGATTTTTATAATCGTCATTACCACCAGCCCTAGTTGGTACAATATGATGACAGTGTATTTCATTAGCTTGTTGAAATTCTTCCAGAGTTATAGCACATTTTCCATGTTGGGCAGAAAATAGCGAAATTCGATTGTCTGCGTATTCTATTGTGCGATTTTCCAAAGATAATTTCATCAACTGATACATCAGTAATTTATCAACACTTAGATTGGTATGGATAAATTTTCTTCCCTCTGGAGTATAGCAGTTTGCTGAATACACTTTTGCCATTGGTTTTCTGTGTTGGATATATCCAACAGGGAATATAGGTTCGCCCTCGCCAGCAACATATCGAAGCATTTTAGATTTACCATATCTTGTTGCTTCTTTTGTTGTAAGTTGTCTGCCTGTTTTTCTCAATCTGCCCTTTTTGCTTGCACCTAATCTGTTAGTGAAGATAGCCATTACAGCTCTATTAAGTTTCATACAATCCAGATTTACATTTGTTGCAATCTGATAATAATTTTGCATACCTAATACCATTGAATTATAAAGTCTTATTTCCTCTAATTCTGTTTTTCCCTTTGAGGGAGAAGCAATTTTCTTTGCCTGTGATACCAGCTTGTCTTTTTGGGTCTTGAATTGTTTATCACTTATATGTGATTTAACAACTAACTTCTTTCTTCTCGGTATCATTTTAATCTTGAAACCAAGAAAGTCGGAGTATCTTTTTCTAACATTTACAATTCTTGTTTTTTCTTGTGATACTTCCAATTTTAGTCGTTGCTCGATCCATTGAGTAATTGCTATTTTGGTTTTTTCAGCACTTTCTTTGTAGCGACAGAAAACTCTAAAATCATCTGCATAACGAACCATATACATTTCCTTTAACTTTGTTTTCTTCATTTCTTTGTAAGCGTTGCTTTTACATGGGCTACCGCTTTTATTGATATGAACCACATAGTTTTTTGTAACAGGATTTTCATGCCATTGACTTTCTACCCAATGGTCTAACTCATTAAGAACAATGTTGGCTAGTAGTGGGGATATAATTCCCCCCTGTGGAGTTCCTTTCTCTGGATATGTTATTGTGCCGTCAGGCATTTTAATTGGAGCTTTTAATATCCTTTTTAAAATGAATATCAAGTGCTTGTCCCGTATTCCCATAGCCCATATCTGTTTTATCAGTTTGGAATGGTTCACGTTGTCAAAGAAACCCTTAATATCAAATTCAATCACATAATGTAGCTGGCTGATTTGTAGGCGGTTATAGGTTGCTTTTATTGCATTTTCAACCGACCTATTAGGTCTGAAACCGTAGCTGTTTTCACTAAATTTAGCTTCGCAGATTGGTTCTAATACTTGTTTGATACATTGTTGTATAAGCCTGTCCCACATACAAGGAATGCCTAGAGGTCTGGTTTTCCCATTTGGTTTTGGTATTTCTTTTCGCCTTACTGGCTTAGGTCGATACCCGTGCGGAGTGCCTGCGACAATATATCTTACCTTTTTGACAACTGTTTCTGCTGGCAATTTGCCAATATCTTTAATTATTGTACCGTCTGTTCCTGCTGTCTTACTGCCTGCATTTGCTTTGATATTTCGATATGCCAGTAA
Source organism: Clostridium sp. 10cd* (assembly GCF_044336395.1). NCBI lineage: Bacteria > Bacillati > Bacillota > Clostridia > Eubacteriales > Clostridiaceae > Clostridium > Clostridium sp. 10cd*. The sequence goes on along the minus strand of NZ_CP172347.1, from coordinate 732,114 downwards.
TATATTTTCTCTCGATAGGATAATATCCATAAGATGAGTGAAAATATCTCCATTCTTACTTTTGGCATATAAATCATCAAAGGTGTTTTGCATTTCGTAATATTCAGCGTGTCTTAAATCTTCTACACACAATGTTTCATTTTTATTTTTAGGCATAAGGCTTCACTCCTTTGCTTGAAATTGAGTGAGCTTTTTTATCTTACTCGTAATCCTTATTAAAGCAACATAATACTTTTCTAATATATACACGACTTGAGGGTATTCCTCCATTCCCATTACAAGAATTTCTTAGGTTCGCCCTCTGCTTTTCAGCATTGGTTCAACTGCTTATTGTTCTTCGTCAGCTTATTCTCTTGATGAGAACCCAATACCTTTCCTCGTTCCGATAATCTTATCTATACATATATATCCTTAGGTCACTAGCTATAAGCCTGCTGGCTTGATACCGCCTGTAACGGTATATGGCATTTCATAACCTATATTCTTACTTTGCCACACCAGCTACGATTTCTCGTACCTTTGCATTTCTACAAAGTACAAATTTAGACCCGTACATTCGCTGTTTCGTCAGTCCCTTGTGGAACATTCTAACCATAGATATTTTATAGACCCCCGACCTGTTGGATACGCTACCCACCTCTGGATAGTTTTCGATAGAAGATATATGTTCATCAACTATTACGGTATCTTTCAGCCGTCTTTACCGAGCTTCAAACATTCTGAGTTTCCTCATTCAATGCTTGTCGGAGGCTCAGGGCAGGCGTTTCAGAGCGTTACTTCATCATTCCACCTGTCAGATTATCAGTTCTCCTAATAATCAAACTTTTTCGTTCTTTTATTAGTGCCTTAGCTTTTCACTAAGGAACGAGTCGCACATAAGTTCTGTCCGAAATTCATTATTTTCTGCTCCTTTCCATCATTTCAATTTCTCTTTCTGCGGCTGCTCCAAGTGAGAACAGGAATAAATCAAATAAGATATGCTTCATGTTGTCATTCCTCCGTTTCTGTAATCATTTCCTCTGTGGAAGTTGTCTGCTGTTCAATCAGCTTTTTGTGACGCTCCGTGAGCTTCGCATGGTCTAAAATGTCTTTGAGATAAGTCGTACCGTTGGTACTGTCAATCTTCTGTAAGACTTTCCAAGTGGGAGCTACCTGTCTGCTTATCCAGTTGAGCGTCCGAGTGAGCGTATAAGGCTCTGGTTTGGTCGTCAGTTTCAAACGCCCACGATCAGAGCCGATAAAGTACGCCCATTTCTCATTGGTCTGCCATTCGCTGCGTCTTTTCTCCACCTCCTTGTCAGCGAACCGCATATAACGGTTGATAATGTCAAAAGCGGTACGCTCTGCGTCATGATAGGTCAGCAGGTCACGCACCGCATAATAGGCTCGCTCATTTTTCAGCCGAATTTCAAAACGGTTCTTGATTTTCGTATCTTCAATGGGTATATCGTATTTCACATACTGCTCATAGTCCTTTTCATAGATACAGAAATAAACCTCTGATTTGAGCGAACCGATATAAAGCGTATTTCCCATTCCGTATCTGTCCTGTTCATTGCTTCTCACCAGCTCACCGCTGCGGTAGCTCTTGAAGCTGCGGAATACGGAAATACATTCTTCACGGTTGCATTTCTCTGTCAGCTCTGGAATATCCAAGATTCCTGCCATATCGTTGATGGCAAGGTCAAGACGTTTCATCACACCTCCTTCCACCAGAGCGTCCATGAGAAAGTCATACCAGCTCCTATGCTGTGCCAGCAGATAACTTTCCATCTGTCGACAGCCTTTGCCTTTCAGCTCCAGCAGTGTGCCTTTCTCTTTATCGGGTGATGTCAGCACGAACACATCACCAAGCACATAATGTTCCGCATAGGAGTAGAATCCGTAGTCCTCATGTATCATTACATCCAGCTTTAATTGCAGAATATCTTCAACAACGTGCCGAACGTCCTGTGTGGGGAATCGGATTCTGACGTAATCCAAGACCATTTCCAACGGATTCTCTGGATTCAGCTTTTCCAGAGCGTCCGTGAATTTCCCCTTGATTTCTTCTGTCAAGGCTACTTTTCCAGATTCAATCCTGCTGACATACTCACGACTGATACCAGCCATGACCGCAAGACGATTCTGGGAAACGCCGTACTGCGTCCGTTTTTCCTTAAAATCGTTTATCCAATCGGTATCATTCAGTTTCAATCCCTCCAATCGAAAAAGAAATGTGACAGTTACCGATTTTGTCACACTTCTTTGAATGTTTGAAAAGTCCTCTGTTTTCAAGGACTTTTTGATATGTAATTGACTGTTTCCAGATAATTTGTGCCCCCCTGTTAGATAATGGGGGCAGATGGTTGGGGCGGCTTACGCCACCCCAACACAGGCTAGTCCGTACCTGCGTCTTTCGCTTCGCACGCCGCCTGTCCGTCCTGCCTGTTTTGTGACAATCTTCCTATCTCTTTTAAAAAGTCATGTCCTTTGGGTACAAGGGGAGTGTAAAACTCGGATATGACACTGTTTCCCGTATCAACATAGCCACGCCCTTTAATCTGCTTCAAGAAAAAGTCCTTGTCTACTTCACCGAACATCATACTGTACCCAAGCTCCGACATACGCCCAAGAGCCACACGGAAATTGAACTGGTCACGGATTCCATCACCGAGATACTTTGCGTCTGGACGCTGACAGGCGAGAATGAGAAAATATCCTGCCTGTCGTCCGAGCATGACTATCTGTTTCAGCTTGTTAAGGACAGCAGCATTTTCCTTTGTGGTGAGCATTTCCATGAACGCCACATATTCATCAAAAATAAGGAAGTGGGGCGATAGTCCTAAATAGGCATAGTTTTCACCTGTCCTGTAATTCTCCATGAGCTTCATTGCTTCACTTCTTGCCATCATACCGTCATAGAACCTGTCAATACAGGCGGTTATATCGTCTTTCTTGTACCAGACTTCCGGCATGACAACGGACAAATCCGCAAGGTCGGCGTTCTTTGGGTCTAAAATATACATGACCGCATTGCTGCGGAGCAGAGCTTCAATGATAGTAAGGATAAAGTAGGTTTTACCACCACCAGTGCCGCCAGCAATTAGCATATGTGGGAGCTTGTCATACTCCCACCAGACATTTTTCATCAGACGCAAGCTGCCATGTTCAGCCTGTACCTCATTGATAGTGATTCTGTTCGCAATCGTATCATAGAGCAGCACATATTCCACATAGCTGTCTTTCAATTCTTTGGAAACCAGCTCACAGTATAAGCCTGTTTCCAGCTTCTTTTCCAAGTGTAAAAGCTGGTCTTGATATTTCCCTAATGTAATTTCCGTACGGATATATAAAAGTCCATGCTCCATATGGTAATACAGTTTTGGAAAATAGGTGATTTTCTCTTTTTTAGTAGTAGCTGGCAAGTCCTTGAAGAATCCGCTATCCTGTGTGGATTCCGATTCATACCAGCCATTTTCCAACAGCATACGAGCCAGCTTTTGACGGTGAAAGAGCTGTTTCACTCTGTCATACTGGAATCTGCGATAGAAAAGGGTAGCCAGTACACAGACCAAAGCTGCCAAAACGATAGTCATTATCCTATATGGTGTGACCGTCAGATGGACACTGCCATCTTGAAAAAGCGAGATTACTTTCCAGTCCGTAGTGATGATTGTTTTTAGGTTCAGCAGCATAACCACCGCAAGGAACAGCAGGAGCAACGAACCAGACGAGAAACGAAAAACCAGCGATTTGTCACTGGCTCTGATACGATTCCCACGTTTATTGAATTGTGGCATAGGCTAAATCCTTTCCTTATTTTTTATGCTGTGGCTGCTGCGGATTGTTGGGAGCGTGGTTATTTCCGGCTGGCTGACCGTTCTTATTCTTCAAGACAATATCATCTGCTTTGATATACCAGTCAACGTCTGCACCTTGAAATGTAGCGGTTGCCACCGTATCAGCTACAGGATTGATGATTTCCACCTCTGTGTTGTAGTCAAATTCCTTTAACGGAACAGAAGCCGGAATACTCACCTGAATCATGCGTCCTTGCTCCTTACACTTCAAATCGTAGGTACGTTCTTTAATTTCTTCAGAAACCGTACCGTCCTCATTTTGAATATGTACCTCTCGTCTTAATGCAGAGAATTTCAATACTCCGAAAGTCTTTTCCTTGTCTATAATGATTCCGTTTGCTAATCTCATAATCTCTGTACCTCCTTATGCTTTCACCATATCGTCTGCTGACAGGATATAGTTCGTGAATCCTCTTGTGCCGATTTTATAACCCTCTGCGGTGATTTTAGGATTGATAAGTTTCACTTTTTCCTCTGATTCAAAGTTCTTCTCACCAGCAGAAGCGGGCAGCACCACGATAATATCATCTGCCCTCTGTACATCCGAATAAAGGTTGAAGCTACGGGAAACGACCGTCATACGTCCGTTGATCCTACGCTGTTCCACCTTATTCTCACCTGCAAACTCCAAATTCCCGAATGTCTTTTCCATGTTTGGGATAACGTGTTTTAATTCCATAAATTGTTTACCTCTTTTCTTTCTGATTTTGATTGATTTGTTATTTAGTGTCATTCTGCTGTCGAGATAATATCTGTCTGCCTGTGAATTATCAAGGGCAAGCGTTGTGCTAAAAGCACCCTTGACAATCCCCATTCAGAAAGATAAATCGTAATCAAGCAGAAGTTAGATATAGTGTCAGCCACAGACTGACTTTTTTATGATGGGCGGTGAACGGGGCGTTGCTTTCATAAGCTGATACCTCCCGTATTATTTAGACTTTTTTACTCTGCGGAATCTCTTATAACATGCAAAGATAAGACCAGCAGCGGAAATCCCCATCATGGCGAATAATGCGGCAAATGGCGTATTGTCACCTGTCTTTGGTGATGTGCTTGCCTTAGTTGGTGTGCTAGGTTCATCTGGTGTGGTAGGGGATTCTGGTTTCTCTTTGATTGTTACAGTCTGCCCCTCATCTTTGATGTCCTTATGTTCAGCCACTTTGATAGGCTCGTCTGGATTGGTTACGTCATATAATTCTTCAAAAGTAACAAGCTCCTTACCTGCAAGCTCACTGGCATTGAATGTAAATTCAATCTGAACTTCCATCTTCGTGTCAGTAGCGGTAAAAGTAAGGTCATTTTCCACACGTTTACCATTCGCCAGAAGTTCAGCATTTTCAGACTTCACCATTTCCCAACCTTTAAGAGTGTATTTCACGCCTTTTTCCAAACCGTCTAAAGTGACCGTATCAACGATAGTTACTTTGTCGTCTACTTCAATCGTCTTTTCACCTGTTGCCTTATCGGTAGCGATTGTGTGCATAGTGATGATACGTTCCGTAATCGTCACTGTTTGCCCTTCGTCCTCAATGTCCTTGTGTTCTGCCACCTTTGTAGGCTCGTCTGGATTGGATAAATCGTATAATTCCTCGAATGTTACTAGGTCTTTTCCTGCAAGCTCACTGGCATTGAATGTAAAGGCAATCTGGACTTCCATGCTAGAATCTTTTGCAGTAAAGGTATAGTCACTTTCTACAGGTTCACCGCCAATCAAAAGCTGTGCGTTTTCAGACTTCACCATCTGCCAGCCTTTGAGCTGATAGGTTGTACCTTTTTCCAAGCCATCTAAAGTGACCGTATCAATGACAGTTACCTCTTTACCAGCAACAATCATCTTTTCACCTGTGGCTTTGTCGACAGCGTTGGTATGAATTTCAATCACTCGTTCTTCGATAGTCACGGTCTGCCCCTCATCCTCAATGTCCTTGTGTTCTGCCACTTTGATAGGCTCGTCTGGATTGGATAAGTCGTACAATTCCTCGAATGTCACAAGGTCTTTTCCGCCAAGAGCAGAAGCATTGAACGTATAGGAAACCTCAACTTCCATTTCTGATTTTTTCGCAGTGAATGTGTAATTACTTTCCACAGGTTGACCGTCAATCAAAAGCTGTGCGTTTTCAGACTTCACCATTTGCCAGCCTTTCAACTGATATTTTGTGCCTTTTGTCAAACCATCTAAAGTCACAGTATCAACGATAGTCACGTTCTTTCCAGCAACGATTGATTTTTCACCTGTCACCTTATCTGTGGCAGTCGTATGGATAGTGATTTCTGGCTCGTATTCATCTGTAAGCGTACCTAAATCCACGACTACTTTATTTCTTGACACCACTACATCAAATGCCGGAATTAGCGTCATTCCCTTGTTGGAATCGCAGCGTAATTCTTCGATTGTGTAAGTATCATAGAGCAATGCACCTTTGCTGTCGTCTGGTGTGGAAGTACCGAACCAGATACCGTCCTCACTGGTCTTTCCGGCGTTGGTATTCTGCTTATGAGATACCCAATCAGAGGAAGTGGAAAGCTGACCATTTGCGTCTGTCACAATGATATGGCTCTCACCAGTCGTCTTGCCTGTGATCCTAAAGGGAACATTCGCAAGTCGCTTGTGAGTGCCAGCACCGATTTTTACACCCTCAATATCTCCACGCTTAATCTGGTTGTAGATGGAATGTGCTTCATCTGTTAAATCCACGATTTTTCCATCTTCTGTGATTTCAAATTCAATCGGTTTTGCACCGTCCGTCAAATATCCCTCTGGGGCGTTGCTTTCCTCAATATGGTATTTTCCGTATGGTAATGTATCGGCGGCAGTTGTAGCGATACCGTCAACGCCAGTATGGATTGTTTTGACGACTTCATTCTTGTTGTATAACTTGCCATTTACCAAGACAGCGTTATCATTTAAGGAAATGATTTCAAAGGCAGTATCTTTCAAAGTCGCACCGCCTTGTGCTTTTGTATCTTTGGTTTCAAGGTCACGTTTCTGGATTTTGACACCGCCACGGATAACCTTGTCTAATACGGAATACTGGTTGCTGCCGCTTAACGCTGCAAGCTCACCATCTTCTGTAATCTGTGCCACATAGACACCTTTTATCTGTTCAGAACTTCCGGCAGCCTGCATATAAGCACCCTCCAATAAGTAACCGTTTGGAGCTGTCTTTTCTTCTACAGTGATAGTACCAAGCGGCAAGCAGATAGTACCATTCTGTGTATAGAAGCTGTCACCCAATACCTTGTAGGAATCGGCTAATCTTGTGATGTAATGGACTTCATTGTTGCTGTCTTTTTCAGCGATTGTCTTTGTCGTCCATGTGCGTGTTGGTTCTGATGGAAGATTGTCTTTTGTATAGTAACCGTCATAATACTTCCAGACGAACTCCGCACCCTCTAAAGAAGCGTTACCCTGTGGCGTAGCTTTGGAAATTTCCATATCAATCTTGAAAAGCTCAACCAAAGTGTCAGTGACTTTTGGTTTGTCGCTGACTTTTAAAGTCGTAGTTTCATTAACCTTGACCGTCATAGTATAGACGTTCTTATCTAACTGGAATCCCTTTGGAGCTTTCGTTTCTTTCACATAGTATGTCGCAGCTCTTAATTCCACAGTGTCCGTATTACCATTGGCATTTGTCGTAAGTATGGCAACAGATTTCGTGCAGCCTTTATCAGAATAGACACCATAAGTCGCACCAGAGAGAGAATAGCAGTCATTCCCGTTTGTGACTGTGGTATTACTGGAAGATTTCTGAATCTTGCCATTGCCGACAGCCAGCTCTGCGAAGAACTGTCCTAAATCCTGCCCCTCACCAGTGTAGATATAACCGTAACAGTCATAGCGTCCTTTATTTTCTCTTACAAAGGCTTTCGCTCCGGCGAATACTTCATCTTGCACGGATTTTGAGATTTCATCATAGGAAGCTCGTACATTGTCACAGCTCCACCCAAGATGGACGCTCAATCTCTGCCAGACTACAAGCTGTCTTAAAAGGTAGGCGTGCTGGCTGCTCAATCCTGTATGGCTTTTCGTGTACTGTTTGACGTATTCAAGAGATAAAGCAACGTCCTCTATCTGGTCAGCAGTCATGCGTGTACTTGCGTCACTTCTGGTCTTATATCCATTCTTAAAGCCTGTGTTGATGTCGATACAATAAGCGTCCTCGCCCTCAACGGTCATATGCCCCTCATTAAATGTAGAGCCGATAGAACCATCATTCATTACTTTCTCAACAATGCCGACACGTTCCTCCGATTCTGTCCAGTATTGTGTTTCCGCAGCATGGACAGCAGTTGTGGGTAGAGCAGTAAAGACGGTTGCGAGAGTAAGAACACCTGTAAGCAATCGTTTCAATATCTTATTCATTTTTTGATTCTCCTTTCATTTGGGTAAAAAAATAGACGCTCATTTCTGAACGTCTGGAAATAAAAAAGGAATACCGTTTTTCAAGTATTCCTAATTCTATATGTTATTTAACTGTATTTATGTGATATGAAGTTGTTTGCTGCTGTTATGCCGCTATTTGTTGTTGGTATCTCAATGGTACATTACCATCATTAAAAGGATGAATACACAGAAAATCTGTGATAAAGGATGGAATTAACAGCAAGGGTTCAATATCAGCAGCGATTGCCTGATTGTAGCTTTCACAAATTACATGGATTGCCTGTGATGTTTCATAGGGAGCTAACGGCTGAAATCGAACAGCTCTGGTTCCATCCGCTCGTACTTCTGTAATGTAATTTTGCGTATTCTTGAATTTTCCACCAAAGGATTCTCCTGAATAACTATATAGAACCTTATGAAGCTGCAGGATATAATTGCTTTGGATTGGTATATATTCATGACTTTCATGAATCATGTTCAGAACATCTCGATAGCCGGCAATCTCTTCTTCATCCCTGTTTCGCGGTGATGTCTTCTCGTTGACCAGCTGTTTAATTCTTGTATCCGTCGTAACAATACCTTCAATTTGATTGGATGCTTCCGTACTTTGTACTTTCGCAATTTCCACTAGCTTTTCCAAACTCATCGGTTTCTGTTTGATATAGAGTTCCTGTTTTCCCTTGTATTCATGGATTTTAGCAATCAATGTTAAGACTTCCAAATCCCATTTTTTATCTCTAATCTTCAGATAGTCAAAAGATCTCATTCTGTACCACCTCATTATTCTCCTATTATAGCAAAAATTCAGGAGAAAAGCTAAGGCTCATAGGAGAATAATAAAGATAATCTCCTATCAATTCCCATATTCTCCTATAATATTGTATAAAATAGGGGAATAAAGAATATTGTAGGAGAATACGATATCATTTCAAATTCATTACGATGATGGAACAGGCATATCCTAAGGATCTCATCAACATTCGTATATTTCAAGTTTGTTCTATAAACATTTCCCGCAGTCATGAGTTTAAATTGTGAAAATGAAAAAAGCGATTCTATTGCTGAACCGCCTTTTGCTATGCTACTTCAAATGTGCGTCGAACCAGTCTGCCATTTCCTGCAGTCTGCGTAATCTATGCTTTGGTTTTCCACTCCTGCTCAGCTCATGATTCTCCTGTGGAAACAGACACATGCGGCTTTCCACATCATGATACTGTAAAGCCGTAAACATCTGCAGTCCTTCACTCAGCGGACAATTATAATCCTCCAGGGAATGGATAAACAGGGTTGGCGTCTTTACCTTGTTTGCATATGCCAGCGGAGAAGCCGTCCACATCGTCATGACATCCTTCCACGGTGTTGTCTGCATCTCATTAGGATCAAAGGTATAGCCGATACAGCTCGTACCGAAATCCGATGTCCAGTTTGCGACACTGCGCTGGGAAGCGGCTGCCTGAAACCGGTCTGTCTGTGTGATGATCCAGTTTGTCATAAAACCTCCATAGCTTCCGCCAAGCACACCCAAGCGCCCGCTGTCCAGTTGTGGGGTTTCCTGCAGCACCACATCCGTAAACGCCATCAAATCCTCATAATCTATCGTACCGTATTTCCCCCGCAGGTCCGCATACTCCTCACCGAAGGAATCACTGCCCCTTGGGTTTGTGTAAAATACCATATACCCCATGGATGCAAACATCTGCATTTCATGGTTGAAAACATTTCCATATGCGCAGCGCGGTCCTCCATGAATACTCAACAGACCCGGATACCGGTTTCCTTCCACATAGTCAGCCGGATATAAAATCCAGCCCTTCTGTATACCTCCCTCACGATTGGTATACAGAATTTCTTTTGGCTGCACATGCCGATGCGTCTGTAAATACTCCGCATTCCATGCTGTGAGCTTCTGACAATCATCCTGCTTGCGGTAATAAATTTCCTCCAGCGCATTTTCTTCCATTTCCAGTGTATACCAGCCCTGTGCGCTCACGGCAATATCCCGTATCACATTGGCTTTTGGTGTCAGACAGATATCCCTGCCATCCATGGACAATGCGTACAGCAGGCAGCGACCTTCCTCATTTTTCAGATGGTAAACAATCTGGTTCTTCATCATGATGGATGTGGAGGCTCCGACATGGCAGTCACTCACTATATTGCAATATGCGTAATGCTCGCAGTCCAGCAGCTTTTTCACACCCTGTTCTTTCGTCCAGACATAAATATCCGCCGCCTCTTCATTGCCATACTGCTGCATATCCGTTCCTGTGAAAACAACGGTATCCTTCTCACAGGTAACTGCTTCAATGCGTAAGGTGTCACAGTTGAGAAGCTCTGTTTGACGCAGGGTATCTGTGGTAAAGGTAAAAATCCCCTGTGTCAGCGGCTTCTTTGTGGAATACTCCTGCGCGCTACATACAATTTGCGTATTTGAAACCGACAGGTTTTCCACATGCCAGTTTCCTGCAAACAACGCTTTGGATGTCTGACTTTCCTCATAATAGACATACAGGTGGTTTCGTTTCCCGCTGATATAGCCGACACCGTTATCCCAGAAGGGAATCTGTGTCAGCACGATGGTGTCATCATCATTCTGTTTCTGTACGGATTCCTCTGCCAGATAGGCATAGTGCTGCACACTTATCCTCTCCAGCTGGACAACATTCGCAGGTATTGTAAAAGCCGGTGTGGTGCATAAGGTATCCAGATGCAGACGAACAAATTCCGTTTTCTGTTCCTTTGCAGGCTTTTGAATCAGCAGCGTATGTTCATTTTCCCACAGAAAGGCGGAAAACTTCTGCTTCTGATAGATACAGAAATTCCTCTTTCCCTCCAACAGCCACAGATTTTTTTCGTACGTATCACTTGCTTCCGCCATCTGCGTATGCACATAAACCAGACGGTTTCCGGAAGGTGATGCTTTCAAGCCGCTCAACAGATGCAGCTGATAGAGATCGGTTTTCTCTACACCCTTTTTCATCCCTTATTTCCTCTTTCCTGCATATGCTCTTTCAATAGTTCACAGATTTCCTCATATGCCGCATTGACATCCGTATTCTTCACAGTATGGCGAAAGAGTGTGGACAGCTCCAGTTCAACAAGCGCCTTGTTAATTCTGCGCTGTGCGCTTGCCGCATCATCCCGATACCGCAGCATGATCTGTTTCTCCAGTTCCTCCATGCTTTCCGGTTCCACGAATACGCACAGAGCGTCCGGATATTGCAGCTTGATCTGCCCAACACCCTGTGCTTCCACCTCAACCATGACATTTTTTCCACTATTTAGCAGGAAATCCACCTGATGCTTTGGTGTTCCATAGTAATAGCCGTCAAACTCTGTATACTCCAGCAGCTCACGATTTCGCAAAGCCTGCGCAAAGGCTTCATGATTGACAAAATAATAATCCCTGCCATCCACTTCCTCCCCGCGTTTTGGACGGGTTGTCATGGAAATGGAATAATTCAGATGCAGTTGTTCATCACCGAGCAGCCGGTCACGGATATCCTTTTTTCCCACACTGCTGGCGCCGGTTAATACAAACAGCAAACCCTTGTTCATGATGTTTCCTCCCGGTATCTTATGCAGCAGGAATGAGTGCCGCATACCATACCTTTTCCTTTCTTTCAAAAAAACGAAAACACAGCCGGATGGACAGTGCTTCGTTTTCCTTTTATATGATCACATTATTTTTCATACAGGAAGCAGGCAACCGTTCGTTTCCCTACGTTTACCATTCCCGGCTTTTCCCTGGCACAGCGCTCTGTGGCATTGGGACAGCGGGTACGGAATACGCAGCCGCTCGGGGTATCCAGCGGACTTGGCAGCTCGCCCTCCAGTACAATGCGCTTTTTTTCTCTGGCAACACGGGGATCGGGAATCGGTACCGCTGATAATAAAGCCTGTGTATACGGGTGAAGCGGGCGGTGATACACATCATCACTGTCTCCGATTTCCACCAGATTTCCCAGATACATGACACCGATTCGGTCGGATATATGCTTTACCATGCTTAAATCATGCGCAATAAACAGATAGGAAATGCCCATTTCCTTCTGGATATGCTCCAGCAGATTGATAACCTGTGCCTGTATGGAAACATCCAGTGCACTGATGGGCTCATCACAGACGATGAACTGCGGATTCAGGGCAAGTGTTCTGGCAATTCCAATACGCTGACGCTGTCCGCCGGAAAATTCATGCGGGTAACGGCGGATGTGATCCGGCTTCAGCCCGACGATATCCAGCAGCTCACGAACCCGCTGCTCCCGTTCTTCCTTCGTGTTGAAAATATGATGAATATCCATTGGCTCACGGATAATTTCTCCTACCGTCATACGGGGATTCAGACTTGCATAGGGATCCTGAAAAATCATCTGTACATTCCTGCGGAATTCCGCAAGATGGCTGCCTTTGATTTTCGTAACATCCTCTCCATGGTAATACACCGTTCCGCTTGTGGGCTCATAAAGCTTGACGATTGCACGACCGGTGGTACTTTTTCCACAGCCGCTTTCTCCAACAAGTCCAAAGGTTTCTCTCGGATAGATTTCAAAGCTGACACCGTCCACGGCCTTTACCACCTGCTTTTTTGTGAACAGACCGCCCTTGACCGGGAAATGCACCTTCAGGTTTTCCACCTTCAATACTGCATCACTCATTGGACTTCACCACCTTTGCATGCCTTGGGATGCTGCAGCCAGCAGGAACAGCGATGCGTAGCAGATATCTGTGTTTCCTGAGGCATATGCAGCTTACATATCTTCATTGCAGATGCACAGCGATCCGCAAACGGACAATTCTCCTGAATATTCAATAAATCGGGAGGACTTCCGGGAATCGGATGCAGCTCCTTTTTTTCCAACTCATTCGGATTGGAAATACAGGACAGCAGACCGATCGTATACGGATGCTGCGGATGTTCAAAGATTTCAAATACCGTCCCGGTTTCAACGATTTTTCCACCGTACATAATCGCGATACGATCACAGATACTTGCCACAACACCAAGATCATGCGTAATCATGATAATACCGGAATCAATTTCCTCCTTCAGATGGGAAATCAATTCCAGAACCTGTGCCTGTATGGTCACATCCAGCGCCGTTGTCGGCTCATCCGCGATAATGATTTTCGGATCACAGGCGAGTGCGATTGCAATGATGATACGCTGCCGCATGCCACCGGAAAACTGATGCGGATACTGTCGTATTCTGGCTTCCGGAGAAGGAATGCCAACCTTTCGCATCAATTCGATTGCGCGCTTTTTCGCTTCTTCCTTTGATATATCCATGTGATTCAGAATCGGCTCCATTAACTGCGTTTCAATACGCAGAACCGGATTCAGAAAGGTCATCGGGTCCTGAAAGATCATTGCCAGATCATTTCCACGGATGTGATCCATTACCTGTTCATATTCCTTACGGTCGGAAAAAGCCTTTGGCGATATTTCCTTGCCGTCAATGGTGATACTGCCATCCTTCACGATCCCGTTGCCTGACAGCAGCCCCATAACGGAAAACATCGTCTGACTCTTTCCGGAACCGGATTCCCCTACGATTCCCAAAACCTCTCCCTTATCCACAGACAAAGACACATCACGCACGGCGTGTACCATACCGTTTTCTGTTTCAAAATCGGTAGAGAGGTGTTGTATTTCCAGCATACTCATATGATTCCCTCCCTACTTCTTCTTTTTCTTCGGATCCAGGGCATCCCCCAGACCGTCACCGATAAAGTTTAATGCAAGCATCGTCAGACAGATTGCCAGAATCGGCCACAGTGTCTGCAGCGGATACGAGGTCAGGGTACTTCTTGCCTCATTTGCCAGCGTTCCCCAGCTTGCCTGCGGTGCGCTCAGACCGATGCCCAGAAAGCCCAGAAAGGCTTCATAGAATATCGCACTTGGAACCAGCATTGTGACAGATACGATGATCGGCCCCATACTGTTGATAATCAGATGCTTGAAAATAATACGTCCGGTTCCCGCTCCCAGCACCTTGGCTGCAAGGGAAAACTCCTGTTCCTTCAGCGTCATGACCTGTGCTCGTACCTGCCGGGCCATCCCCATCCAGGAGGAGATACAGATACCGATCAGAATGGAGCTCATCGACGGTCCCATGACCACAACGATCATAATGACATACAGCATATCCGGGATGGAATACATCATATCCACAAACCGCATCATTGCCATATCAATTTTACCGCCGAAGTAGCCGGCTATTCCTCCGTAGAGAACACCGACACCAAGAGAAATCAGCGCTGCCGCAAAGCCGACGCTTAAGGAAACACGTCCGCCCCACATGATACGAACCAGAATGTCACGACCGAATTTATCGGTACCCATCAAATGCTGAAGGGAAGGACCTATATTGCGCAGCTCCAGATTCTGTCCGTCATAGGTATAGGGGGATATCATTGGTATGATAATCGCACACAGCAGCATGAACATCAGAAAGCAGAAGCCTACAAATGCCAGCTTGTTCTGTCGGAACCGATGCCATGCATCCGCCAGATAGGTCCGGCTTTCATATGCTATTTTTTCCGCATTTTTTTCAGAATCATCCAGACGTTCAAACAGATCGTCGCTCAATTCTTCCTGCAATAATTTATCACTCATAGCCTTCACCTCCTAATCCAGCTTGATCCGCGGATCAATAATGGCGGACAGGATATCTGTAATCAGATTAAAGGTGATGACAAGAAAACCAAGGAATATCGTCAGCCCCATGATAATCGGATAATCTCGTGTTGTAATACAGGATACAAATGCACTGCCGATACCCGGTATCGAGAAAACACTCTCGATGACGAAGCTTCCCGTCAGCATGAAGGCGAACATCGGACCTGCATAGGTCACCACCGGCAGCATGGCATTCTTCAAAGCATGCTTGATGACAACCTTCTTATACGGCGTACCTTTGGAGCGAGCCAGAATGATATAGTCCTGATTCATAACCTCCAGCATACTGGAACGGGTCAGTCTGGCTATCATAGCGATTGGATAAAACGCAAGTGAAAGCGCCGGCATGATGTAATTCAGCGGGCTGTTCAAGCCGATAAACGGCAAAATATGCAGCTGTACCCCAAATACGATCAGCATGATCATCGCAATCAGAAACGACGGTACGCTGACACCGATCGTTGCCACAAACATACACAGGTTGTTCACCCACTTATGCCGTGATAACGCTGCCCCGGTTCCCAGTGCGATTCCTCCCACCAGTGCCAGGACAAAGGCAATCAGCCCCAGACGTGCGGTTACCGGAAAGCCGGTTTTAATATAATAGGAAACGCTGCGTCCGGTATTGATCATACTTTCTCCGAGATTCCCCTGTGCGACCCCCTTCAGGTAGATCACATACTGCTCCACCAGCGGCTTATCCAGATTATACTTTGCCTCTGCGGCAGCCAGTGCCTCCGGTGTCTTATACTTCGCCAGGGAAAATGGTGATCCCGGCGTTGCCTTCATCAGAAAAAATGTAACGCTGGCTAATACAAACAGTGTCACAAATCCGATCAGCACACGTTTGATGATATACTTTGGCATTCAAACAACCCCTTTTCTCATTCTATAATAGAAGGATACTCCCGATGACTATATCCCGCTGTGTTAATTCGGATTTTTGGTAATACTTAACACCTTGTATCCATTTGCTTCCAGATCACTTGCCAACGCGTCTGTCTGGAAGGTATCAATACGGATGATCATATCCGCAAAGCCGTTGTGCTGAGAGTATACCCCCAGATGGGTGATATTACAGTTATTGCGGACAAAGATTTCCGAGATTTTACCGATCGTTCCCAGCTCGTCCTTGACTTCAATGCAGACACGGCTTCCGCTTGTACGATAGCCCAGAATATCCAGGAATGCAGAAAGAACATCGTTGCTGGTCAGAATGCCGACAACCTCATTGGCATCATTGACAACCGGCAGACAGCCGATATCATGCTTATACATCAGCAGTGCCGCATCCTCCAGAAAACGGTCCTCGTGAATCGTGATAACATCGCGAATCATAATCGCGTCCACGCTTGTCTTTGAAAGCAGGTAATTCAGCTCATAAATACTCAGACTGGTTGCCTTGCTGGCACCCTTTTTGGAGATCATGCCCTCCGTAACCAGTCCGACCAGCTTTTTACCGCTGATGACCGGAATACGGTGCAGCTCCTTTTCACTCATGATATCGACAACATCGCTGATTTTACTGTTCACATCGATACAGATCGGATGCTTTGTCATTCTGTTTTTTACGTACATAGTATTATCCTCCCAGGTATGCTTTCTGAATTTCCGGACTGTTGACCAGTTCTGCACCGGTTCCCGTCATGACGATATTGCCGGTTTCCATAACATAGGCACGATCCGCAATGGACAATGCCATCTTTGCATTCTGTTCAACAAGCAGAACGGTTGTCCCTTTTTCATTGATATCCTTGATGATATTGAAGATTTCCTTTACCAGAATCGGCGCAAGCCCCATGCTCGGCTCATCCAGCAGCAGAATCTTCGGCCGGGCCATCAGTGCCCTTCCCATCGCCAGCATCTGCTGTTCTCCTCCGGATAAGGTGGAAGCATCCTGTGAGCTTCGCTTCTCCAGAATCGGAAACCGCTGGTAGATATCCTGCAGATCCGCTTTGATGCCGTCCTTGTCCTTACGCAGATAGGCACCCATCAGAAGATTTTCATATACACTCATACCGGAGAAGATATGCCGTCCCTCCGGTACCTGTGTGATACCTTCCTTTACGATATTTTTGGCACTGACCTTGTTCATGGATTTTCCAAGGAACACAACCTCTCCGCTCGTCTTCTTCAGCAGGCCGCTGATGGTTTGAAGCAGCGTTGTCTTACCGGCGCCGTTGGCACCGATCAGCGAAACGATTTCGCCTTCCTTAACCTCCATGGATACATCCTTCAATGCATGAATTACGCCATAGTGGACATTTAATTTTTCTACCTTCAGCATCTTAAATATCCTCCCCCAAGTACGCCTTGATGACGCGCTTGTCATTCTTAATCACTTCCGGAACGCCGTTGGCAATGCATTTTCCATAATCCAGCACATAAATTCGCTCACAAATCGTCATGACCAGCGACATATCATGCTCAATCAGGATCACGGTCAGATGGAAGTCATCCTTGATCTGGTGAATCAGTCTGGTCAGATCTGCTGTTTCCTGTGGATTCATACCGGCTGCCGGTTCATCCAGAAACAATACCTTCGGCTTTGTGGCAAGCGCTCTGGCGATTTCCAGACGGCGCTGTTCCCCATAGGGAAGGTTGCTGGCAAGCTCATTTCGCTTGTCGTACAGATGAACCACCTTTAACAGCTCCTCTGCCTGCTGCTCCACACGTTCCTCCTCACGATAATAGTTTGGTGTACGCAGGATTGCCTGCAGGGTTCCGTATTTAATATTCTTATGCATTGCGATTTTCACATTATCCAGCGCTGTCAGATTTTTAAACAGACGGATATTCTGGAAGGTTCTCGCCAGCCCCATACGCGTTACCGCATACGGCTTCATACCGCCGATTTCCTTCATCGCGCCATCGACATTCAGCTCGATTTTCCCCTCACTCGGTTCATAAACACCGGTAAGCAGGTTGAACAGCGTCGTCTTTCCGGCACCGTTTGGACCAATCAGTCCAATCAGCTCCTGTTCATTGATTTCCATATTTACATTGGACACCGCACAAAGACCACCAAAGTTCTTTGTCAGTCCGCTGACCTTCAACAATGCCATATTAACGCACCTCCTTCTTTTTCGAGAACCGCCTCAGCAGACCCGAGAAGGTGAATTCCTTGGTTCCAAACAGGCCCTCCGGACGAAAGACCATGATCAGTACCAGTGCTGCCCCGTAAATAATCATACGGACATCTGCGAAATTCTGAAGATACATATTGATAAAGCCGATAACAACCGCCGCAACAATGGATCCGGTAAAGCTTCCCATACCGCCGAACACCACCAGAATCAGGATGTCCACGGATTTATTGAAGGTGAACAGGTCCGGCTTTACAACATAGAAGTTGCAGGCATACAAGGCACCTGCCAGAGATGCCAGAACAGCACCGATCACAAAGGCGATTGTCTTATATTTTGTCGTATTGATTCCCATTGCCTCGGATGCTATTTCATCCTCACGGATGGAAATACAGGCACGCCCGGGTGCACTGCGTGAAAAGTTCAGTACAATTAACAGGGATACGATCAGGCAGAACAGCAGCAGCGGCCAGGTCGTCAGCTTCGGAATACCGAACAGTCCGGCAGCTCCGTTGGTAATCGTCATATTCAATACGATGATACGAACGATTTCAGAAAAACCAAGCGTCGCAATCGCCAGATAGTCCCCCTTCAAGCGCAGCGTTGGTATCGCAACAACCAGAGCGACAAGCGCGGAGATCACACCGCCGATTACAACGGCAAGCGCAAAGCCGCCCAGATTCGGTGTTGCCTTGGTAATGATGGCAGCCGCATAGGCACCGATACACATAAAGCCGGCATGTCCCAGAGAGAACTGACCGGTCACACCGATGATCAGATTCAGGGAGATTGCCAGAATCATATTGATTCCAATGGTATATAAGGTACTCTGATAATAGAAGTTGATTACACCGCCCTGCATGAGCAGCGTGATGATCGTTAACAATGCCGTTGTGAATAAAATCCAGCAAAGGTTCAGCTTACTAAAGATATGTTTCATACGCCTACACCTTCTCTTTCACATTTTTGCCCAGCAGTCCTGCCGGCTTGATGATGAGGATCAGAATCAAAATGGCATATACAACGGCATCCTTATATAAGGAGCTTCCGTATGCTGTGACGAGCGCCTCTACAATGCCGATGAAGAAGCCGCCGAACATCGCACCCGGAATGATACCGATTCCGCCGAATACCGCAGCGACAAACGCCTTGATACCGGGAACCATTCCCATCAGCGGGTTGATCGTATTGTAATACATACCAACCAGAACACCGCCGGCTCCGGCCAGTGCGGAACCGATGGCAAAGGTATAGGAAATCGTTGCGTCCACATTGATCCCCATCAGCTTTGCCGCATCCGCATCCACGGAAACAGCACGCATGGAGCGTCCGATTTTCGTCTTGCGTACGATAAACTGCAGTGCAAGCATCAGAATGATGGTGATCGCCAGAATGTAAATCTGCTGCATCTGAATCTGGATGCCGAACACATGGAAGGTTTGATTGCTCAATACAGACGGATAGGTTTTAACCCCCGGCCCCATGATCTTCTGTGTGGAATATTCCAGAAAATAGCTGACACCGATTGCCGTAATCAATGCCGCAATTCGTGTAGCATTACGCAGTGGTTTATACGCAATGCGTTCGATAATAACACCCAGCACACCGCAAACCACCATGGCCAGCAGCAGTGCCGGAAAAAAGCCCAAATGTAACTGTGCTATGGAGATGAATCCCACATAGGCACCAAGCATGTAAATATCACCATGCGCAAAGTTGATCAGCTTGATAATACCATACACCATCGTATATCCCAATGCAATCAGAGCATAGATACTGCCAATGGAAAGACCGTTTACCAGCTGTTGAAAAAATTCTGTCATAACTTCACCCCTCTATACTGGAAAATAGGAGAAAGAATATCTTTCCCCTATTCTATACTTCATCGTATTCTACTATTTGTTTGGATCAACTTCAACTGCATTTTTCTGTTCGCCGTCTACCAGCTCAACAACAAGTGCAGCCTTCTTCGGTGTATGTGTTTCATCAAATGTGAAATCTCCGGTTACTCCCTTGAAATCAAGCTCAGTCATAGCCTTCTGTGCTGCTTCCGTATCTGCACTTCCTGCTTTTTCAAAGGATTGAATCAAGACGTTCGTCGCATCATATGCCAGAGCGGAGAACATGCTTGGATCTTCATTATATTCTTTCTTGTAGTCCGCAATAAACTGTGTCAGTGCATCACTTGCATCCACGGTTGTATAGGCTGTTGTAAAGAATACATCGTTCAGGTTCTTGTTTCCTGCCAGCTTCACAAGGTCGGTAGAATCGAATCCGTCACCGCCGACGATTGGTACATCAATTCCCATTTCACGAGCCTGCTTGATAATCAGACCTACCTCATTATAATAGCCTGGGATATAGATCACATCAAAGTCCATTCCCTTGATTTTTGTCAGCTGTACGTTGAAATCGGTATCCTTTGCCTGATAGTTCAGCTCGGTTACGATGTTTCCGCCTTTTTCCTTGAATTTATCTTGGAATGCTTTTGATAAACCTTTTGCATAATCAGAGCTGGAGTCGGAAATGACAGCAGCCTTGGTTTTCTTTAAGGTATCCTTAGCATAAACTGCCATGGCAGCTCCCTGATAAGGGTCTTCGAAGCAGACACGGAATACATACGGATACACGCTTTCCTTCGTCTTACCGTCCTGCAGCGTCACATTGGTTGCAGTTGCGGATGGTGAAACAACCAGCACCTTATTATCGGTAGCAATCTGGTAGGTTGCCGCAGAAGCGCCGGAGGTTGCCGGTCCTACAATCCCCTTTACACCATCGGATGTAATCAGCTTGGTAGCTACGTTTGTGGATTCATCCGCCTGTGATTTATTATCCCCTTTTATTGCCTTATAGCTGAACTTGTTGTCCTTGTTTGCATTTGCCTGTTTGATGGCCAGCATGGAGCCGTTGTATTCCGGCGTACCATAGTTTGCTGTCTCCCCGGACAGCTCATAGTTTAAACCGATTTTGATTTCGTTTGTATCTCCATCACCGGAGCCTGCATCACCGCTGTTTCCACAGGCTGTCATCGTTGTCAAAGCCATACAGCTGACTGCTGCCATGGCCATAAATTTCTTAAAATTTCCCATGTTCCTCTCTCCTCTTTTCATTTTCCTTATATCAATTACCGTTAAAATTGATAGTTCTATTATATTCGCTCACGGATTCTTTTTCAAGTGTTTTCTGCAAATTTTTCACACATTTTCATGACATTATGTAATTTATTACAGTACTCCATCTGTTTTTCTTGCAATGCAGTTTGTAATAGTCAGGTTTTTTCTTATTCAATGGGTAAAAGCCATACCGGCAGCATTCCGATATGGCTTTTGATTAAAAAAAAGCCCTGCTTTAATAAACAGAGCTTCGTTCTCCATCCCAAGGTTCGATTTTCAGCTTTGTAAAGGTGACCTGCTTACCAGCGCCATAGGAGGATACACCTGTGATGATCTGATTAGCGCCCACCTGATCCGCAAACTGGGTATTCATTGCTCTGCCTGCCGGAATCAAAGCATCCTTATTTAGCAGAGTATCGTTGATCACAATGTAAATGGAGCAGTTTTCATTATCTCTGTTATATTTCACAAACACCCGAAGCGTAACCGGACGGCCATTCAAAGCAGGCAGTTCGGCTTTTGGAATCCGATGATATACCTGATGATTGGAATACTCCACATACTGATCATGTTGATTGAGATTTTTCTGAAATCCCTGATTGATAATCACAAGATCCCCATTGTCCTCAAACTTCAAAATATTCCCCATTGCAGTATAGTTCGTTCTGCCTTCCTCTCCTTCACTGGTCACATTCGCAGAGCCGCCAAATTGAAAGGCGATGGATTGCAGGGTATCCGGCATAATTGATGTCAGTTCCACTGAGGCCATGTAATCCCCCTTTGCGGGTAGCTTGGTATGCTGTATAAAAGCTCCCGATTCATTTTGCAGGATAATGCTTTTCTGTTCCTTGTCATAGACAGCAGTGCTGTCTGCCACGGTATCCACCATTTCATAGTGAAAGAAATCATCGATCGTAATTTCTCGGTGAAAGGTAAGCTCACCGCTGTAGGATTGAGAATGCGTATAGACTGCGGCGCTATCCGAAACGGAAGATAGCACAATCGCGCACAGCAGAACAACAGCAAGCATTGCATAATTTCTCATTCCTGCATTCCTCCTTACTCTGTAATAAACCCTTTCTTTTTCAGATAGGCGAGAATCGGTTTGTAGTAATACAGCATAAACGCCGGAATCAACAATAGAATCAGCCTTCCTAAAACAGTATTGGCAAACAGGATGATCGCCCCCAGCCATCGGCTTCTTCCGCTGTAGCGTCCATAGACCGCATCGCGTGCTATGACTTTTTCATAGGCTCCTTTTTTCACATCGTCCGTATACTTCAAAATATCAACGGAAAGCTTTTCTCCCTTTACCGCCTTGATGCTTGCGACCTGCGGACCGTCATCCTCATGGTACAGAACACTATGCCCGGCATGCAGTGGCTCCTGTTTGTCGATTGCATCAAAGAACGCCAAATCATTATACATAATCTGCGGCTCCATGGATTCCGTATGGAAGACAAACGGTATCACACCGAAGAAGTTGGTTTCCCGCTCCGGTGAGGATAAGGATACAAACAGCACGAACACATTGATCAGAACACCGGCCGTGATTAGTAAAACCATGGCCAGATTCACCAGTGTATCCATTCCCTTTCTGCGCTGTCTGCGTACATACTGCTCCTCGACCTCACGATATCCGTCCTCCTGAAGAACAACGATATTCACATCCTCACCCATATCCATATCCCGTTCATAAAATGGAAAATTAGTATACTGGGCAATTCGCTTCGCCCGAAAGACAACCACTAGAACACAGAGGATAATCATAATGATAAAGTACAACAGGTAGGAGCATTGCGACAGATCAAATAAATTCCCGGGTGTACTCATCCATATACGATCACTGATCAGATGATAATAACCGCATTGCAGTCGCAGCATCCAGATGCATACCGCACCGATGATAATCACATACCGTGCATTCCTCTGACGGCTGATGAACAAAGAGGCGCTCATGGTGATCAGGGACAAAAAGATCAGATCAATCAGTCCGCATATATATAAGGGAAGCATATATGATACGACAAACGGATATTTCAGAAACATGGTCAGAAACAGCGTTGCCAAAAAACCGATGGTATAGTAGGCAATCACCTCGGACAACCGCATCAGCAGCTTGACGAGAATCATGCGATGAGGCGCATAACCGTTTTTTGCCAGAGTATACCATTTATTTTGTGAGATTTCCGCATAGGTCAGAAAATCATAATAGCGAATCATGTAGGCCGTGTATAAGATAAAGGCCATGACAATATACAGGGAGAGTGTGGAAAAGTAGCTTGGCATCATCAGCTGCGGCAGAGCGGTGGATAATACGCTGCGCGTCAGGGTCTGCAGCATGAAATGCAGGGAAAAGGTTAAAAGAGCTACGATGATTCCGTAAAAGAAAATCTTGTTGCGGCTCTCTTTTCTTTCAACAAACGCCTGCTTCTGTTCCTTTGTAATTATATTATGGTTGTAAGTCATGATGGTTTCTTATTTCCTTCCAGGCATTTTCCACACACAGTGGATGGCGGCGGATACTATCCGGATGCAGCTGATGCTCGGTAAGCAGTTTCCAGATGCTGTGATAGGTATCCGTTTTCTGTTCCTGATCCCAAACATATAACGTTTGATCCCGTTCCAGAACCGTATAGTCGCTGTGCGCCGTTTCTATCGCATGTCGTATAGCTGTAATATGTGCATCCTGTATAATCGTACTCAGGTGATCCCAGGTCTGCACAAAGGCTTCTACCGTTCCCGTATAGAGCAGCCTGCCATCATATAAAGGAGCGATATGCGTTGCACAGCGTTCGATCAGCTGATAGTCAAATGTGGAAAACAGCAGTGTTCGCTTCTGTTTCCGGATTTCTTCACAGATTGCGGCTATTGCCTGAAGACTGCGTTCATCGTATTCCAACCGTGCCAGATTCCAGATAATCAGTTTACTTTCCGTGAACAGCGATACAAGAAGCGTGACCACAGATCGCTCAGACGGTGTGAGATTTCCTATTACGGATAACGCGACATAGCCCATGTTCAGTTCCATGATTTTCTCCAGTATACGTTTCTGCCTGACTGCCGCATCCCCCTGCTCACGCGCTGTGATATACATCAGATACTCCAGTACATTCATATTGGTAAACAGCATATTTGTACTTCCTATATAATATACATGTGGAAGGATGGTTCTTTTTTTGCGCATCATGCCCTTTTGCGCAAGTACACAGCGTCCGTCCTTGTAGGGTCTTGCATTTGCTATAATTTCCAGCAGCAGTCGCACTTCAAACGCACTGGTGCCAAGGATGGCCCACACCTCGCCCTCCAGCGCCTCAAAGTTGATATCCGAAAACACCTGTTTTGGATCCTGCTGCGGACTCTGATAATATTCCATGGAGCCGACATGCTCCATCAGTACGCACTGAGCGCGTTTCTTCGCTTGTTCCATAGCGATCACCTAATCACTTTCCGATGTGAACCGGAAGGGTAGCTTCATCACATAAACGGCCTGTATGCGATCCGGTGTGAGGATATTGGGGTCTACAGAATTAGCGGGATTATCGCCCTTGGTACGATATCCAATCGCTCCCTTTTCCTGTATCACCTCAACAATACGGTGTGTTATAGTTACTCCGTTATCCTGAAAGGTGACAATATCTCCGACCGCAAGCTTTGCCGCGTCCTTTGGAATGCGGGAGAGGATGAGTGATTTTACAGGGATAGTCGGTACCATACTGCCGGTTTTCACTTCATATATCTGATAACCGCATACGGTCGGTACCTCTCCCCTGCTTCTTGCATCCTCCACCTGCAGCCATGTGATAAACAGAAAGGCAATGATAAGCACGCCTGCCAGATTACCAATCAGCTTGAACAGCTTTCTTCTGGCAATGCGCGTATGTGCCTTGCTGTCGAGATCATGTGCATGCTCCAGTTCGTCCAGCATTGCCTGCAGCTGTGCTTCGCTGGTATACACATCCTGCTTCATATTTCTGAATGTTCCTTACTTATTTATTTGCGGGCTTATATTCCGGCTGGTTCATACTCTGCAAGATTGCTGCATCCGTGGTCTGCGTACCGGTCACTGTTACAGAAATACCGGATAGCGTGTCTCCCGGATTCGCCTGTCCGTCATCTTTAATAGCGCCATCACTACCGATTGCCGTATCCAGCGCATCATTGCTTCCAGCCGTATCCTTCCAATAGAAGCCAAGCTTATAGGTGCTGTCTTTTTCAACATTCGGAGCAAATTCACCGAGCTTCTCTAATTCAATCGTTGTGCTGCCATCTGCTCTTGTTCCACTTGCCAGTGCGACATCCTTATCACCATCCACGCGATATAACGTGCATACAAGATCGGGCAGTGCCGCTGCATTTTTCAAATCCACCTTCAGCTTCAAATCCATCGGAACCTCGGTAACGATATGATCCTTATGATTCGTCACCTGGAAATCCCAGAATTCTTCGTTTCCCGGAGCCAGCTTTATATTTATATCATTTTTTGCTGTAGAGTTTATATAAAACTTTTTCGCGCTTACCGTATCATTTGTTGTTCCGGCAAGTGTATCTGCATGTGTGTAAACGGCCATGGTTCCCGCAACCATGGATGTAGCGATTGTAAGTGCTAAAGCACCCATAAATAACGTTTTTTTCATTTGTCTCTTTCCTCTCTCTTCCTAATCTGCAGCAGTGCTGTGATGGTCATTGCCACATTCATCACAAATGGTATATACCACTTGGTCTATACCATATAATACTAGGACACAAAAATAAATGCAAGCGTTTTCTTAACATTTTATAGAAATTTTCTGAAATAAAATGAAGGTTTTATTTTAATGCAGAAATAGCAAACAAGGATATTGTATTTAATTTATACATCTTGAACAAATGATAGGCGATGTATTCTGCAGAAGCTGTACTGTCATTAAATAACAAGGAGCATAAATGGATAATACTTGAGGTTGATAATACCTCATGCTATTGGTTATGTACCTTTACTTTTTCATACTCTGGTTTTTCGATTTTTCTGTATTTTCGCCAAGTTATATGCTACACTGTAGATACAAAAAAAAGGAGAGGTCGGTCTATGAGAAACTATATAAATACTACAATCCATTCACATCTAATTCATCCGCAAAAGCCCCGGCCTTTCAGTAGCTCAACCGCCTGCTAGAAGCGTTTTTTCTTATACGTTCATACATTCTTTACAATTATTAAGTAGCTTACAGCAGCTAAATACCGCTTGTCGGCGGTAAGGACTGCCTTGTTTTTGTTGCATCCGTTCCTGCGTATGATACGAAACAGCAGATACTTCTATTTGCTAATGAAAACAATAGCAGAACAAGAGCACCACCGGATCATATCCTTAAAGTACAGATAGCAATAGGAGAAAGAAAGGATATGATTATGACAACAAAAATGAAAACAGAAGCAGCAGCTATGATTAGCTGCTATGATAATAAAAAGAAATATGACATGTACTGTAAAAAGCTATTATCAAACAAGCAGATTCTCGCCTATGTGATGAAGGGCTGTATTCCGGAATACGCAGATATTCCACTGGAGGACATACCGTCCTATATTGAAATGTCTTCCATAAACACAGCAGAATGTGAATGTATCGATGATTATCAGGTTGAGGTCACGGATGAAGCCATACCGGGTGCACAGATCAAATACGACATTCAGTTCGAGGCGACAATACCCATGAAGCAGAAGGTAACAGATAAGAGCACACCTGCGGAAAAGAGACTTCGCATGATCATCAATCTGGAAAGCCAGGCAGAGGATGATCCCGGTTATCCTCTGATCAAGCGTGCTTTGTATTATTGCAGCAGATTGATGGCAAGACAGAAGCATCCCAAGGATGGATTTCAGCATTCGGATTATGGCAGGATCAGAAAGGTCTGTTCCATCTGGATCTGTATCGGTCATAACAATCAAAAGAATGATGTCATCAACACCTATAAGATACAGGAAACATGTGAAACAAAGATATGGCATGCCGCAAAGGAGGACTATGATTTGCTCACAGCAGTCATGGTGTATCCGAAGAAGGAAGGCGTACGAAAAGCGCAGGATATTCCGAATGCGGTAGAGCAGGAGGATGAGAACAAGCAGAGGCTTTTAGAGCTGTTAAAGATTTTGTTTATAAAAAATCTCGCAGTAGAGGATAAAAAGGAACAATTACAGAAGACGTATGGTATACTAATGGAGAAGGAGATAGATCAGGAGGTCATGACGATGTGCAACTTTAGCGATTTCATTGAACAAAGAGGGATTGAAAAGGGATTGGAGCAAGGAATGGAAAAAGGACTGAAAAAAGGCTTATTACAGGGAAAAGCGGAAGGCAAAAAAGAAGGAAAAGCGGAAGGCAAAGTGGAAGCAACACTACTCCATGTAAAAAAACTGATGCAGAGAATCAACGTCAGTGCAGTGGATGCAATGAATATGCTGGATGTTGAAGAAGACATACGACCTACCATTCTGCAGTCTCTACAACTATCCTAAAAAGCAACGTTAACCTTAATCAAAAGAGTTGTAATGATACAGCTCTTTTTGTGCATTGCTATGTATCATTTTTTCCCAATATTAAATGCGTAATCAGAGAAATACTTGATTGGATTTTCTGATTCCAGGGGATGCTTGGTGAATGCGTACATGGAACCGGAAAAGTTACACCCGTTTCTGATAATAAGCCGTGAAATCTATGCTAAGGTTTTTACTTGGAAAGGAGAATTGATAAAACAGTTTAAAAGAAAGAAAACATGAAGTTTCTAAATTCACAGGATAATTACTTCCTCATTTTTCCTTATTTATACTTGCACCCAAAGTGAGTAAGAATCCCTGTTATATTCGACACCTTCTTTTTTAAAATCCTTCCTTGAGAAGCTAAATTTATAAAAAATTTAAGTTGCATTCTCATAAAAGTATAGTATACTAGTAACAGTTATTATGTTTCAGGGAGGGACATGAGGAATATAGTAATGAGCGCCAGGACCTACGTGGTTGACGAGGATAACAGTTATCGAAAGATTCGGCGGGTACTGTTACGGTTATGTGTGGATCGAAAGATTTCAGACAAAAGCAAGATCATACTGCTACAAAACTGATTTCATCACACATTTATATATCATACAACAGACTTTTCATTTTTTTATCATGCTTTTTACGAATTTGCGTATACGTATTGCAGTACATGCGTATACAAACACATTTTTTTAGTATGCAGTTTCATCATAAAATTAACAATAACGAAAATGGAGGACAATTTATGTGTGGAATCATAGGCTATGCGGGATTATGCAATATCTCAAATAGTGTTTTAATTGAGGGTCTGGAGGCTCTGGAGTATCGAGGCTATGACTCTGCCGGAGTCGCCGTTGTACATGACGGCGAGGTTCAGGTCGTTAAGGCAAAGGGCAAGGTCAGCTTTCTAAAGGAAAAAATGGAGGCTGTAGGCTTAGCCGGCGGTCAGGTGGGAATCGCACACACGCGCTGGGCAACACATGGTGAACCGAGCGAAATCAATTCCCATCCGCATCAAAGCGGCAATACCACGCTGGTTCACAACGGTATTATCGAAAACTATAATGAGCTGAAAAAAGAACTGGAAAATGCAGGCTATACATTCAAGAGTGACACTGACAGTGAAATCGCCTGCGCGTATATCGACTACTGTTATTTTTTGAAAAAGGACAAGCAGCAGGCTCTTGCATGTGCTTATCATCATTTCCGCGGCTCCTTTGCATTTGCCATTATATTTGCGGATGAGGCGGATGTCATCTATGCCATGCGAAAGAATTCTCCGCTTGTACTTGGTGTTGCAAGTGACAAGGCATTCCTTGCAAGTGATATTTCCGCATTTCTGAAGTATACGAATAAATACCTGCTTCTGGAGCATGAAGAAATTGCCCGCTGCAGCAGTGAAGGCATTATTATCAAGACACTGGACGGTGATTTTGTGAAACGCGATATCCTTGTGACCGATTTGGATATAAAGGATATTCAAAAGGATGGCTTTGAGCATTTCATGCTGAAGGAAATTCATGAGGAGCCGGAGGTCGTTAAGAAAACGATTGATTCTTTAATGCAGGTGGATATGAAGGACCTGTTGAATACCATGCCGAATCTGGCAAAGTACAACGATATTCACATAGTTGCCTGCGGAAGTGCCATGTATGCGGGGATGATTGCAAAATCTCTGATTGAAACCAGAGCACGGATTCATGTGGACTGTGTGTGCGCCAGTGAGTATCGCTATGCAAATCCGATATTCACGGATAAGACTCTTGTTATTCTGGTATCCCAATCCGGAGAAACCGCCGATACGATTGCGGCATTGCAGCTTGCGAAAGAGCACGGTGTGGATACTCTGGCAATTGTCAATGTTGTCGGCTCTACAATCGCCAGAGAGGCGAGCTTTGTTATCTATACAAAGGCAGGTCCGGAAATCTGTGTAGCGACTACAAAGGCATATTGTACACAGGTTGCCGTATTATCTCTGATTGCCTGTAATCTGGCCTATGTTCATGGAAATATTGATGCAGAGGAAGCGGCACGCATTACGAAGGAACTAAAGGATTTGCCGCAGCATATGCAACAGCTGATCGATTCCGACCAGTACAAGGCATTTGCTAAAAAAATATATGAGCACAACGATGTCTTCTTTATCGGTCGCGGTCTGGATTATTCACTAT
The DNA here is from genome assembly GCF_044336395.1 of Clostridium sp. 10cd*. NCBI lineage: Bacteria > Bacillati > Bacillota > Clostridia > Eubacteriales > Clostridiaceae > Clostridium > Clostridium sp. 10cd*. Next base: position 702,326 of record NZ_CP172347.1, on the reverse strand, counting down.
CCATGGAGGGCAGTCTGAAGCTGAAGGAAATTTCCTATATCCATTCCGAGGCCTACGCTGCCGGAGAATTGAAGCATGGAACCATTTCCCTTATTGAAAAGGGAACACCGGTGATTGCACTTGCGACCGATGAGGATTTATATGAGAAAACAATCAGCAATATCAAGGAGGTTAAGGCACGCGGTGCTTATGTTGTGCTGTTAATCAGCGATGACCTTGATATCGCTTCGGATTATTATGATGATGTGCTGGTGATACCAAAGGTGGATAAGCTGATTCAGGGAATCCTGACGGTAATCCCTTTACAGCTGATGGCATATGAAATCGCCAGGCTGCGCGGGTGTGAAATCGATCAGCCGCGTAATCTGGCAAAGTCTGTCACTGTAGAATAAGGTATTTAACGTAAGATGTGCGCTTACATTCAATTTCCTGATACTACACACACGTTTGCACATCTGCGGTTAAATATAGAAAGGCTATCCAAATTTTTTAGGGGTTTTCGCCAGAAATTTGGGGGTCAACTTTGGGGGAGAGAAAAAATAAAGGCTAAAAATTAAGACCCCTAAAGTTAAAATCAAGAGAATCAGTGAAAAAACATTCTGATTCTCTTTTTTTGGTTATGCTTCTGTACAAATTCTTAATCTCTTTATTCTTTTACTTTATATTTACCACGTTTCTTTCCAACATAGCTATGTACTTCATTAGATGATTTGGGCGTATTTCTCAATGCAGGTCTATTTCTGGTAGACCATAAGATTCGATTTCTAGTATAATTAAAATTAGAGGAACCTCGTGAGTTTCTCTTATAATCTTTCGGCTTTCGGTTGAATGATTCCATAGGTCCATTGGATAAACGTGCATAGTAACGCTCATTATCCTTTGCACTACGTCTTGATACCTCAGTTATAGTAAATGAGCGGGCAATCTCATGCTTATATTTATCAAGGTATTGTGAGAAAAGACAAGGAATGTAACCTCTGAGAGCCTTAAATTCTTCAATCATTTTTAATAATTCTTGCATTACTTCATCTTCAGAACTAAAGTGAGTATTATTGAATCTAATATATTTTTCTTTCACATCTCTGATTATATTGAACTTAGGATCTAGTGAGAGAAATAGTTTTTCAATAGTATATGTATCTGCGTACATTCTAAGAGAGCTGTGGTAATACCTTTTGTCAGAGTAATTGATATTGTCTTGATTCTTCAAAAGCACCCAGCGATATTTTCTAAGCAAGATAACTTCTTGTGATTCCTGAATCGTTTTATTGTCTCTATTGGTGTCATGATTTTGTTTTTCAAGCCTTTTAAGATCTCTATCTTTATATGCTTTCATTACTGAATTGATATAAGTATTAATCAATCCTAATAAATATTTAACAACATGAAAACTATCTAAAATCGACACAGCATTTGGAAAGAAATGCTTGGGTAATTCAAGATAAGGCTTATATGCATCAGAAATAATATAACGAACATGTTTTCTTTCTTCGTATGGAATGGAGAAGAAGTAGTTTTCAATGGTATGATGCCATCGGTTATGCAAGATGTCAACAATCTCTCCAGAAGTAAAGTCCATAAGAATCAAGGCATATTTCTCTTTTTCAGAAATATCAATATGTACTTCATCAACGGAAAGAAACTCAGGAAGAGTTAAACGTGGCAAATCCACGTAAGCAGTGAAAAGATCGTGAACTTGAGTATCAGATAAATTGAATTGTCTGGCAATAGATGCGGTAGAACGATCAAGGTCTTTCATAGCCTCTAAAACTAGTAGAGGAGTAATATCAGAGGATTGTTTATAACGCTGAAAGAATGGGAAATCTTCATTAACATATGTGGAACAGTTAGTGCATTTCCACTTTCTTTGGCTCACGATAAAGATGATGCAAGTTCCGTCTTGTAAGACAGGGTGTTTGATTTTGCGCTTATAAATACCTTTTGAGTGCATTCTGCAAGAACAATTAGGGCAATAAGACGGGATAGATGGTCGAGAGATATATACATACTTGGTATCAGCGATGATTTCAACATCGTTGATGATAATAGAACCATCATCGGGAATGTTTAATAATTTAAATAGATAAGAATGATCCATGATTACCTCCTTCACAGAAGCATAACCAATAGAACATTATAGAAAAAGAAACAGATGAATGCCACCTGTTTCTTTTGGGATTTATCCCCCTAAAGTGTCCCTCAAAGTTCAGACCCCTAAATTGACCCCTAAAGTTTAGCCCCCCAAATATTTTGGATACCCTATAGAAAAGAGGGCATGGAAAATGCCCTTTTTATGTGCAAATCTGGATGAAGCTTTTTTTCATTATCCCCAAAGGATTGATATGCAGATAATTGCCGGTATAGGAAACATATCAGTCTTAGAAGTCCTTCGTTCTCCTTTCAGCGAAAAGGGATCATAACGCTGATTTCCGCCACGATCCCTTTTTTAGAAACAAAAAACGCAAATTTCATAATCTGCTTCCGGAAACACGCCAATTATGTGTCCGCCATTTTCCTTATAGAAGCTCTTCAATTTCTCGTTACCGTTCCAGCAATCCAGATAAACAGGCTGTTCATAGCCTTTCAGCCAGGTACAGATTGCCTTTCCTATGCCTGCTCCCTGATAATCGGGATGCACAGCAATACGGGTTGCATACGCTGTATCCTTTTCATACGGCTTTATGCAAAAGGAAGCAACCACGGTATGGTCTGACAAAAGCACATAGGTAAACGGAAGCTCCTTTATAACATCACCTTCCGACATATAGGTCCATTGGCGAATCCCCTTTGCAAGTAAGAAATCCGTACAGACATGCTGCAGGGCTGTTAAGGGCGCTGCATGCTGTGGTGATGCTTTATGAAACAACAGCTTCATTTAGCCAAGGCCAGTGATCATGCTTGCCGCTTTGACGAACACATCCAGAATAGCCTCTCTGGCATGAATCAGCGGGCCATCCAAAACACCTGACATTAACAGGAATATCATGATGAAGGATAGATACATTTCATATTGCATCAGCTTGAAATAGGTTTCCTCCTTTAAGATTCCCATTAGAATCTTGGAGCCATCCAGTGGTGGAATCGGAATCAGATTGAAAATTCCAAGACCAATATTGATGGATGCCGTTGTGCCGATTACCTGAAACAGATAATAAGTGAATTCATTTTTATACAGCAATCCAAAGCGTATGAACAGCATATACAATATGACCATCAGAAAGCCGACGATGAAATTCATCAGCGGTCCCGCCATTGCGGTCCAGATCATACCGTCTTTCTTATTGCGATAAAAATATGGGTCCACCTGTACCGGCTTTGCCCATCCAAAGCCAAAGAAAATCAGGGACAGAGTTCCAAACGGATCCAGATGCTTTAGGGGATTTAGGGTAAGTCTGCCACGTTGCTTTTGAGAGATATCACCCAGCTTATAGGAAACAAATGCATGTGCGAATTCATGCACGGAAAGTGCAATCGCAACCGCAGGCAGTATATAGATCAGATTAGCAAAAAAACCACGAATATCCATAAACATTCCTCCAATAGAATAGTGTTAGTATATCATATTTTGAAGGAATTACAAGTTTCATAAATGTCACCCCTGCAGGAACAGCAGGTAACCCTTATCCGTGGCGCAAACCGTCTTGCCAGGTATTTTTAACTGAACAGGGATTCCTGTATAGAATCCCTGTTTCTGATTACATCTGATCGATATTCCTCTTGCAGCCAAGATACGCCATCACATAATAACAGCCGTAAACAGCGAGGAAGAACAGCATACTTCCCCCCAGATAAATAAACATATTCGCACTGGCATAGGTCATCTCGAAAAGCTCATCAAGCATACGGATAATCGGAAGCAGATACACGATAGGAAGTACCAGCGGAATGATGAAATAAACCGCAATCTGCTTAGCCAGTAATGCATGAAGCTGTCTTTGATTCACCCCCATTTTATGCAGCATTGCGTAGGAATACCGCTGCCGGTGAGCATCGGAAAGCTGCTGCACGGCGAGTATGGTTGCACTGATGCAGATGAAGATAAAAGACAGATAGAACAGGGAGAAGCAGATACTGACAAAGCCCACTGCATTTTCCTCAAACCATTTTGCCTTCACACGATAGGAGGCATAGCTGTAAAAGCTGTCCCCTACCTGCTCTTTGTTATCGTCAAAAAACTGATTGACCGTATCCTGATACCAGGACACCTCCGTCTCAGGATCCGTATTCGCCACCCATTCTCGAAAATACGGCTTGGCATGCTTGACATGCTCATCCGCAACGATAAGATAATAGCCACTGTTCCGTGTCTGTCCATATTCCGTATCATCTACACCACGTAGCTGCAGACGCTTCCCCTGCAGATGCAGAGTATGCTGTGCGCCATATTCCTGCAGGCTATCCTTAATATCTGTTGCGCATACGATCAAATATTCATCAGCCTTCAGCGTTACAGACGGTTTTCCCTTTAAGGAACGAAGCTTATTAAAATCGCTTTGCTTCATATAAACCGAATGCTTTTCATCCTCGGTATAATAGCTTTTCCCCTTTACTACAGAATAGAAATCATCACGCTCTTCCTTCTGATAGTAATGAATATCCGCTGACTGATACGAAATCTTATGTTCCTGCAAATAGCTTTCAATTGATTTCATATTGAGCTTTTCACTGCTGCTTGCCATGATATCAAATGGTACAAAGCGTGCATTACTCAGCTCCTTCACCTCATTGAATTTCAATGCAATACAGAGAAACAGCAGCGTCAGCAGTGTCAGCAGTGACAGAGTCGCAAGCACCGTTCGGTTGGAACGCAAGCGACCCGCTATCTGCCCGTACAGATACATGCAGTTTCCCTTATATTTGATTTTTCTGTGACGATTCAGAAAAATCCCAAGCACTGCCGATATGCCATAAAAGAACAGATAGACGGATACGATAATCGCAAATACCCCCAGCATGAGCAGCATGGAATCTGAGCTTTGGCCGTTTACCATACTTCTCAGATACTGCTGTGTCACATATAATCCTGCTACTGCCAGAAGGACAGCTGCAAGGAAGTAGAATCCGGATAAACGAGAACCCTTTGCTGTTTTTTCATTCCTGCTCGCATTATACAGCATGGTATGAATGCTCTGCTTTTTCAAAGCAATCCCTTCCCTGATCATCTCCAGCAGATAAATACTCAGGAAGCAGAGAAATGCAGCACCGCATGCGCTCCAGGAGAAGGAAAGCTGAAATGCATATGCAAAACCAAAGATATTCAACAGTATTGCGTGCAATATCTCATAGACAAAAATACCGAGAACACAGCCGATAAAAAAACCGACAGCCCCAAGAGCCAGCTGTTCAAACAGGAACATACGGCTAACCTGTGTTCGCTTCATCCCCAAAAGCAGATACATACCAAATTCACGGCTTCGTTTCTGTAGAATAAAATTCGATATATAATAAATCAGCCAGGCGATAATCAGGGTTACCAGAATACTGACCATAATCATGATGCTTTTGACATTGTCATAGGTTGTAACCAGATCCTGCATTTCACCGGAAAAGGCAATCGCGAAAAACGCATACAGCAGTGTCATCGTAATCGTCACTGTAAAAACATAAATACTGTATTCCTTCAGACTTCGTTTCAGATTGCGAAGTGCAAGTTTAACGTACAGCATGCACATCACCACCCAGCAGCTGCATCACATCCAGTATTTTCTGAAAGAATGCTTTTCTTGTCAGGGAGCCGCGATAGATTTCATTGAAGATAGTTCCATCCTTCAAAAACAAAACACGCTTTGCATAAGATGCTGAAAACGCATCATGTGTAACCATCAGAATTGTTGCCTGAAGCTCTGTATTCATTCTCTGAAACTGTTCCATAAGCAGATAGGAGGAATGTGAATCCAGTGCACCCGTCGGCTCATCCGCCAGAATCAGACTCGGATCATGAATCATCGCTCTTGCACAGGCACACCGCTGACGCTGACCACCGCTTACCTGATACGGATATTTTTCCAGTATATCCTGAATCTGAAGAATTTCTGCCAATGCATTTACCTGTGGATCAATCTGCTCCGCCCTTTTCTTCAAAAGAGTCAATGGCAATGCGATATTTTCCTGCAGGGTCAGAGTATCCAGAAGATTAAAATCCTGAAAAATAAATCCCAGCTCCTTTTTACGGAATTCAGCCAGCTCATTTTCCCGCAGCTCACAAATACTGTTTCCGTTGATTTCTATATTTCCTGCGCTTACAGCATCGATGGTTGAAATGACATTCAGCAGGGTGGTTTTTCCACTGCCGCTTGCTCCCATAACCGCTGTAAACTCCTGCTTTTCAACTGCAAAGGATATATCATTCAATGCCTGTGTGATATTCCCCTGATTTCCATAAAATTTTTCCACGTGGGAAACTATAACAACACTCATATACTTCACGTCCTCTCTACCTGAAGTATACAAAATATGCCCAGGTAAGTGTAGGAGGTTTCCTTACAGGAATATGACAGTTCTGTAACTTTATACATGGGAGAACTCCAGACTCATCACGGTTCCCTCCTGATCTGAATCCGCATGCAGATCGATCTGCAGTGATGTACAGAGCTTTTTGCATAAATACAGACCTATGCCTGTGGAATGCGAATGAATCAGTCTTCCGTTATCCCCGGTAAAGCCCTTATCGAATATTCTTGGCAGGTCATGTTCCGGAATTCCAATGCCATTATCTTTTACCGTCAGCACAACATGGCGCGCATCCTTTTGTATTGCCAGACTTAAAACCGCACCCTTTTTACGCCTATATTTCACTGCGTTTTCAATCAGCTGATTCAATAGAAAAATCAGCCATTTTTCATCTGTATAGACAAGAGCATCCTGCTCGGGAAAACGAATCGACATAGAAGCCTGTGTACACAGATATTTACATTGCAGCAGTGCCTCCTGAATGCAGGAGGATAGTGATACCTGCTGGATACGAAAATCCTTTTCCACAGATTCACTTCTCGCATAAAACAGCACCTGCTCCACATAATGCTCCACGCGCTCCAGCTGCTGAAACAGCTGTCGTTTTCGTTCCCCCTGCTGATTCTCGATGGACAGCTTCATTGCTGCAATCGGTGTTTTGATTTCATGTACCCACTGCTCGACATAATCCTGATATTCCCGGCGGGAGCGCTGAACAGTACCGATTTCCTCCAGCATGGATTTATTACCGAGATACAACAGCCGCCGGTAAAATGCCTCTTCATGGTTTGCCCCTTTGGGCAGCATCTCATGCATGAGATAGCGTTTTTCCATGGAATCGATAATTGCGCACAGCTCTTTTCTGCGCCTGTTTTTTCTGTGATAATCCTGAATGAAATACAATAAGAAAAACAGGAGCCACATTCCGCACAGCAAAATCGCAAGTCCTGCAGGCATGCCTAAGAAAACGAGCAGTACACACTGCAGCAGAAAAACCAGCAGCATACCGGCCATGAGAATTCCATGATCCTCCAGATATTCATGCAGCTTCATATCTGATATCCCTGCCGGTGACGTGTCACAATAAAATCCTCCACCCCCAGCTCACGCAGCTTATTGCGGATTCTGGTGACATTGACACTGAGGGCATTATCATCGATAAACAGCTTATTATCCCACAGATAGTCAATCAGATCCTCCCGCGGAATGATTTCCCCTTTATGCTGGAACATGTAATGCAGGATTTTCACCTCATTCTTTGTCAGTTCTCTTGTATTATTTTGAAATTCAACACGGCTCATTGCGACATCCAGCAGAACACCATGATGTGTCAGATTCTGATCCTTCCATTCATAGGAGCGCTTCAGTAGTGCCGCAATACGGGCAAGCAGAATACTTGTATTGTATGGCTTGGTAATAAAATCGTCACCGCCCATCTGCATACTGCACAGCTCATCCATATCGGTATTCCGGCTCGTCACAAATATAATAGGAACCTTGGAAAAGCTGCGAAGCTGAGAACAAACTGTAAAGCCGTCCATCTGCGGCAGATTGATATCCAGCAGGATAATGTGTGGATCATGCGTTTTCACAAGCTCTCTGATATCCTCCTGCATATTCCAGCAAATCGCCTCATACCCCTGTTTCTGTAGCAGCATCTGCAGTTCTCTGCAGATTGCCTCATCATCTTCAATTATTAAAATCGTATACATACGCATTTCCTCTCTTTTCTGTTTCATATAGGAACAACAGCTTTATAACACCTAAAATGAAATGGAGGCATTTCATTTTTCATCCTTGGGATGCTATAAGCCTCTAACCCATTATACAATAGCCGCAAGGAAAAAGAAAAGATGACCGCAGTCATCTTTCAATACTGTAAGAACTAAGCGTCCCCATAGGCCTTGTTCACCAAGAGGTGAATGCCGCTGTATATGATGGAAATCACCGTCCAGATACAGGTGGATACCAGTGCTCCAAATGTATCCAGATACACATCACTCATCGATGATGTGCGGCCGGTAAATTTCTGATGATATTCATCCCCGAAAGCAAAGCAGAAGCAGATACCGACAGTAAACAGAAAACGCCAGAATTTATTGACTCCCAAAATCGCCAGTGTGATATAAATACCGGCAGCCAGTGTAAAGTAAATGGAAAAGTGGGCAAGCTTTCTGATATTGGCATTCCAGTCACTGCCATAGGGAGAGTGCAGAATAACGAAGTACTTGATGCGTTCACTTAATACTATTCCCTCTTCGGTGGTTTCCAGTCTGGTATTCACCTGTTCCTTGATTTTTTCCGTTACAATCTCACTTCGTGCATTGGACATCTGTCCGTCCTCTGCCGATAACGAGTAGATTGCAAACATAACGGAACCGCAGACCCCCAGAAAAATCAATGCACAGAGAATGCGGATTCCCATGTTCTTTTTCTTCTTCATACGCTCACCACCTTGTTGCCTTATTGTAAAACAAAACAGATGCATACGCAAGACATGCAGTTAAATATAACAAAAATTTAAGATATACCGTTGATTTGATTTTTCAGTATGCCTTACCTACTTCATTCCTTCAACATGATCTGTATGATGCTTTACCAGCCTGTCTGGTTACATTGTGGAGACATCCACATTATCCCTTATAATACCCCTATCTGATACGCATTCAGATCAGATTTAAAAGCAATGCAGAAAAAAATACGTCCTTTAGGAAATCGGACGTATTTTTCATTCCATATATTTGAGCCCTTACATACTGTTTATCTGCAGCTTATTTTGTTTTCTCGATGATTTCAATGAAGCTGTCTGCCTTCAGACTTGCGCCACCAATCAGTGCACCATCGATATCCGGCTGCGCCATGTATTCAACGATGTTGTTAGGCTTAACAGATCCACCATACTGTACACGAACATTTTCAGCAGCCTCGTCACCATACATAACACGTACCTGGTCACGAACGATACGGCAGCAGTTTTCTGCGATTTCCACAGAAGCGCTCTTTCCTGTTCCGATTGCCCAGATTGGCTCGTAAGCGATTACCATGTTTCCAACACATTTTGGACACATATCCGCAAGAGAACCAGTCAGCTGATCACGGATTACTTTTTCAGAATCTCCGGCATCATACTGAGCCTCTGTTTCACCGATACACAGAATTGGTGTAATACCGGCATCGATCAGGCGTTTTGCCTTTTTGTTTACAGTTTCGTCTGTGTCATTGAACATTTCACGACGCTCAGAATGTCCGATGATACAGTGTGTAACACCAACCTCCTGCAGCATAGGTACAGAAATTTCACCAGTGAAGGCTCCACTGTCCTCCCAGTGGCAGTTTTCTGCAGCGATTACCAGGTTTTTCGCACCGGCAACAGCAGCAGACAGTGCCGTGTAAGGAGCACCAATACCGAATACGGCATTTTCACTTGCGGCAGCAGCATCTACAGCTTCCATGAATTCCTTTGTTTCCTTCATGGTTTTGTTCATTTTCCAGTTTCCAACAATAATTGGTTTTCTCATGTCTCGTTCTCCTATTTTCGTTTTTTTCTTATTTATCTGCAATTACAGCGATTCCAGGCAGGACTTTCCCTTCCATATATTCCAGAGAAGCTCCGCCACCTGTGGAAATGTGAGAGAATTTTTCTGCGAATCCCAGCTGAATTGCAGCAGCAGCACTATCTCCGCCACCGATTACAGTCGTAGCTCCTGGCAGCTCGGAAATAGCAGTACATACTTCCAGTGTACCCTTCGCAAACGGTGCCATTTCAAATACACCCATAGGCCCGTTCCATACAACGGTTTTTGCACCGGCAAGTGCTTCCTTGTACAGTTCGATAGATTTCGGACCGATATCCAGACCCATGTAGTCTGCAGGAATGCTGTCATTGTCAGCAATCACCGTGTTTGCATCCTCTGCAAATTTGTCAGCACATACGTGGTCAACAGGCAGGATCAGCTTGCCCTCTGCTTTTTCGATGTATTCCTTTGCAAGTTCCACCTTGTCTTCTTCAACAAGAGACTTACCAACATTGCAGCCCATAGCCTTCAGGAAGGTATAAGCCATACCGCCACCGATCAGGACCTTGTCAGCCTTTTTCAGCAGGTTGTCCACAACAGCAATCTTATCGGAAACCTTAGCTCCACCGATGATTGCGACAAACGGACGTTCAGGAGTATCCACAGCAGCTCCCAGCATCTTCACTTCTTTTTCTACCAGGAAGCCCAGCGCATTCGGCAGAATGGATGCGATACCTGCAGTGGAAGCATGTGCACGGTGAACACTACCGAATGCATCCTCAACAAACAGGTCACCCAGCTTTGCCCAGTAAGCAGCCAGCTCCGGATCATTTTTGCTTTCGCCTTTTTCATAACGAGTATTCTGCATAACGACGATTTCACCGTCATTCAGTGCAGCGACTGCATTTTCCAGTTCTTCACCACGTGTAACCGGAACGAAAGTCACCTTCGTATCAACCAGTTCATTTAAACGCTCAGCTACACAGCGCAGATCGTTCTTTGCTTTATCCTCTTCTGTCTTCACCTTTCCAAGGTGGGACATCAAAATAATCTTTGCGTTGTTTTCCACTAAATATTTGATGGTTGGCAGAGCCTGAATAATACGGTTGTCGTTTGTAATCTTGCCATCTTTTCTAGGAACGTTGAAATCGCAGCGTACGATGACACGTTTTCCAGCAACATCTAAATCTTTTACAGTTCTTTTGGCCATAGTAAAATTCCTCCTTATGTATCGGCTTTATTATACCACCAAGAGCCTTTTTCGTAAACGAAATTTCACTTTTTGCGAAAAAAATCACAATTCTGGATATTTTCAAGAAAATCATATGGAAGCTGCGGTTTTCTGTGTTTTTAGGACAACATTTATAGTATAATGTGAATACGAGCTACCATACAGTAAGGAGCATTTTATGGATACGATAAAGGAAACCATGCAGGATCTCATGGATATCATAAAAAGATCCAAAAACAGCGATATGGAAGAGGAGTACCGCTGTTCCGTAATGCTTTTGAATCTGGGTAACCAGCAGCAGGACAGCTATGCCCTTGCATTTGCCCACGCCTATCTTGCGGATTATTACATTCTGACCAGACAGCAGGACATTTGTCTTCAGCATCTGCACGAGGCGATTTCCTGTTCGGAAGAAAACCATTATGACGATCTGCTGCTTATGTGCTACACGATTGCCGGATTGTATTACAACTCGCATTTTGATGAAATCAGCGCCGTTCAGTATTATATGAAAGCCTATCATATTGCTCTGGAACAGAATAATCTGCATGAACAGATGGTGATTCTCAACAATCTCTGTGTTCTGTTTATGCAGAAGAACGATACGGTTGAAGCCCTGCGCTATATCCGCAATGCCTATGAGGTGTTTCTAAAGCAGCAGACACCGCCCGAAGATCATGCACAGCTGATTGTTATTCTCAACCTTGTGGAGCTGTATATCCGCAACGGCCAGCTGAATGAGGCCGTGAATATATATGCTGCCTATGGACCGCTGCTGCATGAGGGGCAGGCAAAGGGTCTTCGTCTGCATGTGGCTCTGCTGTGTGAGCTGTTTCTGGCGGACGCCTTTCACCGAAGCGATGAGATACAGAAAATTGCGGATTACTTTGCTTCCGCCAAGCTGCATCATCATCTCAACCGCAGTATGTATTTTGCTTTCTATAATGATATCTTTGACATTCTGCTGAACATAAAGGATAAAAAGCGCTGTGAACAGTTCCTGCAGTATATGGGGGAAATTTGTTTGGAGGATGACATCGAACAGCAGCTGCAGCTGCAACTGAGCTGGATCAACTTCGCAGAGGTGTTTCATATGGAGGATACGCTCATCAATTCCTATAAGCAGTATTATCTGCTGCAGAAAATGGTGGTGAATGTCACCAACAAGACCAAGGCGGAAAGTATGAAGGAAAAGATTTTGATGGAGCATATGCTGGAGGAACAGGAGCGCATAGTCCGTGAGAAAAATGTGCTGGAGGCGCGCGTGAAAATCGATGGACTTACCGGCCTGTTCAATCGCAGCTATTTCAATACCCTGTGCGATGTCATGCAGAACAATCCGGATGTTAAAGCCATCGGTATCATCCTGGTTGATGTTGACTATTTCAAGGAGTACAATGATCTGTATGGACATTACAAGGGGGACGAGCTGTTGCGCAGGGTTGCCTTGTGTCTGGATGAAAACGGTGACTCCCGTTTCTTTGCGGCACGCTACGGCGGCGATGAATTCATCTGTCTGTGCGTCAATACAGAAAAAGAAGAAATTGAAAGCTACCTGAAAAGGGTCTATGAGGATTTAAGGCTGGCTCATATCGAGCATGCCACATCCCCTGCAGCTTCTCTTGCCACCGTATCTATCGGATATTCCCTGTTTGATAATGATGAAGGCTTTGATTTGGAAACTGCCATCACGATGGCGGATACGGCACTTTATCAGGCAAAAAACAGCGGAAGAAACCGACACAGCTGCTGCTTATAGACTATGTAAGAAATGACCGCTGCCTTTATGGCGGTTTTTTACAATACAAAATACAGTACCTCCTTTATAATAGCGTATATATTCTATGAAGGAAAAGGAGTGTGGTGATATGATAGAATCACGTTGCGGTATCAAATGCGGAAGCTGTGCTTACAAAGAGCAGATGGGATGCGCCGGCTGTCTGCACATACAGAAGCCGTTCTGGGGAGAAGGCTGTCCGGTGAAGAGCTGTGTGGAAGAAAAAAAGCTGCAGCACTGCGGAGAATGCGAAACGTTTCCCTGTGAGCTTGCGAAAGCGTTTGCCTATGATGAAAAGCAGGGGGATGGGGGAGAACGCCTAAAGACCTGCCGCTGCTGGAAGGAAGGTATTCCGGGCTGATGGATGCTGAAAGCATCAAATCCGCATTACAGGCAAAAAACGGTGTTGTAATGGATTTCAAGCTGGAGTGGGATGCCTTTCGTTTTCTTCTGTTTGATAAAATGTTTGCCATGCTGGGATTCGACAAACAGCAGGAGCCGATTCTTACGCTGAAGCTACCGCCGCAGGAGGGTGCCTGGTATCGCGAGGAGTATGCGTTTATAACAGAGGGCTATTATATGAACAAGGTGCATTGGATCAGTGTACGATACGATCTGGCCTCCCGGGATTTGTTGATGGGCCTCATGGAGAAGAGCTATACAGGCTTTCTGTGTACGCTGACAAAGAAACAGCAGCAGCTTATTGCCGGGAAAGCTCAGCATACTTAGTTTTATGATATTCCTTTGCCGGGAATATCTTTTTAGCTATTGATTGTTCATGTCTTTTGCATGTATGAATGCTTTTATTTCATGCCGATATGCATAGGCGGGTTCTTTTTGTTTGGTATGTATATGGACATATTTGTGAATGCCATTCAAAGACTGGAAAAGCATGTATGTATATGAAAAAGACACAGGCAATAAAATACCAGCAGGCATGTGTTCTGTGATGATTCCTACAAAAAAGCCGTTATTCTGTAGGTAATAACGGCTTTTCTTATGTTATGTATCACTTTCCAAATTTTTTAACTTCGATAATGCAGTCTTAATATGGTTATGCTGTTCCCATGGAAAATTTTTATAAATTTCATGTAATCTGCCAAAATCAAATTCAGGAACACGTATGCTCAAATATATATTCAGCTTAGCCTTTGTTTTATACCTTCTTTTCTTAAGATATTTTTCTTTTGTATCGATGGTATCTACAAACGTATTTCCCTTCTCAATCAGCATTGCATCATACTTATAATATGGATATCAGTAACTATACTTTCCCTGTTCTGCAAATTCTATCTGATTTTGTTATGGTTGTAATCTATTTCTATTTATATCCTATTTCCCGTAAAGTTAAAAAAAGCGGCGTGGTTTTTCCTTCCATTCCGCTTTCCTTATATATATTGGAAAATTTATTTTACTTTGGCATCCAGTGTGTTGTCCTTCACAACAACATCATGTGCCCCGCCTTCTACGATACTTGTAGAAGACACGAGTGTGATTTTGGCATTTTTCTGCAGCTCCTCAATGGTCAGCGTTCCGCAGTTGCACATGGTATGCTTTACCTTGCTCAGCGTCAGATCGACATTATCCTTTAAGGCTCCTGCATATGGAACATAGGAATCCACACCTTCCACGAAGGACAGCTTTTTACTGCCTCCCATGTCATATCGCTGCCAGTTTCTGGCGCGTGCGCTTCCTTCTCCCCAGTATTCCTTCATATAGGTACCGTTGATTGTAACCTTTTTGGTTGGAGATTCTTCAAATCTGGAGAAGTATCTTCCCAGCATGACGAAGTCTGCGCCCATAGCAAGCGCCAGCGTGATGTGGTAGTCATGAACGATACCGCCATCGCTGCAGATTGGAACATAGATTCCCGTTTCCTTATAATATTCGTCACGCGCTTTCGCAACATCAATCGTAGCCGTTGCCTGTCCGCGCCCGATTCCCTTCTGTTCACGGGTAATACAGATGGAACCGCCACCGATTCCGATTTTCACAAAGTCTGCGCCTGCCTCGGCCAGGAAACGGAAGCCCTCCGCATCCACGACGTTACCGGCACCGACCTTTACACTGTCACCGTATTTCTCACGAACCCATTTCAATGTGCGTGCCTGCCATTCGCTGAATCCTTCGCTGGAATCAATGCATAAAACATCCGCACCGGCTTCGATCAAAGCAGGAATACGTTCCTCATAATCGCGGGTATTGATACCGGCACCAACGATATACCGCTTCTGATCATCCAGCAATTCATTTGGATGCTCCTTGTGGGAATCATAATCCTTGCGGAATACGAATGCCTTCAAATGCTGATTTTCATCAATGATCGGCAGCTGGTTCAGCTTGTGTTCCCAGATCATATCGTTTGCCTCACTCAGTGTGCAGCCCTCGTTGCCGTAAATGAGCTTTTCAAACGGCGTCATGAAATCCGCTACTTTGGTGGATGGATCCATACGGGAGGTACGGTAATCTCTGCTTGTGATAATACCGAGCAGCTTTCCCTCCGGTGTACCGTCTTCCGTAACCGCCATAGTCGCATGTCCGGTTTCATCCTTCAGATCCAGTACATCCTGCAGCGTAGCATCCGGACGGATATTGGAATCACTGTATACAAAGCCTGCCTTTGTCGCCTTTACACGGCGAACCATGGCAGCCTCATTCTCAATTGTCTGAGAACCGTAGATGAAGGAAATGCCTCCCTCTCTAGCCAGTGCACATGCCATCTTTTCGCCTGAAACAGACTGCATGATTGCGGAAACCATCGGTATATTCAAGGAAAGCTCCGGTTCTTCCTTTCCTTTTCTAAATTTTACCAGTGGTGTTTTTAAAGAAACGTTTGCTGGGGTACATTCTGCTGAGGAATATCCCGGAACAATAAGATACTCACTGAATGTACGTGAAGGTTCATTAAAATAATATGCCATTTTCACATCTCCTTTTCCATATTCAATTTTTTATAAACTTTCCCAATTAAAAATTGATATTTTAATACATTATAAAGACATTCACTTTTGAAGTCAATATGGTTTTGAAAAAATTTTCATGAAGCTGAAGTGAAAAGTTAAATTCCACTTTCAAAGTAGCTAAGTAGAAAAGACTCTTACACAACAATCTAGTTGAATTTACACTTACAATTGCATTTAGTCTTTCATATATCCTTTTTTATATCTATGATGAAGGTAACCGCTGGTTATTATCATACACATTACAAAGGGTGATGAATATGGCAACGAACAAAAACAAACATCTGACTCAGGACGATCGCAATGTCATCGCGATCGGCATCGTTAATGGTTCTTCTAAAAAAGCTATTGCTGATAATCTAGGCAAAGATAAATCTACGATAGGTAAGGAAATCCGTGCTCACCGTTATCTCTCTCATAAATCTACACTTTCTCTAGAATGCGAGAACTATGCTCACTGTAAGTTTAAGAGAAAGAATTGTACTGTCAACTGCCCTGATTATTCTAAGTTCCGCTGTAAACGCAGAGATCGTACTCCGGGAGCTTGTAATGGCTGTGAGAAACTGAAAAGCTGCCGCTTTGATAAATACCTCTATAAACCTACGATCGCCTATGAGGAATACCGTAGCGAACTCGTTGAGTCTCGAACCGGAATCAATCTGACCTCATCAGAAGCTGTAGAGCTAGGCAATACCATCAAGCCTCTTCTATTAAAAGGTCATTCACCTTATCAGATCATAGCTGCACATCCCGAACTTGGAATCAGTGAGAAGACACTCTACAACTATATTGAACAAGGTGTATTCGAATGTGTTGGCATTGCTAATATTGACCTTCGTATAAAAGTCAAAAGAAAAATGACCGCTAAGAAGAAGACGATCTATAAAAAACGACAAGACCGTAAATTCCTTGTTGGACGGCTTTACACAGATTACCAATCCTATGTTGAGTCTGAGGAAATCACACACATTTTACAAATGGATACAGTCTATAATGACATTTCCAATGGACCGTTTATCCAGACTTTCAAATTCATCAAATATGGGCTCCTGTTTGCTGTATATCACGACACGAAGACTGCTGCAGATATGGTTGACGGACTAGCTGTTCTTGATTCCATCCTTGGAAAAAGCCTGTTTGAACAGGAAGCTCATATAACACTCACTGATCGCGGAGGTGAATTTACTGATGCTGAGCATATGGAAAAAAGAGACGATGGTACCAGAAGGACACGAGTCTTCTATTGCGACCCTATGCAGTCCGGGCAGAAAGGAAGCCTGGAAAATATGCATCGTGAATTACGTTATATATTACCTAACGAAGTAGACTTACGCAGTATCGGCCTGACCGATCAGACTTCCTTGAATGTAGCCATCTCACATATCAATTCCAGTGCCAAGGAACATTTGAATGGAAAATCCCCATTTGAGCTATGTGAGTTCATGTGTCCGGAATTAGCGCAGAAACTTTATGAATTTGGTCTACAGAAAATAGAAAAGGACGAAGTGATACTTCGTCCAAGCGTATTGACTCATAAGTAACAAACAGATGATATAAAGAATGATAAGAGCAGCGGGAAGAACAGTTATTTATAGTGTAACTATAAAATGGAAGTGGAATTTAGTTATACATAGGCATAATGGAGCCTATTTTCAGTGCGCTTATTTATTTTATCTATCATTCGCACAATGACCACTTTCTTCACATTTTTACTTACTTCTACCTATTTGAAACCCTTTCTAACGCTATATTTATGCTCTGTATAGACTTTTGTAGAAGAAAGTTCCACATTTTTTATTCGCCTTTTGAAAGTGGAATTTAACTTTTCACTTCAGCAAATTTTCATGAATCCGGAGAACCGGTACAGAACCTGACGGAAAGCATATATTTTCTTCCCTTCGTGAACAGCTGCATCAGTAATAGTACGTCTCCACACAGCCCTTCATTTCCCCCTCGTTTTTTACATATCTGCCGACGCGGGCAATCGCGGTTTCACAGTAGCCCAGTATTTCACTGCGTGTCAGCTTACCGCCTGCGACTGCACATATTTCCTCCAGCAATGCATCGCGCAGCTGCCGCATGGTTGTACTGCCATACAGGTATCCGCTTGCATCAAAGTCAAGATTGTCCCTCATCACGACAGCAGTATCCCGGTTTGCGGACAGCTTGATTACCGGCACAATGGGATTACCGGTAGGCGTACCCCTGCCTGTGGTAAACAAAACGAGCTGACACCCTCCCGCAGCCATGCCGCTCATACTGATGGGATCATTCCCCGGTGTATCCATAATGACCAGCCCCTTATGATGAATGTCCTGTGCATAATCGTAGACTGCCTGTATCGGTGAATGCCCTGACTTGTATATGCAGCCCAGTGATTTTTCCTCCAGGGTCGTGATTCCTCCCGCCTTGTTGCCGGGAGATGGATTTCGCTTTCGCACATCATCGTTAACACATTTCATAGCATCCTCATAGTGACGTACAATCTCCAGTATTTGTGCAGATACCTGCGCATTGACAGCGCGCTTTGCCAACAGCTTTTCCGCACCGATAAATTCCGTTGTTTCCGACATAACCGCCGTTCCTCCTGATGCGATGATGCTGTCCGCCACTTCTCCCACCAGCGGATTTGCGGCCAGCCCGCTTGTAGGATCCGAGCCGCCGCATTCCATCGCAACCATAAGCTCTGAAACGTCTGCCTCCTCACGCTGCATACAGCTTGCCTGCGCAACCATTTCTCTTGCACAGCGAACCGCCTGTTCCACGGTATGCAGGGTACCGCCGCATTCCTGAATGATGAAGGCTTTTAACGGCTTATCGCAGCGGCTCTGTATTTCCTCTGTGACAAGCTTCATCTGACAGTTTTCACAGCCAAGCGATATGATGATGGTTCCATATACGTTGGGATTGGCAGCCATCCCTGCCATTGTCCGCAGCGTACATTCCTGATCGTTCGGTGTTTGTGAACAGCCCAGCTGGTTGTGAAAGCTTACGGTTCCCTGTACCTGCATCGTGACCTGATGTGCCACGTCACTTGCGCAAATACTGGCAGGAAGAATAAGCACATGATTCCGAATGCCGATCCGACCGTCATTTCTGCGATATCCCCGAAACCTCATGTCAGCACCTCCTCCTTTGCTTTATATATAATCATAGCTGACTCCCTTTTATCTTTTGGTATTCCATACATTATGTACATGAACATGCATTCCCTGTTCAATATCACACGCCGCTATCCCGATCCATTCCCCGTACTTTACAACCGGTTCTCCCTTCTGTATTCTGCTAAGTGCAAGCTTATGATAAACAGGAATACATTCCCTTACAGCAACTCCCTGTTCCATCCCCTGCGCATCGGTATAGATGCACAGCTCACCTTTACTGATCGGTTCAATGACGACAGCAACGTTGTCCCGTTCATGTATACGAACAGCATTTTTCATATGACCTCCAACATTCTCACAACAAAAGGATGCACACATTGATCTGCTTTTTTGCGTATCCATACAAATAAGTGTACAGTGTACTTATAAAATCACATATCATTTGCATACATCCCGTTATGGTATTCCTTATATTATAGAGAACGCAGCAGATTCATGTTTTCCACATAGCTGCCTTCTCCATGAAACAATGCACTTGTCCCAAGGACAAAGCCGTCAACACTCAGTGCATGATATTCCTGAATTACGGCGGGAGAACATGCTCCATCCAGAATGATACGATAACCGTACATCTTCTTACATGCGATCAGCTCACGGATTTTCGTATCCACACTGTCGATAAATGTCTGTCCGGCAAAGCCCGGAAACACACTCATAATCAACAGATAATCACAATGCGGAAGCAATTCTTTCACTGCACTCAGACTGGTGTCCGGATTGACGGCAAGACCGGAAAGCTTTCCTCTGGAACGAATATACATCAGTGTCTTCATCGCCTGTGGCTCAGATTCCGGATGAATATAGATCAAATCTGCACCTGCATCTAAAAACCAGTCAATTTTATCGGCAGGATGATCGATCATCAGGTGGACATCCACCATTTTTTTCGTCAGAGCACGGACTGCCTTTACATCCATCAGCCCCATGGAGATATTCGGCACAAAGCTTCCATCCATGATATCACAATGGAAAATGTCTGTCCCCGCTTCCTCTAAGGCACGGACTTCCTCTTCCAGATTTGCATAGCTCGCACACATCATACTGGGACATAATATCATGACGCCGCCTCCTTCATTCTCCGCAGGTTCTCCTGCAGATCTGCATCCTGCCTGAATAATCCGCTGGTTCCTCCCGTCAGTATGCTGGCCCCGGCTGCACATACCTGCGGTATGGTCCCCGTGTGGATATTGCCGTCTGCCTGAATACGACAGGATAAGCAGTTTGCGGTAATCTGTTCCTTCATACTACGGATATGTTCAACGGCTTCCCTTTGCATATGCTGTCCGGCATATCCGGGCTGTACCATCAGCTTTAAAATCCAGTCAACCTGTGATGCCAGCTTCACAAAATCAGAAGGCACCTCTGTATCACACCGCATTGCCAATACCGGACGGCAGCCGGCAGAGCGAATATGTGCAAAGATATCCTCCAGATCATCGTCAATTTCATAATGCACAGCAATGTAATCTGCCCCCGCCCGGGCAAACGGTTCGATATAGGGACGCACGTTCTGTACCGCAAGATGCACCTCTATTGGCTTATCACAGATGGGACGTATTTTTTCCAATATCAAATCACCAAACACAAAGCAGTTATTAAACATACCGTCTACAACATCATAATGCACAAAATCAATATCGGAAGCATTGATCTGCGCAACGGCATCCGATACATGCAACAGGTCTGCACAGGACAGCGATGCACTTACCAGAATTTTTTTATCCTTTGAAACCGTACGCATATTATCCAAACAGAATCTGCATGATGCAGATGTTATCCCGATTCTTTTTGATTTCATATAAATACTGCTTTACATGTTCAACAACCGGTTCATTTCCTTCCAGGGAATTGATTTCACAGAAGGTGGTAATCAGATCCTTATCCATTTTCGGCTCTGTCTTTCCCTGCAGCTCATCCCAGTAAACAAGTGCCGCTGCCGCAACGAATTCCATAATACGCGGATCCTTATCATGATCCAGTAAAATCTGCATCGGTGACATAATGCGTTCGGTAGGCCCCAGCTTTCTTGCAGGTGCACGTCCGTTTTTGATATTGTAATCCAGAATACTCTTATCCCGGAACTTCGCAAGAGCACGGTTGGTGAATGCCTCCTGATCCTCTTTTGTAATCTGGAAATAATCCTGTAATGCCGGATTCAGCTCTTCCATCAGACGCATCATCACAGCATCGATATCCGGGTCACAGGCTGCATCTCCGTAAACCTCATATCCCTTGATATAACCGCAATAGGAAATCAGTCCTGCCAGACAGTTATAGGTATAAATTTTGCGTTTGAAGAATTTTTCAAAGTTGTGAATTGGCACAGCTCCTTCAAAGTCCAGTTCTTCCAGCTCATCCGCATCAAACGGGAAGTACGCTTCATTCATAGACAGAATATCCAGTCGTGTGTCATGAACACTGACTGTGGAACAGAAGACGGCTGTCTGTGTCACCGTGTAGTCCCCTTCCACACCGGCTTCCTGTAAATGTGTTCGAAGTACCTTAGCCGGATTGATACCGTTTTCCGCTGTTAGAAAGACAGTCTTTTTCTGCTTGTTGTGCATACCTGCCTTGACCTGCTGAGCAACATCCCCCAGATTTTGTTCACCGGTGGAGGTCACAATGAAATCGGCGTCCTGTATTGCCCGGTCCGCTTCTTTGGAATAGGTGTGAAATGCCTGAAATCCGTTCACATAGATCGGTGTACGGTCCTTCTTATAAAAATGGATACAGAATGCACGATCCTCATCCAGCATACGGATCAGTTTTTCATTTTTATCGATAAAGGTGATCGCATAATCTCTTTGAAACAGAAAGCGGGTTACATAGCCGCGGCCGGTTTGTCCGGCTCCGATAACAACTGCCTTTTTCATGCGGATGCTCCTTCTTTGATCCAGCCCTTTGCCTTCAGCTCAGCAATTGCCTCCTTGATCAGCACTGCGATTTCTCCCTGCGGATCAATTTCAGAAATCGTTTCCAGAATGTAATCAATTCCCTTTGTTTCACGTATTTCCTTCAAACGAAGTGCATCGCGGTCCTCAGGATTGTCAAAATACAATGCAGCGGCAGCACCGAGTGCAATCGCCTTTGGCCTGATTCCCGCAGACAGTGCGATACGCATCGGCCCGATAAAGCGATCCTGCGGTCCCAGCTTACGAATGGGATCTCTGGCAATGCGTGTAACCAGATCAACAATAGCGCGGTCTGTATATTTCGCTTTTGCCGTTTTGGAGAATTTGATCTGACTTTCCTCATTGATTCCCATTCCATGAATCAGTGCATAATTGATTTCTTCATAAACCTGATCCAGAATAGGCTCGATTTCCGGATCATTGGCGGAATCTGCCACATAGGTCAGCCCCTTCAGCTTTCCGAGATAGGAAACTGTCGCAACACTTGTATTGTTCGTATAGATTTTCTGTTTTAGCAGATCACCGAAGTCAGTTACAAACTCCACATAGTCCCATTGCGGAATTTCCCCTTTGATACGATCCCTGTCAATTGGCAGATACCGCATATTCTGTACCCAGGTATCCATCTCATTCGTGACCTTATCCGGATCCGGTGCCCCGGTTCCGGTACACATGATGACAGATTCGCTGACACCGACATTCTCTTCAAACAGCTTGCGTTCCTCTTCGTTCAGATTTGAAACAATCGCTTCCTTTAAATCCTTTGCCGGATTAATCCAGTTTTCACAGGTAACAATATTGGAAACATGCACCGCATTTTCCTCCACCAGCCTTTTGAACGCTTTGGCAAGTGTTTCTCCGACATTTCCCATATTTTTTCCACCGCATGCTGTAAACAGAAAATCCGCTTCCTTCCAGCAGCTGCATAAGGCGTCAATATCATAAAAGAGATGTGCCTGAACACCTTCCATATGTGTATTGAGCTCTTCCGCCCCCAGAACATGAATGGTATATTCCTTTTTTTCATTTAATTTATCTACCATGACCGAGCTTGCGTCAAAATAGGTGATTTCAACCTGATTGGCATGCAGCAGCTCGCTGACAAAGCCTCTTCCGATGCGCCCGGCTCCCAGAATCATTGCTTTCAAATGCATTCCTCCTTCACTGTGTGATCTACACGTTATATTAAAATCCCTGCTAAGGAAGCTTGATCAACCGCATGCTTCCTCCAGCAGTCTGATCAGATTATCCGTTGCCATTTCCACTGTATTGGACTCTGCCTCCACCGTACGTGAACCGATATGCGGTGTCAGTATAAAGTTATCCATATGAATCAGCTCCTGAACCCAGTCATCCTGAACTGGCGGCTCACTTGTGAATACATCACTGGCAGCCGCATAGATCTTCTTATTCTTCAATGCAGTATACAGCGCTTTTTCATTGATAATACCGCCGCGTGCCGCATTGACAATGACAGCCGTTTCCTTCATCATATCAAACTGTTCATCGGATATCATATTCCTTGTTTCCTCTGTAAGCGGAGTATGAATGGATATAAAATCAGCACTCTTTAAAATTTCCTCAATGCTGCACTGCTTTGCCTGGTAGGTGTCCAGTACCTCCTTAGGGATATCGAATACATCATAGGCAAGCACTTCCATGCCGATTCCATGTGCCATGCGTGCGACATGACGCCCGATATTTCCAAAGCCGATAATGCCTATGTTTTTTTTCGTAAGCTCACGACCGGTCGGTTTGTTCCATGCTCCCCCGCGTACCTGCACATTGCTGGATACCAGATGTTTGGCAGCGGCAAACATCATGCCGATCGTCAGCTCAGCCACCGCATTGGAATTGGAGCCGACACAGCGGCCCACCTTGATTCCACATGCTTCCGCTGTTTTTAAATCAATATTATCCGTACCGACGCCGAACTTCACAACCGCCTTTAAGCTCCTGCATTCCTTTAACAGTTCGCCATCCAGCTCATCCACACCAACGATGATACCGGTGCTTTTTTTCGCATATTCCACAAAGGCTTCTCTGGACAGCGGTTTTCCTGTGGTATTGATATTCATTTCATAGCCCAGTGCCTCCAGTCGTTTTGCGGCCTGCGCACCATAGGCTGCATAGCCCCGCGGTGTAACGAGAATAACTCCCTTGCTCATATCAGTCAGCCTTCCTGCTTTCTTCCACAATAGCACGCAGTTTTCTTGCGTTTTCTGCGATATCGGCACTGCTTCCCTTTGTCAGAAGTCCGCCCAGACCAACACTGTCCACACCGTTTTCAAACCAGGTATGCAGATTGTCGAAGTTTGCTCCGCCGCTTGCAAGAATCGGAATCTGCGGACATGGCACCTTGAACACCTTGGCAAGATCCGGTCCATAGTAATTGGATATCGGGAATGCCTTGATAAAGGACGCTCCCGCTTTCAATGCTTCGATCATTTCCGTATAGCTCGTGCAGCCCGGTGCATAGGGAATCTGATACAGATTCGCCATCTCCTGTACCTCTTTGTTGAAGGTCGGAGCAATGATGAATTCTGCCCCATCCATGATTGCCAAACGGGCAGTTGTCGGATCCAGCACCGTGCCGGCCCCTACCAGCAGCTGATCACCAAATTTTTCTTTTAAAGCGCGAATGACTTCTCCTGCATTATTATTCGTATAGCTGATTTCCAGAACATCCACACCGCCATCGATGCATCCCTGTGCGATTTCAATTCCGCGTTCAATGGTTTCCACCCGCACAATTCCCATTAAGCCTGTTTTTTTAATTCTGCATATTGTTTCTGCCAACATTTTTTTGACCTCACTTTCCTGTCGTCTTTGCCTGATACAGCGTTCGTACACCCATAAGTACAGCAATGCAGCCTCCGGCAGCTGCTGTTATCGTTTCTATCGTATTCACTGTCTGTTGAAAAACAAGACAGAGGAATAATCCGATACCGATGAATAGAAACAACAGTGCAGGGAATATGCCGCCGCTTTCCTTATCCCGGTGTTCTTTACGCCATGTGATATGCTTCCCTCCTGCCCGATGCAGTGACGGAAGTAATTTTTTATTCATTATGAGCAGCTCCACTGCATACAGCACAAGGGCCAGTGCAATGGTGCCCGCAATCTTATGAAACAGAAAATACCCTAAAATAATACTGATGGAAATGGCGTTGATTTCTGCGTGTTTCCACAGAGTGATCGCAAATTCCCTATGTTGCGGGAGAAGATAATACGCATTCTTCTTTTTGATATACAGCAGTCTTCTTCCTTTTGTATCTGTTCCTGTAAACAGCATCCATCCTGTTACCATTCTATCACCTCAATAGTTTTTAAATATCCAGCGCCTTGCGCAGATTTACAATCGTATCCCTGCCGATATCCGCCAGATGCGTTGTTAACTGATCCAGCTCCATGGAATTACAGCTGGACAGAGCCTCCATTAAAAACGGCATATTAACACCGGTATAGCATTGCAGCTTGTGTGCTTCCTTCAGCTCGTCGATTGCAAGTGCCGTCATATTAAACGGGGAGCCTGCGAAAATATCCACCAGTACCAGTACACCGTCGCCTGTATCAATCGCTTCCACCTTTTCACAAATGGCTTCCTTCAAATCTTCCGGATTATCCGTCGGATACAGACCAATAGTTTCCACATCATTTGACATACTGCCAAAGAACATGGCAGAGCTTTCCTTCAGTGCCTGTGCCAGAGGACCATGTGTCACAATTAAAATCTTGATCATACTGTATTACCCTTTCTCGTCGTTTGCGGTTTCATGACGCAATATAAAGTGAATCGGCAGGAAGCTTTTTCTTCCCGTGCAGGAATACACGAAGAGCATATGGCAAGTTTCCTGCCGATGATTGCTATATATGAAAGGATTGTTAAATTCCTTTCAAAGAATTTCTATCCAAGCAGTCCGACTGCCCCGCCGATAAAGCCGATGACAAACAGAACGATCAGAACCGTTGTGATTTTCTTTCCCTTTACCTGCAGCCAGTATGCAAACAGGGTTGTTACAAGCGGCAGGAAGCAAGGGAAGATCTTATTCATAATTTCACCAAGATTCAGCGTGCCGGTTTTCATTTCAATTTCAAGAACAGCACCGATGCTGACATATTTTACAATCATGGCACCCAGACAGAAGAGTCCGACGATACCAAGGAAGGTGGTGATTTTCTTAACGAAGCCGCTTTCCAGGAAACGGCCAATAGAATCCATACCCAGCTGATAGCCGCGCATGAACATGAAGTAGGTAACTGCAAAGTCCAGCAGGGTAACGCCGATACCATAGGCCCATGCGCCCCATACATATCCCTGCATAGCCCATCCCAGGGTTACACTCAGAATAATCGGTTTGATCAGACCTGCCCATACCGTATCACCG
This sequence comes from Clostridium sp. 10cd*, assembly GCF_044336395.1. NCBI lineage: Bacteria > Bacillati > Bacillota > Clostridia > Eubacteriales > Clostridiaceae > Clostridium > Clostridium sp. 10cd*. The sequence continues at coordinate 675,929 of NZ_CP172347.1, read as the reverse complement.
ATACCTGCCAAAGGTCCCATTAAAGCAGTTTTTATTTCCGCGATGATGCTTGCGTCCATTTCTCCGGAATCATCATTCGCAAGACCTTCTTCCAGAGCGACTACCATACCGGGCAATACAGCTCCCCAGCGTGGCTCTGTGTTGAAATACAGCATGTGGCGTTCCAGACCCTCCACCATCTTGTCATGATCATTCGGATACAGCTTTTCAAAAATAGGACCCATGATCCATGCCAGACAGCCTGCCTGTAATCGCTGATAGTTATAGGTCATATGACTTGTCATGTGCCAGAAGAAGGCTGTTTTCTGGACATCGCGTTTTGTTAGTGAATGTTTTTCTGCCATGATTATTCAGCCCCTTCCTGTTCTGTGTCGTTGTTGAATCCAATCTTAATCAGGATAACTGCCAGACATACACCAACCAGTGCATACAGCAGCAGATCGGTCATACCGGAGTAAGCCGCGATACCGAAGCCCAGCACGAAGAAAGGCAGCAGCGCTTTTTTGTACATGAACTTCATCAGCATGGACATACCTAATGCCGGAAGCATCTTACCGACGGCAGCCAGACCGTTCATTGCCCATGTCGGAATACTGTTGATCATGGTCTGAATGAATTCACTACCGTATAATGCAATCAGGAAGACCGGCAATGCACGCAGTACCAGAACAATGGCAGGACCGCCTAAGAACTGAATTCTGCGAATACCGCGCCAGTTTCCCTTGGCAGCGAGCGCATCCATTTTAACCGGCCACAGGGATGCAATTGTCATATATGCGACATGCACATAGTTGCCCAGTAACCCGATAGGAACGGCAAACGCTACAGACGTGTCGATGGATACCGCCCTGAATCGCTACAAATGTACCGAGCAGACCTGCCCAGTATAAGTCGGAAGCATTTGCTCCTCCTGCAGAAATCCAGCCCATATAAGAAACGTTGATTGTTGCACCGATGATGGTTCCCTGTACGGGATCACCGTAAATCAGACCTACCCAAAATCCTGCCATTACCGGCTCACGGAAGAAGTACCAGTGATATGGTCCCTGAATACCGTTGAGCAGTGCAAGCAGCCCCATTAACAATGCTTGTACCATGAAATTTCCTCCTTTTCATTGTCAATTCCTCTACTACATCTCTTTACTCTTGTCATACAGATACGATATATTCATCACCTCCATGTGATCGAATTCTATCGGATACACAGCTAAAATTTCGCCAGAGCATCCTTGAACGGATACGGATTGTCTTCGGGAATCGGCTGCATGAAAATATCCACGCCGCCCTGATGCAAGACATTTAACTCCTCCGCTTCCGTTTTCGACATTACCACATTTTTATAAATATTCTTCTTATCACCGGAGCCTTCAATTCCACCTACCTGTAAGGAAGGGAATTTCACACCTGCTTCCCAGGCTGCTTTCGCCTGTGAAGTATTTTTAAACAGAATCAGCAGATTGTTTTTTGGAAATTCTTGCGCCTTCCATTTTTCGGCAGCCTCTGCGACATTCCATACCAGAACTTTTACACCGCTTGGGGCAGCACCGAGGAGAATTTTTTTCAGAATCGGACTCTTTGCGGAGCGATCGTCAATTACGACGATGCTTTCAATTTCATATTTTGCCACCCAGCGGGTCATTACCTGCCCATGGATGAGTCGAAAGTCAATTCTTGTCAGTTTTAGGTTTTCCATCATGTTATCCTTCTTTCTTTTGCGTCTTTTTTACGATTACTTCGCAAGCTCTACAAAGCGCATTGCTCTGCGGGTCAGCTCCGCATAATTGCCTTCCTCGCGGCATTTTTTATCTACCAGCTGGGAGCTGATACCGGCACCGGTGAATCCAAGCTTCAGGTATTGCACAAAGGTTTCTTCTGTAACGCCGACTGTCGCAATGTATTTCACATGATGCAGCGGTGCATAGATATCCTTGCAATATTTGATACCCAGTGTTCCTGCCGGAAACAGTTTTATGAAATCGGCACCGGCCTTATCCGCTGCGACGATTTCTGTTGGTGACATGCAGCCCGGCATGGAAACCATGTCCAGAGCCAGCGTTTCCTTGACGATTTCCTCATCAAAGTTGGGAGAAACGATAAATCTGGCTCCGGCTTCTTTGGCATTGTGAACCTGTTCCTTTGTCAGTACGGTTCCAATGCCCAGATACAATTCATCCCCAAACTGTGCATGCAGTGCCTGTATGTTCTCTTTCACCTTTGTACACGTATCGGGATCGGATGGGTCGTATGTGATTTCAAAACAGCGGATGCCTCCCTGAAACAGTGCATCTGCCAGCTTCATCAAGTCATCCCCGTAAATCCCTCTTGTTATAACTACAATTTTCTCTTCTTCGATTTTTTGAATCGTTTCCTGTCTGCTCATACACATTTCCTTTCTATAATCCATTGATAATCTCCACCGGCCGTTCTCCCCGTTCCATGCAGTAGATATCTTCCATTACCTTGCGGTTCATGTTCTTCATGCATGTATAGTTATAAATAGCAGAGTGCGGCGTGATGGTTACACGTTCGCACGCCAGCAGAGGATCATCGGCCTGCATCGGCTCATGCACAGCAACATCCGCACCATAGCCAAACAGATGTCCGTTCCTGAGTGCTTCCAGCAAAGCTGTTTCATCAACGAGTCCGCCTCGCCCTGTGTTAATCAGTATGGTGTTGTCCTTCATCTTTGCCAGTGTCTGTGCATTGATGAGATGCTTACTTTTCTCATCCAGACTGGCATGCAGACTGATGAAGTCCGATTCCTTCAGCAGGGTATCCAGATCACAGAGCTGAATCCCCTCTGCCATGACCTTTTCCTTGTCTGCATACGGGTCATATGCCAGTATGCGGTTCTGGAAGCCATATTTCATAATCTGTGCAAAGCGTGTGCCGATATGACCGCAGCCGATGACACCGCATGTCTTTCCGCGCAGCTGAAATCCCATGATTTCCTGACGATCCCTGTTCCAGTCGCCCTGATGCACCTTGTGATTGGCTGTAACCACGTTTTTCGATACTGCCATAAGCAGTGCAGCAGCCTGTTCTGCGACAGCATCCAGTTCCACATAGTTTTGGATATGGGTTACATACACACCGTGCTTTTTCGAGCTTTCCAGATCAACGTTATTGAAACCGATGCCATGACGGGCGATCAGCTTCACATCACAATTGTTGGAAAAGAATGTTTCATCAAAGGTTGGATAATTGCCTAATACTATATAGGTATATCCCTTCAGCTTCTGGGCGAGTGTCCTGCCATCCATATCTGCCGGCAACAGCATTTTATCAACCGGTCCGACCTTCTCTTCCAATTCCTGCAGATGCTGTGGGAATTCTCTGCCAAAGCTGGTTATATTGATAACTGCAGTTTTTTTCAAATTTATCACCCGACTTTCATTTCCTTTCTCCTGCATTCTGCGGCAAACTGAGATCAGCCGCCTTACACTATCCATGATATTGAAAACGCTTACGATGTCAAACTGCTCAATTTAAGCCTAGTGTGTCACACGTTTAAATTCCTATTTTTTCTATTTTATCGGCCCTTTTTCCAACGAATCAACTGGTAACTTATGGAAATCGCAACACAAAATAAGCTAAATAATGTTACTGTGTTATTTTTCGCAATAAATAGCACAGTATTGAATTTACAGTGTGTATATCAAACTTATAATTTGACACGAAAAAAACGCACAAATTTGTAAGTTCTTATATTTGCTACATCCTACATATAAAAAAGCCCAAAAAGAAATAAATCCTTTTGAGCCACTGACAAACAGTTAATTTTAAAAAATAATTTTTTTCATATATCATCATAATGAAATTCCAAGGCTTTTTTTATAGTGTGATATAAAACCTAATCTTATAAAGTACCAATCCTAATCTATTTCTTTAATCACATATGGCTGCGTAGTTCTATCTGGTATAAAAAGTGAACAATAATAATACTCTTCTACAGTCTTTTTATCAGAACAATAAACAATAGTATACGGTTTTCTTCATCATCTCCTCTTACTATATAATTAAATTCAACAAAGTCCTCTTTAGGATATGCAATATTCCATGTAAGATAAAACGGTCTTTTTTTATCTGTCAAAACAGCTATCTTGTGTAATTCTATTTCATCTACTATGGGAGTATGAAAAGAATTACCATGACCTGTAAACCAGGCATAATCATTATGTTTTTTCCATGAGCCGATAGGAATATTTTTCATTTTTACCAATTCATCTTTGATTGCTATAAAAGATCCTTTATGTTCCTTAAATGAAGGACATACGCATCAATTTCATTCCTATTCACCGATAAAAATAACGGAATAGAAAATAAGCCATCGCTTTGCAACTGCAGAATGGCTTTTATTTCTTCCAGCGTATTCTTATTTTGTAAAGAACACGTTTGCTGTGGATAGCAGAACACTTTATCGCATGTCAAAATTATAAGTGATAAGATACGTCACTCTTGAAGAGTTTAAGAAAACTGGCGTTATCAGTAAAAGTGATCTAAAAGAATATGTAAGTGTATCATATGAAAGCTATATTACCAGTCCTGAATTGCTTTACGAAAAAGATAAAGTGCTATATGATTTCTTTGATAAGAGATGGTTGGTGAATAAAAGTGAAGGCAGAAAATGAATCTGTATACAGAAGATATACGTGAATTGATAAAGGAAGAATCACGTATAATAGAAGATTTCGAAAAACACAATGCTCCTTCAGAAATAATTAGCGAGAAGGAAAACAAATAAACAGCCACCGGTAAGATTTTTTAATTTATTAGTCTTTTGATTATGAAGAGAAATACGGATTGCTTTATTGGTTTGAGGAGGGTACGGAATAATCTGGATAGATAAAAAAGGTATTAGTGATTATCATGCCTCTTGTGTAACAGCATGGATTGTAAACATTACAAAGCAATGGGAAATATGAAGCCTATTTGTTCTGCTTTCCCATAAAGGTATTCCGAAAGCTGTATGGACTGGGACTTTACTGCACACTATGCCGATAAGTGGTGATCATGGACTCCAATATGAGAAAACGAAAATAGAGGACACAGATTTACCGGAATTATTATACGTTGAAGATTAACACTCACAGCGGGTGCTTTCAAATATTAAAAAAACCTACCACTACAGAATGGCAGGTTTTCCGCAATAGTCCCCATAGGGTTACTACCGCTTCTTCGTATTCACATCTTATAACTTTTAATTTGAATTATCAAGAAAAGAGGATCACCCTTAAAAAGTGATCACCCGCAATTCTGCTGGGTACATCCGGTTTCCTTGTCTGCTTTCATTTTTAATTACAAGTCGCTCCTTCCAAAAAAACGCCCTTTATGTTTGTGGCGTTTTCTTTAATCGCTTTATTGTGCATAAACAATCTACACAATACGGTTCTGTTCCTTCCCCTGTAGGAAGCATCTCAGATTTTCAACGGCAGTATCCATAATTCTGCGCCTAGCCTCTTTGCTAGCCCAGGAGATATGCGGCGTTATCAGGCAGTTATCACATTCCAGCAACGGATTATCATTGCGGATCGGCTCCTCCCTTACCACATCCAAAGCGGCCGCATAAATCGTACCGTTTTGTAATGCCTGCACAAGGTCATATTCATTGATCAGCTTTCCTCTGGCATTGTTGATCAGGATGGCATTTGATTTCATCATAGCCAGCGTAGCCTTGTTTATCAGGGAATCATTCTCCTTTGTGAGCGGACAATGCAGACTTACCACATCGCTTCGCCGCAGTAATTCCTCCAGAGAAACCTTTTCAGCGTGCGTGTCGTTGTCGGCATGGGCGTCATGAAACAGGACATGCATTCCCAGTGCCTGTGCGATTTCAGCGACCTTCCTTCCAATGCGTCCAAATCCGATGATCCCCATTGTTCTGCCTGACAGCTCCATTAGCGGATAGTCCCAAAAACACCAGTCCGCATTGTTTGCCCATTCTCTCTCCTTTACACGTTTTGCATGATGCCCGATCCTGGATGTCACCTCCAGTAAAAGTGCAATGGCATACTGTGCAACCGTATCCGTACCATACCCGGGAACATTGGTAACTGCGATATGGAGATCTCTTGCGGCTTCGATATCGACAACATCATAGCCGGTTGCCAGTACACCGATGTAACGAAGCTGCTTATTTTCCTGCATCAGCTCTCTTGTCATCGGCACCTTATTGATAATCACGGCATCCGCATCCTGCATTCTTTCCTTTACCTGCGAGTGATCCGTGCGTGCATACACCGTCAAATCACCAAGCGCCTCCATCCCCCTCCAGTCAAGATCCCCCGGATTTTCTGTATAACCATCCAAAACTACAAGCTTCATATACATATGTAAAGGATGCCAGTCAGCACCCTTATCTCCTTTCCCTGATCATATTATAAAACACTTTACAAGCTGTTGCGATAAATATTCTTCACATCCTCTGCGGACAGTGACACAAATCCGTTCACCGTCTGTTTTGCGGCATCCTGTGCCATTGCATCGAAGTGCGTATCATCGATACCCAGCTCCCCTAAGGATGAGCGCAGATGCAGCTGTTTATAAAAGCTTCGCAGACATTCAATTCCCTCCCGTGCCATATCCCACGGATCCTTTTCTGTTACCTGCCAGATTTCTCTGGCGAAACGCGCAAACATATCCACTGTATCCTCACTGAGAACATACTCCATCCAGTGCGGCGTCAGAACAGCCAGACCTTCGCCGTGTGTAACGGAATAAAAGGCACTGAGCGGATGTTCCATTGGATGAACACTCCACTGTGTCATATGCCCCAGCTTCAGCATATCATTGATTGCCCAGCTTGCTGCCCACATGAGATTGGCTCTTGCTTCATAATTATCCGGCTCCTTTAAAACGAGCGGTCCGTATGCCGTACAGATTTTCAGAATACCTTCCGCAAACCGGTTCTGTAAACCGGCATCCTCCCGTGCAAAATAAGACTCCATCGTATGGCTCATAATATCAGCCACACCACAGGCACTCTGATAGCGGTTTACACTAAAGGTAAAGGTAGGATCCAGTATCGCAGCCCTTGGGCGAAGGAGTGGATTCCGTGTACCTATTTTCTCTTTTGTATCCGGATTCGTGATAACAGCAATATGATCCATCTCACTGCCGGTAGCCGCAATTGTCAAAACCGCAATAACCGGAATCGCCTTTTTTATTTCCTGCGGGTGAAGCACCAGCTCCCATGGTGACAAGGTACTACATACAGCGGCAGACACAACCTTGGCACAATCAATCACACTGCCTCCTCCTATTGCCACAATAACATCCACATTCTCCCTGCGGCATAACGCCACTCCCTTTTCCACCGTTGTAAGGGAAGGGTTTGGCTCTACACCAAACAGCTCCACATACTTCTTTCCCGCCGTATGCAATTCTGTAACCGCCTCGTCATAAATACCGTTACGACGGATACTGCCTCCTCCGTAAACAAGTAAGACCCGCTCTCCGAATTCCTTCATAACGGTATGAAGCTGCTGTAGCTGTCCCTTTCCAAAATACACCTTTGTCGGTATATCATAAATAAAATTTTCCATATATCAATCGTAGAAGCCGGACATGATTTTGATCAGTTCATCCACATCTTCGGTTTCTCTCATCCTCCGTTGTCTGTTTTCTTCAAACTCCTGCAGATATTCTGCTTTTTCAATTACCTGATCTATGACGGATGCCGGAAATTTCACTGCTCCGTTTTCATCCATGTGAATGATTTCCCCCGGACTAACCTGCATCCCAAAAACCTCCACACCGGTATTCACGGACTGCACTGCCCATTTTCCATGACCTGCCGTAACACCGCTTAACACGTATTGCATCTGCAGCGGACGTATCTCATCCACATCTCTGCTCGGACCGTCACTGATGACACCGACACAGCCGGCAGAACGAAGTGCTGTCATCATATTTCCACCCAGCAAGCCGTTACGACACTTAATCTCTTCCGGCATGTCCTGTTTCACAATCAGTACCACTGGTTTTCCGACAGCAGCAACTGCTTTTAACACATCTGCGAACTTCAGGCACTCATAGTTCGGATCCGGAAGACCATAGGTACACGTAACCGCATAGCCAACGGTTCTGCCTAGCTCTGGATACATAACCCTTGCGCGCTCATCCGTATACCATTGTCCGCGCCAGGGATGATACAGTCCCAGACAGTACTCCTTATCCGGATAGGTTGCGACCACATTGGTAATGGACGGTGTATCAAACTGCTTCAGCTTTTCCAGCCTATCATCAATTTTCATGTTCATCCTCCTGTATATGAATTTATTTGAAACAAAAAGCATATCGAATGCATTCTTCAATTACCCAGCGGCTACTGACAGCCGAAATATGCCAGCACATGATCAACTGCGATATCCGACATGCGATTGATTGCCCCTTCACTGCTTGCGGCAATATGCGGTGTCAGAACGGTATTCTCACAGGCAATCAGCTCCTCATCAAAGCCGGGCTCCATATAATGCACATCACTACCATAGCCGTAAAGCTGCCCATTGTGCAAAGCATCATACAATGCCTGCCGGTCAATGAGCTTTGCCCGTGCCGTATTGATGATAACCGCATCCTTTTTCATTTTGGAAAAAGCCTTTGCATCCAGTAGCGGTGAAAACTCTGCAAGTGCAGGAAGATGCAGCGTCAGAAAATCACTGCTGCTCACGATCTCGTTTATATCCGCCTTGCGTATGCCATACTCCCGGATAAACGCCTCATCATAATAGCTGTCAAATGCGAGTATATGACAATCAAACCCCTTCAGTCTTCGGGCAACGGCTTTTCCAATGGCACCCAGCCCAAGGATACCGACGGTGCTTTGATACAAATCCTTTGCAATCGGCTTTTTCCACACATGCGAGCGGATATTGGCATCACTTCTTGTAATATTGTGACAAAGAGAAAGCATAAGTCCTATGGTGTGATCCGCTACGGAGTTTGTATTTGCATTGCGTGCAATTTGTAATGCAATGCCTTTTTCCTTTAAATATTCCACATCAATTTTATCCAGCCCCACACCATAGCGTGAAACGATTTTCAATTTATCCGCATGATCAATGACATTGCGATTGAAAACCTCCGTCCCTAAAATGACAGCATCCATCCCCTGAATGGCTTCCACCATTTCCTCCTCATTCAGCAGTCTTCCCTTTTCATTTCCATAGACCTCAAAGCCTGCATCCTGTAATCTTTGTATCGGTTTCCTACTTAATTTACCAAAAGACTTGGATGTTACCAAAACCTTCATAAGCGATTTCCTCCTGTATTTTCAATATTGTCCGGTAAATGTTTTTCTACCGAATCGTCTTAACTGCGAAATGCTTTTTCCAATAAACGGAAATAGTCAAACATCAACACCAGCGGTGTCATGTCATATGCGGCAATGTCTTATCCGGATTAAAAAGATAAAGTGGATGACAGCCGGCTCCCTCTTTACAGAAGCCAGCAATGCTTTCCATTACTTGCCCTCACAGCCAAACAGACGGATATAGTGCTTGATTTTATGTTTGAATCCCTCCGCAAGCAATGGATACAGCTGATAAACGGCATTGCCGCTCAAATCCTCCTTAACCAGATTTTCAATTGCGCTGCGTTTCAAATCATTGGACAAATTGATTTTATTGATTCCCTCTCTTGCACAGCGTGCCAGATTTTCATCCCCGGTACCGCTGCCGCCATGAAGAACGAGCGGAATATCCAGTGCATCCTTCAATTCATGAAGAAGGTCAAAATGAATCTGCGGAGTACCTTTATATACGCCATGTGCAGTACCAATGGCAACCGCAAGTGCATCCACTCCGGTCTGCTTTACATATTCCACTGCTTCCTCAACACGGGTAAATGCCTGATGTCCGTCAGTATGATATTGCTCACCAACACCTACATGACCAAGCTCAGCTTCCACACTGATTCCCAGTGCATGACAAATCCGTACCATCTCCTGCACCTCTCTGATATTTTCTTCAAACGGCAGTAAGGATCGGTCGATCATGATGGAGGTATAGCCTGCGCGAATGCCAAGCAGACAGTCTTCAAAGGTTTTGCCATGATCCAGATTCAGGGCAATCTTTACTCGGGAGCGTCTGGCAAGATCCACTGCAATTCGTCCAAAGCTTTCCAGATCCGGATTGGCAACCGGTGTTGTATTCAGTATAATTCCGGTATTCATTTCTTCTGCCGCCTCGATGGCAGCACGCAGATTATGTTCATTATCAATATTGCAGGCAGGCACGGCATAATTCTCCTGCTTTGCCTTTGTTAGAATTTCCTTTAATGTTACCAGCATATCAGTTATCTTCCTTTCCGTAATTGATCATGACACGGTAAACACCCGGTTTACATGCATAATCAAAGGCTTCTTTTCCCTGTGCAAAGCTGAATTCGCGGTCGATCACCTTCTCCATATCGATCATTTGATAACCGATCAGCTTGACCGCCATCTGATTATCCTCAATCGTCGGATTCAGCGTTCCGATAAATTCTATTTCACGACTATGCACCATGCCGAAATCCACACCGATTGGTTCTTTGCTGTTTTGTGAGCTATAGGCAATCAGTCTGCCATATGGTGCTAACATGTCAATTGCCTGCTGCCACACCTTTTTGAACGGTATGGTGTTGATGACAGCATCTGCCCCCAGCCCATCCGTCAGCCTGCGAATTTCTTCACCGACATCACATTGACGCGGGTCAAAGGCATAGGCAGCCCCTTCCCGAATCGCCGTTTTCCTCTTTTCTTCATCGGTTTCACTCACAATAATGCGTGCACCGCACATCTGAGCCAGCTTCACATGAAAGTACCCCATAATACCCATACCGATAATGACAACCGTATCACCAAACTTTAATCTTGCCTTGCGTATACTGTGAATACAGCATGCCAGAGGCTCTGTTAGTGCCGCATGGCGCATATCCACATCATGTGGCATACGGATAATCTGCCATGCAGGAATCACCAGATATTCACTTAAGCCGCCGCCCAGTATATTCCCATCCAGACTTGAGCGTTTCGGCATTTCCTTTTTGCGATTGCACTGCGTTCCTCTGCCGGAGCGATCCAGCTCACACTGGTTACAATATCCGGATGTAAAAATTGCTTTATCGCCTGCCTTTACACCTACAACACCTCTGCCTGTCTTTATAATCGTCCCGCTGCACTCATGACCGCCAAGAAACGGATATCCGTAGTTCCTTGTTCCTTTGTATGTTCTGCGGTCCACGGTGCATAAGGAACATACCTCTGTTTTAAACAGTACCTCATAATCCCCCGGCTCCAGGATATCCAGCTCGCGCATTGCCAGCTTATCCTTTGCTTCAATCACCCATGCTCTTGCTTTTTCCATAGGATTCTCCTCTCATGTTTGTTATTCCTATCTATATCTGAAAAGAAGCAGTTTTCTTCACCTCCTGAAGCTTCTACTTACTGAATCTTTATCTGTATCTGACAACTATAATCATATTGAAAACGATTACAGTGTCAAATTGACACAAAAAGCAACAGTGTGTCATCATAATAAGACAGCTAACGGAGAAAAACCTCCACAAAGTAATGAAATCATTTACATTTCATGCAAAATCATAGGAAGTATGTACTTTTTATATGGATTATGTTAATATTTTCCTAGCTTGTGTGTTATTTCACCCATTGATTTAACACGAAAAAGTAACAGGGAGTGATAGTATGGCGAAAACCAGACGGGATCTGATTATGAATCTGGTCAGAGAATACACCAGTGAAAGTCTTGCGGACAAATCCTTCAGCTTTGAACGATGCAATGCCTTTGATATCGCATTGGATCTGAAGCTGGACCGGTCCAACGTATCCAGAATTTTAAATCAGCTGTTTAACGATCTACAGCTCATCAAGGTGGAAGGAAGACCCACTCTCTATTTATCCAAGGATGTTATTGTCGGCGAATATCATTTCAATAATATTCCCCAAATCATCCCCGGAAAAGAAAACCTGAAAAATTTATTCGTATATGATGCAAGTGATGCCAGTTTTTATAAAAAAGGTATGAATATTATTGGAAACGGTTATGAGGAATCACTGACACCGGTTATCAGTAAAATCACCCCTGCCATATTTTATTATCAGAACAAGCCGTTACTGATTGCATTACAGGGAGAAAAAGGCTCAGGCAAGAAATATTTTTGTAAAAAGCTCTTCGATCTGGCCGTACAGAATAAACGTATTTCCAAAAAGAGCAGAAGCTTCACCTTTGATTATCGTTCCATAAATGAAAGCTTTTCCACTCTGCGGCAGCAGTTTCTTGATCGTAATATCTCCATGGTCATCATGGAAATCTACACACCGTTTCAGGAAAGCGAGATTTACCGGTTCTGGAACGATCTCAACAATCTTTGCAGCAACGAAAACAAGCCGTTACCTATCATGATTTTTCTGATTGATAAGAGTGTTGAAAACTTTGCATATTTCTCACAGCTGACACCTTACACAGCGAAGTATCCCAATGTAAAAGAGCGCACAACAAAAGAAATGATTGAGCTTGTGCTGACCTTCCTGCAGGAGGAGGCAGTGAATCTGAACTGCCGCATCAAGGTGACCGGAAATGCGATTGCCTCCTTTCTCAGCGCAGATTATACCTACAATCTCTTTCAGCTTCGCAATGAGATTGTCTATTCCCTATCCAATAATCTGTATTCCAGTGTGATTACCAATCATGAACCAATCGTCATCACACATGAGAACATATCCAAGAATGTCATTCAAAACAAGAGTGCAGATAATTCTTTGGAGGATCATATCCGAATAACCGTTACACAGCTCCTTCCGGAAATCATAGATATCTACCCGGATCAGCCGTGTGAAACACTGGAAAATCTATTACAGACACAGCTCAATGCAAGCATTGTTATAACTGCACAGCTGAAAAACATCATAGAAAAGGCGAAAGAGGATGTCCTGATGACGCGGACAAAGCTTCTGGATTCCTCATCCATAGAGATGCAGTCCAAGGTCTATCAGGCTCTGACACCATTGTTTACGAAAACAAAATTGAAAAATGACCGCCAGATTTTAAGCAAGCTGTATATCCAGATTCAGCATATGCTGGATAATACCTTCGCCTACCAGTTTCAGCTGGAGCATCTGGATTATAAGGAAACAGCATATTCCCAGGAGCTGAGTGACAATGTGATCAGCACAGTGGAAAACAAGTTCAACATCAGTCTTCTGAAGGTATATAAAAGCTATATCCGCAATTTTATCTACTATGCATTAAAATCCATCAGTCAGAATACCATCATGACACTGATTGTCTGTCACGGGGAGCGTCTTGCGGAAAATTATGCTCAGCATCTGAATCAGATTCTGGGAAGCCGCTGTTTCTTCTCCTTTGATTATAATCTCTATTATCAGACGCATGACTTTCATGAGTTTACGGATAAGATATATAAACTGATCAAATATATTGATATAGGAAAAGGCGTACTTATCGTTGGTGACAAGCCGCCGCTTACGACATTGGATAAGTCCATCATCTCCACGTTAAACATTCCCTCCTTCTCCCTGTATCCGGTTTCTCTTCCACTATTATATGAAACCAGTGAAGTGGTTTCACAGAAGACCATGCATCTGTTGGCTCTGCTCAGTGATGTAGTGAACCGAAAGAAAAAAATAAAGGCATTTTTGAATGATAAGAGTCTGACCTCTAAAAATGAGCGTCAAAGCAGCGATATCTTTCAGCGCTTTCAGGCAACCTTCCCTACCATCAATATAGCAAAGTCCAATGAAGCCCTGTACCGCGTACTTCTCAATATTTGCACGGAATGCAATTTGCCGCTTTCCAATAACATCATTATACAGTTCCTGTTTCACGGCACCTGTATGCTGGACCGCTGTGTGAAGAAGCAGAAAATCCGCTATAATCTTTTGGAAAGCTTTATGATGGAGCATACCGAGCTGTTTCACATCATGAAAACGAATTTGTTGAAAATCCGGGATTTTATGACACTTTCCATTTCACAGGAGGAAATCGCCGTTTTGTGTGATGTTATACTCAATTATCAGATGGAGATCAATGTTCAAACAGAGCGAAAATAATGCGATCCCTCTGACATTCAAACATTGAAAATGAACCGGTCTGCCGACCGGTTTTTCTAAGCATGTATCTGATCTCAATCGCTTAGAATCAAAAAGGGATTTCCTGATAACGTATTTGAAATTTTCCATACAATAGAAAACGGTTTTACAGGTAATCCTTTGTATTCAGCCCTCTTGTTCACAGAAATGAAAACAGAATATGCATTGACAACATACACAGTGTATGTTAAATTATAGATACACAATGTATGTATTAAGGAGTGATACAATGCCGCGCAATAAGTATCCGGAGGAGACGGTTCAGAAAATACTGGATGTATCCATGAAGCTGTTTCTGGAAAAAGGATATGAAGAAACAACCATTTTGGATATTGTTGGAGAGCTGGGAGGACTTACCCGCGGTGCTTTCTACCACCATTTCAAATCCAAGGAGGAAGTGCTGGATGCGCTGAGTGACCGTATGTTTCTGGAGCATAATCCATTTGAGGAAGTTCGTAAGGAAAAGGGGCTAAGCGGTCTTGAAAAGCTGAAAAAGATTATCAAGATGCAGGCACAGAATCAGGATCAGCTTGATTTGAACCAGATGTCTGTGCCGCTGCTGAAGAATCCGAAGATTCTTGCGGATTACATGGAAAGCAATTTGCGAATCGTTACACCTTTTTTCGAAGAGCTGTTTCTGGAAGGCATTCAGGACGGCTCCATTCCGGATATCAAATATCCCAAGGCACTGGCCAGCTTATTTGTAATGATAACCAGTGTGTGGTTCATTCCTTCCATTGTCCCCTGTACGCAGGAAGATCTGCTGGAACGCCTGCTGCTCACCAAACACATGCTGGACAGTATGGGAATCTACCTCATTGATGATGAAATTCTTCAGCATGCCCAGACGATTGTCCAAAGCATTCCAACAAAATAAGATTGCATATGCAATTTTATTTTACCACAATACATACATTCTGAATGTATATAAAAAGGAGAATATAAATATGAACACACAAGATCTCGCTGTTTCTGTACACAGGTTAACCAAACGCTATGGTCATACAGAGGTATTAAAGGATATGAATATGGAAATAGAAAAAGGCTCTATCTATTGTCTGCTTGGTTCCAATGGTGCCGGAAAGACAACGACGATTAAGATACTGACAACACTTGCGGCCTTTGATAGCGGTGAAGTTTCCGTATGCGGTCATTCTGTCACTGCCGAGGGAGAAGCCGTTCGAAAGCTGATCAGTCTTACCGGGCAGTTTGCCAGTGTGGATGAAAAGCTGAGCGGTTATGAAAATCTCGTGATGATCGGAAAGCTGAATCATCTGAAGACGCCAAAGAAAAAGGCAGGAGAGCTGCTTGCATATTTCTCCCTTACAGAAGCCGCTAACCGTATGGTGAGCACCTATTCTGGCGGTATGCGCAGAAAGCTGGACATCGCTATGAGCCTTGCCGGTAATCCGCAGATTATTTTTCTTGATGAGCCGACCACAGGTCTGGATCCACAGAGCCGTCACAGTATGTGGAGCATCATAAAGCAGCTGAATTCAATGGGGATCACTATTTTTCTTACCACGCAGTATCTGGAGGAAGCGGAGCAGCTGGCAGATCATATCGCCATTCTGGATCAGGGAAGGATTCTTACGGAAGGTACTCCTGCGGAATTAAAAAAGCTGCTGCCACAGGGAATCGTCGAATTTGAATTTCCCGACAGCAGTATGCTGGAGGCTGCCATGTCATGTACAGGGGGCTATTCGACGAAGCCGGTGATGACAGAGCATAAGCTGATTATATATACGGACGGCAGTGCCGAAGCATTATCCGAGCTGTTTCATATTTTTTCTTCCGGTAATATCAAAATCCTGAAATTTTATCAAAAGCTGCCGAATCTGGAGGATGTTTTCCTAACACTGGTTCATGAAAGAGAGGATATACAATGAAAACCATACAGACACTAAAGGATGTTTTGACGATGAGTGGAAGATGTCTGCTTCTATCCAAACGAAATCCTGATACAATTTTAACGAGCATCATCGCTCCGATACTCACCATGCTGCTGTTTGCTTATGTAATTGGCGGCGCCATGCAGACGGGTGAAACAAGCTATGTGAATTTCATTGTTCCAGGAATCATTCTGCAATGCCTCGGACAGTGTGCCGCTACCACGGCGATTGCCGTTTGTTCGGATATAAAAAGCGGAATCATGGAGCGCTTCTGCACCATGCCTGTTAAACGCTCTTCCATTTTAAACGGACATGTACGGGAAGCCTTTATCAGAAATATGGTAACTGCCCTGCTGATTCTCCTAGTGGCATTCCTGATTGGCTTTCGACCGGAAGCGGATTTACTTGGTTGGTGTGCCGCATTGCTGATTATTTCTTTGTACATTCTCACCTTATCCTGGATATCCGTATATTTCGGAATGATTGCGAACAGTCCGGAGGGGGCAGGCTCATTCTCAATTCTGGCGATCGCTCTGCCCTGCATCAGCTCCGGCTTCGTACCAATCGACACCATGCCGAAAGCATTGCAGATTTTTGCCGAATACCAGCCGATTACCCCTGTCATTGATTCACTGCGTGCCCTGCTTCTGAATGAGTCATTAAAGACCTGTACACTGCTTTCTGCAATTTTGTGGTGTACGGTGCTGCTTCTGTTATTCTATATTTTATCCGTAAGAGCATTTAAAAAGAAAAGCAATCACTAACAGCTGTCTCATGCAAAACTGAGGAAGGAATTTGTTTGCTTTAGCAGTTCAAAAATTTTTTCGACAAGCACTGAAGCAGGATGAGAGCAGCTATATTCCGTATGCATCCCTTAAAAGCTTCCCTCCTGCGGTATCTAAGACCTGTAAAATCTGATCCTTTCAATTCATTACTGATTCAGCTTTACACCACAGGCTATTTATAGTAAAGTTTAACTGGAAGAAACAAAGGAAACAGTGTCCTGCAGAGTATACTGTTCCCCCGTTTGTGAATAGGAGGTTGTGTGGATATGTTAGGTATGATCATAGATATCATGAAATTTCTACTGCTGGTTTATATCGCATTGGAGCTGCGGGATATTTCTGCAAAGCTAAGCAATAAATGAGACGTTCTGCCTATCCAGCCGAAACAAACACGGCAACTGTGGCAATCCCGTTCCTTACTACAATTAAAGACCTGTACACTGCTTTCTGCAATTTTGTGGTGTACGGTGCTGCTTCTGTTATTCTATATTTTATCCGTAAGAGCATTTAAAAAGAAAAGCAATCACTAACAGCTGTCTCATGCAAAACTGAGGAAGGAATTTGTTTGCTTTAGCAGTTCAAAAATTTTCCCGACAGGCACTGAAGCAGGATGAGAGCAGCTATATCCGTATGCATCCCTTAAAAAGCTTCCCTCCTGCGGTATCTAAGACCTGTAAAATCTGATCCTTTCAATTCATTACTGATTCAGCTTTACACCACAGGCTATTTATAGTAAAGTTTAACTGGAAAGAAACAAAGGAAACAGTGTCCTGCAGAGTATACTGTTCCCCCGTTTATGAATAGGAGGTTGTGTGGATATGTTAGGTATGATCATAGATATCATGAAATTTCTACTGCTGGTTTATATCGCATTGGAGCTGCGGGATATTTCTGCAAAGCTAAGCAATAAATGAGATGTTCTGTCTATCCAGCCGAAACAAACACGGCAATCGTGGAAATCCCGTTCCTTACTACAGACATTCCTGTTCTCTCTCAGGAAGACAACAGTTTTGCACTGCTTGAATCGCAAAGCAATCACGGTATGATAACAGGGATCGTCATGAAAAGGCTTTAAACCGGAAATAGATAATTGAATTGACTGAAAAAAAGAAGAAAGAAAGCTCCTGTGAAAAGGAATTTGTTTCTTCTTTTTGTTTTTTTTTATGCTTGTCTTTCAATGCGGGCAAGAAGCAGGAATACACGATTCCCTTTTACACCTTGCGCTTTAGCGAACCAGCAGCCTTCATACGTATAGCAGATGCCTTACAGCCCGATCATTTACAGCGATGCAAAACCTGCTTCCACTCCTCGCACATTCCCTGTGTGTAGAAATCCACCAGCTTATCCCAATCCTGCGAAAGCTCTTTTGTTTTCATGCCATATCGAAGTGCCGCTGCCAGAACCTCCAGCAGCTCTCTGCTGTATTCCCCCTGCTCCTGCATCAAAGACAACGGCTTGCGGATTCTTTCCTCAGGCTTCAGCTTTCTTTCAACATCCCGAACATTGCGCGCTACGGTATCTTTGATATTTCGATTTTGAAACTTTCGAATCGCCATTTCAGAAAACGCGGTCTGCTCCTGCATGGAAACATTATACACAGTAGTGATACAGCGATTGATTACTTCCGCTATCCGTTTGATTTTCTCAGTTATTTCAATATCATTCGCGGCTTCGGCATAATCCGTATACCCCTTTTCATACCCCAGATAGGCTATGCATGCACTGATACAGTTATACGTATAGATTTTGCGCTCCAGCAAATCGGAAAAATGTGTTTCCTGTACGAAGCCGTATAAGGGAAGCTCATGTCCCAATGCTACGCTGTCGTAGGGAAGATGGTCCAGATTTTCACTGAAGATATCCAGTGAATCACGCTGTCCAAGCGTTGTACAGAATATGACAGCTTCACTCAAGTGTATTCGGGAATCACTGCGCAATACAGCAAGGGGTGAGGATGGCTGTATTCCATTTTCTGCAACAAGGATATCCAAAGAACGCCTATCCCGCTCCTGCAATGCCGCCTGCAAAAAGGGCAGCAATTCCGCAACGTGATCGGCACCGACACTGATGAAGATACGTTCTGCCTGTGCGATGTTTGTTATCGCACGCTCATCCGTTATCGTATAGGCTGTATAATTATCCACCTTCAGAGGCTCCCGCTCACTTCCAAAGCGAATCGTATACGAAGGCTCCTTGCGCAGCTGCCGGATCAGGTTCTCATCACGATCCAAAAAAACGGTTTCTTCCTTTGACAGATACAGCAGACGGTTTAAATAGCCCCGCCCGCTTAATCCGGCACCGATGATTACATTTTTACTCATGTCCCTTGACCAGCCCTTCCTTACATATCCTATCCACAGCCTTCAGCACCTCCCGGTACAGTGGCTCCTGCTCGTTCAGTTCACATACGGTCTGTAATACATAGGGTATCCCGTGCTCTCTTCGCATCGCTTTCAGCTTCCTTGCGGACGCATCACTTTCCTCATCAAAGAACAGCGCCTTTGCGATGGTTTCAATTATCACTCGGGGATAAACCCCATGGTTCAATGCCATTCTTGCCGGTGCAATCAGCCGATCCTGTGCTCCCAGCTTGCGAAGCGGATCCTTTCCATGCCGTATGACACGGTCGACAATCGTCCAGTCTGTATATTTTGCTCTTGCCTTTTCCGCAAAGGCCTTCTGCTGCTGCGGATCGACATGCAGCTCCGCCACCAGTGTTTGGTTGATTTCCTCATATACCTCATCCAGCAAGGCGGAAACCTCCGGGCTGTTTGCGGCCTCTGCCAGCAGCTCATAGCCTGCCAGATAGCCATGATAGGCGATGACAGCGTTGCTTGTATTATTGGTATACATTTTCTGGGTTAAAAAATCACCGAAGTTCTGCATCAGCTCCGCATCCTGAATCGGTGGAAGCTCCCCCTTGAAATGCTCGGCACTGATGGGAAGATACCAGTAATTCTGTACCCATACACCTGTTGCATCCTGCATTGCAAGTTCATCACTGGGCTGGGTCGCAGAGCGCATGATAACTGCCTCGTTCACACCGACAAACTGATCAAACATCGTTTTCTCCTGTTCCTCCATCTCTGCCGTAATCCCTTCATACAGAAACGCTCCCGCATGTCTCCAGTTCTCGCACGTCACGAAGTTAAACGGCTTTTTCGGTATGCCGTTTTCCTTATATATTCTTCCGATTTTCTCACCCAGTGACTTCAGGTTTGCACCACCTACGGAAACAAAGGCGATATCCGCTTCCACAAGGGCAGCACCAATGCGTTTTTCATCCTCCAGCTGTACCGCCTGAAAGCCTGTAACATCACTATCCAATGAAGAATCTCCCAGAATATACACATGGTATTTCTGATCCTTATTCAAACGATCCACCAGCTGTTGATCGATATCCACAAACGTGATATCCGCCTTACTGAGATACAGCAGCTGCCCGATAAATCCACGGGCGATTTTCCCCGCACCAAATACAATAGCCTTCATCTGTTATCCTCCTCGTATAATTTTCTGCTTTCCTGCATACGCTGATTCCCTCACTTCCTGCATAGAGAACAGTCGTAGATTGTTGGTATGATTCTAAAAGAACCCCCGCCAATAGCAGTTGTGCGGCGGGGGTTGAATTAACACGCGTTTGCGATATCGGTAAATATCCTTGCCCGACGTGTCAGCTCCTCGAAATTTCCTTCAGCGATAACCTTTCGATCGATAAAGCGGCCGCTGATGCCTGCTGCACAGTATCCGGCGTTCAGATACTCCTTGAAGTTCTCCTCATTTACACCGGCTGCCGCAAGGAATTTCACATGATTGATCGGCCCTTTGATATCCTTCAGATAGGACAGTCCCAGCCATCCTGCAGGGAATATTTTCACGATATCCGCTCCGGCATTGTGTGCCTGCAAAATTTCTGTTGAGGTCATTGCTCCGGGTATAGAAATCAGACCGGCTTCTTTCGTTGCACGAATCACCTCCGTATTCACATCCGGTGACAGGCAGAATTCTCCCCCTGCCTTCTTTGTGGCAAGCACATGCTTTACACAGGTTACTGTGCCGCTTCCCACCTTCATCTGTGGAAAATGCTCTTTGATTGTCCTTATTGCACCGCATGTCTTCTCTACCGCATCGGGGTCTGCCTGATCAAAGGTAACCTCCACTACACGTATACCGCCATCATACAGCGCTCTGATTGTTTTGATCAGCTCATTATCATACAAGCCGCGGCAGATAACGACCACCTTGTGCTTTGCGATAAATTCTACAATTTCATTCATCCTGTTACCTCCGGTATACGACCTGACTGCTTCTGATACGCATCGGTATACCGTTTCCTTTCTATAAATATTTTGCGATATCCTCTTCCGGTTCTGTAACAATGACACGCAGGAACACGTTGATTCCCTTGTTTAACAGATTGCGGAAGGCTTCCTTTTCCTCTTCACTGACAGATATGTTTTTGAACATCGGCTTTCTTCCGGCCTTCGCGCCGATTCCTCCGACATTGATGCTCTTCAGACGGACACCGGCATCGCTCAGCTCATCCAACACCACCGGTGTCTTTACAAGAATGATGATTTTCTCATGCTTTCCATCTTCATTCAAGTATCCGATTGCATCCTTGACACTTAACACCTTTAAACTGATTTTGCCGGGAACACTGGATTTCATAACCATCTGCAGAAAGGAATCCTTTGCGACGCCATCATCGATGATCAGTACCTCATTCGCCTCGGTATACTGAATCCATTGTGTCATGACCTGACCGTGAATCAGACGGTCATCAATTCTTGTCCAAACGATATGTTTCATATAAGGTTTCTCCTATCATTTTGTTACTCCAAAATACTCCATCAGATGCTCAACGGCGGCATGTGACATGGTATTGACTGCCTCCACACTGACGGCGGCTGTATGCGGGCTGCATACCACATTGTTCAAACCGATAAATTCCGGATTCATATGTGGTTCCCCATCAAAGACATCCGTTCCGTACCCATAGATACGTTTTTGCCGTAATGCCTGAACCATGGCCGTTTCATCGATGAGAGAAGCTCTTGCGGTATTGATGAGGACAGCCTCGGGCTTCATCAGCTCCAGCTCCTGCTGAGTGATGAAATGTGTTCCATCCGCGTTGCCGGGAACATGCAGTGTAATGATGTCCGCCTGTTTGAAAATCTCCTGTGGGGAAAGCAGACAGATTCCCTCTTTTTCGCAGTATTCTTCATCTGCGAATATATCGTACCCTAATATCTTAGATTCAAATCCCTTGAGACGTTTTACAACCTGACGGCCGATTGCGCCCAGACCGAATACTCCGACTGTCTTATGGCATAAATCCATACCGGTTTCCTTTTTCCATATCCCCTTTTGCAAGGAGGAATGCACATTGCATACATGGCGCAGGGTCGCCAGCATGAGGGCAATCGTATAATCTGCCACCGCCTCCGTATTACAGTTTTTCGTCACCGTGACAGCAATGCCTCTTTTTTCAGCCTCCGCGGTATCAATGTTGTCAATTCCCACACCGTATCTGGATATAATTTTCAGTTTGTCAGCCTTATCCAGCACCCGTTTACTGACAATATCAGAGCCAAGTATAATCGCATCCACGCCGGGAACCTCGTTCATCATTTCTTCCTCGCTCATAATATGATGATAGCGGTTATCAAGCAGCTCCCAGCCTAGATCCAGCATCCGCTTCCGCGGAGCCTCATCAAATTTTCCAAAGCTGTTGGATGTAATCAGAACCTTCATATACTGCACCTGCCTAAACGATTCCCAGCAGTCCACCGATGATTCCGATGGCAAACAGAATGAGCAGAACCTTGTTTACACTAACTTTTTTATTCATCAGATAAAACGTCAGCATGACCATGCCAAAGGGAAGCAGATTGTTTACAACCTTATCCAGAATATCGGTCTGTACCGCCAGCTTGTTGTCACCCAGAGCAATCTCTGCAGTTGAAGTCAGCTTTACAGTCGTGGCGGCAAGTGCACCGATGGTGATGGAGCCCATAGCGGTTACCATTGTCATGATTTTCTCCATCTTCCCGCCGCTGAAGAATTCACCGACGAAATCGCGCCCCTTGTCATATGCCTTGCGGTACAGCGTATAGCTGATACCGAAGTTCAGTGCCAGCGTCACAAAGAAATAGAAGATCGGTCCCAGAAGATTTCCTTCCTGCCCGATGGAGATTGCGATGGAGCCGATGATCGGAATCAGTGTTCCCTGCCGCAGGGTATCTCCGATTCCCGCAAGCGGTCCCATCAGAGAAGTCTTGACCGCACTGATCGCAAGTCCGTCGATCTCCGCACCACAGGCCTTTTCTTCCTCCATGGCAATCGTAAGACCAAGAATTACCGGCCCTACCAGCGCAAATTCCGAGTTATAAAATTCCATATGACGCTGACATGCTTCTGCACGTTCCTCAGGGTCTGTGTATAATTTCGCGATAACATTCTTCATACCGGAGAAAAATCCGGGTGCCTGCAATCGTTCATAGCTGCAGCAGGCCTGTGCAAACACCTCAAACATGAAATAGGATGTATTCAGATCCTTTATTGTCAGCTTTCTTTCCGTCACCTGTTCACTCATTCCTCATTCCCTGCCTTTCCGAATTTCAATTCACCATAGAAGTAAGCAGCGATTGCCGCAAAAATTGATACCACCAGCATACTCAGTCCGGAGTATGTTTCCAGGAAGAATCCGAGTGTAAAGAAAATCAGGATTCCGTTTCTTGTATTCAGCATACGGATGATCATGGCAATACCGATGGCAGGAAGAATCCCGCCGATCACACTCAGAATATGAAGCGGCTTTCCTGCCAGCATGTCCAGCAGTCCCTGCGTAGCCGGTGCACCGAAGTAAACCAGCAGCGCACATGGAATCATGGTTACTGCATATCCGAACAGCTGCGTCGGTACCAGCTGCCAGAATGCCATTTTTTTAATATCCCCGGTAACTGCATATTTGTCCATCTGGTGCACAAAATAGATGTTTACAGTTTGACGAAGCGTCCATACCATCGTTCCCATAACTCCGAGCGGAACCGCAATCGACATAGCGACCTGCGGTGTGGCATTGGCGCTCAGAGCAAGGGCTGTCCCCACAACACCGCCGATTCCGGGATCCGTTGGCAGCGTACCTCCCGCATTTACAAAGCCCAGATACAGGGTATTGATCGTAGCCCCCATGATACAGCCTTCCACCGGCTTTCCAAGGATCAATCCGACAATCGTTCCCGCACAGATCGGCTGGCGTATGGAAACACTGCCCAGCCCGGTCAGCCAGGGAACCCCGTTGTTTGTTAAATAGTAAAGCGTACCAATCAGAATGGCCTGAATAATTGAAATCTGCATAACTTATCTCCTTTCAGCAATCTGCTTATAACTGAAACTGATTTCTCAGATCCAGAATACTGTTCCCACCAACTTCTAATGCGTGCTGCTTCAGCTCCTCCAGCTTCATAAAGGTCTTGCTCGTAGCCACCTCCAGAAGAATCGGAAGATTCACCCCGGTGATACACTCACAGTGAACGCTATCCTGCAGCTCGTGCATCGCCCTTGCTGCCGCATTGGACGGACTACCTCCGAATAAATCCGTCAGAATCAGAACACCGTCTCCCTGTGAGCACTCAGACAATCTGATTATCGCCTCCTTAATCGTGTCCTTCAGATTATCAACACTGTCTCCGTGATATAAACCATGACTTTCAATCAGCGCTGCTTCTCCCATAATCAGTGCCGCACTTGACAACAGCGCCTGTGCCAGATCGCCATGTGTCACCAATAACACTGCAACCATATTTCTACCTCCTCATTTCACCAGCTGCCGGTTGTTCGACAGTCGTTCTCAACTTCGAGTGTATTGTATCACGCTGTTTTCGCCACACAAAATCGTTGCTTTTTTTACACAGTAAACAAATTGTGTAAAGCGATATTTCATGTATATATCAGCGGTTTCTTTTTATTTTTACAGAAAAAGTAACCGCTTTTCTTCCTATCCATACATATGTGCGTAAGTTTTTGCACAATCATGATGAATTAAAAATACATTCTGAACAGCAGTGTGTAAGCGACTCGCCCATTTTACACCAAATACCGGATATTTTTGTTATAATGTCAAAAAGGAGGTTAGGCTATATGGACAAGAAAAAAGAAGAGGTGTATCAGCATCTCATCCGTCATACAGCAAAGCAGCTGCAGCAGCGCGGAAGTCTGGGAAGGGATGCTTTGAATATCAGTCTTGATCTGCAAATGGACCGCTCCAATGTATCGAGACTTTTAAACCAGCTGCATCATGAGGGAAGACTGATTAAGACGCAGGGACGTCCGACTCTGTTTTTTGCCAGAACACCATTGGAAAATGAGCATCCGGATGTACATATCCCCAGTGTCATTCCAAAGGGGAAGAGTATTCAAAGCTACCTGAAGGAGGAGCATGAGCTAAAAAACGAACAGACACAGGCGGATGTTTTCCGTCAGTATCTCGCAAACCGCGATACCAGCAGTATGTTTGAGCCGATTCAACGGGCGAAATCCGCTTTGCTGTATCCGCCGCAGGGGTTGAATATTCTGTTATACGGGGATCCCTGTGTCGGAAAGCTTAACTTTGCGAAAACGATGTTTGAATTCTGCCTGCAAAGGAAAATCTTTACTCATGGATCACGGATCGTTGTCTTTGACTGTCTGAATTATGCCGATCAGGAGCCGGAGGAAATACTCAGTAAGCTGTATGGCTATTATGATGGCAGCCATTTGAAAAAGGGGCTGCTGGAAGCAAGCAGAAACGGTATGCTCATTCTGAATCACATGGATCGTCTTTCCTTTTCCGCCCTGACCAGTCTGTACAACAGTATGATCAGCCAATCCTATACGCCGCTGCATCTTCCTTCCAAGGAATATCCGATTCGCTCCCTGATAGTGGGTATCTCCAACACGGAAAACATGATACTGAATCCGGACATACGCCGCTGCTTCCCTATGCAGATACATATCCCCTGTCTGCGGGAGAAATCCATTCAGGAAATGCTTGTTCTGACGATGCAGTATTTCCAGCAGGAGGCTGCACATATCAATAAAACCATACGGATATCAAAGGGCGCACTGAGCTGTTTTGTTATGTCGGACTATTCTGGGAACCTGCCTCATCTGCATGCGGAAATCAAGCAGGCCTGTGCACACGCCTTTCGCAGCTATCTGGAGCAGGAGGCTCTGTTTGTCAGTATTGATTATGATGATATTTCCACACAGGTATTAACGGATATTTATGACGTGAATGAACGCATGAGTGAACTGGATAACATTCTGAATCTGTTTGCCGGTGAGTATCTGTTTTTCTCAGCGCTGAAACAGAATCAGGAGCTGGAGCTGCTGTATGATCTCAATGACGGTACCAGCAAAAAGGACAGCTATCTGGACAGCATTGATGATAAGCTGATCAATCTGTGTATACAGGATATCAATGCAGCAATCGGTATCCACCTGAATACGATTCGCTCCGTAATGCTGAAGCAGGTTTATGATCTTTTGTATCCGATTCTGCAAAACAATCCGATTTGTAAGAATGAAAATCTGCTGTACGGTTTACTTCTGCATGTATCCAATTCCATCAGCTGCATACGCAGTGGTAATCAGGAGCTTGGCTTTCGCCGGGCAGAGTACCGTATCGCCAAGCAGGAGGATTATGACTGTGCGCAAAGCATTGTTTCACACATTCACACGCATCAGGAGCTGCAGCTTCCTGCCGAGGAAACGGATTATATCGCCACCTATCTGTATCTTTCCTCACAATGGATCGACAGCAATTATATTCAGCTGCTGATTATCAGTGTGGATAACGATACAGCAAAGGAGTATGCCGATTATTTGAACAGCCTGTCCTTCAAAACTGAAATTCACTACCTTCGTCTGCATTCACAGACCTCCCATGAAAAGAATTGCAGGCTGATTGCCGATACGATGCATTCCATCAATCGCGGGAAGGGTGTTGTGATTGCCACAGACAGCAGTACAGTCACAGCAAGTGAAGCCATGCTGAAAAAACTGAGTGATGCTGCGTTTACCATTGTAAGTGATATATCGGTAAAAACACTGATGGCGATTGTGGAAAAGATGGAATCACTCGGTTCCACCTTAAGTTCCATCCAATATTTCCGACAGGAAAACACAAGGGATGCGGCAAGTGTAAGCGAAACGGAAACACATGCACAGGAGCTGCTGAATGATATCACAAACAAGGTACTGTCTGAGTCACTGGTATTTCTGAATCCGCATAAGGTCTGTCAGTCTCTGTTTAATGTATTGATCAATATTCTGCATGATTTGAATATTTCCTATACGGATGATTTGTTGATTAAGTTCATATTCCACAGTGGATTTATGATCGAGCGATGCATACGAAAAGAGCCCCTGTCCTATCCAAAGGCCAGAGGCATCATCAATCAGTATGATCAGATGTATTATATCATGGAGAAAAATTTTGAAATTATCTCTGAAATTTTCAACGTGACGATCCCTTCTTCCGAAATGGCGATGATTATGGAGATATTCCTGCCATATATGTAGGATGTGTTCGCTTACTTTCTAGCGTTCCGTCATGAAAGCAAACAAGGTCAAACGAAAGGTGAACCTAAAAGCAGCGGGAAGAAGCACGATGTAGGGGTTGCACCTCACTGCTGCTTTATCCTAAGGACGTATGTGATGTGATGAAATGTAGGAACATAAGGCTGCCTCCTTTTCGAAAGGCTATACAAATGAATCCCCTTATAGGTCTTCATTTCCATCAACAGCTTTTCTGATATCGCCAAACACTCGTTCGAGCGAATATCGTTCCTCACTTGTTTCCGCAATACGATCAGCCTCATCCAGCTTGGTCTCTACAACATCTGTAAGACTTGCATACCGTTCCAGACTCATAACCACCATTGTACCATAGCCGTTCTTTGTAAGGTAAACGGGTTCCCCACCATTTACGATCTCTTCAATTTCAGAGAATTTAATAATAACAATATAAAAAGTTATTTCTGTATGGTATCATCCACCAGCGTAACGCAGTTCGGATGCAGCCATAATAGAGATGCCGGAGTAGAGGTTGCTATTCTCTGACTCATAAATGCCTGATAGGCTGCTTCCTTTCGATCCCCGCAAACCAGCATAAGAATCTGCCCTGATGTAAAGATTCCCTGCAGTCCTATCGTCAAACCTCCCTTAGGCTCATAGCCCTTTACCATATCGTGTGTTTTTGTTTTCTCATCCAGCTCTGCATAATGTGCGTTCAGTGTAAGGAAATCCGCAGGCTCATTCAATCCGAGATGTCCATTCATTCCCAGTCCGAGAATCATGACATCAATCGGATGCTCTGATAAAAACACATCCATCCTATCCAGCTCCTGCCTGATATCTGCCGCATCGGACACAAATTCAACGACCGCCTTTGGCTGCATATACAGCTGATCCAGCAGATGCTCCCTGATAAAGGTGGTACACGTACAGGCTGCCTGCGGCTCTACTCCATACCATTCATCCAGCTTCACGAATGTGATTTCGGACAGGTCGATTCGTTCCCTGTTCACCGCTTCACATACCAGCTCATACATCCGCGCCGGAGAGCTTCCGGTCGCAAGGCAGATAACTGCATCCGGCTTCTTACGCAGTGTATCCAGCAGCAAATCCGCAGCCTCTTTTGACATTGCTTCATAATTCTCTGTATGTATCAGTTTCATAATTACCTCCTATTTTTGAAAAAAGCTATCCGAAATTCTTATGTGGATAGCTTTATTTTATCATATTTTAAACAAGTCCGATCCATGCGCCCAGAATGGAAAGCACGATAATGGATACAATCAAAACGATTGGATTCGCCTGTTTCTTTTTCAGCAGCCAGAACAGCAGCAGGGTAACACACATTGGCAAAAAGTTCGGGAAGATTCGATCGAAGAACTCAGCCTGTACCGCAACCTCGATACCACCGTCTACCTTAATGACAGGCAGCAGGTTAATCGTAACATAGGAAGCAATCAGCGCACCGATTACCGTGATACCCAGAATTGTTGCGGAATTGGCAATCATATCAGAGTTCTCTGTGATGATATCAATGGAACGTGTTCCAAGGGTGTAGCCAAGACGGGTCCAGACGATACGCAGAATCCAGATAACCACATAGGTCGCAAAGAAAATAATCGGTCCCAGAACGGATCCCTGTGATGCAAAGGAACAGGAGATACCTGCGACAATCGGCAGAATGGTGAACCAGAAGATTGCATCACCGATACCGGCAATCGGTCCAAACAGGGCCAGCTTCAGACCCTTGATAGCATCACGGGTTCCTCCACCTTCCTCCAAGGACATCATCAAGCCCATCAGAAAGCCGACTAGGTTTGGATGTGTATTGATAAATTCCAGATTATCTGTCATTGCGGCAGACAGCTTTTCCTTGTCATCTCCGTATACCTTTTCCAGAGCAGGCAGCATTGCCCATGTAAAGCCACAGGCCTGCATACGTTCATAGTTGAAGGATGCCTGCAGGAAGGAAGAACGTATACCAAGCATTGTAATATCATGTTTTGTTAATTTTTTAGATGCCGACATTCGTGTCACCTCCAGTTATCCCTGCGTTTTTCACAGCTTCTTCGATTTCGTCTTTTCTCTGCTTCACACCGAAGAAGTCAATCAGTGCAAATACGGTACCAAGCAGCGCTACCGGCAGCAGGTTCGGCATTTCACAGAAGCATGCCATCAGGAAGCCTGCAATAAAGTAAGGTGTGTATTTTACCTTCATCATAACACGCAGAAGCATAGCAAATCCGACTGCCGGAAGAATACCGCCGGCAACCTCAAGTCCGTGTGTGATAACGGCAGGCAGTGCGTTTACAAAGTCAGCCATCGGCTGCTGTGCAACATAGGTACACAGGAATGCCAGTGCTCCATAGGTCAGTGAGATAATGGTCATGGTTGTGAAGTTGATGCGGCGGATTCCCTTTACATCAGCCTCTGCAGCACACTTGTCGGCTTTTCCCATAAAGAATGAGAAAGCGGAATAATAGAACAGAATGACATACTGTCCCAGGAAAGAGAATGGCAGACAAAGACCCAGAGCAGCTTTTGGATCACAGCCGGTTGTATACGCCAGTACTGTCCCCATCAGACCTGCGAATACAGGGTTTGGCGGCTGCGTACCACCGGCCGGTGTCAGCCCTGCGAATGCAAGCTCAATCAATGCACCAACCTTTAGCCCCAAGGTAATATCACCCAAAATCAGTCCCGTCAGTGTCGAAACGATCAGCGGACGGAAGATAAAGAACGCTTCGAGGAAGAAATCAAGACCGACGATAATCGTCATAATGGTCAGTAGGATTCCCTGTAAAAGTGTAATCTCCATATTACTTTCATCTCCTTTTCAGTTTTTGTTATTCAATAGCGGATTTCGGATCTCCCGGCACATCCTGTGCATACACATTGATGCCCTTTGATACCAGATACTTCAAATCATCCATGTCTTCATCATCGACATAGACCTTCTTAGTCATAGCGCGTTTCCCTTCGGAGAAATGCATGTTTCCCACATTTACCTCCTTCAGAGCAACACCGGCCTCCACCAGACGGCGGACATCCTTCGGCGTACGGCATACGATAAAGATTTTCTGTTCCGGTGCTGCCCTGCCAATGATGGCAGCCGTTTTTTCAATCGTAAAGAAACGGATTCCCACACCGGATGATTTTGCTGTGACACTCATCAGTGACTGCTGGATTCTGTCCTCTGCAGCAGTGTCGTCCGCCACAACAATCAGATTGGCTCCCAGCGTCTTTGTCCATGTGACCCCAACTTGTCCATGTACCAGACGGTTGTCAATTCTTGTTAATAGAATATTCGGCATATATTCCACCTCCATTCACTTTTATAATCAGCAAGAAACGTGCCAACTTTCTGTCGCGGCACGTTTCGCTTGATTTATTTAGGGTTTTTGAAGTAATTCAATACATAAAGTGCTTCCGGCGCCGGAAGTTCGACACTATATCTCATTTCCACGCCACTAAAGGCATCCTTGACCTTGTCAACACGATCCTTTTTACCTTCTACTGCCTTTTCCATACCCTCCACATGCTCAATTCCCTGTTTCAGGATCAGGCGTTCGATCAGACAGCTGATATGTACATACAGACCCACCTTACGGGTGGCATCCAGCTCCTCGTTCAGATCCTCCTCCAGATTTTCCACAATTTCCTCCACATCGTCGATAATCTTTTCTCCGTTCAGAATAGTCAGATGATTCACGATATTGGACAGGGTGAAATTCTTTGTGATATTCTGATTGAACGCCTCCAGATCGACAGCTCCCAGATACCGCTGCATCAGCTGTTCCAGAACGCCGATTTCATCGTTCATCATAACACTTTCAATCGCCATAAACGGAATGCCGCTCACCTTGGGATCCAGCGTTCCGACAATCAGCTCCACCTGATACCGGTTGAAGATGGAATCACGGTTCCCGTTTTCCACCAGCTGCTGATAATTATAAGGGATGATTTCCAGATCGATTTTGCGTGGCAGGGAGCCCTCCAGCAGCTCACTGATTTTTTTCGCTGCCCCAAAGCCGGTGGCACAGATGGAAAGGATGGCAGATTTCTTTTTTCTGCTTTTCAGATAGTGTGTGGAAAGCTGATGGTTCTCCTTCACCAGCTGCAAAATTTCCTCCACTCGTTTTCCCTGCATGATGTAGTTGCCGACCTCCAATGCCATAGCGGTAGATACATTGTTGATCAGCGCAATATTATAATCGGACATCGGCTTGATTCTTGTATAGATTTCCTCCAGACTACCCATATCCACCAGAAAAATCAGTTCGTGTATGGTTCCCTTGCGCTTCAGATAATCATCTGCCAGCTGCGCCACCTTATCGATGGTGATATTGATTTCCATGTCGATACCGTCAAACACATACTGCCCCAGCATACGGTTCGCTGTATCCGCAATACTGCTTGCGGTGGAGTAGCCATGGCATAGAATAACACCGACACAGGAGCTGACCTCTTCATTCTGATAGCCCGCAAATGCGATGGCGATGATCACCAGCAGCAGCTCATCAAGCTCCAAATCCAGATTCAGACGCACATTCTCCACAATTTCCTCTGCTATATGGAAGATTCTCGGCATTCGCTCCTGAACCTCCTCCACCAGCGCTTTTACCGTTTTCTGATGCGCACTGATCCAAACATTGGCATCGGTTGCACATTTTGAATATTCAACAAGAATGCGGGAATAGATTTTGATTTCATTATTCGGTATGTTGATGGAGTATTTATTCATGACAATGGAATAGATTTTATCCAGCAGCTTCAACAGGTATGCCTCACTCGTATTTTTCTGATAGCGGTTATGAAACATGACATAATCAATATAGCTTTGTATGAGAATTCCGGTTTTTTCCATATACGCAGGAAAGGCATTTGTCGAGGTTTGATATCCCTCATACTGCGTGACCAGCTGACTGTACAGATGCAGCAGCGGGGACGCCTGATTCAGCGAGCCCTTGAGCCGCTCGATTGGTATCATAGCCTCCTGCATGCCATGGGTGGAGGATTTCAGCTGCACGGAGGTCAGGGATGGAAAGATATAATCCGGCAAATCAGCCACCTGTATTTTCAGCTTCGGCTCTCCCTGATGGACGAGGAAGGAATTTGCACAGGCTGCCTTGATGGCATTTTTCAATGCCCCGACATTGCCGATAAACTCAAAATCCATCAGACTCTGATAGGCGAGATTGCTGATGAGGATTTCTTTACCAAGGCGTTTGCTCTCCTTTGTGAAAATCGTGTAGATCAGCTCCCGCTTTTCAATCAGCGGACGATCCTTCAATGCCGGAACAGTAATCGTTATTGGAATTCTTCGCAGCAGGGTCTTTAACAGAACATTCTGCGGGTCCTCCGTTGTTGCGAAAACCAGTCGGCATTTGGAATAATACCAGTTTTCATTATCCCCGACCTTGTGATACATACCCTTGTCCATAAAGAAAAACAGCTTTTCCTGACATTCCGCCTTCAAACAGTGCACCTCATCCAGAAACAGCAATCCGCCGTCTGCCAGTGAAATCAGCCCGGGGTTATCCTCATCCGCTCCGGTATAGGCTCCCTTTACATTTCCGAACAGATTGGTTGTCAGCAGCTCTGGATTATTTGCATACTCCGAGCAGTTTACCGCCACAAATTTCTTGTTCTTTCCAATAATATTCTGATTCACCGCATATTCATACATCATGGAGGCAATCATGCTTTTCCCCGTACCGGTCGGTCCGTTGATCAGAATCGGCAGTCCTCCGGGATAGGATACTGCCGCCTTGCAATGCTCCACCACACTGGATAGAGAATTGTTACAGCCGATCAGCTGTTCAAAATCCTGTGCATCTCCCACCAGCTCCTGCGCAAGCTGTTCAAATGAATCAAAGGTGCATTTGGTCACAACACCGCTCCATTTGTTTTCCACAGCCTCACGTACAAAAAAGTATACCGGGCGGGAATTGATTTTGATTACATCCCCTGTCTTTACCCTTTCATTCAAATACTGGGATACCGTATTGCGACTGATATGCAGTGCATCAGCAATACTGACTGCTGTAAATCGCGTGTGCTCCTCTATGGCATATTCCTCACAGCGTTTTTTCAATTCTTCAAATACGATTTCCTTCATTGCGTTGTTCCTGCCTTTCCATTCTCAACATGCATGTATACAAAAGCGAAGACCATTTACCTTCTCCGCTTCATTGTCTCGTAATCAAGCTCACTGAATTTCTCAACAGCCGATCCGGGAACATCCTGATAGAACACCTCTGTCCCCTGTGAAATCATATAGTTTATGTCCTCAATATCCGGCTGTGTAAGATATACCTTTCGGTTAAATGCGACTCTCCCCTTTTCATAATGCATATTGCCGACATTGACACGCTTCAATTCAATTCCCGCTTCCACCAGCAGACGCGCCTCATGCGGTGACTGTACGACAACAAACAGCTTTTGATGACTTGTGTTGTCATTGTATGCACGGATAAAGTCATGTACTGTATAAAAGCGGATCTGACGGCTTGCGGCAGAGGCAACACTCTGCATCAGCTTCTGTGCAAAGCTGCTGGCGGCAGTCAGGTTATCCACAACAACAATTGTGTCAATATTTAAGGTACTTCCCCATGTAAGACCAACCTGTCCATGGACAAGCCGGTTGTCAATTCTAGTCAATTCAATTCTTGCTCTCATATGAACCACCTCATTTCTTTCATTTTAACCCATTTTTCAAAGAAATGATATCCTAAAAAAAATTATAATACAAGCACAGGTACATGCTGTAAATCCATAACAGCTACGAAAGACTGCCTTTTCATCAGATTCGGAATATGCCCCCTGCTTACAAAATCGAATATGCGCATAGTATAACCGTTTTACCATATCAGAAAGAGGAATTCACCTTCCAGAATGATAATATCTATATCGGAATGCCCTGTGATCTGAATCATGAACTGTACAGTATGTAAATTTTTCTATCCTGATATCGAAAAGCTGTACAGGTTCGCTACCACTCGCAAGCTAAAAAAAGACATACTGTTTTACACAATATGCCTTTCTGTTTCCTTATGAATGCAGCTGACCGTACAGCTGACAATAGGTTTCCGCACTCTTTGCCCAGCTGACATCTGTATTCATCGCATTACGGACAAGAATCTTCCAGTCCTCCTTACGATTGTAATAGACATCAATGGCATTGTACATCACCTGAAGCATTTCATCAGAGTTGTAATTTGCGAAGCTGAAGCCGTTACCAGTCTTTTCAAATTCGTTATACGGTGTTACCGTATCCTTCAGACCTCCGGTTTCACGTACCAGCGGCAGTGTACCGTAGCGCATGGATATCAGCTGTGAGATTCCACACGGTTCAAACAGGGATGGCATCAGGAACAGATCACATGCACCATAAATGCGGTGTGCCAGAGAATCATTGTATCCCTTGTAGAATGCAATTTTCCCTTTGTTTCCTGCTTCCAGCTGCGCCATCTTTTCCTCAATGCTTGCCTCTCCGCTTCCTAACACAGCAAGCTGAATCGGCATAGCACAGATTTCAGAGAGCTTTTCCATCATCAGATAGAAGCCCTTCTGCCAGGTAAGACGGGAAACAACACCGATCAGCAGTACATTCTGATCCACATTCAGACCGAGCTCCTTCTGCAGTGCTTCCTTATTCAAGCCTTTGGCTTTCTTTACATTCACCTTGTTGTAGTGATATGGAATTTCCGGATCATTCTTCGGATCCCAGTATTCAATATCAATACCGTTTGTGATTCCCCACAGGTCATATTTACGGATATTCAGCACCATTTCCAGATGCTCGCCGTACTGCGGCGTCAGAATCTCCTGAGAATATGTAGGGGAAACTGTTGTCACCTTGTCCGCATACAGAATACCGGACTTCATGAAACTGATTCCACCGTCGTAGCGTACATTTCCGTTGTCATAAATTCGATAATCCAGTCCCAGACAGCTGTCCAGCATTTCCACACCGAAGTTCCCCTGATAAGCCAGATTGTGAATCGTATAAACAAAGCGGATATTGCGATAGCGTTCATCAAAGCTGTGACCTTCCTTGCACATAGCAGGAATCATCCCGGTATGCCAGTCATGACAGTGCATGATTTCCGGGAAGTAGTTCAGCTGATTGCACATTTCAATGACAGCCTTCTGGAAATAAGCAAAGCGTTCCCCGTCATCAATATGTCCATACATTTCTTCACGCTCAAAGTATCCCTTGTGCTCAACAAAATAGAATTTTACATCCTTGCGCATGGTTGACCAGATATTTACCGGTACCTCATGATACGCAATACTCACGGAAAACTGAGCCTCCAGCGTAAATTCATGGTGAAATTTCTGAGCAATTTTCAGGTACAGCGGCATGATAACACGCACCTCATGACCCTTTTTAGCCAGCTCATTCGGCAGGGAGCCGATTACATCTGCCAGTCCTCCGCTTTTAATAAAGGGAAGACCCTCGGCAGCAACCATCAATATTCTTGCCATTAAATTTTATCATTCCTTTTCACGTACAGCGGAGTGTCGGCAAGGCCCAGCAGTTCTTTTTTACGGACGATTCTTGCTTTCTTATCCACTACTACATTTTCAATATGCACATCTTCACCGATCATGGCACCCGGAAGGATCACACAGTTTTTCACAACTGCCCCCTTCTTGATAATCGCCCCACGTCCGATGACGCTGTTTTCAATATCACCCTCTACCAGACATCCGTTGGAAACCATACTGTTTTTCACACTGACACCTGCGTAGTACTGTGTAGGACAGGAATCGTTGGTTCTTGTATAAACCGGCCAGTCTGTATGGAACAGATCCATCGCCTTATCATAGTCCAGCAGATCCATATTGGCATTGTAGTAGCTCTTGAAGTCATTGATACATGCCACAAAGCCACGGTGTGCAACACCACGGATATCCAGCTCCGCACACTCATCGTTTACGATATCGCGGAACCAGTACAGAGAAGAGATATTCGCCGCTTTCTTAACCAGATCCATAAACAGCTCCTTGCTCAGGATATAGGTTTCCAGAGAAATCGTTCTGGATTTGGAGTTTCCGCGATTCTTCTCCAGAGACAGAACACCCTTCTGCTTGTTCAGATTCACAACATCACAGTTTACGAAGGATTCCTTTGCATTATCCACATTCTGATACAGCATGGTGATATCCGCACCGCTTTCGATATGCGTATCCAGCAGCGCACTGAAGTCCTGACGGAAAACAAAGTGACTCGGTGTCAGAACAACGTAAGGATAATTGGCATCCTCGATTGCCTGCATGTTGTACATATAAGAATTGATATCATTGCTGTAGAAATCATTTTCATCCATGCTTTTTGCCGGCAGGATGTGCAGCTTTCCACGCTTGGAGTTAATGTTGTAATGACGTCCGGTTCCCAGATGCTCCAACAGAGATCTCGGATTTGTTTTTACAAACACCTTGATATGATTTACACCGGAATTACTCAGATTAGAAATTGGAAAGTCGACCAGACGATATCTTCCCAGGAATGAGAAGGCGGATACCGGGCGATAATCCTGCATACCTTTGACCTGTACATTAGGTCCTTCATAATTAACAATACCGATTGCATTGCACATATTACTCACCCCTCACTCTCTTGCTGATCAGTTCGATTTCTTCACTGTTCGGATCACCTACGACAGCACCGGCATCAATCTTGACACCCTGCATGACGATGGCACGGTGAATGACGGCACCCTCGCCGACCTCCACATCCGGTAACAGTACCGAATCGTTGACCTTCGCATTCTTTGAAACCTCCACGTTCGTGAACAGGACTGAGTTGTTGATTTCACCATCGATGACACATCCCTGGTTGATGTATGCATTATCCACCTTACCATTCGGTCCGATATAATGCGGAACAGTTGCTACATCCTCTGTATAGATTTTCCAGTTTGGATCATTCAGATCCAGCTCGTTGTTTTTGCTCAGCAGGTCCATGTTTGCTTCCCACAGGGAATCCACGGTTCCTACATCCTTCCAGTAACCCTTGAATTTCCATGCATACAGACGCTTGTTCTCCGCAAGCATGGCAGGAATGATATCCTTTCCGAAGTCATGGTTGCTGTTAGGATCATCCATATCTGCGACCAGCATTTTTCGCAGCTGCTTCCAGTTAAAGATATAGATACCCATGGAAGCCAGATTGCTCTTCGGATGCTCCGGCTTTTCCTCGAATTCCACGATACGGTCTGTTTCATCCGTGTTCATAATACCGAAGCGGCTTGCTTCCTTCATCGGTACCGGTAATACGGCGATCGTTGCATCGGCATCGCATGCCTTGTGGTGGGAAAGCATCTTGGAATAATCCATCTTGTAAATATGATCTCCCGACAGAATCAGAACATACTCCGGATTGTGGCTGTCGATGAAATCGATATTTTGTGAGATTGCATCTGCAGTCCCGCGGTATACGTCAAACGCTGCTCCGTCTTTCTCACGAGGCGGCAGTACGTATACACCACTGTCTTTTGCATCCAGTCCCCAGCGCTGTCCAGCTGCTGCATAGGAATTCAGCAATACACTCTCATACTGTGTCAGTACCCCGACAACGTTGATGTTGGAGTTGGCACAGTTGCTCAGCGGGAAGTCGATAATTCGATATTTCCCTCCGTAATACACTGCAGGTTTTGCAATCTTCTTGGTCAAGGCATACAGTCGTGTTCCTCGGCCTCCGGCTAGTATCATAGCCAGCATGTTGTTTTGTCTCATGTAAATCCCCCCTTAGGAATTTTTTCTATATATTAAGTATAATGATTTTCAACATAAATTTCCACCCTTTTTGTAAGAAAAATGAACTTTATGTATGCGTTTTCAGCTTTTCGGGCATAAATGACGCCAAAAGCAAAAACACGCGGAAAAGTCAAGTCAAAATTTCATTGATTTTTTTCTGGTTTTCATGAAATTTATGCTCAATCTTATACTCGCATGTTCATTATATTATCGTATGCGGCAGATTATTCCAAGAAAAACAATCTGCCAAATACTTCCTTTTTCAGACAAAGTCGTACATGTTGAGAAGGTCATCGACCGTTGTGTTCTTTCTTTCTTCCCCTTCCAGCACCTTGACGATTTTCCCTTCATTCAGAATAATCGTCTTGTTGCCGTATTCCAGTGCCTGCTTCATGTTGTGCGTAATCATGAGCGTAGTGATATGGTTCTCCTTTACAATTCTCTCTGTGATATCCATGACAGAGGCGGCCGTTTTCGGATCGAGCGCCGCCGTATGTTCATCCAGCAGAAGAAGCTTCGGTGTGACGATGGTAGACATCAGCAGTGTCAGAGCCTGCCGCTGTCCTCCACTCAGCAATCCCACGGTTGTGGAAATGCGATCCTCCAGACCAAGTCCCAGCTCCTTCAGCTTTTCGATAAAGAAGCTTCGATCACCTTTTTTTATTGCCCGGCTCAGCGTTGTCCGTTTACCACGACTGTAAGCCAGCCCCAGATTCTCCTCAATGGTCATATGCGGCGCCGTTCCTTTTAAGGGATCCTGAAACAGGCGTCCGATTTCTCTTGCCCGCTTATATTCGGGATAGACTGTAATATCCTTTCCATCCAGCAGGATCGTTCCGGAATCACTCATAATGGAACCGCTGATTACATTCAGCAGCGTGCTCTTTCCGGCACCGTTGGTACCCAGCACACTGATAAAGTCACCATTCTCCACATGGAAGGACAGATGATCCAGAGCCTTTCGCTCATTGACGGTATTGGCGTGAAAGGTTACGCTGATATCCTTTAAATCAAGCATGCGATCCCCTCCTTCTCTTTTTCAGATGCGGCAGTGATATTGCCAGTGCCACAAGCGCTGCGGAGAACAGGTTCAAATCACTTGCCCCGATTCCCAGCTGCAGTGCTACGGTCAGAATAAACCGATAGACGATTGCGCCCACAACGACAGCCGCAAATTGAAAGCCCAGTGTTTTTCTGCGGATAAATGCCTCACCCACAATGATGCTTGCCAAACCGACAACCATCATACCGATTCCTCCGCTCACATCCGCAAAGCCCTGATTCTGTGCGAAGACTGCACCACCCAGCGCCACCAGGGCATTGGCAAGTGCGATACCCATGATTTTCATCAAATCCGAGTTGATGCTGCTGGCACGCACCATCGCTTCATTGTCACCGGTTGCCCGAAGACTCATTCCCAGCTGTGTTTTCAAAAACAGATACAGCAGAAGGATCAGAAGGATGAGAAGCCCGGCAATCATTACACCATAGGCATGATCACCAAGCACTGCCTCCAGCGGTGTAAAGATGGTTTTCTTTCCGAACAGGGATACATTCGGCATGCCGTTCAGTATTTTCAGGTTGACGGAATACAGGGCTGTCATTGTCAGTATACCGGCAAGCAGGGACTGCACCTTGCATTTGGTCTGCAGCAGACCGGTTACCAGCCCCGCAAGACCTCCGGCAAGGAACGCCATGAGTGTACCGATAAACGGGTGAGCATTCATTGCGAATACGGCAGATACCGCACATCCGGTTGTAAAGCTCCCGTCAATCGTCAGATCGGGAATATTCAAAACGCGGAAGGAAATAAACACCCCCAGCGACATGATGGAAAATATCATGCCGAGTATCACCGCATCCTGTATGGTTGATAATGCCATAACCCTCATCCTCTCTTCTACTATACTGTTACCTGTACCGCTTACTTCTTACATCAGCCCTATGCTCCTTACAGATTTTTTCATACGGCTGTATGGCTGTATGATACAGATTCCATTACGAACCATGTATTACTTTCTTAATCTGTTTAGATTCCGTCCTGTTTTTTCAATACGAAATCTGTACCCAGCACGATTATCTTCCTTTTATATATCTTTTATATCCTTATATATGACAGGCCTGTTCCTATTGTGCACAGGCTTACATCATGACCAGATTTTTGCTGTTTTCTACATCCTTTGGAAGCTGAATGCCCAGTGTCTCCATCGTTTTCTCATTTACATAGATATTCAGATTATCCTTGAAGACCTTAACCGGCAGATTCTCCACATCCTCGCCCTTCAGAATTTTATCCGTCATTCTTGCCGTTTCCTTGCCAAGCTCTGTGTAATCAATACCAACCGTCGCAAAGCCGCCGTCACTTACCATGGAATCAGCACCTGTATATACCGGAACCTTCTTCTTGTTTGCAGTTTCCACAAGAGCACTCATAGAGCTTGCCACCGTGTTATCGTTTGGTGCAAAGATCGCATCACATTTATCGGTAAGCACACTGACTGCGCTCTGAATCTCCGTGATGTTTGCGCCGCTTCCCTCCACCAGCTTGATATCGTGTTTTTTACAGAATTCCTTTGCCTTTGCCAGATTGCTTACGGAATTCGCTTCGGAGCTGTTGTAAATAAAGCCCAGTGTCTTCAGATTAGGGTCTACCTTCAATGCAAGATCGAGTATCTGATCCACCTGAATTTCATCGCTTGTCCCTGTGATGTTGTTGTTCGGTTTTTTCAGATCATCCATCAGACCTGCCCCTACCGGATCACTGACTGCGGAGAATACGATCGGAATATCCTTGCTGTACTTCGCTGCCGCCATAGCTGTCGGTGTTGCAATTGCCACGATGACATCACTCTTGTTTCCGGCAAATGTCGACATGATGGAATTCAGCGTGTTCTGCTGCCCGCCGGCATCCTTGAAGTCCAGCTTGATATTTTCTCCATCCTTATAGCCCAGTGCCTCCATCTCTGCCTTGAAGCTGTCACGAATCGTATTCAGTGACTTATGCTCTACAATCTGCGCTACCGATACCACCGGTATTTTTTTCTCAGTTTTCGTATCCTCCTTGCTTCCACATCCTGTTAATACGCCTGCACATAGTAGAAATGCAGCTGCTGCCTTACATAATTTTTTCATGACCTGTTGTCCTCTCTTTCATTGTGTTGTTTTGTTTCCTTCGTTTATATGACGTCTGTTTACCCTTATGCCATCGCCATTCCTCTGTGCTCTGTAACACAATGACCACCTCCCTTATATAAAAAAGCACCCGTCCAAAAGTCTGTTGACTTCAGGACAGATGCTGTTAGGGTCATCTGCGGTACCACCTGATTTGATCGTTCCATCTATTGGAAACCATCCTCTCATCAAAATGCCGACACATTTCTAGCCCTGTAACGTAGGCATACGTCTTGGATACTGAGCTGCGCCGTTCACCTTGCCCTCCAGAGTCCATTTACAAAACTGCATTTCTGCCGCGATTCCACCATCCGCGTGCTCTCTATAAGCGCATCTTTCTGCTTGATCTCTCTGTCTTTGGTTTCCTATAGGATACACCTCTTCTTTTTGCTTGTCAACACTTTTTCTGAAATTTTACATTTTTTATTCTGAAAATATTTTCACCATTTACAGGAACAGCGTCTGTCTGCTTACAGCTGCATCGTCTCTGTGTAATCAGGTGAATGTGCTTCCCTATGTAATGTCTGCATTCACAGAAGCCTACTGCCTGGCGGGCGGGCAAATGGTGATGCGTTGGAGATAATAGAGCCATATCTGTTTTGCCTAGCCGTGTTCTCCCTGCGAGTTTCCATACAGATGAAATCCGCTCCATAGCTGCAGGATGGCAGTTACAGCAGTGATACAAAAGACAGCACCAGATTGCTGCATATATGCTTCCTTGCAGGAAATCGCTGTCAGGATACCACAGATAAAAGCAAGCACAGCGGTCAGCCCGAGCTGCTTCCAGCCGATTTCCATATACTGCAGACCGTGAATTCTCGTATCATAATACATATTTTGTATAAGCTGCAAAATGAAAACAAGCAGAAGGGCAATCAGCCACAGATTGGTTGTACCCGGTAGCCAGGGAAACAGAAGAAAGCCGGTAGCGCCCAGCATGCACTGGATTACTCCCAGCAATAGGGAGGGCTTTCGGATATATACATATGGACACATTTCGTTTGTATATTCCATTTCTGCCTCCTCATGGTGCATACGTTTTCGTAGTACCGTGCGCTGACTTTGCAGGCGCACCATCTGCATATCAAGCTCATGAATCAGCTGTTCATAGACCTGAGGTGCATATTCTTCCTCTATAAGGATTGCACGTATTTCCTTTATATGCAGTCCCATCTGCCGCATGGCATGAATATCTCGCAATGTTTTCAGGCAGTCTTCATCATAATCGCGGTAGCCGTTTTCCAGCTTTACCGGCTTTACAAAGCCCTGATCCTCATAATACTGTACAGCCTTCCTGCTAAGACCGCTTTTCTCCATAACTTCTTTCAACAGCATTTCTCTGTCCTTTCTGGCTTTCCAAGTTGCCTTCCCTTTTGAATCACAGGCAGCCCTTTTTTTACCTGCAAGTCATACTATGAAAGCATAACCGTACAATACATCCCTTCCTGTTTTTTTACGTAACTCTTTCTCTGATATTCTATAGCAGTGTTGTTTGCAGGACAAGCTCTTTTGCAGTATTCATGTAAAAATCAGGAGAGTTCCTATTTTTTTTATGAGACTGCGATCGTTCTTTTACTGTATGATGAAGCAAAGCAGCTTTTTCTCCCTATTCGCTTTATAAAGCATGAAAAAGGATGCACTCCTCACGTATTCCAAGCAAAGCATTGCATCCACGGTATCCGCATTTGCAGGCAGCTGCACCGTTTGGTATTCAATAAGGGAACACGAGTAGAAAGGCCATACCATCCGCTTCCTTTTCGGCGAAAATTTCCGCATTCATACGCCGCATGATTTCCCGGCATATGTAAAGTCCAAGACCGTTGCCCTGCTTCCCCTCGCTGTTGCTGGCACGAAAGAAGCTTTCAAATATATGATGAAATTCGGTGTCACTCACTGTATTTCCAGTGTTAAAAATACGAATCAGCTGACAATAGTCCTCTTCATAGCACGATATTTCTATCCTTCTTCCATCTCCGTATTTCAAGGCATTTTCCATAATGTTTTCCACGACCTCAAAGCTGCGCTCCAGGTCTCCCTTCAGCAGCAGGTTTTCATAGGGCTTTACCACCAGCTCCATACGCCGCAGTCGCAATGGCTCTTTATACGCGTGAACAGCCTTGTCGATCAGCTCCTTCAAATAGAATTCACTGTTTTGGACCTGTATATCCAGTATGTCGTGACGGGACTGCTTCATGATTTCTTCGACATAATGTTCAATTTCCTTCCCCTTTTCCTGTATCTGATGAGCTGCGTGTACATTTTGTGCCTCATCCGTATACAGATGCTCCTCCAAAGCCCGCGCGTACAGCTGGATGGTGTTCAGCGGTGTCTTAATATCATGTGACAGAGAAAGCAGCAGCTTCTTCTTTTCCTTTTCCAGCTCCAGCTGCCGCCTTCTGGAAGTATCCAGCGAATCCTTCAGCTGTCCGATTCCAAGCAGGAAATCATGTGCATATCTGCTTTTTTCCTCCTTCACGATCCCCTTCCAAT
This sequence comes from Clostridium sp. 10cd*, assembly GCF_044336395.1. Lineage (NCBI taxonomy): Bacteria > Bacillati > Bacillota > Clostridia > Eubacteriales > Clostridiaceae > Clostridium > Clostridium sp. 10cd*. The sequence goes on along the minus strand of NZ_CP172347.1, from coordinate 632,151 downwards.
GTCCCTTCGCAAGCTCACCGGGAAGCTTACGCACTCGATCAAAGGGCTTTAACAGGTGCTTTCTCAGATAGAGAAGAACACCCAGCAGCATTGCGAACAAAGCGGCGAGAGACAGCTGTGTGCGCAGCATCAGTCCGTTGGTATCCACAAGCGAGCGATGATAATCAAAGCGCAGATATCCTGTCAGCTTTTGCTTTCTGTAGACGGGTGCCACATGCATCTCCAGATTATTTCCCTCCTGGAAAAAGGCAGAGGCTGTTTCTCTGCTTCCTTCCTCTGCGGACAGCCATTGCAGCTTTTCGATATGCGGATAGCTGTTCTGTGCGATATCCTCAGCCTTCGTACCCTTTTCCACCTGCTGCAGGATACGATTGATTTCCACACGATATGCATGGTCCATGGTTTCCTCCATCTGCAGAATACTCCACCCGAGAAAGGCTGCAATGCCCAGATACAGCAGGAAACAGGAAAGGATCAGGATATTATACTTCTTCAAAGCGATACCCCACGCCCCAGACTGTTTTAATCCGCTGCGGCTGTTTTGGATTCTTCTCTATTTTGTCCCGCAGCATTTTGATATGAACGGTCAGTGTCTGCTGTTCACTGAAGCTGTCCATGCCCCATATGCTTGCGAAAATATATTCCTTGCGCAAGGTTTTCCCAGCGTTGGATACCAGCAGTGTCAACAGCTCGAATTCCTTCGCATTCAGCTCCATAAGATTTCCATCCACAAAGGCTCTGTGCTGTGCACGCTCAATGACCACACCGCAGCAGGATATGGTTTCCTTGCGATGCAAATCGGATGTACGCTGTAAAACAGCACGTATTTTGGCGGCAAGTATTTGCGGATCCACAGGCTTTTCGATATAATCATCCGCCCCCAGCTCATAGCCGTTCAGCTGATCATTTCGATCCTTTCGCGCACTCATTATCAGTATCGGAACCGCTTTATGCTCCCGCACTTTTTTGCATACCGTAAAGCCATCCATATGGGGCAGCATGATATCAAGCAGCAGCAGACGTACCTCTGTCTGTGCAAGATAGGAAAGCGCAGCCTCCCCGCTCTCCACATGATGCACCTGAAATCCATCCCGCTTTAAAAAGCTTACGATCAGCTGGGCAAGCTCACGGTGATCCTCTACAAGTAATATATCTATCATAGGCAATTACCATCCTAACGTTATCAGCCATTCATTTAATCTGCGCTCCCGCTTGCGGATATCCGTACAGTCTTCCCATGCGCCAAGCTGCATTTCGTCCCGGATATTTCCGTCCTCGATATACAGCACACGGTCACAGCGTGAGGCTACCTTCATGTCGTGGGTTACCAGCAGTATGCTTGTCCCTTCCTTATGAATACGGTTCAGCTCCTCCATTACCTCATGAGAGCTCTGCTTATTCAGGGCACCTGTCGGCTCATCCGCAAACAGAATACGCGGATGATTGATCAGGCTGCGGCAGATACAGGCACGCTGCAGCTGTCCTCCGGATACCTCATTCACATCGTTATCCGCGATTTCACTGATGCCAAGCTTCTGCATAAGCTTTGCGGCATAGGCATTGATTTCTTTTCTTCCCTTTACAGACTGAAAAGTAAACCACAGAGTAAACCACAGAATAAATCACAGAGTAAAGTATGCTGAGATGTATACTTTTTCTTTCATAAAAAGCTTTTATAACCGCTGCCAATTCCTTTTAATTGCGTATTATCTCAGCAGACGTACCTCTGTCTGTGCAAGATAGGAAAGCGCAGCCTCCCCGCCCTCCACATGATGCACCTGAAATCCATCCCGCTTTAAAAAGCTTACGATCAGCTGGGCAAGCTCACGGTGATCCTCTACAAGTAATATATCTATCATAGGCAATTACCATCCTAACGTTATCAGCCATTCATTTAATCTGCGCTCCCGCTTGCGGATATCCGTGCAGTCTTCCCATGCGCCAAGCTGCATTTCATCCCGGATATTTCCGTCCTCGATATACAGCACACGGTCACAGCGTGAGGCTACCTTCATGTCGTGGGTTACCAGCAGTATGCTTGTCCCTTCCTTATGAATACGGTTCAGCTCCTCCATCACCTCATGAGAGCTCTGCTTATTCAGGGCACCTGTCGGCTCATCTGCAAACAGAATACGCGGATGATTGATCAGGCTGCGGCAGATACAGGCACGCTGCAGCTGTCCTCCGGATACCTCATTCACATCGTTATCCGCAATTTCACTGATGCCAAGCTTCTGCATGAGCTTTGCGGCATAGGCATTGATTTCTTTTCTTCCCTGCTTCGTTCTTCCCTTTACAGACTGATAGGCCGGTAAAATAATATTATCATAAACGGACAGGTTTTTCAGCATATACATCTGCTGGAAGACAAATCCCATTTCCTCCAGGCGCAGATCGCTGATCTCATTGCGGCTCATATCCGTAAGCTCACGCTCAAAGAATTTCACACTTCCGGCTGTCGCACTGTCCATCCCGCTGATGGTATACAGCAGGGTTGTCTTACCGGAGCCGGATGGTCCCATGACGGCGATCATTTCCTTTTCTTCCAATGTCAGATTGACATTTCTCAATACGTTGTTCTGTCGTTTATTTACGATATATGTCTTACACAGATTGCTTACTGTTATTCCACTCATAATAGCTTCCTCCTTATTCCATATTGTTCATTTCACGTATATGGATACGCTTGATTTGACCGGTAGCAAATATCGTTGCACAGATGATTCCCAGCAGCAGTACACCCGGATATATCAGATAAACCTGCACCGGATCTATCTGGATATGCACATCCGCACCCATGATGGCGAAGATCGGCTCCAGCATGAAGCGGTTACTGAGCATGGACAATGGAACTGCCGCAAGCATGGATACCAGGGCAACCAGAATCATCCGAATCACCTGCCAGCTGCGAATACTGCTGTTACGGAATCCAATACTCTTCATCATAGCGATTTCTCCCTTTTCACGTACGATGAACAGCTTTTCCATCAAGAGTGTAATCAGCATAATAACAGCACAGAGCATGGCAGTCATCGGAATCAGAAGCTCACTCAGAGATTCCTGAATACCGCCGATATTGCGATCGACAATTTCCTGAGCCGTATACCATTCATAATCAGGAAACTGCTTTTGCAGGGTATCCTTCAGCTCCGTTTGGCTCTTGTCTGTCTTCATATCAACATTGACATTCCAATACTCAAACATGTCCACCTTACTTAGATCAAGCTTTGCATTCAGACGGGCACTGCTTCCCAGCTGCATATAATCGGCGTAGCTTCCCGTAATGATAAACTTGTAGGTTTCACCGTTCAGATCGGCCTCTATACGATCTCCGATATGCCAGTTGTTATCCTCCAGAATGAGGCGGGAGAAGGCGATTTCGTTTTCCAGCACAGGAGCACTGCCTTCCAGATAATCCAGATATTCCGTATTGCGCCCCTGTATTTGCAGGGACATGATTTTCGTATTGCCCTTTTTTCCAGGAGCATGAAACGGCAGGAAGTAAATGGAGGAGGCCGTCAGCTCAGCATCATAGCCCTTTTCCTTCATTTCCCGCTCCACACGCTGCATTCCCTTTTTCAGCTGCGCGGAGTTTCTGTATGCGGAATCCTGTTTCCCTTCAATTTTCTTTATATATACAGCACTGTCCGTATTCACGGTGAATTTGGATGCCATTTCACTGCTCTGCATGGTATTGATGGTATTCAGTGGAATTGTGATCAGAACAAAGCTGATACAGAAGGTAACCAGCAGCAGGGCATAGCGTTTCAGATGCGTCAGCATGTCATTGATACCCAGATATGCGGGAACACGCAGATATTTCTGTTTGAACAAATACAAGGCCGACGCTTTCGCAAAGCTCTCTCCGCTGTGTCCGCCCCGAATGGCGGATATCGCAGTAATGCGGCTCAGCTTTCGTGTACAGTTCATACAGAACAGCATGACCAGAAAGATGATCAGCAGGGTACAGAGAATATTTACAAAGAAGTTAACACCGCTGTCCTCCATAATCATATTCACACTGACTCCCGCCACCATGATACAACTGATCGGTACGCTGATCAACAGACCGAGGAAAGCTCCGCTGCTGACAAGAAATGTATATTTCACAAGATACAGGCGCCGTATTGCCTTATCCCTCAGGCCGATCGCCTTCATGATGCCGATTTCGCGATACTCCTCTTCCATTGTGAACAGCAGGGTAAAGCGAAGAACCAGCAGAGCAATCAGGATCATGCAGATGCCTACAAGAATTAACAGAGCTGCAAGAATCAGATCAAAGGAATAAATCATGGAATACATACTGCGTGACACCGTATTCAAAACGGATGGAAAGCTTTGCAGATTCTGTGCTTCCGTAAATTCGGATATGGAGCTTACATTGATGAAGTATAACGCATACGTCTGTTCACTGCCCGTTTTTTTAAATTCTTTATACATATCCGAATTCATAAAGATTCTTGACATACCAACCATATCATTTCCGAACGCCGCATCCTTTACCACGGTTTTCAGAGTAAAGGTCTTATCTCTTCCATTCAGGCTTATACGCACCTTATCGCCGACCTTCAAATCGTTTTTATCCATCAGAAACGCAGGCATGCCAATCTCATCATCCTGCAGATGAAGAGCTCCCCCATTCGGATCAAAGCCCTTGCAATAGTCACTGCTTTCCTCGGACAGGAAAAGGCTGAGTCCTTCCGCGTTAAACTTCTTTCCATTCTCCCTGTGCAAATTTTTCTGTTCCACAGAGAGCATTTCCTGATAACCGTAATCCTTCACACCCGGAGCCTCGGTTTCTATCCATTTCATGATCTTCTCTTTTTCCCCGGAATTTACTGCCACCAGATTCACATCCGGTATATTTGCATAATCCATGTAGTAATCCACAGAGGAGCTTACAACAAGAATATTATTTACACTGCTTGCAAGAAATACCGTCGCAATGGTAATAAACAGAAACAGAATCAGATTGACACTCTTTCTATGCATTAAATCTTTTTTCAACATTCGTTTCAGCATTGCCGTCACACCCTTTCTACAAGCTAAGAATACCGCAGTCTTTCTTAAAAAATCCTTAAATACCGAAGAAAGCTTTCATCCCTACCATTTATTCACATATATTCTTTTTCAATCAGATTCAACCACATTTATTTCAATATCAGCCATGTATTTTCATAAAGAAAGCAGAAGCTGTTCTGAACCTCTGCGGATGCTCCTGCTTTGTATTCATCTTTGAAAAGGATGGCGCAGGTATGATCTTTGTACACTATTTATGATATGGATTGTTGTTCTGTATCATAAAGGCACGATAAATCTGTTCCAGTACGAGCACTCTTGTCATCTGATGGGTAAAGGTCAGATCACTCAGCTTCCATTTCCAGTTACAGCGATCATAGACATTTTTGCCCGGTCCCAGAGAGCCTGCGATAACGAATGTAAGGTTACTGGTCTGATAGGTCTGTAGCTGATCAAGCTTTTTGGAAAACCGCTCACTATCCACCATTTCTCCCCATAAATCGAGAAGGATTACATATTCCTGCTCTTTTATTTTGGCAAGAATGCGTTCTCCTTCCTTTTCCTTAACCTGATTGTTCTGTGAATCGCTGTTGCTCTGCGGTGCCACTTCATCATTTACTTCGATGATTTCCAGCTTTGTAAACGGCCGCAGCCTTTTTTCGTACTCTTCAATCTGTGTACGCAGTGCCTTCTCCTTTATTTTTCCTACTGCAACAATTTTTATCATAAGTTCTCCTTTACCTGCTTCAATAGCTCCAGCTTACTCTCCAGCCATCTGCGGCGCAGTCTTTTAAATATCCGATATTCTGCGAGCACCTCAACAATGCCGGATGCTGTATCCACTGCGTTTACCACCCATGCTTCCCTGCACATAGGTGGTATGACGGTTAACGGCCACATATGCTTGCGGATGATCTCCTGCTCCCGTTCGCTGATTTGAAAATCGCGCAATGCATTGCGATTCGCAAAAAAAGGGTGGCGAAAGCCATGCAGTCTGTGCCAATCCTCTGCCTCATGCCAGTCATATAGAAAATAGTCATGCAGCAGCGCGCCCCGCACCAAAGAGCGTTCATCACAGGACATCCGCAGCTTTCTGACCAGTGTAAAGCTGTAATAGGATACGACGAAGCTGTGCTCCAGACAGCTGATGGATCCGTGCTGTATATACTTCTGCATATCCCATACCCTGGCATCCCCCAGCAGCTCCTTCGCTATATTTAAAAATTCCGGTACTTCCTCTACGTGCATATTCCACCTCACTACGAGAATTATTGTACGCTGTTTTTCATCAGAGTGCAAATATCAGAAGCCGTACTTTATCGTATCCAATACCCGTTGCAAATAAATGTTCAATGCTCAAAGCGTAGCCTTTGACCTGCAGCCGAGGATATATCACCTGATGATTATTTTATAAGAGCGTCAATGTTTCGTAATCTCCTTCGCATAAGCAGTGAGGATACTCAGGAAACAGGTATACACGGATATTTATGTATAGGCGTTTATTTCAAGGCTTATAGAATATAAAAATCATATCATTTTTTCGTAAAATGTCTACAAACCACGAATTTCATAGTACAATGAAAGAAAAGGGTGATGGTATGAAAAAGAATAAAAAAGGATTTACACTTGTCGAGATCATTGTTGTTCTGGTAATCATCGGTATCCTGATGGCACTTGCTGTACCGGCTGTTATGAGCTACGTGCGCAAGGCGGCAGATACCAAGCTGATTTCCGAAGCAAGAAGTGTCATGGTAGCCTCCAAGGAGAAGGGAATCGAGCTGGTAAACAAACAGCAGCTGGATTTGCTGGCGACGGATGAAAATATGAAGGATATCATGAAACGCTCGGAAGTGGAAGGGACCCTGATGGAAATATATAAAAACAAGGCAAATAACGGTGCCGGAGATTTTATCGTTTTGATAGGGGAAACCTATATCCGATATGATGATCAACAGCAGAAGTATGAAATATTGACCTCCTATGATAATCTATTTGTAAAAGCAAACGAAATTCACCTTGCTTTGATCAAGGGAGAGCCTCTCAGCATCATTCAGGCCTTCATCGATCAAAAAGATAAGGCATTCATCAATTCGGAAGGTGCAAATGCCGGTAACAGTCTGCGCAAGGCGCTTAACGACTCTGGTATAGCCAGCGGATATGATTACAGCTTCAGAATCTATGCAAGTAAAAGTGATAACAATTATACGATAACGATAAGTGAGCGCAAGGTAACCTTGGAGGATATAAAAAAGGGAAATAAAGTCAAGGTTATCCAGTATGATTATTCCGGAAATAATGGATTTAGCGGAACACCACGTGTTAAAACAGCAAATGCTTCCGTTAAGCTTGGAGAAGACTCCGGAGGTACACAGGACGATTACGCTGCATTAAAGCTGGATGATATCAAGGACTGGGAGGTTATCTCACAATAGCCATGTGAATGTAATAAAAAACTGCAATGCATCTGTGGTACGCTTGACCGGTATCACTGATGATATAAGCAGTTTTTTTACTGATACTCCTTCTTATATGCCATCTTCTTAAACATGACCTTCCATTCTTCAAAATCCTTCATGATGTTCTCCAGCTTGAGCGTTTCCTGACAGCTGAGCTTTTCATGCATATACCCCTCTGTCATCCATACCAGCATCTGATACACCTGCTTCGGATCAACATCATTGTTAAATTTTGAGAAATCCACATGCGCAAAAAAACGGTCAAAGGTCGTGTCCATCAGAGAATGCAGCTCCATTGCCACATCACTGCTGACAGCCTCGCGGCGGGAAGAAAATGCCCGGCAGATAAAACCCAGAATAAACGGATGCTCCACCATTATCTGCATTTTTTTCTGCGCCCCGAATTCCATCAATGCGAAGAAATCTGTGATTTTTGTGAAGTCCTCATCATCCAGCGTCTTTGTGACGATAGTTACACAATACTGAAACAGATACATATAAAAGCTTTTCTTATCCTTGAAATAATAGAATAATAACCCCTTGGATATGCCTGCCTTGGCCGCAATATCCTCCGTGTTTGCCTTTTTGTATTCATATCTGCCAAACACTTCCATACCGGCATCGATGATACGCCGCTGCTTCTCCTGTGAAAGCTCCTCGAATTTTTCCATACTATATACTCCTAACACACTGATATGTTATTCAAAAAAAGCTATGATTTCCTGTATGCTGACCGGGGCCATCGCGTTTGCATCGACGCCCACATCATATCGTAACAGACCGTTATCACGGTTTCTGTAATTCACAACCGCATGATTGTGCTGATGTCCGTGCAGATGGATTGCTCCATGATAAAAGCCGTTCCATTCCGCTATCGGATAATGAAATAAGACAAAGGTATGTCCCTCATACTTCAGCTCATGCATCTGCTTTACCATGTAAATATAGACTGATCAAATTCCTTTTGATGAACAAAACGGCCGTGATTACCTTCGATCAGATACTTTCTGCCCTTTCGCTTCTTCAGCATTTCCCGGGCATACACATGATTTTTCATGGTTACATCTCCCAGAATACACACCTCGTCATCCCTGCATATCCTTCGGTTCCAGTTTTCCACAAGCGCCTCATTCATTTCTTTAATATAATGATAGGGTCTGTTGGCAAGACGGATGATATGATCATGATAAAAATGCAAATCCGCCGTGAAGTATATCCTGCTGTCCCCTGCTTTCCCTATACATACAGCTATTTTAGAAAACGGCATCCGTGCAGGATCATGCATCAGATACCGTTCCTTTATTTATTCCAGTATTACCGTCTTTTCGATTTCTTTGCCATTGCGGTTTACGACAATGCTCACCTTGTCCTTTACCTTATGACTGTAGAGATACTGACGGAACTGCTTATAATCCTTGATCTCCTTACCATCAAATTTCACAAGGATGTCACCTTCTTTTATTCCAGCAGAGGCTGCCGGTGTCCGTGAGGCAACCTTGACAATCAGCAGGCCGCTTTCCACCTTGGAATCGATTCCCAGATATGCCTTGTCCAGCATACTCAGCTGCTCGATCGGCTGTACGGAAATTCCGAGAATCGGACGTACCACCTTGCCGTTGTTTTCCAGCTCCGTGATGATGGGAAGAACCTCATTGATCGGCAATGCAAAGCCAAAGCCCTCTACGGAGGTATCCGTTATCTTCATGGAATTGATACCGATCAGCTCTCCTGCCATATTGATTAACGGTCCGCCGCTGTTTCCCGGATTGATGGCGGCATCCGTCTGGAGAACATTCACATCCCAGTCCGCAACACCGTTGTTGTCGATATCCATTTCCATTCTTCTGTCCACACCGGATATCAGACCACCGGATACACTGCCCTGATACTCAATGCCCAGCGGACTTCCCATGGCAATGACATATTCCCCCTTTTTGACAAGTGAGGAATTCCCCATCACAAAGGCCTCCGCTTTGAAATCAACATCTGTTTTCAACAGTGCAAGATCGGTTAACTCGTCCTTTCCGACGATATCCACCTTCTGTTCCTTGCCGTTCGCAAAGGTGACAACCGCTTCATCCCCATCCGCAACAACATGATTGTTGGTGATGATATAAACCGTCTTTCCGTCAACCTTATAAACTGCACCGCTTCCAGTGTCGAGTGCCTGACCGCGTGCTCTGGCAGTAACTGTCACAACCTTATTTTCGCTCTTCGCCACAAGCTCTGTCACATCACTTGTGATATTTACACTTGCGGTTTCCACCTTCTGCTTCGTCTGCTGTGCAGCAGTTGCTGCTGTTGTGTCCTCTTTTGATTGCAAATATAAAATCGTCAGGACGATATTCCATCCGATCAGTGCCACTAGGAGAAAGGCTGTCAGTCGTTTCATGTTGATTTCCCTCCGGTATAAATGGAAAACTGATCCGCAGGATACAGGCGGAGATCCTCGCGATCCTTCTGTTTCCGCTTCAGTGTTTCCTTCAGTGTGGTAAGTGCCATGTCCCGTGTGTTTCCTTCCTGGGAGATATGCGCAAGTACGATTTCCTTTGTATGATCCCCCATGACATCACACAGGATGTTCGAGCAGTCCTCATTGCACAGGTGTCCGCAGTCACCGATGATACGCTGCTTCAGATAGACAGGCCTTGTCGTCTGCATCAGCATCTCGATATCGTGATTGCTTTCAAAGACATAATAGTCCGCATTGCGTATGTATTCCTTAACCTCATCTTTAATATATCCCGTATCTGTCACATATACCATTTTCTCATCCTCGGTCTCGATGACATAGCCTACGGTGCCTTCACAATCATGACTCATCGGCAGTACGGTTATTCGAAAATCCTGCAGTTCAAAGCGATCGTAGGGGCGTATGCCGTGCAGATGGCTGGTCGCGATATCCTGTGTCGCATATGTTGGTATGGGGTCAAACAGCTTCATCTGTGCGATATGGTCGCTGTGTGTATGCGTAATCAGAAGTGCATTGCTCTGCATGGGATCATAGCTAATCTGTTCAAAGCAGCTTTTCAGATATTTTCGCGTTGTTCCACAGTCGATGACCAGTCGGGTATCCTTATGTTTTATCAGACAGCAGTTACCTTTGGAACCGCTGGCCAGTAGTGCAAATTTCATATGCGGCCCCCTTTTCTTATACGATATGTCCACTTCCTTGAGCCCTTGGAAGAAACAGGCTGTCGCATCACAGCCGGTATGCTATCTACATGCAATATGCAAAAAGTTATATAATAAATATTTGACACTATGAGAATCCGTCGTGTGCAATGTTGAAGAAGGCAGATATGGATTTCTGAAATGCAAGCTCCACCTTGCCTGTCGCACCGTTACGGTGCTTGGCAATATCAAGATCGGTCTGATCGGTCGGATTGTTTTGTTCCGCCTCATCATCCTTCGCATAATAGGCATCACGATACAGAAACATGACGATATCGGCATCCTGCTCGATGGCTCCGGATTCACGAAGGTCGGACAGCATCGGATGCTTGTCGGGACGCGTTTCCACGGAACGCGACAGCTGCGACAGTGCGATCACCGGACATTCCATTTCTCTGGCCAGTCCCTTCAGGGAACGGGAAATTTCCGATATTTCCTGCTGGCGGTTATCTCCGCTTTTTCCGCTTCCGCTGATCAGCTGAAGGTAGTCAATGACGACCAGATCAAGACCATGCTCACTTTTCAGCTTACGGCATTTGGAGAACACCTCGGATATTTTGATATTGGAGCTGTCATCCACAAACAGCTTGCTGGCCATCAGTTCATTCGCCGCTTCGTTCAGCTTGCTGAATTCATCATCCAGAATAGCACCGCTTCTCAGCTTATTGGATTCCACTGCGGACTTGGCACTCAGAATACGCTTCATCAATGCCTCCGCCGGCATCTCCAGTGAGAAGATGGCAATTGCCCCGGGATTGTAAAAGGATGCATTCAACGCCAGATTCAGGGCGAAGGCAGTCTTTCCCATCGCCGGACGGGCCGCAAGAATAATCAAATCGCCACGCTGAAAGCCGTTGGTCATACGGTCAAGGTCGGTATAGCCGGTCTTGATTCCGGTTACACGGTTATCACTGGTGCGCAGACGAATCAGCTCCTGCATGACATTGGAAACAACCTCCCGGCTGCTTTTGAAATCAGTGGCACGACGGCTGCGCGTAACACCGAGAATATCCCGTTCCGCCTTATCCATGATTTCATCCAGATCATTCGCTGTATCAAAGCCGTCCTCGGCAATCTGTTCAGCTGCTTCGATTAAGCGTCGCAGATGTGCTCTGCTTTTGATCATTTCAATATAATACACACTGTTGGCGCTGGATATCGCCGTATCACTCAGCTTGATGATATAGTCAGCACCGCCGACCAGATTCAGCTGCTCGATATCCTGTAAACGGGCAATCAGCGTGGTGACATCCACCGGCTTACCGCTGTCCGTGATATCCATCATGGCAGAGAATATACGCTGATGGATATCCAGATAGAAATCTCGCACATCCAGCCCCTGATCATATACAACGCTGGTTACGCTGGGATAAATCATCATTGCGCCGAGAATGGACTGCTCCGCCTCGGTGCTATGTGGCAATTCTCTACTCATAAAGCCTCCTATCCGTTCACATGAACACGAATGGTTCCGATTACCTTATTTCTGTAAAGATCCACCTTAACATCCGTATAGCCCAGAGAGGTGATGGCATCGTTATCGATGACCTTTCTCTTGTCCACATGAATTCCGTATGTTTCATGCAGCTGTGCAACAATCTGCTTTGTGGAAACACTACCGAACACACGTCCGCCTTCTCCTGTTTTCACATGGAATTCCAGCGTGATCTTCGCAAGCTGCTTTTTCAGGTCCTCTGCATCCGCTTCCTTCTGCTTTTCCTCCAGATCATGCTGTAGATTCTGCTCATCCAGAATCTCCATGCTTTTCTTTGTTGCCATTACCGCCAGGTTCTTATTCAGTAGAAAGTTTCTTCCGTAGCCGTCACTGACCTCTACGATATCCCCTTTCTTTCCCAGCTTCTTTACATCACTTAGCAGTATCACTTTCATCTTCGTCGTCCTCCTTGTTTTCTTCCAGATAGGTATCTATCATCTGTTTCAATTCTTCCTGTACGGCCTTCACCGTTGTTTGTTCTCTCTGCAGGGCAGCCATCGTGAAATGTCCGCCGCCATGCATATTCTCCATGATAATCTGTACGTTGATCTTCCCTTTACTGCGGGCAGATACCGCCACTTTGCCGTTTTCAATATTACCGATGACAAAGCTTGCCTCCATATCCTTGATATTCAGCAGGCTGTCTGCCACCTGAGACATCAGTGTACGGTTGATTACACGGTTGTTATCAACTGCGGCGATCAGAATACCATCCGCATATTGTCCTGCATATTTCATGATTTCCGTTTTTGCCTCGAAATCATCAAAATCCTCCTTCAGAAGATTCTCTGCCGTAATCGGGTCAACTCCCAGATTTTTCAGATAGGCAGCAGCTTCAAACGTACGGCTTCCGGTTCTCGTCTTAAAGCGGTTGGTATCCACCAGAATACCGACATACATCAGTGTTGCCTCTTCCTCACTCAGGTTTACCTTATTGTTCTGATAAGGCAGGAATTCGGTTGCCAGCTCACATACGGAGCTGGCACTCGATTCCACATACACCAGCAGCGGATTACCGATGAAGTCCTCACTTCTGCGGTGATGATCGATCACAACGATACGGTTAGCTGCCTCCAGTGTCTGCGGAGCTCCCGTCTGTTTTGGATTGTGATGATCGACGGCAATCAGTAAATCGTCGTTTTCTATCATTTTCGCGGCATCACCGTCACTGATAAAGCGGTGCCGTCCCTCCAGCTTCTCCCGGTACAGCATCAAAGCCTCCTGCAGCTGCGGTTCGATTCCACCGCCATCCGATACAACATATACTTCCTTGCCATAGGCAGCAGCCAGCCGTGACATACACAGCGCACTTCCCATGCAGTCAAAATCCATATTCTGATGACCGATGACAAACACCCGGTCGGCTTCCATAATGGCTTCCTTGATCGCCTGCGACATCACACGGACACGCACCTTGCTTCGTTTTTCACGTGCCTCACTGTTCCCACCGAAATATTTCACACTTTCGCCATACTTCTTGACAGCTGCCTGATCACCGCCCCGGCTCTGTGCCAGCTCCAGAAGATCATTCACCATCGTATCCAGCAGACGGAAATCATCCGTGCCACGGGCAAACGACATACTCAGCGTTATGGATACATCGATATCCTCAGCGTTTTTACGTATCGTATTCAGAATGTCAAATTTATCCTGTACGACCTGTTCGAAAATCGCCTCATTCAAAATGACGAGAAAGCGATCGGAGCGCAGACGCCGGATAAACATCCCGTAGCGGCCTGCCCATTCCACCAGTGGCTGACGCAGCTGTGTATTGATGGTTGCCATGGTTCCTTCATCCTCATACTGCTGAATTTCCATATAATTATCCAGCTGCAGCAATCCGGCAACGATACTGTCCTTCTTAAACCGCTCTGTTATGGTCTCCAGCTTGGTGATATCACGTACAAACAGCACCTGTCCGTTTTCCTTGCGGGCAATCTCATATACATATTCCCCATTCGGATCACTTGCCGTCAGCTCGTCCACAGAGCCGTTGAAAAGATCTGTAATCTCCGGAATCCAGCTGGTCAGCTTTTTTCCGACAACATTAACAGAGCGCTCCTCCAGAAACTCATTGATCCATGTCGCATTGTACTGCTCATCATACGTAATGATACCAACCTCGCCAAAGGACAGGGCATCCTTGGCGTCATGTCCCAGAATATGGGAGATATCGATATCCCGCTGTTCCTTATCACGCTCATACTTCAATACGATCCAAATGATGACAAGGATATTCAGAATCAGCAGAATCGTCATGGGCAGAATCTGAAGACCCGGAATTCCGGCCATATACAGCACAAACAATGCCGCAGCTTCCGCAATCAGTATAATTGCGATTTGAACCTTAAAATTTTCCAAACGATCCATTTATGACACCTCGTTTCATTTTATCTCTCAGCAGAAACAGGATATCCGCAATGCCGATTACGGCAATGACATCCTGTACATAGGGCACAAAGACTGCAATCATCAACAGCAACACAAATGCGCGCTTTCGTAACAGCACCAGCAGTCCCATGATACACATCGCTCCGCAGGCGATTGCATGGACCTTGCAGACAAGGTAGGCCCCCAGCAGTATCGTCGAAGCTTCCTGGTTTAATTTTAGCACATTTCCACTGTAAAATAGAACCCAAATGACAAGAATCAGCCATCCGTTCCATTTCGAAGCACGAATACTGAGAATATTGTTCATCGGATGCACCCTGATATGCAGCCGGGAAAGCAGGATGTTTCCAATCATATGGATGCACATCGTCTGCAGCACGCTCATGAGAACAGCTACCAGAACAACAATGATCGTTACGGTTTTCATGAGATCGATTCCGGTATGGATGTTCATAAGCTCCAGTATGGTTTTCACCAGCTCGATATCCTCTGCCGGATCATACCCGAATACAGCCGCAAGCAAAACGGTTGTGACCAGATAGGAAAAGAATGTGAAGATACCGCTGAAAACAAGCAGCGTACCGTTCTTCCAGCCTTTTCTCACCCCGCCACCATATACAAGTCCCACAACGATGCAGCTGAAGAGATAAAAGATCGTTGTCGGTGAGCTGATCATGAAGGAAAGCAGCAGCATACTGACAGAGGGAACCAGTGCATTGTGCACTCCGTATTTTGCCGTATAGACAAGAATGGGGAAGGTCAGTACCCAGTACATGAAATATTCCAGCATATTGCCAAGCTGCCGGTTGATAAACAGGACCAGTCCGACAATGGCGCACATCATTGCCCCTTCTGTTATCTTGCGTGTCTGCTTGTTCATATCATCTGCTTCCTTTCTTTCTTCATAGTGCCTCAGCAATGCTCCGTGCCGCCCTGTGCAGGGATACAGCTATGAAAAAACTCCATCCTGCGACAGATGGAGTGAATATGCGATATTATTCGCTTACGTAAGGCAGTAAAGCCATCTGGCGTGCACGCTTGATTGCAGTAGCCAGCATACGCTGATATTTTGCACGTGTACCTGTTACACGTCTTGGAATAATTTTTCCGTTTGCGGAAATGAATCTTTTCAATAATTCAATATCCTTGTAGTCGATGCTTTCAATTTTATTTTTCGTAAAGTAACATACTTTTTTACGTCCCATACGCTGTTTTTTGAATGCCATAGAAAATCTCCTTTCTACCATTAAAATGGTAAATCATCACTTGCGATATCCAGTGTATCGCTGCTTGTAAAGTCATTGGAGTAGGACTGGGAGCTGCTGTTGTCACTCTGGTAGCCCTGATTGCTTCCCTGATCATAATCAGGTACATAGGCATTGCTGTTCGCATTGCTTGCGGCAGCGCTTTTGCTTTCCAGAAACTGTACGCTGTCTGCGACAACTTCTGTTACATAAACGCGTTTCCCACTCTGATCATCATAGCTGCGTGTCTGGATTCTTCCTTCCACACCGACCAGTGATCCTTTATGTGTATACTGTGATACGATATCCGCTGTTTTATTCCAGGCAACCGTGTTGATGAAATCAGCGTCCGGCTGTCCCTCCTGCTTGAAACGGCGGGTACATGCTACAGTAAAAGAAACAACAGATGCACCGTTTGCAGTCTTACGCAAGACAGGATCTTTCGTTAAACGACCGACTAATACGACTCTATTGATCATATGTCCATCCTCCTAAGTCTTACTCTTCGTCCTGAGTTTTGATAATCATATAACGTACGATGCTGTGGTTGATACGTGCCAGACGCTCGAATTCGTGAATTCCTTCGTTGTTGGCAGTTGCATTTACGACAACATAGTAACCTTTTTTCATGTGATTGATTTCATACGCGAACTCTTTCACGCCCCATTCGTCTACCTTATCGATAGTACCCTCGTGGTCAGTAATAATCTTGTGGAAACTGTCCATCAGTTTAGTGCGTGCTGCATCATCCAGGGATGCGTTCACGATGTACATGATTTCGTATTTTTTCATTCTGTACACCTCCTCGTGGTCTTAAGGCCCTATATCCGTTATGTATAGAGCGGGGAGTAGAGATTTCTACCCGTCTATTGATTATAGCACGGGGAAGGGATGAAGTAAAGTGATAATTTGACTTTTTCCAGATGGCAGAGAGCTGCTGTTGTTTTATTTGAGCAAACAGATGGCAGATCGATAACACGCTGTGGTTATCCTTATATATAGGAATGTATTCATGGCGATATTTCTGATAGAATCACGTTTTAATTAGCGGGATAAGAAGGAAGTGAGCACATCAATTCATTGTAAAATGTATTGACTTCATACCATATAATGTTTATACTTTAAGTACTGAGACAAAAGGTCTGTAAAGACTGGAAAAGAGAGTGGACAGTTGGAGCCGTACACTCTCTTTTTTTTGGAGGTCTGAGACAAAAGGGGGTGTGTGATTTCTACATGCAGGATAAGGACTGCCGCAAAAATGAGATCAGTTACATAGCGTTGTTACCTGTGGCTCCGCCGCTCGATGAGATAGATCAGCGTCAGAAACATCAGGTACGCTATAATCTGATCCGTATGTACGCCCCCTTTCTTCAGCACACAGAACCTCATGCCCATACTGACACCTCCACTATTACATACGGATTTTTATGATCGAATTCCTAAATTTTACATCATTTCCTTAAAAATAACCTATATAAAAATTAGATAATCGTATAATGTAAAGTTTTTTCATTGATTTCAATTATAAGAATTCCTCACACAAGAAATACTTTTGTTATGTAACAGCTGATATTTTCAATGCGATACAGTTACACTATTTACCTGTTTTATTCTGTATCTACTTTGAGCTTTTATTTGCATCCCAATATGAAAATAACGTCCCGTTACATACCGGTTCTGAGTGCTATACTAAAGAAAAGAAAGAAGGGATTCGATGAAACTGCTGATTGGATCAGTTACGAAGTGTGAAGAAATTAAACTGGCAGTCCTGTCCATGGATTTACCGCTTATCTATCAGGGTAAGAAGGGACTGCAGATGGTTTTCGACTGTGCATCTGATGAGGATGAGAAAATTATTCTGAGAAAGGTAAAAGACGAATTGAAGCAGCTGCCGGAGCTTGGCGGCATCTTCTACAATGTGACATGTGGATAAGCAGATAGCCTGTAGCCTCACTTTACAGCACAAGAAAGGAAAGCACTTCTGATGAATTACAGAATCATGCTTTCCTTTTTCATACAGCTTAGTTTCTGTTTCTAATACTGTCCGCCCTGGCTTATGTTACACGTTGTCACATGTTCCTTATTTATCAAATAGAAGAATGCTCATTCTTCTGTTTTTCAACACAAGTCACTCTGGTTTTCGCAAGATAATCATGCAGTGCGCGATGCGAGTCTGTTTTCATTACAAGAATAAGGGATAACGCTGTAAGAATCATCCCTGCTATCTGCCAGTAATAATCTACATAATAGCTCAGTGACAGGGTCACCAGCTGCCGGATATAGTTTGATGCGACAAATGCTGCACCCTCCAGCAGGAAGCCGCCGATAACCTGCCGTTTTAACAGGGTAATCAAATCCACTGCTGTACCATCCGTTTTTTCCATGCGGTAACCGGCAACACGTTTTCCAAGTGTCTGCCCCGGCCAGATACGCCATGGAACATATACATAATAAAACAGCGCAAACAAAATACAGAGTGCTCCGGCAAGAAAGGCCCAGCTGCGTGCATAACCAAGTGATTCAAAAACATACAAGCCGCCAAACATATCCTGCTTTTTCGTTAATCCGCTATATAAAAGAACGGCAGGCAGTCCGGTAAAAATACCGCCGACTACCCAGTCAAGGATATAAGCACCAAAGCGTTTCGGTGTATCAACATCACACGGCGTATGATCGGTAATCGCATATAGCTTTGTATATAAACCTGTCATATTCAGCTGCATTTTCCTACCTCCTTTCTTCATACAGGGCATCCACTGCCTTCTTCATACGCTGCAGTCCCTCCAGAAGCTTGGCTCTTGGACACCCGCAATTCATACGCAGATAGCCCTTTCCATTACTGCCGTAGGTTTCTCCCTTCATGATAGCGACCTTACCGATATGCACCAGGGCTTCCTGCAGCTCCTCACTCGAAAACGGTACAGCTCTGACATCAATCCATGCAAGATATGTCGCCTGTGGCATAGCAAAGCGCATATCCGGGAAATGCTCCTTCACAAACTGTTCCACCAGCTCCATATTTCCGCGGATATAATCGCACAGCTGATCGACGTAATCGTCACATTCCGTATAGCCGACCATGGTCGCATGCATCCCGAAAATACTTGCGGAATTCAGGAAGTCGCGCTTTCTTGTCTGATACAGAAATTCATCCCGTACCGTTGCATCCGGAATCACCGCATAGGAGCCGATCAAGCCGGGAACATTCAAGGTTTTACTGCACGAGCTGACCAGAAACAATCTGTCATACTCCCCAATATACTCCAGAATCGGCGTATGCCTTCCTCTCAGCTGCATATCCATATGAATTTCATCCGATATGATGGCCGTTCCATGCGACTTACAGATCGATACCATTGTTTGCAGCTCCGCTGGACTCCACAGACGTCCGGTTGGATTGTGCGGAGAACATAACAGGAATATAGAACAACCTTTTATATCCTCTTCAAATTTGTCAAAGTCAATTTCAAAATCATGCTTTCCATGTACCAGATCATGACTGATGAGAATGCGTTCCTGATCCTCAATAACTGTGAAGAAGGAATCATACATGGGATTTAAGCTCAGAATACGATCCTTTGGTTTGGATAACAGCCGGATCAGAAGAGAGACGGAATACATGACACTGGGACTGTATAAAATCCAGTCTTCTTCCATGCGGCATTGAAAGCGCCGTTGAAAGTATCCGGTAATACTCCCCTTAAAATCGTGATGATTCCATCTGGTATAGCCGTAGATTTCGTGCTGTGCCACCTTTTGAATCGTATCGCTGATCGGCTTGGGAATCCGAAAGTCCGTATCGGAAATAGAAAACGGAAGCAGGTCTTTCTCCCCAAAACGGTCTTCGATATAATCCCACTGTGTACAATAGGTACCCCTGCGCTCGATCACTTCATCAAAATCATACTTCATGTGCTGCATCCTCCTTCAGAATCAAAAGCTCTTTGCTTGTCTTATTCATCACTGTACCGATACCGTTTCTGATTACCACATCATCCTCTATACGGATTCCACCGATGCCGGGCAGATAGATTCCGGGTTCACAGGACATCATCATGCCTTCCTGCAGAATGACAGAGCCTGTTTCATTCAAAATCGGATATTCACAGCCGTCGCCAATTCCAAGACCATGCCCCAGACCGTGTGTAAAATAGTCTCCGTATCCCTCACGGGTAATGACAGACCTTGCGGCGTTGTCTACCTGCTTTGCCACTGCCCCCTGCTTTATTGCACGGATACCTGCGAGCTGTGCCTCCAGTACAATATGGTAGATGCTTGCAATTTTCGGCTGCGGCTTCCCGATAAAGCAGACTCTGGTCATATCAGACTGATAGTTTTTATACTGAATACCGAAGTCCATAAGAATCGGCTCATGCGCACGGATTTTCCTTCCTGTCGGACGTCCATGCGGCAGGGCACTGCGTTCTCCTGTTCCTACGATTGTTTCAAAGGACATCTGTGCAGCTCCGGCGGATATTGCATAATACTGCAGCAGTGCAGATATTTCATATTCACTCATACCGATATGCAGATGATGGATGACTCTTTGATAAATATCATCCGTAATATCCACTGCCTCCTGCATAAGACGCTGTTCCTCTTCATCCTTGCAGATGCGAAGCATATGAATTTCCTCATCCAGCAAACGAATCTCAACACCGAGAGCCTCCATGCGCCAGTATTCCTTCACCAGTTGCTGCGAGCTCTCCACCCCCATGCTTGTACAGGCATGCTTGTGCAGCAGCTCTTCAACAACGCCAAGATATCCGTTTCCACCGGTATGCGGCATATGCTGGACAATCTGTAAGTCATGCTCCCGCTCGTTTGCCTCTACCAGATAACGTCCATCGACTATCAGGTATCCCTGATCCCTCATAAGCAGAATCTGACAGCCGCTTCCAGTCAGTGTGTCCATATACTTTTTCATTGTTTTACTTTTGATCAGCAATGCATCCAGCTTCTGCTCCCGCAGAAATGCTTGCAGCTTTCCTAAGCGCTTCGCCATTGCACAGCACCCCTTTCCTCTATTTGTTAAATAAGGCAGACCTGCGCCTGCCTTATCCTACGGTTGCCTTTAGAAATCCAGATCCAGATCGTTCAGCAATGCTTCATCCTCTGCGGAGATAGCACTCTTCTGTGCTTCCACAGCCTTTTCATTCTCCAGCTCACGTTTCTCGTACAGCTTGAAGAACGGATACCACAGAGCGATGGAGCCTAGCATCTGTATGGCATTAACGACGATGGTTCTCCAGTCCAGATTGACCAGATAGCCCTCCAGGAAGACACCGACATACGGTGGATTGAAGACCGGCATATTCAGCAGTCCCATATCCATCAGCCAGTGCGGGAAGGTTCCAAGAATTGCCCCACCGATGACATAAGGGATAAAGAACAGCGGATTCAATACGATTGGCGCTCCAAACAGAATCGGTTCATTGATACCGAACAATGCAGGAATCAAGGCAACACGGCCGATTTTCTTCTGTGCCGCCGCCTTTGAGAAGATGCACCAGAATACCAGACCGAAGGTGACACCGGTTCCTGTGAAGTTTGCGAAGGCAGAGATCGCTCCACCGGTATAGAAATGCTCCAGCGGCAGATGTGCCTTGTAGTTGGCGATATTGTCAGCCAGAAACTGTGTGGAGATCGGGCTGGTAATCGGACTAAGTACGGATGGATGAATACCGAAGAAGAACAGCAGACAGCTCATCATCTGCAGGAAGGTGAATGCCAGCGGGTTATCCATGGAGCCTACCAGCGGTGCCAGAAGATTGGTGAAGATCATCGGCGGTATGGTTTCAAATACGTTCACACATACGACACGGATAATCAGGAAGAATCCGATAACGATAACAGAAATCGGAATCATTTCAAAGGAACGTGATACAAAATCAGGTACGGACTCCGGCATTTTGATAGTAAAATGCTTTTTAATACACCAGCGATACAGCTCTACCGCAATAATGGTCGCAAACATAGCGGCAAACAGCCCCTTGGTACCCAGATAGGTTCCGGAAATGCCACCGTCCTCCGTATATTCAACTGCCATCATTAGGAAGGCGATAATTCCCATACTCATACAGCCGGGAACATCCAGCTTATAGGAATTTGCCAAATGGTAGGCGATAATAGCCGTCACATACAAGGACATCAGACTCATTCCGACATTGAACGGAATATAAATGATGTCCAGATTTGCAGTGATCCACTGCGATATTGGATTCTCAGTTCCGATCATATTCGGAATCGCTTCCGGAATCAGACAGAAGCTTCCGATAATCAGTAACGGTGTCATCGCTACCATTGCTTTCTTGATTGCGCTCAGATGCACCTGTTTATCCATCTTATTGGCGATCGGAGTCAGATATTTATTCATAAATGCCTCAAATTTATCAAACATGTTTCCACTCTCGCTTTCTTTTTTATAATTCCCCTCAGAATTATTTCTGCATATCTGCTTTTTTTCTTGCGATCAATGCCATTTTCATAACCGTGGCTCCATCCATTTTTCCATACGTATCCTTGTCTACGATAACATAAGGAATATGGTACGGATCGATGATCGGCTTGATGTAGTCGATTTTGTGTGCAATCTGCGGTCCGATGACAAGCACATCCATACCTTCCACTTCACTCTGCAGTAAATCTACCGGTATAGCAGTGAATTGGAAATCATCGATATTCAGCTTGGCACTGTCCTTCACAGTTTTCTTCATGCTGTCCATCAGCATGGTTGTGGAGAAGCCTCCTGCACAGCACAATACGATTTTCATGTTATTTACCCTCCTTTGCCTCAAATACATTTATCATTTCCTCAATCAGATCTCTCGCTAATTGAGAAGTCATATAATGGTCCTGCGCATGAACCATCAACAACCCGATTTCCGGTTTCTCATCACTGTCACTCATTTCTGCAGTGATGAGCTTTGTCTGGATTTTGTGTGCCTCCAGATCTATCTTTCTCGCCTGGGCAAGCAGTTCGCGTGCCTCATCGTAACGGCTTTCCTTTACCATTTTCAAAGCCTCAAATGCTTTCGCCTTACTATCTCCGGCAGCAGAAATCATGCCTACGATTTCCTGTTCCAACTGATTCATTTCGTCTCCTCCTCGTTAATATGCAGTAAATGCTTCCATTCTCTCTTTCGTTAATGCTTTCGCCAGCTGTACAACCAGCTCTATCGTATGATCCAGATCCCGTGTATCCACCAGACTCCAAGAACCGTGGCAGTAGCGAAGCGGTATTCCGATGACCATAGCAAGTGTGCCGCTGCGGCTGATTCCCGCATTGCCGGCGTCGGTACCTCCACCGCTGAACATATCACACTGATAAGGGATATCATGTGTCTGTGCAATCTCTTTGACAAACGCCAGCAGCTTTTCATTCGGTGCCAGTGTTTTATCGTAATGCACCAGCATGCAGCCCTTTCCCAGCCTGCGGTGGTTGGTATAGTTTCTCGACAGCTCCGGATGATTCGCCACATCGAGTGCGAATACAAGATCGGGTTCTTCCTTATATACTGCTGTTTTCCCTCCGCGCACACCAACCTCTTCACTGCTGGTTGCACACAGGATGATTTCATTTTCCAATGACAGCTCATGAAGTCGCTTCATCGCCTGTGCCAGCACATAGCAGCCGCTTCGATCATCCATCGCCTTGCCGGCATATACATGATCCTGATTGAAGGGATGCGCATTGCTGTCAAAGCAGACCACATTGCCGATTTCCACACCAAGTGCCGCGACCTCCTCCCGAGCGTCACAGCCAAGATCCACATACAGCTCCCTGACATGGTGATTCTCATCCGTTGTGATGTTCAGAATACCGGATACCTTTGATCCGCTAGCCGTCGTAATTCTGACCTTCTGCATTTCCATGCTTTTCTGCTGGACGCCGCCCAGCGCAATCAGATACACAAAGCCGATATCCGATATATGCCGCACAAGAAAGCCGACCTCATCCATATGGGCGCAAAACATGATTTTCAGCGGTTTTTCAGCTGTCCCCTTTTTGTGAAAGGAAATGCTGCCCAGCGTATCGTACGTGATTTCATCACTGTATGCGGACAATTCCTCCTTCAATATGGCACGTACCTCCCCCTCTTTGGAAGCAACCGCATCCGCATTGGACAGGCGTACCAGTAGCTCTTCTTTCATATACTTCCTCCATCCAGTTCCTTCATAACAATCAACAGCTCCTCCAGTGTCCGACTGCTTAACACCCGCTCCAGACGCTTTTCGTCCTTCATGAGCTGATACAGCTTCCGGGTGATATCCTTGTGCATCTCATAGCTGCTTCTTGTCAGTGATATCATAAAGATAATGCGCACCTCTTTGCCCTCATGCAGCAGCGGCTTATGCAAAATACAGACCGATATCATATTCTTTTCCGCGAGGATCTGAATCGGATGCGGAATAGCAACACCATGTGCGTAGACGGTGCTCATATAGGACTCGCGTTCCATGACATAATCCGCATAATGCGCACCTCCATAGCCGCAGGTTTCCAGCTGGTCCGCCATCTGCTTCAGCAGATGCAGATAGTCCGTTTCCTCACTGATCTGAAAGAAATCACGGCTGAACAGGGAATACATATAGGAATCCACATCGGCTATGCTCAGGGAATCACAGTTATCAAACTGCAGCACCTGCCGGATACGTATCAGATCCTGATCATCCAGCAGCTCCTTGATATAGATGATCGGAGCACTGAACTCCCGGTTTAAAGGGACGATGGTAAAAATCAGATCCGGCTGAAACGCTGCCAGCTCCTCCAGCTGAAGAAAGCTGAAGGTTTCCACCTCTGCCTTGACAAACAGCGATTCTATCTGCAGCTTGATCAGGTATGCACTGCCCCCGCCGGTGGAGCAGACAACACCGATGCGGTTAAACCGCCGGATACGCAGCTCCCGTTCCTTTTCCATGTGCGCCGCAAAATGTGTCGCAACAAAGCCGACCTCATCGTGTGTCGCTTCCACATCGTATTTCTCTTTCAGCATATCCGCAAAGCGTATGGCAATGTTGAAGATCATCGGATAGCGAATACAAATTTCACTGATCAGATTATTCTTATACGATATTTTCTGATGCAGCCGGTCGATCAATAGGGATACATGGGTAAGCAGTGAAGTTTTAAACACCTCATCCTCACTGAATTCTGTGCCATATACCTCATCGCATTCCTGCAGGAACTGATCGATATCGGCACGCAGACTTACACTGAAGGAGCTGGCGGGCACCATCTGCCGGATATTAATCCGCAGCACCTCAAGAAACTGCTGACAGGTCTTTTTCGATATGCCATATGTGAATAAGCCTTCGACGGTCTGTATGACCTGTGCCCCGACCCGTTCACATGCATCCTTACCCTCGTCTGGATGATATCGTTTCTCTTTTTGAATCTGTGCCAGATACAGCGTGACCTTCAGCCATACCATAACATTTTTCAATTCGTTATAATTGATATTGAGATGCTCCCGCTCAATGCTGTGTACCAGTACCTCATGAATCCGGCTAAAGGAAGCCTCCTCCTTTTCCAGCTCCTGTGTGATAAAGGTATTCCCATCAAAATACAGCTCGCACATCAGCTTTCTGATATGCTGTGTATCTCCACGGATGCGGATGCCGTAATGACTTTTCTTTTCCAGCTGCAACTGATGGACCTGCAGCTGCTTTTCCACTTCCTGTAAATCCTTTTTTACTGAGGTGCGGCTGATTTGAAACTGCTCTGCCATACGATCCATGGAAACATAGCTTTCCTGCAATGTCAGATACGCCATCATGTTCTTGACACGGTCCTTCATATCAAACATGGTTTCATGCTCGAGTGATTTCATGAATTCATCCAGCAGACGGTCATTGATTACTTCAAGCAGATATCCGTTCCCCCTGCGCATGTGCAGCTGATACCCGTTTCTTGAAGAAATCTGTATCAGATATGACAGGTCATTCTGTATCGTTCTTCTGGATACATCATATCGCTTCATGAAATATTCCATGGGCAGGTATTCCTTCATTGTCAGAAAGTCTTTCATTATGGAATATAATCTCATACAGGATTCTCCTTTCTTGTTTTCGGTATCGCTTACATCCACATTATAAGATTGCTTTCACATTAAGAACAGATTAACAATTACGCCTGAATGTGCAAATAAAATCGTAAAGTGCTGCTATGATAACGGATGTAAAAGATACAGGGATAATAGTAACATATAGATAAATGCTTCGTTCCCGCCATCTTTATCGGTGCAGAATGTCCTTACCGATATGGAACTGTGAATCTTTACGTTAATTTTTCCGTTTCCGTATCCTCTTTTTCCTAAAGTATTGCATGTTTTTTCAGAAACAATTAGTATATTATTGAAGTGAGTGTACACAAGAAGAGCAACAGCAATGAAGTGTCACCGTATCATGAAAGCAATGAGTTTTTTCAAACTGTCCTGCTGTTTCTCAAAAGCTTATGTTTCATATGGAGGTATGCATGATGACAGATAACGAAAGAAAGCGTTTAAGAGAATTAAACAGCAAAAACGAAGAATTCAACAAACGATTATATGAGAATGCGAGAAGCTATGCAAAAGGCTTGTTTGCGCTCAGCATACTGGCATTGCTAATTCTGCTATTATATTTGTTATTATAAGCGATATGAAATTCTTGAATTCTTTGCCTATAAGCTTAACCAGTATATAATATGTTATTTCCTATAAACCTGGATTTTAAGCGACATCCGCAATAATCCAAGATATAAAAAGAAGTCATGTAACTGATATTCATAACAGTGTTTACATGACTTTCTTATAATTTTATTTTACCACGACTGCCTAAAAGGACACACTATTTGTGTGTCCATGTAGTTTTCACTAAATCCTTCAGCTGAAGCTTTACACTTGATTGTCCCGCAACCAGAGCTTTGCTTAAACGGAAGCCGTATTCATCCTTATTCTTTGTTTTATTGACGCTCAGATACATCCATGGAAGCTCCTGCATACCGCTGTCAAGGATAACATTTACACTACCCTCGAGCTCATAAGCCTTATGCTTTTTTTCTATGTCATGGGAAACAACAGAGACAATACTTCCGCCCTGTGTGCTGAATTCCCCGCTTGCCTCAAAATAGATGAGATAGGCATCGGTTTCTTCCTCCACATCCGAAAGATAGATCGTATTTCCTTCACTCTCATATACCTTTTGTCCCTCGTTGGAGGACACATCCTTCAGCTGGAAGGTATACACAGCCTCTTCTTTTATTTCCTGCTGTATCGTACGATAATTGCTGGATTCCTGCAGATAGCCCATTGCCTTACGCTGATCGTCGATTGCCACACTGCGGCTGATGGCATAAAAGCTAATCATAATGATTACAGCCACCAGTATACTTATCACCGCACGGTTTCCGGCCTTGCTTTTTTTGTTTTTCAACAGCAGCGGCTCCGGTACATTGCGCACAATCCCATTGATAAAGGCTGTTTCATCCCCATTGTAAATATCCTGCGGCTGCAGGCTTCGCAGCTGGGCAGTATACAGCTGATTCGCAATGTCATGCAGCTCCACATTCAGATAGCTGCTCTCTCTTATTTTTTTAAGAAGTCGATTTTGTATTTTCCTGTATTCCTGCAGGTATTCCTGTTCCAGCAGGTCCAGTATTTCATTATTTTCCATGTTTATGACCTCTTTCCTGTCCTATTATAGTATATCATATGAATCCGATTGCGTGAGCATTTATACGATAACAAATACACCGTAAAATTACAATGTTTTTTCTATGAAAAATTATGGAAAAGTATACTTTCATGGGTTATGTATCCATTTCCCGGGGAATATCTTTTTGTACAATCCTGTTTGTCCCAGCTTTGAACATCCAATCCTTTTCATTTTTTTAACATTTACCTCTGAACCAAACAGGCGTATAATAAGATACAAATATCAAAGGGGTAGTAGAATGAATAAAGAGAAGTCAAAAAACAGAGGTTTGATGACTGAGGGAGTCATCTGGAAGGAAATTCTGCTGTTTTCCATACCACTGCTGCTGGGAAATCTGTTTCAGCAGCTGTATAATGCAGTGGATTCCGTTGTTGTGGGGAATTATATCGGGGCACAGGCACTTGCGGCTGTAGGCTCCAGTGCGCCTGTCATCAATTTACTTGTCAGCTTTTTCATGGGACTTGCGGTTGGGGCCGGCGTCATCATCTCCCGCTATTTCGGGGCAAGAAAAAAAGAAGAACTGCACATCGCCGTGCATACCTCGCTGGCACTGACCTTTGCGGCAGGTCTTGTCATGACGCTGATTGGCGTACTTATTTCTCCTTATGTACTGCAATGGGTAGGAACACCAAGTGATGTCATGGAAAGCTCCGTGCTGTATCTGCGTATTTATTTTCTGGGCATTTTATCTGTGATGGTTTACAACATGGGAAGCGGTATCCTGCGGGCAGTGGGTGATTCCAGAAATCCGCTGTACTTTCTGATCGTGTCTTCCGTCACCAACATTATTCTGGATATGCTGTTCGTCATCGTCTTTCACATGGGAATTGCCGGAGTCGGATGGGCCACGCTGATTGCACAGACCATCAGTGCTGTATTAACCATGCTTCTGCTTATGCGTACCAAAGAAGAATACCAGGTAAAGCTGAAGCATATCCGCTTTCACAAGCATATGCTTTATGAAATTGTCCGACTGGGACTTCCCAGCGGTTTGCAGAATGCCATCGTTTCCTTTTCCAATGTTATCGTGCAAAGCAACATCAACGCCTTCGGTTCTCTGGCAATGGCAGGCTGCGGCTCCTACACCAAGATCGACGGCTTTGCCATACTTCCGGTTATGAGCTATTCCATGGCACTGACCACGTTTACCGGACAGAATATGGGGGCTAAAAAATATGACCGGGTAAAGCAGGGCGCAAAGACCGGCATTCTCATGAGTGTCATAACGATTGTCTGCATTTCTGCCCTGCTGCTGATGTTAGGTCCTAACGTTCTTGCGATTTTCTCCAGTGATCCGACAGTGATCAATTATGGACTGTATATGATGCATGTACTCGCACCGGGCTATATCTTCCTGGCAATATCCCATGCCTTTAACGGTATCATTCGTGGCGCAGGCATCACGACAGTGCCTATGATCGTTATGGTCACATGCTGGTGCGGGCTGCGTATGGCATGGATTCTAACCAGTGTACCGTTGTTTCATGATATCGGTGTCGTCTTTATGGGATGGCCGCTGACCTGGATTGCCAGTGCCCTATGGCTGTTCCTGTATTATCGTAAGGGAAAATGGATGACACGCTATGATTCTTAAAGACAGATAAAAACCATCGATGAACCAGAATATTCGATGGCTTTTTACTATATTTATGCTGTATGTGCCGGCTGCTTTTGTGACTGCGGTCTGCGTCTGCGGTTGTTCCGCTTTGGTGTAGCTGCCGATGTTTGCGTCTTCATTGCAGCACTGCGGTTCTCACTTCGATTGGATACGGAAGGCTTCGCTGCGGGTTTCTGCCTTCTTCTATTCTGCGACTGTGCAGATGCCGCAGGCTCCAGATTACGCATTGGAAACTCGCGGTCCTCCACAACCGGTATGTGCATACGAATCAGCTTTTCGATATTCTTTACATACTCTGCTTCATTGCAGTCAGAGAATGCAATGGCACAGCCCTGTCTGCCGGCTCTGCCGGTACGTCCAATGCGATGTACATATACTTCAGCCTCATTGGGGATATCAAAGTTAAATACATGACTCAGCTCCTGAACATCGATTCCTCTTGCGGCGATGTCTGTAGCAACAAGTACCCGGCTTTTTCCTTCCTTGAATTGCAGCAATGCCTGCTGACGCGCATTCTGAGATTTATTTCCATGAATCACACCGGTTGTTACACCGTTTTCATTCAGATACTTTGCCAGACGGTTTGCATTGCTTTTCGTCCTTGTGAATACAAGTGCATTTTGTACGCGGTTCTTCTGTAAAAGCTTTAACAGCAGGCGTTTTTTGTTTGCTTTGTCCACATAATACAGACTCTGATCGATCTTTTCCACTGTAGTTGATGCCGGTGTCACCTCAATGCTGACAAGCTCATGCAGTAAGGACTGGGCAAGTTTACGGATTTCTGAAGGCATGGTGGCACTGAAAAACAATGTCTGCTTCCTTTTGGGCAGCTTTGCGATAATCCGCTTTACATCCGGAAGAAATCCCATATCCAGCATACGGTCTGCTTCATCCAGTATGAAGATTTCAATATGGCTGATGTCAATTATGCCCTGTTGAATCAGATCATTCAATCGACCGGGTGTTGCGACCAGAATATCCACTCCGGCCTTCAAAATACGTTCCTGCGGCTTCTGCGGTACACCGCCAAAGATGACGGCACTGCGTATTGTTGTATATTGGGCATACGCTGTGATGTTTTCCTGAATCTGTATGGCAAGCTCTCTGGTCGGTGTTACGATTAGGGAGCGGATGCTTTGTTTATAATGCTTCTTTAACAATTGAATTGTCGGAATGGAAAATGCTGCTGTTTTTCCGGTACCGGTCTGTGCACAGCCGAGAATGTCACGACCCTGCAAAGCGTAGGGTATCGCCTGTTCCTGAATTGGTGTGGGATCAACATATCCCTGTTCTTTAACAGCCTTTAAAATAGGCTCTGTTATATGTAATGTTTGAAATTTCATGTTCTCTTCTTTCTATCAGGCATGAAAAAGCGATACTTATTGTTCATCCCTAAGTATCGCGTTAGCCTTGAATTTAAGCAACCTCATCATAACACACTTTGTTGCAGAACAGAAGATTTTTTTGAAATTTCACAAAGATTCACATAGAAACATGTGCTTTGTATATCTATGCTTTACCAAACGTGAGTGAGTATTTATATTTTTCTGCACGGTAATAGGAGCGAACATATTCTACAGGTTTTCCGCTCTGATCCAGAGAAGTTCTCGTTCTCAGCAGCAATGCCGTGTGCTCTGCGACCTGCAGTTCACTACTGATAGGAGCATGTGCATAGCCAACCTCAATATCCTCATACACGCTTGTGATACGAATACCTTTTTCACGTTCAAGATATTCATATAAAGAAGATCGATATACATTCTCGTCGACAGACAGATTCAAAGCTGCAGGAAGATAAGAAGTTATGGAGCATAGCGGCTCCTGATTTACATAATACACACGATGCAGTCTTAAAACATTCACGCCTTCCTCAATTTGCAGTGCATTAGCGATATCCTCTCCAGCCTTGACAATCGTCACTTCCACAGAATGAATGTTGTATTGAATACCTTTATTTCGCATTTCCTGTGAAAAATTCGTAACCTCATTCAGACTCTCCGTAATTTTTGGATAAATCACTCTTGTTCCCTTTGAGCGTTCCTTCACAACATACCCCTCTGCAACCAATGCATCTATAGCAAGGCGTATTGTCATACGGCTGACACCGAAAATTTCCTGAAGCTGCTTTTCTGTAGGTATCGTTTCATTGAGCCGATATACCCCGTTTTTAATATCATTCAGGATTATTTGTTTAATCTGACTATACAGAGGCATTGATCCAGCATCTTGGTTCAATTTAATTTTTTCCATGATACCACCACCTGTATATCATTATATCATTTCAATATCCCAAGCGAAACATATTATCGCTGATTTTCCGGTAAATCTTTTTTCAAAAAGCCAATCATCGCTGCTGTAACCACAGTTCCAATCAGAATAGCAAGGAAGAACATAAACACATTTGATACGACTGGTGTAACGAAGATGCCGCCATGAGGAGCAGGCACTCCGACATTGAACAGCATGGACAGCGCCCCAGTTATTCCCGCTCCGGTGATAATAGAAGGTATGATAACCTTCGGATCGGCGGCTGCATATGGTATTGCGCCTTCACAAATGAAGGACAGTCCCATAATGTAATTAGCCTTTGCGGCATCGCGCTGCTCCGCATTGAATTTCTTCTTGAATATTGTCGCTGCCAGAGCTACACCGACTGCCGGCACCATGCCGCTGGTCATGACAGCACCCATAATTTCCGTATTTCCTGCCTCCAGCATAGCAATGCTAAACGCATAAGCTGCCTTGTTAATTGGCCCGCCAAGATCAGCAGCCATCATCATTCCAAGAACAAGCCCGAGCAGTATTTTATTCGTTCCGCCTAAGCCATTCAAGAAATTTGTAATCAGTACATTCACTTCACTCATAACAGGATTCAGACATACAACAATCAACATTCCAACGACAAATACACTAATGAGCGGATACAGGAGAACCGGCTTTATACCATCCAATGATTTTGGTAATGGCTTTAAAAGCTTTTTCAAGCCCAATACAACATAACCGGCAAGAAATCCGGACACCAGAGCGCCAAGAAATCCACTGCCTCCGTTATATGCAAGCATACCGCCTACAAGACCTGGAGCCAATCCGGGACGATCTGCAATACTGTAAGAAATATAGCCAGCGAGTATAGGAAGCATCAGGCCAAATGCCGCATCTCCAACCTGCTTGATCCAGGCCGCAAGCTGATTAAATTGCTCACTATCTGCAGAAGCGGAGTTTATGCCCCACAGAAAAGAGATAGCAATCAGAATACCGCCTCCAACAACAAGAGGAATCATGTTGGATACACCACTCATCAAATGCGTATAAATGCCATGTGCTCCACCCTGGATATTGACCGCTTCTTCTTTTTCCGCTTCAAACAACGGTGCCTTCAAAGCCTGTGCGATCATTGCTTCCGGTTCCTTGATTCCCTGTGAAACAGTTGTTTGATAAACACGTTTTCCGTGAAAACGTGTCATAGCAACCTTAGTATCCGCGGCAATCAAAATAGCATCAGCCTCTTGTATTTCCTTCTGCGTAAGCACATTCTCTGCCCCGGAAGAACCGTTTGTTTCTACTTTAATTTCATAATGCATCGCTTTAGCAGCTTTTTCTATATTTTCTGCAGCCATGTAGGTATGTGCAATTCCTGTCGGACATGCTGTTACAGCCAGCAGCTTTCCTTTACTCTCCATTTTCGTTATCCCTTTCTCTTTCCACTCGGATATTATATGATACAATGCATCTACATCGGAGGCTTCAAGCAGATGTTTTCGGAAATCGTCATCCATCAGCTTTCGGCTCAGCTCTGCCAGAAAATTCAGGTGCTTTGCACTTGCATGTTCAGGTACGGCTATCATAAATATTAGCCTCACGCTGTCTCCCTCTATGCTTTCATATGCAATCGGTGTTTCTGATTTTAAAAATACTACAATTGGTCGGGTGATAAATTCCTTTTGTACATGAGGAATAGCAACATCGTTTCCCACTCCGGTTACAGACAGCTGTTCCCTTGACCACAGTGCCTGTTCAAATGCCTCCTGATGCTTAGCGTCAATTTCCTTTTGAGATACCATGTATTCCGCAAGATAGTGAAATAGCTGTTCTTTGTTTTGAATGTTCTTCGTGATGATGATATTTTTTCTTTCAATGGTTTCTTTCATATGATTACCTCACTTGAATTTGCGTTTGTTTCAACGCTTCATACAACTGCATTCCTCCCTCATGATTACCCCATAATTCATGTAGACCTGCCAATAATTCCTGCTGTGACAGCGGATGCTTTCTCAGCATATTCTCTGAACATATCAAATGATTCAAAAACTGTATACCTTCATCAATATTCGTGCCATTCTTCCGAAGCTGTAACAGCGGCTGTACAAAACGCTCCTCGATAGTAAGCTTTGTCCATAGGTTTCTTGCGACAGAGTGCAAATCTCTTGGTATACTTGGATTTGAAAGCCGTTGCTGATAGCGATTAAACCACATATCAGATTCTTCTGGCTCAATGCCATAGGTTTGATGAAGCAGCTTCATCAGCAGTTTCATATAAGGTAGCACCTCCTTTTGTATGGCTTCATCCTGAGCCGCTTCATACAGATATGTTTTTCCCTTTGCCAGTGCGAGAAAGGAAATGGCATCCGCATAAGAATTGAGAAGATAACGTTTACGATAAAAATGTCCTCTGATATTGTCCGTACTATTAATCAAAGCTATTCTGGTATCCGCAGTAACATGTTTATCAACACTGCATTCATGAAAGGTTTCGGTAGTGACTTCAAAGTTTTGGTCTGCTGCACAGATTCGATCGACAATCGTATCCGGTATCTGAACCTCATTCAAGCGACATCTTTCATCATCATTCCTGGCGAAGGATAACAATAATTCCCTGAAGTAAGAGCCAACCCCCTCTACATTTTCACAGCAGATCACACAACGTTGCTTGTTGTTTTGATTTCCCCATGCTTCACATATAACAGGAGCAACATATTTCAGATTTTCTCTGCGAACAGATGTAGTTACAGTTGCCGCCTCCCGCAGCCATTCCAGAAGTTTGTTTTTCTCCTTCACGGGAGAACAGGCATCCAGAATCCTGATAAATACATCTCTGGACTCCTCATCACGAATATGAAGTGTATATCCATTATTTTGATTGAATTGCGTCAGAAGCGTTTCATTTGTTTCTGCCAGTACGACCTGTTTCCCGCTTTCACTCAGAAGCGGTACGACCAGTCCTCTGCCTAATGCACCTGCCCCAAAATGTACAACCATGTTTTCTTTCATTTCATTCTCCCTTCTCTTCTGTTGACAGACAATCAGATTGCCCAAATGCATAATACAACAACTTTTCCGCAGTACGATCCCAGCCGTAGCTTGCGACATAGGCTGCCAGCTTTTCATCTATACGATCCAGCTGAGATAAAGCAATAAGCGGCAAATGCTCCAGCTGAGGATATAGGATGACCTTACCGGGATATATCCCCTGTGCTACCTGAATGAGCGCTTCCTTAACCGCATTCATTCCTGCCACAGCCACCACGTTGCAATCCGGATTTATAGATTTATTCTCAACACGCTTCAGTACTGCAAGCTCATCCTGAACAGTAGACCCACTGCTTGCCAGTATTCTGGCTCCATGCGTCACTACCGCTCCCAGCGGCAGTTCTGTAAAATTGCCGTAGCTGGTACCGGAGAACAGATACAGCTTGCCGTTCTTTTTTAGAAAGCAGAGCCCTTTTTCAATCGGGTCAGTACCCGGCGCACTGATAACAACATCATCGAAACCAGCGGGAGCTGCCTGTTGAAGCTTTATTTTCCAATCCGATTCATCCGTTGCTATACCAAGCAGTTTTTTACCATTGCGGTACGCTATATCCGAAAAATCATCCAAAAGTACCTCAAGTCTTGCACGCCCTCTTGCAGTCACTGCAATCAATGATGGTCCATCACTTTTCATCAGAGCCCGCAAGGTGTGGATACGCCCCATAGCACCGGCTCCCCCCATAACGAGTAGTGAGCCTTCAGGTTTCAACTCATGGGTGAGTCGTTCTTTCTCAAAAGCCTTTGATAGTCGTTTTGTCATTGTTCCTAAAAAGCTGATTCTGCTGTAATGGATTTGCGCAATATCGCAGGATACCATCTGGTTGCTGCTTTTATCCGCCAGCCAGCAGAACACTGCATCATTACATAAATGTGCAATGATTTCTTCCAGAATCTCAGTGGTTGGATTCCCCAAAATCAGCACATCCTCAAAACCACCACTGAAGAATGCTTTTGCCTCCTGCAAAGAATTCGTTTCTAACGCACAGGCTACCTCCAGCTTATTGGCAGTGTTTGTACACAGGCAGATACGCTTATGCCATAAATCCATATCCAGATCATAGTAGCTGATATCATCTGCCGCATAAATCAACAGACCTTTATCTGCAGCGAAGTGCTCTCGTGCAAACGGACGATAAATGGCTTCCACACAGGCATTCGGCTCAAGCTGTGCAATGGAGGCGTAGCTGATAGATTCCTTTACGGGAAAAATCGTAACACCATGATCAGAGTTAAAAACAGATTCGTGCAGCAGCATATACGTTTGCATACCGCCTTCTACATTCACTCCAATACAGTAGCGAAGCTGTTCCTTATATACATCCGGCTGAATGCCAACACGCATTCCCGGCCTCCAGTCATTTTTCAAATTTGCGCCTGCCTGTACAATAGTTAAAGACAGCTCATGTCCCAGAATTGCTGGGTTTTCCTGAAAATTTCTATCCTTGAATAACGGATATTTATTTCCCATGCGAATCATTTTGATATCGGATGCACAAATCGCTACAGCATCAATCCGGGCCAATACCTCATCCGGCTTTGGCTGCATCTTTTCCTCTTCAATCCATGTATCCTGAATACCGAAGGATGCCATTCCCTGTCCCAAGTAATACCAAACCTTATTTTTCATATCCATATTTCCTTTCCATTTCTACCTGCCATTTATTAGAAGCATAGAGCTACGCATTGCCAATGTACCTTTGTTTGAATCAAACACGTCTTTAATCACTGCATTGGTTATAACGTTATATTCTTTATACTTTCATTATAACGTTATGATGTATTTTGTCAATTCTTTTTTATTAAATTATTGATTACTATGCACAATGATGTAATACATTACAAAATAAAGGTCATGGAGCATCATAAATTTTTAGTAACAACGTGTTAATTGTCATACAAAAAAAAGGCACACATTATATGGCCCCTTTGAAGTATGATTGAGTCTTGAAAGAGATTTTTTTCAAGACTGTAATATATCAGCGTCAGCTCGTCAATGAAATCCATTATTTTAATTCTTTAAGGTCTTCTTTAAAATACTCTGTGATGAACAATTCATATTTCATTTGAATTATATATTCCGCAATACAGCCTGCTAGGGAAACAGATTCAAATCACCATTGCTAAAACCAGTTTTCAATTCCTAATACCCAAATTCTTCACAAGTATATAAGACACAAAAAGGTTCGCACGATAATTTTATCCTGCGAACCTTTTTATCAGATTCAATATTTCCTACCTTAACACATATTCCTTCAAAAACCGACTGACTCCCTGCTCCGTATTCGGCTTTGCGATATAATCCGCCATTTCCTTTACCTCTGACTGACCATTTTCCATACAAACACTGATTCCGGCTGTGGAAAACATTGTCGCATCATTGAAGTTATCACCAAACACCATCGTCTGCTTCGGCTGTACATGCAGCAGCTCCATCAGTCGTACCAGCGTCTTTCCCTTTGTCGCATCCACATGCGTGATCGTGTATACATCATCCTCACTGCGTACAGCATGCAGGCTTTCACAATGCGCATTGATCGTATGCAAAACAGGCTCCATCACATTCGCATTCTTTGCGACCATAACCACCTTGAAGATAGCATGCCCCAGCATATCCCGATAATCGACTGCCTGCTTCATCCTTGTTTTTCCACGCAGCCGGTTCAGAAAGAACTGGAGCCGCGCATCCTGCAGTGTGGTTGTAAAAACAACATCGTCTGTGTAAGCAATACATGGAATATCCTGTTGCTGCAGCTGCTGAAAAGCAAATGCCAGCTCTTCAGATTCCATGCTTTTCTCATAGATGCAGGCATCTCCCTGAAACATATTCGCCCCATTATTTGCGATAAAGGGAAGCTGCAGGGACAGCTCCTTCAGATATGGCTGCATAATATGAATATTGCGCCCGCTTGCCAGTGTGAACATGATATCGCGTTTCTCCAATTCCTTTATCACATCAACGATTCCGGCATCCAACTGCTTTTCATCATCCAGCAGTGTGCCATCCAAATCGGCAACAATCAGCCGAAGATCTGCAAAGCTGCTCATACAAAGACCTGATCCAGCTTATCACGCAGGAAGGCAGAGGCATGCGTGCATACCTTTTGCCAATCTGAATTTCCCGTGTACCAAAATTCCCCTACAAACATCCGTACACCCTGCTGCTTCAGCTCTCTTATGTTTTCCACAAACTCCGTATGACCACTGCCAAACGGTATTTCACGATAATGACCGGGAATAGTTTCCTTTAAATGTGCCGCCACGATATGACCCTTTCCCGTCCGGATATCTTCGTTTACATCCTTCCCGTAAAGCAGACTCGCATTTTTCAAATTTCCCATATCCGGATATACGCCAAGATATGGAGAAGCAGCCTGTTGAACATAGTGCATGCTTTTTTCCACCGTATCCATAAACGGTGTTTCCATCGTCTCAAAGCCCAGCAGGATTCCCTTTTTCGCTGCCAGCTCCACACAATGTCTCAGGTTGCGGATGAAATTCTGCCTTGTCTGTTCGTTGCCCTCTTCATAGTATACATCATAGCCTGCCAACTGTATGATACGGATTCCCAAATCGTCTGCCAGCTGTACAGCAGCCTCCATGATTTGAAGAGCCTTTTTTTGTATATGTTCATCCGGGTGTCCCAGAGGATACTTACGGTGTCCACTCAGACACATGGAATGAATCCGCACACCGGTTTCCTCCATGGCCCGCACAATAGCCTCACGCTCTTCCTTGGTATATTGCAGCCGTGCAAGCTTTTCGTCGCTCTCGTCGACACTCATTTCAAGATAATCAAAGCCGAATTCTCTGCATAGCTGCAGTTTTTCCTTCCATGTCAGGGTATTTGGCATAGATTTCTCATACTGTCCCAGCTCATATGCTCTCATGAGGAGCTCCCCTGTCCATAGTAGGCATTGGGACCATGCTTGCGCTTGAAGTGCTTATCCAGCAATACCTGCTGCATCGGCTGTGCACTTCCATTTTGCAGCATCACACTCACAAATGCCATAGCGGCGCACTCCTCCATCACAACGGCATTATGCACTGCCTCAAACGGATCCTTTCCCCAGCTGAACGGTCCATGGCTGTGTACCAGCACCCCCGGCATACTGTTTGGATCAATATTTTTCTGCTTGAAGGTCTCCACGATTACATGTCCGGTTTCCAGCTCATATTCTCCATGGATTTCCGCCTCACTCATTTGTCTTGTACAGGGGATATCTCCATAAAAATAATCCGCCTGCGTCGTTCCCAGCGCAGGGATCGCTTTACCTGCCTGTGCAAATGCCGTAGCCCAGCGGGAATGCGTATGCACAGCTCCTCCGATATCTGGGAAGTTCTTATAAAACTCAAGATGTGTCATCAGATCACTGCTCGGCTTTAGCTTTCCCTCCACCACATTTCCTTCCAAATCACATAAAACGATATCCTCAGCACTCATGTCATCATACTCCACACCACTTGGCTTGATCGCAATCATGCCCTGCTCACGGTCGATTCCCGATACATTTCCCCACGTAAAGGTAATCAGTCCATGCTTGGGAAGCAGCAGATTTGCCTCCAGTACCCTCTTTTTCAGTTCTTCCAGCATCGTATACCTCCTAGTCCTCTACGATATAGACCGCTGCCTCATTCGCCGTATGATTGGCGGCAACGATCAGATCGCGGTCCTCTTCATTAACCAGACACAGATTTGCCGGACCCACGCCACGATCGATTTCTTTCGTCACAAAGGCGCCGTCCTTATACTGCACATAAAACAGCTCCGCATCCCTTCGACGCACACCTGCCAGAAAGGTCGGTACGCCACGCAGGGTGCCTCCCACCAGCGTATGGGCAAAGTCAATCTCATTCTCATACGTATATACCCGCTGATAGCTTCCCTCCAGCTTCTTATAAATATGGATCTCTGTTCCATGGAACGGCTCAATCGTCATAATCTCCTGCTCCCCGTCTCCATCAATATCCAGCACAGCAATCTCACCAATGGTACCGCTCAGCACGTATTCCACCTGCCACTGTCCGCCTCTGTGCGCAGGCGGTGCGACCTTAACGATTCCCTGATCACTTCCGAAATATCCGCAGGTATGCTGTGCATCCCGATAATAGCCGTGATTGCGATACAGCCCGTCCATCAGGACCTCAATCTGTATACCCTCGTTCAAATCCTCAGGAAGCTCACCGACATAGATGCGTCCGGGAACACTCCAGTCCTCTTTGTTCTGCTTTGCAGTCGCTATGGTGGCACCGATAAAATAATTCACTCCGTTTTTATGATAGATATCAAAGCGGTGAATATACGGCAGCTGTAATACATCCTTTATAACAAAGCCGCCCTCTGTATATTTCCCCCACACGATTTTGGAGAGAGATGGGGATACCTTGAGGTAAAATTCCTGCACTGCCAGAAACTCCCCCTCCCGATTGGGAATCGGAATGATGGACATGCAGCCCCCGGCCTTTTTCCAGATCGTCTCCTTATGCTCAAAGCTCTTTCCCGAAAACATTTCACACATCACATCCGGATCCTCACTGGCATAGATAATGTGATTCTCATGATTCATATGGATGCTGGCAGCACAGTAACAGCGCCGGATTTCATCCAGTTTTCTCTTTGTGATTTTCATTGTCAAAGCCCTCATTTCTGTATGTTCATATAGAACGTTTTATCGTTAATTTTATAGATTTTTCGTTAAATTCACGAATTTTGCGTATAAGAAAAGCTGCACTGGGCAGCTTATTCTTTTTTACTTATTTATAGCGGCTGCCAGCCCTTCTTCAATCTCTTTTGCGGACATTACATTTTTCAGTCCGACAATTTTTGTGCCACGTTTTTCCGCATCCGCAAACATGCTTACAAAGTTTTTGGAGCACAGAACGATATCATACTGGCCTGCGGCAGATTTTCCTTCGGATACCGCACAGTGACGGATTTCCTGGATACCCAGCCCCATCTTCTTCGTTACCTTTTCAACGTTTAATTTGATCATCATACTTGTGCCTGCACCATTTCCACAGCAGACCAGCAGTTTCAGTTTTCCAGCCATTGTTATCTCTCCTTTATTGATTATGTCACTTCTATTTTACGCCTTTTGCGCTTCTTTTTCTTTCATTTTTTCCAGATATTCATCATAATCCTCTGTAATCAGGAAGTACGTATCCGGATGCTTGCGATATTGAAGCTGTGGAATTGCAAGCAGAATCAATACAACGATCGCGACACCGAAGTATCCGAGGAATTTCATGATGACGGTGAATAACGGCCATACGGTTGCCCAGTCAAACATTCCAAGATAACCGCCATATGCCGCAAGACCGACACCTCCGGCAATCAGAGCTGAGCCAAATACCTGAATCAGACCGGAGATAAACGGGAACAGCATAGCTGCCTTGATACCGCCTCGGTTATCCGCATAGATTGCGATTACCGCATTGTCAAAGAAGACCGGTACAAACCCTGCGATAACCAGTGTCGGACTCTTCATCAGCAGCAGAATCATGATGGCAAGGAACTGACCAAGCGCTCCCATCAAGAAGCCGACCGTAACTGCATTGGCGCTTCCAAAGCCGAATACCGCTGCACAGTCGATGCCCGGAACTGCACCAGGCAGGAAGGTGTTGGAAATACCCTGGAAGGAATTTGTCAGCTCGGTAACAAAGGTACGTACACCAAGCTGCAGGATTGCCAGATAGACAGCGAAGTTCAATGCCGTGGTCATAATGTAGAAGAAGAAATTATCAGCGGCCTTCATGAACTCCATGCTGACCAGATAATCCTTGCCAAGCACGAGCAGGATCGCTCCGAAGAACAGGAACATCAGAATGGAGGTTGCCACCATATTTTCATTAAAGATGGACAGGAAGCCCGGGAATTTCAGATCATCCAGACGCTTGGTGGATTTCCCCTTCAGCTTATCTGCCAGCTTCGCAAAGATTGCAATACCGAACATCTGCTGGTGAGCGATGGCAAAGCCTCCGCCCTCGGTAAGCTCCTGCGTGATTTCAACGGTAAGATTGGAGCCGACTGCCCAGTACAGGCCCAGAATCAGACCCATGAGGATCAGAATCGGTGTATCTCCCAGTGTTGGAAAGCAGAACAGAATCAGCCAGAAAGCGGTGGAAGCCTGCTGCATCTGTACATGTCCTGTCGTGAATACAGCACGCATTTTTGTCCATTTCTTTAAACGAACAAGCAGTAAATTCATGATAAACGCAATCAACAGCAGCAGCATGACCTGTGAAAAGGTTCTGCCAAAGCGTTCCCCAAGCCCTGCTGTAACTGCATTTTGTCCGAAATACGGGTCAATGACCATCGCATCTAGATTGAAGCGGTCCTTCAATCCGACCAGAATCGGACGGAAGTTATTGACCAGTCCGCCGGATCCGACTGCCAGAATCATATACCCGACGGTTGCCTTGATAAAGCCTGCGAATGCTTCATATAACGGTTTCTTAAGCAGCAGATATCCGACCAGAACCATGAGCCCGATGAAATACGCCGGCTGTGTCAGAATATTTGTTGCGAAGAAACTCCAGATACTCATTAAAAAATCCATAAAGTTTTCCCTCTCTTTATATTGGTTTATGCTTCGTATGTTTGTGCTGCCTGCTGCAGTTCCTCAACTGTATGCGCTTCCAGTAATGCATTGACGAGCTCCTCGTTCATCAAGGCATCCATGAGCTCCTGAATATTATGCAGGTGCTGCTCATGATCGACAGCGGCAAGGGAGAAAAACAGTCTTGCTTTTTTGTCAGGGTCCTGTTTATCAAAATCCACAGGCTCTTCCACCTTCATAAAGGAGATGGCAGTGCCATGGCACCCCTTTGCCCCTTCTGTGGAATGCGGCATGGCGATATCCGGTACGATAACGATATAGGGACCGTATTTATTTACACAGCCAATAACTGCCTGCACATAGATATCTTCTACAACTCCCGCTTCCAGCAGCGTACGATAACCGGCACGGATTGCCTCCTGCCAGTCATCAAAGTGCTGTTCAAAGGAATAGTAGCCTTTCCCAATGATTTCCTTCAGCATGCGCTTTACCTCCTATAATATGGAACGGAACGGAACATTCGGTTCATCCGTAAAGCAGTCCTCAAAGCCTCTGCGGTAATGGAACTGGCGCTTGTTCTGATCTGTCGGCC
Source organism: Clostridium sp. 10cd* (assembly GCF_044336395.1). Classification (NCBI taxonomy): domain Bacteria; kingdom Bacillati; phylum Bacillota; class Clostridia; order Eubacteriales; family Clostridiaceae; genus Clostridium; species Clostridium sp. 10cd*. Next base: position 589,602 of record NZ_CP172347.1, on the reverse strand, counting down.
ACACATATTTTCCACCGACATCCCAGATAAACGGATGGAATTTATAATCCAGAACATCCTTTTTGTATTCATACAGCATATTGATTTCCTGCGGGTCTGCCTTGAAGTTTGTCCATACATCGTAATGGAATGGAATAACGACCTTGCAGTTCAGTGCTTCCGCCATACGCAGGATATCCACGCTTGTCATTTTATCCTGATTTCCTGCCGGATTTTCCCCATAGGAGCCTAATGCAACATCAATATCGTAGTCCTTGCCGTGCTTTGCATAATAGGTGGAGTAATGAGAATCTCCACTGTGATAAACACTTCCGGCTGGTGTCTTTATAATATAGTTGACGGCTTTTTCATCCATATCGGTTGGACACTTACCGCGTATGTCCTCATCATTGGTAACAAGACAGGTACGATCAAAGCTGTCCACAACAATGATCAGTGTATCCTTGATTTTCACCACATCCCCCGGCTTTACAACCTGACAGCGCTCTTTCGGTACGCCGTAGCTCAGCCATTTTTCCACACTCTTTTGCGGACCGATAAACGGTACGGCAGCATCACAGTTCTTCAAGACAGCTGCTGCATAGAACGGATCGATATGATCGTTATGATAATGAGTGGATAATACAGCATCCACCTGTGTCACAGCGAAGGGATCATATACGATTGGCGCAGCACGCAGATTCGGCTGTGTCATTCTCCCTCCGGTCATATTGCGCATCTGATGGAATTTCGCCATCTCTTTGTTTTTCTTTGTACGCTTTCCATTACCAAACCATAAATCAATGGAAATGTTGGTATTGTTCTCTGTCTTGATCCATAAGCCGGTACAGCCGATCCACCACATGGCGAAGGTACCTTTTTCTACGACCTCCTGATCAATTTCCTCATTCAGCCAGGTTCCCCATTCCGGAAAAGCTCCCAGAATCCAGGATTCTCTGGTAATTTCATCTACTTGACTCATTGCATATTCCTCCAGTTTCTTAATTGAGCGCGCCGCTTGTTTTTGTACACCCATATGATAAACATTTCATGAACAATTGGCAATAGTTTTAAATGAACAGTTCATAAAATATATGAACAATTTGAGAAATGTGTGCGATTACAATTCATATAACCATGAATAAATGAATTATTTTATGAATTATATGATTGACAGCCATTCATAAAGAACATATAATGTATTTGTAAAAGAGGTGCAGACATATGAAAAAAGGATTATCAAGACTCACGTTCAGTGAAACAACACGCCGTATCATCACCATTGCCATCTATGCATTCTTCACAATATATACCTTATATAAGCTGCTTCAGGAACCAAGCCCGGAAGGCAAGATATGCTATGGTCTGCTTCTGATCATCTTTATGGGGGTAGCACTCTGGGCGGAATATCTGCGGATTCTATATCAGAAAATGATTACGGCACTGAATATGGATTGTGACGCAGGTCTTGCGAAACACTATTATAACATATTAAAAAAGCGGGATTTCATGAAAAGCTACCGGACAACGCAGCTGATCTTTGATACTCTGTATTATCAGGATATTGGAAAACCACAGACCTGCATCGAGCTATTGGAAAGCAATGAGAAAACCTTTCGCTCCTCCCTTGATTATCTGCTGATTCGCAATTATACCTATTTTTATTCCTATTATAAGCTGGGGAACCGAACAAAGGTAAAGCACTGGTATCCGGAGGTCATGAAGCTGAAGGATACCAAAATCAAGGGCAGCAAGGTCTCTCCTCTGTATAACTGGGAGTTTATCGAGGCAGTGTATCTTTCCTGTATGAAGGATTATAAGAAAAGTCTGGCAAAGTTCAAGCAGATTGATACCAGATATATGAACAATCGGGAAATGGCGCAGTATTATACGGAATTTGGAAAAGTTTACAAAGAATTGAATGATAAGGAAAATGCAGTTATAATGTTTACAAAGGCTATGGAAACAGGGAAACAGCTGTCCAGCAGCAGGGAGGCAGGTGCCTGCTTCCATCGTTTGTGAAATGAAACAGGGGATACAATATGAAAATGAATAAGGCAGTCGTGGATGCACGACGCAATAAAATCATGCAGAAGATTCAGAGTCAGGGAAGGGCTGCGGTCGAGGATCTGGCAGAGGAGCTGCAGGTATCACCGCTGACCATACGGCGTGATCTGCAGTTCTGGGAGGAAATGGGGGCAGTGGAGCGCTATTACGGCGGTGCCAAGCTGATTCAGCATTTTGTGGAAAACGATGACCCACAGCTCTCTAACGAACAGTACAAGCATGCCATCGCAAAATATGCCGCACAGTATGTACAGGACGGTGATACGATATTTATCAATACAAGCTCAACTGCACTGCTTGTGCTGAAGTATATCAAGAACAAGCGTGTCACCGTTATCACCAACAACGGCAAAGCGATATTCATGGACCATGACCCCATGGTCAGCATCTGTCTGAGCGGTGGTGAGCTGCGCATTCCGAAAGAAAGCATGGTCGGTGATTTTGCATTGAATAATCTGAACAAGGTATCAGCAACAAAAGCCTTTCTCGGCTGCAGCGGATTCAGTGTTGCCAGTGGTATGACCACAGCGATCCTGCAGGAGGTTGCTATCAATGAGGTCATGATCACCCGGTGTATCGGTGAAACCTTTATTCTGGCTGACCATACAAAAATCGGAACCAACCACAGTTTCATCAGCGGAATGATTCAGTCATTCGATTATCTGATCACTGATCATCTTGCGCCTGAGGAAGAACTTCTGGCAATTCAGGAGGCAGGCGTTAAAACGGTCACACTGGATCCGTTAACCCATATTGCGGACAGTTTCACAAAGCGATAACAAACAGTTATTTCTTTGCTTACTTACACTTATACACTCACATAAGTCCCGTAAATGGGGCTTATTGTTGTTTGTATGAGTATGTATGCGTGATGTGGAGGTTCTATGCAGCACTTAGGTAACAAACCTGTTCGTAGGATGTTACTTCAAAGTATCCTCTGAAGTAAAACAGCAGCAATACCGGAAGTAAATGTTTAATAATATAAGAAGTAAATTGACATATTCGGAAGTGAGTATTATGGAATTGTATATTTTCTGTTCTGACGACCGCAAAGCACGTTCCGTAATGTCAAACCAAAGCATTGACTGTGTTAGTGCATTAGCTTCATTTTATCTGGCAAAAAACTATTTGCATATGAGTAAGGAATATGCACAAGTATTTTTTGATTCGTGGATGGCTTTGCATAGAAATCAAAAATGTTTTCAAATATATAGCGAAAGTGGATATCAGTTAGAACGTGTTCCTGGTCAAGATATTTTCGATATGTTGTATGAGAACAAGCTTGATTTACAAAAAGATGGTTTTTTCAAAAGAAAATAGCGTAACGTAATACCATTTTGGTCATTTAGCCAAGATGGTGTTTTATATTTGTTATACAAGGAAAAAAATACGATACATCGATTTGATCTATATTGCATCATATCGCTGGATGTAGGAAGCTAAAGAGAATTTACCAAATGGATATGTTCTGTAACAGTATTCAAAAAAAACCTTATTAGGTAGAGAACACTCTAACATTCGCACACACAAGTACCCTGCACTTCCTTTGCTGGTCTGTTTTCTCTTTTTCTCCATTGACTTATATTTACTTTTTTTCCATATATGATATGATGTTGCCATGAACTATAGTGTAATTATTGTTGCGGCCGGAAAAGGTACGCGGACCGGCCTGACCTATAACAAGGTATTTTACAAAATCGGAAATGCTCCAATCATCACACAGACTCTGAAACCGTTTCTGGAAGACGCAGATTGTGCGAAAATCATCATGTCGATCTCTCCACATGAACAGGAGGAATTTGAAAAAATTATTCAAAGTGAGAAGATCGTTTATGTACCTGGTGGGGCAACCAGACAGGAAAGCGGATATCTCGGTCTGCAGGAAGTAGATACCGAATTCGTCATGATTCACGATGGTGTCCGACCGTTTCTGACAACGAAGCATCTGGAAGCTTTAAAGGCTGCATTGAAAACAGAGGATGCCGCATTACTGATGGTACCGCTGATCGATACCATTAAGGAAGTGAAGGGCGGCTATGTCGTTCATACACCGGAGCGTTCCAATTATATGAGTGCGCAGACACCGCAGGCATTTCACACGGAGCTGATCAAAAAATGTCATGAAGAAGCAAAAAAGCATCCGGAGATTGTCGCAAGTGATGATGCTATGCTTGCAGAATTGTTCTCAGATACAAAAATAAAGGTTGTAGAAGGAAGCTATGACAATATAAAAGTTACCACACAGCGTGATTTGAAACAGATCCATCTGCTTCATGAGGAACAAAATACATAAAAAAACATGAGAAGTCTTATTCTATAAACCATAGAATGGCTTCTTTTTTCAAACAGCTAGTATTCTGCCTGCTTACTGATCGCAGCACTGTGAAATGATCACATACCGGTTTAAATACAAGAAAACAATGCCACATGAAAAAAAGATGGTACGAAAGAAACAGGAGGCACCGTATATGAGAAAACATATGATACATCCATCACTGTATGCCTATGAATTTATGGAACTAACCCCCTATAAAACCTATGTATATGCTCTTCAAAGAGATGATAAGGTCTATATCATTGATACCTTCTGCGGTTCCACCTTTATGGATATTATAAAAGCGGATTATCCGGGAAAAGATTTTGTTGTGATCAACACCCATTATCATTTTGATCATATATGGGGAAATTACAGCTTTTCTCATTGTCCAATCTATGCTCATCAGCTCTGTAAAACCATGATACAGCGCCATGGTATAAGAGAACTGCAGGAACAGAAGAAATATTTTCAAGGAACACAAACGCTGACTTTACCAAATCACTGCTTTGATGGAAAACAGTTACAGATGGCAGACGGTCTTCAGCTGCTTTATACACCCGGACACACCCTGGATGGAATCAGTGTCTATGATCAAACGCTGAATGCTTTGTTTGTTGGAGATACACTGGAAAAGCCGTTGATTCAAATAAAAGGATCCTCTCTTTCAGAGTATAGGCAGACACTGGAATATTTCTTAACCTTACCTGTTACACACTTCTATGCAGGACATACCTTACAGCTGACAAAAGCCGATGTGCGGGATACGCTGGCATATATTCATGCGCTTTCAGGCAATGAAGCCATGCAGTTTGATTCAGAAGAAACACAGGGGATTCACTCGATGAATCTGAATGCTCGAAAACAGTAAAATCAACATCCTGCCCATCATGGTTTCCTACTTAACAGAAAGAAGCAGCCTTTCATTCGTATCCTTTATATGCTGTTCAGTGAAAGTCTCACATTCCTATAATATCATACAGTTAACAGCATAGTTGAATCCGTATATCCGAAGTATTCTTTACTATGAGGAGTTTTCTCAAATGCTGTCAGACTATTTGATATCCTTGTCCGAACCCATATGGAAAAAGAGCCTGAACATATACCAGTTGTTCACGCTCTCTTTGAAATTCAATATGATCTTTTACAGGATTTGAAGCCGTCCGCCTTTGTAGAGGTGATTCTCTGTGAATACAGGTCCTTTCAGCTCTATATTCCCCGGACGCAGTGCCTGTGTACTTCCGGAAAAGGATAAACAGCAATGTCCAAGCTCTTTTAATGTATGCAGTGCTTCAAAGCCAATTGCCGTAATCGTATAGGATACATCACAAATCTGCACGGTATCTCCGACACAGGGTTCTTCCTGCAGCATGGCAACGGTATGCAATACAGAGATATCCGCCAGCTCCTGTGGTGCCGTTTCATTGAAAATGATCAGAAAATTGCAATCCTCATTTAAAAATTCAAGCGCACATTCTCCCCATCCGCTAATTCTGGTATCATATTTCATCATCACTCGCTCCTTTTCCTAATACATCCCGATACTGAAGAAATAAGCTATAAAAACAGCAAGAGGTCCGCTGATCATACGGCTGTATAATACGGCGGGTACACCTGCCTCAACCGTTTCCGCTTTCGCCTGACATAACGATAATCCAACCGGTATGAAGTCACAGCCAGCCTGTGCATTGATAGCAAATAATGCAGGTAATGCATATTGCGCCGGTATATTTCCAAGGGCAATCTGCGTTCCCAGCAGCGCTCCCACAACCTGAGCAATGACAGCACCGGGTCCCAGGATGGGAGATACCACCGGCAGGGAGCAGATCAGAGAAATCAGAAGCATTCCCGGAAGGGTTGCACAAAGGGGTGCAATGGAATTTGCGATAAAATTGCCAAGACCACTCACCTGAATCATACCCAGCAGGGTTGCTGTAAATGCCATAAAAGGAAGGATATTGCGCAGCACCATTTCAATGGTTTCTTTCCCTGCCGCATAGCACGTACTGACAACACGGCTCATTCCCATGCCAACACGAAGAAGCGCATTTTTATGAGAAGCCGGCTGTGCAGAAATCTTCGACTCCGGTTCCTGCATCGGATCGGTAGTGGGGGCTGTATCTTTGTTGAGGATTTCTATGTTCGCCTCACCTACATCAGAAACATAATTGTCTTCCTTCATAAAACGTGCCAGCGGACCGCTTTGTCCCGTAGGAAGCACATTGATGGTAGGGATTCCCTTTTTGGGATATATACCACAGCGTGCCGTTCCACCACAATCAATCACAGCCGCCAGAATCTCCTCATCCGGACAGCTTGCGGCAAATCCGTCAATTACATCACACTGACATGCCTCTGCCAGCCTTTGCGCAATCGGATGGATGCCTCCTCCACTTACACATAAAATGACATGCTTCCTTTTATCTGCCTGTAAAAGAAGCGGTCCACCCCATCCTGCGCTTCCTTTTGTAACACGCACTGCCTGCTGCTGTTTCAAGGCATCCTTTTTTTCCTCCGCAACCGCTTCCTCCGTTGGCTTCTGCCCTTCCTTTTTCTGATTCAAATAAACGGATATCTGCTCCGTTATGATACCACGCAGTACCATGATGACAAGTCCTGCCATAAAATAGCGGGTTGCCAATGCGGACAGCGACAATTTCTGTTGCGTTATTCCCGAAGCGATTCCCATATAAACAAACAGCTCTGCAGCATTTGCATGAGGAAATAATCCCGTAACCGGATGCAGAAAGCTTACACAGGCATCATAGTATGCTGTCTTATACTTCTCATCCAGAAATTTTCCAAATGTGAAGCAGAGCGGATTTCCAAGAAATAAGATTGCCATCAGCGGTAAAAGCGTATAACGTGCAATGCGCCAGCGGGTCAAAAATTTGGTAATCCTTTCTACACGGCTTTCTCCAATCAGCTTCACAACCGCACTCACCGCCGTCATTAAACAGACAACCATCGGAAGAATCGTTGTCATCCAGCCCAAAAGAATTTCTCCCCCGGTTTCAAACATGGACAAAAACCCCTGTGTCAAATCGGTAAACGCATCCATTCCCATACCCCTTTCAACACAATTGCAATCATATTTCTTCGCCCAGCAGGGACATCATGCTTCGTATACAACTGATATCCGTAAGCAGAATGTTCACCTTTTTGGCGCGTATAACGCCTAACACTGCCTCCCCCTTATCTGCACCAACCGCTATCCCGACGCGGTTTTTCACGTTCAACAGCTTTTCATCCGACATCCCCATCACACGTTCATTAAAGGAGCGAAACGCATCGCTGTTTCCGTTTGCATCCACATACTTTAAAAGAATATCTCCAACAGCACCCTGCTGTTTGAATTCCTCATAATCCTCTTTTGTCAGATATCCGCATTTCACAAGTGTCGGTTCCTTTGCCGTTGTAGTCCCGATTCCCATGATTACAGTCTTCAGTTTTTTGAATACCGATACCACTTCTCTAACCGGTTTCTCCTTCAAAAATCCCTGCATAACCTTAGGATCATCAAACATTGCCGGGGCAAAAAACTGCATTGCCTTACCATGAAACTTCATGGCGAAGCCCTTCGCGATATCATTGGAATGGTACCCCTCCTCTATCTGATAAGGGGAACCGACTCCTCCTACAACCGGGACAAAGGTACAATCCACCTCATCTACGCTTTTCTTTACATTTACGATACTGCTCAGCGTTTTTCCCATGGATACACCAATGGTATCCCCTTTATTGATAATACGGGACAAATACATCAGTGCCTCTTCATATACATGCTGCAGATGATCCGCCTTGCTTTCCAGCTCCAGCTCATCTACGATAAGCACTTCCTTCAGTCCCAGCAGCTGCTCCACTTTACGCTCCAGCTCTCCGTATAAAACACTATCCGGATTTTCCAGTTCGATTTTCACAACACCTGTTTCCTTCCCGGCACGCAACAGGCGGGAAACAGTCGCACGGGAAATTCCTACTGCATCACAAATCTCCCTTTGCCCCATGCCATCTACATAATACAGATAGCAGCACTTATAAATCAGACGGGCATCATCAACGATTTTCTTCACATAGGCTCCTCTTTTCTGTAAACGTTTTCTTTCGTAATAAAAGAGTATCACAATCATGTATTGACGTCAATGTTCTTATCTGAACAAGTGCGATAATAAGGGCTGTCCCTAGCAGACTTCCAAGAAAAAACAGATGTCCATGACCGGTAGGATAGGACCTGATCTTACTTGCTTCCACAACTGTCTGAGAGCCTTTTCCTTCTTGAAAATAACTACCGGTTTCTATCCCCTTGGTATGCAGGAAGCCTACCAGTAAACAAAAAAAGATTGTAGAAACAGCAGAACTACCGCTTAGCTACAATCTTATATTGATACTCACAAACATTCCGTACATGAGGATGTGTTGTTATAAATCGCCTGCAAAATAAGAGCTTTGTATGTCAGGCAGAAATCAGCAGTGAGATACTACAATTATCCGAAAATTTTATCCTGTTCCTGACGCAGCTTATAGATCAGTGTTGTTGTGTCAAGCTCGATATCGTCATATGTGATCAGTTCACCCTTCTTTACATCACGCTTCATGACTGCCTTATGATTGACCAGACCATAGGGCACATAGCCTTTTTCCTTTGCCTCTTCATGCTTGCAGATGGAACCATAGGTGGTATACCCGCCGATACCATCAATTGTCTGTCCCGCCTTCAGATCAATTTTCGCAACAGTAATACATTCGGAAACCAGACCGTTTTTCGGAACGATGGTAGGCTCCCCGTCAATAACAACCTTGGCAGCTGTTAACGGAGTTTCCAGATTGCACAGGTGGTATGGACGATACAGTGTCCATAATGGTCCAGGTCCCATGGAATGATATTGCATCTGGTATGCGATTTCTTCATTATCCGTCGCAACTGTTACAAAAACACCAGGTGCAATTCCGTTCACATATTCCACAACACCATGCTGCTTCAGAATACCGCCATCCTCTTTCAGTTTATAGGTTTCATTCAGGCTCTTTACATCACTGGCAATACCATGCCCGCCAATTACATCCGGAACCAGACCGGTCGCATTTGACATCGCTGTCATTTCCACCATTGTTTTTGTACCATCCTTAAAGGCGCACAGCATCTTTGGTGACATCTTTCTTCTTGTAGCCTCTTCCAGAACCGTATCCGGATTACAGTTTTTATCAATACGGTTATTCTTTCCTTTTCCCATAACCTTAACTTCCAGACCCATTGCCGTCGCAAAATCATACAGCTCCATTACAGCACCAGGTTCATCTCCTGCACTTCCGGTATAAATAACGCCGTTGTCCTTTGCCATTTTATCAAGCAGAGGTCCGATGACTACATCCGTTTCCACGTTCAGCATGACGACATGCTTTTTATTGTTAATTGCATCAGTTGCGACCTTTGCCCCTACATCAGGAACTCCTGTCGCATCAATTGCGACCTCTACCGGGCGGCACTGGGAAATCAGATTGGAATTTGTAGTTGCGACATATTTCCCTTCATCCATTGCCTTATCAGCTTCCGCAACCTCATTGGTACGAACGATATCCGCATCCTTTACCCCTGCATATTTGAATGCGTGAACAGCAAGCTCCAAGTCGATATCAGATACGACAGCCGGTGTGATTCCCTTCATCAGCACCATCTGTGTAACCATACCGCGGCCCATCTGACCGGCACCAACGATACCGCATTTGATAATTTTCCCTTCCTTTTCTCTTTGTTCCAGTTTTTTGTTCATGTTTAACATAACAGTTTTCCTCCTTTTTTCTCATCTATCTATTAGATCCTGTTATTTTCTTACTTCTATCCTTAAAAATTGATTGCGTAATTCCTGTTCTTCTGCTTTATTCAATCCATCGAATCCTTTACAATTTCATCATTCAATCTCTATTGTTCCACCGACAAGCAGCTGTTCTGCCTTGATCGGCTCTCCAATCAGTTCAATAATACCCGGGCGTTCCACTGTATCCAGACCCTTGAAGGACAGCGTACAGTGGCCAAGCTCCTTTAAGGTATTTAAAGCCTCCCAGCCAACATCGGCGATTGTATATTCCACACCGCAGATCCGAACGGTATCCCCTTTTTTTGGATCCTCCTTAACTTCACTTTTCGTATGCAAAACTGAGATATCTGCCAGCTCCGGCGGTGCATCCTCATTAAAGATGATAATGAAATTACAGCATTCATCCAGAAAATCCAGTGCACATTCCCCTAGTCCGGTAATCGTTGCCTTATATTTCATAACGCCTCCTTTTAATACATGCCAATGCTGAATACGAATGCGATAATAACAGCCAGAGGTCCGGTGATAACACGGGAATATAAGACTGCCGGCACACCGAATTCAATCGTTTCCGGTTCCGCTTCACCAAGGGACAAGCCTACCGGTACAAAATCGCCGCCAACCTGTGCATTGATAGCAAATAATGCCGGCAATGCATACTGCGCAGGTATATTTCCCAAACCGATTTCCGCACCAAGCAGGGTTCCGACCACCTGAGCGATAACCGCTCCCGGTCCTAAAATCGGTGACAGGAATGGCAGACCGCAGATCAGGGAGATCACAATCATTCCCGGCATGGTGGAGCATAATGGAGAAATCGTATTTGCGATGATATTCCCCAGGCCGCTTACCTGAATGATACCAAGTATCGTGGATGTAAATGCCATAAACGGCAATACGTTTTTGATAACCATTTCGATGGATTCACGTCCGGCGGCAAAGAATTTGTTTACCACCTGTCCCACACCGATACCGATGCGGGTAATGATCCCCGGCTTTTTCCCCTGATTTGCTTCAGCCAGCTCTTTTCTCGCCTGTGCCTTCGTTTTCGGTGCTCCCGGTTCTTTCGTTTCTTCCACTGCTTTTTCAACCTTTACTTCTTCATCCGTAAATGCAATAGTATCTTCCTTTACGTCCGAGACATAAATATCCTCTGTAATATACTGTGCCAAAGGTCCCACTGCCCCAACCGGTACAAGGTTGACAGTGTTGATCCGTTTTTTCGGATATACGCCACAGCGTGCTGTTCCCCCGCAATCCACTACAGCAACCAGTACCTGTTCATCCGGAACGGTTGTCTTAAAGCCGTCGACTGTTTCGGCTCCTGTCATTTCCGCAATCTTAGCTGCCACAGGATGAATACCGCCACCGGTCACACATAAGACCTTATTACAGGTTTCATTTGGTTCCAGCACCAGTGGTCCGCCCCAGCCGCTGCTTCCTTTTGTGATTTTTACCTTTCTGTACATAGCCTATTCCTCCGCATTCTCTTTCTCTTTTGTAAATTTAGAAGTAAGTCTGAAATAGATTTTTTCTGTCAGTACCCCTCTGATCAGAATGACAATCACACCGACGATAAAGTAGCGAACTGCCAAATCCCCTAATGGCAGATTCAGTTTGGTAATACCTGCTGCGATTCCCATATATACAAACAGTTCACCCGGGTTCGCATGCGGGAACAAGCCGGTTACAGGATGTAGAAAGCTTACACAGGAATCATAATAAGCAGGCTTGTACTTTTCTTCCACGAAACGTCCGAAGGTATAACACATCGGATTTCCCAGAAATAGTACTGCCAGCACCGGTACCAGTGTGTAACGCGCAATTGTGAATCTCGTCAGTTTTTTTGTGAAATTTTCAACTCGTTTTTCTCCTATCAGCTTAATGATGGAGTTTATGGCTGTCATCAGACAGATTACCATGGGAATAATTCCGGTAACCCAACCTACGAAGGTTTCTCCTCCTGCCTGAAACAGCGCCATGAATCCTTGTGCAAAATCAGATATAAAGTCCATACGTCACTTCCTCCTTGTATCAATCCATGACGGCACATGACAGATGTTCGGCCGTGTCCATCTCCTGTGCGCCTGCTGCATTTTGAAAGCGTAGCTCCAGCGCTTCCAATGCCTGTATATATCCTCGATACTGTTTCTGTTTTTTCGGATCCATGGAGCGAAACTGTTCCAGAAACTTATCGATTGATACCCCGTTGATCGTTTTTCCAAGCAAGGTATTCACCGGGTGAAACTTTGCCAGAAAGGTTTTGCCATCCATGACCTCACATGCTGTGATGATATGATTATTATCACAGGCGATCATCACGATGTTGCCGTTGAAGAACCGTCCTTTTTTCTGTCCGATTCCCACATTTCCTTTTTTATGAACCCGCCGTATGGCAGCTTTGTAGTTTTTGATCTGAAATACACCGCCCACTGCCTGCATAACAAACAGGGATATGGCAATCAGAAAGATCAGCATCAGATCGTTTGACATGACGATTCCTCCTCTTCCATAAGGGAAAGTAGCTCTTTTACACAGCTGATATCGGTAATTAGAATATTGATTTTCTTCGCGCGGATCACGCCGAGAATCGCTTTACTTTTTTCTTCTCCAACCGCAATTCCGATACGGTTTTCAATATTCATAAGTCCCTCATCGGATAACCCCATGACCCGGTCATTGAATTCATGGAAGGGTTCACTGTTTCCGTTTTTATCCAGAAATTTCAGTAGAACATCTCCGACAGCCCCGTGCTGTTTAAATTGCTCATAGTCAGCTTTACTGATATACCCGCATTTGACCAGAGTGGAATCTTTCAAGCTGCAGGAGCCGATACCCATGATAACGGTTTTCAGTTTTTTAAAAAGAGCCGTCACCTCCTGCACAGGACGTTCCTTCAAGAATCCTTCCATGATCTGTGTGTCATTGAACATTGCCGGAGCGAAGAACTGAACGGCACTGCCATGAAACTTCTTTGCGAACGCATTTGCTATTTCGTTGGAATGATATCCCTCATCCGATTGCAGCTGTGTACCGACACCACCGACAACGGGAACAAAGGTACAATCAACCTCCTCCACATTGATTTTTCCATTTGCCAGATGATACAGCGTTTTTCCCATCGACACCCCGATGTAATCCTTGTTGTGGAAGATGCGTGCCAGATAGGCAAGTGCTTCCTCATATACCCGCTGCATGTGATCCGCTTTACTTTCCAGCTCCATTTCATCCACAATGAGGACTTCCTTCAAGCCCAGCTGCTGTTCAATTTTCCGTTCCAGTTCTCCATATAGAATGCTGTCGGGATTATCCAATTCGATTCTTACCACACCGTTTTCCTTCCCCGCCTTGAGCAGTCTGGATACTGTTGCCCGTGAAATCCCCAACTGATCACAAATCTCCTTTTGTCCGAGTCCGTCCATGTAATAGAGATAACAGCATTTATATATCAGCCTGTTATCATCGACTATTTTTTTCATTCCTGCGCCTCCTTTCTGTAAGCGGTTCCTTTATCTGTCTTAAGATTACCACAGCGCTTTATTGAGGTCAATGCATAAATACTGAACATATGTATAAGTTCAGTATTGTAACAATTTATCTTAAGCAATTGTTCTGTATTGAAATATTGATATAATGACAGAAATTTCACAATGTTAAAAAACAATGATAAATACTGGGTTTTCACAAAACTGAGACTCCTTAGCATGACTTTTTACTGTTCATTTGTGTACATAAATTCATTATTTTTTTTCATTAAACCTATAAAACGCTGATAAATAAGCTTTTTTTTCACATCTTTTTATTCGCTGTAAAGGATAGCACTCAGCTCCTCTGTACAAATGTATAAGCTTTCTGCTGTCATAGACAGCATGTAACCATACGTTTTACTGGAACTGTATTTTCGTGGTACAATACATAGTAGAAAAGAGGATTGATAACATGTATAAGCAACGACGGCATGCACTGGCTACTCTGTTACCGGAAAACTCCATTGCATTGTTCTTCAGCGGCAAAGCCCCATATAAGGTAGGCGATGAAAAGTATCCGTTCAGTGTGGACAGAAGCTTCTATTACCTGAGCGGTCTGGATAAGGAGAACATGATTCTGGCAATTATCCGCACACAGGGCAAAATAAAGGAACAGCTGTTTCTGGAGCATTATGATGAGGAACAGGCAAAATGGGTCGGTGGAAAGCTTTTGCCGGAGGAAGCCGCCGATATCAGTGAGATTGAAGAAATCTTCTGGCTTGAGGAAGCAATGGATATGCTCGGTCTACAGATATCACGGTTCTTCGACCATGAATCCTGTGTTGATATCTATGCGGATTTCACACGGCAGGAAGCCTATCAGGCGGACAGTGAAGCGCATCGTTTCACAAGAGAGCTGCTGCGGCAGTATCCCTATGTAACCCTGCATAATGCAGCCTCCAGAATAAGCAGTCTGCGTTTAATTAAGGAAGATGCAGAAATTGATGATTTGAAGCAGGCGATTGAAGTAACACGGCAGGGAATTCTAGCCATGATGGATCATGTATGCAGCGGTATGATGGAAAACCAGGTGGAGGCATGGTTTGATTTTGTATTAAAAACAAACGGCTGCTCACATTCCTTTCCATCCATTATCGCCAGTGGAAGAAATGCCACCGTGCTGCATTATGATGAAAACAATCAGAAAATAAAAAAGAACAGCCTGCTGCTGTGTGATCTGGGTGCAAGCTGTCATTATATGAATGCCGATATCACAAGAACCTTTCCGGCAAGCGGTTCCTTTACAAAGCGACAGAAAGAAATCTACAATATTGTTCTTGAAGCCAATCAGACCATTATGTCACTCGTACATCCGGGCATTACACTGAAGGAGCTGAATCAGGAGCTGATTCACTTTTATGAAGAAAGACTGAAGCCGCTTGGCTTGTTGAAACGCGGTAAACGGGTGGAGGATTATTACTGGCACGGAGTATCTCATATGCTGGGGCTGGAAACACATGATGTGTCTTTGAGCGGCTATAAGCTGCGTCCCGGCAATGTGTTTACGATTGAACCAGGCTTATATCTGGAGGATGAAGGAATCGGCATCCGCATCGAGGACAATGTACTGGTTACTGAGGATGGCTGTATAAATCTTTCTTCCTCCATTATCAAGGATCCGGACGAAATCGAAGCATATATGCAGGAAAACAACATCCATTTAAAAGCATAGAAAATAGAAAAAGACAGTTGCTATGGAAACTGTGCAGGAGTGTATATGAAACATATTATCAATGAGTTTAAAGAATTTATTATGCGGGGAAATGTGCTTGATCTGGCGGTCGGTGTTATTATCGGCGGTGCATTTCAAAAAATCATAGCATCTCTGGTCAATGATGTTATTATGCCGGTTATTACATTATGTACCGGTGGTATCGATTTTACCAACTGGTTTATTGCACTGGACGGGAATCATTATAATACATTGCAGGATGCAGTAGCTGCCAAGGCTGCGACACTGAATTACGGAACCTTTCTCACCGAGGTGATCAACTTCATCATCATGGCGTTTATTATCTTCATGATGGTGAAGATGATGAATTCACTCTCAAGAAAGGTCAAGAAGCCGCAGGATATGGAAGATGCTGCAGCAGCTACAAAGGTGTGTCCGTATTGCAAAAGCGAGATTTCTGCTGAGGCAGTTCGCTGTCCGCATTGTACATCTTCGCTGGATACAAACAAGGATAATAAAACAACATCCATTAAAAAGCGATAACCCTTACTAAAAACAGGAGTCCTCAATGATTCCTGTTTTTCTAAATTATAAGATTTACTTGGAAATGCAAGCATTCGTCTACCTGTTTTTCCGATGCTGTATATGATAGGATGCCTCCATCTGCACAGACAGCGGAAGACATTTGCACAGCAGATAGCTTCCCTTCATCAGAATTCCCGGTATCATGACTGCCTTCTCCTTAAACATGCCGCGGATTGCATAGCTGGCGACATCCATGCTTGTCTTTCCCTTCATCATAAACCTGACATTTGCGACACGGTCAAACTCAGTCTGTACAGGTCCCGGACAGAGAACACTGACAGAAGCATGGCTGTTTCTTTTCTGAAGCTCCTTATGCATAGCCAGTGTCAGACGCTCAACATATGCTTTTGTCGCATAATAGGTAGCCATCAAAGGTCCCGGCAGAAATGCCGCGCTGGATGCGACATTCAGGATATAACCACGGTCCTTTTTAACAAAATCCCGCAGAAACAGTTTACTAAGAATATGCACTGCCTGAATATTGGTAGAGATCATATTCAGCTCCTTATCCAAATCCGTCAGTGTAAATTCACCAAAATCACCGAAGCCTGCATTATTGATCAGTATATCGACAGAATCATTACGGAAACGCTGATACAGTGCAAGACAGTTTTCCTTCACAGAAACATCCAGTATGACGATATCAACGGAAACGGCAAGCTCCCTCTTTAATTCACGAAGCCGATCCCCTCTCCTTGCGACCAGAATCAAATCAATATCCATAGCAGCCAGAACCCTTGCCATATCACGCCCGATTCCGCTGCTGGCACCTGTAATCAACGCCTTCATTCTAAAACTCCTTTCCAATTATCTACTCATATTGTGCATCATTCGCTATATTATATACGGAAGCACTAATGTGGCCAGTCCCAGAAACATGAAAAATCCCATGACATCCGTAACTGTAGTAACAAACACACCACTGGCAAGAGCAGGATCCACATGCAGCTTTTCCAGTATGACCGGTATAAAGTATCCTGCCAGATTTGCCAGAATCATATTCAGAAACATAGCTGCCCCGGTGACAAGTCCGAAGATCGGATTGCTTTCCATCAGCATTGCCCCGAATGCCACGACAATACCTATGACGATACCGCTTAATATACCGACACCAATCTCCTTCAGCAGAATCACGACGGCATTTTCCTTTGTCAGCTCACCGAGGGAAAGACCGCGTACAACAATGGTTAATGTCTGTGTTCCCGCATTGCCACCCATTCCAGTTACAATCGGCATGACCGTCGCAAGTGCAACCGCCTGTGCAATCGTCGCCTCAAACATATTGACAACGGCTGCCGCAAGAACTGCAGTAAAAAGATTTACAATCAGCCATGGAATGCGGCTGGAAAAGGATTCCCTTACACTGGAGTCCACCCGTTCCTCCTTATTGACACCACCCAGATGATGGATATCCTCGGTATTCTCTTCCTGAATAACATCAATGATATCGTCAAACTCAATGACTCCCAGCATATGCTGCTGCTCATCTACAACCGGCATCAGAATAAAGCCGTATTTTTCAAAGCGATGGGCAACCTCCTCCTGGTCATCACTGTACAACACCGTCTTTACATTGGGATTCACGATATCCATGATTGGTGTATCAAACGATGATGTTACGATATCGCGCAGTGACACAACTCCTTTTAACACATCCTCCCTATCGACGACATATAAATAATAGGTCGTTTCTTCATCGGTATTCTTCTGTAAAAACTGCAGGGTATCCTTTACAGTATTCTTTGCGTATATACGAATAAATTCGGTTGTCATGATACCACCGGCACTTTCAGCATCAAAGCTCATCAGCTTACGGACATCCTCCTGATCCTCAGAATCCATCTTCTTCAGAATGTCAGCCTGCTCGTCTTCCTCCAGCTCTCCCATCAAATCGGTGATTTCATCACTGCTCATTTCATCCAGTATATGACGCTGCTTGCTGTCAGAGAAGCGCTTTAACAGCTCATACTTGTCTTCATCGTCCTCTTCCTCGACGATATCCGCAAGAATATCATCCGGCAGACGGTTTAATACACTTTGTGCATGCTCCTTATGCTTGTGCAGCAGATCGAGAATATCCGCCGGGTGTATGGTATCAATCGTATCCTGCAGATCCTGTGCTGTTCCATGCAGCAGCAGATCCAGCAGGTTTTCTTCTGTTATCGTTCGTTTCATTCTATTCTCCTTTTCTAAAATGGGAGAATTATCATCTGCACGATGGCGGCAAGTGATCATCCCCTGTATCTAGTATCTGTATACCCTCGGGCTTGGGACTCATTCATAACCACCACGCTTTCTTTTTCTTTGCAGCTTCATTATACCAGAAAACAAGGGTCTCTGTATATGCTGCAGAAGGCAGCGAATAGATTTTATACTATCCTTTGTTCAGTGTTTCCATCATAGGAGGGAAAGTAAATACAAGATATAAATTATGATGCCTACCCCACATTATGCATCGTATTGCGCTTCCATATCCTTGGGGCACTGGCATTATTTTATGTTTGAATTATACGCTTCCACTGGGTTTCATTATACAAAGAATATCGGGTATAGAAAACCTGCACTTCCTTTCATGTAAGGGGACCAAAGTCATGCGGCTCCTTGTAAATCCCGCCTGTTTCTAATCTATAAATATGAAAAAAAGAAGATCTGCTTCTATTGTTCGCTGCAATAGACTCTGATCTTCTCATTTATAACGGTTCAAGCTATTCCAATACGGGTAACCGCCGACCGTCTTTCCACATCCGCTGAAACAGCTATGTGTCTGTTTTGTATCCTATACTTTGCTTTATTTATTGCTCCACCGATTTTGTCGCAACAATATTTACACCGAGACCTGCGACATCCTTTAAGACAACATCTCCCGCAGATACCGGTGCCTTGACATCGATGCTTTCCAGTGCCTTCATGACATCCATAATCCTGCCCTTCGGGATGCTCTGCTCGGTTTTCACCGGAACTCGTCTTGCCGTTTTTGCAGTAATACGCACTGTTGATGTGATAATGCGTCTGGGATCAATCAGCTCTGTTTTCCCATACTCCGCCCCTCTTGGACAGCTGTTGCCGGTAACAGTATATCCGTTTTCATCATCAACACTCAGATGACAGCCCTTCGGACATACGATACATATTAAATTTTTCATATCCTATGCACCTGCCTTTTCCACACGGATGATCACTTCATCGCCTGCCTTCTCCAGCAGCATTTTCGGTATAACAATTTTTTCCATTTCACCCGGAGCCATATGCTCGCGTTTGAATCCTGCCAGCTTCTGATCCCCGCTCATGACACAGATTTCCATATCCTTATATACATTATTCACCCGGAACATCACTTCCACAAACTTATCCACGTTATTCATACGGATTTTCTGCGGCACTGTGTAATTCACCGCGTTCCCGTTCTTCACTTCAATACATCTTCCGGCTTTCGGATTTCCCTGCATCGCATAGATTGCGGCACTTCTTCCGGCACGCTCACTCTCCGCTGTCACAAAGTCCACAAGATCATGCACATGCACAACATTTCCGCTTGCGAAAATACCCTTTGCACTGGTTTCCATATTCTCATAGACCACAGGACCGTTTGTTCTCGGATCCATCTGCAGTCCGGCAGCTCTGGATAGCTCATTTTCCGGAATCAGACCGACTGATAACAGGACAGTATCCACATCGAAGGTGATTTCTGTTCCGGGAATCGGCTGCCGCTTTTCATCAACCTCCTGAACAATGACACGCTCCACGCGTTTATCTCCCTGAATATCTGTAATGGTATGAGAGAGATACAGCGGGATATCATAATCGTTCAGACACTGCACTATATTTCTGTTCAAACCGTTGGAATACGGACACAGCTCCACACAGCCGACCACCTTTGCACCCTCCAGACTCATACGGCGCGCCATGATCAAACCGATATCACCGGAACCGAGAATCAATACCCGTTTACCAACCATATACCCTTCAATATTTACATAACGCTGTGCTGCTCCCGCAGTAAAGACACCGGCTGGGCGATCTCCGGGAATCGCAATGGCTCCCCTGGTACGCTCGCGGCATCCCATATTCAGCACGATTGCCTTTCCCTCCAGCTGCATATAGCCCTGCTTTTTATTCATAGCATGAATGCAGCGGTTTTCCTCATCAATATCCAGCACCATGGTATCCAGCAGCACCTCGACATTGGTATCCTTCAGCATTTCGATAAATTTTCCTGCATATTCCGGCCCGGTCAGCTCTTCTTTGAAGTGGTGCAGACCAAACCCGTTGTGAATACACTGATTCAATATACCGCCCAGCTCCTGATCACGCTCCAGTATCAGAATATGCTTTGCCCCCTGCTTCCAGGCTTCCAGCGCAGATGCCAGACCTGCCGGCCCTCCGCCGACAACGATAACATCATATTTCATTCCTGTTCACCTCCAGCTGCTTTTGTTTCCCCTGTAATCAGAATCATACCTTCCCGATCCAGCGGTACATCCTTCAAATTCTTTTTCAGCTCTCTTGCGATAATTTCCTGAACACGAGGGCCGCAGAAGCCACCCTGACAGCGTCCCATCCCCGCATTGCAGCGGCGTTTTACAGCATCAATGGATACAGCCGGAATCGGACGATGCACGGCATCAATGATTTCTCCCTCTGTCACTGTTTCACAGCGGCAGATGATTTTCCCATACTCAGGATGCTCCTTGATCAGCGCCGTGCGCTCCTCATGATTCATTTCACGGAACCGCACAACACTTCTCGTATCCATGCATGCTTCCTTTTTTGTCAGAGGCAGACCGGATTCCCTCATCATTTCAATAACGTCCAGCGCAATGACAGGGGCAGATGATAAACCCGGAGATGCCATCCCTGCGATATTGTAGAACAGACGGTTTTCGGGATCTTCATATACAAAGAAATCGTCCTCCTTCGTTCTTGCACGAACACCTGCAAAGTTACGAATGGATTCACGAAAATTGATATCCGGAATGGACTTCAATGCGGTATTACGCACATAGCTTAAGCCCTCCGCGGTTGTGGATACATCCTCCCTGGAGGTTGGCTGTGAATCCGGTCCGACAATCAGATTACCATGCACTGTCGGGGCAACCAGAACACCCTTTCCGTTTTCATTTGGACACTGGAAGATGACATGGCTGACAAGATTTCCCTGACTCTTGTCCAGCAGATAGTATTCTCCCTTATTCGGCTCTATCTTAAAGGTGGCGTCATTCACCATTTCATTAACCTCATCCGCAAACACACCTGCCGCATTGCATACGCAAACCGCATCAATAACACCCTGATTGGTTTCAACGGAATACCCTGTATCCGTTTTCTCTATATTTTTTACTTCCGTGTTCAGCTTTACCTCAACACCGTTTTCTACCGCAACCTCTGCCAGTGCCAGTGCCAGCTCCCATGGACTGACGATTCCGACATTTGGTGAATACAGTGCAGCTCTCGCCTCCTGAGATACATGAGGTTCTTCCCTATGCAAACGCTCCTTATCCCAGATTTCCATGTCCTTTACACCGTTCTGGATGCCACGGTTTTTCAGCTCTTCAAGCGTTCTTTCATCCGCTTCGGAAAATGCCATAATCAGTGCACCAATCTGTTTGTATGGAATATCAAGCTTTCCGCACAGCTCCTTGATATATGCATTTCCTGCGACATTGTATTTCGCCATCTTCGAACCCGGCAGCGGATCATAGCCGCCGTGAATGATGGCGCTGTTCGCCTTTGTCGTCCCTACCGATACATCATTCTCCTTTTCGATCAGTACCGCCTTGATCTGATATTTCCCAAGCTCATATGCAAGAGAACAGCCGGCAATTCCTGCTCCGATAATTGCTACATCATACATTCCACCAACCTCCTGTAAGCCTTTTCAGACTTCCTTAACCACCTTAAATTTACTCCATAAAACACAGACTGTCAAACCCCTGTATCCCTTTAAACAAAGGCTTTCTACAGCTTTTTTATCAATCACAGCGCTTTGATTAACACCCTCCTCTTTCTTCTCCCTCTGTAACTGGTCCCCCTGGTCGAATTCCTGTGCATGACTGCTTGCTTTTCCTGTTAATCAAATATATAATATTAGTAATCATTTGATAATCTGATTACTAATCTGCTGTTAATCAAAATAAATCATAATTTTTAAAGGAGATGTCCCATGGGAAAAAGAAATAAGGTAACAACACGCGATATTGCAGAATATACAGGTGTTTCGCAATCCAGTGTTTCCATGATACTCAGCAACAAACAGAATGTATCCTTTTCTGATGAAACCAGAGAGCTGGTGCTTTCTGCCGCAAAAAAGCTGGGATATCAAAAGCCGGTAAAAAAACAGCTGAACGCCTCCAGTAAGATGGATAAAACCATCGTTGTTCTGACTCCGCTGTTATCAAACGGCTATTACGCCACACTGGTGCATTCCATTACGGAGCAGGCAGGTGAGTATGGCTATTCGGTTTTCACGGTAACGACCATGCGGGATGCTGCACAGGAAGAGTTTTATTTTGATATGCTCGCAGGACTGCAGCTGGCGGGAGCCATCTGTCTGTATCCTCCAACGCGAATTACCAAAGCCAATGCACTGGCAAAGCAGATCCCCGTTGTATCCATCGGTGACAAGCCGGAAGGCTGTACCTTTGATTCCGTTGAGCTGGATGGCAGAAAAACCGGATATCTTATGGGAGAATATCTGGTGGGACTCGGGCATACGCACATCACCTTTGTCTCCACCCCCATCAAAGCAAAGGAAATATCCAGGCTACATCGTCTGGAAGGATTAAAAGCAGCATTTGAGGAGCATGGACAAAGCCAGGATAATATTCTTGTAAAAACGCCTTCCATTGCCACCTACAGGCAATATCCATCGGAATCCTCCGAGTATATGGCCGGCTTTGATCTGGCTCTGGAAGCATTAAAGGAGCATACACCGTCAACTGCCTTTGTAGGAAACAATGATATGACTGCCTTTGGTGTCATGGCCGCTCTCACGCAGCAGGGATATCGGATACCGCAGGATTACTCTGTCGCAGGCTTTGATAACATCCATCTTTCCTCTATGCCGAATATTTCTCTAACAAGCGTTGAACATGCCTCCATCCTCAAAGGGAAGGAAGCCGTTGACATGATCTATAAGAAAAATAACAAGGACACCCGCAGCAGGGGACATAAATATATCCTGCGGCTGGAATATGAGCCGGAGCTGATAATTCGTAAATCGACAGGCAAATGCCGTAACCGAAGCAGGTGAACCTGTGAAAAAAGTGATATGAAATACTGGATATGATCATGAATAGGGAGACAATATAAGATGAGATACAGCAAAAGACGACTGTACAGCTGCCTTAATAACAGCAGATGTCTGTCGCCTTTTTAGTCATGATGCTTGTGTTTTAATTGAACGAAAAATGAAAAAGAGCATAACAATTTCTATTATGCCCTGCAGCTTTCAAAAAACCGCACGGCATCTATGAAAGACATAAAAATCCTCTGTTCCTCTTCCAGCTTCCGAAAAGAAGCAGAAGCTATATAGGAAAAGCTGCTGTATCAAAGGGTGCCTCTATAGGACTACAGAGGCTTTTCCGTTTTGAAACCTTGCACGGCATCAGGCCTTTACGATTTTTTTCTTTAGCTTTTTTGCGGCCTCATCCAGCGTACTGCTGGATTCGATTGCCTCCAGAATCGCAGTTTCCTCCATCGTCTTTTCCCATTTTTTCAGTATATTTTTCATGACAGTAACCTTATCTTTCTGTTCCAGATCATGGAATACAAATACCTCATCAAACAGTGCCGTAAAGGAAGCGCCAAGACTGCGCTTCACCTGCAGCAGCGGATCACTGGTTTCCTGAAACTTCAGCGCACTCACACTGGAACAAGGAAAATCCCCGCTCATAATCATTATACTGTGGCGCAGATCAATTTTCTGTATGTCACGCTCCAGATAACCGCGTTCAATGCCCTGCTTTAAAAACTGCAGCATTGCTTCATTTGCCATATGCAGGTTGGTTACATTCACTATGGTATAGGGATTTCTGCGCAGCTTGGACAGGTTATGATCCAGATTGTGCTCCAATGCCGCCATATCCAGCTCCACCATATCCTCCTGATTGAAATACAGGCGGTTAAACTGATGAATCAGCGTCTTTTTTCCAACGCCCTGATTCCCCAGAAAGAGCCATACACCAAGGGGCCGTTCACTGATGATTCCCTGTTCGATCCACTCCAACTGCCCCATCAGCTTGCGGATAACCTCCTTTTGCGCAACCATGGTCGTTTCCAGATGCTTTTTCAGCTCCTGCAGACGGTTACGGGAAGCCAGCGGAATATCCGTCAGCTTTTCTATGACATCCCGTACCATGTCCTCACTGACACTGCGCTCACTCTGCCGTTTAGCACCGACACAGGCCAGATCCAGCACATCGATCGCCTTATCCGGAAACTTCCTCTGCGGCATGTAATATGCACAGTATTTCACGATTTGTTCCAGAACCTTCTCCTGAATCTTTACATTATGAAAATCCTCGTATTCCTTCTTCTTTGCCTTTAGCATCTTAATGGTGTCCTCAACATCCGGCTCCCGTATGGTAATGATCTGAAAGCGGCGCTCCAGCGCACGATCCTTTTCAATATACATTTCATATTCCTCGATGGTGGTTGCCCCGATACATTTGATAACACCTCTTGCCAGATACGGCTTCAGCACACTGGAAACATCAATTGAACCCTCGGATTTTCCGGCACCGATCATCAGATGGATTTCATCAATAAATAAAATAACATTGGGATACTTCTCCAGCAGACGGATGATATTCTGCAGCTTTTCCTCAAAATCACCGCGGTACTTGGTGCCTGCCACAAGTGAATTCAAATGCAGCTCATAAATACAGGCATCCTTCAGCGAAGGAACCAGATTCTGCTGAATCATACCGGCCAGCTTTTCCACCAGAGCGGTCTTTCCGACACCGGGCTCACCAATCAGCAGCGGATTTGCCTTATCCTTGCGCGACAGTACGGAAATCATAAAATTCAGCTCCGCATCCCTTCCCACGATATCCTGATTCGCTCCGCACATATTCAGATTGCGAAGCTCACTGATTTTATCCAGCTCGCTCATACTGCCATGCTCCATCTGCAGCAACACCACCTCTTCATCCACATCATAGCGATGCAGTATCTCCGTTGCCACACAGCTGTTTGTCTGCAGCAGTGCCAGTGTCAGGGAATCCACATCCATCATTGTATTTTGTTTTCTGGAAGACAGTGACATTCCGCGCTCCAGGATATCATCCACGACCTGTGTAATCTGCAGCTCCTCCACATCCTGATCCTTCAGTCCAAAAAGAACCATTAAATCCTCCTTGAGCTGAAAATAATATACACCCTGTGCACATAACAGCCGTGACAGCGGTGTTGCGGTATCCTTTAATATCGCAAGCAATAGATGCTCGCTTCCGACATAATTGTTGCCCATCTCTCTGGCTTCCTCTCTTGCTGTATCCAGAATTGCGGAAACCTGTGTATTTAAACGATACTTCATATCTTCACCATCCTCGTCATTCTATAGCATATGAACTTCATACGCTGCTTTTGTTAGTATAACCAGTTTATTTCACAATATTTCACGTTCCGAAGCAGAAGCTCTACAAAACGTTCGACGAATACAGACAGGAAAACAAAGGAAATCATATAGTAAAGAGGAAGGAGGTGTCAAAGCATGGCAAAACGTGTCCGTTCCAGTCCGCGAACATCCTCGGTAATTCTTTCTGTCAGCATCATCAGTGTTTCAATTATCGGCGGCATCGTACTGTTTCCGATTTTGGGAATCGGCAGTATTCTGCTGGTGGCAGTCGTTATATTCCTGCTGAGCCGCAATCAGAATCCACGGTGCTGATTAGCTTTGCTTATGAACGCGTGCATGAGTTGTAAGGAAGCTGTTTTGTATAGCGCATGATCTGTGTTGTTTAAAAAGGGCAGGCTCTCGCCTGTCCCTTATGCTTCTCTTAGCAGATACACCTGGTGATCCTGGTCATAAAAGCTGAACATCCTTCCGTAGGGGTACTTCTGAATGTCATCCACAATGACACCGTTGCTTAGTAAACGGCGATGCTCCTCTTCAATGTCCGCACAGGTAAACATAACAGACGGATGTGCTGTAGATACCTGCGGATTGGCTTTTTCCATACGGGAGCGTTCAAACAGGACAATCGTTGTCTGTGCATGATAATCCGGTGCTGTTTCCAGCCATGTCATGCCGGGTCCCATCAGCTGTTCCTCACGGATGACAAAGCCCATATTCTCTGTCCAAAACTTTTTTGCTTCTGCACTGTTTTTTACATACACGGTTATTTTTGCTATATTGGAAATCATGGTTATCCCTCCGCTGTTAGTATGCACACACTTCTTTTTCTCCATACGGTCTATGGCTTTGTACTCTCCAAAAACCAGCGTGTGCGTTCAAAATACAAATCCCGCTTCTGTCCCTGAATCACGCATTCATAGCAAAGACCGCAGCCACCTACTGAGGAGGCTTTATTGCGAATTTGCAGCACCCTGTCAATTTCATACTTTATTCCGTTGTCCCAAAGCACTGCAACCGGCTTTAATACTTCATTCTTTCCCATAACAGTCAGCACATCCACATATTTCTTATATAAGCGCTGTCTTGGCTCATGCAGCTTCTGCATAGGCTACCTCAAAAGAAACCGACCGGATGCACGACATGATCCTCTTTGGGATTGAAATCCGTCAGATGTCTGTCCTTCAGCAGAGAGCAGCGCTGTATTTTGGAAAACCCGAAGCGATCCCGTATGGCATCCATTGTTTCCTCCAGCATCCGCTGCCGGTGCCGCTCCTCCTCACTGACAAACAGATTCAGCTGTGTCATCCCGCTATCCTTTTCAATTCCGCCAAGCGTTACCCCTATCGTGCGAAGCGGTGTGGAAAAATCATAGTTTTCTTCCAGTAAAGACAGTACCACCGGCATGATTTCAGCAGCGATATTGGTTGCCTGCGCCAGCTTTCTCTGCCTGCTGAACCACGTGAGCTCTGTGCTTCGCAGCGTAACCGAAATCACATTGCCTCGAAGTCCCTGCTCCCGAAGACGGGAGGCAACGGATTCCGCAAGTACATAATACACGATTTTCGCATCCTCAAAGCTCTTGATATCCTTAGGTGCAGTAATAGCATTTCCCACTGATTTCACCTGTTCCTGATGCGAGGATAGAGCAACCTCGGATACATCCTCTCCGTTCGCAAACCACCAGATCAGCTCTCCCACCTTTCCAAAGCGATCCTTCATCCATCCCTGAGGAAGCTGTGCCAGCTGTCCGATTGTTTCAATGGAATAGTGTGCCAGCTTATGCTTCGTCGCTCTTCCCACGTAAAACAAATCCTGTACCGGCAGGGGCCAGATTCTCTCACGATAATTTTCTCTTGTAATCTCCACCAGGCCTTTGTGTTTGTCCATATCAGATCCGATCTTCGCAAAAATCTTATTATAGCTGACGCCCATGGATACCGTCATTCCCAGCTCATGCTCAACACGGTTCTGAATTTTTCTCGCAATGCTCATCCCGCTGCCAAACAATGCGGTTGATTCACTCAAATCTATCCAGGCCTCATCCAATCCGAAGGACTCCACCTTATCCGTATATTCGCGATAAATATCCTTAACCCTTTCTGTATAATACATATACTCCTCATAATCCGGCTTCAGAATACGCAGCTGCGGACACTTTGCCAGTGCTTCCCGCAGAGATTCCCCGGTTTTAATGTGAAACGCCTTGGCCTTATCATTCTTTGCCAAGATAATTCCATGGCGTTCTTCTTCGTTTCCGCCGACTGCCATCGGGACATCCCGCAGCCCGGGATATTTCATTTCCTCAATCTGCGCATAGCAGTGATTGATGTCACTGTGTACAATAATACGGTCTTTTTTCTGCATAGGACTCACCTCACAAAACTATTATATGCATTTTGTTCCGTTTTTCAACAAATAATGGAACGTTACCAGAAATTGGCAGCTGATAAATACCGTTTTCATATAAATTTTGGATTTTTATGTTATACTATATACGGGAGGACATCTTCATGAAATTAAGTGAGCTATTAACCTACTATCGGCATCGGGACAGCCTCAGTCTGGAAAGTGTCGGGGATTTTGTCGGTGTATCAAAATCAACTGTGAAGCGCTGGGAGTCCGGAGAATCCAGCAATGTTCCACAAGCCCGGTTAGACAGACTTTCCGAGCTGTTTGGAATTGATGTACCGGCATGTCTGCAGGGACATGTTAAACCGATTCTTGGCTATGTGAAGGCCGGCTACGATCTGTTTGCGAATGAGAATCTGCTGGGATATGAAGAGGTGAGCGCAAGAGAAGCCGCACAGGGAGATTATTATCTTCGTGTACAGGGAGATTCCATGACTGGCTCCCGTATTTATGACGGTGACCTGGTGTATGTAAAAAGCTGCAGTGATGTGGAAAACGGAGACATAGCAGTTGTTTTGTTGAATCACAGCGAAGTAACTATCAAGAAAATATTAAAAAAGGAGCATACTGTTATTTTAATGGCAACAAACCCGGTAGTAGAACCAAGGGTTTTCACACAGGAGGAAATCGAAGAAGGACAACTTAAGATCATAGGTAAAGTCCTGCATTCGAAGATACGGTTCTAAAAAATCATTGTAAAAATTTGGAAATTATGTCATACTAGTGGAGTAGGTTTGTATATAATATCATACTTTTATGTATATATACATTTCTTGCACATTTGGTTAATTTTTACCTGATAAAATAAAAAAAATGGATGTTTTCGGGGCAAAAGCATCCATCTCATATAGTATAGATTTTAACACAGAGGGAGGAATTGGATTGAAAACAGATGAAATGCTGGAATATATACAGCTACATTGTAATTTGAATTATATATCCGATATACGAAATCCAATCTATCTGAAAGAATGTCTTGCTTTTCTTAACGAAATTGACAATGATGCATTTACCATACAGCAATGGCGGTATCTTTGTGAATATATCACCGGACAGGAATGCAGTTCCTCTGCTATTGATGCTATTCGAAAAATAATCAATTCCTTCTCTCACCGTGTATAAACATACAGAAAATGGCAATCCTCTAGCTACAGGAGGTCATCGTCATGTACGCAATTCGCAGTAAAAAAACAAACCGATGGTTTCACGGTATCAATGCACAGGCAGGTGCAGGAAGCTCCCTGCGCATTCAGATGGATGATATGCTGCCGGCACTGTTCCGCACCAAGGAAATGGCCAGAGTGGAGCTGCTGCTCAATCATCTCTCAACCCAGTCCTATGAAATTCTGGAAGTGAATCTGCAGGTTCTGGAGCATGTATCCTGACAGGAAATTCGCAGCAAGCGGATTTCTTTTTTCTTTCGCTTATGGTAAGCTATAAGAAGAATACAGAAGAGGTGAACAATCATGTATCGTATTATGATTATTGAAGATAACGAAAAAATTAGAAACGAGCTTTGTGATTTTCTTGGTAAAAACGGCTATGAAGCTCTGGGGCCGGATGATTTTGAGCATACCCTGGATATCATTCATAAGGAGCAGCCGGATCTGCTTTTACTGGATTTGAATCTTCCAGTTGTGGATGGTCATTTTATCTGTCGGGAGGTGCGCAAAAGCAGTGATATGCCTATTATTATTGTGACAAGCAGAGATTCCGATATGGATGAGCTGATCAGTATGAACCTGGGGGCTGATGACTTTGTGACCAAGCCCTACAATCTGCAGATTCTGCTTGCCCGCATCGCCCGGGTGCTGCAGCGCACCTATGAGCATGCCAGCAGCAATATACTGACCATTCATGATATTGCACTGGATATATCGAAAAGTACATTAACCTGGAAGGGAAACAGCATTGATCTGACCAAGAACGAATTACGGATCATGCATTGTCTGTTTCAAAATAAAAACAAGATCGTTTCCCGCAACGAGCTGATGCAGCATATGTGGGACTGTGATCTGTTTGTCGATGACAATACCCTGACCGTCAATATCAACCGGCTGCGGAAAAAGCTGGAGTATCTGCGGCTGGATGATCTGATTCAGACAAAGCGCGGTATGGGATACATCATATATGAGGACTAATGAATTTATTCGGGAAAAGCTGTATCTGATTATGATTTCCTTTCTGACAAGTATTATCACGATTCTGTTTCTATATGCCATTCAGGTTAACGGACAGGTCATTCTCATCATCTCCCTGCTGCAATGGGGGATGGTGCTTGCCTGTCTGATCATTGAATATCTGCGGCGTTCCACCTATTATCACCGCCTGGAACAGACATTGGACGGCCTGGATCAGAAATACCTGTTGACAGAAATCATTGATGAGCCGCTGTTTATGGACGGCAAAATTCTATATGAAACCCTGCGCATTGTGGATAAATCCATGGCAGATAATGTGAACCGCTATCGGATATCACAGAATGAGTACAAGGATTATATTGAAATGTGGGTTCATGAAATCAAAACACCGCTTGCTGCCAGCAAGCTGATTATCTCCAACAATCCCAGTGAAGTGACACTGAGTCTGCAGGAGGAAATTGAAAAGGTTGAGGGCTTTGTGGAACAGGCACTCTTTTATGCGCGCAGTACGAATCCTGAAAAGGATTATATTATCAAGGAGCTTTCCCTGCAGGAATGTGTATCAAAGGTCATTCGCAAGCATTCCAAGAGCTTTATTTATCAGAAAATAAAAATTCAGCTGGATGATCTGGAGTTGTCCGTTTACAGTGACAGCAAATGGCTGGAATTCATCCTCGACCAGATTATTTCCAATGCCCTGAAATATACGCCGAAGGAAGTTGGAACCATTCATATATGGACCACATCCACTGATAATATGATTTCTCTTCATATTCAGGACAACGGAAGCGGTATATCCTCCAGCGAGCTGGGCAGAATCTTTGAAAAGGGATTCACGGGAACCAATGGCAGATTGAATGAAAAAGCGACTGGCATGGGCCTGTATTTATGCAAAACACTTTGTAATAAGCTGTATCTGGGAATTCGTGCGGAAAGTGTACAGGGACAGGGAACGACAATTATCCTTGATTTCCCGATTTCCAAGCTTATGCTTCTGAAATAAAAAGACTGTATGCATTGCTCTTATTGTTGTTGATGCTGTTGAGCAGGGAATCCTCCCTGCTTTTCTTACGAAGAAGCTTACAAGTTTGTAAGTATAATGTAATCGTTATCCATGGCGCATATACCACAGCTCCTGTACAATACAGGTATACAGGAGGTGATCCCATGAAACGGATATGGGCCTATGCATTTGAAATCGGAATTGTGATGATGGGGATTCTGCTTGTCATCAATCTACTCTTTCCAACCTTTCTCAGTGAAGGAATATACAGCTGTATGCTGATTCTGTTTCTGGTAAGCGTCCTGCTGCTGAAGCTGTCCAATATCAGTGAACGTATGAAAGATAAAACAAACAGAGGAGGAATTTTATGAAAACCATATTAACTGTAGAAAATATTGAAAAGTATTACGGAAACCGAAGCAATATCACAAAGGCTGTTGACAATATCAGCTTTTCTGTAGATGAAGGTGAATTCATCGGTGTTATGGGACCCAGCGGTTCCGGTAAGACAACCCTGCTGAATTGCATTTCCACCATTGACAATGTCACCAGCGGTCACATTTATATCAATGGCAAGGATATTACAAAGCTGAAGAAAAATGATTTGAGCAGCTTCCGTCGGAAAGAGCTGGGCTTCATATTTCAGGATTTCAACCTGCTGGATACTTTGACTGCCTATGAAAATATTGCACTAGCTCTTACGATTCAGAAGATAAAGCCGTCACAGATTGGAAAACGTATTGAAAGTGTCGCAAAAAAACTGGACATAACAGATGTACTGCAGAAGTATCCGTATCAGATGTCCGGCGGTCAGAAACAGCGTGTGGCATCAGCGAGAGCATTGATTACAAATCCGAGTCTGATTCTGGCGGATGAGCCAACCGGCGCACTGGATTCCAAGTCAAGCCGCATGCTGCTGGACTCCATGGAACGTTTGAATATTGAATACAATGCAACGATTATGATGGTTACACATGATGCCTTCACTGCATCCTATGCACACCGTATCCTGTTTATAAAGGATGGTAAAATATTTAATGAGATTATCCGTGGTGAAAGCTCCCGTAAGGATTTCTTCAACCAGATCATGGAGGTTGTGACCCTGCTGGGAGGTGACACGAGCAATGTACTTTAAGCTGGCCTTGCGCAATGTCAAGAAGAGCTTCAAGGACTTCCTTGTTTACTTCCTGACATTGACCTTCTCCGTATGCCTATTTTATACGTTTAACTCCTTTCAGTCTCAACAGGCTGTCATGAAGCTGAATGAGTCGCAGCTTATGATTGTAGACCAGCTGACGCTGCTCATGCGCCTGGTTTCAATCTTTGTAGCAGTAGTTCTTGCATTTTTAATTTTATATGCAAATAACTTTCTGATTCGGAGACGAAAAAAAGAGCTTGGACTTTATACAATGCTGGGAATGCCAAGAGGGAAAATTTCCAGAGTTCTGGTATATGAGACTCTGACCATCGGTATCATCTCTCTCCTATCCGGAATGGTTCTTGGATTGATCGTCTCACAGGTGCTGACTGCCGTGACGGCAAATTTGTTTGCTGTACCACTAGATTATCACTTCGTCTTCTCCCCTTCAGCAACGATCATGACCGTATTCTCCTTCTCTATGATCTTCTTTATCACGATGATATTCAACACTATGGTCTTGAACCGCTATAAGCTGATTGACCTGCTGAATGCAGACCGAAGAAATGATGAATTGAAAATCAAGAAGGTCTGGATGTCATTGCTGCTATTTCTAATATCCATTGCATGTCTGGGCTGGGCTTACCATCAGGCACTTGATAATGGCATCATGGCATTTAATTCCCTTGGAATCATTATACTCGTTGGAAGCATCGGTACTGTACTATTCTTTCTATCTCTGGCTGGCTTCCTGCTTACCGTTGTAAAATCAAGCAAGGGTATTTATTTTAAAAATCTGAATTGCTTCATTCTGCGGCAGATTAATTCCAACATCAATACCAACTTCATCTCAATGAGCATTGTGTGTATTATGCTGCTATTAAGTATTGGTGCATTATCCACCGGGTTAAGCTTGAATAACACAATGAATAAATCTATTAAAAATAATACTCCGTATGATTATACAATCGTTGCGGAATATGGTTACTATCAGAATGGTACAAAAAAGAACGATGGAGACCTTCTTCTTCAGGATGCAATACCACGCTTACAGATTGATCCTTCCTATATTAAATCACAAAGCATCCTGACTACCTACACATCAGAATTAAAGGTTAATGATAAAAACCTCATGGACCATATATCGGACAAGACAAGCCGTCTGTTGCTAGAGGATAATGGTAAGGAATCCGTAATTGCAGTACCGCTGTCTTCATATAACACTGTTAGAAAGCGCCTTGGCTACGAACCTGTTAAGCTAAAGAATAACGAGTTATATCTCTATACTTCTGTTGAAACGTTATCTCCGGCGGTAAATGATATTCTGGATGCAAAGCCCGAAGTAACCGTCTTCCATAAAAAGGCTCGTGTTGTCAATGATTCCTATGAAACAATCTCCTTAGGAACAAACAGCAGTATGAATGGCTATATGCTTGCCGTGGTTGTACCAGATGCTCTCATACCAAAGAATGCGGAAATCAATGAGATATACTGGAATATTGATCTTTCAAGCAAAACCAGCTGTGAAAAGTTTGATAAATACTTTGATCAGCAACGATCTAAATTATATGAAGAATCATCTGGTGAAGATGTATTCCCTGCATTTATGCGCTCTTCCAAGCAGGATGTTTATGATATGAATAAGGGAATGGCTGTAACCTTTACGTACATTGGAATTTATCTGGGAACTGTCTTTATGATTGCGAGTGCAGTAATTCTTGCCTTGCAGCAGTTATCTCAGGCCAATGATAATAAAAAACGCTATCTGATTTTGAGCAAGATCGGTACAGAACAGCGAATGATCAATCGCTCTATACTACTGCAAATCGCCATTTACTTTATGATGCCGCTGGCACTTGCCATAGTGCATAGTGTTGTAGGAATCAAAATGGTGAACACTCTAGTAACAATGTTTGGCCGTGGAGATATTATGATGTCCTCCTTCTTCACTGCTGCCATCATCCTGGTCATCTACGGCTCGTATTTTCTGGTCACGTACGCCGGCTATAAAAATATATTAAAGTCTTAGCAAAAAGCTCTGCCACAATAAGCAGAGCTTTTCTATACTCACATACTCCATCACAAATAGGAAGCACTCTATAAATTTCATTATAACCTAAGAATGATCTAACTCTCTTCATCATCATGTCCTGCATGTTACGTAAATCAAGCAATATCAAATGATTCAGATTTTATTAGGCGTAGAATCGTCTATAAGATACAGAATATGCTTTTTCAGATTTATTCGGATGTTGATATGCGAATGGCATTAACATATAGGGTATAGAGGGTTAGCGTAACCTCTCACTTTCATATCCAAAGGGCGATGCGAAAATACAAGAGCGACTAGCTGGTACAGTTCATCCCTAGCATTCTATGACACAGATATAAAGAATACTCACAGGCATCCTTTCAAGCTCTGCTATCTTCATCTTATAGTTACATTTCCTGAAAGAGTCCATTGTATACTGCAGCTGTAAATAAAGTATCCATAAATATGAATCCTACAGGAATTCTACAGCTTTTCACAGTGCAATCATACCTCTCATATGCAGCTTTGTATAGGAAACTGCTTAAAACGTTTGTTGCTATGGTAGCAAGTTGCATAGAAATATGTAGAGCAATGAAGGAAAGGAGTCAAGTGGATCTGCCTCTTCTTTTAGCAATGTGCTTATTTTAAATCGTTTACTACGCTATATCATATATTTACTTGAGTCTTCTAATAAGCCCGAAGCATAAATCAAGTATGACTCAGGACAGCTGTGCTACATTCTACGCGGGTTTTGTCAGTAAAAACGACCGTATAGTAAAGGCATGCTCCTCCTATTTAGGCGCCTCTATTACTCTTTCGATAGAATTGTAATAAGGAAAAGGAATCATCAGAATCGTAAAGGCTTTGTACCACCTTGATAGCTTTGCTTATAAGTAAAAAAAAGACCCATCAGATGATGAGTCAGATTACCTGGCAGCGTGCTATCTTTACTGGAGCCAGTCCAGCTATTGTCGCCGCTGATATGCTTAACTTCTGTGTTCGGGATGAGAACAGGTGTGTCCACATCGCTATCGCCACCAGATCACTTTGAGGTCTATCCCTCAAAACTGAATAACAGTTGACAGTTTCTTTTTGTACCACCTGGTACGTGTGATTAAGTCCTCGACCTATTAGTATCAGTCAACTCCATGTATCGCTACACTTCCATCTCTGACCTATCCACCTCGTCGTCTTCAAGGGGTCTTACTTCGTTATACGAATGGGAGATCTCATCTTGGAGTAGGCTTCGCGCTTAGATGCTTTCAGCGCTTATCCCTTCCCTACTTAGCTACCCAGCTATGCTCCTGGCGGAACAACTGGTGCACCAGCGGTAGGTCCATCCCGGTCCTCTCGTACTAAGGACAGCTCTCCTCAGATCTCCAACGCCCACAACAGATAGGGACCGAACTGTCTCACGACGTTCTGAACCCAGCTCGCGTACCGCTTTAATGGGCGGACAGCCCAACCCTTGGAACCGAATTCAGCTCCAGGATGCGATGAGCCGACATCGAGGTGCCAAACCTCGCCGTCGATGTGAACTCTTGGGCGAGATCAGCCTGTTATCCCCAGGGTAGCTTTTATCCGTTGAGCGACGGCCCTTCCATTCGGCACCGCCGGATCACTAATCCCGACTTTCGTCCCTGTTCGACTTGTTTGTCTCACAGTCAAGCACGCTTCTGCATTTGCACTCGTCGATTGATTTCCATCCAATCTGAGCGTACCTTTGGGCGCCTCCGTTACTCTTTAGGAGGCGACCGCCCCAGTCAAACTGCCCACCTGACACGGTCCCTCACCCAGTTCATGGGTGCAGGTTAGAACTTCAATCAAACAAGAGTGGTATCCCAACAGCGGCTCCTCGTATACTGGCGTACACGTCTCTTCGCCTCCCACCTATCCTGTACATCTTTGATCAAAATTCAATATCAGGCTACAGTAAAGCTCCATGGGGTCTTTCCGTCTAGTTGCGGGTAACCTGCATTTTCACAGGTACTAAGATTTCACCGAGTCTGCTGCCGAGACAGCGCCCAAATCGTTACGCCTTTCGTGCGGGTCAGAACTTACCTGACAAGGAATTTCGCTACCTTAGGACCGTTATAGTTACGGCCGCCGTTCACTGGGGCTTCAATTCATTGCTTCTCCTTGCGGATGACAAATCCTCTTAACCTTCCAGCACCGGGCAGGCGTCACCCCCTATACTTCGTCTTGCGACTTTGCAGAGAGCTGTGTTTTAGTTAAACAGTCGCTTGGGCCTCTTCACTGCGGCTCTCTTTTACAAGAGCACTCCTTATCGCTAACTTACGGAGTCATTTTGCCGAGTTCCTTGGCAACAGTTCTCTCGCTCACCTCAGGATTCTCTCCTTGCCCACCTGTGTCGGTTTTGGTACGGGCCGCTATGGAATCAATACTAGAAACTTTTCTTGGAAGCTGGCATCATGTGCTTCAGTACTTGCCCGGAGGCGTTCCCTTACCTGTCACATCTTACATCCCGCTGACGCATTTCACTGTCAGCCTGCTATATGCTTCGACCACAATCCATTAAGTGGCTCACACTAGCCTTCTCCGTCATTCCTTCATTTCCATCGCGGGTACAGGAATATCTGCCTGTTTTCCATCCACTACGCCTTTCGGCCTCGCGTTAGGTCCCGACTTACCCAGGGCGGACGAACCTTCCCCTGGAATCCTTGGGCTATCGGTGTGTAGGATTCTCACCTACATCTCGCTACTCACACCGGCATTCTCTCTTCCATGCTCTCCACCGCTCCTTACGGTACGGCTTCTACGTGCATGCAACGCTCCCCTACCACTCAACTCTGAAGTTGAATCCGCAGCTTCGGTAGTATGCTTAGCCCCGGTACATTTTCGGCGCAGGGTCACTCGACTAGTGAGCTGTTACGCACTCTTTGAAGGATGGCTGCTTCTGAGCCAACCTCCTAGTTGTCTGTGCATCCCCACATCCTTTTCCACTTAGCATACATTTTGGGACCTTAACTGGCGGTCTGGGCTGTTTCCCTTTTGACCATGGACCTTATCACCCACAGTCTGACTGCCGAGTACGTCTTCATGGCATTCGGAGTTTGATTATACTCAGTACCCCGGGATGGGGCCATCGTACATTCAGTGCTCTACCTCCATGCGACTCTGCCTCGACGCTAGCCCTAAAGCTATTTCGGGGAGAACCAGCTATATCCGTGTTCGATTGGAATTTCTCCCCTAGCCACAACTCATCCGCCAACTTTTCAACGGGGGTCGGTTCGGTCCTCCATTCAGTTTCACCTGAACTTCAACCTGGTCATGGCTAGATCACACGGTTTCGGGTCTACATCATCGTACTGTCGCCCTATTAAGACTCGCTTTCGCTTCGGCTCCGTATCTTCTACTTAACCTCGCACGATAACGTAACTCGCCGGTTCATTCTACAAAAGGCACGCCATCACCCTTTAACGGGCTCTGACTTCTTGTAAGCATACGGTTTCAGGTTCTATTTCACTCCGCTCCCGCGGTTCTTTTCACCTTTCCCTCACGGTACTGGTTCACTATCGGTCACTTGGGTATATTTAGCCTTGACGGATGGTCCCGCCTGCTTCCGACAAGATTTCTCGTGTCTCGCCGTACTCAGGATACCACTAGGCTTCACATTGCTTTCAGTTACGGGACTTGCACCCTCTCCGGTCGGCCTTTCAATGCCGTTCTCTTAGCCATGCTCTTGCCATTTCGTGGTCCTACAACCCCAGATCAAGATCTGGTTTGGGCTCCTCCGCGTTCGCTCGCCGCTACTTACGGAATCATTCTTATTTTCTTTTCCTCCGGATACTTAGATGTTTCAGTTCTCCGGGTACCTCCCTCATGAGCTATGTATTCACTCATGGGTGACAGCTCATTACTGCTGCCGGGTTTCCCCATTCGGATATCGACGGATCTTTGTGTACGTACCACTCCCCGTCGCGTTTCGCCGTTTGTTGCGTCCTTCTTCAGTTCCAAGTGCCTAGGCATCCACCGTACGCCCTTATTCACTTAATCACGATTAAGTTTTAAGCGTTCATTTCTTTGCTTAGGTTTTTGCTTGAGTTTTCTGTTTTGTTTAACTTTCTACTCGTGAATATCTATGTTGTTTACAACTTTCGTTATAGACCTTCATATGTCTTCTGTTATTCAGTTTTCAAAGATCGACTTCTTTTTCGTTTGGAAGATCAGTCTTCCAAAACTGAACAGGAAATGTTCGATAACTCTTTACTTCTTTTGTACTTTCTCCTTAGAAAGGAGGTGATCCATCCCCACGTTCCCGTAGGGATACCTTGTTACGACTTAACCCCAGTCATCGGTCCTACCTTCGACGGCTCACTCCTTACGGTTATGCCACCGGCTTCGGGTATTACTGACTCCCATGGTTTGACGGGCGGTGTGTACAAGGCCCGAGAACGTATTCACCGCAGCATGCTGATCTGCGATTACTAGCGATTCCGACTTCATGAAGTCGAGTTGCAGACTTCAATCCGAACTGAGACGACCTTTATGAGATTCGCTTCACATCACTGTGTCGCTGCTCTTTGTGGTCGCCATTGTAGTACGTGTGTAGCCCAGGCCATAAGGGGCATGATGATTTGACGTCATCCCCACCTTCCTCCGGTTTGTCACCGGCAGTCTCGCATGAGTCCCCAACTTGATGCTGGTAACATGCGACAAGGGTTGCGCTCGTTGCGGGACTTAACCCAACATCTCACGACACGAGCTGACGACAACCATGCACCACCTGTGTGATCCATAATTATCCCCCTATCTCTAGGGTATTTGTTTCCATGTCAAGGCCTGGTAAGGTTCTTCGCGTTGCTTCGAATTAAACCACATACTCCACCGCTTGTGCGGGCCCCCGTCAATTCCTTTGAGTTTCACACTTGCGTGCATACTCCCCAGGCGGAGAACTTATTGCGTTAACTGCAGCACTGAATTCCTCCAACACTTAGTTCTCATCGTTTACGGCGTGGACTACTAGGGTATCTAATCCTATTTGCTCCCCACGCTTTCGTGCCTCAGTGTCAGTTACAGACCAGGCGACCGCCTTCGCCACTGGTGTTCCTCCATATATCTACGCATTTTACCGCTACACATGGAATTCCATCGCCCTCTTCTGCACTCCAGCATACCAGTTTCCATAGCTTACAATGGTTGAGCCATTGCCTTTTACTACAGACTTAGTACGCCACCTACGCACCCTTTACGCCCAATGATTCCGGATAACGCTTGCCACCTACGTATTACCGCGGCTGCTGGCACGTAGTTAGCCGTGGCTTTCTGGTAAGCTACCGTCACTCCCATAGCATTTCCTCTATGAGCCGTTCTTCACTTACAACAGAGCTTTACGATCCGAAGACCTTCTTCACTCACGCGGCATTGCTCGTTCAGGGTTTCCCCCATTGACGAAAATTCCCTACTGCTGCCTCCCGTAGGAGTTTGGGCCGTGTCTCAGTCCCAATGTGGCCGTTTACCCTCTCAGGCCGGCTACGCATCATCGCCTTGGTGGGCCGTTACCTCACCAACTAGCTAATGCGCCGCAGGTCCATCCATGTTCACGCCTTGATGGGCGCTTTAATATACTGAGCATGCGCTCTGTATACCTATCCGGTTTTAGCTACCGTTTCCAGCAGTTATCCCGGACACATGGGCAGGTTACCTACGTGTTACTCACCCGTTCGCCACTAAGTCTCTTTGGAAGCAAGCTTCCTCGAAACTTCGTTCGACTTGCATGTATTAGGCATGCCGCCAGCGTTCATCCTGAGCCAGGATCAAACTCTCCATTTGATTTAGCTCTAACGCATGACTTGCGTTTGAATTTCATTTTTGTTATCGTTATACCGAGAATATTGTTTTCTCAAATAATTGACGTTTCCTGTTCAGTTTTCAAAGACCGAAATTTCTATTTCGTGCGCCGCTGTTCCTCATCAGCGCTCGTATATAATACAACGAATCATACCCTATGTCAACAATAAATTTCATTTTTTTAATATTTTTATTTTCCAATGTATTTACCTCTAAAAGCTCGCTGCCTCCATATATAAGGAAGGCATATAAATAAACAGTCAACGTTCATATGTTTTCCAACACATATCTTATTTAACCTGAATAAATAAAAGATACAGCAATCCATATATTTCTCAAACGATATTCTCAATTTTCACATTCTATTCATTATCAAACATAGAGGGATATAAGAAAAAGGCTCACTGCTTTCGTTTATACACGATGGTAGTAATTCATAAAAGGAGAACTCAACACAATGAAATCATTTTTTATTTGAATTCTCCTTTTTGAATATACTTTAAAACAAGATAGAACATTTATTTTAAGAATTTTTTATTTCCTCAATATATAAGGATAGCAATGCCTCCTGATAACCACTGCATGCGTGCTTTTCAAGTTCTCTGCAAAGTGCCTGTAATTCTTCACTCCTGCAGTTTTGCAATGACAAGAGACGCTTTTCACGGATGGATGAGGTTGACATAATCCTATGATAATCCTCCACTGTACTTTTCCATAAATGCAGATCATCTTTATAACGCTGCTTTAGCCTATCCGCAATCAGAATTCCCTCAGGATCAAAGTCCCCTGCATAATACATGGGAATGTTACTTTTCTGTATGAGATCCAGCAATACATAGCCGCACAGATTTAGCTGACCATTTGTGCATACAAAGCCGATCTGTTCCTTGCCCAGCCTTTTTCCCTCCAAAAACAAAGAACGGAATACCGACGGATTCTCCACAATATAAACTGCCTTAATAGCGTCAGATATGTTATGGATTTGCTGCAGATTGTACAACGACACTGTCCATGCCTCATAGCGGTCAAAGAATCCTTTCCATGCCTCATGTACTTTTCCATCTCTGCCTTCTGCATTCAGATGCGCAATCATACAGCTGTTTGATAAATCATCTTTTAATAAACCGGCTTCATAATACAGCTTGTTCTTCTCTGCCAGACTGATATCCTGTTCCTCGACATTAAGGAAGTAACAGATCCCCTGAAACAGTAGCGTATTCTCAATGCCTTTATCAAAGAAATGCGGATCCTGGGTCACTGCGGAGGCGAATACTGCCATAGTTTCTATTTCCTGCTTCCAGACAGGCAGCTGATTGATTGCGTCCAATATGAAACATACTGTCTGCCACTTATTATTGTTTAGCAGCTGACGGATATTTCCATAGCTTTTATGATTTGTTTCCTGCATCCAGTTTAGCCACTCTCCAGCTTTTGTGCATGCATAGCGTTTGGATAGAGATTGCATATCCTGCTGTTCCTTTTGAGCTTTTATTTCCTTCTGTTCCTTGTTCGTCAGTATGCTTTCCCCCTTATAAATTTCAAGTACACGAAGAAAATCACTTCCGGCAAACCGGCTGTCCTCGATTGCCTTTTCCCAGACAGAATAAGGTATGGAAATGTCACGGACTCCCCAGTAATCCTTACCGAGTAAGCCCCCGATTGCCTCACGCTCATCATCTTCAGGATCCTTGATACATATTGTTCCTCCAAAATGCTGCAGCTTCTGATATTGACGAATCCATAGATCTGTCACACGTCGAAAGCCGGTATCCTGTAAAAGATATTGTGCAAATGCATCTTCTATCATGATAAATCTCCCTTCATGCGTTTTATATGCCCATCCCATTCATATGGAATCACAGTTACAAAACGGGCGTTTTCCGGTCGAAACAGTTCATAAATGGCAAGACCTTTTACGGAAGCGTAGTCTCCCCATAGAACCTGAGAATTCATAATATAGTCAAATTTAAATTTGCTGATCAAATCGAACATATTGTAAATGTTCTTTTCATCCACTCCTGCAAATGCCTCATCCAGGGCAATCAGCAACGGCGCATCCTCTCTGGCACTTTCAAATTTTGCGGCTACGGCTGAGAATAGAGGCACGTACATCGCCATTGCTTTCTCACCTCCGCTAAAAGCATAGAAGGTATTGTTCGTAAGCTCTTTTTTAGCTTCTCCGGTTTTTTGTGCCATGATTTTGAATTCAAACCATTTTCGATAATCCATAACCTGACGCATCAGCTGATGAAAGCTTAAGGTGTTGTTTTCAATATTTTGCAGATTTCTTGCGGCAGCAATTTTTGACCGGAAGTGGGAAGACAGACGTTTTAAATCACTTTCCTTTACGACTTTGACATCCTTTTGCAGGATTTCCACCAGCTGTCTGGTATCCATTTCTTCTTCACTTTCCGCTTTTTTACTCTTCCACTGCAGATTCAGATGCAGTCCGCTGCTGGTATTCATTGCGTTCATATAGCGATTCATGGTATCCACCCACGCACGGCTGTTTTGTATACGGATACGTACCTTTTTGCTGATGATATTTACCAGGATATCCTCAAACAGGTGACGGTCAGAGTCTACAAGCAGATTGTTCTGTAAATCAACATCACGTTGCAGACAGTCAAGCAGTTCTGGAAAGGAAAGAGAGGTTCCCTGATATCGCGCATTGATATCCAGTCTGGCACTGATATCTGTGAGTTCTTCCCATGTATCATCCGTTGTGAAGGTCAGATTGTATTCCTGCAGATTACTTCTATGATTGTAATAAGCTGTCTGAAGATCCATTTTCAATGCTTCCGGTTTCTTTAGGACTTCTGTCTGTTTTTCCAGATTCCGTATTTCCTTGATCAGCTGTCCATCTTCACATAAAGGAATATTCGTATATCCGAGTGCAGCTTCGTTTTTCACAACATCAAAATACGTTGAAACCAGTGCATCCTGATGTTCGATATCCTGCTTTGTGCGTTCCAGATCCTGTGACGTTGCGGCTACAAGACTTTGCAGCTGTCCCAAACGTGTATCCAGTTCCTGCATAAGATCCGGCAGCTTATGCAATCGTTCTTCGATCTGCTGTAACCGTTTCTGTTTATCCTCATACCCCAAATCCTTCAGCTGTTTTTCCTTTTGCTGCAGAAGAAGGTTTTGTTTCTTTATCAGTTCTCTTAACGTATCGATTTCTGCTTTGAATTCTGAAACATCCCGAAAGGCATCTTCTATTTGCGTTTCACAGCTTTTCACAAAGTCGAGAGATTGTATGAATATCGGCTGTTTTGTTTGTACCAGCTGTAACAGTTTTCTGTAGCTGTTATAACCATCCTTCTGTTGTTCAAACACATTGCGGCGTAACGTAATCGATAATTTACCTGCAGTTTCCCGCAGCTGTTTTTCAATTCCCTGCATCGCTTCCAAATGTCTTCGCAGACGTTCCTCCATCTGATGATAGCAGGCAATATCGTGCTGCAATATTCTTCGCCCCTCATTTAACTGCTGTAGGGCAAGATGCAGATCATCTTCTTTTACAAAAGCGGATGCTTCCTGTTCCAGCTGCTCCAATCGTTTGTCCAGATCCGTGAGTTTCTGCATTTCCTGATCATATTCCTTTTTCAGCATGTCACATGCTTTCTGTAACTGCAGAATCATTTGTTCTCTGTATTTCTGTCTTGCATTTTCTCCGATGTATCTTGCCGATACAGATTGATAAAGCTTTCCCTCTACAATCCCGGTTTGAAACATGGCATCATGCAGCTGCAGTTTACCGTCATACGTGATATGAAGGGATGTCAGAACGGTATTGATTTCACCCGCAAGCTGCTCAGGAGTTGTCCCCTTCAGATAATACGGTTGTAAATCCCTTACGTTTCGCTGTGTAAAGAAATACATATCCCCGCTTCCTGATGCAAGGGTTTCAATCAATGATCGGGAGCTCGCATGCACCACCTGTGCATCCAGTACTCCCAGACGCAGCAATGCCTCTTCACACAATGCGCGCAGTTCCTCATCCATCTGCTCATCAAATTCCAGAAGGGTGTAAAAGCTGCGGCTTTCAATCTGATGCTGTTTCAGAAGCTGGCGTGCCTGCTCCTGTTCCCCAGCAATTGCAGGAGATGGATCCTTTTGTGTCTGCCACATGTGCAGCTCTGCGCTCTTCTGTTCCAAATTCATCCTACAGGTTTCCGCCATTTCCTTTTGCTCAATTTGCAGGTGAATGATTTCCTTATATAGTGTCTGATAGCTTTGTTGAATGATATCCGTCAGCTTATAAAAGTCCGGCTGTTCCTCATACTGCATAAGAAGATGCATCATCTTGTGGAATTCCTCATCCGTCAGCTTTAGATGCTGATTGTTTGCGGACCACTGACTGATTCTTTCTTTATATTCCTCCACGATGCGGTCACATTGTTCATCAAGCTGCGCCACCAGATGTTCCTGCTGCTCATTCGTCTGCTTCTGCTGCTCTAATTCTTCCACCAGCTGCTTGTGGTGTGACTTTGCAACATCATAGGAGTTAAACAGCTGCAGTCCTTCCTCAAGTAAGCGAAGCTTTGCATCCAGCCGCTTTCCGATATATGTAAAATCATATGGAGTGTCCGGATGCTGAAACATCTCCTCTTTTAATAGGAGATGATCCTCCAGCAGCAGCTCCTCCTGCAGTACATCTAATTGGTCAAAGGCTTCCTTCATTTCAGACAAGGCTTGCTCACATCGGTCACTCTGTGTCTTATGCTGTACTCTAAGTTCCTGAAGACGATCACTTTTTTCCTCTTCCTGGGTTTCCTTATGCTGGAGCTTTTGTATAGTATCTTCTTTCTCAGCAGCCAGTCTTGTGC
The DNA here is from genome assembly GCF_044336395.1 of Clostridium sp. 10cd*. Taxonomy (NCBI): domain Bacteria; kingdom Bacillati; phylum Bacillota; class Clostridia; order Eubacteriales; family Clostridiaceae; genus Clostridium; species Clostridium sp. 10cd*. The sequence continues at coordinate 544,702 of NZ_CP172347.1, read as the reverse complement.
AATCCTCCACCAGCCGCTGAAGGTCGTCTGTTGCCAGAGAAAGCTTTTCTTCTGTTAACAGCGCCTGTTCCTGTGCTAGCTGTGTACGGTTTTCCTGCTTCTGCTTTGTTTCCTGTTGATGCCGCTGTAATTCCTCCTCATATTTTTGATAAGCTTCATGAAGATTTGCGGCTGTCTGCCTGACAGTCTGATAGATATGGTATTTTTCAAACAATACGGCATGACTGTACTGCTCGAACACCTGATAAACCGCCTTTGCAGAAGCATAGCTTTGCTTTAAGGCATCCAGCTGATCCTTGATATTATCCATATTGGATATCGCTTCACTCATTGGGCGAAGATCATCTTCGCTCAACGGCTGTAAGGATTCACTCAGGATTTCATTGATCATGGTTGGTTTTAAGGAATTGCTCAGCTTAGGCGAGCGCAGCTGCAGCAACAATGTGATAGCTTCCTTATATTCCTCGCTGGTTTCAAAACCAAACAGTGCCTGATTCACTCTGTCCATGTATTCTTTTTGCGAATCCATGACCTGCGTGTCACCGATACGGTTTTTCAACACCTGCTTTGTAATTGCCAGGTTATGATCCAGTAGCTGCACTTCTCTGTTGATTCTCAGATTATCCTCAATTACAAAATACCACGATACAAGCGGACGTCCCTGTTTCGCGTGCATACCCATCCCTATGGTTTTGTAAACCTCACTGTCCGAGCGTTTAAATTCCAGATAAAGATAGCCGATGCGATCTGTTCGTTCGCCGCCTTCCTCCAACAGATAGTTTTCTATTTTACGTGAGCGTGTACCAAAAGGATCCAGACGCTCACTGCTTTTATTTCCATCCAGCAGCAGTGGTATAAAGCTTTGCATTGTGACAGATTTACCGGAACCGTTGCTTCCTCTGAGCAGCATGTGCCCGTCTTTAAAGGAAAATTCCTCGTTTACATAATACCAGAAATCAACCAGCCCCAGCCGGTGCATGTGCCATTTGCTAATTAGTTCGCTCATTCTGTTACCTCCGCATATGTTCCTGTTATTTTTCCGGCAACCGGATAGATATAAACATTCTCCTGCTGCACCTGTGCAAAGCCCAAGGTCTGTGCAAGATTGCATACATCCATTGCACTGTCTTCCACCCTGCGATTTTCAATCTGATATTTCTTTGGCAGTAACGCATTGTTTTTCTTGATCAGACGCTGAACGATGGCAAGATATTCTTCCAGCCGTAATGTGATTCCCTCGTGCTGATCCAGAGAAAGACGGGAAGTCTTTACCCGTTTACGCAGATCGTCATGGACAATCAGCAGCAGATCATAATAGGCATGCGTCTTTGGAAAGACTTTACCCATAGAGCAGTCTTCTTCCAGAACCAGAAAGGCGCTGGAGGAATGCACATGCAGCTGACAGGGAAACAGACTCTGAAAATCATTTTCTATATTTCTGCGGTAATTACGAATATAGCCGAAATCATCATCCTTATCCTCTCCAGCTGTATGATAGACACCGCAAGAGAGCATGAGTCTACGATAAATACGCTGCCGGCGGACAATACCGCGATCCTCTTCCATATCAAACCACTCGCTCTGTAAAAAGTCCTCCGGCTCATGAAAATCCATAATATCTTTGGGAATGTTACGTATGAAATAGCGTGATACTCCGGTGTTTTCATATAATATATCGCTGGTCTCATCCTTTAGAAAGTAATCCTCATCACCTTCCCGGGAAATGATCATCCCCATTTTAAGAGCATATTGCAATACACGCACAAGCTGTCTTCTTGCTCGCAGACTTGTCCATTCCAGCTCACCTTTGGGAAACTGCACCTGAATAAATTCACAGATATTGCTCAGGATAAAGCGTTCCCCTGCTTCCTTGTCTTCCAGAAGCATAAGCAGATAACAGAACATCTGATATTCCATAAGCGTTTCAAATTCGGTAATCCCCATCCAGCCTTCTGCTTTGCCTGGAATCTTTTCCAGCTTTACAAGATATGGATTGATAATGAGTGCATAACCAAATTTCTCCTGCAGCTTCTTTTTCAATTCCTTGGCATTATCCTTTATTTCATAATACAGCTGTGGATCCTGACTTTTCAGAATCCAGCGGCGATTCATCAATTCTTCTATTATTCTCATAACTGTTCCTCATCAAACAGGATTTTGAAGCAAGGCATTACCAGATTTCCATCCTCACAATGCAGTATACAGTCGCCTTCCCGTTCCTTTTCTATATGATAATGCTGCCCCTGATCTGTTTTGGCACGCCGGTCACTTGCGGCAAGTGCCTTGGATACCCAGCCAAGCAGGGCTTTTCTGGTGGCCTTGTCAAGTAAGGAAAGCTGAGAAAAGATGATTTCTCCGTTTTTACTCAATTCCTTTATCTTCTTCTGTTCAGCCTCGCGCTGTGCCTCATACTCCAGACGCTGTATTCGCCGATCCAGTGCATAATCCGTCGCAGGCTTTCGCTCATGCTTTTTCCTTGCCACCTTTGTGCGCGGCTCCAGTGCAAGGAAGGCTGAGGCTTCCTGATACACCCCACTGTGAATGCTGTCCGTATCCCTTGGTGCGATGTTTTTCAAATGCATACAGGTATCTGCCCCAAACACCAGTGCACTTAAGCGATGTGCTTCATCCATAGTATTGCATTTTGCGAATATTTCCGCTATACGCCGGTATTCCTCCTTACGGTTTGCCCCCTGATTGTGCAGCTCACCGATCTGCAGTGCATACCGTGTGATTTTCCGTATGATTTCATTGGTGATTTCAAAGAGGCGGTTTACCTCATTGTTATCATTTTCTCCGACAAACCAGTTGAAAAGACTCTTCCACCGTCCCTGACAATTTTCCAGTACGGCAGTCTTTGTGATATGGGAATTGATGCGAGGAATCGATAGTTCATATTCTGCGACCTTATCGAAAATCAGCGCCATATCTTCGTCCTTTACACCGCTCAAATAATCCTCGATGATCATACTGTGCTCCTGCAGGCTTTTTACAAATGTCTGAAGATAGGTGATCAGCTTATCTTTAAATACCAGAAATTCTCTGGACTTCATCATTTGTTCTGCTTTGGCACTGTTTAATGTCTTTATGTAATCCTGATAATTCTGATTTAAGCGAATGAAATCATCGTTCAGACTTCGCCACCAGTCAGCGACCTCCATATGGGATTTATCCCTTACAGCAAGCAGCTGCAGAATCTGTTTACGAATCCGCTCCAGCAGCGTCGGTTCCAAGGATGCCCCTTCCACAGCAAGATGCTCCAGCTCTATTGTCATTCGTTCAATTACAACGGTATATTCACTTAGCTGATAGCGAAATTTCTTATTTTTAAATTCCTGTAAGGTATTGGGAACGGAGGTATCCTGTGTAGCAACGAGGTTCCCCCAGTCGCACAGTGCCTGCAAATCATTCTGACAGTTCTCCATGGTATAGTCTTCATATCCTGGTAATGCGGATATCATGTCATAAATATCCTCTTTAAACATCCAGTAATGTATTTTTTCATGCTCCTGATAAAAATAGCGAATGATAATGCGGTAACGATCCACATTCTCGGCTCTGAGATAATTCACCTCAGTTATCGGTTTTAAAAGCTTATCATATAGTTCCATATCCCTCACCGCCTTTCTTTATCATTCTACCATATATTTCCTATTCTTTTACAAATTATACAAGTCGCCGATACAGAGCATCCAGCATTCTGTTGATAAGTTGTACAAAGTATCCATACCAGGCTTCTGTATCATTACAAAGCAGATAGAGAATACCCAGTGTGATTGTGAGCACAATGACAGAAGTCCACGGTATTGCATCCCCCATCAGTCCGCTGATCAGCATAATCCCCATGAGAACAAGATACAAGGCCACAAATTTCTGTATTATCACAGCTGCCAGATGCAGGATGGCAAAGAAACCAAAGCTGCATAATCTGATACAATTAGCTGCAGCAAATACGATTACAAACAGAAGCTTTCGTATGCCGTGTAGTGCTGAAATATCATATATTCCCGGCCCTGCTTTGTCCATTGCCTCCCCATGCATATGAACATGCGTTTCTTCCCGCTGTACATAGTCACCATAATAATGATATTCTGTATTCTCGTTGTGATTATGATTCCCTTGATTGAACTGCATATTGTTCTCTCCTTAAAATGACAGGTCTTCTGTATCTTTATTCATAATGGACATGACAGCAGGCAATTCCACACTTGCAATTACCACATCGCTTAGAATAAACATGATTCTAATTTCCGTTTGCTTTTCAAACCAATCATAAATGCGTCCTGCACTTTTACAGCCTCTTGCGACGGTTCTCACACTGTTCGCGACATAGCCAAACGTCACACCGGCATCTGATATTACGCGAATGGCTTCATCGTCCTCTTCGTTATCAATATCCTTTTCAATCAATAACCTCTGTCCCACGCGAAACACTTCATTGCCAAAGTAATAGCGTAATCCAACAATTGTTATGTAGGTCATAAAAATCTCCTTCTTTCTTTACAATTACATTATAAGATAAGGATTGTATAAAATTTTAAACAGTGACGATAAACATTTCATGTTACAATATAGAAAAGATGATATACGGGAAAACAGAGCATAACATCCAAAAGGTGCATATTTATACCTTTCTGTTATAGCTACATGGGAGGGATGGTTATATGGAAGATAGTAGAATGAGTGCCATAGCGATACTATATATATTGAAAGAGTATTCGGATGAGGCACATCCTTTATCCAGTAATGCTTGTATTCCATTACTGGAGCAGGTATATGATATTAAAATCAATCGCGGAACGCTTTCTGCATATATCAAACAGCTGCGTAATTTTGGAATCGACATCCAGACAACCAATCGGGGCTATTATCTGATTGACCGGGATTTGGAAAAGAGTGAGGTACACGTTTTGTGTAATCTGATTCATTCCTCACATTTCATATGCGACAGCTCCAGCTTTCAGCTCATTGACAAGCTGCTGAAGACGCAGAGCAGATATCATCGTAAAGATTTTAAAAACGCCGTATATATTCAGAATTCACGAAAAACGAAAAACCGGCAGCTGTTTCTGAATGTGGATATCCTCTTGGAAGCAATACAGGAGAATAAAATGATCCAGATGTACTATCTGACCTACAATCTGAAGAAGGAGCTGATACGAAAAAGAGAGAAACCGTATTTTCTGCATCCGTATTATATTGTTGAGGAAAACGGAAATCTGTATCTGATTTGTAAAACAGATAAGCATGATGATTTTACGCATTATCGCATTGACCGTATGCAGGATATCAGAAAATTGGATACATCCGCAGATGCACTTCGTAATTCCTTTGATCCTTACGCATATTCCAAAACCAAAATGTATATGTATTCAGGGGAGCCCGTAGCGGTTTTCCTTCGCTGTCATAAAATGATACTGAATGATGTCATTGATCAGTTTGGACAGGAAATCATATTGCAGGAAACAAAGGGTTCCGATTATTTCATCGCACGTATTTATTCTACGGAAACCGGTATTATGTACTATGCCATGCAATATGCTTTATATTGCGAAATACTGGAGCCCAGCGAGTTGCGAGAGCGTGTAAGAAATAATTTAAGGAAAGCACTCTCTGTTTATGAAAAAGATAAAGCATAGATAGATAACGATATATCAAAACTATTAGATGACAAATAGCAATGTAATAAAGAACCATAAGTAAGGCTTCTTACTCAATTGCAGGTAAATTTAACAGAGATAATTCAACCCTATTGAATTATCAATAGAAGCTGAATTTTCTCTATTATGAACACCCTAAAGCAAGAAAGACCTAAATAAGTAGCTCACGCATTGCATGATAGTGCCTGATAATGAATTTATATCAGCTGGCTGTTCAAATCATAAAAAAAAATAGCGAACTAAAAAACTTGTCACAAACGTGTACATTCCCATTTGCGACAAGTCTTTTTTAATTTTCATAGGATACCGATCGTTCTCTCCCATTGATCGTTTATTTTTTTAAGGCTTCCTTATCATTTATTTTATCGAGTGGAGGTTTCTTTTTATAAGATGCAATAATTCTGGTGCTATAGCGGCGTTCTATTGAGGCGTTACCCGATTTACTAAATCTGAGTAGTTTTTTGGTCTTGGATTGATAAGACTATGTTAGACTGAGTTTATAGCCTTTTCTGGCTGCATATGCAAAATACTGCTTCATAAAATAACTGAGCTTGGATAAATTCGTACCGCATACCTTTTCGAGATAAGGCACCTGTCCCTTCTTCCAATGTGTCAAATATTCCTCTTCCAGCCATCCCGTTAGTATGAGGGAGTCCTCAACTGTTGCATAGCCTCTCTGATACTGCTGCCTTTCAATAACAGCGGCAGTTTTCTTTTCAATCTGCTGTCTGTTCAACAGTCAAATCCTCCATATTTCCCACGACAAGCCGCAATTCAAAGCCCTCATTTCCATCATGTGCCTCTGCTGACTGAATTAAGGTTTTGTTTTCCTTGAAATATTTGTTTTTTCTATGCCGGAAGAATTCAACGATATCCAGGGCATCCTGTCGTAGCTGTGCCAATTCTGTTTGTAAGGCTTCCTCACCTATTTGGGCCATGTTCCATCCTAAGGATGCTAATTTGATTACTGCGACAAATTCTTGAAAGCTTAAATTATTCGCATTGCCAATTGGAGCGATAAAGTCATGCATAAGCTCCGAAAAATTGTCATGCTCTATACGTTCCGGTAAAGGATCATATGTTACATCCTGATCATTGATATAGGCACCTTTTACATTTCTATGCCGTACAATAGATTCATAGAAATCTTCCGCTTCTTCCAGCGTAGCATTCTGCTTTATAAGGATTTCCGCAACAGAATCCAAAATAAACTCATTTCGATATTGAAAAAATGACCCTTTCCAGCGATGCTCAGGTAATACATTCCGTACATCATCAAGAAGATACATACCAATCGCTTTCATCCGATACAGGTTATCCTTATCTTCATCATACAGTTCTATATAGTCCGGTGTAACATCTATAATACGATATTCTCCATAGTGCTCTTCCTTCCAGCCTCTCAGTATACTGCTGTCACTTTCATTCCACTTTCTGCTGTCGAAAAACTCCTTTAGACATTGTGGATGGGAGCCGATATAGGCTAATGCCTGGTTCATTTTTTGATGCTTATTCGGTTCCTGCATGAGCAATACACTGTATACATGGTTTTTATAAACAAACTTCAAATATTCCTCACGTAGCTTTATCAGTTTTTTTGCGTCTTTCTTATGTAAATAATTCATAGTATGTCCCTGGTATAACCACAGCTTACACTTCACAGTAAGCTTGTCATACGCCTTTCCTCCTTATATCATTATTTTAACATAAAGCATAGCTGTGTAGGGACTCTTCATCTATAGTCTCGTTCAAAGTCTTGCCTCTATGCCTTTTTTCGATTCCGCAGTTTTTTAATAAACAGATACAAACCCAGAATAAGAACAGCTGTCGCAGCCATTCCTATCAACAGACTGCCTTCCTTTTTATTTTCTTCATATGCCTCCTCATAAGCTTCTTTCGCGGCTGGATAAAAAGCAGTATCCTTCACAGCATCCAGAAAATCAAGATTCTGATCCTCACCTTCTTCTCCGTCCTTTTTTCCATTGTCTTTTGCAAGCTGAAGCAATTGCTTTTTTTCTTTTTCATAGCTCTTGACGGATGTATCATATGCTTCCTTATAGATTGCTTTAAATTTCTTCAAGTTATAATCCTCTACATCGGATATCTTTTTGTCATTGTATACATATTCATAGGCATTGTACTCTGCCGTATCCTGCAGAACTGTTTTCACTTTCTGTTCCGCATCATCATAGGCTGTTTTATAATATTCTATATATTCATTTTTTATAATTTTGGATGGGAGTTTCTTCAACTGATACGCTTCCTTTTCCAAAGCATCTTTCTTTCCGTTTGTTTCTGCCAGTGAGGATGAATTGTTCATAAGCTCGGTTTCTGCTTTTTCAAAGGATTTATTAAAGGCTGTTTTGTAGGCTTTTTGAGAGTAGGTATAGGTTACATCTTCCAGTGTTTTGTCCGGATTCTTCATTTTGAACGAATATCCATCCGCAGCCCCTTCTTTTGCATAATCAATTTTCGGCTGTGCCGGAACTTTAACCTTTGGTTTTGCCTCCTGAACAGGTTGCGGTGTACTTGGAGATGGTGTTGAGGATCCACTCGTTGATGGTGCGGATGTTCCACCTGAGGAACTCGTACCTCCACCATTGTGACAGTGATATTCGCCATAAGCCAATCCCCATTTCTCACAATTTGTCCGGCATGTATGACAGCCATTACTGTCGGTTCTTCCCGGATGTGCCTGAATGGAAGTAGACGTTGGTAATACAAGAAGTAATGCGAATGTTGCGAATGCTAATAATTTTCTCATTTTTTCACCCTCCTAGACTATGAGTAAATTACAAACCTCTTCCCTCCTTCCCTATGCTTTAATTATAACGCTTACATTCAAACTTTTGTAATTTTTTTAAATCAATAGGAATACAATTACTCGACTGTATACTGGCTTTATTGTGAAATTGGGTTATCCTGATAATTTCTTATACTAAAGCAAGCTGGTTTCAGATATAAATGGGATGACATAGCTATTAGGATAAGCTTTCATATCAAAATTTCATGGATATGATGATACTATGATACCGCGGTTTACTTAGGTATGACGGATATTGGATATGCAGCCCTGACAAAGAATATCATTATGGCGTTTACGAAAAGAGCAATGGCGGTCATGCTGGAGAATAGCATTGACCGCATGAAAATCAGTACCCAAGATGTAGATCTGGTGCTATAGGCGGTGGCTCCGTGATTGTGCCAAAGCCGTTGTCTTGTTGCAGGCAGAAGGCGAAGCCAGAGCATTTTGGAGTAGCAAATGCAATTGGTGCTGCCATTTCAAAGGTAAGTGGTACATGAGAGCAGCAGGTTTCAGATGATGAGGTGCCTTGTGAGGAAGCAATTGAAAAGGCGAAGGCGGCTGATTTGGCTGTTACGGCTGGAGCGATTCGTGAGACAGTACAAATTATCGATATGGAGGATGAAGCATTGGCGTATTATCCGGGCAATACAAGCAGACTGAAGATACGGGTTGCGGGTGGTTTGAGAAGTGAATAGTGAAAAGAGCTGTTACTAAGAAGTAAAATTCTAGTGACAGCTCTTTTCAAGCATCCTACTACATCCTCATAGAATATATCATAAAGTAAACTGCATAGAAAGCTATTATCTCGATGGAATTTCACTATAAGTGAAAGGATAGGCTATTTGATTACTTCTATAATGGAAGTAAGAAGATAACATGAATGTACTGTTAACATAATAAAATGAAAGAAAATTATTTTGAGGAATATAATCGGATTGCATCAAAAATAAAAGTATTGCGTACTGCTAAGCATTTAACACAAGAGCAGTTGAGTGAACTGTCAGGTTTAAGTATAAGCTATATCAGTAAGATTGAAGCGCCTAATTGTAATAAAAGCTTCTCTCTTGATGCATTATTCATACTTGCCGAGGTGCTTACCTCCAGGAAACTCCCAGAGTCCAGCAAATTCACCTTTCAATCGCTGAGCTATCAGATAAAAATCATCCTTCTTTATGATTGCGGCTACGACTTCTATTTTTTTCATACTACATCACCTGTATGTATCATATCAAATCAAGTATAGGATTACAATCTTCTTATACATCTGTAATATTTGTACTTAAGCTTAAATAATGCTAAAATGATAAAGAAATAAAGGAAGGGACGATATGACGATACAAACTATTAACGATTATAAAAATAAATTTATCATTTCAAACTACTCATTTTTCACTGATATCTTCACCAAGCCCATCTGGGGTGACATGGGCGAGGATACCGCCTCCATCACATTGACAGTGATGGAAAACACTTGGCACCTGCACTTCATCCGCACCCAAAGCGGTGAGCCATATCCATTAAGCGACACCGTATGCAATGTAATTGATGAATACGAAAAGGATTTAACCAATGAAGAAGTATTTGAATTCTTAGCGCATCACAATATCCTGAAGGAATTTGAGGACGCTGTATCAAAGCTTTAAGATGTCTTACATCTATACATATACAAAAAATACGAATCCAATATGATAAAGACTGCCTGTCAAAGAAATATTATTCTTCTTCAAACAGACAGTCCTTTTTCATTTCAAAACACTACCTAATCCAGCTCCAGTCCCCCGGTATATAACTGATAATATGTTCCCCTCTCCTTCATCAGCTTCTCATGATTTCCACGCTCAATGATCTTCCCCTGATCCATCACCATAATCACATCGGAATTTCTGATTGTGGAAAGTCGATGCGCAATGACAAACACCGTTCTTCCCTCCATCAGCTTATCCATACCATCCTGCACAATTTTCTCGGTACGGGAATCAATCGAGCTTGTCGCCTCATCCAGAATAAGAACCGGTGAATTCGCAAGTGCCGCTCTGGCAATTGACAACAGCTGCCGCTGCCCCTGAGAAAGAGAAGCCCCATCTCCGCTGATCACCGTATCATAGCCATGCTCCAGATGTCGTATAAAGCCATGTGCATTTGCAAGCTTTGCCGCCGCAATCACTTCCGCATCCGTAGCATCCGCCTTACCATATCGAATATTATCCCGTATTGTTCCGGTAAACAGATGCGTATCCTGCAAAACAATGCCCAAAGACCTTCTCAGATCATCCTTCTTGATCAGCTTGATATCAATGCCATCATACGTGATCGTCCCCTTTTGTATATCATAGAATCGGTTGATCAAATTGGTAATTGTGGTTTTTCCTGCACCTGTAGCACCGACAAATGCCACCTTCTGACCACGCTCAGCATACAGCTTGATGTTATACAGAATCTGCTTATTCTCATGATAGCCAAAATCCACATCATCAAAAATGATATTTCCAACCAGAGGAACATACTGCACAGCACCATCTCCTCGCGGATGCCGCCATGCCCATTTTCCTGTCGGCACCTCACTCTCAATCAGCTCACCGTCAACCTCCTGCACATGTGCAAGCGTCACCAGGCCATCATCCGCCTCCAGGCCTTCATCCATCAATGCAAAGATGCGCGAAGCACCTGCGGATGCCATAATAACGGAATTTAACTGCTGGGATATCTGCGTAATCGGCATCGTAAAGGATCGATTCAACTGCAGGAAGGATGCCAGAGCACCTAATGTCAGACCACCGATACCGTTGATAGCGATCAGACCACCGAGCAATGCCGTCAATACATAGGATATATTCCCCAGATTTCCCATAACCGGCATCAGGATATTTGCAAACTTATTCGCCTGATAAGCACTGTCAAACAGCTGCTCATTCACCTGATCAAAGCCATCCTTTGTTTCCTGTTCATGCGTGAACACCTTAATGACCTTCTGCCCGCTCATCATCTCTTCAATATAGCCGTTCACAACACCGAGATCACTCTGCTGCCGCTTGAAATAAACAGCACTCTGCCCTGCGATTTTAGACATTGCCGTCTTCATGACGATTACCATAACCACGACAATGACCGTCAGATAAAGACTCAGCACACACATGGAAAGAAAGACACTCACGACAGTAATCGCGCTCGACAGCAGCTGTGGAATACTTTGTGAAATTACCTGCCGCAGTGTATCCGTATCATTCGTATATACCGACATGATATCGCCATGATGATGCGTATCGAAATAGCGGATGGGCAGCTTTTCCATATGTGCAAATAAATCATCACGAATCCGTTTCATCGTCCCCTGTGCCACATTGATCAAAATTCTGGCATACAGATACGTGGAAGCAATACCGCATACATAAATGGCAGCCATGGCACACAGCGCCTGAAACAGAGGTCCGAAATCCGCCGGTCCGTTGGATGCCAGAATCGGTGCGATATAATCATCAATCAGACTTTTCAGAAACAGGGAGCTTGCCACTGTTGCCAGAGAACTGATGATAATGAAAATCAACACAAAGAAACAGGAAACCCTGTAATTGCGAATAACATAAGCGCACAGCCGCGTCAGCACCTGTAGAGAATCCCTGTCCGCTTTTACCTTGTTTTTCTTAATCTGCATTCTCATCGCCTCCTTTCACCTGCGTACGATAAACCTCCTGATAGATTTCATTTGTTTTTAACAGCTCCGCATGAGTTCCAATACCGTTGATTTTTCCATCATCCAGCACCACAATTCTGTCCGCATCCTCAATAGAGGAGATACGCTGGGATATGATCAGCTTCGTGATATCCGGAATATCCTCGCGAAACGCCTTTCGTATCAGATAATCCGTCCGCGTATCCACCGCGCTTGTGGAATCATCCAGAATCAGAATCTTCGGGTTTTTCAGTAAGGCTCTGGCAATACAAAGACGCTGCTTCTGACCGCCGGATACATTGCTTCCACCCTGTTCTATATGCGTATCATAGCCATCCGGAAACCGCTGGATAAATTCATCCGCCTGGGCAAGCCTGCATGCCTGCAGCATTTCCTCATCACTCGCATTGGGATTTCCCCAGCGCAGATTATCCTTGATCGTACCGCTGAACAGCACGTTATTCTGTAATACCATGGATACCTGATTCCGCAGTACATCCAAATCATATTCCTTTACATCCACACCGCCAACATACAGACTTCCCTTTGTCACATCATACAGTCGGGGAATCAGCTGCACAAGAGAGGACTTCCCGCTTCCCGTACCTCCAAGTATTCCAATCGTTTCTCCTGAGCGGATATGCAAAGCAATATCCTCCAGTGAATCTGCCTCCTGATCCGCACTGTATGCAAAGCTGACATGGTGAAAATCAATGGAACCGTCCTTCACCTCGGTAACAGCCTTTTCCGGTGAAACGATATCACTCTTTTCATCCAGTACCTCATCAATTCGCTGAACGGAGGCAAAGCTCATGGACAGCATGACAAAGATCATGGACAGCATCATCAGTGACATCAGGATATTCGTCGTATAGGTCATCATACTCATCAGCTCACCGGTTGTCATAGAACCACCGACAATCATTCTTGCCCCCAGCCAGGAAATCGCCAGGATACAGGCATACATGGACAGCTGCATTGCCGGAGAATTAAAAATCAGAATATTCTCCGCCTTTTTGAACATGCGGTAAATATTATAGGATGCCTTGTTAAATTTTGAAATCTCATAATCTTCCTTTACATATGCCTTTACGACACGCATATTCGTAATATTTTCCTGTACACTTGCATTTAAATCATCATACCTGTTGAATACCTGCAGAAAAATCGGATGGGCAAATTTCATAATAAAAATCAGAACGATTCCCAAAAAGGCGATCGCATACAGAAATACCATGGACAGCTCGGCATTGATCACAAATGTCATTGCCATAGCACAAACCAGTGTCAATGGAGCACGCACACACATCCGCAGCACCATCTGATAGGCATTCTGTATATTCGTCACATCCGTCATCAGGCGAGTCACCAGACCGGCTGTAGAAAATTTATCGATATTATGAAACGAGAAATCCTGAATATTGTAGAACATTGCTCTGCGCAGATTCTTGGCAAAGCCTGCCGATGCATAAGCTGCATATTTCCCCGACATCGCCCCGCAGAACAAGGAGCCGAAGGCTGCCACAATCATAATGAGGCCATATTTTGTCACTTCCGTCATATCGCCCTGACTCACACCCTTATCAATGATAAAGGACATCAGAAACGGCAGTGAAATTTCCAGTACAACTTCTCCCACCATGAAGATCGGAGCGAGAAAGGAGGCTTTCCTGTATTCTTTTACTTCCTGTAAAATCCGTTTAATCATATTGTCATCTCCTTTTCGATAGCATGCTATGTATTTTGCGAAAAGAAAAGCATCAGCTCTTCTGCCCAAGCATTTTCAGCAGGCAGCTCTGCATACATGCGATTTCCTCATCATTCAGTGCCGTCACCAGCTCCTCTTCATTCTCCTTGAATTTCTCTCTGAGAATCTTGTCCAGCTCCAGCGCCTGTTCACTGACCACGATATTTTTCACCCTCGCATCCTTTGTGCTTGCGACACGATGGATCAGTCCCTTATGCTCCAGACGATTCAGAATACCGGTTACAGATGGATTGGATATATCCATTGCATCCTCGATGTCCTTTTGATGTACCTGCTCTCCGCGTTCATGAGCCTTAAACAGGTAAATCAGCGTGAAGGTCTGGGAAGCCGTCAAATCAAATTCCGCAAATATGGTATTCAATCTGGCCTGATTCATTAGAAACACCTGTTTTATGAGATATCCGATATGCATATCTGCCATGCTTTCACCTCGCACTTTATCAGCTAATATATAGCACGCTATGAATCATACACCAGCTTTTCTTCCCTGTCAAATATTTTCCATTCTTCCTTTTTTCCGTTATGCTTCCTTATATATATGATATATCCCGACTTTTTTCCATCCTTACGGGTAGATGACTGCCCCATACAGCCAACACACCTGTTATCAAAAAAAGAATACATCCTGAATTCACTAGGATGCATTCCCGAAAAATTTTCGATTTTGTTGTACTGCGATGCTGTCCGGCTTGTATCTGCCTGCGATATCGTTGTAATGCATGGACGCCTGTCGGTCATGCAGCTGCCAGTAACAGACACAGAGCTGAATTGCCGGAAGATAACCATAGCAGTCAACACGAACAAAGGCACCGCTTTTATCATCACGTGTACGATGCAATGCTGTTTCATACCAGAACACCGCTTCCTTCCAGCGCTTTTCATCAAAGAAGTATTTTCCGATATCACAGCAAAGCTCCGCCCTTGGTGCATCATATCGAAAGCTCTGCAGATAGGCCTGCAGCTCCTCATCCTTTTGCTGCAGCGCACTGTGACAGTAGCCCATCATTTCACACGCATCAATGTTGTTTTCCACCCATCCCTGCTTTCCGTCCAAAAAGGCTTCAAACACCTGCAAAGCATCATGGTAACGTGCGTGATAGTACAGCTCCCTTGCGTAATAGAACTGTTCTCTTGCGTCCAGCTGCTTCCCCTGTGCCAGTAGCTTTTCAAAAATGCGAAGGTTACGGTCCGGATCATTGATATGCAGCTTCTGATGTGTAATCGCAATGTCCTCATACTGTACCATTCCTGTTAATGGTATCACCTCATGAATGACACCGGACCAGCGATGCTGCATACGCCGGTTCATCAAGCGCTCCCGATAATAGGAAAAGGTAGGATTTCCCTTATCGTCAAACGCTGTATGATATTTCATCATTACGATGGAAACCTCCGGCTGCAGTCGCTGCTTCAGCTCCACGAGCTGTTCCTGATCCTCCTGCAATATCACATCATCCGCATCCAGCCACATGATAAAGTCCTGTGTTGCCTTGGAAAAGGAATAGTTACGCGCCTTGGAAAAATCATCGCACCATGCAAAATCATATAGTTTATCCGTGAAGCCGGCCGCAATTTCCTTTGTCTTATCTGTACTTCCGGTATCCACAACAATAATTTCATCCGCAAAGGAGGTTACACAGGCAAGACAGCGTGCCAGAACCTCCTCTTCGTTTTTGACAATCATGCAAACACTGATTCCCGCCATACATCGACCCCTTTCCCTATCCGAAGCTGCTTATCAGTTAATCTGATAAACAATCAGATAGGCATTGACTGTATTGTTAAAGCTGCATACGTTGACTCCCTGGGAAGTATCACTGACCATGCGCAGACTATCTCCTTCACCTAACTCGACAATACAACTGCCCTGCACAAAGCTTCCTTCACACAGCATCGGTAATCTGGATTCTTCAATAATCATGGAACTGTTCAGCTCCAGAGCAACAGCATCCCCCTCACATGGCTGTGAAGCGAGCAGACAGCCGAACTGCACCACATAGGTTCCGGCATGTCCTACAATGACACTTTGATAGTCCTCAGAAATTGTAAATCCGCTTTGAATGGTGCCTACATCAAATACAAAGGCATCCTGTGCACAGAACTGCTTATCTGTAAAGGACTGAAGACTGACGGAAGCAAATTGTACAAGGGGCGCAGATTCTCCGGCTGGTCCGGTTGCCCCCTGCGGTCCCTGTGGCCCCTGGGCTCCGGTTGCCCCTCTGGCGCCGGTTGCGCCACGCTCACCCGGCATTCCCTGAGGACCCGTTGATCCGGTAGGACCCTGAACGCCTGCTACTCCCTGTGGGCCGGTATTTCCCTGAGGACCACGTAAGCCCTGCAGGCCTTCTCTTCCCTGAGGACCCTGCAGACCTCTTGGTCCCTGCGGACCCCTTGGACCTCTTGGACCCATGGGACCGGTAGGTCCGATACCCGGATACGGGCGTGGCGGACGCGGCGGTCGGTTGCAGTCACAGCCGCAGTCACAAGCTGAACCGCCATCACTATTGCAGTTGTAATATTCCTGTGCAAAGCCCTGCTCATCCTCTGCAGAGCGGTTATCGTCAAAATCCCGGTCGCATCTGCAGCCACAGTCCTGCCCGGCTTTTGGCTCATCAAATCCACGGTAGGAATCGTAGTCGTCATATTCGCAGTTATCGTCATATCTGTTTCGATACATAGCTATTCCCCTTTCAAGAGCTTTTCTTTCCTTACTCACTTCACTATATGCGCAACCGGGCATTTGTGTTAGTGAAAATGCACACACTTAGGCGATATTCCCAAAACATGACAGTGATGCTTTGGCAATTTCGTAGCCGTGCTGTAAAATAGCATCATAATCAGATGCTGATACCTTCTCCAGTGTTGTCTTATAATCGGCAACCCGCTGTACCTCAGCCTCCTTCATACTGCTGCGGATCCATGCATCCCTTTGTTCCTCTGGCAACGCACAATGCTGCATGATCTCCTTTACTGTTGTACCGATTTTCAGATAGACACCATTGTGATATCTGCGGAAGAAGTCAATAACCTCCTGAGAACGTAAGGATTCCACCTGATCCATATTGATATCCAGCAGGCGTTTGAGATTTTCAATGGAAAAGGAATACTTTCTTGTTTTATGCTCGATATTGCCGGATGCATTGGAGACAATCAGATAGTTGATATTCCTGTGCAGACCGCCATCCTGCTCAGTGGTGAAAAGCGGGTCAAGCCCCATATTATCATAGACACCGCCGTCCCACAGATGCAGTACACGATCCCTCGGCCGGACTGTGATCGTTCCGGTAGCATCCGTCCAGATATACTTGTCTGTTTTCAGCTTGTAGGGGCCGATGAGTACCGGAAATCCGGCACTTGCCGCAACAGCATGCGACAATGCAAAAGACGGATGCATGACATAGCTGGAATCCCGTTCCCCCATTCTTGCACTGGAAAAGCGAAAGTCCTTACCAGATTCATAAGCTGTTGTGTTGATGGTCCATGCCGGACAGCTTGCAATATCCTGCAGACAGCCCTTCACTGCCCAGCGCTGTTCCATCACCTTCGCCAGAAGATTGACCTTTTTATCCCAGTAATAGGGCTGCAAAAACAGACGAAGCAACGCATGCCACTGAATATCCTTCTGTGTGATACACTTCTTAACAGCAGGCAATACCCGTTCCAGAAACTGTGTATCGCTCGGCCATTGATTGGCATTGCAGGCGTAGATCAGCCCCATACAGATACTGGCACCGGATACTGTTGAAATATGGGAAACCCTGCCCATAAGCCCCTGTTGGGCAAGATATCTCAGTACGCCAAGATGATAAATCGCTGCGCGCATACCACCGCCGGACAATGCCAGTCCGATATGCATTTGTTCTTTTTTCAAAATTTCACCCTTACTAACGTATGCAAAAAAGACGGCTGCAGTACCGCCTGTTTTCGTATGAAGAGATGGATGCTCATGTAATCATCAATATTTCATGCATCCATTATGAAACGCAGTTTTACTTTATCCGTTAAAGCAGTATCTGACTCTGCAGCTTCGCACTGACATGACTGCAAGAACCAGCATACTCTTTTGAAGCCCGTTAAAGGGCGGATGATCAGGAGCTGCGCAGTGCTTCCTGAATAACGTGCAGCGCCCTATCCTCATCCTTTTTATGCACGTAGAGATAATACATGACATCCTGATGTCTTGAATTTTGGGCAATAGCCGGACCTCCATGATGAACTGCCGAAAAATTTTTTGTTTTCAATGTGTAGACGATTCCTGCACCTTGTAAAGCATAACGCGCTTTCACAAGCCGTTCCATATCATTTGTCAGCATAACTTCTTTTCGATTCCATATAGCAAGCATAGCATACCGCCTCCAATCCTCTTTCCTTCATTATATCCTCTTTTCCCGCCTATGTATATATAAAGGTAATCATAGCTACCGCCGATATTCCTCACCAAAGCTATCTATATCAAAATAAACGCTTCTTTTCCTGTTCGGAACGCAAAAAAGAGATTCCCTGCTCTGCTGCTTTTTCAACAGAACATGGAATCTCCGTTTATCCTTTTGTTGATCATCATCAACGCCTGTATGCGATCATACCTTATGAGTTTATGATGTAACTGCTTAGATATCCATGTATTTCTGTGCAGCAGTTACTATGGCCATTTTAAAGACCTCTTCCGCATTACATCCGCGGGACAAATCGTTGATTGGTGCATTCAGACCCTGCAGAATCGGTCCGATTGCTTCATATCCGCCCAGACGGGATGCAATTTTATAGCCGATGTTTCCTGCATCAATATTCGGGAAAATGAATGTATTGATATTTCCTGCAACCTTGGAGTCCGGTGCTTTCAACTTAGCAACCTCCGGAGCAACCGCACAGTCAAACTGTACTTCACCTTCGACTGCGAAATCCAGAGGCATACGCTTTAAGCGGGTAGCCGCTTCATTTACCTTCGCAACGCTGGCACCCTTTGCGGAGCCCAGTGTGGAGTAGGACAGCAATCCGACTCTTGGCTCAATGCCGAACTGACGTACGGTATGAGCAGTCTGCAGAGTGATTTCAACCAGATCATCTGCACTTGGGTCGATATTGATGGAGCAGTCTCCCATAACCAGATTTTCTTCGCCATCCTTCATCAGAATAAAGCAGCTGGAAACGATAGAGTTTCCAGGTCTTGTCTTAATCAGCTGTAATGCAGGACGTACGGTATCTGCTGTTGAGTATGTAGCACCACCTAGCAGACCATCCGCACAACCAAGCTTTACATACATGGTACCAAAGAAGTTTCTGTGCAGACATGCTTCTCTTGCCTGTGCTTCATCCAGCTTACCCTTACGCAGCTCGATCACCTTTGTAACCATCATATCCATGTTCTTGTATTCGATTGGATCCAGTGTTTCAATGCCTTCGATATCCCATCCGTTTGCTGCTGCAGAACCGGCTATTTCGGCACGGTTTCCCAGCAGAACAGGTACTACGATATTTTCCTTATGCAGACGGATTGCTGCTTCCAGAATACGCGGGTCGGAGCCTTCCGTAAATACGATACGTGTTCCCTTCCCCTTGATTTTTTCAATTAATGTATTGATCATAAAAAATCCTCACTTTCCTTGCCATATTTTATTATACACCGACACTTTGCATAAAAAAAGGAAATTTTCACAAATCAATGATTTCACAAGTGAAAATGCAGGATAACAGGTATTCCGGCATTATTTACATATATACAGTGCTTTTTTTCCGATATCTATGAAAGCCTCCTGAATTTATCTGCACATGAAATTACACCTCTTCGTTTGTTTAAAAAAGCTTTTTTCACAATGTCGTTCATTCTCCATAAACAAATTCAATGTTCCGTTTGCCGTTCAGATACCGTCAGTGCTTCATCCATACAGTTCTGAAAAAAACACTTGTATTTTCTTTCCTGCTGCTCTATAATCTACCCATAAGCAGAGTAGGTCAGGAAGCGTTAAGTACCATCTGAACGGGGAGTTGTCAGACGGGCGAAAAGTTTATCTTGCGGTTTCCTGGTCGCATCCCGCTGTTGCATGAGAAAACTTTTCATATCTCTTTTCTATATGCAATATCGGAAAGGAGGTATTTTTTTATGAACTTTGCGAAAGAAATCGCCGGGCTTCCCGGTTTGATGAAAACTAGCGCAGAACAGCTGCGCAAGGTTCCCGCACTTACCGGAACCGCCATGCTGACCGCATTGAATGTCGTTGTCGGCACACTGTTCATCCCCATAACACCAACGCTTCGTATTGGATTTTCCAGTATTCCGGCTGCTGTATGCGGCATGTATTACGGGCCGATCTGTACGGGCTTTGCCGGTGTCATTGCAGATACGCTGAAATATATCATTCGACCTGATGGTCCCTACTTCCCGGGGTTTGCTGTCAACGAATTTTTAACCGGAATGATATATGGCTGCTTCTTTTATAAGAAAAAAATCACCCTTCCCAGAGTGATCATTGCCAGAGCCTGCATCACTGTATTTATCAATCTGATTCTGACATCTCTATGGCTGAACATGATGTACCAGAGTCCGCTCTTTACCATGGTGCGGCTGATTAAAAATGTGGTGATGTTTCCTGTGGATGTAGCATTGCTGTATGCAGCGCTCAAGGGCGCAGAAAGAGTACGTAGAACATAGCCTTGCAATATTGAAAAACTACGTTTTGAATGGTAACGTAGTTTTTTTATACTATCCCTTTAAACATTCATATGGAATGTATTTCTCTAAATCAAGTCTGAAAAAACGAAATGCAGGCACATGATAGAAATGGGTTTTTATCCCAGTTTCCTATCTTTTACTGTCTGTATTTTTTCCCTGGATATATGGCAATATCCGCCTGGATTTTTTTTGAGATATTCCTGATGATACTCCTCCGCGGAACAGAAGCTCGTCAATGGCTTCATTTCTACAACAATCGGTTCCTCATAACATTTTGCCAGCTCCTGCAGGGAAGCCTCGATAACCGGCTGATCTGCTTCATCCACATAGTAAATACCTGTTCGATATTGTTCCCCGATATCATTTCCCTGACGATGATAGCTGGTCGGATCAATGACATCATAGTATAAGGATAACAGGAAGCGCAATGTAATCACGGATGCATCATATTGAATATGCAGGGCTTCTGCATACCCGGTAGTACCGCTGCAAACCATTTCGTAGGTTGGGTTTTCCACATGTCCGTTCGCATAGCCGACCTCTGTTGCCACGATACCTTGCAGCTGTTCAAAATATGCCTGCATTCCCCAGAAGCAGCCGCCTGCCAGATAGATTTCTTTCATTTTCACACCTCCGATACAGCTTTGTGAAAGCTCAATTCATATGCGCAGTCACACGCATTCCTGCAGATAGGATAATAATTATAGTTTATCATATTCCAGCCGCATTCATTAAAAAAGTTAAAACAGCAGGTCACTTGAAAACAATCCGTGCATAAAGTATATGGCTATTTTAAAATAAGATGACAGCACTGCTCATTCAAAAACCTGTTCACAGCCGCCTTTGTGGGTATGGATGTCTGTCCTCCCAGAGTCTGCACAGAAATCGCACTGGTTGCGGAAGCAATTATCAATGCATCCTGCAGCGGATAGCTCTTATGAATACAGTATGTAAACGCGCCATGGAAGATATCGCCCGCTCCGGTCGTATCCACTGCCGATACGTTGAAGGCCTCTATATGGTGTATCCCCTGCGTATCCTCATACAATAATCCCTGATCTCCCAGAGTTACAACGATATGTCCCGCATTCAGTGCATGCAGGGCATCAAAGGTCTGTCTCCAGCTGTTTTCATCCTGTATGGACACCTCGATATTGCTGAACTGTCTTGCATAATCCTGAGAACAGACGAGATAGGTCACCTTTTGGGCAAGTACGCTTGTTTCCTCGTGAAAGGTTCCGGCATCCATTATACTGTCAATATCCGGATAACGGCTGAGTGCCTCCAATGACGCCTGCAGCTCATGACCGTCCAGTAAGAGAATTTCTGCCTGCTCTGGGTAATGGAACTCCAGCTTTCGCTGTATACCGGGACAGTTGAATATGGTACGATACCCGTTAAAGGAATTGGCGATAATAGCACTTACCGGTGTTGAAAAGCTTTCATCCTCCATAAGGTATGCTGTATCAACCCCTGCTTCCTTTAAAACTCTTCGGATTTCCGCACCGTAGAAATCTTTGCCACATCTGGAAATCAATACGGTTTCTGCATTCCATAGGGCACATAAATATGCCGCATTTGCCGCCGGTGCGCCAATACAGGAGAATGGCTCCATAATCCGATATTTCTGATTTTCTATCAATGGCTCCTGTATGGGAAATGTTAAATCATAGGCACACTGACCAATACATATGATACTCATCGCTGTATCCTCCTTCTAACGATACCTCATTGTAATGCTATAACCATGATATCATAATCATGCCGCTTTACAAGTACAGCGGGTTGAATTGCCATTCATCTTTATGAGGAAAAAGGTATTTCCCTGATAAGATTTATCATTTGAAAAAACACCTGTGTTTTTTTTCATGAACGCAAGGTGTTTAAGTCTTTATGAGTCAAAGGATGCGATGACCTTTAAAAAGGCTTCTCCGTACTTATCATATTTCACTTCACCGACACCGCTGACTCCCAGCATTTCTTCTCTTGAATGCGGTGCTTTCGCACACATATCATGCAGTGTCTTATCGGAGAAAACCATGTACGGAGGAACATGGGCTTTTCGTGCCAGCTGGGAACGGCAGATTCTCAGCAATTCAAACAGCCGGTTATCGCCACTATCTGTCTGTACCACAGGGGTCTGCACCTGCTTCTCCTTGACAATTTTCATTATCAGCGGACCATCTGTAGGAAGCAGCTCCTCCTGATGAATCGACAGTACCGAATAGCCGTCCTCACTCTGTTTCAGGATACCCTGAAATTGCAGATGCTGAAGGATTTCATAAAGATGATTGCGTGAACTGTCCTTCAACGAACCATAAGCCGGATTTCTATCCAGATGATAGCTTTTGATTTTGGCGTTCGCACTGCCCTTAACAATATCTACAATCATCGTTTTCCCGAAGCGTTCTCCGCTGTGACGGATACATTCCACAAGACGGGATGCTTCCATACGGATATCACATTCCTCATATTGTGTCAGACAGTTTGAGCAGCTGCCGCAGAAGCCATCACTTTCCTCACCGAAGTATTTTAACATGTAATGACGAAGACAGCTGGGAATCGTACAATAGAAGGTCATGGATTTCAACCGTTCCTTTTCCTTTTGCTGCAGCTCCATGCGAACAGCCTCTTCCATATCCTCATGACCGCTTCCCTGTTCAATCAAAAACTGATTCAAACGGACATCCTTGCCGCTGTACAGCAAGATACAATCTGCCTGTTCCCCGTCACGCCCGGCTCTTCCCGCCTCCTGATAATAGCTTTCCATATTTTTAGGCATATTGAAATGAACGACAAACCGCACATTGGATTTATCAATCCCCATTCCAAACGCATTGGTTGCGACCATGATGGTTTTTCTGTCATAGATGAAATCATCCTGATTATTCATACGCTCTGCATCGCTCAGACCGGCATGATAGCGTGTTGCCGCAAAGCCATCGGCGCATAGTCGATCACAGACCTCCTCCACTGTTTTTCTTGACAGACAGTAGACAATGCCCGCATCCTCCGTATGCTGTTTTACATAATGCAGAAGTGCCTGGTATTTATCCTTCGGCTTTTCCACAGCAAAGTACAAATTCTTACGATCAAAGCCTGTCGTTATGGTATAAGGGTCCTTCATATCCAGCAGCTGAAGAATATCTTCCTTTACCTGTGTGGTTGCCGTCGCAGTAAATGCAGAAACAATCGGTCGCTGCGGCATTTCCTTTAAGAATTCCCGAATATGTAAATAATGCGGTCGAAAATCCTGCCCCCACTGGCTGACACAGTGCGCCTCATCCACACATACCATGGAGATTTTCATCTCTTTTGCAAAGCTTAAAAATTCATCGCTCATCAGTCTTTCCGGAGCTACATATATGATCTTATAGGTATATCCGCGAGCGAGAGAAAGTGCCTTGCGATACTGGGCATAGGATAGGGAGCTGTTTAAATACGCTGCACGAATACCAGCTTCGTTTAAGGTTCCCACCTGATCCTTCATCAGAGAAATCAAAGGAGAGATAACCAGTGTGATTCCCTCCAGCATCACGGCCGGAACCTGATAGCAGATAGATTTACCTGCCCCGGTTGGCATGATTCCCAACACATCATGGCGCTCCAGAATATTTGTTATCAGCTCCTGCTGACCTTCCCGAAAGCTTTCATAACCGAAATATTTTTTTAAAACCTCATAATCCTTCATCATTTCACATCCCCACAGCTCGTCCTGTTTATTTAACCAACAGTCTGCTGCCTATTATAGTAACATTAAGTTACGTAATAATTCAATGAATACAGCTCTCCATTTATATAACTGATCGTATACTCCAAAGGAATCTCTCTATCGTCATAGGATATATTTTCCATAACGAGTGCTGTTGCCTCATCCTCCTGAAAAAGCTGCTGTGCATAAGCTCCATTTAGTTTCTGTGTGAGAACCTTTTGACAAACGTGATGTATATGCAATTGATAATTCCTCTTCAAAATATCATACAGCGATTGCTCCTCAAAGGTAATCTGCAGCAGATTTGGAAACATAAACGCATTGAGATGTGCCTTCTCAATCAAAATCGGCGTATCATTAGCATAACGTAGTCGAATGATGATATACACAAAGTCCCCTTCCTTCATATGCAGTTTTTTTGCGATTTTCTCATCTGCCTTTTCCATTGCAATTTTCAATAGATCTGACCGTGTACGATAGCCTGCCATCTGCATGGTTTCTTTCCAGCCATGTATGGTCTGCATGTTTTTCTCAATGCTGAACGTACTTACAAAAGTTCCCTTTCCTTTTTTCTTATGCAAAATACCTTTTGTTTGCAATATGTCAAATGCCTTTCTTACCGTCATACGACTTGTATGAAATTTCTCACAGAAGTCCTCCTCACTCGGTATCATCATTACCTCTGCATAAATTCCATCTTCAATGTTATTCATAATATACTGCTCAATTTGTCGATAGATTGGTATTTTATTCTCCATACGTTCATCTCCTGTTAATGTACAGACATTCTAACATAACATTTGCACAATTTCCATTCTTTGGAAGAACAGATACAAACAACCCTGCATTCATTCCATTAAGGAGCTTTTGTGCAGGGTTGTTCATGTATGTTACAGAATATCTACTCAGGCAACAATCAGCAGCTCACTTAAACCACCAACAATTGCAATCAGAATGAAAATGATGAAAACCGTCGTAATCTTCATGTTCTTTTTATCCAGCAGAATCCAAGCCAATAGTGTCAGTCCCAATGGAAGCAGTCCGGGCATAATACTGTCGAGAATCCCCTGCAGACTGAATAGCATATCTCCACTGCGATAGGACCAGCCGGATACCGCACTGACATACTGGGCCGATATAGCACCTACTACAATCAGACCTACTATATTTGCCGCTCTTGTGATGATATCCTTACGTCCGCCGACAAACAGCACATCAGCAGCATTGATACCAAGCTTATAGCCTCTTGAAAATAATAGCCAGGTTCCGGGAATGATAATGCCAAGCCAGGCAACACAGTAGAACAGCGGTCCGGCAATACTGCCTGTGGATGCGGATAATCCCATGGCAATCGAACATAAAATAGGGCGCAGGGTTCCACCTATTAAGGAATCTCCCATACCGGCAAAGGGTCCCATCAATGCTGTTTTCGTACTTTGTATCAATTCATCCGGTATTTCCTCACCTACAGCACGCTTTTCCTCCATTCCCAAAATCACGCCTGGAATAATAGAGCCGAAAGCTTCCTCCGTATTGAAAAACTGAGTATGTCTGTCCAACAGCTTCTGCTGTTCTTCCTTGGAATCATATAGCTTCTCGGATACAAGACCAAACATGCGGACAAATGCCGGAGCCATCATTCGTTCCATATTCTGACAGCCCAATGCAAATGTTATCCAGTTCACATAACATTTTCGTACATCTTTCTTTGATAAAATTGTCATACTTTTCACCTTCCCTAAGACTGTTTCACGCAGCGCAGATAGTCAAGATATGCAATAAATGCTGCCAGCACCGTGATTGCCACTATCGGCATTTTCAATACTGCCATCATAATGAACCCAACAAGAACATACAGTAATTCGATATTCTTTTTTAAAGTGAATTTAATCAACAATGCAAAGCCAACCGCCGGCAGAATACCACCAAGCACCTGGAATATAACACCCAGCTGATCCGGGATCAATGCAATCATTTTTGGAACATAATCTGCCCCGAAATAGCAGGCAAGGAAAATTGGAATAAAGCGGACGACAAATTGTGAAATATTGGAATAAATCGGAATTCTTGTTGCCTGCTTCAGCTTACCTTCCTCGATCCAGCGATCCTGCAAATGGACAAAGACTGCATTAAAGGTCGCAACACTATATACAGCCGCTACCCCAAGAAGACTCAGCGGTACAGAGATTCCCACTGCATATTCCGGAGATGCATTTGATACCAGCGCCAGCGGTATACCTATATAGGATGCAAAATTCACATCTCCCGGCACCGACATTCCCGGCGTTACCAGTCCCACATAAAGCGCCTGTATTGCTGCTCCAATTAAAACACCATTCTTAACATCCCCCAAAATCAGACCGATCAGAGCCCCTGCAACAATCGGGCGGCCAATCATATTCCATCCGCCAACTGTCCCCAACAGAAAGGTTCCATAAATGGAGCCCAGATACCCAAGTAACGCGATTAGTAAAGCTTGTAGTAAAGTCATAGTCCTATTCTCCTTTCACTAAAATGCTTCTTTCCATTCCATTTCTTTTTCACCCGGAACCTGTTGGAAATAAACACGTATTCCCATGGCATGCAGTTCTTCACACGCCGCTGCTTCACTATCCAGCAGGTAAGAAAAGTAAGTAGCCTTTTTCGTTCCCTTTCGATTGCTCATCGGCCCGATATTCAAAGCCTTCGGCAGCACGGTACAGTTCTTCTGAAGCTCCAAAGCGATGATCGGATCCTTTACCAAAACCAGTGTACGCTCACTACTCTTTTCCGCCTGTTCAATTAAAGCAATCGCCGATTGTGCAGATGCCACATCCAGATGTACATTCGGAGGTACAGACATCTTGTAAATATTGCTCATGACCGGATTGGATGCAGTGAATGCATCAACCAAAATAATATAATCAATTTTGTAATCATTCAGAACCTTTACGATACATTGTCCGTGAATCAAACGGTCATCACACCGTAATACAGTGATTCCCATACTTCATTTCTCCTTTCAAAAGATTAGATGATATCACTTTGTTCAATCCAGCGATAATCGGTTTTGCTCACTGCCTGCAAACTGTCTCTCATGTCTTGCAGTGATATACTTTCCCGTTTTACTGCAAAATCCAGTAACAGCGCTAAATTGACACCACACACAACATGACAGCCGGTCTGAGCACTTAGCACACTTGCCGCATGGAAGGGCGTAGCCCCAAACAGATCCGTAAAGATAACAAGCTCCTCTCCCTCCATGGCAGCGGCAGCTTTTTGAAGACGCTCAATCAGTATCTCCAGACCATCTCCTTCCCGCAAGGAAACTGCTAACAGATTTTCCTGTTTGCCGGCAATCATTTCAACAGCCTCCAGAAATCCATTTGCCAGTCCGGCGTGCGTGGCTATAATTCCTCCTATCATAAATCCTCCTTTCTGTTCGTTATTCGTTCTCTATTTCCTTTAGTAATGTATCCAGCCGTCTTAATCCTTCCTGTAACAGCGGTCTTGGACAGGCAAAGTTCAAACGCTCATATGCAGCGCAGGAAGAACTGAATTCTGCACCATGATTCAAAATCAAACCTGCTTCATTCAGCAGCCTTTCATGTATATCGGCATGGAATTTCATCCAGTAAAAATATGTTCCCTGCGGCTGAAATGCAACTATCTGATCAGCATGACGCTTCACGAAGGCAGTTATAAGGTTTCTGTTGTCCTTCAGGTATGTAAGCAGCGCCTGCTGCCAGTCATTGGATTTCAAATACGCTGCCTTCACCGCCTCCATGGCAAAGATATTGATACTGCTGATTCCAATGAGTGAACAATAATCTTTTAGCTTTTTTTTCATTGATTCGTTTTTCACAAGAATTGCAGATACTTTCAAGCCTGCAAGATTGAAGGATTTGGTCGGTGATACGCAGGCAATCGTATGCTGCCGTGCGTAGGTGCTTACCTTCATAATCGGTATAAATTTTGCTTCATAAACAAAATCACTATGAATTTCATCTGAGATGATGAGCAAATGATATTTCTCACAGATTTCGGAAAGCCGCTTCAATTCCTCATATCTGAAAACACGTCCGCTGGGATTATGCGGATTGCACAGGATCAAGGCCTTTACAGTATCATCTTTTTTCAATCGATTTTCCAACTGTTCGAAATCAATTTCATACTGTTGATCATGTACACACATATCCACTTGTATCACCCTTCTGTCGCTGTTTTCCACACACGTTACAAACGGGTGATAGCAAGGCATCAGCAATAGAATACCGTCCTTCGGATTTGTAAACAGATGTATGGCAGCGGCAATGGAATACATGACACCGGTGGATAACATAACATCATCTGCGGTTATATCATAAGCATATTGTTTTTGAAAGCGTTCTGCGAACACTTCATAGTACAGTCTGCCTCGATCACTATAGCCGTAAATAGGATGAGAAGCACGTTTCATCAATGCTTCTTTTATTTCATCCGAGGCAGGCAGATCCATGTCTGCCAGCCACATAGGCAGAAGATCATCGCGTTGCAGTTTATCCTGATAACGATCCCATTTTGTAGACTCTGTATGTCTTCTATCTATCAGCTCATCAAATGTATACATATCATCATCTCTCTCATTTTTTCATTTGATCAATCAAATAAGCTGTGGTTTTCATAGGATTCGTTATGGCACTGCCCATTGTAACCATATCAGCTCCTGCCGCCCATACATCACGAAGCTGTTTACTATCCCATATTTTACCCTCTCCATTCACCAGACAGCTCGTCCTGCTTTTCAATTCTCGAATCAGCTGAATATCCGGTCCGCCCAGGTTGTTATGCATCGTATCTCTTGTATAGCCGCTTAATGTAGAGGAAAGGATGTCAAATCCTGCTTTTTCACAGATGATGCCTTCCTCAACCGTAGCCAGATCCGCCATCAATACGATATCGGGATATGCGGCTTTCAATCTTTGTACAAGCTCAGTTAATTCTTTCTCATTTCTACCCCGCAAGGTACCATCCAGTGCGACAACATCACATCCTGCCTCAATAACAGCTACAGCTGATTCATAATTCGGTGTGATAAAGACACTGTCATAAAAATCCGTGTCCGCTGATGGCATGACTTTATTGATTCCTATCAGCGGTGCATCTGTAAGTGCACGTATGGCTCTTACATTTTCAGGCCAGCATGCCCGGATCCCTTTGGCTCCGCCTGCCAGCACACATTTTGCCATCGTGACCATATTTTCTGTGCCATACAATGGATTATCTTCGTATGCCTGACAAGAAACGATTAATTGTCCCTTCAGGCGCTGTAGAATTTCCCGTTTTGTCATAGGCGCGCCTTTTTATACATTCTTGTATATTTCTCGAAATATTCATCATTGACATGCTCAGTGCCTTCGCTATTCAAGCTTACAAATACAGGTGGTGTTACTCCTTTTTCTTTTATATAATAGGCACACTGAACACTGATTGCCTGTGCGATAAAGGTATTGGCCATAGATGAAGTCGGGCACACCGCAGCAGCTACCCCCTCCATCTGTACTGCACAATCTCCGGGCACACCACAGTTATCAATCACGATATCTGCAATATCCATCAGCATTTTTCCACTTTCATGACGGGATGAAACAGCGTTTGAATGTGCAATATTGGTGATTGCAATGACAGAAGCTCCTCGTTTCCTTGCTTCGATTGCCATTTCTATAGGGTAGGCATTTCTTCCGGAATTGGATGCGATCAATACGACATCCCCTTCCTCTATATCATACAAATCAGCCAGTATAGCCGCATAACCGCTCAGTCTTTCCAAAAACGAGCTTTTTGTAGGATGCTCTGTCATCGTCAGCTCACTAGTCATAATGGGAACTACAAATGCGAGACCTCCTGCACGTCCATAGAATTCTTCACAAAGTGTATGGGAATGACCGCTTCCTGTAACGTAAAACGTTTTGTGTGCCAGAAAGCAATCTGCAATCAGCTTTGCCGCCTGGTCAAGCTGTTCCTGCTGGGTTTCCCTTACCTTGTTTAATACATCAAATCCAGTCTCAAATACTTTATTTATCATTTTTTCCTCCTTAACATGTATATACATGTAATAACCGTAAAATTTTTTATCATTGCGGGCAATGGTTGAGAATGTGCATATAGAAAGCCTTATAATCATGGTTGCTGTTGAACGCATGTCTTGGTATCAATATGCTGGATCCGTCATAGAGTGTCAGCAGCAGAAGCTTTTTGAAATATAAGAAATGTGTAATTTCCTCATACGGATAAGAATGTTGCTTTTTTCCTGTGTGTATCAGCAATGACTCTTTGGCTGAAACTATCTCGATTCTCTCATAAGTTATTTCTTTATGTTCTTTTAATATCTGCTTTAATAGTATATGATTCATAAACGTATCGCAAAAAGCCAGCCATAAAAAACAAATTACCAGAACCAGAGATATCGCTGCCGGATGTTTCAACTGAAATGCCGGAATACTAGCAAGCAGCATAATTGCGACCATCCATCGCAGCACCGTTTTCCTCCGCTTTACATCTGCATTCTCCAAACTTCTATACAGCGTAAAGCGTGCAGCATCGCGATAATCTAATTCATAGGATATCTGCATACGCACACCCTCCTTTATGGAGTTTTCTCCATAATGTTTTATTATTTTGATCTTTAACTCCACATCCATATGATACCACGGATGTATATACATGTAAATAGTAAACTAACACTATTTTCTATTTTTTATACAAAACTTGTAACCGCTATAATAATAAAAGTATGGCAAATGCGTATCAGATGATACAAAGCATTGTTGTGTCCTGCCCCTATATGTTTTTTCTCAACCTCAACATAAAAAAACAATACGACCATATAGACAGTCGTACTGTTCTTTATAACTGATTTATCATGAAAACTATTTTGACAATAAAGCCCGAAATGAATTTATCTCTAAGATTCATCTCTTGTTTTGCCATAGATAACTCTAGCAATATTTTCCCTGGCAATACGGACACTTCCGGCATTATGCAATCCATATCCACTGGTAAGTATATCAAGAATAAACAGCTGTGAGACCATGGATGAGAAGGTTCCTGCATTCATTAAATTCACTTTTCCATAGCTGATAATTACGCAATCTGACAATTTGGCAAGCGTCGATGTTATGTGATTGGTTATCGTTATTATTTTGCAGCCTGTTTTTATTGCTACTTCAGCCGCTTCAATCAAATCCTTGGTTTCACCGGATACCGATACAATGATAATCAAATTCTTTTCATTACAAAGACTCGCCTGCATTAACTGTCGATGTGAATCCGTCACTGCCTTTGTCTGTTTACCGAATCGAAAAAGTCTTGATTCGCCCATGGAAGCCGCAAGACCGCTTGTACCGATACCGAAAAAATAGATATATTCAGCTTCCTCAATCAACTGTATTGCATGATTGATTTCTTCCTGCTGAATCATGGAATCCGTTATCTGAATTGTTTGTATCAGATTATTCTTTATACATTCGTGCTTATCTGTCTCCTGCTGCTTTCCGTCATCGTCGATTGCCAATAAAAATTTCAATTCCTGAAATCCTTTCAGCTTCATTTTCCGACAGAATCGTACAATTGTCGCTTCTCCCACGTTCAGCATAACGGCAAGCTCGGACAGCGTTAAATCAATAACCTTGGAATTACTCTCGATTATGAAATCCGCTATTCGCTTCTCTGATTTTGTGAAGGATGGATAATATGACTCAATAATGCCTAATGTTTGCATGAACCTCACCTCTATTATATTCTTTCATGTCTATCTGCTTTCATTATACATGAAAACAATGTAATTTCACGAAAAAACAGACGTGTTCCATACCTTTCTATCCTGCATACCCTTTCTCAATCAGATATTTTCGTACATCACTGATAAAATACAGAGATCCTGTAATAACAAGAGGCTTCGCTTTTTGTAATGCATATGGAATCGCCCGCTCATAGCTCTCCATCAGATGAATATGCTTTCTACCCTCCAGCAGTCTCACATCCAATGCACGTTCATTGTAAAAGGGCACAACGAGGATTTCTCCACATACTGTTTCCAGCTCCTGCAGCATCGCTTCGAAATTCTTATCCTTCAACACAGAAAACAGTACCTGCACATCCTCCATCTGCTTCAGCGTTTCACACAGGGCATGAATACCATCCGCATTATGTGCGCCGTCCAAAATGATGAGAGGCTCCTTTGAAATTGTTTCAAACCGTCCGATCCAGACAGCCTGATGCAGACCTGTTCGCAGCTGTGCTTCTGTAAGCCGGATATGCCCCTGTCTTTGCAGATATAAGCATACCTCTATCGCAAGGGCAGCATTTCGACACTGATACCTTGCTTTTCCAAATAAGGCAACATCCTTTACATTCCCATAATCAAAGGACAACCCGTCAGCTGTTTCCTGTATATTTGAAATTTCCCCTGCCTTTATACATTGTGCATGAGCCGAAGCGGTATGCTTCTGAAACACCTGCAGACAGCACTCCTTATCCTCTGCAGTGATCAAGTCAATACCTTCCTTCACAATTCCAGCCTTTTCTTTTGCAATTTTTTCCAGAGTATCACCGAGAAATTCCATGTGATCCATTCCGATATTCGTAATCACCGACACGAGCGGCTGCAGGATGTTGGTTGCATCCTTTCGACCGCCAAGTCCTGTTTCAAACACGCAGAAATCCACTTGTTCCTCCAGGTAATAGAAGACCGCAATGCACATATCGATTTCAAACATACTGAGGTCCCATTCCATCCAGCTGTCGTAATACCGATTGGTGATTCCAAGAAACGCTTCCTCCCTTATATCCTGATTATTAATCCGAATACGATCCAGATGGGTAATCATAAAAGGAGATGTGAAGCTTCCTACCTTGTAGCCGGCTGCCTGCAGGATACTGCGGATATCATTTGTCGTGCTGCCCTTGCCATTCGTTCCGGCGATATGAATGCTTCGTAAACGATTCTGCGGATTTCCAAGTGATGCCATATACTGCTTAAAATGGTCAAGTCCATAGCCTCGATTTTTTCTTTGTTCAATGATGGCAATCACATCCTCTGCTTTCTGAAATCTCATTCACTCAGCCTCCAGTCGATAGGAGTTCTTCCCATTTCCTCTAAATATCTGTTCACAGTGGAAAACGGCCGGCTGCCAAAAAAGCCTCTGGATGCGGATAACGGGGATGGATGTGCAGACATCAGGATGCGATGCTGTCTACCGGTAATCAGCTCTGCTTTTTTCTGTGCATGGCTCCCCCACAGTACGAAAACTATTCCCTTTTCCTGCTCATTCAAAGCTGAAATAACCGTATCCGTAAAGGTTTCCCAGCCCTTTTTCTTATGTGATGCCGCCTGTCCTTCCCGTACGCTCATAACCGTATTCATCAGAAAAACACCCTGCTTCGTCCAGTCTGTCAAGCATCCGTGAGACGGTGCATCAATATTCATATCACTCTTTAATTCCTTGTAAATATTCTTCAGGCTGCGTGGTATTTGTACGCCCTTTCGAACAGAAAAACAAAGTCCGTGCGCCTGATCTGGCTGATGATATGGATCCTGTCCGAGTATCACCACCTTCACTGCTTCAAAGGGGCAGCTTGTGAAGCAGGTGAATAAATCCTCCCTTGGAGGATAGATTGTCCTATGTGCATATTCCTCATCCAGAAACTGCATCAGCTTCCGGTAATATTCCTTTTGTTCTTCCTGCTGGAAGAGTTCCTTCCATTGCTTCATGTTTTATCACTTCCTCAAACGGTATAATCATATCATAATTAAAGGAGAGGTAACAGTACCATTCCTTTGATAAAATTCTGAAACGATATAAAAGCCGAAACTGTAAAAAAAGAAAACCATATCCTTTATAAAGCATGATTCTCTTAGAAAGATGTACACAGAATGATAAAAGGGATACCTTCAGATTGCCTCGATTCACAGATGAAGTTCACAAATCTTGAGGCACAGCATAAGGATAACCCGGACTACCCACTGGTTAGTCGAGCCATCTACTATTGCAGCAGGCTTCTATCAAAGCAGAAGAATGCACCAGATGGATTTCAGCATTCTGATTATGATAAGATTAAAAAAGTGTATTCTATTTGGATCTGTATCCAGCATGCTGGGCTAAAGGATGATGCGACCAATGTATACTCCTTTGTTGAAATCTTCAAAAAAGACTCTTCCATCGAATGAATAAGACACCATTCCTATGAGACAGAAAAGATTACACATGGCCGATATACCAATGCGATGTATACATCCATAAACAGGAACCGGAGAAACTGTATATCTTGTACAATGACTGTTTATTTTCATATAAAAGAAAGTCTATGAATAGTTGTGGATTCAGCTTTTTTCCAAGCAATTCCCAACCGCCATGACTTTCCTTTTTAACAATTCTATTATTTTAAATCACTTCTTTTATCAATATCCCGTACCTCATCCACATCGCATGGCACAGCGATGACCTTTTCCCTGTATTTTTTCAAAATCTGTTTTCCACCCTGTTCATCCGACAAGGCTAACAGCTCCTTGTAATATTTCCTGGGGAATACAGCGGGATTTCTTAAAATACCTTGACAGGTAACACAGATAATATGTTCTCCATCTGCCAGCTCCAGCAGCTTCTTAAATGTATGTAAGCGCAGATACGGCTGATCCGCAACACACAGCATTGCCTGATCAGCAGTACTTCTTTCAATTCCAAGTCGTATGGAAAACGATTGTCCTTTTCGGGCCTGCGTATTGAAAACCACAACTGCGTTATAGTCCCTTGCCAGCTTTTCAACTTCTTCATACTGTGTTACCACGATGAGAGAATGCGGATTTAAAGTCGAAAGCTTTTGCAGTGTATGTGCAATCAGCGGCATCCCGTCCAGCTCATACAACAGCTTATTTCCCTGAAACCTGCGCGAATATCCGGAGGCTAACAGAATGAGGTCAGTCTTCATCCTTCTTTAGTAAAACCTTTTCTGCCGTGATCGGCAATGTGCGAACCTGCACACCGCTTGCATGTGCTACAGCCGACGCAATTGCCGGTGCCGGTGTGTTGATAACAACCTCGCCGATGGATTTCGCCCCGAACGGACCATTATCCTCGTAGCTGCTTTCAAAATCAACCCGTATTGTACCGACATCCTGCCGTGACGGGATTTTATATTGCAGAAAGGAATTGTTGCGCATCCTGCCCTTACAGGAGTACGTGATATCCTCATAGAGCGCCATACCGATTCCCTGAGCAATACCACCCTCTGTCTGAATTCTGGCAAGATTGGGATTGATAACCGTCCCGCAGTCCACAACAGCCGCATAATCCACCAGCGTAATCTCACCCGTGAGCTTATCTACATCCACCTCTGCGATTCCTGCCATAAACGGAGGAGGAGAAGTCGGTGAACAGTGGGATGCACTAGCTATCAGACACGCACCCTTGCCGCCCGCAAAACAGCGGTTCGCAAACTCTGCCAGTGTGATTTCTTTGTCATCCTCCACTGCACGAAGCATACTTCCATCAAATGTGATATGCTCCTCTTCCACGTCCAGAAGGACTGCCGCCTCATGCAGAATCTGTTTCTTTAACTCCTCACACGTTTTCACAACTGCCATGCCGGTTACATAGGTCGTTGCGGAAGCATAGGAGCCGGTATCGTATGGAGATGCGTCTGTATCCACAGACTGTGTTATGATATTATCCACATCACAGTCCAGACATTCCGCAGCCATCTGCGCCAAAATCGTATCACATCCGGTACCCATATCCGTTGCGCCGATCGACAAGGTGTAAAATCCGTCATCCTGCAGCTTGATCACGGTTGATGCGATATCCACGTTGGCAATACCGCTTCCTTGCATGGACAAAGCTACACCTAGACCACGCACCTTATCTCCCATGTCACGGCACAGTGCCTTCTCCTTCCAACCAATCATATCCATAGCCTTCCTGAGACAGCGATCCAGTGCACAGCTGTTTAAATGCTCGCCATAATACTGCTTCATAACTTCATCTTCCTGCACCATATTCTTCAAACGCAGCTCACATGGATCAATATGCAGGGTATCCGCCAGTTCATTCACTGCAGATTCTACTGCAAACTGTCCCTGCGTAGCGCCATAGCCGCGGTATGCACCTGCTGTCATTGTATTTGTATAAACGACATCCGAAACAAAGCGGCTTGCCTTTACATGATTATAAATCGGAAGTGACTTATGTCCGCTTAAACCGACAGTCGTTGACCCATGCTCTCCATAGGCACCTGTATTGGACAGGGTGTACAAATCGATTGCACGGATTTCCCCATCCTTCATGGCACCGATTTTCACATGCATCTTCATTTCATGGCGGGAGTTGCTCGCCATAAAGGTTTCCTCTCTGGTATACACAAGCTTGCACGGCTTCTTCAGCTTCCATGTCACAAAGGCTGTAAAGATTTCGGTACAGCCTGTCTGCTTGGCGCCAAACCCTCCGCCGATTCGCGGCTTGATCACCTTGATCTGTGATTTTGGTAGCTCCAGCGCATTGGCAACCATGCGCCGGATATGGAAAGGCACCTGTGTGGAGCTGACCACATTCAAGCGGTCAAAGGTATCCATATAGGCATAGGAGCGAAAGGTTTCCATCATCGCCTGTGCATTGGCTTTTGTATGATACTCACGTTCCAAAACAACATCGCATTCCGCAAACGCCTGATCGACATCACCAACGATGCTTTCATCATGAGAGTGCAGATTGCGCAGCCGTTCATTCCCGATTTCACACAGCAGCTTATAGTCCTCTTCCGCATGAACGATAACCGGATGGTCGAGTGCCTTTGTGAAATCCAGCACAGCATCATATACTTCATACTCAACACGAATCAGCTTCATCGCCTGCAGCGCACTCGCTTCATTCTTTGCGACAATGATGGCAACCTCATCACCGACATACCGTACAACCTCATCCAGTATCAGACGATCATATGGGGATGGCTCGGGATAGGTCTGCCCTGCCAGCGTGAATCTTGATGCAGGAACATCCTTATAGGTAAATATGGCTTCGACACCGGGAATGCGTTTCGCAGCACCGGTATCGATGGATTTGATTCTCGCATGCGCATGCGGTGAGCGAAGCAGCTTGATGACAAGACAGTCCGCAGGAGCCAGATCATCCGTATACACCGGCTTCCCGCTAAGCAGAGCATAGGCATCCTTCTTTATAACGGGCTGATTGATGTACTTCATGCGGCTTCCCCTCCTTTCAACAGCCAGGCTCTGATGGCACGAAGCTGTCCCATATAGCCGGTACAGCGACAAAGATTCCCTGCCAGCCAGTGCTTGATTTCCTCATCTGTCCAAGTCCTGTTTTCCTTTTTCATGGCAAGCACCTGCATCATCATTCCCGGTGAACAGAATCCACATTGCTCCGCCCCCTCTTTTGCCATAAAATCCGCAAATTCCTTTGCCTCTTTTTCCACACCCTCCAGCGTGGTAATGCGATGACCATCCGCGCGTCCCACAGGCACACTGCAGGACAGCACTGTTTTTTCATCCATCCATACGCTGCATAAGCCGCAGTTTGTCGTTTCACAGCCGCATTTCACACTCCTGTAGCCCTGTTCGCGCAGAAACTGCAGCAGCGTCTGCCCTGCAGGAACATCTGCCTGTATTCGTTTTCCATTTACGGTAATTGTTACATTCATGCGGCATCCTCCTTCAGCTGTTTCAAAAGACGCAGCGTTAATGCATAGATCAAAGCAGAACGATATTCTGCACTCCCCCGCATATTATCTTCACATTCCACACACGTCTGCATATGCTTTGCGATCATTTCCTGATCCTCACTCCAGGGCATGGTAAAACGCTGCGCACGTTTTGGGCGGGAGCCTGCGACAATACGCAGAGATTCCCCTGCTTTTGCGGCAGACATATTCAGAACCGGTAGATCCGTAGCACTTCTTCGCACACAGGCAAAGGCTGTGTTTACCGGCTCCTTTTTCAGCACGACATGCGTCAGAATATCCCGTTCATACGGCATGGCTGCATACTCCTGTAAGGAAATCCTTCCCTGTTTATGCAGAATCACCTCTGCATCCAGACAAAGCAATGCGCATAGTACATCAGAAAAGCCGAAGCGGGAATACAAGGAGCCTCCCAGCGTAGCAGTATTTCGAAACTGTACTCCTACGATATCCTTCAGTGCATCCGTTAACAGCGATCCGAATGCTTCTTGCAGACCTTCATGGGTTTCCAGTGCACGCAAAGAGGTCATAGCACCAATCGTGAAGCTGTCCTCATCTTCTTCAATCATATCCAGATGCAAATCACATAAATCAATAGCAACCGGAATCGTACGTTCCTGCATACGCAGCCACAGCATCCCAGCGATAATCTGATTCATTCGGTTTTTCTGCAGAAGCTCATATGCTTCATCGAGGCTCTTTGCCTTGCAGTATTGCTGAATCGTCAGCATAGTTATTCTCCTTCCATATAAGAGTAGGTTCACTCTTAGTTCCAATCACTGTAAAGGTATCCCCGTACAGTTCATTATAATACGTACAGCAGGCTGCCGTCATTTCCGGACGCGGCCCGCGTATATGTGCATACAGCTTTCCCTGATGCAGCAGCACAAGCTCATCCGCATACTGCAGGGCCAGGTTGGGATCATGCATACTGATCAGCATACTTCTTCCCTGAAGCTTCAGCCGCAGCATCTCCTGCAGAAACTGATGCTGGCGCCGATAATCCAGATAGGTACACGGCTCATCCATCACCATAAGGGCAGCATCCTGTAAAAAGGCTCTGGCAACATAGGTCATCTGCAATTCTCCACCGCTGATTTCCTGTAATAATTTTCCTTCAATATGGGACAGGTTCCAGTCCTTTAACAGTGCATGCACCTGCTCGTACTGTTTTTTCGAAGGCAGGGCAAACGGGGAGAGTGTACGTGCAAAGCCGCTTACGATACATTCCTCCACCGCAAGATCCTCTACGGTTTCCTTAATCTGGGGAACATAGCTGAACAAAGCGGCAAGCTGTCGCTGCTTCAGCGAATGTATATCGCTCTTTTCATGCAAGATACAGCCTTTATAGGAAATATATTGCAGAAGGGAACGAATCAGTGTTGTTTTCCCGCTGCCGTTCTCTCCCAGCAGCATAACGATGCGGCCCTTTGGTATCGCAAAGCTGATATCCTTTAAAATGTCTCTGCCCTGCAGCTGTACTGATAGATGTTGTATGGAAATCATAAATGCAGCCTTCCCTTCACAAATAGTACCACAAGTGCAAGAGCACCAAACAGACTGGTAAGTATGCTGATGGGTATTTCAATCGTCATAAGGGTCCGTGCCAGTGTATCGCACAGAAGCAGAAAGATCGCTCCGCTGACTGCTGTAATTCCCATCGTCTGTGAAATCGGCTTGCGACAGGCGATACGGATAATATGGGGTATCAGCAGAGAAACCCAGCTGACGATTCCCGCAACACTGATCACACTGGAAATCAGAAGGGTAGCCAGAAGCAGGGATACCCATCGTATGAGCTTCACATTGACGCCAAGGGTGGAGGCCTCTTCTCCAAATGAAAGCAGCTGTATCTGCCAGCGCAGCAGATACAAGCCACTCATTCCAAGTGTGCACAGCACAAGGGTAAGAAGGACGGCAGACCACGAGGCATCGGAGAACCCGCCCATCAGCCAGTATTCCATATTTGCCAGCTGCGTTGCAGGATCTGCATACAGCTTCATCATCATCATGAGAGAGGTCGCAACCGCCTGCAGAATCAATCCGGCAACCACCAGATTCAGGATTCTGTTCCCTCTGACGCGGGAGGCAAGCAGAAAGGTCAGAATAACCAGCAGCATACCTGTAAGAAAGGCACACAACTCGATAAACCAGGATTCCTGATAGAAAAGTATCGCAAACACCGCACCCAGAGAACAGCCGCTGCTTGCACCGATAACATCACCGCTAGCCAGAGGATTTCGGAAAATCGTCTGATAGACAACGCCGGATACCGCCAGTGCCGCACCGCTGATACTGACCAGAAGAATCCTTGGCATCCGCAGATTCCACACCAGTGACTGTGTCAGCTCATCACTGGAAAACAGCAGCGCCCTTGCGATATCCGAAAGGCTGCTGCCGTATCTGCCTGCGCACAGAGAACCCAGAGCCAGCACTGCCAGCAGCAGTCCAAGCCAGAATCTGCGTCTCATATCACAGGCCCAGATCGCTGTCCTTTACCTCTATGTGATAGAAGGTACGGTAAAAGTCCTTTGCTTCCTGCTTTACTGTATCCATGGAGAGATTATCCGGATACAGCGTTGCATATGCCCACAGTGCACCCAGACAGCTGGACAGATTCGGGGTATCCCAGGTTTCCAGCGGACTTGGGAATTCATACACCTGCTTCTTCTTTACCGCGTTTAAGGAAGACAGTGCGGAATCCTGCAAAACACTCTTCACATCTGCACCGCCGTTTTCAAGGAAAATCACATCCGGATTCATATCCAGCAGGGTTTCTTTCCCAATCGTACTCCAGCCCTTTCCAGCCTTTGCCATGACATTTTCAGCCTTCGCACTCTTCAGGAGGCTGTTCTGGAACATATCGGAGCCTGCTCCCTCCAGCAGACTGCTGCCGGACATATACACCTTCTTTGCTACTCCGGTATCCGTTATGTATTTTTCCATCAGTACATCACGATAGTTGAAATAATTCTGTGCTTCCTCTCTTGCACCAAGCGCGATTGCAATCAGATTAACGGCTTCATCATATTCCGTCTGTGTTTCCGGATTCAACAGGATAACCTTCATTCCGGCGTCCTCCAGCTTTCCGACATAGCTCTTCAAAGCAATCGGCAGAAATGCAACATCCGCCCGCGTTTTGATGGCAGCCTCTACATTAAAGGACTTTTTATTTCCCATTGCCGGAAGCTCTAGGATTTCAGGAGCAGCCTGCTTATAAATTTCACGCTGATCCGCTTTCATTTCCACACCGACCAGCTTGTCCTTCTGACCAAGACCGATCACCGTACTCGTTGCGATATAATATCCGCTGATCGCCTTCTCTGCAGGCTTATCGAAATTTACCTTTCTGCCGGCCTGATCGGTAATGATAAAGCCTTCACTTACTTTTTTTTCATCTTCCTTGCCTGTATCCGTACACGCCATCAGAGACAGCGCCATGATAGCAGACATAGCTGTCATTAAAAACCTTTTCATATCTTAGCCTCCCATTGCTTTCAGAATGTATTTTTTTACATCCTCATATGCCATCACATCCAAATCAAAGACGATCACATCTTTTCTGGCTGCTATTTCATGAATATATTGTATATCATATTTCTTTAAAACACCAAGAATGTTTGGAAATTTATCTATACTATCCAGCAGTGTTTGCAGGTATATGGTTTCCTTTTGTTCCAGATGTCCGATTTCATCGAGAATCAGGATATGCTCCTGCAGCCTGCACGCCTGCTGTAACAGCTGTGTGCCAAAGCTGTTGAATACTCCCGGTATCACTTCGTTCCACGTTTCATGCTGCATCGAAAAGCGCTGATCGTTGTGCCCCATTGCATGCAGCGCATGCAGATAAAAGCCGGCTCGCCGCTGTTCCTCATAAAAAGGGAGTGTCAGAAAGCCGCAGACAGACTTATGACACTCCCGGATACATTCCTGAATGCAGGTCGATTTTCCAATCTGTTTCTGTCCAGTCAGGAAAATCTTCATACTATTCCTCTTCGCTCTTTTTCTTTGGCAGAATCAGATTCAATACCGTAGCAATCACAAAGGTCATGATGATACCGTTCTGTGCAAAGATGTTTCCAACCCAGGAAGGAAGCTGTGCAAGAACAGCTGGTACATTTCCGATTCCCACTCCCAGACCAATGGCCAGAGCAACGATCAGACCGTTACGCTCATCCAGCGGCTCTCTTGTTAAAGACTGGATACCACTGACCAGAATCATGGCAAACATAATGACAGCGGCACCACCTAACACAGACTGCGGCATAACAGAGAATAAGGCACTCAGCTTCGGACAGAATCCGCACAGAATCAGGAATACAGCACCTGTCATAATAACAAAGCGGTTAACGACCTTTGTTACAGCGACAAGACCGACATTCTGTGAAAAGGAGGTGTTTGGCAGTACACCGAAGATTGCGCCCAGAATAGAGCCAAGACCATCAGCCATAACACCACCCTGCAGCTCTTTATCTGTGGCTTCCCGGTTCAACCCGCCGTTTGCGACACCGGAAACATCTCCGATCGTTTCCACAGTCGTTGCGATGAACATGATTCCCATCGCTATAATTGCCTGAGAATTAAACTCAAAGGCTACCGGCATAAAGGCCGGAAGTGCAAACCAGCTGGCAGAGGACACCTGTGTAAAGTCCACCATACCAAGTATAGTAGCCAGAATATAGCCTGCGACGATACCAATCAGTATAGAGGCATTGTTTATTGCTCCCTTAAACTGCTTGGCAATCAATATGACAATGATAACGAAGGTTCCAACAAGCAGATGATTGGTGCTTCCGAAATCTGCAGCGCCGTTTCCTCCTCCGAAGTAGTTGATTCCTACCGGCAGCAGGGAAAGTCCGATCGAAATGATGACCAGACTGGTCACAACCGGTGGAAACAGCTTACGCAGCGGCTTGATGAAATACCCCATAACCATTTCAAAAATACCACCGATAAAGCTCGCCCCCATCAGGGCACCGTAGCCAAACGCCGCCCCAATGGCCTTTGCTGTTCCGATAAAGCCGGAGCTGGTACCCATTACGATTGGCAGTCCGCTTCCGATTTTCCAAAACGGATACAGCTGAAACAGGGTCGCAATACCTGCGACAAACATAGCATTCTGAATCAGTGTCATTTTTAATACACCGCTCATTTCCAGCATACCGCAGACGATAATCAGCGGGGATACATTCCCCAGAAACATCGCAAGAATATGCTGAATCCCAAGTGGCAGCGCTTTTTTCAGCGGTACCGTTCCATCCAATTCATAGATGGAGTCTTTCTTTTTCTCTTCCATTACGTTCTCCTTCAATGAAAAAAGTTCCCGTCGATTATGCGGGAACCAATCTTTTATCATAGATATAATAAAATGATCAGTTCCGTAGTCCCAGAGGTATCGGTCTGGGGTAGAGACATTCGCACCATACCACGCGAATTATACGAAACGTAAAGATTTTACCACATATTGTATTATTTTTCTACATAAATAAACACTTTACCTGTCAGCTTTAAAAAAAGTGTGATCACACCGTACAGGATATCCGATATTACAACCTGCAAGCTTTCTTTTTCCTGTATACAACAGCTGACAATGCTGACCCCTATCCGAGCGATTGTGGAATACAAGCCGTTGGAAATCAATGGATACTTATCCATATAATGTATACCATCCATTGATTTGAACTATATGTAAACAGTCACAAAACAATCATACATGTTAAAATAGAACTATAAGATGTATAGAGAATGAAAAGAGAGGTGAATCAATGACAAAACTGAAAAACAAAATCAAAGAAGCGGTATCCTCTGTAT
Source organism: Clostridium sp. 10cd* (assembly GCF_044336395.1). Classification (NCBI taxonomy): domain Bacteria; kingdom Bacillati; phylum Bacillota; class Clostridia; order Eubacteriales; family Clostridiaceae; genus Clostridium; species Clostridium sp. 10cd*. The sequence goes on along the minus strand of NZ_CP172347.1, from coordinate 500,904 downwards.
TACCGATTACCTGTATTGTATTTTTATTAAGTATCACAATCACTCCGATGCCGGTGGGTACCATGCTGCTGTTTGCCTGTGGTGCCGTAATGCTGATTATCGGCATGGGACTTTTTTCCCTGGGTGCGGATATGTCCATGATGCTAATGGGAGAGGGCATCGGCACCATGCTCAGCACGTCAAAAAAAAGATGTCTTATGGTATGCATCACCTTTGTCATCGGCTTTATCATAACGATTGCAGAGCCTGATCTCACAGTGCTTGCACATCAGGTTCCCGGCATTCCGGACAACACGTTAATCTGGACAGTCGCTGCCGGTGTCGGCTTCTTTCTGGTCATGGCTTTGCTGAGAATACTGTTTCACTGGAATTTGAAATATCTGCTTATGCTGTTTTATGCACTGGTATTTATGCTTGCCTACTTTTCCATGGATACCTTCATGGCAGTAGCCTTTGACAGCGGCGGGGTTACAACCGGTCCAATCACGGTCCCCTTTCTCATGGCACTGGGCATTGGTATGGCCAATGTCACGCAGAAGCATGCAGAAGAGGAGAGCTTTGGTATCGTAGCGCTGTGCAGCATCGGTCCGATTCTGGCAGTCCTGCTGCTGGGCATTCTGTATGAGCCACAGGGTGCGACATATACACCGTTTGAAATGGCTTATGTGGAAACAAGCAAGGATGTCATTCGGATTTTTCTGACAGAGCTGCCGCATTACATGTGGGAGGTAAGCAAGGCACTGCTTCCCATCCTGTGCTTCTTTCTCCTGTTTCAGCTTATCAGCAGCTATTTCAACAAACGTGCCATCATTAAAATTCTCGTTGGCGCTCTGTATACCTTTCTCGGTCTTATTCTGTTCCTATGCGGAGTCAATGTCGGCTTCATGCCCGCCGGTTATTTCATAGGAACGCAGATAGCAGCCTTGTCCTATAACTGGATTTTAATCCCCATCGGCGTGCTGATCGGCTTCTTCATTGTGAAGGCGGAGCCGGCTGTGCATGTGCTTACCCGTCAGGTGGAGGATATTTCATCAGGTACCATATCGACGAAGGCCATGCTGTATTCTCTTTCAATCGGTGTTGGCATATCGCTTGGAATCGCCATGCTGCGCATATTGAGCTGTATCAGCATCATGGTATTTCTGATTCCGGGGTATCTTACAGCAATTATACTGAGCTTCTTTGTACCTAACGTATTTACAGGCATCGCCTTTGATTCCGGCGGTGTAGCCAGCGGTCCGATGACAGCCACCTTCCTGCTGCCGTTTGCCATGGGTGCCTGTGAGCAGCTTGGGGGAAATGTTTTACTGGATGCATTCGGCATTGTAGCGATGGTGGCAATGACACCGCTTCTGACCATCCAGATTCTTGGTCTTGTGATGACAAAGCATAAAAAGACAGCTGCCGGGGAGCTGCAGGAGGATAGCATTATGGAGTTTGAGGAGGTCATAAATGAGCGGACAGAAAATTAAGTGTCTGGTGATTATTGTAAACCGGGATAAAGGAGAGCAGGTCGCAGAGCTATGCCGGTCATACCAGCTGTATTTCACCTATGGCATTCTCGCACTGGGAACAGCAGGCTCTGATCTGCTGGATTATCTGGGAATCGGTGAAACGGATAAGGAGCTGCTGTTCTGCTGTCTTCCTGCCCAGCTGGAGCATGAGGTTATGCATCGGATCGCAAAGGAAACACAAATCAGAAAAATGGGGCACGGTATTATGTTTACCATGCCGCTGAGCGGAATCAGCAGCCTGTTTCAACGTAAAATTTTATGTGGAAGAATCTATGAGGAGGAAGAGATGGAACAGAAGGAACGTAAGTATGAGCTTGTTATTGCGGTCGTAGAACACGGCTGGCGTGATCAGGTTATGGAAGCTGCCAAGGAAGCGAACGCCACCGGTGGTACGGTTCTCCATGCCCGTTCCCTGCATGAGGATGATGCGACCTCCTTTCTCGGTATCAGGCTGCAGGGTGAAAAGGATATCGTTGTAATTTTATCCGTCTATGAGAATTACAAGCAGATCATGCATGAAATCAATATGGCTGCAGGTCTTCAAACCGAAGCCAAAGGTCTTATTTTCTCCATGCCGGTGGATGAATTCATCGGAATGTAAACTGAAAAAGCTTCAGCTCATGCCTTTGCTCAATGCAGGTTTGTTACATCATGATGAAAAGGGTCAATGCTGACCCTTTTTTCATCTTGTTTCAACGTGAATTGTTCCAGCCCCTCAGCGATAAGCAAGGTGCAGCAACGTCCCCTGTCTTATCTCACGTCGTCCGCTTGCCGCTTAGTCGTGATCCGTTTCCTTATCCCATTCCAGAATTGTCCCCTTGTATGCATCAATTGAATACTCATATTCTGTGGAGCCTTTGCGAAATTCAATTTCATATACCGACATACCGTCATCGTTTTCCAGCTTCGCCTTGGTGAAGGTCACACTGCCTGCCTGCAGACCGGCGTGTGAGAGTGCTGTGCTTTTTGCACGATCCACTCCGATATAGGAAGCGGATGGCTTTGACTGCTCCTGATTTTGAATTTCCAGCCGTTCAGATTTTCGTTCTCTGACAGCCCCGCTTTCTGCATCAAGCTCATAATCATATTCCATAGTCGCAGTCACAAATTCGATTTCATATACCTGCCTGCCATTTTCATAATCCAGCTTTGTCTTTGTAAAGGTCGCAGCTTTTGCACTCACACCGGCATCCTGCAGCGCTCTGCTTCTGGCATCTGCTTTACTGATCAGCTGTTGTGAGGCTGTTGAATTGCCCTTGTTGTTTTCTGGTTCACTGCCTGAAGCTGCATTCGTTTCCATATCCTTTTCCAGAATCGTCCCATCCTTTGCGAGCAGCTTGTATTCATATGTCTTCTGTGCAGTTTTAAATTTCAGCTCGTAAATCTCCTGCGCATCCTCTTTGTTTAAGGAAGCCTTGAGAAAGGTTCCGTCACGTTCCTTCAGCCCTGCATTCTTCAGCATCCTATTCTTTGCATCCTGTAGCGAAATCGGGGACGTATCTGCTGCGGGGCCTTGTTTCCATGTGTCCACATCCCGATCCAGGATATGTCCGTCCTTTGCGGTAATCGTATATTCATAGGCATGCTCATCCGTATGGAATTTCACCTCATATACGCTTTGTCCGTCATCCTTTTCCAATGCCGCCTTTTCAAACTGTGCCGCTGTAGCTTTCACACCGGCATCCTGCAATGCAATTTCCTTTGCCTTGTCCGCATCGATACGGCTGTCTGCTTCCATCGCGTTCGTTATTATAACACCACCGCCTGCTAAAACTGAGATACCGCCGATTGCCAGTAATGCCTTCACAGATGTGGAAAGCTGTTGTATTTTTTTCATCATCTCATTCACTCCTTTATTTCCTTTACACCAGTAGTATAGCAGAGAAAGATGAAAGCAATATGAGAATACATATTTATTTCATCGGTACACAGAAGGTAAAGCAGGAGCCCTTTCCCTGCACACTTTCCACCTTCATATAGCCATGATGCAGCTGCGCAATCTCCTGTACCATCGCCAGTCCCAGACCGCTCCCCTGATTGCTGCGGGAAGCATCCGCCTGATAAAACCGCTGCCATATATGTGCAAGCTGATCCTTCGCAATTCCCCTGCCGTCATCCGTCACCGATAATAAGACCTCTGCGTGTTCCTGCTTCAGATCAACCTGAATATGCCCGTGCTCTTTTCCATAGCGATACGCATTGGCAATCAGATTTGCAAGCAGACGCTGCAGCAGCTCCCTGTTTCCCATGACCAACACATGCTCTTCCAGCTGCCAGCTCAGCGCGATGTTCTTCTCGCGTATCAAGCGAAGATCCTCACAAACGGAAGCACATAGGCTGCTGAAGTCAAGCTTCACCATGCATATGCTATCCCTTTTCTGCTCCATGCGTGTCATCATCAGCATATCATTGATAAGGACGGACATCTTCTGTCCCTGTCTTTGAATCAGCCGCAATGCATCCGCATAGGTACTCTTGTCCTGTTCCTCCTCCAGTGACAGCTCGCATTGGGAAAGAATCACCGTTACCGGGGTGCGAAGCTCATGGGACATATCTCTGGTAACCTGCTTTTCCGCCTGAAAGGACGCCTCCAGCCGATCCATCATACCGTTGAAGGTATCTGCCAGCTGATGCAATTCATCCTGTCCCTTATTCAGCTCGATCCGCTTCTTCAGATCCTGTCCCTGCTGAATACCGGAGGCTGCCTGTATCATTTGCTGAATCGGGCGCAGAAACCGGCCTGCCAGAAAATACCCGCCCGCAAGTGCCAGTAAAATCAATACGGGAATCAGCCACATGGAAAGGATAACGATTGCATCCATCCAGCGTGCTCCCTGACTGCGGGATACTATGCCGCGCAGCCACAGATCCTCCATGCCTTCTCCCTTCAAGGAGCGATCATACAGATAATACGTTGTTCCCTTATAGCGAAGTGTCTGCAATTTATTATCAGCAAAGGCAATATCTCCGCTTGCCTCTGCTATTGGATTTTCTCCATACAGCAGCTCATAATCCTCCTTATATAAGGTGGTATATATCCCATTCATCTGATCCAGATAGTCATCATCAATTTCAAGATACCCGTTTTTATACTGTATGTAAATATCTCTGTCGCCATCCGGATTGGCATCCTCCTTATTTCTGTAATACTCTACCTCGTCCACATTGTCACTGACCATTTCCACCAGAGAGTCCTTGATGTTTTTCTGTACGACATTATCACTGATCATCCACACACAGCCCAGTGTCAGGGCAGCCAGAACACTCATGGCCAGTGCAAACCACAGCGTGATTTTCGCACGAATACTCAGACGCTTCATGAAGGCTCCTTTATTACATAACCGCTTCCTCGTACTGTATGAATCAGCTTGCAGGTGGATGCGCCATCGATCTTTTTACGCAGATAGCTGATATAAACATCTACCAGATTCGTGCCTCCTGCATAATCGAAATCCCAGATATGCTCCTCAATAGTTTCTCTGGAAAGCACGATATTTTTATTCAGCAGCATATATTCCAGCAATGCATATTCCTTTGCGGAAAGCAGTATCAGCTTATTTGCGCGGTGCACTGTATGCGTAGCCGTGTCCAGAGTTAAATCGCCGACCTGAAGAAGGGAGGTCTGACTTCCCTTGGACAGACGGATCATCGTTCGGATTCTGGCCATCAGCTCAGCAAAGGAAAACGGCTTGATCAAATAATCGTTAGCTCCGCTGTCCAGCCCCAGAACACGGTCTTCAATGGAATCCCGCGCACTCAGAAACAATACAGGTGTCATTCTTCCCTCAGCACGCAGCTGCTTCAAAACCGCATAGCCGTCCATCACCGGCATCATGATATCAAGAATTACAGCATCGTAATCGGCAACAGCCAGAAACTCCAGAGCCTCCGCTCCATCAAAGCAGGCATCTACCGTATAGCCTTCCTTTCTGAGCTTTTGACATACTATATCATTCAGATCACGTTCATCCTCTGCAAACAATAGTCTCATTCCTGCATCTCCTTCCTTTGCTTCCATAGTATCATACAAATATGAAAGTAACATGAGAAAGCTATCACTTTTATCTTAGCAGTATTATGCTCCATTCTCCACAGTCTTTTCAAGAATTTGATACCTGCGTCCTCTGAAGGTTACGTGTTTTTCAACAGCAGCAATTTATCTTTATTCTTTTAGTTTACTGTGAACAGCTTTACTTCAATAAAACTACCAGTATAACTGGTAGTTTTCTCTGAGCCTATAAGGCTCCTTTCCCTGCTACACCTAAAGGTACGGTGAGAAAGACTTGACGGTTGCACTCTGCTACTTGTACCCCTTAAAGGGGTCCTCTATTTTATTTTTTCACCTGTGAATGGGTCTACAAATTCCTTCATGCTCATTTGATCATACATTTTGTCCTCGTAAATTTGATTCCTTATGTATTCTTCTATTACTTTTTTATTTTTTCCCACTGTATCGACATAGTAGCCCCGACACCAAAATTTACGTTGCCCGTATTTATATTTCAAATTCGCATGTCTCTCGAATATCATCAATGTGCTCTTTCCCTTCAGATATCCCATAAATGACGAGATACTCATTTTGGGTGGAATCTTTACCAACATGTGCACATGATCATTGCATAATTCCGCCTCAATTATCTCAACACCTTTTCGCGCGCATAAATCTCTTAGTATTTTTCCTATATCTTTTTTCAATTTTCCATATATTACTTGCCTTCTATACTTAGGCGCGAAAACGATGTGATAATTGCAATTCCATTTTGTGTGTGCTAAACTTTCTGTATCCATATTTTATGGTACCTCCTTTATTTTGTTGTGACCGCCAAGCCACTTACATTATATCGGAGGTTTTCTTTTTTTTGTTACTTTTCTTATAGCTTAAGCTTTTTAGAACCACCTGTATAACAGGTGGTTTTCTTGTTACAAAAAAAGCCACCCTGCTGCGAATTACACAGGGTGACGCTTTCTGTTGCTTAATATCTTCTTTTGATCTGCAGACTTTCCAGATAATCGTAGATTTCGATATCTCTTCGTTTCATCGCATCCAGGATATGGTGGGGATCCTCCAGGCGCATACCGCCGGCCGTGATCAGCTGCATCATATTCAGAATATCCTCACTTGTGCGAAAGCCGGTCAGCAATATTCCGCCTTTACCGGCAGGCAGCAGAATACCGTTATCCATAGGATTGATATACAGAGTCACAAACAGATCCTTTTCCTTATACAGCTTCAACAGATAGGTGTATCTGGACAGACCCCATACACCGGCCTTACGATCCACCGTGAAGGTCGCATGATCAATATCCTCATATCGTATTTCCTGCAGAAACGGTGTCACATCATCACTGCATAACACATGCAGGATCATATTCCATTTCTGACGATCCTTATATGCCGGAATAATGACAAGTGCATCCTCACGCATATCATAAATCTGACCGCCGCCCAGACACAGCGGCACCCACATAATCACAGTAAAAAGCGGAAACAGTACAAGGAAGCCGATTTGCAGGATACGGATATCCGCAAAATCCTCAAAGCTATCCGCAAGACCGTACATAAAGCCACCCAGACATAATGACAAAACAAGAACAACCAGAAAGCTTGAAATAATCTTTTTTCTACTTAATACCTTTCGTTTGAATTTCATATTTTCTGACATGATATATCCCTTCTTTCGCTATCATTATATCCGTAAAAGTTCACCTTGCCCGCGTTTTTACATAAGCGGTTCATTTTCCGACATCAGCGGTTTATCGAAGGCTACCGTTGTACGAAACAGCAGATGTGTGCGTTCCCAGCCGGCGCTGAGTGTTCCCTGATAATGACGGGCGATATCTCTTATATTCTGCATGCCGAAGCCATGTGCAAATGCGTCCTCTTTTTCCTGTTCCATGCGTATACAGCTGTTTTTCATTTTCCACAGAATCGTGGAATGCTGTTCCACCATGCGCAGTAAAATAAACGGCTCCTCTGCGGCAAGACAGCTTTCCAGTGCATTATCCAGCATGTTGCAGAGTACCGCACAGCGATCAATTGGATCCATGAAGCTGTAATCTATCACATCGCTTTCCAGCTGAAAGCGAATCCCTGCCACCTGAAAACGCGGATGATACAGCTGTAATATCTTATCAATCAGCTCATCACCTGTTTTCTGTACATTCAGCATATGCTCAGTTTTCACAATAATATCACTACGATAGTCATCAACCGCAGGATTTCCCTGCTTCATCTGTTCCAGCAGCTCCACATGCTTTTTTAAGTCATGCATGGATTTCATGATGTATGCATTCTCTTTTTGAATGCGTTCATAGCGCTCTCTGTTTTCCACCATATGCTGTGTCTTCACCATCGCCTGCAGCTCCTTTTCCCGACGGATTTCCAGACAGAAGCAGATCCGATACAGCTTCATCACCAGTATCACCAGCACCTGCAGGCTGCAGATGATACCGGTATCCACATGTATCCCCTGACTTCCTATATAGGCACAAATGATTAAATAGAGAAAAGCCGCACCGGCAAAAACAGGCACATAAAGCTGTTCATATTGAACATGCCGATAGTAAAACAGAAGCAGCTGTATGAGAAATACGACTCCGCAATACAGACAGCCCTGCAGCCAGTCTGCAGGCTCTGCATGAAAGGCTGGATTCTGCGTGCTGATGATCTGAACGATAATCGCACCGGCTATCAGGGAACCGATAAAAAACAGATGGGACCGCCAGTCGTTGCGATACAGCAGGATGGACAGGCAGAGCAGAACCGCCAGCAAAATCCGCAGTATGGTTATAGAAAGCCAGGGCGATATGAGAATCAGAAAGAATCCGGTTATCAGATAGGGCAGGATTTTAGCCAGTGAGGAACGGTATTGCGAACGCATAGTTTCATGGTAGGAATAGCAAAGCGTGCACATCATCAAAATCTCAAAGACCCGCAGGAACAAGCTCATGCGTACTTCTCCTGAAAGCTGCGCCATACCGCCTTCACAGTTTCCACACGTCGTCTTGCCAGAGGCAGTGTTTCACCGGTTTCAAGCAGAATCGTGTCTTTCTCCATCGATACGATGCGGCGTACATGGACGAGGATACCCTTGTGACATTCCACAAACAAGGCAGCATCCAGACGTTGTTCCCATATACTCAGACTTTCTCTGCTTTCAAATGTTCCCTCCGGGGTATGAAAGCGGGTGCCTCTTCCCATTGTTTCGACATACAGGATGTCTCTTCGCTTGATTCTATGATACGTATCACGTTCCTCCAGAACGAGTGTCTGTCGGTCATCCAGAGAGAGCACCTCATCCAGCTCACTGTATAAAAGCTGTGCATTCACCGGCTTCAACAGATAGCGTGCAGCCTGAATTTTGTAGCCCTCCACACTGTATTTTAAATATCCTGTGATAACAACGATAATCATATCCGGTGCTATCTGACGCAGCTTTCTGCCAATCTCTATACCATTTTCCTGCCCCACCTCAATATCGAGAAACAGCAGATCACAGGGGATGGCTTTTACATGCGCAAGCAGCTCATTTCCGTTATGGAAGATATCAATGCGCCGCTGCATCAGTTCCTTCCTGTCAAAATATACATCTGCCAGTTCTTTTATATGCTCTGCTTCTTTTCTTTCATCATCCAGAATTGCTATATGATACATCGGTATCTCCCCTTGTCTTTATAGTTTATTATACCATGTTCCCTTTTGTTTCTACCCCTTATTTTTCAAGTATGGAAATTTCTGTCCCTGTCATAAATCTCCTGCTTCTTTCCGATTACACATTCCTTTCATTCCATTACGCCGTGGTATGCTTATAGGGCAAAGGAATGATCAGACACAAGCTTACGGAAATCAACGCACAATACAAATACTTATGCAGATTTTGTTAATTGTTCGTTTAAATAAAAAAACTTCCTATTGAAGCTTTTTCATCATATTATTACTTTTGTGATAATGTCTGTGTTATATATTCTTTATAGTGTTTTTCAAGCTTTTTAAAATCATAACACCTCTTCTTTATTTTATCCTGTAAGGTATCGTTTACATATGCTTCATAAAGCTTCTCTGCTTTTTTTAAAACCATTTCCTTATTTTCTGTTTTATTCAGCCACGAGATTTGGTTTATTAACAGATTACTGTATGTATTCACATCTTTTAATGGCCTTATTATTTTATAAACAGAAGGATCATGCAAAACAGGAAACATATGATTGAAATTTATCGCTCCCCACTTCCCTCCATTTATTTTATGAAAATCCATCGTATTTTTCATATTTTTATGCTTATCTTTAGGTGATGTTAAAGGAATGACATATTCAATATCATCATGTGTCATAAGAATACCGATAAATGGACGCATTTCACTCACCGATTCCCGGTGTTCAGCAGATATTCCCAAATCAATGTGTTTTCTTAAATAATCAGTATATGCAACATCTATTTGTAAAAACTGTACCCTTTTATTTTTGAATCACCACACATAACCACCCCTTATTTAAAAAAGCCAGCTTGCGCCAGCCACTTTTTTAGCTCTCACTTTTAGATTTCTCCAGGGTAGAGTACACCGCTTTTTTAGCTCTCACTTTTAGATTTCTCCAAGGTAGAGTACACCGCTTTTTACCTTCATTATTATAGTACTACAGAAACGAAGACATGTCACATCTGTTTAAAAATTTTTTAGAAAAAACTTTTATAAATTTCAAACGACACTTATAAAACAAATAAAATTGGAATTATTTATAACATAGTGCACAAAATGCAAGAAGGAAAGATTACCAGATCCATCTTTCCTTATCTCTTCATGTATGCCAACTTAGAAAGCTATTCTTTTTTGGCATATGCATTAGCCAGTGCCGCACCCACTTCCGCATTATGATACACAAGCTGAATATTCGCCGCAAGGCTTTTTCCCTGTGTTGCCTTCACAATATGTGCCAGAAGGTATGGCGTTGTATCCTTTCCCTTAATATTTTGAGCCTTTGCGCATTCCAATGCTTTCTCGATCATTGCATTGATATAAGCTGCATCCATGGAATATGCTTCCGGGATCGGATTTGCTACAAGAACACCGCCCTTTATTCCCAAATCCTTTTTCACATGCAGCATATGTGCAATTTCCTCTACCGTATCCATACGCTGCTGTAGTCTGCAGGAACCCTCTCTTGTGAAAAACTCAGGAAGTGTATCACTTTGATAGCCGATAACAGTTACCCCTTTTGTTTCCAGATATTCCAGCGTGCGCGGAATATCCAATATGGACTTGGCACCTGCACAGATTACCGTTACATCACTTTGTGCAAGCTCTTCCAGATCGGCTGAAACATCCATCGTTTCCTCATAGCCCCGATGAACGCCACCGACACCACCTGTCACAAAGAATTGAATACCTGCCATGGCTGCACACATCATCGTTGTTGCCACAGTGGTTGCCCCCATTCGCCTTTCAGCCACTGCCACTGCCAGATCTCTTCTGGAAACCTTCATCACAGTATCCGCACTGGCCAGCCTCTGCAAATCCTCCTGTGAAAGACCAATTTTTATTCTGCCGTCTATGATGGCGATCGTTGCAGGCACGGCACCTGCTTTTCGGATAATGCGTTCACAATTTTTTGCCATTTCCACATTTTGCGGATACGGCATGCCATGGGATATGATGGTTGACTCCAGTGCCACAACTCCACGATGCTCCTCAAGCGCTGCCTTTACCTCTTCCTGAATATCCAGATAATCTATGTACTTACCCATTATTCCCGTCTCCCTTCACATGGTTTTCCAAATCCTTCCAGAAATTCAATACAGACGCAGGCGGGATAATTCCATATTCACAAATAATCGCCTGAATATCGGAAGCCGGTGTGATATCGAAAAACTGGTTCACAACATCAATTCCATCCAGAGAATCAAAATCATCCTTATTCAGAATCTCCCATGCGCTGCGACGCTCCAGAACAACCCGATAGCCAACCTGCGTACGCAAGTCTAGTTTATATAGTTCGCTGGCGATATACACTTTTTTCTTACAGGCCTTCGCTAATCCGGCAATCATAGCCGTTCCCATTTTGTTTGCGACAGAACCATCGGCACACAGGGTATCCGCTCCCATAATAACCATATCGGCTCTTGGAAGGAATTCATATATGGATGCATCTGTGATATAAATCACCGAAACGCCTGCACTTCTCAGCATGTTCACTGCCAATCTGGATTCTCTCAACGGACGGGATTCCGTACAGATGACTGTAAATTTTCTTCCCATTTCTGCCGCCTTCAAAAAAATACCCATCAGCGTTGAGCTATAGCTATGCATCATGATGACCTCTTCATCCTGTATCAGCGAAGCCCCATACACTCCAAGCTGCTCTACCGCCTCAAATGAATACGCAATGATATTGGAGCACAGGCTGATCACTGCCTGCTTTTGCCGGTATACATCCTGTTTCTCTTTCAACATTGTCTGTTTCACAAGCTGCCAGGTATTGAATATCGTAGCCATGGTGGGCTTTAAGTCCAGCATCTGCTGTGCGATGTGCTCCATGCGTTTCTGTAACTGCCCCGTATCCTGAAATTCCTCCTGCTCACAGGCCAGACGGAATGCCCATGCAGCAGCTCTGCCAAACGGACTACCGCCCTTTACATTCATACTTTTGATTTCTTCAATTACATGCTCAGCATTTTTAAATTGTATGTCCTTTACACGCATATAAACGCTCCTCTCTATATTGCTTTTTCATCGAATCCCATAATCCAGGTCAGGATAAAGGTAACACAGGCTCCTACACCGCAGCCAATCAGCAGGCCGGTAAAGCCGGCACCGAGATATGCGGGAATCGTATACAGACTGAATGCTACTGCTGCTGTTGTCCCCGCCAGACTTGCCCCTGTGATTGCACCGCCAATCGCACCGCCAATACAAACTGCGATAAACGGCCTTTTATACTTCAGATTGATCCCGTACATGACCGGTTCAACAACACTGCCCGCAAAAAATGAAGTCAATGACAGCGTAATCGCATTCTTCTTGATTTCAGGATTTTTTGCCTTTAAGCCAACCGCCAGACCTGCCGCAACCTGACAAATCAGGCTTGGAGCATGTGTCATAATCACCGTATCTCTTCCATAAGCTGCAATATTCGGTACGGAAACCAGACCGAGAATCGCAATATGCATTCCGAAAATAATCAGTATCTGCCAGGTGCCTCCAATCAATGCTCCTGCCAGTATCGGACTGAAGTCATACATACTGGTAAACAGGGAGGCAAACAGATTTCCTCCCCAGACACCGATTGGACCGATTGCCAGAATCAACAGGGGAAATACGGTCAGGGTGCTCAGAAATGGCACGAAAATACTTCTCAATGCTCCCGGAATGATTTTCCGCAGCAGCATTTCCACCCTGGAAAGAAGATAAATAGATAAAATCGCTGGAAGAACAGAGCTTCCATAATAAACATCCGTTACAGGAATTCCCAAAAAGGTTACACTTGCACCATCCGCAAACAGCCCTGTAAATGCCGGATTCACAAGCAATGCCACAATCACCAGAGAAACTGCCATGTTTGTTTTAAATTTCTTGGCAGCCGACCATCCGATGATGACTGGGAAAAATGCATACAGTGTATCCGATACCACATTCAGTACCTGTATGGTACTGTTTGCTTCGTCAACCTTAAAGACGACAGTGAATAAAACAGCCAGCGTTTTTATAAATCCACAGGCAAGCATCGCCGGGATGATCGGTGTAACAATAGCTGAAATCGTTTCCACCAGCATACCGAGAAGAGAACGTCTTCCCTTTTTTGTCTCTGCATCCAGATTCTCTGCAATCATTTCCTCATTTATGTTGACCCGATCCCCGCATACTGCCGCTACCTCATCAAAGATGTCGTCAACTATACCACCTAATACTATTTGATATTGTCCCCCGAGAATGACGACTTTCATAACCCCCTCCAGCTTCTCGAGCTGCTTCATTTGCACCGCTTTTTCATCCTTTACAACAATACGAAGTCTCGTCATGCAGTGTGCTACATCACGGACGTTGTCTACACCGCCGACATATTCCAGTATATCGGCCGCAAGCTTTTGTTTTTGTATTGCCATGGTTACTTCCTCCATTTTCAAGATTATTTTCTTTTCGTCAGCATTGGTACAATGTGCATGGTCAGATATCCAAGCTCTTCATCCGAGGTATCCACCCTGTATTTCTGCTTTAGATGCTCCCGGATATGCAAAGCACATTCCCATTCAGACTGATATTTTTCCTTTACCAGCTCATGCATATTCTGTTCCTCACGCAAAAAGCTGTTCTCATGCCGGTCATTCAGTACTCTGCCCAGAAAATATTTCAGATGCGTAATGAACCGTGTATAATATATGGATTGCTCGTCCAGCTCAATCTGAAAGGTATCCTGAATAATATCCGTCAGCTCACTCATAATGATCGTCATTTTCTTATTCAGGCTGTGCCCGTACGATGACATGGCATTGATTAAATGAAAGGCGATAAAGGCTGCCTCATTCTCATCAAAATGTACATGCAGCTCCTGATTGATCAATTCCACCGCCTGCTGTGCAGCGTCATATTCCTTCGGATAAAACTGCCGAATTTCCTGTAACAGCGGATTCTGGATATCCTCATGAGCCTGCAATCTTCGCACGGAGAATGAAATATGATCCAGCAGCGTAAGAAACAGCTGATCCTTAAAGTTATAATTCAACAGCCTTTCCGCCAGAGCTACAACCTTATTTACCGTATCGATATAGGGAAACGGGATTGACTTAATCAGCTCCTCCACATAGCGTTCATTGGCCTTTTTTTCCACAACGAACACCTTTTCTATCAGACTGGACGCAACGATATAGCGCCTGTGCTTGATACAGCGGACACCGATTCCCTTCCCCAGAAGAATCACTTCCTCCCCCTTTCGATCAGCCCCTACAATCGCATTATTATTGATAACACGAACAAATGTATAACTCATTCTATCTGCATCCTTTCAGTAGTATCACGTACCTCCATCAAGGTCTCTCCGTGATAGACCTCCCGTTCAAAAACTGTCACCTTCTTGTGCTCTGATTCAAGAATAATGACATACACATCGGGATCATAGCCGGCTTTTATCACACCGGCAATGTTCATTTCCGCAAGCAGCTTTCCTTCAGTTATCACATCTCCTTTCCTTACATGGGTTTTCATATACAACCCGTTTAACTGTACAGTATTTATTCCAAAATGGAGCAGCAGCTGCAGACCGCTCTGGCTGCGGATTCCAATTGCATGCCTGGTTGGAAACACCGCCTCCACAACTCCATTAACTGGCGCATATATACAATCGTCTTTCGGATAAACAAAACAGCCCTGTCCCAATACCGCATCACGGAACATGGGATCCTTTGATTCCTGCAGCGGCAGTACCTCACCGTCACAGGGGGATGCTATATAAATGTCTGCTGTAGAATTACAGCTTTTTCTTTTTCTAAGTAATCTCATAATTTCCTCCATAAACGTCAGAAAAGGCCCAAAACGTCTCTGCGTTTTGAGCCTTGCCTTACTTTCTTCATAAGTTACAAACTCTATGATTCCTATATTCTTTTTACACCTTTATTTAAACACTGCCGGATTTTTCTGTCAATCCTTTTTTTAGTTTTTATATTTCCAATATTTAACATGATGTTTATTCGCGACATATTTCTTATAAGCACTGAAGCTTATCCTGCCTATAAAGTCGATTCATAGATTCTAATTCCTGCTCACGACCGATACACATATCGTTTCCATACGCCAAGGTATATTACTTATGAGTATATTATCATTCAAATACATCCGCACGGATAAGAAATTAAAAAAGGAAAGTAATCGCTACCTTCCTATCCGTTACGCTTACCATCACTTTCTAAACATTTGTAATCATTCATATTATAACCCAGCTCTGAAAAAATCCGATTCTTTTCTGCCACACCCTCCTGAATTTCAGGCAAATTGTCAAGTGCCAGTGATAAAAACAATGTATCAACGATCAGGGACTGTACAATCAGTGCCGTGTGACTTGCCAGCCGCAGATTATTTTCCACAGCCGATACAAACAGCGTTACCGTTGCCTTGCTTGCCAGCTCCTGATTGCCATACTGGGTGATGAGAATAATCTTTGCCTTTTTCTGATTCGCAATATTGATATACTGATGTGACTGTACCGATTTCCCCAGAGTCGTAAAGCAGATAAGCAAATCATCCTCTGCCATATTCAGATTGGACTCCAGCTGAAGATGCACATCCTCATAGTAGATTACCGGAATATTCAGCCGCATGAATTTTATCTGCAGCTGCTTCACCAGTGTACTGCTTGCGCCCAGTCCGCTCAGATATATCTTACGTTTATGCTCATTTGTATCCCGAATCAGCTTTATCGCCTTATCCAGCTCCTGTGAATCTATGATATCCGTAGTAGACTGAATAGAAGTAACAATAAAGGCACTCAGCTTCTTCAATACGGAATCCGGTGTGTCTGTAGGCATGATTTTATCCAGAATCATGTCTGAATTCTCATTATAGAAATTGGCAGACAGATTTGCCGAAAGGGAGAGTTTGAAATCGGAATAGCCCTCACAGCCCAGCTTGCGCGCAAACCGGATCACGGTTGCCTCACTAACCTCCGCCTGCAATGAAAGATCCTTTAAGGTTAGCGAAAGAATCTCCTGACTGTGGGTTAATACATAATTTCCTAACTTTTTTTCTTTTGCGGATAGAAACGGCATGACCGATTCCAGACTTGATATGATATTAACTGCTTGCATAAACTCTCCTTCACTTGGCTTCCACACATCGGGTGAAACCATCTGTGATGCTTGTAATGAAGCATACACTTACATATCACATTCTACCAACGGAGTGAAAAAAATGCAATATGTTCCCGGCAAAGGGTACCATATGTTCTGCACAAGGCGCGCTATAAGCCTTTGCAATCATCGCTGAAAGCTATATGACAGGCAGACTGTATCCTAACACGTATATGTCTGCAACGCATGTAAAACCGCATGAAGACTTGGATAAATACCCGTACATTGCTCATAAAGCTCCTTTGTCGGCGGCACCAGATCAGGAACCATAATGGTAGAGCAGCCCGCCTGTATGCCTGCCCTCACACCATTGATACCATCCTCAAAAACATAGCAGTCCTGCGCCTGCAGATTCAGTTTCTGTGCAGCTAGAAGGAAGATATCCGGGAACGGCTTTCCATGCTCTACCTGCTCCCCGCTCACTACAGCGTCAAAATAGTCTGCTATTCCTGCCAGACGCAGATTGCTTTTGATCAGCTCCATAGGAGCACTGCTTGCCACTGCCATGCGAACTGCATGCTGCTTCAGATACTCCAGAAGCTCCACAACACCCGGTTTCATGGGAACCTGTTTGGATAATGTTACGATAGCATGTGCAAACAATTCATCTGTCAGCTTCTTTGCATCAACCCTTGGCCAGTATGTATTCACAATTTCACTCATACGGGTACCGTTCGTACCACGCAGCTCATCCAGCATCGCAGGATCAACCTTTAGGCCGTAAAGCTCTGCAATATAATACCACTCCTGATTATATACCAGCTCTGTATCGAACAGCAGACCATCCATATCAAAAATAGCTCCAGCCCTCATACTGCCTCCTTTTTCCTATGCAGAAGGTGAATTTAACAGAAGGAAGGAGAGATTTTCTTTATGCCATGGTGATGCCAGTACGTTTTTATGTAGCTTGTACACGATGGTCCCCTTCCTTGTCTCTATCGTGAAAAGAAAATGAAGCAGCTTGATTTTGATAGTAGTCGATACAATATCCTCATGCGGAAGAAACAGCAGGGTATGCTCCTGCGGCGCTCCATTGATATCATCAACCGCCAGAATAGCGATTCCCTGCGCATTGATATGCAGTATATGATCCTTCATCGTATGCATGATTTCACCCAATCCGTTTTGGTAGGCTCCAATTCCTGCTTTCACTGTTGCACAAAGGGTTCCATGCTGCGCAAAGCAGATCTGATGGCTGTTTAATATGTCTCTGATCTCCTCTTCCTTCATAGCTCCATCTCCTCCTGCATTATGCTGCCTGACGTTCCCTCAGCAGCTTATTGAAATCCACGATTCCCTTATGTCCGGTATCCACCAGCGCTTCCCTGTCCATGCCGGCAGCTCCGGAACCGATATATTCCAGTACCATGCACAAATTCATCCCCGTTATCACACTGATTTTCTCCGCATACTTCGCGTCCTGCAGCAATCTCGCACTGCAGTTGCAGGGAGAGCCAAAGAGCAGATCGCAGAAAATCACAACACCCTCTCCGGTATCCACCTTTTGTATAGCAGCTTCCAGCTTCTCCATAAATTCTGTGATTTCCTCACCGGGGAGAAGACACAGCGCCTGCATCTGCTGCAGCTCTCCGCAGAAAATTTGCAGCGTATCCAGCAATCCCTCCGCCAAACGGCCATGACTTGCCAATAATATTCCTTTCATTTGTGTTCCTCCTCATTTTGCACCATATGGGCATCCGATTTTCGGAATGCCCATACGGATTATGTTTCATTACCTGAGAGAGTATTCTCCCATGTTGTTATGTGTTTAAAACAATCCGATTGCGGCACAGAGCAGTGCAATCACAATGGTGAAGAAGACAAGCTTCGCTACACTGACATGCTTTTTGCTGATCAGATAATAATAGATAAACAACACACCGATGGACAGAATACCCGGCATGATACCGTCGATTTTTTCCTGTACGCTCAAGGTTGCCTCATCAAAGTTTGCTGTGATAGCAACTGCCAGATTAACCATGGAAGCAGTCAGTGCACCCATCATTGCCATACCAAGGATGTTCGCACCTTCAATGATATTGCTCATCAGCTTACTTGACATGATATCCTTGATTGCAGAGCGCCCCTTTGTATAGGTCATTTTGGTAAAAATAATCAATTCGCCAAGCGTATACATCGTACCGAGAAGCAGCAGCCAGAAGCCGGCAATTGAGCCGCCCTGTGCCAGAGAGCAGGAGGCCAGAATGAACAGAGTGGTAATGGTCCCTGCACTGAAGGAATCCCCCAGTGCCGCAACCGGCCCCATTAACCCGGTTTTAACGGCAACGATGGATTCGGAAGGAATCGCATCCGGATTGTTTGCCTTTTCCTCTTCCATTGCCAGCGTAGTTCCCAGAATCAGACCACCGGCTGTCGCATTGGTATTAAACAGCTCCAGATGACGCTGCAGCGCAGGAATCATATCCTCCTTGTTCGGATATAGTTTTTTCAAAGCCGGAATTAAGGCATATGTATATGCAATAGACTGCATACGTTCATAATTCAGTGACATTTCCGTTGTAATATACCATCTGGCGATTACACGGTTGACATCCCGTTTTGTCAATGATGTTTTTCTTTCCTCAGCCATCTTCTATGCACCCTCCTTTTCTCTTTCACGTTTTTCCAGTACAACCAGCACTGCAACACAGCCTGCGACCAGACCAGCTGTCAGGGTATTCAGACCTACTGCCTTTACAACAATGAAGCCCAGTACCGTATAAGGAATCATCTTCGGCTTTCCGATCATGTTCATAATCAGAGCAAATCCGATTGCCGGCATCACACCGCCTGCAACCTCCAGACCGTGCATAACCCAGCTAGGCACGGAGTTCATGAAGGTCAGCATAGCATCCTGCCCAAACATAACAATTAAAAATACAGGAAGAAACAGCAATGGAATCTCAATCAGCGGCGGATACACCACTGCACATCTGGTAATGCCGGAAAGGTTTCCCTTTGCCGCAAATTCATCAGCTCTATGCACAAAGATAACATTGATCATTTTACGCAGGTTTGTCACAAAGGAGCCCAGCAGTCCCATCGGAACGGCAAATGCTATCGCCTGCTCCGCCGTAAGCCCCGTTGCCAAAGCAATCGGTATGACGGTTGTCGCCGCCAGTGCCGAGTCCGTCGGAAGATTCCCTCCCGGCGCAATGATTCCTGCAAACGCTGCGGCAATACCGCCGCCGATAATCAATCCCTTTGTCAAATCCCCGTAAATCAAACCGGCAACAACCCCTACTACGATAGGACTTGCAATAAAGAAGAATGCAAAATATCCACCAATCATTCCCCGGGCGATCCAATACATCAGACCCATTGCCACCGCCATGATAACCAACTGTGTACCACTCATAATAACCTCACACTCCCTTTCATTATTTCAGCTTCTTTTCAATCGATCCAAGACTTACCGGATCATTTTCCGGTATCGGCTGCAGGAACACGTTTACACCCTCCGCCTTCATTTCGCTTAATTTTTCGTATTCTTCAACGGTAAGCGCAACCCCCTGAACAACCGCTTTACGCTGTGCACTGTTCTGCACTGCACCGACATTCAGCTCCGGCAGCTGAAGGCCGTTTTTGTATACCGTATATGCAGATGCCACATCCTTGAATATCAGCAGCACGGTATCATTTTTTCGGTCAATCGCTGTCTGCACATCCCCCAGCTTGACAATATCAACCTCGCGATCCGGTACTGCCATGCGATAAATATCACCCATGAAAGGATCATCCACCAGGCTGTCATCTGCCAGTATCAAACGATCAACCGGACGGAACTTGATCCATTTTGCCACAATCTGTCCATGTACCATACGATAATCAACACGAACCATATTCAGTTTGCCCATAGCTTTTCCTCTTTTCCTTTTACCCTGTCGGGACTTTATCTTCTTTCGATTTTTACTACCTGACGTGTATCCGCACTCTTATGCACAGCCTCTGCAATCAGCTCTGCTTCCAAACCGTCATTCAGATTTGCGACAAACGGCTTATCATGGAGAATGCAATCCACAAAATCGTTTAACGGATCAATTCCAAAGCCGATCGCACGACCGTTATGGTTCTGGATAAAGCAGATATTCGGGGTATACTGCTTTTGATCATCAAAGAATTCAACACCGCGTTTCTGGGAATCCACACGAATCATTGCATGTTCACAGAGAATTTCGGAGCATCCGTCATCTGCCTTCGCAAAGCCGTTAGGCAGAATCCACGCATTTTCCACAGTCCAAGTGCATCCGTTTTCAAATTCCAGAATTGCTGTAATACTGTCATACGTATCCACACCCTTTTCCTGCAGGATTCCCTTATGTCCCACAGCATACACCTGTACGACCTCACATCCCATATACCAGCGAATCAAATCATAGCAGTGTGTTCCGACAAAGTGGACCGGGCTGGAATCGGATGACCAGTTCAGCCAGTTGATTGCGACATCATAGACATTATCCATACGCATATAGCCGCGTACCGGTTTTCCTGTCCCTGCATCTGCAAGCTTGTTTTTAACTGCTATGGATGCCGGATCCCAGCGCTTGTGGTAATCCACCATAACACGGACACCGGCTTTTTCCGCTGCCTCGATGATGTCATAGGCATCTGCAGAAGTAGTTGCCAGTGGTTTTTCCACCAGAACATCCTTTCCATAGCGTATGGCGGTCATCACAGGGTCCTTATGATACGGATCCGGTGTTGCTACGGAAACAGCATCAATTTCCTCACTTTTGAGCATTTCCTCCATGTCGTTATACGTTTTCACCTGATAATCCTGTTCCACTTTATCCGTGATTTCCTTTTTTAAATCACAGACTGCAACAAGATTAACGTTGGGATTTGAAGTGTAGGCATCCAGGTGATTTTTTCCGTAAATCCCCGCGCCTACAACAGCAATATTCAGTTTTTTCATACGTTGCTCACCTTCCTTTAAGTATTGCTACATTGAATATATCATAAAAGTAGTAATACTTCAATATATTTTTATAAATTTGTAGTTTTACTTCTTTTAAATCGAAAACAGCCTGTATAAACTATTTGTAAGACCTTTCATCATGCATATGCAACTCTGTATGAAGTAATGCTTCAGTATGTATGCTTCAGCTTAGGATTTGTTCTGCTTTAAAAAGCAAAATATTGAATAACGGTATCCATACACAAACGGTACTGTCAACTACGAATGTATTCCATCCTTTACAGAAAGATTTCCTGCAGCACGCATTCAGCTTACTACCCCTGCCATTTCAATTATGACCGTAGGGCTTTTCCCATCATGACACATCTGATGATCCTTTTGTAGCGCTGTTGGAACTGACAAGTTACCTTATCATAAAAAAAACAGGAATCAGCGAGGTTCCTGTTTTAGATATTTGATAATAAATTCATCACAGCTGCATGGCTTTCCATAATAATATCCCTGATAAATATCGCAATGCAGAGCTTTCAGCAGCTCCATCTGTTCCCTGGTCTCTACAAATTCCGCAACGACATGAAACTGCATAGATGCCGCAAGCCTTGTGATACCGCGCACGATATCACGCGAACGTTCATTTTCCAGAATCTGACGAACCAGACTGCCATCCAGCTTAACTTCATCAAATGCATTTTCCTGCAGATACATCATCGAGCTGTGCCCCATGCCAAAGTCATCCATGCTCATTTGAATTCCCAGCTGCTTCAGTTCCCGGATGCGCTCCAGAATACGTCCGGAGGTACTGAGCAGGGAACGCTCCGTAACCTCAAGAATCAGCTGGATGTCATGCAGATCGACTTCCTGAAGAATTCTGCGCACCTCCCTGACGAATACAGCGCTTTCCAGCTGCTTCGGTGATATGTTTACAGAAATCGACAGGGGCGTACCTTCCTTCTGTAATTTCTGTGCGTCTTTGCATGCTTCTTTTATGATATAAAGTCCAAGCTCATCCAGAAAGCTTTCTTCTTCTGCCAGCTTTACCATCAGCGGCGAGGAAATTCTTCCGGCTACCGGATGCTCCCAGCGAAGAAGAGCTTCCGCCCCATGTATATGCTCGGCGTTATCCCGCTGTATCTGATAATGCATATGAATCTGATTTCGCTGCATGGCGTTCTTTAAATCCATCGCCAGTGTTTTGGCAGGGAAATGATATAAGTAGTGATCATCAAGAAAATCCGGAAGTGCTCCGTTTGCCTCACCTTCCGCCATATCGGTTTCCATTGTCCGCACCGCCGTTTCAAATTCCTCACTCTGCTGGTTTTCGCTCAGACGAATAAACGGAATATACAGCAAAGTCCCCAGAATCAGGTTAAACAGCTGCAGCAAACTGCCGGAAACAGAGCCGCATGCCTCGTATCCGCTCATGAGAATCGGAACCGTCCATTCCACGAAATGTGTGGGCAGAGGTACCAGCTGCAGCTGCATGGCAAACGCACTGGTCAGTGTCAGAACCAGAGGAACAAGCAGAAACGGCAGCAGCATCAGCGGATTGAAGATGACCGGAAAACCGAATATTACAATTTCATTGATATTGAATAAAACGGAAATCCCCGCTACCTTGGCGAGCTTGCGGTTATTACTCTTTCTCGCTTTTAAAAGCATCGCCGTAATCAGACATAATGCAGCACCGCAGCCTCCCATAAAGACAAACGTATCCAGAAAAGTCTTTGTGAATATTTCCGTTGGAAGCTGTCCCGCCTGTACCAGCTGCTGATTGATCAGAATACCGGGCTCCAGAAACTGCTTTGCGACCATCTGCAGCGTATTGGTACCATGTATTCCAAAAAACCAGAGAAAATGTGCAAAGAATACATACAGTAGAGCACCGGGCAGCCCTTTTCCCACTTTTTCAAACAATCCCATAAATAAATAGGCACCGAAATTTGTAATGTTGACTTCTCCAAACTGTGCACGCAGCACTGCACCGATAACAGCGAAGAACAGAGCAATCGCAGCAATCGGAAAAATCCCCTGTATGGCTTTGTTAAACGTATAGCCCGCACCGGCAGTATGCAGCTTTTCAAAACGCCTGCCGCAATGCATACCCTTGTGGAACAGCCAGCAGGACAGCATTGTGATACACATAGCTGTAAACACCCATTCCGGATGGAAAATCTCATTGGCATATTCCATTCCTCCGCAGAATGCCAGATAGGAAACCATGGCCACCACAGGATAAAAGAAAACATCGTCCAGCGCATGCAGCTGCCCATAGGAAAGTGCAATCGTGATAATCAGAATCAGTGCAAGCGAATTCAGTGTTATTTCATACAGACTGTTAAAAACGGTAAGCAGAGCTCCGTGATGAAAGGAGGTCAGAAATGACTGGTAGGCATCCAGTGGAAAGCTGGACAGCAGCAAAGCAAAGCTTCCAAGGATAAGAAAAGGGATTGCCAGCATCAATCCGCGTTTAATTGACGATATAAATATGGAATCAAAAAATTTCCGGTACCCTTTTTTCATACGTTGCCCTCTACAATATCTCTATTTTACCATAGAACCAGGGATGCAACAACGCTTTCCAATAGAACCAGCAGCACAGCACCTGTGTATCTTCAGAAAAAGCAAAGGATATAGAAACAGCAGATTTTTCCTGATTTACGCAAATTCCCTTTCTTATTTGAAATGAACAGGACACACTTCATTTGAGGGAAATATCAAAGTTGATCCTTTTTGATAATGTTTCTTTGAATTACCGAAAGCACAAGAGCCTTATCCCCTGCCTACGCATTTTTTATATTCCCCGGGTGTTATGGAATACATATTCTTAAATGCCTTATATAAGCTGATATCTGATTTAAATCCGCATTCCAGCGCGATTTCCTCGATTGTTTTCCCTGTAGACAAAAGCAGGATTTTCACCTGTGAAAGCCGCTTACGTATAAGATATTCGTATGGAGTCATCCGCATAACCTCTTTGAAAACTCTTAAAAAATAGTATTCACTGTAGCCGCCAGCCTCTGAAATATCCTTCAGACCGATATCTCTGCGATAATTCTGCTCGATAAAAGAAACTGCCTTATCCACCATTTCCTGTTTCATACTGCCAGGCTGTGCCTCGTGCAGCTGATAGTGAAGATCACTGTACAGGCGAAGCACGGAAGAGCTGATGGAATACTCGTCCACCAAATGATATTTATCCAGACTCTGAAAAACGGAGTGAAAGAAAATTTCTGTTTTCTTATGAAAACGAAGGTCCTGAAGAATTGTTTCCTGCTTTATATATCCCTGAATACTTTCCCCTGTTAACAGTGCGGCATATACCTCGCAGCCTTCATCCAGATAAATCGAAAACACAGAAGCATAGGACTGAATCAGCGTGCAGGAGCCAGTCAGCGCCGTATAATCGCTGCCCTTTACCAGGATACCTGTACCCTGTGGCAGATACAGCACAAGATATTGGCGATCGTCATGTTTATGAAAATGCAGAATATGAGCTTCTATACATGTAAAATGTGCAACATGCTTTACCATCTGCATATGTACCTGTGCAAATTCTGTTAAATGTATTGTTTCTTCACGCAGGATATGGTTTTTTCCATTCGAAAACACAGGCATCACCTCATATGTATTATAGCATCTTATGAGGAAAAGACCTGTGTGTTTTTTTATGTGAATGGTTCCAGCAGCATATGTGAGATAAACGCATCCGAAAAGCCGGTATCCGAAGCCAGTAGAATACAGTGTCCATTTTTACAAAGCAGCTCCATACGTGTGCGATTTTGTTCCAGAGCATATCTGCAGCAGCCTTTTAATGCCGTATTACCGCTAATCCGTACAGCTTGTTTCAAGGCTGTTGGAAGAATCCCTGTTATACACAGATCCTCTACATGCAGATGCCGGCCGAAGCCTCCTGCAAGATAAACTGCTTCAATTTGCTCATAGGAGCATTGTGCTCCAGCACATACCCGTTCCAGTGCGGCAGCTATCGCAGCTTTCGCAAGCTGGAACTCACGGACATCCTTCTGGGTCAGAAGTAGTCCGTCGAAGAGGGTAACCTGTTGATTCAGATATCCACTGACATCCAGCAGTGAAGCGGTAAGAAGGCAGCTGATGAGAGAAAGATATCCGCTTCCGCAAATTCCCACCGGCTTACCGTCATGAATAGTCTGCAGTCGAAAGCCATTCTCCCAGCGTACCTCGCTGACTGCCCCTGTTACAGCACCACAGCCGCAGCTCATGTTTCCTCCTTCAAAGGCAGGTCCGCAGGCGGCACTGCTCACGCTCAGCATGCCCTCATGGTATAGAGCGAGCTCTCCATTTGTTCCCAAGTCCAGCAGCAGTGAGCTTTGTTTGGTCTTTTCCATATCCTGTGCATAAATTCCCATCAAAATATCACTACCAACATATGCGGAAATCGGAGGTAGAACCTGTATCTCAAATTCCGGTATAAAATCCGGAAAAAACTGTTTTGATGAACAAATGACCAGCTCCTTTTGTACACACTCATATGGTGCAGCTGCCAGTGGTATAGGGTCTATCCCAAGAAACAAATGTGTCATGACGGCATTTCCGCAGACGCACATACGGCGTATATCCTTATTCTCAACAGCTTTCAGCTGTGCACGCAATCCCTTCAGCAGCAGCTCCTGAAGCAGTGTAGGCCCCTTTTCATGAGCATGCTGTATTCTGCTGATCACATCACTACCATACCGTCGCTGCGGATTGAGAAAGCTTTTTTCCAGCAAGACATTTCCTGTCTGTAAATCCAGCAATACAAGAACGACAGTTGTCGTACCGATATCAACAGCAAGTACACAGCCTTCCTCATGATGACCAGCCAGATGCAGCTCTTCCACTCCCACGATCTGCATATCCCTCTGCTCATGCAGCAGTTCTCCTTCAATAGCCGCCTCACAATTTCGATGCTCACAGGCCAAGCGAATTCCCTGTGCAAGCTGTACCTTGGACAGCAGTTTTCCTTCTGCATCTGTAACAGGAAGAAAGCCCTTTGTGACCTGAAGCCGGCACTTTCCGCATTGTCCTCTGCCTCCGCAGGACAGATCGAGCTGCGGATGTTTTTGAAGCAGCAGCTCCAGAATATCGTCATGCTTCTGAAATTTTGTCACGCAAATTCCTCAAGCAGTCTTCCTGCCAGTGATACAGCATCCTCCGTAAACAGGTCTGCTCCGATTTCATCTGCGTAAGCCTGTGTCACAGGTGCACCGCCGATAGCGACCTTCACACAATCTCTGACACCTGCTTCCTGTAAGGCATCCAAAACCACCTTAAAATATCCCATGGAGGTTGTCAGCAAAGAAGACATGCAGAGTACATCCGGCTGATAGGTCTTTACAGCCTCCACAAACTTCTCGGCGCATACATCAACACCGATATCAATCACCTCAAAGGATTTCGCCTTCAGCATGAGTGTACAGAGATTTTTCCCAATATCATGCAGATCCCCCTGCACCGTTCCGAATACCACCCTTCCACTGAATTTTTCTTCTTTTTTCACAAGATAAGGCTCCAGTATTTCCATAGCACCATTCATACAGCGGGCACTGATTAGAACCTCCGGTATAAATGCCGTTCCTTCCGCCCATTTCTTTGCTACGATATCCATGCCCTCCAGTAATCCACCCTTCAATATTTCCTGTGGCGATATCCCCTCCTGCAGAGCACTCTCCACCAGGGCATTCACCTCCTGCATCTTTCCAAGCGGCATCAGCTGCTGTATCTTTTCCAGCTTATCACTCATTTTCCTTCACTCCTTCAATCGCTGCACCATACCGGTGGGCTTCTTCAATGAATGCGATAAAATTTTCAATCGGTACGTTACCCTGCATACGGTTATTCAGCGTAAACACCATACGCCCCTTCCCCCGCTGATGGAAAACATCAATAAAATGTCTTGTTTCTTCCCGTACCTCCTCTACGCTACCAAACGGCAGCACACGCTGAAGGTCAATTCCAGCCCAAAAGGAAATCTGATTCCCGAAGGTGTCCGCAATTTCCTGTTCTTCCATCGCATACTTCTGAATCGGATGCAGAACATCAATTCCACTTTTAATTATATCCGGCAACAGCTTTCTCACATCACCGCAGCTGTGCAGCCAGACATGCAGACCGAGGGAATGCGCATACTCACACAGCTCAACGTAATACGGATAGTAGAATTCCCGAAACATCTCAGGTGACATAAACGGCCCCTTCTGCATCCCAAGATCATCGCCGAAAGCTATACCGTCTATATGCGCCTCTTCGACACCGCGCTTTGCGGCGCGTTTAAAGAAATCCACAACTCTTCTGCATACATGATGCACATCCTCTGGATTCGTGTATAAATCCATTAGAGAGTTTGTCATGCCTCGATAGTCCCACAATCTTGTCCACGGACCATCGGAGAACCATGCAAGACGATAGCGTCCGTCTTCAACCGGCGCATTGCAATACATTGTCGCTTCTTCCGCATCCGGCAGATGTTCACTGATTCGGCGAATCACCTCCCAGTCCAGTGCATGCTCCTCATCTACACCTACAATTTCTTTACGACCGATAGATGGATCGGCCCCTGCTACATCACACCATGTATAACGATCTCCATCTTCCGCAAACAGCTTTGGCTTTTTTAAATAAAACACCTGCATATCCTCCGGAAAACGTTCCAGCAAATCTTCTACCGGCTTTTGATCCTGCAAAGCCAGTTCATCAATATGAAGCCAGTTTCCACATGCCACACCAACGCGCGGTGTACCATTCCCCTTTAGCAGAGATATCATTTCTTCTCTTGTCAGCGGCAGCATTTCCGCCTTTGGAAATTTCCTGCGATCACATACCATATGGTAACCTCCGTTCACTATTCACCTGTTCCAGTGTCCTGAAAAATCTCTGTATATTCTCCCATTTTGCCTTGGGTGGCAAATCACAGCCTGTCGAAAGGACGAAGTTGGAATATGCACCGCATTCTTTCAACAGAGCCCTCTCCTTTTGTTCCAGCTCATCCGCACTGCAGCCGCAGAAGCAGCCAACCGGATCCAGATTCCCCATAATCAGACAGTCGGCCGGTACCTGTTCCAATATCTTTTCCAAAGAAACAGCATTTCCAAAATGCCATGCCCCGCAATCGGATGATAATATTTCCGGAAGGCTCTGCACAGTATTCGGGCCGCAATTATGATAAATGACCGTAAAGGTATCATCCTGCAGCTCCTCCGTAATTTCTTTGATATAGCTGCTGGAAAACTCCTGAACCATCGTTGGTGACAGAAGACCCGCCAGTGGTTCTGCCAGTATGACACCTGACGCACCCACATCCTTGTATGCCTGTATATACTGCTTCAAAAAAGTGGTAACCTTCTGCAATACCAGATGTACAAGCTTTGGATCCATGATGCACTGCATCATGATTTCACTCACATCCATCAGTCTTCCTGCGAGTGAATAGGGCCCGCAGACACCGCCGAATACCGGACGGTCGCTTTCCTTTGTGATATTCTCCACACCTGCCAGATATACAGACATGCGCCCTTCTTCCATTTTCGGAATACGCAATGCTTCACCATCCTCTCGATTTTTTATGATTCCGCTTGTTACAGCAGGAATCTCTCCCTCATGAAAGCTGACAGGACAACCGAATGCCTGCGCCTCTACAGACAGATCCATCATACTGACCAGCGCTTCCTGCAAAGGAAATTCTTCTTTGATTCTGCGCATGACAGCACTCTGCATTTCAGCGTTCTGTACCAGCTCCTGTACGGTAGTAGCGCATTGTGTAACGGCAGGAAATGACAAGATTGCCATGGCATGCACATCCTCATCCATTAGATGCTTTTTCCATTGCGTATAACTGTAATTCATAAGCACCACATCCTTTCTACCTTAATCATAGAAAAAAAAGCGGCAGTTGAACATGGTATATCTTGTCGGGTATCTTCCCAAAATTGCGGTTTCATCCAGTTGCATCAGAAGCTTTACATTTTTTCAGGGACAGTAACAGTATGACAAAAACGCTGCTATGCCATATTTAGCAGTGAAACATGGCATATTCGATTTAAAAATGGTTCCACATGCTTTTTTTTATATGAGAAACTTAGATATTATCAAATCTCAATTTTTAGCACAAATTTATGGCCGACCATAAATTGGCCATATTAAAATATGGTTGAAATATGGTTGAAAGTGAGTATACTAAATCTAAGAGGTGATTTCATGAAAGAATCAAAAACACTGGAGTTCAAAGAATCCATAACAAAATCATTTTTGAAAACAGTAAGCGCTTTTTCAAACTATGATGGTGGAGAAATCATTTTTGGAATTGATGATGATGGAAATATAAAAGGTCTTTCCGATCCCAAAAGCACTTGTCTTGATATTGAGAATAGAATCAATGATAATATTGTTCCTCTGCCAGGCTACAGTCTTAAGATTGACGAAACAAATAAAATAATTTCACTTGTCATTAAAGAAGGAAAGAACAAACCCTATCTATACAACTCAAAGGCCTATAAGCGAAATGATACTTCAACGATCGAAGTGGATTCCTTCGAATTAACAAGGCTGGTTTTAGAAGGAAAGAAAATCAATTTTGAAGATTTACCTTCATCCAATCAAAAAATGGACTTTCATTATCTGGAAAATAAATTAAAAGAGCATATTGACATTAAAATATTCAATCAAGATACTTTAAAAACTCTGAATCTTTACAATGTGCAAATCGGGTACAATAATGCTGCGAATATTCTATCAGATAACAACTCATTTCCAGGAATTGATATTGCTAAATTTGGCGATAGTATCAACATTATAAAAAAAAGACTGCTGCTGGAGAATATGTCTGTGTTAGAAATGTATGATGTTGCTGTCCAAACGTATAGAGATTATTATCAATATGAAGAAATTGAAGGCAGCTACCGTAAAAAGGTCGACCTTGTACCAGAGGAGGCATTCCGTGAATCTGTTGCAAACGCACTCATTCATCGAGCATGGGATTTAAATGCAAATATAAGGATTTCTATGTATGATGATAGAATAGAAATAACTTCACCAGGAGGATTGATAAACGGTATTACAAAGGATGAATATATAACAGGAATGATTTCAATGCTTAGAAATCCGATTATCAGTAATATATTTTATCGATTAGGAATCGTTGAAATTTTTGGTACCGGAATTCTCAGAATATTACATGCTTATGAAGAAAGTATTAAAAAGCCTATTTTTAATGTAAGCACAAATACGATACAAATCATATTACCTGTTTTTGATTCGAATCCTGTTTTACAAAAAGATGAAGAACATCTATATGCGGTGTTGAGTAAAACAAAGCCTATGTCGATTAGTGAAATATTGCCACATGTAACGTTTAGCAGGTCTAAAGTAAAAGAATTATTGAAAAAAATGGAGAAGGACGGTATCGTGAAAATCAAGGGAAGAGGTAAGGGAACAAAATATTAACCATAAATCAACGCGACATTTTCCAGCATGTTCCCATAACTTCCCGAAAGCCGGTGATGCCCGATTCCAAGGGCGTTCCCGGCTTTTTTGCCTTTTGGGGAAGTTCCCGTATCTTGATGAATCCCGGCGCATCTTGATGGCCGTGAGTAGTAAAACGAGTAGTAAAACGCGTTTTTACTACACCGCGACGCGTCGCATCTCCTCCGCAGCCGTGCAGCCGTCCATATGGGCGTAGTACCCGAGCGTCATCTTGATGTCCTTGTGGCCCATGATGTATTGCAGCGCCTTCGGGTTCATGCCCGCTTTCGCCATCTCCGTGCAGAACGTGTGGCGCAGCGTGTGCGGTGTCATGTCCTCGGGAAGCGGCACTCCCCCGCCCTTCGCGTACTTGCGCCTCAGCCCCCTGAATACCCGGTCGTAATCGCCGCCGACCCTCGGCAGCCCGTCCCTGTTGAGGAAGATGAAGCCCGTTCGCCCATCGACGCTCATGGGCTTCGCCTTCGGCCTCGATGCCACGACATGCTCGAACGCGGCCATCACCTCGTCGGTCATGTAGATGTAGCGCTTGCCGCTCTCCGTCTTAGGCTCATCGACCCGGTATCCCCCGCCGACTGCGCGGGCGAGCTGGTGGTCCACGAAAATCACCCTGTTCGTCAGGTCGATGTCCGTCTCGGTCAGCCCGCACATCTCCGATATGCGCAGCCCCGTCCCGAGGAGGATGACCACCTCGTCGGTGTACCTGTGGTAAACGGCATCCGACCGCATGAAACCGAGCAGCGCGTCCACCTGTTCCCGACTCAGCGGCTCCCTCTCCGTCACGTCCCTCTTGATGACGGTCGCGAGCTTGAAATCGAACGGGTTCTTGCGTATGCAGTCATCGGCTATCGCCAAGTAGAACGCCGCCTTGAGCGAACGCTTGTGGTTGGAGATGGTGGAGTAGGCGAAGCCCTTGGACTTCATGCGCTGCGCCCATTCCTTCGCGTCGGACGGCTTCACGCCGCCTATCTCCCGCGAGCCTATCGCATCCTCGAAGAGGAGTCGCTTGAGCTGCGCCCTCGACCTCTCCGTCCCCTCGCGCACGTCGAGGCGGCATCTCGTGAACTTCGCGTAGAGCTGGCTGACCGTCATCTTCTTGCCGATGGGGTCTATCCCGTCCTCAAGGTCACGGCGTATCTCGCACTCCTTCTCGCGCAGCGGCTTGCATGGCCTCTTACCGGCAGGGAGCCTGTCGGTCTCCACCAGCCGCCATGAGTAGACGAACTTCGGTTTTTTGTCCCTGTCGATGTATTTGAAGACGTAGAGTCCGTTGGTCCTCTGGCTCTCGCCGGTGTTCAGTACCCTATTCCTGTTGTCCCGTCTTTTCTGTGACATCCATATATCGCTCCTTCCATATGGAAAGAGCCTTGGTATGCTACTTCCATTATAGCATATCCAAGGCTCTTTTTCATCCTCTAAATCACGTCCGTCGAGTCGATGAACCGCTCGAACGCCTTGCGTTTGACCTGAACGCGATTGCCGTTCATCACCACCCAGTCAGGCGTCGGCAACTCCGAGGCAAGGCGGCGCAGCTTGCCCTCGCCTATGCGGAAGTACCGGGCCGCTTCCTCGATGGTGAGCGTGTACTTCTCCCATACGGGTATATCCTTCGCGCCCATACGCCCACCTCCTCATCACGGCTCGAACCGCAGCATCGCGGCGAGCAGCTTTCCTTGGAGCTGCGTCTTTCTCAGGGTATCGACCCCGTACTCGACGCGCCCGGACTCATCGAGGAAGGCGTGCGTGCAGAGCTGGTCCATGTAACCGTCGAAGTAGGCGAGGACCTTCTGCATGGCAACGGGGTCGCCTGAGACCGCCGCGACCATCACCTCATAGCTCATCATCGCCAATCACCTCCTCTAAACGCGCCCTCAGCGCGAGGAGCGCCTTCGAGCGCCTGAATTGGACCGTGGAGCGAGGGCACCCAAGCTCCTCGGCGATGCGCCTGTCCGTCCACTCCGCGAAGTAGTAGAGCAGGACGATGGCTTGGTCGCCTTTGGAGAGGCCATGGATGGCATCGGCGAGAACGGTGTCCATCACCACGACCTCCCGACCGACCACCTCGAACACGACCTCCTCCGATATGAGGTCATCGGGTGATGCCAGCCTGTTCAGCTCGCTCTCGTGCATGTCGGAGAACACGGTCTCCCATCGCGCCTCCCGCGCCTGCTTGCGAATGATGTCCGTCCTCGCGTTGCGAAGCGTCTTCCTGCAATAGGCGCAGAACATCTTGACTACCGCCAGTTTCTCTTCTTCTGAAATCATCGTGATTCCTCCTTTCCACAAGGAACACGATACGCCGCCGGTCGTTTGCCGGGGAAAAAGGTTCTAAGAAGGAGAGATGTGTAGAAGACGTGGAGATGCTTTACTTTCAGGCACCGTACTGGACTGAAAAAAATGAGCGATGATTACCGTAGATTACCTCTGATGGCGTTAGATGACATCAGATGCACACCATCTGCCCTCTTCCACCTCCCGCATTGGCAACCCTCCGCCCCGCCTGCGTGTATGGGATGTGGGGCACCGACGTGGTGCTCGGATATTATAATGCGGCGAAAGGGGTGTCGGGACATCCGTCCCCCGATGCGTCCACGAGTAGAAAGGAAGAAGACCATGGCGCAAGATTTTGGAGACGACGTAGGCGAGATGCTATTCATCCGCCTTCTCGGACGCTATTGCGAGAAAGCAGCCGGTATCGTGTTGAAAGCGTCCCTTACGGATGCCGTGCAACGCTATCATCAACAGAAACTCGAACTTGAGGGAAAGTCTAAGGAAGAGGCGGCGGCTGAGGCCGAGGTCTTGGCAAAGCGCCCGCAGGTTTGCGTTCCGTTCGGCGATGCGACCCGCGCATCCTACTTCGCGAAGGTCTGCCAAGACAACGGGGTCGGCGCATTCGCCTTCTCCGATGGCAAGGGAAACGGCTATGTCAGCTTCGCGAAGGATGATGTCGCCAAGGTTCAGGACTGCGTGCCGCAGTTCTCCAAGGTCATGACCTCCCTCAAGTACCGAGAAATCAACGACCTCCTTGAGAAGGCCGAACCTGTGCCGCAGGAAATGTTCGATAAACTCAAACAGATGGACCTGCCCGACATCGACAAGAACCTGTATGAGCATGATGTGACCCTCTTCCCGGTTCAGGTCGAGGTTGACGGCAAGAACGAGATGTGGACATTTGCTGAGCAGGACACGAAGAACCTCGACATCGACGCGCAGGTGAACGTGTCCAACCAGAGCGCCGAACATATGAAGGAGATGGTGGGCAAGGAGTTCAGCGGTGTCACCATCCGCGCGGTCGGCGAGCCGTATCAGGTCAAGGCGATGGAACTTCACGAAAATGCCGAAAAGGGGCACGCCGATAAGGGTAAACCTGATGTGGGACACAATGAACGTCAAGGCCATGACCTCGCCAACGACCCGTACTCCCATACCGACCTCATCCGCGATAAGGTGCTCGCGGCCCGCGAGCAGTGCCGCGACTTCGAGGATTTCAAGGCGATACTCGCCGAGAACGGCATAGGCACCCGCTTCAATGACGAGGGGGAGTTGCAATTCTACGAGGGCCGTCTTGGCGAGAACGGCGAAATGCTCGATTTCGTTAATGGCACGGACTGGCCGGTCAATGCAAAGACCCTTGCGGGTGACAAGTACCAGTGCGATGCCACCCTCGATTGGTTCGAGAAGAACACTCCCAAGGAGCCGAGTGGCATAGACTCGCTCAACCACGCTCATTCGCCCATCCCACCGCAGAAGGACCTGAACCTCATCTGCAACGCTGTGCGCAGCGACCTTGAGGAGCGCGGTATCCAGACACTCGACCGCGCGGATGGCAAGATGGGGTTCGTCGTGGACATTGACTACAAGAAACAGGTAGTAGATGCCGTCGAGAAGCACTTCCCCGGACACACCCCGGAAGAACTCGGTATCATCCTCGAACCGCACCACGACATCGGTTCAATGACCATGGATGCTCAGGAATCGCAGGTGACCGATGGTTCCCTCGACATGAACGGCTCGACCCCCGACATCAATCAGGGCATCGAGTCCCATGACGGCATGGACACGATGGTGAGCACGCTGCGCGTCGAACGTGAGCAGAACGGCACCGAGGTTTCACCATCCATGGTGCGTGAGCAGTCCAACCGGAGCCGCGAGGGTTACAACCTCAAGTCCAAGGCCGATGAGAACCGCGCCGCGAGCAAGCAGCTCTCGCAGACCAACGACTCCCCCGACCGCGACATCTCCGACAAGTTCCAGCAAGAGCGCTAGAAGGGAGCCTGATATGACCCACATGAACGAGTACCTGCCGGAGCGCCTTGCAGCGAACCCCTTGCAGGCCATGGAGTCCGACAGCGACATCGAGGCCATCGCCGATGCGGTGATAAGCGCCAGCGTCCTGCGCGATGAGTGCGACGGGGACGCGGCTTTCAAGAACAGCGCGAGGCAGCTCCTCTACGCCTGCCTCGGCTACCTGCGCGATTGGTGCTCATATGAGCAGCGGACGGTCGGAAACCTCAAGGCGCTCCTCGACGCGGCGCATCCCTCCGCACCGGGTTCAGCCGCCACAGACCTCGGGGACCTGTTCTACGAGATAGAGTCTGGCTGCAAGCGCGTCATCAGCGCGGACGGCATCACCATGAGTTGGGAGCCGACGGCGCTTGAGCGCAACGACGGCACCTGCCCCCGCGACACCAACGGCATCCGACCCGAGGAGGATTTCTGCCTCGGCTGCTACAAGCGCTTCGCGCAGGGCACCGCGCCGACCACCCGCGCCTCCATCGCCGTCTCGCTCTCCCGTGCCCTGCCGGGTCGCGAGGGTTAGGAAGGAGGGTCGCTTATGGCTCAAGGCAAGGGAAACCCTGAAATCAACAAGAAGGTCGCGACCTCGGCTTTGGTGACGCTGTTGGTCTCCGTCGTAGGTTTCTATCTTGGAAATCGCTATTGGGAGGCGGTGGCGTCCCTCGGCGGGCAGTTCTTCGAGCACTGGGGAGATGGCTTCGCCCTCATGTGGCCCCTCATCGCCGATACACCCACTCATCTCGACATGTCCCCCAACGCCATGCTGGCGGGCCTGACCATGTGCATCATCGTATGGCTCTTCTGGCTGCGCTACCTCGCCTTCGTGGGCAACTTCCGCGCCGGTGAGGAGAGCGGTTCGGCACGCTGGGGCACGCTCAAAGAGGGCAAGCAGTTCCGAGACCTCACCACGGAGGACAACAACCTCATCTTCACGCAGAACTTCGGCCTCGCCCTGCACCGCCCCAAGTTCAACCCAGAACTCGACCGCAACCTGAACGTGCTGGTCGTGGGCGGCTCCGGCTCCGGCAAGACGTTCAACTACGTCACTCCGAATATCTGCCAGCTCAACACGAGCTACTTCATCACCGACCCCAAGGGCACGCTCCTCAAGGACGCTGGGTTCCTGTTCACGGACAACGGCTACAAGGTGAAGTCGTTCAACACCATCAACCTCGATGAGTCCATGCACTACAACCCGCTCAAGTACGTGAAGACAGACACCGACATCCTCTCCTTCGTCAACTGCTACATCATGAACACCAACGGCGACGGCAAGGCGGGAGACCCCTTCTGGGAGAACTCGGAGAAGATGCTGTACACCTCGCTTATCGCCCTCTTGCGCGACTGGTTCCCGCCGGAGGACTACAACCTGTCGAACCTGCTGACGCTGCTCTCCATGGCCGAGGCCCGAGAGAACGATGAGAACTTCAAGTCCCCGCTCGACCTGCTGTTCCTCCAAATCGAGGAGGGCAAGCGCTACATCCCGAGCGAGGGCGGCGCTCCCGCGCCGTCGATGGGCATCTCCGGCCTCTCCCGCAGCTTCGGCACGAGCGCGACGGGCGACTCGGACTGGTCGTGGGAGCCGACCAACCTCAAGCGCAACTCCGATGGCGTGCGTCCCGCCGACTGCGGCGGTCTTTCGCCCGATGAGGACTTCGCGCTGATGAACTACAAGAACTTCAAGGTCGCGGCGGGCAAGACCCTCAAGTCCATCATCATCTCCTGCAACGTGCGCTTGGCCCCTATCGCCACCGCCGGTGTGCGCAGCCTTCTCGAATACGATGAGATGGAGCTTGACACGCTGGGCGACCCGGACGCGAAGGTGGCGGTCTTCGGCATCCTCTCGGATACCGACAAGACGCTCTCCTTCCTGTTCGCCATCATGATGTGGCAGTGCATCGACCAGCTCTGCCGCAAGGCGCTCACCGACTACGGCGGCAAGCTGCCGACACCGGTCCATTTCATCTTCGACGAGTTCGCGAACATCGGGACCATCCCGCAGATTGAGGAGACCATCGCCGTCACGCGCTCCCGCAACATCGGCATCACCATCATCCTGCAATCCATGTCCCAGCTCGAATCGAAGTACGACAAGAAGGCGCAGACCATTGTGGACTGCTGCGACTCCACCCTGTTCCTCGGCGGCAAGTCGAACTCCACCAACAAGGAAATCGCGGAGATGATTGGCAAGCAGACCATCAACCAGATGACCTACGGTGAGAGTACAGGGCAGTCAGGCTCGGCATCTAAGAACTTGCAGATACAGGGTCGCGACCTCATCGACGCGGCGGAAATCGGCAAGATGAGCCGCAGGAAGGCCATCTTGCTCATCGCGGGCACCAACCCGCTCATGGACGACAAGTTCGACCCGCACACCCACAAGCGCTACTGCTACATCGTGGACAAGCGCAACCCCAAACGCCTGCACGACAAGCCCTTCGACTTCAAGCGCTATCTGGCAGGGGGATGCGAGCCGTATGACGACCATGATGACGGTGAGAGC
Organism: Clostridium sp. 10cd*; assembly: GCF_044336395.1. Classification (NCBI taxonomy): domain Bacteria; kingdom Bacillati; phylum Bacillota; class Clostridia; order Eubacteriales; family Clostridiaceae; genus Clostridium; species Clostridium sp. 10cd*. The sequence continues at coordinate 463,357 of NZ_CP172347.1, read as the reverse complement.
AGCGAGTAGCGGTGATTTTCCGAGCCGCCCATGCAAACGGTTATAATCTACGTGACTCGGCGGCGCATCCGCTTCCGGCGGTGCCCCGAACATGCGGCTCACAGGCAAGAAAGGAGAGGACGGTGAAAGGACATTGGAAGAACTCGTCAGGCTCGCCGCGAAGCCCATCGCCTACATAGGCTGCACGGTCATCTTCCTCGGCCTCCTTTACCTCGGGATGAATCTGAGGGACGGGGCGAGGGCGGGAGGCGGCGAACTGCGGAAGGCAATCGCCATGATTGCCGCCGGTGCCGCTGTGACCGGGTTCGCGGCCATCTACGGCTTCACGGGTTTCTAGCCCATGTGGAGACCCGCCATCAATCAACCAATCCAGAAAGGAAGTAAATACTATGCTCGATAACGCAGTGAACATGCTCACGCAGGGCGTGACGTTCCTCGGCGGCGTGCTCGTCGTCTTCGGCCTCATCAACCTCGGCATGACCATCAAGGACGGCATGCAGGGCGGTGGCGGCCAGCTCTCCGGTGCCATCGCCATGATTGTCGGCGGTGCCATCGTCGTGGGTGCCGCCATCTACTTCGGCCAGCTCAACACCGGTTGGGCGGGCGGACTCTAGGAAAGGGGCGGTGCCTATATGCTATCCGTAGCGGTACATAAGGACATCGCCGAGTACCAGCCCAAGGTCGTGGGCAAGATGACCGGGCGCACCCTCGCGTCAATCGCGGGGGCGCTCGGTTGCTCCGTCCTCACCGGCCTCTACATCTACTTCGTGTTGGGCTGGAACGTCGGCGACAACATGATGCTCATCTACGCCGTGAGCCTCCCGTTCTGGTGCTGCGGCTTCATCCGCCCGAAGGGGATGCCCTTCGAGCAGTTTGCCGCACTCTGGCTCAAGGCGAACTTCGGCGTGGAGCGCATCTTCTATGTCCCATCTATGCAACTCAGCGGTCTCATCGGCTCGCCCGATGGGAAGAACGTCAAGAAAGGAAGGGTCTATGGGAAACACTATCGAAAGCAATGCAGCCTCAAGGGAATCGAAGCCTACTCCCCCCGTGCAGGACGCGTCATCAACTGACACCGAGGCGAACTTCGACATCGAGCAGTTCGTCCACACCTCCGGGGAGGGGTTCGGCAACGACCGTCCCATGGATGCCGATAACGGCTCGGTCGATGTGGCTGCGCTCGGCTCTGTCGCCGGTACCCCCACCGTGGCTGGCAAGAAGATGTCCCGCAAGGAGAAGAAGCAGGCCAAGCGTGAGGTCGCACGCCTCAAGAAGGAGGCGAAGCTGGCCGAGAAGGAGGCCCGCAAGAGCTACACGTCCGTGAAGTCCCAACTCAAGGACCGCGACAAGGAACTCACCTCGAAGACGGCGGACGCACGCCGCAAGCGCGAGGGCGCGAAGGACGTGGTGAACTACATCGGTTACAACCGCATGTACCAAGACGGCATCTGCGAGGTCGAGGAGGGCCTGTTCTCCTCCTCCATCTCCTTCGGGGACACCAGCTACCACTCCGTGCGCGACGAGCAGCAGAAATCCATGTTCTCCGCGCTCACGCGCCTGTACGACCAGTTCGGCGCGAACACGCTGGTCCAGATGAGCGTCATCAACACGCCGCTCCTCAAGGAGGAGGTCGGCAACCGCAAGTTCTTCGATGTCGCCCGTCAGGGCAACGACGCCGCACGCAACGATGCACAGGTGTTCAACGACATCCTGAACGACAAGGTGCGCGAGGGCGTTTCCAATATCCGCCGCAACCGCTACCTGACCTATTCGGTCACCGCCGAGACGGCGGACGACGCGGCACGCCAGCTCTCCCGCATCGAGACGGAATCCAGCCGCATCTTCAACTCCATGGGGTCCAAGGCCCACCTGATGAACGGCACCCAGCGCTTGTCGGTCATCCACTCCCTTCTGAATCCTTACAAGCCGTTCTACTTCGACTACCAGAAGGACATCTCCGCCAAGCGCGTGCAGACCACCAAGGACTGCATCGCCCCGACGCAAATCGACTGGCGACCGGATGGCATGTTCAACGACTGCTTCAAGCTGGATAACGGGGTGTACGGTCAGGTCTTGGTCATGAAGAAGTTCGGCTCCGAGCTTTCCGACCGTGCTTTGGCTGACATCGTTGACCTGCCGCTCCCCATGGCGGTCACGTGGTTCGTGCAGCCGATGGACAAGTCCAAGGCCATCAACTTCGTCCGCACCCGCAGCGCGTGGATTGATAAGGAGATAATCGAGGAGCAACGCAGCGCCGTGAACAAGGGCTACGACTTCTCCATCCTGCCGCAGGAACTCAAGTATTCCAAGGAGGAGACGGAAGACGTTCTCGACCACTTGCAGAACAAGAACCAGCGCCTCTACGTTTTCACCGGCTTGATTTACACCTACGCGGAGAGCAAGCAGCAGCTCGACGCTCAGGTCATGCGCATCATCTCCACCGCGCGGCAGAACTCCATCGAGGTGGACACCTACGACTACCGGCAGCGCAGGGGACTCAACTCCGTGTTGCCCCTCGGTCACAACCATGTCGAGATTAGCCGCATGTTCACCACCGCGCAGGTCGCCATCCTCGTGCCCTTCGCCACGCAGGAGCTTGACGATGCGGGCGGCAACTACTACGGCCAGAACAAGCACTCCCGCAACCTCGTCATGTGCAACCGCAAGAAGCTGACCAGCCCCATGGGCTTCGTCTGCGGCAAGACCGGCTCGGGCAAGGGCATGTTCACCAAGACCGAGATGACGGGCACCATCTTCTCCAACCCAACGGATGAGATTTACGTCATCGACCGCGCCGGTGAGTACACGGCCATCGCCGAGCGCTACGGCGGCACCACCTACCACTTCGGCGTGGGCACCGATACGTTCCTGAACCCCTTCGACACGGTTTCCGTGGAGCACATGCCCCGCACCGAGCAGATTGCGTTCAAAATCGACGCGATGCTGGCGCAGGCGGGTGCCTCCGCCGCCGAGTCCGGGCAGTCCCTCTCCGAGGTTGACCAGTCCATCATCCAGCGCTGCGTGGAGCTTGCGTTCCAGCGTGCCGAGGAGCGCGGCGACGGCCTCCCGCCGACCTTGCAGGACTTCTACGACATCGCCCTTGAGCAGCCCGAGCATCAGGCGCAGACCATCGCCCTTCGCTATGAGCGATTCGTCAAGGGTTCCATGGACTTCTTCAACCGCCAGTCCAACGTGGACTTCAACACCCGCATCGTGGACTTCAACCTCAAGGACCTGCCGGATTCCATGCTGGTCTTCGCCCTCATCAACGTCTGCGAGGCCGTGCGAAACCGCATGTACTTCAACGCGAAGCGCAACGTCCGCACATGGCTCTACGTCGAGGAGATGCAGTCGCTCTTCGCCTACCCGACGGTGCTCAACTACTTCTCGCGCTTCTCCAACGAGGGGCGCAAGTTCGGCCTGCTGCTGACTGGAATCACCCAGAACGCGGTTGCGATGCTCAACAACGAGGCCGCGCAGAACATCGTGCTCAACGCCGACTTCATCATGCTGCTCAAGCAGTCCCCGCTCGACCGTATGCGCTGGGTGGAGCTGCTGAACCTCTCCGAGCAGGAGGAGGAGTGCATCGACGAATCCGCCGAGGCCGGTGACGGCCTGCTCATCGCTGGCAACGCTCGTGTGCCGATTCGCGGCAAGTTCCCGTCTGACAACGTGCTCTACGACCTGTTCAGCACCAACCCCAACGAGACCAAGGAGCTGAAAATCGGCTCCAAGAAGAAGGACGGCAAGGTCATCTAAGCCGGGAAAGGACGGTGAACGTCAATGAAGCCATCTGATTTCGTATCGACATCCGGCCAGAAGCAGGACATGTCGCAATCCCTGTTGCAGACGGAGATGACGGATGCCGTCAACACCGGCATCGTGGACCGCGCCGACAAGAGCGAGAAGTCGTTGAAGAGCGGCCTTTACTCGGTCGGCAAGAAGGCAGCAACGGGCGGTGCCGCCAGCGCCGCCCTCGCCGCCGTCACCAACGGCAGGAAAGGCGGCAAAGGCGGTTCCGCATCTAATGGGGCATCTCCAAAGAGCAGGGCCGGGAAAGCCGGTGCCGCCGTCATGGCGCACAATGCCGTTCACGGCGCTCTGGAAGGCTCCGAGCTTGAGGGTGCGGACGACCTCTACAACAGCGGAAAAGGCGCGTACCGCGCAGGTCGCGCCATCGGCAGGCGCATCAGCGGCAAGTCCGCGTCCCTCGACATCAAGGGCGCGGTGAAAGGTGCCGGTAAGGCAGCTGCAAGAGGTGCGGTGAGCGACACCCTCCAAGGCTCCGAGCTTGAGGGCATGGATAACGTATACGATGGCGCGAGGGCCGGTTACCATGTCGTGAAGGGCGTGAAGAAGCGCCTCGGCGGGGAAAACCCCCTCTCGCCTGACAAGAGCCTCGGCAAGCTCTCCGAGAAGAAGTCCGCGAAGAAGGCGGCGAACACGGTAGAGGCGAAGCGCAAAGCTCAGGCCGCAGGATACTTTAAGAAGAACGTATATAAGACATCTGAGAATGTAAAAAAAGCCGCAAGCATAACGAAACGCGGTATCAAGATATTGCCGGGTGCTGGTAAAGGCGGTCTCGGACCTCTTGCTAGTTTAGGAATGTCCACTCTCGCAATTCCTATAATCATTCTACTTGGTCTCGTTCTTCTCATCTCCTTACTCGGTAGCATGGGAGGTAATAATGTCGTCAATCAGAGTGGAAACCTCAATAATCTAAGCGGTATCCAACTTGAAGTCGCACAGGCGCTTTACGACTCAGGTCTCAACACGACGCAAGTCGCCGCCGTTATGGGCAACATCTCGGGCGAATCGTCTGATTGGAATCCAACCTCCGAGTACCATGGGGAAAATGGCGAATACGGATTCGGCTTATTCCAATTCACCGACGCCCCATCGCAGGGCGTCTACAACTACACCGACTTCGCGAATTGGTGCTCAGCCAACGGTAAAGACAAGAACACCGCCGGTGCCCAAACCGAATACCTCATAAGGGGGCTTTCTTCCTCTTGGAGCACCGGTCTCCACTACTCCGGTTATTATTACGCCGCCGCGCCGCAATATAACGGGATGGATGTCAGTTATGATGCTTGGCTGAATACGAACGACGTCGGTTTCGCCACATACTGCTTCATGGCGTGCTATGAGCGTCCCGCCGCGTGGGCTGCGAAGACATCCTTCCCGAACAAGCGCCTGCCCGCAGCCCAATCGTTCTACGAACAGCTCACCGATGGTGGCGGACAGGATTACAACGCCTCCGATGAAACTCAAAAGGCCATCGTGGATGCCGCCAAGCGCACCCCGTCACCCGGTGCAGGTTACTGCGCCGCATGGGTGTCAAATGTCTACGAGAACGCAGGACTTCCCCGCCCCGGTGGGAACGCCTGCTGCCAATACCTGAGCTTCTGCACCAGCACCGACCGCAGCCAACTGAAAGTCGGCATGGTCATCGGCGTGCAGCGCTCCCCGACCAGCAATAGCAACTGGTGCGGCGGGCATCTCGGGTACGGGCATGTCGGAATCTACATAGGAGACGGCAAGGTCATGGAGAACGTCGGCCACATCGCGACCACCGACTTGGATAGCTGGATTGCCTATAACGGCCAGCTCAGCCAGCCCCGATGGGGTTTCCCACCGGGTGTCCACTAACAGCAGAAAGGATGACTCACATGGAAAAGATAAAGACACTGGTCTCACAGCATAAGAAGGCCTCCCTTCTCGCCTTGTTCGCCCTTATCGTCTTCATCGGCTTTTCCGCCACAAGCGCCATGAACGTGGCGCGTCAGCGAGCCGCCGAGGAGACGGCGAAGACCGAATCCGTCGATGAGCAAGGCACGTCTGATGATGAAAAGGATGCCGAAGAAAACGTCGAGCTTTCATCTTCTCAAAAGAAGCTCATCGACGGATACGATGATGAGACGAAGAAACTTATCGAGACCTTGAGCGCAAGCGTGTTCTCCGCCAACAATGGCAGGAACACGCTCCGCTTCCACGATGACTATTACGTGGAGACTGTGAACGGCAAAGAGCAGAACCACTCCTACGCTATCTCCACCGTCGAGTTCGGCAGCAACGGTTCGGACAGCGAAATCGACCGCATTGTGTTCGAGACTGACACTGGAACCCATATCGCGACTTTCACGCTCGTCATCAGCGCCGACAACGCGGCTGCCGGTGAATGCACCATCGCCTCCACCTCCATGTTCAAACTCACGGACATGCCGTATGAGCGCAAGGACGCGGTTAAGGAAATCAACGTCACCGGCCTCAACAGCGAAATCACGGAACTTCTTGGTGATACGGATGAGATGAAGAAGGAGCTGAGCGACTGGTGCTCCATCCACTTCCCCGTGGCGACCACCGCTACGTGGATTGGCAACTGCGCCATTGATTATAACGAAGACACCATCTCAACCGCCTTCATAATCGGCGACGGCTCCTCTGATTCGCCGAACGGTGCGGGCACCGCTTCCGTGTCCGTCATCTACAAACGGTCTGAGGGCATTTATAATTTTGAGATGTAGCTTTTGAATACAAGCAGAAAGGAGGAAATCTTGAAATCAATAGCAATCAAAGCCAAGGCGTTTGCCTATCGGCATCGACACATGCTAAAAGCCATGCCCCTTGCACTTTTAGTCGCCTTTACTGTGGCTCTTATTATTCCGCAGCCGGTGTATGCCGATGCACCAAACTTCGATTTCTTTAGTCCGCTCTCAAGCCTCAAGAACTTCGTCTGCTGGTTCTTGCTCGAAGGCTCTGCGATGCTCTTCAATCTCTACGATGGAATCGTGAGCAACATCGGTAGCAGTTCTATGCTCACTGCGCCTTTTGACTCCCTATTGGGAGCCAGTACTTTTAATATCGCCACGACCATCCATCAGACAGTAATCGTTCCCATAGCCGAGTCCATTCTTGCTCTGTTCATGCTTGTTCAGCTCGTGAAGATAAGTCAGCGTATCGACGCGACTTCCACATTGCCAGCCGTCAAGGACATCGTATTTCTTGCGGTCACTTATGTGTTGATGCACTGGCTCATCATCAATTCGCTGGAACTATTACAATCGGTCTATGAGATTGCCGTCAAGGACATCATTCCGCAAATCGGAACAGCAAGTCCCGGAAACTCAATCTTTGAAGAGCAGCTTTCAACAGATGTAATCAAGCAGGAAACTTGGGATGCGCTCAGCATAGGTGCATGTCTCGTCACGTTCTTCGTTTCTTTCTTGAGTGTACTCGGTGGTGCAATCAGCTATTGCATCGCGTTCGTCGTGGCTTATGCACGAGCATGGCAGATTTACGTCCTTGCGGCGTTCTCTGCAATTCCCATGGCCCTTATGGGGTTCGAGGAGACGAAACAGATGGCAATCGGATTCCTCAAGAACTTCGCAGCCGCCGTACTCGCCGGAGCTATCATGATGTTCCTTCTTGTCATCTATCCGTCGGTTCTCACGGCTTTGTCAGTCAACTCACTTCCGCATAGTGACATTCCCATCCTCTTCCTGTTGACTGCGCAGGCCGCAGGAGCAGGTGCAGGTGTCACTTACATCCTCAGCATCTCATCTGCGTTGGCGATTCTCGAATGGCTTGCGGTAACCGTGTTGCTCGCACTTGGCCTCATCAAGTCCGGCACTTGGGCGAAGGAGCTTCTGGGTAGCTAACCGTTCACCGAGAAAATGTCACCATCAACCGAAAAGGGACGGTCTTCGGTACCGTCCCTTTTCCTTTAATAATATATTATTGGGCAATCGCAAGAGCCTTGGAAAGGAGCCGCCATGCCAAACTACAACGACGCACAGGGGGTCGCCGACCTCCTCTCCCAATTCGACTTCAATATCATCAGCGAGGGTCCGGGTGACTTCTCGCCCTCGCACCGCAAGTACACCTGCGAGTTCAGCAAACCCGGCATCGAGCCATTCACCACCACGTACCAGTCCAACCCCGATGTCCACGGCCAGCCGACCGCGACGGACGTTTTCGCCGCGCTGGCGAGCGACGCGCTCGCGGTCGATGGCTTACTCGTAGATACCTTCGCCGACGAACTCGGTTTCGAGAAGCCGTCTCAGGCTATCCGCGCCTACGAGTCCTGCCATAAGACCCTTGACTGGCTCAAAAACGATATGCAGCTCATGACCTCTGAAATCTCCGACATCGCGGAGACCCTTGACAACGAGCTTGATGAGGTAAAGGAGGAGGTCATCGCAATCCGCATGGGACAGCGCCGCGAGGAAGCCCGCTCGGAGGATGGCCGCGTCACCCTCAAGGGGGAGGCTCAGGCATCGCGTGCCGCCTCCGAGAAACTGGCCGAGGGACGCGACACCGGCTCACCGGCACGAGAAGACCCCTCCATCGTGTAGATATATAGAAAGCCATCATGGTAGAAAGGTAGGAAAACACCATGGCATACGACAAGAACATCCCCGACGTGCTGCAACTGCTGCGCCTCGACCTCGGTAACGTCGATTACACTGTACCGAGCGACACGACCATCGCACGGTATTCTATCGACGGCGATTACTTCCCCCGCTACTGCCTCGTGGATGTGGCCGATGATGCGGACACCATGGACGTGTTGGGTGCCATCGAGGAGACGATGCACACCATCCTCGACTACGGCGGCAACGCAGACGACCTTCGCACCACCATGGGCCTCGTGCCCGAGACGGAAATCGACTCGGACATCATCGAGTCCGGTGAGTACGTCCCCGTAGACCTCGGCTACTGCCTCGACGGCCAGCTCACGGGCTTCGAGGTGCTTCCGCTCGACGAATGCGACATCAAGGACGCGTTGAACGGGCACCAGATTGAGAACGTCATGACGGCACTCAACAACCTGCCCGTGAACATGCGTCTGCCAGCAGCCAAAGTCATCTCGCAGGGAGACTACACCGAGTGGCAGGCATACCAAATTTGCAAGGCTTTCGAGGTAGGCGTCGATGCGGACGTCATCGGGGAACACATCGCGAACCCGGTCCTGAACCATGCCCAGATGCGCGAGCTTCGCCGCATCGCCGTGCATACCGACTTCGCCGACCACGACGCAAGCCCCTATAAAAAGGATGTCTTCAAGACGCTCTCGAACGGTGAGTACACCGCCGAGCATCTACATCAGGCCCGTGAGCTTATGAAAACCACCGCCATCCATGACATCGCGTTCCCTCGCGACTGGCTGAAACTCGACTCACGCCAGATGGAGGTCGTGCGTCACGCCCTCAAGTCCGATGTCCCCATGGACGCCTTGGAGGAATACGCGGACGGCACCTACACCGCCGACCACATGAACGTCATCACCATGGCGCTCACCGAAGGCATGGAAAAGCCGGGAATCGAGCGCCTGATGAACCATGACCTCTCCATGGAGCAGGTCTGGGGCTTCTATTCGGCCATCTCTGGTGGTCGCTTCACGAGCGAGCAGCTCGACGTGCTGTGCGACCCGACCAAGCCCGCCGAAGTCATGAACGCCATGCGCACCGGCATGACCTATGGACTGGATACCCAGACGGTGACGCGCTTCGCCGACGGCACCTTCAAACCCGGCCAGATGGAGACCATCTATCATGCCGCAGCCGACAAGAAGTGGGTCACAGATGAGATTCTTGATGTCATCGCCGACCCGCGTTACAGCGCGAACCAGATTGGCGCTCTTCATATCAGCGCCGCTCAGGGCGCGACCCTCGACGAAATCAAGCGCGAGAAGGAGGTCATGGGCATGTCCATGAACCTCAAGGACGATGCCGCGAAGTCCGGTTCCGTCCACGAGGCAGCCAAGGAGTCCCGCGAGGCTTCCGCCCAGCTTGGCTCCGAGAGCCACAGCGCTAAGGCCGTCGAGCGCGAGGAGTTGGAGTAGAGAATGCACGGGCTTTTCTTCAAATACGAGGGATATAAGTTCTTCCTTGAGGGCGATGGCGATTACGAGTTCGATGATTGCCGTCACCTCTACGGTTTTCTGAACTACCTCTACCGCACCGATGAAGCGCAGAAGTGGACGAATGAGATGACGCAAAAAAACGCAGATTTCTGGTTCCCAACTACCACTGCGACTTTGAAACGCGGAAAAAAAGAAGAAACGCTCACACTTGACTTCATAGAGCGCTTTCAAGACATCGAGCATCGAGAACTTCTGCATGACCTCGCGCTCAGCAAGCTCAAAAGTCACTATGGCACCACGAACCTGATGAACAGCAAGGCCGCGAAATACGCCCGTGCTTTTGTCATCAACACAGATACCGAGATAATCCCGGCAAAGACATGGGGCAAACTCTTCAAGACCCTGCACCCAGTGCTTGAGGCGAATCGGCTCACGTTGATGTCCGCCGTGACGCATGTAGACCAAGGCGTACCTCATTTGCATGGGCTTTACCTGCGGAAGCCGAGGATGCGCGGCAATCCGTTTATGGACGCTCTGCTGTCCTCGGACCTCAAGCCGACCATCGTGACATCGTTCTAGCGGTTTTCCACGCTTTCAATGGCCGGAGGGTTCTCAACCCGACCCGAAGGCTGTTGGAAGGGTGGGAAACCGCCCCAACTATACATATTGGAAACTATCAGACCACAAGGAAAGGAGGCCATATGCCAGATGAGATGAACAAGCGAGAGGTCATCCTGACCATCCGCGAGTACGAGAACTCGGTTGCGATGCCCGAGGGCGAGCGCGTCACCTACCTCGACCCGCGCGGCGGCGTGCATCTGAAAGACGGGGACGGCAAGGCACCGGAGTACATGGAACATGCCGCGAAGTGCGCGGAGTACCTTCGCTTCGGCGATGACGTTGACCTTGCCTCCTGCGGCGGCATGGAGCCAATTAACCAAATCAAGGTATGTGATACACCTGCTCTGCTCATAGAGGCTGGTTTCAGCCAGAAACCGATGCTCTATACCCAACGTCACCTCATGGACGCACTTCACCCCAAGAGCGAGGAGAATTATCACTGGCACGGTCTTGAAATAACCCAGATGAAGAGACTGCCTTATCTTTTGGAAAACCCCGTGCTACTCAGTGACAGCCCCTCCCGTAAAGATGCCCTTCTAGCCGTCCTCGCTGAGGTCGATGGCGACAAACTTCCGCTGATTGTGGCAATCAAGCCGGATGGCAAGGGCAACTATGAGTTACAGGAGATTGAGACGAACTTCATCCTCTCTGTTTATGGAAAGGATGACTTCGCGAAGTATTTCTCCGAGCGCATCACACCGGATAAACTCGTTTATTTCAACATGGAACAAGGCCGTAAGCTGGAGGCACTGGCGGAACTCCAATTGTTCCGTTGTCACCCCGTCGCTCACGACCTTGATAGCGTCATTATACGTCAGCCGCAGTGCATCGTCAATAGCAAAACCGCAGGTCAACACGGGTACAGTCTTAAATCAGAGGTGGAAGTCGCACGCAGTGCCGCGAAGGAACCCGTGAATGGTGAGACTGTCGTTACCCCTACCATCGAGCAGTCCCGCTAAGGCTGTCAACTGAAATACCAATAGAAAGGGTTACAAAATGGCAAATCAAAATGATGCCGGTATGGCTAAGCCGGTGATAGTCGTCGAAACCGGTGAGATATACACCTCGCGCAGTAAAGCTGCGAAGGCACTTGGCTGCTCCGCCTCAGCCGTCTACAACGCCATCAAGTCCGGCAGGCTGATTAACGGCTGGCACCTCCTCGACGCCAGCACCCAAGCAAATGCAGATGCCCTTGGCGATGCCACCGATGACAATATGCAGGCAGATGAGACTGACATCACTGCAACCTATGATGAGCGCAGCGTGCTCCTCAAGCAACTTGAAACTAAGGATAGCCAAATCAAGAACTTGCAATCGTCCATCTCGTGTCTCCTGATGCAACTCAAGGACAGGGATGCGCGGCTCGATAAGGCTCAAGAGGAAATCGACGAGCTGCATCAGCAGCTCGACAACGTGCAGAGTTATTACGCTAAGGCGTTGAATCTCTGTGAGAAGAGGACGGACGAACTCGCATCTGCCAACCGAACCGTGCAGCATTCCATTTCCCGTCAGGAGGCCCTTCGCATCGCGCTCTTCGGCGGCGATGTCACCACTCGACATGAAAAGGAGGCATAGGACATGGGACAAAAACTGGTAATCGCTGAGAAGCCGATGCTCGCACGCGACATCGCCCGCGCCATCTGCGGTAAGCAGGTGTCCGAGACTGCGCGGCTGCCCATCTCGGGCAACGGGTACACGGTCATCGCCTGCGCCGGTCACCTGCTCGAACTGGTGGAGCCGGATGCGGTGAACCCCGCATGGGGCAAACCTTGGTCGTTGGACGTGCTGCCCATCCAAATCGACGATTGGGCGAAGGAGCCGACCGAGGACAAGAAAGACTTGGTGGAGCGCATCGACTCGCTTTTGCCGGAGGCCGAGTGCGTCATCAACGCCGGTGACCCCGACGATGAAGGCCAGCTCATCGTTGATGAGGTGTTGGACTACCTCGGCTACGAGGGCGAGGTGCTGCGCGTCTACGTCAACGACAACATCGAGAAGAACATCGTCAAGGCGTTCGAGCGTCTGGTACCCAACGAGCAGTGCCGCCCTGCCGGTGACGCGGCATACGCCCGTCAGATGGCGGACAAGTGCTTCGGCGTGAACGAGACCCGCCTTGCCACCAAGCGGCTCGGGGGCCTGTTCTCCGTCGGTCGCGTGCAGACCCCGACCCTCGGGCTGGTTGTCAACCGCGATGAGGCGATAGAGAACCACGTCACCCGGAAGTATTACGAGCTGACCGCCACCGGCGGCTGTGCAGACGCGTCGGGAGCACCGGTGTTCAAGTTCAAGCCGGACAAGGACATGTTGGCCGGTGAAAAGCACGTCTTCGACCGCGATGTCCTCGATGTCATCAAGGCGAAGCTGGACGGCTGGGGTATGTCCTTCTCCACGGTCATCTCGAAGAAGGTCGAGAACCCTCCCCTGCCCTACAACCTGACGGTGCTTCTCTCCGACATGTCACGCCGCTACGGCTTCTCCGCATCGAAGACCCAGCAAATCACGCAGGATTTGCGTGATAAGTACAAGGCGATAACCTATAACCGCTCGGACTCCCAGTACCTCAAGGAGGAGCATTTCGCGCAGGCACCGGTGGTGCTTGCGCAGGCCATGGAGAACGTCGGGGCAATATGGCCGCTCGACTACTTCATCCACTCCAAGGCGTTCAACGAGAAGAACGTGACCGCTCATCACGGCATCATCCCGCAGGAGGTCAGCGCCCCCGTGGCCGACATGACCGGGGATGAAGCCAAGGTCTACACGGCCATCGTCGAGCGCTATGCCATGCAGTTCCTCCCACCCGCCACCTACGATGTGAGCACCAGTGCCTTCGCGGTCGATGGCGGGGAGTTCCAAGCCGTTGCGCGGCGCGTGCGCGAGGCCGGTTTCAAGGCCGTGTTCGGCAACGTCTCCGATGAGGACGGCGATGACGCGGCATCCGGCAACCCTTGGATTGACGAAGGCGACCATCGCCTTGAGCGCATCGAGTGCGCCGTCACCGAAAAGGAGACCGCCCCGCCCAAACCCTACACGGAAGGCACCCTCATCGCCGACATGGCATCCATCGCCAAGTACGTCACCGACCCGGAGGTCAAGGCCATCCTCAAGCAGAAGGACGACGGCAAGAAGGGCGAGCACGGCGGCATCGGCACCACGGCCACCCGAGCCTCCATCATCGAGAAGTTGAAGGAACGCGGGTACCTTGAGGACGTGAAGGGCAAGATTCGCTCCACCGACAAGGCGCGAGCCTTCTACCACCTCCTGCCGCCCGAGATTCGCGGCGCGGACGTGACCGCCCGCTGGTGGCTCATCCAGCAGGACATCGCCGATGGCAAGGCGGATGTGAACGATTTGCAGCGCAGCGTCATCGAGGTCTTCAACGGGCATCGGGAAACGGCATATGTCGGCGCGAGCATCGCGCCCAAGGCCACAGTCGTGGGCAAGTGCCCCCTCTGCGGCGCGGACGTGGTGCAGCGCAAGGCGAAATCCGGCAAGCCCTTCTATACCTGCTCCTCGAACAAGAGCGAGAAGCAGGAGGACGGGACTTGGAAACAGGTCGCGGGCTGCGGATTCAAGCTGCTGGGCTGGTGCGGCAAGACATTCACGCCGAAGCAGGTCGCATCCCTGCTCGAAGGCAAGGCGGTACCCCTCAAGGGCTGCAAGTCCAAGACCACGGGCAAGACCTTCGACTGCAAGGCGAAGCTCAAGAAGGATGGTACGATAGAGCCGATGTTCGATAGCAAGCCCAAGGGCAAGTACAACAAAACAAGGAGATAGCGCATGGACATGGTGAATGACGGCAAGGTCATCCGCCTCGACACGCCGCAGGCGGTTAAGGAGGCACTGGCTTCCGGCAAGGACCTATACAACCCCGAGACCGGCGAGTTCTGGTGGGAATATAACTACACGGGAAGCATCGCCAATACATACGTCCACCTCGACGACCCGAACCTGTTGGCGGTCATCGACAATCCCGACTTCGACCTGTACGAGGACATCGTGGGCGGGTTGAACTACACGGGTTACATCACCGACAGCATCGAGACCATCATCGAGGACGGCGAGGAGAATGCTCCGCTAATTGACCCGCGCGATGAGGTGTTCGCTCAAATCGCCTCCGAGGACGGTTGGGTCATCGCGACCCCCGAGAACGTGAGAAAGGCCGTGCAATCGCACATGACTGAAAATGGGGCCGATGCCCCCGGAAAGGAGAACGGCATGGACAAGGCCGCAGAAATCGCCGCGTGGAAGGAGAAGCACGTCCCCATCGACCGCAACGGCGATGACGCGCTCGTGATGCACAAGATGGCCGACGGGAGCCGCGAGTTCATCGTCGCCCACGGCTACGATGAGGAGACCGGGCACTGGGGTCACGGCACCTACTACGATTCCCTCGCCAGCGCGGCGGCGGACCTTGAGGGTCGCGCCATCTCCGCCCCCGGTATGGAGGTCATCTGCCCCGACTTCTGGTACCGCGATGACATTGAATTTGCCCTTGAGGAAGCCGGTCTCCGAAGTGAACGATGAGAACGTGGATGCTGCACTCGAAGCCCTCGACCTCGACGGCGAACCGATTCTCAGCAATTTCCATGACCGCCTCGCCGAGACGGGCAACGAGATGATTGCAGATGCGGTGAACAACATCGAGCCGAACGGTGGCGGCGGCGGTGGTGCCCCCGAGGCTTTCGTCGATAGGGGCATCTCCCTGAAAGCCATGGCCGAGTCCATGCGCAGGGCATCTCAGGCGCTCTCCGCCAACGGCGGCACCGATGCACCCGACGGCAAGGATGAGTGCCAGCCTTCCTTCACCCCAGACCTCTCTTAGGGTCTCCGATGATGGATGTGAACTCCGGGTACATCGGCTACTCGATGTCGCGACGCGCAGCTGAGGCTTACGAGGACGGCGAGATGCCGAAGAGCAAATGGACGAAAAAGGCCATGGTCGCGGCCATCCAATCCTATTGCGATGAGTTCGACATGCTCTTCGACCCCGACTTGCTCAAGGGCATGCACAAGGATGAGGTGTTCGAGCGGTTCTTCCACGAATCGTCGTGGCACCACACCTCCAAGTTCTTCAACGAGACGGATTTCTACAAGCTCGATGAGGATGCGGTCTGCGGGTCATTTCGACCGATGAACCCGACCGAGGTCGCAGAGCGCGATGCGGTGCGCAGACAGGCCATCGAGGAGGAGAAGGCCGTGCGCGAGGCCATGCGGGCTGCGGAGATTGAGCAGTTGGACCGTCATCGTGCATACCGAGAAGAGCATGGATTCGCTCCCGACACGGTGGCCGCGTTCGTCCATGAGCACCCCGAGTGCTGCCAAGAGCGCGTGAGCCGCAAGGGCAACCGCGTCCTCTCCTACATCGACTACTTCGGGCATGAGCAGGTGTGCCCCATCGACCGAATCGGCGAAACCCATCTCTACGGTTTCGATGCGACCGAACCGGGCAGCTTCGACAGGGCAATCGAGTGTCACCAGTTGCACAGTACGCGCGGAATGCCCGGTGACGACCGCATCACCCTCGGGGGCGAGGCTCAGGCCATGAAGGTCGCGTCAGCCGAGATGGCGGATGGCGCGGGAAAACACGACATCGGGCTAGAAACCCGATAGGAAAGGATGTGATGCGACATGCTCACAGATTACGAGCGCTACCAGCTCGAATGGATGATAGACCACGAACACAGCCTCGATGAGCTGATGGAGAATCTGACCTACTACCAAAACGAACTTGAATCGACCAGAGGCGTGAACCTCACCGTCAGCGAAATGTTCGATGCGTGGACCTCTGACCGTGGGTTCGCTTCTCTGGAAAACGATGTCATCACGAAGGACATGATTCGCGCGGGAATCGAGCACGGGGTCATCCGCTTCGAGGCGAATCCCGACCCGAACGACCCTTGGAAGACGGTGTGCGCCATCGGCAACGGCTGGTTCTACCATGTGGACACCACGGACATCCCGCCGGATGAATATATACTCATGAACTCCCGTAACGTCGATATGGTCGTGGATGAAATCTACGATGAGCTGAACAGCACCGTCAAGAGTGATTACCATGACGATTTCAAGCGCTATCTCGCCGTTCTGAGCGAGGAGCACCACGGCGGAACAAACTCCCTTACCGGCATCCCATTCGACATCAATGAGACGATGGAGAACGGCGGTGCATACTACAATCCCGAGCGCGGCATCGTCATCGCCAGCTTCCTCTTGGAGCAGACATCTCCCCGTATCGAGGCCTACTACGGCTACACACCTTACGCGCTGGCATCGCTCATCGGCAAAAACGCCGACGTGACGGTTGATTCAGATGTCATGGACATCCAAGACATCCTCGCTGACCCGAGCCTCCCCCGCCGCTTCGACCATGAGGGCGCGTCTTTCGATTCGGTGGAAGAACTCATCGCGAGCAGGTGGTCGCCGACCGGCGCGGGATGGCTGGACATGTCGGGCCATAACGGCCTCGCGAGCGCCATGGGAGCGCTCGGCATCAAGCAGACCGACAACGTGCGCGAGTGGTACGCGCTCGCCTTCCCCGGCGATGAGCTGGCAGTGGCAATCAACCCGAGCCTCACATTCGACGATGCCATCGCGGCTGTACCGACGGGGGACGGCTTCTACACCGCACTCGGCGACGCTGCGGACTCCCTCCTGCGCGAGCGCATCTTCGAGGAGCTGTGCAACCGTTACGGCTACACCTACGATGAGGTCTACGACAGTTGGCTCCATGAGTCGCCTCTGCCCTCCCCAGCTATCTCTCAGCAGCCTGAGAAAATCGCGGTCGCGGCGGGTTATCGCTTCAATCTCGTGGACGCAAGGGAGGCATCCGGCATCGACCTCAAGGGCTGCGGCACCGTGGTCACCGTGGACGGGCATGACTACAACGTCATGAAGGGCGCGACCTACGAGGATTCCCGCAAGGTCGATGACCTTCTCGATTCCCATGGTGACAAGCCAATCTCCGATTTTCGCAAGCAACCGCAGGGCATGAGCCTCAAGCAGGCCGCGATGGAGGCACGCGCGGCATCCGACAGACTCTCCGCGAAGAACGGCGGCACCGATGACCATGACGGCAAAGATGAGCGCTAGTCATAAGGAAGGAAGTTCATGATGAAAGATGATGTCTTCATCGCCTCTCTAGTGCAATATGGTTTTCTTGACCAAGTGTACTCAAGGATAAAGAATGAGCTTCGCTATCTACCGGATATGAATGAGTTGCGCATGGTCGTCTCCGCAGCCGACTCTCTCTCACGCCATTATATAGAGATGGGAAGCAACCCCGTCACGGAAGAAGAGGCGTTGGAGTTCATAGAAGATTGCTCCAAGTATCCATCATACGTCATCCCCGGCCTCGATATGCCGTGGGAAGAATACGGGCCATTCGGAAAGGTCGCAAACGATGGACGGGCATTGGAAATCATCAATACCCTCAAGCGCAGTTCACTTGCAACATCCCTTGACGACCATCCGCAGGGTGTAAGTCTCAAGCAGGCAGCAATGGAGGCTCGTGAAGCGTCCGCTAAGCTTTTCGACAAGAACGTCGGTGCCGATAGCCCCACCAGAAGAGACGAACGCTAGAAGGGATGTTCAGATGGAACACGACCGCAATGTGACGCCAGATGTGGATGACACGACCGTCTCCGTAACCTCTTCGCTCTATGATGTGCAGACTCTATTGAACGATGATTCTGACGCGCATGAGGACGGCCATGCCGTCCTACGCGAGGCGGTTCAGGTGACCTCGCATGGGCGCGTGGTGTCGAACGCGGTGCATGAGCGCCCCGTCACCATCCATGGGGAATCGGCCCGCGCACGGGCGGCGGCTGCCGTTCTGGCCGCAAACATGGATGCCGAGGAGGAGGCTGAGGATAAAGAGGAAAAGAGCAGGAACCGCTAGGGCAACCGATACCCTGATGGTGTGGTTTCCCTTCACCCCACCTGCCGATGATATACAATATAGGGTGTCTTAGGCACTCTATGGACAGAAAGGATGAGTGATAGACATGCCAGAGAACGCGAAGTACGCCAACGTGAAGATGCCCGCTGCATTCCTCACGCCGCACGAGTTCACCGCCAAGGACGGTCGGACCTTCGAGAAGGCCTACGTCCATTTCCCGGAGGGCACCAAGGTCAATGGAATCGACCTCGGCCACTACTCCTGCGATGTGTTCCTCAACGAGCGCATGAAGCAGCAGATGCTCTCCGGCGAGCAGGTCACCATCGGCTTCAAGGCCGACGAGCCTGTTCAGGTCTGGACGGGCAAGGCCGGTGATGAGCAGAACCCGTACAAGAAGTACGAGGTCAAGCCTTGGGATTTGGTCAAGGGCCTCAAGGCAGCCAACGAGGGCTTCAAGGCCGAGAAGGCAGCCGAGCGCGAGGCGGCCAAGGAGCAGGGCGCGACCCTCAAGGGCGAGTCCGAGCAGATGCGCGAGTCCTCCGCCAAGCTGGCCGGGGACAACACGCCCGAGGAGCACGCCAACACCCGTTAAGGGTCCAAGGAAGGGGGGAATACGGTAGATGAAGGTCGAGGTGCTTTTCAAGAGCCACCGTTACGAGGAGTTCGATTCGTCCACGCAGACGTGCCCGGAGCCGTATCGCGGCAAGGGGCTGAACGTCCTCACCGACTGGAACCTCTATCTCGGCTCCCTTGAGGAGAACGGCATCATCCTCGTGCAGCACTGGTATGACGGGAACCCGGCATCCTCCCAAGGCAAGGTGACCTTGGAGGGGGTCGAGGTTCCCGCCTCCGTGCGCAAGGTCGGGTGCGCCATGCTGCTCGTCTCCCCTGACGAGCTGGACGAAATCGTGTGGCTCAAGAAAGATGGCGAGAAGTTGCTGTGGCGCGAGGGCGAAGACCTCATCAACGGCGAGCGCTTCTTCGCGCAGGAGCAGCTTTGCTACTCCGATGAGACCACCAAGTCCATCAACCGCCGCGCCGTGGCGGTCTACGATTACCTCGCGAACGCCCATCCGACATGGGACGAGGATGAGGTGGCCGAGAGCATGGGCTACACCGCATCGGCCATCCGCCGCATCCGAGATGCGGAGCTATGCCAAGACCCCGAATTCATCGAGGTCGAGGACGAAGATGACACCGAGGAGGCCGACGTGGATACCGAGGGCGGTATCGGCGGCTACAACTTCGGTTAGAGATATATAGGAACAGTCAAAAAAATCAAGGAAGCAGAAAGGAGTCTCTTATGGAACATATCTTCGGCAAGATTAAGCGGATGTCGCGCAAGCTCGACGGCAAGCGCATCACCGCCAAGCTCATGTCGGCTGTGCTCATCGCAAGTTCCGTGATGAACGCGTTCACACCGCTCGCGGCGTATGCAGCCGAGCCTGAACTAGCGACGGTTTCCCTATCCGAGACCGAGCACGGCAAGCTCTCCTTCGATGGGAGCGATGAGATGTCGCTGGCCGTGGAGGTCGGCACTGACGTCACTGTGAACGTCGCCCCTGATGAAGGCTACTTCTCCGACAGCATCACCGTCTTCAAGGGTGAGGAGGACGGCAAGGCCGTCGATGTGAAGGAGGGCAAGGCCACCTTCACAGTCGAGGGTGACACCATCGTCACCTCCACATTCTACGAGAACGGCACGGTCGGCTCCGCCGCCCTCAAGGCGGTAGATGTCGATGAGGGCAAGGCCGTCAAGAGCGTGGAGGGCTACGTGCGCGACCATGCGGATGCCCAGTACGTCGGCGAGGGCGATGAGCTTACCCGTGCGGATGTGCTGACCGTGACCACCACGGTCATCGACGGAAACAAACTTCCCGAGGGCACGCTTGACGCGCTCTGGGCGGATGACGATGGCGACGGGATGTCCGACCATTGGGAGGCCATGCTCTCGCAGGCCGTGTCCCACGCCGTGCTATTCGAGGTTGACCCGAAGGCGGATTACTATGTGGGCTGGGCAGGTGCCGACATCTCCGGCGCGAAGCTGACCGAATGGCTCGCCGCCGAGAACAACGCCGATGCGAATATGCGCGATGGGTTCATCGTGGATGAGGCCACCGGCCTCGTGTACGTTCCAAAGTCCTACACGGAGAAGAACGACAAGGGCGAGCCTATCATCTCCACCTCCCGCATCCAGCTCGTCTACACCACAAGCGACAAGGATGCTGTGGCAACCTTCGACTTCAATAGCGACGCCGCCGATGTGGCCGGTAATGTCGCTGATGATGGCAAGCTCTCCGTGCCGGTCAGCTCCGCCATCACCCGTGTGACGCTCGCAAACGATGACGATGCTCGAAACTCCATCAACGGTCGGACTATCGACAGCGTGACGGTCAACGGCATCGAATACACCCCTGATATGGAGATGTGGGAATACGACGCAGCAACCGGCGCTTTGGAGTTCGCCATGGCTCCTGCCGGTATCCATGCCATGAGCGTCAAGATGTCCGACAACCTCGTCAAGGGCGTGGCCTCGTTCCTCCGTATGCCCGAACCCCGTATGTCCATAAACAACATCGGGACAATCGAGTTCAAGAGCGCCCCGTGGGTCGGCCAAACCTTCTACACGACTGGCGTAAATCATTACAACTCCTATGGGATGGGGGGCGGGTACACGCGTCCCGCAGTCGAGGGCAATGGCAGATGGGAATCCAAGACCCTTCAACAGGCCATGGGCTGGCAGCCCGTGGACCTCTCTCAGCTGAACACCACAAGCGCGAGCCTGATGCGCGGTGCTGACATTCCAGCGCAGGATACTGCCGTGGGCAGAATCGCTAATGATATGCACTTGGCACTCCTATGCTGCCATGCCGGAACCCAGCTCGACCCGAGTTTCAACAGCAATCCAAATTGGAACAACCCCAACGACGTTGACGGCGATGGTAGCGAATGGACTGACCGTTACGGTCAGCAGTTCCGCGTGTTCCAAGTCTCAGCAGGTAAGGCAATCGTTGCTGTTGTCTGCCCCACAAGTCACACCCAGCCCGGTGCGGGCTTCTTCGAGATTGACTGGCGCGTGGTCGCCGGTAAGCTGAGCATCCACAAGTCCAGTGCCAACCCCGGCATCACCGACGGCAACGACTGCTACTCCCTTGAGGGTGCGGAATTCACCGTCTACAACGCGGCCGGTCAGTCCATGGGCGTGCTGCGCACCAACGCCAACGGCGACACCAACACCCTTGAGCTTCCCGAGGGCACCTACACGGTGCGCGAGACGAAGCCGCCGAAGGGCTATCTGCCCGCCCCCGACCAACAAATCACGGTGCGCGGAGGCCAGCAGACGAACACTCAGGTGAGTGATAAGCCTTCTGGTGACCCGATGCGCATGGCTGTCGGTAAGTATGACGGAGATACGGAGTACAAAGCCAACAACCTGCCGCAAGGTTCCGCCTCCCTTGAGGGCGCGGAGTTCACCGTCGAGTACTTCGACACCGTGGATTACGATAACTACGATGCCCTCAAGAAGGCCGGTGTGAAACCGACGCGTTCTTGGATATTCAGAACCAATGCCAATGGCATCGCTAACTTCACAAAGAATGATTTTGTTTCGGGCGATGAGTTCTATCTGGATACCAACGGTAATCCAACAATGCCTCGTGGTTCCGTTGCCGTGTACGAGTCCAAAGCTCCTGTCGGCTACAAGTTGAACTCCGATGTGAGTTTCCAGAAGATTCAGGACAACTATCTGGAAGGTGTCACGACTTTTAATATGCCTGAAATCCCGGAGACGGTGATTCGCGGCGGTGTGTCCGTCCAGAAGCTCGACTCTGAGACCGGGCAGACCCCGCAGGGCGGCGCGTCCCTTGAGGGCATCACCTTCTCCATCATCAACGACAACCCCAACGCGGTCACGGTCGATGGTAAGAGCTATAATCCCGGCCAGACGGTGAAGAACATCGTCACCGACAAGAATGGCGTTGCGAAGACCCCCGCGAATTGCCTGCCCTACGGCAAGTACATCATCCGCGAGACGGCCACCAACGACGGTTACCTCAACACCTCCAACGAGATGCGAGTGACGGTCTCTGAGGACGGTAAGATGTACTCCTTCAACGCCAAGGACGACATCGTTCGCGGCGGTGTGGAGATAACCAAGCACGACATCGAGACCGGCACCGGCGACCCGCTCGGCGGCGCGTCCCTCGACGGGACCCAGTTCCAAGTCAAGAGCCTCAACGACAAGCCCGTCATCGTGGGCGGCGTGACCTACACCAAGGGTCAGGTCATCCAGCCCCTCCTCACCATCGAGGACGGCCATGCGTCCTCCGACGCGCAGTGGCTCCCCTTCGGCCTCTACTCCATCCAAGAGGTCAAGGCCGGTGAGGGCTACCTGCTCACCGACGGCGAGGAGCACCGGTTCCGCATCTCCAAGGACGGCGCTCTGGTCAACCCATTCGACGGGGCGTTCGAGAATCAGGTCATGCGCAGCGACCTTGAGTTCACCAAGAAGGGCGAGGACGGTCAGGACCGTCTCGCGGGCGTCGCGTTCAAACTCACCTCCAAGACCACCGGCGAGAGCCATGTGGTCGTGACGGATGAGAACGGCTACTTCTCCTCCGCCTCCTCTTGGAATAAGCACACCCATGAGACTAACGCCAACGACTGGGCGCTTGATGCCGAGGGTGTCATCGACAGCTCCAAGCTGGACGCCACCGCAGGCGTCTGGTTCGGCGGCACCACGCCGGATGACTCCAAGGGCGCACTGCCCTACGACACCTACCTCATCGAGGAGCTGCGCTGCACCGCCAACGAGGGCTATCAGCTCATCGAGACCACGGTTATCGTGAGCCGCGACGGCAAGGTGTACGACTTCGGCACCCTCACCGACGTGAAGGCGTCCATCACCACCAAGGCCTACGACCCGATGGACGGCGATTCCCTCGTCGGCATGGGGGAGGTCAAGGTCTCCGACAAGGTGACCTACGCCAACCTCTTCCCGAACCGCGACTACAAGCTGACGGCGGAGCTTCACGACTCCGCGACCGGCGATGTCCTGCTCGACGCCTCCGGCCACCCCATCACCGTGGAGAAGCGATTCACGGCCCAGTCCCCCACCGGGTTCGAGGTCGTGGAGTTCACCATCGACACCATCGCCCTCGGCGGCAAGACCATCACGGTCTATGAGAAGCTGTACGATGATGGTGGCTCCCTCATCGCTGAGCACACCGATAAGTCCGACGTGAACCAGCAGGTGACCGTCATCGAGCCGGAAATCGGCACCACCGCCGTGGATGGCGCGGACGGCGACAAGAACGTGGCGACTGACGACAAGGCGACCGTCACCGACCGTGTGGCCTACAAGAACCTCATCCCCGGCAAGGAGTACACCGTCAAGGGCACCCTGCACATCAAGAAGACCGATGATGAGGGCAAGGTCACCGAGGAAATTCTGAAAGTGGACGGTAAGCCCGTGACGGCTGAAACCACCTTCACGCCCGAGAGCGCCGAGGGCACCGTGGACGTGACCTTCACGTTCGACTCCCTCTCTCTCAAGGACAAGACGCACCTCGTCGCGTTCGAGTCCCTTGAGCACGACGGCCATGAACTCGCGTCCCACGCCGACATCGAGGATGAGGGGCAGACGGTCACCGTCCGCAACCCTCGCATCTCCACCACGGCGCTGGACGGTATCGACAAGGATAAGAACGTCGTCACTGACGACGAAACAGTCATCATCGACACCGTGGCATACGAAAACCTCGTACCCGGCAGGGAGTACACCTTGAAGGGTTCCATGCAGGTGAAGGCCGAGAAAGATGGCAAGCCCGTGGCGAAGCCCCTTGAGGTCGGCGGCAAGCCCGTCAAGGCGGAGACGACCTTCACCCCCGAGAAGTCCGACGGCACCGCCAACGTGACCTTCCGGTTCAGCTCCCGCGACATCGAACCCGGCACCGAGCTGGTCATGTTCGAGTCCCTTGAGCGCGGCGGCAACGTGCTCGCGACCCATGAGGACATCGGGGACGTTAACCAGACCGTCACCGTGACCGCCCCGGCAATCTCTACTTCCGCACGCGATGCCATCGACGGCGACAAGGATGTGGTCGTGGACGATGTGACCACGGTCATCGACACCGTGGAGTACCGGAACCTCGTCCCCGGCAAGGAGTACACCCTGAACGGCAAGCTCCACTCCAAGAGCAACGGCAAGCCCCTGATGGTGGGCGACAAGCCCGTCACGGGCCAGACCGTCTTCACGCCCGAGAAGGCCGACGGCAAGGTCGAGGTGACCTTCACCTTCGACTCCCGCGACCTTGAGGACAAGACGGACATCGTGGTCTTCGAGAGCCTTGTACGCTCCGGCACTGAGATTGCGTCCCACGCCGACATCGACGATAAGAACCAAACCGTCACCGTGACCCATCCTGAAATCGGCACCACCGCCGTGGATGGCGCGGATGGCGACAAGAACGTCATCACCGATGACTCCACCGAGGTCATCGACACCGTGGAGTACACGGGCCTCATCCCCGGCAAGGAGTACACCTTGAAGGGCACCCTCCATGTGAAGGTGACCGATGAGGAGGGCAATGTCACGGAGAAACCTCTTGAGGTGGACGGCAAGCCCGTCACGGGCCAGACCGTCTTCACGCCCGAGAAGGCCGACGGCAAGGTCGATGTGGTGTTCCACTTCAACTCCCTGACCATCCCCCACGACACGGAAATCGTGGCCTTCGAGTCCCTTGAGAAGAACGGCGTTGAAATCGCCGCCCATGCGGACATCAAGGACAAGGCGCAGACCGTCACGGTCAAGCACCCGTTCATCACCACCTCCGCACTGGACGGCATCGACGGCGACAAGAACATCGTCACCGATGACGAGACGGTCATCGTGGACACCGTGAAATACTCCGGCCTCATCCCCGGCAAGGAGTACACCTTGAAGGGTGCCATGCAGGTGAAGAAGTCCGATGAGGACGGCAACCTCACGGCGGAGCCTCTTGAGGTGGATGGCGAGCCGGTGACGGCTGAGACCACCTTCACGCCTGAGACCGCCAGCGGCGAGGTCGAGGTGACCTTCACCTTCGACTCCCGCACCATCGCCGACAAGACGGACATCGTGGTCTTCGAGTCCCTTGAGCGCACCGGTGTTGAAATCGCCAGCCATACGGACATCGAGGACGGCAAGCAGACCACCACGGTCACCCGTCCGCAAATCGGCACCACCGCGCTGGACGGCCATGACGGCGACAAGAACGTCGTGACCGACGGCAAGACCACGGTCATCGACACCGTGGAGTACAAGAACGTCATCCCCGGCAAGACCTACACCTTGAAGGGCAGCCTCCATGTGAAGGTGACCGACGAGGAGGGCAACGTCACGGAGAAGGCTCTTGAGGTGGACGGCAAGCCCGTCACCGCAGAGACCACCTTCACGCCCGAGAAGAGCGACGGCAAGGTCGAGGTGACCTTCACCTTCGACTCCACCGGCATTCCGCAGGACACCGAGATGGTCGCATTCGAGAGCCTTGAGAAGAACGGCGTCGAGCTTGTGGCCCACGCCGACATCGAGGACGGCAAGCAGACCACGACCGCCCATGTGACGGGCATCTCCACCACGGCCACCGACGGCCTCGATGGGGACAAGAACGTCATCGCGGATGCGGAGACCACCATCACCGATGATGTGGCCTACGAGAACGCCCTGACCGGCATCGGTTACACCATGACCGGTATCCTCATGGATGCCGAGACCGGCCTTCCCATCCTCACGGGCGATGGCAGCGAGAAGTACACCGAGGCGGATGTCGCGGCGTTCATGCAGCAGCTCCTCGACGTGCTCGGACTCTCCGCGCAGGATGAGGATGAGGGTATCGCCGACATCGTGGTCTCCGATGAGACCGCCGAGGACGGTTCGGTGAAGAAGTCCCAGACCGTGCGCGTCCATGCGGACGGCACCTTCGAGGTCATCGACACCACCTATGAGACCGATGAGGACGGCCTGACCTCCGCCACCGTGGACGCATCCGGCAAGGTTGGCTACGATGCCCTGACCGATGAGCAGAAGAAAGCCGTCTCCGACGTGGCCGTGCTCAAGGACTCCGGTATCGTGCTCAACTACTCCGCCACCGGCGAGCTGCCGGTGTCCATCGACATGGATGCCCTCGGCAAGTTCATCGCCGACAACGAAGACCTCATCTCCCATCTGGTCTACCAGACCGCCGAGTTCACCCCGGAGAAGTACGACGGCACCGTGACCATGGACTTCCACTTCAACGCCAACGATGTCATCGACCGCCTCGGCGGCGAGACCAAGGACATCGTGGTGTTCGAGGTCATGTCCAAGAACGCGGTCGCGGATGAGGAGGGTTCCGCCCCCGTCATCGTCGCCTCCGAATGCGACCTCGACTCCGAGGAGCAGACCGTGAACCTCGTGCCCACCGTCATCGGCACCACCGCCACGGACAAGTCCGACGGCGACCACACGCTGATGGCCGGTAAGGATGCGGTAATCACCGACCGCGTGACCTACGAGGGCCTGATTCCGGGCAAGGAATACACCCTCAAGGCGACGCTTATGGACAAGAAGACCGGCGAGATGCTGTCCATCAACGACCAGCACGTCACCGCCGAACTCAAGTTCACGCCCAACAGCCAGAACGGCACCATCGACATCGACCTCGGCAAGTTCGACGCCTCCTCCCTCGACGGCCACGACCTCGTGGTGTTCGAGGAGCTGTACAAGCAGACCGAGCAGGGCAACGAGGCCACCGAGGTTCTGGTCGCCGAGCACAAGGACATCGACGATGAGGGGCAGACGGTCACCGTGACCACCACGCCTCCCGGCGGGTTCTTCGGCAAGACCGGCGGCAACGACTTCTTCATCGTGGTCTCCATCGCGGCACTCGCCGTGCTCGCGTGCGGCTGCGCCTACTACGGCATCAAGAACCGCCGCGCCGCGAAGGCCGAGGATGCCGCAGTCGATGAAGGCGGCGACACTGACAACGGGGATGTCTCGGGCGACTCCGAGGCCTAACCCACTGCACATGCTGCGGGCGCTCCGTCCATGTAAATGGGGAGCGCCCGCCCTATCCCAGAAAGGGGGACACCCATGGATGACAAGAACCGTCTGAACGACGGAGAGAAACCGCAGACCCCCGCCGACCGTGAGGCCAAGGCCAAGCGTCGCATCCTCGTCGGTATCGCGGCGGGTGCCCTGCTCGTCGCCGGTCTCATCACCGGCGGCATCTACCTGTCCGGCAGGCAGGGCGGCACGCCCGCAGCTCCCGGCTCCGGCACCCCGACCGGCCAACAGGAGCAAGTCGATGGCGAGAAGCCCTGCGAGCACGACTGGACGGTCACCTACAAGACGGTGCATCACGACGCGGTGACCCACACCGAGAACGTCCCACCGGTCTACGAGACCAAGACCAGCTACCACACCGTGTGCAA
The DNA here is from genome assembly GCF_044336395.1 of Clostridium sp. 10cd*. Classification (NCBI taxonomy): domain Bacteria; kingdom Bacillati; phylum Bacillota; class Clostridia; order Eubacteriales; family Clostridiaceae; genus Clostridium; species Clostridium sp. 10cd*. The sequence goes on along the minus strand of NZ_CP172347.1, from coordinate 435,521 downwards.
CGACTGCCAGCAGACCATCGACGGCATCGCCGATGCGCATATCAAGGACACCGGTCACTCCGGGTACTCCACCAACGTGCCCATCACCGGCGAGGTGCTGGTGAGCGAGGGCTTCACACGCGAGGTCACCGATTCCCCGGCCTACGATGAGTCCGTGCCGGACAAGCTCGTCTGCACGCTCTGCGGCGAGGAGAAACCGGCGACTGCCGAGTAGCGACCCTCTCCTTTTCAAGACCCGGCATCCTGCAATCGGGGTGCCGGGTCTTTCTCATGGAGGCGATTCAAAAGCCAAAACGACGGATGATATGATTAGAAGCTAGGAGGTGAACGGAATTGAAGAAGAGAACGAAATCGCGCATAGCTTTCGCGGCATCGGCGGTATTCCTGCTGAGCGCCGCAGCGATGTTCGCCTTCCTCCTCTATTGCAGGCAGGCGGCGCATACACCGCCCTCGCCAGACGCGGCTCACGAGTCCACGGTGGAGGACGGCGATGGGTTTCCTGCGGTCGATTGGGATTACTGGCAGGACATCAACCCGGATGTCATCGGCTGGGTCACCATTCCCGGCACCACCGTGGACTCCCCCATCCTTCAAGCTCATGGAGACGCCCCCGGCTATTACCTCAAGCACGACGTGTACGGCAACTACAACCCAGCCGGTGCCATCTACCTTGATGCCGATTGCGAGGAACTGGGGCTGTCCAGCCGCAACGCCGTCATCTTGGGACATCATTTCTGGAACGACAAGAAGGTGGCCCCAATGGGTACCGTCGCCGATTACAAGGACGAAGACTTCGCCCGCGAGCACGCCCGCGTGCTCATCCAGACCCCGACCGCGAAGATGACCTACGAGGCGCGGTTCGCGCAGATAGTCAACGGGCGCGAGCGCAACAAGCGCATCGACTTCGAGGGCGAGTCGGACTTCCGCGCATGGTACGGCGAATCTCGTGAGAACGCCGCCATGGTGCTCGATGCCGAGACGGAGCCGGAACAGGTCATCTCGCTCGTCACCTGCTCCTACAACATCTGGGTCGATAACGAGCGCACCGTCCTCGTCACGAGTATGCAAGAAACGGCCAAGAATCAAGCCGAAAATACGCAAATCGCACCAGACGCATCCTGAGCCTTCTGGCGGCAATCCGACATACGGCTGGCATCAGCATAGGCCCGACCCTCTCAACGCCCCGCAGACGCGATTCTGCGGGGTCGTTTTTCTTGCAACCTTCTGAAAATCAGCATCGGGTCGCCGTCCATGCGCGTTGATATAATGATGCCAACAGCTGACGCGGAAAGGACTGAAATGAAAGAGCAGAAGAAATCGAAGTCGCTTGAAATCGTGGAGAAGCAACGTGCGCTCGTGGTCGAGAAGATTATCGAGGACATGAAGCGCGACGGACTCCATTGGTCGGAACCCTACATCCCCTCCCTCAGCCCCCACAACCCGGTATCAGGCACGGTGTATCAGGGCGGCAACCGTTTCCACCTCGGTTTCGTGGGCTACATGCGCGGGTTCACGGACAACCGCTGGTGCACATTCAACCAGATTCGCGATAGCGGCTGGCATCTGAAGAAAGGTGCCAAAGCCGCCCTCATCGAGAAATGGCGCGAGTTCTCCATCAAGGAGGAGAACGAGGACACGGGTGAGAAGGAGGTCACCGGCCACTACCTGCGCTGCGTCGGCTACTGGAACGTCTTCAACGCAAGCGAAATCGAGGGCATCCCCGCCCCACCGGTACCGGAGCATGTGAGCGACCGCACCGCCGCCATCGCGGACGACCTCATCCTCTCCTCCCGCTGCCCCATCGTGGAATCCATGCGCTATCAGGGGAGCGCCGGTTACGCCCCCGGCTCCGACCGCATCCTCATCGCCCCGCGCGAGACCTTCCTATCGGATGAGACGTTCACCCGCGTGCTCCTGCACGAGATGACCCATTCGACCGGGCACCCATCCGCCCTCAATCGCGGCTGCAACACTGACTTCGGAAGTCCCGAGTACGCGCAGGAGGAGCTTGTGGCCGAACTCGGCTCCCTTTTCCTCTCCGCAGACCTCGGCATCCAGAGCGTCGATTACGAGGGGGCGCACTACGAGAACCACGTCTCCTACCTGCAATCGTGGATGCACGCGCTGGAAGACGACCCATCCTACCTGTTCAAGGCTGCGGCAAAGGCCGACAAGGCGGGCACCCTCATCATCGGGCGCTACAACGATGTCTTGGAAAAGCGCCGCGACCGCGACGTGGAACGCGCACCTGAGAAGGTGTCCCTCAAGGGCGAAGTCACAGCCATGAAGGACGCGGCGAAGAGCCATGATGAGCAGGCCAAAGCGCCTGAAATCGCGGTCTCCGCGCGGTAGAAAACAGTTGTGGAAATGGCTGAAATGTAGTATAATAGTAGTGTAGAAAGCTATCAACCTTTAGATATAGGAAGGGATTACGAGAGGAGTGAAGTAGGATGAAATATCGCACGATTGAGGGCGGTTACAAGGTGCCGGTGTTCACAAAGGACTGGAAGGCGATGTGGTTCATGCTGGGCATGTTCTTCCAGATATTCGCCCCCTTCTTCGCCGTCATCTATTACGCTATCCGGTTTCCGCAAATCAAGACGGTAAGGGAAGTCGCTGCAACATGGGCGACACGCGGCTTGTTCACGATGGTCGCCATCCTAGTATGTGTCGGCTGCATCCTCTCTTTACTAAGTTGATTACACCATCAGGAGGAGAAACATATGTTTAAAGTGATTGAACCGATACCGTGGAGCTTCACCATCGAGTTTGACGAGGAGAAGGCGAAGCGCAACGGATATGACATCGAGACCCTGTACGATTACGTCGGCAGGAATGTGGAGAAATACGGAGTCACCCGCATCGGGCATGGGACATGGAAGGCGAAGGTCGGCGATGAGGTGGAATCACAATGCCTCGCGCTCTCCATGCTCTCCAATGCGAAATGGGTCATGCGAAACGTCAAGTCGCTCGTCGCCTTCGAGGATGACACCGATGCCATCGACTGCCTTGACGTCTTCCGCAAGACCGACCCTCAATGCCTTTATGCGTAAGTGATATGCCATGGCAAATCGTAGAAAAGCATTCCATTTCGATTTGGATGAAGATAGGTTGAAATCCCTTTATCCATCTGAAAGTAAGACGGGCTACAAAAGCGCATGGGGCAAGATACAGGCCTTCATGGAAGCGAACGGCTTCGAGCACACCCAATATTCCGGCTACGAATCCATTCATGGAATGTCCTACTTGCAAGCGTACAAGGTGTTGGAGGGTTTGCAGAAGACATATCCGTGGTTCAAGGATTGCGCTCAAGTAGCAACGCTCACCGAAATCGGTAAGCGTCACGACGTACTGGAACATCTCGGCAATGGCAAAGACATTGAGGAACCGGATGTCAGTCACTCGGAGCCTTTACGGCTCAAGGACGAAGCTCATGCCATGCGGGAATCTTCGAGGGCATTGGAAGCATCTCGTGAAGACCAAGCATATCATCAAGAAAACGAACGATGATAAATTAGCAATAATCTGAGGCCTCGGTTATAAACCGGGGCTTTTTCCTGCCATCAATCGGCGCGGAGCCATTGTCAACGGGAGCGTGGAATACCGGAGTCTTGGCGAGGATATGCCGCGAAAGCCCGTTTACAGGAGGCTCACGGGAAATCCTTTTGGTAAAGGAAAGGAGGCCTCCTGCTTTCCCTGCCCTCCGGCGAGGATGGGTTCGGGTGAAACCCGAGATACGGGTCAAGGGACGCGTCCCTTGCGGGGTTCGGGGTGGAATCCCGAGATGGATTGACCAAAGACTCCGGTGAATTAAATATCACAAGCACGACGAAGCCCCCGGCTAATGACGGGGGCTTCTTTCATTGAAATACTCTGCTTGATGATGTTAATTCAAGGAGAAGATGACGGCTACTTAGTAGCAGGACATCCAGAGCACTTGTAGGTAGTAATAGTCTCGTCCCATGCAGGGGAGACCTCCTTAGTCTCGTCCCATGCAGGGCTTGTTACTTTCCATTCTGAGTGATAACCTCCACAGCTACCATCACCATTAAGGAAGGAGTCGTTGATATGCCCCCACGGGTCACCTGTGATGTTTGCGCCACAGTTATTGCAAATATATATTTCCTCCGTTATTGCATCGTGATGGATGGTCTGGTATTGCGCATCGTGATGGATGGTCGTTGTCTGCGGTACCCAGTTATGGGTGTGTTCAGAATCACCACCGTTACCTGAGCCGCCGGAGCTAGAACCACCGCCGCCCTGATTCTGGGTGCCTGAACCGCCTCCGGCGTTAGTAGTATCATCTCCACCGCCGTTATCCGGCTTAGCATTCCCAGCACCCTCGGTGTTGTCTTCCTCCGACTTCTGGCTCTCCTCATCGACCTTGTCCTTGTCGGCGTTCGGGTTCGCCTTGGCGTTCTCCTTGACCAGCTCGATGACCTTGGTGCCGTTCGCGCCAGTCAGGGTCTCGTCGCCCTTCTTCACGGCGTCGCCGACGGACTTCACGATGGCGTTGAGCGCATCCGCGTCGGCCTTGTCAGCCGCGATGGGCTTGAACTCGAAAGGCAGTTCGTCCCCCGTGTCCTTACCATCCTTGTCTTCGGCCTCGGACTTCACCATGGCGGTCTTGGGAACCTCGTAGATGGAGCCGTCCTTGTCCACGGGGCTGATGAAGGAGACCTCGTACTCGCCCTCTGCGGGCACGTCGAGCGCGTGAGGCTCGTTCGCGTCGTAGGCGTGGTAGTAATCCACCTTCTCTTCCTTGTTCACGATGTGGGCGATGACCGGAGAGGACTCGCCCTTCACCCAGCCGTCCGCCTTGGCACCGAGCTGGATGACCTGTTGCTCCTGCTTCTCAGTCTGCTCGATGGACGCAGGCTCCTTCGGCTCCGGCTTCTGCGAAGCCGCATACCAGACACCGCCGCCGATGAGGGCGATTGCCAGCAGCCCACCGAGTCCGGCCATCACGGCCTTCTTCTTGTCGAACTCATGGCCGAAGAGCACGATGGTGCCCTTCTTCTCATCCTCCTCCCCCTCGGTTGGGACGTGCGGCATCTGCTGCGTGCCCGTCTCCTGCTTATCCTTATCGAAATCCTTGTTGTCTTCCATGACCAATCTTCCTTTCAATCCCGCACCGCGAGCGCGGTGCTTACTTCAATCTGAACCTATATGTATGTGTCCGCGTCATCCGCATAGGACGAAATCACGCGCATCTTTCAGCTTGCGTGTCACGAGAACATCTGCCAGACGATGTGGACCAAGATGAACAGCACGAGCATGAGCGCCGTCCACTTGAGGAAATGGAACATGCGGTCCGGCAGGGTGACCATCGCAAGGCGCTCGATGCGGCGCTTCGACTCCAAGACCATCGTGTCGATGGCCTTCTTGCTGCGCTCCGTCGCCTCCTCAAGGTTGTGCAGGGTCATCTCACGCGCCTCCTCTTGGGCCTTGTTGACACCGTTGAGCGCGGCCTGCTCTGCGGAATGGGTCTCGTCCTTGGCGCTGTTGTACAGCTCCTCGACCCTATCGACCAGATTGCGCATCTCGTAAAGCGTCTGGTCCATCTTCTTCACGGCCTGATTGACCTCCGCCCTCTGGGCATCCACGCTCTCCTTGAGCTTCTTCACTGAACCGGAGAGCTTTCGGTAATCGCTGATGCCCTCGGCCTTCTCATCGGCCTCGCCCACCAACTTGCGACCTGCGGCACGCATCTCACGTGCCTCCTCGCTGAGGTTCCTGACCCCGCTGATGTGCGTCTCGACACGCTCGTCATCGCGTTCCATATCCTCCCCTTGTCCTAGAGATTCCTTGAGGTGCTTCGCGCTATATGCCATGCCGTCACACCTCCTTCTCACCAACCAGTCTGGTGCGGGTGTGGAAATCATCGCCTATGAGTCCGGTTCGCATGAAGTTCTGCAAAGCATCGGCGACCGTGATGGCGGTCTGGCCGTCATCGCACTGGGCGACGCAGCACCAGTTGCCCGGTCGATGCTCCAACGCATGGGCACGGCGCACCTCCACGACCCACTTCTCCGTCGCCTGCCCCTTACTCATAGAACTCCTCCTGCTCTTGATAATCCTCGCAACTGATGTATTCTGGGCAGTTGGACGGGCTGATGCGGCACCCATCCAAATCAGGGTATTCGCACCCCAGATTTCTGCCGAGCCAATGGGCGCAATCCGCCTCCCTGCATTCATTGTCAGCCATTCGTTCTCCTTTCCAAGCAATAGTATTATACCATACTATATCAATAGTAAACTACTTTTCTCCAATTTTACCTAGCTCCGACCGAAGCTCGAAGATGTTCGCCAAGATGAAGGCGATGCCGAAGTGGGTCATGGCATCCGACCCCTCGGGTTCGCCGCTGAGCCACCGCGCTATCGCGATGAGCGCCCAGATGGCGGCTATCGCATACCAGAGGATGCTCTGGATGAGGTTGTCGTCCACCTTACTCATCGGTGCGGACCTCCCCTGCCTTCCGCATCTTATGCCGCATCACCTGTATGGCACGCACGCTCCTGCCTGTCATGCGGGAGATTTCCCTATCGGGCATATCGTGCTCCATCACCAATTTCCTCTCCCAGTCCTGCCACCTCGTGTGACGGACATCATCATCGCCGGGGCATAGGGCGTAATTCCTCTCCCGCTGTCGGTTGCGGTACTCCCTTGCCCTCTCACTGTCCGCGAAGTTCTTCAATGTCTTCGGCATTCACGCCTCCTCAAACTCACCGCACCAATCGGCATCGGTGCTGTACATGTCAGCACCCGTGGTGCGGTCGCAGGTGGTCAGGTGGGTGCATCGCGTGCAGGGGAACAGGTGCGCCGCAGAGCACCTGCGGCTGCGAACCAACCCGCAGTGCATGAGGCAACCGCCGGTGCAGAAACACCGACCGTCGGTCATCCCGTCATAGCCGTTCTCCTCAAGCCAATCCGCGACCATATCCACCACGGTGGCCCCGTCCTTACCCATGGAAAGCATCTCGCCCCTCCCCAATAACACCCGTCCCGCAGAACGGGCAGACATTAAGCGGCAGCTCGGTAGCCCCGACATCGGTCTTGTTCTCCGCATACTCCCTATCGCAGCAGTCGAAGTGCCACACATCGTAGACCGACCCGCTCTTAACGAGGGTCCTCACGCATGTTCGCTCCGGCTCAGGCTCGATGAGGTCTGCGAGGCGGCGATACGACGCGTCGGCCAGAATCACATCGAAGTCGCTCCGTTGCACACCTATGATGTCCTCAATATCCTGTCCCGTGAACAGAGGCTTGCCGATGTGCGTCCACAGCCTCTCCGCTACCTCGCTGCGTTCGTCGTTAGTCGGCATCATTTCCATCCTTCGACATCTATGAATCCTCCAACATCCTCAACGCGTTCGGTATCTGTTCCATGACATGCTGGACCGTACCCGCCATCACCTCCTTATCAATGGAAGCCGTCGCAACGGCTCGGGCGTTCCATCGCTGTATCAGCTCGGGGACGAACTCGTCGGTCATCTCGGCACCGCAATGGATGCAGGTGATGCCGAACAGAGGTGGCGACTTGCGCGTCGCCGGTCTGACCTCGCCGAGCATGGGTTCACTCCCGCAGAAGGGACAGGGCTTTAAGGCGTGTTTGCTCATATTCTCCACCTTCCTAGCATCAGTTGACATTGAATTGATATTCACCCCAGCTGCCTTCTGGAATATGGATGCGCGTCTCATACTGGCACTCTTGCCCGTATGGGAACTCGATAGGAGACTCAAATAACAACGATGAAGATGACATATACGTGACCTTCTTGTCCTTGATAATCGCGACTCTCTCGACCCGTGCGTCCTCTTTGGAAGAATCGAACAGGACGGTCACTTCGCTTGCGAGATAGCGTTTCTTCTTGTAGCCGCCGTTCCCATCAGCTGTCATCACCGTGTAGTAATCATCTTCACTGATGCTGCCGTGTACACGATTACCACCCAAGAGCGAGTTGCTACCGCCGAACTCACCCGAGATGTAAGACGTGCCGTCTAATGTCACAATGGGGGTTGACTCCACTATCTCCTCACGCTCGTTCACCACCTCTATGCTCTTCGAAACCATACATTCAAGACTGAATGATAAGGCCACAAAGGCAATAACAGGGATGACGCTAAAGACCACCGAATAGATGAATCGAGCGACATTTCTTTTGATTTTTGAGTGCCATTTACCCGTGTCCAAACTCTCATAGATTATCGTCACAACCCCCAAAGCAATCCCGCAAAGCAGAAGCCCTCCAATCCCGATACAGCCAAGAACACTCTCCCACTGCTTCCACGTCATGATTTCTCTCTCCCCTACTTCCAGTATCGGAACGGCTCTCGCCACATCCTCATGACCACGGCTCCGATTGCCCTATCCGGGCATATCTCAGCGAACAGCCGCTTCGTCGGCTTCACACCGTCGCGCTCCCACAACTTTTCCAGAACACCCATGGTGACAAGAACCGCATCCAAAGCATCATCTGGCGTGATGAAGTAATCTTTACCGTGAAAGGTCTCCCCATAGATGAAGAGGATACCGGTGGAGGCTTCGCGAATCACCTTGTTCATGATGACCGCTGTGGCATGTGCCCACGCTTTGCGCCTGCGCTCTTCGATGATGTTCACAGTGCCCCCGCCCTAGTACATGAGAAGCGAGCCGCACTTCGGGCAGAAGGTCGGCACGTCCTCCGCGAGGCTGTCGAACTGCGGCTCGGCCTCCTCGTCCAAATCGGTCATGTCCTGCGCGATGACACCTGCCCAACCGCAGTGCGAGCACCAGATGCCATCGACCGGGTTTGCCGAGGATTTGTTAGCGGAGTTCACGCGCGGCACATACCTGCGGCTCTTGAAGCGCGAGGATTCGTGGCTGACCTCGATGTGCTCGGGCCACTCATCCTCGCGCCAATTACCTGGAAGAATCTCGTTCAAATACATCAACGCCCCTCTCATAGTCGTGTGTGTTGCTACTATTGTAGCATACCATAAACCCACTAATGTAGAGACGTTGGGTATCTTCACGGGGACGCCACTTAACGCACGTCCGGTCGCTCATGCTTGCGCTCGGCCTTGCCGATGGACTGGGAATCGCGGCGCTGCTGTTCACTGGACCCGCTCGTGCCTCCGCCCTTCTTGGGCTTGCGTGCATAGGGAACCTCGGAAGCCATCTCGACGCGCAGCTCGTCGGCACCGCGACGATATGCGAGCCACAGGCGCTTCACCTCGGGGTCGTCCATGACCTCCTTGGGCGGGCGCTTGAGTTCGAGCTTCGGGAACGCGGCGAGGGCAGTGCCCTCCAAGCCATGCGCCTTCTTGCGGTAATCGAGGTAGGTCTTCCTCATGTCCTCTAGGTAGGCATCGCGGATGCCGGTGACGCGCTGGCGCTCGGCTTCGACTGCCGCTCGGGCCTCGGCGATTTCCGCGCCCTTGGCCTCGATGTCCGCTTCCACGTTCTGCAAGAACCGCTCCTCAAGGCCGTTCGCGTTCAGGTCGGCATCGAGCTTCGCGAGGGAGAAGGAGTATTTGGAGTTGTCGGTGTCGGTGACGTAGAGCCTGCCCTTGCGGAACTGGGTGTCAACGCCCCAGCCCTCAAGCATCTCACGGTACTCGTAGATGTTCTCGGCCTTGTCGGCTGCGAGACGGCACAGCTCGCGCAGGTTCATCTTGTAGGACTCTCCCCCGCGCCCCTCAATCTCCTTCTCCACCTTCGACGGTTGCTTCTTATGGACGGAGGAATTGCGCTCATCGCGCTCCACCTGCTTCAAGCCCCATGCCTTGTCCATCTTGCGGATGCGGGAGGCACGTTCGACCTTGGCCTTCTGTCCGCGCCCTTCATTGAGGCGCTTTTTCGTCTGGATGTCGGAGCGATTTATGACCATATGAACGGCATAGCGATGGGTCTTGTCCTCCTTGCAATACTCGTTGTGCAGGGCAAAGACCACCTGCTGATTCGGATAGAACTTCGCCGCGTACTCCTTCGCGTAAGCCATGCACTCCTCTGGCGTGAGCTTGCCGCCGTTGATGTCACATTCATCCGGGAGGAAGGCGAGTATCTGATGGTACATAATCGTGTTCCTCGACTGCCTCAACTCGCCGGTCTTCTTGTCCCGGACCATTCGCGATGCCTTATCGTGACCGAAGCGCCTACGCGTGGTTTCCATGAAAGTCGCCCAACGCTTGATGTTGGTGCACCCATCCATGTTCTGAGAGTCACGGAGAAGAACCTTCTTGTCATCGTTGATGTAGGCGCGGAGGTTGCGCTGATGTCCATTCTCTGTGACGGCTCGCTGCTTGATGATGGTCAATGGTCATTCCTCCTCTCACCTATCATCTTCATCATCTACATATTTCCAATGGCAACCTTTATATTTCTTGCCAGACTTGCATGCTGCACTTACTCCTCCGCTGTTTGGAGTAGACAGATGTAGTTGTGCCTCCGTCGCTGAGGAGAAGATTTCACCACTCTCGATACAAAGCACCCTCTTTGCATTATGCTTGTAATTTGACTCAGCCCCGATGGATTTTGCCACGCGACTGACATTCGAGGTTGACATGCCCAATAAAGCTGCAATCTCCCGATAAGACTTATCGCCTTCTCGGATTAGCGTCTCTGCCTGAGCAATGACTTGCTTCGGAATACGTAAATCTGTCTCAAAACCGTTCTGACGAAGTACCTCTCCGACAGCGGTACCACTGCGTCCAACTGATTCCGCTATCGCAGTAATCGTCATCCCATTATTACGCAGCCTTATAATCTCCTTCTTTTCCTCGTCACTTATGGGTTTCGCCTTTGAATATCTTCTACAACTGCTAGTTAGCCTACGGACATAGGCATAAGCTGCGTCATATTTACAGGCAAGTTCATCTATTGACATACCGGCTTCGTAATCAGCGATGAGATTTTCAATATCAATCTTCTCACGTACAGGTCTAATGAGAGCGGTCATACCCGCCCTTCTTACAATCTCATAGCACTTTTTTGCGTCTATCCCGAATCTTTCAGCCAATTCATATCTAGTATAAACACGGGGGTTCTCAACAAGAAAATTGAGTAAAGGCTTATTGCGTTCTCTTGCACGGTTTAGCTGCCCGTCGAAGTCGAAGCCTATCTCCTCCAAACGGTGTATCTGCTCAGTATTAAGCCTGCCAGCACGATATACGTCTCGCAGATAACATATTGTCGAGTTTTTATCCACCTCAGTCATCTACATACTCCCAGTGATAGCCGCGATAACGATTGCCGGAACGACATGCACACGAGACACGGTTGCCATTCACAGAGTTAGGGCTGACGGACTTCTGAGCGTCATGAGCTGACAAGAAGACCTCACCTGTCTCGATACAACGTGTGCGCTTTCTTCCTTGCCGCCAATCGCTTTGTATACCGGCAGCGCTTGCGATACGGTGAACATTAGACCTGCTGATACCGAATCTATCAGCAATTGCCGCCCTACTCACTCCTTCTCTAAGACACTTCTCAATCTCTCCTATATCGGTTTTTGAAAGTTTTCTACTACCCGCTGCAATATCAGCCTCATTTAACACCTTTGCAACTGTGGCAGCATTTCGCCCGACAATATTGGCTATCTCAGTGAGGGACTTACCCTCCAAGCGCAGTGCGCAAATCCGCTCTGCCTCTTTGTTGTCTATAAACTTCGGCAAGGTTTTACCGGCTCTTCTCAGAATGGCTCTTACATAATCTACGGTAATTCCATAACGGACAGCCAAAGCATTTACATCTCGGATGTTCTCGTAGTCATCCAGAAGCCCCGCAATGTTCACGCGACCTCTTACAGGCTTTACTAACTCCTCTAACCCTTGATAACGTATTATTCTGTAACACACATTCCAATCAACATCGAATATATTCGCGATTTCAGAATATGTGTACTCATGCGGATATGTTCTCAAGAGGTCTGCAACTGACTCGCGTAGTGTCACGCCTCTTGCTTTCTGACCTATAAAGTCAAAGCCGATGTCATCCAACCGTCTAATCTGGTCTTCCCCCAACTTACCTTTCTTATATGCCTTTCTTACATCGGAAACGATTTGATTCAGGTTCTTATCTCTCATAGGATGCCTCCGTTCTGCGCCGCAACTTCCTCAAGGAAGGCAATCTTATCGTCGATGCTCATCTTCGGATTCAACGCCTCGCGAAGTTCAGCCGCGAGTTCGCGCGGGTCCTTAATCTCGTCAATGACATTAAAATCCTTTGGGTCGTGGATTGGCTTCTCACCACATTCCGTCATCTCACCATATGCGCGTTCCAAGCGCTTCTGCATCCCAGTGATGCCGCCGAGTGAGCCGAAGTTGTTGCAGAGGTCGAACACAAGCGGTGTGCCGTTACCGCCAGAGCTAAGTGCGCGACCGAGCTGCTGATGGAAAATGACAGGCGACTTCGTGGGACGCACCATCACGATTGCGTCGATGCCGCTGATATGCACGGCCTCGTTGAGCTGGTTGATGCAATAGAGCACCTTGAGGGCACCGCTATCATCGTCCTTGAACATCTGGAAGTCCTCTGTGCCTGCGGTCGGGTCGGCGCTGGTCGTCTTATAGACGTGGATGTTCTCGTTCACGCCATGGAACCATTCATGGCTCAACGCCATGAACTCTTGCAGCTTCTCATTGTTCGGGCAGAACACGATTATCTTCGCATCGCTTTTCTTCAAGTGCTTCGCGATGACCGTGTCAACCCCTCCGGCATCTTGCAGTGAGCGGCGCAACTCCTCGTACTTCTTCGTGAACTTCGAGTATTTCTTCTTGTCCTTGACCTTCTCGATGGAGACCTTCAACTCGCCAAACTCCTTGGGCGCATCGTAGAGCGCGATGACGTACTTCGGGATGGGCAGGATGCCGCGAAGCCAAGCCTCCTCAAGCTCCATGCTGCTGACGATGTTGCCCTCGAAAATCTCATCGGCCATATTGCGCCCGTCATCCGAGAAGCGAATTGGGGTCGCGCTGAAACCAAGCAGCTTCGCATCGGGACTGCCGTCGATGAACCACTGGACACCCTTGCTCCACTCCGGTGCCCCGCAATGATGGAACTCGTCTAGGATGATGTAGTCGTACTGTAAAGTTACATGCTCGCTCCTTGCATGTACCATCGCAGCGGAGTACGTCTTGAATTGCAGGTTATCGGGATGGAAGCCCGGTGCTATCTTCTCAAGGTTGTCCATCTGGTCGATGAACATGTAGTCGTTCGTGCCGAGAAGCAGGAAACGCTTATCGGGGTTGTCCTGAACCAGCTTCGCGATGATGACGAACTTGCCGGTGCCCGTCGGCTGGATGACGCAGGCGCGGTCGCTCTGCGAGAGCATATCGCATAGCTTGTCGTAGGCGATTTGGTTATGTTGGTAAAGCTCAATTTGAGAGTTCATATTAGTTGTCCTTTCCACTCTCTCGCTGAAACTCGCTAATCATCGACAACCTCCCAGTGAAATCCACCGGCTTTGTTGTTTATAGCGCGATAGATTTCCCTGCGGTCAATCCCCGTCTTCTCCATCGCCTTCCTCGTGCTCTCGAATACCTCACCAGTCTCGATACAACGAACTCTTACCCGAGCCTTTCCCCGTGGATGGTTGAAGAACTCATCGGATGGTTGCGGTTTCTCGGCATAGAAATAGTGATGCCCCCGTGTGGCATGTCCTTTTGTCACCGCATTGTAAAGAGTCGAACGGGGAACTCCGATGGCCCTTGCACACTCATTGAATGACTCGAACTTCTCGCCAGTCTCCAAACAGATGACAGGTTGTGTCTTTATCATTCTCATCCTTTCGCAAATCGTCGTTTATGTAAATCAGTATTTAGGACTCATCACTATCGCCATCGCTGAAATCATGGACTGTGATATAGACCTTATGCCTTGTTGCCTCTTCGCAAAGTTGACCGAGCACATCTGAGACTTTCAGGAACATGTCACCCTCTCGCGTCAGAATCCGAAATGTCTCCTCCGCGTTATAGGCATCCGCGCCGTATGTGTTCAGGAACTTCATGAGCTGGTTCAAGTTCACACCCTGTTTATGCAACTCGGTCGCAATCTCCTCGATGGGTCCTACATCAATCATCGTGACGTTCAGATTGTCGGAATGGATGAGTGCCGTGCGCACATAATCCGAAACCGTCATCCCTAATTTAGCGGCCTTGCGTTTGATGATTTCCCTTTCCTTATTTGTCACACGGACTTTCAGCCATATATCTCTGTTCGACAAACTCTTCTCCTCACTTTCATAAAACGGAACTTCTGAAACGGTGCCGCCGCCGTTTCCAAGTTCTGGGATTGCGAAAAGCCGCCTTTTCGCTGGTTGGAGAACGGTGGTCAGGTCCCTATCTTTAGGTACCTGATTATCGGTCGAGAACCCCCTTTCGGGTAGGCTCCTAAAGCCGTCCGAAAGCAAGATGGAAGGGTGGTTCAAATGCGGTTTTACCGCGTTTGTGGCCACACTTCCTACATCTTGCAACTCGAAGAGCGACTTTAGTCGGTGAGCACTGCTATTGTAGCAGTGCGAGAGCCTTCCCGGACGGGAAATAGGGGTGCCGCCGCCCCTATTTTCTGGCCGGGAAGGCGGTGTCTCCCGGAGCTTGCGGAGGGAGACAGAAAGGTGGGGTGCCGCCGCCCCACCTTTCTCAAATCCGCGAAACGCAGACAGATGATTTGGTATTCCCGACTTGGCAGTCATGTATTTTCAGACGCTCGCGAACGGATGGATGTACTTTGCTTCGGCATGGGAACGCCGCCCCGTGAACCGGTATCGCGTGATTCTCAAAATCGGTCGCGCCGTTTTCTGGATGGCGGTGAATCGAAAATCTCGGATGGCGGTGATGCGAGGCGGCGAATCTCAGAAGATGATTTCAGGCCACGGGTCTAATCGAAATTGGAAACGTACCAACGGCCATTCTCGACCACGATGCTGCTCCTGCCGAAATCGACATCGACAAAGATACCATCATCCTCGATGACGCGAATGTCCACGCCATCGAAGAAGTCAAAGTAGCCAACGATGTCGCTGTGAAGCTCATCCACGCACATGTCGCAAACGACCTTGCCGTTAGATTTATCGTAGATGAGGAACCCATCGTACTTCTCAGGGTCGGTGACGTAAGTGTCAAAGTCGATGATGCCGTTCTCGGTCTTCTCGGCGAAGCTGTTCAACATGCCGATGATGAAGACGGGCGCGTAATCGTGGAACATGCGATGTCCTTTCAAAATCAACCTGTTACTTGTCGAGGGCTTCGGCGAAGACGCAGCAGCGGTAACCCGCGCTCGACATGTCGCCCTCCTTGGGCGGGTCGTTGTGCTTGTAGAGCACAGCACGCCTTCCGGGCCAGTAGTCCGTACCGTCATCGTTCTTCTTGGCCCACAGCCATTCGGTCACCTTGCCGTATCGGAAATCTCCGATGAGCGGAGACGGAATCGTCTCGTCCTCGTCCTTCCCGAACGTGCGGTAGGTGATTTCGTATTTGTCGTAACCGGTCTTCGTGGAGACACGCTTCACGCCGACGATGGTGCAGTGAATCTTGGTCGCCATCGCCACGCGATAGGCTAGGTTGTTCTCATCCTCGGCATCGACGATTGCCCTTGCGCATAGACCTACTTCTACGGGTCTGGGTTGACGGCCCTTCTCGATGGCGGCGGTCATATAGGCCATCGGAAGAATCTCGCGATAGCGTTGGTCGGTCATCTTGTTCTTGCGCTCGTCCATATTGCGTCTCCCTTCGTCGCGGACGGCTGATATGGGAAACCGCCCACACGGGCGGCTCCATATTCCTACTTCAACTTCGCGACAAGCTCGATGATTCCCTCGCGCTGTCGGCTACCGAGACCCTGCACGCGGCGGTTCTCCGCGATGCCGAGCTTGCGCATGATGTCATCGGCCTTGGCCTTGCCGATGCCGGGGATGCACATCAGGAACTCGTGGACGCGGATGCGCTTGGCGCGGTCATCTGCAAGGGCGTCGGCAAGGGAAATCTCTCCCTTCTTCACGAGTTCCTTGAACTCCATACGCTCGCGCCGCGCCTCTGCTGAACGCTCAAGCGCGGCCTTGCGCTGCTCGTCGGTCATTTCGGGCAGGTTGTTGTTCTCCATTTTTTCTCTCCTTACTCTCCGGCATTGCCGGTTCGCTTGTTCTCAGATGCCGCCTTGCGCAAACGCCAGCGGCGGTTCGAGATGGACTTCATCGAACGCTTGATGATTGGTGAAAGCTCGCTATCGGGAATCCTCTGGATGAGAACCAACTTATCCTCGTCATCCGTCCACTTTCGCCGCTCGTACTTGAAGGCGGTCTGTGCGTAATAACGCTTGTGCTCGGCATGTCTGCGTTCACGTTTCGATGCGCTCAACTCGCTCAACCCTCTCATCTTCTGGAAATCTCGACGATGCTTCTTCTAAAAGACTTCATGCTCATCGCTCATGTCCAACTCGAAAAACTTCGCGTTACGCGGTAGAAACACCAACCGCACGGTATGTCCGCCATAGTAGAAGGGGCCACTGTATCGACACTTATGGATGGACAGCTCCGTCGCGGCCTCGTCCTCATCCTGCGCGATTGACAGAACGGCATCGCAACGCTCCATGGCATTCTTCACATCAGCGCTATCGTGCCAACCGTGCGCAGTCAACACGACCGCCGCATTGCAAGAGTCCGCGCACTTCTTCAAACAGTTGCAGAGGCTAGTGGGGCTGCAATCAAAATCATCCAATCCGTCTACCACAATCACGGTCGATTTCCCGCGCCCAGAATTATCGACATACGCAAACTCGCTGATAACATTCTCTAGCTCAACTACAGTAGATGGAATATCACGAAGTTTTATATCCACTTTGGAGAGGTCTTCTAAAGCAGTCAGAATCTCATCGCTCACGACATCGGCATTAGAATGCAATCGCAGGGCTGTATGAATGGAGGCGAGAGATTCTGACGCAAGCATCTTCGCAAAGCACAAATCGACGCCATCATGTGTAAAGAGAAGACACCTATGGCCTTGCGCGGCGGCATTAAGACAGATGTTCATCGCGAATGCGGATGTCCCCATGCCGGGTTTTGCAAGAACAGCCGTCACGGTCTTCGACAGCAGCCCACCGTTAAGTTCGGCATCTAAACCCGGCCAACCCGTCGGGATGAAAATCGACTTTTCAAAATTCAACTTCAACATGTCTACGCCGTCCACTTCTTGACCTCGACCACATCGTAGGTGGCGGCGAAACCGCTGGCCTTCGCACCGAGGGTGAGCGCGTCGCAGACGGCCACCGCCTTGTCGAATGACTCGCACCACGCGACGGCCACGCCGCCGACCACCATCACGACGTAAATCTTGTCGAGCTTCGCATCTGCCGTTGTCGCCATGTCGGCTCCTTTCACTTCGTCCTTCTTGAACGGTTCCGTGTATGCAGGCTTCTCTTTCGGCTGTTGCGCCTTCGCCTTGGGCCGCACCTTCTCCTTCATCTCCTCCAAGATTCGCGCGTCCATGTCGGCGCACCAATCGGTGTAGGCCTTGATGGCGTCCTTGTTGGTGGCGCAGTTGAACATGCGGCGGTCCATCTTGCCGTCGGGCATCTGGTACGTGCCCATGTACGTCGCCCCATGAGTCGGGCCGTAGAGCTTCCCGCGTCCGCCCTGTTGGTTGAATATGGGCTTATCGGGCTTCGACATCCGTCTCCTCCTTCACCTCGACCGCGACGCCCTCCTCGGCGGGCACGAGCCACGTGCGCCATTTAGAGGTAAACTTGCCCGCCTCGCCGTAGGCCGCGCGGAAGTTGCAGACGACGCAGATGCGCCCATCGCCGCCACGCGCGACCCCGATGACCGTGCCCAGACCGAACTTCTGGGAGAGGATTCGACCCCCGATGCGATAGCGGTTCCCGTAGGCATCGCTGGGGAGCGCATGGATGTACTTGTACACCCCGATTCGCTTTCCCATCGCGCACCGCCTACGCGAACTCGGCTTCGAGGAGGCGGTTGATGAGGACGGTCATGTTCTCACCCGTCTCCACCTTGTGATATTGGAGCCTCGTGTGCATGGACTTCGGGATGCGGACGTTGATGCACACCAGCTCATCGACCTCCGGCTGCGCGTGCTGGATGGAGGCCTGCTGGCGCTTGGACTTCTTCGCGGAGGCCATGAAGGCGTTGCTGTTGTTAGACATACTTCTTCTCCTTCTCATTGATGATGGAATCTGCCAGCTCCTCAAGAGCCGGGATGACGTGGCTGTGCGGGCTGTGCTCCGCGACCGACTTGCCCTCGGCTGCGGCCTGCGAGAGCGCGACCGCGCGGGGCACCTTCGCGATGACCGGCACCTGCTCGGACTCAAGGAACTCCACGAGCTGCTTGTCGAGCTTGCCGAACGCGTAGAAGTTGTTGACCACGAGGCGGATTGCCGCACCTGTGCCGGAGTCCTTGGCGATTTGGTAGGTGCGCATGGTCGGCTCCACATCGCGTGTGCTCGGGAGCATGGGGATGAGGATGACATCGGCGGCGCGGCACCAATCGCCCATGCCGTCGTTCAGGACGCCCGCCGTATCGACAATCTGGTAATCGCAGGACTCGGCGTAGTCCGGGTCATCGCAGACCTCGTGAACGGAGCCGCCCTGCGGGTCGGTGGAGACGAACGCCACCGTGGAGCCTCGGCGCTCAAGCGCGAACGCCAGCTCGTCGGCGAGGGTGGTCTTGCCCACACCGCCCTTCTGGTTGAGGAACAGAATCGTGAACATATACATCAGTCCTTTCGTGTCTCGATTCATGAGTCGCTTAATCCGCGAGGCCGCGCTTGCGGTACTCGCGGCAGAGGGTGCGGACCGTCACGGCATAGATGGTGAACAGCGCGGTGAACAGGAACGCGACCGCGAGCACTTCGGGTGCGCTCAGGCCGATATAGCAGCCCAAGGCGAGGGAGACGATAGCGCCCATCGGTGCCGCAGCGGCCACCATGATGGCGAGGCCCCCGTCGATGGGGCGAGGGTTCCGGGCCATATGCCCTCCCTTGGACTTCATCCACATCACTCCCCCCACCAGTCATCGGCCCCGTCGGGGTCGGCGGACGACGCGGCCTTGCATAACGCGAGGGCGAAAAGGAACAGGGCGGCGAGGGCGACCATCGACGCCACGGACCAGACCCAACCGCCCAGACGCCATGCGAGCGCGGCGATTGCCGCAAATTCCACGAGGATGGTGGCCGGGACCCCGTATTCCACCATTCCGACCTTGACCTTATCCGAGATAGCCATATGCGGGACCTTTCATAGATGTCAGACTTGGAACGAGATGAGGATGAAGATAAGCGCGAGGAGGGCGAACAGGGAGATTCGCAGCATCCGTGCGCGGGTCATCCTCCTCCGCGCGAAGATGTAGGCGGCGTCGTGGGCGATGCCGGATGCCGCGAGCACGACCGCCAGCATCAGGGACGCCCAGCCGACCGCGAATAGGACGGGTCTCACGACCGGACCTAGAACGGGATGTCCTCGTCATAGAGGTCGAGTTCGGGTTCGGGGACCGGGGCGGGTGCCGCGTGGGACGGCTCGTAAGGGGTCGCGGGCGCGTCGCCGGTCTGCTCGCGCTTGCCGCCGCTGAACTCAAGCTGGTCAACGATGACGCTCAGCTCATGGCGCTTCTCATCGTCCTTGACCCACTGCGAGTAGCGCAGCTTGCCGTCGATGGTGACCTTGGTGCCCTTCAAGAGGTACTTGGACAGCTTCTCGGCGCGGGTGCCGAACAGGGAGCACTTGACGAACACGGGGGCATCGACGTACTCGCCCTCGGCGTTCTTGCGCTTCTCGTTGACCGCGACGGTGAACCCCGCGACCGCGAGGCCGCTGGCGGTGGCGCGCATCTCCACGTCGCGCGTCAGGTTGCCCTCGATGATGACTCGGTTGATTGCCATGCCTGAATCCAATCTACTCGGATGTGACTACCTGCCTTTTCGGCACTACCAATATAGTAAACTACAATGCCAGTATAGTTGAAATGTAGTAACCTCCATATCTTCTACACGCCGTGTACGTCGGACGTGCCAAGGCCGCGCGATTCCTGCGGTACGCCCTCCATGTACTCCTCAAGCACGATGACCTCGCCCGGTTCGACCCCATCTTCATCAAGTCCCTGCTCGCGCACCAGATAACCGTCGAACGCCAACTTGGCGATGTTGTCCACGCAACCGATGTAATAATCCTCGCACCAAGTGTCGTATATCTCCTTGGACACCTGCGCCACCGACCTGTCAACGACCTCGGCGATGTCGAGGAACGAGCACCCGGTGGCGAAGAAAGCCACGGTCTCAGCCCATTTCCTAGCTTCGCTGACGCGCCTCTTGCCGTAACGGGCACGTGCCCGTTCGAGCGTGAGGCCATGCTGCTCAAGGCTCGTGCGGATAATCCGCTCGGCCTTCTCACCCTCCCCTGCCACGCCGCGCCAACTACCGATGCCGATGGACTGGCGGAGCCAACCGCACCCGTGGGACTCGAAGAACGCATCCAAATCGGCGTAGCTCACGGGCTTGCGCCACCACGGAGCACACCAATCACCCAAGTCATATATGGAATTGATACCGAACGGGCTGTCTACCTCTTTTTGCAAAGCCAAACGCATGGTCAGCAGGTAATGGCAATCGCAGATTCCGTTGTCCTCGACAAGGTTCTCCATCTTCTTCATCCTCCCAATCCTTCAACAAATCAAGGAGGGGTCGCCGGTCTTCCGGTGCCCCTCCCATGCCGCGCCTAGCGCTTTCCAAAGCTCGTGACCGAGAAGAAGTCCCCATTGCCGACGGTCTTCCGCACACGGTAATAAATCCCCTCTGCGCAAGTCTCCTTCGCTATGACAACATCGGAGGGTCTGACGTTCTTCCATCCGTACATCTCGCGAACCCACTTGTCGAGGAACGCCTTGGTGGGGTGGAATGAACGGGAAGAGACATTGCGGTAGAAGTCGCGCCTCGCCCTCTCGCGCCTCTTGGCCTTCGCTCCATCCGCCTCATGGGCATCATCGACGTACCAATCACCATCGACCTTGAAGAACACACGCTCGCTGATGACGTTCCCCGGCTCGACCCAATCGAAGGACCCCTTCGGGGCGCGGCACTCGAACAGGATGCGCGAGTCCAACCCCCGCAAATTCGCGAAGCGACCGTCCTCAGCCACCTCTTTCAACTCGGGGCGGCGGATGCCGACGGCGACGCGCTCGCGACCACGGGAGAGGAAATGCACGCCCACGACATCGCTGTAACTCGCATTGTCCATCTCAAGGACCCAGCCGTCCTCGATGTAGCGATGCACGATGCCCGTGATGATGGCGTTCAGGTCGTTGCGCTTCATGTAGGTTCCTTCCCTTGGGTCTTAACGTGCTTTAATTATAGCAACCTACAATACTATAAATATGGTAACACAGTATGCCACATAGACTCTCCATAAGGAAGGGGCACCCTCGCGGATGCCCCTCTTGCCACCTAGTCGAAGACGAAGCGACCATCTTGGACGTGCATCTTCTCGCCATCGAACGTGTAGCGCCAGATGCGCGGGTCCTTCTCCTCTGCCTCGTCCCAGTTCTCCATGAACACGAGGACCGAACCCGCCCCGATGACGGGGGCGCAGGCCTCGAAGACGGCACGGCCCATGTCATCCCTGTACGCGGCGATGCCGCTGTCCTCGAAGAAGACGAAATCAATGCCATCCTCGGTCTCGTCCTCCACCGAGAAGCCGAGCCAGTTGAGGATGCCGCGCGGCCCCTCCTTCTCGGCATCGAACCAGAACTCGCCGCTCTGCGACTCCTCGTCGTAATCCCCGGCAAGCGCCTCCCTCATGCCCGCGTCCAGCGCCAGCTCGACGAACCTGCCGTAATCCTTCCTCTTGATGGAGAGGATGCCCTTCAACAGGACCGTCTTGTCCTCACACTTAATCTTCCTCCACCAGTCGCACTTCGGCTCGAACATGTCGGTTCCTTTCTCTCGGTTGCCTGTGGCTTAATTATAGCAACGTGCCGTACTACCAATGTAGTAAACTACAATCCTACACGCCCTCTCCACAAGGTCGCCCCCGCAGGGAACATGGGTCATAGGGGCTTGCCCCTATCCTTGCCCTCCCTCATCCGTCACCCATGCGAACCAGCCGCCATCTCTGCAACATCGCTCTTCTTGTGACCGTCACCCCTCCCGCCTCTCTCCCTGCCTTCCCACCGTCCCGATTTGCGGCTCCGTGAGAAAAAACGACCCCACAGAATCGCTCCTGTGGGGTCTTGAATGTCACCCATGTCCCAGATGACCTATGTCGGATGATGCCGCCTAAAATCGGCTCACAGCGCGTCAGGCGGGAAACGAGCAGTTCACGGCATCATGCAGCCGTAGTCTCGTCATCATCGTTCTTGCCGAGTCGATGCGCGAAGGATGTCCGTCTGGTATGTCATCTGCATCATCCTTCCATGTAATCAGGAGTATACCTTATGTGGGCGGGCCACGGGGGTGTCGATGCCCCATGACCCGCCGTCATCCTATGAGCGCATCCGCGCTGCGCCTCGCGGTTCCTCTCCATTCCCTTTCGTATCGGTGCGTTTCGGTGCGAATCCACTGCACGTCAGCTCTTGGCACTGCCGTCTCACCTCGCGTCGAGGCCCCTCGCACATATCATATCCCTCTCGGTTCAGCGCCCTTCAACACGCTGCTTTTCTTTTCCATCTCGCAGCTTTGCCGGTCTTACCCGTGGTGCCGTATCTGTGTATATGGGTCGCGCGGTCAGTCCTCTTTGGCGACCTCCTCCCACTCGAAGCGGCCCTTGCCGCTGTTGCGCCATTGGAACAGGCCGCGCAGGGCACCGTAGTCCAGCCACTCGCGCACGGTCTCCGCGTCCTTGGGGTTCATCACGAGGATGCTGAACTCAAGCACGGTACCGGCTGGGACGGTCTCGGATGCGGCCAGCGCCACGCGCTCGCCGGAGGCGGAGCTGGCGCGAAGCGGGCGCTCGCAGCGACCGCACTCGGCACCCTTGGGGAGCTGGAACGGGATTCTGCGCTGCTCCACGAACACGGTGCCGTCGATAACCTTCTTGAAGGCCGTCAGCTTGCTCGAACGGGTACCGGGCACGCGGCGCAGGGCCGAGCAGGCGTCCTTGAAGAAGCCCTTGATTTGGTAGTCCCAGCAGAAGGGCACGCCATCCTCCGTGCGGGGGAAGCAGGTGGTCGCGTCCTCCACGGCATCCATGCCCTCGATGACCCCGACCTCCTCAGCGCCGTTCTCCGGCTCGGGGGCCTTCGAGGCAATCCAGTTGCCGTAAATCTCGGGGTCGCCGGGGGTCATGCCCAGAGCCTCCTCAAGCAGGATCAGGCGCACGGCGATTCGCTCACCGATGCCCTCAAGGCGGTTCCCGTCCTTCTTCATGATACGTACCATCCTTCCATGGTCCTCGGCACCGTCCCTTCGGTGCCGTCTGCTGCCTACAATCATAGCAAACTATAAAACAATAATGATGGAAACATTGAGACGCATAATTCCATCATGACTTGGGAGACCCTACCCCCTCCCCTTATGGCCGAACTTCTCACGCAGGAGCCTCATGCGCCCCGTCAATGCGTTGGCGAAGACCTCCTCGGCAAGGAAGTCGCGGAAGCCACCACCGACACCCGTCACCCGCCTCACGCGGTAGGGCTTGACGGACAGGAAGCCCTCGCCGACGGCCACGGCCATATCCAAGGTCGGGTACGCGCCGATGGCGGACCAGCGCCATTGCTCCCCGTCCGGCACCCAGACCTCCAAGCTGTAAACGGTGTCCATGCCATCCACGGCGACCGCCTACTCCCCAATCTCCTCGGCGATTTCACCGGCGATATGCAGAAGCTCGCTTCGGCAGTAATCCATCTTCCGGGCGTAGGACTGCATGATGACCGAAAGCTCGGCGTTCAAGAGCGCAAGCTCGTCATAGCAATCCGCCAATGCTCGGTGCGCGTCCGTGCGCTCGATTCCGAGGATGTCGCGCAGGCTGTCCATGGAGCGGCTGGGCAGGTCGGGCCACAGCTCCCTCGCCACCTCCAACGTGTCGATGACATAGGGGTAGATGAAGACGCGACCGGATTTGGCGGCTGCGGCCTGCACGAACGGGATGTCGAAGGAGGCGATGTTGTGCCCCGCGAGGGTCGCGTCTTCCCCGATGAAGTCGAGGAACGCGTCGAGCGCGTCGCCGATGGCGGGAGCGCCCTTGAGCATATCGTCGGTGATGCCGTTGACGCGCCCCGCCGCCTCGGGCATAGACCCCTCAATCGCCACGAGCGTCGAGAACAAGCCCTGCGGCAGGCCGTCCTTCACGCCGATGGCGGCAATCTCGCAAATCTGGTCGCTATCAGGGTGCAGCCCCGTGGTCTCGATGTCGAACACGACGTAATCGTACTTGGATTCCATTCCATTCTCCCTCTCGATTGAAAAAGGGCCGCGCCACCTGCGACACGGCCCCGCAAAAGGTCATCTCCGACTGTTAGTCGCGCACGACCTTCTCCAACATGACCATACCCGGCGCGTCCTCGTCACCGCTGACGGGCACGGCGCTGAGATGCACCGAACCCTCCTTCAACGCGGCAGTGAATCCCGCGACGGCGATGTCCTCGATTTCCCCGCGCAGGGCGAAGGCGGCATCCACCCAGCCCTCACCGCGCACCCACACCGGGAACGGAGTCGCCGAGACCATGAACATGCGCAGGTCCCCATCACCGGGCAGCTCGTCGGAGTCGGTCGTGCCACCGCCCTCCCGATGGAGCGGGCAACCCTCGCAATCATCGTCACGGAACAGCTCGCAGAACAGCTCCTTGATGATGTCGGGGGCACCATCATCATCGTCATCCTCGCAACGCGCCTCCTCCTCAGCCAAGGCCGCAGCAGCCGCACGGGCGTTCGCAGCCTCCTCGGCGAGCGTGGGGCGGTGGATGGCATCAGGTTCGCGCAAAGCGTCGTTCTTGACGGTCTCCATCAGCGCGACGGCCTCGGCAATCTCCACGGGGGAGGAACAGGCGGTGAGGTTCAGCAGGTCATGGCCGCACCCGCACGTCCATTCATCCTCCTTCCGCACGACCACGGTCCTGCCGCAATCGGGGCACCAGCCCACCAGATACATCTCGTCCTTCTTGTCAGCCATATCTCAATCCTTTCCCTTGATGGCTAGATAATCTCGTCCCTCAGTATACCTTTCGGGTTCGGGTAGCAATCGCGCATCGTCCAGCGCTGGGACACGAACTCGACGCAATCCCGCATCTCAGGTAGGAGCTGCGCAACCGCCTCCTCCTTGCTGCGGGCGCGGCAAACTGCGGTGTCCATGCCCAGCTTGTGCTTCCGCGTGGGCACCTTGCGGCGCAGCTTGATGAAGAAGTAGTAATCCATGATGTCGTTTCCTTCCCTTCTCCTAGTAGTTCAGATGACGGACGCAGGTGTTCTCATACGCCCGAGCCATCAGCCAATCCGGCACATCCTCCCCGAAAGGCTCGTAGTAACGCGCGACCTGACCCGGACGCGCCACGAGGACGGTGACGAGCTTGCGCGAATGCGCGTTGAACACGAGGACGATTCCCGTGCTCGTGAGGACATGGACCTCGCAACCGGCGCGGTGCCCGGTGTCCACGAGGCACTGGCGGACGATGTGGCCGAAACCCACCGTCTGGGCGATGCGCATAATGCGCTCATGGCGGTCGCGGTGGAAGTGCCCGCTCTCGCGGAGACGGCCAAGCTCACGGCGGAACGCGTCGAGGTTCCCGCCGACCTTGCGCTCGATGACGTGGAAGTAGCTGCCCATGGCGTGTCCTTTCCGTTGTGCCGCTATCATCATAGCAAACTACCAACCCACAAATATGGTAAAGTAGGAACCTACATATATAGCACACAACCCTTTTCATGGACACGCGGGAACGATTCGCCCATGCCAAGGAAAAGGGGGCACCCCGTGGGTGCCCCCTTTCATCGACCAGCTAGGCGATTCCGTATGACTTGCAGAGGTACTGGGCGTATGCCTCGCAGAGAAAAGCCACATGTTCGCTAACACCGTCGTAGTAAGCCTGCTCGCACTCCTCCAACTTCCCCAACTGATACTCGTCAACATACCCATCTTCATCGCCATCGAGAAGCGATTCCCAATCACAGTGGTGGAAGTTCCCCGCCCAACGAAGGACGGCCTCATTCTTATCCATCCCGGGGAAGACATCGCCGCCGAAAGCCACCAACCTGCAAAGCATTATGAACTGCTGGTTCAAATCGAGCTGCGCCACGTCATCATCGCTGTACGGTGCGCGGTACTCGTGGTAGCCGTTGAAGACGTACTGCTCTATGCCGCCGTTGCAAATCTGGTAGTCCATATTGATGACGGAGCTGAGGGCGCTGACCTCGTGGAACTGGGTCGGCGTGAGCGCGGCCTTGTCGCAGGTGAGCAGTTTGTCAATCCAGTCGGTGCCCTCGTCGGTCTCCATGACGCGGCTATGCGACAGCTTGACCTTCTTGTCCAGACCCTCAAGCTCGATGCCCTTGTACTTCATGGTGGGGTTCCTTCCCTCGCGGTTGCCTGTGGTTTAATTATAGCAACCTACCATGCCATAAATGTAGCAAACTACAATCCTACATATCCTCTCCATGAAAAAGGGCACCCTCCCGGATGCCCCTTTCTCCTATCCCAAATCGTGTCTTTGAAGAATCTCCGTGAAGGTGTCTTGGTCCATGTCATCGACGGTATCGAAGCCAAGGTCGTGAATCTCCTCGACGATTCCTTCGATGTCCCATTCGGATGGGTCGAAGTTCACAGAGACGTAATCAACGACCTCCTGCTCGATTCGCTGCCTACTCATACACAAAACCTTCCTCTCTCGGTCTTACCGTGCCTTAATTATATCAACCTATCACGCTATCAATGTAGTAACCTACCACCCTACACGCCCTCTCCACAAAACCGCCCCCGCAGGGAACATGGTCATAGGGGCTTGCCCCTATCCTTGCCCTCCCCCATCCGTCACCCATGCGAACCAGCCGCCATCTCTGTGGCACCGCCATCTCTGGAACCGTCAACCCTTTCTCCTCCCTCCTTGCCTTCCCTCCCTCTCCGTCCATGAGAAAAGGGGCCGCGCCGAAGCGCGTCCCCTTCCGTGTAAGCTGGTCGTTGCGTCACAAATCGTAGCATATCCAAGCTTCTCGTTGCACGTCAGCGCTATGCCCTATCACGTCTGGTCTACTCTAAGCGTGGTCGCTCCGTTCCATATCTAATCGGTGCCTCGCGCTGCCTCTCAGTTCTATTCCATCGCATCGCCGGTCTTACCCGAAGTGCCGTATCGGTGGAATCGGAAAAATGGCGGCTAATCGGTTGCGTAGCGTTCCGGCTCGGCCTCCATGAGGGAGACGGTGAGTTCGACACGACGGCCATCGAGGAGGTCGGCGACGTGCTGGCGGATGTCGTGGGCGACCTGGCTGTATATCACGTCGAAAATCGGGACACCTCCGTATGCCGTCATGCCCTCTGCCGTCTCATCAAGCCAGTCGAGGACCATCTGCCCGCAGAGCGAAAACCCCTCCATCACCGCCGCATCTTCCCCCAACAGCTTCTTCGGGTCGTACACCTCTGGGTTGTAATAACTCATGTCGATTTCCTTCCATCATCATGCAATCCAAGGGGTGCAGCACCCCATAGTTGGGATATGGAGTGCTGCCGGGAAACTGGGTTCGTTCGCAGGCGCTACCAACACCTGCGAATAACTGAGAACGAGGTCGAGACTCGTATCAGCTCCCATACATCCCCGTACCGGCTAACCCCCGTGTGCGAACGGTGAGAGGGGCAATGCCTATGAACACGCTTCTTGAAGTCCTGAATGCCCTCGCCGGTACGGGTACATCATACATCATCGCCGTCGAAGCCAAGAATCTCCCCATCCTCATCCATCGAGCGGTGAGGTTGACCGTCCACGACACCGCCGACCGTCACCCCCTTGTCGAAGAACTCGCCCGTCTCCAACTCGCGCTCCCAGCGCTCGACCATCTCGTCCGTTATTGTTCGACCACCAGCAGCTACCCATGACTTGCCCATCTAAAACCTACCGCCTGTCGTCTAATCCGCCTTGCCTCCGCGCATCGTGCGGACAGCCCTGCGCACCATCGCGCCGAGGCTCTTGTCGAGTCTCACGCCAAGGAACGACTCAAGAGAGGCGGTATCCTTGAACACGATGACGCTGTTCACCATCGCCGCATTGAGATATGCCGGAAGTTCGTCATAGATGGCCTTCACCTCGAACTTGAGCGTCCTATCGGCATCGGAGCCATCCGGTTTGTATTCCACCCCTTGATTGTTTGGACGCACCTTGAACTGCGAGGGGTCTACGCGCCATGCCTCAAGCAGCTTCTCCCTCGCCACACGGGCGGTCGCGGTCTCACCGATGAAATCGCGGAACGTCAAGGGCGTGTTCCACGTATCGGACTCGCCAGCCTCCTTAAACATCTCCCGCAACGTGACACTCGACAGGTTCAGGAGGTCTGGAAGATAGTCTCGCGACCCGACACGTATCATGTCCTCCATCTCCTCGACCAGCGGTTCCATGCGGGCAAGGTATTCGAGGAAGAAGGCGGTTGTGAGCCTCCCAATCGAATCGCTCAGAGTCTTCTTGCCGACCGTGCCGACCTCGCGGTCGATGCGAACCTCCGTCCGTATGGGAACAGAGCGCTTCGCCAGCTCGGGTTTCAATCCGCCCATCTTGTTCACCGTCAACGTGTAGATGGGGCTGAGGACATCTTCGCGGTTCAACCAAGCCCCGTCGCGCTTTATGATTGCGTCGGCATTCGTCTGGAATCGCTTCCACGGCATATCGTCAATCAGCAATCCCATCTCCGGGCAGAGGCTATTGATTGCCTTGATTCCAGTCGGTGTCCACTCCTCGTGTGACACCTTGCCCGTCTGCGGAGAACCGTACATCGCTTGCAGGCACAGCTCCATAAAGGTGGTCTTGCCCGCATTGGAGTCACCGTAAAGAATGCAGTATAGAGGGAACAGCGTGAAGGAATAACCATGGCGCATCGCGACCTTTCGCACCCTCGTCATGAACGGCGCGGTGAACATGAAGGCGAGCACCTTGAAGAACTGCTGCTTTGTGACCTCGACATCGCCTATGAAAGAATCGTATCCGCGCATGATGTCGGAGATGCGGTGCGCATCATCTACCCACGCACCCTCCGGCTGAACTTCATACACCTCCCCGTTCAGCGTCGCCGTGCCGCTCTCGGTGTCATAATGGAACTTCGGATAGGCGACCGCACGCACCTCACGCTCTGCTTTGGCCTCCCTTGCCGCGCTGATGACGCGACGCACCTCATCAGGGATGATGACGCGACCACCGGCGACCGGCTTGTAGTCCACCTTATGCTCCCGCATCGCGGCATATTGCTCGCGCTCCTCCTCCGTCATGTCCTTCGGGTCGAAGGTGTAGAAAGTCTCGACCTCATCGTCATCCTCCGGCATGTCGCAGAGGTAGACGACCCCCTTCGCCCGCATGACCGGCACCACCTCTAACTCACCTTCGGAGTCCCCGGCGACACTCGCGAAATCGACCATGGCGGCGGGTTCCAACGGCGTCGTGGACGACATTCCCTTCAACGACTCGAAGCGTGCGAGGCGGTTATCAAACATCACGACATCGCCGTCGAAGCAGGTTATCTCCTCGTACTGACCGCCCGTGAAGGCTCGTTTGGAGAGGTTCGCTGAACCCGTGATGATGCGGCAGCGCCCATCGTCGGCAGACAGTATGTACAGCTTCTCATGCGACATCTTGCGCATGTTGAAGTAGATGCGCACGGAGCCGTCCTTGACGCGTTCCACGAGTTGCTTCCGCTTGGAAAGGCGCTTCATCTCCAACTTTTGGTGCATGGCGACATCCACGATGTCGGGTCGCACGGTGTTCATGGAGCCGATGATTATCTCGACATCCTCGAACATGTCGGCAACCGTCTCCACGAAGCCTAGCCCATATGAGAACGTGATGACCCTCAGATGGTCGAAGCCACCGAACAGGGCCTTGTAATCCATCCTCCGCTGGTCGATGAATTTCGAGTAGATGACCTCGATACCTCCCTTGGTCTCGTCGGCGAACAGGCTCTCCTGACGCAATTCCATTTCCCCTCCTATGCCTGAACCGTCTCCATCAATGCGTCGATGTAGCCGCGCACGCGCTCCGCCAGATGCACGGGGCACTTGATGTAGACCTTATCCTCGTCTCCCGGTTTCATCGGCTCGGTGCTCTCCGTGGATGCGGCCAGCGCCGCCGTAGGCGCATCCACATCGAACAGAGCGCCTTGAGACGGCTCGTGTACCTCCTCGACCTTGGCGGCGAGGGAGTCGTAGAACTCGATGACCGACTCGTTGGCGTAGAGGCGCTGCCGCTCTATCTTCGGCCACACGGTGAGTCCATCAAAGGTGGTGCAGCGGGACAGGGCGACGTAGAGCATGCCCGCGCCGAACACCTTGGAGTGGACGGCGCAGCGCTCGAAGGTCTGACCCTGCGACTTGTGGATGGTGATGGCGAACGCGAGGCGAAGAGGGATTTGCGTGAATGACCCCACCGTGTCGGTTACTAGCTCCTGCGCGGGGTTGCCGTCATCGCCGATGAAGTCGCGCACGGAGGATTTCAGCACTTTCCACTCCTTCTCGGTCACCTCGACGGGGTACTCGCAGTCATCGAACTCGACTATCACGCTATCCGCCCCGACTTCCGAGATGGTCCCCAGCGAGCCATTCGCAAGACCGTGGTCTGGCATGTTCGCCAGCAGCATCACGCGTGCGCCCTCCACGAGACGGAGCTTATCGTCAGTTGGCTTGTCCGAGGGCTTCACATCTCCGTAGGAGTACGCCGTATACGTCCGCGCCCTCGCGCCCATGCGCTCCAATTCCCCCACGCGCTCGTCGTTGATGGTGGATGCCATGCGATTCGTCGCGCACAGCCACAGGTCATCCTCCGGTGCTCGCTTGCGGTCGGAGATGGAACGCTCGTTGAAGTAGCCTATGCAGTCCCTATCGCCGATGCGGGCGCGGTTGAGCTGGCCGATGAACTCGGGGTCGCTCTGGCGCACAACCTCGGTGAGGACGTGCGGTTCAAAATCCATGCCCTTCCACAGCTGCGACTTGAAGGCGTAGCCGTCATCGTTCCCCGGCCACAGCTGCATCAGCACCTTGCGGTCATCATCGGTCACGACCGGCGGGAGCTGGAAGAAGTCGCCCACGAGCACGACCTGCTTCCTACCCGAGACGCGCTTGGCTGCGAGCACCATGTTCATGACGCGCTCGAACAGGTCGATGCGGCACATGGATACCTCGTCGATGATGATGACCTCGGCCTTGTTGAGCACCTTGCGCGTGAGCGTCTTCTTGTTCTCGTCGTGCGGGTCGAGCACGCCGAAACCCACCTGCAAGGTGCGGTGGATGGTCGTGCCGTTATGCAAGTTCTGCGCGGCTATCCCCGTCGGGGCCATGGCGAGGTAGGGAACCTCGCGCTCCTCAAGCTCCTCGATGAATGCGTTGAGCACGTAGCTCTTGCCCGTGCCCGCGTTTCCCGATAGGAACACGTTGCGGCCAGACAGCAGGGCGTCCATGGCCTCCGCCTGACCGGGCGTGAACGTGCGCTCCTCCTCTTCCATGCGACCCCTTCCAAGTCGAGATGATGCTATATGGATATGATTATATCAGACTATAAAGCAACAATGATGCAAATCCACAATACCATGAGATGCGCACAGAGCGTCATCGGTCGGACTTTCCATCTCGGGCCTGTTCTTTGCCATGCGCCCCCATTATCCATCGCGTGAGCCGTCGAGTCATGTGCGCAGCCGTGAATCGACGGGGAGGGCGATGCCTCTGGGGAGTCCGAGGGGATGAAGTTCCCTCGTCATCCTCGACATGGGCATATCCAATCATCCCAAGGCTCGTCAAGGTCATCTGATGATGCGAAGGTCTCGGGGATGCGGTCGTGGTGCGCGGCATGGGCGAGTCCGTATATCCGCCCCGGCGCATCGCCGTCCCATGTGCGCGTGATGCGCTCGGCAACCGCCTCCTCCCCAAGCCCCGTGATTGCCGCCATATCGGCGAGGGTGCATCCGGTGGCGAGGAAGGCCACGGTCATCGCGACCGACTCCGCCCGCCTCACGTAGAGCGCACCTAAGCCATCTGCCCCGCCTCCCAAGGGGATGCCGTGCAGGTGCATCACATCCGAGAACACGAACGCGGCTTGTCCGTACTGCTCTCCATCGTCAAGAAGGCTCCCGCCGTACCGCTTGAGGAATAATCGCAGCCTACATGGCGTGAGAGGCTTCTTGTACCAAGGCTCCTCGCAGCCGCTCATGAGCAACGAGGCCTCGTCCCAGAAGGGGCTTTCCACCCCGGCTTGCAGGGCGAGTCGTTCGACCATGAGGTAACAGGCGGCTGTCCCCAAATCGCCTTCGCGCATATCCGGCATATCCCCTCCCCGACCTCTTATCTAGGTGCTATCACATCAAACCACAATACCATCAGGATAGATTAGTATCTATCTATATGAGCCACATGCCAAAGGGCACCCTCTCGGGTGCCCCACGGTGTCACCATCCCCGGTTCTCCCGTTCGGCCCTGCGGCGCTCGCGCTCGACGCGACGGCGGGCGAACTCCGCTTGGATGCGGCGGTCTCGGAGCATACCGGCGATGTAGAGCGAGACGGTCGCGATGACGATGCAGGCGATTCCCAGGCAGAACTCGACCACCGTGCCGTCGCAATACCCGTAGACGCGGGCGCAGACAACGGCATCCTCGCAGAGGAACACACCGCTCCCGCCGAAACAGAGACCCGCGACCGTGTACTTCTCGGTCTTGTCCATCTTCCCCATGTCCCCATCCCTCCCTCATTGGCTTGTGTTAATAGTATTGTATCAAACTACAATACTATAAATGTAGTAAGAAGGGTATCCACATATCCATCATAAAGAAGGGCACCCTCCCGGATGCCCTCGCTTGGGTATATGCCCTGCCCTCACCATCGCGCGATATATACGTCTCGGTACTTGAAGAAGGGCACCAACCGTGGTGCCCTTCGCGTTTCCATTTCCGGCTACTCGTTGAAGTAGCAACGCGAATTGAACCAATCCGCCACCTCATGGAAGGCGTCTGCATCCACGTCCCACGGCATGACCACCCATATCTCGGTGAAGGGGTCGTTCGCCTTCCACTGGTCCACATCCTCCGCGAACACCACATGGAGGTCTGGCCGCTCGGCTCCCAACTCCTCCGCACGTCCGCGAGCCAGCTCGACAAGCTCCGGGTAGCCCATGCCGAGGTCCGCTGCGTAGCTCCCGTCATACATGGCGGAGAGCGGACGCAGTACCGAGTACCGCCCATCCCACTCGACAAGGTAGCACTCCACCCCGTAGCCGTCCGACCACAAATCGTCCAGCACGCGCCTGAGTTGCACGGGAAGCTCCTCCGGCCCGATTTCGCGCCCATCGGGGGCGGTGAGGTCCGCAGTCGCGTTCGACCAGTAGCGGTGCCCCTCCGGGTACTCACCCTTCTTCAACGTGTACAGCATGTCATTTCCTCTCTTCTCGATTGCCTGTGCCCTAATTATATCAATATGGTATCCTACTAATGTAGCAAACCATATTCCTACATAGTCTTTCCATGAAAAGGGGCACCCCATCGGATGCCCCTCGAAATCCCCTACTACTGCAACGCGATGCCGCATCCGGTCAACGGCTCGCCCTCGCGATACTGACGGTCAAGCTCCTCAAGCTCAAGCCTCCGCCACTTACGCGCGTTCTCTGCGTCCCCGAAACATCCCGCGTTCTCGTGCTCGCAGATTTCCTCAATGTAGTAATCTTTCACCTGACGGCACTTCTGCTTGTACTCTTCCTCGCGCTCCATTTCCCTTCTCCCTTCTCTCGGTTGCCTGTGGCTTAATTATATCAATATAGCATTCTACCAATATAGTAAACAATAATACTACATAATCCTTCCATGAAAAAGGGCACCCTCTCGGATGCCCCTCACGTGATTACCAGAAGGCGTAGAACGCGGGAGTTTGCCGAATACCGCCGCTGTAGCTGACATGCATCCTGACCTCGAACCCGCGCTGGCGCAGGATTTCGAGGGCCTTTTCCTTCGCCCCATCCATGCAGTCGCAATAGAAGAGACACGATTCTCTCTCCCCCAGCTCCGCGTCTTGGCGAATCCTGCGCTCGCAGCGCTCAAGCGCTTCCATCACCTTTCCGTCACCGCTCATATCGCGAGCCATATCCGCAGTAAGCATACCCGGTTCCTTCCTCTCTCGGTCTTACCGTGCCTTAATTATATCAACCTATCATGCTATCAATGTGGTAAACTACATTCCTACATACCTTCTTCACAAGGTCGCCCCCGCAGGGAACATGGGTCATAGGGGCTAAGCCCCTATCCTTGCCCTTCCCCTCTCTCGTCACCCATGTGAACAAGCAGCCCTATCCACAGCACCGCGCTTCCCGTGACCGTCAACCAACCCTCCTCTCTCCCTGCCTTTCTTTCCGCCTTCCCATGAGAAAAGGAGCCGCGCCGAAGCGCGACCCCTTCCGTGTGTAATTCCATAGCCAAGCCATTCGCGACTCCGCCACGCTCTTCCTTCTCAGGTCCAATCTTGGCCGCGATACTCTTTTCCACCGCATCGCCGGTCTTACCCGAGGTGCCGTATCGGTGGGACCCGACTGCGCACGCCTAGTAGGGCATCGCCAAGAGGGGCAGCACCGCGATGTAGCCGATGACCGACAGCGCGATTCGGATGCCGAGGCCGATGAGCGCGAACTTCGTGCAATCGGAGCGGTACGGCGCGTCCATGTTGCACAGGGACGCCAAGATTGCGCATCCCGCACCGCCGAGCAGGCCCGCGAAGAGGTAGCCCGCCTTCTGACCGCCCGTGAGGAACGTCTTGCGCGTCACGAGCACTTGGTCGTTCTGATTCTCCATGATTTGACTCCAATCGGACAAGGGGACCGGGGGTGCGCGTCAGCGCCCCGCCGGTCCCCATATGCAACCACCGTCAAGAAAGGAGACGGCCCGTCCATCGTAACACACTCAGCCCCGATATAACGCCTTGTTCTCCTCGTACCATCGACTGGCATCCTCGACGGTGCCCCCGCCCAAATGACCCACGACTTCGGCACCCTCGTATAAGCGGTCGGAGAAGAACGGGCGGCACTCATCGCAGAAGGAGCGAAGGCCGCGCTCAATCCACGACGGATTGCAGGCGTTCACCCACAGCCCCTCCTCGCCCTCGATTGACACGAGGTAGTCGCGCCCGCCCCCCCCTCGTACTCGATGATGTCCCCGGCACTGTACATGTCCCTCAAACCCATGGATTGAACTCCTCTCCCGAGGCAACCACCTCTGTCGGTTTTCCACGCTTTCAATGGCCGGAGGGTTCCCAACCCGACCCGCAGGCTGTTGGAAGGGTGGGAAACCGACTCTGGCATATAATAGAGGCTCATGTCGGCGAATAGACGGAAAGGACCTAACATGGCAACGGTATCTGAAATCGACGGGAAGCTCGATGAGCTGAAACGGCAAGCCGCCGCACTCAAGGAGCAGCGGAAGGTAGCCGCCGCCAAGGAGCGCGAGCAGGCGAGGAAGTGGAAAGCCGCGACCCTCGCGGCAATCGGCGAAATCGTGCTCAAGACCCTCGGCGCGGATTGGACCGACATCGACCTCGAAGGGCTGCAAGGCTGGCTCGCCGACAACGCCGAGGACATCCGGCTCATGGCGGTCACCGACCCGCGCACGCCTGTGGAGGCGAAGGAGGCGCTTGACGCGTTCAAGCGCTCCTCGAAGCCGAAGCGCACAGGGAAACCCGATGCGGTCGAGGATGTGACCGAAATGCCGGAAACCATCGACATGGCCGAGGATGAGAAGCAGGCGGACTGGTAGGCCGCAAAAGGGAAAAACCCGCAGCGGATGGCAGATGCCTCCCCCTGCGGGTCTCCCGTCTCTGCTGCAACTCATCAAGCAGAAAGGACTGACTCGATGATACGACACCTCGGCGCTTTCAGCACCCACATTTCACATTCCCGACCGATTTGGCACTCGGCTACCCCTCGCGCGTGTCCCTATAAATAATTAAATGGGTGTGTGAAGGATACGTGGAGAGCGATATGGCATATTGCAAGTATTGTAGGATGCTATCTTACTACAAATGTGGTGGAAATATGGAACCGCCGCGTCATGTGCATCCCATCGCCGAATGGTGTATCCTCGG
The DNA here is from genome assembly GCF_044336395.1 of Clostridium sp. 10cd*. NCBI lineage: Bacteria > Bacillati > Bacillota > Clostridia > Eubacteriales > Clostridiaceae > Clostridium > Clostridium sp. 10cd*. The sequence goes on along the minus strand of NZ_CP172347.1, from coordinate 399,325 downwards.
TATTGAGGTTTATTGCGGAACCGGACAACTTAGCTTTCTCAGCCCTCGTGGCGGGAAATATATAGAAATACCCCGTGGTGTCCGCAATCGCCACGGGGTATTGTCGTTTGGAGGCACTTACATGGAGGTCAGTTTCGATGCTGACGTGGCGGCGGAGCACGGCGTCCGCGCCGCAGTCGTGCTCAATCATATCGCGCACCTGATGCGGTTCCCCGACGGGTCGCAGGCCGGTCATTTCAATACATGCGGTCGCGCTTACGTGCATGTGTCGCCCGAGTACCTTTGGAAGATGTTCCCCTTCATGAGCCTCCGTCAGGCGACAGAGGCCTTGAGGGAGCTTCGCGAAGGCGGTCTCATCGCCGAGCGCGAATATGGCGGTCTCGACCCCGATTACCGCAACTGGTACACGTTGGCAGAGACGGGAAACGCCGTCGCATGACGGCTCCCATCAAGGCACCCGCAAGGAAGGAAAACATCTATGGCGGTTCTTCGTAAAGCACACAAGAGCAATTTCACGGTCATCGACAACCAAGTGTTCAAGAGCAACCTGTCACTCAAAGCGCGGGGACTCCTGAGCACCATGCTCTCGCTTCATGATAACTGGAATTTCAGCACGACAGGCTTAACCTCCATCCTTCCATCTGATGGGGAGAGCATCATCCGCTCCGCCATCAAGGAATTGGAGACAAATGGCTATCTCACGCGAGAGCGCATACGTGATGACAAGGGCAAAATCGTCGATTGGCTTTGGACTTTCTCGGATTACCCACAGGATGGAAACCCACATGTGGAAAATCAACATGTGGGTAAACCACAACTGGATAGCCCACATGTGGGAAACCAACGACAATTAAATACTAAAGAAGAAAATACTAAAGAAGAAAATACGAATGGAGAAAGTACCGATGGATATGCGACCGCCCCGGCGAAGGCTGCTCCCGAGAAGAAGGGCACCTATGGTCGGTATCGCAACGTCAAACTGACGGACACCGACCTCTCGAAGCTCAAGGCCGAGTTCCCCGCAGATTGGCAGGAGCGCATCGACCGCCTGAGCACGTACATGGACAGCTCCGGCAAGAGCTACAAGAACCACCTCGCCACCATCCGCAACTGGGCAAGGAGGGACGCCAAGCGCGAAGCGACCTCGCATAAACCCCTTGCATCGAATCCCGGTCGGCGCGAGATGACACCGGAGGAGGTCATGGAGAAACACGGGTGCGATTACTTCACCGCTCAGGAAATGCTCTGTGACGGGACGTACTGACATACGCCTCCGCGCGAACAGAATCGCGTACACAGCGTTTTAACGCCATCTTCCTCACCGAGGACTGATGTGCAATCTGATGGCCGTAAAACGGCTCTCAGCAATTCAGAAAAGAAAGGACTGACCAACAATGAAGAAATTTACCGAAACCATCGCCGATGATGATTACCGTAATTCAGATGGCCTGCTCGTGTGCGGAAGATGCGGAACGCCGAAGGAAATGCGCCTTTCCACGGAACTTCTCGGCGGACACACGGCAATCGTGCCGATTCCCTGCGAGTGCATGAAGCGTGCGGAGGCGGAGCGCCGTGAGCGCGAGCTTGCCGCAGAGCGGAAGCGCAAAATCGAGAGAGCGCGCACTGAGTGCTTCGCCGGATGCGCCTTCTTTCGTGGATGCACCTTCGATGCCGATGACGGCAGGACGCCCCAGATAGCTGCCATCTGCAAGGGCTATGCCGACACGTTCTCACGCGATGACATGAATGGGTTGCTCCTCTGGGGAAAGGTGGGCACAGGTAAGTCTTTCTATGCCTCGGCAATCGCCAACCGGGTCATCGACCTCGGGTTCTCCGCGTTGCAGACCAGCGTGCAGGACATCGTGACCCACATCGAGTCGGTGCCGTTCAACGAGCGCGAGAACGCGAAGTCGCGCCTCCTCAAGTATGACCTCCTCGTCATCGACGACTTGGGGGCGCACCGCAGCACCGATTACGTCATGGGGCATGTCTACGACATCATCGACTCGCGTTACAAGAACCGCAGGCCGATGGTCGTCACGACGAACCTCGACCCAAACATCGCTACGAAGTCCGATGCCGACGACGCCCCATGGCCGCGCATCTTCACGCGCATCTTGGAGCGCTGCGCACCAATCAAGTTCGCGGGCGAGAACCGCCGCGAATACAAGATGATGGAGATGCGTGAGGCCATGCGCAAGCGCCTCGGCCTGTGATATACTCGTAACCGCCTTGCGTGGATGGACGGGTCGCACCCCGAACCGCAGCTCCCCGTATCCCTTCCACTCCTCCCAGATTCCTTCCTCTGGGGCGAAGAGACCCCCGGTGCCTTCTCCACACCGGGGGTCTCTTTCTGTTTCCGCCATATTGATAGTCTGATTGCATGCTTCAATGCCATGAATGTGGTCTTATGGGGGTCTCTCGCATCCCAAGGCCTTCCCTCAAAAGTAGTAATCCGGTAGTAAAACCGACCCCTCGACCAGCCGCAATGCCCGTGAACTGGGCGTTCCCGGCGATTATGCGTTGATTTATTTATAAATAAGTTTGAAGAAACATCTTAAAAATACCATTCGTAAGGGGTAATCTAATGCTTTCTGGTTTGTTCAAACAATAATCAAATAAAAAATATACGATAGATACAACGCAAAAAATCTTCAGGACCATAGTCCCGAAGATTTTTATGTATAGTTTCATCAAATGCAGGGAAATCACGAATGAAGATGCTTTAGAGCTGAGTCCATCTTCGTACCTAAATCACATGGTCGCACATTGTGTACCCTATCATTCGTCTCTGTTTGATTTTATTAGGTTGGCACACGCTGTGTACCCTATAGTTCTGATCCGTTGGTTTCTATCAGGTGAGCATACCAGTAGAAGGAATCCTTTTTCAATCGCTTCTGGCTGCCCTTTCCGAAATCATCACGATCTACATACACAAAGCCGTATCGCTTACTCATTTCCGCAGAGGAGGAAGATACGATATCAATCGGTCCCCATGCACAGTATGCGAAGATATACACTCCATCCTTAATACATTCCTTCATCTGCTCAATATGCTTTTTCAGGAAGTCAATACGGTAAGGATCATGAATGCTTCCATCCGCTTCCACGGTGTCCAATGCACCGAAGCCGTTTTCTCCGATCATCAGCGGAATCTGATAGCGATCCCAGTATTGAGACAGACAGTTATAGAATCCCAGCGGATCCATTCTCCACTCCCATGGTGTCGGCTCCAGATTTGGATTTTGTTCCGCCTGCATCGGCGTCATATCATTTTTATCGGAATCTACAACTCTGCTGTAGTAATAAGAAATCGCGAGGAATTCCATCGTATTGTTGCGAATAACCTCTTCATCCCCATCCTCCATCTGAATGTTGATATTTCTTTCCTTAAAATAGCGTAGTGCATATACCGGATATTCTCCGCGCAGCTGTACATCGGAGAAGAAATACTGCATCCTGTTTTTCTTCATGGTCAATACAACATCCTTTGGACGGCAGGTTGCCGGATAGAAGGTACAGTCTGCCAGCATCGTACCAAAGACAGCATGCGGATCAATCTGATGTCCGACTTCCTTGATTTTTGCACATGCCACAAACTGATTATGTACCGCCTGATACATCAGCTCCTCCATGTTTTCCGCCTGATCATCATAGATACCCAGAGAACCAAACTGCACCGTCGGAACCAGATTTACCTGATTGCAAACAATCCAGTATTTCACTCTTCCCTGAAAGCGCTCTACAAGCACTTTTCCGTAATTCACGAAGAAATCAATCACCTTTCGGTTACCAAAGCCGCCATATTCGGTAACCAGATGCAGTGGTATATCATAATGAGACATCGTGATTATCGGCTCCATACCATCCTTTATGATTTCATCAATCAGATCATCATAAAATTTCAATCCTGCCTCATTTGGCTCAGCCTCATCCCCGTTTGGAAAAATGCGTGACCAGGAAATGCTGGTACGAAAGCACTTAAATCCCATTTCCTTCAGCAATGCAAGGTCATCCTTATAAGTATGATAGAAATTGATTCCGTAGCGTTTCGGATAATAGCCTTCTGTATCTGCGGCCTTGCGTTTGATTTCAGCAAGCGTTCCACCGCCCTCTTTTTCTATTTTGGCACGGTTTAAGCCCTTTGTATACTCATGAATGTCACTTGTGGACAAGCCGCGTCCGTCTTTATCATATTCCCCTTCACACTGGCAGGCTGCAAAAGCACCGCCCCACAGAAAGTTATCAGGAAATGTTTCAGGTACCTGTTTCATAATAATATCTCCTCCTCTATATTCATCGTTCTACGTAACCATTTCAGTCGTTTCAGCAATGAAAGCGCCGCCGTAATCAGCCTGCCAAGCACCAGCAGATTGATAATGGTCACCACACCGTAAGTACCATGCAGTATCATACCGGATACAAGCATACCGCCATCCAGTATCCAGCGAATCACAGGATAGGAAAGGCCTGTTCTTTTCATCAAACCAAAGGTTACACAGTCATAGGGATTCTTTCCACAGTCAGCATAAATGCTTAATGCAATGGACATTGCGATAATGCCAATGCCTGCCATGCAGAACAATACACGATGAAGCAGTGTATCCGCATGTACCAACGGTGTAAGAATCCGTATGGTAATCGTCGTAACAACGGGAAATATAATCGTTCCCGCATGAATCTGTTTTCTATCGATAAAAAACGCTGCCAGCACAAATGTGAAGGATAACAAATTGTTACAGGCATCCACTGATAGCTGCAATGCCTGACTCATCCCCTGCAGCAGCGTATTCATGGAATCTGCACCATTACCGCCTGCAAGGAACAAAACCGCAGCAACTCCCATCAGCATACCGCCGGCAGCACAGAGACTGCATCGATAGAAGAAAGAACTCTGATGCCCGGTTTCTCTTCTGTTCTTTTTCATCCCGGTTGCCTCCAAAGTGGCAAGTATCTGCGTATCGCAACAGCGCAAAGCCCCTGTAGTTTTGGATAGGCTTCCCTCTGCAATGCGATGACGTCAATGTTCAATAAGCCGGGGGCAGGAAATACCTGCACCTTATAAATCAGCTCCGTTAGATTTTATCACCTGCTTGTACCAGTAGAAGGAATCCTTACGAATTCTCGCGCACTCCTTTGGATCATCATCGGTACGGTCTACATAGATAAAGCCATAGCGTTTTTTCACGCCGTTGCTGGTTGACAGCAGATCAACCGCAGACCATGGACAATATGCCAGCACTTCTACTCCATAATCAATTGCTCTGTGCATTGCTTCGATATGGTCGCGCAGGTATTTAATACGGTAATCATCATGAACACGTCCGTCCTCTGTCAGGGTATCAAATGCTCCCATACCGTTCTCTGTAACCATCAGCGGCTTGTTATAGCGAGTGTAAATATCGCGGAAGATGTATTCCAGACCTGTCGGATCAATTGCCCAGTCCCAATCGGTTGTATCAAGATTCGGATTCTTGCACATCTCATAGAAGCCCGGATGTGTTTCAAAGCCGGACATGTCGCCCTTTTTGCCTGACCAGTTGACACCGCTGTAACGAATTTCCTTACCTTCTTCCATCGGACATGCCTTTGCACACTCACTTGCATAATAGTTCAGTGCCAGAAAATCGGAATAGCCTTCCTTAATCAGCTCCATGTCACCTTCTTCGATGACCGGTGCAAGACCGTGCTCTTCCAGATAAATCATAGCTGACTTCGTATAAAAGCCCTTAAAATAAATATCCAGATAGAAGGCATTACGCAAATCGTGTGCATTTTGTGCAGCCATGACATCCTCCGGCTTGGAAGTAAGCGGATAGACCGGGGAATACCCGATTGCCGCACCGGCAAGACCACCCGATACAAGCTCATGGACCAGCTTACAGGCAATGGCATGTGCAAGATTCATATGATGATTGATCTGATAGCGCAGCTGATTGTTGTCTCTCAGCTCCTCCGGTATGTAGCATTTCTGTGTCCAGTATTGAACGATGATGCTTTGCTCATTGATAGTCGTCCAGTATTTCACCTTGTCCTTAAATTCATTGATGACATAGCGGGCAAAGTATGCAAAATCCTTTACTACCTCTCTGCTCAGCCATCCGTTATATTTTTCCACAAGCGCCCATGGCAAATCATAATGATACAGCGTAACAATCGGCTCAATACCATTGGCCAGCAGTTCATCAATCAGATTGCGGTAATACTGAATACCCGCTTCGTTTACTTCTCCAACTCCATCAGGAAATACGCGTGACCAGGCAATGGAGAAACGATAGGTCGTAAAGCCCATTTCCTTCATCAGGGCTACATCTTCCTTGTAATGATGATATTGGTCACTGGCAATATCCGCAGTAGCAAAGCCGCGCTTTGTATAATTCTCTTTATTGATGATATCCTGCTGGCTGGCTTTCTTGCCATCCTCATAGGCAGCACCCTCTACCTGATAGGCACTGGTAGCAGCACCCCATAAAAAATTGTTTGGAAATCCCTTTGACATGGTTCAGCCTCCTATTTTTCTTCTATTTTCTTATTCATGATTTCAAAAAATGCAATCAATTCCTTTGCCAGATTAAGCTCTGACATAATTGTCATCAGCGTATCCTGTGCATGTGCAAACAGCAGACAGGGTTCATAGGTTTTTCCTCTTGTTTCATTCTGAATCACCTCGGTCTGTGCGACATGTGCCTGATGAATACATTCCTCCGCCTCTGCAATTTTCTGTTTCGCCTCATCGAAGTGAAACTGCTTTACCTGTGCCAATGCATCCTCAACCCGCAGCCGGGCATCACCTGCATGCAGAATAATCTGCATAGCAACATTGACAAGCTCATTTTCCATAATATCCATAGGTAAATCCCCCTTTAGTTCTGAGAAGGAGCGTTTTCCTGTGCTTCTTCTGCCAGCTTTTGTTTTTCAAATACCTTGAAGAACGGGTACCAGATTGCAAAATAGACAACAAACAATACAACTGCCCATAAAATACCACGCATATCCTGTGTAATCATAACGGTGGAAACCGGTACAGGCACCTGTCCAACCTGATTCAGTGTTGCCGGAATGTTCAGCCATCCAAGGCTCATAACAATATAGACGATAGCAGGTCCAACGATGGAATTCAGCCACATTGGCAGCATCAGCAGCGGATTGAAGACAACAGGCGCACCGAACATGATTGGTTCATTGATGTTGAAAATACTTGGTCCGATGAAGATTCTTCCCAGTGTTTTCAGCTGCTTTGATTTTGAGAAGCACATGAGCACATTCAGCGCAAGCGTTGCCCCCATACCGCCCATGGTAACAAGAGCCGCCGTAAACACCGTCTCACTCGTCGCGATATTCGTAGCAGGAAGTCCCTGTGCCACCATATTGATATTTTCCTGAATACCGGCAAGGAAGATCGGTGTTGTAACCGCGCCAAACAGCCAGGAGGAAATACCCATACTGTACAAAACAGCAGGAATAAAGCAGCAGAGTATGAAACCGGGCATGGTCTGTGCAAAGCCTGCCAGTGGTGAGAAAATCCATAAAACGATTTCAAATATGTCGAAATTACAATATTTTGTCAGAACCATACCCAGACCAAGCGTAATCAGGGTAGGCAGTATGTAATTGATCCAGCCGACAACGAAATCCGGAATGGATGTGGAATCCTCCAGTACATGCAGCTTGGAATACAGATTGAAGATAATGGATGTAAACAGTCCGGCTACGATACCGACAGCAATACCGGTAGCACCCAGACGTCCTCCCTGAATGACCATATTTCCTGCTTCATCTGTTCCCGGAATGATGAACATCATGAAGACTGCCATGGAAACGATACCGCAGTTGGTCAGGTAGAACGGATGATTCAGCTTTTCCATACACTGCTGTCCGACTACGAATGCCAGAATCAAAGAAATCAGTCCGAAGCTGTAATCGGCAATCATGCCAAGATCCGGAAGTGCAGGCAGGTAGGAACGGAATACGTTGTAGAAGTAGATGACAGAACCCGTTAAAATAAACGGTATGATTTTCTGCATGGATGATGATACGGCGGCAATCCAGGGCTTGCTGCAGATTTCATTCATCTTTGGAGCAAACACTGTAGAAAGCCAGTTCATAAACTTTTTCATTTTTCTTTCTCCTCAGTCTTTCCTTTTCCCCATGAACCCTATATAATAATCATGAGGAAATCATTAAACAAACGCGTGATTTTCTTCAAGCTAAGAGTGCCATCTTAGCTTTTTTATTTCCCCAGTGTATCCAGTGCCAGCTGAATCAGTGCATCTCCGTTGAGCTGTGCATAAATATCCTGTGGAATGACAACAACCGGAACATGATACGGGTCACAGAGTGATTTCCATTTCGGCAGCTCTCCTCCGTAATGCGGTCCCAGCATAAGTATACTGATGCTTGACAGATAGCCGCTGACATCTGTATGGGACCGTGCTTCGATCGTTGTGTCCAGCTTGCGTTTTTTTGCTGCCTTGCGTGCCTGATTTGCCAGAAAACCACTGGACATCCCGGCTCCGCAGCACAGCATGATGAACATCTTGTCCATAATGACTCCTTTCCGCTTTTATGAGCGCTGTACCTTGTACACCCATATTATCTTTAAAATTCACGTGCTTCTCAACTTACGTTTTGCACCGCATGGTGCAAGCTTTTCCCTGAAGGATGTAAACTGCTTGTTTTGTTTCTTTATAATATAGACAGGCAAAAAAAACACTGCTGCATTATTAAAAAAACAGACCTTTTCATCGAAACTTAATTATTTACAGCTGATTCATTGTCTGAGAATGAACATTTGCACCATGTGGTGAAATCTTCTGGTTGTACAGTGTTTGCGGGTAAATTATAATAGATATAACAAGTGTCTTTGCAAGGGGAGTTGGTATCATGAAGAAAAAACACGTTGAGCTGCTGCAATTTCTGCTACATCACGCTACAGCGGTTACCAGTCGGCAGCTGGCCGCCGCTTTATCAATTTCCACGCGGTCTGTAAAAAATTATGTCAATGAAATCAATCTGCTCGGCAATCAGAAGGTGATCCTTTCCAGCAAGCAGGGATATACCGTTCAAGCAGCACAGGCAAAGGAGCTTTTATCTGTAAAAGAGGAAAGTATTCCGCAGACCAGTCTGGAGCGCGGTTTTTACATTGTGAAGCAAATCATGCTGGAGCATTCCTCCCACATGGATCTGTATGATCTCTGCGATGCCCTATATGTCAGCTATTCCACCATTAAAGCGGATATCGCGAAGATGAACAGGGCATTTGCGAATTTTCATATTGAATTCACATGTGAAAATGAAGAGGTTCGCCTGCATGGCAGTGAAAAAGACAAGCGCAGACTTGTCAGCTATGTTATGTATGAGGAAACAGATCAGCAATTCATGGATGCCAATATCATCACCAGCAGCTTTCCTGAATTCCCGGTGGAACAGGTCTCCATGATCATCCGCTCCACCTTCCAGAAATATAACTATTATATCAATGATTTTTCCTTCGTTAATCTGTTACTGCACTTCGCCATTATCATCGACCGTGTAAAGGAAGGAAATTTTGTTGAAACAAGAGACTGCGACTTTCTCATCGAAAGCGAAAATGAACGTGCACTAGTCGAGGAGCTGTGCTCTTGTCTGGAGGAGGCATTGTCCATCAGCTTTAACCGCAATGAACAGTTTGAGGTCTATATGCTGTTTAAGACAAATGCAAATTATTCACTGCCAAGCTCTGAGGATAGTCTGAAAAAGCTGGTTGGCGAGGATATTCTCGCATTAACCAGAGATATCATTCAAAAGGTGAATGACAGCTATTACATCGATTTGAATCATGAAACCTTTCTTACGCCCTTTGCATTGCATTTAAAAAATCTTCTGCTTCGTGTCCGCAATGATACCTACACAAAGAATCCCATGGTGGATGCTATTAAGTCCAGCTGTCCGACAGTTTATGATATCGCCATTTTTATCGCTATGGAGCTGATGCAGCGCTTTCATGTGGATATCAATGAGGATGAGGTTACCTTCCTTGCCCTTCATATCGGTGCGGATATCGAACGCCAGAAAACCAATGACGGAAAAATACAGTGTATCCTGCTGTGTCCGGACTATATGAATATGACAGCCTCGATTTACAATAAGCTGCTGATAGATTTTGGGAATCAGATCAATATACGCAAGACGATTTCCTATGAGCATGAGTTGAAGCATCAGCATTACGATATGCTGCTGACCACCATACCCTTAAAATGTCCGCTGCATAAGGAGGTATGTCTGATACCGCCCTTTCCAAATCCAAACAGCCGGATGGATATCCAGAATACCATAGACCGCTACCGTACAAATAAGAAGAACTATATTCTGAAAAAGAAATTTCACGACTTTTTCTCCTCCTCTTTGTTTCTGGCAAATGAAGACACCCCGAACAGAGATGACGTGCTGCCATTGCTGTGCAAAAGCATGGAAGAACTGGAATATGTCAATGAAGGATTTCTAACCAGTGTCATGATTCGCGAAACAGCCGCCTCCACTGCCTTCGGCAATATCGCTATTCCACACTCAATGGAAATGGAGGCACTGAAAACGTGCATCGGCGTTGCAATTTCTAAAAAAGGGATCCAATGGGATAACCATATCGTCCATGTGGTTCTGCTTGTCGCATTGAACAAAATTGACAAACAGATTTTCCATGATCTCTACGAGGCTCTGGTGGACCTGTTCAGTAAGGAGGATGTTATGGAACGGATGAAGGAATGCACTTCCTTTGAACAATTTGAGCATATGATGTGCGCAAGTATTTCCTATCAGGAAGAGGAGGCCGCATGAAAGCATGTATTTTTCTCGATATCGACGGTACGCTGCTGAATCATGAAATCGGTATACAGGAATCCAGCAGAATAGCGATTGCACAGGCACAGGCAAACGGACACAGGGTCTGCCTTGCGACAGGACGCCCCAAGCCGGAGGTGGATGATGAAATACAGGCTATCCCGTTTGACGGCTGTATTTATTCCTGCGGTGCTATGGTAGAGAGTCATGGCAAAGTCCTTTTTTATAAGCCGTTTTCACAGGAGCTGGTACTTCACATGATGCATTTACTGCAAGCCCATGCGATCGGATTTAATCTGGAAGGCAGCCGAACTTCTTTTCTTGACCCTATTGGATATGACTTCTTTCATTCACTGTTTCAAAGATGCATGGAAGACAACAGTGAGCTGGCAAGACAGTATATGGCAGCGGTCCGCATGCATCCACTTCAAGAGGTAAAGGAAACAGACACCCTGCAAATCATGAAAATCGCAACCTTTATCAACGAGGATTCCCTTTTGCAGGAATTTGACAGACAGCTTCCCGCACAGCTGAAGCACATTCACCATGGTTTTCATGAGGGATGTACAAATGGTGAGATATACCATCATACTATTACAAAAGCGACCGGTATTGATTGTCTGCTGTCTCACTTTGATATTCCACTGGAAGCCTCCATAGCGATTGGAGACAGCTTGAATGATGCGGAAATGATACGGCATTGCAATCTAGGTGTGGCGATGGGAAATGCCTGTGAAGAGCTGAAGCTGATCAGTGACATGATTACCACGACCAGCAAAGAGGATGGAATTTATAACTGTATGAAAAAATTGAAACTTATTTAGCAAGCTGAACATAAAGTTTGCTTTTTTTTCTGAAAGTATTGCTAATTATAGTTAAATACCGTACAATATAAATAGATAAACACCTACAAAAAATTGAAAACCCATATAATTATAATTTTATCAAATTCTTTGAAACTTTTTCTCTACTTTCTTCGTTTATATTATAGGAACAGATTTTCTTACAGTTCCATTACAGTTTAGTAACATAAGCCGATGAATCTGCCGCCTGTGTTAGAATATACCCATAGAAACGCAATGATGTTGAAGAGTATGAACGACAGAGAGCAGAATACAGGTTAAAGGAGATAAAGAGTATGATGAGCAGAGATCTGATGAGACAGCAACCGACAAAACCGATGATTCTGAAAAACTGCGCAATCTGCAGACAGATTATCAGTATGCGAAAAATTCTAATTATGGCGGGAATCATGCTGGCATTTATTTTCAGTACCTATCTGTTCTGATCCTGTTGATTTCCTGCATAAATCGTGGTAAACTTTTCCGTATCCAAACTGTAAGATTCTCTGCTGGTGCTGCTCATCCGGGCATCACGGTGGAGATTTCTTCTTTTGGACAAAAATTCTTAACGTTTCTTACGATTTTATGAGTTTTAATACAAAAGCAGTCACTTATGCTATAATGTGATTGCAGGAACAAAAGGAAAGAGATTTTGCATGTAAGGGGTGAGATACCATGAATGAGGAGAAGCTTTCACCGCCAAATGGCGTTGAAGAACATAATTTGAGGGAAAAGAAAGAAATGGAACAGGATACAGGAAACTATACGTATGACTTCTTTACATTCCGCAATGTACTGATCAGTGCGGTTGTGCTGGGTGTCATAATCCTCGTAATTTCACTGGTTCGCTGAACTATCTGAATGCAAAGTCCCTTAGAGGAAGCCGTGTGCTTCCTTTTTTCTTTTGTGAATGGAAAAAGAGCATTGCACGCTTCCTTTACTAGAATATTTTGCTACCTCTATCGTAACCATGATAAGCAGCTTGTATATGATTTCACAGTCCGCCAGACCTTATATAAGCGAAAGGACTAAGACGCTTTGCCTCAAACTATATCCCTAAATCAAACTGTAACACCCCTAATATGTAAAAAACGAAGATAAGCTTTCAACATGTTCCCAACGCATGGATAAATCATGTTACAATATATAAAACCAAGAGGAGGTCCTGACATGAACATACATCATATTTCAATTTATCAGAAAGGACCTCATTTAAAAAGCCGGCACAGCTTTCATCTGTATATTATTTAGTTTTTTTATCATATGAAAGTGAGGTCTATTATGACGATAGAAGAAACTATGCAAGGTGAATCTAAACATATATAAAGCAGCTCTGCCGAAGCGCAGTGAAACATACATAAAAACTATGACTGCCTTCGCAAATACGAGTGGTGGAACACTCATTATCGGAATTGACGACTCCACCCGTTCTGTAATTGGTATGGATAAGGATTCCGTGTTTCAGATTATGGATTCCATAGCGAATGCTGTTTCGGATAGCTGTGAACCACAAATAGTGCCGGATATCAGCTTCCAGACTATAGAGGGTAAATGCATTGTTATAGTTGAAATATATGCTGGTACCAACCGTCCTTACTACCTTAAACATACAGGCAAGGAAAACGGCACTTATATCCGTGTGGCAGGAACTTCACGCCAAGCAGATGCTGTCAAGCTCAAAGAGCTGGAGCTGGAAGGAACACATGCTTCATGGGATGAACAAATCTGCATTGGCTATGAAGTAAAAGAAGATGCCATAGATAAGCTTTGTCAGGATATACATAGATATATGAAGTCCGCTATAGATTCATCAGAAGAAAAAAGAAGTATTGCAGTAATTACAGTGGAACACCTTCTGAACGAAAGCTTCTGAAGAAAAGCGGAAATCAGCTGCTGGCCGCCAATTCCTTTGTTTTGCTTACAAGCGATTATTTTTAGATTTGCAAAAATACAATGTGCGTTATTCAAGGGTAATGATCGTGATGAATTTCTTGATAAAAAGGAATATTCCGGACCCCTGTATGAACAGATCGAAGAGGCTTATCGCTTTGTACTCAGACATATTAATCGAAGCGCTGAAATTAACGGACTGTTGCGTAAAGAAAGATACGAACTACCGGTTGGGGCTATCCGCGAAATGATTATTAACGCACAGTGTCATCGCAGCTTTATGGATTCCTCCTGCGTTCAAGTCGCTCTGTTTGACGATCGCTTAGAAATCACTTCCCCCGGTATGCTGTATGGCGGATTAACTCTGAAGGAAGCTGTGAACGGTCGTTCAAAAATAAGAAATAAAGCGATTGCGGAAGTATTCAGCCGCATGGAGCTTATAGAAGGATGGGGTACGGGAATTCGTCGCATCATCAAAAGAGCAGAAGAATATCAGCTGCGTACTCCCGAATTTACAGAAATAGGAGATACCTTTCGTGTAAATTTATTTCGTAAAGAAGAAAAAAAGCCGATAAAAGCCGATAAAAAACCATTATCTGAAGAACGACGGCAGCGAATTAAAGAGTATATCCGCGAGCATGGCTGTATTTCCAACCGGGAAGCCAGAAAGCTGCTAAATCTCGCTGAATCTACAACCAAAAGACTCCTGAAACAGATGGTCCTTGATGGCTGCCTGATTGAACAAGGAGAAAAGAAAAGCCGTATTTACCGCCTATGTGCATAAGGGTCAGAGAATACAGTCTTGTCCTATGTGATATTTAGCTGAAAAATGATTAATGAGCTGTTTCTTGAAATATGAATATAGTCGTAGAACCGCTCTTTTCTCTATTTAAGTTATTTTATATTATGTTTGATTTCTTCTATTTTCTATGCTTGTATTTATTTCTTTTATCTATCTTTAAGGATTTTTATGTAGCTTTCATGATATTTATTCATCTTTCATGCTGTTTGCTTTTTCCTAATCATTTGATATATCCGACCATTTCTATTCCATGGGAGCCATATAAAAGCTTCCGTAAAACTCCTCCGTATTCAATACATTAATAATAATCCTCGGATCTGCCTCTCGCAACAGATTCGCAATATCCGCAACTTCATATGAGGAAACGACGGTATGCAGCAGATACATTTTCTTTTTACTAAACCCGCCATACCCTTGTATACAGGAAATTCCGTGACGATAGTGGTCAACATACATATCAATAACAAGCTCAGGTATGGTTGTCGTAATTTGCATGGTTACACGTTCATAGCGATGATGAAATGTAGAAATCGTTTTTGTTGTGATAAACTGAAAAACAATGGAGTATCCTGCGTACAGCCATCCAAACATGAATCCAAATATGCATAATATTAAAGCATTAAAGATAAAAACCTGTTCCCAAATAGACCTTCCGATTTTATTGGAAACATAAAGAGCGATGAAATCCGTCCCTCCCGTTGACGCGCTTCCCTTTAAAGCGATGACAACACAAAGACCATACAAGAACCCTCCGAAAATAACATTCAGCACCAGGTCATGAAAGAGCGGCTGAAAACGACAGAAGCTTAAAAATACAGAAGCTAAAACAAATTGAATGGTAGAAAGTATGGTGAATTTTTTACTGATGCTTTTAAAACAAATCAATGCCACCGGAATATTTAACATCAGGATTGCGACGGAGGTTGAAATATGACAGCCATATAAAGCAGCTATTTTATCAATCAAAATAGCAACGCCGGTAAAACCGCTGCTCAATAGATTACTCGGTGTAATAAAAACCTGAATGACATATGCCTGCAATAATGCTGAGATAACAACTGCGATACAGCTGAATAGATAACGTATTTTTTTGTTCTTCAATGAATGTGTTAACATAAGCGATCCCCTCTTTAATTTTCTACATTATTATAATTCCTTTTCATTTGAGAGTGGCTAAAAGGGTTTCCTAGGCGGTAGGAAAAATGCATTCTTCTGCCGATTGTGACAGGCCGCTTCATCTCACACAAACCGAATCTTTTCTTGAACATGACTATTGCAGCTAATCAACAGGATCTTGATAACCTTGAATGTGAGTTACAGAAATAGATCAAATGCTTCTAGCAGAGTTCCTTCAATATTTTAAATGCATGGCATACAGACCTGAGGAGTAACCTCCTTCTGTTTATCCCTTATGCAGGCATGACCTTCTTTTCAATCAGAGCCGCATAAAATCCTTTATCGCAGGAGCACTTCATATCGTATTTTAGGTACTGCGGCTCAGCCTATCCATTATGACACTCTTTTTTTCATAGTATTGGACTTTTTAAATAAGGAAAAAAAGCATATCTCCCATTCAGCCATACTGCTAAGACAGCAGTCTCAGTCCTGACTATACAGAAAGACCAGTTGTACTTAAAAAAAAGAATAACACTTCTCTTTTCCCTCTGCCCCTGTTTAAAAAAGGAAATTCCAATAACCAATTCGCAAAACTTCCTAAGAGTTAGGAAAAAATGTTAATTACTTATTGAAGATAATTCTATATAATACTATTTAGAGAGGATTGACAACATGGGACTAAATAAAAGACAGGAAAAAATCATCATGATGATGAATGACTCTAACGATTGGATTACAGGTAAAGAATTATCCAAGCTTCTAAATGTATCAGATCGTACCATACGCTCAGACATTGATTCCATTAATCGTTATTATGAGAATGCATTGATTGAGTCCAATCTTCGCTATGGATATCATTTGAATCAGGAAATTCTTCGGACGCTGAACATTGAAATCGAACAGCCAATCGCACAGACACCGCAGGAACGATGTATATATATCATACAGCAGCTTCTATTTCAACGAAATGAACTAAGCATCACCAATTTACAGGATCAGGTATTTGTTAGTGAATATTCGATTGATAATGATATTAAACGTATAAAAAAAATGATTGAGCCCTATGAGCAGTTAAGATTGGTACGCTCTAAGAACTTTATCCATTTAGAAGGTGATGAAGAGAGTAAGCGCAAGCTGTATAAAGATTTATTAGCTGAGGAAACACAGGGAAATTTTCTGAATTTGAATAACCTTGCGGCATTGTATAATGATTTCGATTTACTGATTGTTAAGGATACACTTGAAGAAACGTTTAACAAATACAATTTCCATGTACGTGAAATGGCATTTCCGATGCTGATGGTTCATGTGGGAATCGCAATCGAACGAATTTTACGACATAACTATATACATACGGAACGCGATTATGAAGAATTAAAGAAAAGTCAGGAATATGAGATAGCACGTGAATTTTTTCAGAATACAGCCAAGAAGATACGTATAGAAATCGTTGAGGATGAAATCGCGCTGCTTGCATTGTTATTGATGGGAAAGAAAGGAACCAGTTACTCAAAGGATCTGGTTCATGAATTTCATGATAGCTTAACAAGTGATGATATTATCGACGGTATGTTAGAAGTTATTCATGATGATTTTGATATTGATTTCGCACAAGACAGTGATTTGCGTATCGGTTTGAAAATGCACATGCAGTCACTCATGGAGCGCCAGATAAGAAAACATGATGTATCAAATGTATATCTGCAGGAGATTAAACGTAAATATCCTCTGGTATTTGAAATGGGAATACGTGTTGCACGGTATCTGGAAGAACAATTAAATGAGGTGATCGGTGAAAACGAAATAGGTTTTCTATCGCTGCATCTCGGTGCTGCCTTCGAGCGTGCGAACCTGTCGGGAAAATACCGGGTTATTATGATTTATCCACACGATCAGGCATTAAGTAATATGTGCGTCAAAAAAGTAGAAAATCGGTTCGGTGAGCGAATGGCCATTGTGGAATGTCTGAACTTCTTCGAACAGAAAACAATTCTTAATGCGCGGCCTGATTTGATACTGACAACACTCCCCCTGCAGCATGACCTGGATATTGCCACGATTCAAATTTCATTGTTTATCAATTTAGAGGACGAAAGCCGTATTTTCCAGGCGCTGAACCTATTGGATAAGAAGCATTTTCAGAAAGAGTTTGAGGAAGGTATATCCGGTATGATAGAACCACGATTCTTCTATACAGATGTTGATATAGCGACGCATGAGGACGTAATCAATTATATGTGTGATAATTTGCAGGCATCCGGTTATATACCGGAAGGATTCAAGGAATCTGTCTTGAAAAGAGAATCCATGTCCGCAACCTCCTTTGCCTACAGCTTTGCCGTACCGCATAGCTTCAATGTAATGAGCATTAAATCCAACATATCCGTTGCTATTTTGAAGAATCCGATTCCATGGGGACCTTTTGAAGTAAAGCTGGTCATACTGCTTGCAATCAATGATGCAGACCGCTATATGCTGAAGCTGTTCTTTGACTGGCTGAGCAATGCAGTGAGTGATGCCAATCGGTTTGCGACACTTTTAGAAAGTCATGATTATAATGATTTTATTGCACGTATCGTTGAGTAAGGAGAGATATTATGATTGCGAAAACCACTGAAAATAATAAGAAACCAACAAAGCATTACAGAGAAAAGAAGCTGGGGCTCATCGATCGTTTAAGCATTGCATTATTGAAAAAACAGGATACCCTTGTAAAAGATACAGAGCATTCTCCCGTGTCGAATATCAGAAGATTCTTCGGGTATCTGATTGATTTCATGCTTGCCAATATATTCTGCGTAATTCCCTTGGTCATCATCCAAGCCTCCCTCACCGGCTCAACGAATACTACGCAAATACTGGCTGGCATTCCGTTGCATTGGGCATATATTATCACATTCTTTGTATTCTTATTCTATACGTTTTATTATGTGTATATACCATTAAAAATATGGCCGGGACAGACACCCGCAAAGCGTTTATTAAATTATAAAATCGTAATGATGGATAATTCAAAAGCTACAGCCAAAGCTTTATTTATGAGAAATGTCATTGGGATGACCTTCCTTGAGCTTGCGGCCTTCACGACCACCTATGTCGTGCAGCTGATCGTTCTGACTGCCAAAATCGATTATCCCGCTTCCTTTGGCTACATTACCTATTTCATGACATTTTTATCCTTTATCATCACTCTGACAAATTACGACCGCCGTATGCTTCATGATTATCTCGGTAAAACAAAAGTATATATGCTTCAAAAAGAAGAGGTATCCGACTACCATGCTTTATAGCCGCAGCAGCACTGTCGACAGGGATGAGAATCCCTGTTTTTTTCTTGATTTTTCACTCTAAAATCCTTTTCTATTTTTTGTCCTATACTTCGTTATCCTTCTTTTCTCCGCTTTTTTGCCCCTTCTTTGATATCCTGCTTTTCGCTGCTTTTTCAGTTCTTCATACCGATATCTCACTTATCCTTACTTTTTTAGTTCTTCATTCCGATATCATGCTGTTCTCTACAATAGATAACTTTCCTGCAATATATCTATATTTATGGGTTCCATCAACTGCAGAAAAAGTCGATTTCCTATACCTTAGGAAATCATTTTCATGTTGCGAGCAGTAAACTTTTATTATAATTAGATTGTAAAAAGTTTAGTGCGCACGATTAAATTTTTTAAGACAAAAAAGAGGAGGAAATAAAATGTTTAACAAGCTTGAGAAAATACTTATGCCAATGTCTGATGTGCTAAGTAAAAACAGAGTCTTGATTGCCATTCGTGATGGCTTCTTAATAGCCACGCCATTACTGATCGTCGGTTCGATCTTCTTATTGATCGCCAATTTTCCGATACCCGGATGGTCTGAGTTCTGGACAGGAGTATTTGGGGCAGGCTGGGAGGAATGGTTCAAAGCCGTATCCCGTGCAACCTTTAACTGTACCGCTTTACTGACTTGTTTGGGTACTGGCTATGCTATGGCCAGAGAGTTTGGTGGAGATAAGATACAGGGTGCAGCCGTTGCCTTAGTTTCATTTTTCATCCTGCAGCCGGTCATTCACGATGCGGTAAATGATGCGGGAGAAGTGGTTTTAGAAGGTGCATTTGCAGGTTTATCCTTTGATAATATCGGTACGGACGGTATCTTCATGGCTCTGTGCTGCTCTATACTCTGCGTACTTCTGTTTATCTGGGTTTACAAAAAGGGATGGACAATCAAAATGCCAAAGGGTGTGCCACCTGCTGTAGCGGACTCCTTCGCTGCATTGGTACCTAGTGCCATCGTTTTACTGGTATGCTTCCTGATTCGTATTTTCTTTGAATTTACACCATTTGAAACTGCACAGGGATTTGTATTCACCGTACTTCAGACGCCTATGAAAGGACTGGGGGATACTCTGGGGGCAAATGCTATTTACAGCTTCATGTGTACATTCCTCTGGTTCTTCGGTATAAACGGTCCTGCCGTAATGAACTCTGTATACTTCATCGGCAACGTATTAACGGCCGATCAGCTGCTTGCATTTGAAGCAGGAACGCCGAATAATGAATTACCGCATATCTTTACAAATCCGTTCTCAAACTTCTTCACGAACTTTGGCGGCGGCGGAAGTACGCTATCGCTCGTTATCTGTATGCTGCTGTTCTGTAAATCTGAACGTATCAAGGTGTTGGGTAGATTAAGCATTGTTCCAGGTATTTTCGGAATCAATGAACCAATCATTTTCGGTTTGCCTATCGTATTAAACCCGATTATGATCATACCGTTCATCTTTGTACCATTATTTAATTTAGTTACATCCTACTTACTGACAATAGCAGAAATTCTGCCAAAGACAACCGGTGTCAACTTACCGTGGACGACTCCAATCGGATTCTCCGGCTGGTTATCGACAGGAAGCTGGATTGCCGCAGTATGGCAGATTATTCTGCTGGTTATCGGATGCTGTATCTATTTCCCATTCATTAAAGCGCTTGATAAAGGTTATTTGCATGATGAAGAAAATTCAGAGGATACAGAAGAAGAAGATATTTCATTTGATGATTTATCATTGGATGATCTGTAACATACCAGACGCTATTCTTACACAGCTATAGACTGAGCGGGTTTCACATCTGTTGTATTACACCAATAAGATGCGAAGCCTCTTTTTCTTAGCTCCTCCCCTTCCAATCCCAATAGATATATTTTATGAAAATGTGATAAGTATGAATTACAGCTCTTTCGTTGCGACTAATGCAATACGCTGCGCTGTAAGCCGAAAATTTCAAGCCTGTTATGACTCCTGTTATCGTGCACTGCTTCCTCTTTTTCGCATGAAAAAAGCTGTGATTAAGTATTGGTCATACATATATTTCCTAACAGCTAGGAAATATAATTGGTTATATTGCACATGAAACGGATTTATAATGAATTGGTAAGGGAGGATGATGTATGAAACGACTCTATTTGTTCTGTGACCAGGGAATGTCTACAAGTTTACTGGCAAGCCGTATGCAGGTCTGTGCGGATAAACACATGCTTCCAATCGAAGTTAATGCATTCTCTTATAAAAAGATGCAAGGCATCGTTGAAGAAAAACATCCGGATATCATCCTGCTGGGTCCACAGGTAAAATATCTTTTTGATGAGACAAAGAAACGCTTTGATGAACGAACCCCTGTCATGCTGATTTCACAGGAAGATTATGGGATGATGGATGGTGAAAAAGTATTAAAGAAAGCATTGCTTCTGCTGCAGAAAAGAAAGCGAGGAGAATTATAAAATGAAAGTATTGATGGTATTTGATCAAACGCAGGCAGGACTCGGCGGAAAAGAAAGTCCTGATTTGGCAATGGGTGGAAAACCGATGGCAATAGGTTCATGTCATATGTTTGAAAAGACTTTAACGGATATGGGAGGAAGCATCTGTGCAACACTGTATTGCGGTGATGGAACCTTTGCACAGGATCCGGATACCAACGGAAAAAGATTTGCTGCGATGAGCAAGAAGCTGAATCCGGACGTGGTTATCTGCGGTCCGTGCTTTAATTACGGAAATTATGGAAAAATGGCCGCAAAAACAGCTCAGACAATCAATGAGCTGACAAACATACCGGCGTTTGCTATCATGTCTGAGGAATGCGGTGCAGCTATTGATGAATTCAAAGATCATGTGACCATTCTTAAAATGCCGAAAAAGGGTGGTACGGGATTGCCGCAGAGTCTGGCAATGATGTGTGAGTTTGCCCTGAAGCTTGCGAAAAAAGAAGATGTCAGTGAGATGATCAGGGAACACGCATATCAATAAAAGGCCTTATTGATTACATGGAAAGCAGCTGTTTTGCTGCTTTTCTTTTTTCCTAATACATAGGAAGCATTCTTCAAATACATTATTTTTAAAAGGCTTATAATGAATTTAGAAAGAGAAAGAGGTGTATTTATGTTGACGAATGAAACGATTGCTTTAATGGAGGAGTTAACACAGGCTGTTGGTATCTCCGGAGATGAAAGGAATATCTCAAAAATTATGAAAACGCATATGGAGCCCTATGCTGATGAAATTATATACGATAATCTGGGTTCTATCTTCGCCGTAAAGAAAAGCGGAAAACCGAATGCATTAAGAGTGATGATCTGCGGTCATATGGATGAGGTAGGCTTTATGATTACAAGTATTAAGAAGAACGGCCTTGCCGAATTTATATGTATCGGCGGGATGGATGCACAAAGTCTGCATGCACAGCGGGTGCGTTTAAAGACAGCCAGCGGTAGAGAGTACATCGGTACCATTGTATGTGATAAGGATGAAATAGCAGCCTGCGACACAAAGCATATGCGGATAGATTTTGGTGCGGAAAATGCCGAAATGGCTGCTGATTGGGGCGTTAAGGTTGGAGACAGCGCCGTTCTTGACGGCGGTTTTGCCATGCTTGGTGACGGTCATCGCATCCTTTCCAAGGCATGGGATAATCGCTATGGCTGTATTATGGCTATCGAGCTGCTGCAGGCACTGAAGGAAACAAAGCTTGATGTGGATTTGTATATCGGAGCAACCGTACAGGAAGAAGTAGGTATACGGGGTGGAACGACAGCGACAGGACTGATTCATCCGGATATGGGAATCGTATTGGACTGCAGTCCAGCAAACGACATCACCAAAGACGAGCAGGCAGTCGGTCTGCTTGGAAAAGGAATCCTGATTCGTTATTATGATAAAGGCATGATGCCGAATCGCCTATTGCTGGATACCCTTGTACAGACCTGTAAGGATCAGCAGCTGCCCTATCAGTATTACTATAATATGGCACAGACAGACGCAGCCTGGATACACAAATTATTTTCAGGCTGTCCAACCTTAAGCGCCTGCATCTGCGCACGCAATGTCCATACGGGAAACAGCATGATTGATATACGTGATTACGATTGTGCGAAGAGTGCGCTGCTTGCCATCATCACATCGCTTGATGAAAACAAAATTAACGCTTATAAAGCGGAGAATCGCTAAGGTGTGCATATGAAAGAGGCATATGGAAGAATAAATCTGGAAATGATCAGAGAGCTGAGTGAAGCTCATGGAATTTCAGGATGCGAAAAGGAAGTTAGCCGTATCATGAAAAAGTGGTTAACCCCTGTCTGCGACGAAATCACATACGATAACCTTGGCTCCATAGCAGGTCTGCAGAAAGGAAGTGCTGATGGTCCAAAGGTGATGATCTGCGGACATATGGATGAGGTTGGCTTCATGGTGCGTGAAATTGATGAACAAGGTTATATCCGCATGCTGCCCGTAGGCGGCTGGTGGGGACATGTTCTACCATCTCAGACATTATATGTAACCACAAAGGAAGGCCGACGATATCACGGCGTCGTCGGTTCCTGCGCTCGCACGGACTGCCCCCTGAGGTAAAAGAAAAGGTTATAAAGCCCCTTGATTTATTTCTTGACATGGGAGTGGATAACCGTGAGGAGATATTGGAATTAGGAATTCAAATAGGAGATATGATCACCCCGGATACAAAGTTTGAAGTTATGAACAATCCTAATTATCTGATGGGGAAAGCATGGGATGATCGTTTATGTGCAGCTCTTGCTGTCGATGTGTTATACCGCATACAGAAGGACGCGCATGAGGCAAACGTCTATGCCGTGGGAACTGTGCAGGAGGAAGTCGGATTACGGGGGGCCCGTACAGCAGCGAACCTTCTGCATCCGGATGTAGCGATTGCACTGGATGTCACAACAGCATTGGACACACCGATGGATAAGGGAGATGTCAAGCTTGGCAACGGTGTGGTGCTGTCTATAATGGATGCCGGTATTATTGCCCATAAGGCATTGTTACGGGAAATGGAAGAAATTTGCAGGGATTTAGGACTCAGCATCAACTACGATATGATGACTGCCGGAGGAACCGATGCCGACAATATTCACAAAGCATATGATGGTATCATAACCATGACATTGAGTATTCCAACACGCTATATGCATTCCCATCACCTGATCATACACCGCAGAGATTATATGCAGACGGTAGAGGCGATTGCAGAATTTTGCCGCCGTTTATCCTGGGATAAAGTAAGTGCAATGAGAACCGCAATACAGTAAAGGTGTCGAAAGACACCTTTTTTCATGAAACTGCGAACCATACCTACCTCTTCCTATGGCTGCGTTTATCCTATGCGCTGTGAGCCTTATAACATTGAAATCCATAAATCCTTAAGCATGACAGGCAGATTACGTAATATCCGTTCATCCTGAAAATTATTTGAAGTAATTGTGCAATGTACTTTAAGTCAGACAATAAGAAACAAAAAAAGGATTTAAATTTTAATGTGGAATAGGATATCCAGCCCTGTCCGTTCATCCTTAACACATGTAAAAAATAATGCTCAATGTTCTTTTCGTCTGTTATGCAGAATAGAAAAAAAAGCATACTCTTATTGTGGCGTTCTTATCCGAAAAAGAGTAACGCAAATAGTTCATAACAAAAAACACAGGATCAGCTTCATTATTGCGCATGATCTTGTGCTTTTATTATCTATAATCAAATAGTCAAATATGAGGAAGAATCAATCGTGGAATAGCCCAGAGAACTCTTTAATCTGTAGCAGATTTATGTGGGTATTGCTTTTTACCATCTGAAGGGTTCACGCAAAATATGCCTCGATATACCCTATTACTTCTCTCTTCCATGCTCGCCTCCACTCCTTAGATTCCCCCAGAATAAGCCCCGTTATGCCCTGTTACAGCATATCCTCTAAGTCGTAATCATCATAAGGCCACATCGGGCGATAAATCTGCTTGAATTTTAATAATTCACTTCTCTGATATGTCGGCCCCTGAGTAAGCGCCATCATACACAAGTCGCCATATGCGGCAAACTCGGCAGAGATATATCCCTGTTTTACCACAACGACATCATATTCCTTTAACACGATTCCACAGCGGGTATACTGCTCCGGCTCATAAAACTGAATCGCATCATTCAGAATAACAACGCTTACCGGTGCATGATCTAATCGGACCGTTATCGCAGTCCCCATATCTTTTTTATGCTCGTACCCTTCATCAGGTATACCTTTCGCGATTATAGTTCCTTCAATCGGTACGCTTTTACATAATTCATCATAATTCATGCCAATGCACAGACTGACATGCTCGCCTACATGTCGGGGATACAGTTTTTTAAAAGCGTTGTGATCAACAATTCCGCTTACCAGATACTGTTTATGGTTGGTATCATGCAATGCGAGAATCTGTCGTAGCATATAGGTATTAAAGCCATCCCCTCCGGAGCCTACATTATCTCCTGAATCTGTAATAAATACGGTTCCTCCAGTATGAGCAACTGCTTTTTTTAAAACCTCCTGCGGTTCACCGGTATTGCCGTGATAATGAAATTCATGACGTCGTGAATATGCAAACGCACGAATATGATCTGCCACTTCCTCGGCATAGGCTCGATACTTACCGCTCTGCGGTACAACGACAACAGAGCATCCCAGCTTGTCACCATCATGGCGCAGATAGCCGATATGAAAAGAAGCACTCATAATGCGTTCATCCTTTTCTGCTTCATCACACAGCCGGTTGATGGATACCATCGGCTCATCGAGTGATACACTCTTTTCCCCGCCGATTATGATAGGAACCTTTCGGTATACCGGTCTTATGTTCCTTCTGTTCTTTAACAGCTCAACAAATTTTTCTGCGACAAACTGAAATGTCTCCTCTGCATCCGTATGCGGAGAATGACGGTAGCAGCGCAGGATATTCACCTTGCTTACAAGCTCTTCGGACAGATTTCCATGGGGGTCCATTACAAGGGCAATCGGCATATACGGCCCGGTTATTTCACGTATTTCTTTCAGGAATGCGTGCTCAGCCGAGCCTCCTGCCAAGCCGATCACTTTACTGGCGCCATGTAAAAACAGAAAGATTCCATCAATTTCATGGACATGTGATTTCACCTCTGCCATCATACGCGAACGGATAAATTCAAAAGCATCATATGTGACAGGGCCATGCGGGTGCCCGCGGGCAATGATTGCCGGAATCAGTTCTATACCGGCATCCTCAAAAACCTTACGGCAGGAAACATGCTGAACGGCCTCTTCACCAAACTTAAAAACAAATTTATCAAAGGTCATCAAACTGCGTGAATGCTCATTCGATTCTGAGCTGAAATAAGCAAATAATACTTTCATAAAACGTTTCTCCTTTACTTTTATCTTTATATAAATTCATAAAATGTGTTGAAAGAGCAGGCATTTGGTTTTTCTACTTATCAATCTCTACATAAACTCATAAAACGATTTTTATTGGAAAAGCAGACATCCGGACGCCTTCGTCCTGCAGCCTCTGCTGTCAGAAAAACGGTTATCCCAATACCTCCCTTGCGGCAGTATACAACAGCTTCTGTTTGGACGCCGTTTCTATCTGACTGCTGGCAGCTGACAGACTGATACAATCATGCGGTTAGCCCTGATTCTGTGCTGTCTCTTTCGCTAATATCAGAAATTCATCCATTTGCCTTGTGATGGATTCAAGTGAGGCTTCCCAGAAAGCGGCATCCTCCAAATCTATACCGGCAATGGCCGCTGTTTCTTCTACCGTATGCGTAGTTGATGCCTTCAGCAAGGCGCGATATTTCGGAAGGAACGCCTCCCCTTCTTTTTCATACATCGCATACAGGCCTCTTGAAAATAAGGCGCCGAAGGTATATGGAAAATTATAAAAAGCAATATCTGGGATATAATAGTGTACTTTTGTAATCCAGCGATACGGATGGAGCCAATTCGGGTCCAACCCGTCCTTAAAACATTTCTTTTCCGCCTCCAGCATCAGCTGCATCAAGTCGGAAGCAAACATAAACCTTTCCTCACACTGTTCAAATACGGATTTTTCAAATGTGTAGCGGGTTGTGATATCACAGATATTCTGACAGAGCGCAGACAGCTGCGTATCAATTAAGAACAATTTATTTTCACGGTCCGCATCATTGATTAAAGCACGATACATGATATTCTCATTGAATGTAGATGCCGTTTCTGCCAGCGGCATACAATATTCTCTATTTAGAGGCCGCTCATTTTCAACCAGCATTCCATGATAGGCATGCCCTAGCTCATGTGCCACCGTGATAATGTCACTCAGGGTATTTCCATAATTGGTAATGATTCTGCTCTGTTTGATCCATGCCAGATTTTCACAGAATGCCCCGCTCTGTTTTCCCGTATGGCTTGGATAATCAATCCAATGCTCATCTATTGCCTGCTTTGTCATATCATATAAATCAGTGGAGAAATTTCTGAAATGCTGTTGTATATACGCTTCACAGTCTTCGATTGTAAAGGACATATCGCACGTACCGAGGGACGCGTAAATTTCATACCACGGAAGTCCGTTATCATATCCCAACAGCTTTGCTTTTGTACGCAGATACTCATGAAACCTAGGCAGATACTTATCAACAGCGGCATACATCGTGTTCAATGTTTCTTTCTTCATGAAGGAATCCTGCAGCATTTTATCCAGGGGATCCTCATACCCCCGCATACGTGCTTCCATCAGCTGTTGACGCTTGATGTTATTGATGGAAAAGGCAAGCGGCTCTTTGATGGATTCATAGGCCTTCATTTCACACAGAAAGGCTTCCTTTCGCACGTCTCTGCTAGTTGAATGACATAAATTTTTCACTTGTGTCAGAGTCATCGTTTGCCCCAGACACTCCACGGAGACATTTGCCGTCAAATGATAATACATATCACTAAATGCTGCTGTACTTGTCTGCGAAAGCTTCGCCAGCATCGCTTCTTCCTCTTTGCAAAGAGAATGAGAGGCCTTATCTTTTAATGTATACAGCAGAAAGGAATACTCCTTCAGCATTTCGTCCTGCTGTATGCAGGAGTCCATATGCTTTATATGTGCCAGATAATCCTTTAACTGCGAACGATAGACGGAATAAGAGGATATTCTCGAATTGATGATATTCAAATATCGCAGAGTCTGTTTATCATTGGTATCCACGGATTGGCGTAAAATCGTGTACATGTGCAGACGGCCGGATAAATCATATTCCTTTTCCAAAAGCCGAAGGACTTCCTTCACCGCACAGCATTCCTCCAGTGTGTTCATTTCTTCCGTCAGTGCAGAAAGCTCGTCGTGTAAATCATGATACTGTTTCAAATCATTTTGAAAAGCGGGGTCATCGTAGCCTTTATATAAAGCATCCAGCGACCATTCATATCTGTTCATTTTTAAAACCTTCTTTCCTGTACTCATTATAAGGCACTGAAATACAAAGAGACGGTAGAACGTTTTCCTAACATCCTAGGAAGTACTATCACTCCTTCATAATCAATTTCCTAATGATTAGGAAACTGTGTTAAAAGTATTTTTTTCAATGGCTAGTATAATAAAAGTGCGTGATCAAGATCACTTAAGAGGAGGGTATGAGTAATGGAAGGTTTGGAAAAGCAATGCTTTCAAATTATCTCTGCTGTAGGAATGGCTCGCTCCAGCTATATAGAAGCAATACAGGAGGCTAAAAAAGCGAATTTTGAAAGGGCCAGAGAAATGATTGAAGAGGGAGATAAAAGTTTCCTTCAGGGACATGAAGCTCATGCGAAAATGATTCAGCAGGAAGCAGGCGGCGAAAAAGTAGAAACCGGTTTGCTTCTGATCCATGCGGAAGATCAGCTGATGAGTGCGGAAAGCTTTAAAATCATTGCTGACGAAATGATTCAGAATTATGAAAGAATCATAGCGCTTGAAAGCAAGATTAAATAGAGCAGAAAGGAGAACGATATGAAGAAAATTTATCTATTTTGCAGTGCAGGTATGTCTACGAGTATGCTGGCTCAGGAGATGCAGAATGTGGCAGATGCTCACGGCCTTCCCTTAGAAGTAAAGGCATATTCTCATTCTAAAATCGGTGACATTGTCGAACAGCTGCACCCTGATTGTATTTTGCTTGGACCTCAGGTAAAATATCTGTACGAAGAAACAAACAGACGATTCAAAGAAACGGCTCCGGTAGCGGTGATTGATGCTTCCGATTATGGTATGATGAACGGAGAAAGAGTTCTAAAAACAGCAATCAAACTGATTAAATCATTTAAGAAATAAGATAACCCCAAAAGCTGGGCTCTAACTCACTTTCAGATGTTTCTGTTTATAGCTATTCGGCACAAGATTACAATGTAATTTTGTGCCTTTTTATTTGCGATATCGCTTTGCCAGTTGGATATGTAAGAACGAAAAGATGGAAACAGTTTTTCTTTTTCTAATGCTCGTTTTTAGAAAACCGTATATGCGGTAGTCTAGTAGCTTGCGTTATACCGGAAGTATTTTAAAGAAGAGAGTATTTTATACTCAAATTGCTTGACGGATATTGCGCCCGTTTTCTTTTTGAGACTGAGGTGCTGAAGGAATCGCCACTTATTTTATTCCTAGCATTAGGAAACCGTATACGCGATAACCTATGCTGTTTGCATTATAATAAAAGTATTATAAGGAGGGCATTTTATGCACAAATTAGGTATCAGCGTATATCCGGAGCATTCAACACCTGAAAAAGATCAGGCATATATGGAAACAGCTGCCGGATATGGATTTACAAGAATTTTTACATGCTTGTTATCGGTACAAAAAGCAAAGGAAGAAATAATTACGGAGTTTACTGATTTCATGAATCGCGCTCATGCACTCGGCTATGAAATAGCCGTCGATACCAATCCGGATGTTTTCAAACACCTGGGAGCCACACCTTTGGATTTAAAGGTATTTCATGACATGCATGTGGATATCATTCGTCTGGACGGTCACTTTGATGATTTTCTTGATCGGGCAATCACCCATAACGAATACGGCATTAAAATTGAATTTAACGGAAGTATGGATTCCACAATCGACTATCTGCTGAAGCACGGCGCGGACCCGCATAATGTTACTATCTGCCATAATTTTTATCCGGAACGCTACAGTGGAATCGGCTGGAAGCTGTTTATGAATTTGAATGAGAAATGGAAGGGGCTGGGACTTCATACAGCAGCCTTCGTGACCAGCCGTGAACCGAATACCTTTGGTCCATGGCCAGTATCTGCCGGACTTCCAACCGCAGAGATTCACCGTACTAAGCCGATTGATGTGCAGCTGCGCCGTATGCTGGCCTGTGAGCTGATTGATGATATATTGATTGGAAATGCATATGCCAGTGAAGCGGAGTTAAAAGCGATGGCCGCTGTTGATCTATCAAAAACGATAATCCGCATTGAACTGGAAAAGGATATCTGTGCGGCGGAAAAGAAAGCACTGTTTGACTATCCGCATACCGGGCGGCAGGATGCCAGCGACTACTATATCCGCAGCTCTCTTCCGCGTTTCTTTTTCAAAGAAGAAGCAATACCGGAACGGATGAGTGAACAGAGAATGTTCCATCGCGGAGATGTCGTAGTTGTAAATGACAATCTAAAGCATTATCGCGGTGAAATTGAAATTCTGTTAACAGATATAGAAAATGACAGTGAGCGTAATCTCGTTGGTCATATTGCAAATGATGATATGATGATTCTTGATGAAATGGAAAAGCATCCGGAGCATATTTTTGGCTTTATCGAATAAAAAACTCATCCGTCCTTCGTTCCCACTCTGTGTAGTACGGAGGATGAAGCTGCTGGGCAATTACAAGGAACGGTATGCGTAATTCATCAAGGCTATGCGGATATGATCAGCTTTCAACAAGAAATCCTCTCAGATTCATGAGATTTCCGAAAGCATCGTACAGAAATATCTCTGCTTACACACAAAATGCAAGCAGATTCATATACTGCACCTACTGTTTTTTTGAACCGTCCCTTGCTTGATATCCCTTTTGGTGTATACACATACTTCCTAGGCTTTAGGAAATGATCTTAGAAACGATATGCTGAAATGGTATTATAATGAAGGAGAATATGATAGCTGATGAATGCGAAAGGAGAGAATGAATATGTGGGGTATTATAGCAACCTGGAGAATGGCAGCGGAAGGAATCGAAAAAGCTGCCCGAATATTGGAAAATGATGGTATCAGCGGTGATGCTATCGAGACGGCAATTAAAGAGGTAGAGGATTTTCCATACTATAAATCGGTGGGCTACGGCGGTCTGCCGAATGAGGAAATGGAAGTGGAACTGGATGCGGCCTATATGGATGGAACAACCTTTGATATCGGAGCAGTTGCCGCGATTAAGGATTTTGCGAATCCTATCAGTATTGCCCGCCGGTTAAGCAAGGAAAACGTAAACAATCTGCTGGTCGGTGAGGGTGCGGAAAAATTTGCGCACAAAGAGGGCTTTGAACGTAAAAATATGTTGAGCGACCGTGCGAAGATTCATTATAAAAATCGTGTTAAGGATGTGCAGGAGTTGGAAATCAAGCCATACAGCGGACATGACACGGTAGGTATGGTCTGTCTTGACAGTCACGGCGATATGACGGCAGCCACCTCAACCTCCGGCTTATTTATGAAGAAAAAAGGCAGAGTCGGCGATTCCCCGATTTCAGGATCCGGCTTTTATGTGGACAGTAGGACCGGCGGTGCCAGTGCTACAGGACTCGGTGAGGATTTAATGAAGGGGTGTATCTCTTATGAAATCGTTCGATTGATGAAGGAGGGAAAGCACCCGCAGGAGGCTTGTGATATCGCTGTTTCACAGCTCGACCAGGAGCTTACAAAACGGCGTGGCAAGGCGGGCGATATATCGCTCGTCGCTATGAACAGCAAAGGAGAATGGGGCGTTGCCACAAACATCGAGGGATTTTCATTTGCGGTCGCAACGCAGACACAAAAGCCGATTGTATATGTGACAAAAAGAGAACACGGAAAATGCGTACATGAAGAAGCCAGCAGTGAATGGCTGGAGAATTATATGAGTACCCGCATGGCACCATTGATTGAGAAATAGCATGGAAGATAAAATACTGGCGGAGATTGACAAAATCTCAGAGGAAATGATACAGGGAATTTTAGAGGTCGTACGAATAGTTAGCGTCAAGAGTGAGCCGCAAAAGAACGCTCCCTTTGGAAAAGGCGTAAAAAAAGCACTTGATAAAGCCCTGGAACTAGCAGAAGAACTCGGCTTCGAAACTGTAAATGTGGATAATTACGTAGGATATGCCAAATATGGAGAAAGTGAGGACTATATCGGTGTCATGGGACATTTGGATGTCGTTGAAACAGGCGAAGGCTGGACACATCCTCCCTTCAGCGGTTACACGGATGAAAACGGGCGTATCTTTTCCCGCGGTATCCTTGATAATAAGGGACCTGTCTTGAGTTGTTTATATGCTCTCTATGCCTTGAAACGATTGCATATACCATTGTCCAGACAGGTACGCATCATGTTTGGTACGGATGAAGAAAGTGGTTTTGAGGATTTGACATATTATCTTTCAAAAGAAAAACCGCCTGTTATGGGATGGACACCGGATTGTAAATACCCTGTTGTATATGGAGAAAGAGGTCGTGCAAATCTGCAGATTCGTGCTGATCAAGCGCATCTGCGGCAATTCTTTTCATTCGTTACCACGTATTTTCTGGAAAGTGCAGCAAGCGGTAATCGTTTAGGCATTGATTATCACGATGATGAATATGGAGAAATGCAAATGCGCGGGTATGCGCTGCGTACAGAGCAGGAGGATGTCGTATTTCAATTTACTCTCAGTTATCCTGCCTGCTGCAGCATTCAAGACATACAGAAACAAATACGTACCAAGCTTGATTCCTGCTGTACACTGCAGCTGCTTCACAATTATGATCCTGTCCGATTTGAAAAGGACTGTTTCATGGTCAGAGCGTTACAAAGTGCATATGAGCAGGTAAGCGGTCTGGATGGAACACCGGTAACAACAACAGGCGGAACCTATGCAAAGGCGATGCCGAATATCGTCCCATTCGGACCAAGCTTCCCGGGTCAAAAGGGAATCGGACACCAGCCTGATGAATGGATGGATATCAAGGATATTATCATGAATGCAAAAATATATGCATTAAGCTTGTATAAGCTGGCAAAATAAGGCGGCATGCCTTAGAGTCAAAATCAGCTACAGGAGGATACCTATATGAATACTCAAATTGAAATCTGCTGCGGTAGTTACTATGATGCCCGACAGGCAGAAGCCGGAGGTGCAAAGCGCATTGAATTAAACAGTGCATTGCATATGGGCGGCTTAACACCGAGTGTGGCAACACTGCGCTTAATAAAGGAACATACGAAGCTAAGCGTCATGACAATGATACGTCCCCGCGGTGCTGGATTTCATTATCTTTCACAGGATTATGACGTTATGGTAGAGGAAACAAGAGATATGATCAAGAACGGTGCCGATGGAATCGTATTCGGCTGCCTGGACGCATACGGGAATATTGATACAGAGCAGAGTGGGCATATTACTGCACTGGCAAAAGTGAACCATAAGCAAGTGGTATTCCATCGCGCTTTCGACTATGTGAAAGATCCATTCAAAGCAATAGAAACCCTGATCAATATGGGAGTAGACCGCGTGCTTACGAGCGGTACTTACCCCACGGCATTTGAGGGAAAGGAAATCATACGGCAATTACAGGAGCGTTATGGCGATCGAATCGAAATACTCGCCGGATGCGGTATAGATGCCATGAATGCAAAGGAGCTCATAGCCTATACAGGAGTAAAACAGATTCACTCCTCCTGCAAAGACTGGCTGCGGGATGAAACAACATGTGGCGAGCGTGTTACTTACAGCTATGGACCGCAGGGTCATAAAAGCGATTATGAGGTTGTAAACAGTAAAAAAGTCGAGCATTTAATCTGGAGCGTTCGATAGCCATCCGCTGAATAACGGAAAATCAGTTTTCCTTGTTTTATAGCTTCATAAAGAAAAGAAGTTCCTCATTCTATTGTTTATAGATGCGGAGCTTCCTTTTTACGTATCCGATGTTCACTCTATATATCTGAAATAAAGGATATCTGACGTATTATGAGGATAAAGCCATTCTCTGAAATACGTAGATTTTAACTGACACAGTGCTCTTTATCACCTTTACAGCTGCTTCCTCTGTTTGCTGATGAAAGAAAATCGTTAACAGTTTTCAATCACAGCTACAATACCTCTTTCCTTCTATGCTGTAGGAATACCTGATAGCTGTATCCGCTTTATTCCATCCTGCTCAGCTTACAGTATTCTTTAACCCCTGCTTCCAGTACCTCTTCATCGAAGTCAAAATTGTGAGCATGCAGGGCAATCCCGGTACCTGTTCCAAGAAAGAAAAACACACCCGGCACCCTTCGCTGATAATGGGCAAAATCCTCGGAAATCATTTCAGGCTTCTCCAGCAGCACGATATTCGGATCCAGCTTCAGCACCTGATCCACAAGGGCAGCGTCATTCATGACTGCAGGATAGCCGGTATTGATATCAAAAGAGAACACTGCCCCCTGTTCTTCATACGGCTTCGCCAGCTCCAGCATACGCTTTTTCATATACTGATAGGTTTCATCCTGAAAGGCACGAAGGGTTCCTTCCATACGGGCAGCATTCGAAACAACATTGCGAACCGTACCGCTCTTCAGTAAACCAAAGCGCAGTAAACGATAGGTTTCCGCTGACAGCTCCTCCTGTTCCATCGTATATACATCCAGCAGATAGCGCGCCGCAATCTCCATCGCATCAATACCTTCCTGATACTTTGCCGCATGTGCGCTTTTTCCGGTAATATCGATATTCACCTCACTGGAGCGTGCCATAAATTCGTTTCTGCGTGTGGCAATCACACCCTTGTCCAGCATTGGCCATACATGAAAACCGAAAATCCGTTTGATATGATACTGTTCAAAGATACCGCTTTTGCACATCGGCTCCGCTCCGCCCGGTGTTTCCTCTCCCGGCTGAAAAATCAATACCACGTTGTGTGGAAGCTCTTTATAATACGCAGACAGCTGGTGTGCGAACTCCAGCAGCATTGCCATGTGACCGTCATGTCCGCAGGCGTGCATGCATCCTGTGTGTCTGGAAGCAAACGCTCTGCCGGTAGCTTCTGTTACCGGTAATGCATCCATATCACTGCGAAAGGCGATGCTTTCCTTTCTTCCTGCGTCAAAAAAAGCCACAACACTGCTTGGAATCGGTGAGCTTAACGAACAGGGAAGATCCCTGAGCGCCTCTTGCAGATAGCGTTGTGTTTTCGGCAGCTCCAGCTCCAGCTCCGGTATCTGATGCAGGTCCCTGCGATATTTCTGTATTCTCTCTAACATATCCTTCATCCTCCCTGCTCTATGTTATGTTTATTATATAGGAAACCATCCCTCATGTAAATATTTTCATTTTATGAAATTTATACATTTAATTTTCATAAAACGGTTGTAATTTACCTTGAATAGTGATATGATACAGAAAAATAGATAGAGGCGCGGGAGCGACTACATCAGCTGGAGTCGGCAGACACCTGACAGCTGGTTTCAGCAATTCCGCCGAACTGCAGCCTTAGGCATAGGGTTGTGGTGGGCTTATGGAGAAGATCCATAAGACTGTCTACCATCAGTAGATGTGCTATCATTATTGTCATAAGGTGAACTACAATGTCAGTAAGGGTACGCGTCCCCTGCTGGCATTTTTTAATGAGGTGATGGAAATGAGTAAAAAAGTGTTGGAAATATCCGGAGTTTCCGTAGAACAGCTGGCGAATGCCTGCGGTACTCCGCTATATGTGTATGATGAGAACAAAATCACACAGAAAATGAGCCAGTTTCACGAGCTGTTTCAAAGTGAGAATTTTGATACCGAGGTTCTGTATGCATCCAAGGCGTTCTCCTGTAAGGCAATCGTTCAGATGGCGGCAATCCACGGTCTGTGTCTGGATGTTGTCAGCGGCGGTGAGTTATATACCGCCATGCAGTCCGGCTTCCCAATGGAAAAGATCTACTTTCACGGCAATAATAAAACATGGGATGAGCTGATTATGGCACTGGAAGCTGGCGTCGGGTGCATCGTTGTCGATAATGCCATGGAATGCGAGCTGCTGGTAAAAGCGGCACAGCGTGTCGGCACCACCGTTCGTACACTGATTCGCGTGAATCCGGGCGTTGAGGCACATACCCATAAATATATTGTAACGGCACATCTGGACAGCAAGTTCGGTATCTCCATCAGTCGTATGGAGGATATCCGCGATATGATTCAGACACTGACGAGTATTCCCAATATTGCCTTTGAAGGCTTCCACTCCCATATCGGATCTCAGATTTTTGATAAGGATGCCTATGTGGCGGAAATTCAGACACTGATGAAATTCGTGGACGATATGCAAAAGGCATACGGCATCACCACGAAAGCATTAAATCTGGGAGGCGGCTTTGCGGCTTACTATACGAGTGAGGATCACCCGATTCCGCTTCAGGAAGTGTGCCAGACAATTCTGGATACCTGCAAATGGGAGCGTGACCGTTATCAGCTGCCGTTGGAAAAACTGATGATTGAACCGGGACGAAGCATTGTTGCGGAGGCAGGCTCCACCTTGTACCGCATCGGGTATCAGAAGCAGACGGAAAACAAAAAGTATATTTTTGTGGATGGCGGTATGTCGGACAATATCCGTCCGGCATTGTATCAGGCAGCCTATGCATGTGATATTGCGAACCGTATGGACGAGGAAAAAAGTGAAACGGTGACCGTTGCCGGAAAATGCTGTGAGTCCGGAGATATTCTGGTGGAAAACGTCCGGCTGCCGCGCGCACAGACAAACGATCTGTTAATCTTGTATACAACCGGTGCCTACGGCTACAGTATGGCAAGCAATTACAACCGTCTGGGCAGACCTGCTGTTGTGTTTGTAAAGGATGGTAAGGTGCGCTTTGTGGTAAAACGTGAAACATATGAGGATATGTGCAAGCTGGAATGTGATGAGGAAATCAAGGTATGAATGTTGTAGAGAAGTATGGAGGAACAAGCGTCGGTACGATTGCACAGATTAAAGCAGTCGCAGCACATGCGGCGAAGCTGAAGGCACAGGGGGATCAGGTGGTCATTGTGGCAAGTGCCATGGGAAAGACAACCAACAAGCTGATTGCCATGGCAAAGGAAATTGGTGAACATGTCAATGAGCGGGAGCTGGATTCCCTGCTTTCCACCGGTGAGCAGAGAACCATCACCCTGCTTGCAATGGCCATTGATGCGCTGGGCGTACCGGCGGTATCCCTGACCGGATACCAGTGCGGTTTCATAACAAGCGATCACCATTCCCATGCCCGCATCATGGATATTGACATTACGCGGCTGAAGCAGCATCTGGAGGATGACAAGGTTGTCGTGGTTGCGGGCTTTCAGGGAGCGAACGAGGTCGGTGACATCACGACACTGGGGCGCGGAGGAAGCGATACCACCGCCGTTGCACTTGCGGCCAAGCTGGGCTGGGAGTGCCATATCTTTACCGATGTCAACGGCGTGTATACCATTGACCCCAGAATGTACCCGCATGCGAAACGTTTGCACGAAATCACATATAATGAAATGATGCAGATGGCGTGTCTCGGTGCCGGGGTACTGGAAACAAGAAGCGTCGAGCTTGCCAGCAAGTACGGTGTCCGTCTGTATCTGGGAAGGGCACTGGAAGAGAATTTAGACAAAGGAACGTATATTATGGAAAAAACGAAGCATCTCGAAGATATGCCGATTACAGGAATCAGCATCAAGGAAGATTATGCAATTATGAGGGTAAACGATCTGCCCAATGACGGAAAATTTCTGAACTCGCTGTTTGCGATGATATCACAGCTGGATATCAATCTGGATACCATATCCCAGCAGCTAACCCATGACGGCAAGGTCAATTTTGCCTTTTACTGTAATAAACAGCAGTCGGATGTGATACTGAAAAATATTGATAAGCTGCATTCCCGCTACCCGATCTCCCGTCTGCTTGGGTTTGTGAAGCTGTCGATTGTCGGCGTCGGTATCTCCACACACAGTGGTATTGCCGCAAAGGTTCTGACGACACTCAGCGATCACAATATCCGCTATTACCAGATCACCTCCAGTGAGATTTCCATCTCCCTGACGATCGAGGAAAAGGATAAGCTGAAGGCAGTTGAGGTGCTTGGAAAGGCCTTTGACCTATGATTCCGGTAACCAAATATCACGGCTGTGGAAATGATTTTATCATTACCGACTGGGAGCTGTTAAAGCATAAGAATATTGAAGATTTTGTCAAACATGTCTGTGACCGGCATACGGGAATCGGTGCAGACGGCTGCATTCTGGTGAAGCAGAAGCCGCTGGAGATGGTATTCTACAATGCGGACGGCTCCCGCGCACCAATGTGCGGAAACGGAATTCGCTGCTTTGCGAAATACTGTTATGATGAGGGAATTGAAACCGCAGAGGAATATGATGTGGAAACACTGGCGGGGGTCAAGCATGTGACACGGGTGTCTCTGGATCCGTTTCAGGTCCGTATTGATATGGGGACCTGGGATGACGAACCCAAAAGCATTCAGGTGGACGCGCTGAAGGAGCCTGTCATGGGATATGAGCTGCCTGTCGGTGATAAAAGCGTAACGGTCTACAGCTTCTTTATGTCCACCGTGCATACTGTTGTGTTTGTATCCGATGCCTTTGCCTTTGATTATAATGAGATCGGGCATGCAATCTGTCACCATACCCTGTACAGAGAACAGACAAATGTCAACTTTGTGCAAATCGTGGATGCGCATACCCTGCAGATGGTAACGTATGAGCGGGGTGTCGGTATGACGCTGGCATGTGGAACCGGTGCCTGTGCCGCAGCACGCATCGCCCACGAGAAAAAGGGCTGTGCCGCAAATCTGAAAATTATATTAAAGCGTGGAGAGCTGCATATTGATATCGATGATCAGCAGCACGTCCACATGTTTGGTCCTGCCGAAAGGATCCTGAAAGGAGAAGTTGCATATGTTTAATGTTAAAGGAAGTATTGTCGCTCTGGTAACTCCGTTTCATGAGGATGGAAGTGTGAATTTTGATAAGCTGAAGGAAATTCTGGAATGGCATGTGGAAAACGGAACGGATGGTATTCTGGTTCTGGGTACAACCGGTGAATCCAGCACCATGACGCACGAAGAGGATGATGCGGTCGTGGAATGCACCCTGCAGACAATCAAAGGAAGAATCCCTGTAATTGTCGGCAGCGGCTCCAACTGTACGGAAACTGCCGTCGATAAGAGCAAGAAATATGCCGCTATGGGAGCCGATGCACTGCTTGTGATTTCTCCCTACTACAACAAGGCAAATGCACAGGGGATGATTGCCCATTTTACTGCCGTGGCGGATGCTGTGGACAAACCGATCATTCTCTATAATGTGCCGGGCAGAACCGGATGCAGTATCAGCGAGGAAGCAGTCAAAGTGTTAAGCAAACACCCTAACATCTGCGGTATCAAGGAAGCAAGCGGAAACATCGCGTATGCCGCAGGCATTGCACGGTATCTGAGTGATGATTTCGTTATGTTTAGTGGAAATGATGATATGGTCATTCCTCTGTTATCGCTTGGTGGCAGCGGCGTCATTTCCGTATGGGCAAATATCATGCCGAAGGAAGTACATGAAATGGTGCACAATTACCTGAACGGGAATACAGAGGCGGCGCTAGCGACACAGTTACACTATCTTGATCTGATTCATGCCCTGTTTATCGAGGTCAATCCAATCCCTGTCAAGGAAGCCCTGAACATGATGGGCAAGGCTGTCGGCGGATACCGTCTTCCGTTATGTGAAATGGAGGAAACACACCGCAAAGCACTGTTACATGAAATGAAAGAGGCCGGTCTATGTTAAATGTACTTGTTGCAGGCTATGGGAAAATGGGTAAAATGATTGTGGAAACCATTGAGCAGAGCGACGATATGAAGGTCGTTATGATTGCCGACGGTACCAATCATCCGGATGTATCCACCCTGCAGGAGCATGTGAATATCATCATTGACTTTTCTCATCCGGACAATCTGACCTGGATCAAGCCGTTTGTACTGGAGCATGCATGTGCCTATATCTGCGGCACCACCGGGCATAATGATATTCAGAAGCGCCAGGTGGAAGAGCTGAGCAGTGTGGCACCGGTTGTATTTCAGGCAAATTTCTCTCTTGGAATCGCAGTTTTTCAGGAGGTTCTGCAAATGATTACACCGATGCTGGAGGAAAGCTTTGATATGGAGGTTGTGGAAAAGCACCATAACCAGAAGCAGGACGCGCCAAGCGGTACCGCCAAAATGCTGGTAGCTGCCATGAACAGGGAGCATACATACCGGGAGGTACACGGAAGGAACGGTTTTGTAGGGAAACGACAGAAGGAAATCGGTATACACGCCGTGCGCGGCGGCACAGTTGCAGGGGAGCATGATGTTTACTTTTTCGGAGATGATGAAATCTTCGAAATCAAGCACACTGCCAACAGCCGTAAAATTTTTGTGAATGGGGCATTGCGCGCTGCACGCTTTGCCGTTACACAGAAGCCGGGTATGTATACCATGAAGGATATTCTGTTCGCATAAGGAGGAGCCATGGACGCAAAGGAAATTATCGCATTTATACAAAACGCAGAAAAAAAGACACCGGTAAAGGTGTATCTGAAGGAAAAAAAGCCGGTTGCTTTTCCGGACTGTAAGGTATTCGGGATCGACAGCAGGGTCATATTCGGTGACTGGAAGGTCATTGAGCCAATCCTGAAGGAGAATGCGGAAAGCATTGAGGATATGGTTGTGGAAAACGACTGCCGCAATTCCGCTGTGCCGCTGCTGGATAAAAAATATATCAATGCACGGATCGAGCCAGGGGCAGTCATTCGAGATCAGGTGGAAATCGGTGACAATGCCGTTATCATGATGGGTGCTATTATCAATATCGGCGCTATCATCGGAGAAGGTACCATGATTGATATGGGCGCTGTTCTGGGCGGCAGAGCGACCGTTGGAAAGCATTGTCACATCGGTGCAGGAGCCGTTCTTGCGGGGGTTATCGAACCGGCAAGTGCAACTCCTGTCATTGTGGAGGATGATGTATTGATCGGTGCGAATGCCGTAGTGATCGAGGGAGTGCATATTGGAAAAAATGCCGTGGTTGCGGCAGGTGCTGTGGTCATTGAGGATGTTCCTGCCAACAGTGTGGTCGCAGGATGCCCGGCTCGCGTCATCAAGGAAAAGGATGCAAAAGCCACAGAGAAAACCGAGCTGGTTGACGCATTGCGCAGTTTGTAGAATCTAAATGAGAAAAGCGGATCGAAGCATGACCCGTTTTTTTCAGCTGTTCGTGGCATCCGGTCAATATCCCTTCGTATAGGCAGCACAGCTTAGATACAACAACGCTGATTCTATTTGAATACATGCATCACAAAACTCTATTAAGCATTATCATAAATAAATTACTTGTGAAAACAGTACATCCGATAATACGCTTTGCACAATGAAAGGTCTCAGTGGAATGACTCCCATCAGTGTATCTGCAAGATGCTGTCTGAGCATAGATACCCTGCTGGAACTGTGTTATAATAATCGGGTAATCCGGAGGTATGTTATGAAACGTTCATTATCCTGGCTGGAGCTGTTGTGGTATCTGCCGCTATATATCATCAGTGTATATTACCACCTTAATTCC
The DNA here is from genome assembly GCF_044336395.1 of Clostridium sp. 10cd*. Classification (NCBI taxonomy): domain Bacteria; kingdom Bacillati; phylum Bacillota; class Clostridia; order Eubacteriales; family Clostridiaceae; genus Clostridium; species Clostridium sp. 10cd*. The sequence continues at coordinate 357,743 of NZ_CP172347.1, read as the reverse complement.
GTCATGGTTTTAGTCATCGTGGCTGTGGGGTATACCGTATCGCATTATCATAAATATACAAGCAGTGCGGAGTATCGCGAGCACTATAAAAAATCCTTCCTGTTTGTTCATACAAAGGATACCTATGCCACCCTTCAAATCAGCTGTATCTGGGGGATTTTGTTTTCTGTGGTATGCTGTGTCTATTTCTTTCTGCACGATACCACAGCCGGTATCTACAGTCTGATTCCTGCCGTTTTGCCGCTGATCCTGCTTCTGTATATCCGCAAAGCAAACAAAAAAACACACTGATTACTGTGTCAGTATCCAGTGTGTAATATCCTGATGAATGGCTTTCTGTACGTGAGAGTCATTTTCTTTTGTATACAGGCTGTTTTGAAGCAGGGAAAGCAGATTACTGTTCTTGTACAGATCCAGCAATGTAATCGACGATTTTTCCTTTATATAAGAAGTATTTCGCAGCTGCGAATCGTTCATTGCACACAAAATCTGCTTCACATAGGCATCATAGATTCCAAGCTTTTCCACATCCTCTCGCTGTACCAGCGGACGCAGATTATTCTCCAGCAAGGTGTTTATGCCCTCCTGTGAGCGTACCAGCTGTAAAAAGGCAAAGACAGCATTGGGATAGCGTGTCTTCTGACTGGCCGTAAAGCCGTATACATCCAGCATGGGACGAAGGGATGTATCGTCATAGGACGGCATCGCCGTAAACTGGAGATGCATATCTGCATATGCCGTTGAGCTGTCAAAGTTTGTATCGTTCATAATGAGGCCACTCACATAGCGTCCGTCCTCATAAAAGGCTTCATCATCCAGTGTATCATCATGCAGATCCAAAGCCGTATGGAAGCTGCGGTATCGGTGCAGCCGTTCTTTAAATAACGACGATTGTACAACGGTTTTCATCGATACTGCCGCATCCTCCTCATCCTCACGGTCAAAGAAAAACGGTATGGTATAAGCAAGCGTGCGATTCTGATAATATACATCCTTTTTTCCTGCAAGGCTTTTGAAATCATCAAAATCACCCGCTGTCAGTCCCCGCTGCTTCGCGGTATATGTATTATAAACAAAGACCAGTCCTTTTCCGCTCACAGGAAAGAAGCTGTCCTTTATAGCTGTTCGCTCAAGCTGGGCGGGCCAGGGATATTCCAGATGCTGCTTAATACCGGTAAGCGGATAAGCATGGGCTGTTTCATTCCATGCATCCGTATCCTTGCCCCACACCAGATCATGAGTTTGCAGGGATTTATCCTCCTGTGAAAAATGCAGTGCATTGCGATATGCGGGATAGGTCTTATTCCAGAGTGCTTCCAGAGCACAGGACAAGCCCTCATCCGGCAGATAAATATCCAGCTGCGCTCCCTGTTCAATTTCATAGCGGTCCTCCTTCATATGGATATCCGCAGGCTGTGAAGCAGCGCCACTGCAGCCCTGCATCAGCAGCACCGGTATGCACAATAAAAGCTTCTTCATATGCATCCTCCTCGTGATGCAAGTATAAAAATAATACACTGAAAAAAGTGTCGAAATCGCTTTCTTTTCTCAATTAACGATTGACATTTTTCGCCACGTATAGAATACTATACGTATAAGGGGGTTTTCACATGAATTATTTAAAACGCTTATATGAGGAGCTGGAAAAGCAGTGCAGAAGCCATGCAAAGGAAATTTACAATTATGCAATTCCACAGTCCTGGAATCTGTATGGATACCGTCCGGCCAAGAGCATTCGCAGCAGAGAGCTGCTTGTACATCCGTATGAATTTTATCTTTTCACCCTGCGCAATATCCTGAAGGATGCGGATGGAAACTGGAAACAGCCGCAGCTTACGAAAGAGAAACCCTCTGATAAAAGAGACTGGCTAAAGCATGCCAGTGTGTATTCTCTCATGGTTCGCACAGCAACCGCCTGGGATCATGATCGCGACGACCGTCTGGTGAGTGACAATCTTTACCATCTCAACGATAACGGAACCTTTCTGAAAAGCATCCTGCTGCTTCCTCTGTTGAAGCGCATGGGCGTCAACACTCTGCTGCTGCATCAGATTTTTCCGCTTTGCAAAACGCAGAATGCGCATGATTATCCGGTCAAGGAGGCCGTCACAGACTTTCGCAGCATTGATCCGCTGCTGCAGGACAAGCTGGTCAAAAAGCTGGATGCCAAAGAACAATGCGCTGCCTTTCTGGAGGCCTGTCACCTGCTGGGATTCCGTGTGATTCTGGAATACTGTCCCGGCAAGCTGGCAAGAGAGAACAGCTATTATAAGGAACATCCGGAATGGTTTTTCTGGTTTGACAGCAATCAGCAAAACGCTTATCACCCGCCGCGCTGCAATGCACTGCCCCAGAATACCCTTCCCTTCACCTATGCCCTGAAGGATTTTTACCGAAGTGAGGATGTGCAGCAGCATATTGCCCTATTTCAGGAGGCTCCCGACGGTTTGCATGAGTTTGAAAGCTTAAGAGAAATCGAGCTGGACCTGCATACAACAATTGCCCCATCCATGGTGGATCAGATCAATGCCGCTATCCCTGCCGAGCAGGATACGACCATATGGCGCATGTATGAGGATATTCACGCTCAGGTCCCCAGGGATATCAGAGCACAGGCCAAGCCATACCTGATGCAGGATATCATCCGCTATGACCTCCATCCGGCGAGAAAGCCGATGACAGCGCTGTGGGATTACCTGTGTGAAAATATCTGCTGGTATCAGCAGGAGCTTGGTATAGACGGCATCTTTCTGGAAAAGCCGTATCTGCTTCCGGAAAAGCTGCAAAGGGCTATGGCCAAAGCAGCAAGAAAGCAGAGGAAATCCTTTGTCATGATTGCCGAGGATACGGTGAGTGACAACAGTCCGTTATGGCTGAGTAAAGGCTATGATGCCATATCCGGCAGCGGAGCCTATGAAGAAAGTGATGTATGGAATTTTAAATTTCACAGCTTCAGCTATCGGCTGAAGGGAAATGCCTGTTTGATGTTTGCGGCCTGTGAGTCCTATGATTCCCGCCGTATCGCCAGTGTGGAGGGTAATACCGCTGCGATTATGCTGACGGTGATGAATCAGTTTCTGCCAAATGGAATTCCGTTTATGATGAATGGTGTGGAGTCCTTTGAGGTGCAGCCGATGCAGCTGAGTGAATACGGCGATTCCAAATATCTGAACGCATTGCCTAAAGAAGATCCCCGGCATCGCAGACAGGCATATCTGGATGAATATTGGTTTGATTACCGCAATCCGAATCTTCCGGTGCTTCCTGCCTTGCTTGAGAAGACAAGCGCTATCCGGAAAGCCTATGAAGAAGCTGTTACGGATCCGAATGCCTGTATTCCCGTATGGTTTGACTCTCCAAGAGATTACGGTATTGGATTTACATACATAATGGAAGACAGGGCATTGCTTGTTGTATGCAATACCAACGTGCATGACAGTGTACTGTTGCACATACATACGGAAAACATGATCTGCGAGCTGCCGTTTACCCTGGCCTCCCTGCAACAGATTTTTTCTACAAAAGACCCGTTTACTCATGATATCATGATGGACAGCTTCCAGAATATACCACTGGAATTTGATCCGGGAGAGGTAAAGTTTATAGAATTAAAGCCGGAATGACTGGAAACGTTTGTTTCTTCAAACCGGCTTTTCTTTCGCTCCTTTATCCGTTATAATAAGCATAGGTGATCGTATGTACAGATTAAAAGAAGATACCATGGCAGAGCTGGAAATCAAAAAAAGCAGATTTCTCTGTTATCTGCATAAAAGCTTTTCCGAAGCGGATGCCAAGGAGTTTATACAGCAGATCAAAAAGCTTCATCCAAACGCAAGGCATCACTGCTATGCCTTTATCATCGGAGAACAGAATGAGCTGCAGCGAAGCAATGACGATGGGGAGCCGCAGGGGACAGCCGGTGTCCCCATGCTGGAATGTCTGGCAAACCGTCAGATGCAGGATACCGTTGCGGTAACCGTCCGCTATTTTGGCGGTATTAAGCTGGGAGCCGGAGGACTGATTCGTGCCTACTCAAAAAGTGTATCCAATGCACTGGATCAAGCCGTCATTACACAGAAGCAAAAACGCCTGGTGTATTCCATGACCTTCAGCTATGAGCTGATCGGAAAGCTGGATCACTATTTCCGGCAAAATGAGGTTGCTGTTTTAGATAAGGATTACGGAGAACAGGTTACCTATCTCTGGATGTGCAAAGAGCCTCTGGATGCGGATATGGCAGAGATTACAAACGGGCGCTTTCTGCCGGAATTTATAGAGGAACGCATCGTTGATGTGGAAGTCTAATGCTGCCGCCGTCTGATATCTTGTAATGATTGTTGGAAGAATTGATGCTGTGACCCAAAGGGTATACGGTTATATTGAAGAAGAAATGGACACAGAGATTTCTATCCTGCACGAGCAAAGAATTTAATAACTCTCTGCAAACTCGGATTTCAAGCTTGATTCCCGCATGAAACAGGAGTGTAAAATTCGCTCAATGCTATTTGAAGAACATGACGGTATTTTTACAGGAAGCTATGGAAGCAGTGGTCACCTGTACTTTTATCCTTTCTATGCCGATAGGTTCCCAGTATAAGAAGGCCGAGGAACATACGGAGATGAATGAGAAGATTTTCGGCTTTGACGGTCCTACATGTGCAGGCGCATGCAGATTATTCCAAAGCAATAACAGCCAAAATAGCAGGAGTCATCATTGATTTCTGCTTTTTTATCGTATCTCCTGAAATGCTGTACGGGATAAAGCAATATATATAAGAAGGAGCTATCCTCCTCTTCTTATACGATTCAATGATGGGAAAAGAAATGCTCTGTATCCTGTTCATAAACCGAAAGGAAATTCAACAGAAAGCGCTGTGCCAGAGAAGCCGGCTTTACCGAAGCCCTTGCCTCATCAAAGGTAAACCAGGCAGCTTGGTCCACTTCCCATGTACTTACATTCTCCAGGCATTCACTGTCAATAACCACAGCAAAATTGAATATCAATGTGTTGGTTTTCGGAAAATACTCACTGCGCAGAAAACGGTATTCCAGCACCTTTCTTCCAATCTCCTCCTGCATCTCCCTGATCATGGCATCCTCTGCACACTCTTCCTTATTGACATAGCCTGCGACCAGTATATTATTGGGCTTTCCATACTGCTGTATCATCAGAATTTTATCCCGCTTCGGATTCAGTGTCACCATGGAAATCGCTGTACTGAAAATAGGAAAGCGATATGCACGGCATGATTCACAAAAGGGAACCATTCCCTCATGCTCCAGCTCCTTCATATGCAGCTTCTCTCCGCATTCATAACAATATTTCATAATGTCACCTCACAATCATATCTATTATACGCCTGTTTATGTTTGACATGCAAAAGAAAGAAACCTCTCGGTTTCTTATCTCAGTTCTTTTACCAGCTTCCAAAGCTCGCTGTAGGAAACAAAGCCAATGGCATCACATTTCTCCTTTGCCACCTGACGCTGCTTCTTGACATTCCCTTCATGCACCCTGTTCAGATTGTTCTTATCCATCATGTACTGCACATAGGAGAATTTTTTCAGCAGGAACCAGTTTGCGATGATGTTGTTAATACATTCTTCCTTATCATCGCATTTCGCAAGAATGTCTCTCAGATTTACCAGCTGGTAGCTCGCGATCTTCTGAGCAAGTTCATACATTTCATCATAGTTCAGGAACAGCTTTGCATCAAGCTCTCTTTGTACAATACCAGCCTTGCGGTTTCTCTCGAAAAAGCTTTCCACCGTATCCAGCAGGGTATCAACACTTTCCATGTTTACACTTAAGGCGATAATCTCATTCCGCGTTCCTTCATATTCATTCTCCGGTTCGCTCATGACATAATACAGCGCCTTTGCCATCACATATTCCTCTTTATCTCCCAATGTAAGAATAATCGCCTTCTGGTGTTCATCAAAGCTTCCATATACAACATACGGACATTTGATTGTTCCCTTCGGCAGTTTAAATGAATCCTTGTAGCGTATAATCTGATTGGCGATCGCATCCTTGTTGATGTTCAGCCTCAGATTTGCGCAAATTTTCAGATTATGATCCTTTTCAAAGAGCTGCGAAAGGATAGTGTAGTCGTCCTCTTTTCCTTCTGCTGTTTCTATGATGGAAAGATAATCTTCTAGGAAACCATTGAATTCACAGATACCGGTATCTGCTTCTCTTACGTCTTTTACTTCGCATAAAATATCATAAATAGCCATAGTTCTCTCCTCCTTTCCCTGTCGTATTTTACATTTGAAGATAAAATGAACTATGTATGTCTATATGGATACAGATTCACCTTCATAACCAGTATATGATGTTTATCTGCCGAATTATTCCTATTTCTTAAAAATGTAAGGGGATTCCTAATTTAATTTTACAACCTTTTGAGAATTTTTCAACATATTTTTCCATAATTGGTCGTTTTCTTCTCATATTTCTTCCGCAATCCATCCAGAACAGGTGGATTACTGCCTATATTTTGCATATGCTTACAAATGGCAAGGTATATGTAAACAGGAAGGGACCTTCGGATTCCATAAGAAAACAGACTGTAAAGCACATAAGAAATACTTTTCTGCCAATCATGTGCATACCGCCTGAAAAGAAAAAGACGGATATCCGTCCATTCTAATTATGTAATTGCCCGCAAAAGCTGGGAAGCAGAGCGCAAACGATTTCTGCCGATATCGCGGAGGCCGCAGCACAGTTTTTCTCAAATTCCCCGATTCCTTTGTGCTCCGCCGTATCGGTTATCGTGCGTATGGCCAGAAAGGGAAGCTTGTTCACATAACAGACATGGGCAACAGCTGCTGTTTCCATATCGGTGCATAACGGGGTAAAACCAGTCAAAATCTGTTCTCTGTTTTCCTCTGTCACAAACTGCTCACCGCTTACCATTGTTCCAAATAAAATCACCCGCTTTGTTGTATTGCTGTAGGCTTTCGCAGACTGCAGTAGGTTTTCATCTGCATAAAAATACACACTGTCCATCCAGGGATGAAACTCTGTCAGAATATCATCCGCCACATCATGATAGGCGATTCTCTCGGAAATCACGGTATCAAAAAGCTGCACTTGTTCCTGTATGCCCCCTGCAGTACCTGCGTTAATGATACAGTCCACTGCAAAGCAGTCAATCAGCAGCTGTGCCGCAATTGCCGCATTCACCTTACAGACACCGCTGTATAAAAGGACCACTTCCACACGATCAATGTTTCCGCAATGAAAGACGAGCATCGCTTTCTCGATTACTTCAGTCTCCTTTACATATGGTAAAAATGCCGCCAGCTCTGTATCACCGGCACACAGTATTCCAATTTATTTCATATATGACTCCATTTCTCCGCTTTCTTATTCGGATACAAATATCACATGTAAATTATTTTAAATTGTTTATTTTATCAGAGTTTCTTTCACGCTATTCTTTCCTTCAGCTTCCTTCCCCATGCTTTGTTTTCGTATCCCTTTTCATGCAGTCCTGTTCCTTATCTCTGTGTATTCCAAACCAGTCTGCTTTTTATATTATCAAACCTTAAAATACCAGTGATTGTCCTCTAACGTACGTAAATCCTGTGGATATAGGGCCGGTACTTCCAATAAAACCGTCTTTGATGTTCCTGCATCCCATGTATAAAAGCGATACACCGGTATAACATATGGCAGATAAGAGACATATCCTTCCTTTCTTCCGCCATAGGACAGCTCCACATGTAAAAATTCAAGTTCACCAATAGAAAATTCAGAAGGCTCCAGCGTGCTGTAAAACCCTCCCTGACGCATTACCTGTTCTGCCTCTTTCCTGCTCATGATAGTAAAATCCTGCAGCTGCTCCAAATTTTTATCATATGGAAAACTCAGATAATATACACCATCTCCCGCATTTGTTAGTGTGGCACCCTCTTTTACCTGATACAGCAGGCTCTTTTTATCATCATCCTCTGCCTGAAAGATTTCCGTTTCGCAAATCATTGTTCCATTTCCCATACTGATATTACAGCTCGTTTGAATATCTCCTCTTTGAAAGGAGAACAGCTCAGGATATGTCTTTATCAGCTCTTCTGCAATCTTTTGCTGCTGTGTTCTTGTACCTTCCTTCTTATCTGTATGCAAAATCAGGCGCAATTCCCCGTTTCCATCTGCCATAATATCTGTGATGTTAAGTATTTTCGATGTTTTTTTCTTTATTGTCTGAAACAGCTCTTCCGCTTTCTTTTTATGCTTCTGCATTTCTTTTTCCGGGATAGAGTCCAAATTCGCTCCATTACCATACTGTTTTCTGAAAACAGGTAGGGTGCTTTGTATATCCAGGCGATCCTTCTCATACGGCATTTCTTTTATTTTTTTCTTTTGTATGAAAGCCTTATCCGTAACCCCCATACCTCCTATCATATACGTCTTTGTCTGCGGCTCATAGGTTTCCTTTGGTATCACACGATCCTGTGCTGATCCGGTTTTACTTTCCTTTGCCTGTTCCTGCACCGTACCCGGTACAGCTTCATCCGCTGCTTTATTTTTTTCTATGCTGTTCGCAATCTGCGCGGCGTTTTCCGGCTGCTGTGATAGTGCATTCCTATCATATACATTGAAGCAGATAACAATAACGACACACAGGGCTGTACAGCCATAGATGAAGCGCAGCTGCTGTTTCTGACGGCGCTGTGGATGTTCCTGCTTTGCTGCTGCATGACGTATCCTTTGCTTCAGTTCCTCGCTCATATGTATCTGATCCAGCTCCTCGCGATATTTTCTCATTGCTTGTCACCCTCTTCCAGTCTGTTTTTCAGCTGCTTTCTTGCCCGATGCAGCCATGTCAGAATCGTCGCCTCTTTCCTTTGCAGTATATCCGCAATCATAGCGACGCTCAGCTCCTCATAATAAAACAAATAAATAACATTGCGATACTTTACAGGCAGCTGCATGACCTCATACAGCAAACCGAAATCTGTATTCTCTTTCACTTTGGCCAGATTTTCCTGCAGCTCCACCGTTTTGCGAAGCCGCTGGTATTTCCAGTAATCCTTGCAAATGTTAACCGTAACCCGTAGTATCCATGCCTTTTCATGGGTTGTTGATGTAAACTGCGGCTTCTTCTTCAGAATATGCAGAAAAACGTCCTGTGCAACATCCTGCGCATCTGCAATATTCCCCATATTCTGCAGGGCAACCCGATACACCATATCGCCATAAACCTCCAGCAGTTCATCCAGATCCCCGCACAGCTGTTCCCTTTCATCCATAAGTTTTCTCCTTCATGTGTAAAACGATCAGCATCCGCATAACATTTCATAAATTCCAATTTTCCTATTGAAAATGTAATGCGGTAACCTTCAGCCCCTCTTTAGCTTTTCCTATGACTGCGTGCAGACGATACGGCAGCTTATCTGTATGCACATCCCGTTCTGTCCAATCTGCCACTTTTATATGACTGCAATACATTTTAATTTCCTGATATTCATATTTTAAAGCATATGCTAAAACCGCCTTACCTGCAAGAAGTTCTCCCCCGACAGCGCCTATCTTCTTCATTTTTTCATTTTCATGTATTATATTTTTCATTTTCATCACGATACCATCCTTTGAAGCAATTATCCAAAATGCATAAAACCTGCGGGTATCCGCATGAACCCCTCCACATACATACCCCGCAAGACTTCCCTTCATGATTGTTTTGTTCTCATACTGCAGACTTTGATTCACACGATAACAAAAATCATTCCAAAGCTCATTTATGGATGCTGTGGAAGCTGCTAAACAGCTGTCTGCCAAGTAATCGAGAAAAAATTCCTCCGCCCGTGCATAGGAAGAAAACACCCTGCCAAAAGCATTGGAGTACCCTATTATATTACGTTCATAGTCATTGACGGTATCGTATATACCAGGCTTATATCCTCTTAAGACAACATAATATTTCCGTTGGTCTTGCATGCTTGTAACATTTACATAATTTCTCCGTATTTCCATATATTTTTTTAAATGCCAGTAAAGCTCACAGCCCATTTTTCTACCATACTGTTTTATACAGTGAAGATAGATAGCTTTGAAATCTGAACAGGAATCATGGCAGCCGAGCTGATCGAATTCAAAATCAAAGAGAGCGTGATAGATGGTATTCCTCAGGATTATCCTTTTTCTGATATCCGCTACATACATCCAGTATTCACACAGTGCCTGAAAGCCTTTATCCCCGCTTATAACTGCGATATCCTGATGTATCCCCTGTCCGCATATCTCTCCTATTTTTGAAGAGATATAAAAATCCAGCGCATTCTTCCCCCTTTTATACAAGACGATATTTTGAAAGGAAATGCCTTTTTCAGCTGCTTCCCTTAATTTACCGTTTTCAACATTTTCTTTATCACCCATATTATAAAACACGAATATCCTATCATCCTTCTTGAGCATTTCTATACCATATAGTCCTTCTTCATGCACATTCTCATAATCTATCATGTACCACATTGCCTGCCCTCCCTTCAATTCAATCATATGTTTGCCCGTTATTTTTTTATTATATCAGAATTTGTACAGCTATAAGCTTTACATTCCTGAAAAAACGCATCAATATAACTACTGCCTCTATGCAAACATCCTTTGAATTTGTGATAAGATTCGTAATACATCAACTTTTCACCTTTTTGTTTACTTCATAGGCATCTCGGTTTAAAATATAAGTATTATGCGAGGTGATAAAGGATGAAAAAAGAATTATTGCTGTCATTGCTGGAAACAAACGCAAGATACTCCACCAGAGATTTGGCGGATGTATTGCTGGAGGATGAGGAAAGTGTCATCCACACTATGAGTGATCTGGAAAAGAAAAAGGTCATTTGTGGCTACCATACAATTATCAACTGGGAAAAGACCAATAAGGATAAGGTCATGGCACTGATTGAGGTGGACGTTACGCCGGAGCGTGATTTCGGCTACGATCGCGTTGCCAAAAACATCTATCGCTACCCGGAAGTCGATACCATGTATCTGATGAGTGGTAAGAGTGAATTTATTGTCATTATCTATGGAAGAACCATGCAGGAAATATCCAACTTTGTCGGTGCCAAGCTGGCAACAACAGAAAATGTCGTTTCCACATCTACCTTTTTCGTGCTAAAGGAGTATAAGGTCAACGGTATTGTTCTGGATGAAGAGGAAAAACCGAATGAACGACTGGTGGTGACGCCATAATGTATGAGAAATTTTTAAGTAAGCACGTACAAACCATCAAGCCAAGCGGCATTCGGAAGTATTTTGACCTAGCCAGTGAAATGGAGGGTGTGATTTCTCTGGGTGTCGGAGAACCGGATTTTGACACACCGTGGCATATTCGTGAGGCTGCCATTTATTCCATAGAAAGCGGTAAAACACACTATACAGCAAATCAGGGCCTTTTGGAGCTGCGTGAGGAAATCTGTCTTTATCAGAAGCGCCGGTTCCAGCTGGATTATGACCCTGTGGATAATGTCATTGTCACGGTAGGCGGTAGTGAAGCCATCGATATTGCCATGCGTGCCATTGTAAATCCCGGGGATGAGGTCATTTTGATGGAGCCAAGCTATGTAGCCTATACACCGAGTGTTGAGCTGACCGGCGCAGTACCGGTGCATATTAAGCTGGAGCATGAGGATCAGTTCAAGCTGACCCCGGAGAAGCTGAAAGCCGCAATTACACCGAAGACCAAAGCAATTCTGATGAATTTTCCGAGCAATCCGACCGGCGGTGTGATGACGAGGGAGGACTATGCAAAGCTTGTCCCCATACTGAAGGAGCATGAAATTATCGTAATCAGTGATGAAATCTATGCAGAGCTTACCTATGACGGTACCTTCTGTTCACCTGCGAATTTCAATGAAATCAAGGATCAGGTTATCATCATCAGTGGATTTTCCAAGGCGTATGCCATGACCGGCTGGCGGCTTGGCTATGTTCTTGCGAACAAGACCTTCACGGATGCGATGAATAAGATTCATCAGTATATCATCATGTCCGCTCCGACAGCTGCACAATACGGTGCCATTGATGCCATGCGCAACGGTGATATCCATGTCGCAGAAATGCGGGAATCGTATATGACAAGAAGAAACTTCATTACGAAGGGCTTCAACCGCATCGGTCTTCCAACACACCTGCCTCACGGCGCCTTCTATATCTTCCCGGATATTCGCGGTACCGGTTTAACCAGTGATGAATTCTGTGTTCAGCTGCTCGAGGATCAGCGTGTAGCCTGTGTACCAGGCACTGCGTTCGGCGATGCAGGCGAGGGCTTTATTCGTGTATCCTATGCCTACAGTATCGACCATATCCGTGAGGCTATTGAGCGCATTGATCTTTTCATGGATAAATTCCGGCAGAAATAAATTTACAGACCTTCTGCATGCATAACGAGGCATGTTTATGCTTAAACACTGAAAGACTCAGACAATCCTTATAGGAAGGATAAAGCCTGAGTCTTTTTATTTATCTAAGTTTTTTCTTACTGTATGTTTATCAGCGGAATCAAGCTTTACAAAAGTCTGCCGTAATGCCCTGTATCTTATGCATTTACAGCTCCAGCTCCAGCTGTTCGATTTCCTTTTTCTCGACTACCCTCATGCATGTTTCTCCTTCAAGCGGAGCCTCCAGACGATCGATGAGAAATTTAACATTCGCAAATGCCGTTCTGCGATACTCCATCAACGGCTTCACATATCTTCGAAATACATCCCTGGGAAAGAATTCCTCTGCCTGTTTATCGCTGCCATAGCTTAGATTCCATGCGGTAAGCGCCAGCTCCAGAAAGCTGTTTTTCTGATCCTGACCTGCATTCCACAATATAGCGTTTAAAGGATTCAGATAATCGGAGAAAAGCTCCTCCTTCTTTTCCTGCATATTGCGCTCCAGCACCGAGAAGGAAGCTGTCTCATGCTCTGAAAGCAGCGCACCTTTTTCCATAGCGATACCGCGATATTCCTCAAAAAGCTCTACTACGAAGGATAGATCTGCAATTGCCTGCGTGTTTCCGATACTGTCGAGGATGAAATGATTTTTATATGGCAGGATGGCATACTGCACCATGCAGGGTAGTGTCTGATTGCGCAGCAGGAAGCTCAAAGAATCTGTAATCCCCTTTACGCCATATAGCGTTTTGCCTTTACGATCCATTACAAAGGTATACTCCTGCTCATACTGCATGACATACAGCTGCTGCTTACGGCAGCCTTGAAACCGTGCAATACAGGCGGCATCCTCCTTTGGCAGCTGTGGATGAAGCCTGAGGTACTGCTCAATGAGACGCCTGCTTGCCTGTTCATTGCGGAACAAGATCGTACTCCCCACATGGCACAGATGCTCCATATTGTCCATGGTTACTTTTGCCTTCTTATTCTTTGTCCGATATGCGTACAGGAACAATCCGCTGAGCAGATTGATGACATGCTTTGCCTCCTGTGCTGGTAAATGATCCATACGAATTTCTCCCTTACTTTTTATATGTATATAGTAGCACAGTTTCCCACATTACGCGCCACCTATTTCACATTCCTGCTCCCTGCGGACAAGAACATGAATCCATTTCTTAGAGCGAAAGCGCCATAGTGTAACCATAGCCTTTACCAGCTCATCACTAAAGGACAGAGCAACAACCCAGTGCAGCGGCAGCCTCCAGACAACAGCCGCCAGAAAGGACATGGGGATTGCGACACACCATATACCGATCAAATCACAAAACATACAGAATTTCGTATCGCCTCCGGAGCGCAGAATCCCGCATATATGTACATATGACATCATTTTCGGTGTGGTATACAGCGCATAGGCGATCAATGTAAGATTCAGCATCTGGCTTGTGGCAGCATCATAATTGTAGATATCGATAATCCTGCCTTTCATAAGAAGCAGGGCTGCTGTCATAACCAGGCAGAAGCCGATATTGATTCCAATGAAGACTCTTCCATACGAATACGCCAGCTTTGTATGATTTCTTCCCAGCTCATTCCCGATCATGACAGCACAGGCATTCCCCAGTCCGAAAAACACGCATTGAAACAGGTCATTGATTACACTTGCCACCTGCACAACGGCAACTGCACTCGTTCCCAGCAGACCGTACGCTATAAAGCAGACCGTCGTTCCGATACTCCATGCACTTTCACTCATAGCCACCGGAAGAGCAGTTTTCACTACACGCTTCATCAGTGGTACATCCAGTCTGCGAATGGTCGCACCGTCAACTGCCAGCGGATGGTCTTCACTGAAATAAACATAGCCCAGGATTAGCAGCATTTCCACAAATCTTGCGGTCAACGTAGCGATAGCAGCACCCTCAACACCCAGCCTCGGCAGATGAAAATTGCCGAATATCAGTCCGTAATTCAATACGGTATTGACGGTTATCGCCAGGACGCTGGCAAGGGTAGGCACCTTCAGATTATGAATGGCACGCGAATTAAAGCTCATAAGAAAAGAAAATGCAGTCATGAGATACGTAAAACAGGTTATACGCAGATAGGAGGCACCGATTGCCACAACATCCGGTTCTCTTACAAACAGATGCAGAATCTGCGGTGCAAACACCAGCGCCAGCCCAACAGTAAACAGGGCGAGGAAAAATCCGATGCGCATTTCGATTGCAATCACCTTGCGGATATTTTCTACATCGCGGATTCCCCAGTACTGGGATACATAAATACTCGAACCGCTGTAAATTCCAAAACAGATAATGGAGAATATAAAGTATACCTTATTTGCCGCCCCTACAGCTGCCAGCTCACCCACACCGATACTTCCAATCATAAAGGTATCGATCATATTCAGACTCAATGAAATAATCTGCTGTAAAACAATCGGCAGTCCGATTGTCAGAAGCAGCCGTACAAAAACCTTTCGGTCTATCATGCTATCACCTCAAACTGTGAGTAATTTTACCATACTTTTATACAGGCAGGCAATGATGCTTATAAGCATAAGAGCGCTTTTTGTAAGAATTATAAAAGAAAACCCGTTTCGACAGGCTGCTGATATATGTGATGGAAGCCTGATGCCGCAGGGCTTTCCTTTTTGCTTCATGTAAGCTTTTGCGTTTGAAAAAAGGACGGCGCAGCGTCCTTTTTCATGTATCATGCTCAGACTTCATGATACAGCGACATCTGTAAACAAAGGATGTCAATCGCCATGGGATGATAACATCATTCCTGACATCTTTATTATACAGCAGAATCATGAAAACACCTACGTACAATTTACCGCAATAATACGGTAATTTTGTACGAAGCTGTCCTTTTTAAATTGTGCTATACTGATAATGTGATGAACTATGAAACCTTATCTTTTATATCCGGTACTGGAGCAGCTGATCGTCTCTCCCTTTTGCACAACCTTTCAGCTTGCGAAACAGGCGGGACTGTCTGAAAAAACCGTACGGACGTATCTGAAGCAGGCAGATGCTTTACTAGCCGCATTCTCATTGACGCTTACACGAAAACCCGGCTGCGGAATAACACTTTCCGGAAGCAGGGAAAATATGATGAAGCTGCAAACTTATCTGCTTGATGAAAAAACGCGCTGTCCTCTTATATTGCCAAGGGAGCGTGTCAGCTACATCCTTTACAGTCTGCTTCGCTTTTCACGTCCACTGCGCATGTTTCAGCTGGAGGAAACACTCCATATATCTCGCAGCTCTCTGTATGCAGACATACGAAAGGCTGAGCAATGGCTGCGGACCTATCAGCTGTCCATCTCCCATACAAGAAGTGGTATACAGATATTGCAAGGAGAAAAGCGCATTCGCAAAGCATTGGCACAGCTGGTTAACGAACTGCATGAAGCCCGTACCATAACCTTCCACAAGCCGCTGAATGATTTTGTTGAAGCATGCTTTTCAGACAATACCGTAAAAAGGAACATCCTGCTTTATATCCGTCAGTTCGAAGTATGCAGCTTTTTACAGCTGAATCAGGCGGATAAGGAATATGTCAGTGTGTTGTATTATATTGCACTGGATCGTATATCCAGAGGAAATCATGTGCATATGCACAGTCCAAATCCATTGCAAAAGACGGCGCTGTTTCAACAGTTGATGCACCTGCGCAAAGAAATAGAACATCATCTGCAGCAGACAATTCCCGAGGAAGAGCTTTCCTATGCCTTATCTGTCCTTCTGACATTGAAGAACACCAATACCGGTTTATTGCAAACGCCGGAAATACAGGCAGCCTGCAAAGAAATCCTGCGGCGGTTCACACCGCCGATTTATGCACGTTACCCTAAAATCGACAGTGATACGTTTGAAAAGCGGCTCTTTCAGCATTTATCGAATGTTCTGGAAAAATCCGTCTATTATTATGAATATGACAATCCGCTGAAGGATGCTATGAAAGCTAAATTTCCGATTCCCTACCAAATGGCTTCCTCCATGAAAGAGATTGTACAGGATATCTGCGGCCTGCAGCTTCCGGAGGATGAAATATCCTACATCACCCTTCATATAGCAGCTGCTTTGCAATACACACTGCAGCCGCTGGAGGCAGTCTTTTTATATGAGCATCGCTACAGTGAGCTTATTTTTTCCTTACGGCTGCTGCAAACGCATATTCAGGAGGTGAAAATACAACGTGTAATACGATGGCAGGAGGTTAGCGAACCGGATAGTTGGATGCATTATCCTGTCATATTTTCCACCTTTCCCCTTCCCGTACCGCCATCTGTTCACTGGTATCAGATTCCCATGCTGCCGGATCAGACATTTCTACAACGGCTGCGGGATGATATCCAGAGTTTGTTCAATCATCAGAATCATTTCTAAACCACAGAAAAAGGGACTGTACATGCAGCCCCTTTTTCTCATAAAATATACCGCTGTATTGCTTTAGCAACCCCGTCATCCATGTAATCTGCAGTTACAATATCGCAGGATGCCTGAATTTCCTCAGCAGCATTTGCCATGGCTACAGTAAGTCCCGCTTCCGCAAACATGGGAAGGTCATTCATGGCATCACCGAAAGCCATAAATTCCTCCTTCTTCAAATGCAGGGATTGCAGTACAGCTTTTATAGCATTCCCTTTATGAACACCACCGGCAGTGATATCAAAGCTGATAGGCTGATAATCGGTTACCGTGATGTTTTCTATACATTCTATCTGTTTTCTGGCTTTTAATAGCCGTTCCGTCTGCATATCATAGACCAGTATCTTCGCAATATCATGAGCATGGTGCTTCAGCTCTTCCCAACTCATGCCGGTAAAGGATGTTACCTGAACGGCTGCCGGCAGCTGATTATTTATATGATCGTAGAGAAACCTCTCATCATAAGGCTCATGCGTAAAGAATTCGTGCTTTCCCTTGAAAAAGGCATGTGCGTGTGCATGCTCTTTCAGCACGTCAATAATCTGATACAGAACATGCGGCTCTATCGTATGCATGATACACTTCGTCCCTATTTCGTATATCGCTCCGTTAGAGGAAATCACCCTTACGGATGGATGAATTTTTTCCGCAATCATCCTTGTAAAGCAGTAAGGCCGTCCGCTGATCAGATATATCTGAATGTTTTGTTTTATACATTCCTGCAATGCACTAATATTTTCATCACTTACCGAGTTGTCCTTTCTCAGCAGGGTTCCATCCAGATCAAGACCTATGAGGCGAATTTCAGGCATAGGAGTCTTTCAGAATAGCCTCCAGCTCCTCTCTGCTTCCAAATGGCAGATGATCCAGAACTGGAGATGCCAGAATTTCCTGAAAGTCTTCCTCACTGACTCCGAAATCCTTCAGCTTCTTGTGAAGCCCGATTGTTTCCAGGAATTCAATCATTGCCGTATATAAATCGTCACTGCCAAACAGCTTTGCGACATCCGCAAAACGCTCCTTGTTTTTATCTGCCATATGCTGAATGAAGGCAGGGAAAACGACAGCCAGTGCTTCCCCGTGCGGCAGATGTACAATTCCGCCAATAATTTCAGAGAGCGGATGCGGTGCACTTGCACCGGAATTAGCCAGTGCGCGGCCAGCCAGTGTGTCGGCAAGACACATGTTTGTACGGAATTCCAGATTCTGCGGATCTTCCAGTACATGTGGCAGATGATCAATCACCAGTCGCATTGCCTCCATGGAATCCATTGCGCTGTAAGGGGATGCATTGGCATTGATGTAGCTCTCAAACGCATGGGTAAACGCATCAAAGCCGGTAGCGGCACTCATGCGCTTTGGCAGGGTCAGCATCAGCTGCGGGTCCAGAATCGTTTCCTGTGAAAAGTTATCCGGATGAAAGAATGTGATTTTCTCTTTTCCTCTTGTGATGACAGCCGCCTGTGTTACCTGAGAACCGGTTCCTGAGGTTGTCGGTACACTCAGCAGGGGCAGGTGTTTTTCACTGTAGGAAGGGTAATATGCGAACGGTGAGCTGTATTCGTTAAACAGATGATCCCAGTCAATCGACTCTTTACCATTCGCAAATGCAATCGCCTTTGCTGTGTCAATCGAGCTTCCGCCCCCGACTGCCAATACAAAATCGGCAGGCTGCTCCTTCAGCATGGCAAATCCCTGTTCTACGATTTCCACACTTGGATTGGGTTCTACCTTATCAAAATGAATAACGCTGATACCTTCCGCATCCAGCAGTTTCTTCACACGTTCATATAACGGCTGCAGGGGAGCATCCGGTGTTGTTACAAGAAAACAGGTCTTTCCATAGCCTCTGCAAATATGCCCCAGCTCATTCAGCTGACCGGCACCGAAATGAATCTTTGTAGGCTGATAATAATGAAACATAGTACATACCTCCTCTTTACAGCTTCATTATACGTGTTTTTTCACCGCTGTATAGAAGACAGCTATACAGAGTGCTTCCATAATGATACGGAAAAAAAATACAGGAAGATATTTACCGCATCCTTATGGAAACAAAGGTTGCATGATGAAGGCCCAAATATACACAGATTTTGTATACTTAAGAAAAAGAAGAGGAGTGATGGTATGCTGTATCTGATTGACAGCGGAAATGCACAGGAAATAGAAGAGGCTTTGATGCTGGGCGCAAGAGGTGTAACAGCCAACACAAGTATGTATCGCAAAAACGATATCCGACTGCATGATTTTGTTAACGGCTATTCAAACAGGGAGCTTGATTTCCTAAGTGGAGAGGTCATCGGAACCTATGAGGAAATGCTGCAGCAGACAGAGGAGCTTCTTGCCCTATACAATGAGATCGTTATTAAAATCAATTTTTCAAAGGATGGTCTGCATCTTGCAGACACGCTGCATAAACGTGGAGTTAAAACGGCAATGACACTGATTTTCACCATGGGACAGGCTGTGGCTGCCATCAATGCCCATGTGGATTATCTGTTTTTCTTTATCGGAAGAAACGAGGAGTACGGAAGTGATGCCATGCGTATTCTCAGCAATATTCAGGAAATGATAGCAGCTAAGAGATATCCGGTGAAAACCGTTGCCGCATCCATCAAGAATCTGGCACAGCTGGAGAAGCTGGCAGCAATGAAGGTGGACTATGCCGCGATTCCCTACACATTGTATATGAAATCACTGGAGCATCCGTTAACCGATAGTGGAGCACGTACCTTCGAGGATGATTTTTATCTACGATAAAGGAAATGTAGAAAATCCGTTTGTCTATCTACTATAAGAAGGACTGTCATCATATAGACACAGTCCTTTTCTTTGTTTCCTATCCGAATTTCAGTTTGCGTCTTCCCTTGCTACTTTATGCACCGATCACGCAGGCATGACGTATACTATCTGGCTATCTGCATTCAGAAATAGTTAGCCACCATTGCTATTTAACGGATTTCACAAATGCCTTCATCATCAGCATAGCAACGCAGGCCCCCGGATCTTTCAGCGAACGGCTCATTTCTCCTCTGGTAGCCGCCCTGCCATGAACCGCCAGCATGGTAGCAGTATTTTCATAGCCTGCACATGCTGCCTCATATGCTTTTTGTGCGAAGCTTTCCAGGCTCTCATGGTTTTTCAGGCTGCTTCTCATACTCTGTACAGCAGGGTCAATACCATCAAGGAACGTTTTTTCGTTTATGTTTGCTTTTCCTCTGTGCATCACACCAGCTTCATATGCCTGAAAGAACTGTGCTATATGGTTCAGATCGAGCTCACAGACACCCTTTAACGCTTTCCCCGCCTGCATAAATCCACTTGCCATCAGGGTACCCATTGTGGAGGGTACGGCAACAGACATCGCTTTTCCTGCCATATATAATAGCTTGCCTGCATCTGTTTCATCGCTTTTGCGTACAGCCTCCGCAGCAGCCTGAAAACCGTCACTCATCGTTAAGCCGAGATCCCCGTCTCCCACGATACTATCCTGTTCAATTAAGAACTCTCTATTCTCCTGCATAACCTCTGCAAAACAGTTTAACAGGCTTTTTATATATTTAACATCCATATTAAATTCTCCTACAGCTGTTTAAAGAACGGGGTATTTGCCGGATAATCAATCAGCTCTGTAAGCTCTTCGTCAAGCTTCAGTAAGGATATGGATACTCCTGCCATTTCCAGTGAGGTTGCATATTCCCCCACATAATAGCGGTGAACAGCTATTCCTTTATCCATGAGAAGCTGATTGATTTTTCTCGTTACGATATATTGTTCATCCAGTGGAGTCGCCCCCAGACCATTTACAAGTACCGCAACACGATCTCCAGGTGCATAAGGAAGATCTTCTATTATCTTATTCATCATCTCTTCTGTTATCTGATCAGCTGTTTCAATCTTTCCTCTGCGAATACCCGTTTCTCCATGAATTCCCATTCCGATTTCCATTTCATCCTCTTCGATATGAAAACCGGCATGCCCGACACGGGGAACGACACAGGATGTTAAAGCAACACCCAGCGTCCTTGTGTTCCAGCTTGCTTTTCTTGCAATGCGTGTCACAGTGTCAAGGCTCATCATTTTATCAGCAGCTGCTCCGGCACATTTATAAACAAAGAAAATACCTGCAACACCCCGCCTTGTTGTCTTCTCGTCCTGCGAAAGCGGCCCGATACTAGCGACGTCATCTGCACCAAGCACTGTTTCCACACGAATTCCATCCTCAAAATCCGCCATTTCTGCCGCCATATCAAAATTAAATATATCCCCATTGTAATTTCCGTAAATATAGAGAACTCCGGCACCTGAATCAATCTCTTTTGTGATTGCATGCATCTGTTCAGCGCTTGGAGACTGAAAGACATCGCCTACACTGCAGCCGTCCAGCATACCGTCACCTACATATCCCAGAAACAAAGGCAGATGTCCGCTTCCTCCACCGGTTGCGATTCCCACCTTCCCTGCTTTTTTTGTTTTGGTAACCAGACATTGCGGATCATCATTTACATATGTCAATTGATTTTGATGAGCGATATAGATCCCTTCCAGCATCTCCGATAGATACTTATTCGGGTCATTGATAATCTTTTTCATAATAGCCTCCCTTTGTAACATATTCTGTTGAGTTGATGCATTCTACCGTGTACCTTCCCTTATGATAGCCGATAATTGTCACACTGCAATTTCCAAACCTCACTTCATTCCTCAGACATTCTTCATAAACTTCCTTATCCGCAGTATGCAGAGCAGCCAGTATGGAAATTCCATGACTCACACATAGAATATTCCCATGTCCCCCTTTATTCTCTTCCAATATTTGTCTCATTGTCTGATGGATTCGCTGGCAGACATCCTCCAGATTTTCTCCACCGGCAGCCTTCCATGGAAACTGAATTCTCTGTAGATAGGTTTCACATCCGGCAAATGTATTGGCCTTGGTTTCAAAGGTACCGAAATTCATTTCCTTCAGACCCCTGCACATGGTTATCTCCATATTTCTTTTTCCCCGTATATAACAGGCAGTATCATAAGCGCGTTCACTTGTTGATGAATATATCTTCTCAAACGGTGTATTTGCCAGTCCTCTTCCCAAAGCCTTTCCCTGTGCGATTCCCTTTTCCGTCAACGGAGTATCCGACCATCCCTGCAGCGTATGCCATATATTGGATAGTGTTTCCCCGTGGCGCACAAAATAGAAATACATCATATCACTGCTTCGGGAATTTGATTTCTTTTGGGTATTCCCATTTCTGTAATTCTTCCTGAGCGAATGATTTTGGTTCCTTGCCCTGTAAAACAGTTACTGCATTATAATAAAGCTGTGCCAGTTCCTCAATATAAGCGGCCTTCAAAAAGGCTTCATAAATATCCTGTGAATCAAAGGCTACAGCGCCATGACTTTCCATCAAAAAGCTTTCAGCTTCCATGCATGCATCAACCACACTGTTTGCCAGCTCCATCGTCCCCGGTCTTCCATAAGGCGCCACCGGCACGCGTCCCTTTGTAAGTCCCATATTTGCGACTTCATATACGATAGCAGGAATCGGCTTATTTAATAATGCAAACGTAGTTGCATACATAGAATGGGTATGTGCAATAGCATTCGCATCCTTTCTGGTCTTATAAATGGTAATGTGCATCAGCGATTCACTTGTCGGTTTTAAACCGGACAGGTTTTCAATTACATTGGCCTCCAAATCCATCACAATCATATCTCTTGGAGTCAGCAGCTCACGATCCACACTTGTCGGTGTAATAACAATATAGCCGCTTTTCACATCACGGGCTGAGAAATTCCCTGATTTATGCTTACATAATCCATCACGCTGTGCTCTTTTCGCAATCTCACATACATCTTTTTTTAAATTCTCTAACATACCTCGTACCTTTCTTTAGATATTATATCTAATATTTCCGAAATGGAGTCTGTAGACTTCATCCGAGTAAAATCTTCTTCATTTTCTACGATATCAATCAGTGCATACAGCGCCTTTAAATGAATTTCACGATTTGGTGTTGCCATAACGACAACGATAACAGCTTCCATATAACCATTGAAGCAAATACTTTCCGGCAGCTTTAGAAGGGACATGCCCAATGCATTAACCCCCTCCTCTACACTTGCATGTGCCAGCAGCAGACCATCCGCAATCGTCCAGATCGGTTTATCATATTTGACGCTGTAAATCATATTTTCTATATATTTCGTTGTAATACAGCCATTTCTCAGCAATGGTTCCGATGCAGTTTGAATAGCTTCCATCCAGGTTAGTTCATGCTCTGCTATATGCACGGTTTCCGGTGTTAACAGATCATGAAGATTGTTTGTGTCCATTTGATGGCAATGCTCTGTCAGAACCATTTCCTGCGTGGTTTCACCAAGATAGCTTTTTAATGCCGTCAACAGTCCTTTACGGTCCTTTACATCCACATATTTACTAATAACATGCAGTAGACTTGCTGAGTTAACCTCATAAATAGTTTTATTCAAAAGCTCGTTGAACACCTTTTTGCGAAGATTATGCAAATCGTTATCATCCATAATCGGCTTTACCAGAAATTGTGGTACCGCTGTATCAAGATGAACGGTAGCAAATACAACATCATATTCCTTATGGTATTCGTAAAACTGCCGTGAGGATAAAGAACAAAGAAATTCAAGCTCAGGGAATGCCTCCTTCAGCTTCAGAAACAGAAAATTGGAAATGGAAATACCATTGGTACAAACGACAATCGCTCTTCTTTTTTTCTCAAGAAAATCCAGTGTTCCTTCCTTTGTCATCCACCCGCCAAACAGGATGGTGATATACGCCATTTCCTCCTGCGGAATAAGAATATGGAACATCTCCTCAAACGGCACCATTGCATGTCTTGTGATTTCAAATAGATAGGAATGATGAGGAAGTATCATATTGAGAATATTGCCTTCGATATGATACTGATAGCGTATTCTGTAAAGGGCCGGTTTCAGATGCTGAATCAGAGCATCCAGCAGGGCCTTACGATCCTGAAAACGAATACAGACGAGATTTTCAAAATTCTCAAGTGTCTTCTCTGCCGCTTCCGCCAGTTCCTTTTCAAATTTCTTACTGCGGCTGTCTTCAAAATTAACACTTGATATCTGAAACTGTGATACCAGATATAATTTATCCATTGTATTCTGGATATCATATTTAGCGAAGATATTCATAATAGAGCCATATTCACTGGTACCTGCAATATGCTGATAATCCTCCGGAAGCACATCCAGAAATTTCTGAGCCTCGATTCGAATAAGAATGAAATATAGGATAAAGGGAATCTCCCGTATCCGTTCATCGGTATAACGTACTTTCAAGGTTTTTTCTACTTCCTCTACATCGGCACAAAGCATCCGGATCCGTTCCTCATCAATTTCAAGTATGGAAAGCAGAATAGATTCTCCGCTCAGCAACGGCAGGATACTTTGAATCATGCGAATCATCAACGTACGCTTTTCATATTCCTTGCCAACCAGATAATATCCCTTGGAACGATCATACCATAGCTTCAAATCGAATTCCTGTAAAATCACCGTCTGCAGTTTTTTCAAATCATTCAAAACCGTATTCTTGCTAATCCTCAGGATCGAGGTGAAATGGTTAATGCTGAGTTCCTCTTTATGCTGCAAGAGAATCAGGGCAATCAAGTAAAGACGCTCTTTTTCTATAAATACATACGTACCTTCATCAAAGGTGAACTGATTTGTTTTATAGGAATTGATAACATTATGGGGTATGATAAATTTCC
This sequence comes from Clostridium sp. 10cd*, assembly GCF_044336395.1. Classification (NCBI taxonomy): domain Bacteria; kingdom Bacillati; phylum Bacillota; class Clostridia; order Eubacteriales; family Clostridiaceae; genus Clostridium; species Clostridium sp. 10cd*. Next base: position 333,138 of record NZ_CP172347.1, on the reverse strand, counting down.
CCGTCCGCATTCTTCCGATTTCTTCAAATCCATTTTCCTTCAGATAAAAATTTATCTTCGCTAAAGAATAACTAAGCTGTTTTCGTGACAATCCTGCTTCTTTTTCCAGTTGAGAACCACTGATCGTCGGATTATTTACAAGCAGTTTTAAAATATTCAAGCCTCTTTCATCCAACGACATTGCGATTCCTCCTTATAAATAACGTAATCAGCAGGACAGCATCATCCTCTACCGATCCGCACAGCTTTCCTCAAATTTCATTTTATAGTGATTGCCGGTGTATCAACAGGAAAATCCAGCAATTCTTTAAATTCTTCCTTCATACGCATCACCGTCAGCGCAGCTCCACTCATCTCCAACGAGGTTACATAATCACCTACAAAGGAGCGATAGACTGAAATATCGCGTTCTGTAAAATAATTCTCTATCTCATCATAAAGAACATAAAGCTCCATAATTGGCGTTCCGCCCAGCCCGGATACGATGACAGATATTTCTTCTCCATGCTTCAGCTTTAAATCTGCTTCTATTTTCTCACAGAGTACCGCGGCGATTTCTTTTGCGCTTTTCAATGATTCTACAATCAGCCCGGGCTCACCATGATGTCCGATACCATATTCCATGGTACCTTCCTGAATCTCAAAATTAGCATGACCGACAGCAGGTATTGAGCAGGGGGTCAGCCCTACACACAAGCTTCTGGTTTCATTCACAGCAGCCTGTGCTGCATCGATCACTTCATCCAGCGTACCGCCAAGCTCAGCCTTTGCACACCCGATTTTCCACATGAACAGACTTCCTGCAATTCCATGACGCTTCTCTTTTTCATCCAACGGTGCGCTTGCAATATCATCATTGGCCGTAACATAGCGTACATTTACCTGCTGCATTGCCGCCATTTGTACTGCCATTTTCACATTCATATTATCGCCGGCATAATTGCCAAACAGACAGGCAACGCCTGCACCGGTATCAGCCTCTAAAAATGCCTGATGAAACGCAGTGGCAGGGGGAGAAGAAAATACTTCTCCTACTGCTACGGCATCCAGCATGTGTTCGCCAACATAACCAAGAAAACATGGCTCATGACCGCTTCCCCCTCCGCTTACGATTCCTACCTTATGCTTCCTTTGCCGGTTTTTCACAACTACATGATCGTTCTTTTCACTGATATGAAGGATATCCTTATGACATTTCACATACCCCTTTAACATATCATCTACAATCATGTCCGGATCGTTAACAAATCGCTGCATCTCCAGTCTCCTTTCGTGAAGCTTTTTCCAACGCTATTATCGTTGAGCAGAATGTCTGCAGAATCAGGCAGCAGGAGGTTGCCCCTGCATCCTGATGACCGATTGATTTTTCTTTCAGACGTGATGCTCTGCCTAATTTAGCCTGCATATCACAGGTCGCCTGCATCCCCTCTTCTGCAGCCTGTGAGCAGGCTGTAAGAGCAGCGCATGTATCCTGTGTTTTTTCAAAGACTGATGCATACGCTGAAACAGCAGGAGCAAGGACATCTACCAATGTTTTATCTCCTGGCTTAGCCGGTGAGATCATCTGAATATTGTCATAGGCCTGCTTCAGCATCTTTTCAATGATTGCACCGTTAATGTATTCTGCATTTCCCAATGCGGCCTGCATTCCCATAAAAATTGAACCGTAGAGAGGCCCCATGGATCCTCCTATTTTTTCCATAAGCACACAGGAAAGCGTGCACAGCGCTTCACTTAATGTCTCGTTTTTATCCACCTGTGACTTTGCGATCGTTACTCCTTTATTCATATTGATACCATGATCGCCATCACCGATTGCACCATCTATTTCACTTAGGTAATCCTTATGCTTTTGTATTGTATCTATGATATTCAATACGATAAGCTTACCTTCTTTATTAGTAAAAGACATGCCTACTCACCTGCTGCTTTTGCATTACCATCCTTCGCCTCGGCAAGCTTGTTTTCTTTGCTTAATGCGCGGTAGTAGAATGCGTAGCAGGTAACCCATACAAACAATACGATAATCGGAATCCAGTTGCCGTTGATCACATCAAATACCTGTGAAATTGCATACGTGAATACCGGCCCGTCAATCGAGGAATTGGAAATCATTTCGCCGGCCTTCAATGCTACCGCACCGGTTGTGTTTGCAAGGTCTGTGATAAAGGGAGCAAATGCAGTACCTACCCACAGGAACGCAGGAACTCCAAGTGTGCATAAAATAAGCATTCTCGGAAGATTTCCCTTTGTTACAAGATAAGCAGGAACAGCAAGTGCTATATTGATGATTCCTGCAAACGGCAGTATCGCATTACCCGGTAAAAGCATTGCACAGATCAAGGTTACCGGAACAGACCAGATGACTGCCAGCCATATTTCATTGGAACCGCCAAGGAAAGGCCAGTCAAGACCGACAAGCAGTGTTCTTCCCTTGAATTTTTTATTCATAAAGTCAGATACCGCTTCACTAATTGGTGACAGTGCCTGCATAAAATATTTTGTGATGACCGGGAACAGTGTTAAGGCTGCGGCACACTGAATAGCAAGCGTCAGTGTTTCTGCGACAGGATATTGAGCAAGCAAACCGAAGATAACGCCCAGAATAAACCCCAATACATGATTCTCAGCAAAGATACCAACTTTATCCTTTAATGCAGCCGCATCAAATTTTTTGTTAAATGCAGGTATCTTTTTCAACAGGCAGTCAATCGGATACATCAACGCTCCAAACAGGACCATCTTATGTGTACAGGTTACGCCTGGAATACCGGATAATTCTTCAATTCTGCGCTGGTGCACATCCGCTGTTTTTAATTCAAATACAATCTGTATGGCGGCTACCAGAAATGCCAGCGGTACGCTGCCGGTAATTGCCACAACGCCAACCGCTGTAAAAATCTTACCCCAGACATTCCATAAGTCCGCATTGAATGTATTTGTTTTTTTAATAACCAGCATGATTATATTGATGACAATCATGAGTGGAAACATTAGGAACGCATATGGCCAGGACCAAGAAATGGTTGACATTGTGGTCCAGCCACCATCTACGATTGGCAGAGATATCCCTGTATTTTTCAGCATCGCTTCCGCAGCCGGTGAAATTGCCCCCGTCATAAAATTGATCAGCATCGTCATCCCGGTAAACGCTACCCCCAGTGTAATACCTGCGGATATTGCATCCTTCAATTTCATTCTAACAATCAAACCGGCAATGATAATGATGATAGGAACAAAGATTGCTGCGCCTAAGCTTAATAGATAATTAACAACATCTGATAAAATTTCCATTATATTTCCCTTCTTTCTCTTCCTTCAAAGTTCTATTTTGCGTTGTTTATTGCCTCAATCAATTTACTCAGTTCCGCATCCTGATTCATGCCTGTCAAAAATGCGATTCCGTTGATTACAGGGATTGGGTATTCCTTTGTGACCTTTGTTATTGTGATATATGCTGCAGCATCTACAAGGTAACGGTCTACCGATTTTAAATCTACGGCATCTACCTTTGCATCAACGTTTTTTTCCTTCAGCAAACGATTTACCTTTGATGCCACTGTCTGACTTGTAGCTACTCCGCTTCCGCAAGCCACGATTACTTTTTTCATAATGTTCTCCTTCTACCTGTTTTTTATGATTTTGATAAGTTCTTGAAACGCTTCTTCTTTATGCTCTCCTGAGAGAAAAGCAAGTCCGTTAACAGTAGGAATTCCATAATCCATATGACTATTTGTAATATCGATATAGGCAAGAGCTCCATGAAGCTCTCTTTGTAAAGAACGCAGGTTCACTGCCTCCACCCTGACATTGGTGATGTTCTCTTTTTCCAGCATGCGATTGATACGAAAAGCCACTGTTTGAGAGGTTGCAACCCCATTCCCACAAGCAACGATTACTTTTTTCATTAGAGTCCTTCCATTTGCTTCACTATTTCCAGAAATTCTTCCTTTGTTGCGGCCTTCAGCAAGCTTTCCATCGTGTCCTCGTTCTGAAAGTTCTGCAGCAGCAGCTGTAGAATTTCCACATGTCCCTCTTCTCTTTTAAAGCCCAGAAGAAACACAATTTGTACCGAAAGGATGCTGTCATTGTTCGCCATTTCACACCAGCTGATTGCATTTTTCAAACGAACAGGTGCAATAAACTGCTTCACGATGTTGATGGGATCGGAATGCGGTATTGCAACCGGATAAGGCTTTACCGGCAATGCGGTAGGATAATCCTGTTCCCGTTTTTTTATGGCTGATAGAAATTGTTCTGTTACATAGCCCAGATCCACAGCCTTTTTGCTCATGACTTCAAAAAACTCATCTGTACTTCTCACATCTAAATCAAGTTCACAAAGCTCATCACAGATCAATGTATCATTCATCTTATCAAACCTCCTTTTGTTAAAGGAAAATCATATTTGCGCGCAAGCTCTTCCTTACAAAATAAGTATATTTTATCGAAACCGTTTTCACAAGAATTGTTAGGTACTATGTTTGGATATACGTTTGCACATCACTATGATGAGCATTCACGTTGTGCAAAAAATAAAACGATTCTCTTTGAATGAGATACCAGCAAGTACGAAAGTACATTCACCGGCAATGATTAAATGCCGGTACATAGCTTTTAATTGGAAATTTACAGGAAGTCTATATTCTGAATAGATAAAAGCAATAGGACATGCGTGTGAAAAAAAGAGCCACGCATTAGCTCATACCTTATGAGGATATTAAAAAAAGCAGATATATCCGATTCGACATATCTGCTTTAAGTAAATCTCTGTTTATTTATGGATCAAAGGCTTCCCCGGCACCTCATGGCAATGACGGCATCTTGCCTCGTACTGCTCACTTGCTCCCACCAGAATGATTGGATCATCATAGCGGGCGGCTCTGCCGTCAATCAGCCGCTGACTTCTTGTGGCAGGTGCTCCGCATATTGTACACACCGCTGTCAGTTTTGTAACGAATTCCGCATGTGTAAACAGCTGCGGCATGACACTGAACGGCTCCCCGCGAAAATCCATGTCCAGCCCGGCAACCATGACACGCTTTCCATGATCTGCAAAATAATCGCATATCTCTACAATCTCTTCATCGAAAAACTGTACCTCATCGATTGCAATTACATCATAGCTATCATCTATGTAATCAAAAATCTCATGCGCACGGTTTATCACAAAGCTTTTTGCCGTGCTTCCGCAATGCGAAACAACACATTCCTCACTGTAGCGATCGTCGATTTTCGGTTTAAATACGGCGATTTTCTTTTTCGCATATTCCAGTACCTTGATCCGACGAATCAGCTCCTCTGTCTTTCCTGCAAACATACAGCCGGATATTACCTCCAGCCATCCTTCCTTATACTGCTGATACATAACGACACTCCTCACTAACATTACGATTTGTATTATATCATAAAGTGATTCCGGTATGTGCAATTTACATCTGTTACTTAACTTTCATTTTCTTTCATCCTATATCTCAGCTTTTAGGTATACCCTTATCCAATTCCTGTAATTCAGAAAATATAATCCTGTAAAACTATAAAAGAAAAGAGGCATATGCCCCTTTTCCACTGTAGTTGTTATTTAAGTCCGTATTTTTTGTTGAATTTTTCAATACGTCCCTGTGCAGCAGCGAATCTCTGACGTCCTGTATAGAAAGGATGGCAGTTTGAACAAGTATCAACACGCAGCTCTTTGCTGGTTGAACCAGTTTCAAATTCAGCTCCACAAGAAGTACATTTTACCATAATACGGTGGTACTCTGGATGAATTCCTTTTTTCATTTTAACTCTCCTTCCGCCTTAAACCTCAGGTGGGTTTAAAGTAAGTGCTATACAATTATAGCAATAAGTTTCTGCGAAAGCAATAGGTTTTTAGTAAATTCACATAAGAAATACATGAAATATTTCGTGTGAGACATTGCGAATCGCAGGACCATCAGATGATTTTCATTTACTGTTTGAAAATAAAAAATCGTATTGCATATTGCTAAGGAAATCCTTTAAAAGCAATGCCAGTATAGTTAAATTCCTTTTAACGTGAAAAATAACAAATTTTATCAATTATTCGTGGATTCTTTAGGAATTTGACAGATTCCATACGTATAGAAGGGGGTAAGGAGCCCTTACAGAATGGAGGACATATAAATGTCAAATGCAAGGAATCAACTCAACTACAGTAACGATCTATTTTTTAAGTACGCCCTTTCCCGTGAGGATGAAGGCTCTGTGTACGCCCGCAACACCATCATTGAACGTGTTACCGGAATCAGGGTAAAGGAAAGCACCGTCCTCAATCCGAATCTGGACCCGGGCATCATCGGAAAGAAGCGCATCATTCTGGATGTCCACGTGAAGGATGAACAAAACCGTCATTTCAATATCGAGATGCAGACAACCTACAAAGGTTTAGCGGAAATGATGCGCTTTGAATTTTACGGTGCCAGAGCGTTGAACAATCAGCTGAAAAGCGGTGAGCTTTATGATCAATTAAAGCCGGTTTATCAAATTATCTTCATTGATGAGTATGCATGGAACAACAGAAATCTGATCAATCAGTATCAGATGCGCAATGAGCAGGGAGAGAATGAAAGCTACTACCCACTCATCCTTCGCACCTTTGTTCATATGCCGGCAATCAATGACATTGTAAAGGAGAAGGAAATGCAGAGACTGAATGACTTTGAACAGCTGGTATACCTGTTTGAAAATAATAAAAAAAATGATATACTGAAGTCGAAGGAAAGGCTGGTGAAGGTATTCATGGACAAGTACGAGGAAATGCAGAAGGATGATGAGCTATGGTCAACCGCAATGGCGATTCAAATGGGAGAAGCACGTTACCGCAACGGCTTGCGTGACAGCTTTGAAGAGGGAAAAGCTGCCGGAAAAATGGAAGGTAAGCTGGAAGGAGAGAGGCAGCTCTTACACAGACAGATGCAAATCAAGTTTCATGAGGATTGCGCAATGTGGCTGCAGGCATTAACTGAGGAACAAATGCATATAGTATCCACATTGGTTCTGGAATGTGATACCTTCGAGTCTGTAAAAAAACGAATAAGCAAGTCCGACACGACGATATAAGCTGTCATTTGTAAATACATACATTGTGTGTTACTGTTTTAGATGTACAACGCAAAAAGGCTCTCTGCACACATAAGTGCTGAGAGCCTTTTGCTTACTATAAGAGGTATCGCAATCCCCTTGCGAATTGTGTACTCTATTATGCAATAGAACCCCTTTCATTCAACAGCAAAGCCTTCCTTTTGTGGTAAAAGAATGACTTATTTTTCCTTCATGCTTTCTATGAACAGCAAGAAAGATTTTCTTACTTTCAGCTCATTTCTCAATGCTGCATAACAGAGAATTTTTCCGTATGCTTCAGCTCTTCCATCAGCTTTTGTAGATAGTCCTTATTCTTTTTATTCATTTTTAGTGTATAGTTTCGAGAAACCTGAAAGTTATCCTGCTTGATATAGGAAATGCTGATATAAAACGCATTATCATAAAAGTACTCCTTCACACTCCTAGTACTGACTTCCTTTTGCACATCCAGCATATCTTTCATGGATTCCTCATCCTGAACAGAAGTACCATACCCATCATAATATTCTTTATTCTTCGCATCATAGAACTGCATAGCGGAATCATTTTCAATAGAAGATGCATTCACATCAATATTTACACGCACCATGTCTGTCAGCGATGGAAATTCCTTTACCATCCCCAGCCCTTTTGTCTGCGTATACATATAGCTAAAGCCGAAGGTTCCGATATAAAGCAATGCAAATACGATTACGTGAAGCTTTTTTATCTGTATCTTTCGATTGGAGAAGAATATCATACAAAAATATGCAACCAGTATAATCAAGCTTGGAACAACGACACCGCCATTGATATTCATGACGAATAAAACCATACAGAAGGTGATAACCGTGATAATCACCGGGTATCCGAATAAGGTAACAGTTCGCTGCTCTGCATCCTCAGGCTTTCTATCCACAAAGGATTTCCAGCCAAACCAGAAGCACAGCACACCGATGACTCCCCAATATAGAAAGTACAGCCAGTTAAATGCGTTTATCAGAGTATCAATTCTATGCATTTCCGACGCCATGGAAGCTATCATATTAAATAGAAAGGCATATATTGTACTCGGCATGGAAAGCAGCATCTGGATCATTCCCATATTGATAAATTCACTTGGTGATGCGCCGATATCTCCAAGAATTGCCGTTATCTGATTACTAAAGAAAATCGTCGCGGAAAGCATGACGATAAACGGCATGACAACGTAAGCACCATTGACAAGAATACTGTCAATCAGATTGTTGCATTTCACGCTTAAAAAGGTGAAAATGGAATACTGAATCAAAAGCAGGATGGATAAACCGAGAAAGAAGAATAACGGTATCAGCATATAGAGCGGTCTCTCCCGATATCCGAGCCCCAGCATTATAAAGTAGCCTAGAAGATAGTTCATCAGCAACGGGACCAGTACGACAAGCAGCCCGCTGATATAGTTGTATAGAAACAGATGCTTTCTTTGTATCGGTAAAGAGAAGTACATCTCATGACTTCTTTTCTTATACAAATAGCGAAAATTATATATTGGTAACAAATATGACAGGATACAGCCTCCAGCACAGGTTGCCGCTCCCAGAGCAATGAAGCCCGTATAGAAGGTATCCAGTGAATACGGGCCGCGCGGCAGTCCCATATAATTAAAGGTGAAGAATGGCATTATCAGAAACAGAATGATAAAAACCAGTATCAACAGCCGTTTATTGCTGTTTACATAATAGCGCAGATAGGCCTTAAAATCATTCATCATAAACACCATACCCCTTCTTTTCCATTTCATAGATGAAGACCTCCTCCAGATTGACATTCAGCACTTCCATCATCAGAGGGTCCATCGTATTCAAATAATTTTTAATTTTTTCAATATCTCCCTTAACAACCAAATTCACTACACGCGACTGCACATGCATCGACAGCAAATCCAGTGCCTTAAAATCATCTTCACGTTTTTCTTCTTTAAACGCAAGCTGAATCTTGTGGATATTTTCCTTCGTTTCATCCACATAGCCGGCAGTTCGAATCGTATTATCCTCCAAGATACCGAATGTATCGCAAATATCCTCTAGCTCACGCAGATTATGACTGGATATGATTACGGTCATTTCCTTTTCCTCGATCATTTTACTGATTGCCCGTTTAAAGGTCAGCCGCATCACCGGATCCAGACCGTCAAATGCCTCGTCAAGAAACAGATATTTTGGTGAAATTGCAAGTGCCAGAACGATAAAGGACTGACGCTTCATACCCTTGGAGAAATTCTTCAGTGTCTTATTTTCATCCAGCTTAAAGATAGCACGATATTTCTCGTAGATTTCATCATTGAAATTTGGATACCATACACGGTAAAATTCCTTCATATCCTTTAACGTGGCATTAAAGAAATAAAACGGATCATCACTGATCAACAGAATATCACGTTTCACTTTGGGATTATCAAATACCCTTTCATCATCAATACAGATACATCCCAGATCCGGCTTCATAATACCGGCCATGATTTTCAGAAGTGTGGATTTACCTGAACCATTGGGACCGATCAGACCAAAAACACTGCCGCTGTGAATATCCAGGTTTACATCCATCAGCACGGTCTTTTCTTTAAATTTCTTTGTCAGTGACCTGATTTTAAGCATGATCCTTTCCCTCCTCATATACGGAATCCACCACTTTATAGAGCGCTTCCTTTTCGATATGATGCTGCTTCATATCAAGAACTGTTCCCTTAAAGTCCTTCAGCTTTTCTTCCTGTATCAGCTTATCGGATTCATTATCTGCCACAAAGCATCCCTTTCCTTTCTCCGAATAAATATATCCATGCTCCTCCAGCTCCTGATAGGCTTTGGCAACCGTGTTGGGGTTTACACCAATCTGTGAAGCCATGGCACGGACAGAGGGAAGTTTGTCGTTTGGTGACAGAATACCAATTGTGATAAACTCCAGTATTTGCTTTTTCAGCTGTTCAAATATCGGAAGTTTGCTTTGCGTGTCAATTACAAACATCAATTGCACCTCCAGTGTATTAGTGTACTAAATACAGTAATACACTATCATGGTATTCGTATTCTGTCAATAACAACTATGTCGAATATCTGTTTTCTTAAACTATTTATGACTATACCGGTTACCATAGGACCAAATGAATATGAAGAAAAAGGTCCGGACAATCTGAATTCAGATCATGTCCAAACCTTACGTTCGGTATAAGCTGTATAGCGGATATACAGTAAACAGAGTGTGTATTCCCATAAAAACAGCTGTTATTGATTCTGCTTTTCCTCTTTTTCAAGCTTTCCTTCCCGATTGCGCACAATCACCGTACCAATCGGCTCGTCAAGAAACGGGATGATTTCCGGATCATAATTGCATACGGTATTTAAAGCGAAAACCTGCGTATGTTCAATATCATCAATATACTCCTGTGTTTCATCTCCGGCGAAGATTCTCCAGCCGCTGTCCGGATTGTCTTTGGAGGGCTCCTCGCGTACCATATAACAGATGGCATCCTGATCTATGCTGACACGATCCGTCACAAAGCAGCCCAACGTGCTGTCAATCAGCTTTTTCCCTTCTTTCATGCCCGGGAAATACTTCTTTCCCTCCAGCCAGGAATAGCGGTTCCATACATTGGTACGATTTTCAAAAAACAGCTTTTCAATCGCCTGCAGCTCATTTTGAAACATCATACTTCCATAATCGTTGTTCATCCCGGAGCTGCGGAACATGAAATAACACCCTCCGCACAGATAACTGAGCGCATATTCCTCCCATCTGTCAAACTGCCGGAATGCACGGGTTCCGATATCCTGCAGCATCATGTCCGCCGTTTCCCGATCCAGAAGTTCCACTGCATAGCATTCCCGTATCATGCGGACACATTCTCCATAATCAAAGCCGGCAAAGCCCTGATCCTTCAGGAACGGGTAAAACTGCTTCGCAAAGGTTTTGCAGCCCTCAAAGAACAGCCTTGCTTTTTCATCCAGCTCTTCCAAATCGAACTGAGGCTCATCCCTCCAGAAGCCCAGAAACTGCTCGTACTGCCATTGCACATTATCATTCAAAAAGGCTTTGATTGCCCTGATTGCACTCTCTTTATCGGTGATTTCAAACTGTTCCTTCAGATGCTTTCGCAATGCCTCCCGGTTGATGTTTTCACCTACCTCAAGCGTTACCAGATCGTATCCGTTTAAAATTGAAGGTATTCCGGACAACAGAATTTCAAATTCTTCTCTTTGTATAGCGACCTTGCCCTCAAGGCGTTTGGTCTTCATCTTTTTTTCCAGCTGATGCAGCAGCTTGATATAGGTAATTTTTTTCTGTGACATATCCTTCGTCTCCTTGTATGATCAATATCACTATTATACAACAGTTTACCCGGTAGGGAAACGACGGATGTGTAAGATTATCTTCTTATTCAGCTTAGCCTCTGCATGAATACGAAATCGTTCCGAATTTGAATATGAATAAGCCCATTGCCGCTTTCCATATCTTTCTATCAAAGCATCTGAATTATGATTTATTGCCCTATGGGAATAGAAGGGTTGCACATTCTGCGATAAGTGCGGCAATACAGAGGGCATTCAATATGTAAAATATCAAAATGATCACCTTGAGCAGCGTCATATTACGCAGCAGTGCAACCAGATGTGTTGTCAGTGAATACGGATGATCCATAGTTTGCAGTGATAAAATTTCCATATAGTCGCCGGGATTCCACTCCTTAGACTGCCGGATATGAAACAATATGTCATCCACCTGCATCTGATTTTTTAGTAAAGCATCCTTGAACATCATAAGCTGTTCCTTTTTCTGTTCCAGCAGAATCAACAGCTGTTCCCGATCCATGACTCCCTGCTGAAGCTTTGTGATTTCCTCTAGACTTAGGCCCAGTACCTTCCATGCAAGGATGCATTTCAGTTTTTTCTTTGCTGCTTCATCATACAGACGAATGCGCCCCTGATAACCGCTGGGCTTCAAAAGATCAATCTGATCATAATACTGCAGTGTCCGTACACTGATATTGCAGGAATCCGCAAGCTCACGTATGGTAATCATTACAGAATTCCTCCCTTCTCCAGCCATGCAAACACCAGTACAATTACAAGAATCGCACAAAACAGCCGTGTGGAAATAACCGCATGCCGATAGGTCTTTCTGCTGCATCGATAGTTATAAATCTGATAGATGGAATTCCACTTCCAGATCAGCATCCCCTCCACACAATCATCGTCATGCTGTTCATCCGATACCGCTGCAGTGATATCAAATTCCTCATGCTGCCGGATCGCATGTATAACATTGTTTACAGCCCTCAGCTGTTCCTGCTTTTCCTCCAGCTTTTGATTCAGCTGCTTTTTATGTGTCATAAGCAGCTCCTTCAAACATTTTTCACTGCTGCCATGCAACAGCTGCTGAATCTGTTCCAGAGAAAACCCAAGTCCACGATAATAGCTGATACATTGCAGCCGCACTACATCTTCTTTATTATACATTCGATTTCCCTGTATCCTATCCGGATGCAGGAGTCCTTTTTCCTCATACAGACGAATCGCTTTTCTGCTTAAATGACAGCGTTCGCACACCTCATGAATCTGATACATATTCTTCACCTCTTCCCCTATTGTAGACTATTCCCCTGCGTCACCCGCAAGAGTTTTCAAAGAAAAAACCGCCATGTTTGCGGTTATCGTATTCCTATACCATCCTGCTTCTGTTTATATTGGGAATAGCGCAGAAACAGCAGCTCTGCCAATACAAAATACAGATTTGCCGCCTCATGCAGAATAAGATTGCCAATCATCACCTGTGAGGTTGTGATGTAGATGCTTTTCGTGCATTTATGAGCGAGCTCATTATTTTTCAGTCGCGTCATGGATATCGTTTTGATGCTTCTTAGACGAAGCTGAGAAGCAAACTCATTGATCAGCTCCCCTTCTCCGCGCAGGGAAATCAGAATCACAACATCATCACGGCTCAAGAAGGGCAGAACCATTTCCGTTTCCTTTTCGCCGGATAGAACATAGACAAATTCTCCGCAATATAAAAACATACGCTGCAGCTCCCTTGCCACAGAATCCTGCAAGGCTCCTGTTCCATATACGAATATGCGTCCAGAGTGATACAGCATTTCACAGATATCCGTGAAATCACGCTCCCGCAGCTCATCAATGGCGTATTTGCTTGTATCACATACATGCTCAATCAGATGCTCATCAATCACCATATCCCCGGATGGCCGGTTTTCCCAGCTCAGATATACCTTCAATTCACTGTATCCCTTCAGCGACAGCTTCTGGGCAAAGCGCAGGATCGTCGTTTTGGAAACATGGCAGCGCTGTGCAAGCTCAACGATAGACAGATTCTGACATTCCTTTCCATGCGCCTGTATATAGTCCCAAATGTACAGGTCATTGGAGGACAGCTCCTTATAATGCTGATTGACTAGCTCTGCAAGTTTCATGATCCTTCACCTCATTCTCTACGATTATATCATGAATTCCATCATAAACCAGCAATTCTGAAAAAGATCACAGCATTCCCACGCAGTTACAGCAAAAAAACACCCGTATGCATAAGCGTATGCAACCACGGGTGTTCTCTTCTATAATCTATAACATAAGTTTCAGATTCTTATTTTAATTCCGGCCAGTAATCCTTATTCGCCTCGATCAGATCATCCAGAATCGCTTTTGCGACGCTTGCACTTGGTACCATGCGACTCAGTGTCAGGGCCTGCCACAGCTTCTGATAGCTCTGTTCCGCCCATGCTTCCACAACCAGCTTTTCCACAGCGACCTGCTGCTCCATCAATCCCTTCTGGAACCGTGGAATATCCCCGATGCACAGCGCCTGCGGTCCATCGCTTCCCACCAGACAAGGCACCTCAACCATTGCAGTCGGGTCAAAGTTTTGTACAGCACCGTTGTTTTCCACAATCAGCAGCATTTTTTCCTTCGTATTGTATGCCAGTGCACATGCCAGATCGACAATATAGGATGCATGCTCATCAATATGCAGATCCGCTCCCTCACTGCTCTGTGCCTCTGCTATCTTGCGGCATTCTCCGAATACGAATTTTTCACGGCCATCCATAACCTGGTTGGCACGGGTATAGGCAGGATCGGTATGTTCCACTACATAATCCGGGTAGAAGTAATATTTCAGATAGGTGTTCGGCAGGGTATCCGGATCCAGTGCATAGACATCTCTTGCCTTGCGGAAGGTATCTGTCCAGCTGTCATCCGTGTGCTGATACATCTGTGCTTCCACACAGTATCCCTTTTCTTTGATATGTTCCTTTAATACAGGCATCAGATCATTTCCCGCATGATCCTTAATACTCGTCCACCATCCGAAATGGTTCAGTCCGTAATAGGAGATGTCCATATCCTTTCTGGAATCCAGATGCAGGATTTCCGCCATATGACGTTCAATGCCGATTGGCATATCACAGATATTGAGAATACGGGAATCCGGGCGCAGCTTTCTTGTCGCCTCCGCTACGATTGCGGCAGGATTGGAATAGTTCAGCATCCATGCCTGCGGTGAATATTTCTCCATGTAGTCAACCAGCTCCAGCATCGCACCGATGGAACGCATACCGTAAGCAATTCCTCCAGGTCCACAGGTTTCCTGTCCGACGACATTATATTTCATCGGTATTTTCTCATCCAGCTCACGCATTGCATATTTTCCCGCACGAATATGTGCCATGACGAAGTCTACATCCGTAAAGGCTGTTTCCGGATCGGTAGTTGCCAGAAAGCTGATCTCCGGATTCCGCTCACGAATCAGGACCTCGCATGCATCCGCAACAATTTTCTGACGCTCTGCATCATTGTCATAAAACTTGATAGAACGAAGCGGAAAGCGGTCCAGATGGCTCAGCAGCATCAAAACGATACCCGGTGTATAGGTGCTTCCTCCACCTGCAATCAGTATTGAAAATTTCTTCATATCAGTATCCTCCTTTATCAGCCTTTGTTAAGGGCTGTCGTAATAAACTATACTCGTTATTCTCTTCCAAGCAGAAGCTCTGCCTGTTCTCTTACCTTTGGTACATCCAGACCGATGATGACCTGAATGGAGGTGCCGTTTTTCACAAGGCCGATTGCCCCGTATTTCTTAAACTCTTCCAGGCTCTGTACCGCCTTTTCATCCTTAACAAGCAGACGCAGGCGTGTCGCACAGTTGCTGATTTCCAGAATGTTATCTCCACCGCCAAGGGCAGCTATAATGCCCTTCACATCAAAACGGTCACTTCCGGTGCTCTTTTTCTCATCCTTTAATGCCTTGTACTCATCCTTTGTCAGCAGCTTGGCATCCTCATCCACCGCTTCTCGTCCCGGCGTTGCATAATTGAATTTCAGAATCATGAATTTGAATACAAAGTAGTAAATCGCGGTAAAGGCAATACCGATGACAAGCATCCAGACATACATCATTTCATGATTTTTAAACAGTGGTATCAGATTCAGGAAGATGATGTTGGGAATACCCTGACCGAAGTTTCCAATAA
The DNA here is from genome assembly GCF_044336395.1 of Clostridium sp. 10cd*. Classification (NCBI taxonomy): domain Bacteria; kingdom Bacillati; phylum Bacillota; class Clostridia; order Eubacteriales; family Clostridiaceae; genus Clostridium; species Clostridium sp. 10cd*. The sequence goes on along the minus strand of NZ_CP172347.1, from coordinate 317,543 downwards.
CACCGAACAGTAACATGACCACCGCAAGCAGTGCGGACAGTACTGAATAGACAACGTACAGCACAGGCGCCACAAACAGGAAGGTGAATTCCAGCGGCTCAGTAATCCCGGTCATCATCGCTGTCAGACAGGCAGGCACCATCAGTGCGACAACCATCTTCCGTTTTTCAGGACGTGCCGTTTTATAGAAGGCAAGGGCAACACCGATGACACCAAAGATTTTCGCAAGCTCTCCGTTGGAGAAGCCGCCAAGTGGATACAGTTCAATCAGCGGCTTGGAGGAGTTGACGAAATCCGGCAGATGCTGTGCCCAGTAGGATATCGTACCACCATCCACAATGACGTTATCAAACAGAACCGGTGCATAGATAAAGTGATGAACACCGAATGGCAGCAGCAGCTTCTGTAACAGATTATATGTGAACAGACCAACAGCGCCACTCGCCTTGAAGAAGCCCTGCAAACCCAATAGGGCGGATTGTACATGCGGCCATACAAGTGCAATGAGGATAGCGACAGGAATCATGACGAAGAAGCCGATCATGACAACAAAGGCAGATCCCTTGAAGACACCGAGATAATCCGGAAGCTCCTTGTCATAAAATTTATTGTGCAGATAAATGGCAATACCCGCAATCAGGATAGCTCCAATCATTCCGGTATCCAGCGTTTTGATACCGGCGATCATGGCAAGTCCACTGGTACCTCCCACCTCCGCGGCAAAAGTCAAAGCCCAGTGAAGAACCGAACTGGTTTAAAAATTCACTGACAAAGTAGTTGAACGTGATATAGATCACAAAGGTTTCCATGCACGCTCTGGCATTCTGCTTTTTCGCAAGCGCAATCGGCAGAGAAACTGCGAACAGGACTGGCAGCTGATTGAACACGGTATTCGCACCGGCACTGATCATTGCCCAGAATTTGTACCATATAGACTCCGGATTCGCCAGATCCCCCATGATCTGCGGATTCATACAGGTCGTCGCAAGACCGACCATGATTCCGGCAAAGGCAAACAGCAGCACCGGTGTAAACATGGCCCCTCCAAATTTTTGAGTCTTCTGTTTCATAACATCCTCCAATTCTCCCAATTACATGTAAAGGTTTTCATTAACACCGCTATTGTATCGTAAAAGGCTTACCATCCACAAGCAATCCGGTTCGTTTCGTTCCAAGGTGACAGAAGTAGGAATTTTTCCCTTTTTACAGGAAATTTCCCAGAGAATCGTTTATGGGTCAGACGGTTATGGAGTGGCACCGGCAGCTATTGATGTTTACAGCGATTTTCATATCACACAGATATATGAAAAACCGCAGATGATTTCTGCGGCTTTTCATAGATTCCCTATGTATTCGTATACTGATTATCTGCTTTTTGGAAATACGTGGCGCATCGCCTTGTATCCAACACCAACCAGAAAGGCAGTGGCAAGCAGAACGGACATCGTTTTTTGTGTCATGCATTCAGCCTCCTTTTGTTAATAACAGTATATCGTAGAAAGCTTATCCATACCATACGATTTCCTTACCCTTCCCTTACAGTTTTGTCATGCTTTTTCTTAACGTTTACGAAACATGTGGTTTCTTATGTCATTTCCCTTCGGATAAGATGAAGAAACTGTCTGCTTGCTATCCTCCTGCAAAATACCAATCTGTGAAAAATAAAATTTCAGAAACAAATAATCACTCCATCGTACCTACAATATCCGTATAGTATATAATTTCTTTTCCTAAAGCTCTTGCGAACTCAATTTCACCTTGTGTACTGCTTCCTATGTAATGATCAATATCCACAACAAGGATTGCATCGGAGATACGTATCCTTTCCTTATGCATGTTACCAAGCAGCTCCCTTTCTTCTCCTGTATACACAGCTATATCTGAATTCGTCGGATATACAATACTTAACATACAATTTCCCTGCAATGTCATTTCCTCTGTGATTTTCATAATCTCATCCCTGAATTTCAGACTCCCACATACCGTGATGATTTTCATTTTTTTCACCTCGTTTTCGTTTTCATAAACTCTGCATTAAATGCTTTGCATTCCATATTCTTATTTTGTTTTTTAACTCATCTTAACTGCAGAAATCTGTTTAATTACTGTTTTTATATTATATCGATATATCCATTATATAACAATATCTGTTGTTTCAATAATGGTTACATAGGATGATCAGATACAATCTTTTGATGAATATCCTATTTGGGTATTCTTTGACCGATTTACTTCCGGGACATGAAGTGGTATCATACATAATAAAGAGGAAAAGGAGCACAGATTATGAACATACTTGTTATCAACGGAAGTCCGCATGTGAAAGGCACTTCTGCACTACTGATGGAAGAGTTTATACGGGGAGCACAGGAAAAAGGACATGAAATCCATGTGTTTCATGCCGCCAGAGAGGATGTCCATCCATGCATTGCCTGTGATACATGCCGTAAGACCGGTAACGGATGCGTGTTTAAGGATGGAATGGAAAAGCTGAATCCAATGCTTGCGGATGCAGAGCTGGTTGTGTTTGTAACACCATTGTATTATTTCGGAATGAGTGCACAGATCAAAGCCGTATTCGACCGCTTCTATGCGAACAATACTGCATTACGGGAACAGCAGAAAAAAACCATTGTATTAGCTACCTGCGGCGATACGGAGGACTGGACATTTGATGCATTAAAGCACCACTTTGAAGATGCTTTCCGCTATATGCGGTGGACATGCATCGGCAGTGTGTATGCATTGGGAATGTATGTCAGAGAGGATATTGAGCAATCTGATTATCCGAGAGAGGCGTACGAGCTGGGACGCAGCTTATAAAGATTTAAAAGGGTGAACACCATATAAAAATGGGTTACCCTTTTTTATATGATGTTTTGAATTATGCAACATCAAAATAAATATGTAAGTAAAAGAGATAACGAAACATTTAAAGAACGATTACAATGAATTAGCCTTGTATCTTTATTTGATCTAGCACCGTTTTATTTAATTGCTCCTCGAATTGCTGTATCCTTTTCATCATTGTTTCACAGGGTATGGATTCACCATAAATCATATTGCTCATCGCCTTATAATCCTTTCCAAAATATGCGATAGCATTTTCCTTCGGTACCAGTTTGCAGCCGCCTTGTAATACTAAATCATATCGTGCCCAATTACATGGATAAAACTTCTTTTTGAAGGATACCACTCCAGACGGACAGATATTCCATGCATACTTCTCAGCAAGCTTTTCTGCCATAGCATTTGCCGAAGGATATCCATATTCATGTAAAACATTACTGTAGTATGGGATAGTATAATATCCACTGATAAGCCGGTATATTTTATTACTGCTGTATAGTCTGTGAAGAGGCATTTTAACTGCATCCGGATTGCTTATATCATAGAAATCACTGTTTGTGAAAATAGTGCCTTTGGGGGAGTTTTTCATCCGTTCTTCCATTTTCATCATAAGATTTTCTCCCACAACACATCACTCCTTGTTACAAAAATTACATGCTTTTAGTAACAAAATTACAATAGGTATTGTATATAAATGATATCTTTGAACATTATGCAGATATTATCAATTCAAACCTGTGAATGACTGTCCATCATTTTTCGAGTTAAGTATTGAGCTATCGAAAAAAGTGGAAATTAAAGAAATTAAAAATTTCGATATGTTGTTCCTAAGTATGTCAAGTCTAATTTATCTATACGGATAATACACAAAAAAGTTCTTCTTTTGAGAAAAGAGGATTTTTTAAAATTAGGATATTTTCGGCCTTTTGTGATAATTCATTAATGTACTTTGTGGTATTCAATTAATGTACTTTGTGCTTTTTCGTTAATGTATTTTGCGGTATTTCATTAAAGTGATTTGTGCTTAGCTGTTCCTGTTGCTTATGACAGCTATAAGTGAAATACACATCCTCCATTTCACAGTAATCCGGCAAAGCGATATGCAATTCCATACCCTCTAAAAGAAATACCATTCCATCACGGTAAAAAAATCCCGGTCTCCATATGTACGCATACAAAAAAAGACCCCATCTCTTATGACAGAAATGGAATCCTTCTTCATACTTTCTTATTTCTCTTTTTGCTCACGATATGCTTTCGTAAACAATACCAGACGTAAAATCCCAACAATCAGCAATGCCCCACCGATCACCGACAACACGATCTGATCACTGTCGATACCATAATAGATAAAGAAACAGGAAATCAGACATACGAATATAGCTGTCAGTAATGCAGGCAGTACCGTTTTTGTTTGCAATTAGCTCACCTTCGTTCCGTTTGGCAGATCCTTAACAATCGTTACAATATCCAGATCATCCGCATTGCTGGCACACAGAATCATGCCCTGACTCTCTACACCACGCAGCTTGACCGGCTTCAGATTGGTCACAACGATGACCTTCTTTCCGACAACATCCTCTGGTGAAAAGCTTGCGGCAATACCACTGACAATCTGGCGGGTTTCCTCACCCAGATCAATCTGTTCCACCAATAATCTGTCCGCCTTTGGATGCTTTTCGGCAGAGATAATCGTTCCAACCTTCAGCTCCACCTTTGTAAAATCCTCGATTCCGATTTGTTCAACAGGTGCATCTTCTTTCTTCGCTTCTTTTTTATCCGCCTTCTTTGCGGCTTTTTCTTCCTTCTTGCGGTCTGCTTCCAGTGTTTCCATAAACTCCTTCGCATCAATTCGTGCAAACAGAATTTCCGGCTTTCCTTCCACTGTATGCCCGCATTCCAGCATTCCAAACTCCTTCAGGCTGTCTGCATCACGCTCGGATGTGCTCAGCTCCTCAAGAATTTTCTCAGCGGTTTCCGGCATATAGCTGCTCAGCAGTACGGCAGAGAAACGGATACATTCCAGCAGGTTATACAGAACAGTTGCCAGACGATCCTTCTTCGCTTCATCCTTGCCAAGCACCCATGGCGTCGTTTCATCAATATACTTGTTGCAGCGCTTCAGCAGGGTAAAGATTTCATCAATTGCTTCTCCGACATGCAGGGTTTCCATTTTCTTTTCCACACGCTTCGGCGTATCCAGAGCAAGAGCAATCAGCTCCTTGTCGATATCCTCCTGCTCCAGCGGATTGGAAATCACCCCGTTGAAGTATTTATTCTGCATGGAAATGGTACGGTTGACAAGATTTCCAAGAACATTGGCCAGATCAGAGTTTATACGCTCCACAACCAGATCCCAGGTAATCGTTCCATCCTGTGCAAACGGCATTTCATGCAGTACGAAATACCGCACGGCATCCACACCGAAGTAATGCACAAGCTCATCCGCATAGATGGCGTTTCCTTTGGATTTGGACATCTTTCCATCTCCAACCAGCAGCCATGGATGACCGAACACCTGCTTTGGTAGCTGCTCACCGAGTGCCATCAGCATAATTGGCCAGTAAATCGTATGGAAGCGCAGAATGTCCTTACCGATGATATGTACATCCGCAGGCCAGTATTTCCTATACAGATCCCCATGGTTTCCATCAGCGTCAAAGCCCAGTGATGTAATATAGTTGCTTAGGGCATCAATCCAGACATAGACAACATGTCCCGGGTCAAAATCAACAGGAATCCCCCATTTAAAGGATGTACGGGATACACACAGATCCTGCAGACCCGGCTTCAGGAAGTTGTTGATCATCTCATTCTTTCTGGATTCCGGCTGAATAAATTCCGGATGGTCTTCAATATGCTTGATCAGACGCGATGCATATTTCTGAAGATTGAAGAAGTATGCTTCCTCACTTGCTTTTTCCACAGGACGCCCGCAATCCGGACATTTTCCGTCAATCAGCTGACTTTCCGTCCAGAAGGATTCACACGGCGTACAATATAAGCCCTCATAGGTGCTCTTGTAAATATCGCCCTGTTCATACAGCTTCTTAAAGATCTTCTGGACCTGCTTTTCGTGATAGTCATCCGTCGTACGAACAAAGTAATCGTAGGATGTGTTCATCATATCAAAGTTTTTGCGCACAATTCCGGCAACTTTGTCGACAAATTCCTTCGGCGTTACACCGGCTTCCTTTGCCTTTTCCTCGATTTTCTGTCCATGCTCATCCGTACCTGTCTGGAAAAACACATCAAAGCCCTGCTGGCGCTTGTATCTTGCGATCGCATCTGTCAGTATGATTTCATACGTATTACCGATATGCGGTCTTCCCGATGTATAGGTAATCGCGGTTGTGATGTAGTATGGTTTTTTGTTCTTACATTCCTTACACATATTCATATCCTCCTTATATAAGAAAAAGCCCCCGCCAAAGGACGAAAGCTTCGTGTTACCACCTTTATTCATGCACGCATACACGTACACCTCATTTGCCGTTAACGCCGGCCTGCGGTTCTTCCTAATTATTCAGAAAAACGGTTCCAGGGCCATGTTCGCTTTTTCCTCATGAGAATTTACACCAGCCATTCTCTCTCTTCGCCTTGGATAAAAGCTACTCTTCCTGTCATTACCTTTGCAGTATCATTATATAGAATTCTTCCCGCAAAGACAAGGAAAAATACATAAAATAAAGGATTTCGCACAATAATGCATAGCCGAAACATCGCTCAGGGCCGCATGTCTCTATAAAAAGAGAAAGCTATTTGCAAGGTTTGTCCGTTTGCGAAATCACCGTAGGAAAAACATACTGCTTTTCCGTTTATTGATAAATAACGGAAATGGCTGTATACCCGACGGGTGTGCCATCAAAAAGGGCATACATCAACAAAGGTGTATGACTTTCAAGAAACCGGAAATCATAGCATTTTGCCATATCATATTTCATGTATCTATCACTGTCAACCTGTGCTATACTATGAAAAAAGGAAGTGCATAGCATGAAGAAAATCGGACTGGCGCTGCTGTGTCTGCTGATGGCCTGCGGGGTATCCGCTATGGTACTGTACGGTATCTGGAATCAATACAATCCCACAGCGATTATCGGCAGCAGCATACAAACGGAAAACACGGATGTAAAGAAAGTCACCGAACAATGGTTTGCTGAGTTTTTCAAGCAATATGAAGGACCTTTTGTCCCCTTTGAATTCCGCATCAGGGATAAAAGAGTAAAAACCATTGAAGTCTTAAATAAGGAAGAGGGCTTTGTACAGCTCGATTATGAATTCAGGCCCGCAAGCGATAACCCTTATGTCACATCCTACTATACCGCCGCCTTGCAGGAGAACGGCTGGTATGTAGCGCAGGTTGTATTACAGCTTGAGAAAACATTGAATGGATATACTGTAAAAAACAAAATGTCACCGGTACAGTATCAAATCCAGACAGACCCTTCCCTGCGCAAACCGCCAACCACGCATTACGCGATGGCTGACAGGAAGGAAACCTATGCATTCTCTCAAAATCAGCTGTATGTCACCTATGATGCAGGGAAAAGCTTTACCGAGGTTCCGGTACCCTATGAGGATATCGCAGGTACAAATAACAGTACCTACAATGAACTGCTTCCCGCACATGGATATATTGTAAGCAGGGACTTTACTGCCTTTGTCTGTTATGACGAAACCGGAAGCTACCTGCAATACAGTGAAGATATGGGAAAGACATGGGAAAAAAGCAGAATTATTTCAAGAACCTATCGCGGAGATACGCTTTATCTGTCAAAAACGGAAAACAGCTGCTATATCACACTGGCGACAGATCGTTCACTCGGTCATGAGTATTACAGCACGTTTAAAAGCAGCGATTTAAAAACCTGGAAGCAGCTGTCTGGTAAAGTATTGAATGAGAAAAGAGACATTATCTTTCTTTCCGATGAAACTGCCTACATCGGCGCCGGAACGGATGAACAGGGAAATCCGCTTGTATACTATACAAAGGATGATGGAAATACGTATACCACACTGACAATCCCTGCTCATGAGGTGGAGATATTGGGCAGCAGCTTCAAGCCATTCGTTCAGATGGAATATGTTTATCAGGAGAAGGGAATAACCTATATGATCGTCGCTCAGGGTACAGACGGCGATTATATAAAGAATAATGCTCTTGTCAAAGGACGCTATAAATCAAAGGACGGCATCAATTTTACCTTCGATAAAGAAATCAGTGACTCGCCGACACTGGCAGGTTAGATAGGAGAACCGATATGAAAGCATATATAAGGTATGGAAGCATTGCGCTTATGATTGCATCCCTCATCCTAACAGGCTATCAAATGACCTGCGGAGCCGTACTGTTTATCTTTTACAATGACAATAAAACCGCCCTGCTTTATCTCCTCAGGGGAGGTCTTGCGACCCTCATCTTCCTTCTGCTGTTTTATCAGAAGGAGCTGAAGCAGCTGTACCTGAAGCATAAAGCAGATACGTCAGGCTCTCTGGAATAAGCACCTGTATAGAAAAAGCCTTTCTACCGGATATCAACACCGCTGTGAAGAACTTCATTGCCCGTGTCCTTACACCTGTAGAAAGGTTTTCTTTTTCTCTATGACAGGAAATCAGATGTAGCTATGCATCCATCAGGACAGCTTCAAGAACTCCCTTAACTCCTCCATCCGCTCATACTCACCATGTGCATCGAACGCTTTCTGAATCTCATCCATCGCAAGCTTACGCACCGCATAGGGATACGCCACACTGTTTTCCTTTTCAATATGACGTTCAAGCAGATCAATATATGCCTGAATGAAACCGATCAGACGTACACAGACCTCCTCAGTGACATCCTTCTTTAGCAGCTTCTTCATGGAGCGGATGTAATATCTTGCGAGATCATGCTCCACAAGCATTCCCTGTTCGACAAGGAGTTTCCCCTGCGGACTTGCCTGCTTCAAACGGCTGAACACCAGCTCCTCCTCCTTCTGATGATGAAAGACATCCGCATATTCCTGTAGATAATCAAGACAGTTTTTCAGCCATTCTCTGTCCACCTGCTTTGTCCGCAGTATGGATAGCGAGTATTCCTGCATGGCAGCCAGCAGGTGTGAAATCATTTCATGCTCATATTCCAGCTGTTCCACCCATGTACGGGACACAGCATCTTTATATAAAACTGCTTCCTTTGCATACTCCTCATATACATAGCCTGCCGGAAGCATTTTTTGAAGCAGCTGTTCCCGCTCCCACAGCCATAAGGAAGGATTTTGGTAATACTGCAGCTGGGAATCATTCTTCCATACAATACGTGCATGTGTATCATCCTGCACTTCCATGATCAGGTTACGTTCACAGGGCATTCCATGTAGAAACAGTGCTTCGATCTGCTTCAGCAGCTGTGTCAGATCGCCATCCACTGTATGCCGCTGTCCAAAGCCTGCAATCACCTGCGCAGCAGCCTCTTTTCCCTGCGCATGGACAAGACGCTCACTTAACGCAGCATGCTCGCGCTGTACCTCTTTCATTATTTCCTGCAGGCTTTCATGAATGTTGGTTTCATCAATCAGATCTGTCAGCTGCAGCCTGTGACAGCGATGCTTCTGTTCCCTGTGCAACGCACTGCACAAGGCTTCATTCCATTCGCTTAGAAAACAGATGCGCTTATACAGCAGCTGATGAATTCCTCCCAGCCGCTTACTCATGACGGTACTCCCGTATGGCTGCGCACACCTCATCAACGTTCAGGGCATGCAGCTCACAGGCATCGCGTAAGGATTCAAGCTGAGCGCTTGGACATCCCAGACAGTGAAAGCCTGCTTCATACAGCACATCCTCCATCCCCTCATCCAGCTTCAACAGCTCAGCCATCGTCATATCTCCATAGGATGGTTCACGTTTCGTAATACCGAAATTCTCCATATCTTTTTCAACCTCCTGAATCGTTTTGATTCCATAGCTCTCCTTTAGCCACTGTACAACTTCAGGACTCAAAAAGGCAGGCAGCGTTGGCCCCAGATGGATATTCTTCACACCCAGATGCAGCAGTGCCAGCAATACGATGACCGCCTTCTGCTCATACCATGCAATGTTATAGAGGATTGGCAGCTCATTGATATCCTGTAAGCCAAAGGCCTCCTTCAGTGCTTCTGCAATCAGTACCAGAGAATAGGAATCATTGCACTGTCCCGCATCCAGCACACGGGGAATCCCGTTGATCATTCCCAGATCAAGCTTCAGATAACGGTATTTTGCACATCCGGCAGTCAGAATCACCGTATCCTTTGGAAGTGCTCTGGCGAAATCAGTATAGTAGCTTCTGGAGGCATGCCGTCCATCACAGCCTGCCATAACGATAAACTGCCGGATATCCCCGTTTTTTACGGCTTCCACGATTTGATCCTGTAACGCCATGACCTGTGCATGTGCAAAGCCGCCAGTTACACTTCCTGTTTCCAGCTGCTGCGGTGCAGGACAGTGTTTCGCCAGTTCGATAATACAGCGGAAGTCCTTCCTTCCATTCACTGCTTCTATATGCTCAAGTCCGTCATATCCGACAACACCGGTTGTAAAGATGCGCTGCCTGTAGCTGTCCTTTACCGGAATGATGCAGTTGGTTGTCATCAGAATCGGCCCGTTGAATGCTTCAAATTCCTCATTCTGTCTCCACCACGCATTTCCGTAATTCCCTTTGAAATGCTCATATTTCTTAAATTCCGGATAAGAATGCGCCGGCAGCATTTCCCCATGTGTATAAATATCGATTCCCTGTGAGCGTGACTGTTCCAGCAGCTCCTTTAAGTCATGCAGATCATGTCCGGATACCAGAATACCCGGACGGCTTCCTGTTTCCAGAGATACCGTGGTGATTTCCGGCTGACCATAGGTGGCTGTGTTTGCTTCATCCAGCAGTGCCATGGCCTGTACACCCATCTCGCCGGTCTTATCAAGCAATGTCAGATACTCCTTTTGTTCGTGATCCTCCAGCAAATATACAAGGGTGCTGCGGACAAAGCTGCTCAGCTCAGCTTTCCGGAATCCCAGCACAGCTGCATGCGACAGATAGGCGCACAGCCCCTTCAGTCCGTACAAAATAAGCTCCTGCAAGGAACGCACAGTCTCTTTCCGGTTCTTCAGGCATCCCTCCCGTGTCAGCTCCTCCACAGATTTTCCGGTATATGTTTTTTCAATCGCCCTGCGGATATCCGCTGTGGAAAAGTTAGCATTCGTTATCGTCATGAACAGATTGTTCATAAGCTGTTCGTCCGATGCTGTATCATATAATGCGGCATACTGACTTGCCCGTATCAAGGCATCCTGCAGATTGGCGCACGCTGCACTTTTCCCGCACATGCCCTGTACGGTACATGCCGTCTCGTTCATCGTTTCCTGGCACTGAAAGCAAAACATTTCTTCCATATTACCGCTCTCCCTTCTGTATCAGCAGCATACGGCTGTTTGTGTCTGCACGCAGGGCATGTACAACAGATGCCGGAAGATGAACTGCCTCCATACCCTGTATTTCCTTTTCTTCTCCATCAACGGTGAATATAATACGTCCCTCCAATACGATTGCCAGCGCTGCCCGCGTACTCGTATGTTCCTGGATTTCCTCTCCCTGAGCCAGTGCAAACAGCGTTGTGCTTCCGTTTTGCGTCAGTACTTTCGACACGATAGCACCGTCCTGCATTCCTGCCATTTCCTGTATTGTTTCTGTTTTCACAGATATCGCCTCCTTGCTTACGAAGCAAGTATATCGCGCAGACAGAAAAAAAGCGGTAATCTATATTACCGTTTTAAAGTTTCCATGCTCATCAAGAACCAGAAGTCCGTCATCCACCATGCGATACAGCTCTCTGGAAAGAGCCGGTCGGCTGACACCGAGAAAGCTTGCCAGCTCATGGCGCTTCAACAGGACATCGGGATGCTGCTGCATATATTCCATGATTTTTTCACGCAGGCTGTCCTTCATTAACAGCTTCAGCTTCTGTGACAGCGTATATGCTTTTTGTGAAAGCATGACATTCAGATTCCGGCTGATTCGGGGAAACCGGTGCAGCACACTGCGGGGAATCATAAGCACCGTGCTTTTCTTCATCGCTTCCGCAGAAAAGGGAAGCTTTTCATCAATAAACAGATAAACCTCTGCAAAGCAGTCCATCGGCTCCCGTATGATGGTCAGAATATTGCGGGTACCGTCCGGTGTATCATCAAAAACACAAACCGCACCCTCCAGCAATACATACAAATATTTGGGCGTGTCTTCCTTATGGAAAATGATTTCCCGGCGCTGAAACGTTTTCGTGACAGACTGCGCCTTCAGCTCTGCGACCTCCTCCGGTTTCATCTGATCCAGAATATGCATCTGCTTCATGGCTTCACCTGCTTTCTCTGCTTTTATGCGGCAAATGCATTGCTTATTTTTATAACAAAGCGAAGATACCGGTATACTTCATCATAGCTGTCCTTCTGTATGCGTACCGTGCAATCCGATATCCGTGTCACGCCGTCCATGCGGGAAACAAAATCGGCATTGCGTTCATGATGAAAGGTGATATCCACACAATGTGGTTTTTTGGCATAGACAGGCGCTTGTCCACAATGTGCTTCCATGGATGAAACGGCACGCTCATAGCGTTCCTCCAGCATTTGCCAGCTGCAGGAAAGGGCACACTGGGAAGAGATTGCACGCTTGGTTTCCACATAAGCAAACGGCATCGGCAGTTCCTCCTTCAGCTGTTCCTTCAACAGATCATCGCCGCTGATGAGCACGATCGGAACACCATATTCCCAGGCAAGTCGGGCATTGATGCCGCTCTCTCCCATTTCCTCGCCGTCAACGCGGATGCTTCTCACCAAGGTTCCCCATATCGTGTGTGCCATGACGCCGCGGGTATTGCTGCGACAATGATATCCGACAAAGCATACACCGTCAAAGGTATCGTCCAGTCCCTCCATCATCCCATATTCCTTATAGGCACCATTGCTTACCACCATACAGGCACGCGGGTCCAGTCTTGATGCGCTCAGATTATCCATATTGCCATGACCGTCATTCACCACGACTTCCTCAGCTCCTGCCGTAAACAGCTTATCAATCAACAGGTTTACCTCCGAAATCATATTCGTGCGGTATTCCTCATACTCTGTGCCATTCTTCGCAGTATGTGCAAAGGCCCCGTTTCCCCAGATTCCTTCGATATCCGCAGAAATATACAGTTTTTTCATAGCTGCCTCCTGTTTATTCATATGCGTCATACTTCGCTGCATTTCCTCTGGCTTTTTCCACAGGATACTTCTTTTCATTCTTTTCCATTTTATCCAGAATGATGTCTTCCATATTCACCTGCAGCTTATCCGCGAGCTGCATACAGTAAATCATCACATCCGCAAGCTCCTCACACACCGCGCGATGTTCATATTTCTCCGGATCCCACTGAAAGCATTCCAGCAGCTCCCCTGCCTCTATGCAGATGGATTTTGCCAGATTATCCGGCGTATGAAACTGATCCCAATCGCGATCCTTTACAAAAGCTCTTACTCTTTCGATTGCTGTTTCCATAGTATACCTCTTTTCTTTATGTTCTATTGTCTTTTTGTGTAGTACAGCTTCTGCAGCTGTATGCATCCAGCGCTATTGTATCATATATCCTTACTGTCGTGTATTCCCAACACATACCGTTCTACGATATGCAGACCTTACAGTCTTTAACAGACCGTCTTGCAAGCTCATGAAGCTGACCCTCTGTGCCTGATTTTTAAACAATTAACAATCAGGGTGATCAACAGCAGCAGATACAGGAGCAGGACAAAACTGATAAGGAATAAAAATTCCAGCGGCCGACCATATCCCTTTGTCGTTATGATCCAGATCAGAAGCACAGCACATGCTATGTGGTTCATCCGCCCCCAGATGAAATAGCGTTTGTCGCATACCTTCTTCTTTTTCAGCATGGAAAGCGTCCCCACTGTCAGCATGATGGAAATCGCCAGTCCGTGCATAAAAATAGGTATCAGCGTGGCATTTTGGTTGAAATCTGTAAGATATAGGTTCATTGAATACCCCTTTCCTGTATCGTGTGCACGATAATGATAAATGTGTAAATTGCCTTTATCCGATGAGGAGGAGCAGGAAATTGCCGTGAATCCGATGGTTTTCCATACCGGTAAACGGATGCATCTGCATTATTTATAGCATATATCGTACAGCTTGTATAGGATGAAATGCTTAAGCATTCTTAAGTCGATATAGGGTACTTCTTTTCATCATAAAGCAGGGATACGCCCTTATGATGTAGGCAGCTTTGCAACGCAGCTGAAAAAAGACAGAAACCGGCTTGTATGGCTTCTGTCTGTTCTTATCTTCTTACATACGTGCATGCAGCATCATATCGATTAAGCCTTCTGCCTCCTTTGGACAGTTGCATCTTCCGATGCGTGTGTTTCCTTCCATATTATAGAAGCCGCTTCCCGCGCTGACGAGCAGCTTACGGTCTGTCGCAAGCTTTAACAGACTTGCCATAAGTAAGCGTAAGTATACTTAATTCTGAAATGAATGTTGAATATAATTAATTCATCTTTGTAGAGGAATCAAAAGTATATGCTTTTTATATGATAGTTAAGAATGACGGTAATTGCTTGAATATTATCATAATCAAGATACAATAAAAGAATAAATATCCACTAGCATAGCTGGTGTTTTTACGTAATCGTCCCAAGGAGCTCAAATTCAAGCTACGCTTTCCAGCATAACAATACGTATTTGCATTTCTATTTACGATTACCTGTAAACGAGTCCTCTATATGGAGAATCTATTGTTCACTCAATTCATCTTCTTTCAGTCGCTGCTCTATACATGCTTTGATTACTTTGTCATTTTTCCTACTGTATTCCTCTACACAAGAATGATCTGTTTCTATAATTGTATTTCATGCTTCTCCATTTCTGATATATCATAATACTGCTTTTCCCCTTCAGAAATCCCATGAATCCTGATACTGTCATTTTCGGCGGTATTTCCACTAGCATATGTACATGATCTGGACATACTTCTGCTGTTATTATTTTTCCCCCTTCCAATCACATAATTATCTTAATATAACTCCAATTTCCAGCCTCTTTTCTCCATAAAACACTTTTCTTTTATATTTGGGGGTAAACAATATGATACGAGCTTGTAAACAAGGTGATAACATGTTATAATTAACTAAAGAAAGGGTGGTACTATGAAAAAAATTTTTGTATGCTTTTTCACCTTAGTTGTTGCTTTAACGACAACTCTCTCAATATCTGCTACTCAATGGTCTTCAAAAGAAACGCTAAATGTCCCAGCTTGGGGTGCTTGGAGTGAAAGAACGAAAACATCTACTAAGAAAAACAAAGCTTGTGACTATGGTTATATTCATCTATATTCTAATAATACAGGTTGGACGACATATGGAGACTTTTATTTCCATGGGGAACGCCGTTCCAATTCATATTATTCTTTAGCGGAAGGTTATGATAAAAGAATTTATTATTTAAACGGATACAAGTCCAAGGATTGGTGGATTGGCGCAAGAGTTTCCTCTTCTAATGTAAATTTTGGAGGTCAAGTTTCCATTAATTTTACACCGACAAATTAAATGAATACATAATAGAAAACCGAAGTCTTTCGGTTTTTGTTATAAAAGGGGGCCATTATGAAACAAAAAAAACACTTAATAATCTTATTTACTGCATTAATTACTCTCAGCTCCTATGCTGTTTTTTATGCAAAGGATTTTTTCCAATATGCAAATGAATGGAATTTATTCTCTGTTGGTATTCGTATCTGGGATTTTAATTTAAATCTTATATTTATTCTGTTACTATTGCTTATTCTTCCTAACATTCTGCTATATAATATATTCGCACTACATGAAAATGGCGCAGAAAACATCGCAATATTACGAATCGGTATAAAAAAATTTCACATCCGTAATTTGAAAAAACTTCTAGCAGAATCTTTTCTTTCCATATCTTTATTACATTGTTTCATTCTTTTAGGTATATATTTTGTTTATCATCCCTCATTGTCTATTCATTTTATTCCTGATGATTATTTATTATTTTTTAAAAATCCCATTATCAATTATCTCTTGTTCTCACTATTCAGTTGCCTAGGCTTCACTCTCTTTATCATTTTTGTATATGTATCCATTTTCTTTATTAAAAGGCGATATTTCTTTCACCTTTATCCATTATTGATAATGATAGGTAGTGTAGTTTTAGTGAATTTAGTAATAAGATTAAGTGTAATTATTTTTCAATATAAATCAATACCTTTACCCTTACGGTTATTGACAAATGCAATTTTACCTACAAGTTTGATTTGTCCTGGAATGTCATTGCTTCAAATAGGGTATTTAAATTATCTTTCTGCCTTCATATTTTATATATTCTTTATTTCTATATTGTATGTGCTTTTAAAGAGATGGAGAAAATACTTATGCTGAGAAATTACATAGTATCTCTTAAGAGTAAATATATCCTATTATATATTCTTTCTATTTTGATTTTTTTCCTATTTCTATATGAAAGCGATTCGAAGATTGGCTTTATATCATACATAGGGAATAACTACTTGCCTTTAGTTACGTGTTCGATATTTTTTTCCTTTAACTATTGGAGGGCTAATTGTTTATATGCTATGAAATATCACATATTCTTAAGGATCAAAGAAAACAAACTTGTAACTCAAATCTTATGCATAGAGTTTCTTAATTCTCTTATTTTTATCATCATAACTTATATACTTCCATTTTATAATCAACTTGCATATATGCCAAAGATATATATGCTATATTTGATTAACATCAGTATCCTATACCTTATGATTAGTTGTTTAAATACTGCCGCTCTTTTTGTTAGCAAAAGAATAACTAAAATATTATTAATGGCACCATTTTTATTAATGTTTGTGTTTCATTACTTAATCATGCTGCCTATACTCGAAAAATTGTGAAGGAGACAATCAAATGATACAACTTGTAAATATTTCTATCGCTTTTCATAATGTTAGCATTCTACGTAATGTAAATATGGATATTCACAGAGGTGATTTGATTCATATCACCGGATCAAATGGTTCAGGAAAATCTACTCTTTTAAAGATAATTGCTGGTCTTTTAAATGCAGATAAAGGTGAAGTAATAATCGAAAATAATGATATTGAAATAGGTGCTTTAATTGAAAATCCTGCGTTTATTGAGAACGAGAGTGCTGAATATAATTTGAAATTCTTATATGATCTGAAAAACAGTTACGATAGAAAAACTGTTCAAAGCTATATGGAATATTTTGATTTAACTTTAGAAGATAAAAGGGCAGTAAAAAAATATTCAGTAGGTATGCGTCAAAAACTTGGTATTATTCAAGCTATTATGGAAAATCAGAATATTATCTTATTTGATGAGCCTACAAGAGGTCTCGATAATACATCAAGCAATAAATTTATTGAACTTGTAAAGAAATTAAATTCTGATAAGAAAACTATTATTATATGTGCTCATGATGGAGTTGACGAAATCCCTTTCAATAGGAAATTTACTATAGATAAGGAACAATTATATGAATGTATTGATTAGAAAGCACAAATATCTATTAGCTTACAGTTTGCTTTTTCCTATCTCCTATTTATTATTAAACTACAATAAAATATTTTTCAATCAGGTAGTTTACGGTATGCCTACGAACATTTTAATGATATGTCTTACTTGTCTCTTCTTGTTATTTGAAATACTATATCTTTTTGATACTACATTTGACTTTATGAATTAAAAGTATGAAATAGAAATTCGAAAACCTAATTTGCTTCGTGATTTAATTATTAAAAAAAGTTTGATAAGTGATATATTTTTAGCAGTAATACAACTTATTTCTTGTTATCTATTTTCTCATCATATCTATATAGGCTTTATTATGATAGATAAAGCAGGGTTGTTATTTATTTACTTGCTATTACTCAAAATAAAGACGACTAATGACAAAAAAGTAGACAGTATCATAATATTTATATTCATGATTATTCTTCATTTATGCATTGAATATTTATATGGCCTTTTAACTATCTTTTAAAATCGTGTTACTTACAGGTGATAGTAGCTTCTTATTCATTAAACTATTTTTACATTGGACTTCGCCAGAAAGAGTGGAATAAGGTAACTTATATTAAAAAAAATAATTCATTATAAACACCCCTAATACTGACTACAGCAGCTATATATAAAACATTAATATTTAACTTTTAAGGGTTCATAGGGATAAAGAGACATAATAAATAAAAGTATTACGTAATGATTGTAATGACTCTTCTCGTATAAGTTTAAGTCACTAATTGGAAGGAGTCCTGTAGATAAACGACTTTTAATAGTTACAAGAACAGACAAATTCATCCTCTATGAATCTGTCTGTTCTTATCTTCTTACATACGTGCATGCAGCATCATATCGATTAAGCCTTCTGCCTCCTTTGGACAGTTGCATCTTCCGATGCGTGTGTTTCCTTCCATATTATAGAAGCCGCTTCCCGCACTGACGAGCAGCTTACGGTCTGTCGCAAGCTTTAACAGACTTGCCATTTCCTTCTTTGTATGCATTGGATGGAAGACTTCAATTCCCTGTACACCCATGAGCAAAGCCTCGTCCAGTAGCTCCGGCTCCTGTACCAGCAGCTTTCCTGGATGGGCAAGCACAGAGATACCGCCCGTCAGTTCAATGACATCCAGTACATCCTTAAGATATGGATACTTCACAGGTACATAGCATGGCTTTCCGTATGCGAAGTAATCTTTATTCAAAGCTCGCCATCCGAATTCATCTCTGCGATACGGCTTTAAAATGGCACAATCATCAAATTCCGGTCGATTCAGTACATGCTTGGCAATCAGTTCACCGCTCAAACGCTGGAACCGGTTGCTTTTCAGAAGCCGTTCCTCATCAATATTACGTCCCAGCAATGCCTCAAATCTGCGGACACGGTCAATGCTGGCCCTCTTCTCATTCACCAGACTTTCATTTTCAATATGTGCGAATAATTCACTGTTATACTGAATGAAATAACCGAGAATACGCACACGTCTTCCACGCAGATCACAGTTGATTTCAATACCCGGAATATAGGTTACACCATACAGCTCACTCATTCTCACCGCAATACTGTTTGCCTTTGCACAGTCCAGATCGGTTATGGAAACCGTCCGAATGTGGTTGCGCTTCGCATATTGGAAAATCTCTTCGACATTATACTGCCCGCGATCGGAGAAATTGGAATGAATATGCAGATCCATCGTATTCATAATCAATTCCGGCTGCTCAGCCTGTTTCGGCAGCGGCTGCTTTACCGCCTGCGGAGCTTTTTCTTTTTGTACAGGCTGTTGTGCTTTCTCTAATGCAACAACCCGTGTTCCAAGAACAAGATCGATCAAAGAGCGATGACGGCTGTCCGCAAGCGTAAACAAACCGTTCAACCCCCAGTATGCAACAACACCGAATGCATTTGTAAAATACATCAGGATGATAAACGGAAGATCGAAGCCTACAAGCTCCCGTAAAAGAAGCTGCTGTCTGCTGGCTTTGCGCCCGCTTTTCTTGACCACCTTAAAGCCGAACATACGCATGCCGACACTCTGTCCGCCGGTTTGCCGGTAGATATAGCTGTTCAGAAATAAAATAGAGATAACAAGCAGCCCCCCGATAAAGATGCTGATCAGCTTAATGCCGGAGATGCTGATGATATTTCCCAGCACGGCAAGCAGAATAATATTCCATAAAGCAATCGGACACAGCATGATGCTGACATCCATACAGAATGCAAGCAGCCGATCCTTACTGTCCTGTACATTCAGCGGACGAATGCCGTCCACAGCCAGCTGATATTGTTTTTCTGGTGTTTTCCTCATTTTTTTCATGCCTTCACCTGTTTTCCTTCTCTTCATACGTTAACAGTCCTGTCTTGACACAAAGCGTGCCCAGCAGCCCCGACAGCACAAAAGACACTGTCAGTATATAGATACATTTGATATCAATTGTTCTTCCCTGCAGAAATCGCAAGCTGGTACCAACCGCCGCCGCAACGGACAGCAGGGGTATGAGCATATATTTTTTCAGGCTTCCAGTATCAAGCTGATACTCTGCCCCGCAGGCAGGACAGCGCAGATGCACATAGCCCTTTATAAAATGCAGTTTGATAGAAGTACCGCATTTTTCACATGTAAATATCTTCATCCTTGTTTAACCTCACAAGGATATTATACTACAGAATCCGCATTTGTATATGGTATTTCCCGTCTTAAGAAAAAGTTAAAGATTCCCGTACAGTTGTCTGTACCATGCTTTTTCATCCTATATTTTACACGGGGATATCCGTTACAGTATATGGTATCGCCCTGTGATTTAGTAGAAGAATCCGTTGAAGTTTTTCTTCCATGTCCAACAGCTTTTCCAAAAAAACGACAGGATGAGAAGTTCTGCTGCCGCTTTCTTCGCTTATCTTATTTCTTTCGACAAACATAAGAAAATATTAAGGCTTCTCCTCTTGTGGAAATATCCGTTCTCCTATATCATATATACACATGAAGGGAGTTTTTGCATGTCCATGAAATATAAAAAAGAGCTGTCCTATGTATGCCTAGGCATATCCATAACGGCAATGCTGCTTTATTTTTATCTCACAATAGAAAATTATCTGAACTTCTCAGGAATCGTTATGTTTTCTGTCCTCATATGCTCGACACTGATCCTTGGTGTCTGCCTGCAGAACCGTCTCTATGATACACAAAAGCAAACAAGAAATCTGCGTCTCATGTGGATCGTCCTGTTTTCCTTCTATATATTTCAAATGATCTATATCCTCTTTTTTGCCAGTGAGTTCGCACGAGATTATGTAGACCTGCGCTCGCAGTCCTATCCGGATTCCCTGCGGATGCAATGGGAATATGGAACCAGTCTGAAGCCGTTCGCAACCATTCATCAGATGATGGCGATTTTCGATATGCCGTATGTGGACAACCGGATTGCCGTTATGAATCTGCTGGGTAATTTTGTCGCCTTTATGCCGTTTTCCTTTTTCCTGCTTTTACTTACTGACTGGGCGAAGCGTCCTGTGAAGCTGCTGCTCCGTATGGCATTTATCATCATCATGGTAGAGATTCTGCAGTTTTTTACACTGAGCGGTACTATGGATATTGATGATTTTATCCTGAATTTCAGCGGTGTTCTGTTGTCTTATATAATTTTACGTTTTACTCCGTTGTATAAAAGTCTATCTGTCTTTTTGAAAAAGTAAATAGTATTTTCCATTCGGCTCATACTTCGTTCACTAGAATCTAGCTTTGTGATCTTCGCCTAGACAAACAAAATCAGCGTATGGATTCACATTTAATCAATTCAGGAAGCTTAAAAATAAAGATACCAAAGCAGGTTGAAATTACAAAATTTCGTTTTGATACACCAAAAGCATATCTCTATATTGATATCCATTGTATGTTATAGACGCATCCCTTATAATATTGCTATGCTTACAGACTGAACATGAAAAAGGAGCTTAACAATGAAAAACAAAACATTATGGACGGATACCGAAGGAAAGCCTATACAGGCACATGGCGGAATGATACTGCAGCATAAAGGAATATATTACTGGTATGGAGAGAACAAGGATACGGAAACAGTTAATCGTCACGTCGATTTTATTGGTATTTCCTGTTACTCCTCTGAAGACTTGGAAAACTGGAGGAATGAAGGTATTGTACTTTCACCGGTAGTGAACAACCCTGCACACATGCTGTATACCAAAAACATATGTGAACGCCCCAGAGTATTATATAATAAAAGCACCAAGCAGTTTGTAATGTATACCCATGCGGATACTGCAGATTATTACTATGCCGGTGTTAATGTTGCGGTCGCAGCTTCTCCAACCGGACCATTTGTCTGGCTAAAGAGCTTTCAGCCCAACCGGCAGGACAGCAGGGATATGACGCTGTTTCAGGATCTGGACGGCAGTGCCTGGCTGATTCACAGTGCAAATTACAATAAAACAATGAATATTGCACGATTAAGTGATGATTATCTGGATGTTACCGGTTCCTATATCAGTATTTTCCAGGATCAGGAGCGGGAGGCACCGGCCATCATGTATTCCCATAACCGCTACTACATGATTACTTCCGGATGCAGCGGATGGGAACCCAATCCCTCCTTATATGGCATCTGTGACCATCTGATAGGACCATGGAAGCTGATCGATAATCCTTGCACCGGTCCTGCATATCGTACCACCTTTGACGGACAGGGGACCTGTATTTTCTTTGTGCAGAATCAGCCCTATGTACTGCTGGATCACTGGCACCCGGATGATTTGCGCTCCTCTGCCTACAGCATGCTTCCGATTCAGATATTAGATAACGGAGGATTAAAGATTGAATGGCAGGATGAAACGTTCTTCACAAATAGCAAAAGAAGAGAAGGAACCTCATAAAAGGTCTTTCTCTTCTTATTTTCATTTACTGCTCCAATGACATTTTCATTAACGCTTCCCTTGCGTTATCAATGCTTTGATCAAGCAGCTGATCCACATCCTCTGCATAATCCCTTGATAAAACCAAATCCAGCAAAAGAGGAAAGTTCGTGCCGGTTACCGCTCTGGCATAGCCATACTGAAAGGTAGCCATTGCGGCAGCTTTAAAAGGAGAGCCGCCCGGCAAGTCAGTGAGGATAATGACATTTCCGTCGATAAACCTTTCCACTTCCTTATTCACCGTGTCGCACAGATCTTCAAAGGAGGTTCCCTCCTGAAAGCTTATGCAGACAAGATGCTCACACTCCCCATTTAACAGCTTCAAGGAGCTGTACATCCCTGCTGCAAAGTCGCCATGACCGCAGATGATAAGCCCTGTCATTACGATCTCCCCCGTTTCTTTTCTCTGGCCTTCTGTACACTGCTCATGAAAATCTCTGCACGTTTTGGATCAATTGGATTTTTCATATTTCCATTTTTCACCCATGTTGCGACCGATACACCATCATAGTATTGCAATAGCTCTTCAATGTTTTCGCCATTGGCGCCTCCACCTAAAATTACCGGTGTATCCGGAAGCTTTTTACGTACAGCATGTATCATTTCAAGGCTTTCCTCCTTGCTTTTGCCGGATACAAATAATCCATCCGCAAAAGCCTCATGCACTGCTTCCCATGCTGCATCATCAATCGGCTTACCACCTAACGGGATTCCATGAACCTCCTGTATATCCGCATATACGGGAACCTTGGAGCGTATTCTCTTACGCAAGGCTGCGATTTCAACACACTGCCCCTCCAATATACCTGCACTTGTAACATTTGCGCCTGTAAACAGATGCTCCACACGCACAAAATCGGCATGTACGGCATCCGCCACGGCAAGGCTGGCAACGCCATCCCAATTCACAAGAACACCAAGGATAAGCTGCGGATACTGATGCTTTATTTCATATGCGATACGCGTCATATAGGCGATTGCCTCCGGAGCTGCATTTTGCTTGATTGGCATATCGTTCATATTTTGTAAAATTACGCCGTCAAAGCCATTATCCACAATCATTTGTGTTTCTTCCAAAACCTCTGCAACGATATCATCAATCGTTTTATCCTCATGCCGGTAGCTTCCAGGCAGCGCACTGGGCTGGATCATGGCAAATGCCGTACAATCAGGTTTAAACATCATCTGCACCTCTCAGTTCTTTTATATACTTCATGCTTATATCATACAGTTGCGTAGCCGGAATTACTCCCTGCTCCGTGATGAACGCCTTGATAAACCCCGGTGACACCGCAAGCAGCTCCGGTGCTGTATAATCAATGGTTCCCTTCACCTGCTTCGGATTTGCCACAGGCTCCAGCTTGCTTCGCAAATCGTTTATCACCGTACATTTCTCTTTTCCATACACAGGACGTACATCCAGCTTGATCAAAGGGGATATAAAATACAGCGGCACATGAAAATAATCACAAAGCAGACCGACAATATCAGATCCGGTTGTATTGAAGCCCGTACCATCCGGGTATATGCTCTCTGCCCCCATAAAAACACCATCACAGGATTTCATATAATACATCATGCTCGCATCAGGAATGAAATGAATCTGATGTCCTGCTTCAAGACATGGCTGAACGAAGGGAGCACCGCCATTGATCACACGGCTTTCCGGTATATAAATACGCTTGGGACCGTTGATTTTACGCAGGAATGCTTCCACACTGCTGGAATAATCATATACCATGATTGCAGACATACGATTCCCTATTTCCACAGCATAGGAAACAGCGGTTTCTGATGCGGCCGTACAATCCCGCTCATATTGCTTTTTCACATCTATAATACGCTGTGCATAGGTACGAATATCACGTTCCTCATGCTGTCTGTATCCGGCAGTCATCAGATAGACAGCATTCGTTATCGCCTGCGATGCCTCTCCTCTGGTATGAATAAAAAACTGACAGACCTCCTGGATTCGCTCCAGCATTTCCGCTATCGTACGATTCGTTTCAACACTGTCAACAGCAATTTGCTCAATCATTTTCCCAATCATTTGAATATGCTTGCTAGCCCCTAATACTCTTTGCTCAACAATGTCATCAAAGTCCTTCACAGCAGCAGCCGGAAGAGCTTTCCTCGCCTTTTCTAAATTTACTGTATACATTCTTTTTCCTCACATCTGCAGCAGACGTTTGCCATTTCCATCCGTAAACATCTGCAGCTGATCCTCTTTCAAATCAAATAAATCAAATACCTCCACAGCATTTTTTGTAAAACGCTGCGGATAGGTTGTTCCGAATACGATCTGTTCTTCACGAAGCTGCCGGAATGCCTTTTTCAGAATCTGCATTTCATACTGATTACTCGTTTCTACATATGCATTTTTATTCCGCTTTACAATATCCACGCAGCTGTACCCGTAATCAAAGCATCCCATATGCAAATAGATAAACGGTATTTGCGGATATCTTCTTGTATACGATTCCCACTGATGCGGCAAGGCCTTTGCGCCAATACCGGAAAATACCTTAACTGGCAAACCGCGCTCCTGCAGCATTGCGAACACATCATCCAGAACAGGACAATCATCGGGAGCATAGCCATGACGATATGAATCGAATTCTATCATACGGATTTCTTTCAGCGAGCAGGCATGTCTTGTATCCTCGAGAATCGTAGATAGTGCAGGATTCAGCACTGCACATCCGATCAAACGCTCAGGGTATTCCTTTACCAGCTCAGCAATTTTCTGGTTTCCGTCTTGCACATCATCATAGCGCATATCTGAAATAACACGCCGATTGATATGGAAACGGTCCATATCCTGCAAGAGCTTTTGCACACTGCCTTCTCCACTGTCTGTTTTTAAATGCGAATGAATATCTATCATCAGAGCACCTCCTTAACCAAGAATGCCTGCATAAACTGCAAGTATAGCAAACACCATTGTGAAGAAAATCAGTTTAACTGCCGAGATTTTTTTCTTTGTTACCAGATAATACATCAGGAAGGTATAGGCCAGACCCAGAACCCCCGGCATCAGACCATCCAATGTCTTCTGAATATTGATAACTGTCTCACCGGACTTTATTTCAATCGGAATGTTCATAACAACCAGAGCCGGTATGAAGCCTCCGACAATCGTATAGGCAGCGATTGCGGCAATATCTGTAATTTTGGAAATCAGACCACTGGAGTTAATTTTTTCAACAAGCTTGATTCCCTGCTTATATCCCTGAATTACTCCCAGATAGCGGATGCCCAGGGAAACGATACTCATACCGATAACAAAGAATATAGGTCCTACCCATCCCAGATTGGCATGTACAAGAGAAATGGCAAGACTTGCCAGAATAGGTCTTGCTGTACCATTCAGCAAGGAATCCCCAAGGCCTGCAAGAGGTCCCATAAGGGCAGTTTTTACCGCATTGATTGCATTGGGGTCCATATCCGGATCATTCGCGTGCATTTCTTCCATTGCCGCAGCAATTCCGACAGGAATTGCACTTGTGATATCATTTGTCAGAAAATATTCCATATGCCGTTCATAAGCCTCCCGCTTATCCTCATCATTGTCATAGACCTTTTCAATGACCGGCATCATAGCCTGAGTAAAGCCGGCATTTTGCTGGCGCTCATAGTTATTTGCTCCACGGATTGTAAGCTGACCGCGGAATACCTTCCATAAATCTTTTTTTGTTAGTTTCTTTGCTTCCATTTGCCTACTCCTTTCCCTCATCTGCAAGTTTGAAATAGTAATACAGTGCCGCAAAAACAACAGCCAGCAGTGCAATACCTACCATATTGATCTGCAGATAGGCCGCAAAGAAAAATCCGAGAAACAGGAACGGCCACATGGTATGATTTTTGATAGAGCTGAGCAGTAAAGCAAAACCGACAGCACCTACCATATTTCCTCCTACAGATAATCCGGTTATAATCTTATCCGGAATCGCTTTAATGATATCTGCTACAAAATCGGCACCAAAATATACAGCAAGAAAGGTTGGTACTCCATAGAGAAGGGCATTCATCGCCATTGTAAAGACGATATTGTTCATAACCAGCCCTCTTGTATCCAGTTTTTCAATCGCATGCTCCGCTCTATGCATAAACCATACATTGATTACGGAATTTTGCACCGTCTCCGCAATCTGACCTATGAAGGATACAGGAAGTGCAGTTGCTACTGCCAGATCTGTCCCTCCGCCACCCAAAATGGCTACAGCAGTTGCGATTGCTGTTGAAATCGTGGGATTGGGGGGCACTGCTGTTCCAACAAAGATAACAGCAAGAAACATAAGCTCAACGGTTACACCTACCTGCAATCCGGTATTGAAATCCCCCATGATAGCACCAACCAATGGTCCAATAAATATTGGGCGGAAGATGTGTGTCTGTGTTGTATGTGCATCAATAAATGCAATTGTCACAGCCAGCGCGACAAGAAATGCCTGTAAAAATAAACTCATAAAATTCCCTTCCTTTCTAAATTAAAGCAGATTTACCAGAATCTGTTTATGCTCATTTGGTACAGCGCGTACTTCAACCTCCACCTTTTCTGCAAGAAGACGAATATCCTTTTCTTCCTCATCATTCAGCCAGCAGTTCCCCAGAATTTTTCTTTTCCCCTTTTTCATATTGATATTTCCGACATTTATACTTTTTACATCGCTGCAGCTGTCAATCAAATACAACGCCTGCTTCGGACCGCGTACAAGCAGCAGTGTTTTTGTATCACTCTCGTCGTTTTGAATCAGCTGCTTTGCATCCTCAAGACTCATAATTTTTAAATCAACCTTTTTCGGTGTTGCCATTTTGAGGAGGGACTGCTGCAGGGTATCCTTCGCAGCCGCATCATCCGCAACCAAAATCTGCTTTGCATCACTATGTGCTATCCAGGCGGTTACCACCTGTCCGTGAATCAGTCGATCATCAATTCGAAACGTAGTTATGTTCATATCTGTTCCTCCCTTACTCGCTTCCATAATTTTTCAGCATTCCGATAAAAAATATCAGCGCGCTGCTCTTCTGTTAATTCCAACTCATAAAATTTGCTGATCTCCATATTTACCGGCTTATAGGGCCAGTCCGTACCAAAGCAGACACGTTTCGATCCCAGCACAGCTATCGCTTTTTTTAATACCTCTACATCCATTTGTCCGGAGGTTTCCACCCAGACATTCGGTAAATCCTTAACCGCTTCTATCGTGGACATCCCGAATTCATAATACCCGATGTGAGTGAATACAAAACGGACATGCGGATGCTTTTTGGCATATTCTGCCCAGACATAGGGATTGCTGATTGGTGCAGTACCGACATGGGTTTGCACATGCACACCATAGGAATCGATTTTGTCCAGCAGGCGATCGAGGGATCCGGAATTATCCGGATAATAGCCATGCTTCCAGGAATGAAACTTCACTGCACTCATGCCATATGTCCCAAGGCATAGGTCTATTTCATTTTCTGCAGCTGCATCCTTTGGATTGATAAACGCATAGCCCTCAATGACCTCTGGATATTCCTGCATTGCACGGTAAATCAAATCATTCTGCTCTCTTGTAGATATCCCTGAAAGACAGCTGATACCGACCTTTTCAATACCATACCTCTTCAAATCTGTTACCAGCTCGCTGGGTGTGTTTTCATCTCCGGAGCTTGTCTTCCCTAAATGGGAGTGAATATCATAATACTTCAAGTCGTCTCCCTCCTGTTCTAATCATGATATAACATGTTATAGCCATATAATAACTTATTATATCATGTTTGTCAATATTAACTGTATGAATTACAAATTTTGTTATCTATGTAAGCCTTTTACATAAAAACATGCGGTATAATAGCTGTTCACTTGTTATATCATCGAAACAAAAAAGTAATGGCGGACTGGATTATATGCCCTTTTTCATTCTATTTACTTATGAAGCAATACGGTATGCATTACTTTGCTGCAGATTAAAAAGAGCAGCAAACAACCGTTCACTGCTTTCATCAAAAATATGACATATTCATTTTCCTCAACGGGATATCATAAGCATGCAGACAGACTCGTGAAGCCACAGAGTGAAAGCCTACTGCAACAGATCAATAAGCTGCTTATAGCTCATCCTTTTTCAATGTAATGATATATTTGTATTCATCCGCTTTATAGGAATTTATCGATAATTCCAGCGGCCTGTTCTTGTAATCATAAGTGATTCGCTCTCTCCTAAATAACGGCTCTCCTTCATTCATATAAAGCTCTTTCCGCAATGCCGTAGATGGCATTACCGCCTCTATGGATTCTACTGCACGCTCTATATGGAGACCCTGTTCTTCATATAAGGCATAAATTGATGTTTTTTCATTCAATACATCTGCGTGTAGTTCAAAACCGGTTTGTCTCGATATAAACTGTTCATTCATCCCGATGATTCTTCCATTTTTCAAGCGCAGACGTTTCAGGCGGTAAATATCAGCGCCCTCCTGAAGCTGTAAGTAATCACATACGATTCCGGAAGCTTTCATTTCTTCAAATTCCAAGATAATAGAAGAAGGCCGTTCCCCGGACTTCATAGCATCCTGTGAGAAACTGCTGACACCGACCAAATCGGTATATTTTCTATTCGCCAGCACCATAGCACCTTTCCCCTTTTGCACTTTTATAAATCCGGCAAGCTCCAAATCCTGAAGTGAACGTCTAATCGTTATACGGCTGACATTGAATTCCGCTTGTAAGGATGCTTCTGATGGCAGAAGCTCATTTTCTTTATATACTCCATTTTCTATTCGTTTCTGCAACTCCTTGTAAATCTGCAGATACAGCGGAGCACCTTCTTTTTTCTGCATTGTTTCATCCCCTTTCCTGAATGTAGTTCCCCTTAAAATATAACACAACATGTTATAAAAATAAAGATAACATGATATAACATCTTCTCTTTTTTAAGTTTTTACTTCGTTCATGTGATAAAGAACACATAAAAATCGCAGAACCATGTATGAGAATGAAGAAGGACAGACGCAGAAGCCTCATAGTTTCTGGAATTTCCGGTATATCTATTGCATAGCATTTTATGTGTTGATTCACTGATATAATACATGTTGTCGAAGACGGATATGCATACAAAAAGGAATCAGATTCAGACTGATCCCTCTTTGTATTATTTCAATGTGTTTTCCACTGTCTGAAGCAAATCCTCTGCAGTTAATCGGAATTCCTTCTGCAAGAATTCCGGAGTACCTACTGCGCCGAAGCGTTCTTTAACACCATGTCGTTTGAACTTCACAGAGATATTGTTCTCCGCAAGAACCTCTGCGACAGCACTTCCCAGACCACCGATAATCGAGTGATTTTCAAATGTTACAACAGCCTTTTTCCCTGCTGCTTCACGAATGATCAGCTCCTCATCCAGCGGCTTGATGCAGAACATATCGATGACTTCCACGGAAATTCCTTGTTTTGACAATACTTCCGCACAATCCAGTGCATCGCTCACCAGCTGTCCGGCAGATATAATCAAAACATCGCTTCCTTCTCTTACAATATTTCCTTTTCCCATTTCAAAGGTGGAGCCTTTTTCGTATACATTGCGTACATCCTTACGATTTGCACGGATATAATGCACACCCTCCATCCTTGCGAATTCTCTTATGATCCAGTCCAGCTGTACCTCATCGGCTGCATCGCATACCACAGCATGCGGAATTGCGCGCATCAGAGCGACATCCTCCCATGTAGTATGTGTTCCCCCATTTGGCCCTGCCGTAAATCCGGGATCCGAACCGTATATGTTCATTGTATTACCGGCATATGCACCAGACAGGAAAATCTGATCGTAGATTCTTCTGGAAGCAAAGGGTCCAAACGTATGTAAATACGGTTTGAAGCCTGTCACAGACAGCCCTGCCGCAACACCTGTCATGTTTGCTTCTGAAATACCGCACTGAATGAACCGGTCCGGATTGCTTTTCTGAATCTTGGTAAAGCCGCTTGCACCGCCAAGATCAGCTTCCATTGCCACAACCTGAGCATCGCTCTTCATCATATCCTGCAGTGTTTCCACGACAACCATACGCAGCTCTTTCCCTTTTTTACTGCGGTCTTTGCTGAGAGTAAACATTCTACTGTCCCTCCTTTTCAATAAATTGCTTTAAATCTGCAATCGCCTTATGTGTTTCATTGATAACTTCATCACTGTTGAATTTGACAGAATGATTGGATACCATTTCTTCAAAGTACGGTACACCCTGTCCTTTGATCGTATCCAGAACGATACATACTGCCTGATCCTTTACCGCTTTGGCCTGTTCAATTGCCGCATCAATCGCTTCAATGTCATTTCCCTTTACGACCTGAACATCAAAGCCGAATGCCTTCATCTTATCAGGAATACTGAAAGGATTCATGACATCCTTCGTATACCCGTCAAGCTGCCGCTTGTTATCGTCAATAATCACGATACAGTTGTTCAGCTTATAATGAGCAACATACTGGAAGGCTTCCCAGCACTGCCCTTCATTCAACTCGCCATCTCCCACAATCATGTAGACATAACGACTTGATTCTTTCATACGCAGTCCCGTCGCAATACCTGCAGCAGCACTTGTACCCTGTCCCAGAGATCCGGTTGTCATGTCAACACCCGGAGTTTTTGTACGGTCGGGATGACTTGGAAGTCTTGTACCACCATCATTCAGTGTCATCAGCCATTCCTTGTCGAAAAAGCCCTTCTCTGCCAGCGCACAGTACCAGGCAGGTCCCGCATGACCCTTTGATAAAACGACCATATCGCGATCCTCCATCTTCGGGTTTTTCGGATCCACATGCAGCTGTTTACCATACAGAACACTCATCAGTTCAACGATGGATAGAGAACCTCCCAAATGTCCGTATCCTCTGTGTTCCAGCATTTCCAGTATATCCATTCGCAGTTGTGCAGCAAATACCTGCAATTCCTTCAGTTGTGATGTTTCCAATGCTATTACCTCCTTTTCAGATAGCGTGCAAGCCTTCAGGCAATGTATGGTACAGCTCTTTTTACGTTCGCTGTACAATTAGCGATGCTCCAGTTTTCACGCTTATTTCTGCTGTTTTTTATCAAAAATTTGTAAAGAAAAAGAAGGATGGAAGAAACAGCCTTCTTTTTCCGTTTTTTTAAAGACCGAATACTTCTTTCAGCTTGGTTTCGATTTCATTCATATCCATAAGCTGATTTAAGATGATCTTGTTTTTGTAGCTCGTCATCTGAGGTGCAAGGTCTGCTCCGATGACAAACAGGTCAGCACTTCCTTCTGTTACTTCACCGATTGCCGTATGCTCAACCTTTACACCGGATACACCCAGCTTCTTCAGAGCTTTTTCGACATTCATGCTGACGATCATGCTGCTTCCAAGTCCCTGTCCGCAGCAACACATAATGCTTCTGATTTCCATAATTTATTTTCCTTCTTTCTAAAGCCTATTCAGCTTTTTTTGCTTTCTTAGGTGCAACATAATTGTACACGATAGGAATCAGGAATACAACCGCACAGACACCTAACAGACCAACGCCCTGAACAATCTGAGCGATATTTCCGAAGACGATTCCCATCCAGGAGAAGTCTGCATCAGAGAATGTACAGTTAGCGAAGTTCAAAGAACCCATAACCGGCATACAGATTGCAGGCAGGAAGGTAATCAGTAACCCGTGCATGAAGCTTCCAAATACACAGCCCTTTAATCCACCCTCAGCGTTTGCGAATACACCGGCGGTTGCTCCACAGAAGAAGTGAGGAATAACACCAGGCAGAATCAGTGCAACACTCATAAGGTTTGTATCGATGAATCCAAGAATGAACAGTCCCACGATACCGCCAAGGAAGGATACCAGGAATCCGATCAGTACAGCATTTGGAGCATAAGGGAATACGACTGGACAGTCGATTGCAGGTACAGCACCTGGAACCAGCTTCTCAGCAATACCACGGAATGCAGGAACGATTTCCCCGACAATCAGACGAACACCGCTCAGGATGATGTAAACACCACCAGCGAAGCTCAGACCGCTTGTAATTGCCCATACAGCCCAGTGAGTCTTTGTTTCAGCCCCAACATTCAACAGACCAGCAAGGTTTGGATATTTTTCAAGAATAGCTGCAGCATCTGCACTCAGGATACCCTTGCTTACCGCTACGGTTGTAACGATCAGGAAGAAGATCACCATGGTAAGACCGATTGCTACGGTTGTATCACGCAGGAAGGTCAGACGCTGAGGGAAGTTAACTTCCTCTGTTGATTTTCCTTTGCCCTTGAACAGCTTCCCACACTGTGCAGCAAACCAGTATCCGGCACCACCGAAGTGACCGAAGCCAAGCTCATCCGTTTTGGTAATCTTTCGCATTGTCGGCTGACAGAAAGCAGGAGAGAATGCCATGATGAAGCCAAGCAGAAGTCCGCCGCCCAGCCACAGCTGCCAGTTCTCAAGACCGCCGACATTCAGAATTACGGCAAGCATACATGCCATGTAAAGAGTATGATGACCTGTTAAGAAAATGTAGTGCATTCTTGAGAAACGAGCCATTACAATATTGAAGACCATACCCAGACACATGATATAAGCAGTATCTGTAGCGAAGTCCTTCAGAGCCAGAGAAACAATTGCTTCATTGTTTGGTACAACACCCTGCATGCTGAATGCATAGTTGAACAGATCACCGAACGCGTTCAATGATCCGGACTGCAGGAATGAAGCACCGGCAGATAATACGAGGAAGCCGACGATTGTTTTGACGGTTCCCTTGACAATATCTTCGATTGGCTTACGCTGAAGCGCAAGACCCAGCAAAGACATCAGACCTACAAGAATTGCAGGTGTGGACAGTATGTTGATAATAAATTCTAACATATGTGTAAATCCTCCCTTTCAAATGGTTAACGCTATTTTTCACATGCGTTGGAAACAAACAGGTCGAATATTTCCTTCGGGCATGTTGCGTCCAGAATTTCCTGAACCTTCTTCTCATCGGAGAAGATGTTGGATACAGCCTGAATCCCTTCCATGTGGGATTCACTGTCTTTGGCAACCAGTGTTACCAGTACACGGACATCATATCCGTCCGGCTTGAATTTCACCGGCTCCTTGAGCACGGTCACAGCCATCTGCGTGTCATTGACACCGGATTGGTTGCTGGCGTGAATCAGTGCCAGATTTTCACAGAGCACATAGTATGGACCAAGTCTTTCTGTGATTTCGTAAATGGCATCTTCATATGCCGTTGTGCAGTAATTCTGCTCGATCAGTGGTTCACATGCAATGTGAACAGCTTCCTTCCAGTCCTGCACCCGATCTCTCAGGTAACAGTTTTTTTCCTGTAACAGTTTTTCCATAGATGTCATACCCTTACCTCTTTACGTTTTCATTATCTTTTTTTTCAGTTGGAAATACAAGACCAATTGTTTTCCCGTTTTTGTGCAAAATGTTAGATATTGTGCAATTTGTAATCGCTTAAACGTGCATTACCCTTCAGTTTCCTGCGTATGTGCACGAATATAGCTTTGAATATCCTCACTGCTTTCCAGTGCTGCCAGCTGCTCAATACTCTTCTTTTTGGAGAAAATATTCAGCACATCATTCAGGATACGGATATGCTTGGTCTGATCCTCCGCACATAATACGATGATGATGCGTGCCTGCTTTCCATTCAGAAAGGTAACCGGATGCTTAAAGGTGCATAAGGCCACATCAAGCTGCTTCACACCCTTTTCAATCGCTGCATGCGCAAGCACGAGTCCGTCTGCTAGAAACATCATCAGACCGCGGTTTCTCTGATCCTCCACGATTGCCTCCACATACTCCTGTGTAATGGAGTCCTCCATCAGAAGCGGACGGCAGGACAGACGCAGAGCCTCTTCCCAGTCACAATCCTCCCGGCAGATCTGAATATGGGAGGGCTTGAGATAATATACGAGATTCTGACCGAAATTTCGGTGGGGCACCGTACGAATCTGTATACTGGAATAGTAATCCTGCAAATCCTTTTCAAATTCATCCAGCTTGGAGGATGGAATATAACTGGTTGCCAGTCGCACAATCTCCTGTATCTGCAGATTGGCCTGCGGTTCGGTATACATGCAGTTACGCAGTATGGTAACCCTGTCCTGATCTGTCAGAATCGGATGTACGACAATCAGCTTCTTTTCCTTCGGAAGGACGACGGTGGATATCACAACATCAAAATCATGATTTTCCTCGTACTGACTCAATGGAAGGTTCACGATTTCAGTTGCCTGCGGCACAAGAGAAGCCACCTCATTACGCAGCATATTTCCTGTTCCGATTCCGTTGGGACAGATGATCAGGATACGCAGATTGCGCTTCTGTGTCTGATTGGTCGTCAGAAATGCACCAAAATGCAGTGTAATGTAGGCTACCTCTGCATCGGATATCAGACAGCCCAGCTTTTTTTCCAGATATTCACAGGATTTTTTTGTAATTTCGTAAAGCTCCTCATACTCCGTCTTGATGCTGTTCAGCATCGGATTTCCCAGCTGAATACCGTATCGATAGCGATACAGGGATGTTTTCAGATGCGCATTGATCGCATCCACCAGCTCCTCCTCCTGATCAAAGAATATACAGGTCAGGCGTTCAAATTCATGAACAAGGTTCTTGGAAATCTCGTAGGTTTCATCCTGCTCCTTCATGACATTGACAGGAATCGTCTGCAGTCTCGACCCCAGCAGATGCAGAGTTACATAAATTTTCTCACCATTTTCCAAATCCGGAAAATACTGTGAAACAAGCTGATATTCCTTTGTTTCTACAATCTCCTCCTCATCCATATCCGAGAATGTCAGCTGATCACTGCGCTTGTCAATAGCAGACATGAAAACAGCAAGTGTCGGCAGTACTCCGCTGACATATTCCGCATGCAGCTCACTTTCAATTTTCTTCAGCTTTACCAGAATTTCACGGATATACTGCTCATTTTCCACAAGGACAACCTGCCGGTCATAATACTCCCATAAGGATGGAAACAGCATAAAGAAAATTGCACGCTTCTTAATCGTGTCTCCAGCAATACGATAGCCGCTTTTGATATCGTAGGTCAGCTCCAGATTGTAATTTTCAAGGAATCGTATGACATTTTTCAGATCATTGATCACCGTATTTCTGCTGACCTGACATACCTCCATGAAATTCTCTATATACAGCGGATGGGAACGGATAATGATTGCACATATCTCAATCCGGTTTCGCTCATCCGGGGTAAAGACATGATAGTTATCACTCCCCTGATCACTCATTGCCTCCTGTATCCTTCTGGACTGCTCACTGCTGACAAAAATACCCTTGCCGCGTTCCTGAACAAGCGGATCGATTTCCTGATCCTCCAGCCATTCATTGATTTTAGTGATATCATAATACACACTGCGTCTTGATATCTGCATTTCATCTGCAAGATCCTGTATTTTCAGATATCCTCCGGCATACATTAGCCTTTTTAAGATTTCCTGACAGCGCTTGTCAAGATTCAACATAATATTCATGCAATTCCTCCCGCGTCTTAAACGAAATCATGCTTTATTCAATAGCTGTTTGACTTTTTTATGGTATGGCGTACCCTTCAGATTCACTCTGGCTTTGTTCAGATACAGCTCCATCTGTCGGCGGTTTTTCTGGTAGGAATACTGCAGTCCAAGCAGATATTGTAGAATACCCATCTGTACCTGCTGATCCTGCTTTTGATCTTTTTTTATTTTTTCTGCTTCCTTTTTCTCAAGGAGTGCTTCCATTTCTGCGATATCTTCACTCTTTTTTTCAATCATGATGCGAAACAGCATTCGATCATATAAAAGTTCTTCCTCCCCTGCGCTTTTTTCAATATATGAGAGCAGCCGTTCACATACATCTCGGTTTTCCCGGTCAAGGAAATAAAAATAGGTTTGACTGGCTATCTGATATGCCTGCGCATTTGTAAGTCGGCTGTCAAGCAGCTTTTTGGTCTGTTCTTCAATTTTACGGTTATTTCCCTGTGCCAGATAAACACGCAGCGTGTTCCAGTTACGGTCATACTCCTTAAAAAACAGCTGAAACGCTTTGCTGTTCAGCATGATGAGAACCTTATCGTACTGCCCGTTATGAAGCAGTTTCAATACTCTGTTCCATAAAAGGCTGCGAATAACAAAGGGAACGGCTACCGCTATCATAATAATCGTCAGTAAGACGAGAAGCATAATTTTATTCATACCATCACTCCTACGATATCAGAATCGAATGTTTCTATTTATAAAATAACAAGCATAGCTTTCAAAATCAAATCCAAATCTTTTCACATCTTTTGACACAATCTGTACAATTATAGATTCTATCCTTATATAGTTTGAAAAGAAATCGCTATTTCCCGGGAAAATCAAACGTAGCAGAGAAAAAAAAGGAGCATGCTTTTTTGCAGCATACCCCATATACCTTGCCGAAATGACAGCTTTTACCGCCCATCAGCCTCAGTTTTGAAAAACGGCAGATATCTGCCGTTTCGTTTTGTTTGATTATTCAGCTTTACCGTAAGAACCGAATTCTTTCATCATAGATGTAACTTTATCTTTGATTGCATCGCATCCTGGCTTCAGCAGTTTACGAGGATCGTAGCCCTTACCTTCCAAGTCTTTTCCAGCTTCAACATATTTACGAGTAGCATCTGCGAATACCAGCTGCAGCTCAGTGTTAACGTTGATCTTGGAAACACCTAAAGAGATAGCCTTAGCAATCTGATCAGCAGGAATTCCTGATCCACCATGCAGTACCAGTGGTTTTCCGTTTGTTACATCCTGAATTTCTCCCAGACGTTCAAAGTTCAGACCAGCCCAGTCAGCAGGGTATTTTCCGTGGATATTACCGATTCCGGCAGCCAGGAAGTCTACTCCCAGCTCAGCGATTGTCTTACATTCCTGAGGATCAGCAAGCTCACCCATGGAAGCAACACCATCTTCTTCACCACCGATTCCACCAACTTCACATTCGATGGATAATCCTTTAGAATGAGCCAGTTCGATCATTTCCTTGGATTTTGCCAGGTTTTCTTCGAATGCATAGTGTGAACCGTCGAACATTACAGATGTGAATCCAGCTTCGATACAGGCTTTTGCACCTTCGTAGCTTCCGTGATCCAGATGCAGAGCAACCGGTACAGTGATTCCCAGGCTGTCGTGAACTTCTTTAACCATAGCTACTACAGTCTTAAATCCACACATGTATTTAGCAGCACCTTCAGATACTCCTAACATAACCGGAGATTTAGCTTCTTCAGCTGCCAGTAAAATCATCTTTGTCCATTCAAGGTTGTTAATGTTGAAAGCACCAACTGCGTAATGACCTTCGTGTGCTTTATTCAGCATTTCTGTTGCGGATACTAATGCCATAATCAAATTCCTCCTTTAGTCTCTTAACACTATTATTCTACTGCATTTTTCCCCTTTTGAAAAGCTTTTGGACACATATTTTCAAAAAAGGGCATATTTCAAGTTTGCTTACGGAAAACCTTTTATATCACGGCAGCCATAGCAGGCATCCGTAGGTTGACGGCCTTCCTTCCCTGATTTTCCAAAAGCAGTATGCTGCTATGCTTCCATAGTACATGCGGATAACGGCTTAGAGGCATGAAAAAGGGGATGCATCCTTTTTAGAATTCTTCATCCCCTGCTTTTGCAGCATCGTCTTCCTCGTAGTCATCGTCAGCCTCCTCATCGATAAGGATTTCTTCCGTATCCACAACAACTTCATGATAGGTGTGGCGTTCTCTGAGGTCCCATTTGTTTTCTCCGACATTTACAAATCGGTCATCCAGCGACAGATCACTGTAAAACTGTGCGATATTGTCTTCCTCCTGCTGCTTCGTAAATGCCATAACCTGGCAGACTTCTTCCCACAGCTTCAGGAATACAATAGCTTTCTTCTTCGTAGACATCAAATCATATGCTACATCGACCATAGACTTTTTCATAATAACTTCATGCTCCTCCTACATTTTTTCAATGGCGTCAACGCCGATTAGATATAAGGCATTCTTCA
The DNA here is from genome assembly GCF_044336395.1 of Clostridium sp. 10cd*. Classification (NCBI taxonomy): domain Bacteria; kingdom Bacillati; phylum Bacillota; class Clostridia; order Eubacteriales; family Clostridiaceae; genus Clostridium; species Clostridium sp. 10cd*. The sequence continues at coordinate 279,137 of NZ_CP172347.1, read as the reverse complement.
ATGTGATCTTTGTGGCTTTCAGCAGTGCCAGTCGCTGGGAAGAAAGTTCCGGCTGCTGAGGATCTATTACCTTGCATACATTATAGAAGCTGTGGAAATGCTGTGCCAGCTTCTGAATATAATTGCATACCTTATGCGGTGCACGGGAACGTGCAGCATCGCTTACTACATTCGTAAATTCATTGATATACTTCATCAGTGCGATTTCCTTTTCATGCGTCAGCAGCTCAAAGGACTTCGCCTCCGCAATTTCGGAAGCCTGTCGCAGAATCGAACAGATACGGGCGTGTGCATACTGCGCATAGTATACAGGGTTGTCATTGCTCTGTTTTCTGGCAAGCCCCAGATCAAAATCCAGGTGTGTATCCACGGCGCGCTGGACAAAGAAATAGCGTACGGCATCCACGCCGACCTCTTCACAGAGTTCACGAATGGTTACCGCGTTTCCAAGACGCTTGCTCATCTTGACCTCTTCACCGTTTTCAACAAGGCGTACCATCTGGATGATATCCACCTGCAGCTTGTCCGGGTTATTTCCCAATGCTTCAATGCTCGCTTTCAGACGGGGAATATATCCGTGATGATCGGCACCAAGCAAATCCACGAGCAGATCATAGCCACGATCCAACTTATCCTTATGATATGCTATATCAGGTACCAGATATGTGTAGGAGCCATCCTTTTTTCTAAGAACACGGTCCTTATCATCCCCGAAACGTGTTGTCGCAAACCAGAGGGCACCGTCTTTTTCATACGTAAGACCCTTTTCATGCAATACCTCTAGTGCCTTTTCGACCTTTCCTTCATCACGAATGCTTTGTTCACTGCTCCATACATCGAAGTGCACCCGGAAGTTATCCAGATCACGCCGTATTTTATCAAGCTCGAATGCAATCCCCTTTTCCTTAAAGAATTTCAGGTTGGCATCGCTGTATTCGACATAGGCATCCTTATATTCTTCCGCAATTGCAATTGCGATGTTTTTAACATCTTCCCCGTGATAGCCATCCTCCGGCAGATCAAAATCCAGACCCAGATGCTCACGGTATCTCGCCTGCAGACTCTTGCCGAGATTTACAATCTGATTTCCGGCATCATTAACATAATATTCACGGCACACATCATATCCGCTTGCTTTCATCAAACGGGTGATGCTGTCACCCCACGCGGCACCTCTTGCATGACCCAGATGCAAATCACCTGTCGGATTCGCAGAAACATATTCCACATTCACCTTCAGACCTTGTCCATCGTTGCTGTTTCCGTAGTTGTCCTGCTCCTGCAGAACCCTTGTTATGATCTGTGCAAGGGATGTGTTCTTGATCGTGAAGTTGATAAAGCCGGGTCCTGCAATTTCACAGCTTTCGATATCTGCCGCCGCTTTATCCAGTGCCTCTACAACAGCCTCTGCAATTTTACGCGGATTATTTTTTAATACCCGGGTCAATTGCATTGCCACATTCGTAGAGTAATCACCATGACTTTTGTCCTTTGGTATTTCAATTACAATGCTCGCTGTATCAAGCTCTGTATCAAATGCTTTCTGCACGGCATTGTGCAATGCCTGCTTTAAGTTGTTCTCAATCTGATTCACACCTTATCCTCCTTTAAAATCCAAAGGATACGATATCCGTCCGTGACCTCGTCACCGCTTAGAATATCATATTCAATGGCTATAATATTTTCTCTTTTTATATATTTATGCGTAAAAACTCCAATATCGATCGTTCCAAATTCTGACAGAATAGAACCTGTCGTCTGCTTTTTATGCTGAAACGTCAGCCGTGTCATGAGTTCTCCGTCCCGTTGAATGCGAAGCTCCTCGTTCTCAGCTTCAACGCTGACCGCAGTATTGCTGCCGCGTTCCGTGTAGGAAAGCCGAAGACAGCCGTCTGAATCCGAAAAAAAAGCCTGTCCTTCAAACATGAAGTTTCGCTCTTCTGTGTAAAGATGTTTCTGTTTTACTACGATATGCTTTTTCATGCTGTCACCACTTATCATGAGCATTATAGCAGAAATTGAATATCGTGCAACCTTTTTTTCACTTTTTCTCTTTAAAATTTTAACTGCCACTTTACGCACAAAATATGCATACAGAACATTTTTATCAAATCGTACATGTTATTATAATAGTGGAATAATAGTAATCAATGCAAAACCATATTATACTTTTAGAATATATAAGCATATTCCACTTTGAGAATCAGATTGCGTACAAGGGATTATCTATTATACAATACAATAAACCATTCCGACAATTCTCCATCCTTTTACTTCCAATCATTTAAATCCAGGAAAAAACTCTTCCTTATATTATATAGTCACTCTGGTTCTGATGATTCATTTTTCAAAAAAACTCTTCCTTATAATATATAGGGTGTGAATTCACAAAAACAGTCTCCTAAAGTTCTTTATCTCTACCCTAACGATTCATACACAAGTTATAATATAATTGATATATTATAACTTTATAATATAAAATAGAATCTATTTCAAATATGATTTTCTGTTCAGCAGGAGTTGGCAATTTTATTTCGTACAGGAAAAATTTATCTTCATCTCAGCTAACCTTCCATCAACGAGTTATTATATCAATCATAGAATATTATAATTATAGAATATTAGCGGATGGTGTATACCACTTTCATATTTTGTGTTTAAAGCACGCATAAAAGCTCACACTAATAGCATACGAGGTGTTGCTATGAAAAGAATCCGCAAGCTGGTGTTTGGAATGATCTTCGCACTGCTCACACTGATTGTATGTGTCTATGCCTACGCCCTGTTCAATCGACTGCCGCTGGATGAACAGAGAAAGAACATTACAATCTATGATGTGAACGGCGATATCATATACGAATCCAATTTCAAAAAAAATATGCAGTGGACGTCCATTGATGATATTCCCGAATTTGTTCAGGATGCGTTTGTGAGTGTAGAGGACAAACGTTTCTACTACCATGCCGGCTTTGATCCTGTGCGCATTACAAAGGCGCTGGGTACCAATCTCATTCATGGGGATATCCGACAGGGCGGCTCCACGATCACACAGCAATATGCAAAAAATCTGTTTCTGACAAATGAACAGACCTTATCGAGGAAGGTGCAGGAATTTTTTTATGCAGCCCGTCTGGAAATGCAGTACAGCAAAAAGGACATTCTGGAGGGCTATCTGAACACGGTCTATTTCGGACACGGTGTGTATGGTGTGAATGCTGCCGCAGAGTATTTCTTTGATAAAAAGCTGAATCAGCTCAGCATAGCGGAAACTGCCATGCTGATAGGAATACCGAACGGCCCCAGTATTTATTCCCCGTTTCTGCACAAGGACAATGCAATCAAGCGGGAGCATTTGATTCTGGAGGTATTGAAGAATAACGGTGTCATTACATCAAAGCAGTATGAGGCAGCCAAAAAGGAAAAGCTGAAGCTTTCCACCAATGTAAACATCAGTACCTACGGTATTGATGAATACTACATCGATGCGGTTATTCAGGAGCTCAGCAAGCTGAATATCGATTTGAACCGGGAAATTCATGTACACACCTATTATGACCCAAAGGTACAAATGCAGCTGAGCAATGCTGTCACGAAGCATGTGGATTTAAGCAGTGAGCTGGAGGTAGCCGGCATTATCACACAGCCCTTCACCGGAAACGTAATGGCTATGGTTGGAGGAAAGGATTATACGATTTCACAATACAATCGCGCCATCTATTCCTCCCGACAGGTCGCCAGCACCATCAAGCCGCTGCTGTATTACTGCGCCCTCCAGCAGGGCTTTACCCCATCCACGCAATTCACCTCACAGAAGACGACCTTCCGCGTATCCGATGATGAGGAGTATGCGCCGACCAATTACGGCAATGTCTATGCGAACGGAAAAATTTCCATGATCAATGCCATTTCCCTGAGTGACAATATCTACGCCGTAAAAACACAGCTTTTTCTCGGTGTGGATACACTGCACAACGCACTGCTTGATTTTAACATCCGTCAATCCTCTCCGAATCCAAGTGAGGCGCTCGGTACCGTGAATATGTCGCTGCTGGAGCTGAGCCGTATTTACAATACCTTTGCTTCCGAGGGTCTGTATGTTAAGCCTGCGCTCATTTCTCATATCACCAGCGGGAATGATGTTGTATACAAGCGTGAGGTTCAGCCGAAACGGCTGCTCCAGCGGGATGAAACACTGATACTGAATCAGATGATGACCTCGACCTTCGATATCCGCAATAAATCCTATACCTTCCCAAGCATGTACGGGCATGAGCCGGATATCACCGTAGCGGCAAAATCAGGCACCAGCGACTGGGATTCACTGGTTATGGGCTTTAATCCGGAATATACCATAGGCATCTGGAGCGGCTTCGATGATAACCGCGAACTGGAAAAGCAGTATTACACCATCAGCAAGGACATCTTCAAGGATACCTTTAACGGGTTATACAAAAAACGTAAGGGTGTCTGGTATCAGCCTAGTGACGGCATTCAGGAAAAACGAGTGAATCCCATCACTGGTACGGAAGATTCCGGAGGCTCTGTCTACTGGTTCAAAAAAGAGTAGGCTATAAAAAAAATCAAAAAAATTTTATATATCCTGCCGAACAGTAAAAAAGCCCATGAATAAGCGGGGATTTGCTGTTGTGTCATTTCACTGTGCGCATTCTTTTTGCACATTTTACAGAAAATGGGTTTGCAAAAAGGAAATTTCTCTGTTAGAATGCAAAACTGTGAGGTGACAACATGAATTTTATTGAAAAACATACCAAAAAAGTGGCGCTGATTCTGTGCCTGGCAACAGCTGGAACTGCAGTCACAACTGTATATGCTGCCACTAATGCGGACGGATGGCATGGAACCGGAGCGGACCGCATTTACAAAGAGGAAGGCGCTGTCAAGACCAGCTCATGGCTGTTTGACGAAAGCGGAAGCTTCTACCTGGATGCAGACGGGCATCCGATTATCAGCGAATGGAAGACCATCAACGGCTCTGTTTACTACTTCGACTCCGAAGGACACCGTGTGAACGGAAAACAGGTCATTGACGGTCATGAATATCAGTTCCAGAAATCCGGCGTACTGCTGACCGGCTGGAATCAGACAAAAACATCCTACTACAGCGAATTCGGTGAAAAGCTGAACGGTCTGCAGACAATTGATGAAAAACAGTATCTGTTCGATAAGGACGGAAACATTGTCAGCGGATGGCAGACGGTAGATGGGAAGAAGCTGTACTTCAAAAAAGACGGCTCTCTGGCAACAGCAAAAACAGAGATTGACGGAAAAACCTATAACTTCTCCAGCGACGGTTCCTTACAGAGTGGCTGGGTGAAAAAAGACGGAGAAAAATACTATTACGACAAGTATGGCTTTATGACAAAGGGCTGGAAGACCATTGACGGAAAGAAATACTATTTCAACCGCAAGGGACAGGCAGCAACCAGCACGAAGTACGCAGGCTACAAGTTTGATAAGAACGGTGTGGCGAAGAAAATCAAAGAGAAGAAAAAAGAAGAAACAACAGAAAGCAATGAGAATGTACAGAGCACACGCACAGCTGGCAACAGCTCCGCGGCGGCTTCAAGCAGCTCTTCCTCCTCAAGTGCAAATCTGAATCCGGCAGGTTCCGGAAGCAACTCCAGTGCGGCAGGCATTGCGGCTTCCATGGTAGGCTCCCCTTACGTTTGGGGCGGATCCTCACCTGCAGGCTTTGACTGCTCCGGTCTGACCTCCTATGCCTATGCACAGGCAGGCATCAGCATCCCGAGAACAGCAGGCGGACAGGCAAGTGTCGGTTCAGCGGTATCCTACGGCAATATGCAGCCAGGTGATCTGATTGTATGGAGCGGTGGTGCACACGTATCCATTTACGTAGGCGGCGGACAGATGGTTCATGCAACGAATCCATCCACAGGAGTTATCACATCCTCTGTAAGCTTCTGGAGCAACAACAGCGGACAGAGTATCACGGCAATCCGCAGACCGTAAAAAGAAAAAAACAATAAAAAAGGGGCTACGGCTCCTTTTTGTGTTTCTGACGCATTTCGGATGAAAAACGGAAGAAATACAAAAAAATTTCATAACTTTTTTAAAATTTTCTAAAATCGGGTTTCAGCCTATAAACAAAGCTTTTAAAGGGAATCGTGATGGGACGGAAAAGTGACAAAATCGTAAGTTTTCAAAAAATAGGGGTTGCAAATAAAAAAACGCTTTGTTACAATGAGGGCGTTGATGTCGAGGTGATAACATGAATTTTATCGAAAAAAACACAAAGAAAGTTGCTTTAGTCCTGTGTCTGGCTACAGCTGGAACAGCAGTAACTACGGTATATGCGGCACAAAATTCTGACGGATGGCACGGAAGTGGCACGGACAGAGTCTACAAAATGGAAGGCCAGGTAAAAACAAGCTCATGGGTATTTGATGAGGCTGGCAGCTACTACCTGAACAACGAGGGTCATCCGATTACAAGTTCCTGGAAAGAAATCAACGGTTCTACCTACTACTTTGATGCAGAAGGTCACCGTGTGAATGGAAAACAGGTCATCGATGGTCATGAATACACATTCCAGAAATCTGGAGTATTGCTGACAGGATGGAACGAAGTAAAGGATACATACTACAATGAATTTGGAGTTGCTGTTACTGGTGTACAGAAGATCGATAACAAAACTTACAACTTCGGCGAAGATGGTAAACTGGTTACCGGTTGGACCAAGGTAAACGGAAAGAAAGTTTACTTCACAAAAGATGGTTCTCTGGCTTCCGGCGTTGTAACCATTGATGGTAAAAAGTACAACTTCAACGATGACGGTACGATTACGACCGGATGGGTGAAGAAGGACGGAGAGAAATACTATTACACAGATTACGGCTTCATGACCAAGGGTTGGAAGACGATTGACGGTAAGAAGTATTATTTCAACAAAAAAGGTCAGGCTGCAACTAAGACAGAATATGCTGGTTACAAGTTTGACAAAAACGGTGTAGCAAAGAAAATCAAGAAAAAAGAAAAGGCGGAAACTACAGATAACGCAAGTGAAGATGTAGCTGACAGCGAAGATACTGCAAGCAATGGTTCCGGTAGCAGAGCTGCAAGCTCTTCTAAGAACCTGGGAACTGCTGATGGCGGAATCGCTTCTGCAGCACTGGCTCAGCTTGGTGTTGGTCAGGACTGTACAGCATTGGCTTCCAATGCACTGGCAGCACAGGGAATCTATTTCCACGGCTGGCCGGCAGAGTATATGTCTCTGGGTAGCGTAACAAGCAGTCCACAGCCGGGAGATTTAATTTACTATGATGATGCCGGTGCCGGAGTTCCTCATATCGCTGTATATGTTGGTAACGGACAGGCTGTTCATGGTGGATGGAAGGGCGGAACGACCGTTGAAGCATCTGCTTATATCGGAAGTGGTCCTGTATTTATCCGCGTAAACAAATAATTTGTGTAAAAAAGAAGGCAAATGCCTTCTTTTTTGTATCTCTGCTCTCCGGTCATTTCTTAATTTTTCTTAAATCCCCATTTTTATTCGTTTTAGAGCGTTTTAAGAGAATTAACTGATTCCTGTATTCCCAGCAATACAAACTCCTCTTAAAACGAGTTTATAAGCGTCATTAGATTTCTTAACTCTCCTTATCTGCCTTTCTTCTACTCTTAACGATTCATAGAATCTCTATTTCTGCTTCATAAGCCTGGAAAAATAATAGCTCAGGTATCGCATTGCCGGTTTCTGCCTTTGCATTCCATCCACAATAAAAGACTCATGACAGGTTTCATAAAAACCCCATGAGCCCTTTTATATTCCCATAAACACTTCCCGTAAGCTCTGCAAAGCCTTCACAGCATCTTCCCATAAAATTCATAACGCACTTCTTCCGTTGATAATAACTTCTTTCACACGCATATCATGTCCCAGAATCACCAGATTGATATTTTTTCCCAATCCGATTTCATGGGCATAGGTTTTCAGCATCCTTGCAGCGTTGGTGGAACACATACGGATACAGTCGGACAGATCATAGCCCTCCTGCTTGTACAGATACTGAAAGATATCCAGCAGGTCACAGCTGCTGCCCAGCAGTACATCCTCTTTATAAACAGCGCCGTTTCGTATAACACTTCCATCCTCCAGCTCATAGCCGTCCGGATAATGAAAGCCAGAAAAAGGCGTGCCGTCACTTACCGCAACCACACGGCTACAGCCCAGCAGACGAATCACCCATTTCAGCATCTCCTTCTGCATGTGTACGCCGTCCATGATAACTTCACACAGACAGTCGGATAAGAATACGGCATCCATCATACCGGGCTTGTGATGTGTGATTTCCGGCATGGTATTTCCCAGATGTGTAATCTGTGTAGCTCCACATGCGAACGCTTCATTGGTCTGGGTAAAATCTGCATTCGTATGCCCCAGTGAAATCTCAACCCCATACAGATGCAGTAACGAGATTGCTTCCATGGCATTTTTTACATCCGGAGCTATTGTCATGATTTTTATATTATCATGATACTCTGATAAAAAATCCTCCAGCTCACCCAGATGAATTTCCATAAGATTTTCTTTTTTCATGGAACCACGGCGATCCGGATTTAAATATGGACCCTCCAGATGCACGCCCTCGTAGCGTGCTCCCCGATAATCTCCCTGAAAGGCTTTCCGATATGCGTCGATGATCGTACGAAATTCATCCAGTGATCTTGCTGATACCGTCGGACAAAATGAGGTGATTCCGCGTTTTGGATATTCCAGCGCCAGCGCATGCAGATTCCCGATATCTGTATTTTCACAGGAATAGCCGTGAAAGCCATGGGTATGAATATCCACTAACCCCGGTATTGCTATATCACTCACCATATGTGGTGTTTTATAATCAATTCGTTCCACAAAGCCATCTTCCAGATGCAGATCACCAAACACCATGGTGCCATCCTGCATAAATTTTATATTTTCAATGATTCGTTTCATACAAACACCCTTTCTTCCTTAATTGTATTTCATTGGAATGCCTTTTACAAGCAAATACCCGGACTTCTTTAGAAAAGCTGAAGTGAAAAGTTAAATTCCACTTTCAAAGTAGCTAAGTAGAAAAGACTCTTACACAACAATCTAGTTGAATTTACACTTACAATTGCATTTAGTCTTTCATATATCCTTTTTTATATCTATGATGAAGGTAACCGCTGGTTATTATCATACACATTACAAAGGGTGATGAATATGGCAACGAACAAAAACAAACATCTGACTCAGGACGATCGCAATGTCATCGCGATCGGCATCGTTAATGGTTCTTCTAAAAAAGCTATTGCTGATAATCTAGGCAAAGATAAATCTACGATAGGTAAGGAAATCCGTGCTCACCGTTATCTCTCTCATAAATCTACACTTTCTCTAGAATGCGAGAACTATGCTCACTGTAAGTTTAAGAGAAAGAATTGTACTGTCAACTGCCCTGATTATTCTAAGTTCCGCTGTAAACGCAGAGATCGTACTCCGGGAGCTTGTAATGGCTGTGAGAAACTGAAAAGCTGCCGCTTTGATAAATACCTCTATAAACCTACGATCGCCTATGAGGAATACCGTAGCGAACTCGTTGAGTCTCGAACCGGAATCAATCTGACCTCATCAGAAGCTGTAGAGCTAGGCAATACCATCAAGCCTCTTCTATTAAAAGGTCATTCACCTTATCAGATCATAGCTGCACATCCCGAACTTGGAATCAGTGAGAAGACACTCTACAACTATATTGAACAAGGTGTATTCGAATGTGTTGGCATTGCTAATATTGACCTTCGTATAAAAGTCAAAAGAAAAATGACCGCTAAGAAGAAGACGATCTATAAAAAACGACAAGACCGTAAATTCCTTGTTGGACGGCTTTACACAGATTACCAATCCTATGTTGAGTCTGAGGAAATCACACACATTTTACAAATGGATACAGTCTATAATGACATTTCCAATGGACCGTTTATCCAGACTTTCAAATTCATCAAATATGGGCTCCTGTTTGCTGTATATCACGACACGAAGACTGCTGCAGATATGGTTGACGGACTAGCTGTTCTTGATTCCATCCTTGGAAAAAGCCTGTTTGAACAGGAAGCTCATATAACACTCACTGATCGCGGAGGTGAATTTACTGATGCTGAGCATATGGAAAAAAGAGACGATGGTACCAGAAGGACACGAGTCTTCTATTGCGACCCTATGCAGTCCGGGCAGAAAGGAAGCCTGGAAAATATGCATCGTGAATTACGTTATATATTACCTAACGAAGTAGACTTACGCAGTATCGGCCTGACCGATCAGACTTCCTTGAATGTAGCCATCTCACATATCAATTCCAGTGCCAAGGAACATTTGAATGGAAAATCCCCATTTGAGCTATGTGAGTTCATGTGTCCGGAATTAGCGCAGAAACTTTATGAATTTGGTCTACAGAAAATAGAAAAGGACGAAGTGATACTTCGTCCAAGCGTATTGACTCATAAGTAACAAACAGATGATATAAAGAATGATAAGAGCAGCGGGAAGAACAGTTATTTATAGTGTAACTATAAAATGGAAGTGGAATTTAGTTATACATAGGCATAATGGAGCCTATTTTCAGTGCGCTTATTTATTTTATCTATCATTCGCACAATGACCACTTTCTTCACATTTTTACTTACTTCTACCTATTTGAAACCCTTTCTAACGCTATATTTATGCTCTGTATAGACTTTTGTAGAAGAAAGTTCCACATTTTTTATTCGCCTTTTGAAAGTGGAATTTAACTTTTCACTTCAGCCTTCTTTAGAAAATCTTTTGAATTGATGCCGTCGTTCCTTAATACTTTTTCGATATACTTGCTTCAGGAGGACGGATTATGAACATACTGGATATCATGATACTGTTTATCGGATTCAGCCTTGCCGGATTACTCTGTCTGCATACCTTTGATATGTCTGCATTTTATGAAAAAACAAGAAAATAGCACATATCTGTTGTATAATTATAAAAAAGGAGTGTCATCATGAGTTCTGTCATACTAATTGCCGAGGATGAGGCATCGATTGCGGATGCTATTGAAATTTATTTAAAAAGCCAGGGGTATCAGACCCTGAAAGCAGCGAATGGAGCCATTGCCTGGGAGCTATTACAAAACAATACGGTGGATCTTGCAATCATCGATGTCATGATGCCGGTAATGGACGGGATTGCCCTGACAATGAAAATCAGAGAGCTGTATGAGTTCCCTATCATCATATTATCTGCCAAATCGGAAGATATTGATAAGATTACCGGTCTGAATATCGGTGCGGATGACTATGTGACAAAGCCGTTTGTCCCGATGGAGCTGCTCGCCCGTGTACATGCACAGCTGCGGCGGCATTTGCGCTTTCAGCAGCTGCTCGAGCAAAAGCAGGAGGTGGAGGACAGGCTGCTTCTGGGTGGAATCGAACTGCATCGCAAAAGCAAGGAGGTCTTTGTGGATGGAGAATCACGTCGGCTGACACCGATTGAATTTCGGATTCTGCAGCTGTTTATGGAGCATCCTGGTCAGGTCTTTTCCAGTGATGATATTTATGAGCATGTATGGAACGAAACCGCAGTCAACACCGAAACCGTTATGGTCCATATTCGAAATCTGAGAGAGAAAATTGAAATCAATCCCCGTGCTCCCCGTTATATCAAGGTTGTTTGGGGTGTCGGGTATAAGATTGAGAAACAGTAAAAAGAGGTGAATTATGAAAAAAGTACATTGGACTACCCTAATTCTTCTGTCCGGTATTGCACTGGCAATCATATCTATGTTTCTGGTATTTCCATCCCTTGACCAAAAAGCCATCGAAGAGTACAAAACGCATTACAAATACATTAACAGCGAAGAGGAACGGGACTTTAGCGGTAATACATTTATCAAAGAACCGGCTGATGATTCCATTCCCATGGAATATTCCCGAATTGAGGAATATATGGAGCCGGCCCTGCAGCGCATTACTTTGCTGGTAGGCACACTGCTTTTTGCATGGTCTTTGCTTATGCCATATAAATGGGCGGTAAAAAGCGGCTTCTATCGTTTTTTTACACAAAGGCTGCCCTATGAAATCACGCTGGGTGCTGCACTGCTTGGACTTTATTTCTATAAAATCAGGGGCAGCGAGCTTGTGTACCGGATGTTTCGTCTGCCGGAGGATTTCTCACTGGATATTCTCTCAGCCGATACATGGCAGATTTCCAGCTATTATCTGTTGCAGATTGCTTGTTTAAGCGGACTGTTCGCAGTGCTTTCCGGATGCGGCTATGCGATTCGCTCCATGCAGCACAACGGTGTGCGGGTATCCCTGCAAAAGCACTCCCTGCTAACACAAAATTCCGTATTGCTTGGCAGACAGGCAAAACGGCTGTATCGCTATATTATCGGCTTTGATTTTCATGATAAGGGAGAGCTTCGCCTGCTCGCCGCTTTGTTCCTGCATATCGTATGTATCCTCATAGTATGTATCTACCGGGACAGCGGAATATTTTTCTATCTTCTGCTTTCATGCTATTGTCTGATCCTGTATTCTATCCGTCATCGTCAAAACAGCAGGATGAAACGAGACTTTCAATCGCTTGAAGGCAGTATTCAGCGCGTTGCAAATGGTGACTTCCAAACCACTGTGGATGAAGATTTGGGCATCTATGAATCACTGAAGGACAATCTTCAGAATATTGAGACATCCTTTCAGGAGGCTGTTGCACAGGAGGTTCGCTCACATAATATGCGCACGGAGCTGATTACCAATGTTTCTCATGATTTGAAAACTCCGCTAACCTCCATGATCAGCTACATCGACCTTCTGAAAAACAAGAATCTTCCGGAAGAGGAGCGGCTGCGTTACATCACAATACTGGAATCCGGCAGCAATCGTCTAAAGCACTTGATTGAGGATTTATTTGAAGTCAGCAAGGCCAGCACAGGCAACATACAGCTGGATCGCATGGATGTTGATTTAATTTCTCTGATTAAGCAGGTGGAAATGGAATACGAGGCACTGTTCATTCAGCATGACCTGACGATACGCAACACTTTCAGTAAAGAGAAGATCGTTCTCAGCCTTGATCCTCAAAAAACCTTTCGCATATTGGAAAATCTACTGGTGAATGCAGGAAAATATGCCTTGGAGCATACCCGTGTGTATGTCTATGTGGAGGAACGCGAGCAGGAGGTATATATATCTGTCAAAAATATATCCGCAACAGAGCTTGACTTTGACCCTGCCGATATCATGGAACGCTTTCAGCGCGGCGATAAGGCAAGGAATACGGAGGGCAGCGGCTTAGGTCTTGCGATAGCCAAAAGCTTTACAGTGCTGCAAAACGGGCATATGCACATCAGCTTTGATGCCGACCTGTTCAAGGTGGAGCTGATTTTCCAAAAGGAGCTGCCATGAAAAGCAGACTAGGCAACATCCTGGCTGTACAGATGACGAATATAAAACAGACACAGCAGGCATCAGCGTATCATACCGTTACTACGGAAAACAGGAACTGTTATACAGCCGATATACAAAAGTAACCCTAAAACAAAGAGCTTTCCTATGACACATCATCGAATAAGGAAGCTCCTTTTTCTGTATTTCTAAAAAAGTATACCCGATTTCTGTAATCGGATGTTAATGAATATTAAAATGCTGGATACGTAAGCTTAGACATATATATCATCACAATCACAAATGAGAATTAAACATGCAAATCAGCGATATCCAAAGGGTATAAGCTTGTGTATTCGCACCACCTGAAAGCATAATAAAAAGAAACCCGGAGGTTCCTTTTTGCATTATAATTTAATGAATTTTTCTACATCGATAACGAAGATCGTTGCGCCTCCTACCTGTACTTCAACCGGGAAAGATGCATATCTTCCGATGTCGTAGGATGCTGTACTCGGTACCACTTCCGTACGGCGTCTGCTGTATTCTCCAATCACTTCAATCGCACGTTCAATCTTATCGTCATCGGTACCTACGATCAGGGTGGTATTTCCTGCACGCAGGAATCCTCCAGTCGTTGCCAGTCTTGTTACCTGATAATTTTCTTTTGTCAATGCACTGGAAACTGCAGGACTGTCGTCATTGGACATAATCGCTAAAATTAGTTTCATAAACACGCTCTCCTCTCGTCTTGTTATATGCTAATTTTATCACTTATGGAACGTATTTACAAACCCTAAATGAACTAAATATGGATATTGCCTGTAAAATTATTGTCACACCACGATTTCCTCTGATAACGCCATTTTGATTTTTACCTTCGTGTGTAAGTACGTAGAAACTGTGCTATAATATACAGGTCATAAAGGAAGTGAAGAGAATGAGTAAGCTTGGACTTGTTCTGGAAGGAGGCGGCATGCGCGGAATTTATACTGCCGGTGTGCTGGACTTCTTTATGGAACAGAATTTATATACCGACGGTGTCATTGGCGTCAGCGCAGGTGCCTGTCATGCGTGCAGCTATGTATCCAAACAGATCGGCAGAGCGTACCGTACCAATACCGCCTATTTAAAGGATAAGCGCTATATGAGCGTATCCTCTCTGCTGAAAACCGGAGATTTCTTCGGAGCAAAATTTGTGTATGAGGATATACCGAATACACTGGATCCCTATGATTTTGATGCCTTTAATACATCGCATACAAAGCTGTATGCCGTTGCCAGCAATCTGGAAACCGGTAAGGCAGAATACCTGCAGTGTATCAATATGAAGCGTGATGTTATCTATGTACGTGCCTCTGCATCATTGCCCCTGCTTTCCAGAATTGTCGAAGTTGATGGAAAAAAGCTGCTGGATGGCGGCGCAACAGACAGCATTCCCATCCATAAATTTCAGGAGATGGGATATACAAAAAATATTGTTGTACTCACACAGTGTAAAGAATACCGCAAAGGAAAAAACAATCTGCTGCCGATGATCCGCCGCAGCTATAAGAAGTATCCGAAATTCATCAAGGCGCTGGAAACACGCCATATCGCCTATAACCGCACACTGGATGAGCTTGCTTTAATGGAAAAGGAAGGAAGTGTCTTCCTCATACGCCCAAGCTCTCCCGTGGAAATTTCGCGTCTGGAGAAAAATGAAGCCAGATTGCGGGAATTATATGAACAGGGCTACATGGATGCCAAAAACAGCTTTGAGGAATTGAAGTCTTTTATTGCAAATGAAAATTAGACCCCTTCGGTCTTTTTTTTCTTTATCTAAAAAGCAGGCAGAATACCCCCACCTCAGTGGTCGATGAACAGGTGGGAGATGAATGCAGCCATCTTTCTTTTCATCCTTGTTTTCTTTCTGTTTTTCATATCTTTCCTTAAGCTTTTCTTACGTTCGTGGTATAATGATGTCAACAAAAGGAGGGTTTCCAACATGAAATCATATCGCACATATTCTAGTATCCTATCTGCTAATCACCCGCAAAACCCCCGGCTTTTCTGCTCTTACGCATCGTGCTAAAAATCTGTACAACGTTGCTTCGTTCTATATAAGAAATGCGTACAGTGCTTCCATCAAATCAAATGAGGATCGCTTTCCACATGAGATACAGGTCCTGGAAGAACTCAATGGTGTCGTTGATGAATTGAATGTCATACGTCAAAAGCATCATAGCACACCATTCCACATCATTGATCATGATCATCGCTTTGTTTCCATGCAGCATCTGGATGGTTTTTTTAAATTGCGTGACCAGATCGATTACCGTGCTCTTCCTGCTCAGGCAAATCAGAATGTTTTGCATATGCTGTATCGTGACTGGAAAAGCTTTTTTGCTGCTTTAGCGGATTACAAAGCACATCCTGACAAATATGAAGCAATTCCTCATATCCCTCGATATGCAGATAAAGACGGTTATAAACCCTTGATTTTTACCAATCAGATATGCAAACTGAGAAAAGACAAGCATGGTTGGTATGTAAAATTTCCTAAGGCAGTGCTGCAGGCAGGGTGTGTACGTGACCGATATGATCTTGGTAAGATGGATCTGCATGAACAGAAGCTGAAGGAAGTACGTCTGATTCCCAATGGAGATACTATCAAGCTTGAAATCGTATGCGAGATAGAAATCATGGAACCGACGATTACAATCCATGAGGCAACCAGAGTAGCCGGCATAGATATTGGTGTCGATAATCTGACAGCGATTGCGTTTACGAGTGGACACCGCCCTGTACTGATAAAAGGAAATGAAATAAAGGCAGTCAACCAATTCTATAACAAACAGATCGCACATTATCGCTCACTGCTAAGAACTGGAAAGAAGGATAGCAAAGGCATCCATCAAACAAAACGAATGAAACGTATCAGCGAAAAGCGAAATCGACGTGTAAAGGATATCCTGCACAAAGCATCAAGAAAATAATAGATCTATGTGTGGAGGAAGGAATTGAAGTTATCGTCGTAGGAAATAATGCGGGTTGGAAGAAGCGTATCCATATGGGGAAGAAGAACAATCAGACATTTGTGCAGATACCGTTTCATACGCTGATCGAAATGATCAAATACAAAGGAGAAGCGGCAGGGATCAGAGTCGTAGTCTGTGAAGAAAGCTATACATCGAAGGCTAGTTCCATTGACGAGGATCAAATACCAGTCTATGGAAACGATGTAACGCATACCTTCACAGGGAAAAGAATCAAGCGAGGATTATACAGAAGCAAAAACGGCATTCTAATAAATGCCGATATCAATGGAGCAAGCAATATCATACGAAAAGTATATCCATGTATGCCAAAGCGAGAGCGATGGAGTAGAGGTACGGTGAACGTACCAGTTACGTGTATCTGAACACGAACAAAAAGTTTTGATGAATGCGCAGGCATTCATTAGAAGCCGCTTGCTCTTTAGCTGGCGGTAGTTCACGATTGTGATACAATGAAAAAAAAGGATGGTAAAACATGAAAAAGAAAATTCAAATTGTCATATGCTGTCTGCTATGTTTTCTTATGGCAGCCTGCAGCGGCGAAAAAGAGAAGAAGGGACAGTCCGATGAGGTTGCTGATATCGTGCTGAGCGACAAGCAAAGTGATATGGCGCTTCAGTTTGTAAAGGATCTGACGCAGCGCAAATATGATAAGCTGCAGAAGGATTATGCATATGATGAGCAAATGCATAAGGCTGTACGGGAGGATTCCTTCCAGAAGCAGCTGGATGCCTATAATGACAGTCTCGGATCACTGATTGAGGCAGAGCAGCCCTATGGACAAAGCTATCAAAATTCGACAATCATCATGATACCATGCCGTATGGAGGAACAGAATACCAATATTCAGGTGAGCCTGAATGAACAGGATCAAATTCAGGGCTTGTTCTTTAAGCCGTACAAATCACAGAAGAAAGCAGCGAAAGCTCCGGATGGTGTCAAGGAGCGTGAAGTTGAGCTGCAAATTGCCGATGGAAAAAAGCTGAGCGGCAGACTGACAACTCCGGCAGAGGGTAAAAGCTTTCCGCTTGTAATTCTTCTGGCGGGAAGTGGACCGAATGATATGGATGAGACCATTTACGATAACAAACCGTTTCAGGATATCGCCTGGGGACTTGCGAAAAAGGGTATTGCGAGCTACCGCTATGATAAGCGAACCTACACATATCCTGAATCCTTTACAGTGAAGGATACGGTCGAGCAGGAGGTAATTTTCGATGCTGTGGCAGCATTCAGCCAGATGAAGCAGCAAAAGCAGATTGACACAAATAAAATCTATATCCTGGGGCATAGTCTCTCCGGCTATCTGATTCCAAGAATCGCAGCAGAAACGGACGGCTGTGCAGGCTATATCATGATGGCTGCCCCTGCAAGAGCATTGGATGAGCTGCTGATGGAACAGGTTACCTATCTGGCAAAGCTGGATGGAAACATAACAAAGGACGAACAGGCAGCTATCGATCAGTACAAACAGGATCAGCAGGATCTGCAGCGAATTGATGAGCTGAGTGATGCCAAAATATTTTTCGGAGGTATGTCAAAGGCTTATATGAAGGATTTGCTGTCCTATGATGCTGTTCAGCAGGCTGCGGATATCAAGGTCCCTGTATTATGTGCACAGGGTCTGCGTGATTATCAGGTCACAGAAGAAGATCAGGCAATCTGGAGGAAGAATTTTGAAACGCATAAAAACTGGAAATTCACAACCTATCCGAACGCAACGCACCTTATGATAGATGGAGAAGGAACACCGACGAATGAGGAGTACAAAACAAAGGGTCATGTAAATCAGGCGTTTATTGAAGATATAGCAAGTTTTATTAAAAAATGATGATATTCTATAAATTGAATACTATATAAATCATATATCAATATACAGAAAAATTGACCTAAAACAGGCAAAAAGAGGCTTCTTCCCGGATTATTCTACACAATCAATGGGATGAAACCTCTTTTTACATATGATAAATGAAATGCATCAACAGGTGCTTTGTTTCCTAAACATTAAATCGGAAATGCAGAACATCTCCATCCTGAACAACATATTCCTTACCTTCCAGACGCAGCTTTCCTGCCTCCTTTACAGCCTGTTCAGTTTCCAGTTTATCAATGTCATCAAACTTATAGCATTCTGCACGGATAAAACCTTTCTCAAAATCCGTGTGTATCACACCGGCACACTGCGGTGCCAGCATTCCGCGATGAAATGTCCATGCCCGGCATTCATCCTCTCCGGCTGTCAGGAAGGTGCATAAATCCAAAATATGATATGCTGTCTTTATCACCTTATCAAGACCGCTTTCCTGAATTCCAAGCTCGTTCAAAAACTCCGTTTTCTCTTCTTTATCGAGCTCTGAAAGCTCCTCTTCAATCTTCGCACAAACAGGAACAACCTCATTATGCTCCAAGTTTGCAAGCTCCTTCACCTTCTGAAAATATGGATTGGCTTGCGGATCGGCAATTTCCTCATCCGACATGTTTGCTATGTAAATCATCGGTTTGATAGTCAGAAGGCTGAATGCCTTAATCAGCAGCAGCTCATCCTTATCAAGCTCTACACTTCGCGCAGGCTTTCCGGCCTCCAGCGCTTCCTTCAGCTTCTTCAAAACAACAACCTCTGCAAGTGCATCCTTGTCCTTATTCGTGACAGCCTTGCGCTCCACCTTGCTTAAACGGTTATCAATTGTCTGTAAATCCGCCATAATCAGCTCCAGATTGATGATTTCAATATCACGTATCGGATCAACACTTCCTTCGACATGCGTAATATCCGCATCATCAAAGCAGCGTACTACATGGCAGATGGCATCCGTTAGACGGATGTTGCTCAGAAACTGGTTTCCAAGCCCCTCTCCCTTGCTGGCTCCCTTAACCAGACCGGCAATATCCGTAAATTCAAAGGTTGTATAAATGGTTTTCTTTGGGTGAAACAGCTCCACCAGACGGTCGATTCTATAATCAGGCACTTCCACGACTCCAACGTTTGGCTGTATGGTCGCAAACGGGTAATTCGCAGCTTCTACCTGGCTTTTTGTAATGGCGTTAAATAATGTGGATTTACCGACATTGGGCAATCCGACGATTCCTGCAGTTAATGGCATATACTATCCTTCCTCTCGCTTTACCATTTTATCGTTTTTTTCGCATATATGCAAGCAAATACGGGGAATCCGTTATTTCTTCCAATCTGACTTACGGATCCACAAACTTATGCTGATACTAAACACCATCAGGAGGGAAATGATATTCATAACTACCAGTTTTTCTCCGCGAATGAGATCAAAGATCGTCAAGGCTGCCAGCACGACCGACAACGCGGTAAATACATAAGCAATAAACGCCATTCTGCCATCCTTCAGCGGACCAAAATAAGAGTTGCTTAAAATACTTGCCACAGAACCGTATGTTATAGCAATACAGACAATACTGATCAACGTTTCTCCAAAGCCGACATTCTTTTCGAAATCATACAGATGCATATCGTTTAGAAATGCAGCCAGTAACATGAGTATAATCGTTATGAGGAAGGCACGAGTCATAATTCTGCCGCGAACCTGTTCCTGTCGTTCATCAAAGTTTTTCATAATCTTCACTCCTCCCAAAATAAATCATTCAGTGTTTTTCCCAATACCCGGCATATGGTGATACATAAATTTATACTTGGATTATAATCTCCCTTTTCGATGGCATTGATTGTCTGTCTGGTTACACTGACTTTTTCTGCAAGCTGTTCCTGTGTCAGATCCATCGCTGCTCTCGCAGCCTTCAATTTCAGATTTTTCGCCATTGCACCACTTCCTCTCCCCTTTCATTGTATGCTTTATTTTCTATTATGTCAATTATATTTTACATTCATATTTTATTAATACTTTGAATAGGTTTGTCCTTGCTATTATTATAAATATAAGGCGCTGTTGTATCTTTCCCCTACCTTATAAAAAAGACATCACATAGGATGTCAGTTTTCATTCGTTTCTCCGGGAGCCTTTTCTATAATTCTCTTTAATTTCTTTTCAAACTGCACTCTGGGAAACAGCACACTTGTACCACAGCCCAGACATTTAATGCGAATATCTGCCCCCATACGTATAATTTTCCAATATTTTGATTTATGACATGGATGTTCCTTTTTCATTTCGACGATATCATTGAGATCATAATCTTTTTCTATCATAAGCACCTCCACATTTATAAGACAATTTCCAGAATTCCGATGATCATATACCCTATCAGAATCCACATGGTGATTCCCATAAGCACACACAGCAGCTTCTTCAGCGTTTTGTTCCAGCCCTTATACAGGCTGTCAAGAAACAGCTCCATCAGACCGTAGGTCCCATATGCCACTCCCTCAACCAGTATCTCACCCAAAAATTCTATCAGCATATCAGCTGTGTTTCCGATAGGATTCCAGCGTATTTTCCAAGAGCATTGCAATGGTCATCGGTCCAACGCCCTTAGGTACCGGTGTAATTACGGCCGCCTTGTCTTTCACTGTCTCAAAATCCACATCACCGCACAGCCTGCCATCCACACGGTTAATGCCGACATCGATGACAACAGCTCCCTTTTTCACCCAGTCAGCTGTAACCAGGCGGGGACTTCCAACGGATGCGATCAGGATATCCGCTTCCGCACAGATTTCTTCGATATTCCTTGTCCTGGAATGGCATATGGTTACCGTGGCATTGCGGTTTAACAGCAGCTGCGCAACCGGCTTTCCGACAATATTGCTGCGGCCGATGACGACTGCGCGAAGACCGCTTAAATCAGAATATCCAGCAGTGTCCAGCATACGCAGGATTCCCTTTGGAGTACAGGGCAGATAGGTATCCTCCTGCAGCATCAGCTTTCCTATATTATATGGATGAAAGCCATCGACATCCTTTTGCGGGTCAATAGCAAACAGAACTTTATGCTCATCCATATGCTTTGGCAGCGGGAGCTGTACCAGAATACCGTCTACGGAGGTATCCGTATTCAATCTGTGAATTTCCGCCAGAAGCGCTTCTTCTGTGGTATCCTCCTGCAGCCGCAGCAGAATGTTTTCCATTCCGATTTCTCTGCACGCCTTTTCCTTGCCGGTCACATAGGACAGGCTGGCAGGATTATCCCCTACAAGAATCACAACAAGCTTCGGAATCCTTTTTCCTTTCTCACGCAGCTCATCAATCTGTTCCTTCAACGAGGTACGTATATCCTTCGCTATTTCACTTCCATATAAAATTGTGCCCATTACACTTCCTCCTACCATTCTTCACTGTCCAGCAAAATTGTAACCGGACCGTCATTCAGTAAATCCACCTTCATATCCGCACCAAAGATCCCCGTTTCCACATGGATACCATAAGTACGCAGCTCTTCATTAAATGCATGGTACATCGGCTGTGCAAAATCCCCGCGTGCCGCTTTTTCAAATCCCGGGCGTCTTCCCCGTTTACAATCCGCATACAGCGTAAACTGTGATATAGAAAGAATACTGCCACCGATATCCTGAAGCCCTCTGTTCATTTTTCCATTTTCATCCTCAAATACACGAAGCTGTGCGCATTTTCCTGCCATCTTCCTCATGATGTCCTCGGTATCCGACGGCGTAATTCCCACCAGCAGCAGAAATCCCTGCTGTATACTTCCTGTTATAGCTCCATCAACACGCACACTTGCATGCTGTACCCTCTGTAGCAATACTCTCATGATGTCACCTCGCTGTTTCCTAGTATACCGTAACTTTGTAACAAACACAATTCTATTTTCTGAATATTTTTCATTTTAGAGAGAGATTCCGGAAATAAACATATATGAAGCAGGAATTAGTTGTTCAAAGAAACAATGATTTACATTTGCATCAAGCTTTCTGAATCATTCCTATGGAAAAAGCTGACGTTGACGATAAAACAAATTCATACTTTTGTGTATCGTTAAAAAGCTGTGACAGACGATATCTTGTAGCATACTGTCAGCCTTTGTCACAAGGGCAGAGACTGATTCCAGCTTATCCACAGCATTCGCATTGGATTTCTGCGTATTTCAAACATTTCGTATATGTGCCGACGAAATACGATGCAGCCATACACAAGAAAAAGCCCAGAATTGGGCTTTCACTTCCTATATTGTTCATGCCTGCATTTTCTGTTGAAAAGCAATATCAGATGACACACACAGCACGGACATACATATCTGATCCCTTATGCATTTCCATATAACACACAAGGGCGCATTAACCTATAGAGAATCCTCCTCCGCGCTAAAACTGACTGACATTATTCATCAGCGAAGCTGATTTCCTTTGGATACTCCCAGCATTGCAGCTCCTCCTGTGAAAAAGCTTCCGGTTCCTTTCCCTGATGTACTGTCAGCGCATTATAATACAGCTGTGCCAGCTCCTCAATGTAATTGGCCTTTAAATACGCTTCGTAAATATCTCTTGTATCAAAAGCAACCGTACCATGCTTTTCCAGTAAAAAGCATTCCGCCTCCTTACAGACCTCAACAACAGAATCAGCCAGCTCCATCGTACCGGGGCGGCCATAGGGTGCTACCGGAATACGTGCCTTGGTAAGCCCGAAATTTGCGACCTCATATACGATTGCCGGAATCGGTTTGTTCAACAAAGCAAACGTGGTGCCATACATGGAGTGTGTATGCACGATTGCCCTCGCATCCTTTCTCGTCCTATAAATCATCAAATGCATCAAGGCTTCACTCGTCGGTCGTAATCCGGATGCATGCTCCAAAACATTGGCATCCAGATCCATAACAATCATATCACGGGGTGTCAGCATTTCGCGATCAATACTGGTCGGTGTAATAACAATATAGCCGCTTTTCGCATCACGGGCAGAAAAATTCCCTGATTTGTGTTTACATAACCCATCCCTCTGCGCACGCCTTGCTATTTCACAAACATCCTTTTTTAAATGCTCTAACATATGAGGTCCTCTCCTTTTCATATCCTTCTCTTTCATTCCGAAAGAAGCTGATCAAAACACTATCTAATGAGACATATGTTTCCTCTATGACAAAAGGAAAAGAAGTTGCTGTCTCCTTTTCCTTGCCATAATCGAAAGCTGAAGAAATCAGCTCAGTCCGAAATGTTCTTTCAATTCCCGTACATTTTCATCGGTCATTCCATGCATCATATTGGCTTTCACCAGAACATATACATGCGCATTTTTATCGATTGCCTCAATCAAGCCGATGGCATCCGAAATGGAATTGCCACTCGAGAATATACCATGGAACGGCCACACAACGACCCTTTTATCCTTCATTTTATCAGCTGTCGCCGGACCGATCGGACCTTCTCCGCATTTCATCCAGGGCAATACTGCCAGTCCTTCCGGGAACACCAGCGCACACTCGGAATTCATCTTCCACAAGGTCTGTGTAAAGCTTTCCTCATCCAGCTCATGAATCATCGTCATTGCATTCAGGTAGGTAGGATGACAGTGCATTACAATTTTGTTGTTTGCATCATCTGCGAGCCTTGCACGATGACACAGTACATGGGCGGGAAGCTCGCTGGTTGGTCTTCCTCTTCCCTGATCAAGTCCCCACAGAATATCATATCCGTTTTCCTTGAACTGAATGATTCCCAGATCCCGTTCATACTTTTTCTTCATTGTACGAAAGCATGCTCCGGATTTTGTGACAATAAATGCCTTTCCCTTTAAGCCAGCTGTGTCAAAGGCAACATCAACAGATGCCGACACCTGCATATACTCCTTTAGCTGATCAAATTCATCATCTGAAAGAAGATAGCTGATATTTCCTGCATGATATTCTCCCCATCCTGCTTCCCAGAAATACTGGCAGGCATCAACGAGTTCTTCTACAAATGCTACGTCTAAAATATTCATTATGACGATCCTTTCTATATATGGATAGTCTTTCGATTCCGTGAGGACGGTATGCCGCATTCCTTTCGGTATAAGGTTACACTTCTTCTGGATATCACAAATCCGTCTTCCTCCAGCAGCTGATGAATTTTCTCATCGGAATAGGGATGCTGTTTATCCTCAGAACGGATGATTTCCTTAATCTCGTTTCGAATAGTATCTATGGAGGCTGTCACTTCTCCCTGCCGTTCATAGCATCTCGGCACTAAAAAGTGAAAGGAGTAGGTTCCATATTCACATTGAAAGAATTTACCGGAAATCGCTCTGCTTATGGTGGAGGTATGCATTTTTAGCTGTTCTGCGATATCCACAAGGCGCAGCGGCTTCAATGCACATTCATCTCCTGTCTGGAAAAAGGCGGCCTGATATTCAACCAGAAAGGCTATGATTTTTTTCAGCGTCACCGACCTTCTGGAAATACTATATTGAAGCCATTTAAAATCATTCAGCTTTTCCTTCAGAAAGGCCTTTGCTTCCGCATTGCAAGCCGCTGATTTGTAAAGCTCATAGTTTTCCGTATTCATACTGAGCTTATCCTGCAGTCTGGCGTTCATTTCCAGAAGAAACGTAGAATCTTCTTTCCTTATATACACATCAGGAATGATAAACACCGTCTTCTCCCGTACTCTAAAGCCGTTTGCGGGAATTGGATTCAGTGAACGAATCAGCGACAACGCCTGCTTTACGTGCTCCACATCGGTATGCTCCGACTTCGCAATTTTCAAAAAATCTCCTGTACTGAGTGCCTCCAGATGAGAACATACGATATGCTGTGCCAGAGTGGAGCCTTCGATTTCCGATAACTGAATGCATATGCATTCTCCGGTATCCTTTGCGCCCAGTCCCTTCGGATCCACATGCTGCAGGACATGCAAATACTGCAGCAGCCTTGCCTTCTTTATATTCAGGAATCTGCACAAATCATCCGGTGTTTCTGAAAGAAATCCTCTGGAATCCAAAGATTCTAATAATACGGTAAAAACCTCTTCATCTTTTTTTGTCTGCATATGCGGATAGAGCTGCACGATGACATGCTCGAACAAATCATCCTGACTTTCATCCGCATATGCAATCTCCTGAAGCTCACCCTGCTTTTTCCGAACCCGCTTAAAATCCAAATCGACATCTCTGGTCTTTAAGGATATTGTATTCTGATCAACATCAGAGAACGGATTATCCATCAGACTTGCATCGACCAGGGACTCCAGCTCATGCTGAGAAAGTGCAAGGATTTCCATTGAGGGTACGAGCTTCGATGAGAATTTCTGCTTCTGATTTTGTATAATTTCCAATGACTGTTTCATAGTTGAATTATACATCCATAAAACGCAGTTTTCAATTCCCTGTGTTTTTATTTATATACAATGCAGTTTTTGATAACCTTACCGCTAGCGTGCTCGACAATCGCCTTTTCAGTATCCTCAATACAGTATTCATTCTGTACAAAATCCTCTGCACTGATTGCCCCCATCTTCAACATTTCAAAGGCTGCATTTACATGCTGTGGAGTTGTATGGAACACGCCCTTCAATGTCAGCTGAGAATAGTGTACAAGCGTTGTATCCACAGGTACCTCCAGGCCTTTTTTCGTACCGCCGAAGAACAGAACCTCTCCGCCAGGTCTTGCCATACGCAGAGCAATCTGCCATACCTCCGGTAATCCGGCAGCTTCAATTGCCGCATCCACACCGCGCGCATCCGGTGTCAGCTCTTTCACTGCCTCTGCCTGATCCTTACCGTTGAGATCCTTAATATTGATGATCTCCTGAGCACCCAGCTTTTTCGCAAGTGCCAGTCTTTCCGGTGTCATATCACAGGCGATAACATGTGCACCTCTCAATACACACATACGTACAAACATCAGACCGATCGGTCCGCAGCCGTTTACACAAACATAGTCACCGAGATCAAAGTTCGTCATTTCCGTTCCATACAAGGCACAAGCCAGCGGTTCCAGCAGTGCAGCCTGCTTATAGGACATTCCTTCCGGAATATGGAAGGTATTCAATTTGACGATTCTTTCCGGAATCAGCTGATACTCCGCATAGGCTCCGTTGGTAAACTGATTCTGAATCAGATCCACACACATGGACTCCTGTCCCTTTTTACAATAGTAACAGGTTCCGCAGGATGCAGAATTGTGTGCAACCACACGATCACCGACTTTAAACCCGGTAACCCCTTCACCGACGGCATATACGACACCGCTTGCTTCATGCCCCATGCCGAACGGCGGTTCATAGCGGTATCCGCGTTTATACGTTTTCACGTCTGTACCGCAGGTTAAGGTAACCTCATTTTTAATAACGATTTCTCCTGCTTCCGGTACAGGAATTTCTGCCTCCTCCACACGGATATCACCGGGTGCGTAAAATTGTATTTTCTTCATCATAAGTATCTCCTCCTGTTTTTTGTTTCAATGTATTCAATATCATATTTCCCATACATTCCAGCTGCATTGCCATCGTAACAGCTCCCGGGTCCAGATGTCCTACGCCCTTATCGCTGCGATAGCTGGCTCTTCCTTTTACAGCTTCCATTTCCTTTGTACGCTTCGCACCGTTTGCGGCGCCTTCCATAAAATCCTGAATGATTTCTTCATCACACCTGCCTGCGTCCAATCCTTCCCTGTATGCACGAAGTGCCGGGTATAATGCATCAATCATCGTTTTCTGTCCGGGCTCTGTTTTTCCACGCTTCATGATTTCCTGCAGCATGGCGTCATACACCTCATACAGACCGTGTACATCCAGCACAGCTTTGCCGGCACAAGCTCTTCCGGCCGCCATGTATCCGCTGCCATAAAGCGCCCCGGAGGAGCCTCCGACAGCTGAATACATTGTCATTCCAACCTTTTTGAACATATCTGCCAGCGTCATGTCTTCCAGCTCCTTTGACAGAGCTGTTATTTTTTCAAATCCCATATTCACATTCACCCAGTGATCGCCATCCCCTGTCGTGGAGTCCAGCTCCGTGACATAGTCCCTCTGCGCAGCAATCACCTCACGGGCTTCCTGAAAATAGCGGATAAAATCCTTTGTCTGTAATTGAAATCCCATTATCCAATCTCCTTAAATGCCGGGGTATTGCTTGGATACTCCAGCAGCCTTTTCAATTCCTCATCCAGCTGTAGGATACTGCAGGATGCCCCTGCCATTTCAATAGCCGTCATATAGTTTCCAACATAATATTTGACCGGCTTCAGACCTTCGGCACATAGCCGGGTATGCACATCAGAAGCCAGAATATATAATTCCATCAAAGGAGTGGCACCCAGACCGTTGATCATGACTGCAACCTCGCTATGTCCATAGTCCTTATCCGCAAGGATTCTGTTTACCATGATATCCGCAATTTCCTTTGACGGCTTCAGCTTCGTTTTCTCAATACCTGCTTCACCGTGGATGCCCATACCGACCTCCATGCAGTCCTCCTCAATCGTAAAGCCGCAAGTGCCGACCGCCGGAATCGTACAGGCTGATAACGATACACCAAAGCTTCTTACGTTCTCAATCGTTTTTTCCGCAACACGCTTAACCTCGGCAAGGGATGCCCCTGTTTCTGCTTTCGCACCGGCAAGCTTATGCACGAATACTGTTCCTGCAATACCACGTCTGCCAGTAGATTCATCACTTTCCGCAACAGCAACATCATCCCTCACAACGACATGATCAACCTCGATACCTTCCATGCCGGCAAGCTCTTCTGCGATTTCAAAGTTCATGATATCTCCGGCATAATTCTTTATGATCAGCAGAACACCATGACCGGAGTCTGCAAGCTGAATTCCACGCAGCACCCGGTCCGGGGACGGCGATGCGAACACATTACCGCTCACTGCGGCATCCAGCATACCATAGCCGACATAGCCGGCATGCGCCGGTTCATGACCGCTGCCTCCTCCGGATACAAGCCCGACCTTATCACTTTTTTCCTTGCGGGCAATGACGACGCCTTCCCTGTCATATAAAACATCCGGATTCGCGATTTCAATACCCTGCAGCATTTCTTCAACAACGGCATTCGGATTATTTATTATCTTTTTCATTTCTGTTGTCTCCCTGGTGTAAACCACTCATTTTTAATCCCCCTCTGCGTATATACCTTCGGTAATTCAACCTTGTCATTTAATTTTCGCAGTCCGGCAGTGGAAACGGCGCAGAGTATTGCCAGCACCCAGTTGCGTGTCACTACTGATAAAAGAAGCGCGACAGCTGTCATACAAACGCCTATATACCACCAAAACTGTTGAAATCTGCTCATAGGATCACCTCATTCTTCATTTTGCTTATTGCATTACTATGATAGATACTGTGTCAATTTGCAGCGACATAAGCTGCTTTTCCATAGGTTATATTACAACATACAGAAGGAAAGACACTTTTTTACTGTCCGGATTCCAGACGTTCCTTTGCGGCTTTTTCTCTTGCGGGTGCCAGCTTCAGGAAGTACAGAATTCCCAGTGCCACAACAGCAACACATGCCACGATACCGATCATATTGCCAGTTGCTGCTTCATATATTGCAAAACGGATTTCCGCAATATCGCAGCCCCACCATGTGATATCGGTGTTGTAGGTTCCGGCAGTATTTGCAAGACTAGTCAGGAGCGGTCCCATAACGGATGCCGCGTAGCTTAAAATCGGACACCAGATCCAGGAAACGATACACATTTTCAGCACATCGCCCTTCATTGCCAGGAACAGTGGTACACAAACACAGACATTCATCAGATTTCCAAGAACCAGCGCAGTATTTCCCGGCAGAATCAGCGAGAAGATCAATGCAACCGGAATTGTCAGAATGATGGCAACCCAGATTTCAGAGTTACCTGCCAGAATTGGCCAGTCAAGCCCAATGATCAGCTCACGGCCCGGGAATTTCTTTTTCACCCATTCACTTGCCGCATCGGAAATCGGTGTCAGTGCGGTCATAAACAGCTTGGAAACCATCGGGAATAAGGTCAATGCAGTACCTGCCTGTACACCGAGCAGCAATGCACCGGAACCCTGTCCTGCCGCAAGACCGATAATGGTTCCCATCAGGAACCCAAGTACGTGATTTTCACCGAAGATACCGATTTTATTACGTATTTCCTGCGCATTCAACGTCTTTGTATTTGGCAGAATCTTATCCAGTATATTTGCAATCGGATAGAAGAAGATATTACTTAAAAACATACAGTGCGGCATACCTACAGAAGGAACACCGGTAAGCTCCAGAATCTGATACTTCGTGTAATCCGCATTCTTTAATTCCGCGATAATCTGTACAATAGCAACGATAAAGCCAACAATCACATTATTGCATGCACTTGTGACAAGGAAGGCTGTAAACACCTTGTTTCCTACATTCCACATATCCACATTCAGACAGTTCGTCCATCCGAGCAGCAGCATGATAACATTGATGGCAATCTGTATCGGGAACATGAGGAACGCATACTGCCACTGCCACGCAAGTCCAAGGGCCGGTGCCCATCCCATATCGATATACTTTAATGTACTATCTGATCCCTCAACGATTGTTGTGAAAGCAGCCCCGACGGTATCCCCCATATACCCAATCAATAAATTGATACCAATAAATGCAACACCTAAGGTCAATGCGGATGAGAACGCCTTGCCAGGTTTCATGCCTACGATCAAGCCGATAATGAATAACACAATCGGAAGAAATACGGCAGCGCCCAGGTCCAGAAGACCCTGGAATACGGTAGCTAACATTTCCATAATTTTTTTCTCCTCTTCTTTTCTTTTACTTTAATGCTTTGACAATCTCGTCAATGCAGGCATCCTTGCCCATTCCTGTCAGCAGCGGAATCCCGCTGATTACCGGAATGTCATAGCTTTGTACCACACCGCGCATCGGGGTAATGGATACATAGACATCTGCAGTCTTGATGAAATTATCAAGTGACTTGATATCGACAGCCTCGGCCTTCGCCAGATTACTCAATCCGCGTTCTTCCAGCGCCATATTGATTTTTGTAGCGCATGTAGCCGAGGTTGCGATACCACCTCCGCAAGCAACGATAATTGTTTTCATCTCATTCTCCTTTCTAACCATCTTTCAGGTCGTTTACGCCTATTTAATAAAGCAAAAATTTTGCCAATTCCAGTGAACAGACACTTTTTCTTCTGTTTTTACACCGGAGAAAGCATAGGGAAGCTATATGCAAAAATGCTTTTTTGCCTCTTCTTATGTCTTACAGAATGGCTGTTTTTCCAATATGCTTCCTTATATATGTAACCCAAATTCCCCAACGCTCTTTTTATAACGTATATCCCTTTCATGCATGCTTACAGATAACTGCATTTATTTATTATTTCTTTTATATTTTCTATGCTATAATTTTAAATGAGATTTCAATCACGAACGAATATGCTCTGTAAATCATAGCTTTTCCATGTCCCTATGGTATCACAAACAACCTCTGCATGTTATCTGCATAAGCATAGTGATAAATTTCAGCCTTGGTAAACAGGAGCTTAAGGGAAGCATTTTCTCATAAATTTTCAGATATATTTCATAATCAGCTTATAATTCCATAGTTTGGCAAGATTTTTGCTTTAATAAAAAGCGGGAGGTATTCAATTATGGAAAAATACAATATAAGGGATTTATTATTTGAAGAACTGATAGAATTAACACTGGAAGCAGAGGATTTTGAGGATGCTATCAAAAAAATCGGTGAGGATGCATACCGGAAGGGATATGTTAAGGAAGGGTTTGCGGATGCAGTTATCAAAAGAGAAAAGCTGTACCCGACAGCATTACCCACGGAGGTACTTAAGGTTGCAATCCCTCATCCCATGGAAAGGGATACGGTTAAGAAATCGGCAATCATCATTACAAAGCTGAAAACCCCTGTGGATTTCACGCTAATGGGATCAGATAATGAAACCGTACCGGTAAATATCATCTTTACGCTTGCTGTGAATGGTGCTGAGCATCAGCTGACAATTCTCCAAAAGCTTGTCGGAATGTTTTCAGAGAAGGAATCCATGGAGCGGATTAAAGCTTCCACAACGCCAAAGGAGATTATGAACTCATTGATTGAGCTTTTATCCTAAACGGATGCTGTCTGTACTTTTCTGCAACCTTCCATACAGCAGAAACAAAGCACAGATATCATGCAATACAATAGAGAAAGGCATTTGCAGTGCTCTTTTGCACAATGGCAAACTGCACATTCATTAATAAACGTACTGCTGCATCATGGTAAAACAAACGATGCATTCATAAAAGAAAAGAGGTGTAGATATGTCTGAGCAGGAAGTATTCGATTATATCTATTCTGTCATTACAAGGGAATATCTGGAAAACAGAATTCAGAAGAAAGAGAATTTCGGAATCACAGCAAAGGATATCGCTGATCACTTTAACACATACCGTTCGACGGTCAGTACCATGCTGAATACGGCTGTCAAGAACGGCTTGTTTATTAAAATTGAAACCCGACCTGTTTTATTTGTTCCTGTGGATATCATAAAGAAGGAGCTGCATGTTCCCCTGGAAAAGAGTGTTTATACCCCGGAGGAAATCAGAGATCTGTTTTTCAAAAAAGAACAGGAGGTAGATTCCTTTTCCATCATGATTGGCTATGACGGCAGCCAGTCTTTACAGATTAAGCAGGCGCAGTCCGCAATTTTATATCCACCAAAGGGTCTGCACACACTGATTACCGGAGAAAGCGGCACTGGAAAAACATTATTCGCGCATACGATGTATGACTATGGCAGAAAAATAAAAGGCATGAGTGAAAAGGAATATCCCTTCGTGGAATTCAACTGTGCGGACTACTATCACAATCCACAGCTTTTACTGTCACAGCTGTTCGGACATATCCGGGGCGCCTTTACCGGCGCGGATCAGGAAACGGAGGGTCTTGTTGAAAAAGCGAATCACGGAATATTGTTTCTCGATGAAATTCACAGACTTCCTCCGGAGGGACAGGAGCTGTTATTCTATCTTATGGATACCGGACAGTACCGCAAGATGGGGGAAGCAAATACGATACGGAAAGCGGATATCCTCATCATTGGAGCTACAACAGAAAATCCGAAGGATGTCCTGCTGAAAACCTTTAAGCGCAGAATTCCGCTTACAATCAATCTGCCGCCGCTGCGCGAGCGTCCGCTACAGGAAAAGCTGAAAATCATGGAGCATCTCTTTTCCAAGGAGGCAATCCTTACACAGCGCACCTATATCATTGATGCGGATATTGTGAAAGCTATTACCCTGTATGATTTTACAGAAAATATCGGACAGCTTGCCTCTGAAATAAAAATACTGTGTGCCCGCTCTTTCCTTGAAAGTAAAACCAAGGAATTCGGTGAAATCAAGGTTCCCTATGTATTTCTGTCAGACAATATCCGAGAGGCTTATAAAAAGTATAGGAAAATCGGATATACCTTCACCGACAATTATGAGAATTACAACTATGACCTTGTAATCACACCTTCCAATGAGATTACACATGTAAAGGAAAACGTACTGAATGAGGAAGCATACTGCAGTCTGATTGATGAGATTCGCAATTATTCCAGACAGGGACTGACGAGCGATGAGGTCGCAATCCGCATATCCTCCGCAGTGTCTTCCTATTATGACGAAATTCTCAACAGCATGTATTTTAAAACAGTAAACAAGGATGAGCTTTATAAGATTATCGAACCGCGCATTGTCGATTTCTCACTGGAGGTCATGAAGGAAATACAAAACCGCCTGTCTGTAAAAATAACGGAGCAGAGCATCCTCGTTCTGGCCTTTCATTTAAAATTTCTCATTGACAGATTGCGGAAAATAAAGCTGACGGAGAGCAGCTCCGTGCCTGTGAAAACAGGCGATGCGATTGTTGATGATATGATCGACAGGATCGAAAGCAAGTTTTCTCTGCGTCTGCCAACGGATGAGAAAAAGTTCTTTCAGCTGCTGATCAAGAATATTACAAGTGATATTGTACCGGATAATTCATCAAAGGCTGCCTTATATATTCTTGCTCATGGCAATACAGCATCCAGCATAGCAGAGGTATGCAACCGCCTGCTGCATACAGATTTTGTAAGGGCATTTGATATGCCGCTGACACAGGATGTCAATCAGAGCTACCAGCTGTTTATGGAGGAAATCGAGAGTCTGCATCTCAAAAAGGGTGTGATGATTCTGGCGGACATGGGCTCTCTTCTGGATTTCGGTCATAAGCTGACCAGAGATACCGGTATCCCCACACATACGATTCCAAACGTATCCACAGCGATTGCTTTGGACTTTGCCCACATCATGCTGAATCGTAATGAGCATATCGACCTCACCTATAATGAATATCTGATTAAAAACCGCTTTGAGCCTGCCTTTGCAAGCTCAGAGAAAGAGCCTGCAATCATATCCGCATGTTCATCCGGTCAGGGAACAAGTATCGCATTTAAAAATATGATTGTTGAAATATTAAAGGAAAATTCGCTTGGCTACATCCATGTATTTGCGTTAAGCAATGAGGAGCTTCAAAAGAAAAATGAGACCTATCAGGAAATCGTAGACAGCTATAATCTGGTTGCAGTCATTGGAAATGTACATATTGATGTGGATGCCCCTTTCTTTCATATATCCGAACTGGTTACCGATGATAAAAAGGAGAATTTCATTAAATTTCTGAACAAAACAGGAGTAAGCGAACAAAAGACAAAGCATAAAAAAACAGACCAGAGTGCAGAGGAAGCTGCAGGATTTCTGGCCCAGCATGTTATGTATGTAAATCCACTGGCTGTTCAGAAGGTTGCCGCGGAGTTTTTAGAAAATCTTTTTGATGATCTGGAGTATGAAGAAAAAAACAGAGCCTCTACCGGATTCTCATTAATTATCCATATCGGTTTTATGATTGAGCGTATCATAGCAAATAAGACAATCATATTTGACCATAAGACGCCCTATTTGGACAGTAATAAAGAGATTTTTCAGAAAATAAGAAGCCATATCAAGTCCATTGAGGAGGCCTTTGAAATTGAGATCAGTGATGATGAAATCTGTTATATGATGATCACCCTGTATCCGAATACATATGATGCCGCTGTTGCATAACAGTGGAAGCTCAGTTCATGCAGCATTTTGAGGAGAACGAATATGAATGGAAAAATTTACTTAATCGAATATACGGTTATCGTGGCGATCATGATGGTTTTCAACCGGTCAGCCTCATTGGAGAATATGCTCATCGCTTTTCTGATTGTCCTCATACAAATTGGCTTTGACAGGTTGAGAAGAAGGAAGTAAACTTTTATAGTTCTACAGGACCTCGTCCATAACGAATACATATACATAGGGGAATTCAAATACTGTTGTATTTCATAGATATTTGGATTCCCTTTTTCGTCTACATCCACTAGCTAGAAAAAACCTTCTACATCACGATTTTTTTAACCATGTCAGAGAACAGCTCCAATCAATAGGTTGGAATATAGATACCCGTTTTAAGCTTAGGTTATTGCTTATTGAAAAGAGTGATATCCTTTTCAGTAAGACTGCTTTTCCCAGATGTATCAATACAGACTTCCATATTCTTTTTTTTGCGGAAGATTCAGCGTACTTACACAAGCATAATTACCGATCATACGTTTACCAGCGCTTTGCATGATATCCGCAAGCAGACTGAATGCATCATAGATCTGCCAGTTAAAGAACTCACTGTATCCTTTACCATAGAGTCTTATACATTGCCTGTAGCCATAGCATAACATCTAATTTTTCAGGTATGCTGAAAAGTAAACAAATCATGAATTTTTTCAATTGCTTCGCTTAACAAAAAAGAGATACCAGATGATTCTGATATCCCTATAATGTTAACCACCGTAAACCTTGATACGGTTAATTGCTTTTGCCAATGCGACCTCAGCACGCTTAATGCTGGTGCGGTTATCCATTTTCTTCAAACGCTCCTCAGCACGTTGTTTTGCATGTCTGGCACGCTCGATATCGATTTCCTCACGGCCTTCAATCGCATCCGCAAGAATTCGCATCTCATTGTCCGCAAACTGAAGCAGTCCGCCGGCAATCGCATAATCCTTATATTCATTGCCTTCCATAAGAGAACATTTGCATGTTGTCAGCATTGCAACGATTGGCATGTGGTTGGGAAGAATTGTCGTTTC
Organism: Clostridium sp. 10cd*; assembly: GCF_044336395.1. Taxonomy (NCBI): domain Bacteria; kingdom Bacillati; phylum Bacillota; class Clostridia; order Eubacteriales; family Clostridiaceae; genus Clostridium; species Clostridium sp. 10cd*. Next base: position 243,647 of record NZ_CP172347.1, on the reverse strand, counting down.
TCCTTCCACCGTCCGTACATGCACGCCGCCGACTTCGCCTTCCTTGTAAAGACCCAGCGGCGTAATGATCTTGATTTTGATCATACTCAGTTTTCCAGAGCCTTAGCTTTCTCGACAACTTCTTCGATCGTTGATGCGAACATGAAGGCCTGTTCCGGAAGGTCATCGTATTTCCCAGCCAGCAGTTCCTTGAAGCTTCGCACGGTATCCTCACGGGATACATAGCAGCCCTTGATTCCGGAGAACACCTCCGCAACATGGAATGGCTGTGACAGGAAGTTACGGACACGGCGGGCACGGTTGACAATAATCTTGTCTTCCTCACTCAGCTCGTCCATACCCAGAATGGCAATGATATCCTGCAGCTCCTTATAGCGCTGTAAAATCGTCTGTACTCCGCGGGCAACTTCATAATGCTCTTCTCCGACAACTAGCGGATCCAATATACGTGAGCTGGATTCCAGCGGATCAACAGCCGGATAAATTCCCAGTGCCGCAATATCACGGTCCAGAACCGTTTTCGCATCCAGATGGGTAAATGCGGTAGCCGGAGCCGGGTCCGTCAAGTCATCCGCAGGTACATAAATTGCCTGAACAGAGGTAATGGAACCATCCTTCGTGGATGTGATACGCTCCTGCAGCTGCCCCATTTCTGTCGCAAGTGTCGGCTGATAGCCTACTGCACTCGGCATACGTCCCAGCAGGGCGCTTACTTCACTTCCCGCCTGGGTAAAACGGAAGATATTATCAATAAACAGCAGCACATCTTGATGGTCATGATCACGGAAGTATTCCGCCATCGTCAGACCGGTCAGGCCGACACGCATTCTTGCACCCGGAGATTCATTCATCTGTCCGTACACCAGCACGGTCTTATCAAGGACGCCGCTGTCCTTCATTTCATGATACATGTCGTTTCCTTCGCGGGTTCTCTCCCCTACGCCGGTAACGACGGACATTCCACCATGTTCCTTGGCGATATTATGGATCAGCTCCTGAATCAGTACGGTTTTACCTACTCCCGCACCGCCAAACAAACCAATCTTACCACCCTTGGAATATGGGCATAGCAGGTCAATGACCTTAATTCCTGTTTCCAGCATTTCTGCGGATGTCTGCTGCTCCTCAAAGCCCGGTGCCTGTCTGTGGATCGGCAGTGTGTTCTCCGTTCCAACAGGTCCCAGACCATCAATTTCACGTCCAAGGACATTAAACATTCTTCCCAGAATTTCTTTTCCCACCGGTACACGGATTGCGGATCCTGTATCAATGGCTTCCATTCCACGAACCAGACCGTCTGTACCACCCATGGCGATACAGCGGACACGTTCATCACCGATATGCTGAGCAACTTCGACAACTAAAGATTCACTGTCTTTCAGAGGAATTTCAATAGCGGTCAATAGCTGCGGCAGATCTCCGTTCTCAAATGCAACGTCGACTACCGGTCCAATGACCTGTACGATTTTTCCTGTATTCTTACTCATGGCTGCTCCTTTCATTCCATAGCGTTGACACCGCCGACAATTTCCGTTATTTCCTGGGTAATTGCAGCCTGTCGAGCCTGGTTGAATTGTAATTCGAGAGTTTCCTTCAACTCCTCTGCATTATCTGTTGCACTTTCCATTGCCATACGCCTGCTTGCCTGTTCACTTGTTTTCGTTTCCAGGAAGTAGCTGTATAAAAGGGAACGCACATACATTGGAACCAGGGTGTCCAGAATCCGGTCACCTGCAGGCTCAAAGATGGTTTCTGCAGTCGTTGCTTTCTCTCGTTCTTCCTTTTCCACCGGAAGCAGCGTAATCAGCTTCGGTTCAAAGGTTACAGAATTAACAAAGTGTGTATATAAGATACGTATTTCCGATATTTCCTGTTTGCGGTACAGTTCCAATGCATGATCAGCTACACCAACCAGCTCACTGTAACAGTCCTCTTCCAGATCCGTTTCGCTTTGCACAACATGGAAATCCTTATTGTGAATCCAGTTGGCTCCACGTGCTCCGATAATGACAAAGTCACCCTCATTGCCGATTTCATGCTGCAGCATACGGAAGATGTTGGCATTATAGCCGCCGCACAGCCCCATGTCACTTGTAAAGACGATGGTATACGGTTTCCCCTCCTGCTTCTGCAGATACGGATGTCTGGAATGCTCGATGGAAGACAGGATTTCCTGCACAGTTTCTTTCAGATAATATGCATAATCCCGATTCTCTTCCATGTACTGTTTCTGTTTCTTCAGCTTACTGGTGGCAACCAGCTGCATCGCCTTTGTAATCTTTTTTGTAGATTCAACAGAGCGGATGCGCGCTTTGATCTCCAGTTTACCTGCTGCCATACATTATCCTTCTATCATATTCTTGAATTCAGCTTCAAACGCCTGCAATGCAGCCTTGATGTTTGCACTCAGTGCATCATCCAGCGCCTGCTTTTCTTCGATTTCCGTTAAGATGTCCGCATGGTTTCGCTCCATGTACTTCAGCATTTCTTTTTCATACAGCTGAACATCCTCCACCTTAACCGGCTTCAGAAATTTGTTTTTCGCCGCAAACAGTGTTAACACCTGATGGGTTACCGGAAGCGGATCATACTGATTCTGAATCAGCAGCTTCGTCAAACGCTCACCGTGGGCAAGTGTTTCCGTTGTAGCCGCATCCAGATCACTTCCGAATTTCGCAAAGGCCTGCATCTCACGGAACTGTGCCAGCTCCAGTTTCAGAGAACCGCTCACCTGCTTCATTGCCTTGATCTGCGCCGCACTACCTACACGGGAAACGGACAGACCGCTGTCAACGGCAGGACGTACACCACTGTTGAACAGCTCCGTCTGCAGGAAGATCTGTCCATCGGTGATGGAAATAACATTTGTCGGAATATAGGCGGAAATATCTCCAGCCTGTGTTTCAATAATTGGCAGAGCTGTCAGACTTCCTGCGCCAAGCTCATCATTCAGCTTTGCCGCACGCTCCAGCAGACGGGAATGCAGATAGAAGACATCTCCCGGATATGCCTCACGCCCAGGCGGACGCTTCAGCAGCAGGGACATGGTACGATAGGCAACCGCATGCTTACTCAAATCGTCATAAACGATCAGCACATCATCACCGTTTTCCATCCATTCCTCGCCGATTGCACAGCCTGCATACGGCGCAATATATTGCAGCGGAGCCGGTTCACTTGCGGTGGAGGATACAATGGTCGTATACTCCATGGCACCGTGGGAACGCAGCTTTTCTACGATTTGTGCTACCGTACTGGCCTTCTGACCAATGGCAACATAGATGCATTTTACATTGTTATTCTTCTGATTGATAATCGTATCAATGGCAATCGCCGTTTTTCCCGTCTGGCGATCTCCGATGATCAGCTCACGCTGACCGCGGCCGATTGGAATCATGGAATCAATGATTTTCAAGCCGGTCTGAATCGGCTGATGTACACTTTTTCTTGTCATAACACCGGGTGCCACACGCTCTACCGGACGGAACTTATCACTTTTAATCGGTTCTCCTCCGTCAATTGCCTGTCCAAGTGCATTGACAACACGTCCCAGCATACCGTCCCCAACGGGAACCTCTACGATACGACCGGTACGTTTTACTTCATCGCCTTCACGGATGTTGGAGTCATCCCCCATCAAAACAGCACCGACGTGCTCTTCCTCCAGGTTCAGTACCATTCCATAAATATCTCCGGGAAAACGAAGCAGCTCACCGGCCATCGCATTCTGTAAACCGTAAATCAGCGCGATACCGTCACCAACGGTGATAATCGTACCAGTTTCATCGATTTCCAGATCCTCATCATATCTGCGAATCTGATCCTTGATCAGCTTACTTATCTCTTCTGGCTTTAAGCTCACTCGCACTCACCTCTAACTTTCCTGCACAGGCTCACTCTGTGCCAGCTGTTTCAGATTATCCATACGGCTTCTGGCGGTATTATCCAGAACCATATCATTGATCTTTATGCGCAGTCCCGCAAGCAGATCCGGATCCTCCTGTATGTGTAATTCCACAGTTTTCGAAAGCTTTTCCTCCAGCATGGATTTCAGACGCTTAATTTCCGCATCATCCAGCTTCTTTGCCGTACGGACATGTGCCACTTCGATATTGTTTACCTTGTTATACTGCTTTACAAACTCTCTGGTAATATCGTGAAAACTCTGAAAACGGCTTTTGTCAATCAAAAGCTTTGCGAAATTCAAAACCATATGATCGACTTCACTACCGAATACAGACGCAAGCGTCTGTTTCTTTTCTTCCTTGTGAATCTTGGGATGCGTCAGTACCCGCATGAAATCGGGATACGCCTTCAGCTGTTCATCCATCATGCATACATCTGCCTTGAATGTATCCAGCTTCTGCTCCTCCTGTGCAAGTGCAAACAGTGCATCACTGTAGCTTTTTGCTGCTATGCCTGCCATGACTCATCACCTGCATGCTCGATAAAATCATCCACGTACTGCTTATGTGTACTTTCATCCAGTTCTTTATTAACAATCTGTTTTGCGGCTTCAAATGCCACATCCACGATTGCATCCTTCATTTCTGCACGAGCCTGTACCTTTTCACGCTCGATATCCTTCCGTGCTTTTTCCTTGACCGCTTCGGCTTCACCTCTTGCGGCAGCCAGAATTTCACGTTTTTCCTGTACGGCATTGGCTTTGGCACTTTCCAGTATTTCATGAGCCTCGCCGCGGGCATTGGCCATCTGCTCTTCATACTGGCGCTTGTATTGTTCTCCTGCTTCCCTGCTTTGCGTACCTGCATCGATATCTGCCTGAATAGCAGCCTTGCGTGCATCGAGATAGGCAAGCACCTTGTCCCAGAAAAAATGCTTTGCGATAGCGATGATGATCAGCGTTGATACACAGACCATGATCATATCCATCGGATTCAGCCGCAGATAGGCATTTATATCAAAATCCATACTATGCGAATACCTCCTTTCTTCATAGCTTCATGATGAATGACATTACCCTTTCATGAAGATTAGAATCAAGGCAACAATCAATGCATAGATACCCGTTGTTTCCGCCAAAGCGATACCAAGTACCATGATGGAACGAATCTTACCTGCAGCATCCGGATTGCGTCCAACACTTTCCGCACCCTTGCTGGCAGCGATACCCTGTCCGATACCAGGACCTAACCCGGCGATCATTGCAATACCTGCACCTAACAGTGCCATACCCTGTACAAAATATTCATTGAATTCCATAATTTTTTCCTCCTGTTAACATCATTTGTTATTCTTCCGGGGCAACCTGTTCACTAAGGAAGAAGCTTGCCAGCGTGAAGAAGATATAGGTCTGTATCAGACCTGAGAACACATCAAAATACGCATGCAGAAACGGTGTCGCAATGTATCCGAGCACTCCAAACGGGAGAAAGCTTCGCATCATTGTATACACCAGCAGCATAATAATGGAGCCTGCCAGTATGTTTCCAAACAAACGCATGGAAAGCGAAATCGGAAGTGCCAGCTCACCAATGACATTCAATGGTGTAAGCAGCCACATCGGCTCCGTCAGCTCCTTCAGACGTGCGCCAAGCCCGCCTTTTTTGATACCGTTATACTGAATGGTCAGAAACATCATCAGTGCAAGGGTAACATTGAAGCTCAAATTGGATGTCGGCGGCTGCAGTCCGAGAAGTCCCAAAAGATTGCTGACGGCCATCATCATGGTCAGTGTACCCAGAAACGACAGATAATGCTTCGTTTCATGCTTCAGGTTATCCCCGATAATATTGGTACACAGCCCGGTAATCATTTCTGTAATCAGAAGTATTCCCGACGGCGCCTTTCGAACATCGGCCTTTTCAAACTTTTTGCCGGCCCAGATAAAGAATATGGAAAACAGCACACAGAGAATCAGCCAGTTGATAATCGACTGCTGAAATTCGATGTTGTATCCAAACAGTGTCAAAACGATTCCGTCAAACTTATCGTCCACTACTCATCCTCCTTTCTGTGTTTCCAGCTGTAAATCAGAATACTGCACTTATGAAGCAGCATTCCCACCAGCAGAGCCGCGATATGCGCACCTGCGATGGCACTTAAGGCAAAGATAACGGCATACAGCATATATCTTCGCGTATAGGAGCGAAATGCACGGGATTTGATATCCGCCAGTTCTCCGTCAATGTGCCCAACCATGTTCTGGATCATGTTGAAGCCCATAATACCGGTTAAGGAGCCGATCAGAATACCCATGACACCTGACTTCCACGCTCCGGGAAACAGGATGATGCAGACCACACAGCCTGCCGCACAGAGCAGCAGCGTAAGTATGCGGATCTCCATTCCCATTTTCCTTGTTTCATTCATGATCATCACCCAGCTTTCGAATCATCAGATACAAACTGGAGATGATGGCGTAGGCTAACAGAATCAGAAGACACCATGGCGAGGTATGAAATACATCATCCAGCCAGGCACCGATCCATACCGCTGCCCCACAGGCAAGTGCCATGGTAAACATCTGCCGCATAGCCTGATACGCTTCCTTCATGACTACTTCGTACCGAAAATACGGTCTCCTGCATCTCCAAGTCCGGGTACGATATACCCTTTTTCATTCAGTTTTTCATCCAGTGCCGCAAGATAGATATCCACTTCCGGATGTGCTTCTTCCACGGCCCTTACACCCTCCGGAGCTCCGACCAGACAGACAAGGCGGATATTCTTAGCGCCCTGTTTCTTTACCATGTCAATGGCGGCGATTGCACTTCCTCCGGTTGCCAGCATCGGATCAACGATCATAACGATAGCGTCCTTTACTTCCTTCGGATACTTTTCAAAATATGTATGAGGCTCCAGTGTTTCTTCATCACGATACAGCCCCACATGTGCAATCTTGACGGTAGGGATCAAATCACAGATTCCATTCACCATACCAAGACCTGCACGTAGAATCGGTACCAGTACGATTTCCTTCGCAAGCTCATAGGTTGTGGTCTTTGCGACAGGTGTGTTGATTTCGACTGGCTGAAGCGGGAAATCTCTGGAAATTTCGTAAGCCATCAGACCTGCGATCTCATCCAGATTCTGGCGGAAATCCTTTGTTCCGGTTTCCTTTTTACGCATCTGTGTCAGCTTATGCGTAATCAATGGATGTTGTAAGACTTTCAGCATAATAATCTCCTTACATAATCAATACGGATATAGCGTACCATAATCCGTTCCAACAGTAGACAGACAATTCAAACGAATTGTATAAATTCTGGCCACGTTGTTTTTATTATACCATGAACACCCTGCTTTTTCCCCCTTTTGTGCATTTTTTCACCACCTTTTTCAAGTGCTTTCCTATATATTATGTATGCACTGGAAATGATTATTCTTTATGTTTTTCAGTGACTAATATCCAGAAGCAATACGTAAAAGCGCTGCGCACTTTTTTCTTTGTGAATTTTAGTATAGGAATTTATCCCACAACAAATAATTTTAGAAATTACGGTATATACATTACATATGTTATAAATATTGTGTTATCTAAATCATCATTCGCTTAACTTCAATGCCAATTTACTATAGATAGAAATAATATGCTATAAGTAGTACAATATGTATGCACGGTACCCTGCTATCTTTAAACGTTCATCTATCTTGCAACGAGCAGTTCATGTTAAAGGAAAAGCAAGCATCTTAATCCAAATTTTCTCAAGCTTATCAGCAATACATAAAAAAAGAGAATCGGGTATCCAAAATATTTGGGGGGCTAAACTTTAGGGGTCAATTTAGGGGTCTGAACTTTGAGGGACACTTTAGGGGGATAAATCCCAAAAGAAACAGGTGGCATTCATCTGTTTCTTTTTCTATAATGTTCTATTGGTTATGCTTCTGTGAAGGAGGTAATCATGGATCATTCTTATCTATTTAAATTATTAAACATTCCCGATGATGGTTCTATTATCATCAACGATGTTGAAATCATCGCTGATACCAAGTATGTATATATCTCTCGACCATCTATCCCGTCTTATTGCCCTAATTGTTCTTGCAGAATGCACTCAAAAGGTATTTATAAGCGCAAAATCAAACACCCTGTCTTACAAGACGGAACTTGCATCATCTTTATCGTGAGCCAAAGAAAGTGGAAATGCACTAACTGTTCCACATATGTTAATGAAGATTTCCCATTCTTTCAGCGTTATAAACAATCCTCTGATATTACTCCTCTACTAGTTTTAGAGGCTATGAAAGACCTTGATCGTTCTACCGCATCTATTGCCAGACAATTCAATTTATCTGATACTCAAGTTCACGATCTTTTCACTGCTTACGTGGATTTGCCACGTTTAACTCTTCCTGAGTTTCTTTCCGTTGATGAAGTACATATTGATATTTCTGAAAAAGAGAAATATGCCTTGATTCTTATGGACTTTACTTCTGGAGAGATTGTTGACATCTTGCATAACCGATGGCATCATACCATTGAAAACTACTTCTTCTCCATTCCATACGAAGAAAGAAAACATGTTCGTTATATTATTTCTGATGCATATAAGCCTTATCTTGAATTACCCAAGCATTTCTTTCCAAATGCTGTGTCGATTTTAGATAGTTTTCATGTTGTTAAATATTTATTAGGATTGATTAATACTTATATCAATTCAGTAATGAAAGCATATAAAGATAGAATCTTAAAAGGCTTGAAAAACAAAATCATGACACCAATAGAGACAATAAAACGATTCAGGAATCACAAGAAGTTATCTTGCTTAGAAAATATCGCTGGGTGCTTTTGAAGAATCAAGACAATATCAATTACTCTGACAAAAGGTATTACCACAGCTCTCTTAGAATGTACGCAGATACATATACTATTGAAAAACTATTTCTCTCACTAGATCCTAAGTTCAATATAATCAGAGATGTGAAAGAAAAATATATTAGATTCAATAATACTCACTTTAGTTCTGAAGATGAAGTAATGCAAGAATTATTAAAAATGATTGAAGAATTTAAGGCTCTCAGAGGTTACATTCCTCGTCTTTTCTCACAATACCTTGATAAATATAAGCATGAGATTGCCCGCTCATTTACTATAACTGAGGTATCAAGACGTAGTGCAAAGGATAATGAGCGTTACTATGCACGTTTATCCAATGGACCTATGGAATCATTCAACCGAAAGCCGAAGATTATAAGAGAAACTCACGAGGTTCCTCTAATTTTAATTATACTAGAAATCGAATCTTATGGTCTACCAGAAATAGACCTGCATTGAGAAATACGCCCAAATCATCTAATGAAGTACATAGCTATGTTGGAAAGAAACGTGGTAAATATAAAGTAAAAGAATAAAGAGATTAAGAATTTGTACAGAAGCATAACCAAAAAAAGAGAATCAGAATGTTTTTTCACTGATTCTCTTGATTTTAACTTTAGGGGTCTTAATTTTTAGCCTTTATTTTTTCTCTCCCCCAAAGTTGACCCCCAAATTTCTGGCGAAAACCCCTAAAAAATTTGGATAGCCAGAGAATCCCCATATTGAAGAATTTCCCTTTTCATTTATCCACGATTACAGCTTCATCTCACTATACCTTTGTAATGACACACGATTTTTTATAAAATGCAATACCGTATCCAATCACATCCTCATATCCATTCGCTAACAGCCCCTCCATATATTTCTTCTGCCGGATTTGCTCACAGGCTTTTTGCGCCATTGATCTTACTTCTGCCATTGATGTCGCAATTTTTAACTCCAATATCAGTCCTCTATCCATGATAGAACGCGGCAGAATTGCAATATCCGCTCTGCCTAAACCGTACTCCTTATTTGAAGCCACTATATAGTCATTCAACATTCCAAGCAGAAGTCCATGATAGAATTTCTCATCATAATCGAAATAGCTGATGCTTTGAAATAATACGTTATTTAATATTTCAGTTGCATTCCTTATCTGTTCTTTCCGTAACGCCTCTACAAAAGATGTACCATTATGTTCTACCTGTTCATTGAACCATTCACTGAATATAGACACATAGATTTGCTTGATTTCCTTATTGGGTATTGATAACCGATACATCCTTTTTTCATTATCAACACATTTAATTGCCTTTAGATAACCGGTAAATAACAGAAAACTGTAAACGTTGTTTATCTGATCCATTTCCCTATAGGTTATCGTATCCTTGATTGGTTTTTCTATCACTCCACCGGATACCAGTATATCAAACTCTTCCCGCATTTTGGGATTTGCTTCTTTTATATACCGGTAAATAATATCATTACCACTGGTGTTCGCCCAGAACGATTCCGGCTCATGCAGATGCGTCTTATTCAGCTTTTCTATATACATTAAAACACTCCATGGATTAGGCTCTGCCCACTAGTAGTGTAGATATCACAGCTACCAAACTGGTATCCGTCACGCCATGGGCGGGCAGCGCCTACCATTCCTTCACTTTATCCCGATATGCCTCTGCCTGATAATCTGATAATAGTGAGTCCATTTCTTTTTGTGTGAATCCAAATTGCTGATTGGATGTATCATCGAAAATAGTAATGACCTTAAAATTATTCAATCCTGTGAAAAGGCTAAAGCCCGCCAGTGGTGTAGATTCTCTCGCTATTCTTAAACAACCTGTCAATATACCTTTCTCCACCGCATCATTAGTTTTTAATGCTGCACTGAACATATTTTTTAGAAAAACAACCATATCATCATAATAACCATTCAGGTAGGCGCTTTGTAGAGGAACATCACGCCACGGGCGGGCAGCGCCTACTCATCAATCAAAAGAACAACCTTTTTTTTCCAATGCTTCTCTAAACAATTACTTAGAAATCGTAGTCCATTCTGAAGCTGTGCTTTATTTACTGTACCTGCTTTATATCTCTTTAATAAATCTCTATCCATTTCATCCAAATGCTCACTGATAAGCAATTCTTCATTCCTGCTTATAATTTCACTTAAGATAATTTGAAAATTATTTAACTGATCTTGAAATGATAAATCTTTTAGATCCTTCAATGACATAAAAATAACAGGATATTGATTCTGATACTGCATTGCTTCCTTATTTTTTGAAATTTCTAATCCATCAAATAGATATGCATTATCCGCTTGGCGAATGGAAAAGAAATAATATAACACGCCTGGGCGGGCAGCGCCTACTCATGTTCAAGGTTTTACCGAATCGGCGTGGCCTGGTACAAAGAGCAACCTTTTCTTTTAATACATCACTAATAAATAAAGTTTTATCAACATAATAATAATCTTTATCTATCAGCTCTTTAAAATTCTCTATTCCAATAGGTATTTGCTTCATACAATCATCTCCTATTCTATAGGTTTATTATATCCCAAACAGATAGCAACTGCCATGAAAATAAATGTATTTCATGACAACTGACCACATTCGTTAACACATACAGCTTCCATCAAAATCAAAGAAATTGTGTAAGAGTGATTGCAGTTCTCTTTCATCCCGCGCGGTAAAATCAGCTTTTTGATCAGCTTCCTGTTGTCCGTATTTATTCAGCCAGATAACATCCCAGCCTGCCTTCTTCGCACCGATTACATCATTTTCATAAGAATCTCCGACATACAGCCCGCTTTCACATACCATATGGAAAATACGTTCATCCGGTTTCGAGATGCCTACCGCGGATGAAATGATCATATCCTTTTCCTCTATCCACTTCCCCAGACCAAGACTCCTTATTTTCTTCAGCTGATGCTCATACGGTCCATTGGTTATCAAACTGATTCTTACATCCCTGCTTTTCAAATAATCCAGTATTTCCACTAGCGTATCACTTAATGAAATCTCATATTGACCCCTCTGATAAGCAGCTTGAAATTTTAACGCTTCCTCATCCATAATCAAAATGTCATGGTCTTTTAATGCAAGCTGAATGCGTCCAATCTGCATGGCTTCAAAAGATATCTCTTTATTCTGATGCCGAAAAAACAATTCATTGCTACGGATGCGAAAGCTTTTATAAATTCTTCTTATCTGCTCATTTGATACCGATTGAATAGTAAGCAACGCCTGTCGAAAAGGTGCAATCTGTTCATACAGCGTATCATCTAAATCAAAGCATATATGTTTTAATCCTTCACTCATTCTGTTTCCTCCCTGTATTCTTTTCTGTGTTTGACAATGTACCCGCTATGGTGATTGTATCCAGATTACACACATACGTCAAGCTTTATATATGCAGGAGGTATATGTACTCCTATATTCCCTGCAGCATTGCACAAGCAAGCAAAAACAGAAGTCAAACAACCCTTTCGACTCCTGTTTCATCATATTATTCGATTATTCTGCGAACTCTGCTGGTAACTCCCTTCAGATGATAGCATTCCGCATACTGCTGCAGCGGTCTCTTGATATGATCAACAACAAACCGCTGTCCATCAATATGATGCTTCGCCAGATTCTCATACAGTATCCGCAGCTCTTTCTTTACGTCCGCATCATTGAATGCATAGTGTCCTGCGATATCCAGAACATCCAGTGACAGCTGTTCATCCTTCAAAATATCGGCAACCTGCAGATTGCGCTGTTCCCCGATCATCCATTTTCTCCAACGCTCTGTTTTTATCGCCTTAACCAGCAATGTCTTTCTTAACGAAGAAGTTTTTTCAAGCAGTCCTTCCTTTTTCAGAATATCCTCAACCTCGCACAGCTTGAGATATGCTCTTGTCTCTTCTGTTCCATACTGCGGTGCGACATTGCTTGCCGTTACATTTGCAGGAATATGCTCCAGCAGAGTTACATCATCCAGATAATCTGCATTATGCTCCTTTAATCCGACACCGTATGCTTTTGCCATGGCAGCCAGATCATATGCATTATGGAAATTATATGTTCCTACCTGCTCTGTTTTTCTGGTCAGTGTTCCTGTCTGCCCGACGATAAAGGTAGGCATCGGCAGTCCCTTAACCTTCAACTCTATTTCCAGCTTTTCAATAAACTCGCGATATTTTTCTGTCGATGTCAAACCGCCATTTGTTTCCTCCGTTCCGACCTCATACCCTATTTCCGGTAAATTTCTACGCTTGCGTTCTTCCTCACAATAAGCAATCAGCTCCACTGTCCTCTGCAAAACAACATCCAGAGGTATCACCTTTCCAATTTCAAAGGGATCCTTTGTCGGATCAATCATCAATAAATCAAAGCCGTTTTCAATATCCGCAAGATAAGACTGTCGTGCCAGCCTCATGGCCTCCTCCTCGCTCAGGTGTGCATTCCGCTCATTATCTCTTTGCCATGGTCCTCCATGATCCCTGCACAGATAATACAAGCCATCAAAGCCAACCTGCTCAGCAACTGCGCGTATATCGTCCTGAAAGCGTTTCTGATTCCAGCCGTTTACATAGCCGCCGCCTAATTCATCTGCATCCACCTGATTCCGGCTGGCAATGAACATTAAAGGAAAATCATAATCCCTCGCAATTTCAAAGCTTGCCTGCAACAGATTCGGTGACATCGGCCCAATGCCCAGAAGCGTTGCACTTTCTCCTGTATCCTGTAATTTCAATAAGCCTTCCACTACCTTCTTGATTGGTAATTTGTTCATAATTTCTATCTCCATTTCCTTTCGACTTCCATTTCATTCATTTGACTATACCAGCTCCTGCATGTTCACCATCTGATGAAACCATTCAGCTTCCTCTTCCTGCATAGCCTGATAAAGCTCATTCATAAAGTACAGCACTTTCGCTTTGTATTTTTTCTTATACCGTATAGATAACGGCTGTCCGGCATTTGTTTTGGCCCGCATTGGCAGTACTGCTTTTAAATAGTCCCTATATGAATCCTGCTGTTCTTTGAATATACCAAGCAGCACCTCATCCGCATGAACAAGAGCATAGCAATCCTGCGGCTCTTGTTTGCTTCTTATACATTTAAAGCGTAATCCTGCTTTCTCCAGCTGTTTGCTTCTATCTTCATTCCTCATAATATTTTCTTCTGCATTCTCATCCCCTATGAACGTGAAATACATTTGTGAAGCGCCGTGCTGCACTCCGTAAGCCATTGCCGTGTCCAAATCTGTTCCCAATACTACAATTTGCTTCATACAGCCTATTTCACAGATGCTTTATTATCTTCAGTTACAGACAGCTTCTCTGTTTTTTTATCCTTATTCTCGAGATTCGGTTTCAGCAGCATTAGAAGCAATGCTGTGACAACAACGCCGATTGCCATATCCAGTGTATATAATAATGGCTTATTCGTAGCCGCAACAACAATCATCCCGCCATGGGGAACGTAGCATTCAATTGCATGCATCATCGCAAGACCGGCTCCAACTGCACTTCCACCCATAATGGCAGGTAAAACATGCTTGATATCCTTTACTGCAAACGGTATTGCCCCCTCTGTAATACCAATCAGTCCCATAAACGCACTGGTCACCCCCAGCTGCTTCTCCGCATTATCGTATTTTCTTCGGGAAATGAAGGTGGATAATGCCAGACCCAGAGGAGGGATCGCCACAGCGACGCGGAATGCGCCGTTAGGTCCATACAGTCCTTCCGCCATCAAAGCCATCGTAAAGGCAGATGCAGTTTTATTTATCGGCCCACCCATATCAAAGGCGGTCATCACACCAATCACGATTCCCAGAAGAATCGCACTTCCTCCCTGCATGCCACTCAGCATACCGGTTAATGCCTTCATCAATGCACCCAGAGGACCCACCAGAATGTAAAGATATGCAAGGCAGCAAATCAAAGCGGAAACAATCGGAATAATCAGGACGGGCATGATGGATTTTATTGTCGGTCCCACCTTCCAGCTTTTGATCCACTTACATACATATCCCACCAGAATCCCCATAATCATGGCTCCCAGAAAGCCTGTGGATACATTGTTTTCTCCCACCGGATTATTTGCTATATAGCCCACAATCATACCCGGGGCAAGCGCAGGCTTTCCTGCGAGTGAATATGCGATGTAACCGGCAAGCATCGGTATCATCATCGCCATACCTGCGGAACCGATTGTATTGATATTCTGCATAAAGCCGTTTGTCACCTTCATGCCGTCACTGCCCGCTTCTCCGGTTGCCAATGCGAATGCCAGAAATACACCGCCGATTACAACTGCCGGAAGAAAGTATGATACCCCTGTGTTAAATGCCTTAACTAAATCTTTTCCTAAATTTTTAAACATAAGCTCTCCTCACTTTATTTAATTTTATAATTTCTCTGCCTGATCAATGATTTCAGCCGGATCCCGTATGACTACGGACGGGTCAATCTTAATGATTTTCCCCTCTTCTTCCTTTTCCTCGAACCGTTCTTCCCCCTCGATACCGATGGCAATCGCCAGAATAACGGCATCTGCAGCTGCTATTTCATCCTCATCCAGTTCATTTTCAATTCCCATACCGCCCTGTGTTTCCACCTTGCATTCATAACCGCGCTTTTTGCACTCCTGTTCGATGGCTTCCTGCGCCATGTATGTGTGTGCAATACCGATGGTACATGCGGCAACCGCTACAATTTTCATTTTGTTTTCCTCCTCAATTTTCATGCTCCAGGAATTTAATGCACTCATAAAATTCCTGATCAGTTCTTATTTTGCGCAGCTCCTTACGGAACGCCTCCTTCATCAGGTGTCGGCTCAGCATTGCCAGTATACGCAGGTGCTCTTTGTTTCTACTGGAAAGCGGGACACCTATCATAAATACGAGATCAACCTCATCGTGATCCCATTGAACAGGGTGCAGCAGATGCAGACAGGCTACAAAGGTTTCCGTAACCGCATCGGATTCACCATGTGGAATCGCAATTCCAAATCCCACAGCAGTTGATGCCGTGGACTCACGATCCAGTACTGCATCGACATAGCTTTTAACATTCTTGATTTTTTTAGCATGTCCCGCCTTTTGACTCAGATACGTAATGATTTCTTCCTTTGTTTCAAACCTTGTGCTGGACACCTTCACAATTTCCGGTTCAAACATTTGACCACTCCTTTCTACGCCCTCATTGTATAGTTCTGCAATTTTTTTTGAAATACCAACCGTCTTCCACAAGTTGTGGAAATAAAAACACACAGCTATGTTTGCTGTGTTATTTCCTGCATTCAATTTAAAGCACCTATCTATGGCACTCTATATCGACGTGTATTTTATTTTCTACTATAAACAGAAGCAAGTTGCTATTTCTTTTTCCTCAAAATCATTCTATTATGTTAATGGGAAATTCTATCATGATAAAGCAGGAGGAGAAATCAAATGAAAACATCTGCACTATCTAAGTTTTTAAATCTGTTACTGGAAGAAAGTGATTATCGTAAGACCAGTTATTTCGCAGAAAAGCTCATGGTTTCAAATAAAACAATTTCAAATTATATTACAGAGCTGCGTTATCACATGAAGGAATACGAATTGGATATCACGGCAAAGCATGGGGTTGGTATCCGTATGGAAGGAGATCAAAGCGCTGTAAAGCTGCTTCAAAAGTCTATCCAGAGAACTGCAGGAGACAGCCTTACAAGTGAATGCAGACGCAAAAAAATAATGGAAAAGCTGTTAATGCTGGATGAAAGCATTTCTGTACGCAGGTTATCCGATGAATTCTGTATAAGCTCCACATCCATTGTGAAGGATTTGGAAAAGGTGGAGCAGGAGCTGCTACAGCAGGACATCTTACTGCTTCGCACAAAGGCCGGGACGCGTATTGAGGCAAAGGAGCAGCGTATTCGCAGTGCAAAGCGTAAGTTTATTTTTGAAGAGATTATGTCCCTGACACAGCAGGATCAAATTATGGACCTCACCCTGTGTACGAAAATTTTATCACGCTATGTAGCAGACGAGCTGCAGATAATCGCTCGAAGCATGATTGAAATTGCACAGGACAAGCTGGGATTTCGCATGGATACCAATTATTATGCACAGATATTTATATCCTACTCCATATTTATCCAGCGGATCAAAAAAGGACATGAAATTACAGAAGCACCTGCCAGACCGGTTGTCACGGAGCTGCATGTGCTGAAGACCTATCCGATTACAGAGGAAATCATACAGTGGCTAAAGGAAGTGCACCACATCAGAGTCAATGATTTAGATATTAGATGGGTTAATGCACGCTTGTCCGGAGTATATCATGAAGACCGAAAAGAAACAGCGGATTACTCTCCCATCATATTAGATACAGTGACGGAATTGATATCTTCCATTGGTGATATCTTCAACGCAGACTTTATCAGTGATGAGTTGTTAAAAAACGGCTTATCGAAACACTTTATTCCGATGATTGCCCGTCTAAAGAACAATATAAAAATCACACATCCCTTTATTATGCAGATCAAGCAGCAATATACCGCCATGTTCAGTGTAGTTTCACTGGCTTCCAGCATACTGGAGAAAAAGCTGGGATTCACCTTGTCTGATGATGAAATCGGATTTATTCTGATTCACTTTCAGGCAGCACTGGAGCGGCACAACCTGTCAAAAAAAATAGCAGTCGTATACAACTGCGGCCTTGCGAGCGCTATGCTGATTGAAAATCAGATTAAAATCAATCTGCCCACCTTTGATGTTATAGAGCTGATCAATATTCATGATTTAAAAAAAGAGTATCTTCGGCATTTTGATTTCATCATCGCCACGATGGAATTGGATATGAAAGATATTCCTTCTGTTGTTATTTCACCGGTAGCGGACTTTGGCGATATTCAGCGTATTAAACAAACGTATGAAAAGCTTATAAGAAATGTAAAGGAATCGCGCTTTCCTTATCTTATTCAGGCAATCAGTGCTGATACGATTCTGGTTCATGAAAAATGTAAGACAAAGGAGGACATCCTGAAAAAGGCAAATGAAATCCTCCTGAAAAAGGGTTATGTAGAAGAAGAATTTTTTGACAGTGTGAAAAACAGAGAGAAGATTTCATCAACGGAAATTGGAAACGGTATCGCGATTCCTCATGGCTCTGATAAATATGTAAAGCAAACCTCTATTGTTTTGATTACACTGGAGGATGCAATCCTGTGGCGGGATGACATGGTAAGTGTCATTTTATTTACCGCTGTATCGTTTGAGCAGAAGGATACCATGCGAAGGCTGTTAAAAGACCTCTACCATTTGATCAGCTCTGAAAACTTCATAGAAAAAATACAGAAAGCAGCATCGATAGAGGAAATCCTCGGCATATTTTATGGAAGAGGTCTGTGAGCATGCCTGAAAGAATAAATAGATAACATTCTCGTAATGTACCTGAAGACAAACTAAAATCATAATCCAAAAAAAAGCAAAAGAGGTCCATTTCATGTCTGAGTTACTGAAACTGGCCTCTTTTATACCTGTTTTTCCCTACCGGTATTTTATATTGTTTTTGCCCTGTCTACTAGCTTAGCATTCACAGATGCATCATCGCTCTCTATACTACCGGATAATTTCAGAGAAAGCTTTGCGCATGCAGGACCGACCATCTCATATAATACAGCACTGGATAATATGATCAGCGACAGCATGGTACCCTCAGCAGTTGGAAGCAGGCGCTGCCCGAGTATAGCCAGCCCTATGGAAACACCAGCCTGTGGTATCAGTGCAAGTCCCAGATAGTGTCTGACAGAAGTGCTGGCATGAGACAGCCTTGCGCCTGCCCACGCTCCACAGGCTTTCCCGATAATGCGGACAAAGAAATAGACAACACCAATCAGGCCACAGGAAATCAGCGCATATAAATTCAGCCGCATCCCGGATAAAACAAAGAACAGCAGCGTAATCGGCGGTGTAAAGCTGTTAACCTGACGGAACAGATCTTTGTTGCCTGATAAATTAATGTATACTGCGCCAAGCACCATACAGGATAACAGCGGTGATATATCAAAGCAGCTGCAAAGCCCTGTTAATGTTAGAATTACAGCAATCACCAATACAAGGCGGTGATCACTGGAGCGTTTTTCACTGATGATACGGTGTAGTATCCATGCCAGTACGACCGCCAGAATGACAGCAAGCAGATTCCACACGACAGGAAGCAGAATGAGTGACCATTGCAGTGCCTGATCCGCATGCATGAATTCCACAAGTGCTGTACATATACTGAACGCTATCAAAGCGACGGCATCATCAAGCGCAGTTACCTGAAGGATGGTATCCACGAAATTTCCCTTCGCATGATACTGGCGAATCGTCATAATCGTGGAAGCGGGAGCAGTTGCACAGCCGATGGCACCCAGCAGTAGTGAAAATGACCATGGAAGACGGAACAGTGTTACCATTGCTATGGTAATGCAGGCTCCTGCTGTCAAAGCTTCGAATATCGTGATTGTTAGAATTTTACTTCCCTGCTTTTTGAGAATATCCCTTTTGAAGTATTTACCCACACCAAAGGCGATAAACGCCAGTGCGATATCCGTCATGAAATCCATCCCTGCAACCACTTCCTCGGGAATCATCTGCAGAACACAGGGTCCAATCAGAATACCGGAAATAATATATCCGCTCACATTAGGAAAACGCAGCCTTTTTGTGACTCTCGTACAGAGAAATCCCGCCAGTAAAATTATGGCGATGGAAAGGATGATTCCTGCATTACCCTGCTGCTTTAAGAAATCAGCTATCATAACAACCGCCTCCTCACACCATTGATTATATGAGAGAACGGTGATAAAATCTAATTATAATAATTTAGTCAAATATCAATAAATTTTATAATAAGGAGGTCGCAACATGCTGGATACAAAAATCGTTTCCCTGCTTACTCTGATAGATTGCTGATGCTACACAAAAGCAGCAAGGCAGCTGCATTTAACACAGCCGGCAATCAGTCACCAGATCAAGCAGCTGGAAGATGAATTTCAGATTAAAATCTTTCACAGGAGCAAAAAAAGCCTTATTTTAACGCCGGAGGGTGAAATTTTAGTCAAGTATGCCCACCGCATGACGGCTGTCTACAACAATACACATCAGGCTTTAGAGGATGCCAGAAACCATCTGCACCGCTTTAATATCGCCACAACACCAACTGCAGGAGAGTACTATATTCCCCAGCTTCTTGCGGCATACTGTCGTGAGCATAGCGATGTGCATATAAATCTGATTACTGATTCCATAAATAATATTTATAATAAACTGAAATTATATGAAGCAGATTTTGCTATTATTGATGGAAGACTAACCTCCGATAAATATCATTCCATTCTTTTGGATACCGATTATCTCTGTTTGATTGTTTCTCCGCAGCATCCCCTTGCCAATCGCAGCAGCGTGTCGATGAATGAGCTATTGGAGGAAAGCTTTATATTGCGGTCGAAGGAAGCCGGTACCAGAGAAATTTTTGAAAGCTATCTGGAATCCCAGCGTGACTCTATCCGCAACTACCGCATCTTAATTGAAACAGATTCACTTGCGACTATCAAAGAGCTGGTCATGAGCAATATGGGGGTATCCATCATGTCCCATAATGCCTGTAGGGAGGATGAGCAAAAGGGACGGCTGAAAACCATTCCGATTACAAATTCTACCATGATACGGGAAATCAATCTGGTATATCCAAAGGATTTCCAGCATGTGGATGTTCTGCTTGAACTGAAAAAGACCTACAGTAAGCTGCACTAAAGCCAATATCTAATAATCATAAAACTCCCATGTCTTTTTTTCATTTCATTTTCACAGGAATCGACTTGGTAAAGAAAGCTTTTTAACACCAGATTCCTTTTGAAATATAAAATACATCCTGTTGATTGGCAACTGAGCAGAATTATTGAGGAGTTCTTATCATTTTGCCATTTTTAGGATTTTAAAGCAATAAGCTTTTCCCTTTTAGTTGAGCTTTTTCTGTGCAATTGAAAACTCTTTTTTCCTTCCTTTTCTCAACATACCGCCTTATGACATACAGGATCCGGATAGACTCTTCTTTGTGTACATAACCTACACGATTATGCACTATTTGCAGATTTACAATACTTATTCTAGTGCTTGCAAACTGTTGAAATGGGAGCAGACTCAAGTCCGCTCCCATTGCATGTTTTCTTATTTCTCATTCGGCAGCGGAAACTGAACGGTAAGCGCACGCACTTCCTTGCGCACTTCTTCACGCACTGCTTCATCCTCTGCATTTTTCAGCACACGGCTGATCCATAAGGCAACCTGACGGAATTCATTTTCCTTGAAGCCTCTGGTTGTCATTGCCGCAGTCCCCAGTCGGATACCGCTTGTCACAAACGGCTTTTCTGTTTCAAATGGAATCGTGTTCTTATTGCAGGTAATTCCTGCTTCATCCAGCAGCTTCTCCGCAAGCTTTCCACTCATGTTCAGAGAGGATTTCACATCAACAAGAATCAGATGGTTATCCGTTCCGCCGCTTACAATGCGAAAGCCTTCTTCCTTCAATGTATTGCTCATGACTGCACAGTTTGCAATTATCTGTTTTGCGTACTCCTTGAACTCCGGCTGCATAGCTTCCTGCAGACATACCGCCTTAGCCGCAATGATATGCATCAGTGGGCCGCCCTGCATACCCGGAAACACCTTTTTATCCAGCAATGCCGCATGCTCTTTTTTACAGAGGATCAATCCTCCGCGAGGTCCGCGCAGTGTTTTGTGTGTCGTCGTTGTCACAAAATCTGCATAAGGTACCGGGCTCGGGTGTTCACCTGCCGCTACAAGTCCTGCAATATGAGCCATATCCACCATGAAATATGCACCGACTTCATCCGCAATTTCACGGAATTTCGCAAAATCAATTACTCTTGGATAGGCACTGGCACCGGCAACAATCAGCTTCGGCTGTTCCTTTAATGCGACTCTGCGCACCTCCTCATAATCGATCGTTTCACTGTCCTTTGTTACACCGTAATCCACAAACCTGTACAACGTTCCGGAAAAGTTTAAAGGATGTCCGTGTGTCAGATGACCTCCTGCCGTCAGATTCATCCCCAGTACGGTATCACCTGGCTGTAAAACAGATAAATATACGCCCATGTTTGCCTGAGAACCGCTGTGCGGCTGCACATTGGCATGCTCAGCGTTAAACAGCTGCTTTGCCCGCTCTCTTGCGATTTCTTCTATCTCATCAACATGTACACAGCCTCCGTAATAACGCTTGCTCGGATAGCCTTCTGCATATTTATTTGTCAGTATGCTTCCGGCAGCCTCCAGTACATCCCTTGATACATAATTTTCTGATGCGATCAATTCGATATTATACAGCTGGCGCTCTGCTTCTCTTTCAATGGCTTCCTGAATTTTCTTATCGTTCATACGCTACCTCCGTTTAATGCCTCTATTTTACCACAGATTTTTATATTGTCATTTCTTTTGTTCTGCGTTCATCAGGAAATATTTCTTTACAACAAAAATCAGTGCCACTGCCAGCACTCCTACCAGATTTTCCATGGCACTTTCATGCGATATAATGATCTGACGGGCAACCGCATACAGCAGTACCTCGATTACTGATTCCGGTGTATGCAGAATCAGCATCTTTACAAATTCCACCCCGACAACCAGAGTCAGTGCCTTTTCCAGTATAGCATCCAGCTGAAAGCTCTGATTCATAAGAGACTCCGCCCCAAAGCATACCGTTGCCAGCGTTGATATTGCGATGGCGATCATTAACAACACGGCAATCACAAGCTCAACGGCCTTCATCATTTTAACAAGTCTTGTGTTGATTTTGTGCATGTCTTCCTCCTTAGCATTATAAGATAATTTCCGGATTCAGGTTGATATCCGCTTTTTTAGCCTGCAAATGCTGCTGTCTGCGCGGTATGCGGTAATGAATATTGTCCTTCACAAAATTTGCACCGGTCTGTTTAAACCAGAAGGATATGCCCTTTTCCTCACACTGCTTGCGCAAATCGAGAATCCACTCATACCGGCAGACCCTTGCCTGTGGTCCGCTTTCTCCTCCAACGATCAGCTCTTCAATGCTATCATCCAGCCAGGGCCTCAGGTTTAAGGGCTCCAGCAGCGGTTCACATACCACATACTTATGACGCAGAGGTGCTGCCTGATAAATGGGAAGACGATACGCTGCGCGCTCCATCGTTTCCACCGTACAGGCGATTCCCACATGATCCCATCCCGTTCCCCAGTCATACGGAATGCATTTCATCAGCCTGTCGATCCGCTTTGTAATCATAAAGAAAAATAAATCCCTGCGCTGTCGCATGATATTCCATGCTTCATCTCTCCATACATCTGCTTCCTCTACAAAAAAATCGCTGGTAAAACAGGTATAGACGATTTCATCGGATGCTATCTTGTATTCACCTTTGCGATTTTTGTGCAAAACTTTATCAAAGTCCTTCAGACGGGTAACAACACCGGTTTCTTTGCCATGTCTTTCGTCCATCCGGTATACATAGCAATGCTCACATCCGGCACTGATCTTATGACAGCCATGCCAGGGGTTCCAATTTGCCATAGACTTCATCCTCACCTGTATGTATGCAGGACACTGCCATCCGCAGAAAGCTGCTGAAGACTCTGCTCTGCATATCGAAAGCAGAGAATACCGCCGTGCCTGCGCAGTCTGACATGAAATTTCCAGATATCCTGTTCCATCTCATCACAGCTGCTGATATAACCGAATACCTTTCTCTGCCCTTTCTGAATGGAAACGACACCGGAAAGACATATTTGTATGATTTCTTCATCTCCATGCCAAACCTTATAAAAGGGACAGGCAGCCTGACGCTGCTTCAAACGGTATCCGTATACATACAGAACGGCCAGGGACAGCAGCATTCCTGCAGTTTTCCTCATATTATTTTTCCAGAGCCATTACCTTGTCAATTCTTCTCTGGTGGCGCTCATCATGGGAAAACTCGGTATTTACCCAAACACGTACAATTTCCTTCATCAGCTCCACACCGATAATTCTTTGTCCCATCGCCAGCACATTGGAGTTATTGTGCTCTCTTGTCAGTTTGGCACTAACCGGATCACTGCAAAGCGCACAACGGATTCCCTTAATCTTGTTGGCGGCAATGCTGACACCGATTCCTGTTCCGCAGATAACGATTCCCTTATCGTTTTTACCATCCGCAACACTCTGTGCAGCCGGTCCTGCGTAGTCCGGATAATCCACAGACTCACATCCATGACATCCGAAGTCTTCGACCTCATGTCCCATTTCCGTTAACATTTCCTTCACGATTTCCTTATACTCAAAAGCACCGTGATCACAAGCTACCGCTATTTTCATATACAGTTCCTCCTCTTATAATATCCTTTCTCATTATAACATACAGCAGACAGAATGTAAGCAGCCTGAGAAAACAAAAAACTATAAAACAAGACGCAGGATCGATTGATATCATTACAGAAACAATTACCTAAATTGAATAGGTTATTCTGTGTCTCTTTAAAACTTAAAATGTTTCAATTTACTATATATGTTATATGCATGCATATTAAACCAAGGAATCCATAATTCAGCAAATAATTACCCAGCACTATCAGTATTAGATTTGATTCCTGATAAGCTAATCTGCTTACTGCCGCTTCTACTACTGAGATAAGAAATCGATATTTTTCTGTATTCACAAGGTGACCTACAGACACAGAATTAAAGAGGCAGAAAAATGACCGCCTCTTTTTCTATTGCATAAAATAGCACTTTATTATAATTACAATATTTTTCTAGCATTCTTACAATCCAATAAAGACATACCGCATCAAACTCTTTTGCTTTCTATTTCTTGCATACCTATAAACCTTTGATACAATTGCAAAGATTATATTCATTTCTTTTGCTTGCAATGATTTTTCCTTGTTGATGTATACACAAGTAGCCAAAGGATTATAATCATCGCCACAATAAATGTTTCTAGTGCAATTCCTGTTGAGGAAACAAGGAAGCTGTATAAATAACCTAAGACCGGTACACTGCCTGCCACCCTTCCGATGAGACGCTCATAAGCAACACCTGCCGCATCCTGATAATCATTGTGATCCCCTTTTGTAATAAATTCCTTATCCTTCGTATTATTAGCTACAACTCTATGTGTGGCAAGCTGACCGCTTTTTACATCAAGACGAAACGTAATGACATCGCCTACCTGAATCGTCTCCGGTGCACTTTCTTTTACATAAATCAAGCTGCCGACTGAATATGCCGGTTCCATACTATCTGTTAGTACAGCATAAGGTATAAACCCAATCACTTTAGGAATCAGAAAGGGAGCTATCATTAACAAAAGGATTCCCAGCAAAACATATGCCGTTCGATTAAGTATATTAATCATTTTCATCCCCAGGCATAGTAGAATCGATTATTTTAATCAATTCCAACGCACTTCGAAAGCATATTTCTTTATTGGTATCCACCCACGTCAACGTACCCTGCCAGCTGTGATTCTCTCTGTTTTTTATATCAACAATGAAAGTTGCTTTTTCGCAATTGTTTTTTTCATCCATTTCATCATCTCCTGTTATTAGAATA
This sequence comes from Clostridium sp. 10cd*, assembly GCF_044336395.1. Taxonomy (NCBI): domain Bacteria; kingdom Bacillati; phylum Bacillota; class Clostridia; order Eubacteriales; family Clostridiaceae; genus Clostridium; species Clostridium sp. 10cd*. The sequence continues at coordinate 218,262 of NZ_CP172347.1, read as the reverse complement.
TCACATTAAAGTCACATACAGGTAACAAACATATATAAATGAGTAAAATTCATTCTTCTATTATTCAACATGATATCCCAGCAAACCCAATCCTTCTGCTTTTACTTCATCATAGTTATCTTCACCTGCCACCTTTGACTGTACTGCGGATGCTTTTACTTCTATATCACTCAAACTAACCAGCTCAGAATTATCTTTATTTATTATATTAGCGACCGTTACAGAATCAAAAACCGGTGTAAGTCTTGTATTTTGCTTTGATGCCTTTACTGATTCAGGTTGTCCATCCTTTACATAGACATAGTAGGAGATATCATCTATTTTATCAATAAACATCCATTCATCAGATATATTCAAAGAAAGCAATTCTTCAGAGGGATTTTTAACACTTACAAAAACATAGCAATCAGGTGAATTAGCTAAAATGGTAACGGTAGGATCTTTATGCAAAACTTCCCCTGGAAGAACATTTAAGTAATCATTACCTTTATCTGATCCTGCAATCACACCGTTTTCTTCAGTAACCGTATGCAAATTTTTATCAATGCGGTCCTCATCAAGCTGCATGCTTATACCATTGGAAAATGTAAAACGATTGTTCAACTGCTCCGTATTAGAAGTTAAATATGCTAATGTTCCACCAACCCCAATCAGTGCCAATAATATTATAGATAAACATAAAGTTATAATTTTTTTTCTATTCATGTCCATACACCTCATTTAATCACTATCTTTTTACAAATATACTATACCTTTATCCGGTCACATGATGGTAATACAAGATAACATTAACAAGCCACATGATATAAAAAGTAATCTTTCTCACAGGATGTTATTTGACACTATAAAAGGCAGTGCATGTTCGACATTTGCACTGCCTTTTTGAAACCTATAATGCTTTAGAGCACACCTCAATCATCATAAAATCCTACGTTAATTAAGAGACCCCTTATACGCACTCCATATTTTCAATGCATTTTCATTATTGAATTTATTATTGGAATCCATTGCACTTAACTCATTTCCATCAGCATCCCACACAACTGCCTGAACTGCCTCCTGATATAACGTAATCTCGAAATCAGATACGTTTTTAAACTCTTCTTTAATCTTTCCATCAGCATCAAGCAGACCATTTACTTCAGTAAAGAGCGGATCAGTAGCCTTACCTGGTGATACAATACCCAGATAATACCAAAAACCATCAGAATTATTATATCTCCAACTCTCTGTTTTATAATTTATTCCATTATTTTGGGATAGATAATCAGCAATTACCTTAGGCGAGACAGTTACTCTCATCCTGATAATGCAGTCATTGGATCCTATGTTTTTAACACTCGGATCTTTTTTTATATTACTACCTTGAATTTCTGGATTTTCTTCGATTTCTGTTTCAATTTTACCTACTGTGAATGTATTTTCTAAATTATTTGTACTCGAAGTTAAATATGCATACGTTGTGCCAATGCCGACAACTGCGATAATGAGGACTATAAGAAGAACTATTTTTAGCTTTATTTTTTCAAAACACTTCATTCTATTGTTCCTCCTTTTCTACCGCCTTTAAAACATTCTGAGATATTCTGTAAAGGTTAAAATCACTTGTATTATCCAGTAATTTATCTTGCGTTATACTTACTTTACCATCATCTCCAATACGGAATCTATTTTCAATTACATCAGTGTGTGAAAACAGCTCTTCCTTTACAAGCTTATTTTGAAATTTAACAACCGCTGTTTTATTCTCTTCATTTATAACAGCCTGCTGCACAAGATCGCCAACACATACATATCGCAGTGTCTCCATTTCCGTAACAACATATTCTCCATATGGAAGATCTTTAACAATGGCACTACCGTTCAAAATCTCATGCAGTCGAATGGTGCGATAATAAATCAAAGACCCGTCTTTTCTTTTTATTTTAAATATAAGTATTCAGCAATCCTTTTCCCACATTATTCATAATTCTTACATTTGCCCTTAGTAACACCTTCTGTCTGTTAGGTAAGACATTTTAATATGGATAGAATCATCAAACTGTTGGAATATTACAAAGTCAAACATATAAAGCATCTTAATTTATGATTCTAGTTAACAACGCAGAATTCAATATTGCCTGATCCACACATATGCGACCTTTAAATAATAAAAATTGAGGATATATAATTTCAGCAACCATATATATCCTCAAGCTAAATCTTTGACTTGTATTTCCAGAAAATTTCTTTACTGCGAAGCTTCTTTTTCCTTTTTACGTCTTTTGAATAACAAGAATAGAAGAATAGCAAGCAAAGCTGCACCGCCTCCAGCTGCGTACATCATCATTTGACGGTTTCTTTTCGCAATGGCCTGTGGTGTTTCGCCTTCTCCCAAGACTGTTTCTTCCTCTTGGCTGCCATTTTCATTAACATCTTCACCATTGTTATCTATATTGTTATTTTCGCCATTATGTAAAGTATTGTTATTCTCTATCCCCTGTGTATCATTTGTACCAACTTGATTATTTGTACCAGCCTGATTATTTGTATTTGACTGACAAGGTACTACTTCATCAGGATTCGTCAAAGTATAAACAAATAGTATTTCTAATTGATCTTTTACTACAGCATCCTGTTCTGCGGTTTGATACGTATAACCGGGAATTGTCTTTGCTCTTGCCGTTACATTACTTCCTAACTCTCCCAGCATAGTTTTAGGTGTGGCGATATCCACCTTATTCTCATCAACGTAACGAATCGTATACGTTACCCCATCAATGACAACAGCGTATTTAGCTACATATACCATTTCCCCTGTTACTTTAGAACCAACGCTGGGCAGCTGCTTATTCCAACCAACAAAAACATACCCCTTTTCGACCTGTATATCCGGTTCATCAGGGAATACATCATCTGAAGATAGGCGATATGATGCTTCTTTATTTCCATTGATCGTTCCATGAGCACCAGCTTTAAAAACAATTTCATATTCTGCAGCATGTACACGAATACTGAATAACGGGAACATTACCATAGCCATAAGCAGGCAGCATGACAATATCTTGCATAACGTTTTATTCTTAATCATTCTGTTCACTCCTTCGACTGCGTACTTTTATAATAATAAGTAATATCAATCCGATAGCACTTGCGGCAAAAAAACCGAGAATTAAACCTATCGTTGTTGGATCACCTGTATTCACTCCTGGTATTTTATTGATCACAGGTATTTTTTTCACAATATTTGCAGCCTGTTCAACAGGAGCTGAATTCATGTGTTCGACTGAAAAAATAAAACGTAAACGCCCTTCTGTATCCTGATACGTATCATTCATGGAATCGCCATCAACCTGTAATATAAAATCAATGGTCGCTGTTTCACCTTTTTTTATTGATCTTAACAGATAGTTGGTTTCCAAAGAATTCATATTCGCCTTTGTTACACCACCGATTCGTCCGGTATAAAAGCTTTCGTTATTCGTTACAAATTCCACATTATAAGCAACATGTCCGTCGGCAACGGCTTCCCCCAGCGGATCTGTATATTCAGCTCTCACATAAAACTTTAATTCCTCTTCATCATTGTTTGTCAGTGTAATGCGCTGTACCCTTTTTTCACCCGGCATCATATTCTCATATGCGCTTTGCTGTTCATAGGTTATAAATTTCTCACTATCTCCCTCGAAACTTAATCCTGTTTCAGCAGCAGATTCAGCAGCCTGAAGTGATGTTATGGAAAACAGTACAGCCAGCAAAACGGCTGTGATTATTCGGAAACCTTTTTTCATAGTAATCTTTCTCCTTCTTGCATCTAATCCACTACGGAAGTAATACTTCCTTCTTCATCAACAGAAAGCTCTACACCCCATTCAGACAAAGCAGCCTCTGCTCCGGCTATACTCTGAATTGCATCTGCATCATAAGCAATATGTATACGATAATCGGCATATTCTCCATTCTTTATCTCGTGGCTAATCTTTATTGCATCTACTAAATTCGTGGTTTTTCCACCCTTTTCCAATGGTAGCTTATAATAGAAATAAACGATTTCCGAATTTGAATTATCAGCATCATCAATAATGATCCACTTGGAAGTATCTTCTGTGATCAGTTTGATTTTAGAAGCATCTGCGTCCACCATTTTTTCATTATCCTTATTTACCCAGTATTTTGTAACAGCAACACGGGTATACAGGGAATGATCCCTTTTATTTTCTACATAAACCCTATCCTTAATTTCATCCCCGGACATGGAAGAACGAATCTGAAAACCGTTTTCTGTCTTTGTTATTTTTTCCTTATCCATATCCTGCACAAGTTCAATCCCAAGATTTCCGGCACTTATTTTAGCACTGATATCTGTCTGTGCGTGAAAGAATGCCAAGCTTCCCTCATATACAAATATTGCGAGTAACACAACGGTTGTGACCACCAGCATTATTTTTTTCATATCATCATATCCTCTCATCATAAATATTACACCCTACTACTTTACGATATAAGTATAATAAAAACAAGTAACAAGGCAGTCACACGAAGCAAACTTATTCTACAATAAAGAAAACAAGCTGAAAAAAACAGCCTGTTCACTTATGTTTTATTCCTCTAAAGGGAGGTTTATCTTACAACAAGGAGATGCATCAATTCAAGAATGCTTTTAAATTCTCCTATTACTTCTTCATCCTTTTTTACAATCCCCTGCCAATCGCTTTTCCGTCTTGTCATAATAATGATATCATAAGTAGCATAGGCACCATGCTGTTCATATATATAAGAGCAATCCTCTTGTATATGCAAATTCTCGATTCTCAAATATTTTTTTTCTTTATTAAACGTTCTTTTTTCCTGAAAGGATTGCGGCTTTCCAACAAAATCCAATATTTCCTCCGTTAAAATGATAAAAGATGTGAAATTGTGAAAAGAAAACCCCTTTTTTCTGATACAGCTAAATAATGTACCATCAAAATCATCCTGTTGTGGCTCATGCAAGCATATCCGTACGGCATTTTTAGGATAGTATCTGTGATCATTCATAGTATTTTATCCTTTCAATGTATCATTTTCGAACAACTGCAGCTCATCGTAAGTATAATCTAAATCAATGAAGCTGTATTTATTGGCTGATTCATATTTATTCTGAATACGCTCAATCACCTGCTTTGCATTCTCTGCATTACAATTATGCAGCATGAATATAAACTGAGATCCACTGTATTTTGAGATCACATCTCCACTTCGCAAGCTTATACAGAGAATCTCCTTTAATGTATTCATTTCTTTTGATAACATATGCAAACCTTCCTGCGAATGCGGATCAACAAATTTTTTCGGTTGCAATGTCATCAATACCACATATTCCGAAAACCCTTCTCTCACCATTCTACGCAATTCCAGATGATAAATCTCTTTGAATACACCAAATTCACAATAAAACGCCTTTTCAATTTTTTCCTCAGCTATGCTGTTTTGAATAACATCCAGATTCGAGCTTACCTCATTGTTATTTTTCAGCAGCATCATATATGCCTTTTGAAGAAATTGTGATTGCTTAATACCTAAACGTTCATATAATAGCTTGCTGGCTGTATGATATTGTTCCTTTGCCAAATCATAATGATTTAAATACATCAATGAGGAAATAAACAGATATTGCATTTCATCATCCAAGGGATCCTGAATGAGAGCATCCTTGCATAATCTATTCATTTTTTCATATTCCTGTTTTCCTTCAAATCTGAAGGCCAGCTGCTTCGCACAACGCAAATATATAGAATGATAATATGTAGAAAGTGATAAGACCCATCGTTTTGAGCTTATACTTGCTAAAAATTTACCCTCATACATCGTCAGACAATCAAACATTTCTGTCAGTTCTTCGTACGAATACTCCCTGTCAGTCTTTAATTTTTTATCCAAATCTTCAAATTTATCAGTATCCAGCTTGATTTTAAATGATGTATTCCAGTAATAGGAGCCTTTTCCTGTAATAATCATATCTGTTTTACCAAACACCTTTTTTAATAGGGTTCTCAGCCTGTACATCAGATTCTTTAATGCACTCTGCGGATTACTGATTTCCTCATCATCCTCCCAAAGCATATCATTTAATTCCGATGATGATATTTTACGGTCGTTATAAATCAGAAAATAAGATAAAAGTGTAACAAGCTGGCTGGAACGCATATCTGTCTCATCCAGGTGTATATCACCATAATTTATTTGCAAATTTCCAAACAGGAATGCTTTGATCACTTCCATCTTCTTTCCCCTTTCATAAGATAGGAAACTCCCATAATAATTACAATAACTTCATTATACGCTTAATATACTTATCATTCAATATGTTTATATTCATATGCCAGTTCAGATTCAACTATCGTTTTTTTCTGTTCAAATCTATCCATGATCCGGCTGATAGCCCTGTCACACCCCTCCATCGAGGTTGTCGCAATAATCAGGGAATACTGAAACGGACTGCATTTCGTAAACACATCGTTTTTTCTCAGCTCTGTCGTTATAACATCGCGCAGAATATCCGACTCTCTCTGCTGAGCCTCTTCCTTAACACCCTCCGGCTGCCGCATGGTCAACAGCACCAGATAACGGGAACGGGAGGATCGTCTCGCAGAACGCAGATTCATCTGATAAATATTTTTAAATACATCAAAATCGCAATAGAAGGTTCCTTCATTTCGGACATGCTCCTTCAGCTGCTGCTCCAGCTCATCCACATCAACCGGATTGCTGGCAATACACTGTACAACCTCAGCATAAATTTCTCTGCAGAGCGGTGTTACCTCGATCCCCAGTCTTCCGTAATACATATCGGTCACCTTGTGGTAATACGAAATCGCCAGCGAATACTGATGGGTCTGTCGATATGCCTCCAGCTTGTATTCATGAATATGGTTATTCGCATAATGCTTAAAGCCCAGAATATCACACAGCTTGATTACTTCATCATAATATTCTTTATCCATCAACAGCTTGCAGCTGCGGTTGGTTGCCCGCATCAGATTGTTGTCATAATAGGTTTTCTGCAGCTCCACCCAGTCCTGCGTATGAAATTCAAACATGAAGTCTTCCATATAATTGCTGAGCAGCTCTTTGCAATACTGATAAGAGGCTTCCGGTGCTTCCTCCTCTTCGATTTTTTTGCACAGCTCATCCATCTGCACGATGTCAATCTCACATGGTATTTCAGAATTCCATGCATACGTATTGCCTTTTGACAGAATAAAGGAAAGCTCGGGATTATCCGGATAAAATTTCTGCAATTCCTTTCTTGCACGATACACAAGATTGCGCAAGGCACCCTCCGGCTTATCCGATTCATCTTCCTTCCACAATATTTTAATCAGCTTTTCCTTGGATACCACCGTATGCCGATACATCATCAGATAGGCGATCAAAAGGATCAGCTGTGTACTCTTCTTTGTTTCCTGCGGAAACCGGTAATTCTTGTTTTCCATATAAAATTCACCCAGCAGATGAATTTTCAATATATTTTTCTTTCTCATAGGATGTCCTCGTTGCTTTCTATGATTTCATTTTATCACAAATCCATCTCATGAAAAGAGGGCTGAAAAAAAATCAGAAATCATGAAAAAACAAAGCCATTAACGGACAGTGATTTTCATTTTTTCTGATTTTCCTATTTATCTTGACAATATAACTATATGAAATTCAGCAGAAGCTATCCCTTATGCGTTATGTAACACCTTTTTGATATCATCCGCAGAGATTGGGCCTTCACGGACAATGCGCGGTTCTTCTTCGCTCATATCTACGATCGTGCTCGCCAGCTTGCCTTTTGCTTCTCCTAAAACAATCGCATCAATTCTGCCGTCCAGCTGTTCCAGCACCTGCTCATCCCGAACACCAGTTTCCTCTCCGGAACGGTTGGCACTCGTTACCAGAAGCGGCTTTCCGCATTCCTTAATCAGACGCAGTACAAACGGATCATCCGGCATTCGGATTCCCACGGTAGGAAATCCGTTCGTCACATAATCCGGCAGCGTCTCCTGTTTTTTCAAGATCATAGTGAATGCTCCCGGCATAAAGGCATCCGCCAGTGCCACAGCTTCTGCAGGCATTTGTGCGATACACTTCATCTGCTCCACATCCGCAACCATGGTGGGAATCGGCTTATTCTCCGGACGTCCCTTGCTTTCCTTCAGTTTGCGCAAGGCTTCCTCATTCTCATAAATGACCCCCAGACCAAACACCGTATCTGTAGGAAATGCCACAACCTGCCCGTTTTTCAACAGCTCTGCAACTTCCTTTACATCCTTTTTATCAAACCGTCTGGTTTCCATGTTCATCATTTCCTTTCTGTTTATCAGCATTGTAGCACAGAATTTCCACAAAACATACAGTGGATAGAAAATGATGGAAAGTTAATGGAGAATCATAAACAAAATCTGGAAATTGTAGTATATTTTGCGAACAAAATGTTGAAAAATCATGGAGTTTATGAACTACCTATGGTATGATAGCTAGGCTCGACATTTATATTCTAAGGAGGGTAAAAATGGAAAGTTCAAAGAAAATAGTCTGGTATAACCTTGCGTTTATGGCATTTTCTACCGTTTGGGGTTTTGGAAATGTATTAAACGGCTTCGTATACTTCAATGGTATTCAGGTTATATTCAGCTGGATTCTGATGTTTGCTCTGTACTTTGTGCCGTATGCGCTCATGGTCGGAGAACTGGGATCAGCATTCAAAGACTCCGGTGGTGGAGTCAGCTCATGGATCAATGAAACAATTGGTCCGAAATTCGCCTACTATGCCGGGTGGACCTACTGGGCATGTCACATTACATACATCGCAAGTAAAGGCAGCGGTGGACTAAAAGCACTTAGCTGGGCAGTGTTTCGCAATGCGGAAACGTATGACACATTTCCAACCGTTTATGTACAGCTGGGTACGCTGGCAGTCTTCCTGTTCTTCTGCTGGGTCGCAAGCCGCGGTTTAAATCCGCTGAAGAAGCTGGCGACGATTGCCGGAAGCAGTATGTTCATCATGTCCATACTGTACATTCTGATGATGTTTGCCGCACCGGTCATCAATCCAAACGGCGGCTTTGTCACTCCGGATTTCAGCTGGGACAATATCTTCCCGCAGTTTAACCTGCAGTATTTTACATCGCTGTCCATTCTGGTGTTTGCCGTGGGTGGCTGTGAAAAGATCTCCCCTTATGTTAATAAGGTGGAAAATCCAAGCAAGGGCTTCCCGAAGGGTATGATTACACTGGCAATCATGGTTGTTGTATGTGCCATTCTGGGTACGATTGCAATGGGTATGATGTTTGATCCTGCCGTAATTAACGGAACACAGGAATCCTTTAATTCCTATGTATCCAACGGCTCCTACTGGGCATTCCAGAAGCTGGGCGGCTACTATCACATGGGAGATGCACTGCTGATTATTTATGCATTGTGCAACATGATCGGTCAGTTCTCAACTCTGGTATTAAGTATTGATGCTCCGCTGCGTATGCTGCTGGACAACGAGGAAGCCAGAGAGTTTATTCCATCCGGACTGCTTAAGAAAAACAAATATGGTGCTTATATCAACGGAATCTGGATGGTTGTCATTCTGTCCGGAAGCATTATTCTGATTCAGTCCTTCGTGCCTGGTGCTGCCAGCGTGCTTGCACAGCTGAACAAGCTGAATTCTGTCACTATGCCTATGCGGTATCTATGGGTATTTGCCGCCTATATCGCACTGCGTACGGCACGAAACAAATTTCAGCCGGAATACCGGTTTGTTAAGAATCAGGGAGTCGCTATGACCTTTGGTATCTGGTGCTTTATTCTGACTGCAGCATGCTGTATCATGGGTATGTATACACCGGGAGACATGTTCACCACAGCACTGAATGTCATCACACCAGTCGTACTGACAGCGCTTGGTATGATCCTGCCGGTTAGCAAAAGAAACGAAAAGGCATAAACCTTAAGACAAGATCAGCCGGTCTTGTCTTTCTTACTATTGGCTCATCCTATGCATTCTACCTTTTCCCTTTACTGCTCACCCTTCATGCAGGAGGAATGTGGTAAATCGTCTGAGAGGTTAGCATAGACTCCAAAAAATATTTATAGAAAATGCTGTGCACAGGGTATGATTTCCTTGCAGGAAATCCCCCTTCCGCTGATCTGGTATATCATTAGGCATGTTTACCCCGTAAGCATACCATGCTATACTGTACGTGTAGATTACAGGAGGATAAATCAATTATGTATAAAGATATTGCGAACGAATTACTAAGCTTCATTCAGAAAAGTCCAAGCTGTTTTCATGCAGTGAACACTATGAAAGATATGCTGCTGGAAGACGGCTATACGGAATTACGGGAATGTGAAGCCTGGACGCTGGAAAAGGGCGGAAAATACTTCACTACAAGAAACGGCTCCAGTCTGATCGCCTTCCACATCGGAAGCAGTCTGGAGGATTACCACTTTCAGGTTACTTCATCCCATTCGGATTCACCAACCTTTAAGGTTAAGGAAGAAGCAGTGCTGAAAGGAAAGGGCGGCTATCTGCAGCTGAATACGGAAGGCTATGGTGGTATGCTGTGCGCAACATGGATGGATCGCCCGCTGTCTTTAGCAGGACGTGTTCTTGTGAAAGAAGGAAATACCTTTACAAGCAGGCTGGTAAGCTTTGACCGTGATCTGCTTCTGATTCCCAATGTTGCCATTCATATGAACCGTGATGTAAATAACGGCATGAAATATAACAATCAGATAGATATGCTGCCGCTGTTCTCAGCCGGAGAATGCAATGAGGGTGATTATGCCCAGCTGCTTGCCGATGAACTGGGCTGTGCAAAAGAGGACATCTTAGGGACAGACCTGTATCTGGTGAACCGCATGGCCCCAAGCATTTGGGGAGTGAAGGAGGAATTCATCTCATCACCGAAGCTGGACGATCTGCAATGTGCATTCACATCGCTGAAAGCCTTACTGCACGGGACAAATGAACAAGCAGTCAATGTGTTTGCCTGCTTTGACAATGAAGAGGTCGGTTCCGGAACCAAGCAGGGTGCATGCTCAACCTTCCTGTATGATGTTCTGCAGAGAATCAACGACAACCTTGGTTACACAAAAGAGGATTACTACCGTGCTGTTGCGAAAAGCTTCATGGTATCCTGTGACAATGCACATGCAGTACACCCGAATCATCCGGAAAAGACAGATGATACAAACTGCACCTATATGAATAAGGGAATCGTTGTGAAATTCAGTGCGAATCAGAAATATACAACCGATGCAGTCAGCTCGGCAGTCTTTGCGGGAATTTGTGAAAAAGCAGAGGTTCCTGTTCAGCATTTCGCTAACAGAAGTGATGCAGCAGGAGGCAGCACACTTGGAAATCTCTCCAGTCAGAAGGTATCCATGCATACTGTGGATATCGGACTGGCTCAGCTTGCCATGCATTCCTCCTATGAAACCGCAGGTATCAAAGACAGTGAGTATATGATTCGTGCATTGACAACCTTCTATAACACCAATCTTCATATTACCGACAGCGAAACGATTGAGGTCGCATAGGTCTCCATGAAAAATCAAAGCAGTCAGAAAAAAATTCATATTGACAATCTCTACCTGATGAAAAAGCTGGATGAGGATTATCATAAAGAATTTATGCGTTTCTATGACTATGTACTGCACAGCAATACATCCGATGCGGATATCAATATCATTGTTAATACCGCCCTCGAACAATGTCTCGAGGGCATGAAAAACAGAAAGAAAGCAACGCTGGTAATTCCCAGGGATCTGAAAGAATATACGACAAAGCTATCCCGTGGCAATGTATATAAGGATATGAAACGAAAAATACGCAATCAGGATTATGAGAAAATGCAAATCAGCAGTATCTGGTATGTATTCTCACTCTGTATCGTGCTGTTCTTCTTTAAAAATCTGATGGACCAGAAATTTATTGTGAATTATCTGGTAGATGTCATCGTTGCCTGTGTCGCTGGTGGAATTGCAATGAAAAATTTCCTGATACGCAAAAGAATCGTAAAACGCTACCAGTTCGGCAGCTTCTATATGCGTATGGATATCATTGCAATTGTCGCATGTGTATTTATAAAAATAGTAACACCTGCCGCATATGCTAATTTTGATATTACCTATCTTCTGCTGGTGATTTCCTTTTTCATTATGAAACGGAAAATCAAGCCGCAATTCGAAGCAGTGATATAGCAGACATGAAAAGCCCTCAGCAAATCATTGTAATTACGCTGAGAGCTTTTTTATCGAAGCCGTAAAATAAATAGACTGCAAGATACGTATGAATTTGTAAAAATTTTCGTATTGCATCTGTTGATTCCTTTATTATAAATATGCTGTTTATGAATTCTTTCGGTTAGACACATAAATAACCATTACTTTGTACAGACATAAGTATAAAGGTGCTGTTTATGAAGTATTCTTATATGGTGTTGCGTCTATTTAATTGTTTTTTAACTGACTCCAAGGTATCACATTCCAAAAGCAGATTGGATACGATATGCAGTTGATCCTCGGTTAATGACTGTAGCCATGCTGTACAGTCTTCCTGAAATTTGGCTTCCATGAGCCTATGTAAGAGTTGTCTCTCTCCTTCAAGCTTACCTTCGATTCTACCTTCGATTTTGCCTTCAACCTTACCTTCTGCTTTACCTCTTATGATACCTTCCTTCATTCCCTCCTCAAAGCTGTCCTCCAAGCCGTAGCGATAACGTGCCTCTCCCATCTGAATCGCCATTGCGGTTGACCACAGCTCGTCATCCTTCTGCATTTCCTCGTACTTGTTCATGAATACCTTCACCAGCCTTTCCTTTGATTCCAGTATATCATTTTTCGCATTGTTTTCAAACAGGAAGCACAGCTGTTCAAAGTCATCCATCTGCTGGATGGCTTTTTTCTTAGCGATTTCATTGATAACAGGAAGATGGATGTAGGTTCTTCTAATCAATGGATGTTTACTCTCATCTTCTCCCTGCTCATTGCGCATTCGATAGTGGTTGATCAGATTTTTATTATTCCATGCGCGTTTTTCAATGAAAATAATCTGATATACCGGCTTTAAATCCCTGTACTTCTCACTGCAGTCCAGCTGGTTGTTCAATGCTCTGGCCCCATAAAATTCAAAGCGCATCATTTCCGCTACTCCTGCATAGGTCGTCTGCATTTCCAGATTAAAAAAACGACCTTTCTCATCCTTCACATGGACATCCAGAATAATGCGCTTCTTTCCGATGATGCCCGGATCCAGATTCGGATTGAGGACGGTGCTTTCCTTTACCTTGATTCCGGTAACACGTTCAATAATGGTGTTGCGGGCGTACACAGAGCCTTCATCCTCACGGGAAAGGGCGTACTTGAAGAATACATCATTGCAGTAATCCAATACAGTATTTGTTTTCGTATTTTCCATGACGAAAACCTCCTTCTGTAAGCTCATCATCACTTACATACTTCTATACGTTAAGAACGTATGAAATTCCTAAAAAATCCACATATTCTTGATTTTTTTAGGTTCTGATTTCTTTATTGCAGTGAAATGAAATATATACTATCTCTGCCTCGTATAGATAATGAAAGGAGAACGTACCTGTATGAAACGAACCTACAGCAGTATCCTTATTCTGTTAACTAGTATCATTGTTTTTCTATTTGCATACATTATGCGCACAGCGTGCACACAGATACCGGTTTACGGAACGAGTTCCACCGGCCTATCTGCACAGCATTTTGACAGGAACGGCGCTTTTGCAGCTGCTGACAGACAAAAGGAAGGTTCTCTTATGGAAAGTGATACGGAGAACATGCCTGAGAAACGTGAACAGAGCGAAACGGATGATGAACATAAACAGAATAAGCTTCCTATTGTTCAGAGTATGCAGGAAACTTCATATTACTGTGTACCGGCCTGTATACAGATGGCACTTCGCTATCACGCTATAGAAAGCACCCAGCAGCACCTGGCACAGCAGCTTCATACAGATCCTGTAACCGGAACGGAATATGTGGATATGGCAAGAGTCTTAAACAGCTACCTGTTTCCCGGCACTAGCATACCCTCAGCTGATGAGCCAGGCTATCATGTACAGACACTGTCGCCAGACGACCACACGCAGGATGCTTCCGATACATTTTCACGCCGCTGTGTACAAATATAGATGACGGATATCCAGTTTTTGCCGCAGTTGATTTAAATGCTTTGTATCCTGCACTTGCACATGCAAACCATATGGTGATAGTGATCGGTTATGAAAAAAATAAGGATCAGATTACGTCCTACTACATCATTGATCCATATCCGCCTGTTCAGGATGAGGTACACAGGGGGTTGAAGCAGTTTACTGCTCAGGAGCTGGTACGTGCCATCCTGGTAAATGAAGAACCTGCCTATATATGGTGATTTCTTAGAAGGCCTGCAGGAAAAGATTCTTGAACTATACTACTTTAAAACTATACAGCACGGATAATCTGTTGACGATTGCGTTCACTCCTGATAGTATAATAACGGAATAAAAACACAGTCTGGTTGGTAGTCCAGACGCAATGAGAATTGTCAGTAACCTGCCTCCTTGGTTGTCCGTTTCCTTATGAAGTATATAAGGAGGAAGCATTATGAATCAGACTTCGCTAAGCTTTACTGTCTTCTTTGAAGACCCTTTCTGGATTGGCTTGTTTGAATACCGTGAACAGCAGCTGCTGTATTTGAAGCGAATCGTACTTGGAAGTGAACCCAGTGAACAGGTGGTATATGAGCTGAAAGGCTGCTGGTATTCCATCAGTTTTCAGGCTCCTGTGGAAACCGTGCGCTCAAAGGCAAGCCATCGAAATCCCAAACGCATGCAGCGTGAAGCCCGCAAGGCACAGGATACAGGGCTTTCCCTTACAAAATCACAGCTTGCAGTAAAACAGCAGTAGGAGGAACGCGCAGAGCTGAAAGCTGAAAGACGAAAGGAGAACAGAGAAGGACAGAAGGAAGCGTTTCGTCTGCGGCAGATGAAGAAAAAGGCAAAGCATAAGGGCCGTTGACCCTTTACGTTACCAACTAACAAAAGGTATGCGCGTGCATACCTTTTTATCTGATACATACAATGCTTTAATGAAATCTTATTCCCGTATCGTTTTAATGCGAAAGAGGAAATAGTAATACTTAAAGATCATGAGTGCAAGCAAAAACAGACGCAGCCACAGGTTACTCATAAAATACATGGCAAATAACAGCATAGTACTGGCAACTGCCAGTAGGGAAAGCTTGGTTCTCCATGTCATGGAGCGGTGCTGTACAAAGGAATCCAGATGATTTTTATAAAGTGCTGTTGAGATAAACCAGCAGTGAAAGCGCCGGGAGCTTTTCGCAAAGCACCAGGCGGAAAGAAGCAGAAACGGTGTCGTAGGCAGAACAGGAAGCACAACACCGACGGCTCCCAGCAGCATAGATACGATACCGATGATAAAATAAACAGGTTTCATGTATGTCTCTCCTTTCGTGACAGCCACATATGCTGAATGACCATGAGCGGTCTGTGAAGAAGCATCCTTGGTCCGCTAAAGCGCATGACCCTGCGGATTTGTTCACGCTGTTCCTTTTGATAGCAATGCACGCTGCAGTTGCTGCAGAAGGTCTTGCTTTCCATAAACGGACAGCAGTCTATGCGCTGATGTGCATACCTGCAAAGCGTTTGACATTCCTTACAGAGGCTTTGACCATGATGCTGTTTCCGGCAGTACAGGGATATCATTTCCTGTATGACCTGCTTTTCCTTTTCGCGCTTGGCTGCGGCTTCCATCAGCTGACTCTCCCGGATTCCACAGAAAGCACCGTATCCGCAATGCGCATGGTAGTTGGTCTGTGCGATACCAGAAGAATCGTTTTATCCTTCTGTGCCTGAATGCTTTTCAGAATAACTGCTTCGTTCAACGCATCCAGATTACTGGTTGGTTCATCCAAAAGGATACAGTCACAATCATGTAGAAATGCTCTGGCCAAGCCAATCCTTTGACGCTCTCCTCCGGAAAGAGAATCACCAAGCTCTGCAACCGGTGTCGCATAATCCTTTGGCAGTGACATGATAAACTCATGAATTCCCGCTTTGCGGCAGGCTTCTTCAATCTCATCGACAGAGGCATCCAGCTTTGCAATTCGAATATTATTGAAAATAGTATCATGAAACAGAACCGTTTCCTGTGTTACCAGGCTCTGCATATTACGCAGATCCGAGGTATTGATATCCTTTAAATCAACGCCGTGCACAGAAATACTGCCCTGTGATACATTCCAGAATCGCATGATCAGCTTCAGCAGTGTTGATTTCCCGGAACCGCTTTTTCCGTGAATTCCGGTAATCTTTCCCTTTTTGAAGGTTGCCTGCACATTGCGCAGCACCTCTTCCTTCTCATAGGAAAAGCTCAGATTCTCCACTTTAATATCCCCGCTGACTGCCTGTTTTTTTCCGCTGATTTCTTCAACCTCTTCTTTTTCATCCAGCAGCTGCAACACACGTCTCGCACTTGCCATGGTAATGAGTAGATTATTGGAAAGACTGGCAAGCGCCAGAACCGGCCCAAAGCTGGATACCATCAGCACGGTACTCATCAACACCGTTGTAAAGCTTACCGTCCCCTGCAGATACAGCAGACAGCCGCCCAGCAGCATAAGAAGGGTAAATAACGTAACAACTGCATTTCCGAGTATCGAAGAGGTCCCTTCGTGCAGCTTCAGACGCTTTGCTGTATCGTGCAGCTCTTCACTTTTTCTCTGCATTTCCTCCATACGTTGACTTCCGATACGATATTGCAGCACATCCTGCATTCCGCGCAGAGATTCCAGCACATAGCTGCTCAATCTTCCAAACCCCTCCCGGGATTGACAGCCCTCCTGCGTTCCCAGCTTTGTTATGATAAGAGGCAGCAGGACGCCACAGAACAGATATCCGAGCAATGCTATCATAAAGAACAGGATGTGCATTTTCGCAAACTGTATCAGCAGTATGCCGGATGTGACAACTGCAATCAGCACAGGAGAAATCGTATGTGCATAAAACACCTCCAGTGCTTCAATATCACTGGTGATCAGATAAATCAGATTTCCCTTATCCTGCCCCTCCAGCCGCGCCGGAGCAAGGCGGCGCAGAACGGTGAATACCCTATCCCGCAGAATGGCAAGCAGCTTAAATGCAATATAGTGGTTGCAGGCCTGTTCCCCATAATGTAAAATACCGCGAAGAAGTGCCAGCACCAGCATAATGACAAAGAACACGCCAATTGGGAAATCCGCTGCCTGTATGGCAATATGGCTGATGAGAAGTGCACTGAAATACGGAATGTAAATCGCACACAGAAAACCGGCTACACCAAGAAACACAGCCAGCAGCATATGGGGGGCAAGCGGTTTTACAAGCAGACTCATACGTGCCATCAATCGAATATTTCCTGTTTTATGCATACTGTTCAGCTCCTTCCATAGCTTCCAGCTCCTGCTGTTTTTCATACATCCTTGCATAGGTTCCCCGCAAACGCAGCAGTTCCTCATGTCTTCCGTGTTCCTGACAGGTACCCTGGTCAATCACATAGATCTGATCACAGTCTTTTATGCTTTTTAACCGGTGCGTAATCATGATTACCGTTTTTGTTTCTGCCAGCTTATGAATAACGGAAACAATAGCGTCCTCACTCTCTGCATCGATATTGCTTGCGGCCTCATCAAAGATATAAACATCCCGCTGTGCCAGCAATGCCCTTGCAATGGATAAACGCTGTTTCTGTCCGCCCGATAAATTATTACCCTGTTCCTGCAGTTCCATATCCAATCCGCCCTGTTCCATGACGAAATCAAGCAATGCTACCTTACGTAGTGCCTCCAGCATTGCTTCCTCACTTAGAGAGTCCTTTGCAATTGCCAGATTTTCACGAACACTGCCCTTGAAGATAAACGGCTGATGACTGACATACAGAAAGGATTGATAAAAGGCATCATCATCAATGTCTCTTCGCTGTGTATCCGCAATCAGCAGCTGCCCGTGGTAATCCTTGATAATGCCCGCTATCAGCCTGGCGATCGTACTCTTGCCCGAACCGCTTTCTCCAACGATAGCAGTAAACTGACCAGGCTTAAGCTGCATATAGACATGCTTCAGGATAGTGCGCTGTTCATCATAGGAAAAGCTCAAATCACGCAGCTGAATATCCACTGTCTCTGCTTTCCATTGCTTTTGTTCTGCCTGCTTCTGCGGTTTGTCCAGAATACGGAATATTTTATCACTGGCCGCTATTCCATTCATTGCAATGTGAAAGAAGGAGCCCAGCAGACGCAGCGGTATAAAGAACTCTGAGGATAGCAATACAATACAAATCACCTGAAATAATGACAGACTGCCGTTTTGAAAACCAAGAATTGCGACAATGCTGCCCAGAGCAGCACCGCCATATGCAATCAGATCCATGACACTGACAGAATTTAACTGCATAGTCAGTACCTTCATCGTAATTTTACGGAAATTTTCCGCTTCCCTATTCATCTCCTGCTGCTTCCATTCATCCGCCTGATATATTTTCAGCGTGGTAAGACCCTGCAGATTTTCCAGAAAGCTGTCTCCCAGCGTCGTATAGCTGCTCCAGTATTTGGATAGCAGCTTCTTTGCGAATTTCTGTACTGCGATAATAGACATTGGAATGAGTGGTACACAGAGTAAGAGTACAAGTGCACTTTTTACATCCATCCACACAAGAATCAGGAATAGTGTAACCGGGGCAAGCATACTGTAGAAAAACTGGGGAAGATATCGGCCGAAGTAAATCTCCAGCTGGTCAATGCCTTCTACGCTCAGCTGCACCAGCTCGCTTGTCGGTGCGCTTTCGGTATAGCCGCTTTTCATTTCCAGCAGCTTTTTGAACAACCGCATGCGAAGCTGCTCACGCACATGACAGGAAGCTTCATGGGAATATAAGCTCGCTTTTCGGACACAGACTGCTCTTAGTGCAATGCACAAAATGACTCCGCACGTTGTCAGAAGCAGAAGCTGTTCATTGACGGTTTTATAAAATATGTGTGAAAGTACATTTGCCAGCAGTGCCACAAAGACAATATTGCATAGCAGAGAGAACCACTGCATCGCTACCTGCTTCATGATATATGGCTTTGTTTCCGGCATCTCTTTTAAAAGTCGTTTGTCAATCATAGTACCTCCTAGTTAGTTTAAGATAACTTATCGGATAAAAGTTTACCACAGTTAACAATCGGTGTCAATGTGAAACAGTTTTTTATGTGATAATTTAACAAAAAATATAATGTGCATGAAAAGTATGTTAAAATTATCAGGATAGAAAGGATGTGGAAGGATGACAAGAAAGAAAATGCTGCTTCTTTACATATGCCTGTGGATTATTGGCTTATGTCTTGTAGTATCTGTTATTTTTCCGCAAAAGACACCGCCGGCAGCTGTTATACCACCGAAATCCAATGATATTGAGGTATTAAAGAACGGCTGGAAGGATGGAGCCGCTCAGGCTGAGGCAAAGACAGATATACGTGATAAAACCTTCAGTAGAAAAAGGACACTGCCACAGATAGCGAAGGATACCATGCTTGTGATCAGAAACAACTACCGCGGTGTACAGATTTGTATCGATAACGAAGTCCGCCTGGATTACGGCTATCATCGCGATGATTCTACATTATTAGGTAATGTATATGTGCGTATGCCGGTTACATCAGAAGACAGTGGCAAAGAGCTGCTTCTGAAATTCAAAAACAATTACTCAAATGTTTCCTCTGATATAGAATATCCAATGCTGGTTTCCGCATCCTCTTTTGCTTTTTATATTTTACAGGAGAATGCCGGAATTATTATCACAGTAATCCTGCTGCTACTGCTTGACATCATTCTTGTTTTTTTGATTATATGGCTGAAGAACCGCAGCTTCTGGTTGTCTAAAACATCGCTATATGCGCTTATGAGCTTCATTTTCCTCACAGCACTGTGGCTGCTTACAGATTCTCCTATATTACAGCTGTATGTGAGCGGCAGTCTGCGTATCGTTTTATTATCCTTCTGCAGCTTTATGCTTATGCCAATCCCGCTTCTGGTCTTTATAAATGACGCATTAAAGCTGCGGTGCCGTTCCCTGACCCTGCTTCAGCTTTTACTGTTGGGAAATACCATTGTCCAGTGTATTCTTTATCAGGCAGGCATCCTGGATTTTGTACAGATGCTGCCATTTACCCATCTGTTGATGATGGTTAGTATTGCCGCCTTGCTGTTTGCATTGATTCGTGAGGTTCGCCTGTATAAGACGGATTATTCCCGCAATATACTGCTTGCCTTCTTTATCCTTGCCCTGTTCTCCACAGCGGCGCTGACTGCCTTTTATCTGCATCCAATGAGTGACTATAATATATACTTCCGTATCGGATTATTATTGTTTATCGTCATGCTGAGCTGCTTTTCCTTTCATAAGGTTTATCTGCTGTCTCAGGAGCAGGAACAGATTCAGTTTTACCGCCAGCTTGCCTATACGGATACCATGACAAAAGCACGGAATCGCTCTGCATACGAACAGCGCTGTCAGGAAATGGAAAAGCTAAAACCAGATGCTCCTCTGACGGTCTTTATGTTTGATATCAATAATCTAAAGCATACCAATGATACCTACGGTCATCATGCCGGAGATACCATTATACGCAGTGCTGCCGACCTCCTGAATACCGTGTTTACGGATATCGGTCAAATATATCGGGTAGGTGGGGATGAATTTGTAGTTCTCAGCGAGAAAAATTATATGTCCGCGCAGGCAATGTTCAGCCTGCTGGACCAAAGACTGAAAGAATATAATCAAACGGCTGAGCTTCCTTTATCAATAGCAAAGGGATTTTCCAGCAATACATCCCGGAATAAGGGAATTCAGGAGCTGTTGGTCATGGCAGATCAAGCTATGTATGAGGATAAAAGGAAATCGCGGAATTTGTAAGGATGCTAGTAATATTTGAAAATCTTTGTTTTCCCATCCTGTGTCAGCATACTTAGATGGTTTAAATAATGTCGCTTTTAGAAATATAGGATAAAACTTTCTTATGGGACAATAAAACAGGATACCCCCTATTGAGCGATGATTCTGATTCTCCCAGGAAATATTATATTTTACATGATCATCTTTTACCTGAATTTCTATAGGATACCAATTCATAACCAATATAATGCAACTACAATATTGCACGAAAACGGTCTCTATCAAGAGACCGCTTTTTCATATGGAAATGGAATATTATCATTAAAAAAATCATACAAGCACATAAGCCAGAATTTATTCCCTATGTATAGCATCTGTAAACCGTCTATCATCCAAATAAAATTAACGACTTGTAGTGGTTCTCTGTATCAACATCCTCTTTCATTGTTGCATTATCTGCCATTGCCCTTACATTACGATATCCGCATGAGCTTTACAGGCATCCTCACATTCCATAGCTTCGCCATCAATGATATTTGTATCGGCAAACACACACAGATTCGGATATCTTAGTTTTACATGGTATACAGGTACTAGTCCTTCCTTCGTGATTACCGGTGTTCCAACCTCAAGTATGTCAATAACATCATGGACTGCATCCGCTATGCTGAATACTGTCTCGGTATTTGCAATATCAGTTGCAATTTGCAGCTTCATATCTTTCCTTCTCCTTTGAAATCATCTGATTTATTTTCTAAACGGTATTTAACCAAAGGCTTCATAAAATGCCCATTTGATGTGAGAATCAAATGAGCCGTTATGTTTATTTCTCTCTGTAATACTCCAGTGCATCCTCCTGAATTTCTGCAGCAGTTGCCTCATCTATGATAAATTCAACATCCGGGTGCATACGTAGCCAGGAAACAGGAAATTTAGGATCCAGCTTTTCATTTTCGAACAGCTTATGCAATAGCTTTCCTTTGTGGGTGCCAGAACAAACGACATAATATTTTTTGGCTTTCATATGTTCTTCCATACCGGTTGTAATCGCATATTCCGGAACACCTCCTGCACAGTCAGCAAATGCTTTTGCATTCTGCTGTCTGGTTGCCTCATCCATTTTAACGACATGTGTGCGTGGCAGTAAATACTCTCCCGGTTCATTGAATGCAATATGCCCATCATCGCCAATGCTGGTGATTGCAATATCCAGACCGCCCGCATCAATGATTTCCTGCGCATACTGTTTACACTCCGCATCCAGATCTGCTGCATCTGCTTTCGGATAACGTACATTATCCATATTGATATTGACATGATCCAGAAAGTGCTGATGCATAAAATAAATAAAGCTGTGTGAATCGTCCGGAGTCAGCCCTGCATATTCGTCCATATCAAATGTTCTCAGCTGTGAGAAATCAGCCTTTCCCTCTTTGTACATCTGAACAAGATATTTGTACATCCCGATAGGAGAGTTCCCCGCAGGCAGACAGAATACCAAATTAGGTTTTTTACGAATTTGTTCGACCACCTTTTCTGCCATAACTCTACTGACATCATCATAATCCTTACATACGACAATTTTCATGTTTGTAGCCTCCTTTTACAACTATATCATAACGCCATAAATTGTTATAGTCAATAATTTTGTAATCAAATTTTTCAATTTTAATAATTATTGTTCTATATCCGTCTATAATATTAAAAAATTTTATTGCTTATATGAATTTCGGCAATCCTAAGACTGCTTTTCATTATGATGAATATATCCTTGCACGTATTTGATATGCATCTATCACCTTTAAAATTGAAAAAGGAATCCGGAAGCAATACGCGCTTACTGTATACAGAAGTAACGTAAAGTCAAAGTCAACAGCCGTTCATATTATACGAACCTCTGGTAAGCATACAAGGTTCAGATTATGCAATGAACGAGGACAAGAGATAAATAGACAAGTAATAGATAAAAAAAAGGGTCTTTCTCGATTGTGGGTAAATCTAAGTATGAAAGAACCTAAAAAAATCCCAGACAGGGATTTTTTATGCAAAATGTATATTTATAAAACAATCTGTGCGGCATAAACAATCATTGGAAGTGTTACAACAGACATCAGTGTTGATAATATTACTATTTCTACTGCATATGTATAATCCTGATGAAATTTCTGAGCAAACATAGCTACATTAGCACCCACAGGTGCAGAAAGTACAATACATATCGCTACTTTCACCTCACAACAATCTAAGGGAATCACAGCAAGTAAGCCAAGAGAGGCCAATGGAATCACGAAAAGGCGACACAGGCTGCAGATATAACTGCTTTCTCTTTGTAACATTCTCATAAAAGAAATCTGCGACATATAAACACCGATTATGATCATCGCCAGCGGTGAGTTCATATTTGCTACGGTATTTGCTATATCCTTTATAAAAAGGATATTACCCAAGTCGCATAAATATAGAGTAAAGCCTGTTATAAAGGATAACAGAACAGCATTTTTAGCAATTACCTGAAAAGAAATCATCCTTCGTTCCGCTCCCATAACATAAGCACCATAAATCCATTGGAATATATTCAGAAAGGCTACAAAGCCTGCAATATAAAATACTGCGTGTGGTCCAACAGTTGCTTGTACCAGTGGAATACCAATGAAGCCTGCATTACTGAATGCTGCTGAGAAATTTTCAACTCTTTTTCTTTTCCCATATATAATGTAGGATAACAGCATAGAAACAGCGAAAACTGCAAGACTCAGCAACAGTGAATATAAAAGAAGCTGTGTTTTTTCCGGTGTCTTTTCGACCAGAAAGGAGTTAAGTACAGTCAGTGGTATGACCGCATACAGCAGAAGATTTACGAGCTCTTTACAGCCCTCATTGCTAATAAGCTTCAACTTTGCCAGCAAGAATCCAATACCTGACAGTGAAAACATAACAAGCAGCTGCTTCATAATTAGGATAGAAAGCTCCATGTTTATTCGTCTTCCAGTTCCTCTGTACTCACAACCAACTGCAGCTGTGCTCTTGCTGTTTCCACAATACGCCGGAGCTCTTTCTCACTCAGTTTTTTATCCTGCGGATACAATAGTATTTCAAGAGCTGCCGGTATGTTGAAACCTGTTATAAGGAATACATGATCATTACGATAGGGAATACATGCCTGATTTACACTCCCGGTTAACATATCTGTGAGAATTACAATTTCATCCTCTGTTTCAAATTCTTCAAAAACAGATTGTAGCTGGTTCTCCAACGGTATCTGTGTAGTATATGCATTTACAGCATATACGGAGAAACTGCTATTTGTTATGAAATCCAGTGTATTTTTTACACCTTCCGCCATACGTTCATGTGATGCGATAACAAGTCGTCTCATAATAGTTCCCCCAGTTTTTTTATCATTTTTTCTGTCTCTCCCTTTGGAATTAAAGTAGCAGTTGCTTCATAACACCTTCCATATTGATCCTGCTCAATAAAATAACCATGATGATCATTGGTACAGGTCATTATACAGGTAAAGGGAGTTTTTGCTTGTTCTTTTATATATTTACCAAACACGGATGTTAGTTCTCCCGGAAAGGTTACCAACAAGAGTTCTGGAAAGCGCAACAGTGACAGCTTCAGTTCCTTATGTACCTTATGAATAAGCAGCTTGCTTTCGAATTTGTCTTTGGATGAAAGAAGCAGCTTTCTTTTTGTTTTATCCGTTTCCGCCTCCAGATTTTTTTGTATTTCTTCCAGTTCCTTCTGATAACCGGAAAACAGCAAAGTATTGTCGTAGGAAACGGTATAGGAAAAGGTATCCAGCTTAAGTGTGTGCATATCAATCTCAGTAAAATTTTGTATTTCCAGCAATTGATTGGTGATTCCTTTCGCAGTACGATTAAGCTCTTTAAAATCATCACCCTCGCGGTAATGGCGATTGCTGATATCTGCCGAGGTACCGATACAGAGTAAAGGATATATATTCTCTCTTTTATGCAATTCCTCACGTATCGTACCGATAAGATCATAGGATATCTCCATATTAGTAGGACCAAGTACAGTAGAATGAACATTAATATTCACAAGCTCAGCAATCAGCTGATCATCGCTTCGAAACTGAAGCCTGTATGCATCTGCATCATAATATCTGTTCCTGTCATTTCGATTATCATAAAAGCCATGAATTTCTGTTTTCCCCATAAATGCACGAGCTTCTTCAGCTTTTGCAAAAACAGGTTTCAATCCTGTACATATTCTGGATATCACATCCTCTCTATATGTAACATTATCCTCATATTCTTTCCCCATAGCATCTGCACTGAATCCACTTGGTCCGGCATGTGTATGAATTGCATGGATGAATATTTCTTCTTTTTTTATGGAATATGCCTGTGTTATACTATCCTTTATTTGCTCAGCTCTGTTTTTCATAATACTAAGGATATCCATTGTCAAAATCAGTAGCTGACTGTTTTCAAGGACAAGACGCAGTGCTATTGCATAAATTGGAGCATGAGCGGTCTGTGTTCTCTGGGCAAGTCTTATGTCATTGATATAACCGCACAGCTTTACGGGACAATGCGGTGTTATATCAATTGCAGTGGTTGATACAAGCATAAATCAAGCCAGAATTCCAAAAGCTGCACAAATCCAGGAAAATACGATGATAATCAGGATAAGCCATGATATTTTTACATTTCTTCCCAACAGCTTATAGGAGATGAATGTGAATATTGCAGGTATCATCGCAGGCATAATGGTGTCCAGAATTGTTTGAACCTCTTGTGTTACCTCGCCCATTTTAAATACAAGAGGTGTTGTCACTTTCACAAGGGATGGTATTAAAGCACCGACAACAGTTAATCCCATTGCTGATATTGAATTCGTAAAAACAGACAACTTTTTGCCAAGCTCATTCACAAGCTTTAGTCCGCCCTTATATCCCCAGGATACAGACTTAATCCTGATAAAACCGATTACGATACCATATATACACCATACAATCATGCCCAAAGGATTTCCATCCTGTGCCATATATGCTGTAATCGAACCCAAAATTGTTGGTATCAGAATAAAGAAGATACTGTCACCAATACCGGAAAGCGGTCCCATCAAAGATACCTTAAGGTCCTGAACAGCATCCTTAGCCTGTATACCCTGATTATCCTCTAATGCTAGAGTAGCCCCCAGAATCAAATTTGTCAGCCAAGGCATACAATTGAAATATTTAAAATGGTTATCCATCGCTTCCGTCAATTCGCTATCATCCTTATAAATTTTACGAAGTGCTGGCATTACAGCAAAAGCATAGGAACCGGCAAGCTGGGTTTCGTAATTGAAAGTTTCAATGGACATGAACCATCTTATTCCTACCTGATTTAAATCCTTGTTTGATAAAATCGCTTTCTTTTCATTATTCGTCATCATACTGTTCACCTCCTGCAGATACCGCCATTTCCAAAGATCGATTCTGATCCTTATACAGCTTGAAACCTAATGCAGCTCCAACAATTGCCACTCCCAAAACAGGAACATTTAAATATGCCGCAAATACAAACCCAATCAGCAGATATTCGATATTCTGTTTAACTGGCATATATTTCAGCAAAACAGCAAATCCTACAACCGGTAATATTTTACCGGCAAGTGATAAACCGGAGGTGAACCAGACCGGCATGGCATCTATAATCGTGGTGACAAGCACATCACCAAATGCTACAGCAAGAAAGGTAGGTAATCCAGTCGTTAATGCGGTTATGATGATACAGATAATATACATCATATTGAAGGAATTCCATTTCCTTTCCGTCGCATATGTCTGAGCCTTGCGCACGAAGATACCATGTGCGATATTCCCAAGTACATCCAACTGTACAGCAAGCATAGCTACAGGAAGACCAACTGCGATTCCTGCCTCAATTCCCTGTCCGGTACTGACTGCTATCGCAATAGAAATGATGGCTCCAATCTGATAATCCGGAACTGATGTTCCACCGATTGCCGCAACTCCCAGCGACATCAGCTGAAAGGTGGCACCAATTGCCATCCCTGTCATGATATCCCCCATAATAGCACCGGCTAAAAACCCCCAGAATACAGTGTTGTAAATAAAAATCTGCGGCCCCTTCTGGTCAACCTTTTTCAAAGCGGCCAGCAATGTAATTAAAATTATTTGTATAGCATTCATATGTATATTTGATCTAGGACTAGATCAATCTCCTTTCCTATTTAACAATAGCTTCAAACGGTGTCGCCTTATCACTCGGCACATACTGTATCTCGACTTTTGCGCCTAGTTTCGTCAATTCCTTATATGCGATGATATCCTTTTCATCTGCCATCGCACGGTTTGACAGCTCAAAACCGTTTTCAATTCTCACAGTCCCCCCGATATTAACTTTTTTCAACGGCTCAACAGCTGCGATTTTCAACAGAATGTCCGGATGCTTCGTCACAATAAACACCTTCTGTGTGTCATATTTATGGTTTTTAAAATTTGTAAGAGCTGTCTCCTCATTGATAATGGACAAATTTACGCCACTGGGCCGCCCGAATTTCATGGTTTCCTTTTTCTGCGGATCATCTGCCACTTCATTGTCAATGACCATTAAGCGGGTACAGCCGGTTGACGGTGCCCATTGCGTCGCTACCACACCATGCAGTAGGCGATTATCGATTCTTGTTAAAACGATTGCCATATTTCATTCTCCTTTCCTATTCATCACTATAAACCTCTTTATCATTTCCATTCAGAATGTGCATATAATCATAGATATATGCTATCTCACTGCAGGGAATCTCTATTCCATAATGCTGTGAAAGCTCCTGAAATGCTATTCTCATATGATGTATGAAATCCTTTTGTTCAACCTCGAATTTCTGCAAATCGGGATACGTTTTCACCGGTATGCGTTTTACCATGCGCTCTACAAAGCAGCAGATATGCACGTACAGACCTATCAGAATTTTCGGATCGATTTTCGAAGACTGCTCACGCTCAAGCAGATGTATTGATTTTTCAACGATATCCAGCAAGGCCCTTGGATTTAGAATGGTTAAAGATTCAATGACATTGATCAATGAAAAATTCTTTAGTAGATCATCGTTAAACTGCTGTATTTCATCATCTCCCATATAATTTCTGAATATATCATTGATACGGCGTATTGCACGCAGATTGATAATATCTCCCAAATCGATGAAATCAGATCCCGCAAGCTTTGGATCCATTGTTCCTGCGACAAACAGAACATCATAGGAGCCCGTTATTTCCTCCTGCGTCTGTTCATTCAGAATCTGATAATAATCATATGATATCAGCTGGATCGGTATCGTTTTGGGAATACTGTCCTGGAACAGAGCTTTTATCTTCTCAGCAGTAGACATTCCGCTTTCGCTTGTAAAGATAATTGCTTTTTTCTTCGCCTTTTTTTGAATAAAGTTATACGTACAAACCGTTTGTTTACTAGCTTCCTGCAGGATTTCCTGAATATTTCTTTTCTGAAGGATACCATATCCGATATGCAGAGCCATAGAGGTCGTCGTATTGTTTATGATACCGATATTGATATCATAACGATTTCTGATTTTATTGCCTATCAGCTCCAGAGATCCCATATCCACCAGAATCAACGCATTATCCAAAAACTGTTTTTCATTCAAATAGGTATCAATTTTCTTTACGATTTCATCCACCTGTACATCCAGAGGCATATCAAATGCCACATAGACCTGCTCTGCCAGCAATGCATTTGCGGCATTCGCAATACTGGAAGCAGTTGAATAACCATGACAGATGATTAAGCCTACTGCATAATCATTGTCAAATGCTGTTTGATCGTACTTTAAATTCAGAATCATAAGCAGCTTCAGGAAGGCATTGGTTTCTATGGAAAATGTCTTATGCAGCAAAAATTCCACTTCGCTGTAAACCTGATATTCCTTTGATTCAACATCATACAGCATTGTGAGCAGTGTTTTGATTCTTTCCTCATACCGCTCCATAAATTCATAGAATATCTGATATTCAATCGACTGGCAATATAAAGAAAATACCATCAGATTCTGCATATTGTTGCTGAAGGAAATATTTGAGCGTGAGTGACAGATATCGGTGACACTTTGGATGATTGCTTTATACTGCTCCAAGCTCTTCTGGAACTTTGGCAGGCGGAAAATAATATGATCATTAAACTTTTCGACCGCCGCATACAGCCTCTTCCCGGATTTTGATGCCGTATCATAATAATATTCCTCGGCATACCGCAGGATATCATAAAACAGCTCCTTTGTGATTCCATGGTATATCAGCTGATATTCCTCCAGAAGATAGGCATGCTCCTTATCATAAACGCTCACCCTGTATTTCAATTCACTTGGAATACAGGATACATCCAGACAGATATGCTCTTCCTTTTTCTCATAAGCATGGAAGAAGGATCGCACAATCGCACTTTGCAGTTGTTCTATGCTGTCTTCAAAATCCTGTGCAATCATCAGCTCCATGAAGTAATCTGTAACCTTCAAGCCCTTTTGAACCTTCTTTGATTCTTCCCGTATGAAATGCAGAATCAGTGATTCCTTTTCATAGATTGTCCGCTCTTTCAGTGATGGTATCGTTACAATCGTCAAAAGGCGTCCCAGCAACTGCGGTGTAAACGTCATTTCAAGCTGCTGATTACAAAGAAAGATCAGCTTTGCCTTCGGCTCATTCAGTGCCGCACCCTCATCTATATAGTCTGCCAGTGCATTCTGAATGTTTTTTCCTGCATTTCGAAAGCTGTTAAATACAATATACTCATACTTCGAATTCTTTAATATCCCTGTTTCATTGCTCTTTTCATCATTCTTTCCAAACAGCAATGTAAAGAGCTCAGGCTCCTCGATGGTATCACAGGATATGTAGGTATATTCTGCATTTTCACTGATCAGCTGTTCTGCCTGACAGTATGCATATATCTGTCTGCTCAGAAACCGTTTTCCAGAACCCGGCTTTCCGCAAAGTACAATTGGAAGTCCGTGTGGTGGATAGTGCAGTGCCTTTTTAATATTTTCGATACTACTTCTTAAGCTGTAATCACTCCCTATCACATTTGTAAATTTTGAAACACCCATATGCAGCAGCTCTTCCAGATCTTCAACGGTATCATATTCACTTCGCAGTGATTTTCCGCGAATGCGGCTACGTAATATATCCTTATGCAAATACAGTACCGGTCTTTCATTTACCTTAATCAATTCCCCTTCTTTGTACAAATCGTTTAAGTAATGACTCGACAGACTCCGGCTGATCACGAACTTATCTGCAATATATGCGGAAGAATAATGATGCCTGTTTTTTCTTTTTAGATATGCAGTTTCATCCATCAGATAGTCCAGAATTAATTTCTTTGTTCCACTATACATATACTGTGTTTCCTCCTCATAAGGTCCTAGGTCTTATGCACCTTTATTTTATTCTCTGAGATGCTAAAAAAATTAAATTTCCAAAAGAATTGCCATACAGAAATTAGAATTATTCAAATACATAATGTTTTACACACTTCTTGCCCGATTTTAAACACTATTCCAATCTATGACAGCTCTACACTTCTCAGAAAATACAATTCTCTCATGCACAAAGTATATCAAAGAAAGCTGATGATAGCCATGCATCGCTTCTTCCATATTTTTCATGGGAGCCAGTTAACCTTAGCGTGTCAATTTACACTTTTAATATAGTAAGTGCATAATTCCGGGAACAGTATGGTAACTTAATCTCTCTTTTTAAAAGAATCCGGAATGCCGGCATATTATACGGATTATGCAGCTTTTTATATCTCTTCATTCATACTGGCTAGCTGGTCAAATTTCGTTGTTATTTAAATAACTTCACCATGAACTTCATACGCTTTGCCAAAGATGCTTCATATATGAATTTATTCCTTGCCTTGACAAATAAAAAAACAGACCTCATGGAAGTCTGCTTATAAATAACTTTCATTATTTCTCAATCGCGACTACCTTTGTATCTGCCAGGTAGTCATGAATCATTCTTCTGGATTTCTTTTTCATTGCGATATAGATAGACAACAAGCAGATGACACCACTTGCTACACCAAGAACCAGCGTCAGATCATATCCCGCTGCCAATGATAACAGCTGACAAACGTAGCTGCCCCCGGGAATCAGACAGCCTTCCAGAATTATACAACCTAAAATTTGCCGTTTACATAATGATTTCAAATCAATATCACTTCCATCCCGCTTAACGATTTTCATGTCCATGAATTTCTTTCCACATGTCTGACCGTTATGACGATAAGGATAAATCACATAATATGCGATGCAGAACAGCAGGCTGAGTATACCTGCCACCCAGCCATAAGGCTGATCAAATGCAAGCAGATTTTGGTTGACCTCCTGTGTTTTAGTTAAAGCCATATAAAATATGACAGTAGGAAATGCAGTAATCAGTGAGCCAGCTATCCAGTCAATCCCCCATGCTACTGCACGATTTGTCATGTCCACATTACATGCTTCATTATCTAGTTTTGAAAACAGTCGAAAATACCATTTCAGCTTTACTGTATCTTCCATATGCCCTATCTCCTTTAAACATCACGTTTTCCAGTGGTCTATACCACTCAACAACCATAGTATAACACACATGAAAGCGCATTCCAAGTATTTTTCTATATAAATATCATTCCTTCATTGATGCAACAGCAAAATTTACTGTTGGAAGTTCTGAGTGAATTAAGTGCGGATTATGAAATCTTACATCACATAACGATACAGGCGGTATACAGGGCTCTGCTGTAACGGAGATACAACAGACTCTCCTGGTATCTATGAAAAAACCCTTATTATGAGAATATATTAAAAAAAATCAAGAATATGTGGATTTTTTAGGAATTCCATACATTCTTAACGTATAGAAATATGTAAGTGATGATGAGCTTACAGAAGGAGGTTTTCGTCATGGAAAATACGAAAGCAAATACTGTATTGGATTACTGTAATGATGTATTCTTCAAGTACACACTGTCACGTGAGGATGAAGGCTCTGTGTACGCCCGCAACACCATAATTGAACGTGTTACCGGAATCAAGGTAAAGGAAAGCACTGTACAGAATTCGAATCTGGATCCCGGAACAATCGGAAAGAAACGCATTATTTTGGATGTCCATGTGAAGGATGAGAAAGGTCGTTTTTTTAATCTGGAAATGCAGACCACCTATGCAGGAGTAGCGGAAATGATGCGCTTTGAATTTTATGGGGCCAGAGCATTGAACAACCAGCTGGACAGCAGTGAAAAGTACAAGGATTTAAAGCCGGTATATCAGATTATTTTCATTGAAAAATGCGCATGGAATAATAAAAATCTGATCAATCACTATCGGATGCGCAATGAGCAGGGGGAAGATGAGAGTAAACACCCATTGATTAGAAGAACCTACATCTATCTGCCCGTTATCAATGAAATCGCTAAGAAAAAGGCCATTCAGCAGATGGATGACTTTGAACAGCTGTGCTTCCTGTTTGAAAACAATGCGAAAAATGATATACTGGAATCAAAGGAAAGGCTGGTGAAGGTATTCGTGAACAAGTACGAGGAAATGCAGAAGGATGACGAGCTGTGGTCAACGGCAATGGCGATTCAGATGGGAGAGGCACGTTATCGCTACGGCTTGGAGGACAGCTTTGAGGAGGGGATGAAGGAAGGTATCATAAAAGGGAAAGCAGAAGGTAAGCTTGAAGGAGAGAGACAACTCTTACATAGGCTCATGGAAGCCAAATTTCAGGAAGACTGTACAGCATGGCTACAGTCATTAACCGAGGATCAACTGCATATCGTATCCAATCTGCTTTTGGAATGTGATACCTTAGAGGAATTAAAGAATCGTATAAAAGCTATACTAAATAATACATCAAAATAAAGGAAACTGTTTCCAAAAGCACGATAAAACCATCCTTCTATAAAAAGGGTGGTTTTATCTTTTTCAAAAAAGTCGCACGAATCATAAGGTAGCATATAGATTTGAATCGATGTAAAATTATTTGCATCCCCTTATTTGCAGGAGTATAATAATATTCATACATTATAAACAAAAAAGGAGTTATGTTTATGCTATATACCTTTGTAATCTGCTTCATTGCCGGCATTGGCGCAGGGCTTGGCACAGGCTTTGCAGGGATGAGTGCCGCAGCTGTCATATCCCCGATGCTAATTACGTTCCTGCATATGGAACCCTATATGGCTGTGGGAATTGCCCTGGCAAGTGATGTGCTGGCCAGCGCTGTTTCCGCTTATACATATGGCAGACACGGAAATCTGGATATCCGCAACGGTCTTGTTATGATGATATTCGTACTTATCTTCACACTTGTTGGCAGCTATGTATCGAGTCTGGTTCCGGGAACAGCAATGGGCGGATTCTCCACCTTTATGACACTGCTGCTTGGAATTAAATTCATCGTACGTCCGGTGATGACAACAAAAAGCAGTATGGAGCATACCGATCCGAAAAAAAGACTTATGCAATCCATGCTGTCCGGAGCGATGGTCGGCTTTATCTGCGGATTCATCGGAGCAGGCGGCGGTATGATGATGCTGCTGATTCTGACCAGCGTACTTGGCAATGAATTGAAAACAGCGGTTGGTACCAGCGTATTTATCATGACCTTCACCGCATTTACCGGTGCTGTCAGTCACTTTACCATTGGAGGTATGCCGGATATGACAGCTCTGATTCTCTGCATCGCCTCTACCCTGCTTTGGGCAAGAATTGCAGCTAGATTTGCCAATAAGGCCAGCGCCAAAACACTGAATCGGGCTACCGGAGTTGTGCTTACAGTGCTCGGTATCGCTATTCTGGCAGTTAATTATCTGTAGCCAGGCCTACAGATCAGCCGTATCTCACGCATTTCTTAACGACTAAAAGGGATGAAACTGTGTCTAAACTTATATAGACCTGTTTCTCCCTTTTTACATGCAGCAAGTGTATCGAAATATAGAAATGCTTCTTCGAAACTTAAGCGCTGAATTATTTTTCCTTATAATCGACAGTATGCACACGGTATCCCTGCTTTCGGTCAACGACATTCTTCAGTGCCTTGTTTTCCAATAATGCCTGCAGGTTATAAAGTGCAATTTCTGTAAAGCGATAAAAGGATTCCTTCAGCTGGAAGGTGCCGGAAATATGAGGTGTGATGATGACATTCGGCTGCTTCCAGAGCGGATGCTCCTTTGCAAGAGGCTCGCAGTCACATACATCAAGAACAGCACCAGATAGCTGTTTACGCTGTATAGCCTGCAGGAATTCATTTGTATTCAAAGCATCCCCTCTTCCTACATTGGCAAGAATCGCAGTTTTTTTCATACAGGCAAGCTGCTTACTGCCAAAGCATCCGCGAGTCCTTTCTGTACTCGGAAGTGCCAGTACCACCACATCAGCATGCGGAAGCAGATTGCACATTTCTTCCATAGTATGCAGTTCATCAAAATAAGGAACACTCTCCTGTATCCGCCGGCGAATTCCTATGGTATGTGCCCCCATTGCTTTCACTCTTTTCGCAAATTCCTGTCCCAGATCACCGGTTCCTGCTATCAAAACCGTAGATCCGTAAATCGACTGTACAGGTCCTTCCATATGCCAGTACGCCTGCTCCTGATTGCGTATATACAGATTCATATTCCGCATCAGCATTAAAATTGTACAAATCAGATATTCACTGATCGCCAGTCCAAAGCTACCGGAGGCATTGCACAGCTGACAATCCTTCGCAAGCAAACCATCTGCTGTATACTGCTCACTGCCAGCACAATCCAGCTGCAGCAACCGCAGTTTCCGTGCATAGCCTAAAAGCTCGACCGGCACTCTGCCAATAATGACATCTGCTTCTTTTACCATAGCAGCACTCACGCTCGTTCTATCAGCACATGTGACAATATAGCTGTCCGGTATGCGAGCGAGCTGTTCTCTTTCAAAGCCGGATAGCTCCAGCAGATGCAGCTTATCCCTACTCATCTTCATGCAGCAGCACTCTTCTTGAAATATCGGAAAGCAGATAAATCTGGTCAAAAACCTCTTCCATTTTTTCATTCAGCTCATCCAGAATTTCTCCGTCTACATTATAATTTAAAAAGGCATTTTCGATTTCCTCCGTCAGCTGCAGTCCCTTGTTGGAAATTTCCAGAAACTTTATGAAATTGGTACTGTTTGCTGCATTTTGGAACTTCTCAACATCATGCTTGATGAAGGACAGCACCTCATATTCATTGGAGAACTTGCCATGTACCATGGAATACGGGCGCATCCTCTGCAGAAAATACTTCCCTTCCCGTGTAATATTGAAGACATAGGATATCCGCATATCCTCCTTCAAATCAAAATTAACCAGATACATCTGTGAGTCCAGCTTCTGAATCTTTGTTGCATTCATTTCCTCCAGCTTTTCCTGAATCAGCTCTTCATTCATATACATAATCAGCCCTCATTTCCATTTGTTCACTTTATCATGATCCTTACCTTCAGTATATCACAAACCAAATGCTTCTCCTTATAAAATCTTGCGTTCCTTTTTTTAAATTTCGATGTATAATAGAAAGCTGAGGGATATATAATGGAAAATTTAATATTTTGTCTGAATGCCACGATTCCGGTATTCATAACAATGATTTTTGGTTACTTCTTTAAAAGAATACACCTGTTTGATGCAGCCTTCCTTTCAAAAATGAATAAATTTGTATTTGTTGCAGCATTGCCAGTCCTGCTGTTTGAGGATATCAGCACCACAGACCTTAGAAAAGCGTGGGATACATCCTTTGTCATCTTCTGCTTTCTGGCAACACTGCTGTCCATACTCTTTTCGATTGCTGTATCCTATCGATTAAAGGATCGAAGTATTCAGGGAGAATTTGTACAGGCAAGCTATCGCAGCAGTGCCGCAATTCTGGGCATCGCCTTTATTCAAAATATTTATGGAAATTCAGGAATGGCTCCGCTTATGATTGTTGCGACTGTTCCTTTATATAATATTATCGCTGTCATTGTGCTGTCGCTCATGAAGCCAAAGCGTGGCATATTGCGAAAAGAGCTTATTTTACAAACAGGTAGAGATATACTTTGCAATCCGATTATTCTGGGAATTGGTGCCGGAATGCTATGGTCCCTGCTCCGAATCCCGCAGCCTGTCATACTGCAGAAGTCACTGCATAATCTGGGAGCCCTTGCGACACCGCTCGGTCTGATGGCGATGGGAGGTTCCTTTGAATTTCACGATCTCTATGCCAAACGAAAGCCTGCCCTGATCTGTAGCTTCATGAAGCTGATTCTATTTGTTGCGATTTTTCTACCGATTGCAGTTTCTTTAGGTTTTGTAAATGATAAGCTGGTGGCAATTCTTGTCATGCTTGGTTCTGCCACGACGGTAAGCTGTTATATCATGGCGCGAAATATGGGTCATGAGGGAACGCTGTCCAGCAGTGTTGTCATGATGACGACGCTTGGAAGTGCATTTACATTGACGATGTGGCTGTATATATTAAAAAGCCTGGGAACCCTATAGGAGGAAACGATATGCAACTGATTAAACATGTACATATATTTGCGCCACAGGATCTGGGGATACAGGATATTCTCATTTCAGAAGGACACATTGCCCATATAGCACCTCACATAGAAACGGCTCCCTATATGGAAATCACTGACGGCAGTGGAAAACAACTGACACCGGGACTGATTGACCGTCATGTTCATGTAAGCGGAGGAGGGGGAGAAGGCGGATTTGCGACAAGGACGCCGGAAATCCAGTTATCCGCTCTCATACAGGCAGGTATCACCACGGTGGTTGGTTTACTTGGGACTGACGGTGTGACGCGCAGTGTTGAGGATTTGATTGCCAAGGTCAAGGCTCTTAAAAGTGAAGGTATCTCCGCCTACGCCATGACAGGCTCCTATGCTTATCCGAGTACGACAATTACAGGCTCAGTAAAAAAAGATATCCTGTTTATAGACGAAATCCTTGGTGTCAAGCTTGCATTAAGTGATCATAGAAGCTCACATATATCATTTGAGGAATTTCTCAGACTGGCCAGTGAAGTCAGGACAGCCGGTATGCTCTCAGGAAAGCCGGGTTGTATGACACTGCATATGGGTGATGAAGCTGACGACCTTGCCTATGTCATGAAAGCCGTGAAAAACACAGGACTTCCCTGCACCATGTTTCACCCGACCCATGTCACAAGAAATGAACAGCTGTTTCAAAAAGCCCTGCAGCTTTTATATATGGGTGGTACCATAGATATAACCTGTGAGGAGCATGAGGGATGTGCTTCCTGGATCAAGCAGGCGAACCCAAAGGATTATGGAAGAATCACCGTAAGCTCTGACGGACAGGGGAGCTGGTCAGACTATGATGAATACGGAAACCTTACCGCAATCGGTGTCTCCGATGTTTCTGTCCTCCTGCAAAATGTACAGAAAATGATGCGGAATCAGGATTTTTCAATTACCGAGTGCATATCCTTCTCAACAGCGAATCCGGCCCGTGTATTGGGACTATATCCTGCAAAGGGCTGCATCTCTGTCGGAAGTAATGCTGATCTCTTGTTGTTTGATGATGACTGGCAGCTTAATGATGTAATGGCAAACGGACGCTGGTTCATGAAAAATCAAAAGCTTTTGAAGAAAGGAACCTTTGAGTAAACAGGCTGTTATCACTGTTAGAAAACAAACTGAGATATCCTAACAGGTCACGATCCTACGTTCCTATCACTGCTCACTTGCCAGGATTAAACAGATAAAGATCAGAAGAAATCAATATGTATTCCTATAGCTTTTTAAACATCATCTTACAAGCTTTTTATGAAACTGAATATAACAAAATTAGAAATATATACCTAATAACAGCCCATTAGAATAGCATCTTCATACAATCCCCATCCCTTTGTATACCCAGCATATGGCTTGCTTAGCATTCAGGTGTTTCTTATGGAAAACGCCGACAACATACAAAAAGCGTTGTGGCAAGTTCTATATACTAAGAAAAGGTATCCGCAAGGACAAAACGGTATGCTACCCACCGTATGTCTTACGATACCTTTTTTATATACAATTATTCCTTTGAAGCTCTTCTAAGGAAACTGTCAGCTTTTAATACTTCAAATCCTTTATCTTCTCCCAGCTGAATTCTTCTCTGCCGAAATGTCCATAGCAGGATGTTGCCTTGTAAATCGGACGGCAAAGCTTGAGTTCCTCAATGATATCCTTTACCTCAAAGCTGAAATTGCTGCGTATGATATCAAGAATCTCCTCATCACTTTTGTTTCCTGTTCCAAAGCTATCTACCATAATGGATACCGGCTTCACCTTACCGATAGCATATGCAACCTGTACCTCACATTTACTTGCCAGCTGATGTGCCACAATATTCTTTGCGACATAACGGCAGTAATATGCTGCACTGCGATCAACCTTGGATGGATCTTTACTGGAGAAGCAGCCACCGCCGATTCTTCCCATACCGCCATAGCTGTCCACAACGATTTTTCTTCCTGTTGTACCGCTGTCACCAAAGGAACCTCCCATGACAAAGCTTCCGCTTGGGTTGATCAGATAAATGGTATCCTCATCCAGCAGCTCATCCGGAATGACAGGCGTTATGACATCCTTCATAACGATATCGGCAATCTGCTGCTGTGATGCCTCTGCCACATGCTGTGTGGAAACGACAATCGTATCAATCCTCTTGATTTTATCATTTTCATATTCAACACTTACCTGTGTCTTGCCGTCCGGCAGCAGCAATGCATTTCCACGGCGGACATCGCTCAGACGTTTTGCCAGCTTATGTGCATATTCAATAGCGGCAGGCATGTAATTGTCTGTATCATCGCATGCATATCCGAACATAATTCCCTGATCTCCCGCACCGATCTCGCCATCATCCTGTACAACTGCGTGGTTGATTTCCGAAGACTGCTCGCGTACCTTCACAAGCACCTCATACTCCTCCGTATACCCGATTTCCCGAATAACCTCTTTTGCGATTTCCTCATACTCCAGCTTTGCCTTGGTATTAGCCTCACCGTAAATAAGTACGAAATCATCCTTAATCGTTGCCTCCACAGCCATTTTGCTGGCAGGGTCCTGACGCAGAGCCTCATCCAGAATACTGTCCGCAATGCGGTCACAAATTTTATCCGGATGTCCCTCAGTAATACTTTCTGATGTAAAAATGTAATTTTTCATTTCTCAAATCTCCTTTGCTTCTTATTAGAAAAATGCCTTCCCTAGCGTGAGAGAAGGCAAATCGTTATGTGATTGTTTCTCTTATCGCTGTTAGCAGTACCACCTTATATGATGCGTCATACAGGTTGGCGTGGGATCAAGCGAGCTAACTCTCTACCCCAACTCTTGATAAAAAGGCATCTATATTAAACCATAATATAAAACGCATTGCAATAGTAAAAAGAGATTCCGCATTGGAAATCTCTACATAAGATTGATGGAATAAATCTGTATGATTTTTTTATATACTTCCTGAAGACCAATTTGCCGGATCCAGTTATCCAGTTCAAATATATTCTCAGGTTCATTCTGTATATCCATGATATCAACAATTATACGATAAATTTCGTTATCTGTTACAGTCATGCCCACCCTCCCATTGAATATTGAGCAACTCCCCATGATAGCTCTCCTATATCATAACACAAAATTGATAATTACACCAATTTTTCGTTAATTTGATATGAAAAATTGTTACCTTACCAACAAGATAGCTAAAAAACCGAAGCAATATAGTAAAAAAATGATAATTACTTATATAAAAAGGAAAGACCTCTGTGGGAAAGGCAGAGATCTTCGTGAAAGAGAAAGGGCAACAGCTATTATGAAAAAGCTATTTATCAGGATGAGGAAACAAAACTGTCGCCGTTTAAGCAAACAGACATATCTTTGTCTGTACCTGTATCTTACACCTTTTATGTGAATACCTCGTGAAGCTGTCATGAAGGGTGTGTAAAGCTTTAAGCATGAGGCCCCTGCGGCTAGTATGAAAACAGAAATTCTCATGTATGGATTTGTGTAAGTATATGAAAATCCTTTCATTTTTACATTGACTTTCCCAATCTCAGCTTATAAAATGTACAGGAAAGGTGTGTAGAAAGTATATGAAATCAAGAGAAAAGCTATCATCCAGACTGGGATTTATTCTGATATCCGCTGGATGTGCAGTCGGTCTTGGCAATGTATGGCGGTTTCCATATATTACAGGCCAATATGGAGGAGCAGCCTTTGTACTGCTCTATCTGGTTTTCCTGATACTGCTGGGATTACCGATTATGGTGATGGAATTCTCCGTGGGACGTGCCTCCCAGCGCTCCGCAGCGAAGTCCTTCGATTTGCTGGAGCCGGAAGGAACCAAGTGGCATCTTATAAAGTATGTCTGTATGGGAGGCAACTATCTGCTGATGATGTTTTATACAACAGTCGGTGGATGGATGATCAATTACTGTTTGAAAATGGCAAGTGGTACCTTTGAGGGTCTGCGAACAGAGCAGGTGGGTGAAGCTTTCTCCAATATGCTTGCCAGTCCGGGACAAAATCTGTTCTGGATGATTGCAATTACGGTTATCGGCTTCTTTATTTGCAGCAGAGGTCTTCAAAACGGTGTGGAAAAGATGTCCAAATATATGATGTCCTGTCTGTTTATCGTCATGCTCGTGCTTGTGATTCGGGCAGTTACCCTGCCAAACGCTGTTGAAGGCTTAAAATTCTATCTGATTCCGGATTTTCAGAAAATGATGGCAAACGGCTTATGGGACGCCATATTCGCAGCCATGGGACAGGCGTTTTTCACTCTGAGTCTTGGAATCGGTGCTCTGGCAATCTTTGGAAGCTATATCGGAAAAGACCGCTCTTTGCTGGGTGAGAGTCTTAATGTCTGCATTCTGGATACCTGTGTGGCCTTTATAGCAGGTCTGATTATATTTCCTTCCTGCTTCTCCTTCAACGTTGCAGCAGACAGCGGTCCCGGTCTGGTGTTTGTTACACTGCCGAATGTATTTAATGCCATGTCTGGTGGAAGGTTATGGGGCTTTCTGTTCTTCCTGTTCATGTCTTTTGCAGCTGTCACGACCATTATTGCGGTATTTGAAAATATTGTTGCCTTCGCAATGGACAGCGGCTGGTCCAGGAAAAAAGCTGTTCGTGTAAACTTTATCCTGATTCTGCTTTTATCACTTCCCTGTGCATTCGGCTTCAATCTTCTTTCCTTTATAGAGCCGCTTGGGGATGGAAGTACCATACAGGATCTGGAGGATTTCATTGTATCCAATAATATGCTGCCGCTTGGATCCCTCATGTATCTGCTGTTTTGTACCTTCCGCTATGGTTGGGGTTGGAAAAACTTCACGGATGAGGCAAACAGCGGTGTAGGCTTTCAATTCCCTATGTGGGCAAGATTTTATGTTTCCTACATACTGCCTGTTGTTGTGATCTATATTTTCTTTCAGGGCTATATTGAGAAATTCGCAAAGCCGTGGAATATATTGATTCCATCGGTACTGCTTCTTCTGATGATTTATGTTCCTTTGCAGGCATGGAGAAAGAAAAGAGCTAATAATAAGAATACATAAGCCTGCTCACAGAAGCAACATGAGTAAGATATGAAAGGAGGTTCCTTAAAATTTAAAGGAACCTTTTTTACGGTTATTAAACGATTACCACCAGGAACGGATTTAATTTTCCTTCCTTAGCATATAGGATTGAATCGCTTCACCTACAGAATCCACCAGGTGATCGGCTGCTTCTTTTACCTTCTTAGGAGAAGCATGAAAAGTAAAGGATACATCTGCATCCTGCAGCATGGGAATATCATTGTAGGAATCTCCAATGCCATAGCAGCTGTCCAGATTCATAAGCTTTTTCAGCTTCAAGAGCGCCTTTCCCTTGGAACAGCCGTAAGGTACCACATCAACGAAATTCTGATTCTGGAATGCGGCACAGGTGTCCGGAAATTGCTTTTCAAGAGAACTGCATAACTGTTCTGCGGCTGCCTCGTCTGTCATGCGAAAGGATAATCCGTGTATTTGCTGCCCCTTTATTTCTTCTATATCGTGAATGACTGGAATATCTGTAAATGCTCTTGCTTTCTTATATGCATAGATGTTCCCGCCAGCCTGAATAGCGGTGCTTTCCACATCTTTCGTAAGCATACTGAGCCGCTTTGCAGTTTCAGGTAAAAGACAGCTTTCAAACAATATCCTTTGATTTCTGTCCAGTATCATTGCTCCGCTGCTTACGATATAAAAATCAGGATGCAGTCGCTTAGAAAGAAATGCTGTAATACCCCATAAAGGACGCCCGGTACAAAGACCGAACAGACAGCCCTGCTTCTGCAGCTGCCCGATTCCTGCTATATCCCCTTCACGATAGCTTTCTGCTGCATCATGCAGATACAGCGTTCCATCAAAATCACTCGCCAATGCCTTCATAATCTCACAACCCTTCATCTGCTTCATTGTAAGAGGAAAGTGTTTAACTGTCAACAAAGAAATAGGTTACTCTTCGCTCATACTGATAGAAGATAAACAGGGGTCTTATAAAAAGAAGAAAGCTGCTATATCTTAAGGTTCTTTCTCGATTGTGAGTAAATATAAAACAGAGAGACTTCAACACTATTGTATTTATCAATAGAAGCTGAAGTCTCCCTTTTGCAAACAACCTAAAGAATGAAAGAAGCTGTTTTAAATATCATAGCTGAAATCGTGTATGCATAGCTGCGATAGTAAACAAAGCTCCCTTTCTTTACAAAAAAATGATGAATATCAGCATTCCTTCTGTATTTCATATGCCTACAGCAAAAGGAATTCAATATCTATGGATGAACACCAATAGTTTGAATTCCTCTTTTCTTAAACCTTATTTAAGCATATCCCAAAAGGATACAGGTCTTTTTTATAATAAATGATAATGCTGCAGCATCTCTTTGATTTTTTCATCATCCTGTACACTGCATTCCAGTACCGGCTTTCTTGCCGGTCCGATTTCCGCAATCCCTGCCAGCTCTGCCGCACGCTTCATGACAACTGGTACCGTTCCCAGCTTCAATACGCCGCGCAGTACATCAATGTCCTTCTGCATTTCCTCTGCTTTTTCTGTTTCTCCATTTCGCAGTGCCCTGTCCAGCTCCACCAGCACCTCCGTTATCACATTGGAGGTTCCTGCCACGGCACCGCTTGCCCCCAAAGCATAGCCATAGCTGATTTTGGAATCCGAACCGATCAGCAGATCGAAATCATCCCGCTTCGCAAGCTCTGCGTATGCCTTCAGATTTTCTTCCTTACCACTGCTGTCTTTGATACCTCGAATGTTTTCTACCTCTGCCAGACATCCCACAACCTCTGCGCTTAAGTTACAGCCTGTTGCCTTTGGGATGTTGTAGAGAATGATGGGAATACTTACACTTTCCGCAACCGCTGTGAAATGCTGTACCAGCTCTTCCTCTGTCGGTGTCAGAAAATACGGTGTGATGACACTCAGTGCATCCGCACCCAGCTCCTCCATTTTCTTTGACAGACGGATGGTTTCCTTTGTGCTGCATGCCCCTGTCCCTACATAGACCGGCACACGGTGGTCAACCATCCCGATCACCTTTTCGGCAAATTCTATTTTTTCCGCTTCATCGATCACATGAAACTCTCCGTTGCTTCCAAGGATGAAGATTCCCTTAACGCCCTTTGCGATCAAATGATCGATCAGCTGCTTTGTCGCTTCATAGTTGATACTCTGTTCCTCATCACGATGAAATGGGGTTACGATTGGTGTTATGATTCCGTCAAACATGACTACTCTCCTTCTCATTCCTGCATAATATACTCTTACCAAGACTTCCGCCCGGATGCCATTTCACATACTGGTTTAAATCCAGCTTCTTCGCTTCCTGCAAGACTACGCTCAGACATTGCAGGATGAGGATCTCCGACAGGATGGAGGCACGCGGCGGCTTGTTCAGCGCATCCCCTTCTTCATCCACATGCGCTACCAGACATACCTCCGACTGCTTTGCCAGCGTCGATTGCGGATTTCCCGTACAGCTGATGATGTGTGCTCCGTTTGCTATAAGTGTCTGTACGGTTGCCTCCAGTTCCATTGTTTCTCCGCTGTTGGATATGGCAATCACCACATCTCCT
The DNA here is from genome assembly GCF_044336395.1 of Clostridium sp. 10cd*. Classification (NCBI taxonomy): domain Bacteria; kingdom Bacillati; phylum Bacillota; class Clostridia; order Eubacteriales; family Clostridiaceae; genus Clostridium; species Clostridium sp. 10cd*. The sequence continues at coordinate 174,148 of NZ_CP172347.1, read as the reverse complement.
TTTTTTACCTGACCGCTGGATCCGTGAACGGCCTCTGTTCCATGCAGCTCATAGGTACTCGTTCCTGTGGAAGACAGCAGGGATGCGATATAGCCTGCCACATGCCCCGGCTTTCCGATTCCCGTGACATGGATCCGTCCTCCCTGCTTTTCACTTTCCATTATGATATGGGCTGCTCGTTCAATGCTTTCCATATCCATATCTTCTATATTTTTCCCTAGTTCCGATGCAATATTGCTCAGATATTCTTTTACACATTCTATCATATATTCACCTAGTTCCCTATCAGCTGTTCCAGTATGATGTCCGTAGACATTGCACAGGTTCGCTGTTCACTTTCCATGCTTCTTGCGGCTGTGTGCGGCGTTAACAGGAAATTATCCAGTGTAAGCAGCTTATCATCTTCCCTTGGAGGTTCGCTGCTGTACACATCAAAGCATGCACTTCGTATCTCTTTCTTCTTCAATGCTTCATATAAAGCTTCCTCATCCACGATACCGCCGCGTGCTGCATTCAGCAGGCAGGCATCCTTCTTCATTTTTTTGAATTCCTCTGTGGAAATCATATTCCGTGTGGACTCCAGAAGCGGTACGTGTAAAGAGATATAATCACAGTCTGTAAGGATATCCTCCAGTGTGGAAATCTGTGCATGGTACTGCCTTGCGGTTTCCTCTGCGATTGCAAAGGCATCATAGGCATATACCTCCATGCCACAGCCGTAAGCATACTCGGCAAGATACTTGCCGATCATTCCAAAGCCGATGATTCCCAGCTTCTTTCCATAGATCTCTCTGCCTGTCGGTTTATTCCAGCCATGCTGCTTCACATCCCTTACACTCGTATACAGATTCTTTGCTTCCATAAACATCATGGACAGTACATGCTCGGCAACGGAGCGGGAATTGCTTCCCACACAGCGTCCGACATGGATATTACGCTCTTTTGCATAATCCAGATCGATATTATCCGTTCCGACACCGAACTTGCAGACCGCCTTCAGATTCGGACAGCCCTCCATCATTTCTCTGTCCATTTTATCCACACCGACGATAATGGCATCGGCATCCTTCGCCAGTGCTTTAAACTCCTCATGTGTATATGCCTTACCCGTGGCATTGTAATGTACCTCCAGACCCTTGGACTTCATTCGCTCCACCTGATCCAGACCGTAATTCGCAAACCCTCTCGGGGTTATCACTACTTTCATACCCCTTCTCCTCACTTTATGATTTATCCTGCATGCTGGCTGATTTTACAGCGATTATGGAATCCTTATGCAATTCATGTGTCAAAGGCTCTTTCAAATAAATACTACCTCCAAGGATTTCGCTTTCATCATACTGAAAATGCAAGGTAATATGACCAAGATTTTTGAAATTCTCATTAGCCACACTTCCTACTTCTTCAATCGTATATACATATCCGTCAATCAATAGTAAATCTCCCGACTGTATTTCTTCATAAAGCTCATGTGAATTTAAAATAAAGCAGTATTGACGGAGATCTTCCGGTGCCATATCTCCAAAGAAAAGTATCATATTTTCTTTTACAAAGCCTATAGCATCGGAACCAACTTCCTTCACCCTCGTATTTACTTTGAAATCCATAGGCACTTACTCCTCCAATAGCTGTATCTGATGATCTTTTGTAACTCCAGATACATATATTTCCGGAGTGATGAATTTAGCAAACGGCCCTGCTTTTCCTGTATTTCTAGTATTCACAGTTGGAATGCCTTTTTGCGGATAAACACCACAGCGCACAACACCTCCACAGTCTACGATTGCCACAGCTATCTCCTCATCCGGAACCTTCGTCTTAAATCCATTAACAGGAATCAAGCCTGTCAGTTCAACAATGCGCTTTAATATAGCCGGTTCATTTCCTCCAGTTATATACATCACTTTATTTTTTTTATCTGTAGGCTTAATCACTAACGGGCCGCCATAACCACCACTGCCCTTTGTAATTATAATCTGGTTCATCATTTCCTCCATTCTCTTGCTGTACGCAAGCATACATATTATTAACTGCTCATTTTACAAAGCTTTATTTCTCTTATACGCTACAATCCTTCTAATACAAACCGATGGAAAGTAAATATCCTATAAGCACTCCCAGTGGACCGGTTACTACCCTTGCCATTAAAATAGACGGCACACCAATCTCAATCGTCTCAGGATCAGCATCAGCAAGACTCAAAGCAACCGGAAGAAAGTCCGCTGCGACCTGTGAGTTGATGGCAAACAGCGCAGGCAGAGAGAGCTGTGGTGAAATATTACCACTTCCGATTTCGGTACCGATAAGTACACCTACAACCTGTGCGATTACAGCTCCCGGTCCTAAGATAGGTGATAAAAACGGCATACTGCAAATAAACGATAATACGAACAAGCCCGGAAGTGTACCGGCAAGCGGTGTCAGAAAATGCGCTATGATATCTCCTATCCCTGAAGTAGAAATAATACCTACCAATGCTGATACAAAAATCATGAAGGGAAGCACTGTATGCAGAATCATATCGACAGTATCTCTTCCTGCTTGAAATAATACAGCAGTTACATTACCAAAGCCGTTACCAAACTTCGTTGCTATATTTGAAACCATATCTATAAATTTATTCATACACTCATTCAACCGCCTTTCTATTCCCCGTTATGCAACGCTTTCCGTTTTCTGTTCAACATCATTTTATATACCTTTTCTGTAATAATACCCCTGCATAAGCCCAACAGAATTCCAGCCAGCAAATAGCGTACAGCTAATTCCGTAGTCCCTAAGCCAAGCTTGGTAATACCCTGTGCCACACCGAGAAATACAAACAATTCAGCCGGGTTTGTGTGTGGAAATAATCCTGTAAACGGATGTCCCATACCTGTCAGAGAATCACAATATGCCGGTTTATATTTCTCATCCAATAGTTTTCCCATAGCAAAGTTGGTGGGTGAGCCCATTGTAAAGGTAAATACAATAGGCAGTAAAGAATAACGTATGAGCACACTCTTTCCTGCATATTTAGAAATCTTTGCAACCCGTTCCTCACCAATCAGAGCCATCAATGCGTTTAATACTGTGATAATAACCGCAAGCAGTGGTAATATCCCAGTGATATTTCCAACCAGCGTTTCCGCTCCGGCTTTAAATAACCCTATAAAGCCTTCCGCAAATTCAACAATTACATCCATAAATTCATCTCCTTTAACAATAATTCATAATATTCTCAGCAGCATTCTGCAGAGCACGAAACCCCTTTTCCCCTACTTTTCCTTTAAGGTAATTCTTATGATGTTCAAGTTCTGCGATATCCACCTCCTCTTCCAGATTCACGCGCCTCATCCTAGCTGTTACAAGCAAACCGTCCAGCATATAGAATTCCTGTATCATGTTTCTATGATCTGTCACTAGAATCACAACAGGATTACAGCCAATTTTTTTCTTACGATTCATTCCAATGAAATATTCTCCCTTATATTTATCCGTTAATTCCAGATATTGCTTTGTTATATGCTTCATTTGCAGATATGACAGATAGAACTGCAGTAAATACGCAGCCACAAATAGTCCTGCTATCACCATTACATCCCGTGAACTCATAGATTACCTTCTTTCTCCAATTTCTCAATGACTGTTCTCAAATCGCTTCTTTGTTGTGAGGCTTCTGAAAACTGATTGATAATATCAAAAATATAGTCATAAATCTGAACGATTAGAAATTCCTTTCCATCGCGTACATTCTCCGGTATTCCAATTAAACAAATCAGCTGATACTGCTGCTTTTTCTTTGCGGAAAGATATAGCGTCATACTTAATAGATATTTATTCTGACCCTTTAGAATTGCATGCGGCATATAAGCTGATACATAGCTGAATTTTTTTTCATCCAATGTAAGTATGACATCTTTGAATTCCTTGTTGATAAGCTCCTGCTTGTAAAGATTTGCAAGTATATCAACGATATTCTGATTATATGCATGTATTCGATCATTCACTTCGATAATATTTTTATGATAGACAATATCACTGTTCGCAAGCAAGGTTCTCTGTTCTCCCTGATTAACAATATGTGCAATGTATTCTGAATCAAAAATATTAGATAAAAGTATAATCGGTATTCTGCTGTCTATGTATATAGGGTTAAGCGTGAAGATTGCATTTATTTCTTCCGGATTGAGTTCACTGATTTGCGACTCTTCTATTTCAATGAATTCACAGCCTTCATAAAACATGAGTCGAATGCGGTCCTCCACTAATTTTGAAATGGATCTCCCAGTGGAGCGTACAACACCGAATTTTTTAGAAGCATTGTACTTCTTCTGTATCGCCATTTGGAAATACAATGCCAGATATGCGATTTCCTGTGCGTTGATATGTACCTGAAGCTTTTGTTCAAGCACATCGCATGCACTTTTTGAAATTTGATATGCAAATGGATAATTCGCTTCTATTTTCTCATCCATGGATACAGACGGCGGCATATGAAACAGGATGCGATTGATCATATAGGAGAGATGACTTTTAATTTCCTCATCTATGAAAACCTTATCCAGATAAAATTGATATTCCGTATAAATCCTATCCAGCATATTTTCCAGCATTTGATCCACTTCACTTTTTTCATTACGCGGTCTTTTTGTCGAACCAAGATAAAGAGGAAAGCACAGAAATTCAAAATCATAATCATTGATTTCAACCAATGCAGAAATACCGGCTTTTAATTCAACAAGTAGTGGATCCTCCTGATAGGAGCTGTGAAAATATGCTGTGGATTGCAGGATATGCTGATTGAAACCGCATCGTATTATCGTTATCTGAATCACTCTTTCGAATATTTCCTTTGTGTGCTGATCTATCATGAAATGATTGGCTATTTCTTCGATTAAATACAGAATTCTATTATGTAAACACACAGGATGAACCTGACTGTCCCTATACAGCTGAAAGAAATGATTTAATATAAACAGCCTGATATTAGTTTCATTCCCATTGATTGTAATTCCCTTTTTTGTAATTCCTTTAATTGATAGCTGGTATGCGCTGATACTATGTTTTACAACGCTCATATCTTTGATCAAGGTACTTCTGCTGATAAATAAATCCTCAGCAAGTCGTTCAAGACTGACATACCCTTTCCCTTTATCCTTATATCGTATCAGTCTGTTAACAATCTGATTATAGCGCTCCTCTTTTATGTTTCTGTCCAGTATATTGTCTTTCTTATCCATAAGTGCAAAAAGCTTTTCCTTATCCTTAATTTCAGCTTTCACCACTTCTTTCTTTTTTTCAATACGAAGAATCCCGCGCATATTATATTGTAAATCGTGTAGTGCTGCATCCAGTTCTTCTTTATTACAGCCTGTTTGATTCAGCAGCTGAAAATAACTGCACTTGTTCTGATTCGATAATAGAAATTTTAATATCATATACTGGTTTCTAGTTATGACCATTCTGCAACACCGCCTTTCTTTGTGTCTTCATTATAGCCCGGTTACTCAGGCTTAATAGGTTCTACTTTTCATCAAAATTCATGTAAAAAGATATACTAATACCAATCAGCTTTTCTTTTATAATTCCTATAGGAGGTATGCGTATGAAAATAATTATAAATGCAGATGATCTGGGACTTACGAAAGAGTCCAATTATGGTATTCTAAAAGCTTTTGAACGGGGATATGTCACACAGACAACACTAATCGTTAATTCAAGAGGGAGCAGAGAGGGTGCGGCTATTGCACATAATTATGGTTTTCAAGACAAGACGGGACTTCATCTGAATTTGAGCGAGGGATTCCCTTTAACGGATGATATTAAGCAATATTCAAAATATGTAAAAAATGGTGAATTCTGTTATATACCTGAATTCATGAGGAAAGAGTCTTATACAAAATCCCCCCTTTATACATACAGAGATTCTGTCTCATCACCCGCATTTAAAAAGGAAGTCTTTGCATTACGAAAGGAACTGGAAGCGCAGATTCAAAGGTTCATAGCTTTTGGATTTACCTGCCGGCATATAGATTCACATTGTAATCAGCTTGTTGATTTCCCTGTCTGGCTGGCTGTCAGACCACTTTTACTCCGATATGGATTTACATCGATTCGCGGCATATATCATAGTTTTCTAAGTGACGACATATATAATCATATTTACGCTACCTGGCTGCAATCTGAATTACAGTCAACAGGTCTAAAGCATCTTTCTTATATTTCAAGTATCCCTAAATATTTGAAATATAAGCAGCGATTATCAGGTGAATCAATCATTGAGCTGTATGTACACCCTGTTCTTTTCGATGATGTTCTCATAGACAATTTTACAGGTGGTATCTCCTTAGATGATAATATTTCACAGCTTTCCACTTATGATCCATATACATATTTTCAATTATAAGTGTATATGAATCAATCTGATTGTAGATAATGCCTTTTTAAATTACAACTTGTAAATATTTCCAAATACACTTCAAACAAATCCTAAAAAAGGAATTCAATATCTATGGATGAACACCAATAGTTTGAATTCCTCTTTTCTTAAACCTTATTTAAGCATATCCCAAAAGGATACAGGTCTTTTTTATAATAAATGGTAATGCTGCAGCATCTCTTTGATTTTCTCATCATCCTGTGCACTGCATTCCAGTACCGGCTTTCTTGCCGGTCCGATTTCCGCAATCCCTGCCAGCTCTGCCGCACGCTTCATGACAACCGGTACCGTTCCCAGCTTCAATACGCCGCGCAGTACATCAATGTCCTTCTGCAGTGCCTCTGCTTTTTCTGTTTCTCCCTTACGCAGTGCCCTGTCCAGCTCCACCAGCACCTCCGTTATCACATTGGAGGTTCCTGCCACGGCACCGCTTGCCCCCAAAGCATAGCCATAGCTGATTTTGGAATCCGAACCGATCAGCAGATCAAAATCATCCCGCTTCGCAAGCTCTGCGTATGCCTTCAGATTTTCTTCCTTTCCACTGCTGTCCTTGATACCGCGAATGTTTTCTACCTCTGCCAGACGTCCCACAACCTCGGCGCTTAAGTTACAGCCTGTTGCCTTTGGGATGTTGTAGAGAATGATGGGAATACTTACACTTTCCGCAACCGCTGTGAAATGCTGTACCAGCTCTTCCTCTGTCGGTGTCAGAAAATACGGTGTGATGACACTCAGTGCATCCGCACCCAGCTCCTCCATCTTCTTTGACAGACGGATGGTTTCCTTTGTGCTGCATGCCCCTGTCCCTACATAGACCGGCACACGGTGGTCAACCATCCCGATCACCTTTTCGGCAAATTCTATTTTTTCCGCTTCATCGATCACATGAAACTCTCCATTGCTTCCAAGGATGAAGATTCCCTTAACGCCCTTTGCGATCAAATGATCGATCAGCTGCTTTGTCGCTTCATAGTTGATACTCTGTTCCTCATCACGATGAAACGGTGTTACGATTGGTGTTATAATACCGTCAAACATAAATATTTGTCCTCTTTTCTTTATTTTTTAAAGATCGAGTAATCCTTATTGTCAAAGGGCGCCGTCTGAAAGAACATACGGATTCCCTGACTCTGGATATAACGGATCTTTTCAATATCTTCTTCACTGAAATAATCCGAGAGGCTTTTGATCATCATACGGCTTGCCGGATACGGCATTTGAATTTCCTTCGTACGGAAACCCGCTTTCACTGCATCACAGGCAACACTTAAATTAGGAAAAATAACCATTGCCTTAATATTGCGTCCTTCATTGATATATTCAAGAAATTGTTCTATGGAGAAAATTTTAACCTTCATGGTCTTGGGAAGACAAAGCTGCATTACATCAGCAATAAATGGATCATTCACATAATCCGGATCAACAATCAGTACATTGTCTGCATCGATAAACTGATTCCAGTTCAAAGCAACTGTCGCATGCAGTAATCGTTTGTCTATCCGTGCAAGTTTGATTTTTGTACTCATGCTTCATCACCTACTTGAACTCGTTTCTGATATTCTCTCAATGCATAGGATATCAGCATTAAGAGAACCTTTCCCTGAAAACTTCCCCGGACATCTATCTGAAAAACTTCCTCATATTTCTTAAGCTTATATATCAATGTATTTTTATGCAGAAACAGATCGTCTGCGGCTTGTGTCAGATTAAAATCATTCACAAACAGTTTATCGCAGATGTCCACCATTTCCTCAATATCGACACCTTTTCCGCATTCCCTATAATAATCAAACACATCCCTGATATCATCCACCGCTACCTTTGACAGAAAATAGTCATAGAGATAATCGGAGAAAAATACCGGAACATCCTTCTCGTATGTTACATGGTTCTTCAGCCATAGACAATTCTGATAGCTGATTGCATACTGCCGCAGCTTTTTCTGAATGGAACCGACAAAATAATAACAGTCTGTCATCTCCCATTCCCGCAGACTGCGGATATAGTCACGTATAAACGGCTTGAAATCTGTCGATGACTGGCAGGTTTCCGGCAAATCCTTGAAGATCAGCAGACATTTGCTATTCAACAGAGAATAGATGATTTCCTTACTGTCCGGCTTCATTTTCAATCGCATGACATCCTTTGTATTGAATCCTTCATTATGAACCACATAAATCGCCACCCTTGGTTTATTTTTATCTATTTCCAGTTCATCCAGAAGGCTTAACACATGATTCATATCAAAGTTTTCCGTATTCAGTATATACTTCACCAGCTCGTCATCCTTAGTGACCTTCTGGTTTAAGGTTTTCTGATTGATTTCATACATCAACCGTACGGTAAGGGATTCATTCAAAAGCTTACTGATCATCGGCAGATTTTCATCATTGCCACTCACCCACAGGAAGCCGAAATCCTGTCCCTTTACACGTACTTCAAAAAATGCATTGTGCTTATCCGGACGGTTTACATCAATCTGCCGTCCGATTTCCGCTTTATTACTGCATAATGTCACTGTCATATTATCATTCACAAGCCCAATCGTATAGCGATTGTTTTCCTGAACGACATTTATAAACTCCTCAAAAACTTCACCTATCAGCATATGATCTCTCCTTTCGCAAGAGTTGAACTCTCATGAAGTCTGACATCTTCCCTGTATGCCAATAGTACCACACGGTAAACCAGAATAATATATCCCCTTCTGCATGATAGTGCTTTCATGGAAATTATAATTCATATGACAGGGTTTGTCCAGACAGCTTTGTTCAGGATTCCAGCTGTGTATTCGTATGAACACAGCTGGTTTGCAGAGTTTCCATCGTTTCCCTCAGCAGTGCTTCCTCATCCAGATCCGCTTCATCCATATTGGAAAGTTTCAGATACAGATCGATCAGCATTGGAAGGTTCAGTCCGGTAAGCACGGGGTAGTGATACTTTCTGCTCATGACGGTAAATACATTGCATGGAGTTCCGCCATACAGATCCACAAGGACAATGGTAAAGCCTTCCTTGGTGCACATGGTTTCGTCCGCAAGCTTCATGTAGTCCTCAAAGGAATATTCCGGAAGCAGAGAACAGCATTGTACATTTTCCAATGCTCCTGCAATCATTCTCGCAGAGTTTACAAGCTCCTCTCCGAATCTTCCATGTGTTCCGATTACAATATTAAATTTTTCCATAGCTCCTCCTGTTTATTTTTGTAGCTCTTTGATACTTTTACCAAGACTTCCGCCCGGATGCCATTTCACATACTGGTTTAAATCCAGCTTCTTTGCTTCCTGCAAGACTACGCTCAGACATTGCAGGATGAGGATCTCCGACAGGATGGAGGCACGCGGCGGCTTGTTCAGCGCATCCCCTTCTTCATCCACATGCGCTACCAGACATACCTCCGACTGCTTTGCCAGCGTCGATTGCGGATTTCCCGTACAGCTGATGATGTGTGCTCCGTTTGCTATAAGTGTCTGTACGGTTGCCTCCAGCTCCATCGTTTCTCCGCTGTTGGATATGGCAATCACCACATCTCCTTTTTTCACCTGACCGCTGGATCCGTGAACGGCCTCTGTTCCATGCAGCTCATAGGCACTCGTTCCTGTGGAAGACAGCAGGGATGCGATATAGCCTGCCACATGCCCCGGCTTTCCGATTCCCGTGACATGGATCCGTCCTCCCTGCTTTTCACTTTCCATTATGATATGGGCTGCTCGTTCAATGCTTTCCATATCCATATCTTCTATATTTTTCCCTAGTTCCGATGCAATATTGCTCAGATATTCTTTTACACATTCTATCATATATTCACCTAGTTCCCTATCAGCTGTTCCAGTATGATGTCCGTAGACATTGCACAGGTTCGCTGTTCACTTTCCATGCTTCTTGCGGCTGTGTGCGGCGTTAACAGGAAATTATCCAGTGTAAGCAGCTTATCATCTTCCCTTGGAGGTTCGCTGCTGTACACATCAAAGCATGCACTTCGTATCTCTTTCTTCTTCAATGCTTCATATAAGGCTTCCTCATTCACGATACCGCCGCGTGCTGCATTCAGCAGGCAGGCATCCTTCTTCATTTTTTTGAATTCCTCTGTGGAAATCATATTCCGTGTGGACTCCAGAAGCGGTACGTGTAAAGAGATATAATCACAGTCTGTAAGGATATCCTCCAGTGTGGAAATCTGTGCATGGTACTGCCTTGCGGTTTCCTCTGCGATTGCAAAGGCATCATAGGCATATACCTCCATGCCACAGCCGTAAGCATACTCGGCAAGATACTTGCCGATCATTCCAAAGCCGATGATTCCCAGCTTCTTTCCATAGATCTCTCTGCCTGTCGGTTTATTCCAGCCATGCTGCTTCACATCCCTTACACTCGTATACAGATTCTTTGCTTCCATAAACATCATGGACAGTACATGCTCGGCAACGGAGCGGGAATTGCTTCCCACACAGCGTCCGACATGGATATTACGCTCTTTTGCATAATCCAGATCGATATTATCCGTTCCGACACCGAATTTGCAGACCGCCTTCAGATTCGGACAGCCCTCCATCATTTCTCTGTCCATTTTATCCACACCGACGATAATGGCATCGGCATCCTTCGCCAGTGCTTTAAACTCCTCATGTGTATATGCCTTACCCGTGGCATTGTAATGTACATCCAGACCCTTGGACTTCATTCGCTCCACCTGATCCAGACCGTAATTCGCAAACCCTCTCGGGGTTATCAGTACCTTCATATAAGCTCCTTCCTTTTCTTATCCTCCATATGCCTGTAAAGAAAACAAATCCATGTTCTTCCATGGATTTGTTCACATCTTATATAATATGGAAGAAGGTCAATACGATTGCAATAATCATTGTATAAATCATCAGACGGATATACTTCGGTCCGCGTTTCGTGATATACAGATACATTCCCATAACAACGATGAACGGCAGCATATTCGGCAGGATTCCGTCAATGATTTCCTGCAGCTTCACCGTTGATGTATCACTGGCGAATTCCACAATGGTCTGCACCTTTATATAAGAGGCTGACAGACATCCGATCATGAACAGACCAACGATGCTTGCGATGTCAATAACCTTTTTGATTGCTCCGGAGTGCAGGATTTCCAATACGGAATTTTTACCCAGAGAATATCCCTTGTTGAATAGGAACCAGGACCAGCCAAAGCTCCATGCGATATAGATTAAGCCAGGAATAAAGGCGGCGATTACAGAGCCCTCCAGTGCCATCGGAACAAAGATTGCCAATGGAATTGTCGCAACAATCCCCTGATCCACACTGTCACCGATACCGGCAAGTGGTCCCATCAGACCAAGCTTTAAGGATTGAATAACCTCCGGAGAAATATCATCATGGCCAAGCGCACGCTGTTCCTCCAGTGAAATCGTAATACCGTGAATGATACTTCCCCAGTCACAGTTTGTATTGAACATGGATGTATGACGACGCATTGCTGCCTGCAGCTCTTCCGGGTCATCCTTGTACAGCTTACGCAATACCTTGTTCATGGAATATCCGAAGGCAAGTGCCTGCATACGGTCAAAGCTTACCGGAACCTCGACTGCAAGTGTCCATTTCCACCATGCCTTTAACAGGTCTTTTTTTGTTACGATTGTTTTCTTTTCTTCAGCGGCTACACTGTTTACTGCTTCACTCATGCAACTTCCTCCTCATCGTTCTGTTTGAATAGGGATACGATCAGTGCAAGACATAATGCAATGACTGCTCCTGTCAGCATGGAGAAGCCCATGACAGAATACAGGAAGAATCCCAGTACGAAGAATGGCAGATATTTCTTTTTTCCCATAACAACCAGTGTCAGTGCGAAACCTAACCCCGGAAGCATATTGCCTGCGTTGGTGAGTCCGTTCATCGCCCATTCCGGAATTACATTGATGAATGCCTGTACAACGCTGGAGCCGAATAATGTCGCAATGAATACCGGTGTGAAATATAGCACACCATTGGTAAGCCATGGAAGTACAAAGGAGAAGATGGACAGCTTGTCATACTGCTTGTCCTCTACGAATTTATCAGCCTTCGTGTTATAGAAAGAGTTGATGGTACGACGCACATTATTGATTAAAACGCCAAGTACCCCGAATGGAACAGCCAGAGCCACGGCAGCAGCCGGATCCAGATTATTTGCGATAGCGGCAGGGATTGCGATACATGTTGCCAGTCCCTGATCACTTGGTATATTTCCGCCGGCTTCGATACCTCCCATATACATCAGCTGAATGGTTGCACCATACAGCAGACCGGTCTGTACATCCCCATATACAAGACCGATAAATACGCCAAGTACGACCGGCTTACGGAATGCAAACGAGATAAAATAGCTCGCGCGTCCCATGGATAGCCAGTACAGTATACCGACTAAGATTGCTTGAATTACCATATACATGTCCTCCTGTTATAATTTAGCGACAGCTTTTTGAAGTGTTTCTGAAGGATAATCCGGAGTTGTCTGGAAATAAATTTCGATCCCCATCTTTTCCAGTTCAAGCAGAGTATCCGCATCTGCTCTGTCCAGTGTGATTGCGTTGTTGACAGCCTTACGACCCGGCCCTCCGCCAAGACCGCCGATCTGTACCTTTTCCAGCTTCAAGCCTGCCTGTACTGCGGCATTCAGTTCTGCCACACCCTTGAACAGAACCATAACGCGGTTCTTATCGAAGGCACCCTCCTGCTGGCGCTTTACCGCATCCTCTACATTTACAATTGTGATTTTTACACCCTTTGGAGCTGCCATTTTGAATACTTCCTGCATGAAAGCATCCTTGCTCAGGGCAGTGTCGATTGTTACGATTTCATTGATCTGGCACTGTGTCAGCCATCTGGTAATAACCTGACCGTGAATCAGTCTGAAATCTACTCTAGTCAATTCAATACTCATCTTGAATTCCTCCTTACACCTACATTATATTGAAATCGCTTTCAAGTCGCTATGTTCAAACAAACTAAAAAGCCTGTGCCGTTTTTGGTCAAACGCACAAAGTTGAAAAAAAGCATCCGAAAGCCGGAGCATACATGTTTTCTATATATTATATGTGCGTTAGCTGACCTTCAAAAAGTCCTTTATTCATAGGCTTTTTAAGCATAAGCCAACCGGATGTACAATATCTTTTCAGCTGCTATCTCATTTGTTTAAGCGCACATATTTCATCTCTAATTTTGTTCACTCATCCAATTGTAAGCGTTTCTAAAACAACGTAAGATATAGGCAAGGAGGATGTCATTATGAATATGAAAAAAATGAACGTCACAAACCGTATGTATGAGGCAGGTGCACTTGCAATCGTTCGTGCGGAAACACTGGATCGCGCATGTGAAATAGCCGAGGGCTGCATGAAGGGCGGCGTACCTGTCATGGAAATGAGCTATACGTTAAATAACGCCGGAGATATCATACAGGGTCTTTCTGAAAAATATGGAGATGCACTCTGCGTAGGTGCCGGAACAGTTCTGGACGCAGAAACAGCACGACACGCAATCCTGCATGGTGCTGCTTTTATCATTGCCCCGAACTATAATGAAGAGGTCGCAAAAATGTGCAATCGCTACCAGATTCCCTATGCACCGGGATGTACCACCATTACCGAATGTGTTGATGCGCTAAGCAGCGGAGCGGCATTCGTCAAGGCATTTCCTATTTCCGATTTCTATGGTCCAAAGCTTGTAAAGGTTTTTAAAACACCGATTCCGGATATGCCGATTCTGGCAAGCGGGGGAATCAATCTTGACAATCTGACAACATGGCTGGAAAACGGTGTGGATGTCTGCGGGTTCGGAGGACTTCTGACAAAAGGAAGCAGTGAAGATATTGCAGCCAATGCAGCTAAAATTCATGAAATCATTACCAGCTTTCGTTGCAGCAAATAAGGACTGTTAAAGCTTATCTGAAGCTTCTGCATTCTTACAAAAAAGCATGGCGTATCTTATGTACACCATGCTTTTTCGTTCTTTACTCAAACGCTTCTACATTTGATAAATAATTCAAATATCCATTACTCCCCAGTTTCTTTTCCCAAAAATCCATACTTTCGTGTATTCTGATGAGCAGTCGAAATGCCATTGTTACAGATCCTTCACATATCTTATTTTTATCCATAGCTGCGATATCTTCAGCTTTAAGAGTATCCTACAGCTTTGGATTTATGATTGGATTACTACACCGTTCTAAACGTTTTGCCATTTCAATCAAATCCTGGTCAGCAACTGTGCAGAAGTCATAGGTCTTCTGATGCAGAGAACCATAAAGTAGAAGCATCCATATCTCAACAATCGCCGGTATATGGTAACCGTACCTTCCGGGTTCTGCATTTTAATTTGATTTCTGATTATGTCTGCATAGTGTTCCTTTACTTTTCCACTTTCGTATATATCCTCTTATACCTGAAATGGGAAATCATGAGCACTATACTTCTGATTTTCCATATTTATCAATCTGCTCACGTTATACACTTTACAAATTCTGCCCGTTTGTTTTTATCACCTCAGCATACCAGTGAAAAGAGTCCTTTGGATACCTGTTCAAGGCTGCACTGGCATCATCCTCTTCCCGCTCCACATAAATAAATCCGTAGCGCTTCTGATATCCGTTCAGCCAGCTTAACAAATCCGTGCAGGACCATGTACAGTATGCCAGTACCTCGCAGCCATCAGCAACCGCCTTTTTCAATTCCTCGATATGTGCACGAAGATATTCTATACGATAAGGATCGTGTATCGTTTTATCTTCTTCCAGCTTATCAAACGCTCCAAGACCGTTCTCAGATATAATGATAGGTAAATCATAACGTGAGGTTATTGTCCTGCAGCACATACGGATACCCATTGGATCGATTGTCCAATCCCAATCCGTTGTCTTCAAATACGGATTGGCAGGATTTTTATACAATCCGGGTACTCCGCTGATTTTTGCTGTTCCCTTTTCTCCTGTTGTATTCACCTCGTGATTAGCGCCAACACCATGAATATCATTATACTCGGCAACCGCTGTCTGATAGTAATTGACACCCATAAAATCAATCAAAGACGCAGCCTGACGGATATCCCGCATTTCATCCTCTGTAATATCCGGTGCGCAGTCAATAGACCTCAGATATTTCATAGCACTCTTTGGATAACGGCCATAACCATAGATATCCAGCCACCAGTAATTGCGTAAATCATCAAAGTCTTCTTTTGCCATCGCATTTTCCGGACGGCAATCAATCGCATAGCATGGAGAAAACGCAAAGCTTGCGCCCACCATCGCATGAGGAAAACGTTTCTTCAATTCCAAAACACTCCGTGCATGTGCAACATTCGCATGATGATTTACCTGATAGAACAGCTTCAGCTGATCTGTTTTTCCCGGTGGATGAAGTCCTTCCATCCAGCCCATAGAGGTGAAAATATTCTGTTCGTTCATGGTTATCCAGTATTTTACACGATCTCCATACCGTTCAAACAAAGTAACGGCATACGTTACAAAGTCCTCTATAATCTGTGGATTCTCCCAACCATGATATGCCTCTTCCAGCGCCTGCGGCATGTCCCAGTGATAGATGGTAACCATAGGCTCGATTCCATATTTTAAGCATTCA
The DNA here is from genome assembly GCF_044336395.1 of Clostridium sp. 10cd*. Taxonomy (NCBI): domain Bacteria; kingdom Bacillati; phylum Bacillota; class Clostridia; order Eubacteriales; family Clostridiaceae; genus Clostridium; species Clostridium sp. 10cd*. The sequence goes on along the minus strand of NZ_CP172347.1, from coordinate 158,119 downwards.
TTGATAACATTATCGTAAAAAGTCAAACCTGCTTCATTTACTTTTCCATTTCCCTGGGGATATATTCTTGTCCACGCAATAGAAAACCGATAGGTCTTTAATCCCATTTCAGCCATTCGTGCAATATCTTCTTTATAATGATGATAAAAATCGACTGCGACTGCACCAGTAGTGCCTTTAAAGGTTTTCCCGGGTATCTTCACAAACTCATCCCAGTTTGAAATGCCCTTGCCGTCTTCACGATCCGCGCCTTCAATCTGGTAGGCAGCGGATGCACTGCCCCATAAGAAATCATCTGGAAATCCTGCTGTTTTTTCAAAATACATTGTATCCTCCATTCTCCCGCTGTATGCGAGTATTCAACATTGGTTCAGTTATCATACAGTTCCTTTATTACATTGGTTTCAAAGTGAAAATACTGTGGAAGATGCCGTGCGACGGAATACTCAAATATCTCAGATGTATCCAGATATGCGAGCTCTTCCACCTGACATACAAAATCATTGTCATTCATGTGAAAATATTTCTTTTCCAGTGCCTGCGGACGAACAGCCTGAAATGACAGATGTGCTCCTTGTATATGCTTGTGAAGCTGTTTTTCAATATACGCATAGATAGAGGTTTCCACATCCCTGCGCTGAAGTCCCGGTATGATCTGCAGCGGCATCCATGTATATTCTACAACTCTTGGCTCCTGCTTATACAAGCGAATGCGCTCTATCTCATACACAAACTCTCCGGCTTGTATATTCATTTTATCCGCCAGCTCTGTCGTGCATGCCGCTACTTCAAACTTTTCAACAACAGAGGTAACCTCCTCACGAATCAGATCCCGCCCGATAACAGCTACCCCCTGCATTCTGTCCGGACCTGTTCTGCATTTCTTTACGAAGCTTCCCAGACCTCTTTTTCTTACAATCACACCCTCACTGACAAGACGATCCAGCGCCTTTTTAACCGTTAGCACACTGCATGCATACTGCTTTGCGAATTCCTCTCCGCTTGGCAGCATTTCGTTTGCGCTATAGCTTCCCTTCTGAATCGCATCCTTTATCTCTGTATATACCTGCATATATTTCGGTATCATAGCACACCTCCGATGATTATATTATAACTCAAAACTCTCAATCTGCAACACAAATATATATTTTTATTATAAAACATATATACTTTTAAAACACCTCAAAAAAAACCTCTGTGACAGGACAGAGGCTTTGCGGCAATGACGATGGATAACATATGGATGAATAGGAAATTGTCATTACCCTTCTTTCAGACAAGACTGTCTGTATATACAGCATACACCCTGCGTGTGAACAGCAGGTGAAGTATGTTTGAATATTCATACAATATCTGTATAATGATGTTATAGAACGGCAAAGGAGGACCCCTATGTATATCCTTTATAATCCGGATATTATTTACAGTATGCTGTCAGAAAAAGATAAGCATATATTTTACAGAAAAGGACAGGTGTGACAATGATGAATATACGCTACAAAAGAATGGAGAGTCAGCATTTAGATGCAGTGGTAAAGCTGTACATAGACTATTATAATACCTATGAAGGAGGCTGCTGGACTTATGATAAAGCATATAAAAGACTCCATCAGCTCATGACGATAGAGGATGCGCTGTGTTTTATACAGATGGCTGATCATGCTATCAGCGGATTCGTCATGGGATATTTCAAAGAATTTGATGATTTGACCGGCTATTATCTGGAAGAAATCGTGATTGCCAGACAATTTCAAGGAGCACATCTTGGCACGCATTTTCTAAATGAAATGGAGAAAACCGTAAAAGAGAACGGTGCTTCCTTCATCGAGCTGCTCAGCGTAAATGATGAGATGCACTCGTATTTTTATACGAAAAACGGATACAGAAATGCAGAGAATATGATTTTCAAATGCAAACACTTCACACAGTAGCTGCAAATCGTATTATCGCATGTAATTTAAGTGAGTCATTAACAGCAGCTCCCGCATAAGCTGTTGTTTTATTGCCGGTAAAGCTTAAGAAAAAGCTTTCATGTAAAATCTTGCGAATAAAAGAACCTCTGCGAGGGACAGAGGTTCCGCATGAAGGCAGGTAATGGAAATGAAAAAATATTGTAAACATGATAGCTGTTTGTTTTTTTATAGGGATGGGGAAACATTCCATTACCTTTATTAAGATTTCACAAGCATTGCTTTGCTTGTGTCTATATCATACATCCCCTTTGTGAACACTACGTGAACGTTATATGAAAAGGAACAGAAATAAGCAATACATCCATTCGTAAATCGGGAAGCTTCATAAACTAGGGAAAAGAATTGTCTGAACAATTCCTATCGTGGTAAAATAGACTGGAATGTGAAAGGAGTGCAGATTATGAATAAGCTGTGGGGACATTTTAAAACAATAACTGCACACAAGCTTGCGGTCACAAAGCTGTGTTTTCGCTGTGGTTTATATAAACAGGGACTTCTGCATGATCTATCCAAATACACTCCTGTTGAATTTTGTGCAGGTGTGAAGTATTTCCAGGGAAATCGCAGTCCCATTGATTATGAAAAGGAAGTAAAAGGCTATTCCTTAGGCTGGCTGCATCATAAAGGCCGCAACAAGCATCACTGGGAATACTGGCTGGATAATGCCGTAGGCGGTATCCGTCCGGTGAAAATGCCGCTTCATTATATTGTGGAAATGTACTGCGACCGGACAGCCGCTTCCCGCATCTATATGAAGGAAAATTATCATGACGGAAGTGCGTACGAATACTTCATGAACGGCTATGACAATGTTATCATGCATGAAGAGACAAAGGCAATGCTGAAGATGATTCTGGAATATCAGCGTAATCATGGAACGGACGCTACTGTTGATTTTATACGAAAAGAGATACTGAAGAACTGAAATAAGTTTCAAATAGGCTCTTCCTACAGAGAAAACAAAGGCCAGAATGCAGCCTTTGTTTATTTTATATCCGGTATGCTTTCCTCCTCCAGCTCATAAGGCAGAAATTCCGCAAGCAGATGCTTCTGACGGAGATGCTCTTCAATTTCATCCAGTATTTCCTGTGAATCCGCTGTTACATGATGAAAGTGATAACCTGCGGTCACATTCATCAGTGGAGTTGATTTACCTGTCTTTAGATTTTCCAGTAAAACTGCCACATCCCGGCGGTTTCGGATACGCAGAGGCGCCGACATTTTTCCATAGGCTCTGTGATTCACCATCACATCCTCCACACTTCCTCCAAGATCAACAATCGTTTCCAGCTCTTCACTGATCTGCTCTGTTGTGTGACAGACCTTAAACAGGCGAACTGCTTTTTTTGTTTCATTCAATATATAGCCCCGTGCAGTGGCGATGATCGGATATCCCTCCGTACGCAGCAGAGCAATATCCTGTACCACGACCTGACGGCTGACACCGGTATCTCTTCCCAGTGCACCACCGGAGAGTGGACGGGAAGACTGCCTCATCATGGTCAGAATACGTTTTCTGCGCTGAGAGCCTGTCAAAGCTGTAGCCATAAGGCTGTCTGCTACTTTCTTATCCATATGATTTTCTCTTTACTCACCAAGGACGCTCAAATGCTTCAGGCTGATATCCAGAATCGGAGCGGAATGTGTCAATGCTCCACTGGATACATAATTCACACCGAGATCCTTCATCAGCTCAATGTTTTCTTTTGTGATATTACCGGAGCATTCCGTTTCTGCACGTCCGTCAATCAGCTGTACAGCCTCCTTCATCTGGGCAGGGGTCATATTGTCCAGCATGATAATATCTGCACCGGCCTCCACTGCTTCCTTCACCATGTCAAGATTCTCTGTTTCGACTTCGATTTTACGGACAAACGGCGCATGCCTTCTTGCGGCCTCAATTGCCTGCTTTACACCGCCTGCCGCATCGATATGATTATCCTTCAACAGCACCCCGTCGGATAAATTATAGCGATGATTTTTTCCGCCTCCGACAAGAACAGCATATTTCTCAAACACCCGCATGCACGGTGTTGTTTTTCTAGTGTCTACCAGACAGGTTTTAGAGCCTTCCAGCATATCCGCTACGTTTCTGGTATATGTGGCAATTCCACTCATTCTCTGTAAATAATTCAACGCAGTCCGCTCACCCGATAACAGAACACGAATATCCCCGTGCACCTTCCCCATCAGCTGACCGTTTGTGACCTTATCTCCATCTTTAACAAGGAAATCAACCTGTGTTTGCGGATCAAGCAGCGTAAATACACGCTCGAAAATCTGAAGACCGGCAATGATGCCGTCTTCCTTGCAAATAAGCTGAACCTCTCCTTCCTTATAATCAGGCATAACGGAGCAGGTTGTTACATCCTCACCGTTAATGTCCTCCTCTAAAGCAAGACGGATATATTTATCAGCAACAAGCTGCATCGTAATTGGATTCATATGCTTTTTTTCCTTTCCGGCAGACTGTTATGTTATCAGCTGCTCTTTTCGCAAAAACAAGACTCTCCAGCAGACTGTTGCTGGCAAGGCGATTCTTACCATGCACACCGTTACAGCTGGTTTCTCCTACAGCATACAGATGCTGCATGGTTGTCTCTGAATGACTTCCCACATGGATTCCTCCCATAAAATAATGCTGCGCAGGAACGACCGGGATACTTTCCTTTGTAATATCATAGCCTTCCTTACGGCAGGCCTCCTGAATATTTGGAAAATGACTTTGTATGGTCTCTTTCGGTACATTTTGAAAGGACAGCCAGACATGCTCGGTGCCGTCCTTCTTCATTTCCTCAAAAATAGCCTGAGATACGACATCTCTCGGCAGCAGCTCATTTACGAAGCGTTCCCCTTTTTTATTCAGTAAAATCGCCCCATCTCCTCTGGCAGACTCGGAAATCAAAAAGCTTCTTCCCTTTTTACGGCTGTACAGGCTGGTCGGATGAATCTGCACGTAATCCAGATGATCCAGCTGAATCCCATGCTTTTTACAAATGCGCAAGGCGTCTCCTGTAAGACTTGGATAATTGGTGGAATGCTCATACAAACCACCGATACCTCCTGTCGCAAGCACCGTATCCTCTGCATGAACATGAACAACCTGCTGCTCTTTGGTTTCCAGTGCAATCCCCTTGCAGACACCATGCTCAACAAGCAGATCACACATCCGGGCATGCTCCATAACAGTTATATTCGAACAGCTTCGCACATGCTTCTGCAGAGCCGTCGTTATTTCTTTTCCAGTAATATCCTTATGAAAGCAGATTCTCGCACGGGAATGTCCTCCCTCACGGGCATATCGCAAACTTCCATCCTCATTTTGTTCAAAGCGGACACCCAGCCGAAGCAGTTCTTCTATAATTGGTCTACTCTGCCGAATCATGATGTCAACACTCTCTCTGTTATTTTCATAATGGCCTGCACGCATGGTATCTTCAAAATAGGAAGTATAATCTTCTTCATCAGGAAGCACACAGATTCCCCCCTGTGCCAGCATGGAATCACATTCCTCCATATCCCCCTTACACACCATCAGTATTCGCATGGTATCCGGCAGATTTAAAGCTGTATAAAGACCAGCAACTCCACACCCTGCAATGACGGCATCATAATACATATCTGATTGCATAATTCGCCTCCTTAAGGCGGTTTACGCCGCAAGCTCCAGCATTCTGTTCAGGGTTGCCTTTGATGGCTCAGCGATATTTGAAGCTACAGCTGCACCATTTTCTCCAGTGCGCAGGACATGCAGAATACCATCCAGTGTAATCTTTTTCATATCCATGCATACCGGCTCTGTTTTCGGAAAGTAAAATGTCTTCTTAGGATTCTGCTTTTCAAGCTCATAGCGGACACCAATCTCCGTAGCAATGATAAACTCCTTTGCATTGCTTGCAGCAGCCTGCTTCAAAATCCCGGTTGTTGAACCGATATAATCTGCAATCGAAAGCACAGAGGCATTACACTCCGGATGAGCAAGCACTTCCGCAAGCGGATGCAGCTGCTTCAGCTCCTGGATTTCCTTTACCTTCATTTCCTCATGAACCGGACAGTATCCCTTTACCAGCATGACATTCTTTTCCGGAACCTGCTCTGCTACATAACGTCCCAGATTTTTATCCGGGATAAATAAAATATTCTGATTGGGCAGCTTCTTCACAATCTGCACTGCATTCGCTGAGGTGACGCATACATCTGACCATGATTTGATCTCAGCAGTCGAGTTGATATAGCATACAACTGCAAGGTCCTCATAGCGTGCCCTTACGTCATCAATCTCTGCTTTTGTTACCATATGTGCCATCGGACAGTCAGCAGATGCATCCGGCATCAGCACTGCTTTGTCCGGATTTAATAGCTTTCCACTCTCTCCCATGAAGGAAACTCCGCAAAAAACCAACACCTTATTCGTCAGTTTGGACGCCACCTTACTCAGATAGAAGGAATCTCCTACATAGTCTGCAATCTCCTGTACCTCTGCAGGTACGTAGTAATGTGCCAGCAATACGGCATCCTTTTCAAGCTTCAGCTGTTTAATTTCTTCCTGTTTTGTCATATCCTTTGATGATACCGCTAATATTTATGCAGTATCTTCATCTCCCTTTCTCTATACCGTTGTATCTGCCTCAGTATAGCATATATAATGACAGGTGACAAGACACATGTCTGATGATTTGTATAAATAATGACTGTTTGTAATACACATAATTCATACGAAAATAAAAAATGCAGAAAAGGACTTCATCTGCATAGAAAGGCTCATAAATAAAAAAAATCGAGTAATTTAAAAGGTTCTTTCTTTAAGGTGTATGCAAAAGGGAGAATACAACTTCTATTGATAAATACAATAGTGTTGCATTCTCCCTGTTTTATGTTTACCCACAATCGAGAAAGAAGCATCTGAAAGAGCCTGCTCTTTTTCCGTATTTCGTTTTTGATACTGCCTAAAATGAAATCGAAGCAGTTGGCTTTTGTTTTTTCTTTATTCTTCCTCAATGCCGCCCAGCATTTCCAGCAGGCGGTTTAAATCTTCATTGCCATCATAGCGTATAGTAATCTGCTTCTCATCAATGCGCACCCTTGTTTGGAAACGACTCTGCAGACGATCCTGTACCCTATCCAGATTGATATCCCGCTGCTTCTTCTCCGGTGCGCTTTTCGGTTCATTCATATTTTTAACCAATGTTTCCACAGCACGCACACTCAGATGAAGCTGAATGGCTTTTTTTGCCACATCCTCAATTTGTGATGCATCCTTTAAACCAAGCAGTGCACGCACATGTCCCATACTCAGCTGCTTGTCGATAACATACTGCTGTACCGATTTTGGAAGCTTTAACAGCCGCAGCATATTCGCCACATGCTCTCTTGACTTTCCAATCCGCTTCGCCAGCTCTTCCTGTGTATAGCCAAGCTTCTTGATCAGCTTTTCATAGCCCTGTGCTTCCTCAATGGCATTCAGATCCTCACGCTGAATATTTTCCAGCAGTGCGATTTCCATCATCTGCTGATCATCAAATTCCATTAGAATAGCAGGGATGGTTTTTAATCCGGCAACCTTGCTGGCCCGCAATCGGCGTTCTCCGGCAATCAGTTCATAGCCCTTAACGGCTTTCTTAACCAGAATTGGTGTAAAAACACCATGCAGCTTAATGGAATCAGCCAGCTCCTGAATCTTGTCATCATCAAAGTTTTTTCGCGGCTGATACGGATTCGGTTTTACATCCTTTACCTCAACCTCAAATTTGGAGTCCTCATGAACCTCAGTCTTTCCCTGCTGAATATCCTCCAGCACATTACCGACATCTTCACCAAAAATGGCAGACAATCCTTTTCCAAGTCTTGCGCTATTCTCTTTTTTCGGCATTCATCCACCTCCCTATCTGGCTTTTGCTTTCTTATTCATTTTCACAACTTCATTCGACAGCCCTGCATATGCTTTTGCGCCTTCACAGCGGACATCGTATTCAAAAATCGACATTCCTCTGGACGGTGCTTCACTCAGCTTGACATTTCTCGGTATGTAATTCTTATAAACGCGATCCTTAAAGTGCTGACGTACCTCCTGCTGTACCTCAACGCTCAGCTTTGTTCGCGCATCATACATTGTAAGCACAACACCCTCAATCATTAAATTGCGATTGAAGAGCTGCTGTACCAGACGAATGGTCAAAAGCAGCTGTGTAACTCCCTCCAGTGCATAATACTCACACTGTACCGGTATAATTACAGAATCCGCTGCAGTTAAAGCATTTGTATTCAACAGTCCCAAAGAAGGCGGACAGTCAATGATGATAAAGTCATATTCATCCTTGATCAGCTCCAGCTTATTCTTTAGCAGCTCTTCTTTTCCTACTTCAAATTTTACCATTTGCAAATCGGCTCCCGCCAGTGCAATACTTGCAGGAACAATATCGATTGGTGGAGATGTCAGCTTCTTCCGGATATCCTCCACCTTGTAATCCTCCATAATCAGATTATAAACAGAAAGCTTATCCTCACCGACCTCTGCACCGACACCCTGAGTGGCATTTCCCTGGGGGTCAAAATCGACCAGAAGCACTTTATTGCCAAGGTATCCCAAGCCTGCAGCAAGGTTAATTGATGTCGTCGTCTTACCTACGCCGCCCTTCTGGTTGGATACCGCTATGATTTTACCCATAAGATCATTTCCTTTCTATTTTGGAATGCGAATGGTAATGATTACTTCATCCTCATGTTCCTCTTCGTTTATTTCTGCCGCTGTACCGGCGCGATTCACCATACTGATCGCCTGATGGATCGTATTGATCGCGATTTTAATATTCTTGCTGATACCCTTCAGCATCACTTTTTTCTTTTCTTTTTTCGGTTGTGCCTGTTCCTTCAGCATTTTTTCCGTCTGTGCAACCGTCATGCCCTTTTTCACAATTTTTTCGAGGGCATCGTGCTGTTTTTCTTCATCCAGCCCAATCAGTGCCCGTGCATGCCGTTCACTGATTTTTTTAGTACTGACAGCCTCCTGCACATCCTCATCCAGATTCAACAGACGGATTTTATTCGCAATAGACGACTGACTCTTGCCGACACGCAATGCCAGCTGACTCTGATTCAGTCCGGAATATTTCATGATCTCCACATAGGATTTCGCTTCTTCAATCGCACTCAAATTCTCTCTCTGGATATTTTCAACCAGTGCCATTTCCGCCATTTGCACTTCATTGGCATCCATGATCAGAACTGGTACATCAACAGCACCGTTCAGCTTCAGTGCACGGAATCTTCGCTCACCTGCAATTATCTGATATCTTCCATCCATCTCGCGAACCGTGATTGGCTGAATCAGCCCGTTTTCACGAATGGATTGTGCCAGATCCATCAGCGCTTCATCATCAAATTCCAGACGCGGCTGATAAGGATTCGGCTCGACCAGATCAATATCCACAATTCTTGTATCTTTCATTCTATTCCTCCTCAAAGGGGATTTTTCTTCATCTGTGCAAACGGTCTCGGATATTTCTTCGGTGTCGGTCTCGTTTTTACAAAAACGAAATTAATCCGCTGTGATCCATCTGACAATGTATGCACATCCCTCTGCTTCATTTCACAACCCAGAAGTCGAATTGCTTTTTCAGCCAATGCGTATTCTTCATCCCCATTGGCACCCTTTAGTGCGAGGAAGCTGCCCTGCTTCTTCACCAGCGGTATGCAAAGCTCACTTAGTAGCGGCAGATTCGCCACGGCTCTTGCACTGACGATATCAAAGCTTTCCCGATGGTCCTTTGCATAGACCTCAGCGCGTTCATGTACACAGGTAACGCCCTTGAGCTGCAGCTTATCGCATAATGCATTTAAAAAAGTAATTCTTTTTCCCAGAGTCTCCACAATTGTCAGCTCCAGCTCGGGATATATGATTTTTAAAGGTATTCCCGGAAAACCTGCCCCCGCCCCGACATCACAGAAGCTGCCCTGTATCGACATATCAAAGGAAGGCAATATGGAATCCAGAAAATGCTTTTCATAAATCTCATCCGGATCGGTTATGGCGGTTAGATTTATCTTCTGATTCCATTCGATCAACATGGATGCGTACTCTTCAAACTGCCGAAGCTGATGCTCCTGCAATATCATACCGTGCTTTGCAAGCACCTTGGAAAAGTCTTCTTTATGAAATATATTGGACATAGTATCCCTCCAGCACCTACTATTATATCAAAGAACACTCTCTAACTAAACATTTTGTTTGTGAATTTTCCACATAGAGCAGCTCGTAATATGTAATCGCTTTATAACAGGGAGAAAAACAGATATATTGAACCTGTAGGCTATTGTCTTACTGCAACATGTAGGTAATAAAAGTTCTTTCTTTGAAATAGCTACGGGTTATCCATAGCATATGATATGAATGAAGTTCATACAGCAACAGTCCATATCTTGTGAGAACTCCAACAGCACTGTGATTCAAGTGGATAAGTGAAGCATTAAAAAAACCTCTGACAGCATTTCACATGTGCCAGAGGCTTTATCATTTACTTGTATTTTATCACATCCATTTCTTCTTATCTATGTCTTTGTATAAGATACAAATCTTAGGATTCAAATCAAATTACAATACATCATGACAAGCTTTCAATGAACGCTTCGTATTTGAACTATTAATGGAATCTGCAGTATTTTCTTTTAACCATATCTGTTGCAGGTTGCTGATTTGCTTTATCCCTGCTTCTTACGTAATCTGCATTCCTCCTGATGCTTTCTATATTTTTTCCTGACTTTGCCGGAAGTGATGGTTCTTATGATATCCTTCCAATCTCATCAGTTTAGATAGTTTCAGGTTTCTTATGACATCTTTTTGTTAACCGGATACACATCCTGATCTTTGTAACGGACAACAATTCTCATGTTTCGTTTCTCATCAGTTTCTCCTTAAACGCTTGCTTTCCCATCAAATCATAGTCCAGCCGGTCATAAGATATAGATCTATTTACTTAACCATCGATATTCAACAGCCGTTCGATTTGTCTACTTGTATTAACATTCAAATTACCTTGGAGTTTTCTGTTTTACCAGTTGATACAATCACTCATATCATTTCCTGATACCTTGTCTGCTGTCACCAGTTCTTCTTCAGGCTTAAACTTTCGATGATCCACACCGTATTTCCGTTTTACGTTAGATTATTATGATATTCGAATAACTTTCTTTTCACTGACAAGCTCCTATACAAGAAACCCTTTCACGCATCAGCTTCTAATGACAAGTTCCAGAATAATCTAACTAGCTAACTGTCCCATTTTCTCACCGCTCTCTTTTCTTTGTTATTTCTTTTACACCTTTATTATATTCGCTGAACAGCTGCTGTAAAGGGTTGTGGAATAATTTGCAGAAATTTGGAATAATTGGTAATTTACCTACGTTATACTTCCCATAATCTCATTTCTACTAGAATCCCCAAGCAATATTAGAGTCCAAATTTTCAATGATAGGCAGGGGATGTAACGATAATCTTTATTGTTTTATATGCCTGATTCCCATGCCCGTCATACGCAGATATATGAACAGTATGAACGCCAACAGCATCCTCATCAAAACTACAGGTCTGGTTATTTTCATCACAGGTATATTCATAATAGCGGTATGCTTTATCCCCATCTTTTTCCTGCAAATCAAACACCACCTTATCATAGGGTCGAACATCATAAACCTTCAGGTAATCACTTAATCTAACGTTGGGATCACTTTCTATTTTCACTGGTCCCGTATATTTTATAATTGGAGGATCCCTGTCAACAATTGTCAAATTGAAAGCCCGGCTTGTCTTATACCCATTGCAGCTAACTGTTACCGTAAGCAACTGTTCTTTATTGATAATGGAATCATCATAATGAAACAGGACAGTCGCATCCCTGGCAGAAGAATCTAATTCTACAAAATCTTTCTCGGCCAGTGACTCTCCCCAAAGTATTTCTCTTGGGCTATCTTCCTTAATGAAATGAATAGCTTCTTCTATACCTCTCATCCACGTTACATAGCAAACAACACCAAAAGCCATACAAAGTAATAAGATGAAAAGAATAATTGACTTCTTTCTCATAGTACCATTTGAATTGAACCACTACCAGGCCAATAGGTCGATTTTACATCAATAGAAACAAATTGCGCAGAAGATACTCCGTTATAGTTAACTGCTAACTTTCCCATCTTTTCACCGCTCTCTTTCTTTTGTAATGCCGTTTACACGTTTATTATATACAACATCGCATATATGTAAATTTTTTTGGAATAATTTACAGGTAAATGGAATTTTGTGATCTTACTCTATTAAGCTATGGAAGGCGCTTAATACCTCTGCTTTCTTCGATCTGGAAATGGGCAGATGCAACGATGGCAGCATGACCATATCATTCTCAATTTTCATAATATACATAATATTTACCAGATAGCTGACATGAATCCAGAGAAAGTTATACGGTTTAAAGATTTCATAGGCATCCTTCATATTCTTACGTTCACGGAATTCCCCGCGCCGTGTATGATATACAAGCAGCTTTCCTTCTTTCTCAATATAATAAATATCGCTGATTTTCAATGGCACCTTTACATTGTTATAAGAGAACAAATACTCATCCTGATTGCGGAGAAGCTTTTGCATATGAGGAAGAATTCTCTCCATCTCTGATTGGAGATGTTTTCGTTCCACATAAAATATACGTGAAAACGGAAGAATCTGCTGTTCGGATGCACTGATTTTCGCCTTTGTATAGATGATGATACGCTGAGGCTTACGTAAAACAAAGGATTGTGTTATTCTGGGAACTTCCATTTTTTCATGAAAAATTACGACATGAAATTCCTTCTCCGCCTCCGCTTTTGCGAACTGGGATATCTTTTTAAAGCAGTAGAAGCAGCAGTCCTCCTCCTGCAGGTACTGTACAAGAGAAAACATGATGTTTTTCGCAGCCTCTTCATTTTCCAATATCGCTATTCTCAGCATAAGCATCACCCCCGTGTCGTTATGTTTTATACTTCCTTATAGGTACACAATTGTATCTGATATCGCTGAAGCAGAGCAGCCGCTTCTTCACTGCACAGGATTTCCAGCTCCTTCATGCGCTTCCATGAATATGAGGTTGTTTCATACAGAAACTGATCAATATAGGCGGGATGGCACATCAAATCCGTCACCTACTCCGGAATCATAGAAATCCATGCAAAGCTGCGCATGCGGAAAGGATACGGGATATGCAAAGCCGCCGCGAAATGGCAATGCATATTCCTTATTCAGTCTTTCCATCACCTTCTGCAGCTTTTGAGTTGTATGAATGTGGTGATGAGAATCCAGATGATCAATCCGAATACCATGCGCAAGAACACAGCTATCTGTGCCTTTAATTCTTCATACATTTCCGATTCACTATAACCTGCAACATCATCCTGTTTGTGGAAATAGCCGGTTTCCGTAACCAGGGTTTGATGTGTGGATAGCAGCGGACGATAACAGGTAAGATTCAGATGAACACCCACAGCCATATCCGGATGCTCGTGATACAGCTGAACTGCATGGGCAAAGCCGGGCATATTCGCCATAATTGAAGTCGATGTGACAATTCCCTCCTGCATAGCCTTTAATATGCCATGATTTACCGCCTCACTGAAGCCGAAATCATCCGCATTCACAATCATTCTTTTCATTTGTTTCTCCTCCTTTTATACAGCTTTATTATACGCCGTTTATAGGAAAGAGTATATGGAAACTAGCGGTTGTTCAGCATTGCGTATTTATATGCCAGCATAATTATCTGATCTGCATGGCTGCCGATCACCGGTATACCGTGTCCGCCGGCTACCATATCCGGATGCAGCTGAAGCCGCCAGAGCTTTTGAAAGCTTTCCAGCAAACGTAAGCCGTCATATGCCATATCGCCTTTCCATCCGGTATAGGCTGCTTCACCGGTTTCTCCATCCGCAAAAAACATGTCACCGCTGAAAAGCACTGCCTCCTTATCCAGCATTACATAATAAAGCATGGAGCCGCTGGTATGTCCCGGCATGCGCAGTGCATGGATACACAGACCTCCTACGGAAATATCCATATCCTCGTGAATACATACATCCGGATGACACGGTGGCATCACATGGTTGGTAAATGGGCTTTCCGGGCCGAAATTTCCGGTGATCATATTCATTTCATCACCCGTCCCTACATAAATTTGTGCCCCCATGCTTTGAAACCAGGAAGAACTGCCCGCATGATCATCATGACCGTGCGTCAAAAGAACATGCGTGATTTTGTGTTCGGATATATTCCAGTAAGCCATATTCTGCCGTATGATATCCAGTGCATCATATCGTCCGCAGTCAATCAGAATATAACCGCTGTCATGCTGAAGGGCATAGACATTTCCCAGCTTGCCATATACACCTCCGGAAAGTAGATACAGATGTTCTCTTAATTTCATATACATTCTCCTATCTGCCATATTTCACAGGAAACAAGACCCTGTATTAAGGACAGTATATCATATTCGAAGGTCTGCCTGCGATTTTTTTCTATGCGCAGTGAAGGCTGGTTGCCTAACCCTTTAACATTTCTCGTCTCATTTTCGCAGAATAGAAACTTCCATATCCGGCAGAATGAATAAACGGAAGCACCACTGCCTGCGGTAATTCAGGAATCGAAAAAAGAACCGCCGTTACCAGCCGTTCTTCTCTTTGCTTATTCTACTGTTTCTCTCCATATTTTTGCGCCGAGAGCTGTAAGCTTTTCATCGATATGCTCATATCCGCGTTCAATATGATAGATGTTGTGTATGGTTGTCACACCATCTGCGATCAGTCCTGCAATCACAAGACAGGCACCGCATCTTAAATCTGTCGCATAGACCTCGGCACCGGATAACGGTGTTGGCCCATTGATAAAGGAGCTCGGTATCATTACATTGATGTTTGCCCCCATCTTATTTAATTCCTGACAATGCTTAAACCGTTCTGTATAAATCGTTTCCGTTACAATCGACTGTCCCTGTGCCTGCGTCAGCAGTGCTGTCAGCGGCTGCTGAATGTCTGTCGCAAAGCCCGGATATGGCAGTGTCTTGATATCCGCAGCCTTTAAGTCCCTGGAAGCGCGAATCACCACATTATCCACACCGATTTCCAAATCTGTACCGATTTCCTTCAGCTTGGAAAGCAGTGCCTCCAGATGATGCGGAATAATATTGTCGATACGTACCTCCTTTGCGGCTGCGGCGGCAAGCACGATATACGTGGCAGCCTCAATTCTGTCCGGGATGATTTCATGAAAGCATCCGGCCAGCTGATCCACACCGTCAATCGTAATAACATTTGTACCGGCACCACGGATATTGGCACCCATTTTATTCAGCAGTGTTGCCACATCAATAATCTCCGGTTCCTTGGCGGCATTCTCAATCGTTGTTCTTCCCTTTGCATGAACGGCAGCCATCATAATATTGATGGTCGCTCCCACACTGGCGATATCCAGAAATATCTTGGTTCCTGTCAGCTGTGGTGCATCCAGAATATAGGAGCCGTGGTCATAGCGTATTTCAGCTCCTAATGCTTCAAAGCCCTTTAAATGCAAATCAATCGGTCTGGGTCCCAGATAGCAGCCTCCCGGCATTTTAATTTCCACATGGCCGTATTTGCCCAGCAGTGCTCCCATGAAATAATAGGAAGCGCGAAGTTTATTTACAGCGTCCTGTACCAGAGGACGATTTTCCATTGAAGTTGGATCTATAACAATGGTATCAGAAGAACGGATGTCCACCAGAACACCCAGATCTCTCAGCAGTACAGACAGGGATTGTACATCAGATATTTCAGGAACTCCACAAATAGTAACTGGTCCATTTGCCAGAATGGCGGCCGGGATCAGTGCAACCGTGGCATTTTTCGAACCACTGATTCTAACTGTCCCCTCTAATGCATGCTTTCCTTCAATCTTTATAACTTCTTCCATGACAATTCTCCTTCCAGTATTACTATTTTATTGTGATTTACTGTTCGCGTGATTCTTTACAGGCGCAAAAGTGCATTATTATTATAAAGCATTTCAGGACAGATATCTATATAAAAAGAAAAATCTTAAGAACTTGTCATTTCCTGCATACGAATCCGCTGTACATCATAAAATATTCCCGATTTTTTCCCATTTAATTAGTAAATGCATGTCTTTTTTGGTATAATACGAAATAGTGGGTTGAAAAGGAGTGGAACGATGAAAGAAGTGGCATTTGATAATGACAAGTATTTAAAACTGCAATCCAAGCACATCTTGGAACGGATCAGCAATTTTGACAATAAATTATATCTGGAGTTTGGCGGAAAGCTGTTTGATGATCACCATGCTGCCAGAGTTCTGCCGGGATTTCAGCCGGATAGTAAACTGGAAATGCTCCTTGAGCTGAAAGAGGAAGTGGAAATCGTCATTGCGGTATCCGCGAATGATATAGAGAAAAACAAGATACGAAGCGATATGGGCATCACCTATGATGTTGAGGTGCTGCGTCTGATTGATGCATTCCGTGATACCGGGCTGTACGTCGGCAGTGTTGTCATCACACAATATGCGAATCAGGCTTCCGCAGATACCTTTAAAGCACATCTGGAGCATCTGGGTGTCCATGTTTATCTGCATTATCCAATCGCAGGGTATCCGAACAATATACCTTTGATCGTATCCGATGAAGGCTACGGCAAGAATGAATACATAGAAACAACAAAACCGTTGATCGTTGTAACGGCACCGGGACCCGGCTCCGGTAAAATGGCAACCTGCCTGTCTCAGCTCTATCATGAGCACAAACGCGGGATCAAGGCGGGATATGCGAAATTTGAAACCTTCCCGATCTGGAACCTTCCGCTGAAGCATCCGGTGAATCTGGCATATGAGGCTGCAACTGCGGATTTAAACGATATCAATATGATCGACCCGTTCCACCTGGAGGCATATGGCGAAACGACCGTGAATTATAACCGTGATGTTGAAATCTTTCCGGTTCTGAATGCCATGTTTGAGAAAATCCTTGGAACAAGCCCTTATAAATCTCCAACGGATATGGGTGTGAATATGGCAGGCTACTGCATTATGAATGATGAGGCCGCAAAGCGTGCCAGCAGCGATGAGATCATACGCCGCTATTATAAAGCCAGAGTAGATTATAAAAAAGGACATACGAGTGAAGATACCATCGGTAAGATAGAAATCATCATGTCACAGGCGAACATTCAGCCTGAGGAGCGAAATGTTGTGAAACCCGCACTGGATAAATCTGAAGAAACAGAGGCACCGGCTGTGGCAATCGAATTGCCGGACGGGCGGATCGTAACAGGAAAAACAACCTCATTGCTGGGGGCAAGCTCTGCTGCTTTGCTGAATGCATTGAAGGCACTGGGTAATATTAACGATGAAATTCCGCTGATTTCACCAAACATCATCGAGCCGATTCAGAAGCTGAAGGTGAATTCTCTGGGAAATCATAACCCGAGACTGCATACGGATGAAATTCTGATTGCGCTATCCATCAGTGCAACCACCAATCCGGTATCACATCTAGCCCTGCAGCAGCTGGATAAGCTGAAGGACTGTGAAGCACACAGCACGGTGATTCTGTCCCAGGTGGATGCGAATACCTTCCGCAAGCTGAATGTCAATCTGACATGCGAAGACAGATATCAGACGAAAAAGCTATACCACAGATAATATGGACAGTCCCTTCGGACTGTCTTTTTAACTGCAGCAGGATTCACATGGTATTGCCCTTATTTTTGAAAAGCGTTCACAGCTGCTTCAGAAAAACTTCACAGAGCATTGATACAATAGCTGTGGTGATAAAAATGAACAAAAAGAAAAGAAGTGCTATGATTTTAACGATTGCAACGGTATCTCTATGTCTGGTGGCCTGGCTGTCCAAGCCAAATACGACAAATACGATTGGCAGTATTGTTTCCGGAAAGACAGCAGTAAAGGAAATTTATAATGTGGAAAAGCAGAATACCATTCGTAAAACTCTGGATGAACAGATTGCACAGGGGAGCCACAGCGAAAACAATGCTTTGATGGTCTATAATCCGTTTGGTACAAACACACTTTCCATGTATACTTATTTCACAACTGCACAGGGGGCGAAAATCAGCTACACGATCCATGTGGAGGATGATAAGATTGCGGATTTCACACGCACATTGAACAGTGATTATACACGAACACACGAATATCAGCTGATTGGTCTGATACCGGATCACGAGAATACGATTACCCTGCATATGGAATATGAAGACGGTACGAATAAGGATGTCACATATACCTATACCTGCGGCTCCCTAAGAGGAAACGAATCCATTCAGCTGGAAGCAAAGGAAGGTAGCAGCAGAGAAGAGCTCAGCGATGGTCTGTATGTTATTCTCGGTAATGACAGTGATGAGGATGACTTCATGTATTATTATGATAACAACGGTATCCTGCGCGGTGAGGTTCCAATTGAAGGCTATCGCTCACACCGTCTGCTGTTTGCGAATGAACGCATGTATTACAGTATCAGTACAAATAAGATGGCTGAGATGGATGCACTGGGACAGATAACCAATGTATTTGATCTGGGAAACTATGATCTGCACCATGATTACGTCTTTGATGATAATGGAGATATGCTGATTCTTGCGACCGATACGACAAAGGATACGGTTGAGGATATGATTATCCGCCTTGATGTTTCCAGCGGTGCCGTGTCTCAGGTCGTGGATATGGGGGATTTGTTTCCTACCTATAAGGCCTCAGTATACGACAAAGACAACGACGAGCTGGATTGGACGCACCTGAATACCATTCAGTGGATGGGAGATAACGAAATTCTTGTGAGCAGCCGGGAAACAAGCACCATCGTCAAAATCACGGATATCTATGGCACACCGGAAATAGATTATATGATGGGAGAAAAGACCTATTGGGAAGACAGTGACTATGCAGATTTGCTGCTGGATAAGGCAAACAGCTTCACCTCACAGACCGGACAGCATTCCATAACCTATGTGGAAGACGATTCTCTGGCTGATGGTCAGTATTATCTGTATATGTTCAATAATAATTTCGGATACTCTTCCACGAATACAGCCTATGACTGGAGTCAGCTGAATATCCCTACCGAGGTGAAGGCAGAGGATGCTGTTAGCAAATATTACAAATATCTGGTAGATGAAAGCAAGGGCACCTATGAGCTTGTGGATACATTTGATGTTCCGTATTCTCCCTATGTATCCAGCGTGCAGAATATCGGTGGCAATACTGTTGTGGACAGTGGTATGGCATTTAATTTCCAGGAATATGACAGTGACCATACGCTGATTCGTTCCTTTACCATGGAGGGTGAAAAGTATATTTACCGGGTTTATAAATACACCTTCGACGGCTTTTACTTCAATCAGTAAATTTATTGGGTACATCACAGTCAATGTCATTAAGTTAAAGAAAAATAGATGAGAGACATTTATACAAAAAGTATAGGTGTCTTTTTTATTTAGGCTTGACAAAATCAGAAAAATCGTGCGCTCCGTTACACTTCGCGCTTTTGTAAGGTATAGGAGGTGATCTTATATGATCCTTAGTAATAATTTCAATGCTTGTTCTACCTTCATATCTGATAAAAGAATTGAGGGGATTGTGGTATGATCTCTATCCATAAAACACTTTTCAATTCTTTGGATAAGATTTTAAATAAGGCGGATCGTTTGAAATATGATCAACATTTTGTCACACATGAAAGTTCTGATTTCACTCGTAAATCTAGAAAGCTATCTTTTAAAGATACTATTTCATTCATCTTATCAATGGCGGGTAAGCCTATCCGGGAAGAACTACTTGATTTTTTCCATTACTCAAATAATCCCCCAACTGCCTCTGCACTTGTCCAGGCACGTTCTAAAATTTCTTCACGTGTTTTTCAATATATTTTGAATGAACTGAATAAAGCATTTCCACCTGATAATTTATATAAGGGCTATCATCTTATTGCGGTCGATGGGTCTGAAATGCAAATACCACTTGATTTTAGTGATCCCGATACGTTACATAAAAGTGCATCGAAAGGAAAATTTCTATCTGCTTTTCATCTTAATGTCAGCTATGATGTTTTAAACCATCGTTATTTAGATACGATCGTTCAAGGGATTCATAGTAAGAACGAGGTCGAAGCCATGTGGAAAATAGTTGAACGTTTTCACGATGATAATGCTATTTTTATCGCAGATAGAAATTATGCAACCTGGAATACTATGGCACATATCATACAGTCGGGTAAGTCCTTTTTGATACGTGTGAAAGATATACACTCGATTTCCAGTCTTTTAAGAAAATTCAATCTGCCAGATGAAGAATTTGATTTGGATTTACATATCACATTGACAAGAAAACAGACCAAAGATATAAAATCTCAACCAGAGAAATATCGTTTCTTATCTACTACATCTACGTTTGATTTTATTGATGAACATAATCCTGAGTATGTACTTCATTTCCGTGTAGTTCGATTTAAGCTGGATGGTAGTGAAGAATATGAATCCATCATCACAAATTTAAGCCGGGATGAATTTAGTAAGGATGAAATAAAAGAAATATACAATACTCGATGGGGTATAGAATTATCGTTCCGTGACCTTAAATTTTCAGCGGATCTGTGTGCTGTTCATGCGAAAAAACGAGAAAGCATCCAACAGGAGATTTGGGCAAGGATGATACTGTATAATATATCTTTTATTATGGCTCATCATATAATAAATAAAAAGCCAAAGGGAAAGGGTAAGAAAAAAAAGTATTCTTATGCGATAAACAAAAAAAATGGCGATACATCATTGTCGCTATTTTATCCAGCATTATAAAAGAAAAGGCGGTCACCCGCCTGATCTTGAAACTCTCATTTCACAAGATATCTTACCAATCCGCCAAAATCGAAAATGTAAGAGGCTTATGAAATCACAAACGCTAGTATGTTTCAACTACCGCTTTTCTTAATACGATATAGTTATAACTCAAAAGTTTATAAATTGCTTGAAAAATCTTCTTTTTGTCATGCATTTTTTTCAGAATACTCTTAATCCTATCAGAATGAGATAAAATAAAACCGCATCCTGTTTGTTTTCATCCTCTTAACTTAATGACATTGACATCACAGTACCCTTTTTTTGTTACCGGCTTTTAACAGGAACCGGGATATCACCTTATGAATGTTTATACGATGGCTGGAAACGGATGTAGGCATGCTTTACCAAAAACATGCCGCAATTCATGATGTATGAAATCCTTTGCATGTTTATCGAAAGCAGATTGCATTTCTACCCGATATATATATAGGAATTATTCATTACATTTGCTTATTGTACCCTTCCTACAGGCAATGTATTTGCAATTTCATGTATTCTTGGTTATGATTATAAAAAAGATGGGAGACTGAAATTATGCGTATGCTGTTTATTGAATATCCAACCTGCTCAACATGCAGGAAAGCAAAGAAATATCTGCAGGATGCCGGAATGGAGCTGGAAATCCGCCATATCGTTGAAGAAACACCTACTGTGGAGGAGCTTCGTGCGTGGGTAAAACAGAGTGGACTGGAATTAAAAAAATTTTTTAATACCTCCGGAAATGTTTACAAGGAGCTGAAGCTGAAGGATCGCTTGAAGGCGCTTAGCGAGGAGGAGCAGCTGAATTTACTTGCCGGCAACGGTATGCTGATCAAGCGTCCGCTGCTGATTTGTGAAAAAGGAATCGCGGTCGGCTTCAAGGAAGATAAATATAAAAATTTATGTTCAGAATAACAAATATGTGGTATATTGATGAAAAGGCATTGAGGTGATAAAGGTGATATTAGGTGAATCGTTGGAGGATTATCTGGAAACACTGCTGATCCTGGATAATGAAAACGGCAAGATCCGTTGTGTGGATGTGGCAAAAAAAATGGATGTTTCCAAGCCAAGTGTGAATAAGGCTATGAATGTATTAAAGGAAAAAGGACTTGTTCAGCAGGAAACCTATGGGGATATTCATTTTACTCCGGAGGGAAGAGAGCTGGCTGTCAAGGTGTATCAGCGTCATACGACTATTCGTTCCTTTCTGGAGGATGTACTTGGTGTTGCACCGGATACAGCAGAGGAAGAAGCCTGTCATATTGAGCATGTGATCAGCGAAGATACCTTCCAGAAAATCAAAAATTTCAAAAGATAGCGCTTTTTTATGAAAATGCGCTTTTTTTGTTGCATATTTTCATAAAACGGAATAAAATAGTATAGGACATCGGGATGTAGCACAGCTTGGTAGTGCGCTTGCTTCGGGAGCAAGAGGTCGCAGGTTCAAATCCTGTCATTCCGACCATTTCTGCTGATAAGCCTTTGAAAAAAGGCTTTTTTTTTCATAACATATGCTTATCCATGGATAAGTCCTTTATCAGAAGACTTACATAGCGTTTTTCCCTAATCATGCAGTTGTGTAATTCTGTGCTTGGAAATAGCGCTGTAGCAGGAATCAAATCCGCATTTTCAAATTCAAGCAGTGTGTCTCATACATATCAATACCTGATACAGAGGCAAGGCAATCCTGATGTAATACATGCTGTACCCTGCTTACCAGTACCTGATGACTGCTGAAAAGGTAGACGACTTCTATAAATCGTCTACCTTTTTTGAATACTTCTATCAAAAGCAACAGCAGGCAGGATGCCTCATGCGCGAAAGGTTTTCTCTTATGCACATAACAGCATTTTCTTTATCAGCCGCTCTTTCCATCTGTTGGATAGGTGACTTTCTTTTTTTACAATTTAAGATGTCCATCAGCTGCCGGTATACTTATTTTAAAAATAATTCCTCATAATTTTTCCGCAGCTGCTCTGCCGCCAGATCTTTCTCCACCGCTTTGATTTCACACAGCTTGTCAAAGGTATATCTGACATACATCGGCTCATTCTGCTTGCCCCTGAACGGATGCGGCGTCAGATAGGGACTGTCAGTTTCCACAAACAGCCGGTTCAAAGGAAGCGCTTCTACAGTAGCCGGAGCCCCTCTTGAGTTTTTAAATGTAAGCGGCCCGCCAAAGGATATATAAAAACCGATTTTTATCAGCTCCATAGCCACTTCCTTACTTCCGCTGTAGCAATGCATGATCCCCTTCAGCGGACCCATATCCTTCAGAATGTCCAGCGTATCCTTCGTTGCCTCTCTCATATGAATAAGAATCGGTTTGTTATATTTTTGCGCAAGCCTGATCTGCCGGATAAAGCCGGTCTTCTGGTCCTGCGGCTTTACATCATCCCAATGATAATCCAGTCCGATTTCACCGACGGCAATAATGCGCTCCTGTTTCAGCAGCTCCTCCAGCCGCTCATAATCGGCTTCCTGAAAAGCGTACAAATCGTTCGGATGAAAGCCCAGTGCGATATCAAAGCGCTCCGGTTCGCGCTCCTTTAGCTGCTGTGCACGCTCATATTCAGTAAAATCCGTACAGATGATGAGCATTTTTTCTATTCCTGCCTGCCTTGCATTCTCCAATACCTCGTCAATGCGCTCATACAGGGCATCACAGGTGATATGACAATGTGTATCGATCAATGTATTCATAACATTTTTCCCTCCTGCTTATTTCCCCAGACAGAAATTGGAGAATAAGGTGTCGAGTAGATCCTCACGATGGACTTCCCCGAGTATCTCCTTTAAGGCTGTATAGGCTTCCTGTATATCGATAGCAACGATATCCAGCTCCATTTTCGACTTCATGGCAGCAAGCGCCTGCCGCATACAGCTCTCTGCCTTCATCATTAAAGAGATCTGGCGCTCATTTTGCAGCAGCGGCTCCTGCAGTACCAGCTGATGACTGTCGAACAGTTCATGTATCTTTGCCATCAAAGGCTCAATCTCACCACTGACTGCGGATATGCATATGCCCTCACAGCGATGGGAGATATCGGTTTTATTGTATACAATGATACGCGTCTTATCCTTCGTCAGCTCCAGCAGATCCTCATCCTGCGCATCCAGTGCATGGCTGCTGTCCAGTACGACGATTACAAGCTGTGCCTCGGAAATTGCCTGTAAGCTTCGCCGGATACCGATTTGTTCCACAACATCCTCTGTATCCCGTATTCCTGCCGTATCAATCAGATTCAGAGTCAGTCCCTGCAAATGGATATGTCCTTCCACTATATCGCGTGTTGTTCCTGCGATATCTGTCACAATCGCCTTCTCTTCCTCAAGCAGCGCATTCAAAAGGCTGCTTTTCCCGACATTCGGCTTACCGACAATTGCTGTTTTGATGCCCTCCTTCAACAGCTGACCGCTCTGTGCACGGTCCAGAATTTGCCGGATACGCACCATCCATTCCTCAGCCTTTGGCTGAATGATGTCGCTGCTCAGCTGCTCCACATCATCATACTCCGGATAATCGATGTTTACCTCAATGTTTGCGATAATATCCAGCAGATCCTGAATCAGGGGCTCCAGCAGCTTTCTGACGCTTCCGCGAATACCCTGCACAGCCATGCGTGCATTTTCATCGGTATCTGCCTGTATCATGTCATTCACAGCTTCTGCCTGCGTCAGATCAATCCGGCCGTTTAAGAAAGCACGCTGTGTAAATTCACCGGGATTCGCAAGACGTGCGCCATGCGCAAGACACAGCCGCAGAATTTTCTTTGTGATAAACCGTCCGCCATGACAGTTTATTTCTACGATATCCTCACAGGTAAAGGTCTTCGGTGCACGAAAAACACTGACAAGCACCTCATCAATCAGTTCATCGTGCTCCTGATCATAAACATAGCCATAGCTGATCGTATGGCTTTTTTTCTCTCCTACATTAAAATTCAGAATGCTGTCCGCAATCGACAAGGCATCCGCTCCACTCATTCGGATGATGGAGATTGCCCCATCCACTGCCGCTGTGGAGATTGCGGCTATTGTATCATTCAACATAAAAACACCTGCCATTTACTACGTAATTGTATCACAAAAAGACGAGAAAAAAAGGTTATTTACTCAATAACCCTTTCGTCCTACTGATCACTGTTCATGCAGTCTGCCGAGGTTTCCCCATCCCGGCTGCGCGCGGAATTGTGAATACGGCATTTCAGCCGATACACCAGGAACAGGAATATTGCGTAGCCGGTGGCAGCCAGCGCCAGTATTGTATAATAATATGCAGATGGCAAATGAAGGTATCGGGCACTGAGATAGGCGAGCAGATACACACCGGGTACGATTGCCATGAGCCAGCATGCAAGGCTGGTAAGACTTGTCGCAAACTTCATGAAACCAGCTCCTTTTACAATGCATACTTCCACCGAATGGGACGAACAGCAGAAGCTCTTCCATACCTATGATGATAGTATCCACCATCTAACATCTATATGATAATTTTATCCGTCTGCTGAAACAATTACAATGTATCGAACGGCGGTCAGAAGCTCCGTGAATGGTGAGATAAAAAGACAGGGAATGCATGCATTCCCTATCTGCTTTTTAACAGCTCTTTTCTCCATTCCGGGACTGCTTCCACAGCAGTCCAATACTCACGCAGGGCAGTGATTTTCCCTCCCTGTATTGTGAAGAAACCAATGGCAAGAAAGGATACTTCCTGTCCCTTCACCATTGTTTCACTTATAATCATATCCCCTGTTTCATAGCATTTCAGAACCTCTTCCTCCCATTCTCCGGGATAGGCTTCATTTACAGCTATAAATTCATCAAGGGTAAAGACTTCCTCCGTATTGGGCCATGTAATTTCTGCAGTATCACAGAACAACTCTCTTACATCTTGAAAACGCAGCTCATGTATTGCATTCCAGTAAGCATGTACGATGCTTTGCATACTATGCTCCTCCTTTCATCGTTATCTTAGAAAGGATACATTCGCATACAGCGCGAGACATGCTTTACCTGATCCTCATTTTCATACCAGTGCAGGCTTTCATTCATGGTCTTCCACCTCCCGGATTCTTCCTAGATCCATTGAATAGAACTGACAATCCTTTGTCCGATGCAAAAAGCCGTACTCAATCAGATAGCGGCGCAGTGATACAAAATCCTCGAATATCTGCTTTAAAAAGGCATTGATTTCCTCTTCGCTGTATACCTGATGCGGCTCCAGAAATTCACAAATTTTTCGTAGTATGATTATTTTCTTTTTTTCCTTAGCCGGAATCTGCTTTAATTTCAGCGGATCGATAGAGAGCGTCATCGTCTTCAGCACCTGCTCCTCATCCTCACTGGTTGCGACATAGCGCTCATCCACCTGTGCGGCATGGTCATGCACCTCCAGCAGATTATCCATCATACCCTCCACCGATAGCTCATATAGAGCCAGATACATTTTCGCCTGTCTTGCTTTTTCTCGGAAAACAAAGCGCTGATGGCGGACGGTTGACGCACTTGTACTTGTCAGCGAGGCTATTTCCTTATCGGTTTTCCCTTCATGAATATACTGCAGGAGCTTTTTCTGCACATCGGTCAGACTGCAGGATTTCTTATCCAGCTGCAGCAGCTGTTCAAACACAGAACCATGCTCCTTTTGTATATGCATCTGCACCGCCTTTTCGGCACGGTAAAAATGCCCGTTTATCGGAAAAATTTCACCATCCTCAAACACTGCATCGCAAAAATTACAATGGTAAAAATTACGTTTGTCCTTTGTATATCCGTTTTTTATTTCATCCAGATTTTTTTCTCTTGTTATTTTCATATTTCATCACCTGTCAAGCAACTGCATATGAAATATTATACCATACTTTCTCAGTTTGCGATATGATGATGAAATACCGGTGTGGAAGAGTCAATGACACGAAACTCATAACCCTGCGACAGCATACTTTTCAGAATCGTAGGAAGCGCCTCTACCGTTGCCTTGTTTCCGGTTCCATCATGCATCAGAATCATTACCTCTTTTTTATCCCTGATTTCCTTTAATGCCGTATTGATCAGTGAATCACTGCCTACATAACAGTTTCCATCCCCGTTGGAAGCATTCCAGTCATAGTATTCATACCCTTTTTGCGTTACAGAAGCTGCCAGCGTACTCATAATGCCGCTGCTGTACTTTCTGGATACCGTATTGCTGGTGCCTCCTGGAAAGCGCAGGATATTCACCTTATGTCCCGTCTGTTTTTCAATCAGCGCATTCGTTTTATTGACATCCTCAAAATACGCCTCCTCACTGGAATAGATTTTGCCATAATCATGGGAGAAGGTATGAATACCGATCGCATGCCCCTTAGCATCCGCTTTCTTAATCAGGTCGTAATACTCCGGATTGCTTCCCGTCACAAAAAACGTAGCCTTGACATGGTAGGTATCCAGAATATCCAGTACCTCCTGCGTGTGCTTGCTGGGACCGTCATCAAAGGTTAAATACGCAACCTTTTTTTCTTCCACCTTGGCGACTGCAGCACTATCCTGCTCCATCGGGAAATATTTCTGGGCCCAGAAAAAAGCAACCCACATCAGTGCAAGAAATGCCACACTGCTTAAAATCACATCACGCCATACTTCTTTTCTCATATAATCACATCCTCTCTGTTAGCTTTCCCCTGGAATGTGCATCTTATAAGGGATATGGCAAAACATTCACGCAGGTGATGGAAACGTGATATAATGAATTACAAAAGGAGGGGTCTTTTATGCTGTATGACAATCGCATAGCTGCCGCATTTCTGGAAGGAAGACCTGTAACAGAGGAAAAGCATTTTTACCTGCTGCAGGAGTACAAGGAGGCTGATCCGAAACGAAGGGATATCGTACAGGAGCTGGACTCGCAGCTGGAAAGCATCGTAGAAGAATTTCCGACCTTTAATAAAGAGCTTTTTGAGGCTGTTTTTCCCAATTACAGGGAGCAGCTGAAGACTGTCTGTATCATGGCGGTTGTCGGCACAAAGGAAAACCGCATTGTGAAATCTGAGGAAGGGCTTTGTATCCTGATTGATCTGATTCATATTGCTGATTATACCCGTATCGTTTCACAGATGACCTATATTTTGCAGAATTATCTGACCTTCGAGCTATCAAAGTATCTGATTCAGAAGCAGTTCCCTGTGCGTTCCCGTAAATATCTCAGCCTGTTAAACCATCTGGCATTCACAAACGGTCTTGCGAATTATCTGGCATGGAATGCTTCCTGCAGCAGCTATAAGTTTTATACACAGAAATATGAAGCGCATAAGGAGCGTGCCTTCGGTCTTCTTTCACAGGCGCTGCAGGTGGAAACAAAAGCCTTACAGCATAAGATCCTGGTCAGTGCCGTGACACAGGAATTCTGGAATCAGTTCCCCTCTGTTGCAGGCATGTTTTATTTTGATGATATTTATCGTGACCTTGGCAAAGAAGGCATTGTTCTGCTGTATAGACACGGACCGAAAAATTTCATTCAGACGATATTTCATGAGTGAGGGAATGATATGATGATAAAGATTTTATCAGGCGACATTACAACCCTGCAGGTGGATGCCATCGTGAATGCAGCCAATGTTTCCCTGCTTGGGGGAGGCGGTGTCGACGGAGCAATTCATCGTGCTGCCGGACCTGAGCTTTTAGAAGAGTGCCGTACCCTTCACGGGTGCAAGACAGGAGAAGCAAAAATCACAAAGGGATACCGGCTGCCTTGTTCCTATGTAATTCATACACCGGGTCCGATATGGCAGGGTGGAAATCATGGGGAATGCGAGTTGCTGGAAAGCTGCTATCGAAGCTGTATGAAGCTGGCGAAGGAGTATCATATAACCTCCATCGCTTTTCCTGCCATTAGTACCGGCGTATATCACTTCCCCTTGGAACAGGCTGCCCGCATTGCCATCCGGACAATACTGGAAGAAAAGGAAACCTGTATAAAGATTGTTTATCTGGTATGCTTCGACGAGATTACACGTCAGATATATGAAGCCGTACGAAGCGAATACGATATTTGATTTTATGAAAACAGAATTCCCTTTGACGAATTTGTACGTACATGATAAAATCAAGTAGGTGATGACAATGTCGAAATACGAAGCGATTTACAAGGATATATTAGGAAGAATTGAACAGAATCTCTATGCAGCCGGAGATACGCTTCCCGGTGAATATGAGCTTATGAAAATCTATGAAGCATCCAGAGATACCATTCGAAAAGCGTTGCTGCTGCTTGCACAAAACGGATATATACAGAAATCCAAGGGAAGAGGAAGTATTGTTCTGGACCGACAGCGCTATGACTTTCCGGTTTCCGGTGTTGTCAGCTTTAAGGAGCTTGCCGATAAAATGGAACAGGATGTGCAGACAAAGGTGATTTGTCTTGAAAAAACTCATCCGGATGCCCGTATCCGGCAATTGTTTCATATGAGCCCGGAGGATGAAATCTGGCTTGTCCAAAGGGTTCGGATCATTGACCATGAAGCCGTTATTCTGGATACGGATATACTGGATGCTTCTATTATTCCGGAGCTGAACGAAGAGATTCTGGAACAGTCATTGTACTCCTATATTGAAGATACCCTGCATCTGAAAATCGCCTATGCGGAAAAGGAAATCACATGCCAGAACGTGAGCGGTCTGGATACGAAGGTTCTGGATATGAAACAGTATGATATGGTTGTGAATGTGGAGTCCTGCTCCTATCTTGATGATGCACGAATCTTTCAATATACCAATGCAAGACACCGCCCGGATAAATTTCGATTTAAAGATTTCGCAAGACGCGTAAAATTAGCATAATAGCATGAGCCGGTAAGTTGCCGGCTTTTTTATTAGAAATACCATTACCGGATAGACGGCTACCTGCTGCATATGTTCTTTTACAGAAATGAATAATCATTTAAAAAAGATATTGACATACATGTACGTACAAGTTATACTGTTGTTGTATTAAGATGTACGTACATGTTTAAGGAGGAGCTTATGGAAAAGTCTCAGGAAGATGTAAAAAAACTATTGCTATACGTCGGTGGTAAAGAGAACATACAGGCCGTTTCTCACTGTGTTACCAGAATGCGATTTGTACTGGTAAAGCCGGAGCTGGCAGATGTTGCGGCAATCGAATCCCTTCCCAGTGCAAAGGGGACATTCACACAATCCGGTCAGTTTCAGGTCATAATCGGAAATGAGGTCAGTGAATTTTACAATGCATTTACGGCTTATGCAGGCATTGAAGGAGTTTCCAAGGATTCACTGAAAAGCTCTGCAAAATCAAATCAGACAGTATTACAGCGAATAATGGGTGCTCTTGGAGAAATCTTCGCACCTCTGATCCCGGCGTTGATCTGCGGCGGTCTGATTCTCGGGTTTCGCAATATCATAGGCGAGATTGCGATGTTTGACGGACAGACGCTCGCCCAAGCCTCACAGTTCTGGAATGGCGTATACAGCTTTCTATGGCTGATTGGTGAAGCCGTCTTCCACATGCTGCCGGTGGGTATCGTCTGGTCCATTACTAAAAAAAATGGGAACAACACAGATTCTTGGAATCATCCTTGGGCTAACCCTTGTTTCTCCGCAGCTGTTAAACGGCTTCCAGGTAGCCGGAACCGAGGCTTCCGCTATTCCTGTATGGAATTTTGATTTCACACAGATTCAAATGATTGGCTATCAGGGGCAGGTAATCGCAGCCATGATGGCAGGCTTTGTCCTCGTATATCTTGAAAAATTCTTCCGTAAGCACTGTCCTGCTGTCATTTCTATGATTGTTGTGCCGTTCTGTTCACTGATCCCGGCAGTTGTTATTGCTCATACTCTGGTTGGACCTGTAGGCTGGACAATAGGAAATGCAATTGCGGATATTGTCTATACCGGACTAACCTCCAGCTTTGGCGTTTTGTTTGCCGCGGTATTTGGGCTGATCTATGCGCCAATCGTTATGACCGGCTTACATCATATGACGAATGCAATTGATACAACGCTGACGAATATGTTTGGCGGTACAATTCTCTGGCCAATGATTGCATTATCCAATATTGCGCAGGGCTCCAGTGTTCTTGCAATGGCAGTTCTTCAGAAAAAGGATGAAAAAGCACAGCAGATCAATATCCCGGCCCTGATATCCTGCTATCTCGGTGTTACAGAACCGGCTTTATTTGGTGTCAATCTGAAATATGGCTTTCCTTTGATTTGCGGCATGATCGGTTCTGCAGCTGCAGCAGTGATATCTGTAGGATGCGGGGTGCAGGCCTTCAGCATCGGTGTCGGCGGTTTACCGGGCATCATTTCCATAAAATCACAATTTTGGCTGGCATTCCTTGCAGCTATGGCAGCGGCGATTATCATTCCGTTTGTTTTGACTCTGCTTGTTGAAAAAAAGAAACTGCAGCAAAAGGAAGCTGCAGTCATTGTCTCGGCCGAAGAGGAAAGCTTCCATTCACCAATGAGCGGTATATGTATGCCGATGGAAGAAGTTGAGGATCAGGCATTTGCATCCAAAGCTATGGGTGACGGCTTTGCAGTAGAATTACAGGATACCCGTGTTCTGGCTCCGTTCAGCGGAACCATCATGGTCGCATTCCCGACCGGCTACGCCTACGGTATCAAGGCAGATAACGGAAAAGAGGTTCTGATTCACATTGGTATGGATACTGTAGAATTAAATGGAGAAGGCTTCCACCCGCACGTAAAAGCTGGGGATGTCGTAAAACAGGGTGACGTACTGGTTGATGTAGAGTTGGATGTTATCAAAAGGAAAGAAAAATCTCTTGTTTCTCCAGTGGTATTTACGGACGGGACAGCGATCACACTTGAAAAACAGCACGAAAAGATAGCAGCTGGTGATGCTCATATCATCACATACAAATAGGAGGGCACTATGAATTTTAAAGAGAAAACAGTATATCAGATTTATCCAAAATCCTTTCAGGATTCCAATGGAGATGGATGGGGCGATTTACAGGGTGTCATTTCCAGACTGGATTATCTGCAGAAGCTTGGTATTGAGTATATCTGGTTTAATGCAATGTTTGTATCTCCGCAACGGGATAATGGCTATGATGTAGAAGATTATCGAGCAATCGATCCACGCTATGGAACCATGGAGGATTTTACTGAATTATGCAGGGAAGCAAAAAAGCGTGGCATTGATATCATGCTGGATATGGTGTTCAATCATGCTTCAACGCGGCATGTCTGGTTTCAGAAGGCTTTAAAGGGCGAAGAGAAATACAAAGATTACTTCTTTTTCCGCAAAGGAAAAGCAGATGGCAGTGCTCCGAATAACTGGAATTCAAAGTTTGGCGGTCCTGCATGGGAATATGTCAAGGAGCTGGATGAGTACTATCTGCATCTGTATGATGTCACACAGGCTGATCTAAACTGGGACAATTCGGAAGTCAGAAAAGAACTGGCTGATATCGTCAACTTCTGGCGCAGTAAGGGGGTTCATGGATTCCGCTTCGATGTAGTTAATCTTGTATCAAAAGGCTCCTTCGAGGATGATCCAAACCTCTTTGACGGCCGGCAGTTTTACACGGATGGTCCACACATTCACGAATATTTGAAAGAACTGAATCTGAACAGCTTTGGCAAGGATGAAGACAGTATGACGGTTGGTGAGATGAGTTCAACAACCTTAGAGAATTGCACACGTTACTCAGGAAGTGACGCCCATGAGCTGACGAGTGTATTTACCTTCCATCATCTAAAGGTAGACTATAGAAACAAAAAGAAATGGGAGCTGATGCCGTTTGATTTCATGGAGCTAAAGCAGCTCTTGAATGACTGGCAGACAGGTATGCAGGAAGCAGATGCATGGAATGCCTTATTCTGGTGTAATCACGATCAGCCCCGTGCGATTTCAAGATTTTGCGATGATAAAAACTATCGTATAGAAGCCGCTAAAATGCTGGCAACTGTGCTTCACTGCATGCGGGGGACACCGTATGTGTATCAGGGTGAGGAAATCGGTATGACCAATGCATATTTCCATGATATATCACAATATCGCGATGTAGAAAGTACAAATTTCTATGATATTCTTAAGAAGGAAGGACACAGTAAGGAAGAAATCCTGCATATATTACAGGAACGCAGCCGGGATAATGCAAGAACACCAATGCAATGGAACAGCAAGCAAAATGCAGGCTTCACAGATGGTACTCCATGGCTGTCAGTAATTGATAACTATAAAACTGTCAATGTTGAAAATGCACTACAGGATGAAAATTCCGTATTTTATCATTATCAGAAATTGATACGCATGCGGAAAGAGTATAAGGTGATTCAGAATGGCCTGTATATTCCATTACTGCAGGATCATAAGACAGTCTTTGCATACAAACGCAAAGGAGAGGAAGGAGAACTGATTGTACTCAGCAATTTCTATGCAGAAGCTGTACGTGTGGAAATAAAAGAAAATCTGACAGATTATGTGCTGTTGCTAAGCAATTATAAGGACAGTAAAGCTGACAAGTGTATCACACTTCGTCCTTATGAATCTGTCATATATTATAAAGCAAGCTAGTGCAGATAAGCCATGTGAGTGATCGCATGGCTTTTTGATGCGCTTTTTATTCATACAGCTGTCATGGTGAAAGGAAAAGAGTGACGATATATCTTATATTTCAATGAAATTCCAATTTATAGGGTTTAAAGACATCTTTTAAATAAGCAATTCTATCGTTTCATTACCATATATCAAAATCTGATTTTCGATCATGGCTCACACTTTCAAAAAAGACAATTTTTTAAGTTTCGAAAGCATCTGGGGATTTCACGAAAAAATCACTCTATGAAGAACACTATCCATCAGTTATGTAAACCCGATTGTTGCCAAATACATACAAGGTGTTAACACATTCTTCATATGAATGCTCACTTAGTGAAACAAACAATGATGAA
Source organism: Clostridium sp. 10cd* (assembly GCF_044336395.1). NCBI lineage: Bacteria > Bacillati > Bacillota > Clostridia > Eubacteriales > Clostridiaceae > Clostridium > Clostridium sp. 10cd*. The sequence continues at coordinate 124,331 of NZ_CP172347.1, read as the reverse complement.
GCCTGTTACAGACCCATACTGTCAATTCCAATAAACAGCTTGAAAGAAGGATATACCTCCATATAAAAATCACATCCTATGCCACTATCCTGAAGTTCCCTGGTTGATCGTGATATATACACAGAGCAATTGACACATCACCTTATAAGATCAGTTATAAAACCAATCTCAAACAATTATTCTGCCTTACCCATATTAAGTGATTTCACAGGAATAGAAAAAAGCAGCACGATATCCAATTGATACCGTACTGCATGTTAATAATTATTCGGTGATGCCTCACTTGCGGATCCGTGTTCCTTCTCCGTCTTGATTTCAAAATGTATCATCAAGGACAGAAGTGCACGCAGCAGAATGATGGCTCCCAGAATATAGATTTCCGAAAAGCTTCTGACGAGTACCGTCTTCAGTATTTCGGCACCCATTTTAAATTCCAAACCTAATGCCAGAGCATTTGCCAGTTCGATACGGATCGGATAATGTTTATGGGTAAACAGCGCTTTGATATAGTGATAAAACGCCTTCAGTGATCCGATGGTTATCACAACGATACCGATGATTTCCAAAATGGATACAATCTCCGGCAGCATGAATTCTATGAAATGTTCCAGCATACAGTTTCCTTTCTATGTAGGCTTACTCTGCGTATTTCGCAACGATTTCGCTGACTGGTCTGCTTTCTTCCACAGCCTTGATAACCTGTCCTAAAACAGGTCCTACAGACAATACCTTCATTTGTGGGTACAATGCAGCCTTGTCATCCTGAGGAATCGTATTGGTACATACGAATTCTTCCAGATTCGCAGCCTTCAAGCGATCGATGGCCGGCCCGGAAAGAACGCCGTGCACACAGGATGCATATACAGCAGTAGCGCCTTTGTCATACAGCATCTGGATACCTGCAGTCAGCGTCCCTGCAGTATCCACAATATCGTCTACCACGATAGCGATTTTGCCATTTACATCCCCAATGATGTTCATAGCCTCTGCCACGTTTGGTTTCGGACGACGTTTATCAATGATTGCTAATGGAGCGTGAAGAATTTCCGCAAGTCTTCTCGCACGAGTAGTTCCGCCATGGTCCGGTGATACGACCACAACATCTTTCAGATTCAGGCTCTTGAAATACTGACCGATAATACAGATGGCGGAGATGTCATCTGCAGGAATATCGAAGAATCCCTGAATCTGCGTTGCATGCAGTTCCATGGTAATGACACGGTTTGCCCCTGCCCGTTCCAGCAGATCCGCAACCAGTTTGGATGTGATCGGCTGTCTCGGTTTTGCCTTGCGGTCCTGTCGTGCATATCCGAAATATGGCATAACGACAGAAATATGACCGGCACTGGCACGTTTGCAGGCATCAATGGCAATCAGTACCTCCATGATATTGCTGGAGACAGGTGCACATGTGGATTGAACGATGTAGACGTTTTTCCCGCGCACGGACTCCCCTAATTCTACCATGATTTCCCCGTCGGAGAAGTGCTTTACATCACACTGACCCAAAGGTATCCCTAATTCTCCCACGATTTCATTTGCTAGCTCAACGCTTGAAGTTAACGCAAAAACTACTGTTTTGTTTTCCATTGTTCTACAATCCTGTTCCTTTCCTATTTGTTCTTGTAAGTTGTTCCGAATCCCTTTTTAATGGACTGTCGTGCTCTGGCAATCCCCATATCACCGTCATCTACAGAATCCGTGATCGTAGAGCCTGCCGCAAGCAGAGCATTCTCACCGATGGTCACAGGCGCAATCAGGTTACAATTACTTCCGATAAACGCACCGTCATGTACCGTTGTGCGGAATTTGTGCTTGCCGTCATAATTGACTGTAACCACACCGCAGCCGACATTGATTTTCTTACCAAAGTCGGAATCTCCGATATATGTCAGGTGGGCGCATTTGGAGCCATCACCAAAGTGAGAGTTTTTAAATTCCACAAAGTTCCCAATACGGCAGTCTTCGCAGATTTCTGTATTGTTTCTTAAATGAGACATCGGCCCCACCGTGGAACGGTTTCCAACACTGCTTTCAACGATCTTGCTGCTGTCAATCGTTACATCATCACCGATTACAGCATTGCGCAGGAACGAGTTCGGTAAAATCACAGTATTCTTACCAATGACAGTTTTCCCCTGAATGTGTACGTTGGGATAAATGACCGTATCCTCACCAATCACAGCATCCACATCAATGTATGTGTTATCCGGATCGATAATCGTTACCCCTGCACGCATGTGTGCTTCATTTACATGACGCTTCATCCATGCATTTGCTTTCGCTAAATCCACACGGTCATTGACACCCATGGCTTCCTTTGGATCATCCACAATCATAGCATTGACACACAGATCTTTTTTATTAAAAATTTCCACAAGATCTGTCAGGTAGTATTCCTGCTGTGCATTGCTGTTGGTGATTTCCTTCAGACCTTCAAACAGTGCCTTGTTATTGAAACAGAAAATTCCGGTGTTGATCTCTTTTACTTCCAATTCTTCTTCACTGCAATCCTTTGCTTCAACAATCTTCTCGACCATGCCCTGTGCATTTCGAATAATTCTGCCGTAGCGTTCTCCATCCGGCAGCACACTCGTCAGTACGGTACAAGCGGCATCACGGTTGCTTTCAAATACTTTTTGAATCGTTTCCTTCTGAATGCAGGGGCCATCACCGTTAACAACAATGGTATCTCCATCCAGACCTTCCAGAACACTTGCCTGCATGACAGCGTGTCCGGTTCCTAACTGAGGCTGTTGAATAGCATACTCTACAGAATCCTGCAGATATTCCTTTACACTTTCAGCACCATGTCCAACCACAACAACAATGCGTTCCACTCCGCTTGCTTTCAGGGTATCAACAATATGTCCAATCATCGGTTTGTTTAAGACGGGATGCATCACTTTGTTCAAAGCTGACTTCATTCTTGTGCCTTTTCCGGCAGCTAAAACAATAGCAGATTTCATAAAAACATACCTCCGTTACTATTTTATCAAAAAGTGACAGTAAAAAAAAGGCTAAGTGCCTATTTCCTATACGTTTTATGGACGAATTGTAAGGTTTCACCGTGAATTAAGGAAAAAGCATACAATCACAGCAAAGAATGGAGGAAACAGCATGCTCCCGTATACTTTACCATCATGCAAATTGGATTTCGGACACCGGAATAATGAAATATGCCGGAAATGATTACAATATGTGAATAGTTGTGCTATCATAACCGTGTTGATGGGAGGTTACCTTATGAACAGACAGATTCTGTTTTTCGATATAGACGGTACTTTGGTGGATAGTACCACGCATATTGTTCCTGCATCCACCAGAGCCGCATTGCAGAAGCTGAAGAAGGCCGGCCATATTCTATGCATTTCTACCGGACGATCTCTGCAATCTGTAACAGACGGTCACTTTGATGAGCTGATTGACTGGGACATCTTTCTCTGCAATAACGGACAGGCTATTTACAATCACGACAAAAGCCTTCTGCATATGACACCGATTCCAAGAGAAAGCGTCGAGGCCTGCATTCAGGCTGCGGTAACGCAGGAGGCTCCGCTGCTGATTATGGGAAAGAAGCAGATTCTTACCCGCAAGCCGAATGCATACGTGATTACCTCTGCAGAATTCTTTAAGGAATCCATACCGGATGTGGAAGCATATGACGGCAGTGATGTCATTATGATGATTGCCTATGGTCCTATGGGATATGCGTATGAGGAATATATGGCGATACCCAGCGTTGATGTTTTGATTGGGCAGTCGACCTATGCAGATGTTGTGCTGAAGGGCTTTAGCAAGGCGATCGGTATCCGCTTTATTCTTGATCATTTTCAGATGCAGGACTATCTAGCCTTTGGAGACAGTCTGAACGATGTGGAAATGCTGCAGCATGCACGAATCGGAGTCGCAATGGGAAATGCCCATGAGGAAGCGAAGCGCGCTGCCGACATCATTACAAGGGATGTATCCGAGGATGGCATATATCATGCATTGCGGCAGATGAGGCTGCTGGATTTATAATCCCCTGCATTATGACAGCTTGGTTATCCAGGCTGTTTTTTACTCCCTGCCGCATTTCATTCTATTTCCGTTAGAAGGTCAATTTACCGTGTAATGCAAAACTAATAAAAAAAAGCAGCTGTGTTTGTGCAGGACAGACAACAGATGCCTTGTTACATATATGCTGCAGAAATGCAGAACTATCCTTTTTACATATCTAACACGAATATAGCAGTGCTATTCCTGACGGCAAGGAAAGAACAGCTCTACAACAAATTCCGTATCATCATTTTCATATAGAAAGCTGCCATTCATCCCTTTCATGATCTTATTAACGCTTTTCAGACCAATCTGGGTGCTTTCCTCCCGGGATGCGTCCTTTTTCTTACGATTTTTTAACCGAATCAGCACATTCCCCTTCTCCACCTGTAAAGAAACAGTCACAATGTGTTTATCCCCATATTTTCGGATATTGGAAAATACATTATCAAACACACGCATCAGCATGGCTTCCTCCCCCATGATTTTCCAGCTGCCCCTTTCAAATTTTGTCAATATCTCGAATTTCTGTTCACGCAGCTCCTCGCAATAGAACTCCAGCATATTCAGTACCGCCTGCTCCTCTATAGGATGCAGCTGCAGCTCCTCATCACGGGAATACACAAGGAAATGATTAAACAGCTTATCTGACATATCCTTGATCTGTTCGGCCTTCTGCCGGCTTTTTCGAATATAGTCATCCCTCGCTGCATCACTCTTATAGATTTTCATTTGAAGAATATCCAGATATCCAAGCAGAGAGGTGAGCGGTGTACGAAGATCATGTGACATGGCTGTAACAAGCTCCTGATTGGCATTGCGTGCTTCTTCTTCCTTCAGCATATTATCATACAATGCATTGCGCAGATGATTCAGCTGCCGGGCAAGATCCGTCAATTCATCATTTCCCTTGTAAATGATCGTATGGTGAAAATCACCGGCTTCAATCAGCTGCATTTCCTCCTCGATACTGAGGACATATTTCATTTTGCGGTGTACAAACTGCATAATCACTACAATGAACAGCAGGATAGAAGCAACTGCCGCCACAATGAGAAACCGAATCATGAAGGAAAGACCGATAAAGGAATAGACAACAAGATAGGCTTCACCATCATGAAATTTCAGCGTATATTCCTGATCGTCCGGCTCATACAGATTCAGCCAGAAGGACATGGTACCCACATATGCCTGATCCTCCATCGTACTGAATGATGTTTCACTCAGCGTATCCTCATCATCATACAGATACAGCGTGAGATCCTTGTATTTTCTCATTTCCCGTTTGATAGCTTTTTTGTTCTTTTTTGAAATATCCTTTTTCGTTATCGTATCCTGCAGGGTCTGAATCTGTTCACTCGTTTCCTTCTTTACTGCCTCTTCACCGACAGCCAGATGAAACATACGATACCGGTTAAAAAATAAAAACCCGAACAGTGATGCGGAAACAACTGCCGCCAGTATAACGATACCGATAAATTTCAGGCTTAGCTTGGAGATATGCTTTTTTCTTGTTCCGACAGTGCTTTTTTTTTAATCAAAACGGTACCCCTTTCCCCAGACGGTTTTTATATACACCGGATTCTGCGGATCCACTCCCAGCTTTTTGCGCAGATTTCGGATATGCACCATGATGGTATTATTTGCGGAATACATATACGGCCCCTTCCAGATAGCTTCATACAGCTCCTGATTGGAGAAAATTTTTTTCGGATGGTCCGCCAGCAGTAACAAAATCTGATACTCCATTTCTGTCAGATTTACAGCTTCCTCCTTCTTTTTCACCTGATTGCTGTTTCGGCTGATGATCAGATCATGCATGATAATCTGATCGCCCTCCTGCGGCTCCTCCTTCCCCTTGTAAATGCAATATCTGCGCAGAAGTGCTTTCACACGGGCAATGAGTTCATTATAGGAAAACGGCTTCGCCAAATAATCATCTCCGCCGCTGGAAAATCCAAGCGCTTTGTCCTGGTCCATGGTCTTTGCAGTCAAAAACAGAATCGGCGCATTCGTGACCTCACGAATCTGACGGCATGCCTTAAAGCCATCCATTTTCGGCATCATAACATCCAGAATGATTAAGTCCATATCCTCTGCTTTAGCTACTGCTGCTTCTCCATCACCGGCTTCCTCCACCTCATAGCCCTCGTTCTCCAGAAGAACAGTTACTACCTCACGAATTTCCTGATTATCATCCACAATGAGTATTCTGCTTCCCATCGTCCACACCTCATTTCTTTTCTCTTTCATTATATATCAAAATACAGGCTCCTACTACCTAATGTTCATTAAATCAGTGTTAAGACTTTTTAAGATTTCAAAACTGGATTTATCACAATAGTATGCCATAATGTTTATAAAGGAGTGATGGTGTGGATAAGATCAGTGTCATTATACCCTGTCATAATAATGCGGGAGCATTACGCAGAGTGTATACGGATGTCCTGCGGGAAGTAAAGAAGCTGCCGGTCAGCTATGAGCTTCTTTTTATTGACAATGCGTCCAGAGACGGAAGCTCCGCTATTCTGCGCTTGCTGTCACAGCAGGATTATGCATGCCATTACGTATCACTGAATCACCGTGTTACGCCGGTGTCTGCTATATTTCTGGGAGCACAGCTGTCAAACGGTGACTTTCTTATGCTCACCGACACCCGTCATCCCGCCTATCTCATACCGGAGCTGTACCGAACCCTCTGTGGCAGGACGCAATGCTGTGGCGGTGACCTCATTACCGGTAACAGACATATGCGAAAGCAGCCCTTTTTTAAGCTTCTGCGCAGGGAATATGTCGGTGAGGCTTTACAGACTGAGGATATCTCTGCATTTCGCAAAATACTGCTGCAGAATGATACCGGGACTGTATGGCTTCCTTATACGGAGCTGGAGCGCAGTCTGATCACCTGGCAGGATCGGTTGTATTCTCTTATGATAACATATGGAAACCGTGTTCTCACCTATATCGGAATGGGCGTCTTTATATTACTTACCGGTGTTCCCTGTTTCCTATTGTTTATGATGTTTCTGGATTTGTTGTATGCCGTCCTGCTTTATACAGGACTTTTCATAAGCCTGCTCTTCCTGTTCACCCGTTTTCGGCATCACCCATATTTCTTTCGGCATGAACAGCTTCTGCTTACGGATATCAGAGAAAGCACGCTGCCGAATCCACCCATTCAAAAGCCGGATATATCCAAGCTGTAGTATTTTGAGTCCTGTGGGGATCTATGCAGGCTTTCATACGGATAATATGAAAACGGCACAGACAAACCGAAACCGGTAATCCTATGCCGTTTTTTCTTTATGAAGCCAGCACTAAGGCAGACATCATAGAAGAGATATCCCCTGTTTGTCTATAGCCTTAACCTCCATTTACTGCTTGATCGCTGTGCAGCATACAAAATACGTTTTGTTATGGAACCGCTTCTCTGCTTGTTGCAGAAGTTCTTTCTTCCTTGTAATTGCAAATACTGTACTTCCACTGCCACTCATCAGCACCGCTTCAAACCCCATACTCTGCAGCTGGTGTTTGATGTCCGCAATTTCCGGAACCAGCTGAAAGGCACTGTATTCCAGGGAATTGGATATGACACTTGAAAGCTGCGCAAGGTCGCCCTGCTGTAATGCATGGATAACCTCATTGCAGTCCGGATGGTCGCATTTCTCAAAATCAAGCATAGAAAAAGCTTTCCCGGTAGGTACGCCTATCGCTGGCTTCACCAGAAGAATATGAAAATCGCAAGGCATGGCGAACGGTGTTATCCTTTCGCCAATCCCCTTTACCAAAGCACAGGTTTCCATGATGCAGAACGGTACATCTGCGCCAACCTGCTTTCCCAGCTGTGCCAGCTCCTCCAGTGAGATATCCAGCTTCAGCAAATCACGGATTCCGCGCATGACTGCAGCGGCATCTGCACTTCCTCCGGCAAGTCCTGCCTGTGCGGGGATATGCTTCTCCACATGCACATGGAAGCATTCCGATAGAGAAAAGGTCCTTCGCATCAGCTCCACAGCCTGAACGATTGTATTCGATTCATCCATCCGCAGCTGTGCATCATTACACGTATAGCAGTCCTCACTGGACAGTGTTATGGTAAGCTCATCATGGAGCATCAGAGGAACCATAATCATTTCCAGCTCATGATACCCGTCATCCCGCCTGCATACGACATTCAGGCAGATGTTAATTTTCGCATGTGCTTTTACTTTCATTTCTATGTACCTCATATAAGTTGATAAATTCCGCAAGTGTGACGCTTTCTGCCCGTCTTGTGCAGTCTATACCGCTTTTCTCAAGCTCTGCACGCGCCTGCTGCTTATCCTGACAATATTCCCCGTAATTGTTCAGTATGGTCTTTCTTCTCTGGCGAAAGCAAGCCTTAACCAATGGAAAAAAACTTTCTTCCTCGATATTCTGCGGTGTATCCCTGAAACGGAACTGCAAGACTGCGCTGTCCACATTCGGCTTTGGCAGGAAAACGTTTTTCGGCACCTTCATCACCGGGGTTACCTCACAGCGATACTGTGTGATAATACTTAACGCATTGTAATCCTTGGTATTTACTTCAGCAGCAAAGCGGTCTGCGACCTCCTTCTGCATCATGACGGTGATTGCCGCAACGTCCGCTTTGGATTCAAATATTTTAAACAGAATCGGAGTCGTGATATAGTAGGGCAGATTGGCAGCAATGACGACATCATAGCCCTCTTCCCTGTACGTTCTGCACCATTCTTTCAAATCGATTTCTAAAAAATCAGACATGACCAGCTCAAAATTGTCATATTCCTGCAGTGTGTCTGCCAGAACATCAGGAAGCCGCTCATCAATTTCAAAGGATACAACCTTTTTTGCATACTCACACAGATACTGTGTCAATGCACCGATACCGGGTCCTATTTCAAATACCACGCAGTGATCCGACAGGACTGCATGTCGTGCAATTTTATCGACAATTCCGGATTCAATCAGAAAATTCTGTCCGTAATTTTTTTTCGCAAACATTCCATGTGTTTCCAGAATTTCCTTTGTTCTGGAAGGTGTCGCAATGGGTTTCTTCATAAGCTTATCCTTTCTAAAACAGCAGATAGAAGGTGGATACCAGCAATTCTATCAGCAGATATACAATACCTGTCAAAAGCACTGCATACAACAGGTTTTTTATAATTCGAATCAGATTACTGTATTTTGTCGTGCTTTTGACATCAAACAGCAGCGGCAGCGCAAACAATAGAAGGGTAAAGACGAAAAGAAGCGGCTTCCGCAATGCCTCCTCCTCCACTCGCACACAATACAGCAATGAAAACAGATACAGCAAATTGCATGTCATTTTGAAGATTCTTCGCTTCGTATACAGCTTCATATCCAGAAGCGGCAGCGGCTGATCAAGATTTTCATGATAGAAAATAACGCTCAGACCGTTTCGGCAAAGCACGTTCCATCCCTCGGCCAGAAAGATGCTTTCATCTGCATCGTATTTCACATCATAGAAGCAAACCCGCACATGCCGTCGTTTTCCCTCTACAAAACGAAAATTCATCAAAGAGCCAAGCATGACATAGCGAAAGGAGGACAATTCCCATCCCTCCTGCAGGATTTCAGATACCCAGCCTTCCAGTTGTTCCTTGGGACGCAGGGCAAACGTTACCTTAACAAGCTCATTCATATGGCTGTCCAAGCAGCTTTTCCACATCTGTTTTATGCAGCTGCAGCATATTCAGACGCTTGAAAAGTGTTTTGGCATTCGGTTTTCCCAGATGCAGGGAGCGGGCAATCTGCGCTCTCTTTTCGGCACTGTCCTCTCTGCCGTTTAGTCCCAGATCCAGATATTCCTCATAGCTCAGTGTAACCTGCAGATGTTCATCAAAGGTCATCAGATGCGTTAATGCCTCCAGAATATCTTCCTTGCAGGCATGCTCCACACCAACCTTTTTGCTTGTTTTGGCCTTTGCCTTATCAATGAAGGCATTTTTACAGCCGGGTACTGCCGCATTGATGCAGGAACGTATTTTTTCTCCGGGAAAATCCGGATCGGTAAATATAATCACACCGCGCGTTTTCTGAGCAAGTCTGATCTGTCGCAGGATTTCTTTCCCCAAATGCGTACCGTTTGTTTCTATGGTATCACAGTCCAGAAAGCTTTTCAGTACATTTGTGTCGTTTTTTCCCTCAACCACAAGGATTTCTTTCATCTTCACAAGCATCAGCCTTTCCTTAATTACTATAGTACCATAATTATATCATTTTAAATATAGAGAATACCAGCTTAGCTTTTTGTAAAAGCAAAAGGACACAGAAAACCAGCTTCCATGTCCTGATGATTATAATGCACAGCTTCTGGCTCCGTTTTTACCACCCTCACGGATGATCTGCGCCTTTGCCTGTGTGTTTTTCACCGGTACGATAGCACCGGAGTTCTCACTGCCGATATACAGGTCGATATGATTTCCCTGAATAGCCCCGCCTCGGTCCAGTACAATGGCATAGTAGGGCTGATCCGGTGTAATACCACTTCCACTCAGACCGTGATCACTGATTTTCAGTATCGAGCAAAGCGGAATGCTTGGGTCTGCGGCAACGATATAATAATTACCATACCGGATACCCGGCTGCCATGAGCCATCCGGCATCTGTACACCAAGGGTTAAATCCAGTGCCACACCTAGGGAAGTACCGCCGCGGCCGCTTTCGCCGCCACATCCATAGCAGTCAACGCCGTAGGTTGTGATTTTCGGACTGAATGCCTGTGAGGACTCCTTTTCCATCCTTTTCAGGCGTTCCTGTTCTTTTCTTTTTTTCTCCAGCTGCACTTGACGCTTCCGTTCCTTTACAACCTTTTCTTTCATTTTTTTCGCATAGCCTTCGACATCGGATTTCATCAGCAGCACACCATGCTCATCCCTCATGCTGCGAAACATGGAGCCACTTTTTTGCATAGGACCATAGGCATGAAAAGCCATGGCGGCCATGCTGGTATCCTTTGTCTGAATCAGACTGTTTGTATGAAGGGTATCCTGAGATACCGTATGTTTGTTATTCACAGTGTTCAGTGACTTCTGCGGTACAGAGGCACTGGAAGCACATCCATATAAAGCGAAAACACAGATGAATAAAGCGAATTTTATTCGTTTTGAGTTCATTGATGTTCCTCCTTTTACGAAACAGACACTAGTCTAGCATACTTTTTTTGACTTGTCCAATATTTTTGTTTTTTAACATGCATTTATGTTTATTTTCCCCTCTACATTGTATTTTATACATATGAATTTGCAGAGGCATTTATGCCAGACCCTTTAAATAAAGGTATCTATGAACTATATTATGTCAGATATCTGATTTTTATGTGAAAATTTATTTGTGATAATTCGGTATCTGTTCACAAATGATATTTGTTTTTTCATTTGTTTCAGTTTTCTGAAACCGCTGTCGCTCCCCTGTTTATCGCTTTATCGCACCGTTTTCTCCACTTGTGAAGAAAATACGAAAAAAAGCCCTATTTTCGGGCAATTTTATTTCTATTCTTCGATTCCGTATTCCTTTTCCAGATAGTCATCATACGTTGTTCGGCGGTCAATGATACCGTCATCTCTGATTTCTATGATACGATTTGCGATTGTCTGAATGAATTGATGGTCATGACTTACAAAAATCAGTTCTCCCGGATATTTTATCAGAGCATTATTCAATGTCTGAATGGATTCCAGATCCAGATGGTTGATCGGATCATCCATCAACAGCAGATTTCCCGCCTCCAGCATCGTCTTGGACAGCATACAGCGCGCCTTCTCTCCACCGGATAACACATTGACAGGCTTCAGCGGTTCTTCTCCGCTAAACAGCATTCTTCCAAGGAAACCGCGGATAAAGGACATATCATCGATATCCGTATACTGGCTCAGCCACTCACAGATACTCTGCGTACCTTCAAAATACGCGCTGTTATCATCCGGTATGTAGGAAACCTTGATGGTCTGTCCAAGCTGAATGCTTCCGGCATCCGGTGTCAGCTCCTGTGCAATCAGCTTTAACAGCAGAGTGGTTTTCAGTGGATTGCCAATCAGCGCCACCTTATCTCCCTTCATCATGTTAAAGGAGATATTTGTCAGTCTGCAATCTTCGACCTGTTTCTCTACATCCTCAATATACAATATAGAACGACCACTCTCCCTCTCCGGTTTAAATTCAATAAACGGATATTTTCGAGTAGATGGCTGTAAATCATCCAGTGTTATCTTATCCAGAATTTTCTTTCGTGATGTCGCCTGTCTGGATTTGGAAGCATTGGCAGAGAAGCGGGCAATAAAGTCTTCCAGCTCTTTGATTTTCTCTTCCTTTTTGCTGTTGGCATCCTTCAGCTGACGGCTGATCAGCTGGCTGGATTCATACCAGAAATCATAATTTCCCGCAAACAGCTTAATCTTGCCATAATCCACATCGGCAATATGTGTACATACCTTGTTTAAAAAGTGACGGTCATGACTGACTACGATGACCGTGTTCTCATAATTCATCAGGAAATGCTCGAGCCAGGAGCATGCCTTGATATCCAGATGGTTGGTAGGCTCATCCAGCAGCAGCGTATTCGGCTTTCCAAACAACGCCTGTGCCAGCAGCACCTTTACCTTATCACTACCGGACAGCTCCTTCATCAATACATCATGCAGATCCACTGAAATTCCCAGGCCGTTTAACAGCGTTGCCGCGTTACTTTCCGCATTCCAGCCATCCATATCCGCAAAGGCCGCTTCCAGCTCACCGGCACGGATACCGTCTGCTTCACTGAAATCCTCCTTGCAGTAAATTTCATCCTTTTCCCGTTTTACTTCATACAGCTTTGTATTTCCCATCAGTACCGTTTCCAGTACCGTGTACTCATCAAAAGCAAAGTGATCCTGCTTCAGAGTAAATACTGTTTCATTCGGCTTGATGATGACAGAGCCGGTATCCGGCTTCAGCTCACCGCTGAGTACTCTCAGGAATGTGGATTTCCCGGCACCGTTTGCCCCGATCAGGCCATAACAGTTACCATCTGTGAATTTTAAGTTTACATTATCATACAGTGTTCGTGATCCAAAACGTACACTGACATTTTGCGTTTCTATCATTTTTCTACCTCCGGTGTTAACAATTATGCATTATATCATACAAACCGTCAAATGTGCAGAAAACATACGGGAATCTACGCTTCCTTATATATAAGAGGGTCTTTCCCCTCCCAATACCATACATTTTCTATCCCAAAGGGTCAGATTTTCATTCACCATCTACATTTGAGGGCTCACAGTATTTGATAATAAACTGTATTTTTTAATATACAATTTCTACTATACAATAGGTATGAAAATGAAATATGGCAGGCACCTAGCCTATTTCAGAGCCGCTTTCTTTGATATCGGCAACACCTGCTTTAATCAGGTGCATGGACAGATTCCACCTGCAAATATAGATGCAGTACACAGACTGCAGGAAAAAGGCTTTCACTATGAGCCCTATTTTGAGAAGCTGTTGGATGTCGCAATTACCTATTCCGGCCATCGCAATACGGATTTAATTCCGGCAGGCGTGACAAAAGCCACAGGCATTCACCAGCTGATGAAGCTGTGGAGGCTTCCCGGACACGATTATCTATGCTTTGGCGATATCAGAACAGATATTCCCATGCTAAAGGACGTGTGTCTTGGTATTGCCATGGAACATGCGAAAAAGGAAGTAATGCTCCATGCAGATGCGGTATGCGTCCGCAGTGACTGTAACGGTATTTCGAGTTTTCTAAGAGCATCCTCTCTTATAAAAAAGGAATCGTATGCCGCATTCTAAGAAAATATAAAATGTTTCCATATGCAGATGAACTGCGTATAGAAACATTTTTATATGATATTTTCAGTTGACTGATGAGAGCTTTACGAAAACAGCAGCTCCATAGATTCCTTACTGTTGATTTGAACAATTTTATAAAAGTATTCTTTCTGATCCATATCCGCACGCTCCAGATCCTCTTCGATACAGCCATCCCGCAGATACAGCAGCCGCCTGGAATAGCTCGCAATCATGGCATCATGAGTCACCATAAGGATTGTGACCTTCTCACGCTCATTCAGCTCCTTTAGGATTGTGAGCAGTGTATGTGAATTTTTGGAATCCAGACTGCCGGTTGGTTCATCTGCCACAATCAGCTTGGGCTTGTTAATCAGGGCTCTTGCGACCGCACATCGCTGACACTGTCCTCCGGAGCATTCCACCGGATATTTATCCAGTACATCCACTAGCTCCAGCCTCTCTGCGGTTTGCTGCACACGTATTCCGATTTCCTCCTTCGACATGTTTGACAGGGTAAGAGGCAATGCGATATTTTCCTTCAGCGTCAGAGTATCCATCAAATTAAAGGACTGAAAGATAAATCCTAGATTTTCATACCGGAATTTTCCCGTTTGAGATTCCAGCATACTGTAGACATCAATGCCATTGATCTTCACCTTTCCCTTTGTCGGCGTATCAATTGTGGAAAGGTTGTTGATCAGCGTGGACTTCCCGGAACCGCTGGGTCCCATGATACATATAAAATCTCCTTCGTGCACTTCCAGTGAAATGCCGCGCAATGCTTCAAATTCATTTTTTGTATGACGATTATAAATCTTCGTTATATTCTTAGCTTCCAATATAGTATTCATATTCTGCTCTCCTATTCCTCCATATATGCTTCCATCAGATCCTGACGGAAAATCAGTTTCATATAAATGCGATACATCACCACAGCTGCCACCAGCAAAAAGCCGATATACAAGCCGTGCAGCTGTAATACAAAGCTCCACGCCACATCCCCTCCTGCCGCAAACAATGAAGTTATGACCAGTAAAGGCGGCAGAGATAACAACAGAATGATGCCGTAAAAGCCGACGATTTCCTGCTTGATAATTTTTCGGATATCCGTTTTCAAATACCCGATTGCCGTCATATTGCGAAAGACCTGACACTTACTCAATCCGTCGGCAGACAGCTTATAAACAAGACAGATACTGATTTGAAGCATCGATACGAGAAAGGCGATCATAACAACCATAAAAGTTGCCGTGTCGTTATAAAATTTACACAGATATAGAAATAATACCGCTGTCGACAATAAAATAATCGTAACCAGAAGATTTCCGTTGACCATGCTGTAGCGCAGATTTCCCAAAGATATCAGAAAATGGCGATTTTCTGCAAACATCCGTTTTTTCATCAGGGTTAATACATCCGGAAGTATATAACGAAATACATTCCCTGCGCCGAATACGATGGCTACACCAAGATATATCAGAAAAATGGCATTCATATAATGATAATCAATCGAGAACAGCAGATATATGGTCAGCGCATACACACATACATATACGATTTTCATAAATACCTGCTTCTGTTTTCCAATCGGATTCATCGACCGTCTGGCACGCAGCAGTTCATTCATGGAATCCATGCGATAGACAAAGCCTGCATCGACAATAACCAGCCATACGGAAACAATCACAAGGGTAGCGATGCAATATCCAAGGGCTGCGGAAGAAAAGGTGAATACAGGTGCCTGTATATTCATCGACAGATAGATGACATGATTCACCAGCGGAAACACACAGCAGCCGGCAAGAGCTCCCAGCGGTGCTGCAATTCCCATGATCATAAAATTTTGCACAATCAGGAACTTGGCTATTCGAATAATACTGCTACCGCTGATCATCATTACACCAATATCATGTGTTTTTGACATCAGAAAAAATTTGTTTGAAAAAAAGACTGTCAGTATGCAGATGAAAATCATAAACAAAGACAGCATCATCGTAAAGATTCCGGATCCGATGCCTCCATCAAAGGAAGCAACAAGCGACATTCCACCCTGTGACATTGCAGAGGCATCACGCAATGACTCACTTCCGTAATAGGGATTTGCGATGATTGCGAAAAACATCGTAATCACAAGGGAAGCGGAGAACATCGAGAATGCAAAAAAGAACGCATCTGCAGGCTTTCGGCTCAGATTCGTATAAGAAAAACGAAGTAATTCCATATACTCTCCTCCATAGTTTTAAACATCTAGCCATTGTAAACGTTAACACAGAAAAGTTTGCTTTGCAAGACTCAAAGAGGATGATGTCCTACCTTTCCTTTAATTTTATGCATGCAGCAGCAACAGGATTCAGAATTTTCCACAGACATGGCATTTATATGACAAGCTATGACAACGACAGCAGATTATCGGTGAAAGAAAATGAGATATCCATCTTCAAAAGTAAATGCATACCATACACCCTGCCTGAAAAACAAGGGCTCTCACTCCCCTTTGATGCAGCTGTGCAAACGAAGATACCTCCACCCAATACAGTCAAGTTTTCTCGTTGCGTGTATTGCCTGTTATAAAAAGCGGTGCAGCGGTTTTTAATTCTAACACAGTAACATATAAATGATTAAGCTGTTTAAAAGAAAAAGGTGTCTGATAAAGAGATTCTGATGTCACAGACAAATGCTTAACCGTAGTAAATTGAAGCGAATGAATAAAAGGGAAGATGATATAAGGCTAAGGCTGCCACATCTTCCTTTTCATAAATATTATAAAATTTCATAAAAAGCTACTTCTATTATATCCTAAGGCAAATAAGCCTCTGAATTTTCATTTATTTTCTCATAGACAGCAGGATTTCCCCATGTCCAGGTACCTTTTTGTGCACCGATTTCAAAGTGCAGCATGGCGATTCCCAAATCCACCATTTCAAAGGAATCCGTATGGGCAACCTCAGCATAAGCACGATCCTTTTCCTGACGGAAGCGCACCGGCTGTTTAAAAAGTGCTGAGGGTGCCAGCTGCACTGCCTCCATTCCGTTTTTCATCCAATCCGGACTGTGCGCTGTGATATCTGACATTTCCTCCACGGTTTTTCCTCTGTGCCGTGTTGCATGCGAAATCAGCTGTTCCTTTAAGGTTTTCTTATGTGCGGTATAGCCGATCGCGATAACGCAGTACAGCTTCTCATCTTCCTTTACATAGGGCTTTAAAGCATCTTTCGCAAAGGTACCGCCAACCCAGCAGGTTCCCATATTGCGCTCTACCGCCTCCAGAATCAGTCGTTCACCGAAATATCCCAGCTTCTCCTGCATATATACATCACGGGAATTGCCCATCATCATAATGAAATTCTCAACATTGTGAAACATGCCGTAGCTGTTGCGAAATCCCTTAAAGATTTCCGGATGTCCGCATACCAGCTTCATATGCAATCCGTGCTTCTGGTTATACATATGAATGCGTTCCTTTAAAAAGGCTGCATCCTCATCCCGCAATTTCTCTCGCAGATAGCTTCTTCGGGAATGTCTTTTATACATAGCTTCCTTCAGCATCTCAGTTCCCCCTGTTCCTGTCTTCAAACCGCAGCTCGTTGCGGAATTTCAACGGCAGATCATATAGAATTTCCTGATTCACAATAGCAAAGCAATCCTGATCGGCATACTTTTGAGGTGCATGTGCATCCAGACCATAGACGATATCCACATCATAGGTACAGGCAATCTCCCAGAAGCTGCGATATGGATAGGTGTAGCGAAATTCCTCTCCCAGCTTGCGTTTCCCATAGCGCAGGCCGTTCAGATTGACCTCCAGAATAACCCCGTGCTTTTGTGCACTTGCACAGATTCTATGGGCAGCCTCACAACAGGCTTCTGTCCAGACTTCCTTTCCAAACATAAACAGATCAGGATGCGCAATGATATCCGGTAATCCCTTCTCACAGGCCTTTTCAATCAGGGAAGCATAGTGCAGTACATCCGCATCGCTGTGATTATCATAAAATTCCGGCGCATACAATGCAGGGCCATGCTGTCCGAGAATGAGATAATCCATCTCTTCCTTATATTGCATAAGCTCATCCAGCTGTTCCTCAAAATATTCGATTTCCATCCCCAGACGGATTTCGATTTGATCCTGATAAGTATGCTGCAGCTTTCTCACACTGCTCACATAGTCTGCAAGCTCTTCCACCCGCATACGCTCTCCCGGTGCATCACCGTTACGATACGGGGCATGGTCACTGAAACCCATATACCGATACCCATTCTTTATCGCTTCCTTTACATACGCTTCATCACTTCCTACAGCATGCCCGCACCGTTCTGTATGACTGTGATAGTTAAAATTCTGCATGTTTCCGCCTCCTTCCATAAACTTCTATATTATATAGGAAAAGCTATAGCTCCTCCTCATAAGTGAACCCAAGACCCTGTACTTCATTTGCTTCCATTACGATAACAAATGCCTCCGGATCGATATGCGACACCAGATGCTCCAGCTCCGGCAGCTGCTTTTTGGATACCACAGCCATTATGACCGGTCGTTTCTCAGAAGAATAGCCGCCGGTTGCTTCCAGAATCGTAGTCCCGCGCTCCAACACCTCATGAATACGGTCCATAATTTCCGTATGCTTATTGGATACGATCATCACATTACGCGCATCATGTCCACCGATCATCATGGTTTTATTGATCATATAGCTGCTTACCCAGACTGACAGAATTCCTGTAAGTGCAGCCTGCAGTCCGTATACGGCAGCACCAAGCAGTACGGTAAGCGCGTCCACAATCAAAACCAGTGTCGGAAGCGGTATATGGGTATACTTGTTAATGATCAGTGGTGGAATATCCATACCACCGGTACTGGCACCTGTACGAAACACACAGCCGACACCGATGCCCATCAGCGCACCGCCGTAAATGGTGGCTAAATATTTATCCATGATAAAGGTATCCGGAGCAATCACATGTTTTGCCAGATAGGACAGTAAAGTAAGCAGCAGCGGATAACAGATTGTACTCAGAATCGTTTTTGCCGCAAACTTTTTCCCCAGGACAAGTGATCCTGCAAGAAACAGTACGACGGTCAGTACATTGATCACCAGTTCAGGATTCAAATGAATCAGCGGCTCCAGTGCGATTGCAACACCCGCCAGGCCCCCCGTCAGTACATCATTGGGCAATATAAACCAGGCAACCCCCATGGCCAGAGCAATATTTCCCGCAAGGATCCACAACGTATCCTGCACCAATTCTTTATTGCTTAATTTCAAAAGTATCCCTTCTCTCTTTCATGCTCTTTCATTATAGCATATTTTAGAACGATATCCCGTACTCTTCCCTATTGTGTGTCTACTTATAGTATCTATTCATATCAGCAGAGTAATGTTTATCATTTTAAAGCATGAAAAAGAAAGATACTCCACCATTAAAAACGATGAAATATCTCCTTTGTTTTATTTATAAGTTAATCCAACTCCTCGCCATTTGTTTCTATAACCTTTTTGTACCAGGCGAAGCTGTCTTTTTTTATTCTTTCCCCACTGCCCTTTCCATAATCATCATAATCTACATAAATGAATCCATAGCGTTTTGACATTTCAGAAGAGGAACAGGAAATGATGTCAATCGGTCCCCATGCATAATAGCCTCTGACATCCACACCATCACGGATTGCTTCTTTGATCTGTTCGAAATGATTCCGATAGAAATCAACACGGTACGGATCATGAATATGACCATTTTCCAGTTTATCATAGAACCCGCTTCCGTTTTCTGTAATATAAATCGGCTTCTGATAACGATCCCAGAAGGTATTCAATAAAATTCTCAATCCGATCGGATCATAGGTCCAGCCCCATTCATTTGCGGGCAGCTCTTTATTACGGATGGAGTCATTTCCGTTCTCAAAGCTTTCTTTTGTCACAATACGAGTGTAATAATAGGAGAAGGAAAAGAAATCACATGTATTCTTCAAATCCTCTTCATCCTGTTCTCCAAATTCCACATGAATATCATGATCCTCGAAGAAGCGCAGGGCATATCCCGGATACACGCCTCTTAAGAGTACATCCGAGTAAAAATATTCCATCTGGTTATGCTGAAGGGCTGCCAGCTGATCCTCCGGCTTGGAAGTTGCCGCATAATCATGTCCGCCGCACAGCATCATACCAATTTGTAAATCCGGATACGTTGCGTGTGCATATCGTGTAGCGCGTGCACAAGCGACCATTTCATTATGCACAGCCTGATATTTCGCACTCTTTAAATCATCAACCATATCTTCGGCAACACCCAGATGGTTAAAGGATTCATGAGAAATCAAGTTGATCTGGTTTACCAGAATCCAGTGCTTAACCTTATCATGATAGCGGTCAAAAATCACTTTGCAGTAGTTCTCAAAGAAAGAAATGGTTTCTCTGGAATACCAGCCCTTGTACTTCAGCGTAAGATGTAACGGCATCTCATAATGGGACACGGTAATCATCGGCACCATATTGTGTTTGAGAATCTCATCGAAAAGCGCATCATAGAACTTTAAGCCTTCCTCATTAGGAGCTTCATCATCCCCATTCGGAAATATTCTCGCCCAGTTGATGCTGGTACGGAAGGTCTTCAGTCCTAATTCAGCCAGCAGTCTGAGATCCTCTTTATATGTATGGTAGAAATCAATACCCCGGCGTTTTGGAAACACCCTTCCATCATTGTTTCCGGCATTCATTGCATCCTTCACGTAGGTGGAAGTAACTTCATCATTATATTTCTTTGTAATATCAATATCATCACGGAACTCATTGATATCCGCAACACATAATCCTTTTCCTCCTGCTGTATAGGCACCCTCCAGCTGATTTGCAGCTACAGCGCCACCCCACAGGAAATCTTTTGGAAACCCATCCGGTATTCTTGACATATTTGCCTCCTTAACAATCTTTATTTTTCCAATGCAGAGATACGTTTCTCATAAGCACTGAATATTTTCAGCAGCTGTTTCGCAATATTGATTTCACTGTAAATCGTCATTAACGTATCCTGTGCATGCGCAAACAGAAGAGAATATTCCGACTCATCACCACGGGTTTCTCCCTGAATTGCATCGGTCTGCACTTTATGAGCCTCTGTAATTTTTGTTTGTGCTTCCTTTAATTTTACCTCAGCTGTTTCAAAATCCGCTTCGGATATGGCATCCAGTGCCTCCTTGCATGCGACCCGGGCATCCCCGGCATGCAAGATAATAGACATTGCGGATTGTACTGTTTGTTCACTCATCATAATAACTCTCCTCTCACTATTATTCAGCAGCTGCTTCTGTTGCAGTTTCCTCATCAATACACTGCTTTTCATAGGCTTTGAAGAACGGGTACCAGATCGCACCGCCGACAACAAATATAATCAGCATGACTGCAATGGCCATAATGGATCCTTCCGATGTGATCCATGTGGAAATCGGGAATGGACAATACCACATTTCAAACTGAATTTTAGGAATCGGGGCAATGGCGATTACCTTACATGCGATCCACACCAATGCCGGTAACACGATACCGTTAATCCACATAGGCAGCATCATAACAGGGTTCCATGCAATACAGCCGAACACCACAGGTTCATTGATATTGAAAATCGTTGGTCCAATACAGGCACGACCTAAAGATTTCAGCTTCTTCGACTTGGATAATGCAAGGAAGATAACCAGCGGCATGGTGCAGGCAATTCCACCGATCCACAGATAGCAGGTATAGACGCAGGATTCCGTATACATGTTCAGGTTCGCTACAGACGCTGTTCCTGCAGTTGCCAGTGCGATATTTGCGGCGATGCTCTGTAACTTTACAGGAGATGTCGCAGGTGCAAGAACCCATGAAGAAATACCCATGGAATAAATAAAGCATTCCAGAAAGCAGACCAGGATGAATCCATACCATGTATTCATAATACCCTGTAATGGCATAAAGAAGGAAGTGATAATCGCATATAAATCGATGTTCAATACCTGTACCACAATAAACCCGGTGAATATGATTCCGCCAATTGGCAATAATGCATCAAACCACTGACGTACAAAATCCGGGATTGCACTGTCTTCTTTAAAGAATGAGAATTTGCCAAACAGATTAAATACAATACTGGTCACAATACCGGTAAACATTGCACAGAACATTCCGCCTGCACCAAATGCACTGGAACCAAACCCCGGTTCCCCTGCTTTGACAAGCTCCGGAGTAATGGATATAAAGAATAGAATCAGACCGGTTGCACCGGCGATAATTCTCTGCTTTCTCAATCGTTTCTTCTCACAGAAGTTAAACGGAATCAGAAAGCTGACAAGTACAGAAATCATTCCCATTGTCCACCCATAAGGTGTCCAGAAGGAAAAGGGCAGAGTCACAAACCCTTCGATAACCGTTCCCACACAAAACAGGGATCCCAGCAGGATAAATGGCAGTACCTGCATGATAGAGTCCTTTATCGTAACGACCCAGGTGTTGTGGTTAAACTTATTCATTTTCGGCGCAAAACTATTTTCAAGCCAGTTTATTAAATTATTCATATGTATCTCCCTTTCTCAGTAACGATTATTTTTCCATTTCCTCAAGTAAGTGGGCAATCGCCATTTCTCCGTTTAATACAGAGTAATAATCCGGTTCCATTAAAATTACCTTGACATCCTCCCCATGTGTATACTCCTCAACCTCATCCAGAATATAAGCCAGGTGTGGTCCAACCATCAGGACATTGATTTCATCAATATAGTTTTCAATCTCTGATTCACTACGTGCTTTGATATCAATATCAAGTCCCTGTTTGGATGCAGCCTTTCTCATATTGGCTGCCATGAATCCGGAGCTTGCTCCGGAACCGCAGACGAGTAATACATTTAATTTTTCCATAATAATCTTCCTTTCAGGCTTCTTCGCCTCATCACACCTATAGTATGCCAAATCGGTTTTTAAATTTCTAATCATGTTTTGCACGCTGTGGGGCAGATAATTATTTTCCCCAAGCTCGTGCAAAATTCTGGTTGAGAATTACAGTCCGGTAAAATATAATTTTAACATATAGTGATTTCTGAACAAAAAGCAGGTGATGAAATGAAACAGAAAAACAAAGAGCTACTCCGTGCTTTATTTGACCTACAACCGGCAAATACCAATTTATTAGCCAATCATCTGAATGTTTCTGTACGCAGTATCAAAAATTATGTACGTGAAATCAATGAAGAATATCCCGAAGCTATTCATTCATCAAGGGAAGGATACCGTCTGGATATGGAATTAGCGAAATCCATACTGGATGAAACTGCAGATCATATTCCCCAGACTTCGGAAGAACGTGTAATCTATATTTTAAATCAGCTGATCAATCATCATCAGGAGGAAGCAATTGATATATATGATTTATGTGATGAATTGTTTATCAGCCTTTCTACCATCAAGAATGAGCTGCAAAAAGTCAAGCGCAGACTGGCAAAATATGATTTGGAATTAGTAAGTCAGAAAGATCAGATTTCTATAAAAGGATTAGAAAAAAACAAGCGCAAATTACTCAGCACCCTGTTATATAATGAATCCAATGTTAATTTTGTCAATTTAAAATCATTACAAAACTCCTTTCTGGATATTGATATTCCGTATATTAAGAATACGGTATTACAGATATTTGAGGATTACCATTATTTTATCAATGACTATTCTTTAATCAATCTGGTCTTGCATATCACCATTGCGATTGACCGTATCCGGAAGAACAATATCAATACAACGAGCATTGACCAGCAGCCGGCGGTTCACCTGCATGAGTATGAGCTTGCGGAAAAAGTGGCAGGACGTCTGGAAGAACATTTTCATATCACCTACAGTAAGGCGGAAATTTATGAAATGACACTGCTGATTATTTCCAGGGCAACAACAATTGATTATAAAAGTATCAATGCCGCAAACCTGGAGGATTTTATCGGAAAGGAATGTCTGAATCTGGTAAAAGAGCTGATTCTCGATATCAACTCCTTCTATTATATTGATTTGAGTGAACAGGAATTTCTTATCCGGTTCGCCCTTCATATCAAAAATTTACTGGTGCGCTCCAAGAACAATTACTTCAGTAAAAATCCACTCGCGGATGGTATTAAAACCTCCTGTCCTCTGATTTATGATGTATCGGTTTCTCTTGCCGCAACGATAAAAGAAAAAACAGGAATTTCTATAAACGATGATGAAATTGCCTATATTGCCTTTCATCTGGGAAGCGCCCTGGAGGCACAGAAAAGCCTGACAGAAAAAATAACTGTAGCGTTGTATTGTCCCAGCTATTACGATATGAGTCTGAAGGTTACCGATGTGATCAAGCGCTATTATTCTGATGAATTGCTGATTACAAATATACTTACCGATGAAAGTGATTTTGATAAAATTAAGGATACAAATCTCATCATAACTACAATACCTGTTTCTGTAATTACTTCCATACCTATGATACAGATTAGCATATTCCTCAATCAAAAGGACAGGCAGCTGTTAAATGAAAAAATAGAAACAATCCGTAAATTAAAAAAACGCAGCGTTTTTGAAGGCTATTTGAAAGAGCTGCTTCTGCCTGATTTCTTTGAGGTCCTGAAGAGTGGATTTTCTACAGAAAAAGAGTGTATAACATATATGGTAAATAAACTGATTGTGCATGGATATGTGGATGATGAATTTGAGAATGAAATAATATCCCGTGAGAATATGTCCTCGACAGCTTTTGGCAGCTTTGCGATTCCGCATGCAATGAAAATGCATGCCAAAAAGACAGGGATGAATATTGTTATCAGTGAAACGCCGATATCATGGAACCAGCAGGATGTGTATCTGGTGCTCATGCTTTGCTTTAACAAAAGTGACCGTTATATTTTCAATGAGATTTTTGATCCGATTACCATGATTTTAAGCACACCGGAAAATGTCAAGAAGCTGTGCGGATGTCAATCCTATGAGGACTTCATTTCCACGATGTCGGATCTGTTACAGTGAAGCAGGCTTAAAATTTTCCTGCATGTAGTTTACCGTTTGAACTAAGTAGAAACCCGGCATGCTCGACATACCGGGTTTTACTTTATTATGAAGCAAGCAGCTGCTTCCTTCTATACATGTACACATACAGCACGAGCACAAGAGCAAAATTTATCAGTATCACAACAAATGACTGTGCGGACAGAACAATCGTAGAGCTGTTGTTGATCTGCTCATAAATCTGTTGAGAATATAGAAATTTTCCAACATTGCGTATGGAGGCATTAAACATTGACAGCATGGGAATAAAGGAAGTAAGCAGCATGGCAGGAACGGACAGACCGCTGGCAGCCGTCTGATTATCACTCACAACCCCAATCAGTGCGCCAATAACTGAGGAAATCAGAATACCGCATGCATTCAGCAGCAGAAACATCCACAGCTCCTGCAGGGAGAATTTCCCCAGTAATCCCATAAACAGCACACCTGCCATACAAAATACAAACACATACGCTCCGATGCCCAGCAGATATTCCATCGGTTTTACATTCGACATCATGAGCATACGTAAAGAGCCCTTCTCCTTTTCCTCACTGATGATCGCAGACAGGATGAGAATCGGAGCCATGCATACATACATAACAGAAAACAGATTTACAAAGTATCTTTTCGGCAGTTCAAATTCGCCGGCGGAAAGTGTCAGAATTGCTGCGATTGCCGGAAACATCACAAACTGTACAAGCGTAGGCTTATTACGAAAGGTGTCCTTTAGCTGCTTACGGATGATTGCATATATATGAGAAGGCTTCATATCAGACCAGCTCCTTTCCTGTCAGTGAGATAAATACAGTTTCCAGTGTAGGCTCCATGGAATGGATGGTCTTCACATGTCCGGCTTCCATCAGATGCATAATCTTTTCTGCATCTCTCTTGATATCCAGCACAATACTCTCTCCCTGCGCTGTCGTTATGTTAACCTGATTCGTCGTATTGTATTTGCAGCAGATAGCTTCCGGCGTATCACATTCGATGATAGACCCCTCATTCAAAAAGGCCACTCTGTCGCATAGGCGTGTTGCCTCCTCCATATCGTGTGTTGTCAGAAAGATAGTGACACCCTTTTCCTTCAGCTCAAACAAGCGCTCATGAATGTTGGATGTTGTTGCCGGATCCAATCCCGAGGCAGGCTCATCCAAAAATAAAACCCTAGGCTCATGAAGCAATGCTCTGGCAAAGGAAAGCCGCTGCTTCATACCCTTTGACAGCTTAATGACTGCTTTCTGTCTGCTGTCATACAGAGATACACGGCGCAGTGCCGGTTCTATGACATTATAAGGAAGCTGATAGAGCCTTCTGTATATATCCAGATTATCTATACAGGATAAACGATCATATAATCCAGCTTCATCCAGCATCATACCAATCTGTGCATACGTATCATCACTTAGCTGCCCGGAATCATTCCCCAGAACATATGAACTGCCGCCGTCCTTCTTTAATAAGCCAAGTAGAATCCGTATCAGCGTTGTTTTTCCTGACCCTGACGGTCCCAGAAGTCCAAAGATTTCCGGCTTCTCAATGGAAAAGCTGATATCCTTTAAAACCATTTTTTCCGCAAATCTCTTCTGTATGTGATCCGCTTCCAGTATTGTCATTTTTTCCTCTCCTCTTTCTTTGCCTTATAGGCCTCCAGCAGCTTCTGATATTCCCGATCCTTTCTTCGTGTGGCATACACACTTAGCAGAGTTGCTGCCGAGAAGCTTAACAGAAAGCAGACAACAAAGCCGATCCATGCTGCATGATCATCAACAGGAAACCAGCGGCATACATAAATAAACGGTAGAATCAGCATCATAACAACTGCAATACGCAAAATAATTTTGTAGGTCAGACGCATTGCAGGAAATACTGTGGGCTTATCCAGAAGCAAATTGCATAATGCCAGAAGAGAGGAAAGCAATAAAAGCTCAAAAACAGCAGAAAAGGAAATACCGCCCTGCACATAAAAGCTTGACACCTTCATAATTCCATCCCGGCATGTGACACCTGCCAGTGCAATTACAAAAATCGCAGTAAAAAAGGACATTGTTACATTTCTAAAAAATTTAACCAGATAGTTATACATGCCATTATTCCCCTTTCAGCTTCTGCTTAAATGCCTTTACATAGGTCCTTGTGACCATATGCTGATGACCGGTATCCAGATATACCCGGATTCTTGACCCCAGGTCTGCATGCATGCTGGTTACATGTTCCATATTGATAATTGTTGCTTTGTTGATCCGTATGAAATCATCATTCAGCTGTTCTTCCATCTGATAAAGCCAGAGCATAGACTCGTAACAGCCCTGTGCAGTATATAAAAAGGTACGCTTGTCACTGGAAGCGATAAAGCAGACATCCTCCAGACGCAGCAGATATTCCTTATCTCTTTGCAAGCCGATCAGCTTTTGATGCATAGCTGCCAGCAAGCGGAAAGCTGCCTGTTTTTCCTCCAACGAGTCAAACCGGATGCGGACATCCAGCTGTTGTGAATCCTTACCCTCAATGATTTTCATACCGCATCCTCCTGTTTTTATTATATTTGCACATGAATAGAAAAGCTATAAAATTCAACCAAGTTGCAGGAATCCGTGACTCACCTGCAAGAAAAAAACACCAACAGGAAAAAGCCGTTGATGTTTGCAAATATAGCTATTGAAATATCTCCTGAAAAAGGGAACGCGGCTGAACCTCCGGAACACACACACTTTCTGTTCGCAATGTACCGGTAATCGTATCTCCTTTTCCATCACCCTCGGTAATCACTAGCTGATTCTGTTTCCAGTCAGCCTGAAGATCCTTTCGGTAAGCAAATAATTCCTTATTATGAAGCACCATCAGAATATAGGATTCCTTATGTACACCACGAACCAGCTCGGAATAGATATCCTGAATTTTCTGTTTCAGCTCATAGGTCTGCTTCGTATTGCTGTCATAGCGGATTTCATAATCAATCTCTGCTCTGGCATTTCCATGAATCATAGCAGATGCCATAAGAAACCACAGACAGCCGATTATTGCATAACGTTTCATTTCTTCACCTCATAGCTGAAGTATGGACATCGATTGCAGGATTATACCTGTTTCTTTATAAAGGCAGAAAAGCTATTTTATCGCCTCATCTTTTTCTGTTATATACATTTAGATAGAAGTGATCGAAATCGCAACTCTGTAAAATGCAAGCTGACAATCCTTTTAAAGCAGGAAAAAATCAAGAATATGTGGATTTTTTAGGAATTTCATACCTTCTTAACGTATAGAAGTATGTAAGTGATGATGAGCTTACAGAAGGAGGTTTTCGTCATGGAAAATACGAAAGCAAATACTGTATTGAATTACTGCAATGATGTATTCTTCAAGTACACCCTTTCCCGTGAGGATGAAGGCTCTGTGTACGCCCGCAACACCATTATTGAACGTGTTACCGGAATTAAGGTAAAGGAAAGCACTGTACAGAATCCGAATCTGGATCCCGGAACAATCGGGAAGAAACGCATTATTCTGGATGTTCATGTGAAGGATGAGAAAGGTCGTTTTTTTAATCTGGAAATGCAGACGACCTATGCAGGAGTAGCGGAAATGATGCGCTTTGAATTTTATGGGGCCAGAGCATTGAACAACCAGCTGGATAGCAGTGAAAAGTACAAGGATTTAAAGCCGGTATATCAGATTATTTTCATTGAGAAATGCGCATGGAATAATAAAAATCTGATCAACCACTATCAGATGCGCAATGAGCAGGGGGAAGATGAGAGTAAACACCCATTGATTAGAAGAACCTACATCCATCTGCCCGTTATCAATGAAATCGCTAAGAAAAAGGCCATTCAGCAGATGGATGACTTTGAACAGCTGTGCTTCCTGTTTGAAAACAATGCGAAAAATGATATACTGGAATCAAAGGAAAGGCTGGTGAAGGTATTCGTGAACAAGTACGAGGAAATGCAGAAGGATGATGAGCTGTGGTCAACCGCAATGGCGATTCAGATGGGAGAGGCACGTTATCGCTACGGCTTGGAGGACAGCTTTGAAGAGGGGATGAAGGAAGGAATCATTAAAGGGAAAGCTGAAGGTAAGGTTGAAGGTAGAATCGAAGGAGAGAGACAGCTCTTACATAGGCTTATGGAAGCCAAATATCAGGAAGACTGCACAGCATGGCTGCAGTCATTAACCGAGGACCAATTGCATATCGTATCAAGTTTAATTTTAAAGTGTGATACCCTGGAGGCTGTTAAAAAACAAGTACATACGGCTGACACGATGTAAGTAATCGTATAAGAGCAACACCTTTAACCATATCTCCATACAATGAAAGGCTCTCTGCATAACAAGTGTGGAGAGTTATTCATGCTTATGATACGCAGTTTCAATCAAAACCCATAAGTAATATAAGCTTTCTTTTGCCCTTATCTAAGCGTTATATACAATATAGGTTAGTGAATAGTAACCGTTTTCATAAAGTTTTCATGAATACCGCTGGCTTTTTTCTGTTTCTGTGATAAAATACCATAGGAAATTCAAGATTTCCCGGAAGTTATACATATAACGATGGAGGTAACATATGGATTTTGATTTACTGATTGTCGGGGCCGGTCCCGGCGGTATCTTCTCTGCCTACGAGGCGATGAAACTGAACCCGGAGCTGAAGATTGCTTTATTCGAAACAGGAAACCCGCTGGAGAAAAGAAAATGTCCGATTGACGGGGTGAAAATTAAATCCTGCATCAACTGTAAGACCTGTGCTATTATGAACGGGTTTGGCGGAGCAGGAGCCTTTTCTGATGGAAAATACAATATCACCAACCAGTTTGGCGGTACCTTATACGAACATATCGGAAGGAAAGAAGCAATTGATCTGATGAATTATGTCGATGAGATCAATGTGGCAAACGGTGGACAGGGGACAAAGCTTTATACAAATGAAAATACGCATCTGAAAAAGAAATGCATGCAGAATGATTTACATCTGCTGGAGGCAAGCGTACGCCATCTTGGTACGGATGTGAATTATATTGTTCTGGAAAACCTGTACAATCAGCTGAAGGATAAAATTGAAATACACTTCCATACGCATATAGATGCAGTGGAAAAGCTGGAGAACGGCTATCGTCTGGTGAGCAGGGATAAAAGCTTTACCGGCAGCAAATGCATTATATCCACAGGCCGCAGTGGAAGCAAATGGATGGGAAGCATCTGTAAAAGCCTGGGAATTGCCACGAAGAGCAACCGTGTGGACATCGGTGTGCGTGTAGAACTGCCCTACAGCATTTTCTCCGATCTGACGGATGAATTGTATGAAAGCAAAATCGTATACCGTACGACGAAGTTCCAGGACAAGGTCCGTACCTTCTGCATGAATCCCCGCGGTGTTGTCGTCAGTGAAAATACCAATGGAATTGTAACGGTGAACGGGCACAGCTATGAAGACCCTTCCCGCTACACAGAGAATACGAATTTCGCCCTGTTGGTAAGCAATCACTTTACAGAGCCGTTTAAGGACAGCAACGAATATGGGGAAAGCATTGCGCGTCTTTCCAATATGCTGGGGGGCGGCGTTATCGTACAGCGCTTTGGTGATTTGATACGCGGACAGAGAAGCACGGACTCCCGTATCGCGGAAAGCTTTGTCACACCAACCTTATCCGCTACACCGGGTGATCTGAGTCTGGTAATTCCCAAACGCCAGATGGATGACATCATCGAAATGATTTATGCACTGGACAAGGTGGCACCGGGAACTGCCAATGATGATACCCTGCTGTATGGTGTAGAGGTAAAATTCTATAATCTGGAGGTTGAAATTGATCATAATCTGGAAACCAGGCATGAAGGACTGTACGTGATTGGTGATTGCAGCGGTGTTACCCATTCCCTCTCACATGCAAGTGCAAGCGGCGTTTATGTCGCAAGACATCTGTATAGCAATAAGCATTAAAAAAGAATCGTGAGCCTGTATAGTGCAGGACATCACGATTCTTTTTCTTTTATAAACGCAGACAGATTTTCTTCACGGACTATAACGTTTGTTCTGTACGCTCAATTATATCATCCTGTGTTTGCCTGGACAGGACATTAAAGAAAGCAGAATAACCGGCAACACGGACAATCAGATCCCGATGCTTCTGCGGATGCTTCTGTGCATCAAGCAGTGTATCACGGGAAACCACATTATATTGAACATGGTAACCGTCCAGGCGATTAAAGAAGGTACGTATCATCATTTCCAGCTTCTGCTTATTCTCCTCGCTCGACAGCATCTGCGGCGTCATTTTCTGATTTAACAGCACCCCGCCGGTAATTTCATGTGTCGGAAGCTTGGAAACGGTTTTGAATACAGCAGTAGGTCCGTTCTTATCCATACCATGTGATGGGGAACAGCCTTCAGCAAGCGGTGTGGCAGCATTACGCCCGTCCGGAGTAGCAAGAGTTCCCTTTCCCTGACCGACATTGGCAGAGATACTGGAGGTACCGGCATACCGTGTTCCTCCGATCGGTCCTCTTCCATAACGCGTATTCGGATATTTTTTCACTTCGTTGATATAGACATCATAGGCATCCACAATCAGCTGGTCTACATAATCATCATCATTTCCATATTTGGGAGCATCCGCAATCAGCATCTGTTGTATCGCTTTATGCTGTGGTGATGTAAAATCATCCATCAATGCATCCCACAGCTGATCCGCAGTTATTTTTTGTTCCTCAAATACCAGCTTTTTTACTGCTGCCAGACTGTCCGCAAGGTTGGCGATTCCCACCTGCAGCCCGGATATGAAATCATATACAGCTCCCCCTTCTTTTATGGTTTTTCCCCGTCCGATACAATCCTCCGTCAATGCACTGCATAATACATCCGGAACATCCTGCTCCAGAACGAGATCACAGCAGTTTTCAATGATCACAGAATGTCTTGTGAACTCACGTATTGTTATATCCCATGCTTCCTGTAGCTGAGCATAGGAT
This sequence comes from Clostridium sp. 10cd*, assembly GCF_044336395.1. Taxonomy (NCBI): domain Bacteria; kingdom Bacillati; phylum Bacillota; class Clostridia; order Eubacteriales; family Clostridiaceae; genus Clostridium; species Clostridium sp. 10cd*. The sequence continues at coordinate 92,490 of NZ_CP172347.1, read as the reverse complement.
ATCATTTCACTAAAATGTGTAAGCCCCTCCACCAGCTTTACCTGACTGGCAGGATCCACACCTGCATTCATGGCGATCAGCAGCGTTTTCGGAAAATTCAGAAAGCTCATACCGGTACAGCGATAACCCCATTTTCCGGGTACTGCAGTTTCCACGCAGCCAATCGCGCTATAATTGTATGCATCTTCTTTACCAACCCCCTTTTCGATGAAGGATGGAATTATAACCTCATCGGAATTAAAAGCCGGCATCCCGGTTCCCAGCTTTACGACCTCGATTGCTTCATCCATAAACGCAGCAGATAAATTTCTGTGATAGCGTACAGTCAGATTAGGCTGTGGAAGACGGGTCTGTGCAACAGATTTTAGAATGAGAAAGGACAGCATATTTACAGCATCCTTTCCATCATGGGTCTGTCCTCCTACCGTAACATTCTGATACAGGGGAGAACCGGCACTGAATTGTGTATGCGACCAGCTTCTTACCTTATTGATAGTAAATGTTTTCAGCCACAGATTTGTTAAAAGCTCTACGGCCTGTTCCTCTTGCAATACCCGCGTATCCAGATCATGCCTTACGTATGGATATAAATACTGATCCATACGTCCATAGGAAAGAGAATGTCCATTGGATTCTATCTGTAAAACGAGGTGGACAAGCCACATGGACTGTATAGCTTCATGAAAATTTTCAGCCGGTTTATACGGCACCCTGTTCAGTATCTGCGCCATTTTCTGTAATTCCTGCTTTCGTTTTCCCTGTGCTGCTTCAGCCTGTGCAAGCGCAAGCTCAGCATAGCGCTTTGCAAATGCCTGTACGGCAGCAATGACGATCAGAATCGCCTCATAAAAATGATATTTGGAAATGCTATCCGGTTCTGTCATATCCAGCTTCCTTTTCTCCTGCAAGGTTCGCTGCTCATAATACCTGAGCCCTTTTCGCATAATTTTTCCATAGTCAACAGCGATATGTGCATCCCCGCTTGTGATATTTCCTTCCGCTTTGATAATACCGAGATCATAAAAGATTCTGCTTTCCGGTGGAATCATGGCAAGTCCTTTATCCAGTGTTGTATTATGATACCAGTAAGGAGCGATGCTTTTTAGTTCTTCCTTTGTCTCTTCATCGATTTGAAAAACATCCCCGTCACGAAGCTCGAATTCATCCAGCTCTTTTATAACCCAATCCATCGCATATTCCGGGAAGATAGGTGCTGCCCGGTTTTTCTTAGCCTGATTACCAGCGAGCAGTGTCTGCGGCTCGATAAAGATCGGCATATTCTCCAAAATATTTTTCAGCATGAAAGCACGCTTTACAAGCAGCGGCTTATCCGCATGCTCCTGATATGCCTGTGTCGCAAGCACAGCACGTGTGGCGTCAATGGATGCCTCTGTATTCAGAAGCTCCTCTCTGAAGCTATGCATTCTTTCTGTGAGTGTTCCAAAGTGTTCTCTGTTTTCCATATGCTTTCCTCCACGCTTGTTTTTAGTTTCATATGAAATATAAATTCAAACAATACACTATTATAGTATCATATCGTTGAGTTAAGTCAAGATGAATATTTCATTTGAATACAACATTAATTTCATTTGAAATATTTATTTTACAATTTATCACTCCTGTGCTATGATAACGGTAGTAAGGAGTGATGTTAATGTGTAAAGGTATGGTATTCAATATCCAGAAATTCAGCATACACGACGGTCCCGGTATTCGGACAACCGTTTTTCTGAAAGGCTGTCCGCTTCGCTGCCGCTGGTGTTCCAATCCGGAGTCTCAGCTTTCAAAGACACAGATATTATATGATGCATCTGTTTGTATACAGGATGGCGCATGTATACAGGCATGTCCGCAGCAGGCAGTTCAAAGAAAGGGCAGCCGTATTGTGATCAACGATGCACAATGTCTTGGCTGTCTTCGCTGCATCGCTACGTGTAAAGCAAAAGCCCTGCAGGTGGAAGGCGTCAGCAGGGATGCTGATGAGGTTGTCGCAACCTGCCTGCAGGACCGCGACTTTTATGAAGAATCTCAGGGTGGTGTTACACTTTCCGGCGGAGAAGCTCTGGCACAGCCGTCATTTGCAAAGGCACTTGTTTTACGCCTGAAGCAGGAGGGAATCCATGTCGCAGTTGAAACTACCGGATATATCCAGCCCGCTGTATTTCAAAAGCTTGCCCCGCTGTTTGATCTTTTACTGTTCGATATCAAGCATTATGACACAGAACAGCACGTTCTTGGGACCGGCGTCAACAATGATCTGATACTGGAAAACCTTGCATGGAGTGTGAAACATCAGCTCTGTGTTCTTCCACGCATACCCATCATCCCGGGATATAATGCATCCCTGCAGGATGCAAAAGGCCTTGCTGCACTGCTTACATCACTCTCAATTCAACGGGTACAGCTCCTTCCCTTTCATCAGTTCGGCGAAAAGAAATATGAAATGCTGAATCGCGACTATGAAATGAAGCATAAAAAAGCCCTGTATCCGGAAGATTTAAGAGATTATCAGCAAATCTTCCTGAATCAGGGTATTGATTGTTTCTTTTAGGGGCAGATGCTCCTTTTTTTATACCTTCACTTTTTTTACTTCCACACCTTGCTCCGTGAGGTACTGCTCGCATTCCTCCGGTATACGATCATCGCTGACAACCATATGAATATGATCGGTATCTATCAGATGAACAAGTCCCTTTTGTGAAAACTTAGTGGATTCTGTAACTACAATGACATGATTTGCCTGTTGAGCCATATCACGTACCGTTTCACTGCGCATATAATCATTTCCCGTAAAACCTGAATCCGCTGTGAATCCATCGGTACCGATAAACAGCTTATCTACATAAAACGGCTCCATGCATCTTCTCGTCATCGGTCCAACCATGACCTGCGAGCTCTGCTGGTATTCGCCTCCCAGCAAAATGATTTGCAGAGTTCCCTGCTTACGTATATAATCAGCAATAAAAGCGGAATTGGTGATCACGGTCACATTCTTTTTTGTTTTTGCGATTTCCAGCGCGACCAGTGCACAGCACGAACCAGATTCAATCATAAGTGTCTCCCCATCCTGAACATCCGCCACCGCCAGACTGGCAATTCTCTGCTTGATTTCATAATGGTAGACGAGCCGGTTTGCCAGATCATCACTGTCATGCAAAGCCGCATATCCATGCTCCCGCAGAATCAGACCACTGCTTTCCAGCTGCATGAGATCCTTGCGAATCGTCACCTGTGAAACAGAAAGCAGCTCAGATAATCTGGTTACCTCTATTTTTTTATATTGAGAGAGAAGCTCCAGTATTTTTGTATGTCGTTCATGCACAATCATCAACTCTTTTCTATATTAGAATATCATAAACCTTTCTACTCGACAACTTGATTCATAACAAAACCCGTTTCCGTGGATAATTCATTGTGAAATCAATGATTAGACGATATAATAACAGTAAGATACATAAAATATCTGTAGTACAAACGCACTCTACTTAGAAACAGAGAGAAAATGGAGGAAATATGAACGTAAAGAAAATAACATTATTGATGTTATCTGCAGTCATGGCTTTTTCATTCACCGGATGCTCAAAAAAGGATTCCGGAGAAGAACAGAAGAAGTTTGATGAATTTATGAAGCAGGAATTCGTGGAATCTATGGAACAAAGCTATCCGAATACGCACATTATTCTGGAAAACCCAAAGGATTACGGAGTAGATACAAGCAAGACCAAGGTTCAGATCGATAAAGAACTGAATGAAACAACCATGAAGGAAAACAAGGAGCTGAATGAGAAATCCGCGAAGGCCTTCAAGGAATTTGACCGCGATACGTTAAGCGATGAGCAGAAGGAAACTTATGATATTTACAGCTACATGCTGGATTACACTACAGAAATGAACGATTCCAAGTTTGATTATATGAGTATGCCACTGGAATCCATGACAGGTATGCACACACAGCTGCCAACCCTGTTCTCCGACTGGACACTTCGCAATGAGCAGGATGTAAAGGATGTTATCACACTGATGAAATCAGTCCGTCCGTATATGGACAGTATTCTTGCCTATACGAAAAAGCAGGAAGAAAAAGGCACACTGATGCTGGATATCAAATCTGTAAAAGAGTATTGCGAGAAGGTTGTTAAGGAGGATGTAAACAGCAGTGTACTTACCGGGCTGAATGAAAGTATCGACAATCTGAAGCTGGGGGATGATAAGACAAAGCAGTACAAGGCTGAGCTGAAAAAAGCATTTCAGGAGTATTTCCTGCCTGCGTACAGTGATATCATCAAAACGATGAAGGAGCTGGATTCCTCTAAAAACAATACGCTGGGACTGAGCCATATGAAGAACGGAAAAGAGTATTATGAGCTTCTGTTCAAGCAGGCAACCGGCACGGATAAATCCATTGAGGATATTAAAAAAGAATTAAACAGTATGTCACGTTCATCCCTGCTTGCCGTACAGTCTGTGATCTCCAAAAACAAGAATCTGTATGATGAATATGTAAACGGAAAAATCAAAACTAAGTACAAGGACTTTGAAAGCATGCTGAAGGATCTTGATAAGGATATTAAGGATGACTTTCCATCCGTGGGAACACTGAATTATCGAATCAGGCCGATCGGTGAGGATCTGGCATCCGGCGGTGTTGCGGCTTACTTCAACATTCCTGCACTGGACGGTACCACACCGAAACAGATTCGTGTGAATATGTTGGAGGATGCACTGAATGTACAGTCACTGGAAACCTTCTCTACCGTTGCACACGAGGGAATTCCGGGACATATGTATCAGATTGCATATGCCTATAAGAATGTAAAAGACCCATGGAGAAACAGTATGGCAAGCTTCCTTGGTTATACCGAGGGCTATGCCACATATACCGAGCTGTATGCATTAAAGTATCTTGACGGTGTATCTGCGGATGCTGTCAAGCTGCAGCAGAATATGGTTGTCTATCAGGATTGCCTGATAGCTCTTGCCGATATCGGTATTCACTATGAAGGATGGACAAAGGAAGATTTATCAAATTTCCTGGAGGAAAACGGTCTTGGCGTTTCCGATGTCAGTGATTTCTATAACCAGCTGCAGGCAAATCCAACAGCATTCCTCTCTTATTATGTAGGATATGTCCAGATTGCCAATCTGAAGAAGGATGCACAGGAGGAACTAAAGGATAAATTCAATGACAGGGACTTCCATGAAGCAATTCTGAAAAGCGGTGCAGCACCATTCCATGTTGTTGAAGAAAATGTAAAGGACTATATAGAAAGCGCAAAATAAACAATCTGCAGAATAGGGTAGAGGAATAAACTTAAATTTATTCCATTGAACTATACGTAAAGGTCACGTATACGGTCCTACATTTATATCGGTATTACAAACTCTTAAGAATCCAGGGGATGCACCAAATCAGGTCTATCCCCTTTCTTAATGCCTAGAATTTTTGAAGATCATGTGAAATTTACGACCTTCATCGTACTTCTTCTATACCATCCTATTTCTGTGATTGCACATTTGTAGATATCTTCTTTTCTAAATTTACTCTTACATGCAATATTTAATTTCATTGGATTCTTAAAAATCGTTTTGATTTCTTCCATTGTTTTATGGTGACACATCTTATCCTGTGGCGTAACCATTTTCCAAACTTACTAAGGAATATTTTCATGCTTCCTGCTTTGAAATAGTTTATCCATCCCCGCACAACCTGATTTACTCTTGTAATGCCTTTACTAATGGTTCGGAACCGGCATGTTTTCTTTTGAAAGCCTTTTTAATTATAGTATATAACCGTTTTTTCTATCTTTTGTAGGCTTGCACTTTCATCCTTGTTCTCACGGGTTAGATATATGCCATGCCCGACACACTGATTATCAAAAAAGACAATCTTCTCTGGGATTGTCTTTTTTGATAATCAGTGTACAGAATTGATGATTGCCCGGGAAAGCAATGGCACAATCTGATTTTTTCTGGATAATATATCCTCCTGAAAGCTATGCTCTTCTTCAAAGTGGTTTGGAAACGCCTCAGCGACCACATCCGCAATATCACCGGCAGCATAGAAGACAGAGCCGTTCTCCAGTATACTCGTAAATGCAACAACCAGAAGATCAAGTCCTTTTTCCTGTGCAAATTTCACCATTTCGCTTTGCAGAGTATCCTCGATTTCCTTGGCTTCACTTACCTGATAGGCAATCACCTGTGAGATCATGACAGTTCTGCCGTCGATTTCGAATTTTTTGATATCCTGATTCAGCAGCTCACGCGGTGTCTTGTTACTGATATTGGAGCTTACCTTGAACATCTCTTTCGCAAATACATCGATATCCAGCTCCGCAATTTCTGCCAGCATTCTGGCAAGTCCCTTATCCTTTGCGGTTGTTGTCGGTGATTTGAATTTCAGCGTATCGGAGAGTATTGCGCCAAGCAGCAGACCGGCAATATCCTTAGGTATACTCATCTGATTTTCCAGATATATGGAAGTTATGATGGATGCCGTACTGCCTATGATTTCATTACGGAAGGAAATTGGCCGGTTAGTGGAAATATCACATACACGGTGATGATCCACAACCTCCAGCAAGTCAGCCTTTTCTATACTTTTCACTGATTGTGCATATTCATTGTGATCCACCAGAATAACCTTCTTGTTATGCTGATTCAAAATGTGATAGCGTGAAACATAGCCGATCAGATGGTTTTCATCATCAATCACCGGATAGCTGCGGTATCTTGATTTCAGCATTTTCTTTCCCACCTCATCAACAAATTCATTTTTGTTAAAGCTGACGAGATCGGTTTTCATAAGCAGCTTGACCGGCGGAGAAAAGAACAGATAACGGGAGGTATTCATTGTTCCATGCCCAGAGAGGATGATGGGACAGTGATATTCCTTCGCAAGTGCAATCACGCTGTCTTCAATATGCTCCGTCCATACCGCAACCAGGATTCCCGCTCCCTTGCGAATTGCTGCTTCCTGTGCTTCCGAGTCATTCCCTACAATGACAAGACGGTCCTGCAGTTCATAGTTGTTAAGCTTTGTTTCCGCAATCGCAATGACGCTTGTCTTTCCGTTAAAATGATACGCTTTATCCATGTATATCATTTTCCCACTCACCGTTTTCGCGATATATTCCGGCGGAGTCTCCTGCAGAAGCTGAATAGCGACAGCAGTATCTCCCAGACCAACCGTAGCGAGGTCTGATTTGGTAACCATCCCCATCAGTTTTCCCTGCGCATTGATAACACCGTAGGACTGCTTGTTTTGTTCACTCATCAGCTCCAGTGTTTCCATAATGGTTGTCTGCGGACTGATTGCCAGCGGGCCGTCAATTTCAATTTCATCCAAGGTGGCGCGCGCATCCTCGAACAGCATAGGCAAATCCATGTGGAAGCGTTCAAGCAAATATTCAGTTTCCGCATTCACCGGACCAAGGCGGCAGGCAATTGCATGAAAGCCCTGACGCTGCTTGAGCTTTGCATAGGCGATGGCGGATGCGATGGAATCCGTATCCGGATGCCTGTGACCGGTGATATATATTTTTTCCTTGTTCAGCATAAGCTCCTCCTTTTCTATTACATTCATCCCTGACGTTATGATTATAAAACAGATTGGCGTAAATTCCTATAGAAAATCATTCACTTTTGTCAATGCTGCTTATATTATGGATGAATATAGATGAAAAAGAAATTAAAATGCCTGAATTTAGGGGAAGCTTAGCCGACTATAAGTATAAGAATTGAAGCAATAATACTAATAATCATATTTTCATTTATTCCCAATATCGTTTTTTTAGCCTTTTCGATATCCTTTACTGTCTCAAAATCAAACCTCCATATACATCTGCTTGCGCGAATCAAGACCCAAAATTGAAAAACAGATACACCACACCATAACAAACTGAGAAAGAAAAATGAAATGAAATCAGTTTTATGAAACACACACCAAAACGAGGATAAAAAACAGCTTATAGAACCAATAATATAGCATACTATACGAACAAAGTCTTCCCATTTATATCTGCTTGCTTTTATGTATTCATTCAGGATACGCTCTTCTATCAAAGGAATTGCATTCAGTGTTTCATTTCCAAAAACAAGAAGATGCTTCCATGCACCTATTCGTTTCCAATCCAATTGCTTTGCCCTCAGTTCAAGCTCTCTGTCAAACATGTCAACCGGAATCAAACAGTAGGAATGCTGTACTCTATATCCTCTTTCAAAATAAAAAGAAGTATCTTTTACCTTTTTTAATCTCCAATTATCTTCAGCTAAAAGCTGCAGATATTCAAGAACATACTTATATTGAATTAAAAGAAAGCCAACAGATTCTTCTTTCATAACTTCCTGATTTTGCATAGTACCACCCCAAGTGCATAATAACAAAAAAACGTTATTTTAACTCAATGTCATTAAGTTAAAGAAAAATAGATGAGAGACATTTATACAAAAAGTATAGGTGTCTTTTTTATTTAGGCTTGACAAAATCAGAAAAATCGTGCGCTCCGTTACACTTCGCGCTTTTGTAAGGTGTAGGAGGTGATCTTATATGATCCTTAGTAATAATTTCAATGCTTGTTCTACCTTCATATCTGATAAAAGAATTGAGGGGATTGTGGTATGATCTCTATCCATAAAACACTTTTCAATTCTTTGGATAAGATTTTAAATAAGGCGGATCGTTTGAAATATGATCAACATTTTGTCACACATGAAAGTTCTGATTTCACTCGTAAATCTAGAAAGCTATCTTTTAAAGATACTGTTTCATTCATCTTATCAATGGCGGGTAAGCCTATCCGGGAAGAACTACTTGATTTTTTCCATTACTCAAATAATCCCCCAACTGCCTCTGCACTTGTCCAGGCACGTTCTAAAATTTCTTCACGTGTTTTTCAATATATTTTGAATGAACTGAATAAAGCATTTCCACCTGATAATTTATATAAGGGCTATCATCTTATTGCGGTCGATGGGTCTGAAATGCAAATACCACTTGATTTTAGTGATCCCGATACGTTACATAAAAGTGCATCGAAAGGAAAATTTCTATCTGCTTTTCATCTTAATGTCAGCTATGATGTTTTAAACCATCGTTATTTAGATACGATCGTTCAAGGGATTCATAGTAAGAACGAGGTCGAAGCCATGTGGAAAATAGTTGAACGTTTTCACGATGATAATGCTATTTTTATCGCAGATAGAAATTATGCAACCTGGAATACTATGGCACATATCATACAGTCGGGTAAGTCCTTTTTGATACGTGTGAAAGATATACACTCGATTTCCAGTCTTTTAAGAAAATTCAATCTGCCAGATGAAGAATTTGATTTGGATTTACATATCACATTGACAAGAAAACAGACCAAAGATATAAAATCTCAACCAGAGAAATATCGTTTCTTATCTACTACATCTACGTTTGATTTTATTGATGAACATAATCCTGAGTATGTACTTCATTTCCGTGTAGTTCGATTTAAGCTGGATGGTAGTGAAGAATATGAATCCATCATCACAAATTTAAGCCGGGATGAATTTAGTAAGGATGAAATAAAAGAAATATACAATACTCGATGGGGTATAGAATTATCGTTCCGTGACCTTAAATTTTCAGCGGATCTGTGTGCTGTTCATGCGAAAAAACGAGAAAGCATCCAACAGGAGATTTGGGCAAGGATGATACTGTATAATATATCTTTTATTATGGCTCATCATATAATAAATAAAAAGCCAAAGGGAAAGGGTAAGAAAAAAAAGTATTCTTATGCGATAAACAAAAAAATGGCGATACATCATTGTCGCTATTTTATCCAGCATTATAAAAGAAAAGGCGGTCACCCGCCTGATCTTGAAACTCTCATTTCACAAGATATCTTACCAATCCGCCAAAATCGAAAATGTAAGAGGCTTGTGAAATCACAAACGCTAGTATGTTTCAACTACCGCTTTTCTTAATACGATATAATTATAACTCAAAAGTTTATAAATTGCTTGAAAAATCTTCTTTTTGTCATGCATTTTTTTCAGATTACTCTTAATCCTATCAGAATGAGATAAAATAAAACCGCATCCTGTTTGTTTTCATCCTCTTAACTTAATGACATTGTATTTTAACTACTGTTTTGGTATCTAAGCACAAGTTTTATCATTTAAACAAACATTATAAAAGGTGTCCTTCCTAGACACCTCTATATTTTAAGAAATGACAGTATCAGCTGAAATATAGCATTTTCTATATTGATTTCCATAGAGCCCTGATATTTCTCGCATAGCTCTTTTATATTTTTCAGTCCGTATCCGTGCTTATCTTTATCTTTTTTTGATGTTGATAATACATCATCATTCCATTTTATTCTTGCACTTCTCTTTAAGATACCGGTATATGCCTCTGCATTTTCAAGATTGAAATCAAATTCAACGATCGGTTTTCATAAGATATATTTAGTTCTTACAAATTTATGTATCATAGTAAGCTTTGTTAACCTGCTAACGAAACTGCCTGTTTTTCTCTATTTGATGTTGTTATTAACTACGATAGCACCACTCATCATTTTGAATCTAACGAAACGATATTTATCAAATAAAAGTATCTATGCACATTTTATATACATGGGATTTTTACAGCTGCTTTTTTGGATATCCTGTTACTATATTTTCATATGAATAACAATAGATAACAGCTATGATATAGAGAATTACGGAAGCAGCTAACTAGAATGTGCCTCATATTATATCGGATTACACGTTAACAGAAAGATAAGGTTGAATACTACACAGTATGAATTATCTCAAGCATCTGCAATAACGGTTGAAGGCTGTATGCGGCTTCATAAAAAAAGACATCTTTTAAGAGCTTTTATCCTTAGAAGTTGTCTTTTTCTTATCTTATCTGCACCTCTATTTACAGATTGTCATGATTTTAGCTTTTAATGCTTTCGCTGCATCATAGGAATTTTCCTGCTTCATAATAGCAGATACAACACAGATTCCCTTAATACCCGTTCCCTTTAGAATCTCACAATTCTCTGCATTCAAGCCACCGATAGCACCAACCGGAATTGAAACATGTGCACAGATATCCTGCAGTGTTTCCACGCTGGTTAATACTGTTTTCACCTTTGTCGTAGTCGGATAAATTGCGCCGACTCCCAGATAATCAGCACCATCTGCTTCTGCCTGCATGGCAGTATCCACACGCTTCGCTGTTGCACCTACAATTTTATCCGGCCCCATGAGTCTGCGTGCTTCTTTGACTGGCATATCCTCTGCACCGACATGGACGCCAGCCGCATCCACTGCAAGAGCGATATCCACACGATCGTCAATCATAAGCGGTACCCCATAAGCATCCGTCAGCTTTTTTACTTTGCGGGCAAGCTCATAGTATTCCAGCGTTGTTCTGTTTTTTTCTCTTAACTGCAATAGAGTAACACCGCCGCGTAACGCCTGTTCAAGTCGTCTAAGAAACTCATCTTCTGATAAACCTGTTGAATCACTTACCAGATATAATGTTAAATCAAATCTCATAGCTCTCTCCTAATCCTTGCTTTCGCAAAATCCAGCGTATTTATTTCATATAAAGAATCAAACAGTGATGCATGAAAGCTGCCCGGTCCCTCTGTGATTGAAACACTTTTCTCCGCAGCCAGCTCAAAGGTTATACATGCTGCCAATGCTGCATCAAGCGCAGTCTCTGTAACGGATAAAAATGCTGCTGCAATCACATTCAGCATACAGCCTGTTCCTGTACAAAGCGTCATCATGGAATCCCCGTTCTCTACAAAATATATCTGCTTTCCATCCGTTAGAATGTCCACCTCTCCACTGCACAAGACAGTAGTACCATATTTGCGTGCAAGCTCGGCCAGCCATTCAGCACTCTTTGCAGGAGCTTCCCGATCATCATCACCCACATCAATCCCCAGAGCATGACTGTCACGGCCACTAACTGCCTTCAGCTCGGAAAGATTACCTTTTATGATGGAGAATTTTCCTTCATGCAACAGCTTCTCTGCAAACGCTTCACGCAGGTCACTGCAGCCAGCACCAACCATGTCAACAATTACCGGAATACCGTTCTCATTTGCACAATGAAGACTTTTCTTCATAGCAATCGCACGACTGTCATCAAAGTTACCAAGATTCAGTGCCAGTGCCTTACTGCATGCGGTTATCTGTTCACATTCCATCGGATGCTGTGCCATAATCGGCTTCGCTCCCAGTGCCAGTACAGCATTTGCACAATCGTTCATACTGATTGGATTGGTGATGCAGTGAATCAGATTATGACTGTGCTGCAGCTGTTTTCTCAGACTCCAGAGTTTCTCGTACATTCTGTTCTCCTCCCAGCTTTCTCTGCATCTTAAGCAGCATACCGCTGTGCTGCATGGATGTCAGAAATACGAATGCAATACTACCGCCGATAACTGTTCCCATAAAGAAGCTAGGAACGTAGAACATCCAGGTCAGACCGTTTCTTCCCCATAGCAACGCCATGACCGGAAAGGAAACAATCGCCCCGATGATTCCTGTTCCGATAATCTCCCCCAGCACAGCTGCCCATATGTTTCCCTTGCTGATTTTATAAAAGATACCTGACAATGCTGCACCAAATACAGCTCCTGTTAATGCTAGCGGCGGAATCCCCATGACTGCCATACGAATTACCCCGATCAGTACCGCACACAGAAACGAATACCAGGGTCCCATCAACACTGCCACTGTAATATTGATAAAGTGTGCCATCGGGCACATTCCCTCCACACGCAGAATTGGCGATATGACAACTCCAACGGCTACCATCATTGCCAGAAATACATGGCGGAAAACACGATTCTCATTTTTCATTTCTACTTACCTCCTGTTTGCTTTCCTTAGGGATAAGAACAGGAAGCACAAAGAAAACAGCTTTCCCGGTTGATATCCCAAGATCGGTCGAAGCCATACAGCTTCCTCTCAGCCTGTCTGGCAGGCTCCCTCGCTGAAGTTCTTTGTACGGTTGGAGCTCCCCTTCCGTATGCAGCAATAAAAAAGAGATACAGCAAACGCAGGCCATATCTCAATATGCAGTCACTCATATTGTACACAGTTCCCTACGTCGGCATTATCCGAATCAGGTTATGGGTCGAAGCGAGCGCTTCCTCTCAGCCGTTTCCAGCTCCCCTTTTTTATCACGATAAAATGTTACCACGGTTCAAAGGGAATTGCAATGCTGTATTTTCTGAAAGCTAAAGAACTCATAGAGTTTTCATTTTAACAGCATAAAATGACCGTTTCCACCCTGTAGAATACCGCTTGTCCCAGAAAGCTTGTTTTTTTCATAATATTCTTTATGATTAAGTACAGAGGTCAGTCCATCCGCAGCTGTTCCGCTGTCAAATGCTTTCTAACCTCTGTGATGAAAAGAAAGGAGGACAGTATGATGCAAAAGGAAGAATTCGAGAACTATAAGCATATGATTGTATCTGAGCAGCCTATTTTTCATGCCTACATCGATATGCGTTCAAATGTTCAATATCATATAAACGTATATGTTTCCCCCTGGTATAAAGCATACAATTATATTTTCTGGATTCAGAACACAACAAAGGATAAAAGCAGAGCCTTTCGTACGGAGCATGTTACACTCGCTACATTCCTTGCGAATTATGTGTCCAATGATAAAAACACACACGAGCATCTGATTCGCGAGTATCTATCAGAATGGATAAAAACCGGTGTTCTTAATGCTGAGGAAACTATCTTTTGAATGCATTTACAGTCTGCCTGTCTGTAAAAACAAACAGGCTTTTCTTGACTGTGCAGTGTATTGCGGTTATAATACACTTGAAGAGAGGTGAATGTGCATGAACTTACAGGATATACAGTTTAACAAGAAAGAACCGATGTATCCACAGCTCAGTCGCTATATCAAAAAGCTAATCCTTGCGGATGAGCTGAAGCATTATGAAGAACTGCCAAGCCGCCGTGAGCTTGCACTTCAGCTCTCCATCAATCCTAACACGGTACAAAAAGCCTATAAACAGCTGGAAGATGAAGGTATTATAAAGACGATAAGCAATGTGAAAAGTGTAGTTATCGTCAATGAGAAAATTCTGGAAAAGCTGCGCAGTGAAATGATAGAGGAAACGATGAAGGAATTTGTAAAGGAGTGTCAGACAAGCGGCCTGGATTTTCAGCAGACGATTGTCTGGCTTACAAAGCTATGGAACACGTAATTTTTATTTCCATCAAGTGTATTGCGTGCGCAATACAGAAAGGAGACTGCGATGAAAGAGATTCGCTTATTTATTGAAAATACCTCTGCGCCTTATGTGAATAAGATCATATTCCTGTACGTGGATATCTTCCTCGTTCAGGTCGCGCTATGCTTTATCGGAATTACTGAGGATATCAACTCTATTATGCTTCTGGCATTCTATCCAAGCTTTCTGCTCCTGTTTCTGATACACAGGAAGCGCTATAAAACCTTTATGAGTGAAGGAGGCTTAACCCGGGTTCGTCTTCTGCCAATCCGGAAATCCACTTTTCTTTACAGTGAACTGCTGTTTCAATTCATGACCTATCTTGGTTTGCTTTGCACGCATTTTCTGACATGGACTGCTCTTTACTTCCTTATGGCAGATAAACAGCCGTTCCTAAGCAACACCTTTCTGTTTTTTCAGCTTTCTCAGGCAACCGCAACTACCTATATGCCCTTTACTGCAGCTGTCATTCTTCTTGATTTATTAAAGCTGATCACGCTAACCTGTATCAGTACCCTTTTGTTAATCGGTATGGAAACATATAAAGGATTACAAACAGTCCTGCTGTATGTTGGTCTTCTGATTATTTTCCTCTTTATTAAGTTGATTCTGGCACAAATGATGCCGGATTTTCAGGTAATTGAGGACTGGTACGCAGTTGCTGCTATGCTGCTGCTTCTCCCTATACATGCAATACAATTGAAGGCTTTCTTCATGTGGAAAAGGAGGGTGATGAAATGAAAAAGACAACGAATTTTATGATTTTCATAGCTCTTGTTTCCATTTTATGTTTGAGCCTGCCTCTAATAATTGCCAGACAGGCAGCCTTTCCTTTACAGGATGTAATAGGAAATGCCTCCGCACTGCATGGTGTCAGCTTTGATGGTACCGTAAATCTGGAGGAGGCATCCATTTTGATATCCTATGATGAGCGTGCCAGAGAGTCTCATAAGATTACAAAACCACAGATTTATCCGGGCTCCTCCTATACATCCTTCACGTATGTATGTGAGGATGACTGCAAGGCGATCAGTGGCTGGGAGAAAGAAAAGGATCAAAATCGGACAGATGTAACCTCCTATAAACGGAAGCTGAATAAAGCATCCCTGTATGTATCCGTAATGCTGGCAGATACTCAACAGCTGGGGAATGATCTTGGCTTTATAAAAACCGAATTGTCTTATATCGCAGATCAAAAGCATATTCTTCTAGAAGACGGTATGTATGATGCGGAGGAAAAAAAGTTAACTCCCGGATGGATCGAGCCGGAAAACATGGCAGAATCCGGTGGTACCACGCAGCCTGTTTATCATAATGGGTACTATTATATTCTTCCACCGAGTACCACGGCGATGAGCGGTCAGAATTATATCTACCGTGCAAAAAAAATGAAATATCCTGAAAGCTATAGCATCAATACAGATACGGAGCACGGCTATTACGCTATGAGCACATCTCTGAAGACAGAAAAGCTGACAAACGTAAGCATGGACCGAAATTATCTTGCATTGCAGATTTCATCAGACCATATGTTCGTATTCAGCGAAAAAAATCAAAAGCTGTATATTACAAAGTATGATCTTAACGGTAATTTGAAGGATGAAATCAGCATAAAGGACTTCCATTATTTTGATACCATTTATAAGAATGACAACTATCTTTGCTTCAGCTATGATGATACTATTCAGACATTGAATACGGATACCATGCAGCTCATCAGTGTTAAAAACAAGCAGCTTCTTTCAGATAGCGCTAATCAGGAGTATGTCAGCATTTATGATATTTTATATAAGAATGGCAGAATTTATGTTTCTATGAACGCAGATGCTGAATACTTTATGAACAAGGTCCTTGTTATAGAAAACGGTAAGACCCTGTATGTCGGTTCTCTGGATTTCTTAAAACTAAAGCCTTCTCTTACAGAACTGCCCGCGGACTGTTTTCCAGTTAAATTCAGGAGGTGAAGGAGCATGCTGAAACGTGAATTTATACAACATATACGCCGCCTTTGGAGAATTCTGCTGATAACCATTCTCGCCTATTTCATGGTCTCTGCCTTCATCATGCAGAGTATCGCATCAAATATCCGTTTGCTATACAGCAGCGATTCATGGATTGAGCTATTGCCGTTAGTCTATAACCTCTTTTATGGTGTTACGGTTTGTTTCTTTGTACTTATATTTTTCTACTATATCCTGCGGACACTGTTTGATTACCGTCAGGGCAAGACGCGATGGATGCTGCTGGCTTATACACAAAAGCCGCGCATTGTCGCAGATGCTCTCCTGTTGGCCATCCTATTGCTTGTCTTTTATCTGATTAGTCTAACAATTTTATATTTTGGATTTCAATATCACTTACAGCTGCTGGAAAATCAGCATCTGTTTCTCCCTGAGAAATATCAATCATTTACAACAATGCTCTCCATGCAGCTTGCTTTCCCCTTCTTATATCCTACATCTGTTACATCTATACTGTTTCTAATCAGTTTTTATGTATCTGTTGTTACAGGCGGCACCTCTGTGATATATGCGTGCCGATCAGAAATATCCTGCATGAGTGGTTGGCTGTATCCGAGCTATCTGCTGTTGATGTATCTGAGCTACACCTCATGGAAATCATATCTACTCATGCTGTTTATTTCCTTATTGTACAGTGCAATATTTATCATACAACTTAAAAAATGCTGTGATTATAAACAGCCGGGAGGTTACAAATGCTGAAGCTGGAAAACGTAAAAAAGCTGTACTCCAATAACCGGGGTCTGCGCAATACCACTATTGATTTTCAGGAAGGTGAGATTACAGGCATTCTGGGAAGAAACGGCAGCGGTAAGACTACATTGCTGAAAGGTATTCTAAACCTTCTGCCTCTGGATGATGGAATCATTACATGGAATGATAAATCCGTAGAGGAGCAGTTTGACAAGGTTGCCTTCATTACAGAGGATGGCAGTTATTTCCCCTATATGTCTTCAAAGGAATACGGAGATTTTCTATCTCTGTATTATCCTGCTTTCTCCAAAGAACGCTATTTTGAATTACTCGATCAATTTGAGGTAAGCAAAACAGATACTATACGCACGCTTTCCAAGGGTCAGCAGCTAAAGGTGGAAATCAGTGCCGGATTTGCAATGAACGCAAAGCTCATTATTCTGGATGAACCGTTTACCACACTGGATATCTATGCCAAGGAGGATACTGTCAGACAATTGATCGAGCAGGTGAAAGAAGATGTCATCATTTTGATTTCCACGCATAACATAGAAGAGATTGAAGCTGTGATTGACCGCTGTGTTGTCCTAGATGATGGAATGATCAAAGAAGATATCACAATGGATGAACTAAATGAAAGTGGTAAGGATTTACGAGCTCTGCTGGATCCTTATCGACCAGCTGTAAAGAAATAAATATATGAGGAGGTCTGTCTGTGCAAGGTAAAATATTCGCAATCCCCTATGCAGCATGGATTGCTGCATTTGTATTTGATGTCCTGATCATTATTGACAGCTATCCTGCAGCGCTGCTCCTGTTCCTGCTTTTATCATATCATAGTTATAAAAAGTTTTTTCTGAAACAGGCAGGCACCTATAAAATACTGATCTGCCTTGGTGGAGAAATTTTCTTATCACTGTTATGTATTCTCACGATAAGCACATTAAATCCCCCCTTATCCACAGACCAGACCACGTTATTATTCTTTCATCCAGCCGCTTGTTGCATATTGTCAGTTTCTGCCTATCTCATTCATAAAACCTTTAAAACCATGGATCACAGTCTTTTGAAAATTGTGAAATACAGATATCTCACAGAGTCAAAAGCTGCGGGCAGAAAAAAAGAAGCTGCATCACAAATTCATACACTCTTATAGAAGCTAAGAATTCAATCCGTTTATAGCATACGGCTGTTGAATTCTTTTTTCTGTACGTGGAAAGAATCTGTTTTGCTAAGCCTCTTTTTATAAATTAATGCTTAAAGTGTCGTACTCCTGTATAAACCATCGCAATTCCATGCTCATTGCATACGTCAATGGATAGCTGATCCTTAATGGAACCACCAGGCTGAATGATAGCAGTAACGCCTGCTTTTACAGCCTCCTCAACGGTATCCGGCATCGGGAAGAACGCATCGGAGCTCATGATTGAGCCTTTTGCTTTTTCTCCTGCCTGTTCAATGGCAATCTTCGCAGCACCGACACGGTTCATCTGACCGGCACCGACACCAATCGTCATATTGTCCTTTACAAGAACAATGGCATTGGATTTGACATGCTTAACCACCTTCCATGCGAACAACAGCTGTTCCAGCTCTTCCTCCGTTGGTTTGCGGTTTGTCACACAGCGAAGATCCTCTGCTGTAATTTTATGATCATCAATATCCTGCACAAGCAGACCGTCATTTACATTGGTAACCTTGTATTTGGCATTTACCTCCAATGAGGTATCCAGCTGCATCAGACGGATATTCTTCTTCTTGGACAAAATTTCAAATGCATCTTCATCAAATGCAGGTGCGATAATAATTTCAAGGAAGATTTTAGACAGCTTTTCTGCCACTGACGCATGAATCGGTTCATTGAAGGCAACAATACCACCGAAGATAGAAACCGGATCGGCCTCATACGCCTTATCCCATGCTTCCTCAATCGTTTTTCCAATACCGACACCGCAAGGATTCATATGCTTCAAGCCGACAACTGCCGGCTGCCCTTCAAAGTCCTTCAAAATTTCAATCGCTGCATTTCCGTCCTGTATATTATTATAGGAAAGCTCCTTGCCATGGAGCTGCTTTGCATTTGCCAGAGAATACTGTGGATTCATTCCCTTATAGAAAGCAGCACTCTGATGCGGGTTTTCTCCGTAGCGAAGCTCCTGTACCTTGTCAAAGGTGATGGTAAACTTCTCCGGATATTTCTCGCCTGTTCTTTCTGTCAGATAGCTTGCAATCATCGTGTCATAGCTTGCGGTATGACGGAATACCTTCGCTGCAAGGTATTCTCTTGTTGTAAGAGAAGTTTCCCCGTTTTCACGCAGCT
Organism: Clostridium sp. 10cd*; assembly: GCF_044336395.1. NCBI lineage: Bacteria > Bacillati > Bacillota > Clostridia > Eubacteriales > Clostridiaceae > Clostridium > Clostridium sp. 10cd*. The sequence continues at coordinate 73,207 of NZ_CP172347.1, read as the reverse complement.
CCTTTACTACAGCATCATAATCTGACGGATCACAGAGAACCGGAATAAACTTATAATTTTTTGAAGCACTGCGCAGCATGCTTGGACCGCCGATATCGATATTCTCAATGATTTCCTCATGACTGACACCCGGCTTCTGCACGGTTTCCTTGAATGGATACAGATTCACACATACCAGATCGATATACTGGATTCCCAGCTCTTCAATCTGTCGTACATGATCAGGGTTATCCCTCACACAAAGCAATGCCCCGTGAACCTTTGGATGCAGTGTTTTTACACGCCCATCCATGATTTCCGGAAAATCCGTTACCTCGGAAATTCCGATTGTCTTGATACCTGCAGCTTCCAGCGCTTTTTTTGTACCACCGGTAGAGATGATTTCATATCCCAGCTCTACCAGACTAGATACAAACGGAACCAGATTTGTTTTATCAGAAACACTGACTAATGCTCGCTTCATTATGCTTCCTCGCTTTCTATCATTTTACATACATGCTTTATTACTTTTGGAAACATGTCATACTCCAGGGCATGCACATGCTCTTCCAGGGTTTCCAGTGACCAGGTGGAATCGATCGTAATCTTTTCCTGATGGATGATTTCGCCCGTATCCACACCTTCATCTACAAAATGAACGGTAACCCCTGTGAAATCGACCTTTGCCTCATACGCATCCTGAATACTGTGGGCTCCCGGGAAATTGGGAAGATATGCCGGATGCAGATTGATGATGCGTCTTGGAAAGCTTTCCAGCAGGACCTTACCGATAAAACGCATATATCCGGCAAGAACAATCAGCTCCACCTGATGCTCCTTCAATATACTCAGAATTTTCTGTTCGTAAGGCTCCTTGCCTGCATATGCCTTCGGATTTACGTATACACAGGGTATATGCAGCTTTTCAGCACGCTCTTTCGCATAGGCATGCTCCTTATCGATAATCAGAACCTTGCAGACTGCATTGTTTACATGTCCGTTGTTTATTTCCTGAATAATATTCTCGAAATTGGAGCCGTTTCCGCTCGCAAAAATCGCAATATTTACCATTTTACATCCACGCTTCCACTATTTGTAACTTCACCGATGACATAGGATTCCTCATGAATTTCCTTCAACAGGCTCTGTACGGTGTCCACGTCTTTTTTATCGACAGCCATCATAAAGCCGATACCCATGTTGAATACATTGCACATTTCATCCATCGGAATATTTCCATATTTCGCAATCATATCAAAGATAGGCTTGTGAGGATAAGCTGTTGTATCAATGGTAACACCCTGTCCTTCCTTCAGCATTCTAGGCACATTTTCATAGAAGCCGCCTCCGGTGATGTGACTCATTCCCTTGATATCAACCTTGCCTAGCAGATGCTTGATTGCCTTGACATAGATCTTCGTCGGAGTTAACAGCACATCTCCCAGCTTCTGATTTCCGATTTCTTCATACTCCTTATGCAGATCCAGCTTGGCATCCTTTAACAATACCTTGCGGATCAAAGAGAATCCATTGGAATGTACGCCGGTACTTGGAAGACCGATCAGTACATTGCCTTCCTCGATTTTCTGTCCGTCCAGCAGATTGCATTTATCCACGGCACCCACACAGAAGCCGGCAATATCATAATGCTTCACATCATACATATCCGGCATTTCGGCAGTTTCCCCGCCGATCAGGGCACACTCTGCCTGCACACAGCCATCCGCTACACCCTTTACCAGCTGTTCGATTTTCTTCGGTTCATTTTTGCCTACTGCCAGATAATCCAGGAAGAAGATTGGTGCTGCCCCCTGTACCAGAACATCATTGACGCACATTGCCACAGCATCAATACCAACTGTGTCATGCTTATCCATTTCAAATGCCACAAGCAGCTTTGTACCAACACCATCGGTTCCGCTTACCAGAACCGGTTCCTTCATGTTTAATACGGAAAGATCAAACATACCGCCAAAGGCACCGATGGAATCAATTGCTCCCCTTACCTTTGTTCTAGCGACATGACTCTTAATCAGACGAACGGATTCATATCCGGCTTCCAGATCGACTCCGGCTTCTCTATACTTATCACTCATACACGTTCTCGCTTTCTTCTTTTATTTTTCCCAGGACATTTTATCATTGTCCGCTTTCTTTTCAACCGGTTTTTCCTCTACCGGCTTTACCGGTTTTTCAGGCTTTTTTTCATCCTGCTTCCTTACGCTGTCCACTGCCTGTACCACAACATTTGTATCGTTATCACTGGCTGGGATTCCGGAGAAATTCACATTTCTTGTGACCTTGGCATCATATGTATTCGCTCTGACGATTTCACCAAGATCAATACCGGTCGTTTCCTTCATGGATTCAAACAGCTTCGTCATGACACCGGGAACATTTCCGGCCACAGAATCAATGCTGCTGGAATCATTTCCGGAACCGATAACGGTGATCTTATCAATCTGTGTTAACGGCTCTGCAATCTTACCTGCCACATCCGGAAGAACCTTGATCAGCATTTCCGCCACGGCAGCTCCGGTATATTTCTGGTATGCCTCTGCTTTTTTATCCATTGCCTCTGCCTCGGCAATACCCTTTGCGCGAATTGCTTCCGCCTCCGCTTCACCAACCAGCTGAATACCCTGTGCTTCCCGTTCACGGCTGTATCGGTCCGCATCCGCTTTTGCACGCTGTGCTTCCGCTTCCTGCTGAATTTCGAACTTCTTTGCTTCTGCTTCCTTCTGACGCGTATACAGCTCTGCATCTGCTTTCTGCTGTATTGCGAATTTTTCAGCCTCCGCCTGTTTCTTGACCTCTGCCTCCAGTGCCTTTTCCTTAACCTCTGCCTCTTTTGACTTCAGAAGAACTTCCCGTTCCTGCTTCGCAATATTGGCATCCGCCGAGGTGACCTCAATCGTTTTTCTCTGATTTTCCTTTTCGATTTCATAAGCCGCATCTGCTGTCGCCTGCTTCACATCGGCAACCTTTTTCAGCTCTGCCTTCTGGATACTCAAATCATTGTTCTTGATTGCAATTTCACGCTCTGCCGCAACTCTGGCATCGTTTGCCTGACGATCGGCATCCGCCTTCGCAACAGCGATTTCCTTATCTGCTTCCGCCTTTGCGATTGCGGCTTTTTTCTTGATCTGTGAAATATTATCAATACCCAGATCGTCAATAACCCCGTTTGCATCTGTGAAGTTCTGAACATTGAAGCTGACGATATTCAGACCCATGGCCGCTAAATCCGGCATCGCATTTTCCTTTACCAGCTCAGCGAATTTCTGACGGTCACTCACCATTTCCTCCAGACGCATACGTCCAACGATTTCACGCATATTTCCCTCCAGAACCTCACGGGCAACGCGTGCCATGTAGTCACTGTTCTGATTCAGGAAGTTCTGTGCTGCAAGCTCCAGCTTATTGCTGTCACTGCCAACCTTAACATTTACTGCGGCATCTACCTGAATATTGATATAATCAGCGGTAGGTACCATACTGCTTGTTTTAACATCAATTGGAATCAGCTTCAGACTCAGCTTATCCAGACGCTCCAGAAACGGAATCTTGATACTTGCCTTTCCCACGATAATTTTCTTCCTCAAACCGGAAATGATATAGGCTGTGTCAGGCGGTGCCTTAACATAGCCTATTGTTACGATCAGAAGAAGCAAAATAATAACGATCGCCCCACCGATATAAGGCAGTAAGGATTGTATATCCATAATTGCTCCTCTTCTACGCATTTTGCCTTATCCTATATAGGTTTTGCTTCAATTGCTTCTCTTTTACGCATTTTGCCTATTCCTATATAGGTTTTGTTTTTATTTATTTCTGAAGTAGTTTACGCCATTCTGGAAAATATTCTGATATTTATCCCCATCAATATTTTTAAACAGTCCGTCTTCATAACGCTCACTGTGTCCCATCTTACCGAAGATTCTACCATCCAAGGAAGTAATACCTTCAATGGCATAGCTGGAACCGTTGATATTATAAGTACCATTCATCGTTGGATTGCCATCCAGATCTACATACTGTGTAGCAACCTGTCCGTTTTCAAACAGCTGCTTAGCAACCTCATCACTAACGACAAATTTACCTTCGCCATGTGACATCGCGATGGAATGTCCCTGTCCCGGTGTAAAGCTGGACAGCCATGGTGATTTGTTGGAGGTTATTTTCGTTGTCGCCATATGGGATACATGACGATTGATATTGTTTCTGAACAGAGTTGGTGATTCCTCACTCAGCTTGGTAATATCTCCATATGGCAGCAGACCGGATTTGATCAGTGCCTGGAATCCATTACAGATACCGAGAATCAGACCATCATTTGCCAACAGTGTCTGCACAGCCTTGTTTACGGAAGGATTGCTTAAGACATTGGCGATAAATTTACCGCTTCCATCCGGTTCATCCCCACTGGAGAAGCCGCCGACAACCATCAGAATCTGAGCCGATGCAATTTTTTCACTCAGCTCCTTCAAACTGCGTTCAATGCTTTCTACATTCAGATTGTTAAAGACATAGATTTCAGCTTCCGCACCTGCGCGCTCAAACTGCTGTTTTGTATCATATTCACAGTTCTGTCCAGGGAATACCGGAATAATAACCTTAGGCTTGTCTATCGTCTTTTTCGCATGAACACGCTCGTTTGCAGTATACTCCGGTGTTTCAATAACACCCTTTTCCTGATCCACTGTCATTGGATACATGGTGTTGTAGCGCTCACACCATGCGGTGATAGCTTTATCGATTGTGATGCATTCCTCATTGATGCAGATCGTGTCGGCATCCGTCGTTTTCCCAAGTAATACAAAGGCTTCATCGTAAATCGCTTCACTGCTCTCCACAACAATGCTTCCGATACTGAGATCAAAGATATGTTCGCTTGTCTTCACCTCAACACCGATTTTATTACCGAAGCTCATCTTGCATAGTGCTTCCGCAAGTCCTCCGAATTTCACAGTTGCGGCTGAGCAAATCACGCCTTTACGAATCAGCTCACGCACCTTGGCGAAGTTTGCTTTCAGTTCTTCATAATTCGGTGTTTGATTATCGTTCGGTGTATGCTTTATGTAATAGATATGATGTCCGGCTTCCTTGAACTCCGGTGAAATAATATGCTCTGTTTTTTCCGTTGTGACCGCAAAGGTAATCAAGGTTGGCGGAACACTGATGTCGTTAAATGTTCCGGACATGGAATCCTTACCACCGATGGCTGGAGTTTCAAATGCCATTTCCGCTTCAATCAGCCCCAGCAGTGCCTGCATTGGTTTTCCCCATTTTTCAGGATCGGTATGCAGTCGCTCAAAGTACTCCTGATTTGTCAGACGGCAGGTTTCATAGTTGCCACCCATGGCAGTAACACGGGCAAGTGCTTCAACAACAGAATAGCTGGCACCAAGATACGGAGAGTATAGCGACAGCTCCGGATGATAGCCGTGTGTCATGATGGAGCATGTATTGGTAAAGCCGAATACCGGCAGCTTCTGTACACTTCCTTCAGTTTCCGTTAACTGATATTTTCCGCCAAATGGCATGAGGACGGTTGATTTTCCAATGGAAGCATCAAACATTTCCGCAAGTCCGATCTGGGACGCCACATTGGGCTGTTTCAGGTTTTCTTCCACAGAGGTCACTTTGCTGTGGAATGGGTCGGTATCACTCAGGCCCTCACGGATCAGTACATCCTGGAGTCCGCGGACACCGTTGGTATCCAGAAAATCACGGGAGATGTTTACGATTTCTTCTCCATGGAAGCTCATCACCAGACGGCGCTCCTCTGTAACGACTGCGACAATGCAGGAATCCAGATTCTCTTCATATGCAAGCTGCTTGAATTCCTCAAATTTATCCGCTTCAATCAAAACAGCCATACGTTCCTGTGATTCAGAAATGGCAAGCTCTGTTCCGGATAAACCACTGTATTTTACAGGAACCTTATCCAGGTCAATTCTCAATCCATCCGCAATTTCACCTACTGCGACACTCACACCGCCGGCACCGAAGTCATTTGCCTTTTTGATCAGTTTCGTTGCCTTCGGATTACGGAACAATCTTTGCAGCTTACGCTCGATTGGCGCATTTCCCTTCTGAACCTCGCTGGAACATTTTGTAAGAGAGGTATCGTTATGCTCCTTACTGGAACCGGTTGCTCCACCGACACCGTCACGACCGGTTGCTCCACCAATCAGTACGACAATATCTCCGGTTTCCGGTTTTTTACGCACAACATTTTCTTTTGGTGCGGCGCCTACGACTGCACCTACCTCCATACGTTTTGCGACATAGCCGTCATTGAAGATTTCCTTTACATAGGTAGTTGCCAGACCAATCTGGTTCCCGTAGGAGGAATATCCTGCGGCAGCCCCCTTTGATATGCGGCTCTGCGGCAGCTTGTTTGGAAGTGCTTCTTTAATATCCTTTGTAATATCTCCGGCACCTGTGATACGCATTGCCTGATATACATAGCTTCTTCCGGACAGCGGATCACGAATTGCTCCGCCGATGCACGTGCTTGCACCGCCGAACGGTTCAATCTCCGTCGGATGATTGTGTGTTTCATTTTTAAACATCAACAGCCACTGCTGATCCTCACCATCTACATCCACGGTTACTTCAATGGAACATGCATTGATTTCATCGCTGATTTCCATATCATCCAGCTTACCTGTTTTCCGCAGATATTTACCCGCGATGGTAGCCATATCCATCAGCGTCACAAATTTCTTATTATCATGTACATCTTTTCTCAGCTTCAGATACAGCTCATATGCCTTCTGTATGGTATCCTGCAGACTGCCTGCATCAATCTTTACATTCTGAAGGATCGTTTCAAAGGTTGTATGACGACAGTGATCAGACCAGTAGGTATCCAGTACCTTCAGCTCTGTCAGCGTCAGATCACGCTCTTCCTCTTCCCTGAAGTATTTCTGAATATGCTGAACATCCGCCAGCGTCATAGCCAGCCCCTGTTCACTGCGCAATGCCTCCAGACCTGCTTCATCCAGATCACGGAAGCCACTTAAAACAGGTACCGGTTCAATCTCCACATCCTCCTCATACCCAAGTACGGCAAGATCCTTTTCTCTCATCTCTACCGGGTTGATCAGGTATTTCTTGACAGCCTGAATTTCTTCATCTGTAACACTGCCCTCCAGAATGACGATACGTCCGCTTTTGATTACAACATCCTGCTTGTTATTCAACAGCATCAGACACTGCTGTGCGCTGTCCGCACGCTGATCATACTGTCCTGGCAGGCATTCATATGCAATGAAGGTTTTTCCCTTCAGATCAATTTCATCAAAAACCTCATCCGTTACTTTCTCACTCAGAACCTTTTCTTTCAGAAGCTCCATGTCATGTTTATCCCCATGGAAGACATCATATACGTTATACATCTGTACACCCTGCAATCCTGCAAGATTCAGATTCTGCTTCAGTTCATGAAACAAAGAAGCGGATTCCACCTGAAATGCTTCCTTTTTCTTCACAAATACGCGATAATTCATAGTATATTCACCTTTCCCTATTCCACTTCAATCACGGAATCTTTGATTACTTTTTCTGCCATGGAAGCCTTGAATGCGACCATTTTTTCAGCCATTGCTTCATCGCTTAACGCAAGCATCTGTGCTGCCAGAATAGCGGCATTCTTTGCACCTGCTTTTCCGATTGCAACTGTTGCGACCGGTATTCCTCCAGGCATCTGGACAGTGGACAGCAAGGAATCCATTCCACCCAGTGCACTTGTTTGAATCGGAACGCCGATTACCGGCAGTGTTGTGCTGGATGCGATAACTCCACCCAAATGAGCAGCTCCGCCTGCAGCCGCAATAATAACCTTGATTCCACGATCCTTGGCACCTTCTGCCAGTTTGATAACTTCATTCGGTGTCCGATGGGCACTTAATGCGTGTGCTTCAAAAGGAATACCGAATTCCTTCAGCTGGTTGAAACAGTTCTCCATTGTTGGCAAGTCGGAACGGCTTCCCATTAAAATACTGACGACAGGTTTGATTTCACTCATTTGTTTTTCCTCCTTGAAATAAAAAAATACATATCGTTTTCACCAATATGTACACTAAAAACCGTTAAATTGTGTAATTGTTATAGCGTATCTTCTTAAGACCATAAGTAAGACCTCCTATAAAAATTATAAAGACGCACCGGCCTGCAATATAAAAAGCAAACAAGTACGTCCCAGAACAAAAAGAAAGAGTAATTGTTTGCTTGTAGCCCGTTCGTTTACGGTGAACGGCTAGAAACTCCCTGACCTTATTACAGGGTATATACAAGCATGTATGTCAATACATGTCTATTTTACTAGAAACCTGATTTTATTACAATAGATAAAGTGAATTTTCTTATCTGATTTTCTCAATTTCGGATTCCTGAGGAAACTACGGGATATGTATGCGGTTTATTCAGAATATAGGCGTATTCTTTTTCATGCTTTGTAACTATATACTTTCAAAATTATCCTATCCAATTTATTTATCATATCGTATTATATCAACTCCATACGCATCCTATATCCATAAAAAGCATTTTCTTGCATCTTTATTATGATAATTTTTGGATCATAAGACGCAATAAAGAGGTTTCAGAGAACATTATAATTTCGACTAACAAATAAGCGATGAAAAATAGCAAACAATTATTTAAAAAAACCGTGAAACCAGACTTTCTAGTTATCACAGCTTTTTTTAATGTAAAGCATTCAAATATCTTTCAAGGATGTAATTACACAGGACTTTTTATGGAATGCTATTCCATATCCTATAATATCTTCATAGCCATCTGCATACAATCCCTCTATATATTTCTGATTTTTGATTTGTTCACAAGCCTTTTCTGCCATCGGCTTTAGGTCTACAACCTGTCAAAATACCTTTTTCTAAAGCATCATTTGTTTTAAGGGCTGCACTAAACACATGCCTGAGAAAGTCTACCATTTCATCATAGTAGCCATTCAAATATGCAGTCTGTAAAGGAACATCACGCCATGGGCGGGCAGCGCCTATTCATCAATCAGAATAATGACTTTTTTCTGAAAATGCAGTTGCATACAAATACTGATTTTAAACAAAGCATCCATTAAGTTGCTTATGGTTGAGGTCTCATTTTGATACTGTGTCAACAAATTTTTCTGTGCAGTATTTAACATTGGACTATTCAGCAATTCCGAATTTGCATTAACAATGTCTGAAATTATAGAACTGAATTTCTCAATCTGCATCTTATAATCAGCTCTTTTCATATCCTTTAAGGTGATAAATACAACTGGATATGCATGCTGATGAAGCAAAGCATCACAATCATTTGAAATTTCAAGATTATCAAAAAGATACGCATTCTCTTTCTCTTTCATAGAAAAGAAATAATATAGCACGCCTGGGCGGGCAGCGCCTACTCATATTTAATGTTTTTCCCGCTACTAGCGCGCCTCTTGTCGGATACCAAAGGTATCGCGATACTATTCTGTGAAACCGACGCGGTCTTGTGTACAGTGCAACTTTTTCATTAAGCACTTCCTTAATGAATAGGGTTTTATCAACATAATAATAACCTTCATCTATCATAGTTTGAAGTTCTCTATACCAATTGGCAAACAATTCATTCTCCCTTGTGTGTTTATTATACCACGCTATGAATCACGAACAAAAGGAAAATGGCATGGATAGAACAAGTTATGCAATAGAAACTTCAAGTTAGGATTTCCTTATCATACCTGAAAATATTTTCGTCCTACAGCAGTGAAATCTGACGGATATGCTTATCCTCTCGTATCGTAATCTTGTCCTCTTCATCAAGGTGTCCCAGCAGGACGCTGCTTTGCGGATCATGGAGCTTCATTCTTTCCGCAATCTGTTTTTCATTATAATTGGCATAGCAGTACCGACAGCCGTGCGGACAACAGTTATAATCACCGATATCAACCGTCGGCATGCAGCCACAGACAGATCGCACACCCTTTCCCTGAATATGATCCAAGGAATGCTGTACCAGTCTCTCAAGCTTTTTACGATCCATACAGAGTCCCTTGTGAATATGATAGGGGGAAAGATCAATATCCTCTGCACATGTTTGTATATGTACAGCATAGCGCTCAGCGACACTGCCCAGTGCCTTTCCGACATCCAGCATATCCTGTCGGCGCATTTCCTGTAGCTGCATACGCTTCTGATTGCCTGCCGTATTCTTATACATATCCACAAATGAAATGATAATTGTATCCACATAGCCCTCCAACTGGCTGCACAGCTTTTCAAATGCCCGCCGATGGTACTCCACGGTATATTTGGGAGTAAGCAGGATCGGGTCATAGCGAACGATTACACGATCCTTTCCCAGTCGCAGTGACATTTCTCTTACCGCATTTACGATTTCCTTTTTGGATGCTACATGTTCCTCGATATCCTCATGATAAGGTGTCAGCGTAATCTGAAACTGATAGAGAAAGGGTACTTCCTCCAGTCTGTTCATCATGGGAATCGGATTTTTTGTACAAAACAGAATACCATCAATATTTTGTTCATTCAGATAAATACGACTGATTTGATGAGGATTGAACGGGTTTCTAACATCCACGAAGCCTTCCTGAAGCCGATTGAAAAACCATGTGCTGTAGAATGCCGGTATATCACAGCGTCCGCTTACAAAAAGTATCATGCTATCCCTCATTTCTTTTCTTATACTATACCATAACCTTCATTCGAACTGCACGAATTTGGTTTCTATGATGTATATTCTGATTTACATATTCCTTCGAATACTGAAAAGATGGGAAAATTGTAAAATTGAAATTTAAAATGGTAAGTAAAGCTGCAAAACTACGCCATTATAAGGGTGGAAAAGTTACAGGAAGCTGAGAAGTACTGAACGATAACAATGACTCTGATGAAGGAATTATGTATGGGAATAAGCGTTCATGGTGACTTGTCCCAGACAGACAGCAACAACAGGCGTGCTTGATTTTGTCATATATAACAGCTCCGTATCTCCATGATAGTAAATTCAGAAAAGCAGCAGAAAAAAACGGCACTTTTTACAATGTCTTACCGGATTTAGAAGATGGTATTCAGGATGCAGCTTTTAAAGTCAGAATGCGGAGATTATTACAAAAAGCGATTTACCGATTATAGGATTATATTTTTATGAACTGGAAAAGCTAAAAAAACGATATACAAAGTGAATACATCGGATTACGAAAAGCGTAAAAGCAGACCGCAATACCCGGTCTGCTTATCTATATCATGCTAATGTAATATGCGTCTATTTACATGTATCAAGTATTTCCTTCATGCGCTTCGCAAGCCCTCTGCATTTCTCACTGCTTAGAGAGCACACCGCAACACGAATGCCCTTATTTACCTTTACTGTATAAATATGCTGCTTCATCAGGCTTTCGTGGAAGACATCACGCAATGCATTGTCCTCGATTCTCACAGTTACGAAGAAGCCCTCTTTATAAGGATAGTAATCCAATCCGCAGGCATCTGCTTCTTCTGTAAAGATGTCACTTCTCTTTTTCAGAAGCTCCACATACATCGCCTTTTCCTTCATATACGCATCATAATTGGTTGTTGTAACATATGTGAAATTTTCCATAGCAGCATTCGGCACATTGCTCCAGGTAGCTCTGGCCGCCTTCTCAAATACGATTTCCACATCGCGTACAGCTTCCTTTGTCTGTGCCAACAGAATAGCGGCACCACAACGCAAGCCATAGGAGGTCAGCGCCTTGCTGCAGCTGAAGGCAATTACAGCCATAACATTTTCTGAAAAATCATTAAATGTCTTTATATAATTTCGGCAATGCTCTAAATCATAAGAAAAATCAATATAAGCAATGTCATTGAGAAGCACTACCGGCACTTCCTTTCCACATTCGTTCAGGAATGCCACAATCTCCTGCCATTCCTCCATACTCATAGAGTAACCAGTTGGATTATGACATGGATCATTGATTACCAGCAGCAGCTTCTTCTGCGTTTTCATAACCTCACGGCAGGCTTCCTTTAAGGACTCTACATTGAAATGATCTCCCTCAAACAGAGAATAGGTTTTCACCTTCAGATTATCCATGGTCGCCATCAGCCTATAGCTGCCCCATGCGATTTCAGGGAGAATAACCGTTTCCCCTTCATCCAGTATTTCCTGCATGGTGATCGCTACTGCCCCGGTCCCCCCCGGTGTGGCAATCACACTGTGTACCAGAGTTGAGCCCGTGCCGCCCACGATCCATTCATAAACCTGCTTACGGAAAGAATCATTGCCGACAAAGCTGGCCGCGTAGGTAGCCTTTGTTTCCTTTGCTATTTCGTTATAAGGTGTAAACACGCTGTCAAAGGCAACGATGTTCCCTTCTTCATTATATAAAGAGCCGATGGTCGCATCGACAACCTGCTCTGCACCGATGGCAGCCTTGGCTTCCTTTGCCTTTTTCACAATAGCGAATACTGTATCTTCGATTGGCGCCTTATTGACGTTCTGTTTTACAAAACTCATATTCATCCCTGCTTTCTTTCATCGTTTTGATATGCTCCGAGTATCTTTACCTCTTCACATGCTTCCTTTAAATCGTGGATCAGATGCTGTTCCTTTGCATCCTTCAGATTTCCTTCTATTTCCACATAGAAATAGTATTCCCATGGACGTTCCTTTATCGACCTGGACTTAATACTCTGCATGTTAAATCCATACTGAGCGATAATATTCATCGCATGTACGAGTGCACCTGCCTTGTGGTGTGTGGTAAAAGCGAGCGAGAAGCGATTGCCCTGCTGTATCAGCTGTTTACTGATGATGATGAAGCGTGTCGTATTCTGTTCACTTGTATTGATATCCTCCGCAAGTATATCCAGACCATACAGCTCTGCATTTTCCTTCGCGGCAATGGCAGCCTTGGATTTATCATTTTCTTTCGCAACATACTCTGCCGCAAGCGCAGTGTTCGGATATGGTATCAGCTCATAGCCGCGTCCCTCCAGAAATTTCTTTGACTGATATATCGCCTGATCCTTGGAATACACCTGTTTGATATCCGCTAGAGATGCTCCCTTTACACCTAGCAGATTCTGTGATATCTGCAAATCGTATATATCATTGATATATACATCATAACGCATCAGAAGATCCAGTACCTCTCCCACTTCACCAGTATATGAATTTTCAAACGGAATGACTCCATAGGCCACTTCCCGCTCCGTTACTGCATGAAATACGTCTTCAAAGGAGGCATAGCTTTTCTTTCGGTGATCCAAAAACACCCGCTCAGCAGCAATATGGGAAAATGCTCCTTCTGTCCCGGAATAACCGATAAGATCCCGGTTAATGATCGATCGCTGATATTTTCTAGAGATTGCCATCATTTCACTGATAAATTCTATGTAGCTGTCCCTGTATTCCTCACGCTGAATAAATGCTGTATTATGTTCAATAACATACTGTTCTCTTGATGTATCCAAAACCTTCATCTGATGCGCCTGTTTGTAACGGATAACATCTTCAACCGCCTGCATGCGCTGTTCAAAAAGTTTTGCCATTTCCTCATCAATCGCATTGATCCGTTTTCGGGCATCATCCAATAAACTCATAAACTCACCCCTGTTTCCACAATATTATACAATAATTCTATTTAACTTCCTATCATAAATTCAAAACTTACATGAATTTATGAAAAGTTTTACAAATTGTGTGCAAATAGTATCATCCAAAACTCATTGTGCTGTAACGGATAGCTGTATAGAGTCCTCCTATACCGTCTTAACTCTGTCATCAGCAATAGCGGCATCATGTTTTCATTGCATTTTCATAAACTGAAATTATTTTCATAAATTTGTGTTTTTTTCTTGTAATTATGCATAAAGTATATTATCATATTGGTAATTGGAGTGATTTGACCATGATACAGAAAGCATACTTTTATTACTTTGAATAGTCCGTTATAAAGCCATTGAAGAAGTCATGGTTATTTTCACTTTATAACGAGCACACAAAAGCATCTGCGATACACACAGGATGCTTTTTTTTCATAAAAGGGAGGATATTGTTATGAAATTACACGTTGATTTAAAGGAGAACGGATATGACATCCTGATGGAACACGGGATACTGTATCGTTTAAATGACTATATTGATTTAAACCGCAAGGTGATGATTGTTACAGACAGCGGCGTACCGGAGGCCTATGCAAATATCGTACGGGAACAATGTAAGAAAGGGTATGTGCATGTCATAGAACAGGGGGAGGATTCCAAGGACCTTGCCGTCTTCAAGGAAATCAATGAGGATCTGCTGGCACACAAGTTTTCCAGAAAGGATTGTGTAGTCGCTCTTGGAGGAGGAGTCGTCGGTGATCTGGCAGGTTATGTGGCAGCCTCCTATATGCGGGGAATCGACTTCATACAGATACCGACAACCACACTTTCACAGATAGACTCCAGTATCGGTGGAAAGGTTGCTATCAATCTGGATGAGGTTAAAAATATCGTCGGTGCCTTCTATCAGCCAAAAATGGTCTTTATCGATCCGGAAACATTGCATACGCTTCCCAGAAGGCACTATATCAACGGCCTGATGGAAGCACTGAAAGCCGGACTGATCTATGATGCCTCCCTGTTTGCATTGTTTGAGCATGGAGATATTGAAAAAGATCTGGATACGATTATTGAAAAAGCTTTGTATGTGAAAAAGAGTGTTGTCGAGCAGGATGAACGGGAACAGGGACTGCGCAAGATTCTGAACTTCGGTCATACCATCGGACATGCCATTGAAAGCTATTATCACCTGAGTGAGTATCTGCACGGGGAATGTGTTGCTTTGGGAATGCTGTATTTTATCGAGGATGAACAGCTGAAGCAGCGTGTTATCAGCGTGTATGAGCGTCTGGGTATCCCCACACATGTGGACTTTGACCCGGAAGCGGTATATCAGCTTTTATGCAGAGATAAGAAAGCGGACGGTGATCATGTAACGATCGTTCATGTTCCAAAGGCAGGAACAGCGGAACTGATAGAAACCCCGCTTGATGAAGTACGTACTATATTGAAAGGAACACAAGCATGAAAAATACATTCGGACATAATTATTCTGTGACAATTTTTGGAGAAAGCCATGGGGAAGCCATCGGCTGCGTGATTGACGGTCTTGCGCCGGGAATTAAACTGGATATGGATTTTATAGCCTCCGTCATGGAAAAGCGAAAAGCAAAGGGCAGAATATCCACACAGCGAAAAGAGGCAGATGAGCTGCATATCGTCAGTGGCTATTTCAATGGTCATACAACCGGTACACCGTTGACGATTCTCATTGAAAATACAAACACAAGAAGTCATGATTACGAAAAGACGAAATATCGGCTGCGCCCTTCTCATGCAGACTATACTGCCAATGAAAAGTATATGGGCTGGCAGGACTATCGCGGTGGCGGTCATTTCAGCGGCAGAATCACTGCACCGCTGGTAGCGGCAGGTGCAATCGCTATGCAGGTACTGAAGGAAAAGGGAATTCTGATAGGAAGCCATATTCAGAAAAGCAGAACCATAGAGGATATTCCGTTTTCTGAGAATATAGAGGAATTACAGAAACAGGTGGAACGTGTCAATACAATGGATTTTGCGGTACTGGATGATACAGCAGCTGCAGATATGAAAGCGATGATAGAGGAAGCGGCAAATGAAGGCGACAGTGTGGGCGGTATTCTGGAGAGCTGTATTCTGAACGTTCCGGCAGGTCTGGGAGAACCGTTCTTCGATTCGCTGGAAAGCACACTGAGTCATCTGTTATTCAGTGTTCCAGCGGTAAAGGGAATTGAATTCGGTCTGGGCTTTGGTTTTTCGGATGTGTATGGAAGTGAAGCCAATGATCCGATCACCTATGACAAGGGATTTCATACCGCTACAAATAACAATGGTGGAATCAACGGCGGGATTTCCAATGGAATGCCGATTCGCATCCGTACGGTTATCAAGCCGACAGCGTCTATATATAAGGAACAGAATACGGTGGATTTAAAGACTCACGAAGCAGTGAAGCTTCAGATTCAGGGGCGTCATGATCCGGCAATTATTCATCGGGCAAGAATCGTCGTGGACAGTGTGCTTGCCATTGGCATTCTGGATCAGCTGATGGAGCGATCAGCAACCCTGACAATGAAATAAAAAAAACACCGGCACAGTAACATATATAAGAGGAGGAAGCAGATATGATTATCACAATGAAGAAAAGTGCAACAAAAGCAGATATTGAGCATGTCATGAAGCAGCTGAAGGATAAGGGGCTTCAGATTCATGAGAGTATTGGTGAAAACCTCAATGTCTTCGGCGTTGTTGGAGATACATCACAGGTTGACCCGAAGCGCATTGAGGCGAACAAGCATGTGGAAAGTGTTGTCCGCGTATCATCCCCGTATAAGAAGGCAAGCCGGATGTTTCATCCGGAGGATACGATAGTAGAGGTAAACGGCATTCACATCGGCGGAAAGGAAAAAATCGTTGTCATTGGCGGTCCCTGCTCTGTTGAAGGGAAAGATATGATTTGTCATATCGCTCATGAGGTAAAGGATGCAGGAGGAGTGATGCTTCGTGGGGGAGCCTACAAGCCAAGAACAAGTCCGTATGCATTTCAGGGTATGGGAACAGAAGGAATTCTCGCGCTTGCACAGGCAAGAAAGCAAACCGGTCTTCCTGTTGTTACTGAGCTGATGAGTGCCGATAAGCTGGATGAATTTGTAGAGCATGTCGATGTCATTCAGATCGGTGCCAGAAATATGCAGAATTTTGACCTTTTAAAGGCTGTTGGAAAAACAAACAAGCCGGTACTGCTGAAACGTGGACTGGCCAATACGATTGAAGAATGGATCATGTCCGCAGAGTATATTCTTTCTGAAGGAAATACGAATGTCATGCTGTGTGAGCGCGGTATCCGCACCTTTGAACCTTATACACGAAATACCCTCGATTTGAGTGTAGTTCCTATTATCAAGAAAAAAACACATCTTCCGATTATCATTGATCCAAGTCATGCGACCGGTGATTGGGAGCTGGTGGAGGCAGCTTCGCTTGCAGCAATCGCAGCTGGTGCCGACGGACTGATTGTGGAGGTACACGATCATCCGGAATGCGCATGGAGTGATGGCGCACAGTCTCTCAAGCCGGATAACTTTAAAGAGCTGATCCGCAAGGGAAAGGCTATCGCAGGTGTAATCGGGAGGGCGATGTAAATGAAAGCCCATGTAGCTCCATCCATCTGCAGTGGTCATGTTGTCATTCCGCCAAGTAAAAGCATGGCACATCGTGCGATTATCTGTGCCTCTCTGGCGAACGGCACCAGCGTCATAAAAAACGTTGCCTATTCGCAGGATATCAAAACCACGATTGCCGGCATGCAGCAGCTTGGTGCCGATATCCGCATGGAAGCAGATCAGGTTACTGTTACCGGAATCAAAGATTTTACAATAAAGAACAAAGAAGTGTTTTGCTGTGAATCCGGCTCCACTCTTCGTTTCTTCATTCCGATTTTCTCTCTCTGCAATCAGGAAATCACCTTCACCGGTCAGGGCAGACTGCTGCAGCGCCCGCAGAAGGTTTATGAGGATTTGTTCCACGCGCAGGGGCTCACCTTCCGACAGGATGCATCCGGTATCACGATCCGTGAATGTCTGAAATCCGGTGATATTACATTACAGGGTGATGTCAGCTCACAGTTTATCAGCGGATTGCTGTTCACACTGCCACTCCTGCAGGAGGATTCCACCATTCACATCCTTCCGCCCTTTGAATCCAGAAGCTATGTTGATCTCACGCTGCAAATGCTGAAAACCTATGGCATACAAGCTTCCTTCGAAGATGATCTGACCATTCATATTCCGGGCAATCAGCAGTATACAGCATGTGACTATACGATCGAAGGAGACTATTCACAGCTTGCCTTCTTTGCTGTTCTTGCCGCATGCAATCATGATCTTACCATTACCGGTGTTCATCACGATTCCAGGCAGGGAGATAAAAAAATTCTCTCGATACTGAAGGACTTTGGTGTACGCATTGAAGAGGTAAAAAACGGCTATCATATTTATAAAAGCAGCCTGCATGGCTGTAGAATCGATCTTGCGGACTGCCCGGATCTCGGACCGATCCTAACTGTCCTTGCTATGTATTCCCCGGGAAATACCAATATCTACAATGCAGGCAGACTGCGTATCAAGGAAAGTGACCGCATTGAAGCAATGGAACAGGAGCTGCGCAAATTCGGTGTGGATATTCATTCCACAGAGGATGAAATCTTTATTACCGGCAACTCCTCCTATACCTGTGCGAGCGAGCTTTCCTCCCATAATGATCATCGTATCGTTATGGCGCTCAGTGTCGCAGCGACCTGCAGCAACACCTCCTGCATCATTGATGGTGCTCAGGCAATTCAAAAAAGCTATCCTACATTCTTTGAAGATTTACAGTCCATTGGTGGAAAGGTGGAGCTGTTATGATACAGGAGAATACACGATTTCTTATTGTCGGATTAGGTCTGATCGGTGGCAGCTATGCCATGGGCTTAAAGAAAAACGGCTATCATGTTGATGCCATTGAAATCAACCAGCTCAGCATTGACTATGCAATCAAGCATAACATCATCGATCGCGGTTCAACATTTGATATTGACTATATAAAGGAAGCTGATATCATAATAAGCGGACTATATCCAAATATGACGGTAGACTGGATAACCACCTATCAGAAATATTTCAAGCCCGGTGCTCTGATTACAGATGTAAGCTCCGTGAAAACAGGTGTTGTAGAACCCATTCAGAAAATCATTCGCAGGGATGTGGAGTTCATAAGCTCCCATCCAATGGCAGGTAAGGAAGTCAGCGGAGTAAAATTCGCAGACGATTCCATCTTCCATATTGCCAACTTCATTATTCTGCCCACAGAAAGCAATACGAAGGAAGCAGTTGCGACCATGCGCCAGTTTGCCGAAATACTCGGATTCAGTAACATCTCCGAGCTGACCGTTGCACAGCATGATGAAATGATCGGCTTTGTTTCACATCTGACACATGCTATTGCGGTTTCTCTTATGAACACCAATGACAACACCCACCTGGTAGAATACACCGGTGACTCCTTTCGTGATCTGACAAGAATTGCGAAAATCAACGAGAATCTGTGGAGTGAGGTATTCTTTCTGAATAAAGAGAACCTGATTCGGGAAATTGATGATTTCATACAGGAGGTCAATCATCTGAAAGCAACCCTGGAGCAGGATGATGTGGACGGGCTAAAGGAGCTGTTTATTCAATCTACTGCAAGACGTAAGCTCTTTGACCGATAGGAGGTATCCGAATGGAACATGAGCCGTATCTGGAAGAGGAACATAAAGATCAGCTATGCAAAAAGGACTGTAAACGTATAGCCGGCTCTCTGCTTTTCTATTATATTTTATTATTTGCCTGTGCCTTTACCTTAGGAATCATAAGCAGTGCATACATCATGTCAGGCGCTTCGCAAACAGAGCTTGAAACAATCACAAACATCTTCAGTATGATAGCAACCTGCTTTGTAACGATTTTAACGCTTGTAATATATAAAAAGAAGCTGCATGTAACAATACCGTACTCTCTATGCAAGGAATGGAATTTTCTTTCCATCCTTCGCTATACGATTATCGCTATGGGATTGTCTGGAGCAGCTGGAATTCTTATACAGCTGATAAATCAGATCCTCATCCATTTTGGCTGGGTCATGACAACGCCGGATTTCTCCATGAAGCCGGATATCACCTACAATCTAAGCATTGTACTCTCCACCTGTATCATTGCGCCGATCATGGAAGAGCTTCTCTTTCGCGGATTGATACTGCAAACGCTGAAAAGATATGGAAATGTCTTCGCTATTCTTGTGACAAGTCTGCTGTTTGCATTGCTGCATGGAAATCTTCCGCAGAGTGTCCCTGTTTTTGCTCTCAGTATGATGATTTGCTATGTTGTTTTAACGTCGGGTAGTATCCTGCCAGGTATAGCGATTCATTTTCTGAATAACGCTTTCGCAATCATGGAAGTCTCACTGCTTTCAGACAACGGCCAGATTTCTACAGTCTTTCTTATACTGGAAGCGCTGTTTCTGCTGTATGCGATGTTTACTCTCTATCAGAAAAGACTGATCATACGGAATTATATAATTCATAACAGAGGTTCCCGTGTTCGTACCTTTTTCAGTAACTGGATATCGATCCTCTTTCTGGTCTTATGTGTTTTCATTATGATTACAAGCTTTCAACGTACATAAAACAAGGATGCGCCTGCCTGCACACTCACGGCAGAAAGGAGCATCCCTTTTATTTCTTTCTAGCGGACATATGTATAACAGAATTGATAGACGCAGTATGCTGTTATGATTTGAGTTTCTCAAGTCTGCATGAACCATAAAGCGGGTATGCAGTTTATCAAGTGAAATCATGGAACGATCCCTATGTATCACAAGGGGGAACATACAGGAAGGAAAATTGCTAAGCAGTATGGAATACCTCCTGATTCAATGCTGCTTCCAGTGAAAACACTTTTTCTATTGCAGTTTCATACTATCGTGTCCATACTATAGGCAGGAGGTGATCGCATGGAGAATTTTCTGAATGCGACGGCATGGACAATGGCTGAGCCAAAGCCCTATGGACTATTTCATATCGTTATGCTGCTAGTCGGTATCCCTGTGTCTATTGCGCTGGCATGGAAGCTGCGCAGGGTGAGTGATCGCAGCTATCACCGTATATTGTTTGCTATTGCAGTTATTTTACTGCTTTCCGAATTATACAAGCAGCTCTTTCATTTTTATGTTATGGATAACAAAACCTATGACTGGTGGATTTTCCCTTTTCAGCTATGCAGTCTTCCTATGTATCTTTGTGCAATTCTTCCCTTTATGAAAAAAAGCAGATGGCTGATTCCTCTGGAAACCTTCCTGATGGATTTCAATCTGCTTGGCGGTCTTATGGCGCTGCTGGTTCGGATGGCCTCATGCATCCTTATATCACCTTGACGCTGCATGCCTTTGTCTGGCACATTCTTCTTCTGTTTGTCGGCTGTTTCATCGGCTTTTCAAGACACGGTGATACCTCTCTTTCAGGGTTTATAAAAACCCTTCCGATTTTACTTATCTGCATAGGAGCTGCCACACTGCTCAATGTTTTATTTCATTCCTACGGGGATATCAATATGTTTTATATCAGTCCTTACAAAATCACTACCCAGCCTGTATTCTCTCAAATTATGAAGCGTACCGGCATATGGATAGGCAATCTCCTTTATATCACGGCAATGTGTATCGCTGCCTTTCTCATTCACAGAATGTTTGCCACGATTCGTCGAAGCTGCGAGAAATGAGCCGATACCCTCCATCTGTACAAAGCTTCCACACCTCATCACTATTCAAACGGTTATGCAAGACACGCTGTACATTACAGCGATCACTTTTTTCATAAAAAACCTCTGCCTGCTCCTTGCTTAGCCCGCCGCGGCTTTTTCTGTCAATGAGTCTGTCACGCAGCAGGTTTTCCTCCGCTTGAATAAACACACAATAGTCGCATAGTGCAGAAAGGGAGCGATAGGGTTTCTCGTCCAACAGAAGATAATTACCTTCCACAAGAAGAATACTGCCTGTAATATGCAGCCTATGCTTCAGCGGCTCATGCAGATTACGGTCATATACCGGCCACCAGGTATCGCTTCCTTTTGTTTCCTTTATCAATGCATACATTGCTTCTGCATCAAATGTTTCCGGAGCACCTTTTAGTTCCTTTAGTTTTTTTCCATCCTGAAAATGGTTATCGAGCCAGGCATTCGTATAATGAAATCCATCCATACCGGCATACTGCATATCCATACAGCCCAATTCTCTGGCAAACTGACAGAGTGCTATCGCAAGTGTGGATTTCCCTGTTGCAGGAGGAGCCGCCAGAAAGACTATGAGTCTTTTTCCTGATTCCTTTTGCAGCTGTATGACATGTTGAAGAAATGGCATAAATACTGTTTTGATATCCTCTTCCCTGTATTTTGCCTGTATGTCATACCCATTCACGTTGATTGTTAACATTCGTATGCCCATCGTATCACCCTTTTTTTCATTATAAGGGGTTTTTGATTATTTTCAAAGTAAATACTTAGATTTTTTTATATTGCATGGCAGCTCTCATTTTATGCAAAAAGACTTGCCTGAAACAATCTTAATAATGCTTAAATGGAGTTTAATCCCTATAGACGGTATGCTATGATGATTACGGTTAAAATGATTACTGATGATTACACAGCTGTATACAATATATTTTCAGAGGCTGTAGATCGCAGTCAGGTATTCATAGAAAGGAAAATCATGAATTTAGAGAAAAAGTACCGTATTATTAAAATCTCTTTCATCTTCGTATCCTGCTTGTTTTTTATTGTGCTGTATGCCATAGGCACCTATGTCAGTGAACGCAAGGAAGAGCATCGATTCGCAAAAGGTATTCGTGGAACCTATACCAGTGCCCATAGCTTTACGAATATCAGTCTGGATGATGAGGATCAGCTTTATTATTTATCTGGTGATCGTGTATCTCATGGTACATATAAAAAGCTTAATGAACAGGTTTTCAAGCTCCTATCCGGACATTTGAAGGATGCCTACATCGTTAAGGATTCCAATGGCGATATCATTCTTATCGAACAGGATACGTCTGCCGCCAGATTTAAAAAATACGATAATCAAATTACCATTGTATCGGAATGAGAAATCTAAACTGCATGATTGCCTGCGTATGTTTTCACAGACCGCATGCAGAAGGGAGATATCTCCTTTTTTGCTTACAGCTGTTTTTATACGATTTGGAATCAGTGGATATGAATTGTAAGCCGCTTCTAATTCGTGTATAATAATGCAGTATGCGAAACGGAGGGATTTTTAAATGGAAGTTATGAAGAAATTTATAAGCTATTATAAGCCATATAAGACTGTGTTCTTTCTTGATATGTTCTGTGCACTTGTGATCAGTGCGGTTGATCTTGCATTTCCGCAGATTCTGAGCTATCTGAATACTACATTTTATATTCAACCAAAGGATATGATTATGGACAGTCTGCTTCTGCTTGGGGCAGGACTGCTTGTAATGTATGTCGTTCGTGCAATCTGCCGGTATTATGTAACAGCGCAGGGACATATTATGGGAGCACGTATGGAGAGCGATATGCGTCAGGATCTGTTTGATCAGTTTGAGCGCCTGTCCTTCTCCTATTATGACCGTAACAATACCGGGGAAATGATGAGCAAGCTGGTTTCTGATTTGTTTGATATTTCAGAATTCGCGCATCACGGACCGGAAAATGTATTTATCTCGCTATTGAAAATTATCGGTTCCTTTCTGTTGCTGCTGTACATCCACGTACCGCTGACCCTGATTCTGAATGCAGTAACGCTGGTCATGCTGATTTTCAGTATGCTTCAGAATAAGAAAATGCAGGCAACCTTTATGGATAACCGCCGTAAGATTGCCGGTGTCAATGCAAGCCTGCAGGATTCTCTGGCCGGTATCCGTGTTGTCAAATCCTTCGCCAATGAAGACATTGAGCGTGATAAATTTTCTCACAGCAATCAGCTGTTTCTGCAATCTAAGACGAATAACTATTACCGGATGGGACTGTTTCATGCAGGAAATAATTTCTTTCAGGGGATGCTGTACCTGACGATTCTGGTTGCGGGTGGATATTTTATTGCCAACGGAACACTCGATCCAATTTCTCTTGCGACCTATGCCCTGTATATCAACATCTTTGTTGCCCCGATTGAGGTGCTCGTTGAATTTACAGAGATGTTTCAAAAGGGCTATTCCGGGTTTAAACGATTCCTTGAAGTCATCGAAACAGAGCCGGATATTCAGGATGCACCGGATGCACAGGAGCTGAAGAATGTTCAGGGTGTCATAGATTATGATCATGTGACCTTCTCTTATAATGAGGAAGAGCATGTTTTGGATGATGTTTCTATACATATCGAAGCAGGCCGTTCCATTGCTCTGGTCGGACCAAGCGGCGGAGGGAAAACGACAATCTGTTCCCTGCTTCCAAGGTTTTATGATGTGAAGAACGGAGCTGTTCGTGTGGATGGTCAGGATATTCGAACGCTGACACTGGAAAGCCTTCGCAAGGCAATCGGTATCGTTCAGCAGGATGTATATCTGTTTACCGGAAGTGTAAAAGAAAACATTGCATATGGAAAACCCGGATGCACGGATGAGGAAATCATCGAAGCAGCCAAAAAGGCAAATATTCATGATTTCATTATGGGACTGCCGGATGGCTATGATACCTATGTCGGTGAGCGTGGTACACGACTGTCAGGAGGACAGAAGCAGCGCATCAGTATTGCCCGCGTCTTCCTGAAGGATCCAAGAATATTGATTCTGGATGAGGCCACAAGTGCACTGGATAATGAAAGTGAACGGCATATTCAGAAAAGTCTGGAAGAGCTGGCAAAAAACAGAACCTGTATCACAATTGCGCACCGTCTTTCCACCATACGCAATGCAGATGAAATTATCGTTATCTCTGAAAACGGCATGGAAGAAAGAGGAACACACAATGAACTGCTTGCGAAGGGCGGCACCTATGCCAAGTATTATCATATGCAGTTTGAAGGTCTGGATTTTGATGAACAGACTCGTGAAACACTACATTCCAGACAATAGAAAAAGCACGGTTGTGAAAAATCGTGCTTTTTTCTTGTTCTGCTGTTCAGCAATCATGTCGATATATACGAATGTTCACAGGTGTTAACGCCATGCCTTACGGCAGTCTGGAATAATGCACATGCACCAGCTTTTTCCCCTGCGGATAGCTGCGGTAAATCTGTGTTTCCCTTCCCTTGTTCATGATATGTTCCCCGCTGTCCTTCATCGTCGCATACAGCGTCCAGTAAAAGCGTACAATTGTAATATCACAGAATTCCTGAATCTTAACATCATCCTGTTGAAGGTCGCGCGTTTCATACTGAGCCATCGCTCCGTGATAAAAGGAAGCAAGGATAGCGTCCAGTCCTTCCACTTCCCCTTTTGGAAATATCATGGAGCATTCATCCTGATCACTCCACACCTCACGAATCAGCGAATCACTGCAGGTATTGACGGATTGTATATAGCTTTTTAATTCTTTCATAGTAACCACCTCACCATAAATCCTACACGCAGCTGAAAGGATTGCAAGAGCAAATATAAAAAGCTTATGCTTTTTGTTCGGTATCAAACAGATATTTTCTGATTTCTTCAAGACTGTTACAGCTTTTCAGCATGTGCGTCTGCTCATCATCAGAGACGATCCGTACAATGCGGCGAAATATTTTACTGTATTCCGTACTGATATCCTCACCGATGGCCGCAAAGAATACAAGATCAACAAGCTGATCATCCCATGTGATTGTATGATCCAGTTTGATGATTAAAATAACGGAATTCTTCACTGCTTTTTTCGTACCGTGAGGGACTGCAACACCACGTCCGATTGCTGTTGAGGAATACTGAATACGATCATAAACCGACGCCTCAAACGCTTCTGTAACATATCCGTTATCCTCCAGATATGTGCAGTATTTATGAATGAGACTTCTGCGATTTTCACAGCTGTCCTGAAAATAAGAAAGATAGCTGTCAAACTTTGTGCGAAGCTCCAGCGTATGCTTGATTTCTCTTGCAAAAATCCAATGACGAATCTGCGAACAGGATGCTTCTGTAAACAAGTGATCGATATTTATAATATTGGAAGCATGCAGACGGTTCGTTGTAGCATTCAGTATAAGATCATGCTGGTGCCCCGTTTCTTTTTTCATTTCATCACTGCCTATAATGTTCACAATTTCTATTTCACGAAAGGATGTTTCAACCATGCTTTTAATATAGGATTCAAAGGTGATTCCGGCGTCACAGATCAATAAACAGCGTATGGAACGGATATTTCTGGAGCGGTTTAAGGCTCCGACGATATGCAGACAGATAAAGCCAAGCTCATTGGCGTCAAAATAGATGTGTTCCCTTTCCTCTATCTTATCAATCGTTGTCATGATTGCGACATAGACCTCCGTGTATTTCGTTTTGATTGCTTCCAGCAGAGGATTCTCACTTGAGATACCATACTTCATTCTCCGGATTGCCGGTTTCATATGATTGCAAAGGTTTTGTTTGAGCTGTTTATCTTCTGACAGATCGACATTCAGACGTTCCGATACCAGATAAATGAATCTATCCAGCATGGCACTGTCCAGCTCCTGAAACTGCTCCTGGTTTTGCTGCTTGCGGGTTGAAAGAATCACCCGTTCCAGATAATATATTTCCTCTTCGGGAAGGCTTACATGAAATGTCTGCTCCATTTTCAGCTTCATGATGGTGGCTACATAATATTCCTGAAGATCAGTGCTGATGGTTGTCTGCTTTTGAACTGACCTGTCAATCTGACAGCGCGTAAGTAATATACAGCATTTGAGAATCAGCATACCGAAATCATAATCACAATAATGAGTATTCAGATTGATTTCCGATGATTTTACAATCGGGATAATCATCCGAATCATCTGAACATCAAATACCATTTTCATTTTTTCATATAATGCATCCGGCAGACGGACATCCAGATCATTATGCTGATATCCCTGCATCGGAAGAGTGTCTACAAAACGGTAAAAAAGATTTCGGATATCCTCTTCGTGTCCTTCCAGAGACAGACCATAGTTTGAACGTTTTCGAAGTCTGCAGTCATAGTTCTCAGCAAGTCTCTCAGCTTCCTCCAGAACAGTGGTCAGTGAGGACTTTGAACGGTATAATGCATCTGCAAGATCCTCCATACGGATCGCATCCCTATAAGTTAAAAGCATATGCAAAACCGTATGTAAATCATTTCCCTTTTCCAAGGGGACAGATGTCTCAAAGCGATTTTTTTGAAGCTGCCGGTAAATCGCCTCTCTCTGTTTTTGTGTACAGTGAAGACGTATTCCGATGTTCGGTTTTTTTATCAGCTCGGCACCATGAAGGAGCTGTAGAAAACTGGTATCCTGCAAATCGCTGTGTATCGTTCGCGAAGATACTGCGACCTGTTCTGCAAGCTCTGCCACAGTCTGAAAATTCTGTTCCTCTACAAGTATATTCAGAAGTTCCATCCACCTTTGTGTTTTTTTCATGATAAGCCTCCAGTTCACTGTCCTTTTTGTTTTTATCACCCATTATAGTATGCCAAGAGCCTTCCATACGGTATCTATCTCGATCCTGCGGAAAAGATACAGATTTAATTTCTGCTTTTCTTTCGGAACGCATACCGAAGGTGAGAGCTGTATGCCTAAAATAAACAGCATCTGATATCCGCTTTCTTCCATAGAAATTATATCATAATTTCTATATACAGCTGTCTGGAAAAAATTGCAGGAATACCTGTAGATGTTGAAAAAAGGAAGTGCCGTGCTCTATTGATTGTTGAAGACAGCGGTTGATATAGTAGAGGTGCAAGGAGGAACAGCAATGAAGAAAACAGCACATTGTATTCATCATACACATTGGGATCTGATCTGGTATTTCACAGCACAGGATGCAACTGTTCAGCTGTGCTATAATATGAAGGAGATGCTGGAAGGCTTTCGAAGCGGAAGAATTACAGATTTCTTTTTCGACGGACAGAGTGCGCCGATGGATGAGTACAGAAAGCTTCACCCGGAGGACGAAGCATACATACGAACTCTCGTAACGGAAAAAAAGCTCGTAATCGGACCCTTTCACTCACAGCTTGACTGCTTTATCTGCAATGGTGAATCTGTCATTAACAACCTGAGACTCGGCATGCAGTCTGCCGAAAATCTCGGATATGTTTCCAGGGTTGCATATCTGCCGGATTCCTTTGGACATTCCTGGGATTTTCCCAAGATATTTCATCAGTTTGGAATTAAGGATTTTGTCATAACACGCGGTGTTGGAGATGATTATAAGCTTGGCAGCGAATTTTACATGAAATCAAATGATGGCAGTGAGCTGCTGGTATGCACAATGATTGCAGGCTATGGATACGGATGCTATGCATTCCGTAATGGTACATTATTTGATGAATCAGCTCTTGACTACAATAAAATCAGTGTACAAAGTCTGATTGACCGGCTCCTGTCCTATTCCACACTGGATCACGAATTTGTATTTCCGCTGGGCTTTGATCAAAATCCGGCAATGCTGGATATACCAAAACGAATAGCAGAGTATAACGCACAGCAAACAGACATTGCATTTGTATCAACAACATGGCAGGACTTCTGCAATCGTGTAAGAGAGCATGGTCACAATTTAAAATGCCATGAGCATGAACTGTTCTCGACGCAGTATCATCGGGTTCACCGTTCCATTTTCTCCGCACGCGCAGATATCAAAGCACTGCAGGATGCCTGTGAGCGAAAGATCACATACGGTCTTCAGCCTCTTATGTCCATGCTGGATGCACAGGGTATCCCGTATGACCACGGACTGATCGATGAAATATGGAATCGTCTGCTGCGCTGCCAGACACATTCCTCTGCGACACTGACAGATGAAACAAATGACTATATTCAGCAGGAAACACAGAATGCTTACAATCTGATAACCTCTCAAACGGTATTTCTGATGAAGCTGCTTTCTCTTTCTGTACAGAAGAGGGAGGATGGATATCCTCTGCTGGTATGCAATACGCTGCCATATACAAGAACACAGACACTGCATACAACTGTACAGACTGGAAAACCTGATTTCCGAATCCTTCTGGATGGAAAGGAGCTGCCGTATACGCGTGCAGGGACAGTAAAAAAGAACTGTGGTGTTTTACGTAAAGATATCCGTGATATAGATCCCAAGGGCTATTTCTATGAAACAGAAATCATATTGCAGATTGATCATATGAAGGGGCTTTCCTATCGCACATTGTATATTCAGGATATTGATCAGCCATCTGTCAGCTATGAACTGGCGCAGGTTCCTTATATTGAAAATAACCGTTTCCGTATTCACAAGGATGAAGAGGGTGTACATATCTTTGATTACAGGAGTCATAGGGAGCATCGCAGCGCTATCTATCTGGAGGAGTCCGGGGATGAGGGAGACAGCTTTGACTATTCTCCTCCAGAATATGACTGGATTCTTACAGATTACTTTGAACATGCAGAAGTTTCCTGCGTACAGAATATGACTTACAGCTGTATGACCCTGACAGGTACCTTGGAGATACCTCAGAATCTGAAGAATAGAAAAGATAGAATACGAAATTCCGGTATGCGATATAAAATTAAGCTTGAGCTGATAGATAAGAATAATATCCGTATTTCGGGAACGATTGATAATCATGCAACGGATCATCGTGTACGTCTGGTTTTCACCGGACAGGCACCGCATACGTATTCACTTGCAGGGACACAATACAGCTACATCAAACGCGAAAGCACTCCGGCAGCTTTAAAGACCTGGAAGGCGGATGGCTGGTTTGAAGAGCCCAGTCCAACATGGCCGTTATTGAATTATGTATCGGTAGAGGATGATGAAGTCATGACTGTTATGACGAAAAGCAGTAAGGAATATGAGCTGATAGACGAAGGTAACAAGGATATCGCTGTAGTATTGTTTCGTTCCTATGGTGCTATGGGCTATCCGGATCTGCATCGTCGTCCGGGCAGGCCCAGCGGTCTGGACTACATGATATTCCAAACACCGAAATGTCAGATGCTGAAAGAAAACAGCTTTGATCTGGCCTTAACGTGGTATGAAAGCTATGACAGTAATCGTATCTGCCAAGATTACATTCAATATGCCTGCCCGCAACTCTGTTTTGAAGGACAGCATTTTGATAAGTCTGTGCATCCGATATCCTATTTTCCTACCAATCCACCAGAACAGAGACTTCCGGATTCCTGGAGCTTTCTGAATATGGATGAGCTACAGGGCTGCTTCGGATCACTGGTGAAGGAAAAAGATTACTGGCTGCTTCGTCTGTATAACAATGAAATAGAGCCGGTATCCTGCGGCATAATACATAGCGATGAAGCGCTTGTTTACACACTGACGACACTGGATCATACAATACACAAACCGCTGTCCAATGAGCTGGAGCCTCTGCGTAAGGGTGAGCTCAGAATGATACAGATAGAAAGAACATAAAGGAGGACTTGTTTATGAAACGCATTATCGGAGTATGTGCCTGCCCGGCAGGAATTGCCCATACGTATATGGCCGCTGAGAATCTGGAGCGGCAGGGTAAGAAACTGGGCTTTCAGGTAAAAATTGAAACAAATGGTTCCGGAGGTGTAGAGAACCGATTACGTGAGGAAGATATTAAGGAAGCAGACTACGTTATCATTGCGGCAGATACCCGTGTGGAAATGGAGCGCTTTCGAGGGAAAAAGCTCCTGGAGGTTTCTGTAACAGATGCCGTTAGAAAAGTAGAAAGCGTATATGAAAAACTGAATGATGCACTAAAAGAATATTAAATGAGAAAGAGGAGAAAATTATGAATTGGAAAAAAAGCTATAATCATCTGATGTCCGGTGTTTCTTACTTCCTGCCATTTGTTGTAGGTGGTGGAATTATGCTGGCATGTGCCTATCTGTTTGATTTTCAGAATGCCAACACAGCGACCTTCGGCTCATCCAATGTTTTCGTTTCCTGGCTGAATCAGATTGGCGGGCTGGCTATGGGGTATATGTTTCCGATTATGGGAGCTTATATTGCCTATTCCATAGCGGATCGGCCGGGATTGCTGACCGGTATGGTAGCCGGTGCTTTGGCAGCAAACGGCGGCTCTAGTTTTCTTGGCGCTGTGATCGGCGGCTTCGCAGCGGGTTATATCATTCTCGGTCTGAAAAAGTTGACTGCCGGGATACCTCGATCTCTGGAGGGAATCAAAACACTGCTGTTATTCCCGATACTGGGTCTTGCATTAACAAGTCTTGCCATGCTGGCAATCAATTCTGTCGTTGCCCCTGTCAGCAATGCGCTTACAGATTTCCTGTCCGGTCTCAGCGGTACAAATGCTGCACTGCTTGGGGCAGTAATCGGCGGTATGCTGGCACTTGATCTTGGCGGTCCCATCAACAAAACTGCATATCTGTTCTCTGTTGCAACACTGACTGCAGCAGATGGAGGAACCGTACCGTCTGTTGTCATGGCTTCCTGCGGCTGCAGTGCCATGGTAATTGCTACAAGCTGTGCTGTCGCCTGTACGCTGTTTCCTAAAAAGTTCAGCGAAAATTTACGGGGGGCAAAAATTGCTGCATATATTATGGGACTCAGTTTCTTTGTTGAAGGAGCCATTCCCTTTGTAGCAGACCGGCCTAAGAAAATTCTTCCTTCCTTATGTGTTGGAGCAGCAGTAACAGGAGCCTTGGTAGCCATGTTTGGAATTACACTATCTGCACCGATTGGCGGTCTGGAAACATTGCTTCTTGTCAGCAATATCCCATTATATCTGTTATCGTTTGCAGCAGGGACAGCAGTTGCTGTCTGTATGATTTATTTCTTTATCAGAAATGAACCGGATCAGGAGTAAGACATGAAGTTGATCAATGAGAATCTGATTCTCCTTGATATGAATCTGCAGTCCAAGGATGACATTATTTCCTGCATTGCGGATACACTGGAGAATAATCAGCGGCTGTGTGATAAGCAGCAATATATAGACGATGTTTATTCAAGAGAGGACGAAATATCTACAGCCATGGGCTCCAGCATCGCTATACCGCATGCATTGTCATTGGGCGTCAGGCATACATCTCTGGTCTTTCTTCGTCTACAAAATCCGATTCAATGGGATGATGATCAGGTTCAGATGGTATTCGGTATTGCTGTACGCAAGGAAAATAGCGGGAATGAGCATCTTAGAATCCTTTCCAACCTGGCAAGAAAGCTGATGGATTTGGGATTTACAAATGCGCTTCTTCATTCAGACAATCCGGACGGCTGTCTGCAGCTGCTGGAAGAATGCAGCATTAGCTGAAGATAAAACTACAGCTTTGCATGTTACATAATCAGTAAAAGATAGGAAGCAGCTTAGAAACAGGTCAACGGCACCTGTTTCTTTTTTTCAAAATGCTTCTCTTCTTTGTTCAGGAGCACAGGTGTAAACAGAAAAAAGATCATAGCCATGATCCTTTTATAATGTTATCTGCACAATTTCCCCATCAGCCGTTTCTACATCAACGATGGTTAATCCCCTGTATTCCTTACTGAAATGCTTTAGAAGCCGCATCATCTTTCTTGTGGTCTCCTTATCCATTGTCCATGCTATTTCCGTATTCTCCTGTATTGTCTTTCTAATCACTGTACAGGTGAGCATATTATAAAGCATGCTATCGGGAATGCGAAGATTTAGACGGCAGGACTGTGCATGAATCCGTATCTTCATGCTATTCGACAATCACTTCAACATGATCTCCGTTTGCAGAATCGACTTCTACAAGCTTCCCGATCACACCACTCTCTATCAGCTGCATAATCATTCCCAGATCGATTTTCTGCATCATTGGATTGTCTGTCATCTGCGGGATGTCCAGCCCCATATCTCTGGCCATTTTTACCAGAGCCAGCGGCAGGTTGACACGTACTCTGTCTCCATTCTCTGAATCCACATACACTCTCAAAAACATCTGTTCGATATCCTTTCGCTTATCTTCCGGAAGCAGTTCGACTGTCTGCACCTTTTCTTTTAGAAAATCATCCAGAGAAATATGGAAGAAGTCTGACAGCTCAATCAATACTGGAAGATCCGGCATAGAAAGATCATTCTCCCATTTTGATACAGCCTGCGGCGAAACTCCCATTTTATCTGCAAGCTCATCCTGTGTCATACCCCTTGCTTTTCTCAATTCACTTATTTTGGTTCCTAATGCTTTCATATAGTGTTCCACCTTTCTTCACACCCTCATTATAGAAATGATTCCTTCCTAAAGGAAGATAGAGCTGGTTGAATGTCACAACTGCTCGTTGTCTGCTTCTCAACCAATAGTAGAATTCCCCATATTTCCTTTTACAACAGCCTTTTACATTATATTCGTATCAACACACTTATCTGTCATGCAATCTATTCCTTAAAATCTTATGGAAGAACTTCCATAGCATATATGCAATCTTGCTGTACAGCTTCAGTGCCTGTATAGTTCACACATCAAAATAATTATCTATAAAGTTTTCTGTATAGAATGAAATTATAATAACAAGGGCACAAAGCATCACCTTTGGAAAAAGGTATGCAGTAATTAAGAACAGCCGCATTCCCTCTTCCTTTTGGCTCATATGACGCTGTTTGCAGTTTCACAGAGAATCGATGATTCAGCTATTCCTCTTATGCTATAGAAAGAGATAAAAGAAAGGATATGGTCATGCATTGATCATATCCTCTTCCTTCAGCTTCTGATTCTGTTCATCCTTTTCTGACAGGATGACACTGCCGCTTTGCAGTGATTTCTGTACATCGATGATTCTCTGATTCCGGCTTCCCTTAAAGACAAGACGGTAATCCTTCAGCTCATTCACAAACTTACCGTCAACCAGCACATCAAGTTGCACAAGCAGCCTTTTCTTACGCTCATCCGCAAGAAGCTCTTCATAGGTGAACCCGCTGTAAGCCCAGATGTTCAGCTGTTTTTCCTTTGCCGTTCTTACGATTTCCAGCAATGGCTCAACCTGCAGAAACGGCTCTCCGCCTGAAAGTGTCAGACCGCTCTGCAGCTGTGCATCACGAATCTGCTGCTGCAGCTGTTCAACGGAATACAGGGTGCCGCCTTCCGTATCCCAGGTTTGCGGATTGTGACAGTTTGGGCAGTGATGTCTGCACCCCTGCGTCCAGATAACCATACGAACACCGGGACCATCTACAAAGCTGTCCTCCTGCATAGGGGAAGCCAGTCGGATGGTTTTGCTATCCATGCTTTACACGATCCCGTTCTTCAGATGCCTTTGCATCATTGAAACGGTCTACCGTACCTACCAGATAACCGGTAATACGGCGGATTTTCTCAAACTTATATTCTTCCTCACGCTCGTCTCTTCCGCATTTTGGACAGACATGCCCTTCAATTACACCACTGTAGCCGCAGCATGGATCACGGTCTACCGGATGGTTGATGCTGCCGTAACCGATTCCCGCATCCTTCATACAGCGAACGATGGATTCAAATGCTTCCAGATTATTTGTAGGATCTCCGTCCACTTCCACATAGGAGATATGTCCGCCGTTTGTGAATTCATGATAAGGAGCTTCCTTCTGAATCTTCTTAAATGCTGTTATGTGATAGTATACCGGTACATGGAAGGAATTTGTATAGTAATCCCGATCTGTAACACCCGGTATGATACCGTAGATTTTCTTATCAATCCGTGTAAATCTTCCAGACAGACCTTCTGCAGGAGTTGCAATAAGAGAGAAGTTCAGACCGTATTTCTCTGTAGCTTCATCACACATTTCACGCATATGCCCTACGATTTTCAGACCGAGCTTCTGCGCTTCTTCACTTTCTCCGTGATGTTCTCCGATCAGCGCCTTTAAACATTCCGCCAGACCGATGAAACCAATCGTCAGCGTTCCCTGCTTGATGATTTCCTCCAGCGTATCCTCCCAGCTCAGATTCTCACTGCCGATCCAGACACCCTGTCCCATCAGGAATGGGAAGTTTTTCACTTTCTTTCTTCCCTGAATTTCCAGACGCTCCAGCAGCTGCTGAATAACGATTTCCATCTTTTCATCCAGCTCATTAAAGAAAGCAGCCTCATTGAAATCACCATTTACAGCAACTCCGTGCTTGATTCCAAGACGCGGCAGGTTGATGGAGGTAAAGGAGTTGTTTCCTCTTCCTGTCGCAATTTCCGGACCGTTGATATTTCCCATAACGCGGGTACGGCATCCCATATAGGTTGTTTCTGTTTCCGGATGTCCTTCCTTGTAATACTGTTTGTTGAACGGAGCATCCATAAAGCTGAAATTCGGAAACAGACGTTTTGCGGATACACGCATTGCCAGCTTAAACAGGTCGTAGTTAGGATCCTCAGGATTATAGTTAATGCCTTCCTTAACCTTGAAAATCAGAATCGGGAAAATCGGTGTTTCTCCGTTCCCTAAACCTGCTTCCTGTGCCAGCATCAGATTTTCACTGATCAGTCTACCCTCCGGTGTCATATCCGTACCGAAGTTTATACTGGAAAACGGTACCTGTGCACCGGCACGTGAATGCATGGTGTTCAGATTATGTACAAAGGCTTCCATTGCCTGATAGGTTTTTCTTCTTGTGGCAACGTTTGCTTCTTTATAAGCGAATTTATTGATCAGCTCGATTTGTTCCTCACCAAGACCGAAGGTTTCCTTCAGCATGGCATTCAGGCTGTTCAGGAAGCTGTCGTCCATGATCATAGCTGCAGTTTTTCCTGTTTCCTTCTCCACTGCCTTGAACGGTTCTCTCACATCGGCATCCAGATTGATAAACAGCTCCAGCGCTTTGTTGAGATTACTGATATATTCCTTGCGGAAGGTTTTTGCGACACCCTTTGCCAGATAAAAATCAAAGGCAGGTATACTCTGACCGCCATGCTGATCGTTCTGGTTACTCTGGATTGCGATTGCCGCAAGAGCTGCATAGCTGGTGATATCCTGCGGTTCACGCAGATGCCCGTGACCGGTTGAAAAACCGCCGTTAAACAGCTTTTCCAAATCAATCTGACAGCAGGTCAGCGTCCCCATATTCATAAAATCCATATCATGAATATGGATATCTCCGTTTTCATGAAGCGCCGCATGCTGCGGATTCATCAGCTGACTCATACAGAATTCCTTGGATACAGCACTTCCGTACTGCAGCATGGTACCCATTGCCGTATTTCCGTCAATATTGGCATTCTCACGCTTGATATCCGCATCGTTGCTGTCCGCAAACGTAATTTCCTCAATGGATTTCATCAGCCTTGTCTTCATGCTGCGGATTCTTGTACGTTCTGCACGATACAGGATATATGCTTCACTGGTTCTCGCATGACCGGTTTCAATCAATACCTTAATAACTGCATCCTGCACATTTTCCACGGTTGGTGTTGTGCCCTGGTATGTATTATTCAGAAGATTTACGACTTTCTCCGTCAGTATTTCCGCTGTTTCATAATCTGCTTTGCTGCCTTCCTCCTGTGCTACTCTGCTTGCTGCCAGGAAAATAGCTCTTGTGATTTTTTCCGGAGAGAAATGTATTTCACGTCCGTCCCTTTTCTTAATGCTAGTGATCATAGAATCCTCCTTAACCTAGAACAATGACAATAGAAAATACACGCGGCATTTACGTGTATTCAGATTGTTTATGTTGTAGATGAACCTTCATCTCTATTTGCTCTGACACTTATTATACCTCAATTTCAGTGTTTGTGGGACTGTAAATGCTTTTTTTTATTTACATGAAAAAGTGTAAGCATTTTTCCTGATATTTTTCTTCCATTTACGTAATGATTAATAAAAAATATCCATGAAATGTCATCCACAGATATTTTTATTCTATATGAATATGTATGGTATGTATTTTATAACGAGCACCCCTTGTTTTGAGTCTGTACCTGCTGCTCCTCCCTGACATCGTTTTAAAACAGCTGTGTTTATTATCATAGTTTCTAGTGATTCAGCTTGATACAGACACTATCCATCCTCGTTTTGGCTTTTGCTGTAAGGCAGAGAGAACCAGAAGGTACTTCCTACTCCTTCTTCACTAAGTACGCCGTATTCAGCCTTATGAAGCTCCAGAACAGCTTTAACAATGCTCAGACCCAGACCGCTGCCAACCCGGGAGCGCACATGCGTCTTATCCACCTTGTAATACCGTTCCCAGATATACGCAAGCTTATCCTTTTCAATACCCGGACCATGATCGATTATTTCGATACGAACCCTTCCCAGTTCAAGAAGCTGCTTCACGATGACCTGATGATCCTCTCCGCTGTAGTTGATGGCATTGTTAATCAGATTATAGATAACCTGATCAAGCTTGATCACATCTCCCTGAATTATGACATCTTCTCTATATTCAAAGCGAATATCATACTCATCCTGCTTTAAAAGAGTTTCATAGCGTTCGATGATGCTGCGGATCTCATCCGTCAGATTCATGGAAACCGCATGCAGCTCCTGTACACCTGCCTGCAGCTTGGATAGATCCAGCATATCGTTCACCAGATTGGTCAGACGTTTTGTCTCATCTATGATAATCTGTACATTCTCCGGTGTGTTCTCACCGGGGATATCCCGCATAACCTCCCCGTATCCGCTGATCATTGTCAGCGGTGTTCGCAGGTCATGGCTCATATTCGCAATCAGCTCACGCCGCAGATTCTCCACCTTCCTCAGCTCTCTGGAAGCATAGTTCAGCGTATTGCTAAGCTCCTCAATTTCCAGATATCCCTTACCGCTGAAGGCAACATCATACTGACCGGTCGCAAGCGTTTTCGCTCCGTTGTTAATGGAGATGATGGGACGTGCAATCTTTCTTGAAAGATAAAAGGCCAGCATAAGCGCCACTACAGTCAATATTGCCGCAATGATGATAAACTGTGTCTTGATTGTTTCAATCGTAGCATTTACCGGTGTCAGCTGTGCATTGATCACACTGATTTTCATATGGGAATTGCTTCCTGTGACCACACTGATGTAGGTCATATTCTGCACACCCTTGGAAATTTTCATATTCTGTTTATTCCTGCCGTTGTCTCTGATATCCGATGTAAGCCGTGATGGAAATGCCTCCGGACGCGGTATCATAAGACCTTCCTTTGTCAAAGAGAAACGAAAGGATTCAAAGGGCACCTCCACCTTGGCAGTATCCTCAATCAGTCTGGAAGCTATTCCATCCTTCTGTGACAGGGCTTCCCCCTTCAGTTCATCAATAACATCTGCATGGGCAGCATAGCTGGCAGATTTGCTGAGCATACATTTGCCATCGCTTTCATTGCCCATAATCGGATCCTTACTCGTATCCTCATCATAAACGATGACACAGAAATCCCCATTGCGGGAAATGTTTGAAATTTTTGTTTTATAGGATTCCATATCCAGTGAGCCATCCAGCTTCTGCGTAATGACTTCATTTACTTCACTCGCGGCCTTTTTTACGGAATTGGATTTGATAAACATATAAAATTTTTCCAGAAAAAATACCTGAAAAAACCATAGTACTGCAATGATAATGACAATAAAGAACACCAGTGTGACAAAAATCTTCCACTTGACGCTGATTGGTTTTCGCTCTTTTCTGTCGACGCCTGCCACCTGTTTATTTTTCAGCTTCAAAACGATACCCTACTCCGCGCAGTGTAATAATCAGGCGGCTGTAATCCTGCAGACTTTTTCTCAGCAGCTTGATATGCGTATCCAGCGTTCTGTCATCCCCGTAGAAATCATACCCCCATACATCATGAATCAGCTGTTCTCTTGTCAGTGCGATTCCTTCATTGCGTACCAGATAAAATAATAGAACATATTCCTTTGGCGACATTTCCACCTCTTTATCATCAATAAAGACCTTGCGTGCCGTAAAATCGATTTTCAAGCCTTCATAGGTATAGATATCCTTTTTTCTGGTGTTTACATCACCATGATATCGCTTTAATATGGCACTGACACGCATCATCAGCTCCTTAGGAGAAAACGGTTTTACCACATAATCATCAACACCGATTTCAAAGCCGTGGATTCTATCATATTCCTCTCCTCTTGCGGAGAGCATAATGACAGGAGTCTGCACATCCTTACGGATTTCCTTTACCGCAGAAAAGCCGTCCAGATTCGGCATCATGATATCCATAATGATTAGATCATATTCCGCCTGCTTACACTTTTCGATGGCATCCATTCCATCCACTGCTTCCTCAATTTCATGTCCCTCAAATTCACCATACTTACGAATCATGCTTCTGATACGTTCCTCATCGTCCACAACCAGCAGTTTGCTCATGTTATCACCTCTATCTGTATTATAACTTGAATGCCATACCCTTATGTGATGATTTCATGAATATTCAGGGAAAATACCAGTAGGTAAGCTTTTCATCTGTAATCATCCCTGCTTTTTTCTGAAGCCGGATACTGGCAGTATTATCCTTTACAATTTCACCATAGGGCAGTCTGCCGCGCTCCAGCTGTTTGCCAATCATCACCTGCTCCAGAGCCACAGCTAATCCTTTTCTCCGCCATTTGGGATGAACCTCCAGAATTCCGATACTTTCCTGCTCATGTACCCCGATAAATCCGCATAGCTCACCCTTGTAAAATGCACCATACATACCATCCTGCAGACATTTACCGATATACTGTTCATTTGCCAGAGATTCCATTGAATGCCTGTATAATGCAATGATTTTCTGTGTATGTGATGCATCCAGCCTATTTATTACAAAGCCTTCCGGAAGGGCTACTGCAGGGGGTACATCCTCAACATATACACAGTGAACACACTCCAGATCGCTTTCCAGCTTTCGCATGGATTTCAGCCAGGGATCCGTATAGGTGTCATGGGCAACCAGTATGCCAAACTGCTTTGGAAGGTGCTCCACGATTTCTTTCCCTGCCTGATTATCTGCCGCAGCACTGTATAAAATCTTTGAAATTCTTCCCTGTAAAAGCAGGGCTGTCTCTGTTTCATATAAAACTAACCCGCCTGCATTTCTGCACTGCAGCATATCCGCATACAGACAGGGTTCCTTTGTTAAATTCATGCTCTTCTCCTTTTAAAAAAGGATTAACTCCTGTTCCATACAGAAATCAATCCTTATTAACAGCTCAATAACGTAGTTCAAACAATTGATTCACTTACGTTCAGGTATTTTAACATAATCCGTGGTACTGCTTATATATTTCATTTTTACTGAGGCCGCGCTCTCTTGCGACACGCTTGATTGCTTCATTGGTAGTCAATCCTTCTTTAATATAGGTATTGATCTGTTCATGAACAAGCGGCATTGCGGAATCTTCTCCCGGATCCTTGGTTTCTCTGGAGCCCTCCATAACAATTACCATTTCACCCTTAAGCTCCTCCGCAATTTCCAGAATTTCTTCGATAGTTCCTCTCAGAAACTCCTCATGCTTTTTTGTAAGCTCACGAGCCAGACAGATATTGCGGTTGCCCAGTACCTCAAGACAGGAAGCAAGCATTTTTTTTACACGGTGCGGTGCTTCATAAAAGACCATGGTAAACGGATAGTATTTTAATTCATACAATTCACGAATCCGTTCCTTTTCACCGGATTTCAAAAATCCGTAAAACAGAAAATGTCTGGTGTCCATGCCACTGGATACCAGGGCATTCAGCATCGCATTGCTTCCGGATATTGGAACGACATTAAAGCCCTCCTCGATTACCTTCTGTGTTACAACACAGCCCGGATCGCTGATCAAAGGATAGCCGGCATCACTCACAAGCGCGATATCCTGTCCCTGACGCAGCAGCTCCAAAAGACCGTTCGCACTTTGAGTCTCATTGTGCTGGTGATGGGAAATCAGTCGGGTATGAATACCGAAATGCGTTAACAGCTTCAGTGTGTTTCTGGTATCCTCTGCCGCAATTACATCGACAGACTCCAGCACTTTCAATGCTCTTGGTGTCATTTCCTGCAGATTTCCGATTGGCGTTGCCACCACATACAGGGTTGCTTTTTCATTTTCAAAGCTCTTCTGACGATTCATTTTGTTCACCTACCGATCGGAGAAATCTATATCCGGCCACAATTCCTTAAAGGAAAGAAACTGTACATCCTCTTTATTTTCAATCTTTACCTGCTGAAGCAGTACATTCATACTGGTAATTCGATACCGGCTTCCCTTGTATTCAATCTGGGAATTCATTTTCGGCAGACCCTCACGCAGCCGCTTATACTGACTGTCTTCAAATTTCAGACAGCACATCAGCTTGCCGCACTGTCCGCTCAGCTTTTGAATATTCAATGCCAGTAGCTGATTCTTTGCCATATTGATAGATACGACATCAAAGTCATTCATAAATCTGGAACAGCAAGTTTCCATACCGCAGGTTCCCAGACCACCAATGATTTTTGATTTGTTACGGGGACCGATCTGACGAAGCTCAATGCGGCATTTAAAAATACTTGCCAGCTCCTTGAGAAGCTCACGGAAATCCACACGCTCATCCGCAACATATACAAAGATGATTTTACTGCAATCCAGCGTATACTCCGCTTCAATCAGATTCATATCCAATCCAAGCTTACGGATACATTCCGCACATATCTCCATAGCCTTACCGGCCTTTTCAATATTTTCCTGTGCCTGCTTTAAATCA
The DNA here is from genome assembly GCF_044336395.1 of Clostridium sp. 10cd*. Classification (NCBI taxonomy): domain Bacteria; kingdom Bacillati; phylum Bacillota; class Clostridia; order Eubacteriales; family Clostridiaceae; genus Clostridium; species Clostridium sp. 10cd*. Next base: position 31,910 of record NZ_CP172347.1, on the reverse strand, counting down.
CGCTCTGTTGCTTTGCGTGTGATTGGCTTGATCTCCATTCCGTTGGACAAAAAGGTTTCTGTTTCCTTAACGATTTTTCCAAGCTCCAGACCACGAATCGTTTCAACCACCACATCATCACCCACCCGGTACTCATCCACATCGGTACCGAAGGTATAGATTTTTTTTGAATCCTTAAAGGATACAAACGCGATGTATTTATAAACTCTGCCTTCCGGCTTGCGTTCATTGTGGTTTGCCTTCTTGTGCTCCGGCTTTTGTGCAGGCCTTTGTTCCTGCTTCATTTCCTTCTTTACTTCCTGTCGTGGTTCCTTCGCTTCCGACTTCATATTGGGTTTTCCATCATGCTTGGGATGATGCTTCATATCCCGTTTCTGTTCAAAGCCTCTGTCATGATGCTTCTTTTTATCCTGCTTCGGATTCGGATTTCCTTTTGAAATCCCGTTCCTGTCTTCCGACTGATTCATTCTGTCACCTCTTTCATTCTGTACAGCATCTGATCAACGAGCAGCTGCAGGTTGACCGAACGCAGTAATGTATCCTTCGTCTGCATGAGAATCTGCAGAATTGCTGCCATATCCATGTTTTTCTTCTGATATTCCTTCAGCATATTCTGATACCATGTATCCGATTGCCGACGACTGCCACGCAGACAGTCACGGAAGAATATAGTAAGCATATCAAGCAGATAGAGCATTGCCTGCTTTCCGTGCTTTTTCTGTTTTGAAGGAAAGCCTTCCAACTGCAGAAACAGCAAAGCATCATATGGTGAGGAAAGATAACGCTCCAGCATTCCCTTCATTAAAAAGCGGGCATGCTGATAATCCTCACTTTCCGAAGCCTCCAGAATTTCCGATTTCTGGCGGATCATGCTGCTGAGCAGATAGGCATCCAGCGCCTCCAGATCCTCCTGTACCGCCGCATGGCACTGTGATGCGCTCAACGGGGTAAAGGGGATATTCTGACAGCGGGATATGATGGTAGGAAGAACTCTGTCCAGCTGTTCCACAATCAGTATTGCAATCATATCACTTCCCGGTTCCTCCAGAAATTTCAACAGGGAGTTTAATGCATCCGGTGTCGCATTTTCCGCATGATCCAGCACATATATTTTCTTTCCGGTTTTTTCAAGGCCGGTTTTTGCGAATGCATGCTGCAGCTTCAGAATATCGTCCTTCTTAATGGAAACACTTGTTCCATCCAGATATATCATATCGGCATATTCGTTGTGTGCAATACGCTCACACGTATCACATACCTCACAGGCGAAGCCTGATTCCCTGCAAACCAGACTCTGGGCCAGCAGATATGCTGTTTCTTTTTTAGGCGTACCGCTGGGACCGCTGAACATATAGGCATGCGCAAGACGGTTATGCTCCAGAGCATTTCGCAGAGTGTGATATACCACCGGCTGCTGTTCTCTCAGAATATCTTTAAACATGGTTTTTTATAATCTCCATAAGACAGGCTACTGTATTGTTCAAAACTGTATCCACATCAGGATTGGCATCCACAATATGCATACGTTCCTTAAATTTGTCTTTGATCAGCTCATAGCCCTGTGCAACCAGCTTATGGAACTCCATACTTTCATTGTCCAGTCGATCCTTATTGCCACGGCTTGTGACGCGGGACAGTCCTGTTTCAAAATCAACAGAAAGAAATACCGTAACATCCGGCAGATGCCCTTCAATTGCGAACTGATTGATAGCAAAGACCTCCTCAACACCGATACCTCTGGCAATTCCCTGATAAACCAGAGAGCTGTCCACGAAGCGGTCGCAGAGAACGATTTTTCCTTCCTTCAGCGCAGGCAGTACCTTTTCTATAAGATGCTGGCGGCGGCTGGCGGCATACAGCAATGCCTCACAGCGTTCATCCATTGCCGTATTGGCCGGGTCCAGTATGATGCTGCGAATCTGTTCCGCAATATCTATGCCTCCCGGTTCTCTTGTATATAGTACAGGATACCCCATCTCTTTCAGCTTTTCATATGCAAGCTTACTGATGGTTGTTTTCCCGCTTCCGTCATTTCCTTCAAATGTGATAAACAATCCCTTGTTCATAGCCTGACACTCCTTTAACTAGACCCTATCATTATAGCATAATCAGCTATTGCACTACAAAGAGATTTCTCATGCTATTTACAGCATTGTGTACTGATAAGCTGCAGAATATGTTTTCAGGCATAATTATGAATTCATACTGAGGAGTAAGCTTTGAATTTTCCATCATAAGGAAAGCCTCACAGCTTTTCTATTAAGTTCTTTGCTCTGGTCTTATCTGTACTGGTTCCGATGAATGATTACTGGATACAATACACATGGATAATAAAAATACACGCATAGGCTTTTATGTTGACAGTCACAGTACAAACTTAAGAATGCATAAAAAATATGATAAGATTGCTCCTGCATTCTCTTTTTTCTTTATCGATCAAAATTTTCGTATAAAACACCAGTCCCTGCATAAGATAGTGTTAGGGAACTTCATTCATTCCCTTCAACATACAGGCAGCATACCTGCCAGATGGACAGAGTCAATAGATTCTGTCTTTTCTGTTCTCTGATGTTCGCCTCTTCCTAATGTCTTTTGCCATTTCATATATTGAATTTTTCTTTGCAGTAAACATTCACTGCCTATCCTATACAAAATAACTGTAAAATAAAGGATTACTGCAAACGCGTATAAGCATAACATTTTGGGATTCAATATCTAATTTCTTCTTCATTTTCCGCATATGAAACAGATTCTTTTCTATCTATACAAAATAGTGCTATAATATGATACAGGTGATGCAAAATGGATAAAAAGAAACTTCAGGAAATACAGAAACATCTTCCGGATCATGTTACACTGATTGCAGTAAGTAAAACACATACGAAAGAAGAAATTGATGAAGCCTATGCCTGCGGATGTCGGGTGTTTGGTGAAAATAAGGTACAGGAATTAAAAGAAAAATATGATGATCGCTATCAATGGCATATGATTGGTCATTTACAGCGCAATAAAGTAAAGGATGTTGTTCCTCTCGCTGATATGATCCAAAGTCTCGACAGTCTGCGTCTGGCTGAGGAAATAGAAAAGCAGTGTGCGAAAATCGATAAAATTATGCCGGTACTGATTGAAGTAAATATATCAAGAGAAGCAAACAAGACTGGTGTGTATATGGAAGAATGTCCTGCCTTTGTAAAACAGTGCATGCAGTATAAACACCTGGATGTTCAGGGACTAATGTGTGTTGGTCCACTGGATGCGGACCGTGACCGTATTGAGGAATGCTTTGAAAGGATGAATATCCTCTTTCACAAGCTGCAAAGTGAATATGGAAGTGAGCAGATCCGCTATCTGTCCATGGGGATGAGTGATGATTATCCGATTGCTTTGAAGCATGGTTCGAATATGATTCGCCTGGGTACTGTGATTTTCGGTAAGCGAAATTATTCTATATAAGCATATCATTTTCATAAAGCCTGTTGATTCTAATACTGATTGATCTCACGTAACCAGTAAAACAAATACTCCTGCGCATAAGTAAAACAATTATAATAAAAACCAGAGAACATTCATTATGAATAAGCTCTGGTTTTTTCGTAAACACAAAGTAACAGATTATGAAGCATACTGCATCGCTTTAAGTGCTTTCCTGCTCCTTCTTTGCCGCATATAATTTCAGCGTGCATTTTATTAAAAACAGGAGTTCAAACAGCATAATACCGGAAATCAAAGAATATACAACAAGAAACCATGGATCTCTTTCAAACATTTGCAAAGCCTTCCACAGACCGGGAACTATGATAATAGAAAATATGATTGCACAAAACAAGGTAAGAAATACACTTCGCTTATAAATAGACTCACAATATTCCCGCCGCGTTTCACGATCACTGAAAATCTCCGAATTGTTTTCTTCCCCATTCTCTTTTCTGCGAAAATAATAGAAGGAATTAAACATCATGACATACTCCCAGCCGCAATCCTGAAACAGCTGTATATAAGCATTCAGATCCTCTACTTCATCACGATAATCCAGTTGATAAATCCAGTTTTCCGGTATGCATTTCTCAAAGACATACCCCCTGAAAACCGTATAGCTTTTCAGCTTCCAGCCCTTTTGATGCATTTCTTCCAGAAACTTCTGTTCTTCGCCATATTCCGCAAGTGAGAAGAATCTAAAGATTCTCTTTGTTTCCATGATAGCATCCTCCTTTACTGTTGATATATAAGCGGTTAATACGGGCCAGCTCCAGCTGCAGTACCGTACTGCCAAGCTCTGTAATTTGATAATATTTTCTTTTTTCTTCCTCTCTTGTAAACCTGATCAGCTGATCCTTTTCCATTTTTGAAAGAGTTCCATACAAGGTTCCTGCACTTATAATGATTTCGTTATCTGTAATTTTTTTCACATATTGAATTACATGATAACCATGGCGTTCCTCCTGCAGGGAAAACAGAATATAAAAACCGGTTTCTGTCATCGGCACATAAACACGTCTTAGTTTTTCATCCATAGATAACCTCCACTACTACATTGTATCTCTATATATCGAACCTCTATATATACTATATCGCAGTGCTATCTATATGTCAATAGAAACTGACGCAGCTGTCTCAAAGGCTGCTGCATGCTTCATTCCTTTTATTCATTTATAGATACAATCAGTGATCATAAGGCTTTTCTATAACAACAAGAAATTAAGCGAACATAATAAAAAGAATCAAATATCATAAACTGATAAATTTGATTCCTTATATGTTATATATTTACTATGACACAGAGTACCCTGCATTCTTAACAGCTGTTCCTCTTCTCATCTGCTATGGATTGCACTACTTGCAAAGCTTCTTTGACATTACAATAATATTGTCAGCTAATTTTTCCGTTCTGCTGTACCCATGTTTTTCATATACCCAGTATGGATTGAATCCATCCCTCCATTCATAAATACCGATACCTTCGAGGTATTTCCGATGGAAGAGCGGATATACCTTTTCCAGGTTCTCCATCAGAGCATCCAGCATTTCAACCCGAGGAACACCATATCCAACCTCGTAGCAGCCTATTGTCAAATAGCTGTCGCTATTCCCTGCTGTTCCTGTCATATAGCCGTATTTTTGTAAAATCTCTCTTGGCATTACCTCCAGTAAGCCAATTACCCTATCATTCAAAACTGCGAAAATTCCAGCAATATCTTCCTTTTGCCATATCTCTGAAAACACCTTGGATTTTAATGATATACAGCTTTGATGATATTGCTCAGAGGGATTACCAAAGGGATAATTGGTAAGACACATCGACATTTCTCTGAGATAATTATGTTTTGTGATAGGTATGAATGAAATTTCATCCTTATGTAAACAATTTTTAAACTGCTCTTCTGTCAAACCATTCCATTTTGAGAATACAGGTTCTTCATCCTCTGCATTTCTTTCAATCTGCAGGGCTGCATACAGCTGTTGCTTATGCAACGGTACCGTGTCTATTTTTCGACCACGATCGTATACATCGATAAAGCAATTTTCACATTTTCGCAAATTTTTTTTATCCGATGGCAGCTGATGATATGGAATTAAATTGATTTGTATGTCTATGCCCTCCAGCCAGATTCGAAGCTTTTCAACCATTGCAGCTGTAGCTTCACACATCGGCGAATAGACAACATCTATTTGTCTCATAATATCCTTTCCAAATAAAGTCTGTTAGCGATAAGACGTTATTTTCCTGTCCAGGCCTTTAAGGCTTCCTTTACACTTCTAGTCATTTCCTTACTGAAGGAGGCTCCCGTTTTTCTCGCATAGAACTGCTGTGCATAGTTTTTCGCTGCGTATTTATTCTGTGTCAGAAATTCCTTTTCCGCACGCTCGGCAAACATTTGCTCATATTCCTCTTTTTGCAGCTGCCGATAGGAATCCTCAAATACCACAAACCTTCTATCAAAGCGTTTTCTAAACACCTTTTTGTGCTCTTGTTTATAATGTCCGTAGCATAGCATTGCGATGGGGAAGGTCTCATCGGGTAGCTGAAGCAGATCCTTTACCGTTTCATAATTCCAGTATATCACCAATATAACAGGAACCAATTCCCATAGATTCCGCAGCTATGACACTGTTTTGCGCTGCAGCCATCGCATCCTCCACCGCAAGCATTAAATCCCCCTCCGCAGGTGATGTAAATGATAATCCGTGCTTTTCCGCATACCTCTTTACGCCGTTCATGCGATAATAATCAAACCAGCGGTGATGATCTGCGACAAATACAATAACAAGTGGGGCATCCTGTATAAACATCTGATAGTCACAAAGCTTACTTAGCTTCTTTTTCTTTTCCTGATCACGGATGATGATCATGGAATACAGCATCTGATTTCCAGCAGTAGGGGCAAGAAGAGCACTCTCGATAATGGCGTTTTCTTCTTCCTCACGCAGCGGTTTCGCATCGTAGGTACGCAGGGATGTACGGCTACGAATAACCTTCAGAGTTTCATTGTCCATGGTGTTCCCCTTTCTCAAGCAGTATGCGCATAGCATAGGAAGCCGCTGCAAGACCAGCAGCACTCGGAACAAACGGTGAGCTGGCAGGCGGCATTTTCTGCTTTCTGGTAACACCGTTTTCATTTATGATTTTGGTTTGTACGCTGGGCTTTTCACTGGAAAACACAACCGGAATCTTTCCTTTTATATGATGCTTCCGAATCAGATTTCGCATAATTTTCGCAACAGGGTCATAGCTTGTTTTCATAAGCTCGCAGCACTCCACCTTTGTCGGATCCAGACGGTTTGCCATCCCCATGCTGCTGATAAAGGGTATTTTATGTTTCAGGCAGTATGTGATTAAGGAAAGCTTACTGCTCATGGTATCAATTGCATCGATAACGAAATCCACCGGTTTATCAAAGAGGACTGCATTTTCCTCTTCCTTATAAAATATATCCTTGCAGATGATTGTACAGTCCCTGCGATAGCTTTCCATCCGTTCCTTCATAACCTCTGTTTTTGATCGACCGATGGTAGCATAGACGGCATGTATCTGACGGTTCAGATTGCTGGGTGCAACGGTATCACCATCAACAAGAATCAGGGTTCCGACTCCACTTCTTGCCAGTGCCTCCGCAGCATAGGAGCCAACACCTCCGACACCTACAACCATGACGGTGGAACGCTTTAATATTTCCAGATTGTTTTCTCCAATCAGAAGCTCCATTCTCTGTAAAGGTGTTTCCATCTCAGTTCTCCATCCATGCTTTTACATCTTCTAAAATCTTTTCGCGATAGTTCTCATCTTCAACATCATACCAGTGCACCTGCATCTGATTGCGGAACCATGTATACTGGCGTTTCGCAAAATTACGTGAATTTTTCTTAATACGTTCCACACAGGTGGCAACTGATTCCCTGTCCTCTATGTAAGCTTTCCATTCCTTATAGCCGATTCCCTGAAAGCTTTGCAGACTCCAGACATCCTCCTGCAGGGTATGGAGCTGTTCAATTTCCTGCAGCAATCCCTGTTCCATCATGGTATCGACTCTTGCATTGATTCTCTCATACAGCCGCGAACGATCCATTGTAAGACCTATGATATAGGCATCGTAAACAGGACGGTGTTCCTGTGACTCAATGATTTCACTTTTTTTCTCTCCGGTATGTGCCATCGCAAGAGCACGAACGATTCTCTGCCTGTTATGCGGATGCAGATTCTCACAGGCTTTTGGATCGATGACTGACAGCATCCCCCATATTTCATCCGTACTTCGCTCTGCCAGAAAATTCATAAACTCCGTATCCTGTGGCTGATCGACAAACTGATAATCATACAGACAGGACTTTATATATAGCCCTGTTCCTCCACATATGATGGGAAGATGCCCATGTTTGGTGATTTCCGCTATGTATTCTCTGGCCTTCTCCTGAAAAATTTTAACATTGTATTCCTCTGTAAAGGAACAGAAATCAATCAGATAATGCGGTACCTCCTGCATTTCCTCCTTTGTTATTTTTGCTGTTCCGATACTCATTTCTTTATAAACCTGCATGGAATCTCCGCTGATAACCTCTCCATGACAGGCTTTTGCCAGCTCCACACTAAGGCTTGTTTTTCCTACGCCTGTGGGACCTGCAATCACCAGTACTTTTTCCATAATTAACTCCGTTCTCTCACAAGATATCCTCAGTATTCACAGTATCCGTTCTCACTGTAGCCAGAGGTATGCCATTTCAAAAGGCAGCGACTACAAGCAGCTATATGCTTGCAGGCTGTTTCCTCCTGCTGCTTATCCACGTTCAAATTCATGGATCAATGCCTTATCCTCCATACAGATCATTGTCGGTCTTCCATGCGGGCAATGAAACGGCTGCTCACAATGTGCTAAATCCTCTATGACACGCTTCATTTCATCCAGTGTAAGACTGCGGTTAAAGCGTATGGAGCTGTGACATGCCATGGTAGCTATTGCATGCTTCCGCAGCTTATCCAGACTGATTTCCTTATCCTTTTCCCAAATATCAATCATATCGCAGAGAAAAGCCTCTTCTTCAACATCCTTCATCCACAGCGGCAGCTGACGGCACACAAAGGTATGATCTCCAAAGACCTCAAGATGGATGCCGAGCTGTTCCAGCAATGCGTTCAAATCATCTGCCTGCGAAACAGCAGAAATCGTAGATTCTATTGTTATAGGCAGCAGCAGCGGCTGGGTATCATTGTTTCCGTCAAGAATCTGCTTTCTGATAATTTCATAATGATAGCGCTCCTGTGCTGCATGCTGATCAATTATGTACAGGCCCTTTTCACCCTCTGCCAATATATAGCAGCTGTGGAACTGACCAATCACACGAAGCTGTGGAAGACTCGGATTCAAAGGCTGTGGCTGTTCCGCCTCTGCCTTTTTCTCATAGACAAGCTCCTCGGACTGACTGATTTCCTTGTATGCAACAGCTGCATCCGAAGAAATGTCTGTTTCTATAGCTTCTGTGTGTGCCTCAGACCCGGTGTCGGCAGCGGGCAGCACTTCTGTTTTGTCAGTGTCCTCATGCTGAACCTTGACATCTGCTTCCTCTGTCTCCGCCTTTACCGATGTTGAATCCTCAGACTCGTAGGATGCTGTTTCTTCCCGGATTTCAGGAAGAATTTCCTTAGTCTTAGGCTGTATCGGAGCAGCTGATTCTTTTCTCCGGTTTTTATCTGCTTCGATTTTTCTACGAAGCTCTTCCATATCCAGAGAGGGCTTTTCATTCTTTTCCGGATGTATAAAGCTGTCGTTTACTTCCTCATGCAGTCTTGAAATGCTATCATCACGTTCATACGTAAACTGCAGCTCCTGCTCTTCCACCTTCTCTTTTACGGTTTCCTTTGTAATATTAACGCGTGGAACCTCAAGCTGCTCCAGCAGTGCTTTGCGAATGGTCTCATAGAGGAGCTTTTCCAGCTGCTTTTCCTTGGACAGACGAATTTCCCATTTGGACGGATGTACATTGACATCCACCAGCTGTGCATCCATCAGTAAATCAATGACAACGATGGGATATCTGTCCTTCGGCATATAAGGTGAGTATGCATCCAGTATTGCCTTCTGCAAATGGTAATTACGTATCATACGGCCATTGATGTACAGCAGCATATAATATTTTGTTGCACGGTTAAACTGCGGCTGCATGATATAGCCTTTTATCTTATAATCCTGATCACTTCCATCCAGCGAAATCGCACTCTTCGCACTGTCTCTTCCATAAATCTGCATAAGTACTTCCAAAAGATTACCGCTGCCCTTGGTTTTAAAAACCGTTCTTCCATCATGAGACAGGCAGAATCCGATTTCCGGATGGGAAAGGGCAAACTTCTGAACTACATCCGAAATAAGAGAAAATTCATACTGCGGACTTTTCAGATGCTTGAAGCGTGCCGGTGTTTTCTGAAACAGATTCTGAATTTCTATCATGGTTCCCTTCGGAGTCCCGCATGGTCTGGCACTAATCAGCTTGCCGTAGTTGATCTCCACCTCGGTAGAGCTTGTGCCGTCATTTGTTCGCAGCAGTACATGAGAAACAGATGCGATGGAAGGCAGTGCCTCCCCGCGAAATCCCATTGTATGTATATTCCAGAGATCATTAACCTCTTTCAGCTTGCTTGTGGCATGCCGCTCAAATGCCAGCGTGGCATCCACAGGATCCATACCGTCACCATCATCTATAATCGTAATGGTCGCAATACCACCCTGTGATATTTGTATTTCTATATTTGATGCGTGTGCATCGATACAGTTTTCAACCAGTTCCTTTACAATACCCTGCGGACGTTCCACGACCTCTCCAGCCGCAATCATATTGCTGAGATGTTCGTCCAGTCGATTGATTCTACCCATAAGTACTCCTTCTTTCTTATAAAACAGAAAACCTGTAATCCGGGATTACAGAGTTCTCTTCTATGACATTTTTTCCTTCAGCTCATACAGAAACTGCATGGCTTCCATCGGTGTCATTTTATTTACATCTACCTGTTTAACCTGATTGATGATTTGCATGTGCTGCGGATTCTCTTTTTCTATGACGAGTGGTGGCTTCACCTCTTTTACCATATTCGGCTGCAGCTCCAGATTGTCCAGAATCAGCTTGGCACGCTCCAGCACGGAGGAAGGAAGATGTGCAAGACGTGCAACATTGATTCCATAGGATTTATCTGCTTTGCCGTCAAGCACGCGGTATAAAAATGTAACCTTATCATCCTCTTCATGTACATCCACATGCACATTGCGGATACCTGCATTCTTTTCTGCCATTTCTGTCAGCTCATGGTAATGGGTAGAGAATAGCGTTTTCGCTTTGATATTTCGTATTATATATTCAATCATAGCCTGCGCCAGTGCCATACCGTCATATGTGGAGGTACCGCGCCCGATCTCATCAAATAAAATAAGTGAATTTGCTGTGGCATTCTGTAATGCATTGTTCGCTTCGATCATCTCCACCATAAAGGTTGACTGTCCCGACATGATATCATCACTTGCGCCGATCCGTGTGAATATCTGATCAAAGATTGGCATTTCCGCTTTCTTTGCAGGGACAAAGCAGCCTATCTGGGCCATGATGACAAGAAAAACGGTCTGTCGCATATAGGTGGATTTACCACCCATGTTCGGTCCGGTAATCATCAGAATGTCATTGTCCTCACCCATCTCCAGATCATTGGAAACATAACGTGTTGTTTTCATCATTCGATCCAGGATCGGATGTCTTGCCTCCTTCATGTGAATGGAATGACCGGTATGAAACTGTGGCCGTGTATATCCGTTTTCACTGGAAATCTCTGCAAGTGCATATAATGCATCAATTGTGGCCAATGCATGTGAAAGATCATGCAACTTAGGCAGATATACCTTGATTTGATTCAGAAGGTGATTGAATAGCTCTGCTTCCAGACGGATACTTCTTTCCTGCGCATGTACAATCGCGTCCTCTTTATCCTTCAGCTCCTGCGTGATAAAGCGTTCTGCGTTGGTCAGTGTCTGCTTTCTGACATAACCAAATTCATCCTTTATAGAATCCAGATTGGTTTTTGTAACCTCAATATAATACCCGAATACACGGTTGTATCCGATTTTCAAAGACTTTACACCGGTTCTTTCCCGCTCCTTGTTTTCAAGCTCAAGAATCCAGTTCTTCCCGTTTTTACCGATTTCGCGCACCTGATCGAGCTCTTCATTATAGCCCTCCACAAACACACCGCCATCCTTTAATGTCAAAGGAGGATTATCAATGATGGCACCCTCGATCATATCGTACAGCTCCCGGCATGGATCGATACTCTGAAATTCCTCATAGGCACTGCAGTCATGAAATAATTCAAAAATCTGCGGTGTATGCTCCAGCGTTTTGATCAGTCGCAGGATATCCCGCGGATTTGCAGAACCATAGGCCACTCTGGCACTCAGTCTCTCCATATCATAGACAAAGCCCAGATGCTCACGCAGTTCATCCTTCGTAATGAAGTTATCATTCAAATATTCAACAGCATCCAGACGCCGGTTAATCATCGCTGTATCAACCAGCGGGTATTCAATCCATTTTTTTAATAACCGAGAGCCCATGGAGCTGCGGCATTTATCAAGAAAGCTCCATAATGTCTGTGAGCGTGAATTGCTGCGCAGACTGGAGGTCAGCTCCAGATTCTGCTTTGTCGAAAAATCCATCTGAAGAAAATCATTTTCATATACCATTTCAACAGCATTCAGATGAGCCATATTTCGCTTCTGTGTTTCATCCAGATAATTGGTGAGAACGCCAAAGGCAGTTTCCACACGGTCATCTTCAATTCCATTCAGCAAATGACGGTATTCTTCCTTTAATGCGTTATCATTATGATAGGAAACGGTAATCGTCTGCATTTCTTCTATCATCTTCACGATTTTCTTATCAAACTTCTCCTGTATTACAATTTCTCGTACATTGTTTCCCAGCAGAACCTTCTGTATTGCCATGACATGCTTATCAATCAGCTGCGCACGCAGCTCTCCGGTTGTCATTTCACAGAGTATGACGGCAAGACCGAATTGAAAGTCATGCAGAGAAGCAATATAGACAGTTGTTTTCTCATCACTTACTTCATCCATGATGGTTCCGGGTGTAACGATTTTGATGACATCCCGCTTCACCAGTCCCTTTGCCAGTGCCGGATCCTCCAACTGCTCAACAATTGCGACTTTATATCCTTTTTGAATCAGTCGCTGTATATATCCCTTTGCGGCATGATGTGGAATTCCACACATCGGTACCCGTTCTTCTACACCGGCATTTCTTCCTGTCAGAACCAGATCAAGCTCACTGGATGCCGTCTTTGCATCTTCGAAAAACATTTCATAAAAATCACCGAGACGATAGAATATGATTGCATCCTCATGCTGTTCTTTTAATTCCAGATAATGCTTCATCATCGGTGTATAGGTAGCTTTTTTAGTCATTTTATCAACTCCACTCACTGCTTATTATTATAACATGACCATTGGGTATAATCCTATATGCTTTTGTTTTTTCATACAATCATCCTAACCTGCAGTGTATGCTTATTCTCATTTCTTAATAGAAATTCAGAAAATAATTGACCATGCTGCAACATAAGAAATATAAACCGTGTTATAATAAGTACAACCTTGTTTCAAAAAGGTTTTTGTCTGGAGTGGTGCAAATGAAAGTAGGATTATCCAGGGCAAAGAGTCCGGATAAGTTCGATTTTGTTTTAGTTACATATTTGATTTTAACGATTGGCATGAGTCTTCTGTCCATCTATTCCGCTTTTGGTATTATCGGTCAGGCAGCCGGTATAGACTATATGATGAAGCAGGCAATGTGGTTTATTATCGGATCAATCGCGATCGGTGTGATTATGTATCTCGGTAATGATTCCATGCTGCAGTTCGCAAAAATAGGATACTGGTTTCTTATGGTTTGTCTTGTGGTGCTGCTGATTGGTAAGGTATACAATATGTTGACCGGAGGCAGTCTGCTGGGAATGATCATCACAACAAACGGTGCCACATCCTGGTTTAAGCTGGGGCCGTTCGGTTCTTTTCAGCCCAGTGAGTTTATGAAAATCGTTTTGATTTTAATAACTGCCGGTGTGATTGATGAGCATAACAATAACAAATTAACAGAGTCCTATGAAATGGATTTCTCTTTGTTTATGAATGTAGCGAAATGGGCAGTTCCCCCTATCCTTCTGATACTTGCTCAGCCAGATACCGGAGTGGTATTGATTATCGCTATTTCACTGGTGGCGATGATCGTATGTTCCGGTATAAAAAAACAATGGTTTGTCATCATAGGTATCCTGATTGTCATTGTGCTGGTATTATTCTTCTATATGTATTACTATCATTTCAATGTTCTGAATGAGCTGATTGGTGGTGAAGGAGGATATCGTCTGAAACGAATAACAGCGTGGCTGAATCCGGAAACAGATATCAATGGAGAGGGGCATCAGCTGTATATGGCCTTGCTTGCTCTTGGCTCGGCCGGCCTTACAGGTCATGGTATGGGAATCGAGCTGGTATCCATACCGGAAGCACAGACCGACTTTATCTTTGCTGTTATTGGACAAAGCTGGGGCTTGATCGGAACATTATTCATAGTGGTTCTGTGTCTTGGGCTTGATATTCATTTATGCCGTATTGCCAGCATGTCAAAGAATATGTTTGAAAAGTATTTCATTCTGGGTATTCTGGGGATGCTGCTGTATCAACAGATACAAAATATCGGGATGATAATCGGTTTATTGCCGATTACCGGAATCACGCTTCCTATGATATCGTATGGCGGTTCATCATTACTGTCATATCTGATTGCATTTGGAATCATTATGAATGCCAGTGCAAAAGCAAAAAAGCTCTCTGATTATGTATATGAATAAGCCAATCATAAGTTTTGTGATTGGTTTTATTTTGCTTGCTTTTTTTATAACGGATGAAATGCGCATGCTACTTCAATTTATTGATATTTGTTATACGATACATTTCTCAAAAGTAAATAATGGTTGGTACAGGAAAAAACGGATATAAAAAACAGATTCCCCGCGTATCTGTTTTTTTACTTTTCATGATGCGATAATCCTCGTTCTTCCTGCAACTGAATAGACTAATGAAGCAGCTTATGACTAAATCATATCCCTTCATCAATACTATCTGTCAGTATAAATTTTTTAATCTTCTCAAATAACTGTAATGACGATAACGTGCGAATCTAACCTTCCGATCAGACATCTCGCAATAGATTTCTTTGGTGGCTTCCAACGGCACATTCAAATGATCATAGCAGAGTATTGCTGTATCAAAGGTTTCACTTTTCATTGTTACATGACGGTTCTCCATCATGATATACGGATTTCCGAGGGAGCGGTGCTTGGAGTGCTGAATAGCTGTTATTTCCGCCAGCTGCATAAGAGATAATCCACAGTCTATAACTGCTCCTCCAAGAGATCGATTATATGCAGTGGAGCCTGCCTGAGTGGATAGACAGATGCCGGAGCCTCTGCAGGTTTCAAAAAACTCACCGTCTACATATATATCCATGATTTGAGATTTCACAATATTCTCAACACGCATCTCATTTAATGCATAATAAGGGTTTGGATTATTATCCAGCTTTATTTTCAATAAACCGGATTCAAATATCACAGGCTCCTTTTCCAATACATCATGCAGGCATTCCTCCAGCTCCTCTTCCGTATAGTCCGTGAAAAAGCCAAGGGTTCCTGTATGAATGCCAAGGAAGTTTACTTCGCTGATTCGATGCAGATACTGATGCACGCCATACAGCAGTGTACCGTCTCCTCCCACACAGATAACAAGCTGTGGTTCTGCTTTGTCATAAATCCAGCCAGAAGACTGCAGACGCTCTTTGATTTTCTCCTCTACTGCATGTGATTTTGCATCTTTTTTCGCAACTACTGAATATTTCATCACAAATCACTTCCTTTTGTTATGGTACTATTGTATCATATCCTATAAGGTGATGAAAGATGAATAAACATGTTGAAAAAGAATATAAAATGCTTGTGAGTAAGGAACAGTTTGATAAGCTGTGTAGTTTGTATGAAAATCTGAATTTTATAACCCAGACCAATACCTATTATGATACGGTAAACGGGGACATTCAGAAAAAGAAGGGTGCAATGCGTATACGGGAGCGAAATGGAAGGTTTCTGTTTACATTAAAGATGCGGCAGGAGAATCTTGATGGGCTGTGCGAGTGTGAGTGTGAAGTATCTGAAAACAGTGTTCATGCTCTGCAATCAGAGGAAATTGTTCAGCTATTGCATGAGTATCAAATTGAAGCTGCAATCATTCCGTTAACTACTTTGGTGACAAAAAGAGCTGTTGTAGAAACAGAGAATGCTGAACTATGCTTTGATATCAGCACCTATGGAAGTCATACAGATTATGAAATTGAATATGAATATAAGCAGCCACATGACGGGCTTTCTGTTTTTCAGAAGCTTCTTTCTCATGTGCAGCTTGTTTATGAAAAAAACTGCACATCTAAGATTCAGCGTGCTTTGCAGGCAGTGGAGGAATGATCTACATCGTCTTCTGGAACGTGATTTCATTTTGTATGATGGGAATTGATAAATGGAAAGCCATTCATAAGCGTTATCGAATACCTGAGCGATTTCTGTTACTGTATGCATTCCTTGGAGGAGCTTTTGGTATTGGTCTTGGAATGATTGCTTTCCGACACAAAATAAGGAAAACAAAATTCATTCTTATGGTCCCTTTCTTTTGTATTCTTCAGGTAATAGCTATAAGGCTAGTCCTCTTCGACTAGCCTTTCTTCATATTCTATCTTTAAATAGCTGAGAGCAAGTCTCCAATTACTGTGGATCTTTTGGTTGAACAATAGTTTGATGGAAATCTGATCAGCATATTCACTTTGATTTATATATACTTTAAATAGCTGATAATGACCAATGCTATACTGCATTTTACTTTCAGCATCTATAAAGTTTAAGAGGCATGGCAGTAAAATCATTATTTTTCCATCGCGTTTTGTCCAATACTCTGTTTTACTGTTTCTAATTGACTGTATATTTGCATCCTGAAGTTTTTGTATATAATGACGTATTTTTGATTCTTCATATTCTGAATAGAAGCTAGTCTCTATACGTCTGCTCAGGTTCTCCAGTATTTGAAGTACAGCATCCTCCTGCATATTCTTTTCCTTTGTAATAACAGTACTGTTCACCCACATATCCGTACCAATAGAGGATGCCAGATGCAGTAGTCTTCCTGTATTTTGTATATCCTCTTTATCTATATAGAAAAAGCTTTCTATATTATTGGAAATTTTCATACCGATTTCACTTAGGTAAATCGGATATTGAAAATAGATAACATTTTCTAATTCCATGCAGGAAAGTAGCTCAGGTACTTCCTCCTGTTTTGTAATTTTGCAGATTGCCTGCTTTAATGATTCCTTATCCGGATAGCCACTCAGAGTTTTATATACATTCCACATTTGTGTAAACCCCATGTTTTGTTGCTTTCGAAGATGACCATATCCAAGTATTCCCTTTTCTCTTTTTTTCCCACGCTCTGTCCCCTTTGTCAAGAAAAACAGCATGTCTCCCTTTTTAAAATCAGTAATACTTTTGATACTTGGCTTCCAGAAATTGATAACAGAGTTACCATGAAGTCTATGGTACTCCATCATATTTTTATCAGTAATATAAGCAATTGAGCCCATATGATCACCTTCTTCCTATATATCCATTTTACCATGATAGCGCTTGCAGTAAAATGAAAATATTTCTTTTATATATATGTAAGGAGATGGTGATTTAGGATTTATACAATTAGTTCATATAGAGATGATGTTTTTTCTGTGTATCGCCTATTATGCTGTTGCTGTAGGAGGTTGTTCCCTTTTTCATATTCTTGATTTAAACGCTATTTAAACATCCATACATTTGAAAGCATGGTATTCCTGTCCTTCCTCATTTACTATATACTTCTTACATTTTATAATACAGTAAAGAAAAGAACCAACATTATGGTTCCATTTTCTTTCTTCCTTCAATTGCTTTAATCAAGGTTAATTCATCCGCATAGTCCAAATGTCCGCCCATTGGAAGACCATGTGCAATCCTTGTTACAGTAACCGGATATTTTTCCAGCAGCTTTGATAAGTACAATGCTGTAGTTTCACCTTCGACTGTCGGATTGGTTGCAATAATAATTTCCTCGGTTTCCTCACTGATTCTGTTTAATAGAGAGTCTATGTTGATATCCTCAGGCAGTATACCTTTTGATGTTGAGATAACACCATTCAACACATGATATACTCCAGAGTATTCTTTAGTTTTCTCCATTGCGATAACATCCTTTGGACTTTGTACAACACATATAATCTGACTATTTCTACTTTTATCACCACAAATATCACATGTGTCATCTTCCGATAAGTTGCCGCATACCGCACATTTTTTTAAGCCTTCTTTTGCGTTTTGAAATGCATGAATCCAAGAGTCCATAGTTTCATCATCCCATTCGAGCGTTTGAAATGCATAGCGTTCTGCAGTTTTTATTCCTACACCCGGTAGTCTCCGATAGCATTCAACAAGTGCTTCAAATTTCTTAGGATACATTAGAAGCCACCTGGCATTTTCACTCCGCCTGTAATTTGATTCATATTTTTTTCTTTATCCTCGACTGCTTTAGCGAATGCATCATTCAAGGCAGATTTCAGCATATCCTCTAAATCTTCTTTGTTATCTTTCTCCAGCAAGCTTTCATCAATTGAGATACTTTCTACAGACATGCTTCCTTTTACTTCTACCTTGATAACGCCACCACCCATTGTTGTTTCATATACTTTTTCATTTAATTCATCTTCCAGCTTAGTAAGTTCCTTTTGCATTTTCTGTGCCTGTTTTAATAATCCCTGCATATTCATAATCTTATTCCTCCGTTATTATTATATTTTCCTGACCGAACAAATCCAATACAGCTTCTTCCTGTGTTAATTCTTTTACTTCTTTTCTTTCAATCGTCACAGCTTCAATCTGTATAGGCTCCGGCAATGTACCTGCAATCATACGGTCTTTAAACTCTTTGATAACATATTTCTGCTGATCAGCAGAAATAGCAAATATTTTTTTATTCTTTTCCATCAATTCAGTAATGAAATCATGAAATTCATTTTTACTGTCCATCTCATTTATTTCATTTGCTACTGCCTGATTATCGACACATACCACTATATAGGTATTACCACTGCCTACAATACCTGCATTCTTTAAAAGACTTCCATATTTAGCATATTTAAAATCGAGCATGAATTCAGGTATTTTCTGAAAATGCTGACTATCCTTTGCTTTTTCAGGTTTATTTGCCCCGGCAAGAAGTCCAAGAACAAATTCATTATCCAATGGTTTTAAAGCTTTTGTTGAAACAGCAGTAATTTCCTTGCTTACTATATTTTCCGGTATATGTGAAGACTTCGCACTCTTTGTTACTGGTGAATCAAATACTGGTGTATCATATGGTGTAAATGGTTCATCATCCATAGGAACCTCAAGTATAGGTTTCTTCTTAGATGTTTCACGTGAAACATTATTAACAGTGCTTACTGGTTTTTGTTCCTGCCTAGGAGTCTCCAATGGATGTGATATCGTCGTTGTCACCACAGTTGCCTTTACATCCAGCATTTGCAGTAAACAGACCTCAAAATAAGATCCTGCATTTGCTGCACTTCTATATTTATCATATGTTTCCATTAGAAGATGTATCATTTGAAACCTCTCTGCAATAGATTTTCCATCAATCAGAGTTAAAACCTCTTCACTATTTAGAATATGCAGCAGAGATGCATCCTTTGTATACTCGAAAATGATACTCTCCTTTAATATTTCAATTAAATCAACAGTCAGCCTTTTGATATCAATACCTTTTTCAATAAGCTGATCTATCGCATTTAACAGGGATACTGCATCTTTTCCATAGATATAACGATACAAATCTAATTTTTCCTGTATGGTTGTAATGCCATAAATTTCATTGATATGATGCACCTGGATATGATTCTGTGCATAAGCAATACATTGATCAAGAATAGATAAAGCATCACGCAATCCGCCATCAGCAAGCTGTGCAATAATCCGAATTACTTCCTCTTCACACGTAATCTGTTCTCTCTCCAGAATAGTATGTATCCTCTGAACGATTTCTTCACGTGGAACTTTAGTAAAATCAAATCGCTGACAACGTGAAATAATCGTAGGCAGCACCTTATGCGGCTCTGTCGTAGCTAAAATAAAAATAACATGTTCCGGTGGTTCCTCAATCGTCTTTAACAGCGCATTAAATGCACCCGTTGACATCATATGGACCTCATCAATAATATAAATTTTATATTTACCCTTCAATGGCGCATACTTAACTTTTTCTATCAGTGTACGTACTTCTTCTACACCATTATTGCTGGCAGCATCTATCTCAATAATATCCGGATGGCTTCCATCCTGTACTGCCCTACAGTTATCACATTCCAAACATGGTTTATGATTTGGATTCTCACAATTTATAGTTTTCGCAAAGATTTTCGCAATTGATGTTTTTCCTGTACCACGGGGGCCGCAGAACAAATAAGCATGTGCAATCTTATGCTGTTCCACTGCATGCTGCAAGGTTTGTACAACGTGCTTTTGTCCTGCTACTTCATCAAAACTGTTTGGACGATAAGTACGATATAACGCTTTATATGCCATACTTCACCTGCTTTCTCCACTGTCAATTATATCATGCTGACAATGAATTTTACATAAGAAAAGCAAATACTTTTCTTTCTTACAGTATTTGCTTTTATTTCTTTTTTAGTCTTTTTTCTTTAAAGAAATTCTTTAAGAGCTGTGAACATTCGTTTTGAAGAACACCGGATTCAACTTTCGGATAATGGTTATATCCCGGCTGTTCATACATATGCAAGGTACTTTCAATGCTTCCACCCTTTGGATCAGCAGTTCCATAGATAACAGTTCTGATACGTGATTGCAGAATAGCACCGGCACACATGCAACAGGGCTCCAGAGTAACATATAAATCACAATCCTCAAGACGCCAGCTTCCTACCTTTTTACAAGCTTTTTGAATTGCAATGATTTCAGCATGGTTTATTGACTGCTGTTTTGTTTCTCTGAGATTATGACCTCTTGCTATAATTTTATCATCCTTAACAATAACACAGCCAATGGGTACCTCATCTATTTTTTTAGCCTTCTCTGCCTCTCTTAAAGCAGCCCGCATATATTCTTCTTTCATAAAATTACCTCAGATATAAAAAAGGGCTACCACACATGATAGAGCTCCCTTAAGGCTGCTTTGTTCCCAATCTGACCTAATTCAGTAGATACCATTGTAGTAGCTTATATATTATAGCATATTCTCTGATTTTTTCAACAGTTAATTTGCTTTCACATATTTTATAATTGCCATTTTGACTTTTACAAGTGATGAACAAGTCTATCCTGTATTTCATAAAGGAAACTCCTTTATCCTTAAGATTAACACTATTTTTTTTATCTGAGCTATTAACAAGATAGTAATATGAATTGTATTTCAGATACAATATATTGTCATAAAACGGAATACTTTTTATTCTCTTTAAGAATGAGCAGGCTAATTTTCTAAACAGTTCATAAACTCAGGTTGAACATAACTACATTGAGTACTTATCACCATTATATTATTCAACAGAATTTGATACTTTCTTTTCTCAAACACGTTACAACTGGAGGAAGCTTTCTTATTTTATTATTAGAAAATCATTAGTGCATACATAAGAAAGTTTGAAATTGTCTTAACATTGGATTTGCGCCTACTTCGTATAAAAATAATTTTCATATATAAGGTTACCTTTTTATGTATAGCATCATTATAACTTATCTTCTATTTGCTTACACATTTTTTATTATCTCTTTTAAAACATTATGAAACAAGCATAAGTAACAGCTGAAATTCCTTGATTTATCCTTAATTGTTTCACGTGAAACAAAAATGCCTAAAAAAGCTGTGCAATCATTTGCAACGACATGACCAATTGTCCAATTATTCAAATATCGATGTAAATCAGAGAGTCACAATATCGTATTATTTATCCAAATAATACGATAAACAAAGGCTTTTCTGCTATTTTTAACCAACAAATAATAAGCTGTTTTAGATACTAAAAAAAGGTGAAATTTATATAAAAATCACCTTTTCAATACTGCTTAATTTTTTGGCATCAATATTTTTGTGCCTCCCATATATGGCTGCAATTTTTCCGGAATATTCACACTGCCGTCCTTGTTCAGATTATTCTCTAAAAAAGCAATCAGCATTCGAGGTGGAGCTACCACCGTATTATTCAAAGTATGAGCAAAATATTTTCCATTCTCACCCTTTACGCGAATGCCAAGACGTCTTGCCTGTGCATCTGTCAAATTAGAACAGCTTCCCACTTCAAAATATTTTTTCTGACGTGGACTCCATGCTTCGACATCAACAGACTTATTCTTCAAATCAGCAAGATCACCGGAACAGCACTCTAAGGTTCTCACTGGTATATCCAGACTTCTGAATAAATCAACAGTATTCGTATACAGCTTTACAAACCAGTCTGCACTTTCTTCCGGTTTGCAAACAACAATCATTTCCTG
The DNA here is from genome assembly GCF_044336395.1 of Clostridium sp. 10cd*. Classification (NCBI taxonomy): domain Bacteria; kingdom Bacillati; phylum Bacillota; class Clostridia; order Eubacteriales; family Clostridiaceae; genus Clostridium; species Clostridium sp. 10cd*. Next base: position 9,736 of record NZ_CP172347.1, on the reverse strand, counting down.
TTTCTCAAACTGGTGAATGCGGTAAACTCCTCTTTCTTCAATACCGTGTGCACCTTTTTCTTTACGGAAGCAAGGAGAATAGCTTGTATAAGTATAAGGAAGTTTTTTCTCATCAAGAATTGTATCAATGAATTTTCCAATCATAGAATGCTCACTGGTACCGATCAGATACAAATCCTCGCCCTCAATCTTATACATCATGCCTTCCATTTCCGCAAAGCTCATAACCCCGGTCACAACATTACTACGAATCATAAAAGGCGGTACAACATATGTAAATCCTCTATCAATCATAAAATCACGTGCATATGAAATGACAGCAGAATGAAGTCGTGCAATATCTCCCATCAGATAATAGAACCCGTTCCCTGCAACTTTTCTTGCACTATCCAGATCAATACCTTCAAACCGTTCCATAATATCTGTATGATATGGAATTTCAAAATCAGGAATCACAGGCTCGCCGTACTTCTGCAGTTCAACATTTTCTGAATCATCCTTACCAACCGGGACCGTAGGATGAATGATATTTGGAATCTGCATCATCATTTCCTTGATTTTCTCAGCAAGCTCAGTTTCCTTAACCTCTGTTTCCTTCATTTCATCTGCCATAGCCTGAACCTTGGCTTTAATAGCATTTGCCTCATCCTTTAAACCTTTGGCCATCAGACCGCCGATTTCCTTGCTCATAGCATTTCTCTTGCTTCGCAGCTCATCCCCTCGTTGTTTAAGAGAGCGATTCTCTTTATCCATAGCAATCACTTTATCTACAAGCTCAATCTTGTGATCCTGAAACTTCTTTTTTATGTTTTCTTTTACAATTTCAGGATTTTCGCGTAAAAATTTCATATCAAGCATAATCATAACCTCCTAGAATATAAAAAAGAGGTATGTCCATAAAGGGACGATACCTCGTGTTGCCACCCTTTTTGATATACCTATAAAGATATACCCTCTCATAGCTATAACGGTGCTACCGTAATCAACTACTAATAGTTCATTGATTCACTCAAAGGCGGATTTCATAAGCAGCTATTATAACTCACACCTACCGTTATATCTCTGAAAGTAGCCTGCTTTCTTACTTGACCTTTTCAACGTTTTATTATTTTATATCATTCTTCTACAGGATTGTCAATTATCTGTTCCGTAGTTTCTTCATTATTTTCCAAAGCTTCACCAGCTGCAGCCTCTTCCGGCTCCTCTTCTTCCTTTTCAACAATAGCCACCTTGGCAACAGATTCTTCATCTGCCACGTTGATCAGCTTAACACCCTGAGTATTACGGCTGTAAATACCAATATCATCAACAGATATTCGGATAATAATACCGGAGTTTGTAACAATCATGGCATCCTCATCACCATTTACAGCGCGAACGGAAACAAGCTCACCGGTTTTATTGGTAACATTGATTGTCTTTACACCCTTCGCTCCACGTGTTGTCAGACGGTATTCCTCAATAGCGGTACGCTTACCATAACCATTTTCACTAACAGCCAGCAGATGTGTTCCCTCTTTAGAAGTGGCAGCACCTACTACGATTGAGCCATCAACATTAAAGCCCTTCACACCGCTTGCCGTACGTCCCATAGCACGAATATCATCTTCATGGAATCGAACTGCCTTACCATTGGAGCCTGCGATAATAATTTCATCATCTCCGGTTGTTTCCTTCACACCAACCAGCTCATCAAATTCACGTAGTGTAATGGCGATTTTACCATTCTGACGTATAGAATCGAATTCACTCATCGGTGTTCGCTTAACCAGTCCGTTCTTTGTGACAAACAGCAGGAAGGAGGATTCACTATCCGGACGAACAGGAACAAGTGCACGCACCTTCTCCTCCTTGTCCAGATTTAACAGATTCACGACCGGAAGGCCCTTAGCCGTTCTACCAGAATTCGGCACCTTATACCCCTTGATACGGTAAACCTTGCCAAGATTGGTAAACAGCATCAGATAGTCGTGAGTGGACATTGTAATCAGCAGATCAACAATATCATCCTCATTTACAGACATACCCTTCACACCGCGGCCTCCACGGTTCTGTGTACGATAGGTATCTGTCGGCATACGCTTGATATAACCGTTTGTTGTCATTGTGATAACAACATCCTCAACAGGAATTAAATCTTCATCCTGCATATCGTAATCTGCCTCACTGATTTCTGTACGACGCTCATCGCCAAAGCGATTTTTAACCTCAGTCAGCTCATCACGGATAATCCCGAGAACACGATCATGGTTTGCAAGAATATCACGTAAATCTGCTATCGTATTCATCAGCTCACGATATTCATTTTCAATCTTATCGCGTTCCAAGCCTGTTAAACGACGCAAACGCATCTCCAGGATTGCATTTGCCTGAATCTCCGTGAGTTTAAACTGCTCCATCAGACCAGTTCTTGCTTCCGCATCATTCTGACTGGAGCGAATCAGATGAATAATTTCATCAATGTGATCCAGTGCGATACGCAAACCTTCCAATATATGAGCACGATCCTCAGCTTTTTTCAATTCAAATTTTGTACGGCGTACCGTAACGTCAATCTGATGATTCACATAATGCTGAAGTGCCTCCCGGATTCCCATCTGCTTCGGTGTTTTCTCTACCAGTGCCAGCATGTTGACACCGAAAGAGGTCTGAAGCTGTGTCATACGATACAGCTGATTCAAAATAACATCCGGTTGAGCATCCTTACGCAGCTCAATCACGATTCGAATACCCTCACGGTTTGATTCGTCATTCAGATAGGTGATACCTTCAATCTGCTTTTCTCTTACCAGGTCTGCGATTTTGGTAATCAGATTCGCTTTATTCACCTGATACGGGATTTCAGTCACAACAATTCTTGTCTTACCGTTGCCCATATCCTCCAGATGATGCTTACTGCGTACCATGATAGAGCCGCGGCCTGTTTCAAATGCCTGTCGAATTCCGGCTCTTCCCAGAATGATACCGCCTGTTGGAAAATCAGGACCCTTGATATAATTGTCCATCAGCTCCACAACGGAAATCTCCGGATTATCCATAATGGCAAAGGTTGCGTCTATTGTTTCTGTAAGATTATGCGGCGGTATATTGGTCGCCATACCTACCGCAATACCGACAGAACCGTTTACCAGCAGATTCGGGAATCTGGCAGGCAGCACAGCCGGCTCAGTTTCCTCATTGTCATAGTTGGGTATGAAATCAACGGTATCCTTATTGATATCCTTCATCATTTCCATAGCGATTTTAGACATACGGGCTTCGGTATAACGCATTGCCGCCGCACCGTCACCATCCATGGAACCGAAGTTACCATGTCCCTGTACCAGCATGTAGCGGTAGCTGAAGTCCTGTGCCATACGAACCATGGCATCATATACGGCTATATCACCGTGCGGATGATACTTACCGATTACTTCACCAACGATACGCGCTGACTTTTTAAACGGCTTGCTTGCCACAATTCCCAGCTCATTCATCGCATGCAGAATACGGCGATGAACAGGCTTCATTCCATCACGAACATCAGGCAGTGCACGATCTACGATTACAGACATTGAATAGTCCAGAAAGGAGGTTTTCATTTCTTTTGAAATATCTACCTGAATCAGTTTTTCCTTGTTTAAATCCATGTTCCCTTACACCTCCTTAGATATCCAGTGTTGCATAGATTGCATTTTCCTGAATAAAGTCACGTCTTGGTTCAACCTCTTCTCCCATCAGCATTTCAAAAATACTGTCAGCTTCCATAGCATCATCAATATTTACCTGCTTCAGCGTACGGAATGCTGGGTCCATGGTTGTCTCCCACAGCTGCTCCGGATTCATCTCTCCCAGACCTTTATATCGCTGTACGTTTACATTCTCCCCCATAGAAGCACGTACCGTTTCCACTTCTTCCTCTTTATACACATATTCCACACGGTTTCCCTTGGCAACCTTGAACAGCGGTGGCATGGCGATATATACATAGCCACCCTCAATGATCGGACGCAGGTAACGGTAGAAGAACGTCAGCATCAGTGTACAGATATGCGCACCATCGACATCGGCATCGGTCATGATAATAATTTTATGATAACGCAGCTTACTGACATCCATTTCCTCTCCGATTCCACAGCCGAATGCTGTGATCATAGAGCGAATTTCATTATTTTCGAAGATTCTCTGCAAACGCGCCTTCTCGACGTTCAATATCTTACCACGCAGTGGCAGAATTGCCTGAAACTTGGAATTTCTTCCCTGCTTTGCACTTCCGCCGGCGGAATCACCCTCGACGATATAGATTTCACATTCCGAGGCATCCTTGCTGGAACAATCCGCAAGCTTACCGGGCAGTGATGTGATTTCCAGGGCTGATTTTCTTCTTGTCAGCTCTCTTGCCTTTTTTGCCGCAAGACGTGCCTTGCTCGCAAGAATCGCCTTATCTACAATAATCTTTGCTGTTTCCGGATTCTCCATGAAGAAACGATCCAGCTGTTCACCCAGTATACTGGAAACAATTTTTCGTACCTCTGAGTTTCCCAGCTTCGTCTTTGTCTGTCCTTCATACTGCGGATCGGGGTGCTTTACCGAGATAATAGCCGTTAATCCCTCACGCACATCATCTCCAGCCAGTGTCTCGTCTTTTTTTATCATTCCCTGCTCTCTCGCATAGGCATTGATAATCCTTGTCAGAGCGAGTCGGAAGCCATCCTCATGCGTCCCGCCTTCCATCGTGTTGATGTTGTTACAGAAGGAATAGATGCTTGGAATGTAGCCATCGTTATACTGCATGGCGATTTCCGCAAGAATCCCGTCCTCTATCCCTTCCACATACACAACCTCTTCATGCAGCGGCGTCTTGTTCTTGTTCAGATATTCCACATACTGGCGGATACCGCCATCGTATTTATATTCAATTCGTTTCGGCTCCGCTTCCCGTTCATCACAAAGCACCAGACGAATGCTTTTGTTCAGGAAAGCCAGCTGACGAATACGTGCATTCAAAGTATCAAAATCATATTCCTGTGTTTCCTGAAAGATTTCAGGATCTGCCTTGAAACGCACAATGGAACCATGCTTTTCGCTGTCATTGATGATTTTCAAAGGTCCTGTTGCCTTGCCTCCGTCTTCAAAACGAAGGAAAAACTCATGTCCGTTCTGATGTACGTTAACCTCCAGCCATTCACTCAATGCATTAACAACACTGGCACCGACACCATGCAGACCTCCGGAAACCTTATAAGCACCACCGCCGAATTTACCACCGGCATGCAGTACAGTAAAAATCGTTTCCACACCGGATATTCCTGTCTTTTCAACGATTCCCGTCGGCATTCCTCGACCATTATCCTCTACACGGATGATGTTATTTTTTTCAATCGTTATTTCAATATCCGTAGCGAATCCGGCAAGAGCCTCATCGATCGAGTTATCAACAATTTCCCAGACAAGGTGATGAAGACCTCTCTCACTGGTAGAACCGATATACATACCAGGTCGTTTCCGTACAGCTTCCAGTCCTTCCAGGACCTGAATATCATCAGCCGTATAAGAATGATCAACCTTATCTTCCATTTCTTCGATTTCTTTCATCTGATTCTCATCCATAGTTCATCCTCCTAACATCTCTCGATTGTACCGTTGCTTACATTCCACAACGTGACTCTGCGATCACTTTTCATATCATCCATTTCCACAAAATCTGTTGTGGAGATGAAAATCTGCACCTCTTTGGGCAGAGATTTTAATAATTCCTGTTTCCGATAGCTGTCCAGCTCCGAAAATACATCATCCAGCAATAACACCGGATATTCCTGTATGATTTCATGAATCATATGAATCATACCGATTTTCAATGCCAGCAATACACTTCGCTTCTGTCCCTGGGAAGCAAAGCTGACAAGCTCGTGACCGTTCATTTCAAAGATAAAATCCTCTTTATGAATACCGGCCGTCGTCTGTTTCAACAGCAGGTCGCGATCCTGATGCTTTTGATATTTCCTCAGCAGAGCTTCCTTCAGCGCTTCCTCACTGTCCGAGAAAGGAACACAGCTGAGATAGCGAACCGTAATATCCGTATCATCATTGGAAAGCTGGCGGTAAAATGTCCTGCATTTGTCCAGCAGCTCCTCCAGAAAGAAATGCCGCTGCTTCATGATGACAACAGATGCATCCACAAGCTGTGAGGTTAAGACCTCGAGATAGGAGCGGTCCACCCGTTCCTGCTTCAGATAAGCATTCCGCTCTTTTAAGAGCCGTGTAGCGACGTAAAGCGTCGATACATACTTCTTACTTATCTTACTCAGCTCCATGTCCACAAAGCGTCTTCTGACGCGGGGAGAGGCCTGAAACAGATTCATATCATCCGGACAGAACATAACGGAGTTAAATTCACCTATGAAGTCACTGACGCGATTCACGGGATTCTGATAAATAAAAAGATTTTTCCCCTTTTCATTTACCGTCACACGGATTTCCTCCGTTTTCTGTTCCTTTGCAATCAAGGCTTTAATAAAGAAGGCCTGTTCACCTTCTTTGATTAGATCTTTATCTTCACTGGTTCGATGGGATCTGGTCGTTGATAAATAAAGGATAGATTCCAGCAGGTTGGTCTTTCCCTGTGCATTCTTTCCTGTCAGAATATGAATGCCGTCGGTAAAACTGACATTTACATCTGCATAATTGCGAAAATTATGAAGACGAAGTGATTCCAGTCTCATGACAAAGAAAATACGCTGCCCTCAATGTCAATGACATCACCTGCATACAGCTTGCGTCCTCTGCGGTTTTCCTGTTCCCCGTTCACGTTGATTTTCAGGGATTTTACCGCAAATTTTGCTTCACCGCCGCTCTGGATAAAATCCGTCATTTTAAGCAGCTGACCTAATGTTATGTATTCACCGGTTATCTTTATATCCATTATAAAACCTCTTTCACATTCCTATATATTATATCATATTTAAAGGTTTTTTGTTAGTTTTTCCTATGGTTTTCAAACTTTTCTGCATCATTTTTCACATGTAAATTTATTCGCTTTTCAAACGCTGCGTTCCATTCCTGAAAAAGGTCTACTTTTGTTAAAATACATAGAAAAAGGCAGCAGGATGTTCCCCTTACTGCCTGTTGTTTATGCATAGGTTCTGACTGGAAGTACCAGCTGTAAAACATTATCATCATCCACAGATTTAATGATAAACGGCTTCATTTCTCCACAGAGGCGGAAGGTTACCAGACTGCCGCTCAATGCCTTGATTGCATCAAAGACATATCGTCCGTTACAGCTGATTTCCAGAGAGCTTCCTGTGAAGCTGGCACTGCTTAAAACCTCAGTGGAGGATCCTACTTCCACGGATTTGCTGGAAAGCACGCATTCCTGCTCACTCAGACTGAATTTAATAACGGAAACCCCGTCATTTTTAATAAAGCTTGCACGGTCAATAGCATTGAGAAGATCACGGGAATCGATTGTCAGCTCGTAGTCAAACTGTAAAGGAATCAGTCGGCTTGTTTCCGGATATACACCGTCAATCAGTCGCGTCTGTACGATTGTGTCATGAATGATAAACTGCGCTTTTTTATCATTGACTGCAATTTCCACCTCTCCTTCACCTTCCAGTGTTTTAACAACCTCGGACAGGGATTTGGCAGGTATGGTGATATTGAAGTTCAGGGATTCGCTGATATCAATCGTTTTCTTTGCAAGACGATAGGAATCGGTAGCGACACAGTGCAGCGTATTGCCTTCACAGTGGAAATTCACACCGGTCAGTACCGGACGTGTTTCTTTATCACTTGTCGCAAAGCTGGTCTGCAAAATCACTTTCTTCAGTGTTTCCTCTTTTAATGCAAAGCATTCCTTCGGTTTGGAGAAGTCGATAGCCGGATACTCATTTGCACGCATTCCATTGATTCTGAACTCTGCAGTGTTTCCACTGATTTTAGTCAGGGAACCGTCAATCATTTCAAACTCGATTTCATCAGCATCAATCTTACGAACGATTTCCAGAATATACTTAGCTTCAATAACGATTGATCCCATATCACGAATCTCAAGAACACATTCTTCCGATTTTGTCAGTTTCGTCTGAATGGATACATCCGAATCACTTCCGGTCAGAATCAGACAATCTTCTTTTGCGTCAATCTTAATACCGGAGAACGCAGGAAGTGGTGAAAATGTAGAGATGGCACGGGATGCCACAGATAATGCATTGTAGAATTCTTTTTTAGACACCTTAAAGTACATGGGTGATGCTCCCTTCTTTTATGTTTTATAAGTAAATAAACAATAATAAGTATGTGGAAAGTGTGGAAAAGCTATAAAAACACTTTGAACATAGGCTTATTTTAACAAATTTTGCTGTGGATGAAAAGTTTAAACATGTGGATATCTTAGCTATTTTATCCCCAGATTACTTTCAATCTGCATGACTGCCTGTTGAAATGTTTCCTTTTCCTTTAACAGCTTCATCATTTTTTCATACGAGGACATGATCGTGGAATGATCACGGTTTCCAAATTCAAAACCGATTTTGGCAAACGGCATTTCCAGATGCGTCCTGCACAGGTATATTGCGATATGACGCGCATTGGCGATATTTTTGGTTCTTGATTTTGATTCGATCTGGGTTCTGGTCAGACCATAGTATTCGCATACCGCATTCTTTATCCTCTTCGGCGTTAGTTCATCCTCCTGCTTTACAACAATCGGATTTTCTTTGAATATTTCTTTCGCGAAGGTGATATCAATCCGCTCGGGATTATATAATATTGCTTTAAAGAACAGCTCGTTGAGCGTTCCCTCCAGTTTTCTGACATCACTTGCAAAGCGGGTTGCCAGATAATCGAGAACCTCGTCATCAATCATGATTTCATCGCTGCGGCCTTCCATCTTTTTCTGCAGAATAGCTTTCGCAGTTTCAAATTCCGGAGACCCTACCGATACGGACAGACCGCTGGAAAAGCGGGATATCAGACGGTTTTCAATTCCCTTCAGCTCTGTAGGATGAATATCACTGGTAATGACAATCTGTTTGTTGTCGGAAATGAGCTTGTTATACATATTGAAGAAGATTTCCTGTGAGGTGCTCTGCTTCAGACGCTGGATATCATCAATCAGCAGATAGTCCACCGAACAGATCATTTCCTTTACGTCCTCAACCGTCTTGTTTTTCATCGCCTCAATCAGCAGGGTGACGAAGTCCTCACTGTAAATGTATAAAACCTTTTCATCCGCCTTGTTTGCCTTGACGTAATTGCCGATGGCATGCAGCAGATGGGTTTTCCCCAGGCCTGAATTTCCGAATATAAACAACGGATTGTTGAATTTACCGGGATAATAGCATACGGACAATGCCGCAGCGTGAGCCTCCCGGTTGTTTTTCCCTACGACAAAGCTGTCGAAGGTGTACTCTTTTTTTACTTTGTCTTCAAATAAAATTTCATTTCTTCTTTTAATGACAGATGATGGCTGAAGCATATCCACTTCGCTCTTGAGCAGGATTTGACAGGAGACCTTCATATCCAGAACATCAGACAGCTTTTGCTGAATCAGATCGATGGAATCCATCATGATCTGCTTGTTGATCTTATAAGGAACAACAATGGTCGCAAAATCATCCTCTATATCAAAGAGATGAGAATCTTCTTTATACCATGCGTTGAATACGGCATCATCGAAATGTGCACTTTCATTTATGAGCTGAAGTGTCTTCTGCCAGATCTGCTCAAGCTGTACCTTGGCAAAATTAGACAT